>NZ_CP129614.1:0-4800000 GCF_030486425.1 Nocardia sp. PE-7 | reverse complement strand
TACGGCAAGGCGACGCCCGAGGCGCTGGTGGAGTCGGCGCTGTGGGAGGCGAGCCTGTTCGAGGAGCACGGCTTCGGCGACATCAAGATCTCGGTCAAGCACAACGACCCGGTGATCATGGTGGAGGCCTACCGCCAGCTCGCCGCGCAGAGCGACTATCCGCTGCACCTCGGCGTCACCGAGGCGGGCCCGGCGTTCCAGGGCACGATCAAGTCGGCGGTGGCCTTCGGCGCGCTGCTCAGCGAGGGCATCGGCGACACGATCCGTGTCTCGCTCTCGGCGCCGCCCGCCGAGGAGATCAAGGTCGGCAGCCAGATCCTGCAGTCGCTGAACCTGCGCCCGCGCAAGCTCGAGATCGTGTCCTGCCCGTCGTGTGGACGCGCCCAGGTGGACGTGTACACCCTGGCCGATGCGGTCGCCGCCGGCCTGGACGGTCTGGAAGTGCCGCTGCGCGTCGCGGTGATGGGCTGCGTCGTGAACGGACCGGGCGAGGCACGCGAGGCCGATCTCGGTGTCGCCTCCGGCAACGGCAAGGGGCAGATCTTCGTCAAGGGCGAGGTCATCAAGACCGTGCCCGAGCATCTGATCGTGGAGACCCTGATCGAAGAGGCGATGCGCATCGCCGAGGAGATGGGCGAGCAGCCGGGCGCCGAGCCCGTTGTCTCCGTCAGCTGAAGCCCGCTCCACTCACAGTCCTACGACGGATTCGGCGGACCCGTACCGCTCGGCGTGCTTTCGTGGCAGGCTGGTGCCGTGCGGAGTCTGCTGGAGCCGACGCGACGGTCCAAAACCGCTCCCGCGCGTCCGGTGGCCGTGCGAGATCTGGCTGAAGTGCTGCGCGTCCTCGATACCGACCCGGTGGCCTCGTGCATGATCGCCGCCCGCGTGCAGGAATTCGGGCTCGACTCCCGAACCGGCGCCGGTGAGCTGTGGAGCCGCGGCGGACCGGCCGACTCCCTGTGTTTCTCCGGCGCCAATCTGGTTCCGCTGCGCGGTGACCAGCAGGCCTTACGCGCGTTCGCCGATCGAGCGGGCCGCTGGCCACGAGTGTGTTCCTCCGTGGTCGGCAGGCAGGAACTCGCCCTGCCGCTGTGGGAGATGCTGCTCCCGTCCTGGGGGCCTGCGAGGGAGCTGCGTGCCGATCAACCCCTGTTGGCGATGGCCAGGCCCGCCGCCGCGCGCGCCGACGGGGGAGTGCGCCGCGTGCGACCCGACGAGATCGACCGCTACCTGACCGCCGCGATCGCGATGTTCATCGAAGAGGTCGGCATCGACCCGCGCGCCGGTGACGGCGGTCGCGGCTACCGGCGGCGGATCAAGAGTCTCATCGAATCCGGCAGGGCCTGGGCACGTTTCGAAGACGGCGAGGTCGTCTACAAGGCCGAGATCGGCGCGCTGTCGCGACGGACCGGCCAGATCCAGGGCGTGTGGGTACATCCCGACTACCGGGGCGCGGGGGTGGGCACCGCGGGCACCGCGTCTGTCGCCAATGCCGTTGTGGCAACAGGCCGTACAGCCAGTCTCTACGTCAACGACTACAACCGGATCGCCCGGCGCGCCTACAGTCGAGTGGGTTTCCGCCAGATCGCTACCTTCGCAACCGTATTGGTGGACTGAAACTTCGGCGCGTGGCGTCGAGGTCAGCGGGCTCTTCGCCGCTACCATCGGTGCCGATGAGGACACGGATGCTCACCACGTGCGCGGTGGTCGCCCTCGCCGTCGCGGCGACCGCCTGTTCTTCCGGCGCCCAGGGGCCGGTGCCCGCCGCCGACGCCTTCGCCGCGGCGTTCGCCGAACACGATCTCGCCGCGGCGGCGGCACTCACCACTGCGCCCGAGAAGGCCACGGCGGCACTGACTTCGACGTGGCAGGCGTTGCAGGCGGAGAAGTTGTCGATCCGCACCGGCGACGCGCGCGTCAACGGCGACACCGCCACGGTCGACTACACCTACGAGTGGACCCTGCCCAAAGGCCGCCAGTGGACCTATTCCGGCGAATTGCAGATGGGCCGCAGCGACGGACGCTGGCTGGTCCGCTGGAGTTCCGCCGACATCCACCCCAAACTCGGTGACACCCAGAGCATGGAACTGCGCACCCGCCCCGCGCCGCGTGCCAGGGTCAACGAGTCGGCGGGCAGCGACGTGCTGGTTCCCGGCAAGGTCTCGCGCGTGAAGTTCACCGTGGCCGACGCCCCCGACCCCAGTCGGGTCGCCGGAGCGCTCGCCGCGGCGCTGAGCCGCATCGACCCGGTCGCCTACACCCCGCAGACCATCCTCACCTCGGCGCGCAAGACCGACGGCGCGCACACCGTGGTGCTGCTCAACGAGTACGAGGCCGAGACCATCGGCGGCGAACTGATCGGCCTGCCCGGTGTCACGCTGACCCAGGAGTGGGACATGGTGCCCACCGACCGCAAGTTCGCGCCCGACCTGCTCACCCAGGTCCGCAAGACGGTGATCGCCGAGGTCGACGGGAAGGCGGGCTGGAGTGTGGTCACCCGCAATGCCGACGGCGCCGATCTCGATGTGCTGCACGAGGAAGCGGCCCAACCCGCACCCTCGTTCGCGCTGAGCATCGACCGGTTCGTGCAGAACTCCGCCCAGCACGCCGTGGACCTGCGCACCGAGCAGACCATGATGGTGGTGCTCCGCCCGTCGACCGGCGCGATCCTCGCGGTGGCCCAGAACAAGGCCGCCGACCGTGACGGTCCGGTGGCCACCAGCGGACAGTATCCACCGGGGTCGATCTTCAAGACGGTCACTGCCTCGGCGGCGATGGCTTCCGGGCTGGCCACACCCGAGACGGTGCTGCCCTGTCCCAGCAGCACCATCATCGGCGAACGCACCATCCCCAACTACAACATGTTCTCCGTCGGTGACGTGCCGATGGCGACCGCCTACGAGCGGTCGTGCAACACCACCTTCGCCAGGCTCGCCAGCAAACTCGAACCCGACGCGCTCACGCAGGCGGCGGCACGCCTCGGCGTCGGCCAGGACTACCGGGTCGAAGGACTGCCCACCATGTCCGGTTCGGTGCCGAAAGCGGAGGGGCTCGTGCAGCGCGCCGAGGACGGCATCGGGCAGGGGCGTGTGGTGGTGAGCCCCTTCGGGATGGCGGTGATGGCCGCGACCGTCGCCCACGGGGCCGCGCCGGTGCCGTATCTGATCACGGGCAGGCCGACCGAGATCACCGGCGATCGGCCCGCGATCGCGCCGGAGGTGGTCGAGGGGCTGCGTTCGATGATGCGCATGGTGGTCACCGGCGGCACGGCCGAACGCATCAGGGATCAGGGCGAGGTCTACGGCAAAACCGGCGAAGCCGAAGTCGACGGTGGATCGCACTCGTGGTTCGTCGGCTATCGCGGGGATATCGCCTTCGCGACACTGTTGGTCAAGGGCGGCAGTTCCGACAACGCGGTCGCGGTCACCCGGGACATGTTCGCCGCACTGCCCGCCGGCTACTGAGTCGTCAGGCCCCGGACCACCGCGAGCGACGTGCTTTCGGCGTGCGACGACGCCGTGTCGTGCAGCACGTTGTAGCTGACAACGGGCTCGGGCGCGGCCCCCATGGCCGCGCTGTCGAGGACATCGATGGCGGCCGCGCCGCCGAGGATCATCCCCGCAGTGGTCAAGATCAGAGTGGAACGCCTCATAATTCGTCTCCCACATTCAGGGTTTCGACGTGTTCGCGGTGCAGCCGTTCGATTGTCTGAGGATTAGCTGAAGCACCACCGTAGAACGGCCGTTACTGCGGCAACAGGCGACGGCAGCAAGCGACACACAATTGTTGCCCTATGTGCGGGCGTGTTCGAACACAACCGCTATCGACCCGTGATGAAAAGGTGAATTATCGGTTTCGATCGCGCAAAGGCACTGATCAGAGGTTGTGCCCGGGTAACTTTCCGAATTTCACGCGTATCAGCCGCGTTGCAGAGTCGCCGCGAGGTGATGCTGCAAAGATTCGCCGACCGCCGCCATCCGCAACGTGTACTCGATGGTGTCGCCGGTGACATGGAATGAGCGTCCCACCGCGGTAACCGGCTTCGCCGATTCGCTCAGACCGATATTCGTGGAGTTCAATTCCAGACGAATTCCGTCAACCGTTTCGGTGATCGTGCCTTCGCAGATCTCGGTGATTCCGGTCGGATGGGCGAGCACGAGTTCGACCCGGCCGGGCGCCGGGCTGCGCAGGTAGCCGGTCTCGGCGTGCAGCGGCCTGCCGTCGGAGCCGGCCTTGGTCCGCTGCTTGTAGGTGAGGAACGGTCTGCCCAGGTGCCCGAAGGTGATCTCCTCGACGTAGTCGAAGGATTCGATGGTCGGGTATTCACCCCTGCCCCGACCGCGCCAGGTACCGAGTAGTGGTGCCAGGGCGGCGATGTCGGGATGCGGGGCGATGTTGGGGGAAGGTTCGACCACGGCCGACAGCGTAGCCCTGCGCTTCCTGCCACGGTCACGGCACACCACCGCATCACCCACGATAAGGTCAGCCTCGCCTGAACGCCGTCCGGCGGAGGGTCGAAAGGAAAAAGATCGTGAACGGACATGTGAGGGGCGCCCGCGGGGTGCGGTCCGGGCTGGTGCGCGGCGCGGTACTCGGTGCGGCAGTGTTGCTCGCCGCGGCGTGCTCGAACGCCGAGCCCTCGACCGACGACGTGGCCGCATTGGACGGCAACCGCTACAGCCAGACCAACCTGGCCGCCGACAAGGACTCCTATCACGCCCAGTTCACGCTGCCCGGCATGGTCAATGCCTGGGGCCTGGCCGATCGGCCCAAGGGCGCGGGCGGGCATTTCTGGGTCGGCGCGGGCGGCAAGTCGTTCCAGTTCCTCGGCGACGTGCAGTCCTCTTCGGATCCCAAGTTGCAGAAGCTGTCCCAGGACCAACTCAAGCTCGTCGGCATCCCCGGCGCCGACGCCGACACCTCCGACAAGAGCATCGGCAAGGCCACCGGCGTCGTGTTCAATCCGGCGCCGATCACCTCGGATCTGTTCGTGGTGCGCGACCAGTGGGTCGATGTGGACGGTATGCCGATCCCGCTCGGCGGTTCCGCGCGCTTCATCTTCGCCACCGACTCGGGCAAGATCTCGGCGTGGACCGAGCAGGCCCCCGACGGCGCGATCGTGCGGCGTGACGGCGGCGCGAACCAGGTGTTCGACGGTTCCGCGCAGGGCATGGCCTTCTTCGGTATCGCGCTGGCGCCCTCGGGTGACAAGCTGCTGACCGCCGATTTCGGCGCCGACCCGCAGGTCCGCACCTTCGACAAGAACTGGCAGCCGGTCGCGACCACCGGATTCGCCAACCCGTTCGCCACCGGCGAGGTGATCGACGCCTCCTCGCCCGAGAAGGGCAAGAAGGCCGTACCCGGCGACCCGGCGCCGTTCAACATCACCACCCTCGGTAGCCGAGTGTTCGTCTCCTACGCCATGACTCAGCCCGACGGAGACGATCCGAAGCTCTTCGACAAGGCCGAGGAAGCCTCGCTCGACGCCGACAAGGACAAGGACTCCCACGGCAAGCCCGACAAGGGCAAGCTCGCCGAGTTCGACAGCGCGGGCAAGCTGGTGCGCATCATCGACGACGGTGGCAGGCTCAACGCGCCCTGGGGTGTGGCGATCGCGCCGTCGAATTTCGGGGCGCTCTCGGGCAAGCTGCTGATCGGCAACTTCGGCGGCCTCGGCCGCGTACTCGCCTACGACGACACCACCGGCACCTTCGTCGACTACCTGCGCGACGGTGAGGCGGAGCCGGTGGAGATCGCGGGCCTGTGGGCGCTGAAGTTCGGCAACGGTGAAAGCCTGGGCGACGCGAATGCCCTCTACTTCACCGCGGGCCCCGAAGACGAGAAGGACGGCCTCTTCGGCAGCCTCCGCGTGCAGTAGTGGGATACCCGGCGAGTCTTCCCCTGTGCCTGCGAGATCAGGGCGGACGGACAAGGGAGGCGTACCGGACAATGTGAGTGTCCGGAGGAAAACGTCTCGCGCCGACGGCGATGTCAGGGACAGTTGTGGCGGAATAGTTGCCGGGTGTGCGCGATTCGCGCGGGCTCGCCGTGTTCCACCCGCACGCTATGGCATCCTCGCCGGGGTGTCGTACCCGAGTCGGAGGTGTGCCAGATGAATGTTTCGCGCGTTGACGTCGTCGGCTCGGCGGGGGAGCGGTGAAATGCGCCATTCGGGACGAGGGGCGATGCTGCCGAGCCGGGACGTCCTGCTGGCGGCCTTCCGTGGTTTGCCACATGATGACCACCCCATCCTCGACGCCGCGGGCGAGCTCGCGCTGCTGCACCAGTTGCGCGAGCGAACTCCGCTGAGCGAGTCCGAGCGCATCGACCGCCGCCGCGCCCAGTTGATGCGAGCGATCGACCGCTGGGTCATCTTGGCCGCTCCCGTGCCGCCCGCCGCGGCCGACGAGCATTGCGAAACCCTCGGCTATCTGGTCGACCGCCTCGCCAAACACTGCTTCCTGACTTTCGTCGCTTTGGCAGGTGCCCCCGAATCGGTCTTCTACGACGAGTGGGTCCGTCTCGACGACCTAGCCGACAGCTACGAACGTCTGATCGAGGATCTGTGGTCCGGTGTCCGCAGCCTGCCGGTGAATACCTACTGATCCCGACGGCTTCCGCAGCTCGACACCCTTGGGTGGTTTCACCGCCACCTGGGTGAGCGTGACCGGGCCCCTGGGTTGGTTGGGGTCGGGGCCTTCCTGCGCGACAGTGGAACTCACACCGCTCTGTCGTCGGGTCGGTGAAGGAGGTTCGGATGCGCGTTCGGTCGGGTATGGATGCCCCTGAAAGTGTTGGGCGGCTGGGATTTTCGCACGACATATCCTGTGTTGTGAGCACTCGCGATGATCCGGCTGCTACGCCCTGCCGGTGGACGGCCGACCGGCCCGATCCGTGTTCGGCCGAACCCGCCGTCGACGGGCGCGCCGAATCGGCGGCGACGGCCCTCGTGCTGCCGATCCGCCCGCGCACCGCCTCCGTCGACGGCGCACCACTGTTCTGCCTGGCCGGTGAAGCGGTCCTGGCCTGGAACTATGTGGACCTCGTCGCCCACCTCGACGCCCGCGTCCCGATCTACGGTCTGCAGGCGAGCACCGAACCGCGCACGATCCGCGAATACGCCACCCGCTACCTCGCCGAGATCCGCCGCATCGCCCCGCACGGCCCGTACCAGCTTCTCGGTTGGTCCGCGGGCGGTTTCGTCGCCCACGAAGTCGCCGTCCGACTCCGCGCGGCGGGCGAACACGTCCGCGTCGTCCTGCTGGCCACCGACCCCGCCGCCCCGGCTCCCGCGCCGCTGTCCGCCGATCGATTCGCTGCGCAGTTCGGTGTCGACATCCCAGCCTTCGACCCACCCGCCGGCTCGGGCGCGAGAACCTCCACCTCGACCCCTGGCGCAGCCGCCGCGGCGATCGATGCCGCCCTGGCGGGAACGCTCGACCTCACCGGCGGCGACCTCGACCGCATCGCCGACGTGAGCCTCGCGGCCGCGGGCATGGTGACCGGCCATCGACCCTCGTGGCTGCCCGGTGACCTCACCGTGTGTGTCGCGGGCCGCGAGCCCGACGGCACCGATCGCCTCGATCCCGGTGCCACGGTTCGTGATTGGCGCCCCTACGTGGAGGGCGCGATCACCGGCTACGTCCTCGACGCGACCCCTGACGAACTCACCGCACCCGACCTTCTTCCCGAGATCGCCCGGATTCTGGCCGCTACCCCCATCTCGGCGCGCACGACATGCTGACCGAGTTCCCCGGCACCACAGGACAGATCGACCACGATGGGGACGTGCGGACCACCGACGAGCCTGTTGCCGACCGATCGCCGTCGGCGGCGCTCACCCAGTGGTGGGTGCTCGCGCGACGCTTGATCCGCCCGGCCTGGCGCACCGGTGAGATCTTCACCGCCCTGCTCGCACCTGCGGTGTTCACCATCGGCTTCTACGTCCCGCTCAACCTCGTGATGACCGTCTACGGGCACGGCCTGAGCAGCTACGCCCAGTTCCTGATGCCGATGATCATCATGCAGGCGGTCGCGTTCTGCGCCATTACGGCCGCGTTCCGGTCCGCCACCGATGCCCGCGATGGCCTCGACATCCGTTTCGCCACCCTGCCGATGCCGCGCTGGGTCCCCTTCGCCGCCCGGATCACCGCGGCCGCCCATCGTGCGGTGATCGCGGTCGGCGCCGCACTCGTCTGCGGCGCTGTCATAGGTTTCCGCTTCTACGGAAGCTGGTGGCACACAGCGGGTTTCCTTGCGTTTTCCCTGCTGATCGCGGTGGCCCTGTGCTGCGGCGCCGACCTGCTCGGCAGCATGTCCGCCAGCCCGGAGGCCACCACCCAGATCCTGGTGCTGCCCCAGTTGATCTTCGGCATGGTGTCCACCGGATTCGCGCCTGCCAGTCAGTTCCCCAGCTGGCTCCAGGGTTTCGCTCGCAACCAGCCCGTCTCCCAGTTCGTCGACGGCCTGCGGGCGCTGGCGGGTGATTCGACCGGCGACGCGGGCACGGTCGACATCGCGACGCTCGGCCCCGGCCTGGCCTGGGCGATCGGCATCCTGGTGGTCTGCGGCGGCCTGGCCTGGCGACACGCCGCGCGGCGGGTGGCATGACGACCCTCGCGCTGCCCACAGTCACCCGTCGTACCGAGTCCCTGCGAATGCTGCTGCCACAGAGCATGATCCAGACCAAGCGGCTGCTGACGCGCTGGGCAAGGGACCCGTTGACCGTGATGCAGGCCCTGTTGTTCCCCGCGCTGCTGCTGGTGATGCTCAATGCCGTGCTGGGCAAACAGGTCTCGTCCTTCGCCGGTGCCGACGCACTCTACGGCTCGGTGCCGATGGTCTCGTTGGTCGGCGTGATGTCGGGCTCCCTCGCCGGAGCCGTCACCCTCGGCCGTGAGCGCGATGTCGGACTGCTGTCGCGATTCTGGGTCCTGCCGGTCCACCGCGCCTCGGGCCTGGTGTCTCGAATCGTCGCCGAGGGCGTGCGAATCCTGCTGTGCACCCTGGTGATCTTCGCCGTCGGCGTCGCACTCGGATTCCGCTTCACCCAGGGTCCGCTCGCGGCGATCGCGCTGTTCACCATTCCGGTGCTGTACGGCCTCGGTTTCGCGACCATGGTCACCGCTCTCGCCGTGTACACCGCGAAAGCCGCGCTGGTGGAGGTCGTCTCGCTGGGTTCGTCGATGCTGATGTTCTTCAGCACCGGGTTCGTTCCGCTCGCCGCCTACCCTGGCTGGGCGCGCCCGATCGTGGAGAACAACCCACTCACCCATGCCATCGACACCATGCGTGGACTCTCGCTCGGCGGTCCGGTACGCGGCCCACTGCTGGCCACCCTGGCCTGGTCGCTCGGTGCCATCGTGGTTTTCGCCCTACCGGCCGCGATCGGGTTCCGTCGCGCCAGTCGTCACTGAGCGGTCGGGGACTGGGTGATCGCGTCTCGTGCTTCGGTGATCAGCTTCGCGGAGTCGCGAGGGCTCAACGCCATCGCCCGCAGCTGATCGAAGATCACGCCGAACCGGCGGATCTCGGAGTGTCCCTCGACCAGGTCGTGCACCGACATACTTTCCACGTACACCAGTTCGGGATCGACCGGATTGCGGAAGTCGAGCAGGGTGAACGAGCCTGCCATACCGGGATGCGCGCCCGCGTCGAACGGAAGTACCTGCAGGATCACGTTCTTGCGCTTGGTCTCGTCGAGTAGTCGGTCGAGCTGGCCTGCCATGGTCGCGGGTCCGCCGACCACCCTGCGGATCGCCGCCTCGTCCATCACGACCCACAATTCCAGCGGGTCCTCCTTGGTCAGGTTGGTGGCGCGATCCATGCGCGCCTGCGCCCTGCTCTCCATCACCGCGGCGTCGAGGCGAGGCATGGAGGTGTCGATGACGGCGGCGGCGTACTCGAAGGTCTGCAGCAGGCCGGGCACCGTCGAAGTCTGGTACTGCCTGGCAGACAATGCTTCCGCCTCGAAGTTGATGTAATTCGCATACACCTCCGACACCGCGCCTTCGTAAGGTCGCGACATGCCGGGTTTCAACGCGTCGGTCAGCAAGCTGAGTGCTTCCTCGCGCATTTTGTCGTCGACCTGATACAGGTCGAGCATGGCGCCGAGAGTGCGGCGTTGCGGGCGCGCCTGAGCCATTTCGATCCGGTACAGAGTGGTGACGTTGATACCGGTCCGCGCGCTGACGTCTTCCTTGCTCAGCTGAGCGCTTTCCCTTAACTCGCGCAACATGGCCGCGAGTCGGCGAAGCCGGACGGTGAGTGTCGTTCGCTTGCCTGCCATGAATCGCATTATTGCGCTGTGCGGTCGCGATGTCACGCGTTCGGCGAAGACAGCGACATAGGTACTGTCATGGTGTTCGGCGAGTCCGCGAGGCACGCCGGAAGCCTGTGCCGCCCTGCCGATGTGACCCTCGGTTCTGTCAGGGTGGCTTTACTGCAGGAGTGATAACGCAATCTTGCGTTTCGTCTTCTGAACGAGCATGATCCAGTTAGCCTGGTTGCGAACAATCCGAACAGATGACCGGGACAACCGAATCGAGAGCCAATCATGTTGGTAGACAAATCTTGGGTGTCGGGTGAATTCGGGGCCTTGCGATGAGCGCGCCGGTGATGGGGATACTTCCGACCGCTCCGCAATTGTTGTGTGCATTTCAGGGGCGGCGATTTCAAGATCGCGAATTGTTGAGATCGGCGCACGCGCTCGCCGAACTGCACGAACGGCGCGGGCAGGTGCGTGACACGGCATTGATCGCCGAGATCGATTGCCGTCGAAGTGAACTCGTCGACGACATCAATGACTGGTGTGTTCAGGAGATTCCGCTGCATCGCAACGGCGCCTCGCTGCACACCGAAAGTCTCGGTGCGGTCGTCGACCGGATGGCGCGTAGCTGGGTGGATGCCAACCAGGCCATCGACATCGATGGCGCGCGCAGCGACAACACCCACAAGCACTGGTACCACCTGGCCGAGCTTGTGGACGGCTACACGGATCTGGTCACCGATGTGGCAGGCGGACGGCGACGGCTGCCCGAGCAGTGAGGGGCTACGCCGGCTCCGGTGACAGCCTCGCCTCGAAGGCGACGCGGTCACCACGGTAGAGCGAGCGCACCCGTTCGATGGGTGCGCCGTCGGCGTCGACACTGCGCCGGTGCAGCAGCAACATAGGTAGTGCGGTGGTGCATTCGAGCAGACCCGCCTCACGCGGGGCGGCGAGCACGGTTTCGATGCGTTCGCGCGCACCGGCGAGTTCGACGCCGGTGGCGCGAATCGCGGCGTACAGCGAAGTGGTGGGGTCATAGGTGCCGCGCAGGGCGGCGAAGCGGTGCAGCGGTAGGTAGGTGCTCTCCAGTCCGACGCGTTCACCGTCGGCGAGCAGTACCCGCTCCAGGTGCATCACTTCGGTGCCCAACTCCACCTCGAGATCGGTGGCCGTCGCCGCGTCGGCGGCGACGTCTTCCCACGCGACCAGGATGCGGCCAGGGGTGCGGCCGAGGCTGATCGCGCCCTCGGTATAGGAGCGCAGCGACAGCGGCTGCGTGAGCTTGGGCCGGGAGATCACCGTGCCACGGCCCTGGCGCCGAATCCTGCCCTCCACCAACAGCTCTCGCAGGGCCTGTCGCACGGTCTCGCGGGCGACGCCGAAGCGGGTGGCGAGGTCGCGTTCGGAGGGCACCGGGTCGCCTTCGGTGAGATCGGCCAGGAGCAGATCGATTTCGGTGCGAACCAGGAACACCTTCGGAACGCGGGTCGGCTGCGGCGAATCCATGCCGCCAAGCCTACCCGGATTGGTCTATACCAAAAATTAACTTGCCGTTCTCGCGGCCCACACCTATCGGTCTAGACCATTTGCCACTATCGGTGCCATGCGATTGGTCATCATCGGTGGAGGGATCCTCGGCACCGCACACGCCTGGGCGGCGACTGCCCGCGGACACGAGGTCGTGCACCTCGAACGCGAACGCGAAGCCCGTGGCGCGACGGTCCGCAACTTCGGCCTGGTCTGGGTATCGGGCCGGTCGGCGAACGAGCTCGAGCTGACGTTGCGTTCGCGCGAGCTGTGGGAGGAAATCGGCGGCCGGGTCGCCGGCGTCGGCTTCCGGCCCGCGGGCTCGATCACGCTCGTGCGCACCCCCGCCGAACTCGCCGTCGCCGAGGCCGCGGCCGCCGGCGACACCGCCGAGGCTCGCGGGTTCGCCCTGCTCGACCCCGACCAGGTGCGCGCGATCAACCCCGCCGTGCGCGGCAAATACCTCGCGGGCCTGCACTGCTCGACCGATGCCGCGGTGGAGTCGCGCCAAGCGCTGCCCGCGCTGCGTGCCCACATGGCCGCGACCGGCCGCTACACCTTCCACGAGGGCACCGAGGCCCGCTCGGTGCTCGACACCGGTTCCGGCGCGGTGGTGGTCGACGACCACGGCCGCCGCCACGAGGCCGACCTCGTCGTCCACTGCCCCGGCGCCGCCCACTCGGGGCTCACCCGCGAGTTGGCGGGCGAACTGCCGGTCCGCCGCGTGCGGCTGCAGATGATGCAGACCGCCCCGCTGGGCGAAACCCTCACCACCGCGATCGCCGACGGTGACAGCTTCCGCTACTACCCGGGTTTCGCGGGCCCCCAAGTGGATTCGCTGGCCGCCGAGCAGTCCCAGACCGCCACCGCCGCCGAGCACAAGATGCAGCTGCTGTGTGTGCAGCGCCTGCACGGCGGCCTGACCATCGGCGACACCCACGAGTACGCCGAACCGTTCGCCTTCGACGTCGACGAAGCGCCCTACGACCACCTCACCGAGGTGACCGAGGAATTGCTCGGCCGGACGCTGCCGCCGATCGTGCGGCGCTGGGCGGGCGTCTACAGCCAGAGCGTCGACCCCGGCGCCGTCGTCACCCGGGTGCGGGCCGATACCAACGTCTGGGTCGTCACCGGCCCCGGTGGTCGCGGTATGACGCTCGGCCCCGCCATCGGCGAGCAAACCGCCGACCAGATCGGACTGTGAGGAAAACCTATGTCGAACAACAAGATTCAGCTCGCCGCTCTCGACATGGCAGGCACCACCGTCGCCGACGGCGGACTGGTGCTGCGCGCCTTCGAGAGCGCCGCCGCCACCGCCGGGATCGAGACCGAGGGCCCGCGTCGGGAACAGGCTCGCCGCTATGTGCTCGACACCATGGGCCAGTCCAAGATCGAGGTGTTCCGCGCGCTGCTCGACGGCGACGAGGCCGCCGCCCACCATGCCAACCGAGCCTTCGAGGCCGCCTACGACGCCCTCGTCGACGAGGGCGATATCGCGCCGATTCCCGGTGCGGTGGAGGCGATCACCGCTCTGCGTGACGCCGGTGTCCGGGTCGCGTTGACCACCGGATTCAGCCGAGGCACCCAGGACAAGCTCCTCGCCGCGCTGGGCTGGGCCGACCTGGTCGACCTCACTCTCGCGCCGTCCGATGCCGGACGTGGGCGCCCGTACCCCGACATGGTGCTGACCGCCGCGCTGCGCCTCGGTGTCGACGCCGTCGACCGGATCGCCGTTCTCGGCGACACCACCAGCGATATCGCCACCGGTCTCGCCGCAGGCGCGGGCATCGTCGCGGGCACCTTGACCGGCGCGCACACCGCCGATCAATTGCGCTCCGCGGGCGCTACCCACGTAGTGGCCTCGGTCGCCGAGTTCCCGGCGCTGGTGCTCGCCCACTGAAACTTGCCGTCGCGGTAATCGCCGCGGCGTCGCCCTCCGATCCACCCGTCCCTGCGATTCCCCCGACATCTGAACGAAAGTTGCTGTAATCGTGCGTACTCCACTCACCGCGCGCCGCCTGTCCAAGGCCGCGCTGCTGCTGGTCGGCGTCACCGCCGTCGCGTTCACCGGCGCCTGCGGTGGCACCGGTACCGAATCCGCCGACGGCAAGACCGTCACCGTGTACTCCGCCGACGGTGTCGGTGGCTGGTACAAATCCCAGTTCGACGCGTTCACCGAGGAGACCGGCATCGCGGTCAACCTGGTGGAGGCGGGCTCCGGCGAGGTGGTGAACCGGGTCGACAAGGAGCAGTCCAACCCGCAGGCCGACGTCGTCGTCACCCTGCCGCCGTTCATCCAGAAGGCGAAGCAGTCGGGTCTGTTGCAGCCCAGCGGCATCGACACCGCCGCTGTCCCAGCCGCGGCCAAGGATGCCGAGGGCAGCTACGTGACGCTGGCGAACAACTTTCTGTGCTTCATCGCCAACCCCTCGGTCGACGCTTCGGCACTGACCTGGGAAGACCTGCTGAAGCCGGAGTTCAAGGGCAAGCTGCAGTACTCCACACCAGGCCAGGCCGGTGACGGCACCGCAGTGCTGGTGCTGTTGCAGCAGCTGCGCGGCAAGCAGGGCGCCCTCGACTATCTGGCCGCGCTGCAGGCCAACAATGTCGGCCCGTCGTCCTCGACCGGCAAGCTGCAGGCCAAGGTCGACAAGGGCGAGCTGCTCATCGCCAACGGTGACGTGCAGATGAACCTGACCACCGTGAAGGAGAAGGGCTCCGAGTTCAACGTCTTCTTTCCGGCCGCCAACGGTAAGCGGTCGACCGTGGCCGTCCCGTACATGATGGGTCTGGCCAAGGGCGCGCCGCACAAGGACGACGCCACCAAGCTGATGAGCTTCCTGATGGCCCCGGCCGCGCAGGCGAAGCTCGGCCCCGAGGCTTTCGCGGTGTCGCCCCGCACCGATGTGCCCGCCCCGGCCGATGGTGGTCCGGCCGCCGCGCTGACGGGCGTCGAGGTGGTTCCGGTCGACTGGAACAAGGTGCTCACCGAGCTGGACGCCGATGTCGCGGCGTACCAGAAGGCAACCGGCAGCTGAATGCGGCTGTGATCCAAGGGAGTTGACGATGTCCGACGGTGACCTCCAGATGAGATCCGCCACCTCGGTGGCGGCCACCGACGAACCCGCGATCGTGTTCGACCGGGTCGGGGTCAGCTACGGCAGGGGCCGCAAGGCCGCCGTCGCGCTGGCCGATTTCACCCTGCGCGTCGCCGTCGGCGAGACCGTCGCGCTCCTGGGCCCGAGCGGGTCGGGCAAGTCGACCGCGCTCAAGGCGCTGGCCGGTTTCGTCCGGCCCACCTCGGGCGCGGTCCGCCTGGCGGGCCGCGACGTCACCGATCTCTCGCCCGCCAAGCGTGGGATCGGTGTCGTCGTGCAGTCTTACGCGCTGTTCCCGCACATGAACGTGCACAGCAACGTCGCGTTCGGCTTGACATCGCATCGGGTGCCGCGCGCGGATATCGCCACACGCGTCGCCGAGGCGCTCGACATGGTCGGCATGGCCGGTTACGCGCGGCGACTCCCGCGCGAGCTGTCCGGCGGTCAGCAGCAGCGGGTGGCGATCGCCCGCGCGCTGGCCATCAAGCCCCGCGTGCTGCTGCTCGACGAGCCACTCGCCGCACTCGACGCCCAACTGCGCCATTCGATGCTCGGTGAGTTGCAGGCCCTGCGCAAAGCATTGCCCGACACCGCGATGCTCTATGTGACCCACGATCAAGCCGAGGCGCTGGCGCTGGCGGACCGGATCGCGGTGATGCGCGATTCCCGGCTCGTCGATATCGACACCGCCGAAAACCTGTGGCAGCGCCCACCCACCGATTTCACCGCCGCTTTCCTCGGCGGCGCGAACCTGGTGCCCTGCACCGTCGACCACGTCAGTGGCACCGCCGCCCTGGTCACCGCGGGCACCAGGACGCTGCGGGCGCAGGCACCGCAACCTGCTGTGGGACTGACGGATTGGGCCCCTGGCGACGACGCCCTGCTCTGTGTCCGCCCGCACACGATCAGCCTCGGCAAGCCCGGCGAGCGGGACGCCCTGCGCGCCACCGTGCTCACCGCGGTCTGGCGTGGTGCGTCGACCCGGGTGGAACTGGCCGTCGACGGACTGCCCGGCGACCTCGCCGCCGACGTGTCGGGCCACTTCACCACCGAAGTCGGATCCGTTGTCGGCGTGCGGTTGCCGGACCCGGCGGGCGTGCTGATTCCGCGCGCGATCGGTGAGAGTTCCACTGAGGTAAGTGGTCCCGGCAAGGAGAGCGCGCTGTGAACGCGTGGGATCGTGTCTTCGGGGGCCTTCTCGACACCAGGGGAGTGCTGCGGTGAGCGCCGTCCTGCTCGACCGTCCGGAGGCGTCTCCGCCGGTGAAGGAGTCCGCGCCGCGCAGGTCGTGGTTGCCGATTCTGTGGACGCTGCCGCCCGTGCTGGTCGTGCTCGTAATCGCGGGATATCCGATTCTGCGGGTGCTCACCGAATCGACGCAGACCCCGACCGGGCGTGGCACCGAAGTGTGGACCTCGGTGCTCGGATCGGAGGCGTTCCGGGAAGCGTTGTGGCGCACCGTCTCCATCGCGGTCTGTGCCACCGCGGGCTGCTTGGTGTTGGGTACGTTCCTGGCGGTGGTGCTCGCCTTCGTGCCGTTTCCCGGCTCCGGGCTGGTCGGCCGACTGATCGACACGATCCTGACACTGCCGTCGTTCCTGATCACCCTCGCCTTCACGTTCCTCTACGGAACAGCGGGCGCGGTGAATGCCCTGATCGCCGAATTGACCGGCGCCACCACACCGGTCATCGACTTTCTCACCACCCCGCTCGGCGTGATCCTGGCCGAGATCACCTACTTCACCCCCTTCGTGGTGCGTCCCGTCCTGGCCGCGTTCGCGCAGTTGCCACGCGAACAACTCGATGTGGCAGCGAGTCTCGGTGCTTCACCATGGCGGGTACTGCGTCAGGTGGTGTTGCCCGAAGCGTGGCCCGCGCTCGCGGCGGGCGGCAGCCTGGTGCTGCTGCTCACGCTCAACGAGTTCGGCATCGTGTTGTTCACCGGCGCGAAGGGCGTCATCACCCTGCCCGCGCTGATCTACACCCGCGGCATCGTCACCTTCGACCTGCCCGGTGCGGCGGTACTGGCCTCGGTGCAGGTGTTGCTCTCGCTGAGCCTCTACCTCGTGTACCGGTTCGTGTTCGCCCGTTTCATCGCCCGCCCGAAGGGGGACTGATCGTGCTCGTCTGGACTTCGCGCGGAAAAGCACTGATACTCGGTGTTTTCGGGCTGGTCGTGGCAGTGGTGTTCGTCGCCCCGATCGCCACGGTGATCGCCGCGGCGTCGGCGGGCAGCTGGACCGGCCCGCTGCCCTCCGACCTCGGCTTCGCCAATATCGGCGACGCGCTCAGCGGCGAGCAGGCGGCCAGCCTCTCGGTGAGCCTGCAAACCGCCCTGCTCGCCGGCGCGATCTCCCTCGTCCTCGGCACCTGGGCGGCGCTCGCTTCGCGCGAAGCGCCCTCCTGGTTGCGCCGCCTGACCGACGCTGTCTTCCACCTCCCCGTCGCCGTCCCCTCGGTAGCGGTCGGTCTCGGCGTCCTCATCGCCTTCAACGAACGCCCGTTATTGCTCGGGGGCACCAAGTGGATCGTCATCGTCGCCCACACGGTGCTGGTCCTGGCCTATGCCTTCAGTGCGGTCTCCGCCGCCCTCGACCGCCTCGATCCGGCTTACCGTCAGGCCGCCGAATCTCTGGGCGCAGGCCCGATCCGAGTCCTGTGCCAGATCACCCTGCCCCTGCTGTTGCCCGCTCTCGGTGCCGCCGCGGGCTTGGCCGTGGCTCTGTCGATGGGCGAACTCGGCGCGACGATCATGGTCTACCCCGCCACCTGGAAGACGTTGCCGGTCAGCATCTTCGCCCAAACCGACCGAGGTGAAGTGTTCGACGCCGCGGCAGGCACCACCGTCCTCGTGGTGGTCACCTTGGTAGTGCTGGTCGTCCTCGGTCGAGTACGCGGTCGCGCGGCCCTGCGCTGATCGATCCGGGCGGGCCGCTGCGATCCGGACCAGCCTCGGATTCGTTCACAGCAGTGCCGCGGCATCGACCGCGGTGAGTCCGCCGTCGACTCGGAGGTCGTGCCCGTTGACGAATGCGGCGTCGGGTGAGGCCAGGAAGGCGACGGCGGCCGCCACATCCTCGGAGGTGCCCACTCGGCCCGCAGGGGACAGCGCGGCCACCCCGGCCTTGGCGGCGTCGGAGAGTTCGGCACGGAATGCCGGGGTGTCGATGTAGCCGGGGCTGACCGAGTTCACCCGGATCCGGCGGGGTGCCAATTCGGCTGCGAGAGTGCGGGTCAGGTTGTGGACGGCGGCCTTGCTCGCGGAGTAGAGAGCAGCCCCGGGGACGCCACGATGGAGCCCGAAGGACGCGTTGATGACGATCGCGGCATGGTCGGGAAGCAGCGGCAAAATCTTCTGGATGGTGAAGAAGGCGCCCTTGAGGTTGCTGCCGATCACCTGATCGAAGAGCGCGCCGGTGACCTGGTCGATCGGCTGGAACGAGCCGATGCCCGCGTTGGCGAACAGCAGATCCACGTGTCCGAAACGGTCGGACACCGCCGCCGCGAGAGTGTCGAGATCGCCGAGATCGGTCGCGTCACCCGCGATTCCGTGCGCCTGGCCACCGAGCTCGGCGACGGCCGCATCCAGGCGTTTCTTGTCCCGCCCGGCAACCACGACGCGGGCCCCCTCCGCGATCAACCGATGCGCGGTGGCCAACCCCATCCCACTACTTCCGCCGGTGATCAGTGCGGTCTTGCCATCGAATCGAGAACCGTTGTACGTCATGGATTCAGCGTGGCGGGTGGTCGAACGGATAGACAGTGCGCAGTTATCAGGGGTGTGTCACCACCAGGATCTGCCCCGACAACGAAACCGTCGGCTGACGGTCAGGCAGATTCGGAGAGACGCAGTCGGGGGAGTCCGGCCAAACGGTCTGCCGTATCAGTATTCGGTTTCGGGTTGTAGAGCACCAGTGACCAGTTCGGGTGGTCGGCGACGGTGAGCGTGGTGGCATCGAAGTAGAGATCGCCGACTTCGGGGTGACGCAGCGCGTTCACCGCTTGGAGCGGTGCACCGACCTCGTGTCGTTCCCAGAGCTCGGCGAACTCGGGCTCGGCGGCAGCGAGTTCGTTCGCCACACGCTGGAATTCGCTGTCGTGCGGAACCAGCGCCGCATCCGCGCGATAGGCGGCGACTACGCCGGGGGCGGCTTCGGCCCACAGTTCGGGCAGTCCTCGGTACCGGGGACTGGTGAAGAACGTGACCAGGCAGTTGTGCGGCTCGCCGTCCGCACAGCCGAGCACGCGCCCCGCGAGCACGTTGAACGCCAAGATGTTCCAGTACCGATCCCGCACGATGGCAGGCCCCCGATCCCACCCGTCGATCACCGCCCGCACTTCCACACTCACCTCGGTCGCCGACCCTCCCGCGGGCGGGGGATTGAGTCCGGCGAGCAGATACAGATGCCGCCGCTCCGGCTCACTCAACCGCAACACCCCGGCCACCGCGTCGAGCACCGCACCCGACACAGTGATCTCCCGCCCCTGCTCGAGCCACGTGTACCAAGAAACCCCGACCCCCGCCAGCTGCGCCACTTCTTCGCGGCGCAGACCGGGCGTGCGCCGACGTGAGCCCGGCAGTAGGCCCACATCACCCGGGGTGATCTCGGCGCGACGCGATTTCAGGAACGCACTGAGTTGGGCTCGGCGCTCGCTACGCACCGAACGCGTGTCGACCACTTCGCTCATCCCCCCATCGTCGCCGATAGTGATCCCGGTATCCAGGTACTGATCGCTCGCGGCACGATCCCGGCAGCCGCCGAGCATCTGCCGGGCAATAGGCTGGCATGGTGAGTGGGGAAACGTCCGGGCCGCCCGAGGCGGTCGACGGTGCAGGCAAACGGCGGCGCGGCCGTCCGGCCCGGATCAGCCGGGAACTGATCGCTTGTGCCGCACGGGAACTCGCCCCGGAAGCGTTGACGATGCACGCCGTCGCGGATGTGCTCGGCGTCGATCCCAAAGCCCTGAACTATCACGTGGGAGATCGAGAGGGTTTGCGCGAGCTGGTGGCGTTGGACGTTTTCGAGACCGAACTGGCCCGGGTCACGCTGCCGGTCGGCCGCGACTGGCAAGCGGTGGTCCGCTCCTATGCGATGGCGCTGCGTGACGCGGTCGTCCGGCTCGGCCCCCTGGCAGCCTCCATCCGGCTGCCGGGCGCCAACGGAGTCGGCACGCTGCGGCCCGTGGAGTGTGTGCTCCGTGCGCTCGTCGGTGCGGGCTTCTCGACCGACGACGCGGGTCGCGGACTCACCCTGATCACCGAGACGGCCTTCTCCGCGGGTCTGAGCGCCGTGTGGTCGGCGAAGGACCCGGTGCATCCCGACGTGCCCGGGGTGATCAGTGTCCTGCAGGCCGCGGGCGAGGAGGAATTCCCTCTGCTGCGCGAAGTGGTCGCAGGCGGACCGGCCGGTGATCAGCTCGAGTTCTCCTTGACCGTGCTCCTGGTCGGCCTGGAACAGCTGCGAAGTCGGTGAGTCCCCGGCCTCCTGGTGGGTGCGTCATGATCGAGGGCTTCAGACCGGCCGGGTGACGCCGCGCGGCAGGATCAGCGGCAGATCGGTGTAGGTGAGAATTCCCGGTGCGGCGGCAACCACCGCCGGTATCGCGTGCACGGAGGGCATGGCGGTCATGATGTGTCCGAGCACCATGAAGTCCGCGATGGTTTCGGCCTGGAAGTCCGGCGGCGGGAGGAAGCCGACGGTCATGTTCACCGTGGGTCGTCCGTCGATCGTGATCTTCCAGCCGTCCCCGTCCAGCTGCCAGTCCGGGTCCAGGGTCTGCCCCTTACGCCAGCGGACATTGATGTCGATGACCGTCCGGTCCCCGATCCGGCCCTGCCAGCTCACGTGCACACCGGCGACGCAGCCCTTCCGGATCGTCCAGGACCCGAGATCCAGATCCGCTGTGGTCTGGGCGTATTCGGCCACGCACCGGACGTCGTCGAGTTCGATCCCGAGGGCATCGGCGACCAGACGGACGGCCTCGGCGAAGATGGCCGTGCCCTGCGCGGCCATACCCGCCAGCTTCGGGTCATCGATCGGCGTGCCGAAGCCCACCGGTCGCTCGGTGGCGGGGGAGTCATAGAAGGTGGTGTCGGCGGACTCGGCGATGGTGACCTTGTCGACGCGGTCGCAGGCATTGCCCGCCACGATCGCGAGCAGCTGGGAGAAGCCCGGGCTCACCCCGGAACCGAAGATGCTCGATCCGCCCCGGCGGCAAGCCTGTTCGATCTCCGCGCGATCGACACCGAGATTGTGGCCGGTGATGAACGATGCCGTGGTCACGATGTTCACGCCCGCGGACAGGATGCGGACCACCTCGTCGACGTCGAACCACATCGGGGTGTAGACCACACAATCAGGTTTCAGCGCCAGTAGCGCGTCGGCGTCGTCGGTGGCCAGGATGCCGATCGGGTCACCGCCGAGCAACTCGCCGACATCGCTGCCGATCTTGCTTCCCGCCCAGGCGAAACAGCCCACCAGTTCGAAGTCGGGATGCGCGGCAAGCGCCCGAGCGGAACTCTTCCCGACATTGCCGGTCGTCCACTGGACAACCCGATACTTGGTCGCTGACATCGAAACCTCACTCAGTGTTCAGCGCGCATGCTGTCCGGGCCCGGCCGATTACCGCGCACCGGACCGTGAGGTAGCACGAATGTCGTTCTACCCCTTGATGTGTCGCTGCTTGTAGGGCCCATATTCGCACTCCGCGCACCCGTCACGCACGCTTTCGACAAACTTTTTTCCTGATCGGAGAATAATGCGGGTGGGTCGCCACACCTGGCACCACTGCACGGCCGGTCGTGTTAGCGCGCCATAAAGCTGTCGAGCTGACGTGCGCGCCATGCATCCCGCCCGTTCCGCGGTCGGCCGGAGCAGCCCAAGGCATTTACTGCCTGCCGATCTCAGCGCACCGGGCGCTGACATCCGGTGATTCTGCACCGGCAGCAGGGCGGCTGTTAGCCTCAGATCATGACGGGGTGGAGTTTCGATCTATGCGGCGCCAACCTAGTTTTCAGCAGTTCAGGGCATGTGCGATGAATAGCAACGATGCGCGCTGGCGTGACGTTCGCGAGATCTTGGACCGCGGGCGCAAATCAACCGGGCACTTCGGGATCGCCTCAGTGGACAGCGCTGGCATTCCGAATATCACGCCGGTGGGTACGGTCTTCTTCCGCAATGATTGCACCGGTTTCTACTTCGACCAGTACACATCGGCTCTGGCCCGAAATCTCGATACCAACCCGCACCTGTGTCTGATGTCAGTCGATCGCGGATCGTTGTTCTGGTTTCGTTCGCTACTACGCGGCCGCTTCGTCGCCGCGCCTGGGGTTCGGCTGTACGGAACAGCAGGGGCTCGCCGTCTCGCGTCCGAGGCAGAGCTGGAACAAGTCCAACGCCGGGTTCGGCCGATGCGGTTACTCAAGGGGGGCAGGCTGCTGTGGTCGGACTTCACCCACGTCCGTGACATCGATTTCAGCAGCGCGCGCCTCGTGCGCTACCCGGTGATGATGTCGCACCTGTGCCAGGAGGAGTCGGTGTCATTCATTGATCGCGACGCACCAGGGTCTGCGACACAACCACCTCCGACAGGCAACAAACGAATCGCAACGCCGTGAGACGCCGTCTCAGGACCTGGCTCGCGCCACAACTTCCAGCCCGTTGACGAACGTGTCGAAATCGGGCCGGTACGTGTCCCGATCGGCGGCCGGGGCTCGGGCGGACATCATGATCCGTAGACCCCAATCTCGTTGGCACCCTTGTCGGTGTCGCCGTGAACGTCCGCATCTGTGCGACTACCGTGCTTCGCCCGGATTCGGGTCGGCCGGGAAGTGCCTGAGGATCACCACCGCCCGCGCGCCCGGAGTGGCGGCGTGCGATCAGCAAGTCCGCAGGGCAGACTTGCGCGGTCCCGAGCTTCATCGCCCCCGACGCCGAGGCAACGATGACACCGATTCCGGCTGGTATCTCGCTCGACGCGCTGTCTGAACTCCCGCAGTACCCCGCCGGGACGTCATTCGGTCCCGACATCGACGCCGCCCATGAGGTTCTGCTGTCCGATGCCGGTGTGGACACGAAACGCGAGGCGTTCCTGGCTTGGGTCGCACGACACCAGCCGTGAATTTTCGGCCGGATGGCTACGAAGTCCGGCACACCCGCTCATGGGTTGGCGATGACTCTGTGCTGGATCGATGAGGAAGTGCTCGTGGCCGGACCACACGCGGTCGCCGCCGCGATCGCCGTGGACCGGCGGAACTGGAAGGAGCGCGCCGCGCGCGGGGAAAGTAGTGCTTTCCTCGTCATTTTCAACAGCCGTCGCCTCGCCCATGCCCGACCCGGCCCCGAATTCGCCCGGCTGTGTACCGATCTGGCCTCCCTGTATCTCACCGAACTGGCGCCCATCCGCCCGGATGTGATCTACACCGAGGCTCTCCCGCTGCGCGGGCGTGACGGTGTCCTGCGGCTGTTCAAAGGCAGTGTGCAGTTATTCCATACCGGTGCTCATCTGCGCCGACATCACGACCGCCGAATACCGGGCGGGGTGGTGATCTCGGTGAACGGACCCGGGCACTACGCCAATTCGCTTGTCACTCAGCGTTTGTGCGCGGACTTGGCCGAATCCGCTCCGGTGGTCCGGCGCCTGGCCGCTCGCTCGATCGGCGCCGGCGGACTAGGCGACGACCGTGCACTGAGTACCACCTGGCATCGCGACTCCCGACCCGCCGAGCGTGACAGCGCACGATGGTTCTCCGCGGCCGGCCACCTCGACGTCCTCGTCGAATCCGACGTAGTAACCGACCCCCGCGTGCGCACCGGCCCCTGCCCAGCCCACCAGCAATGGTCCTGGCTACATCTGGACTACATCGACGACCACGAGACCACTCCCGCCGACCGCACCCACGGATGGTTCCATGGGACTCCCATTCACGAACGCGACCTACACCACAACCCTTGGCCCCCGGTCGTTCCCATCGATGCGCCGGACTTCAACTACTGACTTCGCTATTGCCGCAAACCCGATGTCAGCCTGAAATCAAGGGCCGACTCGGACTCGGGCCGTTGGTGCCGCGTCGCGCGCGACTAGGCGAACCGGGTAGTGAGTTCGGTCGCGATCTCGTAGTGGCGCACGAGGAACGAGCGTTCGTCGAGCCTCTTACGCCGCAGCCAGCTCGTCACCTCGGCGTTGCACTTGCTGGCGTTGCACGACCCACACGCGGGCACGACGTTGCCGAGTGTGTAGCGACCGCCACGCGAGATGGCCTGCACGCAGTCCTTCTGCAGCGAGGTGGCGGGGGAGCGGCAGTACGCACACCCGCCCCAGGACGCCTTGAGTGCGTCCCACTGCGCATCGGTGAGGTCGTGGATGACCTGCGCCATCCGCTTCTTGCGCTTGCGCGCGGCGCGAACCTGTTTGCTACCGCCAGTCGGCACGAAAGGTGACAATACGCGTCGGGATGGTCGAAGTGATCACCCTGGGCAAACGAAACGTCTGGATTCTCGAGCCGAGGTCAGCGATGAATTCGCCGATATCAGGTAGTCCATTGAGGTATGGATATCAACTCCTTGTTCTTCGGCCTGGCCGTCACGGATTTCGCGGCGGCGGACAGCTGGTACACCCGCTTATTCGGGCGTGCGGCCGACTTCGTGGTGGTGCCGGGAGTCGAGGCGATGTGGCAGCTGAACGACACCGCCTTCGTCTACATCGTGGTCGATCCCGAGCACGCGGGTCAGGCTCTGGTGAACATCGCCGTGTCCGACCTGAACGACACCATTGCCGAAATCGGTTCCCGAGATCTCGATCCCGGACCGTTCATCCTCGTCGGGCCCGGCGGCGCGGCGGGCAGAAAAGCACCGTTCACCGATCCGGACGGCAACTCGATCTTCATCATCGAAATTGCCGCCCCCTGAGTCGAGCTGGGTCGCAGAAGACAAATCCGAAACGGCTTCGGTGGCCTCGATCCAGAAGATGCTTGACGTCCGGCTCGATCGTTAGTTGGGTAGGTCGATTGTCCACTTGTGGTCACCGATCCGGAGGGTCGGTATCGTGGGTTGGCGCTCGGCAGTAGGGGGATCGGATCCCGACGACCGAGCACAAGTCCGGGGTCCGAACAGGCTTCGCCCGCAATCTTTCAGGAGCACCGACCCGCATGCGTAGCGATATCTTCCACGCGAACAATATGGCCCAGCAGGCCACTCAGCTCGGCCTCACGCTGCAGCACTCGAAGTGTGTGAAGGCGTGTGTCAACGGCGAGGTGTACGCCCGCCAAGGCGCCATGATCGGCTATCGCGGGCAGTTCGCGTTCGAGGTCAAGAGCCAGGGTCTGGGCAATCTGGTCAAGCGGTTCGCAACGGGTGAGGGGGTGCCGTTGATGAGCTGCCGCGGGCAAGGTGAGGTCTGGTTCGCCCACCATGCCTCGGATTGCTTCCTGATCGACCTCGATCCCGGGGACTCCCTCTCGATCAACGGCAAACACATCCTCGTCTACGAGCCCACCCTCGGCTACGACATCCAGATGGTTTCCGGCGCCGGTGCTTTCGTCGGCGGCGGCTTGTTCAACTGTGTGTTCCAGGGGCAGGGTCGGCTGGCGATCACGAGCCACGGTCAGCCGATCGTCGTGCCCGTCAGCCACCAGCAACCGGTGTTCGCCGATTCCGATGCCCTGATCGGCTGGTCCTCGGGCTTGCAGACCTCCATCGTGCGCACCCAGAGTTTCGGATCGATGCTGCGCGGCGGGTCGGGCGAGGTAGCGCAGGTGCGATTCCTCGGCGAGGGGTTCGTCATTCTCCAACCCTCGGAATTCGACTTCGGGTCGACAAGTTCGAAGTAGCCACCGCGCTGCCTCGTCGCTGAGCCGAAGGCGTTACCAGGTGAGATCGCGGTCGGGGATCTGGTGCTCCCCGAACCAGGTCGCGACCATCTCAGCGGTGGCCGCGATGAGTTCACGGCGCTCGCGGCCGTCGACATCGAGAGCCGAGGCGCGCAGCACCGCGGCGAATCCGGTATTGACCACCACCGAGGCCATCACGTCGTATTTGTGGTCGTCGCCGGCACCGAGGATCTGGATGACCAGCATCTTGATCATCAGCCGCAACCGCGGCTCGAACTCGGGCAGGCCGCTGCTGTAGAACTGCACGCCCGCGATCAGCGCCCGCAGCAGCCCGGCGTTGGCGACCAGCACGTCGGTGATGACACCGAAGATCGCGGTGAACATCTCCTGGACCGACATGTCCATGAGGCTGAACATCGAGGCGGTGAAAGCGGTTTCGATGTCGGTGAGGAGCCGGTCCAACAGTTCGTCGACCATCCGCGAGCGGTCGCTGAAGTAGCGGTACACCGTGCCGATACTGACGCCGGCCGCCGCCGCGATCCGATTGGTCGAGGTCTCGGTGATCCCACGCTCTCCGAACAGCTCCGCCGCGGCGTCGAGGATCTGGTTCCGCGTCGCCTTGGCTCGATCCTGCGTGGGCAGACGGCGACTACGAGGGGGCGGAGGCACGCTCTTGATCCTTACGTTCACAACACTGAGCCGCAGCACAGCGTAGGCGTAATCCCGCCCGACTACTGCGCGGACCATATCCGACTATGGAGAACAGCCTGGAGACTGCTTCACATCTGATCGACGTCGAGGCGATGGAAGTATCCGGTGTCTATAAGGGACCGTGGGATCGCGACTACCTTCTCGATCGGCTGGACCGGTATGCCGAGTTGTATCGACTCGTCGCCGAGCTGGACGAATGCGTACTGGTGACATTCGACTGAACCAGCGGTCCGGTCAAGCGATTGGTGTGCCGTGAACGACCGGATGCCTTCTGGTGCCTCGACTCGCGCGGAGCGAGGTTGTGACGAAAAAGCAACGGCGCAAAATGATCTCGAAAGCCTGCATCGGTGGAACAGTCCGCAATTGCCGGTGACAGGGTGATCCGCACCGGCTTGCTCATCTCGGTTCAGGAGCGCGGGTATCGAACTGGCCCACCCGGTGCGAGCGGGCCAGTCGATGGCAGATCAGTAAGCCGGGCCGTACCCGGTGCAGTCCGCCCGGAACCCGGGGGTGTTGGGGCCCAATAGGTTCAGGATGTTCTGCATGGTCGGGCTGTCGAGGTACATGCCGACGTGGCCGACCGGGTCGGCGGGGCACTGGTCCTGCAGCAGGATGTTGGTGACGTTGTCGCCGGTTAGGAATCCGTTGGTATAGGGAGTGATAACCGTGTCGTTCTTGGTTCCGATGACCACGTATCGCACTCCTGGTGCGGTGTCGCCGTCGGCGTACAACGCGGTGGCGACCGGCGATCCGGCGGCCTGCTGCGCGAAGGCGGGGATCTGCAAGAACTCGAAGACGCTGCCGAGCGGCCCGACGAGTCCCAGTGCGCTGATGAGATTCACCAATCCGGAGGTGGTGGTGCCGTGGTTGCTGGGAGCCATCGCGACCAGTGTGTGGACCTTGGCCGCGCCGCCGAGGCGTTTGAGGTAGTACTGCGACAGCATCCCCCCGCCTTGGGAATGTCCGACCACGTCGACCTTTTCCGCTCCCGTACTGGCGAGCACGCGGTCCACGAACGCGGCCATCGTGTGGGCTGAGGTGGGAATATCGCCGAGCCCTTTGAAGGTGCCCAGAGACATGACGGTCTCGCCGTAATCGAAAGCGAACACGCAGTAGCCGGCCTCGGCCAGCAGGGGCGAGAGCGTGACCCAGTTGCCGGCGGCGGTGCTGCCGGTCCCATGGGCCAGGACAACCGGACGGGGGTGTTCGTCGGAGGGCTTGCAGGACCAGTCGTTGGCGGACGGGGGCGCGATCTCCGCGTGCGCGGGGACGGTTGCGAGGCCGGTAAAGAAGGTGGCGAGGACAGCTGCGGTAAGCCAGCCGGGAACTCTCAAGCGATTCATGTCTTCTCACGAGGATGTAATGGGTCGCCCCCCGAACAAGCTGGGGGACTGGCCGATTGACGACCGCGCCGCGGGCCCTACGGTATGGTCGGGGTCACATCAATGAAACACATAGTTGATGTGTTTCACAAGAGGAATGGGGCAAATCCGATCACGCCGGTCCGGCTTCTCGCAACTAGCGAGGGGTCTGCACGACCCCCTCGACGAGCTGCTGCAGCAGCAGCGTCATCTTCGGGAATTGCTCGGTGTGACCGGCCATGATGTCGGAGTAGAAGATCGCATCCGCCAAACGCACCACCGCGAAGGCCAGGGTTTCCAGATCGACCAGCGGCGTGAGCCCGGCCTCGGAGACATCTCGGGAGAGCAGAGCGAGATGCGCGGCGATCAGACGTGGTCGTACGGACCCTTTCGGATCGGTCAGCACGCGCATGGCGGTGAGGTGATCATTCTCCAGTAGCCACGCGAATCCCGGATCCCGCATGATCGCGATGCCGTAGCGCTCCAGGATCCAGAGGTACCGCAACCGGCCTTCCTCATTGCGAGCGATGGTGCCGTAGTGCTGGTCCCATCGGGTCTGCGCGTGGGCCAGCGCGCCTTGCGCCAGCCACCACAGGGCCTCACCCATCAGCTTCTCTCGATTGCCGACCCGCCGAAACAGGGTGGTACGAGAGATTCCGAACGAGGCCGCGATTTCGCTGGTGTCGAGTCGCACGCGCGCCTGAATCAGGCCGGCGGCATACTGAACGATCTCGTCGGCGGAGGCATGCACAACCCGCACCCTACGACGTGCACACTGCGCCGCCGCAGCCGCAACTCCGAATGCTGGACCCGCACGACGAGCTACGGCTGTCCGGCACCGAGCCCACTCCCTTTCCGGTCCATCACGCCTACTGGACGAACGCGGAAGTCTGGCCGTCCAGCAGGCGGCGGACCTCCTCGTCCGGATATGGAGTGCTCCGGCTCGTCTCCTGGAACACACGCGTGAACGCGGACATCGCCGCGGCGACCGGCGCCTGCCTGACGAGGACCGCGGCGGCTCCCTCGGGGATGTCATGGGGAGGCTCGCCCTCGGCGATGGCGCGCACCATCGCGGCGCGTGTCTCCCGGTCTTCGCGTCGGAGCCCGTACAGGGCGGTGAGCAGCCAGTTCGTCAGGTAGGTGGCAGTGAAACCGCGGTCATAGCTCTGGTTCTGGTCGAAGAACGCGGCTTCCTGCGGGGAGAGGTCGAACCCGGAGGAGAGCGCGAGGCCGTAGTCGGCGAAGTAGAGACGTCGACCGTCGGTCAGGATGTTCTGGAAGTGCGCGTCCAGATGCAGGAGCCCACGGCTGTTCATGAACGCGGCGCCCGCGGCCAGTTCCCGCTCCACCATGGCGCAGGCCTGGTCGGTGGCCTCCTTGCCCTCCTCGATCTGGGTGTTCAGCCAGTCGTGCAGGGTATTCGGGATGTACTCCAGGAACAGCGCGATGCTCGCCGACGAGTCACGCAGGGCCTCGATCCGGTGGCGTACCTCGGGTCGGCCGTCCCAGTAGGCGACGGCGCGATCGATGTCGGCGAGTTCGGCAGGCAGCGGTGTCGTGTCCGGGAGCACCCGCCAGTGGTACATCAGCGGGAAGCCCTCGCCTTCGGCGGCCAGCACCCAATTCGTTGTCATGGTGTGCACGGCGAGCTCGCGCCAGGCCCCGAAGCCCGCGCCGCCGATGAGGCCGACGCCGTAGTGGTAGAACAGCGGCACATCGAACAGGTTCGCTGTGGACCGGACGTGTTCCGGCTGGCGTTCCAGGTCGGAGAGGGGCACTCGCTTCAGGAAAACCGGAGTCCCGGCGATCTCCAGCAGCGCTGATTTTCCGCCGATATCGGAACCGATCGGCTCGGCCGCATCCACGAGCTCGCGCAACGCATGATCGCTGAGCAGTGCCAGGGCCGTGGAGACGGCGCTGTGGACGCGCAGGCGCTTCGGGAGCGACATGTCACGGGTCGCCGCCGGGTCGCGCGACATCGCCTCTCTGGCGCGCATTACCACGATCAACCCTCCCCGTCGCACCCGCGATCAACAATCAGCCTATCGCGATCATCGACCTGTCGAACGCCCGAAAAGCCGCTGGTCGGGCGGTTCATAGGACCATGGTGGCTACCGGTGCCAACGCGGGAATCGGGTACTTCACCGCCGAGCAGCTCGCGGCCACCGGTGCCACTGTGGTGCTGGGCTGCCGTGACACCGCCAAGGGTGAGCTCGCAGCGAGCCGTGTACGGTTCCCGATGCCCGATTGCGTTGCATACGTACGGATCCGGCACTGCATGCGACAGTGGCCGCGCTCGACGTCGGCAGCCTGGACGCCGTCGTACTCGATGCCGGGGCCTATCTGTCTGGTCCCGAACGCCGCATCAGCGCTCAGGGACACGAATTGATCTTCGCGACAAACCATCTCGAGCACTTCGCGCTGGTCGCACATCCGCCCCGCGTCCTGCCCGCCGCGAGGGGGCGGCGGTTGACGGGTTGTGTCGGTGGACGGGCTTAGGCTGGTTTTGTGTCGGTACTCCCTCTGATCTTCACCGCGGGCTGGGCCAGCGGGATCAACGCGTATGCGGTGGTGTTTCTGCTGGGGTTGTTCGGGCGGATCGGGTGGGCCGGTGACGTGCCGCCGGGGCTGCAACGCACCGATGTACTCGTTGCGGCCGGTGTGCTGTTCGTGATCGAGGCGGTGGCGGACAAGGTTCCGTACCTCGACTCGTTCTGGGATGCGGTGCATACCGTGGTTCGGCCTGCTTCGGGCGCGATCGTCTCGGCCCTGATTGCGGGGCAAGACGATTCGCTGCCCACCATGTTCGCGGCGGCGGTAGGTGGTACCACCGCCTTGCTCAGTCACATAGTCAAAGCGGGCACCCGGATGGCGATCAATACCTCGCCGGAACCGGTGACCAATGTCGTGATGAGCGCCGCCGAAGACGTCACGGTCGGCGGTGTCCTGACCCTGGCGGTGTTCTTCCCGGTACTGGCAGCGGTGATCGCGGCTGTCCTGCTGGTGATCGGTCTATCGGTGGTCTACCTGTGCGCCAGCCGAATCCGGCGCTACCTCCGACGCAGACGAGAACGCCGAGCCGCGCGGAACAGCGGCGTCGACTCGGCCCTCGAATAGCGCAGCGACACTTACCGCACCTGCGGCGCCACCTTCGTGCCGAGCAGGTCGATGCTGTGCAGCACCTGCTCGGGCGGTAGCGTGCCCACGCTGGTGTGCAGCATGAAGCGATCGAGGCCGAGGGTGTCGCGGACCTCGGCGATCTTGCTCGCCACGTAGTCGGGGGTGCCGACGAACAGCGAACCGTTCTGCGAGCGCAGGACGTCGAACTGCGCACGCGTCATCGGACCCCAGCCGCGCTCGCGGCCGATGGTCGACATGGCCAGTGCGTAGGGCTCGTAGAACTGCGCAACGGCCTGCGCATCGGTATCGGCGACATAGCCGTGCGCGTGCACCGCCACCGGTTGTTTCTCGTGGCCGCCCTCGGCGAGCGCGCGGTGATACAGCTCGACCAGCGGCTTGAACCGTGCGGGCTCACCGCCGATGATCGCGATGGCGAGGGGCAGGCCGAGCAGCCCGGCGCGAATCACCGACTCAGGGCTGCCCCCGACCGCGATCCAGACCGGCAGGGGGCGATCGTCGGTGCGCGGATACACCGTCGCGTCGGTCAGCGGCGCCCGGAACCGGCCCGTCCAGGTGACGGGGCCTTCCTCGCGCACGCGCAGCAGCAGGGCCAGCTTCTCCTCGAACAGTGCGTCGTAGTCGGCCAGGTCGTATCCGAACAACGGGAACGACTCCGTGAAAGACCCGCGCCCCGCCATCAGTTCCGCGCGCCCGTTCGACAGCCCGTCCAGCGTCGCGAAGTCCTGGTACACGCGCACCGGATCATCGGAGCTCAGCACGGTGACGGCGCTGGTCAACTGGATGCGCTCGGTCCGGGCGGCAACGGCGGCCAAGACGACAGCGGGGGAGGAGGCGGCGAAGTCCCGGCGATGATGCTCGCCCACGCCGTACACATCGAGTCCGGCGGCCTCGGTCGCGACAGCCTCGTCGACCACCTGACGCAGTCGCTCGGCGGCGGTCGGCGCGGGCCGGTCGGCGGTGGGGTACAGCTCGGCGAAGGTGGTGAGCCCCAGTTCCATGTGAACCCTCTCTTCGGGATGCGGTCCTCTTGTAAACGGACCGTAGTCCGATAACATTCCTCGCCGAATTATGGATGAATGCGGATTATCTATGACGAAACTATAGTGAGTGCTATGACTGCCCTGGCGACCACGCGCACCGAGCCCGACCTGTCCTTCCTGCTCGACCGCACCAGTCACGTCCTGCGCACGCAGATGGCGGCGGCGCTGGCCGACATCGGACTGACGGCCCGTATGCACTGCGTGCTGGTCCACGCGCTGGAAGCCGAACGCACGCAGGCTCAACTGGCCGAGCTCGGCGACATGGACAAGACGACCATGGTGGTCACTGTCGACGCACTGGAAAAGGCCGGTCTGGCCGAGCGTAAACCGTCGAGCGCCGACCGCCGCGCGCGCATCATCTCCGTCACGCCCGCGGGCGCGGAGCTCGCCGCACGGAGCGCCGAAATCGTCGATGGCGTCCATCGGGGCGCGCTCGGCTCGCTGCCGAAGGCTGAGCGCGACTCTCTGGTGCGAGCGCTGAATCACCTGGTGGAGGGGCATTTGTCGGCGGTGGTCGAGGCGGCACCCGCGCGCCGGGCCAGGCAATAGTCCGTTATAGATTGTCTGCTACGGAACTATCTAGTACGGTCTCTCTTGTTCGCTTCGAGCAGGAGATGACCCATGACACAGTCCCAGCGCACCGCCCTCGCGGTGCTGTCGGCCGCGATGCTGATGACCATCCTCGACGGCAGCATCGTCACCGTCGCCATGCCCGCGATCCAGGAGGACCTCGGCTTCTCGCCCGCGGGTCTGAGCTGGACCGTGAACGCCTACCTGATCGCCTTCGGCGGTCTGCTCCTGCTGGCCGGGCGCCTTGGTGACCTGATCGGCCGCAAGACGATGTTCGTCACCGGCACTGTCGTCTTCACCGCCGCGTCGGTGCTGGCGGGCGTGGCGACCACTCCCGCCGTGCTGATCGCGGCCCGATTCCTGCAGGGCGTAGGCAGCGCCATCGCCGCCTCGGTGGTGCTCGGCATCCTGGTGACGATGTTCACCGAGCCACGCCAACGGGCAACGGCCATCGGAGTTTTCAGCTTCACCGGCGCGGCGGGCGCCTCGATCGGTCAGGTGCTCGGCGGCGTGCTCACCGATGCGCTGAACTGGCACTGGATCTTCCTGATCAATGTGCCCATCGGCGCGCTGACGGTGCTGGTGGCTGTGAAGGCACTGCCCACCGACCGTGGTCTCGGCTGGTCCGCCGGTGCCGATGTGCTCGGCGCCGCCCTGGTCACCGCCGGTCTGATGCTCGGCATCTACACCGTCGTCGAGGTGGAACGCTACGGCTGGGTCTCGGCCCACGCCCTCGGCCTCGGCGCGTTGGCCGCCGCACTGCTCGCGGCCTTCGTCGTCCGTCAGGCCACCGCGGTCAATCCGTTGCTGCCGCTGCGAATCTTCCGCTCCCGCACGGTCTCCGGCGCCAATGTGGTCCAGATGCTGACCCTGGCGGCCATGTTCGCCTTCCAGATCATCGTCGCGCTCTACCTGCAGAAGGTGTTGGGCTACAACGCATTGCAGACCGGCCTCGCCATGCTGCCCGCCGCCGTCGCCATCGGCGGGGTGTCACTGTTCGCCTCTGCGCGCCTGATCACCCGCTTCGGCGAGCGGACCGTGCTCATTGCCGGCCTGGTATTGCTGCTGGCCGGGATGTCGTGGCTGACACGCCTGCCCGTCGAGGCCGGTTACCTCACCGACGTGCTGCCGGTGATGGTGGCTGTCGCCGGTGGCGGGCTGGTGCTGCCCGCACTCACCGCGCTGGGCATGTCGGGCGCCGAGGCCGACGACGCGGGCCTGGCCTCGGGGCTGTTCAACACCACCCAGCAGGTCGGCATGGCGATCGGTGTCGCGGTGCTGTCCACCCTGGCCGCCGCGCGGACCGGCACCGAACTGGTGGCAGGGGCCTCCGACGCCGCAGCCCTGACCAGCGGTTACCGGCTGGCGTTCACCGTCGCGGCCGGTCTGCTCGCCGCCGCGCTCGTCATCAGCGCCACCGTCCTGCACACGCGGGACAGCGCCGAGGCGAAGCCGGTCGCCGAGGCCGTGCCTGTCTTCTGAGGTGACGAATCGCCGGGAACCACCCCCGCGGTTCACCCCCCGGGTGGATGTCCACCCGGGGGGTTCGGTGGTGTCCTCGAACGATGCTGACCGATCGCACGACGTTGACCCAATTCCTCATCGAAGAGCGCCGCCGCCATCCCGGTTCCAGCGGTGAGCTCAATTCCCTGATCCTCGACGTCGCACTGGCCTGCAAGGCGATCTCCAGGCGCATCGCCTCGGGTGCGCTCACCGGTGTCCTCGGCGGCGCCGGGGTGGTGAACGTGCAGGGTGAGCAGCAGCAGAAGCTCGACGTGGTCGCCAACGATCTCTTCCTGCACGCCTGCGAGTGGGGCGGCCACCTGGCCGGCATGGTGTCGGAGGAACTCGACGACCCCTACCCGATCCCTCCCGACTATCCGCGTGGCAAATACCTCCTCGCGTTCGATCCACTCGACGGTTCGTCCAATATCGACGTGAATGTCGCTGTAGGCAGCATCTTTTCGATCCTGCGCGCACCGACTCCCGGCGTGGACGCGACGAGACAGGACTTCCTGCAGCCCGGCACCGAGCAGGTCGCGGCGGGCTACGCGATCTACGGTCCCGCGACGCAACTCGTGCTCACCGTCGGCACCGGTGTGCACGCCTTCACCCTCGATCCCGAGCTGGGCGAGTTCTTCCTGACCGGACAGAACCTGCGCCTGTCGGAGTCCACGTCGGAGTACGCGGTCAACAGTTCCAACCGCCGGTTCTGGGAACCCGCCGTGCGCCGCTACATCGATGAATGCCTGGCGGGCGCGACGGGCCCGCGCGAGAAGGACTTCAACATGCGCTGGGTGGCGTCGCTGGTGGTCGAAACGCATCGCATCCTGACCCGTGGCGGGGTGTTCCTGTACCCGCGCGACTCGAAGGACCCGGCCAAGGAGGGCAGGTTGCGCCTGCTCTACGAGGCCGCTCCCATCGCCTTCCTGATCGAGCAGGCAGGCGGTCTCGCCTCGACCGGCCGTGACCGGATCCTCGAGGTCGCCCCCACCGAGTTGCACCAGCGGATCGCGTTCATTTTCGGTTCCCGCGACGAGGTAGCCCGCATCGTGAGTTACCACGCCGAAACGGCCGAGGAGCCCGACGGCCCGTGGAGCCCGCTGTTCGGTCTACGCGGTCTCTACCGTTCCACCACCTGAGGAGGAGATTCATGTCCGCCAAACACCCCGTCGTCGCCATCACCGGATCATCCGGAGCGGGAACAACGTCGGTGATGCGCACATTCGATCAGATCTTCCGCAGGGAAGGCATCGATGCCGCGTACGTCGAGGGCGACAGCTTCCACAAGTTCGACCGGGCAGGCATGAAGGAGGAACTGGCGCGGGCATTGGCCGACGGCGACCACACCTTCAGTCACTTCGGCCCCGAGGCGAACCTGTTCGAAGAACTGGAGAAGCTGTTCCGTGGATACAGTGAGTCCGGCACCGGACGGGTGCGAAAGTACCTACACGACAAGGAAGAGGCCGCGCCCTACAACCAGGAGCCGGGCACGTTCACGCCGTGGGAGGAGATCCGCCCCGGCACCGACTTGCTGTTCTACGAGGGCCTGCACGGCGCGGTGGCCGACGAGCAGGTCGATGTCGCGCAGTACGCCGACCTGCTCATCGGGGTGGTGCCCGTGATCAACCTCGAGTGGACTCAGAAATTGCACCGCGACAAGGACAAACGCGGCTACTCCACCGAGGCGGTGACCGAGACGATCCTGCGCCGCATGCACGACTATGTGAACTTCATGTGCCCGCAGTTCTCCCGCACCCACGTGAACTTCCAGCGGGTTCCCGTGGTGGACACCTCGAATCCGTTCGTCGCCCGCACGATTCCGACTCCCGATGAATCGATGCTGGTGATCCGGTTCGCCGATCCGCACGGCATCGACTTCCCGTATCTGCTCTCGATGCTGCACGACTCGTTCATGTCCCGCTCGAACACGATCGTGTGTCCGGGCGGGAAGATGGACCTGGCGATGCAGCTGATCTTCACCCCGATGCTGTTGCGGCTGATGGAACGTCGCGGCCGCACCCGCTGAGCCGGAGTCGACGACCACCTCACTCGAGGTGGTCGTCGAACCAGGTCACCAACTCCGGGTCGTCGAGCCCATCGGCGACGAGCACCGCTGCCGAGAGGTCGTCGGTGCGCGTGTACGCGTTCTGCGCGGCCACGCAGCGCAGCCCCGCCGCCACCGCGGACCGCACCCCGTTCGCCGAATCCTCCACCGCCACCACCTGCTCGGCGGACAGGCCGGTCTGGATCAGCACGTCCAGATACACCGCAGGGCTCGGTTTCAGCACGGGCACTTCGGTTCCGGTGGTCACGGTGTCGAACGGCTCACCGAAAGCGTGTTTCAGCAGCGGCTCGACCCACGCGCGGGTGCCGGTGGTCGCGACATGCAACCGGACGCCACGCGACCGGAGCCGCTCGATCAGCTCCCGCGCTCCCGGCCGGGCCCGAATCTGCCCGTCCGAGGCCATCTGCCGCATGATGCGGGTCTTGGTGCGGTGCACCCTGTGCGCGAGCTCGCGTGCTTGCTCGGCGGGCACGGCGTGCTGTTCGAACCAGAATGCCAGCCGCTGCGCGCCACCGGCGACCTTCAGCAGCTGCCCGTACTCCTCGACATCCCAGCGGTCGGGGAGCCCCGCCTCGGCGAATGCCGAGTTGAAGGCCACCCGATGGCCGTCGCGTTCGCTGTCGACCAGGGTGCCGTCGACATCGAAGATCACCGCACGTAGCTGAGTCATGGTGCGCCGTCGAGGTATTCGTGGATGCGGTCGAGGACGGACTCCACGGTGAACCCGTGACGGGCCAGCACCTCGGCGCCGGGTCCGCTGTGTCCGAACTCGTCGATGCCGATCGTCAGGTCCACCAGCCCCGCCCAGCCCGCGGTGCTGCCCGCCTCGATGCTGATCGTGTGCGCCGAGGCATCAGGGGTGAAGCGGGAACGATCCAGCGCCGACACCACCCGCACGTCGTGTCCGTCGGTGCGTAACTGATCGGCGACCGCAGCCGCGAGCGCGACTTCCGAACCGGTGGCGACGATTTCGATCCCGGGCGCGGTGGCGGCCTTCGGTTCGGCTGCCTCGCCGATGGCCTCGGCCCCGTCGACAACTCGTAGCCCGATGCCCTCCTCGGCGGTGTCGAGCTGGGGGAGTGACTGGCGGGAGAGAATCAGCGCGGTAGGCCCGTCGACACGCGAGAGCGCGAGTTCCCAGGCGAGAGCGGTCTCCGCGTCATCGGCCGGCCGCAACACCTGCACCCCGGGAATCACCCGCAGCGACTCGATGTGCTCGACGGGCTGGTGTGTCGGCCCGTCCTCACCGACCGCGATCGAATCATGGGTCAGCACATAGATCACCGGCTGGCCCATCAACGCCGACAACCGCAGCGCGGGCCGCAGATAGTCGGCGAACACCAGAAAGGTGCTGCCGAAGACCCGGAACCCACCGTGCAGGCTCATCCCGTTCAGCACGGCCGCCATCCCGAACTCACGAATGCCGAAAGCGATGGCGCCGGCAGTGAAGTCGTCGCGACGGACCACCTCGCCACACTCCGTGCCGGTCGACCCGGCCAGGTCGGCCGACCCGCCCACCAGTTCCGGCATCGTCGACATCGCCGCGCGCAGACATGCCTGCGAGGACTGCCTGGTGGCCCGTGGTGCGTCCGCCGCCACAGCTTCCAGCGCAGCCGGCAAACCCACGGGGAGCAGGCGCGCGCGGGCACGGCGGAACTCGGCCGCACGCTCCGGCGCGGCCGCGTCGAACGCCGCGAATTCCTCGAGCCAGGTCGCATGTTCCTCCCTGCCGATCGCGGCGAGTGCGGCACACAGCGCGCCCACTTGCTCCGGCACCGCGAACGGCGGAAGAGTCCATCCCGCAAGCTCTTTGGCCTGCGCCAATCGCCGCGCTCCCAGCGGGGAACCATGGGCCTTCGAGGTGCCAGCGACACCGGGCGCACCATGGCCGATCACGGTGCGCACCGCGAGGAAGCTCGGCCGCGGATCGCTCTTCGCACGGTGCAGGGCGGCGTCTATCGCCTCGATATCGGTCCCGTCGGCCACCACCTCGGTATGCCACCCATAGGCCGCGAAGCGTGCCACCTGGTCGTCGCTACACGACCGCCCGACGACACCGTCGATGGTGATCTCGTTGTCGTCCCAGAGCACGACCAATCCGCCGAGCCCCAGATGCCCGGCGAACGAGGCGACTTCGTGGCTGACGCCCTCCATCAAGCACCCGTCGCCGACGATCGCGTACGTGCGATGCCCGGTGATCTCCGGATACCGGGCCGCGGTCATCCGCTCGGCCAGGGCCATCCCCACCGCCATCGCCAGTCCCTGACCCAACGGCCCGGTCGTGCACTCCACGCCAGGCGTGTCACCGAACTCGGGATGACCCGGCGTCCGCGACCCCAACTGGCGGAACCGCCGCAATTCCTCGACGGGCAGGTCGTACCCGAACAGGTGCAACAGCCCGTACAACAGCGCGGAGCCGTGCCCGGCCGAGAGTACGAACCGGTCCCGATCAGCCCACTCGGGGTCGGCCGGGTCATGGCGTAGGTGTCGGCTCCACAGCGTCCACGCCATCGGCGCCGCCCCCATCGGCATGCCGGGGTGGCCCGACTGGGCGGCCTCCACCATGTCGGCCGCGAGGAATCGCAGGGTATCGACGGCGAGCAGATCGGTGCGCACCGAAGGCGCGAAGGTCGGTGGTGCGGTGTCGGTCATCGAACGGCCTCTCGCGCGCAGGTCGCCGCTTCGCGTAGCCGCTTGACCGCGGCCGCTTTGCCTTCGGGACAGCCGTACATCCACGAGCCGGAGATGAACACATCGGCGCCCGCCGCGGCAGCGCCCCCGATCGTGTCGGCCGTGATCCCACCGTCCACTTCGAGCTCGATGGACCGACCGGAGTCCTCGATCATCCGGCGCAACCGCGCGATCTTCGGTTCGACGGCCGGGATATACGCCTGGCCCCCGAAGCCTGGATTGACAGTCATCGCGAGGATCAGATCGGTTTCGGCCAGCACGTGCGCGACGACCTCGGCGGGGGTGTGCGGATTGAGTGCGACACCGCTGCGCACCCCGAGGTCGCGGATTCTGGCGAGGGTCCGGTGCAGGTGGGTACAGGCTTCGGCGTGCACGATGATCAGCTCGCACCCCGCGTCGATGTACTCGGGGAGCAGCTCATCGGGATTCACCACCATCAGGTGCGCTTCGAAGGCGACGGTGCTGTGCGAACGCGCCGACGCGATGACATCGGGCCCGAAGGTGAGATTGGGGACGAACACGCCGTCCATCACGTCCCACTGGATCCGGTCGACGCCCGCCGCGCACAGATCACCCACTTCCTCGCCGAGACAGGCGAAATCGGCGGGTAGGACCGACGGCACTATGAGTGGCCGACGAACTGAGGACTCCGGCATGGCGCGGCCTTTCTGATCGGGTCGGTTCATCGCACCGCATCGGCGCGGCCGGGCACTCCCCCTCGCGGGTGGGCACCCGGGTGAGATCTCGTCAATGCCCGTAGCCGCGATGTGGGTCGTCGTAGGGTGGAGGAATGCCGGAGTTACCTCCGACCCCGTTGAAGCTTGTGCTCGTCGACGATCACGAGATGGTGCTGCACGGGCTCGACGCCATGCTCGGCCACTTTCCCGACGAGGTCGTGATCGTCGGCCAAACCACTACCGACACCGCCGCTTTGGGGATGGTGGCCGAACATCGGCCCGATATCGTCCTGTGCGATGTGCGCATCGGCAAGGCCAGCGGCCTCGACCTGTGCCGCCAGATCACCCTGCAATACCCCGACACCAAGGTCGTGCTGCTCACGGTCTACGACGACGAGCACTACCTGTATCAGGCCCTGCGGGTGGGGGCTTCCGGTTACATTCTCAAGCGCGTCGACGGGCGCGAACTCGTCGCCCAGCTGTGCCGGGTCCGCGAAGGCGAGACGGTGGTCGACGCCGCACTGGCCGGGCGGGTGGCGCTGGCCGCGGCCAGGCTCAGCGCGGGCCAGTTCTGGTCCGGCGCGCACCTCGGGCTGACCCAGCGTGAATCAGAAGTGCTGGGGCTGTTGGTATCCGGTCATTCCAATCGGGCGGTCGCGAGCAAGCTGGTGGTCAGCGAGGACACCGTGAAAACTCATATCCGGGGTCTGTACCGCAAGCTGGGCGTGTCCGATCGCAGCGGCGCGATCGCGGTCGCGTTGCGGGAGGGGCTGTTCCGGTGAGCAACGCGGGCGGCGCGGTCCCCACGGCGGCGGAGCTGGCCCCACGGCTCGGCGCCGAAGGTGTGCTGCTCTACGCCGTCGACGGCCAGGACCTGAGCATCGTCGATATGTGGCCCGCGCATCCCTCGGCGAGTTCTTTGCGACTACAGGTGGGATTCGGGGTGACCGGGTTGGTGGCCCGCACCCGCAAACCGGTGCTGCTCGACAGCGACTCGCCACGTAACGCTCTGCACCGCAGACTCTTACGTCTGGAGCCCCAGCAGACGGTGGCGCGGATGTGCCTGCCGCTGCCGGGGCTGGAAGGTGATGTGGTCGGCGTGCTGGCCGTGCACCGTGGGCCGCGTAACCCGTTCGGGCAGCACGACCTCGACGCCGCGCAGCAGTACGCCGCCGTGCTCGGTCTGTGGTTGCACGCGCAGCGGCTGTTCCGCACCGTCAATCGGCAACGTACCGAGCGGGATCGCCTGGTCGAGCAGGCGATCACCGCCCAGGAAGCCGAGCGTCGGCGCATCGCCTTCGACCTGCACGACGGCGTCACCACCGCCCTGGCCTCGATGTCGTTCCACCTGTCGGCCGCCGACCTCACCGTCTCCGAACTCCTCGCCCACGTCGATGTCGCCGACGAGGCCAGCCTGCGCGACCTCGACAGAGCCCGCGCCGAACTCGTCAGTGCTCGCGAGCTGGCCGATTTCGCCTACAACGAGACCAGGGCGGCGATCTCGGGCTTGCACAGCCTCGTCCTCGACGACCTCGGCTTGGTCGCCGCGATCGAATCGCTGGTGCGCGCGGCGAGCAGCGACGGGCCCCCGACGATCGAGTTCCTCGTCGACCACGCCGCCGCGATCGACGACATCCCCGACTACGCCGCCGCCACGCTGTACCGGATCGCGCAGGAATCGCTCGCCAACGCCGTGAAACATGCCGGGGCGCAGCGGATCGTGCTCTCGCTTCGCCGGGTGGGCGACTCGGTGATCCTCGGATGTTCCGATGACGGTGAGGGTTTCGACCCGGCGCAGCGCCGCGCCAACCGAGCCGCCGACACCGACGGCGAACAGCACTTCGGCCTGACCTCGATCGCCGAGCGCTGCGCCATCATCGAAGCGTCGCTGCGCGTGGAGTCGATGCGGGGGCGCGGAACCACCTTGCTGGTGGAGCTACCGCTGAAGTAGCCGACGACCGGTCAACGGACGCAGCAGCGGTGCCCGAGGGGCGGCGCCGCCGCTGCGCGTTGCGGCCGCGCGCACCGAGCGCTCGGCAAGCCCACCTACCCGGCGTGCCCGGCGGCCTCGGCGGCGTCGCGGCAGTTTTCGAGCAGAACCTGTTGTGCTGCGCCAACTTCGGTCACTGATCCACCCCAAGTGTGCAGGGCCGCGCTCACGAGCGCTCGTCCGAAGGAGAATGTCACAGGCCAGGGCCGCTCGTCGACGGTCGCGAGTTCGCTCAGGAACGCGCATACCCGCGCAGTCGGATGCCCACCGGAGAGGAAGGCGATCCCTGCCACGTCGGCGGGCACCAGCTCGCGCAACACCGTGTAGGTGGCAGCCGCGACCTCGGCGGACGGGACTGGTGCGGCGTCCAGGCCGGGGGTGACGAAGTTCGGCTTGAGCACGATGCCGGTGAGATCCACCCCGGCGTCGACGAGTTCGGTGAACACCGCGCTCAGGGCGAGACGAGTCGCCTTCTCCGAGGCCGCCAGGTCGTGGTCACCGGTGCACAGCACCTCGGGCTCGACGATCGGGACGATGCCGTGCTGCTGACACAGCGCCGCGTAGCGGGCCAGCGCGTGCCCGTTGGCGCCGGCGGCGTAGGGGGTGATCGTGTGCACGTCGAATACCGCCCGCCACTTGGCGAACGCGGCCCCGCGATCGGCGTAGGAGGCCAGTCGCGCGCCGAGTCCGTCGAGCCCTTCGGTGATCAGCGCGCCACCGTGCCCGGGCAGTGCGGTAGGGCCGGTGTCGACTTTGATGCCGGGCAGGATGCCGAGTTCGCGCGCCGCGATCGGAAACGGGCGTCCGTCGGCGAGATCCTGACCGAATGTCTCGTCGCACAGGATGATTCCGCTGATCGATGCCGACAGGCCGCCGGTGGTGAGCAGCAGTTCGCGATAGTCGCGACGGGCGGTCGCGCTCGCGGGAACACCCTCCTGTTCCAGGCGCGAGGACATGGTCTTGATCGACTCGTCGGCGGCGAGAATGCCGCGGCCGCCGCTGGTGAGCTGCTGGGCGACGTCGGCGAGGGCGGTGGCGGGGAGTGTCGTCATGACGAACAGCATGTGGGCGCCCCGCGCACGCCGTCCTCACCCCTTCGGGCGAGAGCGGGTGTGAAATGCGGCGGCGCCGACCTGCTCCGGATCGCACAGATGGGCCACGAACAACCGGGTCGCCGAGGTCGGTTCCGGGGTCGTGCACACGTGCCACGGCCGATCGAGGGGTGTTCCCGCCACGCCGTAGGAGACGAGTTCCCCGGAAGCCAGCTGCTCGCGCGCCGCTTCCTCGTGCACCAGCGTGACCCCGAGCCCTTCCCGCGCGGCGGCTACCGCGGCGCCCGAGGTGCCGAGGGTGAGCAGCGGCGGCGCGGCCTGCAACCGGCTCAGCAACGACAGTGCGGTATCGCGGGTGCCCGAGCCGATCCCGGTGAGCAACCAGGGCGTGGTGAGCGGGTCGCCGACCAGGCCGGGCCGTCCGACCACGAGCAGCCGGTTCGCCCGCTGGGCGGCGGTGACCAGCCCCGACCCGCGCGGCGGCCGACCGGCCAGGGCGATATCGAAGACGTGGTCGGCGGCACGGGCGAACAGCTCGCCGCGCGTGAGCACCGACAGCGACAACTCGACATGCGGATGGGCTCGGGCGAACGTGGCCATCAGCACCGGGAGCACGTACTCACTGGCCGTCGCGACCGCGCCGATCCGCACCCGCCCACGGTCGGCATCGTGCACCGCCCCCGCCGCTTCGGCGAGCAGGCCGAGCAGTCTGCGCACATATCCGGCGAAGATCTCGCCCGAATCCGTCGCGACGATGCCGCGGCCGGACTTCCCGAACAGCCTGGTGCCCAAGGCGTCTTCCAGCGCGGCGATCGCGGCCGACACCGCCGGTGGCGTCACGTGCAAGGTCTCGGCCGCGGCGCGCACGCTGCCGGTCTCGTACACGGCCAGAAAGGTGCGCAGCCGACCCCAGGTGGCGGCAGAGGGCAGGTCGGGGCTGGCGAACATCGTTCAATTATGCCTTAACAATGGTCAGCAAAGATTCCATTGTCGTTGAACAGTCCTCGCCACACACTGAGAGAGCTTCGTAGGCGTGACCCGAGAGGAACGGCGATGACGATGATCGAGAACGAGGGCCCGGCGACGAAAGAGCGTTGGGATCCGGGTGTACAGAGTTACGCCGGAATGGGTTACTGGAATCCCGATTACGTTCCCAAGGACACCGACGTTCTCGCCGTCTTCCGCGTCACCCCGCAGGACGGCGTCGACCCCATCGAGGCCGCGGCCGCGGTCGCGGGCGAATCGTCCACCGCCACCTGGACGGTGGTGTGGACCGACCGTCTCACCGCCAACAGCCACTACCAGGCCAAGGCGTACCAGGTCGACGAAGTTCCCGGCAGGCCCGGTGAGTACTTCGCCTATATCGCCTACGACATCGACCTTTTCGAGGAAGGCTCCATCGCGAACCTGACCTCCTCGATCATCGGCAACGTCTTCGGATTCAAGCCGCTCAAAGCCCTGCGCCTGGAAGACATGCGCATCCCCGTCGCCTACACCAAGACCTTCCAGGGCCCCGCCCACGGCATCGTCATGGAACGGGAGATGCTCAACAAGTACGGTCGTCCGCTGCTCGGCGCCACGATCAAGCCCAAGCTCGGCCTGTCGGCCCGCAACTACGGGCGCGTGGTCTACGAGGCCTGTCGCGGCGGCCTCGACTTCACCAAGGACGACGAGAACATCAACTCCCAGCCCTTCATGCGCTGGCGTGACCGCTTCCTCTACGCGATGGAGGGGGTGAACCGGGCGATGGCCGAAACCGGCGAGATCAAGGGCCATTACCTCAATGTCACCGCCGGAACCATGGAGGAGATGTACCGGCGGGCCGACTTCGCCAAGGAGATCGGCAGCGTGGTGGTGATGATCGACCTCACCATCGGCTACACCGCCATCCAGTCGATGGCGCACTGGGCGCGCGAGAACGGGCTGCTGCTGCACCTGCACCGGGCCGGGCACTCCACATACACGCGGCAGAAGACCCACGGCGTGAGCTTCCGGGTGATCGGGAAGTGGTCGCGGTTGATGGGCGTGGACCACGTGCACGCGGGCACCGTCGTCGGCAAGCTCGAGGGCGACCCGGCCACCACCCGTGGCTTCTACGACACGTTGCGCGACAACGATGTTCCCCGCAATCTCGGCAACGGCATCTTCTTCGATCAGGACTGGATCTCGATGCCGGGCGTCATGCCGGTGGCCTCCGGCGGCATCCACGCCGGCCAGATGCACCAGTTGCTCGACCTGTTCGGCGACGACGTGATCCTGCAGTTCGGCGGCGGCACCATCGGCCACCCCTACGGCATCGCCGCGGGCGCCGAGGCCAACCGGGTCGCGCTCGAGGCCATGGTCAAGGCGCGCAACGAAGGTCGCGATCTGCTGCTCGAGGGGCCCGGCGTGCTGCGCAACGCCGCCAAGCACTGCGCGCCGCTGCAGGCCGCGCTCGACACCTGGGGCGACATCACCTTCGACTACACCAGCACCGACGCGCCCGATGTGGTGGCGACTCCGGTGCCCTCGATCTGACAGGGAGCATCTGATGAAACTTCGCTACGGAACCTTCTCCTACCTGCCCGATCTCACCGACGACGAGATCGCGGCCCAGGTGAAATACGCCCTCGATCACGGCTGGCCGGTCTCGCTGGAGTACACCGACGACCCGCACCCGCGCAATGTGTACTGGGAGATGTGGGGGCTGCCGATGTTCGACCTGGCCGAACCCGACGGCGTGCTCGCCCAGCTCAACGACTGCCGGGCCACCTTCCCACAGCACTACATCCGGCTGCTGGCCTACGACGCGGCCCTGGGCAGGCAGTCCACCGCGATGTCGTTCCTCGTCCAGCGACCGGCGCACGAGCCCGGCTTCCTGCTCGAACGCGTCGAGGGCCCCGACCGCACCCAGCGGTATTCGGTGAAGTCCTACGCCACCGCCCGTCCGTCCGGCGATCGGTACGCGGGCGAGTGAACTGATGGACACACCAAAGAGATTCGGGTTCCACCGGCCGTCGGCAGGCGGTTCGGCGCAGACCACGGCAGTCGAGGACCAGACGCACGAGCCTGCGATTCTGGGCGACGACGAGGTGCTCGATCTCTCGGCCGACGAGGCCGCGGCCAGGGTGAGCGACACCCTGGCCGCACTCGACGCCGAGCTGGTCGGCTTGGCCGCGGTCAAGCGCCGGGTCCGCGAGATCGCCTCGCTGCTCCAGGTCGACCGGGCGCGCCGCCGGTTCGGGCTCACCACCACGCGACCCACGTTGCACATGAGCTTCACCGGCGGTCCCGGCACCGGCAAGACCACGGTCGCCCTGCGGATGGCGGCCATCCTGCATGCGCTCGACTACATCAGGGCGCCGCGCGTGCACACCGTCACCCGCGACGACCTGGTCGGCCAGTTCATCGGCCACACCGCGCCCAAGACCAAGGAGGCGATCGCCCGCGCGGCCGGGGGAGTGCTGTTCATCGACGAGGCCTACTACCTGTTCCGGCCGGAGAACGAGCGCGACTACGGGCAGGAGGTCATCGAGATCCTGCTCACCGAGATGGAGAACGAGCGCGGCGATCTGGTGGTGATCTTCGCCGGCTACCCCGACCGGATGGCGACCTTCTTCGCCGCCAACCCCGGCCTCAGTTCGCGGGTACCGCACCACCTCACGTTCGCCGACTACGACCACGCGGAGCTGACCCAGATCGCGGGACTGATGGTGGAGTCGGAAGGCTTCGCCTTCGACGACGACGCGCACAAGGCGTTCGCCGAGTACCTCACGCTCCGCATGGAGCAGCCCCGGTTCTCGAACGCGCGCAGCGTGCGCAATGCCATCGAACGCTGCCGTCTGCGGCAGGCCCGCAGATTGGTCGCGCTCGACCGGCCGCTGGGCAAGTCCGACCTCATCACCCTCACCGAGGAGGACGTCTACGGCAGCAGCGTGTTCGACCCGGCACCGGACTGAGTCGGCTCAGGACCGAACGGAAGCCCGATGACCGAGATCTCTCAGGTGATCGGGCTTTCCGCGTTGACAAGGGTGGACAATGTGAGAAGCCTTTGCCGGATATGCCGAACGCGCGGTGCCGCGGAACTGAGAAGAAGCTGACACATGACCTCGATCGAGGACCCGGAAGATGATCTGAGCGTGACCCCGCCCAAGACCTGGGCGGTCGGCGTTCCGGCGGTGGCGCACGCGATCGAGTACTCGCTCTCGCAGAACTCCCCGGTCCGCACCGCGCTCACCCTGCTGAACATCAATCAGACCGACGGCTTCGACTGTCCCGGTTGCGCGTGGCCCGAGCCGAAGCATCGGCACCGCAACGAGTACTGCGAAAACGGCGCCAAGCACGTCAACGACGAGGCCACCACGCGTCGGGTCACCAGGCAGTTCTTCGCCGATCATCCCGTCGCCGAGCTCGACACCATGTCCGATTACTGGCTCAACCAGCAGGGCAGGCTCACCGAGCCGATGGTGAAACGTCCCGGCGCCACCCACTACGAGCCCATCGACTGGGACGACGCCTTCGACCTGATGGCCCGCGAGCTGCGCGGCCTCGCCACCCCCGACGAGGCCCTGTTCTACACCTCGGGACGACTCAACAACGAGGCCGCGTTCCTGCTGCAACTGTTCGCCCGCTCCTACGGCACCAACAACCTGCCCGACTGCTCGAACCTGTGCCACGAGTCGAGCGGTTCCGCGCTGAACCAGACCATCGGCGTCGGCAAGGGCACCGTGTCGCTGGAGGACATCTACGAGGCCGACCTGATCTTCGTCGTCGGCCAGAACCCCGGCACGAACCATCCGCGCATGCTGACGGCGTTGGAACAGACCAAACGCAACGGCGGCACGATCGTGGCGGTGAACCCGCTGCCCGAGGCCGGGCTGATCCGGTTCAAGAACCCGCAGAAGGCGCGCGGGGTGATCGGCCGCGGCACCGAGATCGCCGATATCTTCCTCAAGATCCGTCCCGGCGGCGACCTCGCCCTGTTCCAGATGCTGAACAAGCTGCTCCTCGACGCCGAGGACGCGGCGCCGGGCACGGTGCTCGACCACGAGTTCATCGCCGCGCACACCACCGGCTTCGACGCCTTCGCCGAGCATGCGAGGACGCTGAGCTGGGACCACGCGCTCACTGCGACCGGACTGACACGCGCGGAGATCGAAGCCGTCCACCGGCAGGTGCTCGCCAGCGAGAAGATCATCGTGTGCTGGGCGATGGGTCTGACCCAGCACAAGCACGGCGTGCCGACCATCCGCGAGATCGTCGACTTCCAGCTGCTGCGGGGCAACCTCGGGCGTCCGGGGGCGGGGGTGTGCCCGGTCCGTGGGCACAGCAATGTTCAGGGCGACCGCACCATGGGCATCTGGGAGCGGGTGCCGCAGTCGTTCCTGGACGCGCTCGGCACGGAGTTCGACTTCACCCCGCCCGCGGCCCACGGGCTGGACGCGGTCGGTTCCATCCGTGCCATGCGCGACGGCAAGGCGAAGGTATTCGTCGGTGTCGCAGGCAATTTCGTGCGGGCCACGCCCGACAGCGAGGTCACCGAGGCGGCCCTGCGGCAGTGCTCGCTGACCGTGCAGATCTCCACCAAACTCAACCGCTCCCACACGGTCTGCGGCGAGACGGCACTGATTCTGCCCACGCTGGGCCGCAGCGATCGCGATGTCCAGGCCACCGGCGAGCAGTTCTATACGGTCGAGGATTCGATGAGCCAGGTGCGCACGTCGCGAGGGCGGCTCGACCCGGCTGCACCGGGCCTGCTCAGCGAGGTCGCGATCATCTCCCGGCTGGCGCGCAGCACACTGGGGGCGGAGTCCACGATTCCGTGGGAGGAATTCGTCGCCGACTACAGCACCGTGCGCGACCGGATCTCCCGGGTCGTGCCCGGCTTCGAGAACTTCAACGAACGGGTCACCGCGCCGGGCGGGATGCTGCTGGTCAATCCGGTCAACAAGGGCATCTACCGCACCGCGAGCGGTAGGGCCGAGTTCACCCGCAACGACTTCGACATGATCGACGCGCCGCCGGGATACCTTGTGCTGCAATCGCTTCGATCCCACGATCAGTGGAACACGATTCCGTACGCGGGCAACGATCGCTATCGGGGCATCCACAACGCCCGACGGGTGGTGATGGTCAACCCCGACGACCTCGCCGAGCGGGGGATCGCCGACGGTGCGCTGGTCGACATCGTGAGCATCTGGCACGACGGCACCGAGCGGCGGGCGGAGAAATTCGTCGCCGTGGGATATCCGGCCAGTCGTGGTTCGGCGGCCGCTTACTACCCGGAGACCAATGTGCTGGTCCCGCTCGACAGCGTGGCCGACGTCAGCAACACGCCGACGTCGAAGGGCATCATCGTCAGGCTGGAGCCTGTGGCCTGACACACAACACATCCCCGGCCGTCGCGGCATGGCCGCCGAGTGCACGGGCTGTGACGCACGGAGATCTGCGGGCATAGATACACTGCCCTTATGTCCGTGCGCACCCGCCAGCCACTAGTTCCCGGCACCCAGTCGCCGATCCGGGAAGTTCCCCGCTCCATCGAGCGGCCCGAATACGCCTGGAAGAAGACCGCGAACGAGGGCAACGAGCCCTGGGTGCAGACCGCCGAGACCATCGAGAAGATGCGGATCGCGGGCAAGATCGCGGCGCAGGCGCTCGAAGAAGCGGGCAAGGCCGTGGTGCCCGGGGTCACCACCGACGAGCTCGACCGGATCGCCCACGAGTACATGTGCGACCACGGCGCCTACCCCTCCACGCTGGGCTACAAGGGTTTTCCCAAGTCCTGCTGCACCTCGCTCAACGAGGTCATCTGCCACGGCATCCCCGACTCGACGGTGGTCGAAGACGGCGACATCGTCAATATCGACGTCACCGCCTTCATCCACGGCGTGCACGGCGACACCAACAAGACCTTCCTGGCCGGCGATGTCGACGAGGAGGTGCGCCTGCTCGTCGAGCGCACCGAGGAGGCCACCAACCGCGCGATCAAGGCGGTCAAGCCGGGTCGTGCCCTGAACGTGGTCGGTCGCGTCATCGAGGCCTACGCCAACCGCTTCGGCTACGGCGTGGTGCGCGACTTCACCGGCCACGGCGTCGGCCCCACCTTCCACAGCGGCCTGGTGGTGCTGCACTACGACCAGCCCAACATCGAGTCGGTGATCGAGCCCGGCATGACCTTCACCATCGAGCCGATGATCAACCTCGGCGGCATCGACTACGACATCTGGGACGACGGCTGGACCGTGGTCACCCAGGACCGCAAGTGGACGGCTCAGTTCGAGCACACACTGGTCGTCACCGAGACAGGCGCGGAAATCCTGACCCTGCCGTGAATCCGGCGGGCGCTCGCGCTGACCAGGCCGACGTAGCGCTGCGCGGGGCGCTGCTCATCGCGGGTACCACCTCCGACGCCGGGAAAAGCGTTGTGGTGGCGGGTATCTGCCGCATGCTGGCGCGGCGTGGGGTGCGGGTGGCGCCGTTCAAGGCGCAGAACATGTCGAACAACTCGGTCGTCACGCTCGACGGCGGGGAGATCGGGCGCGCGCAGGCGTTGCAGGCGCGGGCGTGTGGGTTGGAGCCGAGCGTGCGGTTCAATCCGGTGCTGTTGAAGCCCGGAAGTGATCGCCGTTCGCAATTGGTGGTTCGCGGCAAGGCTGTCGGAACTGTCGGCGCGCGTGACTATTTCACCCGGCGGCAGGAGTTGCGCGAAGTCGTCGCGGCCGAGTTGGCCTCGTTACGTGACGAATTCGACGTGGTGATCTGTGAGGGCGCGGGCTCACCGGCCGAAATCAATCTCCGGGCCACCGATCTCGCGAACATGGGATTGGCGCGCGCCGCCGATATTCCGGTCCTGGTGGTCGGCGATATCGATCGAGGCGGCGTCCTCGCGCACCTGTTCGGCACCGTCGCCGTCCTGGAACCCGAGGACCAGCAACTGATCTCGGGCTTCATCATCAACAAGTTCCGCGGTGACGTGTCCCTGCTGCAACCCGGCCTCGACCAGCTCGCCACCCTGACCGGCCGCCCCACCCTCGGCGTCCTCCCGTTCGCCGAGGACCTCTGGCTCGACGCCGAAGACTCCCTCGGCACCATCTCCGGTGCCCCCGTCGGTCGCCCCGGCCCGCCGCACGGCACCGACTGGCTCACCGTGGCCGCCATCCGCCTGCCACGAATCTCCAACTCCACCGACATCGAAGCCCTCGCGTGCGAACCCGGCGTAGCGGTTCGCTGGGCCGACAGTCCCCACCAACTGGCCTCCGCCGACCTCGTCGTCGTGCCGGGTTCGAAAGCGACCATTTCGGATCTGGAGTGGTTGCGCGCCAACGGGATAGGCGAAGCCCTCCGCTCCCGCGCCGCGGCGGGTCGCCCCATCCTCGGCATCTGCGGCGGCTACCAGATGCTCGGCCGACGCATCGTCGACGGCGTCGAGCACCGGGCCGCGCAATCACCGGCGCCCACAGCGGCACCCGATCACATCGGTATCGAGTCCCTGGCGACCACGCGGCCAACGGTGGCGGACGGCCTCGGACTCCTCGACCTCGACATCGAATTCGCGGACCCCAAGATCGCCCGTCAGGTGACCGGCGTGGCGGGCTCGATTCCCTTGCACGGCTACGAGATCCATCACGGCCGGGTCACCCGCACCGCCGACCCCGCCTGGCTGACCATCGAGGGCGGCGATGAAGGCAGCGCGCGAGCGGCGATCTGGGGCACCCACGTCCACGGGCTCCTCGAATCCGACGAGTTCCGCCGCACCTGGCTCACCGAAGTCGCCGCCCGAGCCGGACGTACCGGCTTCACCGTCGCCCCCGACACCTCGGTGGCGGCCGTCAGGTCCGCGCAACTCGATCTACTCGCCGACCTCGTCGAGCGACACGTCGACCTCGCGGCGCTGGATCGGCTGATCCGTGACGGCGCCCCGGCCGACGTCCCGGTCATCCGAACCTCTCGGTGACCCTGGCCCCGGCAGCCGTGGACGCGGTGGTGTGCGGCCCGTCTCGCCGCACCGTCCACACGGCGCCGCTGTGGCGCGTACGCCGATACGGCACCACTGTTTTGTAACCTGTTCTACCATTGGCGACACCGATTGCTGGAGTCCAGGTCGAGATCATCAAGACCTGATCATGTCAGCGTCGGCCGAGAAGTAGAACGTGTTCACGGCGGTGTGTAGTCGACGCCGATGGTCTACGGGAGTGAATGTGCAGTTCAATCTGGCGGACGTCTTCGAAACGGTGGCCGCGGCCGTTCCCGACCGTGTCGCGCTGACCTATGAGGGTGAGAACGTCACCTACGCCCAGCTCGACAGCGAGGCGAACACGGTGGCGGCGATGCTGTCGCAGGCGGGCGTCGGGGCAGGTGATCACGTCGCGTTGTTCCTCAAGAACAGCGTCGAGCACGTCCATGCCATCCTCGGCCTGATCAAGATCCGCGCGGTGCCGATCAACGTCAACTACCGCTACACGCCCGCCGAACTCGAGTACATCTTCACGAATTCCGACTCGGCCGCCGTGATCGTCGAACTGCCGGAACACCAGCGAACGCTGGCGGAGCTCCTCGCGGCATGCCCGCTGATCCGCACGGTGATCGTGATCGGTGAGCTCGACGACGAGCTGCGCGCCGCGGCGGCCGCTCGATCCGTCACTGTTGCTTCTTTCACCGAACACGAAAAGCCTGCTGCCGCACTACAGTTCGCGCCTCGTACGGGAGACGAGCTGTACGTGCTCTACACCGGTGGCACCACCGGATACCCGAAGGGCGTGATGTGGCGCCACGACGACTTCTTCCGCAAGCCGCTCTCCGGCGGAAATCCCTACGGCACCGACCCGCGCGCCGACCTCGCCGAGATCGCCGCCGCCGCGAAGGAGTTTCCGGAGCTGTCCTTCTTGGTCGCCGCGCCGCTCATGCACGGTGCGGCCCTGTATTCGCTGTTCACGTTCTTCACGCTCGGCGCCCGTGTGGTGCTCATGCGCGACTTCGACTCGCGACGCGTGGTCGAGGAGATCGAGCGGGAGCGAATCCAGGTGATCCTCATCGTCGGTGACGGCATGGGGCTACCGCTGGTCGACGAGATGGAACGCCGTCAGGGCCAGATCGACCTGAGCTCACTGTTCTCGATCACCTCCGGTGGCGCGATCTGGTCGGTCGGGGTGCGCGAACGGATGTTGGCGGTCAAGCCGGATCTGCTGCTGCGGGACAACTTCGGGGCCTCCGAATCCGGCAACGACGGCGCCTTCACCGTCGACGAGCAGGGCAATCTGCGCATGCCGTCGTCATCGACGATGCTGCTCGTCGACGAGGACCTCGTCGACATTGCGCCGGGCAGCGACCAGATCGGGTACATCGCCCGCGTCGGCAACGTTCCGCTCGGCTACTACAAGGACGAGGACAAGTCCGCCCGCACCTTCCGTACCCGCGTCGACGGCACGCGGATGTCGATCCTCGGTGACATGGGACGTATCGAAGCCGACGGCACCATCGTGTTCCTCGGGCGGGGTTCGCAATGCATCAATACCGGCGGCGAGAAGGTGTTCGCCGAAGAGGTCGAGGCGGTGCTGCACGCCCATCCGTCGATCGCTGACGCGCTCGTCGTCCCGGTACCCGACGAGCGCATGGGGCAGAAGGTGGCCGCGGTGATCGCCACCTATCCGGACGCGCCGGCACTGACGCTCGACGAGGTCCAGCGGCACTGCCGAACGTCGTTGGCGGGATACAAGGTGCCGCGTGCGATGAGCACCGTCGTCGAGATCAAGCGCACCCCTGCCGGCAAGGCCGACTATCGGTGGGCGACCGAGGTCGCGCGCGGTTAGCACACATCGGAACGAGGCGTCCGAGCGCGACCGGTCGCCGACCGATCGGTTCGGCCGCCGTCGTCCGGGGTGACCCGTGCTCGCGCGGATCACCCGCTGTGCGGCCGGTCTCCTCACAGCGGCGGGGACGGCGTTGTGACAGGTTTGGCAATTTCGGCATCGCGGACAGTGAAAGCCCAGTACACGGGGGTGTGGAGATCGGCAGGGCGCGCCGGAACCGTCCGCGTTGTTCAGTCCGGCCGTGTACCGTAACCCGGCATGAAATCTCGGCAGATCACGGTCGGTGACCAGGCCAGGACGGTGCGGGTCGACGGACCTTCCTCGCGACACAATGTGCTGCTGCTTCCCGATGCGGACGACCCTGCCGATGTGTTCGACACGGTGTGCACGCGGCTACACGAGTCCGATTTACAGACCATCGTCGTGGAGTCGACCGAGGGGCTCGACCCGGCGGGCGTGCTCACGATTCTCGACGAACTCGACATGCCCTACGTGAACGTCGCGGGGCGCGGGTCGGGCGCGGAGTTGGCCTGGCGGGTGTGCGCAGGCCGGTTCGGGCGTTTCATGAGCCTGGTCGTCGCCGATCACGGGCACCCGGCTGTTCCCGATGCCGACGGCCGCGTCCCCGACGCGTCCTGTCCGCCGCTGGAGCTGCCCGTAACGATGCTGGTCACCAAGAGCCTGCCCCGTGCCACCGCCGACGCCTCCGGCCGCTATGTCTACGGCGAATTCCGGGTCGTTCCCCTGGAGGTCCACAACATCGCCACCGAAGCCGGTCACGAATTCGCCACCGAGATCGTGTTGCGCACCAGCCTCTGGTAGCCGCCGACCGAGATCACCGGGCTCCGACGTGGTGCGTCGGAGCCCGGTGTCGTCCGGATCAAGACTTGCGGTAGGCCGCCAACCAGTCGAGCCAGTTGTCGGTTTCCTGGAATGCGTTGGCGCGCACGGCTTCCGACGACAGGAATACGTCGTGGCGAGCGCCGTCGATCGGGACGATCGAGGTGCGTTCGCCCAGGCAGCCCGCCCAGCGCTGGATCTGCTTCACATCGAGCACGGCATCGGCCACGTCGACGGCGGGGGAGTGCGCGCGGGCGAACTTGGTGATCCGTGAGCGCAGGATGAGCGCGGGCACGCCGATGGTCAAGCCCTGGTGCAGGCGCGCGTGTCCTCGGCGGACGGCCCGCAGCCAGCCCAGCCGCACCGGTTCACCGCTGAGCGGTTTCCAGTCCAGGTTGTAATCCCACTCACCCGAGCGGCTGGTGTGCAGGCTGTCGCCGTACGCGGTGTTGATGCCCGCGGGCAGCTGGGCGAAGGCGCGGAACCTGCCGACCGTGTTGATCACCGGAGTGCCGATCGTGCGGTAGAACGACGGCCCCTGCAGGTCGAACCAGGGGCTGTTGAGCACCACGCCGACAACACCCGCCGCTGCGGCGCCACCGGCCGTCTCGAGCCGGTCCAGCCACAACGGCACGATCAAGCCGCCGGTCGAATGCGCGACGATCAGCACATCGTTGCCGGTCTCCTCGCGCGCGATCCGCAGCGCCTCGTTCAGCTCGTCGTCGTAGAACGCCAGGTCGCTGACGTAGTGCGCGCTCTGCCCCTCCCGCCGTGACCGACCGCATTTGCGCAGGTCGAGCGCATAGAAGCGGTGTCCGCGGGCCGCGAAGTGCTCGGCCAGGTGCTCCTGGAAGAAGTAGTCGGTGAACCCGTGCACGTAGAGCACGGTCGGCTCGACCGACGGTGCCGCGGCATCGGGCTGATAGCGCACGAGTGTGGCCACCACTTCGCCCTCGCCGTCGGGGTCGATACCGAGCGGGAGGGTCCGCTGTTGATAGGCGGTGCCGAGAACATCGGGTTGCCACTGCTCGTCGGTGCGATCGGCGAGGGTTTCGTTGGTCACACTGCTCAATCTATCGCGCGGTCATGGTGACGTGCAGGCTTGGTTTTCATCACATTCGGGAGGTCCGTTGCAGAACTGTGCTCAGGTGAGGTGCACAATTGGCAGAAGGTGAACGACGGGTAACCTACCTCCCGGCGATTCACCGCGAGTCGCATGAACACCGCCAAAGCGCCCGCGCCAAGCGAACTCACCCGCCGGTGGGTAGCTGAGAAGGACAAGGAAGTCGATCTACCCGTGCCGAACGCTGCGAAGAGTGAAAAGACCGATGTAGTTCTCATCGGCGCAGGCATCATGAGTGCCACGCTGGGCGCGCTGCTGCGGCAGCTGCAGCCGGATTGGACGATCTCGGTGTTCGAGCGGCTCGACGCCGCCGCCGCGGAGAGCAGCGACCCGTGGAACAACGCGGGTACCGGCCACTCGGCGCTGTGCGAGCTCAACTACAGCCCGCAGAACGCCGACGGCTCGGTCGACGTGAGCAAGGCCGTCGACATCAACGAGCGCTTCCAGGTCTCGCGCCAGTTCTGGGCCTCCGCCGTCGACACCGCCGTGCTGGACGACCCCGCGGGCTTCATCAACCCCATCCCGCACGTCAGCTTCGTGCACGGCGCCGACAACGTCGAGTACCTGCGCAAGCGTCACGAGGCGCTGTCGCCGCACCCGCTGTTCCGCGGTATGGAGTTCATCGACGCCCCCGACGAGTTCGCCGCGCGGCTGCCGCTGATGGCCAAGGGCCGTGATTTCAGCGACCCGATCGCGTTGAACTGGTCCGACGGCGGCACCGATATCGACTTCGGCGCGCTCACCAAGCAGCTGCTCGCCTACATCGGCTACTCCGGCGGCGAGATCGCCTTCGGCACCGAGGTCCGCAACCTCGACAAGCAGTCCGACGGTTCCTGGAACGTCACCGTCCGCAACCTGCGCACCTACCAGTCGCGCACCATCAACGCGAAGTTCGTCTTCGTCGGCGCCGGTGGCGGCGCGCTGCCGCTGCTGCAGAAGGCCGGCATCAAAGAGGCCAAGGGCTTCGGCGGCTTCCCGATCAGCGGCCAGTTCCTGCGCTCCACCAACCCCGAGCTGATCGCCGCGCACGAGGCCAAGGTCTACGGCAAGGCCGCCGTCGGTGCGCCGCCCATGTCGGTGCCGCACCTCGACACCCGCGTCATCAACGGCCAGAAGGGCCTGCTGTTCGGCCCCTACGCGGGCTGGACCCCCAAGTTCCTGAAGGACGGCTCGAACGCCGACCTGTTCAAGTCGATCAAGCCCAACAACATCGGCTCACTCGTCGGCGTCGGTCTCACCGAGCTCGGCCTGACCAAGTACCTGGTCGAGGAACTGCTCAAGTCGCAGAACGGCAAGGTCGGCGTGCTCGGCGAATTCCTGCCGCGCGCGCAGGGCCGCGACTGGGAGCTGATCACCGCCGGTCAGCGCGTGCAGGTCATCCGTCGTAAGGGCATCGGTGGCGTGCTCGAGTTCGGCACCGCCGTCATCTCCGCCGAGGACGGCACCATCGCCGGTCTGCTCGGTGCCTCGCCGGGCGCGTCGACCTGTGTCACCGCCATGCTCGACGTGATGCAGCGTTGCTTCCCGGAGCAGTACACGGGCTGGACGCCGCAGCTGCAGCAGATGATCCCCTCGCTCGGACAGAAGCTGTCGGAGAACCAGGCCCTGTTCCAGGAAGTCTGGGACTGGACCAGCAAGTCGCTGAAGCTGGACGGCACCAACGCGCCCGCGCGCGAGCACGCCGCGAGCTTCGCGCAGGTGTGAACGTCGAGCTGAGACGGTCGTGGGCGGCGGATCTCGACGCCGCCACCCTGTACCGGCTGTTGCGGCTTCGCGTGGACGTTTTCGTCGTCGAGCAGGAATGCGCCTATCCGGAGCTGGACGGTCGCGACCTGCTGCCGACCACCCGGCATCTGTGGCTCGACGACGGCTCGGTGCTCGGCACCCTGCGCCTGCTCGAAGAGTTCGTCGACGGGGTGCGCAGCTATCGCATCGGCCGGGTGTGCGTCGCGCCGTCCGCTCGAAAACACGGCTACACCACCCGGCTGATGCAGGCCGCGCTGGCTGAAACCGGTTCGGCCACTGTGCGATTGGATGCCCAGTCGCACCTGGTCGGCATGTACGCGAAGTTCGGTTTCGCCGCCGACGGGCCGGAATACGACGACGACGGGATCATGCACGTGCCGATGCTGCGCGGCTGACGCGGTTCTCCGTGTCGTCCTCGGCTTCTCGCCGGTTTCGAGCAGGTCGGCGATGGCGTCGGGCTTCGGCTCCCGCCCCGTCGATGCCCCGTGGGCTGCCGGGATCTGCGCGCGCATAGAGTTGGGGCGTGCCTGGTTTTGCTGATGTTGCCGCTGGTCCGCATACCGCCGCGCGCGCGGCGGGTGAGGCGGGGTTCCCGTTCTCCGCTGTGGTGGGGCAGGAGCGGCTGCAGCTGGCGTTGATCTTGTCGGCCGTGCACCCCGGAATCGGTGGCGTGCTCGTGCGTGGCGAGAAGGGCACCGCGAAGTCGACCGTGGTGCGCGCGCTGGCGCAGTTGCTGCCGCCTGTGGTCGACGAGACCGGAGCGCGACCCGCGCGGCTGGTGGAGTTGCCGGTGGGCGCCACCGAAGACCGGGTCGTCGGCTCACTGGACCTCGAGCGGGTGCTGCGGGACGGGGAACAGGCGTTCCGGCCCGGATTGCTGGCCGCGGCCCACCACGGCGTGCTCTACGTCGACGAAGTGAACCTGCTGCACGACCATCTGGTGGACGTGCTGCTCGACGCGGCGGCGATGGGCCGGGTGCACGTCGAGCGTGACGGTGTCTCGCACTCGCACGAGGCGCGATTCGTCCTGGTCGGGACGATGAACCCCGAAGAGGGGGAGTTGCGGCCGCAGCTGCTCGACCGATTCGGGCTCACCGTCGATGTGGCGGCCTCGCGCGAGGTCGACGTGCGAATGGCGGTGGTGCGCCGTCGCTTGGACTACGAGGCCGACCCCGCCGGGTTCGCCGCCCGCTACGTCGACGCCGATCAGGTGGTGGCCGAACGCATTCTGACCGCGCGGGACCGGTTGCCCGAGGTCGCGCTGGACAACTCCGAGCTGCGGCGGATCGCGGCGCTGTGCGCGTCGTTCGATGTCGACGGGATGCGCGCCGACCTGGTGGTCGCCAGGACCGCGACCGCGCACGCGGCGTGGCGTGGCCGAGATCGGGTCACCGAGGACGATGTGCGGATCGCCGCGGAACTCGCGCTGCCGCATCGTCGTCGGCGGGATCCCTTCGACGAGCCGGGGATCAGTGAGCAGCAGCTTGACGACGCGATGGAGGCCGCGGCGGCGGAAGTCGAAAAAGCTTCGGGGGATGAGGAATTCGACGGTCCGCGTGGATCGGGCGACGGCGACGAGGACGAACTCCAGGCTGACGGTGGTGACTCGGCTCGCCCGGAGGGTTTCGACCCTCAGGCCGATGAGCGGTCGCGGGGCACCGGTCGCGAAGGCGGTCCCGACGACGGTCCCGATGACGGTGGCCCGGACGACGGGGGTCCCGGCGGTGGTGGTCCCCACGATCAGGGGCCCGACGGCGGACCGAGCGGTGGTGGTTCCGGCGGCGACCGGTCGGACAGCTCCAGCCAGGACGACCCAGGCAACGGCTCGCGACCCGGACCCGAAAAGCTCTCGGGTACACCGACTTCGGCGGCCAAGCCCGCGCCGCGCTGGGAGGTCCCCGGTATCGGCGAAGGCGCCCCGGGCCGACGTTCCCGTGCCAGGACCCGAACCGGCCGGACCGTCCGTCCCGACGTCGACCCTTCGACCGGCCTGCACCTGCTCGGCACGGTCTTCGCGGCCGCGCCGAAACAGTTCGAACGCGGCAGGATCGATGGCCCGCTGGCTCTGGAAGCCGAAGACCTGCGCGGCGCGTATCGCGAAGGCCGAGAAGGCAATCTGGTCGTTTTCGTCGTCGACGCGTCCGGCTCGATGGCCGCGCGCGACCGCCTCACCGCCGTGACCGGCGCCATCGTCACCCTGCTGCGCGACGCCTACCAGCGTCGCGACAAGGTGGCCGTGATCAGCGTCCGCGGTAGCGAAGCCGAACTCGTTCTGCCGCCGACCTCCTCGGTCGACATCGCGGTCCGCCGCTTGGCGGGGATGCGCACCGGCGGCAAGACACCACTCGCCGCGGGTCTGCTGAAGGCCCGCGAGGTGATCGCTCGCGAACACGTCCGTGACCCGCGCCGCCGCCCCATGCTGGTGCTGCTCACCGACGGCCGCGCCACCGGCGGGACCGACCCCCTTCCGCGCGCCCGCACCGCCGCCAGGGTGCTGGCCGCCGAAGGCCACACCGCCATGGTCATCGACTGTGAACGCGGCATGATCCGCCTCGGCCTCGCCGCCGAATTGGCGCGCGACCTGCGTGCCCGCTACCTGCGCTTGACCGAACTCACCGGTGAGACCGTCGCCGACGTGGTCCGCGCCACCGGCTCGCCCGCTCGCGCGGCGTAAAGCCGCCACGCCCCCGGAGGCTCCGGGCGCGCCCTGATAGAAATGGTGACGAGCTGGCCTCGCGGGCCACCGTGCGCCGCGAACACGCGCGTCAGTGCGACAGATGACGAGGAGTGACCAGTGCCCAAAGGTGTTCCCGAGAGTGTGCCCGAGGACGGCCTGACGACCCGTCAGCGGCGCAACCAAGCGGTCCTGGCGGTGCACACGGGACCGGGCAAGGGCAAGTCCACCGCGGCGTTCGGGATGGCGTTGCGGGCCTGGAACCAGGGCTTCGATGTGGCGGTCTTCCAGTTCGTGAAGAGCGCGAAGTGGAAGGTCGGCGAGGAAGCCGCGTTCCGAACCCTCGGGACCCTGCACGAGCAGACCGGCGCCGGTGGCGCGGTGGAGTGGCACAAGATGGGCGAAGGCTGGTCCTGGACCCGCAAGCACGGCACCGAAGAAGACCACGCGGCCGCCGCCCTGTCCGGCTGGCAGGAGATCTCCCGCCGCCTGGCCGCCGAACAACACCGCTTCTACGTCCTCGACGAGTTCACCTACCCCCTGAAATGGGGCTGGGTGGACATCGACGAGGTCGTCGACACTCTCGCCAACCGCCCCGGCAACCAGCACGTGGTCGTTACCGGCCGCGACGCACCCGCGGCCCTGATCGAGGTCGCCGACCTCGTCACCGAGATGACCAAGGTCAAGCACCCGATGGACGCGGGCCGAAAGGGACAGCGCGGTATCGAATGGTGACGGCGCCGACCGCCCGGACCGAGGGCGGTCTGTGATGAGCGCACCCGCGGTGGTGATCGCGGCCCCGGCGTCGGGCAGCGGAAAGACCACGTTGGCCACCGGGCTGATCGGTGCGCTACGGCGTGCCGGTCATCGAGTGGCGCCGTTCAAAGTCGGACCCGACTACATCGATCCCGGCTATCACGGGCTCGCGGCCGGGCGGCCGGGGCGCAATCTGGATCCCGTTCTGGTGGGCGAGGATCGGGTGGTTCCGCTGTATCGGCACGGCGCGCAGGGCTGCGATATCGCGATCGTCGAAGGCGTTATGGGCCTGTTCGACGGCAGGATCGACGAGAACCGGAGCGATGCGATCGCCGAGGGTTCCACCGCGCAGGTGGCCGGGCTGCTCGGGGCACCGGTGGTCCTGGTGGTCGACGCTCGCGGCCATTCCCAGAGTCTCGCCGCGCTCCTGCACGGTTTCGCCACCTACGACTCCTCGGTTCGCCTCGGCGGCGTGATCCTCAACCGGGTCGGCAGCGAACGCCACGAACAAGTTCTGCGCGCGGCCTGCGACCGCGTCGGCCTGCCCGTTCTCGGCGCGCTGCCCCGCATGGCCGAACTGGAGGTCCCCTCCCGCCATCTCGGCCTCATCCCCGCCGTCGAACACGGCTCCGCCGCCACCGCCGCTGTCGACGCCATGACCGAACTCGTCACAGCACACGTGGACCTGCGTGCCGTCGTCGCGTTGGCCGGTGGCTCGGTGCTGGGCGCCACGTGGGATCCGCAGGTCGAACTGGCCGCGGCCGCTGAACATGCCACGGGTGGAACAAGTTCCGCGGGCGACGGCAGCGCTGACGACACGCGCGCAACGGACGCGCGGTCCGGCGTTGTCTCGGGCAGAGATCCCTTGATCGCGATGGCGGGCGGTCCGGCGTTCACGTTCGGCTATGCCGAGCATCGGGAACTGCTGGTCGCCGCCGGTGCCCGGGTGGTGGTGTTCGATCCACTGTCCGATGAACTCCCCGTCGGCACTGCGGGATTGGTACTTCCCGGGGGTTTCCCGGAGGAGCATGCCGGGCAGCTGTCAGCCAACGAGCGCCTGCGCACCGCAGTGGCCGAGGGTGCGGCGAGAGGCCTGCCGATCCACGCCGAGTGCGCTGGACTCCTCTACCTCACGCGCTCCCTCGACGGCCATCAGATGGCGGGGGTCATCGACGCCGACGCCGAATTCGGCCCACGCCTGACGCTCGGCTACCGCGACGCCGTCGCCCTGCACGACTCGGCGCTGTGGCGAGCGGGGGCCCGGGTACGTGGCCACGAATTCCACCGCACCCGGCTGGCACGCGCCGGCGCGGAGAACGCCGCCTGGGGTTGGCGGACAACGGATTCCGTGGCCGAAGGCGCCGTGATCCGCCAGGTACACGCCTCCTACCTGCACACCCATCCGGCGGGAAATCCCGACGCCATCGCCCGATTCGTCAGCGCCGCGAGACGATTCGACCACTGATGCCCGGCGCACGGCGACGATGACGACCTCCGACGGCGAGGTACCACCGACAACCGGTGATGCACCGGCGGGTTCGCCGCTGGCCGTCGGCATCGGTGTCCGGCCGGGAACCGAGGCGGAGCGGATCGTTCGCGCGGTACGCGCGGTCGTCGGCGACACCACCATCGTCTGCTTGGCGACCCTCGACCGGCGTGCGATCGAACCCGGTGTCCTGGCCGCCGCGGCGACCCTCCGCGTGGCCGTGGTGGCGTTCACCGCCGAGCAACTGGCCGAGGTGGACGTGCGGCACCGTTCGGATCACACGTCGGCGGCCGTCGGCACGCCCAGCGTCGCGGAAGCCGCGGCTCTGCTCGCGGGCCACGGCGAACTCGTGTGCGGCAGAACAATTGTCGACGGGATAGTGATCGCCGCAGCGACGGTATCGCCGCGTTCATGATGCCGAATCAATTCAGTGGGAAAGTTCGATCATGGGCAGTAACGTTGTTTCCAGCAGTTGCGAGGCGGACCGGATCTGATCGGTTACCATTCGGATTGGGGATGTCGCAGGTTCGAATCCTGCCCGCCATCACAAGGTGGCGGTAGTTCAGCCTGGTAGAGCGCCTATACCGGTCGGGACACACACGTCCGCCGAGCAACTGCCCATGTAATGAGCAGGACGGACCGGATTCGGTCGGTTATCTGGCACGACCTCAGGGTCCAGCGGGTTCGAACCCCGTGGCGGAAAGCGATTTCCGTTGTTCGGCCGTAACCACACGTCCGTCCGCTCATCACGGCACCACATGTCCCGTCGGGTCCGGGACCGAATCATCGACGCCGGTATACGTATCGGAGGGGGAACAATGAATATCTTGTCGCGCATTTCTCGTCGCAGCACGCCGCAGACCCTGCCCGCCGATACCCGGCAGGTGGTCAACAATGCGGGCGGCTACGTCTTCGAGATCACTCCACAGGCGCGGGCGCGCCGCTTTCTCACGCTCGGAACGGAATCCGGAACCTTTTACGTCAACGCGCAGGCGTTGACGGCCGACAATGTCGAATTCATCGCCGAGTACGCCGCCCAGCACACCGCCGACCTCGTTCGCGAGATCGTCGAGATCTCCACCTCCGGGCGCGCTCCGCGCCCGAACCCGGCCCTGTTCGCGCTGGCCGCCGCCGCGTCACTCGGGGATGTCGACGGTCGCCGCGCCGCTCTCGCCGCACTGCCGCTCGTGGCGCGGACCGGCACGCACCTGTTCCTGTTCGCCGGCTACGCCGAGCAGTTCCGCGGCTGGGGTCGTGGTCTCCAGCGGGCCGTCGCGAACTGGTACCTGGACAAGCCGGTCGACGCACTGGCCTACCAGGTGGTGAAGTACCGGCAGCGTGAGGGCTGGTCGCACCGCGACCTGCTGCGCCTGTCGCACCCGGCGACCACCGACGACGAGCGCCGCAGGCTGTTCGACTGGATCTGCGGCCGCGCTCCGGAACTCGACGGGTTGGCCCTGCTCGACGGTTTCGGGCGAGCGCAGAACGCACCGGTGGCGCAGGTACCGGAGTTGGTGCGCGAGTACCGGCTCAGCTGGGAGATGCTGCCCGATGCCGCGCTGAACACCGCACCGGTGTGGGAAGCGTTGCTGGACAACGGTATTCCGCAGACAGCATTGCTACGCCAGCTGCCGCGCCTGACCCGTCTCGGCCTGCTCGATCCGCTCGGACCGCGCAGCGCGGCGATCTGCGCGCAGCTCGCCGACCCGGCACGGCTGCGCAAGGCTCGGGTACACCCGGTGTCGGTGCTGATCGCGTTGCGCACCTACGCGTCCGGACGTTCGGCGCGCGGTGCGGGCACCTGGGCGCCGTCGGCTCCGGTCGTCGACGCCCTCGATACCGCGTTCTACGCGGCCTTCGAGTCCGTGCTGCCGACCGGCCTGCGTCACCTGTTGGCGCTGGATGTCTCGGGTTCGATGATGAGTGGGATCGGGGGACTGCCGATCTCGGCGCGTGAGGCCTCGGCCGCGCTCGCCCTGGTCACCGCACGCACCGAGCCGCAGCACCAGATCGTCGGGTTCACTTCGGGCGGCAAGGGGTGGCAGGGAGCGCGCGACCTGTCCCAGCTGTCGATCTCGCCGCGTCAGCGTCTCGACGACGCGGTGTCGGCGGTGTCGGGATTGCCGTTCGGCGGCACCGACTGCTCGCTGCCCATTCTGCACGCGTTGGACAAGGGCATCGAGGTCGATGTGTTCTCGATCTACACCGACAACGAGACATGGGCGGGTTCGGTGCACCCGCACCAGGCACTGGCCCGGTACCGCCGCGAGGTGAACCCGCGGGCCAAGCTCGTGGTGGTCGGCATGACCGCGACGAACTTCAGCATCGCCGATCCGGCGGACGCGGGGATGCTCGACGTCGCCGGATTCGATGCCGCGGTGCCGTCGCTGTTGGCCGACTTCGCCACGGCCGCATAAGAAATCGGAGCCGCCGCGACCTCGTTGTCGCGGCGGCGCCTTTTCTTCTCGCGCGAGTGGTCCCGTCAAGGGGCGACGGAGGACCAATCGGCGAAACCTGTGGGGTCGTGGCGGCCCATGGAGGCGTGTTCGAACAGGCCCCAGCCTTCGGCGTCGCCGCAGCGGGCGTAGCCGATGTGGTCGATCACGCCGTAGGGGATACGGGCCTTGATCGCGGGGTCGGTGAGGTCGTAGGCGCTCGACAGCGACCAGTTCTCGCCCATCCAGCGGCCGTGGGTCCAGTCGGGGTCGGCGCCGTAGCCGCAGCCCACGTGCAGGGCGATGCCGGGGCGCGATTGGACCTCCACCTCGAGCGGTTTGCCGTCGGGCGTGGTCATGTCCAGACGCACCGACTTCGGGTGCCTGCTGCCGGACTCGTAGGACCAGTGCATGCGGGGCCAGCCCAGCTGTTCCTTGCGGCCGTCGTTCCAGATCCGGACCGCGTTGTTGAGCGTCCGGGTGCCGTCCGGTTCCTCCTGGATGATCACCACGATGGAGAAGTCCTGGAACCGCAGCGGTGCGTACAGCCACCAGAAACCGTCCATGCCGGTGGGTCGACCGGCGGGTTCCGGCTCGCCGGACGGTCGGATGCCCCAGGATCGGTCACGGCTGCCGGTCCAGACCGCCGGGTCCACCGTGTAGTCGATGCCGTCGACGGCGAGAGTGCCCGCCCACGAACCCAATTGGGCGAATCGGGAGGCCTCGATCATCGGACGGGTGCCGGACAGGATCAGGTGCGGCTGCTCCTGCACGGCGGGCTGCGCGCCGGTCCAGGTGAGGTCGAAAGCGAGATCGTCGTGTTCGCACACCACGCGCAACTTCTGCAACGGCTCGATCACCTCGAGCCGGTAGCCACCGACGGTGGTGTTCAGATCCCGTGCGGGGAGCGCGTCGGAGAACCGCACACTGCGCTGGGCGTCACCGTGGCGCACCACCGCGAAAGCGTCGACCACACCGAGATTCGGATATACGCCGAATCCGGTGATCAGCATCGCGTCGCCTGCGGGGTCGAAGGCGTTGAAGTAGTAGCGGTCGTAGAAATTCCGGTCGCTGGTGGCCACCCTCGCCAGCGACAGCGGGGTCTGATGGACCGGGTACTCGTCCAGGGGTACGGGCATGATCGCGCTCATGGTCAGTCCCACTCGTAGGTGCCGTCGAGCAGCGCCTCGAGGCTGAGGCGATGCATCACGTAGTCGTCGAGCTCGGCGGGCACGGTGTCCTCGCCGAAATGGATCATCCGGCACTTGATCCTGGCCATCACGATCGCGTGCCGCAGCGCGGCGTAGACGATGTAGAAGTCCAGATCACGCACCGAATGTCCGGTCAGTTCCTCGTATTTCGCCACCACCGCGTCGCGGCGAAGGAAGTCCGCGAGGCCGGGTTGGTCGAAGCGGGTCGCGATGTCCTGGAAGAACCTGTGGATGAAGATGGTCCAGCCCAGATCGAGTTCACGGGGCGCGAAGGTCGCCATCTCCCAGTCGAGCACCGCCGTCGGGGTGAAGCCTTCGAACAGGATGTTGCCGGGGCGGGCATCGCCCCAGTTCAGCACTTCGGGACCGGGATCGGCCGGCCAGTTGGCCTCGAGCCAGTCGAAGGATCGCTCGATCAGCGGGACCTCGACGTCATGGTCGGTCAGTGCCCACTTGTACCAGGCGCGCTGGGCCTCGAAGTGCCTGCGCAGCGCGGTTCCCTCGCCATCGAGCAGCGGAAAGCGCTGGGCTACATCGTCGATGGCGTGTACCTGCGCGATCACCTCGACGGTCGCGTCCGCAACCAGCTCGCGCTCGGCGGCGGTGGCGTCGAACAGCCAGCCGAAGAACACGTAGGGCGGATTGTCCGACGGCGCCCTGCCCTCGACCCGTTCCATCACCAGGAACGGTGAGCCGAACACGGAGTCGTCGAGTTCGAGCCAGCGCAGCGGTGGGACGGCGACCTCGGAGGCCGCGGCGACACCGGCCATCACCTGGTACTGCATGGCCAGGTCGTAGGACTCGAACACCGGGAACGAGCTGTCCTCCGGCGCCATCCGGATGACGAAGGACCCTTGTTCGGTGTTGCCGTCCGTCGACCATTCGGCGTCGAACAGGATGGTGGTGCTGGACATGCCGCCGCTGGACGGCTTGCTCAAATTGCTGACCGCGACGTCGCCGCCCACCTTGTCGGTCAGCCAGCTGGTCAGCCGTCCGGCGAGCTCGTCCAGATCGCGCTCGCTGACGGTGAGCGACATCTGCGCGGCCGGATCTTGATCTTCGGACATCTGTGCTGGCTCCCCTGTCGACAAAACTGTAACGCGTGTCACTTCTGGGTACCCGAAGACTATCCCGAATGTAAGCCCGGCGTCGGTGAGTGAGATTCAGGGTTGACAGGGTGTGGCCGAGGCGATCCCGTGTTTCGGTCCATCCTGCTGTCGCGGCGGGCGGGCTCAGATTCCGCGCCGCTCCGCGAAGCTCACGGAGTTTGCGGGAGAAACGCCTGCTCGGCCGGTTCGTGGCCGAGGCTAGCTTTGTCGATGACCACGACGGTTTTCGTCGGCACCGCCGCGTTCGCCGCGCCGTTCGGCAGTCGGGCAAGGTGCTCGATCGCGGACGGGCGTCCGGTGAATCAGGGAGGCTTGTGCCAGATTCATTGCTCTACGGCGGAACCATGAGCCACGTCGCGGCGTCTTACTAGTCGACAGGATCGACGACCTAGCTTCGCTCGGTCCGGGGGCTAATGGCAGGCATCGGGGGATACGGATGACGTTTGGACCGACAGTTGAGTCGTGGCGGGGAAGGCTTGAACGGTTCGAACCATCGAACGAGGAGTTTCTTCTGGCGCCGAACCGAACAGCGCAAGAGACGTGCTGACCCGGGTCGCCCTGATCGACCGATTCGGCGCGCTGTCGATCGGAGCCGACTATCGCCGCCTCTGGCTGGCACAGGCGTTCTCATCGTTCGGTGAGTATCTTTTTGCCAGCACGAGCACGGTCTGGGTGGCAGTTCGACTGTTTCCGGACAGTCCACGCCTACCCGCCTTGATCGGAGCGGTGATTCTCGCGGCGTCCGTGCCGCGGATCGTCGTCGGCCCGATCGCGGGCGTGTACGCCGATCGGTGGAATTCTCGCAAGACGATGATCGTCAACGATTGGATCAGAGTCGGAATATTCACGGCGCTGCTTACCTTCGTCCAGTTCGGTGATTTGAGTCCTGGCCGAACGTTCGTTGCGGTTGTCGTCTGTATTTTTCTCTCCGAAATCAGCGCGCAGTGCTTCAACCCGGCCAGGGCGGCGATCATGCAAATGATAATCCCGTCGGACCGACGGATCGAAGCCGCAAGTATGTCGATGTTCTCACTCACCGGCGTCGCCATCATGGCCACCGTCGCCGGACCGGCCGTATTCGGTCTGTTCGGCGCTCGGATAGCCATTTGTGTATGTATCACCACGTATGCGATGTCCTATGTGATGATGGTTCGTGTCCGCGGAAGTTATCGGCCGCAACGGAAGGTCTCCGGACATTTCTGGCTCGACTTTGCCGACGGTGCCCGGTCGGCATGGCATACCCCGATGTTGCGCGTGGTCCTTATCGGAGCTTGCTTCTACGGTGTATCGCTCGGTATAAACAGTTCGGTACTGGCGCTGTTCGGTCTTAAATCACTTGGGTTGAGTCCAGGGCAATACGGCGTCCTGGCGATGATGTTTCCATTTGGTAACTTAGTCAGTGCCGTATTCGGCGTCAAGCTGATCAGGCAGATCGGAGTGAACCGGTCCTATCTGCTCGCATTGTCGGCCCTCGGTCTCGGCTACGTTGCCTACGCATGCGTTGGACAGCTGGTGACGGCCTGTGCGGTTATGCTGATGTGCGGGGCGATATTCTCGATATACATCATGTGTCAGGGCCCGATTCTGCAAGAGGCGGTGCCGGAAGGGTACATGGGGAGAATCAGCGCGGTATTCGGTCCGATGGTGTCGATCACCTCGGCCGCGTCCACACTTCTTGCATCTCAAGCCTTGTCGTTCTCAGCAGGGCGAGGATTGACCGCCGGTGACGGCAGCCGGAGTGACCCGTATCGGCTGCTGATCATTTTCGGTGCTGCCTTTTTGTTCGTCGGAGGAGGCGGAATGTATCTCGTGCGCGCACGTGCGCACCGCTGTAGCTGATCGGATTCACCAGCGCACGAGGAAGGGCGGACAGGGCAGGGGCCTGATCGACACCTGGAGACGCTGGGCGGTGGGAGTCGGCTCCGGGATCGTCGAGTCGAGTCGAGTTCAGGGTTGGCAGGGTAAAGATCAGGGTTTTCCCGGACGCGCTCGGCGAGGGAGGCCGATTAGCTTCGGTAACAAAGGATCTCGACGGGGAGGTATGGGTGTCCACAGTGATCACGGAGCGCACGCACGACGATATTGCGAGCGCACCACCACCTACGCCGACCTGGCATCCGGTTACCCGGCTCGCGTTCCGGTTCAGTGTCGCCTATCTCGGTCTGTTCTGTCTGTGGATGGCTCAGGTGAGCTTCGTCTTCCTCGGCGTCTTCGCACTGTGGTTGCCCGAGGAGGCCGTGCTCTGGCAGATGCTCGCGCTCGAGCCGGTGAGCGCCTGGATCGGCGAGCACGTGTTCGGGGTCGAGGCCGCGCTGACCATGAGTGGCAGCGGCGACCAGGCGGCGATCTGGATCCAATGCGGCCTCGTGTCGATCGCCGCGGTGCTGATCACCGTCGTGTGGTCGGTGCTCGACCGGCGTAGGCGCGCGTATCCCCGGCTGCTCAGCTGGTTCCTCACCGCGTTGAGGTTGTTCGTGGGTGGGCAGATGCTGTTCTACGGTTTCGCGAAGCTGATCCCGACGCAGATGCCGGAACCCTCGCTGATCGCCCTGCTCACTCGTGTCGGTGATCTGACGCCGATGGCGATGCTGTGGACGCAAGTGGGATCCTCGCCCGCCTACGAGATCGCGTTGGGTACGGCCGAAGTGCTCGCCGGACTGCTGCTGTTCTGGCCGCGCACGGCGACGCTGGGCGCGATGCTGGGCGTGATCAGCATGGCGCAGGTGTTCCTGCTCAACCTCACCTACGACGTCCCGGTGAAGATGCTGTCCGGGCACCTGCTGCTGATGGGGCTGGTGCTGCTGGCCCCGCAGGCCCGGCGGATGACGAATTTCCTGGTACTGGAACGAGACTCGGAACCGGCCGTGCAACCGCCGCTGTTCAGGTCCGAGCGTGCGAACCGGTGGGCCACCGTGGCGCAGGTCGCGGTGGGGCTGTGGATCACCGTGGGGATGATCTTCGCAGGGATGGAGAGCTGGCGTGAATACGGTGGCGGCGCACCGAAACCCGAGCTCTACGGCATCTGGGAAGTCAGCGAGTTCAGCATCGAGGCCGCCCCGATCCCGCCGCTCACCACCGATCCGGCGCGCTGGCAACGCCTCGTCATCGACGTCGGCACCGCGGGCTACCAGCGGATGGACGACACGATCGTGCCGGTGCTCGCCACGACCGACCTGGCGGCGAACACGATGACACTCGCCGCCGCACCCACCGGCCCGGACCGGACCCCCGCCCCGTACGCGACATTCACCGTCGACCATCCCTCGGCCGACAAGCTGACCCTGCGCGGCGAACTCGACGGCCGACCCGCGACGGTCACCCTCGATCGCCTCGACCTCGAGCGATTCCCGTTGCGCAGCACGGACTTCCGTTGGGTACAGAACCAACCGAATTTCGGCTGAGATCGACCGGCTAGACCGCGCCGATGTCCTCGAACCAGAGTTCGGGACGGTCGGCGACGAACTCGCGCATCAGTGACACGCAGCGTGGATCGTCGAGCACGAGCACCCGGACTCCGTGTTCGGCGAGCCAGTCGTGGCCGCCGTGGAAGGTTTGCGCCTCGCCGATGATCACGGTGCCGATGCCGAACTGGCGCACCAAGCCGCTGCAATACCAGCACGGGGACAGGGTGGTGACCATGATCGTCGGGCGGTAGTCGCGGCGACGGCCCGCGGCGCGGAACGCGTCGGTTTCGGCGTGGACGCTCGGATCGTCGTTCTGTACGCGGCGGTTGCGGCCGCGGCCGAGCAGGGTGCCGTCGGCGTCGAACAGGGCCGCGCCGATCGGGATGCCGCCCTCGGCCAGACCCTGGAGGGCTTCGTCGTAGGCGATGTCGAGGAGTACCTGCGGCTGGGTCATGGTCTCCACTGTCCTGCCTGCTCGCCGGGTGGGCAACGCGGAACACCGGCTTCGAGGCGTCGATCGTGGATCGGCGGTGCGTCTGTCGGCGGGTGCGTTCGGGCCGCACCGAGCCAGGAACTAGGCTCCGACACTGTGCCGAACACCGCTGACACCGCATCGACCCCGCCCACAGGCGACCCGAACTACCTGGTCGGGCTCGATCTGCGTGGCCGCAGAGTAGTCGTCGTCGGCGGCGGAAGCGTTGCCCAGCGCAGAATGGGACTGCTCGTGGCCTCGGGTGCGGAGGTGCACGTGATCAGCCGAGTGGTCACTCCGGCTGTCGAGGGGATGGCTACGGCGGGGCAACTGCGCGTCGAACTGCGCGCCTACGCCGACGGCGATCTCGACGGCGCCTGGTACGCGATGGCCTGCACCGACGAGCCCGAGACCAATGCCGCCGTGGTCGCCGAAGCCACCGCCAAGCGCATCTTCTGCGTCCGTGCCGACATCGCCCGTGACGGCACCGCGGTCACCCCCGCGACCGCACGCTACGACGGACTGTCGCTGGGCGTGCTCGCCGGGGGCGAACACCGTCGCTCGGCCGCGGTGCGCAACGGCCTGCTCGAAGCGCTGCAATCCGGTGTGGTGACCGACGATTCGGAACCGGTGACCCCCGGCGTCGCGCTCGTCGGCGGCGGCCCCGGCGACCCCGACCTGATCACCGTGCGTGGTCGCAGGCTGCTCGCCCGCGCCGATCTGGTCGTCGCCGACCGGCTCGCCCCGCCGGAACTGCTCGCCGAACTGGGCCCGCACGTCGAGGTGATCGACGCCGCGAAGATCCCGTACGGCCGGTCGATGGCGCAGGAAGCGATCAACCTCGCGCTGGTCGAGGGTTTCAAGGCGGGCAAGTTCGTGGTCCGGCTCAAGGGCGGCGACCCGTATGTGTTCGGCCGCGGGTACGAGGAACTCGAAGCGTGCACCGAGGCCGGTATCCCGGTGACGGTGGTGCCCGGCGTGACCAGCCCGATCTCGGTGCCCGGCGCGGCCGGTATCCCGGTGACCCATCGCGGGGTGACTCACGAGTTCGTCGTCGTGAGCGGACACGTCGCCCCCGAGCATCCCGATTCGCTGGTCGACTGGTCGGCGCTGGCCAAACTGCGCGGCACCATCGTGCTGATGATGGCGGTCGAGCGGATCGACAAGTTCGCCACCGCGCTGCTGGAAGGCGGGCGCCCGGCCGATACCCCGGCCGCGGTCATCCAGGAGGGCACGCTGCGCACCCAGCGGGTGGTGCGCGCCGACCTCGCCACGGTCGCCGAGCGGGTCAAGGAAGAGGGCATCCGTCCGCCCGCGATCATCGTCATCGGCCCCACGGCGGGCTTCGGCCTGGACTAGCTTCGCGGGCCGCGCGCCCTCGGGTTACCGTCGCGCCAATTACACTGCCTCGTTGTGCTCGATAAACCCGCTGCGACGATGCAGTATCCGGTGACGGGGCGGGCCTTCGGTCTCGCCATCCTCGTACTGAGCGGCCTGCAGTTCATGGTCGTGCTCGACGGTACCGTCGTGATCTTCGCGCTGCCGCGGCTGCAGGAGGAGATGGGGCTGTCCAGTTCGGGCAGTGCCTGGACGGTGACCGCATACGGCCTGACCTTCGCCGGACTGATGCTGCTCGGCGGCAGGCTCGGCGACGCGTTCGGGCGTAAACGGATGCTGATCGTCGGCGTCGGGGTGTTCACCGCGGCCTCGCTGGCCTGCGGTCTGGCCACTGGCGAGGCCATGCTGCTGATCTCGCGCGCCTTCCAAGGTGCCGGCGCGGCGATCGCGGCGCCGACGGCCTTCGCGCTGGTCGCCACCACTTTCGCACCGGGGCCCGCCCGTAATCAGGCCATCGCGATCGTCGGTTCGATGGCCGGTATCGGGTCGGTCGGCGGTCTCGTCGTCGGTGGTGCGCTCACCGAGTTCTCGTGGCGGTGGATCTTCCTGATCAATGTGCCGATCGGCGCGCTCATCGTGGCGGGCGCGGTCTACAAGCTGTCCGACACCGAGCACCATCGCACGCCGCTGGATATCAAGGGCGCGATCCTGGGGACGCTGGCCTGCGCGACGATCGTGTTCGGCGCGACCGAGGGTCCGGCGATGGGCTGGACGAGCCCGGTCATCCTCGCCTCGCTGATCGGCGGGTTCGCGCTGCTGGTGATCTTCGTGGTGACCGAACGCCGTGAAGCCGATCCGCTGTTGCCCTGGTCGCTGTTCGACAGCCGCGACCGGGTCGCCACCTTCGCGCTGATCTTCCTCGCCGGTGCGATCCTCGGCGCGATGACGTTCTTCGTCGCCCAGTTGCTCCAGAATGTGCTCGGGTACAGCCCGCTGCAGGCCGGTGTCGCCTCGATTCCGTTCACCATCGGCATCGGTGTGGGTGGTGCGGTCGGGTCGAAGTTGGCGCTTGTGGTCGCGCCGCGCTGGTTGCTCGCCTCGGCCTCGGTCGTGCTGGCCGTCGGTCTGCTGTTCGGCTCCACGCTGGATCGGCACGTGCATTACCTGCCGACGCTGCTGGTGCTGCTCGTGGTAATCGGCTTCGGCGTCGGTGTCGCCATGGTGCTGGCCCCGCTGTGTGTGCTGGTCGGGGTACCGCAGTCGAATATCGGTCCGCTGTCGGCGGTCGGCCAGATGTTCATGAACCTGGCGACTCCGATCGCGATCGGCCTGTTGAGCCCGATCGCGGCGTCGCGCACCCTGTCGCTCGGTGGCACCGACGGCCGCGCGGCGGACATGTCGCCGACTCAGATCGATGCGCTCAACAGCGGATACACCCTGGTGCTCTTCGTCTGCGCGATCCTGGCGGTGCTGGCCGCCCTCGTCGCACTGACCCTGCGGTTCACCCCGCAACAGTTGGTGCAGGCACAGCACGCGCAGGAAGAGGCCCAGCGGAGCTGACTCCGCCGGGCCCGCTGCTCACAAGCGTCCGGTGACCTTGGTCGGGCTGACGCGGATGACGACGCGTTCGGCATCGTCCACCGATGCCGGGTTGAACTCGCGATACGGCTTGCCGGTGTACTTGAGCGACATCTCGTCGGGCAGCGCCCGTTCGGGATCCGGGGTGGTGGTGGCGGTTCCGCGGACCTCGGCGTAGAGGAACGGCCGCTCGGGCGGGTTCACCATCACGGTGATCCTCGGGTCGCGCACCAGGTTCTTGGCCTGCTGCCGGGAGACGGTGGTGGAGAACAGCAGCTCGTCACCTTCGCGTTTGATCCAGACGACGGTCAGATGCGGATGCCCGTTGGGTCCGACCGTGGCGACGGTCGCGTAGACCTTCTCCTCGTCGAGATACGTTTTCAGCTCATCGGAAAGCACGGCGGTATCAGTCACGCTCCGAGAGAACACCGAACGAGGCGGGCGCATTCCGCCCGCCGTGTGTCGGATCAGACGGTGTGCGCGTCGGCGACGGTGAGTGCCTGATCGAGGATGGCCAACCCTTCCTTGACCTCGGCCTCGGTGATCACGCACGGCGGAACCACGTGCAGGCGATTGAAATTGACGAACGGCAGCACCCCGCCGGCGCGGCAGGCGGCGACCAGTTCGTTCATCGCGGGGCTGGTGCCGCCGTAGGGGGCGAGGGGTTCACGGGTGACCCGGTCGCGGACCAGCTCGAGTGCCCAGAAGACGCCGAGCCCGCGGACTTCCCCGATGCTCGGATGCCGTTGCGCCAGTTCGCGAAGGCCCGGACCGATGACCTTCGCGCCGATGTCGGCGGCGTTCTCGACGATGCGCTCGTCGGCCATCGCGTTGATCGTCGCGACGGCCGCGGCGGTCGCGAGAGGATGACCGGAGTAGGTGAGCCCGCCGGGATAGGGCCGGTCGGCGAAGGTCGCCGCGATGGCCGCGCTGATCGCCACGCCGCCGAGCGGGACATAACCGGAGTTGACTCCCTTGGCGAAGGTGATCAGATCGGGCACGACCTCGAAATTGTCGATGGCGAACCACTTTCCGGTCCGCCCGAAGCCCGCCATCACCTCATCGGCGATGAACACGATGCCGTGCTTGTCGCACAGTTCGCGGACCCCGCGCATGTACTGCGTGGTCGGCACCATGATGCCCGCGGTGCCCGGCACCGACTCCAGGGCGATCGCGGCGATGGTGGCCGGGCCCTCCATCTCGATGGTGCGCTCGAGATGGGCCAGCGCGCGCTCGGTCTCCTGCGCCTCGTCGGTGGCGTGGAATTCCGAGCGGTACAGGAACGGGCCGAAGAAGTGCACGGTTCCGGTGTTGCCGTGGTCATTGGGCCAGCGGCGCGGGTCGCCGGTGAGGTTCACCGCCGTCTCGGTGCCGCCGTGGTAGGAGCGATAGCGCGAGAGCACCTTGTAGCGGCCGGTGTGCAGGCGCGCCATCCGGACGGCGTGTTCGACCGCGTCGGCGCCACCGTTGGTGAAGAAGATCGTGTCGAGATCGCCGGGCGTGCGTTCGCTGATCAGGCGTGCCGCTTCCGAACGGGCATCATTGGCGAATGACGGTGCGACAGTGCAGAGTTTGGCCGCCTGCTCCTGGATCGCGGCGACGACCTTCGGATGCTGGTGGCCGATATTGGTGTTCACCATCATCGAGGAGAAGTCGAGCAGGCGATTGCCCTCGCCGTCCCACACATAGCAGCCCTCGGCGGCGGTGAGCACCGTTGGCGTGAGAGCTGCTTGCGCGGACCAGGAATGGAAGACGTGGCGGCGGTCGAGTTCGTAGGCGCGAGCGGCCTCTGCGGAAAGCGTCATGTCGAGTCTCCCTCGGGTCACTTGTTCTGCGGGAAGCCGAGTTCCAGCCCACCGTGGCTCGGATCGAGCCAGCGGGCGGTGACCGCCTTGGTGCGGGTGAAGAAGTGCACGCCGTCGGTGCCGTGCGCGTGCGAGTCGCCGAACAGCGAGTTCTTCCAGCCGCCGAAACTGAAGTAGGCCATCGGCACCGGGATCGGGACGTTCACGCCGACCATACCCACTTCCACCTCGTGCTGGAACCGGCGTCCCGCGCCGCCGTCGTTGGTGAAGATGGCGGTGCCGTTGCCGTAGCGGTTCGCGTTGATCAGCGCCACCGCTTCCTCGTAGGTGTCGACCCGCACGACCGACAGCACGGGGCCGAAGATCTCGTCGGTGTAGACGCTCATGGTGGGCGTCACCTCGTCGAGAATCGTCGGGCCGAGCCAGAATCCGTCGGGCGCGCCGTCGACGGTGAGATCGCGACCGTCGAGAACCACACGCGCACCGGCATTTTCGCCCGCGTCGATGTATTCGGCCACGCGGTCGCGATGCGCGCGGGTGATCAACGGGCCCATCTCCGCCCCGCCTGCGCCGTCGCCGGTGACGATGCTCGCGGCCCGTTCGCTGATCTTGGCGACCAGGTCGTCGGCCACCCCGCCGACTGCGACGACCACGCTGATCGCCATGCATCGCTCACCCGCCGACCCGAAACCGGCGTTCACAGCGGCATCGGCCGCCAGGTCCAGATCGGCGTCGGGCAGCACCACCATGTGGTTCTTCGCCCCGCCGAGCGCCTGGACCCGCTTGCCCGCCACGGTGCCGCGCTGGTAGACGTACTTGGCGATCGGGGTGGAGCCGACGAACGACACCGCCTTGATCGCCGGGTTGTCCAGGAGTTCGTCGACGGCGACCTTGTCACCCTGCACGACGTTGAACACGCCGTCGGGCAGCCCCGCCTCCTGCCACAGCCGCGCCAACCACAGCGCCGCCGACGGATCCTTCTCGCTCGGCTTGAGCACCACCGTGTTGCCCGCGCCGATGGCGAGGGGGAAGAACCACATCGGCACCATGGCGGGGAAATTGAACGGTGCGATGATCGCGACCGGGCCGAGCGGCTGACGGATCGAGTAGATGTCGACCTCGGTCGAGGCGTTCTCGGTGAATCCGCCCTTGAGCAGATGCGGGATGCCACAGGCGAATTCGACGACCTCGAGACCGCGGGTCACCTCGCCGAGCGCATCGGCGGCCACCTTGCCGTGTTCGGCCGTGATGACCGCGGCCAGTTCCGTTCTGCGTTCGGCCAGCAGCTCGCGGAAGCGGAACAGCACCTGGGTGCGGCGGGTGAGCGAGGCATCACGCCAGGACGCGAAGGCGACCGTCGCGGCGTCGATCGCGGCGCGGGTATCGGCCACGTTCGCCAGCGCCAGCTCCCCGGTGACGACGCCGGTGGCGGGATTGGTCACCGGTGCGGTCGCCTCGCTGGTGCCGCTCACCGATTTGCCGTCGATCCAATGGCCGATGGACTGCATGAATGCCTCGATTCGCCGAGTGGTGTCGTGCCTCCACCCTGGTCCATCCGGAGCTTGGGAAGGGCCGACGATCTGTACACATTTGCGGCATTCGTATTACGATTTGTCAGTGCTGTTGACGGTGGCCGATGTGCTCGCGACGTCGGTGATGCAGGCCGGGCAACCCGAGGTCGTCTGCGCCGCGAACCTGGACCGGCCGGTGCGCTGGGTGCATGTCAGCGACCAGGCCGACGTCGCCGATGTTCTGGTCGGCTCGGAGTTGATCCTGACCACCGGGCAGGCGCTCGCCGCTCCCGAGCAGGCACGGATCGCCTACCTGCGATCGCTGTCCGGCGCCGGTGTCGCGGGACTGGTCGTGGAACTCGGCAGCTATGTGAGCGAACTCGGTCCCGCTGTCGCCGCCACGGCCGCCGAACTCGCGCTGCCGGTGATCGTGCTGCATCGGGTGACCCGCTTCGTGGAGATCACCGAAGCCGTCCACCGCGCGATCGTCGCCGACCAGTACGCCGAACTCGAGTTCGCGCGCACCGTGCACGAGACGTTCACCGACCTCAGTGTGCGCCGTGCCGCGCTGGCCGAGATCGTGCAGACCGCCGCGAGCATGCTCGACGCGTCGGTGGTCCTGGAAGACCTCTCGCATCGAGTGCTGGCGGCCACCGCCCGGCACGCCACTTCGGCCGCGCTACTGGAGGATTGGGAGGCCGTCTCGCGGATGCTGCCCGACGGATCCGGCGTGGTCGGGGTCGGACCGCACACGCAGCGCTGGGGCAGGCTGATCCTGCGCACCGACCGAACCCATACCGCGCGGGTCGCCATGGTGCTCGAACGCGCCGCGCAAACCATCACCCTGCACCGGATGATCGACAAGGACCGCTTCGGGCTGCACCGGCAGGCTCAAACCGGCCTGATCGCCGACCTGGTGGACGGGCGGGTGACCGACGAGCGCGACGCCCAGGCGCGCGCCGCGGCGCTCGGTCTGCGGCGGCGCGCCCGCTACGTGCCGCTGGCGATCGAGATCGACACCGAGTCGACGACGGATCCGGTCGCGGCCCAACGACGCAGTGAGTCGATCGTCGAAGCGGTGACCCATGCCCTCGGCCTGGTCGACGCCTCGGCGCTCAGCGCGGCGGCGCACCGGCGAACGCGCGGTGGGACCGACGGCGAACAGGTCACCGTGATCCTGGCGGTGACTCGTGGCGGCCATGTCGATGACCACTTGGCGCCCGTGTGCACCACGGTCCTGGCCGAGACCCGTCGGATCGAGGGCGTGCGTCGTGCGGTCATCGGCGTCGGCGCCGACTCCGATTCGCTGCTCGACGCCGCGGGCGGACTCGCGCATGCGACGGGCGTGGCGGAGGTGGCCCGGTCGATGACGACGACCCCGAGCCGAATGTTCTTCCGCAGCGCGGACATTCGCCTACGTGGTCTGCTCTCGCTGATCCGCGACGAACCCGGCGTGCAGAGCTTCGCCGAGGCCGAACTCGGCGCGCTCCTGCGCTACGACATCCGCCACGCCGCCGACCTCACCGGCACCCTGCGCCGCTTCCTCGACCTGGCAGGCAACAAGACCGAACTCGCCAAGGCGCTCGCGATCAGCCGACCCACGCTCTACGACCGCCTCGCCCGCATCGAACGCATTCTCGCCGTCGACCTCGACGACGGCGAATCGCGCACCTCCCTGCACGCCGCGCTGCTCGTGCGCGACCTGACCACGGGCGGCGACGAGCTCTGAGTCCTGTTGTGGTTCAGTCTTTGCGGCCGGTGAGCGCCAGCGACGTGCCGAGCCCGATCATCACCAGGCCGCTGGTGCCGCCGACGGCGGCGAGACGACGCGGCGACCGCGCGAACCAGGACCGGGCCGACCCCGCCACGAGCGCCCAGAGCGAGTCGAAGATCAGGCCGAACACCGGGATGCAGAGCCCGAGGACCAGCATCTGCTGTGGCACGGCGTGCGTGGTATCGACGAACTGCGGCAGCAGCGCCGCCAGGAAGACGATGTTCTTCGGATTGGTGATCCCGACGATCAGCCCGTCCCGCAACGCCGTCGCGGGACGGTGCGAGTCGACGCTCTGCTCGGCGTGGAAGGCTGTTCGCAGCGCGTCCCGATGTCGAATCGCCTGCACGCCGAGATAGACCAGATAGGCGGCACCGACGAGTTTGATCGCCGTGAACACCACCGCCGACGCCGCCACCACCGCGCCCACTCCGAACGCGACAGCGACAACCTGCCCGTACACCCCGATCGCATTGCCGAGCACCGTCATCAGCGCCGATCGCCGTCCCACGGTGAGCGCGCGGCCGATCGTGAACAAGACGCTGGGACCGGGCACGATCACCAGCAGGAACGCCAGGCCCGCGAACGAGACGAGATGAGCCGAAGACACCATCGCCCCACGGTATCCGGCGCCTCGAACGCAGACAATGGTCGCGGCGCCGGGCTGGTCGCCCGCCTCGGAGCGCGGTAGCGCCGAAGGATCGGGGGGGTTGTGGGTGTCGGTGCCGACGACGAAACTTGTTGTATGAGTGCGCTGTCGCAAAACCTGCTGGACCGATGGATCGCCTTGGCCGGGGTCGAGGCCGAGCAAATCGGCGCCGGGGTGGTGGGACGCTACAGCGAACCGCATCGCCGCTACCACACCGGCACCCACTTGGCGGTGATGCTCGCGGCGATCGACGAATTCGCCGGCGCCGCAACCGATATCGATGCCGTGCGCTATGCGGCGTTCTTCCACGACGCGATCTACGCCGTCGCGCGGGCCGACAACGAGGAGCGCAGCGCCGACCTGGGTCGCGACATCCTCGAATCACTGGGCGCCGCACCGGAACTGGTCGAGGAGGTGGTGCGGCTCGTGGTGCTGACCCGCGGACACAAGCCGGCGCCCGGTGATGCCAACGGCGCGGTCCTCTGCGATGCCGACCTGGTCGTGCTCGGTGGCACCCCCGAGGAATACGCCGCCTACACCGCCGCGATCCGCGCCGAATACGCCCACGTCCCCGACGACCTGTTCCGTGCGGGCCGGGCCTCGGTCCTTCGCAATCTGGCCGATCAGCCCCGCCTGTTCCGCACAGACCTCGCCCACGACCGCTACGAGGCGACCGCGCGGGCCAATCTCACGGCCGAACTCGCCGAGCTCACCGCCGACATCGGCTGAGGTGATCCGTCAGAGGGCGGTGAGTATCTCGGCGGCCAGCGGGCCCGCGGAGGCGGGGTTCTGTCCGGTGTAGAGGTTGCGGTCCACCTCGATGTGCGGCGCCCACGGGTCGCCTTCGCGGTAGTCGGCACCGAGCGCGACCAAGCGATCCTGGAGCAGCCACTTCGCCTTGTCGGCGAAGCCCGCCTGGGTTTCCTCGGCATTGCTGAACCCGGTGAGGCGGTAGCCGGCGAAAGGGGAACTGCCCGACTCGGCGGTGGCCAGGAGCGCGGCGGGGGCGTGGCAGACGATGCCGAGCGGCTTGCCGGAGGCGAGCGCGTCGGTGAGGAGAGTGCCCGAGACGGGGTCGACGGCGAGGTCCTGCATCGGGCCGTGACCGCCGGGGTAGAAGACGGCGTCGTAGTCGGCGAGATCGACCTTGTCGAGGGCGATCGGACTCCGCAACGCGGTCGCGTCGTCGAGAATCTTCGCGACCGCGGCCGCGCCGTCGGCGCCGCCGTTGACGTCGGGGGCCATGCTGGCCTGGTCGACGGTCGCGATCACGCCGCCCGGGGTCGCCACGGTGACGGTGTGGCCTGCCTCGGTGAAGGCCGCATAGGGCGCGGTGAATTCCTCGGCCCAGTAGCCGGTGGGATGTTCGGTGCCGTCGGCCAGTGTCCAATGATCGGTGCCGGTGAGAACGAACAGGATATGTGCCATGGGATCAACGCTAGGGTCGATGGCATCTCCTGACCAATAGGATTGTCTATATGAGACATAGGACAGCCGATGGGTCGATGGATCTGGTGCAGCTGCGGACCTTCCTGGCCGTCTTCCGCACCGGTTCGCTCACCGCGGGCGCGGCCCAGGTCGGACTGTCCCAGCCGACCGTGACCACCCAGATCCAGGCGCTAGAGCGACACCTCGGCAGGCCGCTGTTCGAACGACTGCCCCGTGGGGTGACGTCGACCGCCGCCGGTCACGAGCTCGCGGCGCGGGTGAGTGGCCCGCTGGAGGCGCTGGAGGCGGTCGTGAGCGGTGCGGTGACCGATCGTGCGGCGCCGCCCGAACCGCCGGTGCTCCTCGGCGGACCGGCGGAGATGCTCGCCGCCAAGGTGGTGCCCGCGCTCGCGCCGCTGGTCGCCGACGGTGTACGGCTCACCGTCAGCACCGGGATCACCGACGATCTGCTCGCCCGATTACATTCGGGCGCACTGGATCTGGTCTTCGCCACCACCCGACCGCGTGGGCGTACCGTGCTGGCCGAACCTCTCGTCGACGAGGAATTCCTCCTCGTCGCAGCCCCTGAGATAGCCGACCGCATCGACACAGCCCGACTGCGCGCCGAAGGCCCGATCGCCCTGGCGGGCATCCCGCTCGTCAGCTACGCCGCCGATCTGCCGATCCTGCGCCGATACTGGCGTCACGTGTTCGAGACCCGGTTGGAAGCCGAACCGGCGCTGATCGTCGCTGACCTGCGCGCGGTACTCGCCGCGGTCACCGCCGGGGCGGGGATCAGCGTGCTTCCGCACTACCTGTGCGGCCGGGAGCGGGCCGACGGAACGCTGGTCACGCTGCTCGACCCCGCCGATCCGCCGATCAACACCGGTTTCCTGGCACGCCGGGTCGGCGCGCCCTCGCGACCGCACGTCGACCTGGTTCGCGCCCGGCTGGTGGAGGCGGCGCGAGGATGGCGGGCGGGATGCAGCGCCGAATAGGCAAGTCAGTACTTGCCCTTGACATGCAAGCGCACACTTGCCTATGGTTCGAGGGGAGCGAACGGAGCGTACGGAGTGACCGATATCTTCACCGCGCTGGCGGATTCGACACGACGCGCCCTCCTCGACGAACTGGCCGATCGCGACGGGCAAACCCTGTTCGAACTGTGCGCACGCCTCGTGAGCAAGCACGACATCAGCTCGTCGCGCCAGGCGATCACCCAGCACCTCGGCGTGCTCGAGGACGTCGGTCTCGTCCATACCCGTCGGCAAGGCCGATACAAGTTCCATCACGCCGATTTCACGCCGCTGCGAGCGGTTTCGGTGCGATGGCCCATCCCTCAGGAGGACACATGATTCGCATCGGAGTGACGAGCGTCTTCGTCGACGACCAGGCCAAGGCCGAGGCCTTCTACACCGACGTGCTCGGCTTCCAGGTCAAAGACAAGGTGTCCCTCGGCGAATTCGACTGGCTCACCCTCGTCTCGCCCGCCGACGTCGACGGCATCCAGCTGCTGCTCGAGCCCGACCAGCACCCGGCGGCCAAGGCCTACAAAACGGCGCTGAGCGCCGAGGGCATCCCCGTGATCGTCTTCACCGTCGACGATCTCGACGCCGAATACCGCCGCCTGCTCGACCGCGGCGTCTTCTTCACCCAGGCCCCCGCCCCCATGGGCCCGGTGAGCACCGCGGTCTTCGACGACACCTGCGGCAATCTCATCCAGCTCATGGCCACCACTACTGAGTAATGATGAGAAGTTCGGTGGGAGAGGCGATTTCGGCGCGCAGTCCGGCGGTGGTGGCCACCCGGGCGACGGCGCGGATGTCGCTGGGATCGGCACGGGTGAGCACAAGGGCGCGGGCGAGCAAGCCCTTGTGATGTTTGTTGAAGTGGCTGACGACGGTGCGCGAGCCGTCGGGGTGCTCGGTGAGGACATTGGCGGTGATCGCGTCGGGGACTCGGCCGAGCTGCTGGTAGGTGCCCGAGCGTAGGTCGATGACGAGTTCGCCCGCGGCCTCGGCGTAGAGGGCGTCGGGCAGAACATCGCGCCACACCGCCGAAAGCGTCGGCAGCCCTGGAAGTTTGGTGCCGCCCGAGAGGCGGTAGGCGGGGATGGGGTCGGCTGCGCGGACAGCGCCGAACAGGGCCGAGCCGATGCCGAGGCGGGTGTAGGCCTTGGCACGCTGCACCTTGGTGAACGACTTCGCGTCCAGTGCGTCGTAGAGGACCCCGGTATAGCGCTCCAGGGCGGGGCGGGTCGCCGACGTGCGCAGGCTCGCGTTGCGGGCGATCTCCGCATCCGCGCCTTTGCCGAGGCCGAGCACCCCGGCGGAGGCGGCAGGGTCGGCCGCCAGCTGCACCACCTCGGTGATCAGTTTGTCGCGCACCGCGCTGAGCTGAGGCATCGCCAGGACGTCGAGGTCCAGCGGCGCGCCCGATCCGCCGTCGGACTTGGTTTCGGAGGGAGGCAGCAGTACCAGCACGATCGCCAACGTTAATCGCCGTGGAAACCGCCACCGCGCCCCGCCCCGCCGGTGAATTCAGCGCACGGCTTCGAGGAACTTGCGGGTCCGCTCATTGGTCGGTGCCTCGAAGATCTGCTCGGGTGGACCCTGTTCGACGATGCGACCGGAGTCGAACATCAGCACCCGGTCCGATACCTCGCGGGCGAAGCGCATCTCGTGGGTGACGATCAGCATGGTGATATCGGTGGTTTCGGCGATCGTGCGCAGCACGTCGAGGACGTCGCCGACCAGCTCCGGGTCCAGGGCCGAGGTCACCTCGTCGAGCAGCATCACCTTCGGATCCATCGCGCAACAACGCGCGATCGCGACCCGCTGCTGCTGCCCGCCCGACAGCTGCGAGGGATGCGCGTCGGCCTTGTCCGACAGACCGACGACGTCGAGCAGATGCCGCGCTCGTTCGCGCGCCTCGTCTTTCGACTTGCCGAGCACATGGATCGGCGCCTCGGTGATGTTCTCCAGCACTGTCATGTTCGGGAACAGATTGAACTGCTGGAATACCATGCCGATCTTGGTTCGCACCGCGCGCAGGTGTTTTTCCTTGGCGGGCACCAACTTTCCACCGCGGTTGGTATGGGTGAGTGGTTCACCGTCGACCCAGATCACGCCGTCGCTGATCGTCTCCAGGGTCATCAGCAGCCGCAGGATGGTGGTCTTGCCCGACCCCGACGGCCCGATCAGGGTGACCTTCTCCCCGCGGCGGACACTGAAATCGAGCTGGTCGAGCACGGTGAGCTCGCCGAAGCGTTTGACCACCTGATCGAATCGGATCATCTCGTCAGTAGTAGGCAAGGCGCTTCTCCAGTCTTCTGATCAGCACGGATGTCGGGTAACTGGCGACGAGGAAGAACACCCCGGCCATCGTGATCGACTCCAGGTACGCGAAGTTGCGTGCTCCGAATTGCTGTGCGGCGGTCACCAATTCGACGACCGAGATGGCGAACAGGAACGGTGTGTCCTTGAACATCGACACGGCATTGGTGCCCAGCGCGGGCAGGCTCGCCCGGATCGCCTGCGGCAGCACCACCGCACCCCAGGTGCGGGTAGGCGGCAGCGACAGCGCGCGCGCCGCCTCCCACTGTCCCTTCGGTACCGCCTCGATCCCGGCCCGATACACCTCGGCCAGGTAGCTCGAATAGTGGATGCCGAGCACGACGATGCCGATCTGCAACGCCGAGAACTGTGTGAACAGCGTGTAGGCGAACAGCAACTGCACCACCAGCGGGGTGAGCCGGACGAACTCGCTCACCGCGTGCACCGGCGCGGCGATCGGGCGCGGCATCGTGCGCCGGATCATCGCGATCGCCAGTCCGAGCACCGCGGCCAGTGCGAAGCCGAGCACCGTCGCCAGCAGCGTGATCTGGAAGCCGTCCCACAGCACCGGCAGCGCCTCGCGGGCGCGCTCCCAACTCCATTCCGCTCTCATGGCGCCACCTTCGTGTCATCGGGCGCCAGACTCAGCACTTCCTTGAGCGTGGCCCCGCGACCCAGCTTGGTCTTGGCGCGGGTCTCGAGCAGGTTCATGCCCAGGGTGAGTACGTAGCCGAGGACGAAGTAGATGAGAAGGCCGACACCGAAGGAGAACAGGGTGTCGCTGGTGGTCTTACGCAGGTCGCCGATCTCGTAGGTCAGGTCGTGCAGCGTGATGTAGGACGCCACGGCGGTGCCTTTGAGCAGGTGGACCAGCAGATTGGTCAACGAGGGCAGCATCAGCGCCCACGCCTGCGGGAACAGCACTCTGCGCATCCGCTGCCACGGACTGAAATTCAGCGCCACGGCCGCCTCGAACTGCGCGCGCGGCACCGCGTTGAGCGCGCCACGCACCACCTCGGCACCGTAGGCGCCGTAGTTCAGGCCGAGCGCCAGGATGCCGCAGAAGAGCGGGTCGAGTTTGTAGCCGAGCAGCGGCAGCACATAGAACAGCCAGAAGATCTGCACCAGCAGTGAAGTGCCGCGAAAGAATTCGATCATGACCCGGGCGCTGCCGCGCGCCGCGAGATTGCGCACGCGGGCGGTGGTGCCGAGGGCGAGGGCGAGGACGAACGCGAGGAGCGCGCCGCCGATGGTCAGCTCCAGCGTGACGACGATGCCCTGCCACAGCGCGGGAAGGGCATCGCGTACCGCGTCGAAATTGCTCATGAGTGGATCAGATTTCGCCCTTGCACAGCTTGGCCGTCGTGTACTTCGGATCGGGGAGCTCGCGCTCGGTGAACCCGAATTTTCCGACGATCGACAGGTACTTGTCCTTGTCGCCGGTGATCTTGGCCAGCTCGGCGTTATAGGCGGCGAGCAGGTCGGGATCGGTGGTGCGGAACACGGTCCCGCCGGCGCCGACCTGCGGCTTGCCGTCGATGACGGCCACGAACGACGGCGTCACGTCGACCGCGGCGTTCGGTGTGTGGCTCTCGAGCCAGTTCAGCGAGATGGCGGTGAGCGCGAACACGTCGGCGCGCCCGGAGGTGACCGCGTCCATACCGTCCTGCGGGGTGGCGACCTGGGTGGCGTCGATGCCGAGCGAGCCGGCGTAATCGGATTCGATGGCGCCGGTCATCGCGGTCATCTTCGCGCCGCTGGCCTTGACCGACTGCATATCGGTCAAATTCATCGGATTGCCGGGTTTCACCATCAGTGCCGTGGTGTACATGAATTCCGGTTCGCTGAAAGAAGCCTGTTCACAGCGTTTCGGCAAGATCGACATTCCGGCGCTGACCGCATCGAAACGATTGGCTTGCAGGCCGGGGATCAGGGCGCCGAACTCCGTCTGCACTCCGTCGACGGTCTTGATGCCGAGGTTGGCGAAGATCTCTTTGTGCAGTGCCACGGTGGCGCCGGTGAGCTGGCCGCCGTCTTCGAACGAATAGGGCGCCTCACCGGCGAAACCCACGGTGATCGTGCCCTTGTCCTTCAGTGACTGCAGGAGCTGGCCGCTCTCGGTGGTCTCGGTCTTGGTGCACCCGGCGAGGGCCGCGGCCACCAACGCGGCACCGGTGAACACCGCTGTACAGCGCTTCGACATGGATTTCGTCTCAGCCATTGTGACCTCCCAAGGGCGGCGTCGCCGCCGCCAATTTTCTGTTGTAAGTACGTAATTGACTTATCGAGAAAATGTAGTCACCAAATAATTGCCAGATGCGGTTACGTTATCAGGTTGTTATCTGATGATTGAAATAGTTTTGTAATGGGTAACCTGGTATCCGCTTTTATCTGCGAGTCGGTTTTCGGGGTGCCGGGAGCGCTCAGGTGGTAATCGGCTGTCGCCCCGCCCGGACCAGGGACTACCCTGTGCATCCGTGATCACCCGCCTCTCCCGCCTGTTCCTGCGCACCCTGCGAGACGATCCCGCCGACGCCGAGGTGCCCAGCCACAAACTGCTCGTTCGCGCCGGCTACGTCCGCCGGGTCGCCCCCGGCATGTACTCGTGGCTGCCGCTCGGTCTGCGCACGCTGCGCAAGATCGAGGACGTCGTGCGCCAGGAGATGGACGCCACCGGCGCCCAGGAGATCTCGCTACCGACGCTGCTGCCGCGCGAGCCCTACGAGACCACCAACCGGTGGACCGAGTACGGCCCCGGTCTGTTCCGGCTCAAGGACCGCAAGGGCGGCGACTACCTGCTCGGACCCACCCACGAGGAGCTGTTCGCGCTCACCGTGAAGGGTGAGTACAACTCCTACAAGGATCTGCCGGTCACCCTGTACCAGATCCAGACCAAGTACCGCGACGAGGAACGTCCCCGCGCGGGCATCCTGCGCGGCCGCGAGTTCGTGATGAAGGATTCCTACTCCTTCGACCTCGACGACGACGGTCTGACCAACAGCTACGCCACCCATCGCAAGGCCTACCAGGCGATCTTCGAACGGCTCGGCGTCGAGTACGTGATCGTGGCCGCCACCTCCGGCGCCATGGGCGGCAGCGCGTCCGAGGAATTCCTAGCCGCCAGCCCCGTCGGCGAGGACACCTACGTGCGCTGCGTCGAGTCCGGCTACGCGGCGAACGTGGAAGCCGTGGTCACGCCCGCGCCCGCGCCGCTGCCCATCGAGGGTCGAGCCGCCGCGGTCGAATACGACACCCCGAACACCCCCACCATCGCGACGCTCGTCGACTGGGCCAACGAGGCGAAGGTCCTCGACCGCACGGTGACCGCCGCCGACACGTTGAAGAACGTGATGGTGAAGCTGCGCCACCCCGACGGTAAGACCGAGATCCTCGGCATCGGCGTCCCCGGTGACCGCGAGGTCGACGACAAGCGTCTCGGCGCCGCCGTCGAGCCCGCCGAGGTGGAACTGCTCACCGAGGCCGACTTCGCCGCCAACCCGTTCCTCGTGAAGGGCTACATCGGCCCGAAGAGCTTGGCCGCCAACGGTGTTCGCTACCTCGTCGACCCCCGTGTCGCCGAGGGCACCGCGTGGATCACCGGCGCCGACGTCAAGGGCAAGCACGTTGTCGGCCTGGTCGCGGGCCGCGACTTCACCCCCGACGGCACCATCGAGGCCGCCGAGGTCCGCGACGGCGATCCCTCGCCTGACGGCGCGGGCACGCTGGTGTCGGCGCGCGGCATCGAGATCGGCCACATCTTCCAGCTCGGCCGCAAGTACACCGATGCCTTCGATGTCGACGTGCTCGGCGAGAACGGCAAGCCGGTGCGCCTCACCATGGGCTCCTACGGCATCGGCATCTCCCGCATGGTCGCGGTGATCGCCGAACAGCAGCACGACGAGAAGGGCCTGCGCTGGCCCGCCGAGGTCGCCCCGTTCGACGTGCACGTGGTGATCGCCAACAAGGACGCCGCCGCCCGCGACGGCGCCGAACACGTCGTCGCCGGCCTGGACGCCGAGGGCCTCGAGGTCCTCTTCGACGACCGCACCGCCTCGCCCGGCGTGAAGTTCAAGGACGCCGAACTACTCGGCATGCCCTGGATCCTGGTCATCGGCCGCGGCTGGGCCGAGGGCAAGGTGGAACTGCGCAACCGCTTCACCGGCGAAGCCGAGGAGATCCCGGCCGAAGACGCCGTGAGCGCGGTAACCGCCAAGGTCCGCGGCTGAGTTTCCGCACCCGAATCGCGCTGCCCCACTGGAAGTGGGGCAGCGCGATTTCTTTTTCCCGGCGTCGGGATCGGCGGAAACTCGCTGGAACCGAACGGGTCGACGGCGCGTCTAATCCAGTGGAAGCCGCCGAGCAGGCCCAGCGATTTGCGTCGTGTGTGTTTCGTTGACAGAGTCTGGTCCGATTGTTGTCGTTAGGGGAGGTAACCGATGGTCGGCTTCGATCCAAGCCGTGCCGCAGAGGAATTGGCGCAGTTCGCAGCCGATTTGGAGCAGAAAGCGCAGCGATATGGAGAGCTGCAGGGGCAGATGGCGATGACGTCCGCGTCGGCGTCGAGCGTGGGCGGGCGCGTGAGCGTCACGGTGGACAGCACCGGGGTGCCGACGGCGATCGGCTTGGGACCCGGTACGCGGAGCATGGACCCTGATGCACTGTCGGCGGAGATCCTGGCGTGTATGCGCAAGGCTCAGGTGAACTTACGGTCCGAGGTTGCCGATCTCGTGAGTCGGGTTGTGGGCGAGGACCCCGCGGGCGCGTCGATCCTCGACATTCTCGCCGAGCGATTCCCGAACGTGGAGGCCGAGAGTGTGGTCGAGCATGTTCCGCCCCAGCCCACGTATGCGCCTCCATCAGCCGGTTCCGCGCCTGCGTCGCAGTCGACACGGGAACCGACTGTCCCGGGGACGTTCAGCCGGAAGCCGGATCGGGATCAGGTCGTCATGCCTGACGAACCGGATGAGGATGACGAGTACTTCCGCAAGAAGTCATGGCTGGAATGAGGACGTAGATGTGGAACAGCGATGACGTCGTCGTCAAACCGGAGAGCGTTCGTGCGCACGCCGGCGCGGTCGAATCGACGCTCGGGAACCTCAGTGCGGCCAAGCAGGCCGCCGACTATCTGGCGAAGTTGGACGACGGCTATGGCCTTCTCGTCGGGTGGTATGCGGACCTGACGGTGAGCTCGCTGCACGATCGGATCACCGACAGCCTGCAGAAGATCGTCGAAACAACCGAGACGCTGCCGAAAACGCTGCGGTACTGCGCGGACACCTTCGAAAATCTCGATGCCGATCGCCAGGCCGCGATCGAGCGTCAACAAAGCCAGATCAAGTAGGGGGACCCATGCCGTTCGATGACGCCGCTCCGCCGGCGGGCAATGAACTCGTCGACAAGAAAGTCGACGACGACGAAGCCTATGGGTTCGATCAGAAGGCTCTGCTCCCCAGGATCACCAGCGATGGTGCCGAATCAGGCCTGATCAAAGGCACACCGGTGGGTGATGCCTGGGAAGCCGGCGGGCTCGTCAAGGAAGCATTGAACGGGGAAGATCCGGTCAAGAACCTGTACAGTGCAGCACTCAAAGCCTCCGCGGTTGCTGTCGCCGCCGCGGACGTATTGGAGTACCAGAAACGCATGGCCACAGGGGTTCCCCTGGCGAAGTTCGATCCGTTCAATATCGTGGGCGCTCTGTTGATGGGCTGGATGCTGGAGAACGTCGAACCGCTGCGCAAGGGGCTCGACTGGGTCACCGGTAACCCGGATATGGTCAAGGCGTACTCCAAGTCGTGGGAGAACATCTCCACTGCACTGACAGAAGCCGCCGCGACATGGAATACCGAGCTCCAGAAAGACGTCAGCGAATGGGGTGGCGCCGCCAGCTCTGCCTACAAAACCAAGGCCGACGCGTTCATGGCAGACATCGAGGCGCAGTCCTCTCTGGCCTCCTCGCTCAGCAAGGTAAACGCCGCGCTCGGTGACCTGGTCGAGGGGGTTCGCGGTGTGGTGATCGAACTCCTGAACTGGTTGGCCGGCGTCCTCGTCGAGGCCGCGGCGATCATCATATGCACCGGAGGGACAGCATCTTTGGGGGCAGTCGCACGCGCCAGCCTCAGCATTTCGGGCGCGGGCTCGAAGTTGTCGCAGATCCTGCTGGCGCTCGCGAAGGAAGCGTCGACGATCATCGGGATGGTGCCGAAACTCATCCAAGCGGTGGAGGGCGCAACAGAGGCTGGAATCAGATCCGCGACCGCGTAAGTGCGTTCGATCGCGGGAGGGGGGCGTTGTGGGTAGGTACCGGAGTACATCGGAGTTGCCGCTGCCGGCGGAGTGGGAGCGAAAGGCGTTCGGCGCGTACCGCTATACGGTGTTGCCGTTCGCGTGTGCGTTGGTTTTGTGGCCGGTGGTGCTAGGACTGATGTCGACGATGGTGACCGAGCCGGGATCGGTGGGACCCGGACTCTTCGGGCTCGTGCTGCTCGGTCCCCTGACTGCTGCTTTCAGCGGCTGGGGATGGTCGGAGATGCCGCGAGCCGCTCCGGTGGCCGCTGACATTCGTGCCACCGGCGACGGGCCCGCGCTCGTGCTGCCGGTGCCGCGGCCGTCCTCGACCGGAAGCGTGGTGGCTATAGCTTTCGGAGTCGCTGTGCTCGGGGCCGGACTGTGGCAGTTCATCGCATCGTTGAACGAGGACTGGTCCACGGGGGCCGCGCTGTTCTTCCTCATGTCCCTGCCTGGATCGGTCGCCCTGCTCCTCGGCTTCGGCACATACCATCCTCGCAAAACCCTCGGCAACGTCGGCATCGAACTCACCCCGCAGCACATCTCGATCGATTACGGCAAAGGCCCGACCAGAGTTGCCTGGCAGGATGTTTCGGCGGTCGGAGCCCGCAGCCGCAGGGAAGCCTTCAGATTCGGCAGCGGAACCAACCTGACCAGCCTTGTCACCGGCGACTCCGACGCAGGCTACCGAACCATCGATATCGTCCACACCGACCTCGAGACCGACCCGACTCGGGTCTATCACCTGTTCGTCTTCTACGTGCGCAACCCTGGGATGCGAGCAGAGCTCGGGACCGAACTCGGGCTGGATCGCTTCCGCCGCGCCGGATATGTCGGGCAACACCCGACCCGGATCACGTTGTGATCACCGAAACGCCGCAAGTCGCGTGCTGCGGAGGCGAGCGGCTGGTCGCCACAGCTCCCGGCCCGCCGCGGACCGGTTCTTACGCGCTGGCGCATCGTCTGGGAGAGAGTCGCTCGACCTCTGGGTGAGTTCGGAAACCTGGTCCTTGTTCGATTGGGGGAAACAACAATGAGCCGAGCGAACTTACGGCTACGTAGGCGAAAGTGCAGGTGAGGGAGTCGCGGGGGCGGCGTGGCGCGTGGGTGGCGCTGCTAAGTTAACGGGCATGACGAGTTCGCCCAGCCTGCTGTTCAACCCGGCCACCTACGACCCGCAGCACTTCGACGCCGAGACGCGGCGGCTGCTGAAGGCCACTATCGAGTGGTTCGAGTCCAAGGGCAAGGCGCAGCTGCTGGTCGAGGATCGCGACGCGGTGTGGACCTCGGAGTTCCTCGAGTTCGTCGGCAAGGAGAAGCTGTTCGCGACCTTCCTGACCCCGGCCGCCTACGCCGACGGTGACCCGAACAAGCGCTGGGACGCGGCCCGCAACGCGGCGCTGGCGGAGATCTTCGGGTTCTACGGACTGGCGTACTGGTACGCCGAGCAGGTCACCATCCTCGGCCTCGGCCCGATCTGGCAGAGCGATAACGAGGTCGCCAAGCGCAAGGCCGCCGCCGATCTCGACGACGGTCAGGTGATGGCGTTCGCGCTGTCCGAGCGCGACCACGGCGCCGACATCTACAACACCGACCTGATCCTCACCCCGAGCGAGGCGGGCAGCGCCGACGCCGAGGCGGGCATCCTGTTCCGGGCGAGCGGCGAGAAGTACTACATCGGCAACGGCAACGTCGCCTCGATGGTGTCGGTGTTCTCGCGCCGCGCCGACATCGAGGGGCCGGCGGGCTACATCTGGTTCGCCGCCGACAGCCGCCACGACGACTACCACCTGATCGAGAGCGTCATCCACGGTCAGATGTATGTCAGCCACTTCCGGCTGGAGAACTACCCGGTGACCGCCGCCGACCTGCTGCACGAGGGCCCGGAGGCCTTCTCGGCCGCGCTCAACACCGTCAACGTCGGCAAGTTCAACCTCTGCCACGGCGGCATCGGCATGGTCGAGCACTCGTTCTTCGAGGCCATCACCCACGCCAACAACCGCATCCTCTACGGCAACCCCGTCACCGACTTCGCCCATGTGCGCGGCAATTTCGTCGACGCCTACGCGCGGTTGATCGCGATGAAGCTGTTCAGCGACCGTGCCGTGGACTACTTCCGCAGCGCCTCGCTCGAGGACCGCCGCTACCTGCTGTTCAACCCGATGACCAAGTCCAAGGTCACCTCCGAGGCCGAGGTCGCGATGACCCTGCTGCTGGATGTGCTGGCGGCCAAGGGATTCGAGAAGGCCACCTACTTCGCGCAGGCCTCGCGCTACATCAACCACCTGCCGCGCCTCGAGGGCACCGTGCACGTGAACGTGGGTCAGATCCTGAAGTTCATGCCGAACTACCTGCTCAACCCGAAGGAATACCCGGCGATCGGCACCGACCTCGCCCCGGGCGACCAGCCGTTCTTCTGGCAGCAGGGTCCGGCGCGCGGCGCGGGCAAGGTGCAGTTCGCCGACTGGACCCCCGCCTACGAGCAGGCATCCGCGGTCCCGAATGTCGGCCGGTTCTACGAGCAGGCCCAAGCACTGCGCAGCCTGCTGCTCACCGCGGCTCCCGACGCGGACCAGCAGAAGGACCTGGACTTCATGCTGACCATCGGCCACCTGTTCTCCACCGTGGTCTACGGGCAGCTGATTCTCGAGCAGGCCGAGCTCACCGGGCTCGACCGCGATGTGCTCGATCAGACCTTCGACTTCCAGATCCGCGACTTCAACACCCAGGCGGCGGCGCTGCTCGGCAAGCCGTCGGTCACCGAGGCCCAGCGTGCCTGGGCGATCGGGGCCCTGCGCAGCCCGGTCGCCGATGCCGAGCGTTTCGGTCGGGTGTGGCAGCAGGTCGAGGCCTACGACGGCGCGTACGCGATGCGCCCGTAGTCGGGTTCTCGGTTCCGGGTGGGTCGGCGATCCACCCGGAACCGACCTCGGCTACGCCCGGCCGGGGAAGGTGACGGTGACCGGGGTCGACCCCAGAATCACCTGCCAGCGAGCGCGGCGAACGGCGGCTTCGGTGAGCGCCTCCGTGGCGGTGGCGCGCACCGATGCGTCGGTCGCGTTTTCGACGACCGCGTACCACGCTGCCGCGCAATCGGATTCGACGCTCACCGCCAGATGTGCGGCCGGAATCGGATTGTCGACCGGGGCGGGCGGGGTATAGGCGGCGCCGGGGGCGTTCGGTGCCGTGCCGTCGGCTTCGAGTAGCTCGATCGTGGCGTCGCGGCGGGCCCGATGCGCGGCGCTGAACTCGGCGACCATGCGGGACCGATCGGCGTTGGCGTACGCGGCGATCAGGCCGTAGGAGTACACCGCGGCGTGCTCGGCGTCGAGCGCGTTCTGCAAGGTCTTTCGCTGTTCGGTCATGTCAGCAGGACTCCTGCCTGGGTGGCGCAGGCCGCACTGATCGACGCGAGAAGTCCGGCGCGATAACCGGATTCGGTGCGGGCCAGGGTGGCGGCGGACTGTTGGGAGCGGAGCAGCTGATCACGCAACTGTGCGACGGTGGTCGGCTGCGCGGCCGCGGTCTGGACCTCCGAAGCGGGTACGGGGGAGCCGTCGGGGCCGGGCACGGTCAGTACGCCCGTGCGGCGCACCGGGGTGGTGCCGTCGCCGTAAACGCCGAGCACTCGATCGATTTCGGTGCGTAGCGCGTCGGCGTGCGCGGTGCGCTCGGTGGCGATCGTGCTCAGGGCGGCGTTCGACTGCGGCGCCAGCGCGATCGCGGCCGTCGCGGCCGCGGCGTCGGCTCTGGCCATGACCTCTTGCGCGGCAAGAGGATCCGGCGCGTACACGGTATCGTCCTCGGCACAGGCGGCCAGCACGGCCACCGCGGGAATGCCGATCGCGCTCGCGCCGGCCAGGCGGAACAGTGTGCGGCGGCGCCAGGTGGAGCGGGTGTCGCCGCGCGCGGGTGTGGAAGGTGAAAGCTGCTGCGCCGGTGTGGGATGCGGCACTGCGACGGGTGGGTGCGACGAGGTCGCGCCGGTGGGAGCCGGGGTGGGCCCGGCGGGGCGCGTGGTGGCGGGCTCGACCCGCGACCGCGGGGACTCGTGCCGGTCGGAGCGCATGCCGGAAGGTCGCCCGGCTCTCGGCGGGACGGTATGGCGGTGGGGCACGAACACCATCGTGCCAGATGACACACCTCGGGCACGCCGAGCCGGACCGGTGCGTGGCGCCCAGCGCCTGGTCCTTTACACTCTCTGAGCGCGTTACGCTAGACCTTCGGCGTAGATATTTCCGATCGCGTCACAACTGAACCAGGAGCCGCCCATATGCCGATGCCCACCGAGGAAAGGGTGAGCCAGCTAGTCGCTGAGCTCGTCGCACGCCGGGGTTTCGACCTCGAGGGCGTCGCGATCGTGGCTGCGGGCAACGGCGAGTTGGCTCCGGTTCGGGTGAAGGTCACCGTCGACAGCGACGGCCCCGCGAACCTGGACGCCATCGCCGCGATCAGCCGCGAGATGTCCGAACTTCTCGATGCCGCAGGCGATTTCGGCGACTCGGCCTACCTGCTCGAAGTGACCACGCCCGGCGTGGAGCGCCCGCTCACCACCGAACGGCACTGGCGGCGCGCACAGGGCCGCAAGGTCCGCGTGAAGCTGGCCGACGGTGTCGAGCGGATCGAGGGCAAGGCCCGTTTCGACGCGCGCGTCGGCCGACTCGCCGACGAAACCGCGACCGGCGGCGCCACCATCGCACTCGTCATCGGCGGCAAGACGAAGCCGCATCGCGTTCATGTCCCCGTCGCCGATATCGCCGAGGCTGTCGTCCAGGTCGAATTCAACGCACCGGGCGCCGCCGAACTCGAACTCGCCGGCGGCATCGCGCCGGGCCGCCCGGTCCCGGGCGAAGAGCCCGCCGACCTAGCCGCGCCAGGACAACACCTTGACACTCCCACCGAAGGGGTTGCGGAATGAATATTGAAATCGAAGCCTTGCGGGCGATCGTCGCCGACAAAGGCATCTCGATCGAGACCGTGATCTCGGCGATCGAGTCGGCGCTGCTCACCGCTTACCGGCATACCGACGGCCACGAGGCCAACGCGCGCATCGACATCAACCAGAAGACCGGTGTGGTGCGGGTGATGGCGCGTGAACTCGACGCCGACGGCAACCTCGTCTCCGAATGGGACGACACCCCGGAGGGGTTCGGCCGCATCGCCGCGACCACCGCCCGCCAGGTGGTGCTGCAGCGGCTGCGTGACGCCGAGAACGAGAAGTCCTTCGGAGATTTCGCCACCCACGAGGGCGAGATCGTCGGCGGTGTGGTCCAGCGCGACGCCAGGGCCAACGCCCGCGGCATCGTGGTGGTCCGCATCGGCAGCGAGGCCAACGGCGCCGAGGGGCTGATCCCGCCCGCCGAACAGGTGCCGGGGGAGACCTACGAGCACGGCGACCGCATCAAGTGCTACGTCTACGGCGTCTCGCGTGGTCCGCGTGGACCGCAGATCCAGCTCTCGCGCACCCACCCGAATCTGGTGCGGCGGCTGTTCTCGCTCGAGGTGCCCGAGATCGCCGACGGTTCCGTCGAGATCGTCGCGGTGGCCCGCGAGTCGGGACACCGTTCCAAGATCGCCGTGCAGTCCACCGTGCCCGGCGTGAACGCCAAGGGCGCGTGCATCGGTCCGATGGGCCAGCGCGTGCGCAACGTGATGAGCGAACTGGCGGGCGAGAAGATCGATATCATCGACTACGCAGAGGATCCGGCGACCTTCGTCGGCAATGCGTTGTCCCCGTCGAAGGTGGTATCGGTCACGGTCGTCGATCCCGACGCCAGGGCGGCACGCGTGATCGTGCCCGACTTCCAGCTCTCGCTGGCGATCGGCAAGGAGGGCCAGAACGCCCGCCTGGCTGCCCGTCTGACGGGTTGGCGCATCGATATCCGCAGCGATGCGGCTCCGGAACCGGACGACTCCGTCCGGCCGGAAGCGCACCGTAGTTGAACGAGGCACGTCGAATCCCTGCCTGCGGATGACATGTTGGTAACTTCCGAAGGGGAGGGGTTCGTCGTTATGACCGGGTCACCGGTAGAGTGGGTACAGGACCGGCCCGCGCAATCCGTTCGCACCTGTATCGGATGCCGTCAGCGCGAGCCGTCTGCCGACCTGTTGCGGATCGTGGCGCAGCATCGGAACACCGATGTCGCGATTGTTCCCGATCCGCGGCGCAGACTTCCCGGACGGGGTGCCTGGCTGCACCCCGTTTCAGTTTGTTTGCGTTCCGCAGAGCGGCGCCGAGCATTCGGCAGAGCCCTACGAGTGTCCGGAAATCTGGATATCTCAGCCCTGGAGCAGTACCTCGAGAACAGGCACGAGCACTCATGAGCACACCGTGAAGCACCAACGATGAACGTCCGTCGGAGATAACCCGAGGTCGTGCGGGCCCGCCTTACCTAGGCGGCGTCACTGCTCGGCCTCTCAGTGAGGAGAGCAGTGGCAGGCAAGGCCCGCGTGCACGAGTTGGCTAAAGAGCTCGGTGTCACAAGCAAGGAACTACTCGCGAAGCTCAAGGAGCAAGGCGAGTTCGTGAAGTCGGCGTCCTCGACGGTGGAAGCACCCGTCGCACGTCGTCTGCGTGAATCTCTCGCATCGAAGTCCGCTCCGGCGGCCGATGCCAAGTCGGCGGCCCGTCCGGGCCCGTCGTCGGCAGCAGCAGCCCGTCCGGCTGCCAAGCCCACCCCCGGTGGCCCTCGCCCCGGTCCGCGTCCGGCCCCGGCCGCTCCCGCCCCGGCAGCTGCTGCTGCCGCGCCGGTCGCGCCGAAGCCGGAACCGGTCGCTCCGGTCGAGGCCAAGCCCGCTACTCCGGCACCCGCGAGCCCCGCTCCGGCCGCCGCGCAGCAGGCTCCGGCCGCCAAGCCCGCGGGCGCCCCCGCGCCCGGCCCGCGTCCGGCTCCCGCCGCGCCGCGTCCGGCACAGGCTCCCGCCGCGGGTCAGACCCGTCCGGGTCAGGCCACTCCCGGTGCGGCCGCACCGGGTCCGCGTCCGGCAGGTCCGGGCCCGAAGCCGGGGCCGAAGGCTCCGCGCGTCGGCAACAATCCGTTCAGCTCGGCGCCCGATCGTGAGCGTCCGGCACCGCGTCCCGCCCCGCAGGGTGGCCCGCGTCCGACTCCGGGTCAGGGCGGCCCCCGTCCGGCTCCGGGTCAGGGTGGCCCGCGTCCGGCTCCCGGTCAGGGCGGTCCCCGCCCCGGTCAGGGTGGCGGCCAGGGTCAGCGTCCGGCCGCCGCGCAGGGCGGCGCCCCGCGTCCCGGTGGTCCCCGTCCCAACCCGGGTTCGATGCCTCCGCGTCCGAACCCCGGTGCCATGCCCGCACGCTCCGCACGTCCCGGCCCCGCGGCCGGTGGCCGTCCGGGTCGTCCCGGTGGCGCTCCCGGCGGTGGCGGCGCAGGCCGTCCCGGTGGTGGCGGCGGCGGTGGCGGCGGTTACCGCGGCGGCGGTGGCGGTGCCCCGGGTGCTCCGGGTGCGGGCGCTCCCGCGGCCGGTGGTTTCCGTGGTCGTCCCGGTGGCGGCGGCGGTCGTCCCGGTGGTCCCGGTGGCCGTGGTGGCGCCGCGGGTGCCTTCGGTCGTCCCGGTGGCGCGGTTCGCCGTGGCCGTAAGTCGAAGCGGGCGAAGCGCGCCGAGTACGAGAACATGCAGGCTCCCGCCGTCGGCGGCGTGCGTCTGCCCCGTGGCAACGGCGAGATCATCCGTCTCGCCCGTGGCGCCTCGCTGTCGGACTTCGCCGAGAAGATCGACGCGAACCCCGCTGCTCTCGTGCAGGCACTGTTCAACCTCGGCGAGATGGTCACCGCGACCCAGTCGGTGAACGACGAGACCCTCGAGCTGCTCGGCGGCGAGATGAACTACGTCGTCCACGTGGTCAGCCCCGAGGACGAAGATCGCGAACTGCTGCAGTCGTTCGACCTCACCTACGGCGAAGACGCCGGCGGCGAGGACGACCTCGAGCACCGTCCGCCGGTCGTGACCGTCATGGGTCACGTCGACCACGGCAAGACCCGACTGCTCGACACGATCCGTAAGGCCAATGTCGCCGAGGGCGAGGCCGGTGGCATCACCCAGCACATCGGTGCCTACCAGGTGCTCACCAACCTCAACGAGGAAGAGCGCCTGATCACCTTCATCGACACCCCGGGTCACGAGGCGTTCACCGCCATGCGTGCTCGTGGTGCGAAGGCTACCGATATCGCGATCCTCGTGGTCGCGGCCGACGACGGCGTCATGCCGCAGACGGTGGAGGCGATCAACCACGCTCAGGCCGCGGATGTGCCGATCGTCGTCGCGATCAACAAGATCGACAAAGAGGGTGCGAACCCGGACAAGATCAAGCAGCAGCTCACCGAGTACGGCCTGGTCACCGAGGAGTACGGCGGCGACACCATGTTCGTCAACATCTCGGCCAAGCAGGGCACCAACATCGATCAGCTGCTCGAAGCCGTGCTGCTGACCGCGGATGCCTCGCTCGACCTGCGGGCCAACCCGGACATGGACGCCCAGGGTGTCGCCATCGAGGCGCACCTCGACCGCGGCCGTGGCCCCGTGGCCACCGTGCTCATCCAGCGCGGCACGCTGCACGTCGGTGACTCGATCGTGGCGGGCGACGCCTACGGTCGCGTCCGTCGCATGGTCGACGAGCACGGCGAGGACGTCCACGCGGCGACCCCGTCGCGCCCGGTGCAGGTCATCGGTTTCACCTCGGTGCCCGGTGCAGGCGACAACCTGATCGTGGTCGAGGAAGACCGCATCGCTCGTCAGATCGCCGATCGCCGCAATGCGCGCAAGCGCAACGCGCTGGCCGCTCGCAGCCGCAAGCGGATCAGCCTGGAAGATCTGGATGCCGCGCTGAAGGAGACTTCGGAGCTCAACCTGATCCTCAAGGGCGACAACTCCGGTACCGTCGAGGCCCTCGAAGAGGCCCTGCTCGGTATCGAGATCGACGACGAGGTGCGTCTGCGCGTCATCGACCGCGGTGTCGGTGGCGTCACCGAGACCAACGTCAACCTGGCGTCGGCCTCCAACGCGATCATCATCGGCTTCAACGTCCGCGCGGAGGGCAAGGCCACTGAGCTGGCCAACCGCGAAGGCGTCGACATCCGGTACTACTCGGTCATCTACCAGGCGATCGACGAGATCGAGAAGGCCCTCAAGGGCATGCTCAAGCCGATCTACGAAGAGGTCGAGCTGGGCCGCGCCGAGATCCGCGCGATCTTCCGATCGTCGAAGATCGGCAACATCGCCGGTTGCATGGTCACCTCCGGCTCGGTCAAGCGCAACGCCAAGGCGCGCCTGATCCGTGACGGTCGAGTGGTCGCGGAGACGATGACCATCTCCTCGCTCAAGCGGGAGAAGGACGACGCTCCTGAGGTTCGCGAAGGTTTCGAGTGCGGTATGACCGTCACCTACAGCGACATCAAGGACGGCGACATCATCGAGGCTTACGAGCTTCGTGAAAAGCCGCGCGACTGATCAACGCAATACCGTTCGACCCACGCCGCATCCGATTCTTCGGGTGCGGCGTGGGGTCTTGCGGGAACCCCATCTACCAGGAGGTGAGCACCGCTGTTCATCGGTGCGCTCGAATTCGATCTACTGCTCGGTGACGTGCATTCGCTCAAGGAGAAGCGGTCGGTGATCCGGCCGATCCTCGCCGAGCTACAGAAGCGCTTCGGCGTGAATGCCGCCGAAGCCGGAGATCAAGACCTGCACCGCCGGGCTCTGCTCGGGGTGGCCATGGTCAGTGCGGAAACGGGACACCTGACCGAGGTGCTCGACAAGTGTGAGCGGCACGTTGCCGCGCGTCCGGAGATAGAGTTGCTGGCAGTACGCCGCCGCATCTTCGGACCCGAAGACTAGGCTGCGGCACGGGTGTCACTGGTCCGCCAGGCGCAAGCCTGCGTAGGGCCCCACCCGCGCCGCCGAAGAGAGGAGCTCAGCCATGGTTGATCAAGCCAGGGCACGCCGGCTCGCCAAGCGGATTTCCGCGATTGTGGCCACCGCGATCGAATACGAGATCAAAGATCCGCGGCTGCGGTTCGTCACCGTCACCGACGCCAAGGTGACCGGCGATCTGCGCGAGGCGAATATCTATTACACGGTGATGGGTGAGACCATCGACGCCGAACCCGACTACGCCGAAGCCGCCGCCGGGCTCGACGCGGCCAGGGGCGTTCTGCGGTCCAAGGTGGGCGCCGGAACCGGAGTGAAGTTCACTCCGATCCTGTCCTTCACGCTGGACAAGGTGCCCGAGGTGGCCCGTGAGATGGAAGAGCTGCTCGCCCGGGCTCGCGCCATCGACGACGAGGTGGCCAAGGTCGCCGCCAACGCCAAGCACGCGGGTGACGCCGACCCGTACAAGGTCGATCGCGACGACGAAGACGAGTAGGCAGGCATGTCCGGTCGTCGCCCGTGGGCGGTAGCTCGAGTGACCACGCAGGGCGTCGCGTCCTGCCCGGTGGGTACCGCCCTGTCCGGCCGGGGACCGGTGGCCTGCGTGGACGCCGGATGACCAGCGTCCGCGACGGGACCGAACTGGGCGCGGCCGTCGCCGCATTGGCGGCGGCGCGCTCGGTGACCATCCTGTGCCATGTGCAGCCCGATGCCGACACCGTCGGGAGCGGGCTCGCGCTGGCGATGGCGCTGCACCGGCGCGATATACCGGTGTGCGTGTCCTTCGCCGAGCCCGCTGAGCTGCCCGCCTCGCTGCGTACCCTGCCCGGGGTGCAGTTGGTCGTGCCACCGGCGCAGGTGCCGTGTGAGGTCGACCTGTTGATCGTCGTCGACTGTGGCGCGCGCAGTCGTCTCGGTGCGCTGGCCGACCGATTACCCGGCGCGACAATGACATTGGTGATCGATCACCATCGCGCCAACGACGGCTTCGGCACCGTCGACCTGATCGACGAATCCGCGGCCTCGACCACCGAACTGGTGACCCGGCTGCTCGACGCCTGGGGCGTGGAGATCGACGCCGATATCGCGCACTGTCTGTTCGCGGGCCTGGTCACCGACACCGGCTCGTTCCGCTGGGCTCGTTCCGGTAGCCATGCCATGGCCGAGCGGCTGCTCGCCACCGGCATCGACGGCACCGAGATCACCCGCGTCCTGCTCGACACCCACCCCTACGCCTGGCTCCCGATGCTGTCGAAGGTGCTGTCGACGGCTGTGGTCGTGCCGTCCGCCGCCGGTGTCGGCCTGGTCTACACGCTGGTCCGCGCCGCCGATACCCACGACGTCGGCCCCGAAGAGGTCGAGAGCGTCATCGATGTCATCCGTACCACCGCCGAAGCGGGCATCGCCGCGGTGTTCAAGGAGGCCCGCGGTCACAACGACCGCTGGACCGTGTCGCTGCGCTCCCGCGACTCCGCCCCCGGCCGCACCGACGGCGTCGACGTCGCCGCGGTCGCCGGAGTTTTCGGCGGTGGCGGGCACCGCTTCGCCGCCGGCTACACCACCTACGGCAACGCCGAAGACGTTGTGCGCGCGCTGATCGCCGCGTTGGGCCGACCCTAGGTCGCGGCGACCGTCTCGTCGCGGCGGAGGCGCAGGGTCAGGGGGACGCCGAGGATCGTCGCGGTGGCGCAGAGGGTGAAAGCCAGGGTCGGTTGGTCTACTAGGAGGCCGGTCAGGCCTGCTACGACGAGGCCGCCGAGGTTGCCGGTCATCCAGATGAGGCCTGCGGCAGTGCCTTCCGCGGCGCCGGTGTGGCGTTCGGCCATGGCCAACACGATCGGGAGCGCGGGCAGCAATGTCAGCCCGATGAGGACGAACGCCAGGAAACCTGTCGCCAGGCCGGGGGCTATGGCCACGAGCAGGCAGGCGGCGGCGCTGGCGGTGAGGCCGACCATCACGGCGGGTAGTTCGACGCCGCGGCGCAGGACCGCGACCGGGATCACCGCGCAGCCGACGACACCGGCGAGCACATTCACCAGCAGGACGATGCTGGCCGCGTCGGCGCTCACGCCGGACGGCTCCAGCAGTGCCTGGCCATAGGTCGCCAGCGCCACGAAGGTGCCGAAGGGGAAGAACACGGCGACGCAGAGTCGGCGCACATAGCGGTCGCCGAGGGTGGCTCGCAGGGTGCTGAGCGAGGTCGAGGTGCTCGCCGCGGGTCCGGTGCCCGCGCGCAGCAACTCGACGGTCAGCGCGATCGCGGCCAGGGCGGCGAAGATCGTGCCGATGGCGGTGAGGGTGATGAGCTGGCTTTCCGCGGGCAGCGCCGCGCCGAGGACGAACGCCGCCGCCATACCGGCGAAGGTGCTCGCGGTGCCGACCGCGATGCCGGTCGGTCGGTCCTTCTCCTCGAGATAGTGCCCGGCGATTCCGGTGATGGCATTGAGCACCAGCGGTTGGGCGATCGCGACGACGGTCTGACCGATGAGCACGATCGCGAAGCCGCCGTCGAGCAGGCGCAGCGCGGCACCGATCGCGGTGAGTGCCGCTCCGGCGATCAAACTGGGCCGGAACCAGCGATCCAGCGCGATTCCGGCGGGAACGGCCAGGACGACGTAGAGCAGCGGGAACATATTGGCCAGCCACCCGACCGCGGACTCGGACACCCCGAAGTACTCGGCGGCCACGGTCGTCACCGGCGCGTAGGTGAGCCACACCAGCTGTGTTGCCGCACCGACCAGAGCGAATGCGGTGATCACCCGCCATCGCTGCACAAACACCATCGTCGATCCTGAGTTGTTCGGGCGAACCGGACGTCCGCGGTGTGCCATCGTCCGCCGAGCTGGGCGGACGACCAGTATTGCCGCTCATTCTGCCCGGCGTCCACACTTCAGACCTGCGATTTCTTGTCGATCGAGTGGGTACATTCGCAGTTCCGGTCGTGGGATGGCCGACATGATCTGTGGTTCGAGTGGTGGCACCCGTTCTGGGGCGGGTGTGAACACGCTTGTCGCGGAGCGCTCACGCGCGGTGGTCGAGCGATCGTCGCTGTGCGATGCGTGCGACGGTCGGTGTTGTCGGTCGCGTGTGCCACCATCGGCAGGTTGCCGGCGCCTTCGCGCCGAATAGTCGGTGGTTGACGTGGGAGGTCGGTGTGGGGTCCGCTGAGCCGATGGAGGAAGCCGTGTCCGGCGGCGAGGTCGACCGGGCGGGGCCACGGCGCATTCTCGGCATCGCCGTGCCCACGTTGGGAGTGTTGGTCGCCGAGCCGCTGTATCTGCTCTTCGATCTTGCGGTGGTCGGCAGGCTGGGGGCGCTGGCACTGGCCGGGCTGGCCGTCGGCGCGGTGATCCTCGGATCGGTGAGTACCCAGCTCACGTTCCTGTCCTACGGAACGACAGCGCGCGCGGCCCGTCGACACGGCGCGGGCGACCGGCTCGGCGCGGTCGAGGAAGGGGTGCAGGCCAGTTGGGTGGGGCTGGCGGTGGGGGTGGTGATCGTCGCGGTGATCCAATTGTTCGCGGTACCACTGTGTTCGGTGCTCGCCGGCGGCGGGGAGATCGCCGACGAGGCGCTGATCTGGGTGCGGATCGCGTTGTTCGGCGTGCCGCTGATCCTGCTGTCGATGGCGGGCAACGGGTGGATGCGTGGCGTACAGGACGTGCGACGGCCGCTGACCTATGTGGTGCTGGGACTGGCGCTCTCGGCTGTGCTGTGTCCGGTCCTGGTATACGGACTGCTCGGTGCGCCGCGGATGGAACTGGCCGGTTCCGCGGTGGCGAACCTCGTCGGTCAAACGGTCTCCGGCGTCCTGTTCGCCTATGCCCTGCTGCGCGAACGTGTGTCGCTGCGCCCACAACTCGCGGTGATGCGCGCCCAACTCGTGCTCGGCCGCGACCTCATCGTGCGCAGCCTGTCGTTCCAGATCTGCTTCGTCTCCGCCGCCGCGGTGGCCGCCCGTTTCGGCGCCGCGTCCGTCGCCGCCCACCAGTTGGTCCTGCAACTCTGGAATTTCCTGGCCCTGACCCTGGATTCACTGGCCATCGCGGCCCAGACCCTGGTCGGCGCGGCCCTCGGTGCGGGAAACGCGCACGGCGCCAAGGGCATCGCCCGCCGGGTCACGGTCTGGTCCGAGATCTTCGCCCTGCTCCTGGCCGCCGTTTTCGCCGCGGGCGCGACCGCGATCCCCCTGCTGTTCACCGACGACCCCCAGGTTCTCGACCGCGCCCACGTGATCTGGTGGTTCTTCGTCGCCATGATTCCGGTCGCCGGTGCGGTGTTCGCCCTCGACGGCGTCCTGCTCGGCGCGGGCGACGCCGCGTTCCTGCGCACCGCGACTCTCGTCGCCGCGCTGACCGGCTTCTTGCCCTTGATCTGGCTGTCGCTGATCTTCGACTGGGGTGTCGCGGGAATCTGGTCGGGCCTGGTCGCCTTCATGCTGCTGCGGTTGGTCGCGGTCCTCGCCCGAGCGAAGTCGGGCCGCTGGGCCAGGGTGGGCGCCGACATACCGCGCGGGGCGGCCTGACTCAGCGCGGGTAGGGGCTGAGCATGTCGATCCAGCGGATGTCCAGATCGCGGGTCAGGTAGTCCAGGCGGGAGTTCCAGAAGTCCTGCATGTGGGGCAGGGCCAGATGCCGGTCGAGGTCGGCCTTGCTGCGCCAGACCTCGTAGAAGACGAAGACCGACGGGTCGTCGCTGTCGACGTGGAAGTGGTATTCGAGGCAGCCCGGTTCGGCACGGGTCGGTTCGACGAACGAGAGCAAGAGTTCGCGCAGGTCGTCGCGGCGTTCGGGTTTCGGGTGGGCGAACCCCACCAGGGCGTACGTGCCCGCCATGATGCTCCTTAGGTACGATGTTCTCCGTACCTGAGAACGGTAGGCGGCGGTTAGGTATGACGCAAGTCGTACCTAGGTGGAGGTGGATGGGTGGACGAGAAGCTCGAGCTCGGAGCGGTACTCGGCGCGCTGGCCGATCCGCTGCGGCGTCGCGTGATCACCCTGCTCGCGCTGGATCCCGCCGATGGGGACCGCAGCTGCTCGTCGTTCGACTTGCCGGTGACGAAGGCGACCCGCACCCACCACTTCCGGGTGCTGCGCGAGGCGGGGCTGGTCCGGCAGGTGAATTACGGCAATCGCAGCACCGTCGTCCTGCGGCGAGCCGATCTCGACGCGCGGTTTCCCGGGCTGCTCGAGCTGCTCGTCGCCGAGGCCGCCGACGCGCAGGAGTGAACCCGCCGGTGCCGTCGGCCCGGAGTGTGCCACTGTGGACAGGTGATTCCGAAGTTGATGGCGGTCAGCGATGTGCACGTGGGGCATCAGGGCAATAAGCCTGTGGTGGAGCAGATCGTTCCCGATTCGCCCGAGGACTGGCTGATCGTCGCCGGTGACGTGGGGGAGAAGGCCGAGGAGGTGCGGTGGGCGCTGGAGTTGTTGCGCGGCCGCTTCGCCAAGGTGATCTGGGTGCCGGGCAACCACGAGCTGTGGACCACGCCGAAGGACCCGGTGCAGATGCACGGCGCCGCCCGCTACGACTACCTCGTCGCGATGTGTCGTGACCTCGATGTGGTCACCCCGGAGGACCCGTTCCCGGTGTGGACGGGCTCGGGTGCCGAGAAGTACGGCGGCCGGGTCACCCTGGCGCCGATGTTCCTGCTCTACGACTACTCGTGGCGCCCGGCGGGCACCAACACCAAGGCGGAGGGATTGGCGCTGGCGCGCGAACGCAACGTCGTCGCCACCGACGAGTTCCTGCTGACCCCCGACCCGTACCTCACCCGCGATGCCTGGTGCCACGCTCGGGTCCAGTACACCCAGCGCCGCCTCGATGCGCTGCCCGCGGAAACCCCGCTGGTGATGATCAACCACTTCCCCCTGGTCCGCCAGCCCACCGACATCCTTTTCTACCCGGAGTTCTCGCTGTGGTGCGGCACCGACCTGACCGCCGACTGGCACACCAGCTACAACGTGGTTTGCTCGGTCTACGGCCATCTCCACATCCCCCGCACCACCTACTACGACGGCGTCCGCTTCGAAGAGGTCTCCCTCGGGTACCCGCGCGAATGGAAACGGCGAGGCATGCCGGAACCGCTGCTGCGCCAGATCCTGCCCGAACCGGTCTACGCCGACGGTGACCTGAACTCCTGGGGCGGCCACTTCAAGGTCACCCCGGAGATGGAAGCCGCAGCCGCCGAGATGCGCGAAAAGGCCGAGCGCAGGCGAGGCATCTGATCAGCGAATTTGCAAGAAGACGAGCCGCCTGATTTCGTAAGGACATCGGTAACTCACCGGGCACGAGCAAACCCGCCCACTCCCGGTACCGCCAGACGCAACGCTGCCCGACCAGCGCCTAGATCTGGCTCGAATACGCGGAGAGGCGGAACAGCAGTGCTGGAGAGGATTTTGCCGAGGAGTGTGGCTTCGGCGGAGCTGCTGGTGTTTCCGGAGGACTTGAAGGCGCATCCCGCCGAAGAGCACCTCATCGCCAAATCCGTGGAGAAGCGCCGCCGGGATTTCATCGGCGCCCGGCACTGTGCTCGCCTGGCCCTCGAACAGCTCGGTGAGCAGCCTGTCGCGATCGGCAAGGGTGAACGTGGCATGCCGCTGTTCCCGCGCGGCATCGTCGGCAGTCTCACCCATTGCGACGGTTATCGGGCCGCGGCGACGGCGCATTCGCTGCGTTTCCGTTCGGTCGGCATCGATGCCGAACCGCACGACACCCTGCCCGACGGCGTGCTCGATTCGGTCAGTATCCCCGCCGAACGCGAGTGGCTGTCGGACACGCCGGGCGAGGGCCTGCACCTGGATCGGCTGCTGTTCTGCGCCAAAGAGGCCACCTACAAGGCGTGGTTCCCGCTGACGCTGCGCTGGCTCGGTTTCGAGGACGCGCATATCACCTTCGAGATCGACTCCCGCACAGACGATGCGGGCTCGGGTACCTTCCACACGAAGCTGCTCGTGCCCGGGTTGACGAACGACGGCGGCGCCGCGCTGACCGAGTTCGACGGCAACTGGCTGATCGCCGACGGGCTGATCCTGACCGCGATCGCGCACGGCTGATGGCAGCACGGGTGTCGCGGGTGGGCGAGCTCGGCGGTCTCGTGATCGTCGACAAGGACAGCGGGCTCACCAGCCACGATGTCGTGGCGCGCAGCCGGAAACTGTTGCAGACCAAGAAGGTCGGCCACGCGGGCACCCTCGACCCGATGGCCACCGGCGTGCTGGTGCTCGGGGTGGAGCGGGCGACGAAACTGCTGGGCCAACTGCTGCTCACCACCAAGGCCTACACCGCGACGATCCGGCTCGGCCAGGCCACGAACACCGACGACGCCGAGGGCGAGATCACCGAGACCACTCCGGCGCTGCACGTCACCGACGAGGCGATCGCGGCCGGTGTCGCGGCGCTGACCGGTGACATCGAGCAGGTTCCCGCCACGGTGAGCGCCATCAAGGTCGACGGTGAACGTGCCTACGCGCGCGTGCGCGCGGGCGAAGAGGTGCAACTGGCCGCCCGCCCGGTCACGGTGTCGCGCTTCGACATCCTGGCCCGGCGCGACGTCGCCGACGGTGAATTCGTGGATCTCGATGTCGCGGTCGAATGCACCTCCGGCACCTATATCCGCGCCCTGGCCCGTGACCTCGGCGCGGCCCTCGGTGTGGGCGGTCACCTGACGGCCTTGCGGCGCACCAGAGTCGGTCCCTTCACTCTCGAACACGCCCGCACCCTCGAACAACTCGCGATCGCCGCCGAAGCCGAGCAGCCGCTGCTCAGCCTCGACATCGATGCCGCCGTCCGGACCGCCTTCCCGCTCCGTGACATCGACGAATCGCAGGCCACCGACCTGCGCACCGGCCGCTGGCTCGAACCTGTCGGCATCAAGGGCGTCTACGCCGCTGTCGACCCACGGGGCCGGGCCATCGCGCTCCTGGAGGAGAGCGGTAAACGCGCGGGCTCGGTGATGGTTGTGCGCCCCAGGGGAATCGGCGACTGACGAACGGTTGTCGGTCGATGCTTCGACGGGCGATGCGCACTGACAGGGCACCGGCGAGATCGGCGTTCTGCCGAAACCAGCCCGTCGGCAGAATCAGCTGCCCACGGTAGTAGGCAGTGTCTTTCGTCGGAATGTGGGTAGACCGGATTCCTTCGTGAGGTGTTCGGCCAGCAGTGCCGCTTCGGCGGCGAGGCCGGGCGGGTTGGTGGCGATGAACATCGAATCCGCCGCCAGGTTGCCGAGGACATGCCAGGTGCCGGCGTGCAGCGCACGGGTCCGTGGATCTGCCCGGAGACCGCCCGTTGGCGCGAGTTCAGCGGTGCCGCTGCCGAGCAGGCGCGCTATCAGTGACTCGGCGTCCTGTGGGGTGACATAGGCGGGTGGGTTCACGGCGTTGATCACGATGTCGGCCGTCCAGTGGAACTCGTCGGTCACCGTGAACCCGGTGCTGTCCGCCGCGATCGCCGTGAGTCCGGTTCGCAGTCGGACCTGACCCGAATCCAGCAGGCGCAGCAGGATTTCCGCGTTGTGCGGCACCATCGGCGAGCTGAGGCTGCTGATGGTGCGGTGATGATCGGTACGCAGCATCCTCCGGTCGGCGTCGGTCAGGGCAGGCCACAGGATCGGGCCCATCGTGCGAATCGCCATCGTGAGCAGGCGCCGACCCAGCAGGGCGGAGTCGACATCGGCGAGCTGACGGCGCAGGCGGAGCACCGGGTCCTCGGAACCGGTCGCGCGGATCTCGGCGGCGAACTCGTCGAAATCCTGACCCAGGTCGGACAATTCGGCACGCAGCAGCGCGACTACCTCGGTGAACTCGACCGGTCCGCTCGCGGCCAGGTCCAGTGCGGCGGCCGGGGTGAGGTGGCGCGGCGCCAACGGTCGTGGACGTTGCTGGACGAACGGCAGGATCCCGCTGCGCGAGAGCAGCGTGATCGGACCTCGATGGCCGTTCTCGGTCAACGCCGCCGTGATGTCGACGGCGGTCAGGCCGCTGCCGATCACGGCGACGTGCGCCTCGGGATCGACCTCGGTGAGCGTGCGCGCCAGCGGATACGGCTCATCGAGGTAGCCGGGAGAGCCGGTCAGTCCGTACTGGTCGCGGGGACGGCCGCTGCCGACGCAGAGCACCATGCGGTCCACCGGATACAACACGCCGCCCTCGGTGCGCAGCGCCATCGGCTCTTCCCGCGCGATGTCGGTGACCCGGTCGTTCACCACGCTGACCTGCCATCCGTCACACCGCAACCGGTCGATCGACATCCGCGCCGAGTGTTCCAGGTACTCGCCGTACATCGCGCGTGGCACGATCGGCTGCCCCAACCCGGGGTCGAGGAAGCGCACCGCCTCCGGTCGCTGTGCGAGCCAGTCCTGGAAATGCCCACGATCGCTCGCCCGCGCGGACATCAACGCGGGCGGGGCGTTCACGCGCACCGCGGGCACATCGCGCTGATAGGCCCGCCCACGCCACAGCGCCGCGGACCCTTCGAACACGGTGATCGTGCCCGGTGTCGCATCCGCCCTGGCGAGCGCGTCGAGCAACCCGACCGTGGCCACTCCCGCACCGATGATCCCGATTCGCATATCGACTCCTGTCGTCGGAGGGCGTTGCCGCGCACTCTCATTCGATGGCGGGTACGACGTCGTGCCCGCTCCGTGCTCAGCGTGGTCGTGCCGGAGCCGCTGCGAAATCCCGCGTTTGCGGGATGGTCGGCGAGCGCTGAGAGCGACGACAATGGGCACATGACCGCCCCGGCCTCGCCGTCCCTGTCCGCCCTGCTCGACGGGATCGCCGCGGCACCGGATGCGCACGAGCTGTTCGAGCGGACGTCCACCCGATTGCGCCGAACTGTGGGGTTCGATGCCGCGGTGTGGGTGGCCACCGATCCGGTGAACGGGCTGACCACCGCGCCGGTGCGAGTGGAGAACCTGCAGGAAGGCGGCTGCGGAACCTACTGGGAGTCGGAGATCTTCGCGGAGCATGTCAACCTGTTCCGTGATCTGGCGGTGGCGCAGGTACCGGTGGCCGGTTTGCGCGCCGTCACGGGCGATCGGCCGACGTTGAGCCCGCTGTATCGCAGTTTCATGCGACCCCGTGGATTCGGCGACGAATTGCGGGCTGTGCTGCGCGTGGACGGCCGGAGCTGGGGGCAGGTGAGCTTGTTCCGGGATCGTGGCAGGCAGGCCTTCGCCGCCGCCGATATCTCGGTGCTGCAGGCGTTGTCGGCCCCGATGGCACGGCGTCTGCGCGGCTTCGCGCGACCGGCGACCGCGGGCTCGGACGGCGTCCACGCGCCCGGCCTGCTGCTGTTCGGCGCCGACGGCGCCCTGCTCTCGGCGAACGACGAAGCCCGTGCGCTGCTCGCGCAGATGCCGCCAGGCCCGGCCACGACCACCGACTCCGGCCTCGAATTACCGTTGCCCGTCTGGATTCTCAGCACGGCGGGTCGTGCGCGTCTCACCGGCGACAGCGCCCGCATCCGTATTCGCACGCTGGCCGGCCGGTGGCTCGTCTGCCACGCCTCGCGTCTGCGTGATGCGCACGGTGACCCGACTACGACAGCGCTGGTGATCGAACACGCGACCCCGTCGGAGGTGGCCGCACTCGTGGCCGCGGCCTACGAACTGACCCGCCGTGAGCTCGAAGTCACCGAACTCGTCGCGGCGGGACTGTCCACCGCCGCCATCGCCCGGCACCTGCTGGTGTCGGCCCACACGGTGCGTGACCACGTGAAGTCCGTCTTCGACAAGACCGGCGTCACCAGCCGCGGTGAACTCGTCGCGGTCCTGTTCACCGAATACCGGCAACCGGCGGCCGGATCGGTCACCCTGCGCGTGCTCGACGGCCGGGCGAGCTGAGGGTCGCCCACTCGTCGTGCGCCGCAACCGCTCCCAGGAATCCGTAGAGTGGCGTGACCGGCCGGTGGTGGCCGCGGAAGAGGGATTCGTGAGAATGAGTGCAGAGTCGGTCGACACGTTCACGCTGTGGGATCGCGACGGTGACGGGCTGGTGTCGGTGGATGACATCGTCAACGGAATCCGCTCCGCGGGAATCGAAGTCGATCGGGAGGCCATCGAGCGGATGGTCGCCGCCGCGGACACCAACGGCGATTTCCTCGTCTCCCGTGCCGAATTCGACGCCGCCGTCGTCGCGGGGCGCATCGAGGTCACCGACGCCGACGCGGCGTTCCGGGTCTTCGACATCAACGGCGACGGCCGGATCTCGGTCACCGAGCTGGAATCGCTGATCCGCCACGTCGGCGCGGGCCACATCGACGAGCCGGCCGCCGACCTGCTCGCGGCCGCCGACCAGGACGGCGACGGATACCTCTCGCTCGCCGAATTCCGCGTGCTCCTGGATTTCCTGTCGCGGTGACAGTGCCGGACCGTTCCGGTGGCTTCGGCTGTCAGTGGCACTGGACGTGTCGCTAACGTCGCGTCCGATTCCGGCGATAGCGAAGATGAATAGCTTTCGCGTCGGAGGGGCAGACCATGACTGCGATCGGGAAGACCTGGATCGGTGTCCTCGCCGGTGTGACGGTGTTGCTCTCGGCGTGTGGGGGCGGTGATCCGCAGGCGCCGGGATCGAGCTCTGCGCGCTCGACGACCACGGTCACCTCGTCGATACCGATCGCCACTCCCAGTGCCGCTCCCGCCGTGATTCCCGGTGGGCCCGCGCCCGCGCCCACGACGAGAGCGGGCGCCCCATCGAAATCTGTGGGTGCGCCCACCGCTCCGGCGATGACCGCCACGCCGCCCGCGGCCGCGACGGGCACCGTCGTCCTGCGCACCGTGACCCTGTCCGGGGCCCCTGTTCCCGGTGTGCCGGTGCACCTTTCGCTACAACAGCCGTGTGATCCGTCGAACAACGACATCCCCCTCGGCGAGACGGCGGAAACAGTGCGCCGCGACGGTGTCACCGACGAACAAGGTCGGGCGGCGTTCGTCACCGAAATCGGTTGCTACTACTTCGGGATGACCGCGCCGTCGGGAACGAACCCGGTCCCCGAGGGCATGCACACGTTGTTCCTGGTCGCTCCGGGCGGCACGGCCACCGGCGAACTGCGCTTCCAGGACGCCGCGCCCGAACCCGCCTCCGCCTGCGCCGAATCCACCATCGAAGCCGAACTCGGCGTCGATCCGGGACCTGTCGCCACCATCCCCGACTGCGACGGTCGGTGGGGTGTCATCCGGTGGGACACCCCCGGTGACAACCAGCGTCTCATCACCCGCACGTCGGGAACCTGGACCACCTATGTCAGGTTCCCGCACGACACCTGCTGGACCACCGCCGCGGCCGACGGCGTCCCGGCTCGCCTGCGCACCTACTTCAACTGCTGATCCGGTGCGCCTCGATCGCCGGACGGATCAGGCGGTGAGCCAGATCGCTTCGGCGGCAAGGGTTCCCAGCTCGGTGGGATTCTCGGACGAAGCGATGTGCACGGCGATGGTGCCGGCGAAATCGCGGCGCTCGGCGACTGCGATGGTGGTGTCGAGGGCGATGCCGACCGAGTCGAAATAGCGCAGCATGGCGGGGTCGGAATCGGAGATGCGAGCCACCCGGCCGGATTCGCCCGCGGCGAAGTCGCTGAGTTGACGGGCGGGGGGAGTGGGGACGGCGCCGTCGGTGGAGGGGATGGGGTCGCCGTGGGGGTCGCGGTCGGGGTGGCCGAGTTTCGCGTCGATGCGGGACATGAGCAGGTCCGAGACGGCGTGTTCGAGAACTTCGGCCTCGTCGTGCACCTCGTCCCAGCCGTAGCCGAGTTCGTTCACCAGGAAGGTCTCGATCAGCCGGTGCCGGCGCACCATCGCGACCGCGGCGCGACGGCCGTGCTCGGTCAGGGTGATCGCGCCGTAGCGGGCGTGTTCGACCAGGCCCTGATCGGTGAGCTTGCGCACCGCCTCCGACACCGTCGAGGCCGACACGCCGATTCGTTCGGCCAGCAGCTTGGTCGACACCTTCTCCTGCGACCACTCCTGGGCGGTCCAGATGACCTTCAAATAGTCCTGTGCCACCGCCGAGAGGTCGGGCGCGATCGTGGCGGCGAGTTCGGCCTGCTCGGCGGGCTGCGTCAGCGCGCTGCGGGTCGCGACATCTCGTTTAGCTGGCACATCACCAATGTTAGGCATCCCTGCCCCGAATAACACATCGGCGAACCGGCACGCCGCGGATCGGTGATCCGGTCACACCGGAATTCTGTTCGGCCACCGCTTTGCGTAGGCTTCGCTCTGTGCAGAGATGGCGAAGTCTCGACGACGTGCCCGCGGACTGGGGGCGTTGCGTTCTCACGATCGGCGTGTTCGACGGGGTACATCGGGGGCACGCGCAGCTGATCAGTCGCGCGGTCGCCGCGGCGGGCAAGCGTGGTGTTCCCTCGGTTCTGATGACCTTCGATCCGCACCCGATGGAAGTGGTGCGACCCGGTTCGCATCCCGCACAGCTGACCACGCTGACCCGCCGCGCGGAGTTGGCCTCCGAGCTCGGGATCGATGTGTTCTGCGTGATGCCGTTCACCCAGGACTTCATGAAACTCACCCCGTCCGAGTACGTGCACGATCTGCTGGTCGAACGGTTGCACGTCACCGAGGTCGTGGTCGGCGACAACTTCACCTTCGGCAAGAAGGCCGCGGGCACCGTCGACACGATGCGCGAACTCGGTGAGCGGTTCGGTTTCGAGGTCGACGGGGTGACCCTGCTCGGCGAACACGCCGTCACGTTCTCCTCCACCTATATCCGTGCCTGTGTCGACGCGGGCGATATGGGCGCGGCGGCCGAGGCGCTCGGACGCCCGCATCGCGTCGAGGGCGTCGTCGTGCACGGCGACGGTCGTGGCCGTGGTCTCGGGTTCCCGACCGCCAATGTCGCCCCGCCGATGCACGCCGCGATCCCCGCCGACGGGGTGTACGCGGGCTGGTTCACCGTGCTCGGGTCGGGCCCGTCCATCGGTGGCGCCTCACCCGGCGAACGCGCGATGGCCGCCATCTCGGTCGGCACCAACCCCACCTTCTCCGGCCGCGCGCGCACCGTCGAAGCGTTCGTCCTCGACGGTGAGGCCGACCTCTACGGCCAGCACGTCGGTGTCGATTTCGTCGAACAACTGCGCGGGATGCGCAAATTCGACTCCATCGACGATCTGGTCGAGGCCATGGGCCGCGATGTCGAGGAAGCCCGCAAAGTCCTCACCGCCGCCGAAGCCTGAGCCCGATTTACCCTCGCCACCACGTGTCGAGTAAAGTGGCTCCTCGGGTTTGCTGCGGTCCGCGGTGGCGCCCATCCCGGGTAACCGGACCTTCGAGCGCGGAACTGAAAAATAGGAGTCGAGCCACATGGCGCTGACCACTGAGCAGAAGTCGGCAATTCTCGCCGAATACGGCCTGCACCCCACCGACACCGGCTCGCCGGAGGCGCAGATCGCGCTGCTGTCGAAGCGGATCTCGGACCTGACCGAGCACCTGAAGCAGCACAAGCACGATCACCACACCCGTCACGGCCTGCTGGCCCTGATCGGTCGTCGTCGTCGCCTGTCGAAGTACCTGCAGGCCAACGACATCAACCGCTACCGCTCGCTCATCGAGCGCTTGGGTCTGCGTCGCTGATCTGAATCGGACACGCCTCCTCATCGAGGCGGTCGACACCTGGCCAACGGGAAGAAGTACACTTCTTCTCGTTGGCTATTCGTGTGTTCGGGGACCATCGGGTTCCCGACTGCATTACAACATGTGACAGCCGTGTGCATCCGTCCGCGTGGCGTCGGTCTTCGGTAGTGGCCTTTCGGCAGGCGTCTTTCTCGCCGCCGTCGGGCTTCGATCGATGATCGCCTCCGCGTCGCCCCTTCTTGAATGTTTCAGCCGAGGGGATAAGGCCGGGTGCTGCGCGTGGCAGCCAGGAGGGTTTCCACGTGTCCGTGTCCGGTACGGCTGACGACAGCTGGGTTCGCGCCCACCATGGGAAAACTACGCATGGAAACGGCAGCGCGACCAGCGAGACGAGAGGTCGAGAGAAGAAAATATGACGCAGACAACTGAACGTACTTCGACTGCGGTCGAGGTCGAGCCCGGTGTTTTCGAGTCGGTCGCGCTGATCGACAACGGCAGCTTCGGCACCCGCACCATCCGCTTCGAAACCGGCCGTCTGGCCAAGCAGGCCGCCGGCTCCGTCGCCGCCTACCTGGACGACGAGACCATGCTGCTGTCGGCGACCACCGCGGGCAAGTACCCCAAGGACCAGTTCGACTTCTTCCCGCTGACGGTCGACGTCGAAGAGCGCATGTACGCCGCGGGTCGCATCCCCGGCTCGTTCTTCCGTCGCGAGGGCCGCCCCTCCACCGACGCGATCCTGACCTGCCGCCTGATCGACCGGCCGCTGCGCCCGACCTTCATCGACGGTCTGCGCAACGAGATCCAGGTCGTCGTCACCGTGCTCAGCCTGGACCCGGCCGACCTCTACGACGTGGTGGCCATCAACGCCGCCTCGGCGTCGACTCAGCTCTCGGGCATCCCGTTCTCCGGCCCGATCGGTGGCGTTCGCGTCGCCCTCATCGGTGACCAGTGGGTCGCGTTCCCGACCGTCGAGCAGCTCGAAGGCGCCGTGTTCGACATGGTCGTCGCGGGCCGCGTCACCGACACCGGCGACGTCGCCATCATGATGGTCGAGGCCGAGGCCACCGACAAGGTCATCGCGCTGATCGAAGACGGTGCGCAGGCGCCGACCGAGGCCGTGGTGGCCCAGGGTCTGGAAGCCGCCAAGCCGTTCATCGCGCGCCTGGTCCGCGCCCAGGCCGACCTGGCCGCGCTGGCCGCCAAGCCGACCCAGGAGTTCCCGCTCTTCCCGCCGTACGGCCCCGATGTGTTCGAGGCTGTCGAGGGCACCTCGAAGGTCGAGCTGAACCAGGCGCTGAGCATCGCCGACAAGCAGGCCCGCGAGGCCCGCATCGACGAGATCAAGGCCGAGGTTCTCTCGCGTCTGGGTGAGGACTTCACCGGTCGCGAGAAGGAGCTGGGTGCCGCGTTCCGCTCGGTCACCAAGAAGCTGGTGCGTCAGCGCATCCTCACCGATGGTTTCCGCATCGACGGCCGCGGCCTGGCCGACATCCGTCAGCTCTCCGCCGAGGTCGACGTGATCCCGCGCGCCCACGGTTCGGCGCTGTTCGAGCGCGGCGAGACCCAGATCATGGGTGTCACCACGCTGGACATGGTGAAGATGGCCCAGCAGGTCGACTCGCTCGGCCCGGAGACCTCCAAGCGCTACATGCACCACTACAACTTCCCGCCGTTCTCCACCGGCGAGACCGGTCGCGTCGGTTCGCCGAAGCGTCGCGAGATCGGCCACGGCGCGCTCGCCGAGCGTGCGCTGATGCCGGTGCTGCCCTCGCAGGAGGAGTTCCCCTACGCCATCCGTCAGGTCTCGGAGGCGCTGAGCTCCAACGGCTCCACCTCGATGGGCTCGGTCTGTGCCTCGACCCTGTCGCTGCTCAACGCCGGTGTGCCGCTGAAGGCGCCGGTCGCGGGTATCGCCATGGGCCTGGTCTCCGACACCATCACCAACGACAAGGGTGAGGACGAGGTCCGCTACGTCGCGCTCACCGACATCCTCGGCGCCGAGGATGCCTTCGGCGACATGGACTTCAAGGTTGCCGGTACCCGTGACTTCGTCACCGCCCTGCAGCTCGACACCAAGCTCGACGGCATCCCCTCGCAGGTGCTGGCCGGGGCGCTGAACCAGGCGCACGACGCCCGCACCACCATCCTGGACGTGATGGCCGAGGCGATCACCGACCCCGACGAGATGAGCCCCTACGCCCCGCGCGTGACCGCCATCAAGATCCCGGTCGACAAGATCGGCGAGGTCATCGGGCCCAAGGGCAAGATGATCAACCAGATCACCGAGGAAACCGGCGCCAACATCTCCATCGAAGATGACGGCACCGTGTTCGTCGGTGCGACCGATGGGCCGTCGGCCCAGGCCGCGATCGACATGATCAACGCCATCGCCAACCCGCAGCTGCCCAAGGTCGGCGAGCGCTTCCTGGGCACGGTCGTCAAGACCACCGCCTTCGGTGCGTTCGTGTCGCTCCTGCCGGGCCGCGACGGTCTGGTGCACATCTCCAAGCTGGGCAACGGCAAGCGCGTGGCCAAGGTCGAAGACGTGGTCAACGTCGGCGACAAGCTGCGCGTGGAGATCGCCGATATCGACAACCGCGGCAAGATCTCGCTCGTCCCGGTCGAGGACGAGGCCGCCGCGGCCGCCGAGCCGGCCGCTGTCGAGGAGACCGTCGACGCCGAGTAAGCGTCGCGACGTCTGACCGAAACCCCCGCCGTGGTACGGCGGGGGTTTTGTCGTTTCCGGGCGCCGCATCGCGCTCGTGATCTGGATCACGAAGATGCAACGGTGATGCAACGTTGTCTCGCCTAGTGTGTCCGGACACAGTAAGAACCTGTGTCGACAGCCGTGATGGCGCTCATCGAGCAGCGCGTCCGACCGCTGTCGGCTCGGCGTACGCGGTCGGATCGCTGGACCGTTCTCAGCGTCGAAAAGTGAGTCTCCCAGGCGTGATTTTGACTGAATCCGGTCCGGTTTATTATTGAAACGAATACGCTTCTGCTCGTGTTCGGACGCGTGGTTCAGGTGTCGGGGTTGACGATGGAGGTCGGGAGATAGCCGAGTCATTGCTGGTTGCGTGGTGGCGAGCCGGATTGACGCGATCGTGTCATAGCCGATCGCACTGAATCCGGTGTGAGTGGGTGGATTTCGGGCAGGTGCCCGAGGTTGGCCGCCCCCGCGCCGATCCACCTCACCCCGGTGCGAGCCGGGGAGTTCCGAGAGTTTGTGCGACCGCGTGGCGTTTCCCGCGGTCGGTAATGGAAGGCAGTGTGCGATGACCAACCCCACTCCGGCGCGCGCGGAAACAGAACAGCTGGCAGCGCTGGTGGCGACGGTCGCGGCGATGGAGCCGGCGCGGATCGCGGTCGAGTTCGATGGTGCCGCGGTGTCCTATGCCGATCTCGATGCCCAGCTCACGCTGATGGCCGAGCTCACCGGTGGGGCCCTGGACGCGGAATCGCTCGTGCAGGTGGTGCTCGCCGAGTTGTTCCCCGGCGTGGTCGATGCCGCCGACGGGGCCTTCGGCGCACTGCTCGATTCCCTCGCGGGCGACGCGATGGCAGCGCTGGGGATGGAACCGTCGGTCGCCGCGACGCTGGTGGATCGGTTCACCGCGCAGGTCGCTCGCACGCCGGATCGGGTCGCGGTGCAGTTCGGTGACGAGGTGCTGACCTACGCGGAATTCGGTGCCAGGGTGCGGGTGCTGGCGGCGCGGCTGGTCGAGTTGGGTGTCGGGCCCGAGACGCTGGTCGGGGTGGCGCTGCGCCGCAGCGTCGAGTTACTCGTCGCCGTGCACGCGATCGTGCAAGCGGGCGGCGCGTACGTGCCGCTAGACCCCGATCATCCGGTGGACCGGTTGCACTATGTGCTCGACGTGGCGCAGCCGGTGGTGGTCGTGACGCGAGTCGGTGATGAGCCGGATCTGAACGGCGCGCCGTCGCTGCGCACCGATGACATCGACTGGGACGCGGTGCCCGGTGAGGTCGTGTCCGGGGTGCAACCCGGCAACACCGCTTACGTCATCTTCACCTCCGGTTCCACCGGCCGCCCGAAGGGTGTAGCGGTGACCCACGGCGCGATCGTGGCGAACCTGGTGTGGCGGCAACGCCGATACGGCATGTCCGATGCCGATGTGGTCTTGCAGAAGACGCCCTACACCTTTGACGTGTCGCTGTGGGAGCTGTTCTGGCCGCTGCAGGTCGGTGCTCGCCTCATTATCGCCGAGCCGGGTCGCCACGGTGATCCCGCGTATCTGGCGGCGCTGATCGCTCAGCACCGGGTCACGGTGACGCACTTCGTGCCGTCGATGCTGGCCGCGTTCGTCGGTGAACTGGGCCCCGACGTGGATCTGTCGTCGTTGCGGATGGTGTTCGCCTCGGGCGAGGCGCTGCCCGCCGCTACCGCAGCGCGGCTGCGCACGCTGTCGTCGACCGCGCTGCACAACCTGTACGGGCCCACCGAGGCGGCTGTCGACGTCACCGCGCACGAGGTGACCGCGGCGGACGAGGTGTCGGTGCCGATCGGCGGTCCGGCCGATCACACCGGGCTGCTGGTGCTCGACGAGAATCTCGATCGGGTGCCCGTCGGGGTCGTCGGCGAGCTGTACCTCTCCGGTGTTCAGCTGGCTCGCGGCTATGTCGCGCGGCCCGGACTGACCGCTGATCGTTTCGTGGCGAACCCGTACAGCGTGGCCGGTGAGCGCATGTATCGCACCGGTGACCTGGTGCGGGAGTCGCACGGTGAGCTGGAATATTTGGGGCGCACCGACTTCCAGGTGAAACTACGTGGCCTGCGGATCGAGCTGGGCGAGATCGAGGCCGTGCTGGCCACGCATCCTCGGGTCGGCAATGCCGCGGTGGTGCTGCATCGGCATGCCACCGGTGAGGCGCTGGTCGGCTATGTGGTGAGCGTCGACGGGGCGGTACTCGACGAGGCCGAGTTGGTCGCGCACGCCAAGTCGTCGATGCCCGAGTACATGGTGCCCTCGCTGCTCGTGCAGCTGGACACGATGCCGACCAATGCCAGCGGCAAGCTGGATCGCAAAGCCCTGCCGGAGCCCGATTTCCGGGTTTCCGCCGCTGTGTTCCGGGAGCCCCGTACCGCGGCCGAACGTGCTGTCGCCGCGTTGTTCGCCGAGCTGCTCGAGGTGGAGACCGTCGGGTTGGACGACGACTTCTTCCGCCTCGGCGGCAACTCACTGATCGCCACCCGCGCGATCGGCCGGTTGCAGGCGAATTTCGGTGTGCGGGTGGATGTTCGCGACTTCTTCGACAGCCCGACCGTCGCGGTGCTGGCGAAATTGGTCGAGGACGGGGCGGCCGACGACCGGCCTGCGCTGGTCGCGGGTCCGCGTCCGGCGGTGGTTCCGCTCTCGCCTGCGCAGCAGCGGATGTGGTTGCTGAACCGGTTCGATCCGGAGACCGGGGCGTACAACATTCCGATCGCGGTGCGGTTGTCGGGTGCGCTGGATCGAGACGCGTTGCGGGCGGCGGTCGGTGACCTGATCGCGAGGCACGAGGTGCTGCGCACGGTGTACCCCGAAGTCGACGGGGTGGGGTCGCAGTTCGTCCTCCCTGTCTCCGAGGCGCTCGCATCGCTCGGTGCCGAACTGCTCAACCCCGTCAGTGTCAGCGCTGGGGAACTCCCCGGTGCCTTGGCCGAGGTGATCCTGGGTGGATTCGATGTCGTCGCCGCGCCTCCCGTGCGCGTGCGGCTGTTCGAGGTCGACGGCGATCACGTGTTGGTGCTGGTGGTGCATCACATCGCCTCCGACGGTTGGTCGGCCGGTCCGCTGGTGCGCGACACGATGGCCGCCTACTACGCGCGTACCGAAGGCGCGGCGCCGCAGTGGGCGCCGTTGCCGGTGCAGTACGCCGACTACACCCTGTGGCAGCGTGCGGTCCTCGGCGAGGAAGCCGATGCCGACTCCCGCGCCGGGCGTGAGATCGCCTTCTGGCGGGACGCGCTGGCCGGGCTGCCGGACGAGTCGAGCCTGCCGACCGATCGGCCGCGCCCCGCCACGGCGTCGATGCACGGGCGCCGGGTCTCGTTCGAGCTCGATGCCGAGCTGGTCGCGGCGCTGAATGCTGTTGCGGCAGAGCAGGGCGCGACGCTGTTCATGGTGCTGCACGCGGCGTTGTCGGTGCTGATCGCGCGTCTGTCGGGCACTGCGGATGTGGCGATCGGCACGCCGGTGGCCGGACGCGGCGCCGCCGAACTCGACGACGTCATCGGCATGTTCGTCAACACCGCCGTGCTGCGCACCCAGGTGCGTGGCGCCGAACCGTTCGCCGAGCTGCTCGGCCGTGTCCGCACCGGGGACCTCGCCGCCTTCGACCACACCACCCTGCCGTTCGAGCGGCTCGTGGAGGTGCTCGCGCCGTCGCGTTCGGCCGGTCGTCATCCGCTGTTCCAGGTGGCGCTGTCGCTGCAGAACCTGCCGCCGACGACGTTCGAACTGCCCGGTCTGCGTGCTTCCGCCGTCGAAATGCCCTATGACATCGAGAAGTTCGATCTCTCGCTGACCCTGCGTGATTCCCCGGCCGAGGGTATGTCCGGCGAATTCTCCTACGCCACAGATCTGTTCGACGAGCCGACCGTCACGCGCATGATGTCCCGCTTCACCGGCCTGCTCGCCGCGATCGCCGCCGCTCCGCAGACCCCCGTCGCCGATCTGCCCCTGCTGATCGGCACCGAACTCGCCGAGCTCACCGCTCGCACCGGCGGCCCGTCCACCCCCGCCCCGCTGCTGCCACAGGTACTCGCCCGTGCCGCCGCCGACCCCGCCGCGATCGCCATCCGCGACGGCGCCCGCACCCTGACCTACGGCGAGCTCGATGCCGCGTCCACCCGTCTGGCCGCCCGTCTCGCCGACCTCGGCATCGGCGCGGGTGACCTCGTCGCCGTGAGCATTCCGCGTTCCGCCGACTCGGTCACCGCGATCTGGGCCGTCGTGAAGTCCGGCGCGGGCTTCCTCCCGGTCGACCCGAACTACCCTGCCGATCGCATCGCGCACATGCTCGCCGATTCCGGTGCGGCGGCGGGCATCACGATCGAGGCCGTGTCGGCGGACCTGCCCGGCACGGTGCACTGGCTCGCGCTCGACGCCCCCGGTTCCACCGCGGCGACGACCGGTAGCGCCGCAGCCGGTCGCGCGGTGGATCCGCTGGATCCCGCCTACGTCATCTACACCTCCGGCACCACCGGTCTGCCCAAGGGCGTGGTGATTCCACACGGCGCGGTCGCGGCGTATCTGCCCGTCCAATCCGGGCGCTACCTGGCCGCTGCCGATGCACGCGTGTTGCATGTGGCGTCGCCGTCGTTCGACATCTCCGTGGCCGAGTTGCTGCTGACGGTGACCGAGGGGTCGACGATGGTTGTCGCGCCCGCCGGGGTGTTCGGTGGGGCCGAGCTGAAAGAACTGTTGCGGGTCGAGCGGGTGACCCATGTGATCATCACCCCCTCGGCGTTGGCGACGGTGAACCCGGACGGGCTCGACGAGCTGCGCGTGGTGGTGGTCGGTGGTGAGGCGTGCCCCGGGGAACTGGTGGCACGCTGGACTGCCGCGATCCCGGGTCTGATCTTCCGCAACGGTTACGGTCCGACCGAGACGACCATCGTCACCAACATCAGCGAACCCCTCGGTGCGACAACGTCGGTCACCCTCGGCGCGCCGGTGGAGGGCACGACCGAACTGGTGCTCGACGAGCGCCTGCGACCGGTGCCTGCCGGGGTGGTCGGCGAGCTGTACATCGCCGGTGCGCAGCTGGCGCGCGGGTACCACCGCAGGCCCGCGCTGACCGCCGGACGGTTCGTCACCAATCCCTTCGGCGCGCCCGGTGCGCGGATGTACCGCACCGGTGACACCGTGCGCTGGGTGCGGCGCGAGGACTCCTTCGATCTGGAGTACCTGGGCCGCAACGACTTCCAGGTCAAGGTGCGCGGTTTCCGGATCGAGCTCGGCGAGATCGACGCGGTTCTCGCCCGCCATCCCTCGGTGGACTTCGCCGCCACCATCGGCCACCGGACCGACGCGGGCACGACCCAGCTCGTGTCCTACGTGGTGCCCGTCGCCGGTGCCACGATCGATACCGCGACCCTCGTCGCGCACACCGCCGCACACCTGCCCGCGCATATGGTGCCCGCCGCGCTCGTCGTCCTCGACGCCGTGCCGCTGACCCCGGTCGGCAAGCTCGACCGGGCCGCGCTGCCCGCGCCGGTCTTCGAGACCGCTGCCTACCGTGCGCCGGAAACCGTGGCCGAGCAGGTGGTGGCCGCCGCGTTCGCCGAGGTGCTCGGACTCGATCAGGTCGGCCGCGACGACGATTTCTTCGACCTGGGCGGCAACTCGCTACTCGCCACCCGATTGATGGCCCGCATCGGCACCGACCTCGACATCCGTATCCCGATCCGTCAGATCTTCGACACCACGACGGTGCTGGCATTGGCCGCGGCGGCCGACCGTCTGCGCGGCACCGGCACCGGCCCCGCGCTGGTGGCGGGACCACGCCCCGACCCCGTTCCGCTCTCGCCCGCCCAGCAGCGCATGTGGTTCCTCAACCGCTTCGACCCCGGCTCGGCCACCGACAACATCCCGATGGCCGTCCGGCTCACCGGTGCGCTCGACATCGCCGCACTCCAGGCGGCGATCGTCGACGTGCTGGATCGGCACGAGGTCCTGCGCACCCGTTACCCGGAACTCGACGGTAACGCCGTCGCCGAGATCCTTCCTGCGGTCGGGCTCGTTCCGGAGGTGCACCCCCGAATCGTGGGCGCGGCCGAGGTGCCCGACGCCGTGCGCACTGCCGCGTCCATCGGCTTCGACCTCACCGTCGACGCCCCGATCCGCGCGACCTTGCTTCGCGTGGCCGCGAACACCGCGGCAGCGCAGGTGGATTCCGCGGAACCCGATGTCGACCGGGCGGCGGACCCGGCGAGCGCCGGTGCGGAGTACGTGCTGGTCATCGTGTTGCATCACATCGCGGCCGATGGTTTTTCGTTCGGACCTTTGATCAGGGACGTGCTCACGGCCTACAGTGCGCGAGCGATCGGTGAGGACCCGAGCTGGGCGCCGTTGGAGGTGCAATACGCCGACTACGCCGTGTGGCAGCACGCGGTGCTCGGTGACGCGGCCGATTCGGAATCTCTTGTCGCGAAGCAGCTCTCGTTCTGGCGTGACGCGCTGGCCGGGGTGCCGGAGCAGTTGGAACTGCCCACCGACCGGACCCGGCCCGCGATCGCTTCCCGGCGTGGCGCGATGCACAGCGTCGAGATCGATGGCGGAACTCATCGCGCACTGGCCGAATTCGCTCGGGCGCAGGGTATTACGGTCTTCATGGCGGCCCACGCGGTGTTCGCGGTGCTGCTGGCGCGGTTGTCGGCGACGACCGACATCGCGATCGGAACGCCGGTGTCGGGGCGTGGTGAACGCGCGCTCGACGATCTGGTCGGCATGTTCGTCAACACTCTCGTCCTGCGCACCGACGTGGCGCCCGCGGCCTCGTTCACCGAGCTGATCGCCCAGGTCCGCGAAACCGACCTCGCCGCCTTCGGCCACGCCGACGTGCCGTTCGAGCGTCTCGTCGAGATCCTCGATCCGGTCCGCTCCACCGCCCGCAACCCGCTGTTCCAGGTGATGCTGTCACTCAACGAGGACACCTCGAGCGCACTTGCCCTGCCCGGCCTCACTGTCGCCGGCTTCGACCTGCCCACCGGCGTCGCCAAGTTCGATCTCGAGCTCACCCTCACCGAGCACCGCGACGAGAACGGCACTCCCACCGGCATTTCCGGCGCCTTCCTGTACGCCACCGACCTGTTCGACGCCGCCACCGTCGCCGGTTTCGCCACCCGTCTGCACCGTGTGCTCACCGCGGTCCTCGCCGACCCGGCTCGCCCCGTCGGCGACCTCGCCTTCCTCGACCCGGCCGAGCAGACGGAACTCCTGACCGCGTGGAACGACACCGCCACCGCGACCGACCACGACGCGACGCTCGCCTCGCTTCTCGCTGAACAAGCTGCCGCGACGCCCCATGCGATCGCCGTGGTCGTCGACACGGACCCCACAGCGGCCGATGACGCGCCGACAGCGGCGCACGCGCTCGATGCGCGGGGGACCGCTGATGGCGCGTCCCTCGGAAGCGAGGTGTCCTCGAGCGCGATTTCCCGGCTCGAACACGCGGCAGTCGATGCCATCGCCGCACACCGAGCCGGGGGACAGGTGCCCGAGGCGTCGCTGCGGTCCGCTGTCGATTCCTCGACCGCAGTGGAGCTTTCGTACGCGGAGTTCGGTGTACGCGTCGCACGACTGGCCCGTCATCTGATCGGGCTCGGCGCGGGCCCCGGCTCGCTGGTCGCGGTCGCGATGCGTCGTGGCGTGGAGCAGTTGGTCGCCGTGCACGCGGTTCTCGCCGCCGGAGCCGGATATGTGCCGGTGGATCCGGATCATCCGGCCGAGCGGACCGCGTCTGTGCTGGCGCAGACGGCACCGGTCTGTGTGCTGACCGTCGCCGGAAGCGGTGTGGCTGTGGGGGAGTCGGTGCTGGAGGCCGACACGCTCGACCTGTCGGGATTGTCCGGCGATCCGATCACCGATGACGAGCGAGTGGTACCGCTACGTCCCGAGCACCTCGCCTATGTGCTGTTCACGTCGGGTTCCACCGGCAGGCCCAAGGGTGTGGCGGTGCCGCACAAGGCCGTCGTGAACCAGTTGCGGTGGTTGCAGCGTGCCTACCCGCTCGGCGCCGCCGACGTGGTGCTGCAGAAGACGCCCTTCACCTTCGACGCGTCGGTGTGGGAACTGCTGTGGCCCTTGCACGTCGGGGCACGGCTGGTGCTCGCCACCGCCGATGGGCACCGTGATCCGGCGTACCTGGCGGCGGCCACCGTCCGCCATCGGGTGAGTGTCGTGCAGTACGTGCCGTCCGTGCTCGCCGCCGTGGCGGCGGAACCGGCTTGCGCGCAGGCGGATTCGCTGCGACTGGTCTTCGCGGGCGGTGAGGCGCTGCCGACCGACCTGGCGCGACGGGTGCGCACGAGCACCGGCGCGACCGTGGTCAACCTGTACGGACCCACCGAAACCGCCATCCAGGTCACCACCCACGAGGCCGGTGACGAGCGGAGCGCCGTGGTGCCGATCGGCGCACCGGTCGCCGATACCCGCGTGTACGTGCTGGATTCGCGCCTGCACCCCGTCCCGGCGGGTGTCCCGGGCGAGCTGTATGTGGCGGGCTCGCAGCTCGCCGACGGCTACCACGGCCGCACCGACCTCACCGCGGAACGCTTCGTCGCCGACCCCTACGGCACCGGCGATCGCCTGTACCGCACCGGCGACCTGGTCACCTGGCGCACCGGACCCGACGGCCCGGCACTGCACTACCTGGGCCGCACCGACTTCCAGGTGAAACTGCGCGGCCTGCGCATCGAGCCCGCCGAGATCGAGGCGGCGATCGCCTCGGTTCCGGGCGTCGGTCGGGTCACCGTCCTGGTCCGCTCGAACGAGGGCAGGCCCGATCAGCTCGTCGCCTACGTCGTCGGCGTCGACTCCTCGGCACCGCCCACCGCCGCCGACCTCGACGCCGCGATCGCCGCGACCCTGCCCTCCTACATGGTCCCGGGTGCCTACGTCTTCCTCGACGAGTTGCCCGTCACCGCGTCCGGCAAGCTCGATCGTCGGGCACTGCCCGCGCCGGAAACGCGGCAGCTCGACTGGCGTGAGCCCGCCACCGCCACCGAGCGGATCGTCGCCGCGACGTTCGCCGGGGTACTCGACCTCGACCGCGTCGGCGCGGGCGACGACTTCTTCGCCCTCGGCGGCAACTCCCTGCTGGCCACCCAGGTGGCGGCGCGGCTCGGTGCCGCGCTCGATGCCCGCGTGCCGGTGCGGGAGCTGTTCGAGGCGAGCACCGTCGACGGACTCGCCGTGCGGCTGGACGCGCTGCGCGGGACAGGAAGCAGGCGGGGACCCGTGGCGGGCCGACGGCCGCAGCGGATTCCGCTCTCGCCCGCCCAGCAGCGGATGTGGTTCCTGCACCGCTTCGATCCGGACTCGGCCGCGTACCACATTCCGGTCGCGATCCGCCTCAGCGGCGAACTCGACACCGCCGCGCTGCGTGGCGCGCTGGGCGACCTGATCGCCCGGCACGAGACATTGCGCACCACCTATCCCGAATTCGACGGTCAGGCAACACAACTCGTCGGACCGGCCTTCGTGCCCGACCTCGCTGTCGCCGAGGTCGAGGCCGAAGATGTCCCCGCGGCGGTGGCCGAAGTCCTCGCCGGTGGTTTCGAGATCACCACCGAGGTGCCGGTGCGCGCCGCCCTGCTCCGGGTGGCGGCGACGGAGCACGTGTTGGTGCTCGTGGTGCACCACATCGCCGCCGACGGCTGGTCGATGGGCCCGCTCACCCGCGATCTGGTAGCCGCCTACGCCGCCCGCGCGGCGGGTGCGCCACCGCAGCTGCCCGCGCTGGCCGTGCACTACGCCGACTACGCGCTGTGGCAGACCGAGGGCCTCGGCAGCGCCGACGACCCGGACGCACCGCTGGCCCGCCAGCTCGACTACTGGACGCACCGGCTCACGGGTCTGCCCGATGTCCTGACGCTGCCCGCCGACCGGCGCAGGCCGCTGATCGCCTCCAACCGGGGAGCCACCTTCACGACGACCCTCGACGCCGACCTGCATCGCGGCATCGAGGAACTGGCTCGCGCACACCGCGCCAGCCCGTTCATGGTGCTGCACGCGGGACTGTCGGTCCTGCTGGCACGGCTCTCGGCCGGTCGCGACATCGTCGTGGGCACGCCCGTTGCCGGTCGCGGTCACCGTGAGCTCGACGACATCGTCGGAATGTTCGTCAACACGCTCGTGCTGCGCGCGCGGGTCGACGCCGATACCCGCTTCGGCGATCTGCTCGACGAGATCCGCGCGGGCGACCTCGATGCCTTCGACAATGCCGATGTGCCGTTCGAGAGTCTGGTCGACGCGCTGAATCCGGCTCGCTCGCAGGGCTATTCACCGCTGTATCAGATCTCGCTCGCCCTGCAGAACCAGCGCAGGACCGCCTTCGAACTGCCCGGCCTCACCCTGTCGGGGCTGACCCTGCCGGACGCGCCGATCGAAGTGGACCTGGACTTCACCTTCGTCGACCGTTTCGCCCCGGACGGCGCGCCCGACGGCCTCGACCTCGAACTGCGCTACGCCACCGACCTTTTCGACGCCGACACCATCGTGACGATGGTGGGCATGCTCGAGCGCGTGCTGCGAGACGCGGTCACGGCCCCTGCCACCGCTGTCGGCGACCTCGCCCTGCTCGCGGACACCGACGAGATCACGCTCCCGACGGGTCCGCACGGCGACGTGGTGGCGCTCGACGGCGCACTGGCCGAGCTGGGCGTGCGCGCCCCGCTGGCCGCGCACCTGCTCGATGCGGCGGCCGCGCGTGATCCGCAGGCCGTCGCGGCGATCTTCGAAGGCTCCGAGATCACCTACGGCGCGCTCGCCGCCAGGGCCAACCGTTTCGCCCGCAGGTTGATCGATTGCGGCGTCGGCCCGGAAACGCCGGTGGCCGTGGCTGTTCCGCGCGGCATCGAACTGCTGGTGGTGCTGCACGGCGTGCTCGCCGCCGGCGGTGTGTACGTGCCGATCGATGCGACCCTGCCCGCCGAACGCATCGGACATGTGCTGGCGACAGCGACCCCGCGACTCGTCGTCGTCGCCTCCGCCGGTGACCTCGACCATGTGGACAGCGGTATCCGATCCGCGACGGCCTCGGTGCATTTCGCCGCCGCCTCGCGGTCCGGGTTCCCGGTGCTGACCGTCGCGCAGCTCGAGGAATCGGTGTCGGGCGCCGTCGCGGGAACACCGCTCACCGATGCCGAACGCCTCGCGCCGCTGCACCCCGAGCACCCGGCCTATGTGCTGTTCACCTCCGGTTCCACCGGCGCACCGAAGGGTGTGCTGATCTCGCACCGCGCCGTGGTGAACGAAATCTGCTGGCTACGTGGCGAATACGGCATGACCGCGGCGGACCGCTTCCTGCAGCGCGCGCCACTCACCTTCGACGTCTCGCTCTGGGAACTGCTGGCCCCCGCCCTGCTCGGCGCCCCGCTGGTGCTGTTGCGGCCCGGCGGACACCTCGACTTGGCGTATCAGGCGCGAGTGATCCGTGAACAGGCCGTCACCATCATGGAGATCGTGCCGTCGGTGCTGGCCGCGATGCTGGCCGAAGGGCTCGGCGATGCGCTGCGCGGACTGCGGATGCTGCACGTCGGTGGTGAGGAACTGCCCGCCCCGCTCGCGGCGACCGTGCTCGCCACGATCCCCGGCGAGCTGCACAACACCTACGGCCCCACCGAAGTGGCGATCACCAGCACGTTCCAGCAGATCACCGCCCCGGTCGAGCAGACCGAGATGCCCATCGGCAAGCCGACCTGGAACGTGCGCGCCTACGTGCTCGACGAGCGGTTGCACCTGGTGCCCGGCGGCGTCGCGGGCGAGCTGTACCTCGCGGGCGATCAGCTGGCGCGCGGCTACCTCGGCCGCCCCGACCTGACCGCCGACCGCTTCGTCGCCGATCCGTTCGGGGCCGACGGTGCCCGCATGTATCGCACCGGCGACCTCGTGCGCCGCGATCGCGACGGCGCGCTGGTCTATCTGGGCCGCAACGACTTCCAGGTGAAGCTCCGCGGACTGCGGATCGAGCTCGGCGAGATCGAGGCCGCACTCGGCGACGCGCCCGGCGTCACCCACGCGACCGTGCTGCCCGCCACCGACGACGCGGGTCGCCAGTGCCTGGTGGGGTACGTCGCGGGCGATGTCGACCCCGTGACGGTGCGCGCGCACGTCGCGGGCCGGGTGCCCGCCTACATGGTGCCCTCGCACCTGGTGGTGCTCGACACCGTGCCGCTCAACTCCGCGGGCAAGCTCGACCGCGCCGCGCTGCCCGCCGCCGACCTGTCCGCCACCACCGAATACGTGGCGCCGCGACCGGGCGCGCAGACCGCGCTCGCCGGTGTGATCGGCGAACTGCTCGGGGTGGCGCGCGTCGGCGCCAACGACGACTTCTTCGCCGTCGGCGGCAACTCGCTGCTCGCGATGCGACTGGTGGCCCGAGCCAATGCGGCCCTCGGCAGTGCGCTGGACGTGCGCGATGTGTTCGACGCCCCGACCGTCGCCGGACTCGCCGAGCGTGCGGGCACCGGCCGCGAACAGTCGCCTCCGCTGACCGTCGTGCGACCGCGACCGGATCGCATCCCGTTGTCGCTGGCGCAGACTCGCCTGTGGTTGCTGAACCGGATCGACCCCGACTCGGCCGTCTACACCCTGCCGATCGCCCTGCGCCTGACCGGTGACCTCGACACCGATGCCCTGTGGGCGGCGCTCGCCGATGTCCTCGACCGGCACGAATCACTGCGTACCGTCTTCCCGGAAGACGCCGAAGGTCCGACCCAGGTGGTTCTGCCCGCCGACGCGGTACTGCCCGCCACGGTCGTGCGCGAGATCGCCGAGGCCGATCTGGCCGACACGGTGCGCAGCATCATCGGCCAGGGTTACGACCTGACCACCCAGCCCCCGTTGCGCGCCGCGCTGCTGCGTCGCGCCGACGCGGGGTCGAACGAGGTCGAGCATGTGCTGGTGCTCGCGGTGCATCACATCGCCGCCGACGGTGTGTCGACCACGCCGCTGGCCCGCGACCTGATCACCGCCTACGCCGCGCGCGCCGCGGGGACAGCTCCCGCATGGGAGCCGTTGCCGGTGCAATATCCCGACTTCACCCTCTGGCAGCACACCGTGCTCGGCGATGCCGCCGATCCGGAGTCGCGGCTGGCGCGGCAGCTGGCGCATTGGCGCGACGAATTGGCCGGGGTAGCACCGGCTCTCGAATTGGCGACCGATCGGCCACGGCCCGCCGTGCGCGGCGGTGCGGGTGGCGCGGTCGGGTTCGATGTGCCCGCGCAGGTGGTCGCCGGGATCGAGGCAACGGCCCGTCGCCACGGGGTGTCGACCTTCATGGTGGTGCACGCGGCGTTCGCGGTACTGCTGTCTCGTCAGGGCGCCGGCGCGGATGTTCTCGTCGGCACGCCCGTCGCCGGGCGGGCCGATGCCGCGCTCGACGATCTCGTCGGCATGTTCGTCAATACTCTCGTGCTGCGGACGTCAGTCGATGCGGGTGCCGGGTTCGCCGAGTTGCTCGCCGAGGTGCGGGCGGCGGATCTGCGGGCCTTCGCGAACGCGGACCTACCGTTCGAGCGGCTCGTCGACGAGCTGAATCCGGTGCGCTCCACGTCGTATTCGCCGATCGTGCAGGTGATGCTGGCGTTCGAGCATCGCGAGGACACCGTCATCGCGCTGCCCGGGCTGCGGATCGACGAGTTCGCGCTGCCCGCTGCGACGACCCAGTTCGATCTGTCGTTGGCGATCAACGAGATCGTCGGCGCCGCGGGCGAACCCGGGATGCGCGGATCGCTGCGCTATGCCACCGACCTGTTCGATCACGACACGGTCACCGAATTCGGCGCGCGCTTCGTGCGGGTGCTGAGCGCGGTCGTCGCCGATGACAGCACGGCGGTCGGCGAGATCGATCTCATGGATGCGGCACAGACCGCTCGAATCGCGGCGTGGAACGACACCGCCGCCCCGCTGGACGCCGACGCGACACTCGTCTCGCTGTTCGCCGCGCAAGCCGTACAGACACCCGACGCCGTGGCCCTCGAATTCGAAGGGGCACGGATCACCTACGGCGAGTTCGCTGTTCGCGTCGCCCGGCTGGCGCGGTGGCTGATCGCCGAGCAGGTCGGACCCGGTGCTGTCGTCGGTGTCGGGCTGCGGCGCGGCATCGATCTGCTTGTCGCGATCTACGCCGTGCAGGCCGCGGGCGCCGCGTACCTGCCGCTGGACCCCGATCATCCGGCTGACCGAATCGCCGATGTCCTCGCGACCGCGGCACCGGTCTGTGTGCTGGCAGCGCCGGACTTCCCCGACACCGGCACGCGCGTGGTCGAGCCCGCCGCGCTCGACCTGTCCGGGTTCGCTGCCGACCCGGTGACCGATGCCGATCGGATCCGGCCCCTGCGTGGCGCGGACCTGGCCTACGTGCTGTTCACCTCCGGCTCGACCGGTAAGCCCAAGGGGGTCGCGGTGACCCACACCGCGATCGTCAATCGCCTGGTCTGGATGCAGGACGCCTACCGGCTCGATGCCGCGGGCACCGTGTTGCAGAAGACGCCGATCACCTTCGACGTCTCGGTGTGGGAACTGTTCTGGCCCTTGCAGATCGGCGCCACCTTGGTGATCGCCCGCCCGGACGGGCACCGCGATCCGGCGTACTTGGCCGAGCTCGTCACCCGCACCGGAGTCGGCGTGGCGCACTTCGTGCCGTCGATGCTGGCGGCCTTCCTCGCCGAACCGCTTGCCGCCGACTGTGTTTCGCTGCGACAGGTCTTCGCCTCCGGCGAGGCGCTGCCTGCCGCCGATGCCCAGCGCCTGCGCGCGCTGATCCCCGGTGTCGCCGTGCACAACCTGTACGGGCCCACCGAGGCCGCCGTCGACGTGAGCTTCCACGAGGTCACCGACGCCGACACCGTGACGGTGCCGATCGGGGCCCCGGTCGCCAACACCGCCCTGCACGTGCTCGACGCGCGTCTGCGACCCGTTCCGGTCGGCATGCCCGGCGAGCTGTACCTGGCAGGCGTCCAACTGGCGCGCGGCTATCTCGGCCGCCCCGACCTGTCCGCCGACCGTTTCGTCGCCAACCCCCTCGGCGCTCCCGGCGAGCGCATGTATCGCACCGGCGACCTCGTGGTCCGTACCCGCTCGGGTGAACTGGATTATCTGGGCCGCACCGACTTCCAGGTGAAGCTCCGTGGTCTGCGCATCGAACTCGGTGAGATCGAGGCTGTCCTCGCCGGGCTCGACACCGTCGACCGTGCCGTGGTCACCGTCCGCGACGACGGCACGGGCGAGTACCTCACGGCCTACCTCGTTCCCGCGCAACAGATCAGAGACGACGGGTCAGCCGACGCGATCGCACCCGGCATCGCGGCGATCGACCTCGACGGAGTGAAAGCGTCTCTGCAGAAAGCGCTTCCGGCCTACATGCTGCCGAGTGCGTTCGTCGTCCTCGACACGTTCCCGATCAATGCCTCCGGCAAACTCGATCGGCGGGCGCTGCCCGCGCCGGAGCTGGTCGCTCGCGCATTCCGTGCTCCTGCGACGCCGTCGGAGCAGCTGGTGGCCGGAGTCGTCGCCGAGGTGCTCGGTGTCGAACTGGTGGGCGCCGACGACGACTTCTTCGATCTCGGCGGCAACTCGCTGATCGCGACCCGGGTCGCGGCGCGGCTGGGGGCGGCGTTGAACCGGCAGGTGCCGGTGGCGCGGATCTTCGAGGCGCCGAGAGTGGCCGCGTTGGCCGCCGCGCTCGATGCCGACGGCGGCGCGGCCCGACTGGCGCTGGTGGCGGGGGAGCGGCCCGCGTCGATTCCGCTCTCGCCCGCCCAGCAGCGCATGTGGTTCCTCAATCGGTTCGATCCGGATTCGGCCGGGTACAACGTGCCGATCGCGGTACGACTCAGTGGCGTGCTCGACCTGGACGCCCTCGCCGCCGCGGTGGACGACCTCGTCGGTCGGCACGAAGTTCTGCGGACCTTCTACCCCGAGACCCCCGACGGACCGGAACAGCGGATCCTGCCTGCCGCCGAAGCCGGTGTCGCACTGCGGATTCGCGATATCGACGCGGCCGAGATCGTGGGCGCGGTGACGGCACTGGCCGCCACCACCTTCGATGTCACCACGGGTGTGCCGTGGCAGGTGGTGCTGTATCGGATCAGCGCCGACGAGGCAGTGCTGGCCCTGGTGGTGCACCACATCAGTGCCGACGGTTCGTCGATGCCGCCGCTGGTGCGTGACCTCATGACGGCCTACCTCGCCCGCCGCGACGGTGCGGCGCCGCATTGGACGCCACTGCCGGTGCAATACGCCGACTACGCGCTGTGGCAACGGGCCGTGCTCGGCGACGAAGCCGATCCCGCCTCGGTGGCCGCCCGCCAGCTCGACTTCTGGCGCGGTGAACTCGCCGACCTCCCCGACGAGCTGGCGCTGCCGCTGGATCGGCCGCGCCCGGCCGTGCGGAGCCTCGCCGGCGGGACCGTGCCGGTGACCCTGGACGCCGACACCCACGCTCGGCTCAGCGCACTGGCCAGGGACGCCGGGGCCACGCTGTTCATGGTCGTGCACACCGCGTTCGCCGCGCTGCTCGGGCGGCTCTCGGGCAGCGCCGACATCACGGTCGGTACGCCGGTCGCCGGCCGTGGTGAGGCCGCGCTCGAAGATCTGATCGGCATGTTCGTCAATACGCTGGTCTTCCGCACTCGCCTGCGCGCGGGAGAGTCCTTCCAGGAGTTGCTGATTCGTCAGCGCGCCACCGATGTGGCGGTGTACGCGAATGCCGAGGTGCCGTTCGAACGCCTCGTCGAGGTGCTCGATCCGACCCGCTCCACCGCGCGGCATCCGCTGTTCCAGGTCGGCTTCTCGTTCCAGAACTTCGAACGTGCCGAACTGGCGCTGCCCGGGATCACCGTGTCGGGGCTCGACACCGAGAACACGCTGTCGCAGTTCGATCTGCATCTCATCGTCAGCGACGAGTACGCGGCCGACGGGACCGCCGCCGGCGTCACGGGCGTGCTCACCTACGCGCACGACGTCTTCGACACCGAGACCGCCACCACGATCGGTGCCCGTCTGGAACGGCTGCTCGCCGCCGTCGCCGCCACCCCGCACACTCCGCTGGATTCCCTGGATGTGCTCGAGCCCGCCGAGCGACACCGCGTTCTCGACGTCTGGAATGCCACCGCCTACGACATCGACCGCACCGCAACGCTGCTCACGCCCTTCCGTGCGCACGTGCTGGCACATCCCGCCGCGACGGCACTGGTCTTCGACGGCACGGAACTGACCTACGCGGAGTTCGACGACCGGGTGAACCGGCTGGCCCGGCACCTGATCGCCGAAGGCGTCGGCCCCGAGGTGCTCGTCGCCCTGGCGATGCGGCGCTCGATCGACCTCGTCGTCGCCATGTACGCGGTGCTCACCGCAGGCGGCGCGTACGTGCCCGTCGATCCCGACCACCCGGCCGAGCGCATCGCCCAGATCCTCGACACCGCGCGCCCCCGGCTCGTGCTGACCGCCGGCAGGGACGAGTTCGACGGTCCTTCGGACCCGCGGGTTGTCCGGGTGGACGAGATCGACACCGACAGGTATCCGGGCCACCCGGTGGCGGACGGCGAACGCCGTGCACCGCTGCGGGCTTCGAACGCGGCCTACGTCCTGTTCACCTCCGGCTCGACCGGACGGCCGAAGGGCGTGGCGATGAGCCACGCCGCGATCCACAACCAGATCGCCTGGCTGATCGAGCAGTACCAGCTCGACGGTGCGGACGTGTACCTGCAGAAGTCGGCGGCCGGGTTCGACCTGTCGGTCTGGGGGTTCTTCGCCCCACTCGCCGCGGGCGCGACCCTGGTGCTCGCCACCCCCGAGGGGCACCGCGACCCGATCTATCTCGCCGAACTCGTTGCCGCGCAGCAGATCACCGTCGTCGACTTCGTGCCGTCGATGCTGGCGATGTTCGCCGCGCACGCCGACGCCGACCAGCTGGCGAGTCTGCGGCTGGTCTTCGCGATCGGTGAGGCGCTCACCCCGGAGGCGGTCGGCGCGCTGCGTGCGAAATCGCCGGCCGCCGTGCACAACCTGTACGGGCCCACCGAAGCGGCCGTCTCGGTCACCGCCTGGCCCGCCGACGGCGCGACCGGACAGACCGTGCCGATCGGTGTGCCCGCGTGGAACACCAGGGTCTACGTGCTCGACGAGCGGTTGCGCCCGGTGGCTCCGGGTGTCGCCGGTGAGCTGTACCTGGCCGGTGCGCAATTGGCTCGCGGCTACCTCGGTCGGCCCGACCTGTCGGCGGATCGCTTCGTCGCCGACCCCTTCGTCGGCGCGGCGGGTGCCCGCATGTATCGCACCGGCGACCTGGTGCGCTGGACCCGCGACGGCGTGCTGGTCTACCTGGCGCGCATCGACTTCCAGGTGAAGTTCCGCGGTCAGCGCATCGAGCTCGGGGAGATCGAAACCGCGTTGCGAGGATCGGACGGGGTCAGTCAGGCGGCTGCGGTGGTCTCGGCGAGTGCCACCGGTGATCGGCTCGTCGGCTATGTGGTGCCGGCGCCGGGCGTCGAGCTGGATCCGGCCGCGCTGCGGTCGGCCGTGGGCGCGGTGTTGCCGTCGTACATGGTGCCGTCGGTGATCGTCGTGCTCGACGCGTTCCCGCTCAACACGTCCGGCAAGCTCGATCGGAAAGCCTTGCCCACACCGGAATTGGTGGCGAGGCCGTTCCGTGCCCCGGTCACGACGGCCCAGCGCGCGGTGGCCGAGGTGTTCGGCGAGGTGCTCGGCCGCGAGCAGGTCGGTCTCGACGACGACTTCTTCGAACTCGGCGGCAACTCGCTCATCGCGACCAGGGTCGCCGCCCGACTCGGCGCGGCCCTGTCGACCCGGGTGCCGGTGCGGACCCTGTTCGAAGCCACCACGGTCATCGACCTGGCGGCCACGCTCGCCGTGCGGGCAGGCAGCGGCGTGGGGATCGCGCTGACAGCGGGTGCGCGGCCCGCGCGAATCCCGCTGTCGGCCGCCCAGCAGCGCATGTGGCTGCTCAATCGCCTCGATCCCGACACCGCCGCCTACAACATCCCGATCGCGGTGCGGCTCACCGGCGATGTCGATGCCGTCGCGCTGGCCGCCGCGGTCACCGACGTGCTCGACCGGCACGAGGTGCTGCGCACGGCCTATCCGGCGATCGATGGGATCGGACATCAGGCGGTGTGGGAGTTCGTGCCGACGCCGGTGGTGGAGACGGTCGATCCGATCGCGGTACCGGCGATCGTCGCGGCCGAGATCGGGCGCGGATTCGATGTCACCGCCGCCCCGCCCGTGCGGGTGCGCGTGCTGCGCTGTGCCGCTGACGAAGTGGTGCTGGTGGTGGTGATCCATCACATCAGCGCCGACGGCTTCTCCGCCGGGCCGCTGCTGCGCGACACCACCGCCGCCTACCTCGCCCGCCGCGCGGGCGCCGAACCCGGGTGGGCGCCACTGGAAGTCCAGTACGCCGACTACACGCTGTGGCAGCGGGCAGTCCTGGGCAGCGAGGACGACGCCGAGTCGGTCGCCGCACGACAGCTGCGATTCTGGCGCGGCGAACTGGCCGGGCTGCCCGAGCTGCTCGACATCCCCGCCGACCGGCCGCGTCCGGCGGTCGCCTCGCATCGCGGCGCGAGCGTCGACACCGTGGTGCCGCCGACGGTATGGCAGCGGGTGGGGCAGCTGGCTCGGCGCGCCGACGGGAGCCAGTTCATGGTCGCCCACGCCGCGCTGGCCGCATTGCTCGCACGACTGAGCGGCACCGGCGACATCGCGATCGGCACCCCGGTGGCGGGTCGCGGTGAGCAGGCACTCGACGATCTCGTCGGCATGTTCGTGAACACGCTGGTGCTGCGGACCGGTGTCGATCCCGGCGCCTCGTTCAGCGCGCTGCTGCGCGAGGCCAGGCGGGTGGACCTCGACGCCTTCGAGAACGCGGAGGTGCCGTTCGAACGGCTCGTCGATGTGCTCGACCCGACCCGCTCGACCGCGCACAGCCCGCTGTTCCAGGTGATGCTCGCCTTCCAGAACCTGGCCGCGAGCCCGGTCGAGGTGGTTCTGCCCGACCTCACCGTGACCGGACTACAAGCCGACGTCGCCGTCGCCAAGTTCGACCTGGACCTGGTGCTCGCCGACACCGCCGACGGCGGCTGCGCGGTGAGCCTGACCTACGCCACCGACCTGTTCGACGCCGCGACGGCGGCTCGCATCGCCGAGGGCTACGTGCGGATGCTCGATGTGGTGACGGCGAATCCGGAGGTCGTCGTCGGTGACGTCGACCTGCTCACCGCCGACGACCACCGGATGCTCGAGACCTGGTGCGACACCGCGCATGCCGACGCGGTGGGCATTCTGCCGACGGCCTTCGACCGTCAGGTCGCCGCGACGCCGGAGGCTGTCGCGCTCGTCGACGGCGACACCGTTCTCACCTACGCCGAGTTCGCGGTGCGGGTGAACCGGCTCGCCCGCCATCTGATCGAACACGGTGTCGGACCGGATCACGCGGTGGCGGTGGGAGTTCGGCGCTCGGCCGACCTGCTCGTCGGCGTGTACGCGGTCCTGGCGGCGGGTGGAACCTACGTGCCGATCGATCCTGATCATCCGGCCGAGCGGATCACCCGCATCCTGCGGATCGCGCAACCGGTGTGTGTGCTCACCACCAGCCGCGATGCCGCCGACCTGCCGGTGCGCGGGCACGATGTGGTCGCGCTCGACACCGTCGATCTCACGGGCTTCGCGGTCGGGCCGATCGCCGCCGCCGAACGGGTGTCGCCTCTGCTCCCGGAACACACGGCGTACGTGATCTTCACCTCCGGGTCCACCGGTCTGCCCAAGGGCGTCGGTGTTCCGCATCGCGCGATCGTCAACCAACTCGACTGGCTGGCACGGCGATTCGGGTTCGCCGCCGGTGACACCGTGCTGCACAAGACGCCGACGACCTTCGACGCCTCGATCTGGGAACTGCTGCTGCCGCAGCGGGTGGGCGCGCGAACGGTCATCGCCCGGCCCGGCGGCCACGGTGATCCGGCCTACCTGGCCGAACTCGTCACCGAACACCGCGTCGACACCGTGCAGTTCGCGCCGACGCTGCTCGCGGCCTACCTCGCGCACCTGCGGGCACACCCCGACCGGGCCACGGGCCCGCTGCGGCGGGTGTTCGCGGGCGGCGAGGCGCTGCCCGCGGCGCTGGCGCAACAGGTGCGGGCGCTGACCGGCGCGGAGGTGGTGAACCTGTACGGGCCCACCGAGACCGCGGTACAGGTGAGTTCGCATGTGGTGACCGCGGCCGACGTGGCGACCGTGCCGATCGGTGCGCCGGTGTGGAATACCGGGCTCTACGTGCTCGACGCGCGGCTGCGGTCGGTGCCGCCCGGGGTGACCGGGGAACTGTATGTCGGCGGTGCGCAGCTCGCGCACGGCTATGTCGGGGCGGCCGAGCTCACCGCGGAGCGGTTCGTGCCGGATCCGTTCGGTGCGCCCGGGGCCCGGATGTATCGCACCGGCGACCTCGTGCGGCTGCGTGGAACAGATGCTCCCGCACTGGAATACGTGGGCCGTGGCGATCTCCAGGTCAAACTCAACGGTCAGCGCATCGAACTCGGCGAAGTGGAAGCCGCGATGCAGCGCCTGCCGGGGGTCGTGCAGGCCGCGGCCGCTGTGGTGGCCGGGGTCGGTGCGGACCGGTTGGTCGCCTACGTCGTCATGGCGGGTCAGGAGGATCTCGACGGCGCCGGAGTCGTTGCGGCGCAGGATGATTCGGGCTTCGACGCGGTGGCGCTGCGTTCGGCGCTGGCCGCGGAATTGCCCGGCTACCTGGTCCCGACGGTGGTGCTCGAGCTGGACGCGTTGCCGGTCAACACCTCCGGCAAGCTCGACCGCGGCGCGCTGCCCCGACCGGAACTGCGCCAAGCCACCTACCGGGCGCCGATCACCGAGACCGAGCAACTCGTGGCGGGCGCGTTCGCCCGGGTGCTCGACCTGGACCGCATCGGCATGGACGACAACTTCTTCGACCTCGGTGGCAACTCCCTCACCGCGGTCCAGCTGTCCTCGCGACTGAGTGAAGCGCTGGGCAGCGCGGTGCCGGTGGCGTGGTTCTTCACCGATCCCACACCCGCTGTCGTCGTGGAACGGCTACGCGCCGAAGTCGATGCGACCGACGACGCGTTCGCGGTTCTGCTGCCGCTGCGCGCGGGCGGCTCCGGCGCACCACTGTTCTGCATCCATCCGGTGGGTGGCGTGTCCTGGTCGTTCGCCGGGCTCACCCGTCATCTCGATCCGCAGCGCCCGATCTACGGGTTGCAGTCGCCTGCCCTCACCGCCGACGAACCGCTGCCCGTCAGCATCGACGACTGGGCCCAGCGCTACATCGCGGCCATCCGCGAAGTACAGCCCGAAGGGCCGTACCACCTGCTCGGCTGGTCGCTGGGTGGGCTGCTGGCCCACGCCGTCGCCACCGGCCTGCGAGCCGAGGGCGAGCAGGTGGCCCAGCTGGCGATGATGGACAGCTGGCTCGGCGACGCACCCGAACAGACCCCGATGCCCACCGTGGGCGACCTGCTCGGCGGCCTCGCCGGTGACGATCTCGCCTTCGATGCCGATGGTCTGGCCGACGCGGCCGCGAACATCGGCGGACCACTGGCCGCCCTCGACCGCGCCCGCATCGCCCGCATCATCGACGCCGCCACCGCCTCGATGCGGATGGTCGACGACTACCGCCCGCGCCGCTTCGACGGCGACCTCGTCTACTTCGCCGCCACTGTCGACGACCCCAGCGGGTCGCGCGGCGCGGCGAGTTGGGCAGGCGCCGTCGAGGGCGTCGTCCACCGGCACGGCATCGACGCCACGCACTGGGCGATGGCGGGTGAGGCCGCGCTCGCCCGGATCGCCGACGTCCTCGACGGGAGCGGATCCGGTGCGAGCGGGGCCCCGACGGCGAGGGCCGATGCACGGGCGGGGGCGATGGGCGCATAGAATCCAGGAGCCGGCCGTCGTGCCTGCTGCCTGCAGGATGAGGCAATACGCGCACGTCGCCAGCTCCCGTTCGAGAGGTTGAGGACCCATGCCAGAACAGCCGTCCGGTGAGATCGGGTGACGAGGTCGAAGCACATCGAGTCGGATGCCGAACCAGATGAGGACACCGCTATCGAAGATCGGATGACAGAGCCGAAGTTGACCGAGTCGAGTTCCGAATCCGCTGACGCCGTGTCCACCGATGGCGGGGTGCGCCGCACCGTGCTGCCCGGTGGCCTGCGTGTGGTCACCGAGCACGTGCCGGGCGTGCGTTCGGCCTCCATCGGGGTGTGGGTAGGCGTCGGTTCGCGCGACGAGGGCCCCACCGTGGCAGGCGCCGCGCACTTCCTCGAACATCTGCTGTTCAAGGCGACCCCCACGCGCACCGCCCTCGACATCGCGCAGTCCATGGACGCGGTCGGCGGCGAACTCAACGCGTTCACCGCCAAGGAACAGACCTGCTACTACGCCCACGTCATCGACGAGGACCTGCCACTGGCGGTCGACCTGGTCTCCGACGTGGTGCTCAACGGTTTGTGCCGCGCGATCGACGTCGACGTGGAGCGCCAGGTGGTCCTGGAAGAGATCGCGATGCGCGACGACGATCCCGAAGACCTGGTGGCCGATTCCTTCCTCACCGCCATGTTCGGCGACCACCCCATCGGTCGCCCGGTGATCGGCAGCGTCGAATCCATCGAGAACATGCAGGCCGCCCAGCTGCGCGGCTTCCACCAGCGTCGCTACCGACCCGAGCGCATGGTGGTCGCGGTGGCGGGCAACGTCTCTCACGAACGCGTCGTGGAACTGGTACATCGCGCGTTCGGGCCCCATCTCGACGCCGCCGCCGAACCCGCGCCGCGTCGCGAGGGGAAGTTCCGCGCCCAGGGCGCCCCCGGACTGATCAGGATCAATCGCGACAGTGAACAGACCCACCTCGCCTTCGGCGTGCGTGCCTTCGGCAGGCACGAAGGCCAGCAGCGGTGGCCGCTGTCGATCCTCAACACGATCGTCGGCGGGGGTCTGAGTTCCCGTCTGTTCCAACGCATCCGGGAAGAACGCGGCCTGGCGTACTCGGTGTACTCGAGCGTGGACACCTTCGCCGACACCGGCTCGTTCTCGGTCTCGCTGGGCTGCCAGCCCGAAAACCTCGGCCAGGTCACGACATTGGCGCGCGACGTGCTCGACGACATCGCGGCCAACGGTGTTACCGACGCCGAATGCGCCAGGGCCAAGGGCTCTTTGCGTGGCGGACTGGTGCTCGGTCTCGAGGACTCGGCATCGCGGATGAACCGCATCGGTCGCAGTGAACTCAGCTACGGCAATCACCGCAGCGTGTCGGCCACGCTGGCCCGCATCGACGCGGTGACCACCGAGGAAGTCAGCGACATCGCCGCCACCCTGCTCGCCCGCCCCTACGGTGCGGCGGTGTCGGGGCCGTATAAGCGCACCCGCGACTTGCCCGCCTCGGTGCGAAAGCTCGTCGAGCGCTGAGCGATTCGGCTCGGGGAACCGAACGCTACTGTGCACTCGGATATCTCACAGGGGAGGGGATCGGTCATGCCGGTGCAGGCGGCGTTGGAGCGGGCTCGCGCAGCCCAGGCGATCGGGCGGCTCGAGCAGGCGCGGCGAATTCTCGGGACGGCGCTGGCGAATGCACCCGACGACCCGCGTGTGCTGGTCGCCCTGGCGGACATCGCCTACGACCTCGACCAGTTCGACGACACCGTGCGCTTCGCCGGACAGGCGCTGCAGGCTGATCCCGATTCCGCCCGCGCGCACCAGTTGGTGGCGATGGCCTACCCGATGCGCGAGGAGTGGGACCTGGCGCTGGAGCACGGCCACACCGCCGCCCGGTTGCGGCCACACGATGCGGGAACTCTGCTGTTGCTGGCGTGGTTGTACAGCAACGGCCCACGCAAGGACCCGGACCGGGCCCGCGCGGCGGTGGTCGACGCGGTCGCGCTGGCGCCCGGCGACGCCTTCGTCCACTGTTCGGCGGCCGAGACCTACCAGCGGCTCGTCGATATCGACGGGGTTCGCCGCCACATCACGGCCGGGCTGACGATCGACCCGCTGCACGTCGACCTGCTGCGGATGCAGGCGCGAGCCGAATTCGAGATCGGTGGTTTCGACGGCGGTCGCAAGGCCGCCATCGCGACCCTGCGCGGCCTGCTGGCCAACGCGCCGACCGATACCGCGGCGCGCCGGCTACTCGCGGAGATGCACTGGCGGGCACTGCTCCGACTGGCGGCATGGGTCTGGGCTTTCGCGGGTTGCTTCGCGGCCGTGGCGATGTGGGCGCCACCGATCGTGTTGCGGGTGATCTCCCCGATGATGTTCGCCGCCCTGCCGCTCGCCTGGTACGGGGTGTTTCGCAAGGTGCGCAAGCAACTACCACCGGGCTATCTGCGGGCCAGGGTGCGACGACCACGGGTGCTACTGGCGCTCGCCGCGGTGGCATTGTCCGGATTGATCGTGGATATGGGTGCGATCGCGACGCGGTCGGAATTCGCCGGGCTGGTACGGCTGGGGTGCGTTCTGCTGGTGCTCGGCGCCTTCGGTGCCGCCTTCGGGCATCTGCTGCTGTTCACGGCGTGGATGCGGCGTGGTCTCGATGATCCCGATCCCGACGACGGCTTGGACTTCGCCCTGACCCAGATCGTCGTACTCGGCATGGGCGTGGTCCCGTTGGTTGTGGTCGTGGCGTTCGTGCGGGGGTGGGCGCGTCAGCCTGCGGTGTTCGGTGCGCTGGTGGCGGTGCTCGGCGTCGTGCTCGTCACCCTGCTGATCGAGGCCGGGATCACGGTCTGGGTCGACCGGCGCGCGTTCCGCCACACCTGGGGACTCGCGGTGGTGGCGTTGGGCGTGCTGGTGCTGCTGGCCGGGGCGGGTCTGGCGGTGCGGTGGGGTGGCGGCGAGCGTCGACGGCGAAGTGCGCGGGCGGGAATTGGTGGTGGCGCCGACGCCGACGACAACGCGTCGCCCGCTACCCACGATCCCGAGCCGATTGCTGCAGACGCCGATCAGGCCGCTACCGAGTAGCGTCGAGCCCACCGCACCGCGTTAGCTCACGCCGAGTGCGCGTCGGCGCGGTTCGCGGCGTCGACGATCGAGGGGAGCAGGCCGGGGACGGCGTGCTCGACGGCCTCGGTGCGCAGGCTCTGGTAGGTCTGGCCGTCGATGGTCAGGCGCTCGATCAGGCCCGCCTCGCGCAGGATCTTGAAGTGGTGGGTCGCGGTGGATTTGTTGATCGCGTCGTAGAGGGCCGCGCAGCGAATCGGGGCGGCCGCATTGCTCAGACGACGGACCATTTCCAGGCGGACGGGGTCGTGCAGAGCGCCGAGGACGGTGGGGAGCGCGGCGACGGGTATGGTCGGCGCCGGGGCAAGATCTTTAGCCTGTGTCATGATTTACCTCACTCGGGGGTTTGATACTCATCATACTCGGCGTAGCGTGAGGCTCGTTCGATGGTGATCAAACTCTGCTGATGGGGGCTGCTGTGGCAGCGACAACGATGGCGCCGGTCGAGGCCGGGCAGCGCTGGGCGTACGGGCTCGTCCTGGCCGCGAGCGCGGTGGCGCTCGGGGTTTCCGGGGCGCCCGCTCCGCTCTACGGGATCTATGAGACCGAGTGGCATCTGTCGCCGCTGACCACGACGCTGGTCTTCGCCGTGTACGCCTTCGCGGCGCTGGGCGCGGTGCTGGTCTCCGGCCGGATCTCCGACGTGGTCGGTCGCAAGCCGGTGATGATCGGCGCCTTCGCCACCATGATTCTCGGGCTGGTCGCGTTCCTGCTCGCCGATTCGGTGCCGATGTTGTTGTTGGCCAGGGCATTGCACGGGGCGGCGGTCGGGGCCACCGTCGTCGCGGGCGCCGCGGCCCTGCTGGATCTGCGGCCCGAGCGTGGTGCGCGCTCCGGGCAACTCAGTGGCGTCGCGTTCAATGTCGGCATCGCGGTCGCGGTCCTGGGCACCGCGGTCCTCGCGCAGTACGCGCCGTCGCCGCTGCGCACCCCGTATGTGGTGATCGCGGTGGTGTGTCTGGCCGCGGGAGCGGGCATCCTCGCCCTGCGTGAACCGCACACCACCCGGGTGAAGGCGCGCATCACCATCGCGAAACCCTCGGTGCCACACGAGATCAAGGCTGACTTCTGGTTCTCCGCGATCGGCGTGATGGCCGCCTGGTCGGTGCTCGGCGTGCTGCTGTCGCTGTATCCGTCGCTGGCCGCGGCCGAGACCGGCATGCACAACCTGGTCTTCGGCGGCATCGTCGTCGCGGGCACCGCGCTGGTCGCCGCCGTGGTCCAGTTGTTCGCCACCCGTGTTCCGGCCCGCCGCGCCGCGGTGATCGGCGACCTCGGCATGGCGGCGGCGCTGCTCGCCACCATCCCGGCGCTGGCCACGAAACAGCCAGCGGTGGTGGTACTCGCGGGACTGGTGCTCGGCGCCACCTTCGGACTCGGGTTCGGTGGGTCGCTGCGGCATCTGTCCGAAGTCGTTCCGCCGCATCGCCGTGGCGAGACGATGTCGGCCTTCTATCTGCTGGCCTACTCGGCGATGGCGTTGCCGACGCTGGCGGCGGGCTGGGCGGCAACGACCTGGGGCATCGCGACGGTGTTCCCGTGGTTCATCGTGATCGTTTCGGTGGCCTGTGTCGGCGCCGCGCTGTTGGGTCTGCGCGGGATGCGGGCAGGCGCGAAACCGGCGTAGAGCACAGGCCGGTCCCGAAGGAATCGGGACCGGCCTGCGTGTTCACTCGGGCCAACCGCCGTACGGAACGGTGATCAGTTCCAGGAAGTGGCCGTTGGGGTCGAGGAAGTAGACGCCACGACCGCCGTCGTTGTGATTGATCTCGTTGACCCCGTGTTGCTGGGGGTCGGCCCAATGGTCCAGTTTGTAGCGCTGGATCTTGGCGTAGGCCGCATCGAACTCGGCCTCCGAGACCAGGAACGCGTAGTGCTGTGGCTGGATTTCGGAAACGAACGGCGGAACCTTCGCGAAATCGAACGCCGCTCCGTGATCGAGGGCGATCGGAATGAACGGCCCCCACTCTTTTCCTATGTCCAACCCGAGGATGTCCGCCCAGAACTCGGCGGTCTCCCGATTATCGCGACATCCGACAATGGTGTGATTGAACTGCACTGACAGGGGATTTCTCCTTGTTCGTGATGGCGCCGACCCTGGGCTCGGTACGAGGCGGCCGACAGGAGCACCATCACCGAGATCGAGGTTAGCGACAGATCCCGGAACCTGTAAAGAGCTCGCGCGGTAGCGTCGCGAGCATGAAGATTCGTGGAGCCGTTCTGGAACGGATCGCCGACCCGGCGCCGTTCGCCGATTCACAACCGATCACCGTGTGCGAGCTGGAATTGGCCGAACCGGGACCGGGCGAATTGCTGGTGCGGATCGAAGCGGCCGGCCTGTGCCACTCGGATCTGTCGGTGGTGGACGGCAATCGGGTGCGCCCGGTGCCCATGCTGCTCGGCCACGAAGCCGCGGGCATCGTCGAATCGGTGGGCGCCGGCGTCGTCGATGTGACACCCGGACAACGGGTCGTGATGACGTTCCTGCCGCGCTGCGGTGACTGCGCGGGCTGTGCGAGCAACGGGCGCACGCCGTGTGGGCCGGGCAGTGTGGCCAACAACGCGGGCGAACTGCTCGGCGGCGGGCGACGGCTCACCCGCGACGGCGAGCCGGTGCAGCACCACCTCGGCGTCTCCGGGTTCGCCACGCACGCGGTGGTGGACCGGCGTTCGGTGGTGCCCGTCGACGACGATGTGCCGCCCGAGGTGGCGGCGGTGCTGGGTTGCGCGGTGCTCACCGGCGGCGGCGCGCTGTTCAACGCGGCGAAACCCGGTGCCGGAGATCGGATCATGGTGGTCGGGCTCGGTGGCGTCGGCATGGCGGCGGTGCTCGTCGCGGTCTCGCTCGGTCTCGGTGAGGTGATCGCCGTCGATACCGTTCCCGAAAAGCTCGCGCTGGCACGCGAATTCGGTGCGACGGTGACGTGCACGCCGGGCGAAGTGGCCGAGCAAGGGGTGCTGGCCGAGGTCGTGGTCGAAGCGGCGGGCAACGTTCGTGCGTTCGAAACCGCCGTCGCCGCAACGGCACCCGGTGGCGTCACCGTGACGGTCGGCCTGCCCGCGCCTACCGCCACCGCCACGATCTCACCGCTGGCGCTGGTCGCGCAGGGTCGCACCATCATCGGCAGCTACCTGGGCTCCGCGGTCCCCGACCGCGACATTCCGGAATATGTGCGGATGTGGCGCGCGGGCAAGCTGCCGCTGGAGCGGCTCGTCTCGGCCCGCATCGGACTCGACCAGGTGAACAAGGCGATGGACGATCTCGCGGCGGGCGCGGCGCTGCGGCAGGTCATCGTCTTCGACTGACGCCTCGCCCGGCCCGACGGCGTGAGGTCGGCGCCGCGGCCCCGTCGGCTGCTCGATAGGCTTGCCCGAGCAAGCTGAGTCGAGGACGAGGAGATGCGGTGACCATTCGGGTCGGAGTGCTCGGAGCACGCGGCAAGGTCGGGCAGGCGATCTGCGCGGCGGTGGAGGCGGCGCCCGATCTGGAGCTGGTGGCGCAGGTCGACAAGGGCGACGCGCTCGAGACGTTCACCGAGAGCGGCACCCAGGTGGTCGTCGATTTCACCCACCCCGACGTGGTGATGGGCAACCTGCGGTTCCTGATCGCGAACGGCATCCACTCGGTCGTCGGTACCACCGGCTTCGACGAGGCCCGCCTCGCCGAGGTGCGCGGGCAGCTGGCGCAGCGGCCCGAGGTGGGGGTGCTGATCGCACCGAACTTCGCCATCGGCGCGGTGCTGTCGATGCGCTTCGCCGAGCAGGCGGCGCGGTTCTTCGACTCGGTCGAGGTCATCGAGCTGCACCACCCGAACAAGGCCGACGCCCCCTCCGGCACCGCCTACCGCACCGCCGCGGTGATCGCCGCGGCCCGCGCCGAGGCCGGGGTCGGCATCAGCCCCGATGCCACCACCACCGAACTCGAGGGTGCGCGCGGCGCCGACGTGGACGGTGTGCGGGTCCATTCGGTGCGGCTGGCCGGGCTCGTCGCCCATCAGGAGGTGCTGTTCGGCACCCAGGGTGAGACCCTGACCATCCGCCACGACTCCATCGACCGGTCCTCGTTCGCGCCGGGCGTGCTGCTCGGGGTGCGCGAGATCGCCGGGCGACCGGGTCTGACCGTCGGGCTCGACCCGTTCCTGGATCTGTGAGCGACTCCGCCGACCAGCGACCTGATCGACAGGTCCTGAAAACCGTTGCGGTCGTGGCATTTCTGGTTGTCGCGCTGCTGTTCTACTTCGTCCGGCTCGGTGGTCTCGCCATCGCCTACATCGCCGACGGCGGGTTCGCGGGTATCGCGATCGGCATCGGCATGCTGCTGCTGCCTGTTGTCGGGATCTGGATCCTGTGGGCGACCTTGAGCGCGGCCTTCGCCCATCAACGGCTGGCCCGGCGCATCCACGAGGAGGGCCTCGAGGTCGACACCTCGCAGCTGCCGCGCCGACCCTCGGGCCGGATCGAACGCGACGCGGCCGACGCCCTGTTCGCGCAGATCAAGACCGAATGGGAGGCCGACCCGGACAACTGGCGCTCCTCCTACCGGCTGGCCCGCGCCTACGACTACGCCGGCGATCGCGGCCGCGCCCGCGACACCATGCGCCGCGCGGTGGCACTGGAAAAACTGGAACGCGACCCAGGAGAGTAGCGAGCCCATGGCCCGGTTGCTGATCATCCACCACACCCCCTCCCCGCACACCCAGGCGATGTTCGAAGCGGTGCTCGCCGGAGCGAGCGACCCGGAGATCGAGGGGGTCGAGGTGGTGCGACGGGCCGCGCTGGCGGTGACCGCCGTCGACGTGCTCGAAGCCGACGGCTACCTGCTCGGCACCCCCGCCAACCTCGGGTACATGAGCGGTGCGCTCAAACACGCCTTCGACACGATCTACTACCCCTGCCTGGACTCCACCCGCGGGCGGCCCTACGGGCTCTACCTGCACGGCAACGAGGGCACCGAGGGGGCCGAGAGCAGCGTGGAGCGGATCACCACGGGTCTGGGCTGGCAGCGCGCAGCCGACACGGTGGTTGTCTCGGGCCCGCCGAGCAAGGCCGATCTGGAGAAATGCTGGGAACTCGGCGCGACCATCGCCGCCGGTCTGATGCCGTAACCGGTCCGCCGGAGCGGGCCCGCCCCGAATATTGGTGGGCTGACACGCGGGCTCGGGATGCGGTAGAACTCGAGACCGACGTGTTGCGGGTTGGCCGCGGTGTGGGTGTTCTTCAGATGGGGAGTGGTCGGTGAGCGAGTTGGAGCAGACGCGCACGGTGCGACGGGTCGGGCTGGTGGAGGACCACGAGTCCGTGGCGATCGGATTGGCGGCCATGCTCGGCCCCGAACCCGATCTGGAACTGGTGGCGGTGGCCGAATCCGTCGCCGGGCTGCTCGCCGAGACCGCCGAGCTCGATCTCGTCGTCCTCGACCTGCGCCTACCCGACGGGTCGACGCCCGAGGACAACGTGACCGCGTTGCGTGAACGCGGCATCGAGGTGCTGGTGTTCACCGGCGCCGACAACGCCTTCCTGGTCCGCTCTGCCGCCAAGGCCGGTGTGCTCGGTGTGCTGCGCAAGTCGGAGAGTGTGGCGACGGTGGTCGAGGCGGTGCGCCGGGCCGCCTCGGGCGAGCAGGTGGTCACCACCGACTGGGCCGCCGCCATCGACGGCGATCCCCAGCTCTCCGACGTCGGGCTCAGCCCGCGTCAGGAGGAAGTGCTGATGCTGTACGCCTCGGGGGAGAAGGCCTCGCGGGTGGCGCGGCTGACCGGTCTGTCGGAACAGACCGTCAACGACTACCTGGGCCGCATCCGGCAGAAATACGCCGACGCGGGCCGGCCCGCCCCGACCAAGACCGATCTGTACAAACGGGCCGTCGAGGACGGGTGGCTGCCCGTGCCGGAAAGGCAGCAGCGCACGTGAGTGACCTCGCGGTCGCGACGGCGCCCGCACCGGTCGGCGACGTCGAATTCTCGCGGGCGGCGACCGAACAGATCCTGCGCCGACTCGGGCTGGTGGTCGGAACCGGCGCCACGATCGTGATGGTGCTGGAACTGCCCGCGGTGCTGGTTCAGCCGATCAACCAGTCGATCTGGCCGGAACTGCATCTGGTGGCCGCGTATGTGATGTTCGGGGTGCTGGCCCTGGTGTCGACGCGCGGGCCCGCCGACGCGATCCGGCGCACCGCCGCCGTGGCCGCGGTGTGTTATCTCGCGGCGACCTTGGCGACGCCGCTGGTGTATTCGGTGGTGCACATCGGTTCGTTCGCATCGTGGCCCTACCGCGGGTTGGCGGTGGGCGTGATGGCGGCGGGGCTGGCGTGGCCCCGGCGCGGTGCGGCCGCGTTCGGCGCCGTGCTCGCGGTGGCGACCAGTGTGTCCAATGCCCTTGTCGTGCCGGGCAGTTCGATGTGGGCGCTGTTCGGCGACATCACCAGGGGGCTCGGCGTGGCCGCGCTGTTCCTGTGGTGCGTGGTGTACGCGCGCGCCGCCGCCGAACGGGTCGACCGGGAAGCGGTCCGTCAGCGCAGTCGAGCCGCGGCGGTCGCGGCGACGTCGGCCAGGGAACGCGAGGGCGCGCGCTTCGCGGCGCTCATCCACGACGCGGTGCTCTCGACGCTGCTGGAAGCCTCACGGGCGCAGGAGTCCTCGTCGGTGCTGCGCAATCAGGCCGCGCGCACCCTCGAACAGCTGGAGCTGTCGCGGACCGTGCCCGAGATCGACCACCTCGACGCCGCCGCGACGATCGAATTCCTGCGCGAGGCGGTGCGCGAGGCGCAGTCCGAGATTCCGGTGCAGGTGTCCTCGCGGCGCGCGGCGGATCTGTGCCTGCCGATCGAGGCCGCGCAGGTGCTCGGGGCCGCGCTCTCGGAGGCGGTGCGCAACAGCGTGCGCCATGCCGACGTCGCGGGTCGGACGGTGCGGCGTGGGGTGTCGGTGACCATCGCGACCGGGGGTATCCGGGTGGTGTTCTCCGATGACGGCGCCGGGTTCGACCCGGCGCGGGTGTCGGCCGACCGGATGGGGATCGCGGGCAGCATCCTGGGCCGGATGCGCGCGCTCGCCGGCGGCGCGGCCTTCGTGGAATCGGCGCCCGGCAAGGGAACCGTGGTGACTCTGGTGTGGGGTAGTTGATGGTCGAGCGTGATCTGCCGTTCGCGATGCGCGACCTGTTCGGCCTCAGCGACGGCACGGCGTGGCTGTTCGTGGTGATCTTCGAAGCCACCATCGTGATGTATCTGCGGGTGAATTTCGATATCGCGCCGCCCGCGGCCGCGTTCGCCGCGTTAGCGCTGATGACCGTGGCGGCACTGGTGGTGCTGGTGTTCCCGGTGGATCCGCTGCCGTGGCCCGTCACGATCTTCGTGGCGTCCGCGGGGCCCGCGGCGATGGCGCTGACCGTGCCCTGGCTCGAGAGCGGCTCGGGGTTCGCCCACCAGATGTGGACCGCCTATCCGACGTCGTATCTGCTGGCGATGCTGGTGCTGCGTGGCCGGATCCTGTCGGCCTGGGTGGGGGTGGCGGCCGCCGCGACCGTGCTGGTGACGATGGGCGTGTTCACCAGTTGGCATCCAGAAACCGTGGTGCGCGCGCTCACGCCGGTGGCCACGGTCGGCGCGGTGACGGTGTTCATGTCGATCGTGCGGCCCACCCAGCGCTCGCTGCGGGAACTGCGCAGCGAGGCCAATCGCCGGGCGGCGACCGAGGCGGCGTTGGCCGCGGCCAACGCCGAGCGTGATCGTCAGCTGGGGGCGCTCGACCGGGTGGCCGGGCCACTGCTCGCCCGCATCGCGGCGGGAATCGAGCTGACCGAGACCGAACGCGAACAGTGCAGGCTGCTCGAAGCCGAACTGCGCGATGGTCTTCGGGCGCCGCAACTGGTCACCGACCGGCTCAGCGCCGCGGCGCGCGCGGCCCGATCGCGCGGGGTCGAGGTCACCCTGCTCGACGACGGCGGCTTCGTCGGCGTGCCGGAATGGGTGCGCCACAACGTGATCGAGGCCGCGGTCGGCGAACTCGACATGGCGGGAGCGGGCTCGGTGACCGTGCGAGTCCTCCCGGTCGGCCGACGCTGGGTGGCGACCGTGCTGGCTGCCGCGCCGGGTGGGGACAGACGAACCGAGATCGACACCGCGGGCGAGGTTCGGGTCTCCACCTGAGCGCCGAAACCTGTCGGACCCCTGTGCCAGGCTGAGGGGATGCAGCGGATGAATGCGGCGCAGGCCCGTCGAACGGCGCTGGCCGCGCAGGGCTTCGGCAAGCGAAAGCCGGCCAACCCGAAGCGGCGGGCGATACTCGATGTGGTCGCCAGAACCCGTCTGCTGCAAATAGATTCGGTATCGGCGGTGGTGCGCGCGCATTACGCGCCGGTGTTCAGCCGGATCGGCCCCTACGATCGCAGCCTGCTCGACGGCGCCGCCTGGAGCGACAGCGCGAAGGCGCGGCGGGGGCTGGTGGAGTACTGGGCGCACGAGGCCGCGCTGATCCCGGTCGCCGACTGGCCGTTGATGCGCTGGCGGATGGCGGAGTACCGGCACGGGCGCTGGTCGGGGATGCGCAAGGTCGTCGAACGCAATCCGACACTGGGCAAAGACATTCTCGATGTCGTGACCGAGGTGGGCGCGGCGAGCGCGGGGGAGATCGAACGCCATCTGGAACTGGACAAGCCGCGCCCGAAAGGGACGTGGTGGAACCTGAGCGACACCAAGATGATCTGCGAGCAGCTCTTCGCCGCGGGTGAGCTGTCCACCGCGCGTCGAGTCGGCTTCACCCGCCACTACGACCTCACCGAACGCGTCGTCCCGGCCGACGTGCTAGGCCGCGAGATCGGCGAGGAAGACGCCGTGCGCGAGCTGATCCGCCGCTCCAGTCGTGCTCTCGGTATCGGCACCGAGGCCGACCTGCGCGACTATTACCGCCTGGCCCGTCGCCAGAGCGCCCCGGCGATCGCCGACCTGGTCGACGCGGGCGAACTGGTGCCGGTCGACGTCGATGGCTGGGACGCGCCCGCCTACCTGCACCCGGAGGCCGCCACCCCGCGCCGGATCACCGGCACCGCGCTGCTGTGCCCGTTCGATCCGCTGATCTTCTTCCGCCCGCGCACCCAGCGGGTCTTCGACTTCCACTACCGGATCGAGATCTACACCCCCGAACCCAAACGGGTGCACGGCTATTACGTCTTCCCGCTGCTCGTCGACGGCAAGCTCGTCGGCCGGGTGGATCTGCGCGCCGAACGCGCCACCGGCCGACTGCTCGCCCCCGCCGCGTTCGCCGAGCCCGGCTACGCCACCGCCGAAACGGCCCAGGCGTTGCGCGGGGCACTACGGGAAATGGCCGACTGGCTCGAACTCGACGAAGTCGTTATCGGCGAACGCGGCGATCTCGCCCCGCTGCTGTGATCGCGACCGCGCCTACCAACCCTTGCCGCCGTATCCGCGCATCTGATCCTTCAACGCGCCGCTGACGGCGCCGGAGAGCCAGGAGTTCAGCGACTGGCCGTTCTGCTGGGCCGCCTCCTCCGCGCGGGACTTGAGCTGTTCGACCAGCCGCAGGGTCACCCGGCTGATGTCGCCGGTCATCTCCTCGAATGTCTGGGGTTCCTCCGCCCCTGGCGGGGTGTTCTTGCGCACGTCGGCCTTCGCCTCGGTGCCCTCCAGCCGGACGTGCACGGTGCGGTCACCGAGTTCGGTGCTGATCTCGGCGGCCAGTTCCGACAGCGCCGAGAGCAGTACCAGTCGACTCGAACTCTCCACCGCTGCGGCGAGGGCGGCGGCGGTGGCCTGCGTTTTCTCGTCGCCGAGCGCGGCGGCGGCGATCAGTTCCTCGCGCAACCGCGCGGTATGAGCATTCAGATCCATGACATCATTGTGACGTCATCTATGACATCACGCAAGGTGGAAAGCGCCCACCGGCCGCCGGTTCGGCCGCTAGGGTGTCGAGGCACATCCGGCGACCGGGTAGCCTTTCTGACCATGACGAACGGTGAATCGACGCCAACGGAGCTGCGCGCGTCCGGCACGGTAGGTGTCGCGATGGTGACCCCCTTCAGCGCTGCGGGCAAGCTCGACGTCGATGCCGGTGTCGCACTGGCGGCACACCTGGTCGACCGTGGGGTCGACCTGCTGATCATCTCGGGTACCACCGGCGAATCGCCGACCACCACCGAAACCGAGAAGGCGGACCTGCTGCGGGCCGTCGTCGACGGCGTCGGCGACCGGGCCACCGTGGTCGCCGGGGCGGGTACCTACGACACCGCGCATTCGATCGAACTGGCACGTGCCGCCGAGAACGCGGGCGCGCACGGTCTGCTCGTCGTGACGCCGTATTACTCGCGGCCCACGCAGGAGGGTCTGATCGCGCACTTCACCGCGGTCGCCGACTCCACCGCGCTGCCGATCACCCTCTACGACATTCCACCGAGGTCGGTGGTGCCTATCGCCATCGACACGATCCGGCGCCTTGCCGAGCATCCCAACATCGTCGCGGTGAAGGATGCCAAGGGCGATCTCGTCTCCGGAGCCGATCTCATCGCGACCACCGATCTGGATTTCTACTCCGGTGACGACGGCCTGAATCTGCCCTGGCTCTCGGTCGGTGCGATCGGATTCATCAGCGTCATCGGCCATCTCGTGCCGGAACGACTGCGCGAGATCCACCAGGCCTACACCACCGGTGACGTGGCCAGGGCGCGAGAGATCAACGCGACACTACTGCCGCTGTACGCGGCCATGACCCGCCTGGGAGGTGTGGCGATGTGTAAGGGAGGACTCCGATTGCTCGGCATCGATGTAGGTGAGCCCCGTTTGCCCCAGCTGATGCCGACGCAGGCACAACTGGAGGAACTGATGCTCGACCTGCAGGCAGCGGGGGTGTCGGCATGACCGAACCCGTAGCCCGTAAGCCCCGTCGCCGATCGGCCTCGCGTGCCGCCGGTGCGCCCGAGCCGACACCCGTGGAGAGTGTGCAGGCCCCCGCGGTGAAGGAAGCGGCGATCGCCGAACCGATCGCCGAGGTCGCCGCCGAGGCGAACCTGGCGGGTTCCGCCGAAGCGGGCACCGACCTGCGCGGCGTCGCCGAGGACGGCGTCATCGCGAAGAAGACCGCGCCGCGCCGTGCCAGGACGAAGCCGGCCACCGAAGCCAAGGGCAAGCAGGCCGAGGCCAAGAGCAAGCCCGCCGAGCAGTCCCGCGGCGGCGGTCGTGGCAGGCAGGGCGGCGGTCGCGGTCGCGGTGCTGCACCGGTAGCCGAGCCGCGCGAGAAGGCCGCCCACGACAAGCTGGGCCCGCCGCCGAAGCTGGCGAAGAACGGTCTTCGCCTGTTCGCGCTGGGCGGCATCGGCGAAATCGGCCGCAACATGACCGTGTTCGAATACGGCGGCAAGCTGCTGATCGTCGACTGCGGTGTGCTGTTCCCCGAGGACCAGCAGCCCGGCGTGGACCTGATCCTGCCGGACTTCGGGCCCATCGAGCACCGGATGGCCGACGTCGAGGCCATCGTGCTCACCCACGGCCACGAGGACCACATCGGCGCCGTGCCGTTCCTGCTGCGGCTGCGCCAGGACATCCCGGTGATCGGCGCCAAGTTCACCCTCGCCCTGGTGGCGGCCAAGGCTCGCGAGCACCGGTTGCAGCCCAAGCTGCGCGAGGTCGCCGAGGGCGAGACCACCGTGCACGGCCCGTTCGAGCTCGAGTACTTCGCGGTCAACCACTCGATTCCCGATGCGCTGGCGGTCGCCATCCGCACCGGCGCGGGCGTGGTGCTGCACACCGGTGACATCAAGCTCGACCAGCTGCCGCTCGACGGCCGCCTCACCGACCTGGCCGGCTTCTCGCGCCTGGGCGACGAGGGCGTCGACCTGTTCCTGGTCGACTCCACCAACGCCGAGGTCCCCGGCTTCGTGACTCCCGAGCGCGAGATCGGCGGCGTGCTCGACAATGTCATCGGCAAGGCCACCAATCGCGTCATCGTGGCCTCGTTCGCCAGCCACGTGCACCGCATCCAGCAGGTCGTCGACGTGGCGCAGAAGTACAACCGCAAGGTCTGCTTCGTCGGCCGTTCGATGGTGCGCAACATGGAGATCGCGCAGGATCTGGGCTACCTGACGGTGCCCGACAATGTCGTGGTCACCCTCGACCAGGCCGCGAACCTGCCCGGCAACCGCCTGGTGCTGATCTCCACCGGTTCGCAGGGCGAGCCGCTGTCGGCGCTGTCGCGGATGGCGCGTGGCGAGCACCGGCAGATCAACATCCGCGCCGACGACCTGGTGGTGCTGGCGTCCTCGCTGATCCCCGGTAACGAGAACTCGGTGTTCGCCGTGGTCAACGGCCTGGCCCGGCTCGGCGCGACCGTGATCACCCAGCAGAACGCGAAGGTGCACGTTTCCGGGCACGCCTCCGCCGGTGAGCTGCTGTACCTGTACAACGCGGTGCGCCCCACCAACGCCATGCCCGTGCACGGCGAATGGCGTCACCTGCGCGCCAACGCCGCACTGGCCGTGGCGACCGGTGTGCCCGAGGAGCGGGTGATGCTGGCCGAGGACGGCGTGGTGGTCGACCTGGTCGACGGCATCGCCTCCATCGTCGGCCGCGTGCCGGTCGGGCACGTCTACGTCGACGGCCTCTCGGTCGGTGACGTGGGCGAGTCCACCCTGTCGGACCGCCTGGTCCTCGGCGAGGGTGGTTTCATCTCGATCACCATCGTCATCGACTCGACCACCGGCAAGGCGGTGAGCACGCCCGAGCTCAACGGTCGCGGCTTCTCCGACGACCGGACCGCGCTCGACGGCGCGAACGAACTGGTCGAGGCGGAGCTGTTGCGCCTGGCCGGTGAGGGCATCACCGACACCCATCGCATCGCCCAGGGCGTGCGCCGGGTGGTGGGCCGCTGGGTCGCCGACGTCTACCGTCGTCGTCCGATGATCGTGCCGACGGTCGTCGCCGTCTGATCGACTGACAGATCAACTGACAGATCAACTGAAAACCGCTGGGCGACTATGTCGCCCAGCGGTTTTCTTTGTCTTTCGGACGGATTCTCAGGCCTGGCAGGCCGCGGAGTCGAGCTGGGCCGACTTCACGATGTTGCACGCGAACACGTGCGAGACCTTCCAGGAATCGTCCTCGGCGACGAAGTCGACGAAGGCGTCCTTCACCGGGGTGCCGTCGATGGTGACGTCGGCGTTGGCCTTGAGCTTGCCGTCGACGGGGTCGCCGACGGTGGTGATGGCGACCTTGACGTTGTTCTGCTTCGCCGCCTCGACGAACTTGTCGACCAGCATCGGATCCTGGTCGGCGTCCTCGATGTAGGTCTTCTTCTCCTCGCCGGTGAGCTGACCCGCGAGCGCCTTGGTCAACCGGCCGTTCAGCTCGGCGGCGGTCGGTTTGGGCAGGTTGGGCACCGTGGTGGCCGCGGGCTCGCCGCCCTCTTCCTTGCCTGCTTTGGCGTCGCCCGTTTCGAAGGCGCCGCCCTTGTTCGTCGTGGTCGCCGTGCTCGTACCGGTCGAGCCTGTGTCGGAACCGCACGCGCCGAGGCCGAGCGCCGCGACGATCGCGACGAAAACAGCGGCGGTTTTCACTGGACGGATGTTCACTACAACTCCCATGATCATGGTCGGAACGGGTCGGGCTAGAGCTGGTAGCCGCTGGTGCAGTTCCAGTGCTTGATAGAGGCGTTGCCCGGATTGTTGTTCAGCGCTTCGCGTTTGGCGCCGCCGATCGTCGACGCGGAGCCGTAGCTCCACCACCCGCGCGAGATCGCGATGGCGCCGCAGCCGTTGCGGTAGGACACCTTCACATCGCACCCGCCACCGCCGCCACCGCGTCGGCAGGCCGCCATGGCACCGGCCTCGGCATCGGCGTAGCTGCCGTAATCGGTGGCGTACCCGTAGACCCCCGGTTTGACCGACACCGCGATGGCGCCGTAATTGCCCGACTGCGCCTGGGCCGGGGCGATGTGTCCCGCGAACAACGCTGCCGCGGTGGCACCGAGCACGGCCGCGCTGGTGAGCATTCTCTTCACTTGTAGCGTCCCCTTCATCTGCACGGGTCGACGACCCGATAGAGCGTCGTCAACGTACCGAGGGTTATGGCGCCCGCGCCAGACCGGCGAGCCCGCGCTCGCCCGAATCCATGGCGATCGACAAGGATTTCGTAAGTTCGGCCCGCGAAACGCGGTTCCCGGCGAGATTTCCCCGCGCTGACCGGGGCGCCGCGACCTGCGCATCCACCCTGGATTACCCCGGCGAGCGGGGTGGGACCAGTGTTGCGGATGGTCTCGGAGGTGCTCGAGCGGCTAGCCTGAGGTCATGGCAGGTAAGTCCCGCAGCACCACGACCTCTCGTGCGCGGGCGGGATCGACCAGGGGGCAGACGCCGGCGGCGCGGTCTCGTTCGGCGACCCCGCGAGCGACGGCGGCTCCCCGTGGGCGCACCACACCCGTGCGCAGGCCGGTCAAACGTGCCTCCGATACCGCCCCGCTGGCCGTGATCAGCCGGGGCATCGGCAGTAGCTGGACCATGCTGGCACGCGGGGTCGGCGCCACCACGCGCACGCTGAGCCGGGCAGGCGAACTCGAGCACGGGCACCGTCGCGACGGCATCGGCTTGGCGCTCATCGCGTTGAGCGCGATCATCGCCGCCGCGATGTGGCTCTCGGCGGGCGGACCGGTCGGCCGGTTCCTCGAAGACGTCGTGCGGGCGATCGCCGGTTCGGCGGCCGTGCTCGCGCCGATTCTGCTGGTCGCGCTCGCGGTGGTACTGATGCGCACCGAACCGCATCCGGAGATCCGGCCGCGGCTGGTCCTCGGTGGGTTGCTCGTGGTGCTGCCCGCGCTGGGTGTGTGGCACCTGGCGGCCGGGTCCCCGACCGACGCGGACGGTCGCTCCACCGCGGCGGGTGCGTTGGGATACGCGATCGGTGGACCGCTCGGCCAGGGCCTCACGCCCTGGCTCGCGCTGCCCATCCTGTTGCTGGCCATGATGTTCGGCGTGCTGCTGCTCACCGGAACCACGGTGCGCGAGGTGCCGACCAAGCTGCGCGAATACTTCGGTCTCGGCGAGTACGCCGACGACAGCGACCCCTACGATCCGGCCAACTACGACGCCGACGGATTCCCGGTGCATCGCAACCGAACCCGTCGCCGCGGCGGCCCCGACGACAACTACCCGCCCGAGGAGTTCGGCGGCTCCGACGCGGTCACCGAATCGCTGGGCGAACCACCGCTGCGCGATGCCAAGCCGATCGAGGAACCGCCCGCGCCCGCGCCGAAACCGGCGCGCAAGCGTCCGGTCGCCAAGCCGGTCGACCAGACCCCGCCGCCGCCACCGGAGCCGGAGTTCGTCACCGACCGCGTCGTCGACGGCGACTACACGCTGCCCCCGCTGACCCTGCTGCTCGACGGCGATCCGCCCAAGAAGCGTTCGGCGGCCAACGAATCGATGATCGAGGCCATCACCGAGGTGCTGGTGCAGTTCAAGATCGACGCCGCCGTCACCGGCTTCGTGCGCGGCCCGACGGTCACCCGCTACGAGGTGGAACTCGGTCCCGGCGTCAAGGTCGAGAAGATCACCGCGCTGGCCCGCAACCTGGCCTACGCCGTCGCCACCGAGAACGTGCGCCTGCTCGCGCCCATCCCCGGCAAATCGGCCGTCGGCATCGAGGTGCCCAACGCCGACCGCGAACTGGTGCGCCTGGCCGACGTGCTGAAGTCGCCGCACACCCGCAACGACCACCATCCGCTGGTGATCGGCCTCGGCAAGAACATCGAGGGCGAGTTCGTCTCGGCGAACCTGGCCAAGATGCCGCACCTGTTGGTCGCCGGTTCCACCGGCTCGGGTAAGTCGAGCTTCGTGAACTCGATGCTGGTCTCGCTGCTGCACCGGGCCACCCCCGAAGAGGTCAGGATGATCCTGATCGACCCGAAGATGGTGGAACTCACGCCCTACGAGGGCATTCCGCACCTGATCACGCCCATCATCACCCAGCCGAAGAAGGCCGCCGCCGCGCTGGCCTGGCTGGTCGAGGAGATGGAACAGCGCTACCAGGACATGCAGGCCAACAAGGTCCGCCACATCGACGACTTCAACAAGAACGTGCGATCGGGCAAGATCACGGCCCCGCTGGGCAGTGAACGCGTCTACCGGCCCTACCCGTACATCCTGGCCATCGTCGACGAGCTCGCCGACCTCATGATGACCGCCCCGCGCGATGTCGAGGACGCGATCGTGCGGATCACCCAGAAGGCGCGCGCCGCCGGTATCCACCTGGTGCTGGCCACCCAGCGCCCCTCGGTGGACGTGGTGACCGGTCTGATCAAGACCAATGTGCCCTCGCGGCTGGCGTTCGCGACCTCCTCGCTCACCGACTCGCGCGTGATCCTGGATCAGCCGGGTGCCGAGAAACTCATCGGCATGGGTGACGGTCTGTTCCTGCCGATGGGTCAGGGCAAGCCGACCCGTCTGCAGGGCGCGTTCATCTCCGACGAGGAGATCCAGGCCGTTGTCGAGTTCAGCAAGACCCAGGCCGAACCCGAATACCAGGAGGGCGTCACCGCGGCCAAGGCCGGCGAGGTCAAGGACGTGGATCCCGATATCGGCGACGACATGGACGTGTTGCTGCAGGCCGTGGAGCTGGTGGTCACCTCGCAGTTCGGGTCCACCTCGATGCTGCAACGCAAGCTGCGGGTCGGCTTCGCCAAGGCGGGCCGGTTGATGGACCTGATGGAAACCCGCGGCGTGGTCGGTCCCAGCGAGGGGTCCAAGGCGCGCGACGTGTTGATCAAGCCCGATGAGCTGGACGGTTTGCTGTGGTCGATTCGTGGCGGCGATCCGGGCGCGTCCGACGACGAGTAACGCCGTTCCCGGTTTGCTCTGACCGTGCCGGAAGCAGGCGGCGACGAACGAGGAGGGACCTGGCACGGCTCGTGGTCATCGAAATGCCCGGACATGGGTCGGGCGGCGATCGCCTGTTCAGGCGGTGAAGCGGGCGCGCGCGAGGCGGGTACCCGACATCAGAACACCGGGGTCGAGCCGGTGCATCGCGGTTGGGCGCTTGATCTGCGCGGTGGATTCGTTCACGGCTCGCTCCTCTCGGGTCTGTGTCGTCGGAGTATGCGGTGACGGTAGCAGCGGACGTGGACAGCGCGATAGGGCTTTTCGTGTGCGCGGCGGTGTGCGTCGACGCCGATGTGTGTGAAATCATGGCGGGCAATCGTTCTGCAAGCCAACTGAAACGGACAATTCGGGCATGATGGACGGCATGAACTTCATCGATCGGACCACCACATGCAGGTGACCACGCTCGAGTGGGTGATCACCGGACTGGTGATCCTCGGCCTGTTCGTCTTCGACTTCTACGCCCACGTGCGCACCCCGCACGAGCCCACCTTCAAGGAATCGGGCATCTGGTCAGCCGTCTACATCACGTTGGCGCTGCTGTTCGGCCTGTTCGTCGCCTGGAAGTGGGGCGGCACGTTCTCCGGGGAGTACTACGCGGGCTTCGTCACCGAGAAAGCGCTCTCGGTCGACAACCTGTTCATCTTCCTCATCATCATGAGCACCTTCGCCGTGCCTCGGATCTACCAGCAGAAGGTGCTGCTGATCGGCATCGTGCTGGCGCTGGCGATGCGCGGTGTGTTCATCGCGGTCGGCGCGGCCGCGATCAGCGCCTACAGCTGGGTGTTCTACCTGTTCGGCGCGTTCCTGATCTACACCGCGATCAACCTGCTGCGCGAGAGCGGGCACGAGGCCGAGCACGAGCAGAAACGCGACAGCTACATCGTCTCGCTGGCCAAACGGGTCCTGCCCACCACCGACGAGTACGACGGCGACAAGCTCATCACCCGGATCGACGGCAAACGCGTGGTGACCCCGCTGCTGCTCGCGCTGCTGGCCATCGGATTCGCCGATCTGCTGTTCGCGCTGGACTCGATTCCGGCGATCTACGGTCTCACCGAGGAGCCGTACCTGGTGTTCACCGCCAACGCCTTCGCGTTGATGGGTCTGCGCCAGCTGTACTTCCTCATCGGTGGACTGCTCGACCGCCTGGTGTACCTGTCCTACGGCCTGGCCGCGATCCTGGCGTTCATCGGCGTGAAGCTGGTGCTGCACGCGCTGCACGAGAACACACTGTCGTTCATCAACGGCGGCGAGCACGTGAGCGTCCCGGAGATCTCCACGGCGGTCTCGCTGAGCGTGATCATCGGCATCCTGGTCGTCGCGACGGTGGCGAGCTTGCTGCGCACCCGCCGCACCAACGCCTGACCCGACCCACGACGACGCTGCCCGGAACCGCTGGGGTTCCGGGCAGCGTCGTCTGTGTGGCTCGACTATTCGGCGAAGGCGCCCATCACCGGCAGCCACTCGACCACGCGGACGGCATCGATCAGGCCGAGCTTCGCGAACGGGTCGTTGCTGAGCAACTCGGTCAGCGAGGGCTCGTCCTCGGCGCGGAACAGCAGCAGCGCGCCCGTACCGTCGGGGTAGGGGCCGCTACTGAGCACCGTGCCCGCGTCGACCAGCGCGTTCAACCAGCCCCGGTGCTCGGGTCGGTTGGTCGCGCGGTCGGCCGCGGTCGATTCGGAGTAGGTGTAGTGGACAGCGAAGATCGGCACAGTCGATCACTTTCTCGCGATGGATTCTCTAGAGGGTGAGCAGCATGCGGGTGTTGCCCAGGGTGTTGGGCTTGACGAAGCTGAGGTCGAGGAATTCGGCGACACCGGTGTCGTAGGAGCGACACATCTCCGCGTACACCTCGGCGGTGACGGGTGTGCCGTCGATCTCGACGAACCCGTGCCTGCCGAAGAAGTCCACCTCGAAAGTGAGCACGAACACACGCTGCAACTGCAGTTCGCGGGCGACGGTCACCAGGTGCTCGACCACCGCGCCGCCGACGCCGCGGCCCTTGACGACGGGATCCACTGCGACAGTGCGAACTTCGCCCAGATCGGCCCACAGCACGTGCAACGCGCCACAGCCCACGACCTGTCCGTCGAGCTCGGCGACCCAGAATTCCTGCACCGATTCGTACAGCGTGACCAGGTTCTTCTCCAGCAGGATGCGGCCGGCGTACTCGTCGACCAGGCGCTTGATCTCGGGGACATCGGAGGTTCGCGCTCGTCGCACGACCACGCCGGAAACAGGCGCCACAGTGGGCGCGACAGCATGCGCTTCGCTGGTCGGACTGCTCGAGGGTCCCCGTGAGGTCATGGGTGCAGAGTAGTCGGACCGGTTACCGATAGTCTGAACATGTGCCGCACATCCTGTCGTTCCGCTCCTCGCATCGCGCCGGGCTCGACGACCGGATCGCGGGGCACCGATCGTGCGAGCAAACAGCTCGCGAAACCGTTGGATTTCGGCGCAGTGCCGGGCAATGCCGAGAGGGCGGGGCATGAGCGTGCGACCCGAAGAGATCGATCGTGGGTCGAGTGCGGCGACACCGATGCACTCGGTGCCGGAGACTCAGGTTCCGCTGCTCAATATCGCCAATGTGTTGACCATCGCGCGCATCGTGTTGGTGCCGCTGTTCGTGCTGGCGCTGTTCGCCGAGGGCGGGCACGACACCCGCTGGCGAGTCATCGCGGCGGCGGTCTTCGGCCTGGCCGCGATCACCGACCGCTTCGACGGGCAACTGGCGCGCAAATACGGACTGGTCACCGATTTCGGCAAGCTAGCCGACCCCATCGCGGACAAGGCGCTGATCGGATCGGCGCTGATCGGGCTCTCGATACTCGGCGATCTACCGTGGTGGATCACCGTGGTCGTCGTCGGCCGCGAAATCGGCATCACGCTGCTGCGACTGGTGGTCGTGCGGCGCGGGGTGATCCCGGCGGGGCGGGGCGGCAAGCTGAAGACGCTGGTGCAGTCGGTGGCGATCGCGCTGCTGGTGCTGCCCCTGTCGGGTGTATTCGCCACCGCGGGCATGTGGCTGATGTATCTGGCCGTGGCGCTCACGGTGATCACCGGCCTGGACTACGTGGGGCAGGCGACCAGAGTGTGGCTGGCGGGTGGACGGGCGCGCTCGTGAATGATCCGCTCGTCGACGGTGCGCCGGTCGCCGAACTGGTCAGGGCTCTGAACGCGGCGGGGCAGACCGTCGCCACGGCAGAATCGCTCACCGCGGGGCTGCTGGCTGCCACGGTGGCCGGAGTTCCCGGTGCGAGCGCGGTGCTGCGGGGCGGGTTGATCGTCTACGCCACCGACCTCAAGAGTCGCCTGGCCCGCGTCGACGACGACCTCCTTCGGGCCGACGGTCCGGTCGCCGCCTCGACCGCCGAACAGCTCGCCGTGGGGGCGCGCGAGCAGTGCGGCGCGGACTGGGGCGTCGGATTGACCGGGGTCGCCGGACCCGATTCCCAGGACGGGCATCCCGTCGGCACGGTATACCTCGGGTTGGCCGGTCCGCGTCACAGCGAAGTGGTCCGGTTGAAACTGCACGGTGACCGGTGGACGATCAGACTCGGCGCGGTGCACAGTGCGGTGCGTGAATTGCTGCGCTGTGTCAGTGTGAAGTAGCCCGGTTCGGGAACCACCGGTCCATGCTCGACGTTGTGCCAGAAAGAGGTGAGCACCGCTACGGCGGTGACACGAGGTTGAGGAGAACGAGATGACGCTGCTGCGGGAGGCAATCGGGGACAGTCTGCGGCGTGCGCGTCTCGCCCAGCATCGAACGCTGCGCGAGGTGTCCACCTCGGCGCGCGTGAGCCTCGGCTATCTGTCGGAAGTGGAGCGCGGCCGCAAGGAAGCCTCCAGTGAACTGCTCGCGAGCATCTGCGAGGCACTCGATGTGCCGCTCTCGCGCGTGCTGTGGGACGTGAGCACCCTGATGGCCGGCGCCGACGGCTCCGCGCCGCGCGAACCCGCGCTGACCGGCCCCGCCGCCGAGCGCGAGCCGACCGAGGCCGAGCCCGCCACCCTGCCCGAACCCGCCGCGGGCGAGGCATCCGCCTCCGCGAGCGCGGCGGCCGAGCAGGGCGCGCGCATCGGCATCGCCGAAGACACCCGCATCGTCATCCCGGCCCCCAGGGCCGAGATGCTGGTACTGGTGAAGGGAATGTGACGCGGTGAACCCTGCGCCCGGCGCGCGAGACGCTGCACACCGCTGATGAGAACGGATAGATTCTCATCAGGCGTCGATCGGTCCGGTCATTCCGGTTCGGGTGCCGCATGGTGAAGGATAAGCACGTATCTGGTGCGTGACGGTCGCGTACCACCAGTCGCACGAGCGACGCACAGATGGAGGCGGGATCAATCGATGGCTAATCCGTTCGTGAAGGCCTGGAAGTACATGATGGCCCTCTTCGACTCCAAGATCGAAGAGCATGCGGATCCGAAGGTCCAGATTCAGCAGGCTATCGAGGAGGCGCAGCGTCAGCATCAGGCGCTGTCGCAGCAGGCGGCATCGGTGATCGGTAACCAGCGTCAGCTGGAGATGAAGCTGAACCGTCAGCTCGACGAGGTCGAGAAGCTCAACGCCAACGCCCGTCAGGCCGTCACCCTGGCCGATCAGGCACAGGCGGCGGGCGACACCGAGAAGGCGATCCAGTACACCAACGCCGCCGAGGCGTTCGCCGCCCAGCTGGTCACCGCCGAGCAGTCGGTGGAGGACCTCAAGGTGTTGCACGATCAGTCCCTGCAGGCCGCCGCACAGGCCAAGAAGGCGGTCGAGCAGAACGCGATGATGTTGCAGCAGAAGGTCGCCGAGCGCACCAAGCTGCTCAGCCAGCTCGAGCAGGCCAAGATGCAGGAGCAGGTCTCGGCCTCGCTGCAGCAGATGGATTCCACCCTGTCCGCGCCGGGCTCCACGCCCAGCCTGGACGCCGTGCGCGACAAGATCGAGCGTCGCTACGCCAACGCGCTCGGTTCGGCCGAGCTGGCGCAGAACACGGTGCAGGGTCGCATGATGGAGGTGCAGCAGGCCAGCGTCCAGATGGCCGGGCACAGCAAGCTCGAGCAGATCCGCGCCTCCATGCGTGGTGACGCGTTGCCCACCGGCAACAACAACGCGGCGATCGACCCGGCGCAGCCCCAGGCCGCACCGGCGCCGAACATCAACAAGGGCCAAGCGGCCCAGCAGTGATATCGGAGCGCTGGCGCGCTCGAGGTCGCGGCCCAGAGGGGCCGCCGGTCAGCCACCGTTGCTTGCTCCTTCGTCGCGTACGCAACGGCGGCTGACCGGCGACCCGGCCGCGACCGCCGCTTCGCGGCGGACCCTCCTCGAGGTCGGGTCGGACGGGGCTGGGACGGCCGGCCCCGACACCCGTGGTTTGTCAGCGGGTGCTGGCGCGGCGGAAGGATCAGGGATGAACGGCAGCAGTCGGCGCCAACGCGGCGAGATCGTGGATCCGGCGGCGATCACGCAGGCCGCCATGACGGGCTCGGTGCCCGCGACCTTGCGTGGGGTCGGTGAGCAGGCCCTGGTCGCGGTGCGGCGCTGGGCCGACCCGCGTGAACGCGAGTTGCGCCGGCGGCGCCGGGTGCGCAGGCGCAGTTTCCAGCTGGGCACCGTTTCGGGCATCACCACGGTCGGGGCGGTCGGACTGGCCGTGATCTCGGCGCCCGCTTGGGCTGTCGTGGTGATCGGCGGTGGCGCCGTCGCCTTCGTCACCGGAACCGCGCTCACCGCGCGCCGGTATCTGGAGTTGCGCGGCAAACCCCTGCCGCAGGCGGCGTTCGTCGCCCGCAAGTCGCCCGGCCTACGCTCGGCCGCGCGCGCACCCATCCAGCGCCTGATCCGCGCCGAACGGGCGCTCTACGACCTCGGCGCCCAGATCGGGCGCACCCGCCGACTCCCCGAGGACGAACTGCGCGACCTACTCGAGACGGCCCGCTCCGGCGCGGGCGCTCTGCACGCGCTCGCCGCCGACGTGGTCGCGATGGAACAGGCCGCCGACACCGTCGGCCGCGCCAACCCCGACACCGTCGCGGCACTGAAATCCACCGTCGCCGGCGTGCTCACCCGCCTGGAAACCGGCGTGGTCGAATACGAACAACTGGTCGCCGCCGCGGCCCGCATTCTCGCGGTGCCGGAAGATTCGGTGCTCGCGTACCAGTTCAACGGCATCGTCGCCGACCTGCGCGAAGCCGCCGACCGCCTCGACGGTTGGGCCCAGGCGCTCACCGAAATGGCCGACCAGGGCACCGACCTGTTCACCGGCGGACAGGATTCCTCCCGCTAAGTACCCCTCGGACACCCTTATCGATCGGCACGCCGGTCGAGGACGCGGCGTGCCGATCGCAGGTCAGGCCGGGGCGAGCGCCTGACGCAGGGCCGCGAGCTCTGCGGCGCGGGGGTCGGTGACGGTGGCGGACTCGGGAATGTCGAAGATGCGGACGTTCTTCTCGTCGGCGGTGAACGGCGCCCAGCCGACGGTGCCGTCGGTGGCGAAAGCGACCCACGCGGTGTGCATTTCGTCGGCCAGGGACTGCGGTGGGGTGGGCCCGGTGAGGGAGTGGCCGTTGTCGATGGTGTCGAAGACGAACGGGATTTCCAGCACGTGACAGGCGCCTAGCCCGGGAAGTGTTGTGGGCCAGGCGAATTCGTAGACGTGAGTGGGGGCAGCGGCGGCGCCGGCTTCGGCGAAGTCGTAGGTGCCCGCGCGGAAGCTCAGGTCGGTGAGGATGGCGTTGAAGATCTCGGCGGGGGTGGCATCGGGCCGCTCGGTCGAATACGTCTGGGCGACCGCGGGATCGATGCCGTAGCGGGTGAGGACGAAAGGCAGGGTGTCGGCGGTGATCGCGGCGGCGAGCCCGGCGGGGACGGTGAAGAAGCGGAACTCGTCGGCGGTGGTGCCCGCGATGAGGGGGACCGCGCGCTCCGGGTGTGCGAGAAGAACCTCGGTCGGCGGGCCTTCCACGATGTCGTTGTCGATCACCGGGAACAGGCTCATGATGCCGCCACCCAGTTGGATCACCGATCGGCCCCAACGCTGCGGATCGGGATCGGTCATCAGGGCCAGCGCGACGGCGTTCTGCGCTCTGCGCAGTTCGTCGGGGCCGAGTGCGCCGAAGTCTTGTGCGGTCGGCGAGATTCCCAGTTCGGCGGCCAGCGCGGCGGACACCTTGCGCGCGTCCTCGGCGTCGGCGGCGACCGCACCGTTGCCGCTCTGCATGATCGCGCGGCGGAACAGTCCGGTGGTTTGCGGTGCGGCGATCAAGGCCGCCACACTCATCGCGCCCGCGGACTCACCGAAGATCGTCACATTGTCGGGGTCACCACCGAACGCGGCGATGTTCTCGCGCACCCAGCGCAAGGCGAAGATCTGATCGTGCAGTCCACGATTCGACGGCGCGCCCTCGATCTCGGCGAATCCCGAGATCCCGAGGCGGTAGTTGATCCCCACCATGACCACACCGTCGCGGGCGAACGCCGTCCCGTCGTAGATCGCGCGTGCGTTGGACCCACGGACGAACGCGCCGCCATGAATCCACACCAGTACCGGGAGGCCCGAGACAGCGGAGTCGGGCGTCCAGACATTCGCGTTGAGGTAGTCGTCGCCGGGGATGTAGTCGCTGCCGAGCAGGGCGTGGATCGGTGCCGGGTAGGGCGTCTGCGCGCAGGTGGCGCCCATCTCGGTCGCCTCTCGCACGCCTTCCCAGGCCGGTGCGGCCTCGGGCAGCTGGAATCGTTTCGGCCCGACCGGCGCCGCCGCGAACGGCACGCCGAGAAAGCGGGTGACGCCTGCCTCGGTGTGGCCGCGTACCGCGCCGCTCGTGGTCGTGACGATGGGTTCCATGGAAGTCCTCCTACGCGCAGTGATCCCCGATTATGGACGCTTGTCCTGGTCGTCGTCAGTCGTTTGCTTACGGAACGAGTGGCCCGGCCAGCACTCGCTCGCCCGCCGCGCGGTCGCCGTCCCAGGTGAACTCGGGGTCGGAGCCGGACTTGCGGGCCCACAGGGCCAGCAGCAGGTCCGATGCGGTGCCCGCGAGTTCGGCGACCGGCTCGCCGGGGCCGTAGGTCCAGGTCTTGGCGGTGTCGGTGGCGCGGACCCGCAGCGCCACCGCCGGTTCGGTCGCGAGGCCGCGGTGGATCATCCGGGGCGCGAACAGCTCGAAGACCTCGTCGACGCCGTCGACAGCGAGATCGGGGTCGAACGGGTCGGCCTCGCCGAGGGCATTCTGACCGTCCCACAGGTGCATGAGGGTCTCGTGGGCGCGGCGCCGACGCCAGAAGCCGACGGTGCGCGGCATGGACCGGGTGAAGGTCCAGGCCTCCTTGTCCTCGTCCGCGGACAGCGAGGTGACCAGGGCGTCGGCGGTCGACTCGTACCACTCCCGCAGGGCCGCGGGATCCCTCGGTGCGGGCTCACCCTCGAAATCGCCGCGCAGCTCGGCCACCGCGGTGACCACCCACAGATTGCCGCGCCCGACGTGATCGACGAGGTCGTAGACCGTCCAGTCACCGCAGGACGGCACCGGCGCGGCGAGATCGGTCTCGACAGTGATGAGTTCACCGAAGGCGGTGAGCTCGGTACAGAGCAACGCCAAGTAGTCCATGCCGAACACGGTAGCCGGGGAACCGCTGCGGCGCCGGTCTCGGGGTGAACCCTGATCTACACCCGGATATCGGTGCTGACCTGGTGATCTATCGGCCACCCGGTGGCAGCATCGAAGATATCGGATCGCGCGAGTGCGGTCTCGGAGCTGGCGAGGAGTCACATCATGGTTCTGAAAGTCATCGGCATCGTCGTGGTCGCGGTGATCGCGTTCTGGATTCTGGGTGCGCTGATCGAGGCGCTGATGCCCATCCTGGTGATCGGGGCGATCGGCACCGGTGTGTACCTGCTGTACAAGGCGGTGTCGGGAAGCGACAAGACCCCGATCGGCTAGCCGCCTGTGGTTAGCATGGCGGGGTGGAACAGGTACCCGAGGACTGGCAGCGCGGACTGGTGATCGTCGCCCATCCCGACGACATCGAATACGGCGCCGCCGCGGCGGTCGCGCGATGGACCGGGCAGGGCAAGGACATTCGCTATCTGCTCGTCACGCGGGGCGAGGCGGGGATCGCCGGGATGCCGCCCGCGCAGGCCGCGCCGCTGCGGGAGATCGAGGAGATCTCCGGCGCGCGTGAAGTCGGCGTGCACACCGTGGAATTCCTCGACCATCCGGACGGCCGCATCGAGGAAGGTCTCACCCTGCGCCGCGAACTGGCCGCCGCGCTGCGCAGGCATCGCCCGGAGATGGTGGTGCTGTTCAACTTCGGCGACACCTGGGCGCCGGGCGTGGTCAACAGTGCTGATCACCGGGCTGTCGGTCGATCGGCGATGGACGCGATCTCCGACGCGGGCAACGAATGGATCTTCCCCGAACTCGCCGATCTGCCACCGTGGTCGGCGCGCTGGGCGGCCGTGGTCGGCCCGGTCGCCACGCACGCAGTGGATGTGAGCGCTCATCTCGAGCAGGCGCGCGCGTCGTTGTCGGCGCATCGGCGGTATCTGCAGGTGCTGAGCCCGGTGCCGGTGGAGGAGCAGGTGCGCGAAATCGTCACCTTCGCAACGGGTCCCAAGCAAGGATTCCCCGCCGAACACGCCGTCGGCTTCGAACTGTTCACCTTCGGCGGCTGATCAGCGGGCGGCGACGCGATCGACGACCGGGCGCCAATCCCGCAGGGGCGCAACGCGTAACCCGATTACTTTGCCCGCGTCGTCGGCCCTGCGCAGCGCCAGCGCGGCGGTGAAATCGGGGTCGGCGCGGAAGGCTTCGACCTCGGTGGGCGTCATCGGGCCACCCTGCGCGATGAGTGTGCGCCGACTCGACGCCGACAACGCGCTGGCGTGGTTCGAATCCGTCGCCGCCAGAAAGCGTTTCGCAACCACGTGCAGTTCCACCAGTCGTGCCACGCGGGTACCGAGCAGACCGCGGACCGCTTCGGCTGCGTGCCTGCCGTGGCCTGCGTCGTCGCCGGGGACCAGAACGTGACCGATGTCGTGGAGCAGGCCCGCGACCTGGAGTTCTTCGTCGTCGGGGTGATCGCGGCGCAACAGTTGCGCGCACTGTCGATCGTGATCGAGGATGTCGACGGGATCGCCGGTGCGGTCCGCGGTGTCCCAGGCACCGGCGCACCGCTCGAGGAGCGCGAACAGGTCGTCGACGGTGTCGATCGGGGCGACGGGAGAGAAGTCGGGACTGTCGGGTAGCACGTGATCGCTCCTGCCGGTTTCGACGCTGTGGTGCGGCGGTCAAGGTAGCGCAGAAACCGGAGTTCGGTTGTCCGAGGTGGGCGCGGCCTGGGGATATGGCAGGGTGGGCGGATGCGAATAGCTGTGGTGGCCGGGCCCGATCCAGGGCATGCGTTTCCCGCGATCGCGTTGTGTCTGCGATTGCTGGCCGCGGGGGACGAGCCCGTGTTGTTCACCGGGCCGAGATGGCTCGATCTGGCGCGCTCCGCCGGGATCAGCGTGCGCAAGCTCAAGGGTCTCGCGCCGCGCCCGACGGACGACGACACCGACGCGGGTGCCCGGATCCACGATCGTGCCGCCCATATCGCCACCGAGAACCTGCCCGAACTCAGCGCGATGCTGCCCGACCTGGTCGTCTCCGACGTTCTCACCGCCGGCGGCGGGATGGCGGCCGAGCGACTGGGACTGCCGTGGGTCGAATTGTCACCGCACCCGCTCTACCTACCGTCGAAAGCCTTGCCGCCGATCGGCAGTGGCCTTGCGCCGGGAGAAGGCGTGCGTGGTCGCATGCGCGACGGTGTCCTGCGCACGATGACCGCGCGGGCGGTCCGCACCGGCCATCGTCAGCGCTCCGCGGCTCGCGAGACCATCGGCCTGCCCGCCGAGGATCCCGGTCCTACCGCGCGTCTGGTCGCCACCCTGCCCGCCCTGGAGATGGACCGCCCCGACTGGCCCGCCGACACCCACGTCGTCGGACCGCTGCTGTGGGAACCCACCGATGCCGTACTTCCCCTGCCCCCGGGTGACGCCCCGCTGGTGATGGTGGCGCCCTCGACCGCGCACACCGGCGTCGCCGACATGGCCGACATCGTCCTGGCCGGTCTGGCCGGACTCGGCGTGCGCGCGGCCATCTCGACCCTCGACACCCCACCCGCCGAACTCCCCGACTGGGCTACCGCGGGCCTCGGCCGACAAGACGAATTGCTCACCCACGCCACGGTCGTCGTCGGCGGTGGCGGCCACGGCCTGCTCGCCAAATCCCTGGCCGCAGGGGTGCCGGTGGTGACCGTCCCCGGCGGCGGTGACCAGTGGGAACTCGCCAATCGTGCGGTACGGCAGGGTAGTTCGGTGCTCGTGCGACCGCTCACGCCCGAGGCGGTCGGCGCCGCGGTGCGGCAGGTACTCGACGACCCCGCCTACGCCGCGGCGGCTCGGCACGCCGCTGCCGGTCTGGCCGAGGTCGAGGATCCGATTCAGGTCTGTCACGACGCCGCGAAGCGGTAGTCGGTCGCCGACAGTCACCGGTCGTCGCAAACATCGCTGGGCTGAACGGGGACCTGTCGGCGGTCGCCTGGCGCGAGTATCTTGGGCAACGTGCGATTGACCGAATTCCAGGAGCTGATGCACACCGAGTTCGGCGTGGCGCGCGCCGACGCCATGCTGACCGATCACGTGATACCCCAACTGGGGCGCACGGGGGCGGTAGCGATCGACAACGGCGTCGACCCGCGTGACGTATGGCGAGCGTTGTGCGCCGACTTCGACGTCCCCCCGAACCGGTGGTGATCAGGCAATGGCCGTGACAACGCAGAACTCGGACACGCGACCGTATCGGTTCGACGAGCGGTTGCGGATGATCCCGGTCGACGCCGAGAACCTCGCGGCCCGGGTCGCCCTCGCCGACCCCCATGATTTCCCCGGCCTGCGCAGGCTCGGCATCGCGTTGATGCTGCTCGGTCGCTACGACGAGGCCCTCGACCGGCTCGATCAGGCCCTGGAACTGGCCGATACCGAGCAGCGCCGGATCACCGTCTGGATCAATCTGGCCGACGTCTACCGGTACCAGGGTGAACCCTCGCACGCCGAGATCCTCTACCGCCGTGCGCTGCACGCCAGTCGCGCGCTCGATCCCGATCTCGTCTCCTTCGCCGCCCATCACCTGGGCAAATCGCTGGCCGAACAGCACCGGCCGCGGGAGGCGCGTGAACTGCTCAAGGAGGCCATGCGGCTGCGGGTGGTCGACGGTGATTCCGAGCTCATCGAGTCCACCCGCGCGGCCCTCGACCACCTCGACGAGCTGGCCCTGCCGCTCCCGCCGGTCATCGAGACCCTGCTCGGGCCGGTGCCCGTGTGGTCGCAGGAACACGAGGGTCGTGGCGGCAATCTGGTCCGGTCGGGCGGGTACTGGATCAAGCGTGGCCCGCGGGCGGTGGCCGAGTACGAGCGGCTTACCTGGTTGCGCGAAAACGGGATCGCGGTGCCTGTGGTGTCCGCGTTCGCCGAGGATGTCCTCGTGCTCGCCGACGCCGCTGCCGGATCACTTGCCGGACAAGCTGATTCGGTCGAAGCCGCCGCGATCGGCACGCAGATGGGTAAGGTCCTGCGTGCGTTGCACGACCTTCCGGTCTCGCAGTGCCCCTTCGACGCTGGTCTCGACGTCGCCCTGGCGCGGGCCCACCGCAATGTGGTCGAAGGCTTCGTCGACGCAGCGGATTTCGACGACGATCACCGTCATCTCTCGCCCGCGTTCATCCTCGCGCGACTGCGGGAACAGCGCCCGGCCACCGATGATCTCGTCGTCACACACGGCGACTTCACGCCGGGCAATGTGCTCACCGGCGGCCTGCTGATCGATGTCGGGGCACTCGGTCGCGGCGATCGTTATCGCGACCTCGCACTCGCCGAGCGCGACCTGGCCGAGGACTTCGGCGCGGAGGCGGTCACGGCGTTCTACACCGCCTATGGCCTGACCGAACCCGATCGCACCAAGCTGGACTACTACCGGCTGCTCGACGAACTGTTCTGAGAACCGCGGCTCAACTGCTCTTGGCGTAGTGGCGCGCGGCCTTGGTGCGATTGCCGCAGGTCGCCATGGAATGCCAGCGGCGGGTGCCGTTCTTGGACGTGTCGTAGAAGAACAGCACGCAATCGGGGTGCGCGCACTGACGGATCCGATGCGGTGCCTCGGTGATCAGGTGCAGCAGATTGTCGGCGGCGAGCCAGCCGGGTAACCACACCGGGTCGTCGACCTCGGGGATGTCGCGGGGGCCCTCGTCGGTGAGCTCGCGGCGGATGCGCCCGTGGTCGAGAACCCGGTTCAGTGCGGTGTGATCGGCGCGGGTCACGGCATCGTGGATGGCACCGCGCGCGGTGTGCAGCGCGGTGAGGGCATGCTCGTCGACGGGTACGCGATCGGCGAGCCCGATGAGCTCCAGCCAGGTGCGCAGCCCGTCGAGATCGGTGAGCAGATCGCCCGGCTCGGCGCCCGCCCACCGAGTGTTGAGCAGGTCGAGGGCAGGGGGTTCGCCGGTGTGCGGACGGGGATCGCGCATGCCCGAGGTTATCAACACGACCGTCCTAACTGTCTAAAAGTATTTCAAGGGTTGACGGAGAGGGTGGACCCGTCCTATGTTCTAACTGTTCAACAACCGATAGGCAGTTAAACATTCCGGGAGGAAACTATGACCACCGTTGCCGCGCCTGTGCTCACCACCGGCCATATCGGACTCAACGTCGCCGACCTCGATCGGTCCGTCGACTTCTACCGCCGCGGCCTCGGCTTCGAGGAACTCGGCAGCGGCGCCGACGGCGAGCGACGCTGGGCCTTCCTCGGCCGCGACGGTGCGCTGGTACTCACGCTGTGGCAGCAGAGCAGCGGCGAATTCTCCACCAGCACACCGGGGCTGCATCACCTGTCGTTCCAGGTCGACGATGTCGATACGGTGCGCGTCGTCGAGTCGGCGCTGCGTGCGCTCGATGCCGAGTTCTTCCACGACGGGGTGGTCGCCCACGGCGAGGGGGCGTCCTCCGGCGGCATCTTCTTCGCTGATCCCGACGGCATTCGGCTCGAGGTCTTCGCCCCACTGGGCGCCGACACCGCGCCCGCGCCGGCCGGTCCTGCCCCGACCTGCGGATTCTTCTGACGAGGATGTTTCACCCCGGAGAGTTGGCCGTGCAGCGCCGGATGGGACAGGCCGAGGCGGCTGCCAGGGTCGGCCGCTCGATCCGTACCGGGATCCCGGCGGTCGCCGCGTCCTTCCTGGCCGAACAGTCGATGGTGGTGCTGGGCGCCGCGGATCCGGCGGGGCGACTGTGGGCGAGTCCGCTCACCGGGCCCGCCGGGTTCGTGCACGCGGTCGGCGACGCGACCATCGACATCGACACGGTGCCCGAGGGCGCTGATCCGCTGGCGGCGGCGCTGTCGAGTGAGGTCGAGGTCGGGTTGATCGCGCTGCAACCGCAGCGTCGGCGGCGAATGCGCGTCAACGGCACCTCGGCGGTGCGCGCGGGTGGGATACGGATCACCACCGAACAGGTCTACGCGAACTGCCCGAAGTACATCTCGCGCAGACGGATTCGGGAGGTCTCCGGAGTCGGAACGTCCGGCCGGGTGCGGCGCGGTACGACGCTGACCACCGCCGCGGTCGAGATGATCGGTGGCGCCGATACATTCTTCGTCGCCACCGCCGACGATGCCGGGCATGCCGACGCTTCGCACCGCGGCGGCAATCCCGGTTTCCTGCAGGTTCTTTCGCCGACTCGGCTGCGCTGGCCGGACTACCGCGGCAACTCGATGTTCATGACCCTGGGCAATATCGCGGTGCAACCGCGTTGCGGGCTGCTCGTCGCCGACTGGTCGACCGGCGCGCTGCTGCAGCTCACCGGCCGGGCCGAATTGGTCTGGGACGCAGCGGCATTCACCGTCGGTGCGCAGTGCGCCGTCGATTTCACCGTCGACGAGGTGATCGAACGCCCCGGTGCGCTCGCTGTGCGCTGGGGACCGCCCGAACTCTCCCCGAACAACCCTTGATCACACCGAAAAGGATTCTCCCCATGCGACCACCCCTGCCGCCCTTCGACCTCGATTCCGCCCGCGCGAAGGTGCTCGCCGCCGAGAACGCCTGGAATACCCGAGACCCCGAACGGGTCGCCGCCGCGTACACCGAGGATTCGGTATGGCGCAACCGCGACGAATTCTTCACCGGCCATGCCGCGATCGTGGAGTTCCTGACCCGCAAATGGTCGGCCGAGAACGGCTACGCGCTGCGCAAGGATCTGTGGGCCTTCCACGACAACCGCATCGCCGTGCGCTTCCAGTACGAGTGGCACGACGAGTCGGGGCAGTGGTGGCGCAGCTACGGCAACGAGCAGTGGGAGTTCGCGGCGGACGGGCGGATGGCTCGGCGCGAGGCCAGTATCAATGACGTCCGCATCGACCAGTCGCAGCGGCGGATCTTCGGGCCACGCGCCGAGGGTGACGACTCGGTGCTCCCGCAGCACTGACGGCCGGTTTCGCTCCCGGATTGCTGGTCGGAGCGGCTGCTTCGCGTGTTGGTGGGCGCGTCGCTTGACTCGAATGGGTGTTCGACTAACCTGGGCGCCAGAACTTGTCGGTGCCGGCCTCTACTGTGGGCGCCAACCAGAGAGACACTCACCTCGAGAAGGGGCACACATCATGGCACCGCAGGCCTACGATCGCGACAAAGCGCTGGAACTGGCACTGGCGCAGGTGGAGAAGAGCTTCGGCAAGGGCGCTGTCATGCGTCTCGGTGAGGAGACGCGTCAGCCGATCGCTGTCATCCCCACCGGCTCCATCGCGCTCGACGTCGCGCTTGGAATCGGCGGGTTGCCGCGTGGACGCGTCGTGGAGATCTACGGCCCGGAATCCTCGGGTAAGACCACCGTCGCGCTGCACGCCGTCGCCAACGCCCAGGCCGCGGGCGGTGTCGCCGCCTTCATCGACGCCGAGCACGCTCTCGACCCCGATTACGCCCGCAAGCTGGGCGTCGACACCGACGCGCTGCTGGTCTCCCAGCCCGATACCGGTGAGCAGGCCCTGGAGATCGCCGACATGTTGGTGCGCTCCGGCGCCATCGACATCCTCGTCATCGACTCCGTCGCCGCCCTGGTGCCGCGCGCGGAAATCGAAGGCGAGATGGGTGACAGCCACGTCGGCCTGCAGGCCCGCCTCATGAGCCAGGCGCTGCGCAAGATGACCGGCGCGCTCAGCAACTCCGGCACCACCGCCATCTTCATCAACCAGCTGCGCGAGAAGATCGGTGTCATGTTCGGCTCGCCCGAGACCACCACCGGTGGTAAGGCGCTGAAGTTCTACGCCTCCGTGCGCCTGGACGTGCGCCGCATCGAGACCCTCAAGGACGGCACCGACGCGGTCGGTAACCGCACCCGCGTGAAGGTCGTCAAGAACAAGGTCGCGCCGCCGTTCAAGCAGGCCGAGTTCGACATCCTCTACGGCCACGGCATCTCCAAGGAGGGCTCGCTCATCGACATGGGCGTCGAGCACGGCTTCGTCCGCAAGTCCGGCTCCTGGTACACCTACGAGGGCGATCAGCTGGGCCAGGGCAAGGAGAACGCCCGCAAGTTCCTGCTGGAGAACAAGGACGTGTGCAACGAGATCGAGAAGAAGATCAAGGAGAAGCTGGGCATCGGCGCCGTACTGACCGCCGAGGCCGACGCGCCCGCCGACTTCTGAGCCGATGACCACGCCGAGCCCCGGCGGCCACCACGATTCGGCCGACCCGGTCGAACAGATGCGCAGGCAGCTGGCTCGCCTCGGAATCGAGGTCGAGCCGGAGCCGGTGATGCCCGTGGTGGGCCGCGGCAGGGGTGCGGCCGATGAACTCGTCCGGTCGGCTCGCGACAAGCGAGCCGATTCGGATGCGAAGAGGATTCGGTCGGGTGCGGGCGATCCGCAGCGCGCGCACCCGACCGGATTCATCGATGATGACAAACCACCGCATTTCGCTGCGCGGGTTGGTGATGATCATGAAGAGTGGGGGAGTGAGGGTCGGCGACGGCCCCGCGGCGCCCGACGCGAACGTAGGTCCGCGCGGCGCGACGAAGTCTCCCTGTCGACTGTCGTCGGTGGTGACGACGGACGGCAGGCGGATCCGGTGGCGGCCGGATCCCAGCCGGGAGAGCCCGACAGGCGGGCCGGCACACGCCGGCTCGCCCCGGGCGACCGTCCCGACGCAACCCTGGAACAGGCCAAGGACGTGTGCCTGCGCTTGCTCTCGGTGCGTGCTCGCAGCCGCGCCGAACTGGAGAAACGCCTCGGTGAGAAGGGGTTCCGCCTCGAGGTGACAGCGGCCACGCTCGAACGGTTCACCGAAGTGGGTCTGATCAACGACGCCTCCTTCGCCGAACAGTGGGTGCACGAGCGCCACACCTACTCCGGCCGGGGTAGAAAGGCCCTCCAGCGTGAGCTGCGCGAGAAGGGCGTCGCCCCCGGCGATGCCGAACAGGCGCTGTCGATGGTCACCGACGACGCCGAACACGCTCGCGCCGCCGACCTGGTCCGTCGCAAACTCCGCACCCTGCCCGCCGGTCTGGACCGCGACAAGGCAGTGCGTCGCCTCGTCGGCATGCTCGCTCGCCGCGGCTACGACCAGTCCACCGCCTTCGCCGTCGTCACCGCCGAACTGGACGAGGCGGGCTTCGAGCGCACGTCCGCCGAGGTGAGGGCGGTCCGCGCGAAGACTTCGGAGCGCACGGCCGGGGACGCGGACCGAGCGGAGATCGCCGGCGAAACCTCCAACGACGCAGTGGAGCCGGACGCGGCTGCCGGCTACACCTCACGCCGACCGACGCCCGGCGACGAACAAGCCGCTGTCGACCTGGTCCGTCGCAAACTCCGCGCCATGCCCGCCGATCTCGACCGCGCCAAGGCCACCCGCCGCCTGGTCGACATGCTCGCCCGCCGCGGCTACAGCGCGGCCACGGCGTTCGCGGTGGTGAAAGCCGAACTGGCGGCGGCGGACAGCTGAGCACTCGGGCCGAGTGATTCCGAGGAGTCGGCACGGCGGCTGCGGCTCGATCAGGGGTGAGTTCGAAATTCCCACCGGGGTCGTTCGTGACGCGTAGGATGATCGCGCTGGTGAAACATGTTTTCGCGCAGGCTGATTCGTCGCATCATGATGCGGTGGCGTGTGGGAACGTCGATGTTTCACCCTGATTCGGGTGGGAAATCCGGGGAGCAGGGCCCTAGGCGGCCGCCGAACGACGGGGAGGTGGACCATGGACGCGTTGTGGTCGTTCGTGGTGAACCGGCGGGAGCAGTTGCTGGTCGATTCCTACCTCCATGTGTCGGCCGTGGTGCAGTCGCTGGTGCTGGCGACCATGATCGCGGTGGCGCTCGGGATCCTCGTGTATCGAAGTCCGCTCGGGTCCGCTGCCGCGGCCGCGATGGCGGGGGCCATTCTCACGGTGCCCTCGTTCGCGTTGCTCGGCTTGCTGATTCCGTTCCTCGGGCTCGGCGTGGGACCGACGATCGTGGCCCTGGTGCTCTACGCGCTGTTGCCGATCCTGCGAAACACGGTGCTCGGGTTGTCGTCGGTGGATCCGGCGGTGACCGATGCCGCGCGCGGTGTCGGGATGAACCGGTTGCGCCTGCTGACCAAGATCGAACTGCCCCTCGCCTGGCCGTCCATTCTCACCGGCATGCGGGTCAGTACCCAGATGATCATGGGCATCCTGGCCCTGGCGGCCTATGCCAAAGGCCCCGGCCTGGGCAATGTGATCTTCTCGGGACTCTCTCGCCTCGGCAGCCCGAACGCGGTGCCGCAGGCACTCACCGGCACCGTCCTCATCGTCGTGCTCGCACTCGCACTCGACGGCGTCCTGGTTCTGCTCGGACGGCTCACTATTCCGAGGGGAATCCGTGACTGACATCGAAACCACCGAGGCGGCCGCGGATTCCGGGGTCTCCGGGGTCGAGATCGTGCTCGACCGGGTCACCAAACGCTATCCCGAACAGCCCGAACCCGCAGTCGACGAGGTCTCCATGACCATCCCGGCCGGGGAGATCGTGGTGCTGGTCGGCCCGTCCGGTTGCGGCAAGACCACCACCATGCGGATGATCAACCGGCTGATCGAACCCACCTCGGGCACCGTCACCATCGGCGGCCGCGACGCGGGCGCGATCGACGCCGACGAATTGCGCCGCGGCATCGGCTATTCCATCCAGCAGGCCGGGCTGTTCCCGCATATGACCGTCGCCAAGAACATCGCCACGGTGCCCGGCCTGCTCGGCTGGGACCGCCGCCGTGTCGCCGAACGCACCGACGAGATGCTCACCCTCGTCGGCCTCGACCCCGACACCTACCGCAACCGCTACCCGCGCCAGCTCTCCGGCGGACAGCAGCAGCGCGTCGGCGTCGCGAGGGCGCTGGCCGCGGACCCGCCGGTGCTGCTGATGGACGAACCCTTCGGTGCGGTCGACCCGATCACCCGCGCGCTGTTGCAGGACGAATTGCTCCGTCTGCAAAGCGAACTCGGCAAGACCATCGTCTTCGTCACCCACGACTTCGGCGAGGCGGTGAAGCTGGGCGACCGCATCGCTGTTCTCGGTGACCGCTCCCGCATCCTGCAGTACGACACCCCCGCCGCGATCCTGGCGGCCCCCGCCGACGAGACGGTCGCCGGTTTCGTCGGCGCCACCGCCACCATCGACCGACTCGGCCTCACCGTCCTCGCCGGGATAGACCTCGACCAGGGCGTCACCGCCACCGAGGACACCAGCGCCGCGGCACTCACCACCGCCCTGCGCGCGGCGGACCGCCCCTGGGGCCTGGTGCTCGACCAGCAACGGCGCCCGCTCCGGCGGGTGACGACAGCCGAACTCGCCCACGCGGATTCGCTGCGCGACGTCGGGACCCCGGTCGGCGCCACCCTGCCCGCGGACGCGACCCTGCAAGACGCGCTCGCCGGGCTGCTCACCGAACGCACCGCCTCCGCCGTCGTCGTCGACAACACCGGCGCCTACGCCGGAACAGTCACCGTCGACACCCTCATCGACCACCTCGCCGCGACCGAATCGGCACCGGCATGAGGACCGAGCCGCCTCGCGGCGCGACCATCCCCGAACCCGCGGTGTCCCGGGGCGAAGACGCTCGCGATCCTGCATCGGGACCGGGCCGTCACCAGGTGCGGAGGGCCCCACAGTGACGAATACCGTGTCAGCTCCCGCCCGTTCGATCGTCGACGTTCCCGCCGCGACCGCTGCTCCCGCCACCCAGCGGCGCGCCGAATACCTCCGCCTGCTCGCTCAGCCCGTGATCGTGCTGATCCTCACGGTCGGCGTGCTGGTCTGGGCGTTCCGGCGCGATCTCACCGTCACCCAGCAGGCCAGTATCAGCGTGAGCAATGTCGCCCAGGTGACCTGGCAGCACGTGCTGATCACGGCGGCGGTGGTGCTCATCGTGGTAGCGGTGGCCGTGCCGCTGGGGACCGTGCTCACCAGGCACCGATTCCGCCGTCTCGCGCCGTTTTTCGTCGGCATCGCCAATATCGGAGCGTCCGCGCCGGCGATCGGGCTGATCGTGCTGTGCTACCTGGTCACCCGCACCACCGGGTTCTGGGTGGGTGTCGCGCCGATCGCGTTCTGCTCGCTGCTGCCGGTCCTGCGCAATACGATCCTGGGCTACCAGCAGGTCGACCCCGCGCTGATCGACGCGGGCAGGGGACAGGGGATGTCGGCGGCACTGGTATTGCGCCGCATCGAGTTCCCGCTCGCGGTGCCCTACATCCTCGCGGGCCTGAGAACCTCCCTGGTGCTGGCCGTCGGAACCGCCACCCTGTCGTTCATGGTGAGCGCCGGCGGGCTCGGCATTCTCATCGACACCGGTTACAAACTGCGCGACACCGTGACCTTGACGCTCGGCGCCGTCCTCGCTGTCGCGCTGGCGCTGTTCGTCGACTGGCTCGGCGCGCTGGCCGAACAGTTCCTCGGGCCGAAGGGGTTGCGGTGAGGATCGCCGGATGGTTGCGCGGGCTGGCCCCGGTTCTGAGCGTGCTGGTTCTCGCGGGTTGCGGACTGCAGTCGGGTGGCTCGGTGCCGTTGTCTGTCGGACCGGCAGGCATCACACCGGTGCCCGAACTCGACGGTGTCGCGGTCACGGTGGGCTCCAAGGACTTCACCGAGGCCAACATCCTGGGTTACATGATCGAATTCGCACTGACGGCCGCGGGCGCGAACGTGCGTGACCTGACCAATATCCAAGGCTCCAACAGCTTGCGCGACGCGCAACTGAACGGCCAGATCGACATCGCCTACGACTACACCGGCACCGGCTGGATCAACTACCTCGGCAAGGAGAAGCCGATCCCCACCGAGACTGCCCAGTTCGAGGCGGTGCGCGACGCCGATCTGGCCGAACACGACATGGTCTGGGCCGCGATGGCGCCGATGAACAACACCTACGCCCTCGTCACCAGCAAGGGCTACGCCGAGGAGACCGGGGTTCGCACGCTGTCGGACTACGCGAACCTCGTCGCGAAAGATCCCGGCGCCGCGACCACCTGCGTCGGCACCGAGTTCAACGTCCGCCCGGACGGCTATCCCGGCCTGGCCGGCGCCTACGGGATCGACCTCGGCAAGGCCCAACGCCAGATCGTCCAGGACGCGCTGGTCTACCAGGCCACCGCCGACGCGAAACAATGCCGCTTCGGCTCGGTCGCCGCGACCGACGGCCGCATTCCCGCCCTCGAACTGGTGCTGCTCGAAGACGACAAGGCCTTCTTCCCGAAATACAACGCCTCGCTGGTCATGCACCGCGACTTCGCCGACGCGCACCCCCAGGCGGTCGCGGTCATGGCCCCGATCTCCGCGCGCCTCACCAACGAGGTGATCACCGAACTCAATCGTCAGGTCGATATCGACGGCCGCGAGCCCGCCGACGTCGCCCGTGACTGGATGGTCGCCGAGGGTCTCGTCACCGCGGGCTGATCGACCGCGTCGGTTAGCTGAACTGTTACCAGCTTCTGCCTGAGATGTCCGGAACGCGTGTTTCGTTCACATCGCTGCCTCAGCTTCCGGGGCCATGATGGACGGCGGTACGAGACAACCGAGACGCGCAGCGGTGGGGGGTGCTCGCGTCCAGACCGGGAGGCTGACGCATGACCATCGAATTCCGCAAGGTGACCGTCCTCGGGACGGGGGTACTCGGATCCCAGATCGCCTTTCAGACCGCCTTCCACGGGTTCGACGTCACCGCCTACGACATCGACGACGCGGCGCTCACCGCCGCGCGCACCCGATTCGACGATCTCGCCGCGGTGTATCAGCAGGACGTGACAGGCGCGGACAAGAGCAACACCACAGCGACCGCCGCGGGGATCACCCTCACCACCGACCTGGCCGCCGCGGCGGCCGAGGCGGACCTGATCATCGAGGCGGTGCCGGAGGTGCTCGAGATCAAGCGCGACCTCTACGGCAAGCTCGGTGCGCTCGCGCCCGAACGCACCGTGTTCGCGACGAACTCCTCGACGCTGCTGCCCAGCGACATCGTCGACTACACCGGGCGCCCCGATCGTTTCCTGGCGTTGCACTTCGCCAACCATGTCTGGAAGTTCAACACCGCCGAGGTGATGGGCACCGAGCAGACCGATCCCGCGGTGTTCGCCGCGGTGGCCCAGTTCGCGAAGGCGATCGGCATGGTGCCGATCGAATTGCACAGGGAGAAGGCGGGTTACGTCCTCAACTCGCTGCTGGTGCCGTTCCTGAACTCCGGAATCGAGCTCGCCGCAGGCGGATACGCCGAACCCGCCGCAGTCGACGAGACCTGGCGCATCGCCACCGGCGCCCCCATGGGCCCGTTCCAGATCCTCGACATCGTCGGCCTGAACACCCCGTACAACATCCTGATCAACGGCAACGCCGACCACAAGAAGCTCGCGGCGTGGCTGAAGGAGAACTACATCGACAAGGGCAAGCTCGGTGCCGCCACCGGAGAGGGTTTCTACCGCTACAGCGCATAGTCCCGCTCGACCGTTCCGGATCGGACAGAGGAGTCGGATGTACTACAGCAACGGCAATTACGAAGCGTTCGCCCGGCCGCGCAAGCCCGACGGCGTCGACGGCAAATCGGCCTGGTTCGTCGGTGCGGGACTGGCCTCGCTCTCCGGCGCGGCGTTCCTCATCAGGGACGGGCAGATGGCGGGCGACAGGATCACCGTCCTGGAGCGGCTGAAGCTGCCCGGCGGCGCACTCGACGGCATCAAGGAGCCGAAGAAGGGTTTCGTCATCCGCGGCGGGCGCGAAATGGAGAACCACTTCGAATGTCTGTGGGATCTCTACCGGTCGGTGCCGTCGATAGAGATCGAGGGCGCCAGCGTGCTCGACGAGTTCTACTGGCTCAACAAGGACGACCCGAACTTCTCCCTGCAGCGGGCCACGGTGAAACGTGGGCAGGACGCGCACACCGACGGACTGTTCACCCTCACCGATCGCGCGCAGAAGGACATCGTGAAGGTGTTCCTCGCCACCCGCGAGCAGATGGAGAACAAACGCATCGACGAGGTGTTCGGCGCGGATTTCCTGGCGAGCAATTTCTGGCTGTACTGGCGCACCATGTTCGCGTTCGAGGAATGGCACAGCGCGCTCGAGATGAAGCTGTACCTGCACCGGTTCATCCATCACATCGGCGGCCTGCCCGACTTCTCCGCGTTGAAGTTCACCAAATACAACCAGTACGAGTCGCTGGTATTGCCGCTGTACCGGTGGCTGCTCGACCAGGGTGTGCGATTCCATTTCGACACCGAGGTCACCGACGTGGATTTCGACATCTCCGGCCCACGCAAACAGGCCACGCGCCTGCACTGGGTCGCCGACGGCGTCGCCGGTGGCGTCGAGCTGAGCACCGACGATCTGTTGTTCGTCACGATCGGCTCGCTCACCGAGAACTCCGACGAGGGCGATCAAAACACCCCGGCCAGGCTCGACGAAGGTCCGGCCCCGGCCTGGGATCTGTGGCGGCGCATCGCCGCCAAGGATCCCGCGTTCGGTCACCCCGATGTCTTCGGCGGCCACATTCCGGAGACCAAATGGGAATCGGCCACGGTCACCACCCTGGACGAGCGGATCCCGCGCTACATCCAGAAGATCTGCAAGCGTGACCCGTTCAGCGGCAAGGTGGTCACCGGCGGCATCGTGACGGCGAAGGACTCGTCCTGGCTGATGAGCTGGACGGTGAACCGGCAGCCGCATTTCAAGCAGCAGCCCGCCGACCAGATCGTGGTGTGGGTGTACGCGCTGTTCGTCGACCGTCCCGGCGATTTCGTCAAGAAGTCGATGCAGGACTGCACCGGCGCGGAGATCACCCAGGAATGGCTGTACCACCTGGGCGTTCCCGAAGCCGAGATCCCGGAGATGGCCGCCGACGCCGCGTTGTGCGTGCCGGTGATGATGCCGTATGTCACCGCGTTCTTCATGCCGCGTCAGGCTGGTGATCGGCCGAACGTGGTGCCCGCGGGCGCGGTCAACTTCGCCTTCATCGGCCAGTTCGCCGAGACCACCCGCGACTGCATCTTCACCACCGAGTATTCGGTGCGTACCGGTATGGAGGCGGCCTACACGCTGCTCGATATCGAGCGTGGCGTGCCGGAGGTATTCGGCTCCACCTACGACATCCGTGCGCTCCTGGCGGCGACCAGCCGGTTGCGCGACGGCGAGGAGATGAGCCTGCCCGGACCGGAGTTCGTCCGCAATCGACTGCTGAAGAAGCTCGACGACACCGAGATCGGGCCGCTGCTGCGTGAATTCGGCCTCATCGGCGACGACTAGGAAACACCGAAGTGGGGCCCGATCCGTCCGGATCGGGCCCCACTTCGGTGTGTGCGACTACTTCTTGGTGATGTCCACGCCGGGCGCGGCATCGGCGAGTATCGAGTCGGCGGCCAGCACCGTACCCCCGCTCTTCTTCCGTGACCGCAACCGCTTCTCCAGGGTGGTCGCCAGGAAGCTCAGCGCCATGTTGAGCGAGATCATGATCAGCGCGACGACGATCAGCGCGGGGATCGTGTTCTGCATCGACGCGCCTTCTTGCTGACCCGACCGCACCAGCTCCACATAGGTGATCTGGTAGCCCAGTGCGGTGTCCTTGAGGACGACGACCATCTGCGACACCAGCGCGGGCAGCATCACGGTGATGGCCTGCGGCAGCAGGATCAACCGCATGAGCTGGTTCTTGCGCAGACCCAGCGCCATGGCGGCTTCGGTTTGCCCCTTGGGCAGCGACTTGATGCCGGCGCGCACGATCTCGGCGATGACCGCGGAGTTGTAGATGGTCAGCGCGATGACCACCGCGGCCAGCGCGAGCTGATCGGAGGGGAACAGGTCGTAGTCGCCGAACACCGCGAACAGGAAGATCATCAGGATCAGCACGGGGATGGCCCGGGCGAGCTCGACGATCGTGCCCGCCACCCAGCGCACCCACGCGTGGTCGGACAGGCGCAGGATCCCGAAGATCATGCCGAAGAACACCGAGCCGACGATCGAGATCGCCGCGGCCGTGAGGGTGCCTTCCAAGCCGGGAAGCAGGTAGGTCTCCCAGATCTCGGACTCGAGGAACGGCTTCCACTTGGCCGCGGTGAACTGGCCCTTGTCGGCGAAGGCGTCGTAGAGCCACCAGCCCGCGGCGACCAGCACGACGACGACCAGGACCGAGTACAGTTTGTGACGCAGCCGCGCGCGGGGCCCGGGAGCGTCGAACAGAACCGAAGCGCCGCTCATCGTGCCACCTCGTATCGCTTGGCCAGCCAGCCGAAGAACAGCCCGGTCGGCAGGGTGAGGACGACGAAGCCGAGTGCGAAGATCACGCCGATGGTGAGAATGGCGGCTTCGTTCTCGATCATTTCGCCCATCAGGTACGCGGCTTCGGCCACGCCGATGACGGAGGCGACCGTCGAGTTCTTGGTCAGCGCGATCAGCACACTGCCCAGGGGTGCGATGACCGCCCGGAAGGCTTGGGGCAGCACGATCAAGCGCAGGTTCTGGGCGAATCCGAAGCCCAGCGATCGACCCGCCTCGGACTGGCCGAGCGCGACGGTATTGATGCCGGAGCGCAGCGATTCGCAGACGAAGGCAGCGGTGTAGACGCTCAGCCCGATGATCGCCCAGCGATAGTTGATGACCTTGATCTCGTCGCTACCGAGTTTCCACCCGAGCGTGCTGTACAGACCGAGCGAGGTGAATACCAGGATCAGGGTGAGCGGGGTGTTGCGGAAGATCGCTACATACGCCGCGCCGATCCCGCGCGCGACCGGAATCGGGGACACGCGCATGCCGGCGACGACGGTACCGATGACGAGCGCACCGATCGCGGAGAAGAAGGTGAGTTTGATGGTTACCCAGAACGCATCGAGGATTTGGTTGTCATACCTCGAGATCAGGTCGAACACGGACGCGCGTCCTCCGATCGGTGTGAAGGCCTGCAGGACAACACCGCATCGGTGACCCGGGAGATCCCGGGTCACCGATGATCAGTGGTTGATCAGTAGCGGTCGATGGTCGGCGGTGCGGGCACCGCGATACCGGTACCGGCGAAGTTCTTCTCCTGCACGGCCTTCCACGTACCGTCATCGATCATCGCCTGGATGGCGTCGTTGACCTTGCCGCGCAGTTCGGCGTCGCCCTTCTTCAGGCCGATGCCGTACTTCTCGGTGGTGAAAGGCTTGTTCACCAGCTTGAAGGTGCCCGGCGACTGTGCGGCGTAACCGGCGAGGATCACGTTGTCGGTGGTGACCGCGTCGATCGCACCGCTACGCATCGCCTCGATGCACAGCGAGTAGGTGTCGTAGGTCTGCAACTGCGCCTGGGGGTAGTTCTTCTCGATGTTCTGGGCCGGGGTGGAGCCCTTCACCGAGCAGACCTTCTTGCCCGCGAGGGAGTCGGGGCCGGTGATGTCGGTGTTGGCGGCGGGCACCAGCAGGTCCTGGCCGGCGATGTAGTAAGGGCCGCCGAAATCGACCTTCTCCTTGCGCTTGTCGTTGATCGAGTAGGTGGCGACGACGAGGTCGACCTGGCCGTTCTCGATCAGGGTCTCGCGCTGGGCCGACGGCGATTCCTTGAAGGTGACGTTCTCCGGCTTCACGCCGAGCTTGTCGGCGACGTACTTGGCCACGTCGACGTCGAAGCCGCTGTAGGTGCCGTCGGTATTGCGCAGGCCCAGACCCGGCTGGTCGAACTTGATGCCGATGGTCAGCTTGCCGTCCTTGGCGTTGTCCAGGGCCGACTTGTCGTCACCGCCGCCACAGGCCGCGGTGACGGTGGCTGCCAATACCAGTGCCGCTGCGCCGATTCCGACGCGCATCGCACGATTGATCCTCATGGGTTTCCTTCTCCTTGTGACAATGGTGCTGCGAGTCAGTGGCTGAGAATTTTGCCGAGGAAGTCCCTGGCGCGTTCGGATTTCGGTGCGGTGAAGAAAGCTTCGGGCGCGGAGTCCTCGACGATCTCGCCGTCGGCCATGAACAGCACGCGGTCGCCCGCCCTGCGCGCGAAACCCATCTCGTGGGTGACCACGAGCATGGTCATGCCCTCCTTGGCCAGGGAGACCATCACGTCGAGCACCTCGTTGACCATCTCCGGGTCCAGCGCCGAGGTCGGTTCGTCGAAGAGCATGACCTTGGGGTCCATCGCGAGCGAGCGGGCGATGGCGACGCGCTGCTGCTGACCGCCGGAGAGCTGGGCCGGGTACTTGTCGGCCTGGTTGGCGATGCCGACCCGCTCGAGCAAGGCCATCGCGTGCTTGCGCGCCTCGTCCTTCTTCTTTCCGCGGACCTTCGTCGGCGCCAGCATGACGTTCTCGACGATGGTCTTGTGCGCGAACAGGTTGAACGACTGGAACACCATGCCCACCTCGGCACGCAGCGCGGCGAGAGCTTTGCCCTCGCCCGGCAGTGCGACGCCGTCGATGGCGATGTCGCCGGAGTCGATCGGTTCGAGGCGATTGATGGTGCGGCACAGGGTCGATTTCCCCGAACCCGACGGGCCCAGGACGATCACGACCTGCCCACGGGGCACTTCGAGGTGGATATCGCGCAGGACATGGAGCTCACCGAAGTGTTTGTCCACGTTGCGCATCGAGATCATCGGCGGAGCAGCGGTGGTGGCTGCGGCGTCGGCGTTCCCGGTCGCGGGTGCGGCGTCGTCGGTCATGGTCAGAAACCTTATGTCCATTCTGGAGAATTGCCCGGCTTTCGAAGACATGCCGTAACGGCACGCCGAGACGACACCTGCTGGTAACCCGCTGGCTGCCCGTTACCTTTGCGTATTATCCTGCGATCGCCGACGTGATGTGCGTCACAGTACGGTCTGCCCGTACCCTGGACAGGTGGATTCGACGGTTCAGGACGAGACTGAGGGCGCGACGCAGCACAGCTCCGTGACGCAGCGCAGCTCCGTGACTCAGCGCAGCTATGAGGTTCGCACATTCGGCTGCCAGATGAACGTGCACGACTCCGAACGATTGTCCGGGCTGCTCGAGGACGCGGGCTATACCAAAGCCGCCAGCGGGGAGACCCCCGATCTGATGGTGTTCAACACCTGCGCTGTCCGCGAGAACGCCGACAACAAGCTCTACGGCACGCTCGGTCAGCTGGTCCCGGTCAAGCAGGGTCGCCCCGGCATGCAGATCGCCGTCGGCGGCTGCCTGGCGCAGAAGGACCGCGAGACCGTGGTGCGCAAGGCGCCGTGGGTCGACGTGGTGTTCGGCACCCACAACATCGGCTCGTTGCCGGTGCTGCTCGAGCGGGCCCGTCACAACGAACAGGCCCAGGTGGAGATCCTCGAATCGCTCGAGGCGTTCCCGTCGACGCTGCCCGCCAAGCGCGAGTCGGCCTATGCGGGCTGGGTGTCGATCTCGGTGGGCTGCAACAACACCTGCACGTTCTGCATCGTGCCCGCCCTGCGCGGCAAGGAAGTGGATCGCCGTCCCGGCGACGTGCTCGCCGAGGTCCAGGCGCTGGTCGACCAGGGCGTCCTCGAAGTGACGTTGCTCGGTCAGAACGTGAACTCCTACGGCGTGAACTTCGTCGACCCCGATCAGCCGCGCGACCGGGGCGCGTTCGCGCAACTGCTGCGCGCGACCGGACAGATCGAGGGCCTGGAACGGGTGCGGTTCACCTCCCCGCACCCCGCGGAGTTCACCGATGACGTCATCGAGGCGATGGCGGCCACCCCCAACGTCTGCCCGCAGTTGCACATGCCGTTGCAATCGGGCTCCGACCGGGTGCTCAAGGCGATGCGCCGCTCCTACCGCAAGGAACGCTTCCTCGGCATCATCGACAAGGTGCGCGCCGCGATGCCGCACGCGTCGATCACCACCGACATCATCGTCGGCTTCCCCGGCGAGACCGAGGAGGACTTCCTCGAGACCCTCGATGTGGTCCGTCGCGCGCGCTTCACCAGCGCCTACACCTTCCAGTACTCCAAGCGTCCCGGCACCCCGGCCGCCGAACTGCCCGATCAGCTGCCCAAGCAGGTCGTGCAGGAGCGTTTCGAACGGCTGATCGCGTTGCAGGACCAGGTCTCCTGGGAGAACAACCAGGCCCTGATCGGCACCGAGGTGGAACTGCTCGTCGCCGACGGCGCGGGCAAGAAGAACGCGGTGACCGCGCGAATGAGCGGACGCGCGCGCGACGGCAGGCTGGTGCACTTCCGTCCGGGCGACGTGACGGGTATCCGACCGGGCGACATCGTCACCGTCGATATCACCGAGGCGGCCCCGCACCACCTCATCGCCGACAGCGCCGTGAAGTCGCATCGGCGGACCGCCGCCGGTGACGCGCACGAACGCGGCATCACCCCGAAGACCGCCCCGATCGGCGTCGGGCTCGGGTTGCCCCGGATCGGCGCACCGGTAGTGGAGCCGGTCGAGAGCGGCTGTTCGACGGGCTGCTCGTCGTGAGCGACGAGGAATCTACTACCGGCCGTAGTGGGTCGGATGCGAACGGTGCGCCCGGTGATGGCACAGTGGAACCCGCCAACGATCAGCCTCTGGACAGGAGCGGACACGCGGTGAACCCGGCGCGCAACGACGAGGATTTCGAACAATTCCGCGATGAACTCGACGCGGTCGAGCGCCGCATCGCCGGTGAGATCGACCCCGGCGCGCGGGCGCTGGTGGTGGCGGGTGCGGTCTTCGCACTGCTGATCTCGCTGCTGTTGCCGACGGCGGGCACCGCGCGCGGCTTCGACGTGCTACTCGGCACCGACGCGGCGGGCGTCGAGCACATCGGCCTGCCGTCACGAATCTTCGTGTGGCTGGTCATCGTCTTCGGGGTCGGCTTCTCGCTGCTGGCGTTGACCACCCGCCGCTGGGTGCTGGCCTGGATAGCGTGCGCCGGCTCGGCGGTGGGCAGCGTGTTCGGCGTGCTCTCGATCTGGCACCGCCAGACCCCCGGCCTCGGCAACTACGAGGGCGCGGGCCCCGGCATCGGCCTGATCCTCGGCACCATCGCGATCATGGTGCTCACCTTCCACTGGATCCGCGTGGTCTGGAGTCGCACCGCCGTGCAACTCGCCGCGGAAGAGCAGCGTCGCAACGCGGCGCGCGAAGCCGAGGATCGCGACCGCAAGCGCCTCACCGGCGAATAGTCCTGCGAGACAAGGAAACCCCCGACCGAATCGGTCGGGGGTTTCCTTCTGTCTCACTCACAGATTGCTGACGGCGCCCTCGGCGGCCTCGGCCCACTCGCGCCACTGCTTGGCCTGCTCGAGTGCCTTCTCCGCGTCGCGCTTCTTGCCCGCCGCGGTGGCCTTGGCGGCCTGCTCCTCGTACTGCGCGACCCGCTCACGGAACTGCGCGGCGCGCGCGACAGCCTCGGGGTCGGAGCGGCGCCACTGCTGATCGGCGGCGTCGCGGACCCGCTTCTCGATGGCGCGCAGCTTGGCTTCCAGCTCCTGCATGCGCTCGCGGGGAACCTTGCCGATGGCGTCCCACTTGTCCTGCAGCTCGCGCAGTGAATTGCGGGCGGCATCCACGCCGTTGGCCGGGTCGATGTGCTCGTAGGCGGCCAGCAGTTCCAGCTTGGCGGTGGCGTTGTGGTCGAATTCGGCGTCGCGCTCGGAGACCGCCGCGTTGCGGGCGGCGAAGAACACGTCCTGGGCGCTCTTGAACCGCCGCCACAGCGACTCGTCGGCTTCGCGCGGTGCCCGGCCCGCGGCCTTCCACTCGGAGAGCAGGTCGCGGAACACCGCGGCGGTGCCGGTCCAGTCGGTGGAGTCGGCCAGCTCCTCGGCGCGCACGCACAGCTCTTCCTTGCGCGTCTTGGCGGTGGCGCGTTCGCGATCGAGATCGGCGAAGTGCGCGCCGCGTCGGCGGTTGAACGCCTCGCGGGCCTTGGAGTAGCGCTTCCACAGTGCGTCGTCGACCTTGCGATCCACCCCGCGGATCGACTTCCACTCGTCGAGGATCTCGCGCAGCCGGTCGCCCGCGGCCTTCCACTGGGTGGACTCGGCGGCGATCTGCTCGGCCTCGGCGGCGAGGGCTTCCTTGCGCTCGGTGTGCTCGTGGCGGGCGCGGTCCTTCTCCTCCTTGGCGTGCGCGGCGGCTTCCTCGGAGTGTTCGGTGATGACCTGCAGCCGGGCCGCGAGGCCGTCGATGTCGCCGATGACGGCCGCGGTCGGCAGCGTCTCGGCCAGGGCCAGCGCGGCGGCTTTGGTCTTGCGGGCGTCGGCGCCCGCGGCCAGCCTGGCTTCGAGCAGCGCGACCTCGGTGGCGAGATCGTCGAAGCGACGGCCGAAGTGGGCAAGGCCCTCGGTGACATCGCCCGCCTGCCAGGAGCCGACGATCCGTTCGCCCTCGGGGGTCTGCACCCAGGCGGTGCCGTCTTCGTCGACGCGACCCCACTTGCTCGGGTCGGTGGCGCTCGGCACGATCACGGCGTGCGGATGCGGTTGATCGGGGCCCGGCGCCGGTTTCACGGCATGCGGTTTCGGCGGACGCGGAGCAGTCCCGCCGGGCTTGGGGGTACCGGACGGTCGCGGGGCCGGACCTGGGGTGGGCTTCGCGGTTCCGTTGCTGTCGGTCATTGCTCTCCGTCCCTGCCGCGCGTCACGGCTGCCTGGTTACGCCCTAGCACATCCCATTGAACCCGGTTCGAGCCGCGGAAACCATCGATCCGGAGGATCGAATAGCGGATTTCCTGGGATTTCGTCCCGGACGACGTGGGTAGTCGCACCTGAAAACACTAGCAATCTCGGCAGGCATCCCTACGCCGGACACTCGCAGACCGTCGCACGTCCGCACCGCGCCGGATGCGGGCCCCCGTGCGCGCTGCGGCTACGGTTACCGCGTGTTCTCGATAGCGGCCCTGGTCCCGTCGCCGCCGATGCTGGTGCCCGAACTGTGTGGGCGAGTCCCGGTGTCCGGCAGCGATCCCGACGATCCGATCGTGGTGCTGCGCGCGGCCGCTCTGGACGCCGCGGCCGCCCTCGCCGCGGCCGCCGAGCGGTGGGTCGTGATCGGGGTCGACAGCCATGACCGGATCTACGGTTCGTCGACCCGGGGAACGTTTCGTGGGTTCGGCGCCGATGTCGTCGTCGGGCTCGGTCCGGCGGGCGAGGAGCCCGGTCCAGCAGACTCCCAGCTTCCCCTTCCGGTACTGGTCGCCGGATGGTTGCGGGAGCAGGCCGCGCCGCGGATTTCGGTGCGGGCTCAGCTCTTCGCCGCCGACGCCTCGCCCGTGCGGTGTGCCGAGGCAGGCGCCGCGCTTCGCGCCGAGCTTGACAGCGAGCCGGACCCGTACGCGGTGCTCGTCGTCGCCGACGCCGCCGCGACGCTGACGGTCAAGTCACCCGGCTACCTCGACGAGCGAGCCCACGCTGTGCAGCACGATCTCGACGCCGCCTTGCGCACAGGATCGCGAGCAGGGTTGGCCGCGCTCGAGCCGGAGCTGTGCGCGGCGCTGCTCGTCGACGGACGCGCCGCCTACCAGGTGCTCGGCGGTCTTTTCACCGCCGATTCGGCCGATCCGCAGGTGCGTACGCTCTATCAGGGCGCACCCTACGGCGTCGGCTACGACGTGAGCGTGTGGCAACCGAGTGCGCGGAAAGGTTTCGACGAGTGACGAGAAGACCGATCGCGGTCGTCGGCCCCACCGCTACCGGCAAATCCGACCTCGCCCTCGATCTCGCCACCGAGCTCGGCGGCGAGATCGTCAACATCGACGCCATGCAGCTCTATCGCGGGATGGATGTCGGCACCGCGAAACTGCCGCTCGACCAGCGACGCGGGATCGCGCACCATCTGCTCGACGTTCTCGACGTCACCGAGACCGCGACCGTCGCCGCCTACCAGAGCGCGGCCCGGGCCGTCGTCGAGGACATCCTGGCGCGTGGACGAACCCCGGTCATCGTGGGCGGGTCGATGATGTACGTGCAGGCCCTGCTCGACGAATGGGATTTCCCGGCCACCGATCCCGAGGTCCGCGCCCGCTGGGAAGCGCTCCTGGACGAGAGCGGAGTGCAGGCGCTGCACGCGGCGCTGCGGCAGGCCGACCCGGTCGCCGCGGCCACCATCCTGCCCACCGACGGCCGACGCATGGTGCGAGCGCTCGAGGTCGTGGAACTGACCGGTCGCCCGTTCGCCGCCTCGGCCCCGACCATCGGCGCCCCGCGCTGGAACACCGCGATTCTCGGCGTCGACCGGGAAACCGCCGCCCTCGACGCCCGCATCGAGACCCGAACCGCCCTGATGTTCGATTCGGGTCTGGTCGACGAGGTCCGCGGGCTGCTCGACGCGGGCCTGCGGGAGGGTCAGACCGCCCGCCGCGCCATCGGCTACGCCCAGGTGCTGGCCTACCTCGACGGCGAATACGATCTCGACCACGCCCGCGAGCGCACGCTGATCGGCACCCGCCGATACGTGCGCAGGCAGCGGTCGTGGTTCCGGCGCGACCCCAGGGTCTCCTGGTTGGACGGCGCGGATCCCGAGCTCGCCGCGACCGCGCTGGCCCTGCTCTGACGAAATTCCGAGACCGACCCGATAGGACGGACAGCGCAGTGACGCGACGAGTGAGTACCCGCAACGCCTCGGTGCAGGTGTGGCAGGCCTACCTCAACAACCGGACCAAACGTCATCGTGACGGCCGGTTCCTCGTACAAGGCGTGCGCCCGATCACCCAGGCGCTCGACAACGACTGGCCGCTGGAAACGCTGCTCTACCGGCTCGGCGGCCCCGAGCTGTCGAGTTGGGCGCGCGAGATCCTCGACACCGCCGACGTGCCGCAGGTGGGCCTGGTCCCCGAACTCATGGCCGAGCTGGGGGAGAAGGCGGCGAGCGCGCCCGAGATCGTCGCGGTCGCGGTGTCACGGCATCCGGACCTGGCCGACTACGCCCCCGGGGAACCGGGGGAGGACGCCCCGGTCGTGGTCGTGTTCGATCGTCCGAACTCGCCCGGCAACCTCGGCACGCTGATCCGCTCGGCGGACGCTTTCGGCGCGTCCGGGGTGATCGTCACCGGCCACGGCGCCGACCAGTTCGACCCGCAGGCCGTGCGCGCCTCGACCGGTTCGCTGTTCGCGATGCCGGTGCTGCGTGCGGCGGGCCCCGGGCAGGTGCTCGAATTCCGTGACCGCCAACAGGCTCGCGGCATCCCCACCCGCATCGTCGGCACCGACGAGGGCGCGCCGAGCACGATCTACGACTACGACTTCACCGGGGCGACGATCCTGGTCGTCGGCAACGAGACCACCGGCATGAGCTCGGCGTGGGCCGAGGCCTGCGACGACCTGGTCACCATTCCGATGGGCGGCACCGCCAGCTCGCTCGGCGCACCGTCGGCGGGGGCGATCAGCCTCTACGAGATCGCCCGGCAGCGACGCACGTTCGCCCGGTAGAACACCCCAGCGCGGCGCAGAGGAGAATGAGGGACGTGTCCGACATCGAATTCAGCAAGGGCCACGGCACCCAGAACGACTTCGTGGTGCTGCCCGATCTCGAGGTGCGCCTCGACCTGACCGCCGACCGCGTCGCCGCACTGTGCGACCGGCAGCGCGGCCTGGGCGCCGACGGTGTGCTGCGCGTGGCGAAGGCCGGTGCGCTGCTCGGCGCCGGTGTCCTGGAAGCCCTGCCGGAGGGCGTCGGCGCGGACGACTGGTTCATGGACTACCGCAACGGCGACGGTTCGATCGCCGAGATGTGCGGCAACGGGGTGCGGGTCTTCGCGCACTACCTCAACGCCACCGGGCTCGAGCAGCGCACCGAGTACGTCGTCGGCAGTCGTGCGGGCGCGCGTCCGGTCGTCGTGCACGAGGCAGGCCCGACCGACGGTGAGGTCACCGTGGACATGGGCGTCGTCCGTGAGCTCGGCCCGTCCACCGCCACGCTGGCCGGCTGGGCGCTGCCCGGCATCGGCATCGATGTCGGCAATCCGCACCTGGCCTGCGTCGACGACAGCATGACCGTCGACGCGCTGGCCAAACTCGACCTGAGCGTGTCGCCGGGCTTCGACCCCGACCTGTTCCCGCACGGAGTGAACGTCGAGATCCTCACCGCGCTCGACGCCGACAACGCCGTGGACATGCGCGTCTACGAACGCGGAGTCGGCGAGACCCGGTCCTGTGGCACCGGGACAGTGGCCGCGGCCGCCGCCGCGTTGACCGCCGCAGGGGTATCGATCGGCACCGAATCCGGCGAGGTCACCGTGCGGGTTCCCGGCGGACAGGTACGCGTCGGCATCGCCGAAGCACGCGCCTGGCTGCGCGGTCCTTCGGTCCTGCTGGCCTCGGGAACGCTGTCGCAGTCCTGGTGGGACGCGCAGGCGGACCGATAACCGCGTGCACGCTGTCACCCGGACGTGGCAGCATGGAGAACGTATGACGAAACCAGTAGAACCCACAGAATCCACATCGGCCGAGCACACCACCGCGTCCGATCCCGACGAAGCCGCCGATCGCGGAGACGTCGATGATGCGTTGGCCCGCCACGCGGCCCGCATGAAGCAGCCCGGTTGGGCGAGCGATCCGACGGTCGGCGAGATGCAGCTCGACGAGCGCTCCTCGTTGCGTCGCGTCGCGGGGCTGTCCACCGAGCTCACCGACATCACCGAGGTCGAATACCGTCAGCTGCGCCTCGAGCGCGTCGTGCTGGTCGGGGTCTGGACCACCGGCAGTGTCGCCCAGGCCGACGCGAGCATGGTCGAGTTGGCCGCGCTCGCCGAGACGGCGGGCTCGGAGGTCCTCGAGGCGCTGATCCAGCGTCGCGACAAGCCCGACCCGGCCACCTACATCGGCTCCGGCAAGGCCGAGGAGTTGCGCACCGTCGTCCTCGACACCGGCGCCGACACGGTGATCTGCGACGGTGAACTCACGCCCGCCCAGCTCACCGCGCTGGAGAAGGTCGTCAAGGTGAAGGTCATCGACCGCACCGCGCTGATCCTCGACATCTTCGCCCAGCACGCCACCTCCCGAGAGGGCAAGGCCCAGGTCGCGCTGGCGCAGATGGAGTACATGCTGCCCCGCCTGCGTGGCTGGGGTGAGTCGATGTCGCGTCAGGCCGGTGGCCGGGCGGGCGGTGCGAGCGGTGGCGTCGGCACCCGTGGCCCCGGTGAGACGAAGATCGAAACCGATCGTCGTCGGATCCGGGAGCGGATGGCCAAACTCCGCCGCGAGATCCGGGAGATGAAGACCGCGCGCGACACCATGCGCGCGCGCCGCAGCGAGAGCGGCGTGCCTTCGATCGCCATCGTCGGCTACACCAACGCGGGCAAGTCCAGCCTGATGAACTCGCTCACCGGGGCGGGCCTGCTCGTGCAGGACGCGCTGTTCGCCACCCTCGACCCGACCACGCGCCGGGCCGCGCTCGACGACGGTCGCGAGATGGTGTTCACCGACACCGTCGGCTTCGTTCGCCACCTGCCGACCCAGCTGGTCGAGGCTTTCCGCTCGACGCTGGAAGAGGTCACCGGCGCCGATCTGCTGCTGCACGTCGTCGACGGCGCCGACCCGCTGCCGCTCGAGCAGATCAGGGCGGTGCGCGAGGTGATCACCGATGTGATCAGGGAGCAGGGCACACCGGCGCCGCCGGAACTGCTGGTGGTCAACAAGATCGACGCCGCCGACCCGAACGAGCTCACCCGGTTGCGCGGCATGTTGCCGCAGGCGGCCTTCGTCTCGGCGCAGACCGGCGCGGGGGTGGAGGAGTTGCGGGAGCGGCTCTCCGAGGTGCTCGGCGGACTCGATGTCGACATCAGTGTGCTGCTGCCCTACAGCCGAGGGGACCTGCTCGCCCGCATCCACGCCGACGGTAGAATCGTCACCGCCGACCACGAAGAGGGCGGTACTCGGGTACGCGCGCGTGTGCCGCACGCCTTGGCCGCGGCCCTGTCCGAGTACGCCCACGCGGGTCCTGCCGAGCCGGCTCTCAGCTGATCTTTTTCGCTGATTTGCCTGCTGGTTGCGGACAAATGCCGATGAGACACAGGCATTTTCGGACGCTATGGTCGAATATCGACAGCAGGAGGGTGTTATGTCGAACGACCATCGAAGTATGGGAAATGTGACGCAGGACAGGGTTGCGGTGGGCGACCCTGTCCTCTCGGACGGGGCGCCGCTCGCCCCGGCACCGAGTGAATGGGATCTACGCGCCTTCGAAGCGGTGCTCGCGCCGCTGCGGGCGTGGACCAGCCCCAAGTTCTACGGTCTGGAGAACATTCCGGCCGAAGGGCCGGTGCTGATCGTGGCCAACCACAACCTGCTCGGCTTGATCGATGCGCCGCTGATCCTGCCCGCGATCCTGCGGGAGCGCGGCAGGCTGGTGCGTGGCCTGGCCGAACATGTGTTGATGGTGCCCGGGGTGCGGGACTTCCTGCACCATTTCGGCACCGTCCGAGGGACCCGCTCGAACTGCCTGGCGCTGCTCGAGCGCGGGGAAGCGGTGGTGGTGTTCCCCGGTGGCGGTCGCGAGGCGATCCGTCGCAAGGGCGAGAAGTACGCGCTCAAGTGGGAGGGGCGCACCGGGTTCGCGCGGATGGCGATTCAGGCGGGGGTGCCGATCGTGCCGCTGGCGATGATCGGCGCCGACGACGCCTACGACATCGTCTTCGACGGTCAGCACGCGGTGATGGCTCCGTTGCGCTGGACCTGCCGGCTCCTCGGCATCAATACCGCACTGAATCCGCCCCTGGTCAAGGGTGTCGGCCCGACGCCGCTGCCCCGCCCGGAGCGGTTCTACTTCTCCGCGGGCGCCCCCATCGACCCGGCGCCGTGGCTGGAAGCCGACGATCTCGACGGTGCGGCCGCCGATCTGCGCGATGTGGTGCGCAAGGGGCTCGAAGAAGAGTTGCAGTTCCTGTTCAACGAGCGAGAGCGCGATACCGGCCGGACCCTGGTCGGTCGCCTGCGCAACGCGTTGCCCTGGTGACCGCGACCGCCTGATTCACCGGATCGGCGCCGCGAGGCAGACGCACGCAGACGGCGTGGAATGTCCGCGGCGCCGATCTCGTTACCCAGTTATGCGGACCAGGGTCCGGATGCGAAAGGGGTGACGATGATCGTGACGGAGCAGGTCGAGGTGGTGCCCGGCGCCGACCGCAGGCGCTGGCGCAACGAATGGCTCGACTCGCGGCAGTCGTTCCCGGTCACCGGCAATTTCGTGCTCGAGGACTACGCCCACGGTCTGCTGCTCGTGCACAACGAGGACATCGTCGACCCGGGCGAGGGGTTCGATACCCATCAGCACCGCGATACCGAGATCCTCACCTGGGTGCTGGAAGGCACCGTGGTGCACCAGGATTCCGCCGGGCATTCGGGCGTGATCCGTCCCGGGCTCGCGCAGCGGATGAGCGCGGGTGCGGGCATCCTGCATTCGGAGCGCAACGGGGCGGGTTACCGGGAGAAGCAGCGCCTGCACGTCGTGCAGATGTGGATCCCGCCTGATGAGACCGGCGTCGCCCCGAGCTATCAGGAACTCGATATCGAGGGTGAGCTCGCCCGCAACACGCTGGTGCCGGTGGCGTCGGGGATGCCGCGCCACCGCGGCGAGGCGGCGATCGGCATCGGCAACCGTCACGCTGCCTTCCATGTCGCGCGCCTCGACCCCGGTCAGGCGATCACCGTCCCCGACGCGCCCTACGGGCACGTCTTCCTCGCCCGTGGCACCGTCGACTACGAGAGCTACGGCACCCTGCACCAGGGCGACGCCGTCCGCCTGACAGCGACAGGCGGCCACCGCGTGACCGCGGTGACCGCCGCCGAGCTGCTGATCTGGGAGATGGCCGCGACCGCGCGCCGCTAGACCTTGCGGATGACGGTGACGACCTTGCCCAGAATTTGCGCGTCGTTGCCGGGGATCGGCTCGAAGTGCGGGTTGTGCGGCATCAGCCACACGTCCTTGCCGCTGCGCTTGAAGGTCTTCACGGTGGCCTCGCCGTCGATCATCGCGGCGACGATGTCGCCACCCTCGGCGACATTCTGCTGACGTACCACCACGAAGTCGCCGTCGCAGATCGCCGCGTCGATCATCGACTGGCCGACCACCTTGAGCAGGAACAGCGAACCCTCGCCGACGAGTTCGCGCGGCAAGGGGAACACGTCTTCCACGGCCTGCTCGGCCAGGATCGGGCCACCGGCGGCGATCCGGCCGAGGACGGGAACGAATGTCGGCGTCGGACGACTCGGATCGACCTCGTCGGTCTGCTGGGGCAGCGTGGTGACCGAGCGGACCGCCTCGTCGAGCCCACGGACATTCACCGCGCGCGGCCGATTCGGGTCGCGGCGTAGGTAGCCCTTGCGTTCGAGGGCGCGCAGCTGATGGGCCACCGAAGAAGTGGAGGTGAGACCGACCGCGTCGCCGATCTCGCGGATGCTGGGCGGATAGCCCCGTTCGGTCACCGAGGAACGGATGACATCGAGGACCGTGCGTTGACGCACGGTGAGATCCGTTCCGGATCCCGATGTGACGGTGCCGGTGCCGCTTTCGTCACCCGTGTCGTCTGTGTGGGTCACCGTGTCCCGCCCTCCTGAGTTGTCGAATTGGCCATCTCGAGGCTAGTCGGGCCACGCCGAACAATCAAACATCTGTTCGAGCATGTCGGGCGTTTCGTGCTGACAGGGGCGCGGGGATCTGGTAGAAATCGAACATCAGTTCGTCGCACAGGTGTTCGAACAACGGGAGGCATCGCCGCCTCACCAGTACTTTCTCGCAGCAGCGGAGCACACCACCCCGGAGGTTCTTCCGATGAGCACAGCAACCAGCGCCCTGCGTTCCTCAGACCCCACCGCCGCTCCGGAGCCGATGCTCCGCCGCCGCCGGACCGCCCGCACCCCACGACCTTTCGCCTTGGTCCGACCGGCGATGCCCCAGCGGGCGAGCGCCGAACCGCACGCGGGCGAAGCGTCGTCGACCACGGTGCTCGCCGACTCCGTCCCGACCCGTCGAGCCGCGACGCCGCCCACGAATGTCGCGCGCAGTATCGTCCGATCCGGCGTGTTGAGCATGCCCGCGAACCGCCTGCCCGCTGCTGAACCGGCCGATATCGTGCGTCCCGCTCGGCGTATCGCACTCACCGACGCCGAACTCGATCTCGCCTTCGCCACCGTGCCTCGCAGTGCGCCGCAACGCCGTGCGATTGTTCGCCCGTCGGTCGATCGCGGCCCACAGCCGCGCGCTCCGCGCAGCGAACTGTCGCTCTACGCCCGCGGTTCCGTGCGGACCGGTCGCGCCAAGGGCATGCATCCGCTGCATCGGGTCGAGCGGGCCAAGGCGGGCTTCGCCGCGCTGGCTGTCACGGCATTGGTGACCGCGCTGATCGTCGTGGCTTTCCTTGGGCTGGCGCATGTGCGGGCCGGCAGTTTCGTCGACCACGTCGACTCGACGATTCCGGGAACCTCGGAGCAGGCGGGCGTCGGGTCCGGCGCGCAGTTCGAGCCGGGCCGATGAGTGGAAGTAGCTGCGCGGAAACATTTTCGGGGCGGCTTCGGCCGCCTGTGAGAACGTCGGTATCGACGAATCGCACCCTGAAACTAGAACACGTTGCTACGGTGACGGGCATCCTGCATCGAGGCCGGGGCCTCGATCGAACCCTGATGCGAGGTCTCGGTGCGCCGCTGTTCGGTCGCTCTTCTGCTCACTGTGGTGCTCGGCGCGCTGCTGGCACCCGCCGCGCACGCGGTTCCCGCCTACGCCGCCTACCTCGATCTGCCTGCTCTCAACGGTGACGGCGAATACGGTGGCGGCCTGCACCCCGAGCTCCCGTCGTCGCAGCCGCCGCTGCGGGAGGCGCTGACCCAGGCGCGGGCCGACGGCATCGACCCGACGCGGTATGCGACGTTGCTGCACCAGTATTGGCTCGTCGTAGCCACCGACAACGCCGCGATCGACCTCGCAGCCTGGGCGCCCGAGCGCGGTGTCGCGGCCAATTCCGCCACCTTCAGCCAGGTGTATGTGAACTACTTCCGCATCGCCGCCGCCCGCTCCGATCTCTACTGGGCGGGCATGGCAGGCATCGCGGGCGCGTCCTTCGCCGCGGGCTTCTTCGACGTCGGCGATGTCGGCGGCGTCGTCTCCGTCGACGGGATCCACGACCTCGGCAACACGGTGGCCGGCCTGCTCGGCGCCACACCGCCGCAACTGCTCACCGGGGTACCGGCCGACATCACCGCCCTCGCCGTCCTCGGTCCGCGGCTGACCGTCGCCGACCTCGCCTGGTATCAGACCCGGCTGACGATCATGCAGAAGCACATCTTCATCGACCTGGTCCCGATGCACGAGGCCTACCTGGCCGACGGGATGGCGGGTATCGACGAGATGTTCGCGGCCGGTCTGCTCGACGACAGCATGCGGGTGGCCTGGGCCGGGATCGACGGCGGCACCGAAGCGGGTCGCGCCGACGCGCTGGTCGCCATGGCCGACCGGGAACAGAACCAGATCGTCGCCGACCAGTGGGATGTGACCGCGCGCGGCCGCGACGGCATGGGGCGGGTACTCACCTATGTCACCACCGTCGCAGGCAAGCCCGCGGTCCCCGGTACCCGTGCTCCCGGCGTGTACGCCCCGGTCACGGTGTGGTCGCCGATCGCCGCGGGGCGGCCGCTGGGTCTGCGGACACCGCTGCCCGCGTTCAACTGGGCCGACCGCGAGACCCGCTGGGACTACATCGCCGCCGACCTGCTGCCACGCCACCTCGCTCTCGCGACCGACGCGGCAGCCGCGGCGGCGGTGTATCGCGAGCCGTTCGCGGTCAAGCTCGACCGGGGCCGGATGCTGGCCCGGTTGCCCGACATCATCGCGGACCTGACCACGCAGTGGCAGGTTGTGCCATCCTGACCGGTATCCTGTCAAGAGCCATGGAATAGAAATGCGCATCGACGAAGGAACCCTCGGATGCATTGCCCGTATTGCCGACACCCCGACTCGCGCGTCGTCGATTCGCGGGAAGCCGAGGAAGGTACTGCGATCCGTCGCCGTCGATCCTGCCCGAGCTGTGGGCGCCGATTCACCACGGTCGAGACGGCGATCCTGTCGGTGGTCAAGCGCAGTGGCGTGACCGAGCCGTTCAGCCGCGAGAAGGTGATCGTCGGTGTGCGTCGCGCCTGCCAGGGTCGCGAAGTCGATGACGACGCCCTGAACCTGCTGGCCCAGCAGGTCGAAGACGCGGTGCGCGCCAAAGGCTCTCCCGAGGTGCCCAGCCACGAGGTCGGTCTCGCCATCCTCGGCCCGCTGCGCGACCTCGACGAAGTAGCGTATCTGCGCTTCGCTTCCGTGTACCGGTCCTTCACCAGCGCAGCCGATTTCGAACGCGAGATCACCGAGATGCGCGCTGCCCGCGAGGCGGCCGCCGTCGCCGCGACCGACTGATCTACGCCGCGACCTCGGTGACGCCGTGGCGAAACCACAACGCCCGCACCGATTTCAGCGACGGATCGTGCTGATCGCCTTCTCGATGCGCTTGGCCGATACCGGGTACGGCGTGCCCAACTTCTGAGCGAACAGACTTACCCGCAGTTCCTCGATCATCCACCAGATCTCGGTGACCTCACGCGCGTTCTTGCGCCCGGGCGCCAGCGCGCCGACGAGCTTGTCGTAGGCGACGAGCATCCGATCCACCTCGACCATCCCCTGCCGGTCGCGCACCGCCGAGCCCGGCAGCGATTCCAGGCGCTGGGCCGCGGCCAGCAGGTAGCGCGGAAGTTCACGCAGCCGCACCCGTCCCCATTCGGCGACGAAACCGGGGAAGAGCAGGTCGTCGAGTTGCTGGCGCACATCATCGGCGATATCGGTTTCGAGGGTGTCGGCCAGCGCCGCTCGCGCCTGCTGGGCGGCCGCCAAGACCGGCACGACGGTGCGGATCAGGGCGACGACCGCCGTGGACAGTTGCGGGCGGACGGCCGCCACCAGCTTGTCGAACTCCGCGGGCGTGCGAACCGGGCCGCCCGCCTTGGCGATGAGTTCGTCGGCGGCGGCGATCCGGCAGTCCTCGACCAGTTTGTCCAGCGACCCGTCGGGGTTCTGACTCAGCGCCAGCCGATCGCGGGCGGGCAGTCCGGCGGTGACCGCGCGCGTCGAGGTCGGGATCGCGGCGAGCAGCAGGGTGCGCACACCCGCTCGCATCGCGGCCGCCTGCTCGCCGGGCGAGCTCAGTACCCGCACCGCCACGCCCTCGCCCTCGGGAACCAGGGCCGGGTACCCGGTCACAGTCTGGCCCGCGACTTCGCGGGTCACGGTCGGCGCGACCGAACCGAGCGATTCCGAGGTCCACACCGTGGCCGGCGCACGCTCGGCGCCGGCGGTCGCACGGGCCACCGACGCCGAAACCTGTTCGGCCAGTTGCGCTTTGAGCTGTGGAAGACTCTTGTTCTTGGCCAGCACCTTGCCGCTCTGATCGACCGCGGCGAAGGTCATCCGCAGGTGATCGGGCAGCGCGGTGGGGGAGAGGTCCTCGGTGGTGATGGTGACCGAACCCAGCCGCGACAATTCTCGGGCGAGCCCGGTGCGCAGCGGTTCGGCGCGCGGGGTCAGCGCGCGCAAGGCCGCCGATGCGAAGTCGGGCGCGGGAACGACCGCGCGCCGCAACGTCTTCGGGAGGGTTTTGATGAACGCCGTGGCGAGTTCTTCGCGCATGCCGGGGACCAGCCAGTCGAAGCCGACGGCCCGCACGTGCGCGAGCTGTTCCACCGGGATCCGCGCGGTGACGCCGTCGTCGTCTCGCCCCGGCTCGAACTGGTAGGTCAGCGGGAAGCTGAGCTCACCCTGGCGCCAGGCGTCGGGGAAGTCGGTCGGGTCGAGCGTGGCGATACCGGCATTGACCACGGTGTCGGTCGAGAAGTCCAGCAGCGCGGGATCATCGCGCTCGGTCTTGCGCCACCAGCTGTCGAAATGGCGCACCGACACGATATCGGCGGGGACGCGCTTGTCGTAGAACTCGAACAGCACCTCGTCGTCGACGAGGATGTCGCGCCGCCGGGCCCGATGTTCGAGGTCGGCGACATCGTCGATCAGCGCCCGATTGCGCGCGAAGAACCCGTGCCGCGTCTGCCACTCGCCCTGCACCAGGGCATGGCGCAGGAACAGCTCCCGTGAGAGTTCCGGGTCGATGCGCCCGAAGTCCACCGGCCGCCCGGTCACCAACGGCACGCCGTACAGCGTCGCCCGCTCGTAGGCGCGCGCGGAACCACGCTTGGACGACCAATGTGGTTCGGAGTAAGTACGTTTCACCAGATCGCCGGCGAGCCGTTCGGCCCACTCCGGTTCCACCTTCGCCGCGATCCGCCCCCACAGCCGCGAGGTCTCCACCAGTTCGGCCGCCATCACCCAGCGCGGCGCCTTCTTGGCCAGCGACGACCCGGGGAAGATCATGAACTTCGCATTGCGCGCCCCGAGGAACTCCCGTGACTCCGCCTCGCGCACACCGATGTGCGAGAGCATCCCCGCCAGCAGCGACTGATGGATCTGCGTACTCGGCCATGGCATCGCGTCGTCATCGGACGAATCCGCCGACCCGACGACGGCTTTCACGGGGGCCGCTTGCGGTCCACGGGGGGCTGCGCCGCCGCGGCGTCGTGACCGCCCGCCCGCTTGGCGCGAGCCGTCGGCCTTGGTGCCCGCGCGGTCGGTGGTAGCGGCGGAACCGGCGTTCGTCTGTTCTCGGCCGGTACCCGCGTCGTTCCAGCCCATCCCGCGCGCGATCGTGCGCAACTGGCCGTGCAGGTCCTGCCACTCCCTGATGCGCAGGTAGTGCAGGAACTCGTCGCGACACATCCGGCGGAACTGGTTGGACGACAGTGATTTCCGCTGCTCGGTGAGGTAATCCCACAGTCGCAGGTAGGCCAGGAAATCCGAGCCCTCGACAACGAAGCGCGCGTGCTGAGTGTCGGCCGCCTGCTGATGCTCGACGGGACGTTCGCGCACATCCTGAATCGACAGCGCCGCGACGATGATCAGTACCTCGTCGAGGCACCCGTTGCGCCGCGCTTCGACGAGCATGCGCGCCATCCGCGGATCCACCGGCAGCTGGGCCATCTCCCGCCCGATCGGCGTGAGGGTGAGATGTCCGCCCGAATCAGCTTCGCCGTCAACAGATTTGGTGCTTCCGTGCGCCAACGCGCCCAGTTCTTCGAGCAATGCGATGCCGTCGCGGATGGCGCGCCGGTCGGGGGCCTCCACGAACGGGAAACTCTCGATGTCGCCGAGCCCGAGCGCCGTCATCTGCAGGATGACCGCCGCGAGGTTGGTGCGCAGGATCTCCGGCTCGGTGAACGCGGGCCTGGCCTCGAAATCGTCCTCGGAATACAGCCGGATGCAGATACCGTCCGCCACGCGACCACAGCGACCCGATCGCTGCCGCGCCGAGGCCTGCGAGACCTCCTCGATCGGCAGCCGCTGCACCTTGGTGCGCATCGAATAGCGTGAGATACGGGCCGTACCGGGGTCGATGACGTAGCGGATGCCCGGCACCGTCAGCGAGGTCTCGGCGACATTGGTGGCCAGCACCACCCGGCGGCCGGTATGGGGAGCGAAGACCTTGTGCTGTTCGGCGGCCGAGAGCCGCGCGTACAGCGGCACGATCTCGGTGCGGGGCAGTTTCAGGTCGCGCAGGGCGTCGGCGGTGTCGCGGATCTCGCGTTCGCCCGACAGGAACACCAGCACGTCGCCGTCGCCCTCGGCGAACAGTTCGACGACCCCGTCGGCGATGGCGTCGGTGGGGTCGCGGTCGACGACGCGGGTGTCCTCGTCCTCGTCGGTGCCGGGGAGTTCCAGCGACAGTGGCCGGTACCGCAGCTCCACCGGATACGACCGACCCGACACTTCGACGATCGGCGCGGGAGTGCCCTGCGCATCGGCGAAATGGCGGGCGAACAGTTCGGGATCGATCGTAGCCGAGGTGATGATCACCTTGAGATCGGGCCGCTGCGGCAGCAACTGCTTCAGATATCCGAGCAGGAAGTCGATATTGAGGCTGCGTTCGTGGGCCTCGTCGATGATGATCGTGTCGTAGCGGCGCAGCATCCGGTCGCGCTGGATCTCGGCGAGCAGGATGCCGTCGGTCATGAGTTTGACCAGCGTGCGATCCGAGGCCTGATCGGTGAACCGGACCGTGTAGCCGACCACGTCACCCAGTTCGGTGCGCAGTTCCTCGGCGATGCGTTCGGCCACGGTGCGCGCGGCGAGCCTGCGCGGCTGGGTGTGCCCGATGGTGCCGCGGATCCCGCGACCGAGTTCGAGGCAGATCTTCGGGATCTGGGTGGTTTTGCCGGAGCCGGTCTCACCGGCCACGATCACGACCTGATGGGCGGCAATCGCCGCGGCGATGTCGTCGCGGCGCGCGGAGACGGGCAGTTGTTCGGGGTAGGTGATCTGCGGAAGCGCCGCGCGGCGATTGGCCACGCGGGTTTCGGCGGTGGCGACCTCGGCCTCGAGGGCGGGTAGGTCGTCGGGGCGCGCACGGTCGAGCTTGCGCCGGAGCCGATGTTCGTCGCGCAGCGAGACCTCCGCCAGGCGGGTGCGCAGCGCGCGGGTTCCGGTGCTAGCTGTCCTGGTCATTGCGCCTACCAGCCTAGCGAAGCCCGCCACCGGTTTTCCCCCGCGTTGCCCGCTCGCGCCCCAGCGGAGACCAACGACACACCGCGAGGTCTGCCCGTCGCGGTCCGCGCGTCCTGTGATCACGCGCGACGCGACGGACGTACGACCTCGAGCTCCCGGTCAGCGAGGCTGCGTCATGCGAAGATCCCGGCACGAGCGGTCGACGGGCGCGGGCGGCGATTTCGTGACCTCGCCTGTCGCCACAGCATTCGGAGAGGGCGTGGCATGAGTGCATCGGTGCGGACGGCGTGGTGGATCAGGGCCTACCGGATCGCCTTCGGGTTGCTCGGGCTCCTCGCCCTGGTGTGGATTCCGGTGCGCAACATCGACTCGGCGAGCTTCTCGCTCACGAACTACCTGAGCTACTTCACCATCGAGTCCAACATCTTGTCCGTGATCGTGCTGCTCGTCGGCGGCACTCTCGCCCCGCAGAGCCCACGCTGGCAGACGTTTCGCGGAGCGGTCACCCTGTACATGCTCATCACGATGGTCGTCTACGCGGTTTTGCTGGCCGATGTCGACGTGATGCTCACCGACAAGTGGATCAACGATGTCCTGCACCGCATCGTGCCGCTGGTCCTGCTGCTGGACTGGTTGTTCGTCGCGATGGCCGCGCGCCTGCGCCCCAGCCCCGCGCTGATCGGCCTGTGGCTGATCTTCCCGGTGGCCTACGGTGTCTACAGCCTGATCCGCGGCCCGATCGTGGATTGGTACCCCTACCCGTTCATCGACCCGCGCACCCAGGGATATGTGTCGCTGACGATCGGCCTCGCGGTGTTGCTGGTGGTGTTCGTCGTGCTCGCGGTTGCCATGGCGTCGCTGGGAGACCTGCCCGCCCGGTGGCGTGAACGCAAGTCCGAAGTCTGACCCACGGCGGGCCCGGTGCGCAGGTTCGCGCCGGGTGGGGTAAATGTGGACTCATGAATGCGCTCTGGCATGGATTCGCCGATATGGGTGCCGTCAATCGTGACGGTGCGTTCGTTGTCGCTCGCGGCGAGGGCGCTTACGTCTTCGACACCGCGGGCAAGCGGTACCTCGACGCCACCGCCGGGCTGTGGTTCGCCAATGTGGGGCACGGTCGCGGGGAGATCGCCGACGCCGTCGCCGATCAGTTGCGCACCATCGCGCACTACTCCAACTTCGGCGATCTCACCGAAGCCCCCACCCAGGAACTCGCCGAGAAACTCTCGTCGATCGCGCCCGTTCCCGGCAGCAAGATCTTCTTCACCTCCGGCGGCTCCGATTCGGTGGAGACCGCGGCCAAGCTGGCCCGCCGCTACTGGCACGAACAGGGCCGCGCCGACAAGAAGATCCTGGTCGGTCGCCGGTTGGCCTACCACGGCATGCATTACGCGAGCACCGCGCTCGGCGGTCTGACGCCGAACAAGGAGGGCTACGGCGTGCTGGTCGCCGACACCCGCACGGTCGAATGGGACGACGCGAAGTCGCTGCTCGCCCTGATCGAAGAGGTCGGCGCCGAGCAGATCGCCGCGTTCTTCTGCGAACCGATCATCGGTGCGGGCGGGGTGTATCTGCCGCCCGAGGGGTACCTGGCCGAGGTCCGCCAGATCTGCCGCGACCACGACATCCTGTTCGTCGCCGACGAGGTCGTCACCGGGTTCGGCCGCATCGGCGGCTCCTGGTTCGCCTCCACCCGCTTCGACCTGCGGCCCGATCTGATGACCACCGCCAAGGGCCTCACCTCCGGCTACCTCCCGATGGGCGCGGTCTTCATCGCTCCCCACGTGGCCGAGCCCTTCTACGCCGGTGGCACCTGGTTCCGCCACGGCTACACCTATGGCGGCCACGCCGGTGCCGCCGCCGCGGCGCTGGCCAACCTCGCCATCGTCGAACGCGAAGGTCTGCTCGAAGAGGCTGCCCGCCTCGAATCCACCTTGCACACCGCGTTGGCGCCCCTGGCCGATCACCCCCGTGTCGCCGAAGTCCGCAGCGGTCTCGGCGCGGTGGCCGCGGTCCAACTCGCCGACCCTTCCGAAGGACCGGGCCTGGTGAAAACGCTGCGCGAACACGGCATCTCGGGCCGCGCCGCCGGAGCGGGCGCGATGCAGATCTCGCCCTCGTTCGTCATGACCGACGCACAGGTGGCCGAGCTCGCTGACGGATTCGCCCGCGCACTCGGCTGATTCGTCCGCTGGTTGCGTCGGCTGAACGCTGCTCGGCGTCGCAACGAGCCTGATCGGCCCGGACGCGGTCGATCAGGCGCCGCGACGTCGATGAGCCGGTCGCCGGTCGGAATCAGGAAGGTTCGAGCGCCACGGTGAAGAATCTGCTCAGCGGGTCGGCGGAGTAGCTGCCGAACGGACCGCACTCGGTGAAACCGTGGCGCAGATAGAGGCGGCGGGCCGGGGCGAAGAAGTCTTCCGCGCCGGTTTCCAGGCTCAGCCTGCGGTACCCGCGTTCTCGGGCTACCGCGACCAGATGGGCGAGGACGGCGGCGGCCACACCTCGGCCGGTGTGGCCGTCAGCGGTGCGCATGGACTTGATCTCGGCGTGCCCGGCATCGAGTTCCTTCAGGGCGCCGCACCCGACGAGGTCGTCGCCGGACCAGGCGCTCCACACGGTGACCGCGGGATCGCGCAGGGCGGTGAGGTCGAGGGCGTGCATGCTGCACGCGGGGGTGGTGTCGGCCATTTCCCTGTGGTGAGCGGCCAGCAGGGCGCGGACTTCGGCGCCGGAGAGATCGTCGGCCACCACCCGGAGTCGGTCGACCGCGGCAGTCGGGTTGTCGGTCATCAGTCCAGTTTGCGGGTCGACGGAGCCGTCCGGCCATCCGGGTCGGCCACCCGGTGTGCGGTGGCGTCCTGCGCCGTGCGTCCCGACCGTGGAAACAACCCCGGGACCGTGACCGGGGTGCGAGCATGGTGCAGCGGGTGTCGACTCGAAAGTGGTGGGGTGTGGCCGATTTCGTGGAGCAGTATGCGTTCGTGCGGTGGCCGGTGGTCGCCGCGTTCGTGCTGGCGTCGCTGATCGTGGTGACCCGGTTGACCAGGCGAACACCGTCGGCTCACCGTGTCGATACCGCATCCGACAGCGCGCACCTGCTCATGTGCCTGGTGATGCTGACCATGCTGGTGTTCCCCGCTGCCAGCGATCCGCACGCGATGCGCGGGCTGCTCACCGCCCTCACCGTCGCGTTCGCGATCCTGCTCGCCGAACGCGTGCTGGGGTGGCGAGCCGGATCGCCACCCGACGGCGTGCCCGCACTCGGGTATCACACGGTCGCCGCGGCGGCGATGCTCTACGCGATGGCTGGGCACGGGGCGGTGCACGGCACCGGTGGGGCGAGTTGGCCCGCCGTGGTACTGGCGGTGCTGTTCGGCCTCGACGCCTTGGTCGCGCTCGGTACCGTCGGTCACCGGTCCCGCTGGCACCGCTTCGTTCATCCCGCCGGTTCCCACCCGTTGACCTCGGCGCTGGTGCCCCATGTGGTGATGGATATCGGGACCGCGTTCATGCTGATCGCCGCGATCGGCCGGTGAATACCGATCCACAACCGCTCGGGCTGCGAATTGCCTTAGTGTGGGCAGGAATTCGACGATGAGCGGGCAGCGCGGTCCCCAACCGCCGTCAGGGGTCCGCGGTGACGGTGTGCGCGTCCCCGCGATCGTCCCCGGCGCCGACGATCGCGAGGAGATGCGCGCGCTCTACCGCGCCACCGGTCCCGCCGCGTTCGGATTGGCACTTCGGGTGCTGCACCGGCGCGGTGCGGCCGAAGATGTCGTCCGTGAGGGATATCGGCGTGCGCGAGCGGCGCAATGGATCGTCGACGAGGACGACATCGACCGGGAATCCGATACCCGGTCCGACGACGCGATGGTCGGCCCGCCGTCGCGGCCCGGTCCGGACCTGGGTACGCCATGGGGCCGTTCGGCCTTCGTCGCCACCGAACAGCGATCCGATCTGGGCGCCGACCTCTCGGGATCGATGGACGTCGCCTTCGGTCGCGGCGTCGTCTACACCCAGGACGGTTCCCGCCTGCCCGATGCAGACATCGACCACGCCGACTCCGACTCTCGTTTCGGGGGGCCGGATTACGGCGTCGACTATCCGGACGTCCGCCACGACGACGAGGGAGGCGGGCCCCGGCATCCCGACGCGGACCACACCGGAACTGTCCCTCCCGGTCCTGGTCGGTCCGGCCTCGGCGACAGCGATGGGGACCGATTCGACGCGGCCCACTGGGATCTCGGTCACCTCGGCGCGTATTGGCCCGATGCCCGCCAGTTCGGCATCGACACAGAAGGTCCGGGCTCCGACGCGGGCACTGCCCAGATCGCTCACGACAGTCCGGCGTTCACCCCTGACCAGTCCTGGCTACTGGCCCAGATCCATCGCCTCGCGGTGCAGCGCCTGCGCTTGGATCGTCGCGGCGGCGACGACATGCCGTGGCTCGCGGCCGCGGCCAGACTCGGCTTCGACGACCCACTCGACAGCCACTGCGAAATCTTCGTTCTCGCCTACTACGGCGGCCGCACCTACCGTGCCATCGGCCGCGAACTCGGTCTGCGCGTGCCGATGGTCACGAGACTGCTGGCGGAGAGCATCGAACGGCTCGCCGAGCGGCGGATCGACCGGTGGACGGCCAGGCAGTCGTGGTGCCCGCCCGGCTCGGTCCTGTCACTGGCCGACGCCTACGCGCTCGACGCGGTCGCCGAACTCGAGCACCATCACATCGAGAACAAGCTCACCGCCACCACCGCGAACAGTCTGTCGCAGTTCGCCACCCGCGTCCGTGGCGTACACGAAGTGCTCGCGCTGCTCGCCGCCGACGACCAGCAGGCCCCGCCCCGCAATCTCGAAACCCGCATCCTCGCCGACCTGGGGACCCCACCACAACGGCGGCCCCACTGGACGGCCAGACCGCCCTGGCTGCGTCGCTTCGGTGGTCAACCGGAGGGTTAGGCGTACGCGCGCCTTCGCTGCGGCCGGATCAGAGCACCACCACATGATCTTCGGTGACGCGTCCGCCCAGGCGCACCCAGCCGTCGGAGTCCCATTCGGTGTAGAGCTGTGAGCCCTGCCCCTGCGTGATGATCAGCCCGCGACGCAACTGTCCGGTGAGCGCGACCGCCGCCGCTCCGGTCGCCTCGTCCTCGGCGATGCCCATCGCGGGGGCGAACATCCTGGCCCGCAGCGCGCCACGCGACTCGTCGGTCCATGCCCAGAAGAAGTGTTGGCCGGTGGTGAAGTCGCCGGGCGACAATGCCGCCAGCTCCTCGGTCGAATCCAGTTGCCGGAAAACGAACTTCGGTGTCCACTCGGCGCGCGCGGTGATCCAGGTCAGGCCGTCTGCCCGGGCGACGGCCACCGGGCCCGCGGGCACCCGCAGGGTGTGCACCGGCGTGTGCTGGACATCGAGCCACCACGCGGTGCCGACGGTGGGGTGCCCGGCGAAGGGCAACTCGACGGCGGGTGTGTAGATGCGGACATCGGCGACGCCGTCGACAGGATCGGAGACCACCGTGGTCTCGCTGAACCCCAGCCGCGCCGCCAGCTCCTGCTTGTCGAGGGCGACGACATCGCCCGCGCGGGCGATGCCGAGCGCGTTGCCGAGATTTCCGGCCGGATCGGTGAACACTCGGACGACCTCGACCTGGATGTCCGGGGCATCGGGCACCTCATGTGCGTTCATGATCGCGAGCCTACCGGCCTGCTCAGCGGTGCCGACCGACCCGCGAGCGCCCGGCCGTGTCCGCTCCACACGGCAGCGGCCCCGACCCGGAAAACCGGATCGGGGCCGCTCAACGCCCGCGAGAACAGGCGCGAAACCGAATCAGACGGCGGCCGAGGCCAGCGCCTCGGTGGACGCCACCGCCTGGCCGACGCCGGCGACGATCGCCGCCGCACGCAGCGACTCGAAGATGACCTCGCGCGACACACCCGCTTCGCGCAACGTCTTCTCGTGCGCCTCGAGGCAGTGCGCGCAGCCGTTGATCGAGGACACCGCGAACGACCAGAGCTCGAAATCGGCCTTGTCGACGCCGGGGTTGCCGATGATGTTCATCCGCAGACCCGCGCGCAGGTCGTCGTAACGACCGTCGAGGAATGCCTTGCCCCGGTAGAACACGTTGTTCATGCCCATGATCGACGCGGCGCCGAGCGCGGCCTCGTACGCCTCGGCCGAGAGCACGTCGGCGGCCTCTTCGGCGACCTCACGCAGGGTGGTGGCCGAGCGCGTGGCGGCGGCCGAAGCCAGCAGGGTGCCCCACAGCTGCTGCTCGTTGAGCACCGTGGTGCGGGCCAGCGAGGACAGATTGAGCTTGAGGTCCTTGGCGTACTCGGGAAGAGAGTTCTTCAGGTTCTCGATGCTCATGACAGTGGGGCTCCTTCAGGGTGGTTCGGTGGGGAAGTGGTTCAGACGCTGGCGGTGAGCAACTCGCCCGCGTTGATGGTCGGGTCGCCCTTCTTCCAGTTGCAGGCGCACAGCTCGTCGGACTGCAGGGCGTCGAGCACGCGCAGCACCTCGTCGACATTGCGACCGACCGAACCCGCGGTCACCGAGACGAACTGCACCTCGTTGTTCGGGTCGACGATGAAGGTGGCGCGGTCGGCGACACCGTCGGCGTTGAGAACACCGGCGGCGGTGGCCAGTTCACGCTTGAGGTCGGACAGGATCGGGAAGGGCAGGGTCTTGAGATCCTCGTGCTGGGCGCGCCACTGGAAGTGCACGAACTCGTTGTCGACCGAGGCGCCGAGGACCTGCGCGTCACGATCGGCGAACTCCTCGTTCAGCTTGCCGAACGCGGCGATCTCGGTCGGGCACACGAAGGTGAAGTCCTTGGGCCAGAAGAACACGATGCGCCACTTGCCCGCGTGGTCGTCGCTGGTGATCTGGGTGAAGTAATCGTCGGGCTGCTGTGCGTCGACCTTGGAGAGATCGCCTCCGATGACGGCCTTGAGGTTGTATGCCGGGAATTGGTCGCCGATGGTCAGCAGAGCCATGCTTCATCTCCTCATTGGTGGTGTGGTTGATCGTCAGCCTACTGAAAGGTAAAGCCGATTGCTGGTCGTACACTGATAGGTGTGAGTGATCAGACTTATCAGCCAACCCTGTCGCAGCTGCGTGCGTTCGTGGCCGTCGCCGAATACCGGCATTTCGGCACCGCCGCAGCGCGTTTGACTGTGAGTCAACCCACGTTATCGCAGGCACTGGCATCACTGGAAAACGGACTCGGACTCCAGTTGATCGAGCGCAGCACCCGCCGCGTGCTGGTCACCGCCGCGGGGATGCGGCTGCTGCCGCAGGCCATCGCCACCCTGGAAGCCGCCGACCGATTCGTGGCCTCCGCGACCGGCGACACCCTCGGCGGCACGCTGCGTGTTGGCATCATTCCGACCGTGGCCCCCTATGTACTGCCCGAACTGTTGCCCGAGTTACGCCGCAAACTGCCCGGGGTGCTGCCCCAGGTGGTCGAGGACCAGACCGCGCGACTCCTGGAGGGCCTGCGCACCGGCGTGCTCGACGTGGCGGTGCTCGCGTTGCCGAGCGAAGCGAACGGCTTGGTCGAGATCCCGCTCTACAGCGAGGAATTCGTGCTGGTCACGCCGCGCGGCCACGAGCTCGCCGGCCGCACCGACCTGGCCGCGCCCGCCCTCGCCGACCTACCGCTGCTGCTGCTCGACGAGGGCCATTGCCTGCGTGATCAGACCCTTGACCTGTGCCGTTCGGCCGACGTGCAACCCGGGGCGGTCGGCGACACCCGCGCCGCCTCGCTGACCACGGTCGTGCAATGCGTGGCAGGCGGGCTCGGCGTGACGCTCATTCCGGAGATGGCCGTGGCCGCCGAGACCGCGCGCGCGAGTCTGGACACCGCGCGCTTCGCGGCTCCGGCTCCCGGCCGCACGATCGGGCTCGCCTATCGGGGGTCATCCGCGCGGGCTTCGGATTACGAATACCTCGCCGCGATCATCCGAGCCAAGCGCCCTTTCTGATCTCCGCTGTTCCGCGCTGTCGGGACAGGCTCGAATTCGGGGTCGCGGTGCTCGGCGTCACCGCGCCGCTGAGGAGTCGGTCGCGGGGCCGGGGCGTGAAAGTCGTTGTGCCGCATCCCGGCATGGTTGCGCGCATGATCCCCGCGGCGGGGTGTAGGCGCACAGGCGGGAACTGTATGACGAATTCGAGCTCGGGGACGCGTCTACGTAGCCGGAGCTTCGAGAAAATGTTAGCTGACCTTTATTCGGAGATAACAGTGGTATGACATCGGGCCGCCGAATTAACAACATTGCCAATGAATTCTCGCGAAAGGGATTGTTCCCTCGCGTCAGCGCGAGCAAGAAATTCGCAGCGTATTTTTAAGGATCATGGTAATTCGGCAATGCAGCGATATGAAAGCTGCGGAGGCTGACCTATAAAATTGCTTCAGCTAACTATTGGCATTCCTCGCTTCGGGGAATGTTCAAACACGTGGAGAGTCCCGGGACTCTCGCCGTATCAGATGTTCATCTGGTGCTGGAGTATTCGAAACGGGCCACGCGGTAGTTTGCGATCTCGAGGCCGACGGTGGGCCGGTGGACCTGCCGGCCAACCGATCACGCCTGGTCATGGCAACTATTTGCCACCTCATTGCTGTTGTGCCGATCCGAATCACTCCTCCGTACTCTCGCAACCCCCACGACACCTTATAGCGATCTCAGCTGCGCGGCAAGAGGATGCGACATATTTGCGGATAGATCCCGAATCGTGCCGAATTCGGTACCCGGCCCCTCCCGTGAGGGTGATCCGGCGATGATCGAATGGCTGGGACGACCCACCGACGCGAGTGTTGAACATGCGTCGGCGAGGTCGAGTGCCGATCAGTATGGCTGCGCCTTCCTGATCATCCGATGCTGTTTTCGTGACCATCTTGCAAGCTTTCTCCCGGCGAATCAGGCAACTTTACGGCTATATAATCGACCTCTTGAAGTGAGCGGTATCAACGGAGGTCGGAATGGGCCGAAAGAGTCGCGTAGATGGCAGTCCGGACCGGTCGAATCGGCCGGAAATCAGCTCATTCCGTTCTTCCCGAAACGGGGATTCGGGTAACGGTTCCGGCACCGGCTCCAGCGGTAATGGGGACCACTCCTTCGATATCTTTCCCCTGACGGCGGCGCAGCGGGGTATCTGGTTCGCCCAGCACCTCGCGGAGTCGTCGCCGATCTCGGTGGCCCAATATGTCGAGATCGTGGGCGAGTTGGACACCGAACTGCTCGCCGAGGCCTGCCGAACCGCCAGTCGCGAGTTCGAATCCGGGCATATGCGACTGATCGAGGTCGACGGAGAGCCGTGTCAATTCGTCGACGCGGAGCATGGAGCTCCGGTGTCGATCCTGGACCTGCGCCATCACGCCGATCCGGTCGCGACCGCGCACAGCATGATGGTGCAAGACTATTCCGCTCCGCTGGATGTGCTGAACGACCACCTCGTGACGAGCATCGTCTTCGAGGTCGGCGAGGACCATTTCCTGTGGTACCAGCGAGCGCACCATATCGCGCTCGACGGATTCGCCGCGGTAACGATGTTGCACCGGATGACCGAGCTGTACAACGCTTGGGTGAAGTCCGAGGAACCGGCATCGTGTGCGGCGCAGGACCTGGGGGTCATCGTCGAGCAGGATCTGGCCTACCGGGGTTCGACGCGTTTCGACAACGACCGCAAATATTGGCAGGAGCACCTGGCGGGCGCGCCGCCCGCCGTCAGCCTGGCCGGTCGCGTCGGCAAGCCCACCATTCATCCCGCGCTGGTCAGCACAGAGTTGCCCGACGCCACCGCGAGTCTGATGGCAAGCGTCGCGCTCGAACACGGTCAGAGCGTGGCTCCGACCATCGTCGCGGCGTTCGCCGCGTACCTCGCGCGGATGACCGGAAGCGACGAAGTAATGCTGAGCCTGCCGGTCTCGGGTCGGCACTCCGCTGTCTTGCGCCGATCCGGTGGAATGGTGGCGAACGTGGTCCCGCTGCGGATACGGGTCGCCGGCCGCAGCGTCGGTGAACTGATCGCCGCTGTGCAAAGTGAGTTGACGAGCGCACTGCGCCGCCAGCGCTATCGCCAGGAAGACATATTCCACGATATGGGGATCGCGCGCGACGAGGCGGCCTCTTTCGGGCCGGCCGTGAACCTCATGATGATCGAGAACGAGGTCGTGCTCGGCAATACGACCGGCCGCCTGAACGTCCTCACCTCGGGCCCTACCGCCGACCTCTTCGTCAATATCTACCCCGGTGCGGGCAAAGACAGTACACATATCGACTTCCAGGGAAATCCGAGTGTCTACAGCCAGGACGAGCTCGCCGGCCACCACCGGCGCTTCCGTATGTTCCTGCACGAATTCCTCGCCGGGGGAGCGGGATGTCCGGTCAGCAGATTGTCGCTGCTCGACGCGGAGGAGCGGTCTGCGCTGCCGCGGGTGCGGGGCCCGAGCGGGGTCGAAACACGGCTGCTTCCAGAGATTCTGACCGAGAGCGCGCGCCGCAATAGTAGTGCGTGCGCGATCATCTCGGCCGGGCAGACGATGACGTACGGCGAGCTGGACACCAGATCCTCCCAGCTGGCCCGACATCTGCGAGCACTGGGTTGTGGGCCGGACACGGCGGTGGCGATCATGCTGCGACGCTCGGTCGAATCGGTCGTGGCGACGTGGGCGGTCGCGAAATGTGGGGCCGCGTTCGTCATGGTGGACCCCGAGTATCCGCGCAAGCGTGTGGAACACATGGTCGCCGACAGCGGCGCGGCCGTGGCGATCACGGTCGACGCCTTGCGCGGGCGGCTCCCGTCGGCGATGCGCTCGGTGGTTCTCGACGACCCCGCCACCATGGGGGAAGCCGACGCCGCGAGCGGGCCGATGTCCGACCGCGACCGTATCCGTCCACTACGGCCGTCCAATATCGTCTACATCACCTATACCTCGGGCTCCACCGGAGCGCCGAAAGGCGTCCAGGTCACCCACACCGGCCTCGCGAATCTGGTCGCCGATCGCGCCGCCGCGTACGGAATCGACCCGACCTCTCGGGTGTCCTATGCCCTCTCGCCCAGCTTCGACGCCGCCATGGAACAGTTTCTGACCTGTTTCGCGAGCGGATCCACGCTGGTGATCGTGCCGCCCGAGGTGACCGGCGGCGAGCCGCTCACGCGGCTGCTGGCAGACGAGCACGTGACCCACCTGACGCTGACGCCCACGATGCTGGCCACCGTGGACCCGCGGGAGGCGACCGACTTGCGAGTGGTCGTGGTCGGCGGCGATGTCTGTCCACCGCACGTCGTCGAGCGGTGGGCGCCGTCGGTGTCGATGTACAACGAATACGGTCCCACCGAGGCCACCGTGACCGCCGTCGGAGCCATGCTGACACCCGGCCACGCCCACCTGGCCGGTGGCCCGATTCGTGGCGTCTCGGCGATGGTGCTCGACCGAACGCTCCAACCGGTACCGAAAGGCACCGCGGGCGAACTGTATCTCGCCGGGCCGGGACTGGCCCGCGGCTACAGCCATCGTTTCGTCGCCACCGCCGCCCGGTTCGTCGCGGATCCGTACGGCGGCCCCGGCGAGCGGATGTACCGCACCGGCGACATCGCGCGCTGGACCGGCGACAACGCCGAGATGACGCTGGAATTGGCGGGGCGCAGCGACTTCCAGGTCAAGATCCGTGGCTACCGGATCGAACCGGGTGAAATCGACGCCGTGCTCACCACACACGAGGACGTGGATCTTTCGGTGACGGTGCCGGTGCCCAACAACGCGGGCACGACCGTGCTGGCGTCGTATGTGGTCCCGGTCAGCGGACGCCGGATCGAATCGGTCGAACTCCAGCGCTTCGCCCGCGATTCGCTGGCGCCGCATATGGTCCCGGCGGTGATCCTCACGTTGGACAGCCTCCCGGTGAACGTTTTCGGCAAGCTCGATCGCAGTGCTCTGCCGAAGCCGGAATTCGGGACCGCGCCGGTCGGCCGGACGCCGGCCACCGCCAGGGAGAAGACGGTCGCGAGGTTGTTCACCGAGGTGCTCGGCGTGCCGCTCGTGGGGGCCGACGACAGCTTCTTCGCCCTGGGCGGCGACAGCATTCTGTCGATCCGGCTGGTGGCGCGGGCCAAGGCCGACGGCCTGAGTTTCTCCACCCAGGATGTGTTCGTGCACAAGACCGTCGCGGGCTTGGCTGCCGCGGCCACGTCGACGGAAGCCAGCGATACTCCCGAGTTGGCGGAGTTGCCCGGTGTCGGCGTAGGACAGATGCCGTTGTCGCCGATCATGTGCGCGATGCTCGATCGGGGTCATTACGACCGATTCGCGCAGGCCGCGCTCGTGCAGCTGCCGGAAGGGGTCGATCGCGCGGGCCTGGTGCGCGCACTGGGATCCCTGCTGGACCGCCACGACATGCTGCGCGCGGCCTTGCGCGGCGATTCAATGGATCGCTACGTCGAGGTACTCGAGCGACAAGCGGTCGACCCCGACGCCGCGCTCGTCGATGTTCGGCTCGAACGACGTGACGCCGCCGAGGTCGACCGGCACCTGCAGCACGCCGCGGATCGATTGGACCCGGGCAAGGGCGTGCTCGTTCAAGCCGTCTGGATGCAGGATCGCAACGGCTCGGGACCCGATCTGATGTGGCTGGTGATTCACCATCTCGCCGTCGACGTGGTGTCGTGGCGCATCGTGCTCGCCGACCTCGCGCGGGCCTGGTCGCAGGTCTCCGACGGCGGCGACCCGGATTTCGGTCCGTTCACCACCTCGTTCCGGCGGTGGGCGCACGGCCTGGTCGAGCGGGCGCCGAGTATCCGGTCGGCGGAGCTCGACGTGTGGAAAGACATCCTCGCGCAAGGCGATCAGCTACTCGGATCGCGCCGACTCGCCCCGGATCGTGACACCGGGGCGACGGCGGGCCGAGTGCGCCGACGCATCCCGGCAGCGGTCACCGAGGCGGTTCTCACCACCATTCCGGACCGCTTCCATTGCAGCGCCAACGATCCGCTGCTCGCGGCCCTGGTACTGGCACTGGGAGAGTGGCGGCGCAGGCGCGGTGCGTCGGCGACCGCCGCGGAGTTGATCTCGCTGGAGGGACACGGCCGTGAGGAGCAGGCCGTCCCCGGCGCCGATCTCAGCGGCACCGTGGGCTGGTTCACCACACGGTTCCCGGTTCGGATCGAGTGGGACGATGTCGACCTCGACGATGCGCTGGCCGGCGGCATCGGCGCCGGACGGGCGATAAAACAAGTGAAGGAGCAGTTGCGCGCGGTGCCGGGCAACGGCATCGGCTATCAGGTGCTGCGTCATCTCGGCAGTGCCGAACTGGCGGACCTGCCCGAACCGCAGATCAGTTTCAACTACCTCGGGCGGGTGGGTGTCGGCGAACGCTCGGTGCCCTGGGCGCCCACCACCGAGTTCACCGCACTGACCGCGACGAGTGATCCGGCGATGGCGCTGTCGGCCCTGCTCGATGTCAACGCGATCGCCGAGGAAGGTCGCGACGGGCTCGAACTCGATGTGACCTGGGAGTTCGCCTCGCAGGTACTGAGCAGCGAGGACGTCGACGAGCTCGCCGGGCTGTGGGCTCGCGCCCTGGGGGCGCTTGCCGAGCACGTCCGATCCGACACCGGATACGGCTTCACCCCCTCCGACTTCCCGCTCACCGCGGTGGCGCAGGACGATGTCGACCGCTGGTCGGGGCAATACCCGTCGATGATCGATGTGTGGCCGCTCACCGCCCTGCAGTCCGGGCTGCTGTTCCACACGGTCTACGACCGGGACGGCGACGACGGCTACATCGTGCAGGTGGCGCTGACGTTCGCCGGGCAGGTGGACGGGGCCAGGATGCGGCGGGCCGCGCAGGTGCTCATCGACCGGCACGACAGCCTGCGGACCGCCTTCGTCGAGAGTGCCGACGGTCCACGCCAGATCGTGCTGCGCGACACCGAGGTCGATTGGGACGAGTCGAGTATCGCCGACATCATCGATGCCGACCGGCAGGCGCGGGCACTTCGGCGACTCGCGACGGCGGCCGCGGCTCCGTTCGACCCGGCCCACCCACCGCTGGTGCGGTTCCACCTCGTGCGCACGGGCGTGGATACCTTCCAACTGCTGGTCACCAACCACCATCTCGTGCTGGACGGGTGGTCGATGCCCCTGCTGATCCACGAGTTGCTGTCGCTGTACATCTCCGACGGCGATACCGTCGAGCTCGCGCCCCCTCGGTCATACCGCGAGTATCTGCAGTGGCTGCAGGCTCAGGATCGCGACGCCGCGATCGCCGCGTGGCGGGCCACGCTCGCCGGAATCGACAGTCCGACACGGGTCACCGGCAGGTCGGATCGGTCCGTCGCCGCGGAAGTCGGTGAGGTCGACCTGAAGCTGGACGCCGCGACCACCGCCGCGTTGCTGGATCTGGGCCGCTCCCACGGCGTCACCGCCAACACGGCCCTGCAGGTGGCGTGGGCGATGCTGGTGGCCGCGCTGTCCGGCCGGTCGGATGTGGTGTTCGGCAATACGATCGCGCACCGCCCGCCGCAGATCCCGGATGTCGAGCGCATGGTCGGGCTACTGGTCAACACGCTGCCCGTCCGAGTCCGCCTCGACCCCGGCGAAACCGTCGGCGAGTTGCTCGTTCGCGTGCAATCCGAGCAGGCCGCCATGCTGGATCACCAGTACGTCGGGTTGGCGGAGCTGCAACGGGCCACCGGCATCACCGACATGTTCGACACCGCGACGGTGCTCGAGTCCTATCCGCTCGACCGGGAACTGTTGGCGCGCAATCTCTCCGACGCCGGCTTGCGCTTCGTCGACATCGACGCCCACGATGCCACGCCGTATCCGCTGAGTTTGCAAGTGTCCCCGCCACGGTCGAGCGGCGACGGACGAACGGACGCCGCCGACCATCCCGGCACCTACACGGTGGCACTGAAATTCGCCGCCGACCGATTCGGCACGGACGAGGTACGCACGCTGCTCGAACGCTTCGAGCTCCTGCTCACGCAGATCGTCGGGTATCCCGCCCGGAAGGTCGCCGCGATCTCGTCCTGCTGGGATTCCGAACGGGCGGAACTGCTTTCGGTCGGCAGCGAGGAGCCCGCCGCGGAGCTCGTGCTGCGCGACATCCTGTGGGGGACCGCGCGCGAGTACCCGGATGCCGTGGCTGTCCGCAGCGGCGACACCACGTGGACCTATCAGGAGCTGGAGCGTCGCGCCGACGGGTTCGCTCGCCTGCTGGCCGACCGTGGTGCTCGCGCGGAGTCGATCGTCGCCTTGGCCGTTCCCCGTTCGGCCGAACTGGTGGTCGCGATCTGGGCGGTGGCGAAAACAGGTGCCGCCTTCCTGCCGTTGGATCCCGGTAACCCCGCCGCGCGGATCGAGGAGTTGTTGGCGGACTCCCGGACCCGTCTGGGCGTCACGACCAGCGCTGTCGCGCCGCAGCTTCCGAATACCGTCGACTGGTTGACGCTGGACGCTGCGGCTTCGGACGCGCAGCAGGGTCTACCACTGCCGTCGGGGGCCGACCGGCTGTCGGCCGACAACGCCGCATACGTGATCTACACGTCCGGATCGACCGGCAAACCGAAGGCGGTCCATCTCAGCCATCGAGGACTGGCCGATCTGGTCGCGGCGCAGGTAGACGCCTTCGGCGTCAGCGCGGATTCGGTGGTGTTGCAGGTCGCGTCGCCCGGATTCGACGCCTGCCTGTCGGAGTTGCTGTTGGCGCACGGCAGTGGCGCCGAACTGGTGGTGGCCCCGCCGGAGGTGTACGCCGGGGCCGACCTCGAGGAATTGATTCGCGCACAGCGGGTTTCGCACGCGATCATCACCCCGTCGGTGCTGAAGACCATGGATCCGTCCCGGACGCCGTCGTTGACCTCGCTCGCGGTCGTCGGCGAAGCGACCGAGCCGGACACCGTGAACCGGTGGGGCCACGGGCGACGGCTGATGAATCATTACGGACCTACCGAGTGCACGATCTGGGCGACGGGGTCGGATGCCGTCGTCCCCGGCGAGCCGGTGACGATCGGCGGCCCGATCCGAGGCGCGTCCGCGATGGTTCTCGATACGTGGCTGCGGCCGGTGCCGGTCGGGGTCGCGGGCGAACTCTATCTCGGTGGTCCCGGACTGGCCCGCGGGTACATGGACCGACCGGGTGTGACCGCGTCACGCTTCGTCGCGGATCCGCGATCCACCCGTGGCGAGCGGATCTACCGCACCGGTGATTCCGTGCGCTGGGTCCGCGGACGCACCGGATTGGCACTGGAGTATCTGGGTCGGCGCGATCAGCAGGTCAAGATTCACGGCCTGCGGATCGAGCCGGGGGAAATCGACGCCCACCTGGCCCAGCACCCGGATGTGGCGAGCGTGGCCACCGTCGTGGTGAAGGGTCCCGCCGAGGAACCGATTCTGGTGTCCTATTTCGTCTCCGCCTCGGGCTCCGCGGTAGACGTGGCGGCACTCGGCGACGATCTCTCGGGCACGCTACCGCGTTATATGAATCCCGCGGCGATCGTGCAGCTCGAGGAGATGCCGCGCACGCCTACCGGCAAACTCGATCGCAAAGCATTGCGGCAGCGGGCCTTCGAATCCGACGCCACGGGCGGCAGAACGCCGTCGACGCGGACCGAACAGGTCGTGGCGAAACTCTTCGCCGAGGTGCTCCATCTCGACTCCGTGTCCGCCGACAGCAACTTCTTCGCGCTCGGCGGGGACAGTATCGTCTCGATGCGGCTGGTGGCGCTGGCGAGATCCGCCGGGCTCACGTTCACGCCGCGAGATGTCTTCGAAAACAAGACAGTTGCCGCACTGGCCGCGATGGCCGGCGGCGATCCGGTGCCGGTGACAGATCGCGCACCGGACGCTCCGCTGGTCGCGCTCACACAACCCGACCTCGCTCGGCTCGAGCAGCAGTACCACGGCCTGTCCGACGTATGGCCGTTGTCGCCCATGCAATCCGGCGTGCACTTCCACTCGACGTTCGATCCGGACGCGGGGGACAACTACACCGTCCAGACGATGATCGGATTCTCTGGCACGGTCGACGGTGAGCGCCTGCGCCGTGCCGCTCAGGCCGTGGTCGACCGGCACGATATCCTGCGCGCCGCCTTCGTGGAGACCGCGGCCGGGCCGTGCCAGATCGTGCTCGACCATGCCGAGATCGGTTTCCGAGAGATCGATCTCGCCGATGCGGAGTCTCCGGCCGACCCGGAATCGATCGCCTCGGCCGACGCGGCGGCGGGATTCGACCTGTCGGCGGCACCGCTGCTGCGCTTGACGCTGATCCGTCTCGACGCGCAGTCCTTCCGGCTGCTCGTCACCAATCACCATGTGATCCTGGACGGCTGGTCGATGCCGCTGCTGATGCGAGAACTGCTCGACTACTACGGGTCGCCCGACCATATCGACTCCGCCGGACCTGCTCCCTCTTACCGCGACTATCTGTCCTGGCTGGGCAGGCAGGACAGTTCCGCATCCAAAGCGGCATGGGCGCAAGCATTTTCGGATGTGGACGCACCCACCCGGGTGTCCCGCGACGTGGGCGCGGCGGGTTCGGCATCCACCGCCGAAGTCGGGGCCGAGCTGACGGCGCGGCGATTCGGGGACCTCCGTCGAGTGGCGGCGGAGGCCGCTGTCACCCTCAATACAGCGGTCGCCGCGGCCTGGGCTCTGAATCTGCGCGTGCTGACCGGTGAGACCGATGTGATCTTCGGCTCCGCGGTGTCGGGGCGGCCCCCGGAGTTGCCGCTGGTCGATCAGACCCTCGGCATGTTCCTCACCACGATTCCCGTGCGAGTTCCGCTCGAACCCACCATGACGGTGCGCGCGTTGCTGACCAGCATTCAGGCGCGGCACGCCGACATGCTGGACCATCACCATATCGGCCTACCCGAGATCCACCGCAGCGTCGGCCTGCCCGAACTCTTCGATACCGCCGTCACTTTCCAGTCGTTCCCCGTCGACCGGACGGCACTGCAGCGACTCATCGATTCGGCGGGCCTGCGGGTGGACGAACTCAGCGGCGTCGACGCGACCCCGTACCCGCTGAGCCTGGTCGTGGAACCGAAACAGTCCGAGCACGGCGAAGCACAGGGACTGCGGATCACCCTGCGATTCCACGACCGCGCATTCGACACCGCCGCCGCGCGTCGGATCCTCGACCGCTTCGTCGCCTTGCTGGGCCGGATCGCCGTCAACGCCGACGTACGGCTGGGCGAGCTGCCGCTCGACGAGGAACCGGGGCCGTCGTGGCCGGATTCGGCCGCGGAACAGGCGATCCCGGACACACTCGACCGGATACTCGCCGCTCGCGCTGCCGCCGAACCCGACGCGATCGCCGTGCGATGCGATACGACCGCGATGACGTACCGGCAGCTCGACGAGCGATCCGCACGTCTGGCCCGGGTTCTGCTGCGGCACGGTGTCCGGCGGGGACAGGTCGTCGCCGCGGTGCTTCCGCGATCCCTGGCGGCGACCCTCGCCCTGTGGGCCGTGGCGAAGACCGGCGCCGCGTTCCTGCCGATAGACCCGACCCTGCCAGCGGAGCGGATCGAATATCTGCTGTCGGACTCGGGAACCGTGCTCGGGCTGACCGACCAGTATGCGAGGCAACATCTTCCCGATGGCGTCGAGTATCTGATCCTCGACCAGGAGCAGCTACTCGACGCCGGGGACTCGGTTTCCGCCGGACCGATCACCGACGCCGAACGCGGGGGACCGATTCGACGGGATCAGACCGCGTACGTGAGCTACACCTCCGGGTCGACCGGTATGCCCAAGGGCGTCCTCGTCAGCCATCGCGGCCTGGCCGATATCGTCGCGGCGCAGCGGCGGATACTCGGCGTCGACCCGGAGTCGGTGGTTCTGCAGGTGGCCTCGCCCAGCTTCGACGCCTCGGTGTTCGAGTTGTTGATGGCGCACGGCTCGGGCGGTCGACTGGTCGTATCGCCCGCCGATGTCTACGCCGGACCCGAGCTGGCGGATCTCATCGGGCGCGAACATATTTCGCACGCGGTGATCACTCCCTCGGCGCTGGCGACCATCTCGTGCGAGGGTCTCGACGGGCTGCGCGTGCTGGCGACAGCCGGCGAGCCGGTCGGGCCGGAACTGGTCGATCGGTGGGCGCCGCATCGCACCATGGTCAATCTCTATGGGCCGAGCGAGAGCACGATCTGGGCCACCGCCAGCGAGGCACTCGCGCCCGGTGCCGCGATCACGATCGGCAGGCCGGTCGGCCCCGTCGCGGTCGTCGTCCTCGACACCTGGTTGCGGCCCGTGCCGCACGGTGTCGAGGGTGAGCTGTATCTGTTCGGCGCCGGTCTGGCCGATGGATATGCCGCCAGGAGGGGGTTGACCGCGGCGCGGTTCGTCGCGTGCCCGTTCGCGGAGCCGGGTCAGCGCATGTACCGCACCGGTGACATGGTGCGCCGTGACGCCGATGGCGAGTTGGAGTTCTTGGGGCGCAACGATTTTCAGGTGAAGGTGCACGGCACCAGGGTCGAGCTGGGCGAGATCGACGCGGTGCTCGACGCGCGTGCGGAGGTGGCGTACGCGGTCACGGTGCCGCGTCGCGACGGCGGGCGCCCGGTGGTGCTGGTGTCGTATGTCGTGCCCGCGCCGGGGGCGGAGGTATCGGGCGAGGAGTTGCGTGCGGCACTGGCCGAGGTGCTGCCCCGGTACACGGTCCCGTCCGCGGTGATGATGCTGGACGAGATGCCGCTGACCGTCAACGGGAAGCTGGATCGCGAGCGGTTGCCCGAGCCGGTCGCCGTGACGCGCGAATTCCGGGCGCCCTCACCTGGGTTGGAAGAGCTGGTCGCGCGGACCTTCGAGCAGGTGCTCGACGTGGACCAGGTGGGCGTCGACGACGACTTCTTCGCCCTGGGCGGCGATTCGCTGAGCGCCTCGATGGTGGTGGCGCGCATCGGCGCGGCCCTGGACGCGCGAGTGCCGGTGCGGTCGGTCTTCGAGGCGCCGACCGTCGGCGGATTGGCCGGGCTGGCCGCGGCGGTCAGCGGTGGGGGCCGGTTGCCCCTGCTGCCGGGAGTGCACCCCGACTCGGTGCCGCTGTCGCTGGCACAGCAGCGGATGTGGTTCCTGAACCGGTTCGAGCCGGACTCCGCGGTGCACAACATTCCGGTGATGCTGCGGTTGTCCGGACGGCTGGACACCGAAGCGCTGGGTGCCGCGCTCGCCGATGTGGTCGCGCGCCACGAGGTGTTGCGGACGATCTATCCCGAATCCGCCGGTGAGCCGCGGCAGGTCGTTCTCGACGAGCCCGCGGTGCCGGTGCGGCCGGTGCGGGTGCACGCGGATTCGGTCCCGGAGGTGGTGGGCGAGTTCGTGCGGGGTGGATTCGATGTGACGACCCGTGTGCCGATGCGCGTGGGATTGTTCGAGCTGGGCGCCGAGCACGACAGTGACACCGGCGAATTCCTGCTGGTCCTCGTGGTCCATCACATCGCAGGCGACGGTCAGTCGATGGGGCCGCTGGCCCGTGACGTGATGGTGGCCTACGTCGCGCGGCTGGCCGGGCAGGCTCCGGAGTGGGAACCGCTCGCTGTGCAGTACGCGGATTACGCGTGGTGGCAACGGCAGATGCTGGGCGCCGCGGACGATCCGGCGTCGTTGATGTCGCAGCAGGTGGAATTCTGGCGCTCGACTCTCGAGGGCGCACCGGACCGGCTGGAACTACCGGCGGACCGCCCACGCCCGGCTGTGGCGTCGCTGTCGGGAGGCCGGGTACCGGTGGAGATCGGTGCGCGGCTGCACGAACGGCTGGGCACGCTGGCACGGTCGCGCGGGTCGTCGCTGTTCATGGTGATGCACGCGGCGCTGGCAACGGTATTGGGGCGGCTCAGCGGCAGCGATGACATCGTGATCGGCACCCCGGTCGCGGGGCGGGGCGAGCCCGGTCTCGACGATCTGGTGGGGATGTTCGTGAACACGCTGGCGTTGCGGACCCGGGTGGAGACGGGCGAGCCGTTCACCGAGTTGCTGATGCGCACCCGGGAGACGGACCTGCTGGCGTTCGAGCACGCGGACGTGCCGTTCGAGCGGGTCGTGGAGAAGTTGAACCCGGAGCGATCGGCTGCCCGGCATCCGTTGTTCCAGGTGGCCTTGGCATTCCAGAACGTGTCGACGGTCGATGTAGTGCTGCCCGAGGTCCGGGTGACGCGGGCGAATGTGGATACCGGGGCGATCCAGTTCGACCTGCAACTGGTGCTGGCCGATTCCTCCGGCAATGCCGGTGCGGCGCAGGGTATGTCGGGCATGCTGACCTACGCTCGGGATCTGTTCGACGAGGCGAGCGCGGCGGCGATCGTCCGGCGGCTGGTGCGAGTACTGGAAGCCGTCGCCGACGATCCGACCGTGGTGGTCGGGGATATCGACTGGCTGGAAGCCGACGAGCGCTCGGCGCTCACCTCGCGGGTCGGTGCGCGCACCGTGGAGGCGTCCGAGCCGCCCGGATCGCTGCCGGAGGTGTTGGCCTCGGCCGTCCGCGACAACGGCGACGGTATCGCCGTGGTCGCCGGGGATACCGCGCTGTCGTATACGCAACTGCACGAACGATCGAGCCGACTGGCGAGATTGCTGATCCGCCGTGGCGCCGGACCGGAGAATCCGGTGCTGGTCGCGGCGGCGCGGTCGACGGAGTCCGTCGTCGCGTGGTGGGCGGTGGTGCAGTCGGGTGCGGCATACGTACCGGTGGACCCACGCTATCCCGAAGGCCGGATCGAGCAGATGGTGTCGGATTCTCGTGCGACACTCGGGATCACGGTGTCGTCGGTGCGCGCTCAGCTGCCCGATTCGGTGGACTGGATCGTGCTCGACGACCCGGCTGTCGCCGCGCGGATCGACGCGGCGGCGAGCGGCCCGATCGGCGACGACGAGCGGACGCGGCCGCTGCGGACCTCGGACGTCGCCTACGTGGTCTTCACCTCCGGATCCACCGGCGTGCCGAAGGGCGTGGCCGTCACCCATTCCGGCATCGCCGACTTCGTCTCGGGGCGGCGTGCCGACCGCGGGCTCCAGCACACGTCCAGGGTGTTGCATTTCGCGTCGCCGTCGTTCGACGCCGCACTGATGGAGATCCTGATGGCGGTCAGCCGGGCCGGAGCGCTGATCGTGGCGCCGACGGGGATCTACGGCGGCGGTGAGCTGGCCGAGTTCTTGCGCGTGCGGCGGGTCACCCACGCCTTCATGACCCCGGCCGCGCTCGCGTCGGTGGATCCGGCCGGGCTCGACGACTTGCGGCTGGTGATGTCCGGTGGCGAGGAGGTCCCGGTAGATCTGGTGAGCCGATGGGCGGGCACCGACGTCGCGGGCGCCCGGGAGTTCCAGGTGCTGTACGGACCGACCGAGGCCACCATGATCGCCACGGCGACGCGTGCGCTGCGACCCGACGATCGCCCGACGATCGGTGCCCCGCTGCCGGGGATACAGGCACTGGTCCTGGATGCGCGCCTGCAGCCGGTGCCGGTGGGGGTGGCCGGAGAGTTGTACCTGGCGGGTCCGGCGCTGGCGCGCGGGTACCTGAACAAGCCGGCGACCGATGCGGCGCGGTTCGTGGCGCATCCGTTCGGGGAACCGGGACACCGCATGTACCGAACCGGCGACGTGGTGCGCTGGAATACCGACGGCGATCTGGAGTTCCTGGGGCGCAACGATTTCCAGGTGAAGATCCGCGGCTACCGGGTGGAGCTGGGCGAGATCGACGCGGTGCTGAGCGCACGGGCGGAGGTGGCCTACGCCGTTACGGTGCCGTGGCGTGCGGGTACCGGTCCGGCGCAGTTGGTGTCCTACGCGGTACCCGAAACCGGGGCGAGCCTCTCGGGCGAACAGTTGCGCGCGGCATTGGTCGAGGCGCTGCCGTCGTACCTGGTGCCCGCCGCGGTGATGAAACTCGACGCGATCCCTTTGTTGCCCAACGGAAAACTCGACCGCACGGCCCTGCCCGCACCCGTTGTCCAGGCCAAGCGATTCCGGGCACTGGCGTCGCCGGCGGAGGAAATCGTGGCAGGCGTCTTCGCCGACGTCCTCGGTATCGACGGTCCCGTCGGCGCCGACGACGACTTCTTCGACCTCGGCGGCAACAGCCTGGTGGCCACCCGCGTGGCGGCGCGGATCGGTGCCGCGCTCGACGTGACCATCCCGGTGTCGGTGATCTTCGAAGCGCCCACGGTCGAGAGGTTGGCCGCGCGCGCCGAATCGCATGCCGACACCGGTCGGGTAGCACTGACCGCGCGACCGCGGCCGCCGCGAATTCCCCTGTCGTCGGCACAGCAGCGGATGTGGTTCCTGAACCGGCTCGAGCCCGGCTCGGCCGCCTACAGCATTCCGATCGTGCTACGGCTGTCCGGACAACTGGATCTCGACGCGTTGCGCGCGGCGATCGCGGATGTGGTGGACCGGCACGAAGTACTGCGGACCGTGTACCCGTACGCCGAGGGCGAGCCGTCGCAGGTCGTCCTTCCCACCGCGCGGGCATGCGCGCCGATCACCGTGACCTCGGTCGCGGAACCGGAACTGGAAGAGGCGTTGTCGGCGTTCGTCTCGACGGTGTTCGATGTGACGGTCGATGCGCCGTTGCGGGTGCGGGTGTTCGAGCTCGGGCCGAACGAGTGGGTCCTGGCCGTGGTGGTGCACCACATCGCCTGCGACGGGTCGTCGCTCGGCCCGCTGGCACGGGACATGATGACCGCCTACACGGCTCACCTGGTCGGGAAGACCCCGAGTTGGCTGCCGCTGCCGGTCCAGTACGCCGACTACGCGATCTGGCAGCGGACGGTGCTGGGCGACGAAGACGATCCGGAGTCGCTGCTGAGTGCCCAGATCGACTACTGGACACTCGAATTGGCGGAGCTCCCGGTGGTGCTGGGTCTGCCGACCGACCGACCGCGTCCGCCCGTGCAGACCCATGCGGGCGCGAGCGTACCGATGACCGTCGGCGCCGATCTGCACGCGCGACTCCAGCAGGTCGCGCGAGCGCACAACACGACGCTGTTCATGGTCTTCCACGCTGCGCTGGCGGCCACGCTGGCCCGGCTCGCCGATACCGACGACATCGCGATCGGCACTCCGTTCGCGGGCCGCGGCGAGCCCGAACTCGACGATCTGGTCGGGATGTTCGTCAACACCCTGGTGCTGCGGACCCGGTTGACGCCGGGGATGACATTCACCCAGCTCCTCGAACAGCAGCGGGGGACCGATCTGGCCGCGTTCGGGCACGCCGATGTTCCGTTCGAGCGGCTGGTGCAGGAGCTGAACCCGGTGCGGTCGCACGCCAACCACCCGCTGTTCCAGGTGATGCTGGCATTCCAGAACGTCGCCGGGGCCCAGTTCGAACTTCCGGGGCTCTCGGCGTCCGCCATGACGGCCGACACCGACATCGCACTGTTCGATCTGCTGATCACGATGTCGGATTCCTATGACTCCGCCGGTGATCCGGCCGGGATGAGCGGCGCGGTGATCTACGCGAGCGACCTCTTCGACGCGGCGACCGCGACCGCGATCGTCGATCGCCTGCTGCGCTTGCTCGACGCGCTGGTGACCGATTCGGCACAGCCGGTGCGCGAGGTGGATCTGCTCGGCGCGGACGAACGCGAAACCATTCTGACGCACTGGAATTCGACCGATCGCCGGATGATTCCGGGCGAGACGCTCGCTTCCGTCTTCGCCCACGCCGTGCGGGTGCACGCGGACCGGCCCGCGGTGACAGCCGGGGAACAGACGTTGACCTATGCGGAATTCGCGTCCCGCGTGCATCGGTTGGCGCGGTGGTTGATCTCGCGCGGAGTGGGTCCGGAGTCGTTGGTGGCGCTGCGGATGCGACGTTCACTGGACCAGGTCGTCGCCATCTACGCGGTGCACGCCGCGGGCGGCGGGTACGTGCCGGTGGATCCGGATCTGCCCGCGGACCGCATCGCCTACATGCTGTCGATCGCCGCACCGGTGCTGGAGCTGTCGTCCCTCGAGGGGCTGGAGCTGTCCGGATTCGATGACGGGCCGGTCACCGACGCCGATCGGCTCACCCCGCTGCGATCGCACAATATCGCCTACGTGATCTTCACTTCGGGGTCGACCGGAAGACCGAAAGGCGTTGCGGTATCGCACTGTTCGGTGGTCAACCAGATGCGCTGGGTCGACGAGACCTACGGGCTGACGCCGAATGACGTCGTACTGCAGAAGTCCCCGGCCACCTTCGACATGTCGGTGTGGGAGCTGTTCGCGGCACCGGTGGTGGGCGCGCGGCTGGTGATCGCGCGAGCCTACGGGCATACCGACCCGGCGTATCTCGCCGAAATCATTGCCGCCCAGCGGGTCACGTTCGCCGCCCTCGTGCCGTCGATGCTGTCGGTACTCGCGGACATGGCGTCTGCGGAGTCGCTCGCGTCGTTGCGGACGCTGCTGGTGGGCGGTGAGGCATTCGGCCCGGAGACGGTGGCCGCGGCCCGGCGAATAGTGCCCGGGGTCGAGTTGCACAATCTATACGGGCCGACCGAGTGCACCGTGTGCTCGACCGCGCATCGGGTGACCGGAGCCGAGAGCGGGAACATGCCGATCGGCTCACCGGTTTGGAACACGCGGGCCTACGTACTCGACGACCGGCTACAGCCGGTACCGGCCGGCGTCGCCGGGGAGTTGTACTTGGCGGGCACCCAGCTGGCACGCGGCTACCAGTCACGTCCCGGCCTCACCGCGGAACGGTTCGTGCCCGACCCGTACGGTGACGGCCTGCGCCTGTACCGCACCGGCGACTTGGTGCGCTGGCGAGGGGCCGGCGAATTGGAGTACCTGGGCCGCACCGATTTCCAGGTGAAGCTGCGCGGCCTGCGGATCGAACTCGGCGAGATCGAGGCCGTCCTCGCCGAGCATCCCAGCATCGCGCGGGCGATCGCGGTGGTGCGCCCCATCGGTGTGATGGAACACCTCGTCGCCTATGTCGTGCCCGCCGCGGGCGCCACGGTCGACACCGTCGCGGTCTCGGCGCACGCGGCGACCAAACTGCCCGACTACATGGTGCCCGCCACGCTGATGGTGCTCGACACGGTGCCCCTGCACACGTCGGGCAAGCTGGACCCGTTGCGGCTACCGGAGCCGGTGCTCGCCGTCGCGGAGTTCAGGGAGCCCTCGTCCTGGCTGGAAGGCGAGGTCGCCCGGGCCTTCGGCACGGTACTCGGGGTGGATCGAGTCGGCGCGGATGACGACTTCTACGCATTGGGCGGCAACTCGCTGAAGTCGGTGCAGGTGGTGAGCGAGTTGCGCAAGGAACTCGACTACGAGGTTCCGATCAGCTGGATGTTGTCCGATCCCTGCCCCGCCGACCTGGCGAAGCGGATCGAATCCAGAATCGACGCCGATCCCGCCGTCGACGGGCCCGATGCCGGCTTCGACACGCTGCTGCCGATCCGGACCGGCGGTGAGCGAGCCCCACTGTTCTGTATCCACCCGGCCCTTGGCCTGTCGTGGTGTTACCGCACACTCGACCGCTACCTCGCCGACGATCGACCGATCTACGGCATCCAGGCGCCACAGATCAGCGGCGAGATCCCCGGTCCGACAACGATCGAAGACATGGCAACACGCTACTTCGACGAGATTCGCGCAGTTCAGCCACACGGCCCCTATCACCTCCTCGGTTGGTCGCTGGGCGGTGCGATCGCCCACGCCATCGCGGTCGAGATGCGCGCCGCCGGGGAAGAGGTCGCGCTGCTGGCGCTGTTGGACGCCGAGGTGGGCGGTGTCGACGAGTCGACGCTGCGCGCCGTCACGGCCGGCGAGCTGATCAGCAATCTCGGCCCGGTCATGGGCGTGGATTTCGTCAGCCCCGACGCGAGTGCCGAGGAGGCCGCCGAGCTGATCGAACGGCACCTGGGCAGCAGCCTCGGTATCGACGCCGCACGGATCCAGCGTCTGACCGATGCCTACAACCTGGCGGTCCGGGCGGCCGGCGCGTGGCATCCCGCGGTCTTGGACAGCGACATGCTCTATTTCACCGCGACCCGCGAACGGCGATCCGACGCCACGGGTCACGAGGGATGGGCGCGGGTGGTCCGTGGGCAGCTGTCGAATGTCGACATCGATGTGGCCCACCTCGATATGACCCAACCGGGTGCGATCGCCGAGATCGCCCGGATTCTCAACGCGCGATTGGACAGCTGAGCGCGTCTCTTCTCCACCGGGTGGCCGACCCGGCGGTCCGGTTCGGTGCCTGCGCGTGCGACACCTACCTGGTCGCCTGCTATTTTGAACGTCGTTCAATGATGTAGCGAAGGATGTCTGCCGTGCCCGAAGTCGAGAAATCCCCGAAGCGGGCAACCGGATTCACCGCACGGGACATGGCGCAGATCGCGGTGTTCGCGGCCCTGATCGCCGCCCTCGGCCTGCCCGGTGCGATCACCGTCGGGTTCAGCGGGGTGCCGATCACGCTGCAGACGCTCGGGGTGATCCTCACCGGTGCGATCCTCGGCGCCCGCAAGGGCACGGCCGCGGTGGCGGTGTTCATCGCGCTGACCATGATCGGGCTGCCCCTGCTCTCCGGCGGCCGCACCGGCCTCACCGCGCTGGCGTCGCCGACGGCCGGCTATCTGATCGGCTGGATCCCGGCGACGCTGGTCATCGGGCTGCTCACCGCGATGATCCTGCCGAAGTATCCGATCGTGCTCGGCCTGCTGATCAACGCCCTCGGCGGCATCGTGATCATCTATCTGTTCGGCACCGCCGGCCTGCTCGTGCGCACCGATCTCAGCCCGTGGGCGGCGGTGTCGACCAACTTCGCCTTCGTGCCCGGCGATCTGGCCAAGGTCGTGATCGCCACGGTCGTCGCGAAGGGCGTGCATCGCGCCTATCCCGGGCTGATCCGTGCCTGATCGCCGACCGTCGTGAGCGAGATCGTCGTCGAGGCGGTGGGTCACCGCTTCGGTGATCGGACCGTGCTGCGCGATATCGATCTGCGGATCACCGAACGCCGGGTCGGATTCATCGGCGCCAACGGGTCGGGCAAATCGACGCTGGCCCGCATGCTCAACGGACTGCTGAAGCCGACCACCGGCACGGTGAGCGTCGACGGGCTCGACGTCGCCCGCAAGGGTGCGCAGGTGCGACGCAAGGTCGGCTTCGTCTTCACCGACCCCGACACCCAGATCGTGATGCCGACGGTCGCCGAAGACCTCGCGTTCTCGCTGCGCCGCAGCGGTCTGAGCAAGGCCGAGATCGCGGCCCGCGTGCAGCGCATGCTCGACCGCTTCGGCCTCGCCGCGCACACCGACCATCCGGCGCACCTGCTCTCCGGCGGGCAGAAACAGTTGCTGGCCATCGGTTCCGCGCTGATCCGCGAGCCCGAGGTGATCGTCGCCGACGAACCGACCACGCTGCTCGATCTGCGCAACGCGCGGCGGGTATCGCAGGCGCTGAACTCCCTGGACCAGCAGGTGATCGTGGTAACCCACCAGCTGGGATTACTCGACGGATTCGATCGAGTCGTGGTGCTGGACAACGGTTGCGTGGTCTTCGACGGCCCCCCGGCGGCGGCGATCGACGCGTATCGGCAACTGATCGAATGATCGGCCTGTATTGCCCCGGCGACTCGCTGCTGCACCGGCTGCCCGCCGGAGTGAAGCTGGCGCTGTTGCTGGTCTCGATCCTGGCGATGACGGTATTCGTCCGTGGCCCGCTCGGCGTGCTGGTCGCCGTGGCGGCAGTAGTCGGCCTGTTCGCGCTCGCCCGTGTCTCCTGGCGGGTGGCCTTCGCCCAGGTGCGCCCGGTGCTGTGGATGACCGCGATCATCGGGGTGTTCCAGTTGCTCACCACCTCACCGCAGCGAGCCGTGGTGGTGTGTGGGGTGTTGCTCGTGTCGGTGGCCCTCGCGGCACTGGTCACGGTGACCACGCGGGTCACCGCGATGCTCGACGCGCTGACTCGCGCACTGGGCCCGCTGCGTCGCGTCGGCGTGAACCCGGAGAAGGTGAGTCTGCTTCTCGCGCTGGCGATTCGGTGCGTTCCGTTGCTGGCGCAGATCGTCCACGACGTCGGCGAGGCGCGGCGGGCGCGCGGAGTGTCGTGGTCGGCGACCGCGCTGGTCACACCGGTGCTGGTGCGGGCACTGCGGACCGCCGACGCGATGGGCGAGGCGCTGGCCGCACGCGGCGTCGACGACGACTGAGTTCGGGTAAGGCGGACGTGCGCTTGCCATTACTAGACGACCGGTCGTATAGTTCCTCGCATGGCACGACCACGGCGCAGCGACGACACGAGGGCGCTTCTCATCGAGGAGGGCGCGGCCGACCTGCTGTCCAACGGCTATCACGGCACCGGCATCAAGCAGGTGCTCGACAAGGTCGGGGTGCCGAAAGGCTCGTTCTACAACTACTTCGACAGCAAAGAGACATTCGCCCGAGCGGTGATCGAGCACCATTCACTGTGCATCCAACGCAATCTCGCCGATGCCTTCGGCGCTGCCGCCGACCCCCTCGGTGGCGTGCGCGTCTTCTTCGCGCGGCAGACCGCCGAGTTCGTGCGCACCGACTTCACCGGCGGGTGCCTGCTCGCGAACCTCGCGGCCGAGCTCGAGGGCAGTGAGGTGCTGCGGGAAGAACTGTCGAGTGCCTGGATCGCCTGGCGCGACAGTGTCGCGGCCGCATTGCGTGCCGCACAGGCCGACGGCTCGGTGCGTGGCGATATCGACGCGGTCGACCTCGCCGACCTACTCCTCGAATCGTGGGAGGGCGCCGTGATCCGGATGAAGCTGCAGCGCACCGTGGAGCCGCTGCACAAGTGCCTGAAACGTCTGCTGGACGACTACTTCCGGCCCTGATCGGGGTCGGGCGGACCGGCTGGTTGCCGCTTGTCTATTCCAAGACGACCGGTCGTATCGAATGAAAGGGAAGACACCATGTCCACCATCAAGACGGCCATCGTGACCGGATCCTCCAGCGGAATCGGGCGCGACGTCGCCCGCGCCTTCGTCCAGCGCGGTGACAATGTCGTGCTCAACGGGCGTGATGCCGCGAAGCTCGCGGCGGTGGCCGAGGAGTTGGGCGCGCCCGAGCGCACGGCGGTCGTCGTCGGCGACATCGGCTCGCCCGCGACGGGCTCGGCCCTGGTCGCGGCCGCGGTCGAACGATTCGGTGGGGTGGATGTGCTGGTCAACAACGCGGGCACATTCGCCGCGAAGCCGTTCACCGAGGTCACCGCCGACGAGCTGACCGGCTACCTCGACGGCAACCTGAAAGGCACCTACTTCACCACGCAGGCGGTGGTCCGACGGCTGCGTGAGCAGGGTTCGGGCGGCAACATCGTCAATATCGGCACGGTGCTCGTCACGCACGCGATCGCCGATGTCCCCGCCTCCGCGCCCTTGGCCAGCAAGGGCGCGATCCACGCGTTGACCACGAGTTTGGCGGCCGAACTGGCTGCCGACCGCATTCGCGTCAATGCCGTCGCTCCCGGCTTCGTGCGCACGCCGCTGCTGGCCGCCGCCAACGAGACTGTGTTCGGTGGGTACGCCCTCCTGGACCGTCTCGGTGACGTCACCGAAACCACTGCGGCCGTCCTGTACCTCGCCGACGCCGAGTTCGTTACCGGCCACATCCTGCCCGTCGACGGCGGCTTCATTTCCGGCCGAGCGGCCTGAGTCGGCGAAAACATCTCCCGCGCAACGGATTCGGGTACGCAGCGCCCCGAACTCCGGTCATCCTGTGAGAGCTGCACCCATCGAAAGGACACGCTCATGCCGTACGTGAATATCAAGGTCACCGATGAAGGGGTTACCACCGAGCAGAAGGCGCAGCTCATCAAGGGCGTCACCGATCTGCTCGTCGATGTGCTCGGGAAGGATCCGAACCAGACCTTCGTGGTGATCGACGAAGTGCCGCTGACGGATTGGGGTGTGGGCGGACTGAATGTCGCCGAGTACCGGGCCGAGCGCGCGGCCCAGGGCTGAGTTGATCGGTGAGCCGGGATCTCGCGCCCGGCTCACCGACTCAGGCGGGTCCGTCGAGGGGCACCGAGGCGTCGAGTGCGAACCAGCCCATGGAGATTCGCTTGCTCCGCGTCGAGAAGTAGCTCGGGCCCAGCCACAGATCCGGTTCGATCTCGCGCAGTTCGTCGTAGATCCGCCGCGCCGGTCGCCGGGAGCCGACGCGGGGATCGTCGTAGTCGAAAAGCACCGCCGCGCGCCCGTCGATCACGGAATCGCCCACCGTGGCGACGAAATTCAATGCCCGCATGCCGCCGAGAAGGCGAAAGACATTGTGGCCGACGGCCACCTCGTTCACGTGACGAAACGACTTGGCTACCCAGAAGTACGACGGTCGAGCCATCGCCGGCCCCAGCAGTCGCTCGCCCGATCCGGGGAACGAGCGCATCGTCACGTCACCGTCGAGCCGGGCGAAGTCGGCCGCCGTCACATCGGGTGCCGCGGCGAACAACCTGCGGAATTCGGTGAGTCCCGCCGCGGACAACGCGTCGAGGCGGGGTCGGTGATCGGAGGGGTAGCGGACCGGCATCAGACCGTTCGCGGACAACGGTGTCGGCTTCATGGGCGGACTCGATTCTGTCGAAACTCGGTCCTCGCATGGTGCCAAGTGGCGGCGCGCGCCGGTGCCGGTTTCGCCGGACCCACGACAGCGGGCCGGGACGCAGCACGCGTCCCGGCCCGCTGTCGGTGCGGATTCTTACCGGTCGCGCAACGCGTACGGCTCGATCGCGCCGCGCTCCAGTGCCCGCGCGTCGATGGTCTCGGCGCGGTAGGGGAGCAGGGCGAGGCGGTCGCGCATGCCGCGGACCGGGTCGTCGATCTTCTCGTTCAGGCCGAACAGGAAGGTCCACTCGTGCTCGTCGCTGCCGTAGGGGACCACGGTGGCGAACTGCTCGTGGAAACGACCCCACGAACGTTTCAGCGTCTCGTTGCGCCACATCGTCGCGCAACCGGCCTGGGCCGACAGCACGCCGCCGGGGGCGAGCAAGGCCTTACATCGGGACAGGAACTCCGACTCGTAGAGGCGGTTGTGCTGGGCGTCCTCGACGCGCTCGTCGGGCAGATCGATGACGATCACATCGTAGCGGGTACCGGCAGCCTGCGCGTTCGCCAGGAAATCCCAGCCGTCGGCGTAGTGCACGTGGACAGGACCCTCGTGCTTCACCGCGGCGGTGAGCTCGGCGGTGGTGTAGCCGTAGGGCAGGTGCTCGGCGCACAGCTCCACTTCGCGCTGATCGATATCGACGTGGTCGACCAGGGTCGCCCCGGCCGCCACCGACATCTGCGAGGCCACACCCTCACCGGAACCGATGATCAGCACCCGATCGAGCTTCTCCGCCAGCACGAACGCCGGGACCATCATGGCCTCGTGGTAGGTGACCTGGGAGAACTCGGTGGACTGACGATCGTCGTCGGAGAACAGGGAGATCCCCTGATCGGTGCGCGCGATCACCATGTGCTGGAACGGGGTGTTCGTATCCACGATCACCTCGTGCAGATCCCAGATCCGGGTCAGGCCGTCGCCCACCGGTTCGTAGATCTTCTCGGCGCCGTGGCCACGCTGGACCGTCTGCATCCGAACTGTGGTGGGGGACAACTTGTCTCGGAGCAGTTCGACGGCTTTCGTCGCGCCCGCACCGATGCTGCCGCAGGTGAAGACGTCGACGAAGATGTCGCCGGACTCCGGATAAGTGTGAATCGAGGCGTGAGACTCCGACAACAGCGCGAGGACGGTCACCCCCTGCGGATCGAACTTTTTATGTACGACTTCGCAGATGGTGACGCCCGCCGCGATCAGAGACTCACGCAACGCCGATTCGAGTCGTTCGAGATCGTCACACAGGGCTGTGTCGACGCCACCGAACTCGGCCAGCACGTGCCAACCGGTGAATTCCGCCGTCATGGGCAAACTCACTCTCGCTCAGCGCCCGAGACATGAACGGTCAAGGGCGGAAAACCATTGAAGGACACCGACGAATAACTCGCGGTATAGGCGCCGGTGTGCAGGATCTGAATCCGGTCACCGGCTCGCAACGTGGTCGGCAGAAGGACCTTCGTGCGTTGATACAGTACATCGTCGCCGTCGCAGGTCGGACCCGCGACCACCGCCTCGTCGACCGGATCGCCGTCGCGATCGGTGACGAACCGGTAAGCGATGTACTCGTTCTCGGTCTCGGCCATACCGTTGTATCGGCCGATGTCGAGATACACCCAGCGCCGACCGTCCGGCGCGAAACGCACGCCGACGACCTCGGCGTGTACGGTGCCCGCGTTACCCACCAGCGCACGGCCGGGTTCCACGATCAGGCCGGTGGCCGCGGGCAGGAACTCGGCGGCGGCACCGGTGATGGCGGCCGCGATCGCGTCGAGTGCGGGGGCCTCGTCGGCGTAGGAGATCGGCAGACCGCCACCCACATTGACCGCCGAGACATGAATGTCCTTGTCCGCCAAGGCGGTGACGATCTCACCGGCTTGCTCGACACCGATCCGCCAGGCGGCGGGGTCGAGCTGCTGGGAGCCGACGTGGAAATAGGGACCGCCGACCGTCAGGCCCAGATCGCGGGCGCGCACCAGCAGCCGCAGGGCTTCGGCGGGCGAGCACCCGAACTTGGTGCCGAACGGGGTCCGCGATTCGGGCGCCGAGGACAGGAATCGGCACTCGACCTCCGAGCCCGGCGCGTGCTCGGCGATGCGGTCGAGGTCGTCTTCGGTGTCGAAGGCGTAGCGGCGCACGCCGAGGGCGAAGGCGCGCGCGATATGGGCGCTCTTCTTGATCGGGTTGCCGTAGCAGAGCCGCTCGGGCGCGACGCCGAGGTCGAGGCACTGGTCGATCTCGCCGATGCTGGCGACATCGAATTCGGCGCCCTCGTCGTCGAGCAGCGTGATCAGTTCGGCCACCGGGGCCGCTTTGACCGCGTATCGGATCCGGGTGCCTGCGGAGACGGCGGCATCGAGGGTTCGATAGTTGGCACGTACCCGCTCGGGGTCGATGACAAGGTACGGGGATTCGGGCACGGTGAACTTTCTCCTCGGCGGCCGGGAGAGACTATCAGCGGCGCCTACCCAACAACGAATCCGTCAAACATTCGTCATATTCGTCATAGTCGGTCGGTATTACTCAGCCTGCCGCGACTGTGACCTCGTCGAACACGACCTCGCCCGCGGCGTCGGACTCCTCGAGATCCACGATCGCCGTCAGCGCCCAGCCGTGGTCGCCCGCGGGGTCGTCGAGCACCTGGCGAACGTGCCAGAAACCGGGCCGCTGCTCCACCTGGAACAGCTGGGGGCCGCGTGCGTCGGGACCGGTGCCGATCGTGGCGTACTCGTCGAAATAGGGGGCGAAGTCGTCGGCCCAGTCAGGTCCGGTGCCGAGCTGGTCGAGTTCGTACCAGCGGCGTCGCGAGGCCAGCTCCACGCGGCGGAACATCGCGTTGCGGACCATGATCCGGAAGGCGCGTTCGTTGGCGGTGATCGGGCGCACCGTTTCGGCGCCGAACGCGACCTGCTGGGCGTCGTTCTCCGCGCCCGGGTTGGTGAGCTGTTCCCACTCGTCGAGCAGGCTCGAATCGACCTGACGGATCAGTTCGCCGAGCCATTCGGTGAGATCGTCGAGATCCTCGGTGCGCGCGGCGTCGGGCACGGTTCGACGCAGGGCGCGGTAGGCGTCGGCGAGGTAGCGCAGCACCACGCCTTCGGAGCGGGTCAGTTCGTAGTGCGAGATCAGTTCGGCGAAGGTCATCGCGCGTTCGATCATGTCGCGCACCACCGACTTCGGGGACGGCGCGAATTCCGAGACCCAGGGGTGCCCGGCCCGGTAGGTCTCGAACATCGGATCGATCAGCTCGGCCAGCGGCTTGGGCCAGGTGACTTCCTCCAGGAGCTCCATCCGCTCCTCGTATTCGATACCGTCGGCCTTCATCTCGTTGACGGCGACACCCCGGGCCTTGTGCTGCTGGGCCATCAGCAGCTGGCGCGGGTCCTCGAGGGTGGCCTCGATCAGGGAGACGACATCGAGCGTGTAGGTGGGACTCTCGCGATCGAGGAGGTCGAACGCGGCCAGCGCGAACGGCGACAGTGGTTGGTCGAGCGCGAAATCGCGTTGCAGGTCGACGGTGAGCCGCGCCATCCGGCCCTTCGCGTCGGGTTCGGAAAGTTGTTGCACCACACCGGCATCGCGCAGCGAACGGTAGAGCCGCAGGGCTCGCAGGATGTGCTTGCGCTGTGCCGCGCGCGGCTCGTGGTTGTCCTCGAGCAGGTGACGCATCGCGGCGAAGCAGTTGCCAGGGCGGGCGATCACGTTGAGCAGCATCGAGTTGGTCACCGCGAAGCGTGACACCATCGGCTCGGGCGGGGCGGCGATGAGACGGTCGAAGGTCTCCTCGCTCCACGAGACGAAACCCTCGGGCGGTTTGCGGCGCACCACCTTTCGCTGCTTCTTCGGGTCGTCGCCCGCCTTGGCGATGAGGCGGGTGTTCTCCACCTCGTGCTCGGGAGCCTGCACCACCACGGTGCCCATGGTGTCGTAGCCCGCGCGCCCGGCGCGTCCGGCGATCTGGTGGAACTCGCGGGCTTTGAGCCTGCGGGTGCGCACGCCGTCGTATTTGGTGAGGCCGGTGAGCAACACCGTGCGGATCGGGACGTTGATGCCGACGCCGAGGGTGTCGGTGCCGCACACCACTTTCAGCAGGCCGTCCTGGGCGAGCTTCTCCACCAAGCGGCGATATTTGGGCAGCATGCCCGCGTGGTGCACGCCGATGCCGTGGCGGATCAGCCGCGACAGGGTCTTGCCGAAGCCCGAGGCGAACCGGAACTCGCCGATGGCGGCGGCGATCGCGTCCTTCTCGGCGCGGGAGGCGAAGTTCACGCTCGTCAGCGCCTGCGCGCGTTCGAGGGCGGCGGCCTGGGTGAAGTGCACGACGTAGACCGGCGCCTGGTGGGTGGTCACCAGCTCTTCGAGGGTTTCGGTGATGGGCGTGCGCACGTACGAGAACGTCAGGGGGACAGGACGTTCGGTGCCCGCGACCACCGTGGTCGAGCGGCCGGTACGCGTTTCGAGATCGGTGGCGAAGAAGTCCACCTCGCCCAACGTCGCCGACATCAGCAGGAATTGGGCGCGGGGGAGTTCGATGATCGGCACCTGCCACGCCCAGCCACGGTCGGGGTCGGCGTAGAAGTGGAACTCGTCCATCACGATCTGGCCGACCTCGGCCGCCGCGCCCTCGCGTAGCGCGAGGTTCGCCAGGATCTCCGCGGTGGCGCAGATGATCGGGGCGTCGGCGTTGACCGCGGCGTCGCCGGTCACCATGCCGACGTTCTCCGCGCCGAATACCTCACACAGCGCGAAGAACTTTTCGCTGACCAGTGCCTTGATCGGCGCGGTGTAGTAGCTGCGCTGCCCGTTGGCCATGGCGAACAGGTGCGCGCCGACCGCCACCAGCGACTTTCCGGAGCCGGTCGGCGTCGACAGGATGACATTGGACCCCGAAGCCAACTCCATCAGCGCCTCGTCCTGCGCTGGATACAGGGGTGTGCCCTGCTCGGCGGCCCACGCCGAGAACGACTCGTAGAGAGCGTCGGCGTCGGTCCCGGGAATTTCGAGTAGGTCGGTCAGATCCACTCCGACAACCCTAGTCTGCGCGGCGGGCGAAGCCCTCGTCGGCCGCGCAGGGCCATAGCGAAGGCGCAGGTACGCCTAGTCGGTCCGGTGGGTCAGGCCTTACCGTCGTCGGAGGTGTCGTCGTAACCACCCTGCTCGGCCAGGAAGCGCTCGAACTCCGCCCCGAGCTCCTCACCGCTGGGTAGTTCACCGTCGGCAGCCAGCAGGCTGGACTGGCGTTCCTGGGCGGTGACGAAGCTGTCGTATTGGCGTTCCAGCGCTGTGACGACCGTCTCCACCTCCTCATTGCCCGCGATGTGCTCGGCGACCTGCTCGCGCACCCGCGCGGCCGCCTCACCCAGCGCCGAGAGCGGCAGGTCCAGGCCCGCGTTGTCGGCGAAGTTCTCCAGCAGCGTCTGCGCGGCTTCGGGGTAGTCGGTCTGAGCCAGGTAGTGCGGCACGTGCACCGAGAACCCGAGCGACTCGTGGCCGTGCTGAGCCATCCGGTACTCGAGCAGCGAGGACGCGCTGCCCGGCACCTGCAACTCGCCCGGCCAGCGCTGGTGCTCGCCGATCAGCGAGCGGTCCGAGGAATGCGCGGTGACGCCGAGCGGACGCGTGTGCGGGATCGCCATCGGAATCGCCGAGAGGCCGATCGTGCGGCGCACGCCGAGCTGTTCGGCCAGCAGCCGCACCGCGGTGGTGAACTTCTCCCAGCGCAGATCCGGTTCCAGGCCCGAGAGCAGCAGGAACGGGGTGCCCGCGGTGTCGCGCAGCGCCCACAGGTTCAGTTCCGGCTCGGCGTAATCGGCGAAATGATCGGTCTTGAACGTCATCAGTGGGCGGCGCGAACGGTAATCGAGCAGCTCGTCGACGTCGAAGGACGCGACCAGTTCCGATTCGAGGCTCTCGCGCAGATGGGTCGTCGCCAGACGCACGGCGTGGCCGGCGTCGGTGAAACCTTCCAGGCCGTGCACCAGCACGGGGCCCGCGCCGTCGTCCGAGGACAACTGCGGCGCCGGGAACTCCAGTTCGTACATATGCGACTGGTCATCCATCGCGTTTCTCCTTCCTGCGCGGTCCACCATCGCTCGCGGGGTGGGGAAGCGGATCTCCATTGTCCCCCACGCGAGCAGTGCTGTCGCACACGGCCGGGGACGGCTCGTCCTGGTAGGCAACAGCATGGACGCGCCGCGCATTCCCGCACTGCCGCGGCCAGGGGGCCACCGGCGGTGGTCGTCGGGGCTGGTGTGTGTCCCCACACGGCGTGGCGGGACCGAGCCGATCGACGAGGTGGGGCACAGTGGACGGTGTGAACGTGGCGCAGGCGACACCGATCCGCGCGGGTGATCCTGGCCTGCGTCGCTGGTGGCTGGGGTTGGCGACAGTGGCGTTCGCGCTCACCGGGTGCGCGCAGAGTGTCAGCGGGACGCCGGTCGCCGAGAGCGCGGTCTCGGTGCGACAGGTCGACGGTGCGTTGGCCGAGCTGTTGCCGTCGCCGTCGACCTTTCCGGCTCGGTACCCGGCGGTGGTGCTGCCCGCGCAGGCGGCGGCGGCCGCAGCGGGTGATCTCGACGGAGTCGGCGCGGGTGCGTCGGTCAGCCCGGCGCAGTGCACGCCGACCGAGCCCGAGCCAGGTGGGGAGCCGGCGGCGGTGGCGGTCGGATCCGATGACGCGAGCCGGGCCACGCTCACCGTCGAACTGTCGCGGAGCGCCGAACCGGTGGCGCGGCTGCGTGATCGGCTCCGCGAGTGCGGACAGATCCAGGTGCGGCGGGCCGGTGCGGGTTCCACTGTCACGACGGTGCTCGACCAGACCGTGCCTGCCGGTACCGATGACGCGATAGCGTTGCGACGCACCGTGGTTCCCGAAGTCGGTGGTGCCGGGCTGACCCAGACGATGCAGACCTCGATCGGGCAGATCGGCGATGTGCGCATCACGGTGACATCGATGACTTTCGGTGCGGGACAACCGGATACGGCCGCCGTGGACGAGATGTTCGCGACAACCGTCGCCTCCGTGCGCGGCAGCTGACGCGACTACCACGGGGCGGTGACAGATTCACCGGCGTCGCGGTGCCGGGACCGGGGTTACTCCACAGTTCCGGCGCTACTCACAGGGTGGATGAAAGCCCAGGTCGGCGCGGCCGGTGTGCGGCCGGCGGCGGGCACGGTGGAGTCATGACGCCATCGACGAACCCCACCCGCCGGCCCGCGCGCACCGGACCGTTTCCCCGCGCACTCGGCTGCGCCGAATCGACCCCCCGCTATCCCGGCGAACGACCGCGCCCACCGCTGCGGGTCGACGAACCCGGTGAACTGATCGCCGCCCTGCCCGCGATGCTCGGCTTCGTGCCCGAACGATCCCTCGTCGTCGCGGTGCTGCACCAGGTGGCGGGCGGTGTGGTCGAGGCGATCGAGGCGGTGGTGCGCTTCGACCTCGATGTGGCCACCGACAGGCGGCTGCTCGACCAGTTCACCGCCTGCCTGTCATCGATCTGCCTGCGCGAAGAGGCAACCGGGGTGCTTGTCGTCTTCGTCGAGGACCGCGCCGAGTTCGAGGGGGAGGAAGTCCTGCGCGCCGCCGAGTTGATCGACGCGCTGGCCGAGGACGGAATCGAGGTGCGCGGCGCCTGGTCGGTGCGGGCGATCGTGGCGGGCGAGCGCTACCGCAGCGTCTTCGGCACGGTCGGGACCGGTCTGGTCGCCGATCCGTCATCCTCGATCGTCGCTGTGTCACATGTGCTGGAAGGCAAGCAGATTCGCGGTTCCCGCCGGGAGATGACCGCGCTGATGATGCCCGACGACCTGCTGAGCGCGCGAGTGCGTGCCCAGCTCGGGGCGGCGCACGCGCGGTATCGGGGTGGGCTGGCGGCGGCGACGCGCGCCGGGAACATGCTCGCCTACCAGCGGCGGGCATTGGAATGGGTGCTGTGGCAGATCGCCGACACCGCGTCCGGCGCACCGCGGGCCGAGCGCGAACTCGCGCGACTGGCCGTGACCCTGCGTGACCGGCCGATCCGCGACGCCATGTACGGGCTGGCGCTGGGCGATCACGCCGAAGCCGCCGAGCTGCTGTGGGCACAGCTGGCGCGGGCGACGCCCGGTGCCGACCGCGCCGAAGCAGCGGCCCTGCTCGGTTTCAGCGCCTATCTGCGCGGCGACGGCCCCTTCGCAGGCGTCGCTGTCGCCGCCGCCGTGGAGGCCGACGCCGAGCACGCGATGGCGGCGTTGCTGGAGACTTCGCTACAGACCGGATTGCGGCCCGAACGGCTGCGCAGACTCGCGCATTGCGGTCACCAGATCGCCGCCGACCTCGGGGTCGACATCGGCCCGATCGCCCCGTGAGGCGGGCGTTTCAGCGCGCGCTGTGTGCCTTCGTGCCGAGGGAACGCAGGAAATCCCAAGCGTCGGAGACGATCTCGTCGAGGTCGTTGTGCTCGGGTCGCCAGCCCAGTTCGGCGACCGCGCGGTCGCTCGAGGCGATCAGGACGGCCGGATCGCCCGCGCGCCGCGGCGCGTCGATCGTCTCGATCGGCAGGCCGGTGACCCGCTCGCACGCCGAGATCACCTCGCGCACCGAGAAACCCGTGCCCGAACCCAGGTTGCAGATCCGGTGCGTGCCCGGCTGCGACGACGACAGCGCGAGCAGGTGCGCCTGCGCCAGATCGCGGATGTGGATGTAGTCGCGCACACACGTACCGTCCGGCGTCGGCCAGTCGGTGCCGTACACCGAAATGGCCTTGCGGTGACCCAGCGCCACCTGCAACACGAGGGGGATCAGATGTGTTTCCACGACCCGGTTCTCGCCGAGCCCGGCATAGGCGCCTGCCACGTTGAAGTAGCGCAGGCTGGTCGCGGCCAGATCGTGCGCCGCCGCGTAGGAGGTGATGGCGTGGTCGATGGCCAGTTTGCTCGCACCGTAGGGATTGGTGGGGCGAGTGGGCGAGTCCTCGGTGATCGGGACCTGCTCGGGCTCGCCGTACACCGCGGCCGTGGAGGAGAACACCAGGCGCGGTGTGCCCGACTCGCGGATCGCCTCCAGCAGCGTCAGCGTCTTCACGACATTGCCGTGCCAGTACTTCTCCGGCTGCTCCACCGACTCGCCGACCAGCGACTGCGCCGCGAAATGCAGGACGCCGTCGAAGGATTCGGCACGCAGCAGATCGGGGGCGGCGACGGCGATATCACCGTCGACGAATCGGGCCCCGGCCGGAACGCCGTCGGCGTTACCGGTCGAGAGGTCGTCGACGACGACGACCTCGTGGCCCTCTTCGAGCAGCACGGCGGCACAGCCGCCACCCACATAGCCGGCGCCGCCGGTGACAAGGAGTTTCACGAATCAGACCAGCCTCACCTGGACGGCATGCGCCATCTCTTCGGACAGTTCGAAACCGTTGTGGCCCGGCACTGTGATCAGTACCGCACCCGGCTTGGTCTCCACGGTAACGCGAGCGTCGGGCACCACACCCGCCTCACGCAACCGCCCGATGACCTCCGGGTCGGTCTGGATGTGCTCGGCCAACCTGCGCACGACCACCGCGTGCAGCGCGCCGTTGGGCAGATCGGAGAGCCGGATCAGCTTCTCCTCGGCGGCGGGAGCATCGGCGAGGCCGAGTTCGTCCAGGCCGGGAATCGGGTTGCCGTAGGGCGAGGTGGTCGGGTGGTTGAGCACCTCGATCAGGCGCCGCTCCACCTCCTCGCTCATCACGTGCTCCCAGCGACACGCCTCGGCGTGCACGTTCTCCCAATCCAATCCGATGATGTCGACCAGCAACCGCTCGGCGAGCCGGTGCTTGCGCATCACCGACACCGCCATGGACCTACCCTTGTCGGTGAGCTCGAGATGGCGATCGCCGGCGACGAGCAACAGGCCGTCGCGCTCCATCCTCGCGACCGTCTGGCTCACCGTGGGACCACTCTGCTCGAGGCGTTCGGCGATACGCGCCCGCAAGGGCACCACGCCCTCTTCCTCGAGGTCGTAGATGGTACGGAGATACATCTCCGTGGTGTCGACCAGATCCTTCACCTGATACCCCTTCGTCAGCACGAATTCTACCCACGCGCGAACGCCGGTCCGCCCGTCGGACCAGCGGCCCTATTTCTACTGCATGTCAACGCCGCACGGGGTCCGCTGCTTCCGGCTAGCGTGGCGAGCATGGTCACGTTGCCGAGCAGCGAACACGCAGGGACTGTCGTATGGACCGAGCGATTCCTCGGTTACACCTGGAGTCCGGAGCATCCGATGAAGCCGGCGCGCCTGCGATACACCATGTCGCTCGCCCAAAGCTTAGGTCTTCTCGACGGTGTCGAGCCGCTGGCACCCGACGCGGCCACCGAATCGGATCTGATGCGGGTCCACAGCAGCGCCTACATCGAGGCGGTGCGCCGGGCCGGGCAAGGGCCGCCGACGCCCGAGGATGCCGTCTACGGCCTCGGAACCGCCGATAATCCGGTGTTCCCGCACATGCACGAGGCCGCGTCGGTGATCGTCGGCGGCACCCTGGCCGCCGCGCGGGAGATCGCGGCGGGCCGTACGCGGCGCGCGGTGAGTATCGGCGGCGGAATGCACCACGCCATGCCGGATTCGGCGGCGGGGTTCTGCGTCTACAACGATGCCGCGATCGCCATCTCGTGGCTGCTGGAGAACGGCTTCGATCGCATCGCCTACCTCGACGTCGATGTCCATCACGGCGACGGGGTGCAGCGGGCCTTCTACGGCGATCCGCGCGTGCTCACGGTCTCGCTGCACCAGCATCCGGCGACGTTGTGGCCCAACACCGGTTGGCCGGAGGAGACCGGGGTCGGGACCGCCGAAGGCACCTCGATCAACCTGCCGCTGTTGCCCGGAACGCGAGACGCGCAGTGGTTGAGGGGATTTCACGCGGTGGTACCCGGGGCGGTGGCCGCGTTCCGGCCCCAGATCATCGTCAGCCAATGCGGTGTCGACACCCACCGCGAAGATCCGCTGGCCGATCTGGAGCTCACCGTCGACGGTCAGCGCGCGGCGTTTCTCGCGATGCGGGACCTGGCCGACGAATACGCCGAGGGGCGGTGGCTGGCGATCGGCGGCGGCGGATACGGCGTGGTGCGCGTGGTGCCGCGAGCCTGGACCCACCTGCTCGCCGCGGCACTCGACCGCCCACTGGCCCCCGAAACTCCGGTGCCCGCCGACTGGATCGAACAGGTGCGAGCGTCCGCGCCGCGGGTGCAGCCACCGACGTCCATGGGCGACGGCGGCGACACCGCCTACCGCCCATGGGACGGACCGGGCGGCACGCCCGAGATCGGCGACGCGGGCCAGATCCGCGCCCAGCGAGCGGTCGACACCGCCATCACGGCCACCCGGCGGGCGAGTTTCGGCCTGCTGGGTCTCGACCCGGAGGATCCACGTGACTGAGCCACTGCTGCCCGATACTTCCGACACGCCCGCGAATCCGCCTGCGCCACCCCAACACTGGTACGGCGACGTGCTCGCCGCCGACGGCGGTGTGGTCCAGGTGCGTCCGATCGTGCCCGCCGATGCCGACGCGCTCGCGGCCTTTCACACCGGTCTGTCCGACCGCACCCGGTATCTGCGCTATTTCGGTCCGTACCCGCAGATCTCGCCGAAGGACATGTACCGCACCACCCACGTCGACTACCGCGATCGGGTCGGCCTCGTCGCGGTACTCGGCACGGCCATCATCGCCGTGGCCCGCTACGAGTTGCTCGCCCGGCAGGGCCCACGTGCGGCCGAGGTGGCCTTCGTGGTCGCCGACGAGCATCAGGGACGCGGGCTCGGTTCGGTGCTGCTCGAGCATCTGGCCGGTGCCGCCGCCGAGAACGAAGTGGTCGCGTTCGTCGCCGAGGTGCTGGCCGAGAACGAGGCGATGATCACAGTCTTCCGCGAGGCGGGCTACCAACTGCAGCGCAGTCGTGACGGTTCCGAAGTACACCTCGAATTCGCCATCGACCCCACCGAGGCGCTGCGCACGGTGCGGGATTCACGGGAGGCCGCCTCGGAGGCGCGCAGCGTCGGAAACCTGCTCGCTCCCGGTTCGGTCGCGGTGATCGGCGCGTCACCGGAACGGACCCGCGTCGGCGGCGCCGTGCTCGCGAATCTGCTCGCGGGCGGTTTCAGCGGGCCGGTGTTCCCGGTGAATCTGCACCGGCGTTCGGTGCGCGGCGTGCGGGCCTACGCCACGGTGCGTGAGATCCCCGACGAGGTGGACCTGGCGGTGGTGGCGGTGCCGCCCGCCGCGATCGGGGCGGTCCTGGACGACTGCATGGCCAAGGGAGTCAAGGGCCTGGTCGTGCTGACCGCGGGTTTCGGTGAGACCGGGGCGGCCGGGCTGGCCGCCGAACACGACCTGGTCGCCGCCGCGCGCGGGCACGGCATGCGGGTGGTCGGGCCGAGCGCGCTCGGCATCGCCAACACCGACCCCGCGGTCGGTCTGAACGCCACGCTGGCCCCGGTCCTGCCGGAGCGGGGACGGATCGGGTTCTTCTGCCAGTCCGGACCGCTCGGTGCGGCGATTCTCGGCGAGGCCGCGGCCCGCAATCTGGGCCTGTCGACGTTCGTCTCGGCAGGCAACCGGGCTGATGTCTCGGGCAACGATCTGCTCCAGTACTGGGATACCGCCGCCGATACCGAGGTGATCCTGCTGTACCTGGAGAGCTTCGGTAATCCGCGCAAGTTCTCTCGTCTGGCCCGCCGGGTGGCCCGCGGCAAACCGATCGTGGCGGTGAGCAGCGGGCGCCTCGCCGCGGGCGCCGACATGGACCGCACGGTGGTCCGTGACCTGTTCGGACAAGCCGGGATCATCCAGGTCGACTCCATCTCCGAACTGTTCGACTGCGCCGCCCTGCTGGCCTGTCAGCCGCTCCCGAAGGGCCCCCGGGTCGCCGTGGTCGGCAACAGCGCCGCACTGAACTGGCTGGCGATCGACGCGGCGCGCGGCGAAGGGTTGCGGGTGTATCGGCCCGTCACCGCTGTCGACCGTGGTCCCGGCGCCCGACCGACCGAACGCGGCCTGCAGATCACCCGGTCGATCGAGCGGGATTCGCAGGGGGCGGTGCAGGCTGAGCGCGGTACGAACAGTTCGCCGCGGATCGACCGAGATCCGGCGGAAGTGCCCGACAGGGACTCGGACCGCGCCGGACGAATCGGTCGGGAGGCCGATCGTGGCAGGGCCGGGCGTGGAACGGATCGTGGGCGGCGGACCGGACGGGATTCCGACCGCGCGGAGCAGGGGTCCGATCGTGTCGGCCGGTCCGGGTGGGGTGTGCGGAGCGCTCGACGGGCCGGTCGTAATGCCGACAGCATCGAGCCTCCCGCCCGGGAGACCGACACCGCCGAGCCCATCGAGCGGGAAACTGTCGGGGTGGGAGTCGACGGGCCGGTGGACCTGGGTCCGGAGGCCACGCCCGCCGACTTCCGGGAAGCGGTCCTCGCGGCGCTGCGCAGCGACGAGGTCGACGCGGTGATCGTCGTGGTCGCGCCGCCGGTTCCGGTGCCGATGGAGGGCTTCGGGGATGCTTTGCGGGCGGCCGCCGCGGCAGCGCCGGGGAAGCCGGTGCTCACCACCTTTGTCGCGGAATCGGGCATTCCGCGGCAGTTGGCGGTGCGGACCACCGCGGGTGCGCCGGCGCGCGGATCGATCCCGTCCTTCCCGGACCCGGAACGGGCCGCGCGTGCGCTGGCCAGGGTCGACCGGTACGCGCGCTGGCGGGACCGGCCGATCTCGCCGGTCGTTCGCCCGCCCGGGATCGACACCGCGGCCGCGGCGGCGCTCGTGGAGGGCTGGTTGGCCGAATCGGGCGGACGTTGGCTCACCGATGAGGAGGCGGTGCTGCTGCTCGGCTGCTACGGGATCGACGTGGTCGAGTTCCGGGCGGTGCGCGATGCCGAGCAGGCCGTCGCCGCGGCCGAGGAGCTGGGCTATCCGGTGGCGGCCAAGGCCACCGGGGAGCTGTGGCGGCGTCGGCCTGATCTGATCGGTGTTCGCCTGGATCTGTGGGGGCCGGAGGCGGTCCATCAGGCCTACACCGACCTGGTGGAGATCTGCGGAGATCCGCTCCTGCACGTGCAGAAGATGGCGACCAAGGGGGTCGGCTGCGTGCTGCGCGTCACCGATGACCCTTCGTTCGGGTCGGTCATCCAATTCGGTCTGTCCGGCATGATCATCGACCTGCTCGGCGACCGCGCCTACCGCGCACTACCGCTGACCCAGGACGAGGCGACCGCGCTCATCGACGCACCGCGAGCAGCGCCACTGTTGTCGGAGGGTCCGGGCCGGACCGGGGTCGACAAGGCGGCCCTCGCCGAACTGGCCCAACGCATTTCGGCCCTGTTCGACGACATCCCCCAGATGCGCGAACTCTCGTGCGATCCCGTGCTCGCGGCCTCGGCGTCGGCGGAGATCATCTACGCCCGGGCCCGTATCGGTCCCGAACCGAGCCGCTTCGACACCGGCCCCCGCCGATTGGCCTGACGTCGCCGACCCTGACCGTCGGCTACCCGAGATGGGGCCGGTGAACGAACAACGCCGACCGGCTCGCGACCCGGAGGGGAGAGTTCGCGGTCGCCGGTCGGCGTTTCGGCAGACGACCCCGTGGGGCCGTCGAGTTTCGGATCAGCTGGCGTAGGCGCGCAGACGGTCGGCGCGGTCGCCCTTACGCAGCTTGGACATGACCTCGCGCTCGATCTGGCGCACTCGTTCACGGGACAGGCCGAACAGCTTGCCGATCTGGTCCAGGGTGCGCGGCTGGCCGTCGTCGAGACCGAAGCGCAGGCGGATGACCTGCTGTTCGCGCTCGTCGAGGGTGGCCAGGACGCTGCGCACGTCGTGGTGCAGCAGGCCGGCGATGACGGCGTTCTCGGCGGAGGTGGCCTCGGAGTCCTCGATGAAGTCGCCGAGCGGGGCCTCCTCGTCGTTGCCGACGGGCATGTCCAGGCTCACCGGGTCGCGGCTGTGATCGAGCAGGTCGGCGATCTTCTCCACCGGGATGCCCGACTCGTTGGCGAGTTCGGCGTCGGTGGCCTCGCGGCCCAGCTGCTGGTGCAGTTCGCGCTTGATCCTGGCGAGCTTGTTCACCTGTTCGACCAGGTGCACGGGCAGCCGGATGGTGCGGCTCTGGTCGGCCATGCCGCGGGTGATGGCCTGACGGATCCACCAGGTGGCGTAGGTGGAGAACTTGAAGCCCTTGGCGTAGTCGAACTTCTCCATCGCGCGGATCAGCCCGAGGTTGCCCTCCTGGATCAGGTCCAGCAGCGGCATGCCGCGGCCGGTGTAGCGCTTGGCCAGGGATACGACCAGACGCAGGTTGGCCTCGAGCAGGTGCGAGCGGGCGGCGGAGCCCTCGCGGACCAGGATCGCCAGATCACGCTTGCGAGCCGCCGTCAACCGCTTACCGGTCGATAGCAGGTTCTGGGCATACAGGCCCGCCTCGATGCGCTTGGCCAACTCGACCTCGTCGGCCGCCGTGAGCAGTGCCGTGCGTCCGATTCCGTTGAGGTACACGCGTACCAGATCGGCTGCCGGGCTCTGGGCGTCGATATCGGCCTCGCTGGGGCGCAAACGAGTGGTGGCGGGGCTTGTCATGACTTGCCTCCTGTCGGTGGTGTCTCATTCCGTTCAACGGACCCGACGTAGAGAAAGTTCCCGTTCCCGCGGTCGATAAACCGCTCTGAGCTGCTGGTTCCCACCCCAACGGCTGAGAAGTTCCTGAGAAGAGCGCCGTAGCCGGAACTCGCGCCACCGCGGGCCGATTCAGACGGGTCGCACCAATCCGTGGCGCACGAGTCCGGCGACCACACCGAGTGCCTGGGCGGCGAATTCCGGCGTGACCTGGTCGGCTCCGTCGGCGAGGGCGAGTAATTCGAGCAATTCGTACAACGGCAGCCCGTCGGGCCGCATTCCCGCCACCAGTGCGACGGTCGACTCGTCGACCTCGTGCTGCCAGCGGGGTCCGTCGCCGCGATGGAGCCGGGTCACCTGCTCGGTCCAGCCGAACTCGCCGGGCAGGAACACCCGTTCCAACGCGGTCGCCGGGCTCGGCGCGAAACGGGAGGTCCACGCGAGCCTGTCGTCGCCGGCCACCGCGCGCAGCCAGGCCGACCGCGCGAAGTACCCGGCCACCTCGGTGCCGAGCGGGTCGTCGAAGCCGTGGGTGAGGTCCTCGGCGAGGAGTTCGGTGGGGCCGTCGATCGCGCGCAGATAGACGAACCCGAACCCGACGCCTTCGACATCGGCGGCGTCGAAGGCGTCGAGCCACCGCGTGGCCTGTTCCTGGGCGGCCGGGTCACGGGGGTCCAGGCCCGCGTCGCGCAGCCAAGTGCCGACGTAGAGGGCCGGGTCGGCGACGTCGCGCTGCACGACCCACGCGTCGACGCCGTGTGCGGGCAACCAGCTCGACACCCGTTGCCGCCAGTCCTCGCCGTCCACGTGCACCCAGGCCGCGAGCATGGCCGCCGTGCCGCCGGGCGCCAGCAGCTCGGGCGCCTGCCCGATCACCAGTTCGCTGGCGCCGTCCAGGGCGAGGCCGGAGTCGCGATAGGTGTGCTCGATGCGAGCCGGACCGACCACGAACGGCGGATTGGCCACCACCTGATCGAAGCGCCGCCCGGCCACCGGCTCGAACCAGGACCCTTCGAGCAGTTCGATATCGAGTTCGTTGAGCGCCGCTGTGGCCTGGGCCAGCCACAAGGCGCGCGCGTTGACGTCGGTCGCGGTGACCCGACCCGCGTAACCCGCCGCGTGCACGGCCTGCACACCGCAACCGGTGCCCAGATCCAATACGGTGCCGACCGGTTCGGTCGGTGTCGCTCGCAGCAACGACAGCGACGCGTGCCCGACGCCGAGAACGTGATCCTCGGTGAGCGTGCGCCGACGCATCGAATCATCGAGATCGGAGAGGATCCACCGCGTACCCGCGCCGGCATCGAGCGGCCGCAGATCCAGCGCGGCCATGACCTCGTCACCCTCGCGCGTGAGCAGACCGGCCGCCACCGCCGCGTCGATGCGCACCGGCGCCAGCGCGGTGGCGACCTCGCGCTCGGGCAACACGTCGCCGAGCAGCAACAACCGCACCAGCGTGCCCAGGTCGCCCGCCGCCCGCGCGGCCCGGCGCACCGGCACCGGCTCCGAACGGCTCAGTGCCGCATGCACATCGGGTCCCAGCGCCTCCACCAGTGTGTCGGCGTCGTAGCCGACCCGGATCAGCGCGGTGCGCAGGTCCGGGCACAGTGCGGTGAGCAGGGAGTCGGTCATCGTCGGGTTCGTAGGCACTCGCCTACTCTGCCAGGACCGCGAGGGCCGAGATCGACCAGCTGCCGCTGCGTGTCGCCCGGTGCGCAGAGCCCGGGTCGCCTGGGCGCCGAAGGTGGCTCAGCCGGTGTAGGGGTCTCTGGATGTCACGCAGTACACGGCGTTTCCGGGGTCTCGTAGGACTATCCACTGTTCGCCGTCGGTGATTCGGGTGGCGCCGAGGGACTCGTGCCAGGCGGCGGTGGCGGCGATGTTCGACGAGGCCAGGTCGACGTGCGCGCCGGTGGGTCCGGGGTCGTCGAGGCGTTGGAGCAGAAAGTGCAGTGGCTGGTCGGGGCCGCGGAGGCGGGAGAATTCCGGGCGGCGGCCGGGCTTGTGTGTCCAGTCGGTGAGTGACTGCCAGAAGGCGGTATCGGCGTCGATGTCGCGGGGAGACAGGTCGAGACAGATCTGGTCCAGGCGCGTCACTGTGCCGTCGGGTGCGGTCGACACCGTCACCGGTGCGGGCCCGAGATCCGACGTGTCGGCGGCTGGAGTGAAGCAGAACGTCTGTCCGGCAGGCGATCGCAGCACGGTGTAGGCGGGCAGCTCGGCGACGACGCGGGCGCCGAGTCCGGTCGCGGTCGCTACCGCCGCGGGGATGTCGTCGACGTCGAGGTCGAGATGGATGCCGCCGTCGTCATCGACCGCTTGCATCTTGATCCACGCGGGTCCGGTGGCGGGCAGCAGGGTGACGAATTCGTCGTGCTCGCCACGCGGTGCCGACACCGTGGAATCGGTGACCTTCGCCCAGAACCGCGCGCAGTCGGCGAAGGTATCGACGGGCCGATCGAGAAATGCCCAGGTCCAGCGAATCATGCTGTCTCCCTTTCGATATGAGGACACTCGCGGAGACGTCGGCCGAATTCGGTTGCCCTGTCAGGCCGTGCGGATTGTCCTGTCCGAACGGTAGGCGGCCGGGGCTCCGCTGTCGACAGCCGTGAGGTGTGCCGCTGTAGCGGCGCTTCGTTTCGTGCCGCGTCTGCCCGAGGGGTGGTGGCAGGATATCGACGAAACATGTCACACCGGCCACTCGCTCGCTCGGCGCTGATCCGGCACGCTGACCGAGTGACCGATTTACGTGCGCCTGTGCCGCCCCTCGGCGACGACCCGGCCGACAACCTCACCCGCACACCGGCCTCGGTCCCCGACGAACGTCACCGACTCCACCCCGCGTGGATCGTGGCGGGCGTCGGATTCGTCGCCCTGCTCGGCGCGGCCGCCTTCCGCTCGGTGCCCAGCGTTCTCATCGAACCGTTGCACACCGAATTCGGCTGGTCGCACGCCACGATCTCCACCGCCATCTCGCTGAATATGCTGCTCTACGGCCTGATCTCGCCGTTCGCCGCCGCGTTGATGGACCGATTCGGCATCCGCAAGGTGGTGTGTTCGGCGCTGGTGCTGATCGCCGCGGGCAGCGGGCTGACGGTGTTCATGACCCAGGCGTGGCAGCTGGTGGCGACGTGGGGACTGCTGGTGGGCATCGGCGTCGGGTCGATGTCCATGCCGTTCGTCGCGACGATCACCGGACGCTGGTTCGTCCGGAGTCGTGGTCTGGTCACCGGGGTGCTCACCGCCGCGGGCGCGACCGGTCAGCTGGTGTTCCTGCCCCTGGTGTCGATGCTCGCCACCGAGCACGGCTGGCGACTGCCGTCACTGCTCGTGGCGGCGGTGGCACTGTCGGTGGTGCCACTGGTGTGGTTGTTCGTGCGCGACTATCCCAGCGATGTGGATGTGCGTGCCTACGGGGCGCCGGCGGGGTCGGACGTGGGTGTGCGGGTGCCGATCGCCGGGGGCGCGAACCGGGCGTTGAAGGTCTTGGCCTCGGCCGCGCGCAGGCCCGGATTCTGGCTGCTGGCAGGCGGATTCGCGATCTGTGGCGCCTCCACCAACGGCTTGGTCGGCACCCATTTCGTCACCGCCGCCCACGACCACGGCATGCCACCGACCACCGCGGCCGGTCTGCTGGCGCTGGTCGGAATCTTCGATGTGGCAGGCACCATCGCCTCGGGCTGGCTCTCCGACCGGATCGACCCGCGCTACCTGTTGCTCGGCTACTACTCGCTGCGCGGTCTGTCGCTGCTGATCCTGCCGTCGCTGCTCGGCCCGCACACCCAGCCGAGTATGTGGGTGTTCATCGTGTTCTACGGCTTGGACTGGATCGCGACGGTGCCGCCGACGGTGCTGCTGTGCCGTGAGCTCTTCGGCGCCGACGGCCCGATCGCGTTCGGCTGGGTCTTCGCCGCCCACCAGGTCGGCGCCGCCATCGCGGCCACCGGTGCCGGTCTCATCCGCGACCTGCAGGGTTCCTACGACCTCGCGTGGTATCTCGCGGGCGCGCTCTGTGGGATCGCGGCCGTCATGTCGATGCTGGTCCGCCGACCGAAGACGGCTGTGTAGCGGAAATTCGCGGCTATTCCAGCGTCTTGTGGTGTCTGGATTCGAGGGCGATCTGATTGTTGCGGCCGTCCCAGCGGCTGGGTTCGTCCTTGGTGCGCGGCGGCCGGTCGTTGGCGATCAATACCGCGATCCACGGCAGCGGCACCGACGCGGCGATGATCAGGATCGAGAGCAGCGGATTCTCGAACGCGCTGTAGGCGATCGCGGCGAGGATCAGGCACGGGATCCGGAAGGCCATGATGAAGGTGTAGCGGCGCACTCTGGCGCGATGCTGCTCGTCGAGCGAGGGCGCGGCCTCGGTGATCAGCACGGCGTGTTCGGCGGGGGCGGGACGGAAGAACCCACGCGAGGACTTGGGCTCGGTGGGCATGGTCACTTCCGGGTCCGGCTTCGATTCGTCGGCGCCTGGGTCATCGCCGTAGGACTGCATACCCCGAGTCTTCCACTCGACGTCGTCGAGCGCACACGCGGCTGGTCAGCGGTGCGGGCACCGGATGCGGCATCATGGAAGGCGTGAGTACAGACACTCTGGTACGCCCGGAAACCACGACCGACGAGACGACCAGCGACGACACCCCCAAATTCTTCCACTATGTGAAGAAGGACCGGATCGCCGAGAGTGCCGTGATGGGCACGATGGTCGTCGCGCTGTGCGGCGAGGTTTTCCCGGTGACGCGTTCGGCCAAGCCCGGCTCGCCCGTGTGCCCGGACTGCAAGAAGGTCTACGAGGGCTTGCGCAAGGACGGCGACTGAGCGGAGTGCTCGGTCGGTGACGCCGGTGCAACGGGTGAGGCATCGGCGTCTTCGTCGTGCTCGTCGACCTCCTCGTCGTCACCGCGCACCTGGCTGGTGATCCACTCCTTGACCTGCTCCATCCGGGTGGCCCGGGCGGGCCAGAACTCCTGAACGGCGGCGTTGAACTCCGCGCCCAGGATCACCGCGAAGCCGAGGAAGTACGTGAACAGCAGAAACGCGATCGGGGTGGCCAGCGCGCCGTAACTCACCCCGGTAGCGGTGATCCACGACAGGTAGCGGCGCAACAGGTCGCTGGCCGCGAGGAAGAAGACGCCGGCCACCAGCGCGCCGCCGAAGAGCCGATGCCACGGCAGCGATTTGTGCAGGGCCAACTTGTAGAGCGTGGTCAGCCCGACGATCAGCAGCACGCCGACGATCGGGTAGTAGAACGTGTCGATCAGCCGCAACCCGGGTTCACGCCACGCCTCGGGCAGCACCCGCCCGATCCGCGTGGGACCCAGCGCGATCACCGGCAAGATCAGCACCGCGGCCACCAGGAACTGTACGTAGAGCAGCAGTGCGAAGATCCGCTGCCAGACCGGATGACGCGCGTCCTGCTGCCCGTGCGCCTCCACGATCGCGTCGACGAAGGTGGCCATGGCCGAGGATCCGGCCCACAGCGACAGCACGAAACCCACCGACACCAAGGCGCCGCGTCCCTTGCCGAGCACATCGTCGACGGTGGGTTCGATCAGATCCGAGACCACCGACGGACTGAAGAAGTCGCGGCTGAACGCGATGATCTTGCTCTCCACGATCAGCACGGTGTCGGGCCCGAACAACCCGCCCACGTAGCCGAGGCTGCCGAGCAGACCGAGCAGCAGCGGTGCCAGCGACAGTGTTTGCCAGAACGCCGCGGCCGCGGACTTGGCGAAAATCGAGTTGTCCCAGGACTTGACCGCGACCCGGACCACCAGCCGCCACGCCGTAGCCAGCCAGCGCACCCACCGTGCGCGATCGCTGTGACGTTGCGGGGCTGCTTGCGCGTCGGCCGCGGGGCGCGCGGGCGCGTCGCGGGGCGGCAGCACCCGCGGCGGGTGCGCCGCGTCGGCAGCCGGGACCTGGTCGTTGCTCATCTCAGTGTCAAGCATCCCGCACGATGGGGGTCTGTGTGGTGCGGGCAGGGCATCGTGTCGGTGGGTAACAGGTAAATGGCCGGTGACCACGGGCGCGGTTGTGATGCCTGTCGCCCACCCCGCGTCGGTTTGGCGACACGCCGCATCGGGCGGCTAGGGTCGTCTGCGTGACTGGGTCGGGTGGTGCCGCTACGGCGAAGCAAGTGGGGACACCGGGCGATACTGCCGCGGGAGGTGCCCCGTCCGGCTCGTTGCGTGCCTGGCAGCGGCGCGCGTTGACGAAATACCTGGCCACCAAGCCGCGAGACTTCCTCGCGGTCGCGACACCCGGCGCCGGTAAGACCACCTTCGCGCTGCGGGTTGCCGCGGAGTTGCTGGCCGATCGCACGGTGGACCAGATCACCGTCGTCGCCCCGACCGAACACCTCAAGCACCAGTGGTCGGCCGCGGCCGCGCGGACGGGAATCCAGCTGGATTCGCGGTTTTCCAACTCCACCGGCGCGACCTCGGGCGACTATCACGGCGTGGTGGTGACCTATGCCCAGGTCGCCGCGCACCCCACCCGGCACCGGGTACGCACCGAGAACCGGCGCACCCTGGTGATTCTCGACGAGATCCACCACGCGGGCGACGCCAAGACCTGGGGTGAGGCGACCGAGGAGGCGTTCGGCGACGCGACGCGCCGCCTCGCGCTGACCGGAACCCCGTTCCGCAGTGACGATTCGAAGATCCCGTTCGTCACCTACGAACCCGACGAAGGTGGGTTCCCGCGCTCACGCGCCGACCATTCCTACGGTTACGCCGACGCGCTCGCCGACGGCGTCGTGCGTCCGGTGGTGTTCCTGGCCTACTCCGGCGACGCCCACTGGCGCGACAGCGCGGGTGAGGAACACACCGCCCGGCTCGGCGAACCGCTCAGCGCCGAGCACACCGCGCGGGCTTGGCGCACCGCGCTCGACCCGGCGGGCGACTGGATCTCGTCGGTGCTGCGCGCGGCCGACATGCGCCTGCGCCAGTTGCGCGACTCCGGCATGCCCGACGCGGGCGGTCTGGTGATCGCCACCGATCAGGAACGCGCCCGCGACTACGCCGAACTGCTCGAACACATCTGCGGCGAGCGGCCGACCGTGGTGCTCTCCGACGACCCACAGTCCTCGCAGCGCATCGGCGAGTTCGGCAAGGGCACCCAGCCGTGGATGGTGGCGGTGCGCATGGTGTCCGAAGGCGTCGACGTGCCCCGGTTGGCCGTCGGCGTGTATGCCACCAGCGCGTCGACGCCGCTGTACTTCGCGCAGGCCATCGGGCGTTTCGTGCGTGCTCGCAAGCCGGGGGAGACCGCGAGCGTGTTCCTGCCGTCGGTGCCGGTGCTGCTGGATCTGGCCGCGCAGCTCGAGCTGCAGCGCGATCACGTTATCGGCAAGCCGCATCGCGAGAAGGACGGCCTCGACGACGAGCTGCTGATGGACGCGAACAAGGCCAAGGACGAGCCGGGCGAAGACGAGAAGTCCTTCGTCGCGCTCGCCGCCGACGCCGAACTCGACCAGGTGATCTACGACGGATCCTCCTTCGGCACCGCCACCATCGCGGGCAGCGACGAGGAAGCCGACTACCTCGGTATCCCCGGTCTGCTCGACGCCGACCAGATGCGCGCACTGCTGCGCGACCGGCAGACCCGCCAACTCGCCGACCGGAGCGCCGCGCAGGAATCCGCGCCGCAACCCGCGGCCGTCGCCGAACGCGTCGCCACCTCCGACAAACTGGGCGAGCTGCGCCGCGAACTCAACAGCCTGGTGGCTATGCACCACCACCGCACCGGCAAACCCCACGGCGTGATCCATGGCGAACTGCGCCGCGAATGTGGTGGTCCGCCGACGGCGTTGGCCAGTGTCGATCAATTGGGCGAGCGTATCGCGGCCCTGCGGCGACTCTGAGAGATCCCGTCGACGGTCGCACTCGCCGGAGATCCCCGTCTGGCCTCGCCTAGCGTGTCACTGCCGCCAGTGTCTGCATGGCGCTGTCCACGGCGATGCTCAGTTCGTCGGGCCCGACGCCGTCTCTGGCCTGGATCGACAGGCCGTAGAGCACGGTGCTGAAAAGCATGGCGAGTGAAGCGGTATCGGTGTCGGGGGCGAGGTCGCCTTCGGTGACGCCACGGTCGAGCCGGGCGCGGATATCGGCCGTGGTGCGGCGGCGGGCTTCGACGAGGAATTCGCGGACCGCGGCGTTGCGGGTGGTGTAGGTCGCGCCGGCGAGCACCACCATGCAGCCGTGCGGAAGGCCGGGGTCGGTGTAGAGGGGGATGTTGTCGCGCAGCATCGCCTCGATCGCGGCGTAGGCGGTGGGTTGCTCGCGCAGCGCCCTGGCGGTGTGGGAACCCTCGCTGCGGCCGTAGAGCTCGACAGCGGCGCGGAACAAGGCTTCCTTGTCGCCGAATGCGGCATAGAGGCTGGGGGAGTTGATGCCCATGGCGGCGGTCAGGTCGCTCATCGAGGCGCCGTCGTAGCCGCGTTCCCAGAACACCTCCATGGCACGGCGCAGCGCGACTTCCCGGTCGAAGCCTCGGGGACGCCCGCGTTCTGCCATGCGAAACCTTTCTGTGCCGATCGGTAAATATACCGCCCAGGGAGAGGGCTTCGGCGCCTCCCGCTATTTCTGTGTCGATCGATAAGAAACTCTTGACGGCTGGGTGCGCGTGCGCTTGTCTATTTATGTATCGACCACTACAAAATTGGAGCGAGCCTGATGACGAGCAGCAACACCGTGGCCCTGGTGACCGGCGCGAGCCGTGGGATCGGCGCGGCCATCGCCCGCGCCCTGGCCGCCGCGGGCACCGATGTGGCGTTCACCTACCAGCGCGACGAGGTCGCCGCGAAGGCGGTGGCCGCCGAGATCGAGGCGCTGGGCAGGCGGGCGCTGCCGATCAAAGCAGACAGCGCCGACGCCGCGCAGGTCGTCGCCGCCGTCGAGCGGACCGCGCGCGACCTGGGTGGTCTCGACGTGCTCGTGAACAACGCGGGCATCTTCCCGGCCAAGCCCTACGAGGAGTTCACCCTCGACGAGATCGACCGCGCGCTGAACATCCACGCCCGCGCCGCCTTCGTCGCGGGCCAGGCCGCGCTGCCGCACCTCGGCGACGGCGGCCGGATCATCTCCATCGGCTCCAACCTGTCCGAACGGGCGCTCTTCGGCGGATTGTCGCTGTACAACCTGAGCAAGTCGGCCCTCAACGGCTTCACCAAAGCCCTTGCGCGCGAACTGGGTCCGCGCGGCATCACGGTCAATCTCGTGCAGCCGGGTCCCACCGACACCGATATGAACCCGGCGAACAGCGATCACGCCCCGACCCAACGAGAGTTCAATGCCCTCGGCCGGTTCGGCGCCGCCGCCGACGTCGCCGATCTGGTCACCTTCCTCGCCGGTCCGTCCGGCCGGTCGATCACCGGCGCGATCCTCACCGTGGACGGCGGCACCAACGCCTGAGCCTGCCGCTCAGGAGACGGGTACGAAGAACCGGCTCGGGTCGAGACTGTTGATGCTGGTCCAGCGCGGCTCCTGGGTGGGCAGATCGGAGGCGGTGGTGGCGTCGAAGTAGCCCTGCAATTCCAGTGCGAGGCGCGGATTCTCGTCGACCTTGCGCGCGATCGTGTACAGCATCGCGAACACGTGCACGCAGCGCGCGGTCCGCGCCGAGCAGGAACAGTCGGTGCTCACCAGGCTCGGCGCGGGGGAGTGACCCGCGTCGAGCAGGGCCCGGTGCATCTCGTCGGTGAGGATGGTCGGATCGGTGATCGTGTGACCGATCGCGGTCACCGCCGCTCGCGACAGCGGCGCCACCTCGACGTGCGCGATCGAGGCCTGACCGCCGCGATGCAGATGCGCGCGCACGGTGCGCCCCTCGATCTCGATGCCCACACCGTCGTTGCGGGCGATGCTGCGGGCCCGGGGCAGCAGTGGCTCCGGGCGGGTCTGGCGCAGCGGTTCGGCCAGCCGCACCCAGTCCCTTCCCCAGAGGGTGTAACCGAATTCGTTGTCGGCCATCAGTTCTCTCGCTTCCGGCGCAGGATGTCGACGAGGGCGTCGTCGTCGAGGCGGGCCAGTTCGGCGATGCCCGCGGCATCGGACAGATCCGTCAGCGCGGACTTACGGGTATGCATCGCCGCGATGTGTTCCTCCACCGTCGTGGCGCTGGTGAGGGTGGTGACGGTGACGGTCCGGGTCTGCCCGATCCGGTGCGCCCGGTCCGACGCCTGCGCCTCGACCGCCGGATTCCACCAGCGATCGAAATGGATCACGTCGGCCGCGCGGGTGAGCGTGAGGCCGGTGCCCGCGGCGCGCAGGCTCAGGATCAGCACCGGCGGTCCGTCCGGTGCCTGGAAGCGGGTGACCAGCTCGCCGCGCTGGACGGCGTCGAGCCCGCCGTGGAAGAACGGCGCCTCGACCCCGAACTGTTCGGCCAGGTGACGCACCAGCAGCTCGCCGGTCTTGCGGTACTGGGTGAAGATCAGCGTGGGGTCATCGGTGTCGAGGTTGGTGGCGACGATGTCGGTGCACAGGTCGAGCTTGCCGGAGCGGCCAGCGAGTTCGTCCAGGTCGCCGGAGACCAGTCCGGGGTGGTTGCACACCTGCTTGAGGTGGGTCAGCGCGGCCAGTACTCGGCCCTGCCGTTGCAGGCCGGAGCCGAACCCCTCGTCCAGCGCCTCGGCGAGGACCGCGTCGTACACCCGTTCCTGCTCGGCGGTGAGATCGCACAGCAGATCGCTGTGGATCTTCGCCGGCAGCGACGCCGCCACCTGAAGCTTCTTGCGTCCCAGGACAACCGGCTCGACCGCATCGCGCAGCCGAGCCGCCGCCGTGGCCGAACCCTCCTCGATCGGCTTGACGAACCTGCGCCGGAACTGCGTTCGATGCGCGAACAGTCGCGGCACGGTGAGATTGAGCAGGGCGAACAGCTCGTCGAGGTGGTTCTCCACCGGCGTGCCGGTCAGCGCGACCTTCGCATCGGCGGTCAACCCGCGCGCCGCCCGTGAGACCTGGGTGCGCGGATTCTTCAGCGCCTGCGCCTCGTCGAACACCACGGTCGCCCACTGCTCGCCGGTCAGTGCCGCCCCGTGCAGCCGCAAAGTCGGATACCCGGTCACGACAACTGTCCCCGCCCCTGCGGACACCGCACCGCCACGCCACGACACCGGCTTCAGCCCCGGCGCGAACCGTTCGATCTCGTGCACCCAGTTGCCCACCAGCGAGGTCGGACACACCACCAGCTGTGGCTCGTCGGCGCGCCCCTGGAGGAACCCGATCGTCTGCACCGTTTTGCCGAGGCCCATCTCGTCGGCCAGCACGGCCCCGCCGTACGCCGAGACGGTCTCGCGCAACCACCCGACCCCGCGCACCTGATAGGGCCGCAGCGTGGCGTCGAGGACCCCGGCGAGCTCCTCGTCGAGCGCCTGCGTCTGGCACAGCACCCGCGCGGCGCGCTCGGCGGAGACGATCGCGGTGCCGACCGCATCGGGCACCGCGTGTGCGGCGGTGGGCAATGCGGTGGGCCGTTCGTCGGTCAGCAATGCCCGCCAGGCCAACGCGGACGGGGCGAGGTCGTCGAGGGTGACGTGGGCCAGTTCGGTGGGCGTCACCACGGCGGTCGCCACCTCGACGGGTTCGATCGCGCCGCGTTCACCGACGGGCAGCGCGAGGGTGAGCTGCTCCTGGTCGCCGATTCCCGTCGGCGCGGCACCGGCATCGTGCCCGGTCCACGTCCACAACGCGAACAGATGACGGTCGGGGAGGTAGGTGGCCTGAGTGGCGGGCAGAACGTTCTCCTCTGATCGGGCAGCACGAACAACCAAACAACGTACACTGTACTGAGTTTGTTCCCGAACGCCCGAACTAGTTCCCGAGAGGAGGGCTGGTGCCCACCGACGAGGATGCGCAATCCATCGCACAGGCCACCCGGATCCTCGAACTGCTGTGGCGCCACGCCCTGCCGTCCAAGCCGGGTGCGCGCGGCCCGAAACCGGGCGTCACCGTCGACGACGTGGTCTCGGCGGGCATCGCGCTGGCCGACCGCGACGGTATCGACAAGCTGACGATCCGGGCGGTCGCCGCCGAACTCGGCCTGCGCGCGATGAGCCTCTACACCTACGTCCCCAGCAAGGATGCCCTGATCGTGCTCATGGTCGACGCGGTCGCCGCCGCGGACGCCCCGATCTCGGCCGACCTTCCGGTCCGAGACCGCATGATCGCCATCGCCACCCAGATCAGGGCCGAACTGATCGAGCACCCCTGGCTCCTGGAAGTGTCCCCGTGGCGCCAGGTACTCGGCCCGGGCAGGATGGGTCGCTACGAACGTCAACTGGCGGCGATCGACGGCATCGGCCTGGGTGATCTGGCCATGGACCGCGCGATCGCGGTTCTCACCGACTTCGCCACCGGCAATGCCCGCCTCGCCGTCGCGGCCGCGGGAGCCGCCGCGCACCTGAGCGACGCGCAGTGGTGGGAGGTCAACGGCCCCTTGCTGGCTCGGGTGATGCCCGCCGACGAATTCCCCCTCGCCGGGCGGGTCGGCACCGCCGTCGGCGAGCACTACCAGGCGCCCGCCGACCCGGACGGTGCGTTCGACTACGGGGTGGCGACCCTCGTCGATGGTCTGCTCTCCGACGCCTGATACAGCGACAGCGGGCGCCCTGTTCGGGTCGCCCGCTGTCGAGAGTTTTCTGTTGTCAGATGTTGTTGTTTCGGACGCGAGGAGTGGTCAGATCGCGGGAGCTTCGTCCGTGTTGATCACGGCTTCGAGTTCGCGCAAGCGGTCCATGTGTTCATTCGCGTGGTGCTGGCAGAAGAGCAACTCGCCACCCGCGGGAAGCACGGCACGCACTCGGGCAGCCGCCCCGCAACGATCGCAACGATCGAGTGCGGTCAGTGGGGTGCTGGTCAGGGTTCCTGGCATGACTCCTCCGTCCCGGCTCCCGGCTCTGCGTGGCCGTTCGCCTAGGTGTGGGCCTCGTGGTCACTCCACGCGGCTCGCATCCGCTACTTCCCAGCAGTGGTACGACTACTCTGTCAGACGTTCGGGGTTCAGGCTTTGTTCCCGGAAGTGAATCTTTGTGTTTTCGATAACAGACCTGCGGTTTCGCTGAAAGCGAACATCCACCGACCGTCGGTTTCGAGCACCCACCGATCACCCGCGAAGCGCTGATGCCACCTCCCCCTCGATCCTGTGACGCACCGATAGGTCGCTCGCTGCGGTGTTGCTCGTTACGCAGGGCGCAACCAGCGAACCGGGACGAAAACCATCGAGTTGTGACAGGGTCTTGACCGTCCGAACTTGTTGTCTACCCGGAGATTACCCGTGACATCCGACACTCACACCCTTGTTCACCTGTGTTCTTCCCAAGAATGGGAACAAGCTCGTAACGCAGGCGAACGCAGGCCGCCGTCGCTGGCCGACGCGGGCTTCGTGCACCTGTCCACCCCGGAGCAGGTCCACCTGCCCGCCAACCGACTCTTCGCCGGGCGCGCCGACATGGTCGTGCTGTGGCTCGACCCCTCGGCGTTCACCGGTGAGGTGAAGTGGGAGCCGGGCGTCCCCAGCGACCCGTCGTCGATGCTGTTCCCGCATCTCTATGCCCCGCTGCCCGTCGCCGCGGTGCTCGCCGCGCAGTCGTATCTGCCCGACTCCGACGGCGTGTTCACCACACCGCGCCGGGAGGGAGTGGCGTAGACCACAATCGAGGCCCGGCGCGTCTACTGTTGATGATGTGAACGTCGACGTCACAGCGCTACCGGGCATCGGAGTGCGTAAGGATTTCGAAGTCAGGTCGGGGCGCCGCGTCGGGGTGGTCGCCCACCGCGACGGTGACATCGACCTGATCGTGTCCAAACCCGACGACCCGGACGCCATCGCCGCCCAGGTGCCGCTGTCCACCGACGAGGCGTCGGTGCTGGCGAACCTGCTCGGCGCGCCGCAACTGGTCGCCAGACTCAACGACGACCACCGCGACCTGCCGGGCATCACCACCCGCCAACTCGCCATCGTCGACGAATCACCCTACGCGGGAAGAACCCTCGGCGAGACCGGCATGCGCACCCGCACCAAGACCTCGATCGTCGCGGTGATGCGCGCCGGTCAGCTCCACCCGTCACCCGGCCCGGACTTCACCTTCACCGAGGGTGATCTGCTCGTGGTCGTCGGAACCCCGGACGGCCTGGAAGCGGCCGCGAAGATTCTCGTGCACGGCTGAGCGCCCGTGACCTCGCAGGCCTTGGCTCTGCTCGAGCTCGGCGTGATCTTGTTCGCGCTGGGGGTCTGCGGGAGAGTGGCGGGCCGGTTCGGGATGTCACCGATTCCGCTGTACCTGCTCGGCGGACTGGCGTTCGGTCGCGGCGGGTTCATCGACCTCGGAGCCGCCACCGAGTTCGGGCACGTGGCGAGCGAGATCGGCGTCGTGCTGCTGCTGTTGCTGCTCGGGCTCGAGTACACCGCACCCGAGCTGATGACCGGTCTGCGGCGCTCCTGGGGGGCCGGAGTGCTCGACCTGGTGGCCAACGCGCTCCCCGGCGTCGCGGTGGCGCTGATCCTGGGCTGGGGCGCGCTCGGCGCCGTCGTGCTCGGTGGGGTCACCTACATCTCGTCGTCGGGAATCGTGGCCAAGGTGCTCGACGATCTGGGCCGCCTCGGTAACCGCGAGACCCCGGTGGTGCTGTCGATCCTGGTGTTCGAGGACCTCGCGATGGCGGTGTACCTGCCGATCCTGACCATGATGCTGGCGGGGTTGAGCCTGCTGAGCGGACTGATCTCCCTCGCGATCGCGCTGGCGACGATCACGGTGGTGCTCGTGGTCGCGCTGCGTTTCGGTCGGGTGGTCTCGGCGGTGGTCGACAGCGCCGATCGTGAAGTGTTCCTGCTGCAGCTGCTCGGTGCCGCACTGCTCGTGGCCGGTGTGGCCTCGGCGCTCAATGTCTCGGCCGCGGTCGGCGCGTTCCTGCTCGGCATCGCCATCTCGGGCTCCACCGCGCACGAGGCGGTGAAACTGCTCGAACCGCTGCGTGATCTGTTCGCCGCCATCTTCTTCGTGGCGTTCGGCCTGTCGATCGACCCGGCCGCGATCCCGCCGGTGTTCGCCTGGGCGGTCGCGTTGGCGGTGGTGACCACCGGCACCAAGATCGCGGTCGGCTGGTGGGCCGCGGGCAAGCAGGGAATCCGGCAGATGGGTCGCGCGCGGGCAGGCGCGGCGCTGGTGGCGCGCGGCGAATTCTCCATCGTCATCGCCGGATTGGCGGTCGCCTACGGCAAGGCCGACGCGAAACTGGCCGCGCTGGCCTCGGCCTATGTCCTGCTGATGGCGATTCTCGGGCCGATCGCGGCGCGGGTCGTCGAGCCGGTGGTCGAATCGGTCCGGCGCCGTTCGGGTGTCGCGACCGAGTGATCAGTCGATGACCCGGCGTGGCCACGCGCCCGCGCCGTCGTAACTCAGTTCCTCGGTGCGGTACTCGTGCTGGACAGGCGGCGCGAACTGCGCGACCGGTGCCGCGGGTGTGGCCGGTTTGGCTGGTTTGGCCGGTCGCGGACCCGGGCGGTGCCGCGAGGTGAGCCACATGCGCGGCAGCGCTTCCTCGTTCTCGATCTCGGTGAGGCTCACACTGATCAACACGAGCATGGTGACGATGCTGCTCACCCCGATCAGCGGAGCCAGCAGTTGCATCGCATGGGCGCCGGACCCCGGCGCGGCCTGGTGATCGGTGTGCGCGTGCATCGCCGCCATTCCGGTGTAGTGCATGCCGCACACGGCCACGCCCATGATCAGCGCCGCACCCACGGTGGCGAGAAAACCCTTGACGCGCAACGTGAACCACAGCGCCACGACCGAAGCCACGACCGCGATCAGCATCGACAGCGCCACGATCGCCGGGTCGTATCGCACGGTCGCGCTGGATTTCATCGCGAACATGCCGGTGTAGTGCATGGTCCCGACGCCGAGGCCGGTGATGGTGCCGCCGGCGAGCAACGAGCGCAGCGTCGGCTGCGGCTTGTTGACCATGAACAGCCCGATCCCGACCACCACCATCGCGGTGAGCGCGCTGAACAGCGTCAGCGGGACGTCGTAGCGAATGTCGGCGCCGCGGATGGTGAAACCGAGCATGGCGATGAAATGCATGACCCAGATGCCGGTTCCGCCGATCGCGATCGCGGCGCCGATGAGCCAGCCGGCCCGCCCCTCGGGGGCGTTGCGACCGCGGGCCGCGCATTGCAGCCCGAGCAGGCAGCCCGTGACGGACATGAAGTAGGCGAGAACAGGGGTGATCCAGCCGTAGCTGAAGTGATAAATGTCGAGCACGCGCGAAAAACCCTCAATGCCGATACCGCAGACTTGAGGCGGTAGAACGAAAAGCTGAGTGTGACCATACGGTGAAGATCGCCAATCCGTGTCCTCCGCAGTGCAATCCATCAGTGTGGGGTTGATCACGAAACGATTAACCGGTCGGTCTTCTGGATAAAACAGACCGCTGGGAATGTAGCTAGCGAAACGAAGAAAAGGCCCGCACCACCGAATCGGTGGTGCGGGCCTTTTCTTCGTAGAACTGCTGCTAGTCGAGGTAGTCGCGCAGAACCTGCGAACGGCTCGGGTGGCGCAGCTTGCTCATCGTCTTCGACTCGATCTGGCGGATGCGCTCACGCGTGACGCCGTAGACCTGACCGATCTCGTCGAGGGTGCGCGGCTGACCGTCGGTGAGGCCGAAGCGCAACCGCACCACGCCCGCCTCGCGCTCGGACAGCGTCTCCAGCACCGACTGCAGCTGATCCTGCAGCAGGGTGAAGCTCACCGCGTCGACCGCGACGACCGCCTCGGAGTCCTCGATGAAGTCACCGAGCTGGCTGTCGCCCTCGTCGCCGATGGTCTGGTCGAGCGAGATCGGTTCACGCGCGTATTGCTGGATCTCCAGCACCTTCTCCGGCGTGATGTCCATTTCCTTGGCGAGCTCCTCCGGCGTGGGCTCACGGCCCAGGTCCTGGAGCAGCTCGCGCTGGATGCGGCCGAGCTTGTTGATCACTTCGACCATGTGCACCGGAATACGGATGGTGCGGGCCTGATCGGCCATGGCGCGGGTGATGGCCTGACGGATCCACCACGTCGCGTAGGTCGAGAACTTGTAACCCTTGGTGTAGTCGAACTTCTCGACCGCGCGGATCAGACCCAGGTTGCCTTCCTGGATGAGATCCAGGAACGCCATGCCGCGGCCGGTGTAGCGCTTGGCCAGCGAGACGACCAGTCGCAGGTTGGCCTCGAGCAGGTGGTTCTTCGCGCGGTTGCCGTCGCGCACGATCCAGTTGAAGTCGCGGCGCGTCGTCACCGAGAGCTTCTCGCCCGCCTCGGCGAACTCGCGCATCTTCTCCGCGGCGAACAGGCCGGCCTCGATCCGCTTGGCGAGTTCGACCTCCTCTTCCGCGTTGAGCAGCGCGACCTTGCCGATCTGCTTGAGGTAGGCGCGTACCGAGTCGGCGGAAGCGGTGAGTTCGGCGTCCTTGCGTGCTTGACGCAGCGCTTCGGACTCCTCCTCGTCCCAGACGAAATCGCCGGAAGCCTTGTCCTTCTCGGACGGCTCCGCGGTCTCGGCGACCTCGGCGGTGTCCTCGGCGACGTCTTCGACGACGACCTCCTCGCCGACGAGTTCGTCCTCGGCGACTTCGAGATCACCGAGATCGTCGACGTCGACCGACTCGTCGTCGAGCTGCTCTTCACCGCCCTCGCCCGAGGTCGCCTTCTTCGCGGCGGTTTTCTTGGCCGGAGCCTTCTTGGCGGCAGCCTTCTTCGCCGGCGCCTTCTTGGCTACAGCCTTCTTGGCCGGCGCCTTTTTGGCGGCGGCTTTCTTGGCCGGCGCCTTCTTGGCCGGGGTTGCGGCGTCGTCGGCATCGGCGTCGGAGGCCGAGTCGGCGGTCTGACGGGTATTCGTGGCTACCACGTACGCCCTTTCGTGACGGTCTCGTGCGGCGTCACGCCAGAGTGGTTTTCCGGCGGAGCGGTCGGTCGGGTTGCACCGGCGATGCGTCGGCCGGGTGAAGTCGGCGCTCGTTCACCGACCTTCTCGCGACCGGCCGCGGCCGGAAGGTTTCACCGGCTCACCGCCGGACGTGTTCCATTGTAACGATCCAACCAGGGTACTCATGGCACGATGCCATCCAGGCGTTGCGTCGCAGGCCGCGCCGGGCTACGGCGCGATGCCCGCATCGATGGCCATCGCCGCGCCGACGATACCCGCCGTGTTCTTCAACACGGCCGGAATCACGGGAGTTCGGTTGGTGAGCAAGGGGATCCACTGCTCGTGATCACGGCTGATGCCGCCGCCCGCCACGATCACCTTCGGCCAGAACAGATCCTCGATGTGCCGCAACACGCGACTCACCCGCTGCGCCCACTCGGGGTAGGTGAGGTCCTCGTTGTCCTTGACCGAGGCGGCGGCCAGATCCTCGGCGTCGACGCCCTCGATCTTGAGATGGCCGAGTTCGGAGTTGGGTACCAGCACGCCGTTGTAGAGCAGCGCGGAGCCGATGCCGGTGCCGAAGGTGAGCAGCAGGGTCAGCCCGTCGAGGTCGCGCGCGGTGCCGTAGGAGTCCTCGGCCAGGCCTGCGGCGTCGGCGTCGTTGAGCACGGTGACGGCTCGCCCACCCAGTGCCTCGGCGAACAGCGCGCGGGCGTCGGTGCCGATCCAAGCCTGGTCGATGTTGGCCGCGGTTCTGGCGTGGCCGTCGAGCACCACGCACGGCATGGTGATGCCGACCGGACCCGCCCACCCCGTCCGGGCCACCAGTTCGGCGACCGCCGCGGCGACGGCTTCGGGCGTTGACGGCTGCGGTGTCGCGATCTTGATGCGGTCATGGACGAGCAGGCCGGTGGCCAGATCGACCTCGGCGCCCTTCACTCCACTGCCGCCGATATCGATCCCGAATGCGTGCCCCCGAGTGGACATGGTTCAACCCCTTGCTGACGCGGTCGATGTGCCTGACAGACACCAGCAAGCAGAGTAGCGGTAGTCACCCCTCGCGCGAGACGCCACGACATGTGATGCGATGGAGACGTGCCCGAACACACCGAGCCCGAGACCTCTACCGCCCCCATCACATCCGCCGACTACGAGCAGTTGCGGCGCCTCGCCGTCGAGCTCGCCGAAACGGCCGCCGCGCATGTGCGCGCCCGCAGGCCCGAGGTGTTCGCCGACGGCGGACCCGTGGCGGGCGCGGTGGCCACCAAGGGGCACGTCACTGATCCGGTCACCGTCGTCGACACCGAATCCGAACAGCTGATCCGTGGGCTGCTCGCCGAGCGCAGACCCGACGACGCGATTCTGGGGGAGGAGGGCGGCGGCGATGTCGGCGCCACCGCGCCGGGCACAGTCACCTGGGTCGTCGACCCGATCGACGGCACCGTGAACTTCCTCTACGGGCTGCCCGGCTACGCCGTGTCGGTGGGTGCGGTGGTCGACGGCCAGCCCGTGGCGGGCGCCGTGGTCGACGTGGCCGCCGCGACCACCTACAGCGCCGCATTGGGCGCTGGATCGCACGCTGTGCGCCCGGACGGCACCCGGGTGACACTGCGCTGCAGTAGCGAGGATTCGCTTTCGGTGGCCCTTGTAGCCACCGGCTTCGCCTACGGCAGCGTGCGTCGTGCCCGGCAGGCGCAGCTGCTCACCGAGATCCTGCCGCGGATTCGCGACATCCGCCGCCTCGGCGCCGCCGCGATGGACCTGTGCCATGTCGCCGCGGGTCGACTCGAGGCCTATTACGAGCACGGCCTCAATGCCTGGGACTGGGCCGCGGGCGCCCTCATCGCCGCCGAAGCCGGCGCTGTCGTCCGCGTCCCCCCGGTCACCGTCGGCGGTGCCGAGGGCGAACTGACGGTCGTGGCCGCCCCCGGCATCGCCGAGGACCTCAATGACCTACTCGACCGCGTCGGCGCCCCGACCGCCCTGCCGGACTGACGTCAAGCGGCGGGGCCGCCGAGGATTCAGCTCAGCACTTGACGTCGCGCGCCGCGTCGAGGAGTACGGAGTCGATCGATGACGAGCTCGCGCCGGGGGCGAGGTTCTTCAGCGACCGGAGCACGGCCTCGGCGTCGGCGCCGGGGCGCAACGACTCGCCGAAAGCCTGGCCGAGGACCAGATCGACGGTGTCGTCGGTGCGCGGGTCCTCGATCAGCTCGGCGCACGGAGCGACGAGCTGCACCGAGGCGGCGGCCGGTCGGCCGTTCACGCCGAACCGGATCTGCCCGGTGCAGGTGAGGTCCCCGTTGACATAGACCGGATCGTTACCGACCCGTGTCCCCGGCGCGCCGGCGAACCCGAGGTCGCCGAGAGCCGAGGCGATGTGACCGGCCTGTCCGCTCTTGCCGTTGGCGTTGAACACCCGCACTTTCGACTCCGACAGCGCCGCCGGATCGACCGCCTCCAGCCGCGTCGGGCCCACGCGTGAGCCCAGTGCCGCGGGCTGCGGGGCGTTGGTGGCGGTCGGCGTGCTCGGCGCGTTGCACGCCATCGGTTCGTTGCTGTCGTCACGGGTACGGAACGCCGTAATCCAGACGAACAGGCTCACCAGAGCCAGCACGAGGACGAGCGCGAGCCAGAGCTCGGGCCGCCGCCGCGGAAAGGGTTTGCCGTCGCGATCAGTCGCGCTGCCTTCGGTGATCAGTGAAACCACGCGCTCACTCTACGAGTCCCGCGGCGGTGCGCGAGTCGGGGAGGTCTCGGCGAGTTTCCCGGCAGGTGACGATTCGTCGTCGGTTTCGGCTCGGCGGGGGTTTGATTGCGACTTTCGCCCGATGGTCCGCTATTGTCTGCCCGCCCAGATCGAATATTTACCGGTGAAACGGTGGTCGGTCGCGGGAACAACAAGGGCATGTCCTGCGTTTACCGAACGCTGTCGGAGTAGATCGCTAGCTGGTCGAACCTGATAGACGACCGGTGCACGTGTGAGGTGCACCACCGGCGGGGCGGTACGAACGCCGGACCCCTGCGGGGTTACGGCAATCGACTGATCCGGGATATACGGAGTAAGGACTGAGGGGAAGACGACATGGCAACCGACTATGACGCACCGCGGCGCACCGAATCCGACGAGGTGTCGGAGGATTCGCTCGAGGAGCTGAAGGCCCGCCGCAACGAGGCGCAGTCCGCCGTCGTGGACATCGACGAATCCGATACAGCGGAATCGTTCGAGCTTCCCGGCGCGGACTTGTCCGACGAGGTACTCAGCGTTCGGGTGGTCCCGAAGCAGGCGGACGAGTTCACCTGCTCGAGCTGTTTCCTCGTGCATCACCGCAGCCGACTGGCCACGGAGAAGGGTGGACAGCTCATCTGCATGGACTGCGCGCTCTAGAAGCAGGCAGTGCGCATCACCGTGTGGACAGTTGATCCGCACGGACTGCGTACTACTGATCCAGACGGGATCAGCGAGGAAGGGTCAGCCCGCGCTCGGGAGTCCGAGCGCGGTCAAGACCCGGTCCGGCCTCCGCGTACTGACCAACCAGTACGGCGTCGGGTCGTCCGGGTCGTTCAGAACCAGCAATGCCATCGGACCGATCCAGGCCCGATGCTGCACATAGGCGGCGGGGTCGAGTTGTCGACCCAGCGCCGCACTCTTGGCTGTCGGCGCGACGGCCGCGGCGCGCGCGACGAAGCTCACCGGTAGGTGAGCGCGGTCGACGCGCAATTCCGCCGTACCATCGTCGGCCACGGTGACATCCAGGCGATGCCTGCTCATCCACAACAGAATCCAGACCGGGACCGGCGCCAGCAACGCATACGGCAGCCAGGCCCGCAGCCCCGGCGCGCCCATGTGGATCTCGGCCGCGAGCAGGCCCGCGATCGCGAAGCCGATCGGCCACCACCACAGCGGCACCCACAGGCGCTCGGAGTAGGACGACGGACCCTGCGCGCTCGGCGCGCGGTGGTCGGTGTCTGTGGTCGCGGTCGTCGGGGAATGGGGCTGGTCGGGCACCCCTCAACACTAGGTCACCGCACCAGGGCTGCGACGAGAAGGTCCGGCCTCGACCGCGTAGTCTCGACCGATGTGAACGCACTTGCACCGATTCCGCTGCGGCGGCTCGATCCCGGCATCCCTGTGCCGACGCGTGCCCATCCGGGTGACGCGGGCGTCGACCTCTGTACCACCGAGGATGTGATCATCGAACCGGGCGAGCGGGTGCTGGTCGGCACCGGGATCGCGATCGCGTTGCCGGTGGGCACCGTCGGCTTGATCCACCCCCGTTCCGGCTTGGCCGCGAAGGCCGGTCTGTCGGTGGTCAACACGCCCGGCACGGTCGACGCGGGCTATCGCGGTGAGATCAAGGTGTGCCTGATCAATCACGACCCACGTACCGCCATCGAGCTGCGTCGCGGTGACCGCATCGCGCAGTTGCTGGTGCAGCGGGTCGAGTTGGTCGATTTCGCCGAGGTCGACGATCTCGACGTCACCGCCCGCGGCACCGGCGGATACGGGTCGAGCGGCGGGCATGCCAGCCTGGCCGACAAGGAGGCGTGATGGGTCTGTTCGGAAAGAAGAAGCGGGCACGCGACGACGAGGCCGACTACGTCGAATACGACGACGTCGAGTACGACGAGGCGGACTACGACCTCGACGCCGACTCCGACGAGTACGACACCGACGAGTTCCAGCGCCCCGACTTCGCGCGCCTCGACTTCGACGACGCGCCGACCGACGAGCGCATCTACGGCAATTTCGACCACGCCCCCGATGCCGCCGCCGGCCCCTACGACATCAGCGAGGTCTCCGACGAAGCGATCTCGCGGCGCCTCGACCTGGGCTCGGTGCTGATTCCGGTGCCCCAGGGCGGGCAGTTGCAGGTGGAGATGAGCCCCGACGGCACCCCGCAGGCGGTGCACCTGGCCACCGAGCACGGCAGGCTCACGGTCGCCGCCTATGCCGCGCCGAAGTCGGCGGGCCAGTGGCGCACGGTCGCCGCGGATCTGGCCGAGTCGCTGCGTGGTGACGGCGCGAGCGTGGCCGTCGAGAAGGGCCCGTGGGGCCGCGAGGTCAAGGCGATCACCGAGGGGGCCGACCTGCGCTTCATCGGCGTCGACGGCCCGCGCTGGATGATCCGCCTCGTCGCCGCCGGTCCCAAGGGCGCCGTCGACGACCGCAGCCCGCTGATCACCGCCGCCCGCGCGGTCCTGGCCGACGCCGTGGTCCGCCGCGGCACCGACCCGCTCCCCGTGCGCGACCCGCTCCCGGTGGTCCTGCCCCAGGAACTGGCCGAACAGCTGGCCGCCGCCCACCAGCAGCAGATCCAGGCCCAGCAGGAGGCGCTGGAGGCCCAGGCCGCCGCGGCCGCCGCCCCGCCCCCGTCGGCCCTCCCGCCGAAACTGCCCGACGAGCCACGTCGTGGCGCCGATGGTTCGGCCATGCAGCAACTGGGCCTGAACTAGGTTCTCGTCCGCCTCTCCGCGACTTTTGCGGTCGTGGGGAGGCGGTGCAGTCGGCTGCCGGGCCGACGTCCGTGGTGGGTCTTGTGTCGGGGGTACCCGGCGAGTTACCCCTGTGTTCGCGAAATCAGTTGTCCTGCAAGGATTTTCGTTGCCCGTGCGTCGCTGGGAGCAACGTGCTCAATTCTGCGAATCCGGCGTGTCCGAGTATTGCCGGGTCGGCGCCCAGCTCGGTGAGCGTCACTCTGTGCAGTCGGCACGACGGCAAGGCTGTCGCCCATTCCTCCGCGACCGCGATGGGGTGGACCGGGTCGTCGGTCGCGCCGACCACCGCGACCGGCACATCAGTGGCGGCCAACTGCTCCAGGGACGGCCACGCGTACCCCGCGGCCTCGTCCAGCGCGGCGGGCAGATGCGGCCACTGCCCGCGCCACGACTGGGTCAACGCGTCGGCCAGCCAAGGCGGACTCGACGCCCGCATCCGCTCGATCACCGCCTCCAGGCCGTCGGCTCGCAGTTGCTCGGCGGTAACCGATGCGCTCAAAGCGGCGGGGCACGTGGCGGTTTCGGCACCCGTCCAGGCGGGTAATGCTGTGATGACACCGACTACCGCGTTCGGGTGCTCGGCTGCCCAGTCGAGCGCGATCGCGGCGCCGAGGGAGATGCCCGCGGCCAGGACCGGACCGCGCGCCGCGGCAGCGTCCAAAGCCGCGGTACAACTCCCGATCACGGCCTGCGGGTCCGGTTCGACGGCGTGGAAGGCGAGTCCGCGCGCATGGGCGGCAGGCCCGAACGCGCGGGCCGCGAAATCGGCGTCGGAGCCGGTCCCGGGCAGGGCGACCACGGTGACCTGGGGTGGGGTGCGCAACACCGACCGAGCGTAGCGGCCGGGCGTTTGCCCATCTACAGTGGCGGTGTACGGCCAACTAGCGGGAGAAGCGTGACATGTCGTCATCCACGGGCGGACACAAGTCGGGATCGGGTCCGGACTCGGGATATTTTCGTCGACTCGGTCGTCGTCTCACCGCCGATATCGATCAGCTCGACGCCGAGGAACTGGCCGAGACGGTAGAAGCCTCCGGTGCCCGGCGGGCCAAGGACTGCTGTCGTGGTGAAGAGGCGACGATTCTGGGCAGGCTCCGCAGTGTCGAGGCGTGTCCGAAGGCCGCGGGTGCCACCGTGCAGGCCGAGTTCTTCGACGGCACCGACGCCATCACCCTGGTGTGGATCGGGCGCAGGCGCATTCCCGGGATCGAACCGGGCAGGCGCATTCTGGTCCGTGGCCGCGTCGGCGACCGCGACGGCCACAAAGTGATCTTCAACCCCTACTACGAATTGCGCGGGAACAGCTGACGTATGCCCTCCAGCGACGAGTACCGCACTGCCGCGGACCCCGAAGCCACCGTGGCGTTGCCCGTGGTCACCGATGACACGGTGGACCCGGAGATCGACACCGAGGTCGACAAGGCCGAACAGACCTTGCTCGAGCAGCTCGGCGGTTTCAGCGGCCTGATCTATTCCACCCTCCCCGTTCTGGTCTTCGTCCCGGTGAACACCTTCGCGGGCCTCACCGTGGCCATCTGGGCCGCACTCGGCGTCGCCGCCGCCATCCTCGTCTGGCGGCTGGTGCAGCGCAGCCCCATCCAGCCCGCCGTGTCCGGCTTCCTCGGCGTCGGTCTGTGCGCGCTCATCGCCCAGCGGGTGGGGGAGGCCAAGGGCTTCTTCCTGTTCGGCATCTACACCAGCCTGGTGTACGCGGGCGTGTTCGCGGTGTCGATCCTGCTGCGCCGACCACTGGTCGGGGTGATCTGGGGCGCGCTCAACGGCCACGGTCACCACTGGCGTACCGACAAGCGGATCCGCAAGCTCTACGACCTGGCCACCGTCGTGTGGGTGGTCGTGTTCGGTGCCCGCTACCTGGTGCAGTCGCAGCTCTACGACACCGACCACACCACCTGGCTGGCCGTGGCGCGGATCGGGATGGGCTGGCCGCTCACCGCGGTGGCTCTGATCGTCACCGTCTGGGCGGTGCGCCGCGCGGGGCACCTGCCCGCCGAGAAAGCCGACAAGTCCGGGGCCGGAACGGAATCCGTGCGCGCATAGGGTGGGTAGCGCGCCGCCGGAGGTGGGGAAGTACCCACCCTGGGGTATCTGGTTGCGACCGGCCGTTCGTCGCACGATCAATGCGTACCGAAAATACGCGATGATCGTGAGAGGACCGGCGACCATGATGGCAACCGAGCACCGAAATGAGCGACCGGCCACCACCGCCCGCCGCGACGCCACCAAGACCCCCGCGCCGGTTCTGTCGGAGAGCAAGCGCATCGGCGCCGAACTCGACGCGCTGATCGGCCCGGCCGCCCGCGGTGACCGCGACGCCGTCGCGGAGATCCTGCGCCTGGTGCACCCGCTGGTCCGCCGCTACTGCTCGGCCCGGATGGGCTCCACCGGCCATCTCACCGTCACCGCCGACGATGTCACCCAGGAAGTCCTCATCGCCACCGTCACGGCCATTCCGCGCTACCGCGATCAGGGCAAGTCGTTTCTGGCCTTCGTCTACGGCATCGCCGCCAACAAGGTCTCCGACGCCTTCCGTCGCGGCAAGCACACCGCCTTCCCGACGGCCGAACTCCCCGACACCGCGAGTGCCTCCGCGGGTCCGGAGGACTGGGTACTGGCGTTCGAGCGCCGTGCCGCCACCCATGAACTGATGAAGGTGCTCGCGCCGAATCACCGCGAGGTGCTGCACATGCGCATCGTGCTCGGCTGGAGCGCGGCTCAGACCGCCGAGGCCATCGGCACCAGCCCCGGGGTCGTCCGGGTGATGCAGCACCGCGCGCTCAACAAGCTGCGCGCGGAACTGAAAGTGGCGTAAGGACTCAGGGTTTCACGCCGTGGGTCGCCAGGGTCAGCCGCAGATCCTCTTCGGCTTCCACCGAGGTGACGAACAGCAGTTCGTCGTCGCCCTCGAACGGATCGTCGGGCTGCGGCACGATCACCCGGCCACCGCGCAGGATCGTCACCAGCGCGGTATCGCGCGGCATCTTCAATGTTCGCACCGGCTTCCCGGCCAGCTGGGTGTCGGCGGGCAGGGTGATCTCCACCAGGTTGGCCTGCCCCTGCCGCAACGTCATCAGCCGGACCAGATCACCCACCGACACGGCCTCCTCGACGAGCGAGGCGAGCAGCCGCGGCGTCGACACCGCCACGTCGACGCCCCACGACTCGTCGAACAGCCATTCGTTGCGCGGATCGTTGACCCGCGCCACCACTCGGCGCACCCCGAACTCGGTCTTGGCGAGCAGGGCGTGCACGAGGTTCGCCTTGTCGTCGCCGGTGGCCGCGATCACCACCTCGTAGGTCTCGAGATCGGCGTTCTCCAGCAGCGACAGCTCACAGGCGTCGGCGTGGACCCAGACGGCGTCGGGGATGGCAGCCGGGTCGATGTGGTCGAGCTGGCGTTCGAGCAGCATCACGCGGTGTCCGCCGCGTAGTAGTTCCCTGGCGATCGAGCGCCCGACCGCGCCCGCTCCGGCGATGGCGACCTTCATGTGTTCAGTCCTCGCTCACGGGGGCCTTGGCGGCCAGGGCGATCGCCTCGCCGACAGTGCCGGACGTGGCCGCTACGTAGACGACGTCGTCGGCCTGGACGATCGTCTTGGATTCGGGAAGCAGGCCCTGACCGAAGCGCAGGATGAACGCCACCCGCACCTGCAGGTCGCGTTCGAGATCGCGCACGGTGCGACCGGACCAGTCCTCGTGCAGGGTCAGCTGGGTCACCGCGACCGCGCCGGTGGGGTCGCGCCAGGTGGTGGTCGAGTTGTCGCCGATGAGGGTGCGCAGGAATCGGTCGGTGGTCCACGGCACGGTCGCGATGGTCGGGATGCCGAGCCGTTCGTACACCTCGGCGCGCTTGGCGTCGTAGATGCGGGCCACGACACGTTCGACGCCGAACATCTCCCTGGCCACTCTGGCCGAGATGATGTTGGAGTTGTCGCCGGAGCTCACCGCGGCGAACGCGTCGGCGCGCTCGATCCCCGCGCGGGTCAGTACCTCACGGTCGAAGCCGACGCCGATCACCTGCTGTCCGGTGAAGCCCTCACCGAGGCGGCGGAAGGCGGTGGGATCGCGGTCGATGACCGTGACCTCGTGACCCACCCGGGTCAGCGCACGCGCCAGTGACGAGCCGACACGCCCGCAACCCATGATCACTACGTACACCGTGCACCCTCGTTCCTGGCCTACCCGTGGCGTCCGGCAAGGACCGTACCCGCCGGATGCTCCCATCGCCCATTTTCCCCGCGCCGACGCGGGGCAAACAATCCAGACATCGCCGTGACGCCGATGAACGTGCGCGCGAAGGCGCTGGTGAACTCCTCTATGCTCAGCCCGGTGTCCAAGTTGACGACGGCAGCCAAGCGCGTGCTGCTGGGCAGGCCGTTCCGTAGCGATTCGCTCGGCCACACGTTGTTGCCCAAGCGTATCGCTCTTCCGGTCTTCGCCTCCGATGCGATGTCGTCGGTCGCCTATGCCCCGGAGGAAATCTTCCTGGTGCTCTCGGCGGCGGGCATCTCGGCGTATGTGTACGCGCCGTGGGTCGGGCTCGCTGTCGCGTTGGTGATGGCGGTGGTGGTGGCCAGCTACCGGCAGAACGTGCACGCCTACCCGTCCGGCGGTGGCGACTACGAGGTCGCGACCAAGAACATCGGACCCAACGCCGGTCTGACGGTCGGCAGCGCGCTGCTGGTCGACTACGTGCTCACCGTGGCGGTGTCGATTTCGTCTGCCGCGTCCAATATCGGCTCGGCCATCCCGTTCGTCGCCACCCACAAGGTGCTGTTCGCGGTGGTGGCGATCGCGATCCTCACCGCGATCAACCTGCGTGGCATTCGCGAATCCGGCACCGCCTTCGCGATTCCGACCTACGCGTTCATCGTCGGCATGGTCGTGATGCTCGCCTGGGGCCTGTTCCGTACCTACGTGCTCGGCGACGACATCCAGGCCGAGTCCGCCGGGTTCGGGCTCAACGCCGAAGACGAGCACCTCTACGGCTTGGCCTTCGCCTTCCTGATCGCGCGCGCCTTCTCCTCCGGCTGTGCGGCGCTCACCGGTGTCGAGGCCATCAGCAACGGTGTGCCCGCGTTCCGTAAACCCAAGTCGCGCAATGCCGCGACCACCCTGCTGCTGCTGGGTTCCATCGCGATCGTGCTGCTGATGGGCATCATCATCCTGGCCCAGAAGATCAAGGTCGTCTACGCCCACGATCCGTCGCACCTGGTCGGCGCGCCCGCCGATTACCACCAGAAGACGCTGATCGCGCAGATCGCCGAGGCGGTGTTCCACGGCTTCCCGATCGGCTTCTTCTTCATCACCATCGTCACCGCGCTGATCCTCGTACTGGCCGCCAACACCGCGTTCAACGGTTTCCCCGTTCTCGGCTCGATCCTGGCCCAGGATCGCTATCTGCCCCGCCAGCTGCACACCCGCGGCGACCGGCTCGCCTTCTCCAACGGCATCCTCTTCCTCTCGGGTGCGGCGATCGCGTTCGTGGTGGTTTTCGGCGCCGAGGTGACCAAGCTCATCCAGCTCTACATCGTGGGCGTGTTCGTCTCGTTCGTACTGAGCCAGACCGGCATGCTGCGGCACTGGACGCGCCTGCTGCGCACCGAGACCGACCCGGCGCAGCGCAGGCAGATGAAGCGTTCCCGGGTGATCAACGCGATCGGTTTGACCGCCACGGGCGCGGTGCTGGTGATCGTGCTGGTCACCAAGTTCTTCGCAGGCGCCTGGATCGCGATCATCGTGATGGTGGCGATCTTCATCGTGATGAAGCTGATCCGCCGCCACTACGACTCCGTCTCGCGCGAACTCGACGAATCCGACTGGGACGGGGTGCTGCCCAGCCGTACCCACTCCCTCGTATTGGTCTCCAAACTGCACCTGCCGACGCGACGCGCACTGGCCTACGCCCGCGCGACCCGACCTGACACCCTCGAAGCGGTGACGGTCAACGTCGACGACGCCGACACCCGCAAACTCGTGCGTGAGTGGGAGAACAGCGAGATCAACGTGCCGCTGAAGGTGATCGAATCGCCCTACCGCGAGATCACCAAGCCGGTGCTCGAGTACGTCAAGCGGGTGCGCAAGAACGCACCGCGCGACGTGGTCACCGTGTTCATCCCCGAGTATGTGGTCGGACACTGGTGGGAGCAGGTACTGCACAACCAGTCCGCGCTGCGATTGAAGGGCAGATTGCTGTTCGAGCCGGGTGTGATGGTGACGAGCGTGCCGTGGCAGCTCAGTTCCTCCACCAGGGCCAAGCAGGCAGGCGAAGTGAACGCACCGGGTTCGGTGCGTCGAGGTTTCGAACGACCAGGACGTCGCGAATGAGCGGCGCGCCGGTCGAGGGTGAGAGTGGGTGTGGCCGTGAGTGATTGGAGCGGACAAGAATTCGAGGTACGTCTCGGGGCGCCGGGGCACGGTGGTTTCATCGTCGCTCGCCACGAGGGCCGGGTCGTGTTCGTGCGACACGGGTTGCCCGGTGAGCTGGTGCGCGCTCGGGTGACCGAGGATCGTGGCGGTTCGTTCTGCCGCGCCGATGCCGTCGAGATCATCGAGGCGTCCGTGGACCGCGTGCCCGCGACCTGTCCCGTCTCGGGACCCGGTGGTGCGGGGTGCTGCGATTTCTCCTTCGCCACCCCCGCGGCGCAGCGTGCGCTCAAAGCCACGGTGGTCGAAGAGCAGCTGCGGCGGTTGGCCAAGATCGAGCATGCGGTGACGGTCGAACCGATCGCCGGTGATTCCGGTGCCGACACCGGCGGTTGGCGCACGCGGGTGCGGCTGGTCGTCGACGGTGCGGGGCACGCCGGCGTGCATCGCTACCGCAGCACCGAGGTGCTCGCGGATCTGCGCTGCCCGCAGCCTGTCGCCGGTGCGCTCGACGGTGTCGCGGATCGGTTGTGGACGCCGGGTGCCGATCTGGTCGTCGCGATCGACGGTGACGGTGTGCGTCATATCGTGGAACTGGCCGAGACTCCGGCCTCCGGCCCGGGCGGTCGTCCGGAGACTCCGCGTGGCGGCAGTCGCGGGCGCGGTCAGCGGCCGGGGCGCCGTCGTGAGTCGGTGCCGCCCGCGGGTGATGAGCGTGGTGCGATCCGGGACCGGGCGGCTTCGCGTAAGTCGGCCATGAACGCGCCTCGCGAGGAGTGCGTGGTCGAAGGTTCGGGTCGTGTCGTGGAGTACGTGGCGGGGCGTCGGTGGGAACTGGCGGCGACGGGTTTCTGGCAGGCGCATCGTGGTGCGGCGCAGTGTTATTCGGATCTGATCGCCGAGTGGTCGGGGCTTGCTCCCGGTGGGTCCGGTTGGGATCTCTACAGCGGTGTCGGTGTCTTCGCCGCTCGGCTTGCCGAGCAGACGGGGCAGACCGGCGCGGTGACCGGTGTCGAATCGGCTCGTTCGGCGGTGGTCGACGGGGTGGCGGCGTTGGGAGATCTGCCGTGGCTGGAATTGCACAGCGATCGGGTCGAGCGTTGGGCTCGGAGTGCTCCCGGTCGGCCGGATGTGGTGGTGCTCGATCCGCCGAGGGCTGGTGCCGGTAAGGATGTCGTCGCTGCCGTGACCGATGCCGATCCGCGTCGGATCGTTCATATCGGTTGTGACCCCGCGGCTTTCGCTCGGGACCTCGGGTTGTATCTCGACGCCGGGTATCACCTCGCGCAGTTGCGGGCGTTCGACGCGTTCCCGGCTACCCATCATGTGGAGTGTGTGGCGTTGCTCGATCGCTGACGGGTGCTGTTGCCCGGCTGGAGTCGGGCAACAGCGGAGTCAGTCGAGGGCCCAGGTCACTCGGACGCTCGCGCCGACTTCGGTTTCGCCGGGGACGACGGGGACAGGGGAGCCGGCGCGTGCCATCAGCATGGGGGACGAGTCCATCTCCGCGCTGATGTCGTAGGCCCGACCGGCGGGGGGAGCGGTGTCCTCGGTGATCTGGATGACCGCGCCGAGGCTTACCCCGGCTCGGGCCGCGTACTGCTCGGCCTTGGCCAACGCGTCGTCGAATGCCGCGTCGCGGGCTTGTTCGAGCAGTGGCGCGGGGTCGGCGACGCCTCGGGTCAGACCGCCGAGGCGCACGTCGTCGCCGCCCGCGTTCACCGCGGCGGCGACGGTGTCGGCGGGCTCGGTGCCGGTTCCTTCGCGCAGCGACACGCTGAGACCGGTGGACGCCAGGTATCCGGCGATCTCAGTGCGGCCGTTGTCGGTGTAGACGGTCTCGGTGCGCACGCTCAAGCCGCTGGTCGCCATGTCGGCGTCACTCACGCCGGCAGCCCGCAGTGCCGCGACGACCGCGCTCACCTGGTCGCCTGCGCGCCCGTAGGCCCCCGCGACGGTGTCGGCGCGCGATTCCACCGACAACGTCAACCGGATGAGGTCGGGGACCGCGCGCACCACGCCGCGCCCGAAGGTGGTCGTGCTCGCCTGCCAGGATTTCTTGCTCACCGCTGTACTCCTGTCGGTCGAAGGCTGCTGTGCTGCTCAACGTCTCGCGTCCGAACCGAGTTCCGCTGCCCGGATCAGTAGTTCTCGGAGTTCGCCGATACTGTGCGGACTGCTGCGTCCATCTGCGCGTATGCCCCGGCCGCGAGTCGTTGTAGCAGAGCGAGTTTCAGTTGCGGGTGCTGCTCGGCGAGCTCGTCGAACACCGCGGGGCTCATCACCGCCACGCGGACCCCCGTCTCGGCGACGATGTCGTTGACGAACCTCTCACCGATCAACATCGGGATCTCGCCGAACGACATCCCCGCCGAAAACGTCACCAACCGGTGCACCCGCCCGTCGGTACCGGGGAACGTTCCCCGCACCCGTCCGTCGAGAATCAGATACAGCCCGGACCGTGGTTCACCGCGTTCGGCGATCACCTCACCTCGGGCGAACGTGCGGACGACGAACTCCGCGCACAGCCGGTCCCGGTCGAGGGCGTCCAGCCCCACCAGCAACGGATGCTCATCGAGGTCGATCGAGGTGCGAGCGCTCGACCCAGCCGGTCGACGCCGGTCGAGCACGATGTCCTCACACCATTCGGTCGCGGTGTCCCGGTCGATGAACACCCGCCCGCGTGGATCGTCGGGATCCAGACTCGACGCCTCGTGCCCGAGCTTGGCATCGGGATCGACCAGCGCCACTCGGCTGCCCCGGCGCACCAGCGCGGTCTGCAACTGCTCGACCATGCCGCGAGCCACCTGACTCACCTCACCGACCCGCCGCAGATCGATCACCAGCGCGTCGAGGCCGTCGGCATTGGCCTCGATCGCCCGAACCGCCCGCTCGGCACCGGCGAACAACAGGTCGCCGTGCAACTCGTAGACCCGCGCCCGGTCACCGTGGGCGGCCAGCACCTCGGCGTCCTCGGGCGGGCGGCGCAACCGCGACGGCAGCTGCGCCACCGAGTAGTCGGCGCGAATAGCGGTGCGCGCGGACCGGGTCACGTGACAGAAGTGCAATTCGAGTCGCCGCGACAGCTCCCGGCAGGCCGCGGCCCCGCGCACGCTGTTGCCGTGCCCGTCCAGCCTCGGCGAATACACCGAGATCCCGAGCTGACCGGGCAGCACCGCGATGATCCCGCCGCCGACCCCGCTCTTGGCGGGCAGCCCGACCGTGGTCACCCAGTCACCGGCGGCGTTGTACATGCCGCAGGTGGTCATCACGCTGAGCACCCGTTCGGTGAGCGAGGCCGACAGCGCCCGTTCGTGGGTCTTCGGATTGACCCCGTTGTCGGCCAGCGTCGCCGCCATCATGGCCAGATCGGCGCAGGTGATCTCGATCGAGCACTGCCGGAAGTAGCGGTCGACCGCATCGTCGGGGTCGACGTCGATGATCCCGACCGAGCGCAACATGTACCCGATCGCCCGATTGCGGTACCCGGTGCGGGCCTCGGATTCGTAGACCGCCTGGTCCATCGTCAACTCGCGCCCGGCGAAACGGGAGTAGCAGCGACGAACCCGCTCGAACTTGTCGGCGGCGTCGCGACCGTTGATCAGCGAGGCGGCGGTGATGGCCCCGGAGTTGATCATCGGATTGCTCGGGCGCTGAGTCTCCGGTTCGAGGCTGATCTCGTTGAACGGCTCCCCGGACGGCTCCACATCGATGTGCTCGGCCACCCCGTCGAGCCCGCGATCGGCCAGCGCCAGCGCATAGGTGAACGGCTTGGAGATCGACTGGATGGTGAACCCGATATCGGTGTCGCCGACTTCGTAGACGAGCCCGTCGGCGGTGGCCAGGCACAAGCCGAACGAATCCGGTGCGACCGCGGCGAGCTCGGGGATGTAGTCGGCGGGCGCGCCGGAGGTGTCCTCGCGGCAGGCCGCGTACACCTCGTCGAGCATGCCTGCCACCACACCCGGGTCGATCGTGCGCGTCGCGCCGTGGCTTCGGGTCACAGCGTCACTGTAGGTCGCGCCGTCACCGGGTGCGGGCGGGGACGCGCGGGAGATTGTCCTCACAGCCGAGAACCCAGTGAGGTAAGCCTTTGTAGAACCCGATTTCCGCTTGCGCGTCCTGTTCAGCGGCCATGGGGCGGTATCGTCGTCGCGACCGTAGACCTCGCCGTGCCCGTGCTGGGAAGGGCCCGCGAGCCTGTGCCCGTCACGCGGGCAAATACACTGGGCTGATCACAATGTAGTCCGGAGGGAGCGAGTTCAGGTGGGAGTGCTGTCGCGGGTGGATTCACCCGAAGATCTGCGCCGGCTGAGCGTGCCGCAACTGCGGGATCTGGCGGACGAGATCCGCGAGTTCCTGGTGCAGAAGGTCGCCGCCACCGGAGGCCATCTCGGCCCCAATCTAGGGGTGGTCGAGCTGACCATCGCCCTGCACCGGATTTTCGATTCGCCGGCCGACCCGTTGATCTTCGACACCGGCCACCAGGCCTACGTGCACAAGATCCTCACCGGCCGCAAGGACCGCTTCGACTCGCTGCGCAGCCGCGACGGCCTCTCGGGCTACCCGAGCCGCGCCGAGAGCGAACACGACTGGGTCGAGTCCTCGCACGCGTCGGCCGCGTTGTCCTACGCCGACGGTCTGGCCAAGGCGTTCGCGCTCACCGACCAGGACCGCACCGTGGTGGCGGTCGTCGGTGACGGCGCGCTCACCGGCGGCATGTGCTGGGAGGCGCTCAACAACATCGCGGGCGCCCCCGACCGTCCGGTGGTGGTGGTCGTCAACGACAACGGTCGTTCCTATGCCCCCACGATCGGTGGACTCGCCGACCGCTTGACCGCCCTGCGCACCCAGCCCGCCTACGAACACGCACTGGTCGCCGGGAAACGCATTCTGAAAAGCATTCCCGCCGTGGGGGATTCGGCGTATTCGATGGTCCACGCGCTCAAGGCCGGGATCAAGGACGCGGTGAGCCCGCAGGAACTGTTCTCCGATCTGGGCATGAAGTACGTGGGCCCGGTCGACGGCCACGATCTCGTCGCGCTCGAGGCGGCCATGCGGCGAGCCAAGGACTTCGGCGGTCCGGTCGTCGTGCACGTGGTCACCCGCAAGGGCAACGGGTACGAGCACGCCGAGAACCACGTCGCCGACCAGATGCACGCCTGCGACCCGATCGACCCGCTCACCGGCCGCCCCCTCGCCGGCAAGAAGGCCAAGGGCTGGACCGCGGTGTTCTCCGAGGAGCTCATCGAACACGGCTCACGTCGGGAGGACATCGTCGCCATCACCGCCGCCATGCCGGGCCCCACCGGTCTGGCCGCGTTCGGTGAACGCTTCCCCGAGCGCATGTTCGACGTCGGCATCGCCGAACAGCACGGCATGGCCTCGGCCGCCGGTCTGGCACTGGGGGGCATGCACCCGGTGGTCGCCATCTACGCCACCTTCCTCAACCGTGCGTTCGATCAGCTCTTGATGGACGTGGCGCTGCTCAAGCAGCCCGTCACGGTCGTGCTGGACCGCGCGGGCGTCACCGGCCCCGACGGCGCCAGCCACAACGGCATGTGGGACCTGTCGCTGCTCGGCATCGTCCCCGGCATCCGCGTCGCGGCCCCCCGCGACGGTGCCACCCTGCGTGAGGAACTGGCCGAAGCGCTCGCCGTCTCCGACGGTCCGACCGTGCTGCGTTTCCCGAAAGGCAGTGTCGCCGAGGACATCACGGCCGTGGAACGTCTCGATGGTCTGGATGTGCTGCGACTGGCCGTCCCCAGCGCGGGGTCCGCGCAGTCCCAGCACGGTGACGTCCTGATCGTCGCCGTCGGCCCCTTCGCCGACACCGCCATCAAGGTCGCCGAACTGCTGGAACCGCAAGGCATCTCGGTCGCCGTCGTCGACCCGCGCTGGGTCATCCCGGTCTCCGACACCCTGGTCAAGCTCGCCGAGAACTACCGCCTCGTGGTCACCGTCGAAGACGGCGGCCTGCACGGCGGGATCGGTTCCACCGTCTCCGCGCGCCTGCGCGACGCGGGCCTCGATGTCCCCACCCGCGATCTCGGTGTGCCGCAACAGTTCCTGGACCACGCCTCCCGCAACGAGATACTCGAAGAACTCGGCCTCACCCCCGACGCCATCGCCCAGCGGATCGGCGGCTGGCTGCAATCACGCTGATCAGGGCGGTAAAGCACCCGCCGCATGTCGGGTGCTGTACCTCTCAGGGCCGAGGGTAGGGCGTGACGGTCGGCGAGGACAGTAATCCGGCACGCTCACGGCGAGGATCCCTGAGACGTCCTCGGCCCGAGTTCGTTCAGCGGTGCGGCCGCCGGGCGACTACCGCGAAGTTCAACGGGATGCGCGGTGCGCCGTCGGGCAGCGCCCACCCTCGCTCGCAGGGCACGAGATCGGAAAACGCGGGCCAATCCATGTAGGGCAGCTCCGTCAACGCTTCGATGACCAGCCCGGCGCCCAGCAGCGCTCCGACGATCTCGCCCAGATCGTGGCGCCACTCGTGATTGGTGGTGTGGGCGATCTGTCCGTCCGATTCCTCGGTGTAGGTACCCGAGTCCGAGTAGCTCCGAGCGCCGCCGCCACCGAGGTAGTCGTCGTCGATCTCCCACGGTTCGAACTGCATCGCACCCAGAATCGGATGGTCGTCGCGGATCACGAACACCCCACCCGGTTCGAGCAGGTCATGGATCGACCGCGCCCACGCGGTGAGCTCCGGCAGCCAGACGATCGTTCCCGCACTGGTCACGATGGTGTCGAAGCGCCGGTCGAGCAGTGCCGAGGCGAACCGCGCGTCCCCCTCGACCCAGCTGATCTCGCGGCCGTCGGCCTCGGCGATCCGCGCCGCGTGCCGCAGCGAGTTCGGCGACAGATCCAACCCGTGTACCTCCACCGCGCCCAACCGCGCCCAGGACACGGTATCGGTGCCGATGTGACACTGCAGATGCAGCAGCGACCGCCCTCGGATCCCGGATTCCGGGAGATGCGGCGCCAGCACCGCGAGATCGTTGCGCACCACCGAGGAAATATCGTCCGGATCGGCCAGGAAGGCGTCGACGTCATACATCCGCGACCGCACATGCACGTCGGCCCGGTCGTCCCAATTCGCCCGATTGGCGGCGATCGCTTCGGCTTCGAGCACGGCATGACCTTTCGACAGCGGCGTGATGGCGAGAATCAACGCTAGCGTCGAGCACACCTCGGGTCGACTGATTTAGTGCCGCTGGGCACCGAGCCTCCGCCCGGAAACCACGCATCGACCCTGCCGCACCGGCGGCAGGGTCGATGCGCGTCTACCGATATACGGGCTCGTTGTCCTCGCGATAGATCGCGAGCGCCGATTTCATCAACCGCACCAACGACCCCCTGGCATCACCGGTGTCACCCGGTCGCGCCTCGATCACAGAGCCTCGTTCGGTGACCAGGTAGCGCCCATCAGGGAAATCCATCACGTGGAAGCCCTGTCCGGATTGCGGTCGGTTGTCCGTCGCGGCGCCCGGATAGCCCGCCACGTACACCAGCGTCGACCGTGCGCGCCCGAAGAAATCATCCGCCTTCTGCTGCGGAGTCCGCCGGTCGGCCGCCCAGGGATCGTAGGGCGCTTCCTCGTCGAGGTCGTTGCTGTTCATCGAGAACACGTCCCCGCCTGCCGCTTCCGTCTTCGGCAAACGGGCGAGGAGCTTGTCGGGCAACTGCTCGATCTCGAGCATGCTCATCCGGATGTCGCCACCCTCGCGGTCGAGCGGTACTCGCTGCTGTTCCACCAGCACCGCCTGCTGGCCGCGCACCGCCGCGAACGACCGCAACTTCTCCCCGTCGCCGTACCCGGCCAGTTCGAACCGCGCTTCCGGCTCGAGCAGAATCCGCAACGCGGCTTCCATCGAATGGTCGAACGTAGGCAGAATCCGCTGCGCCTCGTCCTGCCACATGCGGTCGTAGTCGTCCACGGTCACCGCGTCGGTATGGGTCTGCAGGGGATACGGCAGCACATCGCGATCCGCCGCGCGCCACAGCACCGTGAACCCGAGCGGGCTGAACTGCCACTGTCCCTGGCTCATTCGCCGATCACCGGCGGCACCGTCTTGGCTCGCTGATCCTCGCTGAGCCCTGTGAGTTCTTCACCGTTTTCCTGATTGATCAGATAGTCCTTCGTCCCGGATTCCTTCTCGTCGTCGCCCTTACCGCCGCGACCACCACCGGCACCCATGCCGCCCATGCCCGACATCCCGCGGCCGGCGCCCCCGGAACCCGAACCTCCAGCGCCCGCACCAGTTTTCCCGGCGGTCGCACCTCCCGGTGTGCCCGGAACGGCCGCTCCCGGAACGCCGGAACCGGGTGTCCCCGCACCGGGAGAGCCCCCGCCCGGAGAGCCACCGGTCCCCATCGGTGTCGTCGACGCGGGTGTGGTGCCTGTCGGCGTGGTCGGCATGGTCGACTGCGGTGTTGTCGTTGCCGCAGGCTCCGTGCTCGACGGAGTGGTGTCGTCACCGGTGTCGTCGTCGGACGGATCCTCCGTCGTCGGTGTCTCGGTGGTCGGCTGTTCGGTGGTGGGCTGTTCCGTGGTGGGCTGCTGCGTCGTGGGTTGCTGCGTGGTCGACTTCGTGTCGGTGGTGTCGCCCTGGGTGCCCTTGCCGTCGACCGTCTTCGACCCCGTGTCGAGGGGGTTGTACGGCTGCGGCACCAGTGGGACGTTGGTATCGGCTTGCCCGATTGCCGTGTAGTAGACGCCCCTGACCACCTCCGCCCCTTCGGATTTCGCGGTATCAGCGTTGTGGCTGTCCATCTTCCAGGTGGGGCCGGGAATCCAGCTCGCGATCCCGCTGATCGTGGAACCTTCGTGCGGCTTGACCCGATCCTTGGTGATCTGCATGGCCGACTCGACCAGCTTCACCTTCTCGGCCATCATCTGCGCCGAACCCAACAGGTTGCCGGATTTCTCGACGTACTCCTGGATTCCCTGACCGGCGCTCGACGCCGCGTTACCGGTCCACTTCTCCGAGATGGCCTTCGCGATCTCCGCGTCGTAGGTCTTGAATCCCTCTTCCAGCCTGTTGCGCAACGTCTCCCAGCGGGTGTGCAGCGTGTTCACATCAGCCATCGACATCGCCGAGACCCGTTCGTACAGGTCCGACATGCCGCTGGGGTCCTCGTACGATCCGCTCTGAACTTGCGGCTTCTGGTAGGTGCCGTCGAACGAGCTTTCCAACTGCGTCAGCCGATTCCGCGCGATCGATGCGTCCGGGCTCTCATCCGTAGACCTGGTCGGCTTACTGCCTTCCGCATAATTCTTGAGCTGGACGTATTCGCGACCGATCGGGAAAACGCTGAGAGCGCTGTCCAGAATTGACATTATTGATCACCGCCAGTGATGTTGGCGCCCTGTGAAGTCAGTGCTTGTGCTTGGGCTATTTGCTGGTCTTCATACTTCTTCACCGAGATCTCGATGGTGTCGCGTATCAGCTCTAGCACTGCGATGTGTTCCTCAAAGGCAGTCTTGAAATCTCGTTCGCCACCGATGGCCTTCAGGCCGAGCATCTTCGCCAGCTCATCAGCAGCGTCGAAGCGGCCGAGTCCAGTGACGCTAGCCAGCATCTGAAGGTCATTCTTTAGCTGCGTGAACAGGGCGATTTGCGTATTGCTTGCATCCCGGCAGCTCGTCGCGACCGATCTATCCAAGTAGAGGCGCCCTGCCTTGGCCTCTTCGTTCAGGTACTGCCAGCGGGACTTCTCGTCGGTCGGAGCCACCGCACCCCCTATATCGTTCGTGATTTTATTTTGGAAGGATTGGAACGATTGCTTCTGCAATCGGTTTCAGTCGTTCACATGGCGGTACAGCCTTCGACTTGGAGCTGACATTCAGCATGCCGAGTTGTATGAATCCGGTGCTTGTTTGGAACATGATTGTGCAGTCTTCATTTACGTCATTATGGCTCTGCCGGTACTTAGTTCCTACACGGCCTGCGATCGACACATCTGCAAAGTCAACATTTCCAGGCTTAGCTCTGACTTCATCGACGGTGTGCACTGACGATGCCACCGAGATCCCGTAATTCGGCGGGAACTCGTTCTCTTCCCACAGGCAGATCTTCCATCCCGGCTCTTCCGCGCCGAGGATGCCTGACCGCTTCGTGGCGAGGTCGATGTCGAGGCTCGTCAATGTCGAGTCGGGAATCTGGGAACACGGATCCCACAAGGCCGCCGTGGCGGCCGATAGGTCCGTAGTCGAACTCGGCTGCGCATTACCACTTTCGGTGGTGGAGCACCCCGCCACGGCGAGTACCCCACACAACACCGTGGTCACCACAAGAGACCGTCGCCGCACGAGCATCCTCCGTCTTCCCCGATCACCGAGCCACACCGTCCGGCCGAGCCCGTACCAACCCCACAGCCGCCCCGAATGCTCCCCGCACCCGGAACCCCGTCGTTCCGCACAGCCTACGACACCGACCCGCCCCATTCATCTCACCGCCCCCGACCCATGAAACCTCCGCAACCCCAGCGAGTTCCGCCGAACCGGAGTGCTGCCGAACCCTCGGAACCCACCCACGGCGAAAGCCCGACGGTCGCGAGTCCTTGCGGTCGAGCATTGATCTTCACGGTCATGTGCCTCACACACCCGATTACTGAGATGGCATTCCTTCACGTCCTTAGACGCACCGAAGACTCCTCCGGTTCCATCGATTTCACCGCACCTACCAACTCGCTCACATCCGCTACGCTCGGCGATTGGCACTGCGTGCCGCGGGTCTGGCGTGCCGGTTGTTCCGGTGGTTGCGACCTGGTCGATCAGGTTCGACATCGCAGGTCGCGGGCAGGGAGTGCCCGCGGCCGGGGTGGCATCACACGAGGGGCGGGGCACCGACGATGACCAGCGCAGGCGGGGAACTCAACGTCTCTCCGGACAAGATCAAAACCCACGCCACCAACGTCACCTCAGCCGGTTCCGGGTTGACCGAAGCTCTCGAGGCAGCCCAAGCGGTCTCTGCCCCCTCGGACGCGTTCGGGAAACTGTGTGCGTTCCTCGGTCCGTTGTTCGTCGATGCGGTCGAGACCGATGGCATCGACGCGATCCAGGCCGCGATCGACGCCTTCGGTGATACCAGTTCGAACCTGACCGCTGTTGCTGATGCGTTCACTACCCGCGACACCACCAACGCCGCCGCGCTGAAGTCCCAAGAGTCCGGTCTGTAATGGCCGCCAATCCGTTGATCGCCGCGAAGGAAGACACCACCGATTGGTCTACCGGGATCAGTTTGGTCAGCTCGGTCACCGACCTGTCCGACGCGATCTCGGGCGGTTCCTGGATCGAAGTAGGTCTGGGTGTCGTCGGTCTCGGTGCCGAAGCAGTCTCCCTGGTGGTCGACCCGCTGGGCACCTTGGCCGGTTACGGTGTGGGCTGGCTGATCGAGCACTGCCAACCGTTGCAGGATGCTTTGGACTGGATCGCGGGTGACCCTGCCCAGATCGAGGCCTATGCCAAAACCTGGGACAACGTCGCCGCCCGGATCAGCGAGGTAGCAACTACTCAGAATGCTGCGGTCACAGCGGATGTTGCAGACTGGACCGGTCAAACAGCTACCGCGTACAAGTCGGCGGCCTCGAACACCACGAACCTGTTGACCGCGGCGAACGGCGCTGCGACCGCGGCAGCGTCGGCGATCCGGATGGCGGGCGGGATCGTGGCTGCGGTCCGCGAGACCGTGCGGGATCTGGTGGCTCAGACTGTTGGTCGTCTCGCGGTGTGGGCGGCGGAGTTGGTGTTCTCGGTGGGTTTGGCGACTCCGTTGGTCGCGGTCCAGGCCACTGCGTATATCGCGAAGACGGTGGCGACGATTTCGAAGTTGTTTTCGAAGTTGGCGAAGACGATGGCGAAGTTGAAGCCGTTACTCAAGCAGTTGAAGTCGGCGTTCGGTGATATCGCGAAGGCGTTCAAGAAGACTCCGTCGAAGACCTCGAAGAACGCCGACACCACCACCACTACGACCAGTCCTGCGGCGGCGAAGAACACCGACACCTCGACAACTCCGTCGACTACCAAACAGCCTGACACGCCCACGAATCCGGCCAGCACGCCTGATACACCGTCGAAGACAACCGATAACCCGGACACCCCAGGGACCACGAAACCGGCGAGTACGCCGGAGACGAGCAAGCTTCCCGACCAGTCCGGCTCCGAGAAGCCGGACCTGAACAAGACCGCGAAGCAAACCACCGACTGCGGTGACCCGGTCGACGTCGCGACCGGTGAGTTCCTTCTTCCTGCAACCGATATCGACCTCCCTGGCGTATTGGCACTGGTGTTGACTCGCCGGCACCGCTCGTCGTACCGCTTCGGACGCTGGTTCGGGCCGTCCTGGGCCGCGACACTGGATATGCGCGTCGAAGTCGACCAGGTCGGAGTCAGGTTCGTCGGACCCGACGGTGAGCTGTGGCAGTTCCCCCACACCGCCCCCGACGTCCCAGTCCGGCCGGTCCATCAAGGCATCCGCGCAACCATGACCCGCACCGCATCAGGCAGATACGCAGTCCACGACCCAGAACGCGAACTCACCTGGAGCTTCCAGTCAACCGCCGCGTCCGCCGGGTCGGAAAACCCGCTCGGCAACTATCCGATCACCCAGATCACCGACCGCCACCACAACCGAATCACCTTCCACTACAGCAGCACCGGCCAACCCGCCGAAGTCACCCACTCCGGCGGTTACCGCGTCCGGATCGACACCACCGACAACCGCGTCACTGCCCTGACAGTGCTCGGCACCACCACCGGCGAGCTGCTGGAAGCCACGGTTCGCGAGTTCGGTTACTCGGCAGGTGATCTCGTCTCTGTCACCAATGGTGTCGCCGCGACCACGACCTTCCGCTACGACGATCAACACCGCATGCTGTCGTGGCGCGACTCTCGCGGCACAGAAATGCACAACACCTACGACCGATCCGGGCGGGTCATCAAACAGGTCGGCACCGACGGCATCCTGTCCGCGACTTTCACGTATGAGGCGATTCCTGACTTTCGCCGCTCGCGCACTCATCACACGAACTCCCTCGGCGCCACCACCACCTTCGAGTTCGACGAAGACCTCTGCCTGCGCAACCTGATCGACCCACGCGGCGCGACATCGATCACCGACTACAACGAGTACCGCCAACCGGTCCGTCACGTCGACGCCTACGCCAACACCACCGTCTACCTCTACAACGGCGACGGTGACCTGGTCCTACTCCGACGCCCCGACCAGGCAACCATCACCATCAGCTACGCCGCGCCCCACTGCCCCGCCACGATCACCGATGTCGATGGCACGACCACCACCCGCACCTACGATGACCATGGCAACCTCACCAGTGTCACGGATGCGGACGGTGTCACCACGGCCTACACACATCATCGAGGTGGCGCGCCGGCTTCGATCAGTCTCTCAACAGGCGCCACCACCAGCATCGATGTCGATGCCGCCGGCCTACCTGTCCGGATCATCGAGCCCAACAACGCGGTCACCATCGTCGAACGTGACACGTTCGGCCGACCGGTGACCATCACCGACCCTCTCGGTAACACCAGGACCAACCACTACTCGGCCGAGGGAAGGCTGCTCTCGCGCACCGATGCCGACGGCAGCACCCAGTCGTGGACATATGACGGCGAAGCGAACCTACTGGCCCACACCAACCAGATCGGTGCGATCACCCGCTACACCTACGGCACTTTCGACATGGTCAGCACGCGCGAATCCGCCGATGGCACCGTGACCGCTTACACCCACGACACAGAGCGCCGTCTCACCTCGGTTACCAACCCCCTCGGGGACACCTGGACCTACGAATACGACCCGACCGGCAACGTCTGCACCGAAACCGACTACAACGGATCGGTCACCCACACCGAGCACGACCTGCTCAACCGGCCTACCAACGTCACGACACCGACCGGCGTCCAACGTCGCCTCACCTACGATATTCTCGGCCGATTCATCGGCGTCAGCACAGACACGGGCGAATGGGTTGTCAACACTTACACCCCAACCGGGCTGCTCATCAACGCTAGAAATGGCGTGCACGACGACCCGATTCATTCGGTCACCTTTGTCCACTCGCCAGCCGGGCGGATACTGACCCAGCGTGTCGACGGGCGCGCCACCACCTACAACTACGACCGTCACGGTCGCCGCACCGGGTACACAACGCCGAGTGAGGCGTCGACCATCTACGAACACACATCGACTGGTCTGGTCGCCACCCTCACTACTAACGGCCACCGATTCGACTTCACCCACGACCTCATCGGACGCGAAAACAGTTGGCACAGTGCTGGCATCGGACAGCACAATACCTATAGCGCTGGTGGATACACCCTCAGCCGCGAACTCGTACAGCTCGATCCACACACCAGTGCGCCCATCAAACTGCTCGAGCGCGACGATTACACCTGGCGTCCGGATGGGTACGTCACGAGCCACACCATCACGACACCCACCGCAAACCGGTGCCGCGACTACACCCTCGATGCGATCGGTCGCATCACCCACATCGCAACCCCGAGCCCCGGTGCCAACGAGCAGTACGCCTACGACGCCCTGTCGAACCTCACTGCCGCCGAGATCCACGCATCACCGGCACTATCCGGTCCCATCGCGACCAACCAGAACACACCTGAACCCCCTCCCGACCAGCGCTTCGAGTACCGCAACAACCTCCTCGTCCGCGCCGGACGCACCCGCTACCACTATGACGCCGCCGGTCGCCTCACCCGCAAAGAGAAGAGGCGGATCTCCCGTAAACCCGCCATCTGGCATTACCGGTACAACGCCTTCGACCAACTGATCGAAGTCACCACCCCGGACGAGAACACCTGGTCCTACACCTACGACCCGTTCGGCCGCCGAACCAGCAAACGGAACGACACCAGCAACACTCTCACTGAATTCACTTGGGATGGAGTCCATCTCACCGAACAGTCGACCACCAACCATGCCGGTACCCGAACCCACACATGGACCAACCACCCAACAACCCACATCCCTCTCGCTCAATCCGTCGACGACCAATTCTGGGCAATAGTCACCAACCTCGAAGGCAGCCCGACCCACCTCGCCGACCCCATCACCGGCAAAATCACCTCAACAGCCGACACTGCTCTCTGGGGTCAGACCACCTGGGCGGGTCCCGATACACCCCACCGATTTCAAGGCCAGCAATACGATCCCGAATCCGGCCTCCACTACAATCTGCACCGGTTCTACGATCCAGAAGTCGGCAGATTCCTGACTCAGGATCCACTGGGGTTACCACCCGCTGAAAACCCAAATTCTTACCCCGGGAATCCAATTTCTTGGTGCGACCCGCTCGGGCTAGCGCCGGTTGGTTGCGCAAAGCGTGCGTGGGCGGACCGTGCGGACTTTAGTAGTCAAAAAGTTCTGGATAAAAAATATGACGCGCATGCTTCGGATTTTGGCCTCACCGGCAACAAGAACAATGCCAATAAGGCGGCGTTTGTCGAAGCGATGAAGCAACACATGACGGCCCCGGACACGAAGATTTACCGTTTCAATTACAGAAATCAAGGAACAGCGATCGGATTCATCGACCCCAACACAAACAAGATGGTAATGTTGCGATCTGACGGCAAGTTCTGGTCGGCCTGGAAGCTGGGAGATCAGCAATTTGAGGGTATCGTTCAGAAGGGTTTTCTATGGTAGCTGTAAATGGCGAGTTCAATTTTTCCAAACGCACTTGGCAGCGCCCCCGTGATGTGTCCCCGAATTCGGGCATTGGCGAGCAATTGGCACTGATGAGAAGGCTTGCCTGCTGCGAAATTAATGGCGCAGAGTTTGCGCGCAACTGGTACGCAGCACGGAGTAGATCCCTGGAAGCAAAGGAGCGGGTGCGACCCCCTTTCGAATTCCTGCTGGATCGAGTCTTCTTTGCGCTCGAAGATTACCCGATCGATCCATCGGATCGGGAAGACGGGGATATAACCGAAGAGCAACTTCGCGCCGCAGTCTGCGATGCTCTGGTTCACCTCGATAAACTGTAGGTGCGCGACATGGGCACGGCGCGGATGTCTCCAATGCTTGGGAAGTTAAACAATGGTCGAGTTCATTTTCACGGTCCGCGATGACCCTCCAGAAGATGGATATTCGCTAGGCGACCTGGAAGTGCTAGGTAACTCAGGGTCGGTTACCACTCGCGGTCTGGAGCATCCTGATCAACGTATGATGGTGTATCCCTCCGCTGCTACCCTTCTCTCTGAGGCTCGCTTACTGGCCAGTCGTGGAAAAGGGAATGGGAGGTTTGAAGGCTATGGTTCTATGTTTGTGGTCGAGTTTTCACTGCAGAAGGATCGTGTAGCTACCCGACACGGAAAGATGGTGATTGATTCCACTCCGTTGTCAGAGTTCCTATGCGCTATCTACGATAGTGTGAAATCTTTGCATGACCATGGCGTCAGTGTCATTGAAGAGAATCGCAAGGTGTTGAATGTGTTGGAGAAGGAGATGGATTCATTCGAAATGTGGCGAACATCTCCTGAAGTCAGAATTGAAAATTCAAATGATAGGCGGGACCGTTGAGTTTTAGATCGGGGCGGTTGACGGATCTTGAGCGTACTGTTGCGAATTTTACCGCCTCCAGTGTCGAGGTGTTGCCTATGGTGATCCGTCAGTAGGTGATCACAATTCTGCATCGAATGTGTGACAGTCTCCCGATCCATTTCGGATTCAATTTCAGGCCATGGCGCTACAACTTATCTCTATCGGAACTGGAGCTACGCAGCTTCGACAGATCTCCGGACCCATCCTTTGTGTCCATCAGATTCTTCAGCGTCTTCGCAATGCAGATGAAGACGGTATTCAAAACGATAACAATTGATCTGGCCGACGACGATCAATCCCTGGCGTTGCTCCATATTTCGGATATAGATGAAGTAAAATGGAATCGGGTCAAGTGCATAGCGTTGAAATCTACTGGAGTGGATAGTTTGGTCGCATGCGCAAGTTATTCAATTCGAGTGTATCCACATGGTTTCCCGCTGGTCACAGCGAAATCTGGCAACGCTATCTGACATCGCGTGCCAGCCGACCTTCTAGCAGCTGGCTCGCGTCGTGGCTCGACTAATTGGACGGGGGCGTCAGTGCGCTGGTCAACGCAGGGACTGCGAGGGTGCGCTGCCATTGGCGGGCACCGCCGGCGAGGAGAAAGGCCTCGATCCTCGCGGACAACTCCTCGGGTGTGCCGACGTTCTTGTAGTCCGGGAGTCCGTCCCAGCAGAGACGGCGGACCAGGTCGGGGGAGAGCAGGTTCTCGACCGGGATGGAGTGTTCGGTGGAGAGTTCGCCCATGGCGCCGCGGGCGGTGGTGAGGCGGGCGGCGGCGACGGGGTCGCGGCGTTCCCAGCGGTTGACCGGTGGTGGGCCGTCGAAGGGGAGGGTCAGTGGGGGGAGTTGTTTGTCGGGGAGGGTGCGGCCTCGTTCGACGGCGGCCAGCCAGTCGCGGGAGTAGCGGCGTTGGCGGGGGCCGCCGAAGACGGGGAGGGTGCGCAGTTGGGCGATCGAGCGGGGTTCGCCGGTGGCGGCGGCGACGATGGCCGAGTCGGGCAGGATGCGGGCGGGGGCGACGTCGCGGGCGCGGGCGAGTTCGTCGCGGGTGGTCCACAGTTCGCGCACGATCGCCAGTTGGCGGGTGCGGCGCAGGGTGTGGATGCCGGAGGTTCTGCGCCAGCGGTCGGCTTTGGGGGAGGGCGGGTCCATGGTCCGGACGTGTTCGAATTCCTCTGCGGCCCAATCGAGTTTGCCCTGCTCGGTGAGATCGGCGGCGACGGTGTCGCGCAGTTCGAGGAGCAGTTCCACGTCGAGGGCGGCGTAGTTGAGCCATTCGTCGGGCAGCGGGCGGCTCGACCAGTCGGCGGCGCCGTGGCCCTTGCGCAGGGAGCGGCCGAGGAGGTTTTCGACCATCGCGGCCAGGCCGACGCGTTCGTAGCCGGCGATGCGGCCGCCGAGTTCGGTGTCGAACAGACGGGCGGGGCGCAAACCCAGTTCGGCGAGGCCGGGCAGGTCTTGGTCGGCGGAGTGCAGGACCCATTCGAGGTCGTTGATCGCCTCGGCCAAGGGGGTCAAGGCGTCGGTTACGGGAATCGGGTCGATGAGGAACGAGCCCGCGCCTTCGCGGCGGAGCTGGATCAGGTACGCCCGTGCCGAATAGCGGAAGCCGGACGCGCGTTCGGCGTCGACGGCCAGTGGACCGGTGCCCGCGGCGAGGGTTTTGGCGGCCGCGGCGACCTCGTCGGCGGTCGCCAGCACAGGTGGAACGCCCTCGGCAGGGACGAGCAGGGGCTCTGCTGCGGTGGGTTCCTCGGCGACCGACATAAACGTGAACTCTACGTGGCGATCAAGGGCGATCGGTGCGGGTATAGGACTCCGGTCGTAAATGGGTGATCCCGGCGGGCGGCAGCCCGGCGGCGAAGGCCAGCACTTCGCAGAACGCTTCGACGTGCCGACGCATCTCGGTGGTCGTCGCCGTCCACGACGCGCGCAGTTCGAGCTGGTGGGCGCGCGGTGGGCCCGCGATATCGCCGTAGCGGACCGAGCTGGTCGCGGTGACCGTGCCGCCGAGAGCGGTGAACGGTTCGCCGCGTGATTCCAGGGAGTCCACCAGCCAGCTCCACGCGACCTCGGGTAAGAGGGGGTCGGCGGCGAGCGCGGCGTCGATATCGGCCTGGATGTAGGCGACGAGCCGGAACACGCCGTTCCAGGCCTCGTCGCCGTCGGGGTCGTGCAGCAGGATCAGCCTGCCGAACGCGTCGCCCTCGGAGTCGATGGGCACCACCGGGCCCTCGGGGTGGATGACCTCCGCTCCGAGCGCATAGGAGAACGGCGCCAACCGTTGCGGAGGCCGGATAGGCGCCAGCTCGATTTGGGGGTGCACTGTTGCGGTGCCCATCGCATCGACCGCCGCCCGAAAAGAAGCAGGCTCACGGGGCGTTCCCCCGGTCGGTGCGGCGCCGTCGCGGATGTCGAGCGGTGTCACGAGGTGGAACGGTAGACGGTGGGTGCCCGGTGCCGTCGGAGGCGCGCCGCCTTGCGCGTCGCGTGCGGGCCGTGTTGCGGAGGGTGCATTCTCGGCGGCGATGTGATGCGCGATGTGCGACGCGAACGGTCCGGTGAGTGTCGGGTACCCGACGGACCGAACGTGTGGTTGGTCCCACACCTCGACTGGGCGTGTGGTCGGTCGCGGCGCGATGCTTAGGATGAACGGCGATGAGCACTTACACTCGCCGCCGGTTGACCGATGCCCCTTTCCTGGCCGCCGCCACCGGCGCGACGCCCAGCAGGCGCCCGGTGTGGTTCATGCGTCAAGCCGGCCGATCGCTGCCGGAGTACCGCGAACTACGCAAGGGCGTCGGCATGCTCGAGTCGTGCTTCGACCCGGAGCTGGTGTGTGAGATCACCATGCAGCCGATCCGCCGTCACGGCGTCGACGCGGCAATCCTGTTCTCCGACATCGTCGTTCCGCTCAAGGCCGCGGGCATCGACCTCGACATCGTGCCCGGCGTCGGTCCGGTCATCGCCTCGCCGGTGCGCACCGAAGCCGACGTGCGCGCGCTGCCGCGACTGCGCCCCGAAGAGGTCGGCGCGGTCACCGAGGGCGTGCGACTGCTCACCACAGCGCTCGGCGACACCCCGCTCATCGGGTTCGCGGGCGCACCGTTCACCCTCGCGTCCTACCTGGTGGAAGGTGGGCCGAGCAAGCAGCACGAGCGCACCAAGGCGATGATGCACGCCGATCCGAAGACCTGGCATGCGCTGCTGGGCGCCCTCACCGACATCACCATCGCCTTCCTGCAGGCACAGTTGTCGGCCGGGGTCGACGCGGTGCAGCTGTTCGATTCCTGGGCGGGCGCGCTGTCGCTGGCCGATTACCGTGAGTTCGTGCTGCCGCATTCGGAGCGGGTGTTCGCGGAGGTCGCCTCCGCCGGTGTGCCGCGCATCCACTTCGGTGTCGGCACGGGTGAGCTGCTCGGCGCCATGGGTGAGGCGGGCGCCGACGTGGTCGGCGTGGACTGGCGGCTGCCGCTCACCGATGCGGTGCGTCGGGTCGGCGCCGGAAAGGGCTTGCAGGGCAACCTGGATCCCGCGATCCTGTTCGCCGGATTCGACGCGGTCGAGGCCGAGACGCGGCGGATCGTGCGCGAAGCCGACGAGGCGATCACGCTCGGCGCGACCGGGCACATCTTCAATCTCGGCCACGGCGTGCTGCCCGATACCGATCCCGGCGTGTTGACGGCGCTGGTCGAGCTGGTGCACTCGCTGTAGAGGTCGATGCCCGATCGACATCGGTCAGGGTGCGCGTCGTCGGCCGGTACCGTCGCGGCTACGGTCGTGGCATGAGGATCGCGGTCGTCGGTGGCGGAATCAGCGGGCTCGTCGCGGCCTATCGGTTGCGGCAGCGGCTGGGAGACAGCGTCGATATCGCCGTGCTCGAGCAGAGCGGGCGGGTCGGCGGAGTGCTGCACACCCGCGAATTGGCAGGGGAGCCAGTCGATCTCGGCGCCGAGGCGTTCGTGGGACGTCGGCCCGAGGTGATCGAGTTGATGAACGAACTCGGCCTGGCCGACCAGTTGGTGCGACCGGCCGGAAAACGGCCGCTGATCTGGGCGCAGGGCTCGGCGCATCCGCTGCCGGGGCACACCCTGATGGGGATTCCGTCTGACGCGGAGTCGCTGCGCGGGCTGGTCGATGACACGACGCTGGATCAAGTCGCCACCGAGGCGCAGCGTCCGCTGCACTGGGAGCCTGGCTCCGACGTCGACGTGCAGACCCTGGTGGGTGACCGCTTCGGTAGGCAGGTCGTCGGGCGGAGCGTCGACCCGTTGCTGGGCGGGGTCTATGCGGGGATCAGTGCTTCCATCGGCGTCCGCGCCGCGCTACCCACCCTTGCCGCGGCGCTCGACGCCGGCGCTTCGAGTCTCACCGAGGCCGTCCGCGCGGCGATGCCCGCCCCCAGCTCGGCTCCGGTCTTCGGTGGTCTGCGCGATGGCTACGCAGCCCTGCTCGCCGCGCTGGCCGAAGCGTCGGGAGCCCGTTTCGTCACGACCACGGCCGCGACGCGCGTAGCCCGCGCACCGCGCGGCTGGGTGGTGGACCCCCTCGGAGCCGTCGACGCGGTCGTGATCGCGACGCCGGCCCCGGTTGCCGCCCGCCTCCTGCACTACGTAGCGCCCGAAGCGGCGCGGGCCGCCGCCGGTATCGAGCTGTCCTCCTCGGCGCTCGTCGCCATGGCACTCCCGCGCGACACTGCACTGCCGGACAACTCCGGCATCCTCGTCGCCACGGGAGAACCCTTGCGCGCCAAGGCGTTCACCCTGTCCAGCCGCAAATGGCCCCATCTGGCCGAGCGCGACGTTGCCCTGGTCCGCGCTTCCTTCGGCCGCCTGGGCGACGACAAGTCGCTGTCGTGGACCGACGACGAGCTCGTCGCAGCGGCGGTCGCCGACCTGTCCACCGTCACCGGCATTCCGATCACCCCGCTCGAAGCGGTCGTCCAACGCTGGCCCGGCGGCCTTCCGCAGTACGCCCCCGGCCACACCGAACGGATCGCGACACTCGAATCCGCCCTCGCTGCCCTCGACGGACTCGCGGTCGCGGGCGCCTATCTCCATGGCGTCGGTGTTCCCGCCTGCGTCGCCTCGGGCACCGCCGCCGCGGAACGCGTGGCCACCGCGTACATCGAGAGCACACAGCACTGACCCCGATGCTCGCCGATCGGATGTGCCCGGGGCCGCAGCTGTTGCGGCATCTCGGGAGTGGCGCCGCCTGGTCGCTCTGAGTCGCACACTGGCACAGGCACACTGGGACGATGCAGAGATTCGACGCGGTGCTGTGCGATCTGGACGGGGTACTCCGTCAATTCGACCACGACGGTCAGCGCGAGATCGAGGAGCGCTACGGTCTTCCCGTGGTGGCCACCGCCTTCGCCCCGGAACAGATCCGCCCGGCGATTCTCGGGCAAGCCACCGCCCAACAGTGGCTGGCCTCGATCACCGCGGCGCTCGGCGGTCACCCCGACGCGGTCCGGGCGGTCGATGCCTTCGCCGCCGTCGACTTCTGGGTCGACGAGCAGGTCAGGGATCTGCTGGCGCAGGTCCGCACGCGCGTGCCGCTGGTCCTGGTCACCAACGCGATGGACAACCTCGACGCCCATCTGACGCAGATGCGCCTCACCGGGTTCGCCGACACCGTGATCAGCAGCGCGGCCGTCGGCGTCGCGAAACCCGACCTGCGCATCTACGAGATCGCCGCCGAAGCGGCCGGGGTCGCGCCGGACCGCTGTGTGTTCATCGACGACCGGCCGGAGAACGTGGCCGCAGCACAGTCGCTCGGTATGACCGGCATCCACTACCGGGGGATCGACGATCTGGCACCACTGCGCGCGAAGGCCTGAAACTCGTCAAGTCGTCGGCCCGGCCAACCGGCGGCGTGTCGTGGGGCATCGATGATAGCGATGCTGCATGATCGCCCGCTGTGACCATTGCCGGTGAGCAGCGCAGCGCGCGGACCCTGATCCTCGATCCCGATCTCGGGCCTGTCGAACTTCACGACGGAGAAGTGACGACGGTGACCTCGGTATTCGGCAGTGACGAGTCTTCGCCGTGGCGGGCGAGTAGGCCGGTGGCGGACTGAGCCCCAGCGGCGGGCGAAAACGCCGCAGTGGCACCATAGATCCATGGCGCGACTCGACTACCAGGCTCTCAACTCCTCCATTCGATACCTGATGTTCTCGGTGTTCCAGATTCAGCCGGGCGTGCTCGGTGAGGACCGAGCCGGGGCAATCAAGGAGGCGCAGGCGTTCTTCGACGGACTGGCCGACAAGGGTGTGGTTCTGCGCGGGATCTACGACGTGGCGGGGCTGCGGGCCGACGCCGATTTCATGCTGTGGACCCATGCCGAGCGGGTCGAGGACTTGCAGGCCGCGTACTCCGATTTCCGACGGACCACCGAGCTGGGCAAAGCGAGTGCGCCGGTCTGGAGCAACGTGGCGGTGCACCGGCCCGCGGAGTTCAACAAGAGCCACATTCCGGCGTTCCTGGCAGGGGAGGACGCGGGGAACTACATCTGCGTCTACCCGTTCGTGCGGTCCTACGAGTGGTACCTGCTCCCCGACGAGGAGCGGCGCAAGATGCTCGCCGACCACGGCAAGGCCGCGCGTGGGTACCCGGATGTGCGGGCCAACACCGTGAGCTCGATGGCGCTGGGCGACTACGAGTGGATTCTCGCCTTCGAGGCCCCCGAGTTGCACCGGATCGTCGACCTGATGCGTGACCTGCGGGCCACCGAGGCGCGGCTGCACGTGCGCGAAGAGGTGCCGTTCTTCACCGGACCGCGCGTCGAGGTCGAACAGTTGATCACCGCACTGCCATAGCGGCGCGGACACCGAAGGCCCGATCATCAAGCGGGCCTTTCTCATCGGCCTGATGTCGCCACGATCCCGCGCTCACGTATCGTGAGCGGGCCGATTGTGGCTATGAGGGTGAGAGAGATTCGCGCGTGGTACCAGGGTGGGGAACGGACCGGACCGAAGAGGACCGATCCGCTGTAGCGGCTATCGATCGAAACGCACCGGAAACGGCGGAGCCGCGCCGCACTCCGGTGCAGTGGCTGCGCTCGGCGCGCACCGACCTGGTCGTCGCGGGTTGCTACCTGTCGCTCGCGGTTTTCGTACTCGCCGGGCTGTGGTCGAACCCGCGCAGTGGCTATCTGAGCAAGAGCGATCAGGACCAGACGCTGTTCGAGTGGTTCAATGCCATCACGGCACGAAACATCACCCACCTGGGAAGTCCGCTCAGCACGCAGCTGCAGAACTATCCCGACGGCGTGAACATGATGGCCAATACCCTCATGTACGGCTGGGGAGTACCGTTCACGCCGGTCACCCTGCTTTTCGGGCCGACCGTCACTTTCGTATCGGCGCTCACGTTCGGCCTGTCCGGTACCGCGTTCGCCTGGTACTGGGTGTTCTCGCGCGAGCTGGTGGCCTCGAAATTCGCCGCGGCCGTTGGTGGTGTGTTCTGCGGCTTCGCGCCCGCGATGATCGCGCACACCAATGGGCACGCGAATTTCGTTGTCCTGGTGTTGCTTCCGATCATCGCAATGCAGGTCATCAAAATGGCGCGGTACGCGGAGAACGCAGTCGGGGCACGACGGGTGTGGCAACCGCGCGCCGCCGTCGTGCTCGGACTGCTGGTCGCTCTGCAGCTCACGCTGGGTGAGGAGCCGCTGCTGATCTTCGCGCTCGGCTTCGCGGTCTTCGCGATGGCCTACCTACGCACCCGGGCCGCCATCGTGCTCGCGCTGCGTGCGACGGCCCCGTCGGTACTGCTCGCGGCGCTGATCACGTTGACGCTCACCGGTTTCGGGCTGTGGTGGCAGTTCGCCGGACCGCAGTCGTATCGATTCATCGGGATCGGCCGGGTCGGCAACGACATTCTGTCGCTGTTCCAGTTCTCGCCGGAATCGGCGGGCAGCATGTTCTCGTTCGGCCCCGATGTGAGCATCAATCCGACCGAGGACAACGCCTACTTCGGTTGGCCGCTACTGCTGCTCGTCGCTGTGGCCGTGTTCTTCCTGCGGCGCGAGCGCATCGTGCGGGCCGCGGCGATCGTCATCGTGGTGTTCACGACGCTGTCGCTCGGCATTGTGCTGTCCTTCGACGGCGTTGTGCGCTTCGGCGACGGCGACTTCGCCATGGTGCCGATGCCGTGGCTGGCCTTCGGGTGGATCCCGCCGCTGAACGGGATCATCGAATCACGGTTCGCCATGGCGGCCATTCCGGTCATCGCGATAATCCTGGCCATCGGCACCCAGCGGGCGATCGAATCGTGGCGCACCTCTGTATCGATGCGGCGGCCCGTCGCCTGGTTCGGCGCCCTGACCTTCGCGTTGTTGCCCATCGCGCCGACCATGCTGCCCGTCGAGGAACGCTCCGCGACGCCCGCGTTCTTCGCCGACGGCACTGTGCGGCAGTACGTCTCGGGCGGCTCGGTGGTGATCGTGCCGCCGCCCACCTCGGCGGACGCCGTCGCGCTGCGGTGGCAGGTCGACGCCGACTTCGCCTTCCCGCTCGCCGGCGGCTATTTCGTCGGCCCGAGCGGCGCGGACCGCGGGGCCGGTTACGGCGCCGACCCCCGGCCCACCGCGGTTCTGCTCATGCTGGTCCGGATGTTCGATACGGCTCCGGTCATCGACCGAGCTCTGCGCGAACAGGCCCTCTCGGACCTGCGTTACTGGCGCGCCGATGCGGTGGTGCTGCCGCCGTCGCAGAGCACCGACACCCTGCGTCGCACCGTGGACGACCTGCTCGGCATCCCGTCCGAGCAGGTGGACGGCGTGTGGGTGTGGGACGTGCGCGGTCTCGTGTGACGCCGTCCGGTCATTGATTCAATCAGTGATTGAAAAGCTGATTGAAACGTGTTTCACTTCTGGGTATGGTCGATGAGGTCAAGACGGGGACGCGGCAGCGACTGCTGATCGCCGCCGAAACATTGCTGCTGACCGAGCCCTACGACGAGGTCTCCGTGCGCGGCATCTGTGTCGCCGCCGGTGCGAACGCCGCCGCGGTGCACTACCACTTCGGATCGAAGGAAGCCCTGGTCGGTGCGCTGATCGAGGACCGGCTGGGACCGCTGTGGGCCGATGGTCTCGCCCGCGCGAGTGCCGGACCCGACTCGCTACCCGCCGTCGTCGACACGATCCTGGCCCCCTTCGTCCAGCTCGCCGGCGACCCCATGGGCCGCTTGCACCTTCGACTGTTGTCGAGGTTCGTGCTCGGACGCCATCTCACGACATGGCGGGGCCCATGGTTTCGGATGGGCACGTGGGTCGCGCTTCTTCCTGAGGTGAGTGACCGGGAGAGTCGCCGCCGGTGGATGCTCGCCTTCGATCTCATCATCATGCGTTTCGGCAGCCCCGAAATCGAGGAACACGGCATGGCGCAGCCGGACCTGGAGACGCTGCGAGATTTCGTGGTGGCCGGTTTGACCGCGCCGACGGGAGAACAGCTATGAACGACATCTTCGCACCGGCCCAGCTGGGTCCGATCACCTTGCGCAACAGGGTGATCAAGGCCGCGACCTTCGAAGGCCGCACGCCGGACGCCCTGGTCACCGAGGAACTGATCGACTTCCATCGGGAGGTCGCCGCCGGCGGTGTCGGCATGACCACCGTCGCGTACTGCGCGGTCGCGCCCGGCGGTCGCACCGATCGGCATCAGATCTGGATGCGCCCGGAAGCCGTTGCGGGACTGCGGAAGCTGACCGATGCCGTCCACGCGGAGGGTGCCGCGGCCAGCGCGCAGATCGGCCACGCCGGACCGGTGGCCAACGCCGCCTCCAATCGAGTGCCCGCGCTCGCGCCGAGCCGGATGTTCAACCCCCTCGGCATGAGATTCACCAAGACTCCCACCGTCGCCGAGATCGCCGACACCGTGGCCGCGCACGCCGATGCCGCACGCCTGGCCGAGCAGGCCGGATTCGACGCGGTGGAGATTCATCTCGGCCACAACTATCTGGCCAGCGCGTTCCTGAGCCCGCTGCTGAACCGACGCGAGGACGCCTACGGCGGCTCCCTGCTCAATCGGGCTCGAATGGCGCGGGAAATCGCCTGTGCGGTCAAGGATGCCGTGGGTGATCGGATCGCGATCACGGCCAAGATCAATATGGAGGACGGCCAGGCCGGTGGTCTCACCGTTCCCCAATCGCTGCAGGTGGCCGCCTGGCTCGAGGCCGACGGTGCGCTCGACGCCCTCGAATTGACCGCGGGCAGTTCGCTGCTGAACCCGATGATGTTGTTCCACGGCACACCCCCGCGCCGTTCCTTCGCGAAAACCCTGCCCAACCCGGCCCGCCTGGGGTTCCGTCTGGTCGGGAAGTCCTTCCTGAAGGAGTACCCGTACCAGGAGGCGTACCTGCTCGAGCGGGCCCGCCACTTCCGGCGCGCACTGTCGATGCCGCTGATCCTGTTGGGCGGCATCACCAATCTCGACACCATGCGCCTGGCCAGGACCGAGGGCTTCGAGTTCGTCGCCATGGGCCGGGCCCTGCTGCGCGAACCGAATCTGTTGCGCCGCATCCGAACCGATGAGTCCACCCGCTCGGCCTGTGTGCACTGCAACGAATGCATGCCCACCATCTACTCGGGCACGCGCTGCCTGTACCGCCCCACCTTGTCGCGCGAGCCGATCCAGCTGACACTCGGCTGAACACACCCGAACAGAGAGGCACATCGTGCCCGCCATACAGCGAACAACTGGGAGATCGCGCATGCGGATCGAGGGCAGCGTCTTCGTCGTCACCGGAGCCGGGAACGGCATCGGACGATGCGTCGTGTCGGAGCTGATCGCCCGTGGCGCGGTCGTGGTCGGCGCTGATCGTGATGAGCAGGCGTTGGCCATCACCGCCGCACTGGTGACGGACCGCGAGCGTTTCACCGCCTATCCGATCGATATTTGCGACCGTGCCGCCGTGGCCGCGTTCCCCGGCAGGGTGATCGCCTCCCACGGGCGAGTCGACGGCCTGTTCAACATCGCGGGAATCGCCCAGGAACTCCAGACCGTGGCAGAGCTCAGCGACGCCCGGATCGAAACGCTGATGCAGGTGAACTTCTTCGGCGCGGTGTGGATGTCGCGGGCCTTCCTCCCGCACCTGCGGCAACGCCCCCGCGGCGTCATCATGAACACCTCGAGCCTGTCGGCGATCGTCCCGGTGCCCGGCTCAGCGGTGTACGGCGCGTCGAAGGCCGCGCTCGCCCTGTTCAGTTACGGGCTGGCGCAGGATTTGCGTGGCCGCTCGAACGTCACGGTCACCACGGTGCTTCCGGGTTCGGTCTGGACCGACCTGGTGCGCAGGGTAGCCCGGCAAATGGGCGCGCCCGAGTGGCTCGCCAAGGGATTCTCCGCCGAGCCCGAGCGGGTGGCGCGCCGGATCGTGGATACGACCGCGAGGGGTAAGGGCCGTGTCGTGATCGGCAAGGACGCCCACGTCTACGACGCCGTCCGGCGGTTCAGCACCCGACTCGCCGATCGGCTGTCCTACGTACAGGTCGGCCACGGTGTCTACCCCGAGCGCACCGCGCCCGCCCGCAGCTGAATCAGCGTTTCAGCTGGTCGACCCCTCCGCGGGGCGCAAGCGCAGCGAGATCGAGTTGATGCAGTAGCGCTGGTCGGTGGGAGTGGGGTAGCCCTCGCCCTCGAACACGTGCCCGAGGTGGCTGTGGCAGTTCGCGCAGATCACCTCGACCCGGCGCATCCCCAGGGTGTCGTCGGGCTTGAGGATCACCGCGTCGGAATCGGCGGGATCGAAGAACGACGGCCACCCGCAGTGGGAGTCGAATTTCTCTGTGCTGCGGAACAATTCGGCGTCGCAGGCGCGACAGGTGTAGACGCCCTCGGTCTTGGTGTCGGTGTATTCGCCGATGAACGGGCGCTCGGTGGCGGCCTCGCGCAGAACGGCGTATTCCTCGGGGTCCAATTTCGCCCGCCATTGCTGCGGCGTCAGCTGGATGCGCGGCGTGGGCAACGAAGTTTCAGAACTCATGGCTCCACGCTAATGGTTTCGGCCGGTGCGCGCCGTGAGCGGTGCGTCACCGGCCGATAACTACTTGAGTGCGGGCTCGCGGTCCTCGACCGGCGCCACCGGATCCTCGCGGTGCGGCGGAGTGTCGGCGACCGGTGCCACGGGCGCCGGTTCGTCGGTGCCGTCGCGTGAATCGGGCGCATTCGCGATCCAGGTCGGGTCGATCCCGAACTGCAGCCTGCCCTCGCGACGCGCGGCCAGATACCGGTCGCCGAGCACACAGAACACGACGATGAGCAGCAACCCCCAGCCGAAGGTCACCCGCAGGTACTCGAGGTTGCGGCCGACGCCCTGCCAGCGATCGGAGAGCCACTTGTCGTAGGTCATGAACCCGAAGATCGCCAGCCACGCGGGCCAGTTGCGCAGCACGGAATTTCGTAGCACCACGGTCATCAGGAACGGGAAGACCATCATCGAGTAGTACATCTGGCCCAGCGAGGGCAGCAGGAACCACGCGGTGAGCAGCACGCCGGAGAACGTGGTGACGAAGAACAGCTCGTCGTGGCGGTAGTAGCGCCACAGCAGCCACAGCGACACCGCCACCACACCGGCCATCAGGACCTTGACCAGCAGGATCAGCCACTCCGGCAAGCCGTAGTAGAGCCCGTTGCCGCCGACCGAGCTGTTGAAGTAGTCGCGCGTCTCAGCCAGGTACGGCAGAACTCGGGTGAAGAACTTCTCGGGGTCCGCCGACAGCGGCCACGCGATGGCGGTGAGCGTCAACGGCACACCGAGCGCGGTGATGAACACCTTCCACTGGCCGCGAACGGCCGCCACCAGCAGCAACGGCGCCAGTGTCGGCTTCACCGCGATGCTCAAACCGAGCGCAACACCGGCCCAGAGGTCCCGACGCGCCAGGAGCAGCGTGATGAACACCAGCTCGGCCAGCAGCAGGCAGCCGTTGACGTTGGTGAAGACCAACGTGTTGGTCACCGTCTCGGAGGCGAACATCGCCAGCAGCAGCGCGGGCGCGGCGATCGAGCCGAGGCCGAACTTGAACAGGCGAAGCAGCAGGTACCAGGCGAGCAGGATCGCGGCGGCGTTGAGCCCGATGAACAGCCAGCGCGACAGCTCGTAGTCGATGATCGCCACCGGCGCGATCAGCAGCGTTCCGCTCGGATAGTAGAGATAGTGCGGATCGACCGACGAGAAGTCGGCGGTGTACAGCGGCCTGCCGTTCAGGAACTCGAACGAGGCGTTGTACACAGGCCGGTAGTCATCGGTGACGAAGCCGTTGATCGCCTTGATGAAGACGCGGTTCAGCACCATCATGACCGCGAAGGGCCAGAGCGCGAACTTGATCACCTCGGCGGAGGTGCGAGCGGTACGGGGCTCGAGCTGTCGGAACAACACTGGGGCACGGTACACCGGATCGGGTTGCGATGGTGTCGCCGGACCCGGATGACGCGCCGGAACCCGGCGGTTGCCCCGACCGGATCAGGCCGGGCAGGCGCCGCCGTCGGCAGGCAGTTTCGCCTCCGCGAGGTAGTCGGTGACGGCCTTCTGCGCGCACCCGGAATGGGTGACGACCGGATGCCCCCAGCCCTGCCAGGTCATCGTGGCGTGCCGGGCGCCCGCCGAGCCGAGCGCGCCGGTCACCGAGGCGGCGGCCCCGCCGACGATCGGATCGGCGGCACCGGCGAACACCAGCACCGGCAGGTCGAGTTCCGTCGGCAGTGGCGCCGCGGTGGAGACCGGCCAAGCCGAGCAGACCATCAGCCCGATGGCGGCATTACGCCCGAATACCGGATATTTGCTCGCCCATGTGCCGGCGAGTTCACGAGCCTTGTCCGCGGTCGGGGGCTGCTGGCTGTCGGTGCAGCGGTTCACGAACTCGCCGTCGGAGGTGATCGCGGCCGCCTCGCGCACGATCATGGCCGACAGCGGTCCGCGATCGCCACGGTCGGCGGCGGCCAGGACGTCGGCCAGCGCGGTGACCCGATTCGCCTGGTCGCCACGGGGACTGGACAGGAAACCGGTGAGCGCGGTCGACAGGTCCGCGGCCGAGATCTCGCCGAGCCCGCCGCTGGTCGCCTTGTTCATCAGCGCGACGACTGCCGCGCGGGGATCGGCTCCGAGGGCGCAGTTGGCGGCCTTACAGCGTTGGGCGAACGCGGTGAGCGCCGCTTCGGCGCCGGTGACGCGCGCCTCGGCCATGGTGGTGGCGTCGGCGCCGACCGGTTCGGGGGCGTCGAGCACCAGTCGAGCCAGGTGGTCGCCGTAGCGGCGGGCGTAGCTCAGGGCCACTTTGGCGCCGTTGCCCGCGCCGAGCAGATTGATCTTGTCGACCTGCCACTGCTTGCGCAGCTGCTCGATGTCGTCGGCGGCATGCGGTGCGTCGAACGTGCCCTCGTAGGGCTGCAGGAAATCCCGGCAGGCGATGGTGGCGTCCTGGCTGAAGCCCGCGACGGCGCCGACCTGATCGGCGTTGCCCACCCCGGTCTGGCCGAGGTCGGTCATCACCGCGCGCAGCTGCGCCGGAATGCAGTCGATGGGCTGGGAGGCCCCGATGCCGCGCCGGTCCACCGCGACGATCGGTTGCGCGGCCAGCAACGCGCTGTTGGGCCCGATCGCCAGACCGGCCAGCGTCGACGCCGACGAACGATCCGAACCGGAGGTGAGCACCAGCGGGGCCGCGTCGGCGGGGGTCTGCGGCAGACGGGCCCGCAGGGCGCCGGCGCGGAAGGTGCCGAGCACGGTGCCCGCGGTGTCGATCGGCGTCGAGAACTCGGCGCAGTCGAGGACCAGCCCCGCGGGGGCGGCGCCGAAGTCGAGCGAGCTCAGGGTGGCCGCGGTGCAGTCACGCCAGGCCAGATCGGTCTTGGGCACCTCCGCCTTTGCCAGATCCTGGGGCGCGGGAGCTTCGGTCTGGGCGCCACCGGCCCCCGGGCGCTCGACGGCGACGACAGGCCGATCAGACGGTCCGGCCCCACAGCCCGCGAGCATGATCGACAGTGTCGCGGCCGTTGCCGCGGCCCGAGTCCAACGCATGCGCTACACACTGCCAGGTTCGGCGCCAGGTTTCATCGACGGGCCCAGCGGGCCAGGACGGTGCCGTCCTCGGCGAGCACCAACTGCTTGCGGGCCATCGGTAGGTCGAATGAGCTCGCCGACAGCGAGATTCGCCCGCCCGCGCCCCCGACCAGCATCGGGGCGGTGGTCAGGCACAGTTCGTCGACCAGGTCCGCCTCGGCCAACTGCCCGAACAGATGTGGTCCGCCCTCACACAGCACCCGGTGCAGACCGCGTTCGGCGAACACCCGGATCAGCGCGGCGGGCATGATCGCGGCCTCACCGGCGAAAACCACCTGTGCGCCCGCGTCCTCGAGGGCGCTGACCTGCGCCGAGTTCGCATGCCTCGTGGTGACGATCAGCGGCGGCACCTCGGCGTCGGTGAAGAATTTCGAGCCGGGATCGAGCTCGGCGGAGGCGGTGACCACCGCGATCGGCGGCGGGGTGCCCTCGGGATGCCCGCCGATCCCGTGCCGGTGGTGCGCGATGCGCCGTTGCGGGTCCGTATGCGCGCCGCCGTAGTTCTCCGCGCGCAGCGTGCCCGCGCCGATGACGATCACATCGGCCAGCTCGCGCAGGACCGTGAACACTGTCTTGTCCGCTGCGGTGCCCAGCCCTTCGGAAACGCCGTCGACGGTGAACGCGCCGTCGATGCTGCTCACGAAGTTCGCCCGCACCCAGGGACCGTCCAGATGCCGTGGATAGGCATAGCACCTGGCCAGTGCGTCGGGGTCGAGGTCTGCGAGCTGGGTCACATTGTGGATACGCTGCATAGGGATCGATGCAACCACGTCCGTACCATTTGTCCATGCAAGAACGCCTTGTCGATCGCCATCCGGAGGTCCCGGCCGACCAACTCGTCGCGCAGATGGTGCCCCCGCCCATGTTCGACGAGGTCAGCTTCGCCTCCTACATCCCCGACCCCAAGGAACCGAGCCAAGCGGCCGCGGTTACCAAGGCGGAGGAATTCGCAGGTCAGGTGGCGAAAATCCACAAGGCCGCCTCGAAGAAGAGCCTCTTCGGCAAGAAGAAGGCCGTGTCGGGAGCAGGCCTGTATCTCGACGGCGGCTTCGGTGTGGGCAAGACCCACCTGCTCGCCTCGATCTTCCACAGCTCCCCGGCGCCGAAGTCGTTCGGCACCTTCGGCGAGGTCACCAACCTGGTCGGCGCGCTGGGCTTCAACAACGCGGTCGAACGGCTCTCCGCCAACAGCGTGCTGTGCATCGACGAGTTCGAACTCGACGATCCGGGCGACACGATGCTGGTCTCGCGACTGCTCACCGAGTTGTCGGCCCGTGGCGTCTCCATCGTGGCGACCTCCAACACGCTGCCCGGACAGCTGGGCGAGGGCCGTTTCGCGGCCTCGGACTTCCTGCGCGAGATCAAGAAGCTCGGCTCGATCTTCGATCCGGTCCGCGTCGACGGGCCCGACTACCGCCACCGCGACCTGCCGCCGGCCCCGGAACCCACCTCGAACGAGTCGCTCCTCGAGCGTGCCGCGACCACCCCGGGGTCCACGCTCGACGAGTTCGACGTGCTGCTCGAGCATCTGAGCACCCTGCACCCGTCCAAGTTCGGTGCGCTGATCCAGGGCGTGGCCTCGGTGTTCATCTCCGATGTGCACACCGTGACCGATCAGGCTGTCGCGCTGCGGGTGGTCGTGCTGGCCGACCGCCTCTACGACGCGAGCATCCCGGTGACGGTCTCGGGCGTCAAACTCGACGAGATCTTCTCGAAGGAGATGCTGGACGGCGGCTACCGCAAGAAGTACCTGCGCGCGATCTCGCGTCTGCTCGCGCTGTCGCGCTTCGAGGCCGCTGCCGCGTAAGCGCGTCCGCGGCGGGCCGAGCTGTTCGGCTCGTCGCGGACCACGCGGTGCAGTCGGCTGTCACAGCGTCCGCTCGTAGACGAAATCGGAATGCAGCTGGCTGCCGACCATGAAGGTCTTGGTGCCCACCTGCCGAAAGCCGTGCTTGGCGTAGAACTTCTGCGCGCGTTCGTTGGCCTGGTTGACCCCCAGCCACACCGCGTCCGCGCCCGCCAGCCGCGCGGTGTCGACCGCGGCCTCCATCATCGCCCCGGCTACGCCGCTGCCGTGGTGCCCTGGCAGCACGTACATCTTGCTCAGCTCGACCACCGACCCGGCGTGTACCCGCGCGGCGACCTCGGAGTCGCTCGGCCTGCCCGCGACGAGCATGGCGTAGCCGACGATCTCGTCACCCTCCACGGCCTTGAGCACTGTCCTGGTCGGGTCGGACAGGTATTCGCCGAAACGTTCGCCGGAGAGCACCTGCTCGAGGAAGATCTCGATGTCGGCCGCGGTGGCCTCGGGCGGGCAGGCCAGCGGAAAGGTCGCGGCGGCGACATCGCTGAGCGCCTCGGCATCCCAGAGCCCGGCCCGGTCGACGACGACGGAACTGTTGGTCATCCTTCCAGTACAGCATGGCTCGCCTCAGCTGCGATGGGACTGTGGGCCGATACAGTGCGGTGGCACCGGGCCTACCTTGCCGAGTACTGTCCTGCGCATGACGAGCGGTAGCCGCATCGGGATCGTCGGTGCGGGAGTGGCGGGTTTGGCCTGCGCGAAGGTATTGAGTCAGGCGGGTTTCCCGGTCGAAGTCTTCGACCGGGCCCCCGACGTCGGCGGTGTGTGGAGTGCCACTCGCCGGTATCCAGGACTTCGCGCGCAGAACAGCAAGTCCACGTACGCGTTCAGCGATCACCCGATGCCCGAAGATTTCCCCCGCTGGCCCGACGGTCAGCAGATGCAGGCCTACCTGGCCGGATACGTGCAGGAGTTCGGCCTCGGCCCGCACCTGCGCCTCGGCACCGAGGTGGTGGCGGCCGACCCGGTCGACAGCGGCTGGTTGCTCGAGATCCGCGACCACAGGGGCGGGCACCGCACCACCTGCGATCACCTGATCGTCGCCAACGGCGTCTACAGCGACCCGGTGCTGCCCGACCTGCCGGGCGCCGCGGCTTTCCGTGCCGCGGGCGGGCGACTGTGCCATGTCTCGGAGTTCCACGATGTCGAGCAGGCGCGCGACCGCTCGGTGGTCGTGCTCGGCTACGGCAAGTCCGCCTGTGACGTGGCCGAGGCCGTCAGCCATATCGCCGACGAAACCACCGTGGTGGCGCGCCGACTCACCTGGAAGATGCCGCGCAAACTCGGCTTCGGCATGGACTACGAGCGCCTGCTGCTGACCCGCGCGGGTGAGGCGCACTTCCCCTCCCGCTTCCCGCACCGCGCCGAACGACTACTCGACTGGCTCGCCGTGCGCCAGTCGAACATGGACCTGCTGCAGGAGCGGGTGACGCGCAAGCTGCGGCTGCGTGAGCTCGACCTGGTGCCGACGGGCCCGATCTCCGAGATCGGCACCAGCAGCGCGAGCTTGGCCACCGAAGGCTTCACCGAGCAGGTCGAGGCGGGCCGGATCAGCGTGCACCGCGACACCGAGATCACCGAACTGATCGGTGGGCGACACGGTCCCGCGGTGCGCCTGGCCGACGGCAGCCTGAAATTGGCCGAGATCGTCGTCTGCGCCACCGGATACCGGCAGGAGGTGCCGTTCCTCACCCCGTTCGTGCGCCGCGCCCTCACCGACGAGACGAGCGATTTCCGGCTCTACCGCCACATCCTGCCGGTGGAGGTCCCCAACCTGAGCTTCGCCGGCTACAACAGCTCCCACGTGAGCGCGCTCAGCGCCGAGGTGGGCGCGCACTGGATCGCCGGCCTGCTCACGGGCAGGTTCGTGCCCCCGATGGCCGAGCTGATGAACAACGAGATCGACGCGCGCCTGGAGTGGTCGCGCGAGCGCAGCGACGGAAACCACGCGCACGGTGCCTCGGTGGTCCCGTTCTCGCTGGCCAATATCGACGAGATGCTCGACGATCTCGGCACGCCGCTGCCGTTCAGGTCGAGGCTGGCGCAGTGGGTGCGACCCGTGCGGCCGTCGTCCTACCGCGGGGTGCTGCGCACTCGCGCGGTGGCCGCTCCCGTGGCGCCCACGCCGGCGCCCGTAGCCGAGAGGTAGCCGACACGCCGGATCGCCGTCGGCAACGCCGACGGCGATCGGTGCGTTGGTGATAATCCTCGCGTGGACGCGCTGGATCTGAACCTACTGCTCGCTCTCGACGCGCTGCTCGACACCAACAGCGTGACCGAGGCGGCCCGGCGACTACACACCTCGACCTCGGCGATGAGTCGCACCCTCACCCGACTGCGCGAGGTACTCGGCGATCCGCTGCTCGTTCGTTCCGGCAGACAGATGGTGCCGACGCCGCGAGCGCTGGAACTGCGCCACGATGTGGCGAGCCTGGTCGATCAGGGACGGCTGTTGCTCACCGCCCGCGACGGACACGGGCCGGGCAGACACCGCGACTTCGTTGTCCGCGTCGGCGATTCGGTGGGTGCCCACCTGTCCGGTCCGCTGCTGGCAGCGGTCCACGCCCAGCTGCCGGGGGTGACGGTGCGGCTGCTCGCGGCCGACGCCGCCGACGGCGCGGTGGCGCTGCGCGACGGCCGGGTCGACGTCGAAGTCGGCATGATCGGGCAGACCGACCCGGAAACGGTGGTCAAGCGTCTGTTCACCGATCGCTGGATCGGCGTCGCCGCTCCCGACCACCCGTTCGCCACCGACCGCCCTACCGTCGCCGCCTACGCCTCGGCGCGCCATCTGGAGGTTTCGCCCACCGGTCGCACGCACGGCCCGATCGACGACCGCCTCGCGCTGCACGGGCGCACCCGCCGAGTGGTCGCCACCGTCGCCGACCTGCCCACCGCGCTGCTCACCCTCGCCTCGACCGAATTGGTCTGCCCGGCACCGGAACTACTGTCCCGAGCCGCACGCACCGCGCTCGGCCTGGCGATGTTCGAGATCCCGCTGCCGCTACCGGCCCCCGTCGTCGCCATGGCCTGGCATCCGCGCAATACCGCCGACGCGGGCCATCGCGCCCTGCGTGACCTCATCGGCGCCGTCGCGCACGACGCCCCGAAGCCGGACGTGGACCCGGGTCTCGTCCCGCTGGCGAAGCCCGCCTGACGCACGCGACGCGCTCGTCAGCCGTTCACGCGGGGCCGAGCCGGAAGTTCCCGCTGTCGCGGAGCTCTCGTGTGGCCGGAAGTCGGCTCAGCCGAGGTCCGGGGTCGGCGGTCCGAAGACGTCGCGGCGGCCCGGCGGGAGACCGGCCGAGCGTTTCAGCTCGTCGAGCATGGCCTGCAGCTTGTCGACGTGGGCGCGTTCGATGTCGAAGGCGCGGTAGGTGCCGGTGACGGTGATCCCGGCCGAATCGGTGGCGGTCGGCGGAATCGGATCGGCCACAGGGCGTTCCAGGGGATCGGACGGGCTCGTCGACATGCCGCGGCCGGTCGGCAGGCCGAGGGTCGGTGGATCGGCGACGGCCGGGTCGTCGACCGGGTGATCGTCGTTCGTGAGCGCCGCGTGACTCGTGAGCGGCGCCTGGTCCGGCCGGCCGTGGTGGCCGGACAGCCCACCGGTGTTCGCCGGTCGACTCGGGGCGGCCGGGCTGTCGCCGGCCTCCGGCGCGCCGTCGACGTGCGAGGAGCTGCCGGCACGCGGCGGATCCACCGCGACATGGTTCGGCTGGGTGGTGAGTTCTGTCGGTGGAGTGAGACGTGGGGGCGGGCCCGAGACGGTCTGCGGCGCGGGGGTCTCGCCGGTGGTCAGGCGGTCGTGCGGGGTGAAATCCTCGAACAGGGATTCGGCGCGGCGGGTGGAGCCGGTGGTGAAGCCGTTGCGGGCGTGGTCGCTTCGGTCCGGAGCCGCCGGCGCGGGTTCCTCGGTGAAGGACCAGTGGATGCTGTTGGCGGTGTTGCCCACTGGCTCGGCCTTCGCCGACGTGACACCATTGCCGTTGCTGGACAGTCTGTTCGGCGACGGAACATCTAGTCGATCGCCTCCGGTGGCCTCACCCTCGGTCGGCTTCTTGACCGGGCGGGCCCGCTCGATACCGGCAGCGGAGCTGATTTCCCCCGTCAGCGGATCTCCAGCCGCAGCCTCGGTCCGCGCCGACTGCGCGTCGACCGGTGGGCCCGAAACATGCTTCGCCGCACCGGGACCGAGGTCGAACCCGGTGGCGCCGCCGATCGTCACGTCACCCTCGCGCACGACGGTGCTCACCTCGGCGCTCCCCGGCAGGGTCGCGATCGCCGCGGTGTCACTCCCCGACGCTGCGCCGTTGTCCGCGTCATCGGGGACCGAGGTGGGCGGGCGATCCTCGGAGAGCGCCGTCGCGGTGGCCCTTGTCGAGGCAGGCGCGCTCGGTCCGGGCGTGCGTTCGACAGCCGGTGCGGTCAAGACCGTTCCGATCGCCGTGGGCACCGAGGAGCCGTTGCGTGGGGACGCGATGTCACCGGCCACACCGTGGGCGGCGCCGTTGGTCCCGTTGGTCGAGGTCGTGTTGCCGACCGAGGCGGCCGCGACCCTCTCGCCGGACGCGCTGCCGGTCGGCGTTGCCCCGCTGAGCCGTGTGGGCGCAGCCCGACGGCTCGGCGGTTCGCCACCCGCGCCGTTGCCGCCGGCCGCGACGACCGGATCACTGTCGAACGAGGTCGATTGGGCGAAGGGCGCCGCCTCGGGGCGGGGGACCGGCGTCGCGGCCATGGCGGTGGGATCGCCGAGGTGGTCGGTGCTCGGCCGGGCGGGAGAGTTGCGGCGTTCGAGCGGGGGCCGCGAGCCCTCGTCGTCGCGATTCCGGTGCGGCGGTAAGGGATCGGAGGGCCTGGGCTGGTCATCCGGTCCGTCGGTGGCGCGTTCGGCGGCCTCCGCGGCTTCGCGGACCTCGCGGCGGCTGCGTGTGCCCCGGGCTGGACGGCCCGAATCGGGCTCGCCGTCGTTGTCGAGGGCATCGAGGCGAGAGCTCAGGCGTGAAATGTCCTGTGACGCACGGAATGCCCAGGATTCCAGGCGCCTGATCCGGATGTGGTCGGGCAGATCCTCGTCGACCGGGAAGGTGGGTACATCGAGTTGGACCCGCGCGGCGACGATATCGAGCTTGTCGCTGACCTCGCGCAGCGCCGTGGCGATGCTCGCCAGCATCGACCCGATGGATTCGTCGTGCTCAGCGTGGTTCATGCACACCCTACTTCCCGTGGTCGCCCGAGCGTGCCCGCCTCGGCCGCAGCGATCATATCCACCGGGGCGACAGCACGTGTTGTCGTGACTGCCTACGCGACGCGCCGAACTGATTCGCAATCAGGATGAAATGGACATGCAACAGGCCGGGTCTGTGTATCGAAATGATCAAGATCTAGGCGTCTTTGTGCGACGTTGGCACAATGAAATGGCTTGATATACAAGCAGAGTCGCATTTGTGATATCTATCACCGGGCGGTGACGCACCCGAACGCGGGTCAAGGGGGCTGGCGCCTTTTCTGTGGCTGCGGGAACCTGATGTCCAGGACGTGCGCGTGAGCCTACGACGGGTCCCTTGGTGAGGGAGTGATGGTGTGAGGACGAAGCGGCTGAGTGAGACCCAGGTGGCGTGTGGACGACAGGCGCTGCTCGACGAACTGGGAATTTCCGAGGGCAGCCGCCGCGCCGTCACCGAGCGGACCGGGTACGGCTGTGGTTGCCCCGAATGTGCCGCGATGCAATGGAATACGCAGCGACTCGAACACTGGATCTGTGGCAGGCTCACGGCGGCGGGCGCCGATGAGGCCGAGGTCGACGCGCGGATCGACGATATCCCCGTCGATATCTACTGGCGTCGAGGTGACCGGCGCTGCGTGGTCGAGGTGCGCAGCGGCCCACTCGACATCACCGCGGCCCGCGCCCACCGGAAACGCTTGCAGGCGGCCGGAATCGACGATGTGCTGTGGGTATGCCCGCAGGGTTTCTGGGTGCCGCTGGTCCCCGCGGTCGGCATCGCCGATTTCGCGCCCGCGGCCGCCGACTACCGCATCGATCAGGGCATGCTCGCCGCGGGCGAGACCGGTTTCGCCGCTCCGGTTCGCGGCAGCACGGAGTTGCGTGATTTTCTCGAAGGCTGGGTGTCCGGCGAAATCCACTGGGGGCACGCAGATCTCACGACAGGAGGGTGGGCCGACGTGGGCACCTGGGAACGGCACACTGCGGCACAGGCCGCGATGATCGAGCACCAGCGCACGGAGTTGCGTGATCAGCGGGTGGAGCTGGCGGTCTCACGCCAGGCGGTGCGCGACAAGCAGCGGCTGGTCGGCCGGCTGCACAACCGGATCGATCGGGCCGGGGTGAACGCCGACGCCGTAGCCATCACGATGGCCGGACTGCGCAGTGAACTCGTCGCCCAGCAGCGCGCCGCGGCGAGCCTGCGCGCGAGCATCGGCCGGATGGATCGCATGCTGAATCAGTGGCAGTGGCTCACCTGCTGCGCGATGCTGTTGGTCCTCACCGTGATGGTCGGCGCGATGGTGACGCGCTGAGCCGCATCGGCAACCGGTCCCACTGCCAGTCGTTGCGGAGCACGAGTCCGGCCAGGTCGAGCAGGTCGAGGCCGGTTTCCGCGCTGGCCGTAGCCAGCGCCTGGCGATCGTAGGGGCCCTGTTCGAGGTCGGTGGCCAGGCGTTGCTCGACCGAGGAGTCGACCGTGCGGGCTCGGAGTTGGGGTGTGCCGAGCGCGCTGCCGGTCCAGGCGAGCCAGCCCCAGCCGTGCTCGTGCGCGTAGGCGCGGCCGAGTTCGCTCTGGATCCGATTGCGGTGGAAGGCGATGCGGCCCAACGGGACCACGTCGACCAGGACGGTGCGGCCGTCGGTGAGCTGTGCGGCGACCGCCGGATAGTGGACCTGATCCTCGCCGCCGAAGTGGTAGGTCAGCGCGGTCGGTTCCTCCTGGAACGCCGCCACGGACGGATCGGCGTCGAGGGTTCGGAGCAGGCGGGCCGCCATCGCGGAGTCGTAGGCGACGTCGCGGCCTGCCTTCGCCAGGTAGAACCGTCCGCGGTCGGCGTCGTCGCCGTCGGCCACCCGCGCCGACTCGGTCGGCAGCGGCGCGGCGGACCCGGTCGACCACTCGATATCGGCCAACAGCGCCCGCAGCTCGTCGGCGCCTTCCTCGGGCACCTGCAGCTTGGCCAGGATGCTGGCAGTCTTCTTCTGCCAGCCCAGGATTCGCTGCATCACGTATCCGGCGACCCGCTTGGCGTCGCCCTGTTCGTGTCCGGCCAGCCGCAGCTTGAGATAGGACCATTCCATGGCCACCAGGTCGGTGTCGGTCGCGTAGGTCTCGGCCAGCAGCATGCGCACCAGGCGCAGATCACCGGCCTCGATCGGATAGCGGTGTGCGAACACCTTCGCCGACCGGTGTCCCGAGCGGGCGGCCTCGCGCACGATCCGCCCGATGGCCTTGGCGTAGAGCTGACGGACCCGGTCGCGGGCCAGGTCGTAGCGTGCGCCGATCCGGGTGAGGGTTTCCGGGCGCTGTCCACCGATCCCGAGGCGCAACGCGACGATGCGCGCGTCGCGGGCCGCGCGTTCGGCGTGCTCGGCGAGGAGTTCGCCGACCAGCTCATCGAGCTCCTCGAGCTCGAACGAGACGTCGGCGGCGATATCGTGACCCGGTGGCACGACGATCTCGGCACTCACAGCGGCGACCTCCCTGGCTCGGTCGAGTCAGCGTAGCCGCAGGCCCCGACAACTAGAGCGAGGTCAGGTACTCGCTGTAGAACAGGCACAGTCCGGTCGCCGACGCGATCCCGGCCAGCACCCAGAACCGGATGATCACCGCGGTCTCGGGCCAATTGTTGAGTTCGAAGTGGTGATGGAACGGCGCCATCCGGAACAGTCGGGTGTGGGTCGTGCGGAACACCACGATCTGCAGCACCACCGACATGATCTCGGCGACGAACAGCGCCCCGATCACCACGGCGAGCAGCTCGGTGCGGCTGGTGATCGACAGCCCCGCGAGCAGGCCGCCCAGGCCGAGCGAACCGGTGTCGCCCATGAAGATCTTGGCAGGCGCCGCGTTCCACCACAGGAATCCGATACACGCGGCAGCGCCCGCGGCACTGACCATCGCCAGGTCGAGCGGATCGCGCACGTTGTAGCAGCCGCGTCCGGGGCTGATCTCGCACGAGTTGTCGTACTGCCACAGCGTGATCACCACGTACGCGCCGAGCGTGAGGCTCATCGAACCCGCCGCCAGTCCGTCGAGCCCGTCGGTGATGTTCACCGCGTTCGACCACGCGACCACCAGCAACACGATGAACGCGACGAAGAACAGCGACGCGAAGGTGATGGTGCTGATATCGCGGACATAGGACAGGTTGCGACTGGCGGGCGTCAGCCCCGTGGCGCCGGGGAATCGCAGCACCAGCACGGCGAACACCACCGCGGCACCGACCTGCCCGACGTACTTGCCTGCCGCGGTCAACCCGAGATTGCGGTGTTTTCGCAGCTTGATCGAGTCATCGAGGAAACCCACCACACCCAGCGCCGACGCCAGCAGCAGCACCAGCACCCCCGACGCGCTCGGCCCCGGCGCGTCCCACAGCAACCCGATCAGGTGCGATCCCAGATACCCGGCCCAGACCCCCGCCCCGATCGCCAACCCGCCCATCGTGGGCGTTCCGCGTTTGGCGTGATGACTGGCAGGCCCGTCGACGCGGATCTCCTGTCCGAACCCTCGCCGCGCGAAGACCCGGATCAGCCCGGGCGTGAGCGTGATGGTGACGACCAGAGCGATCCCCGCCGACAACAGGATCTGCCTCACTCGATTGCCCCTTCGTGCCGCCGGTCCCGCACCGGACCCACCCGGCGATGCCGTGTGCCGATACTAGGGGAGCTCACTCTGAAACCGTGCCGAGAGTGATCTGGGTTACATACTCGGCACGCTCGATAGATGACGCAAACAAGTCAGGCCCCCTCGAAAGGGGGCCTGACTCGGTACGGTGGTGCGCGATACTGGGATTGAACCAGTGACCTCTTCCGTGTCAGGGAAGCGCTCTCCCGCTGAGCTAATCGCGCGAGGTGGAGACGGGAATCGAACCCGTGTGCACGGCTTTGCAGGCCGTTGCCTCACCACTCGGCCACTCCACCGTACAAAGGAGGATGGGGCTAGTGCCTTACCTACCTCTCGAGCGGATGACGAGATTCGAACTCGCGACCCTCACCTTGGCAAGGTGATGCGCTACCACTGCGCCACATCCGCATTTACTTCACACTTAGGGGAGCGGCTCGGCCTCTCGGCTTTGCTGCTCTCTGCGGTGCGATGAGAACATTAGCCGACGTTCGACGAAGACTACAAATCGCCTGGTAAACCGGCCTAAATGTGAATTACACGCATGTCATCCACGCTCACCCGAGCCGCTCTCCACTCCCAACGGCTCCGCGCACCCACATCGTGAAACATAGATATTCGCATCTATTGATGCTATCGCCCGAAAGGCGCCGGCACGGACATCGATCGCCCGCCCGCGCATGCACGCGCGCGAGCGCGAAGCACCGACTCCCACGGCTCCACCTCGCCGAAACCCCGCTTCACAAGGCGATTTGGTGTCATCCCAGCCCTCCGTGCTAATGTTCCATCTCGTTCGAGCGGCTCGAAACCGCCCGACACAGTGTTCGGTCCCATAGCTCAGCGGGAGAGCGTCCGCCTCACACGCGGAAGGTCGCTGGTTCGAAACCAGCTGGGACCACCATAAAGTGCAGGTCAGAGCGTTTTGGGTGATGACCGTGCAATATACGTGCAATAGCGTTCAGTGTCGGGGCTTGGAAAACTGATAGGCAGGGTTACCGAGGGTGCTCGTCGGGCCTGCAGATATGTGATGCCCGACACAATCGCTATCGACTGCCTGCTCCACGCGGTGCGTCGATGCTGGGCAACTTCAACCGGCGGTCTGGCGTAACTCGCTGCGACCTTGTGACGGAATAGGTTGTATACCAACATATTCCGGCGGATCGGCCACCTTGCTGCGCTGATGTCTAGCGATTGCTATCCAGATCTACTCTCGGAACGCTCTCTCGAGCGTCGCACGTCCACTCGATGTGATGGCTGCAGGTCGTCCTGGGGTCTGCTGGCTTGAAACCAGCTGGAACTTCGCATTAGGGCCGGTCGGGCATGTTTTTCGTGGCAGCCAACCGTTTTCGTGCAATACGAGAAGGATCGCTGCCCGCGGACCCGTAGTGTCCAGAATTTGATAGGCGATATGGAACCGCACGGTATGTGATTGCAGCCATGCCACCTGAGTTGCTGCGACTCCGGAACCTTCCCAGCGCGCGCGGCTCGGTGCTGGAGGGGCTCGGGGTCGAGGTGGGGGAGTTGGTCGGAGGCTCTGAGCTCCGGTAAGCGGGGCCTAACCGGTGGTCAATTCGACAGGCTGCAAAGCTATCTCGCTGTCATGGAGAGGTGATTCGCCTTTTTTGGGGGCGCAGCGATCGCGCCATCTCGGACATCGACCTGACTGCCGGTTGTCGGTCGAATCGACTCGAACACCCGTAGGCAGCGGGCGCCACGGCGCACCTCTGCAGAGATGTTGAGAATCGAGATCGATTCTCAACAGCGGCGATAAGTGAATCGGCAAGGCCGTCACCGAATCCGACCCAGACCCACTACCAGGTCGGATTCGGTGCCCGCCCGCTGATCTTCCTGAAGCGGCTATTGCCCGACCGCACCTTCGACGCCCTGATCAAGCGCGCCACCGGCGTGCGCACTTCCGCAGCTTCCGGGCGATGCGACCGGGTCAACCAGGCCGTGCTGTGCACGATCACGCCAGAATTCGCCTATGGGAGCGGGCAGGTTCCCAGTTCAGCGACGACCGGATTCGCCGGTAACGGCGTCAAAATTCGCCAGCGCAACCAGAGGCGGTCAACCCTCGAAGGCGCGCGGTGTAGATAGCGAAGGTCGGAGTACGATCACCCCGGATCACCGACTCTTCCCGGCAAGATGCAGAGATCGAGAGCGCGCCGGTTCAAACAAGAGGTGGCGCGTTCGACTGTCGTGAACACGAACAGCACGCTCGCACAGGGGCGGTGCCGAGATTCGCGATCAAACCACTCTGGTCCTCGAGCTACGCGCCCGAGTCCGGGCCATCTGCACAGCCCGGTCAGGACGGGGGATCGGCACCGTGCGGTCATCGAGTTCGCGCTGCAGGTCGATGTTGATGCGCTGTGCTTCGGCGACCGGCGCACGCTGCGACTCGGCGGCATGCTCTACGTGCATGGTTGCACCGAATCTCTTTCGGTGGCGATCAGTTCTCGACGGCGTCTACACCAGCAGGTCCTCGCAGGGGGCGAATCCAATGTCATCGCCGCCGTGCACGGATTCCTCAACGAATTCGACGACTACGATTTCTCCACTTTCGCCGTGGTATGGGGCCATCAGGAAGTGGAGCACCACTACGCCTTCCGGATGTGGCTGGCCGCGGTCGGCGAGAGCGTCCACGACACGGCGGTAGGGACGATGCGCCAGCCCGCATCGAGCGCGCCTACGACATCGAACTCGACGACCGGGATATGTTCGGCATGTCCATTCTCGCCGACGTGGCGGCCGTGGTGCACAAGGCGTTGGCGGAGGTTCCCGCGTGAGCGAGGTCGCCGACACCAACCAGCATCACGCAATCGTCGATAGCCGGCACTGCTGGCAACGATTCGGATCGTCCCCAGGTCAGTATTCGTCCCGGGATCGACCGCGGTGGCGGTGTGGCTGGACTTGTGTGAATCGACGCCGATCAGCATCATCGAATCGGGTTCCTCGCCTCGTCGGGTGGGGAATCCGCGGCCGACACGTCGACTTCAAGAACCTCTCACAGCACCTTGTCGTCACACCTCTGTTGCGTCAAGCTGTGAACGGAGACCGGGTGGGTGGACACATCACGGGCAAGTCAACCCCCAAGGGTGACAGACGGTTCACGAGTCAGCCCACCCGATCTCCTGCGGCACGCTACGGGGCAGCCCCGGACCACGCAACCGCCCCAATTGGACAAGTCGACGGTTGGTTTCGTCCATTCCTTCGGGTGGCCGCATCATCCGGCAGCGTCATGCGGAGCAGTTGCTTGCGTCGTTCGTTCTTGCTGTTTGTGCCCAGCTCGAGCGGGTATGCGCGGGCGGTGGACACGAACGGGCTCTGGAGAGCCGGTACGGTTGGTGAGCGGGTCTCGGTGTTGTTGATCGCGGATCCGGGCAAGCCGGCCGATGTCGCGGAACGCCTCGCGGAGTGCCTGCCGGGACGGCTGCAAAGCCGTGACAGGCTCGAGCGCCAGTGGTCGACGTGTGTGCGCCTCGAGCCCTACCTTCTCGCCGAGGGAGCGGATTTCGCCGAGGTGATCGACGCGGTCGATCCGGCTGCGGAATCCGAAGACCTCGTCATGTACCTCACCGATCTGCCGCGCCGTGAGGACACGCTTCCGGTGGTGGCCGACGTCAGTGCCGACCACCGATTCGCGCTCATCTCCGTGCCTGGGGTGGGCGGCTTCCGGATCGAGCGACGCGTCCGCACTGTCAGCGAACTCGCGATCTCTCACATGCTCGGTGACCCGGAACTCGCGCCGCTCCGGGCGGCGCGACGGTTTCCGTCTGTACCGATCGTGAGCGGCGTCAGGTACTTCACACCCCCGGGACTGCGGCGATTGCGCCTGGTGTCGGGGATGGTGCGGGCCAACCGGCCGTGGCGGCTGGTTACTGGACTCTCGAAGGTACTCGTCGGTGCGTTCGCCACCGGAGCGATCGCACTGGCCACCGACACGATTTGGATGTTCGCCGACACGATGGGCCCATGGCGGATGAGCGCGGCAACGGTCCTATCGGTCGTGGCGATGGTTCTGTGGCTGATCCTCGACCACGAACTCTGGGAGCGACCGCGGTCGGCGGCCGAACGCGATCGATCAGTGTTGTACAACCTGGCGACCGTGATCACTCTGGGCGTCGGTGTCGGTGTCCTGCATGTGGCACTGTTCTGCCTGCTGCTGTTCACCGCGGGCCTGGCTCTTTCACCAGAACTGCTGTCCTCCGTTCTGGGGCACAGGGTGAACTTCTCCGATTACCTCACCCTTGCTTGGCTGCTGGCGTCTATCGCGACCATCGGTGGAGCGCTCGGGTCCGGTCTCGAGGACGACACTGCGGTCAAGGAGGCGACGTACGGTGCACGCCAGCGCCGGCGCATCGATGAACAACGGAGTGGCTAGGACCGGGCGTGATGGGCACGGTGGGTGCGGCACACGTGCCCCTCGTTGCTCGCAAGATCCATTCTCGGCGGCTTGCAATCCCTGCGGCGATCGTCTGTGCGATCGGTAGCGGTCCGCCTTTGTTCTGGCAGGACCAATAGTCGAGGGCTTTTTCGCCTTGTCGGGCCGTGTTGTGGCTCTGACGCGGTCGGCAGGATTGGCGGTGTCGAGTATCCGGCGGCCGGCCGGTCGCGCCGATCCGAAGGAATTGATATGGCCACTGCTGTAGGAATCGATCTGGGAACTACGAACTCTGTTATCGCGAGCTGGCAGGGTGGGGAGCCGGTGGTGATCGCCAATGTCGAGGGCGCGCGCACCACGCCATCGGTGGTCGCTTTCACCGAGAGCGGTGAGCGACTCGTCGGTCAACTCGCGCGTAGGCAGGCGATCTTGAATCCGAAGGGCACGATCTATTCGGCGAAGCGATTCATCGGACGTCACTTCGACGAGATTTCGGCGGAAGCCAAGGCGGTGAGCTTCGACGTCGTCGAGGGCGAGGGCGGTGTTGCCCGATTCGATGTGCGGGGCAAAATGTATTCGCCCGAGGAGATCAGCGCGCTGGTGCTGCGCAAGCTTGTCGACGACGCGAGCAAGTATCTCGGGGAGCGGGTCACAGAAGCGGTGATCACCGTGCCCGCCTACTTCAACGACGCGCAGCGCACCGCCACCAAGGACGCCGGCCGGATCGCAGGACTCGACGTCCTGCGCATTATCAACGAGCCGACAGCCGCCGCGTTGGCGTACGGATCGGACAAGCAGACCCATGAGACGGTGCTCGTGTTCGACCTCGGCGGCGGTACTTTCGATGTGAGCCTGCTCGATGTCGGTGACGGTGTCGTGGAGGTCCGCTCCACCGCGGGTGATTCGCATTTGGGCGGTGACGACTTCGACCGGCGCATCGTCGACCATCTAGCCGATGAATTCCAGCGTGACGAGCACATCGACCTGCGTGCCGATCCGCAAGCGCTGCAACGACTTTTCGAGGCGGCGGAAAAGGCCAAGGTCGAGCTGTCCTCGGTATCACAGACACAGGTGAATCTGCCCTTCGTCACCGCTGACGCGAACGGACCCAAGCATCTCACCACCACGCTCATGCGCTCGAAGTTCGAGGACTTGACCGCGGATCTGGTGCAGCGCTGCCTCGAGCCGGTCGAGCAGGCCATGACCGATGCCAAGGTGACCGCCAATGACATCGACGAGGTGATCCTGGTCGGTGGTTCCACCCGTATCCCGGCGGTACAGGCGTTGGTACGTCGGTTGACCGGCGGCAAGGACCCGAACATGAGCGTGAACCCGGACGAGGTGGTCGCGCTCGGTGCGGCGGTTCAGGCGGGCGTGCTCAAGGGCGAGGTCTCTGACGTGCTGCTGCTGGATGTCACGCCGCTGTCGCTGGGCGTGGAGACCCAGGGCGGGGTGATGACGAAGATCATCGAACGCAACACCACCATCCCGGCCCGGCGCAGCGAGGTGTTCTCCACCGCGGAGGACAATCAGCCCGCGGTCGATGTGGTTGTGCTCCAAGGCGAACGCGAGCGTGCCGCCGACAACCGGGTGCTCGGCCGGTTCCGGCTCGAGGACATCCGGCCGGCGCCACGCGGCCAAGCGCAGGTCGAGGTCACTTTCGACATCGACGCCAACGGCATCCTCAATGTCACCGCGCGCGACAAGGACACTGGTAAAGAGCAGAGCATCACGATCAGCGAGCAGTCCAATCTCGACCAGAGCGAGGTCGATCGGATGCTCGCCGAGGCTGAGCGACACCGCGGCGAAGACGAGCAACTACGCAAAGCCGTCGATGCCCGCAACGCGTTGGATTCAGCTGCGTACCAAGTGGAACGGCGGTTGGGCGATCTCGGGGACAGCGCGCCGCCGCATGAGCGGGCACGCGCCGAGATGCTGATCGCCGATGCCAGGCAGGCCGTCAAAGAAGAAGCGCCGCTGGACCGGGTGCAGTCGATCACCTCGGAACTGCAGCAATTGCTGTACGGGTTGCAGCCCACACCGTCCGGCGGCGGCGACGGACCGTCCAGCTATGCGGACGCTGGTGAAACGACTGACTCACCCGCTGACGACGACGTGATCGACGCCGAGTTCGACCGGAGCTGAGGACTCCCGATGGAAACCTCCGCAGAGCAGTCGATCCCCGACAATCCCGACCCGGACACGGTCCAGGAACCCGATGCCCGGTTCGCCCAGTGGGAAGACCGTTGGCGGCGCACCGCGGCCGATCTGGACAACCTACGCAAACGCTACGCCAGAGATCTCGATCGAGAGCGCATGGCCGAACGAGCGAAAGTGGCCAGAGCCTGGCTACCGATGTTGGACAACTTGGAACTGGCCCTGGCGCACACGAACAGTGAGACCGACCCACTCGTCGCGGGCGTGCGCGCTATCCGGGACCAAGCGGTGCAGGTACTCGAACAGCTCGGCTACCCGAGACATTCGGAGGTGGGAGTTCCGTTCTCTCCGGAAATGCACGAGGTGACCAGCGTGGTCGACCGGCCCGATCTCCCGCCAGGGACCGTGGTCGAGGTGCTGCGCCCCGGTTACGGCGAGAACGAAGGCCAGCTACGTCCGGCTTCTGTGATCGTTACCAGAGCCGAGGGGTGAGAGTTGGTGGAGCGTGACTACTACGAGATCCTGGGGGTTTCCCGCGATGCCGAGAAGGACCAGATCCAACAGGCGTATCGCAAGCTGGCGCGGCGATATCACCCGGATGTGAATGCCGATCCGGCGGCGGAGGATCGGTTCAAGGAGGTCAGTGAGGCCTACGAGGTCCTCTCCGATCCGGAGACGAAAAGCCGCTACGACCGCTTCGGTTCGGACTTCCGGCGGGTGCCGCAGGACTACGACGAACGGGTCGGCGCGAGCGGCGGTGGTTTCGGTGGAGGTAGGGGTGGGGGTGGTTTCGGGCGCGGGGCCCGTGTGCACGTCGGTCATGGTTTCGACGGCGACGTCGACTTCGGAGACATATTCGGCGATATCTTCGGTGGTCGCGGTGGCCGATACGGACCGATTCCCGGCGCCGATCAGGAGGCTGTCCTGGCGCTGACCGTCGAGGAGGCCTACCGCGGCGGCAAACGCAAGCTACGGCTCGGCGAGCGAAACTACGACGTCGACATTCCAGCCGGGGTCGTCGACGGGCAGCGGATCCGGTTGTCCGGGCAGGGCGGCAGGGGTAGTGGTGATGCGCCCGCCGGAGATCTCTACCTGGTCGTGCGCATCGAACCGCATCCGCGTTTCCGGTTGGTCGGCCGCGATATCTACCTCGACCTGCCCGTGTCCCCCTGGGAGGCGGTGCTCGGGGCCACTGTCGCGGTCCCGACTCCGAGTGGTGAGGCAAAAGTCAAAGTGACACCGGGCTCCTCGACCGGACGCAAGCTGCGATTGCGTGGTGCGGGCATGCCCAATCCCCGCGGCGCTGACGGCAATCTGTACGCCGAGGTCAAGGTCATGGTGCCGGTGAAACCGACAGCGCGGGAACGCGAGCTGTTCGAGCAGTTGGCCGCCGCGTCGACCTTCGATCCAAGGAGAGAGCGATGAGCGCGCCCACACCCCGATACGTGATCGTGCGGCGAGCGGGGCTGCGACTCGACGAGTTCTCCCGGCGCTGCGATCTGCATCCGAACATGGTGCGCCGATTGGTCGCACTCGGGCTGCTCGACGGCGTTCGCGAAGGCACCGAAGAACTTCGCTTCGAACCGTCCACGTTGGCCGTTGTCGCCCGAATCCAACGCTTACGGGCAGGGCTCGGATTGAACTACGCGGCCATTGGAGTGGTGCTCGATCTGCTGGACCGAATCGAAGAACTCGAAGCCGATCCTCGAAGGAGGACATCACGATGGACACCAGCACGTTGACTGAAAAGTCCCGGGAAGCGTTGAGCGAAGCGCAGAACGCGGCTACGCGATCGGGGCACAGCGAGGTCGACGGTGAGCATCTGCTGCTCGCCCTGATCGACCAGCCGGAAGGACTGGTGCCCCGGCTACTCGACCACGCGGGCGCGGATCTCGACGCGTTGCGGGCCGAGCTGAATCGCGAGCTGTCGCGCCGGCCCAAGGTGAGCGGTCCTGGCGCCGCACCCGGTCAGGTGATGGTCACCCGGCGATTGGCCGCGCTGCTCGAATCGGCCGAGCGCGAAGCCAAGCGGCTCAAGGACTCCTATGTGTCGGTGGAGCACCTGATCATGGCGCTGGCCGAAGAAGGATCGGGCACTGCCGCGGGCCGGATCCTCGCGGGTCAAGGCATCACCAGAGAGTCATTCCTGCAAGCCCTTACCACGGTGCGCGGCAATCAGCGGGTGACCTCGGCGACCCCGGAGGGCGCATACGAGGCACTGGAGAAGTACGGCCGCGACCTCGTGGCCGAAGCCCGCGCGGGCAAGCTCGACCCGGTCATCGGTCGAGATGCCGAGATCCGCAGGGTGACACAGATTTTGAGTAGGAAGACCAAGAACAATCCAGTACTGATCGGTGATCCCGGCGTCGGCAAGACCGCGATCGTGGAGGGCCTGGCGCAGCGCATCGTCCGTGGCGATGTGCCAGAAGGCCTGCGCGAGAAGACGATCTTCTCCCTCGATATGGGGTCGCTGGTCGCCGGGGCGAAGTATCGCGGCGAGTTCGAAGAGCGGCTGCAAGCGGTGTTGTCGGAGGTGAAGGCCGCCGAGGGCCGCATCCTGCTCTTCGTCGACGAGCTGCATACCGTGGTCGGGGCGGGATCGGTCGGGGGCGACGGATCTCTCGACGCGGGCAACATGCTCAAGCCCATGCTCGCCCGCGGTGAGCTGCACATGATCGGCGCCACCACCCTGGATGAGTACCGCAAGCACATCGAAGCCGACGCGGCACTGGAACGCCGATTCCAGACGGTGCTGGTGGACGAGCCAAACATGGAGGACGCGGTGTCCATCCTGCGCGGCCTGCGCGAACGCCTCGAGGTCTTCCACGGCGTGAAGATCCAGGACGGCGCGCTGGTCGCTGCGGTGGCCCTGTCGCATCGCTACATCACCGACCGCTTCCTACCGGACAAAGCTATCGACCTCGTCGATGAGGCATGTGCTCGGCTACGCACCGAAATCGACTCGATGCCAGCCGAACTCGACGAGCTCACCAGGAAGGTGACGAGGCTGGAGATCGAAGAGGCGGCACTGTCCAAGGAGACCGACGCGGCGAGCAAAGCTCGTCTCGAGGAGCTCCGCAAGGAACTCGCCGATCTGCGGGCCGAAGCTGATTCACGCCACGCGCAGTGGGAGGCCGAACGGCAGGCGATCCGGCGCGTGCAGGAATTGCGCGGAAAACTCGAGCAGCTGCGCCACGAAGCCGAAGAGGCCGAACGAAACTACGATCTCAACCGCGCGGCCGAGTTGCGCTATGGCGAGATCACCGAGCTGGAACGCAACTTGCGAGCGGCCGAGGAGCAATTGCGCACCAAGCAGGGGCAGCAGCCGCTGCTACGCGAGGTGGTCACCGAGGACGAGATCGCCGAGATCGTCGCCGCGTGGACCGGAATCCCGGTAGCGCGGCTACAGGAGGGCGAGCGCGAAAAGTTGCTACGGCTCGATGAAATCCTGCACGAGCGAGTGATCGGGCAGGAAGAGGCGGTCCAACTTGTCGCCGACGCGGTGATCCGGGCTCGGTCGGGAATCCGCGATCCGCGCAGGCCGATCGGGTCGTTCATCTTCCTCGGACCCACCGGCGTCGGCAAGACCGAACTCGCGAAGACTTTGGCCGCCACGCTTTTCGATAGCGAAGACAACATGGTGCGCTTGGACATGAGCGAATACCAGGAGCGGCACACGGTGAGCCGGTTGATCGGCGCGCCGCCCGGCTACGTCGGTTACGACGAGGGCGGGCAGCTCACCGAGGCGGTGCGCCGTAAGCCGTACTCGGTAGTGTTGTTCGACGAAATCGAGAAGGCGCACGCTGACGTGTTCAATACGTTGCTGCAAGTGCTCGACGACGGCCGGATCACCGATTCACAAGGCAGGCAGGTGGATTTCCGCAACACCGTGGTCATCATGACCTCGAATATCGGCTCCCACCATCTCCTCGACGGCGTCACCGCCGACGGCGAGATCAAACCCGACGCACGGGATCGGGTGCTCGCCGAGCTACGGGGACACTTCCGCCCCGAGTTCCTCAACCGCGTCGACGACATCGTGCTGTTCACCCCCCTCACGCTGCCCCAGATCGAGCACATTGTGCTGCTGCAGCTCGAAGAACTCCGACAACGCCTGGCCGAACGACAGATCGGGCTCGACATCACCGCGGAGGCCCGCAGGCTCATCGCCCGACACGGATTCGATCCGGTCTACGGTGCGCGGCCGTTACGCCGCTACATCGCACACGAAGTCGAGACGAAGATCGGGCGGGCACTCGTGCGCGGCGATATCGGTCAGGGCGGCACCGTCACTGTCACCGTGACCGGTGACGATCTCGCCGTCGCCTACACCGCGCCCGCGGTCGCGGCCTGAAACGAGGTAGGACTATGGAAACCGCGAAGATCAAATGCCCCAACTGCGGAAAGTTCAACCGGGTTCCGGCCGCGGCGGCGGGCACACCGCGATGCGGCAACTGCCACGAACCGCTGCCGTGGATCGTCACCGCAGGCGACGACGACTTCACCGAGGTGACCGAAAATTCCTCGGTGCCGATCCTTGTCGACCTCTGGGCGAGCTGGTGCAGGCCCTGTCTGCTGGTCAGCCCGGCGCTCGAACAACTCGCGACCGAACGCGCCGGCCGACTGAAACTGGTCAAGGTCGACGTCGATGCCGCACCCCGCACCGCCGAGCGGTTCGTCGTGCGGGCGGTGCCGACGTTGCTCGTACTCGACCACGGCGAGGTGCTGGCCCGGCAGGCCGGCGCCGCTCCGGTGTCGGAGTTGCGGAGATGGCTGGACCACAACCTGTCTGATCGAGCGGAGAAGGACGTGAGTGCATGACTTCGATTGATGCGGATCCCCACGTCGCGGCGATCCGGCCGGTGGTGCCGCGGACTCCGCAGGGCTGCGAAGAGTGTCTTCGGCTCGGCACACCGTGGCTGCACCTGCGGCTGTGCCTGAGCTGCGGGCACGTCGGCTGCTGCGACTCGTCCCCGATGCGGCACGCGCGAGCACACGCCGCCGGGGCCGCCCACCCCATCGTCGAATCGATGGAACCCGGCGAGAATTGGCGCTGGTGCTACGTTCACCAGAACTTCGTCTGATGAACGTCGAAACCCCCGACGATGTCGGCGCGTATCCACGATTGTCGGACGCGCAGGTGGCGACGCTCGCCGTCGGCGGCACACGGCGAGCGGTGCGCGCCGGAGAGAGGCTGGTTCGCGCGGGCGCGCCCAGCGATGAGTTCTTCGTGATCGTGTCCGGCACCGTCGCGATCGTCGACGACGCGGGGCGCGTGCTGCGTGTCCACGGGCCCGGCCGATTCCTCGGCGAGCTGGGCCTGCTGGAAGGGCAGGTCGCGTTCTACAACGCGCGGATGATCGAGGACGGCGAGGTGCTGGTCGTCCCGGTCCGCCGGATACGCACACTGGTCGAACACGATCCGATGCTCAGCGACCTCATTCTGCGCACGTATCTGATCCGCCGCTGCCGGCTGCTCGATATGGTCGCCGGGTTCCGAATCATCGGTTCCCGCTACTCACCCGACACCCGGCGGCTTCGCGAATTCGCCGTACGGAACCGGCTGCCGCACGACTGGATCGACCTCGAGCGAGACAGCCGGGCCGAACGACTCCTGCGTGACCTCGGTGTCGCCGTCGAGGACACTCCCGTCGTCATCTGGGGTGGCGAGCGCGTGCTACGCAATCCGACGAATGCCGAGTTGGGGAGCCTCGTGGGCCTGCCCGTGCCGGACACAGCGCGCGAAGTGTGCGATCTGATCGTAGTGGGTTCGGGCCCGGCCGGCCTGGCCGCCGCGGTGTACGGCGCTTCGGACGGGCTCGCCACCTCGGTGCTGGAGGCGATCGCGGCGGGCGGGCAGGCGGGCACCTCCTCGTGCATCGAGAACTATCTGGGCTTTCCCGCCGGCGTCTCCGGCACGGAATTGGCTGAGCGGGCGGTCATCCAGGCCGGGAAGTTCGGCGCTCGGTTGCTGGTGTCCGCGGAAGTAGTCGAGTTGGCAGCCGCGGATGGATACCACCTGTTGCGGTTGGCCGGCGGTTCCGCGTTGCTCGGCCGCACCGTTGTCCTGGCCACCGGCGCCCGCTATCGCAGACTTGCCGTGACCGGGATCGAGCGCTTCGAAGGCACCGGCGTGTACTACGCCGCGACCCACCAAGAGGCGTCGATGTGTGGCACGGATCCAGTGGCGATCGTCGGCGGCGGCAATTCGGCCGGGCAGGCAACGGTGTTTCTCGCCGGCCGCGTCGAGCACGTGCACCTACTCATCCGAGGCGGCGATCTCGGCAAGAGCATGTCCCGGTATCTGGTCGAACGGATCGAGCAGCATCCGCGCGTGACGGTGCACCACAACACCGAGGTACGCCAAGTAGCCGGGGACAACGAACTCGACGCAATCGTGGTCGAGAACAACCACACTGCAGAACGGGAGACGCTCACGGTGCGTGCCCTGTTCGTCTTCATCGGAGCCATGCCGTGCAGCACGTGGTTGCCGGACTCTGTAGCACTCGATTCCCACGGATTCGTCCGCACCGGCCCGGACGCGGTGTACCCGGCCGAGGGCCAGCGCGATTCCGGGCGGCGGCCGCTACCGCTCGAAACAAGCAAACCTGGCGTCTTCGCGGTGGGCGATGTCCGTAGCGGCTCGGTCAAACGAGTCGCGTCCGCCGTCGGTGAAGGCGCGATGGTGGTACGCCACATTCACGAATACCTAGAACGGAGCTGACCGAAACGCCCGCAATGGGCGTCGTCGTGTCCTGAGCGCGGCGAGATTCCATCTACTGCTTCGATGCAGTATTGGTTCAAATTCGTCCAGAGTCACAAACGTTGGGTTGACGGGTGTAATCTCAATAATCAACGTCCGCAGAATTAATACGTACCTAGATTTTGTCATTCGAAGTGGATCGGTGCGCGTGACGGTTGATCGGCCCAGAATTCGAGGGTGGGCGTGGCATGAGCCGCCGCAACGTCGGGTCCGACCGCGGATGGGTCAAACCCACCATGAATCAGAAATTGCCGAGTTATCCCATTGTCGGTGGGTTGGCGCATGCCCAACTGTTGTCACTGCGCGGGCTGTGCGCGCTGTCGGCGACGCTGTCGAGCGAGCACGAAGCCCTGGAGATACTTCGCACAGCAGGTGCGGCAGTCCCGTCTCTCGGCTCGTGTCGCATGATGGCGAGCTATCGCCGGGTAGATGGCGAACTCCAGCAGTACCCGCAGGCCCGACCCGCGCAGCCCGGCCTGGACGAGCAAGTCAGCGCCCTGGACGGCGCGGGCAGTGTGAAACTGGCCGATGAGAAATGGGGCTGGGCGTTCGCCCTGGGGAGCCTGTCCGGGGCGGTCGGTTCGCTCATCGTCGGTTCCGACAGCGCGCCGCGGCCGGACGAGATAACCCTATTGGAAGTGCTGGCTCAGGTCACCGGAGCCGCGCTGGCCAATGCGAATACCCATGAACGTAGCTCTACCCACGCGACCGAACTCACCGAGATCAACGAGCGCTTGGTCGCCACGGTGTCGCGCCTCGAACGGCAGACACGAGCACTTGAAGTGCTTTCGGGCGCCGCTGCCTACGGAGAGGGTGAACAGGGTATCGCCGACGCGGTCGCTCAGCTGACCGACCTGCCCGTAGCAGTCGAGGACCCCTTCGGCAATCTGCGGGCCTGGTCTGGACCAGGCCGACCGCAACCCTATCCCAAAGCACCGTCGGAGCAGCACGATCAGCTCCTGCGTCGGCTCGTGACCCACAACGCGCCGCTGCGGGTGCGCGGTCGGGTGATCATGCTGGTGAAGCCACGTGCCGAGGTCCTCGGCACTCTTGCACTGATCGACCCGGACGACCGGGTCGCTGAGGCTCAGCTGTTCGCGCTGGTGTATGGCAGCACTATGCTCGCACTCGAACTCGCACATCAACGCAATCTCGCCGAGATCGAACTTCGACTGCGCCGCGATCTTGTCGACGATCTCGCCTCCGGCACCGACAACGACAGCGCCTACGCCCGGGCAGAAGCCTTGGGACATGATCTGCGCGGACCTCACTACGTCGTCTTGGTGCACAGCGCGGGTCGCGCCGACGCGATCGCCGAGACCGTGAGCCGCGTCGCGTCGGCCCTGAGTCTGCAATCCATCCAGGGCCGCCAAGGCGGCATGATCGTGTTGATCACCGACCGCAGACCGGATCCGATCCGCTTCCATAACGCGCTCCGCGAAGGCGTCGACGCCACGCCGGTGGCTATCGGTATCAGCGGCCGATGCGAGCAGCCCAGCGATTTCGCCCGATCCTTCGCCGATGCGCACCGAGCACTCAACCTTCGGCGACGGTCGCGCACCCCGGACGGCGCGACGGCATTCGACGAACTCGGCTTCTACCGCCTGGTCGACGTGGCACACGTCGAGGAATTCGTCCGCGAATGGCTCGGCGCCCTAATGGATTACGACCACAAGCGGCACTCCGACCTCGTCTACACCCTGGCTCAGTATCTCGAATGCGGCGGCAACTACGACGAATCCGCCGCTGTCCTACACATCCATCGCAGCACCCTGCGCTATCGCCTTGGTCGCATCCGCGAACTCACAGGATTCGACCTACGCGATGTGAATATCCGCTTCAATCTGCAAGCGGCGACGCGCGCCTGGCAATTCCTCTCCGTCGTCCCGGAGCTGTGACGAAGCGAGCGCCGGCCATGCCCGGGTTGGGTGACGAGTAGCGGTGGGTACGGAGCACGACGCTCCCGGTGCGTGCCGAAACCAATTCGAGGAAGTCGAGGGGCGCCGTCGGGCACGACGTCTCCAGGGCACCGGATGAGGCGGGCGGCAGTGGCGATGGCATCGGCGCAGCTCCAATCGGTCGGGTTGATCGCCGAGCTGATACAGGTTTCGGAATCCTCTGTGCGGCAGGTGATCTACGACTTCAGCACATTTGGATTCGAGGTGCTGGACCCGCAAAGGAAAGGGACAGCCGACGAAGACCGATCAAGCGACGCGTGATCGGATTAATCGAATCGCGCGGCGTTGCCCCGTGATCTGGGTTGGCGTTCAGTGTGTGGAGTCGAAGCGGGTAGAAGTGTTGCGAGTCAACGAGATCGCCGAGTTTCAGAGCTTATTGGCGAGCACGTCGAGCTCGCTGATTTCGGGCGGGATAGCGAAGAGCTCGTCGGCGCGTTCGCCGAGGGCCTTGCCGACCGGCCCGTCGAGATGGGTTTCACGGGCGGCCTGATCTGGGAATGCGTCGATGATGCCGAACGTCGAGGGGCCGAACCGTACCGCGAACCAGGGTTTCGTGCCAGGCTCTTGCTCGACGAGTGGCAACGCTGATCGGAGGAATTCCTCGACTGCGTTTTCCTTGCCGGGTTTGGCTTCGAGTCGGACCAGCAGCGCCTTGGTGGCCATTTCGGATCTCCTGTTCGAGGTGGTGGACATGGTCCAGCATCACACCATTTACCTGGGAAGGGAAGGAGTCGCCTGAGCCCTCGAATAAATAAAACAATTCTCAACCCCTAGCGATCGCGGAGCTATAAGAGGAGACTTCGTGGTGGAGGGAATGCGACGCCCGAATGCACCCACTGCTCGTCCGCGGTGACACGAAACATGGTGCGTGAAACGTTTTGGTGTGGTTGTCATTCCGTGCGTTGTCGCGTCGTCTGCCCTCAAGAGCACGATTCATTTGGCCGGTCGCTCGCATGTAGCCCCCTGGGGTCGCCGGGCCGGGCATCAACCGGAAACACTCATGTGAGGGAGTGTCGAGATGAAAGCGCTTGTGTACGACGGGCCACGTGAGGTCCATGTGAGGGATGTGCCCGATGCGAGGATCGAGCGGCCGACCGATGTGCTGGTGAAGATCACCAGCACAAACATTTGCGGGTCGGATCTACATATGTATGAGGGCCGCACCGATCTGGAGCCCGGGATGGTCCTCGGTCACGAAAATTTGGGGATCGTCGCTGAGGTTGGCAATGCGGTGGTCAAGGTCTCGGTCGGGGATCGGGTGTGCTTGCCGTTCAACATCGGCTGCGGTTTCTGCCGAAACTGCGAGGAAGGACTGACCGCGTTCTGCCTGACGGTGCACCCGGATCCGAAGATGGCCGGCGCCGCGTTCGGTTTCGCCGGGATGGGACCGTTCTGGGGCGGACAGGCGGAGTATCTGCGGGTGCCATTCGGCGACTTCAACTGTCTTGTCCTGCCCGAGGATGCGCAGGACAAGGAAACCGACTACGTGATGCTCTCCGACATCTTTCCCACCGGATGGCACTGCACCCGCTTGGCCGACATGCAGCCCGGCAATTCGATGGTGATCTACGGGGCCGGGCCGGTCGGTCTGATGGCGGCATACTCGGCGATGATCCAGGGCGCGAGCAAGGTGATGATCGTCGACCGTCACTCCGACCGGCTGCGGCTCGCTGAGCAGATCGGGGTCATACCCATCGACGACTCCATCGGCGACCCGGTCGAGCAGGTCCTCGATCTGACCAACGGGCGCGGTGCCGACAAGGGGTGTGAGTGTGTCGGGTACCAGGCGCACGACCCGCAAGGTCATGAAGACGCCGCGATGACGATGAACCGGCTCGTCGACTCGGTGCGCTTCACCGGCCACATCGGCGTGGTCGGCATATTCCTGCCCCAGGACCAAAACGGCCCCGACGAACTCGAACGCCACGGCAAGATCGTCTTCGACATGGGCAAATTCTGGTTCAAGGGGCAGAAGGTCGGGACCGGACAGGCCAACGTCAAGCACTACAACCGGCAGCTGCGCGACCTGATCCACGAGGGCCGAGCCACACCGTCCTGGATCGTCTCTCACGAGCTCCCGTTGGCCGAGGCCGAGTCCGGATATCAGCACTTCGATGCCCGGGACGACGGATGGACCAAGGTCGTCATGCATCCGTGAGCCGCCCAGGACCGACATGAGCACAACCATGGCAATACCTACAACCATGGCAACGACACTGCAGGCCAAGCGGATCTCGAAACACGTTGCCGCCGGGCCGACGTCGGCGCGGAGTCCACGACGCCTCAAAGGAGCAGATCATGACAGTGAACCAGACCTCGTTGACCCTCGACGATGCGCAGAGGTTGATCGCCGCCGGACAGGCCAAAGCCGACGAGATCGAGTCGCCGTCGAACATTGCGGTGGTCGATGCCGGCGGCAACCTCGTGGCCCACGTGCGAATGGACGGTGCCTGGATCGCCAGCATCGACATCTCGATCAACAAGGCGTTCACCTCGCGGGCGCTGGACATCTCGACCGAGGACCTCGCGGCCGCCGCCGGTCCGGGCGAGCAGTTCTACGGGATACACGCCTCCAACGGCGGGCGCATCATGATCTTCGCCGGCGGTGTACCGCTGCGGCACAACGGCCAGGTCGTCGGAGCGGTTGGCGTCAGCGGTGGCACCGGAGAGCAGGACAAGACCGTCGCCGAGGCTGCCGTGGCCGCGATGTGAGCAGTGAACTACGTCGACACCGTGTTTGCTTGGTCGACGTGGCACGTGGCACCGAGCTGAACGGCGCCAGCCACGCACTGCCCTTCACCGACGTCTGACCACGGGCGTGGCTCAGGCCGTGTGGCGGTCGCAGGTGGAACGGACAGCGGGCAAGGGATGTGACGCACAGCGGTCAGCGGTGGGGGTGCGCGTCGTCTCCATCAGGGTCTCGACCCTGGGCCAGAACACCATTCGTCAACTCGCCGGGATCGACGTCGAACACGTCTTGGCCGACAAGGACGCCACCGACCCGCTCTCGATGAGGTGCTGCCCCTTGACGAACTTGGGCTGCCGCTGGGCTGCGAGCCGGATCGACTGCGGTCGCGCCAATCGTTACTTCGGTTTGACGCGTAGTCGATCGCGTTCGGCGGTCAGGCGAGCGACGGTGTCTTCGAGTTCGAGTATGCGAGCCACCGCGGTGAGATTTACCCCGTCGCCGGTAAGGGTGGTGATGCGGTGCAGCCGCGTCAGGTCCTCGCCGCTGTAGCGGCGGGTGCCACCGGCGCTACGGGCGGGGGTGACCAGCCCGTGCTGTTCGTACAGGCGCAGGGTCTGGACCCCGATGCCGGCCAACTCCGCGGCAACGGAGATCGCATACACCGCCTGCGCTGGTGACGGCCTTGAGTTGTGTGGGGAGACCATCTGCGTCCTCTCGCTTCCACTGATTCTCTCCCAGATTACTTGTTTCTGGTACTTGCACTCATCTAGGTAGAATGCTAGAAAATATCTATGTCAGATGACAGAGGTTATCTGATCATCATCCTAGTGAGAATGGAGTGAGTTGGAGGTGGCGACCATGTTGATGCGCACCGATCCGTTCCGTGATCTGGACCGGTGGACCCAGCAGATGTTCGGCACAGCGGCACAGCCGGCAGCGATGCCGATGGATGCTTGGCGCGACGGTGATGAGTTCGTGGTCGAGTTCGATCTGCCCGGAATCGACCCGGAATCGCTGGATTTGGACGTCGAACGCAATGTGGTAACGGTGCGCGCCTCGCGGCCCAGCCTGGACGCGAATCGGTCGATGATCGCCGCGGAGCGCCCGCGCGGGGTGTTCAGCCGTCAGTTGTTCCTCGGCGAGAGCCTCGATACCGATCAGATCCGCGCGGACTACCGCAGCGGTGTGCTGCGGTTGTCGATCCCGGTCGCGGAGAAGGCCAAACCCCGCAAGATCGAGATCGCTCGCGATCACGACCGTGAACCCCAGGTGATCAACGCCTGAGTCCGTGAGAGAGGTCGACGATGTCAGCCCCGACTACTGACCTGCCTGGTCGAGCGTGGTGGGTCGATACCGCGCTGGTGGCGCTCGATCCCGACTACGTCGCGTTGATCGCCGAGATCGACCTCATCGGTGTCCGGGCAGGTCGGTCCCTGTGTCGCTTGCGGAAGCCGCCGCGGCATCGCGTGAGAACGCCGACGTTGTCGAGGCGCTGGTCACCGAGGTGGCCGGTCGCGGTAGCGCCCACTCAGCGCAGCCCTCCTCGTGCAATGGCATAGCAGCTATAGCGTCATCCGATTCGCGACCACTGAGTACCGACAGTGAGGGAGGTGACGGTATCGAACGATCTCCGAAGACCTTTCGCATGAGCTGAATTCGACTTCCTGCAAGCCGGTGGCCGGGCCTACGGACCCGGCCACCGACTCCGCCCGTCCAACTATCGACCGATTCGAGGAGGACCCGATGACCGTTTTACCGACCGCTTCCGCGGTCTACGCTGACGAGTCCGAGCATGGCGCCGACCTCGCCGACTCAGCCGACCGTATCGACCAAGCCCGGAGTATCCCCTGTGCCGACGACGATGAGCTCTCCTGCCTCGCCTACTGAGCGCCGCGCGCACCCGGACCCACACCAGCACGAGGCCGGGAAAACCCAGTACTGGCAGCCCGGTCACGTGTCCTGGTTCGACACCGCGAAAGGGTTCGGGTTCTTGACCCCCGACCAGGGCGGACCGGCGGTGTTCTGCGACTACACCGCCATCGCCTCACCGGGTTTGAAGATTCTGCACGCGGGTCAACGCGTGATCTTCACCGTGACCGACACCGGTCGCGGACCCGAAGCCATCCAAGTACTGACCTATGACGAGCCCGGCACCGACACTGCGGTCCCGGTTTCGCGGCCACAGGCGTGGGCGCGATCGCGGGTGCTGGCTCGCAAGGGCCGATGACACCGAGCGCACGCAGCCTGATCTCTTGCGGAGGAACAGCAATGCCCACCGATGACGTCGCCGATCGGCAGGAACCAGCTACGCCGACAACCGAAACGACCGTAGTCCGGTGGCCCGAGCCCAGCCCTCTCGACGTGTGGTGGACCGAGATCATGGATGGTGTCTCTCCAGTACACGAACCGCGATTCCGTCGCTGACCGCCACGACACGACCCTTTCGGTGCGGCAACCCGCCTGGACTGTCGCACTTTGGTCAGGTGGTGTTCACCGGTGCCGTGCGTGGAGCGACGACGGGCGGGAGGCGGCTTTCGTGTGGAGCTGAGCAAGGGTGCTGCGCCGTCGCGGTGGGCCTCGGCGGTGCGGCTGGCCGTATTGCTCGGCCGGGCTCGGATACCGTATTCGGCGCACGCTCCTGCGGGGTGAACACAACTGAGTTCGTCTCTGTGGACCCGGCCGTGGTGGCGCTTCATAAGTAGCAGCGCGATGACCGATCTGCCGCGGTTCACGCTGCGGTCTCCGACCCGCCACCAGGCCGACTACCGACTGGCCTGCTTACGCGGGCGCCATGGCTTGCGCCTTGATCGAGCGCCGAAACGCTCACTGCGTCTGCGAAGGGCGCGACGCAGTGAGTATCCGATACACCGTGCATTCGGTCAACGGGGCGGCGACTTCTGACGGTCACGTTTCCGCAGCCACAGTTCAGCTGTTAGTCCAGAGACGCAGTTTCTCCGGGTTGCGGATTGCCCAGATGCGGGTGATGCGGTTGCCGACGATGTCGAAGGCGTAGACCGAGATGACAGTGTTACCAAGCTGGGCGACCAGACCGGGCTGACCGTTGACTGTGCGCTCGAGCAGCTCTACCCGGGGGCCGCGGGTGGCGATTTCGATCCAGGCGCTGGCGATGTGTTCGCTGCCGGTGATCGGGTCGCGGAAGGCCGGAGCGAGACCGCCGCTGTCTGCGGTCGCGATTGCGGTCGGGTCGAGCAATCCGATCAGGGCCTGCATATCGTTTGTTTCCCAAGCTCGTTTGAAGTCCTTGACTACGTCGGCGCGCTGGGCGCTCGATGGGCGCTGCAAGGTATCGATGCGGCGGCGGGCGCTGTAGGCGAGCTGGCGGCATGCCGCGGGGGTGCGGCCGACGATGTCGACGATCTCGGCGAAGGAGTAGCGGAACACGTCGTGCAGGACGAACGCCACTCGCTCGGCCGGCGTCATGGAATCGAGCACGACCAGGAAGGCCATCCCGATCGACTCGTCGAGGGTGACCCGGTCGGCGGGGTCGCCAGGGGCGAGACCACCCAACCACTCGGAGTAGTTGGGTATCGGCTCTGGAATCCATTCGCCCACATACTGTTCCCGCCTGACGCGCGCCGAGCCGAGCAGGTCGAGACAGATGCGGTTGGCGACTGTCGTCAACCACGCCCCAGGGGTCACGACGTCTTGTCGCTGTCGCTCGGAGAGCGCGTACCACCGCACGTAGGTCTCCTGCACCACATCCTCGGCTTCGGCCAGCGAGCCGATCAGGCGGTAAGCGAGATTGATCAGCTGACGGCGTTTGTCGATCACCGCGCGCAGGTGCGGATCGGTCATGGTGTTGGGCTCCTCGTGTCGATGGCACTCACTTATCCGACGAAACAGCGACTCGAAGTGTGAGACCTGACATTTCACCCGGCTACATCGTCGGAAGGTAGTAACGCTTTCAGCAGAGCAGGAGTTTCCGGAAAATGACCAAGATCGGCATCATCCTCGGCAGTACCCGGTCCAACCGCAATGGCCCGCAAATCGCCCAGTGGGTTCTGGACACGGCATCGCGGCGTGGCGACGCCGAGTTCGACCTGATCGACCTACGCGATCACCCGCTACCGCATCTTGACGAGTCCGCGCCGCCGATGTTCGGCCCGTCGGCGCACGCGCACACCCGCGCGTGGGCCGAGCGGATCGGCCCGTTCGAGGGCTTCGTGATGGTGACCCCGGAGTACAACGGCGGCATCCCCGGAGTGCTGAAGAACGCAATCGATCACCTGTACGCGGAATGGACCGACAAGGCGGTCGGCTTCGTCTCCTACGGGGTGAGCGGCGGCGCCCGTGCCGTGGCGCAGCTGCGGGTGGTCTGCAGCGGGCTCGGTATGGCCGATGTGAGCCGTCCGGTAGAGATCTCACTGCTCACCGATTTCGAGAACCACGTCACCTTCATACCGGGCGACCACCACATCGCCGCGCTGAACAAAACGCTGGATCAGGTCATCGCCTGGAGCACTGCGCTCGCGCCGCTACGGGCGGCACAGAAGCAGTCCATCGGGAGTAGATCATGACCGCATCCAACGACTTTCAGTCACGCGCTGACCGTGTCGAGGCCGATGAAGTCGAGATTCGGCGGCAAATCGACAAGGCGATCGAAGGAGTACGAGCAAAGGATCTCGAGGTCCTGAAATCGCTGTACACAAGTGACGTCGTGTCCTTCGATCTCGAGCCGCCGCACCAGCACGTCGGGATCGCGGCGAAACTCGAGAACTGGGCGAGAGTGTTCCTGTTCTTCGAGAATGTGACCTATGAAGTTCGCGATCTGACGCTCAGAGTCGGCGATGGTGTGGCCTTCGGGCACGCCTTTGCACGTCTGCGCGGCACACTGAAGAACGGCGAGGCAACGAACGGTATATGGGTCCGGGTCACCTACGGACTGCAGAAGATCGCCGACACCTGGTTGATCGCACACGACCAGGTCTCGGTGCCACTCGACATGGCGAGCGGCAAAGGCGTGGTCGACCTCGATCTAGGGGGCGCCGAGCACCCCTAATGACCGGTCAGCGACCCGACTGGCGGTGTGACCGGCTAGCACGCTCGTCGCCGAATGCTAAGTCGATGCCGGGATAGGGTTTGCTCGGCTTCGAGGCCGCGGTGGGTGAGCATCCGATGCTCACCCTCCGCGCGGACCTCGCCGAGGTATAGGCCCGACACTGCTGCGACTGTCCTCGGCCACGGGTTGGCGGTTTCTCGGCGCGCCGTGCGGCTAGGAGGGCTCCCGGAGGAGTCATCCACCAGTGCTATGACGGCTTTGGGTGTGGGGATCTTCACGTGTTTCCGGTTGGCGCCGTTCGCCGTGCAATATTGCAGCCCAACGTTGCCTATCGGTGCGTACATCTGCGCGATCGCGATGACAGGCAAAGTTTCTGGTCGATGCTGATTATTCGAGGTGGGAGCGGGTTTCGGTGTCCTGGTGTCGGCCGGTTCGAAACCAGCTGGGACCACCATAAAGTGCAGGTCAGAGCCTTTTTGGTGATGGTCGTGCAATATACGTGTAATAGCGTTCAGGGTCCGGGGCTTCGACGCTGACGGGCAGGGTAACCGAACTTGCTCGACAAGCCCGCCGAGGCGTGGTGCCCGTCACAATCGCTTTCGTCTGCCCGCTCCGCGCGGTGCATCATGCTCGGTAACTTCAGCCGACGAATTGGCCTAACTCGGCGCGGCCGTGTGACGAAATGCGTTGTATCCCAACTCATTGTGGCGGATCGGCCACACCGCTGCGTTGATGTCTTCGATTGCTATCCGGATCTGCTCTCGGAGTCCTCCGTCAAGGGTCGGCACGCCGACTCAACGTGCTGGCCACAAGTCTTCCTGGGTCTGCTGGCTTGAAACCAGCTGGGACGGCACGAAATGGCTGTTCAGGCATGGTTGTCATGTCGGTCGGCCATTCTTGTGCAAAATACGTGCAGAATCGCTTCCCGCGAAACTGCGGTTTCCAGAATTTTGTAGGCAATATGGAACCGGGTGTGTGATTGCAGTCGCACCAGCTGAGTTGCTGCGACCCCGGGACCTTCCCTGCGTGCGGGGCTATTGCGCGCGACCATGGCCGCGCAGCTGCCCAAGCGGCTGAGGTCTGTGGCGCCACGATCAGGCGGGAAAGAATCGGAGCCGGGGATCATTAAATGAGTCGAATCGGTAGTCGACACCGTGCACTTGCCTGCTGGGGTGAGCGCCGACCGGGATTCGGGAGTCGACCGCTCAGTCAGTTGCGGTTAAGGCCGTCGGGCTTGAGCATGCCTCGTCAGGGGCATGCGCGGCGACCGGCGGCTGCACAACTCACAGGGGCCGACCTGACTAGGTGATCAGGCGGTCCCGCAGCGGGCCTTCCGGCGAAGTCTCCACTACCGGTGGCAGCAAATGTTCGATGGTGGGCGGTCGAAGTTGCATCGCGTTGTCGAAATGCCGGTACAAGGTGCCGGTCTCGTTGCAGTGTGGACGCCAGGCGACGCCGCGCCATCCCGGCCGTCGTTTCGGAGCCTGTCAATGCACAACGGGGGATTGCGGCCGAGAATACCGGCTGAATCGACCACGGGTAACCGTGTTACTCTCTTTCGGCCATGTGACAGGCATCATGCTCTGCTTGTCCGGCGATCTGGATCACTGCGGCGACGATGCCGTCAGTGGTGTCGACTGAGAGGTTCTCGATGAAGCGACAGGATCTTCGACGGATGCGGCCGCAGGCCGGGCGCATCGTCGCGGTGTTGGTCTTGGCCTGCGCTACGGCGGTGGCCGGTGTGGTGACGGATGCGGGGGAGGTCTCGGCCGAGCCGATGAACTCGTTCTACACGCCGCCGGCCCAGATTCCGCAGGAACCGGGCGCGATCATCAAAACCGCGCCGATGACCTTGGTCATGACTCCCCCGACCGAGCAGGGATGGCCGGGCCGGGCGCAGCACGTGATGTACACGACGAAACTGCAGGACGGGTCCCCTGTCGCCGTGAGCGGGACCTACATCGAACCGGCCGTTCCGTGGCAGGGAGCCGGCCCACGGCCGACGGTGGTCATCGGGCCCGGCACCTCGGGTCAGGGCGACCGTTGCGCGATGTCGATGGCGTTCTCGACAGGGATGACGGTGTCCACCGAGCCGTTGGGGCTCTCGGCGAACCAGGAGCTGCCGTCGTCGGTGGTGTGGAGCGGGCTGGGCGCGCGAGTGCTGGTGACCGATTACGTCGGCTTGGGCACACCCGGCATTCACACCTACGCCAATCGGTTCGAGAGCGGACACGCGATTCTCGACGGAGTTCGGGCGGCCAACAACCTGGGCGGGGTCGGACCGGAGACCCCGGTGGTGCTGTGGGGCTACTCCCAGGGCGGTGGCGCTACCGCGGCCGCTGCGGAGATGCAGCCCAGCTACGCGCCGGAACTGAACCTCAAGGGCACCTGGGCCGGTGGGCCGGTAGCCGACCTGCCTGCGATCCTGGAAAAGATCGATGGCGCGCTGATCGGCGGCGCGATCGGGTTCGCTGTCAACGGCATGCTCGCGCGCTACCCCGAGCTGCAGCGTGCGGTGGACCAGGTCATGAGCCCGAGCGGGCGCGCGATGCTCGATACGTTGAGCAATGCCTGCATCGTCGACTTGATCACCACCTACCCCTTCCTGAAGACCAACTCGCTGACCAACGATGGTCGCTCACTGACCGAGCATCTCAGGGAAATGCCCGAAGCCGCCCCGGTTCTCGCGGAATTACGTATCGGCAACTCCACCCCGGCCACCCCGGTCCTCATCACCAGTGGTCTCAACGACGACACCGTCCCCTATGGGCAGGCCCGCCGCCTTGCGGAAGATTGGTGCGGCAAGGGCGCCACAGTTACCTTCCGGACTAACGATCTGCCGCCGATCCTGCCTGGAACCACCATCCCGAATCATTTCGGGCCGGAGATCATCGACGGTTTCGGTCCTGACAACGCGTTCACCTATCTTCTCGATCGCCTTGCGGACAAGCCGGTCTCCGGCTGCAGTATCGACTAGATGCGGATCTGTGCTGAACCTTTTCGCCCTGCTCGTTACTGACGGCCGAGGCAACGACGAGTGGGCTGCTGCTGGGTGGTTGTTCGGCGGGTGCGCCGATCGCCCTGCGGGCCCACCGTCATTGCGTGACTTATGAAGCCATCGAGCGGTGGTGATCGGTCGGGTTTGGCGGGGGTGTCAGGCGCAGGCCGGCGTCACAGTGATGGCTCTGGAGTGAGTCGGCGGTGGCCCATTGTTGCAGTGGTCCGTATTGCGAGATCTTCTCCGCGCACCCCGGACAAGCGATTGTTGTGGTGCCACCTCGTAGCCGAGGGTTTCGGAATCTGGATCTCAGGTCGAATCGCTGCGGAGGCACGACAAGCCGAATGGATTATGATGGCGCCGTGGTGAGTAGAGGTGCCGCTGATCCCGCGCGCAAGATCACCGAAGCCACCCTGTCGTTGCTCGAATCGGAGGGGTATGACGCAGTTCAGCTGCGACGGGTTGCCCGCGTCGCCCAGGTGTCGCTGACCACGGTCTACAAGCTGTACCCCACCCGCGACGAACTCGTCCTCAGCGCGATGGCGCAGTGGATGGCCACGAACACCTACACAGCACTCGACCCGCCGCGAGCCAATGAATCGCTCGCCGACGTGTTGAAACGGCTGACCCGCTACGTATTCGAGCCGTGGGAGCGCCACCCCCAGATGCTGGCTGCCTATTACCATGCCCGCTCCGGTCCAGGCGGGCAGCGACTCGATGCGCAGGGTTTCGCAGCGGTGTTGCCCGCGGTTAGCACGATGTTCGCAAGTCTCGACGAGGACTACGTCGCCGATCTCGCGCTCGTCCTGACCAATATGATCTATGCCCTGCTGGGACGTTTCGCGCACGGCCATTTCGCGATCACCGAGATCTTGCCCGCGCTCGAACGCGCTATCGGCCGGTTGACACAGAACAACGCTCCGCTGGCCGCGGCCGCCGAACGAACTCCCGTCCCGCTTGCTCCCCCTTTTGAATGGACTCCCGGCTTCAGCTCCCCGTTCTTGCCGGGAAGCGATACCGACGCGTCGTAATCGTGCTTTGCGTAGAAATTGGCATGCAACAGCGGCACTTTTGTTGAGTCGAGCCGTGAACGGCGACCAGGTGGGGTGGGCACATCACAAGCAAGCCAACTCGCCAGGGCGACAGGCGGTTCACGAGTCGGCCCACCCGATCTCCTGCGGCAGGCTAAGGGAGAGCTGACGCCGAACTACGCGACCGGCCCATCAGACAAGTCGGCGATGCAGGTGGGGCGCTACACCTGGAGTAACTCAAGTAACCGTGTTACTGTACGACGACTTTGCTGTGACGCACCTCATGGTCGACAGCAAACGAGCACACCGAAGCAATGAAGCAAGCGGGTGGCGTACAGGGAGCGTGTCGTATGTGTCGGTTGAGTCAGCGCGAGTTTGCGATGGCAGGACGGCTCGGCGCAGTGGTAACTATTCGCCGTACCTCCGCGGTGTCGGCGGTCGGGGCTGTCGCTGTTAACACGCCTCCGGCCACCCCGTCTGCGAATACTCGACGAGGACACCTTCCTGCTCGGCAGTCTCCCGAGCGACTACTCACCGGCTGACTTTCCGCTGATCGACACCGGGCCGCGGACGCGATCAGTGGAACGCGCGAAGCCCCGAATAACCAAATCCGCTCTGCCCGCTTTTTCAGACAATATGAAGGATCTCGTGATGCCTGCTTTCTCGCGCCGCTCCCTGCTGGGCGGTGTCGCCGCGGCCGGTGCTCTCGCTCTCGGCGCTCGCTCGGTCGGTTCGGCTGCCCCGGCCGCCGCGCAGCCCGGCACTGTCCCGCTGACGCGCGAAGAGCACAGGGTCGTGGTCATCGGCTCGGGATTCGGCGGAGGTGTCAGCGCCCTGCGACTAGCGCAGGCGGGGGTGCCGGTGACGGTGCTCGAACGTGGACTGCGCTGGCCCACCGGCCCCAACGCCGAAACCTTTCCCCGGGCCTCATCTCCGGACAAACGACTTCTCTGGTATCGCTCCAGTCCGAACCTGTTCGGCCGCCCTATGATCTTCGAGCCCTATACCGGCCTGGTCGAAGCCGTGCCGGGAGTGAACATGACCGCCCTGTGCGCGGCGGGCCTCGGCGGCGGTTCCCTGGTCTACCAGGGGATGTCACTCCAGCCCACCAGGGAAGTCTTCGACACCCACTTCCCGGCCGAACTCGACTGGGCGCTGATGGATCGGGTGCACTATCCGCGGGTGGCCAGGATGCTGAAACTGGCCGAGGCTCCCGACGAATTGGTCGCGAGCGAGAACTACCGAGCAGCAAGGGTTTTCGCCGAACGTGTACAGCGCGCCGGCATGCCGCTGTCGAAGATCCCCATGCCCATCGACTGGGATTTCGCGCTTGCCGAACTGCGCGGGGAGATGAAACCGTCCTACACCAACGGTGACGGGGCGATGGGCGTGAACAACGGCGGCAAACATTCGGTCGACGTCACCTACATCGCGGCCGCCGAGGCCACTGGGCTGGTGAAGGTCGAGACGCTGCACGAGGTGACCGATGTCGAACGCGGCGCCGACGGCCGGTGGATCGTGCACGTGCTGCGCCTGGACACCACCGGCGCGGTAGTCGAGAACAAGATCCTCACCGCAGGCACCCTGATCATGGCCGCGGGCAGCCTCAACACGACTCGCTTGCTGGTTCGCGCGGGCGCCAAGGGGCAGATCCCCGATCTACCCGACGGACTCGGCCAGGGATGGGGGACCAATGCCGACCGAATCTATGTCTGGACCGACCCGTCGGCCGAATTCGGCGCGCCCCAAGGTGGTCCGGTGGTCTACGGCAGCAAGAACTGGGACGATCCGCATTCGGCGCACACCGTCATCCAGGCGTCTCTCCCGCCGCTGTCGCTCGACCCGCGCAGCACCATGATGGTCGGTTACGGAGTCAGCGACAGCCGCGGCGCCTTCGCCTACGACTCGGGTCGCGACGACGCGATCCTGCACTGGCCCGCCGACGGCGACAGCTACATTCAGAACGCTCACATCAGCCCCGCCGTGCACCGCATCGCCGGACCCGACGGCATGCTCCTCGATACCAACGCGCTGTTCCCGTCCACCTGGCACCCCTTGGGTGGGGCGAGCATGGGCGCGGTCTGCGACCTCGACGGCCGCGTACACGACCAACCTGGACTCTATGTCCTCGATGGTGCCCTGATGCCCGGAAATACCGCGGCCTGCAACCCGTCGATGACTATCGCCGCGGTCGCCGAACGGGCACTGGACAATATCGTCGCCCGCGATATCGGCACCCTCATCTGACCCATGATTTCCGGAAGACAAGAAATCGTGAAAATTCCCTTGGACGATCGGCCGAAAGTGCGAGTTCGATGATGAAATCCTCCGATATGACAACCCGTCCGCCTCGGCAACGGACCTCATCGGCCTGGCGCGTGCCCTTCGCCGTCGTCGCCACAGCAAGCACCATGGTCCTGGGAGCAATACAACCCGCCCTCGCGCAAGCCCGAGAATACGGTTGCGGTGCAGAACATTTCGTAGCGTCCTGGGCGGCCAGCCCTACCGATTCGGTCACGCCGTTGGATGCATCCGGTGGGCCTATCCCGATGACCGTGAACAATCAAACATTTCGGATGGTCATCACCCCACATTTGGGTGGCACACAGCTACGTGTCCGTCTGACGAACCGATTCGGGCTCACACCTGTCACTTTTGACACGGTCAGCGTCGGTGATCAGGTGTCGGGTGCGGCCGCAGCGAACATCGCGCCGGTTCTATTCGGCGGTCAGCGTTCGACCACGCTCGCTGCCGGTGCCGATCTGCTCAGTGACCCAGTGCCGTTCACTGTCGCCTCGTTCAGTCCGCTGGCGGTCAGTATCCACATAGCCGATCCGGTCGGTCCGCCGACCAAACACTGGAATTCCAACGCCACCTCCTACTATTCCTCCGCCGGTAGTGGCGACCTGACAGGACAACCCGACCCCACGCACTTCACCTCCACGACCAACGCCTGGTTCTATGTCAATGCCCTGGATGTGCTCGCACCCGCCGAGACCCGAGCCATAGTCGCGTTCGGCGACTCCATCACCGACGGCTTCGTCGGTACCACCGCGGCTGCGGTCCCCGCCGACCGCGCGGTGGCCGATACGAATGGGCGCTACCCGGACTTGCTTCAACGGCGACTCGATGACGCGCGCATTCCCCTTTCGGTCGTCAACGCCGGAATCGGCAGCAATCGGCTCTTGACCAGCGGCGAACCGTTACTGCTCGGCCCCAGTGGCCTTTCCCGGTTCGAACGAGACGCACTCGAACAAGCAGGAGTCAGCGGAATCCTTGTCCAAGAAGGCATCAACGACCTCGGCCTGCCGCCACAGGCCGACGCGGTATCAATGATCGCGGGATATCAGCAACTCATCACCACAGCGCGGCAGCACGGCAAGAAGATCTGGATCGGCACATTGCTTCCAGCCTCCGACGCCGGCGTCAACGGCGTCCAGTTGGCCCCCCGCAGCGAGGTCGACCGTCAGCAGATCAACACGTGGATTCGCAGCCAAACCCTCGCCGACGGCATCGTCGACTTCGACGCTGCCCTCCGTGATCCTGCCAATCCCGCAGTCCTGCGAGGCATTTATGCCAGCCCGGACCGCCTACACCCCAACCCCGCCGGTTATCGGGCAATGGCGGAAACGATCCAACTGTCCATGCTCGCGGATACTCGTCCCCCCGCTTGCTGACGCCGCCGACGTGGCGCACCGGCACATAAGTCTGTGAGGCTGCGGGTGCCTGGCATTCGCGGGCTCCTCACGGCCCTGGATGCCGGGTACCGCAGGTGCCCGAGCTCGCTGATCTGACATTGCCCGGTTGGGTGAAGCTCATCGATGTATCCGACGATCTGAGCGGCGACGGCAGCTCCGCGTTTCCGGTGTCGGCGTGCCAGCGGTGATAGTCGGATAGGCCGACAGCGCGGGTCCGGCTCACCGGAGCGGCGAATTCCTCGACGGTCGCCCGGCTCGCTAGCAGGTGTCGAATTTCGAGTGGTGGTGTCGTCTACGCCGGCACGAGGTTGCCGCGCAGACAACGGGTTTGACGACGCATTCATCTATCAGCGCTTGCCTCCATATGGTGGCGATTCATCCCGAAGAAGGAGCGACAGCAGGTGTCCGAAACGACGAGCATGCAGTCCGATGTCGTCAAGACCGAGGTGCGCGGGAACGTGCTTCTGATCGGGCTGAACCGGCCGGAGAAGAAGAACGCGCTGACCGGGGAGATGTTCCAGGCGCTGGCCGAGGCGTATGAGCGCTACGACCGAGATGACGATCTGCGCTGTGCGGTGCTCTACGGCGAGGGCGGGGCATACTGCGCGGGCGCGGATATGACGCAGTTGCGGGAACTCGTCGAGAGTGGCGCGCTTGTCTACGGCGACGGAGACTACGACCCTTTCGGTACCGCGGGTGTCAGGTTGTCGAAGCCGTTGATCGCCGCCGTGCACGGCGTCTGTTTCGCGGGAGGGTTGCAGCTCGCCCTGAGCGGTGAATTCATCGTCGCCGCCGAAGGCACCCTGTTCGGTCAGCCCGAGGTGTTGCGCGGCGTCTTCGCCTTCTTCGGCGGCGCGGCGCGCTGGGTGGAGACCGTCGGCTACGCGAACGCGCAACGGTATCTCCTCACCGGCCACCACCTCGATGCCAGGGAGGCGCACCGGATCGGCTTGGTGCAGGAGGTGGTTCCGGCGGAGGAACTTCTCGACCGGGCACTGCAGCTGGCCGATGAGATTGCGGCCGCGGCACCGATGGGCGTTCGCTACTCGCTGGCCGTCTCCCGCCGCGCCGCCGAAGCGGGGGTTTCGGCAGCCTTCGATCTCGTTCCCCGATTGCGGGCCGAGATCGTCGGCACCGATGACGCCGCCGAAGGCATCCTGTCGTTCAAGCAACGCCGAGCAGGCGTATACACCGGTCACTGAGCCGGAACGTGCCGAGTCCCTGCGGATACCCACCTACGAGCTCGACCTACGGGTCGCAAGTGCGCCGCTCGTCGTCGAGCAGAAAGTTGTGTTATGCGTCAATCATCAACTGTCACCGCGATGCTGTCCGCAGTGGTCTCGGTGCTGGCTCTCACCGCTCTTGCGGCGCCCTCAGCGGCCGAAGACCTTCCCGCGTTACCGGCGGATTTCGAGTTCGGGGTCGCTCAATCCGGTTTCCAGTCCGAAGGTTTCAACCAGGACTCCAACTACCTGCGCTACGGCAACGAGGGGAAGTTGCACGAGCCGGTGGGTAACGCCGTGGACTTCTTCCATCAGTACGAGGGCGATGTCGACAGGGCGGCCTCGATCGGGGTGGACAACTATCGGTTGTCGGTGGAGTGGTCGCGCATCGAACCGCGGCCCGGTGTCGACGACCCGGCCGGTTGGGCGTTCTACGATGCGGTGATCGGTCGCATCGTGGCCTCGGGCATGCGCCCCATGATCACGTTGAATCATTGGGTCCATCCCGGTTGGGCGGTCGATCGTGGGGGGTGGAACAACCCGGACATGGCCGCTGCCCTGACCGCCTTCGGGCGACGTGTCGTCGATCGCTACACATGGGCCGAGCCGATCTGGATAACGTTCAACGAGCCGAGCGAATACGTCCGGCGGGAACTGACCTACGGTGGTCTGGCACCAGCCGACACCGGGATCATTATCGACGGGATCATCGCGGCTCATCGGGCGATCACGACCTACATCCATGCCGTCCAGCCCGGTGGCCAGGTCTCCTCGAACATCGCCTACATCCCGCTGCCCGGTGTGGAGCCGGCGCTGGAAGCCGTGTTCTCCGACCGTATGGTCGATTCCTTCGACTTCATCGGCGTCGACCAGTACTACTCGATCGCGCCGTCGGAACTCACTCCTAGTGGTGTGTCGATGCTGGGCAACTTCAGCCGACAAACGACGCAACGCAGCGCGACTGAGTGAAATACATTGTGTCCCAACATATTCCGTCGGATCTGCCACATCGCTGCGTTGATGTCTTCGATTGCTATGCGGATCTGTTCTCGGAATCCTGCGTCAGGCGTCGGCGAGCCGCCTCGACGTGCTGGCCGCAAGCCGTCGTGAGGTCTGCTGGCTTGAAACCAGCTGGGACTGCACGTAATAGCTGTTCAGGCATGGTTGTCATGTCAGTCGGCGGTTTTCGTGCAATACGCGGACAGAATCGCTGCCCACGAACCTGTGGTTTCCAGAACCGGTAGGCGATATGGAACCGCACGGTATGTGTTTGCGGTCGCGCCAGCTGAGTTGCTGCGATCCTGGAACCTTTCTCGCGCGCGGGGGTTGGGCGGCTGGGTATCGGAGGAGGCTCGGATCAGGGAGCGCGATGGGAGGACCGAAATGTGCCCGCTGCGCGTTGGTCGGAGGCTCTGAGTGCTGATAAGCGTTCTTACCGGTGGTCGGCGAGCCTGATCCCGTTGTCATCAAGGTCGGCGGCGTGAGCGGTTGACCGTGGTGAGCCAAGAAGGTAACGGTTCGCGAGCCGCGAGCCAAGTCTGGGGTACGCCGGTTTCGGTAGCGGTGCCGGTGTAGGCCGCGACGATGCCACCGGTGATCGCGCAAGTGGTGTCGATATCGCCGTCTGCTTCGATGCACGCGGCGACGGCCGCCGGGTAGTCGTCGAGATATGTTGCGGCGGCCCATAACGCGAATGGCACTGTGTCTTGCGCCTTCACCCTGGATCCGTTGCCCAACTGGTGTGCGGCCTCGGCGATGGTCGCGCCGAGCAGGGCGTGAGCGCGACGGACGCCGTGCGTTGTCTCACTGGGTTCGAGATGGCCTAGGATGGAGGTGAGGAATTCCGTTGGCGTGGGCAGATTTCGGGTGTGGCGGGCGTGAGCGGCCTGTCCCGCGGCGACCGCTACCGCGACGGCGCCGGTCACACCTTCGGAGTTCATGTGTGTGACTTGTGCCGATCGGACGGCTTCGGTGACGGCCCGTTGTGGATCGCCGGCGTAGTACGCCCCCAGCGGGGCGACCCGCATGGCAGCACCGTTGCCGCAGGAACCCCGGCCCTCGAATGCCGCGCCTGCTGTCTCTTTCCAAGGTTTGCCGTCGCGGATTCGCCGAAGCGTCGTGACCGTTGCGTGTCCGTAGTCGCGCTCTGGTGAGAACCGGCGCGCGAAACCAGCGGCGAGTCGATCCTGGTCGATCTGCTGGTGCCGGTGGACCTCGGCGACCACACTGCAGGCCATCTCGGTGTCATCGGTCCAGTCCCACGGTCCCAGCGGGGGATTGCCCGACCGAAGACTCGACAGCGATCGTCCCATGATGAAGAACTGAGCTCCCAGCGCATCGCCGACGGACAGTCCGTCGAGCGAGTCGAGCATCAGTCCGACACGATCAATGGCGGGGGACGAACGCCACTTCCATCTCGTCACGATGTCGAGAGCCTTTCAGGTGCGGATACGCTGACCGGCCTGCGCCCTCCGCCGCCGGTACTCGCACGGTGGTTGGGGTGAGCCCTGTGTTGTCAGGAGTTGATCGGGTTGCCGATGGGGTCGAACACACGGCGCCCATCGGGGGCGAGCCAGAAGCCTTCGCTATCGCGGCGGTAGACCACCGCACCGTTCTCATCGCGCCATTCACGTCCGTCGTGTGAGACCGTCCAATTCTCCTGGGGGGTGCCGGACCGGCCGTCATCTTTGATGTAGGTGACGTCGCGTGGGGCGGTGGGATCCAACGCACGCCGTCGCACCTGGGCACGCATCTGTTCGAACTCGTCCAATTGCCGCACTGCCCGTGCGTATTCTTCGTCGTGGGGGGTCGTCATGACTACGGTTACCTCTCGACCATCTGGATCACGACCCGGCCCGTCGCGGGATCGAAATACTTGTTGTGCACGGTGAATTGGCTGTTCGACGGGAACAGTACTTCGTCGTCGGTGCCGAACGGCATGCCAGTGTCAGGGTCGGAGTAGGTCCGGCCGTTCTTGGACACAATCTGCATCTCCACGTTCCGGTTCTCGGCGAAGACGTCGGAGACCCCGCCGGGCTTGTTCGACGAGGACATGAACCCGGGGTCTGCCCATGAACCGCCCCGTTCGAACTCGGCGAGCTGTTCGGGGGTCATGTTGACGTGTCGCACAACCGGACCCTCGTGTTTGGGCAGCTTCTCCAGTGCTTCATTCAAACCATCGATCTGACGTTGCTGCTCCCGCGTCCAGCCCAACCGTGCTGTAGATGACGATCTCCGCTGTGGCCAACTTGGTTGGTACTGGGGGTGGATGGTGCGGGTTGTTAGTGCCAGATTCGAGGTGGAGACCGTAGGGGGTTGTCATCAGAGGGTCATAGCCGATGGCGAGGTTTGGCTTGGGGGCGTCGTGGGCCAGCGAAGAGTTGGATGAGCCAGAGCGCATCTCTTGACATGACGTCTTGCGGCCCGTGATCGAGATTGGTTGATGTCGAACAAGATTCGATACCTGGGCCTGCGGGGCACTGTCCAGTAGTCTGCCCGGTACGGCATCCGTCACGCGGGGGCAGGGGCTGTAGGGAGGGTGAGTGTGGCTGGTAATGCGATCTCGGCGCTAGCTGTTATGGCGGGGGTTCTGCTCGGCGGGTGGTTGACCATCCGGAATCACGACCGGCAGTGGCGTCGTGAGCATCAGCGTGAGTGGCGGGTGATCCGTCTGCGGACCTACAACGAGTTCGTTACTGCGTACCGGCAGTATGTCGCGTTCGCGGTTGATCCGACGGCGCACATCACGGCTGTGCCGCATCCCTGGCACGCTGGCCAACTCATGCCGTTCTTCGACGAAGCGGGACGCCCATACAAGGAGCGACTCGAGTCGGCGTGGGTCTCCACCAGGCTGACCTACGAGTCGATGGAAGCCGCGAGTGCCAGCTTGCGTGTGCTCACCGCCGCGCGGCAGGTCGCCGCGGCGAGGGGGACGTCGGGCGCCAGCGATATTCCTTCAGAGCTGTTCAAGGAGCTATGGGCTGCGCAGGACGCATTCGTCGCTGCGGCAAGGACTGAGCTCGGTCTTGCGGTGCTAGCTGAGGCTCAGGGCGCTAGTTCCGAGGGGCTTACGCCGTAGTCCGCTCGGCGTCGGCCGTCGACCTTTCTATGCCTGCGTAGAGGCATCTCAGCGGGGAGCGGGCGAGCTGAAAGAGGACCCCAGGGGGAGTAATGCGCTAGTGCTATCAAGTCTTTTGGCAAGCGGGGATCTCTACCTTGGGCTAGTTGGCGCCGTTCGTCGTGCAACATACGTGCAATAGCGCAGCCCAATGTTGCCTATCGGTGCGTACATCTGCGCGATCGCGATGGCAGGCAAAGTTCCTGGTAGATACCGGTTGTTCGAGGTGGGAGCAGGTTTCGGTCTCCTGGTGTCTGCCGGTTCGAAACCAGCTGGGACCACAGAAAAATGCAGGTCAGCACCAATTCTGGCGCTGACCTGCATTTTTTGTGCCAGTTTCATGTCGATCGATCGCGGTGTGTAGACCCGGAGGCGCCGACAGTCTCGGTATTAATGCGATTCAAATCATAGTTAGTCCCGTGGCTGAATCGAGGGGCGCAGTTGCCGTCAGCCGGGCACGATCGCGAGCTGACGGGATTGGGCAACGAGGTCGGCGAAGGTAGCCTGCACCCGCATGACCTGCTTGTCGTCCTGGACGAGAGTCGCCGTGCCGCAGGAGGTCCGCCGTCCGGCACGGGCCACTTCGGTGCGGATGCTCGCGGGACCGACGGTCCCGGGCCGCAGAAAGTGGGCAGAGGCGGCCAGTGCGTCGGGGTGAGGTAGTTCCCCGGCGAGCGCGCGTAGGCATGTCGCCAGCAGGAAACCGCCGTTGACCTTGCCGCCCAGGGAGATCCATCGATCCGGCAGCCGCACGTCATAGGCGCCCTCGCCGACCGGGTGTGGCATCGAATCCTTCGCGAACATCGTCGCTGCTTCAGTCATGTCATCCACCGTGCCCGGACCGGCGCGGCTGGTCGATTACCTCACAGGTAATGGCCGGGGTACCGCTCGGCACTACCATCGATGACCGTGACTCCGGAATCGGTCGGCTCGATGGTGCGGCGCTGGCGCCGGGAGCGCCGCCTCAGTCAGCTCGACCTCGCGCTCGGGGCAGGCACGTCGACGCGGCATCTGAGTTTCATCGAAAACGGTAGGGCCACACCGAGTCCCGCGATGCTGGCGCGGCTCGGCGAGCACCTCGACCTCCCGCTGCGCGACCGCGACCGCCTTCTCCTGGCCGCCGGGTTCGCGCCCGTCCACGGTGTGCTCGAGCTGGATTCGGCGGAGATGACCCCGATTCGCGACGCGGTTCGCCAGATTCTCGACGGCTACGCACCGTTTCCGGCGATCGCTGTCGACGGTGACTGGACCATGGTCGATGCCAATGCCGGAGTGTGGGTCTTCCTCGAAGGTGTGGAATCGGAGATCCTCACACCGCCGATCAATGCTTTGCGTCTCACCCTTCACCCCAGGGGTCTCGCGCCCCGCATCGCCAATCTCGCGCAGTGGCGCGGACACGTTCTGGGCAGGCTCATCAGGCAGATCGCCGCGACCGGCTCGGCGGGCCTGGCCGACCTCTACACCGAACTCGCCGCCTATCCCGGTGGCCGTGCCGAACCGGATCAGCACTCGCCGGTGGTCCCGCTGCGGCTGCGCCACGGCGATCACGAACTCGTGATGCTCAGTGCCACAACCGTTTTCGGTGCGCCGCACAATGTGACGACGGCCGAGTTGGCCATCGAATCGTTCCTTCCCGCTGACCCGGAGACCCGAACGATTCTGTCCGGTAGGCACTAGAACTGCACCAACACCCAGGTGTGTGGGTGGCCTCGTCTCCAGTGTCCAGGTCGATCGACTCGATCTCGTCGGAGAGCTGGCCTTCTGCTCGTTCCTTGTGTCGAATGTGCGAGGCGCTAAGTAGATGACCGGATCAGGACCGCTGTACCTGGCCTTCCGGTATGGGAACCGTGAGGCGCGCACCCGACTACAGATGAGTGGCGGGTTCCCGATTACCTTCCTCGCAGGATCGTCGCGGTGGGCGCGGCCGCGACGATGGGGGTGACTGCCGCTTCGGTGGAAGCGGGGTAGTAGTCGGCGGTCTCGGTGCCTGTGAGGAAGTCGCCGGTCCAGCCGAGTGCGAGTGTTCGGAGCATCGTCGTGTTCGCGATGCTCGGTGTGCCGCACAGTAGCGTCCCCAGTGAATCCGAACTGGTGCCTTCGGCGTCGGTGTGCATGCCGTCGCTCACGCTGACGCCGAGGAACGGTCGATGAAGTTGTTGCTGGACTGCCGTGGTGCCACTGCCGAGGTTGTTGCACAGCGACGGTGCCGCGGCGATCGTCAGGATGGGCAGGGCGGTGGGGTCGAGGTCGGCGAGTGCGCGGTCGCTGTTGTCGCCGAGGAAGGATTTCACCGGATCCAGCAGCACCAGGCCGCGCAGGCGCGCGAACACCTCCGGGTGCGCGACATGGAGGCGATGTGCGACGAACGCGACCGCTTCGGCGCCGGCGGAGTGTCCGATGAAAACAAAGTCGCTGGGCAGTGGTGGGGCGACTCGGCCCGCGTGTGCGGCCGCGGCTGTGAGGCTGCGCGCGAGTGCGCCGTCGGGGTCGGTGGCGGTACCGAACAGGGTTGCGACGTTGTCGAGGAATCCGGTGTTGTCGCCGAGATTCTGCAGCGTGCATCCGGCCAGATCCAGGAACGGCAGGGCGGGCGCGAAGACCAGATAGCCGCTGTCGGCGAAGGCGGTCGCCAGCTGTGCGAGGTTGCTGTTGGTGCGGGCGAAGCCGTGCTGGATCCAGACCATGCCCTTGGGGGTGCCGGTCGGCAGGTACCAGTCCGCGCTCTGTTGCAGCGTCGTCGCTGAGCAGGGGATATCGATGGTGCCGGGAAGTCGCGACGCGTCCGCTCCGGCGGTCGGTGCGGAGATGACAAGGGTGCAGGCGGCGATGACGGCGGCGCTTGCGGCGGCCAGGGCCGAACCTCGAAGACTCATGGTGACTCCAACAACGGCGCAATGCTGTTTCGCTCTGCGGAATGTCGTTTCTTGACTGCGATGCTTTATTAGCTCCCCATAGGGGTGTCGATGTCAAGTGTTGGCTTGGCGACGTGTGGTTCGGAATCGGTGCTGGACTGCGCCGGTGTGAATGCGATAAGTTTCGATAGGTGAAACGCTGTTTCGTAATATGAGAGGTGCGGTGAGCGGGTGAGATCGGCGCTGTATGTCCCCGGTAACCGACCGGAACTGTTCGACAAGGCGCTGGCCGGTCCCGCCGACATCGTGCTGCTCGACCTGGAAGACGCCGTCCCGCTGGGACAGAAGGCGACGGCGCGAGCCGAGGTCTCCGCGTGGCTGCGCACGGTCGCCGATGCCGGACAACGGATCTGGGTGCGGGTGAACTCCGGTTCGCTGTGCCGGGACGACTTGCGGGCGGTGGCGCTGCCCGCGGTATCCGCGGTATGCCTGGCGAAAACTGAATCAGCGGAACAGGTTCGGGCGGCGGACGAGGTATTGCGGGAGTACGAACCGCGCGCCGGTGCGATTCGGGTGTGCCCACTGTTGGAGAGCGCTGCCGCCGTGCTCGACGCCAAGACGATCGCCGCCGCCCCTCGGGTATGGCGGCTGCAACTCGGGGAGGCGGATCTGCGCGCCGAGCTGGGGATCGAAACCAGTTCCGACGAATGCGAACTGCTGGCCATCCGCACCCACGTGGTCCTCGCCAGCGCGGCGGCGGGGATCGCGCCGCCGCTGGGGCCCGTCGACACCGATTTCCGCGATCTGAACCGGCTGCGTGAGCGGACGAAAGCGTTGGCGCGGATGGGGTTTCGCGGGCGTGCCTGCATCCATCCGGCGCAGCTACCCGTGGTCAACGAGGTGTTCACCCCCGCCGCGGCCGACCTGGAGCGGGCCCGCGTACTCGTGGGCCGATTCGAATCCGCCGCCGGTGGCGTCCTGCTCGACGAGGGCGGCAAAATGGTCGACGCGGCCGTGATCCGGCAAGCGCGACGCCTATTGGAGGATTGACACGACATGCCGAATTATCTGGGAGTTCTCGCGTGATCGTTTCGGTCCTGTTCGGCCTGCTCGGCCTCGGCCACCTCGTCCTCGCGTGGATCGGTCTGTCCGGGATTCGTGCCGGTGACGGCCGGATGTTAATGCTCCCGACGGTGTTGTGTATGGCGCTGGCCTACGACAACGCCGTCATCGCCATGGGGAGCACAGTGGGGGCCGGGCGACTGCTCGAAACGTTGAGCTGGCCGCGCTTCGCCTTGCACGCGGTGCTCACACCGCTGCTGGTGCTGTGGGCCCGCGCCGCGGTCGACCACGCCGGCGTGCCCGCGGCGCGGCGGACTGGTGTGCGGGTCGGCGCGATGGTACTGACCGCGGCGCTGATCGCGATCGGGATCTGGCACGGCGTCCTCGGGCTCGTGCTGGAGCCGAAGTGGTGGGCCGGGACGCTGCGTTACGGGTACACCGGCGGCTCGGTTCTCGGCGCGTTGCCCGCGATCATCGCGGCGCTGGTCGTGCTCGCGGCCGGGCTCGTGCTCTGGCGTCGGCGCAGCTACCCGGTGCTGGCGGTCGCGGCGGCGACGATGACCCTGGTCGCGGGCGCGACGCCGGTGGTGCCGGTGCTCGGCAATGCGGGCGAGCTGGTACTCGCCGCGGGACTGGTGAGCACCGGTCTGTGGTTGCGCCGAGAATTCAGTGATCCCGCAGCAGCGAACCCGCTCCCTCGATCCGGTCGTTGATGCCGTTGTCGCGCAGTGCCATCCACCAGGTCGCGGCATTGATGGCGATCACCGGTTTACCCAGCCACCGTTCGGCCTCATCGGCCAGTCTCACCATGGACAGGTTCGTGCCGCACTGGACGAGCGCGTCGATATCGTCGCCGTCCACTGCGCGCAGGGCGTCGCGCAGCGTGTCCTCGGTGACATGGGCGATCGATACCGCCGTGGGGCAACGCAGCCCGGTGATCGCGGCGACGTCGAAGCCGAGCTCGCCGAAGAACCGGACCACGTTGTCGTCGCCGATCGGCTGATAGGGCGTGACGACGCCGATTCGCTTCGCGCCGTTGAGCGTCAGCGCTCTGCGGCATGCCTCGGCCCCGGTGGCGACCTCGAGTCCGGTCGCCTCGTGGATCTGCTGGATGAATTTGCGGTTGCCTTCGACGCCGCCCCAGAAGGTTTCGGCCGACATCCCCATCACCATGTAGTCCGGTTCGCAGGTCATGATCCGCGCACAGGTCTCGTCCATTTCGGCGCGGATCTGGTCGAGCAGATGGGACATGCCCGCGTCGTCGCTCATGTTCTGGTCGCGGATGTGGATGCGGCCGAAATGCGCGGTGACCCCTGGCACGCTCATGCGCCCGAAATCCGGTTCGACCACGGTATTCGTCGAGGGGGCGAGTACGCCGAACTTGCGACGCCAACCCAGTACGTCAGGCATTACTTATCTCCGGTTGCTACGGCTTTGTCGGAGGCCGCCAGCCGCCAGGCGGCGGCCAGGAACGCGGCTTGGGCCGCGGTGTTGCACAACTGCTCGATCCACTGCAACGTCACCGTCTGGTCCGGGCGGGAGGCGAGCGGACCGAGGACGTAGAAGCTCAGCAGCTGCACGCCGAACAGGCCCGCGGCCACGGTGTCGCCACGATCGCGGGCGATGCCGATCAAGTAGATGCCCGTGATGGTCGCGAACACCGTGGTGCTCACCAGCATCGGGATCGAATCGCGGGCCAGCAGGGCACCGAGACCACAGGCCACGATGAGCCCGACGACCAGGTACCGGAGCCAGCGCGGCGAGGTTCCCGTTTTGGTGCGGGCCGCGGCTGTACACAGCAGGGCGAATCCCAGCGTCAGCAACGGAAACAACATCTCGCTCAGCCACGGCAAGGCTGGCCCGTCGGCCGCGGCGATCAGTTTCGCACCGGCCTTGGCGAGTCCGCCCGCGCCGATGAACACCGCGGCCGCGACCGGTGCCGGTCCGCCGCCGAGCACTCGGCGCAGCAGCAGTACGCCCGCGGTGGTGAACAGCACCGGCGCGAAATCCTCGATCGCCAGCGAGATCGGGTAGTCGATGGCGTCCGTGCTCATCCGGCGAACAGATCGCGTCGTCGGAAGCCTGCGGTGGCGAAACGGCCGATCACCTTCGGTGTGGTGAGCCAGCGGACGTGGGCGCCGTTGCGTCGGTGAGTCAGGGCGCGCTCGGCCAGCCAGGGCGTCACGGTCTCGACGCGGTCGGCGAGGATGTTGAAGATCTTGCGCGCCTTGGCCAGTTCCTCGGGATCGGCGTAGCCGTGGGTCAGCAGGTCGGTGACCACCATGCCCGGGCTGAGCAGGCCGACGGACACCCCGGCGGGGACCTCTTTCGCCAAGGCCTTGGTCAGGTAGGTCAGCGCCCGTTTGCTGGCGCCGTAGACCGACAGTCCGGGCACCGTGCGACCGTCGCTGCCGAGGCCTTCCATATTCCAGACGTGTCCGCCGCCCGCCGCCGCCATCCCCGCGATCGCGACCGCGGAGCCGTTGATGGCGCCGAGCAGGTTGGTCGAGACCACCTTCGCGGCATCGGCGGCGGGCAGCTCCCACACGGGTGCGCGGGTGTGCGAGATGCCGGCGTTGTTGATCCAGACGTCGACGGCCCCGAAGCGCGCCACCGTCGCGTCCCAAAGTGCTTGCAGCTGCTCGCGGTCGGTGACATCGGCGGGCACCACCAGCAGTTCGGTCTCGGGCAGTTCCGCGCGCAGCGCGTCGATCCGCTCGGTATCGGTGCCGCACACCGCGACTCGATGGTCGCGTCGCAGCAGCGCGCGGGCGATGCCGAGTCCGATGCCGCGGGTGCCGCCGGTCACCACGATGGTGCTGCTCGTCGGCCCGCTCATGCGCGCACCAGCACCCCGTGCAGGACAGCGCTGAGGCTGTTGTGCTCGAACAGTTCGTAGACCACGGCGAGCTGGGTGCCCGCGCCCATGCCGGGTTCGGCGTCCATCATGAACTCCCGTCCGTGGAGTTTGGCGCCGTCGGGGAAGTGCAACACCGGGTAGTTGGCCCGGCCGTACGACGTCGCGTTGCCCCAGGCGCCGGGCCCCTCGTGGAACGAGCGGACGCCGTCACGGCGCACCGTCGCCTGGTATTCGCGGTCGATCGCGCCGCTCCAGGTGACGTGGTGCTCGGCGGTCAACAGGCTCGACGGCGTCACCTCGACGGTGATGCGTACGGTGCCGTGGCGTCGCTGGTCGGCGCCCCACAGCTCGCAGTCGCCGACATAGCGGCAAGCTTCTTTGGTCGGCAGCACGAAAGGGGTGGCTCCGCAGCGTGTTTCGTGCTCGACGAGCTCGTCGGCGAGCGCCGGATCGCGGGTGTAGACCCCGTTGAACACCCCGACCATGGCCGGTCCCTGGTACAGCACCGAGGAGTACACCTGGGTGTCACCGAGTGCCAGGTTCCAGGTGTTCAAGCTCACCTGCCAACCGGGGCCGTAGTAGTGCGCGTCGACGAAGCTGCCATACGGTCGACCGGCACCGTAGAAGTCGGGGCCGGTGTAGAGGCGATCGCTGTCGGAGTCGACGACGCCGAAGGCGAACGGCGCACCGAGCGCGAACCGGCCTGCGAGTTCGCCGCCGCCGGTGAGACCGCCGTCCATGAAGTAGGTCGTCGTTCCGTCGGCGAAGACCGAGGAGCGGCGGATGTCTTCGAATCCGCGCCAGACGCCGTCGGCGGCGAACAGCGACGGCCTGCCGACCCATTCGCCCGCGATGCGCTGCTGCCACTGGCTCGGCGCTTCGGCGGCGGTCATGCGAGCAGCTCCGCACGCACGCACGCGGTCTGATCGTCACCGAGCAGTCGGGCCACCTGCGCCCAGACCGGATCCACTTCCGGGCTGAACAGATTCGCCCTGTTCACGCGGTCGCGCACGGCCGTGTCGGCGTCCACTGCCGGAACTCCCTTGTCCACCAAAGAGAGCCAGTGCCGCAGATAGTCGTCGACGGTGGTGTCGAGCGCGCGGAAGGCGGTTTCGGTGGCTCGACAGACGACCATCCACGGCGACATCATCGCCCGCTGCCGCGGACCGACCGCCGCCGCCGACACACCCTCGAGTTGCCAGGCCGCCTCCAACAGTGGGGTCAGCGGCAGGAACGCGGCATCGAGATAGGTGAGGTTCACCGCCAGATCGGCACGCGGAACGAGATCGAGGTGCATGGCGTAATACTCCCCGCCGTGCACCGAGTCGAGCGTGAAATGCGGGACCGCCGAGTCGGGAGGGGTGAAGGCGAAGAGCATATGGCTGTCGAGGTGGATCGCGGGGACCACCAGATCGACGGTGACGAGCTTGTCGATCCGGTCGCCGTGCAATACCCGCAGTCTGCCGACCGGTTCCGGCGACATCGCGCTGACCAGCGCAATATCCTCGGCGACAGTGAGTTCGAGTGCGGTGCTCAGTGTCTGCAGGGTGCGTTCGCTGAGTGCGGCGGGCAGGCTCATCGCGGTGTTCCTCCGTTGCGGGCTTTGTGCACCCAGGCTTGGGCGAGTTCGGGGTTGTCGCGGCGGGCCGGTGAGGCGATCACGGTGGCGGTTCGGCGCGGTCCGTCGCCGGTGATGGTGTCATCCTCGCCCAGCCACCAGCCGTCCTTGATCAGCTGAGTGCGCCTGCGCCGGTAGGCGATTTGCAGCGCGTCGCTGCGGACATGCAATTCGTCGGCGAGATCGAACGGCAACAACTCCGGGCGCTGCCCCTCGACGATCGGTTTGTCCTGCAGCAGAATCGCTTTGATTCTTCTGCGGGTATCGGCGTCGGCCCATTTGCCGGTGAAGAAGTTCCGGTAGCCGAGGATCTTGATCAGGGTGCGGTCCTGCGACAGCGGGATATTGAAGTCGTAGAGCAGCAGATCGCCGATGGGCAGCCTGATGTGCAGTTTCACCACGTTGGGCAGGTACCAGCCGTTGGTGACCGTCACGAACTCGGGACGTGGCTTGTTACGGAACAGCAGCCCCCACAACCCGCCGGGCGGCGGCGGGCTGAGCTGGATATCGGCCTCCGCGGACCAATCATCTTGGCGAATGGCAAAACTCGGAATCTCGGGCTTGTCCGGATTGCCGAACCTGGTGCCGTGCACGAAGGGCGTGTGCGAGGCGTCGACGACGTTCTCGAAGGTCCGCTCGTAGTTCGCCTCGACCTCCATCTCGAACTGCACGACCCGGAAACTCGGATCCTCGTGCACCGGGATCTCCGGAATCGGCGGGCGTTGATCCTCGGGCAGATCGCCGAGGAAGGCCCACACCATGCCGTAGCGCTCCTGGGTGGGGTAGGCGTCGACGCGGGCCTTCTTCGGGATGATCCGATCCTCGGCATTGGCCGGGATCCGCACGCAGGCGCCTTCGGCGTTGTACTGCCAGCCGTGGTACGGACAGGCGATGCAGTCGTCGGTGACGGTCCCCATCGACAGGGCGCCACCGCGGTGCACGCACAGATCCGACAGGCACACCACCGACCCGGCTGTGGTGCGGTACAGCACGAAGTCCTGGCCGAGGCAGGTCACCTTCTTCGGCGTGCGGTCGACCTTGTCGGCGAATTCCAGTGCGTACCAGAAGTTCTTCAGCATTGTTCTCGCTCCGGTAGATGGGGCCGCAGCACGTCCGCGGCGACGAACTCGGCGAGCTCGGTTCGTGCTGTGCCCGAGTCGCACAGGTGGGCGCGCAGGAACGCGGAGGTCAGACGCGCGAACGGGGTCAGCGCATCCGCGTCGTCGCCGCCGTCGAGGAAGGCGCGGGCAGCGGTCGGATCGGCGTCGGCGATGCCGAAATGATTGGCCCCTTCGATGACGGCCAGCAGGTGCTCGCCCGGTGGCAGCGCCTCGTGGAAGGTGCGGGCCACCGGATCGGGGCGGGTCTCGCCGTCCTCGCCGTAGCGGTCGGCACTGCCCGCGATGACGCCGTCGTTGGTGCCGACGCCGAGCAGGACCGGACATTCGACTTGCGCGGGCAGCACGGTGCCCGCGGGCCAGCCCAGCATGGTCGCCACCATGGTGTGCGCGCCCCACGCGAACACCGCCGCGACGGCATCGAAGAAGCGTGCCGACTGCAAGACCACGGTGCCGCCCGCCGAGTGTCCGCCCAGCGCGATCCGGTTCAGGTTGAGTGCCCCGCGCAGCGGGCCCTGCGCGTTCAACTCGGCGAGGGCCTCGATGACCGCGCCGATGGTCGGGCAGGTCGGGCGGGTGCCGTAGGTCTCCGGGCGGGCGGCGGCCAGGTCGACGCCGCACGTCAGACCGCGCTGACCGCCGAACAATTCGGCCACCCGGTCGAAAGTCACGACGACGAAACCGCTGTCGGCGATCGCGGTGGCGAATCGGCGGTAGGAGTCCTGGCCGACATTGACACCGGACAGGAACACGACCACCGGGTACGGCACCGCCGCGGGATCGGGTGCGAAGACGCCGGTCAGGCGTTCGGCGTCGTCGCCCGTGGCGATCGCGGGGTAGTAGACCTTCAGATGAGCGGTATCGAACGGTGCGGTTCCCGCGGTGCGAGCCGACCACCAGAGTGAACGAACAAGTCTCACGCGGGCACCTCGTCGACGTGGTGTGGACGGATCGGGCGCGGACTCATCCGACGGGCCTGGGCAGTACTCGATCGCCGCCCCACAGGCCACGCACCAGCCGCTGGGTCAGATCCACGCCGAACATCCGCTCGCCCATGGCGTTCGCGGGATCGCGTTCGGCGATATTGCGACGGATCGCCAGGTCTCGCTCCGCCAACCGGGCCCGCTCACCGAGGGGCACCGGCGTCGCCGCGTCCACCCACCCGAGCCACTGCTCGACTCGCGCGGTGAGAATCTCGGCGACCGTCTCGCGATTGGCCTGATTCGGTGGGAAGGAATAGCAATACGCGGTGGGGGACAGGCTGGACCGGATGAAGCCGGTGCGGCTGGTGAACCAGGTGAAGTCGGGATGGTCTTCCTTGAAGGCCAACCACGGCGCGTCATTGTCGGCGTAGTAACGGTCGAAGTAATCGCCGTCGCCGACCAGGTCGCCGCGTGGTACCGCATCGACATAGAACCAACCCTGCGGCCACAGCAGCAGCGCCACGCCCAGATGCGGGACCTGGATCTGTGGTCCGAGCCACGCGGTGAGATGCAGATTGACGAAACCGGTGCGGGGGTCGCCGATCCAGGAATGCACCAGCCAGTCGATCTCCGGGCCGGTATAGGCGGCCAGGCTCCCCGATGGTCCGGTCGCCGCGTCGCCGTAGTTCTCCAGGGCCTCGGTCGAGGGATCTCTGGTCAGCTCGAAGCGCTCGGCGATCCGGGACTTCAGTCCGCTCAACAGCTCTCGCCATTCCTGGAACGTCTCGGTGACGTCGATTCGGGCGGTGGCGTCGACCATCTGCTCGACGTGCTGCACGGTTTCACTCATCGTTGCTCCGGTTCTGTCGTCACTGCGCGGGCTTCGTCATGGCGTCCAGCGGCCACCGGGGGCGTCCGTCCACCAGATCTGTGCCTTTGGATACGTGGCGGTTCATGGCTTGCGCCGGCCGCACGGTCGCCCGGACCTCGGCGGCGTCGGGCGGTGCGACGGTCACGATCGGGTGGCTGATCACACCGGTGAACGGGCCGCTCCACGCGGTCCACAGCGTGAAATCGGGGCTGAGCGCGTACACCGCGCCGCGTAGTCCGCCGTGTTCGTCGCTCCCGGCGGCCACCACATTGAGCCGGTTCTCCGCCGCGCGCTCGGCCAGACCGAGCGCCAATTCCCACGGTTCGGTCGGCGAGCAGGGCACTGCCACGATGTCGGCGTCCTGGAGCGCGGCCAGCCGGAAGGTCTCGGGGAAGAGCGCGTCGTCGCCGACCACGATGGCCAGTCGGCCCCATGGCACGTCGAAGACGGTCAATTCGGCGCCCGGGTCCGTCAGCCACGGGAGACGTTCGGTCGGATGCAATTGAGCTTGACGGCCGAGCACTCCGTCGGCGGTGACCAGCACACCGTGGTGCGCACCGCCGGCGCGCGCACTCAGCACCACGTGTGCCGTTGTGCCGGCCAGTGCGTCGACGATTTCCGGTATCGATATCGTCGCCAGCTCGGGGAGCACGATCAATTCGACTCCGTCGGCGGCGAGCCGGGCCAGTAGCCCTGGGTCGGCGACCGCGAGCGCGGTGCTCAGCGAATCGGCCCCGGCCGCCGCGCGTCGCCCGCGCGGTGCGGCGGTGAGGGGGGTGTAGAGCTCGGGCCTGCGCGCGGCGAGGATGTCGGTGCCGTCCGGTCGCCGTTTGTCATCGGCCAGTGACACGTCGATATCGGCGACGACGATCGCCTCACCGGTGGCAGGCGCTACCGCGACCGGGACGCCGTCGAGGCCGACGATCTGGCTTTCGCCGGCGCCGTGCAGCCGATCCTGCGGCACCCCGAGGCGGTCCGCGATCGAGGGCAGCTGGTCGGCGGGGAGCAGGGGGCCGACCTTGTTGGCGGCCACCACCCAGACCTTGTTCTCCGCGGCTCGTACCGGAATGTGCAGGCTCGCTTCGTCGACGGCGAAGGAGTTGAGGCTGTTGAGCAACAGCTGGGCCCCGCGCAGGGCCAGTGACCGGGTGACCTCGTTGATGACGCCCTCCATGCAGGCGTACATACCGATCCGGCCCAGGGGAGTCTCGAGCACCGGCGATTCGGTCAGGCCCGGATCGAGATAGTCGTTCTCGGCGCCCATCAGGATCTGCTTGTCGGATTCACCGAGCAGTTCGCCGTCGGGGCCGAACAGCAGGCTGGTGCCGGTGGTGCGGCCGTCGGCACGGGCCAGGGTGACGCCGATCTTCACGAACAGCCGATGCCGGCGCGCCCGCTGCGCGATCGCACCGCAGAAGGTGTCGCCGGGCGTGCAGGCCATTCGGCGCGCGTGCGCACGGTCCTCGTACCAAGATAGGTGGTTACAGAATTCGGGAAGAACCACCAGTTCGGCGCCCGCGGCGGCCGCGGCGTCGATCATGCGCAGGCAGGCGTCGAGGTTGACCGCGACGTCGGTTCCCGCGGCGAGTTGTGCGGCCGCGACTCGGGTCATGAACTCGGACCCTCTCACTCGTTTAGCGTTTCGTACAACGAAACGCCGTTTCCAACAGTGCCCTGATTCTGTACCCCTGTGAAGGATCTGTCCAGGGGTGGTTCGACATTTCACGCGTCCGTAATTCGTTGAAACCTCGCTTCTTCTGGCCTGTCTTGACAGTGGTCGGCGCCGCGGGTTCAATGTGGCAATCGTGAAACTGTGTTTCGCTCAGCGGAACATGAGTGGAGGTTGAGGATGACGAGACATCGCGCATCCGTGTCGGCCGCACTCTGCGCAGTCGCCGCCGGGCCGGTCGCCGGTGGGCAGCTGGTGCTGCTTGCCAAACCCCTGGGCGGTGTGGTCGGAGTGCCCGGCGCAGTGGTCGGCTACATCGTGCTCACCGGTGCGGTGCTGGGTCTGTTCGCCGCCTCGCTGTGTCTGTGGCGGGTGCGCTCTTCGGTCGAAATGGCCAGTGTGTGTGGTGTTCTCGCGGGCATCGCCGTGCTGGTGGCGGGTGCCGCGGATACCGTCGCGGTGTTCACCGTCGCGGTGCTGGTGGCCGGTACCGTCACCGGGCCGCTGCTGGTCTCCGGTCGCGCTCTCGCAGCCGATCTCGGACGCCGGAGTTTCGTCGTCATGCACGCGGCGGCGACAGCGGGGCTGGTCGTCGCCGCGTGGCTGGCCGGCCGGTACTACGAGAATCCCGGAGCCGGTGTGATCGCCGCGGGGGCGCTGACCGTTGTTCTCGGCGCGAGCGCTGGACTGTTGCGAGCACGCGCCGAAGCGCCGGTTTCGCGTCGCCCGGACACAATCGGCGCGGTGCCCCGAGCCGCGCTGTCGGGTTATGGCGCCGTCGGGCTCGCGGTCGGGGGTACCGTGCTGCCCGCGCTGCATCTGCTGTTGTTCCGCTGGAACGAATTCGGCGCCGAGCAGCTCACCTGGCTGGTATTCGCAGCCGTGCCCGCGGTATTCGTCGTCGCCCTGCCGGGGCGTCGACCGGCCGCTGTGGCCGTGCTGTTGATCCTGGCGGCGGGCGGACCGGTGCTCGTGGCGACCGCATCGGGGCCGGTGTTGCTGACGGTCGGGCTGGCCGTGACCCTGACGGCGGCGGTCCGCGCGATGACGGCCCTCGACGAGCAGGTGTGCCTGCCCGCTCCCCATGCCGATCGGGCTGCCGCTACCGCCGTTGTCACGGCGATCGCGGGTCTTGCCGGTCTGGGAGTCGTCGATCTGCTCGGTCGGGTCATCGGTACCGGATCGGCGCTGACCGTGCTGGCCGCATGCGTACTCGTCGCGGCCTGGCTCTGCGGCAGGCACGACCACCCCGCGTCACCTCCGCAGGGCGTGCTCAGCTCACACAACGAAGGAGGCGCGCCGTGAACGGTTTCGCCACGATGACCCGAGCGGCCGCGGCCGCACTGCTCGGCGGATGTCTGATCGGCTTTCCGGCAGCGGCCTTCGCGCAGGAGCCCGCGGCGATACAGGTCAGCGCGAGCGCCGACCTGACAGATGGACAGCGAATCACCGTCAGCGGCAGCGGCTTTCGAGCCGGTCTGGCGGCGGTCGCGGTGGGCATGTGTAAACAGGGCTTCACCAATGGGCTGAAGGACTGTGATCTCGACGGCGGCGCGACCTTCGTCAATATCGGCGGGGACGGCACCTTCGGCCCGCTGACCTTGACCGCGCACCACACATTCCACGCCATCGACTGCACCCGGCAGCAGTGCGTGATCGCGGCCGCACCGCTGCCGGGCACCGAACCACCCGCGGTGATCGCAGCCAATTCGGCTGCGGTATCGGTGGCTTTCGCGGGTTCCGGCCCGCCGACGCCGCCGGCTCCTGCCCCGGCTGCCGCGCCGCGGTCGGACTCCGATACCGAAGGCCCATCCACTGTGCTGTGGGCGGTGACCGCGGGCTTGCTGGTGATCGTCGCCGGTAGTGCCCTCGCCGATCGGCGGCGATTATGAAATCCATCAGGAGGAAGATATGAAACGCATCGGTACCCCGCTCGGTATTCTCGGGGCCGTCGCGGTCGCCGCGATCTGGAGTGCGACCCCGGCGACGGCCGCACCTACGTTGCAGGTGAGTCAGTCCACCGGACTGGCAGCCGGGCAGACCGTCACCGTGACGCTGGACGGACTGCCCGCGAATATGCCCGCGGTGGCGGTCGGGCAGTGCAAACCGCAGATCACCGGTCCCGCGGACTGTCATCTCGCCGGCTCGATACTCGGCGCCGCCGACGGGCAGGGGCGGTGGCAACCCAACCCCGGCAAAGAGGCGATCACCCTGGTAACCACCGTCGGTACCACCGATTGCGCCGCGTCGCCCGGTGCCTGCACGATCAGCGTCACCAGCCTGACGAACGCGACCGAGATCCTCGCCTCGGTGCCGTTGACCTTCGGCCCCGCCGCCGGAACGCCGGTGACCACGACCGAAACGGCCGAGGCCGAGTCCGAAGACGCCGACAGCAATACCGCGCTGACGGTCGGTATCGCCGCAGGCGTGGTGGTGATCGCCGCGGTCGCCGTAGCCCTCGTAGTACGCAGGCGCGGCCGAAACAACTGACTCCCCGGACGGCACGGAGGCTTGTCGCCGCCGTGCCGTCCGGCCGATCCGCGAACGGAGGACCCCGATGGCGACCAGCGACCAGGTGCTGACCCATATCGTGCTGATGAAGTTCCAGCATCGAGCCGATGCGCACCAGGCGAGTGTTCTGCTGTCCGCCCTCGACGGCACTGTCCCGCACATCCGTTCGCTCACCGTCGTCCTCGACGAACTCGATACGCCGGTCTCCTATGACCTGTGCCTGACCACCACGCACACCTCGGAAGCGGAATTGGCTGCCTACCAACAGCATCCGGCACACCACGAGGTCGCCCGATGGCTTGTGCCCCGGCTGGCCGGTCGAGCCGTCGTGGACTATCGGAGGTAACCCGCGCTCCGACAGCCCGACGACCGTCCCTCCGGGATGTTGCGCTACGGGCGCTCCGTGGTCGGATAAGCCCTCGCGGGCAGTCCGGTGCCGCCGGCGCGGAAGGCGCCCGGAGCGTGCGTGACGGTCGTCTGGACGTACTCGCGCAGGCCCTCTTCGGCGTACTCGCGGCCGAAGCCGCTGTTCTTGATACCGCCGAACGGGGCCCGCAGGGACATGCCGGTGCGGTTGTGGGTGTTGATGAAGGTGAAGCCTGCCTCGATGCGAGCGGCGAACGCGCAGGCGCGGTCTTCGTCGGCCGACCATACCGAGGCGGCCAGGCCGAGGTCGGAATCGTTTGCCCTGGCCAAGACTTCGGCTTCGTCACGATAAGTGAGGAGCGGGACGGCCGGGCCGAACTGCTCGCGGCGGACCAGGTCGGCATCGTCGGGGATCCCGAGTGCGAGGATCGGGTCGAGGAAATAGCCCTCCGAGGTCGGCGCGGTGGCGAGCGTGACGATGTCGGCGCCCCGATTCCTGGCGTCGGTGACGAGTCCGCGTACGCGTTCGGCGGCCGCCGTGGTGGCTACCGGACCCATGGTGACCTCGTCGTCGAGCGGATCACCGACGGTCAGGATGCGTTGTGCGGCAGCGAGATAGGACTCGACGAACTCGGCCACCCGAGTCTGCGGCACATACAGGCGTTTGGCGGCCATGCACACCTGGCCCGCCGTGGCGAAGGAGGCGAGGACCAAGCGTTCGAAATCCGCTGGGGACAGGGCGAAGTCGTCCAGGAACACGGCCGGGTCGTTGCCGCCGAGCTCGAGCGTCACCGGCTTGATCGCGCGTCCGGCGGCGGCGGCGATCGCGCGCCCGGCGTCCTCGCCGCCGGTGAAGGCGACCTTGCGCACCAGCGGGTGCGCGATCAGCGCGTGCACGGTGTCCGGGCCGCCATGGATCACGGTGGTGGCGGGCAGTAGTTCGGCCGCGGCGGTGACGGTGAGCGGCGCCAGTGGCGACGGTTTGAGCACGACCGCATTGCCCGCGGCGAGTGCGGGACCCAGCTTGAGCATCGAGAGAATGATCGGCGCGTTCCACGGCGTGATGGCGGCGACGACTCCGAAAGGTCTCGCGGACGAGGTGATTCGGCCGTGCGCGTCATCGGTTGTGCGCGTCTGTAAGACCTCGGCCGCATGGTCGCGCACCCAGCGCAGATAGTCGGCGGCGAAGCCGATTTCACCCCGGCAATCGGTGACGGGCTTACCGGTCTCGCGCGCCAGCAGGATCGCCAGGTCGGCGCCGCGGTCGTCGAGTGCGTCCGCGGCGGTGCCGAGCGCGGCGAAGCGGGTCTCGGGCGGACATCGCGACCACTCGCGAAACGTGGCATGGGCCGCGCGTACCACGGCCTCGACCGCGTCCGGTGCGGTCGAGGTCACGGTGCCGACGATCTCGCGCGGGCGGGCCGGATTCTCGCGATCGATTCTCACGGCCGGATCTCCAGCGAGTCGAGCAGGCAGGCCCGCCGTAGATGGGCGCGCGCGGCGATCGGATCGGCGGCCAGTTCGCGCAGGTGCTCGCGGTAGCCGGCGTCGCGGTCGCGCATCCGGTTCCAGTTGTTGTGACTGATGCGCTGAACATGGTCGACGGCAACGTTTCGACGATACGTCGCCACCTCGTCGAGCTGGGCTTCCGGGCCGCCTTCGAGGACATCGGACAGCGCGGACGCCAGCTGGACCGCATCGTGGATTCCGCTGTTCATGCCCATCCCGCCGAGGGGGTTGTTGACATGGGCCGCGTCGCCCATCAGCAGGACCTTGCCGTATCGGAACCGGTCGGTGACCCGCTGATGCACCCGGTACAGGGAGGCGTGGGCCAGTCGCCACGGTCTGCCGAGGTCGGCGACCGCCGCCAGTCGCTCCGGCAGCCGCCGCAATTCGTCCTCGTCCTCGGTGTCGACCGGCGTCGGTAACAGCACTCGCCAGTGTCGTGGGGTGCGCAGCAGCACCAGCCACTCGTCCGGGTCGAAGACATAGTTGATCGGCGCGATACCCGGGAGCGCGTCGGCCAGGTCCTCGTCGACCGAGGCGACCAGGAACCGTTCCGGGTAGGTGCTGCCACCGAATTCGACGCCGAGGCCGCGTCGGACAGCGGAATGCGCACCGTCGGCGCCGATCACCCAATCCGTGCGCACCGGCCCCTTCTCTGTCCGCAGCACCACCGAATCGGCGGTGCTGAGCAACCCGTTCACCGGGTGGCCGAACCGGACATCGGCGTCGGCGCCGAGGGCATCGAGCAGGAGGGGCGTGAGTGTGCTCTGTTCGCACTGCACGCGGAACGGAAAGGGGGTGTCCTCGGCCAGCACGTCGAGATCCAGGGTGGCGATCTCGCCGCCGCCGCGTTCCCGGTACTGGAAGGTCGAGGCGATGATGCCCTTGCGTAACAACGCGTCGACGACGCCGAGGTCGCGCAGCATCTCGAGGGTCGGCGGATGAAAAGTGGAGGCCCGCGACTCGGTGGCCAGTTCGTCGCCCTGCTCGAGCACGGTGACCGGGAAACCCCGGCGGGCGAGCGTGAGTGCGGCGGTGAGCCCGACCGGCCCGGCGCCGACGACGACAACGGTGGGCTTGCTCATGAGGTGTGCAGGGCGAAGCGACCTTCGACGCCGACGACGCGAGCACCGGTGAAGAAGCGCAGCGTCTCCGCCGTGCCCTCTTCGCCGAGCCCGGACAGACCCCACGCGGGACGCGGCGTCATCAGGTGCAGGCTCATGATGGACGAGCCGTTCACCTTCACCTCACCGGCGCGGATCTGTCGAGCGATGTCGAGCGCGCGTTGTTCGTCCGTACCGCAGACGTAGCCCTCCAGGCCGTAGGGCACGGCATTGGCCAGCGCTACCGCCTCCTCGACCCGGTGATAGGTGAGAACGCCGGCCACCGGTCCGAAGACCTCCTCCGGCAGATCACCGTCGAGCAGTGCGGGGGCGAGGAAGTTTCCGGCGTCCGGCACCGCGCCGAAGGTGCGGATCTCGCGGTCGACGAACGATCGGCGCACGGTCTCAACATGTTTCGAATGCAGGAGCGGTCCGAACTCGGTCGACGGATCCAGGGGATCACCGACCCGGAGTTCGGCGAGGTGTCGACCGATCGCGTCGACCATTTCCGCGGCCCGGTCGGCGGGCAGGATCAATCTGCCCAGCGCCCGGCACCATTGGCCGTTCAGGGTGGTCAGCAGTTCGGCGGCCATCCGCGCGGCGGTGGGGAGATCGGCGTCGGGCAGTACCACGAGTGGATTGTTGCCGCCGAGCTCGAGCTGGCACGGGCGAAACATCCCGGCGGACGCGGTGGCGACTGAACGCCCGCCGCCGAGACCGCCGGTGAACGAGACCGCCTTGATCTCGGGTGCGGCGACGAGTTGTGCGCCCACCTCCGCACCGCCCTGCACCAGCTGGAACATGCCGGCGGGCACATGTTCGGCGATCGCCTCCGCCAGCGCCATCGAGCTGTAGGGCGCCAGTTCGCTGACCTTGAGGATCACCGGGCAACCGGCGGCTAGGGCGTTGGCCACTTTATGAGCGGCCATGGGCGCCGGCGCGTTCCACGGCACCAAGCACAGGGCAGGGCCCAGTGGCAGCCGATGCACCTCGACCCCGTCCCGATCCTGGCGCAGTGCTCCCGTGCGCAACTGGTCGGCCGCGAGCCGAAACGATCCCGAGACGATCACACCGAGCAGCGAGGTCTGGGCGATCGGGACGCCGGTCGCGCGCGTATCCAGCTCCGCGATCCAGGGCAGCCGCTTGTCCAGATCGGTGGCGATCGCGTCGAGCATGTCCGGGGTGATCCGTCCCGCCGCCGCGTCGGCGACCGCGACGGCCCGTGCGACGCGCTCGGTCGCCGTCGCGACCGCCCTGGCGACGGGTTGCCCGGTGGCCGGATTTTCCAGCGCGACAGCGAGATCCACCGCCGGGGTGCCCCATTCCCCATCGACGAGGTCGGCGATGTCGGGCAGTTCGGCTGTCATCGGTCCGCTTTCGTCGGTGCGGTGGCGAACAATTCGTTCGCCTTGGCGTCGGTCACGATGCGGGCGACCTCGAGCATGCCGCGCTCGGCCGGGAAGGTCATCACCAATCCCATGGCCAGATCGCGCAGGGCACGCCCGGCCACCCCGCTCATCCCCGCCGCCGAGGTGCCGCCCGCCTTGAACGCGCCGAGCGCGACCTGGAAGCAGGCTTCGGTCACCGCGCCCTTGCCGAGACGCCACTGGGTGAACACCTCCGACTTCGGTTTGAACGGCGGCTCCGCGGTTTCCACGGTCAGCTGATAGCGCAACCAGAGGTAGGCGGTCTGCAGGTGCCGTGTCATCTCACCGATGAGGACCTGATGCACCGGGGAGGAGGCGATCGGTTCGCCGGTATCGGCGAAGGTCTTCGTGGTCGTCACCGCGAGCATCTCGTCGTAGACATTCTGCGCGCAGCCGGTGTAGGCCGCCGCGATGGCGAGCTGGTTGCCGACGAAACTGCCTCTGCTCATGGTGAGCATCTTCGCGAACGCGCCGGGCACCGCCAAGGCTTCGTCGTCGGGGACGAAGACCTCGTCGAGTCGAATGCCGTTGTTGGCGGTGGCCCGCATACCGAGCCCGTCCCAGGGCGCTCGCACGCTCACCCCCGGTGCGTCGCGGGGCACGAAGAAGGTCGCCAGCCCCTCGGCGGTGTCGTACCCCTCGAGCTTGGCCGAGGTCAGGTAGTAGTCGGCCACGCCGGTCGCGCAGCCGAATGACTTCTCGCCCTGCAGGATCCAGCCGCCCTCGACCTTGCGGGCGGTGGTGGCGATGGTGATGTTGGCGGCGGCGGTCTTGATCGCCTCGGAGGCGAAATTCGCCAGCCACCGACCTTCGGCCATGCGGGTGAGGACCTTCTCGGCGAACGCCCGCACGACGGGGATCTCGTCGTCGGCGAACAGTCCGGCGTCGATGGCCTCCAGCGGCAGCAGCCCACGGGAGGCGCTCGTGTTGTGGAAGAAGAACGCCAGCGCCGTGGAAGGGCAGGCGGTGCCCATCGCGAAGGTGGCCGCGGCCAGATCGCGCAGGGTGCCGCCGAGTCCGCCGTACTTCTCCGGTACCACCAGCCCGAGCAGTCCGGCCGAGCGCAACAGTTCGACGTGGCCTGGTGGGAAAGTGCCGAGACGGTCGGCTTCCTCGGCGGCCGCGCGCAGGGCGGGCAGCACATCGTCGACCCGTTGTGCGCGTGCGCGTTCGGCGTCGGTCATGTCCTCGACGAGTCGTGCACCGATCATCGGATGATCCCCTCGTGGTAGTTGCGGTCGTGATAGATGAGTGGCGCGGCGGACCGTGGCGTCGCGGCGTCCTGCACGGACCCGACGACGATGGTGTGATCGCCCGCGGTATGGCAGTCGGCGAGTGCGCAGTCGAGCCACGCGACGGCGTCGGTCAATACCGCCGCGCCGGTGCGCGCGGTGTCCCAATGCCCGGTGCCGAAGCGATCCGCTGGTGCGGAGCCGGCGATGGACGCGAAACGTCTGCCGATGGCCTCGTGATCGTGCCCGAGGACGTTGACCGCGAAAACACCGCTCTCGCGGATCATTCGGCAGGTCGTGCTCGTGGAAGCGAGACAGATCGAGATGAGCGGCGGGTCGAGGGACACGCTGGTGAACGAACTGGCCGTCATACCGTGTCGGGCGCCATCGGCCCCTGCGGTGGTGACGACCACGACGCCGCTGGCCCACTGGGCCAGGACCGCGCGGAGAATGCTCGGCTCCACCTGGACATCCGTTTCGATAGTGGAAACATTGTTCCACTCACGGTAACGCTCGAGACCGACTCGGCGCAAGCGTGATCACGATGGGGATGGTGTTTCCCATCGGGAAATCGACCGCTTAGACTATCGCTGTGCCCGAAATCGAATCCGACAACCAGAGCCGGTCGATCGCCGCGGTCGAGCGCGCCATGGATGTGCTGTTGCTGTTCGGTCGTAGCGGCCGACCCGACCTCGGCGTCACCGAGATCGCCACCGAACTCGGCATCACCAAGGCCGCGGTGCACCGGATTCTCACCGCGCTGCGCAACCGCGACCTCATCACGCTCGAACCGGCCACGCGGCGTTACGCACTCGGGCATGCCGCCATCGCGCTCGGCCGGGCGTATCTGGCGCGCACCGATCTTCGGGTGATGGCCGCGCCGGAGCTGCGCAGGCTGGCATCGGTGACCGGCGAGACCGCCACCCTGTCGATTCGCCGCGGCGACACCAGGTTGTACGTGGATCAGGTGGTGCCGGATCAGGAATTGCGGATGGAGGTCGTGCTCGGTGTGCCGTACCCGCTGTACGCGGGCAGCTCCTCCAAGGTGATCCTGGCGTTCCTGCGCAAGGAGGAGATCGACGAATATCTGAGCAGGCACGAGTTGACCGCGTTCACCGACGCGACGATCACCACGGCCCGCAAGTTGCGCACGGAACTGAACGCCACGAAGAAGCGTGGTCATGCGATCTCGATGGGGGAGCGTCAGGTCGGGGCGGCTTCCATCGCCGCGCCGATCCTCGACCACGACGGCGGGGTCGTGGCCGCGATCAGTGTGTGCGGTCCGCTCTCGCGCTTCCAGCCGCGCATGGCCGACTGTGTTCCGATGCTGCTGAAGGCGGCCGGGGCGATATCGGCCCAGTTGGGCTACACGGTGTAGCCACGTCTCACAGCTGGGCACCGGGCTTGAGTACGCCGAGCGCCGCCGCCGCGAGCACACTGCCCCAGATCAGCCACACATAGGGCAGGCAACCGTCGACGCTGCGCCGCAAGGTGCGCTCGACGGCCTCGCTCGAGCCCTCGCTCATCAGGATGCCGAAGGCTGCGCCGAAGGGCCGCAAGGTCATTCGGATGCCGAGCCCCGCGGCGATCGCCAGGGTGTACAGCAGAATTTTCGCGCCGAGCCAGCGTGGGTCGGTCGTCACGCCGAACGGCTCGCTCGCCAGCAGGGTGTAGCCGCCTGCTCCGGTCATGGCCGCGATCACCGCGATCCGGATGGTGAGGTCGGCGCGACGGATCGAGGCGACCTTCCCGTGCGTGCGGTGTGCCTGCACCGCCAGCGCCAACCAGCCCGTGGCGAAGATCCACACCAGCACGACCGACCACCAGGGAAACAGGGCGATGCCGAACAGGCTCGCGCCGTGCGGTTCCAGTGCCATCAGCGTGAATCCGCTGGGCAGGAACAGGACCAGGCAGATCTTCGGCGCCAGATCCAAGCCGCTCATGATCGTCAGCGCCGTGGCGCGGGCGGGTGGGCTGAGCGCCGGATCGATCACTGACCGGCTGGAATAGAACACGCCGAGATCGCCGCCGAGCCAGAACACGAACAGCGTCAGGTGCAGCACGATCCACCAACCGTGCGGATGTTGGCCCATGGGAATCCTTGTCCTCGACTTTCGGGAAACAGCGTTTCCAAGTACCGTCTCGCCTTAGTTTCATACCGAAACGCTGTTTCTGCAACCGAAACGGGGGGCTCCATGCGCGCCTTCTTCCTGACCGTCTTCTGTCTGCTCTCGGTGGCTGTGACGACACCGGCACCCGCCTCCGCCGAGATCTCCGTCGCACACTTCGAGACCCGTGTCGCCGGTGACGCGACCACGGTCTGGTATCCGCTGGGCGCCGATCGCGCACTACCGGTGGCAGCGGTGCTGCCCGGTGCCGACGTGAAGCGCGAGTACTACGGTCGGTTCGCCACCGCGCTCGCCGAATACGGCTTCGTGGTGGTGATTCCCGAGCACTACCCGCTGCCGTTCGTCGGCCGCAGCCTGGCCGAGGAATACTCGCTCACCGATATCGTGGCGTGGGCGCACGCTCAGCCGGGGGACCCGTCCTCACCGGTGCGAACCGTCATCGACCCGCGAATCCTGGTGGCCGCCGGGCATTCCTTCGGTGGCGCGACGGCCCTCTACGCCGCCGCGAACCGATGCCAGCCGCCGTTCTGCTTCGGGTTGTCGTATCAGCACCCGCGCGAGCTGCGCGCGATCGTCGGCCACGGCACCAACACCACGATCGGCGCAAGCGTGGATCCGGTGCGGGTGAACGACATTCCGACGATGCTGATCAACGGCACGCTCGACGGTGTCTCCGAACCTGCCGAGGCCTACGACACCTTCACCCGATTGACCGGCGCACCGACCGCGGCCTTCGTCGGCCTTGTCGGGGCGAACCATTTCGGGCTCGCCGATCAGAACAATCCACCCGGCGCCGTGCCCGACCTGCACGAGGCGACCATGCCTCGTGATCAATCGGTGTACGCCGCCGCGCGGTGGACCGCACTGTGGTTCCGTGCCCAGCTCGGTGATGCCGAGGCGCGCGGGAGCATCGATCGCGCCGCCGCGGGATCCGACCCTGCGGTGACCATCGAGTTGCGCTGAAACACGTTGCAGCACTGATAGTTCCGTCGCCGAGTAAGGCGGCGGAACCGTCAGCCGCGTGGCCGATCCGAGGGCTCCGGTTCAGCGCAGGACCGCGAGGGCTTCCTCGAGACCGAGGACGTCGGCGTACTTGATGTCGAGGTCGGTGAGGTTGGCCTCGTGCAGTGCGGTGTCACGATCGCCGCAGGCGTCGGCGACGACCAGTGGTCGGAAACCGTGCTGCATCGCATCGGTCGCGGAAGCGCGCACGCAACCGCTGGTGGTGAGACCGACGATGACGAGGGTGTCGACGCGCTGGGCGGCCAGCGTCGCCGCCAGCGGAGTCGCGTGGAAAGCGCTCGGGTACTGCTTGGTGATGACCACGTCACCGGGGGCCGGTGCCGGGTCGTCGAGAAAGTCGCCGAGCGGATTGCCCTGCTCGAAGACCCGGAGTACGGGTACCTTGCGACGGAACAGCCCGCCGTCGGGACCATTCGGCTCGAAGCGAACCCGGGTGAAGATCACCGGCAGCCCGGACTCTCGTGCCTGCGCGACCACGGCGGCGGCAGCGCGCACCGCGTCCTCCACCGGCGCGTGCAGCGGTGAGCCGTCGGTGACGTAGGCAGCGCAGATGTCGACCACCAGCACAGCGGGGGAGTTGCCCGCGCCGAGGCGCGCGCTGTAGCCGGAGCGCCGGTATTCGCCCGCACGATCGGTCATGGCGGCCTCCTTCTCAGATGACGCCGTCGGCGGCGAGTCGGCCGATGGCCTTCTCGTCGAGACCGAGCAGGCCGCCGTACACGTCCTGATTGTGTTCGCCGAGCTCCGGGCCGGGATGGCGCACCGATCCCGGGGTCTCGCTCAGTTTCGGGAAGACGTTCTGCATCGGCAGCTCGCCGAACTCCGGATGCGCGAGTCGCACGATCGCCTCGCGCGCGGCGAAGTGCGGGTCGGTGAACATGTCTCGCGCGGTGAAGATCCGGCCCGCCGGTACGCCCGCCGCGTGCAACTGCGCGAGCAGCTCCTCGGTCTCGAAGGTCGCGGTCCACGCGGCGATCAGGTCGTCCAATTCGGTCATCCGGGCGCCGCGCGCGTTGTGTGTCGAATACCGTTCGTCGGTCGCGAGTTCGGAGCGGCCCATGGCCTTGACGAGGCGGGCGAAGACGGTGTCCTGGTTCGCGGCGACCAGGATCATCTCGCCGCCGAGGGTGGGATAGATATTGCTGGGTGCGACATTCGGCAGCACCGACCCGGTGCGCTCGCGCTGATACCCGGTGACCGCGAATTCGGGGAGCAGTGACTCCATCAGCGCGAGCACCGCCTCGTAGATGGCCGAGTCCACCATCTGGCCGCGCCCGGTGTTCGCGCGGTGGTGCACCGCCGCGAGGGTGCCGATGGTGGCGAAGACCGCGGCGAGCGAGTCGCCGAGCGAGATCCCGGCTCGGGCCGGGGCATGGTCGGGATCGCCTGTCACATAGCGAATTCCGCCCATGGCCTCCCCGATGGAGCCGTATCCGGCGCGCGGCGAGTACGGCCCGGACTGGCCGTATCCGGTGACCCGCACCATGATCAGCCCGGGATTGTGCTCGCGTAGCCGGTCGAATCCGAGGCCCCAGCGTTCCATGGTGCCGGGCCGGAAGTTCTCGATCACGATGTCGGCCCGCTCGATCAGCTGCCGTGCCAGTTGCTGCCCGGCGGGATCGCGAAGGTCGCAGGTCACCGACTTCTTGTTCCTGGCCACCACCGGCCACCACAGCGACTTGCCCGCCGACTGCTCCCGGCCCCACTGCCGCATCGGATCGCCGGTGCCGGGGGATTCGAGCTTGATCACCTCGGCGCCGAGATCGCCGAGCAGCTGGCCGGCGAACGGTCCGGCGATCAGCTGACCCATCTCCACTACCCGCAGGTCGGCCAGCGGACCCGTCGGTGTTGTCGCCTCGACTGCCATGTGGTCGTCTCCATTCCGTGGTGCCTGCGTCGATGTCGCGGTGGACATATTGCGAACCGCCAGATTGGATACAATGTATCCCGTAGCGGAACAGACCGGCAAGACGGCGCGGCTGACCCGCGCCGGGAGCGTTGTGTCGAGAGTGAGCTGGAGGATCTGTGAACGTCACATTGGTCGAGGTCGCGCCGAGGGACGGCCTGCAGAACGAGCCGGTCGTCGTCGCGGTCGAGGACAAGATTCGGCTGGTCGAACGCAGCGTCGACGCGGGACTGCGCCGGATCGAGGCGGTCAGCTTCGTCCACCCGAAGCGGGTGCCGCAGATGGCGGACGCGGAGGCCGTCATGGCGGGAGTGCCGCGGATCGACGGCGTGTCCTACGCCGGGCTGATAGTCAACGACCGCGGCTTGGATCGCGCACTGGCGGCGGGCGTCGACGAGATCAATGTGGTGGTCGTCGCCACGGATTCCTTCAGCCTGCGCAACCAGGGCTGCTCGACCGAGCAGGGGATCGAGCGCTGGGTGACGTTGGCGGCCAGGGCGAAAGAGGCGGGGGTGCGCCGCACGGTGACGATCGCCGCGGCGTTCGGCTGTCCCTTCGAGGGAAACGTCGCCGAATCGGCGGTGCTGGAACTCGTGCGCCGAGTCGCCGAGGCGCAACCCGAGGAGATCGCCCTCGCCGACACGATCGGCGTCGGCGTCCCGGATCAGGTCAGCGCGCTGGCCGCCGGCGCGGCGCGGCTCGCCCCGGACGCGGACCTGCGGTTTCATTTCCACAACACCCGAAACACCGGCTACGCCAACGCCGTTGCGGCACTGAACGCCGGTGTCCGCATCCTCGATACCAGCACCGGTGGCATCGGCGGTTGCCCCTTCGCACCCGCCGCGACGGGCAATATCGCCACCGAGGATCTGCTGTACACACTGGACCGGATGGGCATCGAGACCGGCGTCCAGCTCGAGCGGGTCATCGAAACCGGTTCGTGGCTGGGCGAATTGCTCGGGCAGCCGGTGCCCGCGCTCCTCGGCCGGGCCGGCGTGTTCCCGGAACCGGTCCGAACCGCACCGGTCGACGAGTAGCCGTTGTCGCTGCACCGCGTCGCTATCGCGCCTCGCGCAGCAGTGCCATCACCGCGTTCAGATCGGGCTGACTCGCCAGATCGGCGACCGCCTTGCTGATGTCGTCGGCCCGATCGCCGGAGAAGGTACGTTCGGTGTTGAGCCGGAACTTGGTGGCGAGTTCGGCTGCGGACAGCGGGTTACCGGGGCCACCCCGGTTCACCTCGACGCGTTCGGTGCGGACGCGCCCGTCGTGCAACCAGGCCGTGAGGACAGCGGGGAACTGCCGAGGAAAGATCGCGTCGCAGCGCGGGTCCGCGATACAGGTGACCCGAGCCGCGAGGGCGAGCCGGTCGGGGTCCGCGGCCGCCGCATCGGTGAAGTCCTGGTGGAACACGCCGAGGCCGCCACCGCCGAGTAGCGCGGCCGCCACGGTGTACGGGCCGGAGAAGGCGGCGTGGTAGCCCGATTTCGGGCGGATCTTCTCGGCGTACGGTTCGCCGATGGTGCGCGAAACCGCAGTCGGCACACCGAGTTCGATGCGCTCGATATCGTCGGCGGTGATGCCATCGGCGCGCAGCCGCAGCGCCGCGTCGATGCCCGCGTGGGTGAAATGGTTGCAGGGGTAGGGCTTGAAGAACACGCCGGGCAGCTCCCAGTGCGTACCGAGACCGTCGAGGATCGCGGCCGGGTTGCTCTGCTCGCCGCAGAAGGCCTGCAGCAGGCCGAACCGTCCCTCGAAGACCGTCGGCGGCCCGGTCAGCCCGGCGCGCGCGAGGGCGGCGGCGGTGACCGCGGAGTGCGCGGCCCACCCGCAGTGCACCCGCTTCACCGTGCCGCCGGTGCGGTTGGCTTCCAGCAGACCCGAGCCCATACTCGCCGCGATGCCGATCGCGTGGGCGATGCCGTCGGCATCGGCGCCGGACAGCATCGCGGCGGCCGCGGCGCCACCGAGGGCGCCGCAGATGGCGGTCGCGTGCAGGCCACGTTCGAAGAACACCGAATTGCCCAGCGCTTCGTCGTAGCCCGCCATGCCCACGCGTACGGCGATTTCGACTCCGACGGCGATGGCATCCAGCAGCGCGGCGCCATCGGCATCACGGGATTCGGCGACCGCGAGGGCGGCAGGCACCACCGTCGCCGAGGGATGCAGAACCGAGGGCAGATGCGTGTCGTCGAAATCCATGGCATGGGCGAGGGTCCCGCCGAGGAGCGCGGCACTCGCATCAGGCCAGCGACCAGGTAGGCCGAGTGCCGTGGCCCGCGGTGCGCCGCCCCACTCCGTGATCACCTTGCGCACGGCGTGCGCCGGTGACGTGCCGAGCGCGGCGATACTGTTGCCCAGTACATCGAGCACTCGTCGCGCGGCGTCCGCGCGCAGCTCGTCCCCGACGCCACGCTCGCGCGCCGACGCGGCGAAGGCGGCCAGCCGCGCCACGATGGTGGCGTCGTTCATCGGCTGACCGCCGCGAGCGGGCGAATAGGGGAGCCGGTGCCGCCCACGATGCGCAAAGGAGCGAGCAGGAAAGCGAATTCGCTGATCCCGGCATCGGCGAGATCCTCCAGCGCGAGGTGCTCCATGATGTAGATGCCGGATTCGACGAGCAGCACCCGGTGCACCGGCAAGATACTGTGGCCTGCCCCCGGCGCTATGCACTCGTAGGCGGTGGTGTCGGAACCGGTCGCCGGCACCTCGTGATCGGCGAGCCAGCGGGCCGCGTCGACGCCGATCCCCGGGACACCGGTTTCCTGACCCAGGTAGGCGCCGGGTTCGGCGAACAGCCGCGACCATCCTGTCCGGATCAGCGCGACGTCGCCTGCCGTCACCTGGACTCGCGCCTGCCGGGCGGCCGCTTCCAGATCGTCCACCGTGATCTCGTAGCCACCGGGGAGGGTGTCGGTCTCGTGCACCCGAGCGATGTCGAGCAGAACGCCGCGGCGCAGCATGCCGGGCAGATGTTCGGCGCCGTGCGCGCTGAACCTGCCGCCACGCTGGGCCTCCTGCGCGTCGACTCCGCCGTTCAGTGCGCCGTCCTGGCTGACGTGGCTGAGTGCGTCGATGTGGGTGCCGACATGTCCGCCGGTCACGATGATCTCGTTGGCGGCCGAGCCGCCGTCGGCCCGCACCATGTCACCGTGTCGGCGCGCCAACGTCATGCGGAAGCCGGGATGGTTCGGCGAGCACGGCATACCGGTGAAGAAGGGCTGCCCCAACTCGATCAACCGGATATCGCCTCGCACGGCCACGATCAACGGATCGATGGCGGCTTCTTCGGGCACGGCGGGCTCGTGCGGTCGTGGTGTCGTTGTCATCGGATCACCCCGGCGGCGCGAAGCTCGGCGATGGCGCTCGCGTCGACGCCGTAGCGACCGAGTACCTCATCGGTGTGCGCGCCCAAAGGTGGCCCGGTCCACCGTATTTCACCCGGCGTCTGCGACAGTCGGAACAGGATGTTCTGCATGCGCACCGGGCCCAGCTCGTCGTCGGGCAGCGTGATGATCGATTCGAGTGCCCGGAACTGGGGGTCGGCCAGCACGTCGGCGGCGGTATAGATCGGCGCCACCGCGGCCTCGGCGTCGTCGAAGGCGTCGATCACCTCCTGGGTGCTGTGCTGTGCGATCCAGCCGCCGACCGCCGCGTCCAGTTCATCGGCGTGCCCGGCCCGTTCGCTGCCGGAGGCGAACCAGGGGCGATCGATGAAATCGGGTCGTCCGACCAACCGCATCACCCGTTCGGCGACCGATTGCGCGCTGGTGGAGACCGCGACCCAGCCCCCGTCGGCGGTGCGATAGGTGTTGCGCGGCGCGTTGTTCGACGACCGATTGCCCATTCGGGGTTGTAGCTCGCCGAGTTGGTCGTAGGCGATGATCTGCGGGCCGAGCAGGGTCAGGATCGGTTCGATGATGGCGAGGTCGACCTGCTGGCCGTGACCGTCGTGTTCGCGGGCGCGAAGGGCCGTCATGATCGCGAAAGCGGTTGTCAGCGCGGCGATTCCGTCGGCGAGCCCGAAGGGTGGCAGGGTGGGCGGGCCGTCCGGTTCACCGGTCACGGCCGCGAAACCGCTCATCGCCTCGGCGAGCGTGCCGAAGCCGGGTCGTCGCGCGTACGGCCCGAACTGACCGAACGCGGTGACCCGTGCCAGCACCAGGCGCGGATTGATGGCACGCAGTTCGGGGTAGCCGAGTCCCCATCGCTCGAGGGTGCCGGGCCGGAAGTTCTCGATCACCACATCCGCGTCGGCGACCATGCGCCGGAAGATCTCCTGTCCCTGCGGCGAGCCGAGATACAACGTCACCGACTTCTTGCCACGCCCGAGCATCTTCCACCACAGCCCGATCCCGTCGCGCTGGGCGCCGTGGCTGCGCACCGGATCGCCCTGGGGATGCTCGATCTTGACGACGTCGGCGCCGAAATCGGCGAGCAGGGTGGCCGCCAGGGGGCCGGCGAACAGCGTCGCCACATCGAGCACGCGGATTCCGGCTAGCGACTGCGCCATCGCTCACTCCTTCACGGCGCGAGAGTTTCCTCTACCGAAACAGTCAGGGGGCTCGCGGCATTGACTACCAGCGCATGCTACTGCGATGATCGCAAAAATGGTAATGCTGTTTCGCACAGAGAAACTTGGAGGTTTGCTGTGCCCGCGACCGAACTGCTGATCCGCAATGCCCGCGTGGTACGTCCGGACGGCCCACCGTCGGAGAATCCCGAACCCCTCGACATCGCGATTTCCGGGGGCACGATCGACGCGATCGGCCCGAACCTGCCCGTCGACGACCGCACGCGGGTGATCGATGCCGACGGCCTGCTCGCCTTCCCCGGCGTCGTCGACGCCCATCAGCACTGGGGGATCTACCGCGATCTCGCCGCCGACACCGAGAGCGAGAGCCGGGCCTGCGCCCAGGGCGGCGTCACCACCTCGCTGACCTACATGCGTACCGGGCGCTACTACCTCAACCGCGGCGGTTCCTATCGCGATTTCGTCCCCGAGGTCCTCGACCGGATGGCCGGACGATCCCAGGTGGACTACGGCCTGCACCTGGCGCCGATGACCGCCGAACACATCGACGAAATTTCCTATCTCGTCGAGGAATTCGGCATCGCCTCGTTCAAGATCTTCATGTTCTACGGCGGCCACGGCCTGCACGGCCGATCATCGGACCAGGCCGAGTTCCTGATGATCCCGCCGACCGAACGCTACGACCTGGCCCACTTCGAATTCGTGATGCGGGGAATCCAGCGCGCCCGCGAGAAGTACGGCGACCACATCTCGCTGTCGCTGCACTGCGAGACCGCCGAGATCATGGCCGCCTACACCGCGCTGGTCGAGCAGGACAGCACGCAGACCGGCCTGCGCGCCTACAGTGCCTCGCGCCCAGCGCATTCCGAAGGCCTCGCGATCACGATGGCCTCCTATCTCGCACACGAGACGGGCCTGGCGAACATCAATCTGCTGCATCTGTCGTCGGAGAAGGCCGTGGCGGCCGCGCTGACGATGGCCGAGGCGTTCCCGAACGTGAACTTCCGTCGCGAGGTCACCATCGGCCACCTGCTCGCCGATGTCGACACCGCCCACAGCATCGGCGGCAAAGTGAATCCGCCGTTGCGTGAGCGCGCCGATGTGGAGGCGCTGTGGCGGCATCTGCTGGCTGGCGATATCGACTGGGTGGTCAGCGATCACGCGTGCTGCCGGGCCGAACAGAAGTTCGGCGCCGATCGCGAGGATGTGTTCCTCGCCAGATCCGGCTTCGGGGGCGCCGAATATCTGCTTCCCGGCTTGGTCGGTGAGGGGCGCAAGCGTGGCCTGTCCCTGAACCGCATCGCCGAACTCACCGCGGCCAACCCCGCCCGTCGGTACGGGCTGAGCCGCAAGGGGCACCTGGCCGCGGGATACGACGCCGATGTCGTGCTCGTCGACCCCGGCGCGCGATGGACGGTGCGGGCGGCGGACTCCGAATCCGCCCAGGAATACACACCTTTCGAAGGCTTCGAGATGACCGCGAGCGTCACCGATGTGTTCCTGCGCGGAAACCACATCGTGCGAAAGGGGCAACTGCAGGGCCCCGCGCACGGCCGCTATCTGCGGCGCGGCCCGGACGGCAGCTGATCGGCGCCGACCGTGCCGCCGGGAGCGCGTATCACTGGTACGTGGGGTCGGTCCACTGTCCGATGGAACGGGAGCGGACCGGCTCGACCAGCCGTGGTGCGAGGCTGTGCGCGAAGTCGGGTCCCCAGTTCGTCGCGTCGCCGGATATCTCGATCTTGGCGTTGTCGGTGTACCAGTCGACGAGATCGGCGTCGGAGCGCACGATCCAGGTGCAGCCGTGTTCGGCGTCGGCGGTGAAGTCGCCGTGGCGAATCAGGGCGGGCCGCCAGAAATAGGTTCCGGGCCACATCTTTCCGAAGTTGTAGTCGAAGCCGCCGTCGAGGCAGTAGGCCTCCTCGCTGCACGGATGATGGGCGAGGGGTTCCTCGCGCCATCCGGGCTTGGCCTTGATGAGACGGGTGTAGAAGCCGGTTTTCACATCGCGCTGCAGCAGTTTGATGTACAGGCCGGGGACGGGAGTGCCGCCCAGGTCGAAGCGCATCGGGCTGCCGTCCTTGACGTCGATCCACGGCATCGCCGCGGTGTCGAGGACAACCAGTTTCTGGTCTTCGCGGACGAAATCGCGGTCCGCGTCGGCGATATCGAAGTGCCAGTCGCCCCCTTCGCGGAAGAGCAGGATCTCGGTCCCCTCGGCCACGGAGACGGCCGGGGTCCACACCCCGGTCGGCGCCATCCAGAAACCGTGGGGACCGAGTTCGGTATCGCCGATGGTGACCCGGCCGGACAGCACGTACCACTCGGTCGCGGCGTGGTGTACGCCGGCGGGCCGCGACCAGTCGCTGGTGAAGCGGACCTTGAGCGAGGCGGAGCCGTCTTCCTCGTCGTAGCTGAGATTGCGTTGTTCGGCACTGCCGGTGGCGTGCTGGAACTCGGCGGGGTGTTGGATCAGATCGCGTTCGTCGATGATTTCGACATGTGGACGCATGGGGTCCTCCTGAAGCGAAAGGTAATTCCACTACAGAATGTACTGGTTATTAATAACCAAGACAAGATGTATCGTTTATTGCTGTGAGCAAGCCAGGACGCCCAGCCGGTCCCGCCGCCGAGACCGCGCAGCTCGTGCTGTCCGCGGCCTTGGATCTCCTGCTCACCGAGGGCGGGGCCGCGTTGACGCCGCAACGTCTGCACGCGGTGACGGGCGTGGCCAGGACCACGATCTACCGGCACTGGCCGATGCCACGCGACTTCCTCGCGGCCCTGATCGCCGTCGCCCCGCACCCGGGTCCGCAACCGTCGGGTGACCCGGCCGCCGACCTGCACGCCGAAGTCGATCTGCTGTGTGATCGCTTGCGCGACAAGCCCGTTGCCGCCTTCCTGCGCGCGCTCGTCACCGCCTCGTCGACCGATCCGGACTGCGTGCCGCTGCGTCAGCGTTACGTCATGGACTTGCTCGCACCGATCCATCGTGCGGTCCGCGCGCTCGCTGTCGACGCCGAGTGCGACGTCGAGGAGGCCGCCATGGCGATCGTCTCGCCGTTGCTCGTCGACGCGCTGCTGCTCGACCGGGCGGCCGATCGGAGCCGGGCGCATCGCGCCGTCGACGACCTACTGGCGCGGGCTACCGGTCCGACGCGGCACCCGATCTCCTGAGGATGAGCAGATGAGCAACGCTGTCGGCACCCGAGCCGTTTTCGGCGTGATCGTGCCGAGCACGAACACTGTTGTCGAACACGACTATTGGCGGGCCGCGCTGCCCGGCATCACCTACCGTTCGGGATCGATGTACATCCCGAACCCGGTGATGGGCAACGACGCGGATTTCCGAGCCCTCCTCGGCCAGATCCGCGCCTCGATCGATACCGCGGTGCGCGATGTGCTGACCGCCGAACCCGATCGCCTGGTGATGGGCATGTCCGCCGAGACCTTCTGGGGTGGGGTAGCGGGCAACGCGGCCTTCGAACAGCGCCTGCGCGAACGCACCGGATTGCCCGTGACGACCGGTGCGAGCGCCTGCCGGGCCGCCCTCGGTGAACTCGGTTGCCGTCGGATCGCGGTGTTCTCGCCGTATCAGCCGATCGCCGACAGGGAGGTCGGCCGGTTCTTCACCGAGGCGGGATTCGACGTTGCCGCGATCACCGGCCTGCGCTGCGCCACCGCGACGGACATCGCCCGCGTCGAGGCCGACCGGCTACGCGAGGTCGTCGCCGACATCGACGGACCGGATGTGCAAGCGATCGTCCAGGTGGGCACCAACCTGTCCTTCGTCGCCCTCGCCGACCAGCTGGAGCGGGAACTCGGCAAGCCCGTTGTCGCCATCAATGCCGCCACGCTGTGGCACGCACTGCGTGAGCACGGCCTGGACGACCGTGCCCAGGGCGTGGGCAGGCTGCTGCGCGAGTACTGATCCGCGGTGCGACATCGCGAGTGCTCTTGTTTCTCTCATTGGAACGGTGTTTCCTATACGAAAGCTTGTTCCAGGAACGGAGAATCGCGTGTTCGTATCAACTCGGCGTGTTTCCATACTCGCCCTGGCCGCTGTGGCGCTGAGCCCGCTCTCGGCGGCGCCCGCGGGGGCGGACCCGACCGACTACGGCAACCTGTGCATTCGCGCGCAGACGCAGACCGCGGATCTACACCCGCGCAAGTTCGAACACGAGGGTGGAACCCTCGCCAATGTCGACTATCCGGACGCGGCCGGTTTCGCTGCGTCCAAGCCACAGCTTCGCCCGCTCACCACCACGCGGTACACAACCTATGAGGACAGCGCGAGAACTCAGCCGAAACAGGTGCGGTGTAAGGGGAAATCGGCCGATCACATCGCCGTCGAATACGGTGCGCGCGTCACGGGCGAGGAAGGCACCTGCGCGGAGGTCAACGAGCGGACGGTGCGCGAGGTCACCAAGGAGCTCACCAACGACGAACGAAAAGCATTGGTGTACAAGCCTCGCGACATCGTCATCGACCCCGACACCATCGCGGCGACCGGTCAGGAGTGGGTCGCCGAATTCCCCACCACGACCGTCGATGCCGGCGGAGTCCTGCATATCCCGTCCAAGGCGTTGTACGTACCCTTCGACACCCCCGGTATCCCGGAGGCGTTCAAAGGGCAGCACTACTGCACGCTGGTCGCACACGCCTATTTGAAGCGTGTGATGCTCGGGCAGGTCATGTCGTAGAAAAGTGCCTGATATCCAGTCTTCTTAACATCGGCGGTCCGGTCTGTTTGAATAGATGTATGTGCAGATGGATGGCTTACTCAGGGGAGCCGATTCTCGCTGAAGAACTGTTGTTCAAGCCGCGGCACTCATTGATAGACCAGAGTTTGCATTCACGCCTCGGAGCGACAACGACCAACGGCGACGGTTTCGGGATCGGCTGGTATGGCGAGGGTGACGAGCCCGCGATATTCAAGAGCGTCGAACCGGCGTGGAACGATCGAAATCTGCGTGAGGTCGCCGGTCAGATCCGGACGTCGATGTTGCTCGCCCATATCCGCGCGTCGACCGGGACACCGGTGCAGCGGAGTAACTGCCATCCGTTCCGGCACGGGCGATGGCTGTGGATGCACAACGGAGCCCTGCGCGGGTTCCGTGAGGTCCGCCGCGACCTGGTCACCGCGATCGATCCAGAATTGTTCTGCGACCTCGAAGGATCGACGGATTCGGAGACTCTGTTCTATCTGGCGTTGACCTTCGGCCTCACCGACGATCCCCTCGGCGCCGTCGCTCGCGCGGTCGGCTTCGTCGAAGATGTCGGTCGCCTGCGCCGGGTGGAGAACCCGGTCCAGATGACCGTCGCGACGACCGATGGAAAATCCCTGTGGGTCTTCCGTTACTCGAGTGAACGACAGTCCAGATCGCTGTTCTTCTCGACAAGGATCGCTGACCTGCGGGCCCTGCACCCGGAGGTGGACGTCTTGCACCGCCTCGGCGACCAGACCCGTTTCGTGGTGTCGGAACCACTGCGCGACCTTCCCGGCGCCTGGAACGAAATACCCGAATCCTGTGCCGGAACAGTGCGGGCCGGGGCGGACGAACTGGTGGATTTCCAGCCCGTTTCGCCGGGCTGAGTTCGCGGGATCGATCAGTCGCGGCGGCGGATCAACTGTCCGCGTCGGTTCGATGGTGGAAAGCGTCGACCGCGGCTTCGACGGTGGGATAGAAGTGCGTCCGGTCGAACCGATCGCCGACGCCGAAGCGGATCAGCTTGTCTTTGATCGGTCCCTTCATTTCTGCGAATTTCAATTGAATTGCTTTGCCCGCGAGGTAATTGTCGAGATCGACGAGTTCGTCGACGGCCGTCGTATCCAGATCGGTGATGGGTTCGGCGGCGATGATGACCCATTCGATCGGGGGCGGAGCCTCGGCGACGACCGAGCGAACATACTCGTCGAAGATCTGTCCGTTGGCGAAGAACAGGGGTGCGTCGAACCGCACCAGCACCAGGCCCGGGATGCGCTGCCCGTCGGGGTGGCGCTCGACGTCGTGATAGCCGGGACGGTCCGACGTCCGGACGAGTTCGGTGCGGTAGGGCTGCCAGGCCCGCGCGACCACCGCGACGAAGGACAGACCGATCGCGACGACAATGCCCTGCAATACGCCGACCAACGCGACTCCGACGAACGCGGCTGTCGCGAGGGCGAATTCCACCGAACTCATGTGCCACATCCGGACCATGCCGGGGATATCGATCAACGCGGTGGCCGCGACGATCACGACCGCCCCGAGGGTGGCGTCGGGCAGGTACGCGGTGAGCCCGGGGGCGAGCAGCACGAAGAGCAGAACAGCGAGTGCGCCGACGACACCCGCCAATTGGGTACGGGCGCCGCTCTGTTCGGCGACCGGAGTTCGCGATCCGCTCGCGGAGACGGGAAATCCACCGAACAGGCCGCCCGCCACATTGGCGACGCCGATCGCCTTCATCTCGGTGCTGCCGTTGACATCTTCGCCGTGCCGCGAAGCGAAGGTCCGCGACAGCACGCCGCTGTCGGCGAACGCGATCAACGCTATCCCCGCCGCGGGTCCGATCAGATGCACGATGTCGTCCCAGTCGATGCCGCCGATGGAAGGCAGCGGCAGGCCTTCGGGCAGGGCGCCGACCATGCCGATGTCGTCGGTGAGTCCGGCGGCGGCCGAGATCACGATCGCGCCCGCGACCGCGACCAGCACTCCCGGTACCGCGGGCAGCCACCACCGGAAGGCCACGATGACAGCGAGCGTGCCGATGCCGATACCGGCCGCCACGGGATCGATATCGCTGTGGACGACGGACTGCCCGATCTCGGCGATTTCGGCGAGCACGCCGGTGGCGTCCACGGAGAAGCCGAGCAGTTTGGGAAGTTGCCCGACGACGACGATGAGCGCGATCGCGTTCAGGTAGCCGAGCCGGATGGGTTTGGACAGCAGTTCGGTGACGAACCCGAGCCGAAGGAATCCACCGACGAGCAGGATGAGCCCGACGAGAACGGCGAGGACTCCCGCCAGCGCCAGTGCACGGTCGGGATCGTCGACGGCGGCCAGCGGTAGCACCGCGGCCGCGATCAGCGGGGCGAGGGAGGAATCCGGGCCGAGCACAAGGATTCTGGACGGCCCGACCACCGCGTAGGCCAACAACGGCACGATGGTCGCGTAGAGACCCGCGTACGCGGGAAGTCCCGCTGCTTCGGCGTAGCCCATACCGGCGGGGATCAACAACGCGGTCAGGACGAGGCCCGCGGTGATATCGGCTCGCAGCCACGCACGGCGATATCCGAGGGCTGTCGCGATCCCGGGTAACGCGGTGACGCGGTCCTTCCACGACATGGTCGGGTGCCTCAGCGCACTCGTGCGCGGCCGGAGGCGGTGGCCGCCGGGTCTGCGTGCATTGTGTGCGCGGCCATAGCGGGCCGTCCTTCTCTCAATGGGGACCCTTCGGCAGGGTAGGCGGTTCCACTAGATCGTAGCCATCGACGGGACGCTGTGCGGGTCCTCGCCTGCGACCTCGACCGGGTAGACGCCGACAGCTTGCCGAGCGGCCTTTTCGACGAGCAGCGGAATGAAATCGCGGACACGGGCATCGGCGAACCGTTCATGGATACGCCGCACCAGCAGTTCGATCTCCGCCGGTGACTCCGCGGGGAATCGGGCGATCAGGCGTTCGATCACCTGATCGATCTGCACAGCTTCGTTGTCGTCGCGCATCATCCACCGCCTGCTCGTTCAGGACTCACCGGTCTGGTCATATCGCCCGCTGGGAATCGTCGGCTTCGCACCCTTCGACGGTCAGGCGCGAGAGCACATCCACGACGGCGGCCGGGCCGCCGGCCACCAGGGCACCGCGTTGCCGGACGGCGCCGTTGCCACTGGTGAGTACCTCCGCCAACGCGTCGCGGGTGAATTCGTAGTCACCGGATTCCTCCAGGGCGCAACGGACGTGGCAGAGCAGCTGAGTGAGGGCTGTGGGGAATCGAGTGCCGGAGAGCCCGTCGCGGGCGGCGTAGCTGCACGCTGAGCGCAGGCGCGTGCGGGCGATCGGAACGGCGAGTTGCCCACTGTCGATGGCAGCGACCGAGGTGACCACGAGGGCCCGCACGAAACTCGCCAACAGGGCGGTTTCCACGACGGTGGCGGGCACGTCGCTGATTCGGATCTCGATGGTCGGCAGGTGCGCGGACAATCGCACATCCCAATAGACCATCGCGGGGTCGAGAATGTGTCCGTCCTCGGCGAGGCCCGCGACGATGTCGTCATAGTGGGCCGCTGACCGGAAATGCGGTGGTGGGCCCGCGCTCGGCCACTGCGCCCACACCATATGGCGCCAACTCGCGTGCCCGGTATCGATGCCCTCGGCGATCGGCGAATTCGCTGTCAACGCCAGCAGCGCGGGCAGCCATGGACGCAGATGATTGCTGACCTGCACCGCGAGGTCGCGCTCGGGGACGCAGACATGGACGTGGCAACCGCAGGTCACCTGATCGGCCAGCGCCCCGAAGTGTTCGGCCATGCGCCGGTTTCTCGGCGTCTCGGTGATGGAACCGGCAGGCGGGCCCCAGATCGGCACCCCCACCGCCAACGGAAGCGAACCGGACCGAGCCGCCGCGGCGCTGATCGCGACCCTGGCCCGTCGGACCTCGCGATGTACCGCCTCGATGCTCGCGCAGACGGGAGTGCAGGTTTCGATCTGGCATTGCGAGAGCTCCAGCTGCACATCGATGTCGGTCTCGGCTGCCGCCACGGTGGTGTTGGTCAGGGACGGGCATCCGGTGGCCGGGTCGATCAGCACGAACTCTTCCTCGACGCCGACGGTGTACGCGCGGACATCGTCGGGGTGCAACCGATCGCGTCGGTCGATCGACAGGGACGCCATCGTTCCTCCTGGTCGGCGCCTCGCTCCCCGATGGACGAGCTATCGGGGAGACATCCGAGGAGGACTCAGCGTTCGGGTCGCCAGGTGGAGACAGCCCAGATGATCACGACACTCAGCGCGATGATCACGATGGACCATGCCGGGTAGTACGGCAGCGACATGAAGTTCGCGACAATGACCAACGCGGCGATTCCCAGCGCGCTGTAGCGACCCCACGTCGATCCGACCGCGAGGCCGACGCCGCAGATCAGCGCGAGCGCGCCGAGCACGACGTGAACCCAGCCCCACGTCGTGGTGTCGAACTCGTAGACGTATTCGATGCCGGCGACATACAGCTGGTCGTCCGCGATCGCGGAGATCCCCTGCAGAATCGAGACCGCCGCCAAGATGATGAGCATGAACGCGGCGGAGATGGATATCCCCTCGGCGATGGCCTGCCGCTGGAAGGGCTCGGCCTCGGGCGTGATGTTGTGCACCGTAGACGGGTTGCCGGTGGTCATGGTCGACTCCTCGGTGATGCGGAGGACCGCCCACTCGACACCAAGCGATCCGCCGTTGAATGGAATGCAGGTCCTGTCGAAACTTCTACATGTTCGAATCCATTTGCCAGTGGACCACCGGTGGTGGTGGTTGTGACGACGAGGGTGATGCTCCCTCTTTTTCGCGCGCGAGTATTTCGCTCGGTGTCGTGGTGCATCATCGAGAATCGCATGCCCAGCGAAATTGTCTGCGGGGGTGCAGTATCCGCATTCGTAGGGTTGCTCAGAGTTTACCGGAGTGGATTCCTTTTAACAAGATGCGGTGCAATTGCGAAAGGTGAATGCGATCGGGGGACCGGCTGTTGGCTGGTAAGGATGGGTGTTCACAAGGTGTCACCGTCGCGACCCGAAGTGGGGCGACGACCCGGATCGACCGAGGCTGACGATCGATCGAATCGATTGCCGGGTAATTGCCTCGGATGCTGAAGGTGCTTATTCGGCGGGATTGCCCGATGTCGGTAGTTCGGCGTAGAACTCGCGGAGTGCGGAGGTGACGCCGACGAGTACGCGGTGGGCGGCGGTCAGGTCGGCGTCGGGCAGCGCGGCCAGCGCGGCGCGGGTGCGGGCGCTGAGCGGTCCGAAGAATCCGGACGCGACCGACATGCCGTGGTCGGTATAGCTCAGGTTGACTCGGCGTCGGTCCGTCGGGTCGGACATGCGTTCGAGATGGCCGGATTCGATCATGCGCTCGACCAGGTAGGTGACGGCCGGTGCGGAGACGCCCATCAACTTGCTCAACTGGCCCGCACTCACCGGCGAGCCCTCCGCGTCGGCTGTCGCGACATGCATCAGGGCGCGGAAATCGTTCGGGCGCAGGTCGTGCGATCGCGCGAAGACGTGCCCGATCTGTTCGGAGATCGCGGTCAAGGCACGGAGATCCCTGGCTATCTCGGTCTCCAACTCCGGCCGACCGACGGCTGGTTCTGTGTCGGCGGTGTCGTCATCCACGCGCGATCTCCTGTCTCTGCTCGACAGAGAGCTTAGCTGCCACAACCACCGGCTTTGCCGATTGCTTAAGTTTCTGAAATGATTTTCTTGTGATGCGAGTGAGGAACGGAAACGGATGGGACCGCTTCGCCGGGCTGGTCACCGGCAGACGATCGTGGGCGGTGCTGCTGATTGTCGTCGCGGCCGCCATGGCCGTGATGGGGCTGGCGGGCAGCAACGACAGTGCGGGCCAGGCGCCGGTGTCCCTGCCCCGGTCGGCGGAATCGGCCTTGGCCGCCGAAGCCGCCGCCACCTTCCCCGATGCCGGAACGGCCGCGGCGATCCTGGTGGCGACGCGTACCGACGACGGCACGCTGACGCCCGGCGACCTCGCTGCGGTGAACGCGGCGCTCACCAGGGTCGGTGTCTCGCCGACCGACGGCGCCCGGGTGATCCCGGCTCCCGACGGGCGTGCCGTGCTCGCCCAGATCCCGGTGTCCGCGCAGCTCAACGGGTTCGCGCTCACCGACCGGATCGGTGAACTGCGCACCCAGGTCACCACCGATCTACCCGATACCCTGCGCGTGCAGATCACCGGCGGCCCGGCGTTCGGCGCCGACATCGCCGACTCCTTCTCCGGTGCGAACTCGCTGTTGCTGATCGTCACCGCGATCGTGGTGATGGTCTTGCTCATCGTCACCTATCGCTCGCCGGTGTTGTGGCTGGTGCCGTTGACGGTGGTCGCCTTCGCCGACCGCGTCGCCACCAGCGTCGGCACGCTGCTGGCCGACGTGACCGGACTCTCTTTCGACGGCTCGACTTCCGGCATCACCAGCGTTCTGGTCTTCGGTGCGGGAACCAATTACGCGTTGCTGTTGGTGTCGCGATACCGCGACGAACTGCATCGGCACACCGACCATCGCGCGGCGTTGCGCGCCGCGGTGCGTCGTGCCGCGCCCGCCATCGTCGCCAGCAACGTCACCGTTGTCCTCGCCCTGCTCACCCTGCTGTTGGCGCTGCTGCCCAACACTCGTAGCCTCGGCGCGTTCGCCGCGGCCGGTCTCGTGGTCGCGCTGATCTTCGTGCTCGCCGCGCTGCCGCCCCTGCTGGCACTGTGCGGGCGGCGGGTGTTCTGGCCGTTCGTGCCGCCGGCGGACGGTCGCGATACGGCCGATCAGGGCGTCTGGGCGAATGTCGCGACGCAGGTCGTGCGACGCCCTGCCGTCGTCGCCGGGGCGGCCTCGGCGGTGCTGATCGTCTTCGCGACCGGGCTCGCGACCACCGACATCGGTCTCTCGCGGACCGAGCAGTTCCGGGTCGAGGCCGAGTCGGTCGACGGACTGGAGACGATGGCCGAGCACTTCCCGTCGGGCTCGTCGGATCCGGCTGTGGTGATCGCGCGCAGTGCGACCACCGCGCAGACACAGGCGGCACTGGACGGTGTGGAGGGCGTTTCACGCGCCACCGCCACCGGCACCTCCCAGGGTGGTTCGACACGGTGGTCGGTCGTTCTGAACGCCGCACCGGGTTCGGTGGAAGCGTTCACCACCATCTCGGCGATCAGGACCGCGGTCGGCGCGGTTCCCGGAGCCGAGGCCCTCGTCGGCGGTTCCGACGCCGAGGCGCTCGACATCCGCGACGCCGCCCGCCGAGACCAGGCGCTGGTCATTCCGCTGATTCTCGCCGTCGTGCTGCTGGTGTTGCTGGCACTCCTGCGCGCGGTGCCCGCCGCCGTGCTGCTCGTCGGCGTCACGGTGCTCAGCGCGGTCGCCGCGCTCGGCGCGGGCAGCTGGATCAGTGACACGGTCTTCGGCTTCCCCGCGCTGGACACCAACGTGCCGCTGTTCGGCTTCCTGTTCCTGGTCGCGCTGGGTGTGGACTACACGATCTTCCTGGTGACCAGGGCGCGCGAGGAGGCGGGTACGCACGGCACCACCCAGGGGATGGTTCGCGCTGTCGCCTCGACCGGGGCTGTCATCACCAGTGCCGGTGTCGTCCTCGCCGCGGTGTTCTGTGTTCTCGGTGTGTTGCCGTTGATCACCCTGACCCAGCTGGGCATCGTGGTCGGAATCGGCATCCTGCTCGACACGTTCGTGGTGCGGACGTTGGTCGTCCCCGCGCTGTTCGCGCTGCTCGGCGACAAGGTGTGGTGGCCGGCAGCGCCGGCGAAAGCTGCGGCGACGACACCTGCTTCGAGGAAAACAGCCGACGTGAGCTGATCGTCACCGCGTCCGGTCGTGTTCGGCACCCACGTGGCGAACACGACCGGACGCTGTCCTTCGATCGGTCGGATGCGCGAGGATGGTCGGATGCTCATCCGAATCGTGGGGACGCAGCTGCCGGGGTTGTCCTGCCGACCGCCGGGGATCGAGACGGCGTACTCGAACATCCACGTGGGCGTGCAGCGGAAGAATCGTCCGCAGGAGTTGCTCGACCCGCAGCGTGGCGACGCGGATTCCGTCACGTGGACTGTGGAATGCACCGTCGACGGCGGCAACGATGTCCGCGGACCCTACATCCAAGGCCGACCAGGGGAGCGCTTCCTCTATCTCAGCTGGGGCACCATCGACGACGCCGGAATGCTCACCATGTTCCGGCGGGCCAAACTGATGCTCGCCGACGTGCCTGCCGAGGTTCTGGCTGCCGCGACGGAATCGGGAGTGCTCGAGGCTCGACTCGGTCTCACCGATACGACCGGAAACCCGGTGTGCGCGAGGGTGAAACCAGCCCAGATCCGCTGGACTGCCGCGACCTGACCGCGATGCCCGCCCCGATCGTCGGGTGCGGACAGGCCGCAGACAAGGTCGGTCCCCGGTGGCAGGATGCGGGCGTGGGTGATTTCTTCGAACGGATCGTCGACCTCGAAGTGGCGGACGCGGACGCGGGTGCGTCGGCGGAGCGGATGGTCGACTGGATGGTGTCGCGGCGATGGCTGCTTCGGGAAACCTCGCGCGAGGCGATGTACAGCCTCCAGGTCGACGAAGGGTATGTGGCGGGCCCGGATTGGGCTGAGATCACCCAGAACTGGGGCGAGGACTGGATCCCCGCGCCGGTCGCCGTGATCGTCGGCAGGAACGCCCACTACGCGGGCCAGGGTGACATCGAACCGGCCGCCGCGATCTGTCCCCACTGCGCGGCGACCACCGTGATCATCGACTACCCGCAGGCGTGGGAAGCCGATCCCGCAGTGTGGCAACCATTTTCGGATGCGATCGACGCCTGGATCGAATCCGGGGAAGGCTCGGCAACCTGCGCATCTTGCACCACAGCGAGCCCGATCACCACCTGGCGATGGGCCGACGATTTCGCCCTCGGCACCCTCGCCTTCGACTTCTGGGGCTGGCCACCCCTGACCGACGACTTCATCACCGAGTTCACCGCCCAGCTGGGCCACCGGACCGCACACCACACGGGCAAATTCTGATTCGAGGCCACCTGGTGCTGCGGGCAGTCATGGCATGCGGAGCTCCGGTGTGGCGCTTCCCGCGATCGAGGTGCTGATCGCGCGGTCACCGGCGAGGGTGGCGGCCGTCACACTTCTCGATCGGTTGCGGTCCTCGCCGCATCCGGATCTGTCCCGGCTGGCATGGGATGTCGGGCCCTGAGCGAACCGTCGTGACGTCGGTGCTCGTGCCGGCTGGGTGCGACGCCGATCTCACCGGTGGGGAGTGGTCAACGGTGAAAATTCTGCGCTCACTAGCATCGATGCAGCGGAAATATCGATGAACCAGAGGACGTGTGTTGACTACCGAACAACTTGATCGCTGGAACGCTCAGGAAGCTGCTGCTGAGGCGATGATTCCGATCATCGGGACGTTGTACCGCAGCAAGGGTGTGACGATTCTGCTGCACAGCCGGTCGCTGGTGAACAAGTCGGTGATCAGCATCCTGCGGACGCATCGCTTCGCGCGCCAGATCGGCGGCGAAGAGCTGTCGGTGGACGAGACGCTGCCGTTCCTTCAGGTGATCAGCCGGTTGGATCTGGGACCGTGCAAGATCGACCTGGGTCAGCTCGTGATGGCCTATCACGCCGATGAGCGGGGGCTCTCGGTCGAGGAGTACACCACCTCGGTGCTGGCCGAGGTGAGCGACAGCAACAAGGCCGTTTCGCAGGGACCGCGCGATGTGGTGCTCTACGGGTTTGGGCGGATCGGGCGCCTGGTCACCCGGCTGCTCATCGAGAAGGCCGGGTCGGGCAACGGGCTGAGCCTGCGCGCGGTGGTGGTGCGCCGGGGCGGTGACGACGACCTGGCCAAGCGGGCGTCGCTGCTGCGCCGGGATTCGGTGCACGGGCACTTCAACGGCACGATCAAGGTCGACGCGGACAACGACACGATCACCGCGAACGGCAACGTCATCAAGTTCATCTACAGCGATGACCCGACGACGATCGACTACACCGCCTACGGCATCGACAACGCGATCCTGATCGACAACACCGGTCGCTGGCGTGACCGCGACGGTCTGGAGCAGCACCTGCGCCCCGGCATCGCGAAGGTGGTGCTCACCGCGCCGGGCAAGGGTGACGTGCCCAACATCGTGCACGGCGTGAACCACCGCGACCTGGACCTGTCGCAGCAGATCTACTCCTGCGCCTCCTGCACGACCAACGCGATCGTGCCGCCGCTCAAGGCCATGGACGACGAATTCGGCATCGTTCGCGGACACGTCGAGACGGTGCACTCGTTCACCAACGACCAGAACCTGCTCGACAACTACCACAAGGCCGACCGTCGCGGCCGCTCCGCGCCGTTCAACCTGGTGCTCACCGAGACCGGCGCCGCCTCCGCGGTGGCTAAGGCGATGCCGGACTTCAAGGCCAAGATCACCGGCAACTCGATCCGCGTTCCCACCCCCGACGTCTCGGTCGCGATCTTGAACCTGCAGCTGAAGCAGGACACGACCAAGGAAGACGTGCTCGCCTACCTGCGTCAGGTATCCCTGGCGGGCCCGTTGAGCCGCAACCTCGACTACACCGCCGCCACCGACGCGGTCTCGAGCGACTTCATCGGCTCGCGCGCGGCCTCGATCATCGACGCCAACGCCACCATCGTCGAGGGCGACACCGCGATCCTCTACGTCTGGTACGACAACGAATTCGGCTACTCGTGCCAGGTCGTGCGGACCGTGCAGTACATCTCGGGCATCGAGTACCCGACCTACCCGCAGCTGGGTGCGCAGTCCGACGCGCGCGAGCTGACCGACGCGCGATAACGACGATTCGGTAGGGCGGGCATCTGGTTGCTGACCAGGGCCCGCCCGCCTCGTCGGCTCGGTGGTAGACCGCGCGACTCGAGCCTCACCGCTTGTCGGGTCGCGCGTTGTTGTGCATACTGGCGACATGACATCGAGTCGAAAGGGCGTTCTGCGCCCGGGCCGTTGAGCCCCACGCCGGTCATCGCACCGGCTTCTCTCCCGCGTGAACGCGGGGAATTCACCGAAGATCCGCAATGCTCCCGTGCCTCGTACGACGATGCGCGCGTGAACCTCTGGCTGCGTGTGCGCGAGCTCGCTGTGCCGCCGGCGATGATCGAGGTCGCCACCGCACGCAGGCTCGTCGGCGACTGGTCGGGGGCCTGCGCCGCGGCGCACGTCGATCTCGATCTGGACCTGCGGGCGTTGGCGCGGACCCACGGGCGAGGACTTGCCGCCCGAGTGCGGGCCGACCTGCGAAACCTGTCGCCTGACCTGTTGCGCTGGCATCTACCCAGAATCGCACCGGACGGTCTGTTGCGACCCGGGCTGACAATGGTGCTGGCTCGCTACGACTCCGGGGGCATCGCGGGCTTCGACAACGCAGACGGTGACGTAACACATTGCGGCGGTGTCGATTCCGTGTACCTCGTGGTCCGCACGCCACCGGCCTGGGCGGCCGCCGGTCAGCGAGTCGGCCTCGCGCTGTGGAACATGGCGAGCCCCGCGACCAGCGCGCGCTTGCACCCACACCCCCGACCCAACAGTCGCTACCGGCTCGACCTGCACCGTCACCTGTGGGATTCGCGGCGAGTTCACGAGTGGCGAATCCGTTCCGGCGCAGAACGATGCGTCGGCCCGGAACAGATGCAGGGCGACGAATCCGGGTCCGGGGATTTCGAGTCGTTGCCGCCGGGAGACGGACCGGGCTTCGGTCTGCCCGATTCGGTCGCACCCGCCGGTCGGCCCGACTTCGGCCCGGCCGGATCGCTGCCGCAGGGGTGTGCCCTCGATCGGTGGGCGGAGGAAGCGGCGATTCTGCTGCGGTCGCAGGGGCGTCGGTCCGGGTCGGTGCTGGTCCGGTGTGGTGCGCGCAGGCGGGTGGTGTTGGACGTGCCCGCGGATGACCCATCCGCGGTGCGGATTTCGAGACAACACCCACGCGGCGGAATCTCCGCGCTTCCGGTCCTGCCCGACGCGGCGACCTGGGTGCTCCCCGATCTGGAATTGCTGCGCGCGGGCGCTATCACCGCCGACCGACTGCATCCGCTGGTCGCCTCGGCGCTCGGCTGCGACGGCGCGACGGCCGAGACATCCGAAACCATCGCCGGTCACCAGGTCGTGGAGTGTCGAGGCGAACGCCACCGGATCGGGCTGGTGAACGGCGTGCTCACCGCGCTGGATCACGACCCCACCGAAATCCGGCGCGAAGAACTTCTGGCGGCCCTGACCGGAACCCCGATGCCATGCCTGCAGGCCATCGACCGGTCACTGCGCCAACCGGATTGGCTCGTCGGCGTCTGCGACCGCCTGGACCACGGCGATATCGACGGAGCCCTCACCATCGTCGAAGCCAGGCTCGGCGCCGACGCGGTGCTACGCGACGGACCGCTTCGCGACGCACTCGAAGCTGCTGTACGACAACGGATTACCTATGGCCTGTTCCGGGCGGGCCTACCCGCGCCAGGTCGCGGCCACATCCCTCCTGACCGGTATGACCGCAAGGGTCGTCGCGCACGTCCGAGGCGCGCGGTCTTGCGCTGAGTTGCCATCCGGCCATCAGGGTCATGCCCCGTCGTGCTGACGGGCGGACTCGGGTGGACGTGCGATGACCAGCTGGTCCGCGGGGCACGCGACCGCACTGTGACTGGCCGACCAGCGCGTTCGGCGCCTTCGTACTGCAGATCTTCGCACTTCGTCGACCGGCGTCGGCCCGAGTTCGACCTCGCGCCACCCAACCCAATTCATCGAATTCTTCTGAACCCAAAGGTGATTCACACATGACAGTTCACACCCTCCGCCCGCCCCTCCCGAATCGCGCCGCCGACTCCCAGCTCGACATCGCGAGCGAACTCCTCGCCATGCTGGGCGAAGTACACACAGAGCCGCGTCGCAATACTCAACTGGAAGCGCTCACCTTGGCCGTGGCCGCCGACCTGCCGGTGCTGCTGTGGGGCGAGCCGGGCATCGGCAAGACCTCGGCCTTGACCCAGCTCGCGGAGTCCCTGGACCTGCCGCTGACCACGGTGATCGCGAGCGTGCACGAGCCGTCGGACTTCTCGGGCCTGCCGATCATCGGCGACGACCCGGCGACCCAGGGTGTGCCGATGGCCCCGCCGGACTGGGCGGTTCAACTCGTACGGGCCGGACGCGGCCTGCTGTTCCTCGACGAACTGTCCACCGCACCGCCCGCCGTGCAGGCCGCGCTACTGCGCGTCGTTCTCGAAAGGCGGGTCGGCGCACTGGAACTGCCGGCGGGTGTGCGCATCGTCGCGGCCGCCAACCCCCGCTCGTCGGCCGCCGACGGCTGGGAGCTGAGCCCGCCGCTGGCGAACCGTTTCGTCCACCTGCAGTGGACTCATGAGCACGATGTCGTCGTCCGTGGCCTCGGCGGAACATGGCCGCGCGCGACGGTACCTCGGCTCGCTCACGAAAGCCTCTCGGAGGCAGTCACATTCGCGCGCCGTGCGGTATGCACCTTGCTCGCGGCGCGGCCCAAGCTCGTCCATCAGATGCCCACCACCGAAACCCGGCGGGGTGGCGCCTGGGCGTCACCACGGAGTTGGGAGATGACCGTGCGGCTCATCGCCTTCGCCACCGCGGCCGACGCGAGTCGTGATGTGCTGTCGCAGTTGATCCGTGGCACCGTCGGTGACGGTCCCGGTTTCGAACTGCTGACCAGCATCGATCGGATGGATCTGCCCGATCCGGAAGCACTGCTGGCCGATCCTGTCGCCGCCGAACTGCCGACCAGGGGCGACCTGCGCCAGGCCGTTCTCGACGGTGTGGTGGCCGCGGTGCGCAAACGACCGGAGCGGGCGCGGTGGGATGCGGCGTGGTCGCTGCTGGTGAAGGCCGTGGAAACCGGAGCACCCGACCTGGTGGTCGTTCCCGCGACAACGCTGGCCACGCTGCGCCGCGACAATTGGGAGGTGCCCGCGACGATCGAACAACTCGCCGGGGTGGTGTCGGTGTCGCAGAGTGCCGATCGTGCCGCGGCCCGCGTCGCCGTCCAGGCGGGCCGATGACAACGGACACGACCGGGCTCGATTTCGACAAGCTCTATGCCGCACGGCTGCAAGCGGTTTCGGCCCGTCCCTATCTGGCGACTGCCCTGTACGCCCTGAACATCGTCGAGTCACGAGGGGTGTCGACGATGGGCGTGGACAAACACTGGCGGTGCTACGTCTCGCCACGGTTCGTCGACTACACGCCGGTGGAAGAATTGGCGTCGATACTGGTGCACGAGGTTTCGCACCTGCTGCGCGACCATCACGCGCGCAGTGATCGCTACGCCCACTCCCACGAGCTGACCGGCCCCGGCGAGCGGCTGCGGATGAATATCGCCGCGGATGCCGAGATCAACGACGACGCGTTCGGCGACGGGTTGGTCTGGCCCGAAGGCGCGGTTCTGCCGAGCACCTTGGGGCTGGACCCAGGGCAACTCATGGAGGACTACCTGGGTCAGTTCAGCCTCGGGCATCTGACGGAAAGCATGGCGTGGCTCGACTGCGGTAGCGGCGCGGACGGATCGGACCGCGAGTGGGAGCTGGGACCCGACGGCGCGGACGGGCTCAGCGAACAGCAGCGCGACGGCGTCCGATTCCTCGTGGCGCAGGGCATCGTCGGTCATCCGGGAAACGCGCCACAGGGGTGGCGACGCTGGGCGAACGAGGCCTTGCACCCCTCACAGCCATGGCGGGACCTGCTCGGCGCCGCCCTCCGTGCGGCCGCCTCGGCCCCCGGTGTCGGCGAGGACTACACCTACCGGCGCCCCGCCCGCCGTTCGACCGCGCTCCCCGGCATCGTGCTGCCGAGCCTGCGTTGCACGCCACCCAGGGTCAGCGTGGTCATCGACACCTCGGGATCGGTCAGCGACGACGAATTGGGCAGCGCGCTGCTCGAAGTCGCCGCCATCGTCCGCGCAGTGGGGGGCCGCCGCGACCTGGTCACCGTGTACTCCTGCGACGCCGCGGCACGCATCGCCCACCCGCTGTGCCAGGCCGAGGGGATGTCGCTCATCGGCGGTGGCGGCACCGACCTGCGCACCGGTTTCACCAAGGCCCTGCGCACCCGCCCCGATGTGCTCGTGGCCCTGACGGACGGTCAAACGCCCTGGCCGTCACAACAACCGGCCTGCCGAACCGTGGTCGGCCTCTTCCGCCGGGAACATGCATGGCAGGAGAACAATCCCGATTATGTTCCGGACCGACCACCCGCGTGGGCACGGGTGGTCGACATCGGCTGAAGCCGCGGTCGGCTATCCGCCGGAGGCGGCCCGCCGCGCCCGCAGCAGTGGCGACACCAGCATGACCGACCCCGACAGCAAGAGCCCGGCGAGTGGAATCAATGGCAGATACGACACCCACACCACCGGCTCTTGCTGCGCCAATGCGATGACAGTGGCGACAACGGCGATTACGAACACGACCGCCGACCAACGATGTACCTGACGAACGCGCCCGCCGACCACCGGACCCGTTCGGGAGCCGCGGTAGACCAGCACATAGATCACCGAACCGGTCAGGAACAGTCCGGCCAGTGGAATCAGCGGCAGGTAGACAACCCATTCCGGTCCGCTCAGCGACAACCCGATCACCGTGATGAGTACTGCCGCGAGAAAGCCGATGGCGAGCCATCGATGAGCTCGCCGAACTCCGATGATATTCATCGAAAACCCTTTCGTCGATCCGTGGAAAAACAATGCTGCCACGGCACCGACCTCGGAACTTCTCGATTCCTGACCGTTTCTCCCCGGCGACCGATCGCTGATCGCCCCGTTTTCAATCCGGCAATTCGTGGAAAGTATCAATCCCCTCGGGCCGCCGAAGCCCTGCCAGACTCGTCGTTTGATCAGCGCGATTGTGCGAATGTGTTGGACACGCTGTTGTACGACGCCGCTCGGTGGTTCCGGTGTCGATCCACGCGAGGACGTCGCCGTGCCCGATCTGGCGCGAGGGTAAGCGGGTCACCGACATCGTCGGGTGCGACCCCGGCAATGAACAGGTCACCGAACATGCCCGCCTCGTCATCGGCGCCGACGGGTTCCGGATGACGGCGGGCAGGCTCGGTGGCCGGGAGTTCTTCATCGAGGACAACCTCGACTCGTATCGAATATTCCGATCCGTCCATCGCATTTCCTGATCGAATCTACGCCCACAGTGCCCTGACCTGTGGAAACGGCCGGAAGATCGTTCGGGGAGAGTCGATTTCGGAATTTGCGGTATCCGACACCGAATACCGTTGACCAACGGTGCGAGTGGGTGCTGCGAATATGAGAACGGGGATTGTGATGACCAACGGTGTGAGTTCTTCGACGGGCCGGGAATTGCCGCTGCGCGGTGCGGTGAACGCGCGGGACCTGGGTGGGTTGCGAACGATGGACGGGCGGCAGGTGCGCCGCTTGCGGGTGCTGCGGTCGGACATGCTGACCTCGCTGGACGCCGCGGATGTGGCGTTCCTGCTCACCGAATGCGGGCTTCGCACGATCGTCGACCTGCGTGCGCCGAGCGAGATCGTCACGGACGGAACAGGTGCCGTGGTCGACGCCGTCGCGGACTACCGGAACCTGCACGTCTACGGCGCGGACCGGGTGCGCCTGGACCTCACCGAGGTCTCGCCCGACGGGAGCATGTTCGACCGGTACTGCGAATACCTCGCGCACAGCAGCGAGAACCTCGCCGCCGTGCTGCGCCTGCTCGCCGCGCCGGGTCAGTTGCCCGCCCTGGTCCACTGCGCCGCGGGCAAGGATCGCACCGGAGTGGTGATCGCCCTGCTGCTCGCCGTCGCCGGGGTGCGCGCGGACGACATCATCGCCGACTATGCCGCCACCACCCCGAATATCGCCGCGCTCCGGGCACGCGGGGGACGGGCCGCTCGACCGGAGGGCGACGCGGCAGACCGCCTGCCCGCCTGGGTTTTCGCTGCCGAGGCGAGCACCATGCGCCAGTTCCTCGCCCACCTGGAGGCCGAGTACGGCGGCCCCACCGTGTGGGCGACCGATGCCGGTCTCGACCAGGCGACGCAACGACAGTTGGCCGACAACCTGCTTTGTGACTGAGGTCACAGATCGACGGCGATTTCGTCCCATTCTTCCCGGAACGTTTTCTAATGCTTGGGAAGGTCTTTACTATTGTCAGGACTCTGTGTCTGGAGTCCGAGCTCTTCCGAGCAGTGCTGCAGATCCGCCGTTCGCTCGCAGCTCAGCATCAATTGCCAGTGCATGTTCGACCGATGAACCGGGACCTCATCCGCCCCGGCGAAGGAGAATGATGACCGACAATGATCCGGGCACCACTACTACGGCGACAGCGCGCACGCTGTCGCATGCATCACTGAAATCGGTTCTCCAGCAAGATCTTCCAGCCTCACTCGTGGTGTTCCTGGTCGCGCTACCGTTATCGCTCGGGGTCGCGCTGGCCTCCGGCGCGCCTGTCGTCGCCGGGCTCATCGCCGCCGCCGTCGGCGGGATCGTCGCGGGATTGCTCGGCGGTTCGAAGGTTCAGGTCAGTGGGCCGACCGCGAGTCTCGCTGTCGTGGTGGCGGGAGCGGTCCAGCAATTCGGCTGGGCCGCCATGTGTTTCATCACCGTCGGGGCGGGTGTACTGCAGATCCTGTTCGGGCTCAGTCGCGTTGCGCGCGCCGCGCTGGGAATCGCGCCGGTCGTGGTGCACGCGATGCTCGCAGGCATCGGGGTGGTCATCGCCCTGCAGCAGGTGCACGTGCTGCTCGGTGGAACGACGGTCAGCTCGCCCTTGGCCAGTATCGTCGCGCTCCCGCATCAGGTGATGTCGGCGCAGAAGGGTGACCTGATCGTCGGGCTGCTGGTGATCGCCGTGCTGATCGGATGGCAATATCTACCGCGCCGGGTGCGGGTGGTGCCCGGCCCCCTGGTCGCGGTGGTGGTAGCGACGGTGGTCTCGCTGGTGCTGCCGCTGACGGTGGAACGGGTGCGCCTGGACGGCTCGTTGCTCGACGGCATCGGGTTGCCCGCGTTGCCGCACGGCGGGTGGCTGCCGCTGGTGCTCACCATGCTCACCGTCGCCCTCATCGCCAGTGTGGAGACGCTGCTCTCGGCCGTCGCGGTCGACAAACTGCGCCCCGAGCAGCGCACCGACTTCGACCGGGAACTGCTCGGTCAGGGCGCGGCGAACATGGTCTCGGGCGTGCTGGGCGGTCTGCCGATCGCGGCGGTCATCGTGCGCAGCATCACCAACGCCAACGCGGGCGCTCGCAGTAGGGCAGCCACCGTGCTGCACGGTGGCTGGATCCTGGTGTTCTCGGTCGCGTTGGTCGGCCTGGTCCGCCAGATCCCGACGGCGGCGCTGGCCGGGTTGCTGGTGCTGATCGGGGTGCAGTTGGTGAAACTGGCCCATATCAAACGGGCCCGCCGCACCGGCGACATCTATGTCTACCTGGTCACCGTGATCGCGGTTGTCGCGCTGAACCTGTTGCAGGGCATGGTGATCGGACTGCTCGCCTCGTTCGCCCTGCTGCTGTGGCGGGTCGTGAAGTTCACCATCACCGCGGCGCCGCGCACCGATGGAACCTGGCTGGTGCGGATCGCGGGCACCTGCACCTTCCTGGCCGCGCCCCGGCTCACGGCCGAACTGGCGAAGGTGCCCGCGGGGGTGGAGGTGACGGTCGAACTGAGCGTGGACTTTCTCGACCACGCCGCGTGCGAGTTGCTCTCGGAGTGGGCCGACGTCCGTGAATCCAGTGGCGGCAGAGTCGATTTCGTCGAACTCGGCGCCGCGCGGATGGCCCGCACCCACGACGGTCCGCCCGACCACGGGCACGCGCGCAAGGCGGTCGTCGACCCGATTCGGCCGTGGCGGCGCAGCGGCGGCGTGGACCCGATCGCCGCGGGCATCGCGGCCTATCATCGCGAGCACGCGCACCTGATGCGGCCGCACCTGGCCGGATTGCAACACCGGCCCGATGCCGACACCTTCTTCCTGGCGTGCGCCGACGCCCGCATCGTGCCCAACGTCATCACCAACAGCGGTCCCGGCGACCTGTTCACGGTGCGCAATGTCGGCAATCTGGTGCCGGTCGGCGGCTCCGACGTCTCGGTGGAGGCGGCGCTGATCTACGCGCTGGACAAGCTCGATGTCCGCTCGGTGGTGGTGTGCGGGCACAGCGGCTGCGGGGCGATGGAAGCGCTGTACCGGCAGGTCCAGGCCGGGCCCGGCCTCGATGACTGGCTGGCCCATGCCCAGCCCACGCTGACGGCGTTCCACAGCGGCCACCCCGTCGCCGAGGCCGCCAGGCTGGCGGGCTTCGGCCCGATCGATCAACTCGGCATGGTGAACGTGGCCAGGCAGGTGCAGACCCTGATCGACTATCCGGCGGTGCGAAGCGGCATCCAGGAGCGCGGGGTGGCGGTGTCAGGACTGTTCTTCGACCTCGCGACCGCGCGCGTCATCGAGATCACCGCCGACGGGATCGCCGACTTCGACGACGCCCGTCGGGCCGCGGCCGAGTCCGTGTAAAGGGGGGTAGTTGTGGGTCACACCACAGACTGCCTGCCGTTATGGCGACACCCACTGTTTGTGCGGCACACTGGCTTTGCCAATCCTTTACCAATAGGTTGGATCCGCCCGTACCCGGTTCGCCGTCGCACCGGCTTCGTTCGATGCTCCAGTCCCTTTGCTTCACCGTCCTCGTGATGATCGGCCTCGGCCCAGCGCCGGGAGCCGGCGAAGGAGAGTCATGTCTATCGAGAACGACCTTGCTCCGCCCCGTGCGGACGAGTCATCCCGCCCCGCGTGGCAGCAGACGCTGCTACGGCATGATCTACCCGCTTCCATCGTAGTTTTCCTGGTCGCACTGCCCCTGTCGCTCGGCATCGCGGTGGCCTCCGGCGCCCCGATCGCCGCCGGTCTCGTCGCCGCCGTGATCGGTGGTGTGGTGGCGGGCCTGCTCGGTGGGGCGGTCCTGCAGGTCAGCGGACCCGCCGCGGGTCTGACCGTGGTCGTCGCCGAGTCCATCGCCCAATTCGGTTGGCGCGTCACCTGTTTCATCGTGGTCGCCGCGGGCGTGCTGCAGATCCTGTTCGGGCTCAGCCGGATCGCGCGCGCCGCCCTCGCCGTGGCTCCCGTGGTGGTCCACGCCATGTTGGCCGGTATCGGCATCACCATCGCCCTGCAGCAGATTCATGTCCTGCTCGGCGGCTCCTCGCACAGCACCGCGCTGCGCAACTTGATCGAACTTCCCGGGCAGCTGCTGTCGCTGCACGGTGGTGACGCGCTCGTCGGCGCCGTGGTGATCGCGGTGATGCTCGGCTGGAAGTACGTCCCGCCGAAGCTGCGCGCGGTGCCGGGTCCGCTGGTCGCCGTGCTCGTCGGCACCCTGCTCTCCCTCGGTCTGCCGGAGATCGAGCGCATCGCGCTGAGCGGGTCGGTCTTCGACGCGCTCGGCCTGCCGGAACTGCCGTCGGGCAACTGGTCGGCCGTGGCCATGATGGTGCTGACCATCGCGTTGATCGCCAGCGTGGAGAGCCTGCTCTCGGCCGTCGCGGTCGACAAGATGCACACCGGTCCACGCACCGGATTCGATCGGGAACTGATCGGCCAGGGCACGGCGAATGTCATCTCGGGTCTGGCCGGTGGCCTGCCGATCACCGGTGTGATCGTGCGCAGCGCCACCAACGTGGCGGCGGGAGCACGGACGCGGGCCTCAGCCGTCATGCACGGACTCTGGATTCTGCTGTTCTCGGTGGCGCTGGTCGGTCTGGTGGAACAGATTCCCAAGGCCGCGCTGGCGGGCCTGCTGATCGTCATCGGTATGCAACTGGTGAAACTGGCCCACATCCGGTTGGCCCGGCGCACCGGCGACCTGCTGGTCTATGTGGTGACCGTGCTCGGCGTGGTGTTCACGAATCTGCTCGAAGGCGTGGTCATCGGGTTGGGACTGGCCTTCGGGCTGCTGCTGTGGCGGGTCGTGCGCGTGCAGGTGACGGCGCAGCCGCTGCCCGACGGGCGCTGGCAGGTCCACATCGACGGCTCGTGCACCTTCCTGGCCTTGCCGAAACTGTCGGGCGAACTGGCGAAGGTGCCCGCGGGCGTCGACGTGACGGTCGAGATGACCGTCGACTTCCTCGACCACGCCGCCTTCGAGGCGATCGAGGACTGGCAGCGCCAGCACGAAAGCAGCGGCGGCCGTATCGATTTCGTCGAGATCGGGCACGCCAGGATGGCCGACACCCCGGCCGCGCCGCCGACGCGTGGATTCGGTCGCGCCGCGATCGACGACATGCTCCGCCCGTGGCGGCACCAGAAGTCCGGCGGCGATGCGATGACGGCGGGTATCGCCGCCTTCCATCGCGGCTCCGCGCATGTGGTGCGTCCGCACCTGGACGGTATGCACCAGGACCCGGATTCGTTCTTCCTCACCTGCTCGGATTCACGGATCGTGCCCAATGTGATCACCAACAGCGGCCCGGGTGACCTGTTCACGGTGCGCAATGTCGGCAACCTGGTCCCGGTCAGCGGCGACGATTCGGTCGAAGCGGCGCTGACTTTCGCCTTGGACTCGCTCGCGGTCCGCTCGGTGGTGGTGTGCGGGCATTCCTCGTGCGGCGCGATGAAGGCGGTGCACTCCGCCGCCGACACCGGCGGTGGGCTCGGCTCCTGGTTGCGCCACGCCGAACCGGCGCTGCAGCGATTCCGCGAAGGACATCCCGTCGCCGTGGCCGCCGCGGCGGCCGGGTACAGCGAGGTGGATCAGCTGAGCATGGTCAATGTCGCCGTGCAACTGGAGACGTTGGGACGCAATCCCGCGGTGCGCCGCGCGGTGACCGAGCGCGGGTTGGTGCTGTCGGGGCTGTTCTTCGACATCGCGGGCGCCCGGGTGCTCGAGGTCACCGTCGACGGGGTCGGCGCGATCGACGATCACGCCGCACTCGCTGTCACCGGTGGCTGACAAGGCACGCTGCGACTCGGCGGCGGTCGGACTCGTAGTCTGGACTTCATGACCAGCGATCCGACCGCCGCCGAGCGCGTCACCGACGGTTCCGATCCCGCGGACAACGAGGCCGCCGCCGGTGCGGGGCGGTGGGACCGGTTCAAGGACCGCTGGCGCGCCTTCCGGGAACACATCGCCCAGCGCCCTACCCTCAACCTCGGCTACCGCATCGTCGTCGGCGTGGTCGGTGGGTTGGTGCTGATCGTCGGGATCGTCACGATCCCGTACCCCGGACCCGGCTGGGCGCTGGTGTTCGCGGGATTCGGCATCCTGGCCACCGAATTCGTCTGGGCCCATCACACCTTGAACTGGGTGCGCGGCAAATACCGGATCGTCATGGACTGGTACACCTCGCGCGGCTGGTTCATCAAGGTACTCGGCGCGGTGGGCACCTTCGCCCTCGTCCTGGTGACGTTGTGGCTGCTCGGTACATTTTCGATGGTCGCAGGGTGGATCGGAGTCGATTGGCCATGGTTGCACAGTCCCCTGATGTCGTGAGCACGGTTCCCGGCCTGCTCCTCACCGACCCCGCCTGGGTTTCGGCCCGGATCGACGCGATGAGCCATACCTGGGGCACCGATGTGCCCCGGGTCGCGGGCACCCTGTGGTGGTGCATGGTCGCCTCGACCCTGGTCGAGCAGATCGCGTTCGCCTACGCGGCGGGCACGCCCGCTCCGGTCGCCGCGCTCGGCGAATTCGACTGTGTGGTCCGTCCGGACGGCGGCGTCGAGCACGCGCGGTTCCACCGGATGCCGGTCGATGCCGCCGGGCGCTCCGTGCGTTCGGACGTGGGTGGCGAGACCGGCGCGGCAGCCGCCGAGGAGGTCGCGACCGCCTTGCGCGACACCTTGACCGCCGTGATCTCCCAGGTCGCGGCCGTTTCCGGGGCCGGGATACCCGCGCTGTGGGCGGTCGTCGCCGACGCCATCGGCAACCGGGCCCTCGACGCGGGCGCCCCGGAGGCCGCGACCCGGCTGGCGGCGGATGTGGGCCCGCGCCTGCCCGCGCCACGGTTCGTCACAGTGGCGGGCCGTACTTTCGTCCGCCGCACCTCGTGTTGCCTGGTCTACGAGGCGCCCGGCCGACAGATGTGCACGAGCTGCCCGAAGCGCGCGCCCGCCGATCGAGCCGAACAGCTGGCCGCCGCCGCGCGCGCTCGGTCCTAGGTCCATCGACACGCCCCGTCGGCGGTCCCGATAGCATGGGCGGCGCAGGATCCCCTGCGTGACCGACGCTGTGCGACCTGCCGGATGACCCCGGCACCGACGTCAAGGAGAACATTCCCGTGACCACCTCTGCACCCATCAGTCCCGTCGCTCTCGTTCGGGTGCCGGCCGGGACTACCGCGGGCGCAGCGGTGCGGGAAGCGGGCTTGCCCACGAAGGGCCCGGACACGGTCGTCGTCGTGCGTGATGTCGACGGCGCCCTCAAGGATCTGTCCTGGATCCCGGAGGAGGACGCCGACGTCGAGCCGGTTCCCGCGAACAGCGAGGACGGGCGCAGCGTGATCCGGCACTCGGCCGCGCACGTGCTCGCCCAAGCGGTGCAGCAGGAGTTCCCCGACGCGAAACTCGGGATCGGCCCGCCGATCAAGGACGGCTTCTACTACGACTTCCAGGTCGACAAGCCCTTCACCCCCGAGGATCTGGCCAAGCTGGAATCGCGGATGAAGAAGATCATCAAAGGCGCGCAACGCTTTTCGCGTCGCGTCGTGGAGATCGACGACGCTCGCGTCGAACTGGCGAACGAGCCGTTCAAACTGGAGCTGATCAGCGACAAGTCCGGTATCGACGATCCCGAGATCATGGAGGTCGGCGGCAACGAGCTGACCATCTACGACAACCTCGACCCGCGCACCGGCGAGAAGCTGTGGGGCGACCTGTGTCGCGGCCCGCACATCCCCACCACCAAGTTCATCCCCGCCTTCAAGCTGACCCGCTCCTCGGCCGCCTACTGGCGTGGCGACCAGGACCGCGAGGACCTGCAGCGGGTCTACGGCACCGCGTGGGAATCCACCGAGGCGATGGACGCCTACCTGGAGCTGCTGGCCGAGGCCGAGCGCCGCGATCACCGCAAGCTGGGCCTCGAGCTCGACCTGTTCTCCTTCCCCGACGCGCTCGGTTCGGGTCTGCCGGTGTTCCACCCGAAGGGCGGCATCATCCGCAAGGAGATGGAGGAGTACTCGCGGCAGCGCCACGTCGACGCGGGCTACGAGTTCGTCAACACTCCCCACCTCACCAAGGGGCATCTGTACGAGATCTCGGGCCATCTCGACTGGTACAAGGACGGCATGTTCCCGGCCATGCACCTCGACGCCGAACTCAACGAGGACGGCACCGTCCGCAAGCCCGGCCAGGACTACTACGTCAAGCCGATGAACTGCCCGATGCACAACCTGATCTTCGGCGCGCGCGGCCGTTCCTACCGTGAGCTGCCGCTGCGGATGTTCGAGTTCGGCTCGGTGTACCGCTACGAGAAGTCCGGCGTGATCCACGGCCTGACCCGCGTGCGTGGCATGACCCAGGACGACGCGCACATCTACTGCACCAAAGAGCAGATGCACGGCGAGCTCACCAGCACCCTGCAGTTCGTCCTCGGCCTGCTGAAGGACTACGGCCTCGACGACTTCTACCTCGAGCTGTCCACCAAGGACCCGAAGAAGTACGTGGGTTCGGACGAGCTCTGGGCCGAGGCCACCGAGACCCTCGAGAAGGTCGCCGAGGCGTCCGGCCTGGATCTGGTGCCCGACCCCGGCGGCGCCGCGTTCTACGGCCCGAAGATCTCCGTGCAGGTCAAGGACGCGCTGGGCCGCACCTGGCAGATGTCGACCGTGCAGCTCGACTTCAACCTGCCCGATCGTTTCGACCTCGAGTACACCGCCTCCGACGGCACCAAGCAGCGTCCGGTGATGATTCACCGCGCCCTGTTCGGCTCGATCGAACGCTTCTTCGGCGTGCTCACCGAGCACTACGCCGGTGCGTTCCCCGCCTGGCTCTCGCCGGTTCAGGTCGTCGGCATCCCGGTGGCGGAAAACTTCGTCCCGCACCTGGATTCGGTGATCGAGCGGTTGCGCGACGCGGGCGTGCGGGCCCATGTGGACCGCAGCGACGACCGGATGCAGAAGAAGATCTTCAACCAGACCGCGCAGAAGGTGCCCTTCATGCTGCTGGCGGGCGCACGCGACGTGGAAGCGGACGCGGTGAGCTTCCGGTTCCGCGACGGCACCCAGATCAACGGGGTGCCCGTCGCCGACGCGGTCGCCACCATCACCACCTGGATCGCCCACCGCGAGAACGCCTCGCCCACTGCCGAGGGGTTCGAGATCGTCTCGGCGGCGGTCGGGTCATGAGCGAGAACCTCGCCCCCGACGCCGGCTCGATCGTCGACGCCGGGGCGGGCCAGCCCGACCGCCTCCAGCGGTTGTGGACGCCGTACCGGATGTCCTACATCACCGGTGAGGTCAAGCCCAAGGACGCGACCGGGCATCCGTTCACCGATATCCCGAAGATGTCGGACGAGGACGGCCTGATCATCGCGCGCGGCGAGAACGTCTACGCCGTGCTGAACTTGTACCCCTACAACCCAGGGCACATGATGGTGGTGCCGTACCGCCGGGTAGCCGACCTGGAGGACCTCACGACCGCCGAGAGCGCGGAACTGATGGCCTTCACACAGCGGGCCATTCGCGTGATGAAGCAGGTCTCGCGGCCCGCCGGATTCAACGTGGGCCTCAACCTCGGCGGCGTGGCCGGTGGGTCGCTCGCCGACCACCTGCACCAGCACATCGTTCCGCGCTGGGGCGGGGACGCGAACTTCATCACCGTGGTCGGCGGGGTGAAGGTGATGCCTCAGTTGTTGCGCGAGACGCGGCAGCTGCTGGCGGAGGCATGGGAGGAATAAAGACCGTGCTCAGCTTCTTCGGCCGCCAGACGTTTGCGAAAGCGACTGCGCCGCTGGGCAAAGCGCTCGTCGGGACGGGGCTCACCCCGGACGCGATGACACTGATCGGTACCACGGCGACCATCGCCGCCGCGGTGACCCTGTTCCCCTCCGGACACCTGTTCTGGGGAACGATGGTCATCTGGCTGTTCGTCATGTTCGACATGCTCGACGGGGCGATGGCGCGCGCCCGCGGCGGCGGCACGAAGTACGGCGCGGTCCTCGACGCCACCTGTGACCGGGTCGCCGACGGCGCGATCTTCGCCGGACTCGCCTGGTGGGCGGTCTATCACGAGCACAGCGAGCACCTGTTCGCGCTGACCTTGATCGTGCTGGTCACCTCGCAGGTGATCTCCTACGCCAAGGCGCGTGCCGAGGCCAGCGGCCTGTCCGCCGACGGTGGACTCATCGAACGCCCCGACCGTCTGGTCATCGTCCTGGTCGGCGCCGGACTCACCGGCATCGGCGGGCACTGGGGGATCGACTGGCTGACCTGGGCCGTCTACGTGGCCATGTGGGTGCTGGCGGTGCTGAGCATCGTCACGGTGTTCCAGCGGGTGCTCGCGGTGCGCAATTCGCCCGGCGCCAGGGTGGTCATTCCACCGGCGCCGCGGCCGGACGAGGCAGAGGGATCGGCATCGTGAGCCTCAAGGATCGGATGAGTGACTGGGGCTACGCCGCGGGCTGGGGTCTCGTGCGTTCGGCGCCGGAAGGGCTGGTGCGCAAGGTCTTCGACCTCGGCGCCGATCGTGCGGTGAAGGGCGGCGGACCGCGACAGTTGCGCCGCAACCTCGCCCGTGTCCTCGGTGTGCCCGCCGACCAGGTGCCCGACGACCTGATGCGGGCGAGCATGCGCTCCTATGCCCGCTACTGGCGTGAGGCGTTCCGGCTGCCGTCGATGGACCACACCGCGATCGACTACTACGTCGGTGGCCTGGAGAATGTCGACGCCGCGCTGGAACAGGGTCGCGGCCTCATTCTGGTGCTCCCGCACTCGGGCAACTGGGACATGGCCGGGGTCTGGCTGGTGCAGCACTACGACAACTTCACCACCGTGGCCGAGCGACTGAAGCCGGAATCGCTGTTCGAGCGGTTCGTCGCCTACCGCGAGAGCCTCGGATTCGAGGTGTTCCCGCTGACCGGTGGTGAGCAGCCGCCGTTCGCCGCACTCGCCGAGCGACTGCGCCAGAACCGGATCGTGTGCCTGATGGGCGAGCGCGATCTCACCGGCAAGGGTGTGCCGGTCGACTTCCTCGGGGAGCGCACCTGGATGCCCGGCGGCGCCGCGAAGCTGGCCATCGAGACCGGCGCCGCGCTGGTCCCGGTGCACGGCTGGTTCACCGTCGACGAGGACGGTACCGAAGGCTGGGGTCTGAAAGCCGAACCGGCACTGGATGTTTCCGGTGGCGTGGCGGCCGCGACGCAGGCGCTCGCCGACCGGTTCGCCGCCAATATCGCCGAGCATCCGGCCGATTGGCACATGCTGCAACCGCTCTGGGAGAGCGACCTGTCGCCCGAACGACTGTCGCGGATCACCGCGCAGGACACAGGGGGCCAGCGGTGAAGATCGGCATGATCTGCCCGTACTCGTTCGATGTCCCCGGCGGCGTGCAGGCTCATGTGGTCGAACTCGCCCGGGTGTTCATCGAACGCGGGCACAAGGTGAGCGTGCTCGCCCCGGCATCCGACGACACACCGCTGCCCGATTTCGTCGTCTCGGCGGGTCGCGCGGTCGCGATTCCCTACAACGGGTCGGTGGCGCGATTGTCGTTCGGCCCGATGGCCTACACCCGAATCCGTCGCTGGATCGACAGCAACGACTTCGACGTGCTGCACATCCACGAGCCCAACGCCCCGAGCCTGTCGATGCTGGCGCTCAAGATCGCCGAGGGCCCGATCGTGGCGACCTTCCACACCTCGACCACGAAGTCGTTGGTGCTCAGCACTTTTCAGGGTGTGCTCCGCCCGTATCACGAGAAGATCAGCGGGCGGATCGCCGTCTCCGAGCTGGCCAGGCGCTGGCAGGTCGAGGCGCTGGGATCCGACGCGGTGGAGATCCCCAACGGTGTCGATGTGTCCGCGTTCGCACGCGGTGAGCCCCTCGACGGATATCCGCGCGCGGGCCGCACGGTGCTGTTCCTCGGGCGCTACGACGAACCGCGCAAGGGCATGGATGTGCTGCTGGGCGCGCTGCCCGCGCTCATCGAGCACCACCCCGACGTGGAGATCCTCATCGTCGGGCGCGGTGACGAGGACCGGCTGCGGCGCGAGGCGGGCGAGCACGCGGGGCATCTGCGGTTCCTCGGGCAGGTCACCGACGCGGAGAAGGCCGCCGCGCTACGCAGCGCCGATGTGTACGTCGCGCCGAATCTGGGCGGGGAGAGCTTCGGCATCATCCTGATCGAGGCGATGGCCGCGGGCACCCCGGTGGTCGCCAGCGAACTCGATGCCTTCCGGCGGGTGCTGCGCGACGGGACCGCGGGCCTGCTCACCCCGATCGGTGACTCCGCCGCGCTCGCCACCGCCATCGACACCCTGCTCACCGACGACGAGACCCGCGAACGCCTGGTCAGCACCGCCACCCAGGTGGTCGCGGGCTACGACTGGCCGGTCGTGGCCGAACAGATCCTGCGGGTGTACGAGACCGTCACCGTCGGCGACAACCGGGTGCGGGCCGCCGGATGATCACCTTCTCCGCGACCACCGTCCTCGTTCTCGGGCTGATCGCCCTGCTCGTGCTCGCCCTCGGCGTGTGGGCCTACTCCACCGCGAACCGCCTGGACCGGCTGCACGTTCGCTCCGATCAATCGTGGCAGGCACTCGATGCCGCACTCGCCCGTCGTGCCGTGGTCGCCCGCGCGGTGGCGATGTCGGAAGCCGGTCCGGTGAGTGCCGATCCGCGCCGGGCCGAACGGGCCACACAGCTCGCCTCGCTGGCCGACCGCGCCGAACGCGCCGATCGCGGTGACCGGGAAACGATCGAGAACCAGCTCTCGGCCGCGCTGTCCCTGGTCGACATCGACCACCTGCGACCCCAGTTGGTCGCCGAACTCGCCGACGCCGAGGCCCGCGTTCTCATCGCGCGCCGCTTCCACAACGACGCCGTGCGCGACACCCTGGCCCTGCGCACCCGCAGGCCCGTGCGCATCCTGCACCTCGGCGGTACCGCACCGCTGCCGGACTATTTCGAGATCACCGAGCGCGCGACGCCCGCCGCCGCGACCGGCCTCGTCGTGCACACCACCCGCACCTCCGCGCGGGTGATGCTGCTCGACGAGCAGAACCGGGTTCTGCTGCTGCGCGGCCACGACCCGATGACCCCCGAGGTCGCCTTCTGGTTCACCGTCGGCGGTGGTGTCGAACCGGGGGAGAACCTGCGCGACGCCGCGGTCCGCGAGATCTACGAGGAAACCGGTCAGCGCGTCGACCCCGCGTCGCTGCGCGGCCCGCTGTGGCGACGCGTGGCGGTGTTCCCGTTCAACGGCGAACTGATCCGCTCCGAGGAACTGTTCTTCACTCTGCGCTCACCGGGTTTCCACTGGCGCCCGGCCGACCTCACCGCCCTGGAACGTCGCACGATCACCGATCACCGCTGGTGCACCGCCGACGACATCCGCGCGCTCGACGCCGCGGGCGAAGCGGTGTACCCGTACCACCTCGACGAGTTGCTCGTCGAGGCCGTCAGCGCGGCCGAGGGCGAGACCGAGCACGTGGTCCGCTCCATTCGCTGACGCGCACGCGGATGACCCCGTGCGGCCGCGCCCTGCCGTTGTTCACGGGAGGGCGTGAATTCCGCGGAGGCGTCGAGAAGGTAGCCGTCCGGCCTGAACGCCGTCGGAGGGTGCTCGGCGCGGGCGCGTAATCCGGCGTCGGACGACGGCGGCATCGACGTGTGGTGAATCACGTCGGGGCCCGGCGGTGTCCTCGGACCAGGCCAGCTGGGGGTGGAGTTCGCATTGTCGCTGGTCGTGACAAGGCCAGTGGTGCTCAACTGGCTATGAAGGCCGAATTCGGGCAGTTCTAGAATCGACGGTGACCGAACCCGAGCGACTTGATTGGCGCCCATGACACAGGAGACATTCGTGACTACGCCTGAGACCACCAACACCGTCGGCACCGCCCGCGTGAAGCGCGGCATGGCCGAGATGCTCAAGGGTGGCGTGATCATGGATGTGGTCAACGCCGAGCAGGCCAAGATCGCCGAAGACGCCGGCGCCGTGGCCGTGATGGCGCTCGAGCGGGTGCCCGCCGACATCCGCGCCCAGGGTGGCGTGTCCCGGATGAGCGACCCGGACATGATCGACGGCATCATCGCCGCTGTCTCCATCCCGGTCATGGCCAAGGCCCGCATCGGCCACTTCGTCGAGGCGCAGATCCTGCAGAGCCTCGGCGTGGACTACATCGACGAGTCCGAGGTCCTCACCCCCGCCGACTACGCCAACCACATCGACAAGTGGAACTACACCGTCCCCTTCGTCTGTGGCGCCACCAACCTGGGTGAGGCGCTACGCCGCATCACCGAGGGCGCGGCCATGATCCGCTCGAAGGGCGAGGCGGGCACCGGCGACGTGTCCAACGCCACCACCCACATGCGCACCATCCGCGGCGAGATCCGTCGCCTGACCTCGCTGTCCGAGGACGAGCTCTTCGTGGCCGCCAAGGAACTTCAGGCGCCCTACGAGCTGGTCCGTGAGGTCGCCCAGACCGGCAAGCTCCCGGTCGTGATGTTCACCGCCGGCGGCATCGCCACCCCGGCCGACGCCGCCATGATGATGCAGCTCGGCGCCGAAGGCGTGTTCGTCGGCTCGGGTATCTTCAAGTCCGGCAACCCCGAACAGCGCGCCGCCGCCATCGTCAAGGCCACCACCTTCTACGACGACCCGGACGTGCTGGCCAAGGTCTCGCGTGGCCTGGGCGAGGCCATGGTCGGCATCAACGTCGAAGAGATCCCGCAGCCGCACCGTCTGGCCGAGCGCGGCTGGTGATCGCGGGCCCGAAACCGTTCGGGCACTGAAGAATTCGCCTCGGCGGGCGTCGTGATGATCGCGACGCCCGCCGAGGCGCTTTTCGGGCGAGGCTCAGCGCCGCAGGAGTTCGGCGGTCAAGGCGTCGAGGCGGATCGCGTTGTCCGGGTCGAAGTCCTTGCGCGTCAAGGGGAGTCGGGTCCGGAGCCGGAAGGCGCTCACCGGATCCGCGGGCGGTTCGTCGAGCAGCCGGGCGATCGGCGGCACCGACTGGTCGACCGATCGGCCGAAGACGAATCCCGCGGCCTTGGTCAGGATTCGCTGGGGTGCGGGCAGGGGGTCGGCCATCGCGGTGCGCACCATCATCGGGTTGTAGAGCACGTAGCGGGTGCGCGCGGTCGGGTAGCGCTGGGGAAAGGCGATGCCGAGCAGGTCGTTGGCGCGCGAGGCCTGCATGGCGGCGCGGGTGCCGGTGTAGCTTCGGCTCAGGGTCAGGTCGTCCCAGTGGATTCGGCCGGGGAGGCCGCCGGGGCCGCAGAGGTTCATGGTCACCGGGGCACTCGTGCGTTCCAGCGCCGCGACCAAGCCGTGTCCGAGGACATATCGGCTCAGGTAGTGCAGCGCGAAGGTGAACTCGATGCCGTCTTCGGTCTCGGTACGTCGCGGCTGGAACCGCTGCGCACCGAAGATCAGGCCGTCGACCACCTCGGTGCGCGCGGTGATCCCGTCGAGCGCTGTCCGCATTCCGGCCAGTGTGCTCAGATCAGCGCGCACGAACACGGCGCGCTCGCCCGCGCCGATCGCGGCGGCCTCCCGGACGAACGCCGCGCCTTTGGCGGCACCGCTGGCCAGGGCGATCACCCGGTCGCCGCGTCGCAGAAAATGTAGGCCGAGCCCCTTGCCCATGCCGTCGGTGCCGCCGGTGATGACATATGTGCGCATCGAATCCCGTTCTCCTCGAATCACTGTGGTCTGTGTCATCGGCCGATATCTCGAGGCTAGAAACGGGGACACTGCCAAGTCAACATCTGATGACTTAGCATGACTTCATGGAACCGAAGCCTGAACCACGTCGCCGCGATCGCGCGGCCACCCGCGCCGCGCTGCTCGATGCCGCGCGCATCCGTTTCGCCGCACAGGGTTTCGACGGCACCGGCCTGCGTGAGATCGCCGCCGAGGTCGGCGTCGACCCCGCCCTGGTATCGCGCTACTTCGGTTCCAAGAAGCGGCTCTACGCCGAGGCGATGCACATGGAGATCCCGACCGGAGTGGCCGCGGATCCGCACCGGCCGGTCGTCAGCATCGCCGACGCCCTGCTCCACGACGTCGTGTATCAGGACTGGTCGCAGTACGGCGGCGAACACCCGCTGCTGGCCATGCTCCGATCGGCAGGCCACGACGACGTGCGCGATCAGCTCCGTGCCCAACTCTGCGACGGCTACCTGAGCGAATTCGCCGACCGACTCGACGGACCCGACCCGCACCTGCGCGCGGAGCTGATCGGAGCGCTGCTGATCGGCCTCGGGGTCCTGCGCTCGGTGATCGGCACGCCCGCCGTGAGCGCGGCCCCGTTCGACCGGACCCGGGTGCTCGCGGCCCGCATGGTGAACGCCCTGACCTGATCGCGATCGGTAGGCAGGCGATCGCGGTGGTGGCTCAGAGGATTCCCTGTTCGTGGGCGTAGATCGCGGCCTGGGTGCGGTCGCGGACGCCCAGGCGTTGGAGGATGCTCGAGACGTGGTTCTTCACGGTGCCCTCGCTGAGGTAGAGGGTCCGGGCGATCTCTCGATTGGCGGCGCCGGCGGCGAGCAGGCGAAGGACCTCGGTTTCGCGGCCGGTGAGGTCGATGGTGGGGCGTGGGATACGGGAGCGCACCATGGCGGCCAGGCGCGCGGTGACGGCGGCGGAGTACTGGTCGACGCCCGCGTGCGCGAGGCGGATCGCCTGGGCGAGCTCGGCGGCGGGGAGATCCTTGAGTAGGTAGCCGGACGCGCCCGCGTGCAAGGCCGCGACGATGTAACCGTCGTCGTCGAAGGTGGTGAGCATCAACACGGTGACCCGCCCGCGCAGCCTGGTGGCTGCCTCCACGCCGTCCATTTCTGGCATGCGGACATCCATCAGCACCACATCCGGATCCAGCGCGGTCGCGAGTTCGACAGCCTCGGAACCGTTTTCGGCCGCGCCGAGCACGTCGATGCCGGGTTGCAGGGCGAGCAACGCGGCGATCCCTTCGCGAACCAGGCGCTCGTCGTCGGCGATCAGCACGCGGACCTTCGGGGCGATGCCCGACCCATCGGGATCGCGTCCGCTCATCGCCCCGCCACGGGGATCGTGGCCAGCAGACGAGTTCCGTCGGGACCGGAGGTGATGCGCACCTCGCCGCCCACCAGGCCCAGGCGTTCACGCATTCCGGACAGTCCCTGCCCTTCCGTCGCGCCGGGCGCGAAACCTGTTCCGTTGTCGGCGATATCGAGGACGCCGGTGCTCGCGGTGAGGTCGACGCGGACCGCGACGGCGGTGGCGCCGGAGTGGCGGCGAGCGTTGGTGAGCGCTTCCTGCGCGGCGAGGTACAGGGCGAGGCGGACGGGTTCGCCGACGGTGTCCTCGGTGCCGGTGAGGTCGAGGGACACGGCGAAGCCGGTGTCGTCGAGCCGGGTCGCTAGCGCTCGCAACGCGGTGGCGAGGGTGAACTGCGTGTCGTCGGCGCGCAGGGCGCCGACCGCGCGCCGCACCTCGTCGAGAGCCAGGCGCGTGCAATGACGCCCTTCGGCGAGAGCCCGGTCGGCGACATCGGGGTCCAACGGCCGGTAGGCGGCTGATTTCTCCAGCTGGATCGCGGTCACCACCAGATGGTGGCCGACGCTGTCGTGGATATCGCGGGCCACCCGGGTTCGTTCGGCGACGGTGGCGAGGGAGACCGCCTGGTCGGCGTATTCCCGGAGCCGGGCGTGCGCGTCGGACAGTTCGGTGAGCAGGGATTCGGCGCGCCGCCGCCCGGTTTCCTCGCGCTCGGCGATCACCGCGATCGCGAGGGCGAAAACGACGCCGATCGTGAACATCAGCAGATCCGAGAGCGCTTCGGGATCCGCCCGCAGCGCCGGTCGCCCGAGGACGATGATCCCGGCGAGGAGCAGACCGCTACCGGCGAGTGCGTAGGCGACACGATGCCCGACGGTGAAATAGGCAGTGAGCGGCAGCAAGACGAACAGGACCTTCGCATTGCCGCTGCTGTCGAGCACGGTGATCACCGTGTACAGCACGGCGCGGACGACCAGCCCGGCGATCGCGAGGGTCGTCGACCGGGTGAACCGACCTGCGGCGATCTCCAGCCCTCCCGCGAGCACGAGGACCCCGGCGAACGCGCTCGACCGGACAGGGTCGACAGGCCCGGTCGAGGCGACGGCCAACCCGGCGACCAGCACGGAGACATAGAGGAAGCACGCGACCCAGGTCAGTGCGCGCGGTCGATGCATGCGCTGAGCGTAGGGGGAGATCCGCCGCACGGCCACGGTCGCACGGCGATTGTGGCCGAAGGTCATGGGTCGCCCGGCACTTACCGCCGTGACCACCGGATTCCTACCGTCGAGCTCGACATCGAGAAGGGATTTCGACATGGACACACGAGCACTACTGCGACTGGGCGGCATCTCCGGGTTCCTCTGCGGCGGGGCTATCGCTGCGGCGGGCGTGATCGAACTGATCGCCGCGGGCAAGGTACCGCTCACCCAGGTTCTCAACGGGGCATCCGTCCCCTTCGGGATCGGTCTGCTGGTGGCGTTGTACGCGCTGCTGCACCAGCGGCTCGGCCGATTCGGGGCACTCGCCTTCGTCGTGCAATTCCTGGGCTTCGGCTATTTCGCGGGAATCGCCTTCGCCATGAACTTCGTGCTGGTCTATCTGGACGAGCCGGTGGTCGACGAATTGCTCACCAGCCCGGCGAAATTCGCCTTTCTCGCCACCGCGGTCCTCGCGCTGAGCGGAACGCTGCTGTTCGGCGCCGCGCTGCTGCGTAGCGCGGCGGTCCCGCGCGGCGCGGCGATCCTCTACACCGCGGGCCTGTCCGTGCTCTGCCTGACCTTCCTGCTCCCGGTGACGCTGGTCCGTGCCGGACACATCGCGGCCGGATTCGGCATGGTGTGGCTGGCCTGGGCCGTGTGGTCGAGCGTGACAGTGAACGCGGCGGCTACGGCTCGCGCGTGGCAGCCGACACCCGATCCGGCGCGATAGCGCTACCAGGGGCGCGGCCTACGGCTGACCCGCCGCGCCTTCGGTATCGGTGGTGAGGGCGTCGGCGAAGTTCTCGGCGTAGCCGAGGATGAGCTGGCGCTGGGTGGGCAGGAGAACGGCCAGCTCGTGCCAGGCGATGGCGGTGGGGGAGCCGTAGAGGTGGGTCAGGTCGGTGACCAAGGCCGCGGCCTGTTCGGGGGTGGGGGCGGTGGGGCGGGCGAAGGCGAGCAGGGACGCGCCGATGGCGATGTGGCGGTAGCCGTGGCGGGTCATGCGGCGGATGACGGTGTGGTTGTCGTAGGTGCTCCAGTCGTCGGCGAAGTACCCGTTCGGGATGCCGGCGATGGCGAGGTCGTCGCGGTCCACCGGGACGCGCTGGATCAGGACGACGTCGTCGACCACGCGGTCGGGGCAGCGGTTGGCGGCGACGAGCGCGGCGAGTTCGTCCTCGGACGCGTTGCGGGTGTCGCGCAGGGATTCCCACGGGACGCGCGCGGACGGGGTGTCGAGCAGTGCGGCGATCCGGGCGACCGTGGCGTTCTCCGCGTGGTGGGTGGCGGCGGGATCGTCCGGGTCGTCGTGGCCGCCGCCGTCGCCTTCCACGAGTCCGAGGGTGGCGTGCATGCTCGTGTAGGCGCACTGGCCGAGATCGTCGAGCGTGCACAGGATCCGCGCGTCGGGATGGTCCATGCGGACCAGCTCCAACGCGTCGAGCAGTTGGGCGAAGGTGGTGACGTCGTCGAGGCGGGCAACGGTGTTGGAGTCCAGCCGGTTACGTCGAACGGGTGGTTCGCCCGGCTCGAAAGTCGTCATCTGCACCCCGCCATCCTGGCACGGCCTTCGGCGCGTCGGAGTGATCCCGGCGCCGGTGGGCGCTGTGGGCCGCGTCTGCGCCGTGCGCTGTGCCCTCGCAGGCGCGTCGTTCCGCGATGTCGGCGTCGATTGGCCCAGGATTTGCTGCCAACTGGGCGTACCGTACAGTCGGTCCGTGACCGCGCTCGACTTCTCCTTGCTGGTCGTCGCGGGATTCTTCACCGGCTTGATCGGTTTCGTCACCGGGATGGCCTCGATCGTCTCCTATCCGGCGCTGCTTGCCGCCGGTCTGACGCCCGTCGCGGCCAATGTCACCAACACTGTCGCCATGGTCGCCGTCGGGGTCGGGGCGACCGCGAATTCCGGACGCGAACTCGTCGGACGCGGGTCCACGCTGGTGCGCTGGGCGGTGTTGTCGGCGCTGGGTGGGCTCCTCGGTGCGCTCGCCCTGCTGGTCGCCCCGGACGGCGCGTTCGAGGTGGTCGTGCCGTTCCTGGTAGCCATGGCCTCGATCGCGCTGCTGGTGCAACCACTGGTGCGCCGCCACATCGGTGAGCTCAGCGCACCCTGGATCGTGCCGGTCGGCATCCTGCTCACGTCGGTGTACGGCGGGTATTTCGGCGCGGGCGCGGGGGTGATCTACCTGTCGATGATGCTGCTGTGCACCTCCGAATCCCTCTGGAGCGCCTCGATTCTCAAGAGCTTCCTGCTCGGCATCGCGAACCTGGTCGCCGCGATCGGGTTCGCGGCCTTCGGACCGGTGCACTGGGGTGCGGCGCTGGCTCTCGGTGCGGGTGCGCTGGCAGGTGGCTGGTGCGGCCCACCGGTGGTGAAAGTGATCCCGCCGAGCGTCTTGCGGGTGACGGTCGGGATCTGCGGACTCGGTCTCGCCGTGTACCTGGCTCGATAACCGTCCCTGGGGCAGCCGAGAACCGTTGCGCGTCTGTGCCCCTCCCGGCCGCTGTTTCAGCTGCCGAGAGGCGGTGTGGTCCGTAGCCTGGAGACGGTGCACCGCTCAGATAGTGAAATCGCCATCCACGCAACAGAAGTCGCTTCGGCAGTGATTCGGTCGGCGTTCCACGCTCCGCTCACCCGCTACGCCAAACAGGGCGACGACTTCGCCACGCAGGCCGATATCGCGGCCGAGAAAGCCATCCTCGATGTCCTCGCGACCGCCTGCCCGGGCGACCGGTTCGTCGCCGAGGAATCGGGAGTCACCGGTCCGGCTCGTAGCGACCGCACGTGGTTTGTCGATCCACTTTGTGGCACAAGGAATTTCGCTGTCGACACCGTGCTCGTGGCGGTCAATGTCGCCCTGCGCGTCGGCGACACCGTGACGGCGGCGGCCACCGCCGACCCGTTCGCCGAGGAAGTGTTCTGGACAGCGGGGGAGGGTGCGTTCCTACGCGCCGAGGGGCGCGACGAGCCGTTGCGGCCGCAAGCGGGAAGTCGCCTCGTCGATGTCGACCTCGACCACCCGTTCCCCTGGTCGACCCCGGCACGATTATTCGACGCCGAAGGCTTCGCCGGCGAATTCCATCCGCGGGTGTTGTCGACCTCCCTGGCTCTCGTCTGGGTCGCGGCGGGACGGCGGGCCGCCTACCTCACCGGCGGCGATCTCCGCGACAGCGTGCATTTCAGCAGCGCGATCGCGGTGTGCCAGGCGGCGGGCTGCGTGGTCACCGGCCTCGCCGGGCAACCGCTGCACACCGCACCACACGGACTGATCGCGGCCGCGGACGCGCCGACCCATGCCCGACTGGTCGAGGCGGTGGCAGGTCTGCGCGCCGGGTAGCACTGGGGTGCATCACAATCAGATGCTTCTCACACACTCATGTTGTGTGTATCTCAGAGTTTCCTCAACATCGCTGGGTAGCGTCCGGGGCCGTGGCATCGAGGCCTGCGCTGAGTGGCGCCGGTACGACGCCGTCGCCCAGAGGGCGAGATTCCGACCCGACGTAAGGACGAGTGGATGAAGTTTCGTAGGACCGGACGAGTCGCGATCGCAGGACTGGCTGTGGTCGCCGCCCTCGGCCTGAGTGCGTGCAGTGACGACAAGGGCGACAAGCCCGCCGCCAAAACCACCACCAGCGCCAAGGCTCAGGCTTCGGCAGCCGCGAACCTGCCCGCCGTGCCGACGGTCGAGCAGCTCAACGCACAGCTCGGCACCGCGCTGGATCCGGCGGTCCCCAACGACCAGAAGCTGGACTTCGTCCAGGGCATCGAGGCCGATCCCGAGCTGCCGAACCGCCTGGCACAGGCCGTGCAGGACAACAACGTCCAGGTGCAGGTCACCGAGGTGACCTCCTTCGGCGACAGCGTCAACGCCAAGGCCAACTTCACCGTCAACGGCCAGACCAATGTCGTCGACGTGCCCTTCGTAGCCGAAGAGGGCAAGTGGAAGGTCCAGAAGTCGTGGGCCTGCACCATGCTGACCAACCTGGGCCAGACCTCGGTCGCCTGCGCCTGATCGTTCTCGCCGAAGCCCCGTTCGCTCTTCGCGGACGGGGCTTTCGCATCGGCGTGCCCGGTCCGCCTCGGGTTCGGCGCGCTCAGCCGCGCAGCGCCGCCCGATCGGGATGATCCCAGCGAACGGTCCATGTCGCTTCCTCGGGATTGTCGGCGGTGTGATCGCGCACAGCGGGCAACGTCCAGTGCTGCTCGGCGGGCGTGCGTCGCAGCGCCGCTTGCGCACTGAGCTCCAAGCGGACCGTGAGATCGAAATCCAGACCGCGACCCAGCAGCATCGGCCCGGCGAGCACCAGCACCAGATCGGCCTGCGCCGTGCGGATCGCCGCCCGGGCGGACCTGTCTCGCTGCTCGTCCCACAGCGCGGGCAGCCAGCGCCCCTCGGCGCGCATCGCGTCCACGATCTCGCGCCGTATCGCCTCGTAGTCGAACCATGCTGTGCGATAAGACCATTCGTCATCGCGCCCGTATTCCATGCGCAGCGACGCGGGGCGCACGTAGTCGTGCACCGACACCACCGCCGCCGATCGGCCCCGATCCGCGAGCGTCTGCGCGATCCGGCGGGCGAGTTCGGCGGGCAGCGCGGCATCGGCGCCGTCCACCGCGAGCAGCCGTCGCCCCGGCAGTTCCACGAGCCGGTCGGCGACGAGCCGGGCGAGGGCGGCGGGGGAGGTGGGAGTGAACGTCGGCACCGGACCATCTCAGCAAATTCCGGGCCGCTGCGCAGAGCCGGACATACCGCCCGGTCGGCAAGGCGATAATCTCGAGCGCATGGCGACAATCGAAGAGGCGCTCGCGATCGAGCGACTGGAGCGCGACATCTTCCGCGGTGCTTCCACGGAGTCTCAGCTACCGCGCACCTTCGGCGGTCAGGTGGCCGGGCAAGCGCTGGTCTCGGCGGTCCGTACCGTCGATCGCAGCTTCCAGGTGCATTCCCTGCACGGCTACTTCCTGCGACCGGGCAATCCGGAGGAACCCACCGTCTACCTGGTGGAACGCATCCGCGACGGCCGGTCGTTCTGCACCAGGCGGGTTACCGGCGTGCAGGACGGGCAGGCGATATTCACGATGTCGGCCTCGTTCCACCACGGTGACGAAGGGCCCGAACACCAGGACGTGATGCCCTCGGTCGACGGTCCCGACGATCTGCCCGACGCCAGCGTGACCATGACCCCCGAGCGGCTGTGGGCCATGCGGGAATGGGAGCACTGGGACATCCGCACGGTCCCGCAGGAGCAGGTCGTCGCGCGCGACGGCGCCGTCTCCCCGCAGCAGGTGTGGTTCCGGTACCGGCACCCGCTGCCCGACGACCCGATGTTCCACGTCTGCACGCTGGCCTACATGAGCGATATGACGCTGCTCGGCTCGTCGAAGGTGATCCACCCCGACGAACCGACCCAGAACGCGTCGCTCGACCACGCGATGTGGTTCCTGCGCCCGTTCCGTGCCGACGAATGGCTGCTCTACGACCAGTCCTCCCCCTCGGCCGGTTTCGGTCGCGCGCTGACCGGCGGCAAGATCTGGGACCGCGAGGGCAACCTGGTCGCCGCTGTCGTTCAGGAGGGTCTGATCCGCACGCCCCGCCAGAAGTGAGCGTGAGCGGGCCCACATCGGGCGCGCTCGTAAGCTCAACGGCTGTGAACGCAACCTCGACCCCCACCCGACCGACCATCGGTGTCCTCGCACTGCAGGGTGACGTGCGTGAACACGTTGCCGCGCTGGAGCACTGCGGAGCCGATCCGGTGCTGGTGCGGCGGGAGTCGGAGTTGGCGGCGGTCGACGGGCTCGTGCTGCCCGGCGGCGAGTCGACCGCGATCTCCAAGCTGTTGCAGGCGTTCGACCTGCTCGAACCGTTGCGAGCGCGGTTGCGCGACGGACTGCCCGCGTTCGGGTCCTGCGCGGGCATGATCCTGCTCGCCTCGGAGGTCCTCGACACCAGGGCCGACGCCCAGCACCTGTCCGGCATCGATATGACAGTGCGGCGCAACGCGTTCGGTCGGCAGGTCGATTCCTTCGAGACCGATCTCGACTTCGCCGGCCTCGACACGCCCGTGCGCGCGGTGTTCATTCGCGCCCCGTGGGTGGAGCGGGTGGGTGACGGTGTCGAGGTGCTGGCGCGGGTGCCGCACGGGCCCGCCGAGGGCCGCATCGTGGCTGCCAGGCAGGGCAACGTGGTGGCGACCTCGTTCCACCCCGAGGTGACCGGCGATCTTCGGGTGCACGAGCTGTTCGTCGACCTGGTTCGCGCGGCGGGCTAAAGCCCGCGTCGGCGGGCGTGGCAGACGGTGAGTAGGCTGGATCGAGCTTGTCCGCCCGGGCAGACGCGCAACCGACTTGAAGGAAGTAGGGCATGAGCGGCCACTCCAAATGGGCCACCACCAAGCACAAGAAGGCGGGGATCGACGCCAAGCGCGGCAAACTCTTCGCCAAGCTGATCAAGAACATCGAGGTGGCGGCCCGCACTGGTGGTAGTGACCCTGCGGGCAATCCGACGCTGTTCGACGCCATCCAGAAGGCGAAGAAGACATCGGTCCCCAACGACAACATCGAGCGCGCCCGCAAGCGCGGCGGTGGTGAAGAGGCCGGCGGCGCCGACTGGCAGACGATCATGTACGAGGGCTACGGGCCCAACGGTGTCGCCGTGCTGATCGAGTGCCTCACCGACAACCGCAACCGCGCCGCGGGCGAGGTCCGACTGGCGATGACCCGCAACGGCGGCAATATGGCCGATCCGGGTTCGGTGTCGTACCTGTTCGCCCGTAAGGGTGTGGTGACTCTCGAGAAAAACGGCCTGTCCGAGGACGACGTCCTCGAGACGGTCCTCGACGCGGGCGCCGAAGACGTCAACGACCACGGCGATCTGTTCGAGATCATCACCGAGCCCGGCGATCTGATCGCGGTGCGTTCGGCCCTGCAGGCCGCCAACATCGACTACGACTCCGCCGAGTCCGGTTTCCAGGCGTCGGTGTCGGTCGCGGTGGACGCCGAGGGCGCTCGCAAGGTGTTCAAGCTGGTCGACGCGCTCGAAGACAGCGACGATGTGCAGAACGTGTACACCAATGTCGACATCTCCGACGAGGTCGCCGCGGAACTCGACGACGAGTAGGGTTCCCCGTCCGTCGAACCGCCCCGGCCGTGAATTCGGCCGGGGCGGTTCACGTTCGGGCTACGACGCGCGCTGCTGGTAGTAGCTCGACATCGACGGGTAGTAGTCGGCGAAATCGGGGCGTTCGGTGTGCGTGCTCGCGGCGACGAACATGTCCGCGTAGTACTCCCAGCCCGGACCGATCTGCGGGATCTCCGCCAGCTGGTACTCCGAGGTCAGGTGGTGGACCAGGCGCAGTTCGGTGGCCGCGCCGGTGTCGAGCAGGGTCACCTCGAGCCGCCACACGCCGATCTGGTCGGTCGAGGACAGGCCGAGGTGGATCGGCGCGGTGCAGTCGTCGATGTGCATCGACGACCACGGCTCACCCTCTTCGAATCGCATCTGCACCCGGATGGTGTTGCCGGTGCCCGCGTCGCCCTCCCAGGCGCCGTACCAGCTCGCGGTCAGATGCGGGTCGGTCAACCGCGCCCACACCTCCTCGATCGGCAACCCCAACGACCGGCTGATCACCAGATCCCGCCCGTCGGATGTCGGCACGATGTCACCGGTGGGTATGGCCATGTGGGGTTCTCCTCGTCTCGGACGGACCGACCATGCCTGACTTCCTCGACGGTACCCGTGGTCGACGGCCGACCCCCGGCACAATGGGGATCATGACGCGAATCGATGCGGTCCGGGGCGACATCACCGAACAGCAGGTGGACGCGGTGGTCAACGCCGCGAACTCCTCGCTGCTCGGTGGCGGTGGCGTCGACGGGGCGATCCATCGCAAAGGCGGCCCGCGGATCCTGTCCGAATGCCGTGATCTGCGCGCGTCGCACTACGGCAAGGGTCTGCGAACCGGGCAGGCGGTGGCGACGACCGCGGGGCTGCTCCCCGCCCGCTGGGTGATCCACACGGTGGGCCCCGTGTGGTCGGCCACCGAGGACCGCTCCGAACTGCTCGCCTCGTGTTACCGCGAATCCCTGCGTGTGGCCGACGAATTGGGGGCGGCGACGGTCGCCTTCCCGGCGATCTCCACCGGCATCTTCGGTTGGCCGATGGACGACGGTGCGCGGATCGCGGTCGAGACCGTGCGGGCGGTCGATACGGCGGTGACACAGGTGCGGTTCGTGTTGTTCGACGATCGAGCGCTCGAGGTCTTCGCCGCCGCTGTGGGGTAGGCGCCTGTCCTGGCGGTCGTCAGCGGGTGCTGATCTCGCGAACTTCACGCAGGTGTTGTTCCATGGCGGCAGCGGCGGCCGGGCCGTCTCGGTTGTCGACCGCGAGCAGGATCTGGGTGTGGCCGTGGACGGAGACGCGGCGACCGAGCGGAGTGCGGTGCGAGAGGACGCGGGTGTGGCGGGTCCACTCCGTGGTCATCGTGCAGAGGGTGACCAGCAGCGGGTTCTGCGCGGAATGCGCCAGGAGCGTGTGGAATTCGATGTCGAGGGCCATCGAGTCCGCCGGGCTGAGGGTTTCGTCGGAGCGGTCGACGATCTCGTGCAGCGACAGCAGATTCGATTCGACCGCGCGGAGGGCGGCGAACTGGGCGATGCGTGGTTCGACCAGTTCGCGGAGTTCGGTCGCGTAGGCGAGTTCGGTGTCGAGGTCGGCGAGGTTGCCGCGCAGTTCGGCGGCGCCGCGGGGGAGCTCGGTCACGGTACTGCCCCGGCCCTGTCTGCGGTCGACCAGTTTCTTGGATTCCAGCTCGAACATGGCTTCGCGCAGCGAGGACCGTGACACGTTCAACTGCGCCGCGAGTTCGCGTTCGGGCGGCAGGCGATCACCCGCGCGCAGGGCGCCGTCGATGATCAGCCGCTCCAGATGCGCGGCGACTTCGGCGCTGACGCTGCCGGTGCGGCGGCGTAGCGGGGGGATCGGCGCGACGGTCACCTGACTCCTCTCGACATCTGCTGATTGGTCCGGCCAATTGTAGTCGAGGCAGCATCGGCGGTCCGGTATTGCCGGGGTGTAAAGCCTCGGTTACGCACGTTTCGCCCGTTCGCGGGGCTGCTGATAGTGGAATACCGTTACCGCATCAGATGGTCGGACCAATGTTCGGCCGAGCGTCGCGGAGACCGGAGGAACCACTGTGACCTCGTTGGCTGGGGACCAGATCGCCACCGCATTCCCGGTGTTGCAGCAGGGCATCGGCATCACGCCGGGGACCACCTATGTGCCCGCCGACCCCGATCAGGTGCTGTGGGGCAGGCTGCCGCGTCGCGGGGATACGCCGGTCACCACCGTCGCGCCGGGCACGAGCGTGGTGATCGACACGATCAGTCACGAGGGCATCCTCGACGATCAGGGCTCGGACCCTGTCGCCTACTTCGGCGGACACGGCGTGGCCCGCGATCAGATCCTCGACGACACCGTCGAGGTGGTCGCCCGGCGCGTTCGCGAGGCCGGAGCCGGGCCACACATCGTCACCGGCCCGATCGCCGTCGACGGCGCCAGGCCCGGCGACCTACTCGCCGTGCGGATCGAGCACCTCGCCATGCGCGCGCCCTACGGTGTCATCTCGACCCGGCACGGTCGCGGCATGCTGGCCGGAACGCCACACGACGGTTCCTACGGTCAGTTCTGCACGGTGACCGGGCAGGACGACGAATGGTTCGCCGGCATGCCGATCGGGCCGGGCAGCCCCCACCGGGCGCGCTTCCCGCTCGCCCCGTTCCTCGGCATCATGGGCGTGGCCACCGACACCGGGGACCGTGTGCACTCCGTGCCACCGGGCGCGCACGGCGGCAATATCGACGTCAAACTGCTCACCCCCGGCGCCACCCTGTTCCTGCCGGTGCAGGTGCCCGACGCGCTGTTCTACGTAGGCGACCCGCATTTCGCGCAGGGCGACGGAGAGGTGGCGCTCACGGCGTTGGAGGCGCCGCTGCGGGCGACCGTGACCCTGGACCTCGTTCCGGCGGAACAGGTCACCGATATCGGTTCGGGCACAGGGCCGTTCGCCGCCGGGCACGGCCTCGTCATCCCGACCGGGCTCGATCCGGATCTGGACACCGCGCTGTCGCTGTGTGTGGGCAACGCCGTCGACCTGCTCGGCGCGCTGTTCGACACCGATCCCCGCAATGCCTACCTCTACCTCAGTGCCGCCGCCGATTTCACCATCTCGCAGGCCGTCGATCTGACCCGTGGAGTGCACGGCAAGATCCGCGTCGCCGACTTCGCGCATACCACCGGCACCGATCTGGCTCGCTACATCCTGGAGCGGGCCCGGTGACCGCGATGGCGCGTGCGGCGCGCTTCGGCACCGGAGAGTCACGGGGGGTGGACGCCACGGTGTGGCGCGTGGTCGGTTCGCCGCTGGTGGCGGCGACATCGGCAGGCCCACTCGCCGGGCACACGGTGGCCGTGAAAGACCTTTTCGCGGTCGCCGGACACCCCATCGGCGCGGGTGTCGAGGACTTTCTCGCCGGGCGCGCCCCCGAACCCCGCCACGCCGCGGTCGTCGCCGCCCTGCTCGCGGCGGGCGCCGCCGTCACCGGCATCGCCCGGACCGACGAGTTCGCCTACAGCATCACCGGCGGCAACGGACGTACCGGTATGCCGGTCAATCCGGCTGCCCCGCACCGAGTTCCGGGTGGTTCGTCGAGTGGGCCCGCGGTAGCGGTCGCCCGCGGCGAGGTGAGCATCGGCCTCGGCACCGACACGGCGGGTTCCATCCGTGTACCCGCTTCCTACCAGGGGCTCTGGGGCATCAGGACAACCCATCAGAGCCTCGACACCACGGGCCTACTGCCGCTGGCGCCCTCCTTCGACACCATCGGCTGGCTCGCCCGTGACGCCGTTGCCCTGCTCGCCGTGGCCGATGCGCTGTACGCGAATTCCGTCGTGCCTCAACAGGGCCCGGTCTCCGACTCGGCATCGAGATTCGGTGCGCCGGGTGCCGCCGAGTCTTCGGCGGAAGGGGCGGAACTCGTCGTCGACCCGGTCCTTTCGGCGGCAGCGGAGCCCGAGATCGCCGAACAGAGTCTGCGGGCCGCCGTGGAACTCGGTGCTCGACCGATTGCGCTGCGTGGTGAACTCGACCGCTGGTTCGCCGCGTTTCGGACAGTGCAGGCGCACGAGGCGTGGGCCGGGCACGGTGACTGGCTCGGAGCGCATCCCGGTGCGCTCGAACCCGAGGTCGGCGACCGGTTCGCCTGGGCCGCGACGGTGACCGCCGACGGGGCCGCCGCCGCGCGGAAGGTCGTGGCCGAGGCCGCCGCGCGGATTCGCGGGACCATCGGCCACCGCGTGCTGGTGCTGCCGACGACGGCGGGACCGCCGCCGTCGCGCGAAGCCGATCAGCGCACGCGCGATGCCGTGCGCAGCGCGACCCTGCGACTGACCTGTCTGGCGTCGATCGCCGGCCTGCCCGCGGTCACGCTGCCGCTGCCGAACCGTCACGGTCTCCCCGCCGGGCTGTGCCTGATCGGCGCCGCCGACACCGACCGTGCCCTCATCCACCTCGCGACACGCTGCGCCGCACGACTGGCGAACCTATGAGAAATGGACCCGCAATGCCTGCCTCCGACACGCCGTGGACTGCCACCACTCCCACGATGCATCGCACACTCGGCCGGGTTCTCTCGGCCCTGTTCGCGGCATTGCTCATCGCGACAGGCCTGACCGCCTGCGTGTCGACACCGGGCGGCAACAGCGACCCGGCGTCGGTGCGAATCGGCACGCTGCGGGGACAGCCACATCTCTACGCGCCCTACTTCATGCAGCGTTTCGCGCCCGCGGGCACGACATACGAGATCGTGCTGTTCGAGAATTCACCCGATATCAAGAACGCGATCGCCTCGGGCGCCATCGATTTCGGGGTGCTCGGCGCACCGTCGATGCTGGCGGGCAGTGCCGCGGGGCAGGATGTGAAGATCGTCGCCTCCGCCGCCGACGGCGGGTCGGCACTGGTCGGCAAGCCGGAGATCACCACGGTGAACAGCTTGCGCGGCAAGAAGATCGGATTCCCGCAGGGTTCGTCGCAGGAGATCCTGCTGCGGCTCACCTTGACCGCGCACGGCCTCGATCCGGCCACCGACGTGCAGTTGGTCAACCTCTCCTACTCGGATATGGCCAACGCCTACAAGTCCGGCCGGATCGACGCGTTCCTGAGCGCCGAGACCGCGCCATCGATCGTCATGCAGGTCGGCGCGCACCCGATCGTCTCGCCGTACGACACCGCGATCGGCGCGGTGAACATCGTCTTCGGCACCAGGGGCGCGCTGATCGACCAGGATCGCGACCGGGTGCAGCAGACGGTGCGCAGCTTCGTCCAGGCGATCGAGTACATGAAGGGCGATCACACCGCCTGGGTCGACGGGCTCGTCGACACCTTCGGCCTGGACCGCGCGATCGTCGACACCGCGACGAAGAACGTCTGGTTGCGGTGGGAGCTCGATGACGAGTACCGCGGCCGGGTGGTCGCCCTCGCCGAGCAGATGCGGGCCTTCGACCAGCTGTCCAAGGCACCCGATATGGCGAAGGTGTTCGACACCGGGTTCCTCACCCCCGCGGGTATCGGGCGATGACCGCGCTCGACGCACCACCAGCCGTCCGCACCACCGAGGCGGCACTCGACCGTCGGTGGCGGCTTCCTGACCGGGCGCTGACGGTGCTGTGGGCGCTGCCGGTCCCATTGCTGCTCGGGCTGCTGTGGGACCGCGGTGTCGACGGCGCGTGGACGCTGCCGTTCGGTATCCAGATGCAGTTCCTGCCCACACCGTACGACGTGGCGCGGCGCTCGGTCGACCTCGCGTTCGGCGGCGTCATCGGGGACACCTACAGCGGCACCCTGTGGTTGCACCTCTACGCCAGCACGCTGCGGGTGGCGCAGGGGTTCTTGTTCGCGGCCGCCGTCGCGATCCCGCTCGGGATCGTGATGGGTCGCTCCCGGCTGGTCTACCGGATGCTCGAACCGACCGTCAACCTGGTCCGACCGATCCCGGTGACCGCGTGGGCCCCGCTGTCCCTGCTGATCATCGGCTTCGGCGACCGCTCTACGATCTTCCTGGTGTTCCTCGCCGCGGTGTTCTCGATCCTGCTGAACACGATCGCCGGGGTGCGGGCGGTGCCGAAGCGGCTGCTCGAGGCCGCCGCGATGCTGGGCACTCCACGCGCGCACACGCTGTACAAGGTGGTGCTGCCCGCCGCCGTGCCGAGCATTGTCTCGGGGCTGCGGATCGCGCTCGGCCTGTCGTGGGTGATCCTCGTCGTCGGCGAGACGGTCGGCATCCGAATCGGGTTGGGGGCGTTGATCACCCAGGCCAGAGAACAGTCACGCACCGACCTGATCATCGCGGTGATGATCGTGATCGGGCTGGCCGGATTCGTCGCGGACCTGTTGCTGATGCTGCTGGTCAAGCTTGTCGCGGGCCGCAGGCCACTCCTTCCGTGATCGCGCAGACAGGACCCTCATGAAGATCTACTCCACCCGCCGCCGCCCACAGCGCCCAGCACGCATCGTCGTCGACGGCGTCGGCAAGCGCTATTCCAGTGCACCGGGATTCGCCGTCGATCAGGTCGACCTCGACATCGCCGCAGGCGAATTCATCTGTGTCGTCGGCGCCAGCGGTTGTGGCAAGTCCACGCTGCTGCGGATTCTCGCCGGCCTGGAGGCCGCGACCACCGGCACGGTCACCGTCGCCGACGAACCGGTCAGCGGCCCGGGCCCCGAGCGCGGTGTCGTCTTCCAGGACTACGGGCTGTTCCCGTGGCTCACGGTCGCCGAGAACATCGCCTACGGACCGAAGCAGGCCAGGATGACCCGGCCCGACATCCGCGAGATCACCGACCGCTGGCTCGGGACCGTCGGCCTGACCCGTGTGCGGAAGTCGTTCCCACACCAGCTCTCCGGCGGCATGCAACAGCGCGTGGCGATCGCCAGGGTGCTGGCGAACAGCCCCGCCGTCCTGCTGATGGACGAACCGTTCGGCGCACTCGACGCCCTCACCCGTACGGACATGCAGGTCGAGCTGAAACGCATCCATCGCGAGACCGCCGTGACCGTCGTGTTCGTCACCCACAGCATCGACGAGGCGATCTACCTGGCCGACCGCGTCGTGGTGATGGCCGGTGGCGCGGCCCACGGCAATGCGGGCCACGTGCGCGAGATCGTCGAGATCGACCTGCCCGGCGAACGTGACTTCACCACACCGGAATTCAACGCCTATAAGCGACGCATCGACGCCCTCGTCCACCGCGGCAACAACAACGTGGCCTGATCCGGCGTCGCGCGATCCGGTCGAAGTCGGTGAGCCGTGTGCGTCATCGTGCGGAAGCGCCGCATCAGTGTGTGGGGACCGCAGGGGCGAGGATTTCGGTGACCCGTGTGGTGCGCGCGATGACGCGGCCCGCCTTGATGACATAGCAGCGGTCGGGGCGGTCGAGCAGGGCATCGGCGAGGCGGTGAGTGCCGAGGACGACCAGGTCGGCTCGGGCACCCACACGCAGGCCGTGGCGGTCGGCGATGCCGAGCACCGCGGCCGCGTCGGTGGTGGCCATGTCGAGGACCCGGCGCAGGTCGGCGTCGCCGGACAGATGACCGGTCTGGGCGAGGAACAGACCGATGTCGAGGAGATCGGTGTTGCCGTACGGGGTGAAGGCGTTGCGAATGTTGTTGGAGGAGTAAGCGGTTGTCAGACCGGCCGCCCAGAGTTCACGGACCGGCGCGACGCCTCGACGGACCGCGGTCTGATCACCGCGCCCGCCGAGGTGCATGTCGGTGGCGGGCAGCGCAACCACGGCGACGCCTGCCTGGGCGAGGCGGGCCATGGTCGCCTGTCGCTCGCGCGGGGGACGGCCGGCCAGGGAGGTGACGTGGCCGATGGCGACCCGGCCGCCGAGTCCGGCGCGCTGGGTGGCACCGGCGATGTAGTCGGCCATCGTGAACCGGGGGTCGATGGCATCGTCGGCGAAATCGGCGTGGATGTCGACGGGGACGCCGAATTCGGTGGCCAGTTCGAAGACCAGGTCCACGTGGCGGCGGCAGTCGATGACGTCGGTTTCGTTGTAGGAGCACCCGCCGATCACGTCGGCACCGAGGTCGAGCGCCGCGCGCAACAGGTCGAGGGTGCCGGGCGTGCGCAGGATTCCCTCCTGCGGAAAGGCCACGATCTGGAGGTCGATCAGGTCGCGGTACTCCTCGCGCAGACCCAGCAGCACCTCGACACCGAGCAGGCCGACGATCGGATCGACATCCGGGTGCGCGCGAAGTGCGGTGGTGCCGTGGGTGATCGCCTGATCGAGGACCCGGCGCGCCCGGTCGCGCACCCCGTCGGCGGTGAACCCCCGTTTGAGTTCGCCGGTCACCTCGATCGCGCCCGCGAGGGTGCCGTCGGGCGCGCTCCGTTGGCGATCGAGCAGCGCCTTGTCCAAGTGCACATGGGATTCGATCAGGCCGGGAATGACGACCCTTGTCGCGCAATCTATCTCGGTTGTCGCGAGGCCCGGTAAGGCGGGCCCGATCGCGCTGATCACGCCGTCGGTGACGGCGATATCGACCAGGTCGGCGTCATCGGCGATACACGCGCGACGCAGCAGCAGATCGACCATGACAACCTCCAGTCGTAGAACGGGACTCCGTTTGTATACGACGCAGAGGTTTCGGGCGATGACGGCGATTGCTGCGCCCGTGTTACGTCCTAGGGCGTCGGTACGGACGCGGGGCCGGGCTCGGCTTCGGCTCGTGCTCGCAGGCGATAGGCCGAGGTGGCGTGGGCGATGTGCTCGGCGACCACCGTGCTCGCTCGGTCGGGATCGCGCGCCTCCAGTGCCCGGCAGATCTCCTCGTGCTCGTGCCAGGAATCCTCGGCGCGCCGGGGCAGTTCGACCGCGTACACCCAGGCGATCTTCCAGCTCAGCTGGGTGATCAGCTGGCTGAGCAGCGCGCTGCCCGACGCCTCGGCCAGCACCTCGTGGAAGCGGCTGTTGAGCCGGGCGAGCTCGCCGAGTCTGCCCTCGCGCACCGCTTCCTGGCCGAGCGAGGTGAGTTCCTTGAGCCGCCCCAGTTGTTCGGGAGTTCGGCGCACCGCGGCGCGACCGGCGCACATCGGTTCCAGCAGCGCCCTGATCTCGAGCAGGTCGGCCGCCTCGGCCTCGGTGAGCTCGGCGACGAAGGTTCCCGAATAGGGGCGTGACCAGGCGAATCCCTCGGCTTCGAGGGTGCGCAGCGCCTCCCGGACCGGGACGCGGGAGACGCCGTACCGCTCGGCCAAGGTGTCCTCGGTGAGGCGCTGGCCGGACCGGAACTCGCCACGGATGATGTCGTCGCGGATCGCGCGGCACACCTGCTGCGGTGTCATGCGTCGGACAGTGTTGCTCACGTCGCCCCCAACGGTCGAATGGCGGAGCCGGGCACCGGTCGTCTACCGGCCGGCTTTCGGAGGAATCGCTCCAAATCTACGGCATTCGGGCGGACGTTCCGGCCCGGTATCGCTCGGCGCGAACGTGTGACAACTATCGTATACGATCGCACGACGCTCTGTCGGAAGGAATTCATGGACCCCGTGCATCTAGCGCTGCTGCTGGCCGCAGGACTCGGCGCCGGCTTCTGCAACGCCATCGCGGGCGGCGGCAGCCTGCTCTCGTTCCCCGCGCTGCTCGCACTCGGCTTGCCCCCGGTGACCGCCACTGTCACCAATGCGGTCGCGGTCTGGCCGGGCTACCTGGGTGGTGCGGCGGCACTGCGCAAGCGCGCCGAGGACTACCGCGCCCTGCTGCCGCGGCTCGTCGCGATCAGCGTCGCCGGTGCCGGGCTCGGTGTGCTCGCGCTGCTGGCCGCGCCGGCCGAGGTGTTCGCCGCGTTGGTGCCGTTCCTCGTGCTCGGGGCGACCGCGGTGTTCGCCGCGCAGCCATGGCTCTCGCGCACTCTCGCCGCCCGCCACCCGGATTCGCGCACCACCCTCTACCTCGGCGTCTTCGCGGGCAGCGTCTACGGAGCCTATTTCAACGGCGGCATGGGCATCGTGCTGCTGACCGCGCTCGCCCTCGGCCTCGATGCCTCCGCGCAACTGCTCAACGGCCTGAAGAGCCTGCTCACGCTGACCGTGTCGACCACCGCCATGGTGGCGGTCGCCCTGTTCGGACCGGTGGACTGGCTCGTCGTCGCGATCCTCGCACCGGCCTGTCTGCTCGGCGGTGTCCTCGGCGCGAAGTTCGCCGACCGGCTGCGACCCGCCGTCTTCCGGACCGTGGTGATCGTCTTCGGCGTCGGCGCCGGGTCCGCCATGTTGATCACCGGCTGACTGCGCCCGCACGACCGCCACACCCGCGACCGAAAGGACCTCTGATGACCGACCTACTCCTGCGCGGTGGCCGCCCGTGGACACCCGGCGCCCCACCGGAACTCGCTGACCTGCACCTTGCGGACGGCCGGATCGCCGCGATCGGCACGAGCCTCACCGTGCCCGGCGCCGAGATCATCGACCTGGACGGTGCGTTGGTACTGCCCGGCCTGGTGGAAACCCACTGTCACCTGGACAAGACCTTGTACAGCGCGCCATGGGTGGCCAACTCGGGAGGGCGAACGCTGGCCGGGCGAATCGCCAACGGGGAACGCCGCCGCGCCGAACTCGGCATTCCGAACGCCGAGTACGCCGCGAACCTGTTGGGCGCCATGGTCGGATACGGCACGTCCCACGTGCGCAGCCACGTCGACATCGATCCCGACATCGGGTTGCGCGGCGTCGAACAGGTGCGGGCCGCCGCCGAACGCCACGCGGGGCGGGTCGAGGTGGAACTGGTCGCCTTCCCGCAGGGCGGGCTGATCACGCGCCCCGGCACCGCCGAATTGATGGCGGCGGCGCTGGCCGACGGCGTCGAGGTCGTCGGCGGTCTGGACCCGGCGGGCTACGACAACGATCCGGTCGGCCAGCTCGACGTGATCTTCGATCTCGCCGACAAGTTCGGCGCCAAGGTCGATATCCACCTGCACGACGGCGGCGCCATGGGCGCCTGGGAGTTCGGTCTGATCATCGAACGCACCAAGGCGACAGGGCTTTCGGGCCGGGTCACCATCAGCCACGCCTACGCGATGGGCCAGCAATCCGACGACGAACAGCGCCGTATCGCCGACGCGCTCGCCGACGCCGGTGTCGCCATGGTGACCTGTGCGGTCGGTGAGGCGGCGGTCGTTCCCGTCCGCGTGATGCACGAGGCGGGCGCCACCCTGGCGCTGGGCAACGACGGCATCCGCGACCTGTGGACGCCCTACGGCGATGGCGACATGCTGCGCCGGATCAACACCGTCGCCTACCGTGACCGCCTTGTCGCCGACGCGGAGATCGAACTCGCGCTCGTGGCGGGAACCTATGGCGGCGCGAGGGTGCTCGGCCTCGACGGCTACGGCCTCGCGGTCGGCGCACCCGCCGATCTGTTCGTGGTGGAGGCCGAGACGCCCGCCGCCGCGGTGGTACAACTGCCCATCAGGCAGCTCGTGGTGAAACGCGGCCGGATCGTGTCGCGGGCGGGTGTTCCGCACCGCTGAAGTGATCGTATACGAAACAGGGACGTAATCGCGGCGACCGCTGGCGGCAATGGTATGCCATTAGAAATAGTGCATGAGCGCCACGGTTTCCACCGCCCCCGCACGATCGGGCCGGGACTCGTATACGACTGCTGAACGTGACGAGCCCGGCCCCGCCCTGTCCTTCGATCACGTGACGTTGACCTTCGGCAATGGCACCACCGCCGTCGCCGACATCGACATCGCCGTCCGCAGTGGCGAATTCGTCTCGCTGGTCGGGCCTTCCGGCTGCGGCAAATCGACCCTGCTCCGCCTGGCCGCCGGATTCGAGGAACCCACGGCGGGCACGGTCGGGGTCGGCACCCGCCGCCTCGGCTACGTCTTCCAGGAATCCACCCTGCTGCCGTGGCGATCGGTGCGGCAGAACGTGGAACTCCCCGGCGAACTGGAAGGTGTCGACAAGGCCACCCGTCGCGCCGCCGCCGCGGACGCCATCGAGCGGGTCGGTCTGGCGGGGTTCGAGAAGCACAAACCCGCGCAGCTGTCCGGCGGCATGCGGATGCGCGCCTCCATCGCGCGCGCTCTCACATCGCGGCCGGAGCTGTTTTTGTTCGACGAGCCGTTCGGCGCGCTGGACGAGATCACCCGGCAGCGGCTGAACGAGGAGGTGAGCACCCTGTTCCGCCGTGACGGATTCGCCGGAGTGTTCGTCACCCACTCGGTGGGGGAGGCGGTGTTCCTGTCCACGCGAGTGGTGGTGCTCACCGGTCAGCCGGGCCGGGTAACTGCCGATATTCCGGTCCCGTTCGACTTCCCGCGCACCCCGGAGCTGCGCTACACCCCCGAATTCGCCCGCCTCTGCGCCGAGGTGTCGGCAGCGCTGCGTGGACAGGAGGCCGCCGCATGACCACCGTCGCCGTCCCTGGGGGAATCGTCGCGGAATCGGCGGCGAAACCGAAGTACCGCTGGCCTTTTCGGATCGCTCCGCTTCGTGTCATCGCCCCGATCCTGGTGTTCGTCGCCGTCCTCGGACTCTGGTCGCTGGTCAGCCACCAACTACTGGCCGAGGAGTCCCGGTTCCTGCTGCCCGCGCCGGAGCAGGTGATCGGCAAGGGGCTGCTCGATCCGCTGGCACGGACGACGATCCTGACCGCGCTGTGGTCGACGGTGCAGGTCGCGCTCGTCGGGCTGGTGATCGCGATCGCGCTCGGCGTCGGTTTCGCGGTGGTCATGAGCCAGGCGCGCTGGGCCGAATACTCGCTGTATCCGTACGCGGTGGTGCTGCAGACGATTCCGATCCTCGCGGTGGTGCCGCTGTTCGGGTTCTGGTTCGGCTACGAGTTCTCCAGCCGGGTGATCGTCTGCGTGATGGTGGCGCTGTTCCCGGTGATCACCAACACGCTGTTCGGCCTCAAATCGGTCGCGCCCGCCGAGCACGACCTGTTCACTCTGCACGGCGCCTCGCGGTGGCAGCGATTGGTGAAACTGCAACTGCCCACGGCCCTTCCGGCGATGATCTCCGGCTTCAAGATCTCCGGCGGCATGGCCATCATCGGCTCCATCGTGGCCGACTTCTTCTTCCGTCAGGGCGAACCCGGCATCGGCCGGATGATCGATGTCTACCGTCAGCAACTCGCGACCGAGGAACTTCTCACCGCGCTGCTGATGTCCTCGCTGGTCGGCCTGATCCTGTTCTGGTTCTTCGACTTCCTGGCCGGGCGCGTGGACCGCGCGCACGGACTACGTCGCGGCAAATAGCTCATTTCCCGTGTCCCACTCTCACATTCGCTCGACCCCGAAGGATTTCCGGTGCGCAAATCTCTCCTCGCCACAGCCGTATTCGCCGGCGCCACAGTGCTGACCGCCTGTAACAGCGCGACCTCGGTGCCGGGCCCCACCGGTCAGGGTGTCCTCGCGGGGGTCTGCCCGTCGACCGTGGTCATCCAGACGGACTGGTTCGCCACGCCGGAGCGGGCCGCGGCCTATCAGCTGGTCGGACCGAACGGCACGGTCGATGTGAAGAAGGGCGCCTACTCCGGTCCGCTCGGTGACACCGGCGTGAATGTCGAAGTGCGCCTCGGCGGCCCGTTCCTCGGTGGTCAGCCGGTGCCGGCCCAGATGTATCAGGACCAGAGCATCACCCTCGGCTTCGTGCCGACCGACGACGCCGTGCGGGCACAGTCGAAGTTCCCGGTGACCGGGGTGTTCGCCTCGCTCGACGTCAATCCGCAGATCGTCCTGTTCGACCCGGCGACCTACCCGCAGATCGCCTCGTGGAAGGACGTTCCCGCATCGGGCGCACCCGTCGTCTACAGCGAGGGCAAACTGTTCATGGACTATCTGATCGCCCACGGCGACGTGAAACCCGATCAGGCCGATGCTTCCTTCGACGGCACCCCTAGCCGGTTCGTCGCCGAGCGCGGCCGGGTGATGCAGCAGGGGTACGTCTCCAACGAGCCCTACCGGTGGGAGCACGACGTGAAGGGGTGGCTCAAGCCGGTGAAATCGTTGCTGATCCACGAGTCCGGCTACGAGATCTACCCGCACGCCTGGTCGGTGCGCGCCGGTGACATGGACAAACTCAGCCCTTGCCTGAGCAAGCTGGTACCGATGCTGCAGCAGGCCCAGATCGACTACATCAGCGATCCGGAACCGGTCAACGCGGCGCTGCTGCGCATCGCCGAGACGATTCCCGACGGTCCGCCGATGACCGCGGGCGGCAACACCGACTCGGTGAAAGTCCAGCTCGCCCAGAAGATCGTCGGCAACGGGCCCGACAACAGCCTCGGCGATTTCGATACTGCCCGCGTCGACCGGGTGATCAGCGCCGTCACCCCGATCCTGCGCAAGCGTGCCGTCGAGGTGCCCGACGGCCTCGCCGCCGACGCGATCGTCACCAACAAGTTCATCGACCCGACGATCGGGCTGAAGAGCACGCCGTAGTCGCCGGTGCCCTCGGCGACGGTCCGCGAAGGTGTCGGACCCCGGTGGCATGCTCGCGGGCATGGCGGAAACCAGTGTGCCGTTTCGGGTTCGGATCCCGATCCGGGTGTCCGATCTCGACCCGCAACTGCATGTCACCGGCGCGGCGTATCAGCAGTTCGCCGACCACGCGCGGTTCGCCTGTGTGACCGAGGCGGGGGTCTCGGTGCCGGATCTGCTCGCGGCGGGGGTGGGGCCGGTCAATCTCGAGTTGAACGTTCGCTATCTGCGGGAGTTGCGCGCGAACGACACCGTCGAGGTCGACTGTCGGTGGGAGTGGGGGCAGGGCAAGACCTATCGGGTGGAGCACACCCTCACAGGGACGACGGTGAGGTGGCCGCGACGGTGGCGTATGTGAGCGGCCTGCTCGACCTGCGCGCGCGCAAATTGGTCGCCGATCCGGCGCGCGTCTGGGCCGAGCACGCCCGCGATCCCGCGCTGCTCGGGCTGTCGCCGCGACCGGCGTGAGATCGTGTCGTTGGTCGGTCCGAACCCGGGGATGCTCTAGACTTTCGAACAACTGTTCGTGTCTTCGAAGGGGTGGCCGGTGCGGGTGATGGGCGTCGATCCGGGGCTTACCCGGTGCGGGCTCAGCATGGTCGACAGCGGACCGGGCCGGAAGGTGGTCGCCCTGGATGTGGGGGTGGTGCGGACGCCGCCGGATGCCGAGCTGGCCTTGCGGTTGATGGCTGTCGCCGATGCCGCCGAGGAATGGATGGATACCCATCGGCCCGAAGCTGTCGCGATCGAGCGGGTCTTCGCTCAGCACAATGTGCGCACCGCGATGGGGACGGCGCAGGCAGGCGGGGTGATCGCGCTGGCCGCGGCGCGGCGCGGGATCCGGGTGGCCTTCCATACGCCCAGTGAGGTGAAAGCCGCTGTCACCGGGAACGGTACGGCGGACAAAGCGCAGGTGACCGCCATGGTGACGCGGATTCTCGGGTTGCAGGTCGCGCCGAAACCGGCGGATGCCGCCGACGCGCTCGCACTGGCGATCTGTCATTGTTGGCGGGCGCCGCTGATGGACCGGATGGCGGCCGCGCAGGCACAGGCGGAGCAGGTCCGCCGCCGCTACGAACAACGGCTCGCCGAACAACGGAAGGTGGTGCGCGGGTGATCGCGTCGGTACGCGGCGAGGTACTCGAGATCGCGCTCGATCACGTGGTGATCGAGGCCGCGGGCGTCGGGTACCGGCTCAATGCCACCCCGGCCACCCTCGCCGGGCTCACCCGTGGCGAACAGACCCGTCTCTACACGGCGATGATCGTGCGCGAGGACTCGATGACCCTGTTCGGGTTCGCCGACACCGAGGCGCGCGAACTGTTCGGCCTGCTGCAGACCGTCTCCGGCGTCGGCCCCCGCCTGGCGATGGCGGTGCTCGCCGTGCTCGAACCCGAAGCACTGCGAAAAGCACTCGCCGAGAGCAACGTCTCCGCCCTGACCCGGGTCCCCGGCATCGGCAAACGTGGCGCCGAGCGGATGGTCGTCGAGCTGCGCGACAAGGTGAACCAGGTGGCTGTTCCCACCGGTCCGCCGGGCGCGGAAATGCCGAGTACCCCTGTGCGCGAACAGGTTTCGGAGGCACTCGTCGGTCTCGGGTTCCCCGCGAAGCAGGCCGAACAGGCCGTCGACGCCGTCCTCGCCGACCAGCCGACCGCCACCACCTCGGTGGCATTGCGCGCGGCGCTCGGTCTGCTCGGCAAGAACAGGTAGACCGTGTTCGACGACGACATCGACGAGACCGACGAATCCGACCTCACCGCTCGGTATCTCAGCACCGACGGCGAAGCCGAAACCGGCCTGCGTCCGACCTCGCTCGACGAGTTCATCGGCCAGCCGCGCGTGCGCGAACAGCTCGCACTGGTCCTGCGCGGCGCCCGCCAACGCGGCGCCACCCCCGACCACGTCCTGCTGTCGGGACCACCCGGCCTCGGCAAGACCAGCATGGCGATGATCATCGCGGGCGAACTCGGCACCGCCCTTCGCATCACCTCGGGGCCAGCGCTGGAACGCGCGGGCGACCTCGCGGCCATGCTGTCCAACCTGGTCGAGGGCGACGTCCTGTTCATCGACGAGATCCACCGAATGGCCCGCCCGGCCGAGGAAATGCTGTATCTGGCGATGGAGGACTTCCGCGTCGACGTGGTGGTCGGCAAGGGCCCCGGCGCGACCTCGATCCCCCTCGATATCGCCCCGTTCACCCTGGTCGGCGCCACCACCCGCTCGGGCGCGCTCACCGGCCCGCTGCGCGACCGCTTCGGCTTCACCGGCCACATGGACTTCTACGACCCCGCCGAACTATTGCAGATCCTCACCCGCTCGGCCCGCATCCTCGGCGTGCAGATCGACCAGGACGCCGCCGCCGAAGTCGCCGGACGCTCTCGCGGTACCCCACGGATCGCCAACCGGCTGCTGCGCCGGGTCCGCGACTACGCCGAGGTCAGAGCGGACGGATTCATCACCCACCCCATCGCGATGGCGGCGCTCGAGGTCTACGACGTCGACGCGCTCGGCCTCGACCGGCTCGACCGCGCCGTCCTCGGCGCGCTCGTGCGTGGCTTCGGTGGGGGACCGGTGGGTGTGTCGACCCTGGCCGTCGCGGTCGGCGAGGAGGCGGCCACCGTCGAAGAGGTCTGTGAACCGTTCCTCGTTCGCGCCGGGCTCGTCGCCCGCACACCCCGTGGCCGGGTCGCGACCGCGGGGGCCTGGGAACATCTGGGCCTGGTGCCACCGCCCGACCTGGTCATCGGCGCCATCGAAGTGCGTGGGCGCGAACCGCAACCGAGTGTCGAGGGCTTGGACTGAAATACCCCGCCTCCGGACGGGCATCGCGCCGCAACGTCGTCTACTGTCGATTCGGTGGCAGTCCTAGAAGTGGTGCAACGACTCCCCGAGCCGTTGCGTTCCCTGCTGATGAAGCATCGGGAACTTCTGAAATTCGCCGTGGTCGGCGCGATCACCTGGTTCATCGACACCGGGGTCGTCTACGCGGTGAAACTGACCGTGCTCGGGGACAAGCCGCTCACCGCGCGCCTGCTCGGCGCGCTGATCGCGACCATCGCCTCCTACATCCTCAATCGCGAGTGGTCGTTCCGCGCCCGCGGCGGCAGGCAGCGTAGCCATGAGGCGGCCCTGTTCTTTGCCGTCAGCGCGCTGGGCATCGTGGTCACCATGATCCCGCAGGCCATCTCGCTCTACGCGCTGAATCTGCGTGTGCCGCACGTGGATCCGACGGTGCAGATGGTCGCCAACTTCATCTCGGGACAGATCCTGGGCGTCCTGCTGGCCATGGCGTTCCGCTTCTGGGCCTTCCGCCGCTACGTCTTTCCCGACGACCTACGCGAAGCCGAACTCCACAGCATCCAAGGGTAGAAACCGCCGAGGGGGCCGAAAACCAGCGGCGCCAGCCGCCATGACTACTGACGGCGTTCGGGGTGCTCCAGAGCGGTGATCACCAGGTCGATGAAGGCGTCGACTTCTTCGCGGGCGTAGCCGCGGGTGCCGAGGCGGGTGTCGTTGAAGCGGACGCCGCGCACATCGGAGGTGGTGAGGCTGCCGGGACCGTTGTGGGCCAGGGTCGCCGCGACCAGGTCGAGGAAGGCGTCGACCTCTTCCTCGTGGTAGCCGCGCCTGCCGACGGCGGACTGGGTGAAACGCATGCGGTGCACGTCGTCGGGGGTGAGCATTTCGGCGATATCGTCGCCGGCACGCGCCGCCGGGACGGGCGGGCCACCCTTCTGCCGGTGTTCGAGCTCGGTCCGCACGCGGTCGAGGAAGTCGTCGACCTGGTCGGCCTGATATCCGCGACCGCCGAACCGCGGTGCGCCGAAGTGCACGTGGCGGATGTCGTCGGCGGTGAGCCCGCCCTGCCCGTCGAGGGTGGCCGACACCTGTTCGAGAAAGGCGTCGACCTCGTCTGCGTGGTAGCCGCGATGCCCCAGCGTCGGCATGGCGAAGTGGGTGCGGCTCACGTCGTCGGGCGTCACAGCGGTCATTGTCTCAGGATTGCCCTTCTATCCCACGGCTTTTCGTTATCGGGCAGCGGCGCGCACGCCATCGATGAACAGCCGCCGCACGGCGTGACTGTACACCGACATCGATGCCGGATCAGGGGTACGCATTCCCGATACGAGCCCGGCGACGATCATGCCCAGTGCCGCCTTGGCGGTATTGGCGGTGTCGATATCGGCGCGGAGGTAACCGACGCGGACACCGTGATCGAGGTAGCGGGTCATGAGGATCTCGGTGGCGTCGACCAGGCCGTACACCCGCGCGGTGAGTTCGTCGTCAATGCCGGTGGCGTGGAACAGCAGCAGGTGGGCCGTGCGCGGATCGTCGAGCAGGATTCGGGTGAGCGAGTCGCCGATCCGGTCGATCAGCGCGGCGTATTCCTCGATGGTGGAGGCGCTCTCGGGCTCCATGTCCTTGTCGAGCGCGCCGAAGATGCGCCCGCTCACCTCGTCGATGACATGGTCGATGATGTCGCGCTTGTTCGCGAAATAGCGGTAGAAGGTGCCGTGCCCGATGCCGAGACGCGTGGCGATATCGGCGATTCCGGTGGCGTGATAGCCCTTCTCGGCGAAGCAGTCGAACGCGGTATCGATGATCTCCCTGCGCAATTCGGCTTTGCGCTGGTCGATTCGCGAGGGTGGCTTCGTCACATTGACGATGTTACAGTCGACGTAACCAGAATGACATGTCATTCTCAGATCTCAGTGTGGAGGTTCGACGTGGTTCCTCAGTTCGACGCGATCGTGGTCGGAGCGGGTTTCGGTGGCATCGGCGCAGGTATCGAACTCGATCGGCTCGGGCTGGGCGATTTCGTCATCCTGGAACGCGAGGACGATCTGGGTGGCACCTGGCATGTGAACAGGTATCCGGGTCTGGCGGTCGACATCGCCTCGGTGACCTACTCCTACTCCTTCGAGCCGAACCCGCGCTGGACCCGGCTGTTCGCGCCCGGCGCCGAGCTGAAGAGATACGCCGAGCACGTGGCCGACAAATACGATCTGCGCAGGCGGATGCGGTTCGGAACCGTCGTCGACGGTGCGCGCTGGGACGCGGAGAACCAGCAGTGGGTGGTCTCGATCGCCGGCGGTGAGACGCTGACCGCGCGCTATCTGCTCGCGGCGACGGGTTTCCTGTCCCAGCCCTACACCCCGCCGTTTCTCGGCATCGAGACCTTCGCGGGCAAGATCATCCACACCACCGACTGGGACGCCGACTACGACCTGACCGGCCGCAAGGCCGCCATCATCGGCACCGGCGCCACCGCGGTGCAGTTGGTACCGGAGGTCGCGAAGAAGGTCGACGCGCTGACCGTGTTCCAGCGGACCCCGATCTGGGTGGTACCCAAGGTCGACGCCCCGATCCCGGGGGTCGTGCGGGAACTGTTCGACCGGGTTCCGCTCACACAGAAGGCGGCACGGCTGGTCAACACCGGCATGCTCGAGGCGCTGATGGTCGTCGGCGTGCTGCATTACAAGCAGGCCAAACCGTTGAACCAGGCGGCTGCCGCGCTGGCCAAGGCGCACCTATTCGCGCAGGTGCGCGATCCCGAGACCAGAGACAAGCTCACCCCGCACTACGACTTCGGCTGCAAGCGCCCGACGTTCTCCAACACCTACTTCAAGACCTTCAACCAGCCGCACGTGCGGCTGGAGACGAACTCGATCGACCATGTGGAGCCCGACGGCATCGTCACCGCCGACGGCCACAAGACCGAGATCGACACGCTGCTGCTCGCCACCGGCTTCAATCTCTGGGACGTGAACTTCCCGGCGATCGAGATCGTCGGGCGCGACGGCGTGAACCTCGGGAAGTTCTGGCGCGACAACCGTTTTCAGGCCTACGAGGGCATCACCGTGCCCAAGTTCCCCAACTTCTTGAGCCTCAACAGCCCCTACTCCTACAGCGGGCTGTCGTACTTCACCACCATCGAAGCCCAGATGAAGCACATGGGCAGGTTGTTCACCGAGCTGTTCCGCCGCGGCGAGCAGACCTTCGAGGTCACCGAGGCAGCCAATACGGAATTCCTCGACCGGATGACCGACAAGCTGGGTTCCTCGGTGTTCTACGGCGGCGACTGCGCCACCGCGCGCAGCTACTACTTCAACCAGCACGGCGAAGCGGCGCTGCTGCGCCCGACCAGCACCGCCGCGGCGCACCGCGAGGCGGTGACCTTCCCGCTCGACGACTACACCTACGGCAGAATTGCGTGAGCTGTTTCACGCGCGCGTCGGTGTCCGGTGTGTCGCCGCCGCGGGGAACTGGCAGACTGTCAGGCGTACTTGCACGTCCACCACTGACTAGGGACTGACTTCGACGATGGACTTCCTGTTTCCGCTGCTGATCCTGGCCCTGCTCGTGCCGATGTTCTTCGGTATCCGCAAACAGAAGCGGGAGGCCGAGAAGGTCTCGACGATGCAGGAGGCCTTGAAGGTCGGTGACGCTGTCGTCACCACCTCGGGTCTGTACGGCACCGTCGTCGATCTCGACGAGGACACCGTCGACCTGGAGATCGCCGAGGATGTGGTCACCACCTGGCTGCGCCAGGCGATCCGTGAGGTGCGCGCCGACGAGCAGACGGTCGAGGCGACCCCCGAGGTCACCGACGCCCCCGCCGAGGAAGCCGTGGAACAGACCGAGACCCGGCTGACCAAGGACTGACCAGTCCCTTTTGCCGCCCGGGCGCGTACTGCGTTCCGGGCCGGGCACCGTTGTGCCTACCGATTCAGCCTCGACTTCCGCCTAGGAGATGACCTGCTGTGCCACCTTCCCAAGGATCGGCGCATCCGTTCCGGTTGCTCGGCGTCTACGCCGCGCTGCTGGCCGTGATCTACGCGCTGGTGTTCTTCACCGGTGACCATTCCCCGTCGGCCAAGCTCGGCATCGACCTGCAGGGCGGTACCCGCGTCACGTTGACCGCGCGTACCCCCGACGGCAACAAGCCGAGCCAGGACAGCCTGAAGAAGGCGCAGGAGATCATCGAGAGCCGTGTCAACGGTCTCGGTGTCTCCGGCTCCGAGGTGGTCATCGACGGTGACAACCTGGTCATCACGGTGCCCGGCGAGGACAGCCAGCAGGCACGCGCGCTGGCTACCACCGCCAAGCTCTACATCCGCCCGGTGCTGTTCGCGACCGAGCCGCAGGCAGGCGGCGCGGCTCCGCCGGCGACCGGCACCGCACCGCCGGGTGGCACCGCGCCCCCCGCGGCCACGGAGACGCCGGCGCCCGTGCCCGGCGAGTCGACCGCGCCCGCCGAAGGCGCGACCCCGCCCGCCGAGGGTGCGACGACCCCGGCTCCGCAGTCGCGGGTGTTCCCCGCGCAGGCGCCGCCGACGCCGACGCCCCCGCCCGGTGGGCTCACCACCCAGCAGCAGCAGGCCAAGGAGATCGCCGACGCCAAGGCGCTGCGCCAGAGCACCGATCAGCAGGTACAGCAGGTCGCAGTGGCGGCCATGGACTGCACCAAGCCCGACCCGCTGACCGGTAACGACGACCCGACTCTTCCGCTGGTCACCTGCTCGCAGGACGGCACCGAGGTGTTGCTGCTCGGCCCGAGCCGCATCGACGGCCAGGAGATCGCCGACGCGACCTCCGGCCTGAACTCCCAGCAGGCCCGGCACGAGGTGAACCTCGAGTTCAAGTCCTCCGGCGCCGATGCCTGGTCGAAGCTGACCGGTGAGTACGTCAACAAGCGAGTCGCGTTCGTGCTCGACTCGAAGGTCGTCAGCGCGCCGCAGGTGCAGCAGGGCCCGCAGCTGGGTGGTCGTACCTCGATCTCGGGCAGCTTCACCGCCGACAGCGCGGAAGAGCTGGCCAACACGCTGAAGTACGGTTCGCTGCCGCTGTCGTTCCAGACCTCCGAAGCGGAGACGGTCTCGGCGACGCTTGGTCTGTCCTCGCTGAAGGCGGGTCTGCTGGCCGGCGCCGTCGGCCTGATCGCGGTGCTGCTGTACTGCCTGCTCGTGTACCGGATGCTCGGCCTGCTGGCCGGGTTCTCGCTGATCGCGGCCGGTGTCGCGGTCTATGGCATCATCGTGCTGCTCGGGCGGTGGATCGGGTTCACCCTCGACCTCGCGGGTATCGCCGGTCTGATCATCGGTATCGGTTTGACGGCCGACTCGTTCGTGGTGTTCTTCGAACGCATCAAGGACGAGATGCGCGAAGGCCGCAGCTTCCGCTCGGCGGTGCCGCGCGGTTGGCAGCGCGCCCAGCGCACCAACCTGTCCGGTAAGACGGTCAGCTTGATCGCCTCGGTTGTGCTCTACCTGCTCGCCGCCGGTCAGGTGAAGGGCTTCGCCTTCACCCTCGGTGTCACCACAGTCCTCGACGTGATCGTGCTGTACCTGGTCACCGCACCGCTGCTGATGCTCGCCGCGCGCTCGCCGTTCTGGGCGAAGCCGTCGGTGAACGGACTCGGCTCGGTTCAGCAGATCGCCAGGGAACGCGGCCAGGCCAGGTCGAAGGAGATGTCACGATGAGCAACGACAACCCCACCGAGGAATCGGTGAACCTGGACTCCTACGAGCCCACCCAGGGCCCGAAGCACGGCTTCTTCGAACGTCTCTACACCGGCACCGGCGGCTTCCCCATCGTCAGTCGGCGCAAGTTCTTCTACACGCTGTCGGCAGTGCTGCTGCTGATCTCGCTGCTCAGCATCGGCGTGCGCGGTTTCACCCTCGGTATCGACTTCGAGGGCGGCTCGCGTATCCAGATCCCCGCGGCAGAGGGCGTGACCACCCAGGAGGTGGAAGACGTCTACTCGCAGGCGCTCGGCCATGGACCGGTGTCGGTGCAGAAGGTCGGTTCCGGGGAGTCGGCCACCATCCAGGTGCGTTCGGAAACCCTCGACCTGCAACAGATCGACCAGCTCCAGACCGCGCTCTACGACGAATTCCAGCCCAAGGACTCGTCCGGGCAGGTGAGCCGCAACGCCATCAGCATCGCCGAGATCAGCGAGACCTGGGGTGGGCAGATCACCCAGAAGGCGTTGATCGCACTGGCGGTGTTCGTGTTGTTGACGATGGTCTACATCGCCATCCGCTTCGAACGGGACATGTCCATCGCGGCGATCGTGTCGCTGTTCTTCAACCTGTTCGTGACGGCGGGCATCTATTCGCTGGTCGGGTTCGAGGTGACACCGGCCGCGGTGATCGGCTTGCTCACGATTCTCGGCTACGTGCTCTACGACAACGTGGTGGTCTTCGACAAGGTCGAGGAGAACACCCGCGGCGTGCTGCATCTGAACAAACGCACCTACGCCGAACAGGCCAACCTGGCCGCCAACCAGACCCTGATGCGCTCGATCAGCACCACGATCATCGGCATCCTGCCGATCATCGGCATGCTGGTGATCGCGGTGTGGCTGCTGGGCGTCGGCACGCTCAAGGACCTCGCGCTGGTGCAGTTGGTCGGCATGATCGTGGGCGCCTACTCCTCGATCTTCCTCGCCGTGCCGGTGCTGGTCTCGATCAAGGAACGCTGGGGTCCGGTGGCCGCGCACACCAAGAAGGTCCTGGACAAGCGCGCCGGTGTCGGCGCGGGCGCCCGGGTTCCGGTGGGTGCGGGCGCCTCGGCGGCCCGTGGCCCCCGACCGACCGACAGTGGTGCGCCGCGGCCGGGTTCGCGTCCGAGCGGAAAGCGTCAGAAGAGAAGGCACTGACGACCGACAAGCAGGGGGTCTCATCATGCGACGCAGCACGATTCGACTGATCACCGCCCTCGCCACGGCGGCCGTCACCACCTCCGTGGTGGCCGGGTGCTCGGCGAAGAACCAGGTGCCCTCCATCGGGTACGCCGTCGACGCCTCGATCGCCAGCTACAACGGCGCGAGCACGCTCGGCGCCAGTAGCGGCGCCGCCGCGGTGTTCGGCCGCGTGCTGACCGGGTTCTTCTACACCGGACCCGACGGTCAGCAGGTGGCCGACACCGATGTCGGCACGGCCAAGGAAGTGCCGGGTGAGACCCAGACGGTGCAGTACCGGCTCAACCCGGACGGGGTGTACTCCGACGGGGTGAAGACCTCCTGCGACGACCTGGTGCTGGCGTGGTCGGCGCGCTCGGGCAAGTTCACCCGCCCGGGCGATCGCGGGCCCGTCTCGCTGTTCGACGCGGCGAGCACCGTGGGTTACGACGAGATCGAACGGATCGACTGCCAACCGGGATCCAAGGACGCCACCGTGGTGTTCCGGCCGGGCAAGCACTACCTGCCGTGGCGGACGCTGTTCACCGCGACCGAGATGATGCCCGCGCATGTGGTGGCGCAGGCGGTCGGCGTGCCGAATGTGGTGAACGCCCTGCAGACCGGCGACGGCCCGGTGATCGGCCGGATCGCCGATTTCTGGAACAGCGGCTGGACCGTGAAGGCCGGGGCGCTCGACCTGACGAAGTTCCCGTCGTCGGGGCCGTATCGGATCGAATCCTTCAGCGCGAAGGACGGTCTGGTGCTGGTCGCCAATGAGAAGTGGTGGGGTGACGCGCCCGAGACCAAGCGGATCGTGGTGTGGCCCAAGGGCACCGACTTCGCCGCCAAGGCGAAAGAGAACGCGCTCGGGGTGGTCGATCTCGGGGCCGGGTCGGTCGCGGATCTGAAGCTCGACGGTTTCGACGAGCAGACCGTCGCCAGTCGCAGCGCCGAACAGCTCGTGCTCGCCACCGGCGGGGTGTTCTCGCGGGTGGAGGTGCGCCGGGCGTTCGCGCAGTGCGTGCCCCGGCAGGCGCTGTTCGACACCCTCGGCAAGGCGGGGGCGGAGCCACCGAAGCACGGTCTCGGTGCGGGTGTGCTGAATGCCCATGTGGTACAGCAGGATTCGCTGTACTACCCGGCGGTGATCGGGGGCGCCGACCGGTATCGTGGCGCCGACATCCCCGCGGCCACCGCGACCTTGGCCTCGGCGGGCACGGCGCAGCCGACGGTGCGGATCGGCTACCAGGGGCCCGACGCTCGCCGTGCGAAGACCGTGGCGATGATCGCCGAGTCGTGCCGTGGGGCGGGAATCACGGTCGTCGACGCGGGTGCGCCCGACTTCACTCCGTTCAGACTGCCCGAAGGCGCGGTCGACGCGGTACTCGGCGGCACCGGTGCGGTGCCGGGGCCCGCGGGCTCGAGCGCGGGTGTCGTCGCGTTCGCCGCGTTGCGGGCAGGTAGCGGACTCGATTTCGGTGGCTTTGCTAACGGTCGCTACGATGCGATCACCGATCAGCTTGCGGGCGAGGCCGATTCGACCGCGACGCTGAATTTGCTGACCGAGGCCGAGAACCTATTGTGGGCGCAGCTACCGAGCATTCCCTTGTTCGCGACGCCGCGCATCATCGCTTTCGGTAACGGGATGCAGAACGGGATCGCCGGGCCGACACAGGCCGGTACCGGGTGGAACATGGATCGCTGGGTGTTGCAGCGATGAGTGGACGTGATGAAAGAGGGTTGATGAGCAAGCACGCGGTGGTCGAGTCCGAGGATCAGGCCAGTGAGCGGACCGCCGAGGCGGCCGAGGCGGTCACTCGGCTGACTCGTTGGCACGACGACTTCCCCACGCCGGGTGTACGTTTCGCCGACCTCACGCCGGTCTTCGCCGACGCGGCCGGTTTTCGCGCGGTCATCGACTGCTTCGCCGCCATCGCTCCCGACGCCGACCTCGTGGCCGGTGTCGACGCGCGTGGCTTCCTGCTCGGCGCCGGCGTCGGGGCGACCCTCGGCACCGGGGTGCTCGCCATCCGCAAGGGCGGCAAGCTCCCGCCGCCGGTCGTCTCGCGCGAGTACGAGCTCGAATACGGTTCCGCCGCACTGGAGATCCCCGCCGACGGCGTCGACCTCGAGGGCAAGCGAATCCTGCTGCTCGACGACGTGCTCGCCACCGGCGGCACCCTCGCCGCCGCGGCCGCCCTGTTCAAGGAGGTCGGCGCCGAGGTGGTGGCCGCCGCCGTGGTGCTCGAGCTCGAGTTCCTGAAGGGTCGCGAGCACCAGGGTGACTACCCGGTGACCTCGATCGTCAGGCTCTGACCCGTCCTCAGCGCGGTGATCGCAGCATCGGCCAGATCGGCGGTCCGTCCGGGAGATGGAGTTCGCCGGTCACCGCGAAGCCGAAGCGTTCGTAGTACGGAACGTTGACCGGATTGCTGGATTCGAGATAGGCGAGGGCGCCCTCGGCATCGACGGTCTCGAGCCGGGTGCGCAGCAGGGCGTGGCCGAAGCCGCCGCCTCTGGCGTCCGGGGCGGTGCCGATCATTCCCAGGTACCAGTGTGGTTCGGTGGGGTGGTTCTTCTTCAGCAGGTCGCCGACTTGTTTGGCCGCCAAGACGCGGCGGCCGAAAGCGCGCCAGAGGCCGGGCATCGTGCGAAGTTCGCTGATCGTCGACGACTGCGCCGTGTGCGGCGGGGTCCACAGGGCCGCGCCGCCCACCGTGCCGTCCGGGCGCAGGGCCACCTCGGACGCACCGCCGGGGACGAAGATGTGGCGCGCCATAGTGGCGAAGAATCGGGGCAGACCGAGCGCGCGCCGGTGTGAGTCCGGCAGGATCCAGCTCATCACGGGATCGTGCTGGAAGGCTTCGGCCAGTGTCCGCGCCGCCGCGTCGACGTCGCTCTGACCGGCCGTCCGCACCACAATCGTCTCCGACATCGCACTCCTCGACTAGTGGGCTGTGCCTTCGGTGCCTGCCCCGAATCCACCCTAGCCGCGACATGAGCGGGCTCACAGGTCCGACAAAAGGGTGGCGCGCCGCGGCGTCGGGGTGTTATCAATGAAGGGTCTTGTTCCCGGCGATCGGAGTCATGCGTTGATTTCTTGAGGTAGCGCTCTCGGACGGTCCGCATTCTGCGCACCGTGTACCCGTCGCACCTCCAGGGGATCCCCATGACCTCTCTTTCTTTTTCCGATCTCACCTTTCACTGGCCGGACGGCACCGCTGTCTTCGACGGGCTCGACGCTGTCGTCGGACCCGGGCAGATCGGTCTGGTCGGCAGCAACGGCGCCGGAAAATCCACACTGTTGCGGCTGGTGGCCGGCGAGCTGAAGCCGGTGCGCGGGTCGATCTCCGTGCCGGGCAGCCTCGGGTACCTGCGTCAGGACCTGGGCATGCGAACCGGTCAGCGGGTCGACGCCGTGCTCGGCATCGCCGAGGTGCGCAACGCACTGCACCGCATCGAAAGCGGTACCGGTGAGCCCGAGGACTTCGACACCGTCGGCACAGCCTGGCAGGTCGAGGACGAGGCCGTCGCTCTGCTCGGCAAGCTCGGGCTCGGCTACGTCGCCGAGTCGGTCGACGACTTGGACCGCACTCTCGACACCCTCTCCGGCGGCGAAACCGTGTTGCTCGGCCTGGTCGCCGAGCTGTTGCGCGAGCCCGACGTGTTGTTGCTCGACGAGCCGACCAACAACCTCGACGCGGTCGCCCGGGGACGCCTCTACGCGGTGATCCGGCAGTTCGCGGGCACCGTGATCGTGGTCAGCCACGATCGCGATCTGCTCGACCGGATGGACGGCATCGCCGAACTGCGCGCCGGTGAGATCCGTTCCTTCGGTGGTGGTTTCAGCGATTACGAGCGCATCATCGAGGCTGAGCAGGAGTCGGCCCGCGCGGCCGTTCGTGACGCGCGCTCGGATGTGCGCAAGCAGGCGCGCGAACTCGTCGACGCGCGAACGAAACTGGACCGGCGGGCGCGCTTCGCCCAGAAGATGCAGGACAACAAGCGGGTCCCGAAAATCATCGCGGGACTGCGCAAGAACGCCGCGGAGGTATCGGCGGGCAAGCTGCGCAACTCCCACATCGACAAACTCGACTCCGCGCGCGAAACCCTCGGCCATGCCGAGGAATTGGTGCGCGCGGACCGGGAGATCCGGGTCGAGCTCCCCGACACCCGGCTGTATCCGGGTCAGGACGTGCTCGACCTCGAGCAGGTCGAACTGGCCAACGGGCCGGTGGTCGACCTGCGCGTGAGCGGACCGGAGCGGATCGCGTTGACCGGGCGGAACGGGGCGGGCAAGACCACGCTGCTGCGCCGGATCGTCGCCGAGGAACCGAAGGTGGCGTGGCGGTTGCTGCCGCAGCGTCTCGACGTGTTCGACGAAACGCGCACGGTGTTCGACAACGTCGCCGCCGCCGCGCCGCACGCGACACCGGAACAGATCCGCGGTCAGCTCGCGCGCTTCCTGTTCCGCGGTGCCGACGCCGACATCGCCGCGGCCGCGCTCTCGGGCGGAGAACGACTGCGCGCAGCCCTGGCGACCCTGCTGCTCGCCGAACCCGCCCCGAAGCTGCTGATGCTCGACGAACCCACCAACAACCTCGACCTGCCCAGCCTCGCCCACCTCACCCAGGCGCTGGCGAGTTTCGAGGGCGCGTTGATCGTGGTGAGCCACGACGAGCGCTTCCTCGACGACATCGGGGTGACCCGCAGGCTCGAGCTCACCCCGGACGGCCTGATCGAAGACGGTCGGGTGCCTACCGAGCAGAGCGCGCGGCCCGGCGAATCGCTCCCGGATACCGGAGCAGATTCGGCCCCAACCACACCGCTACCGCGGTGAGCGCGAGCCAGGGTCGCAAGTGTGGGCGCATCCGCCGGATGCGGCCGTCGGGGTCGAGGTCGAGCACCATGGCCTCGGTCATCCGAAAGGGGCCGAACCTGGCTTCGCCCAACAGGACTCGGGTGTCGCCGGTGCCGAGGGTGTCGGTCCACCGCAGATCGCTGACCGCTCGATAGACGAGGGTGAGCAACGGGGCCAGATCGTGTCGGCCACGGAATACGAGCCGTCCCGACACCGGTGAGACGAGTTCGGCCTCCTCGCTCGAGGTGTCGAGCAGGGCGGTGATGTCGTTGGTGGTGGTCGCGTGCCGGAATCGGGCCACCGCATCGAGGGACTCCGGGCCGCCAAGAGTATCGGACATGGGCATTACACCTTCCTTGACGGCAAATCTTTCCGGTGCCATCTGACCGTAACCAGCTGACTCGCACATGTCGTCTGTCGAGAATGTGGCGCTCCCCTCGTCTCGGAGAACGTCACGTGGCATCCGGGCCCGGTGGCAAGCCCGGTCCGGGCGAATCCGCTGGGCGCCTTGACGATCATAGTTTTAGTGGAATAGACTAAAACAACGATCAAGGCGAGAGGGAGTGGTTCGGATGGGGTACGGCAATTGGGACGACACCGCCTACCGGGCGGGGAAGACGTTTCGGGCGCGGCAGGGGGTGGATGACTTCGGCTATACGGCCGAGATGCGAGCGAAGCCGTATGACACGTGGTGCGCGCACCCGTTGCTCGATCCGTTCGGAGTCGGCAAGCGCGAGTGCCGGGACTCGGCCGAGCACGGGAACTCGCTGCCGGTGGCCGTGCTGTTCGATGTGACCGGGTCGATGGGGCGGGTGCCGCGCATCATGCAGGACAAGCTCGGGAAACTGCACGGACTGCTGAAGAACAAGGGGTACGCGCAGGACCCGCAGGTCCTGTTCGGCGCGATCGGCGACGCCGACACCGACCGGGTGCCGTTGCAGGTCGGGCAGTTCGAATCGGACAATCGGATGGACGAACAGCTGCGGGCGATCCTGCTCGAAGGCGGTGGTGGCGGACAGAAATCCGAAAGCTATGAACTGGCTGCCTATTTCATGGCAGAACACATCGCGACCGATGCCTGGGACAAGCGGGGCAAGAAGGGGTACCTGTTCCTGATCGGCGACGAGTTGAACAAGCCTCGCCTGGCCGCCCGGCACATCCGCGCGGTGATCGGCGACCACGTGCGCCGCGATGTGTCCGTGGAGTCGATCTATCGCGAACTCGAGCAGCGCTGGCACGTGTACTACATTCTGCCGAATCAGTCGTCGTACTACCGGGATCCGGAGATCGCCGAGCACTGGCGGGCGTTGCTCGGGCAGAATTTCCTGAAACTCGACGACCCCGGCGCGGTCTGCGAATTGATCGCGCTGACCATCGGATTGGGCGAGGACCGGGTCGATCTCGATACCGGGCTGGCCGATCTGCGCGACGTCGGGTCGGGTGCGGAGGCCGACGCGGTCGGCCGGGCGCTCGGCTCGAAGACCACTCCGACGATGCGCGCGTTGCCGCCGGGGCGATGAGTTCGATGTTCGGTGAACGTCACCTCGTCGTCGTCGATCTCGGCTTCGGCGACGCCGGTAAGGGCGCGACGGTCGACTGGTTGTGCTCACCCGAGGCGGATCTGGGAGTGGCGGCCGTCGTGCGGTTCAACGGCGGTGCGCAGGCCGCGCACAACGTCGTGGCCGACGGTCGTCACCACACCTTCGCGCAGTTCGGATCGGGGACCCTCTCCGGGGTGCCGACCGTGTTGTCACGGCACATGCTGGTCGAGCCGATCGCGCTCGCCGCCGAATCCGAGCAGTTGGCCGCGCTCGGTGTCCGCGACCCGCTCGGACTGCTCGCCGTCGACGGTCTCGCCCTGCTGACCACGCCGATCCACATCGCCGCGAACCGTGCGCGCGAAGACGCGAGGGGTGCCTCGCGACACGGTTCCTGCGGTCGTGGCATCGGCGAAACAGCTTGGTACGCACTGGAACACGACGCACCGACGGTTGCCGACTGCCGGACGCCTGCCGTGCTGCGCGCGAAGCTGGATCGGCTTGCCGCGCACTACGACAGCCTCGTCGGGCCCAGCGCGCACGGATACGAATCGATCGACACCTTGGTGGCGATGTACCGCGATTTCGCGCGAGCCGTTCGCATCACCGGTACGGGTGAACTCGCACGGTCCGCGCGCCAGGGGCGATTGGTGTTCGAAGGTGCGCAGGGTGTGCTGCTCGACGAGTGGCGGGGCCTGCACCCGCACACCACCTGGTCGACGGTCGAGCCGCGCAACGCGCGCGCCATGGTTCGCGAAATCGGCGGAACCGCCGCGGTGCTCGGCGTCACCCGCACCTATATGACCCGGCACGGCGCGGGCCCGCTGCCGACCGAGGCGCCGCTCGGATTTCCCGAACCGCACAACGGCACCGGGCACTACCAGGGCGCGTTCCGCCAGGGACACCTCGATCCGATCCTGTTGCGCTACGCCGTCGAGGTGTGCGGCGGGATCGACGGGTTGGTCGTCAACCACCTCGACGTGCCCGGAACCGTCTGTGCGGCACAGGCATACGACACGCCCGCGGGCAGAACGACCGAACTCGTCCCCGGACGATGGCGTGATCTCGATCACCAGCAGCGGCTCACCGACCGACTCCTCCACACGACCCCGATTCTCGCGCCGATCGACCACGACCCGGCAGCGTGGCTGGCCGAGCGGTTGCGGGTGCCGGTGGTGCTGACCGGTCGCGGACCGGATCGGCGCGACCGCGTTGTCGCGGCTGTCCCCGTCGGCCGGAGGGGGCGGCCCGATGACGTCGGCGGTCAGGGAAGAATCGAGGCATGCGTACCGTGAACCGCGGTATCGGCGCACTGTGCCCGGAGCTGGGCAGCTCGAGACAGGATGGGGTGACGTGGAGCAATCCGTTGTGTCGATCGATGTGGTGACCTTGCGGTGCTGGGACGCCGACAGCGGCGTTCGTCTCGGCATCGCCCCCCGCGAGTTCGAGCCGTTCACCGGCCGACTCGCGCTACCCGGGGTGCTGCTCGGCCGGGGTGAACGTCTCGTCGACGCCGCGCGACGCGCCGTGCACACCAAACTCGGTGTGCCCACCGAGGCGATCGGCGCGGTCGGTCAGCTCGTCACTTTCGACGAACCCCATCGCGATCCGCGCGGCCCGACACTGGCCATCGCGATGTGGGCGGTGGTCGCCGAACACGAGGGCCCGGCCGAATGGGTGGGCTTCGACGAGGTCCCGCCGCTGGCGTTCGACCACAACCGCATCGTCGAGACCAGCCGCGGCCTGCTGGCCGGACTCCTCTGGAAGGACGCGACGCTCACCCGAGCATTGGCGGGCACCGAGTTTCCGGCTACCCGTGCGGTCGATCTCAGCACCTCCCTGCACGGCGCTCGCCCCGACCCGGCCAACCTCAACCGCACCCTCGCCGCGATTCCCGGACTCGGTCGCACCGGTGAACGTCGCCGGGTGAAGGCCACCGGCAGACCCGCCGTGGTGTGGGCGTTCGACGTCGACGAGAACTGAAACGGCTCACCGCACAGCGGTGGTTTCCAGGTCGTAGAGGGCGTAGGTGCGGCGCAGCACCGGGTACGAAACATTGTGGACGACAACGTTTCCAGGGGTCCGCCCGTATTCGGTGCCCGCGTGGGCGTGCCCGTGCAGAGCGAGAGTGGCGGGTGCGGCGTCGATGGCCTCGCCCAGAGCCTGGCAGCCGAGACCGGGGTAGATCGCGGGTGGTTCGCCCGTGAGGGTTTCGGTGGTGGGGGAGAAGTGGGTGAGCGCTATCCGGGTGGGGGTGTCGAGGGTGGTGAGGGCCTGGTGGAGGCGGTGGGCGTCGACGGGACCTCGGCGCATGAGCGCGCGGTGCTCGTCGGAGCCGGAGTCCGGGTCGCCGGGATGTGTCGGGAAGCCGCCGGATCCGCCCATCACCCCGGCGATGCCGATGGGGTGTCCGCGGACGGCATGGATCGTCGAATCGCCGTCCAGGACTTCGACTCCGGCGTCGGTGAGCATGTCGGTGAGCAGCTCCGCGAGACCGGCGTCGTGGTCGTGATTACCGAGGACCGCGATGACGGGAACGGGCAGGTCCGTGAGTTCGGCGCAGAGGAGTTCGGCCTCGGCCGCGGTGCCGCCGTCGGTGAGATCGCCTGCCAGCAGCAGCATTTCGGCGTGTGCGCCGAGTCGCAGGAAGTCGGATCGGAACTTGCCCGCGACCGCCGGGCGCATATGCAGGTCTGCGGTGGCGGCGATACGGACCGGCGTTGTGTTCCCCACCTGCCAAGAGGGCCACACACCGTCGCTGATGTCAACGGAATTCGCGGCTCGACGCTGTGGTTCGCGGGTTGTTCAGCGAAGCGTCCGAGGGGTGCGAAGGCGATGAAACGTCGATGAACACCGTCGCGTCCCTCTCGCTACCGCGGCACGGATCCCTCATCGTGATGGCATGCGCGAGATGTCGGCTCCGGCGAAAGTGCTGTTCGCGCTGGTGACCGCATTGGTGACGATTCCGCTGGTCGGGTCGACGGCGGGGTCGGTGGCGGCGTTCGACGACAGGGGGGCCACGGTCGACGCGGCCGCCGCGTTCGGGGCACCTCGACGCGGGGTCGGCGAGGTGGTGAACAAGGTCGTCGTCATCGGGATCGACGGGTTGATGTTCGACAAGGCCGACTCGGCGCAGGCGCCGCGGTTACGCCGTCTCGCCGCGCAGGGGCTGCTCTCGCGGGCGACATCGCGGGGCACATCACGATCTCCGGGCCGTCGTGGGCGAGTGCGCTGACGGGGGTGTGGGACACCGAGCACGGGATCACCGACAACGAATTCGACGCGAGTCCGTTCCTGGCACATCCGAGTGTGTTCACCCGGATCGAACGGGCCGACCCCGCCCGGCACACCGTGTCCATCGGCACCTGGCACCAGATCGCGACGATCGCCGCCACCGGCGACCGGCGCGCCGACGTCGCAATCACCACCGTGCCGGTCGCCGACGATCCCGACGAATCGGCTACCGATGCCGCGACTGCGACCGAAGTGGTGTCGGCGATCGAGCGTCGTGGCCCCGATCTGGTCTTCACCCACCTCGACCAGATCGACCTGGCAGGCCACCAGCACGGCGGTGCGTCCCGGGCCTATCTTGCCGCGATTCGCCGGGTGGACGCGCTGGTCGGCGAGATCGTCGCGGCGGTCGACCGGCGCGCGCGAGCCTTCCCCCGCGAACAGTGGACCGTCCTGGTCACCACCGACCACGGCCACCTCCCGACCGGTGGCCACGGCGGCCAGACCCCCGCCGAAACCGCCAACTTCGTCATCGCCCGCGGCCCCGACTTCACCCCCGGCACCGTCACCAGCGCCCACACGCTGGTGGACCTCACCCCCACCGTCCTCGACCTCCTCGCCGCCCCGCCCGGTCGTCTCGACGGACACACTCTCCGAGACCGCGCGACCCCGGGTGACGAGCGCTGACGGGTTCGCCGCTCCCACGTTCTCCTCCGCAGGCGATATCCCGCGACTCGGGGCCGGAACAAAACCGCTGATCACGCTGGGACTCGGGTAACTCGTCGGCGACGTTCGAAACCTGTCGAATACCTATCCGCAGGCCCGGAAACTCACTACGCTGCCCGGGAACGACCGGCGGAAACCGCGAAGAGGCGGATTAGCCGCAGGCCTGTGACCCCGGTGACTCGAACACCAGGTCGGTGCGGGGACTAAAGTTGAGGACCCGGGCGGTTTGCAGCACTCGGCCGACAGGTCCGAATGCAGCGTGAGAGGTGGTGGCATGACTCGACAACTCGGCGAGGCGAAGGTCGGGCAGGAATCCACCGGCGCCACGCCAAGCGAAGGCGCCCCGGCGAAGACCCCCGAAACCGCCAAGCAATCCCCGACAGCCTCGGTGCCCAGTTCGGCCTCCCGGCGCGTCCGTGCGCGACTGGCTCGGCGGATGACGGGTCAACGTGGGATCGCGGCGGTGAAGCCGGTGCTGGAACCGCTGGCCACCGTCCACCGCGAGCTGTACCCCAAGGCCAACCTCAGCCTGCTCCAGCGCGCCTTCGACGTCGCCGACGAGCGTCACGCCAAACAGTTCCGCAAGTCCGGTGACCCCTACATCACGCACCCGCTCGCGGTCGCCAACATCCTCGCCGAGCTCGGCATGGACACGACCACCCTGGTCGCGGCCCTGCTGCACGACACCGTCGAGGACACCGGCTACTCCCTCGAGCAGCTCAAGGAGGAGTTCGGCCAGGAAGTCGCCCACCTCGTCGACGGCGTCACCAAACTCGACAAGGTCAACCTGGGCGCGGCCGCCGAAGCCGAGACCATCCGCAAGATGATCATCGCCATGGCGCGTGACCCGCGCGTGCTGGTGATCAAGGTCGCCGACCGGTTGCACAACATGCGCACCATGCGTTTCCTGCCGCCGGAGAAGCAGGCCAAGAAGGCCAAGGAAACCCTGGAGGTGATCGCGCCGCTGGCGCATCGCCTCGGCATGGCCACCGTCAAATGGGAGCTCGAGGACCTCGCCTTCGCGATCCTGCATCCCAAGAAGTACGACGAGATCGTGCGCCTGGTCGCCGACCGCGCGCCCTCGCGCGACACCTACCTGGCGAAGGTGCGCGCCGAGATCACCAACACCCTGGCCGCCTCGCGGATCAACGCGATCGTCGAGGGCAGGCCCAAGCACTACTGGTCGATCTATCAGAAGATGATCGTCAAGGGCAAAGACTTCGACGACATCCATGACCTGGTCGGCATGCGCATCCTGTGCGAGGAAGTGCGTGACTGCTATGCCGCGGTCGGTGTCGTGCACTCGCTGTGGCAGCCCATGGCGGGCCGGTTCAAGGACTACATCGCGCAGCCGCGCTACGGGGTCTACCAGTCGCTGCACACCACCGTGGTCGGCCCCGACGGCAAGCCGCTGGAAGTGCAGATCCGCACCCACGACATGCACCGGACCGCCGAGTTCGGCATCGCCGCGCACTGGCGGTACAAGGAGACCAAGGGCAAGCACTCCGGTGACGCCGCCGAGGTCGACGACATGGCGTGGATGCGTCAGCTGCTCGACTGGCAGCGTGAGGCCGCCGATCCCGCGGAGTTCCTGGAATCGCTGCGCTTCGACCTGAAATCGCCGGAGATCTTCGTGTTCACGCCCAAGGGCGACGTGATCACGCTGCCGCAGAAGTCGACCCCGGTCGACTTCGCCTACGCCGTGCACACCGAGGTCGGGCACAAGTGCATCGGCGCGCGGGTGAACGGGCGCCTCGTGGCGCTGGAACGGCAGTTGGAGAACGGCGAAGTCGTCGAGGTGTTCACCTCCAAGGCGCAGAACGCCGGACCCAGCCGTGACTGGCAGAAGTTCGTGGTCTCCCCGCGGGCGAAAGCCAAGATTCGCCAATGGTTTGCCAAGGAGCGGCGCGAGGAAGCGCTCGAGAGCGGCAAGGAGCAGATCTCCAAGGAGGTCCGCCGCGTCGGACTGCCGCTGCAGCGGTTGATGAGCGTCGAGGCGATGACCGCGGTCGCGCACGAGCTGCACTACAGCGACATCTCCACGCTCTACACCGCGGTCGGCGAGCACCAGGTGTCGGCGCACCACGTGGTGCAGCGACTCATGGCCCAGCTCGGCGGCATCGGCGATGTCGAGAACGAGTTGGCCGAGCGGTCCACGCCGTCGACCACGCCCAGTAGGCAGCGGGTCACCGGTGACGCCGGTGTGCTCATCCCCGGTGCGCCGGGAACGGTCGCCAAGCTGGCCAAGTGCTGCACGCCGGTGCCGGGCGACGAGATCATGGGCTTCGTCACCCGTGGTGGCTCGGTGAGTGTGCACCGCACCGACTGCACCAACGCCGATTCGCTGCAGGAACAGTCGGAGCGGATCATCGACGTCGAATGGGCGCCGTCGCCCTCGTCGGTGTTCCTGGTCGCCATCCAGATCGAGGCGCTCGATCGCACCCGATTGCTCTCGGACGTGACCAAGGTGCTGGCCGACGAGAAGGTCAACATCCTGTCCGCCTCGGTGGCCACCCACGGTGACCGCGTCGCGATCAGCAAGTTCACCTTCGAGATGGGCGACCCCAAGCACCTGGGCCATCTGCTCAATGTGGTGCGCAACGTCGAAGGTGTCTACGACGTGTACCGGGTGACCTCCGCCGCCTGACCTCCACCGCGGCCCGGGCACTCTCGCCTCGCGAGGGTGCCCGGGCCGCTGTCTGTCCGGGCGATCGCCGAAAAGTTGCCGACCGCAGCGGGTTTGCCGGGGGCAGTGAAAGGGCCGATTAGGGCAGCGGTTGGTATACCCGGAATCTGTTACGGTTTAGTGCGTTTCAACGCTCCACTGGTCAGCCGAAACGGACTGTGATGCGGATCGATATGGCTCGGTGCACGACACGACTCACGGGGACGCTGATAGCGTTCACCGTCGCTTCGCTGTCGGTTACGGCGGGGGTAGCCGGCGCGGAAGACGGTACACCCACCACGCCGTCTACGCAGGTATCTATCGCGGCGTGTCCGGCGCTGTACGCCTTGGGAATTCAGGGCACGGGCGAGTCCTCGCCCGACGCGGCGCCCAGCACCGATACCGGGATGCTGTCGACGGTGTTCCGTCCGATGATGGCCGGCGCGGCCGACGCCGGACTCGTCGATCGCGCGTATGTGCCCTACGAGGCGGGTTTCGGCGGCGCGGTCCAGGGCGGGGCGGTGCCGTACACGGAATCGGTCGCGGGTGGGTTGGAGCGGCTCCGGTCGATGGCGACCCAGGTGATCCAGCGCTGCCCGAATTCGCGGATCGCGGTCGTCGGGTACTCCCAAGGCGCCCATGTCGCCTCGCTGTTCGCCCAGGAGGTCGGCGCGGGCACCGGTGCGGTATCCGCCGACAAGGTCGCCGCGGTCGCGCTGTTCGCCGACCCGACCCGCGGCGAGAACGCGCCGCTGTTCCCCGGCGCACCCGACCGGTCCTCGCCGCTCGCCGCACCCGGAACCTCCGGCGATGCGCTGACCGCGATCGGTGAGGTGCGCCAAGGTATCGCGTCCGGCGGCGGACTCGCTCCGCGGAGCGAGCAGACCGACGACTTCGGCAAACTCACCGGTCGCGTCGCAAGCTTTTGTGCCACAGGCGATCTCGCGTGCGATGCCCCGCAGGGCGCGCCGATCGTGCGGGCCGTCACCAACCTCATGAGCCAGACGAAACTCTCCGGCGGCGACCCGATCGGCTCGTTGACCTCGATCGCGCAGGCGCTGGCGTTCACCTCCATCAAAACCGCCACCGCGGTGGTCGAGGAGGACATCTCCGGCACGACCCTGGGCGATGTGTCGATCTCGCCGAAGAAGTCGATCTCGCAGCGACTGTCCGATGCCTCCGACCCGAACAGCAAGCTCGATATCAACGCCGCGTACCGGGCCTTGCTGAAGGTGGGCATGATCGGTCTCAACGCCGTCGCCACCGTGGTGAAGTCGGTGATCAGCCCCGCGAGCATCAGCGAATTGGCCACGGCCACACTGTCGAATCCGCTGGCCGGGCTGACGCTGCTCGGGACGAAACTGGTCGGCGCGGTCCCGCAACTCGTCCCGCCGACCACCGGGGTACGGCTGGTCAACGAGGCGTTCACCGCGGTCAAGCAGAACGTCACCGACAACGCCGAGCTCCTCGACGTCACCACCTGGGTGCGCTACTGGAACACGCTGCAACGCCATGACGCGTACTCGCGCATGGGCGTCGGCGCGAACGGCGCGACGCCCACGCAGTACGTGGGCGAGTGGTTCGCCGCGCTGGCCCGCGACGCGGCAAGCGCTTCCGGGAAGGGAACGGTACCGGTCGGCGGGTCCGACTCGCGTGGTATGGGAATATTCGAGAGCCCGAACGGCGCGTCTCCGACACCCAAACCCTCCGGTGGGGGACAATTTCCGTTCGGGACAGGAGCCGATGGCGCCTCATCCGGCGGCGCGACGACTCCGCCTGCCGCGACACCCGTAACCACCGCACCCACCACCCGTCCGTTCTCTGTGAACTGATCACCGAGAGGTCTTCGATGCGAACTGTGCCCGGCGCCGTGGAAAGGGGGGAATGTTGAAGTCGTACAACGAATTGTCGCGCTGGTACTCGGCGCTGGAGCCCGAGTCCGAGTCCGATACCGGTGCCCCCGCGCGCCCGGACACCACCGAACCGGCGGGCGACGACGACAGCATCGACCGATATTCGACGAGTCCCGACTCCACCCCGACGCCGGAACACCCGCCGACAGGGGAGCGTCGGTCGGAACAGTTCAGCCTCGACCTCGACGATCAGTCGAACGCCACCGGTGACTCGAGCAGCCGGGCCGCGGGAGCTCCGTCGAAAGTTGTCGACGACCAACACGGTTCGAACACCGAGTCCGAGCCGAAACTGGGCAATCTGGACGGCCGGAACGTCGAGCCGCTGTCGAACGCCGGCGCCGAACGGGACGGCGGGAACGTCGAGCCGCGGCTGAATGTCGACGACGACCGGGACCGCCGACACATTCAGCCCCTGTCGCGCGCGAAGGTCGACCCGCTCGATCGAGCCAGCGAGTTCGATGACGCGACAACTGAATCCGCCGACTTCGCCCCGACCGACTACGGAAAGCGGCCACACCCGGTCGAACCCGACCCGGTACCACCGCCCCCGGCGCAACTGGCAGGCCGCCGCAGCGACTTCACCGGCGGCTGGTCGGACTGGGTCGCCGACCCGGCGCCCGGCCCCGACGACGACTACGACGCCGAACTCGTCCAGTTCCCCTGGCCCGAGGCCGCCGCCGACGAATACGACGACGCCCGTGTGCTCGAACCCTCCGGCGCGCTGCGCGCGAGCCGGAAACGGCAGCGCGCCTGGGTGGTTCTCGTGGTCTCGGTGCTCGTGCTCGTCCTCGCCGCGACCGGCGTGTTCTTCCTGCTCTTCGGACGCGGCGAGGGCGACACGGCCGGGCACGCCGCCCCGCCGCTGCATTTCACCGCGGGTAACCTGACCGCCGACCTCGCGGGCTCGTGCCCGACCGAACGCACCGACATCGTGGTGCGCAGCGCGGAGGCCGGCGGCACCGGCTCGGGCCCCGATGCCGTGCTCGCCTTCCAATACGCCTACTACGTGACCCGATCGGGGGAGCAGGCCAGAGCGGTGGCCACCCCCGACGCCGACGTCTCGCCGGCCGCCGTGATCCAGCGCGGTATCGACACCATCCCGGTGGGGACCACCCACTGCGTGCGGATCACCACTGTCGCGGCCGACCGGTACACGGTGGAGGTCACCGAGTTCCGGCCCGCGGGCGCACCGGCCACCTACACCAAGCAATCGGTGCGCACAGCGCTGGTCGGCGATCGCACGCTCATCACGGGCATCGCGGCAGGGTAAGGAGAGGCGATGACAGACGACTGGAGCCGATGGCTCGACGAGGCCCCCGAGGGGGACCCGTCCGATGACCTGGCGCGTGATCCGGCTCCGGTGGTGCGGTTGCGGCGTCGCAACGGTGAGCGCCGCGACGGTACCCGCAGGCCGATCCTGGTGGTCGGTGGCTGCGGCGGTGCGGGCACGACAACGACGGTGCTCGGCCTGGCCGCGGAACTGGTCACCGCGGGTGCCACGACGGTGGCGGTCGACGCGACCGCCGCGGGCAGCGATATCGCCTTGCGCGGCGCCGACAAACACCTGCACCCGGTGAATCTGCAGTCCTGGGTCTACGGCCGCGGCGACGACGAACCGGCGCCCTTGGAGGACTGCCTCTCCCGTTCCACCTCCGGTTTCGGACTGCTGTGGCGCGATGCGACCCCACTGCGCCGGCGCGCGACATTTCTCACTGTCGCGCGGGCACTGGACACCGGCGGGTACACGGCGGTGTACGACGGCGGCAACCCGATTGCCGGACGGCAACTGCGCCCGCTGCTCGACGATGCCGATATCGCACTGGTCCTTGCCATCCCGGCCCGCGTCGACGCCGCCAACCGGCTGCGAGTGACCCTGGAATGGCTCGACGACCACTACGGTGACGACGGCGCCGGTGTGGTGGCCGACACCACCATCGTTGTCTCGCATCAGTACTCGCACGACGACTCGCGCGTAGCGGAGCATTTGCGCGAGCATCTGTCCGGCTGGGTGCGCGAGGTCGTCGAGATCCCCTACGATCCGCATCTCGCGCGCGGGGAACTCGTCCGCCACGCCGAGCTCGCCGAGGCGACGCGTTCGGCGTATGCGAGCTTGCTCGCGGGGGTGGCATCATGACGGCAGCCATGAATCTTCGTCGTCGTCGTGAACCGGACGCCCCCGCCGGTGTAGTCGCGCCGCCAGAATCGCTGCGCGCCAAGATCTGGGAGCGACCGGTGCCCGGGGTCGGCCGGGCGCCGCTGGTGTGGTTGCTCGGGGTGCACGGAGGCGCCGGTGCGACCACCCTGGCGCACGTGCTCGCGCCCGCCGCCGACGCGCGCGGGCGCTGGCCCGGCGTGTTCGACCGGGAGTCCCCCTATGTCGTGCTGGTCGCCAGGGAAACCATCTCCGGACTCACCCGCGCGCACGATCTGCTGCGCCAGCACCACGCCGGGCTCGCGGGCCCCGCACTGGTTCTCGGCCTGATCACCGTCGCCGCGCGCCCCGGTCGGATGGCGCCGGAGATCCGGCGCTACCGGGAGGTGGTCGGCTCACTGGCCGGGCACGTCTGGCAGGTGCCGTGGTTCGAGGAATGGACTCTGGTGGAGTCCGACGCGCTTCCGGTGTGGTCGCCGGGCGACGCGGCGGCGGTCAAGAAACGCCGCCCCGACCCGCTCGACGACGTGCCGGTAGAAATCGGTGACCTCGGTACCGATGTGGTCGCCGCGATCCGCACCAGTCTCGGCCCGCCCACGTCGGGCGAGGGTCGATCATGAACGCCGGGCGGTTCGCCGGTCGGTGGTGTACAAACGTGTGTCGTCGTCGAAGTGTTTGTGGCACAACACCTTTACAGTGGGAGAAAGGCACCCGATGAGCATGCTCCTCCTCGCCGTGCAGGACACGTACGGCACCGTGCTGGCCCAAGTCGGTAATCCGACTCCGGAAGCTCCGCCCGGCTCGGAGAAGATTCTGCAGCTGGTGCGCTACCTCACCTGGTTCGTCCTGCTGTCGGGCATCTGCGGCATCACCTACGCGGGCGGCAAGTTCGCGTGGGAGCGCTGGACCGGTGGTGGTCTCGAATCGCCGAAGATGGTGGCGGGCGCGATGATCGGTGGCGTCGTCGCGACCAGCGCCGGCACGATCATGAGTGCGGTCATCGGTTAGTGATCACCGTGCTCGCCTACAAACAGATCCCGGCCGACGTGTTGGCGCCGATGATGCAGTTGCTCAACTGGCTGCTCTGGTTCGTCCTGCTGTCGTGCCTGGCCTGGATGATCCTGTCGGCGGGTCGATTGTGGATCGCGTTCCGCAGCGACCTCGCCGTGAACGACGCCTCACACGGCGTCCTGATGAGTCTGATCGGTGCTTCGGTGGCCAGTACCGCGTCCGCGATCGCGCTGGCCTTCCTGCCGGCATGAATTCCACAGTGACACGACCGGTTGCGGTCGGTATCGCATTGCTCGCGGCAGCCGTCGGCTGTGGTGGCGGTGGTGATACCGGCCTCGACCTGACGGCCGCACCGACCGGGCTCGGCTGGCAGGACTACCAGGGCATCCCCCTGCCACACACCGACCAGGGCCCGAAAACGGTGGACCAGGGCGCCGCGACCGGGTTCGAGCATTCCCCACGCGGGGCAGGGCTGGCGGCGCTGACCCACACCATCCGGTTGTCGGTGGCGCCGGACAGTCAGTGGGCCCAGGTGGTGAACGCCGAACTGGTCCCGGGACCGGCCCGTGACGAGTGGGCGATCAACCGAGTACAGCTGTCGATCACCGGACCCGCCACGGCGGAGTACGCGCCGAAATTGTTGGGTTACAAAATTACCGAATATCGTGACGAGCGAACGACAGTCGACGTCTTTACCGAATACTCCGACCGGTCACGGGCGGTGAACCACACCACGGTCAGCTGGTACGGCGGAGACTGGCGACTGCAGTTACCCGATCCGCGCTCGGTCGACCGACCGGTCGACCCGATCGACGAATTACCGCAAGACATCGTGACATTGGAGGCACCACAGTGAGCGAGAGGGAGCCGGGCACGCGCGACCGCGCGTCCTTCGGCATGATCGCCTCCGGTGCCCTGCTCGCCCTGATCATGGTCGTCGGCGCCGTCGTGTACTTCAGTCGCGACGGCGACAGCGCCGTGGACAACGCACCGCCGCCCGCCCAGGCCGAGGGCGGAACGGGTTTCGCCGAACCCGATGTCGACCTGCTCGGCAGGCGGGTGGACATCCCGAACAACCCGGCGGGTCAGCCGCTGGCCCAGGAACCGGGTACGCAACGTACCGCCACGGACCCGGATTGGCTGACAGGCGCGCCGAGGGGCACCACGAAACCGCACGGCTGGCAGCGCGTCTTCGGCGCGTCGGTGCCGTTCTCCACCTCCGACGGGCCGTCGCGGATCGAAGACGGACTCGCCGTCGGCTACGCGCGCACCCCGCAGGGCGCCGCGCTGGCCGCCGCGCAGATCACCTACCGGCTCAACGCCCGTCCGGGCGACCGGGACCTGTACGTGACGCAATTGCGGGTCAGCACAGCACAACTGGCGGCCTACGACTCCGCGCTGTCGGGTGACAAACTGCCTGCCCAGCAGCCGAAGAAGGTGACCCAGTACTTCGTGGCTTCCGACGCGTTCAAGATCGACGACTTCGCCGACGATCTGGCGATCGTGCGGCTCGCCTCGCGCGGCCCGGTGATCGACGGCAAGCAGTTATACGCCGCGATGCGGATGATCGTGGTGTGGGACGCCGGTGACTGGCGGCTCAAACCATCGACGACAGCAAATACCCAGACCGAGTACGTGGAATCGCTGGCGGGGTGGACGACATGGTGATCGAGGTACAGCACAGCCCGGATCGATTCCGCGCGGACCATCGAGGGGTGCCAACTATGCTGAGGCGGATCGTCACCATTTTCGCGGTGATCTTCACCGTGATGATCGCGACGCCGACGGTGGCCTACGGCCAGACCTACGGCTTCGACGAGGCGTGCAACGAACTGCACGACACCCTCGACAGTGTCGCGATCCCCGGAGTCTCGCTCGGCGATGCGGCATCGGCGGTGTGTAAGGCGGGCAATGCCGCCTCCCATCCCGGCGAGGCGGCCACCGCGGTCAAGGACAAGGCGTGGGATTCGACCTTCGGCAAGGTGGTCGACTCGCTGATGAAGGGCCTCGGTGAGGCGCTGATCCTGGCATTGACCTTCTGGATGAAGGTGCCCAACGAGGCGGTGAGCGACTCGGGGGCACTGTTCACCAAGATCAACGACTACACCTATCAGATCCAGATATTGCTGTTGATCGCCTCGGTGATCATCACCGGCGGCAGATTGGCCGAAGCCAGACGCGGGGCGGCCGTGAGCGAAGCCGCCGAATCGTTCCGCCTGTTCGCCAGAGTGGTGTTCAGTTCGTGGATGCTGGGCGCGGTGATCGTCGCGGGTACGCGGGCCTCGGACAAGTTCTCCGAGTGGATCATCGAAGACGCCACCGGCGGCAATGCCAAGAACATGGCCGAGTTGATGGTGAAAACCAGTAAATTGCAGGCTTTTTCGCCGGGTCTGGTGCTGATCATCGCCATCGTCGGACTGCTCGGCGCGCTCGCCCAGATCGTGCTCGCCATCGTGCGGCAGGGTCTGCTCGTGGTCGCCGCGGGTGTGCTGCCGCTGGCAGCCGCCGCGTCGGCGACCGGAACGGGCAAGCAGTCGTATCAGAAACTGGTCGGCTGGATCATCGCGTTCATGCTGTTCAAACCGGTGGCCGCGATCGTGTACATGATCGCGTTCACCACCGCGGGCCACGTCGACGAGACCACGGAGTCCGGCGGGTTGCCCAGCGGTGAGGACGCGCAGCGGATGCTGGTGGCCCTGGTGCTGCTGTGCAGCGTGGCGTTCGTGCTGCCCGCGCTGATGCGCCTGGTCGCACCCGCGGTGGCCACGGTCGGCACCGGCGGTTCGGGTCTGATGGTGGCCGGTGGTGCGGCGGTCGGTGCCATGGCGCTGGGTGCGATCGGTACCAAGGCCGTCGCCTCCCGCCCCGCGGCGGCACCCGGCTCGGCGGGTTACTTCGGCAGTGGCGGTGCGGGTCCGCGGCCCGGTGGGCCCGGCGGCGGCACGGGTGGCGGCCGTGGCGGCGCGCCACGCCCGACGCCACCACCGCGCGGCGGTGCGCCCGCACCCGCGACGACCAGTTCGGGCTCGGTGCCCGCGGGCGCGGCCCGCAATGTGGCGGCCGCGCGGACCGCGGCCAACACCACCGGGCGCGCGGACCAATCGATGGGCGACGTCGCCGGTGACCGCTGGTCGAATCGTTCACCCGACCTCGGCAGGAGCACGATTCCGCGATGACGACATCGGCGACCGACACCTACGAGCGCCGCTCGTACGGGCTGTGGCAGAAACCGCGCAGCGCGGGCCTTTTCGGCCTGCGCTGGGAAGAGACCGTGATCGGTTTCGTCGTGGTGATCACGGCACTGATCTGCGCGATGGTCGGTGGATTCAAATGGGGCTTCATCGTCGGCGGGCTCGGAGCGCTGGTCATGGTGCCCCTGGTGTGGCGGACGGGGGGCCGCTCGGGCTATGAGACGGGACTGATGATGTTCAACTGGAGGCGCTCGCGCAACAACGGCGAGCACGTGTATCGCGGCGGCCGGTTCTCCCGGATCCCCGGCGGTGTCACGAAATTGCCAGGGCTGCTCGCGCCGTCGAAGCTCTACGAAGGCATCGACGCCGGTGGCTATCACTTCGGGATGATCCATCTGCCTGCGTTCGCGCAGTACACGGTGGTGTTGCGGGCCTGGCCGCAGGGACACGAGGCCGTGGACCAACCGGTGATCGATCGCTGGGTCGCGGCCTGGGGCACCTTCCTCGCCTCGGTCGGCCAGACCAGCGACATCGTCGCGGTGGTGCCGGTGATCGACACGGTGCCCGAGACCGGAAACCGGTTGCTCAACGAGGTGTCCACGATCACCCGCCCCGAAGCGCCCGAGCTGGCCCAGCAGGTGATGTACGAGCTGGCCACCGAATTGCCGCAGGAGCGGGTGCAATTGCTGCCGCGAGTGGCGATCACGTTCAAGGCGACGACCGCCGAGCGGCGCAAGAATCCGGCCGAGGAAGCGGTGGAGATCGGGCGCAGGCTGCCCGGCATCTGCGCGGCGCTGGCCGAGGCGGGTGTGCGGGCGCAGCCGATGTCGGCCGAGGAGGTCATCTCCTTCATCCGCCGCAGCTACGACCCGGCCTCGCAGGCCGATCTCGAGGTGGCCGCGGCCGATCCCGGTGGGCACGGCCTCGGCTGGGACGACGCGGGCCCGGTGTCCTACGACGAGAAGTGGGATCACCTGATCCACGACGGTGGCCGCTCGGTGACCTGGGAGATGGACGCGGCGCCCGAGGGCGCGGTGGACGAGCGGGTGCTGCAGCGGCTGCTCGCGCCCAATCCCGAAGTGCCACGCAAACGCATCGCGATCGTCTACCGGCCGCACTCGGCCGCCGACGCAGCCGAGATCGTCGACGACGACTTCAAGAACGCGCTCGTCGCGCAGCAGAGCGAACGCGGTGTGGTCTCGGCGGCGGCGACGCTGCGGGTCGGCGCCACCCAGCAGGCGCGCGAGGAACAGGCACGCGGACACGGTGTCACCCGTTTCGGCGCGCTGGTCACCATCACCGAGCCGCTGCGCGGTGACCTGCCACGCATCGAGGCCATCACCCGTGACCTCTCCACACAGGCTCGGCTCAAGATCCGGCGCTGCTACCGGTACCAGTCCGCGGCGTTCGCGGCATCTCTCGGTTGCGGTGTGATCCTGCCCGAACACGCAACCATTCCGAAGGCATTGGCGGGGTGAGGCGATTATGGGACGCGACTACGAACCCCCGGTGCGCGATCGCGACGATGTCGCGTTGCGCCCGGTCCACCGGCCGCCGCGCATCCGCGGCGAACGCGAGCCACGGCCCGCGGGGAGTGCGCCGCGCGTGAGCGACGACGTGCTCGGCCTCGACGAGCGCACCGAACGCGAGCGCGAAAGCTCGGCGCGGGGAACACGCGTGCCCGAAGAACGTCCGTCGGGTGAGCGCAGGTCGCGTGAGGAACCGCGGGCCGACCGAGTCCGCCCGACCCGACCGCGCGGCGAGGAACCACGCAGGCCGAGGGAGGGCGAGGACGGTCGCGTGCGCTCCCGTGGTGACGAGATGCGCGGGCGCGGTGACGGACCGCGCGCTCCCGGCCGCGAAGGTACGGGGGAGCGGCGCGCTCGGCGCCCGCATCCCGATGCCGAGCGGGCCGCACGGGCGCGGGGCGAACGTGGGCTGCGCGACGAGGACCACGGCCCACGTCTGGAACACCAACGCCCCCAAGCTGATCCGCGTCGACGGCCGAAGCAGGCCGAACCCAAGCTGACGAAGAAGAAGCCGAGGCCCGCGAAGGCTGTGCGCGCGATCCGGCCCGACGAGGCCGCCGACCGCGCGATGGGCTCGGGTCGGTCCGCGAAGTCGACCAAGCCGGACCGGCGTTCGCAGTCGGGCCCTTCGCTGCTCGACGACGCCACACGCGCCCGCTACGAGATGATCGCCCGGGAGCAGTCGGGTCTGCGGGCGGCGTGGGCGACCTTCCGTATCCACACCGACGACTTGCGTCGCAACAACGCCAACGCCCGCAGCGAGGCCGTCGTCAAGGACGGATTCGACCGCACCACCGCCGAATTGACCGACCGCGGCTACTCCGGCGCGGGCGGCGGCAAGATGAACGTCGTGGGCCGTCCGGTGGAGTATCGGGCCACCACCGCCCAGGTCGCGGGCCTGTGGCCGTGGTCGGTCGGTGCCGGTGCGCCGCTGATCGGCACCCCGCTCGGCTCGCATCTGCACACCGGTGCCCCGGTCTGCTTCGATCCGATGAACTGGTTCATGCGCGGCAGCTTCATCACCGCGCCCAGCCTGTTCGTGCTCGGGCTCAACGGTTTCGGCAAGTCCTCGCTCGTGCGCCGGATCGTGCTCGGCGGCATCGCCCAGGGCATCACCCCGCTGATCCTGGCCGACGTGAAACCCGACTACCGCAAGATGGTCGAACTCGTCGGCGGTCAGGTGATCGACCTCGGCTACGGGCACGGCAAGCTGAATCCACTGGCGGCGGGCGTGCTCGGCTCGGTAGTGCCGCGCCTGGAAGACAAACCCGCGCTGCAACGTCAGGTGCTGCAGGATCTGCGGGCCAGGCAGGTGACACTGATCGCCGGCCTGGTGGAACTGGTCCGCGGCGCCCGCGTGGCCGACTTCGAGGAAACGCTGATCGCCACCGCGCTGCGCATCCTGTATCAGCCAGGGCGCTTCACCCCCGACAAGCCGCCGATCATGGAAAACCTGCTCGAGGTGATCGTCGGCGGCGGCGCCGAGATGATGCTCGACGCGGGCGCCGACAACAGCGACGAATACCAGAACGCGATCAAGGGGCTTCGCCGTTCGCTGCGCGCGCTCACCCAGGGCCCGTTCGGCGCGATCTTCAACGGCCAGACCAGCGTTCCCATCGACACCAGCGCCGTCGCGGTGTGCATCGACGTCTCGCACATCCCCAGCGGCGACAAGAAGCTCAAGGCCGCGGTCATGTTGGCCTGCTGGGCAGACGGTTTCGCCTCCGTCGAGGCCGCGCACGTGCTGGCCGACGCCGACCTCGGCCCACAGCGCTACTTCCAGGTGGTGATGGACGAGCTGTGGCAGGTGCTCGGTCTCGGCGACTTCATGGTCGACCGCGTCGACGAGCTGACCCGTCTGCAGCGCGGCCTGGCCACCGCCCTGATCATGATCAGCCACACCATCAAGGACCTGCAGGCGCTCGGCTCGGACGCCGCGATCGCCAAGGCCATCGGCTTCCTGGAACGCGCGCGCGCCAAGATCTTCGGCGCGTTGCCGGCCGAGGAGATCAGCAGGCTCGACTCCACGGTGCCGTTCACCTCGGCCGAGCAGGAGATGGTGACCAGTTGGTCGGCGCCGCAGGCCCTCACCGGTGAGGCGCTCAAGCCCGGCCAGCAGCGGCCCTCGCCGCCCGGTACCGGAAAGTTCTTGCTGAAGGTCGGCGAGGATCGTCGACCCGGTATCCCTTTCCACATGGAGTTCACGGTGTCGGAACGAGAAAGCGGAATCCACGACACGAATCAGCGCTTCAGCGAGTTCGGCGACAACCCACGTGGCACGCCGGACTACTCGAACGGGAGTGAGCAATGATGCCGCACCGGTCCTATCGCCGGGTCTCGCCGGAGGTCCGCAATGCCGCCGTCGCCCAGGTGGTCGCGCTGACCGACAAGCTGCGCAGCGAATCCGAGGCGTGCCGGATGGTCGCCGAACAGATCGGCGTGCACGCCAATTCGGTACGCAACTGGGTCCGCGCGACCCAGGACCCGAGCCTGGACCGGATGGACGCCACCGCGCTACGCCGCAAAGTGGCGCTGCTACAACAACAGCTGGCCGCCGCCGCGGAGATGAACCGCACGCTCGCCGACACGCTCAACGAGTCCCGGCGACGCACATGAACTCCGCCGCGGCGGACGTTGCCGAAGTCGGCGCCCGCCGCGGAACGCGGGGAGGCGGCCGGTGAACGTCCGCACGATCATGATGACGGCGCTCGGTTCGGTCATCGGGTTGGTGGCGCTGGTGCTGGTGATCGTGCTGCCGTCCTCGGATGAAACCTGCGAAACCGGCGATGTGCTGGTCGGATCGTCGGTGCCGACGCTGCCCCAACTCGGCGGCGACAATCGCGCGGGCGCGACCAGTGCTGCCGCGCCGACATCGAATCCGGCGGTCACCGGCACGCCGGTGTTGGCCGCGGGCGTCGGTCCGCTGCGCCGCACGTTGCCGCTCGAGATCGGAACCTTCACCGTCTCCGACGTGTTCGGTTCGCGCGGCGGCGACCACAAAGGCATCGATATGGCCGCCACCGACGGGACCACGATCTACTCGGTATCCGACGGCAGGGTCGTCGCCGCCGGTCCCGCTTCGGGTTTCGGCAACTGGATCGTCGTCGATTCCGTCGACACGAACGGGCGCGCCTACTCCGCGGTCTACGGCCACATGTGGGACGCGGGCGTCAAGGTGCGCACCGGCCAGACGGTGACCGCGGGCCAGCCGATCGGGATGGTCGGTTCGGCCGGCGAATCCAGCGGCCCGCACCTGCATTTCGAGATCGTGCCCGGCGGCCGGTTCACCGGTGGCCGGCAGATCGACCCGATGCCGTGGCTCGACGGCGCGCCCACCCCGGATGTCGGCGGCGCGCGGGCGTTCTCGAGCGATCCGAACTGTGTGCGCGGATTCGGCAGCGCCGGTGGGGCGCTGGCCGACGGGAAGGTGCCCGCCGAGCTCGAGATCTGGTATCGCCGCGCGGGGACCGTGTGCCCGGAGATCTCGTCGTCGCTGCTGGCCGCGCAGGCCAAGCAGGAGTCGGGATTCCGGCGCGGACTCACCTCGCCCGCGGGTGCCCAGGGCCTGGCCCAGTTCCTGCCGGGCACGGCGGCCGGTATCAATCCCGAGGACGGTCAGCCCTACGTCATCGATGCCGACGGCAACGGTTCGGCCAGCGTGTGGGACGACGGCGACGCGATCATCGGACAAGCCCGCTACATGTGCGCGATCGCCCACAAGATCGCCGGGTGGATGGCCGCCGGTCGCGTCTCGGGCGACCTGACGGCGCTCACCTTGGCCGGCTACAACGCCGGTGAGGGCGCGGTGCTGGCCTCCGGGGGCATGCCCAATCAGTATGCGGCGCACTATTCCGAGACCAGGCCCTACGTCACCAACATCTTGTCGATGGAGCCGCAGTATCGAGCGCCCGGTGCGCAAGGCCGATTCACCCCGGGGCAGGGGAGCGACGGCGAACAGATCGTCGAGGCCGCCCACGACTGGCTCGGCACCCCGTACGTGTGGGGCGGCGGCGGCGCGCAAGGGCCGAGCGGCGGCGGATTCGACGGGCCGGGACTGACGGCCGCGGCGGTGTTCGCCGCGTCCTCGGGCGAGGTCACGTTGCCGCGCACCGCGGAACAGCAGTGGGAGGCAGGCCGGGAGGTACCGATCGCGAAGGCGGCGGTCGGTGATCTGGTGTTCAGCGGGTTCGGACGGCAGGGACCGACCCAGGTGGGGATCTACGCGGGCAACGGCAGGCAGATCCAGGCGGTCCCGCCGACGAGCAATCGTGGTGGTGGGGGTGTCGCCGAGGTGGCGGTGCCCGGCGACGCACGGGCGAGGAGGGTGTTGTGAGGGCGCGACCAGCGATAACCTGGTGGGAGAGAACACGAATCCACACAAGTGGGGCGGTGATGCTCGTGGTTGTGCTGCTCTCGGTCCCTGCCTGCGGCGGCGACGCCGAACCGACGCGCCCCGAGGCCACCTCCACGACCCGCCTGCTCGAAGCCGCGGTCGACCCGACCACTCCCGACGGGGTCGCGGTCGTCGCCCTGCGCGAGGTCTACACGTGGAACCCCGTCACCGAGCAACCGGGATCGTCGCTGCAGCGCGCGCGAGAATGGCTGGGGCCCAGCATGATACGTATGCTGGACAGCTCGATCGGTGCCACCGAGACCCCGAAACCGTCGCTGCAGTGGGCGGACTGGGCGAGGGCGAAGGCACATGTCGAGGCGTTCACCTTCGCCTCGGGGGAGCCGGCGCCCGCGAGCGCCGATCCCGCCGTGGCGCAGTACAAGATCGGCATCGAACAAACGGTCGTCTACCCGAACGGACGCACCGAAGCCCTACCGCCGAGCACGGTCATCGCGACCGTGGTGCAGACGCCGCAAGGCTGGCGCCTCGACGCGTTCCGCTGACCACCCACCACGTCCACACAAGGAGGCACCCGTGGCGAAGAAGAAGGTGACGGATCCGGCCGCGGTCGGACCCGACACGACGCTGATCATGATCGTGTTCGGGTTCGCGGTGCTGATCACCCTCGCGGTCGCCCTACATCTGGGCAACGCGCTGGCGGTTGTGCCGCAGTCCATTCCGATCAACCCGATCGCGGTGGTCGCCGATCTGGCGCGAGGCAAGCTGCACTGGCCGCGTGCGTCGACGGTGATCGTGCTGTTGGTGATCGGGTCGGCCATCGCGTATGTGGTGATCCGCAAGCGGTTGCAGAAGCGGGCGGTTGTTGGGCGGTTGGCGGTCGACGACAAGGCCGAGCACATGGGCAGCGGTAGTGCGATCGCGTCGATCACCGAGGCCGGAGTCAGGGAAAAGGCGGCCGCCCTCGGTATGAAGCTGGGCTCCAACGACTCACCCGGTGTACCGATCGGCATCGCGGTCGCCGATGGCACCCCGCTCTACGGCTCCTACGAAGACCTGCATCTCGACATCTGGGGCCCGCGACAGGGCAAATCCACCTCGCGGGTCATTCCGGCGATCCTCTCCGCGATCGGGCCTGTGCTGGCGACGTCGAACAAGCGAGACGTGGTCGACGCGACCCGTGATGTGCAGGAAGACAAGGGAAGTCGCACGTTCGTGTTCGATCCACAAGGCGTCGCCGGTGAACGACCGACCTGGTTCTGGGATCCGCTGAGCTGGGTCAACTTCCGCACCGAGGGGTGCGAGATGCGGGCGGCTCGGCTCGCGGGACACTTCGCCGACGCAGAGACGGGCGGCAGCGCCGACGACGGCGACAACTTCTTCGATCCCGAGGCCGAGGACCTGCTCGCCGCGTTCTTTCTCGCCGCCGCGATCGCGGGCAAACCGATCACCCAGGTGTGGGAATGGGTGACCAACCCGCAGAACACCGAGGCGATCGAACACCTGCGCAGCGCTGAACACCACTTCACCGCGTCCGGGCTTGCCATGCAGTACAACGCTGACGAGCGCACCAGGAGCGGCATCTTCGGTACTGCCAAGAAGATGATTCGCTGCTTGCAGTTGTCGAACGTGCATCCGTGGATCACGCCCGCCGACGGCGTTCGTCCCCAGTTCGACGAACTGGAATTCATCGAACGCAATGGCACGCTGTACTGCCTGTCGCTCGAGGGGCGCGGTTCGGCCGCACCGCTGGTGAGCGCGCTGACCGAGGCGGTCATCGATGTGGCCATGCGCAAGGCCTCGCGGTCGTCGGGTGGGCGGTTGCCGATCCCGCTGCTAGCGGTGCTCGACGAGGCGGCCAACGTGGTGCGTTGGAAGGACCTGCCCAAGCAGTACAGCCACTTCGGGTCGCGCGGCATCGTGGTGATGACCGTGCTGCAGTCGTGGGCCCAGGGTGCACGGTGCTGGGGTGAGGCCGGGATGAGCGCGCTGTGGTCGGCCGCCAATATCAAAGTTCTCGGTAGCGGTGTCGATGACATGGCCTTCCTCCGCGATCGGTCCGAGGCGATCGGCGAGTACGACTCGATCTCCGCGTCGATGTCGCAGTCGGGCAACAGCAAGAGCTACTCGCGTTCGCTGAGCTCCTCGGTGACCTTCACAGCGCAGGGCCTGGCGACGCTACCGCGCGGTCGCGCCGTCGTGTTCACCTCCGGTCAGCCCGCTGTTCTGGTGCGGACCGTGCCGTGGTGGGAATCGGACTACGCCAACGCGGTAAAGAGGTCGATCGAGCAGAACGACCCGACTCGCAAGACCCGGATCGAGGACCATTTCGGGTCCCCGTCGATGACGAAATCCGTTCCGCCGGAAGAAATCGGTGAAGTCGAGGAGGTCAAACCGCTGTGAGCCAGGAAAACGTTGCCAATGGTGAGATTACGAACGGCTACAAGGGTGTGTACGAGTTCGTCACCGAGTACTTGAGCCAGGTCTATCGTCGTCAGGTCACCGATATCAGCGACACGGTGTGGTGTCCGGAATGGTGGCATCACAGTGAGGCCGTGATCCGGTTGAGCGCGCTGTGGCAGGCCTGGGAACACCACCGTTTGCAGGGCGGAACCGGTATCAGTGTGTGGTTCCTCGACCATGCGGACCCGCATATGACCAAGCTGTTCGATCCGAAAGGGCCGTTCAAGTATTGCAGTGTGCGCAATGGGCACAAAGGGATGCTAGAACCGCTGCCGCTCAAGAAGCCGGAAGGCGCGGACGCGCAGATGTTCGGAAGTCCGGATATCGACCGGCTCTGGCAGAAGGGCCGCGTTCCGGACTGACCGAGTGGATGCTCGGATCCCGTCACCAGGTAAGGGGTCCGAGCATCTGAAGAGTCGGATCAGCGACCGCGTTCGATCCCGCGTTCGATCCCGCGTTCGCCGCGCTGGCGCGCGAGGGTAGCGCGCATGACCGTATCCCGGGACCGGATCGCCTCCTCGGGCGAGATGCCCTGACCCATTTCGACCAGCATCCGAACCTGGGTGAGCTCCGGAGCGACGCCGGCACGCTGCAAATGTGCCGCGATCGCCGAGCGCCGCTCGGCCGAGTCGTAGCCGACGCTTGGTGTCGCCGCGGCGCTCGCCGCGAACGGGGAGCCCGACTCCTTGTTGAGGCTGACGCCGCGTGATTCGACACCACGCGATTCCACCGTGCGCGAGCCCACCGACATCATCTGCACGAGTTCGACATTGCGCGGGTCCTTGGCCTTGAGATCGCGCGCCTCGCGGATCTGCAGCTCCCGCGCTTCCTTCATCTTGGCCTCGATCGCCTTCGCGCGTGACTCGGCGTCTTTCTGACCGTGTTCACGAGACTTCAGGGCAACCAGGGTGGCCATCTGCAGCATGATGCGCATCATGGACGCCGTTTCGCTGCCGATGTCGTCGAGTTCCGCCATGACTGCTCCCCGATGCTGCTGTGGAAGTGGACATCTGAGCCTACCGCGCGAAGGACACGATGCGATGTCCGGTGGGGCCGACCGGGGGGCGAAAAAATGCGGGTGAGCGGGTTGCGGGCGGAACGAATCGTAGGGTTGCCTAGCCTCTGATGATCTTCTTCCCACGTCGGGGCCCGAAAAACGGAAACGGACCGGACGCGCGAGCGCGTCCGGTCCGTCGTGTCGCGGAAAAAGCCGGTGTCAGCCCACCTTGACAGTGTTGAACGAGATCGGGATGGCAGGCCCGCCGTCCTCGGCGCCGCCCTTGACGCCGCCGCCCGCGACCTTGTCCAAGGTGGCCAGGCCCGCTTCGTCGATCGTGCCGAAGATGGTGTAGTTCGGCGGCAGCTGCGTGTCACCGAAGACCAGGAAGAACTGGCTTCCGTTGGTGCCCTTGCCCTCCGGCGAGGTACCGGCGTTGGCCATGGCGACCAGGCCGCGCTTGTAGTTCACCGGCTGCTGGAGCGCCGGGTCACCGGCGGCGAACAGATCGGTCGGGTACTCGTTGTCGAAGCTGTAGCCGGGGCCACCCATGCCGGTGGCCGCGGGGTCACCGCACTGCAGGATGCCGAAGCCCGGCGTCGCCACGATGCGGTGGCAGCTGGTCTTGTCGAAGTAGCCCTGCTGGGCCAGGCTCACGAACGAGTTCACCGTGCAGGGCGCCTGTGCGCTGTTGAGCGACAACCCGATCGGGCCCTGCGTGGAATCGATCGCGACCTTGACCTCGGGACCGTCGGTGGCGACCGACGTCGTGGCGGGCGCGGTGACGGGCTTCGCGGGGGGCTCTTGGTCCACCGGGTAGCTGCAGTCGACGGTCGCGGGCTTGGCCGCGGCAGGCGGCGGACCGGGGATGTCGAGGGGAGTGTTGACGAACTGGGTCGTCGGCACCGCCGAGGACGACTCGGCGGTCGCCGACTCGCTGTCGTCGCCTCTGGTGAGGAAATACACGCCGGTCGCGGCGGCCGCGACGACTATCACACCCAGTACCGAGCCCGCGATCGTCAAGCGCTTGCGCTTCTTCTCCTGCTCGGCCCGTCGTGCCAGCTGGCGCTCCAGCTTGCGCTTGGCCGCCGCCCGTCGCTGTTCGTTACTCGGCACTACCGCGTTCCTCCCGTGTCGTCAGGTTCGTCTAGAGGGTAACCGGTTGGACGCGGAGGGCGCCCGTGGGGAAAACTGGACCATCGTGACCAAGACCAGCAGCTTCACCGCCCCGAAGGGGGTCCCCGACTACCTGCCGCCCGGTTCGGCCGAGTTCGTCGCCGTGCGCGACGGCTTGATCCACGCCGCACGACTGGCGGGGTACGGGCATGTCGAGCTGCCGGTATTCGAACAGACCGCCCTGTTCGCACGGGGTGTCGGCGAGTCGACCGACGTGGTCAGCAAGGAGATGTGGACCTTCGCCGACCGCAACGGCGAGAGCTTCACCCTTCGTCCCGAAGGCACCGCGGGCGTGATGCGCGCGGTGATCCAGCACGGTCTGGACAAGAGCGGCCAGCTGCCGGTGAAGCTTTGCTACGCCGGCCCGTTCTTCCGGTACGAGCGCCCGCAGGCCGGTCGCTACCGGCAGCTGCAGCAGGTCGGCATCGAGGCGATCGGCATCGACGATCCCGCCCTCGACGCGGAGGTCATCGCGATCGCCGACGCCGGGTTCCGCTCACTCGGCCTGGACGGGTTCCGCCTCGAGATCACCTCGCTCGGCGACGAGACGTGCCGTCCGCAGTACCGCGAACTGCTGCAGGAGTTCCTCCGTGGGCTGCCGCTGGACGAGGAGACCCAGCGCCGTGCCGAGATCAATCCGCTGCGCGTGCTCGACGACAAGCGTCCGGAAGTGCGTGAGCTGACCGCGAACGCGCCGTTGATGATCGACCACCTCTCGGAGTCGGCGAAGGCCCACTTCGAGCAGGTTCTCGGGCACCTCGACGCGCTCGGCGTGCCGTATGTGGTGAACCCGCGCATGGTGCGTGGCCTGGACTACTACACCAAGACCACGTTCGAATTCGTGCACGACCAGCTCGGCGCGCAGTCGGGCATCGGCGGCGGTGGGCGCTACGACGGGCTGATGGCCGAACTCGGTGGGCAGCCGCTGTCGGGCATCGGTTTCGGCATCGGCGTCGACCGGACCGTGCTGGCGCTCGCGGCCGAGGGCAAGTCGGCGGCCGATCCGGCGCGCTGCCAGGTCTACGGCGTCGCGCTCGGTGACGCCGCCAAGGCGAAGTTGGTCGCGCTGGCCGGCGAGCTGCGCGCGGCCGACATCAGCGTCGACCTGGCCTACGGCGGACGCGGGATGAAGGGCGCGATGAAGGGCGCCGACCGTTCGGGGGCGAAATACACCCTCGTGCTCGGTGATCGCGATCTCGCCGAGAACACCATCGGCGTCAAGGAGATGGCGACCGGCGAGCAGCGCTCCGTCCCGCTCGACGGCGTCGTGGCGGTGCTGCGCGAGGAGCTCGGGTAGCACCGCTGCTGAGGTCGGTGGGCGCGGTAATCTGACCGCGCCACACCGGGTGTGCCGGTGGCAGGCGGAGAGGGTCATCGTGGACGGGCAATCGGGGCAGTCGTCGGCGACGGAACCGGTGGGTATCGACCTGGTGGCCCCCGAGGTGTTCGCGCCGATGTTGCGCAGGCTCGCACTGGCCGCGCTCGGGGTCGGCGTCGGGGCGACGCTGCTGTCGGCGATCTGGCTGAGCCGGCCGTACGCGATCCTGATCGGACTGGCCGTCGCGGTCCCGACCATCGGCTACGTATTCGCGTTCCAGCGTCGCCGAATGTGGTTGAGCGGCACCGTGATCCGTGCACATCGCCTGTTCGGCGAACACACGCTCGACCTCGCCGACGCCACCGGCGTGCACCTGCTGGTGTACCCCGGACGGCTCAGTCGCATCAGCTTGCGGGTCACCGCGGGCGGCGACACCCAACTGGTGCCCCTGGCGATGTACACCGACGTGGCCAGCGGGCGCGAACTGCACCTGCTCGGCCTGCGAAAACTCGCCGACGCGCTCGCAGCCAGCGAACTCGTCGCCGCCGTCGCGATCTCGGAAGTGCTGGTGCAGCAGCTGCGCGCCGAGGCGCGCGACGCGGGTCTGGAGGAACGCCCGCTGTATCGCGCGGTCCGGTCGGTGCGCAGCAAGGACAGTGTTTCGCCGGTGGTTCTCAGCGATTCCGAGGTCGCCGCGCTCGGCTGAATCTGTCGTTGTCGGCTCTGCGCGCCGGAGTTCTGGTGGCGGTCAGCCGAAGAGTGCGAGTTGCGCGCTCTGCGGCGTGGCCGGGGGAGTGACTGGTGTTGTGCGGCCCTGGGTCTGACGGAGGCCGTGGTGGGTCAGCAGGGGGTTCACCCGGTCGCGTAGCCAGTCGCGGTAGAGCGGGGTGACGTTGCCGCCGCGGGCGTAGAGCTGGCGATAGCGGCGGATGAGCGCGGGGTGTTCGGTGGCGAGCCAGGTGAGGAACCAGTCCCGGGTGGGGCCGCGCAGATGCATCGGGAAGGCCATGGCGCTGGCTGCGCCCGCGTCGGCGATCGCGGCGAACAGGGCCTCGAGGTGGGCTCGGCTGTCGGTGAGGCAGGGGATGATCGGGGCGGCCATGACATGGACGGTGAAACCCGCGTCGGCCAGCGCGCGGACCAGGTCGAGGCGAGCGCGCGGTTCGGGGGTGCCCGGTTCGAGCCTGTGGTGCAGATCGGGATCGAGAATGGCGATCGACACCGCGACGCTCACCTCGACGCGCCGGGCCGCCTCGGTGAGCAGCGGGAGGTCGCGGCGCAGCAGCGGGCCCTTGGTGAGGATGGAGAACGGTGTGCCCGAATCGGCGAGTGCGGTGATGATGCCGGGCATCAAGCGATATCGGCCCTCGGCACGTTGATACGGGTCGGTGTTGGTGCCGAGCGCCACCGCCTCGCGCTGCCAGGAACGACGCAGGAGTTCACGGCGTAGCACCGCGGCGATATTGGTCTTCACCACGATCTCGGAATCGAAATCCTCGCCCGCGTCGAGGCCGAGATATTCGTGGCTGCCGCGGGCGAAGCAATAGCGGCAGGCATGCGAGCAGCCGCGCATCGGGTTGATCGTCCAGCGGAAGGGCAGCGCGGAGCTCTCGGGCATCTTGTTCAGCGCGCTCTTGCACAGCACCTCGTGGAAGGTGATGCCGTCGAACTCGGGGGTGCGGACGGAGCGAACCAGCCCGGCCCTGGTCAGGCCGGGCAGCGCGCCGTCATCGGCGTCCAGGGTTTGAGCTTGCCACCGCACCCCACGAGTCGAACATTTGTTCGAACAGGTGTCAAGCTTGACGCGTCGCCCGCAGGAAGTCGACGAGGTCGTTGACGGTCTCCAGGGTCGGACGCGGGCGGTAGCCGAGTTCACGCTCGGCCTTGCCGTGATCGACGGTCGGCGCCGAGATCAGCGCGCCCATCGCGGCTTTGGACATGATGTCGGAGCCGAGGCGCCTGCTGATCGGCTCGAGCACCGGCATCATCGCGCCGACCGCCTTCGCCGGGATGACGAAGCGCGGACCCTTGGCGCCGGTGCGGGCCGCGGCCATCCGGCACAGGTCGACCATCGTGGTCATCTCGCCGCCGAGCAGGTAGTTCTCGCCGGTGCGGCCCTTCTCGCCGGCCAGGATCAGGCCGTGGGCCACATCGCGCACGTCGACCAGATCGAAGCCGCCGCCGATCATCACCGGAACCCGGCCGCGCATCGCCTGGCCGACGGCGGAGTTGATGCGCGAGAGCCGGTCCAGGTGGTCGACCGGGCCGTAGACGCCGGTCGGGTTCGCGATCACCGCGTCGAGTCCGCGTTCGATCACCGGACGCAGCGCCAGCTCGCCGGACCACTTCGACCGGTCGTACACCGGCAGGCTGGGATCGTCGGAGCGGCCGGAGGTCTCGTCGATGTGTCCACCCGCGCGGTACTGATCGAAGGCGTGGATGGAGCTGGTGTGGACGAACCGGCGCACTCCCGATTCCAGCGCCGCCTCGGCGGTGACGCGCACGCCCTCGGTGTTCACCCGCCACGCCAGATCGTTGCGTTCGGCGAGGGTGATCAACGCGACGAGGTGGTAGACCACCTCGGCGCCCGCCAGCACCGTGCGCATCGACACGGGGTCGAGCACATCGCCTTCGACCCAGGTCACGGCCGGATCGGCGGTGGTCGGGGCCACGCGGTCGATCGCGACGACCTCGTGGCCGCGCTCGACGAGCAGAGGGATCAAGTTGGTACCGAGGTAGCCGGCTGCGCCGGTCACTGCGACCTTCATGAGCCCGAGGATATAGAACATGTTCTAGTTTTGATAGTCGATCGCCCAGATCGACGGTGGCACGACTCGAAAACTGTCGGCGAGTTCGGCTATATTTGGCGCCAATCGCAGTTGGGCGGTCGCGTCGGGAGTTTCGCGTCCGCCGTTGCCTTCTGTAGTGCAGACTTTTCACGACGAGTTGGGGGGATTCGCATGACTGATCTCTCGGTGCAAACCGGAGAGGTCGCCGCGTTCGCGGCGACCAATGGCGGGGTGGCGGCACAGGTCGCCGCGGCGGGCAATATCGACTTGGTCGCCAGCGTGTCGGCGGCAACGCCGGTGTTCGGTCTCATCGGCGCCGATTACCTGGCGATGTTCGCGGCCGCACAAGCGTTGCAGGCCAAGGACATCAACGATCTGTCGGCCAAGTTCAGTTCGCTCTCGGACGCGGCCTTCAAGACGTCGGTGACCTTCGAGACGACCGATATCGACAACGCCGCCGAACTCGCGCGTCAGGCTGCCGGGCTCGGAGGCCCTGCGTGAAGCCGCTGAGTGCGGACGCCGGCGTCATCGCTCCCGACGCCGCCATGGCCGCTGCCGATGCCGCGACCGCGTCGGTGCTGGGTGCGGTACCGCTCGACTCGCAGGCGATTCTCGACGTGTCGCTGATGCAGGTGCCCGAGGATGTGGCGGCCGACGAGGAAGCGGTCTTCACGCTCGCGCAGAAGATCACCGACGAAGCCCAGAACGGCAGCATGTCGCCCGCCGGGTTGGGTGGGCTCGGCGGGCTCGGCACCGGCGTGGAACCCCAGGACATTTTGTCCGGCGTCGCCGAGGATGCCTCGTCCGCGCTCAGTGGCTTGCAGGGCACGGTGGCTCAGGTCGCGGCGCCCGCGTCGGCCGCCGCGCTGACCGCGTTCGATCAGGCCAAGTCCGCGCTCACCGGCACATCGGGCGCCGGTGCCGCGAACACCTCCGGCGCGAGCACGTCCGCCGCCGCGACGACACTGACCGAAGATCCGGTCGCCGCGCTGATGAACGGACTGTCGCTGCCCGCGCTGCCCGGCATCGACACCCTGTTCCAGCCGTTCCTCGACCTGCTCAGCAGCTTCGGAACCGGTGTTTTCAGCGGGCTGGACCCGACCACGATCCTGAGCAACTCCTCCGCGGTGATCGAACAGGCGATGAGCCTGGCCCAAGGCGGGGTGAAGACCGTCCAACAGGTGTGGGAGGGCCAGGCCGCCGACGCGGCGACCACCGCCAGCCAGCAGGCGCAGACCCAGGGTCAGGACACCAGCCAGCGCGGTATCGACATCTCCGCGCTCACCCAGCAGGCGGCCGCTGTCGTGCAGACCGGCAACGCGCAGCTCACCACCATCGCCACCACCTTCGCGGCCCAGGCCACCGCGCTCGCGCCGACGATCATGCTGCCGCCGACCCAGGCCACCCTGATCGGCCTGGCCACCACGCATCTCGGTGAAGCGGTGTCGGTCGTCAATGTCACCCGTGGCCAGTTGATGGGCTACACCGGTGAACTCAGCGGCGTCGTCGGGCAACTCGCCAGTCAGAGCGGCCTGCCCTCGCCCGAGGAAGTCCTCTCCGCGGCCTCGGAGAACATCGGCGAACCGCTGCTCACCCAGGCGGAGGAAGCCCTCACCGGTGGCGGCGACTCCTCCACCACCGCGGCGAGCACCACCACGGGCACCACCACTCCCGGCTCGACGACGGCGTCGAGCCTCGGCACCGGTGGTTCCGGTGGCAGCGGCGGCGGTTCCGGCGCCTCGCTCGGCGCTCTCGGGACCGCACGGGGCGGTGCGGGCGGTAGTTCCGCCGGCACCCCGAGCGCGGGTACTCCGAAGACCAGTGCGGCCCTGCCGGGTGCGGCGGTTCCCGCCGGTCGGGTGATGCCCACCGTCAATGCGATGGGCTCCGGGACCACCACGGCCGCGAGCACGGGTGGTACCTCGGGCATGATGGGCGGCGCGGGAGCGGGCGCAGGCGCGGGGCGCGGCAACAACGAGGAAGAACACGGTCGCACCGTGCAGCCCTACCAGAGCCGTACCGGCAACGACGATCTCACCGGTCCGCTGGGCGAATCCACACCCGACGTCATCGGTGCCGTCCACGAGGACGAACGCGACGAGGACGCGACCGCAGATCGCTTCTGACCCGAAGGGGCTCGCCGGTGGAAACCGGCGAGCCCCTGTCGGTTCAGCGTCGAACGGTCAGCTCTTGAAGGCGTCGACCAGCTTCTTGTAGAGGTCGGTGAAGCGCTTGCGCGCGTCTTTCTGCTCCGGGTTGAGGCCATCGGACGCCTCGGGGGAGTAGACGACCAGGTGGACTTCGCCGGCCGGATCGTCGGGCATCAGGTCGATGATCTGGGTGCCCCTGTTATCGCCGGCCGGAATGCCGAAATCGATCTCCTTCAGCGCGTCGATCTCCTCACGCGCGGCCGAGATCACGTCGGAGGCAACCTTTCCGGTCACCTTCTTGGGCGCGGTCTCGGGTTTGCGGTCCTTGCTCACGGCGTCGGGCTGGTGCACGGCCTCGCCGTCGGCGAAGATCTGCAGGACCGGGCGCAGGTCGGTGCGCTGTGACCAGCCGTCGGGGATCGTGGTCAGGCTCACCAACGGTAGTGGCGCCGGATCGGCATGGGCGAGTGCGCCCGCGCCGGGCAGGGCGAGAGCGCAGACGAGCAGTCCGGTCATGGTCAGGCGCATGGGTTCCCCTCGATCGAAAGACAGTGCGTGGGTATCGCGTTCGAGGAGTCAGCGTAGCCCGGGCGGGTTGTCGAGGTCCCGCGCGGAATAGGTGTCACAGGCCTGCACCGACCCGGTCCGGTAGCCGACGAGGAACCACTTCTGCCGCTGATCCGAGGACCCGTGGGTCCACGACTCGGGATTGACGCCGCGACCCGCGGAGCGCTGGATGCGGTCATCGCCCACGGCATTGGCTGCCGACAGCGCGTCACGAATATCTTTGTCGGACAGGGGTTCGAGGAAGGGCTGCCCGCCACCCGGCGAGGGCTGCTTGTCCGCAAAGTTGGCCCAGATACCGGCGTAGCAGTCGGCCTGCAGCTCGGTGCGCACCGCACCGGAGGTCGCGCCCTGCGGATCGCGCTGAGCCTTGCCGATATCGCCGAGCTGGTTCTGGATGTGGTGGCCGACCTCGTGCGCGACCACGTATTCCTGCGCCAGCGGTCCCGCGCTCGCGCCGAACCGGTCGGTCAGCTCCTGGAAGAAGGCGGTGTCGAAATAGGCGGTCTGGTCGGCCGGGCAGTAGAACGGCCCGACGTCGCTGGTGGCATTGCCGCACCCGGTATTCACGGCGCCGGTGAACAGCACCAGCTCGGGCTCGATGTAGTTCTTGCCGGTCTGTTTCGGCAGCTGCACCGACCACACCGCGTCGAGGCTCTGCGCGGTGGCCACCACCCGGCAGTCGACGTACTTGTTCGCGTCGGCGCCGGTCTTGCAGTGTGCCGGCGTCCCCGCGGTCCCCGGCTGCGCCTGCTGCCCGCTCTGCGCGCCGGTGAAGTTGCCGAGCACCGTCCCGGGATCGCCACCGAGGAGCAGCGTGATGACCAACAGGATCAGACCGCCCGCGCCGCCGCCGAGGGCGAGTTTGCCGCCCATGCCGGGTCCGCCACCCGAGGAAGCCCGGCCGGGATCGATCTGCATACCTTCGTTGAAGGTCATCGCGGTACTCGCCTTCGCTCGGTTGTCCAGCTGCCTCACAGCATGATTCACCGTCGGCGGGAGCGGCGACGGCGGACAGGTGTCACAAGCTTGACACGATGGCGAAGATATCGGTTTTCACTCGGGCACCGTGTCTCACTACGATGGCAGTGCACCCGGTCATCTGCGCCGGTGCGACAAGTCCGTGAAAGTCTGTCGAAAGGAATACCGTGCTGCGCACCCACTTGGCTGGTTCGCTGCGAGGCGAGCACGCCGGTCAGACCGTCACCCTCACCGGCTGGGTGGCGAGGCGTCGTGACCACGGTGGTGTGACCTTCATCGATCTGCGCGACGCTTCGGGCGTCTCGCAGGTGGTCTTCCGCGAGGGCGAGGCGGCCGAACAGGCTCACAAGCTGCGCGCGGAATACTGTGTGCAGGTCACCGGTGTGGTGGAACGGCGTCCCGACGGCAACGAGAACCCGGAGCTGCCGACCGGGCAGATCGAGGTCGACGCCAAGGAACTGGTCGTGCTCAACGAGAGCGCGCCGCTGCCGTTCCAGCTCGACGAGACCCCCGGCGACGAGGCCCGCCTCAAGTACCGCTACCTCGACCTGCGCCGCGAAGGCCCCGGCCACGCCATCCGCCTGCGCTCCAAGGTCAACGCCGCCGCCCGCGAAGTGCTGGCGAGCCACGACTTCGTCGAGGTCGAGACCCCCACGCTCACCCGCTCCACCCCGGAGGGCGCGCGCGACTTCCTGGTCCCCGCGCGCCTGCAGCCGGGCAGCTTCTACGCGCTGCCGCAGAGCCCGCAGCTGTTCAAGCAGCTGCTCATGGTCGGTGGCATCGAGCGCTACTACCAGATCGCGCGCTGCTACCGCGACGAGGACTTCCGCGCCGATCGTCAGCCCGAGTTCACCCAGCTCGACATCGAGATGAGCTTCGTGCGCCAGGACGACGTGATCCTGCTGGCCGAGGACATCCTGACCGCGCTGTGGAAGCTGGTCGGCCACGACATCGTCACCCCGATCCCGCACATGACCTACGCGGAGTCGATGCGGCGCTACGGCTCCGACAAGCCCGACCTGCGATTCGGCGTCGAGATCACCGAGCTCAGCGACTACTTCAAGGACACGACCTTCCGGGTGTTCCAGTCGGAGTACGTGGGCGCGGTCGTGATGCCCGGTGGCGCGAGCCAGCCGCGACGCCAGCTCGATGCCTGGCAGGAGTGGGCCAAGCAGCGTGGCGCCAAGGGCCTGGCTTACATCCTGATCAACGAAGACGGCACCCTGGGCGGCCCGGTCGCCAAGAACCTGACCGACGCGGAACGGGACGGCCTGGCCAAGCAGGTCGGCGCCGAGCCGGGCGACTGCGTGTTCTTCGCCGCCGGTGCGGTGAAGTCGAGCCGTGCCCTGCTGGGTGCCGCACGCGGCGAGATCGCTCGCAAGTGCGACCTCATCGACCCCAACGCCTGGGCCTTCGTTTGGATCGTCGACGCCCCGATGTTCGAGCCCGCCGCCGAGGCCACCGCCAGCGGTGACGTGGCACTGGGCCACTCGGCCTGGACCGCGGTGCACCATGCGTTCACCTCGCCCAAGCCCGAGTCGCTCGACACCTTCGACACCGACCCCGGTTCCGCGCTGGCCTACGCCTACGACATCGTGTGCAACGGCAACGAGATCGGCGGCGGTTCCATCCGTATCCACCGTCGCGATGTGCAGGAACGCGTGTTCTCGGTGATGGGCATCGACAACGCCGAAGCCCAGGACAAGTTCGGCTTCCTGCTCGACGCGTTCGCCTACGGCGCCCCGCCGCATGGCGGCATCGCCTTCGGCTGGGACCGCATCACCGCGCTGCTGGCCGGTGAGGACTCGATCCGTGAGGTGATCGCGTTCCCGAAGACCGGCGGCGGTGTCGACCCGCTCACCGACGCGCCCGCGCAGATCACCGCGCAGCAGCGCAAGGAAGCAGGCATCGACGCCAAGCCCGAGGTCAAGGGCAAGGCCACCGACGCGGCGAAAGTTGTTGCGGCCGAGAAATAGCGGTCCTCGGAGGTAGCCCGGTACCTTCTGGTCAGTTCCCGTATCGCCACGGCGATACCGATCAGGAGGACACCGGTGCTACATCTTCGAGTGATCAGCCCTCCCGAGCAGACCGATGAGCTGGTGCGGATCCTCGAAGCCGACGCCGGTGTCACCCACCTCACGGTGATGCGCGGGGTCGCGCTCGACCCCGTGGGCGATCTCGTCCAGGCGGACGTGGCGCGAGAGGCGGGCAACACGGTGCTCGCCGACGTGAAGGCGCTCGGTATCGTCGAGCACGGCGGGATCACCCTCGGCCCGGTCGACGCGGTGCTCTCCGACGCCGCGGACCGCGCGGTCCGGGCGGCGCCCGGTGATCCGAGCGACGCGGTGATCTGGGAGCAACTGCTCAAGGAGACCCGCGAGGAATCCTCGCTCAACGCCACCTTCGTCGCGTTCCTGACCATCGCTTGCCTGCTGGCCGCGATCGGAGTGGCCACCGACTCGCCGGTCACCGTCGTCGGCGCGATGGTGGTGGGCCCGGAGTTCGGTCCCCTGGCGGCTTTGTCGGTGGCGCTGGTGCGCCGCAACTGGCGGCTGGCGCGGCGCTCGATGATCGCCTTGGCGGTGGCATTCCCGATCGCGATGGTGGTCACGCTGGGCGCGACGATCGTGTGGGAGCATCTCGGTTGGATCACCACCGAGGGCATCATCGACGCGCACAACGTCGACTTCATCTACGAGGTCGGTCCGTTCTCGTTGGTCGTGGCGTTGCTCGCTGGATCGGCAGGCATGTTGTCGCTGGTCACCGCGAAATCAGCGGCCCTGATCGGTGTCTTCATCTCGGTGACGACCGTGCCCGCCGCCGGGTACGCGGTGGTGGCGGCGACGCTCGGACAGTGGCACCGGGCGTTCGAGTCGGCCGGTCAGCTGGCGGTGAACCTGGTTGGCATCGTGATCGCCGGAGTGGTGGTGCTCGAGCTGCGGCCCAAGGCGGGTGACGAGAGGGGCCCGATCGGCCGGTTCAAGCGGGCCATCGGCATGCGGACCACCCTCGAACGCTGACCTCAGACGCGGGCGACCGGTCCCGCCGTCAGCATCCGGTAGGAGTACGTCACCGCGATGACGCACACCGGCCCCGCGACGAACAGGCCCAGCCCGCACAGCGCCGCGCCGACGAGGGTGACCAGCATCACGGTGAGCGCCAGCAGCAGCGACGCCCACAGATTCGCCAGCACCAGCTGCGCGCTCGCCTTGATCGCTTCCACCGGGCCGTAGTCCTGATCGATCACGAAGTGCAGCGAGAACATGCACAGGAACCCGGCGATCAGCCCCGGCGCCAGGCACAGCGACGAGAGCAGCAGCGTGATCGTGAACGCGAGCAGCGAGGTCAATAGGACATTGCCCGCGTTCACGAATCGGAAGAACGACCCGAAAGCCGGTGGATACCCGTCGGTTTCGTAGAGCGCGCCGCGCACCATCGCCGCCTGCAGCAGCCACAGCGCGACGATCACCATCAAGAACAGGAACAGCACGCTGAACGGTGATTTCGGATCGACGATCTGGACTACGGCGAGGAAGCCGAGATAGATCAGCACCCCCACCGCGGTGACCCCCAGCCACGGACCGGGATTGGCCCGGAACCGCTCCCAGCCGTAGCTCAGCGAACGGCCGATATCGAGGGCCTGTGCTCCCGAATGGTAGTAACCGGGCGTCTGCCCGCCGCCACCGGTCGACACGCCGGAAGCGGGGGCTGCGGGGTAGGTCGGATGCTCCGGTTTCGACTGGGGCACCGCGTAACCGGGACCCGTGCCGGCGGGCCCGTACTGCGGTGTCTGCCCGCCGTGGCCGGCAATCGGCGGCGGGGGCTCGACCGGCTCGTGCCCGTACTGGGCGGCGCCGGGGCCCTCGAACTGCGGATAGCCTGCGCCACCGGCCATTCCGTGCCTGCTCGGTCCCGTACCCGAAGCCGGTGGTTGCCCGGTTCCCTCGTGTCTGCCGCCGGGCCCGGCGAATTGTCCGCCACCGCCTGGAACAGGCGACCCGCCCGGTGAATCGCTCGATGCGGCGTACGGTGTGTCGGTCACTGTGGTAGACCTTTCGACTCAACCGGTTTGCGGTGTGGCGCACAGCAGTTCACGATGAGAAAACCCGACGACCGGCTGATGTGTCAAGCCAACAGGAACACACGCGCAAACCTCGGTGCCAACACGCCGAACGACGCGGAAAGGTTGTCCAACCGCTCGCTAGAAGTGACCGGGTACGAGTAGCTTGAGAGGCGATGACCGCACTATTGGCCGAACGCGCCGCCGACGTCGTGTCCGCAGCACAACAGTTGCTCACAAAGCGAATGGGTGCTCCGGTAAAGCTGAGTGATCCGATGGAGCTCAGCGGCAGTGGTAGGACGACAGTCCTACGCGTGCGTGTTGCGGAAAACGCATTTTCGTTGCCGCGCACGCTGATCGTCAAGCAGGTGCGCGGTTCTACTCCCGACCGCCGCGCCGGTGGTTTGGCGCCCGGCGTCGCCAGCATCGACGCGGCATTCCTCCGCGAGGCGGTGTCCTACCAGTTCACCACCGCGCTGAGTCGCGAGCAGCGGCCCGGCGCCTTCCTGATCGCGCACAGCGTCCCCGACCGGCTCCTCGTGCTCTCCGACCTCGGAGACAACGCGTTGCTCACCTCGGTGCTGCAGGCCCGTGTGGAGCCGGGTACCCGCAACTCGCTGATGGCGTTCGCGCAGGCGCTCGGCCGGATGCACGCCGCGACCGTCGGCCGCGAGCCCGACTTCGTCGCCCTGATGCGTCGGGTCGACTCGGCGCACCGCGTCGACGGGATCGCCCAGCAGGCCCAGGCTGCCATCGCCGAGGTCCCCGGTCTGCTCGCGGCCGAGTTCGGCATCGAGGTGCCGGGTGAGATCGCCGAACGGATCGTGCACGGCAATCGACTGTTCACCGGTGGCCGCTACCGCGCGTTCAGCCCGTCGGACCTGTGCCCCGACAACGTGATCATGAACGAGGAAGGCGCGCGATTCCTCGACTACGAGTGGGGCGGTTTCCGCGACGCCACCCTCGACATCACCTACGCGCTCGTTTCCTACCCCGGCTGCCTGTGCGATTTCGAACTCTCGCGCAGCCGGGCCAAGGAAATGGTCGAGGCCTGGCGTTCTGCCGTGGTCGGCGTCTGGCCGTCGCTGGCCGACGACACCGTCCTGGCCGAACGGATCCTCGAAGCCCGGCTCATCTGGGTCTGGTTGTCCACGTACTGGTTCCTGCCCGCCGACCACGCCCGTATCGCCACCGCCCGCGAACACGGGCTGTCGGTCCCCCGTTCGGAAGCGTTGATCAACCGGTGGTCCGCGCTCGCCGAGGACGCCAGGATGACCGGCGACGACGCGGTCGGCGACTTCGCCGAACAGGTCTCGGCGATGCTCGAGGAGCGCTGGTCGGAGTAGCGGCGCCGAGCTGGCTCCCCACTTCTCGCCGCGCCGCGGGTACCGTCGGCAGGGATCTGAGGAGTAGGGAGCAGCCGTGCCGATACCGGTCACCGTCACAGTCGTCCGCAAGCAGTGGTTGACCCCGCACCTGGTGCGCGTGGTCGGCACCGTGTCGGACAGCTTCACCCCTAACGCGTTCACCGACGCCTATGTGAAGTTGATCTTCCCGGTGCCCGGCGTCGAATATCCCGAGCCGTTCGATCTCGACACGGTGCGCGCGACGCTGGGCCCGGAGAGCCAGCCTGTGTTGCGCACCTACACGGTGCGATCCTTCGATCCCGAACTGCGCGCGATCAGCATCGACTTCGTGGTGCACGGTGACGAGGGCGTCGCGGGGCCGTGGGCGCGCTCGGTGGAGCCGGGCGCGCGGTTCTGGTTGAACGGACCCGGCGGTGCGTTCGCACCCGACCCGGCGGCCGACTGGTACCTGCTCGCCGGCGACGAATCGGCGCTGCCCGCTGTCGCGGCCGCACTCGAAGCGCTGCCGGCCGGCGCGCCCGCGCTCGTGTTCGTCGAGGTGGGCGGCACCGAGGACGAGATCCCCCTCGCTTCTCCCGCTGATCTGCGCCTGCACTGGGTGCATCGCGGTGTGTCCTCGGACCGGATCACCGACGACCTGGCCGGGGCGCATTCGCCGCTGGTGGCGGCGGTGCGGGCGGCCGAGTGGCTGCCGGGACAGGTGCAGGCGTTCGTGCACGGCGAGGCCGAGTCCGTGATGCGTCAGCTGCGCCCTTACCTGCGTAAGGAACGCGATATCGCGCCGAAATGGCTCTCGATCTCGGGATATTGGCGGCGCGGCCGCACCGAGGAGGGCTTCCGTGAGTGGAAGCGCGAGCTCGCAGCGGAGGGCGCCTGATCACGCAGGACTACTCAGCGGGTCAGCGCGGCGAGTTTGCCGCGCAGATGGGCGCGTTCGACCGCGTTGTCGGTGAGCAGCAGCGCCGACTCGTAGGCGGCGATCGCCTCGCCGGTGCGTCCGAGCTCGGTGAGGAAGGCGGCGCGGGCGGCGTCGAGATAGCCGTAGGTCGCCAGCGCCGGTTCCGCGCCGAGCGGACGCAGTAGCGCCAGCGCCTGGGCCGGATCTCCGGCCAGGCCGACCGCGATGGCGTGATTGAGCAGGGCGACCGGCGACGGCGCATCGCGCAGCAACAGCCGGTACAGGCCGATGATCTCGCGCCAGTCGGTATCGGCCCAGGTCGGTGCTTCGTCGTGCACGGCGGCGATCGCGGCCTGCAGGGTATACCGGTCGGTATGTGGCAGCGCGTGTTTCACCAGTGCGACGCCCTCGGCGATGGCCGCTCTGTCCCAGCGATCGCGATCCTGGTGTTCGAGCGTGCACAGCGTGCCCGCGTCGTCGACGCGCGCTGCCCGGCGCGCGTCGGTGAGCAGGATCAGCGCCAGCAGGCCGGTCACCGATGGGTCGTCGGGGACGAGCGTGTGCATCATCCTGGCCAATTGCAGCGACCGGTCGACGAGATCGGCACGGACCAGCACCTCGCCCGCGGGCGCGGTGTGGCCGGTGGTAAACAGCAGGTGGATCACCGCGCAGATGGAATCGAGCCGCTGCGGCAGCTCGCGCACCGAGGGCACGCGATACGGGATGGCCGCTACCGCGATCTTCTTCTTGGCACGGGTGATCCGCGCGGCCATGGTCGCCTCGCTCACCAGGAACGCGCGAGCCACCTCGGCGGTGGTGACGCCGCAGACCAGCCGCAGAGTCAGGGCGACCTGCGCCTGCGGCGCGAGCGCGGGGTGGCAGCAGGTACTGATCAGCCGCAGCCGGTCGTCGGGGATCGCCGGGTCGTCCAGGTCGGCCAGTGCGAGGTCGGCGGTATCGTCCACCGATTCGTCGACGACGAGCCGGGGCAGCGCGCGCCGGAAGGTGCTCTCGCGGCGCAGCAGGTCGAGGCCGCGACGCCGCGCGACGGTCGTCAGCCAGGCGCCGGGCCTGGCCGGAACACCGTCGCTCGCCCAGGCGGTGAGCGCCGTCGCGTAGGCGTCCTGCACGCATTCCTCGGCGAGGTCGAAATCGCGGACCGACCGCACCGTCGCGGCGAGCACGAAGGCCCACTCACGACGGTGCGCCTGCTCGACGGCCGCGGCCGCCGCCGTGGTCACGACTGCGGGAAGACCTGGATCGGGCGCACCTCGACACCGCCCGTGGGGGCGGGCACCTGTGCGGCGAGGGCGATCGCGGCGTCCAGGTCCGGCGCCTCGAGCAGGTAGTAGCCGCCGAGCGCTTCCTTCGCCTCGGCGAACGGGCCGTCGGTGATGACGACCTCGCCGCCCGCATCGTGGCGGATCGTGGTGGCGGTGGCGGTGGGCTGCAACGCCTGCCCGCCGAGGTTGGCGTCACCGGCGATCTGCTGGAAGGTGCGGTGGGCGGCGAGCATGTCGTCGACCTCGGCGGGGGAGTACGCGGCGTAGGTGGCTTCGTCGCCGTAGATCAGGACCAGGTACTGGCTCATGATGTGCTCCTTCGGGTGGGGGCTGCCCGCTCGTCGGGTGGCCGTACTCACTCGACGAGCGGGCGCGGCCTCAATCGACAACCCTGTCCGAAGAATTCTGCGCCGATTTCGGCAGCGTCGCGACGAACCCCGCTCAGTGCACCGGAGCGGTCCGCGGTTCGACCCGTCCGCCCGCCGCGACAGCGAACGACGCGCCGTGCCGCACCCCGGTGGCGGGATCGGTGACGTCGACGACGTAGAACCAGTCCATCTGCGTCTGCGTCGCGGTGACCTCGAGCACGCCGAAGCCGTGGGAGTCGAGTTCGGTGTAGCGCAGGTGGTGGTTGGCCGCTCTGATGGCCTCTTCCGCCGGTACCGACGCGGTGCGGGCGGGCATCTTCAGCAGGTCGCCGACGCTGGAGGAGGTGACCGACGGGATCACGAACTCCGCGCCGACCGTCGGGCCGCCCGGGTAGTTCGCGGCGTTCAACGGCAGGTCGGCGGCCCAGGAGGTGTGGATGTCACCGGTGAGGAACACGACGTCGCTCACCCCGTTGTCGACGATCGTCCGGAACAGGGTGTTGCGGTCGGCGGTGTAGCCGTCCCACTGATCGCCGTTGACGGTGATGCCGCCCTGGGGGAGTCCGAGCGCCTCGGTGATCGCCTGGGTCGTGGCCGCCTCCAGCGGCGGGAACATCAGTGGCGCGACCATCACGGAGTTGCCGATCAGCTTCCAGCGGGTGGGCGAGGAGGCGAGTCCGGAGGTGAGCCAATCCATTTGGGCGCGGCCGGTGATCGTGCGGGACGGGTCGTCGGCGTGGCGCCACCCCGCACCGGGCCCGGCCTCCTCGTCGCGGTAGCTGCGCAGATCCAGCATCGACAGTTCCGCCAGTGTGCCGAAACGCAAGCGGCGGTAGATCTGCACCTGGCCGTCGGGGCGAGTCGCGCGCACCGGCATCCACTCCAGGTAGGCGCGGGCGGAGGCGGCCTTGCGATCACCCCAGGGACCTTCGACGGCCGGGTCGTGGTTCTCCGCGCCCTCGCGCCAGGAGTTGTCGGCCGATTCGTGGTCGTCCCAGGTGCAGATGAACGGCACCGTGGCATGCAGGGCCATCAGGTCGGGATCGGTCTTGTACTGGCCGTGGCGGGTGCGGTAGTCGGTGAGGGTGACGATCTCGTGCGCCGGGTCATGTGCGCGGACCGCGCCGTTGCGGCCGGTGTACTTTCCGCGGCCGTACTCGTAGATGTAGTCGCCGAGGTGCACGATCGCGTCGAGATCGGTGCGCGCGGCCAGGTGCCGGTAGGCGCCGAACCAACCCGCTTCCCAGTTGGCGCACGAGACCAAGCCGAGGCGCAGACGATCGACTTCGCTGTCCGGCGCGGGCGCTGTCCTGGTGCGACCGACCGGGGAGGTCTCGCCGCCGCAGGTGAAGCGGTAGAAGTAGTCCTGACCGGGGGTGAGGCCGGTCGCGTCGACCTTGACGGTGTGGTCGGTATCGGTCGAGGCGGTGACGGTGCCGGACGCGGCGAGCGCGCCGAAATCGGCGTCGGTGGAGATTTCCCAGCGCACCGCCGTCGCGTCGCCGACGCCGGAACCGGGCGTGGCGTCCTCGGCGACGGTGACCCTGGTCCACAGGATGACCGCGCCCGGCAGCGGATCACCGGATGCCACACCGTGCCGGAAGACGGCGCCCGCGGCATGGGCGGGCGCGACGGTGCCCAACACCGCGACCGCCGCCACCGCCGTCGAGCCCGCGAACAAGGTGCGGCGGGCGAACCCGACCGGCTGGGACACTACGGCGCTGTTGTTTTCGACCACGATCAGCGATCACAGCCCACGGATCGGTTCCGCGCAAGTCCGCGCGAGCATTGTTGGTCAACTGTCCATCTCCGCGGCAGGTTCCAGACGGATTCCGGGGCAGGGGCGAGTGCGGGTGGTGAGCTTCGCAGAACATGTCCGAGGGCCTCGGTACCCTGCACACCGTGAGCGACAGCCTTTTCGACGTGCCCGGCGAACACGCGTCCGCCGACTCCGGCGCCGACGCGGTGTTCCGTCGCGACTCCGGCGCGCCGCTCGCCGTCCGCATGCGTCCCGCGAACCTGGACGAGGTGATCGGTCAGGCGCATCTGCTGGGCCCCGGCTCCCCGCTGCGCAGGCTCGTCGAAGGGTCGGGTGCGGCGTCGGTGCTGCTCTACGGCCCGCCCGGGACCGGAAAGACCACGCTGGCCTCGTTGCTCTCGCAGGCCACCGGTCGACGGTTCGAAGCGCTGTCGGCGCTCTCGGCCGGGGTCAAGGAGGTGCGGGCGGTGATCGACCTCGCCCGCCGCAGACTCGCCGCGGGCGAGCAGACCGTGCTGTTCATCGACGAGATCCACCGCTTCTCCAAGACCCAGCAGGACGCGTTGCTGGCCGCCGTCGAGAACCGGGTCGTGCTGCTGGTCGGCGCGACTACCGAGAACCCCTCGTTCTCCGTCGTCTCCCCGCTGCTGTCGCGCTCGCTCGTGCTGCAACTGCAACCGCTCACCCCCGACGACGTCCGCGCGGTCCTGGCCCGCGCGATCACCGACCCGCGCGGTCTCGCCGACGCCTGCACCGTCAGCGACGAGGCGATCGAACACATCGTCCGCATCGCGGGTGGCGACGCCCGCCGCGCGCTCACCGCGCTGGAGGCTTCGGCGGAGTCCGCGACCGACGGCGCCGTCGAGTTGGAGACCGTCGAGGCCACCGTCGACAAGGCCGCCGTTCGCTACGACCGCGCGGGCGACCAGCACTACGACGTGATCAGCGCCTTCATCAAGTCCATTCGCGGCTCCGATGTCGACGCGGCCGTGCATTACCTGGCACGCATGCTCGCCGCGGGCGAAGATCCTCGATTCATCGCTCGCCGCCTGATGATCCACGCCAGCGAAGACATCGGCATGGCCGATCCGATGGCCCTGCAGACCGCCACCGCCGCCGCGCAGGTCGTCCAACAGGTCGGCCTGCCCGAATGCAAACTCGCCCTGGCGCAGGCCACCATCCACCTCGCCACCGCCCCCAAATCCGGCGCGGTGACCACGGCCATCGGCACGGCCATGGCCGATGTCTCCCGCGGCAAGGCCGGTGCGGTGCCTCCCTACCTGCGCGACGGCCACTACGCGGGCGCGGCTCTGCTCGGCAACGCCCAGGGCTACAAGTTCCCGCATAAGTACCGCGAGGGCGTCGTCACCCAGCAGTACCCGCCCGACGAACTGGTCGGCACCGACTACTACCTGCCCACCGACCACGGCAACGAACGCACGATCGCCCCGCGCCTGGAGAAGCTGCGCCGCATCATCCGCGGAAAGTAGCTGTACCTGCGTGGCATGGACCACCCCGGTCGATGAAAAACCACGCGCACCGCACCGGTAGTCTGGGTATTTGTGCAGACCCACGAGATTCGACGACGGTTCCTGGACCATTTCGTCCGTGCCGGACACACCGAGGTGCCCAGTGCTTCGCTGATCCTGGCCGACCCCAACCTGTTGTTCGTCAACGCAGGCATGGTCCAGTTCGTTCCGTATTTCCTGGGTCAGCAGACCCCGCCGTGGGCTACCGCGACCAGCGTGCAGAAGTGCGTGCGCACCCTCGACATCGAGAACGTCGGCATCACCACTCGCCACAACACGTTCTTCCAGATGGCGGGCAATTTCAGCTTCGGCGACTACTTCAAGCGCCAGGCCATCACCCTGGCCTGGACGCTGCTCACCGACACCGTCGAGAACGGCGGCTACGGCTTCGATCCCGAGCGCCTCTGGGTCACCGTCTACCTCGACGACGACGAGGCCGAGCGGATGTGGCTCGAGATGGGCGTGCCCGCCGACCGCATCCAGCGCCGCGGCATGGCTGACAACTACTGGTCGATGGGCATCCCCGGCCCGTGTGGTCCCTGTTCGGAGATCTACTACGACCGCGGCCCCGAATACGGTGTCGAGGGCGGCCCCGAGGCCGACGAGGACCGCTACATCGAGATCTGGAATCTCGTGTTCATGCAGAACGAGCGCGGTGCGGGCATCTCCAAGGACAACTTCGAGATCCTCGGCCCGCTGCCCAAGCAGAACATCGACACCGGCATGGGCGTCGAGCGCGTCGCGTTCCTGCTCCAGGGCGTGGACAACGTCTACGAGACCGACCTGATGCGCCCGATCATCGACAAGGCCGAGGAACTCACCGGCCGCTCCTACGGCGTCGACCACACCGACGACGTGCGCTTCCGCGTGATCGCCGACCACGCCCGCACCGCCGCGATGCTCATCGCCGACGGCGTGAACCCCGGCAACGACGGTCGCGGCTACGTGCTGCGCCGCCTGCTGCGCCGCATCGTGCGTTCGGCCCGCCTGCTCGGCGCCGAGAAGCCGGTGATGGCCGAGCTGATCAAGGTCGTCACCGACCTGATGTCGCCGTCCTATCCCGAACTGGGCACCGACTTCTCGCGGATCGAGACCGTGTCGGTCGGCGAGGAGATGGCGTTCCTCAAGACCCTCAACACCGGCGAGACCCTGTTCGACAACGCCGCCACCGCGGTGAAGTCCAAGGGCGGCAAGCAGATCACCGGTTCCGACGCGTTCGCCCTGCACGACACCTACGGCTTCCCGATCGACCTCACCCTCGAAATGGCCGCCGAGGCAGGCCTTTCCGTCGACGAGGACGGTTTCCGCTCGCTCATGGCCGAGCAGCGCAAGCGCGCCAAGGACGATGCCCAGGCCCGCAAGCACGCCCACGCCGACCTCACCGTCTACAAGGAACTGGTCGACCGCGGCGCCACCGAGTTCACCGGTTTCGACGAGCTGACCTCCGAGGCCAACGTGCTGGCCCTGATCGCCGACGGCGTGCGGGTCCCGGTGGCCACGGTCGGTCAGGACATCGAGGTCATCCTCGATCGCAGCCCGATGTACGCCGAGTCCGGCGGTCAGATCGCCGACCGTGGCACCATCACCGCCTCGGGCCTGAAGCTCCAGGTCAACGATGTGCAGAAGATCGCCAAGAAGGTCTGGGTCCACAAGGCCACCGTCGAGGCGGGGCAGATCACGCAGGGCGATGTCGTTCTCGCCCAAGCGGATCCGGCCTGGCGTCGCGGCGCCACCCAGGGGCACTCCGGCACGCACATGGTGCACGCCGCCCTTCGCCAGATCCTCGGCCCCAACGCCGTGCAGGCGGGTTCGCTGAACAAGCCCGGCTACCTGCGGTTCGACTTCAACTGGCAGGGCGCGCTGTCGGAGCAGCAGAAGGCCGATATCGAGGCCGTCTCCAATGACGCTGTCGGCTCGGACTTCCCGGTGAACACCTTCGTCACCGATTTGCCCAAGGCCAAGGAAATGGGCGCGATGGCGCTGTTCGGCGAGAACTACGGCGACGAGGTGCGCGTCGTGGAGATCGGCGGTCCGTTCTCCATGGAGCTGTGCGGCGGTACCCACGTGGAGCACTCCTCGCAGATCGGCCCGATCACCCTGCTGGGTGAGTCCTCGGTCGGTTCCGGTGTGCGTCGCGTCGAGGCCTTCGTCGGCCTCGACTCCTACCGGTACCTGGCCAAGGAGCGTGCGCTGCTGGCCGGTGTCGCCTCCTCGCTGAAGGTGCCCTCCGACGAGGTGCCCGGTCGCGTGGAGCAGCTCGTGGAGCGGCTCAAGGTGGCCGAGAAGGAACTGGAACGCACCAAGATCGCCGCGGTGCTGTCGTCGGCGGGCACGTTCGCCGAACAGGCCGAGCGGGTCGGTGCGGTGCGTCTGGTGGCCGCCGCGGCGCCCGAGGGCGTGTCGGCCGGTGACCTGCGCACCCTGGCCACCGATATCCGTGGCCGGCTCGGCAGCGAGGCCGCTGTCGTGGTGCTGCTCGGCAATGTCGAGGGCAAGGCGCCGTTCGTGGTGACCGTGAACAAGGCGGCCCAGGATCTCGGCTTCAAGTCGGGTGATCTGGTCGCGGCCTTCGGACCGAGCATCGCCGGGCGTGGCGGTGGCAAGCCGGAGATGGCACAGGGCGCGGGCTCGGATCCGTCGGGTATCCCGGCCGGGTTGACCGCGGTCCGTGCCCGGGTGGCCGAACTCGCCGGCTGATGACGACCCCTGGTTCGTCCAGCGAGGAATCCGCCGACCGCCCGGACCCGGGTACCGACCCGGGTCGGGGCCGTCGGATCGCGATCGATGTCGGTAGCGTGCGCATCGGTGTCGCCTCGAGCGACCCCGATGGCATTCTCGCCACCCCCGTCGAGACCGTCGCGCGCGCCAAGTCCGGTGGGCGCACCGGCGGTCCACCCGCCGACATCGCGAGAATTGCCGACATTGTGCGGGAATACGAAGCGGTGGAGGTGATCATCGGCCTGCCACGCACGCTGCGCGGCGAGAACGGCACCGCGGCTGCCATCGCACGCAAGTTTGCCAAGCAGTTGCGCCGGGTGATCGACCCGATTCCGATACGCCTTTCCGACGAACGTTTGACTACGGTGTCTGCTGCACGTGCGCTGCGCGACAGTGGAGTTCGCGCACGTGGCCAGCGGCAGATGATCGATCAGGCGGCAGCCGTGTCGATTCTGCAAGGATGGTTGGACGAGCGGAGTTCGGTGTTGAAGGACGCAGCAGATACGGCGAGGGTCGGAGACGATGCATGACCGACCGATGGACCAGGGCCGAGGAACGCTACCGAGCACGGGAAGCTGACCGGCGCTATCCCCGACGCGACGATTGGGGTCTGGACGCCCGTGCGGCGCGCGACGACGAGCCGCAGCAGGCCGGGCCTGCCGGGTGGGACGACGAAGCGGGCACCGATGTCATCCCGCGCTACGAGGACGAGATCTACGACGATCCCGAACCCGAGCCCGAGCCCGAACCGGCGCCCCCGCCGCGCCGAGTCGGACAGCGCGCGGCGCAGTCCGGTCGCGCGGCAGCGCCCGAACGCGGCCGCGCTCGCCCGTCGGGCCGCGGCAAGCGCTCGCGGATCGCCTCACGCAAGGCGGCCGAGCGTAAGCGGCGCCGTCGCAATTTATGGGCCGTGGCCTCGGTGTTCGTCGTTCTGGTCGTCGCTGCCGCGGGTTTCGCCGGATACAAACTGATGGGCAGCCTCACCCCGGCCGAAGATTTCGCCGGTCCGCCCGGTGCGCCCGTGGTGGTCCAGGTGCACTCCGGTGACACCGCGACGCAGATCGCCGACGAGATGCACGGCAAGGGCGTGGTCGCCAGCTCCGAGGCCTTCTACGAAGCGGCCGTACGGAATTCGGCCATGAACAGCGTCCAGCCCGGTTTCTACGCGATCGGCGCGAAGAGCCCGGCCGTCGACGCTGTCACCGCGTTGGTCGGCGGGAAATCCCGGGTGGGCAATGTGACCATCTCCGAGGGTCGGCTGCTGCACGACAAGCACGACGCGACCACCGGTGGTCGATACGACGGCATCTACCGCAAGATCGCCGAGGCCAGCTGCGTCGGCCCCGAGCGCAAGTGCGTCACCTACGAACAGCTCGACGCCGCGGGCGCGAGTATGGACCCGAACGCACTCGGCGTGCCCGCATGGGCCATGCAGGCCGTCAGGCAAACTCCCGATAGAACCAGGCAGCTGGAAGGCCTCATCGCCGCCGGGACCTGGGATTTCGATCCGAGCGGGTCACCGGAACAGATCCTGCGGCAGATGGTGACCGCGAGCGTGAAGAGCTACGAGGCCACCGGACTGCTCCAGTCGGGCGCCGACACGAAGCTGTCGCCGTACGAAACACTCGTCGCCGCCTCACTGGTCGAACGAGAGGCGAAACCCCAGGACATGGGCAAGGTGGCGCGGGTGATCGTGAACCGGCTGCGGGTCGGTCAGATGCTGCAGTTCGACTCCACCGTGAACTACGCGCTCGACACCACCGAGGTGGCCACCACCGACACCGACCGGGCCACGGAGACGCCCTGGAACACCTACGCGATGGAGGGCCTGCCCAAGACGCCGATCGCCGCGCCGTCGGTGGGCGCGTTGCGTGCCATGGAGAACCCGGAGCCGGGTGCGTGGTTGTACTTCGTCACCGTCGACAAACAGGGCACGACCAAGTTCACCGACTCCTACGCGGAGCATCTGCGGCTGGTTACGCAGGCACAGCGCAGCGGCATCCTCGACAGCTCACGGCCCTACGGTGGCTGAGGCGCGCAAGGCGGCGGTGCTCGGCAAGCCGATCGAGCATTCCCGTTCGCCACAACTGCATCTGGCGGCCTACCGCGCGCTCGGATTGCCCTGGAGCTACGAACGCATCGAGTGCTCGGCCGAGCAATTGCCCGGCCTCGTCGACGGGCTCGGGCCGGAATGGGTCGGGCTGTCGGTGACCATGCCGGGCAAGGAAGCGGCGCTGGCGGTGGCCGTCGAGCGCACCGAACGCGCGGTGCTGGTCGGCTCGGCCAACACCCTCGTGCGCACCGAGGGCGGCTGGCTGGCGGACTGCACCGATGTCGACGGCGTCCTCGGCGCGCTGCGCGGCGGCGGCGTCTCCTCGCTCGACGAGGCCGTTGTGCTGGGCGCCGGTGGAACCGCCAGACCCGCATTGCTGGCGCTGTCGGAGCTCGGGGCGAAGACGGTCACGGTGATCGCCCGCGATGCCGGTCGGGCGCGTAGCGCGCTGGAATTGGCCGATCGACTCGGGATGCGAGCCACGGTCGTGCCGCTCGACGCGGAGCAGGTGCGTGTGGCGTGCGCGTCGGCCGGTGCGGTGGTCAGTACGGTGCCCGCCGAGGCGGCCGCGGCGATCGCCTCGGCGGTAGCCGCGGCGCCGGTGGTGCTCGACGCCATCTACAACCCGTGGCCGACCCCGCTGGCAACGGCGGTCGAGGCCGCCGGGCACACGGTCGTCAGCGGGCTGCAGATGTTGCTGAATCAGGCTTACGGCCAGGTCGAGCTGTTCACCGGACAGCCGGCGCCGCGCGCCGCGATGGCCGCTGCCGTCGAGTAGGCCCGCGCTGTCGGAACAGATTCTCGCCCGATCCATGAAATTGATACCGGTTCTAGTTTTATCTCGCTAAGGTGTTGTCCATGACCGCTTGGGTGTTACGAGCCACCGTCCTCGGCGCGCTGGTCGTCGCCTTGCGCGTCCTCCTCGGCCTCGCCATGGCCTCCTGGCCCACCTACGGCACCTTGTGGCGCGCGCTCTGCCTGCTGGCGATCATCGCGGTGGTCGTCGTCTGGGGCTTGCGTGACGCCCGTGCGGGCGCAGACGGCCTCACCGTGCGCTGGTTGGCCGCCGGTTTCGGCGCGGGACTGGCCAGCTCGGCAGTGTGCTGGGTCCTCGATCAGGTGCCCGGCATCGAACTCGGCGACGCAGGCCTGCTCTACGAGCTGACCTCCGCGGCATCGTTCATCCTGCTGCTGGTCTTCCTGCCCGCCATGGTGGGTGTCGCCTTCGGCCACACCCGGTCGCGACGGTCGAGCGAATCCGCAACCCCCGCGACAGAACCGGCGTTCGCCACCGCGAGCTGAATCGCGCTCTCCGGCAGCGGTACCCGCGCCGAACCTGTACGCGCCCGTGCTGGTGCGTACAGGTCGGCGACTCGGATCTCAGAGCATGATCGGCGACGTGCCCTGGGTGGTGTCGCGCGCGATGGCCGAGTAGGCGGCGGCCAGCAGAGACGGGTCGGGACCTTCGAGGCGACCGGGCTTGGCCAGACCGTCCAAGACCACGAAACGCAGAACCCCGGAACGGGTCTTCTTGTCGGTTTGCATCGCGTCCATCAGGTGGGGGAGTGCGTCGCCGTCGTAGGTGACAGGCAAGCCGACGCTTTCCAGGATGGTGCGGTGCCGATCGGCGGTGGCGTCGTCGAGACGACCGGCCAGGCGGCCGAGTTCGGCGGCGAACATCAGGCCGACGGAGACCGCGGCGCCGTGACGCCAGCGGTAGCGCTCGCGGCGTTCCACGGCATGGCCGAGGGTGTGGCCGTAGTTCAGGATCTCGCGCAGGCTCGATTCCTTGAGGTCGACGGCGACCACATCGGCCTTGACCTGGATGGCGCGGCGGATCAGTTCGGGAAGCACGTCGCCGGTGGGGTCGAGGGCGGCCTCGGGGTCGGCTTCGATGAGGTCGAGGATCACCGGGTCGGCGATGAAACCGGCCTTGATGATCTCGGCCATGCCCGCCACGATCTCGTTGCGCGGCACCGTTTCCAGCGTCACGAGGTCGACCAGCACGGCGCTGGGTTCGTGGAAACTGCCGACCAGGTTCTTGCCGGCCTCGGTGTTGATGCCGGTCTTGCCGCCGACCGCCGCGTCGACCATCGCCAGCAGCGTGGTCGGCACGTGCACGATGCGCACCCCGCGCATCCAGGTGGCGGCGACGAAGCCGGCCAGGTCGGTCGCGGCGCCGCCACCGAGGCTCACGATGGCGTCGTTGCGGGTCAGCCCGATCCGGCCGAGCACCTCCCAGCAGAACCCGGCCACGGCCAGTTCCTTGCCGTCTTCGGCATCGGGGATCTCGATGCGATGCGCGTCGATCCCCGTGTCGGCCAATGCTTTACGCACCGCCTCGGCGGTCTCGGCCAGCGGCGGCTGATGGAAGATCGCCACGGTCCGCACGGCATTGCCCGCGTTGACCGCTTCGACGAGATCGCCGAGCAGCCCGCGGCCGATGATCACCGGGTACGGGTCGGCGGTGCGAACCTCAATGATGGACGGCTCTGTCACGTGCGCTGCTCCGATTCTTTCTGGTCATTGTTATTACGTCGCCCGCTACGCCGCCGCGGTTGCCCGCGTCGCCTGCGTTCGTTGGTACCGGCGCCGCGATCGGCTTCACCGGGTTGCCCGGCCCGCTGAACCTGTTGCGCCGGCGCGGTCCGGGTTTCCTTCGCCGGGTCCGATGTCGCCGAGCCCGAGGGTTGCGCGGGCTCGCCACCACGGTGGCCTACCCGCCCGGGGGCGCCGGCGTCGCGGCTGGCCGTGCGTCTGCCTCGGCCGACGCCGCGACTGCTCGTCTTCGCGCCGGTGACCGCCGTGCGTCCGCTCGTCCGACTACCCGGGGCGTTGCGGTTGCCCGCACGACCCCCGGCGGCCTCCCGGTTGCCCGGCTGGCTCTCGGCGTTGCTCGTACGGCCATCCAGGTTCTCGGACGCCGCACCTGACGAGGTGTCCGTATCGCGGGCGGCAGCGCTGGTCGCCGGCCGGATCCGGGTGCCTCCTCGACGCGACCTGGGACGCCGGGACCGTCGACTGCCCGCCGTACGCGGCTCGTTCTGCGCCGCACCAGCGGTGCGACCCGCACCGCTGGTCTCGTCGACCGTGGCGCCGTCGGCCGCGGCCGGCGTCGGCGCCGAACGGTTCCGGTCGTCGACGCCGCCACGACGCTCGGTGGCCGTCACGCCCGACTGCTCGGCGCCGCCTCGGCGCGCGGCGGCCGCGCGTGCCCTGGCCCGTCGCCGGTTCTTGGACCGGTTGCTCCCGGCGCCCGGTCTGCTGGTGACCGAACCCGAACTCGAAGCCGCAGTGGCATTTCCGGTGGTCGAGCGCGCGGCGTCGAGATCGGTGCGTACCGATTCCAGGCCGAGCTTGGCCAGGATCATCCGCACCACCCGACCCGGGCTTCGCCCGTCGGTGCGCACGCGCACGGTGGCGATCTGACGGTAGAGCGGACGACGCTCGCGCATCAGATCCCGGTACTTGGCGGCCGGGTCGACCCCGTTGAGCAGCGGGCGGGTGTTGCTCGCGCCGGTGCGCCGAACCCCTTCGGACACACTGATTTCCAGGTAGACCACCGTCGCGTCACGCAGAAGTTCCCTGGTCCGCTCGGACAGCACCGAACCGCCACCGAGCGAGACCACGCCGTCGTGGGAGAGCACGGCGCGGCGCACCACCTCTTCTTCGATCCGGCGGAACTCCACCTCACCGTCGGTGGCGAAGATATCGGGAATGGTGCGCCCGGTATCGTCCTCGATCCCCGCGTCGGTGTCGTAGAGCGCCACCCCGAGTTCCCTGGCCAGCTTGCGCCCGATCGTCGACTTCCCGGAGCCGGGCAGCCCGACCAGCACCACCCGCGCCGACGGTGTGATCCGGTCGTCGGCGTCGGTGTCAGGAGCACCGGGCTCGACGCTCGCCGGTGAGGGGCCCGCGTCGCTCTCCGGCGCGGTCCCCTCCTGACCCTGCTCGGTCACGGGATACGGCTGTCCGCGGGCACGTGTGGGCGGCTGCCGATCCGCTTGACGTAACTGTTGATGTTGTCGACGGTCTCGGTCAGCGAGTCGCCGCCGAACTTCTCCAGCGCGGCCTGCGCCAGCACCAGTGCCACCATCGATTCCGCGACAACGGCCGCCGCGGGCACCGCGCACACATCGGAGCGCTGGTGGATGGCGACGGCTTCTTCACCGCTGGACATGTCGACCGTCGACAGCGCGCGCGGCACGGTCGAGATCGGCTTCATCGCGGCACGGACCCGCAGCGCTTCGCCGTTGGTCATGCCGCCTTCGAGCCCCCCAGCGCGGTTGGTCGAGCGCAGCACGCCGTCGGGGCCGGGACGCATCTCGTCGTGGGCCAGGCTGCCGCGTCGGCGCGCGGTCTCGAACCCGTCGCCCACCTCGACACCCTTGATCGCCTGGATGCCCATGAGGGCGGCGGCCAGACGCGAATCGAGGCGCTGCTCGCCGCTGACGAACGAGCCGAGCCCGATGGGCAGCCCGTCCACGATCACCTCGACGACACCGCCGAGGGTGTCACCGTCCTTCTTGGCCGCTTCGATCTCGGCGATCATGGCCGCCTCGGCCTCGGCGTCGAACGCGCGCACAGGGCTGGCATCGATCGCGTCGAGATCGGTCGGACCCGGCGTGACACCGGTGGTGTTGGCCGCGGCGCCGATCGACACCACATGGGAGACGACCTCGACACCGAAGGCCTGACGCAGGAAGTTGCGCGCGAGGGTTCCGGCGGCGACCCGGGCCGCGGTCTCCCGGGCGCTGGCCCGCTCGAGCACCGGGCGGGCGTCGTCGAAGCCGTACTTGAGCATTCCGGAGTAATCGGCGTGGCCGGGGCGAGGGCGGGTCAGCGGCGCATTGCGCGCCATTCCCGCGAGCTCGGCCTCGTCGACCGGATCGGCCGACATCACTTCGGTCCACTTGGGCCACTCGGAGTTGGCGATCTCGATCGCGATCGGACCACCCATGGTGCGGCCGTGGCGCACACCACCGACCAGGGTGACCTTGTCGGCCTCGAACTTCATCCGGGCGCCGCGCCCGTAACCGAGCCGGCGGCGGGCGAGCTGTGCGGAGACATCGTCCGATGTCACCTCGACTCCGGCGACCATCCCTTCCAGGAGGGCGACGAGAGCGGGACCATGGGATTCTCCGGCAGTTATCCAGCGCAACACGCCGACCATCTTCCCATGTCGACACGTGTGGGAGGGAATGCGGGCCGACGTGACGAGCGGCACGTCGGCGCCGCGACGGGCCGAGCGGTGGCGGCCGCCGCCCTGATCCGGCCGAACCGGCCTGCTCCGGGCCGCCGACATATCCCTGTCAGCGGGATCGTCTCGGCGCGTCGCACCGGCGGTCATGCCAACACCATCGCGGTCACCGTGGCCAGGCACATGGCCGGTCCGTGGGGAACCAATCGCCGAGCGGGCGCAGCACGGACCTCGCGCGCATCACGTCCCAGCATCACCCGCAGCCGGTCGCCGCCGAGCATCACCACCGCGGCCGCGGCGGTGAGCAGCGGTGCGGCCACGGCGGCCCAGACCCAGGCGGGTGGTCCGGCGATCGCCGCGGCGGCCCCGAGCGCCACCGCCAGCTTCACATCACCGGCCCCGAGTGCGGCGGGGGAGAGCAGATGGGCAACCAGATACGGCATCGTCAACAGCGCGGCACCGATCACCGCGGTCCCCAATTCCCCCGTAGACGCGGCGAACAGGAACACCGCGGCCGCGCCAACGCCGGTCAGCGCGTTGGGAAGTCGACGGGCATGAACATCGATGACGCCCAGCAGCAGACACCAGGCGATGAGGCAACAGAACGCGGCAGTGGTCATGGATCGATCGTGCTGCGCCGCGACCGCCGACAGCGGGTCCTCTCCGAGAATGTGGACAACTTCCGCGCATGTGAACAAAGCCGTATCCAGTCGCCCGTCGACACGGAATCCGGAGCATCACGTGCCGACATGTCGCCCGTCGGGCGGTAGCGTTGACCCATGTGTGCTGACTACACGGCTCCCGATTACGCGGCCCGGCGCGGTGCCCTGCGGAGCCTGCTCGTGGAAAACGGTGTCGACGCGTTGCTGGTGACCGATCTGGTCAACATCCGCTACCTGACCGGCTTCACCGGATCCAATGCCGTTGTCCTGGTGCACTCGTGGGATATGCGCGGTGCCGAGGACCGCACGATCATCGGCACCGACGGCCGCTACTCCGCCCAGGTCGCCGAACAGGTCCCCGACCTGCAGGCCGAGATCTGTCGGGCCACCGCGCGCCGCATCCTCGAGCTGTCCGGGGAATGGCAGCTGGGCCGGGTCGGCTTCGAAAGCCATGTGGTGACCGTCGATCAGCATTCCGCGTTCCAGGAACTGCGCACCGGATTGCAGCTCGTTCCCACCGCCGGTCTGGTCGAACAGTTGCGCATGGTCAAGGACCCCTACGAGGTGGACCAGCTGAGCGCGGCGTGCGCGGCCGCCGACGCGGGATTGGCCACTCTGCTCGAGCGCGGCCTGCTGCGTCCGGGCCGTACCGAACGACAGGTTGCCCGCGACCTCGAATGGGCGATGTTCGAGCACGGCGCCGAGGCGATCTCCTTCGAGACGATCGTCGCCGCAGGCGCCAATTCGGCGATCCCGCATCATCGCCCGACCGGCGCGGTGCTGGCCGTCGGCGACTTCGTAAAGTTCGATTTCGGCGCGGTGGTCAACGGCTACCACTCCGACATGACCCGCACCCTGGTCCTCGGCGCCCCCGCCGACTGGCAGCGCGACATCTACGAACTGGTCGCCCGGTCGCAACGCGCGGGAACCGAGGCACTCGCACCCGGCGCGCAGACCAGCGAGGTCGACGCCGCCGCCCGGACGATCATCGAAGAAGCGGGGTACGGCCCGCAGTTCGTGCACGGTCTCGGTCACGGGGTAGGGCTGCAGATCCATGAAGCACCCGGAGTGGCGAAAACGAGTACCGGTACACTTCTGGCTGGTGTGGCGGTGACCGTCGAACCTGGTGTATACCTTCCCGGCCGCGGCGGGGTCCGGATCGAGGACACGCTCGTGGTGCGCGAAGCGGGCCCGGAACTGCTCACCCGCACCAGCAAGGATTTGATCGTCGTCGAGTGACATCGGCGCGCCGAACGCAGTAACCCCCCAGTACGCAGTAATACGAACGAGGAGATCCGAGGACAGTGGCGGACACCAGCGACTTCAAGAACGGCCTTGTGCTGAAGATCGACGGTCAGCTCCAGCAGATCATCGAATTCCAGCACGTGAAGCCGGGCAAAGGCCCCGCGTTCGTGCGGACCAAGCTGAAGAACGTCGTGTCCGGCAAGGTTGTCGACAAGACCTTCAACGCGGGTGTCAAGGTCGAGACCGCGACCGTCGACCGTCGCGACATGACCTACCTGTACCACGACGGCACCGACTACATCTTCATGGACGGTGACACCTACGACCAGATCTCCATCCCGGAGGCCACCATCGGTGACGGTGCCCGCTTCCTGCTGGAGAACATGGGCGTGCAGGTCGCCGTGCACGAGGACGCGCCGCTGTTCGTGGAGCTCCCCGTCACCATCGAGTTGGTCGTGCAGCACACCGATATCGGTCTGCAGGGCGACCGCTCCACCGGCGGCACCAAGCCCGCCACCCTGGAAACCGGCGCCGAGGTGGCCGTCCCGTTGTTCATCAACACCGGTGACAAGCTGAAAATCGACTCGCGCGACGGCAGCTACCTCGGCCGCGTCAACGGCTGATCGTGACCGACTCCCCGGCAGACAAGAAGGGCTCGTTCAAGAAGCTCGGCGCGCGCCACAAGGCACGCCGCCGGGCCGTTGACCTGCTGTTCGAGGCGGAGGCGCGCGATGTCGACGTCTCCATGCTGCTCTCGGATCGCGCCGACCTCGCGACCCGTGACCAGAGTGTGGCCCCCGTGCACGCCTACACCACCACCCTCGTCGAGGGCGTCGCCGACGACCTCGACCGGGTCGACGGCACCATCGAGGGCTACCTCCAGGACTGGACCCTGCAGCGGCTGCCCGCCGTCGACCGGGCCATCCTGCGGATCGCGGTGTGGGAACTGTTCCACGCCACCGACGTCCCCCCGGTCGTCGCGGTCGACGAGGCTGTCGAGCTGGCCAAGGAGCTGTCCACCGACGACTCCCCGTCATTCGTGAACGGCGTGCTCGGCCAGGTCGTGCAGGTGGCGCCTCAGGTTCGCGCCGCCGCCGCGGCCACGGCCGCCACGAAGGCCGCCCGCGGCGAGGCGGAGTCCTGACCGTGGCACGCAAGTATCTCGTGATGGCCGAGCGCACCCCGAAGTTCGACGCCTCGGTGATCGAACCGCATCGCGCCTTCCTGCAGGAGCTGCTCGCCGCGGGTCGACTCCAGGAAAGCGGCGGCTTCACCGACGGCACCGGCGGCGCCTACGTGGTCTTGGCCGAAAACCATGCTGCCGCAACAGCACTGGTGTACGCCGATCCGCTGCACACCACCGGCGCCTCGGACCTGACGATCCACGAATGGGAAATCACCCTTTCGGCGTGAACCGTTCCAGCCAGCCGCACGTCCGACGCGGACGTGCGGCTGTTCTGCTGTTCGGGGGCGGCACCGGCCGATCCGCCGGGTCAGATCCTGTGCAGACAGAACGAGACCGCGGGCGCGGTATGCGTCACCGCCTTCGTCTCGCGAAACCGTTTCCGCGAGGCGTCGCAGACCTTGGCATCGTCGGCATCGACGCGGGTGTCGACCTCGAAGGCCCCTGCGCCACAAGGGACTTTGCGCAGCCGAACCAGGTAGAAATTGACGTTACCCGGATCGTTGACACACTCGCCGACTTTCGCATTGAGGTGAGTGCACAGGTGCTTCATGGGGCTGCTGGTGTTCTTTCGGCGTTCCCGGGAGAAGTCCAGGTCTCCCGTCGCGCATTTCTGTGTACTCCATGCGCTGGTGATGATCAACACCGCGTCGGGGTCGGTACACGCCCGTCGATGGAAGTCCCAGCCACGTCGCCCCGGATCTGTGTAGTACCCGCAATCGCCGGTTCGCTCCGTATCCGATCGCGGCGAGAGCAGACCCCAGGCCGCCAAGCCGACCGCACTGATCGGCACGAGGGCGGCCAGTGCGAGCAGCAGCCATTTTCGTCTGCCACCGAGCAAGCGCGCAGTGCGCGCCTGCTGCTCCCGATAGCCCGGCCGCTTGCGACGACCGCGGGGCGGTCGCCACTGATCGCCCGGTCCCGGCGCCTGCCAGGGCTGTTGTCCTTGCCCGATATTCGGCTGTTCCACCCCGCCAGCTTGCCACTGCCGCAATCGAACTCACGCATCACCGCGGATCCCGACGGCCTCCGCCGGTGGGTGTACGAGGAAACCGGCGGAGGCGCGACCGACGCTGGGTAGGCGCGGTGTCGGGTGTGCGCTGGGCACGAAGTGATCTTGCTACCTCGAGTGCGCTCGAGGTCAAGGGGGTCAGCGGTCGGCGTGGACCAACGGGGCGAGGAAGCCGGTGAGCTGGGCCGCCGAGGGTTGGCCGAGGCGGCGGCCGAGGTAGTCGGGGGCGTCGGCGGCGGCTCGGCAGCGGTCCGGGTCGGTGTTGGACGGGTCGGCGGAATAGCGTTCGCCGAGCATGGTCGCCTTGGCAACCTCGCGTCCGGTGGTGAGTTCGTAGACGGCGATCTCGTAGGTGGCGCGGAAGAGGTTGACGGTGCGTCCTATCGGTGCGCCGGGGGAGGGATCGTACTGGCAGGTCTGGACGAGGTCGCGCAGTTCCAGCTGCTTCATGCAGGCGATGAGCTGTACGGTCGACGGGTCGTCCGGGTTCCACGCGGTCGGATCGTCCGGGTGGACCATGGCTGTGAGTTCACCGGACAGGTAGATCGGCCGTGCGCCGTCGCGCTGATAGGGCGCGGCGTTCGGGAACGGTTTCTTGTCCTGGCCGCACATCCGGTCGTAGTCCGACATCTCGAATCGGCTCGCCTGCACCGCCGTGATCGCGAAGAACCCGGCCCCGAACAGCGCGATGAAAAGCAGCAACGCGACACCGGGTCCGACCCGCAGTCCTCGTCTCGGTGCACGCCGCTCCCGAACGGGGCGATTGTGCCACCGGTCGATCAGCGACGAACCGTTCCCTCGACGCCACGACCGCCACCTGTCCGACAGTGTCGGTCGCCGCGTCGTCGTCCGGTCATGGTCGACCCAATCCGACCAGTGCTCCGAATTCTCCCGGGGTGCTTCCGGTTCCGGGGAACGGTACGCGGGCGCGACGGCGTGGGTCTCGCGCGACGGCGAGGGAGTGCTCCACGATCCGGTCCTGCTGGTCGAGCTAGCCGAACCGACTGCGGCGGCGGCGCCGAGGGCGGCAGCCGTACCTACCGCTGCACCCGCGGCGACCGTCGGACCATGGGAGCGCGTACCGGCATCTTCCCTGTCGTCCGGTGTGGGTCCGTGGCGCGACGCCGAACTCTCGTTCTCAGCACGCTCGCCGTCGGTGCCACCAGCGGACGGCTCATCGATCGGGGACGACCCGGTTCCAGCGTTCGATTTGGTCAGTGAGACAACGCTTTCAGATGATGATTCGGTCACTTCGTCGGGGGGTGGCGAGTTCGCGTCTTTCGTGTCGTCGTCGAAAGATGCGGCGGGTGCGACGCTTTCGCTGCGCGAATCCGTGTCCGCTTCGGCCGTCTCGCGTTCGGAGTCCGGTGACGGGTCTTTCTCGGACGAGGAGGCTTCGTTCGTCACCTGGTCAGTGGATTCGGGCCGGGACGGCGGTTGTCCGACCGCGGCGGCCGATGCCGCCCTGCTGTCCGAATCATCAACGTGCACAACGCTTTCCTCGCTCGAAGAAGGTGATTTCGCCACTTCCTCGGACTGTAACGGCGTCGCGGACTTCTCGGGGCGAGACGACGTCGGGGCTCGATGGGCGAGCCTGTCGATCGCAGCGAGGAAGGCGGGCGTTGCCGCCTGGGTGACCCGTGCCGAACTGGTCGGCGTAGCAGTGGAATCCGACGCAGTGTCGGAATCCGCTGTCCCCGAGGAGGGGCCGAGCTCCACGGCAGTCGGGCCTGCGGGGCGGGACGTGGCCGCCGGGTCGAGAACAGCCGGAAAACCCTGTGCCGTCAGCTCATCGGCGGACGGCAACAGGTGGCCCAGGTTCAGCGCGGCGAACACCCGGGTGACGTCATCGATGCCGAGCCGGACGGTGCGCCCGCTCTCCGCCTGGAAATGGTCGTGCAGCGCGCCGACGTCATCCCGATCGATCAGCACCGCACGGTATCCGTCGGCGATTCTGGTTTCCTCGATGGTGATCTCGGTGCCGGGCTGGGAGACCAACGCGATCACCGCGTTCACCCAACCGAAGATTCCGGCCTGCTGCAGCAAGCTCTTCGCGGCGAACACCTGTCGGCGCACCTGGACGAACGGATTCGGTACCCGGACGGCGTGATAGAGCGCGGCGGGCTCACCGTCGATGGTCCACGGGCCGTTCGGTGGGGTGGCGAGAGTGCCTTCCTGGCGGGCGGTGAAACCCTTCACCTCCACGATGGTCACGCTCTGCGGTGTGCACACCAGCGCGTCGACCTCGACCGATCCACCCCGGCTCTCCGGCACATGGCAGCGGAACACGGCGATGCCGCCCGCCCGAAACGCCTGGTCACGGAGGGCCGCGCCGACGATCTGTTCCGCGCCTTCGAGTTCGCTCTCGTCCGCGACAACGACGATCACCACGACCCCCTGTGCACCTGACTGCGGACTTCTACCAGGATACGGCCTCCACTAGCCGTATCGAAACCGAATCCTGTTGCTGAGCAACGCCTTCGGCAATGTCGATTACCGATCTGGCCACGGCGCCCCCGTGTTTCGACCTGCCGCCGACGCCTCGCCCACCGGTCGAACCCGTTCTCGTGGCGGCTCGGTGACCTGACCTGCCGCCCGGGCCGGCCCCGTCGACGCATTCGACGCCCGCACGTGCGGCAGAAGTGAACTCCCCATGCCCGGGATCCTACGACCAGCCACCGACAATCCGCCATGTCAACGTATCCCTCGGTCGCGCACGACCCGCCGACCAGGCATGGTCCCCGGCCCCGTCACGGCGGCGAACCGCTGTCACCTGTTCGAACGTTGCTGCTCGACGCCGGTGCGTGTCCTCGCGGCGTCGGTAACGGCGGAGTGAACGCCGATTCGGCTCTACCGGACGAACTCATGGCGGATTCGGTCGATCCGACGCCTGCGATGAGCATGCTGAGACCTGCGGTCGGTCAAGGGAAACCACGGATTGACCCCTTCGTCGGCTGTCGCCGATGATGGTTGCGGGCGAATGCGGGGACGTCCGATTCAGCGCTCGGCACCGGAATCCGAGGAGGAGCGTCCATGGACACCGACACAGCGTCGACCTGAGCGATGTCACTGTGCGAGTCACTGTCGCCGGCGTGGGACCGACGGTGCTGTTGCTGCACGCGGGTGGTGAGGATCGCCGTGTGTGGGCACCGATCTCGGCGCGGCTTGCCGAAAGTGGGTTACGGACGGTGGCCTACGACCTGCGCGGCCACGGCGAGAGCACCGGGAATGCGACAACGCTGCGGGCGCTGCGCGACGACGTGATCGAGATGGTGCGGCGCGAGCCGACGCCGATCGTCGTGGTGGGAGCTTCGATCGGCGGGCTGGCCGCCCTCGCCGCCCTCGCCGAACCGACTGTCGCGCGACGTGTCGTCGGCCTGGTTCTCGTCGATGTGGTGGCATGGCCCGATCCGGATCGGGTCCGCGCGTGGCTCGGTGACCTCGGGCTGCGCGATCGCCGAGCCGATCTCGTGGAAGACACTCTGACGTGGGGCCCGCGACTGCAGGCGACGGCTGCGGCGTCGGATCTGCCCATCCTGCTCGTGCGTGCCGGACGCTCACCACTCGGCCCCGCCGATGTGGACCGTTTCCGCGCGGCGACCCCTCGGATCACCGTCACCGAGCTGTCGGATGTCGGCCACCTCGTGGCGCAGGAAGCCCCCGCGGAACTGGCCCGCATTCTGTCGGCCCGCGTCCCCGGCTGGCTGGCCGCCGACCCGGTCGTGCGCGGTGCGTTCGAATTCCAGCGCACGCTCGGGACCGAACACATCGAACATCCCGGCGGGACGTTGCACGCGCATCTGCATCGGGTGCACACCCTCACGGTCGAATGGAACACCGCGCCACGCGCTCAGCTGGCCGCGATCTGTTACGCGTCATACGGCACCGACGGTTTCGCGCATGCGCTGCTTCCCGTCGAGGATCGCGGGCGTCTGCGCGCTGTCATCGGGGCCGATGCGGAGGCGCTGGTGTACCTCTATGGCGCCTGCGATCGTGAGCGGACATACCGAGACCTCGGGCAGCGACCGTTGGCCGTGATCGACCGTTTCACGGGTGATTCGAGGGCGATCGACGGGACGGACCTGCGCGATTTCGCGGAGCTGACGATTGTCAACGAGCTCGATGTGGCACGCCATGCGAGCCTGTCGGCATCCACTCGCGCAGGTATCCGGGACCTCGTCCGCGCGCTCGCGAGCTACGCCCCCGCCGCGGCGGACCGAGCCCTCGCCGACCCCCGAGACGGCGGACTGCCGACCACCGTGTAGCGAGTGTCGCGGGTTCGGTCTCAGCGCACGCCACGCGGGCGGAACTGGATGCTGATGCGGGGTCCGACGGGACGTGTGGTCTTGAGAATCGCGTGCTCCCAGGCGCGCTGACACGCACCACCCATCACCACCAGGTCCCCGTGCCCCGCCGTGAACCGCACGCTCGCGCCACCACCGCGCGGCCGCAGCAGCAGGGCGCGCGGCGCCCCGACCGACACGATCGCGACCATCGTGTCGTGGGTGGCGCCGCGGCCGATCGTGTCCCCGTGCCAGGCGACGCTGTCGCGGCCGTCGCGATAGAAGCACAGCCCGGCCGTCCGGAACGGTTCACCGAGCTCGGTCGCGTAGTGCGCGCTGAGTGCCGCCCGTGCTTCGACCAGGATGTGATCGGGCAGCGGATCGTTCTCGCCGAAGAACGAGACCAGCCGCGGCACGTCGACCACCCGGTCGTACATCGGCCTGCGTTCGGCATGCCATGGCACCCGCTCGGCCAACCGATCGAACAGCTGACTCGCGCCACTGAGCCAGGCGGGAATCACATCGACCCAGCTCGTGGCGTCGAGCTGGGTGCGCCGGATCGCCTCGATCGAACCCAGGGCAATCGCATCACCGTCGAACAGTGAACCTTGCAGGGGCAGCGACATGATCGACAGTCTACAACGTATTCGAATGTATGTTCGATAAGGAGTCTTTCGAACGCAAGGCGGCCAAGGTGTCGCCGGTCCGGTAGAGCTCGAGGAGAAGTGGCCGCAGCGCCCGGCCGAGATCGGTGAGGGCGTAACTCGTGCGCACGGGGAAGCCGCGGTGCGTCCGTCGCTCGACCAGTGCGCGGGCGTCGAGCTCGCGGAGACGGTCGGTCAGCACTTTGGCGCTGAGCGAAGGCAGCCGATCCCGCAACTCGCCGAACGAGAGCGGCCCACTCATGAGTTCGCGCAATACCAGGGTTGTCCAGCGGCCGGAGATGGCGGCCAGGGTGACCTCGACCGGGCAGTCCGGTTCCGGCGCGCGGGTGCGCCCGCGGTCGTCGGGCACGAGCTCGTCGTCCCAGTCCGTGTCGGTCACCGTTTGGTTGCCTACGAGCGGGCCGAGTTGGCTGTCGCTATGACCCATTCCAGTTCTCGTCACAACCCCACTGTCGCCCTGACCGCCGACCCGAGGCAACATCCCGCGGTGTTCGCGGCACGCTTCAACACCTTCGACTCGGACTCGCTCGCCGAGGTGTACACCGACGACGCCGTCTTCGTGCCGGAACCGGGCAGCGAGGTCACCGGGCCCGCGTTGCGAGCGGCCAATGCCGAGTTTCTCGCGCTTGGCCTGCCCATCCGAGTCAGCCCGCGCCACACCTACGTCGCGGGAGATATCGCGTTGCTCATCGTCGACTGGGAGATCGACGGGACCGGCCCGGACGGCGAGCCGGTCCACGTGTCGGGAACCGCCACGGACGTCGCCCGTCGTGACGCCGACGGCTTCTGGCGCTACGTCATCGACAATCCGTTCGGTGTCGCCTGACACCGACGCCCGATGGTCGCGCTCAGTCCTGCCAGCCGCTCATGTCGAGAATCATGTCCCAGGTGTAGGGCACCAACTCCGGATGGCGCAGCCGGATGATCTCGCCCGGCAGTGAACCCGGTGGCGCCTTGCGTGGGTCGGCGACGGCCTGACGTTCGATGGCATCGGTGAGCGCCCGCGTGCCGCCGAGGCGCGGATAGGCGGTGTGAACGAGATCCGCGAAGCCAGGGGGTAGGTCGCCGGGGCCGCCGCCGACATCGAGGCCGATGCCGGTGACGGCGATCCAGATGGCGGCGGGTCGTCGTCGCCGGTACACCGGCGAGTCGCTGAGACCGGTCGTGTGCGCGGCGACGGCATCCCAGACGATGTCGACGCGCTCATCGCGGACACCCTGCGCTTCGAGGAATTCGGCCGCGAAATCCGCACCGTCGATCTCGAATCGTTGTGTGCCGTTGGCACGTTCGGACAGGCCGATGTCGTGCAGCGCGCAGATGAGGTACATGAGTTCTTCGTCGTAGTCCGTGCCGGGCCGCAAGCCCTGGTCGGCGGCGAGGGCGCGCCCGAACAGGAACCCGCGAATGCTGTGATGGAGCACGGCCGCGTCGAGGGCCTCGGCGATCAGCCGGTGGGTTTCGATCGCGAGTGGTGTGGCGGGTAGTGCCAGCGAGTCGATCCCGGATGTCTGCTGTGGCATGGGATTGCTCCTCTCGGTGTGCCCGGGCGAGTGACGTCCACCAACCTTCAGGCTGGTTGAAGCATAGCCCAAGTTTCAGCCAGACTGAAGGCTGCCGAGATCATCACGGCCGCAACAGAACGGTGCCGAAGGCGACCCGGTCTTCGAGCATTCGGTGCGCGTCTGCGGCGGCGATGAGAGGGAGGATCGAATGGATCGACGGTGTCAATAGTCCCTGCGTCGTCGCGGTGAGTGCCGCCGGCCGCTGCCGGGCGACTTCGCCGAGCCAGGCGCTGCCCGCGCAGCCGGTGAGCGTGAGCCCGCGCAGGATCAGATCGGTGACGCCCAGCCGCGCGGGTGCGCCGTCGAGCCAGCCGTAGCTGAGGATCCGGCCGCGCAGTGGCGTGATCCGGTCCAGCAGTGGGGTGAGTGAATCGCCCCCGATGGAATCGAAGACGACGTCGACCGTGCCGCCCGCGAGTAGGTCGGCCAGCTGGTCCGCCCAGTCGGGCGCGGTGTGATCGAGCACTTCACGCGCACCGTTGTCGCGTGCGAGACGGGCTTTCTGTTCCCCGCCCGCGGTGCCGATGACACGCACGCCCGCGGCGGCGCACAGCTGGGCGAGACGGCCGCCGACACCGGTAGCGGCCGCTTCGATCAGCACGGTCTCGCCCGCGGCGACCGCCGCGGTCTGCATCAGCGCCAGCGCCACCGACCCTGACATCAGGATCGCGGCGGCGCGCTCGGTGGTCAGGCCGTCCGGGATCACTGTCACCGAATCGGCCTCGGCGACAACGAGTTCGGCATAGGAACCGAACCCGCTGGTCGACGCGACCACCCGCGCGCCGAGCAGTCCTCGATCAACGCCGGCGCCGAGATCGACGACAGTGCCCGCCGCCTGGAATCCGAAGACCTCGGGCAGTGGTGCGGGAAAGGGGAACGCGCCGGCCCGGACCTTGGTCTCCGGGTACAGCACCGGCACCGCCTCCGTCCGGACGACGACCTGCCCGTCGCCCGGGCGAGGTTCGCCGACCTCACGCGCGACCAGGACCTCGGGAAGGGCACCATCTTCCACCGGTTCGGCAGCCGCGCCGGCCTGCTCTACGAGCTCGTCGCCGAGGGCGCTGTCGCGCTGATGGCGGCGGTCTCGAGCGGCCCGCCACCCCTTGGCCCCGGCGCGGCGGCGACCGATCGGCTACTGGCCTTCTTCGACGCCATGACGAGTCTGGTCACCGAGGACGTGGAGTTGATCGCGGCCTATCAGGCCATGCCGCCACATCCGCGCAGTGCCGAATTCCACACGTTCTGGGCACAGCACATCGGCACGCTCCTGCGCGAGGTCCGGCCCGATATCGATGCCGACACCGTGGGCGCACTGCTGTTGTCGACTGTCGGCGGGGAACTCGCTCAGCAGATGGCCAGAGCAGGGGAAGTCGACCGTTTACGCTCGGCGATCGAGGAACTGGTTCGTTCGGTTCTGCGCGCTCCCTGAGCGCGTTGTCCGCGGTGGCGGGGAAAGCTGCACTGTCCCACGAAGTCCGCTGGTCGCCGCTACGATGCGACAGATGGTGCCGCTGTCACATGCCGCGGCCTTCGCCGTCGCCGCCTGGATCATCATCGTGATTCCAGGTCCGAACGTGCTGTTCGCGATCGGCCGCGCATTGACGCTGGGGCGCCGGTCCGCGGTGCTGTCGGTCGCGGGCGCCGTCGCCGGATCGTTCGTACCGTTGGTCGCGGTATCGGTCGGCCTCGGTGCGGTCCTGATGGCCTCGGCGACGCTGTTCCTGATCGTGAAGGTTGTCGGAGCCGGGTACCTGATCTATCTGGGGATCACGACGATTCGGCGGCGCAAGGAACTGGCGGCGGCCTTGCATTCGAATGCTCCGAGCGTCGGTGGAAGTCGGGTACTCGGGCAGGGATTCGTCGTCGGTGCCACCAACCCCAAGACGATCGTCTTCTTCGGCGCGGTCCTTCCGCAGTTCGCGGTACCGGCCCAGGGTGCACTGCCCGCGCAACTGCTCATACTGGGCGCGATCTTCCTGACGATCCAAGCGCTGTCGGACGGTTGCTGGGCGCTGCTCGCGGCGACGGCGCGGTCGTGGTTCGCGCGTTCTCCGCGGCGCCTCGAAACTGTCGGCAGCACAGGCGGACTGATGATCATCGGAGTCGGGGCGGGGATGGCGCTGACCGGTACCCACTGACCGATATATCGGGCCTCTTCCGAGGTGTGCTCACTCGTTGCCCTTTCTAACTTATAGCTCACCCGGGGGCTTGCGGCAAGGTCCCGGTGGTGCTGCAGAATCGCTGGGCAACGCAGGGACCAGCCACATTCGGGAGTGACGAAGATGCAAGAGATGACCACCGACGTGCTCGTTGTCGGGGCTGGACCTGCCGGAATGATGCTGGCGGGGGAACTGGGCCGGGCGGGGGTGCGGCCGTTGGTGCTCGAGCGTCGGGAACAGCCGGGCACCGCGCAGAAAGCCAGTGGTCTCGGCGGGCGGATTCTGGATGTGCTGCGGTATCGGGGACTGCTCGACCGGATGATCGCGGTCAGCGGCGACCCGAGTCCGAAGCCGATCTTCCCTTTCGGCGGGGTGTACCTGGACTTCACCGGACTCGACGAAACGCCGATGCACGCCATGGCGATTCCGCAGGCACGGGTCGAGGAACTGCTGGCCGAGGACGCCGCCGACCTCGGCGCCGAGATCCGGCGCGGACACGAGGTGGTCGCGGTGACCCAGGTCGACGATGCGGTGATCGCGGAGGTGAACGGCCCGGGCGGGCGCTACCTGGTGCGTGCCCGCTATCTGGTCGGCTGCGACGGTGGCCGCAGCCGGATCCGCGAACTGGCGGGGATCGGCTTCCCCGGCAGCACCTACCCGGAGGTCAACCGGTTGGCGGTGGTCACGGTGCACGAGTCGGTGACCGTGCTCGACGACGGCGGGATCGAGGTGCCCGGTGTCGGCCGGATCGATCCGGGATTCACCCACACCGACAACGGGGTGTTCGCGCTCGGCCCGGTCAGCACCGAGGACCGGGTGATGTTCTTCCAGACCACCGAGAACGACGATGCCGAATACGACAGCGACGAACCGTTGACCATGGCCGAACTCGGCGACAGTGTGCGGCGCGTGGTGGGCGCGGAGGTTCCGCTCGGCGCGCCGACTCGCTTGTCGCGCTACCAGTTCCAGGATCGGCAGGCCGAAAGCTACCGGGTGGGCAGGGTTTTCCTGGCCGGTGACGCGGCCCATCTGCTGCCCGCCACCGGTGCCGCGATGAACCTCGGGATGACCGATTCGGTGAACCTGGCCTGGAAGTTGGCCGCCGATATCGGAGGTTGGGCACCGGCAGACCTGCTCGATACCTACCACGCCGAACGCCACTTCGCCGGTGGTCGCGCACTGCTGCAGACCCGCGCCCAGGCCGCACTTCGCCAGGGCCAGGACCCCGCCGCCGAGGCACTGCGGGCGGTATTCCAGGAACTCCTGTCCGACGAACCCGCGTTGCGTCGCATGGGCGCCCTCGTCGCGGGTACCGATCTGCGCTACGAGATCGGCGGAACCCATTCGCTCACCGGCACTTTCGCATCCGATCTGCTCCTGCACACCGATCAGGGCACCACCGGCGTCGCCGACCTCATGCGCGCCGCGCGACCGGTCTTCCTCGACCTGGCCGACCGTGCCGACCTCCGCGAGGTCGTCGGGGGGTGGGCGCCGCGCGTCGAGATCCACTCGGGCAAGACTCTCGATCGCCCGGCCGACGCTCTGCTGATCCGCCCCGACGGTCATATCGCCTGGGCAGGGACGATCGACGAACCGTCGTACACCGCCGCAACTGAGCTGCGGGCGGCGCTGACCAGGTGGTTCGGCGTCCAGGAATCGTGCGAACACCGGGAAGTCTTCGGCTTCCCGCGCTGACTTCCCGGCGGCGGGATTTCGTGTACCTGATCGCCACGTGACGCAATGTCACCGTAAATAATGTTACGGCCCAGGGTTATTCGATCCTGGGCCGTAACGCGTTGAAATCCGTGTCCGTCTGTGGATTACTCCTGGGATGAATTCGATCTCGACCACCGAGCGGTCGGCAGCGCGCGCGTTGCCCGGCTGGTCGGTGCCGATGGTGTTCATCGTCGCGGCGACCTCGCAATATGTGGGCGCGGCACTGGGCGTATTCCTCTTCGACACCACCGAACCGGCCACCGTCGCCTGGTTGCGCGCCGCCGCGGCGGGAGTGGCGTTGCTGGCATGGCGGCGTCCGTGGCGCACCCGCTGGACGCGGCGGGGCGTCGTGACGGCCGCAGGCTTCGGGATCGTCACGGTGTCGATGAACATCGTGTTCTACGAGGCCATCGCGCGCATCCCGCTCGGAACCGCCGTCGCCATCGAATTCCTCGGTCCGGTCGCCGTAGCCACCCTGGGTTCGCGACGGGCGCGCGACCTGCTCGCCGTGGCGCTGGTGGCGATCGGGGTGGTGCTGCTGGCCGGGGTGCAACTCGACGTCGAACCGGTCGGTGTGGGTTTCGCGCTGGCCTCGGCCGTCCTGTGGGCGGCCTACATCCTGGTCGGCAAGCGCGTCGCCGACACCGGTGACGGCCAGGATTCCCTTGCTGTCGGCATGGCGGCCGCGGCCGTGCTGCTGGCGCCGTTCGTGCTGGTCCCGCAGCTGGCGATCGATGCCGCGGTCTTCGCCGACCCCCGGACGTGGCTGCTCGGTCTCGGCGTCGGCGTGCTGTCGAGCGCGGTGCCGTACGCGCTGGACCAGGTGGTGCTGACCGCGGTGGGCCGTGCGCGTTTCGCCCTCCTGCTCGCGTTGCTCCCGGCGACCGCGACCGTCGTCGGCGCGATCGCCCTCGCGCAACGGCCCACGATGCTCGAACTCGCGGGCATCGCCCTGGTCATGCTGGCCTTGACGATCAGTGCGGTGCCCGCCCGCCGGACCGCGCCGGAACCGCCCGCGCCACTGTGACAGGTCGCCCCGATCAGATGCGAGGTGCCCGCGAAAGTGCCCCGGCAGGCCCTGATTCGCGAGTCACCACGGCGACCGCCGGAACCCGCCCTCGGAATCGATCACCTGCCCGACCACCCATCGCCCTTCGTCGGAGACGAGCCAGGCGATCAACCGAGCCGGATCATCCGGCGCTCCGATGCGACCGCGCGGAAACGCGGCACGCACCTCCTCGATGACCGCCGGATCCCGATCCGCCGTCGCCGCGGTCAGATACCCCGTGTCCACGGGACCTGGATTGACCGTATTGAGCAAGATCCCGCGCTCGATCAACTCGGCGGCGACGGTGCTCGTGAGCCCGGCCAGCACCGATTTGGCGGCGGCATAAGCGATTTCCGACCGCATCGGCCCGAGATGCTGGCCGGAGCTCATCCAGATGACTCGCCCCCGGTCGGCCACGGGATCCGCCTGCGCCCGGTAGCGCCGTGCGAACGCCTGCGTCAGCAACAGCACGGATCGAGCATCCACCGCCCAGTGCCCGTCGAGCATCTCGGCATCGACCTCGAAAAGATTCCCGTCACCACCGCTGCGCGCATGATTCGCGACAAGTATGTCCACCTGCCCGAAAGCCTCGACGGCTTTGTCGACCACCGATTGCGCGGCCGTCGGCTCGGCCAGATCGACGGCGAGATCGGCAACCCGAGTAATGCCGCCGAGCTCGCGGCACAGCTCAGCGGGGTCCTCCGCGCCCCACGGCTGCTCCGCATCGTGGGGCGCCCAATGTGTGAGGAACAACGCGACCCCCTGCTGCGCCAACCGCCGCGCCACGGCGAACCCGATCCCACCCCGTCGACTCACCCCGGTCACCACCGCGACCCGCTCACTCGATGTCGTCGATTCCATGCGCCCGATTGCACCCGGTGTCCCGCGTGCCGCGCAACCGAATTCCTGGATCCGGCGAATCTTCGCGCGCCGAACGCTCGACATCCAGGTGTCGGAGCGTGTGAATGTAGTGGTGAACAGGGATCTCGAGTGTCTGATCTGCGCCAAGCATCGAGGTAGAGGTTCGCTGGTGGGTCCGGTCGTTCACGCCGACGAGTTCGTCGTCGTCACCCACCGTGTCCTCGGTGCGGGGGCAGGGGTCGTGCCGGGTTACTTGTTCGTCGAGCCCCGCCGCCATGTCGGCAATCTCGCGCACCTGACATGGGAGGAGGCGCAGGCGCTGGCACGGGCGGTGTGGTGTGGTGCGCGGGCTCTCGACGCGGAACTCGCACCGCGACATGTGTTCTCGATGATCGCCGGTCGGTCCGTCGCGCACGTTCACCAACACCTGTTCGTGCGTCCTCGGTCGATGCCCGAAGAATTCGCTTGGCACGACGTGGACTCGTGGAACGGTGGGGAACGGTTGGACGCCGAGGGGCTGGCGTTGTTGTGTGCGAAGTTGTCGAGGTGGTTCGGCGAGTGATCGGCGGGTCGTGAGTCAGTTGCCCTGGGCGAGGTAGTTGTAGATTTCGTGGACTTCGATGGTGGGCTGGTTGGGCATGCCCACCTCCATGCCGACGGGGCCGAGGGTGGATTCGGCGAAGCTCTGGAACTGCTCGGCGGATTCCCACACGTCGGTGACGTGGAATCCGGTGTCGGTCTTCCTGGCGAGATGGAACAGGAGTCCTGGACCGCCGGAGCCGCCGTGCTTGAAGCCCATCTTCGCGAGGGCCTGGTCGTACTGTTCGAGAGTCGAGCCGGTGAATTCGAGTTCGACGGCAACCGTCATGGCGACCATCTCCTTGCACGGTCGAGCGAGGGTGGAGTGACTTCAGGCCCGGCCCGAGGGGCGGCGGGTCGCGGTCGAACACCGTGACCCGGCGCTCCGATCGAATCACGATTGCTCTGGGCGGCGGTACCGAGCAGCCGTCGCGATGTGGTGCGCGTCACAGTCTAGTCGGTCGGTCATCGGGCGACAAGCAACCTTCTCGGCCCCCATCGGCCACGACTCCGGCCTGCGCCGTTGTCGCCCAGACCATCCCGATGCCGGAGTCGGCGGGCGCCGTTCGCGGTCGCGGGGCAGTGGTGACCAGGTCGTATCCGAGCCGCCGCGGGACTGCCGCGCTACGGACATTGGCCGCGTCGCAATGGATTTCGACCCGAACGACGTGGGGGAGGGCGAGCGCGGCGGCGGTCAGGGCGTGGACAGCGCGGGTGATGATGCCCCGGCCGGTGTGGGCGACATGGCACCAATAACCGATCTCCAGGGCGCCGGGGTCGATCCGGTCGTGGAGTCCGATGCCGCCCGCCACCTCGCCCCGCGCGGTGAAGATTCCGTACGGGTAGCCGCCGTCGGGCGTCGGCCAGTGCGCGGCCGAGGCCTGCAGGGATCGGCGTTGCCCGGCGAGCGTGGGCGGCTGCTCGGCCCACGACATCCACGGGTGCAGGTGGGTGTGTGAGGCGCGCAACGCGGCGAACTGGCGAGTCAGGTCACTGCGACGCCAACGGCGCACCAGGAGATCGCCCAGATCGATCCGCTCCGGGGGCGTCGACCGGGAATGCGCGCTGCTGCCGATGGTCATGACCGATGATGGCGGACCCCACGCTTGCGGGGCAACGCATTTCCGGTGATCGGCTAGGCGATCCGGGCGAGGATATCGATCGCTATATCTGTTGCGGCGGTGTGCATCTGGTCGTCGGTCAGCTCGAGATCGCCCATCATCGATAGGCTCCAGCTGATCGCGAGCAGCGCTTGCCGGGCGTGATAGACGTCGAGCGGGGCGGCGTCGGGGCCGGTCATGAGATCGGCGAGGACGCGGAATTGGTAGCGCAGCCCCGCACCGAAACCCAGATCACGGAACGCGGGCTGATTCTCGTGCCAGAACCGCACCATGTCACGGCCGAGGCTGTGCAGGAGCGCGCTGTAGCGGCGCAGGATCTGCTCGGCGCGTTCGTGTCCCGGCGGGGTCTGTTCGGCCCAGGTGACGATGTCGTCGATGCCGCGACGCAGATCGTCGGACAGGCTGACAACGATGTCTTCCTTGGTCCGGAAGTGGTAGTACAGCGCGGCTTTGGTGACGCCGAGTCGCTCGGCGATCTCGCGTAGCGACGTCTTCTCGTAGCCGCGCTCGGAGAACAGTTCCATCGCCACCGCGCGAATGCGTTCCTTGGTGTCGCTACGACGTCCGTCCACGGGGCTTTCCTTTGCTTGACGACCGGCTAGGGCGAGCCTACCGTCGGATCATGACCGAGAGCACTAGCCGGTCGGCAAGTTAGTTTTGAGGAGGATCACGATGACACAGGTGAACGCGCCCACCGCCGGGGTGGCACTGACAGCGATCGGGGTCGCGGTGATCCGTGAGCAGGAGTCGCGCAGGCCGGATCGACTCTACGACGACCCACTCGCCACGGCGTTCGTCGATGCCGCGCGCCGCGACTTCGCCCGCACCGAGGGCGGCGCGGCACGGTGGGAGCGAGTCGAGGCGTTGGCCGAACAGTTCTTCGCGGGCCGATCCGTCGGCGTTCGGTTGGTCGACGATCGGGTGGCCGAGGCAGTCGCCGCCGGATGCCGCCAGATCGTCCTGCTCGGCGCCGGACTGGACACCCGGGCTTATCGGATGGGTCTGCCCGCCGAAGTCACCGTCTACGAACTCGATCTGCCGGAGCTGTTCGCCTTCAAGGAACCGGTGCTGCGCGCCGCGGACGCCACACCGACGGCGCGCCGGCACGTCCTGCCGATCGACCTGCGAACGGAATGGGCTGACCCGTTGCGGGAGCGAGGTTTTCGGCCTGACCAGCTGACGCACTGGATCGACGAGGGCGCGCTTGCGTACCTCCCGCCCGAGGACCACCTCCGTGCGGTGGCGACGCTGACGGCCCTGTCCGCCCCTGGGAGCCGATTCGGGCTCAGCCGCTTCGCAGTCGATCCCGACGCCCCGCCCTACGCCGAACTGCGGCGACTCGTCGCAGGCGACGGCGATGCGCAGATACCTCCGGATGCCGGACGTCCCGGGGAACAGTGGCTCGTCGAGCACGGCTGGCGCACCCGGTTCCGCGCCTGGGACGACATGATCGTTCCCCTCGGTCGAGACGTGGCGGTGAACGACCCGGAGGTCGGCGTCGTGCTCGCCGAGCGAGTGTGACCGAAGGGAAACCCTGCCGTGTGAGGGCGGCCGCGGTTATCGCGGTCGTTCCGATGACGTGAATGCGATCACGGACCGGATGGTCGTTGCCTCGCTCCGTGGCGGTGAAATAGGTGCGCTCGCTGCACTTTCGGCGCGCGTGTGGTCACCGCCACGGCAGCGGTCGTCAGTCCGCGGTTCGTGGTCGCGCTCACAGGTGGGCCTACCTGGTCAAAGGCATCCCACGGCGCTGATAGGCTGACGGGCGAGTTAGGCATCCTTTAACGGACCGTCCGGTGAGGCGGGGAAGGAGGTCGGCATGGCTGTGCCCGAACGGGCGGCCAGAACCGGCGCGGGCGAAACATCGCAGCGGCACACCCCGGAGTGGGTGGCAGCCGGCCGCGAGTTGTTGTCGCCATCGGACGTGACCAGGACCGTAGCGCGTATCGCGCACCAGATCATCGAGAAGACCGCCCTGGATTCCGGCGACGCCGACGCACCGCGGGTGGTTCTCATGGGAATCCCCACCCGCGGCACCACGCTGGCGAACCGGCTGGCGGACAAGATCGAGGAATTCTCCGGTGTGCGTCCCGCACTCGGCTCCCTCGACATCACGCTGTACCGCGACGACCTGCGCTCTCGCCCGCACCGCCCGCTCGAACGCACCTCGGTACCCGACGGCGGCATCGAGAACTCCCTGGTCGTCCTCGTCGACGACGTGCTGTTCTCGGGCCGGACGGTCCGCTCCGCCCTCGACGGGCTGCGCGACCTGGGCCGCCCCCGCGCCGTGCAGCTGGCGGTCCTCATCGACCGCGGCCACCGCGAGCTGCCGATCCGCGCCGACTACGTGGGCAAGAACGTGCCGACCTCCCGCGCCGAGGACATCTCGGTGCTGATGGTCGAGCACGACGGCCGTGACGGCGTGTATCTGCATCAGGAAGGTCAAGAGTGAAGCATTTGCTGACGGTCGCCGACCTCGATCGCGGCACCGCCACCGAACTCCTCGACGAAGCCGAACGCTTCGAACAGGCCCTGCTCGGCCGCGAGGTGAAGAAGCTGCCGACCCTGCGGGGCCGCACCGTGATGACGGTGTTCTACGAGAACTCCACGCGCACCCGGGTGTCCTTCGAGGTCGCGGGCAAGTGGATGAGCGCCGACGTGATCAATGTCAGCGCGTCGAGTTCTTCTGTCTCCAAAGGTGAATCGCTGCGCGACACCGCGCTCACCCTGCACGCGGCAGGCGCCGACGCGCTGATCGTGCGCCACCCTGCCTCGGGCGCCGCGCACCAGATCGCGCGCTGGATGGAGCAGTGGGCCCGCGAGGAGAACCGCGTCGCCCCGTCGATCATCAACGCCGGCGACGGCACCCACCAGCACCCCACCCAGGCCCTGCTCGACGCGCTCACCCTGCGTCAGCGCCTGGGTGACATCGAGGGCAAGCGGATCGTGCTGGTCGGCGACATCCTGCACAGCCGGGTCGCCCGCTCCAATGTCTCGCTGCTCGACACGCTCGGCGCCGAAGTGGTGCTGGTCGCGCCGCGCACCCTGCTGCCCGTCGGCGTGGAGGCCTGGCCCTGCCGGGTCTCGAGCTCGCTCGACGCGGAACTGCCCGGCGCCGACGCGGTGATGATGTTGCGCGTGCAGGCGGAGCGGATGAACGGCGGGTTCTTCCCGTCGGCCCGCGAATATTCGATCAACTACGGACTGTCCGAGCGCAGGCTCGCGCTGCTCGGCGACGACGCCGTCGTCCTGCACCCGGGCCCGATGCTGCGCGGTATGGAAATCGCCTCCGCGGTCGCGGATTCGCCGAAATCTGCTGTGTTGCAGCAGGTCTCGAACGGAGTGCATATGCGGATGGCTGTGTTGTTCCGGCTGCTCGTCGGCCAGGAGGAAACGGTATGAGTGAGCTGCTGATCAAGAACGTCAAGCCCTACGGCGAAGGCGACCCCGTCGACGTCCTGGTGCGCGACGCCATCATCGCCGACATCGGCACGGGCCTCACGGCGTCCGAGGACGCCGAGGTGATCGAGGGCAACGGCCAGATCCTGCTGCCCGGCTTCGTCGACCTGCACACGCACCTGCGCGAACCCGGCCGCGAAGACACCGAAACCATCGAAACCGGTTCCGCCGCCGCCGCACTGGGCGGCTACACCGCGGTGTTCGCGATGGCCAACACCAGCCCGGTCGCCGACTCGGTGGTCATCACCGACCATGTGTGGCGTCGCGGCCAGGAAGTCGGCCTCGTCGACGTGTTCCCGGTCGGTGCCGTGACAGTCGGCCTGCAGGGTAAGCAGCTCGCCGAGATGGGCACCATGGCCGCCGGTATCGGCCAGGTCAGGATGTTCTCCGACGACGGTCACTGCGTCGACGACCCGCTGATCATGCGCCGCGCCCTCGAATACGCGAACTCCCTGGGCGTACTCATCGCCCAGCACGCCGAGGAACCGCGCCTGACCAAGAACGCGATCGCCCACGAAGGCCCCAACGCCGCGCGCCTCGGACTGCACGGCTGGCCGCGCGCCGCCGAGGAGTCGATCGTCGCGCGTGACGCACTGCTGGCCCGCGACGCGAACGCCCGGGTCCACATCTGCCACGCCTCAACCGCGGGCACCGTCGAACTGGTGAAATGGGCCAAGTCCCAGGGCATCTCGATCACCGCCGAGGTCACCCCGCACCACCTGCTGCTCGACGACTCGCGCCTGGAAACCTACGACGCGGTCAACAAGGTGAACCCGCCCCTTCGCGAGTCCACCGACGTGGCAGCCCTGCGCCAGGCACTGGCCGACGGCATCATCGACTGCGTCGCCACCGACCACGCTCCGCACGCCGAGCAGGACAAGTGCTGCGAATTCGCGGCCGCCCGCCCCGGCATGCTCGGCCTCGAGACGGCGCTGTCGATCATCGTGCAGACGATGGTCGAGCCCGGCCTGCTCGACTGGCGCGGCGTCGCGAAGGTGATGAGCGAGAAGCCCGCCGCGATCGTCGGCCTCGACGATCACGGGCGCCCGATCGCGGTCGGTGAGCCCGCGAACCTCACGCTGATCGACCCCGACGCCGAGTGGACGGTGCGCGGCGCCGAGCTGGCGAGTATCTCGAACAACACACCGTTCGAGGACATGACGTTCCCGGCCGAGGTCACAGCCACCGTGCTGCGCGGCCGGGTAACTGCCCGCGAGGGCAAGGCGGTCGGGATCTAGGAGGCCAGGAAGTGGAAAGAACGCTGTGGATTGTCGGGCTGCTGGCTTTTTTCGTTCTGTGCCTGTGGTTGATGTACCGGGCCTGGCAGAAGAAGGCCACACGGCAGCAGGCACGCATCGGCGAACTGCCGACGGTGCCGGCCGAACTGGGCGCACAACTACTGGAACCGACCACCGGGATGTACCTGGGCAGCACCATCGCGCCCAGCTGGCAGGACCGGATCGCGGTCGGTGACCTGGGATTCCGGGCGACCGCCGAACTGACGCGGTTCGAACGCGGAATTCTGCTCGAACGCGACGGCGCCACGGTGATCTGGATTCCGCAGGAATCGGTGACAGCCGTGCGTACCGAGCGCGGACACGCGGGCAAAGTGATGACGGAAAATGGTGTGCTGGTAATTCGCTGGACACTGCCGACCGGAACCGAGATAGATACCGGATTCCGGGGCGACGACAAGACGGTGTACCCGGCATGGACTGCGGATACCAGGGTGACGACGGGAGACGATGAATGAGCACAGTGAAGGCAGCCTTGGTGCTCGAGGACGGCCGCGTATTCCGCGGTACCGCCTTCGGCGCACAGGGCCAGACACTCGGTGAGGCCGTGTTCTGCACGGCGATGACCGGGTACCAGGAAACCCTGACCGACCCCAGTTACGCCCGCCAGATCGTGGTGGCCACGGCCCCGCAGATCGGCAACACCGGCTGGAACGACGAGGACGACGAGTCCGCCAAGATCTGGGTCGCCGGCTACGCCGTGCGCGACCCCTCGCGGGTCTCCTCCAACTGGCGCGCCACCGGCACGCTGACCGACGAGCTCGACCGCCAGGACGTCGTCGGCATCGCGGGTATCGACACCCGCGCGGTGGTTCGCCACCTGCGCAGCCGCGGTTCGATGAAGGCGGGCATCTTCTCCGGCGCCGCGCTGGCCGGCGACGAGGAACTCCTCGCGCGGGTCAACGGCCAGGCCTCGATGCTGGGCGCCGACCTCGCCGACGAGGTCAGCACCGACGCGATGTACACGATCGAACCGGTGGGCGACCACAAGTTCACCGTCGTCGCCGTCGACCTGGGCATCAAGACCAACACCCCGCGCATGTTCGCCGAGCGCGGCGTGCGCACCCACGTGGTGCCGTCGAACACCTCCCTCGACGACATCCTCGCGCTGAACCCCAACGGCGTGTTCCTGTCCAACGGTCCCGGCGACCCGGCCACCCAGACCGGCGCCATCGCACTCACCCAGGGCGTGCTCGAGCGCGGAATCCCGCTGTTCGGCATCTGCTTCGGCAACCAGATCCTGGGCCGGGCACTGGGTCGCAGCACCTACAAGATGAAGTTCGGCCACCGCGGCATCAACATCCCGGTGATCGAAGAGGGCACGGGCCGGGTGTCCATCACCGCCCAGAACCACGGCTTCGCCCTCGAAGGCGAGCGCGGCGAGGTGTTCGACACCCCGTTCGGCAAGGCCGAGGTCTCCCATATCTGCGCCAACGACGGCACCGTCGAAGGGGTCCGGCTGATCGACGGCCGCGCCTTCTCGGTGCAGTACCACCCCGAGGCCGCCGCAGGCCCGCACGACGCCGCATACCTGTTCGACCGTTTCGCCGGTCTCATGGAAGGAGCCTGATGCCTCGCCGCGAGGATCTGAAGCACATCCTGGTGATCGGCTCTGGCCCGATCGTGATCGGCCAGGCGTGCGAATTCGACTACTCCGGTACCCAGGCGTGCCGGGTGCTGCGGTCCGAGGGACTGCGCGTTTCGCTGGTGAACTCCAACCCGGCGACCATCATGACCGACCCGGAGTTCGCCGACGCCACCTACGTCGAGCCGATCACCCCGGAGTTCGTCGAGAAGGTCATCGAGAAGGAACGCCCCGACGCCATCCTGGCCACCCTCGGCGGGCAGACCGCGCTCAACACCGCGGTCGCGCTGCACGAGAACGGTGTGCTGCAGAAGTACAACGTGGAGCTGATCGGCGCCGACTTCGACGCCATCCAGCGCGGTGAGGACCGGCAGAAGTTCAAGGACATCGTCGCCAAGGTCGGCGGCGAGAGTGCCCGCAGCGCCGTCTGTTACACCATGGACGAAGTCCGCGAGACCGTCGCCGACCTCGGTTACCCCGTGGTCGTGCGTCCCTCGTTCACCATGGGCGGGCTCGGCTCCGGCATGGCCTACAACGAGGAAGACCTCGACCGCATCGCCGGTGGCGGCCTGTCCGCCTCGCCGACCGCGAACGTCCTGATCGAGGAGTCCATCCTCGGCTGGAAGGAGTTCGAACTCGAGCTCATGCGCGACCGCAACGACAATGTGGTCATCGTCTGCTCGATCGAGAACGTCGACCCGATGGGCGTGCACACCGGTGACTCGGTCACCGTCGCCCCCGCGATGACCCTCACCGACCGCGAGTATCAGAAGATGCGCGATCTCGGCATCGCGATCCTGCGCGAGGTCGGCGTCGACACCGGCGGTTGCAACATCCAGTTCGCGGTGGATCCCGCCGACGGTCGCCTGATCGTCATCGAGATGAACCCCCGCGTCTCGCGCTCCTCGGCGCTGGCGTCGAAGGCTACCGGCTTCCCGATCGCCAAGATCGCCGCCAAGCTGGCCATCGGCTACACCCTCGACGAGATCGTCAACGACATCACCGGCGAGACCCCGGCATCGTTCGAGCCGACGCTGGACTACGTCGTGGTGAAGGCGCCGCGGTTCGCGTTCGAGAAGTTCCCTGGCGCCGACGCCACGCTGACCACCACCATGAAGTCGGTGGGCGAGGCGATGTCGATGGGCCGCAACTTCTCCGAGGCCCTCGGCAAGGTGCTGCGCTCGCTCGAGACCAAGGCCGCCAGCTTCTGGACCACCGACGACGGCCGGTGGGCCCCGGCGGATCCGAACGATCCGGCGTCGGTGCGCGAGGCGATCGAAGCCATCCTCGCCGACCTGCGCGTGCCGACCGAAGGTCGCATCTACCAGGTCGAACGCGCGCTGCGCTACGGCGCGAGCATCGAAGAGGTCGCGCTGGCCTCCGGTGTCGACCCGTGGTTCGTCGCCGAGGTGCTCGGCCTGGTCGAGCTGCGGACCGAAGTCCTCGACGCGCCCGTCCTCGACGAGGATCTGCTGCGTCGCGCCAAGCACTACGGCCTGTCCGACCGTCAGCTCGCCGCGCTGCGGCCGGAGCTGGCCGGTGAGGCGGGCGTGCGCTCGCTGCGTCACCGCCTCCAGGTGCGCCCGGTCTACAAGACCGTCGACACCTGCGCCGCGGAGTTCGAGGCCAAGACCCCGTACCACTACAGCACCTACGAGCTGGATCCCGGTGCGGAGTCCGAGGTCGCGCCGCAGCGCGAGCGCGAGAAGGTCATCATCCTGGGCTCGGGCCCGAACCGCATCGGTCAGGGCATCGAGTTCGACTACTCGTGTGTGCACGCGGCACAGACCCTCTCGGCCGCCGGGTACGAGACCGTGATGGTCAACTGCAACCCCGAGACCGTCTCCACCGACTACGACACCGCCGATCGCCTCTACTTCGAGCCGCTCACCTTCGAGGACGTCCTCGAGGTGTACAACGCCGAAGCCGAGTCGGGCACCGTCGCCGGTGTGATCGTCCAGCTCGGCGGCCAGACCCCGCTGGGTCTGGCGCAGCGGCTCACCGACGCCGGCGTGCCGGTGGTCGGTACCTCCGCGGCCGCCATCGACCTGGCCGAGGACCGTGGCGAATTCGGTGACGTGCTGATCGCCGCCGGACTGCCCGCGCCCAAGTACGGCACCGCCACCACGGTGGCGCAGGCCAAGAAGATCGCAGGCGAGATCGGCTACCCGGTCCTGGTCCGCCCGTCCTACGTGCTGGGCGGGCGCGGCATGGAGATCGTCTACGACGAGACCTCCCTCGAGGGCTACATCTCCCGTGCCACCGAACTGAACCCCGATCACCCGGTGCTGGTCGACCGCTTCCTCGAAGACGCCATCGAGATCGACGTCGACGCGCTGTGCGACGGCGACGAGGTCTACCTCGGCGGCGTGATGGAACACATCGAGGAAGCCGGTATCCACTCCGGTGACTCCGCCTGTGCGCTGCCCCCGATTACCTTGGGCCGCAGCGACATCGAGGCCGTGCGCCGCTCCACCATCGCGCTGGCCAAGGGCATCGGCGTCAAGGGCCTGCTCAATGTGCAGTACGCCCTCAAGGACGACGTGCTCTACGTCCTGGAAGCCAATCCCCGGGCGAGCCGGACGGTTCCGTTCGTCTCCAAGGCCACCGCCGTGCCGCTGGCCAAGGCCTGCGCGCGCGTGATGCTCGGCGCCACCATCGCCGACCTGCGCAAGGAAGGCATGCTGCCGCCCGAGGGCGACGGCGGTCACGTGCCGCTGGACGCGCCGGTCGCGGTGAAGGAAGCCGTGCTGCCCTTCCACCGGTTCCGTCGCGCCGACGGCTCCGGCATCGACTCGCTGCTCTCGCCGGAGATGAAGTCCACCGGTGAGGTCATGGGCATCGACGCCGACTTCGGCACCGCTTTCGCCAAGAGCCAGGCCGCCGCCTACGGCTCGCTGCCGACCGAGGGCACCGTGTTCGTATCGATCGCCAACCGCGACAAGCGCGCCATGGTGTTCCCGATCAAGCGCCTGCACGACCTGGGCTTCCGCATCCTCGCCACCGAGGGCACCGCGGAAACCCTGCGCCGCAACGGCATTCCGTGCGAACAGGCGCGCAAGCACTCCGATCCGGAATCCACCGATCCGGCCACCGGCATGCCGGAGGCCTCGATCGTGGAGCAGATCCGCGACGGCGAGATCGACATCGTGTTCAACACCCCCTACGGCAACTCGGGCCCTCGCGTGGACGGCTACGAGATCCGCACCGCCGCGGTGGGCGCGAACATCCCGTGCATCACCACCGTGCAGGGCGCGGCCGCGGCGGTGCAGGGCATCGAGGCGGGCATCAACGGTGGCATCGGGGTGCGCTCGCTGCAGGAACTGCACTCGAAGCTGCGGGGCTGACATGACATTCGGTCACCGGTTGCAGCAGGCCATGCGGCAGTTCGGGCCCGTGTGCGTCGGCATCGACCCCCATCCCGCCCTGCTGCGGGCCTGGGGGCTCACCGAAGACGTCGACGGGCTGGAGGTTTTCGCCGAGATCTGTGTCGAAGCCTTCGACGGTCGTGTCGCGCTGGTGAAGCCGCAGGTCGCGTTCTTCGAGACCTATGGTTCCGGCGGCCTCGCGGTGCTCGAGCGCACCATCTCGGTGCTGCGGGCCTCGGGCACCCTGGTGTTGGCCGATGCCAAGCGTGGCGACATCGGCTCCACCATGGATGCCTACGCCCATGCCTGGCTCGGCGACGGACCGCTGGGTTCGGACGCTGTGACGGTGTCGCCGTACCTCGGTTTCGGCTCCCTCGACCCGGCCCTGAGCCTGGCGAAGGACAATCACCGCGGGGTGTTCGTGCTCTCGGCGACCTCGAACCCCGAAGGGGCGCAACTGCAACGGATCACCGCCGCGGACGGGCGCACCATCGCGCAGACGATGGTCGACGAGGCCGCGGCGCGCAATGCCGGGTCCGGTTTCGGCTCCGTCGGCGTGGTCGTCGGCGCGACGCTCACCGAGGCGCCCGACCTGTCGGCCCTCAACGGCCCGATCCTGATGCCCGGCGTCGGCGCGCAGGGCGGGGGAGCGGACTCCATCCGCGCCCTGGTCACCGAGGCGAACTTCGCCGCCGCCGTACCCGCGGTGTCACGCGAGGTGCTCAACGCGGGCCCGTCGGTGACGGCGCTGTGCGACAAGACGGCTCAGTTGCAGGAGGAGTTCGCCTTCCTGCAACGCTGATGAACGCCATGACAGGCCGGGGCAGCGACATGCTGCCCCGGCCTCGTTGTCGTCGGCGGTCACAGCCACAATCACGCGAGGCAGTAGGTGGCGGTCACCGTGGCGAACAGCGACAGTGCGTCCGACGAAGTCGCCGAGCCGAGAACCATCGTCAGCGACCGGCCGTCGGTCGAACGGAACGCGTAGGAGACGTAACCGAGCAGTTCACCGCCGTGTCCCCACAGGTCGGCGCCGCACGGTGGTTCGAAACGCTGTAGGCCGAGGCCGTAGTGGAAACCCATGCCCATCGGGACCGTCTGCCGCATCCGGTCCAGCGCGGCGGGGCTCGTCAGACGCCCGCCGAGCAGTGCCGTGAAGAATGCGTCGAGATCGGCTGTGGTGGAGATCATTTCGCCCGCGGCCCAGTCCAGTGAGGGGTTCATCTCGGTCACGTCCACCCGGCCCGCACCGTCGATGTCACGGTGCGCGGTGAGGGCGGGCGCGGGGACGCGGTGGTCGTCGCCGGGCACGGTGGTGGCGGTCAAGCGCAGTGGCGTGAGGATGCGGTCGCGGATCTCGTCGCCGTAGCGGTGCCCGGTCACGTGCTCGATCAGCAGGCCGAGTGCGATGTAGTTGGTGTTCGAGTAGCGGAAGCGGGCGCCCGGTGCGAAATAGGGGTCGTGGCGCACCGCGGTGGCGAGCAGATCGCGTGGCGCGTGCGTGCGGAACCGGTCGTCGCCGCGCCACCGGTTCGTCGACATGCCCGGCTCCTTCATGTAGTCGTAGAGCCCGCTGGTGTGATTCATCAACTGCCGCACCGTGATCCGGTCGCCGCCGGGTATGAGGTCGGGCAGCTGCGCGGCGATCGCACCGTCCAGCGCGACCCTGCCCTCGTCGACGAGTTGCAGCACGACGGTGGCCACGAAGGTCTTGGTGATACTGCCGATCCGGAACCGGCTGTGCGGTCCCGGTGTACTCGTCTGTCCGGCGGCGCTGCCTTCGTGGTGCCATTCGCGCCGCTGCTCGCCGTCGGAGACGCGCAAAACCACATCGGTGTCGCTCCAGCGCGCCGCGGCCTCGACTGTATCCCCGACGACTCGCCATCGTGCCGTCACAAGGACGAGGGCGGCCACCAGGGTGGCTGTCAGCACGGTGCCCACAGTGACCACGACGGCCCGAAACAGTTTCTGTCGCATACCTTTCGACGCTAGGCACGCGGACGGCCCGCAGCGATGGTGTGCGCCCCGCGACAGGGGTGCGGAAAACCCCACCTTCGACCTGTGGTCGCACCGCACCGACCGGGTGGTCGACGCCACTGATCGCGAACCCCCGTCTGCCTAGCGTCGAAAGCATGGAAACGACAGGGAATTCGACCGAACTGACCGGCATCGCGGGCTGGGCGGTCCAACTGATGGAACAGCTCGGTGGATTCGGCGCCGGCCTCGCGATCGCACTCGAGAATCTCTTCCCCCCGCTACCCAGTGAGGTGATCCTGCCCCTGGCGGGCTTCACCGCCGGTCGCGGTCGATTCGGCCTGGCCGAGGTCCTGCTGTGGACCACCCTCGGCTCGGTGGTCGGCGCCCTCGCTCTCTACGGACTCGGCGCCGCACTCGGCCGCGACCGCTTGCGCCGCATCGTCGACCGGCTACCCCTGGTCCGACTGTCCGACCTGGACCGCACCGAGGACTGGTTCGCCCGCCATGGCGACAAGGCCGTCTTCTTCGGTCGGATGATCCCGATCTTCCGCAGCCTGATCTCGATCCCCGCGGGTGTCGAACGCATGCGCCTCACCCGCTTCACGCTGCTGACCACGGCGGGCAGCCTGGTGTGGAACGCGGTCTTCGTGTTCGCGGGCTTCTTCCTCGGCGAGAACTGGCACGTCGTGGAGACCTACGCGGGCATCCTGCAGAAGGCCGTGATCGTAACGGTGCTCGTGGCCGCGACCGTGTTCGTCGTCCGGCGTGTGCGGCAGCGGCAGGCGCACGCGAGAATCGGTCGATGAGCACCTCCCCTGCGCGATCCGCACGCGTCGCCGCCGCGGTCGCGGGATATCTGCTCGGCGTCCTCACTGTGCCGCTGGACCTGCTCGGTGTGCTCGCCGTGCCGATCGCGGCGGGCCTCACCGACCGGATCGCCCGGGTCGAGCACCGGCGCCTCACCCGGTTGCTCGGCGTGCGGTCGACCGGTGCGCCGAAGGGCGCGCGGGCGGCGGGATACCTGGCGGTCCGCGCGCTCGTCGGGGTGCTCGGCGCGCTCGTGTTGGCGCTGTCGGGGCTGGGGGTCGTCGTCGCGGTGGCCGTGGTCTACGGCGCGTCCACCGGCGACGCGGTGCCGATCATCGACGCGACCGAACCGGGGCAGGTCAGCTGGGCGACGGTCACCGTGCTGGCCCTTCCCGGCGCGGTGCTCTGCTTCCTCGCCGTGCAGGGTTTGGTCGGGGTGGTGCGTGCCGAAGCGTGGTGCCTGCGACGGAGCACGCGGCCAGGGCAGGACGAACTGGCTCAGCGCGTCGCCCAGCTCACCACCACCCGCGCCGAGGTGGTCGAGGTGATCGACGACGAACGGCGCCGTATCGAACGCGATCTGCACGACGGCGTGCAGCAGCGGGTGGTCGCGTTGTCGATCCTGCTCGGCCGCATGGACCGGGCGGCCGACGAGGAAGTGCGCGGTGAACTGCAGCGCCGCGCGATCGCCGAGACCGGGCACATCCTCGACGAACTGCGCGAGGTCTCCTGGCGGATCTACCCGGCCATGCTCGCCCGTGACGGCCTGCGCGCTGCCCTCGAAGCCCTCGCCGACCGCACCCCGGTGCCGACACGACTCACCGTCGACCTCGACGAGCGCGCACCCCGCCCGGTCGAATCGGCGTGCTATTTCACCGCGAGCGAGGCGATCACCAACGCCATCAAGCATTCCGGCGCCACGGCCATCGACGTGGCGGTGGAGCGCGACGACCGGACAGTGCGCCTGCGCGTGCGCGACGACGGACAGGGCGGCGCCGACCCCACCGGCCACGGCCTGACCGGCATCGCCACCCGCGTCACCGCGCTGGACGGCACCATGACAGTCGACAGCCCGTCGGGCGGCCCGACGATCATCACCGTGGAGGTTCCGTGCGGATAACCCTGGCCGAGGACTCCGCGCTGCTGCGCGAGAGCTTGGCCCAGCTGCTCACCGCGGAGGGCCACGAGATCGTGGACTCCGTCGGCACCGCGATCGAACTGCTGGCCGCCGTGCGGGTTCGCCCGCCCGACCTGGTCATCGCCGATGTGCGGATGCCGCCCGACCACGTCGACGAGGGGATCAGAGCGGCACTCGAGATCCGCCGCGATCAGCCGGGGATCGCCGTGCTGGTGCTGTCGCAGTACGTCGAGCGCAGGCACGCCGCGGAATTCCTCACCGGCACCGGCGGCATCGGCTACCTGCTCAAGGACCGGGTCGCCGCGATCGGGTCGTTCCTCGACGCCGTCGACCGGGTCGGCGCCGGCGGCACCGCCTTCGACCCGGAGGTGGTCCGCCAGCTCCTGCTGCACAACCGCGCCGACTCGCCACTGCACCGGCTCACCGAGCGCGAGCGTGCAGTGCTCGAACTGATGGCACAGGGCCTGAGCAACGCGGCGATCTGCGCACAGCTCTTCGTCACCCGCAGCGCCGTCGAGAAGCACATCAACGCGATCTTCACCAAGCTGGACCTGCCGGTCGGCGAGGCACACAATCGGCGCGTGCTCGCCATCCTGCAGCACCTGCGAGCGGGTGCGGCGCACGGGTGAGCACTCAGGCCGCGACCCGCTCGTTCCTGGCTCGCCACCAGCCGTAGGAGCCGACCCCGAGGGGCAGCAGCACCATGACGAACCCCGACGCCGGCATGAAGGCCAGACCGAACACCGTGACCGCGCCGAGTGCCAGCAGCACCGCTGCGGGCACGTAGCCCACCGCGCGCTCCAGCGCGATCATGGCGATGCCGAAACCGATGCTGAGCACGCCGAACTGGGTGAACCAGAACGTGAGCTCGACGTCTTGATCCGCGAGGACGAACAGTGCCACGCCGAGGGCGGTGTGCACGGTGCCGACGAAGGCGAGCAGCGCACCGGCCAGCGGGAACCTAGTTTTTGAATCCATATTCATAAACTGTGCCACTAGGCTGATCCGGTGGCAAGACCCCGCCTTTTCACCGACGATCAGGTGCTCGACGCGGCCCGAGACCTGCTCACCGATCCCGCCGTCACCCGTCCCGCTATCACCGCGATCGGCGCCGCCGCCGGCGTGCACTCGGGATCGATCTATGTGCGTTTCGCCTCACGTGACGAACTGCTCGCCCGCCTGTGGCTGCGGTCGATCCGCCGGTTCCACGAGGGCTTCGTCGCGGCGCTGACCGGCCCCGCGCCGCTGCTGTCCGCCGCCACGTTTCTGCCGCGCTATTGCCGCGCGCACCCGACCGAGGCGCGGGCGATGAAGATGTTCCATCGCGACGAACTGCTCGAGGTCGGACCCGAGGATCTACGGTCCGCGATCGCCGGCGTCAACGACGAGATGAACGCCGCGCTGCTGACTGCCGCGGTGGCCGAATTCGGGTCCGCCGACGACCGCTCGCTGGCTATCGCGGGTGCCGCGGTGAAGGCGATTCCGTACGGTCTGGTGCGCGATTACATCGCCCGCGCCACCCCGATTCCGGACTGGATCGACGATGTCGTGGCGACCGCGTCGGGTGCGGTTCTCGACGAGTTTCGGGCCCGATCTTGACGACACGCTGTACGAAATCGAGCGACACGCGGGCATTTTCAGGAAACCCGCTGGTCGCGCGCCACCGGGTTTGCCAGGGCGGCACCCGACCCTCACGCTATCTGGTGGCTATCATCGCCCATATCGGTATAACCGCAGGTAGGGATGCATTTCAAGAATTCGACTGTACGATCGTGACCAAGGAATCAGCGGTCACCGCATCGGGTCCGCGCGCGCCATACGGCATCCGTAATCCTGCCCTGACCTGGGGGTCGGGTTCGCAATCGGCGCGCACCGTGGGTACGGTCGCACAGACCGTCCGGGTAACCGGCGGTAGATCTGGCAATGAACGATGAGACGGAGGAACCCGTGGCCCTTCCCCAGCTGACTGATGAGCAGCGCGCCGCTGCTCTGGAGAAGGCGGCTGCCGCTCGCCGCGCTCGGGCAGAGCTCAAGGAGCGCCTGAAGCGCGGTGGAACGAACCTGAAGCAGGTCCTCACCGATGCCGAGTCCGATGAGATTCTCGGCAAGATGAAGGTTTCTGCGCTGCTCGAGGCTCTGCCGAAGGTGGGCAAGGTCAAGGCGGCGGAGATCATGACCGAGCTGGAGATCGCGCCTACGCGTCGTCTCCGTGGTCTCGGTGCCCGGCAGCGCGCCGCGCTGCTCACCCGCTTCGACTTCGACGCCTAAATTCTGGTGGACAAAAACACGCGGAAGGGCCGACTGGTAGTACTGGTCGGCCCCTCGGCCGTGGGTAAATCCACGGTCGTGCGGTGCGTGCGGGAACGCCTGCCCGAACTGGTTTTCAGTGTGTCGGCCACGACGCGGGACCCGCGTCCCGGCGAGGTCGACGGTATCGATTACCGGTTCGTTTCCCGAGTCGAGTTCGACGCCATGATCGCGGCGGACGAGCTGCTCGAATGGGCAGACATCCATGGGGGGTTGCAGCGATCGGGCACCCCCGCCGCCCCAGTGCGAGAAGCGCTGGCGAGCGGACTTTCAGTACTGATCGAAGTCGACCTGGCCGGTGCACGGTCGGTCCGGCAGGCGATGCCGGAGGCACTTCTGGTGTTTCTCGCGCCGCCGAGCTGGGAAGAACTGGTCTCGCGGTTGCGTTCGCGCGGCACCGAGACGCCCGAGGTGATCGAGCGAAGGCTCGAGACGGCCCGGGTCGAATTGGCGGCCTGTGACGAGTTCGACACGGTCATCGTGAACAGCGAGGTAACGACCGCTTGTGAGCAGTTGGTATCGTTGTTCGTTAGCACAAATTCGAGTTCTTGACCCACTAACCCGCAGGAGCCACCCCTAGTGAGTACGGACATCACCGCAGTACCCGCGTACGACACCCCGATCGGCCTCACCAACCCCCCGATCGACGAGCTGCTCGAGCGCACGTCCTCCAAGTACGCCCTGGTGATCTACGCGGCCAAGCGCGCCCGCCAGATCAACGATTACTACAACCAGCTCGGTGACGGCATCCTCGAGTACGTCGGCCCGCTCGTCGAGCCGGGTCTGCAGGAGAAGCCGCTGTCGGTCGCTATGCGCGAAATCCACTCCGACCTGCTCGAACACACCGAGGGCGAGTGACAATCTCTAGTCCGGAGGCGTAGAAGACCATGCGGATCGTCGTCGGGGTCGGCGGGGGCATCGCCGCTTACAAGGCGTGTGCCCTCGTTCGCCGTTTCACCGAGACCGGACACCAGGTGCGGGTCGTTCCCACCGAGTCGGCTCTCCAGTTCATCGGCAAGGCGACCTTCGAGGCGCTGTCTGGTCAGCCCGTGCACACCACGGTGTTCGCCGACGTGCCCGAGGTGCCGCATGTCCGGATCGGCCAGGAGGCCGATCTCGTCGTCATCGCCCCCGCCACCGCGGATCTGATGGCGCGCGCCGCACAGGGGCGCGCCGACGATCTGCTCACCGCCACGTTGCTGACGGCTCGATGTCCGGTGCTGTTCGCGCCCGCGATGCACACCGAGATGTGGGAGCATCCGGCGACGGTGGCCAATGTCGCGACGCTGCGCGCGCACGGCGCCAACGTGATGGAACCCGCCTCGGGCCGGCTCACCGGCACCGATACGGGTCCGGGACGGCTGCCGGAGCCGGAGGAGATCTTCGGTCTGGCCTCGCTGCTGCTCGAACGTGCCGACGCGCTGCCGCGCGATCTGACCGGTCGCCGCGTGGTGATCACCGCCGGTGGTACGAGGGAACCCCTCGACCCGGTGCGCTTCCTCGGCAACCGCAGCTCCGGCAAACAGGGCTATGCCCTGGCCAGGGTCGCCGCCCAGCGCGGCGCCCAGGTGACGCTGATCGCGGGTAACACGATCGAGCTCGCGCCGCCCGCCGCGGTCGAGCTGGTCCACATCACCACCGCCGACCAGCTCAAAACCGCGGTCGACAAGCACGCGCTCGGCGCCGACGCGGTGATCATGGCGGCCGCGGTCGCCGATTTCCGTCCGACCCATGTGGCCGCTGCGAAGATCAAGAAGGGCGCCGACGAACCCGACGTGATCCCGCTGACCAAGAACGAGGACATCCTCGCCGGCTTGGTCGACGCCCGCACCGAGGGACGGCTCGCCGATACCGCGATCGTCGGTTTCGCCGCCGAGACCGGTGACGACAACGGCGACGTGCTCACCCACGCGCGCTCGAAGCTGGCGCGCAAGGGTTGCGATCTACTCGTGGTCAACGCGGTCGGTGAGGGCAAGGCGTTCGAGGTCGACACCAACGACGGCTGGTTGCTCGGCGCCGACGGCACCGAACAGGCCCTCGATCACGGCTCGAAGGCGCTGCTGGCCAGCCGGGTGCTCGACGCGCTGGTTCCGCTCCTGCGCTGACCGGGGAGTTCGCGTCGATTTCGCGCGAAAACAGTTGCGCGGCAACGAGGGTCGTGCAGTCTACCGTCCGGACAGGTGTTCGCGGCGTGGCTTGGTGCGTACTCGCCACCATGTCGGTGGTTTGGAATAGTCTTGATGAGAAGGGTTGCGCGGTAACACCGAGAAGTTACCGTCACAAGCCGAACGAGTAACCCGTTGAGGGAGAGGGAAGAACTGTGCGTACGACAGGTAGTCGGCTATTCACCAGTGAGTCCGTGACCGAGGGGCATCCGGACAAGATCTGTGACGCGATCAGCGATTCCATCCTCGACGCATTGCTCGCGGAGGACCCGGGCAGCCGCGTCGCGGTGGAAACCATGGTCACCACGGGGCAGGTCCATGTCGCGGGCGAGGTCACCACCTCCGCCTACGCCGACATTCCGCGGATCGTGCGCGAGAAGGTGCTCGAGATCGGATACGACTCCTCCGCAAAGGGATTCGACGGCAACTCCTGCGGTGTCAACATCGCGATCGGTGCCCAGTCGCCCGATATCGCCCAGGGTGTCGACACCTCGCACGAGGCGCGTGTCGGCGGTTCCGACGACGCGATCGAGCGTCAGGGCGCCGGCGACCAGGGCCTGATGTTCGGTTACGCGACCACCGACACGCCCGAGCTGATGCCGCTGCCGATCGCGCTCGCGCACCGGCTCTCGCGCAAGCTCACCGAGGTCCGCAAGTCGGGTGTGCTGCCCTACCTGCGCCCCGACGGCAAGACCCAGGTCACCATCGAATACGACGGTGACCGCCCGGTCCGTCTCGATACGGTCGTCATCTCCACCCAGCACGCGGCCGATATCGACCTCGACAACCTGCTCGCCCCCGATATTCGCGAGAAGGTCGTCGACGCTGTCATCGGCGATCTGAACCTGCCCAGCCTCGACACCTCCGACATCCGACTGCTGGTGAACCCCACCGGCAAGTTCGTCCTCGGTGGTCCGATGGGCGATGCGGGCCTGACCGGCCGCAAGATCATCGTCGACACCTACGGCGGCATGGCCCGCCACGGTGGCGGCGCGTTCTCCGGCAAGGACCCGTCGAAGGTCGACCGCTCGGCCGCCTACGCCATGCGCTGGGTCGCCAAGAACGTCGTGGCCGCCGGCCTGGCGGATCGCGTCGAGGTGCAGGTCGCGTACGCGATCGGCAAGTCGGCCCCGGTCGGCCTGTTCGTCGAGACCTTCGGGACCGAGAAGGTCGACCCGACGCGTATCTCCACCGCCATCTCCGAGGTCTTCGACCTGCGTCCGGGCGCGATCATCCGTGATCTCGACCTGCTGCGCCCGATCTACGCGCCGACTGCGGCCTACGGCCACTTCGGCCGCACCGACGTCGACCTGCCCTGGGAGCACACGGACCGCGCCGACAAGCTGCGCGCGGCCGTCGGCCTGTAATACCCACGGACCGCGTGACAGCGGACGAAACATCGAAGGCAGCGGGACACCCCATCGCGAGGGTGCTCCCGCTGCTTTCGCCTGCCCACCTCGACCGCGACTTCGACTACCTCGTCCCCCCTGAACTGGACGAGATCGCTCAACCCGGCGTGCGTGTGCGCGTGCGTTTCGCCGGTCGCCTCGTCGACGGATACTTGCTGGAACGTCTCCCGAGCAGCGATCACAACGGCAAGATGATGCCACTCGAACGGGTCGTCTCGCCGGAACGGGTGCTCACCCCGGAAATTCTGCGCCTGGCCACCGCCGTCGCCACCCGCTACGCGGGGACGCGCGCCGACGTCCTTCGTCTGGCCATTCCACCGCGCCACGCTCGGACCGAAACCGGCGGCACCAAGAAGACCGGTACCGCTTCGAAAGCGGCATCTGTGCCGGAAGTCGTTGATAACGAAGAAGATTCGCCGTTTGACATACCTGCCGAGGCCGGCGGGAACGGCCCTGGTGAATCGGCCGCAGCGGCGGGCGGGGCTTCAGCGGACCAACCGGATGCGACGACCGCGGAGGCTGGGCTCGAGTCGACGCCCGAAGTGCCCGTAGCCCAATCGCCCGTCGAGGTCGATGCTTCGGCATGGGGCCGGTACGTACACGGCCCGGCCTTTGTCGACGCGCTGGCGCACGGCAAAGGGGCGCGGGCGGCGTGGCAGGCATTGCCGGGGGAGAACTGGGCGGCGCGGCTGGCGGAGGCGGCGGCGACGGTCGTGGCCGGTGGGCGCAGCGCCGTGTTGATGGTGCCGGATCAGCGCGACCTCGATCGGTTGCTCGCCGAATGTGTTGCGCTGGTCGGTGATTCGGCGGTCGGGCTGTCGGCGGGGTTGGGTCCCGCTGCGCGGTATCGGCGGTGGCTGGCGGTATTACGTGGGCAGGCGCGGATCGTGGTGGGGACGCGGGCGGCGGTGTTCGCCCCGGCGCGGGACCTCGGACTGATCGCGATCTGGGACGACGGCGACGACACCTACGCCGAACCGAGGTCCCCGTATCCGCATGCTCGGGAAGTGGCGATGCTGCGGGCGCACGAGACGGGCGCGGCGTTCGTCGCCGCCGGTTTCGCGCGGACCGCCGAGATCCAAGCGGTGGTCGAATCCGGTTGGGCGCGTGACCTTCTCGCCGAACGGCAGGTATTGCGCGAGGTGACGCCGCGGATCAGCGCGCCCGGCGACAGCGATTTCGCGCTGGAGCGCGACGCGTTGGCGCGGTCGGTGCGGATGCCCGGCGTCGCGTTCGCGGCCGCGCGCTCCGCGATCAAGGAGAACGTGGCGGTGCTGGTGCAGGTGCCGCGGCGCGGGTACGTGCCGTCGCTGGCGTGCGCGAAATGTCGCACCCCTGCCCGCTGTCGGCACTGCAACGGTCCGTTGGCGCTGCCGCAGTCGGCCAATGGTGAAGCGGCGAGCCCGCATTGCAAATGGTGCGGGATCACCGAAGCGGCGTTCCGCTGCCAGGCGTGTGGTGCGCGAGCTCTGCGGGCGACGGTGATCGGCGCGGCCCGAACCGCCGAAGAACTCGGTCGCGCCTTCGCCGGGGTACCGATCCGCACGTCAGGGGGCGGGGAGGTGCTCGATACCGTCGAACCGGGCGCTCAGGTGGTCGTCGCCACCGTCGGGGCCGAACCGCTCGTGCCGGGTGGTTACGGTGTGGCCCTGCTGCTCGACGGATGGGCGCTGCTCGGCCGCGCCGACCTGCGCGCGACCGAGGACACCTTGCGCCGCTGGATGGGCGCGGCGGCGTTGGTGCGGCCTCGCGGGCAGGTCATCGTGATGGCCGAACCCTCCCTGCCCACCGTCCAGGCGCTGGTCCGGTGGGACCCCGTCCACCACGCCGCCGCCGAACTCGAAGCCCGTGCCGAGGTCGGTTTCCCGCCCGCGGTCCGCCTCGCCGCCGTCGACGGCACCACCGCCTCGATCGCCGAATTACTCGACGCCACCAATCTTCCCGACGGCACCGAGGTCCTCGGCCCCGTCCCCCTGCCTCCGACGGCCCGTAAACCGTTCTCCGGCGCCGACTCTCCCGCCGAGGTCGAGCGCATGCTGCTGCGCGTGCCCCGCTCGGGTGGCGCGCCCCTCGCCCGCGCGCTCACCGCCGCCCAAGCGGTTCGCAGCTCCCATCGCTCCGATGCCCCCCTTCGGGTCCAGATCGACCCTGTCGACATCGGCTGACCCGGGCGCCCGGCACATCGGTCAGGCGTACATCGCTCGATGGCGTCGCGCCCACTGCGCGTAGGCCGTGGCCGGGCGACCGAGAACCTTCTCGATTTCGTCGCTGACCTGGAGTTCTTCCGGGGTCGGCGTGCCGAGGATGGTCAGGGTGTGGTCGGCGACCGGCTCGGGCATGAAGCGGAGCATGTTCTGTTTGGCTTGGTCGGAGGTGAGTTCGACGAAGGCGATCGGGATGTCGATCGCTTCGGCGAGTGCCGCTGCTTGGTCGCGCGGGGTCACCACAGCGGGACCGGTCAGGGTGTAGGCGCGAGCGTGGTGGCCGTCTTCGCGGAGGGCGGCCGCGGCGACGGCGGCGATATCGGCGGGGTCCACGGCGGGAAGGCCGACATTGCCGAAGGGCGCCGGGACGATGCGCTGGGTGCGGATCGGTTCGATCCACGCGAAGGTGTTGGAGAAGAACGCGCCGGGTCGCAGCGCCGTCCACTCCAGGCCGGACTCGGCGAGTGCCTGTTCGAAGGCGATCGTTCTGGCGTAGCCGTCGGAGTGGGGGCGGGTCACCGCGCCTTGTGAGGACACGAAGACGACTCGGCGCACGCCGGCGTCCGCGGCGGTTTTCAGTAGCAGCGCCGGCTCGGGGCCGGTCATCAGCTGCTCGCCGGTGATCAGCAGGAACAGCGCGTCGGCGCCGTGTAGTGCGGGGGAGAGGCTGTCGAGATCGCCCAGGTCGGCGACCACGTGCTCGGCACCCGCGGGCAGATCGACGGGACGACTACCTCGGGAGACGGCCCTGACCTGTTCACCCGCATCGGCGAGTAGTCCGACCAGGGTGCTGCCGATATTGCCGGTCGCTCCGGTGACGACGATCATGCGAATCCTTAGTTAGTTGACTGACTTAATTGCTGGGCAGAACGTATCCCATCGGGGATCGGCTGTCTATAGTTAGTTGTATGACTAAATCGGACGCGCAGGTCAGCCCCACGATCGGGAAGCAGGAACGGCTGGTCCAGGCGGCGATGCGGGTGTTCTACCAACAGGGCATCGAGAAGACGACGATCGCCGAGATCGCGCGCGAGGCCGACGTACCGGTCGGCAATGTGTACTACTACTTCAAGACCAAGGACCAGTTCGTCGCCGCGGTCATCGAGCTGCACGCGCAGGTGCTGACCGGGGCTGTCGCCGAGATCGCCGAGCTGCCGGGGCCCGCCGAGCGATTGAAGGCGATGGTCCGCAGCTGGGTCGACCAGCGGGAGATGGCGGCGCGATACGGGTGCCCGTTCGGCTCGTTGGCCGCCGAGCTCGACAAGCGGGAGGACGCTTTCCGCGGCGAGCCAGCGCGCGTGATGGGCCTGCTCGTGGACTGGGCTCGCACGCAGTTCGCCGAGCTGGGGCGTACCGACGCCGCCGAGCTCGCGATCGCCTTCGTGGCTGCCTATCAGGGAATCTCTTTGCTCACCAACACTTTCCGCGACCCGGAACTGATGGTCACCGAGGGCGCGCGGCTGGAGCGGTGGATCGACGAGCTGGGTGCGCGGTAGACGCGGTGGTGTCGTGACGCCCGGCCGGTGTGCCGGGCGTCGACTCGGGTGTGCGGCGGACTCAGGCGCGATCGCCGGGCTGCCAGCCCGAGCACAACAGGTCGATGCCGGTGATCTCGCCGTTGTCGGTGGTGAGGAAGACGCGCTGCTCGGCGACGCGGGTGGCGCCGTTGGCGGGTCGCATGCGGACCAGCCAGTGCATCCCGAGCTTGTTGCCGATCCGTTCGCGGCCGGAATCGACGACGGTGAAATCGTCGGGACCGCCGAACCAGCCGCGGAAGCGCTCGATCGCCGGATCGGGGCCGACCGCGGTGAACGGGCCGGGCGGAATCAGGCCGCGCAGTGTGACCTCGGGGGCGAGGTAGGTCGTCATGGTGGCGAAGTCGCGCTGGATCAACGCGGCGAGAAACAGGTCGGCGACCGAGGAGGTCGTCTGCGTGGTGGGGGTCGAAGTAGTCATGGGAAAAGTCTGCGACCTGCGCGGATATCGAACATCGGGTGATCACCCGATCTTTGCGGTCTGATCCTCGTCGGGCAGTAGCCCGTGGCGCATCGCGAAGACCGCGGCCGAGCCGCGGCTGTGCACCCCGATTTTGGTGTAGATGTGCTCGACATGGCTGCCCGCCGTGCGCGGGCTGATACCGAGAGCTCGGGCGATCTCGCGGGTCGACCCACCCCGCACGAGCAGGGCGAGGACGTCGAGTTCGCGGGCGGTGAGGCCGGCGATCTGCGCGCGTTTGCGTGGTCGTCGACCCTGTGCCGCGGCCAGGACCGCGGCGACGGCGTCACCGTCCAGCCTGCCCGCGGTCACTTCGGCCCGCAGGATTTCGGCTCGTTCGTCGGGTTCGATGCCCGGTCGGTGTGGCCGCTGCTCGCCGAGCGCGCGAAACATCTGCGCGGCGGCGAGGATTCGCGCGGCGGGCGGCAGCATCGACCCGGTGAGTCCGCGCGGATAGCCGGATCCGTCCATCCGTTCGTAGACCATCGAGGCGGGTCCGGCGAGCGCGGCCAGGTGCGGACTACGCGCCAGCACCCGCTCGGTCAGATACGGAACCATCCGTACCCGTTCACGTTCGGACGCGGTCAATGGTCCCGGTTTGTTCCAGATCCCCGTCGAGACGCCGATGGTGCCGAGGCGGCACACCAAGGCCGCCCGCCGCACCGTGTCCGCCTGCTCGGGGGGCAGGCCGTACTCGCGCGCCGCGGCGGCGGCCAGGTCGGCGACACCGCGCGAGTGACCGAGGAACCAGGTCGCTTTCGCGTCGGAGTAGTCGGCGAAGACGGTGAGGACATCGGTGAGTTCGTCGTCGGCGATCGGTCTGTCGAGTGCCGCGCAGCCGTCGATCACCTGCTGCCAGGCATCGACGCGGTCGAGTCCGTCGAGCAGTGCCCCCTCGTCGCGGGTGCACAGCTCGACCAGGGTGGGATCGAACTCGGTTCCACTGCGCGACCGCAACATGCGCAGCGCAGCGTCGATACCGCCGACCCTGGCATGGACTTCGGCGTCGTCGGCGATGTGCACCACCCGCATCACCGGGATGATCGCGTCGCCGCACAATCCGCCGGGAACGCCGTGGCCGTCCCACCGTTCGAAGGCTTGCGGCAGCGCCGTCTTGACCGCGTCGGGTAGGTCGAGGCGGTCGGCGATATCGGCGGCGGTGCGGCAGTGGGTGAGGAACGAGTCCATCGTGTCGCGCACGCCGCCCGCGAGGAAGCGGCCGGTCACCGAGATCCGCCGCAGCGGAGACGCGCCTTCGGCGAGATGCCCGAGCAGGAACGCCATCATCGGCAACCCGGTCTTGTCGATGTCGTAGCTGTCGGCCCGGATCCGCAGGTCGTCGCCGAACCAGCGCGCCATCTCGGGGGAGTCGGCCACGCAGCCGACCCAGGCCAGTAGCGAGACGTAGTAGGCGGCTGCCCGATCGGCCTCGGACAGTCCCGCGGCTTCTGCCAGTCGGACGGCCAGAACGGTCTGGCGCAGGACGTGTTCCTGCGGCTGGCCGAGCCCGAGGTCGGTGGCCAGTGACAGCGAGGCGACCAGTTCGGCGAGCCGAAGGGGCCGGGGCAGCTCCGTCATGGTGAATCCAGATTACTCCTTGCGTTCGATGCATTGCCGATATATCGTCGATAGTGTCAAGACAAACGAGAGAGCCACAGGAGGCTGTCATGCATAACCAAGAACAACGAGAATTCGGACACTTCCGGCGCGGTCGTGGACCGGGCCCCCGGGAATTCGGTCCCGACCGGCAGCAGTTCCGCCACGGCGGGCGACACGGGCACGGCCCCGAGTTCGGACCGGGCTTCGGCCCAGGTTTCGGGCCCGGTTTCGGCCCCGGTTTCGGTCGTGGACGCGGCCGCGGCGGTCGTGGCAGGCGGGGTGACGTGCGGGCTGCGGTGCTGCTGCTGCTCGTCGAGCGCCCCATGCACGGCTACGAACTGATCCAGCAGATCCGCGATCGCAGCGACGATGTCTGGCGCCCCAGCCCGGGCTCCATCTATCCGGCATTGGCCCAGCTCGAGGACGAGGGACTGGTGCTCATCGAGAAGGTCGCCGGTCGCAAAACCGCGCAGCTCACCGACGAGGGCAAGGCCTATGTCGAGACTCATCGCGACGATCTCGGCGACCCGTGGGCCGAGGTCAAGCAGGATGTCGGCGCTCAGGCGCTGGACCTGCGCGGCCTGGTCGGACAGGTGATGGGCGCGGTCGGTCAGGTGGCCCAGGTCGGCACCGCGCAGCAGGCGGCGAAGGCGGCCGAGGTGCTCGCCGAAACCCGTCGGGCGCTCTACCGGATCCTCGCCGAGGACGATGTCGTTTCCGAGGGCGACGCAACCCCCGAGAAGTGAGGGCGTCGTGAACGCCCTTCCCGGCGTGCGGTTGTCGGGCCCATGGAGTAAATGTTTGGGGCATGGAACAACTGGGAACGTTGTGGGGTTGGGGAATATCACGATTGCGCGCAGCGGTGTCGGTCACGGCACTCGCCTGCACGGCGGTGATCGGTGTGTCCTTCGCACCGGTCGCCGCCGCTGAACCGGCGAATTTTCGGCCGGCTGTCATTCCGATGGAGGCGGGTCCGCCGCAGGCCGATCATCTGGACGCCGCCCATTACATCAAGGCTCATCCGAACTCGGTTCCGGTGGGGCTCAACAACTTCGGGTGTAGGCCCACCGTCGAGCATCCGCGGCCGATCGTGTTGGTGCACGGCACCGACTCGAGTGCGTACTCCGACTGGGCGGGAATCGGACCGCAGCTGGTGTCGGCCGGCTACTGCGTCTTCGCGCTGAACTACGGCGGGGCGCCGGGCGCCGACACCTACGGCACCGAAGACATGCGGATCAGTTTCACCCAGCTGGCCGGGTTCGTCGACGAGGTCCTGGTCGCGACCCAGGCGACCAAGGTCGATCTGGTCGGATTCTCGCAGGGGGCGACCGTCAGCCGGTTCTACGTCAACAAGCTCGGGGGCGCGCCGAAGGTCGGGACCTGGGTCGGCCTGGCCTCACCCAGCTACGGCGGGGTCATGTACGGACTGGTTCCGGTGGGGCAGGCCGTTCCCGGCATGATGGACGTCTTCGCGAAGGTCACCTCGACGGCCGCGGTCCAGCAGGCACAGGGCGAACCACTCATGGTGGAGCTCAACGCGGGCGGCGACACCGTGCCCGGTGTCCGATACGTCACCGTCGGCAGCCGGGTCGACGAGATGATCCAGCCGTTCTCGAACATCGCCCTGCGCGGTGCGGGTGCGGAGAACCTCGTCCTGCAGGACCTGTGCGCCGACAACCTGACCGGCCACTTCCACCTGGTCTACGACCCGTTCGTGCAGCAACTGCTCCAGCGCGTCCTCGACCCCGTCCGGGCGCCCGCTCCGGTCTGCGCACCGGTCCCACTCGGCACCGGTATCCCCGAGGTGATCATCGCGGGCAACTCCTGACGGCCGGGCTGGACGGAGGCGCCCGGCGGGGTCACTAGACTGGGACGACCGCATTCGTCCTCCCCGGGAGCCACCGTGACCATTCAGCCCGTTCGCCTGTTCGGCGACCCGATCCTGCGCTCGCGTGCCGACGCGGTCACCGAGTTCGGTCCCGACCTCGCCACCTTGGTCGCCGACCTCACCGAGACCATGCACGACGACGGCGGGGTCGGGATGGCCGCGCCGCAGATCGGGGTCGGGCTGCGGGTGTTCGTCTACGACACCGGCGACGCCGCGGGGCACGTGGTGAACCCGGAGTGGTCGGCCGTCGGGGCCGACGAACAGGTCGGTCCCGAGGGCTGCCTGTCGATTCCCGGTGTGCGCTACGACGTGCGCCGGGCATCGCGCGTTCGGGTCACCGGCGTCGACATCACCGGTGCGCCGGTGGAATTCGAGGCAGAGGGTCTGCTCGCGCGCTGCGTGCAGCACGAACACGATCACCTCGACGGCGTGCTGTTCGTCAACCGGCTCGAACCTGCCGACCGCAAGGACGCGATGCGCACCATCCGCGAATCCGACTGGTTCCGCGGCGGAATCACTGTGCGCGAATCCAGCGGCGTCGGCGGTGGTCGCTGATGCGCCTCGTTTTCGCGGGCACGCCCGAACCCGCGGTGCCCTCACTGCGCAGGCTGATCGAGAGCGAGGGCCACGAGGTCGTCGCGGTGGTCACCCGGCCCGACGCCGTCGCGGGTCGTGGCCGCAAAGTCATGCGCTCGCCCGTGGGCCTGCTCGCCGACGAACACGGCATCCCGGTGTTCACGCCGCGTAAGCCGTCCGATCCCGAATTCGTCGCCGCGCTCACCGAGCTCGCGCCGGACTGTTGCCCGGTCGTCGCCTACGGTGCGCTGCTGCCGCAGCAGGTGCTCGATATCCCCGTGCACGGCTGGATCAATCTGCACTTCTCGCTGCTGCCCTCCTGGCGGGGAGCGGCGCCCGTGCAGGCGGCCATCGACGCGGGCGACGACATGACCGGCGCGTCGACCTTTTTGATCGAGGCGGGCCTCGACACCGGCCCGGTGTACGGAGTGATGACCGAGAAGATCGGGCTCACCGACACCGCGGGCGAGCTGCTCGCCCGGCTCGCCGATGCGGGCGCCGTGCTGCTCGAGAAGACCCTGGACGGCGTGGAAGACGGTTCGCTGCAAGCGATTCCGCAATCCCACGACGGCGTGTCCTACGCACCGAAGGTGACCGTGGAGGCAGGGCGGATCGGATTCGACGAACCCGCCCTGGCCATCCACCGCCACATCCGCGCCGTCACCCCGGCGCCCGGTGCGTGGACCGAGGTGAACGGGCTGCGCCTCAAACTCGGCCCGGTGGAAATGGTGGAGGAAACCTTGCCCGAACGCGAGATCGAGGTGCGCAAGTCCGGCGTCTTCGTCGGAACATCGACCACAGCGGTCCGCCTGGGGCAGGTCCAGCCGCCCGGCAAGAAGATGATGAACGCCCTCGACTGGGCCCGCGGCGCCCGTCTGGCTCCCGGCACGGTGATCGGATGAGCGCCTCCGACCGCCGCCGACGCCGCGACGCCGACGCGGCGAAGGGCATCACGTCTCGCGATGACCGCAAGCCCACCGGAAAAACGGGTGAACAGCGGGGCGGCAGCCCCCGCGACGACCGCAAGATCACCGGCAAGAACGTCGACGGCGGTTGGGCCGCCCGCGCCGCGAAGGGCACCACCACCCCGCGCGCGGACGGCGACCGCTGGACGGGCCGCGACGACCGCGGCGGCTCCGATCGACCCCGTCGCGACGACGGCTACCGCTCCGGCACACCCCGCCGCGCGGACGACCGCCCCGGTTTCACCTGCGGCGCGCAGGGTCGTGACGCAGGAAACCAGCGCGGCGACGCCCCGCGCTCGGGCGCGCCCCGCCGCGACGACCGCCCCGGTTTCGGCCGTGGCGCGAACGACCGTGCGCAAGGGCGTGACGCGGGCAGTCGTGCGGACGCTCCGCGCTCCGGTGCCCCTCGCCGCGCGGACGACCGTCCCGGTTTCGGCGGGGCACCGGGTCGTGACACGGCCGACCAGCGCGGTGACCGTGCGGGACGTTCCGGCGCGGGACGTGCCGAGCGCGGCACCTCCCGTCCCGACCGCGGTGCGCGCGAAGGAGATTCGCGAAGCCACAGCGCGAGCAGCCGCGAGGCTGGTGCGGGACCGGCGGCCAAGGCCGCCTCGCAGCGTCGCCCCGAGCGGCCCGATCCCAGTGTGCCCAGTCCGCGCAAGCGGCGCGGCGAGCCCGTGGATCCCGCGCGCGAGGTCGCCCTCGATGTACTGCGGGCAGTGCGTGAGCGCGACGCCTACGCCAACCTCGCGCTGCCGAAGCTGTTGCGCGAGCGCAAGATCAGCGGGCGTGACGCCGCGTTCGCGACCGAGCTCACCTACGGCGCGAGCCGTTCGCAGGGGCAGCTCGACGCGGTGATCTCGGCCTGCGCGGGCCGCCCGGTCGACGAGATCGACGGCCCCATCCTCGATATCCTGCGCCTGGGCGTCTACCAGCTGCTGCGCACCCGCACCAGCGCGCACGCCGCCGTCGACACCTCCGTCGACCTGGCCAGTGCCGAATTCGGCCAGGGCCGTGCCGGTTTCGTCAATGCCGTCCTGCGTCGGGCGGGTGAGAAGACCGCCGAGCAGTGGATCACCGAGTTGGCCCCGGCCGACCCGGTCGGCAAGCTCGCCTTCGAACACGCGCACCCCAAGTGGATCGCCCAGTCCTTCGCCGACGCGCTGGGCGCGCAGGCGGGCGAGCTGGACGAACTCCTGGCAGCCGACGACGAGCGCCCGGTCGTGCACTTGGTCGCCCGGCCCGGCGAGATCACCGCCGAAGAGCTGGCGCTGGTCACCGGCGGCGAAGAGGGCCGCTGGTCGCCGTACGCGGTGTATCTCGACGGTGGTGATCCCGGGCTGCTGGAACCGGTTCGCGACGGCATCGCCTCGGTCCAGGACGAGGGCAGCCAGTTGGTCGCGCTCGCTCTCACCCGCGCACCGCTGGAAGGCGAGGACAAGGGCCGCTGGCTCGACCTCTGCGCCGGTCCCGGCGGCAAGGCGGCCTTGCTCGGCGCACTCGCCGCGATCGACCTGTTCACCGTCGACGCCGTGGAACCCGCCGAGCACCGCGCGGAACTGGTCCGCAAATCCACCAGGAACCTGCCGGTCACCGTGCACGTCGCCGACGGCCGCGACAGCGGGCTGACCCCCGGCTACGACCGCGTTCTGGTCGACGCGCCGTGCACCGGCCTCGGCGCTCTGCGCCGACGCCCGGAGGCGCGCTGGCGTCGCACCCCGGCCGACGTGGCCGAACTGGTCACCTTGCAGCGTGAACTGCTCACCGCCGCATGGGATCTGGTGCGTCCGGGCGGTGTCGTCGTGTATTCGACCTGCTCACCGCACCTCGCGGAAACAGTGTCGGTGGTCGCCGATTTCGTCCGTCGCACCGGCGCCGAGGAACTCGACAGCCGCGAGTTCCTGCCCGGCGTCACCGATCTCGGCGACGGCCCGTCCGCACAGCTCTGGCCGCACCGCCACGGCACCGACGCGATGTTCCTGGCGACCCTGCGCAAGAAATAGCCCCGCGTGAACACACGGCGCCGTTCCCGCACCGGGAGCGGCGCCGTTCCATTCGTCCAAGCGCGTGACGATCGCCGCGGTGCAGAATCGATGGATGGCGATGACATGGGAGCAGGTGGTCGCGGTGGCGACGGCGCTGCCGGGTGTGGAGGAAGGCACCTGGTGGCGCAGTCCCGGCCTGAAAGTGAACGGAAAGGGCTTCGCACGGTTACGTGTCGAAGCGGAGGGCGGCCTGGCGTTGCTCTGCGAGCTCACGGAGAAGCAAGCGCTGCTCGCCTCCGGTGATCCGGCGTTCTACACGACCCCGCACTACGACGGGCACCCGTTCGTTCTCGTCGACCTCGCCGCGGTCGATCCGCGACAGCTCGCCGAGCTGATCGACAGCGCCTGGTGGCTGCGCGCACCCGCGAAGCTTCGGGGCGCCAGGCAGGGCGCGTAGGGGGACTCCGTTGTCCCGCCGGCGTCAGTCTCGTTCGGACAATTCACGCAGGCGTGCCAGGGTTTTCGCGAGAATCCGCGACACGTGCATCTGCGAGATCCCCAACTGTGAGGCGATCTGCGTCTGCGTCATCGACTCGAAGAACCGCATCGTGAGGATGCGGCGCTCACGTTCGGGCAGGCCCGCCAGGAGCGGGCGCACCGCGATGTACTCCTCGACGCGGTCGAACTGCGATTCCTCCTCGCCGAGGGTGTCGAGCAGCGACGCATCGCTGTCGCGCCCGATCGAGGCGGCGTCGATCGACGTCGGCTGATAGGCGTTGCCCGCGATGACCGCCTGGGTGACCTCGTCGGGGTCGACATCGAGTTCGGCGGCGATCTCCTTGGCGGTGGGGGAGCGTCCCAGTCGCTGCGAGAGCTGATCCACCGCCGCGCCGATGCGCAGGTGGGTTTCCTTGACGCGCCGCGGAACCCGCATCGCCCAGGTGTTGTCGCGGAAATACCGCCGGACCTCGCCCATGATCGTCGGCACCGCGAAGGACAGGAAGTTCGAGCCCCGGCTCAGATCGAACCGATCCACCGCGTGCACCAGACCGACCCGCGCCACCTGTGACAGATCGTCGAACGGCTCACCGCGCCCGCTGAACTTGCGCGCGATGTGGTCGGCCAGCGGGATGCAGCGGTTGATCAGCGCGTCGCGCGCCACCGCGTGTGCCACGCTGCCCGGCTCGGTCGCCGCGAGACGCTCGAACAGGACGCTGACGTCGTCGTACCCGGATACCGGCTCCGGAGTGTCGGTCTCGTCCTCCAGCGGGTCCTGCTCGAGTGCTTCCTTGTCCGGTTCAGCGGCCGCGTCCGATGCCGCGGCAGGGGAGTCGGTTTTGTCGGGTTCGCTGAGACTGTGCTGGTCGGGCTTGTTGTCCTCGCCGTGCACTACGCCTTCCCCCGGACCCGTCGAAATCGAACCGTCGTCGGGTACCCGGACACGCCTGCGTCGAACTCCTGCTGCTCGGCAGTCACCTCGTCGCACAGCGTGCGCAGCACATGCCACCCGAAGCTGCGCTGATCCGGCATGCCCTGCGAGCCCGCGACACCGTCGACGCGGACCTGTAATTCGGTGTCACCGACGAGGAATTCGCAGGTGAGAAGCGTGTCGGGGGCGGCGATCGCAATCAGGGTCGAGCACACCTCGTCCACCGCCAAGCGCACGTCGGCTACCTCGTCGAGGGTGAAATCACTGAGTAGTACCAGTGTTTCGGCCAGTCCGCGCACGATTGGCAGCTGCGTCAGCTGTGCTGCCACACGAATCTCCACCGGGGCGCCGAAGGGCCCATGTTCCGCCGAAAAATTGGTCACCCTCAGAAGGCTACCCATATCCCGGCAGGGCAATCACCATCGCCGTCGCTACACTGGCGCGCTGTGTCCACTCCGACGTTCTCTCGTCCTTCCAAGCCGATGATCGCCCCGTCAATCCTGTCCGCGGACTTCGCGAACCTGGCCGCCGAGGCCGCGGCTGTCGAAGGCTGCGACTGGCTCCACGTCGACGTCATGGACGGCCACTTCGTGCCGAACCTCACACTGGGTCTGCCGATCGTGCAGAGCCTGCTCAAGGCCACCGACATCCCGTTCGACTGCCACCTGATGATCGATGATCCGGGCCGCTGGGCACCGAGTTACGCCGAGGCAGGCGCCTACAACGTCACGATCCACGCCGAGGCCACCGATGATCCGATCGCGGTGGCGCGCGACATCCGCGCCGCGGGCGGCAGAGCCGGGCTGTCGGTGAAGCCGAACACCCCGATCGAGCCGTACCTGGAAATCCTGCGCGAGTTCGACACCCTGCTGGTGATGAGCGTGGAACCCGGATTCGGTGGGCAGTCGTTCATTCCCGGCGTGCTGGAGAAGGCGCGGATCGTGCGCAACCTGGTGGACTCGGGTGAGCTGCACCTGGTCGTCGAAATCGACGGCGGCATCAACGACGACACCATCGAGCAGGCCGCTGCGGCCGGTATCGATTGCTTCGTGGCCGGATCGGCGGTCTACAACACCGCCGATCCGGGTGCCGCGGTACAGACGCTGCGCAACCTCGCCGCGTCGGTCTGGCTGCCCTAGCTACAGGGCGCGGAGTTTGCGGGTGCCCAGCGCTCGCGCCGCGTCGACGACTGCCTGCACCGGCGGCCGATGGTCGCCGGATTCGGGTTCCTGCACCCAGGTGCGATAGCCGGTGCGCTCATCGTCGGGGGAGGGCAGCACGATCTGGCTGCCCGCGCAGGCGACGGTCGCGTAGAGGCGGAACAGTTCGGCCGAGGCGGTCGCGGTCAGGGAGTCGGGTCGGCACGGGCCGGTGAGGAATGTCCAACGCCGAGCGCGGGGGTGATCGACGACCGGACCCGCGATGGCGGCCTCGCGCAGCTTGGCCTGCACTCGCTCGCCCAGGTCGCCGGGCATGGTCACCGCGCCGTAGTGCGCGCCGATCTGGAGCAGAATGCGGCGGGAATCGACATCGATCTTGGCCGGTAGATGCAACTCGCGCCGATATCGCACGCACCGCATTTCCAGCGTCGAATCGATCAATGTGCTCATGCGGCACCCCCACCTATCGCGAACCTGTTGTAACCCACAGTGTTGTCTTCCTGGAGTGGTGGACTATCCCTGGGGCGAACACCCGGTGGCAACGGCGCTCCGGGCGATGATGTCGGGGAGAACCCGCAGTTCCAAGCCCCGACATCTGGTTGAACAGCAGGAATCATTGACGTAACAATATTGCGTCAGTGGTGCGGGGGGCGCAAGCATTCCACTCACCGTGTTTCCAGTTCGTGATGGCGGGGTATTGCCAGGTTAATGCGGCCGGATGAATGCGGGGGACCGGTTCGCTGAAAATTGGATTGAACGACAACCGCCGGGATGATTAACGGCGGTGTTGCGTCATGTCGATACACCTTCGCCGCCGAATCGACGCCCTGTCGATCGGTTCCGGTGGCCGAGTGCCGCCCGCGGTCCGGTTCGGCCCCCGACCCGGGCTCACCGGCCGCGCTACTAGGCTGTGCGACGAGTTGGGCGGCCGCGTGTGGGAATAGCGGCCACCCGCCCGCTGTTGGGCCCAACGGGTACGGATGACGCGACAAGGGAGTTCAGGCATGTTCACAGGGATCGTCGAGGAGCTCGGCGAGGTCGTGGCCACCGAAGCGCTGACCGACGCCGCCCGGTTGACCATCCGCGGCAAGCTGGTGACTTCCGATGCCGGACACGGCGATTCGATCGCCGTCAACGGGGTCTGCCTCACCGTGGTCGACGTGGTCGACGGCGACAGCTTCACCGTCGATGTCATGGACGAGACGTTGAAGCGTTCGAGCATCGGCGGCCTCGTCACCGGCTCGCCGGTCAACCTCGAGCGCGCGGCCGCGCTGAACAGCCGCCTCGGCGGCCACCTCGTGCAGGGCCACGTCGACGGCACCGGCACGGTGCTGCGCCGCAGCCCGTCGGAGAACTGGGAGGTCGTGCGGATCTCGCTGCCCGATTCCATCGCGCGCTATGTGGTGGAGAAGGGCTCGATCACCGTCGACGGCGTCTCCCTCACCGTCTCGGGTCTCGGTATCGACGACGAACCCGGTGCCGACGGAAGCCGCGATTGGTTCGAGGTCTCGCTGATCCCGACCACCCTCGCGCTGACCGTCCTCGGCACCGCCCCCGTCGGCGCCACCGTCAACCTCGAGGTGGACGTCATCGCGAAGTACGTAGAACGCCTCGCCCAACGAGGCTGACACCGATCTGCGCCGGGCCTCACAGAACACCCCGTCGCCATCGTCGTAATGTAGGAAGTCATTGCCATCCCAGGGCAGTTTCTCGGCCGCCTAGATCTGGACCGACCAGAGGGTGCGACGAAGGAGTGCCCGCCGGGAGGGCAGATCGAGGCCCACCGGGCCGAGAAACCCGCGGCCCCGGCCGCCAAATATACGGAGCAAGCAGACGTGACCAGGTTGGACAGCATCGAGCGCGCGGTCGCCGATATCGCGGCCGGCAAGGCTGTTGTCGTCATCGACGACGAGGACCGGGAGAACGAAGGCGATCTCATCTTCGCGGCCGAGAAGGCCACCCCGGAGCTGGTCGCGTTCATGATCCGCTACACCTCCGGCTACATCTGCGTGCCGCTGACCGCCGACGACTGCGACCGCCTCGGCCTGCCGCCCGCGTACGCGATGAACCAGGACAAGCACGGCACCGCCTACACCGTCTCGGTGGACGCGCGCGAGGGCATCACCACCGGCATCTCCGGCGCCGACCGGGCCGTCACCATGCGCTTGCTGGCCAGCGCCGAGGCCAAGGCCGACGAATTCACCCGCCCCGGCCACGTGGTGCCGCTGCGCGCCAAGGACGGCGGCGTGCTGCGCAGGCCCGGCCACACCGAGGCCGCGGTCGATCTCGCCCGGATGGCCGGACTGCGTCCCGCGGGCGTGATCTGCGAGATCGTCAGCCAGAAGGACGACGGGCACATGGCCCGCACCGACGAGCTGCGCGTGTTCGCCGACGAGCACAACCTGGCGATGATCTCGATCGCCGACATGATCGCCTGGCGGCGCAAGCACGAGAAGCATGTGGTGCGGGTGGCCGAGGCCCGGATCCCCACCGCGCACGGCGACTTCAAGGCCGTGGGATACCAGAGCATCTTCGACGAGGCCGAGCACGTCGCGCTGGTGCGCGGCGACATCGGTGACGGCGAGGACGTGCTGGTGCGCGTGCACTCGGAGTGCCTGACCGGCGACGTCTTCGGTTCGCTGCGCTGCGATTGCGGCCCGCAGCTGGACGCGGCGCTCGAGATGGTCGATCAGGAGGGTCGCGGCGTGGTCCTCTACATGCGCGGGCACGAGGGCCGCGGCATCGGCCTGATGCACAAGTTGCAGGCCTACCAGTTACAGGACTCCGGTCGCGACACCGTCGACGCCAACCTCGATCTCGGCCTGCCCGCCGACGCCCGCGATTACGGCACCGGCGCGCAGATCCTGGTCGACCTCGGTATCCGTTCGATGCGTCTGCTCACCAACAACCCGGCCAAGCGAGTCGGCCTCGACGGCTACGGCCTCGCGATCACCGAGCGCGTTCCGATGCCGTTGCGCGCCAATGCCGAGAACCTGCACTACCTGCGCACCAAGCGCGATCGTATGGGCCACGACCTGGTCGGCCTCGACGATCTCGACCTGGGCGAAACCGCGCAGTGATCACCACTTCGGAAAGGCAGTAACGATGAGCGGCACGGGTGTTCCGTCCTTCGCCTTGGCGCAGGCCAAAGACGTCAAACTCGGCATCGTCGCCTCGCGCTGGCACACCGAGATCTGCGACACCCTGGTGGCGAATGCCGAACGGGTGGCCAAGGACGCCGGCGTCGAACACGTGACCGTGGTGCGCTGCGCCGGTGCGATGGAGCTGCCGGTCGTCGCGCAGGAACTGGCGCGCACCCATGACGCTGTCGTGGCTCTGGGCGTCGTGATCCGTGGCGGCACACCGCATTTCGAGTATGTCTGCGATGCGGTGACGGCCGGGCTTACCCGGGTGTCGCTGGATGCGGCCACCCCCGTCACCAACGGCGTGCTCACCACGAACGACGAGGAGCAGGCGCGCGATCGGGCCGGGCTGCCCGGTTCGTCGGAGGACAAGGGCGAGCAGGCGTGTGCCGCTGCCCTCGATGCCGCGCTCACCTTGCGCGCGCTGCGATCGGCGTGACCGTGCCGGTGGTGCGGACGTGGCGTCGCAGTGCTCCCGAGCCCGGCACGGGCTGGGAGTTCGAGGTGCGTCCGCGCCGGGCGATCCGTACCGCCGTCGTGGTCGCGATCGTCATCCTCGTCGCCTTCACCGCGGGTGGGCTGCTGCTGCGCACCGGATCGACCGGGGTGAACTTCCGGGTCGCCGATCAGGTCGCGATGATCCTGATCGGCGTGGTCGGTGCGGGCGCGGTACTGATGCTCACCCGGCCGCGCGTGCGTGTCGGTAGCCAGGGTGTCGGGGTACGCAACATCCTGGGCGAGCAGGTGTACCCGTGGGCCTACATCCGCGGCGCGTCCTTCCCGGACGGCAAGGCGTGGGCCCGCCTGGAACTGGCCGATGACGATTACGTCCCGATGCTGGCGATCCGTTCCAACGACAAGACCCACGCCGCCGACGCCATCGAGCGCGTCCGCGAACTCGGCGCCCGCTACGCCCCGCAGGACTGAACTCCACCGACCGTTGGCGCCTGGGCCGACCGCGTGCGCGTAGCCGCCTGTGCGCCACCCGGTGACGCACAGGCCGACGCGTCAGCGGGTGTCGCCGAGAACCGCTCCCTCGCGGCGCGGATCCGCACCGCCGATCCAGCCGTCCTCGCCGTTGTGCTGCAGGGCGCTGAGCCCGCTGGACTGCGGCGCCACGGAAACCTGATGGCCCATCGCTCGCAGCTTCGCGACCAGCGGATCGTGGTCGCCGTTGTCGGTGGCGTCGATGTCGGGGTGCTCGCCGCCCACGCCGGTGACCGGCGTATTGCCCGCGCCGAACGACACCCCGGAGACCGCCTGTTGCGGATCGAGACCCCAATCCAGAACGTTGACCAGCGTTTTCACGACGAACTGGATGATCACCGAACCGCCCGGTGAACCCGTGACGAGCTTCAGTTCGCCACGGTCGCCCTTGTCGTCGCGGTCGAACACCAGGGTCGGAGCCATCGAACTGCGTGGGCGCTTGTCGGGCTGGAGGCGGTTGGCCACCGGGGTGCCGTCAGGGTCGAGGGGATCGGCGGCGAAGTCGGTGAGCTGATTGTTGAGGACGAATCCGTCGACGAGATGGAACGACCCGAACGCCGATTCGACCGTCGTGGTCATCGCGGCGGCGTTGCCGTACTTGTCGATGACGGAGATGTGGCTGGTGCCGTGCTCGGGCGGCTGTGGGCCGTTGCCGAGGGGGACCGGGCCGAGGTTGCCCGGCTTGGCGGTCCCCATGCTGCGCTGCGGGTCGATCAGCGTCGACCGCTCCTTGAGATACTGCGGGTGAACCAGCGAGAGGGCCGAATTGCCCGGCAGCGGAACGAAATCCGGGTCGGCGACGTACTTGTTGCGGTCGGCGTAGGCCAGCCGCTCCGCCTCGGAGATCAGGTGTACGGCCTGCGCGTCGGGGCGTCCGCCGTTGGCGTCGAGTTCCTGGGGACGCAGCGCGGGGAGATCGAAATTGGCGAGGATGCCCAGCGTCGCGGCGACGGTGCTGCCACCGGAGGACGGTGCGGGCATGCCGCACAGCTCGTACTTGCGGTACCCGGTGCACAGCGCCGTACGTTTCTTGGCCGTGTAATTCGCCAGGTCGGTAGTGGTCAGCGCGCTCGGGGTGCGGCCGCCCGCCGTACTGGCTGCCGCTTCGACGACGTCCTGCGCGATGGCGCCACTGTAGAAGGCTTTCGCGCCGTCGGTCGCGATCGCCGACAGTGTTTTCGCCAGCGCCGGATTGGTGAGTACGGTGCCGGACTTCTTGGGCGAACCATCGGGTTCGAGGAAGTAACCGCGCGCGGCTTCGTCGGCGGCCAGGTCTTTCGCGGACTCGGCGATCTGCCCGGCCAGCCGTGGACTGATCTCGAAACCGCTGTCGGACAGGCTGATCGCGGGATCGAACAGTTCCTTCCAGGCGCTCATCCCGTGCTCCTGGTGGGCGAGTTCGAGCATCCGCAGCACGCCGGGCACACCGATAGAGCGACCGCTGGCGCGGGTATTCGGCGCGGGTTCGGTGCGGTCGGTATCGCTGACCCAGCGCAGATAGTTCTCGGTCGCCGCGGCGGGCGCGGTCTCGCGACCGTCGTAGGTGTCGACCGTGCGCGACTTCGCGTCGTAGTGGACGAGGAACGCGCCGCCGCCGATTCCGGAGGCCTGCGGCTCGACCAGCCCGAGCACCGCCTGCGCGGTGACCAGCGCGTCGGCGGCGGTGCCACCCGCGCGCAGCACCCGGCACGCGGCCTCGGTGGCGATCGGATTGGCGGTCGACACCGCGTAGGTGCTGGTGCGCACCGCCGTCATATCCGAGCGGTATCCCGACGAGATCTCCGGGTTGGTGCTGAGGTTCTGCGAGGTCGGCGCACCCCCACCGGTCGCGGGCGCCGCGGACACCGGAGTGCCGTTGGGCGTGCTCGTACACTCGGCAGCCGTCTTCTCATCTGTCGAACAACCGGTCAGTACCCCCACCGCGAGCACTGCGGCCGTCGTGGCCCCGATCCACGTCCGTCGCCTTGGCGTCATAGAGGCAGCGTAACGCGCCGGTCCAACACGATTCGAGCTTTTTCCGCCGGAGCCGTACTCGTCGTCTGGCTACCCTGGCTGACATGGATATCGACGCGGTGCTCTTCGACTACTCGGGCACGGTCTTTCGTTTGGAAGACGACCGGACCTGGGCCGACGAACTCGTCGGCGACGACGGCACACCCTTCGACATCGCGGCGAAAGCCGAAGTGCTGCGGCGGATGACGGCCCCGGTCGAGCAGTTCATGACCTTCGACGCGGCGGGCCAACACGCCTGGGACAACCGCGATCTCGACCCGGCCCTGCACCGCCACGCCTATCTGGAGGTGCTGCGCGGTTCCGGCCTTCCCGACACGCAGGCGACGCGTCTCTACGAACGCCTCATCGACCCGCTCACCTGGACTCCGTACCCCGATACCGGTACGGTCCTGACATCGCTTGCTGCCCAAGGAATCCCGGTCGGCATCGTCAGCAATATCGCCTTCGACATCCGCCCCGCCTTCGCGAAGCACGGCTGGACGGACCTGGTCGGTGCGATGACCCTGTCCTACGAAGTAGGCGCCATCAAACCGAACGCCCAGATCTTCCGCGACGCCACCGACCGCCTCGGCGTCGACCCCGACCGCGTCCTCATGATCGGCGACAGCGCCGAGGCCGACGGCGGGGCCACCACCCTCGGCGCCCGTTTCGCCCTCGTCGACGCGGTCCCCACCGCCGATCGCCCCCGCGCCCTCATCGACGCACTCGCCGAACACGGCATCCGAACGTCCGGCTGACCGCACGCGGGCCGATTCGTCGGCCGACAGTTCTGTGGGGCGTACCTACTTCCACACCCGACGGCCGGTAGACATGTTCGCGGACGCGCACAGCCGCGCGAATCAGTCGATACGCAGGTCAGCGTTCGCGGGTGAACCACGCACGGGCCGAAGGCCGAAGCAGCATCCCAGCGACCGCGCCATTGGCGACGACGCCGACCACCCCCGGCGGCAGCCCGGTGAGAATCCCCGTCGACGACACCAGACACGCCAGTACCGCCACCCCGATCGCCGCCTTGCGCACCAGATCGCCACCCTGCCGGAACAACAGCACCAGCGGAACCAAGGCGAAGGACGGCAGATACCCGGCGAGCAGCGCGCCGAGCGAGCCACCCAGCGCCACCGTGATCGCGATCAGCACCACACCGACGGCGGTGGCGACCGCAGCGATCAGCCGCGCCCCGCGCACCGTCCCCGGCATGGCTCCCCACGGGGACGCCTCGTCGTCGTACAGGTCATCGCCGGTTTGCGGCAGGGCGGCGGCATTGCTCATCGGACGTCCTTTCGGGCACATAATCCGAGCACTCACGCTACACAGGCGGGCGCACAGCTCACCCCGCCGACCTCGTGAGCAGGATCGCAACGGCCCGCCGGTCGGCATTCCGGGCAACTCGGGCGGTGCCCTGATCGCCATCGAGCCGGGACCGGACAAGTCCGTCGACCCGCAGCCCACAATGACTGTGGTCCTGATCCCTTTGCCGTCGGTTCGGATGGTTCGTCGCGCCCGCCCAGGGCTGAGTCCGTTCGATGTCGCCGGACGCGGAAAGTGTTGTGCCAGGCTGGTTTCGGGGCCGGTCAAGGGCCGCCTGCGCCAGTCGGTACCTCGGCGGTGCGGACCTGTCGGAGCCCCTCGCTAGGCTGGATGGGTGGCAGATCCCGCGATGTACCGGCCGGCGCCGGGCACGATCCCCGTCGAACCCGGTGTGTACAAGTTCCGGGACGTGCACGGGCGGGTCATCTATGTCGGCAAGGCCAAGAGCCTGCGGAGTCGGCTGAATTCCTATTTCGCCGATGTGTACTCGCTGCATCCGCGTACCAAGCAGATGGTCACCACGGCGGCCGCTGTCGAGTGGACCGTGGTGTCCACCGAGGTGGAGGCGCTGCAGCTCGAGTACAACTGGATCAAGGAATTCGATCCGCGGTTCAATGTGCGCTACCGCGACGACAAGACCTACCCGGTGCTCGCGGTGACCCTCAACGAGGAGTATCCGCGGCTGTTCGTCTACCGCGGGGCGCGGAAGAAGGGCGTCCGGTACTTCGGCCCCTACGCCCACGCCTGGGCGATCCGCGAGACCCTCGATCTGCTGCTGCGCGTGTTCCCCGCGCGCACCTGTTCCAACGGAGTCTTCAAGCGGCACAGCCAGATCGGGCGCCCCTGCCTGCTCGGCTACATCGACAAGTGCTCGGCGCCCTGTGTGGGCCGGGTCAGTGCCGACGAGCACCGCCAGATCGTCGAGGACTTCTGCGACTTCCTCTCCGGCAAGACCGACAAGATGGTGCGCGCACTCGAACGCCGCATGCACGAGGCCGCCGAAGACCTCGACTTCGAGAACGCCGCGCGCCTGCGCGACGACGTGCAGGCGCTGCGCCGCGCGCTGGAGAAGCAGGCCGTGGTGCTCGGCACCGGGACCGACGCCGATGTGATCGCCTTCGCCACTGACGAACTCGAGGCCGCGGTCCAGATCTTCCACGTCCGCGACGGACGCGTGCGCGGCCAGCGCGGCTGGGTCGTCGACAAATCCGGCGACGCCCTCGACGTCGCCGAATCGGGCACCGAACTGGCCGCGCTGGTCGAACAGTTCCTCACCCAGTTCTACGGCGAACAGGCCGCTATGGCGAACCAGAACGGCGACGCGGCCATCGTGGTCCCGCGCGAGGTGCTGGTGCCCGAACTGCCCGCCGACGCCGAGGAGATCGGCGAGTGGCTCAGCGAGATGCGCGGCTCGGCGGTCTCGCTGCGCATCCCGCAACGCGGCGACAAGAAGGCGCTCGCCGAGACGGTGCAGCGCAACGCCGCCGAGGCGCTGGCCCAGCACAAGCTCCGCCGCGCCGGTGACCTCACCTCGAGATCCCAAGCGCTGCAAGACATTCAGGACGCGCTCGAACTCGACAGCGCCCCGCTGCGGATCGAGTGCGTCGACATCAGCCATGTGCAGGGCACCGACGTGGTCGCCTCGCTGGTGGTCTTCGAAGACGGCCTTGCGCGCAAGTCCGACTACCGCCACTACGCGATCAAGGAGGCCGCGGGCGACGGCCGCTCCGACGATGTCGGCAGCATCGCCGAGGTGACCCGCCGCCGCTTCGCCCGCCTGGCCCGCGACCGCGAACAACCCGTCGAGATCGAACCCGACGAGGTCGACGAACCCGCCTCGCGCCCCGGCATCGACCCCACCACGGGCCGACCGCGCCGCTTCGCCTACCCGCCCAACCTCTACGTCGTCGACGGCGGCGCACCGCAGGTCGCCGCCGCCGCCGAGGTCCTCGACGAACTCGGCATCACCGACGTGGCGGTGATCGGCCTCGCCAAACGCCTCGAAGAGGTCTGGGTGCCCGGCGAAGAAGACCCGGTGATCATGCCGCGCAACAGCGAGGCGCTGTTCCTACTGCAACGGGTGCGCGACGAGGCCCACCGTTTCGCCATCACCTTCCACCGCAGCAAACGCTCCCGTCGGATGACGGCCTCGGCACTGGACTCGGTGCCGGGCCTCGGCGAGACGAGGCGAACGGCCCTGGTCACCCACTTCGGCTCGGTCGCCAGGATCAAGGACGCGACCGTCGAGGAAATCACCTCGGTGCCCGGAATCGGAGTATCGACGGCGAAAGCAGTGCTCGCCGCACTCAACAGTCCGTAGCCGCGACGGCCGGGATCGTAGGACGCAAGATTGCGTGTGCCGTACGTTGTGTGTCTGCGCCCGATACCCGAACCGGTGCGGGATGATCGAAAGGCACCCAGAAACGGATCCGGTAGGACATGACACGCGTCGAATCGAATAACAATGCGGGGGCGGCACCCGGTCAATCCGGGACGGTCACCGACACACAGCAACCAGTAGAAGTGGTCATCGTGACCGGCTTGTCCGGCGCGGGCCGCGGCACTGCCGCGCGCGTGCTGGAGGATCTCGGCTGGTACGTGACCGACAACCTACCGCCCGAACTGATCGGGCGGATGATCGAACTAGGCGCCGCGGCCGACCCGCCGATCCGGCGGCTCGCGCTGGTCATGGACGTGCGCAGCCGATTCTTCACCGGTGAGCTGTCCGGCGTCACCGAGCAGTTGCGCGGCGCGGGCATCCGCACGAGAGTGCTGTTTCTCGAGGCGTCCGACGATGTGCTGATCCGGCGATTCGGCTTCGCCCGACGCCGTCATCCGCTGCAGAGCGACAGCCCCGACGGCACGCTCTCGGCCGGGCTCACCGCCGAACGAGCCAGGCTGGCCCCGGTCAAGGGCGCCGCCGACCTCGTCATCGACACCACCGAGCTGTCGATCCACCAGCTGCACCGCAAGCTGGAGGAGGCATACGGCGCGGGCGCGCCAGCCGCACTGCAACTGACCGTGCAATCGTTCGGCTTCAAGTACGGTGTTCCCCTCGACGCCGACATGGTGTTGGACGTGCGATTCCTACCCAACCCGCATTGGATTCCGGAATTGCGGGAACACACAGGACAAGAGTCGGTGGTCAGCGATTACGTGCTGTCCAGGCCCGGTGCGCGGGACTACCTGCAGACCGGCAAACACCTGGTCGACTTGACGACGACCGGATACCGCCAAGAGGGGAAGCGATACATGACCGTGGCAGTGGGGTGCACCGGCGGTAAACATCGCAGTGTCGCTATCGCCGAGGCACTGGGTGAGCGCATCGGCGCCGATACCGGGCACGCGGCGGTGGACGTCGTTCGCGTCGTGCACCGGGATCTGGGGCGCGAATGAGTGGAACCGAAGCCGACCCAGCCGTTGTCGCGCTGGGCGGTGGACACGGGCTGTACGCGACCTTGACCGCGGTGCGCAGGCTGACGCGGCGGATCACCGCCGTGGTCACCGTCGCCGACGACGGCGGATCGTCCGGCCGGCTACGCGCCGAGCTGGGCATGCTCCCGCCGGGCGACCTGCGGATGGCGCTGGCGGCGCTGTCCGAGGACGCCGGCGACGTCTGGACCACGACGGTGCAGCACCGCTTCGGCGGCACCGGCGCGCTCGCCGGGCACTCGGTGGGCAATCTGATCCTGGCCGGACTCACCGACATCCTCGGTGACCCGGTGGCCGCGCTCGACGAGGTGGGCCGCCTGCTGCGGATCACCGGCCGGGTGCTGCCGATGTCGCCGATCCCGCTCGACATCGAGGCCGAAGTGTCGGGCCTCGAGTCGGATCCGCGGATCGGCCGGTGTGTACGCGGTCAGGTTGCGGTGGCGACCACGCCGGGTAAGGTCCGGCGGGTGCGGCTGATTCCGTCCGATCCGCCTGCCAGCCCCGAGGCGACCGCGGCCATCGAAGACGCGGATGTTGTTGTGCTGGGACCCGGTTCGTGGTTCACCAGCGTCATTCCGCATGTCCTCGTGCCGCAATTGCACGCGGCGCTGGTCCGCACCGAGGCACGCAAAGTGCTCGTGCTGAATCTGGCGGCCGAGCCCGGCGAGACCGCCGGCTTTTCCGCGGAGCGTCATCTGCATGTATTGTCCCAGCACGCACCGGATTTCGCGGTCGACGATGTGCTCGTCGACTCGGCCTCGGTGCCCGAGGGGCGGCAACGGGAACATGTGGCAAGAGCCGCCGAACAGTTGCGGGCACGGGTAACGTTCTGCGATGTCGCCGAGCCGGGAACGGATCGGCATCATCCCGGAAAACTTGCCGCCGCACTGGATCAGCTGATCCGGTCGCCGCGGTCGCAACTGACTGGGCTTCGATTCGAGAGACGGCACAGTGCCTCAGATGTGCACAGTGTTCCAGATGAGCGTTCGGGGTCGGTGGGAAAGGAGCGCGTCTCGTGGCGATGACAGCCGAGGTGAAGGACGAGCTGAGCAGGCTCGTGGTATCGCAGGTCAGCTCGCGCAAAGCGGAACTGTCGGCGTTGCTGCGGTTTGCCGGCGGTCTGCACATCGTGGGGGGCAGGGTGATCGTGGAAGCCGAGGTGGACATGGGGTCCATCGCCCGGCGACTGCGCAGAGAGATTTTCGAGCTGTACGGATACGGCTCCGACGTGCATGTGCTCGGCGCGGGTGGGTTGCGTAAGACCTCCCGCTACGTCGTGCGCGTGTCGAAGGAAGGCGAGGCCCTGGCACGCCAGACCGGGTTGCTCGACGTGCGCGGACGTCCCGTGCGTGGGCTGCCCGCACAGGTCGTCGGCGGCAGCATCGGTGATGCCGAAGCGGCATGGCGTGGCGCCTTTCTCGCACACGGTTCGCTCACCGAGCCGGGGCGCTCCTCGGCGCTCGAGGTGAGCTGCCCCGGTCCGGAGGCGGCATTGGCGCTGGTCGGCGCGGCGCGCAGGCTCGGCATCACCGCGAAGGCGCGCGAGGTGCGCGGCACGGATCGGGTCGTGGTGCGCGACGGCGAGGCGATCGGCGCCCTGCTCACCCGCATGGGCGCGCAGGACACCCGGCTCACCTGGGAAGAACGGCGGATGCGCCGTGAGGTGCGGGCCACCGCCAACCGGCTCGCCAACTTCGACGACGCGAACCTGCGTCGTTCGGCGCGCGCGGCCGTCGCGGCGGCGGCTCGGGTGGAACGAGCGCTCGAGATCCTCGCCGACGATGTGCCCGAGCATCTCGCCGCAGCGGGCAGGCTGCGGGTGCAGCACCGGCAGGCCTCGCTCGAGGAGCTCGGTCAGCTGGCCGAGCCGCCGATGACCAAAGACGCTGTCGCCGGTCGGATCCGGCGCTTGCTGTCGATGGCAGACCGGCGCGCCAAGGACCTCGGCATCCCCGATACCGAGTCCGCGGTGACAGCGGAACTGCTCGACGACGCGTAATAGGAACATCGACAGACTCCGCACGCCGAAAGGTGTGGCGAATCCGACGATTAAGGCAGAGCGGTCATCGATGACCGCTCTGCCCTCTATTCTGGGGGCTCCGCAGGCCTGAGGCCGGGGAGCTCACAACTCACAGGTGGCTGTCGTGAAAGGCTGGCGCGGCTACTACTGTGGTTACCGTCGGAATGAATCCGCTTGAAAGCTGAGGAGCGATAACGTGACTGTCCGGGTAGGTATCAACGGCTTCGGTCGTATCGGACGTAATTTCTTCCGTGCGGTGGAGGCGCTGAAGGCCGTCGGCGAGACCGATATCGAGATCGTCGCGGTCAACGACCTGACCGACATCAACACCCTCGCTACCCTGCTGAAGTACGACTCGATCCTGGGTCGTCTGCCGCAGGACGTCTCCGTCGAGGGCGACACCATCGTGGTCGGCGAGCAGCGCATCAAGGCGCTCGCGATCAAGGAAGGCCCCTCGGCGCTGCCGTGGGCCGACCTGAACGTCGACGTGGTCGTCGAGTCCACCGGCATCTTCACCGCCGCCGAGAAGGCCAAGGGTCACCTGTCCGCCGGCGCCAAGAAGGTCATCATCTCCGCGCCCGCCACCGGCGACGACATCACCATCGTGATGGGCGTCAACGACGACAAGTACGACGGCAGTCAGAACATCATCTCCAACGCCTCGTGCACCACGAACTGCCTCGGCCCGATCGCCAAGGTGCTCAACGACTCGTTCGGCATCGTGAACGGTCTGATGACCACCATTCACGCCTACACCCAGGACCAGAACCTGCAGGACGCGCCGCACAAGGACCTGCGTCGCGCCCGCGCCGCGGCCCTGAACATCGTGCCCACCGGCACCGGCGCCGCCAAGGCCATCGGCCTGGTGCTGCCCGAGCTGCAGGGCAAGCTCGACGGCTACGCGCTGCGCGTTCCGGTCCCGACGGGCTCGGTCACCGACCTGACCGCGACCCTGGCCAAGCCTGCCACCATCGAGGAGATCAACGCCGCGATGAAGGCCGCCGCCGAGGGCCCGATGAAGGGCATCCTCAAGTACAACGAGGACCCGATCGTCTCCAGCGACATCGTCACCGACCCGCACTCGTCGATCTACGACGCGCCGCTGACCAAGGTCATCGACAACCAGGTCAAGGTCGTCTCCTGGTACGACAACGAGTGGGGCTACTCGAACCGCCTGGCCAACCTGGTCGATCTCGTCGGCAAGTCGCTCTGACCGCGATGACAGTCCAGACACTTCAGGATCTCCTGACCGAGGGTGTCGAGGGTCGGGGCGTGCTCGTGCGCTCCGACCTGAACGTTCCCCTCGACGACAACGGCCAGATCACCGACCCGGGCCGCATCATCGCCTCGGTGCCGACCATCCAGGCGCTGGTCGATGCCGGCGCCAAGGTGGTTGTGATGGCGCACCTGGGCCGCCCCAAGGGCGAGCCCGACGCGAAGTTCTCGCTCGCTCCCGTGGCGGCGAAGCTGGCCGAGCTGCTGGGCCGCAACGTCCAGCTGGCCGGTGACGTGGTGGGCTACGACGCGCTCTCGCGCTCGGAAGGCCTCACCGACGGCGACGTGCTGCTGCTCGAGAACGTGCGCTTCGACCCGCGCGAGACCAGCAAAGACGACTCGGAGCGGGCCAAGCTGGCCGCGGCGTTCGTCGAGCTGGTCGGCGACGACGGCGCGTTCGTCTCCGACGGTTTCGGCGTGGTGCACCGCAAGCAGGCGTCGGTCTACGACGTGGCACAGGTGCTGCCGCATTACGCGGGCACCCTGGTCGCGGCCGAGGTCGAGGTGCTGCGCAAGCTCACCGAGGACCCGGCCCGTCCGTACGCGGTGGTGCTCGGCGGCTCCAAGGTTTCGGACAAGCTCGCGGTGATCGAGGCGCTGGCCCCCAAGGTCGACACCCTGGTGATCGGCGGCGGCATGTGCTTCACCTTCCTTGCCGCGCAGGGACTTCCGGTCGGCGGCTCGCTGCTGCAGACCGAGATGATCGACACCTGCAAGTCGCTGCTCGAGCGCTTCGGCGACGTGCTGCACCTGCCGGTCGACATCGTGGTGGCGGACAAGTTCGCGGCCGATGCCGACGCGAAGACGGTCGCCTCGACCGAGATCCCCGACGGCTGGCTCGGCCTCGACATCGGCCCCGAGTCGGTGTCGCGGTTCTCCGCGCTGCTGACCGAGGCCAAGACGGTGTTCTGGAACGGCCCGATGGGCGTGTTCGAGTTCGACGCGTTCGCCGCGGGTACCCGTGGCGTCGCCGAGGCCATCGTGACCGCCACCTCCAAGGGTGCGTTCACCGTGGTCGGCGGTGGGGACTCGGCTGCCGCCGTGCGCTCCCTCGGACTGCCCGACGACGGCTTCTCCCACATCTCCACCGGTGGTGGCGCTTCTCTGGAATACCTGGAAGGCAAAGAGCTGCCCGGTATTTCGGTATTGGAGGGCTGAGCGATGGCACCACGGAAACCGCTCATCGCGGGCAACTGGAAGATGAACCTCAACCACCTCGAGGCCATCTCCCTGGTGCAGAAGGTGGCGTTCGCGCTGCCCGAGAAGTACTTCGCGAAGGTCGACGTGACGGTGATTGCGCCGTTCACCGATCTGCGCAGTGTGCAGTCGATCGTCGACGGCGACAAACTGCTGATCACCTACGGTGCGCAGGACGTCTCGGCGCACGACTCCGGTGCCTACACCGGTGAGATCAGCGCGGCGATGCTGGCCAAGCTGGGCGCCACCTTCGTGGTGGTCGGGCACTCGGAGCGTCGTCAGTACCACCACGAGGACGACGCGACCGTGCTGGCCAAGGCCAAGCAGGCGCTGAAGTACGAGATCACCCCGATCGTCTGCATCGGTGAGGGTCTCGGCGTCCGCGAGGCGGGCACGCACGTCGAGTACAACCTCGAGCAGCTGCGCGGTTCGCTCAAAGGTCTGACGGCGGACCAGATTTCGCAGGTCGTCATCGCCTACGAGCCGGTCTGGGCCATCGGCACCGGCAAGGTCGCCTCGGCGGGCGACGCGCAGGAAGTGTGCGGCGCGATCCGTGGCGAGCTGGAGAAGCTGGCCTCTCCGGAGATCGCCGCCGGTGTGCGCGTGCTCTACGGCGGCTCGGTGAACGCCAAGAACATCGGTGAGCTGATCCGTCAGCCCGATATCGACGGCGCGCTGGTCGGCGGTGCCTCGCTCAAGGGTGACGAGTTCGCCACCCTGTCGGCGATCGCCGCGGGCGGGCCGCTGCCCTGATCGGGTACTGAACGACGAAGGGCCGGAAACCATCGGGTTTCCGGCCCTTCGCCTTTCGTGCGCTACTGCGCGTGCAGGATGAGGCCGTAGCCGTTGTCGTTGCGCAGAGTGAGAGTGGCCGCGTCGATGGTGGCGGTGGTTCGGCCGTCCAGCGCGCGCAGCACGTTCTGCTCGACCTCCATCACCTCCGGCGGGCACATCATTCTGGTCGTGGCGACGGCGAAGTTCACGGCGTCGCCAGGGCCGACGCCCGCGGTTCCGGTGATCCGATTGCAGCCGGCGAAGCCGTTGACGGTGCCGCCGTCACCGATGGTGAGATTCGGGCTCACCTGGTCCAGAGTGGTCGAGCGGATCTGCGCGTCCGGGGTGAGCATCGTGGTGACCACCCAGGTGGTACCGGTCAGCGGCTTGTCGGGGCTCACGATCTTCTTGTCGGTGAGATGAACCGTGACGGACTCGCCCGTCAGCGTGAGCCGATCACCGTCGAGGCGCCAGGTGGGGTCGGATTCCAGAAAGGTGTTCTGCCAGGCGTCGGCGCCCGCACGGTCGTCGGTACACGCCATCAGGGTGCTCGCCAGCGGCGAGGTGTGCACGACGTGGTTGCTCAGGTCGACGGTGCCGCCCGCGGAGTTGCAGCCGGAGTTCGCCGAGATGCGGCCGTCGGTGAAGGTGAGCGTCATCGGACCGCCGCCCGGGATCTGGTCACCGACGACCTCGGTGGAGACGTAGGTGTGGCCCATCGGCGTGGCGGTGTCGTTCTCGGGTTCCTTGTCGGCTGACCCGCACCCGGCCGCGACTGTGCCGACCAGGACGAGCAGAACAGCCAGAGGACGAGGTGATATCCGCATGGAGCCGATGGTACGGACCACCCCGAACGCCACAGCGCGGTGTTCGGGGCGGTTCGCGAACTCGTTACCTACTGGGCCGCGTCGCCCGAGCAGATGGCGCTCGCGAATTGGCCGCTGGCCTGGTCCTCGGCGATCACTTTGCCGCCGACGGTGATCTTGCAGGAGACCGATCCGCCGTCGGCCCCGGACAGCACGCTCAGCGACACGAACTTCACCAGTCCGGTGACCGTGACCTCCTTGGACCACGGCAGCGTCACCTCGGATTCCTGTGCCACATCCAGACTTCCGTCGGAATAGGTCACCGTCGAGGTCCCGGTGCCACCGGCCTGATAGGAGACGGTGACTTCCCGGCTGACTTCGTTCTCGATCTCATTGGCGACGGTGCCGACGAGCGCGACACAACCGCCGACGACCAGCAGGAGGACCACCAGGACGCCACCGAGCACCCACGGCCACACCTTCTTCTTACGCGGCGGCGGCGGGTAGCCGCCCTGCTGGGGGTAGCCACCGCCGGGCGGTTGCTGGCCGTACGGCGGCGGTTGCTGGCCATAGGGCTGTTGCGGATGGCCGGGTGGGACAGTCATGCGGTTTCCTCCGTGGTGCAGGCTCTCCGAACGACACGGGAGCTCTGTACTGATCGCTCGAAGGCGGCCAGAAGGTAACACCACATCGAAGAATCGCGGGGATATTGTCTTGAAGCACAGGGCATCTGGTGGTTCAGGGTGATCCGTCGCAGCAGGCGGTGGCGGCAGCGCACCGTTGTCGCGGCGGAGACTGCGTGCCGGAGCTCGGTGGTCGCCAGGGATATGCTCGACGCGTGGGCACTGTGGCGGCGGACCGGATCTCGACCTGGGCGCCGTTGCGTTCGCCGGTGTTCAGGGCGTTGTGGATCGCGCAGCTCGTGTCCAATCTGGGCACCTGGATGCAGACGGTCGGCGCGCAGTGGATTCTCGTGGACCAACCGAACGCGGCGGCGCTGGTGTCGTTCGTGCAGACCGCGCTCACCCTGCCGGTGATGTTGCTGTCGATTCCGTCCGGAGTCCTGGCCGACCTGGTCGATCGGCGCAGGTTGCTGATCGGCGCGCAGGCGGGGATGGCGCTGGCCTCGCTCACCCTCACCGTGTTCACCGCCACCGGCCACACCACTCCCGCGGTCCTGCTCAGTCTGCTGTTCTTGCTCGGCTGCGGGCAGGCGCTCACCGCTCCCGCCTGGCAGGCGATCCAACCCGAGCTGGTGCCGCGCGACCAGATCACCTCGGTGGCGGCGCTGGGCAGTATGAGTGTCAATATCGGTCGAGCCGTCGGGCCCGCCGTGGCGGGGGTGATCGTGTCGATAGCGGGGCCCACCGTGGTGTTCGGGTTCAACACGGTCTCGTTCATCGGCATCGTCGTGGTGCTGCTGGCATCGAAGTGGCCGACGCGAACGAGCCCGCTGCCCAGTGAACGGCCGCTCGCGGCGTTGCAGGCGGGCACCCGGTTCATCCGCGCCGCGCCCGCGATCAGGAGGGTGCTGTTTCGCGCGAGCCTGTTCATCGCCCCCGCCAGCGCGGTGTGGTCGCTGCTGCCGGTGATCGCGCACGACCGCCTCGGACTGTCGTCGTCCGGCTACGGTCTGCTGCTCGGAGCGCTCGGGCTCGGCGCGGTGTGCGGCGCGCTCGGATTGTCACGCCTGCGGGTCCTGTTCACCCCCACCCAGCGCCTCGCGCTCGCCGCGGTCCTGTTCGGCCTCGGCGCGGTGGCGGCCGCGCTGGTCCAGAATGTGGTGCTGGTCCTCATCCTGCTGGTCGGGGCCGGTCTGGCATGGCTGCTGGCGATGTCGACGCTGAACTCGACCATGCAGTTGCTCCTGCCCGCCTGGGTCCGCGCCCGCGGGCTGTCGGTGTACATGCTGGTGTTCATGGGTGGGCAGGCGATCGGGTCGCTGCTCTGGGGCCTGGTCGCCGGTGCCTACGGTGCCGTGACGGCGCTGCTGATCGCGGCGGCGATGCTGGCGTGCTGCGCCGTGAGCACCCTGTGGTGGCCGATCCGGCACAACGTCGAGGAGATCGACCTCTCCCCGGCGGCGTACTGGCCCGAGCCGCAACTCGTCGTCGAGCCCGACCCCGCGGACGGCCCCGTCCTGGTGATGCGCGGCTACGACGTGCCACCCGGCGACGTCGCCGCCTTCACCGAGTCGATGGCGCTGGTCGGGCGATCCCGGCAGCGTACGGGCGCCATGGAATGGCGGCTCTATCGCGATGTCGGCACCGTCGACCGCTTCGTGGAAGCCTTCGTCGTGCGGTCGTGGGCCGAGCACATGCACCAGCATCAGGTGCGTCTGACCGCCCGTGATCGGGAGATAGAACAGGCCGTCATCGAGTACTCCGCGGGCCCCCAGACGGTCTCACACCTGGTCGCCGTCGAGCCTGGTTAGACCAGTCGGTCCCGCACCACCTAGGATGAACGTCATGTCGCTGTTCCTCGATATCCTCCTTGTGATCACCAGCTTGCTGTTGGTGCTGCTGGTGCTGCTGCACCGCGCCAAGGGCGGCGGCTTGTCCAGCCTCTTCGGTGGCGGCGTGCAGTCGAGCCTGTCCGGCTCCACCGTCGTCGAGAAGAACCTCGACCGCATCACCATCTTCGTCGGCGTCGTCTGGTTCATCGCGATCCTCGGCATCGGCCTCGAGATCAAGTTCGCCTGAGTTCGCTCCAGGTTCTTGCCCAGCCGGCCGGCGCACAGCATGTCGGTGGCGGGTTCTGGTACCGGTTCTCGACCTAGCCCAGTATCAGACGCCGTGCGGCCGTCTCGATCGCCGACTCGCTCAGCAGCACCGTGTCCGCGGCGGGGCCGAGTGGCACGAAGCTGTCCTCGCTGGTGACTCGGGCGAGTGCTCCACGGTAGCCCGTGTCGATCAGCGCCGCGTAGACCGATTCCGAAACTCCACCGGTGCTCCGGGTTTCATCGGCGACCAACACCTTTCCGGTGGCTTCGGCGTGCTCGATGAGGTCGGCGACCGGGAGCGGATTGAGCCAGCGGAGGTCGAGCACCCGGGCGTGAATTCCTTGGGCGGCAAGGCGATTCATCGTGCGCAGACTCATCGGGACGCCGTTGCCGAAGGTGACGATGGTGAGGTCGGTTCCTTCGCCGTAGGTGCGGGCCTTGCCGATCGGGATGTGTTCGATGGTGGGGGAGGCCGGCCAGGCGTCGTCTCCGGGATGGAGATCTCTGGTGTGGTACAGCGCGATCGGCTCTATGAACACGCAGACTCGGCCGTCGACTCGCGCCGCTGACACGCAGGTGCGCAGCATCGCGGCCGCGTCGTCGGCGCGCGCGGGCACCGCGACGACGACGCCGGGGATATCGCGCAGCGCCGCCAGGGAATCGTCGTTGTGGAAGTGGCCGCCGAAGCCCTTTTGATAGGCGAGGCCGGCGATGCGCAAGACCATCGGATTGCGGTACTGCCCGTTCGAGAAGAACTGCAGGGTGGCCGCTTCGCCGCGGATCTGATCGGCCGCGTTGTGCACGTAGGCCAGGTACTGGACCTCGGGGATCGGGATGAATCCGGCCAAGCCGGTCCCGAGCGCGGTGCCGAGGACGGACTGTTCATCGAGGAGGGTGTCGAAGACCCGGCGCGCTCCGAAGCGTTTTCTGAGTCCCTTCGTGACGCCGTAGACGCCGCCCTTGCGGCCGACATCCTCGCCGAACACCAGGACGTCGGGGTCCATGGCGAGCAGCTCGCCGAGGGTGTGATTGATCGCCTGCGCCAGGGTCATCCGGAGGTCGGTTGCCCCGGCGGGATCGGGAGGCCGGGGCGATGATGCGCGAGGTCGTTCGTCAGCCGATGACTGTGGAGAGAGCGTCGACGGACCGAGGCGGGCGACATCGTCGCGGATCGCGGTGGGACGAGTCGGCGCCAGCGGCGCGATCACGGCCGCGGCGGAATCGAGCCGTGCCTCGTGAACCACCTCGTCGGCGGTCTCGCGCACGCGCGCGCCGATCCGCTCGTAGCGCGCGAGGAGATCGCCCGCGTCGGCGGCACCCGCCGCGATCAGATAGCGGGCGGTGCCGAGAAGGGGGTCGCGGGCGAGGTCGGCGGCGATATCGGCCCGACCGCGATAGGCGGACTCGACATCGGAACCGGCGTGTCCGCCGAGTCGGACCGTGCGCAGGTGCAGAAATACCGGCATCCGCCAGGTCCGCGCCAGGTGCACCGCGTCTTCGGCGGCACCGAGAACGTCGGGCAGGTCGCAGCCGTCGGCGGCGAGGTAGGTGAGCCCCGGCCGTGGGCCGTAGGCACGTTCGATCCAGTCCGGGGCGGTCGGCACGCTGATGCCGAGGCCGTTGTCCTCGCAGACGAACACCAGCGGCATCGGCACGCCCTGATGGGCGGCGTGCAGGGCGGCATTGACCGCACCGACCGCCGTCGAATGGTTGGCTGACGCATCCCCGAAACTGCAGACCACCACCGCGTCAGCGGGCCACGGGCACGAAACCCCTTGCTTCGCGGCCCGATCCAGCGCGAAGGCCAACCCCACCGCACGCGGCAGATGCGAAGCGATGGTCGAGGTCTGCGGAATGATCGACGCCGCCGCACTCCCGATCACCTTGTGCCGACCACCGGAAATCGGATCAGCGGCCGCCGCCACAACCCCGAGCAGCACGTCCCTGATCGGATCCAGTCCCGGAATCCGCTTGCATCGCTGCACGAAGAAGGCCGCCGACCGATAGTGCAACAACGCCGGATCATCGACGCGTGCCGCGGCCGCCACCGCCGCATTCCCCTCATGCCCCGAAGACCCGATGCTGTAGAACCCCTGTCGAGCGGCCCCGAGCCGCCGAGCCGCCAGATCGAGATGCCGACTGGCAACCTGCGACTCGAACAATTCGATCCCGAACGCGAAGTCGACGGTACCGATCGGCTCGATCCGGTCGGGCACAGCGAGGCTGTCCATCGCCGCCCGAAAGGCCCCATCGAGGTCAAGCGAACCCAGTGCCACCGCCACAACTCCTCGCCCGCAGTCGAGTCGACGTCCGAACCGTCGGCATGCCAAGAAAGCTACTGCGATCCTCGATCGACGACGTGCAATTCCCGCCAGAAGCGCGCACCTGTGTTTTCCCGCCGACGAGCATCCGCATGTTCCGCCGCAGCAACCGCAGTACCAGCAGGCCCCTGCTCGATACGGTGCTCCGCAACCGAATTACTCAGAACACTCCCGTGCTGGGATTCGCCACGTGGAGCACCGTGCGCGGTGAAGCCGGCATGTGCCTCCCGGATCCGCGCGCGGTCCCGGGCTGACAGTCGAACCGAATCTCACTGTCCCCGTACGGTAATCGCCGTGATCATCGTTCGACCGTCGCGGACGGTGGTGGTGATGAGTTGGGTGTAGAGCAGGTCTTCTGCCGACGTACCGCCGGGGCGACGCTCGGTCAGGTCGAGTTCGTAGTCGTCCGGACCGATCTGGTTGATCTGGGCGCAGTAGGTGGTTCCGAGCGGGACGTGCTCATCGATGCCGCGCTGGATGGTCGGGGCCGAACCGACGCTGTCGGCGTCGGGTGCCACATACGACCTCGCCTTTTCCCCATTGCGGTCGCTGTAGAACGCGTACTCGAAGCCGAGGATCGCGCCCGGCCCGGAGTTGTGGTCACCCGGACCGCGGCCGACGGTCAGACTGCCGCGCTGTTCGTCGACACAGGGCAGTGGTCCAGCGGTCTTTCGGGTCGTCGGCGGGCTGGTGGCGGCGATGAGCACGGCTGCTTCCGGTTCGCTGTCTCGACCTGCCACGACGGCGTAGGTCAGCGCCGCCACGCCGACCACGATCGTCGCCACCGAAGCCAGGACGACGATGCCGATCCTGCTGCGACCCGGTGGCTCGATACCCGTGTGCGCCTGGAACCGCGGGGGTGGCGGCGGAATCATCGGCTCCGGATCGGCCGGTCGCCACGAAGTCGGCGCGTACCCCGGCACAATCGCCACCGGATCAGGCCCGAGTGCCTCCAGTGGTGAACCGAACGGTGACCCCGAACTCTCGTCCTCCCGTGGTCCTGTGAAACCCACCCATCACCCTTTCCCGTCCCATGCCGGCACCTCGCAGCCGACCCAAGCGCAACCTCGGCACACGGGGCACGGCAGCACCACAGGTCGGCACCCACGATGATCCCGGTCGGCAACTCGTCCCCCGCCACACCGATCGCCCGACATATTAACCGGGCGCTGTCATGAACCGACTAGCCGGGATGTGAAAGGGCGACAGGCGGATTCGCCTCGTGACGGACCGCATCTTTCCGAAAGCGAACCGGTGGGCCTCCCTGCCAGGGTTGCCCGACCACGCCAACATCGCCGAAGACGGCACCCACGAAGAACTTCTCCACCGCACGCCGCTACGCCGACTTCTGGGCTAGTTCCCTGACCCCGGTCACCTGACACGACGAAGCCGGGCCGCGATCATCGGGCCCGGCTTCGTCAGGTGCGTTATTCGTCGTCGAGCAGCAGACCCGTCGCGGCGGGTTCGTCGATCACCCAGGTGGTCGACTCGATGCCGACCGCGCCGGCCGACGGGATGTCGTCGGGGGAGGCGCCGTTGACGGCGGCGGCCACCGCGGCGGCCTTGGCTTCGCCGCTGACCACGAGCATCACGTGGCGGGAGCGGTGGATCGCGGGCAGGGTCATCGTGATCCTGGTCGGCGGGGGCTTCGGGCAATTGTGTACGGCGACAACGTAATCCTTGGTTTCCTGCACTGCGGGGGAGTGTGGGAACAGGGAGTCGATGTGGCCTTCGGCGCCCATGCCGAGAACGGTGAGGTCGAACTCGCCGCGCTCGTCGAGTTCGGTGTGCACGAGCTGGGCGTAGGCGGCGGCGGCTTCCTCGGGGGAGCCGTAGGCGCCATCGGAAGGGGCGATCGGGAAGACGTGCGCCGGATCGAGCGGGACGAAGTCCAGCAGTGCTTCGCGAGCCTGGAGTTCGTTGCGGTCCTTGTCGCCGTCGGGGACGAAACGCTCGTCGCCCCAGTAGACGTAGAGGGTGGACCAGTCGATGTCGCCGGGGGACCGGCGGACTCGCTCGAGGAGCCGGATGCCGTCGCTGCCGCCGGTGAGAGAGACCGACGCGTGGCCGCGTTCGGCCTGGGCGGTGACGATCACATCGACGAAGCGCTCGGCGGCCGCGTCGGCGAGGAACTCGGCGTCGTCGTGGATCTCGATCGTGTTGGCGGGGAATTCGGCACCGAGGTCGTCGTGCACGTCTATGTGGTCACTCATAGGTCACCTTCTCGATTCCGGCGAGCGCCTCGGCGTAGATCTCGTCGGCATCGAGCCGGCGCAGTTCTTCGGCGAGACAATCGCGAGTTTCCCGGCGTGCCAGCGCGATCCGCTGGTCGGGTTCGCCGGTGCGGGTCAGCGTGGCCGTCCTTCCTAGTTGCGGGCGTTCGATGGCGATCGAATCGGTGGCGCGCTGGATCTCCACCTTCAACTCCCCGGTCTTGCGGATCACCGGGCAGTGCAGACGCGACGCCAGCCAACCGGCCAGGGTGTCGAGCGCGGGTTCGGAGGCCAGGCCCGACACGGTCACCGAGACAACCGGTTCGAACGGCGGCTCGTCCAGCGCCGCGGCCAGCAGTGCGCGCCAGTAGGTGATGCGGCTCCATGCCAGATCGGTGTCGCCGGTCGCGTAGGAGTAGCGACGCTTCTTGATCGCGGCCTGTGGATCGCGGGCGTAGGTGGCATCGGTGATGCGGCGCTTGGCCAGCTTGCCCACCGAGTCCATCGACGGGAAGTCCGGCGCGCCACGCGGCCACCACGCCACCACCGGGGTGTCGGGCAGCAGGAACGGGGTCACGACGCTGCTCTCGTGGTTCACCAGCGCGCCCTGCAGGCGCAGCACGATCACCTCGGCCGCACCTGCGTCGCCGCCGACGCGGATCTGAGCGTCGAGGCGGGTCTCGGCATCGCGGTCACCGCGGGCCAGCACGATGACGCGGCAGGGATGTTCGCGGCTGGCGTCGTTGGCGGCGTCGATCGCGTCCTCGGCCTCCGAGGAGTCCAGCGTGCACACCACCAGGGTGAGCACCCGGCCCTGGGTGATCACGCCATTGGTCTCGCGCAACTGCACCATCCGCTTGCCGACAGCGACTGTGTCGGTGTCGGGCATGTCGACGATCACGGACGCCGCCATTCCCGCCCGCTGCGCGCGAGCATCTCATCGGCCGAGGTGGGACCCCAGGTACCGGACTCGTAGGGTTCGGGTTTGCCGCCCGCGGCCCAGTGCGCGAGCACGGGATCGAGGATGCGCCAAGACAATTCGACCTCCGCGTTGACCGGGAACAGCGACGGCACGCCGAGCAGCACGTCGAGGATCAGCCGTTCGTAGGCCTCGGGGGAGGACTCGGTGAACGCCTCGCCGTAGCTGAAGTCCATGTTCACGTCGCGTACTTCCATGCCGGAGCCGGGGACTTTGGAGCCGAAGCGCAAAGTGATGCCCTCGTCCGGTTGCACCCGGATGACCAGCGCGTTCTGGCCGAGCTCCTCGGTCATGGTCTGGTCGAAGGGCAGGTGCGGCGCGCGCTTGAACACCACCGCGATCTCGGTCACCCTGCGGCCGAGGCGTTTTCCGGTGCGCAGATAGAACGGCACACCCGCCCAGCGCCGGTTCTCCACGTGCAGGGTGATCGCGGCGTAGGTCTCGGTCCGCGACTGCGGATCGAAGCCCTCTTCCTGATGCAGGCCGACCACGTGCTCGCTGCCCTGCCAGCCCTCGGTGTACTGCCCGCGCGCGGTGGTCTCGTCCAGCGGCGCGACGAGTTTGGTGGCCGAGAGGGCCTTGATCTTCTCGGTGGTGAGCTGCATCGGCTCGAAGGAGGTCGGCTCCTCCATCGCGGTCAGCGCGAGCAACTGCAACAGGTGGTTCTGGATGACGTCACGCGCGGCGCCGATCCCGTCGTAATAGCCCGCGCGACCGCCCAATCCGATGTCCTCGGCCATGGTGATCTGCACGCTGTCGACATAGTTGGCGTTCCAGATCGGCTCGAACAACTCGTTGGCGAAGCGCAGCGCCAGAATGTTCTGAACCGTTTCCTTGCCGAGGTAGTGGTCGATGCGAAAGACCTGCTCTTCGGGGAAGACCCGGTTGACCAGGGCGTTGAGTTCCTTGGCGCTGGTCAGGTCGTGGCCGAACGGCTTCTCGATCACCACGCGCCGCCACGGGGTGTACCCGTCGGGGTCGGGGGTGGCCTGAGCCAGATTGTGCTCGGAGAGCTGATCGAGCACCACGGGGAACATGTTCGGCGGAATCGACAGGTAGAAGGCGTAATTGCCGCCGGTGCCGCGAGTCCGGTCGAGCGTGTGCAGGGTGTCGGCGAGCGTCGCGAAGGCCGCGTCGTCGTCGAAACTGCCCTGCACGAACCGCACCCCCTCGGCCAGGTGGTCCCAGACCTCCTGGCGGAAAGGGGTGCGCGCGTGCTTCTTCACGGCCTCGAGTACCACCGAGGCGAAGTCTTCGTCGGCGTAGTTGCGCCGAGCGAAGCCGACCAGAGCGAAACCGGGGGGAAGCAACCCTTGGTTCGCCAGGTCATAGATGGCCGGCATCAGCTTCTTACGGGACAGATCTCCGGTGACGCCGAAGATCACCATGGAGCACGGGCCCGCGATGAAGGGGACCCGTTTGTCGCGTTCGTCGCGCAGCGGGTTGTGCCACAGCCCCGCCGCCTGATCCGTCGATGCTGTGCCGGCCATCGTGTTAGTTGCCCTCCGCAGCGACGCCGAGCGCGCCGGTGGTCGCCTCGATCAGTTCACCCCACGCGCTCTCGAACTTGTCGACGCCTTCGCGCTCGAGCAGCGCGAACACATCGTCGAGATCGATTCCGACCGCTGCCAGATCGGCGAAGACCTGGGCGCCCTCGGCGCCACGGCCGCTGAGCGTGTCGCCCAGCACCTCGCCGTGATCGGCGAACGCCTGCAGAGTCTTCTCCGGCAGGGTGTTGACCGTGTTCGGGCCGACGAGTTCGGTGACGTAGAGGGTGTCGGGGTAATCCGGGTTCTTCACCCCGGTCGACGCCCACAGCGGCCGCTGCCGGTTGCCGCCCTGTGCGGCCAGGTGGTTGTAGGTGGAGGTATGCGCGCCACCGTCGAACACATCCTGGTACTCGGCGTACGCCAGCCGCGCGTTGGCCACCCCGGCCTTGCCGCGCAGGGCGAGGGCCTCCGGGGTGCCGATCGCCTCGAGGCGCTTGTCGATCTCGGTGTCCACGCGGGAGACGAAGAACGAAGCGACCGAGTGGATCTTGGCCAGGTCGTGGCCGACGATCTTGGCGTTGCGCAGACCGTCGAGGTAGGCGCCCATCACCGCGCGGTAGCGCGGCACCGAGAAGATCAGCGTCACGTTCACGCTGATGCCCTCACCGATCACCGAGGTGATCGCGGGCAGGCCCGCCTCCGTGGCCGGGATCTTGATGAACAGGTTCTTGCGGTCGACGATCTTCCACAGCTCGATCGCCTGGGCGACGGTCTTGTCGGCGTCGAAGGCGAAACGTGGGTCGACCTCGATCGACACGCGCCCGTCCACGCCACCGGTCGCCTCGAACACCGGCGCGAGCACGTCGCAGGCGGCGCGCACGTCGTCGGTGGTCATCGTGCGGATCGCCGCGTCGGCGTCGGCGCCTTGGGACGCAAGGTCTTTGAGCTGCGCCTCGTAGGCGTGGCCCACACTCAGCGCGGCCTGGAAGATGCTCGGGTTGGTGGTGACACCGACGACGCTGCGGGTCGCGACCAGCTCGGCGAGGTTGCCGGACTGGATGCGATCACGCGAGAGATCGTCGAGCCACACCGAGACGCCCGCGGCCGAGAGCGCGGCGAGATTCTCGTTCTGTGCCATGGTTTTACCCCTTCACCTTGTCGGTGGAACGCAGTGCCGCGCGGACGACGGCATCGGGGGTGATACCGAATTCGCGGTACAGAGTCTTGTAGTCGGCCGACGCGCCGAAGTGATCGATGGACACGATTTCGCCCGCGTCACCGACGAATCGGTACCACGGCATCGCGATACCGGCTTCGACCGCGACCCTGGCCCGCACCGACGGGGGCAGCACTTCGTCGCGGTATCCCTGATCCTGCACGTCGAACCACTCCACACACGGCATCGAGACCACGCGGGTCGGGATGCCCTGCTCCTCCAGGGTAGTGCGCGCGGCGACCGCGAGGTGGACCTCGGAGCCGGTGCCGATGAGGATCACTTCCGGGGTGCCGGTGGATGCCTCGGCCAGCACGTAGCCGCCCTTCTTGACGCCCTCGTAGCTGGTGCCCTCCAGGGTGGGAACGTCCTGGCGGGTCAGTGCCAGTGCGGACGGGCCGTCCTGCTGCGGCGACTCGTACACCGGGAAGTGCGAGGTGTGCTCGTCGGAGTCACGCTCGAGCACGGTGCGCCAGGCGTGCACGGTCTCGTTGGCGTCGGCCGGGCGCACCACGTTGAGGCCCGGGATCGCGCGCAGCGCGGCCAGGTGCTCGACCGGCTGGTGGGTCGGGCCGTCCTCGCCGAGGCCGATGGAGTCGTGGGTCCACACGTAGATCGCGGGCACCCGCATCAGCGCGGCCAGGCGGACGGCCGGGCGCATGTAGTCACTGAACACCAGGAAGGTGCCGCCGTAGGGGCGGGTGGGGCCGTGCAGCGCGATGCCGTTGAGGATCGAGCCCATCGCGTGCTCACGGATACCGAAGTGCAGGGTGCGCCCGTACGGGTTGGCCTTCCACGCGCCGGTGGAGATCGACTCGGGGCCGAAGCTCGGCTGGCCGGGCATCGTGGTGTTGTTGGACTCGGCCAGGTCGGCCGAACCGCCCCACAGTTCGGGCAACTCGTCGGCGACCGCGGCGAGGAACTTGCCCGACGCTTTGCGGGTGGCCATGCCCTTGGGGTCGACCTCGAAGCTCGGCAGCGCCTCGGTCCAGCCCTTGGGCAGGGTGCGGGTCTGCAGGCGATCGAACAGCGCCTTGTTCGACGGGTTGGCCTCGGCCCACTCGTCGAAGCCCTGCTGCCACTGCGCCTGTGCCTGCGCGCCGCGGGCCTGTGCCTTGCGGGTGTGCTCGATGACGGCCGGGTCCACCTCGAAGGACTTCTCCGGGTCGAAGCCGAGCGCCTTCTTCACCGCGGCGACCTCGTCGGGGCCGAGCGCGGCGCCGTGCGCGCCGCCGGTGTTCATCTTGTTCGGGGCGGGGAAGCCGATGATGGTGCGCAGGATGATGATCGAGGGCTTGGACGTCTCGGCCCTGGCCGCGTCGAGGGCCTTCTCGATGGCCACCACGTCTTCGCCGCCTTCGACGATCTGCACCTGCCAGCCGTAGGCCTCGTAGCGCTTGGCCACGTCTTCGGTGAAGGCGATGTCGGTGTCGTCCTCGATGGAGATCTCGTTGTCGTCGTAGATCACCACGAGGTTGCCCAGCTGCTGGGTGCCCGCGAACGAGGAGGCCTCGGCGGTGACGCCCTCCTGCAGGTCGCCGTCGGAGGCGATCGTGTAGATGAAGTGGTCGAACGGGCTGGTGCCCTCGGCGGCGTTCGGATCGAACAGCCCGCGCTCACGTCGCGCGGCCATCGCCATGCCGACCGCGGAAGCCAGACCCTGGCCCAGCGGGCCGGTGGTGATCTCGACGCCGTCGGTGTGGCGGAACTCGGGGTGACCCGGAGTGAGCGAGCCCCACTGGCGCAGCTGCTCGAGGTCGGTGAGCTCCAGGCCGAAACCGGCCAGGTAGAGCTCGATGTAGAGGGTGAGGCTGGAATGCCCACAGGACAGCACGAACCGGTCGCGACCGACCCAGCTGGGGTCCGCGGGGTTGTGGCGCATCGTGCGCTGGAACAGGGTGTAGGCGACCGGCGCGAGGCTCATCGCGGTGCCGGGGTGCCCGTTGCCCGCCTTCTGCACGGCGTCGGCAGCGAGTACCCGGGCGGTGTCGACGGCCAAGGTGTCGAGGTCCGTCCAGTCGCTGGGGTAGTTCCGCTGAGTGAGGGCGCGAATGTCGTCTGTGACTGGCACGACCGTGGTTCTCCTGACCTAGGTTTCGTCGACGGCGATAGCTTGGCTGCGGCGATGATGATCGAAGCGGGTCGCACGCGGCCGGGGTGCGTACCGATGTACAGGAATACCCTAGTGGTGCTGTGACACCGGATTGGCGCGAACCCTGGCAGTGAGTCTAGTGCGGATCGTCGCGTACCGGCGGTGTGCGGTGTCGACCGTCGCCGCGACGCACGCGAGGCCCGTCGCGGTGCCGTTCACCTGCGCGTCGATACGGGTTCACCGCCGCGTGGGCCCGGGATGCGCGGTCGCGAAGCGTAGTGACCGCGCCCACGGTGGCGGGGGTCTGGCGCGGAGCGGCAGGTGAGTGGGTCTACCATCCTCTGTAGTAGTGGCCGCGCCGCAGCCGCGCGCTGCTCGTTCCATTACCGGATGCGAAGCGAAGCACAGCGTGCGAGGAGAAACAGTGCGGATCGGTCACGAGCCGGGTAGTAGCGGTGCGCACGGAACTTCGTCGACGGCCCTGGCCGACCGCCTCGCGGGCGACAGTCTGGCCGCGCGAATCGTGCGCAAGCCCCTTGCCTATATCGCGCTCACCAAGCCACGCGTGATCGAGCTGCTGCTCGTCGCGACCATTCCGACGATGCTGTTGGCCGACCGCGGCACCGTCGACATCCGGCTCATCCTGGTCACCCTGTTCGGTGGCTGGATGGGCGCGGCCAGTGCCAACACCCTCAACTGTGTCGCCGACGCCGACATCGACAAGGTGATGAAGCGGACCGCGCGGCGGCCATTGGCCCGCGATGCGGTGCCGACCTCGCACGCGCTCGTGTTCGGCGTCGCGCTCGGCGCGATCTCCTTCTCCTGGCTGTGGTGGCAGGCCAACCTGCTCAGCGGCGCGCTCGTCGTCGCGACGATCCTGTTCTACGTTTTCGTCTACACCAAGGGCCTCAAGCGCCGGACCTCGCAGAATGTGGTGTGGGGCGGCGCGGCCGGGTGCATGCCCGCACTGGTGGGCTGGTCCGCGGTGACCGGAGATATCGGCTGGCCCGCGCTGGTGCTGTTCGCGGTGATCTTCTTCTGGACGCCGCCGCACACCTGGGCGCTGGCCATGCGCTACAAGGAGGACTACCGCGCGGCCGGTGTGCCGATGCTGCCGGTGGTCGCCACCGAGCAGGTGGTGACCAAGCAGATCGTCATCTACACCTGGTTGACGGTGCTGGCGACGATGGCGTTGGTGCCCGCGACAGGCGTCATCTACGCGGCGGTCGCGCTGGTGGCCGGCGCCTGGTTCCTGCTGATGGCGCACCAGCTCTACGCCGGGGTGCGTCGTGGCGAGTCGGTGAAGCCGCTGAAGTTGTTCCTGCAGTCGAACAACTACCTCGCGGTGGTGTTCTGTGGTCTGGCCGTCGACTCGGTGCTCGGGTGGGACACGGTGGGCAGCCTCGTCGGGCTGTAAGACATTCTTTCGCGACAGTGGCCGGGCAGCGATGCCCGGCCACTGTCGTTTCCGGACCCGGCGGCGTCGGGTCCGGGATGGCGGGTGAAGGTCACCAGCGATGTGCGAGGTGGCCGTCCGGTCGGATCAGGACGGCGGTGCCGGAGGTGGCCGCGTAGGCGGTGAAGGCGTGGCCGTCGGTGTCGACGAGCGTCGTGAACGTGGGGCGGTCGGTGTCGGCGGATCGGTGGCTGAGGGCGTCGAACCGGTGGATCTCGACGGTGTGGAGGTCGGGATCATCGAGGGATGCGGCGTCTGGCGCGGCGGACCCGGGCGTCGGGGCGAAACGCAACAGGGTGGCATGCGGGCCACGGAAGAGGTCGAACAGGCGGATCGGTCGGCCGGATTCGTCGTGTAGCGGGGCGTCCGGTGCTCGGTCGCCCGCGACGAGGGGGCCGTGCTCGGCGGGGGAGCGATAGGTGATGCCGAGCTGGCGGGTTTCAGGGCCGCGCCGCATCGCGTCCTCGTCACCGTCGACGAGTTTGTCGAGGAGTTCGGTGCTCAGGCCCAGGATTCGGGCCGCCACGGTGCGGCGTTCGGATTCGTAGGTGTCGAGCGGGGCGGGGTCGCCGCTGAGGGCGGCGGCCAGTTTCCAGCCCAGGTTGTAGGCGTCCTGGACGCCGGTGTTCAAACCCTGGCCGCCGGTGGGCGGGTGGACGTGGGCGGCATCGCCCGCGAGGAGCACCCGACCGTCGCGGAATCGTTCGGCAAGTCGAATGTTGGGGCGCCACATCGTGATCCAGGACAGGTCGCTCAGCCGCAGACCTTCCTCGGGGCCATAGCGGTCGGCGAGTTCTTGCAGCGTGGCCAGATCGGGGGAGCGGTCGTCGGCCAGCGGGGCGGCGAACTGGAACCGCCGTGCGCCCGGTAGCGGGGACAGGGCGAAGCCGGTCATGGGCTGGTCGGCCGAGGCGGCGAACCAGTAGCCGCACTCGTGGTCGAGGGAGTCGGCGCGGACATCGCCGAGCAGCATCCTGATCGAGTCGTCGGTGCTGCCGTCGAACGCGATCCCGAGGCGCTTGCGCACCGCGCTCGCGCCACCGTCGGCGCCGACCAGGTAGCTCGCGCGCACCGACTCCGTATGGCCGTCGCGGTGCAGTGTCGCCGTGACGCCGGCGTCGTCCTGGCTGAAATCCGCCAGCGCCGTGCCGAATTCGACCGTCACCCCGAGCTCGGCGAGCCGTGCACGCAGGATCGCCTCGGTGTCGGACTGACCGAGTACCCAGGCATTCGGATACGGCACATCCGGTGTCGGCTCGACGGGTTCGGCCATGCGGCGCTCGCCGACGAAGGTCCCCGCGAAGTAGGCGCGCATCACCGGGAGCTCGCACCCGGCCGCCAGGACCGCGTCGATGACGCCGAGGTCGTCGAACACCTCCAGGGTGCGCGGTTGCAGGCCGTCTCCGCGCGATCCCCGGAACGGCGAATCGGCGCGATCGACGATCCGGACGTCCACGCCGCGCCGGGCGAGGTCGATGGCCAGCGTGAGACCGGTCGGGCCCGCACCGGCGACGAGTACCTGTTCTGACATGGGAAATACCTCCTGGAACAAGAACTGAACTGAAATTCAGTGAATATGAATTCAGTTTCAGTGTTGGTACCGTGCTTGTCAAGGAGGTGATGTCCGGTGGCGGGCAGCAGGCGCGAGAAATCCGCGGAAACCGAGCAGGCACTCAAGGCCGCCGCCCGGCAGGTCTTCGCCGAACACGGCTACCTGAACGCGAAGATCACCGACATCACCACCGCCGCGGGCCGTGCCGCGGGCTCGTTCTACAACCACTTCGCGAGCAAAGAGGAACTGCTGCAAGCGCTTCTGCGCGATATGGCCGTCGCGAGCGACGAGCGCGCGGCAGATCCCGAGCACAACGGCGACTTCACCGATGCGGCGGCAGTGCGATACCACGTGCGCGGCTACTGGACCTTCGCCCGCGAACATGCCTCGGTCCTGCGCGCGATAGGGCAGGCGGCCCTGGTGAGCCCGGACTTCGCCCGGATCATCGCCGGGTTCGGCGCGGAGCAGCGCGCCGATATCGCCGACCATGTGGCCGACTTCCCGGACCGTGGGCTGCGCCTGCCGGGCACCGTCGACGCCAGCCTGGCCATGATGTTCGCCGCGGTCGACGGAACGCTGCGCATGGTCGAAGACGGTTCGGTGACCCTCACCGACGAGGAGGCGATCGAGTCGATCACCCGCTTCGTCTACCGCGGCCTCACGGGCCGCGACTACTGAACAGAGCGCGGGGCCGGACACCGGAGTGTCCGGCCATGGCGGCTAGGGCAGCAGGACGATCGAGCCGGTGGTCTTGCGGTCGGCCAGGTCGCGATGCGCCTGGGCGGCCTCGGCCAACGGATAGGTGGCGCCGATGCGGAGGTTCAGGCTTCCCGCGGCGATCCAGTCGAAGACATCGGTTGCGCGCCAGAGGAATTCGGTGCGATCACGGGTGTATGCGCCCAGCGACGGGCGGGTGAGCCAGAGGGAGCCGGCGGCATTGAGGCGTTGGGGGTCGAAGGGTGGGACCGCGCCACTGGCCGCGCCGAACAGGGCAAGGGTGCCGCGGACTCGGAGCGAGGCGAGGCTCGCTTCGAATGTACTGGCACCGACGCCGTCGTAGACCGCGGCGACGCCGATGCCGTCGGTGAGGTCGCGCACGCGGGCGGCGAGGTCGTCGTCGTAGCGCAGAACCTCGGTGGCGCCCGCTTCGCGCGAGAGCTTCTCCTTGGCGTCGGTGGACACCGTGGTGATGACCCTGGCGCCCTTCGCGACGGCCATCTGGGTGAGCAGCAGGCCGACGCCGCCCGCGCCCGCGTGGACGAGGACCGGGTCGCCGGGTTCGGGGGAGAACACCGATTCGGTCAGGTAGTGGGCGGTCATGCCCTGCAGGAGGGCGGCGGCCGCGACGGCGGGCTCGACGTCGGGCACCTTCACCGCGACCGCCTCGTCGACGGCGACCAGGTCCGCGTAGCTGCCGGGCGCCGACGCCCAGGCGACTCGATCGCCGACGGCGAACTCGGTGACGTCGGAACCGATCGCCACCACGATGCCCGTGCCCTCGGAGCCGGGCAGGTAGGGCGTCGCCTGCGGATACTGGCCGGTGCGGAAGTAGATGTCGATGTAGTTGACGCCGACACCCTGGGTCTCGACCAGCAGCTGACCTGGACCGGCCTGCGGGTCCGGCACCTCGACGTATCGCAGGACCTCGGGACCACCGTGCTCGGAAACCTGAATCGCGCGCATGAGTCCCCTTTCTACACCCCGTGTTCCGGACCACTCGGGGCTGGACTGGAAACTACCTGCCGGTAAACTCACCGCCATGAGTACAACCGCCGCCCCCGAGGCCGTGAAGGTGCCGGCCGAGGTCGAGAAGTCCATCGTGAAGTTCCTCGCCCAGCACGGTGGTTCGGGAACGGCCGTGCTGCAGTACCTCGGTAAGCAGGGTGTGCGGATCACCCTGGTCGGGGCCGACGGCATCCTCGGCGACCGGGTGGTCGGCGATATGGCGATCGCGAAGGCGCTCGTCGAGCGGATCGACGGCCTGGCCGAGACCGACGAGTGGAGTCGCGAGCTGGGCTCGATCGTCACTCCCGCCCCGACGCACTGGGCCAAGATGGCCGGTTGGGTCGCCCATCAGACCAAGTTCCCGAAGGCGCGTAACTGGAAGTTGCTCGCCGGCGCCTGACGGCCACTGACGAGAAAAGCCCGCGAATCGCAGTGCGACGCGGGCTTTTTCGTTGTCCGACGAGGGTCGGATGTCAGTGCTGGGAAGTCTGCGACAAGACGGGCGCGTCGATCTTCTCGCGCGTACGCAGCGAGGCCCACAGTGCGGCGGTCGCCGCGGTGCAGGCCGCGGCCCCGCCGACGTGGATGGCGACGAGCGCAGCGGGCACATCGGTGAAGTACTGGACGATGCCGACGAGCGCCTGCGCCAGCACGAGCCCGATCAGCACGAACAACCGCTTGCGGATGGCCGCCGACATCCCGACGGCGTACAGGCCGAAGGCGAGCCCGATCAGCAGCGCCAGGTAGCCGATCAGCAGCTGCGAGTGCAGGTGCACCAGCGTGACGATCTCGACTTCCAGCCGCTCGACCTGTCGGTCGATGCTCTTGTCGCCGGCATGCGGTCCGGCCGCGGTGACCAGCGTGCCCGCGATGAGCACACCCGCGAGCGCCACGCCGGACAGCGCGGTGAGCATGCGCAGCGGAGCGGGCACCTGGACGGTCTCGATGCCGTCGTCGGGTTCGCTGATCTTGGCGTACAGCACCACCGCGAGCCACACCATCGCCATCGAGGCGAGCAGGTGCACCGCCACGGTCCACCACAGCAGGCCGGTGCGCACGGTGATTCCGCCGATCACGGCCTGCACGACGGTGCCGCCGGGCATCAACCAGGCGTAGACCAGAACTTCCTTGCGCCTGCGCGCCCGGATGACGGCCAGCACGATCAACGCGGCGCACAGCGTCACCGCGAAGGTGAGCAGCCGGTTGCCGAACTCCACGGTCTGGTGCAGGACCGGCACTTCCGACACCCCGATGGGGGTGAAGCTGCCGGGGAAACACTGCGGCCAGGTCGGGCAGCCGAGGCCGGAGGCGGTGACGCGCACGATCGCGCCGGTCACCGAGATGCCCGCCTGGCTCAGGATCACCGCGACGGCGATGAGCCGCTGCACCCGCAGCGAGGGGAGCGGCAGCCGGTCGACGAGGCCAACGAAGGCGCGATACAGCACGTCAGGAATGGTACCGGCCGAGAATTCGACGCTGATACCAGGGCTACTACAGTGCGTCGTTGGTCACGTCAGTGGAACCGGAACAGCCGGGTCGCGAGCCACCCGCACACCACGCCCCACACCCCGAGCACCGCCACCCCGAACCAGTCGATCGACCCCGTCAAGGCCGTGTCCAGCGCGAAAGCCAACGCACCGGACGGGACGAGCCGCGCGAGCACGGTCAGCGCGGTGGGCAGGGTGTCGCCCACGAGGACCAGGCTGGCGATGCCGAGCATGATGAACCACAGGATATTGGCCAGCGCGAGCACGACCTCGGCCTTGAGCGTCCCGCCGAGCAACAGCCCCATCGCGGCGAAGGTGGCCGTGCCGAGGGCGATCACCAGCGCGCCGAGGGCCAGTCCGCCGAGACCGGGCCGCCAGCCCAGCGCGACGCCGATCGCGCCGAGCAGGATCGCCTGCAGCACCACCACGATCAGCACGGCCGCGCACTTGCCCGCGATCACGCCCCAGCGGGGCAGCGGCGTCGCGCCGAGCCGTTTGAGGGCGCCGTAGCGGCGGTCGAAGCCGACGGCGATGGCCTGGCCGGTGAACGCGGTCGACATCACCGCGGTCATCATCACCATCGGCACGATCCGGTCGACCCGGTGCTCGCCGAGGTCGCCGAACGGCAACAGGGTGAGCCCGATGAGCAGGGTGATCGGGATGAACATGGTGAGCAGCAGCTGTTCGCCGTTGCGCAGCAACAGTTTCAGCTCGAGCCCGGTCTGTGCCGTGAGCATCGCCGCCCGCGTGGCGGGACGCGGGTCGGGCGTGAAGGTGCCGGGCAGGAAACGGCTGGTGGTCTCGCTCATCCGCGCAGGTCCCGTCCGGTCAGTTCGAGGAAGACGTCTTCGAGGCGACGCTGGTCGATGCGGATGTCGGTGGCGAGCACGTCCATCCTGGCGCACCACGCGGTGACCGTGGCCAGCACCTGCGGGTTGATCTCACCCTCGACGAGGTAGGTGCCCGGCGTCGTCTCTCGCGGCGAAAAGCCTTCGGGGAGAGCCGATGTCAGCAGTGTCAGGTCGAGTTTCGGTGGGGCGCAGAACCTCAACTGGCCTGCCGCGCCATGAGCGGTGACCTCGGCGGGAGTGCCCTGGGCGACGATCTGCCCGTGATCGATGATGACGAGCTGATCGGCGAGCTGTTCGGCCTCGTCCATCATGTGCGTGGTGAGCACGACGCTCACGCCGTCGCGGCGCAAGGCGTCGATCAGTTCCCAGACGATGAGCCTGGCCTGGGCGTCCAGACCGGCGGTGGGTTCGTCGAGGAAGACGATCTCGGGCCTGCCGACCAGCGCGCAGGCGAGGGCGAGTCGCTGCTGCTGACCACCGGACAGGCGTCGATAGGGGGTGCGGCGATTGTCCTGCAGACCCAGCGTCGACAGCAGCCAATCGGGATCGATGGGATCGGCCGAGTACGCCGCGACCAGGTCGAGCATCTCGCCGGCCCGGGCGCCGGGATAGGCGCCGCCGCCCTGGAGCATCACGCCGATGCGTGGACGCAATTTTTCGGAGTCGGCGATCGGGTCGAGGCCGAGGACGCGCACAGTGCCCGCGTCCGGGCGCACGAAGCCTTCGCACATCTCGACGGTGGTGGTCTTGCCCGCGCCGTTGGGGCCGAGCAGAGCGAACACCTGGGCGGGCTCTACGTCGAACCGGAGACCGTCTACTGCGGTGGTCTCGCCATAGCGCTTGACCACACCGTCGACGCTAACGGCGGGTCCAGGGCGACTTGTCACGATGTCACACGGTAAGCCGTGCCCTCCTGTGACGGAGCCGACACCCCCGACTGCGCCCGCCACGGCAGCGTGTGCCGGGTGAGCGCGAAGAACAGCGCGAAGCACACGACGGCGGCGAGCGCGGCGCCGATGATCTGGAAGACCTGGAATTCCGCGCCACGCGGCATCACCAACATCGAGACCACCGCCGAGAACGCGACGGCGGGCACGCGGAACACCGGTTGGGTGGCCCACGCGGCCAGCGGCACGATGGCCCAGAGCAGGTACCAGGGCTGGACCACCGGGAACAGCAGCACGATCGCCGCGAGCGAGACGCCGAGCGCGCCGACCGGATGCAGCCTGCCCACGCTGGTGGCGACGAGCATGCGGACGGTCACGAAGACCGCGACCAAACCCGCGATCGGTCGGGTGATCGAGAGCAGCGCGGTGGTGTGATCGCCGAGGCCGAGCAGTACGCCGCCGAATCCGGTGACGATCCCGATGATGGTCGGCAGTGACATCCAACTCCGGACGGCGTTGGCGACGCTGAGGGTGTGGACCCAGCCGAAACCGAGACCACTGGCGAATCCGATGAACAGCGTTGTCGCCGCGGCGATCACGCCCAGCAGCGCCGCGGCCTTCGCGATGGCGACGAACGAGCCGCCCCAGCGTCTGGCCAGTGCCATCCCGACGAACCCGAGCGCGATGATGGAGGTGAGTTTGATCGATGACGACAGCGTGATCACCACCGCGCCACCGATCAGCAGCCCGTAGGCGCGGGCATCGAACGGGGGCAGATTCGTGGCCGTCAGCCGGTCGGGTCTGCCGCCTTCGCCGTAGACCGCGCGGAGCATGAGCTCCATGCCTGCCAGCATCAGACCGAGCATGAGCGCGTCGTTGTGCACGCCGCCGACCAGGTGGAACAGCACCAGCGGATTGGCCGCGCCGAGCCACAGCGCACTCACCGGCGCGACGCCGCAGCGCACCGACAACCGCGGTAGCGCCCACACGATCAGTGCCACGCCGGCCAGCGCCAGCAGCCGGTGCACCCACACCCCGGCGATGATGTTGTCCCCGGTCAGCTCCGCGATGCCGCGCCCGATCCACAGGAACAGCGGACCGTACGGTGCGGGGGTATCACGCCAGATAGTCGGCACGTTGTTGGTGAGCACGTTGTCGATCCCGAGTCCGGCGACCGGCCCTTCGGAATAGGGGTCGATGCCGCGCGCGGCGATCTCGCTCTGTGCCAGATAGGAATAGACGTCGTTGCTGAACATGGGGGGCGCCACGGACAGCGGAATGATCCACAGCAGCAGCGTGCGATCCAGCTGCGAGCGACTCAACCGGTGCAGTGGGGAACCGGCGAGGCCGCCGATGGCGAAGCGCCCCAGCAGCAGCCATGCCCCGATCACCAGCGCGGTGCCGAACATGCACATCGCCAGTGAGCCGGTGTGCGCGCGCGCGAAGATGCCGAGCACGCGAACGCCCGAGACGGGATTCTGATGCACCGGTTGCGCGCCGATGCCGAGCGCCGCGATCGCCATCAACACCGCGCCGGTCGCACCCATCAACCGGATCCGGTCCAGTTGCGCGCGTTCGCGCTTGTCGAGCCCGGGGACCTCGGTCTCGTCGCGATGCAGCACCGCCACGGTGTGATCGGGCGCCGACACGTCGAGCCCGAGGGCTCTACGCCCGAACGCCAGTGTCTTGCGCGCCGCGCCCTCCAGTACTGCCACGAGCTCAGAGCCTAGTGGGCACACGGCCGAGGGCGTCCCGCAGTCGCCTCGCGCAGGGTGGCACCGAAATTACCTGGGTGCTTCGACGGGAGTCGGCGCGGTCACGGCCGGTGGTCCCACGAACACCGGCTGCGAGCGCAGCGAGAGCACCGAGGCGATGATCACGGCCACGCAGACCACCACGACCGCGCCGAGCGCTGCCCAGCCGATGCGCTGCGCGGATCGTTGATCGCGGGCCGACAGCCAGCCGGGCACGAACAGGATGCCGAGCGCGCTCAATGTGCCCGCGGCCAGACCGCCGAGGTGACCCCACAGCGAGATCCCCGGGATCGAGAAGCTGATCAGCACGTTCACGCCGATGACCACCAGCATCGGCGTCGGGCTCTGCCGCAACCGGATCAGCGTCACGGTGACGGCGCCGAACAGGCCGTACACCGCACCGGAGGCGCCCGCGGTCGCCGTCACCGAGTCCGACAGCGCCATCACCGCGGCCGATCCGCCCAGCAGTGAGACCAGGTAGACGCACCCGTACCTGACCCGGCCGAGTACCTGCTCCAGGTCACGCCCCACGACATAGAGCGCGAACATATTGACCAGCAGATGGATCGCGCCGTAGTGCAGGAACCCCGACCCGAGCAGTCGCCACCACTCGCCATCGGCGACCAGCAGCGGGACCAGGACGAACTCGCGGAACACCGACGACCCGCGATAGTTGTCCATCGGACTACCGGCCTGGGCCGCGGTGATCATGTAGAGCAACACATTGACCGCGATCAACCCGTAGGTCACGTACGGAACCGCCGCGCCCGCACGCGCCCCGCCGACGGTCCGCACCGGGCGCACATCCTGCTGTCCCTGCCGCACGCAGTCGACACAGTGCTGTCCGACCGCGGCCGGGCGCAGACATTCGGGACAGGCGGGCCGCCCGCATCGCGTACACGCGAGTCCGGTAGGCCGATCGGGATGACGGACACACGTGGGTGTGAGCGGGTTCGACACCCTGCCATCGTGCCAGACCGCGCCCGCCGGCCGCCTCGTTCGCCACAGCGCACCTGGACCGTCGATCACTTCCGATGTGGTGCGAATATCGTCGGCGAGCAACGCCGTGAGAGCGTGGTGAAGCTCTCTGTGGCACCGGGTGCGGAGCGGGTGATCGCGGTCGAAGACCTGTGCGTTGGGTCACCCGGCCACGCGTCGGCGATCGGTCCGCAGGGGCCGCACCTGGGGTTTTGCCGGGCGGCGGAGTGCCCCGATGATCTTCATCGCAGGTCAGGGCACCCTTTGTCAGGTGACCCTTATTAGATTTAAGGAAGTAATTCCGCCACACTGGTGTTGTGAAAACCGTGGGTTTGCGGACAGGCGTGGAAAGTGACGGTCCCAAGACGACCGGCGCTCGGTCGTCGGCTGTCCCCGCGGCGACCGCGCACGAGGGGCAGACCAGGGCGGCCATCGTCCAGTTGCTGCTCGAGCAGGGGCCCATCACCGCGACGGCGATCGGCACCGAACTCGGCCTCGCGCCCGCCGGGGTGCGCAGGCACCTCGACGCGCTCATCGACGCGGGCCAGGCACGGGCGAGCCGCTCGGCGCCGTGGCAGCAGAAGGGGCGCGGCAGGCCGGCCAAGCAGTACCAGCTCACCGCGGCGGGCCGGGGCAATCTCGGTCACGCCTACGACGATCTGGCCGGGGCGGCGATCCGTCAGCTCGGTGAGATCGGTGGCGACGCCGCGATCGCCGAATTCGCCCGCAAGCGGGTTCGCGTGATCGTCGACGGCATCGAGCCCGTCGCCGACCACACCGCACCGGTGATCGAAGCGAAGGTGGAGGAGATCGCGGAAGCGTTCGCCGAGGCCGGTTTCGCCGCCACCACCCGTCAGGTCGGCGCCGGTGTGCAGATCTGTCAGCACCACTGCCCGGTGGCCCACGTCGCCGAGGAGTTCCCGCAGTTGTGCGCCGCCGAATTGGACGCTTTCCGCGACCTGCTCGGCACCCACGTGCAGCGACTTGCGACGATCGCCAACGGCGATTGCGCCTGCACCACCCACGTACCGCTGGTCGCGGTGCCGAAGATCCCATCCGCCGCACAGCCCGCGGCGGGACGAACGAACGACTCCGGAAGGAGTGCCGAATGACGACCCCTACCGACCAGGTGCAACCGCTCACCCAGGACGAAACCATCGCCTCGCTGGGCACCTACGGTTACGGCTGGTCCGACTCCGATGTGGCCGGTGCCAGCGCACAACGTGGCCTGTCGGAGGCCGTCGTCCGCGATATCTCGGCGAAGAAGAGCGAACCCGACTGGATGCTCGACGTGCGCCTCAAGGCGCTGCGCATCTTCGATCGCAAGCCCATGCCGAACTGGGGTTCCAACCTCGACGGCATCGACTTCGACAACATCAAGTACTTCGTTCGTTCGTCGGAGAAGCAGGCCGAGAGCTGGGAAGACCTGCCCGAGGACATCAAGAACACCTACGACAAGCTGGGCATCCCCGAGGCCGAAAAGCAGCGTCTGGTCTCCGGTGTCGCCGCGCAGTACGAGTCCGAGGTCGTCTACCACTCCATCCGTGAGGATTTGGAGCAGCAGGGCGTGATCTTCCTCGACACCGATACGGCGTTGAAGGAGCACCCGGAGATCTTCCAGAAGTACTTCGGTTCGGTGATTCCCGCCGGCGACAACAAGTTCTCCGCGCTCAACACCGCCGTCTGGTCGGGTGGCTCGTTCATCTACGTGCCGCCGGGCGTGCACGTCGACATCCCGCTGCAGGCCTACTTCCGGATCAACACCGAGAACATGGGCCAGTTCGAGCGGACGCTGATCATCGTCGACGAGGACGCCTACGTCCACTACGTCGAGGGTTGTACAGCCCCGATCTACAAGTCCGACTCGCTGCACTCCGCGGTCGTGGAGATCATCGTGAAGAAGGGCGGCCGCTGCCGCTACACGACCATCCAGAACTGGTCGAACAACGTGTTCAACCTGGTCACCAAGCGCGCCAAGGCCGAAGCGGGCGCCACCATGGAGTGGGTGGACGGCAACATCGGCTCCAAGGTCACCATGAAGTACCCGGCGGTCTGGATGACCGGCGAGCACGCGCACGGCGAGGTCCTCTCCGTCGCGTTCGCCGGCCCCGGCCAGCACCAGGACACCGGCGCCAAGATGCTGCACCTGGCCCCGCACACCTCCTCGACCATCGTGTCGAAGTCGGTGGCGCGTGGCGGCGGTCGCGCGTCGTACCGCGGTCTGGTCCAGATCAACAAGGGCGCCCACGGTTCCAAGTCGACCGTGAAGTGTGACGCGCTGCTGGTCGACACCATCAGCCGCTCCGACACCTACCCCTACGTCGACATCCGCGAGGACGACGTGACGATGGGGCACGAGGCGACCGTCTCCAAGGTCTCCGAGGAGCAGCTGTTCTACCTGATGAGCCGCGGCCTCACCGAGGACGAGGCGATGGCGATGATCGTGCGTGGCTTCGTGGAGCCGATCGCCAAGGAATTGCCGATGGAGTACGCATTGGAACTGAACCGGCTCATCGAGCTGCAGATGGAAGGGGCCGTGGGCTGATGTCGACGCTCGAGACGCCGATCCAGAATCCTGGCGCGGGCGCCGCGGTCAACAAGGGCGAGGTCTTCACCTCGTTCGACGTCGACCAGTTCGAGGTCCCGTCGGGTCGCGACGAGGCGTGGCGGTTCACCCCGCTGCGTCGCCTGCGCGGCCTGCACGACGGCACCGCGGTCGCCGATGGTCAGGCAGTCATCGAGGTGAGCGAGGTCGCCGGAGTCACCGTGGAAACGGTGGGCCGCACCGACTCTCGTCTCGGCCAGGCCGGTACCCCCGCCGATCGCGTCGCCGCGCAGGCCTATTCGGGTTTCTCCGAGGCGACCGTGATCACCGTCGGCCCGGAAACCGAGGTGTCGGACCCGGTGACGGTCACCATCACCGGTCCCGGTGAGGGCAAGACCGCCTACGGTCACCTGCAGGTACGCCTGGACAACTTCGCCGTCGCCACCGTGGTCATCGACCAGCGCGGCAGCGGAACCTACGCCGAGAACGTCGAATTCGTGCTCGGTGACAGCGCCAAGCTCACCGTCGTCGCGGTCCAGGAATGGAACGAAGACGCCGTGCACGTCACCGCGCACCACCTGAAGCTGGGCCGTGACGCGAACCTGCGCCACGTGTCGGCCACGCTGGGCGGCGACCTGGTCCGTCTGTCGGGCACCGTGCGCTACGCCGGTCCCGGTGGCGAAGCGGAGCTGTTCGGCCTGTACTTCGCCGACGCGGGCCAGCACTTCGAGCAGCGCCTGCTGGTCGATCACGCCGAGCCCAACTGCAAGTCCAATGTGCTGTACAAGGGCGCGCTGCAAGGCGATCCGTCCTCGGCCAAGGGCGATGCTCGCACGGTCTGGATCGGCGATGTGCTGATCCGCGCGGCCGCCGAGGGCACCGACACCTACGAGGCGAACCGCAACCTGGTGCTCACCGACGGCGCGCGCGCCGACTCGGTGCCGAACCTGGAGATCGAGACCGGCGAGATCGCCGGTGCCGGACACGCGAGTGCCACCGGCCGTTTCGACGACGAGCAGCTGTTCTACCTGCGCGCTCGTGGCATTCCCGAAGACGTCGCCCGCCGCCTGGTCGTGCGTGGCTTCTTCTTCGAGATCATCCAGAAGGTCACGGTCCCCGAGGTCCGGGAGCGGCTCGAGGCGGCCATCGAGGCCGAACTCGCCACTGTCGGTATCTGACACCACTTACTGCAACGAAGGATTCGAATTCGATGACCACCTTGGAAATCAAGGACCTGCACGCCGAGATCACCACCCCCGAGGGTGAGTCGAAGCAGATCCTCAACGGCGTCGACCTTACTGTGAAGTCGGGCGAGACGCACGCCATCATGGGCCCCAACGGCTCGGGCAAGTCCACGCTGTCCTACGTGATCGCGGGCCACCCGAAGTACACCGTTACCCAGGGCACCATCACCCTCGACGGTGAGAACGTCCTCGACATGTCGGTCGACGAGCGCGCCCGCGCCGGCCTGTTCCTGGCCATGCAGTACCCGGTCGAGGTCCCCGGCGTCTCGATGTCGAACTTCCTGCGCACCGCCGCCACCGCCATCCGCGGCGAGGCCCCCAAGCTGCGCACCTGGGTCAAGGAGGTGAAGGAGTCGATGAAGGAGCTCGACATCGACTCGGCCTTCGCCGACCGCTCGGTGAACGAGGGCTTCTCCGGTGGCGAGAAGAAGCGTCACGAGGTCCTGCAGCTGGGGCTGCTCAAGCCGAAGATCGCGATCCTCGACGAGACCGACTCCGGTCTGGACGTCGACGCGCTGCGCATCGTCTCCGAGGGCGTCAACCGCTACAAGGAGCGTGCCGACGGCGGCGTGCTGCTGATCACCCACTACACCCGCATCCTGCGCTACATCAAGCCCGACTTCGTGCATGTGTTCGTCAACGGCAAGATCGTGGCCGAGGGTGGCTCCGAGCTGGCCGACGAACTCGACGCGAACGGGTACGAGCGCTTCACGTCCGCGACCGCTGGAGCCTGATATGACCGCTACGGTGCCCGCCCTCGACGTGGCCCGGATCAGGGCCGACTTCCCGATCCTGCATCGCACGGTGCGGGATGGGAAACCGTTGGTGTACCTGGATTCCGGTGCCACCTCGCAGCGTCCGCTGCAGGTGCTGGACGCCGAGCGCGAGTTCTTGCTCACCCGGAACTCCGCGGTGCACCGCGGAGCGCATCAGCTGGCGGAGGAAGCGACCGACTCCTACGAGCAGGCGCGCGCCGATATCGCCCGCTTCGTCGGCGCGGATCCCGGCGAGATCGTGTTCACCAAGAACGCGACCGAATCGCTGAACCTGGTGGCCAACGCCTTCGGTGACGACCGGTTCCCCTACAAGGTCGGCCCCGGCGACGAGATCGTCATCACCGAGCTCGAACACCACGCGAATCTCGTTCCGTGGCAGGAGCTCGCGCGTCGCACCGGTGCCACCCTCAAGTGGTACGGCATCACCGACGACGGCCGCATCGATCTGGACTCGCTCGAACTGTCTTCCGCGACAAAGGTTCTCGCGTTCAGTCACCAGTCGAACGTGACCGGCGCGGTCGCTCCGGTGGAGGAACTGATCCGCCGGGCGAAGGCCGTCGGCGCGCTCGTCGTGCTCGACGCCTGCCAGTCGGTGCCGCACATGGCGGTGGATTTCCACGAGCTCGGTGTCGACTTCGCCGCGTTCTCCGGCCACAAGATGCTCGGCCCGATGGGCGTGGGCGGACTGTACGGCCGGCGCGCGCTGCTCGAGCAGACGCCGCCGTTCATCACCGGTGGGTCGATGATCGAGACCGTCACCATGGAGAAGACCACCTACGCGCCGCCGCCGCAGCGCTTCGAGGCGGGCACGCCGATGACCTCGCAGGTCGTCGGGCTGGCCGCCGCGGTGCGCTATCTCGAGGAACTCGGCATGGACGCCATCGCGGCCCACGAGCACGCGCTCACCGGCGCCGCGCTCGAGGGTCTGTCCGGTATCGACGGTGTGCGGATCGTCGGGCCGGTCGAGAACGTCGATCGCGGTGGCGCGGTGTCGTTCGTGGTCGACGGGATCCACGCCCACGACGTGGGCCAGATCCTCGACGACCAGGGCGTCGCCATCCGGGTCGGACACCACTGCGCCTGGCCGCTGCACCGCAAGTTCGGCGTCGCCGCCACCGCACGTGCCTCGTTCGCCGTCTACAACACCCTCGATGAGGTCGACGCACTGGTCACGGCCGTGCGGAAGGCCAAGACCTTCTTCGGAGTTGCCTAGCTCATGCGTATGGAGCAGATGTACCAGGAAGTGATCCTGGATCACTACAAGCACCCGCACCACCGCGGGCTGCGGGAACCGTTCGGTGCGCAGGTGCACCACGTGAACCCGACCTGCGGTGACGAAGTGACGATGCGGGTGCAGATCGACGACGCCGGCGAGGTCGCCGACGTCTCCTACGACGGCCAGGGCTGCTCGATCAGTCAGGCCGCCACCTCGATCCTCACCGATCAGGTGATCGGGCTGCCGGTGCAGCAGGCGCTGAAGGTCGTCGACTCGTTCAGCGAGATGATCTCCAGCCGCGGCACCGTCGAAGGCGACGAGGACATGATCGGCGACGGCATCGCCCTCGCCGGTGTCAGCAAATACCCGGCGCGGGTCAAGTGCGCGCTGCTGGGGTGGATGGCGTTCAAAGACGCTGTCGTGCAGATCAGTTCGGCCGAGGAAACCAAGGCACCGATGGGAAATGGGGAGTCTGCCACATGAGTGAGAGCACCGATACCGCACAGATCCCGGACGCCGCCGAGGCAGTCGAGGTCGACAAAGCCGTCGAGGCCGTCGAGGTCGAATTGACGGCCGAACAGATCCAGCATCTCGAAGACCTCGAAGAGGCGATGCGCGACGTCGTCGACCCCGAACTCGGCATCAATGTCGTCGATCTCGGCCTGGTCTACGGCCTTTCGGTCGATGGGGAGAACATCTGCACCCTCGACATGACGCTCACCTCGGCGGCCTGTCCGCTGACCGACGTCATCGAGGACCAGTCCCGCAACGCGCTGGTGCGCAGCGGCCTGGTCGAGGACCTGAAGATCAACTGGGTCTGGATGCCCCCGTGGGGCCCGGACAAGATCACCGACGACGGTCGCGAACAGCTGCGCGCCCTCGGCTTCACGGTGTAACACTGCGCTTTCGGGGCCCGGATCCTTGATGGATCCGGGCCCTTCGCGCGTTCGGTGCGCTCATGCGTGGACGGCGATGGAGTGATCTTTCACCGCGGGGTTGGCTATCACCGGGCGATCGATGATGATCTTGGAGGTTCCGGACTTTCGGAGCTGTTTCCAGAGGAGATCTTTCGAATGAGTTTCATGGGTAAGGCCGGCTTCGCCGTGGCGGCGCTGGGTCTTGCGGCCGGGTCGGTATTCGGTGCCGGTTCGGCGAGCGCGGCCAGTCTGCACGGCGCTATTTCTTTCAGCGACGAGGCGTGGACCTACGGGTTCAGCGTGAACCAGCCGAGCGCGCGGGCCGCACAGGATGCTGCGTTGGCTGACTGCACTCCGGACGACTGCGAAATCTGGGCTTCCTGGTCCGATGGTTGCGGCGCCATTGTTTCCGATGGTGAGGGCTCGATCGCAGTCGGCACCGGTGCGACCAGGGCCGAGGCCGAGTCCGACGCCTACGTCAGCTTGTCCGAACTGAGCCCGCGGGCGCTGTTGGCGGCCACCGGTTCGGCAAGCTTCAGTGGGTCGCATGTCGTCGACGTGATCTGCACGGCGAACGCACGCTGATCACCGCGTAGTGGTGGGGCCCGGATCCTGATGGATTCGGGCCCTTCGTGTTTCGGTGATGCGCTGGCATGGCGCCGTGTGATTTTCTCCGGTTCGGTTGGCTATCACGATGCAATCAGTGATGATCTTGAAGGTTCCGGACTTTCGGAACTGTTTTCAGAGGAGATCTTTCGAATGAGTTTCATGGGTAAGGCCGGTCTCGCCGTGGCGGCGTCGGTTCTTGCGGCCGGGTCGGTGCTGGGCGCCGGTTCGGCGAGCGCGGCAGGCGACCAGTGGGCGTCGATCGCGTTGAGCGATGGCCGGGCGATCTACGGCACCAGCGTCAACGAGGCCACCGCCGAGGCGGCCGAGGCCGCCGCGATCGCCGACTGCCACCTGGCGGACTGCAACGTGGTGACCACCTGGGCCAACGGCTGCGCCGTGCTGATCGAGAGCGACAACGGCATCGCATGGGCGACCGGGCCGACGCGGGCGGAGGCCGAGCGCAAGGCTTATGAGAACCTCTCCGAGCTGACGCCGACCGCACTGCTGGCCAACACGGGCTCGGCGGCCCTGAGCGGCACCGAGATCGTCGACGCGATCTGCACGGTGAACGCGCGCTGATCATCGCGTAGTGAACGGGCTCGAATCCTTTCGGAGGATTCGGGCCCGTTTCGTTGTCTACTGGGCGTTTTCGGCTGCCGAGACCGCGTCGATCCAGGCGCTGATCATGTCGGCGGTGCCGGCGATGACGGCATCGAGTTCGACATCGTCCAACTCGACCGAACGCAACGCCGTGGCGAAACCGGCGTTGAGCACGACGAAGGCCATCACGTCGATGTCGACGTGTTTGATCGGGCCGATCATCTGGAGGATGTAGAGCTTGATGAGCATCCGCAGCCGGGGTTCGAATTCGGGGATGCCGCTGCCGTGGAACTGCAGATCGGTGACCAGGGCGCGCACGAGCGGCCCGTTCGCGACGAGGATGTCCACGGCCGAGCGGATCAGATCGATCACGGCATCGCGGGGGGATTGGTTCGCGCTGGCGCTCAGCAGCTGGCTGTAGCGCTCCTCTACCTGCAGAAACAGGCTGTCGTTGAGTTCTTTGACGATCTCGTCGCGATCGTTGAAGTACCGGTACAGCGTGCCGATACTCATGCCCGCTTCGGTCGCGATCCGATTCGTCGAGGTATTGCCGATCCCGCGGGTACCGAAAAGATGAGCGGACACCGTGAGAATGCGGGTTCTGGTTTCCTTCGCCCGGTCTTGCTTGGGGCGTTTGCGCTGCTTATCGGCTTGCGGGGGCATTGACGGACCTCGGCGGAAAGAAGAGTAGAAGGTGAGCTGTCGCTCACCCTACAGTCATGATCACAGAGAAACCGAAGTGCGGGTCATCACATGGGCCAACACGACGGAGGCACAACCACTACCGGCGGCGCCGGGGTGTAGAAGGAGGAGTCGACGATGACGATCTCACTGGACGAGACGGCCCTGTGGCAGCCCTTGCGTGATGTGCGGACGATGACCAGCCGATTGGTGGGCCACTTCGTCGACAATGTCGCGACCTGCCGGACGCTACCCGGCGATGTGATCGCAGGCGACGTCACCTCGGTCACCCGGATGTGTCTGGAAATCGTCGGCGGAATGCTGGACGGCCGCGACGAGGAAGTGAAACTGAACCGGCTCGCGGTGGCGGCGGCGGGGTGGGCGCGCGAAGGCGTGCCGATCGACACGATCCTGCACGCTTTCCACGAGGGTTTCCGGCTCTCCTTCGACGCGGTCTACGACGAGGTAGCCGACGCCGATCGCGCGAGCCTGATCCACGGCTTCCGGCGGGTGGTCGAGATCTCGGACCTGTTGTGTACCACCGTGACTCGTTCCTACATCCGCGAGCACCGCGAGGCCGTCGGCGAACGTCACACGGCCGTGCACACGCTCACCTCGGCGCTGCTGGCCGGTCAGTCGACCGTCACCATGGCGCGCGAGGTCGGCATCACTGTCGCCGACGCGTACTCGGTGCTCGCCCTGTCGATCGGGCCGCATCCCGACGAGCGCGATCCGCGCGTGAACGGCGCGGTGGTGGCCCGGCGCAAGCTGCGGCGGGTGCAAACGGCGCTGGCGCACCGGTGCGGTGAGCAGGTGCTGTCACTGCTGTCGGTCGACGGCGGTACCCTGCTGATCCCGGCCGATCTGTTGGTCGACGAGCAGCTCGACGCACTGGTCGAGGCGCTGTCGCGGGCCGCGCACGTCGACGTCACGGCGGCGCTGGTGCCCGCCACCACCGAGGAGATCCCCGACGCGGCCCAGCGTGCCCACGAACTGCTGGACATGGTGGAGCGTCTCGACAGCGCCCCCGGCCTCTACCGCTTCGGCGACCTGGCCTTGGAATACCAGCTCACTCGCCCCGGCCCCGGTCGCGCCCGTCTCGGCGAGCTGCTCGCTCCCCTCGACAACCATCCCGAGCTCTACGAAACCCTGCGCGTGCACATCGCCAACAACATGAACCGCCAGCGCACCGCTCGCCTGCTGCACATCCACACCAACACCGTCGACTACCGCCTGCGCCGAGTAGCCCAACTCACCGGCCTCGACCCGGCCCAGTCCTCGGGCCTGTGGCAACTGCGCTCCTCGATGATCGCCCGCAGCTTCCATACCGGCGCCGTCGACAGATCCACCGGGGCCGACACCAGAATCCCCCGCCGTCCCGCCCCTCATCCCTACCCCGACCTGGACGGCATCCGGACGGCCTGACCCGACCGAGTCGGCAGTGCCCGGTCGTGGTCTATGGTTATATAGACCAAAACTAGGAGGGGTGATGGCTGTCGAATCTGTGGAGCAGTTGTGTCAGGCGATCGCGCAGGGTATTTCGCCGAAGTACCTGGCGTTCTGGGGGCACACCCCACGTCGTGACGGCACGATCGGGTCGAGCAGCCTGAGCCAGTGGTGGCCTGCGACGTTCACCGTCGACGGTCTGGAATTCGCCACCGCCGAGCACTACATGATGTGGCGCAAGGCGATGCTGTTCGATGATCCGGCGACCGCGGCGAAGATCCTCGGGGTCGGTCATCCGAGCCAGGCGAAGAAGCTCGGCAGACAGATTCGGAACTTCGACGACAATGTGTGGGAGCGCGCGCGGTTCGACATCGTGGTCGCGGGGAGCGTGGCCAAGTTCGGCCAGGATGACGCACTGCGGCGATATCTGGTCGGCACCGGCTCGCGCGTGCTCGTCGAAGCGAGTCCGGTGGACCGGATCTGGGGGATCGGGTTGGCCGCCGACGATCCGGGTGCGACAGATCCGCTGCGGTGGCGGGGACTCAACCTGCTCGGATTCGCGTTGATGCGGGCGCGGGAGGAGTTGGTTCGCCCGTAGCGGTTTCGGTCCGCCGCTACTTGTCGGAGGGCGTTGTTACGCTGTGGCGGACGAGCGGTTCGGGAGGAATCGAGCGTCACGACACGCGAGAACCGTTGTCGCCGACTATGTCTCGGCGCTATGACCGGTTTCGCCGAATGGTTGTCGCCGCGATGCCGGAAAGCTATTTCCGGGGGAGTGGGCGGGCCGTTCATGATGGGTTCGGCTTCGAGGTGCGGAGTCGAAATTTCGACGGGGAGAATCTCTGATGTCTGTGGTGGGCAAATATGCCCTCGGTGTGGCTGTCATGGCCGCGGTGGCCGCGTTCACCGTGGTGAACGCGGGGGCCGCTTCCGCGGGGGCCAGCGGTGTGGCGATCGCCGAGGTGCCGGGGTACACGGCGGTGTCGCGCGATGGTGGCTTCCAGGCCGCGGCGGGCGATCTCTATGGGGCGCTGGCCTTGTCGGCGGGGCAGGCCGTGGTGGCCTCGGCGGTGAACTACGGCAGCTGGGCGGCAGCGAGCCAGGCCGCGCTCGATGAGTGCGGTGTGCGCGACTGCCAGATCGTCGTCGAGTTCCGCAATGCCTGCGGTGCGGTGGCGCAGGGCGCGGACTACCGCTTCGGATGGTCGTGGGATCACTCCCTGGCCGCGGCCGAGCGTTCGGCGGTGGACGTACTCGGCATCAGCGCGGCGCCGTTCCCGGATCCGGGCTCGGCCTCACCGCGTGCGGCGAGCGTCATCCTGTCGGCCTGCACGGCCAACGTCTAGGAATCCCCGAAAGTAGGGGCACGGACCGATCCGGTCCGTGCCCCTACCGGTTTCAGCGGCGCAGCACCTTCCTGGCGAGCCAGTTGCCGAAGAACTGCACGCCCTGCACGCCGACGATGATGATCAGCACCGCCACGATCGTGACCTGCCACTGGAACTGCTGATACCCGTAGACGATGGCGAAATCACCGAGTCCGCCGCCGCCCACCGTGCCCGCCATCGCCGAGATATCGACGATCGAGATCACCACGAAGGTATAGCCGAGGATCAACGGCCCCAACGCTTCCGGAATGAGCAGCGTGAGAATGATCCGTAGCGGTCCCGCACCGACCGCACGCGCGGCCTCGATCACGCCGGGATCGACCGTCACCAGGTTCTGCTCCACGATCCGGGCGATCCCGAACGAGGCCGCGACGATCATCACGAACAGCGCCGCCTCGGAGCCGATCGTGGTGCCGACCACCTCCAAGGTGACCGGGCCGAGCGCGGCCAGCAGGATGATGAACGGAATCGGACGCACCACATTGACGAACACATTGAGCACGAAGTAGATCGGCGCGTTCGCCAGCAGCCCACCCTTGCGGGTGGTGTAGAGCGCGGTCCCGAGCACCAGCCCGATCACGCCCGCGACAACGAAGGTCACGCCGACCAGGTAGATCGTGGTTCCGATCGCCTCGAACAGTGTGGGCCGCAGCTTCTCCCAGTTGGTCTCCATCAGCTCGCCTTCCGTTCCAGGTCGGCGACCACGCGATCCACCGCGACATCGGGCCCGTGCAACGCCAGGGTGATGCTGCCGAAAGTCCTGTCCTGCAACGTGCTCACCCCGCCGTAGACGATCTCGAAACGCACGTCGGCGGCGGTAGCGGCGGCCAATGCCGCCCCGATTCCGCTGTGATCGTCGATGTCGACGGTCACCAACCGGCCGCCGTGCAGCTCCCGCAAGCGATCCAGTTCCGCCGCGTCGGGCCGGTTGTGCAGCACCGTCGCCACGAACGAGCGCGTCGGCGCGGCCTGTGGTGCGGCGAAAACATCGAAGGTGGAAGCCAATTCGACGATCCGGCCCTCGGCGAGCACCGCCACCCGGTCGGCGACCGCGCGGATCACATCCATCTCGTGGGTGATCACCACGATGGTCACCCCGAGTTCGACGTTGATCTTCTTCAGCAGTCGCAACACTTCGCCGGTGGTCTCCGGGTCGAGCGCGGAGGTGGCCTCGTCGGCCAGCAACAGCGAGGGCGAGGTGGCCAATGCCCTGGCGATCCCGACACGCTGCTTCTGCCCGCCGGAGAGCTGATCGGGGTAGGCGCGCGCCTTGTCGGTGAGCCCGACGAAGTCGAGCAGCTCGGCCACCCGGGCCTTACGCTCGGCCCGCTTCCAGCCCGCCACCTTCAGCGGATATTCGATATTGCCCGCGGCAGTGCGTGATCGGAACAAGTTGAACTGCTGGAACACCATGCCGATATCGCGGCGCAGCGTGCGCACCGCCGACTCCGGCACCCCGGTGATGGGGGTGCCGGAAATCGTGACGGTGCCCGAAGTCGGCTTGTCCAGCGCGTTGATCAGCCGGACCAGGGTGGACTTGCCCGCCCCGGAATAGCCGATGACGCCGAAGATCTCACCTGGTTCGATCCGCAGGTCGATGTTGTCGAGTGCGGTGTGCCGATCGCCGCCGCTGCCGAAAACCTTGGTGACGGAACGAAATTCGACAGCGGCGGGTTGCGCACTCACTTGGCCGTGCGGATGCCCTGCTGCACCCGGTCCAGGATCTGTTCGAGCTCGGCGCCGGGACGATTCACCGCGACCGCGGTGCCCTTGGTGACCTCGGCGTGGGCGGTGGCCACGGCCGGGTCCTTCCAGATCTCGACCAGTTTCAGATACGTCGGGTTGGTCTTGTCCTCGGCGCGGCTGACGATCACGTTGATGTACGGCTCCGCCGCCGGATTCTTCGGATCATCTTTGTACAGAGCCGATTTCGGGTCGATACCCGACCGGTCCAGGAAGGTGTTGTTGATCACTGAGCCGTCCACCGACGGCAGCGACAGCGCGGTCTGGGCGGCGTCGACCGGGGTGACGCGCACCTTGGAGGCTGCCTTGTCGATATCGGCGGGGGTCGGCTGGACCGAGGTGCCGGTGATCTTCAGCAAGCCGGCCGCCTGCAGCACGAACAGCGCGCGCGCCTGGTTGGTCGGATCGTTGGGGATCGCGATCTCGCCACCGGCCGGGATGTCGGCGAGAGCCTTGTGCTTCTTCGAGTACAGACCCAGCGGAACGATGTAGGTCGAGCCGATCGGGGTGAGGGTATCCGAGCTCGCGACGTTGTACTGGCCGAGGAACTGCAGGTGCTGGAACAGGTTGAGGTCGATCTGTTTCTGCGACAGCGCCGTATTCGGCTGCTTGTAATCGGAGAAATTGCTGACCTTCAGGGTGATGCCCTGCTCTTTCGCCTTCTGTTCGAAGACCTCGAAAGCCTTGTCCTTGTCGGTGGTGCCGATCCGCACGACCGTGCCCGACTCGTCATCGGAACCGCACGCGGTCAGGGTGAGGGCCGCGGTTGCTATCAGCACTGGGATCGCCAGTGTCCGACGGAATTTCACTTGTACTCCCGAATCGCTCGCAGAAGATGAACTCGGCCATCCAAGCTGTCGGCGCTACCCGCCGACAACGGTTTGACTTGCCATGAGCGAAATCCTCGCAAATAGTGGTACGTCCGTCTAACTTGCGGACAAGGTGAATCCTGCGCCGCCTGCTGGCGATTCCGGTCCTGGTCGCGCCGGCGGCAGGGGCCGTGAGCTGTGGGCAAGACCACCGGGACGGCGTGGCGTGTATCGGTGTGAACGACATCGCCCGACCGCACTGGGAGGTATGCACGCGCAAGGCGGCCGAGCAGGGGATCACAGTCGCCGATATTCCCCGGGGCGGTCGGATCACGCTCAGCAACAATCCGGCACAACAGGTTCGGCCCTTGCTCGGGTTGTCGGCGGCGGGACCGGTGAGTCGGCTCCCTCGACGGCCCGGCCCGAGGATCAGCGCAACGGGTGCTCTATCGAGAGTCTCCCGCGGCGGACGAGGTCGCGTTTGGTGATCGGCGGCAGCGGGGCGTCGTCGTCCGGGACGTCGGGATTGGGCCGCACCAGCAGGGTGACGGTCGCGGCGGGCACGAACCCGCTGCTGGTCATCAGCGCGGCCGAGGCGCTGTTGCGGTCCTCGACATCGGTGACGATATGGCGGGCGCCGCGGGCGAACAGCGCCTCCGAGCACGCGTTCACCAGCCGCCGCGCGATCCCGTGGCCCTGCATATCGGGGGCGACCGCGATCCATTCCAGATACGCCCAGTCGTCGCGATGCTCGAACTCCATCGACCCGAGGACGAAACCGACCACCCGGTCGGAATCCAGGGCCACCCAGCAGGCGTTGTCGGGGCTGTCGAGGTGCTCGGCAGCGGCCGTGAGCGACCACGACGTGTACGGCTTGATCGTGGTGTCGAAGACCTGATGGCCGAGGTCGAGGACTTGACGCAGGTGTCCCAATCCCATCGGCACGACAGCGATGGCGGTGTCCATGGTCGCCAGTGTGCCCTACGCGCCCTTGCGGGTCGCGGTCTTGGACGCGGTGGATTTGCTCGTGGCGGCCTTGCGCGGCGCGGCTTTCTTGGCGGCTTTCTTCGCGGCCTTTTTCGCGGGCTTCGCCGGAGCGGCTTCTCGGCGACCGCTGGCCTCGAGGCTGCGTTGCAGCGCGGCGACCAGGTCCACGACTTCGGCGTCGGCCTGCTCGGCGGGCTCGGTTTCGGCGGCGGGTTCGACCTTGCCGGTGCCGCTGGCAATGGCCTCGTCGAGAAGCTTCTGTAGTTCGATCTGGTATTCGTCGGTGTATTCGGAAGGGTCGAAATCGCCCGACATCGACTCCACGAGAGTTTCGGCCATCTTCAGTTCCTGCGGGCGCGGGGCAGGCGCTTCGTCGAGCGAGGGGAATTCCACGGCGCGTACCTCGTCGGGCCACAGCAGCGTCTGCAGGACCAGTACGCCGTCACGTACGCGCAATGCGGCCAGGCGAGTCTTCTGGCGCAGCGTGAAATGCACGAGCGCGGTCTTGTCGATGCGTTCGAGGGTCGCCGCCAGCAACTGATAGGCCTTCGGCGTCGTGGAATCCGGTTCGAGGTAGTAGCTCTTCTCGAACAGCACCGGGTCGATCTGATCGGACGGCACGAATTCCAGCACCGGAATCTCGTGCTTCTCCGCGGCGGGGAGTTTCGAGAAATCGGCGTCGGTGAGCACCACCTGCTCACCATCCGGCGAGGTATAGGCCTTGTCGATATCGGCGAACTGCACGGAATTGCCGCACACCTGACAGACCCGGTCATATTTGATCCGGCCCCCGTCCTTGGCGTGGACCTGATGGAACCGAATGTCGTGGTCCTCGGTCGCTGTATAAACCTTGACCGGGACATTCACCAGCCCGAAAGCGATCGAGCCCTTCCAGATCGACCTCATGCAACCCATCATTGTCGATAGGTAGCGCCCGGGTGAGAAAGCGCTCCCGAATAGGTGCGGGCCCGTAATCCGGCGGTGCTCGAAATCGTGACGTCTGATCCAATCAACGGGTGGGTACGAACGTGATCGTGTGTGGGCTCGGTCCTGCGGGACGGGCTGTTGCTCATCGTGCGCTGGCGGCGGGCCGCGAGGTCACGGTGATCGATCCGAACCCGGATCGGGTGTGGACGCCGACCTATGCGGCATGGGCCGATGAATTGCCCGGGTGGCTCGATCCCGGCGTGATCGCGGCGACGGCGGAAGGGCCGACGGCGTGGGCGGTGGGCGAGCATCGGATCGATCGCGTCTATCAGGTGTTCGATACGGCGGCACTGCAGTCGTCGTTGACGCTCGACGGTGCGACCGTGATCGCGGATCGGGTCGTCGAGGCGGATGCGCGATCGGTGCGCACGGCGGGTGGGCTGACGCGTACCGGTCAGGTGGTCGATGCGCGGGGGTTGGGTCGGTCGCCGAGCCGGGCGGAGCAGACCGCCTACGGCGTGGTCGTGGCGAGGACGGGATCCGAGCCGACGCTGTTCATGGACTGGCGTCTCGACAACGGCGCCGACCCCGGCGACCCACCGTCGTTTCTGTACGCCATCCCGCTCGGCGCCGACACCGAACTCTTCGAGGAGACCTGCCTCGCGGGCCGACCAGCGCTCGCGCCGGCGGTGTTGCGGCGCAGACTCGAGCATCGGTTACACGCGCGCGGGATCGCGCTCACGGGATCGGAACCTGTTGAGCGAGTGCGCTTTCCGGTGCAGGGAGGCAAGCCGGGAGGCGGTCGATTCGGCGCCGCGGGCGCCCTGACCCATCCCGCGACCGGGTACAGCGTCGCCGCCGCACTCGCCGCGGCGGACACCGTGGTCGCGGGTGGCACGGTGTGGACTGCGCAAGCGCGGGCCGTAGCGGCCCTGCGCCGCGCGGGATTGCGTGCGCTGCTGGCTCTCCCGCCCCACGAGGTCCCGGCGTTCTTCGAGGTCTTCTTCGGTTTGCCCGCTCCTCTCCAGCGTTGCTACCTGTCCGGCCACGGCGATCTTCGCGGCACCCTCGCCACGATGCGCGCGCTGTTCACCGACCTGCCTCCGGCTCTGCGCCGCACTGTCATGACCTCGGCCGTCGGGGCGGCCGGTCGGTAGTCGAAGCCTGCTGGAGCGATCGATCTCGTCGTCGTGGCGCGGTGGTCGAGACCGGTAGCTGACCGGGACGAACAAGGGTGTGACGGAGGCCCGGCGGTACCGCCACGAAGTTGCTACGATCGCTGCGCGAACGCGCCGACCCGCCAACAGGATCGGGCCGACGAGGCGGACCGGCCGGAAGTACTTCCAGCTTCCACACGTCGATACGCGTGCCGCGCAATGGCGTGACGAGTTAGGGGACAATCCGGTGTTCGAATTCACCAGGCGGCGCAGCTGCTGGGTGCTCGGCGTTTTCGCGGTGCTCGCGGTGGTGCTCGGCACCCTGGGGGCCACGCTGTTCGAGCGGGTGGAGGGCGGCGGATACACCGACTCCGGCAGTGAATCCAGCCGTGCGCTCGAGGTGTTGCGCGAGGAGTTCGGGCAGGCGCCGCCGAACCTGCTGTTGCTGGTGGAAACCGAGTCCTCGGTCGAGGACCCCGAATCCACGGCGGCGGCAACGGCCTTGGTCGCCAACCTGCAGGAACGCGCAGGCGTCACCGGGGTGATGTCGTACTGGACCTCCCACCAGCCCGCGCTGCGCAGTGTCGACGGCAAGCAGGGTCTGATCGTCGCGAGTGTGCTCGGCAGCGAACGCGAGATCGACGAACGCGTCACCGCCATCTCCGAAGAGCTGACGGGCGAACAGGGATCGTTGCAGGTCAGGGCGGGCGGCTTCGCCATGCTCATGCACGAGACGGTGCAGCAGAGCAAGACCGATATCGCCAAGGGCGAGGCCATCGCCTTCCCGCTCACGCTGATCGCGCTGCTGTTCGTCTTCGGCGGTCTGGTCGCCGCGAGCCTGCCGCTGCTCGTCGCGATCGGCACCGTGCTCACCACCATGGGCGCGCTGTGGTTGCTCACCCTGTTCACCCCGCTGTCGGTGACCGCCACCAATGTGGCGACGCTGCTGGGCCTCGGGTTGGCCATCGACTACAGCCTGTTGATCGTCAACCGCTACCGCGACGAACTCGCCGAAGGTCGCACCCCGGCCGGTGCGGTGGCCACCACCCTGCGCACCGCGGGTCGCACCGTCGCGTTCTCCGCGCTCACCGTCGCGGTGGCGCTGGCCGGGTTGCTGTTCTTCCCGCTGCTGGCGATCCGGTCGATGGGTTACGCGGGCATCGTCGTGGCGGCGCTGGCCGCGCTGGTCTCGCTCACCGCGCTGCCCGCCGCGCTGTTGCTGATCGGCACGCGTATCGACAAGGGTCAGCTCGGCTGGTGGTTCCTGCGCGCCCCGCGCCCCGCACCGGGTGAGGGCGCCTGGCACAAACTCGCCACCGCCGTGATGCGCAAGCCGATCTCGATCGGGCTCGCTGTCACCGCACTGCTGCTCCTGCTCGGCGCACCGTTCCTCGGCGTGAACCTCGGTTTCCCGGACGAACGCACGCTGCCGGAATCGATGAACTCCCGTCAGGTCACCGAGATCGTGGCGCGCGACTTCGGCGAGAGCGACCAGCACACGCTGGTCGCCGTGCTTCCCGAAAGTGCCTACAGCGCCGCGGGACTCGACACCATCGCCCGCGATATGTCCGACCTGGACAATGTCCGTCGCGTCGACACGGCCACCGGCAGCTACGCCCAGGGCGGGCTGCTGCTCGAGCCCACCGCGGTGAACGCGCGATTCCGGGTCGAGAAGGCCGTCTACCTGTCGATCGTGCCGAGCACCGGCGACAGCGATGCCCTCGCCGACCTGGTCGAACAGGTGCGCGCGGTGCGGACGCCGAGCGAACTGCTGGTCGGCGGCGTGGCCGCGGCCAATGCCGACTCGGTCGCCGCCATCGAGAACGAACTGCCGTGGGCGCTCGGCTTCGTGGTGATCATGATGCTGATCGTGTTGTTCGCGCTCACCGGCAGCGTGGTGCTGCCGGTGCTGGCGGTGATCCTCAGCGCGCTGAGCCTGACCGCGACCTTCGGTGCGCTGGTGTGGATCTTCCAGGACGGGCACCTGTCCGGGGTACTCGGCTTCACCGTCACCGGCGATCTGTCCGCCACGGTCCCGGTGATGCTGTTCGCCGCCGCCTTCGGGCTCGCGATGGACTACCAGGTGTTCCTGCTGTCGCGGATTCGGGAGGAATACGACCGCACCGGCAAGAACGAGACAGCGGTCGCACTCGGCCTGGAACGGGTCGGGCGCATCGTCACCGCCGCCGCGATCCTCATCTCGCTGGTGTTCCTCGGTTTCCTGGCCTCCGACATCACTTTCATGAAGGCGTTCGGCATCGGCCTGCCACTGGCGGTGATCGTCGACGCCACCCTCGTGCGCGGGTTCCTGTTGCCCGCCACGATGAAGGTGCTCGGCGACGCGAACTGGTACGCGCCGGAGTTCCTGCGTCGCCTGCACGACCGGTGGGGCCTGGACGACAGCGGCGCGGCGCGCTCGCCGAAACGTGAAGTGGTGGTGCGTGATCCGCTGGCCGCCAGGTCCGAGGAAATCGTCGTTGTGGATCCGCTCGCGCGGGCAGAGGCGGCGCGGGCGGAAGCGGCCAGGGCCGAGGCCGAGCGGGCCGACGCGGCGCGGGCCGAGGACGGCGCGCGGGAGAACTCGCGGGCGAAGGACAGTGTTTCGGTCTCGACGGGAAGCCGCGAGACCTCGGTCTGACAACGCATCGCAGGGGCGGGCAGCGCGGAATCGCTGCCCGCCCCTGTGTGTTTCAGACGCTGTGGGTTCTCAGATGCCGCCGGTGGACAGGAACCCGCCGTCGACCCGCACACAATCGCCGGTGATCCACGCGGCCTCGTCGGACACCAGGAAGGCGATCAGCCGGGCCACGTCCTCGGGCACGCCGAGTCGCTTCATCGGGTACACGCTCGCGGCGCGCTCCTCGTCGTCGGAGTACAGCGCATCGGCGAACTTGGTCTTGACCACGCCCGGCGCCACCGCGTTGACCCGGATCTTGGGGCCCAGCTGCCAGGCCAGCTCCTCGGTGAGCCGGATCAGCGCCGCCTTCGACGCGCCGTAGGCCGAGATGACCCCCGACGACCGGATACCCGCGACGCTGGCCACGTTCACCACGGCGCCGCCGTGCTCGGCCATCCACGCACGGTAGGCCTGCTGCACATAGCCCAGCGAGGCCACCACGTTCACGTCGAAGATCTTGCTGACGCCACCCAGATCGGCGTCCATCAGCGGACCGTAGACGGGGTTGATGCCGGTGTTGTTGATCAGGATGTCGAGCGAGCCGTACTCGGTGACGGCCCTCGCCACGGCCTCCGCGCGCGCGTCGGCATCGCCGGCGTTGCCGGCGAGAAAGCTCACCTGGCCCTTGTGTCCCAGCGCGCGCAGCTCGGTGGCCGCGGCCTCCAGTGGTTCGGGTTTACGCGCGGTGATCAGCACGTTCGCGCCCCGGCGCATCAGTTCGGCCGCGGTCGCGAGGCCGATGCCGCGACTGGCTCCGGTGACGAGAGCGGTACGGCCAAGGAGATCGGTAGTCATGGCATGAGAGTAACCACGCTCACATCGGGCAGCGCCGGGTGCGGCTTCCTGGGACGTCGACGGTAAAATAAGTGGTTCTTGCCGATATGCCTTTCCCGTTTGTCTTACTCTGAGGAGAACTCTGTGATCACGGCGACCGACCTGGAGGTCCGGGCCGGAGTCCGCACCCTGCTCTCCGCTCCTGGGCCGGCGCTGCGAGTGCAGTCCGGCGACCGGATCGGACTGGTCGGTCGTAACGGTGCGGGTAAGACCACCACCCTGCGCATCCTCGCGGGTGAGGGTGAGCCGTACGCCGGAAAGATCACGCGTTCCACCGACATCGGCTACCTGCCGCAGGACCCGAAGGAAGGCGATCTCGATGTGATCGCCAAAGACCGGGTGCTCTCGGCCCGCGGGCTCGACGTCCTGCTGCGCGATATGGAGAAGGCCCAGGTCGAGATGGCCGAGGTCGCCGACGATGCCGCCCGCGACAAGGCGATTCGCCGGTACGGGCGCCTCGAGGACCAGTTCTCCTCGCTCGGTGGCTACGTCGCCGAAAGCGAGGCGGCTCGCATCTGCAACAGCCTCGGCCTGCCCGACCGCGTCCTCGGGCAGCAGCTGCGCACCCTCTCCGGTGGTCAGCGTCGCCGCATCGAGCTGGCTCGCATCCTGTTCTCCGCCTCCGACGGCTCGGGCGGGCGCTCCGACCGCATCCTGCTGCTCGACGAGCCGACCAACCACCTCGACGCCGACTCCATCACCTGGCTGCGCGGGTTCCTGCAGAGCCACGACGGCGGTCTGATCGTGATCAGCCACGACGTGGAACTGCTCGGCGACGTGGTCAACAAGGTGTGGTTCCTCGACGCCGTGCGCGGTGAGCCCGACGTCTACAACATGGGCTGGAAGAAGTACCTCGACGCGCGTGCCACCGACGAGCAGCGCCGCGTTCGCGAGCGCGCCAATGCCGAGAAGAAGGCGGGCGCGCTGCGTCAGCAGGCCGCCAAGCTCGGCGCGAAGGCCACCAAAGCCGCTGCGGCACACCAGATGGTGCGTCGCGCCGAACGCTTGATCAACGACCTCGACGACGTGCGCGTGAGCGACAAGGTCGCCCGCATCCGGTTCCCCGAGCCCGCGGCCTGCAGCAAGACTCCGCTGATGGTCAAGGACCTGACCAAGCTCTACGGTTCACTCGAGATCTTCACCGGCGTGAACTTCGCCGTCGACAAGGGCAGTCGCGTGGTGGTGCTCGGGCTCAACGGCGCCGGTAAGACGACCATGCTGAAACTGCTCGCCGGTGTCGAGACACCGACCGCGGGCGGCGTCGAGCAGGGGCGTGGGCTCAAGGTCGGCTACTTCGCCCAGGAGCACGACACGCTCGACGACCAGGCCTCGGTGTGGGAGAACATCCGCCACGCCTCCCCGGACGCGGGGGAGCAGGAGCTGCGCAGTCTGCTCGGTGCGTTCATGTTCACCGGTCCGCAGCTCGACCAGCCGGCAGGCACCCTGTCCGGCGGTGAGAAGACCCGCCTGGCGCTGGCCGGGCTGGTGTCCTCGGCGGCGAACGTGCTGCTGCTCGACGAGCCGACCAACAACCTCGACCCGGTCTCGCGTGAGCAGGTCCTCGAGGCGCTGCGCACCTACGCGGGCGCCGTGGTGCTGGTGACGCACGATCCCGGTGCGGCCGAGGCACTCAACCCGGAGCGGGTCATTCTGCTCCCCGACGGCACCGAGGACCATTGGTCGGCGGAGTACGCGGAGCTCATCGATCTCGCATAGAGCCGGTGTGTCGCGCAGGAATCGCGGTGGCAGGGAGGAACTCGCGGGGATCGCGTGAGTTTGATCACTGTTTTCGTTGATCACCGAGTGTGGAGTGTCTAGCCTGGAGGAAGTGCTCGGCGACTCGGAGGAAGCCATGAGCGACAGTTCCAGACAGGCCGCTAGGTCGGCCAAGGGTAAATCGACGATCGGCAAGGCCGCACTGGGCAAGGGAACCCGGGTCACGGGCAAGTCCCGCGACCGGTTGCAGTCCCAGTTGAAGAAGCAGTACGAGGCGGGCGCGTCCATTCGCTCCCTGGCCAGGTCCACCGGCCGCTCGTACGGCTTCATCCACAATGTGCTGGTCGAGTCACACGTCGAACTGCGTGGGCGCGGCGGCGCCAATCGGCGCAAGAATCCGGCCGACTGAGCGGGACGTCGTCGACGGAGCCGCTACCAGCCTGCGACGGCTCCGTCGCCGCGGACCAGCAGATTCGCCAGGCTGGCGAACAACGGTAGCCCCGTCTTGATCTCGAGGTACGCGAACTGCCCCTGGGGGTTCACCTCGAGGAAGTAGTACTCGCCATCGCTGCCGAGGCGCAGGTCGACCACGCCGAAGCTGAGTCCGAGCGCGCCCATCAGGGTCGCGAGGGACTTGCTCACCGAGGCAGGCAACCGGTCCGGCGCGAAGGCGACGGAGGTGTCGAGCCGGGAATCGATGCGGCCGACCCCCGCCTGCGAGTCGATGCGCACACTCCACTCGACACCGTCGACCCACACCACCCGCAGATCGCAACTGGCCTCCACATAATCCTGGAACGTGGTCGGCGTCGAACGGATCGAGTCGAGCCGGTTCAGCTCGGGTCGGGTGATGATCCTCGTCTCGGAGAACTCGCCACGCCCGGTGCCGGTGCGTTTGTACACCACTGGACCGCACCGGGATTCGACGAAACTGCGCGCCTCGTCCGGGTCGTTGGTGATCAGCGTCTCCGGGATCGTGAACCCCGCTCGCTGGGCGGTTTCGAGCTGCACGATCTTGCGCGAGGCGGTGCGTTCGGCGGCCGGGTCGTTGACCCAGTACGCCGGGATCGACCACAGCATGCCTTGCAGGAAGCCGTCGCACTCGGCCTGGCGGAACTCGTCGTCGGCGGCGCGCACGCCGGTGGGAACCTTGCACGGGTGCGGCCTGCGCCACCACACCGCACGCACGTCGTCGAGACCGTGAATGTGCGACATCGCGCGGTTGGTGCCCGCTTTGTCTAGCCGGAAACTCCCTGTCTCGGAGGGAAAGTCGCGCAAGTCGAGTCGGATGGGGTCGAGGCCGTGGTGTTCTCGCAAGGTCGACGCCAGCGCATCGGCGTGCAGGTCGTCGGTTTCGGAGACGATGAGCACGGCATCGGTCGCGCCTTCCATGACTGCCGCGCCGTTTCAGTCGAGGCTGTCGCAGTTGATGCCGTCGCGGAAGGTGAACGTTGCCCCGGTGGCACCACCTCGTTCGGCGATGCGCAGTTTCGTCGCCCAGCTGAGGGTGGCGCGGGCCAGTTCCTCGTCGTCCAGCGCCTCCGACGGTTCCGGTGCGAGGGTGATCGGTCGGTCGACCAGATCGACGCGCATCCGTCGGGTGAAATCGGCGGTGGCGCCGGGGCGGATATCGACCCGTACCTGACGCTCACCCGCGCACACGCGGTCTTCGGTGAGTCGCACGACGTCGTTGCGGTCGAAAGTCCAGGTTCCACCCTCGACGCGCACCGAGATGTCGCGATCGGACTCGGCCACCAGCAATCCGCGCAAGGCGGGGCCCCGATCTCGGGACGACGCGGTAGCGGGGAGGTGGACGGCGTCTGTCATGGGCGCTCACTCCGATCTTTTCTCGTCTGCTCGCGATTTGCCAGAACCCCAAAAGGTGCTTCGGATCATAGCGTGAACAGGCGGTCCACCGAGCGGGTTCGCGAGATTTACGGAGTGCCGGGCAAACCGCCGAGCGGCGCGTGATCGCCTTGCCGGGAAAGAATTTCGGACAACTCGGATGTTGCAACTGTGTTCTCACGGGCAATCCGACAGCAAACACAATGAAGACGGCGTGGCGGGCGCCCTCGGGTGTGTGCCGGAGGGCGCCCGCCGCGCCGTGCGAGGTTCTCTAGAGTCCGAGCAGTTCGGGATTCTCGGCGAGCTCGCGGAAGTGTTCGGCCGGTTTCGGCACGAGTCGACGGGTCGTCAGGTCCATCGCGCCTGCCAGTACGGTGATCTCTGCGGCGACCGTACCGTCGAGCTTGATGATCTGGTGGTGGAAACGGAAGACCTTCTCGCCTTCCTTCCAATCGAACGCACAGGTCACGGTGACCTCGTCGCCACCGCGCAGCTCGCGCTTGTACTTGATGGTGGACTCGAGCACCACCGCGCCGACGCCGCTGGCGATGAACTTGTCCTGCGCGATCCCCGCCGCGCGCATCAGCTCCCACCGGGCGTGCTCGCCGTACTGGTGGTAGACGGCGTGATTGAGGTGGCCCTGGGTGTCGAGCTCGTAGCCTCGGACGAGGACCGGTACGGAGAACGTCATACGGCGTACAACCGGCCGCTTCCGACTCGTTGTTCCCGATCGGCGTGCAATCTCGGCCACACTGCGACCGGGAACCGCATGACGGATCAGCCGCGTTGGGCGTTGCGCTCGGCCCACCAGGCGGGCGCGTCGACGAAGTGGTTGTCGAATTCCTCTTGGGCGGCGACGAATTCGTCATGGGTGGCGTCGCCGCGGAGGAGCCGGTCGAGCAGGCGGAAGTACTCGAAGCGTTGCACGCCGGGCATCAGGGCGATCAGGATGCGCGCGCCGGTGTCCGGGGTGGCGCCGAAGGCGTGCGGCATCTGTCGTGGGACGACGAGCGAGCCGCCCGCACCGACGGTGAGGATCTGGTCGCCCGCCATGACCTGGAGCTCGCCGTCGGCGACGTAGAACAGCTCGTCGGAACGGGTGTGGAAGTGCGGGGCGGCGCCGTCGGCGCCCCGGGTCATGGTGACTTCGAGCGTGCTGACCGCGCCGTCGCTGGCGTTCGCGTCGGTGAGCAGGCGCATGCGCACATTCTCGGTACCCAGGGTCTCGGCGTCCTCGGGCAGGCAGAGGGCGATCTCGCGGGTATTCGTCATGACCATTCCGTTCGTCGGTTGATAGTTAATCACCGAACTATATCTCGGCGAATAGAATGATGTCCATGGATGAACGGGAACCGGATGTGGTCGACGCGATCACGGCGCAGTGGCAGCGGGAGCGACCCGATCTGGAGCTGGAGGCGATGGCGGTCTTCGGCAGGCTCGGCAGGCTGATGAACATCGCCATGGCGCGGATCGACAGTGTTTTCACCGCACACGGTTTGCAGCGCGGCGAGTTCGATGTGCTCGCGGCGCTGCGTCGTTCGGGTGCGCCCTTCGAGCTCAACCCGTCGGTGCTCGCCGATACCTTGATGCTGTCGCGGGCGGGGATGACCGGACGTATCGACCGACTCGAAACGGCGGGCCTGGTTCGCCGCGTCGCCGATCGCGAGGATCGACGCGCTGTGCGGGTGGCGCTCACCGAGGAGGGTCGGACACTGGTCGACACGGTCGTCGTGGCGCACACCGAGAACGAGACGGCGATGCTGGCGGTGCTGAAGCCGGCCGATCGCGTCGCCCTGGACCGGATCTCGCGAACCTTGCTCAGTGGCTGGGCGCGCTGACCTTCCGATCCCGGTCAGGGAAAAGACCTCCGGGGAATTTCCCGCCGCGCGCAATCAGCGAGAGTTCGGCGGCCATGGGGCTACTCCATGGCCGCGTCGAGCCTGACTCAGGATTCCTTGCGTCGCACCGAGGCTTCGACGAGATCCAGTACGGCGGAAAGGTTTTCGTTGGTGTGGCCCGAGGCGATGCGGGCGATCAACCCGTCGAGGACCAAGTCGAGGTAGCCGAGTAGGACATCGGTGGGGACATCGTCTCGGAGGGCGCCTGCTGCTTTGCGGCGCTCGAGGCGGGCCAGGGTCGCGGCGGTCAGTTCAGCCGAGCGCTGGGTCCAGCCCGCGCGGAATTCGGGGTCGGTGCGGACTCGGCGCGCGATTTCCAGACGGGTGCCCAGCCAGTTGAATTCCTCTGGGCGGGCGAGCATATCGCGCATCACCTGGACCAGGCCCTGATTGGCGGCGACTTCGGCCATGCGTTCGGCGTCGTCTTTGGCCAGGGCGAAGAACAGGGCGTCCTTGTCGCGGAAATGGTGGAAGATCGCGCCGCGGGACAGGCCGATGGCCTCTTCCAGGCGGCGCACGGTGGCGCCGTCATAGCCGTATTCGGCGAAGCAGCGTCGTGCACCGTCGAGGATCTGGCTGCGGCGGGCGGCGAGGTGGTCGTCGCTGACCTTGGGCATGATTCCTCCAGCTAGCGGATACACGGACCCCCGCCCCGGCGAACCGAGACGGGGGCTGTCGCATTATTCATGGGGGCAAGCGAATGCCCTTGTGGCGCAACACCTTACGGTGTTGCGCCACCGGGTCGAACAATCAGCCGCGGATCATGTTGCGCAGCACGTACTGCAGGATGCCGCCGTTGCGGTAGTAGTCGGCCTCACCGGGGGTGTCGATGCGGACGACCGCGTCGAACTCGGTGACCTTGCCGTCTTCCGCGGTGGCGGTGACCTTGACGGTCTTGGGGGTGACACCCTCGTTGAGGGCGGTGATCCCCGCGATGTCGAAGGTCTCGGTGCCGGTCAGGCCCAGCGAGGCAGCGGACTGCCCGGCCGGGAACTGCAGCGGCACAACGCCCATGCCGATCAGGTTGGAGCGGTGGATGCGCTCGAACGACTCGGTGATGACGGCCTTCACGCCGAGCAGGCTGGTGCCCTTGGCGGCCCAGTCACGCGAGGAGCCCGAACCGTATTCCTTGCCACCGAGCACGACCAGCGGGATGCCCGCGGCCTGGTAGTTCTGCGAGGCGTCGTAGATGAACGCCTGCGGGCCACCGTCCTGGGTGAAGTCGCGGGTGTAACCACCCGAGACGTCGTCGAGCAGCTGGTTGCGCAGCCGGATGTTGGCGAAGGTGCCACGGATCATGACCTCGTGGTTACCGCGACGCGAGCCCAGCGAGTTGTAGTCCTTGCGGGCCACACCGTTGGCGTCGAGGTACTGCGCGGCGGGGGTGCCGGGCTTGATCGGGCCCGCCGGGGAGATGTGGTCGGTGGTGACCGAGTCGCCCAGCAGCGCCAGCACGCGAGCGCCGGAGATGTCGGTGACGGGGGAGGGATCCATCGACATGCCGTCGAAGTACGGCGCCTTGCGCACGTAGGTCGACTTCTCGTCCCACGCGAAGGTATCGCCCTCCGGGGTCGCCAGACCCTGCCAACGCTTGTCACCGTCGAAGATGGTGGCGTAGGAGTTGCGGAACATGTCCTGGCTGATCGACGTCTTGATGGTGTCGTCGATCTCCTGGGCCGAGGGCCAGATGTCCTTCAGGAAGACATCGTTGCCGTCGGTGTCCTGGCCGAGCGCGTCGGTCTCGAAGTCGAAGTCCATCGTGCCCGCGAGCGCGTAGGCGATGACCAGCGGCGGGGAGGCCAGGTAGTTCATCTTCACGTCGGGGGAGATGCGACCCTCGAAGTTGCGGTTACCCGAGAGCACCGCGGTGACCGAGAGGTCGTTGTCGTTGATCGCGGCCGAGATCGCCTCGGGCAGCGGACCGGTGTTGCCGATGCAGGTGGTGCAGCCGTAGCCACCGACGAAGAAGCCCAGCTTCTCCAGGTAGGGCCACAGACCGGCCTTCTCGTAGTAGTCGGTGACGACCTGCGAGCCCGGGGCCATGTTGGTCTTCACCCACGGCTTGGTCGCGAGACCCTTTTCCACCGCGTTGCGGGCGAGCAGGGCGGCGCCGAGCATGACCGACGGGTTGGAGGTGTTGGTGCAGGAGGTGATACCCGCGACGACCACCGCGCCGTGATCGAGGACGAACTTGTTGCCGTCCTCGCCGACGACCTCGATCGGCTTGGACGGACGACCCTTGGCACCGTTGGCCGCGGAGTGCGCGGGGGTGTAGGTGTCGTCGGCGGCGGCAGCGGACACCGCGGTCGGGTCCGAGGCCGGGAAGGACTCGTCGACGCCCTCGTCCAGCGCGGTGAGCTCACCCTCGCCGACGTAGTTGACGATGTCGGAGCGGAACGCGCTCTTGGAGTCGCTGAGCAGGATGCGGTCCTGGGGACGCTTCGGGCCCGCGATCGAGGGCACGACGCTGCCCAGATCGAGCTCGAGGTACTCCGAGTACACCGGCTCGCGGTCGGCGTCGTGCCACATGCCCTGTTCCTTGGCGTACGCCTCGACGAGCGCGAGCTGCTCGTCGCTGCGGCCGGTCAGGCGCAGGTAGTTGATGGTCTCCTCGTCGATCGGGAAGATCGCGGCGGTGGAGCCGAACTCGGGGCTCATGTTGCCCAGGGTGGCGCGGTTGGCGAGGGGGACCTCGGAGACGCCCTTGCCGTAGAACTCGACGAACTTGCCGACGACGCCGTGCTTACGCAGCTGCTCGGTGACGGTGAGCACCACGTCGGTGGCGGTGACGCCCGGCTTGATCTCGCCGGTCAGCTTGAAGCCGACCACGCGCGGGATCAGCATGGAGACGGGCTGGCCGAGCATCGCGGCCTCGGCCTCGATGCCGCCGACGCCCCAGCCCAGCACGCCGAGGCCGTTGACCATGGTGGTGTGCGAGTCGGTGCCGACACAGGTGTCGGGGTAGGCCTGGCCGTTGCGGACCATGACCGTGGGGGCCAGGTACTCGATGTTGACCTGGTGGACGATGCCCATGCCCGGGGGGACGACCTTGAAGTCGTCGAAGGCGCCCTGGCCCCAGCGCAGGAACTGGTAACGCTCGCCGTTGCGCTCGTATTCGAGGTCGACGTTGCGCTCCAGCGCGTCGGCGCGGCCGAAGACGTCCAGGATCACCGAGTGGTCGATGACCATGTCGGCGGGCGAGAGCGGGTTGACCTTGCTCGGATCGCCACCGAGGACGGTGACGGCCTCACGCATGGTGGCGAGGTCGACGATGCAGGGCACGCCGGTGAAGTCCTGCATGATCACGCGCGCGGGGGTGAACTGGATCTCGACGCTCGGCTGGGCCGAGGGGTCCCAGTTCGCGATCTCGCGGATGTGGTCGGCGGTGATGTTCGCGCCGTCCTCGGTGCGCAGCAGGTTCTCTGCCAGCACCTTCAGGGCGTAGGGCAGCTTCTCGGTGCCGGGAACAGCCGAGAGACGGAAGATCTCGTAGGAGTTGCTTCCGACCTCGAGCGTGCCTTTGGCGCCGAAGGTATCAATCTTCGTCACGTCAGCTCCACTCATGTGTGAGGGTGTGCCGCCGGCGGGGCTGTGCCGGCGGCTCGCGTCTTCGGAGGGGGTATCCGGCGCCGTGAGTGCCGAATTCCTCGCCGTACGAGCCTAACAGTACGCTTGTCCTATGAAATACGCGGGGGCCGTCGGTGGTGCCGTGCAGGCGTAGTCGAGCGCCGCGTCGCGTACTGTGCCTGACGAGCGAAGTCGGGGAAGACGCAGTGACGCTCACCTTGGCAGTGTTGGACGCCCGTCGCGACACCGGCGACTGTGGCTCGACAGACCGGATGGAAGATGACCACTTTTGCGCCGATGGCGGCCGAACTGCCGCCGAACACCGTGCTGAGCAGCGTCGCGTCCGACCTCGCCGACAATCACGTCGCGGCCCCCAAGGGTCAGGATCAGGAGAAGCTGGCGTCGATCGTCGCGCAGGCGCGATCCGAGGGGATCCCGCTCAGCGTCGTCGTCGTTCCCGGTAATCCCGGCCACGACTCGAGCCTACGTGATCTGGCCACCGAGGTCGGCGAGAGTACCCACGGCACCGTCGCGGTCTTCAGCGACGACTGGGTCGGTACCTACAGCGACAGCATCAGCCGGGTTCGGCTCGAGTGGGCCGAGGACTCGGCCAAGTACAAGGGCAACCATCCCGAAGAGGCCGTGCAGGCCTTCGTCGACCGGCTGGAACAGCCGGAGGGCGTCTCCTGGGGCGCCATCACCATGGTGTTGATCAGCCTCATGGTGCTGGTGATCGCCGGGCTGTACCTGGTGAAGGTCCGCCGCGGACCCGAGGTGGACGCGGCGGCTGTCGCGGCACCACGCGTCGATGCGAGTTCCACCAACTGACTGGTTTCACTCCAGTCGCATTTCCGAATCAGCGGTCTGTTTTCTCCGGTAGAAAGCTGTCCCCTGTCACGCAAATTTCGAGCAATCGATGAATTGTTGCCGCGCGCCACTGTGACGGATGTTTCCTTTGGGAACCATGTGTCGTACGGTTGCGATGAACGCGATCGTGAATGCAGTGGTACAGGGGGCATTGGTCGACTCTTGTGGTCGGTGTTTCGACTGATGCGCCGGTGGCGTATGTCGAGTCGAGATGCTCGGAGGTACCGTGCGCAGTGCGGGCAGGCGGGACGAACCAGGTCTATTACGAATAGCGATCGGTTTGCTGGCGGTGGTGGCAGTGGTGCTCGCCGCGGGACCGGTCGCTGCGGTACCACCCCCTCCACCTAATCCGTCCGACGGTGAGATCGCCGGCGCGGGCGCCCAGGTCGACGCGCGGGTCGGCGAGATCGGTGTGCTGATCAATCGCGTCGCCGCGGCCGATCAGCAGTTGCGCGAACTCGACGACCAACTCGCCGGCAAACGCGAAGCGGTCAACCGGGCACTCGTCGACCTGCAGACCGCCCGCGACGCCGCCGACGCGGCCGCGGCCGCCGTCTCCGACAGCCAGACCCAACTGGCCGACGCGGGCGTGAAAGTCGAGGTGGCACGCCAGGATTTCGATCAGGTCGCCACCCAGGCCTACGTGCGTCCCGCCAACAGTTCGGTCGTCACCTACCTCGCCTCCTCGACCCCCGATGCCGCGATGGACCGCGCCCAGGTGCTCGGCATGGTGTCGAAGAACCAGCGACAGGTGCTCGACGGCCTGCGCCGCGCCCAGGTCGCCCAGGCCAATCAGAATTCCGCCGCCCGCCAGGCCAAGGCCGACGCCGATACCGCCGCGGCGGGCGCGGAACAGAAGCGCGATGCCGCCCAGCACGCGGTGAACATCGCGAAATCCGAGTTCGACACCCAGGCCGTGGCCCGCGACACCCTGAGCCGCGACCGTAGTGCCGCCCAATCCGCCCTCGACGTGGCCCGCTCGACCGTCGCGGGGCTCCAGAGCCAACGCGAGATCTTCCTGACCTGGGACGCCCAACGCGAAGCCGAGGTGCTCGCCCTGCTGGCCGCGGCCAACGCCGCCGCCTCGCGTGCCGCTGCCGACAAGGCCGCCCGCGACCGTGCCGCCCAGCTCAACGAAGGCCAGCGCCCGCACGCCGACCTCGAGTCGACCCCGGCCTCGCCGCGCAAAACCATGCCGCGCCCGTCGCAACCTCAGGTCACCGGTTCGGCGGCGATCGAAATTGTGGTCGACCGCGCGATGTCGCAGCTCGGCGTCACCTACGCCTGGGGCGGCGGCGACGAGGACGGACCCACCCTGGGCATCCGTGACGGCGGCACCGGTGACGCCCACGGCGACTTCGAGAAGGTCGGTTTCGACTGCTCCGGCCTGATGCTCTACGCCTTCGCCGGTATCGGCGTCTCGCTGCCGCACTACAGCGGCTACCAGTACAACGCGGGCACCCGGGTCGACGTCGAGGATCGCGAACGCGGCGACATGCTGTTCTGGGGCCCCGGCGGCAGCGTGCACGTGGCGATGTATCTGGGCAACGGCAAGATGATCGAGGCCCCTGAATCCGGGGATGTCGTGAAGATTTCGCCGGTCCGTGAAGACGGCATCATGCCGTACGCGGTGCGCATCGTCACCGATTGAATCCGTATCGTCGCTGGTAGGGGCGAAATCGGTGCGTCGTGTGCCACACCGGCTGCCGCACGTGAGTGCCGTCACGAGGATGACGAATCCCCGTCTAGTACTGGCCGGTTGCGGCGCACCGGGCGATTCAATGGAATAGTTGGTGCCGCACGCACAGGACCAAAGCGAAAGCGGGGATGTTGGTGACTTCGACGGAAGGTGTGAGCGGGCCGAAGCTGGCGAAGGACGCCGGTACGGCCGCGCCGAGCACCCTGGAGCGTGACGTCCAGACTCTCGAGAAGGCGATCTACGAGGTCAAGCGGGTTATCGTCGGTCAGGACCGGCTCGTCGAGCGCTTGCTCGTCGCCGTGCTGGCACGCGGACACGTGCTGCTCGAAGGTGTGCCGGGCGTCGCGAAGACTCTTGCGGTGGAAACCTTCGCCAAGGTCATCGGCGGCTCGTTCTCCCGGGTGCAGTTCACCCCGGACCTCGTGCCCACCGACCTCATCGGTACCCGCATCTACCGGCAGGGCCGCGAAGAGTTCGACACCGAGCTCGGCCCGGTGGTCGCGAACTTCGTGCTCGCCGACGAGATCAACCGCGCACCGGCCAAGGTGCAGTCGGCACTGCTCGAGGTGATGGCCGAGCGCAAGCTGTCGATCGGCGGCAAGACCTACCCGATGCCCGATCCGTTCCTGGTCATGGCGACCCAGAACCCGATCGAGAGCGAAGGCGTGTACCCGCTGCCCGAGGCGCAGCGCGACCGCTTCCTGTTCAAGGTCGTCGTGGACTACCCCTCGGTCGAGGAAGAGCGCGAGATCATCTACCGGATGGGCGTGAGCGCGCCCGAGCCGAACCAGATTCTCGACCCCGAAGACATCATCCGCCTGCAGAAGGTGGCCGCCAACGTCTTCGTGCACCACGCGCTCGTCGACTACGTGGTCCGCGTGATCACCGCGACCCGCACGCCCGCCGACTTCGGCATGGACGATGTGGCGAGCTGGATCTCCTACGGCGCTTCCCCGCGCGCGAGCCTGGGCATCATCGCCGCGGCCCGCTCGGTCGCGCTGATCCGTGGCCGTGACTACGTGGTGCCCCAGGACGTCGTCGAGGTGATCCCGGACGTGCTGCGTCACCGTCTGGTGCTGTCGTACGACGCGCTGGCCGACGAGGTTTCGCCCGAGGACGTCATCAAGCGCGTGCTGCAGACCGTCGGCCTGCCGCAGGTCGCCCCGCAGGCCAACGGTCAGGCTGCCCCGCAGCAGCCGCCGGTGCCCCAGCCGCCCCAGCCGCAGCCCGCGCCGCAGGCGGTGAACGGGCAGCAGTCCCAGCCCGCCGGCTCCGTCGCGCCCCAGTGAGTGCGCCGGAACCCGTTGTCCGCGTGCCCACCTCGTCTCACGCTCCGCCGTCGTTCCGTGCCGGTGAACTGACCGACCCGAAGCTGTCGGCCGCGCTCAAGACCCTGGAGTTGACGGTGCGGCGCCGCCTCGACGGCGTGCTGCACGGTGATCACCAGGGGCTGATCCCCGGTCCGGGTTCGGAACCGGGGGAGGCGCGGCTGTACCAGCCGGGTGACGATGTGCGACAGATGGATTGGTCGGTCACCGCCCGCACCACCCATCCGCACGTGCGGCAGATGATCGCCGACCGCGAGCTGGAGACCTGGCTCGTCGTCGACCTGTCGTCGAGCCTGGACTTCGGTACCGGGCGGGTACACAAGCGCGATCTCGCGATCGCGGCGGCCGCGGCGATCACCCACCTCACCTCGGGCGGCGGCAACCGGATCGGCGCCGTCGTGGCGACCGGTCAGGACCTGGTCCGCATCCCGGCCCGCAGCGGACGCATGCACGCCCAGACCCTGTTGCGCGGCATCGCGACCACCCCGCACGCCCGCGACGGCGTGCGCGGTGATCTCAAGGCCGGGATCGAATCGCTGCGCCGTCCGCAACGCAAACGCGGTCTGGCCGTGGTGATCAGCGACTTCCTCGGCGACGTCGACTGGCAGCGCTCCCTGCGCGCGATCTCCGCCCGCCACGACCTGCTGGCCGTGGAAGTGCTCGATCCCCTCGACATCGCGCTGCCCGACGGCGGCGACGTGGTGCTGCACGATCCCGAATCGGGCCGCACCCGCGAGTTCAGCGTGACCCCCACGCTGCGTGCCGATTTCGCGGCCGCGGCCGGAGCCCAGCGTGAGCAGGTGGCGCAGGCGCTGCGCAGCTGCGGCGCGCCGGTGCTCACCCTGCAGACCGATCGGGACTGGATCGCCGACGTGGTCCGGTTCGTGTCCACCCGGCGCCACAGCCTCGGCGCCCCGAGCGGGCGGGTGCCTCGCCAGTGAGTATTTCGCATTTCACGGCCGTTGTCTGGCTCGGTTTCCTCGCGGTCGTCGCCCTGCTCGTGCTCGGCTACGTGCTGGTGCAGCGCGCCCGGCACAAGCGGATGCTGCAGTTCGGCAACATGGCCATCCTGGAGCGGGTCGCGCCCTCGCGCCCGAGTCCGATGCGCCATGCGCCGATCGCGCTCATCCTGGTCGGCCTGGTGCTGCTGACCATCGCCGCCGCGGGCCCTACCGCCGTGCAGAAGGTGCCGCGCAACCGCGCGACAGTCGTTCTGGTGATGGATGTTTCGCTGTCGATGGAGGCCACCGACGTGCCGCCGAACCGGCTGCAGGTCGCGCAGAAGGCCGGTAAGGATTTCGTCGACGGTCTGACGCCGGGCATCAACCTCGGTTTCGTCACGTTCGCGGGCACGGCCTCGGTGATGGTGTCGCCGACGACCAACCGCGAGGCGGTCAAGCACTCCATCGACAACATCAAGCTGGCCGAGCGCACCGCCACCGGCGAGGGCGTGCTCACCGCGCTGCAGTCGATCGACACCCTGGCCGCCGTGCTCGGTGGCGCCGAGACGCCCCCGCCCGCGCGCGTGGTGCTGATGTCGGACGGCAAGCAGACGGTGCCCGACGACAAGGACGTCGACAACCCGCGGCACGGTTTCACCGCCGCGCGCCTGGCCAAGAACAAGGGCATCCCGGTCTCGACGATCTCCTTCGGTACCGAGTGGGGCACGGTCGAGATCCCGGATTCCGACGGCAAGGGTTCGCAGCGGGTGAAGGTGCCCGTGGACAACGACTCGTTGCGCGAGATCGCCGAGCTGTCGGGCGGTGACTTCTACACCGCCTCGTCGCTGGCCGAACTCACCGCGGTCTACGACACCCTCGAGGAACAGATCGGCTACGAGACCACGCGCGGCGATGCGAGCAGGCCGTGGCTGCTGCTCGGCATGCTGGCCATCGCGGCGGGAGTCGTGGTCAGTTTGCTCTATCGTCAACGTCTGCCCTAGCTCCCACCGCCCCCGCGTTGTGAGCTGTCGCAACGGCGCGACCCTGACGCGGGGCGCACGAATCGGAACAGATAGGTTGAACCCTATGTCGAACGTCACATCCCGGTCGGTCCTGGTCACCGGCGGTAACCGCGGTATCGGTCTCGCTGTCGCGCAGCGTCTGCAGGCCGACGGCCACAAGGTCGCCGTCACCCATCGCGGATCGGGGGTGCCCGAGGGTCTTTTCGGTGTGAAGTGCGATGTCACCGACAGCGATTCGGTCGATCGTGCGTTCACCGAGGTCGAGGAGCACCAGGGTCCGGTCGAGGTGCTCGTCGCCAATGCGGGCATCACCGACGACACCCTGCTGATGCGCATGACCGAAGAGCAGTTCACCAAGGTCATCGACGCCAACCTGACCGGTGCGTTCCGCTGTGCCAAGCGAGCCAACCGCAATATGCTGCGGGGTCGCTGGGGCCGGATGATCTTCCTCGGTTCCGTGGTCGGCCTCAGCGGTCAGGCCGGGCAGATCAATTACGCCTCCTCCAAGGCCGGCGTCATCGGTATGGCCCGTTCGATCAGTCGTGAGCTGGGTTCGCGCTCGATCACCGCCAACGTGGTCGCGCCCGGTTTCATCGAAACCGATATGACCAAGGATCTGCCCGACGATCTGAAAGATATGGCGAAGAAGTTCATTCCGCTGCAGCGTCTCGGCCAGCCGGAAGACATCGCGGCCGTCGTCAGCTTCCTCGCTTCCGAGGACTCCCGCTATGTCACCGGCGCCGTTATCCCGGTCGACGGTGGCATGGGCATGGGTCACTGATCCGACAAAGGCGCTGTCGTCCACGTCGACGGCCGCTATTGCATGGGTCACTGATCCGCTAACGGATCGTCCCGCATCACCGACAAGGTGGCGGCAACCATACTGATTTCAGGAGAACCGAAAACTCATGGGCGGACTGCTCGAAGGCAAGACCATCCTGGTCACCGGCATCATCACCGACTCGTCGATCGCGTTCCACGCGGCCGCGATCGCGCAGGAGCAGGGCGCGAGGGTGATCATCACCGGTATTCCCGACCGCCTGCGGCTCATCGACCGCATCGCCAAGCGGCTGCCGCAGGAAGTGCCGCCTGCCATCGGCCTCGACGTGACCAACGAGGAGGACCTGGCCGCCCTCACCGAGAAGCTGCGTGAGATCGCTCCCGAGGGCGTCGACGGCGTGCTGCACTCGATCGCGTTCGCGCCCCGTTCGATCATGGGCCCCGGCGCGCTGCCGTTCCTCGAGGGCCCCGGTCCCGATGTCGCCAAGTCGTTCGAGATCTCGGCCTGGAGCTACGCCTCGCTGGCTCGCGCCGTGCTCCCCGTGATGAACGAGGGTGGCTCGATCGTCGGCATGGACTTCGATCCGCGCGTGGCCATGCCGTACTACAACTGGATGGGCGTGTCCAAGGCCGCGCTCGAGTCGGTGAACCGCTACGTGGCGCGCGAGGTGGGTGCCGCCAAGAAGATTCGTTCCAACCTGATCGCCGCGGGCCCGATCAAGACTCTCGCCGCCAAGGCCATCGCGGGTACCGCCACCGACGATGCCAAGCAGCTCGTCCAGCTCGACGAGTACTGGGACGGCGCGTCGCCGATCGGCTGGGACGGCAACGACCCGCGCGCGGTCGGCAAGTCGATCGTGGCGCTGCTCTCGGATTGGCTGCCTGCCACCACCGGCTCCATCATCTATGTCGACGGCGGCGCCAGCCACAATATGTGGTTCCCGGAGAACATGTCGCTGAGCTGATGCCGGACGCCCTGCTGCTGCTGTCCTTCGGCGGCCCCGAAGGTCCCGAGGACGTGATCCCCTTCCTGGAGAACGTCACTCGGGGCCGTGGGGTGCCGCCGGAACGCCTCGCCGAGGTCGCGCAGCACTACCTGCATTTCGGCGGGATCTCCCCGATCAACGCGTTGAATCGGCAGATCATCACCGCGCTCGAGGCCGACCTCGCCGATGCCGGGCTGGATCTGCCGGTCTACTTCGGCAATCGCAACTGGCATCCCATGGTCGAGGACACCGTCGCGCGGATGACCGCCGACGGCGTGCGCTCGGCGCTGGTCTTCACCACCTCCGCGTGGGGCGGGTACTCCGGGTGCCGCCAGTACGACGAGGACATCACCCGGGCTCGCGCGGCCGTCGGTGCCGGCGCCCCGGAGCTGGTGAAACTGCGCCAGTACTTCGATCACCCGCTGCTGATCGAGTCCTTCGCCGACGCGATCACCGCTGCGGTGCAACAGATTCCGGCCGATCGCCGGGGCAATGCGCGCCTGGTTTTCACCGCGCACTCCATTCCCGTCTCCGCCGACACCACGGCGGGCCCGCCTGCCGACGGGGGCCGCCTCTACAGCAGGCAGGTCGCCGAAGCCGCCCGATTGTGTGCCGCGGCAACAGGTTTCGCCGAGTATGACGTGGTGTGGCAATCGCGTTCGGGCCCACCGCAGGTGCCGTGGCTCGAACCCGACATCGTCGACCACCTGGATGTGCTGCACGGCAAGGGCATCGACGCGGTGGTGGTGTGCCCGGTCGGTTTCGTCTCCGATCACCTCGAGGTGATCTGGGATCTCGACAACGAAGCGTCGGCCAGGGCCGACGAACTCGGGATGGCTTTCGCCCGCGCGGGGACTCCCGGCACCGACCCGCGGTTCTCCCGGATGATCGTCGAACTGGTCGCCGAACGGGTGAGTGGCGGTCCGGTGCGTGAACTCGGCGAAGTCCCGGGTTACGGCTGCACCGTCGACGGTGCCCTGTGCGCGCCCGGTTGCTGCGAACTGCCCGCGCGCCCGGCTCGTCGCTGAACACAACCGGATAACCATTCACCGGTAGCCCCCGGTTCGAGGAGTAGCCTTTTCACAGTTGCGCTCGACTGATCGGAGGATTTCCGATGATTTCGACACCGCGGCGCCGCGCCGCCGGGCTCGCCCTGGTGCTGACCGCCGCCGCGCTCGGCCTGACCGGGTGCGGCAATGACTCCGGCTACCAGACCCAGCCCCCACAGCCCACCGAACCCACGATCTCGCAGGCCTCGGTGGAGGAACTGTGCGGCATCCTCGATGGACAGAAGGGCACGTGGAAGGCGTTGGGCCCGCCGGTCGCGCGGGTGGCGTTCACCGGCGCGGTGAGGCTGTGGACAGTGAACGACACCGTGGCCAATGCCGCCATCGCCTACAATCGCCGCATCGTGGACACCGTCACCATCGGTACCTGTCCGCAGGTGCGTGACGCCACGCTGAAGTCGCTCGATGTTCCCGAGCTGAAGGTCGCGCTCGGCGGATTCTGAACTGGCACTTGCCACTTCGCATCGGCTCTGCGTTAGCATCTGCCCGCGGACCTTCGCCCGGAGGTCCGCGTGACGCTGCGGGGAGGGTCCGATGAACTATGCCGAGACGATGGTGACCGGATTGATGCGTGGAGGTGGTCTTCTCGCCGACGATCGCGGCCTCGCGGGCGAAGCGCAGGAGGTGCTGGCCCGTCGTGGGGGCGGTAGCAGCGTGAGCGTCGGTGGCGGCGGGGTCCCGGAGTGGGTCTGGTATCTGATCATCGCCGCGGTCGTGCTCATCGTGTTGATCGTGGTGATCCGCGCGTTCAGTGGTTCCTCGAATCAGGCTGCGCCACAACAGATGCCGCCACCGCAGCAGAGGGCGCCCCAGCCCTACCCGGCCCAGTACCGGCAGCCCTATCCGCAGCAGCACCCGTCCGGCCCCGGCTACCCGCAGGCCCAGTACCCGCCGCAGTATCCGCAGGGTCACTACCCCCAGCCGTACCCGCAACAGCAGCCGATGCCGTACCCGCAACAGCAGGCGTACCCGTACCCCCAGCAGATGCCGTATCCCCAGCAGCCGCAGTACCAGCAGCCCTACCGTCGCTGACGAATCGGCGGTGTCGGGTCGTCCGCCGGAAGTCGGCGACCGAGGTAGGTCTAGCCGTCGCGGCGGGCGGCGGCGTGGACCGCGACGAGGCGGGCCTCGCGGATCGTGTTCCACAGCGGGCGCAGCAGCGACTCGTGCGCGCCGATCGCGGTGGCCGAAGTGGGCGAGGACGCCGGTTCGTGCTGGGCGACGGTGAGGATCGCGGCCACGTGATCGGCGGTGTCGAGAATTCGCTTGGCGCGCAGCGGGATCGAGTCGGGGTAGGCATGGCGCGAGTAGGCCGCGAGCTGAGCCTCGATCTGCTCGCGCGGATCGTCGTCGCCGTTGCCGATCGAGGTGGTGTGCAGTTGCATGAGGGCGTCGGCGGCGTCGCGGACCGATTCGCGCATCGTGTACTCGGCCTCACCGAGCGACATGTCGTGCCCCACGATGCGGGGGAGATCGACGCCGTAGACGGTCCACTGCAGGGTTTCGTCGTCGTCCCACTGTGGGATCAGGCCGGTGCCCGGCTCACCGGGCACACCGAGCAGCAGGCCTTCCTCGGCGTCGATCGCGTCGGCCGCGAACGCGGTGCCGACGGGCAGCCCGCGTACATCACCCGCCGCGGGCAGGACGAGACGCAACTGCGCCCCGGCAGGCGCCATCGCCTCGCGGATCACCTTCAGCAGCGGCATGGCGCCGGTGCCCGCTTCGCCGCGTGAGGTCCACGGCAGATCCGTGCGTCCACCGGTGACCGGGTCGCCCGCCGCGATGGTGTGGCGCGGCGCCCAGGCATGCAGTGCCTCCAGCACGTCGTCGGGCGCGCTGGTACCGGCCAGCCAGGAGCCGGCCCACAGCGTCAGCGTGGCACTGGGAGAGCACATAATCATCGAGCATAAAGGTTCGGCGACAATCGCGTGCGCGCACCGAGCTCGTCGATGTTGCCTACGCAGGTCGCGGTATTCGGCGCGCGGACCCGCCTGACCTGCTGCGCGTTCACTCGGGCTCGGTCACGAAGTCGATGAGCCGTTCGACCGCGCCGATGAGCGGGGCTTCCAGATCCCGGAACGAGTCGACCGCATCGTAGACACGGCGCCACCCCTGCTGCGGTGTTCCCCAGCCCAGGCGCGCGCAGATTCCGGTCTTCCAATCCTCGCCGCGCGGCACCGTCGGCCAGGCGTCGATGCCGAGTGCGGCGGGACGGACCGCCTGCCAGACATCGATGTACGGATGGCCGGTCACCAGTACATGCGGTCCGAGCCCGGTGGTCAGGTGCGTCTCCTTGGAGCCGGTCACCAGGTGGTCGACCAGCACCCCCACCCGTGCGCCGGGACCCGGTTCGAACTCGGTGAGCCGGGCGCCGAGATTGTCGAGACCCTCCAGATGCTCGACGACCACGCCCTCCACCCGCAGATCGTGACCCCAGACCCGTTCCACGAGGGCCGCGTCGTGCACGCCCTCCACCCAGATCCGGCTGGTCCGCGCGACCCGTGCGCGCAGGCCGTCGACGCGGGTGGAACCCGACGCCGACCGGGTGGGCTGTTTCGGCGCGGCGGCGGTGGGCTTGGTCAGCGTCACCGGCTTCCCGTCGATCAGGAAGGCCGCTTCCCGCATCGCGAACAACCGCACCGCACCGCGCGCGTCCTCCAGCTTCACGAACTCGCCGTCGTAGCTGCGATCGAAACCGACTACGGCGCCGCAGAATCCGCTCGCCGCGTCTTCCACCACCAGGTCGCGCTCGGCACGCACTGTCGGCACCGGCTTCTTCTTGGTCCGATCGTGTCCGGAATAGATATCGCCGTAGCTGTCTCCTGCACTCACGCCCCGAAACTACCGCGCACGCAACGTAGTGCGCTGCACCGCCGCACCGGTCGACCGATCACGCGAGGCCGCCCGCAAACCGCTCATCGGGGCTAGGCTGGCAATGTGGCCGCAATAGTCTGGCTGATCGCGGGCATCGTTCTCGCGGCGGCGGAAATGCTCACCGGGGATCTCACGCTGCTCACGCTGGGCGTAGCCGCACTCGGCACGGCGGGCGTCAGCGCCGCCACCGACCTACCCGTGTGGGGCGATGCGCTGGTGTTCGCCGCGATGGCCGGTGTGCTGTTCGTCGGGGTGCGCCCGCTACTGCGCCGCAAGTTCGGTACCCCGCCACCCACTCCGACGAACGCCGATGCGCTGCCGGGCAAGTCGGCCCTGGTGCTCGAGCAGGTCGCGGAATATTCGGGGCAGGTCAAGCTCGGTGGCGAAGTCTGGACCGCGCGTCCGCTCGACCCGAGTGAAGTGTACGAAGCCGGTGTGACTGTCTATGTGATGAAGATCGATGGCGCGACAGCCGTCGTCTGGAAGGGTCCCTAGAACATGGTTGCCTTGATCGTGGCCGCCGTCCTCGTCCTGTTGGTCGTGGTGGTGGTTTTCAAATCCATCGCGCTCGTCCCACAGGCCGAGGCGGCGGTGATCGAACGGCTCGGGCGGTACTCGCGCACCGTGTCCGGTCAGCTGACGTTCCTCGTCCCGTTCGCCGATCGTGTCCGCGCGAAGGTCGACCTGCGTGAGCGGGTCGTATCGTTCCCGCCGCAGCCGGTGATCACCCAGGACAACCTCACCCTGCAGATCGATTCGGTGGTGTATTTCCAGGTCACCAGCCCGCAAGCCGCCGTCTACGAGATCAGCAACTACATCGCCGCGGTCGAGCAGCTCACCGTCACCACCCTGCGCAACGTGGTCGGTGGCATGACCCTCGAGGAGACGCTGACCTCGCGCGATCAGATCAACAACCAGCTGCGCGGCGTACTCGACGAGGCCACCGGCCGCTGGGGTCTTCGGGTGGCCCGCGTGGAGCTCAAGTCCATCGACCCGCCGCCGTCGATCCAGGAATCGATGGAGAAGCAGATGAAGGCCGATCGCGAGAAGCGCGCGACGATCCTCACCGCCGAAGGTAACCGCGAAGCGCAGATCAAGACCGCCGAGGGCGCCAAGCAGGCGGCGATCCTGACCGCCGAGGGCGGCAAGCAGTCCTCGATCCTGTCGGCCGAGGGTGAACGCCAGAGCCGCATCCTGCGCGCGCAGGGTGAACGTGCCGCCTCCTACCTGCAGGCGCAGGGTCAGGCGAAGGCGATCGAGAAGGTCTTCGCCGCGATCAAGAACGGCAAGCCGACGCCGGAACTGCTTGCCTACCAATACATGCAGACCCTGCCGATGGTGGCCAAGGGCGACGCGAACAAGGTCTGGCTGGTCCCCAGCGATTTCGGCAAGGCCCTGGAGGGGTTCGCCCAGAACTTCGCCACCAAGGGCGAGGACGGCGTCTTCCGCTACGAGCCGTCCGCCGACGAAGCCCCGGTGAAGATCGAGGACGACACCGACGTGGCCGACTGGTTCGAAACCGCCTCCGACCCGAAGATCGCCGAGGCCGTCCGCGCCGCGGAAGCCACCGCCCGCACCCCGGTCGAAGGTTTCGATACGCCGGTGCCGCGTCCGAAGACCTCGGTGGCCAAGTCCGCCGACCCGGAACTGCCGACCCCACCCCCGATCGCCCCACAGGAACAGCAGGCGCCCCGCCCCGACGACCCGTACGGCCGCCCCTGGCAGCCGCCCCATCACGGCTGATCCGAGCAGATGATCACGGCCCCGGTGCGCTACCGCACCGGGGCCGCTGCTGTTGTGCGGTAGCCCTACTCAGTGGGGGAGTGGGAGGAGTTCGACGAGGGAGCCTCGGCCGGTGCCGGGCGGGAGGATGGCGAGGGCTTGGCAGGCGATGAGGCCGGCCAGGTGGGGAGTGTGCGCGGGGCCGGTGCTGCGCCAGACACCGCCGGGGTGTTGTTGGACGCCGACTATGCGGGTGGCTTCGCCTTCCATGACGCCCGCGTCGGAGAGCCGGCCCCACATGGTGGGGCCGGGGGAGCGCAGGGTGAGGGCGTCGACGATGGCCGGACCGACGGCCAAGAGGGCGGCGACGGCGGCGAAGGGGTTGCCGGGTAGGCCGAGTAGGACTCGTCCGTCGGGGAGTTGGGCGACGAGGGTGGAGCCGCCGGGGCGGATCGCGATGCGTTCGACGATGATGCGGGCGCCGAGGTCGGCGAGCAGGGTGCGCAGGTGGTCGGCCGCGCCGCGACCGGTGGCGCCGACCATCACGACCAGGTCGGCATGGGATTTGAGGGTGAGCCAGGAGCGCATCAGGTCACGGCTGTCGGCGAGGTGCCACAGGCCGGTGCTCTCGATATCGCAGCAGCGCAGGAACTCCGGCAGCACGGGGCCGAGCGAGTCGCGGGTTTCGCCGGGGCCGAGCGGGCCGACGGCACGGATCTCGTCGCCGGTCATCACCACATCGGCACGCAGAGGTCCACGCACGGTGACGGTTTCGGCCTCGGCGCTGAGCGCGGCCGAAGCCAGCGCCGCCGAGACGCGGGCGCCCGCACGAGCCAATTCGGTTCCGCTGCTCCAATGTTCGCCCTGGCGGCGGGTGTCGTCGCGCACCGGCGCGCCGGGTGCTCGCATCACCACCGGGTTGCCGGACACGGTCGTGGTCACGATGTGTTCGTCGCGCAGGGTCGCCGTGGTGCCGAGCGGGGTCGCCGCCCCGGTCGCGATCCGCACCGCCTCACCGGGCGCCAGCACCACCGAGCAGCCACGCCCGGCGTAGCTGACCTGCTGGTGCAGCCGCCACCACGGACCAGGGCCCGCGACCGCGTAGCCGTCCATGGCGGCGCTGTCCACGCGCGGCAGGGGAGTGCCCGCGGCCAGGGCCATGGCGAGGGTCGCCCCGATCGCCTCGGCCACTGGTCGCTCTCGCACCGCGATCGGTTCGAGGTCCGCGGCTATCTGCGCGCGCACCCGACCCAGCCCACACTGCACTGCCGGAACTACGCCCACCCGTGCGCTCGTCACCACGTCTCGCCTTCCGAGGACCCAACACCGACACTGCGAACTCATGGTGCGCACCAGCGATTGCCTGCGATTTTCTGGGCAGTTGCCTCGCGATGACGTTGTGCTCACGCGAGCGGATACCGCTCGGTGCGTAGTTTCGTCTCGTCCGCGCCCACCGGTCGTGTGTCGCGTGCGGACGGGTTCCGGGCGCTCAGCCGCCGGGGCGGCGAAGCGACCCGTGTGTTCGGGCGCCGGACAGGCGCAGTCGCGCCGCCGGTGGTGTCCGGGTCATGCCTCGGTGAGGGCGTTCGCGAGTTCGGCGGCCCGGTCGGCGATGGCGGTGCCCAGTTCGGCGGTGGTCGCGGTGCCGCCCAGGTCCGGCGTGCGGACCATGCCCGCGGCGAGCACCTCGCACACCGCCCGGTCGACGGCGGCGGCCGCGGCGTGCTCGCCGAGGTGCGACAGCAGCATGGCGCCGGCGAGGATCTGGGCCACCGGGTCGGCGATGCCCAGGCCCGCGATATCGGGCGCGCTGCCGTGCACGGCCTCGAACATCGACGGCGCGTCCGCCGCGGGGTTGATATTGCCCGAGGGGGCGAGCCCGAGTCCGCCGGTGACGGCCGCGGCGAGGTCGGAGAGGATGTCGCCGAACAGGTTCGAGCCGACGATCACGTCGAGGCGGTCGGGGTGCAGCACGATTTCGGCGGCGAGCGCGTCGACGTGCATCTGGCGCGTGCGCACCGTCGGGTACTCGGCCGCGATGCGCTCGAAAACGCTGTCCCAGTAGGGCATCGAGTGGATCAGGCCGTTCGACTTCGTCGCCGAGCAGAGCTTTCCCGAGCGTTCGGCGGCGCGGTCGAAGGCGTAGCGGATGATCCGTTCGCAGCCGGTCCGGGTGAACACCGATTCCTGCAGGACGAATTCGTCCGGTCTGCCCGGGTTGTGGATGCCGCCGATCTCGGAGTACTCACCCTCGGAGTTCTCGCGCACGATGAGAATGTCGAGGTCGTCGGCAGTTCGGTCGCGCAGTGCCGATTCCGTGCCGGGCAGCAGCCGCACCGGCCGCAGGTTGACGTACTGAGCGAAGGCGCGCCGCAGCGGAATCAGCAAGCCCCACAGCGAGATATGGTCGGGTACCCCCGGGAATCCGACGGCGCCCAACAGGATCGCGTCGAATTCCGCGAGCTGCTCGGGCCCATCGGGCGGCATCATCGCCCCGGTCCGCAGATAGTTCTCACAGGACCAGTCGAACTCGGTCCAGCTGATCCCCGGCAGGACCCGGTCGAGTACCTTCACCGCCTCGATGGTCACGTCGACGCCGATTCCGTCGCCCGGAATGGTCGCGATCCGGTAAGTGCGCACGCTGTCTCCCTAAACCTTGACGCCGATGTATTTGGTCTCGAGGAATTCGTCGATCCCGGTGGTCCCGCCCTCGCGTCCGAGCCCTGATTCCTTCACCCCGCCGAACGGTGCGGCCGGGTTGGAGACCACACCCTGATTCAGTCCGACCATCCCCGTCTCGAGCGCTTCGCAGACGCGCAGCCCGCGTCGCAGGTTCTCGGTGAACACGTACGCGACCAGGCCATAGGGGGTGTCGTTGGCGCGGGTGATCGCTTCGTCCTCGGTGTCGAAGACGCCGAGCGCGGCGACCGGACCGAAGATCTCGGTGTGGCACAGCTCCGCGTCGTCGGGAACGTCGGTGAGCACGGTCGCCGGGTAGAACGTGCCGGGTCCGTCGATCGCCGTGCCACCCAGCAGCACCTTCGCGCCGCGGCGGCGTGCGTCGGCCACGAGGTGTTCGACCTTGGCGACGGCGTCGGCGTCGATGAGCGGCCCGACGACAACGCCCGGCTCGGTGCCTCGACCCATCGGCAACGCCGCCATCCGCGCGGCCAGTCGTTCGGCGAACTCGTCAGCGATGCCGCGCTGCACCAGAATGCGGTTCGCGGCCGTACAGGCCTGGCCGATATTGCGCATCTTGGCCGCCAGCGCGCCCTCGACCGCTTCGTCGAGATCGGCATCGTCGAACACCAGCAACGGCGCGTTGCCGCCGAGTTCCATGGAGGTGCGCATGACGGTGCGGGCGCACTGTTCCAGCAGCAGTTTCCCGATGGCGGTCGAGCCGGTGAAGGAGAGTTTGCGGGAGCGGGGATCGGCGATGATCGGTGTCATCACCGCGCCGGGGTCGGCGGTGGTCACCACATTCACCACACCGGCGGGCACGCCCGCGTCGGACAGAATCGCCGCGAGCGCCAGCATCGACAGAGGCGTCTGCTCGGCCGGTTTCACGACGCAGGTGCAGCCGGCGGCCAAGGCGGGCGCGATCTTGCGGGCGCCCATGGCCATCGGGAAGTTCCACGGCGTGATGAGCAGGCTCGGCCCCACCGGCTGTTTCGTCACCAGGAACCGTGAGCCCCCCGTCGGCGCGGGCATGTACCCGCCGTCGAGGCGGACGGCTTCCTCGGCGAACCAGCGGAAGAACTCCGCGGCGTAGGCGACTTCGCCGCGCGCCTCTGCCACCGGCTTGCCCATCTCGAGCGTCATGATCAGGGCGAGGCGTTCGGCGTCGGCGAGAAGTGCGTGGTGCGCGCGCATCAGGATGTCGCTGCGGGTGCGGGCCGGGGTGTTCGACCAGTCCGCCTGCGCATCGGCCGCGGCGGTGAGCGCGTCGAGTCCGTCGGCCGGGGTCGCGTCGGCCACCGCGCACAGCCGCGCGCCGGTCGAGGGATCGAGGACGGGCAGCGTGGCGGGGGAGTCGCGCCATCGGCCGCCGATGAACAACCCCTTCGGGACGCCGTCGATCGCGGCGCGTTCGGTGGCGTTCAGGTTGTCGAGCAACTGCGCGCTGCTCCCGGACTCGTGTGTGCGGAGCCCTTGTTCCTCGCTCATTCGGTGCCCTGCCTCCCGACGCGGGGGATCAACCATTGCTGTGACCCCTGCCGCCATGTTATGCATATTGTCAACAATCCGACAATAGACAATCTGGGGAGTCCTTGATGACCGAGCTGTCTCCCGTCCTGAAGCAGGCCACGCCCGTTCACGTCGATCACGGCGCAGGCTGCTACCTCTACGACACCGACGGTCGCCGCTACCTGGACTTCACCGCCGGGATCGGCGTCACCAGCACCGGGCACTGCCATCCCACCGTGGTGGCGGCCGCGCAAGCCCAGGTCGCCAAGCTGATCCACGGGCAGTACACGACGGTGCTGCACCGGCCGCTGCTCGAACTCACCGAGCGCCTCGGCACCGTGCTGCCCGAGGGCCTGGACGCGCTGTTCTTCGCCAACTCCGGCAGCGAGGCGGTCGAGGCAGCGTTGCGCCTGGTCCGCCAGGCCACCGGACGGCCGAACGTGATCGTCTTCCACGGCGGTTTCCACGGCCGTACCGTCGCCGCCGCGACCATGACCACCTCGGGGACCCGGTTCTCGGCGGGCTTCAGCCCGCTGATGTCGGGTGTGCACGTGGCCCCGTTCCCGACCGCTTTCCGCTACGGCTGGAGCGAGGCGGAAGCCACCGACTTCGCCCTGCGTGAGCTCGACTATCTGCTCGCCACCCTCACCTCGCCCGCGGAAACCGCCGCGTTCATCGTCGAACCGGTGCTCGGCGAGGGCGGCTACATCCCCGGCAACACCCGGTTCTTCCAGGGCCTGCGCGAGCGCGCCGACCGGCACGGGATCCTGCTGGTCTTCGACGAGATCCAAACCGGATTCGGCCGGACCGGAAAGTTCTTCGGCCACCAGCACTTCGACGTGCGCCCCGACGTGATCACCATCGCCAAGGGGCTGGCCAGCGGGTTCCCGCTGTCGGGCATCGCGGCGTCGCGGGAATTGATGGCGAAGGCCTGGCCGGGGTCCCAGGGCGGGACATACGGCGGAAACGCGGTGGCCTGTGCCGCCGCCGTGGCGACTCTCGAGGTCATCCAGACCGAGGGGCTGGTCGACAACGCCGCCATGCGCGGCACGCAGTTGCTCGCCGGTGTCCGAGGGCTCGCCACCAAGGCGGTCGGTGACGTCCGCGGTCTCGGTCTGCTGGTCGGCGCCGAATTCACTACGGCGACAGGGGAACCCGATACCGCGACCGCGACGGCCGCGCAGAAGTCGGCCGTGGACAAAGGACTGCTGCTGCTCACCTGCGGCGCGCACATGAATGTCGTGCGCATGATCCCGCCGCTGATCGTCACCGACAGTCAGGTCGAGGACGCCCTGGCCATCTGGTCGGAGGTCCTCGCCGAGCTGTAGTCCATCGTGGTCCCGCTCGCGCATCGAGCGGGACCACGCGCCGACGCAGCTCCGCTCGCACCGCACAGGAAGCAGGACCGATGGCCCGCTACATGAGCATCACCCTCACCAAAGCCGGCGTCACCTGCCGCGCTCGCCTCCTCGACGACGAAGCCCCGCTCACGTGTGCCGCCGTCTGGGATGCGCTGCCCCAGGAGGGCGACGCCTTCCACGCCAAGTACGCCCGCAACGAGGTCTACACGCTGGTGCCGCGCATCATCGCGGCGCCACATCGCGAGAACCCCACGGTCACTCCGATTCCCGGCGACGTCTGCCTCTTCGACTTCGAACCGTGGGAAATCGGCAACCCCGCCTACGGCTACGAACCAGGCTCCGCCGCCCATCACGCCCAGGGCGCCACCGACCTGGCCCTGTTCTACGGTCGCAACAACCTGTTGATCAACGGCGACCTCGGCTGGGTGCCCGGCAGCGTCTTCGCCTCCATCGAGGACGGCCTCGCGGACTTGGCGGCAGCCTGCAACGGGCTGTGGTTGCGCGGCGTCGAGGGCGAGACGTTGGCTTTCGCCCGCGCGTGAACAGACACCGGGGCAGGCCTTCGGCATAGTCGCCGCGACGCCGTCGGCACGATCCGGCGGCGTCGCGGCGACAACTCAGGAGTTCAGTACGGACTCGGCATGTCTGGCGACCGCGAGAATCAAGTCGTCGGAATGCCGTGGTCCGACGATCTGTATGCCCACCGGCAACCCGGCACGAGTCCGGCCGACCGGGATGCTGATGGCGGGCTGCTGCGTCATGTTGAACGGGTAGGTGAACGGGGTCCAATCGGGCCAGCCGTCGAGCCCGCTGCCCGGCGGCACATCGTGTCCGGCCTCGAACGCGGTGATCGGCATCGTCGGGGTGATCAGCACGTCGTAGGACAGGTGGAAGTTGCCCATCGTGATGCCGACCTCGGCGGCGACGTGGCGGGCGTCGAGATAGTCGACGGCGCTGACGGATTCACCGCGAGCCCACGCCGCACCCAAACCGGCATCCACCTTCTCGCGGGAGCCGGTCGGGAACTTCGACAGCATGGTCGCCGCACCCGCGGCCCACAGCGTTTCGAAAGCCGCACGCGGGTCGGCGAATCCGGGATCGACGGCGTCGATGGTCAGATCGGCCTCGGCCAATCGCGCCACCGCGCGCTCGACGATCTCGGCGACCTCGGGATCGACCTGGGCGTACCCGAGCGTGGCGGAGTAGCCGACCGACAGCCCGCGCACATCCCGCTGGATCTGACTGCGGAAAGTCGTGAGAGTGGGCGCCAGCGCCGTCGGATCACGCGGATCGGGCAGCGAGAGGATGTCCATCAGCAGCGCCGCGTCCTCGACGGTGTGCGTCATCGGCCCGGCGTGGGCCAGAGGGCCGAACGGGCTGGCCGGGTAGAGCGGAATCCGGCCGTGCGTGGGTTTGAAACCGACGATCCCGCAGAACGAGGCCGGAATCCGGATGCTGCCGCCCCCGTCGGTGCCGACCGATACCGGCGTCATCCCGCCCGCGACCGCTGCCGCGCTGCCCCCGGACGACCCGCCCGCCGTCGTCGTGGGGTCGGCGGGATTGCGGGTGATTCCGGTCAGCGGACTGTCGGTGACCCCCTTCCAGGCGATCTCCGGCGTGGTCGTCTTCCCGACGAACACCATCCCGTCCTCGCGCAGCCGAGCGGCGACCGGACTGTCCACCGACCACGGCCCGCCCGCGTCGACACAGGTGGAACCGCGCAGAGTCGGCCACCCCTCGGTGAGGAAGATGTCCTTGATGGAGATCGGCACACCGTCGAGTAACCCGCGCGGATTGCCGGACTGCCAGCGCGCCTCGGAGTCCTTGGCCTGCACCAACGCCCGATCCGGATCGACGAGGCAGAAGGCGTTGAGCGCGCCGTCGCGGGCGGCGATGGCGTCCAGGCAGGCTTGCGTGGCCTCGACGGGGGAGAGCTGCCTGGCCGCGTAGGCCGAGACCAGCTGCACCGCGGTCATCGCGGTGGGATCGGTGGGAAGGTCGAGGTCGGGCTGCGTCATGGCGGGGCTCCTTCAGCCGGGCACGTACCCGAGCGTCTTGTCGACAACGTTGTCCAGCGGCAGACCGGCTGCCCACCTGCCGAAATTGTCGGTGAATGCGCGGACGATCTCGGTGCGCCAGCCGTGGAAATCGCCCGAATTGTGTGGCGTGAGCACCACGTTCGGCAGATCCCACAGCGGATGACCGGCAGGTAGCGGCTCCGGGTCGACCACGTCCAGTGCGGCCGCGGCGATCGAACCGTTGCCGAGCGCGGCGACGAGATCGTCGGTAACCACTAGTTCCCCACGCCCGACATTGACAAACCTCGCGTGCGGTTTCATCGCCGCGAACGCGGCGGCGTCGAACATGTGCCTGGTCTGCGCGGTGAGTGGCGCGATCGCGATCACATAGTCGGCACCGGGCAGTTCGGCGTGCAGATCGTCGCTGACGGTGCCGAAATCCGGGTCGCCGGTGCGGGCGCGCCGCCCGACAGCGCGCACCGTCATCCCGGTGGCGCGCAACAATCGCGCGATGGTCCGGCCGATCGAACCGGTGCCGACGATCAGCGCCGTCGACCCGGCCACGCGCTCGGATTCGCGGTGGCGCCACTCGTGCCGCTGCTGCAGCCGGATCGATCCGGGGAGATCCTTGGCGAACGAAATGATCTGTCCGAGAACATATTCGGCGATCGCCGTGTCGAAGACATTGCGGGTATTGGTGACCACCACATCGGAGGCGCGCAGTTGGGGGAACATCACCGGATCCACGCCGACGCCGCCCATGTGCAGCCAGCGCAGGCGATCGGCGCTGTGCCAGGCACCGGGCACGGCGCGAGTCTGGAAGTCGTAGACGAACAGCACATCGGCGCCGCGTAGCGCGTCGGCGAGCCCGTCGGCCTCGGTGTAGCGCACGTCGGCGCGCTCGGCAACGGGGGCCATGAGGTCCGATTCGGGCACGCTGTCACGATGTAGGACGGTGACAATCGGCCCGTTTTCCACATTGACACCGTACGATCAGATCGTATGATTGTCAACAATCCGATCGTGTTCGGAGGTCTGCCCGGCTGAGCGCGAGAGGGGCCGCAGTGGAGTTCAGCTTCCCGGACATCGAGGGGCCGGTGGCCCAACGAGGCATCGGCGTGATCGCGCCGTTCGACCTTGCCCTCGAACGGGAATTATGGCGGTGGGCCCCTCTCGAGGTGAGTCTGCACCTGGCTCGCACCCCCTATGAACCGGTGCCGGTGTCGCTGGCCATGGCCGAACTGGTGTCCAATCCGCTGCACCTCACCGCGGCGACGCACGATGTGCTGCACGTGGAGCCGGAAGTCGTGGCCTACCTGTGTACGTCGGGCAGCTTCATCAACGGCCTCGCCTACGAACGGTCGCTGCGGGAAACGATCTGCCTGGCAGGCGCACCCGACGCGGTGACCACCTCCGGCGCCCTGGTGGAAGCGATCAAACACCTCAACATCACCCGCATGTCGGTGATCACGCCCTACGACGAGATCCTCACCGGCAAGCTGCACGAGTTCCTCGACGAAGCGGGTTGCGCCACGATCAAGTCCGATCACCTCGGGCTCGGCGGCGGTATCTGGAAGGTCAACTACCGCACCATCGCCGAGCGGATTCTCGGCGCCGACGATCCCCGCTCGGAAGCGATCTTCGTCAGCTGTACCAACCTGCCGACCTACGACGTGATCGAGCCGCTCGAACAGGCGCTCGGCAAACCCGTCCTCACCGCCAATCAACTGACCATGTGGGCCTGCCTCGGCCGGATGAAACTGCCCATGATGGGTCCAGGGAAATGGCTCGTCAATGTCTTCTGAACGAATGAGGACGCGACACTCTGCCCGGGGAAGTGGCTCGTCAATGTCTTCTGAACGGAGCGAGATGTACACGCCGACAATCGGATTCATCTACCCCGACCACGCCGCCGAAGACGACTATCCCCGCGCGGCGGCCCTGCTCGACGCCGCCCTGCCGGTGGCCCACATCTACGGCACCGACCTGCACGCCGTCCCCGAACTGCTCGACCTGGGCAGCCCGGAGAAGCTGAGCCACGGCGCCGCGTTGCTCGCCCCCGAGGCGCCGGCCGTCGTCGTCTGGGCCTGCACCTCGGGCAGTTTCGTCTATGGGCCCGAAGGTGCTCGCGGTCAGGTCGAGCGCCTTGCCGAGGCGGCCGGAGTGCCCGCCTCCAGTACGAGTTTCGCGTTCGTCGAAGCGGCGCGGGCCCTCGGTGTGCGACGGGTCGCCGTCGTCGCGAGCTACCCCGAGGACGTGGCGACGTTGTTCGTCGAGTTCCTCGCCGACGCGGGGATCGAGGTGGTGTCGATGTCGAGCGCGGGTATCGATACCGCCGCGGAGGTCGGCACCCTCGGACCGGACCAGGTCCTGACCCTGGCCGTCACCAACGACCATCCCGACGCCCAGGCGCTGCTCATTCCGGATACGGCCATGCATACTCTCGAGGTGCTTCCGACACTCGAAGCCGCGCTCGGCAAGCCGGTGCTGACGGCGAACCAGGTCACCATCTGGGAAGGGTTGCGACTGGCCGGGGTCACGACGTTCGTGCCCGCGCTCGGCGCGTTGTTCGCGGAGAGGAGTCGGCATGTCGATCATTGATTTCGAGCCGGTCAACCAGCAGTCCACCGCCGAGATGATCGCCGACCGGCTGCGCGAGGCGATCATGCGCGGTGCGCTCGGTCCCGGCGCCCAACTCGGTGAGGCCGATCTGGCGACCAGTTTCGGCGTCTCCCGCGGGCCGGTGCGTGAGGCCATGCAGCGCCTCGTCCAGGAGGGCCTGCTGTTCAGCATCCGCAACCGTGGCATCTTCGTCATCGAACTCACCACCGACGACGTCGTCGACATCTACCGTGCCCGCACCGCGCTGGAAGGCGGCGCGCTCGACCTCATCCTCGACGGTCGCCGCGAGATCGCCTATGCCGCACTGCAATCCAGCGTCGCCGCCATGCGTCTCGCCGCCGAAGTCGGTGACGCGCCCGGTGTCTCCGACGCCGACCAGGCCTTCCACGAAGCCCTCGTCACCGCCGCGAACAGCCCGCGCCTCGTCCGGGCCGCTCGCACCCTGCTCATCGAAACCCGCATGTGCCTCGGCGCCCTCCAGACCACCTACCCCGATCTGCGCGAACAAGCCCGCGAACACGTCGAACTCCACGAGGCGATCGGCACCGGCTCACCCGAGCGTGCGCGCGCCCTTCTCGTGGAACACATGGACGACGCGGTCCGCCGCCTGGGCGACCGCTAGCGGAGGTGCACGGGATGTGAATCGGGGCAGAATGGACCCGGTACGGACACCCCGACTCGCCCCAGGAGCTCTCGTGGACAGCGAACAGCGGACACGCGCGCAGGCTTTTGTCGATCTACACCGCGCGGGCTGCTTCCTGTTGCCGAATGCCTGGGACGCGGGCAGCGCGCGGATTCTCGAGTCGGTGGGATTTCCGGCGATCGCCACCACCAGCGCGGGCGTCGCGTTCTCCTTCGGTCGTCCTGATCACGACTTCTTCACCGAGCACGGTGCGCACGGGCGCGTGGATCGCTCGACGATGATGCGGCGGATCCACGAGATCACCAGTGCCGTGCGGGTGCCGGTGAGCGCCGATCTCGAGGAGGGGTACGGGCCGGACGCCCAGGAAGTGGCGACCACGATCTCCCTCGCTATCGATGCCGGCGCGGCGGGCGGCAACATCGAGGACTTCACCGGCGACCGCACCACCCCGCTGTTCGACGAGGTACACGCGGTGGACCGGGTCCGCGCGGCGCGCGCGGCGGTGGCTGCCAGCGGTGAGCCGTTCGTACTCGTCGGTCGCACCGACGCGCTGCTCGTGGACGCGGGTCTCGACGAGGCGGTTCGCCGCGCCAACTCCTACCTCGCCGCGGGCGCCGACTGCGCCTTCGTCCCCGGCGCGGCCGACGCCACCACGATCGCCACCCTGGTCGAGGCGCTCGACGGCCCACTCAACGTCGTGATGGGGCTGACCGGTGGCGCGCTGTCGATGGCCGAACTCGCCGACCTCGGCGTGCGCCGGGTCACGGTAGGCGGCAGCATCGCCCGCCTGCTCTACCGCCACCTCCTCGACGCGGCGACCGAGCTCGCCGAACACGGCACGTTCACCTACGGCGACACCCAACTCACCCAATCGGCTCTCAATGCCCATTTTGCCGACCCCGCCTGACCGGCGCCTGCGCCGCGTCGACCTCGATCAGGAGGTGGGTCGGGCGCCTCGCAGGTCGAGGAGCATGCCGAGGTAGCCCATTTCCTGACTCTGGGACTGGGCCATCGCGCGGGCGGCCTGTTTCACGGGGCCCGAGGCGAGCAGGGTGTCGGCGGCGCGGGCCATCGTGATGCCGCCCGCGTGGTGGCGGTACATCAGTTGCAGGAACAGGATTTCGGCGTCGGCCGCGCGGGCCGCGGCGAGGGTGTCGAGGTCGGCGGTGGTCGCCATGCCGGGCATCGCGGTCGGCCCGGTGGTCGAGTGCTGGTGGGTTCGCGCCATCCAGGTCATCGGGACGTCGGCGGTGGGGGCCGCGCCGGCGAGTTGGGTCCAGCCCAGCAGCGTGCCGATCTCCACGCGCTGGGTGTCGGCGATCTGGTCGGCCAGTCTGCGCACAGTGGGATCGGCGGCCGGGTCGAGACGTTCGGTGAGGATGAGCGCCTGCTGGTGGTGGGCGGTCATGTCCTGGACGAAGCCCAGCTCCGTCGCGGTGAGAACCGGTGCGGGCGTAGCTGTCTCGGTGACGAAGAGTGGTCGCAGTGCCGCGCCCAGCGCCAGCAGGAACAGCGCGGCCGCACCGGCGAACGCCAGCCTGATCACCCGACCCACGGTCACGACCCGACCGTGGACTGCTGATTCGCGGGCGGTGTGTACACCTCGTTGTCGAGCTGCAACACCATGAACCCGTTGTCGGAGCAGGTGACATAGAGCTGATCGCCCCGCCACTCCGGCGGGGAGAGGCACCAGTCGGTGGACAGGTCGCCGAACGCGACGTCGCCGGCCCGCGCGGTGAGCACCTGCGCCGGATCGAACAGCCCTTCGGCCATCGACCGCAGCGCCGCCGGCGCGCTCATCACCGGAATGCCGATGATCGAGGCCAGGGCGTGCGGCGAGTTCCAGATCTCGAGGTTACGGCCGGTGCGGGCAGGCGGATTGAAGTAGGCGATCTCCCGGATCTCGCCGGGATCGCTGACATCGAACACCCGGATACCGGAGGAGACCCAGCCGCAGGCCAGGGCGGTCGGGTTGTCGGGACGGTCGGCGGCGCAGTAGTGCGATTCGTAGGAGAACGCCGAACCGCCCATGGAGGAACCGACGCCGGCGTCGATATTGTCGGGTAGGTTGATCTCGAGTTTGATCTTCGCGGTGATGCGCGGCGCGCTGTCGTCGGACACGTCGATGAGTTTCACTCCGCCGGAACCGCCCTCGTCGACGGTGAACAGATGGGGCACGCCGTCATAGGTCACGGGCACGCTGTGCTGGGTGGCCCAGCCGTCGGTCCAGAACGTCCGGCCGAGATGCGGCACCTGCGGATTCGGGTCGCGCCGCTGCACGGCGCTCACATCGAGCACGGTGAAGCCACTGAGCGCGGAGATGTAGAGCCGGTCGCCGTCGGGACTCACGCCGAGTCCGTGTGCCTCGATTCCCGTCAGCCCCTGCCAGATCACCCGGGGATTCGCCGGATCGGTGAGATCGATCGCGCTGAGGAAACCGGGCACCAGGCCCGAGGCCCAGTACGTGCGCCCGTCGGGGGAGAAGCCGCCCTCGTGCGTCGTGATCGGTAGCGGCATCAGCGGATTCGAGCCGGTCCCCGGATTGAGCAGACGTGGATGCGCGCAATCGGAGATGTCGTAGACCGAGAGGTATCCGGCCCCGATGCCCACCGGTACGCCCGTCCCGACGAGCAGTTTGCGAGTGGTGTTGACCTTCAACGTCTCCCAGGTCCCGGCCAGCATCGCCGGTTCGGCGAGGGTGGCGGTCAGTCGCGGATTCGCCGGATCGGAGACATCGAGCACCTGAACGCCCGGGTGCTCGCTGAGCATGTTCCCGGGGAAGAACGTGCCCATGTAGGCGCAGTGCTCGAAACTGGTGGAGGTGATGCCCGCTCCGCGGCCGCCGTAGCCCCCGATCATCGACATATTGCAGCGATAGCCCTGCGTGCTGCGCCCACTGTCTCGGTCACCGGCGGGCACATCGCCCTGCAATCCGGTTTCCGGCAGCGAACCGGGCCCACAGTCGGCGCGCGGCACCGCCGTTCGGCCCACATCGAAGAACTCCTGGACCGTGCCGGTCAGGTCGGTGCCGAAATCCGCTGACGCCCCCGACGGCAGTCCGAGCGCCACGAGCGCGGTGATCGCGGCCGCCGCCACGTACCGCATCGGCGAATATCGCCGGTGAATCGACTGTGGTGGGCCCGTCCCGGAATCGCTCGGCCCCGACGTGGGTTCGGCGTGGAGTCGTGGGTCGGTGTGCGGACCTGGTGGCATCGTTGCCCCTCCCGAATCAATGATGCGGACAACACAACTGGCTCAGACAGTTGTGCCGCATCACGAATATTAGGCCGTACGAATGGTTGCCGAAGGGTATTTCGGGGAACAGGGTTCAGGCGGGGCTCGTGCTTGCCTCGGACCGCCGTCGATACGCTGTACGGTTGCTCTGCACGACAAGCGCGTCTGTACAGGCGGGAAGTTTCCGCGATCGGAGAGGACTCGGATCCATGTCGAACGATGTCGTAGGAAGTTCCGGCGCCGCACCGCCGCCCGACGGAGTGGTAGCCGGTGGATCGCCGGGCAAGCCCAGGCTGGATCTGCTCATCTTCTGCGCCACCGCGATCGGCGCACTCGCCTTCGTCGCCTGGGGCGTCCTCGACGACGAGAGTCTCGCCTCCGCGGCGAGCACCGCGCAGAAGTGGGTCATCACCAATACCGGCTGGTTGTTCGTGCTCACCGCGACAGCGTTCGTCGTCTTCGTGATCTGGCTGGCGGTCAGCCGCTACGGCCGGATCCCGCTGGGCGCCGACGACGAGCGACCCGAATTCCGCACCGTGTCGTGGATCGCGATGATGTTCAGCGCGGGCATGGGTATCGGCCTGATGTTCTGGGGTGTGGCGGAACCGCTGTCGCACTTCGTGAATCCGCCGCCGCACACCGCCGCGCCCGGCTCACCGGCGGCCGCCGAGATCGCCATGGCCACCACGCTGTTCCACTGGACACTGCACCCGTGGGCGATCTACGCCGTCGCCGGCCTGGCCATCGCCTACGGCACATTCCGAAAAGGCCGCTCGCAGTTGATCTCCTCGGTGTTCCGGCCGCTGCTCGGCCACCATGCCGACGGTGTCGGTGGTCGTGTCATCGACATGATGGCGATCTTCGCGACCCTGTTCGGTTCCGCCGCCTCCCTCGGCTTGGGCGCCCTCCAGATCGGCGCGGGCATGGAGTTCAACGGGTGGATCGACGGGATCGGCAAGCTCGGACTGGTGGCGATCATCTCGGCCCTGACCGTCGCCTTCGTTCTGTCGGCGGTCTCCGGGGTGGCACGCGGCATCCAGTGGCTGTCCAACATCAATATGGTGCTGGCCCTGGCTATCGCGGCGTTCGTGTTCATCGCGGGCCCGACGCTGTTCATCCTCAATATGCTGCCGACCTCGATCGGTGACTACATCGAGGCCCTGCCGACCATGGCCTCGCGGACCGGTGCGGGCGACGAGGAGATGCAGGCGTGGCTGTCGAGCTGGACGATCTTCTACTGGGCCTGGTGGATCTCGTGGACACCGTTCGTCGGCATGTTCATCGCGCGGATCAGCCGCGGCCGCACCATCCGTCAGTTCGTCACCGGCGTGCTGCTGGTGCCGAGCGTGGTCAGCCTGGTGTGGTTCGCCATCTTCGGCGGAGCGGGCATCTTCGAGCAGACGGAGAACGGTGACCTCACCGAACCCGACGGCTCTGTCGACTCCAACTTCGCCCTGTTCCACCTGCTCGACCAGTACCCGATCACCTCGGTGACCACGGTGGTCGTGATGATCCTCGTCGCGATCTTCTTTGTCTCCGGCGCCGACGCGGCCTCCATCGTGATGGGCACCCTGTCCGAACGCGGCAACATCGAACCGTCGAAGTGGATCGTCATCTTCTGGGGCGCGGCGACCGGCGCCGTCGCCGCGATCATGCTGGCCATCGCCGATTCCGACAATCTCGGTGGAGCGCTCACCGGCCTGCAGGCCTTGACCACGGTGGTGTCGCTGCCGTTCCTGGTGGTGATGGTGGCGATGTGCGTGTCGCTGTACAAGGACCTGAGCGATGACCCGCTGATTCTGCGGATGGACCGTGGCATCGAACTGGTCGAGGGCGCCGTCGACCAGGGCACCGAACTGCACGAAGGCGATTTCGCGTTGGTCACCGAACCGGCGATGGACGAGCCGTCGGCCCCGGACGAGGACGAGGACCGCATCGTCTCCGACGATCGAGGCTAGCCCGCAGCGTCTGATCTGGCCTGTGCCGAGGACAACTCGGCACAGGCCAGTCGCATGCGGCCGCGCAGTGCGTCGGCGGATTCGGCGATCGCGGCCTGGGCGCGCACGTAATCGGCTCGCCCGGTAGGGGTTTCGATGCGAACCGGCTCGTAGCCGAAATCGGACAGGTCATACGGACTGGCTCGCATGTCGAGTTCGCGTGCGGTGCAGGCGAGTTCGAAGCAGTCGAGGAGTAGTTCGGAGGAGATCAGTGGGGCGAGTTTGAATCCCCACTTGTACAAATCCATGTTGGCGTGCAGACACCCGGGCTGTTCCCGTTCCACCTGGTCCGCGCGAGTCAGCGGTTCGGCATTGCGACCCACGGCCTCCGGGGTGAAGAACCTGAACGCGTCGAAATGCGTGCACCGCAACGACATCGACTCCACCACTTCGTCGGTGCCCGCATGGCCCAGACGCAGCGGAACCTGCTGGTGGCGCACCTCGTCGGTGCGGTAGACCATGGCCCATTCGTGCAGTCCGAAGCACGACAGGTGTGTAGGACGTCGCGCGGTGGCGGTGAGCAGCCTCGACACGAACTCGATCGTGTCCCGCCGCTTGACCAGATAGGCCGGATCGGCCGTGAATACCCCCCGATCATGCGCGAGCTCGTGGTATCCCCGCGCACCCCGGTAGTCGCCCGCGTCACGCAGCCCGATCCCGAACCCCGGATGCCACCGCCGCAACTGCGCGGGCTTGTTGCCGTAGTAGGTGAACAAGAAATCCACGACCGGATGCGTGGTCCCCGCCGCGCGGCGCTCGAGGTAGGGACCGACCAGCCGATCGAGCCGGTCGCGGTGTGCGCGCGCGGCGGCCTGCCACTCGACCGGGGGCAATACGCGAAGGTCGAGAGCGCGGTCGAGGTCGTGGTGCGTGCTCACCTGGCCATTCTCCCGCACCGGTTCTCCCTGGCGGATTCGCCCCGATGTAGGTCTCAGGGTGGCGACTCCGGCTGGGCTGACCAGTCCCGATGCTCGAGGCGAGTATGGCTGTGGCCGGTCTGATCGACACATTCTCGGCGTGTGAGGCGATTATTCGCGCGGCAGGATACCGAACAGCAGCGCATCGACTCCGGCGACGAAGACCGCGTCGTTGTCGACCGAGGCGCTAGCCCCGCCGGGAGCCGCACCGAACAGCGTGGTCAGGTTCGGATAGTCGCGCGCGGGATCGCTGGTCGAGGCCGCCAGCGCGCCGCCGAGATCGCCGGCGGACAGGCCCGCGGATTCCTGGGCGGCGAAGCTCGCGCCCCAGCCCGAGAGCATCGCCACACCCATCATGACGCCGCGCGCGTCGAGTCGGGCAGGCGCCAGCGCGCCCGCCATCCGGTCCATGTAGCGCACCGAGTTCGGGCCCATGCTCGACGGTGTGGCCTCGACCAGCCACGGGTGCCTGCGGTGGAGCGCGCGGGACTGCTGCGCCAGCGCGAGGACGTCGGCGCGGACGTCGCCGGTCGCTTCCGGATACCGGTATTCCCCCGCGACCCGATCGACCATGAGGGCGATCAGGTCGTCTTTACCGTCGACATAGCGATACAGCGAGGCGGCGGCGGTGCCGAGGTCGTCGGCCACCCCGCGCATCGACACGGCACGGAGCCCACCCTCGTCGGCGCGCCGCACACAGGCGTCAGCGAGCTGATCGAGCGTGTAGGACGGGCGCGGTCCCGGCCGCGACGTCGTGCCACGCGACCACAACGAGGATTCGGTGTGCGTCATACCTGTCAGCATGCCGCACCTGCCTAGTTGCGAACAGTGTTAGCAGATGCGTATCGTCTAATTGCGAACACTGTTCTCAATGAAGGGAGATTGCCGTGCATGCCATCGAAGCCGCTGCACTGACCAGGACCTATGGCAAGAACATCGTGGTCGACGGGGTGGACCTGCTGGTTCCGCCCGGTCAGGTGCACGCCTTGCTCGGCCCGAACGGCTCGGGCAAGACCACCACCGTGCGTATGTTGGCGACCCTGGCGCGGCCCACCTCGGGCCGCGCCGCGATCCGCGGGTTCGACACCGTCCGCCAAGTCGACAGCGCCAAGCGCCAGCTCGGACTGGTCGGTCAGTTCCACGCCGTCGACCCGCGGCTGACCGGACGGCAGAATCTCGTGCTGCTGGCTCGTCTCAACGGTTTTCGAACCGCCGAGGCGCGGCGCCACGCGGGCGATCTGCTCGACCGGTTCGACCTGGCCGCCGCCGCCGATCGTGTGGTCCGCACCTACTCGGGCGGCATGCGGCGCAGGCTCGACATCGTCGCGGGCATGATCGTGCGCCCCGCCGTGCTGTTCCTCGACGAGCCGACGACCGCGCTCGACCCACACAGCCGCAACGAGATCTACAGCTACATCCGCGATTTCGTCGACAAAGGGACCACCGTGCTACTCACCACCCAGTATCTCGACGAGGCGCAGCGCCTCGCCGACGCGATCACGATCCTGGAAGCGGGTCGGGTCGTCGCGGCGGGCACTCCCGATCAGATCCTGGCGGTCGTGCCCGCCGGGCTCGACCTGGTCGTCGACGATCCACTGCGCTACGACGAGGTCGCCGCGGTGCTGGCCGGATTCGGCGGCTCGCCCTCGGACTCCGCACCGGCACAGCGGCTTTCGCCGATGGAGCTGTCGTTCACCTTCACCGGGGAGGCTCCCGGCCTGCTCGCGGTGCTGCGCGCACTCGACGCCGCCGATATCGCCGTGCGCGATATCGGCACCCGCGCGACGACTCTCGACGATGCCTTCCTCGCGCTCACCGGTGGTGACCGGGTCGGCGTCGCATCGGAAACGAGCGGGAACGAGGTGCGGGCATGAGTGCCGTCGACACCCGATCGGTGTCCGTGGTCACCGGTGCGGCGGTGCTGTTCGGGCGCGTGCTGCAGAACTACCGCAACTCGCCCGGCCTGTTCCCGATCACCTTGGCCGCGCCACTGGGCATGATGCTGCTGTTCGGTTTCGTCTTCGGTGGCGCGCTCGCCGGCGGCGGCGATGCCACGGCCTACCGCGCCTACCTGGTGCCTGGCGTGCTGGTCCTGGTCGCGGCCATGGGCCTGACCTCGACGGCGTCGACCGCGAATGCCGACCTGCACAGCGGATTCACCGATCGCCTTCGCGCGTTGCCGCTCTCGCCCGCAGCCGCGCCGGCCGGATTCGCCATGGCCGAAACGGTGATCGGCGTCGTCGCGCTCGTGCTGATGTCCGGCATCGGATACCTGCTGGGCTGGCGGGTCGACGCCACGCTGGGCGACGTGGCGGTGGCGATCGCGCTCCTGCTCGCCTTCCGCTGCGCGCTGTCGTGGCTGGGCATCGCGCTGGGGGCGGCGATCCGTGACGAGCAGATGCTCCAGCAGACGGCGCCGCTGATCTTCGGCACCATCATGTTCTCGAATGTCTTCGTCCCCACCGCGACCATGCCGCCGGTGGTGGCGGCGATCGCGGAGTGGAATCCGGTGAGCGCCCTCGTCGCCGCGCTGCGCGAGCTGCTCGGCGCCGACCTGCCCGACGCGGCCGGTGGCGCCTGGCCGATGCAGCATCCGGTCGCGGCGGCGACCGGATGGATCGCCGTGCTGTTCGCCGTCGCGGTCCCGATCACGATCCGGCGTTACGCGGCGGAGGTCTGATCGCGCCGCTGGCGTAACGGCGACGCCTGGTCGTCGGTCAGTCGTCGGGGGAGGCGCGGCGGTTGCGTTTGGTGACCCCGCGCCGCTTCTTCGCGGAGATGCGACGCTCTTTCGCGCCGCGCGAGGGCTTGGTGGCGCGGCGGACGGGCGGCGGGGCGGCCGCGGCCTCGCGCAGTAGCGAGGCCAGGCGTTCGCGGGCGGCGGCGCGGTTCTGCAGCTGGGCGCGTTGTTCCGACGCGGCGATCGTGAGGACCCCGTTGACCAGGCGGGTGGCCAGGCGCTCGAGCATCCGGGTGCGCAGCCACTCCGGCACCGAGGGTGAGTTGGCGAGGTCGAACGACAGCTCTACCCGGCTGTCGGTGGTGTTGACGTGCTGGCCGCCCGGACCCGACGACCGCGAGAACCGCTCCCGTAACTCGGACGCGGGGATCACCAGCGCCCGAGTCACGGTCAGGTCCTCTGCCATGTCTCGCCGCCGCTCGTTCCGCGCGACACCACACCGGGCGCACTGACGGGAGCGGCGAGCGATCCGGCGAGCATGTCGATGATTTCGCCCCACGCCCGCGCATCGCCCGCCCGCGCATCCCCGACCTCCGCCGCGCGTTCGTGATCGGCCAGGAGCGCGAAAAGCATGGTGGTCAGCGCCCGCAACCGCCGCACCCGCAACCGTGGTGGCAAGGTGGTGAGCTCCCGGTCGAGGCCCTGCATGATGACGCGTACCGAAGTGCGTTCCGCGCTTTCGAGATTGGTCGCGTCGGAGACCGCCGGATGCGGGTGGATCTGCTCGAGGAATCGCGCGTAATGCCGAATCCCGTGCCGCTCGCCGAGCTCGAACATCGGCACCACAAGGGCTTCGAGCAGCCCGTGCAGCCCTGGCGGGCGACCCGACCCCGCTTGTTCGGCGAGTATTTCCAGCCGCCGCACCTCCAGGGTCGCCAGTCGGAACTCGACTACCGCTTCGATCAGTCCGTCGCGGGATCCGAAGTGATACTGGATCGCTGAATTATTCCGCTGACCTGCGGCAGCGGCGATATCGCGCAACGGAACCGACCGTCCGTGCTCCGCGATCAAACGCTCCGCCGCGACGATGATGCGTTCCCGCGCTGCTGTCCCTGCCACAGTCCGCACAATAGTCGTTCACCAGCATTGATGAGAACTGGTACTTGACAGTTAAGCGATAGTTCTTAAAACTTCCTGTGACCGCGACCACACGCGGCCATTACGGAGAGGAGCTTTTCGACATGATCCTGGATGCCTTCCGGCTCGACGGTCGCGTTGCCGTCGTCACCGGAGCGGGCCGCGGTATCGGCGCGGCCACCGCGCTCGCGCTGGCCGAAGCCGGCGCCGACGTCGCCATCGCCGCCCGCACCACCGAGCAACTCGACGAGGTCGCCGGAAAGATCCGTGCCCTGGGCCGGCGTGCCGTCACCGTGTCGGCGGACCTGTCCGACCTGGCCGCGGTGAAAGCCTTCGCCGACACCGCCGCCGCCGAACTCGGCCGCATCGACATCGTGGTCAACAATGTCGGCGGCACCATGCCCAATACCTTCATGACCACCTCCCCGGAGTTCCTGGAGGAGGCCTTCCGCTTCAATGTGTCCACCGCGCATGCCCTCACCCAGGCCGCGGTGCCGTACCTGCTGGAGTCGGACAACGCCTCGGTGGTCAGCATCTCCTCGATGATGGGCCGCAGCGCGGGCCGCGGCTTCCTCGCCTACGGCACCGCCAAAGCCGCCCTCGCGCACTGGACCCGGCTGGCCGCCACCGACCTGTCGCCGCGCATTCGCGTCAATGCCATCGCGGTCGGGTCGGTCCTCACCTCCGCGCTCGATGTCATCGCGCGGCAACCCGAGATCAAGGCCACGATGGAAGCCGCGACCCCGCTGGGTCGACTGGGTGAACCGTGGGAGATCGCGGCGGCCATCGTCTACCTCAGTTCACGCGCGGGCGGCTACGTCACCGGCAAGATTCTCGAGGTCGACGGCGGCATCGAGAGCCCCAATTTCGAACTCGGCCTGCCCGACCTGTGATCCACGCCAACACAAAGGATCTGACATGACCTACCGCGTCATCCAATGGAGCACCGGGAACGTCGGTGCGCGAGCATTGCGTTCCATCATCGCCCGGCCCGAACTGGAACTCGTCGGTGTCTGGGTGTCGAGCTCGGCCAAAGCGGGGAAGGACGCGGGCGAACTCGCTGGGCTGTCTGTCGACACCGGCATCACCGCCACCACCGATGCCGATGCCCTGCTGGCCTTGAAACCCGACTGCATCGTGCACACCGCCATGGCCGACGACCGGCTGATGGAATCGGTCGAGGACCTGAAACGGTTCCTGCGCGCCGGGATCAACGTGGTCTCCAGCAGCCCCGTCTTCCTGCAGTACCCGTACGGAACCCTTCCCGACGAGGCGATCGCCCCGATCATCGCGGCCGCCGAGGAGGGCGGGGCGTCCCTGTGGGTCAACGGCATCGATCCCGGGTGGGCCAACGACTGGCTGCCGCTGCTGCTCTCCAGCGGTTCCGAGCGGATCGACCGCATCATCTGCTCGGAGATCATGGACTACTCCACCTACGACAATCCCAAGGTCGTCTTCGACATCATGGGTTTCGGCAGCGATCTCGACGCTCTGCCCATGCTGCTGCAACCCGGCGTCCTCACCCTGGCCTGGGGCAGTGTCGTCCGACAGCTCGCCGCGGCGCTCGATATCGAACTCGACGCCGTGACGCAACATTTCGAACGACTGCCTGCCACCGAAGAACTCACCTTGGGCAACCGCACCATCGCGCAGGGCGCCGCCGCGGCGCTGCGCTTCCAGGTGCACGGCATCCGCGCCGATCGCGAGGTCCTGACTCTCGAGCACGTCACCCGCCTGCACCCCGACCTGGCTCCCGATTGGCCGCAGCCGACCGGAACGGGTTGCTACCGGGTCGAAATCCAGGGCGAACCGGACTATCAGCTGGACCTCCAGCTCTCCAGTAACGGCGACCACGCGCTCGCCGGTGTGGTCGGCACCGCCGCCCGCCTGGTCAGCGCCGTCGCCGCCGTGGTCGAAGCGCGCCCCGGCCTGCTGACCGCCACCGATCTTCCCCTCACCACCGGACGTGGACTGATGTAGCGGGTTCGGATCGGCGACTCGCCGCGCCATGATCTAGAACACGTTATAGTTCGTCTTCTGGAACACGTTATAGTCGGCGGCGATGCGGTCGGCGTCTGCTCGGAAGGTGAGACGAGTGCGGGCCTGGGACGATGCAGCCGATGTCGTGGTCGTCGGATACGGCGGTGCGGGAGTGGTCGCGGCGCTGGCCGCGCGGGAATCCGGCGCCGAGGTCCTTGCCCTCGACCGGTACCTGGGTGGCGGCGCCACGACGCTGTCGGGTGGCATCGTGTACGCGGGCGGCGGCACGTGGGTGCAGCGCGAAGCGGGCATCGACGACGACGTCGACAACATGCTCGCGTATCTGGAGGCCGAGGTCGGTGACGCGGTGAGCGCCTCGACACTGCGCCGATTCTGCGAACAGTCCGCGGCGATGATCGACTGGCTGACCGAGCACGGCGTGCCCTTCCAGGCATCGGTGTGCCCGTACAAGACGTCGTACCCCACCGATGACTACTACCTCTACTTCTCGGGCAGCGAGAACTCGGGCCGCTACCGGGATCTCGCGAAGCCGCGCCAGCGCGGTCACCGCGTCCACGGTCCCGGGGTATCGGGCAAAGCGCTGTTCGCGCCGTTGGCCGAGTCGGCGGCCGCGCACGGCGTCCGTGTCCGGACCGGCACCAGGGCGGCCCGGCTCGTCGTCGAGGAAGGTCGGGTGACCGGCGTCGAGGCGGTCACGATCGACGGTGCGCCCGCGGCGGTGCGGCGCCGATTCGCCGCGCTCGCTCGCATCTCGGCGAAACCCGGCGTGTACCACCAGGGTTTGCGCCGGGCGGTAGAAGCGCTGCTGGCCCGGATCGAGCGCAAGTATGGGCGGCCGGTCAGGATTCACGCGAGATCCGGTGTCGTGCTCACCACGGGTGGATTCATCGCCAACGGCGAGATGGTCGCTCGGCACGCGCCCGAATATCCGTGGTCGCAAGGACTGCCGCTGGGCAGCGCGGGCGACGACGGCAGCGGCATCACCATGGCGCTCGACATCGGCGCGGCGAGCGGCAAGATGGACGCGCTGTCGACGTGGCGTTTCATCGCGCCGCCCAGTGCCTTCTTCGGCGCTGTCGCGGTGAATTCCCTCGGCAGGCGCATGATCGACGAGTCCCGCTACGGCGCCGCGCTGGGCGCGGCCATCGCCGCGAGTCCCGGCCATCGCGCCTGGTTGCTCCTCGATTCCGACCTCGAGGCCGAGGCCCGCAGGCAGATCGGCACACAGTCGGTGTGGTTCCAGCGGATGCAGACCGAGCGCTTGCTCCGGATCGGGCGCGTCTCCGGCAGCACCGTGGAGGAGGTGGCCGCGCGCGCCGGGATCGACCAGTCGGCACTGCGTGAAACCGTCGACGCGCACAACCGGGCTATCGAGCACGACCAGCCCGATCCGTTGGGCAAGCCCGACGACATCCGTCGTCCGATTCGGACCGGACCGTTCACCCTGCTCGACATCTCGTTCAAGGCGCGGCTGACCTACCCCATGCCCATGCTCACCCTCGGTGGTCTGCTGGTGGACGAGGACACCGGCGCTGTGCGCCTCGAGGCCGGGGGAGTCGTTCCGGGACTGTTCGCCGCGGGGCGCGCGGCGGTCGGCATCTGCTCGAACTCCTATGTCAGCGGATTGTCGCTGTCGGACTGCGTCTTCTCGGGGCGGCGGGCGGGCATGCACAGTGCCCCAGCCACTTCCGCGCAGGTGAACACTCTCGGGTGAGGCCGGGGCCCGGCGTCGGAGTCACGCGAGCGTTCGATGCGGGGAACCGCCGGTACGATCGAGAGCGGTGACGAACGCGCTCACCTGCGCCAAGGCGGCGACAGCTTCCGGGACGGCCAGATAACCCGCCTGGAAGACGTGAACTTGGCCTGCCCAGACCTGTAGTTCGCAGTGCACGCCGACGCGGTGCGCGCTCGCCGCGACGTGTTCGGCGTCGGCCCGCAAGACCTCGAGGCCGCCGACTTGGATGAGCATCGGCGGCATTCCGGGGGCGATCCCGGCCGCGACGTCCAGGCGGGGATCGGTGACGTCGGCTCCGGCGAGGTACATGCCGATCAGCCGGTGGGCGGTGGTGGCCGAGGCATACGGGTCGCGCAGGGCCGGTTCCTTCGTAGCGGCCAGTCCCATGGTGAGGTCGGCCAACGGCGAGAACAGCACCAGCCCCGACGGTTGTGGAAGTCCGCGCCGGGCGAGTTCGCCGACGAGGGCCAGCGCCAGGTGACCGCCCGCGGAATCTCCCGCGACGACGATATCGGCGGGTCGATGTCCGCGCGCGAGCAGCCAGAGGTAGCCCCGCAGCGCGTCCTGATGCGCCGCGGGGAACGGGTGTTCGGGGGCGAGCCGGTATCGCACGGCGAACACGGGGCGTCCGCAGGCGCGCCCCACCCGCGAGATCAGACCGCGGTGGGTGCCCGGCGAACAGGAGAAATACGCACTGCCGTGCAGGTAGTAGACGATCGGCTCCCGCGGTTCGGGTAGCGCGTTCACCCACTCGCCGCGCACCACGACATCGGTGTCTGCCTGGTCGTGCACGGGAAAGCGGGCCACCGTCCACGACGGCATGACCAGGCGCAGCCCGTGCATCGCCGATCGTCCGACGCGGGTGCCTGTCCGGGTGGCGGGAAGCAACGACCCCAGTCGGCGCACTGTCAGCAGCATGACCGCGGCCACGATTCGGCTGGCGCGCGACGGCGTCGCGTCGAGATATCGATCCATGGCGTACATCATGCGCAGACAACAGGGCAACTGACAAGAAGTCATGTCAAAACGCCCCGCGATCCTGTACGTTGCTGACATGACACCATGTCAACTTGACGACGCGGAGGTATCGCTGACGTGCGACGGCCGATGACAGGGCGGGTGATCGCGGTGACCGGCGGTGCCCGCGGGATCGGAAGGGAGATCGCCGCGCAGCTCGCACTAGCGGGCGCGCGCGTCGCGATCGGCGATATCGACGGATCGGCGGCCCGCGCCACCGCCGCCGAACTGGGTGCGCAGGTGCGGGGATTCGACCTCGACGTCGCCGACCGGGCGTCGTTCGCGGCGTTTCTGGCCGCGGCCGAGCAGGAATGGGGTCCGCTCGATGTGCTCGTCAACAATGCCGGGGTCATGTGGGTCGGCCCGTTCGATCAGGAACCCGAGGCGGTGCGGCGGCGACAGTTCGACGTGAATGTGCACGGCGTCATCAACGGGCTGACCCTCGCCGCACCGGCCATGCGCGCTCGCGGCGCCGGGCACATCGTCACTGTGGCCTCGGCCGCGTCGAAACTCGCCCCGCCCGGTGAGTCTTCCTATGCCGCGACCAAGCACGCGATTCTCGGCTACCTGACCGGGGTGCGCGCCGAATTGCGCGACAGTGGCGTCGACCTCTCGGTGATCATGCCGACCGTGGTGGACACCGAATTGGCGGCGGGCACCGACAACGGCGGAGTGGCGCTGCTCCGGCCCGCCGACGTCGCTCACGCTGTCGTGCGGGCGATCGAGCGCCCCCGATTCGAGGTGACCGTCCCCGGCTACCTCGGACCGCTACTGCGCGTGGTCAACGTGCTCCCGGCCTTCGTGCGAGACCGTATTCTGCTGGCCATGGTGCCGGATCAGGTTGCTGCCGTGCGTGATTCGTCGAGTCGGTCCGATTATGAACACCGGGTCTACGACCCCACTCCCACGTCAGGAAATTCACGATGACGACAATCGATGCTCGCGGCGATATCCGGCCGATTCCGGAGTTCGCCGGTGTCCACGACGTGTGGCCGCGCGGCGACCGCCTCGAAGCCGTGCGCGAGGCCGCACGCCGCTACCGCGAGCGGTTTCTCCGGCAGGGGCAGGTGCGCGCGATCAAGAGCTTCGACATCGCCGCGGCTCCGTATCCGCAGCGGTTCGCGTTCCAGGGCTATTCGATCGGCCCCAACCCGATGATCTCGATCATCAACCGGATGTTCGTGGTCCAATTCGAGGGATTCGACGGCGCGCTGCGGACCCTGGTCTGGGAGCCCACCGTCGCGGCCGGGTCGGGCAAGGCCCCGTTCTACGCGAAGCTGCAGAAACTCTCGCGCACTCTGCGCGCGGACTCGCTGTTCGTCAAGTACTACAACGATCCCGAGGCGGTGCTGCCCCGACTCGGTTTGCGCGACGAGGATGTCGACTACGTCAGCTTCGACCATCTGCACGTGCAGGACGTCCGCATGATCATGGGCAGCGACCGGACGATCGACGGTGAGGCGGGCCCGCGGGCCTCGCTGTTTCCGAACGCGCGGATGCTCGTGCAGCGCAAGGAACTCGGCACGCTGGAATCGGTGCACCCCATGCAGTGGGCCTGGTACGTCGACGGCGGCATGGACGGCGTGCCCGCCGAGCGGCTGCAAGTCCTCGACGGTGACGTCGAATTGGGTGTCGGGGTAAGCCTGCTGTGGACGCCCGGGCACACCGACGGAAATCACTCGCTGTGTGTGAACACACCCGACGGCGTCTGGGTGTCGTCGGAGAACGGGATGGCGGCCGATAGCTGGCAGCCGGAATTGTCCAAGATCCCCGGGGTCAGGCAGCAGGCCGCGTTCTACGGCCGAGAAGTCGTGCTCAACGCCAATACCCTCGAGGACTCGCTGGATCAATACGATTCCATGGTCAAGGAGAAGACCATGGCGTCCCGGTCGCCGCGCGATTCGCGCTGGCTGCAAGTTGTTCCGTCGTCGGAATGCGCGAACTGGAAGCGTCAGTGGCCGGTCGTGCCGACCTTCACCCACGGCGGACTCGACTACGGGACGATCACGATTCCGCCGCGCGCCACCGCCTGACGCAGTGCTCGCTACCCGCCCGATTCTGATAAGGGTTCATGTCAGAATCGGGCGGCTGGATAGGATGGAGGCTCCGGAGGTCGGGGAGACGGATGCGGGAGGATTGTGACCGAGACCGAGACCGCGTCGCGCCGTTACGGCGGGCGGGACAAGGCGAGTCGAAGCGCTGAGCGTCGAGCCGCTCTCCTGGCGGCCGGCCTGGAACTGTTCGGCACCATCGGCTATCCGGCGTCCTCGGTGAAGAAGATCTGCGATCGGGCGGGTTTGACCGAACGGTACTTCTACGAGTCCTTCACCCATCGCGAGGCACTGCTGAGCGCGGTCTACGACGGTGAGATCGAACAGGTCCGCACCGCCACCCTGGCTGCGCTCGCGAGCGCCGAACCCGAGCTGGCTCCGCAGGCACACGCCAGTGTCGAGGCCTTCGTCCGGACCGTGGCCGCGGACCCTCGTCGCGCCCGCGTCATCTTCATCGAGGTCGTCGGCGTCAGCTCCGCGCTCGAGGTGCACCGCCGCGCGGTGATGCACGAATTCGCCCAGCTGATAGCCGGTTTCGCCGAAGCCTACTTCCACATTCCCGCCACCGAGCGTCTGGCGATCGCGGCGATGCTGTTCGCCGGCGGGATGACCGAGCTGATGGTGGACTGGACCCTGGCCGAGGCGCCGCTGCCGCTCGACGATCTGATCGACGTCGCCGTGAGCATCCTGATCCACGGCCTCGGAACCCTCGAACCCCTACCCGCCGAACAGCCGTAGCCGAGCCCCGCTCAGTCGTCGCGTCCGAATTCCTTGCGGTAGTGCTCGGACAGTGCGGGGTAGTAGTCCTCGAAGTTCACCGTGGCCGGGTCGCGGTCGGACTCGGCGGCCACCAGCCGGTCGAGGTAGTAGTCCCAACCCGGTCCGACGTTCTCCGCCATGCCGGGGTCGGGCACGTTCTGCGCGAACGTCAACGTGGTGATGCCGCCTTCCTCGACGAGGTCGAGGCGCAGTTGCCAGTGTTCGGGGTTCTCCCCGTCGTAAGGCATGGAGGTGGTGACCCGCAGCCGGTGCGGGGCGTCGCATTCGTCGATCCGAAATCGCTCGGCGGGCATCTCGTCCTCGAAGAGCATCTGGAACTTCACCTCGCCGGTCGTCGGGTCACCGGTCCAGGTACCGAGCCAGCGCGCGAGTCGCCGCGGCTCGGTGACGGCGGCCCAGACGTCCTCGATCGGCGCGCGGAAGGTTCGGGTCCATTCGCAGTAGGTGCCGTCGGCGAGGTCGCGGCGGTGTCCGGTCGCTGTGGGTGTGGTCATGCGGTCTGCTCCTTGTCGGTGCTGGTCGTGCCTCGGCGCTCCCGAGTGGTCCGGCGTACTTCGAGGTCGAGGCCATCGAGGGCGTGCTCCGGAATCGGCGGCCTGGTCCGCTGCAACTGCGCCAGATAGTGGTGCAACGGTGCGAGCCCCGCGGGGGCGAGGCGGTAGTGGCGTTCGCGACCGTGCTGTTCGGCGTGGACGAGGCCCGCATCGGCGAGGATTCGCAGATGCTTGCTGATCGCCGGCCTGCTGATGGGGTATTCCGAGGCGAGATCGACAACCCGGGCCGGTGCGCCCGCGAGGCGCTCGAGTAGGTCTCGGCGCACCGGGTCGGCCAAAGCCTCGAAGACGTCCACCTCTTAATTGGTAACCGATTGGTTACCAATAGTCAAGCATCGACCGCGGGCGGTGGCCGACTGACGGCACCGGGACACGGCCCGACCAGTTGGTCGAGCCGTGTCCCGGTGTGCCTGTATGTGGACTTGTCGCCTGGCGGTGTCGACCGCGAGATCGGTTGGCGCGGGCCCTATTCCGCGAGGCGGTGGGTGCCGTCGCGGACGGTGCCGACGAACTCTTCGATCAGGTCCTCCAACGCGACCACGCCGACGGTGTTGCCGCGACTGTCGACCACCCGCCCCAGATGGCTGCTGGTGCGGCGCAACCGGGCCAGTGCCTCGTACAGCGGAGTTCCGGTGCTCACGGTGGGCAGCGGGCGGATGTCGGTGCGGGGGATGACGGTGTCCGGGCCCGCATTGTCGTCGGCGACCTCGTCGAGGACGTCCTTGATGTGCAGGTAGCCCACCAGGGAGCCGTCGGAGGCCGCGACCGGATAGCGGGAGAAACCCGTTTCGGAGACCGCCGCCTCGACCTCGCCGAGGGTGGTTCCGTTGCCGATCAGGGGTACCGATCTGGCTTGGGCCAACGGGACCATCACATCGCCGACGACCTGCTCGGAGGTGCCGAGGGCCTGGGTGAGCCTGCGGTGTTCTTCCTCGTCGAGCAGTCCCTCGGAGCGGGATTCGCCGATCATCTCGGCCAGTTCCAGCGTCGAGACCGTGGCGTCGAGCTCGTCCTTGGGCTCGATCCGCAGCATCCGCAGCGTCATGTTCGCGGCGAGGTTGTACAGCGCGATCAGCGGTCGGGCGATCCGCAACCACACCAGGTGGATGGGCACCAGCAGCAGCGCCGACCGTTCCGGGCCCGCGAGGGCGATGTTCTTCGGCACCATCTCGCCGAGCAGGATGTGCAGGATCACCACGATGGTCAGCGCCAGCGTGAAGCCCACCGGATGCAGCAATTGCTCCGGCAGACCGAGCAATTCGAACGGACGCTCGATCAGGTGCGCGATCGCGGGTTCGCCCACTCGGCCGAGCAGGATCGAGCAGATGGTGATGCCGAGTTGGGCCGCGGCCAGCATGATCGACAGGTTCTCGCCCGCTTCGATCACCGTTTGGGCTTTCTTCTTCCCCTGTGCGACAAGGGCTTCGAGTCGGTCGCGGCGTGCCGAGATGAGCGCGAACTCCGCGGCGACGAAGAAGGCGTTGCTTGCCAGCAGTACGACGGTGAGCAAGATTCCGAACAGGTCACCCATGAGATTGCTCCCGTGCCGAGAGGTTGGCCGCGTCGACCGGGATCAGCCGGATGCGGTCGATGCGTCGTCCGTCCATGCGTTCCACGCGGGCGATCCAGCCGCCGCCGGAACCGCGGGATTCGGGCAACACCACTTCGTCGCCGGTCACCGGGATGCGGCCGAGCTGGGCCAGAACCAGCCCGCCGAGGGTTTCGTATTCGCCCTCGGGGGCGTCGTAGCCGGTCGCGCGCGACACTTCGTCGATGCGCAGCAGACCCGAGCAGTCCCAGCCGTCGGAGACCCGGCGCACATCGCGCTCCTCCTCGTCGTGCTCGTCGCGCACGTCGCCGAGGATCTCCTCGATCAGGTCCTCCATGGTCACCATGCCCGCGGTGCCGCCGTATTCGTCGACGACCAGCGCCACCTGCATGCCGTCGGCGCGGACCCGCTCCAGGACTTCGTCACCGTCCAAACTGGCGGGCACGATCGGCACCGCGACCGCCAGCTTGCTGAGCGGGATCTGCTTGCGCAGCTCGCCCGGATGGGTGAACGCCTGCTTGACGTGCACCACGCCGAGGGTGTTGTCGAGGTCGCCGTCGACCACCGGGAACCGGGAGTAACCGGTGCGCGCGGCGGCGGCGATGAGATCGGCGATGGTGTCGTCGCGGTCCAGCGATTCGACCTTCACCCGTGGCGTCATCAGATCCTCGGCGCTGCGCTCACCGAATTCCAGCGACCGGTCCATCACCTGCGCGGTGCGCTGATCCATCGCGCCACGCATGGCGGAGGTGCGCACCAGCGAGCCGAGCTCCTGGGGCGAGCGGGCCGAGCGCAGTTCCTCGGCGGGTTCGATGCCCAGCCTGCGAACCACCCAGTTGGCGGCGCCGTTGAGAAAGCGGATGAGCCATTTGAACAGGGCGGAGAACCCGATCATCGGACCCGACGTGAATCGGGCCACCATCATCGGCTCGGCGATCGCGATGTTCTTCGGCACCAATTCGCCGTAGATCATCGACAGCGAAGTCGCGATGATCAGGGCCAGCGCCAACGAGACACCGCGCGCAGCGCTTTCGCTCAATCCGATGCCGTCCAGCAGCGGGTCGAGCAGTCGGGCCAGTACGGGTTCGGCGATGTAGCCGGTGATCAGGGTGGTGATGGTGATGCCGAGCTGGGCGCCGGAGAGCTGGAAGGACAGGGTTTGATGAGCCTGTTTCACCAGCCGTGACTGGGTGTCACCTTCGCGGGCGGCCGCTTCGACGGTGCTGCGTTCGAGTGCGGTGAGGGAGAACTCGGCGGCGACGAACAGGGCCGTTCCGAGGGTGAGGGCGACGAAGCCGAGCAGGCTGAGCACGGTCAGAACGATGGACATCCTCAGCACCACCCGAGGGGTGCGACAGGGAAACCGGGAGATCGAACGGACGCTGCGGAAAGGAGGACGCCGGGTTTGTCACCCGGCTCCGTAGAGGAGCCCTCCTGTGTGGCGCCCTTGGACGCGGGTGACAACTGGATCCTTTCGGGGCGGGAGTAGAGCATGTGCCGTGGTCGGCTACTCCATAGTAATCGGTGCCCTCCCATGATGTGTCAGCGGCGCGGCCTCGGACACGGCGACGGCGGCCGATCGAAGGTTCGATCGGCCGCCGTGCGCGGGGTTCACCAGCCGCTGGGCAGCGGCCGACCCTCGGCGAAGCCCGCCGCGGACTGCACGCCGAGCACGGCCTTGTCGTGGAATTCCGGCAGTGAGCGAGCGCCGGCGTAGGTGCAGGAACTGCGCACACCCGAGCAGATGTGGTCGATGAGGTCCTCGACACCGGGGCGCTCGGGATCCAGGCGCATCCGCGAGCTGGAGATGCCCTCCTCGAACAGCGCCTTGCGGGCGCGGTCGAAGCTGCTGTCGGCGGCGGTACGGGCGGCGACGGCGCGCTTGGACGCCATGCCGAAGCTTTCCTTGTACTTGTTGCCGTCGCGGTCCACGCGCAGGTCGCCGGGGGACTCGTAGGTGCCGGCGAACCACGAACCGATCATCACGTTCGACGCACCCGCGGCCAGCGCCAGGGCTACGTCGCGAGGGTGCCGAACGCCACCGTCGGCCCAGACGTGTACGCCGAGTTCCTTTGCGGCGGCGGCACATTCGGCCACGGCGGAGAACTGCGGGCGACCGACGCCGGTCATCATGCGGGTGGTGCACATGGCGCCGGGGCCGACACCGACCTTGATGATGGTCGCGCCCGCCTCGGCCAGATCACGGGTGCCTTCGGCGGAGACCACGTTGCCCGCGACCAGGGGCAGCCCGAGGCCGAGATCGGCGACGGTGCGCAGCGATTCGAGCATCTTGGTCTGGTGTCCGTGCGCGGTATCGAGCACGAGCACGTCGGCGCCCGCCTCGGCCAGCGCCTTCGCCTTGGCGGCGACGTCGCCGTTGATGCCGACGGCGGCGGCGACGCGCAGCTTGCCCGCTTCGTCGACGGCCGGGGTGTAGATACCCGCGCGGACGGTGCCGGTGCGGGTCATCACGCCGGCGAGCGTGCCGTCGGGGTTGGTGAGCACGGCGAGCTGGGCGTGGGCTTCGGCGAGGCGGTCGAAGATGTCGCGCGGGGACGCCTCGACGGGGACCTGGACGAAATCGGTGAAGGCGACCTCGCGCAGGCGCGCGAACCGGTCGACATCGGCGCAGGCGGCCTCGGTGACCACGCCGACCGGCTTACCGCCCTCGACGACCACGACGGCGCCGTGGGCGCGCTTGTGCATCAGCGCCACCGCGTCGGACACCGAACGATCGGGGTCGAGGGTGACAGGGGTGTCGGCGGTGAGCGAGCGGCTCTTGACGAACGCGATGGTGTCGGCGGCCGCCGGGATCGGCAGGTCCTGGGGGAGCACCACGATGCCGCCACGGCGAGCGACGGTCTCGGCCATCCGCTTGCCCGCGACCGCGGTCATGTTCGCGACCACGAGGGGGATGGTGGTGCCGGACCCGTCGACGGTGGCCAGGTCCACATCGAACCGGGACGCGACCTCGGTCCGGTTCGGGACCAGGAACAGGTCGTCGTAGGTCAGGTCATACGGCGGCTGGGGTCCCGGAAGAAATCGCACTTGATTGATAGTAGCCCTGTGAGCACCGCGGCGGGCAAATCTCGCGATGTGTCAGCGCGCGGGCTCGGCGGCGACCGCTCTGGTCTGGCACAGGGCCACGGTCGCCGCGCACATCACGACGACGCAGATGCCGACGACGACCAGGCCGAAACCGTTGGTGCGCAGGTGTTCGTTCAGGGCGGTGAGGCCGAGGAACGCGGCGGCCAGCGGTTCGGCGATGGTCGCCGCGGGCAGTGAGGCCGCCAGCGGTCCGGCCTGGAACGCGCGCTGTTGCAGGTACACGCCGAGCAGTCCCGCGGCGACCAGCGTCCAGGTCTGCCACCCGCCGAGCACCGCGCCGATCCCGTCGCCGAACAGGGTGACCACGCGGTCGGTGAGTGCGGCGGCCACACCGAACAGGGCGCCACCGGCGAGACCGAGCGCGAGCGCCTGCCCCGATCGGCTGTTGATCATCAGCCCGGTGACGGTCGCGGCCACGACGACGCCGAGCACAATCGCCAAGGGCGCCAACCACTCTCGAAAGGGTGCGGTGTCCTCGCCCGCGGTCGGATCACCCACGATCAGGAACAGCGCGAGCGCCGCGACGAGGATCAGGGCGATGGTGGCGGCCCGCGCGGTGATCCGCTGCCCGTTCAGCCGCGCCGACAGCGGGAGCGCGAACACCAAGGCGCTCACCAGAATCGGTTGCACCACCAGCACTGCGCCGAAGGTCAGCGCGAGGACCTGCATGCTGTAACCGCCGACGTCGCCGACGATTCCGGACCACCAGCGTGGGCTGCGGAGCAGACCGCCGACGAGGGACGCGTCTTCGGGCACCGCCGAGGCCGCCCGCTGCTGCGCTACGGCGCCCACCGCGATCAACATGGCCGCGATGAGCGCGCACACGACGGTGGCGATCTCATGGTTCGTCACGGACTCAGTGTGCGGGATCCGGCCCTTCTCGGCGCTGATCCGCGACCGGAAGTCGCGGTGTTCGCCGCACCGGGAAACAGACGCGTGGCCGAACCGTAATCGGTTCGGCCACGCGATAACTCAGTTTGCCGTGCGGTTGCGGGTCACGGCAGGAGACGCCGGACGCGCGGCGCGACGACGAGAATTCGTCGGCGTGTCGCCACTGCGGGCGTGTCCACCGGCCCCCGCGGGCTTGCGGGTACGCGACTCGTGTGCCGGACGCTCGCGCCGCGGAGCGCCACCACGTCCCGCCTCGGCGGTAGGTGCGCCGCCGGTGCGCGGACGACGGGTGCGCCCGCCGCCGGTCGCCGACCGAGTCGGCTGCGCGGGTGCGACCGGGGCCGCCAGGGCGATGCCGCTGGGCTTGCGGGCGCCGGTGATCTCCACCAGGTTCCGGTCGCCGGGGCGCACGTCGACGCCGTCGGTCCGCACGCCCGCCTTGCGGGTCATCGCGGCGACGTCCTTGCGCTCCTCGTCGGTGACGAGGGTGACCACGACGCCGTCTTCACCGGCGCGCGCGGTGCGGCCCGCGCGGTGCAGGTAGGCCTTGTGCTCGGCGGGCGGGTCGAAGTGCACGACCAGCGAGACGCCGTCGATGTGGATGCCGCGCGCGGCGACATCGGTGGTGACCAGCACCGGCACCGACCCGTCGGCGAAGGCCGCCAGGGTGCGCACACGGTTGTTCTGGGCCTTGCCGCCGTGCAGCGAGCCCGCGTCGACACCGGAGCCGCGCAGCTGCTTGGCCAGGCGGTCGGCGCCGTGCTTGGTGCGCACGAACATGATGGTCAGGCCCTCACGTGCGGCGATCTCGGTGGCCACGGTGCGCTTGATGTTCTTGTCGCGCACGTAGAGCAGGTGGTGGGTCATGGTGCTGACCGACGCCTCGGCGGGCGCGGTCGAGTGGGTCACCGGGTTGTGCATGTAGCGCTTGACCAGCTTGTCCACGTCACCGTCGAGGGTGGCCGAGAACAGCAGTCGCTGACCCTGCTTGGGGGTGCGGTCGAGCAGGCGGGTGACCTGGGGCAGGAAGCCCATGTCGGCCATGTGGTCGGCCTCGTCGAGGGCGGTGATCGACACGTCCGACAGGTCGGCGTTGCGCTGCTTGATCAGGTCGTCGAGGCGGCCGGGGGTCGCGATGAGCAGGTCGACCCCGCGCGCCAGACGATCGGCCTGACGTTTGATCGGCGCGCCACCGACGACGGAGGCCACGCGCAGGCCCAGCGCGCGGGCTGCCTCTTCGAGGGCCTTCTCGATCTGGGTCGCGAGTTCGCGGGTCGGCACCAGCACGAGACCGCGCGGGCGGCCCGGCTTGGAGGGCGAACCCTGGGCCAGGCGGGTCAGCATCGGCAGGCCGAAGGCCAGGGTCTTGCCCGAGCCGGTCGGGCCGCGACCGAGCACGTCGCGCCCGGAGAGGGCGTCGCCGATCGTGGCGGCCTGGATGGGGAAGGGCTTGTCGATGCCCGCGTTGCGCAGGGTCTGCACCAGTTCGACGGGCAGGCCGAGTTCGGCGAAGGTCGGTTCGTTGGGCACGGCAGAGTTGGTCAAGGTGGCCTTTCGTTGGGCTGCGAATCGCACCGAACGATGGTCGGCGCCGATTACCCGAATACGCGCCTCGGCGTGAGCGGGGTGCGGCCCAGCAGGAAGGACCGGTCTCCCAGGATAGGCGTGTTCGGCCTCGGGTGGGTAAACAGGCTGGTCAGGTCAGCGGTTGTGGCAACGTCTGTTCCGCTGTGCGCCCCCGGCCGACAGCGTGGCCGGCGCGTCACGAACGCGGCGCGGCGGTGGCGGCGGATCGCCAGGTCAGCCGTGGAAGAGCCGGTTGAGTTCCTGCAGCCACGGCACCGCGACGGCCAGTGTCGGCACGACCAGAATCGCGGCCGAGCCGAGGTAGGCGGCGGTGGCGACTCTCACGTCTCCGGTGGTGCTCGCGAGCCGTTGGATGCGGATGAGCGTGCTCGGTCCGCCTGCCGCGAGCGCACCCTGCGGTGCGGTGGACTTGGCGCAGGCGATGAGAGCGCGGGCGAGGGGCTTGGGGCCGGTCACCTTCACGGCGGAGTCGTCGGCGAGCAGTTCGATCAGCAGTTTCACCTGGCCGAGCGCGGCCTTGCTGCGAACCACCCGCGGAAAGGCCTCGTGGACGGCGGTGAACGCCTCGAGCACCAGATCGTGGCGTGCGCGCAGATGCGAGCGTTCGTGGCTCACGATGGCGGTGACCTCGGAGTCGTCGAGGTTGGTGAGTGTGCCTTCGCTGATCACGACCCGCTGGCGTAGGCCGGGCAGGCAGTAGGCGATGGGTTCGGTGGCGGCCAGCACGCGGATATCGGCGGCGCGGCGCACCGGGCCGCCCTGATCGAGCAGGTCGACCAGCATGCGATGGCGGGAACGGCGGCGTCGGGTGTGCACACCGACTCGCACGATCGAGAACATCAGCCGGGCGCCGACCATCAAGGTCAGCGCGAAGACCAGCACATACAGCGTCCACAGGGGCAGACCGAGCGCGTCGATCTCCTGGGTGGGCGAGGTGGTCGGCCTACCGTCGGGGCCGGGGACGAGCAGCAGGCTGGCGATGGCCAGCCCGGATCCGAAGGCGCTGAGCACGGCGGCCAAGGCGATCGCCTGCCACAACACCAGTGCCGCGCGCGGGCTGCGGTGCACCCAGGTAGCGCGACTGAGCAGCGCTGGTACCGGCCCTGCGAGAAGCAAGGCGAGACCAGCAAAGACTGCCGCGGTTGCGTTCATCGACTCTGCTCACTGCGTTGTGGGGCCAGGGGCGCTCACTCCATTGTGAGAGCCGCCAGGGAGTCTAGCCGCTGTTTTCGTCGGATTCGAGCTTGGCGAGCGCCTCGCGCAGGGCATCCGCCTCGTCCTTGCCGACCTGTTCCACGAAATGCACCAGCGCCGCAGCGCGACTACCTGCGGCGTCGGCCTGTTGCAAGGCGTCGACCATCAGGCTCGCGACGAGTTCGTCGCGGGTGTGAACCGGTGCGTATCGATGGGCGCGATCGTCGCGTCGCTGCACGACCAGATCTTTCTTCGCCAGTCGTTGGAGCACCGTCATCACCGTGGTGTACGCGAGCTCGCGCCGCGCGGCCAGCGCTTCGTGTACCTGCCGCACCGTGAGTGGCTCATCGGCCGACCACAACTGGTCCATGACCGCTTTTTCGAGTTCGCCGAGACCTGCCATCCCACCGATTTTACGGGCTCAACGACAAACATGCGTACTACAGATTGTCGTAACGGGGTGTTTGCTGTGTGTCATTCGTCATAGTCGGCCGCGCCGTGCACATGTCGGGTGCCGATCGGGACGACCATCGGCCGCCCCGAGACCGGATCCGTGAGCACCGTGGCCTCGAGCCCGAACACCTCGGCCAGCAGTTCGGCAGTGACGATGTCGGCCGGTTTACCCTGCGCGACGATCTGGCCCGCGCGCATGACCACGAGCTCGTCGCTGTAGCGGATGGCGAGGTTGAGATCGTGCAGCACCATCACCACCGTGCGCCCGTACTCGGCATGCAGCCGGTCGACGAGGTCGAGGACCTCGAGCGAGTGCGCGAGATCGAGGTAGGTCGTGGGTTCGTCGAGCAGCAGGATGTCGGTGCCCTGGGCCAGCGCCATGGAGATCCAGGCGCGCTGACGTTGGCCGCCGGAGAGTTCGTCGAGGGTGCGGTCGGCCAGGTCGGCGATGCCGGTTTGGGCCAGCGCGGCGGCGACCTCGGTCTCGTCGTCGGCCGACCACTGCCGCAACCAGGACTGATGCGGATGACGTCCGCGCGCGACCAGGTCGGCGACCGTGAGCCCCTCGGGCGCGACCGGCGTCTGCGGCAGCATGCCGATCACCCTGGCCACGTCCTTGGTCTTCATCGACGAGATGGCCTTGCCGTCGAGCACCACCTGGCCCTCGCGCGGGCGCAGCAGCCTGCCCAGCGACTTCAGCAGTGTCGACTTGCCGCAGCCGTTGGGTCCGATGACGGTGGTGACCACGCCGGGCGCGATGTCGAGGCTGAGCTCGTCGACGATCACCCGCTCGCCGTAGCCGAGGGACACGGCGTCGGCGGCGAGGCGATGGACGGGGCTGGTCATGAGAGCGTGGCCTTCCGATTCATGCGAACGAGCAGGTAGAGCAGGAACGGTCCACCCAGCGCGGCTGTGACGATACCGACCGGCAGGTCGACGGGCAGGAGCGCGCGCGAGGCGACGTCGGCGCCCGCGACCAGGGCGGCGCCGGTCAGCGCCGAGGCGATCAGGGGCTCGCCCGCGGTGCGCAGCGCCATTCTCGCGATCTGCGGTGCGGCGAGGGCGACGAAGCCGACCGGCCCCACGGCGGCGGTCGCCACCGAGGCGGCCACGACCGACGCGCCGATGAGCAATGCCTGCTGCGACTGGATCCGCACACCGAGCACCCGGGTCGAGTCCTCGCCGAGGCGCAGCGCGGCCAGCGTGCGCGCCGACACCAGCGACACCACGGTCACCACCGACAGGGCGATGGCGGCGGGCACGACCCGCGACATATCGGCTCCGTTGAGCGAACCGGTGAGCCAGAGCTGGGCACGGGCGGCATCGGTCAGGCTGGCGCGGGTGAGCAGCCAGCTGATCACCGACAACAGGACCGCGTTCACGCCGATGCCGATCAGCACGAGCCGGAATCCGGTGACGCCGTGTTCGCCGCCGCCCCCGCGACCCCAGGCCAGCAGATAGATGACGACCGCGGTCAGCAGGCCGCCGGTCAGCGCGGCGATCGGGGCCCCGACGGTCGCGAGCAGTCCGGTGGTCGCACCACCGCTGCCGACCAGCACCGCGACGGCGCCGACGCTCGCGCCGGTGGTGATGCCGAGCACGTCCGGCCCGGCCAGTGGATTGTGCAGGATCGACTGCATCAGCGCGCCCGACAAGCCGAGCGCGGCCCCGACGATCACGGCTGTCAGCGCACGCGGCAATCGCGATTCGATGATGATGAAGCGCTGCGATCGGGTGCCGCCGCCGCCGAGCACATCGAGTACGCGACCCAGCGGGATGTGGGTATCGCCGACGGCGATGTCCAGGCAGAACAGTGCGAACACCGCGACTACCAGCGCCAGCACGACGCCGAACACGACCGGCCGCAGGACCAACGACACCGGCCCGACCCGCAGCGCGGGGCGCACCCTGCGCAGCTCGGTCACCGCTCGATCCGTTCGGTCGGCGGGCGCGGGTTCGGCGGCTACCCGGTCGGTGGTCTTGCCCATCTCGACCTCACTCACAGCGACACCAACTTCTTTCGACGCACCAGGGCGATGAAGAACGGCGCGCCGATCGCGGCCAACATCACCCCGACCTGGAGTTCACCTGGCCGCGCGATCACCCGGCCTGCCACGTCGGCGACGAGCAGCAGCAGCCCGCCGAGCAGTCCGGAGTAGGGGATCAGCCACTTGTTGTCCGGTCCGGTGATGGTCCGCGCCATGTGCGGAACCACCAGCCCCAGAAACGCGATCGGCCCGATCGCCGCGGTCGCCCCGCCGCTGAGCAGCACCACCGCGAACAGGCCGAAGGCCCGCGCCCGGGTGACGTCCACGCCGAGTCCGCGGGCGACATCGTCACCGAGGCTCAGCAGATTCAGGCTGGGTGCCGCGGCCACGGCCATGCCGACGCCGAGCACCAGAAAGGGCAGCACCTCCCAGAACACTTCCGCTTCGCGCCCGGCCACATTGCCGACCACCCAGAACCGATAGGTGTCGAGCGCCGCGTTGTCGAGCACGATGATCGCGTTCGTCATCGCCTGGAGGAAGGCGGTCACCGCCGCGCCGGCCAGGATCAGGCTCAGCGGACTCGCCTTACCCCCGCCGATCGAGGAGACCCCGAACACGATCACCCCCGCGATCGCCGACCCGGCGAAGGCGAACCAGATGTATTGCGCGGGTGCGGTGAACCCGAACAGGAAGATGCTCAGCGCCGCAAGAAATCCGGCGCCCGCATTCAGTCCTAGCAATCCGGCATCAGCGAGCGGATTCCGGGTATACCCCTGGATGAGCGCGCCCGCGACCCCCAACGCCACTCCGGCGAACAGGGCCAATGCGGTGCGCGGCAGACGCAGCTCACGCACGATTTCCTCGGCGGTGGAGCGGGCCGGGCAGTGGAACGGGCCGCCGACGCAGCCGAGGGCGTGCGTGACGGCGTCGAACACCGTGGTGGGTGCGAGCGAGCGGGTGCCGATGGCAATGCTCGCCACCACCGCCACGGCGAGCAAGACAACGAGCAGCAGAAGCCCGGTCAGACGACGACGTCTGACGGTGCCAGGGTGGATCACGGCGACGAACTTCTCCTGCCTCGAAACCGGACACGACTTGTGAAGTCTGGTAAGCCTAACCTATGTTCCGAGACATCATCGTCACGGGAACCAACGTTCGAGGAGGTTCGATGTCCGAGCCCGTCACCACCGCCACTTCCTGCACCACCGCCGTGTTCGACCGCGCCTGTGCCAGGTTGCAATCGCTGCAACCCGAGCATCCGCGGGTGTATGCCGTCGCGGCGATGAGCGGGCAGGGCAAACGGCGATGGTGGCATGTGCCCAACGGGCTCTCAGAGGGCCGCGTCGAACTGATGTACCGACGTCACGCCGCGGAAATGATCAACGACGAGATCGCCGCCGAAGTGGTCGCCACCGCGCTCATCCACGCCGTAGCGGGTCGGGTCACCGCCCTGTTCGTCATGGACGCGCAGGCCTGGGACCCCGGCCGCGACAACCTGTGGATCCACCACGACAACGACGGCGGCATCGACTGGGCGGGGTTGACCGACACCAGGATTCGCGTCGTCGACTGCGACCCCGAACCCGGCGCGGTCGCCTTCCCCTGCGAAGCCGCCATGGCGGTCTGGCTCGCCCACCGCTGTGCCTCCTCGCTGATCCCGTTGCAATCGGTGCTCACCCGCTGCTCCGGTCTGCCCGCTCGCCGTTTCTGGACCCTGGTCGGTGAATCCATTATCGGCGCAGCGACTTACGTCCCCGACCTGGCGCGCGCCGACGTGTCCGCGGGGGCGCGCCGCGGCCAACTCCTGCTCGGCGCGTTCGAGGAACGCGGCCTCCCTGTTCGCCGCAGCAGTTGCCTGCAGCGCTGACGAGAGTGCTACTCGGACAGGCGATCACCAGGGTTTCATGGTAGGCCGAGGGCTGTCGCCATCATCGGCCATGAGGCGTGGAGGTCGTCCTCCCAGTAGCCCCAGGAGTGGGTGCCGGTCGGGCGGATGTTGTAGGTGATGTTCGTGCGACCGAGTCCTCGCGTCCGCTGTGCCAGGTTCGCCGTGCAATAGGCCGTCGCGGCTTCGATCCCGCCGCCGACGAGCATCTGATTCGTCAGAATCGACGTCGGGTTCTTGCCGCTGATGTGCACGCGCGGATTCGACAGCGTGTCGTGTGGACCCGGCAATCCGGTGCCCGCGGAGATGTAGATCGGAATATTCGGCAACCGATGGGCTTGCACGTAGGGATCGTGCTCGCGCCATGCGGCGTCGTTGTCCGGACCCCACATGTTCTCGGTGTTCCCGCCGCCCATCCGCACCACGAGGGAGACGAAGGCGCGGCCGATCGGATCGCTGGTCATCGCGCAGCCGCTGTAGGCGGAGACGCTGCGGTACAGCTCGGGCGCCTGGATCGCGAGATCGAGGACCGAGGTTCCCGCCATCGAGATGCCGGCCAGGGAATTGTCGCCGTTCGTACCGAAGGCCGCGTCGATCACGGGCGGCAGCTCCTGGGTGAGGAACGTCGTCCACATGTTGTTGCCGTTGTTCTCGAGGTTCTTCGCCAGGCCCGCGTCCGGTCGGCGCCAGTCGGTGTAATAACTGAACGCGCCTTCCATCGGCACGACCACGTTGACATGCTTGTCGGCGAAGAACCCGCCTGCATCGGTCTGACCCGGCCAATTGGCCGAATCCTCGCCGCCGCCCGCGCCGTTGAGCAGGTACAGCGTCGGTGCGGGCGTCGAGGTGTCGCTCGGCCGCAGCACCCGCAACGCGATCGTGCGATCCATCGCGGGGGAGTAGACGCTGATGTCGGCGACCCGGTCGGTCTGCGTCCGGCTCACCAGTCGCGCGCCGGGGGCGGCCGATGCCGTGGCGTCTACCGAGACGGGCGTCGAGGCGACTGCCACGGCACAGGCGGCCGACATGATCGCGCGGAGCATTACGTTCTTCATCGTGTTGCGAGCCTGTTCGGGTGGTCATTACCGTCGGTATCGGATGTGATGCCGGTAACTTATCTCCCCCCGGGGAAGTGTGGCAAGCCGATGTTTCACTCGTCCGTTCCGCGAAGCTGTCAGTCCTCCTCGGGTCGGCCTCGCCAGATACGGGCCGGAATTCCGCTGACCAGATCCCGGCGCCGCAGCACTTGGATCCGCCACGGGTCGAGGCGAAGTACCTGGAACGCCGGGTCGTCGGGTCCCTGCCAGAACTGCGCGGGGTCGTAGCCCGCGCCGGGTGGACTGCCGTGCCGGTACAGGTCCCACACGTGTGCTCGCTCGCCGGCATCGTCGGTCCATGCGGCGACCGCGTCGATGGCGACGGTGTTCTGTGCCGGGCTCCAATAGGAGAACGTCACGTGCGGATTTCCCGCGATGTGGGCGGCCTTCACCGGGGTGCGGTAGGTCCCGAGCCAACCGACCGGGCGCTCGGCGACGGTTTCCCAGACCGGAATCAGGACGCGCGACCGTGGCCTGCCCAGATTGTCGACGGTGGTCATGGTCGCGTAGTTGACGGCGCCGACGATGGCGTCGAAATCGGGCTGGAGATCGACGAAGGCGCGAACGTGGGCGCGGGTGCGGTCGCTCACTGCTGCTCCTCGACGCGTTCGAGCACGACGACCGGAATCGGCCGCGCGGCCAGTGGGGCGTGGTGAAGGTAGACGCCGGTGCGGCGGCCGAGGGTGGTGAGGACGAGGTGGTCGGTGGTGCCGCCTTCGCGGGGGCCGTCACGCCCGTCGGTGGCGAGGTAGCGGCGGCCACGGTCGGTCACCGAGGGGTCGGGGCTGTCGGTCACGGTGTGAGTCATGGGTTCACCGTGCGCCCACGGCCTTCGGACGGACTCAGGATCGACTTCGGGCCCGCTCGGCGTGCAGCGTCTGGGGATCGGCGGTCCGGCCCGCGTCGAGTTCGGTGGCGTACCGGTCGGCGCCGATGTCGGCGACGACGCGTGCCTGGATGCGGTCGACATCTCCGCGTTCGGCCTCGGGCAGCGGAGCGCCGGTGGACCGGCGGAGTGTGTCGGCGGCTCCGAGCAGGTGGGCGGCGTGCGCGGAATACCCTGCGAGCGAACGGGCTCCGGCGAGACCCTCCAGCGCGAGCGCGTGGGCCCTGGGGTCGCCGGTGCGCAGGGCGGAGTCGAGTCCGCGCAGGTGGCGCTGTTCGGCGTCGTCGGCGTCACCGGCGAGTTCGGCGGTGAAGCCGAGTTCGGCGAGGATCAGGGCGGCGCCGAAATGCGAACCGGCCCGCAGGTGCCAGTCCAGCCAGGTGCCCAGATACTCGCGGGCCGCGGCCAGGTCGCCGCGGCGCCTGGCGACGAGGCCCAGCCCGAGTACCGCGGATTCCTCGCCGACGAGGTGTCCCTGGTCGACCGCCACCCGACGGGCCCGCTCGTGCAGCTCGGCGCTGCGGTCGAGCTCGCCGCGCAGCAATGCGATCCGGCCGAGCGAGGTGAGCCGCTCACCGACTTCGGTCCACAGGCCGAGCTCTTCGGCGGTGGCCAGCGAGCTCCGGTGATAGTCGCGGGCGGCCTCGAGGTCGCCGGTCACCTCGGCATGGCTGCCGAGCAGGAATCCCGCGATGGCCTGACCCCAGCGATCACCCACCCTCGCGAACAGATCCCGGCTCCGTTCGGCGTGCTCGCAGAGTCCAGCCAGGTCGCCGCGGGCGAACGCCTCCCTGGCCAGCGATACCGAGGCCGCCGCGACACCCCAGTCATCGGCATTGTCGGCGAAGGCATTTCGCAGGGCGGACGGGTCGTCCATGCCCTGGTGAGCGGCGAATCCGGAGTACACGTGCGCGAGATACCAGCGGGCGCGCAGTTCGGCCGGTGTCGGTCGTTCGGTCACGGTGGGCAGTGTGTCGACGGTGCGGCCGACCCCGACTTCGAGCGCGTCGCGCCACAGCAGCGCCACCCGCCGCACGGCCGGGTCGGTCTCGCCGGGCACCGCGAGGGCGGTTCCCAGCGACCGGATGCCCTCGGCGAGGCGTCCCCGCATCACCCAGTACCAGGCGAGCGCGTTGACCAGCCGTAGCGCGTCCACGGATCTGCCCGCAGTACGGGCAGTGTCGAGCGCCCGGCGCAGATCGGCGGATTCGGTGTCGAGCCGCGAGAGCCAGCGCCGCTGGTCTCCGGTGCGCAGGTGCCGGTCGGCGTGTTCGGCGAACGCGAGGTAGTAGGCGAGATGGCGCAGCCGCGTATCGGATTCCTCGCCGCTGTCGCGCAGCTGTTCGACACCGTAGGCGGCGATGGATTTCAGCAGGCGGTAGCGCGGGCGGGCATCGGCGGCGGGCGTGATGATCAGGGAACGATCGACCAAGCGGGCCAGCAACTCCGCGACCTCGGTACCGACGACTGCGCCACCCGGGCAAACCGCCTCGGCCGACTCCAACGTGGCACCGTCGGCGTAGACCGAAAGCCGCCGCAGCACAGTGCGTTCGGGCTCGTCGAGGAGTTCCCAGCTCCAATCGATCACCGCACGCAGGGTGCGCTGCCGATCCGGTGCGTCCCGATAACCGGACGACAGCAGGGTGAAGCGATCCTCGATCCGTTCGGCGAGGGTATGCACGCCGAGTGCGCGGACCCGGGTCGCCGCCAGTTCCAGTGCCAGTGGGAGGCCGTCGAGACGGGTGACGATGGTGGCGATCGCGGCGGCGTTGTCGTCGGTGACGGTGAACCCGGGTGTGCTCGCCCGAGCGCGTTCGACGAAAAGCTCAGCGGCAGCGGCTGTTTCCGCTGACGCCGGATCCCCCGGGGTGGGGACGGTCAATGGTGTCACGTGCCAGATGTATTCGCCCGCGATGTTCAGCGGCACCTGACTGGTGACCAGCACTCGGAGGTCGGGAGCGGCGGTCAGTAGCCGCGACACGACCGTGGCGGCGGCGTCGGCGACGTGCTCACCGTTGTCCAGTACGAGCAGCAGCTGCTTGCCGCGCACCGCTTCGGCGAGATGAGCGAGCTGAGTGCCGTTGTCGGGCAATGGGAACGGGCTCGAACCCGCGGAATCGTCCCGGATCTCGAAGGCGGCCGCCACGACCTCGGTGAGTGTCGTCATGGCGCTGCCCGGATCGTCCCCGAGGCACAGCCCGGCGAGCTCGACGAACAAGACGCCGTCGCGTGCGGAATGCTCGGCCGCGGTCGCCAACGCGAGACGGGTCTTGCCGACTCCGCCCGGTCCGGTGAGGGTTACCAGTCGTTCGGTCCGGATCAGCGCGTCGATCGCGGCCAGGTCGTCTTCGCGCCCGATGAGCGAGGTCGCGGGTACCGGCAGTGCGGGGCGCGGTGTCACCGGTGCTGCGGGTGCGGGCCGAACTCGCGCACCGAGCGACGGATCCTGTTCCAGCACAGCGCGATGCAGGGCGGCTAGCTCGGGGCTCGGGTCGAGCCCGAGTTCCTCGGCGAGATGTTCGCGCAGGCGCCGATAGGAATCCAGGGCTTCGCCGTGTCGCCCCGACCGGTACAGGGCCAGCATGTGCGCCGCGCGCAGCCGTTCGCGCAAAGGATGGAGGGCGGTGAGCTGACCGAGTTCGTCGGCGACCTGATCGTGCTCGCCGAGGGTGATCCGGGCCTGCGCGAGTTCCTCGACGGCCGTGAGCCGCTGTTCCTCGAGCCGCAGCATCGGTATCCGCGCGAAGTCGTGATCGGCGAGGTCGGCCAACACCTCTCCGCGCCACAAAGCGAGGGCGTCAGCGAGAAGCTCTGCCCGAGAACCGGTGTCGTCGGCGGCGCGCGCTCGGTGGAGCAACTGCTGGAACACCTGGGAGTCCACCGCGGCCTCGGCGACTTCGAGGAGATAGCCAGGGGAGCGCGAGACCAGCAACTCCCGCCCGCCCGCTTCGGCGTCGCCGAGGACACGGCGCAATTGCGAAGCCCGAGTCTGCAGCGAACCCGCCGGGTTGGCGGGCAACGCCGTACCCCACAGATCCTCGACGAGCCGATCGGCGGGCACGATCCGACCCGGTTCCACCAACAGCGCGCCGAGCAGAACCCGCACCTTGAGTTCTGGAACCCGGACGGCTTGTCCCTCGTCGGTCCAGACCGCCAACGGACCGAGCACTCCGAAACGCATGTCACCCACCCTAAACGGCCCCGGTACGGGTTCGGCGATGCGCCGCATCGGGCGACGCCGAGCCTCGCGCACGCTGCCGTGGCGACGGCCGCTCGAGGTCGTCCGGAGTCGGTCCTAAGGGTTCCCGAAGTGTGGCCCGGCACTGTCGGTCCCAGTTCGAATCGTCCTCGAAGGGAAACTCCTGATGTCCGCGTTCACCGATATCCCCGAGCGGGCAGGTACCCGCCAATGGCTGGGACTTGCGGTCCTGCTGCTCCCGACGGTGCTGCTGTTCCTCAGCATGACCGTGCTGTTCCTGGCCACCCCCTATATCGCGGCCGACCTGTCACCGAGCAGCGGCCAGCTGTTGTGGATCAACGACATCTACGGGTTCGTGATGGCAGGGTTCCTCGTCACCATGGGCACTCTCGGCGACCGGCTCGGTCGGCGCAGGCTGCTGCTCGCCGGTGCCACGCTGTTCGGCATCGCCTCGGTGCTCGCCGCGTTCGCTCCCGGCCCCGACCTGCTGATCGCGGCGCGTGCGCTGATGGGTCTCGGCGCGGCCGCCGTCATGCCCGCTACGTTGTCGCTGATCGCCACGATGTTCCGCGACGACCGGCAGCGCGCCACCGCCATCGGTCTGTGGGCGGCATCGGTGTCGGCCGGGGTGGCGCTGGGCCCACTGCTCGGCGGTCTGCTGCTCGACTCGCTGTGGTGGGGTGCGTCGATGCTCATCGGCGTGCCGGTGATGGCGCTCGTCGTGCTCGCGGTGCCGGTGCTGATTCCGGAATACCGTGCGCCGGAGGCGGGTCGGCTCGATCCGATCAGCGTCGCCTTGTCGCTCGCCGCGCTGCTGCCGTTCGTCTACGGCGTGAAGAAGCTGGCCGAGACCGGGTTCGCCGCCGAACCGGTGCTCACCGTGCTCGCCGGTGTGGTGTTCGCGGTGGTCTTCGTGCGCAGGCAGCTGCGACTGCCGGACCCGCTGCTCGATGTGCGGCTGTTCGCGAACCGGACCTTCAGCGGCTCGCTCGGCGTGTACATGCTCGCCGCCATCGCACTGGGCGGGGTGTATCTGCTGTTCACCCAGTACCTGCAGTTGGTGGCCGCGCAGTCGCCGCTGCGGGCCGGGCTGTGGATCCTGCCGGCGGCGATCGCACTGGTCATCGTCTCCACGGTGACCCCGGCCATCGCTCGTCGTGTCCGTCCCGCGTATGTCATCGCCGCGGGGCTTGCGCTGTCGACCGTCGGCTACCTGGCACTCACTCAGGTCGAGAGTGTGGCGGGATTGCCGCTGCTCATCGTCGGCTTCTACATCCTGTACCCCGGCATCGCCCCGGCCATGGCGCTGATCCCCGGGCTGGTCATCGGTGCGGCACCCGCGGAGAAGGCGGGCGCGGCGTCGGCGGTGGACAGCACCGCCAGCGATCTGGGTGTGGCGTTGGGCGTCGCCCTGCTCGGCAGTATGGGAGCGGCGGTCTACCGCGCCGGAATGTCGGGTGAGGCGGGCGCTGCCGCGGAGACCCTGCCCGGCGCGCTGAGTTCGGCCGAGTCCCTGCCCGCCGAGGTCGCCGAGTCCGTCGTGGCCGCGGGCCGGGAGGCGTTCACCCACGGCCTCAACGCCGCGGCCTGGACTGCCGCGGTGCTCTCCGCGGCGGGTGCGGTGCTGGCGGTGGCGCTGCTGCGCCGGATCCCGGCCGGTGCCACCACAGTTCCGGAAACCGAAGAGAGAGTAGATGTCTCGGTCGGCGATGGCCTCGCCGAGCGTGGCACCGTCCCCGCCTGACCTCCTGCGGAAGTCCCGGACCAGCGATCCGCAGCGCCTCTCGGTGCTGCGGATCGCTGATGTTATCGCCGAGTATGTGTGCACCGCAGTGTCTTTCGGTGGTCGCTAGCGTTCGGGAGCGATGCGGCCGGTGACGATCATGAGCAGTTCGGCCGCTGTGCCGCTGACCGTCGTTCCCGCGCCGGCCGTCCATCCGGTTTCGGTCGCGGCGAGGGCGTATCCGGTGAGTCGAGTCCGCGCGTGAAACGGTGCCCCCATCGTCCAGACCCGTTCCAGCGACAGCTGTGCCGCCGCCGTCGGCATCACCCGTGCGATGCCGAGCGGGACGGCGATGTCCTGACCGTGGACCAGCAGATCCATCAGCCGGTCGATCGGTGTGGTGCCGATCGGGATGGCTCTGGAGTCGATCGTGGCGTGCAGTTCGGCGAGCAAGTCGGCGGTCGACGTTCGATCGGCGTGCCGGACGGCGGTGTCGCGGATGAGACGGTCGGTATTGCCGCGAGCGCGGATCAGGTTCACCACCAGGGCGACGATCGTGACCCGAGTGGCCAACACGAGATGGGCCACGACGTCGCGAACACGCCACCCCGCGCACAAGGTCTCGGTGTCCCACGCCGATTCGGGCAGCTCGCGCAGCAATTCGACCAGGGTGGCGCGCTCCTCGGCCACCGCCTGCCAGATCGTGTCGTTCATCGTGTCCTGTCCGGTCATCGTCGAGTCTCCTTCGTGGGGCGTCCTCGGTACCGTAGGAGTTCCACCGAGGTGGAGGTGCCAGCGAAAGTGACTCACATCACACATCTGACGATCGGCGAGCTCGCCGCCCGCACCGGCGTCGCGGTGCGAACGGTCCGGTACTACTGCGATGCGGGCCTGTTGGATGCCGCGCGCTCGCCCACCGGGCATCGGGTGTTCGAACCCGGTGCGGTCGATCGACTCGTGCTGTTGCGCCGGCTGCGTGCCTTCGGCATCGGACTCGGGGCGATCGAAGACGTTCTGGACGGCACCCGGTCCATCGCGGAGGTGATCGCCGCCGAACGGGTCGCCGTCGACGACGAACTCGACGCACTGAACCGTCGCCGGGCGCTGCTGCGTGCTGTCGAATCGGCAGCCCCGGGCAGGCACGGGGAACACTTGAATCTGCTTGCCGCCGTGGTCGATCCGCGCGCCGCCCACGACGTGCTCGTGGCGTTCTGGCGCCGCCAGCTCGCGCCGCTACCGACCTCGGCCATCGACGGATTCCTCAGCATGAACGTCCCCGAACTGACCGCCGACGCCCACCCCGAACACCTCATCGCCTACGCGGAACTGCTTGCCGCGGTCTCGAACCCGGACATCGCCTCCGCCATGTACGACACCATCCGCCACCGCGGCACCCCCGGAATCCGCGACGAAAGTCGCCTACTGTTCGACGTAGCCGATGCCTGTGAGGCCGTGGCGCCCCTCGTCGCCGCGGGCCGCCCACCTCACCCCGGCGCGGAACTCGACCACTACGTCGGCATCCACGCCACCGCTCGCGGCCGCCGCGACACCCCGGCCTTCCGCCGCCGACTACTCACCGACACCGCGGGAGCGGACCGCCGAATCCGCCGATATTGGCATCTGACGACAACGTTTACCGGCGCCGCCGTCACCACCGGCGCCGCCCAACTCTGGCTTGTCGACGCCCTGACCACCTCGGTGACGCGACAAGGGGAGGCCGATGACCGACCTCCCCTTTCTCGAAGCAGAACTCAGGCAACAACTTCGACGATGTCGCCCGGTTCCAGCCACTCGTAGTGCGCCTTCGCGCCTTCGGGAGTCAATCGGATGCAACCGTGGGACTGCTCCTCGGTGGGTCCGATGTGGTAGGCGATGTCGCCGTTGAAGAAGACCGCGTACTCCATGGGGGCGTTGTGCAGGGTGCTCCAGTGGAACGGCTTCTTGAACGCCACCTTGAACACTCCGGGGGGCGTCTCGTAGCCGGGACGGCCGTGCGACATCGGGCTCGGCCCGAAGGTGACCTTGCCGTTGTCCATCAACCACGCGTTGTTGGTCGACAGTTGCAGGCACGCACGCGCTTTCTCGCTGCACGGTGCCACTACGGGCTCCGGCGGCGGCGCGGGAACGATGGCGGGCACGCCGGGCACATCGGGCCCGCCGGGCCACAGTGGTTCGGCCTGGACGGGTGCTGCGACCGCGGCCCCGACCACGGCCACACACATCGCCGCCTGCACGGCCCACCGGGGAATACGACTACTACTCACGAAATCTTGCCTCTCTCGCCGCGCCCACCCCTGGTCGTCGTACGCCCAGAACATGAGCTTTCACCATCGACACAAGCCTCGGAAACATAGGAGGTACAGCGATCATGGAGTATTGCGATCGTGTTGAGCAAGCCATGGGTCCGGCTACCGGCGCGTCACATGTCGAGGGTCGATGCATGTCACCGCAACGCGGTCCGACGCTTCGGTGACTGTGCGCGCCGGGCGTACTCGGTGGCGTTGTTCGCGGACGAATCGTCGGCCGCGGAACGGCAGGAACTTGACTACTTAGGTAAGCCTGACCTACTCTGAACTCGGCGTACGGATGAGTCGGTGGTCCCGAGGGCTGCGGTCGACTCCGCCATCCTGCCGCGGCGGGCTCCGTTTTAAAGCGGAGCCCGCCGCTACGTCTTACCGGGCTGTCGCGCACGTTTTCGGATGGTGTAAACCGGACCGTATGAGCGAAACGCCCCTGTCCCTGGCCGATGTCACCCCCGAATTGATGACCAAGGCCAGCGAAGGCACCTTCACCGACCTCATCGGCCTGCGCTACACCGAGGTCACCCCCGACCGGGTGCGCGGCGAATGGACAGTGCGCCCCGAGCTGCACCAGCCCGCCGGCATCCAGAACGGCGGCGTCTACTGCACCATCATCGAGACCCTCGCCAGCGTCGGCGGCGGCGTCTGGTTCGGCGAGCGCGGATCGGTCGTCGGCGTCAACAACAACACCGACTTCCTGCGCGCCGTCCGTGAGGGCGTTCTCACCGGTGAAGCCACCCCGATCCATCGCGGCCGCAGTCAGCAGCTCTGGGTCGTCGTAATCACCGATGCCGACGGTCGCACAGTCGCCCGCGGCCAGGTCCGCCTTCAGAACCTCGCCGCCTAGCGTCCTGTCGAGCAAGGGGACCCCGGCGCTCCCTGGTGAACCCGCTGGTTCAATTCAATGAACGAATATGGTGACATCGGTGCATTGCGCCGATAGGATCACCTCCCGTGAAGCACGTTGTTGTCGCGGGCGGGACCGACGGTTTGGGACGGGCGGTCGCGCTGGATCGACTGGCCAAGGGTGATGCCGTCATCGTTATCGGGCGCGATCCGGCGAAAGGCGCGGAGTTCCTGGCCGCGGCGGCGGCCGTAGGAGCGGGCCGACCCGCCCACTTCGTCCGGGCCGATCTGAGCTCGATCGCCGAGACGCGCACCGCGATCGAAGCCGTTCGGGCCTCCTTCACTCGACTCGACGCTCTGGTGCTGTGTGCGCGGCATTACCGGTCCGAACGGCTGGTCACGGCCGAAGGATTCGAATACACCTTCGCCCTGTTCTATCTGAGTCGGTTCGTGCTGAGCTACGAACTCCTCGACCTGTTCGACTCCGCTGCGGCCCCGGTCGTCTTGAACGTGGCAGGCCCCGGAAGCGGGACGAGCGAGATCCACTGGGAAGATTGGGGTTTCGAGCGTGGCTATCACGGCTTGCGCGCCCTCTCCCAGGGCGGACAGCTCAACGATCTCCTGGGTATCGAGTTCGCGCGACGAGCGCCCTCCCGCGTTCGCTATGTCCTGCTGCATCCAGGCGTGGTCGATACCGGGCTGTCGGGCGACTACGACGCCGAGATGGCAGCCAGAGTCGAGGCGATGCGCGCTACCGCGCAATCGATCGACCAGGCGATCGGTCCGATCCTGGGCGTACTGGATGAACCGCCGACGGAGGCGCTGACCGCGATCGTGCAGGGCGCACGGCTCGATGTCGACGGACCCGCCTTCGATACCGCGGCGGCCGCGAGGCTTTTCGACGAGACGTCCGGACTGCTCGCTCGGCTGTGAAGGGAGCTGCGGCGGTGGTGGAGGCCACAGTCGACGACGGGCGGAACTGCGCGTCAGTCGGCGGTGGTGACCCGCCACCCGCCACGGCCGAGGACATCCGCGACCAGCGCGCCGATATTCCACGCGTCGTCATCGCCACGGTGGTGTGTGCCCTCGAGGGGGATGTCGGCGATTCGGAGCGCGTGGTCCATGCCCGGCCGTCGACGCAGGTCGTAGGACTCGGCGAACACCTGTTTGGCGTTGGTGTGCTCGGGGCCGAAGGGATACTCGACGCCGGTCGCCGCGCACTGGGTGCGGAACTGCTTGCGGTCGTAATCGCCCCAGCTCGCCCACGGCCGCGCACCCGCCGCGAACTCGCTGCCCAGTAGACGGCACGCCTCGCCGAACTCGACACCCTGATCGACCTGCTCCTGGGTGAGAGTGGTGAGCTCGGTGCAGAAATCGCTCACCGTGGACCGGGTCGGCCGCACGATGATCCCGTGTTTGCCCACCCTGGTTCGGGTGGCGAGATCGACCACGGTGATCCCGATCTCGATGATCTCGTTGGTCTGCCCGGCCGGAGGGTCCCCTGCCCAGCAGGTGGCTTCCACATCGACCACGTTGAGCAGGCCGGCCCATTCGTTCATGGGTGCGACGGTACGGGCGCGCGATGACGCATTCCAGCAATTATTCGTGAGGGAGTGGGCCCAGGCGGAGCGGGCGCGGCTGAAGCTCGGTGGGTGACGCGGCCGCTTCCCGGCCGAGTGATGGGCCCATCGTTAACAACTCGTTAACCACCTCGGGGTCCTCCCCGGTCGCGCTCGGCGGCGGTCGCCGTGTAGACGCGGGACGTGCCAGAATGTCGCTCACCGACCACGACCCGCCGAGGAGAGAACGCATGCGCCTGTCGCCGCACGAGCAGGAACGGTTGCTGCTGAGTTATGCGGCCGAGCTGGCGCGCCGGAGGCAGGCGCGGGGGCTGAAGCTCAACCACCCCGAGTCGATCGCGTTGATCACCGATCACGTGCTCGAGGGGGCGCGGGACGGGCGGACCGTGGCGGAACTGATGTCCTCGGGGCGGTCGGTGCTCACCCGGGCGGACGTGATGGACGGGGTGCCCGAGATGATTCACGACGTGCAGGTCGAGGCGACGTTTCCCGATGGGACCAAGCTCGTCACCGTGCACCACCCGATCGGATAGGCGACGCGCATGATTCCCGGCGAATATCTCTGTGCCGAGGGCACGATCGAGCTGAACGCGGGCGCGGTGCGCGTCCAGCTCGAGGTGGTCAATACCGGTGACCGTCCCGTGCAGGTGGGCAGTCATGTGCATTTCCCCCAGGCCAACGCCGCGCTGGAGTTCGACCGCGAGGCCGCCTACGGGCACCGGCTCGATATTCCGGCCGGTACCGCAGTGCGTTTCGAACCCGGTCTGCCGCAGCGGATCTCGCTGGTTCCGCTCGGCGGAACCCGGGAGGTCCACGGCATCAGCATGAACCCGCCGGGGCAGTTGGATGCAGATACTTCACCGCGACGTCCGGAAGAGAGTCGATGACCGAACTGAGCCGCGCCCGCTATGCCGAACTGTTCGGGCCGACCACCGGCGACCGTATTCGCCTGGCCGACACCGACCTGCTCATCGAGATCACCGAAGACCGCAGTGGCGGACCGGGTCTGGCCGGTGAGGAAGCGGTGTTCGGCGGCGGCAAAGTACTGCGCGAGTCGATGGGGCAGTCGCGCGCCACTCGCGCCGACGGCGCCCCCGACACCGTCATCACCGGTGTCGTCATCATCGACCACTGGGGCATCATCAAGGCCGACGTGGGTATCCGCGACGGCCGGATCTGCGGCATCGGCAAGGCCGGTAATCCCGACACGATGTCGGGCGTGCACCGGGACCTGGTCGTCGGTCCGTCGACCGAGATCATCGCCGGTAACGGCCGCATTCTCACGGCAGGCGCCATCGACTGCCACGTCCACTTCATCTGCCCGCAGCTGATGGACGAAGCGCTCGGCGGCGGCATCACCACGCTCATCGGCGGCGGCACCGGCCCCGCCGAGGGTTCCAAGGCCACCACCGTCACGCCGGGCTCCTGGCATCTGGCGCGGATGCTGGAATCGCTGGATCACTGGCCGATGAACATCGTGCTGCTCGGCAAGGGCAACACGGTCAGCCAGGAATCGATGTGGGAGCAATTGCGTGGCGGCGCATCGGGTTTCAAGCTGCACGAGGACTGGGGTTCCACCCCCGCGGCGATCGATGCGTGCCTCACTGTCGCCGACGCGGCGGGCGTGCAGGTGGCGTTACACTCGGACACGCTGAACGAGGCCGGCTTCGTCGAGGACACCCTCGCGGCCATCGCCGGGCGCGGCATCCACGCCTACCACACGGAGGGTGCGGGCGGTGGCCACGCGCCCGACATCATCACTGTCGCATCGCATCTGAACGTGCTGCCCAGCTCCACCAACCCCACACGGCCGCACACCGTCAACACCCTCGACGAGCACCTCGACATGCTCATGGTGTGTCACCACCTGAGTCCGTCGATCCCCGAGGACCTGGCCTTCGCCGAATCACGGATCCGCCCGTCCACCATCGCCGCCGAAGACCTTCTGCACGACCTGGGCGCCATCTCCATGATCGGCTCGGACTCCCAGGCGATGGGCCGCATCGGCGAGGTGGTGATGCGCACCTGGCAGACCGCCCACGTGATGAAGCGCCGTCGCGGCGCCCTGCCCGGCGACGGTGCGGCCGACAACGCCCGCGTGCAGCGCTACATCGCCAAATACACGATCTGCCCGGCGGTTTCGCACGGTCTCGACGACGAGATCGGTTCGATCGAAGTCGGCAAACTCGCCGACCTGGTGCTGTGGGAGCCCGCGTTCTTCGGTGTCCGCCCGCACGCCGTCCTCAAGGGCGGCATGATCGCCTGGGCCGCGATGGGCGACGCCAACGCCTCGATCCCCACCCCGCAGCCGGTACTGCCGCGCCCGATGTTCGGCGCCGCGGCCCCCGCCGCCGCGGCCACCTCGCTGCACTTCGTCTCCGAACAGGCCATCGACGACGGCCTCGCGAACCGCTTGAACGTGCGCCGAAAGCTGGTGCCGGTCAAGAACGCTCGCCGCGTCACCAAGGCCGACATGCCCCACAACGACGCCATGCCCCGCATCGAAGTGGACCCCGACACCTTCACTGTCCGCATCGACGGCGAAGTCTGGGCCGAACAACCCGCCACCGAACTCCCGATGGCCCAGCGCTACTTCCTTTTCTGAACCGGCGCCGGGGTGGGCTAGGCTCGTCGCGATCCGAGCGGGGGGTGTCGGCACGCCTTCCGCCGCAGAGCGCCGGGGATCCGGCGGGAGGGGAAACACAGCATGGACGACCTGAACAACGCCGCCGCGGAGCTCTCGCGCTGGGCGGAGGATCTGGAACAGAAAGCGCAGCGTTACCAGGAGCTGCACGCCAAGATGACCTCGGTGAGCGTCACCGATACCTCGGCCGACGGCCGGATCAGCGTCACCGTGGACGCCAACGGATCGACTACCGCGATCACCCTGGCCGCCGCGGTGCGCGGCATGGATCCCACCGCCGTGGCGACCGAACTCATGGCCTGCACGCATCGCGCGCAGGCGCGCTTGCGTGACCAGGTCACCGGCTTGGTCCATGACACGGTCGGCACCGACGAGGCAGGGGAGGCCATCGTCGGCCAGTACAGCGATCGGTTCCCCGACCTCGACCCGACCTCGTCCTCGCCCGTCCCGCCGCCCCCGCCCGCCGCACCGGCCGCCCCCGCGACACCGTGGCCGTCCGAGCCCGACGCTCCCGCGACCCGTAAACCCGACCGTGACCGGGTGGTGGCGCCCGAGGAGCCGACCGACGAGGACTTGTTCTACCAGCGCAAATCCTGGTTGCAGTAGCCACCGCAACAACCCGGCACACATCCGAGGGAACCGAACGGGGTCGGGGCGCGTCCAACTAGATCGAGAGCTGCGGACTCGACCGAGTTCGCCGGAGGAGGGATTCTGCGTGACCAGTCTGGTGAATGTGAACCTGGATGCGATCAGGGCGCAAGCCTGCTCGGTGGACGGCGTGTCCGGCGGGGTCGCCGAGGCGCTCGAGGCGGCCAACTATCTGGCCCATGCCGACGACGGTTACGGCCTGCTCGTGAAGCCGTACGCGGTGAGCACCCTGAATGCGCTCCACGACGAGATCACCGAGGCGCTGGCGCAGCTCGATACCCTGACCGCGGAGATGCCCGGCAAACTACGAACCGCCGCGGACACTTTCGAAACGTGTGACGCCACCAGGGCGGGCGATCTGGCGGGCAAGACAGCCGAGATCGAAAGGAACGTCTGACCATGGCCGACGGACCCAACGCGGCGGGCACGTTCCTCAACGAGAACACGATCCTGCCGGGCACGGTGAGTACCTTCGACGACGGCGAAGCACCGAAGAACGACCTGCTCACAGAGGGCGTCGACTACAGGGACACCTACTACCAGGAAAGCAACTTCCTTTTCAATAATGTGGGCCTACCGACGGGTGGGGACGAGCCCGACGCCGGGTTCATGAAGGGCACGCTCCAGGGCGACACCTGGGAGAACGGCCTAGGGCTCTACCAGGCGATGACCGGCGACGGAGCGGTCATGGACAAGGTCGGCGCCATCTCCAAAGCGGCCGGTACCGCAGGTGATTGGGCGTCGACGGTGTCGATGTTCAGCAAGGCGATCAAGGGCACCTCGACGCTGGCGAAGTTCGATCCGTTCAACTTCATCGGCGCGCAGCTGATGAGCTGGATGCTCGAGCACGTCGAACCGGTGCGAAAATCGCTGGAATCGATCACCGGCAGCCCGGACATGGTGCAGGCGTATTCGGATTCGTGGGCCAAGATCGCCAAGCATCTGACGACGACCGCAGAGCAGTGGGCCACCGCGCTCGACAGCGGAATCGGTGCATGGGCAGGCGACACCGCCGACGCCTACCGGGCCGCCGCGACAGAACTGACGGGCAAGATCGCCGAGAAAGCCGCCGTCGCCGAGGTACTGGCGGAGTGCAACAAGGCGATGAAGGGCATCGTCGAGACGGTGAGGGAGATCGTGGTCGAGATCCTGAGCAATCTTGCCGGCATGCTCGCCGAGATGACCGCGCTGTTGATCGCTTCCGCGGGTACGGCCACTCCCGCACTGATCGCTCGGGCGCTGTTCGACATCTCGCTGGCCACGATGACGGTCTCGCAGATGCTGATGGAACTGTCTCAGGCATTGATCGACGCGAAGATGCTGGCCCAGAGCGCGGTGAAGATCATCCGGGGAGTCACCGAGGTCGAGACCGCGAAGTAGCGGCCGGGCTCGTCGCGGAAGCCGGTGCCGGGTCGCGCTCGGTGGCAGACTGCCGATATGACGACCAACGATTGGACCGATGTCGACAGCTATATCGTCACCACCCTCGTGGGTGACGAGGGCGTGCCCGCGCTCACCGCCAACGCCGACGCGGGACTGCCTGCCATCGATGTCTCCCCGCCCCAGGGCAAATTGCTGAACCTGTTGGCCCGCACCGCGAAAGCGCGCCGGGTGCTCGAGATCGGCACGCTCGGCGGGTACAGCACCGAGTGGCTGGCACGGGCGGTCGGCGAGGGCGGCCTCGTCGTCACCCTCGAATTCGAACCGCGCCACGCGAAGGTCGCGCGGGAGAACCTGGACCGTGCCGGGGTGGGCGATCGTGTCGAGATCGTGGTCGGCGCTGCCCTGGACACCCTGCCCGGCGTCGCCGAGGATCTGACCGAGCCGTTCGATCTGGTCTTCATCGACGCCGACAAGGTGAACAACTCCAATTACGTCCAGTGGGCGCTGCGCCTGACCCATCCGGGCTCGGTGATCATCGTCGACAATGTGGTGCGCGCGGGCGCTGTGGCCGACGAGCAGACCGAGGACCCGAACGCGCGGGCCAGCCGCGACCTGATCGAATTGCTCGCCGCCGAACCGAGCGTGGATGCGACTGTCATCCAGACCGTCGGTGCGAAGGGCTGGGACGGCTTCGCCTACGCAGTGGTGAACGGTCCGAATTCCTGACCTTTCATTGTGCTGGGACGGCTTCGCGTACGCAGTGGTGAGCGGTCCGAATTCCTGATCTTCACCGCCCGGCAATGCGGATGGTCATTGCCGGGCGTCGGGGATTCATGAGGGTGTTGTTCGCTGCCGCTAGCGTGGGAGTGTTCGACTTCAGGAGCCGCCGTCATGGAATTCCGTCATCTCGTCTCGTTCATCGCGCTCGCCGAGGAATTGCATTTCGGGCGCGCGGCGCAACGTCTGCATCTGACCCAGCCGAGCCTGAGCGCCCAGCTGCAGAAGCTGGAGAAATCCCTGGAGGTGCAGCTGGTCGCGCGCAATTCGCACGAGGTGCGCCTGACGCCCGCGGGCCGGGAATTCGAACTGCAGGCCCGCCAGATCGTCGCCCAGCTCGACCGGGCCGCCAAGGCGGCGAAGGCCACCGCCGCCGGGCGCGCGGGCAGCCTGAACATCGGCTACAACCTGCCCGCCAGCAAACACGTGCTGCCCGAGGCGCTGGCCCAGCTGACCGACCGCCACCCCGGCATCTCGGTGTCGCTGTGGGAGAAGCGAACCGGGCCGCAGCTGGCCGCCCTGGCCGACGGGTCCCTCGACCTGGCCATGGTCTACGGCCACCCGAGCACCGCCGATTTCCGGTACCGTCGTCTGCTGCACCGGATCCCGCTGGTGGCGGTGGTCGGCCGACAGCACCGGTGGGCCCACCGCTCGCATGTGCCGTTCGCCGAACTGCGCGATCAGGAGTGCGTGCTGTTCGCGCGGGATCAGTGCCCGGCGATGTACGACACGATCCTGCGCTCGGCCGCGCAGACTCGGATCTCGTTGAACATCACCCATATCGCCGATGATCCGGGCGCCACCGCCCACATCGTGTCGGTGCGCCCGCTGGTCGGGTTCGCCTCGCTGCCACGGGCGGTGTCGGCGGGGATGGGCACCGCGAGCACCGACGCGGTGGCACTGAAACTGGTCGATCCGGTCCCGACCCTGGATCTGCACGTGGTGTGGCGGGCCGACGAGCAGAATCCGGCGGTGGCGATGTTTCTGGATTGCCTCGCGTCCACGGCGCCTGCCCTGGACGACGACCAGGTTCTGACGGGGTGAGGTCGTCGCTCACTTCAACCCCGACCGCACGAACGCGTTGACGATGTGGCGCTGCAGCACCAGGTACAGCAGCAGCACCGGCAGGCAGGCGAGGCCGGCCAGCGCCATCATCGGCCCCCACTGATCGCCTTCGGTGCCCATGAAACTACGCAGTCCGAGCTGCAGGACGCTGTTGGACTGACGCAGGACGACCGCGGGCCAGAAGTACTCGTTCCACGCGTTGATGAACAGCAGGATGCCGAGCGCGGCGAGTGCGGGCCGCAGATTCGGCACCACCACGGTCCACAGGATCGACCACGATGAACGCCCGTCGATCTTCGCGGCCGCGATGAGGTCCTTCGGGAACGCGGACATGTGCTGGCGGAGCAGCAGTACCGCCAGCGCCGAACACAGCGTCGGCAGCACGACACCGATCAGGGTGTTGATCAGGCCCAGCTGGTTGAGCAGGATGTAGTTGGGCAGCATCGTCACCTGGAACGGCACCAGCCACACCCCGACGAACGCCAGATACAGCAGGTTCTGCAGCGGGAACGTGTAGATGGCGAACGCGTAGGAGGCCAGCAGCGCGATGAGGAGCTGGCCCGCCGCCGAGAGCACCGCGACGAAGAACGTATTGGCGATCAGACCGGCGATGTCGACCTTCTGCGCCGCGTCGAGGTAGTTGGCCGTCGACAGCGGCCACGGGATCGGGGAGAGCGAGGTGACGTCTTCTGGTCTGCGCAGCGACGTCGCGAACAGCCAGTAGATCGGGAACACGCACACCAGTGCCGTCGCGGCGAGCAGCAGATGGCTGCCCACCCCGCGCAGTCGTTCAATCGTCATGGACAGCAACCTTTTCCGAAATCCAGACCAGCAGTGCGGCCACCAGACCGAAGCCGAAGAACAGCAGCACACCGGCCGCGGCACTCAGACCGGCGTCGAAACTGTGGAAGGCGTAGTCCCAGAGCAGGTAGTAGATATTGGTGGTGGCCTGCGCCGGACCGCCCTGGGTCATCGAGTCGATGAGCGGGAAAGTCAGAGTGGGACTGAGCAGTACGGTCGTGAGGACCAGGAACAGCACGGTGGGCGAGAGCAGCGGCAGCGTGATCCAGCGCCGGATCTGCCCCGGTGAGGCGCCGTCGACCCTGGCCGCTTCGTCGTAGTCGCCGCTGATTCCGGCCAGGCCAGCCCACACCACGAGGACCGCGAAGCCGATCAGGTGCCAGGCGGTGATCGCGATGATCACGCCCTGCGCGGTCGCGGTCTCGTACACCCAGTTGCGGTCGGAACCGGTGACCTGGGCGAGAAAACCCGTCCCCGGATGCAGCAACCAGCGCCATACCGCGGCGGCCGCGACCGGCGCGACCAGGAACGGCGCGAACACCAGTGCCTGATAGATCGTGCGCGCCCGGCCGGTGACCCGCCTGCTCGCCATCGCGATGACGACCGGCAGGACCACCGTGAACGGCAGCAGACCCAGGATCAGTGTCCCGGTACGACCGAGAGCGCCCCAGAACGCCGGAAGATCCAGTAGCCGTTCGTAATTCGCGGTACCGACCGGTGTCATCGGGGCCGTCGGCAGCAGGTTCCACGAGTACGTGGACAGTTGCAGGGCCTGCGCCAGCGGTTGATAGGTCCACACGACCAGCAGGAACAGCGCCGGACTCAGATAGAGATACGGCGCGACGAACCGGGCCACCCGGCGTCGGGTGAGTGGGCGGCGCACCGGCTTCGCCGCGACCGGCGGTGTCGGCGAGGCCGGCGCATCGATGACGAACATCTACCGCACCGCCGCCCTGGCGGCGACGATCGCGGCGATCTGCTCGAGCATCTCCGATTCCGGTCGGTCGTAGACCGTGGGCGCCGGGGCGGCGTCGATCGCGGTGGCCAGCACCGTCGATTCGATGACGTCGATGCGGCTGTACCCGAATCCGACGAACCCACGGTGCCTGCCCGCCGGTGCCATCGCGTCCACCCGGTAGGCCATCGCGGGACCGATCCACACCGGGATCCCGGCCAGCGCCGACGCGCCGGTGAGGTGGTTGTGTCCGCACAGGATCATCCGGACATCGGTGCCCGCGACGACCTCGGCCAACTGTTCGGCATCTTTGAGCCGGAGGAAGTCGAGGGTGGCCAGCGGCGAGCGCAGCGGCGGATGGTGCACCACCAGCACGGTGCCGTGCGGGGCGGGGGTGCGCAGAACCCCCGCCAGCCAGGCCAGCTGCTCCGGCTCGAGCTTGCCGTCGTGCTGGAACGGCGTGGTGCTGTCCAGCACGACGATCCGCACTCCCGCGACCTCGACGCACTGGTCGTGCGGGAGATCGGGGTCCACCGTGTCGCGGTCGAGCAATTCGACGCCGAAGGCGGTGCGTTCGTCGTGATTGCCCATCGCGTAGACGATCTCGGCGCCGAGCTCGGCCGCGACGGGCTCGACGGCGGCCCGCAGCCGCCGGTAGGCCTCGGGTGATCCGTTGTCGCTGAGATCGCCGGAGAAGATCAGCACGTCGACGCGCTGCCCGAATTCGCGCAACCGGTCGAGCACCACCGTCAGGTTGGCGGCGGTGTCGACGCCGTGGAGCAGTTCGCCCTCGGGCCGCAGGTGGGTGTCGGTGATCTGGACGATCGTGAGTTCGCTCATGACTTCGGCATGAGTTCGGTGCCCGCGGTGCGGGCGGCGGTGAGGGTCGACTGCGGGTCGGCGCCCTGGAACACGACGGCTTCGACGGCGTCCATCATGCCGTCACGCATCTGCAGGTAGTTGTTGCCCGGCATGGAAACCCACGGCTCCATGGCGGCCAGCTGCGCCACGTTCGGGCGCAGCAGCGGGTTCTGATCGGCCCATTCCTTCAGACCGCCGGCCTCTTCGAGCAGCCCGGTACGCAGCGGCAGGTAGCCGATGTTCTGCGCGATCTTCTTGTAGGAATCCTCGCTGGTGAGGTGCTTGATCAGTTCCCACGCGGCCCGCTGCTTGGCCGGATCGTTGGACAGGATGTGCAGGCCCGCACCGGAATTGGTCGGAACGGCCGGCTTGGCGCCGAAGCCGGGCATCGGCGCCGAACGCAGGTCCCACTTGCCCTTGGAGCCGGTGACGAAAATGCTCTGCAGCGCGCTGGTTTCGAGCATCATGCCGATCTCGCCGCGGCCGAACGCCTCGTAGCCCTGCTTCTGGTTGAGCTTGGGCATGCTGCCGGTGTTCACGAGGTTCTGTGCCATCTTGGTGACCTCGACGGCGGGCGCGTCGGCGAAGGTGAGGGAGTTGCGGTCTTCGGAGATCACGCGACCGCCGTTCGAGCGCACCAGCGACTGGAAGCACCAGTCCTTGGCGGTCTTGGTCAGGCAGTCGATGTAGACCCCGCCCTTGCCGGTGCGGTCGGCGATCGCCTTCGCGGCGGCGGTGACCTCGTCCCAGGTGGTCGGGGGCTTGGCGGGATCGAGACCGGCTTCGGTGAACAGCGAGGCGTTCAGGTACAGCACGGGCGTGGAGAAGACGAACGGAACGCCGTAGGTGTGGCCGTCCCAGTCGTCGAGCGTGCGGGCGCGCGGCGCGTAGGCGTGGCGGGCGCCGTCGAAGTTCTGCTGCACCGCGGACGCGCCGACCAGCTGGTCGAGGGGCTTGGCCTTGAGCTGGTTGATGGTGAAGTCCAGATCGGAGAAGCCGAGCTGGGCGACATCGGGCGGGGTGCCCGCCACCATCTGGTTCTGGATGCTGGAGACGGTGTCGGTCGCCGGGTTGGGGCTGTTGCCCTGCGGCTTCTGCGCGGTGACCTTGATATTGGGGTGCTTGGCGCTGAAGTCGGCGATCAGGGCATTGAACGTGTCGGTCCAGGCGCCGGCCACGCCGTAGCTGTAGGACTCGAACACGATCGAAACCTGCTGGTCGGCAGCCAGTTCGGGGATCTGCGCGGTGGAGGTGGTATCGCTGGACTCGGTGGTGCCGAGGCCGCAGCCGGTGAGAGCGAGGGCGGTGGTGAGCGCCACGCCCAGTGCGGGCAGTGTGCGTTTCATGATGGAACTCCTCATCGGGGTGGTGCCGAGATCAGGGGACGGGAACAGCGGCCGCGTCGACGGCCGCGTCCGAACGGGTCCGGGGTGCTTGCCACGTGAGCCGCAGGCCGGTGTCGGGATCGAACAGGTGGATGTCGGCGGGGTCCACGCGGCAGGCGATGTCCTCGCCCACCCGGACACCGGCCGGACGGGCCGCGCGCACGCACAGACCGGAGTCGAGGTGCACGAGTTCCTCGCTGCCGAGGTTCTCCACCATCCGTACCCGGCCGCGGACATCGGTCGAGGTGTCGTCGATCCGCAGGCGTTCCGGACGGATTCCGGCGACGACGGCGGTGGCGCCGCCGGAATCCTCGGCGATGTCCAGCGCGGCGTCGATGCCGTCGGCCATCACCTTCATGTGGCCGTCGCTCGAAGTGACGACGGCGGGGAACAGGTTCATCGGGGGCGAACCGAGGAAACCGGCGACGAAGGTCGAACGCGGGCGGTCGTAGAGCTCCTCGGGGGTACCGCATTGTTCGATGCGGCCCTGGTTGAGCAGTGCGATGCGCGTCGCCATCGTCATCGCCTCGACCTGGTCGTGGGTGACGTAGAGGAAGGTCGCACCGAGGCGCTGGTGCAGCGCGATCAGTTCGGCGCGGGTCGCGCTGCGCAGTTTCGCGTCGAGGTTCGACAGTGGTTCGTCCATCAGGAACGCGCCGGGATCGCGAACCATGGCGCGCGCCAGCGCGACTCGCTGCCGCTGCCCACCCGACAGGGCGACCGGGCGACGCTCGAGCAGCGCCGAGATCTCCAGCGTCGTCGACACCTCGGCCACCCGCTGCGCGATCTCCGCCCGCGGCCTGCGCCGGGCCCGCAACGGAAACCCGATGTTCTTGGCCACCGAAAGATGCGGATACAGCGCGTAGCTCTGGAACACCATCGCCAGATCCCGCCGTTGCGGCGCCGCGTCCGTCACGTCGGTGCCACCCACGAGAATCCGCCCCGCGCTCGGCTCCTCCAGCCCCGCGATCATCCGCAACAGCGTGGACTTGCCGCAGCCGCTCGGGCCGAGCAACACCATGAATTCACCATCGGCGATGTCGAGACTCACCTCGCGCACCGCGTACTCGGCATCGAACTTCTTCGACACCGCTTCGATCTGCAGTCGTGCCATGCGCCCAGTGTCGAGCCCGCTACGGCGCGCGCGCCGGTGCGATAGTGAACGTCGATCGGTCCAGTCGTCTCGGCACTACCGAGACGCGAACGGGGGCGACGCCGGGCTCAGCGCAGGCGGACCGGTAGTTCGAGCAGGCCCCGGATGAGAGTGCTGGTCTGCCAGTGGAGGTCGGCGGTGGGGGACAGGGTCAGGTGGGGGAAGCGGTGGAGGAGGGCGGTGAAGGCTATTTCGGCCTCTACGCGGGCCAAGGGGGCGCCGACGCAGAAGTGGATGCCGTGGCCGAAGGCGAGGTGGCCCGCGGTGGGAGTGTCGGTGGCGAGGGTGTCGGGGGCGGGGAAGCGGGCGGGGTCGCGATTGGCCGCCGAGAGGGCGACGTAGACGATTTCGCCTTCGGGGATCTCGACCCCGCCCAGGGTGACCGGTTCCGCGGTGAAGCGGGCGGTGGACATGTCCACCGGGCCGTCGAAACGCAGGAATTCCTCGACGGCGGCGGGCACCCCGGTGTGGTCGGCGCGCAGGGCCTGCCACTGTTCGGGGTTGCGGAGCAGGGCGAGCACCCCGTTGCCGATGAGGTTCACGGTGGTCTCGTGGCCCGCGACCAGCAGCAGGAACGCCATCGACACCAGTTCATGATCGGTGAGCCGATCGCCCTCGTCATCGGCGAGCACCAGCTGCGACAGCAGATCCTCGGCGGGCTCGGACTGCTTGGTGCGCACCAGTTTCGCGAGATAGCCGACCATCGCGGCCGACGCGGCCGGACGCTCGTCCTCCTCGCCCTCACCGACCACGGTGACCAACGCCTTCGTCCAGGCCTGGAAGTCCTCGCGATCCTCGAACGGGACGCCGAGCAACTCGCAGATCACCGTCACCGGAAGGGGATTGGCGAACTCGCTCATCAGATCCACCTCGTCGCGCTCGCTCATCGCGTCGAGCAGCGACTCGGTGATCTGTTCGATGCGTGGGCGCAGCAACGCGACCTGGCGGCTGGTGAAAGCCTTGTTCACGAGCTTGCGCAGGCGGGTGTGCGCGGGTGGATCGGTGCCGAGCATATGGCTCAGCAGCGCGACGATGTTCGGGTCCGACGCCGTGGTGTCACGCTTGCTGTGCAGGATCGCGTCGATCCGGACGACATCCTTGCGGAATCGCGGGTCGGCGAGCGCGATCCTGGCTTCGGCATAGCCGACGACCACCCAGCGGACGACGTCGTCGGGGAAGCGCACCCGATGGGCGGGACCCTCGGCGCGCCACCGGCGGTATCGCGCGTGCGGATCGTCGAAGAAGTCGGCGTCGATGGACTCGACAGGGGCGGAGGCGGTGAGGTCGGCCATCGAATCGACGGTACTCGCGCCGGGCGGGATGCGCATCGACGTTGGACAACGACAGCACGGAAATCCTTGTGGCAAGCGAGAATTCGTGACGCAGTCCGCGTGTCAGGTGGTGTGCGGCTCCGTGCTCGACTCGATCGAGGCCAGAAAGCTGTGGAGCAGGTCGGTGACGGCCTGTGGTTGTTCGAGGGAACTCGAATGTCCACACGCGGGGATCGTGTGGAGCTGAGCGTGCGGGATGAGCGAGGCGATTTGGCGGGCATGCGGAACCGGGGTGGCCGCGTCGTCGGCACCGACGATGATCAGGGTGGGGACGGTGATCGCGGCGAGTTCGTCGTCGACGGCGCCGCGTTCGGTGACACCGTGGACGGCGTGGCGCAGACCGACGCGGTCGACCCCGGTCAGGCGCCGCGACCACTCGCGGACAACCTCCTTGCCGGTGTCGGAAGCGCGGAAGGCCGGGCCGAACAGGTGAGTGGCCACCCGGCCCGCGATGGGGCGGATGCCGAACCACCGCAGCGCCCATGCGAGACGGTGGTATTCGCCGATCTTGGTGGGGTCCTCGGCTCGCGCGCTGGTATCGAGCAGGGTCAGCGAGCGCAGCAGGTCGCCGTGCCTGGCGGCGAGTCGCTGACCGACGAAGCCGCCCATGGACAGTCCCACCCAGTGCACAGGTCCCACGTCGAGAGCGCGGATCACACCCGCCGCGTCGGCGGTGAGGGTGTCCATGTCGTAGCCGTCGGCGGTGGGTGGGGTTTCGCCCTGACCACGCCAGTCGAGGGTGACGCACCGATAGTCGCGTCGCAGTGCCTCGAGTTGGGCGCGAAACATCCAGCCGCCGAACAACAATCCGTGACCGAAGACCACGGTGGCGGCATCGGGTCTACCTGTGGGAGTGCCGGTGTCGGTGACGGCGATCGGAATACCGTCGACGTGGATGATCGGCATGAGATCACTCGCTCCCGGTGCTCAGGCCGCCGCGAGACGCACGTTGCGCATCGTCACCAGCGCTGTGGCACACAGGACTTCGCCGGACTCCTCCACCGAGAACACATCGGCGGCGGCGATCGTGAGCAGTGCGCCGGGCTTGATCACCCGCCCGCGAGCGACCACGGTCGGGCCTTTCGCGGGCGCGAGAATCTTCACGGTGTAGTCGATGGTCATGTTCACCCAGCCGACAGGCAACAGCGTGCCCGCGGCCGAACCGGCCGCGAAATCGGCGAGCGAGCCGAGGACACCGCCCTGGAAATAGCCGTCGTGCTGGGTCAGTTCGCGGCGGATCGGTTGCACGATCTCGACATCGCCGAGTTCGACCTTGCCGAAGTGGAAACCCAGGTGGGCGGCGGCGGGCATGGACAGCACCACGCTGGGAACCAGCTGTGCGAAGTCGGGGTTGGGCGGTGGACCGTCGCTGCTGCTCATGCGGCGAATCCTGCCCGCTGACGCCGCGCGGGAACAGCCGATCGCGGAGATTTCGCCTGCTGTTGGGGGTCTGGAAAGAGTCCGGCCGGGCGGGCGAGCGAGAGCGGCCTCGTCGCACCGCCCGGCCGAGAGATCAACGAGTTCCGGCGTGCAGGACCACTTTGCCGTTGCGACCGGGGGTTTCGGAGACCACGGCGGCCTGGGCGGCCTGATCGAGGGCGAAATCGGCCTGGACATCGAGGCGCAGCGTGCCTTCGGCGGCGAGGGTGACGAGTTCGGTGATCAATCGGGCGTAATCGGCGCGGTCGATGTCGGAGCTGCGCTGCTGGCCCCAGAACCCTTTCACCACAGCCTGTTTGAAGATGACGGCGCCGGTGTCGATGATCAGCGGCTTGCCCGACAGCGCGCCGAAGGAGATCAGCTCACCGCGCGGGGCGAGCAGTGCCATCAGATCGCCCGCGGCGGGGCCACTGACCTGGTCGACGGCGCGCACGATCGGTTCACCACCGGTGATGTCGGCGCCCGTGGCGAGCCAGCCCACCGACTCGGTATCGAGCACGGGGCCGTAGCCGAGCTGTTCGAGCGCCTGCACCGAGGACTGGCCGCGGACCAGGCTCAGCACCCGCACGCCGCGTTCCTTCGCGAACAGGTTGAGCAGTCGACCGACCGCGCCGTTGGCGGCGTTCACGACGATCCACTGACCGGGCGTCACCTGCAGGTCGTCGAGCAGCATCAGCGCGCTCAGCGGCATGGCCAGCAGTTGGCAGGCGGTCTCGTCGGACACGGAATCCGGCATCGGCACCGCCTGTGCGGCGCGGGCGACGAAGGAATCCGCCCAGGCCCCGCGCACGCCCGCGATCGCTACCCGCTGCCCGACCTGGAGGCTGTCGACACCCGGGCCGATCGCCTCGACGACACCGGCGGCCTCGGTCCCCGGGATCGCGGGCAGCGGCGGCCGATAGCCGTACACGCCGCGGATGATCGCCAGATCGTGGTTGTGGATCGGCGACAGCGACATCGCGATCCGCACCTCACCTTCCCCTGGTTCGGGGGTCGGCACCTGCTGTGCGGTGAGCACGTCCTTCGGTTCGCCGAATTCATCGATGACAACTGCCTGCATGTCCGCCTCCGTGGTGGTTGCGAGTACCTGCCGAGCGTGATCGTGCTCCATTGTGGCACCGTGGCGGTCGCGGGCTGTTCAGGCGGTCGTTCGCCGCCGGGAGTGCCCGTCGAGGGATCGCTCCATACCCGGGCCCGGGTGTCAATACCTCGCAGTGCTGATAGGGGATCGCTCCGCGACGGGGGCGAAAATAGCTCCTACGGTGGACGAATGCGACAGGTCGGCGTGCGTACGCTCGGTTCATGGCAGACGCACTCGGAATACGCTCGCCCGCAGTGCGATCCGGATCGCGTATCGCCGAGGTGGACATCCTGCGCGGGTTCGCCCTGTTCGGGATTCTGATCACCAATGTGATCGTGGCGACCTCGCTGTGGTCGGTGGTCGGCACGCGCGAGGACCCGGTGCTGCGCTTCGGGGGCACCGTCGATCTGCTGGTGCGCGCCACCGTGGACGCGCTGTTCACCGGCCGGTTCTATCTGCTGTTCGCCTTCCTGTTCGGATACTCGTTCACGTTGCAGATCGCGGCCGCCCAGCGTGCGGGGGCTTCGCCGGTAGCGCGGTTGCTCCGACGGTGCGCCGCGCTGATGGTGATCGGTCTCGTGCACGTCTACCTACTGTGGATCGGGGACATCCTCACCCTGTACGCGATCCTGTGCCTGACTCTCGTCGCGCTACGGAAATTACGACCGCGAACCGCGGTGATCGTCGGGGTGGTGCTGTACGTGACCTGGTCGGCATGGAGCTTTCTGCCGGGAGAAAACAGCCTTCTCGCGTTCGGCGAGTTCGTCGACCTGCCCGCGATCTCCGCCGACTACACCGACACCTTCGCCTCGACGTTCTCCGCGCAGACCGCCCTCGCGCCGGTCTTCCTACTGCTGATCTGGTTCATTCAGGGCGTGCCGAGCCTGGCGATGTTCCTGATCGGCATGGCGGCGGGCAAACGAAACCTGTTCGCGGACCCGGACACGCTGCGCCGCTGGTCACTTCGCGCACTCGTGATCGGCTTCGGCCTCGGAGTGCCGATCTCGGCGATGACCTTCGCCGAGACCATGACCTGGTGGAACGCCCCCGCCGTGATCCACGGCCTCCAAGTACTGGTGAACCCGGCCATGACGGTCGCCTACATCGCCGCGATCCTGCTGGCAGCACAGTCCGCCCGCCTCGGCCGCTACACCGCCCTACTCGCCCCGGCCGGGCGCATGGCCGCCACCAACTACATCGGCCAGTCGATCGTGCTGTTGCTCGTCTACACCGGCTACGGCCTCGCCCTCGCCGACGACCTCGCCCCACCGGCGGTCATCGCGATCGCTGTGCTCACCTTCGCCGCCCAGCTCTGGCTCAGCGCCCGGTGGCTGAGTCGTCATCCGTACGGGCCGGTGGAATGGGTGTTGCGGGCGGCAACGTACTGGACCGTTCCGGCCTGGCGGAAGCCGTCTGTGAGTGTCAGTCGGCGGACTGCGCAGGGCGGTGGAATTCGGCCCGCCAGCGGTTGAGACCTGATGTGTCGGCGCGGGGGATGGTCTCCACACGGACCTGGGTCAGGTCGGGGGCGGTGAACGAGTCGATGTCGGCGCGGGTGAGTGGCCAGGGTGGGCCGACGGTGGCGGGGGTCTTGCTGATGTCGGCGATGACGAGCAGGGTCGCGCCGGGGGCCAGGAGGTCCCGGATGCCGGTGATGGCGAGGGCTCGCACGTCCAGGGGCAGGGATTGGATGGTGATCGACTCGATGACCAGGTCGAAGGCGTGGCGCCAGGACGGCGGTGGGGTGAGCAGATCGGCGACCTTGTAGGTGACGGGCGAATGCGGGAAGCGGGCGCGGGCGCCGCGGATCGCGCTGGGGGAGACGTCGAACGCGGTGGTTCGGATACCTTGGGCGGCAACGAATTCCGCGTCGGTGCCGTAACCGCAGCCGATCACCAGGCCCCTCGCGCACTGGGGCAGGGAGGCACTGCGCAGCCAGTCGACCAGCAGCGGATTGGGCTCGGCACGGTCCCACGGAACGACCGAGGTCCCCGCCGCGGCCTCGGCGTAGAGCGGTTCGAACCATCCGGTCGGATCGTTCGCGGCCAGTGCCTGAGCGGCGAGGCGACGATCGGCGGACGGCTGCGCGTCGGTCATGGGTCCAGTCTTCACCACTGATGACCACCGTGTCGTCCGACATTCGCCCGACTCGCCCGGCGGCGAGCGATCTGGTCGATTGATCACCAGGCCCTGGTGGTGGAAACTCCGGCCGAGTCAGCACCACCAGGGCCTGAAGCAGTCAGGGGACCAACACGACTTTGCCTGTGGTGGCACGGGATTCGAGGGCGCGGTGGGCGGCGGCGGCCTCGGCGAGGGGGAATGCGGTCAGTGCCGGGCGGAACAGGCCGGTGCCCGCGGCGGCGAGAGCACGTTCGGAGAGGATGCGCAGGTCGCCACCTGCACGCTCGATCATCGGTGGACCGAGCACGCTCGGTGAGTTGATGCCGCGAGCGGCGGTGTCCACTCGGGTCGGGGCACCGGCGGACCAGCCGAAGACCAGGTAGGTGCCGCCGGGACCGAGCAGGTCGACAGCCGCGTCGGCGACCGGTCCGCCGACGCCGTCGAAGACGACGGTCGCGGTCCGTCCGCCCAGCTGGGCCCGCACCTTCTCCGGCCAATCCGCCAGTGTGTAGTCGACCGCGATGTCGGCGCCGTTGTCGCGCACCATCGCCACCTTGTCCGGTCCACCGGCCAGCCCGACCACCGTCGCGCCGACGGCGGTGGCGTACTGGACCAGCAGCGTGCCGATCCCCCCGGCGGCCGCGGTCACCACCGCGACGCTGTCGGCATCGAGTTCGGTGAACTGGAGGATGCCGAGCGTGGTGCGCCCGGTACCGACCATCGCGACCGCCGCGGCGAAGCTCACCCCCTCCGGAACGGCCAGCAGCCGTTCGGCTTCGGTGACGGCGAGCTCGGCGTAGCCACCCGGGGCGGCGCCCAGGTGAGCGACCACCCGCGCGCCGAGCAGACTGTCGTCGACGCCGTCGCCGACCCGGTCCACCACCCCGGCGACCTCGCGGCCGGGGACGGTGGGCAGCTCGGGTACCGGGAACGGGCCGGGCTCACCGCGGCGCAACGCGGTGTCGACCAGATGGACGCCCGCGGCGGCCACCGCGATGCGCACCTGGCCCGCGCCCGGTTCCGGATCGGGAATCGACTCGTGGCGGAGATTCTCGGCGGGACCGAATTCGTGAAGCTGGATCGCATGCATGAAATCAGTCTTCAACCTGAACGGTGCTCGAGGTCAAGGCCGATTCGGCTCGACGTGCCGCGCGTGCGGCGAAGCCGTCGCAGAGCGCTTCGAGGCCGAGAAAAAGGAGATCCTCGGAGGTGAGATCGCTCACCCCCGCGCCCTCGAGTTCGGCCAGCGCCGGCGGCACGGGGAAGGACGGTGTGCCCTCGAGAAGGTCGCGCAGTCCATTGGTGTCGTCGGTGGCGGTGCGCTTCTCGGCGAGTAGCGCGCCGCCGACCACCGGCAAGCTGGCGCCGGAGATGTAGTTCCAGACGGAGAATCCCATCGTGGTGGCCTCGCGGGCGGTCACGTCGAGTTCGCGCAGGCCCTCGACCAGCCAGGCCAGGCTCGCCAGGCCCTGCGGGCCGAAGCTGTAGCGGGGGACCGCGAAGGTGAGCAGTACCCAGGGATGCTGCTGGTAGAGCTGCCAATCGACCTCGGCGGCGATGCGTACCCGGTCGCGCCACGTCCACCCTCGACCGACCGGATCGGGGTAGGGGTGGCGGGCGGCGATCTCGTCGGTCATGGCCGCGATGAGTTCGTCCTTGTTCGCCACGTGCCGGTACAGCGACATGGTGCCCACCTCGAGGCGGTCGGCGATGCGGCGCATCGACACCGCGTCGAGTCCGTCGGCGTCGGCGAGGGTGATCGCGGCGTCGACGATCGCGGTGCGGGTGAGCTTCGCCTCGGTCATCCCATGACTCGCTTTCGTAATACAACCTTCATGCGTACACTGTACCCAGCTCACGCGTACGGCGTACGCAAACCGTGGAAGGATGTCGGAGAATGACGAAGCTGGAACCGGCGGTGCCCACCGCAGTCGCCGGTGGACGCCGCGCCTGGCTCGGATTGGGCGTGCTGCTGCTGCCGGTGCTGCTGGTGTCGATGGACATCTCGGTTCTCTTCCTCGCCATGCCGACCCTCACGGCCGACCTGGATCCCACTGCCTCACAGCAGCTCTGGATCCTCGACATCTACGGGTTCATGCTGGCGGGTCTGCTCATCACGATGGGCAACCTCGGCGACCGGATCGGCCGACGCAATATCCTGCTCGTCGGCGCCGCCATCTTCGGCCTCGCGTCGGTGCTCGCCGCGTTCGCGCCCAGCGCGCCGATCCTCATCGCGGCCCGTGTCCTGATGGGCATCGGCGGTGCGACGCTGCTGCCGTCGAGCCTGGCGCTGATCTCCACGCTGTTCCCCGACACCCGGCAACGGGGCACCGCGATCGGCATCTGGACCGCGTTCTTCGCGGGCGGTTCGGCGGTCGGGCCGATCATCGGCGGTGTCTTGCTGCACCACTTCTGGTGGGGCTCGGTGTTCCTGATCAACATTCCGGTGCTGGCGATTCTGCTGATCTTCGGGCCGATCCTGCTGCCCGAACATCGCTCCGCCGCGCTGGGGCCGATCGATCTGCCCAGCGTCGCGCTGTCCATCGGCGGCATCCTGCCGTTGATCTACGGGATCAAACACATGGCCGCCGAAGGGCTGGACGCGGTGTCGTCGGTGATCGCCGTGATCGGCGTCGGACTGCTCGTGCTGTTCGTGCGCAGGCAGCGTCATCTCGCCGAACCGCTGCTCGACCTGTCGTTGTTCACGCGGCCGCTGTTCCGGGTGGCGATCGGGGCGAGCATGGCCGGCATGATGTCGCTGGCCGCGCTGAGTTACCTGACCAGCATCTATCTGCAGTCGGTCACCGGTCGCGACCCGTTGGCCGCCGCGCTGCTCGGCATTCCGATGGCGATCGCGGTGTTCGTGTGCTCGATGAGCGGCGCGCGCCTCGGGCTGCGGCTCGGCGTGCGGGCCACCTTCACCCTCGCGCTGCTGCTGTCGGCGATCGGCAACCTGATGCTGCTCGGCGTCGGTGTCGACGGCGGACTCGGCTGGTATATCGCGGGCTCGGTGATCGCCGGTATCGGTTACGGCTTCTCGTTCACGCTGGTCTCGGATGTCGCGGTGTCGGCGGTGCCGGCCGAGCGGGCGGGTTCGGCGGTCGGCATCTCCGAAACGAGTTTCGAACTCGGCAACGCGCTCGGTCTCGCCCTGCTCGGCTCGGTGGCCGCGTTGGTGTTCCGCTCCGGCGGCGACTTCGGCGAGACCCTGGGCGACACCCTCCTGCAGTCGTCCGGTGACGACGGGCTGATCCACGCGGCTCGCGAATCCTTCGTCAGCGGAATGCACATCGCGACCACCTGCGGCGCGCTGTTGCTGATCGCGATGGCGGTGCTCGCCTGGCGCTCTGCCCGCACCGAGACGGTGACCGTCGAGGCGCACTGAATCGTCCGGCGGTCGATCGGGCGGGTCGAGCACGACCGCCGGTCGAGGTGATCACCGCCACGGTGTGGCCGTGCTGATCGGCCTCACCGGGCGGACGTCCAGGTTCTGTGCATAGGATCGTCGGATGCGAAACGAGGGTGCGGCGGGACTGGCGACATTGCTCGCCCTGGCCGATTCGCGCCTGCCCATCGGTGGGCACGTGCACTCCGGCGGCGTCGAGGAAGCTGTGTCGTCGGGGTTGCTACGCGACAAGGCGAGCGTGGAGCTGTATCTGCGGCGCCGGATCTCGACGTCGGGACTCGTCACGGCGTCGTTGGCCGCCGCGGTGTGCGGCGGATCGCTCACACCCGAACGTGCCGAGCTGGAGGCCGACGCTCGTACGCCCTCACCCGCCGCCCGCACGGCCTCGCGCGCGCAAGGCCGTGGGCTGCTCCGCCTGGCCAAACAGCTGTGGCCGCACCATGATTGGGCCGCGACAGGACCGCGCCCCCATCTGTCGACGGTGTTCGGCATGGTCGGCGCCGCGAGCGGAGCGAGCACCGACCAACTGGCCGGCGTCGTTGTCTACACGACGCTCACCGGCGCCGCCACCGCCGCCCAACGACTGCTCGCCCTCGATCCCGCCGCCATCGCCGAGAGCACCCTGCGCCTGGCGCCGCTGTGCGACCGGATCGCCGCCGAGGCCGCCGCCGGGCTCGCCGCACTGTCCGATCCACTGCAGGACGCGCTCGCCGAACGTCACCTCCACCGCGACATGCCGTTGTTCGCATCCTGACCCCGAACCCGAGAAGGAGCTCCCATGCCTCCCCATCTGATCGATGGCGAACCGCACGATCACAGCCACGACCGCCCCAAGCGCGACCGCGCCGCGGGTGAGGCGCTGCGCATCGGCATCGGCGGCCCGGTAGGTTCCGGCAAGACCGCGCTGGTCGCCGCCCTGTGCAGGCAACTGCGCGACGAACTGTCCCTCGCGGTGCTGACCAACGACATCTACACCACCGAGGACGCGGACTTCCTGCGCCGCCACGCCGTGCTGCCCGACGAGCGGATCACCGCCGTGCAGACCGGTGGTTGCCCGCACACCGCCATCCGCGACGACATCACCGCCAACCTCGACGCCATCGACGACCTCGTCGCGGCCAACCCGCCGCTGGATCTGATCCTGGTGGAGTCCGGCGGCGACAACCTCACGGCCACTTTCTCTTCCGGGCTGATCGACGTGCAGATCTTCGTCGTCGACGTGGCCGGTGGCGACAAGGTGCCGCGCAAGGGCGGCCCCGGCGTCACGTTCTCCGACCTGCTCGTGGTGAACAAGACCGACCTCGCCCCACTGGTCGGCGCCGACCTGGGCGTGATGGAGCGCGACGCCGCCAAGGTCCGCGACGGCCGCCCCACCGCGCTGGTCTCGCTGACCGACGACCCGGCCGCCACCCCGGTCCTGGCCTGGGTGCGCGAGCAACTGCGGGTCGTCGCCGATCAGGACGCGGCCGCCGGCGTTGCGCACTGAACTGAGCATTGTCGCCGCACCGGGCAGACTGCCCCGCATCGACGCGGTCGGCGGCCTGGCCGGGCGGCACACCGGCGTCGACACCGTGCACCTGATCGGTACCGCGGCCACCCCGCTCGGTGGCGACGTACTCGACATCACCATCGTCGTGCGTCCCGGTGCGCGGCTGGTGGTTCGTTCGGTGGCGGCGACGATCGCCCTGCCCGGCGCGGACACCGTGTTGTCGAACGCGCACTGGCGCTTCGAGATCGGCGAAGGCGCCGAACTCGACTTCGATCCGGAGCCGACGATCGTGGCCGGGGGCGCGCGCCATCACACGGTGACCACGGTGCAGGTGGCACCCGATGCGCGGCTGCGGCTGCGGGAGCGGGTGCAGGTGGGCCGCAGTGGCGAGGACGGCGGCGGGTGGCGCGGTGATCTGCTGGCCGACGTCGGTGCGGTGCCGTTGCTGCGGCACCGGCTCGAACTCGGCGCGGGTGCGTCGACCGACGATCGGCTCACCGCACCGCGAGCGCTCGACAGCGAGCTCGTCTATCCGGATGACCGTCCGGTCTGGTCGGGCAGTGTGGACGAGGTTCGGCTCCCGCTGGCCGCGGGTGGTTCACTCGCCACCCGGACGACCAGCCGACTGCGCGCGCTCGCGATCGCCGACGTCTAGCCGAGGAGACGGCGGTGGGAGCCGAGCCGACGGCCCGACTCCCACCGCGGGGAATTCGATCAAGCGGTGACGGGCTCGGCTTCCGTGTCGACGGCCGTGGGGGTCGCCGCACGCGGTGGTGCGAGGAAACCGCTTGCCGCGCCTACCGCCGCACCGACACCGGCGCCGACAACGGTGATGGGGATCGACACGGCCATGTACGCGGCCATGCCACCGAGGATCGGGCCCGCGACCAAGCCGACCGGAAACAGCGGGAGTCCGGCGACGAGCCCGGCCAACGCACCGCCCGTGCTGGCCATCATCGCGAACGGCATCGCCACGGTGGAACCGACCGCCGCGCCCCTGGCAGCCGAACCCAGGGTCTCGGCGGCGATCCGGTCCGAGCGGCTGCGCTCGAGGCCGACCGAGTCGAGGAACGTCGCCAGGTTGGCCTCGGTAGTGGCCGCGGCGTCGTTGATGTGGATCGAGGTGTCCACCGGCATGAAGTCCGGGACCGGAATCTGCTGGTCACCGAAGCGGAACTGGCCCGGCGGCGGCAGGATCGGCGGCACCGGCGCGACCGCGGTCGGTGCGTGCAGCGGCCCCACCGGGGACAGGTAGTCCATTTCCGGCCCCGTCCGCGACCACTGCAGCGCGCTGCGGGTGTTCGCGGGCATCGGCTGGCCCACGTAGGGGGTGGCGTTGGGCGCCACCGCGTCGAACTCCGGTCCGGCCTGATGCTCGGGCTGGGTCACCGCCGCCTGCGCGGGATCGGCATTCGCGGTGCCCGTGCCGATCAGGGCCATGACCAGGGGTACCGCTCCGGCTGCGACGACCGAACCTACCTTCTGTCGCTGCATATTCGGCGCCCTGTGTTTCCCCGTCGCCATAGATCACCTTTCATCCTGGGGATTTGGTCACACATATGACCTCCGACATTCGGACCGGTGCTCGAGTCGGATGGGTCCGAAACGTCGGCAACCCGCACTCTCGGAACGCGGAAAAGGTGATCGGCACGACGAAGGCCGGGTGGTTCGACGGAACCACCCGGCCGATGTGCGAGCTGTGTCAGCCGATCTTGCGCTGTTCGGCGGTGAGCGGTTCGGCGGTGGCGGGCGGCGCGCCTACCTCGGCCGCGAGTTCCCTGGCCTCGGCCTGATCGGCGTTGACCTCCTCGATCGCGAGCCGCGCGAAGATCCACTGTTCGGTCGCCGCCATCTGACCGCGGTTGCGGCCGAGGAACGACACGAACCAACCGATCACCGTGACGATTCGGCTGCGGTAGCCGACCAGGTAATACAGGTGCAGGGCCAGCCAGGCGAGCCAGGCCAGGAACCCGCTGAACTCGAGCTTGCCGATCTGGCAAACGGCGTCGAACCGCGAGATCGTGGCCATCGAGCCCTTGTTGAAGTACTTGAACGGCTTGCGTTCCGCCGGAGTCTGACCACCCAGCCCGGCCTTGATCGCCTTGGCCGCGTACACCGAACCCTGGATGGCGCCCTGTGCCTGCCCCGGCACGCCGGGCACCGACATCAGGTCGCCGACCACGAACACGTTCGGATGACCCTTGACGGTGAGGTCGGGCTCCACGATGACGCGCCCCGCCCGATCGACCTCGGTGCCCTCGGACCGCTCGGCGATCATCTTGCCCAGCGGACTGGCCTGCACGCCGGCCGACCACACCTTGCACACGGCCTCGATCCGGCGGGTGCTGCCGTCGGCGTCCTTGACGATCACGCCGTGCGCGTCGACATCGGTCACCATGGCGTTGAGCTGGATCTCCACGCCCATCTTCTCGAGCCGCTTGGCCGCCTTGGCGCCCAATTTCGGTCCCATCGGGCCGAGCACCGCGCCCGCGCCTTCGAGGAGGATGACGCGTGCGTCGCGGGGATCGATGGTGCGGAAGGTCCCGTCGAGGGTGCGGTCGGCGAGTTCGGCGATCTGCCCGGCCAGCTCCACGCCGGTGGGACCCGCGCCGACGACGATGAAGGTCATCAGCCGGTCGCGCTCTTCCTGGGTGGTCGCCAGCTCCGCCTGCTCGAAGGAGCCGAGGATGCGCGCGCGCAATTCGAGCGCGTCGTCGATGGTCTTCATGCCGGGCGCGTAGGTGGCGAAGTGGTCGTTGCCGAAGTACGACTGCTGGGCGCCGGTGGCGACGATCAGGCTGTCGAAGTCGGTCACGGTGTCGCGGTTGAGTAGTCGCGAGGTGACCTTCTTGTTCGCCAGATCCACGTCGATGACGTCGCCCAGCAGCACCTGCGCGTTCTTCTGCTTACGCAGCACCAGGCGCGTGGCCGGGGCGATCTCGCCGGTGGAGAGGATGCCGGTGGCCACCTGGTAGAGCAGCGGCTGGAACAGGTGGGTCGACGTCTTGGAGATGAGCGTGATGTCGACGTCGGCACGGCGCAGTTGCCGGGTACCGAACAAACCGCCGAACCCGGAACCGATCACCACAACGTGGTGCCGCTTCTCGACAGACTCAGTGCTCATCGTCGCGCTCCTCGACAGACTGGGGTGGGCCCCGCGGTGGTGGTGACAGGGTTAACCGTAGTCGGCTCCGGTTGTGACGTCGCAACAAGAACTCGATCGCGGCGTGTGACGCGGTGTCTCATCGAACGACACGATCGACAATACGCCGACGTGCCGACTCAGCGACCTGCGAGAAGGAGTTCGGCCACCCGGGTGTCGGTCTCGGCTCCGTCGGTGTAGCCGCCCGCTGCGCCGAGTGCGTTCATGATCGAGAGCGTGTACCGCTCGCCCGGCCCGGCGACGCCGACCGAGTTGACCACCCAACCATCGGCTTCGGCCGACCAGCCGTTCTTCAGGCCGGGCCGCATCGACGGACCCGCGCCCCACACGCCCCAGTGCTGATTGGAGTCGACCGAGCGCATCCGGTCGAGCAGGTAGGCGAGATCGTCGGGGTGCATGGTGTCGAGGATGGTGTTCATCAGCCGATCCAGGTCGGCGGCCGTGCACTTCTGGAACGACCAGTCCGGGAACACCGCGGTCGTGGTCGGCTGCGGGATCAGGCTGACCATGCCGTAGGCGCGGAACGCGTTGTTGTAGGCCATCCGGTCGAAGCCGATGTACTTCTGCCACAGCACATCGGTGGCGTGGTCGTTGGAGGTGGCCAGCATCGCTTCGATGTTGAAGCGGTCGTCGGGGGACAGGCCGATGGCGCCGACGCGGGCCCGGTTGAGCAGGTCGGCGGCGATGGCCAGTTTGATCGTGGAGGCGGTCCAGACCTGGTTCTCGGCGTGTTCGTTGGCGTAGATGCCGCCGGTCTTGCGGTCGCGCAGCACGTAGCCGACGGCGCCGGGGCGACCGGCTAGGTAGGCGTCGGCCCGCGCGATCCGGGAGCTCATGTCGGCGTCGAACCCGGGCACCGACACCTGGGTCAACGCGGGTGGCGCGGCATAGGCCGGAGCGACGAGTACGGGGACGCCCGGAGTGAGGACGGCGGCGGCGGCGAGCAGGCAGGCAGTTGCTGCTACTCGGGAAACGACACGAGGGGAGGGAGAACGGTCACGCACGATGGACCACACTCGCACACCGAGCGCCCGAGCGCACAACTTCACCCGAAATCCGACCCCCGGCGACAGCGTTGTTGTGGCGCACGGGAATTGCGTGTCAGTGATGCGCGGCGTGCGGTGTGGCGATGGTGCAGCCGTTGAGGCGATGGCAGTGCTCGAACGCTTCGCCGTGACGGTCCAGCGGCCACGAATGCAGTACCTGATCAGGCCCGTAGCGCCGGGAATTGACCAACTCCCAGCGCGCGCCCACTCGGCGGACGACGAAGCCGCCGCCGGGAACCAGGGGAAACACCTGCGCGATCATGAAACGAAACCAGCCTTTCGCCCGCGGCCGTACTGTCCCACCCGAACGGCAACGATCCCACGGTCGGCGTCGAGGGTGCCGCAGGCGTGGCCGGGACGTCTTGGGGTGTGGCGTATTTCACTAGCCCGGTCCAGTGGTGGTGGCGGGGTCGCGCGATTGCGGGTCGGTCGCTGGGCGTATAAACGACGGATGCCGTTGCACCTCCATCGCGCCGAACGCGCCGACGCGCTGGCCGACGGACTGGGGCGCTTGCTGGGGGCGGTGCCCGCCGATCCCTTCGTCGCGGATGTGGTCGCGGTGCCCGCGAAAGGGGTGGAGCGCTGGTTGGCGCAGCGGTTGTCGGGTGTGCTCGGTGTGGTGGACGGCGGACGTGGCCCAGTCGGTGACGGGATAGCCGCGAATATCGCCTTTCCCGCGCCTTCCGCGCTGGTGGCCGAGGTGCTGGCCGGTGCGAGCGGGATCGCGCCCGCCGACGACCCGTGGGCCGGGCAGCGACTGGTGTGGACCCTGTTGCGGGTGATCGACGAGGTCGCCGACCAGCCGTGGGCCGCGGTGCTGGCACGTCATCTCGGCCTTCCCGGAACCGATCACCGAGTCGGCAGGCGCTACGCCACCGCCGCCCACCTCGCCGCGCTGTTCGACTCCTACGCGGCCCAACGCCCGCAGGTGCTGCTCGACTGGACCGCGGGCGCGGACACCGACGGTGCGGGCGGGCCGGTGCCCGACGATCTCGCGTGGCAGCCGCACCTGTGGCGCGCCCTGCGCACGGCGGTCGATGCCCCGAGCCCCGCCGAACGACTCGCTGACGCCTGCGCCCGGCTCCGCGCCGAGCCGGACTCGATCGACCTGCCCGAGCGACTGTCCCTGTTCGGTCTGACCAGACTCCCCGCCGACCAACTGGCCGTCGTCGCCGCCCTCGCCGCCCACCGCGACGTCCACCTCTGGATGGCCCACCCGAGCCCGGCCATGTGGACCGCGCTCAGTGACGCTCGCGCGGTCGCCGGTGTCGAGGCGAGCGACGAGGGGACGGTCGGACGTGGAGTGCGTCCGCGCGCCGACGACCACACCGCCGATCTGGTCTCCCACCCCCTGCTGTCGGGACTGGCCCGCGATGTCCGCGAGTTGGAACAGCGCCTGAATCCGTTGTCGGACACCGACACTCACCTTCCCGGTGAGACAGCCGCGCACACACTGCTCGGTGCCCTCCAGGCTGCCGTGCGTGCCGACCGAGCCCCCGAACCGGGCGCGTCGCCGGACGGGAGCGTCGAGGTACACGCGTGTCACGGCCCGGCGCGGCAGGTGGAGGTGCTGCGGGATCTGCTGCTCAGGACCTTCGCGGCGGATCCGACGATCGAGCCGCGCGACGTGCTGATCATGTGCCCGGACGTGGAGGCGTTCGCGCCGCTGGTGCGGGCGGCGTTCGGGCTGCGCGGCACCGGAGTGGACCTGCCGGTCGAGGGGGAACATCCGGCGCACCAGTTGCGGGTGCGGCTCGCCGATCGCGGACGGGCGGTGACCAACCCGATGCTGGCCGTGGTGATCGAGCTACTCGACCTGGCCGACGGTCGCGTCACGGTGACGCAGGTGCTCGACCTGGCGGCGAGCGAAACCGTGCGCCGCCGTTGCGGTTTCGACGACGACGACATCGAACGGCTGCGCGAGTGGGCGGCCGAGTCGGGCGCGCGGTGGGGGATCGGGCAGCGTCAACGCGAGGCGTTCGGCCTCGCCGATTTCGCCCAGAACACCCTCAACGCCGCGGTGGACCGCATCCTGCTCGGCGTCACCGCCGACGAATCCGGCGACGACTGGCTCGATCTGGCGCTGCCGCTCGACGATGTCGATTCCAACGACGTCGACCTCGCGGGCCGGTTCGCCGAGTTCATCGACCGGCTCGCGGTCTGCCTGCGCGACCTGCGCGGGCCACGCCCGGCCGCCGAATGGACCGCCGTGCTGCTGCGCGCCGTCGAACTGCTCACCGATGTGCCCGACGCGCATTCGTGGATCCGCACCGAAGCGCGCCGCGAGATCGTCGCCGCCACCGAACACGCGGGCGACACCCCGCTGCGTCTGGCCGACGTGGCGGTCCTGTTGACCAGTCGTCTGGCAGGCGGCCCCGGCCGCGCGAACTTCCGCACCGGTGAACTCACCGTGTGCACCCTGGTGCCGATGCGGTCGGTGCCGCACCGCGTGGTGGTGCTGCTCGGCCTCGACGACGACGTCTTCCCGCGGCCCGGCAGTGTCGACGGCGACGACCTGCTGGCCCGCGACCCGCTGGTCGGCGAACGCGACGCACGCAGCGAAGACCGCCAACTGCTCCTCGACGCCGTCATGGCGGCAGGCGACACGCTGCTGGTCTTGCATACCGGCGCGGACCCGGTCACCGGCGCCGCGCGTCCGCCCGCCGTCCCGGTCGCCGAGCTCCTCGACGTGCTCGCCGCCCATGTGGGACCGGCGGCCATGGACGCCGTTCACGTCCGTCACCCGCTGCAGGCCTTCGACCGCCGCAATTTCGCCCCCGAGAACCCGCGCAGCTTCGATACCGTCGCCCTGGCCAGTGCGCGCGCCGCCGCCCGCCCGTCGCGGCCGCGGCCACCGCTGCTCACCGTGCCGTTGCCGCCCGCTCCCGCCACGGATGTCGCACTGGCGGAACTGATCTCGTTCGCCGAGCATCCGGTGCGCGCGTTCCTGTGGCAGCGGCTCGGCCTGCGGGTGCCCGAGGAATCCGAGGACATCGCCGATCAGCTCCCGATCGAACTCGACGGCCTGGCGAAGTGGGACCTCGGCGAACGCATGCTCACCGCCCGCCTCACCGGCGCCGACCCGGCGGGGCTGCGCGCCGCCGAATGGCGTCGGGGTACGTTGCCCCCCTTCGGTTTCGGGGCCAAGGTGCTCGACGAAGTCGAGGGCACGGTCGACACTCTCGTCCGCACCGCACTGCCCGACTACGAGGCGCCACCGCGCGCCGTCGACATCGCCCTCGATCTCGGCAACGGCCGCACCCTCGCGGGCACCGTGCCCGAAGTCCGTGGGGAAACCCTGGTGCGCACCACCTACTCGCGCCTGGCGCCGAAACACCGCCTCGCGTCCTGGGTTTCGCTGCTGGCCCTCGCCGCCACCGAAGACCGATCGTGGCAGGCGATCAGTACGGGACGAGGTCAATTCCGCAGCAGGCCGGTGGCCAGATCGGTGATCACCGCGCCCGAAGCGCCTGCCGCACTGGCGATCCTGCGTGACCTGGTCCGGTTGCGCGACGAAGGGCTGTGCGAACCGTTGCCCTGCGCGCCCGCCGCCACCGCCGCCTATGCCGAGCGCCGATTCCGCGGTGACAGCGTGGCCGACGCCCTGCTCGCGGCCGAGCACTCCTTCGACGGCGGCCCCAACGGGCCCGACAAGTTCGGTGACCACACCGACCGCTACCTGCGCTACGTGTGGGGCCGAGCACCCCGATTCGCCGGTCTCGCCACCGAACCCAGCCGACCGGGCGAGCCGGAGAGCACCCACTTCGGCGCCCTCGCGCGCCGCTGGTGGGCGCCGTTACTCGCCGCCGAGAGTCAGGGACAGCCGTGACGGGCACCGTATCGGCGCCGACCGCGTTCGACGCCACCGGTCCGCTGCCGCAGGGCACCACCGTGCTCGAGGCCAGCGCGGGCACCGGCAAAACGCACGCCATCGTCGGGCTCGCGGTGCGCTACGTCGCCGAGGCGGGGATCGCGATCACCGAATTGCTCCTGGTCACGTTCAGCCGGGCGGCCACCCAGGAACTGCGTGAACGGACCAGGGATCGTTTCGTCACGGTGGCGACCGCACTTGCCGAGCCCGACGCGGCATGCCACCACCAGGACGAACTCGTCCGGGCGATGGCCGATGCCGACCCCGCGACCGTGCGTCTGCGCAGGCACCGCTTGCTCACCGCCCTCGCCGACTTCGACGCGGGCACCATCGCCACCACCCACTCGTTCTGTCAGCGGATGCTCGACGAACTCGGTCTGGCCGGTGAACACGATCCGGGCGCCCGGCTGGTCGAATCGGTGGACGAACTCGTCGCCACCGTGGCCGACGACCTGTATCTGGCCCGCTACGCCCGCGACCGCGCGCCCTTCACGTTGCGCGATGCCCACACCCTGGCGCTGGCGGCGGTCCACGACCGCCACGCCGACCTCGCGCCGCGCACCGACGGTGCCGCGGGGGAGCGTGTCGCCTTCGCGAGCGCCGTGCGCACCGAAACCGAACGCCGCAAACGCCGTGCGGGACTGCGTGATTTCGACGATCTGCTCGTACTGCTGCACGATGTGCTGGCCGACCCGCAACACGGCCCACGCGCCTGCGCCAGGATCAGGCAGCGGTACCGGGTGGCGCTGGTCGACGAATTCCAGGACACCGATCCCCTGCAGTGGGACATCCTGCGCCTGGCCTTCCATGAGCACGCCACCCTCGTGCTGGTCGGCGACCCGAAGCAGGCCATCTACGCCTTCCGGGGCGCCGAGGTGCTCAGCTACCTCGACGCCGTGGCACTGGCGGACCGTCGCAGCGAGCTCACCCGCAACTGGCGCAGCGACGCCGGACTGCTGCGCGCCATCGATCACCTGTGTGGCGGTGCGGAACTGGGGCACCCCGAGATCAGCGTGTATCCGGTCACTCCGACCCGCCCGACGACGCGCCTGCACGGTGAACCCGAGACGATCAGTCCGCTGCGACTGCGGGTGCTGCCTCGAACCGGGGCCGGTCCGCGCAATCGGTCGGGGTTCCCGTCGGTGGGCAGGCAGCGCGCCAAGGTCGCCGACGACCTGGCCGCCGACATCGTCACCCTGCTCGAATCCGGCACCACCATCGACGCCAAACCCCTACGCGGCGGGGATCATTCGCTCAGCGAGGTCGGCGACGGCCGGGTGCGCAGGCCGATCGGACCCGGCGATGTCGCGGTGCTGGTGCGCACCCGATCCCAGATCGACGTGGTGCGCGCGGCATTGGACCGGGTCGGGGTCGCCTCGGTCCTCGCCGGTGGCACCAGTGTCTTCGCGACCGTCGCCGCGACCGACTGGTTGTGGGTGCTACGGGCGCTGGAACAGCCGCATCGTGGTGACCGGGTGCGCTTGGCCGCGTGCACACCGATCCTCGGCGTGACCGCGGCCGAGATCGACTCGGGCGGTGCGGATCTCGTCGGCCGGGTCTCGACTCAGTTGCGCGACGCGGCCCGATTGTTCGCGCGCGCCGGATTCGCCGCCGTGTTCGACAAGCTCGCTACCGAAACCGATCTGGCGCCGCGCCTGCTCGCGGTGGACAACGGCGAACGCGAACTCACCGATCTGCGCCATCTCGCGCAGTTGCTCGACGAGGTCGCGCTGGCCGAGGGATTCGGTCTGACCGCGCTCACCCGCTGGCTCGCCGACCGCGTGCGCGACCCGGAGGCCGGCAGTATCAGCGGCCGCAGCCGCAGGCTCGATCGCGACGCGGCGGCAGTGCAGATCGCCACCGTGCACGCCAGCAAGGGACTCGAATTCCCCATCGTCTACCTGCCTTTCACCTGGGACAGCGCCAAGAATCCCTATCCCGCGACGCTGCTGTTCCACGACGACAACGGCACCAGGGTCCTCGATATCGGCGGCAAGGAGGCCCCCGGCTACGGCGAGCGTCAATTGCGATGCGAGGCCGAGGAATCGGGGGAGGAGCTGCGGCTGTTGTACGTGGCGCTGACCCGGGCGATGTGTCAGGTCGTCGCGTGGTGGGCGCCCGCGGTGACCACCGGTGCCGCGCCGCTGCACCGAATGATGCTGGGTCGACGACCGGGTTCGGCGCAGGTACCGCGCCGGGCGGAGATACCGGCCGATACCGCTGCGGCGCAGCGGATTTCCGAGTGGGCGGCCCCGGCTACGGACGTGATATCGGTGACCGTGGTCGATCGCCCCGAGGATGTCGAGCCCCGGCGGGTGCGCACCGAGCTGCCGACCGGTGAGCTGGCGGCCGCGGGGTTCACCCGCGCGCTCGACCAGCAGTGGCGGCGCACCTCGTATTCGGCGCTCACCGCCGGCGCGCACGACGCGCCAGGGGTGAACGACGAGGAGCCCGAGGACGGCCCCGGTCCTGACGACGAGCCGACCGAGGCGCCGGTCGACGCCCTCACCGGCAGCACGGCCGCCCCGTCGTTGATGAACGACCTGCCCTATGGCGCCGAATTCGGCACCCTGGTCCACGGCGTTCTCGAAACGGTCGATACCTCGGTGCCCGATCTCGCCGCCGAGGTCCGCCGACGGTGTGTCGAGGCGGTCGAGCACACGATGGCCGAGCTCGACGTCGAGGTCCTGTCGTCAGCGTTGCTCGAAGTCCTGCGCACCCCGGCCGATTTCGGTTCCCTGGCCGCGGTCGCGACCCGGGACCGGCTCAACGAACTGGAATTCGAGCTGCCGCTCGGTGGCGGTGACGCCCCCGGTGCGCGCTCGGCGGGGATGCACGCCGTCGCCGCGCTGCTGCGGACCCACCTGCCCGCCGACGACGATCTCGCCGGGTACGCCGATCATGTTGCGGCACTGCCTGATACGGTCCTGCGCGGCTATCTCACCGGCAGTATCGACGCCGTGCTCCGGGTACCCGACGGCACGGGTGGGCTCCGCTATCTCATCGTCGACTACAAGACCAACCGGCTCGGCACGGGCGACCTCACCGTCGAGCACTACCGTCGCGACCACATGGTCACGGAGATGATCCGCTCGCACTATCCGCTGCAGGCGCTGCTGTATGCCGTCGCGCTGCACCGTTATCTGCGCTGGCGGCTGCCGGACTACGATCCCGCCCGCCATCTGGGTGGGGCCAGGTATCTGTTCGTGCGCGGCATGATCGGCACGTCGACACCGCCGGGCCACGGTGTGTTCGACTGGTACCCGTCCGCGGAACTCGTTGTCGCGCTGTCGGATCTGCTCGCGGGGCAGCGATGACCGCTATTCAGGTGGCGCAGCGGGGGACCGGGCTGCTGCGGGTGTTCAACGAAGCGGGCGTCCTGTCCGCCGCCGACGTGCACGTGGCGGTGCGGTTGGGTCGGATGGGGCGCGAGGACGACGAGGACGTGCTGTTCGTGGCGGCCCTGGCCGTGCGCGCGGTGCGCTCCGGATCGGTGTGCCTCGAGCTGGCCCGGATGCGTGAGATCGGCATCGACGCCGACGAGACGCGCGACGGCGCCACGGGAATCGACCCGGCGACCCTGCCGTGGCCGGACATCGATCGGGTGCTCACCGCCCTGCGTCGCAGTCCACTGATCCGCGGCGGACAGTCCGGTCCACTGCGCCCGTTGCGGATCGTCGAAGCCGACGCCGAGGGCGGCGCGCTGCTCTACCTCGACCGGTACTACCAGCAGGAACAGACCCTGCGACGAGTGCTCACCGAACGCAGTGCCGACCACCCCGCGATCGATACCGAACTCGTGCGCGCGCAACTGGATCGGCTCTTCGCCGACCCTCTCGGCGACGGTCCCGACCGGCAGCGCCTGGCCGCGGCCCTCGCCGCGACCCACTGGACCACCGTCGTCGCCGGTGGCCCCGGCACCGGCAAAACCCACACCATCGCGCGCATCCTGGCCCTGCTCACCGCCCACCGCGCCGCCACGCCGAAATTGCCCGCCCTGCGTATCGCCCTCGCCGCACCCACGGGCAAAGCCGCGGCCCGGTTGCAGGAGGCGGTGCGCGAACAAGCCGCCGTGCTCGGCCTGCCCGAACTCACCGCCTCGACCCTGCATCGTCTGCTGGGCTGGCAACGTGGCCGCACCACTCGATTCCGCCACCACGAACACAACCGTCTGCCCTACGACGTCGTGGTGGTCGACGAGACCTCGATGGTGTCGCTGACGATGATGAGCCACCTGTTCTCCGCCCTGCGCCCCGATACCCGCCTGGTGCTCGTCGGCGATCCCGACCAGCTCGCCTCGGTCGACGCGGGTGCGGTGCTGGCCGACCTCGTGGCCGGGCCGGTCAGCGGTGCGCCGAACGAGGCGCTGCGTGCGGTGCTGGGTGCGGTGGAGCTGCCCGAAGTGGTCGACCCGGCGGCCGTGGTGCCCGGTGCGCAGGCACCCTCGCTCACCGGCCTCGAACAGCGGCGCCTGCAAGGCGGGATCGTTCGATTGACCAGGGGCCGACGGTTCGGCGGGCGCATCGCCGACCTGGCCGTGGCCGTTCGCGCGGGCGACGCGGATACGGCGCTGGCCATTCTGCGCGCGGGCGGGGACGATGTGTCGCTGTGCGCCCCCGACGACACCCGCGCTGTCCGGGCGGATGTGACCACCGCCGCGCTCGCCGTCACGGCCGCCGCCGAGGCGGGCGACGCGAGCGGGGCGCTGACCGCGCTGGAGTCGCACCGGTTGCTCTGCGCCCATCGCCAGGGCCCCTTCGGCGTGGAACGCTGGGATCGGATGGCGGCCGAGTGGGCCGCGGCCGGTGGTGCGGGACCCGAAGGGCCGCAATCGGTCTGGTACCCCGGCCAGCCGCTGCTGGTCACCGCCAACGACCACGAGGCCCGGATCTACAACGGTGACACCGGCGTCATCATCCGCCGCCCCGACGGCTCGCTGCGCGCGGCGCTGCAACGCGGCAGCGAGCCCTATCTGGTCCACCCGACTCAATTCCCCGCCGTGGTCACAGTTTTCGCCATGACCATCCACCGCAGCCAGGGCAGCCAGTACGACACCGTCTCGGTCGTGCTCCCCGAACCCGAATCCACGCTGCTCACCAGGGAACTCCTCTACACGGCCATCACCAGGGCCCGCACCCACGTCCGCATCATCGGCACCGAGGACTCCATCCGCGCCGCGATCGGTCGCCGTGTCCTGCGCGCGAGCGGCCTGTCCAGAACTGTCGCGCCACAGGAATAGTCGCCCACCGGTGGTGGGCGACCGTTTCCTGCGCTGGTCAGCGAGCTGAGCTGCGCGACCAGTTCCAGGACCACCACTGGTCGTCGTCGAGGTCGTCGAGGACGGGGGTTTCGATCTGTGTGCGGAGGTGGTGGGGCAGCGGGTCGAGGGCGGGGAGGATGTCGGGGGAGAGGGTGCTCAGGTAGTCCGCGTCCAAGCGGCCGCTGGTCTGCCATCGGTCGATATTGCGTTCGGCGACAAGGTGTTCCGGGTTGAGTAGCGCCAACGCGACGAGGGTGCCGAGTGCGGTGCCGATCGCGGCGCGCGGCACCCAGCTCCAGCGCAGTCGCGCGATGGCGATCAGCACGAGGACGTAGACGAGGCCGACCCAGAGCTCGCACGTCGTCACCAGCAGTCGCAGCACGGTGAACCCGTAGGCCTGCTGGTAGGTCCACATCCGGCCGAGCGCGGAGCACACGATCACCAGCGCCAGCACGCTCACCGCGCTCAGGAGCACGCGCAACGACCGGCGGTCGGCGGCGGTTTCCTGCCCCGACCAGTGCAGGACGGCCAGAATCACGGCCAGCGTCAGGATGCTCACCGCCGACAACTGCCAGAACCCGCTGCGCGCGTACTCGGCGTAGGTCAGGCCCGCGGTGCGCTGCACGTAATCGTCGCCGCCGAACAGCGCGACGAACTGCGCGCCGACGAACACCGCGAACAACACGGTCAACGCCCCGACGGGCAGCATCCATTCACTGCGCGACCACAGCCGCACCGGCCGGACCGAATCCGCCGCGTGCGCAGGCGGCCCCGCGAGCAGATACAGCGCCCCCAGCACGCCCACCGTGACGACCGCGAACAGGAATATCCACTGCCACGCCGCCGGACCGTCCACGGTCGGCACGAGCCCGTTCAACAGCTTCGCGAAGGTCGCGTCCGCCCCGCCGAGCAGTGGTACGAACACCACCAGCAGCGCCGCGGTCGCGGCCACCGAGACCCCGTACCGGCGGACGCCGGCGGTCCCAGCCGAGCGCGACTCCCGCAACCCCGAGAACGCCCACGGCACAGCGCCGAACGACGCCAACGGCACCGCGAACATGTCGTGCACGATGCCGCGCACACTGCGCCGCCCCAACACCGCCAACGACCCGGCGACACATGCGGCGATGACGCACAGCACGAACAGCCATCCCGCCGCCCGGACCGTCCCCACGCCCAGCAGCACAATCGCCGCTGTCGCCCACCACGCCCGATCGCCGATCGAAACGGAGTGGGTAGCAGCCTCGTTCGACGGCGTTGCGCGGTCGGTGGCAGGTGCGGTCGCGGCGGACGGCTCCTCGCCGGCCGCAGACGAATCAGCAGTCTTCGCAGTGGTTCTCGCGGACTTCACGCCGTTGTCGGCCGCACCGACCTCAACGGTGGGTCGGTCATCGGTAGGATCGGCCGGTCGATCGACGGGCGTGCTTCCGTCGCTAGTCGCGGCCTTCGCAGGCGCGGCATCGTCGCCCGTGCCGGTATCTACGGTGCGGCCCGATTCGGTACCTTCAGCGGCTGGCGAGGCGCCCTCGGTGTTCGGCGTTGCGAGACCGTCGGATGCTGAAGGTGACAGTTGTTCAACAGGTTTCGCGCCGGGACCGTCGGCCGTGGTCGGCACCACCGCGGGCGGCGCGGTGGCAGGTAATCCTCCGGCCGTCGGCGCCGAATCCGAGGGGCTCTTCTCGGGCGTTCCGCGTGACCGGGCGCGATAGTCGACCGCGCAGAGGGCCCCGGTGATGGCGACACCCGTGATCAGCCAGCCGATGCCGGGACGGTCGAGCGGGATCACGGTGGCCCCGGCGATTCCGGCGAGAGCCGCTGCCGGGAGGACCCCGGGTGGGCGCGCTACACGCTGCCAGCGTGGGGGAACAGGCGGAAGGGGCGGTGGCATGGCGATCACCGGCGACATCGTCGACCACGCGGCGGCTCGTGCGACGTCGGGCCCCGGATGAGCAGTGGTGCGGCTCGCGGCGAGCAGGGTCGCGAACGGCACGGAGTCAGCGGGTCTCTGTGCCGCAGGCGATGCTGCGTCCGGCTCCGGCGCCGTCGTCTTGGTGAGCACAGCTGTCGACTGGGTACCGGAGCTCGTCGCACCGCCACCCACCTGCGGATCGCTCCCGGCATCGGAGGAAACACCGGAGTCGGGCACGATCGGCTTGATCGCTGGGTCGTTCGCCGACTTCCCGGATTCCGTGGTGCCGGTGCCTGTCACGGCATTACCAGCGACGGCGTCGGGGGACGGAACAGTCGCGGTCGTCTCGGTACCGTGCTGACCGGTAACGGCCGGGGTCGCGGCATTGTGGCTGTCAGCCGGGATCGGTTCCTCGGCTATCGGCTTGTCGGACATGGATTTCCCCTCCTGGAGGTGTGCGGATTCGTCCCGGCACCGAGGCGCCGGGAGGGGTGAGGTGGATGTAGAGGTCAGTCCGTGGGCAGGACGACGCGCATGCGGGAGCCGGGGTCGGCGACGGCGATGGAGCCGCCGTGCAGGTCGATCACCCAGCGGGCGATGGCGAGGCCGAGGCCGGTGCCGCCGCCGTCGGTGCGCCCGCTACGGGTGAAACGGTCGAAGACGGTGGCGCGCTCGGCTTCCGGAATGCCGGGGCCGTCGTCCTGGATCTCGAGGACGGTTCCCTCGGGCCCGGACGACGCCGAGACCCGGACCTCGCCGCCGGACGGGCCGTGCCTGGCCGCGTTGTCGAGCAGATTGAACAGCACCTGGTGCAGGCGCGCCCGGTCGGCGAACACGGTCGCGCAGTCGGGTTCGATCGAGGTGGTGAACCGGACACCGCGGCCGAGCGCGGCGGTCATCACCTCGGCCTCGGCGATCACCTCCGCCAACAGCGGTGCCAGCGGCAGGATTTCGCGATCCAGCGTGAACGCACCCGCCTCGATGCTGGACAGGTCGAGGAGTTCGGAGACGAGCAGACCGAGGCGTTCGGTCTGGGCCAGCGCGGTGCGCAGCGTCGCCGGGTCGGGTTCGCTCACGCCGTCGACCATGTTCTCCAGGACGGCGTGCAGTGCGGTCACCGGGGTGCGCAGCTCATGGGACACATTGGCGATGAGGTCGCGACGCTGCCGGTCGGCGGCGGCCAGGTCGGCGGCCATCTGGTTGAACGCTGTCGCGAGCTGACCCACTTCGTCCTGCGAGGAGGCCCGTACGCGAAAGCTGTAGTCGCCATGCGCCATTCGTCGAGCGGCCGAGGTCATCTCGCGCAGCGGACGGGTGATGCCGTGGGCGAGGAACTGTGAGGTGAGCAGCGCGATCCCGATCGCGGCCACGGTGGTGCGCGGCGGCAGCCAGCCGATCTTCAGCCGGAAGTACCCGAACGCGACACCGCCCGAACACAACATCAACACGGCCAGTTTCAGTTTGATCGACCGCAGTCGGTCCAACGGCCGCGGCAGCACCTCGGCGATCCGGTCCATCATCGCGGCGGCGCGATCCGGCGCCGTCATCGGGCGTCCAGGGCATATCCGACACCGTGCACGGTACGGATGAGATCGGCGCCGAGCTTGCGCCGCAACGCTTTCACATGCGAATCCACCGCCCGGGTGCCCGCCGCGTCGGACCAGTCCCAGATGTCCTCGAGCAGTCGTTCCCTGGCCAGTACCGCCCGCGGACGTTGCGCGAGTCGCGTCAACAGGTCGAATTCCAGTGGGGTGAGCCGTGCCTCGGCGTCGCCGCGCCACACCCGGCGTTCGGTGAGATCTATGCGCAGATCGCCGACGACGATGCTGTTGTCGCCGCGCTCGGCGGCCCGGTCCACCCGCCGCAGCAGCGCGTGCACGCGGGCGGCGAGTACCCGCATCGAGAACGGCTTGGTGAGATAGTCGTCGGCGCCGACTCCGAGCCCGACGAGCTGGTCGGTCTCGTCGGTGCGGGCGGTGAGCATGAGGACGGGCACCGGGCGTTCGGCCTGAATCCGGCGACACACCTCCAGCCCGTCGAACCCCGGCAACATCACGTCGAGGACCACCAGATCGGGTTCCCCCGCGAGGGCCGCCGCCACCGCGGCGGGCCCGTCGTGTGCCAGGTCGACGGTGAACCCTTCGGCCCGCAACCTCGCAGCCACGGACTCGGCGATCGTCACCTCGTCGTCGACCACCAGGATCCGGCGTACCGCCGGTCCTGTCCCGCCCCCACTGTTGTCCATGGTGCGACCCTAGCGAGCGGGTGTGGAGGGTTGCGTCGCCAAATGTGGAGATTGTGTGTGGAGTGCACCCGCTACCGCGGAATCCGAGGCGCTACGGGTCCGGGAAGAGGCCGGGCAGCTCCATCGCGTAGGCGAGATCGTCGCGGGTGCCGAGGGTGACCAGCAGGACGCGGATCATGGTCACCCTGGCCTCCGACGCCAGCGCCGGATCGGGATCGCTGCCCGGCTCGCTGCCCGCGGTGAGCCGGTAGACGATGTATTCGCACACGTGCAGCGCGGCGTCCAGGTCGAGCGGTGCGGGTATCGGGCGTCCGAGGTCGCCGAAGGTCTTGCGCACCAGATCGCGGATATCGTCGAGCGCGCGTTCGCGGTAGCCCGAGACGACCGAAGCGGGATCGTGCAGCTCCGCGAACAACGGGCGCAGCATCGGGCCGTGGCCACGAGCCCAGTCCACATACGCGTCGATCAGCCGGATACCCAGCTGAACCGGCTCATCGGTCCCGACGAGGGCCTCGCGGATGCCGCCGACGAGGCCGTCGTTGGACGCGTCGAGCACCGCGTGCAGCGGCTCGGACGCATTGCCGAAATAGCGGTAGAAGGTGGGTCTGGCCAGCCCGGCCTCTTCGATGATCTGGGCGACGCTCAACCCGCGCGAGCCGGTGCGCGCGAACACCGCGGCGGTCGCCTCGACGATCCGGGCACGCACTTCCTCGGCCTGCTCCTGGGTCTGCGGCGGGCGCCCGCGACGCACCGCCGTCGATTCCTCGGTCATCGCACCTCCCTCACCGCTGGTGAACACACACTGAAAGCTTGACACGAACCCTGGCGCCGGCATTAATCTAACACTAGTGTTCAGTAAATAACCTGAACGTGCGCGACCTGTTCCGCGCGATCCATCTGTTGAGGAGAAGGGCCGACAATGACGACAGCCCCAGAGCTGACCGCCGAACCCACCGCGCTGCCCGCCGCGCTGGTCAAGCCCCTGTTCGAACGCGGAGTCGCCGGTGGCGCCCCGTCGGTTCCCGTCTTCGCCCCGGCTACCGGCCACAAGATCGGCGACCTGCCGCAGTCCTCGGTCGCCGATATCGAGCGCGCCTTCGCCGTCGCCCGGCACGCACAGCGCGACTGGGCCAAGGTGGGCGTCAAGCAGCGCGCCGAGATCGTGCGCCGCTTCCACGACATCGTGCTCGCCGAGCAGGACACCATCCTCGACATCGTGCAGACCGAGACCGGCAAGTCCCGCCCGCACGCCTTCGACGAGATCGCCGACGTGGCGCTCAACGCGCGCTACTACGCCACGGTCGCCCCCAAACTGCTCGCCGAGCGCAAGCCGCGCGGCGTACTGCCGGTGCTCACCTCGGTCGAGGTGCACAACCGGCCCAAGGGCGTCGTCGCGGTCATCTCGCCGTGGAACTACCCCCTCGCGCTGGCGGCCTCCGACGCGTTGCCCGCCCTGCTCGCGGGCAACGCGGTCATCGCGCGTCCCGACAACCAGACGGCGCTCACCGCACTGTGGGCCATCGACGCCGCCGAGCGCGCCGGGCTGCCGCGCGGTCTGTGGCAGGCGGTGCTCGGACGTGGCCGCGAGATCGGCGGCGACGTGATCGCGCGCGCCGACTACGTCGACTACACCGGTTCCAGCGCGACCGGCCGGACCATCGCCCAGCAGGCCGGTGAACGCCTGATCGGCTACTCCCTCGAGCTCGGCGGCAAGAACCCGCTGCTCGTGCTGGCCGACGCCGATGTCTCCAAGGCGGCCAAACTGGCTGTGCGCGCGTGCTTCTCGTCGGCCGGTCAGCTCTGTGAGTCGATGGAACGCATCTACGTCGACGCCTCGGTCTACGACCAGTTCGTCGCGGAATTCGTCGGCAACGTCAAGAACATGTCGCTCGGCGGCGAACTCGACTACAGCCGGGACATGGGTTCGCTGACCTTCCAGCGTCAGCTCGACACCGTCAGCGCGCACGTCGACGACGCGGTCGCCAAGGGCGCCAAGGTGCTCGCCGGTGGCCGAGCCCGCCCGGATCTGGGCCCGTACTTCTACGAGCCCACCGTGCTCGCGGACGTGGCGCCCGGCATGACGGTCTTCCGCGAGGAGACCTTCGGCCCGGTCGTCTCGGTGTACAAGGTCGACTCCGACGAGGCCGCCGTCGAGGCAGCCAACGACACCGCCTACGGCCTCAACGCCAGTGTGTGGAGCCGGGACGTGAACCGTGGCAAGGAAGTCGCCGCCCGGATCAACGCCGGTTCGGTGAACGTGAACGAGGGCTTCAGCGCCGCCTGGGGCAGCGTCGACGCGCCTTCGGGTGGTCTCGGCATCTCCGGTCAGGGGCGTCGCCACGGGCCCGAAGGCCTGCTGAAGTACATCGACACCCAGACCATCGCGGTCCAGCGGTTGCTGCCGATCGCGCCGCTGCCCGGCATGTCCGAGCAGATGTGGGCCAAAACGATGACGGTGGTTTTCGGTGTCATGAAGACACTGCGCCAGAAGTAGCTGAACACGAGCAGGGGTAGGTAGCGAGATGAAGTTGGAAACGGTCGCAGGCAAGCGGGTTCTCATCACCGGCGCGGCGATGGGACTCGGGAAGTTGTTCGCCGAGAAGGCCGTTGCCGAAGGCGCCGACGCGGTGGTGTTGTGGGATATCAACGAGCTGGCGCTGCGCGAGACGGCGACCCAGCTGACCGCCGCGGGCGGCAAGGTGCACCACTATGTGGTGGATGTGTCCTCGCCGGACTCGATCCGTGAGGCGGGCGAGGCCGTGCGCAAGGAAGTCGGCGGCATCGACATCCTCGTCAACAACGCCGGCATCGTTCGCGGCAACACCTACTTCTGGGAAACCGAGAACCGCGCCGACATCGACAAGACGATGGCGATCAACTCGTTGGCCCCGATGTACGTCACCCTGGAGTTCCTGGCCGGCATGGTCGCCGGCGCGGGCCAGGCGCGCGTGCTCAATATCGCGTCGTCGGCCGGTCTGGTCGCCAACCCGCGCATGGCCGTCTACGCGGGGTCGAAGTGGGCGGCCCTCGGCTGGTCGGATTCGGTGCGCCTCGAGCTCGAGCAGGCGGGCCACGACCACGTGAAGGTCACCACGGTCTGTCCGACCTACATCAACACCGGCATGTTCGACGGTGCGAAGGGCATTCTGTTCACGCCGATGCTCGAGCAGCACGAGGTCGTCGACACCTCGTGGTCGGAGATGAAGAAGGGCGGCGCCCTGGTGGTGCTGCCGTGGACCTCGCGGATGAACCGGGCACTGACCGGTCTGCTGCCGATCAAGGTTCGCGACTTCTACCTGAACGCGGTGGGCGTGTACCACTCGATGGATCAGTTCACCGGGCGCAAGTAGGCATTCGGTGCGGGTGCCCCCGTCGACCGGTCGCGACGGCGATCGTTCGACGGGGGCATCGTCGTTCTTCGGGCGGCGGTGGCGGGGTCAGCGAGGATCTCGGATACCGACGACCACCGTGGCGTAGTACTCCTCGGACTGCGCCACGCGGGGTGCGAGACCGTGCGCGGTGAGCACCGAGCACGCGATATCAACCTGTCCCGCACCGGTTTCCACCAGCACGGCGCCGCCCGGCGCCAGCCATTCGGCCGCGTCCTCGGCGACCCGACGGAACACGTCGAGCCCGTCCACGCCACCGTCGAGCGCGGCCAGCGGCTCGTGCTCGCGGGCCTCCGGCGGCAGGTCCGCGACCCGGGCGCTGGGCACATACGGTGTGTTCGCGAGCAGGATGTCGATGCGCCCGCGCAGGTCTCCCGGCAGCGCGTCGAACAGATCGCCGCCGAACACCGGTGCGCTCATCGGCGCGAGATTCTCGCGGGCGCAGGCGACGGCGACGGGATCGATGTCAGCGGCGACGAGCTCGACGTCGCAGCCCCGCGCGGTGAGCTCGGTCGCCGCGCTCAGCCCGAGTGCCCCACAGCCACAACACAGGTCGACCACACAGGCTCGCTTCGTGCCGGGCGCGACACCGTCGACCGCCTGCTCCACCAGGAACGCGGTGCGCTGACGCGGCACGAAGACCCCCGGTCGCACGCCGACCCGCAGTCCCCGGAATTCCACCCAGCCGAGCAGATATTCGAGTGGAGTCCCCGAGACCCGTTGTCCCACCAACGTGTCCAGCCGCTGCCGATCGCCTGCCGCCGCATCGATCAACAGCGTGGCCTCGTCCTCGGCGAACACGCATCCCGCACGCCGCAACGTCACGACCACCTCGGGAAAACCGGAACCGCTCATGCGCCGATTGTTCCTGACCTGGCAAACGAATTCTCACCGCAGGCCGTGGCCGCGGCGCGACGGCTCAGCGCGAACTGTCCAGTTCGAAGGTGCGGGTCGCGTCGAGGTAGATCCCACGCTGGGCACTGCGCGCGGGCGGGGGCAACTGGGAAACCAGCTGTTCGAGCGAGGTCATCGCCCCCACCACATGCGTTCCCGCCACGATGAAGTCGGCGACCGCGCGGCGAATGTGATTCGGGGAGGTCACCACCACCGCGCTGGTCGCACCGAGATCGCGCAGCAGCCGGGTGCTGAACAGCGCGTTCTGCACCGTCGACCCGGCCCGATCCTCGACATGGATCCGATCGCCGGGCAGCCCGCGCGCGGTCAGCCAGCGCCGCATCGCCTCGGCCTCGGAGATGCCGTTCTGCGGATTGCCGCCGGTCACGATCACCGGTGAGAACGGGGCGGCGATCGCCTGCATCCACGCCGCGGTGAGCCGGTTCTCCAGCTCCGGTCGCAGCGCGCCGTCGGGCAGCAGGCCGTAGCCCAGGACCACGATGCCGGTCTGCGGACCGACCAGTGCGGGCAGCGGGTTGGGCAGGGTGGCCGCGGCCGCGGTCACCGCGTGCAGCACGTGGTTGGTGCGCGCCGCCATGCCCGCGTCGATTCCGCCGAGCCTGGTCAGTGCGTCACCGACCGCGGCCGGATCGCCCGCGTAGTGCGACCAGATCGCCTGGAGGGCGAGGGCATCGGCATCATGGGGATCGGCGGCGATGAGGGCGCGGAGGTCGGCACGTCCGGCGGCGTCGTCGCCGTCGGTGAAATGCCGTTGCGCCGAGTTGTAGAGCGCTGTCACATCGGCTTCCGCGGCGGCTGGGCCGACGGTGACGCCCGTCAATGCTGCGGTCGCCAGGACGGCGGCGGCCAGTTGTTTCCAGTTCCTCGAGATCTTCAAGTCAGTCGCAACCCTTCCCGCGAACGGTTCGGTACGTGCTGGCAGAGCAGAGCTGCCGACACCCTACGACCGTCCTCGCGGCGCCCGGCGGACCTCGACCAGCTTGCGCGCGTCGCGGCCCGGCGGCAGGCCTTCCGCCCGGCGGCGGATAAGGTGACTCACCGTGGATACCGCTTCGCTGACCGGCAAGGAACTCGCCGCCGCCATCAACGCCGACTCGAAGGAGCGCGCGGCCGCGCTCACCGCCGCGGGCACCGCGCCGACGCTGGCGCTGATCGTCGCCAACGACGACCCGGCGAGCGCCTGGTACGTGAACTCCCTGCGCAAGGCCGCCGAACGACTCGGAATCGCCTGCGAGCGTATCGATCTCGGTGCCGACGCGAGCGCCGAGACGATTCGCGCCGAACTGAGCGCGCGCAGCGCCGACCCGGCCACCGATGCGATCATGCTGCAGACCCCGCTGCCGGCCGGGGTGAACCTCGACGACGTGAGTTCGGCGATCGCCGCGACCAAGGATGTCGACGGCGTCAGCCCGCTGTCGCTCGGTCTGCTCGCCTCCGGCCTCGACGGTTTCGTCCCCGCCACCTCCGAAGCCGTCGTCGAGCTGCTGAAGCATCACGGCATCGCACTGCAGGGCCGTCTCGTCACCGTGGTCGGTCGCTCCAATATCGTCGGCAAGCCGCTGGCTCAGCTGCTGCTCGCCGAGAACGCGACCGTCACTGTCGCGCACTCACGCACCGCCGACCTGGCCGCGGTCACCACCCCCGCCGATATCGTGGTCGCCGCGGCGGGCCGGATCGGCCTGGTCACCGGCAAGCACATCGGCGAGGGCGCGGTGGTGATCGACGTGGGCACCAATGAAGCCGAAGACGGCGGCATCGTGGGCGATGTCGACGCGGCGTCGGTCATCGGCAAGGCGGCGGCGCTGAGCCCCGTTCCCGGTGGCGTCGGCCCGGTGACCACCGCGCTGCTCATGCGTCATGTGGTCGTCGCGGCCGAAAAAGCCCGCGCCTGAACGCTTTTCGCGATCGAGCTGCTGCACCGCTGAGCATGCTCGGGGCGGTCGACGTGGGCCGGTCGGCCGACCGGCCCCGACGCTGAGGGGTTCGGCTCCCGTGGTCTCGGCGCGAGAGCACGCCGAGGCCTGTCCGCGCGCGTAGACCACGGACCGCTCCGCGCGCACGGGCGAACACCTCGTCGGTGCCGAGGCCGCGCCGTGCGGCGGGCCCGCGTTCGGGTCTAGCGCGGTGCCGCTCCGAACGAGGTGATCAACGTTTTGTTGCCGACCTCGGCGGTCCCCACCAGTTGCGGTGTGTAGGTGCTCGGCGCCGAATCCGGTCGGAACGCGGTGATCTTGACGAGGTATTGATCGGCGAAGGCGCCCGGGGTGATCTCCACGCAGTGCGTGGTACCCACCGGGGTGGAGTCGATTCCGGCCTGGATGGCCGCCGCGGAGGGCGCCACGGCATCGGCGGCCACGAGGGTCCGCGCCTGATCACCGGATCGCGCCACGTAATAGGCGTATTGGAAGGCCAGGATCGCCGCGACGCCGGACTCGGTGCCGCCCGCGCCGTTGCCCCGGGACATGGCGCCGATCTGTTCGGTGGGGCACTCGGCCGTCACCGGGCTCACCGAACTCGGCGCGAGGGGAGTGCTCGCCGCCGTGGATGTCGGTGCGGGCCCGCGCAATTGGACGTAGGTGCCGCCGAGCAGGACGGCGCCCGCCACCGAGGCGACCAACGGTGCGACCCACCGGGGCACGCGCCGTCGCTTGGACCGATCGATCATCCGCGCGAAGACTGCGTCGTCACCGTTGTAGTCGGGTGCGGTACGCGAAGGCTCGTCATCGCCACCGCGGTCCTCGGCAGTGGCGTGTGCCGAAAAGGCATCCGTGTCGGGGTAATCGGGCGCGGGGCGCGGTGGGAAGGTGTCCGTACCCCGGTAATCGGGCGCCGGGCGTGGTGGGAAGGTGTCCGCACCGCGGTAATCGGAAGCAGGACGTGGTGGGAAGGTGTCCGTGCCGCGGTAATCGGGCGCGGGGCGCGGTGGGAAGGTATTCGCACCGCGGTCTTCGGGTATGGAACGCGAATGCTGAGTCACCGCGGCGCCGTAACTGGGTGTGGGATGGTCGAGGGTTGCCCACCCCGGGGTCGACGAGGTGATGATCGGCAGTTCATCGGTGTCGGGTCCGTTGTCGCCGATCGAGAACGGGGTGTCCGGGAGGCGGTGACGCGCACCGGGATCGAACTTTCCGCCGACAACGGGCAGCCGATCGGTGACGGTAGCGTCGGCCGGAACGACCCGGCCGGCCTCGGCCTCGCGAATGGCGGCCGCCGAAACGACCGGAATACCGGCCGGTGTCGTCGGTCCACCTTCGATGCGATGACGCGCACCGCTCGTCGGCTGCTCGCTCAGCCGACGAGGCCGTGCGCCGAGGTCGCGTGAGCGCCGAATCGGGGTGACAGCCGCCAGTGGAGCACCTGCCGATCCCGGGTCGTGCTGTCGAGCCCCGATCGGTCTGTGCGCATCCGGTCGATCCATCGCCCCACCTTCATCAGGCTCGTCGCCGTCAGGGTATGTCCCGCAACGATTTCGTTACGGGCACGATACTGCCCTGACGGCGCGTTCGCCGAATGCCACGAGGGAAAATGTTTACCAGTGGATATAGACCTCGTCGCCGATACCGACATTCTCGAAGTACCAGGCGGCGTCGTCGGGTGCGAGGTTGATGCAGCCGTGGCTCACGTTGGCGCTGCCCTGCGAGTCCACCGACCACGGCGCCGAGTGCACCATCACGCCACCCCAGGTGAGGCGCACGGCGTATTCACCGTCGATGATGTAGCCCTCCGGGTCGCTGAGCGGAATGCCGATCGTGCGCGAGTCGAACACCACCGACCGATCCTTCTCGAGCACGCTGAAGGTGCCGGTGGGCGTCTCGAAACCGGGCTTGCCCATCGAGGCGGGCATCACCCGCACAACCTGTCCACCCTGGCTCACGGTGAAGGTGTGCGTCGACAGATTCGCCTCCGCGTAGGTGCCACCGCCGTATTGGGTGCGCTGGCCCCCGATCAGATCCGCGGACGCGGCTCCCGACCAGGATGCGGCCAGTATTGCCGCCATGATCGCGACGAACAGGAAACGAAATGCGCTCCTCATAAACGCCACCCCTTCACTCACTCGTAGGCGGATTCCAAGTCTAGGCCGCCATGATCAACTCGACCTATCGAAGTGGTAACGGCCGTCGGGTCCGCCGGTGTGTCGTCTTGCGTTCGCGCAGGTCGGGGCCCCGATGAAAAGTTCTCACTTCGAGATCGGTGACGCCGAGCGCCCCGGTTGCGGCACCGGGGCCGGTTCGACGCCGCGCGCGGCATCGAATTCGGCCCTGGCGACGGTGATCTCTGCGTGGTGTTCGACCACCCAGGCGCCCATCGCCTGGCTGATGCGCCCCAGATCCGCCCCGAGTGCGGTGATCCCGTATTCCACTCGGGGCGGCATGGTGGGGAACACCTCGCGCCGGACCAGGCCGTCACGTTCCAGGTCGCGCAGTGTTCGGGTGAGCACCTTCTGCGTGATGCCGTCGAGGCGTCTGCGCAGTTCGTTGAAGCGCACCGGCCCGCCCGCCTCGCGCAGGCTGCCGAGCACCAGCAGGACCCATTTGTCGGCGAGGACCGACAGCAATTGCCGCGCGGGGCAGTCGCGAAGGAATGCCTCGACCGAACTCTGCTCACCTACGGTATCCATGAGGTACCACGGTATCCGAAAGGTGCCTACTACCGCTGGGACACCGATCGACGCAGACTCGACGGTATGTGGCAGATGGTGCAGAGATCATTCGGCGGACCCGACGTCTTCGAGCGGGCACAGGTGCCGCGCCCGACGCCGGGGCCGGGGGAGGTGTTGGTGCGGGTTGTGGCGACCAGCGTCAACGCCGCGGACTGGAAGGTGCGCAGCGGCCTGATCCGGAGCCTGGGTGAGCCGCCGCTCGTGCTCGGACTCGATGTGTCCGGCGTGGTCGCGGAGGTGGGCGAGGACGCGACGCTGTTCGCGCCGGGAGAAGCGGTGTACGGCATGGTGTTCGGTGGCGCCAACGCCGAATACGCGGTGGCGCGGGAGAGTCGGCTGGCGCGGGTCCCCGCCTCGATCGACCCGGTCCACGCCGCCGCGCTGCCGGTGGCCGGGGTCACCGCCTGGCAGGCGCTGGCCTCGGTGCGGTCGGGGGAGCGGGTCCTCGTGCACGCGGCCGCCGGCGGCGTCGGGCATCTGGCGGTGCAGATCGCCGCGCGGCGCGGCGCGTGGATCGCGGCCACCGCGCGCAGCGGCAATCATGCCTATCTCCGTGGACTCGGCGTCACCGAACCGATCGATTACCCGACCACCGATTTCACCACCGCGGTGCGCGAGATCGACCTGGTGCTGGATCTGATCGGCGGCGACTACACGGACCGGTCGTTGACCGTGCTGAGCGATACCGGTCGGGTCGTGGCCGCCGAAGGTCCGCCGACACATCCGGATTCGCGAGTGCACCGGCTCTATGTCGATCCGACGACCGCCGCGCTCGACGAACTCGCGGCGGCGGTCGACCGCGGCGAGCTGACCGTCGACATCGCTGAGATCCTGCCGATCACCGAACTCGCCGCCGCGCATCGGCGCAGCGAATCCGGCCGGGTCCGCGGCAAGATCGTGCTCACCGCGGACCGCTGACTCAGCCGCGTACGGCGTGCAGCACGTCGCCGTGCAGCGCGTCGGCGCGGGCCGCGATGGTCTCGACGTGCAGCAGGGCCGCGGCGAACGGGTCGCCGAGGTCGGCGGGCAGGGAACCGACGTTGATCTCGATATTGAGCTGCGAGCTCATCGCCGCGGCGCGGGCGGCGTCGGCGGCGGCACCGATGTCGGTGACCACGTTCGGATTGCCGATCGGCAGCAGTTCGGCCGCCAGGGAGAGGATTTCGTCGGCCTCGTCGACCACGGCGGCGGGAACGCGCGCGGCTTCGACGAGGGCGGCGTTGATCGCTGCGGTGCGGGCGGCGATCTCGGCGTCGGTGTCCTTGGGCAGTTTGTAGGCGGCGCCGACCGCGGTGAACGCGGCCGCGTCGGCGTCGGCGAGAGCCAGCGACCTGGCCACCGCGGCATCGGCGGCCACGATGATCTGGTCGATCACCGGCCGGTTGTCCGCGTCCTTGGCCCGAGTGGTGTAGCGCGCCACCATCGCCACCAGCGCGGCGGCCTGCGCGGCATGCAGCGCGGCGACGGCCCCGCCACCGGGGGCGGGCACCTTCGCCGCCAGCTCCGACAGATAGTGCTCCAAGGTCACCGAACCGAAGGTGGGGGCGATCTGCTGCGGCGACACGGTGGGCTGCGACACGACGGGGTGGCCTTTCGATGCGGCGAGAACTACGGGGAAATCTTGTCTCAACGCTACCGCGTGCCCGCCCACGCACCCCGCTCGACCAGCACCTGCGCCGACGGACCGACCGGTCGGGGTGCTCGGGTCGGCCGAGGCTATGTTGGGTGCATGCGGATCGGATTGAGCATCAACTACACGGACGGTTTCAAGGAGACGGCGGCCGAAGTCGCCGACCTGGAACGCGCCGGCCTCGACATCGTCTTCGTGCCGGAGGCGTACTCGTTCGACGCGGTGAGCGCGCTGGGCTTCCTGGCCGCCCGCACCGAGCGCGTGCAGCTGGCCTCGGGCATCCTGCAGCTCTACACCCGGACCCCCAGCCTCACGGCGATGACGGCGGCGGGCCTGGACTACGTCTCCGACGGCCGTTTCATCCTCGGCATCGGCGCATCCGGTCCGCAGGTCATCGAGGGCTTCCACGGCGTGCCCTACGACGCTCCGATCGGGCGCACCCGCGAACTGCTCGAGATCTGCCGCACGGTGTGGCGGCGCGAGAAGCTCAACTACCAGGGCAAGTACTACCAGATCCCGCTGCCCGCCGACCGCGGCACCGGCCTGGGCAAAGAGCTCAAGCTGATCAATCACCCGGTGCGCGCGGACATTCCGGTGCTGCTGGCCGCGCTGGGTCCGAAGAACGTGGAGCTGGCCGCCGAGGTCGCCAACGGCTGGCAGCCGATCTTCTTCCTGCCGGAGAAGGCGAACGACGTGTGGGGCGACGCGCTCGCGGTGGGCAAGGCCAAGCGTGATCCGGCGCTGGGCGAGCTCGACATCTTCGCCGGTCCCGCACTGGCGATCGGCGAGAACGTCACCCCGCTGCTCGAGTTCGTGAAGCCGCACCTGGCGCTCTACATCGGCGGCATGGGCGCCAAGGGCAAGAACTTCTATCACACCCTCGCCACCAAGTACGGCTACGGCGAAGCCGCCGACCGCATCCAGGAGCTGTACCTGGCCGGTGACAAGCAGGCCGCCACCAAGGCCGTGCCCGACGAACTGGTGCGCGACGTGTCGCTGATCGGACCGGAGAGCTTCGTGAAGGAGCGCATCGCGGCGATGGCCGAGGCGGGCGTTACCACGCTCAACGTCACGCCGATCGCCGAGAACGCGGCGGGACGGGTGAAGCTGATCGAGCAGCTGCGCTCGCTCTGCTGACACCCACCGACGATAAACGCGCCGCCGCTCGGAGAATCTCCGGACGGCGGCGCGTTGTCTTGTGTCAGGACGTGAACGACGCCAAGGCGGCATCCAGGGTGGTGTGCATGGCGAACACCTGGTCCAGGCTCGTCATCTTCAGCTGACGACTGGTGGCAGGTCCGTCCGCCACGACCGCGATCGAGGTGGTCTCGCCTGCCCGCTGATGCGCGGCGACCAGCGTCGCCATGCCTGCCGACGCCAGGAACCCGACCGCGGTCAGGTCGATCACCAGCGCCGCCGGTTTCTCGGCCAGGATGGCCTCGATGGTGGCATCGAGGGCGGGCGCGGTCGCCAGGTCGACCTCACCGGTCACCGTCAGCACGGTGACGCCGTCGTGTACCGCCGTCGTGGTGGTCATCGTGTCCGTGAGGGGATACGCGTCTCCGGAAGAGTTGGTCACTGTTCAACAACACACAACTTCGCCCGAATACGCAAGCCGCAGGGTGCTCGCCGCTGGATCGCCCTGGTCGGCGTCGGGTTCTCAGGCCTCGCCGCCGCCGAGGCCGGACAGGCGAACGTGGCGAGCTTCGGACGCGGCGTTGAGCCCGATGATCTCCACCTGCTTGCCCTTGCTCGCGTACTTGGTGGTGATGGCGTCGAGCGCGGCGACCGTCGAGGCGTCCCAGATGTGGCTCTCGGACAGGTCGATCACGATGTTCGCCGGATCGTCGACGTAGTCGAACTGGTAGACGAGATCGTTGCTGGAGGCGAAGAACAGTTCGCCGCGCACCTTGTAGACGCGGATGTCGTCGGCGGTGGGCACCGGTACGACCTCGGTGAAGTGCGCGACCCGATGCGCGAACGCCACCATCGCGACCAGCACCCCGACGATCACGCCGTAGGCCAGATTGTGGGTGACGACGGTGACGAGCACGGTCACCAGCATCACCGTGGTCTCCGCGACGGGCATGCGCCGCAACGTCTTCGGTGCGATGGAATGCCAATCGAAGGTCCCGACCGACACCATGATCATCACCGCGACCAGCACGGCCATCGGGATCTGCGCCACCAGTCCGCCGAGGCCGACGACCAACCCGAGCAGGAACACCCCGGCCAGGAACGTCGAGATCCGGGTCCGCGCTCCGGAGACCTTGACGTTGATCATGGTCTGGCCGATCATCGCGCACCCGCCCATCCCGCCGAACAACCCGGTGACGAGATTGGCCACGCCCTGGCCCCAGCCCTCGCGGGTCTTGTCCGAATGCGAATCGGTGATGTCGTCGACGAGCTTGGCCGTCATCAGCGATTCGAGCAGCCCGACCAGCGCCATCGCGAGCGCGAACGGCGCGATGATCCGCAGTGTGTCCAGATTCCACGGCACGTCCGGTATCCCCAGCGAGGGCAGACTCGTCGGCAGCGCGCCCTCGTCACCGACATTCGGTACCTCCAGCGACAACGCCATCGTCACCGCGGTGAGCGCCACGATCGCGACGAGCGGCGCGGGCACCGCGGTGGTCAGTTTCGGCAGCAACACCAGAATCGCCAGGCTCGCCGCCAGCATCGGATACACCAGCCACGGCACCCCGATCAGGTACGGGAGTTGGGTCAAGAAGACCGAGATGGCCAGCGCGTTGACGAACCCGACCATCACGCTGCGCGGGATGAAGCGCATCAACCTGGCCACCCCGACCACGCTCAGCACGATCTGGAACACCCCTGCCAGCAGTACCGTGGCGATCAGATAGTCGATCCCGTACTCGCGCACCACCGGCGCGATCACCAGCGCCACCGCGCCGGTCGCGGCCGAGATCATCGCGGGCCTGCCGCCGGTGAACGCGATCGTCACCGCCATGGTGAACGAGGCGAACAGCCCCACTCGCGGGTCCACCCCGGCGATGATCGAGAACGAGATCGCCTCCGGGATCAGGGCCAGCGCGACGATCAGTCCGCCCAGCACTTCGGTCCGTAAGCGTCTCGGGCTGCGTAGCGCCGCGAGCACCGAGATGTCGTCTCGATGTGATCGAGGTGCCGTCGCGGCCATCCCGAACTCCGTTCCCTGACAGGTGCCGGGGTGATCCGGCAATCGCTAACCTTAACTTTGCGTCAGGTCGGGGACGTGGCTGGTGTAGCCGGGTGCGCAGGGTAGGGACTGGTGTTATTCCGATGTCGTCGTACTGTGAGGGCGTGAACATCGATGTGACGCCTTTACCGGGAATCGGCGTATGCAAGGACTTTCCGCTGGCGGAGGCGCGTCGCCGGATCGGCGTGATCGAGCATCGCGACGGCTCCGTCGACCTGGTCGTCTCGCGCGCCGGTGACTACGACTCCACGACGTCGATTCCCCTGTCGGACACCGAGATCGGCGTGCTCGCCGGGTTACTCGGCGCGCCGCAGGTGGTGCAGAAGACGCGGGAGACCCACAGTGCGGGCGAGCTGTCGACCAGGCAGTTCGCGATCGACCGCGGCAGCCCCTTCGACGGTCGCCCCCTGCGTGACACCGAGATGCGCACACGCACCAAGGCCTCGGTCGTCGCGGTGGTCCGCGCGGGTGAGGTAACTCCCTCACCGGGGACCGATTTCACCTTCGTTCCCGGTGACCTGGTCGTCGTGATCGGCACCGACGAGGGCCTCGACGCCGCCGGAAGGCTGCTCGGCGCGGGCTGAGAATCCATACGGATAGTAAAGGGCAGGTAAGGTATCCCTAGCTGAGGTTAGGTGATCCCATGAATGTAGAAGTGACGTCCCTGCCGGGAATCGGTGTCCGCAAAGAGTTTTCACTGTCGAAGGTGGACCGCCGCATCGGCGTCGTCGACCACCGCGACGGTGGTACCGACCTGATCTTCACCAAGGTCGGCGACCCCGATTCGACCGTCCAGATTCCACTGTCCGCGGTCGAGGCCCGCACGCTGGCGAGCCTGCTCGGCGCACCCCAGTTGGTCGCGCAACTGCGCGAAGAACATCGCGAACTCGACGGTGTGAGCACGCGATCGATGTTGGTTCCGCCGAATTCGCCGTACGCGTCGCGGCGGTTGGGCGATACCGAGATGCGGACCAGAACGCGCGCCTCGATCGTGGCGGTCCTGCGCGCGGGACAGGTCCTGGCCTCGCCGGGACCGGAGTTCGTGTTCGCCAGTGGCGATATGGTCGTCGTGGTCGGCACGAATGCCGGGTTGGACGCCGCCGCTTCGATTCTGACCGACGGCTGAGCCGGTGGAGATCAGTGGAACCGCGCTGGCTCTGATCCAGCTGGGGGCTGTGTTCTTCGGGTTGGGGGTGCTCGGGCGAATCGCGGCGCGTATCGGCCTCTCGCCGATCCCGCTCTACCTGCTCGGGGGTTTGGTCTTCGGTACCGGCGGGCTGATCGAGCTGCACGAGGTGGAGGACTTCATCCACATCGCCAGCGAGATCGGCGTCGTGCTGCTGCTGTTGTTGCTCGGTTTGGAATACACCGCCGGTGAATTGGTCACCGGCATGCGCAAATCGTGGCCCGCGGGTCTGCTCGACCTGGTGCTCAACGCGACCCCCGGCGTGATCGTGGCGCTGATGCTCGGCCTCGGGCCCACCGGGGCGATCGCGATGGCCGGCGTCACCTACATCTCCTCGTCGGGCATCGTCGCCAAGGTGCTCAACGACCTGGGTCGACTGGGTAACCGGGAGACGCCGACCGTGCTGTCGATCCTGGTGTTCGAGGATCTGGCGATGGCGGTGTATCTGCCGGTGCTCACCGCGGTGCTGGCCGGTGTCGGGTTCGTCGCCGGGATGACCACCGTGGGAATCGCGCTGGTCGCGGTGACCGTGGTGCTCGTCGTCGCGCTGCGCTACGGCAGATATGTCTCGGCGATCGTGGCCAGTGAGGATCGGGAGATCTTCCTGCTCAAGCTGCTCGGTTCGGCGCTGCTGGTGGCGGGTATCGCCTCGGCGGTGCAGGTGTCGGCGGCGGTCGGCGCGTTCCTGCTCGGTATCGCGATCTCGGATTCGACCGCGCACGACGCCACCAAGATCCTCGAACCGCTGCGCGACCTGTTCGCGGCGATGTTCTTCGTGCTGTTCGGATTGAGCACCGATCCGGCGAGTATTCCGCCGGTGCTCGGCTGGGCGGTGCTGCTGGCGGTGGTCACGACGATCACCAAGATCGCCACCGGGTGGTGGGCGGCCAAACGCGCGGGGGCCTCGCAACTGGGCCGAGCTCGCGCCGGCACCGCATTGGTGGCGCGCGGTGAATTCTCGATCGTCATCGCGGGTCTCGCGGTCGCCGCGGGTGCGGTACCCGCCGAATTCGCCGCCCTGGCCACCACCTACGTGCTCCTGATGGCCATCATCGGCCCGATCGGTGCCCGCATCGTGGAACCGGTCATGCGCCTGGTGGTCGGGCGCAAGCAGCGTGTGCAGGTCGATCCGCTCGCGGAATGACCGACCTCGACCCCGGCCCCCGCGTGCGTTCGCGGGGGCCTTCGGCGTTCTCACGGCTCGATCAGTCCGGCGCGAATGGCGTACCTGGTCAGGTCGAGCCGGTCGCGCAGGCCCAGTTTCTGCAGGATATTGGCGCGATGCCGGTCGACGGTCTTGGCGCTGATCACCAGCTCGGCGGCGATCTCGCGCGCGGAGTAGCCCTCGGCGATCAGCTTGAGCACTTCCTCCTCGCGGGGAGTGAGAATCGTTTCCGGCAGTGCCGAGCCCTGCCGGGCGAGTTGTAGGTAGTCGCGCACGAGGGCGGTGACCGCGCCGGGGTAGAGGAACGATTCACCCCGCATCGTCGCCCGGCACGCCTCGATGAGGTCGCGATCGGCCACCGACTTCAGCACGTAGCCGGAGGCGCCTGCCTTGAGCGACTCGAAGAAGTACTGCTCGTTGTCGTACATCGACAGCATCAGGATGCGGACCGGATGGTTGTTCCTGGTGATCTCGCGGGCGGCCTGGATCCCGGTCATCCGGGGCATGGCGATGTCGAGGATCACCAGGTCGATGCTGTCGTCGGCGAGCGCGGTGACCGCGTCGAGTCCGTTGGCGGCCTCGGCGACGACGAGCAGGTCCGGCTCGTTGTCCAGGATCATCCGCAGACCACTGCGCACCAACGCGTGGTCGTCGGCCAGCAGGATCCGAGTGGGCGCGCTCATGCCGGTACCTCATCGCGGGACGGGACCGGGATGACCAGCTCGACCGCCGTGCCGCCCGACGTGGGGGAGGTGATGGTCAAGGTCGCGTCGATCAGCATGGCGCGCTCGCGCATTCCACGGATGCCCGCCCCGTCCTCGACCGCGCCGCCGCGACCGTTGTCGGTGACCGCGAGGATCACGGTGTCCTCGCGTGCCGCGATCAGCAGGGTCACCTCGTCGGCGCCCGCGTGGCGCAAGACGTTCGTCAGGCTCTCCTGCGCGACCCGGTAGCAGACGAGTTCGATGTCGGGGTCGAGGCGACTGATCGACGCGTCGACCTCTCGACGCACGGAAATGCCTGCTGTGCGGCTGAATTCGTGACACAGCGCGGTGATCGCGCTGTGCAGCCCGAGGTCTTCGAGTACGTCGGGCCGCAGCCGCGAGGCGATCCCGCGGACCTCGTCCAGACAGCCACGCACCGTTTCCTGCGCCGCCTCGACCTCCGCTCGCAGCTCGGCGGGCGCCCGGTCGACGACGCGTTTGAGACGCAACAGCGCCACGGTCAGGCTCTGGCCGATCTCGTCGTGCAGTTCGCGGGCGATGCGCCGCCGTTCACCCTCCTGCGCGGCCAGCGCGGTACCACCGGCCACCGACCGTTCGGCTTCCAAACGGTCGAGCATCGCGTTGAAGGTCTCGATCAGCTGATGGAAGTCTCCGGTCGCACCGCGCTCGAGGCGGACCGCGCGCCGCGGCGGGTCGACGCGGCGCATGGACGCGACCAGCTCGTCGAGCGGAGCCAGCGAGGTGCGCAGTGCCACGGCGTTCGCCGTGAGGATCACCGCGAGGCCGATCACCAGCACCGGCACCTCGGTCAGGCGCAGCCGGGCCGACACCGTAGCCGGGGAGAAGGCCAGGATCAGCGTGCCGAGGGTGAAGATCACGCCGTTGAGCAAGCAGATCCGCCAGAACAACGCCGTCACCGGCGTTCGGATGCGCTGCTCACGTCCTGCTCGCAGCGTTGCGAGACGGTTCATGACACCAGCATGCTGGCGCCTTCACATTCTGTCCATGGTGCCCCGCACCCATCCCGCACCCGTTTACCCCGCCGGACCGGTCCGCGAAATGGGTGTTGCGGCCGATAGTGCCCGCGACCTGCGCGAACCAGACTCGGATCAGACGCTTTCGACGAGCCGAGGAAGGACCGCCGGCCATGGATATCGACCGGACGACGATCCCGGGAGCAGGTGTGCTGCACAGCTTCCACACTTGCCACGGCGCCCGCTTCGCCCTGCTGACGCACTCGTCGGGAGCGCGACGCCTGCTCGCCTACGCCAGTGGCAGCGACGAACCAACGGTCGACATCGAACTCGAGCCCGACGAAGCCGATCAGGTCGCCGAGCTCATGCATTCGCGGCCGTTCGGCGACCGGCTCACTCGCCTCGAACAACGCCTCGACCTCCTGACCGGACGGAAGGCGCACCCGTGAGCACAGTCGAATCCCCCCGGAGCCATGCCATGCGTGCACGCGATATCGCGATGAACCTGCCGACCGTCCGTATCAACGACCCCGTCGCCCGCGCGGTCCGGCTGATGGTGGTCAACCGGTTGCCCGGTCTGATCGTCGTCGACGAGCTGGACCGGCCGGTGGCGGTCCTGCCCGGAACCCAGGTGCTGCGCCTGGCGATTCCCGCCTCCTACCACGACGACCCGACGCTGGTCCGCACGATCGACGAGGTGCACGCCGACCTGTTCTGGCAGGAACCGGGCAGCCTCACCGTCGGCGACTGTCTGCCCGACGGCGCGAGCAAACCGGTCACCGTCACCCCCGACGCGACCCTGCTGGAAATCGCGATCCTGATGGCGCGCAAGCACAGTCCGCTCATCGCCGTGGTCGACCGCTCGCGCACGTTGCGCGGAGCGATCACCCTGGAACGGTTGCTGACCAGCCTCGCTGTCGTCGGCCCCGGCGACTGAAAACGGACGCCGCGCATGGCCGCAGCGCTTGCCGTCGTCATCTTCGTGGTCGCCTTCTTCTTCATCGCCACGGAGAAAGCCGACAAGGTCAAGACCGTTCTGATCGCCGCGGGCGCGATGGCCGTGCTCGGCCTGATCCCCGGCGACGAAGTCTTCTACTCCGCCCACGAGGGCATCGACTGGAATGTCATCTTCCTGCTGCTCGGGATGATGATCATCGTCGGCGTCATCAAGCAGACCGGCCTGTTCGACTACCTGGCGATCTGGTCGGCCAAGCGCTCGCGGGGCAATCCGTATCGCCTGATGGTGATGCTGATGCTGATCACCGCGGTCGCGTCGCCGTTTCTCGACAACGTCACCATCATCATGCTGGTCGCCCCGGTGACGCTGGTGGTGTGCCGACGCCTCGGTCTCGCCGCGCAACCGTTCCTGATCGCCGAGGTGCTCGCGTCCAATATCGGCGGCGCGGCGACACTGATCGGTGACCCGCCCAACATCATCATCGCCAGCCGGGCGGGACTCACGTTCAACGACTTCCTCGTGCACATGGCGCCGATCGTGGTGATCACCTTCGTGCTGTTCGTCGCGCTGACCCGGGTGCTGTTCCGCTCGGCGCTGCGCACCGATCCCGCCTCGGTCGACACGGTGATGGCCTTGCAGGAACGACGTGCGATCCGCGATCCGAAACTGCTGGTGCGCTCGATGATCGTGCTCGCCGGTGTGGTCGTCGGTTTCTGCCTGCACAGCGTGCTGCATGTCGCACCGTCGGTGATCGCGCTGGTCGGCGCGGGCATCATGGTGCTCGTCTCCGGTCTCGACATCGGCGACATCCTGCAGGAGGTGGAGTGGCCGACGCTGGTGTTCTTCATGGGTCTGTTCGTGATGGTCGCCGGCCTGGTGCACACCGGGGTGATTGCCACGATCGGTGACGCCGCGATCGGATGGGTCGGTGACGACTACTTCCTCGCCGCGACCGCCCTGGTCTTCGGTTCGGCGATCCTGGGCGCGTTCGTCGACAACATCCCCTACACCGCGACCATGGCGCCGGTGGTCGAGGACATCGTCGCGGGGGCGCCGGATCCGGCTACCGGTCGTTCACTGTGGTGGGCCTTCGCTCTGGGCGCCGACTTCGGTGGGAACGGCACGGCGGTGGCGGCCAGCGCCAATGTGGTCGCACTCGGGATCGCCGCTCGCGCGGGGCAGCGGATCACCTTCTGGCAGTTCACGAAGTACGGCATGTTGGTCACGATGCTCAGCAGCTTCATCGCCTGGATCTACGTCTGGATCCGCTACTTCTGAGTGGTTGTCCCGCAACGGATCTCACGAGAGGCGCGCATGCGAAGCGGTTCGGCCGACGGCGTGGTCTCCCGGTGTGAGATCGCTACGCCCGCAGCTGTTCTGCCGGTTGGACCTCGGTGAGTCCACGCAGCGACTCGGGCAACGGGCTCTGGTGCAGCACGCCGAGGCGTTGGGTGGCGCGTGTGAGCGCGACGTAGAGTTCGGCGGCGCCCCGGGGTCCGTCGGCGAGGATTCGTTGCGGATCCACGACGAGCACGGCGTCGAACTCGAGGCCCTTCGTCTGCGACGCCGGCACGGTGCCGGGTACACCCGGCGGGCCGATCACGATGCTCGTCCCCTCGCGGCCCGCCTCGGTTCGCACGAATTCCTCGATCGCAGCGGGCAATTCGTCGGCGGTGAGCCGACGAGACCAGGGTTCGACGCCGCAGGACCGCACGGAATCCGGGGGTCGAACATCGGGTGCGAACTCGGCGAGCACGTCGGCGGCCACCGCCATGATCTCGGCCGGGGTGCGGTAGTTCACCGTCAGTGATCGATAGATCCACCGACCGGGGACGTAGGGCTCCATCATCGTGGCCCACGAGGTCGCCCCCGCCGCCGACCGGCGTTGCGCGAGATCGCCCACGATCGTGAACGAGCGGCTCGGGCAGCGCCGCATCAGCACCCGCCAATCCATCTCCGACAGTTCCTGGGCCTCGTCGACCACCACGTGCCCGTAGGTCCAATCACGGTCCGCCGCGGCACGATCGGCGAGTTCGCGGGTGTCTCGCTCGAGGAAGCGTTCGGCGAGGTCTTCGCCGAAGAGCATGTCCTGGGCCAGCAGATGGTCTTCGTCGTCCATCAGGTCTTCACGGCTGATGAGGGTGTCGAGCACGCCCGCCGCGTACTCGGCCTCGGCTTTGCGTTCTCGCTCGGCGGAGTCGTCGGCGGCCTTGTCGCGGCCGAGCAGGTCCACCAGCTCGTCGAGCAACGGCACGTCCGACACCGTCCACGCGCCGCCGTCGGCCCGCCACAGCACCGCGTCCGCACCCGCCGCGCGCAACCGATCGTGCGACGAATACAGCTCGGACAGCACGGTTTCCGGGCGCAGGATCGGCCAGCACCGGTCGATCGCCGCGGTGAACTCGTCGGTCTCGGCGAGCTCGCGGAGCAGATCGGACCGCAGTTGTTCCCATGCCTCGGTGTCGTCCCGAGTCAGCCACCCCTCGCCGATCCGAGCGATCGCGCGTTCGGTGAGGACGTAGGTGATGATCTCGGTGAACACCGCGCGCGCCTCGTTGTGCGGACGGCCGCTCTCGCGCGCCTCCCGCCTGGCCCACTCCGCTGTCGCGGCGTCGATCCGCACCGTCACATCGGTCAGCGCGATCGTCAGCGGCGCCTCGGGCAGGCGCTGTCGATCCGCGATCGTCGCCGCCAGGATGTCCAGGATCGGCAGCGAGCCCTTGAGGCGGGCGGCTTCGGGGAGGTCCTCCGCGCTCGCGTGCAACCCGGGCACGAGGTCGGCGGTGGTCGCGAACACGACATTCGTCTCGCCCAGCGAGGGCAGTACATGGGCGATGTGGTTCAGGAAGGCCGGGTTCGGGCCGACCACCAGCACGCCCTGGCGCTCCATTCGCCTGCGCTGGGTGTAGAGCAGGTACGCGACCCGGTGCAGGGCCACCACCGTCTTGCCGGTGCCGGGACCGCCCTCGATCACGGTCACGCCGGGATGCTCGAGGCGGATGATCTCGTCCTGTTCGGCCTGGATCGTCGCGACGATATTGCGCATCCCGTCCCCGCGGGGCGCGTCGACGGCGGCGAGCAGGGCCGCGTCCGCACCACCCTCGCTTCCGTCCGGCCTGCCGAGCACCTCGTCGGTGAAATCGACCACCTGACGGCCGCGAGTACGGAACTGGCGGCGCCTGCGCATGCCCTCCGGATTGGCCGCGGTAGCGACGTAGAACGGGCGCGCCGCGGGGGCCCGCCAGTCCAGCAGCAGTTGTTCGAGCTCGTTCGACTCGTCGAACAGCCCGATCCGGCCGATATAGGACCGCTCGCCCGACGCCGCGTCGAGCCGGCCGAAACACAGTCCGTTGTCGGCCACGTCGAGGCGCTGTACTTCTTTGCCCAGCGCCCGCACCTCGTTGTCGCGCTCCATGGGGGAGTCGCCCTCGGCGCGCAGGGCCGCGCCGTAGCGGCCCTTCACCCGTGCCCGCTCGGCATCGAGGCGCGAGTACAACCCGGCGACATAGCTCCGCTCGGCCCGGCGTTCCTCTTCGTACCCCTGCGCTGACATAGGCCCCTAACTGTACTTTTCCACTGCGACCGGATGATTGTGCAGCACCCACGGGGCCTTGCCGCAAGTCCCCATATGCGCTATATGTTGAAAGTGGAAAGGGCCCCGGCGATGCCCGGGGCTCTCGTCGTGTCCGGGCCTGTCGGCCCCGATCGCGTCATCGCACCGAGGTGGTGTTCGGGCGGTCGGCGGCGCCCGGCGATCAGGAACTCGCGAAGGCGATGGGCTGCAAAACTTTCCATTCTCTGCCTGTGCGTCCTAGTGCGCGAAATCGCTGGGAAGGCAGCTTCGGTAGCGAACCGGGGTTACCGATCGAGCGCCGGTAGCTCGCAGAAAAACGCGTACGACGCGAAATCGCCGGAGCCTCTGGGCAATTGCGCAATGACATTTTGATCAGGGAGATAGTCGAACTGTTCATCGCGAACTCGTATCACCGGCTACTTGTCGGCGGCACCGTTCTTTTCGGAAACAACGACCTTTGCCGAGTTCCTTCACGAAGGGCTTCGACCTGGCTGATGAGGCGTTGAGAGGTGCGCCATCGTTCGCCGAAATTGTTACCCGATCTGAATGAAATCTGACTGTAGCAAATCGAAAGCTATCGACAAAAGGGCGTCTGAACTGCGTCGATGTCGGGCGGTTTGGTCGGGTTCAACTTTGAGTTATCACTGTTTCATGACGAAGTGCGCGCTATGCCGGATCGGGGCTGTACGTTTGGGACTCGAGAGTTTCGCTGGGTTCCATTCAGGTAACGGAGAGGGCGGAAATGGCTACAGTCACGCAGCCGTCGGGGCCGCACACCATGATCTCCCGACGGGATTTCTCCGCAGCGAAAACAGCGATGACGCCGTCGGGTCTGGTGACTCTCGGGTTGATCTTGCTGATTCCCGTGTTCATCACGGCGGGGCCGATTCTCGCGTTGGCGTTGATCGCGCGGAACAACGGTGTCGGCTGGTCCGGCGGGGTGATCTTCGGGGCCATCGCGACCGTCGTCGTGATGTCGGCCCTGGCTTCGGTGTGGGCATTCCGCCTGGCGTGGCAGCGCGGTTCCGCCGCCGCACGGCAGCACTCGTTCGGTTCTTCTCTCGCGCGGTAGGAGTCGACACATGCAGACGCAACGACACGCGGCGGCGCCGCTCATCGAACCGCCCGCAGCCCCCGCTGCCGGCGAATGCCGCCGCCTGCGGATCGTCGCCCGGATCGAGTCGCCCGACCTGTGGGACTCGACCGCCGCCCGCCTGCTCGAGTGCGCGCGCAGGCGCTGGCAGGGTAGACCCGATATCGCCGATCACCCGGCCCTGCGCCGTTGGTCGCAGATCCAGGACTCCCAGCAGCGGCCCGAACAGCCGTGCCTGCGCACGCTGTTCGCCGCCTTCGCCTCGGGTTCGCTGGTCGGCGGTGACCCCTGTGCCGACCTCGTCGCCGCTGTCATGCTCCTGTCGAGCTGCCCCGCCGAAGCGGTTCAGCAGCCCGATCCGCTCGGTGATCAACACACGGTGCGCTTCTCGGTGTACGCCTACCGCGAAGACGATCTTCCCTTGGCCGAGGACATGATCATTACCGCCGTCAAAACCTGTGGCACCCTGCTGGCTCACCGCTGCACGATCATGCGTCCCCCGGCCCGTTCCACGGCTCCGCTCGTGGACCACCCGACTCCGGACCGACTGGTCCTCGGCAATCTCGGCAGTACCGCCGCCCGCTGACCCGTTCCTGTTGTGTGACCGCGCGACACACGGTGTCTGATCCTACGTGTGGTCGGCGGCGGACTGCTACGTTTCGCACCTTTTCACTTCGAGGCCTTGCATTGCGGTGCCTTGCTAGCGAAACTAACAGTGCTGCAGTGCATTTCAATGTGACGGCCGCCGTGACATCGGATCGTCGTGCGCGCGGCGAGTCGGATCCGCGATCGATTCTCGGCTCGCGGGAAGGCGCTGCGGATTGTATGGTTCAGGCAGAGCTGCCCCCCGTCGCCGGAGCCGTTGACGACCTGACAGTTCTTGTCACTCTGGTCTGAAATCCCTGTGTGCCAACAACATTGGTGTTGTGGCTCCGAAGCGATCGCGAGCCGGTCGACCCGTGCATCGTCGGACGATCCCGAGGTGTCTCGACTTCGGGTGCCCGGCGGGCCATGAGTTCGCGCCCGGACGCTCCGCGACGACGCGGATCCCTTTGTCGTGCAGGCGGTTACGCCGCACGGAGATGAGCGTCGGTAGTCCACAACCGCTGTATCTCCCGCTCACAAAACCTGTAAAGCATTGTGGTACAGCACAATTGTCAGCTCCAAACCTGGAACATGTTGGAATGCTTGACATCTCGAGCTTCCTCTACAAAACTACCCGTCGGTAGCCAGCGAACGGGACGCTCGACCCCGTCGGCTGCGAGAGGTGACTCCCTACGACTGCCCCGCCGGAAATATCCGTAAACCCGTGTCCGGCAGTCGCCGGTGGACCTCTCCGCATCGTGACCACACCAAAGGAGCTCAGCGCTATGGATAATCCCGCGCTACCCGCAGCACAACACTCCGGTGACCAGTACTCAGGCGACCGAGTGGTGGTCATGCCCAGGCCGGCCGGACCGGCCGAGCAACTGGCGCTCGTCACCGAACGGCTGCGGGAACTGCTCATCACCGGTGAAGACTTCGACGCGATCTACACCCACATCCTGGCGGCGCCCGGCAAACGCGTGCGAGCGCGGCTCGTCCTGGCCTGCGCCGGCCTGCTGCCCGATGCCGTCGAGGCAGCGGCCCCGCTGCGCGACGCCGTCGACCTGGCCTGCGCGATGGAGATGCTGCACGAATCCTCGCTGGTCCACGACGACATCTGCGACGGCTCGCTGCTGCGCCGCGACGCGCCGTCGGTGCCCGCCGCGTTCGGTGTCCGCACCAGTGCCCGCGCCGGGTTTCACCTGGCAGGCGCCTCGATGCAGGTCGTGGCCCGGGTGCTGACCGACAATCCCGATGTCTTCGCGCGGGTCGGTGAGGCGCCCGGCATCACCTACGCGGATCGGCTCTCCGACCTGTCCTACGGCCAGCTCATCGAGACCCTGCCGCCCTCGATCGACGAGCTCGCGCTGCGTCGCCACTACGAACTCGTGGCCGGGGCCAAGACCGGCACCCTGTTCCGGCTGTCCTGCGCCTACGGCGGCACCGCGGGCGGAGTCGATCTCGATCGGCTGCACGCCCTGATGGAGTACGCCGACCAACTCGCGCTCGCCTTCCAGATCATGGACGACGTCCGCGACATCGAGGGCGGACCGGGCCTGGGCAAGGACGCGGGCGGTGACCTCGAGCGCCGCGTGCCGACCTGGCCGGTCATCGAATGGCTCGGCACGCGACCCGGAGCCCGGGAGATGTGGCTGGACGCGGAGATTTCCAGCGCCACCCTGCAGGAAGACCTGGTCGAGAGCGGTGCGACCAAAGCCGCCCGCCTGGTCGCGATGGACGCCACCGAGAAGGCCACCCGTGCCCTCGACGTCTTCCCACCTTCCCTCGCGCGCGACGACCTGCGTGAGCTCCTCGAGCAGGTGATATCCCGATGAACACACCACGCCTTCCCCTGCTGATCCGCGGCCTGCGCAACCTGCGTCGCGCACCGGATCTGGCCGCACTGCGCGCCGCGCGGACACCGAGGGAGCTGGCCGCGCTCGCTCTGATCCCCGCGGGTCGCAACCTCGGTATCGCCGTCAACCTGCTGCCCGCCGCGCTGCGTGACGAAGCCACCGCCGCGCTGCTCGCCTGTCGCGTGCTCGACGCTTTCGAAGACCTCAGCGACCGCGCGGTAGCGAGCGCCGCCGTCTCGGCGGCGGTGGACTACCTCAACGGCACCGGCGACACCCTCCCGCCACCGCTACCCGCGCTCGAGGGCGAGATCCGCGACAGCGAAGCCGTCGACCGGGTGCTCGCCGAGCGCATCGCCGACATCAGGGCACTGCTCGCGGCCCTGTCCGAGCACGGCCGCGAGCGCGTCGGCCACGTGCTCACCGATGTCGGCCGGGTCATGGCCCGCAATATCGACGCACCGCTGACCCGCGTCGCCTACAGCGAGGGCGTGCTCGGCCGGATCACCCACTACGCGTGCGCCCTGGTCGCCGAAGATGTGCTGCCCGAAGCGGATCTGCGCGAACTCACCGGCTGTGTCGCGGTGATCGCCCAGTCGGCCAACGACCTGCGCGACAACGAACTCGCGATCTACGGCGCCGCCGACCGCGAGGAACTCACGCGGATGGTGATGCTGCGCCAGCTCACCCCCGCCCTCGGCGGCTTCGCACTACTGGCCAAGCTCGGGCCCGGCACGCCGAGCGTGGGCGCACGAGCGGCGATGGCGTACATGACTATCACGACCTCGGCATTCCTGTGCCGTGCCGTCGACGCGCCGCCCGCCTTCCGGCGCCCGGTCGCCGCGGCCACGCTGGCCGCCGCCTCACCGGCGTACTGGATGAAGATGCTCGAGCGGGTGCGCCGCAGCGGCGACGCCGCGATTCATCAGATGCTCGATGCCTCACCGGATTTCACCACCGGTTCGGCCTCGGCGTCGCAGGTGCTCGGTGCGGGCGACCTCGCCTCGACGGAAACCTCGTTGATGCCGCTGATCGTCGACACCACCTTCGCGCTGGTGCACACGCTGCCCGAAGGCCGCTTGACCGGCGAACTCTCCGATTCGGCGATCCGCACCATGATGATCGCCGATCACCTCGCCTTCGGCGCCATGGAGCGGGTACCGAACCACGAACCCGACGCGATCCGGGCGCTGGCCACACGGCTGCAGCTCGCCGCTCTCGACAACAGCAGCCACCAGTAAATCGAGGAACACCTCCTCGATGATCGTCACTACTAGCGAAGGAGCTCTCCTATGAGCACCGGAACGCCCGTCGCGCCCACAGAGAAACCGCCGTTCAGTCGGCGCGTGTTCAAACTCGAGCACGCGGCCAACGTCGGCCCGCTGCTCCACATCGCGCTGTGGATCGGCATGACTTCGGCCGCGCTGTTCGTGCCAGGCACCTCGGCCTGGTACCTCGCGGTACCACTGATCATCGTGCTCTCGCTGCTGAACCTCTCGCTGACCATCGGCGTGATGCACATGCACACCCATCGCCCGCTGTTCGTGTCCAAGTTCCCCAACCGAGTGGTCGACATCCTGTGCTGCCTGCCCGGCAACCTGACCGCGGCCGAGATGCGCGAGGTGCACGTCCTCAACCATCACCGGTTCAACGACGGCCCGGGTGACGTCACCGCGACCACCGGCCTCGACAAGGGCATCGGCGCCATCTGGTACTGGGTCCGCTACGGCATGGTCGTCAAGATCCACACGGTGCGTACGGTTTTCGCCGCCGACCCGGCGCCGCGTCGCCGGAAGACGCGCCACCAGTTCATCTTCGACCTGGCCGTGTACGCGGTCGTGATCGGTTCGGTCTGGTACGTTGCCGGCTTCGAGAAGTTCGTGCTCTTCTACTGGGTGCCGTTCCTCATCACCCAGGTCAACGCGGGCTACTTCGCCTGGCTGAGTCACGCTCCCGCGCGCGGATTCACCGATGAGCCGAGCACCTCGCTGAACAACGCGGGCAACATTCTCAACTTCCTGATCTTCAACCAGGGCTACCACAGCGTGCACCACCGCTACCCAGGCATCCACTGGAGCCAGATCCCCGACAAGCTCGACTACATGCGCGACGTGAACCCCGGCGTCATCGTGCCGTATTGGATGGTGGCGCAGTCGGGTTGGCGTCTGGTCGTGCCCGGCGGCTTCCTCAACGAGGGCTACGGCAACAAGTGGAAGGCGCGTCTGGAGACGCGTTTGGAGGCAGGCACCGTTCGTTCGCGCTTCCTGCCGTGGTTCGCATGGATCTGATGACACCGCAACAGGTTCGGGGCGTGGTGAAAACCCCCTCGCGGCTCGTCCCGTTCCTGTTCTCCTTCGCCGTCTACGGTGTCGCCGGGATCACGGTGCCGTTGATGCTGCTGTTCGCCGGCGGTTGGTGGTTGCCGAAGACGGTGGACAAGGGACCGCACCTGTCCGCGGTCCCGGCGATCGCGATCGACCTCGTGCTGCTCGCGTTGTTCGCGCTGCAGCACTCGGGAATGGCTCGGCCCTCGTTCAAGGCCTTCATCACCCGCTGGGTGCCCGAGGCACTCGAGCGGACTGTCTACATCATCGGCGTGTGCCTGGTGATGTGGGTGATCATGCTGGCGTGGCAGCCGGTGCCGCAGGTGCTGTGGTCGGCCGACGGTGCGGTCGGGGTGGCGCTCGATACCGGATTCTGGATCGGTTTCGTACTGGTCTACGCGGCTACCCTGTTGCTGAACCACTTTCACCTGCTCGGCATCAGTCAGGCCTACCGCCAGTACGTGATCCAGGTACCGGACGCGACGGTCGACCGCCTGCAGGTGAACGGCGTCTACAAACTGGTTCGTCATCCATTGATGACCGGTTTGCTGGTGTCGTTCTGGTTCGCCAGTGAGTTCACCGTCGGGCATCTGGTGTGGGCTCTCGGGCTGACCGGGTACATCCTGCTCGGAACCTACCTGGAGGAGCGCGATCTCATTGCCCGGTTCGGTGCGTCCTATCGTGCCTACGCCGCGCAGGTGCCCGCGTTCTTCCCGTCCGTGCGCGCCATTTTCGGCCGATCGTCTCGGTAACCGGCAGGCCGGGCCGAGTCCGGAGAGGAATCGTCGTGAACAGTCCCGTTCGAGAACGTGCTGAACACAGCTCCACAGTGACCGGCCCGGTCCGTGGTGTGGGCCGGGCCCACGCCAAGGCGATCCTGCTGGGCGAGCACACCGTGGTCCACGGCACGCCCGCCATCGCGTTCCCGCTGCCGACCCTGTCGGTGCGGGCCATCGCGCGACCCGGCACCCCGGGCGCGGTCATCGAGGTTCCCGAAGGACATTTCGGGTTCGTCGCGGGCAACCCGAACGCCGCGGAGAATTCGCTGTCCGGTCCGCGCGTCGCGGTCGAGGAGGCCTTGCGGCGCTGGGGCCTGACCGGGCACATCGCCCATGTGGTGATGGAGTGCGATATTCCACTGGCTCGTGGGCTCGGATCGAGTGCGGCCTGCGCGGGTGCGGCGGTGCGCGCGGTCGCCGACCTGCACGGACGGACCGTCGATCCGGTCACGCTCTACGAACTCGTGCAGTGCGGTGAACAGGTCGCGCACGGCAGGGCCAGCGGTATCGATGCGAGCGCGGTGCTGGCCGACGGCCCCATCCGATTCCACGAAGGAACCGCCACCGCACTCGACATCGGTCTCGACGCCGCCCTGGTGATCGCCGATACCGGGGTGCCCGGGTCCACGCAGCACGCGGTCGGGGGAGTACGCCGCACGCTCGAGCGCGATCCGTGCTCCGCGCGCCGACTCCTGGCCAGGGCGGACGAGGTGATCAGCGGTGCCGCGGTAGACCTCTCGGCCGGGCACGCCGACTCGCTGGGTCGAGCGATGCTCGACTTCCAGGACCTGCTCGCCGGACTCGGCGTCAGCACCCCGCATATCGACACCCTGGTCGCCGCGGCGCTCGACGCGGGCGCCTACGGCGCCAAACTCACCGGCGCCGGCCTCGGCGGCTGCGTCCTCGCGCTCACCGAGACCGGCGACGCGCGCACCGTCAGTGCCGCCTTGCGCCGTGCCGGCGCGGTACAGACCTGGACGGTCCCGACCCGCAGCCTGCGTTCCGGCGCACAGTCCCTATCCGTCTCGACATCGGAACACGGTGCCAACCCATGACTTTCACTCCCGCATCACCCGCGACCACCGAACGTGGCGCAGTGGCCGGGCCGTCCGCCGAGGCGGTCGCGTATCCGAATATCGCCCTGGTGAAGTACTGGGGTAAGCGGGACGAAGAGCTGTTCCTGCCCGTCACGGGCAGCCTGTCGATGACCCTCGACATCTTCCCGACCACCACCTCGGTGCGGCTGATCGACGGACCGGCCGATGTCGTCGAGTTCAACGGTGTCACCGCTACCGGCGCCGCACGCGCCCGCATCGAAACGTTCCTGGATCTGGTGCGCGCCAAGGCGGGTCGCGACGACCGTGCGAGGGTGGTGACCGCCAACGCCGGGCCGACCGGCGCCGGGCTGGCCTCCTCGGCGAGCGGGTTCGCGGCGCTGGCCACCGCCGCCGCGGCCGCCTACGAGCTCGACGCCGACCCGCGCGCCCTGTCGCGACTGGCCAGACGCGGCTCCGGTTCCGCCTCGCGCTCGATCTTCGGTGGATTCGTCGTCTGGCATGCCGGCGAGGGGGAAGGCGAAGCGGGGGACCTGAGTTCGTACGCGGAGCCCATCGGCGGCGACGAGCTGGACCCGGCCCTGGTGGTCGCCGTGGTGAACCAGGGCGCGAAGGCCGTCTCGAGCCGGGTCGCGATGCGGCAGACCACCGCCACGTCACCGTTCTATCGCCCGTGGGCCGAATCGTCGGTACTCGATCTGGCGGAGATGCGCAGAGCTGTCGCGCGGCAAGACCTTCCCGCCATCGGGGAGATCGCCGAGCGCAATGCCCTCGGCATGCACGCCACTATGCTCACCGCCCGCCCCGGAATCCGGTACCTGTCTCCGCATTCGATCGCCATCCTCGACGCGGTCCTCGCGCTGCGTGCCGACGGGATCATGGCGTACGCCACGATCGATGCGGGCCCGAACGTCAAAGTGCTGTGCACCCGTGCCGACGCGCCACAGGTCGACGCCGCAGTGGACGGCCTCGGCGACTTCGTCACCACCCGGACCGCGCACATCGGTCCCGGCGCGTCCCTGACGGTGCCCGCCGCGGGTGGTGATCGATGACCAGTTGTCGCGCTCCCGGCAAGCTCTTCATCGCCGGTGAATACGCCGTGGTCGAGCCGGGACACCTGGCGGTGCTCACGGCGGTCGATCGTTACGCCACCGCCACGGTGACCGGAGCGGAGTCCGATCAGGACATCACCCTGTATTCGGATCTGGACGGCGGCATCGCCTTCTCCTGTCGTCGTCACGGTGACGAATTGGTACCCACTTCCGATGCTGTTGTGCCAGCAGCGTTTTCCTACGTTTTCGCCGCAGTTTCGGTGGTGCACCGTCTACTCGTGGAGCGTGCGATCCCCGCATCGTCCTTCCATCTGGACGTCACCGCCGACCTCGGCGACACCGACGGCCGCAAGTTCGGCTTGGGATCCAGCGCGGCCGTCACGGTGGCCACGGTCGCCGCCCTCGGGCAGCACTTCGCCCTCGGCCTCGATGCGATGGATCGCTACCGGCTGGCCATGCTCGCCACCATCGCGGTCAACCCCCGCGCCTCGGGCGGCGACATCGCCGTGAGCACCTGGGGCGGCTGGCTCGCCTACCGGTCCCCGGACCGCGCGCAGGTGGCGGCATCGCTGGCCCGCGACGGCGTGGAGGCCACCCTGCGCGCACCGTGGCCAGGCCTGTCGGTTCGCCCGCTGCCCACCCCCACCGAGCTGACCCTGCAGGTCGGCTGGACCGGAAACCCGGCCTCCACGCCTGCCCTGGTCGCCGGACTCGACGGTGACCGCACCGCCTTCCGGGCGCACAGCAACGAGTGCGTCGAACGACTCGTCGTCGCCATCGAGGCCGACGACTCCCAGGCCGTGCGCCTCGAAATCGACAGCGCGCGAACACTGCTCGTCGACCTCGACGCGATGTCGGGCCTCGGCATCATGACTCCTCGGCTGCACGCGTTGTGCGACGCGGGCGCTGCGGTCGGCGCTGCCGCGAAGCCCTCGGGCGCCGGGGGTGGGGACTGCGGGATCGCGCTCATCGAGCGCACCCGTCCCGCCGCGATCGCCGAACTCACCGGCCGGTGGCTCACCGCCGGAATCCGTCCGCTGCCCCTGCGGACCCACCCAGTCGAAGGGGACCACCGATGATCGCCGATCGCAAAGACGACCACGTCCGCCACGCGGTGAACCACCAACGCCAGGCCGCCGGTAGCAGTGACTTCGACTCCGTCACTTTCGTGCACCACGCCCTCGCGGGCATCGACGCCGACGAGGTCTCCCTCGCGGTCGATGTCGCTGGAAAGCAATGGGCCACACCACTGTTCGTCAACGCGATGACCGGTGGCAGTACCAAGACCGGCGAGATCAACCGCCAGCTCGCGATCGCCGCCCGCGAGACCGGTATCCCGATCGCCTCCGGATCGATGAGCGCCTATTTCCGTGATCCGGCGGTCGCGGGCACCTATCGCGTGCTGCGGCAGGAGAATCCGCACGGATTCGTGATGGCCAATGTGAACGCGAACGCGACGGTCGATCAGGTGTGCAGCGCCGTCGACCTCCTCGAAGCCGACGCGTTGCAGATCCACCTCAACGCCGTACAGGAAGTGGTCATGCCCGAGGGCGACCGCTCGTTCGGGTCGTGGCCGCGCCAGATCGAACGCCTCGTCGCCGCTAGCGCCGTGCCGGTCTTCGTCAAGGAAGTCGGGTTCGGACTGAGCAGGCAGACCGTCACCTGGTTGCGCGACGCGGGCGTGTCCGTGGCCGACGTGGGCGGGCGCGGCGGTACCAATTTCGCCCGCATCGAGAACGATCGGCGGGTCGGCGGCGACTTCGGGTTCATCGAGAGCTGGGGTCAGTCCACCCCGAACTGCCTGCTCGACTGCGCCGACCTGCCCGGCATCGATATCGCCGCGTCCGGCGGCATCCGCTCGCCGCTGGACATCGCGCGCGCACTCGCGTTGGGCGCCAACGCGACCGGTGTCGCGGGCGCGTTCCTGGAAACCCTGGTCAGCCACGACACCGCCGCCCTGGTCGACAAGATCGGGATCTGGCTCGACCAACTGCGCACCATCCTCACCGTGCTCGGCGCCCGCACGCCGGCGGATCTGGCCGGCGCCGACCTGCTCGTCACCGGGGAGGTCGCGAGCTTCTGCCAACTTCGCGGTATCGACGCCGCGGCACTTGCCCACCGGAGCCCCTGGTGGCGTGAATCCGAACATCGAGAGGGAGTCACCCATGAATGACATGTCGTACGCGGCGGTGCCGATGCAGTGGGTGGGACCTGTACGCATTACCGGAAATGTCGTCGACGATGCCGTCGACGTTCCTCTCGCCACCTACGAGACCCCGCTGTGGCCTTCGGTCGGGCGCGGCGCGCGGATCAGCACCCTGGCGGAGAAGGGCATCGTCGCGACGCTGATCGACGAGCGGATGACGCGCTCGATCCTGTTGGAAGCCGACGACGCGTACACCGCCTACACCACGGTCCAGCAGTTGGAAGGCCGCATGGCCGAGCTCCAGGAGGTGGTCTCGGGCAGTAGTCGTTTCGCCCGGCTCATCGACCTGCACCATCAGATCACCGGCAACCTGCTGTTCCTGCGCTTCGAATTCACCACCGGTGACGCGTCGGGCCACAACATGGCGACCCTGGCCAGCGATCACCTGATGGATCACATCCTGTCGACCATGCCCGGTGTGCGCTACGGCTCGATCTCGGGCAACTACTGCACCGACAAGAAGGCCACCGCGGTCAACGGCATCCTGGGTCGCGGCAAGAACGTGATCACCGAACTGATCGTCCCGCGCGAGGTGGTCGAGCAGCGGCTGCACACCACCGCGGCACAGGTGGTGCAGCTCAATATCCGCAAGAACCTCATCGGCACCCTGCTGGCGGGCGGAATTCGTTCCGCCAACGCGCATTACGCCAACATGCTGCTCGCGTTCTATCTGGCCACCGGTCAGGACGCCGCCAATATCGTCGAAGGATCCCAGGGCATCACCCATGCCGAGGATCGCGACGGCGACCTCTACTTCTCGTGCACCCTGCCCAACCTGATCGTGGGCACGGTCGGCAACGGCAAGCACGCGAGTTTCGTCGACGAGAACCTGGAACGCCTCGGCTGCCGCGAAGACCGGCAGCCCGGCGAGAACGCCCGACGCCTCGCGGTGATCGGAGCGGCCACCGTGCTGTGCGGGGAGCTGTCGCTGATGGCGGCACAGACCAATCGCGGTGAATTGATGCGTGCCCATACCCAATTCGAGCGGTCCACCACGAGCAACGGAAGCCCACGATGACAACTACGCCGGTCGGTATCCACGACCTTTCGTTCGCCACCACCCATTACGCTCTCGATCACGCCGTCCTCGCCGAGCGACTCGGCGTGGATCGCGACAAGTTCTACCTCGGCATCGGCCAGGAGAAGATGAGCGTCGCCGCCGCCGACGAGGACATCGTCACCATCGCCGCGGCCGCCGCCGCGCCGATCCTGGAACGGCACGGCACCGACAACATCCGCACCGTGCTGCTGGCCACCGAGACCGGTGTCGACCAGTCCAAAGCCGCTGCGCTGTACCTGCATTCGCTGATCGGGCTGCCCAACGCCGCCCGGGTCGTCGAGCTCAAGCAGGCCTGCTACGGCGGCACCGCCGGGCTGCAGTTCGCGGCCGGCCTGATCGCCCGCGACCCGTCGCAGCGGGTGCTGGTGATCGCCGCCGACATCGCCAAGTACGAACTCGACACCCCGGGTGAGCCGACCCAGGGCGCCGCCGCCGTCGCGATGCTGGTCACCGCGAACCCGGCGATCCTGGCGCTGGACCCGGTCTCCGGCCTCTACAGCGCCGACATCATGGACTTCTGGCGCCCGAACTACCGCACCGAAGCCATCGTGGACGGCAAAACCTCGGTCAACGCCTACCAGAAGGCGGCACAGGAGGCGTGGACCGACTACCGGCGCCAGGGCGGTCGTGAACTCGGTGAGTTCGCCGCGTTCTGCTACCACCAGCCCTTCACCAAGATGGCCTACAAGGCACACCGCCACCTGCTCGAGAGCCAGGGCCACACCGCCGACGCCGACGCCATCGAGGCCGCCCTCGGCGCCACGACCACCTACAACCGCACGGTCGGCAACAGCTACACCGCCTCGCTCTACCTCGGCCTTGCCTCGCTGCTCGACCACGCCGACGACCTCACCGACAAGGCGCTGGCCATGATCAGCTACGGGTCGGGCAGCGTCGCCGAATTCTTCAGTGGCACCGTGCAGCCCGGCTATCGCGAGCACCTGCGGACCGAGGCGAACCTGGCGGCGATCAGCTCGCGTGAGCTGCTCGGTTACGAGCGCTACCGGGAACTGCACGAGGCCACCTCGCCCAGCGACGGCGCCTACCACGCCATGGTCGAGGAGACTCGCCGCCCGTACCGGCTGGCCGCCGTCTCCGGTCACAAACGCATCTACGAATCCCGCTGAGGTCACCGCATGAGCAGTAACAACACCCGCCACGTCCGAGTCATGATCGTGGGCAGCGGCCTGTCCGGCCTCGGTGCCGCCATCCGGCTGAGCCAGCGCGGCATGTCCGACTTCGTGGTCATCGAACGTGGCCCCGATGTCGGGGGAACCTGGCGCGACAACACCTATCCCGGTGCGGGCTGCGATGTGCCCTCGCACCTGTACTCGTATTCGTTCGCGCTCAATCCCGACTGGTCCCGCTCGTTCTCGCCGCAGCCGGAGATCGAGCAGTACCTGCGCACCGTGTCCGAACGCTACGGCGTCCGCGACAAGCACCTCTTCGACTGCGCGATGACCGCGACCCGCTGGAACGACGCCGACGGCCGGTGGGAGATCGAGACCAGCAAGGGCGCCTTCACCGCCGATTTCGTCGTCTCGGCGGCAGGCGTGCTGGCAGAGCCGAATCTTCCCGATATAAAAGGTATTTCGAGTTTCGAGGGTGAGCTCTTCCACTCCGCGCGCTGGAACCACGATGCCACGCTGACCGGCAAGAGGGTCGCCGTCGTCGGCACCGGATCCTCGGCGGTGCAGATCGTTCCGTCGATCGCGCCCGACGTGGAGCACCTCGACGTCTATCAGCGCACCGCCACCTGGGTGATGCCACAGGTGTCGCGACCCTACCTGGCGCTGGAACGTTTCGCCTTCAAGCGCATCCCCGGTCTGCAACGACTGATGCGCGCGCTGATCTACCTGCAGCGTGAGTTCTACGTGGTCACCCAGGTGAAGTACCCATGGACCGGCATCGTGCTGGAAACCGTCGGCCGGGTCAAGATGCGCTGGGAGATCCGGGATCCGGAGTTGCGGCGAAAGATGCTGCCCGAGCACCGTATCGGCTGTAAGCGCATGCTCGTGTCGAACAAGTTCTACGGTGCGCTCGATCGTGACAATGTCGATGTCGTCACCGACGGCATCGCCGAGGTGCGCCCCGGTTCGATCGTGTCCGAGGACGGCACGGAACGGGAGGTGGATGCCATCGTGCTGGCCACCGGGTTCCACGTCGCCGATTCACCGACCTTCAACCTGTACACCGGGCGCGACGGCCGGACGTTGTCCGAGGCCGCCGACGACGAGGGCTTTCAGATGTACAAGGGCACCACCGTCGCCAATTTCCCGAACATGTTCTTCATGCTCGGCGCCAATTCCGGGTTGAACTACACGTCGCTGATCTACATCATCGAATCCCAGATCAACTACCTCGTCGACGCGATCGAGACGATGAAGCAGCAGAACCTGCGCTCGTTCGAGGTGAAGGTGGATGCCCAGGTCGCCTACAACAAGCAGCTGCAGCCCAAGCTGGCCCGCGCCGTGTGGGCAGACGGCGGATGCACCAGCTGGTTCCTCGACAAGCACGGCAACAACTCGGCGCTGTGGCCGGACTTCAGCTTCAAATACCGGCGGCTGGTCCGGAAATTCGATATCGAGGCCTACGAGACCACGCCGAAGACGCCGTGACCGAGCTGCCCCACACCCGCGTCGCGATCATCGGCGCGGGTTTTGCCGGGCTGGGTGTGGCGATTCGATTGCGCCAGCAGGGTATCGACGACTTCGTCGTCTTCGAGCGCGCCGACGACCTCGGCGGTACCTGGCGGGACAACACCTATCCGGGAGCGGGCTGCGATGTGCCCTCGCAACTGTATTCGTATTCGTTCGCCCGCAATCCGCACTGGACGCATTCTTTCTCGACACAGCCACAGATTCAGCAGTATGTGCGCGATGTGGTCGACCGGCACGGCGTGCGTGAGGCGATCGTCTTCGACGGCGAGGTAACCCGCGCGTGCTGGAACGACGACATGGCGCGCTGGGAGATCCAGACCGGTCGAGGCGCCTACACCGCCGACATCCTGGTATCGGCCGGAGGTCCGCTGAGCGCGCCACGACTGCCGGACATCAAGGGCATCGACACCTTTCGTGGCCCTGTTTTCCATTCCGCCCGCTGGGATCACGAGTTCGATCGCGCGGGCAAGCGGGTCGCCGTCATCGGCACCGGCGCGTCCGCGATCCAGATCGTGCCGTCCATCGCGGGCGAGGTCGGCCGACTCGACCTGTACCAGCGCAGTGCGCCGTGGGTTCTTCCCCGAATGGGCCGCAGGTACTCCTGGCTGGAGCGCCGCTACTACCGGCATGTTCCAGGTGCGCAGTGGCTGGCCCGCGCGGGCGTGTACTGGGCCCGCGAGACCATGGTGTTGTGGCAGTCCAAATATCCGCCGCTGGCCGACTTCTTCTCGTTCGGTGCGCGCGTGAGGCTGTGGTGGGTGATCCGTGATCGTGAGCTGCGCCGCAAGGTGACGCCCGACCATCGCCTCGGGTGCAAACGCATGCTGATCTCGAACGTCTACTACCCGGCGTTGGCCCGCGACAACGTCGAGGTCGTGACCGACGGCATCGCCGAGATCCGGGAACGGTCGATCGTCACCGATGACGGCACCGAGCGCGAGGTGGACGCCATCGTGTTGGCGACGGGCTTTCGGATCGATGATTCGCCCACCTTCGATCTGATCAGCGGTCGCGACGGGCGCACGTTGGCGGAGGTGTTCGCTGCCGGGGGTCTGTGTGGATACAAGGGAACGACCGTCGCCGACTTCCCGAATCTGTTCCTGATGATCGGCCCGAACTCCGTCCTGAGCTACACCTCGGCGATCTTCACCATCGAATCCCAGATCACCTACCTCATCGAGGCGATCACCACCATGGACGCCGATGGCCTGCGCACCGTCGAGGTCCGCGAGGACGTGCAGGCCGCCTACAACCGGGACCTGCAGAAGAAGTTCGACGGCACCGTCTGGAACACGGGCGAATGCACCAGCTGGTTCGTCGACGAGAACGGCCACAACGCCACGCTGTGGCCGGATTTCAGCTTCCGGTTCCATCGGATGCTGAAGAACTTCGACGTCGAGGCCTATGAGACGACCCGGTCAGAATGAATTCTGCCGCGAGCTGACGGTCGGCGGCCGCGAGGAGGCCCGCAGCGGGTTCGCGGTGGGGAAGGTGATCGAGGGCAGGGTCACCCACATGCGCACCCGGGTGCCGGTCTCGTCGTGGTCGAAGGTGAGATCCTCGGTGAGTACCCGCATCATCTCCACGCCGCGACCGCGGTAGCCGGGGTCGGTGGGCGTGGGGATCCAGCTGCCGTGGTCGGTGATCTCGAGGACCACCCGGTCGCCGTCGCAGCGGGCCGTGAGACCGACGCGGCCCGGTTCGGTGTCGCGGTAGGCGTGTTCGACGCTGTTGCTGCAGGCCTCGTTGGCCGCGGCGACGAGGTCGGCGGCCAGGTCGTGCGGCACCGCGGCGGTGGCGAACCAGCGGTAGAGACCACGGCGCACCCCGGCCAGTTCGGTTGCGGCAGCGGGAAAGTCGAGGCTCAGCGGCTCCGGGGGCTGCCGGTAGACGACCATGGCGACGTCGTCGTCGTAGCCCGCGGGCGGGCACAGCCGCGACAGCACCGCGTCGGCGACATCGCGGGGGAGCGCGGCGCCGGTCTCGCTGAGCACGTCGGCGATCTTGACGAAGCCCTCGGCGATGTCGTACCCGCGCTGTTCGACGAGGCCGTCGGTGAACAGCACCAGGGTGGCGCCCGGTGGGAGCGCCGTGGTGGCTTCCGGCCTGCGCGGGGTGTCGAAGGTGGCCAGGGGGACCGCGCGTCCGCCTTCGAGGATGCGGCCGGGTCCGCCGGGCGGTGCGAGGACGGGCGGCATGTGGCCCGCGTTCGAGTAGCGCACCATTCCGCGCTCGGGGTCGAGCACGGCCGCGCACACCGTCGTACACATGGCGCCGGGGATCCGGGAGGCCACGGCGTCGAGTTCGGCGAGCAACTGCGCCGGTCCGGCGCCACGCAACAGCAGAGCCCTTGCCGCGGTGCGCAATTGGCCCATCACCACGGCGGCGGACAGACCACGACCGACGCAGTCGCCGACGACGACGCCGATGGTGCCGTCGCGCAACGGCACCACGTCGTACCAGTCGCCGCCGATCTCGAGCGGCGGCAAGGCGGGTTCGTAGTGCACCGAGAACCGGGGCGGCAGTTCGATCGGTCCGAGCATCGCCCGCTGCAGGGTGAGCGAGGTGGCGCGGGCCTGGTCGAAGTTGCGGGCGCGCTGGAGCGCGACGCTGAGATGACCGACGAGCAGTGAGTACAGGGCCCAGTCGGCGGCGCTGACCGCGCGGGACGCACCGAAGCGCACCCACAGCGCCGCGTCGCCGGTCTCACCGAGCGGTGCCACGACCGCGTCGACCCCGCCCTCGTCGCCGGTGATGGCCGAGAGCCCACGGGCGGACTGCCTGCGTGAGCGGTCGAGCAGGGCCTGGGTGTCATCGTCGAGCACGACGGGGCCGTCGGCGCGCGGGCCGCTCTGTCGCATCGGTGCCACGGTGAATTGTGTTGCGCTACCGATGGTTTCGGGTGCGGGCTCCGCCTTTCCACTCGACGGAGTCGCGCCGCAGGAGTAGACATCGGGGCGTCCGGTCCGGCTCGGCCAGATCGCGACCAGCGCGGTCTCGGCGCCCATGGTCCGGCGCAGTTCGTCGAGTCCGACCGCGAGGACCTCCACCATGCTCGTCGCCGCGCCGACGGCGGTGGCCAGGCGGGAGGCGGCCTGGTCGCGGGCCTGCGCGTCGTGCTCGGCGGTCACATCGCGCACGGTGCCGACGAAGATCCGTTCGTCGTTCTCCTGCTTCACCAGGGAGCTCGCGCTCACCGCCAGCCACCGTTCGCGGCCGTCGCGATGACGCACCGGCATCACGAATCGTGAAGCCTCCGTGCCGATCTGGGGGTATCCGGCGCGATCGGTCAGTGCCCACGGATGGGGCAGCCGGAACGGCACCTCGGTGGCGCCGTATCCGGTGAGCACCCCGAACGCGGAGTTCACCTCGACGATGGTGCCGTCGTCGTCGGCGACGAAGAACCCGTCCTGCAACGATTCGACCAGCGCGGTGCGAAAGGCGTCGCGGCCTTCGAGATCCTCGGCGCGGGAACGCTGTTGCTCGTAGCGGCGGGTGCCGTCGAGGTAGCCGCGGGTGGCGATGTCCAGCGCCGCCATGGTCTGCAGCAGGAATTCCAGCGCCACCTCGGCGCGGCGCGGATCGGCCTGCGTTTCGCTGTCGCGGGCGACAGCGCGGAAATGGTGCTCGGTGAGATCGAGCAGACTGATGCCTTCGACGAGGGCTCGTCTGCCGAGGTCGTATCCCTCCGAGAGGCCGGCCTGGCCCGGCGCGGCGACGTGGCGGCGCATCGCCGCCGAATAGTCGTCGAGAAATGCGACCAGGACCGCGCTCATCGGCAACCTCTCATCGGCTCGGTCCGGCGGAACAGGCCGCGGTGTCGTGGCCTCGGGAAAGAGGTCCACGGAACAGGGGCGCACGCGTTGGTGCGATGTCGGGGCCTCACGGGCACGGCCCACGGAAACGTGCCGCGAGCACCAGTGCGTCGTCGGTGTCCTTCGCATCGCGCGCGAGCAGATCGCCCGCGATGGCAGTGGCGGTTTTGGCCAGGTCCAGCGATTCGGGGCCGACCGCGACGATCCCGTCGGTCGCCATCAGCAACAGATCGCCGGGGCGGATCGGCAAGGTCTGCGGCTGCAGGTGCGAGGGCAACCGGTACCCGACGATGCCGCCGGTGAGCAGCATCGTCGCCCGCAGCTCCGGACCGGCCGGACCGAGGGTGAGCAATCGCGAATCGACGTTGCCCACGCCGAGCCATTGCAGCGTCTCGCCCGGCTCGATCAGCGCCAATGACACTGCGGCGCCCCGGGTTTCGACCATCGCGCGATGGCAGAGCACCATCAGCACGTCCAGCGGTTCGCCGCAGTTCTCGGTGAGGATGGCCATCGCGCGATCGGCGGCCTCGGCCGCGGGCGCACCGTGACCGAGCCCGTCGAGCACCGCGAACAGCACGCCGGCGCCGGTGTCGAGCACGAGCGCGCGGTCACCGGAGACGTCCTGGCCGGGCAGCGCCCGGCCGGCCGTCGACCACTCCATGCGCCCGATGATCCCGTCCTCATGCAACGTCGGGTACCCACTTCCACATTTCGATCAACGTCCCGCGGCCCGGGGCGGAATCGATGGTGAGGCGGTCCATCAGTCTGCGCGCGCCGGGCAGTCCGAGTCCGAGTCCGCGGCCGGTGGAATAGCCGTCTTCCAGCGCACGGGGAATATCGCGGATGCCGGGGCCCTGGTCCTCGGCTTGGATCACGAGCGCGCGGCGACCCTCGCGCAAGTCGATGAGCAACCTGATCTCCCCGCTGCCCGCGTAACTGGTGATGTTGCGGGCGATCTCGGAGATGGCGGTGGAGATCATCGTACGGTCGGTGAGGGTGAAACCGAGGTCACCGGCCAACTCGCTCCCGGCCTGCCGGGCGGTGACGATGTCCTCGGACACCTTGACCGCGATCGCCACCTGCTCAGCGGCCACTGTCGCGACCGTCTCGTCGCCGCGGGTGCCGATTCAGCCAGGAGAGGCCTTCCTCGAGATCCAGCGCGGTGTGCATGTCTTCGAATGTAAGGCCCAGTTGCACCATGGCGAAGGCCACCTCGGGCTGCAACCCGACGATGACGGTTTCCGCGCCGCGCAACTGGGTCATGTGCGCGATGGTGCGCAACGAGCGCGCGGCGAAGGAATCCATCACGTCGATGGCGGTGACGTCGACGATGATGCCGGTCGCGCGGTAGCGACTGACCTGCTTCATCAGGTCGTCCTGTAACCGCTCGGTGTCGGCATCGGTCAACGCCGACTGCACGGACGCGATCAGGTACGTGCCCTGCTTGAGAATAGGTACCGGCATGGTGGCTTGGTCAGCGCCCGTCCCGCTCGCTCAAGCGTTCGGTGACTCGGGAGACCTCGTACCCGAGTAGACGCTCGGCTTCTTCGATACCGCCCTGCAGGTCGCCGACGGCATTCATCTTGGACAGATCGAGACCGATGGTCACCAGGGTGAGCGCGATCTCGGAGGACAGGCCGGTGATGATCACGCTGGCGCCCATCAGGCCGGACGCGTCGACGGTCTGCACGAGGTGGTTGGCCACCACGGAGTCGATCGCGGGCACACCGGTGATGTCGATGACGACCACCTTGGCGCGATTGGCGCGGATGGCGCGCAGCAGCTGTTCGGTGAGCTGGCGGGCGCGCTGGGAGTCGAGCACACCGATGATCGGCAGGATGAGCAGCTGCTCGCGCACCTGCAGCACCGGGGTGGACAGCTCGCGGATGGCCTCTTGCTGGCGGCTGATGACGCGCTCGCGCTCCTGCACGAACGACACGGCCACGGTGTTGGCGATGCGGTTGGCGGCCGGTTCGTAGGCGTCGAGCACGCGGTTGAGCAGTTCGAAGTTGGACTGGTACTTCTCGAAGAGGCTGCGCGCCAGCACATCGCGCAGCAGCAGCACGATGCCGATGACCTCGTCGGTCTCGACGCCTCGCGGAATGATGCGCTCGGACAGGTCGCGGGCATAGGCCTGCAGTGCCTCGACGCTACCGGTGACGAGCACCTCGACGTAGTTGTCGTACATCGACGTCGCCTCGGAGAAGATCTCCTCCGGGGTCATCGCGGTCAGCAGTTCGGCCTCGGTGATCCGCCGTGCCCACTCTTCCCGCAGTCCGGTGCGGTTCTGCCGCAGATGCTCGACCAGCTGCGGGAGCAGGTTGTCGAGCGGTTGCGCCGGCAGCGAATCCGCCGAAAGACTCGTGGACACCTCGGACATGGAAACCCCTGCCCCTTTCGACGACGGACGTTTGCGGTGCGCACAGTGCGCGTTGAGCCTGAGCCTACTCATACCCCCTCGGTGGTGCTGCCCAAACGTGGCGCGCCCGGCTATTCCGGGGCGAACCCGCGTTCGAGCGCGCGCAGCGCCTGATCCAGATACACGGTGAGGTCGGTATCGCCGCGCTCGAGCCACGCGTCGAACGCGGCCCGCGCGGCGGCCAGGGTGGTGCGCCCGATGGCGAGGGGGATCAGGTCGCCCGCGCCGGCCCCGAGTCGGCTCGCGGCGAACTCGCCGACGGCGTGCTCCCACGCGTCGTAGTGTGCCCCTGCCCCCGCCGAGAGCGCGGGGACCCCGGAGACCAGCCGCATCCGGGTGCGCAATTCGGGGATGTCCTCGGCGCGATATCTGTTCGCCGTCACCACGATGCGGCGTACCGCCGCCATCATCGGCTCGTCGGCCGGGACGGCGGCGAACGCGGCGCGCAGGTCGTCGACCTCGTTGTCGAACTGGTGCCACAGCACCTCGGCCTTGGTGGGGAAGTAGCGGAAGAAGGTGCGCTCGCTCACCCCGGCCTCGGCGGCGATGCGTTCGACGGTGACGTCGTCGAACCCGTGTTCGGCGAACAGCTTCATCGCGATCACCTCGAGTTCGCGACGGGTGGTGCGCGGTGGACGCCCGCGGTGCCCCGATGGCTTCGGAATCGAGATCGGTGCGCGCGGCGGCGGGGCGGACATGGATACAGGATAGGGACTCGGCGAGCTTTCGACCTGCACGAGCTATTGATTATGTCAGTGACTGACGTTAATGTTGGCGCCATGTTCGTGGCGCACCTCACATCGCCCGAGGCAGGTGTGCGCGCTGCCGAGGGAGTGATCCTGGTCATTCCGCTCGGTGCGACCGAGCAGCACGGCCCGCATCTGCCCCTGTCGACCGACAGCGATATCGCGTCGGCGGTGTGCCGCCGGGCCGCGGCCGAGCGTGGCGACGTGCTCATCGCGCCCGCCGTGGCCTACGGGGCAAGCGGCGAGCACGCGGGGTTCGCGGGCACCCTGTCGATCGGGCAGGCGGCGCTGGAACTGCTCGTCGTCGAACTGTGTCGCTCCGCGACGGATACGTTCTCGCGAATCGTGCTGGTCAACGGACACGGCGGCAATGTGGAAACGCTGCGCCGAGCCGTCGCCCTGCTGCGGTCGGAGTCGCGCGACGTGCGGGTGTTCTCGCCCGGCTACGGCGGCGACCCGCACGCCGGGCGCACCGAAACCTCGATCCAGCTCGCGCTGAGTCCCGAGCTGGTGCGCGTCGAACTGGCCGAGCCGGGGGACTGTCGCCCGCTGGCCGAACTGCTGCCGCTGCTGCGCGCGGGCGGAGTGCGGGCAGCCAGTCCCAATGGAATCCTCGGCGACCCCACCGGATCGAGTGCCGACGAAGGCGCCGATCTGCTGCGGGTCGCCACGACCGCATTGCTGGAAGACCTGCGCCGATGGTGGCCGCAGGATCATGAGGAAGGACCCCGATGAATCCCTGGTTCGAGACCGTTGCCGAGGCGCAACGGCGCGCCCGCAAGCGTCTGCCGAAGTCGGTGTACGGCGCGCTGATCGCCGGTTCGGAACGCGGACAGACCATCGAAGACAATCAGACCGCGTTCACCGAACTCGGTTTCGCCCCGCACTGCGCGGGCCCGATCGGCGAACGTGACCAATCGACCACGGTGCTGGGCCAGCAGGTCTCCATGCCGGTGCTGATCTCGCCCACCGGCGTACAGGCGGTGCACCCCGACGGTGAGGTCGCCGTCGCGCGCGCCGCGGCGGCACGCGGAATCGCCATGGGGCTCAGCTCTTTCGCGAGCAAGCCCGTCGAAGAGGTCATCGCCGCCAACCCGTCGACCCTGTTCCAGCTCTACTGGTGTGGCAACAGGGACCAGATCCTCGAGCGGATGGCCAGGGCGAAGAAGGCGGGCGCGGTGGGCCTGATCCTTACCCTGGACTGGTCGTTCTCGCACGGCCGCGACTGGGGCAGCCCGGTGATCCCGGAATCGCTGAACCTGCGCACGATGATGAAATTCGCGCCGCAGACCCTCGCGCGCCCGCGCTGGCTCGCGACCTACCTGCGCTCGGGCAGTATCCCCGACCTCACCGCACCCAATATGGCGGTCGGCGGCGGTGCGGCGCCCGGGTTCTTCGGCGCCTACGGCGAATGGATGCAGACACCGGCGCCCGACTGGGACGATGTCGCCTGGATCTGCGCGCAATGGGACGGCCCGGTGCTGCTCAAGGGCGTGATGCGGGTGGACGACGCCTTGCGTGCCGTCGACGCCGGCGTCGCGGGCATCTCGGTGTCCAATCACGGCGGCAACAACCTCGACGGCACCCCCGCCGCCATCCGCGCGCTGCCGGTGCTCGCCGACGCGGTGGGCGATCAGATCGAGGTGCTCCTCGACGGCGGCATCCGGCGCGGCAGCGATGTCGTGAAGGCGGTGGCGCTCGGTGCGCGTGCGGTGCTGATCGGGCGCGCGTACCTCTGGGGTCTGGCGGCCAACGGTCAGGCCGGTGTCGAGAACGTTCTCGACGTCCTGCGTGGCGGCATCGATTCCGCGCTGTTGGGTCTGCGCAAGACCTCGATCACCGAGCTGACGCGCGACGACATCGTGATCCCGGCCGGTTTCGAACGCGCGTTGGGGGTGGGTTCGGGGCAAAACGATTCCGGCAACCGGGATTTCACGACCGACGTAACGGTCGTCAGCGGCGCCGCGTCTCGTTAGTATCGACGGTTGGGCATCGCCGCCGGAGGGGGAAATTCGTGAGTGTGGTTTCGGAAATCGAGGGTTCGCGTCGGCGAATCATGATGTCGCGCAGCGTGTCCTACACGCTGCCCGCCGTGGTGGCGGTGGCTCTGGTCTCGGCCGGATGTGGCACCGCCACCCCGAAACCGGCACCGCGCGCGGCGTCGGCCACGCTCACGACCACCTCGAAGCCCCCGACGGCGACATCCCGGACCACCACCACGACCGCGGCCGCTGCCAAACCGGCGTCCGTCGGTGTCTGCGTCGACACGACGACCAATGTCCGGGTCGCCGACGATCAGTGCGACACCGCGGGCACCAGGTACTCGCGGTTCTGGTACCAGCACACCGATACCTTCGTGTACCCGGCGATCGGCGTCGCGGTCGCGCTGGCGGCGGGCAGTTTCCTGCGCCCCACCACCGGCGAGGTCTTCGATCGCGGCGCACCGACCAAGGGCGGCACCGTCGCGCGCGGAGGGCTGGGCAAGGCCCGCCCCGATTCCTCCGGCGGGGGCGGCGGCAGCGCCGGGTCCTAGTCCTCGCCGGGTGCGGCGGTTTGCAGGCGACCGACCGGGTCGTCGTCCTTCGCGCCGCGGTGATGGTCGACGAGCACGTCGTAGATCTCCGCGAGGGTGGCGAGCTGGTCGCGATCCAATACGTCGATCATGTGTTTGCGCACGCTGCGCACGTGCGCGGGCGCGGCCGTGGTGAGCAGTTGTCCGCCGGTCGGGGTCAGCTTGGCGACGGTGCGGCGCTGGTCGTGCGGCATCGTCTCGCGTGAGACCAGCCCGCGCTTCTGCATGCGGGTGATCTGGTGCGAGAGCCTGCTCTGCGACCATTCGAGCGCACAAGCCAGATCGGCGAAGGTGAGTCGCTGGCCCGGTGCGTCGGCTAGGTAGACCATGACGGAATACTCGACGTAGCTCAGGTTGGCCGCCCTGCCTGCGTCACGTCCGATCGCCGCGGCGATCAGGTCGCGGGTCCGGACATAGCCCAGCCAGGCACGCATTTCGACATCATCGAGCCACTGTGGATCGGTCACGATCGAGCTCCAGATTCTGAAGGTGCAGGCTTCGGATTGAACGGTGCACTCCCGCCACCGCCCGGGAGAATGGGTAGCACCGTTTGGGTTGAACGTGCAACCTCGATCTTAGTTAGGGTCAGTTAGGAACCTCACATAGGGTTGCCTAACCGCTGTGCGGGTACGGGTGGTCGTTAGGCTGCGGATTGCTTTGTGACCAGCCCTGCCTGGTGCTCCGCAGTGTTGCGGTGCCCGCCCTGCCCGAAGGAGTGCGATCCGTGACCGCGCCGGAGTTCCGCTATTCCGATCTGCTTCCGATCGGCGCCGACGAGACGCCCTACCGCCTGCTCACCAGCGAGGGGGTCAGCACCTTCGAGCACAACGGGCGCACCTTCCTTCAGGTCGAGCCCGAGGCGTTGCGGCTGCTGACCGAGACGGCGATCCACGACATCAGCCACTACCTGCGCCCCGCGCACCTGCGCCAGCTGCGCAAGATCATCGACGACCCCGAGTCCTCGGGCAACGACCGCTTCGTCGCGCTCGACCTGCTCAAGAACCTCAACATCTCCGCAGGCGGCGTGCTGCCGATGTGTCAGGACACCGGCACCGCGATCGTGATGGGCAAGAAGAGCGAGGGCGTGCTCACCGGTGTCGACGACGCGGAATGGCTCAGCCGCGGCATCTTCGACGCCTACACCAAGCTGAACCTGCGCTACTCCCAGCTCGCCCCGATCACCATGTGGGACGAGAAGAACACCGGCACCAACCTGCCCGCCCAGATCGAGCTGTATTCGACCGAGGGCGACGCCGACAACCCGGTGTACAAGTTCCTGTTCATGGCCAAGGGCGGCGGCTCGGCCAACAAGTCGTTCCTGTACCAGGAGACCAAGGCCGTCCTGAACCCCGAGCGCATGCTCGAGTTCCTCGACGAGAAGATCCGCTCGCTGGGCACCGCGGCCTGCCCGCCGTACCACCTCGCGGTGGTCATCGGCGGAACCAGCGCCGAATTCGCCTTGAAGACAGCGAAATACGCCTCGGCGCACTACCTGGACAACCTGCCCACCGAGGGCTCGATCACCGGTCACGCCTTCCGTGACGTCGAGCTCGAAGAAGAGGTCTTCCAGCTCACCCGGGAATTCGGCATCGGCGCGCAGTTCGGCGGCAAGTACTTCTGCCACGACGTGCGCGTGGTCCGCCTGCCCCGCCACGGCGCGTCCTGCCCCGTCGCGATCGCCGTCTCCTGCTCGGCCGATCGCCAGGCACTGGCCAAGATCACCAAGGACGGCATCTTCCTCGAGCAGCTGGAAACCGAACCGGCCCAGTACCTTCCGGAACAGACCGCCGACATCCTCGGTGGCGACGTCGTGAAGATCGATCTCAATCGCCCGATGGACGAGATCCGCGCCGAATTGTCGAAATACCCGGTGAAGACCCGTCTTTCGCTGACCGGTCCCTTGGTCGTGGCCCGCGACATCGCCCACGCCAAGATCAAGGAACGCCTCGACGCGGGCGAGCCCATGCCGCAGTACCTGCGCGACATGGCCGTCTACTACGCGGGCCCCGCCAAGACCCCCGAGGGCTATGCCTCGGGCTCCTTCGGCCCCACCACCGCCGGTCGGATGGACTCCTACGTCGACCAGTTCCAGGCCGCGGGCGGCTCCATGGTGATGCTCGCCAAGGGCAACCGTTCCGCCCAGGTCACCAAGGCGTGCCACGAACACGGCGGCTTCTACCTCGGTTCCATCGGTGGCCCCGCCGCCCGCCTCGCCCTCGACTGCATCAAGAACGTCGAGGTCCTGGAATACGCCGAACTCGGCATGGAAGCCGTCTGGAAGATCGACGTCGAAGACTTCCCCGCGTTCATCGTCGTCGACGACAAGGGCAACGACTTCTTCGCCGAGACCGCCAAGCCCATCGCCCTGCGCGTGCGGACCCGTTCCAAGGAACGGGTGTAGTAATCCGGCTCCGTCACCCCGGTGTCCGCCTCGGCGGGTGCCGGGGTTTCGTCGGTTTCGGGGCCCGGCGGCGCCGGTCACCCCGGTGTAATGTGACGCCCGACATACGGCGGACAGGGCCTGACAGGGGTGCGGATTGGCGAGCGGTTCAGTGCCCGGGGGGCGGGCGGCGCGCAGCGCGAAGTTGGGGCAGTTCGCAGCCGGTCAGGCCATGCGGGAAGTCGGGCGGCGGCTGTCGATGATCGGCCGCACCGACGAGGCGCGGGAGGTGCTGGCCGAGCGGTCGGCGATGATGAAGGCGCAGCAGATCGTCGCGGTGCTGGGGAGTATGAAGGGCTCGGCGATGAAACTCGGGCAGATGGGGTCGGTGCTCGATCTCGATTTCGTGCCCGAAGCCCATCGAGAGCAGTTCCGCGCCCAGCTCGCGGCCCTGCAGGACCGGGCGCCCGCGATGCCGTTCGCGACGATGCGCCAGGTGATCGAGGACGATCTCGGTCCCTTGTCGCGGACCTTCGCCGAGTTCGGTGAGACCTCGATCGCGGCGGCGTCGATCGGCCAGGTGCACCGGGCACGACTGCACGACGGGCGCGTCGTCGCGGTCAAGGTGAAATATCCCGGGGTCGAGCGCGCCGTCCACGCCGATATCAGTAATCTCGAGTTCCTCGCCAAGATGGCGAGAACGGCGCTGCCGAGCATGGCCGATACGGGCGTGCTGGAAGAGGTCGCCAACAATCTGCGCAGCGAGCTCGATTACGAGCGCGAGGCCCGAACTCAGCATCGGGTCGCGCAGCGCTACCGTGGTCATCCCTTCATCACCGTGCCCGACAGCGTCGAGGAATTCTGTACGCACAACGTGCTGGTCACCGAATTCGTCGAGGGGCATCCGTTTTCGTATATCCAGACCCTGCCCGCCGCCGAACGTGACCGGCTCGGTGAACTGATCTATCGCTTCTATATCGCCGGCCTGTTCGCCGACAACGAGTTCTGTGGCGATCCGCATCCGGGCAATGTGCTGCTGGCCGCAGATGGCAAACTCGCCTTCGTCGACTTCGGTCTCTACAAGGAGATGGACCCCGCACACGTCGAATTCGAACGTGACGTCCTGCGGGCCGCCGCGGAAGGCCGGGGCGAGGATCTGTTCGCGGCGTGGGTGGGCCGCGGGATCATCGACCCCGATTCCGTGGTCACCGCGGAGGAGAGTCTGGCCTACGTCTGGGCCGCCACCGGCTGGCACCTGCTCGACGAGGCCGTCACGATCACCCCCGAATTGGCGACCGGCGCACTGCTGCTCGCCATCGATCCGCGCTCGTCGGACTTCCAGGGCATGCACAAACAGCTGTTGCCCCCCGAGCACGTGTTCTCCCGCCGCGCCGACCTGTTCACCTTCGCCACCCTCGGTCAGCTGCGCGCCACCGCCAACTGGCATCAGCTCGCCCGCGAATGGCTCTACGGTGAACCCCCGCAGACCGAAACCGGTCGGGTGATCGAGCAGTGGCGCCTCGGTCTCGGCGACCGGTCGGGTCGATAGAATCCGCCTATGAAAACTGTGCTCGGCCGCGCGGCCGACCGGATCCTGGTGACGATGACGGCCGCCGCCGCTGTGACCGCCGTCGGCATCGGCACCGTCGGCGCCCAGCCCGAGCCGCGCGAACAGTTCCAATCGGCAGCGGGCACCGAAGGCCTCGACCCGCCGCTCGCCGCCGCCTACACTCTCGCCGAGCGGCAGGCCCATGCCGAGGATGTGCCCCTGTCGATCACCTCCGGCCATCGCACCTACGAGCAGCAGCAATGGCTCTGGCAGGACGGCCTCGCCACCTACGGCAGCCCCGAGGAGGCGCGCCGCTGGGTGCTGCCGCCGGAGGAATCCACCCATGTCGCCGGTCGCGCCGTCGATGTCGGCCCGCAGGTGGGGGCACAGTGGCTCGAGGCCAACGGTAACCGGTGGGGGCTGTGCCGCACCTTCGACAACGAGTGGTGGCATTTCGAGTTGGTCACCGCGCCCGGCGCACCGTGTCCGCCCCGGGTGCCGGACGCGAGCCAACGCTAGAGCGAAACAGTTCAGCGCAGCGGGGCGAAGAATGTCCGGATGTCGGCGACGTGGGCGACCGGTTCCTCCATCGCGATGAAATGGTTGCCCGGATTTCCCGACGGCCAATGGGTGATCTTGTTGCCCCGGTCGGCGAGTTTGCGCATGAGCGGTGATCCGCCACCGTAGACGCCGGTCGGCACCAGGTTCTGGTCGCTGGGCCAACCGAATCCGCCACCGTCGCGCAGTCCGTCGTACATCGGCCAGGACGAGGTGCCGGTGGTCTGGGTGAACCAGTACAGGGCGATGTCGGTCAGCAGATGGTCGCGCTCGATCACGTCTTCGGCGCGGTCGGCCATGTAAGCGAACTCCTGGAACTTCTGCATCATCCACGCCAGTAGTGCGACCGGCGAATCGTTCCAGCCGAGCGCGAAGGTTTGCGGCGCCGCCCGCAGCAGGGCGTGGTGGTCGACGCCGCCGGTCATCCACCGCTGCATTTCCGCCCACTGCGCGCGATCGTCGGCCGACATCGCGGGCACGTCGGCCTCGGTCGGCATGCCGAGCCCGCCGTCGAGATGCACGCCGATCACGTGTTCCGGGGCGGCGAGCGCCACCTCCGGCGCGATGTAGGCGCCGAGGTCACCGCCCTGCGTGCCGTAGCGGTCATAGCCGAGGCGGTCCATCAGAGTGGCCCACATCGCGGCGACCCGTGCGGTGGTCATGCCGGGTTCGCGCGGCGCCGCCGAGAAGGCGAAGCCGGGGACGGACGGGATCACCACGTCGAAGGCGAGCGCGGGATCGAGGCCGTGGGCGCGTGGATCGGTGAGCGGGCCGATGGTGCGGGTGAACTCCACGAACGAATTGGGCCAGCCGTGGGTCAGCAGCAGCGGCACCGCGTCGGGCTCGGGGGAGCGAACGTGCACGAAATGGACGTCGAGGCCGTCGATCTCGGTGAGGAACTGGGGAAACGCGTTCAGCGCGGCTTCTTGTGCCCGCCAATCGAATTCGTCTGCCCAGTACCGGGCGAGCTCGCGCAGATACTCGGCGGGGATGCCGCGTTCCCAGCCCTCGCCCGGCAGTTGAGCCGCCCAGCGCGTCCTGCTCAGCCGGTCGTGCAGGTCATCGATGTCGGCCTGGGGGATGTCGATGCGGAACGGGCGAATGGTGCTCATCGGGACTCCTCGTTGTCGGTGTGATTCCGACGCTACAAATCATCTAGGACAGCTTCGGTCCTAGATATCCGGCAGAATCGAGAGCATGACCGACACTGCCGCCCGCCTGCTCCGTTTGCTCTCCCTGTTGCAGATGCCACGGGAGTGGCCCGGCAGCGAACTGGCCGATCGGCTCGGCGTCACCGACCGGACCGTGCGACGCGATGTCGACCGGCTGCGCGAGCTGGGCTACCCGGTGGTCGCGGCGATGGGTGCCGCCGGCGGGTACCGACTCACCGCGGGTTCGGCGCTGCCGCCGTTGATCCTCGACGCGGACGAGGCGGTCGCGGTGGCTGTCGGGCTGAGAGTCGCTGCGGGACAAGCGGTCGCGGGCATCGAGGACGCCTCGGTGCGGGCGTTGACCAAACTCGAGCAAGTCCTGCCGACGAAACTGCGCAGACGGGTGCGCGTGGTCGGTTCGGCGGTCGCGGTCCGCGCGGGGGAGGGCCCCACCGTCGACCCCGAGGTCCTCACCACCCTCGCCGCCGCTGTCACCAACCGAGAACGCCTGCGTTTCACCTACCGTGACGCCAGCGGCGCAGAATCCCGCCGCCACACCGAACCCGCCGGTGTCGTCGCAGCGGGCCGCCGCTGGTATCTCGTCGCCTACGACCTCGACCGCGACGCCTGGCGCAGCTACCGCGCCGACCGCATCGAAACCCCCCACCCCACCGGCGCCCGCATCACCCCCCGCGACCTCCCCGCCGCCGACCCGGCCGACTACGTAGCAGGCCGCCGAACCGACTGGGCCACACCCGAATACCACGTCGACGTCACCATCGAAGCACCACACGGCCGCATCACGGGCCGCCTCGGCGAAGAACCGAACACCCTGCACGCCACCGGCGCCGCCACGTGCCGTCTCACCGCCACCCGAGACGACGACCCGGCCTGGCTCGCCACCCAGCTGACCACCCTCGGTGTCCCCTTCCGCGTACACAATTCGCCAGAACTGGCCGAGAATCTGCGCATCCTCGTGCACCGCCTGACCGCCGCCTTGCCGACGGGGTAATCCGGCCACCATCGCGCCCTCGCCGAGCCGGTCGAGAGTAGGTTATGGCTATGGTCGAGCAACCCTCGAACCCGCACGACGCCTTCGCGCGCCACATTCTCGGCCGAACGGTCAACGCGGCCTCGGAACTACGCGCTGTCCTGCCCGAACACATTGTGCAGCGGGCGAACTGGAATACCCTTCGTTTGCTCCCGGGAAGTTACGTCTCACCGCAACTGCGGTCGCGTTACAGCGACCTGCTGTTCTCGGTCGAACTCGACGGCGACGACGCCATCATCTACGTACTGATCGAACACCAGAGCAGCAGCGACCATCTGATGTCGCTGCGACTGATGGAGTACATGGTCAACATCTGGACCCGCTATGTCGATGCATACCCCAAGACGCGAACACTGCCGATTGTCGTTCCGGTGGTGATCCATGCGAGTCCGCGCGGGCATCGATGGGCGGCACCGACGGAGCTTTCGCAGCTGTTCGCCGCCTCCGTGCCGCTGCTGGATTCGTTGGGTGATGTGGTCCCGCGAATGCGGTTCATTCTCGACGACATGGCGAGCGTCGACCTGGCCGAGCTACAGAAGCGGCCACTGACGCCCGCGGTACGGGTGATGTTGTTCCTTCAGCGCCACGCCTCCGGCAGAACAGACCTGGGGATCACGATGATGCCGTTGGTTCCTGACCTGTCAGCCATGGCGGAAAGCCCGGACGGTGACCGTGACCTGCAAGCTGTGGTGACGTACATTATGACTGTCGGCGAAACAGATCCGTCGGACTTCGACCCGCTGATCGAGCGGCTCGAACCGCGGGCGAAGGAGGTCATTGTGACTACCGGGGAGATGCTTCGCGCTGAAGGCGAAGCCAAGGGTGAAGTCAAGGGTGAAGCCAATCTTCTGATCCGACTGCTCGGGCGTAAGTTCGGTGAGCTGTCCGAATCGACCATTCTTCAGGTCAGGGCGGCGAGCCCCGGCGAACTGCATCGCTGGGCCGACCGAATTCTTACCGCGTCGACCATCGAGGACACTCTCGCCTGAGTTGTTGCGGCCTCTGCCGTACAGCGAGTTCTCGGCCCGCCGAAATGAGCACCGGTGGATCCGAGGATGCCGGATAGGGAAGTCGTCTACCGCAAACTCGGCAAGGTGATACCGGCGAACTCCTACTGGGGTCGCGTACGACGAACTGGTCGGATGGCCGAGCACCGGGCCCGCCATGGAAGCCGTGATCGCGGCATTCGACCGGACCGACGATCTCGACCTGCTCGACTTGCTCACCCAGACCCACGACGTCCTCGACCGGTCCCCCGCGCCTCGTAGGCGGTCGCGTGCCTACGAGGCGGCTCCTGACCGCAGGTGCCACGCGCTCACCGCGCCACGGCACCCACGCCGGATCAGGGGCGGGCGGCGAGGGCTTCGACCTCGAAGAGAACGTCGGGAGTGGCGAGGCTCGCGACGCCGATGAGCGTCTGGGTGGGTGGGGTCGTGCCCCAGTTCGCCTGTACGGCAGCGGCGATGGGGCCGAGTTTGGTGACGTCGTGATTCACGACATAGGTCCGGAGCTGGACGACGTGGCCGAGGTCGAGGCCGTGAGCGGCCAGGGCGGTGGCGATATTGCGGAAGGTCTGGTCGACCTGGTCGGTGAAGTCCGGGGAGACGACCGCGCCGTCGGGGCGGGAGCCGTACTGACCCGAGACGAGAACCAGCTCCGTTCCCGCGGGGACGACGGCGGTGTGGCTGTAGCCGAAGGGAATCGGATCGTGCAGGCCGTCGGGGTTGACGACGGTGTGGGTCGGGCGGGACGCGTGCTCGATGTTTGTCATGCGGATGAACCTGCCAGGAATACACGACATCCTGTGTCGTGTATTCCTGGCATAGTTTTTCCCATGCGAGCTGACCGATTGGTCTCCCTGGTGCTCCTGCTGCGTCGCCACGGTCGGCTGTCGGCCGAAACCCTCGCGCGCGAGCTGGAGGTGTCCACCCGCACCGTGCTGCGCGACATCGAGGCGCTGTCCACCGCCGGCGTGCCGGTCTACGCCGAACGCGGCAGGCACGGCGGTTTCGCGTTGTTGCCCGGGTTCCGGACCGAGCTCACCGGGCTGAATCACGACGAGGCGCTGGCACTGCTGATCGCTGGATCACGGCGTGGCGCACAGGCGTTCGGACTCGGCTCGGCGCTCGCGTCGGCCGTGCTCAAGGTGGTCGACGCGCTGCCCGAGAACTATCGGGAGATCGCGAGCGAGGCGGCCGAGCGATTGCTCATCGACCCCGAGACCGACCTCCTGTCGCGGCGGCTGGACACCGACGACCTGTCCGACACGATCGTGACCGAGGTCCGGCGCGCGGTGCTCGCCGGACACAAGCTGCGCATCGACTACGCGGCCGTCGGCCACGGCGCCGCATGGCGCACGGTCGACCCGATCGGCCTGGTCACCGTCCGAAGCCAGGGCTATTTGCTCGCGACGAGATCCGGCGCGGACCGCACCTACCGACTGTCGCGGATCGTGGCCGCCGAGGAACTCGACGAACCCGCACAACGACCGGAACGGGTCGATCTGGACCAGGCATGGCAGCAACGCAGCGCGCAGTTCCGCGCCGGCGGCGATCTTGTCACCGTGCAGGTTCGGGTGAACCCGACGCGGCGCGAGGAACTGGTCGGCACCTCGCTGGCCGTCCACAGCGAGGAAGCGGACCACGACGGCGTGCTGCGGCTGGAGGTCACCTTCCAGGATTCCAGACATGCCGAATGGGCGATGTGGCAGCTCGCCACTGACGCGGAGGTGCTGACCCCACCGTGGTTGCGCGACGCCCTGCGCAAGCGCGCCGCCGCGCTCGTCACGTGCTACGAAACGTCATCCGACAGGTGACGCGCCGCAGGGACCCGCGAGTTCAGCCCACCGATGCCGGTTCGCCGGGCATGCCCTCCAGCGTCAACCCGCCCTCGATGGTGTTGGGAACGCGACGGCGGTTGGGGGAGCCCAGCGCCGTGGTGAGATCGCCGCCATCGTGTTCGGCGAGAAGCTCACCGCTGTCCCAGACGAGAAGTGTTGCGCTGACAGTATTCTCGGCGGTGGAATGAGCCAGGTCGTAATGCGCGCAGCCGGGGACGTGGGCGTAGGTGATCCACAGGTCGTAACCGGTCATGAACAGGTCGAGGTCGAATTGCACGCTGAGGCTGAGCAATTCGCTGCGACCGTTGTCGTCGACACCGGCGAAGGCTTCGTCGAGGGCCAGCAGGCGGGGAGCCTGCGGATCGGCCGAGTCGAGCATCACGTGGGCGGCGGCGAAGAGGGGAAGGTGCAGCGAGACCGACTGTTCGCCGCCGGAGAGGGCGCTGTGGCGGGCGACGGTGAGTTTGTCCTCGGTGCCGTCGCCGGAGATGAGGGTGAACGAGAAGACTCGCCAGGTGCGGTAATCGAGGGTGGCGGCGAGGATTTCGGGGTACGAGCGTTCCGGGTGCGCGGTGCGGGCCGCGCGGATCTCGGCGGCGAAATGGGCGCGGACCGAGCCCAGGTCTTCCGAGCTGAGGGCGGTGGTGTCGCGGTCGAGGAGTTTGCACATCGAGCGCGCCGACTCCGACAGGCCGTCGGCCAGGATCCAGTGCACGCCGATGGTGTTGCCCGACGACATCCGCCGCTGCTTCATCTCCGCGCCCATACGGGAGATGAGTTCGCGAGCGTCGGTGGTGCGTTCGTGGATCTGCTGGGCCAGGCCGGTGAGCAGCGCGTCTTCGAGGATGCGGCGTTCGGCGTCGGTGAGCAGTAGTTCCTGGTCACGGCGGGCGGCGTCGATACTGGCGGCGAAGTCGGCGAGGGCGGCCTGACCGTTCTCGTCGTGGACGGCGACGACGGTGAGTCCGTCGGCGGCGTCCCAGTTCAGACGGTAATCGCGACCGGATGCGGTGAGCGCGGCGTCGAATTCCTGGAGTGCGCTGGTCACCGCGGACCGTGTGGACTTGCGGCCGGCCTCGGTGGCGCGCACCTGGCTGGTGGCGGTGTCGAGGTCGGCGAACAGGGCGGCCACCTCGTCGGGCAGCACCACCGGGTCGGCTTCCGGGCCCGCCGCGACGATGCGGTATTGCAGCTGTTCCGGGGTGGACCACGCGGCATCGCTGCTGGGCCAACGATGTTCGACCGAGGCGCCCAACAAGCTCAGCAAATCGGGTCGGGCGTAGGGCGCCAGCGAACGTACCTCGCCGAGCACCTCGGTGAGCGCGGTGGCGAGCGCTTCGTTGGCGGTGCGATAGGCGGCCTCGGCGTCGCCGACCGCCTCGATGGCGGCATTGGCGGCCTTGCGCGCGGCCCGCTGTTCGGCTTTGGCGGCCTCGATGGCGCCGCGGGCCAGCTCGAGGTCGCGGTCGATGTCGGCGGCACTGGCGCCCAAGGCCTCTCGCAGCGTTTCGAGTTTGCGTTGCTGTTCGGTATAGCCGAGCCGGGCCGCCTCGGCCTCTTCGGCGAACGCCTCGGCCAGTGCCCGCGCTTCGTCGTGCCGGTCGGCGCCCTCGCGTTCGCGTTCACGTTCCCGCTCGTGCTCGGCGCGCAGGCGGAGCAGTCCGGTGCCGGTGTTCTCGAAATGCCGGATGGCGGCGGCCAGGGCGTCGAGTTCGCGCGCCTCGCGGGGGGTTCGGTGTGCCGCGGCGGCGGCGCGAACCTTCTTGTCCAAGGCCGCGACTTCGGCCACGGCCTGGTCGAGTTCGCGCTCGGCCTGCGTCGCGGCCTCCACCCGCGAACGCATCAGACCGGCGGTCTCGGCGACGGCACGCAAGGCGGAGGTCACCGCCGACGGGCGCGGCAGAGCCTTGGCGGCTGCCGACAACGCGGCCAATTGCGCAGTGGCCGAAGCGTCTTCGGCCCGTGCGTCGTCGTGCTCGGCTGCGGCGGCCTCGATCGCCGCTTCGATCTCGGCGAGCCGGGACTCACGCCTGCGGGCTCGCGCGGTCGTCCCGATGAACTCGGCCTCGGGCTTGTGGTGGTGGCCTACGAGAACGCCCTGTCGGAAGGATCCGGCGAGGCCGACCACGACGTGCGGGGTCTCGGCAGTGGTCAGCGGGGTGAGCCTGGCTCCGGTGCACGACGCCGCGCCTGGAGCCGCCATGGGGTCCGGGCTGTGCGGCTGTGCGGCGTCGTGGACAGCGATGGAGGCCAGCACGGCGGCGACCGTCTCGGTGGGAACCGTGAGCGCGGCGGAATCCTCCTCGACGACAAGGACATCGGCGAGCGTGCGGCCGGATGGGCGCTGGTCGACCGGCAAGGGGAGCAGGAAATGGTCGGAGTCGATGGCGGCGGGCAGGGTCGGGCCGCAAATCCAGCTGTCGAGCAGGCCGCCCGACTGCAGCGCCGCTTCGATACCGGCCGCATCCTGCGCGGACACCGAGTCGGCGAACCGCACCAGCTGCCAGAGGGGAGCACCCGGAAGTCCTTCTCGGACACCGGTTCTGGCGGGATGCGGCGGGGGAGCGTCGTCGCGCTGGGCGGCGATCTGCGCGCGTTCGGCAGCCAGCGCGTCGCGGCGGGCGGCGGCAGCGCTCGCGCGGGATCGAGCCTCTTGGCGGCGGGTGCGAATCTGTTCCTGCAACGGCTCGCATCGCTCGGCCAGAACCTCGGATGCCGAGGCGATGTCGGCCACTCCCGCGCCGGCCACGGCGGTGTCGAGCGCCTCGAACAAGCCCGCGGCACGACCTCGGTCGACCGGCCCGCCGCCTTCCGCGGGCACACCGTCGAGTTCGGCGACCGGTGCGAAAACCTCGGTGTTGGTGTTCCACCAGGTGCGCAGGGCGGCCGCGGATTCGCTACGGGCCAGGGTGACCGCTGCTTCGGCGTGGGCCACTTCCGCGGCGGCGGAGTCACGCAGTTCGATCGCGCGTTCGGCCAGGCGTTCGGACCGGGTGCGGTCCGCGGCGGCGGTTTCCCACTTGCCCAGTGCCTTTCGAACGGCGCGGACGTCGGCGTCGCGCTCTTCGGCGTGGCCGCGGACCGCCGCGGTGAACTGGTCGCCGCGGCCTTCGGCGCTGGGCGGAGTCCATTCGATGCCTGCTTCTTCGGCGGCGGCGCGGACCGCGTCTTCTCCGCGGACGAGGGCGGCTGCCGCGGTGCGCACCGCTTCGGTGGCCCGGGAGGCTTCTTCGGCGCGGCGTTGCAGGGTATGCGCGGCCTCGGCGGCCTTGTCGCGGTGGGCCGCGGCGGAGGTTTCGAGGCGGCGGACGGCATCGGCCAGGTCGTCGAGTTGCTGTTTGCCCTCGTAGGCACTGGAGCGTTGGAGGTTCTCGCGGTCGGCGATGGCCTGTTCGTAGGCGTGATCGGCGTTTTCGGCCCTGGTCTCGGCTTCGGTGCGGTCGGTGTCGCGACGGGTGCGCAGGGCCGTCGCGGCGAAGAGCGCGGTGGAGGCGTTGGTCACGGCGTCGAGGCGGGTGCGCAGCTGGTCGACGTCGGTTTTCGCCTGTACCGCAAGATATTTGCGGTACACGTCGACGAAACGGCGGGTGGCGGTGTCGGCCTGGACGAGGCCGTCGAGGGTCCGGCCGACCTCTTCCATATCGCTGAACGAGCGAGCGGCGTCGAGGATCAACTGCTCGTCGAGGGGGCGAAGGCCGTCGGTGAGGGCCTGGGAGAGCCCACGCGGGTCGAGGTTCTTGGCGAGCTGGGGCCTTCGCAGGGTGAGGATCAGGTTGATCAGCTGGTCGTAGCGCTGCACGCCGAGCCCGAACATGCGCGCGTCGATCGCCGCGCGGTACTCGACGGGACGGTCGACGATGGCGTCGCTGCCGATCTGCTCGGCCAGTTGCTTACGGGTGAGCGGACGGTCGTCGGGTCCGATGAGCGAGAAGTCCACCCCGGCGCGGCCGTCGGCGACGAAGTACCAGCGGGTCACCTTGTCCGAGGAGCGGGTGGCGCGCATGCCGATGCCGACGGTGACGGTTTCGGGATCGTCCCAGCTGCCGCGCGCGAACTCCATCCACACATACGAGTAGGCCGATTCCTGCTTGCGGTACAGCAGATTCGACTTCATGGTGCGTTCTTCGCCGGCGAACGGGTTGAGCCTGCGCGGTTCGATCCGTCCGTCCAGCACGAACGGGAACAACACCTCGAGTGCCTTGGTCTTACCGGAACCGTTGGGTCCGCGCAGCACCAGACGGCCGTCGGCGAAACTGAACTCCTGATCGCGGTAGTCCCACAGATTGACGATGCCCGCCCGGGTCGGGACGAACCGCACTCCGCCGTGAATGAGTGACATGCTCAGACCCCTGCCTCTCCGGTGCTGCCGTCGGTATCGGCGGCGGTGACGAACAATTCCTCGGCCTTGCGCACTCGCACGGTGACCACCGCACCCCGATATCTGGCCAGTGCGGGCAAGACCAGCAGCCCGTCGTCGACCGGCCGGATCAGCCGCAGCTTGGCGAGCAGCGCGAGCACCTCGGTGGTGAGCCCGCCGACATCGGCCTGCCACTGCGCGGCGAAGGTCGCGCCGTAGCGGTCGGTGAGCGCGATGACCGTGGTGCGTACCCAGGCGTCGGCCAGGAACGGATAGGTGACCGGTTCGGCGGAATCAGTGGTTTCGTCGTCGAAATCTGTTGCGGCAGGAGAAATGTCGATGTCATCGGCCAGCGGGGCGAACACGCCCGCGGTGGGAATGGACGCGTCGAGTTGCTCGAGCAACGCGTCGTCGGGGGTGAGCGCGCCGGGCCGCCGGGCGACCGGGTTGTCGATATCGAGAACCGCGTCGGCGATCTCACCGATCAGCAGCAGTGCCACCTGCGCCAGGGTGCCGGTGCCGGGGAAGCGGGTATCGGACAGTCGACCCGAGGTGTCGATCAGCGCCACACCCTCGGCCCGGCGTTCGGCCCGCAGTCCGGTGCAGTACTCGACCTCGCCGACCAGCCGGTCCTGGCCCAGGAGCGCCCGCTCGGCGTCGGAGAGTTCGTCGAGATAGACGACCGGGCGCTCGACCAGTGCCCGGCGCACCCGGCGGGCCTGATCCGGCGATGCCTGATCGGCGTCGTCGGCCAGCAAACCGCGCACGCTGTGCAGGTGTTGGAGCGCTCGCGGCGGCCGGAACAGGGCGAACACCACCGGTCGGTCGATGTCGTAGAGCGCCTCGCCCGCCTCCGGGTCGGTGGCCCAGCCCCCCGCGTCGCCGTCGGCCAGCGTCAGCGCGCCGCGCGCGCCGAGCCAGCCGACAGCGTCGACGAAGGCATCGCGGTCGGCGGCCCGCTCGGTCGAGAGGTCGAGGCCCTCGATCCGGCTCGCGTAATCGGCGACGTGCTCGGCCAATTCCGACAGGGTGATCTGATCGCCCGCCCGGCCGAGGGCGGCCAGCGCCAACGACAGGTAGGCATAGCGGCGACGGTCGAAGACACGATCGTTGACGCTGCGGGCGGGCCGGGCGTCGTCGAGTCGATCGTGGACCGGGTAGAGCCGGGCCGTGGTCTCGGTGACTTCCAGCCGGTAGCCGAACAATTCGGCCAGGTCCTCGCGTAGCTCGGTCGCCCAGCGACGGATCAACGGCAACGCGATCCGATCGGGGTAGACGCGGGTGACCAGGTGATTGGCCAGCATCACCCGCGCGGCCCGCTGGTAGCTGTCCAGTGCCAGCGCGTCGATCCGTTGCCGCTTCATCGCGCAGCCCCCCGTCGCGCCGAACCGCCGCGCACCTCGAGGCGGCGATTGTTCAGATGCAGCAGCCCCACCGCGGTGCGGATCACCGTCGACCCGTCGCACGGCCGCACCGTCAACGTCACACCGTTGTCGGAACCGGTGGTGCCGTCGACATTTCCGCTCACCGGCACCCAGGCGGTGGAAGCCGCGTCGAGCAGGCGCAACAGCACCGCCGTCTCGCGCTGATCCAGGACCCGCTCGTGCACATTGCCCTTCGACAGTGAGGCGGCGGCCGCGGCCCGGTCCCGCTGCGCCGCCAGTTGTGCCTCGCGCAGCCGCCGCACACCCGCGTCGTTGCGCGCGATCCGGGCGGGGGCGCCCGCGGTGGGTGCGCGCCCGGTCTCGGCGAGGGTGCGCGAGATCTCCAACGGCGGTGCTTCCCACCAGGAACGACTGGTCGGAATCAGCTCCGCATCGGGATGTTCCAGTGACAGATGACGCGGCTTGCCTAGTCCGAACACCGCGTCGTAGAGCGCGTGCGCACCGCCCGCGGAGGGGGTGGCGACGAACCATTCGGCCAGGTGCCGCAACGCCGATTCCCGACTGATGCCGCCACGGCGGGTCTCGGTGACCCGGCGCAACAGCGACAGCACCGCCGCGATCGCGCTCATCGTCGCCTCGCGCAGTCGGTCGGCCTCACAGGTTTCCGACGACTCGGTGCCCGCGGCGACGAACCAGGTGCGCAACCCGTCCCACCGCGAACGCCAATCCGCTTCGCGCTCGGCCAGGCTCAACAACACCCGCTCGTCACACCCGGCCGCGCGACCGATCAACTGCTCGACTCCGGTCTCCTCGACCTCGCCGATCGCCGCCGCCAGCCGCGGCGCGAACCGGGCCAGATCCATGCTGAACTCCCGCATGTGCGCCAGCAACGCGTCCTTGTGCGCGAGAAAGGATTCCGGGGTGATCTCGGTCGTGCGCACCAGATCGCCCAGCGACAGGTAGAAGTGCGCGGCCCGCGCGGCCATGTCGGTGAGTGCGGCGTCGAGCCTGCGCAGGGTGGTGTAGACCCGCTCGGCATCGCCGTCGCGGTTGGCGGCGGCGAGCGTGCGCAGGTCGGCGAGCAACTCGGGGAGCACGAGCCGCGACAGCGACGCGTCCTCCATGCGGGCCGCGAGCACCCCGGCCACCGCCCGGTAGGCCTGGAAACCGGCCTGCGCGAACTGGTAGACGTAGTGCCGGTTGCGGTACTCGGCCAGCGTCGCCGCCCTGGTGCCGTCATAGCTGCGTTCGAGCACACCCCAGCGATGCAACTGCTCGAGCAGCGGACCGATCTCGACCGCGGGCAGTGGGACACCCGCGGCCGCCTCGACCCGGCCGCCCGCCTCGACCCGGGAAATCCATTCCGCGACGTCGTCGGCGTGCAACAACACCACGTAGGCGGCCCGGGCGCTGTCGAAGGCGCGCAGCACCCGCAGGTAGTCGGCGCGCTTCTCGGCGGTCGCGAACGAGAACAACCGCAGACGTTCGTCCCACAGGGCGGGTACGGCGCTGGGCAGGCCGTCGGCGGAGTCGGTCACCGTAGACAGGTTAGTGGTGGCCTTCCCGTGCCCCGCCGGACCCGTCCCCGATCGGCGTGGCATCGCCTGGCGAACTCATCCGACATTGAGCGATCGCAGCTGCTCGAGGAACGATTGGGTGCGCTGATCTCCTGGGTAGCGTTCGATGATCTCCCTGGCCGCCTCGCCCGCGATCCACGCCAGCGACGGCAGCGACTTGCGACCCGCGGAGAACGCCGCGACGCCCTCCTCGACCGCGCGCTCGAGATCGCGGTCGCGCACCGCGACGACAGCCAGCGTCAGCCGCGCCTCCGAGACCCGCATGGGATTGCGGACCGAACCGTCCGGTCGGGTCGAATCGCTGATCACCTGACGGGCGTAGCGTTCGGCCAGTCGATCCTGGCCCGCCACCCGGCAGCAGTCCATCGCGTAGAAGTCGAATTTGGTGGCGTCGACGACGAAGTGGTTGTCCAGATCGGCCGGGTGCCCCATCCGCGACAGGATCGCCTTGCCCTCGTCGAGCGCGGTCTGCATCGCGCGACGGTCACCGAGCCGAGCCCAGCCTTTGGCGCGCTGCGCGGCCAACTGCACCCCGACACTCGACGACGTGGTACCGGCCATCGCCTTCTCCGAGACATCGATCGCGCCGCGAAAGTTGCCCTGTGTCAACGCGAACCACGCCGACATCTCCGCGGCCCACCCGACGATCTCCGGATTGCCCGCTTCCCGGCCGAGGGAATCGGCGGCCCGGCGGGTGGCTTCGGCACCGCCTCTGCGGCCGAGGTCGTAGTCGACGCAACCGACCAGCAACGCCACCCAACCCGCCAGCACGAGGATCTCTCGATGCTGGCTCAGCGTCAGTCTGCCGTCGAGCAGCGAGGTGATCCGGCGCAGCCACGCGGTCCCCTCGGTGTGCAGCGCATGTGGGTCGGCATAGGCGTATTCGCAGCACAGCCGTTCGGCGGTGATCCGCACCGCGTCCAGGGTGGCGCTGTTGACGTCGGACATCCTGAGTCGTCCGATGAACTCCAAAGTGTCCATACCGGTTGCCGATAACAGCTCGTCATCGCGGTTGGGACGGGACTTCGGGAAGAACGCGGCGGGGACGGTGTCGAACGCGGCCGCGATGATCGGCGCGTAGAACTCGTCAGGTCGCGATTCCCCGGATTCCCAGCGGCGCCAGTTGCGCAGCAAGGTACTGTCCGTCGGCAGGTTGTGGGAGGACTTGGCACGCATCGCGCGAACGGCATCGCCTTGCGACCACCCCCTCGCGTCACGTTCCGAGCGCATCCGAACAGCCCATACGGGTCGATCATCAGTTGCGGTCACGGCGGTAGTATTCCACCAGTTAACGTTCGGCGTCCCGGATAGGGCATGTAGATGTCATCGGATTGACATCTGCTGCCGGGGGCCGCGATTGTTCATGATGTAAGCAGGTGCTCGGCATGACAACCGGGCTCCCGCTTTGCAGGAGAGCTTGCAGGGCAACGCAGTACCCCCGCGTGGCGCACCGCGCGACGCGGGGGGACCGGTAAACAACAGGTCCGACAACAGAACAGCGATCCCAATCCAACGGAGGTTCGGGTGGAAGCGTTGATCTATGGATACTTGCGGGACGATTTGGCCGATGGCCAGAGCGACCAATTGGAGGATGCGCTACGCAGCCTCGCGCGCACCGCGGGCATGTGTTTCGCCGCGACGTTCCACGAAGCACCCGCGGGTGACGGTGCGGCGTTCGCCGAACTCACCCAGGAGCTCAAGCGCGCCGATGCCCACCACGTGGTGGTGCCGTCACTCGATCACCTTACCGGCCAGACGATTCCGCGTGACCTGCTGATCGCGAAGCTGGCGCACGAGGCGGCCGCTCAGGTACTGACCCTGGAGCGTTAGCCATGGGATCCGACGCATGCGCCGATCCGCCATCTCGGTAGCGACCGGGCAGGCCTGCCGAGTTACCCGGCAGGCAGTCCCGACACTCGGCGATCCGCCGCGCTGCCGTCGCGACGTGCACCCGATCGATATCGCGGTCGATGTCGATCGGGGAGTGCCGCCGCACTGAGCCGGGCGCCTCGGGGCGCAGTCGTCGAGGCGGTATCCGGGTGAAATATCCACCCGGAACCGGGATTTCGATGCCGTGAGGGTCCTCGTCCGCCGATTCCGGTGGTAGGTAGGCCATTCGGGCAGGGCCCGACGAACTCCCGGTCCCGAGGACTAGAGGCCGAAGCCACCCGGACCGCGCCGACGCAGGTACTTCTCGAACTCCGCCGCGATGGCGTCGCCGTCGATCTTGGACATGGTCTCGTTGAGGTCGATCGCCGCGTCGCCGCGCTCCTCGAGCGAGCGCACGTACTCGCTGATCTCCTCGTCGCCGAGGGTCATCTCGTTGACCGCGGCCTCCCACTCCTCGGCCTGTTTCGGCAGCTCACCGAGCGGGACCTCGATATCGAGGACGTCTTCGACCCGGTGCAGCAGCGCGATGGTCGCCTTCGGGTTCGGCGGTTGCGACACGTAGTGCGGGACCGCGGCCCAGAACGACACCGCGGGCACCCCGGCCTTCACGCACTGGTCCTGCAACACCCCGGTGATCCCGGTCGGGCCCTCGTACCTGGTCTGTTCCAGACTGAACCGCTCGGCGGCCTCGGGACTGTAGGCCGAACCGGTCACCGGCACCGGCCGGGTATGCGGGGTATCGGCCAGCAGCGCGCCGAGGATGACCACGGTCTCCACACCCAGTTGCTCGATGAATTCGAGCAGGTCGTCGCAGAAACTGCGCCATTTCATATTCGGTTCGATGCCGCGCAGCAGCACCACGTCACGGTCACTGCCGGGCGGGGAACACACCGACAGCATCGTCGAGGGCCACTGGATCTCCCTGGTCACGCCGTCGACCTGGCGGACCGTCGGCCGGTTCACCTGGTAGTCGTAGTAGTCCTCGGAATCGAGCTCGGCCAGCGGCTCGGCATCCCAGATCAACTCCAGATGCTCGATGGCACCACTGGCGGCATCGCCGGCGTCGTTCCAGCCCTCGAAGGCGGCAACCATGACGGGATTGCGCAAGGTCGGCAGTTCCGTCTCGGGGGTTTCACTGGCATCCACCCGGTCAGCCTAGTGTCTCGTGCGAATTGTTTTGCGGTGACCGACGCTGTTGCGTGTTTCCGCCGCGGACAGTGGCGCAGGCCACTTGATTCACCCACAGTGGTCTTGTTCGTCGGGGGCGCCCACTAGTCTTGAATCATGTCTGCGTCCTTGCCCACCGGGTTCGATACCACGCTCCTCGACACGCTGCGGCGGCGTGTCGTCATCGGCGACGGCGCGATGGGCACCATGTTGCAGGCCGCGGACCTGTCGCTCGACGACTTCCGTGGCCTCGAGGGTTGCAACGAGATCCTCAACGACACCCGCCCGGATGTGCTCGCCGAGATCCACCGTGCCTACTTCGCCGCAGGCGCGGACGCGGTGGAGACCAACACCTTCGGCTGCAATCTGCCCAACCTCGCCGACTACGACATCCAGGACCGGATTCGTGATCTGTCCGAGCGCGGCACCCGCATCGCCCGCGATGTCGCCGACGAGATGGGCCCCTCGGCCGACGGTACTCCGCGTTATGTCCTCGGCTCGATGGGCCCGGGTACCAAGCTGCCGACCCTGGGACACGCGCCGTTCGTGTCGCTGCGTGATGCCTACACCGAGGCGGCGCTCGGCATGCTCGACGGCGGCGCCGACGCCATCCTCATCGAGACCTGCCAGGACCTGCTGCAGGTCAAGGCCGCGATCACCGGCAGCCGCCGGGCGATGATCGCCGCCGGTCGCCGGATCCCGATCATCACCCACGTCACCGTGGAGACCACCGGCACCATGCTGGTCGGCAGTGAGATCGGCGCGGCGCTGACCGCGCTGGAACCGCTCGGTATCGACATGATCGGGCTCAACTGCGCGACCGGGCCCGCGGAGATGAGCGAGCACCTGCGGCACCTGTCGCGACACGCGAACATCCCGGTGTCGGTGATGCCGAACGCGGGTCTGCCGGTGCTCGGTGCCAACGGCGCCGAGTACCCGCTCACTCCCGAAGAGCTCGCTGTCGCGCTGAGTGGGTTCGTCTCCGAGTTCGGGCTGTCGCTGGTCGGTGGTTGCTGTGGCACCACCCCCGAGCACATCCGGCAGGTCGCCGAGGCGGTGCGCGAGGTCGAGAAGACGCTGCCCCCGATCGTCGATCGCCGCCACCCCGAGCACGAGCCCGCCGTGTCGAGCATGTACACCGCCGTCCCGTTCGAGCAGGACGCCTCGATCTTGATGATCGGTGAGCGCACGAATGCCAACGGCTCCAAGGCTTTCCGTGACGCGATGCTGGCCGCCGACTGGCAGCGCTGCCTCGAGATCGCCAAGGACCAGACCCGCGACGGCGCGCACATGCTCGACCTGTGCGTCGACTACGTGGGCCGTGACGGTGCCGACGACATGAACGAGCTGGCCTCGCGGCTGGCGACCGCCTCGACGTTGCCGATCATGCTCGACTCCACCGAAGTGCCGGTGTTGCAGGCCGGTCTGCAGCATCTGGGCGGTCGGTGCGCGGTGAACTCGGTGAACTACGAGGACGGCGCCGGCCCGGATTCGCGGTTCCAGCAGATCATGCGGCTGGTCTCCGAGCACGGTGCCGCTGTCGTCGCGTTGACCATCGACGAAGAGGGTCAGGCGCGCACCGCCGATCACAAGGTCGCGATCGCCGAGCGGCTCATCGACGACATCACCGGCAACTGGGGCCTGGCCGAGTCCGACATCATCATCGACACCCTGACCTTCACCCTCGGCACCGGGCAGGAGGAGTCGCGCAAGGATGGTGAGGAGACGATCAAGGCCATCCGCGAGCTCAAGCGCCGCCGCCCGCAGGTGCAGACCACCCTGGGTCTGTCGAATATCTCCTTCGGTCTGAACCCGGCCGCCCGGCAGGTGCTGAACTCGGTGTTCATGCACGAATGTGTGCAGGCGGGTCTGGACTCGGCGATCGTGCACGCCTCGAAGATCCTGCCGATGAGCCGGATCCCCGAGGAGCACCAGCAGGTCGCCCTGGACCTGATCTATGACCGCCGCGGCGAGGACTACGACCCGCTGCAGAAGCTGATGGCGCTGTTCGAGGGTGTTTCGACGGCGTCGTCGCGGGCCTCGCGTGCGGAGGAGATGGCGCTGCTGCCGTTGTTCGAGCGTCTCGAGCGGCGCATCGTCGACGGTGAGCGCAACGGTCTCGGTGATGATCTGGACGAGGCGATGCAGACGGTGCCGCCGTTGCAGATCATCAACGAGACGCTGCTGTCGGGCATGAAGACCGTCGGTGAGCTGTTCGGTTCGGGGCAGATGCAGCTGCCGTTCGTGCTGCAGTCGGCCGAGGTGATGAAAACCGCTGTCGCGCACCTGGAACCGCACATGGAAGCCACCGACGACGCGGGCAAGGGCCGCATCGTGCTGGCCACGGTGAAGGGCGATGTCCACGACATCGGCAAGAACCTGGTCGATATCATCTTGTCCAACAACGGCTACGAGGTCGTGAACCTGGGCATCAAGCAGCCGATCGCGACCATCCTCGACGCCGCCCAGGACAAGAAGGCCGACGTGATCGGCATGTCCGGGCTGCTGGTGAAGTCGACGGTGGTGATGAAGGAGAACCTCGGCGAACTCAACACCAAGGGTGTCGCCGAGCAGTTCCCGGTGCTGCTCGGTGGTGCGGCGTTGACCCGTTCCTACGTGGAGAACGACCTGACCGAGGTCTACGAGGGCGACGTGTACTACGCCCGCGACGCGTTCGAGGGCCTGCGGTTGATGGACGAGATCATGACCGTCAAGCGCGGTGGTGGCCTCGATCCCGACAGCCCCGCGGCGATCGCGGCCAAGGAGAAGGCCGCCGAGCGCAAGGCCCGCCACGAACGGTCCAAGCGAATCGCGGCCGAGCGCAAGGCCGCCGAGGTCCCGATCGTGGTGCCCGAGCGTTCCGACGTCGCCGCCGACCTTCCGGTGCCGACGCCGCCGTTCTGGGGCACCCGGGTGATCAAGGGTCTGCCGCTGGCGGAGTATTCGGGTCTGCTCGACGAGCGGGCGCTGTTCCTGGGCCAGTGGGGTCTGCGTGGTCAGAAGGCCGGCGAAGGGCCGACCTATGAGGAACTGGTGGAGACCGAGGGTCGTCCGCGGTTGCGTGCCTGGCTCGAGCGCCTCGCCACCGAGGGAGTGCTCCAGCACGCGGCTCTGGTCTACGGGTACTTCCCCGCGGTATCGGAGGGCGATGAGGTCATCGTGTTGACCGAGCCGAATCCTGATGCGCCGGAACGGTATCGGTTCACTTTCCCGCGTCAGCAGCGCGACCGGTTCCTGTGCATCTCGGACTTCATCCGTTCGCGGGAGAAGGCCCGTGAGACCGGACAGGTCGATGTGCTGCCGTTCCAGCTGGTCACGATGGGTCAGCCGATCGCCGACTTCGCGAACGCGCTGTTCGCCGCCGACAACTACCGCGACTACCTCGAGGTGCACGGTGTCGGCGTGCAGCTCACCGAGGCGCTGGCCGAGTACTGGCATCGTCGGGTGCGCGAGGAGCTGACCGTCGACGGCAAGTCCGTGGCGGCCGAGGATCCCGCCGATGTGCAGGACTACTTCAAGCTCGGCTACCGGGGCGCGCGCTACTCCTTCGGTTACGGTGCCTGCCCTGACCTGGAAGATCGTGCCAAGCTGGTCGACCTGCTCGACGCGGGCAGGGTCGGGGTGACGCTGTCGGAAGAGCTGCAGTTGCATCCCGAGCAGTCGACGGACGCGTTCGTGCTGCTGCATCCGGAGGCGAAATACTTCAACGCCTGACACACTGCAGGCACGAGATAGAGGCGTCGGCAGATCGGATCGGTCCCGCGGGCCGATCCGTTCGTCGTTGTGGCGCTTGTGAGTATGGTCACGATGGGACGCCGGGTCCACGGGCCGAGCTGTCTCGCAACAGGATCGAAGCAGTTCAGCACGTAGGATTTTCGAAAAGTTTCATCCCGCTGTGGCGCGGAGGGCGAGACGACTCGGCGGTAAGCAGGAGGGGCACAGATATGACATCGGATCGGTTGATCGCGGGACGCTATCGACTCACCGACCCGATCGGCACGGGTGCGATGGGGGTCGTGTGGCGCGCCACCGACGTCCGGTTGCGACGCACCGTCGCGGTGAAGCAGGTTCTGCTCGCGCCCGGTCTCACCGGTACGCAAGCGCTGGAAGGCAAACTGCGCGCGATGCGAGAGGGCCGGATCGCGGCCCGCCTGCACCACCCGAACGCCATCACCGTCTTCGATGTCGCCGAAGAGGACGGCCAGCCGTGGCTGGTCATGGAGTACATGAACGCGCCGAGTCTCGCGGCGAAGCTGGCGGGCGGAGTGACGCTGCCCCCGATCGAGGTGGCGGGGATCGGCGCCCAGGCCGCCGCGGCGCTGTCGGCGGCACACGACGCCGGGATCATGCACCGCGACGTGAAACCGGCCAACCTGCTCGTCGGCGACGACGGCACGGTCAAGCTCACCGACTTCGGGATCTCGCACGCGACCGGGGACGTCACCGTCACCGCCACCGGCTTCCTCGCGGGCACCCCCGCGTACCTGGCGCCCGAGATCGCGCGCGGCGACAGCCCGAAGCCCGCCGCCGATGTGTTCGCACTCGGCTCGACGCTGTACGCGGCCTCCGAAGGCGCGCCGCCGTTCGGCGAGGGCGACAACCCGCTCGCCGTGCTGCACGCCGTCGCGCGCGGTGTGGTGCCCGAACCGAAGAACGCGGGTCCGCTCGCGCCGGTCCTGATGTGGCTGCTGACGGCATCGGCCGATGACCGGCCGACGATGGCGCAGGCGCGTGTCGCGCTGGAAGATGTCGCGGCGGGCCGTGTTCCGGCACTGCCCGCCTCGGCCACGAAGATTCTGCCGATGAGCGAGGCGGCCACCACGCAGATTCCGTCGGCCGGCGCACCCGCGAACGGGGGAGCGACGGCGAAGTCGGGCGCGGCAGCGTTGTTCGGCAGCGGCCTCGCAAAGGCCAAGGCTGCCCGCTCGGCCATCTCGGGACGGAATTCGACCGGCGCGTCCTCGGGTGCGCCGCGGGCATCGGACGTGGGCGGAACCGCGGCATCGGGCGCGGGCGCACACATGGCGGGCCGTCCGGACGAAGTAGTCGGCCGAGCGGCGGCAGGCGGGGTCGGGCAGGCAGGCGCGGTGCGGCAGGCAGCGGCAGGCGATCCCGGCCTCGTTCGGCCGCGTGACGCCGCGTTCTCGGCCGCGGACGGTGTCGAACGTGCCGGTGCCCAGGCCCAGTTGCGCGCCGCGGCGGCAGCCGGGCCGACGGACGGTTCCGGCCTGCATCCGGCGTTCCCCGTCCCGCCGTCGCGCACCGACCGCGCGAACAACAGTCGTGCGGTCCTGCTGTTGGCGGCGGCCGTCGCTGCCTTCACGGTCATGCTCGTCGTGCTGGTGGTCACCCGCGACCGGGGCGGAGAGCGCGATCAGCAGGCGCAGGTCCCGGCATCGCCGGTCACCGTCACGACGATGGTCGACGGCAAGGTGAGCACCGTCGTCATCGTGCCCGAGCAGGAAACGATCACCGTGTCGGCCCCGTCCGAGGCCGTGCCGAGCGGTGCGACGACCACCGGCGCGACTCCGACCAGCACCTCGGCCAAGCCCACCCCCACCACCCCGAAGCCGTCCAGCACGACCGTCACCACCACGCAGGCCGGTCCGCCCACCCCGGACCGGATCAACCAGTTCATCGCCGGGTACTACGGCATGCTGCCCGGCAATATCGGCGGGGCCTGGGCACAGCTCGCGCCCGGGTACCAGGCGCAGACCGGCGGGTTCGGGCAGTACTCGTCGTTCTGGTCGTCGGTGCGGTCGGTGACTGTCGGCTCGATCACCCCCAGCGGGCCCAACCGCGCGGTCGTCACCCTCACCTACCAGCTCGCCAATGGCACCGTGACCTCGGAGAACCGCTGGATCCAGGTCGCAGGCGACGCGGGCAACCTGCAGATCGCCGGATCGGGCGTCTGAGGCGAACCCGTTACGCTGAACGGGGCTCGGCGACTGCCGGTCACCGGGAGATATGAGAACGAGGCGAGTGAACAGGTGAGCGCGCGACCGGCCGCGGTGCTGTGGGACATGGACGGCACGCTGCTCGATTCGGAGAAGCTGTGGGACATCGCGGTTCGTGAACTGGCCCGCGAGCACGGCCGCGAGCTGACCGACGAGGTCCGCCACGCCCTGATCGGCGCCTCCGGCCCGAACGCGCTGCGCATGCTCTTCGACGGTATCGGTGTGGTGCCGACGCCGGAGACGATCGTCGAGGCGGGGGAGTTCCTCGAGCGCCGGGTCACCGAGTTGATGCTCGGCCCGATCCCGTGGCGTCCCGGCGCCAAGGACGCGCTGGCGATGGTGCGCGAGGCGGGTTTGCGGTGCGCGCTGGTGACCAACACCAAGCGCTCGCTCACCGAATACGGCCTCGATACCCTCGGCCGCGACTACTTCGACACCTCCGTGTGCGGCGACGAGGTGGCGCACGGCAAGCCCGATCCCGCCATCTACCGCCGCGCCGCGCAATTGCTGGGGGTCGACCCGAGTGACTGTGTCGCGATCGAGGATTCGCCGACCGGTTCGCTCGCCGCGCAGGGCGCGGGCTGTGGTCTGATCGTGATTCCGTGCGAGATCGCGGTTCCCGAGGCGCCGGGGCGGGTATTTCGGGAGTCGCTGGTTGGCCTTTCGGTAGCGGATCTGCGCGCCGCACTCGACGCCCGCGTCCGAAAATGACGAGGGCTCACCGTGATAGGGCGTAATAGCCTACCGTGATAAGACCGAAACCTGGGTAGAATCTGCGAAAACTGTTGCCGCACAGTTGAATTCGCACGATTGTGATCTTCCCGGGATATGCCCGATTTGTCGAAACCGCGAGCGCGCGCCCGAATATTCCCGCAAACTGAGTACATGACGGGCACGCGGGGGCTTGACGAAATCGTCGACATCGCACGGTATCCACTCACCGATCTCGGTGGTTCGGGCAGGCAGGCGGCCATCGAGGCGGCCCGTGCCGAGCTGGCCGAGGACGGTTGCACGGTCCTGCGTGAGTTCATCCGGCCGCAGCTGCTGGAGACGCTGCGCACCGAGGGGGAGGCGATCGCACCGCACGCCCACTACAAAGTGGAGCGGGTCAATGCCTACAACATTCCCCTCGACGCCGACCTGCCCGCCGACCATCCGGCGCGGATCGTGCTCGACCGCGGCAACGCCTTCGTGGCCCGCGACCGCATCCCCGCCGAGGCGTTGATCCAGCGGCTCTACACCGATCCGGTGTTCCAGCGGTTCGTCGCCGACTGCTTCGAACTCGACGATCTGTACGAATTCGCCGACCCGCTGGCCGGTTTGTGCCTGAACGTGGTCGAGCCGGGGATGTCGCATCCGTGGCATTTCGACACCAACGAATTCACCGTCAGCATGCTCACGCGCAAGCCCGAAGCCGGTGGCGTGTTCGAGTACTGCCCCAACATTCGCGACCCCTACGCCGAGAATCTCGACGATGTACGCGCCGTGCTCACCGGTGACGGCGCCCGGCTCATCCGGTCGCTCGAACTGCGCCCCGGCGACCTGCAGCTGTTCAAGGGCCGCTTCTCCCTGCATCGAGTTACCGAGGTAGCCGGTGCGGGACAACGACATTCGGCGATTTTCGCCTACACGGACCGACCAGGGGTGATCGGCACGGTCGAACGCACCAGACAGTTGTTCGGCCGTGTCCTGCCCGACCATGTGGCCGCCGCGGCCGACGCCGTCCGAGGTGACCGACTGCTCGACTGAGAGGAACCGCCCATGTCCGTTCCGTTGCACACCACCGGCAAAGCATCATTCGACGACATCTACGAAAGTCCAGATCCGCGAGCATATTTCGATCGGATGAACGATCTGGACTACCGGATCCCGGAACTGGCAAAGCCGCACTTCGCCGAACAGTTGCGTCAGCTGCGGGCCGCACGCCCGGACCGGATTCCGACCGTGCTCGACCTCGGGTGTTCCTACGGGGTGAACGCGGCACTGTTACGCACCGACACCACCGTCGACGAATTGGCCGGGCACTACCGCGATCACGCCGACACCGACAAGATCGGGCTGATCGCGGCGGACCGGGAGCGGTTGCGCGGCGATCTCATGCCCGACGTACGCTTCATCGGGATGGACGCCGCACGCCCGGCGCTGACCTACGCCCACGCCGCCGGACTCCTGCACGACTACGTGCACGCCGACCTCGAGGCCACCGAGCCCACCGAGGCGCAGCGGCGTGTGCTGGCCTCGGCCGATCTGGTGATCTCCACCGGATGCGTCGGCTACATCACCGAGAAAACCCTGTCCAGGGTCGCCCAGGCCGATCCGCGCAAGCGACCGTGGATGGCACATTTCGTGTTGCGGATGTTCGATTTCGGTCCCATCGCCGAGGAACTGGCCGCGCTCGGGTATCGCAGCGAGCAGCGTCCCGGTATGTTCCAGCAGCGGAGGTTCGCCTCGGCACAGGAGCGCGAACAGGTGCTGGATGCGTTGGCGGCCAAGGGAATCGACACCACCGACCACGAAGCCGAAGGCTGGCTCTACGCCAACCTGTTCCTGTCCCGCCCGCATCCCATCGAGACATGAGGACTTGGATTGAACCAACCCACGTTCGCCGCCGAAGACACGCTGCCCCGGGTGCCGCTGCCGACACTGGATGACAGTTGCGCGCGGTTCCTGCAGTGGTGTCAGCCACTGCTCGGCGCCGAGGAGTACGCCACCACCGAGGGCGCGGTAGCCGAGCTGCTGCGCCCCGGTGGGGCGGGGCGCGCCCTGCACGCCGCACTGGCCGAATACGACGCCACCCCCGGTGTCGGCAGCTGGCTCGACGAATTCTGGCCGTCACGGTATCTGGGCCGTCGGGACCGGATCGCGATCAACGCCAACTTCGTGTTCCTGTTCCGGGACGACACCCCCCTCGCGGCGTCGACCGTCGCCGGGCAGGCCGAGCGGGCAGCCGCGATCATCGGCGCGGCTGTCGATTACAAGCTGGCGCTGGACGCGGAGAAGATCCCGCCGGTGACCCAGCGCGGGCAGGCGCTGTCGATGTGGCAGAACAAGTACCTGTTCTCCGAGACCCGGATTCCGGGCGAGATCCAGGACAGCGTCCGCAAGCCCTACAGCCCCGAATGGCCGGGCCCCTCGGATGCGCGCCATATCGCGGTCTTCTACCGCGGCAACATCTTCCGGATGGACGTCATCGGACCCGACGGTGCGCCGTACGCGTTCGACGACGTGGTCGACGGACTGCGCGCGGTGATCAAGGGCGGCACGAAGCCCGCCGCGACCGACACCTCGGTCGGGCATCTCACCACGAAAGCCCGTGCGGCATGGGCGCGCAGCCGTGAAGTGCTGCGCACCGAGCCCGCCAATGTCGTGGCGTTCGACGCGGTGGAGACGGCGTTGTTCTCGGTGTGCCTGGAGGACTTCGCGCCGCGCGACGAACTGCACGCCAGCGATCAGTTGCTGCACGGCGACAGCGGTAACCGCTACTTCGACAAGTCGGTGTCGTTCATCGTCTTCGCCGACGGTCAGGCCGGCATCAACGTCGAGCACTGCGGGCTCGACGGCACCACCGTGCTGTCGTTCGTCGACGCGCTGCTCGAGCGAACCACCCAGGACCACGCGGCGACCAGCGGCGCGCAGTCGCAGGGGCTGCCCTCGGTGGAGCCGATCGAGTTCGTGCTCGATTCGGCCGCCCGCGCCGACATCGCCGCGGCGGGCGCCGACTTCGCCCGCTTCGCCGCCGACACCGCCACCTCGCTGGTGTCGTTCGACGACTTCGGCACCGGCGAGGCCAAGAAGCTGGGCATCTCACCCGATGCCTTCGCTCAGCTCAGCTACCAGCTCGCCCACCGGCGCAGCAAGGGGCTGACCGGCGCGACCTACGAATCCATCGCCACCCGGCAGTTCCGCAACGGTCGCACCGAGGCCATGCGTGTGGTGACCCCGGAGATGGTGGCGTTCGTCGACGCGATGGTGTCCGCGGAGGCCGACACCGACACCAAGCTGGCCGCGGCGCGCACCGCCGCGTCCGCCCACGTCGCGCGGGCGAAGGAATGCCAGGCCGGGCAGGCGCCCGAGCAGCACCTGTGGGAACTGGAGTGGATCCAGCGTCGTCGCGGCGAACAGCTCGGCGTCGCCGATGAGCGGATCGCGCTGTTCGACAGCCCCGGCTGGACCGTCATGCGCGACGACTACCTCTCGACCAGCTCGGCGCCGTCGAAGTACATCCGCTACTTCGGTTTCGGCTCGACCAGTCCGCGCTGCATCGGCATCGCCTACGTGCTGCTGCCGGATCGGTGGAACATCTACCTGGCCACGCCGAAGTCGGTGGCCGACCAGATGTACGCCTTCGCCGACCACCTGCGCACGGCCGTAGCCGACCTGCGCGAACTGCTGGGTTGATCGGCGCGCCTGCGCGCGCGTATCCGCGGCCATGAAGGGCCGCCGGTCAGGCACCGTTGCTTGCTCCTTCGTCGCCTACGCAACGGCGCCTGACCGGCGACCCGGCCGAGGACCGGCCACTGCGTGGCCGCCGCTCCTCGGGGTCGCGGGTGCGGGCTGGGAATGCGGTAGCGGCCGTGTGAAACAATCTTTAACCGTGAAGAACTTCGAATCCCTGTTCGCCGAGCTGACCGAGCGTGCCCAGACCCGTCCCGAGGGGTCTGGCACCGTGGCCGCGCTGGACGCAGGCGTTCATTTCCAGGGCAAGAAGGTCCTGGAGGAGGCGGGTGAGATCTGGCTGGCCGCCGAGCACGAGAGTGACGAGGCGCTCGCCGAGGAGATCTCCCAGCTGCTGTACTGGGTCCAGGTGATGATGCTGGGTCGTGGGCTGAAGCTCGAGGACGTGTACCGACATCTGTGACGGCTGATCCGTCCTGATCGACACGCCCGCCACTTCCCTCGAAAGGACCCATCCCATGTTGCGCGTCGCCGTTCCCAACAAAGGCTCGCTCTCGGAATCCGCCACCTCCATCCTGAGCGAGGCCGGATACCGCAAGCGGACCGATTCCCGTGATCTCACCGTCCTCGACCCCACGAATCAGGTCGAATTCTTCTTCCTACGGCCCAAGGACATCGCCATCTACGTCGGCTCCGGTGAGCTCGACCTCGGCATCACCGGTCGCGACCTGGCCCTGGACTCCGGCTCCCCGGTCAGCGAGCGGCTCTCGCTCGGATTCGGCCGCTCCAGCTTCCGCTACGCGGCCCCGGCCGGCGAGGACTGGAAGGTCGAGGACCTGGCGGGCAAGCGCATCGCCACCTCCTACCCGAACCTGGTGCGCGCCGACCTCGCGCGCTTCGGCATCGAGGCCGAGGTGATCCGGCTCGACGGCGCGGTCGAGATCTCGATCCAGCTCGGCGTCGCCGATGCCATCGCCGACGTGGTCGGCTCCGGCCGCACCCTGCGTCAGCACAACCTGATCGCGTTCGGCGAGTCCCTGTGCGACTCCGAGGGCGTCCTGATCGAACGCACCGGTTCCGACCGCGACGACCGCGCCCGCAATCAGCTCATCAACCGCATCCAGGGCGTCGTCTTCGCCCAGCAGTACCTGATGCTCGACTACGACTGCCCCAAGTCGCTGTTCGACCAGGCCGTCGCCATCACTCCCGGCCTCGAGTCGCCGACCGTTTCGCCCCTCACCGACCCCGACTGGGTCGCCGTGCGTGCGCTCGTTCCGCGCAAGCAGGGCAACGAACTGATGGACCAGCTGGCCGACCTCGGCGCCAAGGCCATCCTCGCCACCGACATCCGCTCCTGCCGAGCCTTCTGAGCCGTTACCGCCGAAACCCCTCACCTGTGTTCACTCCGGTGAGGGGTTTCGTGTTCGGTGCCTGAACCTACTGCGCAGAGAAACTCTCGAGCGCCTCACGCACGAAACACAACGGGCAGATCGGGTCGAACGGTGGTGTCGGTGCGCCGTTGATGATGGGCTGAGCGACGGTCGGCGCGGTGGCTGGGCTCGCGGAGGCGACAGCTGGAAGGGTTGCCATCGCCAGTGCGATTGCGGCTGCTGCGACGGCCCGGGACAGGCTGCGGTTCATCAGTTCTCCTCGCCGTGCGGGATTCGCTGTAGGCCCGCGACCTGCATATTACGGGTGGCGAGGTGCTGTCGCGAGACCCGGAATATCGGGGCAGGTGGCCGCCGTCGGTGCCGGGTCGACGCCGCGGCCGGGCACTTCGCCGCGAGTAGGCTGGACGGCAGATTTGTCCGGGCAATCCATGATCGGGGCGAACATGTCGAACAAGGACGAGCACGAGGAAAAGATCGAGAAGGAGCAGGTCGAGCGCGAAGAGGAGCGGCGCCGGCTGGAGGCCGAAGAGGAACGCCGCCTGCGGTAATCTTCGCGCGGCGCCTCCGCCGCGATCTCGACGATTGATTCAGCGCGAGTGCAATCAGTGTATTCGCGCTATCCCGTTGCTACCTTGCGTTTCTCGACAGGAACGCAAGGAGTCACCGTGTCGCAGACAGAGCCCGAGCCGCGGCCGGGCAGCGCATTCAGCTGGAACGAAGACTGGTTGGCCACCGTCGTCGGGCTCGTTCTGATCGGCCTCGTGCTGGTCGGGGCGATCCCGGATCGGCTGGTGCCGTGATGGGGGAAACGACACGGACGACGTCGGAAACCGAGGCGTTGCAGGGGAATTCGCGGCCCGCAGTCGCCGATATCGTGGCGGGGATCGCGCTCGTGCTAGTGCTGGGCGCGTTGACGCGGTTCTTCGACACCCATGTTCCGCAATGGGCGGCGGATACGCCGTTCAAACGGGTCGCGAAGACGGTCGAGTACCCGGTCTACGCGATCGTGATCGGGTTGATCGGCAATGTAGTCTTGAACAAACTGGGTCTGCGAGAACGGCTTTCGGCCGGGTTCCGTACCGAGTTCTTCATCAAGACCGGCGTGGTGCTGCTCGGTGCGTCGATCAATCTGAAGATCCTGGTGACCGCCGCCGCTCCGTCGATCGTGCAGGCGTTGGCCTTGATCACCATCGTCTTCGGGTTCACCTGGTGGTTCGGTGGGGTGCTCGGGCTCGACGACAAGCTGCGGGCGCTGCTGTCGTCGGCGGTGTCGATCTGCGGGGTGAGCGCGGCGATCGCGGCGGCGGGTGCGGTGCAGGCGCGGCGTGAGCAGATCGCCTACGCGGCGTCGCTGGTGATCATCTTCGCGCTGCCGTCGATCTTCCTGTTGCCCTGGCTCGCTGATGTTTTCGGGCTCTCCGATGCGGTAGCGGGCGCGTGGATCGGTGGCAATATCGACACCACGGCCGCGGTGGCTGCCGCGGGCGCGCTGGCGGGTGAGCAGTCGTTGCAGATCGCGACGATCGTCAAGACCACGCAGAACGCACTCATCGGTCTCGTGGCGATCGCGCTCACCGCCTGGTTCGCGTTCCGCGTGGATCGCACCGAGGGCACCGCTCGACCGAGCATCGGCGAATTCTGGGCCAGGTTCCCGAAATTCGTGCTCGGGTTTATCGCCGCCTCGATCATCGGCACGCTGTATCTGCAGTCGGTCGACAAGAAGACCGGCGCCGCGCACATCGCCATCATCAACGACCTGCGCACCTGGTTCCTGATCCTGGCCTTCGTCTCCATCGGTCTGGAGTTCTCGCTGCGTGGGCTGCGCGAAGCCGGCTGGCGGCCGATCGTGGTCTTCGGATCTGCGGCGATCGTGAATCTCGCTGTCGGCCTGGGTCTTTCGGTTCTGCTGTTCCGCGACTTCGCGGTCTAGTGTCGGCCGCGAGCAGCCTCAGGAATCAGCCCGGCTGCTCGCGGTCGCCTCGGCCTTGATCTGTTCGAACTGCGCGCCCATCCGCGCTGCCAGGGCGTTCGCGGCCGACAGCGGCCGGACCATCACCATCAATTCGTCGATCTTGCCGTCCTCGTCGAGGTGGACGAAATCGCACCCGGTGAGCTGCTTGCCGTCCACGGTCGCCTCGAACACCAGGGCGTGGTCGCGCCCCTCGCCGATCTCGCGCACATAGCGGAAATCTTCGAAGACGCGGATCACCGCGCGCAAGATGGCCGCGGTGATGGCCTTGCCGGGATAGGGCCCGAAGGCGACGGGGCTGGTGAAGACCACATTCTCGGCCAGCAGTGCCTCTATGGCCGCAACGTCTCGAGCTTCGACCGCCGCGCGGAAAGGATGCATCTGTCAGCTCACCTCATATTCAACCAGTTGCATAGGGTGTTCGCAGCTTAACCCGGACGACCCGAGCCGATGCGCGGATGTGCGCAGTTCGGTGGGTACCAGGCCGATCGCGGTCACACGTCTTCGGGGAGGCGTTCTGTCACCAGGTCGACAGGGATCGGGGTCTGGACCGGCCAACCCGGATACGGCGGCGGGGTACCGCCGTACTCGGGGCACAGGGGTTTGAAGTCGCAGAACTTGCACATCGAATTGCGCGTGGGCGGGAAGTCCCCGGTCTTGCCCGCATCGATGATGGCTTGCCAGAGCGCGGTGAGAATGCGCTGGAAGCGAACCAATTCCTCGCGCTCGGGCGTGTAGGTGAGGATGTTCTTGTCGGCCAGGTAGATCAGGCGCAGTTGGGCCGGGACGATGTCGCGGGTGCGCAGGATCATCAGCGCGTAGAACTTGAGCTGGAACAGCGCCCGCGCTTCGTGCATCGGCCCGGGCGAGCGACCGGTCTTGTAGTCGACCACCCGCAGCAGGCCGTTGGGCGCCACGTCGATCCGGTCGACGAAACCGCGCAGCGGAATATCGCCGTCGAGATCGACCTCGACCCGTTCCTCCAGCGCGTGTGGCTCGAATCGCCGCGGGTCCTCGAGCTCGTAGTAGCTCGCGACCAGCTTGCGCACCTCGTCGAACAGCGCCTGCGGCCCACCCTCGGCGACGAGCTCGTCCACCCCGTCGCGCTCCGCGCGCACCCGCTCCCACGCGTCGGGAACCAACGCCGCGGCCCGTTCCGGCTGACGCTCGGCCGCAGGCAACCCGAACAGATCCTCGAGAACCGCGTGCACCACCGTCCCGCGCACCGCCGCGCGCGACGGCGGTTCCGGCACCCGATCGATCGCCCGCAACCGGTACTTCAGCGGACACTGCTTGAAATCGCTTGCCCGCGAAGGCGACAACGCCGGACGCGACCGATGCGCCGGCGCGGCGGCGGTGTCATCGGTGAGGGGCACGGACAAGGGCGCTGACATATTTCGCAGGTTAGCGGCAGCCACTGACAGGCTTGCCCGATTCGGCTCAGGTGCGGTGGCGGACTCGGGATTCGGCGGTGGTGGGCTGGTTCTGCCAGGATCGCGGCATGCAACTGGTGTTCCGGGTGGGGGCGGTTCTGGCCGCGGTGATCATGGTGAGCGCGTGCGAGGATCCGGGGAAGGTAGTGCGGGTTCCGGTCAGCGCCACTGTGGCCGCGACGGCAACGCCGACCACGTCGACGTCCGCGCCGACCGACGAGCAGCGGCTGGCCATGGGCAAACTCGCCGAAGGCATGCGGATCGCGGAGGTGTTGGCGCTGCCCACCGATATCGACCCCGCCTACCGCCGCCACGGCAACTCGAGTGTGCTCCACTCCGCGCGATTGAAGGTCTCGGCCGGGCATCACAACGCGATCGCCGCCGTTGCCGACCGGCACGGTCTGATCACCGGGTTCGTCTCCGAGCGTTCCAACGGCGGCAGCGGGACCGCCGACACCGATTGGCTCACCCACGGTGTGATGCGGTTTCGCGATGCGGCGACCGCGACAGCGGCGGCGGCCGATTTCGCGGTCGCCGCCACCGAGGAACGCGGACTGCTGCAATCCGGAGAGTGGACTCCCGCCACACTCGAGGGCTCGCCTTCCACGCGGCTCGTCCTGCTCGAGGACCGTGGCAGGCTCACCGGTATGGGTTTCACGCCGCAGGGCGAGTTCGTCGTGTTCACCAAGGTGCGCGCGGGTGGTCGGCCCGATATCGAGCGGACGATCGTCAAGGCGCTGGAACGGCAACGGCCACTGCTGGATTCGTTCACCCCGACCCCGGAGCGCGAGCTGGTGACACTGCCCTACGACCCGGACGCGATCTTCGAGCTGTCGGTCGGTGACAACAGTTCCGGCCGGGGCGCCTATCGGCGGAACGGGGCGCTGCTGTTCGCCGAGGACCAGCAGGCGGCGGTGTCGCTGTACCGCGAGGTCGGGGTCGACGCGATGGCGAACAAGGGGACCACCGTCTACCGCACGCGGGACGGCGCCGGTGCGGCGAGGCTGGCCGCCGCTACCTCGGCCGCGATCGCCGCGGCGTGGACCAAGTCGGTGGCGCCCGCGCCCATGGACGTCCCGGGTGCCACCTGCGTGACCGACGGCAACAGCAACGCCAATGCCTGGGTCTGCGTGGTGACCGGTGGACGTTACGTCGCGGAGGTCTGGGGCAAGACCCGGGACGAGACCCACGCGGCGGCACGCGAGCAGCAGCGGGTTCTGGCTGCCGCGAAGTAGCTCGGACCCCTCACCCTGTTCGGGCCGGGGTCCTCGGACCTGGCAGGCTGGTCACTCCAACGGAGAACGGAGATACATTGACGGCCAGACGAACGGGCCCATTCGCTATCGGGGACCGCGTGCAGCTGACCGACGGCAAAGGTCGCCTCTTCACGGTGGTGCTCGAAGAGGGTAAGGAATTCCATACCCATCGCGGCGGCATCAAGCACGACGACCTCATCGGCAACGACGAGGGGACCGTCGTGAAGTCGGTCAACGGCACCCCCTATCTGGCCCTTCGCCCGCTGCTCACCGACTACGTCCTGTCGATGCCGCGCGGCGCCGCTGTCATCTATCCCAAGGACGCCGCCCAGATCGTGCACGAGGGTGATGTGTTCCCGGGTGCGCGAGTGCTGGAAGCCGGCGCCGGTTCGGGTGCGCTGACCTGCTCGCTGTTGCGCGCGGTCGGGCCCGAGGGCGAGGTGATCTCCTACGAGATCCGCGACGACCACGCCGAACACGCGGTGCGCAATGTGGAGACCTTCTTCGGTGAGCGCCCGCCGAACTGGTCGATCACCATCGCCGACGTGGCCGAGTACGAGGGCCCGCGGGTCGACCGGGTGGTGCTCGACATGCTCGCGCCGTGGGACGCGTTGCCCGCGGTGTCGAAGGCGCTGGTTCCCGGTGGCGTGCTCGTGGTCTACGTCGCCACCGTCACCCAGCTGTCCAAGGTGGTCGAGGCGCTGCGCGAGCAGGAATGCTGGACCGAACCGCGCTCGTGGGAGTCGATGGTGCGTGGCTGGCACGTCGTCGGTCTGGCCGTGCGCCCCGAGCATCGCATGCAGGGCCACACCGCGTTCCTGGTGAGCGCGCGGCGCCTGGCCGAGGGCACCGTCACGCCCAAGCCGCAGCGGCGCCCGTCCAAGGGCTGATCACGCACGGGTGAGCAGGCGCGCGGCCGACAACGCTGCCGCCGCGCCTGCGAACCAGATCCCACCGTCCACGGTGAGGCCCCATCGGGTGGCCTGCAAAAGCGCGAGCCCGGCCGCGATCACGGCGAACACGGTGGCGGCCGAGCGGACACCACGCACCGCGGCAACCGGCCCGTCCCACCAGCGCAGGGGAGTGTTCTCCAGGCCGCGCAGGGCGAGGAACAAGGCGCAGGTGAGCGCGGCGGTCGCGGTGAGTTGCACCGTCGTGAGCAACCAGAACCCAGACTCGGTCGGCGCGGTGCGGTGAACGCCCGCCAGATGGCTGAGCACCAGCACGGTGAGCAGGGCGGGCATGTGCCACAGGTAGAGCGTCATCGCCCCGGTGTTGCCGATGACCGTCGCCCACCAGACCCGCGGACGCGCGGCGAGACGGCGCAACCAGGGCGCTACCGCGACGGCGGCGCAGCACAGCACCACCGCGTGCCCGGCCAGCAGCAGTGACGGCGGCGCCAGATTCGACAGTCGCTGGCCCGGTACCGTGACCATGCTCGTCTCGTACGGGCCGAGCACCACCAGCAGTAGATCGGCTGCCAGCACCACGCAGGCCAGCACCGCCGCGGTCCGCCGGGACAGGAGATCGCGCAGATAGCCGATCCCGAGCGCCGCGGGCACCAGCCAGACGATCAGATTCAGGTAGCCGAGCTCCATCGGCCCACCGGTGAGCCGCACCGCGTCGGCGGCCGCCGTGATCACCACGATCATCGCGACCACAGCGAACATCCGGCGACCACTGGTGACCTGCGCCGCGAGCAACGGCACACACGCCAGCACCGCCAGATACATCCCGAGAAACCACAGCAGCTGCACGCTCGTCACCGCGAGCGGACGGTGCCATCCCGGCGCGAGCACCAGATCGGCCACCACCAGCAGGGCCGCCGAGGCGCCGACGAAGTAGCCGAGCGGTCGCACCAGCCGTTGGGTGCGCCGGAAAAGCCAAGCGCCCCACGATGTCCCGGGCCCGAGGCCGCGCGCACCCGCGGCGACCCCCGCGAAGAAGAACAGCGGAAGCACCTGCAGAACCCAGGTGAGCGGCTGCAGCATCGGCAGGTCGGCGAGCACATTGCCGAAATGCACCTCGGCGCCCGACACCGTCACGGTCAGCATCAGGCAATGGCCCGCGACGACCACCACCAGCGACGAAATGCGCAGCAGGTCCAGGAACCGATCACGATCGGCCGGGGTGTTCGCGACGACCACCGCGACGCTGGGGACAACACTCATGGCAAGACGATCGCAGGAAACCACCCGCGGGCACAGCGCGGAACTACCCGTTCGTCGGGTGGAACTACTCGAGCGCGCGCCCGCACGTAGTACCCGCAGGACGCTCATCGTGAGTGATCTCGGTGGCCTACGCGGCTCGCAGGGCGTCCGCGCCGTCCCGGAGGTACTTCGCCGTCATCCGGTCATGCCGATCGATCAGGCGGGCGTGCAGGGAGCCTGCGCGAAGCCGAGCAGCAAGCAGCCGCTGGCATCGGACAGCTTCCAGGTACCGCCCTCTTTCTGCCAGGTGACCGGGAACGCGGGGGCCGTGCCGTGGGGAGAGGTGATCGTCACATCGGCGGTGGCGGTGTCACCACTGGTCGCGACGTTGTCGACGGCGAAAGTCAGGGTGTAGCCGGCCAGCATGCCGTTCATCTGATCGATGTTGGACTTGTGCGAATCGCCGTTGACGATCAGTTTCGCCTTGTCGTCGGTGGACACCGCGGGATCGGCGAACTTGATCAGCGTCGCCTTCAGGGAATCGGCGGTGGGGGCTGCGGCGTTGTCACCCGAAGGTGCCGGAGTTGCCGAAACGCTGGACGGAGCGGCGGCGATACTGGTACTGCTCGTGGTGGCATTCGTCGAGGAATCGTCGGAGTCGCCGCAACCGGTCAGTCCGACGGTGACGGCGAGCGCCGCTGCGGCGGCGGCGACGGCGACACGGATCGTGCGGGGAGGAAGGAGCATGTTCAGCAACCTTTCGACTCGTTGGCGAGTGCCCCGTACGGGGTGTTAGGGGAGCCTAACAGGTGCAAAAAGTGTGGTTGATGTCGTACCGACCGTACAAGATGTGATCACGACGAAACCATGTCGGAAAGCGAGAACGGACCGCGCCCGGTAGCGTTGATAGACCGGGACTGGGAGGAGCAGCATCATGAGCCCCAACGAGAATTCGGATTCGGCGGCCTGGCGAGAGCTCGAGGCGGTTCGCGCCGAGTCGGCTGCTCTTCGCAGGCAACTCGCCGATTCGCCGGATCGCGCACGCGAATTGGAAGCCAGGATCGATTCGCTGACCATCCGCAACGGCAAGTTGATGGACACGCTCAAAGAAGCGCGCCAGCAACTGATCGCGTTGCGGGAAGAAGTCGATCGCCTCGGCCAGCCGCCGAGCGGCTACGGCATCGTCATCCACGCCTACGAGGACCAGACGGTCGACGTCTTCACCTCCGGACGCAAGATGCGGTTGACCTGCTCGCCCAATATCGACGCTGACGCACTGGAATACGGCCAGACCGTGCGCCTCAACGAGGCGCTCACCGTCGTCGAGGCCGGCAATTTCGACGCCATCGGCGAAATCGGCACGCTGCGTGAGATTCTCGACGACGGCAGGCGCGCCCTCGTGGTCGGCCACGCCGACGAAGAGCGGGTGGTGTGGCTGTCGGGTCCGCTGTCCAAGATCGCCGAATACGACGACATGGCCGACCCCGATTCGCCGATTCGCAAACTGCGCCCGGGTGATTCGCTGCTGGTCGACACCAAGGCGGGCTTCGCGTTCGAGCGGGTTCCCAAGGCCGAGGTCGAAGACCTTGTGCTGGAAGAGGTTCCCGACGTCGATTACACCGACATCGGTGGTCTCGGCCGTCAGATCGAGCAGATCCGCGACGCGGTGGAACTGCCCTTCCTGCACAAGGATCTGTTCCGCGAGTACGCGCTTCGCCCGCCCAAGGGTGTGCTGCTCTACGGTCCGCCCGGGTGCGGCAAGACGCTGATCGCCAAAGCGGTGGCCAACTCCCTCGCCAAGAAGATCGCCGAATCGCGTGGTCAGGATGCCAAGGAAGCCAAGTCGTTCTTCCTCAACATCAAGGGCCCCGAGCTACTCAACAAGTTCGTCGGTGAGACCGAGCGCCACATTCGGATCATCTTCCAGCGGGCGCGCGAGAAGGCCTCCGAGGGCACCCCGGTGATCGTGTTCTTCGACGAGATGGACTCGATCTTCCGCACCCGCGGTTCCGGTGTCTCCTCCGATGTGGAGACCACCGTTGTGCCGCAGCTGCTTTCGGAGATCGACGGCGTGGAGGGGCTCGAGAACGTCATCGTGATCGGTGCGTCCAACCGCGAGGACATGATCGACCCCGCGATCCTGCGGCCGGGCCGTCTCGATGTGAAGATCAAGATCGAGCGTCCCGACGCGGAATCGGCGCAGGACATCTTCTCGAAGTACCTCACCGAGACGCTGCCGCTGCACGAGAGCGATCTGCGCGAGTTCGACGGCGACAAGCAGGCGTGCGTCGAGGCGATGATCGAGAAGGTCGTCGAGCGGATGTACGCCGAAAGCGACGACAACCGGTTCCTTGAGGTCACCTACGCCAACGGTGACAAGGAGGTCCTGTACTTCAAGGACTTCAACTCCGGCGCGATGATCCAGAACATCGTGGACCGGGCGAAGAAGTACGCGATCAAGTCGGTGCTCGACACGGGTAACCCGGGTCTGCGGATCCAGCACCTGTTCGACTCGATCGTCGACGAGTTCGCCGAGAACGAGGACCTGCCCAATACCACCAATCCCGATGACTGGGCGCGGATCTCGGGCAAGAAGGGCGAGCGGATCGTCTACATCCGCACGCTCGTCACGGGCAAGAACGCCTCGGCCAGCCGGGCGATCGACACCGAGTCCAACACCGGTCAGTACCTGTAGTCACGAGCTGCGAAAGCCGCGTCCCGGTGGGGCGCGGCTTTCGCGTTTCTGTTCACTTTTTTCGCCGAAACGCTGCGCGACAACAAGTGAATAGGGCACGCTTCACTTGTTCGTTTCACCTGATGAGGACATACGAGGAGCGTTGACATGGCCGGTTCCGCCGCTGAATTGCTGACCGAGATCATCCTGCAGACCATTCAGAACCTGTTCAGTTCGATCAGCGCCGGCTGATCGACCAGCCCCACGACGAGGGCCGCGTCTCCCGAAACCCGGAGACGCGGCCCTCGGTCGTTTGTCAGCCCTGCGTGGTGGTCACGGCGTTGAAGACCACATCGGCTACGGGGGTGCCGTCGGCGCCGCCACCCGCGACGCCCGCGTCGGCGACGGTGGTCAGCGCGTCCAGGCCCTCGGTGATCGTGCCGAAGGGCGTGTAGTTCGGCGGCAACTGGGTGTCGCGGTAGACCAGGAAGAACTGGCTGCCGTTGGTGGCGGGGCCCGCGTTGGCCATCGCGACGGTGCCCGCCGGGTAGACCGCGCCCGCGAGGTTCTCGTCGCTGAACTTGTAGCCGGGCCCGCCCATACCGGTGGCGGTGGGGTCGCCGCACTGGAGCACGAAGATGCCCTGGGTGGTGAGCCGGTGGCAGCGGGTGTGGTCGAAGTAGCCCTCGCCGGCGAGGAAGGCGAACGAGTTCACCGTGCGCGGAGCAGCAGCGGCGGCGAGCGCGATCGTGATGGTGCCGCAGGTGGTCTCGAGGGTGGCGGTGTGGCTCGCGGCGGTGTCGATGGTGAGCGCCGGTTCGGTGGGCCACTGCTTGCCGTTGGGCTGACCCGCCGCGGCAGGTGCGCAGCCGGGGATCACGGCCTGATGATTCGGTACGGTCTGCGCGGCGGGCGCCAGGGCCACCAGAGCGGCCGCGGCGATGCCGATACCGAAGAGCGCGCGAATGAAGGGTCGGTCCTGCGAAATGCTGGTCACCTTGGCGGGATCTCCTCGAGAGCGGGTGCTACCGGACGATGTACCGCGCATCCTGCCAGCCACACCGGCCCCCGTGGGGAGAGACCACCGGATCCGACCGGCTCGTCGTGTGATCGACACAGAATTCTGTGCTAACGGGCCCGCAGTCGCCACAGCGTGGTCGTCTCGGCGGTGCGAGCTGCGGCCAGGGGATCGTCGCGATCGGTCGCGCGGGGATGACGTGGACGGGTGGTGAGCTTGCCGAGCACGTAGAGACCCGACTCGTCGAGCAGGCGCGGAATGTGGTCGGCCGGGCGCAGGCCGAGTAGTTCGGCGAGGTCGGACAGCACCAGCCAGCCCTCGCCGTGGGGGGTGAGGTGCGCGCGCAGGTCTCGGGCGAATTCGGTGAGCATCGACTGATCCTGGTCGTAGACACCACGTTCCAGGTCCGAGGTCGGCACGCCGGGCAGCCAGGGCGGATTGCACACCACGAGATCGGCGCGGCCGGGCGGGTACAGGGCGGGCCCGGTCACGGCGATCTTCCGGCCGAAGCCGAGCCGTTCGGCGTTGTCCTTGGCGCACCGCAACGCCCGCGGATTGATATCGGTGCCGACGATCTCGGGGACGCCGCGGGAGGCGAGCAGCGCGGCCAGAACGCCGGTGCCGGTGCCGAGATCGAACGCGGTGCGGATCTCGGGATCGAGTGGGGCGTCGGCGACGAGGTCGACGTATTCGCTTCGGGTGGGCGAGAATACGCCGTAGCCGGGGTACACGCGCGCACCGAGCGCCGGTACTTCCACACCCTGCTGCTGCCAGCGATACGCGCTCACCACGCCGAGCAGTTCGGTGAAGGTGACCACGCGTTCGGCGTCCGCCGGGCCGTACGCCGCCGCACACGCCGCCGCCACATCGGGAGCCCTGCGCAGGTCGAGGTCGTAGTCAGGGCCGAGGCGGATCAGGAGACTGCCGAGAATGCCCGCCCGCGACCGCCTTCTGATCCGCTCGTGCTCGTAGAGCGCGCCGAGGTCGCCGGTAGCGGGCTTCTTCGACGGCTTGCGATCGGCGCGTCGGCCCAGCGCCTGTAACAGTTGACGACCATTGTTGTAATCGCCCTGCCACAGCAGCGCCTCACCCGCCCTGATGCGGCGATACGCGTGATCGGCCGAGAGTCGGTCGTCGGCGGTGGTGACGAGGCGCGGGGCGGGCGCGCCGTTCTCCGAATGCCAGACGGCGCTGAACTGGCTGTGGTCTTCGGTCCAGGCGATGGTGGACACGGCTGCTCCCGGTGATCGACGGTACTGGTGACTCGACTGCGCCGACGTCGGACGCGACGCCGCTTCTCGGTCGGTCGCTACGGCGTCGAACTGCGCGCGACTGCGTCGCCGTGTGCCATGTCGAGCGTCACCACTGCTGCCTTTCCGGGGGAGGAGCCCCTCATTCTGCCGTATCGGCCCAGGCTGACGTCATCTAGGGCACGGTTCCAGGCCGTACGTGCTAAATTCTGACCATGCGGCCAGAAAATAAGCCGGATGGACAACAGCGTTCGTTCATCGAGGATGCGCGACGGCGGCAGATCATCGCGTCCACCGTCGAAGTGATCTCCGAGGTCGGGTACAGCAACGCGTCCTTGGCCCGGATCGCCGAGCACGCGGGGATCTCCAAGGGCGTGATCTCCTACCATTTCGACGGTAAGGACGAGCTGATGTCACAGGTCGTGACGCAGCTGTTCGTCTCCGGCGCCGAGTTCATGTCGCCGTTCGTCACCGCGGCGATCGCCGACGGCTACCGCGCCGCCCTGCACGCCTATCTGTCGTCGAATCTGCAATTCATCGACGACAACAAGAGCTACGTCGCTGCCGTCGGCGACATCGTGGTCAACCTGCGCGGCCCGGACGGTTCGCTGCGCTTCGACACCCCCGACGGTGATCGGGAGATGATCGCGCCGCTGGTCTCGGCGCTGGCCGAGGGTCAGCGCGTCGGCGAGTTCGGCGACTTCGACCCGACCGTGCTCGCGCGTCTGATCCGGGACTCGATCGACGGCATCGCGAACCGGGCGGTGCGCCAACCCGATTTCGATGTGCGCCAGTACCGCTCGCATCTCATCCGGATGTACGACGCGGTGACGAGGAAGGACGACGACCGATGACAACGACGACGGAATCGACCGAACCCGATGCGACACGGGAGGTTCCGCCGTTCGCGGTGCTCGGTGTCGGCGCGATCGCGGTGGTGGCCGCGATCGGGTTGTTCGCTGTGCTCGGGCAGTACGGCTTCTTCGGCGACGAGTTGTACTTTCTGGCGGCGGGCGGGCACCACCTGGCGGTCAGCTACGCCGACCAGGGCCCGCTGCTGCCGCTGATCGCTGCGCTGATGGATTCGATCGCACCCGGTTCGCTGGTGGCGCTGCGAGTTCCGGCCCTGCTGGTCACGGTGGCGGGCATCGTGCTCGCCGCGGCGATCGCGCGGGAATTCGGCGGCGGCCGCGGCGCGCAGCTGATCAGCGCGGCCGCCTACGCGACGTCACCGTTTCTGTTCGTGCAGGGCAGTCAGCTCTCCACCAATGCCATCGATGGGCCGCTGTGGGTGCTCATCACCTGGCTGCTCGTGCGCTGGGTCCGGACGCGCGCCGATGTGCTGCTGATCCTGGCCGGCGTCGTCACCGCGATCGACATGCAGGTCAAATGGCTCATTCCCTTCTTCTGGATCTGTGTCGGGATCAGCGTGCTGGTCTACGGACCCCGCGATCTGTTGCGCAGGCCCGCACTGTGGATCGGCGCGGCGATCACCACGGTCGCGATGGTGCCCAGCCTGCTGTGGCAGGCGGCGAACGGGTGGCCGCAGCTCGAGATGGGCGCGGTGGTGAGTGCGGAGCAGGAGGCGATCGGTGGCCGCCTGGCCTTCGTGCCTCTAGCCCTGCTCGCGGCCGGGCTGCTGGGCGCGATTCTGCTGGTCTACGGCACGGTGCGGTTGTTCCGCGCCGAATCGCTGCGGCCCTACCGGTTCTTCGGCCTGGTTGTGGTGTTGCTCGTGGTCGCGTTCGTGGCGACCGGTGGGCGCTCGTACTACGCCGTCGGCATCTATCCGGTCGCGATGGCGGCCGGGGCTGTCGGGCTGGTCGAGGCCAGGGTCGCCTGGCAGCGGATCGCCGCGGTTCCGGTGATCGGGCTGTCGGTGGTCCTCGCGGCGTTGTCGCTGCCGTGGCAGCCCGAATCCTCGATCCCGCCGAGTACCGGTGGGGTGGATCTGCTGCTGCACGGCAAGTTCGGCTGGTCCGACCTGGCCGCGTCGACCGATCTCGCCTACCGGGCGCTGCCCGAGGACGAGCGGGCCCGTGTGGTGATCGTTGCCCAATCCTATTGGCAGGCAGGGGCTCTCGACACCTATCGGCCGCAGTACGGCTGGCCGGCGGTGTACAGCCCGAATCGCGGGTACGGCTACCTGGGTACACCGCCGGACTCGGCGACGACGATCCTCTACGTCGGCGGGGAGCTCGAGGAACTGCGCGAGAGCTTCGGGTCGGTGACGCCGATCGGGCGATCCGACGCCCGCCTCGGCTACGAGGGCGCCACCCGTGACGTGACGATCTGGCGATGCGAACAACCGGTTCGACCCTGGTCGCAGCTGTGGCTCGACCTACGCACGATGTAGCCCGCGATGCCGGGTCAGGATCGGCGGATGCGCCGATAGGTCGGGGTGGCGGCGGCCGCGGCGGCGAGTTCGGCGGCCAGCCACGCGATGTCGGTGTCGCCGAGGCCGCCGCCCAGCGTCAGCCGCAGATGGTCGGTGGCGGGCCGCGCGCCCGCTTCGAACGGTCCGCCGGGCGCGGCCTTGATGCCCGCAGCGGCGAGGCTGATCATGGCGGCGTTCTCGTCGGAGACCGGCAGCCAGACATTGATGCCGTCGCCCGCAGCCACGATCACGTCGTGCCGCGCCAGCGCGCGACGCAAAACTTCAGCGCGCCTGCGATATTCGAGTCGCGCCTGCGCGACGGTGGCACGGGCATCGGGATCGTGCAGCATCGTCGACAGCACGCGCTGGAGTAGTCGGCTGGACCACCCCGGCCCGAGCATCCGGCGTTCGACCACCGGATCGAGCAGTGCCGCGGGCCCGCCTGCGACGGCCAGCCGCAGATCGGCGCCGTGGGACTTGGAGTAGGAGCGGATGTAGACACCGCGATCGGGGAAGTGCGCGGCGAGCGAACGCAGCGCGGTGGAGGCGATACCCGCCGAATGGTCGTCCTCGATGATCAGCGCGGGCTGCGGGCCGAGGAGAGCGGTGAGCTCGCGCACTCGGGCGGCGTCGAGGGAGGCGCCGGTCGGGTTGTTGGCGCGCGGCTGCAGGATCACCGCGCGCGGTGCGGGGCCGTCGAAAGCGCGAGCGAATTCCGACGGCCGGAAACCGGATTCGTCGAGAGGAACGGCCACCGGGCGCGCGCCGAGGCGGGCGAGCAGATCGAGGAACGGCGGGAAACACGGATCCTCGACGATCACCGGATCGCCGAAACGGACATGTGCGCCGAGCAGCCGGTCCACGGCATCGAGGGCGCCGTCGAGGACGGTCAGCCGTTCGCACGGCCACGGCCAGTCCGCGCGCAGCGTGTCGGCGAGAGCGGGCAGCACCGCCTCGCCGAGATAGTGGGCCGACAGATCGCCCGGCGCGGTATCGCGCGAGAGCGCGTGCAAGGCGGCGGCGAGGTCGGGCAGCAACGCCGGGTCAGGGGTGCCACGGGACAGGTCGACACGAAAGGCATTGTCGGAGGGCGAGTGCAGGCGCTGATACCGGCCGATCGGCGCCTCCCGCTTCTCCCCGACGAAGGTGCCCGCCCGACCGCGCGCGGTGATCGCGCCGGTCGCGGCCAGCGCCCGCCACGCCTGACTGACGGTGGCGGGGGAGACCCGGAGTTCGCGGGCCACCTCGCGCACAGTGGGCAGGCGGGTGCCCGGTGCGAGCGCGCCGGAGCGGATGCGGCGGCCGAGCGCGGCGGCGATACCGGCGGCGGTTCGCTCGTCGAGGTCCCCGGCGAAGTCCGCGGGCAGTGCGGTCGGCGAGGCTTCGGTCATCGACTCATTCTGCGGGTCGTGCGCGGCCGGTCCGGGGCGCACCGCCAACGTTTACGGCACCGAAACTGTTTCCGCGCACTTGTAACACAACAGAATCAGTTGAAGGTGCAGTATAACAAAGCATGGGAATCGTCAGAGCGGCGCTCGTCCAGACCAGCTGGACTGGTGACAAAGAATCGATGATCAAAGTTCACGAGGACTATGCCAGGGAGGCGGCGGCGCAGGGGGCGCAGGTGATCTGCTTCCAGGAGTTGTTCTACGGCCCGTATTTCTGCCAGCGACAGGACACCGAGTTCTACGAATACGCCGAATCGGTACCGGGCCCGACCACCGAGCGAATCGCCGCCCTGGCCGCCGAATTGAGCTTGGTGATCGTGGCGCCGGTGTACGAGCGTGAGATGGACGGGCTGCTCTACAACACGGCGGTGGTGATCGACGCCGATGGCTCCTATCTGGGCAAATACCGCAAACATCACATACCGCAGGTCACCGGCTTCTGGGAGAAGTTCTACTTCCGGCCGGGCAACCTCGGGTGGCCGGTGTTCGACACCGCGGTCGGCAAGGTCGGCGTCTATATTTGTTACGACCGCCATTTCCCGGAGGGCTGGCGGGCGCTCGGCCTCGCGGGCGCGGAAATCGTGTTCAATCCGTCGGCGACGTCGAGAGGGCTTTCGAGTTATCTGTGGAAACTCGAGCAGCCCGCCTCGGCGGTGGCCAACGAGTATTACGTCGGCGCGATCAACCGCGTCGGTATCGAGAGCGAATACGGCGACAACGACTTCTACGGGACGAGCTATTTCGTCGACCCCGAGGGGAAGTTCGTCGGCGAGGTCGCCTCCGATACTTCGCCGGAATTGGTTGTTCGTGATCTCGATATGGATCTGATCAAGGTCGTTCGCGAGAGATGGGCGTTCTATCGCGATCGTCGCCCGGATGCCTACGGACCGTTGGTGAACCCCTGATGCGCACTTTCATCCACGGCGGGACGGTGGTGAGCGCCACCGGGTCCCAGCTGCTCGATGTGCTGATCGACGACGAGACGATCGTCGCTGTCCTGCAACCGGGTTCGACCGCGTTCGGCGCCGATCCGGCCGCCGACGCCGAGACGGTGATCGACGCGACCGGCAAGTACGTGATCCCCGGCGGCGTCGACGGGCACACGCACATGCAGCTGCCGTTCGGCGGCACCGAGGCCAGCGACACCTTCGAAACCGGGACGAGGGCCGCGGCCTGGGGCGGCACCACCACGATCGTCGACTTCGCGGTGCAGAAACCGGGCCAGCGGGTGCAGGACACCCTCGCCGAATGGCACGGCAAGGCCGCCGGACAGTGCGCGATCGACTACGGGTTCCACCAGATCATCGGCGACGTCAACGACGAATCCCTCAAAGGGATGAGCGAACTCGTCGACGAAGGCGTCACCAGCTTCAAACTGTTCATGGCCTACCCTGGCGTCTTCTACTCCGACGACGGCCAGATCCTGCGCGCCATGCAGACCGCGGGTGACCTCGGTGCGCTGATGATGATGCACGCGGAGAACGGCATCGCCATCGACGTTCTCGTCGAACAGGCTCTCGCCCGCGGCAACACCTCGCCCTACTTCCACGGAACCAGCCGCCCGTGGCAGATGGAAGAGGAAGCCACCCATCGCGCGATCATGCTGGCGCAGTTGACCGGTGCCCCGCTGTATGTGGTGCACGTATCGGCCAAGCAGGCCATGGAACAGATCGCGACGGCGCGCGACAAGGGCCAGAACGTCTTCGCCGAGACCTGTCCGCAGTACCTGTATCTCTCACTCGAAGAACAGTTGGGCGCACCGGGTTTCGAGGGCGCCAAATGGGTCTGCTCCACGCCGCTGCGCTCGCGCGCCGAGGGGCATCAGGACGAGCTGTGGCGGTTCATCCGCACCGGTGACGTCACCGCGGTGAGCACCGACCACTGCCCGTTCTGCATGAAGGACCAGAAAGAGCTCGGCGTGGGCGATTTCAGCAAGATCCCGAACGGGATCGGCGGGGTCGAGCACCGGATGGATCTGCTGTTCCAGGGCGTCAAGGACGGGCGGATCTCGCTCGAACGGTGGGTGGAGGTCTGCTGCACCAACCCGGCCCGGATGTTCGGCATGTATCCGCGCAAGGGCGTGATCAGTCCGGGCGCCGACGCCGATGTGGTGATCTACGACCCGAACGGTCACACCAGCATCGGGCTCGGCAAGACCCACCACATGAACATGGATCACTCCGCGTGGGAGGGCTTCGAGATCGACGGACACGTCGACACGGTCCTGTCTCGCGGCCGGGTGATCGTCGACGGCGGTGCCTATCACGGTCGCGCCGGGCACGGCCGGTTCGTCCGTCGCGGCCTGTCGCAGAACCTTCTGTAGAAACCAACTGCCGAAACGGAGAGTGCCGATGGACATCGGAGTCGTCCTGCAGTGCACACCACCCTCGTCGCGGGTGATCGAACTGGCCAGAGTGGCCGAGACCCACGGGTTCTCGCATGTGTGGACCTTCGACTCGCACCTGCTCTGGCAGGAGCCCTACGTGATCTACAGCCAGATCCTGGCCGCCACCCGCAAGGTGATCGTCGGTCCCATGGTCACCAACCCGGCCACCCGGGACCAGACGGTGACCGCGTCCGTGTTCGCCACGCTCAACGAGATGTACGGCAACCGCACGATCTGCGGCATCGGGCGCGGCGACTCGGCGGTCCGCACGCTCGGCGACAAGCCGACGACGTTGGCCGCCCTGCGCGAATCGGTCGAGGTGATCAGGGAACTCGGCAACGGCCGCAGCGCTCGCGTCGGTGACCTCGAGGTGCGCTTCCCGTGGGCCGCCGATTCGCGGCTCGAGGTATGGGTGGCCGGATACGGACCGAAGGCCCTCGCGCTCACCGGGCAGGTCGCCGACGGATTCATCCTGCAACTCGCCGACCCCGACATCACCGCATGGACCATCGGCAAGGTGCGTGCCGCCGCGGCCGCGGCAGGCCGCGATCCCCTGTCGGTGACGATCTGTGTCGCCGCGCCCGCCTACGTCACCGACGGATCGCAGGCCGGGCTGGAACATGCCCGCGATCAGTGTCGCTGGTTCGGCGGCATGGTCGGCAACCACGTCGCCGACATCGTCGCGAAGTACGGAACGGGCGGCGATGTTCCGGCGGCGCTGACCGACTACATCGCGGGCAGGCAGGGCTACGACTACAACCAGCACGGGCGCGCGGGCAATACCCACGCCGCCTTCGTACCCGACGAGATCGTGGACCGGTTCTGCCTGATCGGGACCCCCGACGAGCAGCTCGCCCGGTTGTGGGAGCTCGAGAAGCTCGGCGTCGGCCAATTCGCGGTGTACCTGCAGCACGACGCCAAAACGTCGACGCTCGAGGCCTATGGCGAGCAGGTGCTGCCGCGGCTGAATCAGCAGGTCACCGCGATCGAAGCGGCCGGTCTGTCGTGATCGCCGATCGCGTGTCGGCGTGGGCGTCGAACACCGGCGCGCACGGTATCGCCGGACGATGGCGGGCGGGAAGGCGTCGGTGAGTACGACGACCATCGATCCGGCGACAGCTGTTGTCCCACAGAAGATTCGAGCATCCACTCCTGGTCGGACGCGGTTGCTGCGCGCGGTCTACGCGGTGAGCGCGTTCGTCCTCGTGGCGGTGATCTGGGAGCTGGTGAAGGTGCTGGTGCCCGCCGACGGCGTGAGCGTCGCGGGCACCCGCGTCCTCCCTCGCACCAGCGACGGCGCGCTCCCGCACGTCTGGGCGGTGTTCACCGTGCTCGGCGACCCGGACGGCAAGGGCACCGTCGGCGAAACACTGTTGCGCACAGCGATGTTCACTTTGAGTTTGTCGTTGCTGGCGCTGGTGCTCGGCGCTGTGGTCGGCGTGGCACTGGCGGTAGCGATGCAGCGGTTCGGCTGGCTCGAACGGGGGCTGCTGCCGTATGTGGTGCTCTCGCAGACGGTTCCGCTGATCGCGCTCGCGCCGCTGGTGGTGGCGTGGGGCGGCAAACTGTCCATCGGCGGTGCGCCGTGGCGGCCGTGGATGAGCATCGTGGTGATCGCGGCCTACCTTGCCTTCTTCCCGATCGTGATCGGGATGCTGCGCGGGCTCCAGACGCCGTCGGCGGCTTCGGTGGAATTGATGCGCAGCTGCTCGGCCGGTTGGTGGGCGACGTTGACGCGCTTGCGGTTTCCCGCCTCGGTTCCGTCGTTGATTCCGGCGCTACGGCTGGCCGCCGCGGCCGCGGTGATCGGCGCGGTCGTCGCCGAGATCTCGACCGGCACCGCGGGTGGGATCGGGCGCCAGATCATCGTGTTCTCCCAGCAGGCCACCGGCGATGCGGCCCGGCTCTATGCCGCTGTCCTGGCCGCCGCGCTGCTCGGCGTCGTCCTCACCGCCCTGGTCGGACTGGTGGAGCTGGCACTGCGCCGCTACAGCCACCCGCCCGGCACCCGCACATCGAGCGAGGACTGATGAGTGAAGCACCCATGACCACCTCGGTCACCGATCCCGGCTCTCCGGTGTCACCGGTCGCTGCCGCGGTCGAACTGAGCGATCTCGGCAAGACCTTCGCCGCGGGTGCGGTGACAGCGCTGTCCGATGTCTCGCTCACGGTCGCGGCGGGCGAATTCGTCTCGCTCATCGGTCCTTCGGGCTGCGGCAAGTCCACCCTGCTGCGGATCATCGCCGACCTCGAGACGCCGAGCAGCGGCGCTGTCACCGTGCACGGCAAGTCCGCGCGTCAGGCCAGGATCGACCAGGATTACGGCATCGCGTTCCAGCAGGCCGGCCTGCTCGAATGGCGCACTGTCGCGGCCAATGTCGAATTGCCCCTCGAACTGCACCGGGTAGCCAAAGCACAACGCAAGGCACGCAGTGCCGAACTGCTCGCTATGGCCGGACTCAGCGAATTCGCCGACCGGTACCCGGCCGAACTGTCCGGCGGCATGCAGCAGCGCGTCGCCATCGCCCGCGCGCTGGCCCGCACACCGTCGCTGCTGCTGATGGACGAACCGTTCGGCGCGCTCGACGAGATGACCAGAGAACACATGCAGGGCGAGCTGCTGCGCATCGCGGGGGAGACCGGCGCCGCCGTAGTGTTCGTCACCCACTCGATTCCGGAGGCGGTGTACCTGTCGGACCGGGTGGTTGTGTTGTCCGCACGACCCGGCCGGATCAGCGACATCGTGTCCACCGGCGAGTGGGATCGACAGGCGGGCAACGATGTTCGCGCCTCCGGCGAGTTCTTCGCCGCGGTCGCCGCCGTGCGCGCGGCACTGCGCGGCGAACACGACGAGACGACTGCCGACGGACAGGATCTGCGATGAAGACCTGGCTGCCGCCACTAGTAGTCGGCGTCGTCGTCCTGGCGCTGTGGCAGGTGCTCACCGTGGTGGCGGGCGTGCCGTCGTTCCTGTTGCCCGCGCCCAGCGCGATCGCCGCACAGTTCGCCGAGAACGCGGGCCGCATCCTGGATGCTTCCTTGGCCACCGGCACGAACGCGCTGATCGGGTTCGTCGCGGGAACAGTCCTCGGCCTGGCCGCCGCCGTCCTCGCGGTGCGCTTCCAGCTGATCGACGGGCTCCTCACGCCGTTGGCCGCGGCCGCCGCCGCGGTGCCGATCGTGGCGCTGGCACCGCTGCTGAACTCGATGTACTCCACGACCACCGAGACACCGCGACGGCTCGTCGTCACCATCGTCGTGTTCTTCCCGGTCTTCGTCAGCACCGCGCGGGGGCTGCGTCAGGTGCCGAAGGTGCAGGCCGACCTGATGAGTTCCTACGCCGCGTCGGGCTGGCAGATCACCCGCACCGTGCGGGTGCCGGCCGCGCTGCCACACCTGTTCACGGGTTTGCGGATCGCCGCGCCCGGCGCGGTCATCGCGGCCATCATCGCCGAATACTTCGGCGGCTTGCAGAACGGGCTCGGTAGCCGGATCACCTCCGCCGCCGCCAATACCGCCTATCCGCGGGCGTGGGCCTACGTCGTCGGTGCGATGTGCGTCGGCCTCGTGTTCCTGGCCGCCGTCTTGCTGCTCGAATACCTCACCCGCCGACCCCGAACCCCACTGCTGTCCACGATCCGATGAGGGAGATCCGTCCATGAGCAAGACCGCACTCCGGTTGCGTACCGCGGTGGCGCTGGCCGCCGTGGCCGCCGCCGCGCTGACCGGCTGTAGTACCACCGACAGCGGTTCCGAGACCACCGCCGACGGCCTGACCAAGGTGACCTTGCAGCTGCAATGGTTCAAGCAGGGGCAGTTCGCCGGCTACCTGGCCGCCGTCGACCAGGGGTTCTACAAGGAACAGGGCCTGTCGGTCGAGATCCTCGACGGAGGCACCGACATCGTCCCGCAGACGGTGCTCGCCCAGGGGCAGGCGGACTACGCGGTCGCGTGGGTGCCCAAGGCCCTCGCGTCGCGGGAAGCGGGCGCCGGGATCACCGAGATCGCGCAGGTCTTCCAGAAATCGGGCACCAAACAGGTCTCGTTCAAGTCCGAGAATATCGCCGGGCCCGCCGCGCTGCGCGGCAAGACCGTCGGAAACTGGGGCTACGGCAACGAATTCGAGCTCTTCGCCGGGATGACCGAAGCCGGGATCGACCCTGCCAAGGACGTGAAACTGGTCCAGCAGCAGTTCGATATGAACGCCTTCCTCGCCAAGGACATCGCCGCCGCCCAGGCCATGTCCTACAACGAGTACGCCCAGCTACTCGAAACGAAGGACCCCGCGACCGGAAAGCTCTACACCGCAGACGATTTCAACACCATCGACTGGAACGACGAGGGTGTGGCCATGCTGCAGGACGCCCTGTGGGCCAACACCGAGAAGCTGAAGGACAGCAAGTACCAGGATCAGACGGTCAAGTTCCTGGTCGCCTCGCTGAAGGGTTGGGCGTTCTGCCGGGACAACCTCGACAAGTGCCGCGACATCACCGTCGCCGCAGGCGCCACGCTCGGCGCCGGACACCAGCAGTGGCAGATCAACGAGGTGAACAAGTTGATCTGGCCGTCTCCCGCGGGCATCGGCGCCATCGACAAGACCGCATGGGATCGCACGGTCTCGATCGCGAAGAACACCAAGAACGCCGAGGGCGCAACGGTTCTCACCAAGGACCCCGACGCCGACGCCTATTCCACCGAGTACGTCACCAAGGCTCTCGACCAGTTGAAAGCCGCGGGCGTCGACGTCACGGGCGCGAGTTACCAGCCTGCTCAGGTCACCCCGACCGAAGGCGGTAAGTAGCCTCGCCGCGTGCTCACTGTGGGGTCAGCCCGATGACCACGCCACCCTGCTGCCAGGTCTGGTAGATGTCGGCCTTGGACGGTTCGCCGTCGGCGAGATAGCCGATGCCGTTGAATTTCGCGTTCTGCTTGTTGTCGCGCGCGATCACCGCGAACAGTTCGATGACGTCGCTCTCGTCGGTGTAGACGGTGGCGGTGAAGGTTTCGGGCGCGCCGCCACGCGACACACGTACCTGTGCGCCGCCCCGCAGATTCTTCACCCATGGGCGCAGCTCGGTGCCGATCAGCAAGGTGCCGTCGTGCACGGTGTAGGCGATCGGGACGTCGTAGACGGCGCCGGATCTGCGGCCGACCACGTGCAGGGTGGCCAGCCGCTTGCCGACGACACCGGACAGTACGGGCACCTTCAGCAGGCTGCGGATGAGGGTGTTCAGCCTGTTCTGGTAGGAGCGGAGAGGTTGCGGGCCGGTGGTCGTCGGTGTGCCGTAAGGGTTCTCGGGGGATGCGGTGTCGCTCATGGTTTCCAGTATCGCGACGTACGGACGCGCCTGCACGGCCCGTGACTACGCTGCCGATATGACATCTGGGCAGACCGAGATCTGGCACAACCCGCGCTGCACGAAGAGCCGCAATGCCACCGCGCACCTCGACGCGGCCGGGGTGGAGTACACCGTGCGCCGCTACCTCGACGATCCGCCGACGGTCGAGGAGTTGCGGGCGGTGCTGGCGCGCCTCGGCGCCGAGCCGTGGGACATCACCCGCACCGGCGAGCAGATCGCCAAGGATCTCGGGATGTCGCAATGGGGTCGCGCCGAGGCGGATCGGGAGCAGTGGCTGACCGCGCTGGCCCAGCATCCGAAGCTGATCCAGCGGCCGATCGTGCTCACCGCGGACGGTGGCGCGGTGGTGGCTCGCGACGAGGAATCCCTGCGCACGCTGGACTGATCTCGGCGACCGGTGGCCTGTCGTTCGGCAGGCTCGGTGGTCGTCTATCGAGTCAGTGGCGGGGTGCGGTGAGCAGGCCGTCCAGGACGACTCGCGTGTCGGGAACGAAGGGCCACGCCGGATCACGCAGGCGCGCGCGCAGTTCGGCATCGGTCCACCACCAGCCGTCCACGATCTCGGACGGCTGGTGGACGATCGGACCGTCGTAGCGGTACTCGTACGCGAACAGGTGGCAGCGCAGTGCGCGTCCCGCCCAGACGCCGTCCCAGGACGCGGTGGCGCGCAACGGAAGTACCGCGCCAGGGCCAACAACGATGCCCAGTTCCTCGCGCAGTTCGCGGATCGCGGTGTCGGACGGGTGCTCGCCCGCGTCGACCACGCCGCCCGCGAGGCAGTCGTGCAGGCCGGCGAAGACGAGTTTGGTGTCGGTGCGCCGATGGACGTAGACCCGGTCGCCGTCGACAGACCGGACCAGCACGCCCGCGCTGGCGTGCCAGAGTCCTTCGCGGTAGACGGTGCCTCGATCGGCCTCGCCGATCACCAGCCCCTCGGCGTCGTAGACGGCGAGCAGTTCGGCCTCCGGATTCGCTGACACCCGCCCGAGGGTAGCCGCCGGCAGTGTCCACCCCGTGAGTCACCGTTTCCGGCGCTGTGGCTTCACCCCCGGTCGTGGCGCGGCGGCGCGGGCCGCCCCGGTGACCAGCGCCTTCTTCGCGGATTCCTCGGCGGCGAGGGTGCGCCGGATCAGATACTGCTGACCGCAGGTCCACAGGGCGTTGGCGGCGAAATAGGTGAGCACGACGACCGGCAGGACGGCGCCGCCGATCAGCGCACCCGCCGGGAACACCCACAGCGCCACGGTGCGCATGATCGTGGCCGTGCTGTTGTCCCCGACCGCCGGGGTGAGCCGGGCCGTGAAGTGCGTGGCGAGGGCGGCGATCAGCACCAGCGGGACGGCGAGGACGGCGACCGCGACGACAACCTCGCCCGCGCCGCTGAGCGTCGCCGACAGTGGTGCGCCGAACAGCCTGGCATCGAGGAACGCGCGGACCTCGGGTGCGCCGAACAGGTAGTTCGCGGTGGCTCTGTTGACCTCCACCGGCAGCGGGCTGTCCGTCGAACTGAACGGGCCGACCGCGTAGGCGCCGGTCCGATCGAACGAGCGCAACACGTGGAACAGGCCGAGGAAGACCAGTGCCTGGGCGATCAGCGGGACGAATCCGGCGAACATGCTGACGCCGTGTTCGCGATGGAGCAGCCGGACCTGCTCGGCCTGGGCGCGTGGGTCGTCGCGATGGGTGCGGCGGATGGCCTCCATCTGCGGTTGGAGGGAACGCAGGACTTGCTGGGACCGGGCCTGCCGGAGCGCGGTGCGCACGAGCAGCGCGCGGACGGTGACGACCGACGCGACCACGGCGAGTAGCCACGCCAGAGAACTGGCCGGGCCGAGCGGAATCGCGAAGAGCTGGTGCCAGCACCACAGGAGCGCGGACACGGGAAAATAGACGACATCGAGCATGACGGGACGACCTGTCCGTGAAGCGTGCGCGAACGCACGAAAAGGGGAGTGGGATCACGAAATCCGACAGGCGGCGCCGACGGCGCGGCACCTGTCAGTGGTGATCGATCCCCGGTGCTCGTGGACGTGGACGACCGGCGGCATCCGGATTGCTCTGTCGCAGAAAGGAACCGCGCAATCGGCGCTGTGCCGACCGCGGGGGACCCGCGCACGCGACCCGAACCGGTAGCCGACTGCGGCCGGTGACCGCGACCAGCGCGCACACCATCGCGGCGGCGACAGCACCGAACGCGAGCATGCGCGTGGCCTCACCGCCGGGCGTGGAGATGAGCACGAAGGCGGGCAGCACGCACGCGAGAACCGCGTACGCCATCACCATCGCCCGTGCCTGCATGTCACCGAGCATACCGACGGAGTGTGTGCGAGCCGCTGCTACGCCTCGAGCGCGAAGGGCGGGGCGCCGATGCCGGTGACGCGGAGATTGCCCCACGGGTCGCGTTCGGTGAGGTGGGCGGCCGCGGGTTCGCGGCCGGGCAGGACGAGGAAGGCGGATGCTCGCGTCGGCTCGGGCAGGGTGGTGGTCTCGGTGGGATCGAGGCGGCCGTACCAGTGGTAGCGGCCGTCGATCGGGTCGAGGTGGCCGGTGAGGGTGGCGACGACGGAGTACTCGGCTCCGGGTAGATCGAGCAGGGCCGGTCCGGTGTAGTCGTGGTCCGGCTGCCGGTCGGCGGCGACGGTGATGTCGAAATGGTGGGGTTTCGGGCGGCCGGGGCGACGCATGCGCGACGTCGGGTCGAGTCGACGGTGGTATTCGTGCTGGGTGCTGGCCCGCACTTCGATCCGAGTGCCCGATTGCCGCTGAAGAGCGCGGACCCAGGTGGCCACGAGATCTACTCGGGCCGACTGGGCGAGCGACGGTTCCCGGACGGCGGGTTCGGTTCCGTTGACGAAGAACAGGTTCGGGAAGCCATGGGTCGCGATGCCGCGAAAGGTGACCGGAGTCGGCGACCACGCCGCGTCGAGTGTGCGGGCCTCGCGTCCCGTGACCGGCAGTCGGACCCCCTCGGTTCGGGCGCCGACGGGACGGTGTGCGGTGTCCGGTACCGAGCCGGTGCGGAGTCGCCCGGTGGTGTCGGCGGTCAGAATCACCACCCTCGCCAAGGCGGGCTCGTCTCCGGCCAGGTGGATCAGCCAGTGGTCCTCGTGCTCGTCGAAAACGAGTTCGTCGACGTCGATCAGGCGCCGGGGTACCGGCTGATTCTCGCGATACAGCCACCGGCGCCGAGGCTCCCTGCGTTGTCTGCCGATCGGGGATCGCGGCGGATGGACTGCTGAAACCGGTTCGTAGACAATCACTTCGGCGACACCGGCCGCCCGCAGCTTCCGCACGATCGCCCCGGATCCGGTGCCGATGACAGCGACGCTCACAGCAGGCCCACCGCCCGCCACCACCTGCGTCCGACCGCTCCGATCAGCCCGTGCTGACCCAGGAACGTCACCAGTTCCGCCGCCCCGGCCGCCCGGGATTCCCGCGCTCTCGGATTACCCAGTGCGGCTCTGCGTGCCTGTCGACCGTCGAGCCCGGCGCGAATGTAGAGGTGCCGGTTGGTGACCAGCGAGACGAACAGCGGCCCGGCCACCGCCACACACAAGCGGATATAGGCCCGCTCACCCGCCGACATCGCGGGCACTCGCCGAGCCAGCGCGTCCCTGGCGAAGCCGATGTGGCGGGCCTCCTCGGTGACGTGGACGCGCATGGCCCGCGCGACGATCGGCTGCAACTGCGGATCGTCGAGCATCCGCCGCTGCAGCGCGTCGAAGATCTCCTCACCGACCAGCGCCGCCACCCACACCATCGGGCCGTGCAGTACGGCGGGCAGTGCGGAGATCGCGAGCCGCGCCGCCGGACGCGGCCAGTACGGGCGGGCCTCGACGCGCTCGATGAGCTTGCCGAACATCATCATGTGCCTGCACTCGTCGGCCATCTCGGTGAGCGTGTAGTGCGAGGTCGCGGAGGTGGGGTCGCCGCGGAGCAGTTCGCGCAGCAGCAGTCGGTTGAGCAGGTTCTCGAACCAGATGCCGACCGAGAGCACATTGGCCAGTTCCTGGCGGGAGAGTTCGCGCTGCTGGTCGGGCGTCATCGCGTCCCACAGATCGGTGCCGTAGAGCGAGACGACGCGCGGGGGCAGGAACAGCTTCACCGGGTCGAGAGGTTCGGCCCAGTCGATGTCGACCACCGGGTCATAGGACTTTCGCACCGAGCCGATCAGCAGGCGCTGGGCGAAGGAATCGCGCGGGGAGGCGGTAGCGTTGGGCATCGCGGTCTCACTCTCGGCGGAACGTGCCACGCTAGGTGTTACAGCGTGTATCACCAAGGTTAGTGGAACGCTGTGTCACGGTCAATATCCGCACGGGTATCGTTGGCACTGTGACTGCACCATCCGCGCACGCCGATCAGACCGCCGCCGACGGTCGCGCCACCCGCTGGCACGGCCACAAAGAGCGCCGCCGCGCGGAGATGATCGACGCCGCCATCGAGGTGATCGAGGAACACGGTCTCGAGATCTCGGTGCAGTTGATCGCCGAACATCTGGCACTGCCTCGACCGGTGGTCTACCGCCATGTCGGCGGCCGGGCCGAACTCGACGCGCTGTCGCGGCAGCGGATCCTGGAACTGTTGCTCGCGGAGCTGCTGCCCGCCCTGCAGTCCGAGGGCTCGCTCAAAGAAGCCGTCCGCGGCGCCATCGGCACCTACCTCGGCTGGATCGAACGCCACCCGAATCTGCACCGCTTCCTCGGCGACGCGGCCCCGCAGGGCGCGCCGAGTCTGAGTGGCGCGGGCCGCGCGGTGGGCGGACAGCTCGCCGACATCTTCGCGGCCACCCTGGCTCGGTTCGGGATCGACCCGGCGCGTGGTCGGCCGATGGCATTCGGCATGGTCGGGCTCGTCGACGGTGTGGTGGCGAGTTGGCGCGCGGAATCGGAACCGGTCCTCACCACCGAGCAGGTGCAGGGCATTCTGACCGAGTCGGTGCTGTCGCTGTTCGAGGGCAACGCGCGCAGTCTCGGTGTTCCGCTGGAACGGGATTCGCTCATCGCCGACCTGCTCATTGCGCCGGACGCGGCCCCGCCGCCCGGCGAGCGACTGCGCTGACTCAACCGGCCAGCGCGCGATAGGTTCGATTCCACAGCCACTCCACGGGGCCGCGCTCGAATCGGCGCAACCACAGGTGGGCGAAGATGATGATCGCGGCGGCGACGAGTAGGTAGATCACCACGGTGAACGGCACCCTCGCCGAGTCGGACACCTGCGCCGCCAGGCCGAAACCCCAGCCGTAGCACAGCATTCCGGCGATCAGGTTCTGCAGGATGTAGCAGCTGAGGGCGGTGCGGCCGACCTCGCTCAGGCGGGTGCCCGTGAACCCGATGCGGGGCCTGTGCAGGTAGAACTCGGCGACCGCCGCCAAGATCGCGAGGGCGACGAACGGCGCCGTCCCGTAGCGCGTGAACAAGATGAAGTCGCCACCGCCCACGATGCCGACCCCCAGATCCAGCGGCGCGGCGATCGCGAACCCGATCACCATGAGGCCGCGGCGAATTCGCGCGCCCTCCGGCCGGAAGACGCCCGCGCGGAACAGCCGCGCGCCGACCAGGAACAGCGCGATCGACATCGGGAACACGAAGATCGGCTCGAGCCGGAAGATCAGGGCGTGGTCGATGCGGAACAGCACCAGATCCCAGAAGGATCCGTCGGCATAGGGATTCGGATCCAGCGGTGCGGAGTCGGCGCTCTCCTGTTGTGACGCGAAGGTCAAGGCTGCCGCGAACAACGTCAACATCGTCACGTGGACCGAGGCGGCGATGATCAGCCAACGGCGTTGTGCTCGTTCGCTTGTCGCGAGGATGTACGCGACCACCAGGCCGGTGAGCGCGTAGCCCATCAAGACGTCGAACTCCGCCACGAACAGGAAGTTCAGCAGGCCGTCGAGGAACAGCAGTCCCGCGCGGTAGGGGTATCTGCCGGGCCACGGTCGCCCTCCCCGCTGCGCCGACCCCTGCTGGATGGCGAGCCCGATCCCGAACATCACCGTGAGCAGGCCGAGGAATTTGCCCTGCGCGAGCTGCTGGAGCACCCGTTCGGACCACATCCAGGCGTTCTCGGGGGTCGCGCCGAGCTCGTCGAGGTAGCCGACCATGCCCGCCGGATCGGTGAAGATCCAGATATTGGTACCGAGAGTGCCCAGGATCGCGATGCCGCGCAGCACATCCAGCGCGATCATGCGAGCAGGCCCGGGCGCGGCGGGCGCTTCGGTGGCGGGTGCGACGGCGTCGGTCATGCACCGAGTATCGGCGCGACCACCGGCCCGGCGGATCGCTCACGAGGACGATTCCACGGTCCCCCTTGTGGGGGACGTTCCAGGCCTCCCACGGCCCCGCTGGGCGGAGATGCGGGTGCGGGTCGGGCCCGTCGCCTAGGCTCGTCTGCATGCAGCGCATCATCGGAATCGAGGTCGAATACGGCATCTCGACCCCCACGGAGCCGACGGCCAACCCGATCCTCACCTCTACGCAGGCCGTTCTCGCCTATGCCGCCGCCGCCGGATTGCCGCGGGCCAAGCGGACCCGGTGGGACTACGAGGTGGAATCCCCGCTGCGTGACGCGCGTGGATTCGATCTGAGCCGGATGAGCGGGCCCGCCCCGGTCATCGACGCCGACGAGGTCGGCGCGGCCAACATGATCCTCACCAACGGCGCCCGGCTCTACGTCGACCACGCCCACCCGGAGTACTCCGCACCCGAGGTCGTCGATCCGCTCGACGCGGTGATCTGGGACAAAGCGGGCGAGCGGGTGATGGAGGCGGCCGCCCGGCACGCCTCGAGCGTGCCGGGCGCGCCCCGCCTGCAGCTGTACAAGAACAACGTCGACGGCAAGGGCGCCTCCTACGGCACCCACGAGAACTACCTGATGAGCCGCGACACCCCGTTCAGCCACATCATCGCGGGCCTGACGCCGTTCTTCGTCTCCCGCCAGGTGATCTGTGGCGCGGGCCGGGTCGGCATCGGCCAGTCCGGCGACCACGCCGGTTTCCAGCTGTCCCAGCGCGCCGACTACATCGAGGTCGAGGTCGGCCTGGAGACCACGCTCAAGCGCGGCATCATCAACACCCGCGACGAGCCGCACGCCGACGCCGACAAGTACCGGCGGCTACACGTGATCATCGGCGACGCCAACCTCGCCGAGATGTCGACCTACCTCAAGGTCGGCACCACCGCGCTGGTGCTCGACATGATCGAGGGGGGCGAGGACCTCTCGGAGTTCCAGCTGGCCCGCCCGGTCACCGCCGTGCACCAGATCAGCCACGACCCGACGCTGCGCGCCACCGTCGCCCTCGCCGACGGTCGCGAGCTGACCGGCCTTGCGCTGCAACGGCTCTACCACGAGCGGGCCGCCAAGTTCGTCCACCGCGAAGGCAACGACGACCCGCGCGTGCTCGACATCCTCGACAACTGGGCGATGGTCCTCGACCTGCTCGAGCGCGATCCGATGGAGGCCGCGCACCTGCTCGACTGGCCGGCCAAACTACGTCTGCTCGAGGGCATGCGCACCAGGGAAGGGCTGGGCTGGGCCGCGCCCAAACTGCACCTGATGGACCTGCAGTACTCCGATGTGCGCCTGGACAAGGGGCTCTACAACCGGCTGGTCGCGCGCGGGTCGATGAAGCGGCTCGTCAGCGAGCAGCAGGTGCTCGACGCGATGACCAACGCGCCCACCGACACCCGCGCCTACTTCCGCGGTGAGTGCCTGCGCCGGTTCGGCGCCGATATCGCCGCCGCCAGTTGGGATTCGGTGATCTTCGATCTCGGCGGTGATTCGCTGGTGCGGATTCCGACGCTGGAACCCCGCCGGGGCACGAAAGCGCACGTAGGAAAGCTGCTCGACGCCTCGCGCACGGCCGCGGAACTGGTCGAACAGCTCACCCACTGACGCGGTGCGGGGCACGACCGCGCGACAATACGATCGCTATCGACCACCTTGTCGGATCGGCTCGGTAGGGTTGTGGGACACACACGATCATCGTGATGAGGAAGAGGAGGTCGGCTGCCATGGCACAAGAGCAGACCAAGCGCGCCGGGGGTGGCGACGAGGACGAGGGCCCCGAGGGCGTCGACGCGGCAGGGCAGGAACGCCGCGAGAAGCTCGCGGAGGAAACCGACGACTTGCTCGATGAAATCGATGACGTGCTCGAAGAGAACGCCGAAGACTTCGTGCGGGCATATGTGCAGAAGGGCGGCCAGTGACCCCAGGTGACCCCTTGCGCCTCCACGCGGGGCGGGCTCTCTCCTCGTTCACCGAACATCTCCGCATGCACGCTCCGGACCTGTTGCCCGCCAACAGGTTTCCGGCCTCGGATCTGACCGCGACGAAGGACCTGGCGCCGCACGGCACCACCATCGTCGCGGTCACCTACCGTGGCGGCGTGCTGATCGCGGGCGACCGCAGGGCGACCATGGGCAACCTGCTCGCCAGCCGCGACACCGAGAAGGTGTACATCACCGACACCTTCTCGGCGGCAGGCATCGCGGGCACCGCGGGCATCGCGATCGAAATGGTTCGGCTGTTCGCGGTGGAGCTGGAGTACTACGAGAAGATCGAAGGCGTACCGCTCACCTTCGACGGTAAAGCCAACAAGCTGTCGAAGATGGTTCGCGACAATCTGCCTGCCGCGATGCAGGGTTTGGCCGCGATCCCGCTGCTGGTCGGTTTCGACGACCAGATCCTCGACCCCGACCGGTCCGGTCGCATCGTGTCCTACGACGTGGTCGGCGGGCGCAGCGAGGAGCGGTTCGGCTACACCGCCGTCGGCTCGGGTTCGATGTTCGCGAAGTCGTCGCTGAAGAAGCTCTACCAGCGCGGCATCGATCAGGATCGGGCCCTGCGGATCGCGGTGGAATCGCTGTTCGACGCCGCCGACGACGACACCGCCACCGGTGGTCCCGACATGCTGCGCGGGATCTTCCCGACAGCGGTGGTGATCGATGCCGACGGTGCGGACGAGATCGGTGAGGATCGTCTCGCCGAGATCGCCCGCGGTGTGATCGCCGACCGGGAAGCCGCGGAAGAAGGGGGCGCCGTCCTATGACGCTGCCGTATTACGCCTCGGCCGAGCAGATCATGCGCGACAAGACCGAGCTCGCCCGTAAGGGCATCGGTCGCGGTCGCAGCGTGATCGTGTTGGTCTACGCCGACGGTGTGCTGTTCGTCGCCGAGAACCCCTCGGCGACGTTGCACAAGGTCAGCGAGCTCTACGACCGCGTCGGATTCTCCGCGGTCGGTAAGTACAACGAGTTCGAGGCCCTGCGCCGCGGCGGCATCCTGCAGGCCGACCTCAAGGGTTACCAGTACGACCGGCGCGATGTCACCGGGCGTGGGCTGGCCAACCTGTACGCGCAGACCCTCGGGTCGATCTTCACCGATCAGCTCAAGCCCTACGAGGTGGAGATCTGCGTCGCCGAGGTGGGTTATCCCGAACAGTCGCCGACCTCGGTGCTGTACCGGATCACCTTCGACGGGTCCATCGTCGACGAACGCGAGTACGTCGTCATGGGCGGCACCACCGAGCCGATCCTGACCCAGCTCAAAGCCACCTACAAGCCGGGTCTGTCCCTGGACGACGCGTTGAAGGTGGCGATCGGCGCACTGCTGGCCGGTCAGCCCGAAGCCGACAAGGACAAGCGTTCGCTCGGTGAGGCATCCCTCGAGGTGGCCACACTCGAGCAGCAGCGGCCGCGTCGGGCGTTCCGTAGGCTGCAGGGCCCGGCCCTGGAATCGGCGCTCGCCGCGTCCAAGTCCAAGCCCAAGCCGGTGAAAGAGGCGAAGCTGCCCGAACCCGACGACGACGCGGGGAAATAACCCACCGTCACGATCATGATCGGGCCTGCGAATCACTCCGGTTCGCAGGCCCGATCTCGTCGTGTGCGCGGCGGTCGTTCGCTGTCCGAATCGTTGTGAACACGTATGCGAATGGGATGTCAGGAGCGCCGCGCGCGCACTGGTCATGGCTGTAGTGTCGATAGTGTGCAGCGACGAATCATGGGGATCGAGACCGAGTTCGGTGTGACATGCACCTTCCACGGTCACCGTCGGCTGTCCCCCGACGAGGTAGCCCGGTACTTGTTCCGCCGGGTGGTGTCCTGGGGCCGTAGCTCCAATGTCTTCCTTCGCAACGGTGCCAGGTTGTACCTCGACGTCGGATCGCATCCCGAGTACGCCACCGCCGAATGCGACAGCCTGGTGCAGTTGGTCACCCACGACCGGGCAGGCGAGCGGGTACTGGAAGACCTGCTCATAGACGCCGAACAGCGCCTCGCCGAGGAAGGCATCGGCGGCGACATCTACCTGTTCAAGAACAACACCGACTCCGCGGGCAACTCCTACGGCTGCCACGAGAACTTCCTCGTGGTGCGCGCGGGCGAGTTCTCCCGGATCTCCGATGTGCTGCTCCCGTTCCTGGTCACCCGCCAGCTCATCTGCGGGGCGGGCAAGGTACTGCAGACGCCGAAGGCGGCCACGTTCTGCCTGTCGCAGCGTGCCGAGCACATCTGGGAGGGCGTCTCCTCGGCGACCACTCGCTCGCGCCCGATCATCAACACCCGCGACGAGCCGCATGCCGACGCCGAGAAGTACCGGCGCCTGCACGTGATCGTCGGCGACTCCAACATGGCCGAACCGACCACCATGCTCAAGGTGGGCACCGCGTCGCTGGTGCTGGAGATGATCGAGGCGGGGGTGTCGTTCCGCGATTTCGCCCTCGACAACCCGATACGGGCCATTCGCGAGGTCAGCCACGATCTCACCGGTCGTCGCCCCGTGCGCCTGGCCGGTGGACGTCAGGCCAGCGCCCTCGAGATCCAGCGCGAGTACTACGCCCGCGCGGTCGAGCACCTGCGCAACCGCGATCGCGATCCGCAGGTCGACGCGGTGGTGGATCTGTGGGGTCGCACCCTCGACGCGGTCGAGGCGCAGGACTTCGCCAAGGTCGACACCGAGATCGACTGGGTGATCAAGCGCAAGCTGTTCCAGCGCTACCAGGACCGCTACAGCATGGAGATGTCGGATCCCAAGATCGCCCAGCTGGATCTGGCCTATCACGACATCAAGCGCGGTCGTGGTGTGTTCGACCTGCTCCAGCGCAAGGGTCTGGCCAAGCGGATCACCGAGGACGACGCCGTCGACGCCGCGGTGGACACCCCGCCGCAGACCACGCGGGCCAAGCTGCGCGGTGACTTCATCACCGCCGCCCAGGAGGCGGGCCGCGATTTCACCGTCGACTGGGTGCACCTCAAGCTGAACGATCAGGCGCAGCGCACGGTGCTGTGCAAGGATCCGTTCCGATCGGTCGACGAGCGCGTCGACCGGCTGATCGCCTCGATGTAGGCGAACCCCTCAGACGGGGGGACCACGACGGAACCGGTGGCGCATGGGAGCGATCGCGTAGGCGCCACCGGTTCCCTCGTGTGTAGGGCGGCTCAGTCCGCGGTGACGACCGTCGCGTACGTGGCATTGAGCCCGGCGATGAACGCGGTGAGCGCCAATTCGAAACTGTCGTCATCGATTTCGTCGGCGATCGCGCGCAGCAGATGCGCCTGGTTCAGGTGCGGGTACCGGTCGCGGTAGACCTGCACGTCGTCGGCGAACCCGCCGGCGAACGAGCCGACCGTCGAACCCATGACCAGGTAGCGGGTGGCCGCGCCGATCATGGTGGCGTAGCGCGGCGGCCAGCCCGCACCGACCAGACCGCCGTGTACGGCGTCGGCGGCGCGGAGATTCTCGGCGCGGCGCCCCGGGCCCGTCGCCAGGTACGGCACGAAATTCGGGTGGGTGGCCAGTGCCGCGCGATAGCTGCGCGCCCAGTCCGCGAGGGCTCGGTCCCAGCTCACCGTGTCGAAGGCCGAGGTGTCGACGAGGCTCATGACCCCGGCGGCGATGTCGTCGAACAGTTCGTCCTTGTTCGGGTAGTGGCCGTAGAGCGAGGCGGCCTGCACGCCGAGTTCGGCGCCCAGCTTGCGCATGGAGACCTCGGCGAGCCCGTCGCGGTCGATCAGGACCAGCGCGGCGTCGCGAATTCGCTCGCGGCTCAACAGCGGTACGCGCGGCCTCGCCATGCGCTCCTCCATCTCTCGTCGGGGAATCGAACGGTATCACCGATGCCGAAAACGACCCTTGATTAACCGAACAGCGTTAGGATACGGTGCCCGAGTAAACCTAACGCCGTTTGGTTCAGGAGTCGTTCCGTGGATTTCCAGCTCACCCCCGCGCAGTCCGACCTGCGCGAACTCGCCCGCACGTGGGTGGACAAGGAAGTCGTGCCGTATGCCGCCCAGTGGGATCGCGACGAATCGGTGGATCCGGAGATCGTCGGCAAACTCGGTGCGCTGGGCTTCCTCGGCATCGGGATCGCCGAGGAATACGGTGGCTCCGGCGGCGACACCTTCGATTACTGCCTGCTGCTCGAGGAGCTCGGGCGCGGCGACAGCGCGGTGCGCGGCATCGTGTCGGTCTCGCTCGGCCTGGTCGGCAAGTCGATCGCCGCGTACGGCACCGAGGAGCAGAAGCAGCGGTTCCTGCCGGGAATCTGCGCGGGTGCGCAGCTCGGCTGTTTCGCGCTGACCGAACCCGGCACCGGCTCGGATGCGGCGAACCTGGACACCCGTGCGACCCGTGACGGTTCGGACTGGGTCCTGTCCGGCACCAAGATCTTCATCACCAATGGCACCTGGGCCGATCACGCGCTGGTTTTCGCGCGGACCGGCGGCCCCGGGCCCAAGGGCGTCACGGCGTTCGTGGTGCCGACGGACGCACCGGGATTCGGCCGGACCGAGATCAAGGGCAAGCTCGGCCTGCGCGGCCAGGCCACCGCCGAACTCGTCCTCGACGGGGTTCGGGTGCCCGACGCGCTGCGCCTGGGCGAGGAGGGGCAGGGCTTCCGGATCGCGATGGCCGCGCTCGACAAGGGCCGCATCGGGGTCGCGTCCGGGTGCGTCGGGCTGGCGCGTGCCTGCCTCGAAGCCGCGGTGCGTTACGCCGGTGAGCGTGAACAGTTCGGCAAGCCGATCGCCGGCTACCAGCTCGTCCAGGAACTGCTGTCCGATATCGCCGTCGACGCCGATGCCGCACGGCTCCTCGCCTGGCGCGCGGCCGATCTCGCCGACCGCGGCGAACCTTTCGGCACCGCCGCGTCGATGGCGAAGTTGTTCGCCTCCGAGGCCGCGGTCTCCGCCGCCAACAACGCGATCCAGGTGTTCGGCGGCTACGGCTACATCGATGAATACCCCGTCGCCAAGTATCTGCGCGATGCCCGCGTGTTGACCCTCTACGAGGGCACCACCCAGATCCAGAAACTGCTCATCGGGCGCGCCCTCACCGGCGTGAATGCCATTGTCTGACACAGGAGTACGACCCATGATCCACCGAACAGCCCTCGTCACCGGGGCGGCCCGCGGCATCGGCGCGGCGACCGCCGCGCGGTTGGCCGACGACGGATTCGCCGTGGCCGTCGTCGATCTCGACGCCGACGCCGCGGTACTGGCCGCCGGGCAGATCAACGCGGCGGGCGGCACCGCGATCGGCCTCGGCTGTGACGTCGCCGACGAGGCGCAGGTAGCCGCCGCCGTCGCGCGCACCGTGGCGGACTTCGGCTCGCTCGACGTGCTCGTGAACAACGCGGGAGTGCTGCGCGACAACCTGCTGTTCAAGATGTCGGTCGAGGACTGGGACACCGTCATGGCGGTGCACCTGCGCGGCGCGTTCCTGTGCTGCAAGGCCGCGCAGAAACACATGGTGGACAACGGCGGCGGCGCCATCGTCAACACCTCGAGCGTCTCGGCGCTCGGCACCCGTGGTCAGGCCAATTACGCGGCGGCCAAAGCCGGCATCCAGGGCCTGACCCGCACGCTGGCCATGGAACTCGGCCCGTTCGGGATTCGCGTCAACGCGGTGGCACCCGGCTTCATCGCCACCGAGATGACCGCGGCCACCGCGGCGCGCAGGGGGATGAGCGCCGAGGAACTGCAGGCGAAGACCGCCGAGGTCACCCCGCTGCGCCGGGTCGGCCTGCCTGCCGATATCGCCAATGTGGTCGCCTTCCTCGCCTCCGACAATGCCGGGTTCGTCACCGGACAGACCGTGTATGTCGACGGCGGACGTCGTCTCTAGATTTCGGAGAACCATCATGCAGAGAACAGTTTTCAACGACGAGCACGAGGCATTCCGCAAGACCGTGCGCGCGTTCATCGAATCGCAGGTCGCACCGGTCTACGACCAGTGGTACGACGCGGGCATCGTGCCGCGCGAGTTCTACGGCAAGCTGGCCGATCTCGGGGTGTTCGGGATCGAGGTGCCCGAGGAGTACGGCGGCGCCGGCATCGAGTCGTTCAAGTTCCAGGCGATCCTGCTGGAGGAAACCACCCGCGCCGGTGTGTCTTTCGGCGGTTCGGGCGTGCACGTGGGCCTGTGCCTGCCGTATCTGAAGAACCTGGCGACCGAGGAACAGAAGCAGCGCTGGCTGCCGGGGTTCGTCTCGGGCGAGATCATGTTCGCGATCGCGATGACCGAGCCCGGCACCGGCTCCGACCTCGCCGGAATGCGGACCACCGCACAGCTTTCCGAGGACGGCACGCACTACGTGCTCAACGGCGCCAAGACATTCATCACCGGTGGTGTGCACGCCGATCGGGTGATCGTGTGCGCGCGGACCGCCCCTGCCTCGGACGCCGATCGGCGGCACGGCATCTCGCTGCTCGTCGTCGATACGAGCTCGCCGGGCTACGCGGTGGGCCGCAAGCTGGACAAGCTGGGGCTGAAGGTGTCCGACACGGCCGAGTTGTCGTTCACCGACGTGCGGGTCCCGGTCTCGGATCTGCTGGGCGAGGCCAACGAGGGTTTCCGCTACCTGGGCCAGAATCTGCCCCAGGAACGGCTCTCGATCGCGCTCGGCGCCTACGCCCAGGCCAAGGCGGCGATCCGGTTCACCCTCGAGTACACCAGGGGCCGCAACGTTTTCGGTCAGCCGGTCGCGCAGTTCCAGAACACCAAATTCGAACTGGCCGCCTGTCAGGCCGAGGTCGACGCGGCCGAGTCGGTCGTCGACCGGGCGCTGGAGGCCCTCGACCGCGACGAGCTCACCGCCGCCGACGCGGCCTCGGCCAAACTGTTCTGCTCGGAGGTGGCCTCGCGGGTGATCGACCGCTGCCTGCAGTTGCACGGTGGCTACGGCTACATCAACGAGTACCCGGTGGCCCGCCTGTACGCCGACAACCGGGTCAACCGGATCTACGGCGGCACCAGCGAGGTGATGAAGATGATCATCGCCAAGGACATGGGCTTGTGACGGGCGCCGCGTATCTGGTCGACGGCGTGCGGACGCCGTTCGGCCGGTACGGGGGCGCGTTGGCCGACGTGCGCCCCGACGACCTTGCCGCGCACGCCATCGCGGCGCTGGTAGCGCGCCTGCCGAGCGTGGACTTCGGCGCCGTCGACGACGTGGTGTTCGGCTGCGTGAACCAGGCGGGCGAGGACAATCGCAATGTCGCGCGGATGGTGGCCCTGCTGGCCGGGTTGCCGGTGACCGTGCCCGGTATCACCGTCAATCGGCTGTGCTCGTCCGGTCTGGACGCCGTGGGCTCCGCGGCCAGGGCGATCCGGTCCGGTGACGCGGACCTGGTGATCGCCGGTGGAGTGGAATCGATGACCCGGTCGCCGTATGTGCTACCGAAAAGTGGTGCGCCATGGGATCGTTCGGCGCAACTGGCCGACACCACGATCGGCTGGCGGTTCGTGAATCCGCGGATGCACGAGGCGCACGGCACGGACACGATGCCCGAAACCGCCCAGAACATCGCCGACGAGTACGGCATCGCGCGCGCCGATCAGGACGCGTTCGCGTTGCGCTCGCAGCAGCGGGCGGCGCGGGCGATCGACCGGGGCAGGCTGGCGCGTGAGATCACCGCGGTGCCGGTGCCGCGGCGGCGCGGTGCACCGGTGCTCGTCGATCGGGACGAACATCCGCGCGAGACCAGTGCGGAGTCGCTGGCGGCGTTGCGGGCGGTGGTGCCCGGCGGATCGATCACCGCGGGCAACTCCTCGGGGATCAATGACGGCGCCGTGGCGTTGCTCCTGGCCTCCGAGGACGCGGTTCGTCGATACGGTCTCACCCCGCTGGCACGGGTCGGGGCGGTGGCCGCGGCCGGTGTCGCGCCGCGAACCATGGGTATCGGGCCGGTGCCCGCCGTCGAAAAGCTGCTCGCCCGAACAGGGTTGGGAATCGGGGAGATCGACGTCATCGAGCTCAACGAAGCCTTCGCCGCGCAGGCCCTCGCGGTGTCGCGTGGGCTCGGCCTGCCCGACGACGCCGAGCACGTCAATCCCAACGGCGGTGCGATCGCGCTCGGACATCCGCTCGGTGCCAGCGGTGCGCGGCTGGCGCTCACCGCCGCACTCGAACTCGTCGACCGCGACGCGCGCCACGCGATCGCCACCCTGTGCGTCGGGGTGGGACAAGGCCTCGCTGTCCACCTCCATCGCTTCGAACACTAGGAACACCATGAACGCCACTCTTTCCCTGGCGAGCATCCTCGCCGAACCGGCCCGTCGCCGACCGAACCACCTCGCCCTGATCGAAGGCGACACCCGCATCACCTTCGCCGATCTGTGGCGCCAGGCCCGCGAACAGGCCGGCGCTCTGATCGCGCGTGGGGTGAAACCCGGTGACCGGGTCGGGCTGCTGTGTCCGAACACGGCCGACTTCCCGCGCGCCTACTTCGCCATCCTGGCCGCGGGCGCGACGGTGGTGCCGGTGCATCTGCTGCTCACCGCACCGGAAATGGAGTACGTGCTGCGCGACAGCGGCGCCTCGTCGCTGATCTGTCATCCGATGGTCGCGGCCACGGGCGCCGAAGCCGCCCGCAACGCGGGCATCGAGGTGGTGGCGCCCGAAGAGCTTGTCGGCGAGGCGATCCCGAACTTCGTCTCCCGTGGTCCCCTCGATACCGCGGTCGTCTTCTACACCAGCGGCACCACCGGAACGCCCAAGGGCGCCGAACTCAGCCATCTCAATATGGTGATGTGCGCGACGGTGAACACCTTCGACGCCAACGAGATCCACCGCGACGACATCGCACTCGGCGCGCTGCCGCTGTTCCACGTGTTCGGGCAGACGGTGTCGATGAACTCGCACTGGCGGGTCGGCGGCACCCTGGTGCTGATGCCGAGATTCGATGCGGCCGCGGCTATCTCGCTGATGGCGGCCGAGCGGGTCAACCTGTTCCACGGTGTGCCCACCATGTATCTGTCGCTGATCGAGGCGGCGGCATCGGCACCGCGATTGCCGGAGCTGAAACTGTGTATCAGCGGTGGAGCCGCACTGCCCGTGGCCGTGCTCGAGGAATTCGAGAGCGTGTTCCACGCGCCGGTGCTCGAGGGATACGGCCTGTCGGAGACCTCACCGACCGCCGCGGTGAACCAGCCGTGCTTCGGCACCGAAGCGGGCACCGTGGGACATCCGGTGTGGGGAGTCGACGTCGAGATCGCCGATCCCGCGATCGCCGATCGCATCGAATTGCTGCCCATCGGCGCCGTGGGTGAGGTGGTGGTGCGCGGGCACAACGTGTTCAGCGGCTACACCGGCAGGCCGGAGGCGACCGCGGCGGCCGTGATCGACGGCTGGTTCAGGACCGGCGATCTCGGCACTCGCGACGAAACCGGCCGGGTGCGCATCGTCGACCGGATCAAGGAGATGATCCTGCGCGGTGGCTTCAACGTCTATCCGACCGAGGTGGAAGCGGCCCTCATGCGGCACCCGCACATCGCGCAGGTCGCGGTGATCGGCGTGCCCGACCCGCATTACGGTGAGGAGGTCGTGGCGGTCGTCGTGCCGGACGGCACGGTGACCGAGCAGGAAGTGATCGACTTCGCCAAGGCGCAGGTCGCGAAGTACAAGTACCCGCGCCGCGTCGAATTCGTCACCGAGCTGCCCCTCGGACCCACCCACAAGGTTCTCAAGCGCGAACTGCGCCAACGTTTCGGAGGAGCGGCATGACAACGGATTTCGCCGATTTCGACGCCGTGCGCGCCGCGGTCGGAACCGAACTGGGCCCCAGCGAGTGGGTCACCATCGACCAGCGCCGCATCGACCTGTTCGCCGAGGCAACCGGCGACCACCAGTGGATCCATGTCGACGCCGAACGCGCCGCCGCGGGCACCTACGGCGCCACCATCGCCCACGGGCTGCTCACCCTGTCGCTGATCGTGCCGATGACCCAACAGATCATGAGCGTCAGCGCGGCGACGGTCGGCATCAACTACGGCTTCGACCGAGTCCGTTTCCTCAGCCCTGTCCCCGTCGACAGCCGCATCCGCGCCCATCTCACCCTCACCGAGGTCACCGAGGTTCCCGGCGGCGTCCAGATCCATCGCCACGTCACCGTCGAACTCGAGAACGCGCCCCGCCCGGCGTGTGTGGCCGATTCCATCGCCCGCTTCCTCCTGTGATCAGCGGAGTTCTCCGCTGATCACCCAGAGATGGCCGAACGGGTCCTGCACCCGGCCCTGGCGCTTGCCGTAAGGACGGTTCTCGACGGGGATCACCAGCTCGGCGCCGTAGCGCACCATCCGGTGCGCTACGGCGTCCGGGTCGGCAACGGTGAGCTCGAGCAGCACGGGCGAGCCGCCCAGCGCTCGGGGATCGGACCACCCCCACTGCTCGACACTCTGCGCCAGGGCGAAGACGCCGGCGTCGAGCATGAGTTCGGCATGGTTCACCACGCCGTGGTCGTCGGCGACTCGAAGACGTACCTCGGCTCCGAGCGCCTCGGTGTAGAAGGTGATCGCTGCCCGCGCATCGGCGACCAGCAGCTTCGGGACCAGGTGGTTGTTCATCCCTCCATGCTCACCGAGCGGGGCGTTGTCGGCCTTGTAGATTTCGGCCCTCTTCGTCGAGCCACTCGGTAGGCGTGGTGTTCATGAGGTCGCGGAAGTCGTGCACGAGGTGGCTCTGGTCGTGGTAGCCCGACTCGGCTGCCACCTGGGCCCAGGTGGCAGCGCCTGTACCCGCACGGCCCACCGCGGACTCCATCCTGGCCACGCGCGAGGCGAACTTCGGGGTGATCCCCAGCGAGCGTCGCATCACGTGGCGCAATCGCCGGGGGCTCAGGTGCACCTCGTGCGCGAGATCGTCGACCGAAGCCGTCCCGCTACCGGCTCGGATCAGCTCCAGCGCTCGGTAGGCGTCGTCGGCTCCGGTGTCGGGATCTGCCCGGTACAGGTGGTCGAGAAGCCGGATTCGCAACAGCGTCTCGCGGTGACCGACCGGATGGTCGGCCAACTCCTCGCACAGCGAGTTCACCCACGGCACAACCGCATCGGCGATCACCCCGCCCGCGTCCACTTCGCTCGGCGGCATGCCGATCAGCCTGCGCAAAGCCGTGGCCGACAACTCGACATAGGCCGTCGGCTGCCGTGGCAGCAGTGTCGTGACCGGCGTCGCGATCCCGGGCCGCATCAATCCGGCCACCACCGCCTGGGCGTTGAGGGTCCGTCCGTCGTAGTCGACCACGATCGGGGCGCCGAGGCTGACGACCAACCGCGCGGACAGCGTGGGAACGGCGCGATGGGGACGAGCGCGACCGACGTGCTCGCTGAGCGCCACCACGCCGATGCCCGCGGCACGGCATGTCCGACGGAGGTCCACCGTCACATTCTCTCATCCACCGACCGGGACTATCCCTCGGCGAGAAGGCGCTCGACGGTTTCGACCTTGGTGTTCATGGCGTCGGTGACGCCGGGGCGCAGGTCGGCCTTGAGAAACAGACTGCAGCGCGGGGCGGTGGCGAGGATGGCGTCGGTGGCGGCCTTGATCACCGCCATCACCTCGTCCCATTCGCCTTCGATGGTGGTGAACATCGCGTCGGTGTGGTTCGGGAGGCCGGAATCGCGGACCACGCGAACGGCCGCGGCGACAGCCTCGCCGACCGAGCCGTCGGCGTGGGCGGAACCGCTGGGGGCGACGGAGAAGGCGACGAGCATCGTGGGTCCTTTCGGTGGGTGGCGTTGTCCATGGTCCCCGGCCGCGGCGCAACTGTGCGCCGACGCGCGGGGGAGAGGGCGCGACCATTACCCTCTATCGGGTGGCGATATCCAAGGTCGAGCGGCTGATGAATCTGGTCATCGCGCTGCTGTCGACCAGGCAGTTCCTGAGCGCGGAACGTATTCGCGCCAGTGTGGCCGGTTACGAGGACTCCGCGACCGACGAGGCGTTCAGCCGGATGTTCGAGCGCGACAAGAATGAACTGCGTGATCTGGGCATCCCCTTGGAAGTCGGTCCGGTGGGAAGGTTCTCGACGCTCGAGGGATACCGGATCAACCGGGACGCCTACGAGTTGCCCGATATCGACCTGTCCAGCGAGGAAGCCGCAGCGGTCGCCGTCGCGGTGCAGATGTGGGCCTCGCCGGAATTGGCGGGGGCGGCCGAGGGCGCGCTGTTGAAGTTGCGCGCGGCCGGAGTCACCGTCGAGACCGACAACGTGGGGGTGTCGGTTCCCGCGGTGCCCGCACGCACCCGCGGCTCGGAGCCGGTGCTGCGCGAACTGCTCGCGGCGATCGACGCGGGGCAGGCGGTGCGTTTCGGCCACCACAGCGCCGTCACCGATCCGTTCGTGACCCGCGATGTCGAACCGTGGGGCGTGGTGACTCGGCACGGGCGCTGGTACCTCGTCGGGCACGACCGCGAACGCGACGCCGTGCGTACGTTCCGGCTGTCGCGGATCGGCGGTCAGGTGCGGCCGTACGGTCCGGTCGACGCGGTGCACAAGCCCGCGCACACCGACCTGCGCGCGATCGTCGACCGGGTCACCGGCGACGCTCCCGTCACCGGGTCGGCCACCGTGTGGGTCGCCAAGGGCCGTGGGCGCGAATTGCGACGCATCGGCACCGAACTCGAGACCCGCGATCTGGGCGGTCGCCCCGGCTCGGTGCTCGAGCTGCCGGTCCGATCCAGGGACTGGGTGGCCCGGTTGATCACCGGCCTCGGCCCCGATGTCCTCGTTCTCGAACCACCGGAACTGCGCGCCGATGTGATGGACCGGCTACGGTCGGTACTCGACCACACGGAGGTCACGTCGTGAGTTCGCGCCTTTCCCTACGACTTTCGCGCCTGCTGAACATGGTGCCGTACTTACTCGCGCACCCGGGTATCAGCGCGGCCGAGGCCGCCGCGGAACTGGGAGTCACCACCAAACAGCTGATGAGCGATCTCAACCAGCTGTGGATGTGCGGTCTGCCGGGCTACGGTCCCGGCGATCTGATCGATCTGTCGTTCTCCGAGGAGAGCATCGAGGTCACCTTCTCGGCCGGGATCGAACGGCCGCTGCGGTTGACCTCCACCGAAGCCACCGCACTGCTGGTGGCCCTTCGCTCGATCGTGGAGATGCCGGGCATGGTCGACCCGACCGCCGCGCACGCCGCCATCGCCAAGATCGAATCGGCGATCGCCAGCACCGATGCGGTGGTCGCGGGCAAACCGGTCGAGGTCCCCGTCGAGAAGCCGGTGGTCGCGACCGTGCGCGCCGCGCTGGCCGACGCGCGGGCCCTGCGCCTGGTCTATTACTCCGCCAGCCGCGACGAGGTGTCCGAACGCATCGTCGACCCGATTCGGGTGGTGCTGGTCGACAACAACAGCTACCTGCAGGCCTGGTGCAGGCAGGCCGAAGGCGTTCGCCTGTTCCGGTTCGATCGGATCGAGGACGCCACCGAACTCGACGAACCGGCCCACGCGCCGAGCCACGCCGCCACCGACGCGGCCGCACTCGACCTGTTCCAGGACGACCCCGACGTGCCGCTGGCCCGGCTGCGGATCCGCGCCGACTACGCGTGGGTGCTCGACCAGTACCCCATGCACCGGATCGAATCACGCGCCGACGGCAGCATCGAGGCCGGGATGCGCTTCGCCTCGCCGGACTGGATGGCCCGGCTGCTGCTCGGCTTCGGTACCGGCGTCACCGTGCTCGGGCCACCGGAACTGGTGTCGGCCGTGCGCGGGCGCGCCGACGCCGCCCTGGCCGCCTACGCGGCTGCCGGACTCGTGGGGGAGACCGAACCCGCGTGAGTCAGCGAGTACTGGTCCTCGGTGCGGGCAGCGTCGGGGTCTTCATCGGCGGTCATCTGGCCGCGGCGGGCATGGAAGTGATCTTCGTGGGCCGCCAACGGATCCTCGACGACATCGCCGAGCACGGCCTGCACCTGACTGACCTGGACGGCGGTTCGACCGAGGTCGCCCCCGACCGGTTCGGTCTCGCGCTCGAACCGGACGAACCCGAGTTGGCCGACCTGGTCCTGGTGACCGTGAAATCGGCCGACACCGCCGCCGCGGTTCGTGCCGTCGCGGGCCGATTACGCCCAGGCACGCCGGTCGTGAGCCTGCAGAACGGCATCGGCAATGCCAGCGTGATCAGAGAGATCCTGCCGACCAGCATCGCCTTGGCCGGGATGGTGATGTTCAACGTGGTGCACAGCGGTCGCGGGTGTTTCCACCGCGCCAGCGATGGTGACGTCGCGATCCAGGACGACAAGGTCGTCGACCGCTTCGCCGACGGTTTCCGGGCGGCGGGGCTGCCGCTGCGCCGCCACCGCGACCTGCGTCCGGTGCAATGGGCCAAGCTCCTGCTCAATCTGAACAACCCGATCAACGCGCTGTCGGGCAGGCCGTTGCGCGAGGAGCTCGCCGAACGCGACTACCGCCGCTGCCTCGCCCTCGCTCAGTCCGAAGCCCTCGCCGTGATGAACACTGCGCGAATTCGACCCGCGCAGCTCACGCCCGTTCCGCCCGAGTTGATGGTGCATCTGCTGCGTGTTCCCGACTCCGTCTTCCGGCGGGTGTTCGGCCGGGTGCTCGCCATCGACCCGCTCGCGCGCTCATCGATGGCCGATGACCTCGCACTCGGCCGGCGCACCGAAATCGCGTGGCTGTGTGGGGAAATCGTGCGTCTCGGGGAGATGGTGGGACACCCCACCCCAGTCAACCGGCGGTTGACGGAACTGATCCGGATCGCCGAGGCCGGCGACACCGCGCGGTTCACCGGAAGCCGATTGCTCGCCGAGCTGACGGGGGCGGCGGCCGCTGTCTCGGGTTGAACGCATGACGAACACCGTCGCGGCTGGCCGATCATCGCGGTGCGATGACAGGTAGCATCGGTAATCACCACAGTCTTTTGGAGGTATCTGATAATGGGCACGTTCAGCTGGACGCACCTGCTGATCATCGCGTTGCTGTTCGTTCTGCTCTTCGGCGCGAAGCGGCTTCCCGACGCGGCACGCGGTCTGGGCCGCTCGCTGCGCATCTTCAAGAGCGAGGTCGGACAGATGCAGGCGGAGTCGGCGACGTCCGACGCACCGCAGACCACCACGTCCACCCCCGCGCCGCCGCAGCAGTTGTCCGCGTCGGCCCCGCAGCCGCAGACCCCGATCGTCGAACCGCAGCAGGGCCACAAAACCCTCTGATCTCGGCCATCACTCCGGGACGGTTACCACCGCCCCGGGGCGAAGTGCTGTCTGGTCAGAAGTTGCCGCCGAGCATCCGCCGAACCGAGGGTTAGAGGCCACCACCCACCATGCGCATCCCGTTCGATCCCCGGCGCACCAAGCGCAGGACGAATCCCGACGGCACCATGTCGTTGGTCGAGCACCTGCAGGAACTGCGCACCCGGCTGCTGCTCGCGCTGGCCGCGATCGCGGTGACCACCCTGATCGGCTTCTTCTGGTACGCGCACACTCTCTTCGGCATGGAGAGCCTGGGCGAAATCTTGCGTGGCCCCTACTGCGCGCTGCCCGCATCGGCGCGCGCGACCCTGACTCCCGACGGCGCCTGTCGACTGCTCGCTACCGGACCTTTCGACCAGTTCATGCTCCGGTTGAAGGTCGGGTTCACCGCCGGTGTGGTGATCGCGACGCCGTTCTGGCTGTATCAGCTGTGGGCGTTCATCACCCCGGGGCTGTATGCCAAGGAACGCAAGTACGCGGTCGGGTTCGTGGTCACGGGCTCGGTGCTGTTCGTGACGGGCGCCGTGCTGGCCTATGTGGTTGTCTCGCACGCGTTGTCGTTCCTGATGACCATCGGTGACAATGTCCAGATCACCGCACTGAGCGGTAATCAGTACTTCGGGTTCATCATCCAGTTGCTGATCATCTTCGGCGTGAGTTTCGAGACGCCGTTGATCATCATCGGGCTGAACCTGGTCGGGGTGCTGCCCTACACCAAGCTCAAGGCCTGGCGGCGCGGGATGATCTTCGGCCTGTTCGTCTTCGCCGCGATCGTCACCCCGCAGGACCCGTTCTCCATGCTCGCGCTGGCGATCGCGCTGACCGTGCTGTTCGAGTTCGCGGTGCAGTTCGCGCGGTTCAGCGATGCCCGCAAGGCGCGCAGGGAGGCGAAGGAGGGCTGGGGCCCGCTCGACGACGAACAGGCCTCGCCGCTGGAGAACCCCGAACCTGTGGCGGCCACCGATCCGGTGGGCGAGCCGGAGAAAACCACGCGCCCGGTGTCGGACTACTCCGATACGCTCTGAGGGGTGACCGACACTCCGGGGCTGCCCAGCGAACTGGCGAAATTCGCCGGTGAAATCTCGTTCGATCTGGACCCCTTCCAGAGCACCGCGTGCGCGGCGTTGGAAGACGGGCACAGCGTGCTCGTCTGCGCTCCCACCGGTGCGGGCAAGACGATCGTCGGTGAGTTCGCCGTGCACATGGCACTCGCCTCGGGCGGAAAGTGCTTCTACACCACGCCGATCAAGGCGCTGTCGAATCAGAAGTTCGCCGATCTCACCGCCCGCCACGGCCGCGACAGCGTCGGCCTGCTCACCGGTGACCAGTCGATCAACCCCGGCGCGCCGGTGGTCGTGATGACCACCGAGGTGCTGCGCAACATGCTCTACGCGTCCTCGGACTCGCTGCACGGACTGTCGTATGTGGTGATGGACGAGGTGCACTACCTGGCCGACCGATTCCGCGGCGCGGTGTGGGAGGAAGTGATCCTGCACCTGCCGCCGGATGTACGACTGGTGAGCCTGTCGGCGACGGTGTCCAATGCCGAGGAATTCGGCGCGTGGATGGAAACCGTGCGCGGCGACACCGCGGTGGTGGTCGACGAGACCAGGCCGGTGCCGCTGTGGCAGCACGTGATGGTCGGTCGGCGGATGTTCGACCTGTTCGACACCAAGTCCAGCGATCGCAAGGTCGTCGTCGACGAAGATCTCGTCCGGTTCATCCGTCAGCGGGAGAGCGCAGACCGGATGCACGGCTACGGCGGGCCACGCGGTCGCGGTGGTCGCGGTGGCAACTTCCGTCCGCTGCCCCGACCCGACGTCCTCGCTCGTCTCGACGAGGAGAACCTGCTGCCCGCGATCACGTTCATCTTCAGCCGCGCGGGCTGTGACGGCGCGCTGGCCCAGTGCCTGCGCGCCCGGCTGGATCTGAGTCGCCGCGGTGAGACCGAGCGGATCGACGAGATCATCGACAAGCACACCGGCGATCTGCCCAAGGGCGACCTGGAGGTGCTCGGCTACTGGGAGTGGCGCGAGGCGCTGCACCGCGGCCTCGCCGCCCATCACGCGGGCATGCTGCCCGCGTTCCGGCACACCGTCGAGGAACTGTTCGTGCAGGGGCTGGTGCGCGCGGTGTTCGCCACCGAGACCCTGGCGCTCGGCATCAACATGCCCGCCCGCACCGTGGTCCTCGAACGCCTGGTGAAGTTCAACGGGGAAACCCACGCCGAGCTCACCCCCGGCGAATACACCCAGCTCACCGGCCGCGCGGGCAGGCGCGGCATCGACGTCGAAGGTCACGCGGTGGTGCTGTGGCAGCCCGAGGTCGACACCAGTGCGGTCGCCGGCCTCGCCTCCACCCGCACCTATCCGCTGCGCAGCTCGTTCCGGCCCGGCTACAACATGTCGATCAACTTGATCGACCGCATGGGCGCCCAGGAGGCTCGCACCCTGCTCGAACGCTCGTTCGCCCAGTTCCAGGCCGACCGGTCGGTGGTGGGGCTCGTCCGTGGCATCGAACGCAACGAGGGCGCGCTGCGCAAGCTGGAGAGTCAGCTCGGGGGCGTCGGCGGCGATTTCATGGAGTACCTGTCGCTGCGCGACCGGATCAAGCAGCGTGAGCGCGATATCCAGCAGCAGGGCCGAGCCGATCGGCGCGGCGCCGCGGTGAAAGCGCTGATCGGCTTGCGTCGCGGTGACGTGGTGTCGATCCCGGTGGGCAAACGTTCCGGGCTCGCGGTGATCCTCGAACCCGACCAGACGCCCGGCGACCCGCGTCCACTGGTGCTGACCGAGGACCACTGGGCCGGGCGGGTGTCGGCGGCCGATTTCCCGGAGCCCGCCGAAGCGCTCGGGCGGATGGATCTGCCGCGCCGGGTCGACCACCGAACCGCCCGCATCCGTCGCGATCTGGCGTCGGCGTTGCGCGGCACCGGGATCTCGGCTCCGCGCAGGGGCAAGCGCAACGACCGTGTTCGCGGCGGCGAAGATCGTCAACTCTCGACGCTGCGACGCAGCCTGCGATCCCATCCCGCCCACGATCGTCCCGATCGCGAGCAACTGAGTCGCACCGGCGAGCGGTATTCGCGGCTCGCCCGCGAAACCGAGACGATGCGCCAGAAGGTTGCCGCCACCACGAACTCGTTGGCGCGCACCTTCGATCGGATCGTCGGGCTGCTCGAGGAACGCGGGTTCGTCGCCCACGGTGAGGTGACCGCCGACGGCAGGCGACTGGCCCGGATCTATGCCGAAAGCGATCTCGTGGTGGCCGAGGCCTTGCGGCAGGGGCTGTGGCGCGGACTCGGGCCCGCCGAGCTCGCCGCGGTGGTATCGACGCTGGTCTACGAATCGCGCCAGGAAGCCGGTCTGCTGACCCCGGCCGGGCCGACCGATCCGATCCGCCGGGCGATCGCGGCCACCATCGAAGTGTGGTCGGACCTGCGCTCCGATGAGGCGCGGCACAAGCTTCCGCCCACCCGCGAACCCGATCTGGGGTTCGTCACCGGGGTGTACAAATGGGCGCGCGGTGACGCGTTGGCCGAGGCGTTGCTGGCCAGCGGCGACCAGGGCACCACGATGTCGGCGGGCGATTTCGTGCGGTGGTGCAGGCAGGTGATCGACCTGCTCGATCAGATCCACAACACCGCCGACGACCCCGAGGTCGCGTCCACCGCGGCCAAGGCGGTGCGCGCTGTGCGGCGGGGTGTCGTCGCGGTGGACGCCGCGTAGTCGGGACGTCTGTGATTTGATTTCTTCGCGTACCGACCGTGAGGCGGATGTCGTGCGAATGCGGCAGGCCCGGCGCGGGGGGCTACCGTATGGACTAATAATGCGAGTGGAGGCGAGTGGATGAGCGGCCCTTACGGACCGAACAACCCCGGGGAGGGGAACAACGATCCCACCCAGCACTGGGGGGGTCAGCAGGGGGCCGGTGGCGCCGGTCCCACCCAGCACTGGGGTGGCGCGCAACAGCCGCCGCAACAGGGCGCCCAGCCCACCCAGCAGTGGGGCGATCCGAGCAATCAGCAGCCGCAGCAGCAGTGGGGACAACAGCCGCAGCAGCCGCAGCAGCCATGGGGTCAGCAGCCGCAGCAGGGTGGCGTGCCGCCGCAGCAACCGACCGGACCGCAGCAGCAGTGGGGTCAGACCCAGCCGCCTCCGCAGGACTGGAACAACCAGGCCGCCAACGCGCAGCAGCAGTGGGGCCAGCAGCCCCCGCCGCAGCAGCAGTGGGGCCAGCAGCCCGCACCGCAGCAGCAGTGGGGCCAGCAGCCGCAGCAGTCCTCCGGTGGCAAGAGCAAGGGTCTGATCATCGGGCTCGTCATCGCGGGCGTGCTCGTGGTCGCCGCGGTCATCGGCCTGCTCCTTGTCGTGTTGTCCTCCGACGAACTCGACAACGTGGCCGTGCAGGACGGTGTCTCGCGCGTGCTGAAGGACTCCTACGGCATCGCCGACGTCTCCGATGTCAGCTGCCCCTCCGGTCAGGCGGTGGAGGTCGATGCGACCTTCACCTGCGACCTGAAGGTCAGTGGTGAGGCGAAGAAGGTCACCGTCAAGATCACCAAGGACGACGGCACCTACGAGGTCGGCCGCCCGAACTAAGCGCTCGCACTACGTTTTCCGGGCCGTCCGCGACTACGCGGGCGGCCCGGTGTCGTCGACCGGGTAGACGGCGGCTCGCCGCGGCCCGGTCAGTCGGCGTGTGCCGCGGTCAAGGCGGTGACCAGGCGGGTGATCGGGCTCTCGGCGTTGTACGCGGCAGCCAACGCGAGCAGCCGGTCGGGGTCGACGGGGGTGGCGGGCAACACATCCGGACGCGACAGGACGACATCGGCATCGCGGACCACCCGCACCACCGGTGCCGCGACCTTCAGATAGTCCTGCGCGGCAACGAGTTTCGCGCGCACACCCTTGGCGATATCGGAACCCGGATCGGCGACGGCGTCCATGAGCGCGTCGAGCGAGCCGAACTTCGTGATCAGCTGCGCGGCGGACTTGTCGCCGATGCCCGCCACACCGGGCAGGCCGTCGGAGGCGTCGCCGCGCAGCGTCGCCATATCGGCGTAGGCCGGGCCCGCGTTCTGTTCGGGCACACCGTATTTCGCCGACAGCTCCGCGGGGCCGAACAGTTCGGCCTTGGCCAGGCCACGGCCGACGTAGAGCACCCGGACCGGTGGGGCGGGCTCGTCGCGCACCAACTGCAGCAGGTCGCGGTCGCCGCTGACCACGACAACCGGATCGGTGCGCTCCCTGCTCGCGAGGGTGCCGAGCACATCGTCGGCCTCGAGGCCGTCCGCGCCGCCGGTGGCGATGCCCGCCGCGGCCAGCACTTCGAGGATCATCTCGACCTGCGGGGTGAGGGTGTCGGGCACCTCCTCCGCGCCGGGCGCCGCGCTGGTGCTGGTGTCGAGCCGATGCGCCTTGTACGAGGGCACGAGGGCCACCCGGAACGGGGGGCGCCAATCGAGATCGAGCCCGACCACGAGCCTGCTCGGGCGATGTTTGGTGACCAGCGAGGCCACCATGTCGGTGAATCCGCGCAGCGCGTTCACCGAGCGGCCGTCCGCGCCCCTGAGCTTGTCGGGGATGGCGTAATAGGCGCGGAACCAGAGGCTGGCGCCGTCGAGGATCAACAGGGGTCCACGGGTGCTCTCGTCAGCGGTCACCCGCTGATTGTGCCCCGAACCACCGACACGGTGCCGGTGGCCGTGCCGACGGGCTTCGGTGGCTGGCGTCGGCCCGGGGCGGGTAACGTCGGATCCTATGAGCGCGCACACGGATGCCAGGTTCGCGGCGAAGGTCTACGGTCAGCGTTTGGAGCGGGCGGTCGAATTGATGCGCGCGGCGCATCTGGACGCCCTGCTGATCACTCCGGGCCCCGACCTGCGCTACCTGATCGGTTCGGCCGCGGACTCCTACGAGCGGCTCACCTGCCTGGTGATCCCGGCCGACGGCTCGACGCCGGCGGTAGTGATCCCGAAACTCGAGTTGGCCTCCCTCGGTGACTCCGCGGCGGGCGAACTCGGCCTGCGGGTGCTCGACTGGGTCGACGGCGTCGATCCGTACCAGCTGGTTCGCTCGATCCTGCATGCCGGTTCGCGTATCGCGGTGGCCGACGCCATGCCCGCCCTGCACCTGATCCCGCTCGCCGAATCGACCACCGGGTTGCCCGCCTCGGCCACACCGGTGCTGCGCGAGTCGCGAATGATCAAGGACGAGGCCGAGATCGACGCGCTGCGCCGAGCGGGCGCGGCCATCGACCGCGTACACGCGCGGATGGGCGAATTCCTGCGGGCGGGCCGCACCGAGGCCGAGGTGAGTGCCGACATCACCGCCGCGATCGTCGAGGAAGGCCATACCGAGGCGGCGTTCGTCATCGTGGGCAGTGGCCCGCACGGCGCCGACCCGCACCACGAGGTCTCCGATCGCGTCATCGAACAGGGCGACGTGGTCGTCATCGATATCGGCGGCCCGGTCGAGCCCGGCTACTACTCCGACTCGACCCGCACCTATGTGCTCGGGACCCCGAGCCCGGAGATCGTCGAACAGGTCGCGGTCCTCGAGGCCGCCCAGGCCGCCGCGGTGGCGGCGGTGCGGCCAGGGGTGAGCGCGGAGTCCATCGACGCCGCCGCCCGCGCCGTGCTCACCGACGCGGGCCTCGGCGAGGCCTTCATCCACCGCACCGGGCACGGCATCGGCCTGTCGGTGCACGAGGAGCCCTACATCGTGGCGGGCAACGACCTGGTGCTCGAGCCGGGCATGGCGTTCAGCATCGAACCCGGCATCTATTTCCGCGGCGCATGGGGCGCGCGGATCGAGGACATCGTGGTCGTCACCGACAACGGTGTGGAGTCGATGAACAACCGGCCACACGGTCTGACGGTGTTGTAAGCGGCACAGCCTATTTCAGCGTGCTCGACGACAGCACTCGGCGCACCTGGATCGCCACGACGACCCGCGTCGGATTCTCGCGCGGCACCCGGTAGCGCTCGGTGTAGCGGCGGACGGCCTCGGCGACGTCGGCGCTGTCGTCGAGCACCGTGGCCGGTCCTTCCAGGGTGAGCCAGCGTGGCCCCTCGACCTGGCTCACCGCCGCGTAGCCGCCGCGTGCGGTATTGCGTGCCTTCACCGACGCGCCGTCGGTGATCACGCGGGCGATCCCGCTCTCGGGATCCCAGGTGAATCCCACCGCGACCACGTGCGGGGTGCCGTTGGCGCGCAGTGTGGTGAGCGTGGCCAGGTGCCGCTCGGTGACGAATTCGAGGGCGGCGGGGGACAGCTGTGCGGTGGTGGTCGGCATACCGGAAACGGTAGCCGGGCCGACCGGCGCCCACCCCCTCGGGTTTCGGCCGTCGAGCATCTGCGCGCCATCGGGGCGGGCCGAAACCGGCCACCACGGCCGGATGACAGACTGGCGCCATGGGAATGCAGCGAAACGATGGGCCGGTGCTGGTCCTGGGCGGGCGCAGTGAGATCGGCCTCGAGGTGGCGACCCGGCTGGCACCCGGACGGGTGGTGATCCTGGCGGCCCGTCGCGCCGACGCGTTGGGCGCCGAGGCCGAGCAGGTGCGCGCGGCGGGCGCGACCGCCGTCCACACCGTGGAATTCGACGCCGACGAGACGGCCACCCACGCGCCGCTGCTGGACAAGCTCGCGGCCGAGCACGGCGGCATCGCGACCGCGGTGCTCGCGTTCGGAGTTCTCGGCGATCAGGAGCGTGCCGAACACGACCCGGCGCACGCGGTGGCCGTCGTGCACACCGACTACGTCGCTCAGGTCAGCGTCCTGACCACCCTCGCCGACCTGATGCGCGCGCAGGGACATGGCCAGCTCGTCGTCTTCGGCTCCATCGCGGGTGTGCGCGTGCGCCGGGCCAATTATGTCTACGGTTCGGCCAAAGCGGGCCTGCACGGCTTCGCCAGCGGCCTCGGCGACGCACTGCACGGCACCGGCGTGCAGCTGCTGCTGGTGCGCTCGGGCTTCGTGATCGGCCGAATGACCACCGGCATGGATCCGGCCCCCATGTCCAGTACCCCCGGCCAGGTCGCCGACGCCGTCGTCCGCGGCCTCGGCAAGGGCGCGACCCGCGTGGTGGTGCCCGGTCGGCTGGCGCTGGCATTCTTCGTGATGGGCCTGATCCCGCAATCCGTCTGGCGCCGGATGCCACGGTGACCGCGACGGAACCCACCGGCTGGACCGGCGAGCCGATCATCGTGGCCGGCATCGGCGCCGACGGCTGGTCCGGGCTGGGGCAGACGGCCCGACAGGCGGTCAGTGACTGCGACGTGGTGTTCGGATCCTCCCGTCAACTGGCGCTGCTCCCGACGAGCGACAGCGAACGCGTGCCGTGGCCGACGCCCCTGCTGCCCGCGCTACCGGAGTTGTTCGCGCGCAACGCCGATCGTCGCATCGGCGTCCTGGCCAGCGGCGATCCCATGTTCTACGGCATCGGCGTCACCCTGGCCCGCCGGTTCGGCCCGGCGGCGCTGCGCGTGTTCCCCCAGCCTTCCTCGGCGTCGCTGGCGTGCGCCCGGCTCGGGTGGCCACTGGCCGAGACCCCGGTGGTGAGCGTGGTTGCCCGGCCATTGCCCACCGTGCTGCCCGAATTGTCCGAAGGCCGGAGGATTCTCGTTCTCAGCGAGGACGAGACCACACCGGGCGCAATCGCGGAATTACTGCGCGACAACGGGTTCGGCGCCTCGACCGTGACCGTGCTCGAACAACTCGGCGGCCCCGCCGAACACCTGCGCGCCGGTCCCGCGGCCGCATGGTCGCACCCCGGTGGCGACCCACTCAACATCGTCGCCATCGACTGCCGTGCCGATCCCGACACACGCCGCGACACGCGCCTGCCCGGCTTGGCCGACACCGCCTTCGCCGGCGACGGCCAGCTCACCAAAAGCGAGGTCCGCGCGCTCACCGTCACCGCTCTCGCCCCCGCACCGGGGGAAATGCTGTGGGATATCGGCGGCGGCTCGGGCAGCATCGCCATCGAATGGTGTCGCACCCATCCACTGTGCCGCGCGGTCACGTTCGAACGACTGCCCGCCCGCCGCGAACAAATCGCGACCAATATCGACGCGCTCGGGGTGCCGGGAATAACGATCCGCGGCGAAGTGCGCTCGGAGTTAGCCGAAGAAACGATCACGGCGCCCGACGCCATATTTCTCGGTGGCGGCCTCACCCAGGACGGCATGTTCGAGCGGTGCTGGCAACGCCTGCGCCCCGGCGGCCGCCTCGTCGCCAACGCGGTCACCGCGGAATCGGAAGCGCTGCTGCTCGACTGGTCTGCCGAGTTCGGCGGAACCCTGCGCAAATTCCAGATCTATCGAGGCGAACCGCTCGGCGGGTTCACGGCCTGGCGACCGCACCTGCCGGTCGCCCAGTGGATTGTCCGAAAACCCGCTGGTCGCCGAAGTGTGGAGTTGTAGCCCCGATCACGATCAGATCACGCGCAGATCACGATGAATCCGTTGTCACAGGGTTCGCGGGCCGTAAAAGTTTCGGACCGAAGGTGTAGAACCGGGGGCTCGGGGGTAGGGTCGTTGCCGTTCCGGGTAATCCCCCCGGTTCGTTTTTCCACGATGGAGAGTTACATGGAGTACTCGAAGTTCGATGGCGATGCCGGTTTCGGTGATTTCGGAGGGTTGTCCTGAGAGTTCTGATCCTCGGCGGCACCGGTGAAGCCAGGGAGTTGGCGCGTAGAGCGTCCGGCGAGCGTGGACTCGACATAGTGTCCTCTCTCGCGGGTCGGGTCGCCAACCCGCGGCTGCCGGTCGGAGCGGTCCGCGTGGGTGGGTTCGGTGGTGTCGAGGGCCTCCGAACGTGGCTACGTGAGAACGCGATCGACGCTGTCGTGGACGCCACCCACCCCTTCGCCGCGAAGGTGAGCGCGCACGCGGCCGCGGCCGCGGCCGACCTGGACATCCCGGCGCTGCATCTGCGCCGCCCGGAGTGGGTGCAGCGGCGCGGCGACCTGTGGACCAGGGTGCCCGATCTCGCGTCGGCGGCGGCGGCTCTGACTCCCCGCGACGAACAGGTGCTGCTGACCATCGGCCGTCAGGGGGTCGGCGCGTTCGTGGGGTGCACGGGGCACGGCTTCGTCATCCGCTCCATCGACGCTCCCGAAGTCCCGCTGCCGCCGCGCTCCAAGCTGCTGTTGGCGCGTGGGCCGTTCACCTTCGACGAGGAACTCGTGCTGATGTCGCGTCATCGCATCGATGTGCTGGTCACCAAGAACAGCGGCGGTGAACAGACCGAGGCGAAGATCTTCGCCGCCCGCACCGCGGGTCTCCCGGTGATCATGGTCGACCGCCCGCCGCTGCCCTCGGGCGCGGTCACCGTGGCCGAGGTCGGAGACGCCGTCGAGTGGTTGCGCGAGTCCACCTCGCACCGGGTGCGCTGAACCCGGTCAGTGCGGCGGTGGCGGTGTGAAGATCGTCGGCAACTGGTCGAACCAGTGCAGCACCGCACGCTCGTAGGCGATGCCGAACTCGAGGGTCGCTCGCTGGTGCGGCGCCAGGGCGGTTTCGTCCTCGTCGAGGTAGCGGTCGAGGCGATCCTGATGAATGTTCTTGTTGGCGGCGATGATTCGATCGCGATGAGCCGGATCCAGGTGCTCGCCGAAGGACAGTGTGAGCAGCAGCGGCACCCGAATGGTCTCGGCGCCCGGATCGCGCCCGATCCACTCGGCGAACGCGTCGCGGCCGATATCGGTGATCCGGTAGGGCGTGCGCTCCCTGGCGCCGCGTTCGCCCTTGGTCACCAAGCCCGCGGCGTCCATCGTGGACAGTTCGCGATAGACCTGGCTCTGGGTGATGGTCCAGAAGTCGCCGATGCGTTGCTGAGCCTGTGTGGCGAGATCCCAGCCCGACTTCGGGCCCTCGTGCAGGAACCCGAGTAGCGAGGCCGCGGTGGAGTTCAGCGGGCGGCGTCGTGTCGCGATGTCGGTCAACGGTCAACTCCCTTCGAACTACATTCCTAAGTGGAATGTTACGCCTGAGTGGGCGGTGCACCAATAGTGCCGGTGTTGCGGTGTGTTCGCCGGACCGGGGGTGCGGCGGTGGTGCTCGCGCGCTGAGCACCACCGCCGCGGTGATCGACCCGTCAGGCTCAGGCCAAAGCGAGGTTCACGACGTCACCGTCGGCCAGTTCGTAGGACGCCAGGGTATTGGAGTCCTCGAGCTTGACCTCGCTCTCGGTGACGAGCTGCTGCTCGGCCGCCGCGACGCCGGTCTGTTCCTGGATGAGGGCCTTCAGGTCCTTGACGGTCGCCGTGGTGGCGACCTCGACCGCGATGGGCTCGCCGTCCAGGCCGTTGACCGTCAACGTGATGCTGGTCGCGTTCTCGGCGAGGGGAAGCCCCGGCAGACCTGGCAGGCCGGGCAATCCGGGCGCCGCGGGTGCGACGGGTGCCGCGGGTGCGGCCGGCGCTTCGGGTGCGGCGGGCGCTTCGGGAGCGGCGGGTGCCGCGGGCGGGGCGGGTGGGGCCGGCTGTGCCGACGCGATCCCGGCGACGGGAACCGCCAGGGCGGCGGCTATCAGGCCGACCGTCACGCCGCGCCGTAATCGGGTACCGAGGGCGTTCTGTGCGTGGTGCTGAACTCTCATCGTGGTGAATCCTTTCATCGTCCACGGGGGACGCGTTGGGGAATCGAACCAGGAAACGAGCTGTCACACTGTTGTGCTCGCGGGCGAGCCCGCGGAACAAGTGTGCCATCGCACGCGCGTCTCGTCCGGCCGCGCAGACCGCGCGAGGTTGCCGAGAATCGCGGTGGTTGCGGTCGGCCCCGGGGTCGCCGGAGCGGCCGCTGTGTGGATTCGACGGCCGCTCGGGGCAGGTACCGACCGTGCGGTTTGCTGATTGTCCGAGGCGGACTACCGGCTCTCCGCCGACCCGTATCTGCGTGAGGTGAAAACGCGGGTGCCCTCCGGCGTGTCGAAGGTGGTGGTGGTCGACGATCCGATGATCAGCAAGGTGCGCATGTCCACCTCGTCCGGCTCGAGCTCGCCCAGGGTGGTCACCCGGACCGATTCGGTCGGCCCGCCGACATCGCGGCCGAGCACCACCGGCGTCTGTGGTGGGCGATGTTCGAGCAGCACCTCGCGCATGGCGCCGACCTGCCAGCGTCGTTGCGAGGAGGCCGGGTTGTAGATCGCGATGGCCATGTCGGCCGCGGCCACCGCCGAAAGGCGTTGTGCGACAACATCCCACGGCTTGAGCCGGTCCGACAGCGAGATCATCGCGTAGTCGTGTCCGAGCGGCGCGCCGACACGGCTCGCCACCGCGTTGGCGGCGGTCAGTCCCGGCAGCACCCGCACGGGGACGTCCTTGAACTGCGGTTCGGCCGACACCTCGAGCACGGCCGCCGCCATGGCGAAGACACCGGGGTCGCCGGAGGAGACGACCGCGACGCGAGCGCCGCGCTTGGCGAGGTCGAGTGCCATCGCGGCCCGCTCGGATTCGACCTTGTTGTCGCTGGCGTGCCTGCGCTGACCGGCCCGCTCGGGCACCCGATCGATGTAGGTGGTGTATCCGACGAGATCCGACGCCGCGGCCAACGCGGCGCTGACCTGCGGCGTCGTCCAGTCCGCAGCACCCGGACCGAGACCGACCACCACCACTTCGCCGGGTTCGACATCGGGGGTGGTGGTCACGTCATCGGAGGCCACCGTCGCGTCGACGGTCGCGGGCGGCTCGCGGAAAGTCGCGCCGCGAGCGGGAATCGGGGTGGTGGGCGTCGGGCCGGGGACGAGGGTGATCGAGAAGTACGGCACGTCGGCCTCGTCGACGTCGGCCGCGGCGAGTACCCGCTGACGGGTGCTGCTCGCGCGTTCGACGTAATACGCGTCCTTCAGGCGACCGGAGTCCGACAGTGCCTGGCGCACACCGGGAAACGTGCGACCCAGCTTCATGATCGCGGCGGCGTCGGTCTCGCGCAGACGCTCGGTCAGCTCGTCGACGGGCATGGTGCCGGGCAGCACCGTGAGTACCTGCTCGCCCTCCACCAGGGGAGTGCCCAGCGCCGCCGACGCCGCGCTGACCGAGGTGATGCCGGGAACGATCTCGGCGTCGAACCGGTCGGCCAGCCGCCGGTGCATGTGCATATAGGAGGAGTAGAACAGCGGATCACCGGCGGCGAGCAACGCGACGGTGCGTCCCGCGTCCAGGTGGGCGGCCAGCCGCGCGGCCGCCTGCTCGTAGAACTCGTCGATCGCGCCCTGATACCCGCCGGGATGATCGGTGGTCTCCACCGTCACCGGGTAGACGAGGTGCTCTTCGATCTGTCCCGCGCGCAGGTAGGGCGCCGCGATGGCGCGGGAGATGCTGCGCCCGTGCTTGGCGCTGTGGAACGCGACCACATCGGCTTCGGCGATGAGCCGGGCGGCCTTCACCGTCACCAGTTCCGGGTCGCCGGGGCCGAGGCCGATACCCCACAATTTGCCGGTGCTGATCTCACTCACTCCTGTTCGCTCGCAATCGCATTCAGTGCCGATGCGGTAATCGCGCTGCCGCCGCGCCGACCGCGCACGGTCAGATACTCGATGTCGCCGAAGTCGATCAGCGCCTGCTTGGATTCGGCGGCCCCGATGAATCCCACCGGAATGCCGATGATCGCGGCGGGTCGCGGCGCACCGGCGTCGAGCATGTCGAGCAGGTGGAACAGCGCGGTCGGTGCGTTGCCGATGGCCACCACCGCACCGTCGAGCTGATCGCGCAGCAGTTCCAGGGCTGCCACCGAACGGGTGTTGTCCAGTCGCGCGGCGAGGGCGGGCACCCGAGGATCGGTGAGGTTGCACAGCACCGCGTTGTCGGCGGGCAGGCGCTTGCGGGTCACCCCCGAGGCCACCATATTGGCATCGCAGATGATCGGCTTGCCCGCGTGCAGCGCGGCACGGGCGGCGGCGACCACGCCGGGGGAGTAGGCGATATCGGGGGCCAGGTCGACCTGCCCGCAGCCGTGGATCATCCGTACCGCCACCCGCTCGACATCGGCGGGGAAACCGGCGAGATCGGCCTCGGCGCGGATCGTCGCGAACGAGCGCCGATAGATCTCGGCCCCGTCGGTGAGGTAGCTGGCACGCACATCGGACATGCCGGTAACCCTAGAACCTGGGTCTGACGTGGTGTCCGGCGGCTCAGGTGCGGGGGCGTTCGAGAATGCGTGACATCACCAGCGAGCTGCGGGTGCGCCCGACGCGCGCGTTCTCCCTGATCCGTTCGACCGTCACCTCGATCTCGGCCATATCGGTGGCCATCACGTGCACGAGCGCGTCGGCCTCGCCCGCGATCGTCCACACTCCGACGACCTGCGGAATCGGTTCCAGGGTGCGGCGCAGCTCGGCGGGGGAGATGTTGTCGCGGTAGTAGACCTCGACATATGCCTCGGTCTTCCAGCCGAGCGCGGCCGGGTTGACCTGGGCGGTGAACCCGGTGATCTGCCCGCTCGCGACCATCTTGTCCACCCGTCGTTTCACCGCGGGCGCCGACAGGCCGACCACCGAACCGATCTCCTGGAACGAGGCGCGGGCGCGCACGAGCAGCTCCGCGAGAATGCGCCGATCGATATCGTCCACGTCGCTCCTTCGCTTTCTTCACGCAACGATTCCCCATTCTTGCACTGAAATGCACAACAAAACGGTGTTCCCCGCGCAATGCAACGGCGATTACGGTCGGAGAAACCATCCGCGCAGCCACCAGGAGTCCTGATGACCGCCGCTAGCCCCCTTCGTGTATCAGCACCGGCGCGGACCGCCTCGCCGCGCCGCTACGTGCTGTGCCGCCCCGACCATTTCGAGGTCACGTACGCGATCAACCCGTGGATGGACCCGGCCGCCCCGGTCGACCGGGCCCGCGCGCTCGCCCAGTGGGAGATCCTGCGCGCGAAGCTGGAAGCGCACGGGCACACGGTGGAAACCGTGCCCGGCGAACCCGGCTTGCCGGATATGGTCTTCGCCGCCAACAGCGGCATCGTGATCGGCGGACACGCGCTCTCGGCGCGATTCGCCCACCCCGAACGCGCCGCCGAGGGCCCGGCCTTCCATCAGTGGTTCGCCGCCCGCGAACTGCGCGCACTGGCCGCCGCGGCCGAGACCAATGAGGGAGAGGGCGACTTCGCGTTCGCCGGGCAGCGGATTCTGGCCGGCGTCGGGTTCCGCTGTTCGTTGTCCGCGCACGCGGAGGTGGAGCGGTATTTCGAGGTGCCGGTGGTGTCGCTCGAACTGGTCGACCCGCGCTTCTATCACCTCGATACCGCGCTGATGGTGCTCGACGACACCACCATCGCCTACTACCCGGCCGCGTTCAGTCCCGCCGCTCGCGACGTGCTGACCACGCTCTACCCGGCCGCGATCCTCGCCGACGAGAACGACGCGCTGTGCTTCGGTTTGAACGGGCTCAGCGACGGTGAACACGTCTTCCTCGACCCCGGCGCCACCGGGCTCATCGCGCAGCTGCGCGCGCGTGGGTTCGTTCCGGTCCCGGTCGACATGTCCGAACTGCGCAAGGGCGGCGGCGGCGTGAAGTGCTGCGTGCTCGAGCTGCACACCCGCCGCGACACGACCGTCGGTTAGCCGAGCGGGCGCCGCCACCGCCCACATACTGGGCCGATGGCACCTCCCGAACCCGGCACCGAGGAGCGGCGCGCGAGCTGGACCGAGCTGTTCTTCGACCTCGTCGCCGTGGCGGGCATCGGTCAGCTCACCCACCTGCTGCACCGCGGACCGTCACTGGGTGAATTCGGTCTGTATGTGGTGCTGTACCTGGCCTTCTGGGTGGTGTGGGCCTGTGTCACCGTGTACAGCAATGTGGCGGGCGAGCAGGCGCGCACCACCATGGTGTTCGGGTGCATGTTCGGGCTGTGCGTGATGATGGCCGCCGTCGGCGGTGCGCCCGACGAGCACATGAATGTCTTCGCCGCGCTCTATGTGCTGGTGCGGGTGGCGTCGTCGACGGCGTGGCGGCGTGGCCAGATCGTGGTGGACTGGCCGATCGCGCAGATCGGTGCGGGGCTCCTGCCGTGGCTGGTGTCGCTGTGGGTGCCCGCGCCGTGGAAGTTCGTCCTGTGGGCGGCGGGGCTGGCGATCGATCTGTGGATCATGTTCGCCATCGACTCGGAACGGTTGATGGTCGACGCCGAGCGGCGGGTGCGTGCCCGGTTGCGCAGCGGCCGTGGTAGGCCACCGCGCGGCGGGCCGGGTCGACGGTCCCACGAGGCGACGCCGCCGAAACTCCAAGCGCTGCATGCCGATGCGCCGCATCTGGGCGAACGGCTCGGCCAGTACCTGATCATCGTGCTCGGCGAGGGCGTGATCTCGGTGATCGCGGCGGTGTCGGTGGAGGAGTGGACCCTCGCGGTGTGCGTCATCGGGGCAGCGGCATTCCTGTGCCTGATCGCGATGTGGGCGTTGACCCTGCGCTACGGGTTCGTGCCGCGCCTGATGGGGGAGCTACCAGGTGCGGTCGGTCTGCCCTATCAACGGGTGATGGCCGTCCACTGTGCGATCAGCGGGGCGATCGCGACCGTCGCGGCGGGGTTGGGTCTGGTCGCGGCCCACCCGTCAGGGCATCTGTCCGCCGGCCTCGGCTGGGTGCTCGGCGGCGGCACCGCCGCGTTCTTCCTGGTGTGCGGACTCGGTGGATGGCCCAGCGCCGGGGCTCGGTGGTTGTGGCGATGGCCGGTGCCGTGTCTGGTGGTCGCGCTCGCGCTGGGCTGGTCGGCGCCGCACATCGGCGGCGTGTGGCTGGTGCTCGGGGTGCTGTGCACCCTCGTGGCGGCGGTGGTGTCCGAGACCCTGCGCTCACCGCGCGCTACAGAGGACCGCTGAATGCCGCGCTACGCGTGCACTTTCCACAGAATCGGTGGCGAATTCGATCGTGGGAGGTGAATACGCACGCGTAGCGCGGTGGGCTCACTCGTACTCGGTGCCGCCGTCGCGCAGCAGGTACGCGGCGGAGACGATCTTGCCGATCGCCCGGCCACCGAGAATCGACGACTGCCGTTCGACGGTGGGCCGCACCACCAGACCCTCGCGGATATTGGCGCCGGCCCCGCTGACGGTTTCGGCGCCCTCGGCCGATTCCAGCAGCAACTCGGCGTCGTAGGCGCCCTCGTAGAGGACCGGCACCCGTGGGACGGTCAGGCCGAGGTCGTCGAGCAGGGCGCCGATCTCGTGATGGTCGAGCCAGCGAACCGGCGCCGCGCCTGTGTCCACCGCGATATCGAACAGCCCGTAGCCGAGCGACTCGTCGTGCGCGGCGGACGCGCCGTAGTGCAGGTCCTGCACACCCGCGCCGTACACCTCGCCGAACAGACCGATCCGGTCGGCGTCGAGCGCGGCGGCGAGCTTGCGAGCGGCCTCGTCGAGCTTGTGCGCGCGGACCGCGCGCCAGTACAGGTTGCCGTCGGCCTCGGTCAGCGACAGCGACCGACCGCCGACACCCTTGGACGACACCAGGATTCGGTCACCGTCGCGGACGTGGGTGAGCAGGCAGGCGGTGCCGTGGATCTTCTCCGTCGCCACCACCGGCTCCCCGGCGGTGAAGATGTCGGGGAAGCGTTTGATGTTCTCGACATCGACCCACCGCAGCAGATCCGGCGCCGACTCGACCTGGCCCGACATCGAGACCGGTACCGGTGGAACCCATTTCACGATGCCGAGCGACTCGGCGAAGTCGGTCCGCTCGCGCGCGGCCGTCGCGAGATCCACCCCGCCCAGCGCGGTCGGCGTGCACACGATGCCCTGCGATACCTCGCCACGCAACCGCACCGCCTTCACTCGATTGCGCAGCGAGCCCGCGAGTTTCCCGGTCAAGCCGAGCTCGGCGATCAGCTCCTCGGGCAGCACCGACTGTTCCGGAATGTAGACCGCGTGATCCCCGGTCGAGAACTGACCCTTGGCGACCACGGCCCGGTACAACCCGACCTGGGCCAGCTCGAGCCGATCAGCGTTCGGATGTGCGACGACGACGAGCCGCTCGGCCGTCACTTGCAGTGTGGACATGGGAACCCCCTCTTACTGAGAAGGCAAGGGTACGAGAAGGTTTCGGGATCGTCGATCGAGTTTCGTGCGGCCGCGGCGACGACTCAGGGAGCGGTCGCCGCGTCGTCGACCTCGATGCGATAGCCGTGGTCGGTGGCCACGACATCGGTCACGGGTCCGCGCGGGCGACCGCAGCAGCGGTCGCATCCGGACCAGTGCTGGCGACCCGCCACGGTGACGGCCTCGGCCGCGACGAGTTCGTTCCGCACGAGCGGCCGAGGCTCGGAAGCCTCGGCGGCGGGCAGGACGCGATCGGATTCGATGGCGGCGGCCAGGTCGGCGCGGACGTCGGTGCGTGATTTCGCGCAGCCGGGGCGTCCGGCGCAGGCGCTGACCCGCAGCCACGGGGAATTCGCGTCGAAGATCAGCCCCATCGGCGCGAGCACCCGCACCACGGTTTCGGCAGGTCCCTCGTCGAGATCGGTGATCACCAGGCTGCGCCACGGGGTGACGAAGACGGGCCGTTCGACGGCGGCCAGGAATTCGGTGGTCCTGGCCGACAAGGTGCCGAGCGGTATCCCGGCGCCGAGCGTGACGAGGCCGTTCTCCTGGTCGAGCCAGCCGATCGGAATATCGTGTGTCGCACCGAGTTCGAGAGGTTCGCCGACGGGGGAGCGGTTCAGCGTCTCGACCACCGATTCGACCCCGCCGGGAATCTCGTGCAGTCGCCACTGTCCCGCATCGGTGGTTCCCCGCAGATCGAGGAAGCCGCGCGCCGCGTCGAGCATCACCTCGACCGCCTCGCCCGCGGTGATCCGAAGTCCGGTGTCGGCGCCCGCCAGCAGCAGGGCGAACTCGTTTTCACCCACCGCGTGGATGCCGATGTCGCCGTGCAGCGTGCTCACATCGCCGCGTCCGTCGTCGAGGGTGAACAGCACTCGCCCCGGCAGCTCCGCCAGCAGTGGGTCGCCACGCAATCCCGTGTCGAGGTCGACCGCGAGCCCGTGGACGTCGGCGAATCCGCCGACCCGTCCGGACAGCGGCGAGGCCACGATATTGCGCACCCGTTCATGGGTCTCGCTGGGCAGCAGTCCCGCCGCACCCAAGCGCAGCGCGAGTTCGGAGGCGTCACGGACCTGGCGCAGCTGAACATTTCCCCGCGAGGTCAGCTCCAGGTTCCCGTTGCCGAGATCGCGTGCCGCATCGGCGAGCGCCTGCAACTGCGCCGATTCCAACCGTCCGCCCGGCACGCGAATTCGCGCCAGTGGCCCGTCGGCGGCCTGATGCAACCGCAGAACCCCTGGACAAGAATCGGGCGCACTCCTGGTCATGATGTTCCAGCCTACGACGCGCCGACTGCGCCCCGAACCTCAACCGTGGTCGAACCCCGTTCCCGCCGCCGAGCGTCGCTGTCGACCGGCCGTGGCCGGGCGCGGTCGATGTGACGAGGCCGACTCGCGTGACGGGGCGGTTCGGGGGTATTCGCCTAGGGTGAGTGGCGGATCCTTCGCCAGCCGAGCACTGACAGGAGAGCCGCCACATGCTGCGTGAATTCGTGGACAAGCGAGTCGTTCCCGCACTCGACCGAGCCGCGCAGGCACAGGCGCCCGTAGTCCATCGGTATGTCGGATGGTTGGGCAGCCGCCACCCGGAGGAAGCGCCGGTGGAGATCGTGCAGCGGCTGTCGCGTCAGTACCTGTTGGTCGTCACGGCAAGCGGCGTCGCCGTGGGGCTCACCGCCGCGGTGCCCGGCGTCGGCACCGTGCTAGGTCTGGCGGCGACCGGGGTGGACACCGCCGTGTTCCTCGAGGCGTCGTCGGTGTTGTCGGTTGGCGCCGCCGCGGCGTACGGCCTCGATCCCGACGACTCGCGGCAGAAGTACCTGGTGTCGAAGGTCGTGCTCGGCGAGGCGGGCACGAAGGTGCTCGACGAGACCGCGGGCCACAAGAAGGGTCAGTGGCTCTCGGTGGTCACCGACCACATTCCCGTGCTGGCGAGCATGCCCGATTCCCCGGCCAAACGCTTCATCGTCAACTACCTGGTCAAACGCACCTTGCTGCTGTTCGGCACCCTCATCCCCGCGGGTATCGGTGCGGTGATCGGTGGCGCCGGCAACAACGCACTCGGTCAACTGGTGATCGCGAACGTGTACCGCCATCTCGGCACCGGCTCCCCGGAAATGGTCGCCGCGGGCACCGACTGATCGACGACTTGACCTTCGACTCACTCGAACCCCGATCATGAATCGGTGCCCGACACCGACCTGATCACCATCGGAGCCTTCGCCCGCGCCTGCGGCCTGAGCACCAGCGCCCTGCGCTTCTACGCCGACGCGGGCGTTCTCGCCCCCGTCGTCGTCGACGAGGTCACCGGCTACCGCTACTACGCCCCCGAGCAGTCCGCTCCCGCCCGCCTGCTGCGTCACCTGCGCGCTATCGACATGCCGCTGCCCGCCGTGACCGCCCTGCTCGCCGAACCCGACCCCGCCCGCGCGCTCGTCCTCCTCGACGAGCACCTCGCCGACCTGGACCGCCACCAGAGCGAGGTCCGCACCGCCGCCGCGGCGGCCCTCGGCGCCCTCCTGGCCATCCATGGATCAGCGTCCGGAGGCGGGGGCGGGCATCGCGACCAGGTCTCGGTGCCGACCGATGATCGAGGCGGTGCTCGATCGCCGCTCGGCACCGCGCAAGGTCCCGAGAAAGGTTCGACCTGGACGCGCGACGACGTGTGGGTGAGCGGACCGGTGCTGGCCGCGGCGATCGATCAGGTAGCGACAGCTACGGTCGCGGATCCGGATCTGGCGGTCCTCGACACGATTCTGTTCGAGACCGACGGCCAGCAGTTGATCCTCACCGCGACGGACCGCTACCGCCTGGCCACCCGCACCGTCCGCCCCACCCGGTTCGGTCCGGCGGTCTGGGACGCGACGGTACATGCCGACGACCTCCGTGCGGCCGCGTCCTGGTTGCGTCGCCGCCACGCCGTCGCAATCCGCCCCCATCGCGACCATGTCGAATTCCGCATGGCCACCGCGGATTCCGTCGACCGAGACCGCACCGAAGGAGCCGGCGAGCTGATGACACACCACGCCGCCCAGTCGGACGACACCCGGCGCTGCTGCCGCCGATCGACCCACGACTTCCCCGACTACCGAGCGATGCTGGCCGCGCTAGCCCCGGTGCGAACCCGCGTCGTGCTCACTCGCGCGGCGCTGCTCGACGCCATGGAACACCTCGACTCTCCCGCCGTGGTCCTGCACACGACCTCCACGGGCGCCGTCTCCGTGACGACCGCGAACTCGTGGACGGAGCCTGCCGCACCGACAGACACGGCCACGACGGGCGACTTTGTCGCCCACACGAGTTCGGGCTCTGCCGCGGCAACGGAACGGGTGTGGCACATCCCGCACGCGAGAGCCACCGGCCCCGCCATGACGATCCATTTCGCCGTCACCACCCTCTACCCGGCCGTCGCCACCGCCGTCGGACCCGACGTGATGCTCGACCTCATCGCCCCCGACCAGCCGGTTCTCATTCGCTCCGCCGACGACGGAGACCTGTCGACATTGGCCATGCCGCGCAAACCCGAACCCACCGAGGAGATCTCCCGATGACCACCACCGACCCGATCATGACCCGAATCAGCCAGGGCGTCAGTGACTTCCGCACCGGCGACCCCGATCGTGCCCGCGCCACCCTGCTCGCGGTCTGGGCCGACATCGGCCCCGCCGGTGACCCGCTGCACCGCTGCACCCTCGCCCACTACCTGGCCGACGCCTACGACGACCCGGCCGAAGCCCTCGTCTGGGACGTCCGCGCTCTCGACGCCGCCGACGCCCTCACCGACACCCGCCTCAACGACCACCACGCGGGCCTCCAGGTCGCCGGCTTCTACCCCTCCCTGCACCTGAACCTCGCCGACAACTTCCGCCGCCTCGGCGCGTTCCCCGCCGCCGCCCGCCACCTCGAAGCAGCCCGCGAACGCCTCGACGTGCTCCCGGACGACGACTACGGCGCCCTGATCCGCAGCGCCTGCACGGGGGTAGCGGAGGCGATCGCCGCCGAGGACACCACCCGCCGACCCACGCACTGACACCGGCCTCCGCGACGTCGCTGGGCGTGACCGCCGAACACGTCGGCAACGCTCTCGGACGGTGCTCGCGCCACCGCCTGCTGATCAACCGTCCAGCGTCAGGGGGCGGCCTGGAAAGTTGTGGGTGGGGCGGGCCCAGTAGCATCGTCTTGCTCGGCGGGCGTCGAGGAAACCGGTGGAAATCCGGTGCGGTCGCGCCACTGTGAACAGCCAGACCCTCTCCGGCGAGCACCGCAACCCCGATGGGCGCGTAACCCGAGGAAGGTCTCACCCTGTGATCCTGCTGCTGTCCACCTCCGACACCGACCTGCTGAGTGCCCGCGCGAGCGGCGCCGAGTACCGCTGGGGCAATCCCGCCCGGCTGCTGGTCGAGGATCTGCCGGAACTGCTCGACGGCGCGGACCTGGTGATCGTGCGAATCCTCGGCGGCAAGCGCGCCTGGGAAGAGGGCCTCGAGGCGATTCGGGCGAGCGGGGTGCCGATGGTGGCGCTGGGCGGGGAGATCGCGCCCGACGCCGAGCTGATGGAATGCTCGACGGTGCCGGTCGGCGTCGCGGCCGACGCGCACAACTACCTCGCCGCGGGCGGGGCCGAGAACCTGCTCCAGCTGCACAACTTCCTGTCCGACACGGTGTTGCTGACCGGCCACGGCTTCGAACCTCCCGCACAACTGCCCACCTGGGGCGAACTCGACCGGTCCCCGCGGATCCTCGAACCGCACGCCCCGACCGTGGCCGTCGTCTACTACCGCGCCCAGCACCTCGCGGGCAACACCGCCTACATCGAGGCGCTGTGCAAGGCGATCGAGTCCAAAGGCGCCCGTCCGCTGCCGGTGTACGCGGCCTCGCTGCGCACCGCCGAACCCGAACTGCTCACCCTGCTCGGCCGTGCCGACGCCCTGGTGGTGACCGTTCTCGCGGCGGGCGGCAGCAAGCCCGCGACCGCCTCGGCCGGCGGTGACGACGAAGCCTGGGACGTGGCCGCGCTCGCCGCCCTCGACGTGCCGATCCTGCAGGGCCTGTGCCTGACCAGCGGCCGCGCGCAATGGGAGGCCAACGACGACGGCCTGTCGCCGCTCGATGTGGCCACGCAGGTCGCGGTGCCCGAATTCGACGGGCGCATCATCACCGTGCCGTTCTCCTTCAAGGAATTCGACGCCGACGGACTGTCTGCCTATGTCCCCGATCCCGAACGCTGCGCGCGCGTGGCGGGGATCGCCGTGCGCCACGCCCGTCTGCGCCACATCCCCGCCGCCGACAAGCGGATCGTGATCATGCTCTCGGCCTATCCCACCAAGCATGCCCGCATCGGCAACGCCGTCGGCCTCGACACCCCCGCGAGCGCGATCCGCCTGCTCACCGAATTGCGCGCCGCCGGTTACGATCTCGGCGATATCGACGAGATCCCCGGCCTGGTGCAACGCGACGGCGACGCGCTGATCCACGCGCTCATCGCCGCGGGCGGCCAGGATCCGGAGTGGCTGAGCGCGGAACAGCTGGAAGGCAATCCGATTCGCATCGGCGCCGCCACCTACACCCGCTGGTTCGAGTCCCTGCCCGAGGACCTGCGCGAGGCCGTGGTCGAGGCGTGGGGGCCGCCGCCGGGCGAACTCTACGTCGACCGGTCGGCCGACCCCAAGGGTGAGATCGTCATCGCCGCACTGCGTTTCGGCAATGTGGTGTTGATGGTGCAGCCGCCTCGCGGGTTCGGTGAGAACCCCGTGGCCATCTACCACGACCCCGACCTGCCGCCCAGCCACCACTATCTCGCCGCCTACCGCTGGTTGTCCGCGCCCGACGGTTTCGGCGCCGACGCGATGGTGCACCTGGGCAAGCACGGCAACCTGGAGTGGCTGCCCGGCAAGACCCTCGGCATGTCCGCCTCCTGTGGCACCGACGCGGCGCTGGGCGATCTGCCGCTGATCTACCCCTTCCTGGTCAACGACCCCGGCGAGGGCACCCAGGCCAAGCGCCGCGCCCACGCCACCCTTGTCGATCACCTGATCCCGCCGATGGCGCGCGCCGAGACCTACGGCGACATCTCCCGGCTGGAACAGCTGCTCGACGAGCACGCCAACATCTCCGCCCTCGACCCGGCCAAACTGCCCGCCATCCGCCAGCAGATCTGGACCCTGATGCGCGCGGCCAAGATGGACCACGACCTCGGCCTCGCCGAACGTCCCGAGGAAGACGTCTTCGACGACATGCTCCTGCACGTCGACGGCTGGCTGTGCGAGATCAAGGACGTCCAGATCCGCGACGGTCTGCACATCCTCGGCCAGGCCCCCGAGGGCGACATGGAACTCGACCTGGTGCTGGCCATGCTGCGTGCGCGCCAGCTGTGGGGCGGGGAACAGAACGTGCCCGGCCTGCGCGAAGCCTTGGGCCTGAGCGAAGCCGGGGACGAATCCCGTGAACGCGTCGACGTGGTGGAAGCCCGCGCCCGCGACCTCCTCGGCGCGCTGCAGGCGACGGACTGGTCGGCCGACGCGGTCGAGACCCTGGTGCAGGACTTCGCCACCGCGATTCTCGCCGGGGGTGCCGACGACGCCGCCCGCCTCGACGCGGTGACGACCGTCCTGCGGTTCGCGGCCACCGAAGTCGTGCCGCGCCTGCGCGAAACCCGCATCGAGATCGCGCGCGTCCTGCACGCCCTCAACGGCGGTTTCATCCCCGCGGGCCCCAGTGGGTCGCCGTTGCGCGGTCTGATCAATGTGCTGCCCACCGGCCGCAACTTCTACTCCGTGGACCCCAAGGCCGTGCCCTCGCGGCTGGCCTGGGAGACCGGTCAGGCGATGGCCGAATCGCTGCTCGCCCGGTATCTGGCCGACCACGGCGAGTACCCCAAGTCGGTCGGTCTGTCGGTGTGGGGCACCTCGGCGATGCGCACCTCCGGCGACGACATCGCCGAGGTCTTCGCCCTGCTCGGTGTTCGGCCGGTGTGGGACGAGGCGAGCCGCCGGGTCACGTCCCTCGAGGTGATCTCGCTCGACGAACTCGCCCGCCCGCGCATCGACGTCACCGTCCGCATCTCCGGCTTCTTCCGCGACGCGTTCCCGCACGTGCTGGCCCTGCTCGACGACGCGGTCCGCCTCGTCGCCGATCTCGACGAGCCGGCCGAGTCGAATTATGTTCGCGCACACGCCCAGTCGGATCTGGCCGAACACGGCGACACCCGTCGCGCCACCACCCGCATCTTCGGGTCCAAGCCCGGCACCTACGGCGCGGGCCTGCTGCAGCTCATCGATTCCAAGAGCTGGCGCACCGACGACGACCTCGCGCAGGTCTACACCACCTGGGGTGGCTACGCCTACGGCCGCGACCTCGACGGCGCCCCCGCCGCCGACGACATGCGCACCGCCTACAAGCGCATCGCGGTCGCCGCCAAGAACACCGACACCCGCGAACACGACATCGCCGACTCCGACGACTACTTCCAGTACCACGGCGGCATGGTCGCCACCGTCCGCGCGCTGACCGGCAAGAACCCCGAGGCCTACATCGGCGACTCCACCCGCCCCGACGCCGTGCGCACCCGCACCCTCTCGGAGGAGACCGCCCGCGTCTTCCGCGCCCGCGTGGTGAACCCGCGCTGGCTCGAGGCGATGCGCCGCCACGGCTACAAGGGCGCCTTCGAGATGGCCGCCACCGTCGACTACCTGTTCGGCTACGACGCCACCACCAATGTGGTCGCCGACTGGATGTACGAAAAGCTTTCCGAGAGTTACGTATTCGACGATGTGAACCGCAAGTTCATGGAGCAGTCCAACCCGTGGGCCCTGCACGGCATCGCCGAACGGCTCCTGGAAGCGGCCGAGCGCAAGCTGTGGGAGCACCCCGAACAGGAAACGCTGGACAAGCTGCGCCAGGTCTACCTGGAAACCGAGGGTGAGCTGGAGTGACCCGACTTGCCGCAAAACTGCAACACGTTCTAGTCTGAGGCATGGTGCGCCGCCGCGATCCCGCCCGGCGCCCGCGGAGGAAAGGGGCACCATGAGTACCTCCCCTGGCTATTTCACGCACGCGGACGGCGTCTACACGCCGATGCGGTACTCGCTGAGCCTGTGGTCGCCCAGCACGCTGTCCGGGCCCCCGGTGTGCGGGTTGATGGCGCGCGAAGTGGAGGCGCGCTACTGCTCCGACGGGTTCTCCCCGGCGCGACTGACCATCGATCTGCACCGTGCGGTGCCCGCCGTGCCGTTGACGGTCGCCAGCGAACTGGTGCGCGACGGGAACCGGGTCCGTTCGGCGACGATCGTCGCGCGCGCCGACGGCGAGATCGTCGCCCGCGGCAGTGCGCTGCTGCTGAAGCGTTCGACCCAGCCGCCGGGCGAGGTCTGGCGCCACGACCGCGATCGCCCGGTGCCGCCGCCGAACGTGCTCGCCACCATCGACGAGGTGATGCACCTGTTCGGCAGTGACGGGCAGGGCTGGTCGGCGAATATGACCGAACATCAGAACGACACCCGCAAGCGCAAGTGGGTGCGCAATATTCCCGTGGTAGCGGGCGAGCAGTCGTCGCCGTTCTGCTATGCCGCGATGACCGGCGAGCAGACCAGCCTGGTCACCAACTGGGGCACCGAGGGAATCGGTTTCATCAACACCGATGTGTCGATCACGTTCTCGCGCATGCCTGTCGGCGGCGAGATGGGGATCGAGGCGGAGAGCCACCTCAGCGACGACGGGATCGCGGCGGGTGCCGCGGTGCTCTACGACGAGCAGGGCGCGTTCGGCATCTGCACGACCACCGCGCTCGCCAACGAGCGCAGGCAGATCCGCGGCGACGTCATCGACGAGCTGTCGGAGTCGTTCGCGGCGGCGGCGGTCAGGCAGCCACAAGTCCGGTGAACGCCGTCGCGCCGGTCGGCGCGGCCGGGAGCCGGCGACAGCGCCGGCGGGCGGCTCACGCGGAGATCAGGGTCACGATGAGTTCGTCGGCGATCGATTCGGCCTTCACCATGCCCGTGCCCAGGTACAGGGTCGCCGCGCGGGGGCGGCCGTCGGCCAGTGGCACCACCGACACCGCGTCGACGCGACGGCCGGCGAGCTCGTGGTAGGGCGCCTCGTCGGTGACGTCGAAGGCGGTGTACTTGCCGGAGTTGGCGACGTATTCGATATTGACCGGGTCGACCAGCGGCTCGAACGGGTCCCGCCAGGGTGCTCCACCGATGCGTAGTTCCGCACCGTCGGTACCGGCGTCGAAGAGCAGAGTCGAACCGTTGTGGAAGGTGAATTCGATCGGACCCTCGGTGCGGTCGACCTCGTCACCCAGGACATAGAACATCCGGCGGACGGTGACGATGGTCCCGTCGACCGCGGCATTGAGCGCGGTGCGGTCGTACTCATCGGTGTCGGACATAGGTTTTCCTCTGCAGCGGTCGATGCCGGGCGGAGGAACAATCATGTCGCCGCGCGCCCACCGCACGCAACTCGGCCCGGCGTGTTCGTCCCCCGCGCGAGACGGTGCCGCCCCGCTCGTAGAGTGGATCCCATGGTGGACCACGACACCACCGACGCGGTGGAACGCGCGGCCGAGCTGCTGAGCGGGCGCCGCATCGTGGTGATCTCCGGCGCGGGCCTGAGCACCGACAGCGGTATCCCCGACTACCGCGGCCCCGACTCGCCGCCGCGCACGCCGATGACCTATCAGCAGTTCGTCGGTGACCCGGCCTTCCGGCAACGGTATTGGGCACGCAACCACATCGGCTGGCGGCGGATGGACGCCGCTCGGCCCAACCCCGGTCATCGCGCCCTCGCGCGGCTGGAGCGGGCGGGTGCGGTGTCGGGGGTGATCACCCAGAACGTGGACCTGCTCCACACGAAGGCGGGGGCGCGGCGGGTGATCGATCTGCACGGAACCTACGCGCGCGTGCGGTGCCTGAATTGTGCGAATCTGATCTCGCGAATGACGCTCGCACAACAGCTCGAAGCCGCCAATCCCGGTTTCGCGGAGAATGTTTCGGCGGGGCCGACCGGAATCGAAGTGGCGCCCGACGCCGATGCCGTGGTGACCGATACCGACCGATTCCGGATGGTCGACTGCGCGGTGTGCGGCGGAATGCTGAAACCCGACATCGTGTATTTCGGCGAGAACGTTCCGCCCGATCGGGTGGAAGCCGCTTTCGCCATGGTCGAACAGGCGCGGGCGATACTGGTGGCCGGTTCCTCGCTGACCGTGATGTCGGGCCTGCGCTTCGTGCGCAGAGCCGCGAAAAACGGTGTGCCAGTAGTGATCGTGAATCGCGGGCGCACCCGCGGCGACGAACTGGCCACCCTTCGCATCGACGCGGGGTGCTCGGAGACCCTGTGCGCTTTGGCCGAACTCGCCCAGCTGAATTCGCGGCCGCCGAACTGACGGTTCCCGCGCCGCGGGCTCTCATTTCTCGGTGAAATGATCGATAACTTGATCCCTCGGTGACGGCGGGAAATCAGACGTGGGTAAGCTCGGCGCACCAGTGCATGAAGAGTTCCACCCGCGGCGCAATGTTTTCCTCGCAGCGGGGTTGTCGGCCCTCGTGTGGGCCGAATGATCGACCCCCACTTGCCAGCCGATCAGAACCAGGGCTTCTTCCATGACCGATACCGTCGTTGCCGAATCACGCCTCACGCACCGCCAGACACTCACCATTCTGTCGGGCCTGCTATTGGGGGTGTTCCTCGCCGCGCTCGATCAGAACATCGTCAGCGTCGCGATCGTCCGCATCGCGAACAGTCTCGACGGGTTCGATGAACAGGCATGGGCGACAACGGCGTACCTGATCACCGCCACCGTCACCACGCCGCTCTACGGCAAACTCGCCGATATCTACGGGCGCAAACCGTTCTATCTGCTGGCGATAGCCCTGTTCGTGATCGGCTCGGCGGCCTGCTGCTTCGCGACCACCATGTACCAGCTGGCCGGGTGCCGCGCCTTCCAGGGTTTGGGCGCGGGCGGGTTGATGTCGCTGGCGTTCACCATCGTCGGTGACATCGTGCCCCCGCGCGAACGGGTCCGCTACCAGGGGTATTTCCTCATGGTGTTCGGCATCGCCACGGTGCTGGGCCCGGTGGTCGGCGGATTCCTCTCCGACTACGAGAGCCTCGGCGGCATCGAGGGCTGGCGCTGGGTGTTCCTGGTGAACGTGCCGGTCGGGGTGCTGGCGTTCCTCGTGGTCGCGAAGGTGCTCAACGTGGGGCACACGCGCCAACAGAGCCGGATCGACTGGTTCGGCGCGATCACGCTCATCGTGGGTGTGGTGCCGCTGCTGATCGTGGCCGAGCAGGGTCGGGTGTGGGGCTGGACCGCGCCGAAATCGCTACTCTGCTACGGCATCTGCGCGGCCGGTCTGCTGCTGTTCGTCCTGGTCGAATTCCTGATGAAGGACTCGGCGCTGATCCCGCTGCGGCTGTTCCGCAGTTCCACGTTCAGCATCGCGATTCTCGGTGGGTTCCTCGTCGGTGTCGCGATGTTCGGCGCGATCACGATGGTGCCGCAGTATCTCCAGGTCGTGCGTGGTTTCTCGCCGACAGAGGCGGGTCTGCTGATGTTGCCGCTGGTGCTCGGAATCATGGTGGGCGCGCAGATATCCGGGCTGATCACCAAAGCCACCGGGCGCTACAAAGTGCTGCCGGTGCTCGGCGCGCTGATCCTGGCGATCGGGTGCGCGCTGTTCGCGCGGGTCACCTACAACGGTCCGCTGTGGCAGCCGCTCGCCTTCAGCGCGATCATGGGTTTCGGGCTCGGCTGCTGCATGCAGACGCTGATCATCGCCGCGCAGAACGCGGTCGGGCGCTCCGCGATGGGCGTGTCTACCGCGGCGGCCACGTTCTTCCGTCAGCTCGGCGGGACGCTCGGCGTCGCGGTGTTCCTGACGGTGCTGTTCGACCGGCTGCCCGGTTCGATCCTGGAAGCCTTCGGTGGCAGCCTGCCCGCCGGTTTCGACGGGGCGCAGCTCGAGGGGTTGCTGAGCGATACCAGCGGCATCGCCACACTGCCCGACGAGGTGCGGATCCCGATCCTCGAGGGATTCACCGACTCGATGCACAGTGTGTTCCTGCTCGCCGCCGACCTCGCGGTGGTGGCCTGCCTGGTGCTGGTGTTCATGAAAGAGATTCCGCTGCAAGAGGATCCGGTGCCGGAAGAACACGACGATGCCACCCTGCTGCGTGATGTGAGCCTGCACGACGCGCACGAGATGGCCGGGAAACTGCACCCCGTCTCGAGCGGTCGGGTGATCGCGGGACTGTTGCGCCGCGACGACGCGCGTCCGGTGCCCGCCGCCACCCTCACCCTGATCGACCAGCACGGGCGCCAGGTGGCCCGTGGCAACGGCGACGTCGACGGCGCGTACGTGATCGAGGCGCCGCGACCGGGCAACTATGTGCTCATCGCCGCCGCGGCCGGTCATCAGCCCGAGGCGGTGAGCGTGTCGATCGGCGAGCGCGCCCAGCACGTCGACCTGATGCTGACCGGCGCGGGTGAACTCACCGGGATCGTGCGGTCGGCGCGGCGCGGCGAACCGCTCTGGGGCGCCACGGTCACGCTCACCGACCCCGAGGGCGAAGTGGTGGGCGCGGCGATCACCGGCGAAGACGGTACCTACGTGTGCCGCGACGTCGTGAGCGGCACCTACACGCTGGTCGCGGTGGCCGACCACATGCGTCCCTCGGCGGTCGCGCTGACCGTGCCGGAGACGGGTTCGCTGCAGCGCGATATCGACCTCGAACCGATGGCGATTCTGCTCGGCTCGGCCTGGGTGGACGGCGAGCGCCCCGTCCCCGACATTCAGATCACCGTGCTGGACTCGGGCGGCGATCCGGCGGCGACGGCACGCACCGACGAGAAGGGCCGGTATCTGGTCCCCGACCTGCCCGAAGGGCAGTACACCGTGGTCGCGCGCGGATACCCACCCGTCGCGAGCCAGGTCTCGGTGACGCGCGGCGAGATCACCCACGATGTGATGCTGGGATACGACAACGAGGAGTCGATGAACCGCCGGTAGACGGTCAGGCGGACTCGGCGACCTGCTCGTCGCGGTAGGACTCGGCCAGTTCGGCCAGGGGGATCGCGAGGGCCTCGGCGAGGCCGACGACAGTGCCGAAGGCCGGAGAGGGCAGCCGGCCCGACTCGATCTTGCGCAGCGTCTCCGGGGAGATACCGGCTCGCAGGGCCACCTCGGCGAGGTCGCGGTCGCCGCGGGCGGTGCGAAGGCGGCGGCCGAGACGACGGCCCGCTTCGACCTGCGCGGGGCTGAGCGGGAGACGGACCATGCGCTCGATGGTATGTCCTCGCGAACAGGTTGGCCAAGTCGAGTAGGGATCTCCGTTTCGCCTCGCCCGGGGCGGTGGCGGTGGTAGGTGTCAAGGGAGGACATCGAGGTTCGAAAGGCATGGGAATGACACGACGGTTCGAGGGCAAGGTCGCTTTCGTCACGGGAGCGGCGCGCGGGCAGGGCAGGGCGGAGGCGGTGCGTTTCGCCGAGGAAGGCGCCGACGTGATCGCGATCGACGCGTGCGCGGAGTTCGCCAGCACCAGCTACCCGGGCGCGACGGAGGCGGATCTGGCCGAGACCGTGAAGCTGGTCGAAGCGGCAGGCGGCAAGATCGTCGCGAGCAAGGTCGATGTGCGCGATTTCGACGCGCTCTCGGCGGCGCTGACGGCGGGCATCGAACAGTTGGGCAGGCTCGATGTGGTGGTGGCCAACGCGGGGATCTGTTCGGCGGCGATGTCGTGGGAGATCACCGCCGAGCAGTGGCGCGAGACCATCGACGTCAACCTCACGGGCGTCTTTCACACCGCGAAAGCCGCTGTGCCACACCTGATCGCGCAGGGCGAGGGCGGCGCGATGGTGTTCACCAGTTCGGTGGCGGGCATCAAGGGCATTCCGTTCACCGGTCACTACGTCGCGACCAAACACGCGATCACGGGGCTGGCCAAGACGATGGCGAACGAGCTCGGCGCACATCGGATCCGGGTGAACACCATCCACCCGGCGGGGGTGGCGACCGGCATGCAGATCAACGAGATGGGGCCATTGTTCGAGGAATACGGCGCCACCCTCGCGCCCATCTTCATGAACGCGCTGCCCAGCCACATCTGCCAGCCCGAGGAGATCGCGGCGACCGTGGCGTGGTTGTGCTCGTACGAGGCGAGCCAGATCACCGGCGCGCAGATTCCCGTGGACATGGGCAACCTGAACCGCTGAGATTGGTATTTTTATACCGCCGCCGCTAGTGTCGGTATGAAAATACCAATGGAGGCGTGATGGTGGAGTTGAAATCGCCCGCGGAGATCGAGCGCATGCGGGTGACCGGCCGGTTCGTCGCCGACGTGCTGGCCGGGGTGCGCGACCGCGCGGCGGTCGGGGTGAACCTGCTCGAGCTGGAAGCGTATGTGCGGGAACGGATTCGCGAGCGCGGCGCGGTGTCGTGCTACTGGGACTACTCGCCGTCGTTCGGGCGCGGACCGTTCCGCAATACGGTGTGCCTGGCGGTGAACGATGCTGTGCTGCACGGACTTCCGCACGACTACGTGCTGCGCGAAGGCGACCTGTTGACGGCTGACCTGGCCGTGTCGATCGACGGGTGGGTCGCCGACTCGGCGATCTCGTTCATCGTCGGAGCCCCGGCGCCCGCGGACGAGCGCCTGGTGCGGGCCACCGAGGAAGCTCTGGCCGCCGGGATCGCGGCCGCGCAGCCGGACAACCGGATCGGTGACATCTCCGCCGCGATCGCGCAGGTCGCACGCGGGTACGGATATCCGGTCAACACCGAGTTCGGTGGGCACGGACTCGGGCGGACCATGCACGAGGATCCGCATATCGCCAACGATGGCAGGGCGGGCCGTGGGTTCCGGCTGCGACCCGGTCTCACCGTCGCAATCGAGCCGTGGTTCGCGGCGAGCACCGCGAAGGTCTACACCGACGCCGACGGATGGACCATCCGCTCCGCCGACGGCTCTCGCTGTGCGCACAGCGAGCACACCATCGCCGTCACCGCCGACGGCCCGCGGATTCTCACCTCCCAGGACTGACCTGTCGTTCCCTAGCGACTGCGTCGCTGCTATCCGCGTCGGCTGTCGACGAAGGCATTGTCGGTGAGCACCGGCACCGTGGAGTCGGCATCCCGTTCGATCGCGATGGCTACATCGTCGGCGAAGCCGATCGCGGCGAGTTCGCGGCCGGACGCGCAGTCGGTGATCGAGGCGCCGACGTCTGCTGTCGCCTCGAACGCGTTCGCCGCCGTGTGTGCTTCGGGGGAGGGGGTGGTGAGGCCGCGATCGATCAGCGCGGCGGCGAGCGCACCGGCGCCGAGCCAGTCCTCGAGCGCCGGTCGCACGGTATCGGTGCCCGGCCAGTGCTCGCCCGAGGCGATGATCGCGATCGGGTGATCGGCAGTGCCCCAGTGCTGGGAGACGAGCCAGTCGGCAACCGCGCTGACATTGCGCAGGCACGCCGCGACGACCGGCGTCCCCTCGACAGCGGCGGCGATGGTGGAGCCGTTGGGTGAGGGCAACACCAGTCGGGGGGTGAACGGTGCCCGCCGGATCGCCGCGGGCGACAACGACCACGGACCGGCCTCCCGCCGTCCGACGGCCAGTTCGGCGGCGTTCTCCTGGGCGAAGACCCGCGCCGACTCGTCCCGCCACCGATACGGGAACACCGCGGTGCCCGCCGCGGTGGCGACCGATACCGATGTGGTGAACGACAGCACATCGATCACCACCAGGCACCGGACCCCGGGGCCCAGTACCGCCGCTCCGGTCCGCCCCCAATCGACCCGAATCCCGAACCCGTCCTGCCGTGCCCACTGCGGCGCCGATCGCACGCTGACCTCCCGATAGCCGAATTCGCCAGTCCACCAAGAAGATCGCCCATCGCGCTACTGCTCGACGCACGATGCGCGAAACTCCGATCGCTCCGGGTGCCCTGTCCGGCGAGGGGTCAACGGGCGAAGTACCGGCCCGGCGAGGTGCCGACCGCTCGTCGGAACGCGGCGACGTAAGCACTGGCACTGCGGTAGCCGACCCGGGCGGCGATGCGGGTCACCGGTACACCGTCGGCCAGGGGCGTCAGCGACGCGGCCAAACGGATCTGGGTCCGCCACTGCGCGAAGGTCATGCCGGTCTCGGCGCGGAACGCGCGGGCCAGGGTGCGGGCGCTGGCCGCGGCGTGCGGACCCCATGCTGCGAGGGTGCGGTCGTCGGCCGGGTTGTCGAGCAGGGCCTGGGCAACCACCCGAGCTCGTGGGTCGGTCGGCAGTGGTGCGCCGATCGGGATGACGTCGACCGGCTCGAGAAGGTCGAAGACCATCGCCTCGGCGCGTACTCGTTCATCGTCGGACAACTGTCGCGACGTCATGTGGTCGAAGAGTTCTCGCAGCAGCGCGGAGACGCTCAGCAGGGTGGGCCCGGCGAACAGGGCGGCGGGGCACCGGTCGGGTTCGACGAAGATGCCGCGCAGATCGGCGCCGGCCGTCGTCCCGGTGCGATGGGCGATCCCGCCGGGGATCCACAAGGCCCTGGTCGGCGGTAGCACCCACTGGTTGGCGCCGATCTCGATTCCGATGACTCCTCTTCCCGCCCAGGCAATCTGGTGCTGGGGATGGCGGTGCTCATCGAACCAGTACCCGGCCGGGAGCACTCCGGCGCCGAACACCATCGCCGTCGGACCGGTGTCCGCGGCCAGAACAAGCTGTTGTCTGTTCTGCGACATGGTCTGTCAGTGTAGTGACTATCGGCCACGGCCCAGGGCTCCTAGCGTCGTAGCCATGGCGATGAATTATTGGCACAGGCTGATGTGTCGGACCGCGGCGTGGGAGTGGGTGACGGCGACACAGATCGTGCCGTGGGTGACGCGCGAGGTGGAACTCGGCCCGTCGGCATTGGAGATCGGCCCGGGTTTCGGCGCGAATGTGGCGCCCCTGCGGGACCGGACGGTCGCCCTCGCCGGCCTCGAGATCGACCCGATACTGGCCGCGCGGCTCCGCACCCGATTCGCCGGAAGTCTGCGGGTGGTGGACGGCGACGCGACAGCGATGCCGTTGCCGGACAAGGAGTTCGACTCGGTCGTCTGCTTCACGATGCTGCACCACGTGCCGTCGCCGGCTCAGCAGGACGACCTGTTCGCCGAAGCGCTGCGGGTGTTGCGACCGGGCGGAGTCTTCGCGGGCTCGGACGGCCTCGACAATCGCCTGTTTCGGCTCCAGCACCTGGGTGACACGTGTGTGCCGGTCCCGCCGGACACCCTCGCCGACCGACTGGCATCGGCAGGCTTCACGGGCATCGACGTCGAAACCGGCCGTGCCATGTTCCGTTTCCGGGCCGAGCGACCCGCCGACCGGCCATCGGCGGAGGGTTTCAGCGAACGAAGGAAGGCGTGAGGTCCAGCGCGGCAGGCGGGCGGAGGCGACGGAGGGTGCCGTCGATGCTGGTGACGTAGAGGGACCAGGCTCCGGTGGTGGGGTCGGGGGCGAGGCGGGCCGAGGTGGGGCCGATGGGCGGAGGGGTGGGAAGGGGCCCTCGCGGGGTGGTCCAGCCGGTGGCGAGGGTGCACCAGGTGCCCGTGGCCGGGTCGACCTGGTAGACACTGCCGGAATAGTCGCCGGTGACGAAGGCGAGCCCGGCGGCGGTGACATCGAGGTCGTCGAGTGCGGGCAGCAGGCCGTCGTTCACGGTGGCGAGAGGGGTGGGGCGGTCGGGCGCATCGAGGGGGACTCGCAGGAGTTGGGAGGTCAGCACGTCCTCGGTGATCACTGCCCGGTGGTCGGGTGTGAGTGCGAGGCCGTTGGGGCGGGGCACGGGGGACCAGGCGAGGGTGAATTCGCCGGTGGCCGGGCGGTAGCGGCTGATGCCGACCGGGGGCCAGGGGACGGAGAGCTGGGAGATGAGCAGGTCGCCGTCGGGGAGCAGGAGCAATCCGTTGGGCTGCACCAGATTCGGAAGCAGGACGGTGACTTCGCCGGTGCCGAGGTGGAGTCGGCTCAGGGTGCCGCCGCCGTTCGGTGTGGTGCCGTCACCGGTGACGAAATAGAGGTCCTCGCCGATCAGCCGTAGCCCGGCGGGGTTGTCCAGACCGGTGCGGACGGTGGAGACGTGCCCGTCGGCGTCGATGTGCAGGAGCTCGCCGCGAACGATGCCACTGAGGTAGAAGCCGCCGCGTCCGTCGTACTCGAGATTCTCCAAGCCGCCGAGATCGGCCGCCAGCACCTCGGCGTGCCAGCCGTCGGCGCACGAGGGCGCACCGGCCTGTGCGGTACCCACCGGGCCGACCCCGAGGACGGCGGCAACCGTGACTGCTGTTGCCAGACAACGGGTCCGCCGCCCACGGGTGGCGAGTTCCTTCGATCGACCGCGCATGGTCGAAGCCTACTGGCCGACCGGAGGTGAGGCCGGTTCAGTCGGTCACGGTGGGCGCGGCCGTGAGTAGATCGTCCGCGATCGCCGCGCGTTGCTCGGCGGTCAATTCGACGGTGTCGAGTTCGGCTTTCCAGTGTGCGAGCCGGTCGCTGTCCTCGGCGACGCCGGCGAGTTCGGCGAGGGCGGTGTAGGCGCGAGCCCGGTCGAGCGCGGTCGCGGTGGCGCCGAACCGGCGCAAGCCGGTCTCCAAAACACGGGTGGCCGCGCGGTCGTCGTTCTTGAAATCGCGCAGGATGCGGGCATTGTCGAGAACCCGGGCCAGGCCTTCGAGCTCGCGCGAGCCGCCGTACTCGAGTTCCATGGGCTCGTCGCGCTGGATCACGAGGACGGTGTTGCCGACCGGATCGACCAGGGAGAACCGGGACTGACCCGGACGGAACCGGGTGATCCGCGGGCGACCCTTGCTCGGAATCCTGCCGTAGTGCGCGCGCAGTGCGGCGGTGTACTCGGCATGGCGTGCGGCCACGTCGTCGACCATCACCAGCGCGCCCGCGTGCTCCACCGGCAGCTCGATGCCCTTCGGCGCGGGTGCGAAATGCAGGGCGCAGCCGTGGTGTTCGATCGCGCCGTAGACATAGGGGCGGGTTTGCTCATGGGTCACGGTGTAGCCGAGCGCCCGGTAGAACTCGAGGGTGCTCGGCAGGTCTCCGCTCCACAGCAGGGGTACCGCGGTATCGGTCATCGTCGGCCTTTCGCCAGAGAGTCGATTCGTTTCCGAGGCTACGAAGACTTTCGCGCGAGCGCCCATAATCTTTCGACCGATTAGGCTGCGGACATGACTAACCGCCTCGGCGAACTGGCGACCGCGAATTACGTACTCCTCACCACCTTCCGCAAAGACGGCACACCGGTCGGGACGCCGCTGTGGGCTGTCGCCCGCGAGGACAAGCTGTATGTCTGGACGGTCACCGACAGCTGGAAAGTGAAGCGCATCCGACGCAATCCGGAGGTGACGCTGCAACCGTGCAACGCGCGTGGAGCCGCACACGGCGCCGTCGTCACCGGGACCGCCCGACTGCTCGACGCCGCCGAAACCGAGCAGGTGCGGTCGGGGGTGCGCCGTAAGTACTGGCTGACCGGGCCGCTGGTGATCCTCGCCAGCAACTTGCGCCGCGGGAAAGCGGGCACGATCGGCATCGAGATCACGCCGGCCTGATCCCGTTCCCGGAATCAGTACCTAGTACTGCCGGTATCGGATACCGTGGGGGTTCACTCGCTCTTCGAGAGGACCCCCATGGCCGAAAAGCGCCGCCGCGCCGTTGTCGTCGCGGGTGCTCGCACCCCCTTCGTGCGCGCGTTCACCGACTTCACCCGCCTCGACAGCATCGCCTTGGCCGGTGCGGCCGTCCAGGGGCTGATCGAACGCACCGGGATCGCGCCCGGCGAGATCGAGTCGATCGTCTGGGGCGGGGTGGTCCTGCCCAGTCACGCGCCGAATATCGCGCGCGAGATCGCCCTTGACCTGAATCTGGACTTCGGTTGTGAGGGGTACACGGTCACCCGCGCGTGCGCGTCCGGCCTGCAGGCGGTGACCTCGGCGGCGGCGGCGATCGAGCGCGGTGAGTACGACATCATGATCGCCGGCGGTAGCGACTCCACCAGCAATGCCGAGATCAAGTTGCCGCAGAAGGTCGTGCACGCGGTCGCGCCGGTGGCACTGGGCAAGCCCAAGGCGATGGACTACCTCGACGTGGTCCGCCAGCTCGCGCCGTTCACCGACATCCTGCCGCGTCAGCCGAAGATCGCCGAGCGCACCACCGGCGAGGTGATGGGCGAGTCCGCGGAGAAGATGGCCCGCATCAACGGGATCTCACGCGCTGATCAAGACGCGTTCGCCGCCCGATCGCACCAGCGTGCCGCGGCGGCGATCGCCTCGGGACGTTTCGACGACGAGGTCGTGGCGGTCACCACCCCGTCGGGCACGCTGATCGATGTCGACGGACTGGTCCGCGCGAACACCAGCATCGAGAAGCTCGCCACTCTGAAGCCGGTGTTCGAGAAGAACGGTACGGTCACCGCGGGCAATGCCAGCCCGCTCACCGACGGTGCGTCGGCGGTGTTGCTGATGAGCGAGGAGAAGGCGCGCGCCCTCGGGTTCACCCCGCAGGCCGCTTTCCGCTCCTGGAGTTTCGTCAGTGTCGACCCCGCCGATCAGGTCCTCATCGGTCCCGCGATCTCGATGCCGCGCGCCCTCGACAAGGCGGGCATGACTCTGGCTGACATCGACCTCGTCGATATCCACGAAGCCTTTGCCGCGCAGACTCTTTCGGTGCTGCGCATGCTCGAGAGCACCGACTGGGCCAAGGCCAGGCTCGATCGTGACGAGCCGGTCGGCTCCGTCGACATCGACAAGCTGAACGTGCACGGCGGCTCGATCTCGCTGGGTCATCCCTTCGGCGCCACCGGTGCCCGCATGGTCACCACCATGGCCAACGAACTGGCCCGCACGGGGAAAGAGACCGCGCTGCTGGGGATCTGCGCGGCAGGCGGCATCGGCGCGTCGGCGGTGCTCGAGCGGGTCTGAGGAGATCAGCCGGGCGCACCGGGGCGGGGACGGTGCGCCCGGATGTCCACCGGGCGTCCATCGGGGTCCTCGGCTGACATCGTCCACTGTGTGGGCAGGGTTTCGATCGGGCCGACCGGCAAACCGGCCGCCGCGAGGCGATCACGGACCGCGCGGAGTCCCTCGAGCGTGCCCACGCGCAGACCCCATCCCGCGCGGCCGAGGGGATCGCGATCGGTGCGCGGCGCGGTGGTGGTCTCCACGAGCATCAGGTGGTCGGCGCCGCCGACGTCGACGACGGCGATCCGGGGGTCGGTCGAGGTGGCAGACCGCTCGAAAGCCATAGTCGCGCCGAGGAATTCGGTGTAGTACCGGACGAGCCGATCGAGGTCGGTGGTCGCGAGCGTCAGATGATTGATTCCGAGAAGATCAGGCATGGTCGGTCCAGACTAGCGGCGCAGTACGGCCGAATATCGGCTCAGCGCGGCGGCGGCGTCGAGCATGGCGATGCCCTGGGCGGTGAGTCCGGCTCGCCAGTCGGCGAGGGCTTTCGCCAACGCTTCGGTGCTGCCCGCGGCGCGGATCTGCCCGATGACGGTGGCGATGTGGTCGAGGCGGTAGTGGCCGCGGCGCAGGATGTGCGCCAGTTCGGCATCGCGGAGATCGGTGGGGCCGTAGCGGCGGTACCCGGTGGTCGGATCGCGGTCGGGGGACAGGATGCCCGCCGCTTCCCAGGCTCGGAGAGTGGCCGGGGTGACCCGGAGATGGTGGGCGAGTTCGCCGATGGTTCTGGAGCCCGCTGAATGTGTTGTGTCAGAGCTCGATTCGGTGATCAGGTGGTCGACGGCTCGGTGTACCGAGGTGAGGGTCTCACGGTCTCGCAGGAGCCGACTGTGCCCACGGTCGATGATCGTGAGGGCCTTGTCGAGGTCGTCCTCGTGCAGTGCGCGCATGATGTCGCCCGCTCTCGCGTGGCCGTAGGCGGGGATCAGGGTCAGGTAGGTGCGCAGCGCCGTCGCGTGCAGCTCGGTGTAGATCCGATAGCCGGTGGGGGTGCGCTCGGCCGGTGGGAGGCAGCCGTCCTGTTCGTAGTTGCGGACTGCCTGGGTCGAGATCGCGTGCTCGCGGGCCAGGTCGGACGGTCGTAGGGTTCTCACTGTTTTGAGACTTTACGACATAGTGTGCGAAGAGTGCCTGATCAAGTCTCAACCGTTCTTTCAACGATACGATTGATAGATATGAGTCAGAAAATCAGCGACTTCGTCCGCTCGTCCTGTGAACTGCTTGCGCTCGGGGAACCGACGCACAAAGAACCCGGCTTCGCGTCGGTCCGTAACGAACTGTTCGTCGAGTTGGTGGCCGGTGGGTTCCGATCGATCGCGCTGGAAACAGATCGGGTCGCCGCGCTCGCCGTGGACGAGTTCGTTCGAGGTGGCCACGGCGACTTCGACGAGGTGATGCGAACGGGCTTCTCGCACGAATTCGGCGAACTCACCGGGAACAGGGAACTGGTCGCTTGGCTGCGCGACCACAACGCGGGCCTGTCGGCTGAGGACCAGGTCGGCTTCTACGGATTCGACGCCGCGATGGAAACGATGAGTGCGCCCAGCCCGCGGACCTATCTCGAATTCGCCCGCGACTACCTGGAGCTCGACTTCGACATCAGCGGGCCTGCCGGCAGCGACGAGCGATGGAGCCGCGCCGAGGCGGTCCTGGACGCGAACGTCTCGCCCGGGACCACCCCCGAGGCCGAGCGGTTGCGGGTGATCGCCGACGACCTGCTCACCCTGCTCTACACGCGCGCGCCGGAGCGGATCGCGGCCACGTCGCTCGCCGAGTGGCGAAGGGCCGAAGTCCATCTCACCGCCGGGCTCGGCTTGCTGCGCTATCACCGGCAGGCGGCGCAGCCGACCGAGGACGGCGTGCGATGGAACAGCCTGGCCGCCTCCCGGGACGCGCTCATGGCCCAGAACCTGCTCGACATCCGGTCCATCGAAGCGCGCCGCGGGCCGACCCTGGTGTACTCGCACAACCTGCACCTGCGGCGCAACACCAGCGTCATGCCCATGGGGTCGATGGAGCTCGTCTGGTCCGGCGCCGGGGCGATCGTCGGATCGCTACTGGGGGAGCACTACGGAGTGATCCTCGGCAGTCTGGGACGCAGTGACGGCCTCGAACTCGCCGAACCCGCGCCGGGCACCTTCGAACACACGCTGCAGAACCGCGTCGACACGTGGGGTCTGCTCCCGGCGTCGGACATCGGACCCGGACGAACCCGCACCGATGTCACCCAGGAGCAGGGCTACTTCCCGCTGGACACCGACACCGTGGACGTAACCGATGCGATCCTGCATCTCAGCGTCGGTCGGGCGCCGACCTCTGTCAGCTAGCCGAGTCGCGCGGTGCCGAACCCACCAATTCCTCCAGGTAGGAGGCGACACCGTCCTCGTCGTTGGTCGGGAGCACCCGGTCGGCCAGTGCGATGACCTCGGGTGCCGCGTTGGCCGGAACCAGCGCGGTACCCGCCCAGGTCAGCATGGCGACATCGTTGAGCGCGTCCCCCGCGGCCGCGACCTCCGAGAGGTGGATGCCGTCGAGTGCGCACAATCGGGCCAGCGCGCTGGCCTTCGACACACCCTCCGCGGCCATCTCCATGTACGCGGCACCGGAGTGGGTCAGCTCCACACCGGTGATCCCGACCGCCACCGCCTGGCGGTACAGCTGCGCGCCCGGTAGCTCGGGATGACGGGCGACGATCTTCACCATCGCCTCGACGCCCGTCGGCAAGGTGTCCGACAATTCCATCTCGTGCGGGTCCCGGTGATGATCGGTGAACTCGCACAGGGCGGCATAGGCGGGCTCGGCGACGAACCGGGTGGCGCCCACATTGGCGAAGACGACACCGGGAATCAGCGCGCGGATCTGCGCCATCACCGCACCCGCCGCGCCGGTGTCGATCGAGACGGTGTCGATGATCTCCGGTGTGCCGTCGGCGAGGTCGAGCAGCACGGCGCCGTTGGCGCACACCGCTTTACCCCGGAAACCGCACGACTGCGCCAACTCGTGCACCGAATGGCGGGCACGCGCCGTCGCCCACACCACCTCGATGCCCGCGGCCTGTGCACCGGCCATGGCCTCGGCGGTACGCGCCGAGACGGTGCGATCGGAACGCAGCAAGGTGCCGTCGAGGTCGGTGGCGAACATCCGGATACCGGTCACCCGATCATGCTGTCACGCGCCGACCATGGCGCAGTCGGTCGGGCCGGTGCGTGCCCGCACCCGCTAGGTGGCCTGGCTCACCGACGACATGTGGAAGTCGGGGATGCGCAGCGGGGGCATGGCGGTGCGGGTGAACCAGTCCTTCCACTCCCGGGGGAGGGTGATCTCGGTGGCGCCCGCTTCCGACACCCGTCGCAGCAGGTCGAGCGGACTCTCGTTGAAGCGGAAGTTGTTGACCGAACCGGTCACCTGACCGTCCTCGACGAGGTAGACGCCGTCACGGGTCAATCCCGTGAGCAGCAGCGTGGCGGGGTCGACCTCGCGGATGTACCAGAGGCAGGTGAGGAGCAGGCCGCGTTCGGTGCGCGCGATCATGTCGTCCAGCGACGCGTCGCCGCCGCCGGTGAGCAGCAGGTTCTCCCCGGGAACCGTTGCGGGGGCGGAGAATTCGGCAGCTGTGGCGCGCGGATAGACCAGCGATTCGATGACGCCGTCGCTGATCCAGTCCACCCGCTGCGCGGACAGTCCGTTGTCGAACACCGACAGCGACTCCGACGACGACGGCGTCGCCACGAACGGCCGATATTCCAGACCGCTCGCATTCGGGTCGGAGAACAGGGTCAGCGCGATGTCGCCGAGCCGTTCACCCATGCGCGTGCCACCGGCGCGGGAGAAGGCGGTGTGGCCTTCGTGCGCACCGCGGCCCTCCATGCTCCACGCCAGATAGATCATCAGATCGGCGACCGACGACGGCGGCAACAGCGTTTCGTAGCGGCCCGCGGGCAGCTCGATGCGGCGCTTGGACCAGTCGAGGCGTCGTGACAGCTCGGCGAGGAGGCCCGGGGTGTCGACGTCGGTGAAGTCGGCGGTGCCGACCCCCACCCACGCGCTCGCCAGGTCTTTGCCCTCGCCCCGCTTGCCGTTGATCTCCACCGAACCGGTGGGCTGACTGAACCGTCGGCGGATACCGGTCGAGGTGCCCAGCCAGGTGGTGTGCACCTGGTGGTGGGCGAAACCGTAGAGGCGATCGGTGCCGTCGAATCCGGTGGACAGCTCGCGCGCCAACCCGGTGAACACCTCGATTTCGGTGGCGCCGGGCGCCTGATCCCAGGTGGCGGTGTCGTCGTCGGTGGGTTCGAGCAGCGGCATCGCGTCGCGGGCGGGAGCCGCCGTGCGAGCGGCCTGCTCGCTGGCGCGCACCACGGCCTCGATCTCGGTGGGGTCGACGCTGGTGGAGCTGATGGAGCCGACCCGCGCGGTGTTCGGGCCGTCACGGAACACCGAGATCACCGCCCAATCCCGCGAGATCGACGAACCATTGGTGGTCATCGAGTTGCCGGCCCACCGCAGCGACGCATCGTGCGCGTCGGTGACGATCACGATCGCCTCGTCGGCTTTCGACGCCGCGAGCGCACGCTCGACCACCGCGCCCGCCGGGAACAGACCCTCGTTCACTGACCGCCCTCCGTCCGGGTATTGAGAATGTTGACCCCGCGCACCAGCACCGACGGGCAGCCGTGGCTCACCGCCGCCACCTGACCGGGCTGCGCCTTACCGCAGTTGAACGCGCCACCGAGCTGCCAGGTACTCGGCCCGCCGATCGCTTCCATCGACCCCCAGAAATCGGTGGTGGTCGCCTGGTAGGCGACATCGCGCAGTTGCCCGTCCAGTTCGCCGTTGCGAATCCGGAAGAAGCGCTGACCCGTGAACTGGAAGTTGTAGCGCTGCATATCGATCGACCACGACTTGTCGCCCATGATGTAGATGCCGTCCTGCACCCGGGAGATCAACTCGGCGGTGCTGGTGTCGCGTTCGGGATCGGGCTGCAACGACACGTTCGCCATCCGCTGGATCGGAACATGGTGCGGCGAATCGGCATACGAGCAACCGTTGGAGCGGTCGAGGCCCAGCCGCGGGGCGAACACGCGGTCGAGCTGGTAGCCGACCAGGACGCCGTCGCGCACCAGATCCCACTGCTGGCCGGCCACGCCCTCGTCGTCGTAACCGACGGTGCTCAAGCCGTTGACCTGGGTGCGGTCGCCGGTGACGTGCATGATCGGCGTGCCGTACCGCAGCGTGCCGAGCTGATCGGGAGTCGCGAACGAGGTACCCGCGTACGCGGATTCGTAGCCGATCGCGCGGTCGTATTCGGTGGCATGGCCGATGGATTCGTGAATCGTCAGCCACAGGTTCGTCGGGTCGATCACCAGATCGGTGGGGCCCGCGACGACACTGGGCGCCTTCACCTTCTCGGCCAGCCAGCCGGGGATCCGGGCGAGTTCGTCGCTCCAGTCCCATGTTCCGTCGGCGCCGGTGACGTACTCCCAGCCGCGGCCCGCGGGCGCGGCTAGAGTGCGCATCGTCTCGAACACCCCGGACGCGGAATCGACGGTGACCGCGGCCAGCTGTGGGTGCAAGCGCACCCGCTGCTGGGTGATCGACGAACCCGCGGTGTCGGCGTAGAACGTCTGCTCCTTGACCTGCAGGACCGAGGCGGTGACATGGTCGACACCATCGGCGGCCGACAGGCGTTCGGAATAGTCCTGCAGCAGCGCCACTTTGTCGGCCGTCGGCACCGCGAACGGGTCGAGGTCGTAGGCCGAGACCCACGAGACATCGTCGTAGCGCGGCTCGTCGGCCAGCTCGACGCGCTCGCGATTCAGCGAACGCAGCGCCCTCGCCACGGTCACCGCGCGGCGCGCGACCTCGGCGGCGATCTCGGGCGTGAGCGCGGCATGGGAGGCGAAACCCCAGGTGCCGTCGACGATCACGCGGACGGCCAGCCCCAGCTCGGTGGAGTCGGTGACGGCTTCGACGCGACCGTCGCGCAACCGGATCGACTGCGACACCAAGCGTTGCACGCGCAGATCGGCATGCTCGGCCCCGGCCGCGCGGGCCGCCGACAACGCGGCCTCGGCCAGGGTCGCGAGCCCGAGCGCGCGGAACTCCTCGTCCACATCTCTGGAAGTCGTGGTATCCCTCACCGCACCTACGCTAACCGGTGCCACCGACACATGTGTGCCGGAACCGCTTCCGGCGCACCGTCATGTCGGGTTGTGGTCGTGACGCGCGGACTCCGGTCATCCCGCGAGCGACGCCGAGAATGCCGTAGGGTCGCCGCCGTGCCGCCATCTGCCCTGCGTGATCGAAAAAGGGAACGAACCCGCCGTGCGATCCTCGTGGCCGCCGTCGAATTGTTCGAGGCCAGAGGGTATGAGGAAACGACCGTCGCCGAGATCGCGGCCGCGGCCGAGGTCGGCACCCGGACCTTCTTCAACTACTTCGCGAGCAAAGAAGATCTGCTCTTCCCCGAGAGCGACGAACGGGTTCGCGCGGCGGTCGCCGCCATCGCCACGCGTCGCCCCGGCGAGCGGCCGGTGGAAGTGTTGCTGCGGGCCCTGCGCGCCGCGGGCGACAATCCCGGCGAACGCCTCGTCGACGACATCAGTTCGCGGGTGGCCGCGCTGCGGGCACGGGTCTCGCGCACGGTCCCCTCGGTGAGCGGTCGTGCCGCGCACGCGCAATTGGTCGCCCAGCGCGAGATCGCCCATCAGTTGCACATCGCGTTCCCGCACGAACTCGACGAGGTCGGCGCCGCGGCGCTGGTCGGCGCCGTGGTCGGCGCGGTATCGGGGGCGCTGACCGTGCTGTTCCAACAGCCACAGCACGGCGTCGACGACGGCGAACGCCTGCACCGCAAGATCCACGAGACCACCTCGCGGGTCCTGCAGCCCTGGCTGGCCGCCTCCGCGCCCTCCGAGCCGGCCCGCTAACCGAACTGCTGCCACCCCAGGCGGATCACCATCACCACCACGACCACGAGCAACACGATCCGAACGAACTCGGCGCCCTTGGCCAGTGCCATCCGCGAACCGATCAGGGCACCCAGGACATTGGCCACCGCCATGCCCGCGCCGAGGCCCCACAGGATGTGGCCGGTCGCGCCGAGGAACAGCAGCGCACCCACGTTCGACCCGCAGTTGATCACTTTCGCCATCGCGGCCGCCCGCACGAACTCGGTGCCGAGCAGCGTCGCGAAGGTGATGATCAAGAAGGTTCCGGTGCCCGGTCCGAGCAGCCCGTCGTAGAGGCCGATCAGTCCGGACGCGAGGCCGACGACCAGGATCACCTTGCGCCGCGTCGGCGGATGGGTGGCCATCGTCAGGCCGACCGAGGGGCGCAGGGTCACGAACACCGCCACGCCGACGAGCACCACCATCACCAGGGGGATGAAGAGCTCGCGGTCGATCAGCGACACCGCCGCCGCGCCGCACGCGGCGGTGATCGCGGCGATCACCGCACCGGGCAGCAGGACCTTCCACTGCATCGGCACCCTGCGCGCGAAGGTCGCCACCGCGGTCGCGGTACCCGCCAGGGCGGCGAGCTTGTTGGTGCCGAGCGCGGTCTGCGGTGCGATGCCGGGGACGACGAGCAACAGCGTCGGCAGAATGATCAGCCCACCGCCGCCGACCACGGCGTCGACCCAGCCCGCCGCCGCGGCGGCCACCAGTAGGACCGTCCAGTCTCCGAGTTGCACGCGTTCAGGCAATCAAGATCACGGCCGGAAAGCCAGCCGGGGCTACGCTGGCCTCGTGCGCCGGTTCAGCCTGTGGCTACGCGGACGACCCATCGTCGCCGACTCGATGCTCGCGGGATTGCTCCTGCTGCTCGACGCCCTCGGGGTGGGCGACGAACGCAACAAGATCGTCTATCTGTTCTTCTCGGTGATCCTGCCGTTGCCGCTGATCCTGCGCCGGGTGTACCCGCGGGCGGTCTCGGCGGTGCTGCTGGTGTTGTCGCTGCTGAACACCCTGATCGGCTACCTGACCGATGAACACGCCGCCGACCACGTCGCCTTGATCGGCCTCGGGGTGATGCTCTACACGCTCGTCGCCTACGTCGGCCGACGTGAGGGTCTCATCTTCCTCGCCTTCCTCGCGCTCGACATGGCGTTGTCGGTCCTGCTGCTCGACCAGCCGAGGGGTGGAGATCTGGCGATGGCCGGGCTCATCTACGCGCTGTGCTGGACGCTGGCCGAGTTCAACGGCGCCCGGCACGCGTACGACTCCGAGGTCGCGGCCCGGCTCGCGGTCGCCGACTACGACAAGGAACGGCGCGCGCACGACGCGGTCGCCGCCGAACGCACCCGCATCGCCCGTGAACTCCACGATGTGGTCGCGCACGCGGTGAGCGTGATCATCGTGCAGGCCGACGGTGCCAAATACGCCCTGCGCGAGGACCCCGAAACCGCCGAACGCGCGCTCGCCACCATCGCGGGAACCGGGCGCGAGGCCCTGCGCGAGCTGCGCCGCACCGTCGCACTGCTGCGCACCGAGCACGCCCCGGAACTGCTGCCCCAACACGGCAGCGCGGGTATCGCGAAACTGGCCCAGATGATGCGCGAGGCGGGTCTGGCCGTGGACCTCGAACTGACCGGTGAACTCGACGACATCGCCCCCGAGGTGAGCCTCGGCCTGCACCGCATCGTGCAGGAATCGCTCACCAACACCCTGCGCCACGCGGGGACGGAGCCGAAGGCCGTGGTCCGGGTGCACCGCCGTGACGAGGACATCCTCGTCGAGGTCACCGACAGCGGCGGCGTTCCCGCGCAGGTGAGCCCCGGCGCCGAGATTCCCGGCACCGGGATGGGGCTGGTCGGGATGCGCGAACGAGTCGCGGTGCTCGGCGGCACCCTGAGCGCGGGCAGGCTCGACGACGGCCGCTGGCGGGTGCGCGCCGACCTCCCGCTGCGCACCGAAACGGACTGACCACTCGCCGCGGCCTGCGCGAAATAACGGGGGAACGCTGCGCGGCTGCGCGCGTTAGGGTGAGGCAATGCCGATCAGCGTGCTCGTGGTGGACGATCAGGAACTCATGCGGATGGGCCTGAAGATGGTGCTGGGCGCACATCCCGACATCGAGGTGATCGGCGAAGCGGGCAACGGCGACGAGGCCGTGCGGCGCGCGAGCGAGCTGCGCCCCGATGTGGTGCTGATGGACGTGCGGATGCCCGTCGTCGACGGGGTGACCGCCACCGCGCGGATCGTGGCCGCGGGCGAGGGTGTGCGGGTGCTCGTGATGACCACCTTCGACCTCGACGAACACGCTCTCGGCGCCCTGCGCGCCGGTGCGAGCGGATTCCTGCTCAAGGACACCCCACCCGAGGACCTCATCTCGGCCATCCGCAGCGTCGCCGGCGGTGACGCGGTGGTCTCGCCCAAGGTCACCAAGCGATTGCTGGACCGGCTCGTCGCCGAGGACCCGACGAGTCTGCGCGACCCGAAGATCCTCGACGTCCTCACCGCCCGCGAACGCGAAGTGCTCGAGCAGATCGCGGTCGGCCGCTCGAACGCCGAGATCGCCGCGGCGCTGTTCCTGTCGGAGGCGACGGTGAAGACCCATGTCGGCCGAGTGCTCACCAAACTCGGCTTGCGCGACCGGGTGCAGGCGGTGGTGCTGGCCTACGAGACCGGGCTCGTCCGGCCCGGTAGCTGAATACACGGTCCCGCTCGGGAGAAAAATCGGGCGCTCGTGCGTTGACGGGATAGATCGTCCGAAAGGATCGCCATGACCGCTCTGCTGTTCGTCCTCTACCTCGTCGTCGAGATCGCCGCCCTCGTCGGTCTCGCCCAGCTGATCGGCATCGGCTGGGCGCTGGTCGCGCTGGTCGCGGTGTCGGGCGTGGGGTTGGTGCTGCTCGCACGGCAGGGCAGGCGGGTGTTCGACCGATTCCGGCGGGCCTCACGCGGCGAGGTGACCGCCGAGAGCGCGGTCGCCGACGGCGTGATCGTCGCCACCGGATCGGTGCTGCTGTTCGTGCCGGGCCTGGTCACCGGACTCGTCGGTCTGCTCGCGCTGTTCCCGCCGACCAGGGCACTGCTGCGACCGGCGCTGGAGAAGCTCGGGACCCGGCGCTTCGGCCCGTTACCCTCGTTCGCGCCCTCGCCGTATCGCGGGATGGTGGTCGACGCCGACGGCGATGTGGTGGACGGCACCGTGGTCGGGCAGTGGTACGACGACGGTCACACCGCTGGCCCGCGCGCGCTCGGCCCCGCCTGAATTCGAAAAGGCTCCGAGCGACATGCCCTAGCTCGGCGGCGAAGGGTCTACAGTACCGACATGGCCACCGAGCAGATCACCGTCACGGTGAGCGAGGAACTGGCCGACGCGGTGCGTAGAGCGAGCGCCGCTGCCGGACAGTCGATGTCGGACTTCACCACCGCCGCATGGCGGTTGGAACTGATCGCCGTGGAGGCGGGCGGGCACTGTCCCGCCGGGTTCGGCGACGCCGAAGTGCGCGCCGCGCTGTCGTTGCCGACCTGACGCCCTCGCCGCCCGGCTGAGGCTGTCCCTGCCGAGGTGACGATCCGTCGATACGGCAGACTGGGGCATCGTGAGTACCCAGTTGCTGATCGGTGGTCGTTTCTACAGTTCCAGTTCCCCGGACGCGACCGCGATGGCGGTCACCGACGGCACCGTGGTGTGGCTGGGCGCTGAAGCGCCGGGGCGCGCGATGCATCCCGATGCGGAGATCGTCGACCTCGACGGTGCCTTCGTCGCGCCCGCGTTCGTCGACCCGCATGTGCACGTCACCGCGCTGGGACTGCAGCTGACCGGGCTCGACGTGAGCGGGGCCGGATCCCTGGCCGCACTGCTCGAGACGATCCGTGCGCACGCCGCGAACCAGCCGGACGGGGTGATCATCGGCGAGGGCTGGGACGACACCGCCTGGCCCGAACAGCGCCCGCCCACGGTGGCCGAACTCGACGAGGCCGCCGGTGCGGGCAGGTTCGTCTACCTGGCGCGCGTCGACGCGCATTCGGCCGTGGCATCCTCGGCGCTGCTCGACGCGGCGGGCGACCTCGGCGACGGATATCAGCGCGGCGAACTGCTGCGTGCCGACGCCCACCACCGGGTGCGCACGGTCGCCTTCGCTGAACTCACCCGCGCCCAGCGAGATTCGGCGCGCGAGGCCGCGCTGGACGCGGCGGCCGCGCAGGGCATCGTCGCTGTGCACGAATGCGCGGGGCCCGATATCTCCGGCCGCGACGACATCCGCGAACTGCTCGCGTTCGAACACGGCGTGGCTGTGCGCGCCTACTGGGGTCAGGCCGTGCGGACCGCGGACGAGGCGCGCGCCCTGATCGCCGAACTCGGGGTGCACGCGCTCGGCGGCGACCTGTTCGTCGACGGTTCACTCGGCTCGCACACCGCCCTGCTGCGTGCGCCCTACGCCGACGCGGCGGGCTGCGGCACGAGCTTCCTCGACGAAGACACCGTCACCGCGCATCTCCGCGCGTGCACCGAGGCGGGCATCCAGGCGGGCTTCCACGCCATCGGCGACGCCGCCATGGATACCGTCGTCGCCGGATTCGCCCGTGTCGCGGCCGAACTCGGAGGTCCGGCGATCGCCGCACGCGGGCACCGGGTGGAGCACGCGGAGATGACCGACGCCGCCGCGATCGAACAGCTCGCCGCGCTCGGCGTGATCGCCTCCGTGCAGCCCGGCTTCGACGCCGCCTGGGGCGGGCCCGACGGGATGTACGCGACGCGCCTGGGCGCCGAGCGCGCCGCGGGCCTCAACCCCTTCTCGGCGATGGCGGCGGCGGGCATCTCCCTCGCCATCGGTTCCGACGCACCCGTGACCGCCATGAAACCGTGGGAACAGGTGCGCGCGGCCGTGCACCACCGCACCGCCGGCCACGGACTGTCCCCGCGCGCCGCCTTCGCCGCCGCCACCCGCGGCGCCTGGCGAGCGGGCGGCGTGCGCGACGGCATGGCGGGCACGCTGGTGCCCGGTGCTCCCGCCTCCTACGCCGTCTGGGACGCGGGCGACCTCGTCGTCGCCGCGGCCGCCGATACCGTGCAGCGCTGGTCCACCGACCCCCGCTCCCGGGTGCCCGGGCTCCCACGCCTCGACCCGGGCGCCCCGTTGCCGACCTGCCTGCGCACCGTGCACAACGGCACCACGATCTACACCGCCTGACCCGCCGTCGGCACCGCGCCGACAATGAATCACGGAGCAGCACACCATGATCGACCCCGCCACGGCCCATCCCGACGCTACGACGTCCGGCGCCGCCGACCCGGACAAGGGACAGAACTCCACGATGATGCTGCGGATGCTGATGGCGACGGCGGGTGGGTTGTTGCTGTTCGGCAGCTTCCCGCCCCGCCCGTTCTGGTTCCTCGCGCCGGTCGCCATCGCCCTGCTCACCGTCGCGGTGCGCGGGCCGGGCACGCTGCGGGGTGGGTTCGGCTACGGGATGCTCGGCGGGCTGGCGTTCTTCGTGCCGTTGCTGCCATGGACCGGGATCTATGTCGGGCCGGTGCCGTGGCTGGCGCTCTCGACGGTGTGCGCGGTGTACGTCGGACTGTGGGGCGTGCTCGCCCGGTGGTTGAGCGCGCTGCCGGGCTGGCCGGTATGGCTCGCGCTGGCGTGGACCGCGAGCGAATGGCTCAGGTCGAGTTTCCCGTTCGGTGGATTCCCGTGGGGGCGTGTCGCGTTCGGGCAAGCCGACGGTTGGTATCTGCCGCTGGCCGCCTACGGCGGTGCGCCGCTGGTCGGCTTCGCGGTCGCGCTGACCGGCACCGGTCTGGCCGCCCTCGCCCTACGCCTGCTCGCCTGGGCACGCACCCCCGCGCCGCGCGCGAATACCCGCGCCGCGCGCATGGGATTTGCCACCGCCGTGGTGACCGTGGCTATCATGCCCCTGGCCGGAGTGATCCTGCGGCCGACGCTGCCCGCCCCGGATGCAGGCACCCGGACTATCACGGTCGCCGCCATCCAGGGCAGTGTGCCGCGGCTCGGGCTCGACTTCAACGCCCAGCGCCGCGCGGTGTTGGACAACCACGTCCGGCGCACCGAGGAGTTGGCCGACGCCGTCACCCGCGGACAGGCCGCACAGCCCGACATCGTGATCTGGCCGGAGAACTCCTCCGATATCGATCCGCTGCGTAATGCCGACGCCGCCGCGGAGATCACCGAAGCCTCGGTGAAGATCGGCGCCCCGATCCTGGTCGGCGCAGTCCTGGTGAATGGTGACCGCACGACCACCAACTCGGTGATCGTGTGGAACGGCACGGCCGGCCCGGGGGAGCGGCACGACAAGAAGATCATCCAACCGTTCGGCGAATACCTGCCGATGCGAGGTTTCTTCCGTTTGTTCTCTTCCTATGCCGATCGCGCGGGCTATTTCGTGCCGGGTAACGGCGACGGAACGGTGACGGCCGCCGGTGTTCCGATCGGGGTGGCGACCTGTTACGAGGTCGCTTTCGATCGAGCGTTTCGGGAATCTCTCGCCGCGGGCGCCCAACTGCTGACAGTGCCCACCAACAACGCCACGTTCGGTGAGAGCGAGATGACCTATCAGCAATTGGCCATGTCGCGGGTGCGCGCGGTCGAACACGGGCGTGCGCTCGTGGTCGCAGCAACCACCGGAGTCAGCGGGATCATCACTGCTGACGGCGTGCTCAGGCAGCAGACCGATCAGGTCGTCCCCGCCGCGCTGGTGGCTCAGCTACCTTTGCGCGACGCGACGACGATCGCTACCCGAATCGGCGCGTGGCCCGAATTGGCGTCCGTTATCCTGACCGCGATCGGCGTCGGGCTGGTGTTTCTTCGACGCCGCCGAGCGAATCCGGCGAAGACTGTGCGGATTTCGGACAATTCTGAATAAGCGGTTTGTTTCAACCCGGGGGAAGCGGCACGAAGTCGCTGCTGCAGGGGCGTAATCCAAAGAGATCGAAATAAATCCAACTCGGTAGCCATCCGGCTGCCGGAGTACTCCGAATCATGGGCGTGGTAAAGCCACGCCCTGGGTCCTCGTGTGCCCGGGCGCTGCTCGGGGAGTTGTGACACAAGGCAGAAACGGAGTGCTTGATGAGTTCTTTGGCCACCGACCACGTCAGCTCGAGCGTCACCGACGAGGACCCGGGCCAACCGTTCGCCCTCTCACCCGGTCAGACAGCACTGTGGTACGCGCAACGGATCCGGCCCGACATCCCGCTCACCATCGCCCATTACGTCGAACTGCACGGTGATCTCGATGTCGGGAGGCTGCTCTACGCGGTGGAGCGCTACGGCGCGGAATCCCAGGTGGGACATGTCCGCCTACTCGAGATCGACGGCGTACCCCACCAACGAGTGGACCCGACGTGGCGGCCCGGCTGGGCGCGGATCGACCTGCGCGGCGAATCCGACCCGCGGGCCGCGGCTCTGGGATGGATGAACTCCCACGCCAGCACCCCCATCGACATGGAGCACGAGCCCCTCACCATCAATGTGGTGTTGCGGGTCGGTGACCGGGAATGGTTCTGGTACGAGCGCGGACACCACATCGTCATCGACGGCTACGGCGCGATGAACGCGCTCTCGCGCACCGCCGAGATCTACACTGCCGTCGGCGAGCAGCGCGAACCCTCGGTCTCCCGAGCCGCCGCGCTCGTCGACCTCTACGCCGACGAATCCCGCTACCGTGAGTCCACCCGGTTCCGCGCCGACCGCGAGTACTGGATGGAACAGCTCGCCGGCGTGGGCGAGCCGATGACACTGTCGTCGGTCACCGCCGCGGGCGATCCCCACGACGCCGGTCGCCACCGCGCCACCGCGGTGCTCGACACCGACCTCGACACCCTGCTCACCGACGCGATCGCCACCCACGGTTCGGCCAACTCGGCCCTCATCGTCGCCGCGCTGGCCGCCTACGTCCGCTCGGTCACCGGCGATCCCGATGTCGTACTGAGCCTGCCGGTTTCGGCCCGTACCACCGTCGCGTTGCGCCGTTCGGCGGGCGTGGTATCGAACGTGGTGCCGCTGCGGGTCCGGTTCGACGAGCACACCACCGTCGCCGACGTCGTGCGCCAGACCGAACTGCAGATCACCGGCGCGTTGCGGCACCAGCGCTACCGCTCCGACGACATCCGTCGCGACTGCGGCTACTCCCGCGACGCGCGTGGCTTCTTCGGTCCGATGGTCAACATCATGCTGTTCCACGACGAACTGAAGTTCGACGATATCGCCGGCCAGGTCAACGTTCTCGCCACCGGACCCGTCGAAGACCTCTCGATCAACATCTACAACGGTGACGGCGGCCGCATCCAACTCGACTTCGAGGCCAACCCGAAGCTCTACGGCGAGTCCGAGAACGCGGCCCACCACGCCCGCTACCTCGACTTCCTCGCGCGCTTCCTCGCCGCCGACCCGACCACCCCCACCTACACGCTCACCGCGATCACCGCCGCCGAGAACGACCGGGTGCTGCGGGAGTGGAACGTCACCGAGATGCCGATGCAGGCCGCGACCCTGGTCTCGCTGTTCGAGGAGCAGGTGCGCCGCAGCCCGCACGCCGTCGGTCTCGAATTCGGTGACCGCACCATCGGATACACCGAACTCGGCGACCGGGTGAACCAGCTGGCGCGTGAACTCATCGCCCGCGGTGCGGGCCCGGAGACCACCGTCGGTGTGTGCCTGCATCGCAGTATCGATCTGGTCGTCGGGATCTACGCGGTGCTCGCGACCGGCGCGGCCTACCTGCCGCTGGATCCCGAGCATCCGGTCGATCGCATCGAAGCGGTAGTGGCACAGGCGGATCCGGTGTGCGTGCTCACCGCCGATCGTGACGGGGTCCGGCTGCCCGCGGGCACGGTCCGGGTCGATCTGGACGCGCTCGACGTGAGCGGCAACGATGTCGCGCCGATCACCGACGCCGACCGGCGCGCGCCCTTGCGGCCCGAGCACCTCGCCTACGTCATCTTCACCTCCGGCTCCACCGGTAAGCCCAAGGGCGTCGGCGTCACGCATGCCGCGATCGTGAACCGGTTGCGCTGGATGCAGGCCGAATACCCCATCGATCACACCGACGCGGTCCTGCAGAAGACCCCGGCCACCTTCGATGTGTCGGTGTGGGAGTTCTTCTGGCCGCTGCAGGTGGGTGCGCGCCTGGTGGTCGCCGCTCCCGAAGGGCATCGCGACCCGGCCTACCTGGCGCGGATCATCACCGAAAGAGCCATCACCACAGCACATTTCGTGCCGTCGATGCTGTCGCTGTTCGTCACCGACCCGCGCGTGCGCGGCGGGGCGGGGCTGCGCCGGGTGTTCTGCAGTGGCGAGGCGCTACCGGGCGCCACCGTGCGCGATTTCCATGCCGCGCTGCACGGTCCCGACGGGGGACCGGAGCTGCACAATCTCTACGGCCCCACCGAGGCCGCGGTCGACGTCACCTACTGGCCGTGCCCGGCCGACGCCACCACGGTGCCGATCGGTTCGCCGGTGTGGAACACCCAGACCTACGTGCTCGACGCACATCTGCGACCGGTGCCGCCCGGTGTCGCGGGCGAGTTGTACCTGGCCGGCGTGCAGCTGGCTCGCGGTTACCTGGGGCGCCCCGACCTGACCGCCGACCGATTCGTCGCCAATCCGTTCACACCGGGGCAGCGGATGTATCGCACCGGTGACCTGGCGCGCTGGCAGATCGCCGGCGGTGTTCTGGAATACCTGGGCCGCACCGACTTCCAGGTGAAGATCCGCGGACTGCGGATCGAGCTCGGTGAGATCGAATCCGCGTTGCTCGCCCAGGACGGGATCGCCCGCGCTGTCTGCGTCGCGCGCGCCGGGCGTACCGGTGACGACGAACTCGTCGCCTACGTGGTCGCCACGCGGGGCGCCACCGCGCCGGAGCCCACCGCCTTGCTCTCGACGCTGCGCCGCGGCCTGCCGTCCTACATGGTGCCCTCGGCGCTGGTCGTGCTCGACGAACTGCCGTTGAGCGCCAACGGCAAGGTCGACCGCAAAGCGCTGCCCGCGCCGGAGGTGGGTGTGCGGGTCACCACCGGCGCCGCGGCGCCGCGGACCGAACTGGAATGCGCGCTCGCGGAGATCTTCACCGAGGTTCTCGCCTTGGACGGCACCACGATCGGTGTCGAGGACAGCTTCTTCGACCTCGGCGGCAACTCCCTGGTCGCCGCCCGCGCGGTCGCCAGGATCAACACCACCCTGGACGCGAACCTCACCATCCGGGAAATGTTCGAGTCGCCCAACATCGCCGCGCTGGCCGCCTACATCAGCACCCATCGGCCCGAAACCTCCACGCCGAAACTGGTTCCCGTGCGCAGGCCCGAACAGGTGCCGCTGTCGCTGGCCCAGCAGCGGCTGTGGATCCTCAACCGCTTCGCCGAACACGCCGCCGCCTACAACATGCCCTTGGCCCTGCGGCTCACCGGACACCTGGGCCTCGACGCGTTGCGTGCGGGTCTGCGTGACGTGCTCGACCGCCACGAGAGCCTGCGGACCAGTTTCCCCGAGGGTCCCGACGGCCCGTACCAGCTCATCCACCCGGCGGCAGGGGTGGAACCCGAACTCGCTCCGGTGGACGTGTCCGCCGCCGAGATCCCCGCGCTGGCAGCGCAGGTGGCGGGGCGCGGTTTCGATCTGCGGACCGAGACACCGCTGCGGGTCGCGCTGTACCGGGTCGGCGCCGAGGATCACCTGCTGCTCGTGGTGCTGCACCACATCAGCGGTGACGGCTGGTCGGTCGCCCCGTTGGCCCGGGATCTGATGGTCGCGGTGTCGGCGCGCGCGGGCGGCGGCGCACCCCAGTGGGCGGCGCTGCCGGTGCAGTACGCCGATTTCGCGCTGTGGCAGCGCGAACTGCTCGGTGAGGAAACCGACCCCGAAGCGCCTATCGCGCGTCAGCTCGGGCACTGGCGCGCGACGCTGGCCGGGCTGCCCGATCAGCTCGACCTGCCGCTCGATCGGCCACGACCGATGCACCGTGGCACCGGTGGGGACACCGTCGAATTCGTCATCGACGCCGAAACCCGGCGTGCGGCAGCCGAACTCGCGACCGGTCGCGGGGTGAGCATGTTCATGGTGCTGCACGCGGCGCTGGCCACCCTGCTGGCCCGGCTGTGCGCGAGTACCGACGTCACCATCGGCACGCCCATCGCGGGCCGGTCCGATCCGGCGCTGGACGAGCTGGTCGGCATGTTCGTCAACACCCTGGTGTTGCGCACCGACGTGAACCTCGATGCCGGGTTCGACCGCATGCTCGACCTGGTCCGCGAGACCGATCTCGATGCCTTCGCCAACCCCGACGTGCCCTTCGAACGGCTCGTGGAACTGGTCAACCCCGATCGCTCGACCAGCAGGCATCCGCTGTTCCAGGTGATGCTGTCCTACGACCGCACTCCCGAGCTGCGCGTCGAGTTGCCCGGTGTCACAGCGGAACTGGTGCCGATCGAGATCGGTGTGGCCAAGTTCGACCTGCAGCTCGAGGTGCGCGACAACCACGACGACGGACCGCTGTACGCCGAATTCGGTTTCGCCACCGACGTCTTCGATCGCGCCTCGGTGGAGGCCATCGCCCGTCGGTTCACCACGCTGCTGGCCGCTGCCGTCGCGGCCCCGGACACGGCCGTCGGCGACCTCGACGTGCTCGATCGCCGCGAGATCGCCCGCCTGGTTCCGGTGGCCGGCGCGCCCGCCGAGCCTGCGTGCACGCTGGCCCGCCTGCTCAGTGACACCGCGCAGCACCTGCCCGACTCGGTGGCGGTGCGCTACCTCGGCTTCGACACCACCTATCGGGAACTCGACGAACGCTCGAACCGGTTGGCGCGCAGCCTGATCGCGCACGGCGCCGCCCCCGAATCGGTGGTGGCCGTCGCGCTGCCGCGCAGCCTCGAGTCGATCATCGCCATCTGGGCGGTCGCCAAAACCGGCGCCGCGTACGTGCCCGTCGATCCCGCCTACCCGAGCGAACGCATCGCGCACATGATCGGCGATTCCGGCGCCACGCTCGGGCTCACCCTGCCCGAACACCTCGCCGCGCTGCCCACTGCCACCGGCAAGCACCGGCGGGCGCCGGAGTGGATGGTGTTCGGGACGGCCGATTTCGAGGCCGACTGCGCGGTCCGCTCCGCGACCCCGCTGTCGGACGCCGACCGCAGGAATCCGATGCGGGCGGGTCAGCCCGCCTACCTCATCTACACCTCGGGCTCGACCGGCATCCCCAAGGCCGTCGTGGTCACCCACGCGGGCATCGCCTCGCTGGCCAGCGAACAGACTCAGCTGTTCAAGGTGACCGAGCACGCGCGCACCATGCACTTCTCCTCGCCCAGCTTCGATGCCTCGGTGCTCGAACTGCTGCTCGGGTTCGCCGCGGGCGCGACGATCGTCGTCGCCCCGGCCGATCTCTACGGCGGTGCGGAACTGGCCGGTTTCCTGCGCTCGGAACGCATCACCCACGCGTTCATCACCCCCGCCGCGCTGGCCACGGTGCCCGCGGGTGAGTTCCCGGCTCTCGGTACGGTCATCGTCGGCGGTGAGGCGTGCTCGGACGAGCTCGTCGACGCCTGGGCCACGAAATACCGCATGCACAACATGTACGGCCCGTCCGAGGCCACCGTGGCGGTCACCGCGAGCGCGGCCATGGTGCCGGGAGAGCCGGTGCCGCTGGGCGCGCCCGTGCGCGGCATGCGGTTGTTCGTCCTCGACGGCAGGATGAACCCGGTGCCGCCGGGGACGCCGGGCGAGCTGTATGTCTCCGGGCCCGGTCTGGCCCGCGGGTACCTCGGCAAGCTGGCACTCACCGCGCAGCGATTCGTCGCCAATCCGCACGGACGAGTCGGTGAAAGGATGTATCGCACAGGCGATCTCGTGGTCGCCGAGGTGACCGGCCGCCTGCGTTTCCTCGGCCGCGCCGACGATCAGATCAAGATCCGCGGCTTCCGCGTCGAACTGCGCGAAATCGACCATGTGCTGCGCGAACACCCGGGCGTGCGGTCCGCGCTGACGATTGTCCACGTCGACGAGCAGGGGCAGCAGCGGCTCGCGTCCTACGTCACCGCCGATGGCCCGGTCGAACCGGCCGCCCTGCTCGACACCGCCCGCAGCAGGCTGCCCGGCTACATGGTGCCCGCCGCGCTGGCGGTGCTCGACGCGATGCCGGTCACCCCGGCGGGCAAACTGGACCGAAAGGCGCTGCCCACACCGGAATTCGTGGTCAACGGTGGGTCGCGCGCACCACGCACGCACCTCGAGATGCGGGTGGCCGCGGTGTTCACCGAGATTCTCGGTCGCCCGATTCCCGGCGCCGAGGACAGCTTCTTCGACATCGGCGGCAACTCGCTGCTGGCCACCCGGCTCGCCGCCGCGCTGCACGCCGACTTCGAGGTGGACCTGCCGGTCCGGCAGATCTTCGAGGCGCCGACCGTGGCGGGCATCGCCCGGCTGATCACGGAAGCGCCCCGGACGCAGCGGGTGGCGCTGGCGGTACACACCCCGCGCCCGGGACGCATACCACTGTCGTTGCCGCAGCAACGACTGTGGTTCCTGAACCGATTGTCCCCCGAATCCAGTGCCTACAACATCGCATTCGTCTTGCGAATCGGCGGAGATCTGGACGTCGACGCGCTGCGGGGCGCCCTCACCGACCTGGTGGAGCGTCACGAAGTACTGCGCACGGTATTCCCGGAAGACCTCTCCGGCGCCCAGCAGGTGATCCTGCCGCTCGCGCAGGCCATGCCGGTGATCGAGGTCGTCGACTCCGCACCGGATCGGGCGCGGGCGGCGCTGACCGCGCTGGCACGCCAGGGCTTCGACCTCACCCGGCAGACGCCGTTGCGCGTGTCGTTGCAGCGCACCGCGTCCGACGAGCACCTGCTCGGCGTCGTCGTGCACCACATCGCCGCCGATGGTTGGTCGCTCGGCCCGCTGACGCGGGATCTCGCCATGGCGTACGTGGCGCGGACCGGCGGCACCGCCCTCGCGCACGCGCCGCTGCCCGTGCAGTACGCCGACTTCAGCCTGTGGCAGCGGGCCGTCCTCGGTACCGACGACGATCCCGACAGCATCACCGCCACCCAGCTCGCGTTCTGGCGCGAAACCCTGTCCGAGCTGCCCGACGAGTTGCCGCTGCCGTTCGACCGCCCCCGTCCGGTCGAACCGACCGGGACGGCGGGCACTGTGACCTGCCAGGTCTCGACGCCGCTGCAACAAGCACTGGCCGAGCTGGCAGGCGATACCGGTGTCAGCCTGTTCATGGTCGTGCGCTCTGCCCTGGCGGTGCTGCTGCGCAGCGTCACCGGCGGACGCGACATCCCCATCGGCACGCCGGTCGCCGGGCGCACCGATATCCAGCTCGACGATCTCGTCGGCATGTTCGTCAACACCCTGGTGCTGCGCTCCGATGTCGACCCCGACCGCAGCTTCACCGAACTGCTGCACGCCGACCGCGACAGCGAACTGGCCGCCCTCGCCCACGCCGATGTGCCGTTCGAACGCGTCGTCGACGCGCTCGGCCGGGAGAGCAGGGCGAGCAACCGGCACCCGCTTTTCCAGGTCGCGCTGAGCATGCAGGACAACCGGCCACCGACGCTGGAACTGCCCGGCCTGCGGCTGGACGCGCAGGAACTCGACATCGCGCTGGCCAAATTCGACCTGGAACTGCGGGTGGCGCCCGCCGACGAGGACGGGCTGCGGTTCGAGTTCGTCTACGCCGCCGAACTGTTCGACGCCGCCACCATCGACACCCTCGCCGAACGGTTCGTGCGGATTCTCACCCAGGTGACCGCCGACCCACGGCGACGCGTGTGCGATCTGGACCCGCTCACCGTGGTCGAACATCGCGAGCACGTCCCCGCACAGGGACCGGCCGCGGTCACCCCGGTCATCCTGGCCGACATTCTCGACGGCGCGGCGACGATGTATCCGCATCGGCCCGCGTTGCGCTGGTTCGCCGAGGGCAGTGTCAGTGGGGAAGTGGGCGAGCTCGACTACGCCGAAGTCGCCCGCCGGGCACACCGGCTCGGTCGCGCACTGATCGCGCGCGGGATCGGCACCGGCGACCGCGTGGCCGTCGGTCTGACCCGTTCACTGGACTGCGCCCTCGCCATCTTCGGCGTCGCGGCCTCCGGTGCGGCGTTCGTTCCCGTGGATCCGCGCTACCCGGCCGACCGGGTGCGGCACATGCTCACCGACTCCGGTGCGGGCGCGGTCATCACCGTGCGCGCCGACGCGGACGCACTGCGCGACGCCGCGGGCCCGCTCGACACCCAGTGGTTGCTGATGGACGACGACGAGCTGACCGCCGAACTGGCGGGCTACGACGGGGTCCGGATCAGCAACGCCGAGCGGATCCGTCCGGTACGCACCGCCGACCTGGCGTATCAGATCTACACCTCCGGCTCCACCGGTCTGCCCAAGGGCGTCGCCGTCACCCACAGCGGTCTCACCAGCCTCGCACTCGACCTGCGCGAACGCATGGGTCTCGACCGGTTCTCCAGGACGTTCTTCTTCTCCACGCCCAGCTTCGACGTCTCGGTGCTCGACATGCTCCTCGCCGTCTACTCGGGCGCGGAGATGGTGATCGGCCCGATCGACATCTACGGCGGTGACGAACTCGGAGCCCTGCTCGAACACGAACAGATCACCCACACCTTCCTGACGCCCGCGGTGCTGGCCTCCATCGATGCCACCCGCCACCCGCTGCCGATGCTGCGCGGTCTGATGGCCGGTGGCGAGGCGGTGCCACCGGACCTGGTGGAGAACTGGGCGCCGGGCCGACGGTTCGTCAACGCCTACGGCCCCACCGAGTTCACCGTCATCGCCGCGATGTCGGAGCTGCGGGTGGGTGTCCCGGTGGTCATCGGAACGCCTGTGCGCGGTTCACGGGCCCTCGTGCTCGACGAACGGCTGCGGCCGGTCGTCACCGGAGTGCCGGGCGAGCTCTACCTCGGCGGCGCCGGTATCGCGCAGGGCTATCACGAGCGCTTCGGCCTGACCGCCGGACGGTTCATCGCCGATCCGTTCGGTCCGGCGGGCAGCCGGATGTACCGCACCGGCGACGTGGTGCGCTGGACCGCGGGTGGGGAGATCGACTACCTCGGTCGCAGTGACCATCAGGTCAAGGTGCGTGGTTTCCGGATCGAACTCGGCGAGATCAGCGCCGTCCTCGGCAGCCATCCCGAGGTCCGCTTCGCGCACACCGAGGTGCGCCGGATCGCGGGCGACGATCGGATCGTCTCCTGGATCCAGCTGAACGAGGGCATCGACCCGGCCGAAGTGGCCGGGGTGAAGCGGCATGCGATGGTCCGGTTGGCCGGGCACATGGTTCCGGCCTCGCTGAACCTGATCGACCAGGTGCCGCTCACGCCGGTCGGCAAGCTGGACCGCACCGCGCTGCCCGAGCCGGAATTCACCGCCACCGCGGGCCGGGCGCCACAGACCGACGCCGAGCGGACCGTCGCGCGGGTGTTCGAGGATCTGGTCGGGGCGAGCGAGGTCAGCGCCACCGACAGCTTCTTCGACATCGGCGGCAACTCGCTGCTGGCCACCCAGCTGGTGGCCCGCTTGGCCGCGGCCAGCAATGTGCGCTTGGAAGTGCGCACCGTGTTCGCGACGCCGACTGTCGCCGAGCTCGCCGCGCTCATCGAGTCCGGACCGTCCGGCGACGAGTACCGACCGGACCTGGTGCCGCAGCGCCGACCGGAGCGGATTCCGCTGTCGGCGGCGCAGCGCAGGCTGTGGTTCCTCAACCGCTTCAACTCGGGCGCCGATGGCGCGAGCCAATCGTCGGGGGCCTACAACATCCCGGTCGTGCTGCGGCTGCACGGGACCGTCGACCTCGATGCGCTCATCGCCGCTTTGCATACGGTGCAACGTCGACACGAGACGCTGCGCACGGTGTTCCCGGAAAGCTCGGGCGAGCCCGAGCAGTTGGTGCTCGACCCGGCGATCGCCGCCGTCACCCTGTTCCACGCGACGGCCACCGCCCGCGAGGTCGAAACGGCCGTGACCCGTTTCGTCACCCCGGGATTCGACCTGTCGGCCTCCGTGCCGATGCGGGCGGCGCTGATCAGCGTCGACCACACCGGGCAGGCGGCGCCGACCAAGGCCAAGTTCGCCGTCGCCCGGTCGACCGAGCACGTGCTGGTGCTGGTCGTGCACCACATCGCGATGGACGGCTGGTCGCTGGAACCGCTCGCCGCCGAAGTGGCCGCCGCCTACCGTGGCATCCAGATCGGTGAACCGTTCGGCGAGCATATCCCGCAGATCCAGTACGCCGACTACACGCTGTGGCAGCAGGACCTCCTCGGTACCGAGGACGATCCCGATTCGCTGATCAGCAAGCAGCTCGACCACTGGCGCGGCGTGCTCGACGGCCTGCCCGAACTGCTCACCGTGCCCGCCGATCGGTCGCGCCCGCCGGTGCCCTCCTATCGGGGCGGCACCGTCGACTGCGCGGTCGACGCCGCGACTCACCGGGCGCTGCGTGGCATCGCCACCGCGAACAACGTCAGCATGTTCATGGTGTTGCACGCGGCCCTGGCGGTGCTGCTGCACCGGGTCACCGGCACCGAGGACATCGCCGTCGGCACCGCCAGCGCCGGCCGCGGGCATCCCGCGCTCGACGCGATGATCGGCATGTTCGTCAACACCCTGGTGCTGCGCACCGAGGTGACCGACGAGCGCGCGTTCGTCGATCTGCTGCGCACCGTGCGCGACGGAGACCTCGACGCCTTCGCCAATGCCGACCTGCCGTTCGAACGGCTCGTCGAAGTGGTGAACCCGGCACGCTCCCAGGCACATCACCCGCTGTTCCAGGTGATGCTCTCGGTGCGCAACACCCCCGTGCGCATGCTGGAACTGCCCGGCCTGCGGATCGAAGCGGTCGACGCCGACGCCGGCATCGCCAAGTTCGACCTGCAGTTCACCTTCATCGAAACCCAGACCGCCGACCGGGTGGGCGACGGCATCAGCCTGTCGGTGAACTACGCGGCCGATCTGTTCGACGAGGTCACCGCGCGCAAGCTCGGCGACCGTCTGGTCCGGTTGCTCACTGCCGTGGCCGCCGACCCGAACACCGCGGTCGGCGACCTGGCCTTGCTCGACGCGGTCGAGTGGACCGCGCTGGCGCCGGTGCACGGCGCCCGCGCCGATCAGCCGCAGACATTGCCCGCGGTCTTCGGTGCGGCCGTGGCTCGCTCGCGCGACGGCGTCGCGCTGTGCGCCGGCGACACGGTGGTCACCTACGACGCGCTCGACCGGTGGACCAACCGGCTCGCCCGCGTCCTCATCGGCCAGGGCGTCGGTCCGGAAACCCTGGTGGCACTGGGTATTCCGCGTTCGGTGGAATCGGTGGCGACCATGCTCGCGGTCGCCAAGGCGGGCGCGGCGTTCGTGCCCGTCGACCCGAACTACCCGGCACAACGGATCAGTCATATGCTCACCGATTCCGATGCGGCACTGGGTCTGACGCTGCTCGAGCACCGCGACCGGCTGCCCACCGACACCCGCTGGCTGGTCCTCGACGATCCGCAGACCAGGGCCACCGTGCTCGGCACCGACGACTCGCCGATCACCGACGCCGAGCGTGTTCGTCCACTGCGCCTGCACAATCCGGCGTACGTGATCTACACCTCGGGCTCCACGGGGACACCGAAGGGCGTCGTCGTCACCCACGGTGGTCTGTCGAACTTCGCCGCCGAGACCGCCGACCGCTTCGACGTGCGTCCCGGCAGCCGGGTGCTGCACTTCGCCACCCCGAGCTTCGACGCCGCGATGCTCGACATCCTGTTCGCGCTCGGTGGTGCGGCGACGCTGGTGATCTCCCCGGCCGGGGTGGTCGGCGGCGAGGATCTGCGGCAGGTGTTCATCCGGGAGCGGATCACCCACGCGTTCGTCACCACCGCCGCGCTCGGCACCGTCGACCCGGCGGGCGTGCACTCCCTTGCCCATGTGCTCACCGGTGGTGAAGCGCTGCCGCCGGAACTGCTCGCCCGCTGGGCGCCGGGGCGCAACTTCTACAACGTGTACGGCCCCACCGAGACGACCATCGTCACGTTGATGCCGCAGGCGATGAGCCCGCGGGGTCCGATCACCATCGGTGGGCCGATCCGCGGCGTCGCGGCGACCGTGCTGGACCGGCGACTGCATCCGACGCCGATCGGCGTCACCGGTGAACTGCAGTTGGCCGGGTCGGCGCTGGCCCGTGGCTACCTGAACCGGCCGGGTCTGACCGCCCAGCGGTTCGTCGCCGATCCCTATGGCGCACCGGGCGAACGGATGTATCGCACGGGCGACCTGGTGCGTTGGCGCAGCGGCGCGCGGTCGGCGCTGGACGTGGAGTACGTCGGCCGTACCGACCATCAGGTGAAGGTGCGCGGTTTCCGGATCGAACTCGGCGAGATCGACGTCGCGTTCGCCCGGCACGCCGATGTCGAGCTCGCGCTCACCGTCGGTCACACCACTCAGGCCGGGGTCACGGCGCTGGTCACCTATGTGAAGGCGCGCAACGGGTCCGCGCCGAGCGTGCCCGATCTGCTCGCCCACGTCGCCGGGCACGTGCCCAACTACATGGTCCCGCAGGCGATCATGCTGCTCGACGAGGTACCGCTGAGCCCGGTCGGCAAGCTCGATCGCGCCCGGCTGCCCGAGCCGGTGTTCACGGCGTCCGGTGGTTACCGCGCGCCCGTGACCGCCGCCGAGAGGGCACTGTGCGCGGTGTTCACCGAGGTGCTCGGGGTGGAGCGGGTCGGCGTGGACGACGGGTTCTTCGAACTCGGCGGCAACTCGTTGCTGGCCACCAAAGTCGTTGCGGCACTGCGTGAACAGGGCTACGAGATGCCTGTCCAGCTGATGTTCGGCGACGCCACTCCCTCGGCCATCGCGGCCAAGATCGACGGCGCCGACCCGGAGGCGGTGATCGAGGCGGCGACCAGTCCGGTGCTGCCCATCCGCCCGTCCACCAGTCCACACGACACCCCGCTGTTCTGCGTGCACCCGGCGATCGGTCTGGCCTGGTGCTACGCGGGACTGCTCGCTCATCTCGCCCCGCAGCGCCCGGTCTACGGCCTGCAGGCCCCGCACGTGTCCGGCGACGACAGCTTCACCTCGATTCCCGAAGCCGCCGGACACTATGTCGCCCATATCAAGTCGATCCAGCCGCACGGTCCCTACCACCTGCTCGGCTGGTCGCTCGGCGGCCTGATCGCGCAGGAGATCGCGGTGCAACTGCAGGAAGCGGGTGAAGACGTCGCACTACTCGCGATGATGGACAGCTACCAACTCGGTGACCGCTGGCTCGACACCTCGATGCCCAGCGTCGCCGATATCCTCGGCGAGTTCGGCGCCGACCTGGTCGACGGCGCACCGTTGCCCGCCGACCTCGACCTGCACGAAGCGGCGAATCTGCTGCGGACACAGGCGGGCCCGTTCGCCGCGCTCTCGGTGGACCACCTGCAACGCCTCTACACCGGGTACGCCGACGGCACCGTCATGGCGAACCGGTTCCGGCCGCGCACCTTCGACGGCGATCTCGTGTTCTTCACCGCCACGGCGGACGAGATCAACGCCGCCGATCCGAGCCGGTGTGCCCAAGCCTGGCAGCCGTTCGTCACCGGCAACATCCACAACCACGACCTGCCCTGCAGGCACGCGGCGATGACCACACCGGAATCGCTGGCGGCGATCGGCCCCGTGCTGCATCGCCACCTCGACGCGATCCCGGAGATCACCGTGTGCGGCAGCGGCCAGAAGGAGATGCATCCGTGAGTCTCGCGGTAGAAGTGCGTGGCCTGGCCAAGAGTTACGGCAAGGTGCGCGTCCTGAAGGAAATCGATCTGGAGATCCCGGCGGGCACCGTCTTGGGGCTGTTGGGTCCCAACGGCGCCGGCAAGACCACCACCGTGCGGATCGTCACCACGCTGTTGCGACCCGACGCCGGTTCGGTGCGGGTCGCCGGTATCGACGTGCTGGCCGATCCGGCCACCGCGCGCACCAGGATCGGGTTGTCCGGCCAGTACGCGGCGGTCGACGCGAACCTGACCGGGTACGAGAACCTGCGCATGGTGGCTCGCCTGTACGGAATGGGCCGCAAGCAGGCGGTCACCCGCGTGGAGGAACTGCTCACCGCGTTCGGACTCGACCACGCGGCGGGCAGGCGGGCGGGCACCTACTCCGGCGGTATGGCCCGTCGCCTCGACCTGGCCGGTGCGCTGGTGGCGCGACCGCCCGTGGTGGTGCTCGACGAACCGACCACCGGCCTCGACCCGCGCGGTCGCCTCGACATGTGGCAGGTGATCGGCGATCTCGTCGACGACGGCACCACCGTGCTGCTCACCACCCAGTACCTCGAAGAGGCCGACCTGCTCGCCGACCGGATCACCGTCATCGACAAGGGCACCGTCATCGCCCGTGGTTCCGCCGACGAACTCAAGACCTCCATCGGCGGCGACCGGCTCACCGTCACCCTCGCCGCCGGGCAGAGCCCGTGGCCGGCGATGTCGGTGCTGCACCAGGTGGGCGTCGGCGAACCCCTTCACGAACCCGGCAGCGACGAGGTGTCGGTGGTTGTCGGCAACGGCTCACGCACGATGGTCGAAGCGCTTCGCCGCCTCGACGACGCCGGGGTCTGCGTCCTCGACGCGACCGTCGTACGCCCGACTCTCGACGATGTCTTCCTGTCGCTCACCGGCACCCCGGCCGAGCCGATCCCCGAACCCGAAACCGACGATGTGCAAGAGGAGGTTCTGTCGTGAGTGCCCCCGAGGTCACGGTGGACGAGTACGAAACCCGCGACCTGCCGGTCCAGTCGACCACCCCGCGGTCGACCGGCCCCGAGGAGATGGAACCGCGGGCCCGGTTCGTGCGTGACAGCGCGATCGTCGCCTACCGCAACCTGCTCACCATCCTGCGAGTACCGACGCTGCTGGTCACCGCCACCATCCAGCCGCTGATGTTCGTGTTCCTGTTCGCCTACATCTTCGGCGCCTCGCTCGGCGGCGATCAGTACCGCGAATTCCTGCTGGCGGGCATCTTCACCCAGACCGTGGCGTTCAATGCCGCGTTCACCACCGTCGGGCTGGCCGGTGACCTGCAGAAGGGCATCATCGACCGGATGCGGACGCTGCCGATGTCGCGGCTGGCGGTGCTGATGGGACGCACCCTGTCGGACCTGGTCGTCAATATCGTGAGCCTCGGCGTGATGTCGGTCTGCGGGTACATCGTGGGCTGGCGCATCCACGGCAGCTTCGGCGACGCCGTGATCGCCTTCTCGATCATCTTGTTGTTCGCGTTCGCGATGTCGTGGGTCGGCGCACTGACCGGTCTGGTCTCGCCGACGGTGGAGGTGGCACAGAGCGCGGGCCTGATCTGGCTGTTCCCGCTGACGTTCATCTCCTCGGCGTTCATCTCCGCCGAAACGCTGCCCGGACCGCTGCGCGCCATCGCCGAATGGAACCCGATCACCGCGGTCTCGGCAGCGGGTCGCAAGCTCTTCGAGAACGACTCGCCGCCCACCTTCGTCCCGGCGACGGGGTGGGCCGCGGAGAACTGCATCCTCTACGCGATCATCTGCTCGCTGGTCATTCTGGCCATCGCGATGCCTGCCGCCCTCCTGCAGTACCGCAAGGTCGCGAGCCACTGACCGAGCCCTCGAACGCCGAAGGCCGCCTTCCCCGGTGGGGGAGGCGGCCTTCGGCGTTGTGCGGTCGAACCGTCTTACCCGCGGCGGCGGGTCTTCAGGATGTCGAGGCGCTCTTTGAGCAGCTCCTCGAGCTCCTCCTTGCTGCGACGTTCCAGCAACATGTCCCAGTGGGTGCGCGGCGGCTTGACCTTCTTGGTCTCCACGGAGGTGCCCTCCATGAGCTGCCCCTCCTGGCCGTTACGGCACAACCAGGTGGGCGGGATCTCCGCGTCGTCGGCGAACGGGACGTCGAATTCCTCACCGTTGTCGGTGCGGTAGCGGGCGATCCGGCGCGGGGCCAGGTCGTGGTCGCGATCGGTCTCGTAGCTCACCGCTCCGAGCCGACTGCCCCGGAGTACGCGATCTGCCATGTGTGCTCCTGTAATTTTTGGCGGCTTGCGCCGCGGGTTCCTGTGCCTGTCGGCGGCCGGCGGCGCGGTTCTCGGCGCCGAACTCGCCGAGAACAGGTCGTCGTAGTACTACGTCAACGCACGGGAAGTCTGAACTGTTCCATTGTAGTCGTAGGGCTGGACAGGGCGTTCGACCCCCGAAACGCGCAGCGTCGCCTCGACCGACATCGAGAGGGTGCCCGCTCAGCGAGACCTGAACCGGCGAAGACCGGTGCGGGCCGATAGGGTTTCCGATCATGTCGCGCAGTCGCCTGCTGTCCTGCCTGTGGTGCGGGCGGGAGATCGTGGATTCGGAGTCCGGTCGGCGTCGCCGCTATTGCCGCCAGTCGTGCCGCCAACGTGCCTACGAACACCGCAGCAGTCTCAAGGGAACCGGGATTCCCGAGGACGCGGTCGTGCTGACCGCGCAGGAAGCCGCGGATCTGGCGGATCGGTGGTTCGCGGCGCGGTGTGCGGCCGAGGACGTGGCGACAGCGGTGGGCGAGGGCGCCTCCCCGGCGGAGTTGGCGCAGTTGAGCGCGACGTTGCTGCAGTTGGCTCGGGAAGCCGAACGGCTCCGCTGATGGCGCGAAACCCCGCGCTTCCCACTGTGATTCGGTGGGCGACACGGGGCCTCGGCATCGGGCGGGCGACAGCGGCGTCAGGTCGACAACGCCTCGCGCGAACGTAGGTACACGGCCGTGACGCCGCCTGCGACGAACAGCGCGAGGGCCGCGGCGGCGCCGACGGTCGCGAGGTCGGGGCTGGTGAGGGCCTGTCCGCGCAACGCCTGCCAGGCCACCAGCGTGAGCAGGCCGAAGTAGCCGAGGACGGCGACCACGAGCAGGGCGGCGCGGGTCGTCTCGGTGCGCAACCAGGCATATCGAGGCGCGAGGGCGACCAGGACGACGGCGAGCAGGAGCAGCACCTGGATGCCGTGCAGGCCGACGAAGTGCGGGATGCGCAGGTCGCCGCCGATGGTGCTCCAGTGGGTGACCGGCATGCCCGCCGCACTGTCACGTGCTGTATCGCCGGGCCGCACCGTGTGACCGGCCACCAATCCCACCACGGTGCCGTCGGCCTGGCGGACGAGCTGCGGCCCGGTGAGCCCCATCAGATACCCGAGCGCCATCCCGGTCACCGCCAGCCACAGCCCCGCCTTCAAGGCGATCCTGGTCGGCTGGTCGGCCAGCTTCTGCCAGGAAATGATCACTGCCAGGACGAGATTGGCGAGGAACAATCCGGGCACGCCGGAGGCGAACACCTGTTGCCCGATCTCGTTGACCGGATCGGCCGAGTCGTTGAAATGGCTGAACGTCCCGCGTGCCGCCTGGATCGCGATGAACCCCACATCGACGACGCCGGTGATCGCGAAGACGGTGCCCAGCCACCAGGTGGCCCGCCGCCCGCGATGCGGCAGCCGCAGAATCCAGGCCAGGGTCACGCCGTAGAGGGCGAAGGCGAGGCCGAACTTGGCAGGCTTGAGCCACACCGACTCGCCGAGCAGCAGCCGGTCGTCGACCACCATTCCGACGATCGACACCACGACCAACGCGGCCATGAGCGCGGAGTTCACCAGCAGCGGGCCGTGCCAGGGGACGCGGTCGGTGCCATCGCGCGCGGTGTGGAACCTGATCCGGGACAGGGTGTGGGTGAGGTCGATCGTCGCCATGGATCGAAGGTAGAAATCCGGTGCGCCACACCACGTCCCGCTACGGAACGGTTCGTCCCCGATACTCGGGTACGGGTCGTCCTACCTGGGTTCTAGGGGTTGTCTCAGATTCCCATGCGCCAGATCGCGGCGTCGACCGCGCGGGGGGAGACGAGCGCGAGTGCCTGCAGAACACGGGTGTAGGTCGGGTACAACTCGACCGGACGGGTCCGGATCGCGGTGGTGATCCAGTCGGCGGCCTCCTCGGCCGACAGCGCCGCCGCGTCGGCGTATTTGCCGGTGGGTGCGATCATCTCCGTGCGGACCAGCGGATAGCCGATCGTGGTCACGTGCACGCCGCGGCGCCGGGTCTCCGCGCCGAGACTGCGTCCGAACGCGCCCAGCGCCGCCTTCGACGCGTGATAGGCGGTGAACAGCGGCATCGACCCGGCGGCCACGCCCCACGTCGCGACATTGATGACGTGTCCGGTGCCCGCGTCGAGCATCGACGGCAGCAGTCCCATGGTGAGCCGCGTCGCCCCGAAGTAGTTCAGCGCCATCGTGCGCTCGTAGTCGTGGAACCGGTCGGTGGTGTCGGCGGCGCCGCGGCGGATCGAACGGCCCGCGTTGTTCACCAGGACGTCGACGGTTCCGAACTGCTCGAGCAGCGCCTTGGCCAGTGCGTCGTTCTGCTCGGCGTCGGCGAGGTCGCAGGTGATCATCTCTGCATTCCCGCCGTCGGCGCGGACCGCGTCGCGCACCTCGGCCAGTGGTTCGGCGTTCCTGGCGACGAGAACCACCCGCGCCCCTTCCCCGCCGAGGGCATGCGCCGCGGCCTTACCGACACCCGAGGAGGCTCCCGTCAACACGACGGTCTTGCCCGCGATCTGCTGCCGCTCACCACGTACCCATCGCGCGAGCAGGCCGGGAAGTGCGGGCGGGTTGAGCAGCACCGATTGTGCGACTTCGGCGAACACGGGGACTCCTGTCGAGTCGAGCGGTGGGGGCGAACAGTGAATTGACTTAATAGTAAATTACAAAGCGGCCAATTGGGTGTCAACCGGCGGGGGGTCGAATGGTTGGATGGCTGGGTGAGCACAGCCGGTACCAAGGGCGTCCCGCGCCCCGAGCGCGAACAGCAGATCCTCGACGCGGCGGTCGCCGAGATCGGCCGTGTGGGTTACGCGGGGCTCTCCCTCGCCGACGTCGCGCACCGCGCCGGCGTGTCCAAGCCGCTGGTGTACACCTACTTCCACTCCAAGGACGGGCTCTACATCGCGTGCGTGGACCGGGCGGCGGGTGTGCTGTTCGACGCGATCGAGTCCGCGATCGCCGGGGCGGGTGGTCTCAGCAAGGCCGAACGTACCCTCGACGCGATCTTCGTCGCGCTGGCACCGCGCCCGCACGACTGGACCGTGCTCTTCGATCGATCCCACCCCGATGACGGACCCGCCGCCGACGCCGTTCGCGCGGCCCGTCGCCGGATCGCCGCCCAGGCCGCTCGCGGTGTCGCCGACGCCATCGGTGCCGTCGAGCTCACCGACCCCACCGACCTGTCCGCGCTGACCGATGTCTGGATGGGCGCGGTGACCTCGCTGGTCCTGTGGTGGTTGCGCCACCCCGATCAGACGGCCGCCCAGATGACCGCCCGCAGCCACCGCCTGATCGGCGCGCTCCTGACGGCCCCACGATGAACGCAATCCGCACCCCGACTGCTGCCGGGGTGCGGATTCTGTTGTGCGACAGACGCTTACGAGGCAACGCCCGTGGTCGCTCCGGCCGGCGGGAGCAATTCCGCGAGCAGTGGGGCCCATTCGTAGCGGCGTTCGGGGAAGCAGCGTTCGAGCAGATCCCGCATGATCGACGGCGCGATGGAGGCGCCGGGAGAGGCGCCGAGAAGCCCGGCGATGCTGCCGTCGGCGCCGGAGACCAGTTCGGTCCCGAATTCGAGTACTCCGCCGCGCCGAGGATCGGGTTTCACCAGCTGGGCGCGTTGCCCGGCCTGGATCAAGGTCCAGTCGGCGGGGTCGGCGGTCGGGTAGAAGCGTTGCAGCTGTCCGAACTTGCGCCGGGGTGAGGCCAGCAGCTCGGTGACGAGGTAGCGGACCAGATCGAAGTTCCGCAGGCCGACCGCGACCAGCGGGACGATATTGTGCGGGCGCAGGGTGGTGAACAGGTCGGTGAGCTTGCCGTGGCGCAGCAGTCGGGTGCTGAATGTCGCGTAGGGGCCGAACAGCAACGCGCCCGCGCCGTCGACCTCGCGACGATCCAGATGCGGCACCGACATCGGCGGTGCGCCCAGCGCGGCCTGGCTGTAGACCTTGGCATGATGCTCGGCGACGACCTCGGGATTATCGGTCCGCAGGAACTGCGCACCCAGCGGGAACACTCCGTACCCCCGCACCTCCGGCAGCCCGGCCCGCTGCAACAGGCGCAACGCGTATCCGCCCGCGCCGACGAACACGAACCGGGCTCGCACCCGGAACCGCCGTCCACTGTCGAGATCGCGCCCGCGCACGGTCCACAGTCCGTCCTTGCCACGGGTGAGACCGGTGATCTCCCGATGCATCCGCACCGCGTTGCCCGCCGCGCGCATCGTCGACAACAGCGACCTGGTCAGCGCGCCGAAGTCGACATCGGTGCCCGCGGTGTGCCGGGTGGCCGCCATCGCCTCGCCGTCGGCCCGACCGCGCACGAGTAGCGGCGCCCAGTCGGCGATCACCGCGTGGTCCTCGGTGTACTCCATCTCCGCGAACGCGGGCAGTTCCCGCAGCGTCGCGTAGCGTCGGCGCAGGTAGGCGATGTCGGCCTCGCCGAACACCGCCGTGACGTGCGGTGTCGGGGTGAGGAACGTGGCGGGTTCCAGCTCGCCGCGGTGGGCCAGCGCGGACCAGAACCGGCGCGAGAGCGCGAACTGGTCGGCGATCCCGGCCGCCTTGGCGCCCTCGCTCGGGTCGGGCATGTAGTTGAGTTCGCACATCCCGGAATGTCCGGTGCCCGCGTTGTTCCACGGATGACTGCTCTCGGCCGCCGGTTCGCCGAGGCGCTCGAACAGTGCGATCGACCAGTCCGGCGCGAGTGTGCTCAGCAGCGCGCCGAGCGTGGCCGACATGATGCCGCCGCCGATCAGCACCGCGTCGAGAATGTCTTCGCCACTGCCGGATTCGGGCCGGATGGGTGTGGTGTCGTTCATTGTCGAACCTCCCGTGAGCTGTGTTCCCCTATCGTCACGCCGGGAGCAGTGATCCGTCCAACACGGAATCGCCGAGGATATGATCCGGATATGGATGATTCATCGGAGTCGGGAGCGCAGGCGCTGGCGCCGCTTCTCGCCGCCTTCGACGCGGCAGCCGAAGAAGGTCACTTCACCCGGGCCGCTCAGCGTCTCGGCGTGCCGCAGTCCTCGCTGAGCCGCCGCGTCAAAACGATGGAGCACCTACTCGGAGTGGCCCTGTTCCAGCCGGTCGGGCGCGGCGTCACGCTCACCCCGCAGGGTCGTGACCTCTATGAACGCACGCGCGGACTGGTGCGCGCACTAGACGACGCGGTGCACCGGGTGCGTGCCGACGCCGACCCCGACAGCGGGCTGGTGCGTTTCGGGTTCCCGCTCACGCTGGGTCCGGTCAGCATTCCCTCGCTGCTGGCGCAGTTCCACACCCGCGCGCCGCGGATCCGGCTGCATCTGGTGCAGGCACACGGCGAGGCGTTGGCCGAGCAGGTGCGCGACGGCAGGCTCGATCTCGCGGTGATGATCCCGCCCCCCGCCGACCTGCCGACGGTCGACCTCGGACGTCAGCGCATCGACCTGCACGTAGCGCGCACGCATCCGCTGGCCCGGCGCACCCGCGTCGACCTCGCCGAACTGGCCGAGGAGGCATTCATCGCGAATCCGCCCAGTTATCAGCTACGCACCCTGCTCGACACCTGGTGTGCCGCAGCGGGGTTCACACCACGGGTGGTATTCGAGATCACCGAGTTCGAGACCCTGCGCGCCCTGGTCGCGCTCGGGCAGGGGGTCGCGCTCCTGCCCGCCGCCGAGGTCGACAACCCCGACCTGGCGGTGATCTTCATCGATGGCGAACGCGACCGCGAGGTCGGCCTGGTCTCGGGAGACCATGACTCGACGCTCGCGGTCGCGCGGCTTCGGGAATTTCTGATCGCGCGTCGGGCGGCGATCAGTGGGTGAGGATCAGTCCTGGGCGACGCCGGCGTCGATCCCACGCGCGGCGAGCCACGGGTGCGGGTCGATCGGGGCGCCGTAGAGCGAGCCGTCCGGCACGTGCACCTCGTAGTGCAGGTGGGGGCCGGTGGAGTTGCCGCGGTTACCGACGGTGGCGATGGTGTCACCGGCGCTGACGTGCTGACCGACCTGAACCAGGATGTCGTTCACGTGGCCGAACACGCCGATGGTGCCGTCGTCCTGCTGGACGCGGACCCACAGGCCGAAGCCCGAAGCCGGACCGGCCTCGATCACGGTACCGTCGGTGACGGCGAAGATCGGTGCGCCGATCGGGTCGCCGAAGTCGATGCCGTTGTGCGCGGTGCCCCAGCGGGCGCCGTAGTAGGAGGTCAGCCTGCCGTTGACCGGGCGAACGGTCTGCGGGCGCGGCGGCGGCGGGGGAGCGATGAACGGCAGCGCCGGAAGTTCCAGGCCGACCGCTTCGCGGTGCTCTTCCCACGGGATCGGGGCGGAGGCGGGGACCTCGCCCTGCGGGCCCTGGGCCTCGGCAGGGGTGTACGCGGTGAAGCGGTACGGTGACTGGCCGGAGTTGATGGCCTCGGTGGCATCCGCGGCGATCGTGGTAGTGGGGACAGGGCTCTCGGGCTCACTGAAAGTGGCGACGGAGGTACCCACGAGTGCGGACAAAGCCACCGCACCCGCGACCACGCCTCCCCAACGACCTGCGAAGGCGTCGGAGACTCGAGCAGATAACGGGTTGGTCACGAACATGTCTAAGAACGTAGCTAAACCGTAACCTTCGCGGCGAATCCTGTGGCTGCGATCACGAAGCGGCAAAACCCCAGTTGATCTATAACAATAGCCTAACGATAGCTGGCATCCTCGGACTCACCGGGTGAAATGTCGCTGGTCAAGATCGTTGCCGAAATATCGCATCCCGGGGACACTGATTCAGTGGACGCTAACGGAGTCCGTGCCATCACGGCGTTATCCGACCCCACCCGGCGCGCGATCTTCGAATCGTTGCCGCAGGGTCCCCGGTCGGTGGCCGACCTCGCCACCGCTACCGGAATCACCAGTTCAGCCGCATCGCAGCACCTGCGCGTGCTGCGGGAGGCGCACCTGGTGCGCATGCGTCGCGACGGGAATCGGCACCTCTACTCCCTGGACCCCCGCGGGCTCAACGACGCCCGCGACTACCTCGACAAATACTGGCCGAGTGCCCTGGCGGCCCATGCCGCCGCGCTGCGCGATGCGGTCGGTGTCGACCCGGCTCAGCCCACGCGGCGGTAGCGCGACCTACCGGATTCGGCCCAGGCCTGTTTGTCCAGTTGCATGTCGACCGCCGAGATCACCTCGGGAACGCCGATCCGGAGCAGGCCCGGGTCGGGTGCGAGCCCGTCGGGATCGCCGACCTGTCCGGCCCACAGCACCGCGTGCCTGCCGAGCAGGTGTGCGGGCGGGCCGCCCCGGCGTGGCGGTCTGGGACCGAACAGCAGCACCGTGCGGGTGCCGAACGCTGTCGCCAGATGCGCGACGCCGGTATCGCCGCTGATCACGAGGGCGGCCTCGGCCACCGTCGCCGCGAGATCGGTGAGGTTCTGTCTCCCCGCGAGGACGCGGTCGTCGGGCAGGCCCGCTTGCGCGGCCACCTGTCGAGCGATGTCGTGCTCGAACGGGTCGCCGGTGAGCACCACGTCGCGGCCGAGCACCAGCAGGTGTCGCACCACCGCGGCGAAGCGTTCCGGCGGCCACCGGCGCGCGGGCGCACCCGCGCCGATGTGCACGACGATGCTGTCGCGGCGGCTGATCGAGGCCACCGGCGGAACCAATCCGAGGTTGCGTCGATCCGCGTCGATGCCCTCGCCTTCGAGTAGTCGGCACCACCGGTCGACCACATGTGCCTCCGGATCCCAGCGCGGACCGGCGAGCTTGGGTAAGGCGGGCGTTCGATGGCCGATGATCCGCTCGGCCCCGGTATCGGCCAGCGCTCGTGCGCTGGCGCCGTCGTGGCCGTGCAGGTTCACCGCCAATTCGGGCGCGGGACCATCCCAGATCAAGGCGGCCGGATCGGCGGTGGCGACGAGTTCGTCGACCGAGGAGATCAGGTCGACGATCTGCTCCAACCGATGCGGGGCCGCCAAGACGATCCGCTTGCGTGGTTCGGCCCGGCGCAGGGCACGCAGAGCCGGGACCGCGGCGAGAAGCTCACCGAGGCCCCGAGCTTGCAGCACGAGTACAACCGACACATTCTTCATCTACCCGAGAGGGTCGCCGACCAAACTTTTCGCCGCGGCAACGATGTGGCCGTCGGGTTCGGCAGCCGCGGCGGTCGGCGCAGCTGATCGCGACACGATTACAGCTCCAGCTATTTTCCGGGAAACGGAAGCAACCAGGCATAACATCTCGTTATGACGACAAATACCGTGATAGGGAGCCCGTTGACGGCTCTTGCCAAGAAGACCTGGCAAACAATTCTGGTCACCGGCCTCCTCGCGGTGGTCCTCGGCATCATCGTGCTGGTGTGGCCCGGTCCGTCACTGCTCGTGGCGGGCATTCTGTTCGGTATCTACATGGTTGTCAGCGGCATCTTCCAGCTGATCGCCGCCTTCACCCATCTGCCGAGCACCAGCTTTCGCGTGCTGTCCTTCATCAGCGGTGTGCTGTCGCTGATCATCGGCGTCTTCTGCTTCCGCGACGACCTGGCCTCGATCGTGCTGCTCGGGCTGTGGATCGGTATCAGCTGGCTGTTCCGCGGCGTGGCTGTGCTGTTCGCCGCGCTCTCGGAGTCGGGCGTGCCCGGGCGCGGCTGGCAGATCTTCTACGGCATCATCAGCGCGCTGGCCGGTGTCGTCTTGATCGTGTGGCCGATCTCGTCGCTGTCCACGCTGGTCTGGGTCGTCGGCATCTTCCTGATCATCATCGGTGTCATGGAGATCATCACCGCCTTCGGTGTTCGCAAGGACGCGCATCTGCTGGACCAGCAGGTGGGCTGAGCCTCCCCACGGAAGTTCGTCTGAACCGGCCGGTGCCTTCGGGCACCGGCCGCTTTCGTCTGAACTACGCTTTGCACCCATGGAATTCGTGTACAACCTGGTGGTCGTCACCCATCTGCTCGGCATGGCCGCGGTGGTCGGTGGCTACGTCGCGGGGCGCCCGGTGGTGTCGGAGCTGATGGTGTGGGGCGCTCGCGCGCAGCTGATCACCGGCGTGATCCTGGCCGGAATGGCCTCGGCCATCGACTCGCTCGACAAGGAGCCGGATACGGCGAAGCTGGCGGTGAAGCTCGCGCTCGCGGTCGCGGTGGCCGCGTTCGCCGAGATGGGCAGGGGTGATGCGAAGCGGGGCAAGCAGATCGACTGGATGACCGACGCCGCCGGTGGCCTCGCGATCGTGAACGTGCTGGTCGCGGTGCTCTGGACCTGAGCGGGGACAGCGACATGCGATTTCTCGGCGTCCACCACATCGCGATCATCGCGACGGACTACGCCCGCTCCAAGCGGTTCTATACCGAAACCCTCGGTGGCGCCGTCCTCGACGAGAACTACCGGGCCGATCGCGATTCGTGGAAGCTCGACATCGAGCTGTCCGGCGGAGTCCGCATCGAACTGTTCTCGTTCCCCGATCCGCCTGCCCGTCCGAGCAGGCCGGAAGCCGCGGGCTTGCGGCACCTGGCCCTCGCGGTCCCGAGCGTGCCCGCCGCCCTCGACGAGCTGCGGGCGCGGGGCGTCCGGACCGAGGAACTGCGCACCGATGAACACACCGGCAAGCAGATGGCCTTCTTCTTCGATCCGGACGACCTGCCGCTCGAGCTGTACGAGGCGTGATCAGGCCGTGGCGCGGGCCCGTCGGGTCAATTCCACCGTCGCCGCGCGCAATTCGCTGATCTCCGACAGCGGCGCGGCGTAGCCGACCCGGGTGCGCGCCACTCCGCGGGGGGATTCCACGCGCAGGTCGAGGCCGTAGCGGTCGGCGCGTTCGCAGGTGGCGGCGATGGCGTCGGGGAAGCCGCCCAGCTGCTGGGCCATCGCCAGCAGTGCTTCGGCGTGGTCGGCGTTGAGGTGGGCGATGCCGGGCGCGGCGTGCGCGACGATCGGGTCAGGCTGCGCGGCAAGATAATCGGCGGCCGAGGCCGAATCCATCCGGCCGTAGCCGCCGACCCAGCGCACCCGTTCGATCCGCAGTACCCAGAGCGTGAAATCGCTGTAGTCGATGTAGTACTTGGCCGCGGGGATCGCCGCCAGGTGGGCCGCGCGGGCCGCTTCGGCTTCGGCGCCGGTGGGCCGTTCCACGAAACCCGCGAGGGTGATCCTGGTGCCCGCGAGGGGGTCGGCGGGAATGTCGGGCGTGACGATCGCGATGCTGGCGCGCGGATCGGCGGCCAGGTTGCGGCCGTGTTCGGCCAGCCGCGACACGCTCAACACCGGTGCGCCGTCGAGCAATCCGTAGGTGATGAACGAGGCCCACGGTGCGCCGTCGGCGGTGAGGCTGGCCAGGGTGCCGGTATTGGTGCCGGCCGCGATTGTTCTGGCTTCTTCGGCCGGCGAGGGGCGGGCCTCGTTGGCCAGGGGAGCGGTCGGCAGCGGAATGGCAGGTGCGTCGCCCGGATCGCCGTGGTCGAGAGTCATGGCCACAGCGTATCCACCTGACGCGAGCGGCGGGGCGCGCTCGACAACCAACCGTGCAGCGCATCGTAGACAGCGTCGTGATTGAGCAGGCTGAAGTGGTTGGCACCGGGGATGTGCAGGCCGTTGACCGCGTCGAGATCCAGGCGCCTGGTCCGTCCGCGTCCCGACCCGCTGCCGGAGAGAACCATGCCGTCGCCGATGATCACGCCGAGTGGATGTTTCGGGCTGTGGGTGATGGTCGTGGTGACGAAGTAGTGATCGACGCCGGCCAGCAGCGGCACTTCCTTGACCGCCCGTGCGCGCAGGGTGTCCACATCGAGGTCGCGCCAGTCCTCGTCGACCAGCGAACCCTGACGCAGGTCCCGGATGCCCGCGCTGCGCCTACGCAGCAAGGTGCTCAGCGGCCGGGTCTCGGGCAGTCGGTCCAGTGCGGCCGAGGCATAGTGCACGAACTGTTCGAGCGGCGCACCGTGGTGCGGGGAACCGAGGCAGACGATCTGTCGCACCGATCGCACCCATGCCTCGCCCGACTCCTCGGCCTGATGGCAGGCGCTGCGCATGATCAGCCCGCCCATCGAGTGCCCGACCAGGCAGATCTCGTGCACCGGCATCGGCCAGCTGTCGACAAGGCGGGTCAGCAGGGCGCTGAGCTGGGCGGCGTTCTCGGAGATGTGCAAGCCGGAATTGAAGCGGACGAAGACCGGGATGTAGCCGAGATCGGCTTCCAGGCGCTCGCCGTAGGTGGGGCGGTGGCCGAGGCGCCAGGAGTGTTCGGTCTCCACGAGTCCGTGCAGGAGCACGACCAGCCTGGTCGTCGGCACCGGGACGTGGGCGGCGAACTCTTCGGGCGGAACAGGGACGCCCTCGATGCGAAAGGTCATGGGGGAGGACAGGATCGGGGTCTCGTCTTCCAGCGCGTCACCGATCAGCCCCTGGATCGCGGCCAGTACGCCCGAGCCCCACACCGTGCGCGACGGCGCGGTGACGCCGGGCAGCGTGACCGCGCTCGCGACCTCGCCGACGACGAATCCGGTGCCGCTGACGGCCGCGTAGATGCCGTCGGTGATGGCGTCGTGCACGACCTTCACCGGAGCCGCCGCCGGTCCGACGCCGAACCGCACCGCCGCGAACACCCGATCGGAGATGGCGCGGTGGATGGCCGCGATCCCATCGACCGCACCGACGAACTCGTCACCGGCGAGCCGCGTGAGCGCCTGTACTTCGGCCTGGGATTGGGGGAGCTGCTCCGTCACAGTCTTGAGAGTACAACTGTGCACTGAAAGGCGTCGGATCTGGGGGCGGCTTCGAGACCTGCGACGATGCCGAGCGGTCAGGTCTGGGGTCGATCACAAATACATAGTGATACAGCGATATGCGTATCAATGAATGTAGCGACACCAGGGCAACCGAGGGGCCGGCTGCGCCGACCGTGCTCAGGACGGCGGGGAGCCCCGCCGTCCCGGCGATCACGGCTGGTGCACGATCGCGTACCAGAGCGCGCCCATCGTGCCGAGCACGAACAGGGGAGAGATGACCCAGGTCTCGACCCGGTTCCCGGTCCGCTCGATCAGCGGCACCCGCGTACGCAACGGAAACGGCCACAGCAGTCGGCAGCCCCGGTCGGTCAGGCAGTCGCCGAGCAGGTGCGCCAGACACCCGAGGCCCACGCAGATCGGGAGCCATACCGGCCGATCGACGATCCAGTGATCGACGGCGAAGGTTCCTGCCGTGGCCAGCACGATCACGGTTCCGTAGGTCCGCACGCTCTTACCCGGCGGGCACAGATGCAGCGAGCGCACCGCCAGCGCGAGGAGGAAGAACACCAGGCCCAGCGTGAAGGGCCTGCCGAGATAGTGCTCGCCCGCCCAGGTCGCCGCGACCGCGACGACGACGAACAGCAGCGAATGTGTTCCGTGACGATGCCCGCCCGACGCCCAGGAGATGAACCGGCACAGGTGATGTGACACCGGGCCGAGCACGTGGGAGATGGTGCCGCTGGGATGATCCGCGTCCGGCAGCAGCGCCGCACCCGCGGTGAGCAGCGTGCCCATGATGAGTTCGGCGATACCGAATCGCGTTGTCTCGCTGTCGAACAGAGGGAAAGCCGCGACCGTGAGTGGTAGCGCCGCGGCAGTACCGGCCCAGGCCAGCGCCCCACTCGTCGCATGTGAATGTCCTAGCACCCCGCAACGTTAGAGTACGTCACGACTTCGGCGCATATGCCGTGGACAGCGCCGGAATGCGGGGCCCATCAAGATCGTTGGGGCAGGGGAGCTATCCAACGAGAGGACCACAACGACGCCATGGTGATCATCACCACGACCGGCGCGAAGTCCGGGCGCGCGATCACCAACCCGCTGGTGTATCTGCCCGACGGCGACCGGATCGTGCTGATCGCCTCCAACGGCGGCGCCGACAAGCATCCCGCGTGGTACTTCAACCTGCTCGCCGATTCGGAGCTCACCCTGGAGGTGGGATCCGAAACCTACAGGGGCAAGGCCGAACTCGTCGCCGATCCCGAGCGCACCGCCCTCTACGACCGAATGGTCGAACGACTGCCGGGCTTCGCCGAGTATCGCGACAAGACCAGCCGCGAGATTCCCGTGTTCGCGGTGTACCGCACGAGTTAGTCGCTGCCTCGAGCGGAATGGTTGCCGGGGTGGGTGAGCTGCTGGTTCTATCGCCCGGTGACCGAAACCATCGACGTGCCACGCATAGTCCACGCCTCCCGCGACGTCGCGGCGAGCCCCGCCGCGATCTTCGACCTGATCGCCGATCCCGAGCAGCAGCCCCGCTGGGACGGCAACGACAACCTCGCGCAGGCGAGCTCGGGCCAGCGGGTCCGCGCGGTCGGTGACGTGTTCACCACGACGCTGACCAACGGCGCCGACCGCGACAACCACATCGTGGAGTTCGAGGAGGGCCGTCGCATCGCGTGGAACCCGTCCGAGCGGGACAAGACCCCGCCCGGACACCTGTGGCGCTGGGAGCTCGAGCCGATCGACGACACCCACACCCGGGTGACCCACACCTACGACTGGACCCAACTGCACGACGAGCTGCGTCAGGTGCGGGCCAAGGCCACGACCGCCGAGAAGCTGCAGGCGTCGGTGGACCGGCTGGCCGAGCTCGCCGAGTCCTGACGGCAGCGACGAACACCCTGCGACGCACAGTGCGTCGCAGGGTGTTTCGCTGTTCGGATCAGGCTTTGACGTCGAACCGGTCGAGGTTGCTCACCTTGGTCCACGCGGCGACGAAGTCGTGCACGAACTTCTCCTTCGCGTCGTCGGTCGCGTAGGCCTCGGCCACCGCTCGCAGCTGCGAGTTGGAGCCGAACACCAGGTCGACCCGGCTACCGGTCCAGGTGACCGCGCCGGTGGCGCGGTCGCGGCCTTCGTAGACGTTGTCGTCGGCGGCCGACGGTGACCACTCGGTACCCATGTCGAGGAGGTTGACGAAGAAGTCGTTCGTCAGCGCACCCGGGGTCTCGGTGAACACACCCAGCGACGAGGACTGGTAGTTCGCGCCGAGCACGCGCAGACCACCGATGAGCACGGTCATCTCCGGCGCGCTGAGCGTGAGCAGGTTCGCCTTGTCGATCAGCAGGAACTCCGCGGGGATCTGCGCGTCCTTGGACACGTAGTTGCGGAACCCGTCGGCCGCGGTCTCGAGCGCGTCGAACGACTCGACGTCGGTCTGGTCCTGGGTCGCGTCGGTGCGGCCAGGAGTGAACGGCACCGTCACCGGGAAACCGGCGGCCTGGGCGGCCTGTTCGACACCGACGGCACCGCCGAGGACGACCAGATCGGCGAACGACACCTGCACGCCGCCGGTGGCGTTGAACGTGTCCTGGATGCCCTCGTAGACCCGTACCACCTGGGCGAGCTCATCGGGCTGGTTGACCGCCCAGCCGGCTTGCGGCTGCAGTCGGATCCGGCCACCGTTGGCGCCGCCACGCTTGTCGCTGCCGCGGAACGACGAGGCCGCCGCCCACGTCGTCGTCACCAGCTGGGCGATGGACAGGCCCGAGGCCTGGATCTGGCCCTTGAGGGCGGCGATCTCGGCGTCGCCGATGAGCGGGCCGTTCTGGGCGGGAACCGGGTCCTGCCAGAGCAGTTCCTCGGACGGCACCAGCGGGCCGAGGTAGCGCACGACCGGGCCCATATCGCGGTGGGTGAGCTTGTACCAGGCGCGCGCGAACGCGTCGGTGAACTCCGCGGGGTTTTCCAGCCAGCGGCGGGTGATCGGCCCGTAGATGGGGTCGAACCGCAGCGACAGGTCGGTGGTGAGCATGACCGGCGCGCGCTTCTTGCCCGCGATGAACGGATCGGGCACGGTATCGGCGCCCGCGCCGTCCTTCGGGATCCACTGATGCGCGCCCGCCGGGCTCTTCGACAGCTCCCATTCGAACCCGTAGAGGGTTTCGAGGAAGTTGTTGTCCCAGGTGATGGGGGTGCTGTTCCAGATGCCTTCCAGGCCGCTGGTGATCGCGTCCTCGCCGACGCCGGTGCCGAAGCTGCTCTTCCAGCCCAGCCCTTGCAGTTCCAGCGGCGCGGCTTCCGGTTCGACGCCGACCAGGTCCGCGTCGCCGGCACCGTGGGTCTTGCCGAAGGTGTGCCCGCCGGCGATGAGTGCGGCGGTCTCCTCGTCGTTCATCGCCATCCGGGCGAAGGTCTCGCGGATGTCGACGGCGGCGGCAAGGGGATCCGGATTGCCGTTGGGGCCTTCGGGGTTGACGTAGATCAGGCCCATCTGGACCGCGGCGAGCGGGCGCTGGAGGTTGCGTTCACCGGTGTAGCGTTCGTCGCCGAGCCAGGTGCGTTCCGGACCCCAGAACACGTCTTCCTCGGGCTCCCACGCGTCGACGCGGCCGCCACCGAACCCGAAGGTCGGCAAGCCCATCGACTCGAGCGCGACGTTGCCGGTGTAGACGATGAGGTCGGCCCAGGAGAGCTTGCGGCCGTACTTCTTCTTCACCGGCCACAGCAGGCGGCGTGCCTTGTCGAGGCTGGCGTTGTCGGGCCAGCTGTTGAGCGGGGCGAAGCGCTGCAGGCCCGCGCCCGCGCCGCCGCGGCCGTCACCGACCCGGTAGGTGCCCGCGGAGTGCCAGGCCATCCGGATGAAGAACGGGCCGTAGTGGCCGAAGTCGGCCGGCCACCAGGGCTGCGAGGTCGTCATGACCTGCTCGATATCGGCCTTCACCGCGGCGAGGTCGAGGGTGGCGAATTCGGCCGCGTAGTCGAAGTCTTCGCCCATCGGGTTCACCGAGGGCGGATTCTTCTGCAGCAGTGTGAGGTTGAGCTGGTTCGGCCACCATTCGCTGTTCGCTCCGCGCGCGTCGGTGGAGGCGAACGGACGATGCATGACGGGGCAACCACTGTCACCGGCTTCCGTGTTGGCTTCCGCGATAGGTGGGTGATCCTCGGGCACGGTGAATCCTTTCAGGAGAGTGATGGTGATGTCGTGCAGTCGGGGCACCTGCCCCAGTAGATGACTTCTGCCTCGTCGACGACGAAACCGCGGTCATCGAGGGGAGTCAGACAGGGTGCGTCGCCGACGGCGCACTCGACATCGACGATCACCCCACAGGATCGGCACACCAGGTGATGATGGTTGTCACCGACGCGGGTCTCATAGCGCGCGACGGTGCCCATCGGCTGTATTCGCCGGAGTAGTCCGGCGCTGGTGAGTGCCCGCAGTACGTCGTAGACGGCCTGCTGGCTGACGGCCCCGAGGGTGGCTCTGACTCGGCTCAGAATGGTGTCCGTGTCGGCATGTGGATGCTGGTGCACTGCGGTGAGCACCGCCAGGCGTGGCGCGGTGACGCGCAGTGAGGCTGCACGCAGCATCTGTTCGAAGTCCGATGTGGTGGACACATTCCAGATTATGACTCATTCCAGATGACGGGGGAAGGGTTTCGGGAAGGAGTTGTGATGACATCTCGGGCAATCCAGGCAATACTGGCGGGGAGACCGGCACGGGGAGTCCGGTCCAGAGGCATGGGGTGGGAACGAATGTCGAGTCGTCAGTGGTATGCCGTGTCCGCGATCGCGGCGGCCCTTCTGGTAGGTGGATGCGAGTCGGGGCAGTCCGTCGACGCCGCGCCGACGAGCAATGCGTCGAAGGCCACCACGACGCCGCGCGCGAGCACTCCGGCGGCGCCGCTGCTGAACCGTCGAGGCGAGAACGGTGCGGTGGTCCAGCAGGACGGGCTGGTCGGTGCGGGCAAGCTCGACATCGTCAACGGCAACAGCGACGACTTCGCGGTCGTGGTCACCAACGGCGATCCCAAGAAGCCGCAGGCCACCATCTACGTCCAGGGCAATTCCAATGCCACGCTCAACGGCATCGACGGCACCTACTACGTCTATCTGAAGACCGGCAAGGATTGGGACGAGGCGACGCTCGCCTTCACCCGCGAGCGCGAGTTCCAGAAGTTCGACGACCCGTTCGACGCCGACTCCGACTGGGAGATCACGCTGCAACCCTCGATCGGTGGCAATGCGAGCACCAGCGACGTACCCTCCTTCTGAGCGCGAAGGAAGGCGACAGAACTGTGAACTGTGCCAAGGAATGTCCGCTCCGCCTGCGCGTCGACTAGCCTGCCGGGTGTCCGTTCCCCGAACGAAGGTGATTCATAGTGACTTCCGTAGTCGATGTCCCGCCCGTCGATGCCCCTGATACTGCGTCGAAGGTAGGGCACTACTACCGGGTCGAGGGTGTCTACGAGGTCGGCCGCGAGAAGATCCGCGAATACGCTCGCGCGGTCCAGGACTTCCACCCCGCGCACTGGGAGGACGAGGCGGCCGCCGCGCTCGGCTACTCGGGTGTGGTCGCGCCGCTGACCTTCGTGTCCATCCCGGCTATGGCGGCCAACAAGCTGCTGTTCGAAACGGTGGTGGTCGGCTACGACATGTTCGTGCAGACCGAGCAGGTCTTCGAACAGCACAAGCCGATCGTGGCCGGTGACCGCCTCGTCGTCGACGTGGAGCTCTCGTCGGTGCGCACGATCGCGGGCAAGGACCTGATCACCGTCACCAACACCTTCGTCGACGAACTCGGCGAGACCGTCCACATCATGCACACCACGGTCGTCGGCATCACCGGTAACGACGGTGTCGATCCCGCGATCACCGCCGCGGTCGAGGACATCATGCTCCACGGCGTGAAGGTGTTCAGCCAGGACAAGAGCGCCGCGGTGGAGACCACGCTGCGCCCCGAGGGTGAGGTGCGACTGTCCGTCGACGGCGCCGCGCGCGTCCCGAGCACCACCACGTCGTTCGACGAGCTGACCGTCGGCGACGAACTTCCGCTGCGTGACGCTCGCGTCTCGCGTGGTGACCTCGTCAACTACGCGGGCGTCTCCGGCGACAACAACCCGATCCACTGGGACGAGAAGATCGCCGAGCTGGCCGGCCTGCCCGACATCATCGCCCACGGCATGCTGACGATGGGTCTGGGCGCGGGCTTCCTGTCCACCTGGTCCGGCGACCCCGGTGCCGTCACCCGCTACGGCGTCCGGCTCTCGAACTACGCCCTCGTCGCCAGGGAAGGCGGCCAGGTCGAATACACCGGCCGCGTGAAGTCGCTCGACCCGGCCACCCGCACCGCGGTGATCGCCATCGTCGCCAAGTCCGGCGGTCGCAAGATCTTCGGTCTCGCGACCGCTAACCTGCGCTTTCGCTGAACCCGACGCGGTGGACCCGGATTCCTGATCGGGTTCACCGCGGCGTGGCGGCTACCTCGGATCGTGGTGTGGCGTCCGGGATTTCGATCCCGACCGGGTTCACCCGTACCCACGTGCTGTTGACCGCCGAGGTGCCCGACAGGGCGTCGGTGCGGGCCGGGTCGTGCAACAGGTTGACATTGGCTCCCGGCAGTTTCGCCGCGACGGTCCAGCCGACCCCGGGTTCGCGGTGCCCCCACCCGTGCGGGATCGCCACCACCCCGGGGCGAATATCGCGGCTGATCTCCACCGGTACCTCGATCGAACCGACGGGGGATTCGATCGTCGCCGGATCACCGTCGGCAAGACCACGGGCGGCGGCGTCGTCGGGGTGGACGAGCACGGTGCAGCGGTCACGCCCCTTCACCATCGACGGGATGTTGTGCAGCCAGGAGTTGTTGCTGCGCAGGTGACGTCGTCCGATGAGTTGCAGGTCGTAGCCGGGTTCCGGCGTCGCGGTCGTCTCGTCGAGGACCGTGTGTATCGCCGCCAGGAAATCCGCGGGCACCAAGTGCGTCTTGCGGTCGCTGGTGCCGATCAGTTCGGGCAACCGTGGCCGTAACGGGCCGAGGTCGACACCGCCCGGTGTGTCGCGGATCTTGCCGAGCGTCAACCCTTTTCGTCCGCGGCGCAGGACGCCGTAGGGGCCTGTCGCGACAGCCGCCGCCGTCAATCGCAGGGGACTGAGCTGTTCGAACGCGGCGTTGAGCGCGCGGCCGGCGAACCGTCGTCCCGGCAGCGGTACCAGTTCGGTCACCAGCCGGGCCAGGATCTGCCAGTCCTCGAGTCCGTCGGCCGGTGGATCGAAGACCCTGGCGTCGTATCGAGCGTTGTTGCGAACGCTGAATATCGGGAACAGCAGGCTCAGTTCCTCGCGCTCGAGCGCCGAGACGGGCGGCAGGATGAAGTCGGCGTGCCGGGTCGTCTCGGTGACGTACATGTCGATCGCCACGTAGAAATCCAGTGATTCCAGCGCGGCGTCGAGCTTGTCCGCCTGCGGTGTCGAGAGCACCGGATTGCCCGCGTAGGTGATCATCGCCTTGATCTGGCCCGGTCCGGGAGTGAGGATCTCCTCGGCGAGGACCGCGACCGGCAGTTCGCTGCGGAACGACTTGTGCGCGCCGGACCGGTCGGTCCACGCGCCGTGGCCCATCGGCAGGTACTTCGCGTAGCGGGCGGCGTCGACGGCCGGGGAAGCGAACATCTGACCGCCCGCCCGATCGAGATTTCCGGTCACCGCGTTGATCGTGTTGACCAGCCAGTGGGTGAGCGTGCCCGTCTCTTGCTGGCACACCCCGATCCGCGCGTACAACACCGCGGAGGGCGCCGCCGCGTGGTCACGGGCCAGCCGTCGGATGGTGTCGGCGTCGACGCCGGCCAGCGGCGCCATGCGTTCGGCGGTGGTATCGGCGACCAGTTCGGCGAGCTCGTCCCAGCCGGTGCAGAGCGACCGCACCGCCCGTTCGTCGCACAGTTGCTCGGTGATCAGCACATGCAGCATCCCGAGCAGCAGGTAGACATCGCCGCCGGGACGGACCGCCACGTGCTCGTCCGCCAGTCGGGCCGTTTCGGTGCGGCGCGGGTCGATCACGACCACGGTGCCGCCTCGGGCGCGGACGTTCTTGATCCGTGTTTTCGCGCCGGGCATGGTGGTGATCGATCCGTTGGAGACCGCGGGATTGGCGCCGAGCACCACCAGCCGGTCGGTGCGATCGATGTCGGTGACCGGCATGAGAACGTTCGAACCGAACATCCGCCACGCGACGAATTCCTGCGGGAACTGATCGATCGAGGAGGCGGAGAAGAAGTTGCGGGTCAGCAGGACGGTCCGAAGCAGCGCCCCGTACATCACCGAGGAGCTGTGGGCGGCGGGGTTGCCGATGTACATCCCGGTGGCGCTGGAACCGTGCGCGGACCGCACCGCGCGCAAACGCCGGCCGATCTCGCGGAACGCCTCGTCCCAGCCGACGGGCTGAAAAGTGTCGCCGACGCGGCGCATCGGTGTCCGCAGCCGGTCCGGATCGTGGTGGAGACCGCCCATGGCTGTCGCCTTCGGGCAGATGTAGCCCTTCGACAGCACGTCGTCGGGGTTGCCCTCGATGCGGGTGACCTGCGAATCCTCGACGGTGACCAGAATTCCGCAGTGTGCCTCGCACAGTGTGCATTGCCGTGCAATCGTCGTGCTGTCCACAGCTTTTCCTACTTTCCGCTGAGCCCGGTCATGCCACGGTAGCGCGACCGGGTGCTCGGCATATCCGTCTACGGTCGGATTTCCGCGCAACCCGGCCAGCGGGCGTAAAATCGTCTGCGATACGAAGCGCCTTCCTTTCCGTTCGGGACAGGAGCAGATGCGATGCGTTCCAGAGTTCGTCTCGGGTTCGCGGCCGCCGCGGTCACGGTCGCCGGGATCGCCGGGCAGGCCACCGCCGCCGCCCAGCCCACCTATTACGACCCCGTCATCACGGCGTGCGGGCACCTGTTCCGCACCCCACTCGAACCGCCACGCCCCGGCACCGACATCTACTGGAGCCCGTTCGGCACCTCGAACATCGTCTGCTTCGACGATGGCACCGGGATGGAGCGGTACTACCAGCGAGACCCAGGGGGTCGCTGGCACGACATGAACGAACTGACCCCCGGTCACTTCTTCTACGTAATCTTCGATTCGTCGGTTCCGGACCACGCGAGCTGGGGCTGAGCGGACCGAGGGACGCGGCCGGCGACATCGTGGTCGCCGACCGCTCGGGGTCAGACGGAAACCGCCGCGTCCCCGGAGTTCTCGGTCGCCACCGGAGTGGTGAGATCGCCGGGCGATTCGACCGCCTGCCCGGACCGCACGGCGAAGCCGATGAGTCCGGCCAGAACCGCGATCGCGGCGGTCACGTACCAGGCGCGCTGGAAGGCGTCGAGCGTGGCAGCCGGGGTGTTCGGGGTGCCGAGTAGCGCGACGAGCACCGCGACGCCGAGGGCGAGTCCGAGTTGGCGGGCCATGCTCAGGACCGCCGATCCGGTCGCGAAGCGTTGCGGGGGAAGGGTTCCCGCGCCGACGGCGAAGGCGGTGGGCAGGGTCAACCCGACTCCGAGACCGGTCAGCAGCATTCCACCGAGTAGGCCACCCACGTAGTCCGGTGACAGTTCGGCCGCACGCGCCCACCACAGGAGCCCGCCGCCGAAGGCGAGCCCGCCTGCCGCGATCACCGGGCCCGGGCCGATTCGGGCGATGAGCTTGCCCGCGGCGACGGCGACGAACGGGACGACCAGTGGGCCGGGCGCGATCGCCAGACCGGTCTGCAACGCCGACCACCCCCACACGTTCTGGGCCCAGAGCGTGACCGAGAGCAGCATGCCCGCGAACGCGATCTGGAACACCAGCGAGTTCGCTCCCGCGAGCGTGAAGTTCGGGACCCGAACCAGGGCCGCGTCGATGATGGGGCTGTGATGACGGGCCGAGCTCACCGCGAAAACGACACCGAGCGCGATCGCTACACCGAACCCGGCTAGGACCCCGGCAGAGGTCCAGCCCCACTCGGGACCTTCGACGACGGCCAGGATCAACGACCCGACCGCGCCGATCAGTGCTCCCGCGCCCAGCAGGTCGGGCAACGGACCGCCCGCTGCGGGCGGGCACGGCAGCTTTCGCACGCCGATCGCGAACGCGGCCGCGCCGATCGGCACGTTCACGAGAAATACCCAGCGCCAATCGAGTTCGACCAGCAACCCGCCGAGGACCGGGCCGAGCGCGGCGCCGAGTCCGCCGAACCCGACCCACAGCCGAACCGCGCCCGCGCGCTGCTCCGGTGGCGTCGCGGCGAGGACCAGCGCGAGCGAGGACGGCGTGAGGAGCGCGCATCCCACGGCCTGGACGACGCGGAAAGCGATGAGCGACTCCACATTCCAGGCCGCCGAGCACAGGGCCGACCCGATCACGAAGATCGCCAGTCCGGTGAGGAAGGTGCCGCGGTTACCGCTGCGGTCACCGAGTCGACCGGCCGGAACGAGCAGGGCGGCGAAGACGATGGCATAGAGGTTGAGCACCCAGGACAGCTCGGTCAGTCCGGCGTCGAAGTCGTCTGCCATGGCGGGCATGGCGACATTGACGATGAACAGGTCCAGACTCGACAGCAGCACGCCGATGGAAACGATGGCGAGCACCAGACGTGGATTCGTATCCCGCAACGGGGCAACGGATTTCATGATCGAGCTTTCGTTCAGCCGAGGACGCGGCGGGTCTGACGGGCCGTGGCGAGCAGAACGCCCTCGCCGTCCCAGATATCGGTGTCGTCGACCGACCAGCCCTCACCGGAACTGACGTTCGCGGCGCGGACCAGGACGGGTGTGTCGCCGAGGCGGGTGCGATCGGCGTGTAGTTGCAGCGACAGGGTGACGGTCGGGACGGCGACCGGCGCGGTGAGCAGCGGGAACAGGCCGGGTGGGAGCGCGTCGGCGAGAACGGCCAGAGTCGGCGCGTCGAGGGGCAACCCGGGGTCGAGTGCGATCCAGGCACACATCATCGCCTCGTCCGCACCACTGAGGGGCAACGGGCCCGCGGCGGGCCGGATGACGAAATGCGCGCCGACGGGGACGATCTCGGGCGGCAGCTGGAACAGCGCGCAGTCCTGTGGCGGCGCGACGACGGGCGCGTGCCGGGCGCTGTGGGCGGGGATCGTCGACGCACTGGTCGCGCCGAGAGTGATGGTGGCCGACGCGACCGGCACACCGTCCTGTTCGGCGATCACGTCCACCATCGTCGTGCTGCGCCCGACGGTGTGTTCGGTGGCCCGCAGGGTGAACGCGCCGGTCGCCGGTCGGCCGAGGAACCGGACGTCGGCGGCCCGCACGGGGTCCTCGCGCGAGCTCGCCTGCTGGGCGACCTCGATCAGCAGCCCGGCGAGCGCGCCGCCGTGTGGGCCGGTCCAGCCGCGCCACGAATCGTCGACCACGGCACGCCACTGCCCGGACTCCGTGGCAGTGAGGGCGAATTGCGCGCCCAGCCGCCCAGTGAGTTTCATCATGCAACTCACCATAGATTGGTGAGTTCTTTCATGCAACTGACTATGCTGGGGTCATGCGGCGCACCAGCTTCGAAGACATGAACTGCTCCATGGCCCAGTGCCTCGAGGTGGTCGGGGAGTGGTGGACCTTGCTGATCGTGCGCGACGCCCTCTTCGGCGTGACCCGCTTCGACGACTTCCGCGATCGACTCGGCATCGCCCGCAATGTGCTCACCCAGCGCCTGGAGGGCCTCGTCGAACACGGGATCATGACCAGGGAGCCCTACCAGGACAACCCCGTCCGCTACGACTACCGGCTGACCGCGAAGGGTCGCTCGCTGTGGCAGGTGGTGAACGCGATGCGTCAGTGGGGCGACGAATGGGCCGCCCCGAACGGCGCCCCGGTCGAGTCGCTGCATCGAGGCTGCGGCCACGTCGCCACGATCGAGCCGACGTGCTCGCACTGCGGGGAGCGGGTCCACGGCCGCGACCTGAAACCGGTGGACGGCCCCGGTGCGGGGGATCGTTCTCCGCTGCCCGCGTCGCTACGCGGGTAACGCGCGATCTCGTCGACGGTCCGACCGTATATCGCTGCCGGACAGCTTGTTCCGTGGGTCAGCCGCGTAGACCCCGCAGGGCGGTCTCGACCACGCGATCGGCGAATTCGGTGGTCAGGGTGCCCGTGCGCAGTAACCATCGGTCCATCAGTGGGCCCCAGATCATCGCGATGGCCACGTCGAGGTCGATGTCGGCGGCGATCTGGCCCGCGGTCTGCGCGGCGGCCAGCCGACGGCGTTTCAGGTCGTCGACGGGGCCCTGGAGGCGTTCCACGTAAGCGGCGGCCAGGGTGGTGTCGTGCATGATGGCGCTGGTCAGGCCGCGCAGGGGGAGATCGAAGCGGGGGTCGGCCAGTTCGGCGACGGTGGCGCGCAGGACGAGTTTCAGATCCGCTTCCAGGTCACCGGTGTCCGGCAGGCCGGGTGTCGCGTCGTCGCCGGTCTCGCTGAGCATCAGGAAGGCGTCGAGCAGGACGGCGCCCTTGGACGGCCACCATCGGTAGATCGTCTGCTTGCCGACGCCCGCCCTGGCGGCGATCGCCTCGATGGTCAGCTTGTCGTAGCCGATCTCGCCCGCCAGCTCGAAGGCGGCGGACAGGATCGCGCGCCGAGATCCCTCGTTGCGCCGGGTCGCGTCGGCTGTCGGCCGGGGTGCGGGTTTCGCCTGCTGACTCATGACGTCATCCTAGCAATCGAAGAGACGAGACGTTGCGTCTTGACACGGCTATGGGTCGATGGCATCCTCGAATCATCAGACGAGACGCAACGTCTTGTCTAGGCAAGGAGGATCGCCATGACCACCGCCGGTACCACCGCATCCCGCATCTGGTTCGTCACCGGAGCCAGCCGCGGTCTCGGCCGGGCCTTCGCCGAGGCCGCGCTGGCGGCAGGGGATCGGGTCGCCGCCGCCGCGCGCACCGGATCCGCACTCGACGAACTCGCCGCCGCCCATCCGGGTCGGGTCCTGCCGTTGACCCTCGACGTCACCGATCGCGGTGCGGTACACGAGGCCGTCGATGCCGCCGTCGCGCATTTCGGTCGCCTCGACATCGTGGTCAACAACGCGGGCACGCTCTCGATGGGCATGATCGAGGAATTCACCGAAGTCGAGGCCCGTGCGCAGATGGAGGTCAACTTCTTCGGTGCGCTCTGGGTGAGCCAGGCGGTGCTCCCGCATCTGCGTGCTCAGCGCGGCGGGCACATCGTGCAGGTCTCCAGCATCGGCGGACTCGCCGGGTTCCCGCTGTCGGGAATGTACGCCGCGAGCAAATTCGCGCTCGAGGGCATGAGCGAGGCCCTGGCGATGGAAGCCGCGGAATTCGGTGCGCGGGTGAGCATTCTGCAACCGGGCGGGTACTGGACCGACCTGTATTCGGCGATGGCGACCACCACACCGATCGAGGCCTACGCCCCGCTGCGCGCACAGTTGGAGGCACAGTGGGCCGAAGGTTCGGTCGACAGCGAACCGGCCCTCGCCGCCGAGGCGCTGCTCACGCTCGTCGACGCCGAGGAGCCGCCGCTACGGCTGCTGCTCGGAAACATGGTGTACGACTTGGCCTTCGACCTCGCGCGCGCCAAGATGGCCACCTGGTCGGCGTGGGAGCAGACCAGCCGAGCCGCGGAGCGGGCAGTCGCCGCGCCGGGCTCGGCCCAGCCGCTCAGGTGGTGACGGGAGTCCGTGCGGCGCGATCGATCAGGTACTCGACCAGGTGCGTCAGCACCGCCTTGGCCGAGGGTCGATCGCGTGCGTCGCACAGGATCACCGGTGTGTTCGGGTCGAGGTCCAGCGCGTCACGCACCTCCTCGACCGTGTAGCGCGGCGCACCGTCGAAGCAGTTCACGGCGATCAGGAACGGCAAGCCCCGCCGTTCGAAGAAGTCGACCGCCGCGAACGAGTTGCTCAACCGCCGGGTGTCGGCCAGCACGATCGCGCCGAGGGCGCCACGGCACAGCTCGTCCCACAGGAACCAGAAGCGGTCCTGTCCGGGCGTACCGAACAGGTACAGCACCAGATCCCGGTCGATGGTGATGCGCCCGAAGTCCAGCGCGACTGTGGTCGTGTGCTTCTGCTCCACGCCCGACAGATCGTCGACACCGGTGCTGACCTCGGTGATCAGCTCTTCGGTCCGCAGCGGCGCGATCTCGCTGATCGCGCCGACCATGGTGGTCTTGCCGACGCCGAAGCCGCCGGCGATGAGGATTTTGACCGAGGCGGCCATGTGCTGGTCGCCTGCGGTCGTCGGGTCAAAGTTTTCGGATGCCATCCAGAACCGCTCGCAATATGTTGAGGTCACCGGCACCGGCCTCGGCCGATACCGGAGCCCGGAAGATGAGGTGGCCCTCGGCGATGAGATCACCGACGAGGATCTTGGTCACCGCCAGAGGCAGTTTCAGCACGGCCGAGACCTCGGCCACCGACTGCGGACGCTTGCACAACTGTGCGATCGTCGTGTACTCGGGTTCTGGTTTGCGCAGGGTGGGGGCGGGATGCACTGCTACCACCACCGTGAGCATGTCCAGGTCGTGCGCCGCACCCATGGTGCGGCCGCGGGTCACCGCGTACGGCCGGACCAGGGGTCCGGCCGCGTCGTCGAACCACGGATCGCCGAGTCGAGTCATAGTCGAAACTTTCTATAGCTGCGCATGCCCGTGCCGCGGCTCCGTCGACAGATAACTGCCGACCCGCTGCACGGTGAGATTCATTTCGTAGGCGACCATGCCGAGATTGGCCGACTCGTTGGCTTGCAGCGCCAGGCAGGCGTTCTCGCCCGCGGAGGTGACGAAGAGCACCGCTCGATCGAGCTCGATCACCGCTTGGCGCACGCCGCCACCGTCGAACCGGCTACCCGCGCTGCGCGCGAGACCGTAGAGGGTCGAGGACATGGCTGCGAAGTGTTCGGCATCTTCACGCTTCATCTGCGAGGAGCGTCCGAGCAGCAGTCCGTCGGTGGACAGCACAACCGCGTAGCGGACCCCTGCCAGCCGGTCGACGAGATCGTCGAGTAGCCAGTTGAGATCACCGGGGGAAGAGTTCACCTCAGCCTTCCTGTTCGTCCTGATTCGATGTGGTCTGTTGCTTGCGACCCTGGCGGGTGCCGTTCTCGATCGCGGACATGATGTCGCGCGCCTGTTCCGCGGAGCGGGGACGCTCGGGTGCGCGTGGCGCCTCGGCGGCCGGCTCGGTGAGTTCGGGTGCCAGATTCGTCTGCCTGCTGCGCCGTGGCAGTGCGGGACGGTCGTCGGAGCCGGTGTCGTAGCGCGGGTTCTGCACGGGGGGCGCCTCCGGGGCCGGCGCCATCGGACGCGGGGTCGGCGGGTCGGCGACCAAGGTCGCGACGGGCGACGGAGCCGCTTCGAGGGCGGCGACCGGTCCCGATGGTTCTTGCAGTGCGGGCAGACCACGCCGCAGCGGGCCGGTTGTCGTGGGCGGCGTGCCCGCCGAATCGGCCTCGCCCGCCAGCAACTGCTGGGGGATCAGCACGATGGCACGGATGCCGCCGTAGTCGGATTCGCTCAGCCGCACCGACACACCGTGTGCCAGGGCCAGCCGGGCGACCACGAACAGGCCGAGGCGCGAGTCCGAGGACAGCGTGCCGACACCGAAGTCCGGCGGCTCGGCCAGCATGGTGTTGTAGCGCACCAGGTCGTCGTCGCTCATGCCCATGCCCTGGTCGGTGATCTCGACGACCACACCCTTGCCGACGACATTGCCGCCCGCCTCGACCCGCGACTGCGGCGGGGAGAACGCGGTGGCGTTGTCGACGAGCTCGGCGAGCAGGTGCACGAGGTCGGCCACGACGGTGCCGACGACGTTGACCTCGGGCAGCTTGGTGACTCGCACGCGCGCGTAGTCGAGCGTTTCGCCGATGGCGCTGCGCACCACGTCCATCACGGGCACCGGCTGACGCCACTGGCGACCCGGTCGACCGCCGCCGAGGATGATCAGGTTCTCGGCGTTGCGGCGTTCGCGGGTGGCCAGGTGGTCGAGCCGGAACAGCGTCTCGAGCAGTGCCGGATCCTCTTGGCGGCGTTCGGCTTCGTCGAGGATCTCGAGCTGGCGGTGCACGACGATCTGGCTGCGGTGGGCGATATTGAGGAACACCGCGCGCACACCCTCGCGCGTGCGGGCCTCGTCGACGGCGGCACCGATCGCCGCCGCGGCGGCGTGCTCGAACGCCTTGGCGACCTGACCGATCTCGTCGTGCCCGAAGTCCAGGGACGGCGAGGTCTCGGCCGAGTCGACCTCGTCACCGTCGCGCAGAGCGCGCATGGTGGCAGGCAGCTTTTCGTCGGCGAGCTGCAGGGTGGCGGTTCGTAGGCGGCGTAGGCGACGAATGATTCGATTGGCCAGGACCACCGAGACCAGGAAGACGAGCACGCTGAGCGCGATGACGCCGCCGCCCGCGGCAGCCGCGGTCGCCTCCGAGCGCTGTGCGGAGTCCTTTGCCAGAGTCTGGATGAATTGGTTGTGACCGGTGTAGACGTCGAGCAGTGCGCGGTTGACGCTCGCCGAGGCGCTCTGCCATTCGGCGGCCGACATCGGCAGCGCGGGCGGGGTGGTCGCCTTGGTGGTGCTCGTGGTGGGCGCGGGAGCGGAGAAGCGCGCGATGATCGCGTTGTCCATCTGCGTGAGCTGCTGCCACGGCGCCGAGGCGGTCAGCGCGACGATCGCGTTGCGCTCGCCTTCGGGCAGCTCGGGGGTGAGGTTGCTGAGTTCGGTGCGGTAGAAGCCGCTCTGGCGGATGAATTCGTCGACCGTGACAGCGAATTCGCCCTCGGCCGAGACCAGCGCCGACCCGAGCGCGTTGCCCCGTGACATGGCCTCGATGACGTTGAGCAGGCGCATGCCTTCACCCACGCCGGAGGACACGGTCGCGTCGGGGGCGGCCAGCATGGCGATCTTCGTGCCCTGGATGAACTTGTCGACCACCAGGTTGAAGAACATGTAAGCGTCCGGCGCGGGCAACATACCCGCGTCCGCGCCGCCGCGCATGGCCTTGAGGTGCTGCTGGAAAGCTTCGAATTCGGCCTGGTCGTCGCCGATATCGGCGCCGTCGACGGCCTGCATCTGCTGCGCGATTTGGTTGAGCTTCAGGAACGCGGCGTCCGTGCGCGTACGCGCGGCGGGTAGCGCGGGGATGGTGGTCATGTCACCGGCGACCAGCGACAGGGTGAGGTGGCGCTCGGACTGGATCGCCTCGACCATCTCTTGGGTGTAGCGGCCGGCCTGTTGGAGTTCGGTGGCCCACGCTTTGGCCGTATTGCTCTCCTCGACCAGATATCCGGCGGTACCGACCCCGACCACCACCAGAGTCAAACTCGGAATGAGAGCAATCGCCAGAATCCGGGTGCGCACACCGAGTCTCGCTAAGAACATCGCCATAACGTAACGGAATCGTTGCAGTGTTGTCGTGTGTGTCTCGGTGAGCGAGACGCGATTTGGTTTGCGCGGGAACACATTTGCTATATGGGTGAAAGACGAAAAAACGGCGAGCTCACCCCGCCGGCTGAGCCTCGATGGCCCAGTCGGCGGGGGCTCGCCGCGATCTGGCAGCGCCGGGAAAGATGCTGCCAGATCAGGTTTTCGGGGGTGACGCTACAGGGTGCGGTCGGCGCCCGTTCGCGGTGGCGGACCGGCCGCCAGCGCCGCGTTCTCCGCCTCGGTCAACAGCCTGGCGCGCAAGACGAATCGCATGCCCTGGCCGGCCTCGAGCGAATCCTCGGCGGCCTCACCGCGCGTCACATCGACGGTGAGGTGGGTATCTTTCCAGCACTCGAACTGTGCCGCGCTGATCCAGAATTCGGTATGCCAACTGAGTCGGCCGAGCAGGATGTCGGCCTTCTCGATCGGGAACTGCTTGGCCGACAGACACACCGGTGCGCTGTCGTCGTCGCAGCCGTCGCCCGCCTGGCGGAACAGCACCGGGCCGTTGTCCTCGATGAGGCGGCGGAGCAGGGTCTGGGCGCGCTCGGTGATCTCCACACGGTGGATTCGATTCTGCATCAGAACATCCCGAGTCTCGTCGTCGAATAACTGACCAGCAGGTTCTTGGTCTGCTGGTAGTGCCCGAGCATCATCGCGTGGTTCTCCCGGCCGAATCCCGACTTCTTGTAGCCACCGAACGCGGCGTGGGCGGGATAGGCGTGGTAGCAGTTGGTCCAGACCCGGCCCGCCTTGATGCCGCGGCCGAGTCGATGGGCGGTGTTGATATCGCGGGTCCACACGCCCGCACCGAGACCGTAGAGAGTGCCGTTGGCGATGCGGATCGCTTCGTCGACGGTATCGAAGCGGGTGACCGCGACGACCGGGCCGAAGATCTCCTCCTGGAAGATCCGCATCGTGTTGTCACCCTCGAAGACGGTGGGTTCGATGTAGTACCCACCCGGTAGACCGTCGACCTTGCGTGCTTCCCCTCCAGTGAGCACGCGGGCGCCTTCGGCTCTGCCGATGTCGAAATAGGACAGAATCTTCTCGTACTGGTCGTTGCCGGCCTGTGCGCCGATCATCGTCTCGGTGTCGAGCGGATGACCGGACACGATGGCCTCGGTGCGGGCGATGGCTCGGGCGAGGAACTCGTCGTAGATCGACGAGTGGATCAGCGCGCGCGACGGGCACGTGCATACCTCGCCCTGGTTCAGGGCGAACATGACGAACCCCTCGACGCACTTGTCGAGATAGTCGTCGTCGGCGGCCATCACATCGGGTAGGAAGATGTTGGGGCTCTTGCCGCCGAGTTCGAGGGTGACCGGAATGATGTTCTCGCCGGCGTACTGCATGATCAGCCGTCCGGTGGTGGTCTCGCCGGTGAAGGCGATCTTGGCCACACGCGGGCTCTGCGCCAGCGGTTTGCCCGCCTCGGCGCCGAAACCGTTGACCACGTTGAGAACTCCGTCGGGCAGCAGATCGGCGATGAGTTCGACGACGAGCAGCAGCGACGCCGGAGTCTGCTCGGCCGGTTTGATCACCACGCAGTTGCCCGCCGCCAACGCGGGGGCGAGTTTCCAGGCGGCCATCAGGATCGGGAAGTTCCACGGAATGATCTGCCCGACCACGCCGAGCGGTTCGTGGAAGTGATAGGCGACGGTATCGGCGTCGATCTGCGACAGCGATCCCTCCTGGGCGCGCAGCACTCCCGCGAAATAGCGGAAGTGATCGACGGCGAGGGGCAGGTCGGCGGCGAGGGTCTCGCGAACCGGTTTGCCGTTGTCCCAGGTTTCGGCCACCGCCAGCGGTTCGAGGCTGTTCTCGATCCGGTCGGCGATCTTGAGCAGGATGTCGGAGCGTTCGGCGACCGAGGTCGCGGCCCAGCGCTCGGTGGCGCGGTGCGCGGCTTCGAGCGCCATGTCGATATCGGCGGCGGTGGAGCGGGCTACCGCGCAGAAGGTCTCACCGTCGACCGGTGAGGTGTTGTCGAAATAGCGGCCTTCGACAGGGGGAGACCAATCACCTCCGATGAAGTTGTCGTATCGGGCGGCATAGCTGACTATGCCGGTATCCGATCCGGGTTTGCCGTAGATCATGCGTCTCGCTCCTCGCGACCTCTGCGTGGTGTCCCACACTATGGTCGGCGAAGGTTGGTACGAGGTTGGTGACGGCGTTCGCGCAGGTCAGCCTTGTCGTGCGGTGAAAAGTCGGGCCGTGACGACGGCACGGCGGACGTCGTCACGAGGCAGTAGCCGCAGGGCATGCTCGTGCACGGCGACATCGCCGGGGCACCGCTGCCCGAACGCGACCGCGTGTTCGGGCCGGTCGCTGCCGAGCACGGCGTTGCGGATGCCGACATCGAGGTGGGCGCGCCATTGTTCGACGCCGGGCAGATCCGAACCGGGCAGCAGCGGTCCGCGATACAGCCACAGCGCCGAGGTGAGGTCGCCGCCCTCGATGGCGGCCAGCAGATCCACCGCGTCGCAAGAGACCGCGCCGGTGAGCATGTAGCGCCGGTTCGCGATCTCGCCGCGGGTGGCACGGCGCAGGTGCGACACATCGGCTTTGAGCGTGTTCAGCGACACCGCCCGCTCGCCGTAGACCGCGGCGTGGAGCTGTTCGGGGGTGTAGCCGTCGGGTTCGAGCGCCAGCAGGGCCAGGATCTCGAGTTGGCGCGGCGGCAGCGGTACCGGGCGGCCGTCGCGCAAAAGTCTTGCCGCGCCGAGGCATTCGAGCCGCACACCCGGGGCGGGCGTCGGTGCTTCCGCGCGCAGCATCGTCTCCACGGCGGTGACGAGCGCGCGGACCGAGGTCATCACCATCGGATGCGAGCGTTCCCAGGTCGAGGACAGATCGAGCACACCCACCGTCCGGCCGTCGGGGCCGTGGATCGGCGCGGAGTAGCAGACCCAGCCGTGCAACGCGGCGACGAGATGTTCCGCGGAGAACACGGTGACGGCCCGGTCGTCGTGCAGGGCAAGGGATAACCCGTTGGTGCCCATATGGCTTTCGTCCCAGACCCCGCCCGGCGCGAAGTTCACCGCTTCTCCTTGGCGGCGCAGCGTACGGTCGCCCGCGGTCCACAAGATGGTGCCCGATTCGTCACTGACGACGGCGAGATAGCCCGATTCCTCGGCCATTCCCCGTAGCTGGCCCGCGAGTTCGGTGACGGGCCTGCGCAGCGGGGATTCCGACCAGCGATCGCTGATGTCGTTGAGCCCGGGCGCGACCTCGGTGGCGGGGTCGACGGTGTGCAGGGAACGCTGCCACGATTTGGCGACATCGTTGCGCACGGCGCCGGTGTCTCGGGGCAGGGTCAGCGGGCGGGAGGGCGCGGCCAGGCGAGTCCACTGTTTCTCGAGCTCGACGCGGTAGTCCGAGAGCCGTTCGGGCCGGTGTGGGCCGACGATCGGATTGTCGGGGGCGTCTGGTCGGGCTCGTCCCAGGTCTTCGCCCACGTTCACTCCCTGCTCGTCGGTGACGCACCGTTCCAGCGACGAGAACGGGTGTGGCGCTTACTGTCTATCAGCTGTACCGCCGCCATGGGAACGTTTGTACCGAGGACGGCCAGGTCACCGGTCGCTGACCTGTCGTGTCGGCTTGACGTCGGCTACTTGTTCAGAAAGATCCCGGCGATGTCGGCGTTCTTGATCGGAGTGTCGACATTGCGCTGGGTCGCGCACAACAGGTCGACCTGCACGATCATCGAATCGACCACGGTGCCCGCGGGCTCGTTGTCGTTGCCGGTCTGCTGCTTGATCGCCTTGGTGATGGTGATCCGCTTGGTGTTCGCGTCCTGATTGACGTAGTCGCGGCAGCTGGTGTCGCCACCCTGGTTGAGCACCCGCTCGACCTCGGTGCAGCCGGTGGCCAGTGCCGCCAGCACCGCGACGCCCACCGCGACGGCGCCGGTTCGGGTGTTGGCAGCCATGTGTCCTCCTGGAATGGTTCACAGCGCGCGCCTGCGCGTCGGGGACAGCTTAGGTGGTGGTGCTCAGGCGCGGTGGATCCGCAGGGGAACCCGCAGTTCGGCGGCAGTGAGCGAACCGTGATGGCCGACCATGATCGATTGCAGCGGTTCGGCGCCGGACCGCACCACACCGCCGTCGCCGCAGGCGACCACGACGAGATCGCCGATGCGTGCGGCGGCGTCGCGGGTGAGGATCGGGCCGAACCAGCCCGCGTCGATCGCCTCCTCGCGGGTGCGGACCAGGAACCCGGCGCCCAGCATTTCTCGCCAGGTGTCGGCGACCGCAGCGCTGTCGTCGGTGTAGACGTGGCGGGCGCGCGGTTCACCGCCGAGTGCCAGCACGTTGTCCGACAGGTACGGGTGGGTGTCGAAGTCGATGCGTTCGACGAGTTCGACCATGCCGTGATCGGCGGTGACGACCAGCGCTGAGCGCGCGGGCAGCCGGGCCGCGATCTCGGCGGCGATCCGGTCGACATTGGCGAGCTCGAACCGCCACGCTCGGCTGGCCGGCCCGCGGGCGTGACCGGTGGTGTCGAGCTCCGAATGATAGGTGTAGACAAGGGTTTTCGGTGCGGAGGTGAGGGCGGTCAGAACGCCGTCGACGAGATCGCCCACCGAGAAAGCCGTGCGGAATCCGCCGCCGCGCCACCCGGCCAGGGTCAGGCCGGAGCCGTCCTGATAGCTCGGCGCCACCTGCACGGCGGCGATGCCCGCCTCGGTGGCGCGCTCGAAGACGGTGCGGTGCGGCTGAATTCGGTCGGGTGGGAAGGCGGTGAGCGCCTCCACCTTCGGCCCGGCGCCGATGAGTTGCCAGCGCAACGAATTGAACAGGCGCTCCTCGCCGGGCAGCCGCATGCTGTAGCCGACGATGCCGTGCTCGCCCGACGGCAGTCCGGTGCCGAGGGTGGTCAAGCTCGTTGCCGTGGTGCTGGGGAAACCGGCGTCGAGGGTGACCTCGGGCAGGCTCGTCAGGAACGGCGCGGCAGCCGATTCGGCGGCCAGGGCTTGCGCGCCGAGTCCGTCGACGAGCAGGACGCACACCCGGTCGACCTCGAGCTCGAGGCCGAGCCGGTCGGTGTCGCCGGGCGCGCCGAGGCAGGTCAGTACCGACGGGAGTAGATCGGAGAGTGCGGCTGTGCCGTAACGCGGTGTCAGCAGAAGATCGTCGCTCACGCCTGTCCTGTTTCGAATCGGCTGATCAGCCCGTCGCGCAGGACGAACTGCCAGGTGGTTCGCATCGAACCCCACCGGCTGTTGGTGTAGTCGGCGGTGAGTGCGAGGCCGTCGTCGGAATCGACTGTGTCCACGACGAGATGTCCGTTGCTGCTGAAGATCTCGGCTTCGGTCCACTGCGCGAGATTGCGTTCGACGCCGTCGTCGGACATCGTGGCGTCCTCGGTGAGCACGCCGTAGAACTGGTCGGTGTCCTGCGCGTTGAGCGCGTCGACGAACGCCTCGACCACGGGATCGAGTTTCGCGGTGCCAGACATCGGGCCTCCTGCTCGAATCGGCTACGCAACGACAAACACGGTCGTACTCACTCTAGGGCAGCGCGCACGCCGGTTCGCCCGAATATCGTCGGTGCGTCAGGTGCGTGGCGGGCCCGGCGTGATCAGCGCGGTGAATGTGTGCATGATCGTGTCGACGAGCTCGGGCGCGTGGGTGCCCATTTGTTCGCTGCGCTTTTCGAGATGACCGTCGAGCCACAGCGACGCCAGTCCGTGGGCCAGCCCCCACCAGGCGACGCCGAGGGTTTCGGCGCGGTCGGCGGGGATGGCGCCGACCGCGACGCATTCGGCGACGGTGTCGACCAAGACGTTGAAGGCGGCGTCACCGGCCACGTGGGCGTCGGGGTGCTTTTCCGGTTGGGACAGTTCGGGGCGGAACATCAGCCGGAACTGGGCGGGGTGATCGCGGGAGAACCGCACGTAGGCCGCACCGAGTTCGGTGAGGGCCGCCAGCGGGTCGGGCGTCGTCGCTCTGGCGCTGGTCATGTAGGAGGCCAACTGCTGGAAGCCGTCGACTGACAGCGCCGAGAGCAGCGCGGCGCGGTCGGCGAAATGGTGATAGGGCGCGCCGCTGCTGACCCCGGCCTCCCTGGCGACGCGGCGCAGGCTCACCGCGGCCAAGCCCTCGCTCTCGATCAGGCGCAGAGAGGCGTCCATCAGCGTGGCGCGCAGGTCGCCGTGGTGGTAACTGGTGCGCTTCACCCTCACGAGCGTAGGCGAGACCCGGGTCGGAATTGGCACTGGACAGGAAATCTATGCGGTGTTTAGATTAATTGAGCACCGCTTAGATGTGCGCCTCACCGAATCGACGGAATGGATGATCACCATGACCACTCGGGTACTCGTCACCGGCGCGACAGGTTTCGTCGCCGGCCACTGCATCGCCGAACTCCTCGACCACGGCTACGCCGTCCGCGCCACCGTGCGCGATCTCGCCGCGCACGCCGCTTGTGCCCACCTCACCGAGCTCGCGCGTCGCACCGGTGGTGACCTGGAATTCGTCGCGGCCTCCCTCGGCGACGACGCGGGCTGGGCCGCTGCGGTCGCGGGGTGCGACACCGTGCTCCACGTCGCATCACCGTTCCCCGCCACCCCGCCCGACAACGAGCAGGACCTGATCGAACCCGCCGTACAGGGCACCCTGCGCGTATTGCGCGCCGCGGCGGACGCCGGTGTCCGCCGCGTCGTGCTCACGTCCTCGGTGGCCGCTGTCGCCTACGGCCACGACGTGGACGAGGTGCGCACCGAGGACGACTGGTCGGTGGTCGACCGCATCCCCGCCTACCAGAAGAGCAAGACCCTCGCCGAGCGAGCGGCCTGGGACTTCGTCGAATCACTGCCCGCCGCAACCGGTCTCGAACTGGTGGTGGTCAACCCCGGCATGATCCTCGGCCCGCTGCTCGAAGCCAGGACCAGCACCTCCCACGAACCGATTCGCCGCCTGCTGGCGCGCGACGTGCCGGGTTCGGTGAAAACCGGCTGGACCCCCGTCGACGTGCGCGATCTCGCTGTCGCGCACCGGCTGGCGATGGAAGTGCCCGAGGCCGCCGGCAATCGGTACATCTGTGCGACCGATCCACTGTGGATGGGGGAGTTGGCCCGCCTGCTGGCCCGTGACTACGCGGCCGAGGGTTTCCGTGTTCCGACTCGGGTTCTGCCGAACTGGGTGATCCGCCTCGTCGCCGTGTTCGACAAAGGCGTCCGCTTGACGGTGCCGGTCCTCGGTCGCACCGAACACGTCAGCGCCGACAAGGCCCGTCGCGAACTCGGCTGGACCATGCGCCCGATCGAGGACACCGTCCGCGACACCGCCGACAGCCTGATCGCCTTCGGCATCGTCACCGCTCCCGGCCGGCCCGCGAAGTCATCGCGTGCCGCAGTCGGAACTCGTTGAGCGGGAAAGGAACACGATGCTGCTCACCGCGCTCCTGTTGACTCTCGTCGGCGTCGTCCGCCGGAAACTGCGCGGTCGTGCGGACGCGGAGTCGATGGCAGGTCCGGCCTTCGGCAGCCGTCTCGAGCGGGTCGGCGACGCGCTACGGCGCGGCGCGACCCGGTTGGTTCGCGAACCGGCCCCGGCGCTGTCGGTAGCCGTCGCGGTCCTCGGCCTCGCCGTTGTCGGCACGCATCTGGCCTGTTCGGGTCAGGTCTGAAGTCAACGCCATTCTTGGCGTTGCAGATCCAGGATCACCGGATGCATCAGCGTCGAGACCTCGGGGTCGACCGCCCGGCGGTCCGGCGGGAACACGGTGGCCGCCGTGAGGGTGGCCTCGTCCAGGGAGCGCAGCGGTCCGGGACCGCGCAGGGTCGGCGTGGGGGGCGCGGTGGCCGAGACCAGCACGAAGCCCCAGTCGCCGAAGCTCGGGACATCCACGTGGTACGGGGTGGTGTACAGACCCGCCGCGCGCACAGTGGCGTCGATGGTCCAGAAGGAGCGCGGGGCGAAGAACGGCGAACCCGATTGCACGACCATGCGGGCGCCGGGCGCCAGCACATGGGCGGTCATCGCGTAGAACTCCTTCGAGTACAGCTTGGCGACCGAGGTCTGGTCGGGATCGGGCAGATCGACGATCACCGCGTCGAAAAGGCCTGGTGCCGTGCGTAACCAGGCGAAGGCGTCGGCGTTGATCACCGTGACGCGCGGGTCGTCGAAGGCGCGGCGGTTGAGATCGGTCAGGCGATCGTCGGTGCGGGCCAGTTCGATCATCGCCGGATCGAGCTCGACCAGTGTCACCTGCGCGATGTCGGGATAGCGCAGGATCTCGCGCAGCGCGAGGCCGTCGCCGCCGCCGAGCACCAGCACCGCGCGGCGCGGGCCGGACAGCACCGGGTGCACCAGCGCCTCGTGGTAGCGGTACTCGTCGATCGAGGAGAACTGGAGTCCACCGTTGAGATAGAGCCGGGTGTCGGTGGTGGCGAACGGGGAGAACGATTCGGTGAGCACGATCTGCTGATACGGAGTGCGCGTCTGCCACACGATCGGGTGGGCGAACAGAGCCTGCTGCGCGGTCGCCTCGAAACGGTCGGCGTAGAGGTAGCTGCCGGTCAGGCCACAGGCGACCGCGACGGTGGCGGCGATCAGCGTGTGGCGGGCCCCGCGGGTCATCTTGTCCCGGAAGAAGAAGAATGCCAACGCGAGTCCGGCGACGGCGTTCACGACCCCGACCACCAGGCTGCCGCGGATCTGGCCGAACACCGGCAGCAGCAGGAACGGAAAAGCCAATCCGCCCAGGAGCGCACCCACGTAGTCGGCGGCGAACAGGTCGGCGACCGCGCTGCTGGCCTCCTGCTTGCGGATGTCCTGCAGCAACTCCATCAGCAACGGGATCTCCGCACCGACGAGCATGCCGATCACCGCCGCCGCCAGTACCAGCGTGCCCGTGTAGATGTTCAGCCACGCGTAACTGGCGTACAGGGCAGCTACCGACAGCCCACCGACCACGGCCAGCGCCAACTCCACCGCCACGAAAGCCGCAGCGGCACGCGACCGCAACGGTTTCGCCACCAGCGCGCCGACCCCCATCGAACACACCATCACGCTCAAGGTGATCGATGCCTGGGCGGCGGTGTCGCCGATCAGATAGCTGCCGAGGGTGACCAGCGACAGCTCGTACACCAAACCGCATGCCGCGCACACGAACACGGTCGCCAGCAGCGCCGCCCTGGCCAGGCGGTGCCGTGGCATCAGGTGAGGCTCGCGGCCACCACCAGCGCGACCGCGACATGCGCCGACGCCGTGACCCACACCGCCGGATGAGGTTCCGGGTCGGCGACGACCGCCCGGAAGTCACCGGGAGTGAGCGCGTCGAGCAGCACGAACGCCACCGCCATCGCGGCCAGTCCGATCACCCCGTAGATCGCGCTCGCCAGCAGGGCCTCGGCGATCTTGCCCTCGGAGGTCCAGATGGCCACGGCCACGATGATCCCGACTCCGAACAGATTCGAGGCGAGCAGGATCGCGGCATTGCGGTTGCGTTCGATCCAGATCTGGGCGCGCAGGTCGCCCGGGGTGAGCAGGTCGACGACGCCGAAACCGACGGCCATCAACACGATTCCCACCGCGGTATAGGCGAGCGCGGCGCCCGCGTTCGCCGCCAGGTCGGCGAGCATGAGGGTCCTCCTGTGCTGTACGGACGAGATGAACGCCCGAGTTGTCGGGCGACGATGCGCCCGGATGAACTACTTGCCGCCGTTGTCGCTGCCGCCGCCGCGGTAGTCGCCCGCCGCGGAGCCGCTGGTCCAGCCGTAACCACTGACGTGACCGTGATGGCGGCGAGTGCCGTTGGACAAGCTGTCGACGAGCACGAGGGCGCCACCGGCGTGCGGTGACACCGCGACGAGATCGTTGTCGAAGCGCAGATAGTGGTTGTCACCGGTATTGCGCTTGTCGCGCGGATCGGTGGCTTTCGCGATCGTCGCGGCCACCGCGGCAGGGGCGGCGGCGGCGAGGTAGGCCAGACCGTTGTTCGCCTGGTCGAGTTGTTGCGCCCGCCGGTACTTCTCGGCGACGAATTCGCGCGGATCCTCGTCGTGGGTGGCGACGACAACGACGACCACCGCCGCGATCACCGCGACCACCGTGACCAGGCTCGCGATGATCCACCGGGTGCGATTCATCGACTCGACCCCCCGAACCCGATGCGCCACAAAGCTGTCCGTGATGCGTTGATGACCGGCCCTCCCCATCGAAAAATCCTGCCGGACTGTATCACCCAGCTCGGCGCAGACACCGCATCGATTCGGACAATACGGATTCGCTCAGCGTGGCCGCCGCCACCGCAGGGTGTAGCGCCACATCAGGCGACGGCGGATCTCGGCGCCGGGAAGGTGTTCGGCGGCAGCGGACCGGATTTCGGCGAGGGTTTCCCGCGGAGCGGCCAGGGTGACATCGGGGCCACCGTGCGAACGGTGCCGCCAACGATCGAGTCCCCAGATGGCGGGCAGGAGGGGCAGATAGTGGAAGTCGCTGACCGGGTGCATCTTCCACAGACCCACCACCGCGAGGGTGCCGCCCGGCGCGACCAGGTGGCGCAGCGCGGTGATGCCGTCGCGCACGGGGACATGGTGCAGCGTGGCGACGGCGGTGACCACGTCGAAGGTCTGGTCGAGGTCGCGGAAGTCGGCGTGTTCGAGGTGGACGTTGGGGGCGGCGGGTGCGTTGGCGATCACCTGGTCGTCGATGTCGACTCCGAGCACCGCATCGCAGCGGGTCGCGAGTTTGCGGGCGAGTAACCCGTCACCGCAGCCGATATCCAATGCCGTGCGGGCGTTGTCGGGCACCTGCTCGAGTACCCAGGGGTGGTAGTGCGTGTTGTGGTTCCAGTAGGGGTCGGTCGGCATGACCGGTCAACGCGTCGAGTCTCGGATGGGTTCCGGAACGGGGCTGCGTAACAAGCTGTTTCGACGAACTACTGATCGACTCAAGTCGATGAGAGTCGGATTCGGGTCGAAGCCGACGGCGGGTGTCACGGTGCCGAGCCGATGGCCGGCCGCGTCGAACCCGGTCGATCGATGCCCGCACCTGCCCCGAACTGCACTGATTCACGTGGAACCCCGGCTGCACTCGATGCCGAAAACGGTTGGGGGAGTGTGGTGCGGCCAAGCATGATGTGCGTCACGGCATTTCGGACCTACCAGTTGGTAGCCGGGATATCAGCAGGTCACGCCCGCGTCGAGAGGCGTCGAAAGGTGTTGAGCCATCTCCTCGCTCAGCCGATGGCAGAAAACGCAACGGTGCAGCGACTGCCATTCGGCACGGAAACTCACCGCGCGGCGCGACCTGCATCCAGGCCGCGCCGCGAGGCATCAGCTACTGGCGGCCGCGGTGAACGGCGCGATCGTGGGCACCGACACCGGCCGCGACGGATGCGTCCAGACACCCTTGCGCTCCAGGATCGGCAGCACGCCCTCGCCGAACCAGTACGCCTCCTCCAGGTGCGGATACCCGGACAGGATGAACTGGTCGATCCCGATCGCGGCGTATTCGAGCAGGCGATCGGCCACCTCGGCGTGCGAGCCGACCAGCGCGGTACCCGCACCGCCGCGCACCAGGCCGACGCCCGCCCAGAGATTCGGGGCGATCTCGAGGCCGTCGGTGCGACCGTTGTGCAGCTGCGCCATGCGTCGCTGCCCCTCGGAATCGCTCTTGGCCAGGTTCGCCTGCACCCGTTCGATCTCACCGGGGGAGATGCCGTCGAGCAGGCGGTCGGCCTCGGCCCACGCCTCGGCGGCGGTATCGCGGCTGATCACGTGGATGCGCAGGCCGAAGTCGACCGTGCGGCCTTCGATCGCGGCCAGCCCACGGATCCAGTCGAGCTTCTTGGCGACGGCGTCGACCGGTTCGCCCCAGGTGAGGTAGGTGTCGGAGTAGCGGGCGGCGATCGGTCCGGCCGGACCCGACGAGCCGCCGAAGAACACCGGCGGAATCGGATCGGGACGAGTGCTCAGGATCGCGTCCTTCACCTGCAGGTGCTCGCCGGTGAAGCTGAACGGCTCGGTACGCGACCACAGCTCTCGCACGATGTGCAGGAACTCGCCGGTGCGCGCGTAGCGCTGGGTCTTGTCCAGGAAGTCGCCGTAGGCCTCCTGCTCGCGCTGCTCACCGCCGGTGACGACATTGAGCAGCAGGCGCCCGGCCGAATGACGCTGGAACGTCGCCGCCATCTGCGCGGCCAGGGTGGGGCTGGTCAGTCCGGGGCGCAGCGCCACCAGGAACTTCAGCGTCTCGCTGGTCTGTACCAGCATGGCGGTGGTCAGCCACGCGTCCTCGCACCAGGCGCCGGTGGGCGTGAGCACGCCCTCGAAGCCGTTGTCCTCGGCGGCGGCGGTGAGCTGATTGAGATAGCGCAGCGACGCGGGACGATCACCGGACATGAAGCTGCCGTGTCCGCCCGCCATCAGGCCGCGCGAGTCGCCGTAGGTGGGTAGGAACCAGTGGAACGACAGTCCGCGTTCGGTCATGTCCGCCTTTTTCGTTGCAGTGATAGTGAGGGGCCCATCGATGCTGACCGGTGCGCGAGCCCCCGTCACGGATTCCGATCACCGTGCGCGCAACCCACGACACGCCGCGGCGCCACCATGCCGAACTAGACGTAACTATGCGAAACACGTAACCTCGACGCAGGCTCGGGCGACGGTGCACGGGTCGGCGACCCTACGAAACGAGTTTCCTCAATGACGCGGCATGTCGACGTACTGATCATCGGCGCTGGCCTGTCCGGAATCGGCACGGCCTGTCACCTCACTCGCGAGCAGACCGGACGCAGCTACGCGATCCTCGAGCGCCGCGAGAACATCGGCGGCACCTGGGACCTGTTCAAGTACCCCGGCATCCGCTCGGACTCGGACATGCTCACCTTCGGTTTCGGGTTCCGCCCCTGGATCGGCACCAAGGTGCTCGCCGACGGCGCCAGCATCCGTGACTACGTCGAGGACACCGCCAAGGAATACGGCGTCACCGACCACATCAGCTTCGGCCGCAAGGTCGTCACCGCCGACTTCGACCGCGGCACCGCCCTGTGGACCGTGCAGGCCGTGATCGAGGCGACCGGCGAGACCGAGACCTGGACCGCCAACTTCGTCGTCGGCGCCAGCGGCTACTACGACTACGACAAGGGCTACCAGCCCGACTTCCCCGGTCAGGACGACTTCAAGGGTCAGATCGTGCACCCGCAGCACTGGCCCGAGGACCTGGACTACGCGGGCAAGAAGGTCGTCGTCATCGGTTCCGGCGCCACCGCGATCACGCTGATCCCGTCGATGGCCGACACCGCCGCCCATGTCACCATGCTGCAGCGTTCGCCCACCTGGATTCAGGCCCTGCCGTCCGACGACCCGGTCGCCATCGGTTTCAAGAAGTCGCGTGTGCCCGACGCCGTCGCCTACAAGATCGGCCGCGCCCGCAACATCGCCCTGCAGCGCGCCAGCTTCCAGCTCTCGCGCACCAACCCCGAGCTGGCCAAGAAGCTGATGCTGGCCCAGGTGCGCCTGCAGCTCGGCAAGAAGGTGGACCTGCGCCACTTCACCCCCAGCTACAACCCGTGGGATCAGCGCCTGTGCGTGGTCCCCAACGGCGACCTGTTCAAGGTGCTCAAGAGCGGCAAGGCCGACATCGTCACCGACCGGATCGCGAAGTTCACCGAGAAGGGCATCCTGACCGAGTCGGGCCAAGAGCTCGAGGCCGACATCATCGTCACCGCCACCGGCCTGAACGTGCAGATGCTCGGCGGCATCACCCTGACCATCGACGGCACCCCGGTCAAGTTCAACGAGACGGTCGCCTACAAGAGCGTCCTGTACTCCGACATCCCGAACTTCCTGATGATCATCGGCTACACCAACGCCTCCTGGACGCTGAAGGCCGACCTCGCCGCCGCCTACCTGTGCCGCGTGCTCAACATCATGCGCGACCGCGGCTACACCACCTTCGAGGTGCACGCCAACCCCGAGGACATCGCCGACGAGTCGCTCATGGGCGGCGCCCTCACCTCGGGCTACATCCAGCGTGGCAACGACGCCATGCCCCGCCAGGGTGCCCGTGGCGCCTGGAAACTGATCAACAACTACTACCGGGACCGCACGCTGATGCACAAGGCGCCGATCGAAGACGGCGTGCTGCAGTTCACCAAGACCGGCACCACCGTCAAGCCCGGTGAGAAGGTCGCCGGAGCGTAGACACCGAACCCGAAAAGGCCCGCCACAACGACCCGTGGCGGGCCTTTCGCTGTCCGCGATCGGCCGGTTTCCTTCACCCGGGCGAACTTTCAGCCGCTCCCGTACTATCGCGATCGAAGACACCGCCCGGGGAGATGAAGGAGGACGGTGTGGGATCTCGCCTACCGGCGACCATCCGTGACGCGGGGACGTGGCTGCGGCGATTCGCCGCGACGACACCAGGTGTGATCGGGGTGGTCCTCGTCGTGACCACGGTGGCCTGTCTGGTTGCCGGATCGACTGTGGGCCAACAGCTCGACGCGAAGATCGTGCGTACCGAACAGGTGCTGGATCGGACCGAGCCACTGGCCTTCGCCGCGCAGAGTCTGTATGTGTCGCTCTCGGCCGCCGACGCGGGCGCGGCGACGGCCTTCCTGTCCGGTGGCATCGAATCACCGCAGGTCCGAGACACTTACGAGCAGGCACTCGCCGATGCCGCCGCCGCACTGGCGGAAGCGACGGCCGGCGCCGCCGACGCGCAGACCAGGGCGATCGTGGCCCGCATCGCCGCCGACCTGCCGACCTACACCGGCTTGGTCGAGACCGCGCGCGCCAATAATCGTCAGGGCTTTCCGGTGGGGTCGGCCTATCTGCGCCAAGCCTCGGATCTGATGCAGACCTCGCTGCTGCCCAATGCCGAGCAACTCAGCAAAGCCCGCTTCGCCGCCGTGCGTGAGGACCAACAGCGCATCGGCACGCTGCCGTGGACGGGCATCGTGCTCCTGGTGCTCGTCCTCGCGGTGTGCGCGGTCGGATCGATCGTGTTGCTGCGCCGGACCAACCGTCTGGTGAACACCGGTATGGCCATGGCGGGACTGGCCGCCCTGGTGGCGTTGCTGTGGACCGCCGGCGCCACCCTGACAGCCGCGCAGTTGCTCGACAACGGCGATTCCGGCGCCGGTGCGCGCGTGGAGAACCTGGCGGGCGCCCGCATCCTGGCCCAACAGGCCCGCACCGACGAAACCCTGGCCCTGATCACCCGCGGCGACATCACCGTCACGGAGAAGGCCTTCCAAACCCACAGCGGCGATCTGCGTGGACGCCTCACCGCGGCCGGTGGCGGCGACTCCGATGCCGAACGCGCGCTGACGAATTGGAGCGCGGGACACAACGCCCAGCGCACCGCCTACGAGAAGGCCGACTATCCGGGTGCGGTCACCCAGGCGATCGGCACCGGCCCCGACAGCTCGGCCACCAGCTTCGCCCGACTCGACCAGGAACTGCGCGACGATCTCGCCCAGGCGCGTGACGACCTGCGCGACGGCGTCGCCGGCGCGGCGACGTCGTTGACCCTGAGCCCCTTCGGCACCCTGTTCCTGCTCCTGGCCGGGGCAGGCGCGGTGATCTCCGGACTCTGGCCACGACTGAAGGAATTCCTGTGAGGCGCCCCCTGCTGGTCGTGCTCGCCGCGGCCCTCGCGCTGGTCGCGGGCTGCGCCGACGCACCCGAACCGTCGACCATCGCCGCCACCGCCGTCGCCCCACCGCTGCCCGGCGCCGAAGCGATCACCTCGGCCCCGGCCGCCGAAGGCGCCGGAACCTGCGATACCGAAGCGACGCTGGCGCCGAGGACGCAGCCGAGACCGGGTGCGATGCCGGTGGGATCGGCGATGGCCGCGATCGTGGCCAACGGCAGGCTGCGCGTGGGTGTCGATCAGAACACCTACATGTTCGGCTTCCGCAATCCGTCGACCGGCAGGCTCGAAGGTTTCGACATCGACCTCGCCAGGGAGATCGCGCGCGACCTGTTCGGTGACCCGGACAAGATCGAACTGCGTTCCGTCACCGCGGCCGACCGGATCCCGCTGCTGCAGGAGAAGAAGGTCGACATGATCGTGCGCACCTTCTCGGCGACCTGTGAACGCCGCCGCGAGGTCGACTTCTCCAGCGTGTATTACCGTGCGGCGCAACGCATCGCGGCCCCGCGCGGCGCGGGCATCACCAACGGCGCCGGGCTCGCCGGCAAGCGGGTGTGCGTAGCGAAGGGCACGACCGCGGCCGCACCGCTGTTCACCCTGCCGACGCCCCCGAACGTGCTCGGCGTGACCAACTGGACCGACTGTCTGGTCGCGCTGCAGCAGGGCACCGTCGACGCGATCAGCGGTGACGAGCCCATCCTGGCGGGTCTGGTCGCCCAGGACCGCAATCTCGAGGTCGTCGGCGACCCGATCGGCGCGGGCGCGTACGCGGTCGGCGTGCCGCGCGGCAGTGACGAACTGGTGCGTTTCGTCAACGGCGTGCTCGACCGCACCCGCAACGACGGCACCTGGCAGCGGATCTACGCCCAGCACCTGTCGACTCTCGGCGCCTCGCAGGGCCCACCGGTGCCCCGGTACGTCGGATGACCTGGCCGGTGCTCGGCATGCTCGAGATCGATCGTGAACTCACCGGGCGCACAGCGGAACTGGCGAAGGTGACCACGACCTTGCTCGAACTGGACCGCCATCCCGGCCTGGCGCTGGTGCGTCGCTATCCGCCGACGGGGGAGACCGCACGCCGTTGGGCGCCGGTGGAGCAGGCGCTGGGCGAACTCTGGGAGGACCTCGGGCGGGTGCGCGCCATCCTCACCGAAGCCGAGGCGGTGCGGGCCGGGCGCGGCAAGATCGACGAGCGCGCCCGGGGGCGGCTCACAGAGCTGCTGCGCGGCCGCCCGCACGAAGTGGCGCGGATCCCGATTCCCCTGGCACAGCGCGGTCTCACCGGCCCCAGCGAGACCATCGTGACAGTCGGTATCGCCGATTGCCTCGACCGGATGCGCGCCGCGTTCGCCTTCGTCGCCCCCTTCGCCGACGAGGTCGCGGCGGTCGACGAGAAGGTGCTCGGCGCGCTCGCCCCCCTGCAACAGCGCGTCGAACAGGCTCGCGGCGCACTGGACGCGGCAGGCGAACCACTGGCCACCCTCCTGCGTCGCGCGGGCACCGACCCACTCGGCTTCGGGCGCGGCGAGATCGACACCGCCCTGGCCTCGCTCACCGCCCTGATCGACACCGAATCCGCCCGCCACAGTGAATATCTCGCGGTGGCCGCCGACCTACCGGACGCGGTCGCCGCCCTGCGCGCGCGGTTGGCCGATCTCGGTGAACTCCAACATCGCGCCGACGACACCGCGACCCAGGCCGAACGCAAGGTCGCGACCGGCGAGCTGCCCGCCGGCGGCGAACCGGCCACCAGGCTGGGCGCCGAACTCGACGCTCTCGGCGATACGCCCGACCGCCCGACGGTCGAACACCTCCTCGCGTTGCGCGTGCGGATCGCCGACGCCGCCGAAAAGGCCACGCGGCGAGACGAGTTGGCGCGTGGACTGCTCGACCGGCGCGCCGAACTGCGCGGCAGGCTCACGGCCTACCGTGCCAAGGCCGCTCGGCTCGGCGTGAGCGAGGACCGTGATGTGCTCGCGGCCGACCGGATCGCGGCCGGTCTACTCACCCGGACACCGTGCGATCTGGCCGCGGTCACCCGGGCGGTCGCGGACTATCGTTCGATCATCGGGGAGAAAGCGGGGCGGACAGCATGACGTGTAGTGAACCGGGGTGCGGCGGCACGATCGAGGACGGCTACTGCGCACTGTGCGGTACCGCGCCCGTCGCGAGCCCACCACCGGTGCGGCAGCCCGGCCCCGTGGCCAACGGCCGGTCGGGGCGCACCACGGCGCAACCACGCAGCGGGAACCGTCAGGCGCCACCACCGCCCGTGCCGGTCCCCGGTGCCTGTGGCGAAACCGATTGTGACGGAACGATCGTCGACGGTTACTGCGACACCTGCGGTACCGCTCCGGCCGCGGTGACAGGCCCGCTGCACAGCCCGTCCGCGTCGACGGTCAGCGCGAGCGGGCGCACCTCGAGTCGCTCGGTGCGAACCCGGTCGGGCTCGGCGCGTTCGGCCGCGCGCGGCAGGCTCGGCGCCGGGCTAGTCGAAGTCCCACCGGTCCCGCGGGTGGACCCGGCCACGGCCGTGCTCGCCGATCCCCAGGTACCCGAATCCGACCGCTTCTGCGGCAAATGCGACAAGCCCGTCGGCCGCGGTCAGGCGGGCGTTCCCGGGCGGACCTCCGGGTTCTGCCCGCACTGTGGCACCCGCTACTCGTTCGTGCCCCGGTTACGGGCAGGCGATCTCGTCGGCGGCCAGTACGAGGTGGCGGGCGCGCTGGCCCACGGCGGGCTCGGCTGGATCTATCTGGCCACCGACCGCGCCGTCAACAAGCGCTGGGTGGTCCTCAAGGGCCTCATCGACACCGGCGACCCCGACGCGCTGGCCGCCGCGCTGGCCGAGCGCCGTTTCCTCGCCGAGGTCGACCACCCCAACATCGTCAAGATCCACAACTTCACCGAACACGCCGACGCCGACGGCGAGCCTGTCGGCTACATCGTCATGGCCTATGTCGGCGGCACGTCGCTCAAGCAGATCCTGCGCGCCTACCGTGCCGAGACCCAGCGCTATCTGCCGCCCGCCCAGGCGATCGCCTATGTGCTGGAGATGTTGCCCGCCCTCGGCTATCTGCACGCTCGTGGCTGGGCCTACTGCGATTTCAAGCCCGACAATGTGATGCAGACCGAGGAACGCCTCGAGCTGATCGACCTCGGTGCGGTCATCGCGATGGACGACCGCACCAGCCCCATCTACGGCACCCTCGGCTACCAGGCGCCCGAGATCGCCGAAACCGGGCCGACGGTGGCCACCGAGATCTACACGGCGGGCCGCACGCTGGCCGTACTGATGATGCGGGTGCCCTCCGTCGACGGCAAGCTCGGCCCGATATCCGGTCCCGACACCGAACCGCTGCTGGCCGAACATGATTCGCTGTACCGCTTCTTGCAGCGGTCCACCGACCCCGACCCGCTCGCGCGCTTCGCCTCGATGAGCGAGATGGCCGACCAGCTCACCGGTGTCCTACGGGAAGTGCTGGCGACCGGCGACGGCATCCCACGTCCGGGCATGTCGAGCCAGTTCGGTCCCGCTCGTGCCGTCTTCGGCATCGACAGCGTCACACCCGAACCCGCCGCCCTCATCACCGGCCTGCCCGCCCCGCTGGTCGACCCCGGCGACAGCGGCGCCGCCCTGCTGGCGACCACCGATGCCGCGACCCCGGCCGAACTCGAGCAGGCGCTCACCGCGGGACTGCGCGCGGTGGTCACCGGAGCGGGCGAGTCGGTCGAGATTCCGCTGCGGCTGGTTCGCGCCGAACTCGAGGCAGGCGACGCGGCGGCGGCACTGGACCGTCTGGCCGACTTGGACGCCGAGCTCGAATTCGACTGGCGCCCCGTCTGGTATCGAGCCCAGGCAGCGTTGCTCACCGGCGACTATGCCGCCGCCGCGGCGGATTTCGAGTCCGTCTACGCCGCGCTGCCCGGCGAGCCCGCCCCGAAACTCGCCTTGGCGGCCGCACTGGAACTCGGCGCCACGGCCGACGGCAGCGAGAACCCGGACACCGCAGCCTTCGCGCTCAGGCGTGCGTCGGCGCTCTACGACGTGGTCTGGCGGACCGACCACACCTTCCTGTCCGCCGCCTTCGGCGCGGCACGACTGCGCCGCACCAGCGGCGACCGCGCGGGTGCGGTGGCGGTCCTCGACCAAGTCGACCGCACCTCCTCGATGTTCACCGAGGCTCGGGTCTCCGCCGTCGAAACCCTTCTGACGCACCGTGATCCGGCCGACCTCGACGAAGAACTGCTCCGGCGCACCGGCGAGCGCGTCGACCGACTGCGCCTCGACTCGCGCAAACGCACCGCGCAGGTGCGCATGTTCGTCCTCGAGGCGGCACTGAACTGGATCCGGTCGGGACAGCGGCCGAGTACACCAGGCAAGCTGTTGGACGTGGAATTCACCGAGCAGGGCGTGCGGACGGGATTGGAACGATGCTTGCGGACACTGGCGCGCGAGGCCGACGACATGTGGACCCGATTCGTCCTGGTGGACCAGGCGAACTCGGTGCGCCCGAGGACCACCCTGTGACGGCCCCGGGTTGTGCCGACTGCGTGGGCTCGGCACAGGCGGGGTATCGCTTCTGCGAAGGCTGCGGTCGCGAACTCGGCGTGCGCAAAGTCGCACTGCCCGTGCATGATCCGGTCGCGGTGCCGCAGTGCTCCACCTGCGGGGAACGCCGCTACGAGGGCGGCTACTGCGTCAAGTGCGGCAGCCCCAAGCCCATGCCCGATCGCTTCGAGGAAGACCTCGGCGCGGTGTATGTCCTCACCGACCGCGGAATCAGCCACTCCCGCAACGAAGACGCGGTCGCGGCGGCGGTGCGCGAGGGCGACGGCATCCGGGTGATCGTGGTCAGCGACGGCGTCTCCACCTCCCAGGATCCGCAAGCCGCCTCGGGCAATGCCGCCCGTACCGGCGTCGACGCCGCCTTGGCGGCCTTGGCCGAGGGCAGGCCCGACTCCGACGCCGCGATGGCGGGTCTGGCGGCGGCGACCGCGGCGGTGCGCGGCATGTCACGCACCCCCGAGTACGCGCCGTCGTGCACCTATGTCTCGGCGATCGTGCGCGAGACGAACGTGGGTACCGACATCACCGTCGCCAATGTCGGTGACAGCAGGGCTTTCTGGCTCGCCGCGGGCGATCCCACCGCCTCGCGCCGACTCAGCGTCGACGACTCCTGGGCCCAGGCCCTCGTCGACGCGGGCGCCCTCGACGAGACCGCCGCCATGAACGACCCGCGCGCACACACCCTGCTGCGCTGGCTCGGCGCCGACGGCGGCGAAGCGCCGTGGTCGGCCAACTGCCTGCAACGCATGCTCGCCACCGAACCGGGCACGCTGCTGCTGTGCAGCGACGGCCTGTGGAACTACCTGCCCGAGGCGGTCGCCCTGGCCGGCTTCACGGTGGAGACCTCGCCGCAGGCCGCCGCCCGCGCGCTCGCCGACTTCGCCCTGAACAGCGGGGGCAGCGACAACATCACGGTCGCACTGGCTCCGGTGCCCGTCGCCCTATCGCACCAACCAGGAGTGTCATGAGTTCCCCTGAGACAGCCGGTATCTCGATCGCCGTCGACCAGAACGAATTCCTCGCCGAAGGCGCGAGCGTGGTGGACGCGGTGCTGACGGTGACCACCGGCCCCGAACTCGCCGTTGTCGCGACGCCGCCGCCGCGCCTGGAGATCCTGATCATCGACTGTTCGGGCTCGATGGGTAACAAGCGTAAATTCGAGAACGCGCGCAACGCCACTCGCACCGCCCTCGACGAGATCCCCGACGGCACCGCGTTCGCCATCATCGAGGGCACCGAATCGGCCCGGCTGATCTACCCGACCGACAACACCCTGTCCGCGCCCGCCGACCGCGCTCACCGCGGCTCGGCCCGCCGGGCCCTGGATCGGCTGCGGCCGGACGGCGGCACCGCGATGGGATCGTGGCTGGCGCTGGCGCGCCAGGTCGCCGCCGCGCACCCCGGCGCGCAGGCACACGCGATTCTGCTCACCGACGGCAAGAACGAACACGAGTCCCCGCAGGAACTCGCGACCGAACTCGACCGGGCCGAAGGTCTTTTCGTCTGCGACTGTCGCGGTGTCGGCGACGACTGGGTCGCCGAGGAAGTGCGCAAGATCGCCCAGAAATTGTCCGGGGACGCCAATATCGTCGCCGACCCGAAGGACCTGGCCGCGGACTTCGCCGCGATGATGCGCTCGTCGGCGGCCCGGGTGATCCCGGAACTGACCCTGAGGGTCTGGACCCCCGCGGGCGCTCGGGTGCGCATGGTCAAACAGGTCTCGCCGGTGCTCGAGGATCTGACCGGACGTCGCACCGATGCCGGTGCGCAGGTGGGGGAGTACCCGCTGTCGTCGTGGGCCGCCGAGGAGCGCGAATACCACGTGCAGATCGAACTGGAACCGGCCGCGCCGGGCCGGGAGAAACTGGCCGCGCGATTGAGCGTGCTGGCCGGCGCCGAGGTCCTCGGCCAGGGTCTGGTGCGTGCCGTCTGGACCACCGATTCGACCCTGTCGACGCGCATCAGCACCCGCGTCGCCCACTACACCGGGCAGGTCGAACTGGCCCAGGCCGTCCAGGAGGGCTTGGCTGCGCGCCGCAACGGCGATGTCACGACCGCCACCGCGAAACTGCGGCGCGCGGTGGAGCTGGCCGCCGCCTCCGGCCACGAATCCACCGCCAGGCTGCTGCGCGGTGTGGTCGAAGTCGAGCACGACGGCACCGTGAAGCTGCGCGGTCAGGTCGCCGCGGCCGACGAACTCGCCCTCGACATCCGCTCGACCAAGACCGCGCGGGTGCGGCCGGAGGGCGGCTGAGATGCCGATGTGCGCGGACGGACACCAGTCGCGGTCGACCGACTACTGCGATGTGTGCGGATCGGCGCTCGGCGCTCCGCCCGCGCCCGACCCGGCACCGCTGCGCCTGTGCCCCCACTGCCAGGCGCCGACCAGCGGGCGCTTCTGCGAAGGATGCGGCCACGATTCCGCCCTTCCGGCACCGACTGCGACCGCGCGACCGGGTGACCGACCGGAATCGGCTGTCCCGTCCAGCGGGTTCGACCCCACCATGATCGCTACCGGCGCGCCGCCGGACAGCGGTCGGTCCAGGATCTGGGTGGCGCGAATCTTCGCCGACCGCGAGTTCTACGCGCGTGTCCAAGCCCGCAAGGGACCCGATGCCGAACGTGTCGAATTCCCTGATTTCTATCCCGAACGCCGAATCACTTTGCGCGGCACCCAGTTCCTGATCGGAAAACGATCGGCGTCGCAGGGAATCGTGCCCGAGATCGACCTGGGCATCGCCCCCGCGGATATCGGTGTCTCCCGCGCGCATGCGATGATCCAGGTCGATCAGGGTGGCGCGCTCACCATCACCGACCTCGGTTCCACCAACGGGACCAGCCTGGACGGCGCCGAATCTCCGATCACCCCACAGCAGGCGATCGCACTGCGCGAAGGCAGCCGGATCCACGTCGGCGGCTGGACCACCATCGCGATCACCTCGGAACCGTAGACGCATCTGTTCACCAAACCGTAGGGTCGGGATCATGACGAAGTTCGACGGGAAGACCTGCCTGATCACCGGTGCCGCCAGCGGCCTCGGCCGCGCCACGGCATTCGCGGCCGCCGCCAAAGGGGCGTCTCTTGTCCTCACCGACATCACCGCCGACGCACTCGCCACTACCGCCGAGGAACTGCGCGCGGCCGGCGCGACGGTGCATCTCGCGCACCCGGCCGACGTCAGCGACCATTCCGCGGTCGTCGGACTGGCCGCCCACACCTTCGAGGCCGTGAGCCATGTCGACATCGTCATGAACGTGGCGGGCATCGCCACCTGGGGTACCGTCGACAAGCTCACGCACCAGCAGTGGCGCCGCACCGTCGACATCAACCTGATGGGCCCGATCCACGTGATCGAGGAGTTCGTGCGCCCGATGATCACCGCGGGTCGCGGCGGTCACCTGGTGAACGTGTCCTCGGCGGCGGGCATCTTCGGCCTCCCGTGGCACGCTCCCTACAGCGCCACCAAGTTCGGGCTGCGCGGGGTCTCCGAGGTGCTGCGTTTCGACCTGCGCCGCCACAAGATCGGCGTCAGCCTGGTCTGTCCCGGCGCGATGGCCACCCCGATGGCCGACACCATCGACATCGCCGGCGTCGACCGCGACAACGCGGCCCTGCAGAAGGCGATCGGCCTGTTCATGCGCCACGCCGTCACCCCCGACCAGGCCGCCACGGCCGTCGTCAAGGGTGTCGAGCGCAACCGCTACTGGGTCTACACCTCCCGCGACATCCAGTTCGCCCACTGGGGCCAGCGCTACTTCCCCTACGGCTACACCCTGGCCATGCGCGGCCTGAACAACGCGATGACCAACTACGCCGAGAAGAACGCCCTGGTCCGCTAAACGAGATCGCTGGGGTCGGTATTGGCCCCACACAGGATCACACACACCCGTTCGCCGGGTTCGGGTCGATAGGCCGGGCCCGACCCGGCGTCGAGCAGCGCCGCCATCGCGGTGGCCGCGCCGTTCTCGACGACGATGCGGTGCGCGTCCCACAGCTGCTTCCTGGCCGCGCGGATCGCCTCGTCGGGCACCAGCAGCGAACGCACGCTCGGGTGCTGGGCCGCGGCCAGGGCCATCGCGGACACGCTCGGCGCGCCGAGCGAGTCCGCGGCGATCGAGTCGACGGTGACATCCACCGGGCGACCGGCTTCGAGCGCGGCAGCGAGCGATCGACAACCCAGGGGTTCGACGGCCACCGTACGAATCCCGAAATGCTGTGCGGCGATCGCTGTTCCGGTGAACAATCCACCGCCACCGACGGCGACGAGCACCGTATCCAGATCGGGTATCCGCGCCACGATCTCGCGCATCAGCGTGCCCGCGCCCGCCGCGACGAGCGGATGGTCGTAGGCGTGCGCGGCCAGCGCCCCACTGGTCCGGGCGAACTCCCGGCATGCCGCCAGCGCCTGCTTGTACTCCGGACCGATCAGTCGAACCTCGGCGCCGTAGTCACGAAGTCGACCAATTTTGACCGGGGGAGCTGTCTCAGGCAGAAACACCGTCGCGGGCACCCCCGCCTCGCGCGCCGCCCACGCACACGCCATCCCGGCATTGCCGCCTGAGGCGATCGTCACACCAGCGTCCGGCAACGTTCCGGCAGCGGCGTGCGCACGCACGAAGTTCTGCGCACCGCGCGCCTTGAAAGTGCCGGTGAACTGCAAGAACTCCAGTGCGAACCAGAGCGGGTCCGGCCCTGGTCCAGCGGGTGCGACGGTGAGTGGGCGAACCAGTCCGTCGATGCGCGCCGCGGCGGCTTCGATGTCGGCGAAAGTCGGGGTCACGCTCACGACTATGCCACCGGATCGGCCGCGCCGAACGGGCTGTTGACCGGGTGAATTGTTACGACGGGTTTACGCCGGGACCAGTCTGGGTACATAACAAACCGGTAACAAGCTCGAAGGCGGGATGGCGTGTCGGTCTGGGGACGCGAAATTCCCCAGTGCATCGGCACACGCCCGGCGTGTCAGCAAAGGATGTGCACAATGAGCGAGCGAAGCGAGCGGGCGAACACAGCCGCCATCGCGGTCATGTCGGCGCCGAGCGTCAGCGAGGTGCTGGCATGAGCGCGAACCTGATGATCGTGGACGACGACGTCCAGATGCGCGGCGACCTGCGTCGCGCGATGGAGGACGAAGGGTATGCCGTAGCCGAGGCAGGCGTGCCCTCCGACGCCCTCGATCGGCTGCGAAACGACGGGCCACCCGATCTGATGATCGTCGACCTGATGCGCGGCGAAGCCGACGGCTTCGACTGCATCAGGGAGATCCGTCGCGACCATGACGTACCGATCATCGTGATCAGTACCCGTTACGACACCCACGACGTGGTCGCGGCCCTGGAGGCGGGGGCCGACGACTTCGTGAGCAAGCCGTTCGAAATCAAGGAGATCACCGCCAGGATGCGCGCGCTCCGCCGTCGCGCCCGCATCACCGCCGATCGCGACACGACCCCCGAAGCCGTGCTCGACGCCGATCCGCACGCTCCGCTGGTGCTGGCGGCCGATGCGGGCGCGGTGCGCCGCGGCACCGAGGAGATCCACCTCACAGTCACCGAATTCCGGTTGCTGTGTGAACTGGCGGAGACCCCCGGTCGGGTGCTGAGTCGATCCGTGCTGCTCGAAAGAGTGTGGGATCAAGGCTTTTTCGGTGACGAGCGGATCGTCGACGTCCACGTGCGACGCCTGCGCACCAAGATCGAACGCGACCCCTCCGACCCGCGCATCGTGGTTACCGTGCGCGGTCTCGGGTATCGCCTCGATGTGCAGTCGTAGTAAACGATTCGTCATACAACCGCAAAGAGCTCGACACAAAGACCGCAAAGTCAGCTGGGCACTTTATAAATATGACAACGTCCACCAAGCCCATCGAGCCGGCCGCTGGGGTGGCGGCCCCTGGTTCGGAATCGAGATTGCGTCATCCACGACTGGGCGACGGCGCCCAGCTGTGGCGGATCGCCCGTGATTCGCAGGTACTCGACGTCAATTCCAGCTATGCGTACCTGTTGTGGTGTCGCGATTTCAGTGCGACCTCCTTGGTCGCCGAGGTTGACGGTCAGCCCGTCGGATTCGTCATCGGATATGTGCGTCCGGAAGCGCCGGACACACTGTTCGTCTGGCAGATCGCCGTCGACGCGCAATGCCGAGGCCGCGGTTTGGCCGCCGCCATCCTGCACGGACTGCTCGATTCGGTAGCAGCGGCAGGAATCACCACCCTGGAAACCACGATCTCACCCGGAAACACCGCGTCACATGCGTTGTTCTCCGCGGTGGCCCGGGAACGAGGTGCCGATTTGCGCACCGAGGACCTGTTCGAAGAAAACGATTTCCCCGATTCACACGAGGCAGAGCTGCTGTATGTGATTTCACCGGCTCAGCGCCAGGAGGAACGACGATGATCACGACCACCGACACCAGCATTTTCGAGGCTATGGAATCGAACGTGCGCGGATACTGCCGTGACTGGCCGGCCATCTTCAGCACCGCCGAAGGCGCCTGGTTGCGCGACGAGCAAGGCCGCGAATACCTCGATTTCTTCGCGGGCGCCGGCGCGTTGAATTACGGACACAACAACCCGATTCTGAAGAAGGCGCTGCTGGAATACATCGGCAGCAATGGCATCACCCACGGTCTCGATATGTCGACCGTGGCCAAACGCGAACTGCTCGAGACCATCCGCGACAATCTGCTCACGCCGCGCGGCCTCGATTACAAGGTGCAGTTCCCTGGGCCGACCGGCGCGAACGCCGTCGAAGCCGCGCTCAAACTGGCTCGCAAGGTCACCGGGCGCAAGACCATCCTGAGCTTCACCAACGCCTTCCACGGCATGACCCTCGGCGCGCTGTCGGTCACCGGCAACGCCGCCAAGCGAGCCGGCGCCGGTGTGCCGCTCGAGCACTCCACCCCGATGCCCTACGACGGCTACTTCGACAACACCATCGAGGACTTCGGGTGGATGCAGCGCGTCCTCGACGACAGTTCCTCGGGTTTCGATCGCCCCGCCGCGGTGATCGTGGAGACCGTGCAGGGTGAGGGCGGTGTCAATCTGGCCCGTGCCGAGTGGCTGCGCCACCTGGCCGGACTGTGCGCCGCGCGCGACATCCTGCTCATCGTCGACGACGTGCAGATGGGTTGCGGACGCACCGGCCCGTTCTTCTCCTTCGAGATCGCGGGCATCACCCCCGACATCGTGACGCTGTCCAAATCGATCGGCGGCTACGGCCTGCCGATGGCGCTGGTGCTGCTCAAGCCCGAGCACGACCAGTGGTCCCCCGGTGAGCACAACGGCACCTTCCGCGGCAACAACCCCGCCTTCGTCACCGCCACCGCCGCCCTGCGCGAGTACTGGTCCGACGACAAGCTGGCCCTGCGCACCGCCGAGAACGGCGAATACCTGGCCCGCACGCTGAACGCGGTCGCGCAGCGGCACGAGGGAGTGTCCACCCGTGGCCGCGGCATGGTGCACGGCATCGTGTTCGACGACCCGTCGCAGGCGGGCAAGGTGTGCCGCACCGCGTTCGAACAGGGTCTGCTGGTGGAGACCTCGGGTTCGATGGACGAGGTCGTCAAACTGCTGCCGCCGTTGACCCTCGGCCGCGACGAACTCGATCAGGGCCTGTCGGTCCTGGTCTCCTCGATCGACACCGTCTGTGGTGGTGCCGCATGATCGTGCGCACCACAGCGGAGATCACCGGAACCGAACGCGATGTGGCAGGGCCCGGTTGGCGTAGCAAGCGCATCGTGCTCGGCGGCGACAAGGTCGGTTTCTCCTTCCACGAGACCACGATCGAGGCAGGCACGGTTCACACGTTCCACTACCAGAACCACGTGGAGGCGGTGTGGTTGGTCGAGGGCGAGGGCAGTTTGCGCGATTTCGACAACGAGACCGACTACGAGCTGGGCCCGGGCTCGATGTACCTGCTCAACGGTCACGAACGTCACCAGGTGACCGCCCGCACCCAGTTGCGGATGCTCTGTGTTTTCAATCCGCCGGTTACCGGCCGCGAGGTACACGATGAGAACGGGGTGTATCCGCTGATTATCGAGGAGGATGGCGCCAGTGTCTGATCAGCTCGACCGCTACCCGACTCGGTTGTCCGAGCCGGCCCCGCACATCGAGCGCACCGATCCGACGGTGTGGGGCCGGGTCACCTCGCCGGAGCTGACCGGATTCGAGGCGAACGGTTTCGCGACGATCCCCGATCTGCTCACCCCCGACGAGGTGGCCGCCTTCGGCGCCGAGGTCGGCCACCTCGCGTCCGACCCGGTGCTCTACGGCGACGAACGGGTGATCGTGGAACCCGTTGCGGGGCAGGTCCGTTCGGTGTTCCAGGTGCATCAGCTCAGCAAGCCGATCGCCGAGCTGGTCGCCGAATCGCGGATCGCCGGACTCGCCGAGCAGATCATCGGTTCGCCGGTGTACCTGCATCAGACCCGGGTGAACTACATGCCCGGTTTCGGCGGTAGCGGTTTCGGCTGGCATTCCGATTTCGAGACCTGGCACGCCGAGGACGGCATGCCCACCCCGCGTGCGGTGAGTCTGTCGATCGCGTTGACCGACAACTACCCGTTCAACGGCAGCCTGATGCTGATGCCCGGTTCACACCGCACCTTCGTGCCGTGCCTGGGCGAGACGCCGAGCGGTCACTATCGGGAGTCGTTGCGCGAGCAGCGAATCGGGGTCCCGACGACGGACGACGTGACGTTTCTGGCCGCCCGCTACGGCATCACCCAGTTCACCGGGCGGGCCGGTTCGGCACTGTTGTTCGACTCCAACATGATGCACGGATCGTCGAACAACATCACCCCGTTCCCACGCTCGAACATCTTCATCGTGTTCAACAGCGTGGAAAACGCCCTGGAGGAGCCCTTCGCGGCCCCTCAGCGCCGCCCGCAATACATCGCGGCCCGCGACTTCACGCCACTGCGTGAAGCCCGGCCCGAAGTTGTCGGCGCACTGGCGGACCAGGCGACCTAGGGCAGCCCGAACACACGGTCGCCGCTCGCGAACCATCGCGGGCGGCGGCTTTGTCGTGCCCGTGCCGCCTAGGGCAGTTCGGACAAGGCGGTGAGGGAGGCGGCGGCTCGTGGGTCGTCGTGGGCGGCGGTTTTCCACCATTGTTCGGCGGCGGCGCGTTCGCCCTGTTGCAAGAGGAGGGCGCCGAGGTCGTAGGCGGCGCCGGTGTGGCCTGCCTGGGCGGCCTGGGTCCACAGGGCGCGGGCCGAATCGTGTTCGCCGCGTTCGTGCATGGCGGTTCCGAGGTCGTGGAGAGCGGCACCGACGCCTTGGTCGGCGGATCGCCGGGGAGTCGGCGGGGCGGCAGGTCTGAAGGAGACGTCTGTCGGGGGATCGAGATGCGCGGGGTGGGGTGTCGGCTCCGTGGATATGACCGGGGGGCTCGGTTCGGTGGGGCCGCCGAGTGACGTCGGCTCGGGCGAATCGGCGGGTGTGTCGAGTGGAGCGAGTTCGGCCGGGCCCGTAGTGAGCTCGACGACCAGTTCGTTGAAATCGGGTGTGCCGGGCCCGGTGCTGCACCACAGCGTCGACGCTCCGTCGGGAAGCAGGTCGACGACCACGCCGTAATTGCCGGTCCAGGACTGGTTCGTGCCCGACTCCGCCACCCAGACGGGCGTGAGAGTGAACAGTGCGTCGGGTGCGTCCGCGGTCACCGAGATGTCGATGCCGTCGGCGAGTGCTTCGTACCAGATGTCGACGCCCGCCAGCGATCTCCCGTCGAGGTTCACGTGCCCGTCGTGCACGGAGAGCCCCAGGCCTAGGCCTGTCACGTCTTCGGGTGCCATCACCGACAGTGCGCGCAGATGCAGCGCCGTCGTCCCGGCGGGTAGCGCCTCGGCATACATCGGATAGACGGCCGCACCGCACCATTCGATCGGATCGGCGCCTTGATAGCGCTGGTCGAGCGGTACCGGTTCGCCAGGGCGTTGCGCGCCGGGGTCATTCATCGGTGGCACCCACTCTTTCCGCTGTCACACCCCCTCGCGGCGCCAGATGGTCCGCGGTTGCGCGCTACACCGTACTCGTGTCTACGTGCGGCCGTGGCGGATTTCGCGACAACATCGCCGGCGAAGACGAGACCGCCCCGGCGAGCGCGTCGACCGGGTCCGGAACTGTGTGTCCGGATGTCGGGCAACGGGATTCGCCGGGGCGTGTCCCGACTGATCGGGCGTGGCGTCACACCGTCAGACGGCGACCGATTCGCCGATCTCCTCCTCGACCGCGGCAGGCGCGATCGGTTTCGGCGCGTGCCGTGCCTCGTGGCGACCCGCCACCACGACCAGCACCAGACCGACCACCAACCAGGCGAACAACCCGAACAGGCGGGAACCGAACCCGGCACCACCGTCGAAGTAGAGCAGGTCGCGCAGACCTTCGACGAAGTCGGCGCCGTTCCAGAACGAGTGCAGCGCACCGAAGAAGCCGTTCTGGAGTTCGGGCCCGTAGACGCCGCCGGAGGTGGTGAAGTTCAGCATCACGAACAGGGTGATCAGGGCCAGGGTGGTCCAGCGCTTCAGGAACGTGTGCAGGCCGATGCCGATCAGGATGATGCCCGAGGCGTAGAGCCAGGCGATACCGAACACGCTCGCGATGCCGCTGTCGATCACGCCGAATACCGGACCTGCCACCAGAACACCGATGAGGCTGACCACCAGCGCGGTCACCACACCGACCGCCGCACGCACTCGCATGCGCAACATCGCCCCGGCGGCGCCGATCACGGCGACGCTGCCGTACGCGCCGACGCTCAACGCGACCAGCAGGAAGAAGAGGCCCTGACCCGGCGGATCACCGTCGGCCTTGGTCGTCACATCGGTGACCATCAGCGGCACACCCTGATGATCGGACACCGACCGGAAAGCCACCTCCGCGGCCATCGCGCTGGTATCCGAGCCGGCCGTGGCGACGAGCAGTTCCGGCTTGTCGGCGTCGGGCACGTAAGCGCCGATGAGTTCGCGGTGCTGTAGCGCGCTGACAGCCGCCTCGCGGTCGGTCACGGTGACCATGTCGAGTCCGGCGCCGCCCTTGTCCTTCATCGTCTGGGCCAGCACCATCGTCTGTGGGGAGTCGCCGACGACCGCGAGTGCCATATTGTTCGGCTCGGGCTGGTGGAACGCGCCGAGGTAGGCGAAGGCCATGCCGAGGCACATCAGCAGCGGCGTCAGCAGATGTCCGGCGAGGTGCCGGAACTGTGTGCGAGTCATCGCGAACAATCTCCAAACAGTTGGTAAATGCAACTAAGTATGGTTGTATGATACAACCATGAATGCGCGGATCACAAGAACCCAGGCTGTCGACACCATCCAGCGCGAGCTCACCGCCTTCGCCCGTCGGGCGCGCGGCCGCGCCGCCGAGCTGCATCCCGAGCTGAGCCTGGTCGCCTACAGCATTCTCGATCTGATCCTCGAACGCGACGGTTGCCTGGCTACCGATCTCGCCGAACAGTTCCTGCTCGACAAGTCGACTGTCAGCAGGCAGGTCGGCGCGCTGGAGAAGCTCGGCTACCTCGAACGGGCGGTCGACCCCGACAATCGGCGCAATCACGTCCTGCGCGCCACCCCTGAGGGCCGCATCGTCGCCCGAGAGGCCGAACGCCGACGTCGGGAGGCCTTCCAGGCGCGTTTCGCCGACTGGACGGACGCCGACGTCGCGGCCATGGCCGGTTACCTGACCCGCTACAACCGCGGCGACTGACCAGCGCGGTATTCCGCGCGTTCGGTCCGTCGGCGGGCATCCGCCTGGCTATTGCGCGCATCACCGCGGCCGACGGGCGGTGCCCCGGTAGTGCACGCGAGTCGGTATAGTCGCCGCGGATGAGTAGTGACACCACCCACCCCGTGCAAGAGCGTTCACCACGCCCGATCAATCGAGCATGGTGGCTGGTGCCGGTGCTGCTCACCATTGTCTCGGTCGTCTGCGTCAGGACGCCGATCTGGCCCTTCGAACGCTATTCCGACGGGTTCATCGATCTCCAGGTCTACCGTCTCGGTATCGAGGCGATGCGCGACGGCGCCGACATGTACGGCCAGCTGCCCAAAACCACGATCGGCATCGGCCTGCCCTTCATCTACCCGCCGTTCGCGGCGATCGCGCTCGCGCCGTTCGCGCTGCTGCCGTGGGGTACGGCGAAGATCCTCTACGTCGTGGTGTCGATCGCCGCCGTCGCCTGGACCCTGTACCTGGTCGCCCGGCGCTACCACCCCGACCGCAAGCAGGCCGCCCTGCTCGTCACCGCCTGCGCGCTGCCGCTCGCGCTGCTGCTGGAACCGGTCCGCTCGACCATCGACTTCGGTCAGGTCAACCTGTTGCTGATGGTGCTGGTCGCCACCGACTGCCTGCTCCCGAAGACCCGCTACCCCCGCGGCATGCTGATCGGCCTCGCCGCGGCCATCAAACTCACGCCCGCGGCCTTCGTGCTCTACTTCCTGGTCCGCAAGGACTACAAGGCCGCCGCGACCGCCGCGGCCACCGGCGCGATCGCCACCATCGCCTCGTTCGCGTTCCTGCCCACCGAATCCACCCGCTACTGGTTCGGTGGCCTCGGCAACGTCTCGGGTCTGAGCGGCTCGGCCTTCCATACCAATCAGTCGATCCAGGCCGTCATGGCTCGCCTGCACATCACCGGCCTCCCCTTCGATGTCCTGTGGCTGGTGCTGGGCGCGCTGCTGCTCGTCCTCGTCGTGGCCGCGATGCGCAAGGCCGCCGACGCCCCGGCGATCGCGCTGTCCCTCAACGCGGTCTTCACGCTGCTGCTGTCGCCGATCTCGTGGTCGCACCACTGGGTCTGGATCGCGCCCGCGTTGCTCGCGATGGTCTGCCACGCCCGCACGCTGCCCGTCGCCAGTGCCCGCGGTTGGTACGCCACGACGGTCGCGGTCGCCGCGGTCTTCGTGATCGCGCCGCACAGTTTCCTGCCCGACGGCGAACACCGTGAGACCTCGTGGACCTGGGATCAACACATCATCGGCGACACGTACGTGTGGTTGGCCGTCGCCCTCGTGGTCTTGTTCCTCGTCACCGGACGTCGGCCCGCGCAGCCGGTGGCCGAGCCCGCGGCGGTCGAGGAACACGTACGCGTGGCCTGACTATCAGGTGAGACCGGCGGCCTTGTCTCGCGTCGGGTGGTAACCGAGGGCTACCGGGAGCGGACAGACGGTGACGTCGGGATGGGCGATGTCGGCCAGTTCGCGCAGGTTCGAGTCGAGTCCGGACTGGATGGCGCGACGAAGCACGACCACATCGGCGTCCCGCAATGCCTGGCCGTGCAGGCTGGTTCGAAGCGTCGCGCGGGAAACGTCGCGCAGCTGCTCGACTTCCACGGTGAACGCGACAGCGACTCCGGTGACCCCGCCGCACGTCATCGTCCAACCGAGGGTCGGGCGGTATTCGGTGACGACCAGATGCACGTCGTGGATCATGTGGAACATCTGAACCTGTGCGGCGAGTTCGCGACCTGCGCCGACTCGATCCGTGGCAGGCCCGGTCCAGGCGTGGAGTTCGGACATCCACGAGGCGATGTGCTCCGGCTGGGACAGGAGGTCCCACAGCTCTTCCGGCCGAACAGCCAGCGAGACCGAGCCACTGACGCGCACCTGGTCCAAGCCGTGTGAGGGTGTGGTGTCGGACGTGATCAGTACCTCGCCCTGACGCCTGCGACTACTCCGCTGGGCCATGATCCCCCACTTCATCAAGACGCCGCGTGCGATGCTCGCACGTCGGCGCCGAGGAGAAAAAGCCGAGCGGTAGGTAGGCAGACAGGGTGGTGCAGGTGCAGCGCTGCACCGCCGGTTTCCCGGCTACCACTCCTGAAAGGTTCCCCTTGTCCCGGTCGGCGTGCAAGAGACGCTAGCCGACCGGGACGGAATGTCCACCCGGACAGCGGATCTCGCATGCAACACCATAACGGCACCACTTCCTTCGTGGTGAGTCACCATGCCGATGTGATCCACGCGGGGCGAAGCTGTGAATACGACGCTCAGATGCCGACCGGTCGCCTCAGACAGTGACGGAGGCTTCGCGTCGGAGTTCCAGTGCGATGTCGATGAGTTGGTCTTCCTGGCCGCCGACGAGTTTGCGTTTGCCCGCGCGGACGAGCATTTCCGCGGCGGAGACGCCGTACCGTTCGGCTTGGCGTTCGGCGTGCTTGAGGAAGCTGGAGTAGACGCCCGCGTAGCCCATCATCAGTGATTGCCGGTCGAGCAGGCATTCCTGGGGCATGGCGGGGCGGACGACGTCTTCGGCGGCGTCGGCGATGGCGAAGAAGTCGACGCCGGTGGTGATGGCGAGTTTGTCGGCGACGCCGACGAAGGCTTCGACGGGGGTGTTGCCCGCGCCGGCGCCGAAGCGGCGGGTGGAGCCGTCGATCTGGGTGGCTCCGGCGCGCACGGCGTAGACGGAGTTGGCCACGGCCAGGCCGAGGTTCTCGTGGCCGTGGAAGCCGACTTGGGCGTCGGTGCCGAGTTCGGTGACGAGGGCGGTGACGCGGTCGGAGACTTGTTCGAGGACCAGGGCGCCGGCGGAGTCGACGATGTAGACGCATTGGCAGCCTGCGTCGGCCATGATGCGAGCCTGCTCGGCGAGGGCTTCGGGGGGTTGGGTGTGCGACATCATGAGGAAGCCGACGGTTTCCAGGCCGAGGTCGCGGGCGTAGCCGAAGTGTTGGATGGAGACGTCGGCTTCGGTGCAGTGGGTGGCGATGCGGCAGATGGAGGCGCCGTTGTCCTGGGAGATCTTGATGTCTTCCTTGACGCCGACGCCGGGCAGCATGAGGAACGCGATCTTGGCGTTCTTCGCCGTCTCCGCGGCGATGGTGATGAGTTCTTGTTCGGGGGTTTTGGAGAACCCGTAGTTGAACGAGGAACCACCGAGGCCGTCACCGTGGGTGACTTCGATGACGGGGACACCGGCACCGTCGAGGGCGGCGACGATGTCGCGGACTTCGGTGGTGGTGAATTGGTGGCGTTTGTGGTGGGAGCCGTCACGCAGGGAGGTGTCGGTGATCCGGATGTCGAGATCAGCAGAGAATGTCATGGTCGAGTCTCCTTACGCCCGGCTCGGCTGCGGCGAGCGCAGGGCCGCGGGGGTGATGGTGTCGAGGGCTGATGAATCGGTCATGATCACACCCGAGTCGACAGGATCTGTTCGGCCATGACCTCGCCGACACGGGTTGCCGCGGCGGTCATGATGTCGAGGTTGCCCGCGTAGGGCGGCAAGAAGTCGCCTGCGCCTTCGACTTCGACGAACACCGAGACCTTCGCCAGCCCACCGGAGACCACGGAGGGTTCGTCGAATTGCGGCTCGTTGAGCAGCCGATAGCCGGGCACGTACTGCTGGATGTCGGCGACCATCTGGTGGATCGACGCAGCGATCGCATCCTGGTCGGCGTCGTCGGGGATGGCGCAGAAGATGGTGTCGCGCATGATCATCGGCGGTTCGGCCGGATTCAAGATGATGATCGCCTTGCCCCGCTGCGCACCGCCGATGGTCTCGACACCACGGCTGGTGGTCTTGGTGAACTCGTCGATGTTCGCCCTGGTGCCGGGTCCGGCCGAATTGGACGAGACCGAGGCGACGATCTCGGCGTAGGGGACCGGCACGACACGCGAGACTGCGGCGACGATCGGGATGGTGGCCTGGCCACCGCAGGTGATCATGTTGACGTTCGGCGCGTCCAGCAGCGAGGCCAGATTCACCGGCGGCACCACGGCCGGGCCGACGGCGGCGGGGGTGAGGTCGACGGCGCGGATGCCGAGTTCGGCGTACCGGGGCGCGGCGGCGCGGTGGACGTAGGCCGAGGTGGCCTCGAAGACCATGTCGGGCCTCTCGTCCTGGGCGAGCAGCCAGTCCACACCCTCGGCGGAGGTTTCCAGGCCGAGGCCGCGAGCGCGTTCGAGACCTTCGCTGTCGGGGTCGATGCCGATCATCCAGCGCGGCTCGATGGACTCCGAGCGCAGCAGCTTGTAGAGCAGATCGGTGCTGATGTTGCCGGATCCTACGATCGCGGCGGTGACGGAACCGTGGGACACGGTTGGCCTCCTCGTGGAATAGCGGCCGGGCAGGCCGGCGGGGTGGGGTCGGCTCAGGTGAACGACAGGCGGACCGAGCCGAGTCCGGTGAAGTCGGCGAGGAAGGCGTCGCCGGGTCGGGCGTCGATCGCGCGGGTACAGGAGCCGGGCAACACGATGTCACCGGCTGTGAGCCGCACCCCGAAGGTCGCGACCTTGCGGGCCAGCCAGGCCACCGCGATCGTCGGATCGCCGAGGACCGCGTCGCTGCGGCCTTCGGCGACGACCTCACCGTTGCGGGTGAGCACGGCGTCGATCGCGGTGATGTCGATATCGCCCGGGGCGACGCGTTGCTTGCCGAGCACGAACCCGGCCGAGGACGCGTTGTCGGAAATCGTGTCGGCCAGCCCGATCTTCCACTCGGTGATCCGCGAGTCGATCAGCTCGATCGACGGGGCGTAGGCGACGGTCGCGGCGAGGACATCGGCTTCGGTGCAGTCCTCGCCGGGCAGATCGGCGCCGAGGACGAACCCGACCTCGACCTCCACCCGGGGCAGCAGGAACTTCGAGGTGTCGACGGGGACGTCCTCGTAGACCTCCATGTCGGCGAGCAGGTGACCGTAGTCGGGCTCGTCGACGCCCATCATCTGTTGCATCGCCTTCGACGACAGCCCCACCTTGTGCCCGACGATCTTCCCGCCGTCGCTAAGCCTGCGCCGGATATTGAGCAGCTGGACCTCGTAGGCGTCCACCACGTCGATGCCCGGATATCGGTCGACGATGGGGGACACGGCCACCCGGTCCAGCTCCGCCCGCGCCAGCTCGGCGGCGAGCTCGGCGCGCATGCCGGTTGTCAGCATCCTGGCTCCCTCTTCTCTTCTGGTGATACCACCCCATGCTCGTGGCCGAGACCGCGCACCGGAGCGGGCTCTCCCGCTGGATGGACAGGAAATTGCGAGGCCATACCCGGGATCGCCGCGCACGCGGCCACCAGCACGACGGTCATCGCCGCGATCGTCGCGAACACCAGATGTGTTGCTGCCGAGAGTGATTGCGGCGACGGCGCACCCACGTCACCGAGGTGCGCGTTGACGATCGCGCCGAACGCGGCGACCCCCACCGCACTGCCCAGTGACCGCGCGAACAGCGTGGCCGAGGTGACGACGCCGCGTTCGGTCCACCGCGCGCTCGTCTGCGCCGCGATGAGCGTGGGCGTGGCCACCAACCCCATGCCCGCGCCGACCACGAAACACGAGGCGCCGACCTGCCATAGCGTCGAGTTCTCGTCCAGGAGCAGTGTCGTCGCCGCGCCGATCGCCGCCACCGTGCTGCCGAGCACGGCACAGGTACGAAACCCGAAGCGCAGGTACACCTTTCCCGCACGGGCCGCCGCCAACGGCCAGCCGAGGGTGAGTGCGCCGGTGACGAGCCCCGCGACCAGAGCGCTCGTGCCGAGCACGCCCTGGTTGAACATCGGCACATAGGTCGTGAACCCGAACAGCAGGGCCCCGCCGAGCATGGCCGCGACACAGCTCGCGACCACCACCCGCCGGGTGAATACCCACAGCGGCAGAATCGGCTGCGCGGCACGCGCTTCCACGACCACGAACAGCGCGAGCGACAGTGCGGCGCAACCGAATACCGCGAAGCCCACCGGCGACCCCCACGCCCAGGCGTGCCCGCCCTCGAGCAGTCCGAGCACCAGCGCCCCCGCCCCGAGCGTCAACAGCACCCCCCCCGCGTAGTCGATGCCGCGGCGCTGCCGGGGCACGGACTCGTGGAAGTTGCGGACCAGCATCCACGCGGCGAGCGCGGCCAGCGGCAGGTTGACCAAAAAGATCCACCGCCAGCCGAGGTAGTCGGCGCAGATGCCGCCGAGCAGCGGCCCCGTCACCGACGCCACCGCCCACACCCCGGCCAGATAGCCCTGGACCGTGGCACGTTCGGCCAGCGTGTACAGGTCACCGGCGATGACCATGGTCGTCGGCTGGATGGCGCCGGCGCCGATGCCCTGCACGGCCCGGAACACGATCAGGGCGAGCATGCTGCTCGCCGACCCACACAGCAGCGAGCCGAGCGCGAACACCGCGATGCCGAACAGCATCACCGGCTTGCGACCGAACGTGTCGGCGAGCGCGCCGTAGATCGGCACCGTGACCGCCTGTGCGAGCAGGTAGATCGTGAACAGCCACGGGAACAGCGTGAAATCGCCGAGACTGTCGGTGATCGACAGCACCGCGGTCGCCAGGATCGTCGAATCGAGCGCGACGAGTCCGGTGGCGAGCATCAGTGCGGCCAGCACCGGCCCACGGTCCGAGCCGAATCCGACCTCGGATCGCGCGGTATCGGTTGCCACAGCACACCTTTCGCTTCAGAAGCGGATACGGACCCGGTCGGTGCGCGGACGGGCCTGGCAGGCCAGGGCGTAGCCGGCGTCGATGTCCTCCTGATCGAGGATCGCCGCGTCGGTCATGGTGACCTCGCCGTCGACGACGGTGCACGCGCACGAACCGCATTCGCCCTCACGACAGGAATAGGGGACGTCGAGTCCGTCGGCGAGCATCACGTCGACGAGGGTGCGCGAGCGCGGCCAGCTCAGCGCGTGCACCGTCCCGTCGAGCTCCACCTCCACGCGTGCGGCGTCCTCGGCGTCGACCGGGTCGAGGGGTGCGGGCTCGGCGAAGGGATCACCGGACAGCGAGACGAAGACCTCGGTGGTGATGCGCTCGCGCGGCCACCCGGCGCCGGACAGCGCCTCGGTCACCGCCGACATGAACGGACCTGGCCCGCACACGAACGACGCGAAAGACGGATACGGCGCGGCGAACTCGGCCAGCTGCGCCGTGGTGGGCAGGCCCTGGAGGGATTCGAGCCAGTGCGCCACGGTGATTCGGCCCGGATACCGCGCGACGAGGTCGCGCAGGGCCTCGGCGAAGATGACCGATTCCTGCTCGCGATTGGCGTAGAACAGCACCACCCGGCCCGCGCCGCGCGCCAGGGCCGACCGCAGAATCGACATCACCGGCGTGATGCCGCTGCCCGCCGCCCACAACAGCAGATCGGTGTCGAGGGAGGCCGGGGTGAAGCTGCCCTGCGGTGGCAGCACGTCGAGGGTGTCACCGACAGAGATGTTGTCGCACAGCCAGTTCGAGCCGTAGCCGTCGGGTGTGCGCTTGACCGTGACCTGCAGGGGATCGCCCGTGAACGGTGAGCTCGCCAGCGAATAACAGCGCGCCACGGCTTCGCTCCGCTCGCTCGGAATACGCAGCGTGAGGAACTGACCCGGCCGGTAGGCGAAGCGGTCGGCGAGCGCATCGGGCACATCGAACACCAGCGAGCGGGCGTCCTCGGTCTCCTCGATCACCGCCGACACCCGCAGCGTCACCACCCGCGAGCCGCGCGGCACGTCGACAGTCGCCCTCGTCACTGGTGTCCTCCTCGATCACAGAACCGGCGTTGCGGAGCCACCGTCGCAGGCCCGACGAAAGTGCGGAGCCCCTGGTTCCCGGTAGCCGGGAGATCGCCGCGCACAGCCCGCTGACCGGGAAGACCAGGGCGGACCCGGCGGCCGACGACCCTAGCGTCGGGCTCGTGGACACCAGATATTCCGGGGGCGCCCGATGAACCGCATGCAGAACACCGTCGCGCTGGTGACCGGCGCGGCCGGGGGAATGGGCCGCGCCCATTGCCGTCGGCTGGCCGAGGAAGGCGCCGACATCATCGCCCTCGACATCGAGGCCGCCGCGGCCGAATTGGCCCAGACGGCACGGGAAGTCGAGTCGGTGGGCCGCCTGTGCGTCACCGGTGTCGCCGACGTGCGCGATCAGGCGCAACTCGATGTGGCGGTCGCCGACGGCGTCGCCGCACTGGGCCGCCTGGACGTGATCGTGGCCAACGCCGGCATCTACGGCGACCTCGGCCTATCCTGGGAACTGTCGGACCAGGCCTGGCAACGCACCATCGACATCAATCTCACCGGTATGTGGCACACCGTGCGGGCGGCCGTTCCGGCGCTGAGCGACGGCGGCTCGGTCGTGATCGTGAGCTCCACCAACGGCATCGTCGGCGCGGCCGGGGCCGCGCACTACTCGGCGAGCAAGCACGCCGTGGTCGGCCTCGCCCGCACACTGGCCAATGAACTCGGCCCGCGCGGGATCCGGGTGAACACGGTGCACCCCGGCTCGGTCGCGACGCCGATGATCCTCAATGCCGCCGTGTACGCCAAACTGCGCCCCGACCTGCCGAATCCGACCCGCGAGGACGCGGCGGAGGCGCTCGCCCGCCGCACGATTCTGCCCGTTCCGTGGGTGGACCCGGTCGACATCAGCAATGCCGTGCTCTTCCTCGCATCCGCCGAGTCCCGTTACGTGACGGGAATCCAACTCGTGGTCGATGCCGGACTTACTCAGAAGGTGTGACATGGGACGGGTTTCGGGCAAGATCGCGCTGATCACCGGCGCCGCGCGCGGCATCGGCCGTGCACAGGCGATCCGGCTGGCCGAGGAAGGCGCCGACATCGTCGCCGTCGACATCTGCGGACCGGTCGAGACCGTGGTGTCGCCGGGAGCGACCCACGACGACCTCGCCGAGACCGTGCGCGCGGTCGAGGCGACCGGCGCGCGGATCGTCGCCGCGACCGTCGACGTCCGCGACGGCGCGGCGCTACGGGCCGTGGTCGACGCCGCGGTCGAGCAGTTGGGCGGCCTCGACATCGTCTGCGCCACCGCCGGAATCAGTTCCAGCGGCGGGGCACTGGAACTGACCGAACAGCAGTGGCAGACGATGATCGACGTCAACCTGACCGGTGTGTGGCAGACGTGCAAGGCCGCCACCCCGCACCTGATCGCGCGCGGCGGCGGCGCGATGATCCTGACCAGCTCGATCGCCGGACTACGCGGGCTGGTCGGCGTCGCGCACTACACCGCCGCAAAGCACGGGGTGGTGGGACTGATGCGCTCGCTCGCGAAAGAACTCGCTCCACACCATGTCCGGGTGAACTCGGTGCACCCGACCAATGTCGACACCCCGATGATCCAGAACGACATGGTGCGCAAGGTGTTCCGGCCCGACCGGGACAACCCCACCCGCGAGGAATTCGCCGAGGCCGCCGTGACGATGAACATGCTGCCCATCCCGTGGGTCGACCCGGTCGACATCGCCAATGCCGCACTGTTTCTGGCCTCGGACGAGGGCCGCTACATCACCGCGGTGGCGTTGCCCATCGACGCGGGCAGTACTCAGCGTTAGTGCACTAGCAACGCTCGTACTGACGTGCGAAGGGCTCCGACTCCGGCGAAACCTCACGCCCGGTTGCCGGGCAACCGCCGACAAGGACGGCGAGATCAGGGCCCTCCCGGTTGATGATCGTGTAGTCGACCACGCCACCGCGCAGTGACAAGTAGTGAAGATGCCGATCGGCGAGTTGTGTCGTCTGCACCGCGCTGAACCCCGCTCCGACGGGTGGGAACAGCGTGACGCCCAAGGTGCGGCCCGCTGTCGCGGGCGGGTCGAACACCGACACCTCGGCGACGAACGGAGTGGGTTGATCGGTCAGCAACCACTCCCACACTTCGAGTTCGCCGTGGGAGGGGAAGCGGGGACGGCCGCCTACGTGGGTCACACTGCGGCCCAGTCTCGAGTAGAGCTCGGACATGCTCCCCCCATGAGTGGGCGACACTGTCCAGTTGTTGGCTGCCAGTTCCGGGAACTCCTGGCTGATGCGGCGCATCGCCGCGGTGGCACGCTGGGGTTCGCCCTCGGAGCCCGCTCGGACACCGATGGATCCGAGCGGTCCGTCCGCGGCTCCGTTGGCCCTGATGCCGCCGGACCAGTGAATCTGCGCACCGGTTCCGGCCGATGACACTCGGGTCCAGGCGTATGCCGCGTTCGCCTCCACGTCCACGTCCCGCCCGAACAGCCAGCTCCCGAAATAGGAGTCGGCCATCCTGCGGATTTCGACCAAGGTTTGCTCGCCTCGATAGTGCGGCGGCAGTTGCTGCGCACCCATGACACGCACGACAGCCGCGGTCTCGGCCGGCGTGGCGTCGTCCTCGAGCTGCACGTCCAGTTCGGAGGTGTAGTACGAGTTGGGGCCGTACGGGTTGTACCGGAATGTATGTGACGCGTCGCCCACTCCCGGAAGGGCCTCGATGGACGCCTCGATCACCCGCGACCAGCTGTCACGCTCGTCCTGATCGGGCCCTTCCGCGAAGAGCGAACATCCCGTGAGCAGGACTGCCGCCATCATCGACACGATGGCGGGCACGGTGAAGCGCATGGCAATTGATCCTGCCAGCAGTCGGCATGAGGTCAGCCGCGAAACAGAAATGCGCGGGCTGCCCCGAGGCGGCCCGCGCATTGTGCTTGTTCAGAGTGCGGCTTCCTTGCGAGTGAGGAAAGCCATGACCGCCGACTCGAATTCGCTCTTGCGTTCGATCATCGCCCAGTGCCCGCAGTTCGGGAACACGTGCAGTTCGGCGCGCGGGATGGTACGCATCGGGATCAGCGCCATATCGAGGGGGCTCACCCGGTCGTCACGGCCCCAGGTGATGAGCGTGGGCGCCTGCACCTTGTGCAGCATCGCCCACGGTGGTGGGGCGTCGGAGGCTTCCATGGCGCGCACCATCATCGCGAACGCGGCCTTGCTGTACATCCGGCGGGCGCTGTCGAGGGTCGCGGGATCGGTGGCCTGGGTCCAGCGCTGCTCGATCAAGTCCTCGGTGACCATCGCCGGGTCGTAGACCATCGAGTGCAGCCACTGGACCAACCGCTCGCGGGTGGGTTCCTCGGTGAACTCCTGCAGCAGCTTGATGCCCTCGCCGGGGCCGGGACTGAAGAGGTTACGGCCGATGCCGCCGATCGTCACCAGCTTGCCGACCCGCTCGGGATGGGCGATGGCGTAGTTGAGCGCCACCCCGCCGCCCATCGAGTTGCCGATGATGTCGACGCTGTCCAGGCCGAGCGCGTCGACGAAACGGACCACCGCGTCGAGTGCGGTGACCATCGGATGGCCGCCGAAGTCGTCGCTCACCCCGAAGCCGGGGAATTCCAGCACGAGACAACGGAAGCGGTCCGCGAAGGTGGCGAGATTGGCGCCGAAGTTGCGCCACCCGGTGACGCCGGGCCCCGATCCGTGCAGGAGCAGCAGCGGTGGTCCCTCGCCCGCCTCGTGGTAGCGCAGGACACCCGCGGCGGTGGTGATCTCGCGCAGTGTGCCCTCGTAGCTCAGGTCGGTCATGCGTGGGTACCGCCGTCGATGCGGATCTCGGTGCCGGTGATGAAGGCGCCGTCCTCGGAGACGAGCATCGCGATCACGCCCGCCACCGCGGTCGGGTCACCCATGCCCGCGCCGCCGGATTCGCGGTCGGTCGGCAGTACGGGAGACAGCTTGGCGAACAGTGCCCAGTCGGAGTCGGCGGGCACGTATCCCGGAGTGGCGTCGGTGATTCCGGACTTGATGCTGCCGGGCGCGACGCAGACCGCGCGCAGGCCCTTGCCGCCGTACTCGAGGGCGATGGCGTGGGTGAAGGACTGGATGCCGCCCTTGCTCGCCGCGTAGGCCGCCATGTACGGGTGCGCGAACGCGGCCGAGGTGGAACTGAAGTTCACCACCGTCGCGCGCGGGTTGGCCAGCAGGGCGGGCAGTGCCTCGCGGACCACCAGGAAGGTGCCGGTGAGGTTCACCCGGATGATCAGGTCCCACAGGTCGAGGGAGGTCTGTTCGGTGTGCGAGGCGCGCAGGATGCCCGCCGCGTTCACCAGCGAATCCAGCCCGCCGAGGGTCTCGACCGAGGAACGCACACCCTCGACCACCGACTGTTCGTCGCCGATATCGATCAGCAGGGTGGTGAGCCGGTCCGCGGTGCCGCGCTCTGCGGCCTGCGCGCTGGTCGCGGCGAGGCCGTCGGCCGACACATCGGCGGCGACCACCCGCGCGCCCTCGTCGAGCAGCCGCAGCGCGGTGGCCTGGCCGATGCCCGATGCGGCGCCGGTGACCAGCGTCCGGTGGTTGTCGAGTCTGTTCATGGGTTCTCTCCTGGTCTGGGTGTCAGCCGAGTCGGCCGGGAACCGGTTCGTGGCGGAGCTGATCGGTCGCCAACGCGCCTGCGCGAACGGCGTCCTCGATGGAATCGCGCAGGGCGGGGCAGGTGGGGATCCAACTGCTGTGCTCACCGAGGGCCGCGCGCCGAGCGAACTCGGGGCACGCGGACTCGGCGTCGTCGAGCCACTGGATGCTGGTGTGGCTCGGACTGAACTTCTCGGCGAGCACCTTGTTGCCGCAGGAAGCGCATTCGACGGGTTGCATTCTCACCCGCCTCGTCGCTCGCCGGCGGCATGACGCGCGCCGATGTAGCCGAACACCATGGCCGGACCGATCGTCGCGCCCGCACCGGCGTAGTCGTTGCCCATCACCGCGGCGGAAGTGTTGCCCACGGCGTAGAGGCCAGGGATGGGAGATCCGTCGGCGCGCAGCACCTGGGCGTCGGCGTTGTAGACCAGTCCGCCCTTGGTGCCGAGGTCGCCGATCCGTACCCGCAGCGCGTAGTACGGACCCTTGTCCAGCACATCGAGCGCGGGCGTGGCCAGGGTCGGATCGCCGTAGTAGTTGTCGTAGGCGCTGACCCCACGACCGAAGTCCGCGTCGTGCCCGTCGCGAGCGAAACCGTTGAAACGTCCGACGGTGTCGCGCAGGCTCGCTACGGGAACGCCGATCGCCGTGGCCAGTCCCTCGATATCGGGCGCGGTCCGCACCAGGCCGCTCGTCAGCCAGGAGGACGGGAACTTCTGGCCGGGCACGATGCCGCCGATGGGGTAGCGGCTCTTGGCTTTCGCGTCGAAGATCAGCCAGGCCGGATCGTGGCCGCCCTTCAGCTGGGCATGCACGAACGTCACATACGGCGACGCCTCGTTGGTGAACCGCTTGCCCGTGTCGTCGACGATGATCGAGCGCGGGATGGAACGCTCCGACACCAGCACCTGATTGATGCCCTCGGGGCGCTGGAACGACGGCATCCACCACGCGTCGTCCATGAGATCGACTGCCGCGCCGACTTTTTCGCCCGCGATGATGCCGTCGCCGGTGTTGTCCGTCGAGGCCGCGCTGAAATTGTCGCGCCCGCCCTCGGGCAGGTGGTCCTTGCGCATGGTCTGGTTGTACTCGAAACCGCCGGTGGCCAGCAGCACACCGTCGCGTGCCCTGATCCGGATCTCGCGGCCGTCGCGCTCGGCGAGCACGCCGAGCACCGCGCCCGCGTCGTCGGTGATCAGCGAACGCAATGGGGTGTCGAGCCACAGCGGCACGCCCGCGTCGCGCACCGCCAGCCGTAGTCGGGCGATCAGTGCCCGGCCGAGCGTGTCCATGTGCCTGCGCAACACGATCGCCTTGATCGCACGCAGACCGGTCAGCAGTGCTGTCCAGCGTGCCCGCCAGGTGCGGGTCACCATATTGAGCTGGACGAAGTCCTTGGAGGTGATGAACAGTCCGGGCGGCGTCGCGAGCGCGGCCGGACGCAGGAGGTGCTCGTCCGCGCCGAGCTGTTTGAGATCGACCGGCAGCGGCTCGATGGACCGGCCCGCAGGCCGTCCACCGGGTGCTTCGGGGTGATAGTCGGAATAGCCGGCGCACCACTGGAATCGCAGGTGCGGGCTGGTCTCGAGAAAGGCCAGCATGCGCGGGCCCTCGTCGATGAACGCGTCGAGATTCTTCGTCGGCACCCGGTCGCCCACGACGGCGTCGAGATAGGCGCGCACGTCGGCGCGGGAATCGCCGAGGCCCTCGCGCAGCAGCGTCGGGTTGTTGGGCACCCAGATGCCGCCGCCCGACAGCGCGGTGCTGCCGCCGTAGACCGAGGCCTTCTCGATGACCAGGGTGTCCAGGTCGCGATCGGCGGCGGCGAGCGCGGCGGTGAGCCCGCCCGCGCCGCTGCCGACGACGAGGAAACCGACCTCGTGATCCCAGTGTTGTTCGGTCGCAGTCATGTCCGCCTCGCTCAGCCGACGACCATGTCGTCCTGGGACCAGAACGCGCGCATGCTCACGATGCGGGCGTCCTCGTCGAAGGTCATGACATCGATCGGGTCGAGGGTGAAGGTCTGCTCGCCGAACTTGGTGACCACCCGGAAGCTGAACGCGGCGCTGTCGCCCGCGACGCGGAGAGTGAACAGTTCGGTCGAACGCTCCAGCGGCTCGATGTTCTCGTAGAACTTGGTGATCGCCGCGTGCCCGACATGCGGTTCGGTGCCGACCGGGTCCTCCACCGTCGCGTCCTCGCGGTAGAGGGCGACGACGTCGGCGGCCGTACCGCTGCCGACGGCCTCCACATACTTGCGCACCGTCGCGCGAATGTCGTCCGCTGAAGCCATCGTGTCGCTCCTGAAATATCGAAAGGGATGAGTCTGTGAACCGAACCACATCCGGTGGCCCGGGTGCCCCGGTCTCTCCCGGCCAGCGGGAGAGACCGGGAAGGGATCATTCGCCGAGAATGTGCCGCACGGCGAGGTGGCTGAACAGCATGGACGCGCCGATCGGATTGCCGCCGCCGGGATAGACCTCGCCGCTCACCGCGGCCATGGTGTTGCCCGCGGCGTAGAGGCCGGGGATCGGTTCGCCGTCGCGGCCGAGAACCCGCGCCGCGCTGTCGGTGCGCAGACCGCCCTTGGTGCCCAGATCGGAGATGCCGAACGCCGCCGCGTGGAACGGGCCCTTCTCGATGGTCACCAGCGGCGGTTCGCCGTTGGAGAAGGCCCGGTCGTAGGCCTCGTCGCCGCGCCCGAAATCGGGGTCGACACCGGTGGCGACCGTCGCGTTGAACCGCTCGACGGTGGCCTCCAGGTTCGCCGCGGGCACGCCGATCTTCGCGGCCAGCTCCGCGAGGGTGTCGGCGGTGTGCCACAGACCGGCCTCGACGTACTTCTCGGTCTCGACCATGGACACATTGGTGGCCTTGATCGGCGGCACTTCGCCCTCTTTGTCGTCGTAGATCATCCAGAACGGCAGGGTGAGCCCGCGGTCGTTCATCTGGCGGATCACCTCGCGCCCCAGCCGGTCGTAGGGCGCCGATTCGTTGACGAACCGCTTGCCCTCCTGGTCGACGAAGATGCCGCCGGTGAACCACAGCGCGAACGCCGAACGCCCGTCGGGATGGGTCAGCCCGGGCGACCACCACGCCTGATCCATCAGATCGGTGTCGGCGCCCGCCGCGATGCCCGCCTGGTGCGCCCTGCCCTGATTTCCCCAGGGCCCCATGGTGTCTCGCGCCTCGCCGGGCACGCCGTAGTGCTTGCGCAGCTCGGTGTTCTGCTCGAAACCGCCGGCCGCGAGGATCACGCCGCGCCGGGCGCGGATCGCGATCCTGGCGCCGTCGCGTTCGACGATCGCGCCGGTCACCACCCCGTCCTCGACCACCAGTTCCACCAGCGGCGAATCCAGGTGCAGCCGCGCGTGCGGGTAGCTCGAGATCGCTCGCAGCATCCGCCCGATCAGCGCCTGACCGCCGATCAGCAGGTCCTGCGGGGGAGCGCCGAGCCGGTCGGTGTCGAGCGTTCCGCGCAGCGATTCGCGCAGCGGGCCCAGCTCGGCGGCGGGCAGGGGCGTCGGCATGATGTGGCGCCGACCGTCGAGCCGGGCCTTGGGCGCCTTCCCGAAGTAGTCCGGCCACGGCAGCATCATGAACGCGAAATGGTCGTCGGCTTCAAGGTATTCGATGAGATCGCGACCCCGCCGGACGTAGGTCTGCTGCAGCTCGTCGGGGGTGCGGTCGCCGACCACGGCGCGGTAGTACGTCAGCGCGTCGTCGATGGTGTCGTCGGTGCCCGCTCGCTCGAGCACCGGGTTGCAGGGAAACCACACTCCGCCGCCACCCGAATACGCCGTCGTGCCGCCGAACTTGTCGGTCGCCTCGACCACCGCGACGCTGAGTCCCTCGCGGGCCGCGGTGTAGGCGCCGGCCAGGCCACCGCCCGACCCCGCGACCAGCACATCGACCTCGTCGTTCCAGTCCACCACTGTTTCCTCCTGGTACCACCTCGAATTGCGCTCGACGGTAGGCCCGGCGCCGGGTGCCGTGGGGCGGATCTCCCGATCACCGGGAGGGCATCGATGCGCGAATGTGCCGGTCAGCGGGAAGGGGACCTGCTCGGACGGTGCGCGCCTCCTTAGCGTCGCCGCAGAGAAACCGGTCTCCATCGAAAGGTAGGCACTGTGAACCCCGAGACCCCATCGGCACCAGCGAAAGGCCCGACCGACGTCGACGTGGTCGTCGTCGGCGCGGGCATCGCCGGCCTCTACGCGCTGCACCGCTTCCGCGGCAGCGGCCTCACCGTGCGGGTGTTCGAAGCCGGTGACGGCGTGGGCGGCGTCTGGTACTGGAACCGCTATCCGGGCGCGCGCTGCGACGTCGAGAGCGTCGACTACTCGTACTCCTTCGACGACGCCCTGCAACAGGAATGGAACTGGAGCGAGAAATACGCCACCCAGCCCGAGATCCTGGCCTACCTCGAGCACGTCGCCGATCGCTACGACCTGCGCCGCGACATCGAATTCGGTACCCGTGTCACCGATATCGTGCTCGATGAGCAGACCCTGCGCTGGCAGGTCGACACCGACACCGGCCACGCGGTCTCGGCCCGGTTCGTGGTGCTGGCCACCGGTCCGCTGTCGAACGCGAACACCCCGGCCATCGATGGACTCGACACCTTCGCCGGGCAGATCCTGCACACCTCGCACTGGCCGCACGAGGGGGTCGACCTCACCGGCCGCCGGGTCGGCGTGATCGGCACCGGATCCTCCGGCATCCAGACGATCCCGTGCGTGGCCGAGCAGGCCCAGCGACTGCACGTGTTCCAACGCACCGCCAATTACAGTGTGCCCGCGGGCAATACGCCGCTGACCGAGCAGGATCGAGCGGCGCAGAAGGCGAACTATCCCGAGCGCAGGCGGCTGTCGATGGCCAGCGGCGGCGGTTCGCCGCATCAGGCGCATCCGGAATCCGCGGTCACGGTGACCGATCGGGAACGGCGCGAAGCCTACGAGAAGCGCTGGGCACTGGGGGGTGTGCTGTTCAGCAAGACCTTCCCCGACCAGCTGACCACCCTCGCCGCCAACGACACCGCGCGGGAATTCTGGGAGGAAAAGGTGCGGGCGGTGATCGATGACCCGCGCGTCGCCGACCTGCTCGTTCCGCACGACCATCCCATCGGCACCAAGCGGATCTGCACCGACACGAACTACTACCAGACCTTCAACCGCGACAATGTCGAGCTGGTCGACCTGAAGGCCACGCCGATCACCCGGATCGACGCCGCGGGCGTGCACACCACCGACGCGCACTACCCGCTCGACACCCTGGTGCTCGCGACCGGATTCGACGCGATGACCGGCTCGGTATCACGGATGAACATCGTCGGCCGTGATGGCGAGACACTCAACCAGGCATGGCGCGAAGGGCCGAAAACCTATCTGGGCCTGGGGATGGCGGGCTTTCCGAACCTGTTCAACCTCACCGGTCCCGGCAGTCCGTCGGTGCTGGCCAATATGGTGCTGCACTCGGAACTGCACGTCGACTGGGTGGCCGAGGCCATCGGCTTCCTCGACGGCAGGGGAGCGGTGGCGCTCGAGGCACGCCGGGACGCGGTGTCGGAGTGGGTGCGCGAATGCGTCAGCCGGGCCGCGGGAACACTGATGACACAGGCGAATTCGTGGTATCTGGGCGCCAACATCGAGGGCAGGCCGCGGGTGTTCATGCCGTTCGTCGGCGGCTTCGGCGTCTACGGCGAGATCATCGCCGAGGTCGCGGCCGCCGGGTACAAGGGCTTCGACGTCATCGAGGCGTGAGACACGACGACGGGGTGGTCCGGCGCGGACCACCCCGTCGTCGTCGGTTCAGGACGCGAAGCCGCCGAACCCACCCTTGTAGAACAGCAGCGGCTCGGCGCCCTCGGTGGCCCGCAGATCACCGACGCGGGCGAGCACTACGGTGTGGTCGCCCGCGTCGTGCTCGAGCTCGACGGTCACCTCGATCTGGGCCAGCGTCCCGGCCAGCGCGGGCGCGCCGTTGCCCGCCCTGTCCCACTCGACACCGGCGAACTTGTCGGCGCCGCTCACCGCGAACTGGCGACACAGCGCGCTCTGCTCCTGCGCCAGGATGTTGATGCACAGGGCGCCCGCCTCGCGCAGCAGCGGCCAGCTGGTCGAACTCTTGGCCGGGCAGAACGACACGTACGGCGGGTCCAGCGACACCGACACCACCGACTGACAGGTGAAGCCGAGCGGTCGCGTCCCGTCGTGGGCGGCGATCACCGCGACGCCGGTCGCGAAGTGACCGAGCACTCTGCGTAGCTCCGCGGGGGCCGGGATACCGGCGACGACGACGTTGTCCGCATTCATAGGTGTCCTTCCGAACGGAATTCGATGTTTCCCAGAATCCGGGACCATCGGGGCGCGGCTCAAGACGGCCTCCCGGTCAGCGGTTGTCGATGGCTGAATTCCGACAATGCCGGTTGCTAGCATTCAGCAATGGCTACCCCTGACCCCGATACCGGCGTGCCGAATCTGCCGCCGACCAGCTGGGCGGTGCTCGCCATGCTCTCGTACGAGGAGGAGATCTCCGGCTACGACTTGAAGAAGTGGGCCGATTGGAGCCTGCGCTACATCTATTGGACCCCGTCCTACAGTCAGATCTACGCCGAGCTGAAGAAGCTCGAGCAGCACGGCTTCGCGAGTTCGCGCCTCGACCCCGACAACACCATGCGCGCCCGGCGGCTCTACCAGATCACCGCGGAGGGTCGGGCCGCGGTGACCACGTGGTGGAACAAGGCGCCCGTCGATCCGTCGGTACTCAAACACCACGTGCTGCTGCGCGTCATGTTCGGTCATCTCGGGTCCCCGGATCGGCTCAAGCAGATCCTGCACGACCATATCGCCGATGTCGACAAACTCGCGCAACGCGCCGCGATCGATGCCGAAGCCGCGAAATCCGAACCGGGCTGGGCTTATTCGCAGTTGGTACTGCAATGGGCGCAGCGCCATTACGCGACCGAACGCGACCTCGCCCAGCAGTTGATCGATGACATCGACAACGCGGCCACCACATTGGCCGACGCCGAACACGACGACCGCGCCGAATACCCCCATCCGACGCCGGGGCGCTGGCGCGAGATCGAGCAGCGTGTGCGCGCGGAGGAACTCGAGCAGCACGACCCGGCGGACTAGGCCGTGTTCTGCCGGGTGCCGGTTCAGATCTTGAAGCGTCCCGCGAAGGCTCGCAAGGGCAGGTCCGCGCTGGTGATGATGCCCGCGGGCGCCGCCACCACCGAGGTGATGGCGTTGAGCGCGGGCAGCCCGGTTACGGTCATGCCGATCGAGGCGAAGTTGCTCGGATCCGACAGGTCGAACCCTTTGCGCGGGAAGATCATGTGCTTGCTGTAGATATTGGGATCGCCGGTTACCTCAGTGATGTAGCAGCCCTTGATATTCCACGCCGGATCGGTGTGCGGGGTCATTTGCCATTCGAGATGTGATTCCACCCGCGCGACGCCGTCGACCATGCCCTGGTACTTGATGTAGTTGGCGCCCAAAGACCCTTTCGGCAGGAAATACCAGCCGAGATCGACGTCCTCGGTGCAGGCGCCGAGTTCGTACCCGAACCGCACTTCGTCGAGTTCGAGGTCGAAGGCATCGGCCATCAGGTAGACGGCGTCGGCGAAGACCGCGGTGTATTTGTGCAGTGATTCCCCGATCGTGGGATCGTCGATCGGACGCCCGTAGCCGACAGCCTTCCAGGTGTCGACCGAGTGGTGACACGAGACGTCGACCGATTCGATGACGGTGATGTTCTCGATCTCGGAAACATCGGCGGTATGCACGATTCCGAGGATCTGACTCAGACCCGGATTCATGCCGGTGCCGTAGAAGGTGGCATTGCCGCGCTCGCACGCGGCCGCGATCACCTCGCTGACCTTCCTGCCGGACGGATGCGGATGGTGGGTGTCGCGGTGGAAGCCGGTGATCCAGTCCGCGGTGGTCACCACATCGATGCCTGCCTCGAGGACTTTCTCGTAGAGGTCCTCGTCGGGAAATACGCCGTGAAAGGTGAGGACGTCGGGTCGGGCGGCGATGATCTGCTCCACCGAGCCGGTAGCGATTACACCGATCGGACCGATACCGACGATCTCCCCGGCGTCGCGTCCGATCTTGTCGGGCGAATAGCAGTGCAGTCCGACCAGTTCGAGATCGGGATGCTGCTGGATGCGTCCGATCATCTCGGTGCCGAGATTGCCGGTCGCCACTTGGAAAACACGGACTCTGCCGGAGGTGCTCATGATGTGAATCCTTGTGTCGCGGTTCGTCGGTCGAGAGCTGTGGCCGCGTTGTCGTCGGGATAGAACTGGGCGGCCCACGCGCGCAACGCGGTGAACCCGTCGAATTCCCTGCGCGACAACGCTGGTGGGTCGGAGTAGCGCTGATGCGCCCAGATGTGGATGTCGGCGGCGAACTGCTCGATGACGAAGGCGGCCATCGTCTTGCCGTAGGTGGAGGTCTCGGAGCTGTCGTCGCCGGGTTCGCGGCCGATCCAGACGGTGAAGCGGACGTCGCAGGTGGCGTCGTCGACCGGCGTCACCGCGGGCATGGTGCGGTTGTCGACCATGCCCCAACTCTTGGTGACCGTGCAGCCCAGGCCCGCGTTGATCGATTCGACTCCGCTGTTGACGTCGTTCTCGGCGATGCCCGCGTCGAAGGCGATGGTGAAGTCCACGAACGACACCGGCCCGGAGAAGTCGTGGCGAGTGAAATTCGGGACGAACGGCGTCTTGTGCACGAACTTGAAGTGGGCGAAGTCGACACCGTTCTCCAGCACGTACTGCGGATGGAGTTCCAGCTGCTGCCGGTAAAGAGTCGCGACGGGTACCGGCTGGTAGTAGTCCTCGGCGGTCTTGTCGTCGCCGAAATCCGCGAAGATATCGGGCACCTCGAAATACGGTGCCCGGACCTGGGTGTCGTACCAGATCCACACCGCCTCGTTGCGTTCCACCACCGGATAGCTGCGGATGCGACGACCCTTGTTCGGATGGCTCTCGTACGGGATGCAGACATTGCGCCCTTCGCGATTCCACTCCCAGCCGTGGAACGGGCACACGAGATTCTCGCCCTCGACATGCCCGCCGTAACCGAGGTGGGCGCCCAGATGCTCGCAGTAGGCGTCGAATACCGCGATCCGGCCGGAAGCCGACCGCCAGGCGACCATTTCGCGCCCGAAGTACTTCATCCGGTGGACCGCGCCGGTCGTGATCTCGGGGCACCACGCCACTTGGAACCAGCCCGTCGGTTCCATCGGCAAGGGTGTTTTGGCCATCGGAATCCTCCAGGGCACCCGGCACGGCGATGAGCTGTTCGGTGTGATGCCGACCACAGAACGTCATGAGAATAGAACCCTCTTTCAAAAAATACAAGAGGGTTCGGTGAAACTGGAACGGGCAGCTCGGAGCGGCTAGAGTCGAGCCTCGTGACAGAACCGGCGATCGGTGGGCGACGCGCGAACAGGCGTGGCATCGAATCGCGAGACAGCATGATCAAAGCCGCTATCGCGTCGTTGGCCACCGGCGATCCCGCTGCGGTATCGGGCAATCGCATCGCTCGCGATATCGGTGCCACCTGGGGTGTGGTGAAGTACCAGTTCGGTGATATCGACGGCCTGTGGGCCGCGGTGCTGCGCTACACCGCCGACAAGCGCGGCGACCTCCCCGCGAACCTGCGGCCGGACGGGACATTGCGCGAACGGGTCGCTGCCCTTGTCGACGCCATGGCCGTCGGCCTGCGCACGCCGGAATCACTGGCCATCGAGACGTTGCGCGCCGCATTACCGCGCGAGCAGGTCGAACTCGAACGCGAGTTCCCGCTCACCGCGGCGGAATTGTCGTCGTGGAAACCGAACTGGGACGATGCCTGCCACCGGGCGTTCGCGGATCTGGGGGTCGACCCGGTCAGGGTGCGGCAGGTGGCCGCCCTGATCCCCGCGGCGATGCGCGGCATCACCTCCGAACGCACGCTCGGCACCTACGGCAACCTCGAGGATGCCCTCGCCGGGCTCACCGGCAGCATCGTGGCCTACCTACAGACCTGAGCCAGGCGCGCCCGATCGCGGGTAGCGTCGACCGAAAAGGAGAGAAATCATGATCGCAGTCATCGCCGAGGTCACTGTCAAAGCCGGTGCGGGTGCGGAGTTCGAAGCCGTCGTCGCCGATCTCATCGAACAGATCAAGGCCAATGAGCCGGGCAACCTGACCTACCAATTGGTGCGTTCGCGCACCGATGCCGAGCACTACCGGTTCTTCGAACTGTATGCCGACGACGCCGCTGTCGAAGCCCACGGCCGGTCGGATCACTTCCGCGCGGCAGGAAAGTTGATGGCTCCCTTGCTGGCGGGCGCACCGAAGATCGAGTACTTCACCGCCGTCTGAACCTCGAACTGTCGCGCCGCTGAACTAGTGGTCGAGGTCGAGCATCTCGCATACCACGGCCCAGATCTCGGTGCGCGCGGCCACGGTGGCGGCCAGCGACGGGATGCTGAGGAATCCGTGGAACAGCCCGTCGTAGCGGCGATGCCGGACCGCGACGCCGTCGGCTGCCAAGCGCTGGGCGTAGGCGTCCCCGGCGGTGCACGGCGGGTCCAACTCGGCGGTGATCACCACCGCGGGCGGTAGACCGGCGAGTGAGTCGGCCCTGGTCGGCACCAGGCGAACATCGTCGGTGCCGTCCGGGGCGTAGTTCTGCCAGTACCACCGCATCGCGCTGGTCGTGTTGTAGTGGCCGGTGCCGAAGCGCCGGTAGGACTCGGTCTCGACATCGTCGTCGATCACCGGATAGATCAGGATCTGCGCCGCCACCGGCGGACCGCCGCCGTCTCTTGCGGCGATGGCCACGGTGGCCGCGAGATTGCCGCCCGCGCTGTCGCCGGCCAGCGCGATTCGCGACGGATCACCGCCGTAGGCGCCGGCGTTGTCGGCGGCCCACCGCAGCGCCGCGAACACGTCGTCGTGCGCCGCGGGGCCGGGATGCTCCGGCGCGAGCCGGTAGTCGACCGAGATCACCAGCGCGCCGACGCCCGCCGCCATCGAGCGGCAGAACTCGTCGTGGCTGTCGAGATCGCAGAACACGAAACCGCCGCCGTGGGCGAACACGATCACCGGCAGGGCACCGCCGTCGTGATGGGGGACGAACACGCGCAGCGGCAGCGGGCCGCCGGGTCCGTCGATCGTGAGGTCGTGCGCTCGGCGCATCTCGGGAAGTCGTCGCAGCGGGGCGCGTCTGGCGCGGATCGCGGCGCGCACATCGACCGCCGCCATCGTGGCGACATCGGGGAATCCGGCGTCGAGCGTGGCGAGCATGGCCGCGACCTCCGGATCGGGAACCGCACCCGGCCCGGTGGTCGGGAAAGTTCGCACAGTCACTGGTCCTCCTGGTTCTCGGCGACGCGATCGGCGGTCGAGCGCGTCGTCGGCCTCACCGTAGGACCGGTGCGGCGCGATCCGAACCGCGTTCTCCCACTGGGCGGAAACACCAGGTCGATGCCCATCGGCGGCTGCCTACGGTCGGCGGATGGAAGCCACGAAGGTCTACGTGATCGACACCGTAGTGACGAAGCCCGGCCGCGCCAGAGAGTTCGTCGACGCCTATCTGCGCGACTACGCGCCGGGCGCGCGGGAGCGCGGCATGGTGCTCGAGCGGATCGTGGTGAGCCCGCCCGTGTGGTTCCCGGACGAGTCGAACACGGTCATCGCGAGCTGGGTGCTAGACGGTGCTCAGGGCTGGTGGACGATGACCTGGCAGGGGCGTCCCGACGAGTCGGTGCGGCAGTGGTGGGCCGCGGCGGCGGAGATGATCGTCGAACGGACTCGGGCCACCGGTGCGCTCGCGGCCGACGTCGACAGGCTCGGCGATGTTTGAGGTGACGCGGCTGGTGCATCTTTCGCCCGATACCGATCCCCGCGCGCGTGACCGGTTGATGTCCGGGTTGCGTGGAATCGCCGCTCCGGTGGCGCGACGCGTGTTGGTCCAGCCCACGCTGCCGGGGGTCCGTAACGGCGGTGATGTCCTGGTGCACCTGCGCTTCGACGAGTCCGCCGACTGGACGGGGACCACTGCCGAGGTGGACACGCTGCTGAGCGAGAGCCCGGTGGCCCACGTCGACGGCGCCGAATATCAGGGCGGCACAGCGGGTATCGCCGAACCGGACGCCACCGGATCGGTCTACCGGGTACTGCTGCTACGCGTCGCGCCGGGCACACCGCGCGCGACGATCGAGCGGTTCGAAGCAGACCTGCTGCGGATGCCCCGCTATCTGCCGAGCATCCGGTCCTGGCAGTTGAGCCGGGTCGCGCGTGGTGCGGGATCCTCGCCGTGGACCCATGTCTGGGAACAGGAGTTCACCGATCTGGACGGTCTCACCGGCCCCTATCTGATGCATCCCGTGCACTGGGCGCACGTCGACCGATGGTTCGATCCCGAATGCCCGCAAGTGATTGTCCGCGAACGTATCTGCCACAGCTTCTGCGTGAACAGTCCGGCCTGACGCAGCGATCGAATCTGTGCCGCCAAGGTGGGAAAGTCCGCCTGACTTCTCGCGCCGGTCGCCGCCCGAGTTCGGGTCGGCGACTCGGCGAGGTGATGGATCACGCCGTGCGCGGGCCGCGCTGATCCGCGTGCGGTCGCGCTGCCGGGCCTACCCCGAGCGGGCGGGGATGCTGCTGCAACGTGGGATGCACCCGCACCCGGCCGTCGTCGACGTGGCGCCAGATATTGAGGGCGGTCGTGCGCACCGGTGCGCTGAGACGGTGATCGAACAGCATTCGATCCAGCGGCCCGCACACCGACACCGCCGCCACGGCGGCCTCGCCGAGATCGCCGATGGGCGCCGCGATACAGCCGAAGCCCGGCAGTGATTCCTCGCGTTCGACGGCGATCCCGTGCGCGCGCACCTTGTCCAGTTCGGTGTCGAGCTGGGCCTTGGTGGTGATCGAGTAGCGGGTGCGCGCGCCGGCCCGGCCTGCGAGGGCGTCGGCGATGCGGCGCTCGTCGGAGTAGGCCAGGATCGCCTTGCCGACCGCGGTACAGGCGGCGGGCCGTCGACCGCCGACACGGGTGGGTACCACCGCCGACAGCTCGCCACCGACCTTGTCGAGATAGACGACGTCGGGGCCGTCCAGCACGGCCAGGTGCACGACGAACCCGGTGACCCGGTGCAGTTCGTGCAGGAACGGCATCGCCGCGCGGTGCAGTCGGTCCTGATGCACCGCCAGCGAGCCGAGCTCCATCAGCCGGATGCCGAGCTCGTAGTCGCGTCCTTCACGACGTAACCAGCGCAGCTGCACCAGCCGATCGAGCATGCGATGCGCCGAGGACCGGGGTAGGCCGGTGCGCCGGACGATCTGGGCGAGGGTGAGCCTGCCCGGGCCGTCGAAGGCGTCGAGCAGCAGGGACGCGCGATCGAGAATCGCGCTCGGGGTGGTGGCCTCGGCCTGGATGACCATGAGCTCTCCATTCGGATCTACGAGCTGATGCCCACTCGCATATTTCGATTAGGCATATACCTATTCATACCATCCGTTGTGGTCGTTGTCACATGATTCGGCAGGTCCATATCGAGACGAAGGCCCCCGGTCCGAGCGATGAGCTCGGGCCGGGGGCCTTCGTGGGGTGGGCGCGGGGTCTACATGGCCGCGAGCGGCTCGCTGCCGGACCAGTCGTGGCCCCAGTAGCTGTCGGCGGTGATCTCCTCAGCGCTGTAGGAGTTCTCGTCGACCCGCATGCCCTCGGTGCCGAACTCGATGTCCCAGCCGCCGGGCGCGCGGACGTAGAACGAGACCATCTTGTCGTTGGTGTGCCTGCCGAGGGTGGACGACACCGAGAAGCCGTCCTTGGTCACCCGGTCCAGCGCCTGACCGACGGCGTCGAGGCTGTCGACCTCCACCATGATGTGCACCAGGCCGGGCGCGCCGCCGTGTGGCGCCGGGCACAGCGCCAGGCTGTGATGGCGCTCGTTGACGCCGAGGAACCGCACCCGCATCGGGCCGAATTCCGGCGGCGCCGGGATCCGGAACGCGCCGCGCGGCAGGAACCCGAGCACATCGGTGTAGAAATCGAACGCGCCGTTGGGGTCCATGGTCGGGAGTACGACATGACCCAGACCCTGTGCGCCGGTGACGAATTTCGCGCCGAACGGCGTCACCACCGGACTGTGGTCGAGCACCGCGCCGTGGAACACCTCGAGGGTGGCGCCGGTCGGGTCCTGGAAGGTGATGACCTCCTCGACCCGGCGCGCGTCGGCCTCCTCGACCGACAGCGGTTTCACCGCGATTCCCGCCGCCGTCACCGCCTCCTGTACGCGGAGCAGGGCCGCGTGGTCGCGGACTTCCCAGCCGATGGTCACGATGGCGTCGCTGTCGCCCGGCACGATCGTGATCCGCGCCGCGCGCTCGTCCATCCGCAGATACAGCGCGTTCTCGTCGGGCCCGCTGCCCTGTGCGAAGCCGAGCACCTCGAACGCGAACTTGCGCCAGCGGTCCATGTGGGCGGTCTGGATCTTGACGTAGCCGAGGCCTTTGATATCTGTCATTTCGGTTGTCCTTCTTGAAGATCGGTCAGATCATCGAGCGCAGGTTGGCGGCGGGCTCGACACCGAGAGAGCTGAGCGCCGAGGCGTGATAGACGGTGCTCGGCACGTGGATGGCGTGGGCGAGCCCGGCGTGCGCGTCGCGCCAGTAGCGCTGCAGGGGCTTGTCCATGCGCAGCGCGTTGCCGCCGGAACGGGCGAAGATCTGGTCCACGGCCGTCACCGCGCGCCAGGCCGCGCGGACCTGGGTGCGCCTGCCCGCGGCGCGCTCGGCGAAGCTGATCTCCTTGCCCGCGTCGACGGCGTCGTAGATCCGGTCGGCGTTGGCGAGCAGTTCCTGGCGGGCGGCGTTGATGTCGGCGGCGGCCTCGCCGATCGAGAACAGCACGTACGGGTCGTCCTTGACCGCGGTGCCCTGCGCGCCGACGCGGTCGCGCTGATAGTCCAGATGCGCGGCCAGCGCACCCTCGGCGATGCCGACCACCGCCGAGCTGATGCCGAGCGGGAACATCGTCGACCACGGCATCTTGTACAGGGTCTCGGTGACGCCGTACTCGCGCTGCGCGGTGCCGTCGATGACATCGTCACCGCTCATCACCCGGTAGTCGGGCACGAACGCGTCCTTGACGATGATGTCCTTGGAACCGGTGCCCTTGAGTCCCACCACATTCCAGGAGTCCTCGACGATCTGGTAGTCCTGGCGCGGCAGGATCATGTGCAGCATCTTCGGCGGCAGCGCCATCTTGCCCTCGGTGTCACCGAGCATGGCGCCGAGGAAGATCCAGTCGCAGTGATCGGTGCCGGAACTGAACTGCCAGCGGCCGTTGAAGACATACCCGCCGTCGACCGGACGGGCGATGCCGGTCGGTGCGTAGGGCGAGGCCATCCAGGTGTCGTGGTCGTCGGACCACACCTCGTCCTGCACCTTCGGGTCGGCGAAGGCCAGCTGCCACGGGTGCACGCCGACGATGCCGGTGATCCAGCCGCTGGCCGGATCCAGTGCGGCGGTGGCCATCACCGTCTCGGCGAACTCGCGGGGGTGTACCTCGAACCCGCCGTACTTCTTGGGCTGGAGCAGACGGATCGGGCCCGCCGTCTTGAGCAACTGCGCCGTCGCGTCGGGGAGCTGCCCGAGGCGCTCGGCTTCCGGTGCCTGCTCGCGCAGCTGGTCCGCGATCGCGGCGATATTGTCGAGAACTCTGGTCATCTCGGGTGGTGCTTTCTGTTCGTGGTGGGGTGAGTGGTCAGGACATGGTGTCGATGACGGCGCCGCGGGCGATGTTGTCGGCCACCTCGGCCTCCCAGCTCGTCACCGCGCGGTCGGTATCGATCTCGAACTCGAACCGCTTGGTCATGTCCTCGGTGACGTCGTCGACGTCGACATAGAACTGCTTGTACCAACGGCGCAGCTGATACACCGGGCCGTCTTCCTCCGACAGCAGCGGATTGTCGATGGGCGCCTTGTTCTTCCAGATCTGGACGTCCTGCTCGAAGCCGTACTCGACGCCCTGCGCGAACTGCGCCGCCATCGCGTTCGCGTCCTCGTCGGACATGCCCTCCGGCTTCTTCACCATCGCGCCGTACTGCAACACGAACGAGTTCTCGTCGACCGGGTAGTGGCAGTTGACGAGCACCGTCTCGATGGTCATGCCCTGCGCCTCGCTCCACAACCAGTCGAGCATGTAGGACGGACCGAAATACGAAGCGTCCGAGCGCAGGGTGGAATTCGGATCGTCGTAACTGGTGCCGACCGTGATATCCATGCGCGGGGTCGAGCGCATGTACTGGGTGGCGACGTGACCCTCGAAGACGTTCTTGAAATAGCGCGGGAACGAGTAGTGCACATAGAAGAAGTGCGCCATGTCGACGACGTTGTCGACGATCTCGCGACAGTGCGAGCCCTCGATCAGAATCGAATTCCAGGTCAGGTCGGTCCATTCCGGGGTGCCGTAGCCCTCGATCTCGGGAATGGTCACCTCGTCGGTGGGCTTGCTGCCCTGCGGGTCGTGCCAGACGTAGAGCTGACCGTTGCGCTCGAGCGTCGGCCAGGTGCGCGTCTTGGCCAGCGGCGGGACCCGGCGCGCGTACGGAATGGCCGTGCACTTGCCGTTGCCGCCCCAGCGCCAGTCGTGGAACGGGCAGGCGATCGAGTCGCCCTTGATGGTGCCGTGGGCCAGGTTGCCGCCCATGTGGCGGCAGTAGCCGTCGAGCACGTGCAGCGCGCCGTCGGATTCGGACTGGAACACCACGAGCATGGTGCCGAAGGCCTTCACCTCGTGCGGGTTGCCGTCGCGGAACGACGAGAGCAGGCCGAGGCAGTGCCAGCCGCGCGCGAAGCGGGTGGGCGCGGCAGCAGCCTCGATCTGTCGGTAGTCGGCGGCGTCGGGTGTTCGGCCGTTCGGCGGGTTCTCCGGCATCGAAACCTCCATGTTCGGACGGAGTGGGGATGAGCTGCGCCGATGGTCGCGCTGTGCGCGGGTGTTCGGGCCGTCGCGTTCCCGGTCAGCGGACATGTTTTCGGCGCGGTCGACCCGGCGTCCCGATGAGCGGGAGCGGAACCGATCACAACGGGCGCGGTGGTCCTACCGTGACGGCATGCTCCTGGAAACCGGCGCCATCCGGCTGTTCGCCGAGGCCGCGCGCTCGCACAACCCGGCCTATCGGCTCGCCGAGCGGCCGGTGGTGCCGCCGACCTTCCTGCCCGCCGACGGATTCGCCTCCGGTGTGGGGGAGCGGGTCGAGACCGACCACCGGTTCTTCGGTCCGCCGCCCCGCGCGGGGGACCAGCTGACCGCGATTCGCGCGGGCGCCACCACCGACCAGCCCGCCGCCGTCGCCACGGAGTCGCTGACCCGCTACTTCGACCGCACCGGCGGTCTGGTCGCCGAGTCGTGGGCAGCGGCGGAAACCTTTGCGGGCGAGCAGGTTTCACCACAGGCCGCGGCCCTGTTGGCCACCTATGCCACCGACTGGCTCGGGGCCGAGGCGATCCGCCGATTCCGCACCAGGTCGGTGCGACCGCTGCCGCCCGGTGACGTCATGTCGTGTTCGGGGCGCGTCACGCAGAGCTATGTGCAAGACGGTGAGTCGCGCGTCGATGTCGCACTGGCCGGCGCCGACGCCGGGGGCAATGTCGTCGTGCGGGCGTGGGCGACGTTCGCGGTGACCGATGACGTGACCCCGGACCGGGCCGGGCGGCCCGCGAACGGGTAGTCGACTACTCGTGAGGACGTCTCCGCCTGCGGCGACGATGGTGTTCGAACTCTCGATACACCACGTCCGCCTGCTGGAAGGGGCATCCGATGACCGCCAATGTGGCTACCGCGTCGACGAACGGTAGCGCGAGCGACACGCTGCGTACCGGCTACGACCCGGACTTTCTCGGGCCCAGGGTCGAGGTTCCGGAACTGGATGCCGCGGTCCGCGCCGACGCGGTTGGCCTGGACGGCTCCGACGTCATCAGCTACACGCACTTCTCGTTGGCGTTGAGCACGCCGCGACGGTTCGCGTTCTGGGTGGCCTGGAACATCGACGGCGCCGCGATGCGCAAACTGCCCCGCACCGGCATCGACTTCGTCAAAGACCCGCGAATCCCGGCCGAGGTGCAGGTGGGAAACGAGCTGTACCGACGGAATCGGCTCGACCGTGGCCACCTGGCGCGGCGCGCGGATCTGCTGTGGGGCACCGAGACCGAAGCCGAGCAGGCCAATATCGACTCGTTCTTCTACACCAACATCACCCCGCAGATGGACGACTTCAACCAGAGCAGCCGCGCCGGGGTGTGGGGGCAACTCGAAGACGCGGTCTTCGCCGACGTCGACATCGACGACCTCAAAGTGAGCGTCTTCGGCGGACCCGCCTTCCGGGCCGACGACCAGGTGCATCGTGGCGTGGCATTGCCGCGCGAGTACTGGAAGGTGATCTGCTTCGTGGAGGGAAAACGGCTGCGGTGCAAGGCGTTTCTGCTGACCCAGCACCTCGACGAACTCGAAGCGCTCGCGCTCGACGAGTTCCGCGTCTTCCAGGTAGCGGTGCCCGAGATCGAACAACGAGCACGGTGCCGATTCCCCGCGGCCCTGCACATCGCCGACACGTTCGTGACCCAGGAGTCGGTCGATCACCGTCGCCCGCTCGAGTCGACGGCCGACATCAGCTGGTGACCCCTGCCGGACGCCGAGGACGGCCGGGTCAGCGCGTCGCGGCCCGCTGCGCCGCGACGCGCGCCCACACCTGCGGATCGGTGCGCGGGCCGCCCGGAGTGGCTGCGCCGTATCGCTGGATCTGGGCGTCGATATCCAGTGGCGCGGTCAGCGAGGTGCCCGGCGCGAGTGCGGCCTCGACGTGTTCGTCGGGTACCAGCCAGCACACCTCGAACTCGATGCCGTCGGGGTCGCGGGCGTAGAGCGCTTTGGTCGACCCGTGGTCACTGGCCCCGGTCAGCGCGTGCGCCGCCGTCAGGCGGTCCCGGACGGCTACGAGCTCGGACAAAGTGTCCACTTCCCACGCGACGTGATAGAGCCCGACCGAGCCCGCGGGCCCGGCCGCCGGTGTTCTGGCCTGGAAGAGCCCGAGGTCGTGGTCGTTGGCCGAGCCGGGGGAGCGCAGAAACGCGCCGCCGGGAAATCCTTCGGGGAGCCGCTCGAATCCGAGCACGTCCTCGTAGAACGCGATACTGCGCGGCAGATCCGCGACGAACAGCACGATGTGGTTGATTCCCCGCATCTCCGGTGGCCTCCTCGATCGAAAGTTCTCGTCTCTTGACAGTCCCACGCCGGTGGCGACGACACCACCGGATGACCGGTAAGCGGGAGACTTCCTGACCGCCGTCGCCGCCGGGCTCCGGTGGAGCGCCGCTCAGTCGGGTGTGGAGCCGGGCAGGTGCGGATCCATCCATCGCAGCATCCGGTCGACCGAATCCGCGCAGTCGCCCTCCGCTCCGGACTCGGCCCACTCGATCAGCGCGGCGAAGGTGGCGGACTGATACGCGGTCGCGATGGCCCGGCAAACGGCGGCGGGGGAGCCGGGTAGGCGGTCAGCCAGGTAGCCCGAGAGCGTATCGATCCACGGCCGGTAGATCCGGGGAGCGGTCGCGGCCAGCTCGGGTTCCGAGGAGATCAGCCGCAGCCAGCCCGCGGCCAGCTCCTGGATCTGCGGATCGCGGGACACCGATTCGACGATCGCGGCCCGGACGACCACCGCGGGCGGCTGCTCGGGGGAGGCGGCGCCGAGTGCGGATTGCAGGCGCCCGGTCGCAGGCGCGACGCCGATCCAGGCGATCTCGGATCGCGACGAGAAGTGCCGCAACAGGGTGCGGGTGCTGATCCCCGTGGCCTCGGCGAGATCGCTCCAGTTGGTGGTGGCGAAGCCGCGGTCGGCCCACAGACGCAGCGCGCCGGCCGACACGGCCCTGGTGTCCAGCACGGAGGGACGGCCGGGGCGGCGGGGCGCTGGCTGGGTCACCACGAAAGCCAAACAGTTTTGGCGAAGTGTGTCAATATCGGTGAGACCTCACCGAAAAACAGGAGAAACAGTATGGATTTCGTCAACTTGTCCGCGATCGTCACCGGCGGTGCGTCGGGTCTCGGCTTGGCGACCGTGCAGGAACTGCACGCCAAGGGCGCCAAGGTCGTCATCGTCGACCTTCCCTCGTCCAACGGTGCGGCCGTCGCCAAGGAACTGGGCGAGGGTGCGGCCTTCGCGGCCGCGGACGTGACCGATGAAGCGGCGGTGGGCGCGGCACTCGACGTCGCGGAGTCGCTGGCGCCGCTGCGGATCGCCGTGAACTGCGCCGGCATCGGCAACGCGATCAAGACGGTCGGCAAGAAGGGTGCGTTCCCGCTCGCCGATTTCACCAAGGTGATCAACGTCAACCTCGTCGGCACGTTCAACGTGATCCGGCTGGCCGCCGAGCGCATGTCGGGCACCGACCCGGTCGGTGAGGAGCGGGGCGTCATCATCAACACCGCCTCCGTCGCCGCCTACGACGGCCAGATCGGCCAGGCCGCCTACTCCGCGTCCAAGGGCGGCATCGTCGGCCTGACCCTGCCGATCGCGCGTGACCTGGCGAGCTACAAGATCCGCGTCGTCACGATCGCGCCCGGACTGTTCCGCACGCCGCTGTTCGAGACGCTGCCCGAGGAGGCGCTGCAGTCCCTCGGCGCGCAGGTGCCGCACCCCTCGCGGCTGGGGCAGCCCACCGAGTTCGCCGCGCTGGCTCGCCACATCGTGGAGAACCCGATGCTCAACGGCGAGACCATCCGCCTCGACGGCGCCATCCGGATGGCGCCGCGCTGAGTCGAGCTGTGAGACAACGGCATCCGTCCGGGCAGTGCGCCCGGACGGATGCCGTTGTCACTCGGCCGCCCCGGTGATATTGCGGGCCATCCCGCCGAAGATGATCGCGTGAAAGGGACTGAGGGACTTCCAATAGAGGTGCCCGGCCAGTCCGTGTGGTTCGAACAGGGCCCGCTGGCGGTAATGCGCGCCGCCGCCCTCGGCCGGGGTGACCGACAGCTCGAGCCAGCCTCGTCCCGGCACGCGCATCTCCGCGCGCAAACGCAGCAGCCGTCCGCGGTCGAGGTGTTCGACCCGCCACCAGTCCAGCGCCTCGCCCACGTGCAAGCGGTGTGGATCGCGCCTGCCGCGGCGGAGGCCGACGCCGCCGAACAGACGGTCGATCCACCCGCGCAGCGCCCAGGCCAGCGGGAAGGAGTACCACCCGTGTTCGCCGCCGACGGCTTCGACGACGGCCCACAGCGTGGCCGGGTCGGCGGTCGTGTCCCGCTCGCGCACATCGCTGTAGAGCGTGCCGCCGGACCAGTCCGGATCGGTGGGCAGCGGATCGGACGGGGCATCGGCCAGGCCGGCATCCGACCAACGGGTGGGCACGTCCCGATCGCGGATGCGGTGCAGTGCCAAGCTCACCGCGCCGAGATAGGACGTGAGCCCCTCCGGTGGGTCGGGGATGTGATCGGCGATGCGGTGCTCCGCGCAGACCACGTCGTTGACGAGCGATTCCATCAGCGGCACGGCGAGTGCCTTCGGCACCGGAGTGACCAGGTTGACCCACTGCGCCGACAGCCACGGCGTGAGTACCGGCACCGGCAGGATCACCCGCCGCGGCAGCCCCGCCGCCACGGCGTAGCCACGCATCATGCCCTCGTAGGTGAGCACATCGGGCCCGCCGATGTCGAAGGCGTCGTTGACGGTGTCGGGCAGGTCGGCCGCGCGCACCAGGTAGTGCAGGACATCGCGCACCGCGATGGGCTGGATCCGGCTGCGTACCCAGCGCGGCGTCACCATGACCGGTAGCCGTTCGGTCAGGTACCGCAGCATCTCGAAACTGGCCGAGCCCGAACCGATGATCACCGCCGCCCGCAACACCACGGCGGGCGTCGGTGCGTCCAGCAGGATCTGTCCCACCTCCGCCCGTGAGGCGAGGTGGCGCGACAACTCCTGGCCGCTGGGAGTGATGCCGCCCAGATACACCGACCTGGTCAGGCCCGCGCGCGCGGATTCGGCCGCGACCAGGCGCGCCGCCTCGCGATCCACGTTCTCGAAATCGGCCCGGCCCAGGGAATGGACGAGGTAGTAGAGCACTTCCTGACCGTCCAGCGCGGCACGGACGTCCTCGGCCCTGGTGACGTCGCCACGCACGACCTCGACCTGTTCCCGCCACGTCGCGTCGACGAGTTTGCCCGGGTCACGGGCCAGCACCCGGACCGAGTGCCCGGCATCGAGCAGTTCCGGGACCAGTCGGCCACCCAGATATCCGGTGGCGCCGAACACTACACAGCGCATAGCGGTTCACTCCTGTCCGACGAGTCACAGCACGGGGTTCGACAAGACATCGACGGCCTCCTCCAGAGAGCTGAGCCGCCGCCCGACGGCGACGTCCGTCCAGCCGGGACCGGCGGACATTACCGGACCGTGCCCGGCGACCGCGTGAAGCGCGGCGGGTGCCGCGGTAGCGGGCGTCTGCGACCACAGCACGACGACGGCGGGATGCGTCCGACGTGACAACGACTGGGCCAAGGCGTCGTCGGGCACATTCGCACCGAGAAGCAGTGCGGCCCTGCCCTTCTCGGCGAGTGCGGCACGCAGAATCTCGAGCGGCAGCACATGGTGTTCGCCCGCCGTACAGGCAAGGACGATCTCCGGCTCTCGACCCGCATCGGTCAAGGGCGGCACACAGCGATGCAGACTGGTCGTGATCGCCCACGACAGCAGATGCTCGACGTCGATGTAACCGCGGCCCTGCTGCTGACGAGTCACGATGTACTCGAAGGCGGGTCGGCACAGCTGGTTCCAGGTGGGCACGACGCCGTGATGGGTGATGTGCGCCGCCAGCAGGTCGAGCAGCCGGGAGATGTCCATGTTCTCGGCGGCGATGATCACCGGGTCGACCGCGCCGAGCTCCGGCTCGGGCGCGCGCACGGTGCGCGCGGCCTGCGCGGCGCTTCCCGGAGTGGCGCCGGCGCGGACCAATTCGACCATTTTGGTGGCCACGGCCAGGTCGGCACCGGTGTAGTGGCGGTGCCGACCCGGCAGATGCCCGCGCGGGCCGAGGTCGTAGCGCTGATTCCAGCTGCGCAGGGTGGCGACCGGAACCCCCAACAGGCGCGCGACGGTGCCGACGGTCAGCTCCGTCGCCGCCTGAGGGCCGTCCGGCGTGGCCGTCATGGCCGGTGAGCGCCCCGTTCGAGCACCGGCCGGGTTCTCCCGCGACGCTCGTAGACGGCGCCGGCCAGACACAGCAGTCCCCACGTCGAGGTCACCGCCAGAGTCTTGCCGAGCTCGGGACGGCCCCTCAGCGCGTGGGCGAACACGGCCGTGTCGGCGGCGTCCGAGCCGACCCGGACGACGGCGGCCACGGTGCGCGCACGGACGCCGGTCGCTGTCACCAGGGCGAGCCCGGAGAGCACATCGCGCAGCGCGACAGAACGGGCCAACGCGCGCAGTTCGGGTTCCGCGCCGGTGCCGAGCCCACTGGGGCGCAGCAAGATCTCGGGACGGACGGTGACCGCGACGCCGTAGGCCGCTGTCGCGAGGCCGAGGATCCGCGAGGGCGTGGTCGGGTTCATCGCGTCACCGCCGCATCGAGCTCGGCCGACGAGCTCCGTCGAAGGATCAGTTGCAGCGCATCCAGGTAGCCGGAGCGGAAACCGGCTTCGGAGTAGGCGAGATACAGCCGCCACATTCGCTGGAAGACCTCGTCGAAACCCAGTGCGGCGACCTGGACGTCGGCGGCGGTGAACCGGTCCTGCCACAGGCGCAGCGTGTGCGCGTAGTGCTGCCCCATCGCGCTGCGATCGACCTGTTCCAGGTCCGTGTGGCGCGAGATAAGTTGCGCCAGTAGTTCTTCCGAGGGGAGGAACCCGCCGGGGAAGATGTACTTCTGCACCCAGGTATGGGTCGTGCGGCTGGCCAGCATCCGATCGTGCGGCATGGTGATCACCTGCACCGCGACGTGACCACCCGGCGCGAGCAGTCCTTCGAGCACGGTCAGGTAGTCCGCCAGATACTCGTAGCCGACGGCTTCGATCATCTCCACCGAGATCACCGCGTCGTAGCTGCCCTCGACATCGCGGTAGTCGCGCAGTTCGATCGTCACGCGGTCGGCGAGGTCGGCCGCGGCCACGCGCTGCTGGGCGAGCACGAGTTGTTGCGCCGAGAGCGTGACGGAACGGACGGTCGCGCCGCGCTGCGCGGCTCGGATGGCGAGTTCGCCCCAGCCGGTACCGATTTCGAGCACGGAGCTGCCCGGTCCGACGTGCGCGGCGTCGAGCAGCCGGTCGATCTTGGCGTGCTGGGCGGCGGCGAGGTCGTCCCACTCCGGGGCGGGGTCGAGCCGGTCGAACAGCGCCGCCGAGTACGTCATGGTCTCGTCGAGGAACAACGCGAAGAAGTCGTTGGACAGGTCGTAGTGGTGCGCGGCATTACTGCGCGCGCCCGCGGGCGTGGCCCTGGTCCGGCTGGGTTGTCCGGGCAGGACGAGCGGACGCAGTGCCTGCAGCGGCGCCGGGACCAGAGCGCTCAGGTCCGAGGCCAGCACGGTGAGGACCGCCGTCGGGTCCGGGGCCGACCAGTCGCCCGTCATGTAGGCCTCGCCGAATCCGATGAGGCCGGTGGCGCCGAGCCGGGTGGCGAACGCGTCCGGGTCGTGCAGGACCATCAGCGGGGTCGTCGGGTCGTCGACGCCGCCGCCGAACCTCGTGCCGTCGGGCAGTTCGACGCGCAGCGCGAGCCGTTGCGCGGCCCGGCGGAACAATGCCGCCGCCACCAGCCGACCGGCGCTCGCGCGCAGCCCGCGCGGCACCTCGGCCAGATGCGGCCATCGGTCGACCAACGCGGCGGTGGCGGGCGGCGCACCGCACGGGGAGATGGTGGTCATGGCAGAGCCTCCTGGGAGAGATGCGGAGTGCGTGGCACGATCGGCAGACCCCGATGCCACAGGCGAAGGCCCTGCCATCGGATGCGCGCGGCGATGCGCCAGGTTTCGATCGGGTGCGCGAGAACCGCGCCGGTCACGGTGCGGCGGGTCGCGGGGCGGACGAGGCCGCGGACGGTGGCGTCGAAGGTGGACCGGCCGTCGGGTCCCTCGAGCGATATCGCCAACCGCAGCCGTGTGTCGGGAACCGGCAGACGCAGCCGGTAGCGCCCGGTCACCGGGTTGAACGGCGAGACGTAGAACTCCTTGGCGACCGAGGGATTCGGCTCGGGCGAGACGAGATAGCGATGGCGTTCGCCGTAGGTGTTGTGCACTTCGGCGAGCACGCATCGCAGGGTGCCGGTGTCGTCGTGGCACCAGAACACGGTGAGCGGGTTGAAGACGTAGCCGAAGATCCGCGCGTTGGCGAGCATGAGTATCTGTCCGCCACGGAGATCGATGCCCTGCTGGGCGAGATGGTCGACCACGTTGTCGCGCAGCGTGGCCGACGGATCACCGAGATGGTCGCGGGCGTGGAAGCCCGCGAACGGTCGCAACGGCCAGGGCAGGCGCGGCAGTTCGTCGAGGTCGACGAGCCAGCTGTAGCTGCGATAGGCGAACAGGTGCCGCACCGGTTCCCGCCGCGAATGGCGGATCACGGTGCGCACCAGCCGGGCTCGGGTCATCGCACCTCCTGCCGGACCGCCGGGACGTCGGCGCGACGCGGTTGCCACACACCGCCGATGCGTTCGGCCGCCCGCAATCCCGACAGCGCGCCGTCCTCGTGGAATCCCCACCCGTGGTACGCCCCGGCGAAGGCCACGGTCCGGTCGCCGATCTCGGGCAGGCGCCGTCGGGCGGCCATCGAACGTGGCGTGTACTGGGGGTGTTCGTAGGTCATCGTGGCGACGACCGCGTCCGGCGACACCTGGTCGTCGCCGAGAGTCACCAGGAACCGGCGATCGACGGTGGCGGGCAGCCGGTGCAGCCGGGTCAGGTCGTAGCTCACGAGCACCCGGTCCGGCGAGGAATCACAGTGCGGCAGGCGGTAATTCCACGACGCGCGGGCCGCGGTGCGGCGGGGCAGCACGGACTCGTCGGTGTGCAGCACGGTGTGGTTGGTCGAATAGGTCAGCGCGGCGAGGATGTCGGATTCCGCGGCGGTCGGCCGATCCAGCAGACGCAATGCCTGACCGGGGTGGGTGGCGATCACGGCGGCGTCGAAGCGGTCCACCCGATCGGCGTCGTCGCGGACCTCGACCGAGCCCGCGGCGCGGTGAACCGCCCGCACCGGCACCGCCGTGCGCACATCCTGCACGCCCTCGGCGACCGCTCGCACATAGGTGGCCGAGCCGCCGGTGACGGTGCGCCAGGTGGGCGAGCCGAACACGGTGAGCATGCCGTGGTGGTCGAGGAAGGTGAACAGGTAGCGGGCGGGGTAGCGCAGCGCGAGGTCCGGCGGGCACGACCAGACCGCCGCCACCAGGGGAACCAGGAAGTGCGCGGTGAAGTAGTCGGAGAAGGCGCCGGCTCGCAGGAATTCACCCACGGTGCGCAGGTCGTCGCCGTGGTCGATGTCCAGTTCGGCGCGGGCCAGGCGGTGGAAGCGCGTGATCTCACCGAGCATTCGCAGATAGGAGCCGCGGGCCAGGGAACGCGGCTCCGGGAAGATCCCGCGCAGCCCTTTGGCGCCGGCGTATTCGAGTCCACAGCCGTCACAGCGGATCGACATCGACATGTCCGAGTCCTGCGTGCGCACGCCCAGTTCGCCGAACAAACGCTGCAGGGTCGGGTAGGTGCGGTCGTTGTGCACGATGAAGCCGGAATCCACGCCGAGCCACTCCCCGGTGCCGTCGGCGCGGGAATTCACCCGATGGGTGTGGGCGTGGCCGCCGAGGCGAGCATCCGCTTCATAGAGCACGACGTCACAGGTACGGGCGAGCACCCAGGACGCGGTGAGCCCGGCGACCCCACTGCCGATCACGGCTACCCGACGTCGATCACCGGTCATCGCTTTTCGCTTCCCCGGACCACGACCGGCAGGTCCGGCGAATCGGCGATGGGTCGTGTCGTGCTGGGCGAGGTGGGGGTCATGACGTCCTCCGGAGTTCGATCGGCCGGCGGACTGTCCGGCTCGCACTTTCGACGCTACCATTGAAACGACGCACAAACGATGCATAAATTGTCAGTCGATCGATCAGGCAGGGGCGCACGATGACCACTCACCTTCCGAGCTTCATCGACTCCGCACTCGACCGCACCATCGCTCCCGGCTACAGCCGGATCGGCTTTCAGGTGCGAAGCCGAGGGTGGCCGCCGTTCGCGCCGCAGGCGCTGCGGGGCCGCACCGCCATGGTCACCGGTGCGAACTCCGGCATCGGCAAGGCGATCGCCCTCGGCCTGGCCGACCTCGGCGCCGCGGTCATCTTGGTGGTGCGCAATACCGCGCGTGGGCACGCCGCGGCCGCGGAGATCGCCGAGGCTGTTCCCGGCGCCCTCGTCCAGGTGCGGCGATGCGATGTCTCCGATCTGGCGGACGTGCGGGATTTCGCCGCCGATTTCGTCGGCGGGACCGACCAGGTGGACGTACTCGTCCACAACGCGGGAGTCATGCCCGTCACCCGCACCGAGAGTTGGCAGGGATACGAGCTCTGTGTCGCGACGCACGTCCTCGGCCCGCTGCTGCTCACCGAAATGCTCGCACCGGCACTGCAGCGCGCAGGGGACGCGCGGGTGGTTCTGATGTCCTCGGGTGGCATGTACGCCCAGGCTGTGCATCCCGACGATCTCGAGTACCGCACGGGCGACTATCGCGGCGCCACCGCCTACGCCCGCTCGAAGCGGATGCAGGTCGCGCTCACGCCGGTGCTGGCCGAACGCTATTTCGGAGCGGGCATCGCGGTGCACAGCATGCATCCCGGTTGGGTGGACACACCGGGCGTGGCCACCTCGCTACCCAAATTTCGGGCCCTGACCGGCCCCTTCTTGCGCACGCCCGCCCAGGGCGCCGATACCGCGATCTGGCTCGCCGCCACCGACGGCCTGCCGTCCGGACTGTTCTGGCACGACCGCAAACCACGGCCCGAGCACTACTCGCGGCGCACCCTGGAGTCGGCCGCCGACCGCGATCGGCTGTGGGAGTTCTGCGCGAGCGCGACCGGCGTGACCGCAGACATACCCTGATCGCAACAATAACGATGCGCCTTCGATGCGAATAGGGGGCAGGTAGTGGTCGACAAGGCCGTGCGGAACGCGGGTCAGTTCGAGAGATGAGCGGGCGCTGCCGAGACCTTTGGGATGGGTCGAAGACGGCGGCGGGTGACTTGATGCAGAATGTGAAGGTGAAGGATAGGCCTGAGACGAAGTTTGGGGTGTTGGCTGCTGTGGGACCGATAGCTGTCGCGACACCTGTCCGCGGTTAGTTCGATGTCGGCAGGAAACCGGGGCAGGGTTCACGATGGGACCTGATGAAGGCCGTTTCGACGCGGTGGAGCGGCTGCGTCGGAAATGGGAAGAGGCCAAGGCCAAGGCCGAGGAGGACGGTTCCGGTGCGGCGGGCGGGTCATCCAATGTCGTCCGGCTGCCGAGGATGCCGCGGCGCGGTCGGGAGAAGGTCGACCAAGCTCGGCCTCGCCCGTGGCCTGCGGAGGAAGTCGACGATCCGGCGCCGACCCGACCGGTGACGCGAGCGGAGTTGCAAGGCGAGACGGGTGCGTGGCTGTTCCACGGGGCGGCGTTGTCCGCGCCACAGGCAGACGAGCACCCCGAGCACGAAGGCAAGGTCATAGATCTCGGCGCCTCGCGTCGGAAACGTACGGGGGCCGATTCTTCTCCCGGGCGCGCTCGGCCGAGGGCGATGCCGCGCAGAATCGGGTCCGCCGACACTCCGGGCGGCGAAGCCGATACCGCACCGACGGACAGACCCGAGCGGTAACGGCGCGGATCAGGCGATCCCCGTGACGCTCTCGGGCGCCGGGGCGAATGTCGACTCGAAATGACGGATGAGGTCGTCTTCGGCGGCGGGGGAGGCCGCGTAGCCGAGGTAGCCGTCGGGGCGCACGACATAGGCGGCACCGGCGGCGCAGTGGTATCGCCGGGCGAAGTCGCCGTCGCTGTCGCGGATGACGGGCAGGATCGTCGGGGCGACGGTGGCTCCCGGACTCGCGACGAGGTAGGTGTCGAGGTGGTCGTCGGTCAGTTTCCGCAGCAGCGCGACATGGCGTTCCATCTCGGTGAGAGTGGCTGTGTCGCAGGTGTTGTCGACGTACCGCAGCAGAGTATGTCCCGGGCCCGCGAGCAGTGGGAACAGCCGCAACGGTGACGTCACGCCGTCTCGGGTCAGCCCGGTCGCGTCGGGAGCGCGGCTGCCCGCGAGGGGCGACGGCGCGCCGGTGGGGGATTCGGTGACGAGGGGGCTGTCCCGGTAGTCGATCAGCAGCTGCGCCTCGCGCAACAGAACGCGTTCGGGATCGGACTCGTCGACGCCGATCCCGTCGCGGGCGTGCCGGACGGTGCGGCCGACCACCTCCTCGCCGACCGGCCTGCGCTCGGCGTCGTAGCTGGCCAGCAACGACGGCGCGGCCACCTCGTCGACAGCCAGCGCCAGCTTCCAGGCGAGGTTGTGCGCGTCCTGGATGCCGGTGTTCATGCCCTGGGCGCCCGTGGGCGGGTGGATGTGGGCGGCATCGCCCGCGACGAAAACCCGGCCCCGACCGTAGGCGTCGACGATGCGATGACTGATCCGGAAGACCGAGGACCAGCGCAGATGCGAGGCGGTCACCGGTTCCGGCGCGAGCCGGTCGAGTACCGCCTGGATCTCGGCCAGGCCGGGGCCGGGCCCGGTGCCGAGTCCGTGCTCGATCTTGTCGCCGCCGACGGAGGTGTCGATCTCGAGCTCCGGTGGAACCCGCATCGACACGCGGTAGCGATGGTGGCCGGGCAGCGGGATGCACACCAGCACATCGTCGGTGACGCCGTCGGTCTGGTGCATCGCCCGCACGCTGTAACCGTGCGGCTGTGACCAGTCCAGCTCGACATCGCCGAGCATGTACTGCTCGTCGAAGGCCGCACCCTCGAACGTCAGACCCAGCGTCTTACGGACGGTGCTGTGCGCCCCGTCGCAGCCGACCAGATACCGTGCCCGCACCGTGTGCTCACCTTCGGGTCCGGCGAGCACGGCATCCACACCGTCCTCGTCCTGGGTGAACCCGACGAGCCGGACCCCGCGCTCCACGCGCGTGCCCAGCGACTCGAGGTGTCGGCGCAGGATCCGCTCTGTCTCGTACTGGGGCAATCCGAGAAACCCGAACGGAACCTCGGGTGGCAGCGTCAGATCCATTCGGTCGGCCTCGGCGCCGTTGATGTAGACGATCTGGCCGCGCATCAGGATCGAGGCGTCGAGGACCTCCCGCAGGACGCCCATCGCCTCGAACAGCTCCAGTGTGCGGGGTTGGATGCCCACCGCTTTCGCGTACTGCGGCGGTTCGGATTGCGCGTCGATGATCCGGCACCGCACACCGTGTCGGACCACCTCCACGGCGGCCGCCGATCCCACCGGACCCGCGCCGACGATCAGAACATCGGTATCGAACATGCGACATCACCTCGCGCTCGAAGCCCCCGCTCATGGTGGTCCGCCGATCGTACGCCTGGCGCCGACCCGCGGAATCCCTCCACCGAACCGGTCGCGAGTCTTGCTCACGCGCAGCCGAAATCGGCAGGTGCTGCGACGATGCACCGAGTGCCATCCAAGGAGGTACTGGTTACCGTACTCGGTGGTATGGTCGCTCGCGCGGTGCCTGCGACGATGCGGCCCGGGAAGGGCTCGAGCATGGAACATCCGATCGAACGCCGTCGGTTCTTGCGGGCGGCCGGAGTGGGCCTGCTCGCCGCGGCGCTGGGAGAGTCGCAGGTCGGCGCGGTGCCCACCGCGCCACCGGGAGTGCGCAGTCCGCTGTTGTTCCACTCCCCGGCGGTCGAGCCGTTCGTCGACGAGATGCCGCGCCTGCCCGTGGTGCGGGGCGACCGGCTCGAACTCGTCGCCGAGACCGCGACCCACCGGTTCCACCGCGATCTGCCGCCGTCGCCGTCACTGGGTTACAACGGCATGAGCTACCTGGGCCCGACCATCGAGCATCCGGCGGGCACGCCGCTGCGCCTGCGTTTCGCCAACAGGATGACCACCCACCCCCTTGCCGCCGACATGGACACCAGCCTGCACGGCGTCGCCGAGAGTTTCCGCACCGTGCCGCCGTCGTCGCTGCATCTACACGGTGGGGTGACCCCGCCCGACAGCGACGGGCACCCGGAACAACTCGTCTATCCCGGCGGCGACATCGACCACGACTTCCCGCTGGCGCAGGACACCGGCCATCTCTGGTATCACGACCACGCCATGGGCATCACCCGCGTGAACGTCTACGCCGGGCTGGCCGGAATGCTGTTGCTGCGCGACGAGTTCGACACCGGCCGACCCGACAACCCGCTCGGCCTGCCCGCGGGCGAGTTCGAAGTGCCGTTGGTCCTGCAGGAGAAGCTGTTCACCGCGGACGGGCGCCAATCGGTCCGGTCGACACCGGTGGTGCCCGAAGGCGGCTGGGAGGGTGGGGCCGTCGGCGACATCGGTCTGGTCAACGGCAAGATCTGGCCGTATCTCCCGGTCGCGCGTGGCCTCTACCGCTTCCGCGTGCTCAACGCGGCGTCGTTCAGCGTATGGAATCTGTTCTTCGGCAACCGGATGCGGTTCTGGGTGATCGGCAACGATCACGGCCTGCTCGACGTGCCGGTCGCCACCCACGAACTGCGGCTGGCGCCCGGTGAACGGTTTGATCTGCTGGTGGACTTCGCCGAACTGGCCCCGGGCGAGACCGTCGAACTGCGCAACGACGAGGCGCCGGTCTCCCAGGCCGCGATTCTCGGCGAGGTCGCGATGCCGCGCTTCTGTCAGTTCCGGGTGGAGGATCGGCCCGGCTTCCCGGGCGGCGTGCCGGAACGGCTGCGTGGCGGAGCCGGACTGCCGCCGCTGCTACCGCCGATCGAGACGCCGACGGTGATCCGCGATGTCACCGTCAGCCAGCCCTACGAGCTGCGCGTGCCGCCCGCGATCATGTCGCTGAACAACCTCACCTTCAGCAGTCCCGATATCGAGATGCCGCGCCAGGGCACCGTCGAACAGTGGAACATCATCAACATCACGCCCGACCCGCACCCGATCCACCTGCACCTGGTCACCTTTCGCATTCTCGGCCGGACTCCGCTGCGCACCGTCGACTATCAGCTGGCCCATCCGCAGCCGCCCGTCGGCCGGAAATGGGCGCCGTCGGCCGAAGGATTCCTGGCCGGTCCGATGGTGGCGCCGCAGCCGTGGGAGGCGGGCGCCAAGGACATCGTGCGCGTCGACGGCGGCACCGTCACCAGCATCATCGTGCGGTTCCCGACCGCGGCGGAACTGGGCTTCGACCCGGACGCACCGTTCCGGCGCCGGGTCGCGACCGAACGTGTGGGCGGGGACGCTCATACCGGTCACCGCGCGCCGGATCATGCCGGTCATCAGCACGACGATCTGCGCGGATACGTGTGGCACTGTCACCTGCTCGACCACGAGGACCACGACATGATGCTGAAGTACCGCATCGTGCCGTGACGGTTCCGTACTTTGGGGTACGGAAAGAGATTCGGCATAGTATGGTCGGACTCGATCGCAGTCAGCGAGTGGATGTCAGATCAGGAGGCCGACAGTGGTCGATGCCGTCGAACGTCAGGTCGAGCACCTTCGCTCCGGGCCGCTGGTGAAGTGCCCCAGCGCCTTTCGCTATTGGGAAGCGCGCGACACCCCGCTGGTGCGTCGGCTCGAGCGCGTCTTCACGACCGTCACCAGGCAGCGGCTGTTTCCCAGCGACGAGCAGGCGAGTGCGCTGTGCGAGGACCTGTTCACCGGTGACCCGGTAGCCGAACGGTTCGTCGCCGAGGTGATGCACGGTGCGATCGGGTCGAAAGCCGGGCGCGCGATGCTGGAGACGGCGCTGGCCGAGGGCATCGATGCGGTGCCGGACGCGCCGGAATCCATGCGCGCGTTGTTCGTCGAGTTCGAGACCGTGCCCGACTGGGTGGTGCCCGAACTGGTGGAGCAGGGCGCGGCGATCTGGCGGCGCTGGGGCACCATGCTTTTCAGCTTCGCCGGAGCCGAGACTCTCGAGATGTACACCGAGGCCGCGGTCGCGACGCCACTGTCGCTCGCGGGTGGCTACGCGGGCGACAGCGCCCTGCGCAGGTTCCTGGAGACCACCCGCTTCTGGATCGACGTCTCCGCCCCTGACGCGCTGCTCACCCCGGGTTCGGCGGGTCGGGCCACCGCGCTGAAGGTGCGCGTGATGCACGTCTCGGTGCGCGCGAAGGTCGCGGGCCACCCCGAATGGGACCTCGAGCGCTGGGGGCTGCCGATCAGCCAGACCTACCAGATGCTCACCCTGTTGGCGGGCAGCGTGACGCCCGGCCTCGGCCTTTGGGCACTGGGCTATCAGACGACGCCGTCGGAAATCCGTGCGCTGCTGCATTTCCAGAAGTACATGGGTCACCTGCTCGGCGTGCGGGTGCGCTGGTATCCGGAGACCGTCCTCGACGGACTGCGGGTGTTGGCGATGACCATCGTCTCGCGGTCCTACGACGCCGGACAGCACGGGACCGAACTGATCGAGTCCTATCCGGCGGCCTTCGCCCCCCGCGACGGCCACCGTGGTCTGACCCGGTGGCGCGAGAAGTACAACTACCGGATCAATTCCGTGTACTCCGCGATGTACATGGCCCCCGGCACCCGCCGTCACTACACCATGCCGCCGGCGTTCCCATGGATCCTCATCCCGATCCTGCGTTTTCCGCTGATCACCGCGATGGAGATCGTGCGCCGGATCTGCCCGCCGTTCGCGCGGGCGCACGAAAAGCTCATGCTCGCCCATCGCGAGAACTGGTATCGAGCCCAGATGCAGGGCCGCACAGCGGCATTCGATGCCAGCGGTGCCCTGCGCCGATGAACCCACCGAAAGCAGCCATGACTACCGCAGACATCGTCGAAGTATGGAACGGGCCGGGACGTCGCGACGGCGAACTCACACCGGTCGAGCCGCGCCACAACGGATTGCATCCCTCGCCGAGCAAGCTCGCCTTCGAACACTGGTACTTCGACGCGCACCTCGACACCGGCCACGTGGTGATCGGTTTCCTGACCAAACGTCGACCCGAGGACCTGCCGTTGGCCCGGCCCTGGGTGGAGATGATGGTCTACGCCCCCGACGGCACCCGCCGCCAGGTGTCGCGGCGCTATCCGCACTCGGCGACCTCGTTCTCGCCCGATGCCTGCGATGTGCGCGTCGGCGCCAACACCGCGCGCACCGAGTTCCGCGACGACGGCCTACCGATCCATCACCTGCGGATGGCCGAGGACGGTCTGGTCTTCGACCTGCGGTTCCACAACGAGGTCCCCAGCTGGATGCCCGGCAAGGGGGAGACCCGTTTCGGCGCCAAGGATTCCTTCGGCTGGATGGTCGCCGCGCCGCGTGCCGCGGTCACCGGCTCGATCGAGCTCGACGGGGTGCGACACGAGGTCACCGGACGTGGATATCACGACCACAACTGGGGCGTCGGCGACATGAAGAGGATCATCGAGCGCTGGCATTGGGGCAGGCTGTACGTCGACGACTACTCGCTGCTGTTCGCCTCGGTGCTCACCCAGCAGCGTCACGGCGGACACGAGATCAGCCCGCTGATGCTCGCCCACCACGCCGACATCGTGCTGTCCACCGGCGAGACCGTCCTCACCGAGGGACCCGCGCGCTTCGACGCCACGGCGGGGCGGAACTACCCCGAATGGGTCGCACTGCAGGTGCCCGGAAAACTCGAACTGCGCCTGGATGTCGAGCGGGTCATCCACGCCCACGACCTGCTCGACGATCTGCCGATCGTGCGTTCGCGCCTGGTCAAACCCCTGGTGCACCGACTGGTCGGGCACCCGGGCTATTTCCGGTTCGAGTCGAGCTTCGACCTGACCGTGCACACCGAGAGCGGACCGCAGCGACGCAGCGGGACCACGCTGCACGAACTGGTCGCGCTGACATGACCGCCGGGCCGTGCTCACCGGCACAGAACTCGGTGCGGCGCATCGCAGCTCAGCGGGGCGGCTCGGTGCTGGTGATGAACCGGAAGAACTCGCGGCGCTGATCCTCGGTCGGCACGGGAAGGTTCTGGTTCCCGTGCACGAAGCCGATCCCGGCGAAGCACATCAGTCCGGCGCGCATCTCCGCCTGTTCCGCGGAGAATCCCATGTCGACCAGGGTCTTCGACAGGGTGTGGAAGATCCGTTGATCCAGCGCCTTCACCGCCTCGGCCACCTTGGCATTGGTGCGCGCCCAGTCGCGGACCGCGAGTTCCACCTGCCAGACCCGCTCGCCGGTGAGCAAGGCTCCCATCCGGGCCAAGCGTTCCTGCACCGGCAGTTCGTCGAGGTCGGTGAACCCGCGGGCCGCGTCGTTCTGATCGGCGCACCAGAACTGCGCGGTGGTCTCGAGCAACTGGTCGATACCGTCGAAATGCCAGTAGAAGCTACCTTTGGTGACGCCGAGTTCATCGCAGACCTTGGCGATGGTGATGGCGGCGACGCCGTCGCGCAGCAGCACACCCAACGCCGCGTCGGTCCAGTCCTCGACGCCGAGCCTGCGCGCCGCCCCACGCGCGGCCGCCGCTTTGCGTTTGGACACCGGCGCCGTCGGCCGGGTGTTGCCTGGCTCGTCGGTCATGGACGTCTCCTCGCGGCTCGCGGCTGGCACCATACTTCACCGTACAGTTCAACCTACCAAAAGGTATGGTCGGGCGATGCGGTTCAGTCCGACCGGATCGGACAGTGAGCCGTCGTGGGAGACAGAAAACGGCCCGAAACCCTGAGGGGGCTTCGGGCCGTGCACTGAGGTCGTGTCGGTTAACGCGAGACGCCGCGGCGACCGGTGACCAAACCGACGAGGAACAACAGGATGACCGCGCCGGCGATGCAGGTGAAGAAGCTGAACCACAGCCCGCCGCCGTTGACATCGACACCGAACAGCTTGAGCAGGAATCCGCCGAGCAGTCCGCCGATGACACCGACGACGATGTTGAGCAGGATCCCTTGCTGGGCATCGGTTTTCATGATCTTGCTGGCGATCCATCCGGCGAGTCCGCCGATGATGATCCAACCGAGAATTCCGAGACCGAGCATGGTCTACTCCCATCATCTGTCCGTGCCGGCGAGCACCCGGTGCGGGCCCTCGCTCTCACCGGCGGCATACCCCGGCCTCGTGCGGTCAATCAGGCTGTCGGGCAGATGATGTGGGTCGTGCTATTTCTGGATGGTGCGGGCGAGGATGCCGAGGGTGGCGCGCAGGGCCGCCTCGGGGATGATCGGGAAGATGGCCGCCTCGCGGTAGCGGGGCGCGATCTTGCTCCAGTCGTAGTACGAGGTGACCAGCGTGCCGTTGTCGTCGGCTTCCAGGCGGTAGCCGTACAGGTGCTCGATCGGCGGCTTGATGGCGCCCGAGATCGTCCATTCGAGGTGGGTGTCCTGCTCGAATTCGGTGATGATCACCGTCACGTCGTACTTGCCCATCGGGAAGTCGTTGAGCGACTCACGGTCCATGTGCACGACGAACTCGTCGCCCACGCCGGTGACGGGCTTTCCCTCCGCCGATTGCAGCATGCCCGAACTGTCGATGGCTACGTGCCCTTCGGGGGAGCACAGCAGCGTGAAGATCTCCGCGGGTGAGGCGGTGATGTGCCGCTGGACTTCGAACCGTTCTACCGTCATGTCGTCCACCCTCGCACACGGTCGTCGAGGTGTTCACGTCACCGACGACGATCTCCTCGAAAGGTTCGCGGCCAGGGTGGATCCGACTCCGTGCAGGACGATGCTGCCCAGCACCGTCATGACCATGACGGTCAACACCGGCTCGCCGTACTGCTCGGGCAGCAGGTTGAACGCGAGCAGCCCGAAGATGATCGAGGGGGTACCACGCGGACCGATCCATCCCAGGAGTAGGACTTCTCGCCGCGGGAGCCCGGATCCCACCAGGGAAATCGCGACGGGCACTATGCGCGCCACCGTGAGAACGCCCGCGCTGAACACGATCAATCGCCAGTCGATCTCGCCGGCGAGCGCGACGACGGCGGCGGCGCCGAAGGCGAACCACATCTGGGTGGTGAGCAGGAATCCGACGTCGTCGATCAGCTGATGGCCTTCGGCGAAATTCTCGGACCGACGGCGGAGGTGATGGAACATGACTCCGCACAGGAACGGGGCGACGAATTCGTTGCCGCCCAGTTCGTGCACCACGGCGAACGTCAGAATGGGGGCGGCGACGACGACCATCCGCTCGGACTGCGCGGTCATCAGTCCGCGCCGTTCGGCCGCGTTGACGGTGATTCCCAGGACGAAGCCGAGCGCGACGCCGACCACGACCGCCACGGCGACGGCCCACACCGCCGAGCCGAGCGCGCCGAGCACGGTTCCCGACGCCGCGGTGCCCGCGGCGACGGCCACGCCGAAGAACAGCACCGGCGCCAGGATCCCGTCTTTGTAGCCTGCTTCGATATTGAGCACATCGCGGACCCGCTCGGGTACTCGCTTGTCGCGCAGGATCGACGTAGCGGGTGAGAAATCGGTGGGCATGACCACGCAGGCGATCACCAGAAGCAGTGCCCATCCGGCGGTCGGGACCAGCCAGGAACCGAGAAGCATGGCCGCGACGATGCTCAGCGGCAGGGCCACCACCATCATCCGGACAACGACACCGGGATTGCCGCCGAGCAGTCGGCCGCGCGCTTCGGAGGAGTCGATGAACAGCAACACCGCGAGGATGATCTCGGCGGCCTCCAGCGCGGCGTGCGCGTCGAGGACTTCGGCGACGTCGCCGTAGGATGCGATACCGACGACGATCCCCGCCGCGACGACCACCATCGGAGCGGTGATGCGGTGCCGCTCGAACCACCCGGCCAGCATCGCCCACACCACGAACGCCGACGACACCGCGAGAATCACTCCGGTCACCAGGACAGCCTGCCAGAACAACGGGTTTCCACAAGGACGACACCCGCCGTCGTCTCCAGGCTGTCGAGTGGGCCCGATCACCTGCCGGCGCGGCCGGATCCCCACGATCGTGGCCGCCGGGCACCGAATCATTGTTCGGCCGAGGGCAAGTTCCGCGTGTCAGGATGGATCGCATGGCATCGATTCCAGAAGGTCGTGCGCTTCCCGCTGATCCGGCCTCGGCAAGTGCCTATGACAGCTTCGCTGAGGGCTACACGGCCGAGAACGCGACCAATCTTGTACACGTGCACTACAACCGGCCCGCACTGCTCGAGCTCGCCGGGAACGTCACCGGGCGGCGGATCCTGGACGCCGGCTGCGGCTCCGGCCCACTGTTCGCCGCGCTGCGCGATCGGGGCGCGGTCGTGACCGGCATCGACGCGAGCTCGCGGATGCTGGAGCAGGCCGGGCAGCGCCTCGGCCCCGATGCGGACCTACGGGTCGCTGATCTGGCGGACCCGCTGCCCTTTCCCGACGGCGCGTTCGACGACGTCGTCGCGTCTCTGGTGCTGCACTACCTGCGGGACTGGGGACCTACCCTGGCTGAGCTACGCCGCGTACTGGTGCCGGGCGGACGTCTCATCGCCTCGGTCGAGCATCCTTTCGCCAACTTTCTCGGGCAGCGCCTGGCCGGGGACGAGACCAACTATTTCCAGACCCGCAACCGGGTCGAAGAATGGACCATGGGCGGGCAGACCGCCCAGCTGAGCTTCTGGGACCGGCCGCTGCACGCGATGACCGATGCCTTCACCGCGGCGGGCTTTCGCATCGGTGTCATCAGCGAACCGCCGGCGCTACCCGCCGCCCGAGAGCTGGCCCCCGAGATCTTCGACGAGAGCACCGGCACGCGGTTCCTCTGTTTCCTGTTCTTCGTCCTGCACAGCGACTGACAGCCGGCCTTCTCAGAGCTGCGATGCCACCTCGGCGGCGATGAGTTCGAGGTGGTCGAGGTCGGCGAGATCGAGGATCTGCAAGTAGATCCGGCTCGCGCCGATCTCGCGGTAGCGGGCGATCTTGTCGACGACCTCGGCGGGCGAACCGGCCAGACCGTTTTCCTTCAGCTCGTCGACCTCGCGGCCGATCGCGGCGGCCCGGCGCGCCACCTCGGCGTCGGTGCGTCCCACACAGGCGACCAGGGCGTTGGAGTACACCAGGTCGTCGGTGCGTCCGGCTGTGCGCACGGCGGCGCGCACCCGGTCGAACTGGGCGGCGCTGTCGGCGATCGAGGCGAACGGCATGTTGAACTCGGTGGCGTAGCGGGCCGCCAGGCGCGGGGTGCGGACCTTGCCGTTGCCGCCGATGATCACCGGTACCGGATCCTGCACCGGCTTGGGCAGGGCGGGGGAATCGGTGAGCTGGTAGTGGGCGCCGTCGAAGCTGAACGTCGACCCCGGCTCGGTCTCCCACAGGCCGGTGACGATGGCCAGCTGCTCCTCGAGCAGACCGAACCGATTGTCCGGGAACGGGATGCCGTAGGCCGCGTGTTCGGCGGCGAACCAGCCGCTGCCCAGACCGAGTTCGACCCGTCCGCCCGACATCTGATCCACCTGGGCGATCTGGATGGCCAGGGGTCCCGGCAACCGGAAGGTCGCGGCGGTGACCAGGGTGCCCAGTCGGATCCGGGAGGTGTCCCTGGCCAGCCCGGCCAGGGTGATCCACGCATCGGTGGGGCCGGGCAGGCCGGAGGCATCGCCCATGGCGAGGTAGTGGTCGGAACGGAAGAACGCGTCGAAGGCGAGCTCCTCGGCCGCGCGCGCCACCGACAGCAATGTGTCGTAGTCGGCGCCCTGCTGAGGCTCGGTGAAGATACGGAGGTCCATGATCATCATCGTGCCCGATGCGTGCGTGGTCCGCCCGGGCACCGATCCCCGTGCGTCTCAGCTGCGGAAATCGTCGAAATCGAAGCCGGGCGCGACCACACAGCTGACCAGTACTTCCGCGTCCGCGTAGGGCCGTGCGGCCTGCCAGTGGCCCGCGGGCACGAGTTGCTGTACGCGGTGCCCCTGTTCGATGTCCGGGCCGAGGATCACCCGCTCGGGTGTGCCCGGTGTGTCACGGTCGCCGCCGAGGGACAGCTCCAGCGGCCCGCCCCGGTGCCACATCCAGAGCTCGTCGGAGCGCACCGCGTGCCAGATCGACTGTTCGTCCGAAGGCAGCAGGAACAGGATGCCGGTCGCGGCGACGCGCGGGCCCGGATAGCCCTCGGGCTCGAAGGTGTGTGTGCTGCGCCAGGTTTCGCGGAACCAGCCACCTTCGGGATGCGGAAGCAGGTCCAGCGTCGCGGCCGTGGCGGGCCGGTGCAGCAACTCCGTATGGCGACCGGCGGGACCGCGGCGAGCCCAGCGGACGGCACTGACGGCGGACCGGGGAACGGTGTCGCTGGTGGGGGAGATCCCGCGCGGGGTGAGTACGAGAACGGGCGCGGTCGTCGGCACCAGGTCGGCGACCGCGAGCGCGGCCTCGTCGTCACCCGCCCAGTTGGTCCGCTCGTTGTCGACGTGAAGTCGGTCGCCCGCGCTCAACCAGGCATCGAGCGTGGTGACGACTACCGGGCCGGAATCGGTGGAGTTGCCGGAGGTCATAGATGAGTCCCGTCGGATTACGTCAGGTGGACATGTCGGTCCTACCATCGGTCACGGCGACGAGCCCGACACGGTCCGGACCTGCATGTCGCTCACCGTAACGGCTGCGCGATCGGTTCGCAGGGGCGCACGGGTGCGCGACGACGTGAGCCGCTGCTGTGGGCGCTGACGCGAGATGCCCACAGCAGCAACATCACTCAGGCGTCTACGGAAACCGTGGCCGATCGCAGATCGGGGAGGCCGAGGTTGTCTCGCAGGGTCGTTCCGGTGTATTCCGTGCGAAGGGCACCGCGGTCTTGGAGCAGCGGGACCACGCGGTCGACGAATTCGTCCAAGCCGGTGGGAACGAGGTGCGAGCCGAGGATGAAACCGTCGGAGCCGTCGTTGTTGACGAATTCGTCGATCTTCTCCGCGACCTGGGCCGGCGTGCCGACGATCGGGCCGCGCTCGAACTGGTCGATCACCGTCTCGCGCAAGGTCAGCTTCTTGGCCTCGGAGATGTCGCGCAGTCGCTTGACCGTGGCGAAGCGATCCTGGTGCAGGAAGGCGCGGCCCTGGATGAACGACGGCGCATCGGGATCCGGCTCGATGTCGGGGATCGGGCCCTCGGGGTCGTAGCCGGACAGATCCCGGTTCCAGATCTGTTCGAGCAGGATCAGCGCGGTCTGTCCGGTGACCTGTTCGTTGCGGATCGCGTGGTATTTCTCGATCGCCTCGGCTTCGGTGTCGCCGAGGACGAAACTCGCCGATGGCAGGATCTTGATGTCATCGGCCGAGCGCCCGGCCGCCACCGCGCGCGCCTTGATGTCGCGATAGAAGTCCGCGGCCTCGGGAAGCTTGCCGTAGGGGGAGAAGATGGCGTCGGCATTGGCCGCGGCGAAATCGCGGCCCTGCGGCGAGACACCGGCCTGGAGGATCACCGGCCTGCCCTGCGGGCTGCGCGGCACGGTGAAGCGCCCGGAGATGTCGAACTGCCGACCACGGAACGCGAACGCGCCCGCGTCGGGCCTGGCCAGGAATCGCCCACTGTCCTTGTCGGCGACGATGTCGTCGACGTTCCACGAATCCCACAGGGCGCGAACAGCGTTCAACGTCTCCTCGGCCCGCACATACCGGTCGGCCGGGTCGAGGAAGCCGCCGCGGCGGAAGTTCTGTCCGGTGAAGGCGTCGAAGGAGGTCACCACGTTCCAGGCGGCGCGTCCGCCGGAGAGGTGATCGAGGGTGGCGAATTGGCGGGCCAGTTCGTAGGGCTCGTTGAACGTGGCGTTGATGGTGCCCGCGAGGCCGAGGTGCTTCGTGACCGCGGCGATAGCGGCCAGCACCCCGAAGGTGTCGGGACGGCCGATGATGTCCTGGTCGAAGATCTGGCCCGCGCGTTCACGCAGGATGAGACCTTCGGCGAGGAAGAAGAAGTCGAACTTGCCGCGTTCGGCTGTGCGCGCGGTGTGTTCGAACGAGCTGAAATCGATCTGGCTGCCCGCCTGGGGGTGCCACCAGGCGGTGTGGTGGTTCACGCCGCCGAGGTAGGCGCCGAGGATGACCTGCTTACGGGGTGTACTCATCAATGGGACCTCACACTCGGGCGTAACGGTTGGGCACGGTGGTCGACAGTCCGAGCAGTCCGCGCAGGGATTGCTCGGGGTAGCCGGTGCGGAACACTCCGCGCTGTTGGAGGGCGGGCACGAGTCGGTCCGCGATCGCGGCCAGGTCGTCGACAGCCACACCGGGACGCAGCCGGAATCCGTCGACCCCCTGGGCGTCCCAGTCGGTGAGCAGATCGGCGAGTTCCTCGGCGCGGCCGGTGAAAATGGCCGCGTCGGAGGTGAATTCGGCACCGGACTGATCGTTCAGGCGGGCCAGGCGTTGCGCGCCGGTGTCGTCGTCGGTGTCGAGGAAGACGACCAGGTCGGCATACACCCGCAGTGGTTCGCCCACCCTGGTCGCACCAGCGGTCGCGACCTGTCGCAGGATTTCCGCGGGTCCGTGCTCGCGCGTGGGTGTGATGAAGACGAGATCGGCTGCCGCGGAAGCGAATTCGTAGACGCGCGGGGCGTGGGCGAGTGCGGTCACCACCGGCTGACCCTGTGGTGGGCGCGGGGTGATGGAGGGACCGCGGACGTCGAAGAAGCGACCTTCGAAGTCGATGTAGTGCAGCTTGTCGCGGTCGATGAAGCGACGGGTGGCGACATCGCGGATCTCGGCGTCGTCCTCCCAGCTGTCCCACAGGCGGCGCACCACTTCTACGGCGTCGGTGGCCTCCTCGAACAATGCTTCGGCGTATTCGGGGAGCGTGCCGGTGGCGATGATGTCGGCGAACTCGGCGGGCGTCGGTTCGGTGATCTCGCGCCGCCCGAAGTGCTCGGCTTCCTCGGTCCCGGCCGAGACCCTGACCTGCCAGCCCGCGCGGCCGCGGGAGGTGTAGTCGAGGGTGGCGAGCGCGGTGGAGACGTGGAACGGCTCGGTGTGGGTGGTCGTCACCGTCGGGATGAGTCCGATGTGGCGCGTGATCGGGGCGAGGCCGGCGGCGATGAGATGTGCGTCGAGCCGGGCGCGGACCTGGTCTACGGCGTTGTCGTCGCGGGTGTGCAGCGGACCCGGGACGCGCAGGCTGTCCTCGATCGTGACGAAGTCGAGCAGGCCGCGTTCCGCGGTGCCGACCAGGTCGGCCCAGTAGCCGGCGCTGAACAATTCGGTGGGCCGCGAGTTCGGTGCTCGCCAGGCGGCCGGGTGCCAGCCCGCGCCGTCGAGCGCGACACCCAGGTGCAGTGGGTTCGGTGCCATCGTCTGCCATTTCTGTGGTTCGGTGAACGGTGCCTGGTGCAACGCTCGATGCCGGGCACCCGCTGCGCGCCGGGTACGGGTGCCGTGGTCGCCTGAGGGGCGGCGGCTCGAGGCCGCTCTCGATCACAGGTGGCCAGCGGGGGTGGCCGGAGGCATGTGAACGGGCGCCGCGAGGACGTCAACCGTTGAATTCAGCCCGATCGACGGGAAATAGGCCGTCGCTTCACCATTGCGTCGACCGTCGCACCGGTAGATCCTCGTCACCTGACGTATCTCACCGACTTCTCGCTCTTCGGGAATTTATTTCGTGCCGCGACCCGTCCGCCCAGGTGACAGCAGTGAAACTCGGTGTAAGCCGGAGGTGGGTAAAGGCTTTCGCTCGCCGGGCGGGTCGATACTTTCGACGTGAAGACAGCGCAGGAAAACCCGAGCGAGGAGTTACTCGTTCGAGTGCGTGACTATGCGGAGCAAGTGTTGAGACCCGCCGCGTTGTCGACCGACCGGGACGGGGTTCTCGCGGATCGCATCGACGAACTGGGCGAACTCGGCCTGCTCAACCATCTCGCGCCGAGCGAATTCGGTGGGCTCGCGATCGACCGCGACACCGACCGTCGAGTCCACGAGATCATCGCCGGCGCCTGCTTCAACACCTGGCTGGTCTGGGCCCAGCACGCGCCGCTGGCCGGGCGCATCGCCGCCGCACGCGCGACGGGTGCTCCGGTGTCGGCGCTCGCCGCACGGATTCTGCGCGGGGAGTTGCTGCTCGGCGCGGGGGTCAGCGATGTGCGGCGGTTCCCCGATCACTATGTCGCGGCCCGTAAGGCGGCCAACGGCTGGATCTTCGAGGGCACCCTGTCCTGGGTCAGCGGTTGGGGTCTGAACTCGGCGCTCACCGTGGCTGCCGTGGAACCGGATACCGAAACCGTGGTCACCGCGCTCGTCCCGGTCGGGGAACGAACCCGCAGCGCCGGGCCGCTGGAACTCGGCGCCGTCGCGGGCAGCCGGACGGCCCGGGTGCACCTGGACGAAGTCTTCGTCCCCGACGAGAACGTCCTCACCACACAGAGTCTCGACGAAGCGCGCTTCGCCGACGCCGGGACCGCGAGTGACGCGCGAGCCCATCACTTCGGCCTCGCCGAGACGATCCTGACCGAGCTGGAGTGCAGCACCGTGCCGCTCGCCGCGGCCGTCGCGGCGACCTGGCGCCCACGCGTCGCCGACATCCGTTCCACCGCGTACGCGCTCGCCGACGAAGCGACAGCGGCGGGCGGGGACCGCATCGCCTCGAGGAGCGCCTTGCCACCAAAGTGGCCAGCGGCGAAGCACTCTCGGCGATCAGCCGCGCCCTGCTCATCACCAGGTCCGGCCGTGGCCTCGGCGGTGACGACACCGCGCAATTACACGCCCGCTCCGTCCTCTTCGTCCTGGTCCAGGGCCAGACCGCCGATGTCCGTCGCGCCCAGCTCGCTGCGCTGACCCGCTGATCACCACCGAACGGAACCACCGAACATGAGTCTCGAATTCCTCTGGTACATCCCCAATCAGGTCACGCCCGGCCACCGCGGCGAGCCCGTGGCCGCCGACCACAACAGCCTGGACACCCTGAACACGCAGGCGAAGGCGCTGGAGGCGCACGGCTGGAAGGGCGCGCTGCTCGGCACCGGCTGGGGCCGCCCCGACACCCTGACCGTCGCCGCGGCGCTGGCGGCCAGGACCGAGTCCTTCGAGCCGCTCATCGCGATCCGGCCCGGCTATTGGCGTCCGGCGAACTTCGCCTCCGCCGCTGCCACGCTCGACCACCTCTCCGGCGGCCGGGTCCGGGTGAACATCGTCTCCGGCAAGGACGATCTGGCCGCCTACGGCGACAGCGAGGGCGACCAGGCCGACCGCTACGCCCGCACCAAGGAGTTCCTCCAGCTCGTCCGCAAGCTGTGGACCGAGGAGAACGTCACCTACCGCGGCGAGCACTTCCAGGTCACCGACTCCACGGTGGTGCCCCGCATCGAGCCGCGCGGCGAACGTCGTCATCCGACGCTGTACTTCGGTGGGGCCTCCGAGGCGGCCGAACGGGTCGCCGCGACCGAGGCCGACGTCCAGTTGTTCTGGGGTGAGCCCCTGGAAGGGGTGCGTGAGCGCATCGAACGGTTGCGCGCGCTGAGCACCGAACTGGGCCGTGAACACGCACCGCTCGAATTCGGTTTGCGTATCACGACTTTCGTCCGCGACACCACCGAGCAGGCGTGGGCCGACGCCGAGGCGAAGGTCGCGGAGATGGCGAAGAACAGCCAGGGCGCCTCGAATCCGCACCGCCGCACCGCTGTCGGCCAACAGCGACTGCTCGACCTGGCCGCGCGCGGCGAGGTACTCGACGACAACCTCTACACCGCACCGGGCAAATACGGTGGCGGCGGCGCGGGCACCACCTGGTTGGTCGGTTCCGCCGAGGATGTGGCCAAGTCGCTGCGCAAGTACCGCGATCTCGGCATCACCCACTTCGTGCTGTCCGACACCCCGTATCTGCGCGAGATCGAGCGCCAGGGTTCCCAGCTGCTGCCGTTACTCGGGGAGTGAGCCCCGCTGCTGTCCTGACTGTCGACCCGGTGCGCAGTCGACGGTTCCGGCTCATCGCGGTCTTCGCGGTGACCCAGACCGTCGGCTACGGCGCGATGATCCAGGCCTTCACCGTGCTGCTGGTCCCGATGTCGCAGGCGTTGGCGGTCTCCCGCACCGAAATCGCCGCCGCTGCCACCATCTCCACGCTGATCGGGGCGTTGGCCGCGGTGCCGGTGGGCAATCTGCTCGACCGCTACGGTGGGCGGGCCTTGATGACGGCGGGCTCGGCGCTCGGCGTCGGCGCGGTGCTGCTGTGGTCGCAGGCGCAGAGCCTGGCCCAGCTGTACGCGGCGTTCACGCTGATCGGGTTGGCACTGGCCACCTCCACCTATGAGGCCGCGTTCGCCGTTCTGGTGGTGGCCACCGAACCGGAACACCGGGATTCGGCGATCGTCGCGGTGACCACGGTCGTCGGTCTGGCCACCAGCCTGTACTACTTCTTCGCGGGCTGGCTCGAAACGCAACTCGGCTGGCGCACGACACTGGTGGTGCTGGCGATCGGTTTCGCGGTGATCGTGGTGCCCGCGCACCTGTGGGCGGTGCCGGGGCGCGCGGCGCACACCAGCCGGGTCGCGCAACGCACCGGCGTTCGCCTCGGTGACGCGCTCCGTGACCGCAAATTCTGGCTGCTGGTGGTCTCTTTCGTCGCCCAGAGCGGGTCCACCTCGGCCTTCCTGCTGATGATGGTCACCTACTTCCGCGACATCGGCTATTCGCCCGTGTCCGCCGCGGCGCTCCCGATCGCCGTCGGCGTCACCCAGATCGCCGCCCGCCTGGCCCTGGCCCCCTTGGCTCGCCGCTTCGGGATGACCAGCGTGACAGGGGTTTCCTTCGCCCTCCAAGGAGCGGGATTGCTGGCGCTACCGCTGGCAGGGACCTCACTGCCGCTCACGCTGGCCTGCATCGTCGCCTTCAGTACCGGCTACGGCACCAGCGTGATCGCCCGGCCGTCCATCGTCGCCGACAGCTTCGGCGTCCCCCAGTTCGCCGGCATCCTCGCGGTGATGACCGTCCCGATCGCGCTGTCGCGTGCGGGCGCGCCCTTGGCCGCCACCTGGCTCGGTGACTGGCGATTCCTGGTAGCCATCGGGCTCGCGGCCCTCCTCGCCGCTGTCGCGCTGATCCCGCTGTCGCGCACACCGCCGGTCGACCACCCGCCGGTCCCCACCCAGGACGCGGTCACCGGGCCTCACTGCGGCGCGACCCCGTAACGGACCGGCAGCGCAACGGCCGCCCGCTCGAACGTGAGCGGGGCGGCCGTTGGACTGCGGTGACTACGCGGGCAGGCTTTCGGCCGCGCGGTTCCCCGGGAAGGGCAGCCCGAAGCGAGCGCGCAATGTCGGTGCGGCGTAATCGTTTTGGAACAGACCACGCTCCTGGAGGATCGGCACCACCAGGGTCGCGAAATTCTCCAGGTCGACGGCGGTCTCGGCGGGCATGATGGTGAAGCCGTCGGCGGCGCCCGCGTCGAACCAGGACGCGAGATCGTCGGCGACCTGCTCGGCCGAGCCGACCAGGAGGCGGTGGCCGGAGCCGCCGGCACCCTGCTGGATCAACTCGCGCGGAGTGCGCGGTCCCTCGGCGATGAGCGCGCGGGTGGAGATGCTGAACCCGGTCGAGAACGCACCGGTCGGAACGGTGTCGGGAAGATCGTCGACGCTGATCGGATCGTCGGGGCCGAAAGAGTCCGCGGGCAGGCCGAGATTGCCCAGCAGTGCGGTGGTGAGTCGCTCGATCGGCAGCAGGTCATAGAGTTCCTGCTCGCGCCGGCGTGCCTCGTCCTCCGTCGCCGCGACCAGCACCACCACGCCGAGCGAGATCTTCACATCGTCGCGATGACGACCGGCCGCGGCCGCGCGCTGCCGGATGTCGTTGCGGAACGCGACCGCCTTGGCCTGGGTCTGGGCGACGGTGAACACGACATCGGCGAAGTCACCCGCCAACTTCAGCCCACCCTCGGACCCGCCCGCCTGCACGACCACCGGTCGACCCTGCGGGCCCGGAGCCACCGGCAGCGGCCCGGCGACCGAGAAGAACTCGCCCTCGTGATCGATGCGATGGATCTTGTCGGTGTCGGCGTAGCGACCGGTCGCCTTGTCCGCGATCAGCCAGTCCGGCTCCCAGCTGTCCCACAGCCGGGTGACCACGTCGAGGAACTCCCAGGCCCGCCGGTACCTGGTCTCCTTCTCCGGATGATCGGTCAGGCCGAAATTCGCTGCGGCAGCGGGTGTTCCGGTGGTGACGATATTGACCGCCGCCCGCCCCTTCGTCACGTGATCGAGCGCCTGGAATCGCCGCGCGAGGTTGTAGGGGGAGTTGTAGGTGGTCGACGAGGTGATCACGACACCGAGATGCTCGGTCACCGCCGCGACGCTGCCGAGCAGGACGAGCGGATCGATCCCGGTGCCGGGCGCCTCCTCGATCTCCCCGCGCAGGGCAGGGCCGTCCCCGAGAAAGACCGCGTCGATCTTGGCGGCCTCGGCGATCTCGGCCAGGCGCTGGAAATAGTCGATGTCGAGGTAGGCGAGCGGATCGGCGTGGTCGAGTCGCCACGCCTGGCGGAAGTGTCCCGGTGTCATCAGGGACAGGTTCAAATGGAATCCGGACATGGTTGGTGCCTTCTGATGCGGTCGGTGAGACAGGAGACGCCGATGACGTGAGCGGTCTCGGCCACGTCATCGGCGTCGTGTTCGGGCAGGAATCAGAGCTTCAGGCCGGTGCCGTGGACACCGTGTTCCTCGATGAGGGTGAGCTCCTCTGCGGTGAAGTCGGGGAAGTTCAGTGCGGCGGTGTTGTGGTCGAGCTGGGCCACCGAACTCGCGCCGATCAAGGCCGAGGTGACCTCGGGACGGCGCAGCACCCACTGCAACGCCAGCTGGGCCAGCGACTGCCCGCGCGCGGCGGCGATCTTGTTCAGCTCGGCGGTGCGCTGCCGGTAGGTCTCGTCGATGACATCGGGGGACAGGAACGTGCTGTTCTGCGCGCGAGCACCCTCGGGGATGGTCTCGAGGTACTTGTCGGTGAGCAATCCCTGGGCCAGCGGCGAGTAGACGATCACGCCGAACCCGTCCTGGGTCGCGGTGTCGAGCAGACCGTTCTGCTCGGGGCGGCGATCGTAGATCGAGTAGCGGGCCTGGTGGATCAGCAGCGGGACACCGGCGGCGCGCAGCTGCTCGGCGATCTCGTGGGTACGGTCGGGCAGGTAGTTGGAGATGCCGACGTAGAGCGCTTTGCCCTGCTGTACCGCGCTGACCAGCGCGCTCACAGTCTCCTCGAGCGGGGTGTCGAGGTCGGGGCTGTGGTGGTAGAAGATGTCGACGTAGTCGGTGCCGAGATCGCGCAGGCTGTGCTCGAGGGAGTTCAGGATCGACTTGCGCGAGCCGCCGCGCAGGTACGGGCTCGGCCCGATCGCGTTGCCCGCCTTGGTGGACAGCACGATCTCGTCGCGGTACGGCGCGAGGTCCTTGGCGAGCACCCGGCCGAAGTTCTTCTGCGCGGCGCGGTGCGGGGGACCGTAGCGGTCGGCGTTGTCGAAGTGGGTGATGCCCAGGTCGAAGGCGTGCAGGATGATCTCGCGCTGGGTGGCGAAGGCGTAATCGGTGCCGAACTTCTGCCACAGCCCGAAGGAGAAGGCGGGCAGGTCCAGGCCGGAGGCGCCGGTGCGCCGGTACGGGACCTTCTCGTAGCGGTCTTCCGCGGCGGTGTAGGTGCGGTCGAAGGGGCCGTAGCTCATCAGGTTGGATCTTTCTCTCGGTGGTTCAGAACAGACCGGTGGTCGGGGGTTGTTCGCCCGTCAAGTGAAACGCGCCTGCGACGGATTGCTTCCACTGGCGGGGGTTGTGATTGGCGGCGGTCCTGGCATTGCGCCAGTGCCGGTCGAAGCCGAGGGCACGGTCGGTGATCGAGCCGCCACCCACGTCGAAGACGAGTTCGGCTGCGGCGAGGGCGGATTCGATGGCGATCACGCCCGCCTGGGCCACCTCGACCGCCGCCGCCGCACCCGCGGCCCTGGCATCGTCGCCGGTGCGCCCGCGCACGCCCTCGAGTGTCTCGGCGGCCAGCAGGACCACCGCTCGCGCCGCCTGGGCGCGGGCGGCGATCTCGCCGACGGTCTGGCGGACATAGGGATCGTCGAGGCTGCTGGTCGCGGTGCTGTGCTTGATCGGGCGGGCCTTCTCCCGCACGTAGGCGACGGCGTCGTCACGGGCGCGCGCGGCGATGCCCGCCTGCACGGCGGCCAGATACAGCTGGGCGTAGGAGCCCTGCCATGGATTGTCGGGTTCGGTCTCCGGCGCCGGGGTGATCTCGTCGCCGCTCACGCGCACTCCGGTGAAGCGGGTGGTCCCACTGGCGGTGAGGCGCTGGCCGACCGCGTCGAAGTCATCGAGCCGTTGCACCCCCGCGCGATCCACCGGCACGGTGAACCGCAGCACCGTCCCGTCCTCGGTCTGTGCCTGCGTGGAGAACCAGTTCGCGTACAGCCCACCGGTCGAGTAGTACTTCTCGCCGTCGATCACCCAGTCCGCGCCGTCACGGCGGGCGGTCGCGTTGACCTGCCCGCTGGCGCCGCCCGTGCGTTCATTGCTGGTGCCCGTGAACAGGTCGCGGTCGCGTAGCCGTCGCAGCGTCTGCTCCCGGTGCGGCAGGTCGGGCCTGCCCGCCACCTGGTTCGCGGTCAGAAAACTACTCCGCAATGCCTGCGCCACACTGGAATCGGCCCGCGCGATCTCGATCACCAGGTCGGTGACCTCGCGCAGCGACCCGCCCGCCCCGCCCTCCGCGGCGGCAATGCCGGTCAGGGCGATCCCTGTCTCGGCGAGCGCGCGCACCTGTGCGAAGGCGTAGTCGCGGTCGATCTCGCGTTGCCGCGCCGTCTCGGCGAGCTGGCGCAGGATCGGCGCCGCGGCGGCCCGGATGCCCGCCACCGTGAGCGGGGAGTCGGGCCTTGTCGACGGGGAACGCGCTGGTGTCCCGGCGATGTCGGGATCCGGCGCGGTGCCGTGAGTCGAGGCGATCGGCAGGCTACCGCCGCTGATACCCGACACGGCGTCGAGTACCGGGAGAGCGGGTGTGGCCGATGCTGATCCGGTCGGGCCGGGTTCGAACAGGGGCGCCGACTGGTCGACGGCGGTCATCGCGCGCCGTTCGGCGCGGCATCGGCTGCGGCGGTCGCCTCGCCGTTCGGCGCGGCGACGGTGGCGTCCGGTGTGACGACCGAGGGACGCTGCCGGTAGTAGCCCGGCACCGGCGCGTTGCCGTTGACAACGAAGTCGCCCAGCACGCGCGGCTTGTAGATGACCGGGTTGTGTGAGGCGAGGGTGCGGGCATTGCGCCAATGCCGGTCCAGGTGCACGCTGTTGCGGATCGTGGACGACCCGCCCGCGTCGAAAGCCCTTGTCGCGGCATCGAGTACGGCCTCGATCACCGCGATCTGCGCGGCGGAGGTATCCAGGTAGGCCCGGGTGTAGGCGGCCTCGTCCCCGGTTGCGTGCGCGGCCTCGAGCTGCTCGGCGACATGCCGCAGCAGGGTTTCGGCGGTGAGCCTGCGGGCTTCCAGGAGTCCGATCACCGACAGGATGTCGGGATCTTCGGTGGCGTGCTGGGTGAGCGCGTGCAGGCTGGTGCGCGTGCGACCGCGCACGATCGCGGAAGTCTCGGCGACGATGCTGCGCGCGATCCCGGTCAGATTCGCCAGGTGCACGATCTGGACGAAGGAATCCAGCCCGCGCAAGGATTCCTTGAACCGGCCGATATCGCCGTGCTCCTCGACCGGCACATCCTCGAAATAGGTCGTGCCGCTGCCGGTTTGACGCTGACCGATGCCGTCCCAGTCGTCGGCGTGGGTGACGCCGGGATGCCGGGCCGGGATCACCACGAAACTACGGGTGCCCTCGTCGTCGACCACGGCCGCGCGGATGAAGTCGGCGAATCGCGCGCCCGTCGAGTAGAACTTGGTGCCCGAGACCACGCGCACGCCGTCCTCGCCCACCCGGGCGCGCGTGGTGGTCACACCCCAGCCCGCGGATTCGCCCACCGCCTCGGCGACCAGCGCCGAGGGCTCGGACTGCGCGTTGCCGAACACCGCGCCCGCGCCGATCGCCCGGAACCAGTGCTCGCGCACCACCGGATCGGTTTCGGCGCGCAGGATCTCAGTGGTGGTGAAATGTCCGCGCCAGATCTGCGGAATATTGGAATCGGCCTGCCCCGCCTCGGCCAGCAGCCCGAACAGCGTCGGCAGGTCGACGTCGAAGCCGCCGTACTCCACCGGCACCCGCAACCGGCCGAAGCCCGCGTCCGCCAGCGCCTGGATCAGCGCGTCGGGGTGCTCGAAGGCGAGGTCGCGCTCGCCCGTGCCCGGGACGAACTCGGCCAGGATGGACCGGATGCGGGGGAGTGCCTCGGCCAGAGTGGCGGGCGCGATGGTGGTGGTCATGACAGTCCTCCGATGAGGTCGCGGCCGGCGATCGCGTCGAGCAGACGCACGGTGTAATCGTCGGTGGGAGAGGAGAAGACCTGGTCTACGGTGCCTTGTTCGACGATGCGGCCTTCGCGCATCACCGCCACGCGATCGGAGATCGCGCGCACCACGGCCAGGTCGTGAGAGATGAAGACGTAGGTGAGCCCGCGTTCTTCCTGCAGGCCGCGCAGCAGGTCGAGGATCTGCGCCGCGACCGAGACGTCCAGCGCCGAGATGGGCTCGTCGAGCACGATCACCTTCGGCTCGAGCACCAGCGCGCGAGCGATGGCCACCCGCTGACGTTGCCCGCCCGACAATTCGCGCGGATGCCGGTCGACGAAATCGGCGGGCAGGGCGGCGGCCTCGAGCGCGGCCACCACCCGATCTCGATTCGGCCTGCCGCGACGCAGCCCACGGCGCGGCTCGAACGAGCGCAGCGGCTCGTCGACCACGTCGTAGACGTCGAAGCGCGGATCGAACGAGGAATACGGGTTCTGATACACGATCTGCACGTCGCGGCGCAGTGGACGGAACTCCCGGCGGCTCAGCCGGGTGATGTCGGTACCGAGCAGCGCGACCCGACCCGAGTCCGCTTCGGTGAGCCCGGTCAGCACCCGCGCCGTCGTCGACTTCCCGCTACCGGATTCGCCCACGATGGAATAGGTTTCGCCGCGTCGTACCCGGAAGGAGATGCCGTCGACGGCGGGTACGCCGCCGTAGTCCTTGCGCAGCTCGTCGACCTCGATGACCGTCTCGGTGCCGACCGCGACCGGTGTGCGCTCACGTACCCACGGCCGCCGCGACGGCACGCTGTCGAGCAGCCGCCGGGTGTAGGGGTGTCGCGGGTCGGCGACCAGCTGCGCGGTCGGCCCGAATTCGACCAACTCGCCCTGGTGCAGCACCCCGATCAGATCGGAGCGGTCGGCGGCCACGCCGAGATCGTGGGTCACCAGCACCACGCTGGTCCCCGTGCGCAGCCGGACTTCGTCGAGGAGGTCGAGCACCTGTTTCTGCACCGTGGCGTCCAGCGCCGAGGTCGGCTCGTCGGCGATGATCAGATCCGGTTCGGCCGCGACCGCAGCGGCGATGAGCACCCGCTGGCGCATCCCGCCCGAGAGTTCGTGCGGGTACTGGCGATAGCGGCGCTCGACATCGGTGAAGCCGACCAGCTCGAACAGTTCGTGCACCCGTTCGCGGCGAGCGTCGGCATCGAGCTCGGTGTGCAGCCGCAGCACATCCTCGACCTGGTGTCCGACCCGGCGCACCGGGTCGAGCGAGACCGTCGGGTCCTGCGGGATCAGGCTGATCGCGCGTCCCCGGATCGAGCGCCAGCCTTTCGCGCTCAGCTCGGTGAGGACCTGGTCGCGGAAGGTGATGGTGCCGCCGGTGACCTCGCCGTTGCCGGGGAGCAGCCCGAGCACGGCGTGGGCGGTGGTGGTCTTGCCCGAACCGGACTCGCCGACCAGCGCCAGCACGGTGCCGGGCGGGACGTCGAAGGAGACGTCGCGCACCACCGGCGAGACCCGGTCGTCCACCCGGTAGCCCACGCGCAGGTTCGCTACGCGCAGCACCGGCCGCACATCGATTTCTCTTGTAGGCGTTGATATTTCGTGGACGACGCTCATGCGGAGCCCCTCCTGGAGAGATGGCGGGACAGGTGATTGGTCGCCAGCACCATCACCACGATGGTGAGCCCCGGCCACAGCGTCAGCCAGCCGCGCGTGGCGATGTAGTTGCGCCCGTCGGAGACCAATCGACCCCATTCCGGGTCCGGCGGCTGCGCACCGAGCCCGAGGAAACTCAGCGAGGCGATCCAGATGATCGCGATGCCGAACTGCACGGTGACCAGCGAGACGGTCGGCGCGATCGAATTGGGGATCACGTGTCGCAGGAGAATCGCGCCGGTCGAGGCCCCGCTGGTGGTCGCCGCCTCGACGTAGGTACTGGTACGGGCCTTGACCACCTCCGAGCGGATGAGCCGGGCGAAGGTCGCCGACGAGGTGAGCCCGACCGCGATCCCCGCCTGCCACACGCCGAAACCGAGCAGCACCACGATGGTGATCGCCAGCAGGAAGCCGGGAATCGACAGCACCACGTCGATGAGCCGCATCACCGCGCTGTCGGGGAACCCGGCGAACCAGCCCGCCACCGCGCCGAGCAGGGAGCCGACGAGCACACCGACGCCGACGGCGATCGCCGAACCCAGCAGTGAGGCCCGCGCGCCGTAGACGATGCGCGCGTAGAGGTCGCGGCCGAGCTGATCGGTACCGAACCAGTGTTCACCCGAGGGCGGCTTCAGCTTCTGGGCCGGATTCACCGCGAGCGGGTCGTAACCGGTGAACAGCTGCGGCACGATCGCCCACGCCACGATGGTGAGGACCACCAGCAAGGCCAGCGCGACCGTCCAGTGCCGACGGGTCCACCGCAGCGCGGACCGTGTCCGACGTGCCGGGGCGGCCGAATCAGGTTGTGCTGGAGCAGCTTCGATCTTCTCGAGTGTCGTCATGGCATCGCCACCTCGGCAGGCAGTCGACGCGGCACCGCCGCGACGACCGGAACGGATACGGTGGCCTGCTTGCGTACGGCCGATCGCGACCGGGTGACCCGGTGCGTGCGCCCGTCCACCAGCACCCGCGGATCGATGAACGGATAGGCCAGGTCCACCGCGAGATTCACCAGCACATAGGCCACCGTCGAGAGCAACACCACACCCTGCACCACCGGCAGGTCCTGGGTGTCGACCGCGCCGACGGTGAGCTGGCCGATGCCCTGACGCGCGTACACCGACTCGGTCACCACCGCGCCCGCGATCAGTTCACCGAAGGCCAGCCCGAGCAGCGTGAGCACCGGCAGCGACGAATTGCGCAGCACATCCTTGCGGAAGATGTAGCCCTCGCTCGCGCCTCTGGCCGCCACCACGTGCACGAACGGTCGCTGCCGGGTCGTGCGCACCGAGGTGGCGAACACCTGCGCCAGCGGCGCGGCCACGATCAGCCCCAGTGTCGCGGCGGGTGCGATGAGCGCGAGCACCGTGCCGTTGTCGACCGAGGGGATCAGGTGCCAGCGGAACGAAAGATATTGCAGCACCAGTACACCGACGACGAACGTGGGAACCGAGGCGAACAGCGCGGGCGCGGAATCGAAGACGCCGCGCAGCCACGCCCACGGCGCGTAGTTGGCCGCCACCGCGACGACGGCGGCGAATACCAGCCCGAACACCAAGCCGAGCCCGGTCAGCGTCAGCGTGGAGGGCAGCGCCTCGGTGACCGCCTGCGTCACCGGCCTCCCCGAGGTGAGCGAGAAGCCGAGGTCACCGTGCAACAGTGCCCACAGCGCGTGCAGGTACTGCTCCCAGGCAGGCCGGTCGAGCCCGTAGAACTCGAGCATCAACCGGCCCGCCTCCGGCGTGATCTGCGCTTCCGGGTTCTGGATCCGGTTGTTCACCGAATCCCCCGGCAGCGCGCTGAGCAAGACGAACGACAGGGTGTAGGCGGCCCAGAGGACCAGTACCGCTTGGACCAGCCGTCGCAGGACGTAGTTGCGCATCGTCGGTCTCCTACCCGGTGATCCAGGTGTCGTAGAGCCAGGTGCGGGCCGTGGACTCGGTGGTGAAACCGTGCACGGTCGGCGCGAGTCCGAACACCTGGGTCTCGTCGTAGAGCGGAATGGCGTAGCCCTCGCCGAACACCCGATCCTCGACGGCCTGGATGGCTCTGGTGCGGGCGGCGGGGTCGAACTCGAAGGCCTGCGCGCGCACCAGCTCGTCGAGCTTCGCGTCCGGCACGGGTGCGAAGAACTCGTTCTGCGCGGTGCTGTCGAACGCGGTGCGCAACACGTCGGCCTCGGCGCGCGAGGTCTGGCCCTGTACCAGCGACCAGTTGTCGGGACGCGCATTGCGCACGGACTCGTACTCGGTCTGCGACACGGTGTGCAGGCTCAGCTCGACCCCGGCCTTCTTCCACTGCGACTGCAGCAGTTCCAGCACCGGCTGTGCCACCTGGTAGACGGGCGCTACCCAGATCTCGAACTGCAGACGCTTGCCGTCCTTGACCCGGATGCCGTCGCCGCCCTTCTTCCAACCCGCGCCCTCGAGCAGCGAATTGGCCTTGTTCAGGTCATAACCCAGGTACTTGCTCGCGTCGCCGCGATTGGGAGTGTCCTGCACCAGGATGCTGGTCGGAATCGGGTAGCTCGGCGAGAGCACCGTCTCGTTGATCTCCTTGCGATCGGTGGCGGCCTGCAACGCCAGGCGCACGTCCTTGTCCACGATCGGTGCGGTCGAATCCAGTTGCACCGACAGCTTGTTGGTCTGACCCTGCACCGCGAACGCCTCGATCCGGCCACCGTTGGCGGTCACCGTCTCCTCGTCGTAGGGGCTGATGTTGCGCGCGATGTGCGCCTCGCCCGACTGCAGCGCGCCGACCCTGGTACCGGCCTCCGGCACGGTCTTGAAGACCACCCGCTCCAGGTAGGCCTTGCCCTGATGGCCCGAACCCGCCGGCGCCCAGTTGTAGTCCTCGCGCCGCTTCAGGGTGATACCGGTATTGCCGGTGACCGACTCCACCACGAACGGACCGGACCCGATCCAGTTCTTGGCCTGACTCTGCCCGTTGAGATCTCGCTCCAGGAACGGCTTGGCCAGGATGGACCCGGCCCGGTAGAACGAAGCCACCTGCAGGAAACCGGCATTGGGCTTGGTGAACGCCACCTCGACGGTCAAGGGATCGATCACCGTCGAGGCCCGGTAGTCGGAGAAGAACCGGTCCGGCGGAATGCCGAGCGCTTTGTCGCCGAGCGCGTGCTGGTCGTAGTTTGCTTTCACGACCGCCGCGTCGAGTGGGTCACCGTTGCTGAACGTGACTCCCTCGCGCAGGCGGAAGGTGTACTTCAGCTTGTCGGGGCTGACCTCCCACGACTTGGCCAGCCAGGGCTTGATCTCCCCGGTTGCGGGGTCCTGCCAGGTCAGGCGCTCCGCGAGGTTGTTGGCGACCTGACTGTTGGACCAGATCGAGTTGACCGGCGTCCACGCTGCGTACTCGATGGGATCGTAGAAGTTCAGCGTGCCACCGAACACCGGGTCGCCTGCCGCCTCGTTCTGCGATGACGGCCCACCACACGCGGCCAGCACGGTGGCGAGGGCGATGGCCGCGGTACCGGTGGCCAGGAGTCGACGGAATCGAATATTCCTCATGTGGTCGTGGGTCTTTCGTCGGAGCGGACTGTGTTGCTTACACTCCGGAGGTTAAGTCCGCGACCGTCACATTCCGCGATTTCGGATCGCCAAGAATGCCTACACCATTAATCAAGTTTCGCTTCACGATCGGGTGGCGTGCTCGATTCACTAAAACTGAACAAATCACGAAGTGCAACTTGGTTGTTCGCGGACTTGTCGTTGTGCAGACTTCGCGAAATGTCATCGAAAAGATTCTCCGCGGCGACCGTGCTCGTGGCCGTCACCCTCGTCGCCTCCGTGCTGACGGGCTGCGCGGCCTCGGGTAACCGGGTCGCGGGCAGCGACGACGCGGGCCCGCCGGTCGCCGGTGGGACCCTGCGTTTCGCCGTCCTCGACGCACCCGCCAACCTCGACCCGCATTCGGGCAGCTCGTATCCGGAGTCGCTCATCACGAGCAACATCACCGACAAATTGACCTACCAGAATCCCGAAACCGGGGCCATCGAACCGTGGCTGGCGAAATCCTGGGAGATCAACCCGGAACTGACCGAATTCACGTTCCGGCTCCGCGACGACGTCACCTTCACCGACGGTTCGAAATTCACCGCCGATTCGGTGAAAGAGAATTTCGACCTGCTCGGATTCGGTGACAAGGCGCTGGGCATCGTGCCGGTGACCGCGTACTGGGTCGGCTACACCAGCACCACGGTGCTCGACCCGAGCACGGTCAAGGTCGTCTTCAATCGACCGAATGCCGGTTTCCTCCAAGCGCTTTCGCTGTACTTCTCCGGCATCGTCGGTCATTCGACCCTGCAGCTGACCAAAGAGCAGCGAGCGTTGGCGCAGAATCTGGTGACCACCGGTCCGTTCGTCGTCGCCGAGCACGTCTACCAGCAGCGAACGGTGCTGAAGAAGCGTCCCGGATACAACTGGGCGCCCCCCAGCCGCAAACACAACGGCGAGGCCTATCTCGACGCCGTGGAGATCTCGGTGATTCCCGAGGCCGCGGTCCGCACCGGCGCGTTGCGCGCGGGTCAGGTCGACGCGATCCTCGACGTCAACAACACCGACGAGGCGCCGCTGAAAGCCGAAGGCTACCGGATCGTTTCGCAGCTGATTCCCGGGCGCGATATCTCCTTCGACCTCAAGACCGACCGGTTCCCGACCGATGACCGCGCCGTGCGGGAGGCCGTGAAGCTGGGCTGGAACCGCGACGCGCTTGCCAAGACAGTGCTCACGTCGAGCTACAAGGTCTCGAGCTCGGTGATCTCCTCGCGCGTGCCCGGCCACGTCGACTTCTCCGCGGAACTGAAGCAGGACCGGGCCAAGGCCGAACAGATTCTCGAGTCGGCGGGCTGGAAGAAGGGCGCCGACGGTATCCGGGTGGACGCGCAGGGCCGACGACTCGAACTGGCCCTGCTCGGCATCAACAACCTGGTCAACAACAAGCCCGCCTACGAGTTGATCCAGCAGGATCTGCGCAAGATCGGCATCGACCTGAAACTCGAGGTGCTGCCGATCCCGGACTACACCGCCGCCGCCACCCAGCAGAAACGCTGGAACATTCAGGTGGCCAATCAGAGTCGCGCCGATGTGGCGGTGCTCGAGCAGGTGTACTCGCCGCAGTACACCAACTCCTCGAAGCTGGCGCCGGAGAATCCGCTCTACCAGCAGGCGATCGACAAGCTCAGCGCGGTGAGCAAGACCCTCGACCCGGGCAAGCGCGCCGAGGCGGCCGAGGCGGCGCAGCGTTTCCTGCTCGTGGACCAGGTGCTCACGGTGCCGGTCTACAACCCGGCGCAGGTGACCGCGGCGTCCCCTCGGGTGCACGACGTGGGTTATGAAGCGCAGTCGCGCAACGTCTTCTACGACACCTGGATCGAGCCGAGGTAACCGATGTCGCGCTATGTGCTCGCCAAACTGGGGCAGGCGGTGTTCGTGGTGTGGGGCGCCTACACCCTCACCTTCGTGCTGCTGTTCGTGCTGCCCTACGACGCGGTCGACTTCCTGTTCGACCCGTCGCAGGGCGACTTGATCTCCGAGGAGGACAAACAGAACTCACGGGAGTACTTCGGCTTGGACCAGCAGCTGGTCGGGCAGTACACCCACCGGCTGTTCGCCGCGCTGACCGGTGATTTCGGGGTCTCGACCCGCACCGGTGAGCAGGTGTGGCCGCTGATCGTGTCGGTGCTGCCGCACACCGCCCTGCTGGCGGGTGCCGCGCTGGTCCTCGCCGTCGCGCTGGCCTTCGCCGTCGCCGCCACCGCGGGCTACACCCGCACCAAATGGATCGCCGACCTGGTCGCGACCCTGCCCGCGGCGGGGGTGTCGGTGCCGGTGTTCCTGGTGGGGCTCGCACTGCTGCAGGTGTTCTCGTTCCAGCTGGGCTGGTTCCCGCCGATCGGCAACGAAGGCTTCGGCGCGCTGGTGTTGCCCGCGGTGACGCTGGCGATTCCGGTGTCGGCGCCGATCGCGCAGTTGCTGATCAAGAACTTCGACGCCGAACTGCACGCCGGGTATGTCACGGTGTCGGTGGCCAAGGGCGCGACGCGGCTGTGGGTGTTGGTGCGGGAGGTGTTGAAGAACGCCGCCCTGCCCGCGCTCACCATCGCCGGCGTCACCTTCGGCAACCTGCTCGCCGGCGCGGTGATCGTCGAAACCGTCTTCTCCCGTGCGGGATTGGGCCGATTGACCGAAACGGCGGTGCGCACCCAGGACGTGCCGTTGGTGCAGGCGGTGGTGGTGTTCGCCGCACTGGTGTTCGTCACGGTGAACTTCCTCGTCGATCTCGTCTATCCGCTGGCGGATCCGCGGCTGCGGTCCCGTGTGCGAGCAAGGACCTCCGTATGACCGTCCTCGACAACGACATCCGTACCGCACCGACGGTTCCCGATCGCGTGCGCACCGCGACCGCGGTGCTCACCGCCGCGCCGGGGCTGACCCTGGCGTGGCTGGTGATCGCCACCGTGCTCGCCTGGGCGCTCGTCCCGTCCTGGTTCGCGAAATACTCACCCTTGGAAGGGGATTCGGACGCCAGTTTCAGCGCACCGAGTCTCGAGCACCTGTTCGGCACCGATCGCCTCGGCCGCGATCTGCTCGCCCGCACCATCTACGGCACCTCGACCACACTCACCGCGACCCTGCTCGCGGTGGCGCTGGGGTTCGTGATCGGATCGGCGATCGGTCTGCTCAGCGGGTTCCTCGGTGGCCGGGTCGACGCGGTGATCATGCGCTTCGTCGACGTACTACTGGCCATCCCGAGCCTGCTGCTGGCCATGACCGTGGTCACCGCGCTGGGCTACGGCACGGTGAACATCGCTGTTGCCGTAGGCATCTCGGCGGTGGCGGCGTTCGCGCGGGTGATGCGCTCGGAGGTGCTCAAGGTCGCGGGCACCGACTATGTCGAGGCCGCCTACGGCTCCGGGGCCGGTTTCGGACGGGTCGTGGTGCGGCACGTGCTGCCGAACTCGGTCTCGGCGGTGCTGTCGCTGGCCGCGCTCGAATGCGGCACGGCGGTGCTGGCCGTGGCGGCGCTGGGCTTCCTCGGCTACGGCGCACCGCCGCCGGACCCGGAATGGGGCCTCGCGGTCTCCGAGGGCAGGGACTTTCTGGCCACCTACCCGTGGATCTCGCTGCTGCCCGGCATCGTGATCGCCGTGGTCGTGCTGTCCACCAATCGAATCGGGCGAGCATTGGGAGAGAAGCGATGAGCGAGAAGGAAACTCTGCTGCGGATCGAGGACCTGTCCGTACGCTACCGCGCCCGCGGTGCGGACGCGCAGGCCGCGGTCGACGGTGTGTCGCTGACGGTGGGCCGGGGCGAATTCGTCTCGATCGTGGGCGAATCCGGGTCGGGCAAGAGCACCACCATCCACGCCGCGCTGCATCTGTTGCCCGCGTCGGCGCGGGTCGAGGCCACGGTGCTGGCATTGAACGGGCACGACACCGCGTCCTGGACCGACCGCAAACTCGCTCGATTGCGCGGCCCGTTCGTCGGTTTCGTGCCCCAGGACCCCGGCACCTCGCTGAACCCGGTCAAACGGGTCGGCACCCAGGTGCTCGAGGCCTTGCGACTGCACCGGCGCGTCGAATCCGGGCCGGGGCGCGAACTCGCGGTGGCGAAACTGGCCACGGCGGGATTGCGCGAGCCAGAACGGGTGTACCGGCAGTACCCGCACGAACTGTCCGGCGGTATGAAACAGCGGGTGCTCATCGCCATCGCGCTGGCCAACGACCCCGCGCTGCTGGTGGCCGACGAGCCGACCTCGGCCCTGGACGTCACCGTGCAGAAGGTGATCCTCGACCACCTCGCCCACTTGCGCGACACCCTCGGCCTCGGCGTTCTGCTGGTCACTCACGACCTGGGCGTGGCCGCCGAACGGTCCGACCGACTGATCGTGATGCAGCGCGGCCGCATCGTCGAGGAGGGCCCAGCCGGTCGCATCCTGGCCGACCCGCGACACGACTACACGCGCCGACTGGTCGCGGCGGCACCCACCCAGCGCAGCACCCGCCTGACGAGCACCGAACCCCGCCTCGAACCAGGTGACCAGTCCTCCGCCGGCGGTCCGACGCCGGTTCTCGGAGATTCGGCTTCGTCGACAGGGACCGGATCGTCGGCCGTGCGTGCGCGGTCGGCGCCGACAGCCATCGGTTCGTCGCCGGGGCGGGCGACGGCTGTGCCGAAGGCGACGGGGCCACTGCTCGAGGTCCGGGAACTGACCAAGACTTTCGCGCACGGTGGCGTGCGCGCGGTCGACAACGTCTCCCTTGCCGTCCGCGCGGGGACAACGCACGCGCTGGTGGGGGAATCGGGGGCGGGCAAGTCGTCCGTCGCTCGGATCGCGGCGGGGTTCACTTCCCCGGACTCCGGTCAGGTGTGGTTCGACGGTGCCCGCATCGACGGGCTCTCACGCGGGAAACTCCGTCCGATCCGTCGCGAGATCCAATTCGTCTATCAGAACCCGTATTCGTCGCTGGACCCGAAGTTCACCGTGGAGCAGATCATCGCCGAACCGCTCATCGCGCTCGGTCTGCTCCCGCGTGGGCCGCGACGCCGCGATCGGGTGCGTGAACTGCTCGACGAGGTAGCTCTGTCGCGAGAACATCTGGCGCGCAAGCCCGCCGAACTCTCGGGTGGACAGCGTCAACGCGTCGCCGTGGCCCGCGCGCTCGCCGCCGGACCGCGAGTCCTCGTCCTCGACGAGGCGGTCTCGGCCCTCGATGTCTCGGTGCAGGCGCAGATCCTGCGTCTGCTGGTCGATCTCCAGCACCAGCAGGGTCTGACGTACCTGTTCATCACCCACGACCTGGGTGTGGTGCGGCTGGTCGCCGACGAGGTGACAGTGATGCGCGCGGGTGCGGTGGTCGAATCCGGTTCTGTCACCAGTGTTTTCGAGAACCCCACCCAGGACTACACCCGACGGCTGCTCGACGCGGTACCGGTCGGTGCGGGCACGTCCGTCGCCGTCGATGCCGTGGTGGCGTGATCGGCGAAGCGCAGCTGCACAGAATCGCTCTGATCGTAAGGATTTCCTGGAATGTCGCTACTGCGGATGATGGGCGAATCCGGACGCCAACCGGTCGAAGCGAGGAATTCATGTACGACATTCGACGCCTTGTCCTGTTGCGCGATCTCGCCGAGCGAACCACCATGACCGCCGTATCGGAATTGCACGGGATCACCACCTCGGCGGTCTCGCAACAGTTGCGCATTCTCGAAGAGGAAGTGGGCGCGGTGCTCACCCGCCGTGAAGGTCGGGTGTTGCGCCTGACCCACGCGGGGCGGGTGCTGGTGGACTACACCTCGCGCATCATCACCGCGCTCGAGGAAGCCGAGAGCGCGGTGGCCGCCACCGCGGAGGCCATCACCGGTGTGCTCACCCTGGCCACCTTCCGCACCGCGCAGACCCGGCTCGCGCTGCCCGCCGCGGCGAGACTGATGAACGAGAACCCCGGCCTTCGGGTGCAGGTGGTCGACCTGATTCCGGTGGACGCGGTGCCCGCGGTCCGCCAGCAGGAGGTCGACATCGCGATCACCTATTCGTACTCGTTCCGGGCTCGGGATCTGCCGCTCGGGCTGTCCTCGGAGTACCTGTTCGACGATCCGCTCGTGCTGCTCGCCCCACCCGGCCTGCGGGAACGGGCCCGCCAGCAGGGCTTGTCCGCGGTGCGTGACGCCGACTGGATCGCCGCCCGCGACGGCGCGCCGTCGATCGTGTCGGTGATGTACGCCTGCCGCGAGGCCGGGTTCGCCCCGCGGATCGAGCACCGCAGCGGCACCTTCGCCGGGATGGCCGAGATCGTCGACCACGGGCTGGGCGTGGCGGTGGTACCGGAGATGTCGGTGCCACCGGAGTACCGGCACCTGGTCGCCTGCACCATCGCCAACGGGTCGCGCCAGGTCGGCGTGACCTACCGGCAAGCCTCCCTGGAACGGCCCGCTGTCGCCGCGGCCATTCGGATGCTGCGCACCATCGCCGCGCCCGAGCAGTTGGCGTCCTGATCGCGGTCGACGATCGAGAAAAACTGAACGAATCCGGTAGACCGGCTGTCTTGTTCGCTGGTATCGGAGGTTCCGATACTGGATTACGGATGCCGAACGTGAAAAGGGGGTCTCGTGGAATTGCCGAATATCCGGATCGAGGCCGCCGCCACGGCTCCGCCCTGTCGTCGTTGATTTCGACGATCCACTTCATCGCGCCCCGGTTCCCTTTCCGGTGAATTCCGGTGCGCCGCAAAGATCTGCGTTCGACCGCCGCCGAGCGGTCGTGACGCGACCAGGAGAGTGACACCCGCATGACCGCTGTGGCACCAGCACACACCGTGCACGGTCTCGACGAGGACGCGTTCGCCGACGCGCTCGCGCTGATCGCCGATCGCGCCGCCGAACACGACCGGGCGGGGGCCTTCCCGTTCGCCGCCTTCGAGGCGCTGCGCGCGATCGGCGCGCCCGCGCTCACGGTTCCGGTGGAATACGGCGGTCTCGGTGCGGGTCTCGCCGAGGCGGTCGAGGTGATCGAACGCGTCGGCGCCGCCGACCCGTCGGTCGGACTGATCCTGCAGTGGAACTACACCAACCATCTGAGCTTGCTCCGCGACGACAGTCCGTGGCCCGCCGACCTGAAGGAACTGGTGTTGCGCTCGGCCGCGACGGACGGCGCGCTGATCAACGGCCTCGCCGTCGAACGCGAACTGGGCAGCCTCTCCCGTGGCGGCATCCCGGCCACCACCGCCACCCGGCTGCCGTCGGGGGACTGGCGCATCGACGGTGAGAAGGCCTACGCCACCGGCATTTCCGGGCTGAGCTGGTTCACCGTCACCACCAGCACCGCCGAGCCGAGCCCGCGTGTGGCGACCTTCCTGCTCGACCGCACCGCCACCGACTGGCACGTCGAACCGACCTGGAATCACCTGGGCCTGCGCGCCTCCGACACCCAGTCGGTGGTCTTCGACGGCACGGTCGTGCCCGACGCCAGGCTCGTCGACCTGCGCGACACCCACGGCGGCACCGCCAAGATTCGCCGGGCCGGGCGCCAATCGCTGCCCCTGCTGTTGGCCGCGAACTACAACGGCGTCGCGATCGCCGCGCGGGACTGGCTGGTGCGCTACCTGCACACCAGAGTGCCCACCGCACTGGGTGATTCGCTGGCCACCGTGCCGCGTTTCCACGACCGTGTGGGTGAGATCGAAGCCTGGATCCAGACCAGCCGCGCACTGGTGCGCCAGGGCGTGGCGAGCCTGGCCGACGACGAGCACGGTCGCCTGCCCGCGCTGGCCAAACACGTCGCCACCTCCACCGCCATCCGGGTCACCGAGTCCGCGCTCGACCTGACCGGAAACCCCGGCCTCGACCGCCGGCATCCGCTCGAACGCCACCATCGCGATGCCATGGTCGGGCGAATCCATTTCCCGCAGAGCGATTTCGTGCTCGCCGATCTCGGTCGCGCCGCGCTGGCGGCGGGCCGTGCCGAGGAGGAACAGCCGTGACCCGACGACAGGTGCACCTCAACGTCAACATTCTCAACGCGGGAGTGTTCGGTGGTTCGTGGCGCTTCCCCGGCACCGACCCCGCCGCGAGTTTCACCCTCGACCACTACGTGCGCATCGCTCAGCGCGCCGAGGAAGCCAAGTTCGACGCGATCTTCCTCGCCGACGGGCCCGCCATCCGCGAGGACATCCGGTACCGGCCGTTCAACAGCCTCGAACCGACCGTGATCCTGGCCGCCCTCGCCGCGGCCACCGAGCGCGTCGGCTTCATCGCCACTCTGTCATCGAGCTACAACGACCCCTACGACGTCGCCCGCCGCTTCGCCTCGCTCGACCTGCTCAGCGGCGGTCGCACCGGCTGGAACGTGGTCACCACCGCCGGTGTCGACGCGGCGCGCAACTTCGGCTTCGACGCCGAACCGGCCCATGGCGCCCGCTACGAACGCGCCGCCGAATTCGTCGAGGTGGTGCGCGCGCTCTGGAACAGCTGGGAGCCCGACGCGCTGATCGGCGACAAGGCCACCCACCGCTTCGCCGACTACACGCGCATCCACGCCGTCGATCACCACGGCCCGCACTTCGACGTGGCCGGTCCGCTGAATGTTCCGCGCTCGCCGCAGGGCGAACCGGTGGTCGTGCAGGCCGGCGCGTCGAAAGACGGCCGGGCACTGGCCGCCCGAGTCGGCGAGGTGATCTTCACCGCCGCCCAGACCGCGGACGAGGCGGGGGAGTACTACCGCGACGTGAAGGCGCGTGCGGTCGGCTACGGGCGCAGGGCCGAGGACGTCCTGATCCTGCCCGGCCTGTCCACCGTGCTCGGTTCCACCGAAGCCGAAGCCGCCCAGCGCCGCGAACTGCTGGCCGAGCTCGTGCCGCCGGACTACGCGCTCGACCGGCTCGCCACCCAGCTCGGCGTCGACCGCGACGATCTCACCCTCGACGGCCCGCTCCCGTGGCACCTGCTGGCCGACCCCGACGAGGCGGGCGGGTCGCAGACCTTCTACAAGATCGCCCTCGGCCTCGCTCGGCGCGAGAACCTGACGGTGCGCCAGCTGCTGCGCCGACTCGGCGGCGGCGCGGGCCACCGCATCGTCACCGGCACACCGGAACAGGTCGCCGACGCGATCATCGAGTGGGTCGAGGCGGGCATCGCCGACGGCTTCAACCTGATGCCTGATGTCCTGCCTGGCGGCTTCGACGACTTCGTCGACGGTGTCGTGCCGATCCTGCGCGAGCGCGGCGTGTTCCGCACCGACTACGAGGCGACCACCCTGCGCGGTCACCTCGGCCTGCCCGTCCCCACCTACCGGGGCACCATCGCCGAAGGGGCTGCCTGATGGCACGCAGACTGCACTTCCTCGTCAACGTCGGCAGCGCCGGCTACCACCCGGCCGCGTGGCTCGAACCGACCCTGCCCGCCGACGCGTTCATCCAGCTCTCGCACTACCAGCGGGTCGCAGCGGTTGCCGAACGCGGCGGACTCGACGGCCTGCTGTTCCCCGACATCCCCGTGCAGCAGCCCGGCATCGCCCGAGCGCCCGCCGCCACACTCGATCCGATCCTGCTCAGCTCGGCGCTGGCCGTGACGACCGAGCGCATCGGGCTGATCCCCACCGCGACCACCTCGCTGAACCTGCCCTACAACCTGGCCCGGCGGATCCTCTCGCTCGACCACGTGAGCGGGGGCCGCGCGGGCTGGAATGTGGTCACCACGTTCGAACCGAACGCCGCCCGCAACTTCGGCATCGCCGAGCTGCCCGAGCGCGACGAACGGTACCGGCGTGCCGGCGAATACGTCTCGCTGACCGAGAAGCTCTGGGACAGTTGGGAATCCGACGCGCTGATCGGTGACCAGGAAGCCGGGGTCTTCGCCGATCCGGATCGGGTACACGCGGTGGACCACCGGGGCGAGTTCTACTCCGTCGCCGGACCACTGAACGTGCTGCGCTCTCCGCAGGGCCGCCCGGTTCTCGTGCAGGCCGGAGCGTCCCCGCAGGGCCGGGCCTTCGCGGCCGCCCATGCCGAGGCGATCTATACGACGCAGCTCAGCCTGTCGGCCGCGCGCAGCTTCTCGGCCGAGATCCGTTCGGCAGCGGCGGCTTCCGGCCGCGACGGCGACGCGATCCGGATCCTGCCGGGCCTGGTCCCGGTGATCGGGTCCACCGAAGCCGAGGCCCGCGCACGGTTCGACGAGTTGCAGGGGCGACTGCACCCCGACAGCGCTCCGGTGCGCCAGTTCGCCCGCTGGCTCGGCTATCCCGACGTCGAACTCGACCTCGACTCCCCGCTGCCGCACGAGCTCACCACGCTGCCCGCCGACCGGATCGGCCCGCAGGGCTTCTTCGCCTCCCTCACCGGCTACGCCCTCGAAACCGGCCACACCGTGCGGCAATTGCTCACCGAGTTCCTCGGCGGCCACCGCGTGGTGATCGGGACACCACAGACGGTCGCCGACCACATCGAGCTGTGGCACCGCAACGCGGGCATCGACGGATTCACCATCATCCCGGCTGTCCTGCCCGACTACCTCACCGACTTCGTCGACCAGGTCGTGCCCGAACTGCGCAAGCGCAGGCTCTTCCGTCGCGAATACGAACACACCACCCTGCGCGGTCACCTCGGCCTGTCCGAACCCGCGAACTCCTTTGCCCGCGAAACTGTTTCCACAACCTGAAAGTGACAACCCACTCCATGACACTGCGACACCTCGGCCGCACCGGCGTACTGGTGAGCCCACTCACGCTGGGCGCCATGAACTTCGGTGCCTGGGCCAACCCCGACCACGACGACGCGGCGACGATCATCCACCGCGCCCTGGACGCGGGCATCAACGTCGTCGACACCGCCGACGTGTACTCCCAGGGCGAGAACGAACAGATCGTCGGCAAAGCCCTGCGTGGCCGCCGCGACGACGTGGTCCTCGCCAGCAAGTTCCACGGCCAGATCGGCACCGACCCGAACAGTCGCGGCAACTCCCGGCGCTGGATCATCCGCGCCGTCGAGGACTCGCTGCGCCGCCTCGGCACCGACCACCTCGACCTCTACCAGGTGCACCGCCCCGACCCGGACGTCCCGCTGGAGGAGACGCTGCGCGCGCTGGACGATCTGGTGCGCGCGGGCAAGATCCGCTACTACGGCACCACGACGTTCGAACCGCATCAGCTGGTCGAGGCGCAATGGGTGGCTCAGGACCGCAACCTGGCGCGCCCGGTCACCGAGCAGCCGCCGTACTCGATCCTGGCTCGCGGCGCCGAACGCGCCACCCTGCCGATCGCCGAACGGCACGGCCTGGGCGTACTCACCTGGAGTCCGCTCGCGGGCGGCTGGCTCTCCGGCCGCTACCGGGCGGGGGAGACCGCGGCCGAGTCGAGCAGGCTCGCCCGGCAGCCGCACCGGCACGACCCCGAACTGGTCGCCAACCAGCGCAAGCGCGCCGCCGCCGAGGAATTGGCGAAACTCGCCGACGAAGCGGGCCTGTCGCTGGTGCATCTGTCGTTGGCGTTCGTACTGCAGCATCCGGCCGTCAGCACCGTCATCATCGGGCCGCGCACCCTGGCCCACCTCGAGACCCAGCTCGGCGCCGTCGATGTGCGGCTGAGCACCGAGGTGCTCGACCGCATCGACGAGATCGTCGCACCCGGAACCACACTCAGCCCCGCCGACGAGGGCTACCTGCCGCCCTCGCTCACCGACGCGGCCGTCCGCCGCCGCACCACGATCGGAGCCACCCGATGAGCCTGTCAGACCTGCGCCTGCTCGGCCGTACCGGAGTTCGGGTGAGCCCGTATGTGCTCGGCACCATGAACTTCGGTTCCCGTGGCGGCACCACCCACGAAGAATCCATCGCACTGATCCATCGGGCGCTGGACGCCGGAATCAACGCCGTCGACACCGCCGACACCTATTCGCGCGGCGAATCCGAGATCATCGTCGGCAAGGCGCTGCGCGGTCGGCGCGACGAGGTGATCCTGGCCAGCAAGTTCCACAACGCCGTCGATGACGACCCCACCCACCGGGGCAACTCCCGGCGCTGGATCGCTCGCGCCGTCGAGGATTCCCTGCGTCGCCTCGACACCGACCACCTCGACCTCTACCAGGTGCACCGCCCCGAATCGGTGACCGCGCTCGAGGACACCGTCGCCGCTCTCGACGACCTGGTCCGCGCGGGCAAGATCCGCTACTACGGCACCTCGGTCTTCTCGCCCGGCGAACTGGTCGAAGCGCAGTGGATCGCCGACCGGACCAAGGCCAATCGCTCTGCGGCCGAACAGGTTCCGTATTCACCGCTGATTCGCGGCATCGAACGCGAGACCCTGCCGATCGCGCGCAAATACGGACTCGGCGTCATCACCTACGGCCCGCTCGCCGCGGGGTGGCTCTCCGGTGAGTACCGCCTGGGCGCACCCCAGCCGAGTTCGCATCGGGCCGAACTGATCCCGGGCCGATTCGACATCGACGCACCGACCAACGCGGACAAACTCGCCGCCGCCGACGCGCTCGCCGTGCTCGCCGAGGAATCGGGCCTCACCCTGATCCAGCTCGCGATCGGTTTCGTACTCGCGCACCGCGATGTCACCGCCGCCATCATCGGCCCACGGACCGACGAGCACCTCGACGCGTACCTGGGTGCGGTCGACGTCGTCCTGAGCGAGGAGATCCTCGACCGCATCGATGAGATCGTCCCGCCCGGCACGATCTTCGCCGACCGTGACACCGGCAAGATCCCCGACGCGCTGGCCGACCCCGCCCTGCGTAGACGCGCCGCCTGACCCGTCGGTGATCGCTGAGGGAGACGTCATCCCCTCTTCCTCAGCGATCTCCGGGTTCGGCAGCCACTTCGGTTGATCGTTCGCCGCCCGGCACACGGGATCGCCGTCGCGGATCGAGGCCGTGGACAAGCGCACCGAGCGGCCGGTCACGCCGAGGTCGGCGCCGCGTTCGTGAAGGCCGGTTCCCAGCCCAGTTCGGGAGCGATCAGGTGCACGGTGTCGTGCAGGATCTGCTCGTAGTTCTCGCGATGGAATTCGTAGGGCAGTTCCAGGCGCAGCTCAGAGGTCTGCGCGAGCACCGGGTCGGCTCGCAGCTGTTCCAGGATCTGCTCCGCGGTCCCGACGATGTCGGGCGCGAACAGAATTCGGCGTTCACCCTGCGGGCCGAGAGTGCGCTCGTGGCGGCTCGCGGCGTAGGTGCGGTAGCGCTCGCGGGTCGCGTGGTCGGCGCTGTCGAACGGCACGATCACGCGTCCGACCGCCACACGGGCGGGTCGAGCCGGGTCGATCAGGCGGCGATAGTCGGCGATCAGGGTCAACTGGGAGGTCGTGAAATCGTCACTGGCGTCGCCGAAAACGACGTTGCCGCTGAGCAGATTCAGTCCGTTCGCCGCGGTCCAGTGCACGGATCGGATGCTCCCGCCGCCGTACCACACACGATCGGCCAGGCCGGGGCTGTGCGGCTGAAGGCGGGGACGCTGGGTGTTGCCCGGCGACTGGATGACGGTGTCGGCGTCGCCGAGGTAGTCACCGCGCAGGTTCTCGAGCAGGCGGGCGACGCGGCCGTAGGACAGGTCGAAGCTGCGCCAGTCGCCGTCGAAGACCAGGTCGCCGATGAGATCGGCGTGCGGTGGGGTGCCCGCGCTGAAACCGGGCTGCAGTCGGCCCTTGGACAGCACATCGGCCAGCGACAGGTCCTCGGCGAGCCGGAACGGGCTCTCGTAGCCGATCGGAATGACCGCGGCGCCCAACTCCACTCGGCTCGTGCGCTGGGCGGCGGCGGCCAGGAAGACCGCCGCCGAACCCACGCCGTGCTCGAGGTGACGCTGGCGGATCCAGGCACCGTCGAACCCGAGGCGCTCCCCGAATTCGAACAGTTGCAGCGTGTCCTCCAACCCGGTGTACGGGTCGTCGTCGAGGTAATTGCCCGGCGTCAGGAACGCCAAGGTGCTGATGCGCGGTGCGCTCATGCCTGACGCTCGTAGGGGATCTTCTCTCCTGCCTCGACCGCGATCGGGAGCCGGTTCTCGGCGGGCGGCAGCGGGCAGGTCGCCAGATCGGTGTAGGCGCACGGCAGGTTGACCGCTCGATTGAAGTCGAGCACGACCGTGCCGTCGGCCGCCGGGGTGGATACCTGCACGATGCGATTGGCGGCGTAGGTGGTGACTCCGGAGGTGGTGTCGGTGAACAGCACCGACAGGTCGCCGGGATTCCTGCCGGGGAACGCGGTCAGCCGCAACGGCTGACCGTCGATGTCGAACTCGACCTGCCCCGGTGCCTCGTAGACGTGCTCGAGCCCTTCCACCGAGGCGCCGACCGTGGTCGGTCGCGGCTGCTCGAATCGAACGTAGCGACCCGTCACCACCCACTTCGGGTCCGGTGCGTACGCGGGCGTGCCACGAAAGTCGGTGCGCAACTGGTTGTTCGGGTGCCGAGGGCGCACGATGTCGTTGCCGCCACGGCGGGCGACCTCGATCACCGCGTCACCCCACACAGCGTTCACCCCGTCGCGCTCGGCGATCGGACCGAACGCGTAACGGCCGTGCACCGGCGTCCCGTCGACCACCAGTTCCTCGCCTTCGTCGAGGACCACGACCACACCATCGACACCGGTGGACCAGGCGCCCGGCGCATCGGTGAACCGCTCCGGGGTCTCGGTGAGCCAGTGCAGGTTCGTGATGGCCAGGAATCCGTGCCGGTCGGACAGGCGCGCCTCCTGCTGACGGTGCCATTGCTGCCAGTCGGCGGTGAAATCGTCTACCTCGGCGACCGGGGTTTCCTGTGTAGCCATGCCATCGATCCAACCCGACACCACCGCCGTCGAACAGATTTGTGCTCACCCCGAACACAAGACATTCGAGTAGTCCGATACTCGTTCCGATCAATCAGAGGACTGCCGAGAATCGGGTGGACGGATCTGAACGCGATAGGAGTTCGCGATGCGGTTGATCGGGCTGGGACGGCATGTGGCGCTCGCGCTGTGCACGCTCGCGCTAACAGTGTCCACGCTGCTTTTCCTTGCCTGCGCCGACGACAACCCCGGTCCTGCCGAGGCACCGTTGCGCACCACCTCTGCCCCCACGGTGACGCCGGGCACGACACCACCGCAGGGGTCGATGGACCTGCCTGAACTGTCTGGATCGCCATCGCAGGGTCCACCCGACGATTCAGGCTGGCCCGAACCGTCCTCGTTGCAGATGCAGACCCGCTCTACGGGGGCGCGACCCACGTCGGCCGGTCCCTTTCCCCTCGGCCCGACCACCACGCCTCCGCTCACTCGAACGGAGCTGTCATCGAACCCCACCGTCCCGATGCCACCGTCATGACCTCTGGTCCCTCGCCACCGCCGGTGCCCACCACCGCGACGACCCCACAGACGACCGACCCGTCCTCGACCGTGGCGATCGACAAGTGGTTGGGCATCGTCGCGAACATCCTCGCCCCCATCACCGTGATCACCGGCCTCTGCTTCTACTTCGGACTGGTGGCCGCGCGCAAGTACTACGGGTATTTCGGGGTCGATGCCAACGCGCTCGGGCTCACGTCCGCCGACTATGTGATGCGCAGCGTGAGTGTGCTGTATCCGCTGATCGTGGCCTTGCTCGCGCTGTACTGGGTCTCGGTATGGGTACGTGAATACGCCGACCGCGCGATCCATGGCGGCCGACACCCCCGCGTCGTCCGCTGCTGCGCGTGGGGTTGCGTGGCACTCGGGATCGCGCTGACCGCTCGCGGCATCTTGGGAGTCACCGCGCCGGGACTGGTGCTCGTCGACTTCGTCGGTTTCACCCCGGGTGCGCTCGGAATCGGTGCCTGCCTACTGATCGTCGGCGGCTGGGCTGTGAGACAGGTGCGATCACTGTCGTCCCCCAGGCCCTCGACGTCCGTGCGACGTGCCAGTCAGGTAGCCGCAGGCGCCACGGTGATCCTGGCGTTGTTCTGGCTGACCAACATCTTCGCGACCGACCACGGCCTGCACGCGGCGAAAGACACCGCGGCCGGGCTCTGGCGCCGCGAGACCGTTGTCGTCCTCGACACCTTCGAACGCTTATACGCGCCCCCCGAATTCCTCAGGGAGACAATGCTTCCGGTCGTCGCGGGACAGAGGTTCCACTATCGGTACGAGTGTTTCCGCACGCTGGAGGTACGCCCGGATCGCGTTGTGCTCGTGCCGGTCAAATGGTCACCGGAGAACGGTTACAGCCTCATCGTCAGGTTCGACGACTCTTCGCGAATCACCTCCACCCGCTACCGGGCTCTCGCAACGGCCGACTACGCGAATTACGACAGGTGGAAGTGCCCGGAGATCGAGCAATGACCTCGATATCGGGCACTTTCTCGCTCACCTCGGACTCCGGCGCGACCGCAGACCGAATTACCGGGCAGCCACGACCACCTTCATCTCATCGAATCCACGCCTCGACCGGTGATCGCCCCGGTGGTTTCCAGGATGGTCGCGGCGACCAGGTGTGGGTCATCGACCATCGGGACATGACCGACACCCGGCAGGATCCGGTAGTGCGCGGCCGGTAGGCGTTGCCGGGCGACGGGGCCGTAGATCGCGGCAGGCAGAATTCGATCGTGTTCGGACCAGGCGAGCGTGATCGGGCAGGGGAGTGGGTCGAGCGGGGCGATCTGTTCGTCGGTGCTCAACAGGTCCGCGGTCACCGTGCACTCGAGCAGATCGCGGACGATGTCGAGGGCGGCTGTGGAGGTGGCGCGGTCGCCGTGAATGGCGATGTCGCGCAGTACGATCCGCCGGACCAGCGATGAACGCAGCCCCAGGGGCGCCAGCGGTCGTCCCAGCTTCGCGAGTGTCAGTCCGCCCGCGATCTTGGCGGTCGAATCGGAATGAGTCGTACTGCCCGAGTCCCAGAACCCGGCCGGGGACAAGGCGCAGACGGTGACAGCACGGCCGCGGCGCGCCAGTTCGATGGCCATCCAGCCGCCCAGGGAGTTGCCGGCGATGTGGACCTGGCCGAGGCCCCTGGCATCGAGGTCGCGTTCGACGTTGTCCACGAGGTGGGCGCACCGCGCCGGGCGCAGGACCGCGGGCGGCCCGCCGCGATGGCCGAGCGCGGTGGGGCTGATGATCTCGTGATGTGGGGTCAGCAGCGGAACTACCTCGGTCCAGGCGCGTTCGGACATCGTGACGCCGTGCAGGAGTAGTAGTGGGATGTTGCTGGGCATGGTCGTCCTTCGGATCGGTGAAGAGGCAGCGCACGTGGTCAGCTGACGAAGGCTGCGTGAGATCTCAGTATTCGGCGGTGGGCCAGGAGGCCGCGTCGGTGTTGCGTGACACCCGCCGTAGCAGAGCCACGAGGGTCTGTTGCTCCTGCTCGTCGAGTCCCTCCAGCAGCCGACGGTCCCGTTCGACGCGGCTGGGCAGTTCGGCATCGACGAGTTCGCGTCCGGCCGCGGTCAGTTGGAGCAGCACCACTCGGCCGTCCCGTTCGAACGGCAGTCGTTCGAGCAGGCCGATCTTCGCCAGCCGGTCGGCGTGTTTGGTCGTCGCCGCGCCGCTGGTCATGGTTCGCGAGGTCACTTCACTGGCGCGCAGTGGGCGCCCGGCGCGGGCGAGGACGCACAGAATCTCGAAGTCGCCGCGGGTGACGCCCCTCGGTGCGAGCGCCCGATCGAGCTGGTGCAGCGCCAGCGAGCTGATCCGGTTGATGCGCCCGAGTACCTCGATCGTCGAGGTGTCCATCGCGGGATAGGTCCGGGCCCATTCGGCTCGGACGCCGTCGACGAAGTCGGGGGAGGTGTCGCCCATGCGCTCATCCTAGGCGACCGGGTTCACATTATTTCAGATATGTTTTACAAGTAAAATAGATTTAGGATGGAGCCGTGCCTACCGCGACTCCCGACCTGCAGACCTCGACCGCGGTCACGCCGACTCGGCTGCGGCACTCCGGTGGCGCGCTGGCACACTCGGTCGCCGTCTCCACGTGGCGGCGGGCGCTCGAGGTGCGGCCCGCCGACGCGACCGTGGCGGCCTCGATGCGCGTCGGCGCCGCCGCCGCGCTGGTGTTCGTCGGCTGTGGTCTCCTCGACCTGCGCCAGTACGCCGGCTTCGCGGTACTCGGCGCGCTGGCGTCGGCCTTCGCGCGGCACGAGCCGATGGTTCGGGTCGCGGCCAAGGTGAGTCTCGTCGGCGGGCTGCTTGTCGCTTTCGTCGCAGGTGGAGGGCTGCTCGCCCTCGCACACCTGCCGATCCGGTCCGAGGTCGCGCTGATGTCCGGCGGTGCCGCCGTCGCGGCCATATCGGTGTCGGCCTTCCGGATCACCGGCCCCGGCCCGGTGATTCTCGTCTTCGCGGCCACCGCTGCCGTCGGTTATGTGACCACGATCGGCGATCTAGGCCGGGTGTGCCTCGCTGCGGCGATCGGTGCCACGGTGGGATTGCTGGCGCAAGCGGCCCCGCTGCTGGTGTTGCCGCTCGGCCCGGCCCGACTGGCTGTGGCGCGAGCGCTCTCGGCCGTGGCCGCGCTCGATCGCGGCGGGTCTGTCGAACCGGCCCGCGTCGCGATCGCGCAGGCGCGGGAGAAGGTGGCGCTCAGCGGCGTTCGCGGAAATGACTCGGGACACCACCGTGAGCTGATCGCGCTGCTCGACGAGGCGGAAACCGCGCTCGACGAGTGGGCGGCGGGGGACCCGGCACGGGTGTTCGAGGTGGCACGTCACGAGGCCGAACTGCGCAAGATCAAGCGTCGCAGCGCGATCTTCGGCAACGGCGCGCCGGTCGAGGTGTCCGCGCTGCCGCGGCCGGAGGGGTTCGTGGCAACGGGTCTGTCCGGACTGCGCTCGCGCGTGGTTCTCGGCAACGCGGCGCGAATCGCCCTCGCCTCGGCCGGCGCGGGGTGGTTCGCCGCGGCGGCCGGTCTCGACCATCCGCTGTGGGCGTCGATGGGTGCGATGGCCGCCATGCAGGGCGTCTCGTACGCGCTGACCGTGCAACGGGCGATCCAGCGTCTGCTCGGCAACGTCGGCGGCGCGGTCATCGGGGCGCTGCTGATCGCGGCCGGTCTCGGGTACTGGCCGACGGTGGTCATGATCGTGGTTCTGCAGGTGACCGCCGAACTGGCGGCCACCCGGAACTACGCACTCACCTCGCTGTCGGTGACGCCGATGGCGTTGCTCATGGTCGGCCTCGGAGCGCACCTCTCGCCCGAGATCGGCATCAGCCGGATCGTGGACACACTGATCGGCGTCACGGTGGGCGTCGTCGTGGCGGCCGTGACCATCAGTCGCACCGACCGACAGCACCTGCCGGCATCCTCGGTCGCGTGAGTCGCAGAGGTCGGCCCGGTGGTTTTCCGCGGTCGACGAGGTGCGCTGGCGTAAACCTCGAACGTAGGCTCATAATGATCATGGTTTTTATTCTCGTCTGCTGTGTTGAGTGCGTGATTCATTCCACGACCGGGCGGAGGATTACCACGATGACCGTTTCAGCGAGTACCCAGGACCGAGCGAATCTCTTCGACGAACTCGACCACGCGATCAGTGACATCGCCGCCGGACGGGCGGTGATCGTGGTCGACGACGAGCACCGCGAGAACGAGGGCGACCTGATCATGGCCGCCGAACTGGCTACCCCCGAGACGCTCGGGTTCTTCATTCGCTACACCGGTGGGGTGGTGTGCGCGCCGATGTCGGTCGAGCGGGCCGAGCTGTTGGGGCTGCCGTTGATGACCGCGGCGAATCAGGACTGCAAACAGACGGCGTTCACCGTGACCGTCGACGCGGTGGCGGGTGTGGTGTCGGGCATTTGCGCGGCCGATCGGGCCGCGACCCTGCGCGCACTGGCCGACCCCGCCACCCGGGCCGAAGACCTGCAACGGCCGGGGCACGTGTTCCCGTTGCGAGCGCACCCGCGGGGACTCGCGGCGCGCCAAGGCCACACCGAAGCGGGCGTGGAATTGATGCGACTGGCGGGGCTGTCACCGGTGGCGGCGATCAGCGAGGTCTGTCACGACGACGGTGCGGTGATGCGGCTGCCCGCACTGCGTGCCTTCGCCGATCTGCATGGGCTGAAGCTGATTTCGATCGAACAACTCATCGCCCGCGGCTGTCGTCGAGACAACGGCGCCCGACCGGCATGAGCGATCGCGTCGAAGCCGTCCTGTTCGACCTGGACGGAACGCTGGCCGCCACCATGCAACCCTGGGACCGCTGCTGGGCCGACTACGCTGCCGATCACGGTCACACCTGGACCGACGCGGACCGCCACCGCACGCACGGCCACGGCGACTGGGCTCGCTACCTTGCCCGGGTGTGCGGTATCGACGCGGTCGATCGGGTCGTCACCGACTGCGTAGAGGCGATGGTCGGCCAGGTCGAGGCCGGTCGTATCGAGTTGCTGCCCGGGGTGGACGTACTGCTGGCCACGGCCACGAGCCGGGTGGCGACCGGTGTTGTGTCGGCCTCTCCACGGCGGTTCGTCGCGGCGGCCCTCGACCATTTCGGGCTGCGCCGGTCCCTGCGGGTCGTGGTCGCTCGAGAGGATCAGGTGCATACCAAGCCTCACCCGCAACCTTGGTTGCACGCCGCCGCGCTACTGGCAGTCGAACCGAACGCCTGTGTGGCAGTGGAGGATTCAGTGGCCGGGGTTCGGTCCGCGCATGCCGCCGGGATGCGGGTGCTCGCGATTCCGAGTTGGGCGCCCACATTGTCGCCGAGCGTTGCCGCGCTGGCCGAGCATCTCGCCCCCGATGCCGACCACGCCCAGCGGTGGCTGAACAGCATTTTCACCGAACCGGCCCGCACAATCGCCCGCTGACGCGACCCTGGTCCCCGACGTCGTCAACGGGAGCGTTGGGTGTGTCCGTACACCGAATTGTCCCGAGCCGAAGATCAGCACGCCGGGTCTCGGCTACTTCGTGGTCGCCTAGAAGGTGGCAGTGGTGTTGATGCGTAGTGCGGTGACGAACTTGCGATAGAGCTCGTCGCGTTCCAGCAGTTCGTGGTGTGTTCCTCGATTGCGTACGTGACCGTGGTCGAAGACGATGATCTGGTCGGCGTCGATGACGGTGGACAGTCGGTGGGCGATGGTGATGACGGCGCCGTTGCCGGCGATAGCGCTGATCGCGGCTTGGATCGCGGCCTCGGTGACACCGTCGAGTTGCGCGGTTGCCTCGTCGAGCAGCAGCAGTTCGGGCGGTCGCACGAGTGCCCTGGCGACGGCGAGACGTTGGCGTTCGCCGCCGGAGAGGCTGGTGGCGGCGACCTGGGTGTCCAGCCCTTCGGACAAGCTCTTGATCTTCTCCGACAGGCCGACGGCGTCCAGAGCCTGCCAGGCGTCCTCGTCGTCTGCGTCGTCGAAGCGGAACAGCACGTTGTCGCGGACGCTGCCGGGAACGATCGGCGTCTCCTGCTCGACATAGGAGATGCGGGAACGGACCTCATCGATGCTGAGGCTGCTATAGGGCACCCCGTCGAGTTCGATGGACCCGGATCGGGGGTCGATGAACCGCAGCAGAAGCGAGAATATCGTGGTCTTTCCCGCTCCTGAAGGTCCGACCAGTGCGATGTGTCCGGTGCGGGGGATCTCCAGGCTCACCCTGTTCAGGGCTGCGGTTTCGGCGTCCTCGTAACCCGCGGTCACCTCGCGGAGAACCACGCGGGGCGGGTCGGTCGGCTCCGACGGTGCCGACGTCGAGACGGGCGGCTTGGCAGTGAGGTCCTCCATTGTCAGGTGCTGGGTCTGTTGGATGCGGGCAGCCGCGGCCAGGCCGGTTTGCAGCTGGGTGAACGCCATGGTCAGGCTGGAGATGGGTTCGATGATGTTGAACGCGTACAGCAGGAACGCCACCAGGGTGGACACCGTCAGCTCGCCCAGGCTGACCCGCCATGCTCCGATACCGAGGATCGCGATAATGGCCAGTTGGATGCCGCCGCCCGCGATCGTCCAGGCGGTCGCGGTGATCCAGACCGACCGGATCGCGTGCTGGGCCGAGGTGGTCGCCTTCTGCTCGGCGCGCTGGATCTCGCGTGTCTCGGCCCGCGAGGACTTCACCGTGCGCAGCGCGCGCAGGCCGCCTTCCAGGGTCCCGCCGAGTTCGCCGATCGCGTCTTGGGAGCGCTTGTCGGCCTCACCGATCTTCGGCATGAGCACCGCCAGCAACACCGCCACCCCGACAATCGCGGTCAGGGTCGTCGCCAGCAGCGGAAGGTCGAGAACTGCCATGAGCACGACCGTCCCGACCAGGCCGACGACGCCGTTGACGACCTGGACCACACTCGTGGTCAATGCTTCACGCAGCAGCACCGTGTCGCTGGTGACCCGGGTAACCAACTCGCCGGCTGTGAAGCGCTGGATCTGTTCCAACTTGGCGCGGAAGAACCGTTCGATCAGCGATTTCCGCGCGTCGAGCACGACATGCTCGGCCAGCCGCCCCAGCACGACGTTCTGCGCGAATCCCGCCAGCGAGCCGATCACCAGCAGCCCGAGGAGCAGACAGACGGGCTGCACCAGGTCGGCATCGGTCCCGAGGGTATCGAGCACCCCCTTGGTGACCAGCGGTGTAGCCAGCGTGACACCGGTCGCCGTCAAGCCGAGCAGAACACCGACCACGAGCGTGGAGCGGTGCGGCCTCGCGTACGACCACAGAATGCGCAGCCGCTCGCGACTGTCAGCACGTGAACCAGCCATGCCAACAGTGAACACCACTGTCCGGCGAGGGCGGTTACGTCCGCGTCGAACGCTGTCCGAAGGCGTTCGCCACCGAGGAGCGTACTGACGGGAACGGTTGTCGAATGATCGTCGTTCGCTAGGTCGGCTGAGCCTTCACCGTCTCCTCGCGAGCCGACTGATAGTTCGGAATACGCACGGCGGCTGAGTGATTCGGGTCGTCGGCGGCCAGGAACTCGGACAGGACCGGGTGGACATCCGGGCGATGCGTATCCGAGGGGGTGCCGGTCTCGATGACCTGCCCGCCGTCGACCATGACGATCCGGTCGGCGCGGTCGAGGTGGCTGCGTAGATCGTGGCTGATCACCAGCACCGCCGCGCCGGTTCGGTGCCGGTAGCGGTCGAGGTGTTCGAGGATCCGTCGGGCCAGCGGCGCATCGAGCGCGGTGGTGATCTCGTCGCACACCAGGACCTCGGGTTCGGCGCCGAGTGCTCTCGCGAGGGCGGCGCGTTGAAGCTGGCCACCCGACAATCCGGCGGGGTATCGCAGTGCTTGCTGTGCGTCGATATCCAGGTCCCGCAACAGTATTCGCGCCTGCTCGCGGGCAGCGGCACGGTCGACTCCGCGCAGCCGGACAGCGGTGGCCGCGACCTGGTCGAGAACCGTGCGCCGGGGGTCGAACGAGGGTGCCGACTCCTGCCATACGTATTGCACCGCGGCGATGTGTGCGCGGCTGCGCCGACGGAGCGGCCCCAGCGGCACGCCGCCGAGCACGACTCGGCCGCTGTCCGGAGTGACCAGCCCGGCGATAGTGCGCCCGATTGTCGACTTGCCCGCCCCGGACACACCGATCATCGCGACCATCTCGCCGCGATGCAGATCGAGATCGACATTCTGCAGAACGCGCGAACGTCGCTGGGAGACGGTGATATCGCGCAGTCGCAGAATCGGTGGTGAATCCGGAGACGCACGTCGTTCGGGCGATGCGGCCGACGGGACCGGTTGCCCGCTGCCGTGGAGCCGACCCGCGCGCACGAACAGGGTCAGGTCGCTGACTCGGTCGACGGCGACAGTGTCGTGAGTGACGAGCACGACCGCCTTGTTCGTGCTTCGCAGCCTCTCCAGTCCGGTGAGCAGGGCGGACCGTCCGAGCGGATCCAAGCCGACGGTCGGTTCATCCACCACGAGCACATCAGGATCCGACATCAACACCTGCGCGAGCGCGAGCCGAGCGCGTTCGCCACCGGAGAACTGGAACGGATACTTGCCGAGCAGAGGGCCGAGGGCGTCGTCGGACACCTCGAACGCCGCGGCCGCCAGGATGTCGGCGATGTGGCGGCGCAGGGTGACTCGGTCGGTGCGCGGCAACCCGAGCTGACGTCGGCGCAGTCGCGCCAGTTCGGCGAGGGCGGTACCGATCCTGCGTGCGGGGTTCAGGGTGGACGCCGCGTGCTGGGGAAGGTAGCCGATCCGGACACTGTCGCGCTGACCTCGGTACCGAATGCTGCCCGCGACAACGTTTCCCGCGACGGCGACGCCCGCGATCGCGGTAGCGATGGTGGTCTTGCCCGCGCCGGACGGACCGAACAGGGTGACGATCTCGCCGGCGTGCACGTCGAGGTTCACCTCGTCGACGAGAACCGTATGGCCCGCGGTGACCTGAAGCCCACGTACCGCGATGAGCGGCTCAGACATCGCGGGTGGTCCGATGTGCGGCGCGGGTGCGTGGGTCGGCGAGCAAGTCGTCGGCGAGCAGATTGACTCCGACGATGAGCGCCACGATCAACAGCGCCGGAAGTGCCACCGACCACGGTGCGATGGTCAGTGCGTCCTTGTTCGCCGCTACCGACACGGCCCAGTCGGTGGAGGTGGTGTCGAAGCCGAGACCGAGGAAGTTGGCCGAGGCGAGGAAATACACGGCCGCGGTGAATCGCAGCGCCAGATCGGCCGCGATCGGCCGAGACATCGCGACGATCGCGTATTTGCCGTATCGGAAGGCGCGGCTCTCGCCCTGCATGCGCAAGGCGTCCATGACCGGACTGCGAACTGTCCCTCTGGCCGTCATGCGGACGAAGCGCGCGATCGGCGCGACGAGCACGAACCCGATCGCGCACGCGATCGCGACGGCGGAGCCACGGGTCCGCAAGGCGGCGACCATGATGATGAGCAACGAGGGCAGACACAGCAGCACATCCATCGGGCGCATCAACAGTTCGTCCACCCACGCGCGGGGCGCGGCGGCCGCCGCGACACCGATCATCGACCCGACGAGATAGGCGATCGCGACGGTGAGAGCGGCGACGACGAGGAAGGTCCGTCCGCCGCTGAGGGCCGCGGCCAGCACGTCGCGCCCGAGCCGGTCGGTGCCGAACGGTGACCACTGCGACGGCCCGAACGGCGCTTGGCGATGCTGCGGCGCCCCCGCGGCGAGGAACGGTCCCGCGGCCGCGACGAGCACCGGCACCGCGACGAGGACGCTGAAGATCCAGCGGCGCGGGGTCATCGGCCCACACCTTCGGCCGACACCGGCACCATGCGTTGCCCGGCGATGTCGATCAGGGTGTTGATGACGATCGCGACCACCCCGGTGATCGCGACGATCGCGAGGATGACCGGGGCGTCCCGGTTGCCGATGGCGCCGATGAGTGCCGAGGCGACGCCGGGTACCACGAACACGGCCTCCACGATGAGCACGCCGGACAGCAATCCGTCCCCGGTGCGCCCGAGCTCCTGCATCGCCGGTGCGAGCGCGTTCGGCGCTACATGGCGCGCCAGCAGCGACATCCGGCCGACGCCGAGCCGACGGGCCTGCGCGATGTAGGGCTGATCCATCACATCGATGACACCGGCACGGACCAGCCGCACCAGGGGAGCGGCGACGCGCGCGACCATGACTATCAGCGGCAGCACCAGGTATTCCGGCCGGTCGAGCAGGGTGTCGAGGTCGGTCCCGAGGAAGGTGGCAGGCAGCAGGTCGAGATCGATGGCGACGTAGCTGACGAGCAACACCGCCAGTACGAAGTCCGGAACCGAATCGAACCCGATACTGATCGCGCTGACGATCCGATCACACCACGATCCCGGCGCCGACCCGGCGGCGAAACCCGCTGTCACCGCGAGGGGGACCAACAGCGCCGATGCCAGCACAGCCATCAGCGCGGTCGTCAGGAACGGGTCGGCGATCACCTCGCCGACCGGGTGTCCGTTGGCGTAGGACACGCCGAAGTCACCGGTCACGGCGCCGGCGAGCCAGTCCAGGAACCGCTGGACCGGTGCGACATCGAGGCCGAGCAGGTGCCTGGCCGCCGCGCGTTGCTCGTCGCCGAGAACATCGTTGCTCTGCACATCGGCGGCGTCGCCGGGCAACAGCAGCGACAACACGAACACCAGAACGAGCAGCACACCGAGCTGCCCGACGCCGATGACGGCGCGGCGCACCAGGAATCGGGTGAACGGTGTCGAAACGCGCACGGACGCTACCGGATACCGACCACGACACGGTCGTCGCCGTACTGCCACACGATTCCGGCTTCGGCGAATCCCGCGTCTCGGGCGAAGGCGACATAGTCGTGCACGGTCGGGCGATCGCGCACGGTGTGCTCGAATCCGCCGTTTCGCAGTCGCACCAGCTCGGCGAGTTCGGGCGCCCGGTTCACCGCGTCCCACCAGGATGCCCAGTCCTCGGCGGCGGCGGTTCCCTGCCGCTCGGCGCGGCGCGCGGTCATCGATCTGCCGAGGGCGTCGAGCCTGGGACCGGCCGGGCCCTCGTAGAGGTGGTCACCGTCGACGAACAACCCGCCTGGTTTCAACGCTTGCGCGCAGGTCCTGATCAAGTCTCGCAACGGATCCCGATTCATCCAGTGCAGGGCGGTGGTGCTGACGAACGCGTCCGGGACCCGGTCAAGGTCGAGGGCGTCGAGCCAGCCTTCCCGCCGCAGGTCGGCGAACACTGTCCGGAAGCGGGGGGAATCGTAGGCCAGGTCGGCGAGGCCGAGCAGCAGCGGATCGGCGTCGACGCCGACAACGGAAGCGGCGGGGAACCGGTCGAGGAGGCGCTGCGACAGCGTTCCCGGGCCGACCCCCAGATCGACGATCAACAGGTCCTCGCGGCCACCCAGTTCGTGCACCACATCGCCGATGACCTCGAATCGCTGCTCACGGTCGGGCATGTAGTGCTCCTGCTGGCGGTCCCAGCGTTCGATCCAATACCGCGCTCGCGCGGCGTCGAGTCCGGTCATCGCGCGCTCACCTCGTCGAATCGGGCCCAGCCGTGCGAGTTCGGCACCGCCGCGGGCAGTCGCTCGAAGCGATCGCCCGCGGCGCTGTTCCACGCGGTGTTGCCGAAGAATACGAATCCACCCCGGTCGTAGAGGATTTCGTGCATCGTGCGGTAGATCGCCGCCCGCCCTTCCTCGGTGGGGGTCGACTGCGCCTTGACATACAGTGCGTCGAATTCGGCATCGGACCACTTCGTCCGATTCTGTGGCGATCCGGTGAGCAGGCGCGACGCGAAATGGTTCGGAACGGGCAATGGCCCGGACTGACCCATCGTGAGGTGACCGGTGTTGAGCGCGTCGGTGTAATAGGTGTCCTTCGATCCGAGCACGACATTGACCTTCACCCCGCAGCGGCTCGCGTGCTCGGCGAAAAGTCGTGCCGACTCGACGAATCCATGCGCGACCGGCGCGGTGAAGAGGTCGAACGAGAGCTCACGCACCCCGGCGCGACGCAGCAACCGGCCCACCTCGTCGGGATCGAAGCTGTGCTGCGGCAGGTCGGCGTAGTACTGGAACCCCTTGCCGAATACATCGTTGGCGATCTCGCCGTTGCCCTCGAGCGCCACCTTGACCAACTCGTCGCGATCGAGCATCCGCATCACCGCGCGGCGCACATCAGGATTGTCGAACGGGGCGCGGTCGGTCTTCATGGCGAAGAAGTAGATGCCGCTGTTGGGGGTGGCCGCGAGCGTCACGCCGCGTCGTCCCTGCAGGGTCCGTGCCGCCGACGGCGTGAGGTTGTCGGCGTAGTCGATCTCGCCGCTCTGCACCGCCGCGAGCCGGGCGTCGGACTCCGCGCTGACGATGCGAAGTCGACGAATCGACGGGGCGCCGTCCCAGTAGCGATCGTTGGCGGTTGCTACGAATTCCTTTCCAGCCGTGAAGGAGTCGAAAACGAACGGACCCGTGCCCACCGGCCGCTCGAAGTCGGTCGCCCCATTCGGCACGATCTTCGTCCCGTAGGCCGACAGTGCGATCAGGAACTCGAAAGAGGGCTCCTTCAGCACGATCTCCACCGTGCGCGCATCGATGGCGCGGCTCTGGGCGAGGTCGACCTTGTCGAGCGACGAGGCGGCGATGAACGGGCGACGCTGCGGCGGGCCGAGCACCCGCGCGAAGGTGTAGAGGACGTCGTCGGCGCCGAAGGCTTTTCCGTTGTGCCAGGCGGCATCTCGCAGGGAGATGCGCCACCGGGTCCCGTCGGCGTTCGGCTCGGCCGCCGTCGCGAGGCGGGGAATCGGCGTCATCGTCTCGTCGATCTCGAACAATCCGTCATAGACCGATTTCATCCGGGCTTCGTCGATGAACAGCGTGTTCACGCCGGGATCGATGCCCTCGCCGGCGCCCGAGCCCTGGAAGGCGGCAGTGAAGGTGTCGACCGAGTTCCCGGACGGCGTCGACCGGTTGCACCCGGCGAGGACGGTGCCCGCGGCGAGTGCGCCACCGAGCAGGAATGTGCGGCGTCGCAGGTTCGGTGGCTGCATGAAGGCTCCTATCGCGTTGGCTCTCACGCGACGAAGACATGCGGAAACAAGCCACGACCGGTGTGGCTCGGTTCGGCGCATCGATCAATACCCACGTGATCACGACCGTTTCAACAGTTCATCCGCAGGTATCTGGCTTCGGCTCGCGGACGAGCCTCACAGTTGCGGGACAGCCCCGGACTCACACCGGTCTTCCCTACGGACAGGCGATATCCTACGCACACCGGTGAAAACCGGTGTCGGTACGGACCCGTGGACGCGCCCGTCGGGCGCCGTCACCGGTCACCGCCATTCGGCTCGCGGGAACTCGGACCGGGGGTTGCATAATGACGGGGTGCATTCTGGTGATGGTCTGTTCGATCGACGCCTGTCCGACCGCGCGCGTGAAGTGATCCGCCAAGGTGCCGAGATCGCGCTGAACGCGCCGGAGGAGTGGCTCGACGAGCTCTACGACGCCACGCTGCTCAAGACCAGCCTGCGCGCCATCGCCGGGGATCCGTTGCTGGCCGAGGCAGTGCGGCGCGTCAATCGTGCGAACCTGCTGCACTGGGCATCGGCCAACGTGGCCGATCCGGGGATGCCGGTGCCGATCAACCTCGGCGCCGACCAGATCGCCATCGTGCGCGACCTGGTCCGCCGCGGCTTGAACGAGGCCGCTCTCCAGGCCTATCGCGTCGGTCAAGACGTTGCCTGGCGGCGGTGGATGTCCATCATCTTCATCCTGACGACCGAGCCGTTCGAGCTCCAGGAGGTCTTCGAGGTTTCCGCCGCGTCGATAGCCGACTTCGTCGACGGCACCGTCGAGGCGATCACCGAGGTCATCGACGACGAGCGTGACGAGCTGGCCCGCGGTTCGTATGCCGAACGGCGGGAGATGATCTCGCTCATCCTCGAAGGCGAACCGATCAATGTCGAGCGTGCTTCGATCAGGCTCGGCTACCGGCTCGATACGACCCATACCGCGGCCATCGCCTGGAGTGGCATTCCCGGTGCCGAACTGGAGGAACCGCATCGGGTGACCAGGGCACTCGCGCAGGCCACCGGTGCGGCGACGGCACTGAGTCTGCTCGCCAGCGCGGCCACCCTGTGGGTGTGGGTGCCGGGCCCGACGCCTCCCGATCTCGCGATCCTGACCGAGGCGATGGACCATATTCCCGGGGTGCGAATCGCCATCGGCTCGACCGGTCGAAACGTCGCGGGTTTCCGGACGAGTCACCTCGACGCTCAGGCCGCGCACCGGATCCTCGCTCGCCCACACAGCACGCGGCGTCTGGTCACCTTCGGTGAAGTGCAGCTGACTTCGCTGATCACCGAAAACGGCGCTCAGGCGGACCGTTTCATCAAGTACACCCTCGGCGAGCTGGAACATGCCGACAGCGAACTGCGCGAATCGGTGCTCGTCTACCTCAACGAGCAATGCAACGCCACGCGCGCCGCGGCCCGCCTGTTCACCCACCGGAACACGATTCTGCGCAGGCTCGCCCGCGCGGACGAGTTGTTGCCTCGACCCCTGGCGGACAACAGCGTGCACGTCGCGGTCGCGCTGGACGCGCTGTACTGGCGACAGAGCACGCCACAGCCGATGTGAGCTCGCCACGGTCTATTGCGCCGGGCAGACCGGGGTGAGGCGATGAGTGCCGCGCAGGCCCTTGAGGGTGGCGTCCCGAGGGGTCCCGATCGTGAGATCTGTCGTGCTGCCGATGGCTTCCAGTACCGGCTCGCTGACGAGGACCTCGCCGCCCTCGGCCTGCGCGGTGACGCGCGCGGCCATGGCGACGTTGCGGCCGAACAGATCGTCGCCACGGCGGACGGAGGACCCCATGTGGATGCCGATCCGGACTCTGAAATCGGTGTCGCCGCGCGACGATTCGGCGTCCTTGGTCAGCGCCGCCTGGATGGCGAGTCCGCAGGATACCGCCCGCTCCGGCGCGGCGAAGGCGATCATGTACCCGTCGCCTTGGTTCTTGACCACGTGGCCTGCCTGGTCCCGCACGCAGCGCTCGACGAGACGGTGGTGGCGATCCAGCAGCTTGACCCAGGCGCGGTCGCCCAGTTGTTCGTTGAGTGCGGTCGACTGCTCGATGTCGGAGAACATGATCACGACGTTGCCGTCCGGTGTCAGCCGTGCCAGGTCGGGGCGCTCGACCCGTGCCCAGCCGGCGAGGTCTTCGATCGAGGTCAGCACGGCGGCGCGAAAGCCTTTGGCGCGCACCAGGTCCGCGGCCTGCCAGGCCGTCCGCACCGCTTCGCGACCGCCCACCATCAATCGCTGCGTGGTCGTCGACCGACGCGGGGATCTGCGTTGTCGCCGGCTGCGGGCAAGCAGGATCGACAGGGTGATCAAACCGGCGGCTTCACCGACGGCGACCAGTGCGAGCACGGTGATCACGACTGTAGTCATCGGGCGAACCTCGGCGGAGTAGCGTTGCTGGTCGAACCCTGTAGCGGCTGCGCGCCCGAGCTTGTCACGGCAAAATAGTACACATGTGTTCACTCGAATTCGAAACGGTGTGCTCGCTGCTCGCCGTCGTTGCGGAGCATGCGGTGGCGCCTGCGTGGCGCACGCGGTCGGACTCCAACCTCCCGTCGAACCGAGGCCTGTACAGCTGCAATGCCCTCAGTGGGTGAACCCGGGTGGCGGTGTGTCCCGTGACCGCGAGCGCTGGCGGAGGTCGCGTCCGAGGTGACACGAACTGCGGCCGTCGGGTCGATTCGATACCATCTCGGTGTACAGGTGGTGTCCATGATCGAGTACCGGTGATGCATAGTGCACAACGCGGATTCGATTCGGGTGCGAATCGCCATTGGAACGCGGGGTACCGAGACCGCACGATGGAGCGCAAACACCGGAAAGTAGGAAATGTGCCCATGCCCGACAGCATCCTGTCGGCCCGGATCGTGACGGTGGGAGGTCGGCCCGCGGTCGACTGCCTTCCCCCGGCGTCAACGATCTCGGGCAAGATCATGAGCCGATTCGTCGTCGACAGCGCGCTGCCCGCCAGAGTGCCACTGGCGGCCCTGCGCCGCGATGTCACCGCAATGGTGAAGGCGTGCCTGGAGCTCACCGCGCGACTGCTGACCGGCGCGGACGCTTCGAAACCGTTGGACGATGTCCGTTTCGGCGTCCTGGAATGGGCACAGGAAGGTGTCCCCATCGACGCGATGCTCGAGGCGGTGCACACCGGCACTCGGATGGTGTTCGACCATCTCGCCGCCCAGGCCGGGTCCGCCGGGGACCAGGTGGCCGTGTCCGACGTGGCGCACGTGTTCGTCGGGCTGTCCAGCCGATTGGCTGCCGCGATCGCACAGGCGTACTCGGGACAGACGCGAGCCGCCGTGGATGACGACGCCGACGCCCTGGCCGCGGCCGTGATGGCCGGGAACGCCACACCGGCCATGGCCCGTGCCTGCGGGGTGCGGCTGGCCGAGAACTACGTCGTCTTCGCCGTGGCGTTCGTGCCACACCAGGAAGAGGCGCAGCCACACCCGGATCGCCAGATCATCTCCTCGCGAACAGTTCGCCGAGTCAGAGCCGAGGTGTCGCGCCTCGGTGGTGACCACGCGTTGATGCAGATGGGAGCCGGCACCGCGACCCTGCTGATTCCGCAGGACCACTTCGACCCCGCAGCGGCGGAACAGTTCGTCGAGCACCTCGTCGCCGCGGCGCGGACGCGGGTACGCGCCACATTCGTGACGGTGGGAATCGGCGGCATTCGTGAAGCGGTCGAGCGCGTGCACGCGGTACTCGACATCATGCGTCGACTGCGCCGCGAGGGGCTCGAGCGCTTCGAGGGCCTGTCACTGGAGTATCAGCTGTCCAGGCCGGGCGCGGCGGGGCGCTACCTTGCCGCGACGTTGGACCCACTCGACAAGCATCCGGTGCTGCTGGAGACGCTGAAGGCTTACCTCACGACCCGCTCCACGCGCCTGCGCACGGCGCATGTACTGCACGTACACCCCAACACCGTCGACTATCGGCTGAACAAGATCGCCGAGATCACCGGATTGGACCCCCTGCACTCGGACGGGGTCTGGCGCCTGCGTTCTGCCCTCGTGGCCCGCATGATCGGTGTCGGCGAGCAAGAGTCGGTCGAGCGCGGCGACCCTGACCAGGCCGCGCCAGCCGCGCAGGCCTGCTGATCACCTGCGGGTCGGTGCGCCCGGCATAGGCCAGTCCTGCGGTATTCCCAGGATGGCGCCCACATCGCGGATCGCCGCCATCACCGCGGTGACCCCGTCGAATCCCTGCGCGAAGGCTTCGGTGCGCTCATCGATACGGAACGGGCACAGGTAGGTCTGGGGACGGTCGGGGTCCTGGCGGGGCCGTCCGATCGTGATCACCACCGGCCCCGCGGGGGTGTCGACGGCTCGCGCCCCCAGCGGCGAACCGAACGCCCTGGCCTTCGTCGCCGATCCGGCGGCCTCGCCGATACGTAGGGGAGGAGCCTCGGGTTCTCTCGATAGGTCCGCGTCGGACGGTCGGCCTGCCGAGCCGACTCGGGCCGCCGCGTTCGGAATATCGATCAGTGCGGCGTAGATGGCAGCCAGCCGGTCCGGGCCGTGGGCTCTGCGCGCTCGGACGCCTTCGACGCGGTAGACGCACTGCCAGCGGTGCGTCGTGTGGTCCTGTCGAGGATCGGCGACCTCTATGCGCAGCTCTCGTTCGCCGGTCTTGAGGATGCTGGCTATCGTTACCTCGTCGAGTGCACTGGTCACAAGATCCTCCTGATGGTCGTCGCTGGCGCGGGTCGCGTGCGATGCCGCCCATCGGGAACAGGTTGGTCGACGCTCACAACGCCGACGGAGTTCGCTGTGCACTGGTACATGGATGGGTGCCCAGTCCTCAACCGGCCTCTTCGGACAGTTATCTATCTCACACAAGTGGCATGCCCGCTGGTACGGCTCACAAATGCGCCACCGATAGCCGCTAATTAGCCATTAAACTTCCGCGGTAGCCAACCGTTTTCTGCGAATATTCGGTAAGTTGACCACCGGCACAGAACAAGTTCGACAGGGGGGTCGATGGACGAGTACATGAGCAATACCCCGCGATCGCTCGATGGCGAAGGCGATGATCAGGTCGGCTGGAATCTCGAACACGGCTCGGATTTCAATGTCGAGTCATATGACAGCGAGACCGCTCATCTCCACGACGTTGTCGATCAATTGGAATACGCGGTACAGGTCTGTTCACAGGAACGCATTCCGCTTCCCTTCGTCTTGAATGAAGTCGAAAAGGCTCTCGGTGTGGTCCTCGACGATATTTCCGCCGATTGGCAAACCGATCTCCGTCTTCATCTCGTCGATTATGTGACCGCGGCATTCGCGAAGGATCATCTCCAGCCGCCACTTTCGTGACGACGCGCTCGAAGTCGCAGCATCCGAACAGGACCTGTCGGCGCTGACTTCGACCGACCGCCGCGATGAGATCGGACCGATTCTATTGCTTCTCCCAGCCCCGTCTGCCCGCGATAATTGCCGGCATTCGGAGTCGCGCCGATGCGCGTAACCCATCGATCTCGCCGCTAGGCGAACCTCGGGAGACCAGCGATGACCAGCACCGTCACACCCACCGTCGTTGCCAGTTCCACCTCCCCGCTCTCGGCCACCGCCGCGCCGAGTGCCTTCTTCAGCACCGAGGACTACCACCGGTTCCACGCCCGCGCGGCCACCTACGACGCCGCGAACACCTTCTTCACCGAGGATTTCGAAGAACTGCGTGACGCGGGGTATCTGCGCGCCGCCCTGCCGCCGCAGTACGGTGGTCGAGGACTCTCGCTGAGCGAAGTGGCCAGGGAGCAAAGGCAATTGGCGTACTGGGCGCCCGCGACCGCGCTCGCTGTCAATATGCACCTGTACTGGACGGGGCCCGCCGCCGCGCTGACCAGCTCCGGCGCCGAGGACTTCAGCTGGTTGCTCGGCGCGGTCCGCGACGGTGAGGTGTTCGCGGCCGGTCACGGTGAACGCGGAAACGATGTGGGACTGGACGATTCGGTGGTAACCGCCCGACCACAGCCCGACGGCTCCTACCTCATCGACGGCCGCAAGACCTTCACCTCGCTCGGGCCGGTATGGACCTCGGTGGGGATCCACGCCCGCGACGATTCCGACCCGGCCGACCCGCGCATCGTGCACCTGTTCGTCGCCCGCGATCAGCCAGGAGTGCGCACCGAGGAAACCTGGGACACCCTCGGGGTCCGGGCGACCCGCAGCGACGACACCATCTTCGACAATGCCCGCGCCGAAGCCGTGACCGTCGCGGGAACGCACGCGCCCGGCGGCGCCTACCCGCCGCTGATCAACGGCATTCTCGGCTGGTATCTACCGCTGCTGGCCAATGTCTATTTCGGGATCGCCCGGCGGGCGCTCGATGTCGCGATCCTGCACGCGGGCACACGCTCGTCGCTGGTCCCCGGCATCGACGCCCATGCCGCGAAACCTGCCGTGCAGCGTCAGATCGGCGAAGCCGAAATCCAACTCGATGCCGCGTACGCACTGCTCGAGACGGCGACTCGGGACGCGGACGCGGGTGTCGATCTCGGTGTCTGGACGGTGCCGCGTCTGTTCTCGGCGAAGGAATTCGCCACCAGGACAGCCAAGAACGTCGTCGACATCGCCGTCCAGGTGGTCGGCGCTTCGTCGGTCAGTCGCCGCAACGAACTCGAACGTCTCTACCGCGACGTACGCACCGGACAACTCCATCCCCCCAACTCCGACGCCATCCTCGACGTCATCGGACGCACGTCCCTCGGACTTCTTCCCTGACGCTTTCCTGACCGGCGGGTTCGCCGCCGAGCGGGACATCGGGAAGGCCGCGGCTGTTTCTCGATCTCAGGCGATGTCGTTTCCGTCCTCCAAGTACGCTGATGACCGCTCGCTACGGGCGCGAAGCGCCGCCGTTACGCGGCGAGTCATGACGTCCGGCAAGCGGTTTGCGACCTCAGCGGAATCGCACCATGCCCAGCTTCTGAGTTCGTCCGCCGGAAGAGCGATCGCCGCGATCTGGTCGGCTGTCAGCACTGTGCCGTCGAAGATCATCATGACTCCATCATCGGGATATAGACCGGGCGCAACCCAATCCACCACCAGCAGACGCCCCGGCGAGACGTCGAGGCCGAGTTCTTCGCGGATTTCCCGCACAACGGCCGCATAGGGCGACTCGTCGGCCTCCACGACACCGCCCGGAATCTCCCAATAGTCCTTATAGGTCGGTTCGACGAGAAGTACCCGGTTCAACTCGTCGACGAACAACGCACCTGTCCCCATCCGTTTGCGTGGGAAGTTCGTAATGGCTTCGATTCGTTCGGATTCCATGAGGCGCAAGACTATCCGCGCCGTACTCGCAGGTTTGCTGTCGCTCTGACGGTGTAGTTCGCGATCGAGTCGCTGCCTGAAACGTTCGGATTCCGGTGCGTCATCCTCCGATGCCGAACCACACCCGCCCGAATGTGGGTGTGGTTCGGCATGGGTCGGGTGTCAGCAGTCGCCGGTGCCCGCGTTTCCGGGAGCGCCGTTGACCAGGCCCGCGCCGCCACTGCCCGCGGTGCCGCAAGCGCCGAGGGTGCCGTTGCCGGTCTGGGCGCCACCGTTGCCGCCGCTTCCTCCGGCACCGCCGGTTCCGAGGACTCCGGTGCCGCCGTTGCCGCCGCGCGCGCCCGCGCCGCCGCTGTTGTTCGGGCCCGAGGCGTCGCCGCCGTTGCCCGCTTTGCCGCCCGCGCCGCCGGTGTCGACGGCGAGAGCGTCGCCGCCGACACCGCCGTTGCCGCCGGGCGCCCCGTCGGTGCCCGTGGCGCCGGTCGCCCCCGCCCCGCCGTTGCCGCCTTCGCCGCCTGCGCCACCGGATCCGCCATCGGGACCGCCGAGTCCGCCGTTGCCGCCGAGACCGCCCGCACCCAGAACGCCGAGTCCGCCACTACCGCCGTTGCCGCCCGCCCCGCCGGCGCCGCCGCCGTAGCCGATGCCGCCGTGGCCACCGTGACCGCCCGGACAGTTCGCCGTGCCTCGGCTGCCGTTGCCGCCGCTGCCGCCCGCAGGCTGCGAGGCGGTGCCGGGAGCGCCATCGGCGCCGTCCACGGTGTTGCAGGTGGCGAATGCGGGCGGTGCCACGGCGATCATGGTGCTCGTGGTCAGGACGAGACCGCCGAACAGTGCGGCGATACAGGTCCGTGCGCTGCGAGTTCTCGGCACAAGAATGCTCCTCTATTGTCGAACGCTGCGGCCGACACAGGAAATCGGCCATCGGGGGTACGCGCATCATCGATCGGCCGATACGGTCGGAATCAAGGTGAATGCCCAGCGCGTCGCGGCGCATTCACGGGCTCGTCGTGCAGCGGCGAGCCGATGTTTCACTCGCTTCGTCGAAGACGGTGAAGAGTGGAACCTGTCGGTGATCGCAGTGATCGGGCCGCCGCCAGCTGTAATCCGTTGCTGCCGAGATATTTACGACTGACAGTTTCGGGAGGCGAATATTGTCGCCTGTGCTGGAGCGCCGAATCGAGCCTACGCTTGTAGCGCGACGTTTACCCGCGCGCCGCGACAATTCTCGAATTCTGTTTTCGGACAAGAGCAGAAGAAAAAGACTGGTTCTCGCCCGGTGCGCTGGCTAGGGTCCGTGTGCATGAGTGGCGAAGTGATCCTCATGACCGGCCCACCCGCTGCGGGAAAGACGACGGTCGCCCGCCTTCTCGCCGATACGGCGGGTACCCCGACGGTGCATCTCGAGACCGACCTGTTCTACCGGTCGATCCGCACCGGATTCGTCCTGCCGTTCCTTCCTGAATCGCACCGACAGAACGAGGTGGTGATCGAGGCGATCGTCGCGACAGTCGCGGCCTACGCACGCGGCGGCTACGACGTCATCGTCGACGGCATTGTCGGGCCATGGTTCCTGCCGCAGTTTCGGGCGCTCGCCGACGACTATGGGCCGACCATTTCCTATGTGGTCCTGCGACCTGACTTGGCCACCACGCTGTCCCGCGCGAGACAACGCGCGCGAGACGAGCTGACGGATCTGGAAGCGATCAGTGGCTTGCACGGAGCGTTCTCCGACATCGGAGACCTCGAGAAACACACGATCGACACCGGCGGCCTGGATACCGAGCAGACTGCCGACCGGGTCAGACAGCTTCTGGCCGACGGCACGCACCGGCTGGCCTGATGCGAGATCGCTCGGTCAGTTCCGCAGACGACCGCCTGGTGGGCAGTCGGGAGCCGCTGATCTCGGCAACCATGGCGACATCCTTTCCCTCGATCGATCCGAATGTCTTTCGGATCGTGCAGTTCGATCGGCGTGGGTGCATCGGCAACTGATGGAACACCCGGACCGGTAGTACGCGGGGGCGCCGTGATCGAGTGGTGCCGCTGGGAGGACGCGGTGATCGCGCACGAATCCCTCGGCAGCCCTGGGCAATACAGCGCCAAGCCGGACACCGCCATGATGGCCTTCGTTCGGATCTGCACGCACTACTTCGCGCATGCGGCGTGGCTCGACGAAGGCGTGCGACTGCGCGAGTCGGGGCGGCTGGCGGGGATTCCCGGTGAACTGATCCATGGCCGCCTCGATCTCAGTGCCCCGCTCGAAACCGCGTGGGAGCTCGCGAGGGCCTGGCCGGACGCCCGCCTGCACATCATCGACGACTCCGGCCACACCGGCAGCCCCGCCATGGGCGAGGCCGTCGCCCGCGCCGTCGCCCGCTTCGCGCGGCTCGATACCGATCGGGTCGGCCGGGCGGCGGCACGGGAGGCAGGGGATTCGCCGCGGTAGTCGGCCGAGCCGGACTACGCCTGGATGACCTCGATGCCGACCAACGCGTTGAGCGAGTCGCAACTTGCCCACGACTGGTTCTGGCCGTACTGCGCGGGGCCGTACTTCCAGTAGACGAACGGAACAGGCCATGCGACACAGGTGAGTTTCACCTGATGCCAGGTCGGCAGTTCACAATTGGCCATCCCGCCGGTATTGAAGATGTTGTACACGTGGCAGTTGGCCTGCCAGACCGGTACGTCGGCTCGGGCTACGCCGCCACCGACGAGCGCAGCGGCAGCAGTCGCGGTGACAACAACGGCACTAGCGGCGAGTCTCTTCGCAGAAAGCATGAGAACCTCCTGAAATCGATGTTGTCTGAAAGATCGCTGAGGGGTCGAAAGTGTTACTCGCAACGTTCATGATGGTGTACTGGTGTCGGCCTAGAGATGCTTTTGATCTGTGCTTTCAATCGAATAGTCTGTCAATTCGCGGCACGCGAGGCTGATCGAGGAGCGTTTGCTGTTCCCGTCGACGACCTCAGGCGAGGGCGTGATCGGCCCAGGCGGCAGGCAGGGCCGCGCTGGAGACGCCGGCGATCTCCTGTAGTCGTCGCGACGGAACTCCCAAGCGGCTCAATTGAATCAGGCCCTGGGAGACCAGAACGATGTTGGCGCTGAGCGCCGAGAGTTCGCAGTCGTCGATATCGTCGCCGGCGCGCCGCGCGCCGAGACCGAGCCGTTCGGCCACGCCCTGCTCCATCGCGGAGGTGGCGTGGGTACTGATGGTGGCGACTTCGGGTATTCGGGTGCCGAGTTCGGCGATGCTGTTGATCATCAGGCAGCCGCGCCGATCCGGATGCGCGGCGCAGTCGTCGATGACCGCCTGGAACAGGGCGCGCACGGCTGCTCGCGCCGATCCGGGGGTCGAGAGTACGACCTCGCGGACGAACTGGGCCCGGCGCTCGCAGTAGCGCTCGAATGCCGCGAGAAACAGACCGCGCTTATTGCCGTAGGCGGCGTAGATGCTGCCGTTACCGACACCGGTCGCGCGGGACAGTTCCTCGACCGAGGCGCTGTCGAAGCCCTTCGACCAGAACAGTTCGACGGCGGCGGCGAGCAAGCCCGCTTCGTCGAACTGTCTCGGCCGTCCCATGCGCTCACCGTACCAATCCGGATGCGGATCACTCGCCTTCCGCTTGTTCTGGAGGCGTGACTCCATAATAATGGTTGCCATGTCCCCAATATTCGCTGAAGCGCCCCGCAAGCGGGTGGGCGTGCTGGTGTTCGACGGCGTCAAGATGCTGGATTTCGTCGGACCCGCCGAGGTGTTCGTCGAAGCGAATCAAGCCGTGGCGCGCTACGAAGTAGTCCTGATCTCGGCGGATGGCCGCGATGTGCAGACCTCGATCGGGGCGCGCGTTCAGGTCGGCTGCGCCGCGGCCGATGCCGACCGCTTCGACACGGTCGTCATACCCGGCAGCGAACTGCCGCCCGCGAAGTTCGTGACACCCGAATTACTGGCGGCGACTCGGCACCTGATCGGGAAGACCCGGCGGGTGGCGTCTATCTGTAGCGGGGCGTATGTGCTGGCAGAGCTCGGACTACTCGACGGCAGGCGCGCGACGACCCACTGGAAGTTCGCGGCCGACTTGGCGAGGCGATTCCCGTCGGTCGCGGTCGATCCCGATGCGATCTTCGTCCGCGACGGCAATCTGTACAGCTCGGCGGGCGTCGCGGCTGGTGTGGATCTCGCGCTCGCGCTGCTCGAGGAAGACCACGGAGCCGATCTCGCCCGCCAGGTGGCGCAGTCGCTGGTGGTGTACATGCAGCGGGCGGGCGGGCAGTCGCAATTCTCGGCGTCTCTGAGCGGGCCGACGCCGCGCAGCCCCCTGCTGCGCGGCGTCGTCGATCTGATCTGCGCGGATCCCGCCTTTCCGCATACGGTGCAAAGTCTGGCCGCCCATGCCAGGGTCAGCGTTCGGCACCTGACCCGACTGTTCCGCACCGAACTCGAACGCTCGCCCGCCGAATACGTCGCGTTCATCCGGTTCGGCATGGCCAGGGACATATTGCACACCGGGTGCAGCGTGACAGCGGCGGCGACGGCCGCGGGGTACGGCAGCAGTGAAGCGTTGCGGCGCGCGTTCGTCGCCCGGCTGGGCATATCGCCCAGCAAGTACCAGCAAAGGTTCCGCTCCACCGGCTCCACCGCCCTGGTCGAGGTCGCCGACACGCGGGCCGTGTCCTGATCGGAGGCTTTTGCGGCCTGTAGAGGGGGGCGCGCGACGGGGGAGCGGTGAAGACTGAGTCGGGGTACAGCAACCGCCCCGACGAGATCGTCACCCGTCCACGCAAGCCAAGCATTGGAGCATCACCCGATGTCCTCTCCGACCATTGTTCTCGTGCACGGCGCCTTCGCCGATGCGTCCAGCTGGTCCCCGGTCACCGAGCGGCTACTCGCCGACGGTCATCGGGTACTGGCGCCGCCGATCTCCAACCGGAGCCTGTCCGCCGACGCGGCCTACCTCCAGTCCTTCGTCGAGCAGATCGACGGCCCGGTACTACTCGCCGGGCACTCCTACGGCGGTGCGGTCATCACCGTCGCCGGGGTCGCCGACAATGTCGTCGGTCTGGTCTATGTCTCCGGATACGCACTCGATGAAGGCGAAAGTCTCGGCCAGTTGCAGGGCGGCTTTCCGGATTCGGATCTGGCGGCGAATCTGGTCTACACGCCGTACCCGACCGACGGCGGTGCACCGGGAACGGATGTGTCGGTCGACATCGACGCGTTCGCCGCGGTATTCGCCGCCGGGCTCGATACCGTGAAGGCGCAGGTGCTCGCGGTCTCCCAGCGCCCCCTCTCGGCCATCGCGTTCGGCGAAGCCGCCACCGCCGCCGCGTGGAAGACGAAGCCGGGCTGGGGAATCGTGTCCAGCGCCGACCACACGATCAATCCCGACGTCGAACGCTTCGGGTACCAGCGGGCCGGCCTGCGCTCAGTGATCGAGATCGACGCACCGCACCTGGTGATGCAGACCCACCCCGAGCAGGTCACACAGGTGATCACCGCCGCTGTCGCCGAATTGAGCTGACCAGCAACACCGTTCACCACTACGAGAAAGGGCATCATCATGTCAGGCAATCCGTTGGGTCTCCCGCTCGAGCAGGCAGCACAGGAGTTCGTCGACGCGACATCGCAACCGCCGTTCCTGTACCAACTGACCCCGGAAGAGGGGCGCAAGGCGGTGGATTCGGTCCAGGACTCGCCGATCTCCAAGCCCGAGATCGACGAGGAGTGGATCACCGTCGAAGGTGGGCCGACCGGCTCGGTGCGGGTGCGGATCGTCAAGCCTCGTGGCTCGACCGAGACGTTGCCCGTCATCGTGTACACCCATGGCGCGGGCTGGGTGTTCGGTGACGCGCACACCCACGACCGGCTGGTGCGCGACCTCGCCGTCGGCGTGCACGCGGCCGTGGTGTTCCCCGAATACGACCGCTCGCCCGAGGTGCGGTATCCGGTGGCCAACGAACAGTCCTACGCCGTCGCGACATGGGTCGCCGCTCATGGCGGTGAGAAGGGTCTCGACCGGTCACGCATCGCGATCGCGGGCGATTCGGTCGGCGGCAATATGGCCATCGCGCTGACCCTGATGGCCAAGGAGCGCGGCGATGTCTCCTTCCTGCAGCAGGTGCTGTTCTACCCGGTCACCGATGCCAATTTCGACACCGGCTCCTACCAGGAGTTCGCGGAAGGCTATTTCCTCACCCGTGAGGGTATGAAGTGGTTCTGGGACCAGTACACCACCAGTGCGCAGGACCGCGCCCAGATCACCGCGTCGCCGTTGCGGGCGAGCACCGAGCAGCTGGCCGGACTGCCGCCCGCGCTCGTGATCACCGGTGAAGCCGATGTGCTGCGCGATGAGGGCGAGGCCTTCGCCGGAAAGCTGCGCACGGCAGGCGTACCGGTCACCCAGGTGCGCTACGGGGCGATCATCCACGATTTCGTGATGGTCAACTCGATGCACGACACCCACGCCGCCAAAGCTGCCGTCGCCCAGGCAGTCGCGACCCTGCGTGCCGCGTTCGAGATTTCGTAGCCGGTTCCGAGGGCGGACAAGGCGATCCCGGCTGCGCGTCGTGCCGTGCGTGAGAGTGTGACGGTCGAGCACGGCCGCATGCCGGTGTCGAGCACCGTTAATCCCCGATTGCGGTGGCATCCGGTCGTATCATCACCGAACTGCTGTAGCCGGGCTCCGGTTCGGCAGTGAGTGCGTGTGCCGGTGAGTCGTCGGTCGAATCACAGGGGAACAGATGAATTCCACGCGTGGGTACTACCGACATCGGACCGCCGAGACTCCAGCCGGGCGCGCCCCCCGAAAACGGCGCCTGGGCGGTGGGCCGACTTCGTGCCCACCGCGGAGAACCCTCCCGCCCCTCGACCCCTCGCGCGCATGAGTACCGAGGATCCTCTGTCTCGCGGCACAGCCGCCGGTCGCCACCAGGAAAGTCCGGTCGCGCGCCGGGTCGGGGACTCCGCGGCACCTGCCTCCGGGCGTCGGGGGCTCAGCTTCGGTGGGGCCGTCGGTGCGTTGGTACTGGTGTGGTTGTCGCTGACGCCGTCCTTGCTTCCCAGAGGACCGCTGTTCCAAGGAATCGTCACCGGGGCCACGGCGGTGTTCGGATACGGTCTCGGCGTCGCGGTCGCCGCGCTGCTGCGGTGGATGTTGCACCGACAGCCCAGCTCGACCCGTTCGGCATGGTGGTGGGTGCTAGGAGTCGTCGCCGGCCTCGGTTCGATCGCCGCCCTCGCATGGTTCGCCGATTGGCAACGCGACCTGCGTTCGCTCATGGGAGTGAGCGGGCTTTCCTGGCATGCCTATCCGATCATCGTGGTGATCGCCGTCGTGACGTTCGCGGTGTTGATCGCGGTGGCGCGGGGGTGCTGGGCGTTGTCGCGATGGGTCGGTGGGCTCCTGGGGCGGGTGATGCCCACTCGCGTCGCCACGGTGCTCGGCGGTGTGGTGGTCGCCGTGGTGGCCGTCCTCGCGGTCAACGGGGTGGTGGCCGACGTCGCGATGTCGCTGCTCAACGAAACGTTCAAGGCCGTCAACGAGAAGAGTGCGCCGGATACGGAGGAACCTGTCGTCGCGGAGCGTTCCGGCGGTCCCGGATCGCTGGTGGCGTGGGACTCGCTGGGCAGGCAGGGGCAGATCTTCGTGTCCAACGGGCCGACCGCGCTCGAATTGACCGCATTCAGTGGAAAGCCCGCGCGTACGCCGATCCGGGTCTACACCGGGCTGGAATCCGCGGAGACCATCAGTGCCGAAGCGGATCTCGCGGTTGCCGAATTGCGCCGTGCCGGGGGATTCGAACGCTCGGTCATCGGAATCGGGACCACCACCGGAACCGGGTGGATCAACGAGTCGACGGCCTCGGCATTGGAGTATGTGGCAGGCGGTGACAGCGCATTGGTGAGCATGCAGTACTCCTATCTGCCGAGTTGGCTGTCCTTTGTCGTCGACCAGGAACGTGCGCGCCAAGCCGGTCGCGCATTGTTCGAGGCTGTTCACGCCGAGTGGGACACACTGCCGGTAGATGATCGGCCGAAGCTGGTGGTCTTCGGCGAAAGCCTCGGATCCTTCGGTGGGGAAGCGGCGTTCTCCGGTATCCAGGACATGGCGGCTCGCACCGACGGGGTCCTGTTCGTCGGTCCCACCGCCACCAACCCGGTCTGGCGCGACGCCACTGCGCGCCGCGACCCGGGTTCTCCGCAATGGCTGCCGATCTACCGCGACGGGAATACCGTGCGTTTCGTCGCCGACGCACCCGATCTCGCCCGCCCCGAGCGGGAGTGGGGCTCGCCCAGAGTGGTCTACCTCCAGCACGCCTCCGACCCGATCACCTGGTGGACACCGCAGCTGCTGTTCCAGAAACCGGACTGGCTCGACGAGGAACGTGGTCGCGATGTCCTGCCCAGCACCCGCTGGATTCCCGTGGTGACGTTTCTGCAGGTATCGGCGGACATGGCTGTCTCGGTCGACGTGCCCGACGGACACGGCCATACCTTCCAGGCCGTGATCGCCGATGCCTGGGCCGCGATCCTGGCACCGCCCGACTGGACCGCGCCCGACACCGAGCGATTACGCGAGATCCTGCGAGGCACCGAGTGAACGCCATCCGATACCGAAGAGGAGAAGGATTCCAGTGAACACATCCGCCGACAAGCCGTCCCTGCTGCGTCGCGTCTCACCGACGCAATGGGTCGCGATCGGAATGAGCATCCTGGCCATCATTTTCGTTTTCGAGAACAGAGGAAAGGTATCCGTCGAGTTCCTGTTGATCACGATCAGTTCCCCGATGTGGTTGATCCTGTTGGCGATGTTCATCGTCGGGTGGGTCGCCGGGGTTCTCACCACCCGCCGCGCCCGTAAATAGGTCTCACGGTGCCGCCGTCGTCGGCGGTGCCGGGCGTCGCTCAGTCGGTCGACTCGAGCTGCTTCTTGAGGTTGCGCAGGGTCCGGTGGATGTTCTTGCGCTGGAACTGCACGAAGGTGTCGCCGCCGGTGGCGATCCGGTCGAAGACTTGAACCACCGCGTTCGGCCAGGTCTTGCGGTCGTCGTACCAGGTCTCGGTGACCCGGGTACCACCGTCGGCCGCCTCGAATCGGTACTCCCAGGTCGCGATACCGCCGCGAAGCCATGGCCGTCGCACGCCGATCGCCTCGACGCGAAACGCGAACACCTTCCCCGGCTCTGCCGCGATCACCACGCAGCGGGTTACCCAGCGAGCAAACCCCCGCTTGTTGAACCCTTCGAATTCCATTCCCACATAAGTGGACTCGCGCGCCTGCGTGACCCGTGCTCCGCGGTTCTCCGGACTCCACCGACCCATCAGTGTCGGATCGCTGACTTGCTGATAAACAGACACCGGGTCGGCAGCGATGTCGATGCTGTCGAGGACGGTCGTGGTGCGACTCATGGACTCGAACCTATCCGACCGAGCGGGTGCCTCCGATGTCAGTGCGTCGACCGATGGCGACAGCGGCTATCCCCAGGATGAGACGTCCTGATCGGACAAACCCCGCTGGTGATCGACTCGCGGAGGAATCAGGGCGGTGTGAGCTTGGTGACCGTGCCGAGGAAACTGGTGACGTACAACGCGTTCGGGTCCCATCCGGGTCCGGATCCGAACCGTGCCGACGACGACAAGGGCAGACCGGTCGCGATCGCGCAGGTCTGGCCGGTGTCCACATCGACCTGCTGAATAGTGCCCGCCACGTTCAGTGCCACGTAGACCTTGCCATCCGGGCCGACGGTCAGATCATCGGCCGAGTTCAGCGGTCCGACGCCCGGAATCACGGCCTGTCGCGGTGGGCTGTCGGGGTCGGCGTAGTCGACGGCGGCGACCACCGAGGTGGGGTCGAATGTGGTCGAGACGATGAGCCGGTGGCGTTGTCGGTCGAACGCGAGGCCGTTGGTGGAACTCAGCGACGGCGCATACGGTGCCGCTATGTTGTCGGCGGTGACGCGGGTCAGGGTGCCCGCGCCGATATCCCTGCTGACGACGAAATCGCCGTTCGGCAACTGCGCCAACCCGTTCGGCATCGTCAGGCCGGTGGCCACCGTCGTCACGGTGCCGCCGGCGAGGTGCAGTGCGCCGATCGTGCCGTCGGTGCGGCCACTGAGTGCGGCGGTGGCGGTATTGCCCGTCGTGAAGTACGCGGTGTCGCCGACGACCAGGATGGCGCCGGGGCCGTCGATACCGTCGACCGCGACAGACCTCGCGCCGTCGGCACCGAGGCGTTGCAGGGAGCCGGTTGATCCGGTGGCCGATTGCTCGGCCAGCAGCAGGTTTCCGCGACCGTCGAATCCGAGGTTCTCGAGAATCCCGTAGCCCGCCGCGACGGTGTGGCGAGTCCATTGCGGACACGAAACCGGTTCGGCGGACGCGGTATTCGCGACGGGAAGGACGGCGGCTGTCGCGGTGACCGCCATCGCGGCGAGTGCGCGAGACGCGGTGCGGGAGAAGGTCATCGGTTCCTCGGGGTCGAGCCGGTGGCCCGGTAGCTCGGCCACCGGTGCAGGCGGCGTCGTCGACGGGATCGACCCCAGCCTAGGGGGGTTACCGCGGTGTGCGCGACGGGACGCCCGGCCGGCAGTCGTTTCCGCTGCCGGACGTCCCGCCGCGAAGAGTTTCCTACTGTCCCGCCTCGCAGTCGATCCATTCCAGGTAACCGCTACCCGTGACCGGACGCCGGCCCTGCCAGGTCCCTCGGTAGGTATAGGCACCGACGTAGCCGCGGCCGTGCCCGTAGCGCAGCGGGCTGTCGACTTCGGCGTCGAACGTCAGGATCTGCGCACCGGCCGCGTCGCGCACCCGCCACCGAAGTCGCTGGGGGACCCGCATCGTGCGGCCGCGTGGATCGACCTGCGGGTGCTCCTGATAGGACAGGACCGTCATGGCGACATCGTCGTATACGCGTGTTGTTCCGTCGAGGCACCGCACGTACGCGAGCAGGCAGGCGACCGCGCCGGCGGCGCGCACCTCGGTGAGCAGCACCTGGGTCGAGCTGTTGAGGTTGATGATCTGATAGGTGAAGAAGTCGACGGGGAGTTTGCGTCGGGTGGAGAGGGCCTGTGCGGTCAGCGCTTGCGGTGACATGCAACGGGCGTATTCGAACGTGCACAGCGTCTGTTCGATGGCAACGGTGGCGCCGGTGTCGTCGGTCAGCGTTCCGGTGGCGGTCGCGAGCAGGCTGAGGTGGTCGTACAGGGGAGTACGAACGAACCACGAAACCTGTTCTGTCGCATGGATGTCGAGGCTGACCTCGAAATTGTCGTAGTGACCGCGGACGTGGAAGTGGGGATAGGCTCCGGTGATGCTGAGGTCGCGGCCCCAGTCGAGGCGGGAGCCGTCCTCGGCGAAAGAGCAATCGCGACCGGTGTCGTAGGCGCGGTAGTGGTGCTGTCCGTCGGCGGCGGTGGACGACAGCACGGTGGCCGTGTCGCGGGCATCGTCGGCGGCGAGGTAGTCGTTGTCGAAGGCCAGCGCACCGGTCGCGCCGATCAAGGTCATGGTGTTCAGGTATCGGTGAGGTCCGGGTAGCTCGGGGAGGAACACCCCGTAGTGCGTCCAAGCCCATCGCCGGGACGCAGCGTGCGGTTTCATCATCGCCGGGGTTTCGAAAGCCGTGGTCGACCCCGGAATGCGCGAGTCGATACGCGGCAGGACGGCGTCGAGTATCGGGTGCGCGAGGCGATCGAGTACGCGCGATCGACGGTCGGCGGCGGGAGGCTGCGAAAGTTCCGTGGAGTGTTCCATGAGCGCCATTGCTCCTTTGCTGGACCGTCTGGCTCGTGCCTGCCGGTCCGGGTCACATGTATGTGTTACTTATGGTCACGGTTACAATTGACTGATTGGTAAATTACGCGCGAGATGCCGAGCCGTCAAGCGGCGCGCCACCGGTGCGACCGCATCGATGGACCTGCTCGTGGCTGTTTGTCCCGGGTAAAGGCGGGTAGACGTATCTCATGAATCAGTCGTTGGTCGCGGTGTGTAGTACCGCGTCATGAGCGGTGACATCGACCGGGTGATCGTGGTGGTTCCGGCCCGTAACGAGGAGCGACTGCTTCCGCGGTGTCTCGCGGCGCTGGAACGTGCCGTGCGCCGAGTCGACGTTCCGGTGCGTGTGCAACTCGTGCTCGACGCCTGCACCGATGGCTCGGCACGGGTCGCTTCGGCTGCCGACATACTGACGATCAGCGAGCGCAATGTCGGGGCCGCGCGGCGACGAGGATTCGAGCACGCGGGCGCGGCGTGCGATGCCCGAACCTGGTTCGCGACCACCGACGCCGACTCCGAGGTCGAAGAATCCTGGTTGTCGGCCCAACTCGATTACGCGCGACAGGGTTTCGAGGTGGTGGCGGGCGTGGTGGCGGTGCAGCAGTGGGACGCGCACTCGGCGCAGACCCGACGGATCTACGAGCGCGAATACCGGGCACACGGGCCGGACGGTCACGGTCATCTCCACGGCGCCGCGCTCGGCTTCCGGGCCGACGCGTACTGGGGAGTCGGCGGTTTCCGCGCCTTGCGCACCGGCGAGGACGTCGACCTGGCCGTCCGGCTGCACGCCGCCGGGGCCAGGATCGCCTGGGCGGAGGACGTCCGCGTCACGACGTCGGCCCGGCGAAGGGGTCGCGCGCCGCACGGATTCGCCGAGCATCTGCGCAGGCTGGGACGTGACGAGCCGCAGGAGGTCTCGTGACATCGGTGGACAGTCCCGCCGTCGGCCCACACGCGACAGCCGAGCCACGGATCGCGGCGGCCATGAAGTCGCTCGCGAGCTCGGGACGGCTGGATCTGCCGTTGCCGGGTTCGGGACGAACCCTCGAGCGATGGCGTGCCCTGGCCGAAATCGCCTATGAGGACACAGTTCTCGGCCGACTGGCCGAGGCCCACGCCGATGCCGTGGCGATCATGGCCGAGCTCGGCGGTGGTGGCGTGGACGCGGACCGTCCCGCCGCGCCGTCCGGCGAGATCTGGGGCGTGTGGGCCGCGGAACCGCCTTCCCCGGTACTGCGCGCACGCGCGGTGTCCGACGGTTGGGTACTGGACGGACGCAAGCTGTGGTGTTCAGGTGCGAGCATGTGCACGCACGCGCTGGTCACAGCCGTCGCGGACGAGCAGCGAGCGCTGTTCGCGGTGCCACTCGACCGTGCTGTCGCCCAGCCGGTGCCCGATACCTGGCCTGCGGTCGGAATGAGCGAATCCGATTCCGGTGCGGTCGATTTCGACAACGCCGCGGCCAGGATAGTCGGTGTTCCCGGCGAGTACCTGAGCCGTCCCGGATTCTGGCACGGCGCCATCGGCGTCGCCGCGTGCTGGTACGGCAGCGCGTGCGCGGTCGCCGAACCGCTGCATCGGCACGCGGCCGCCGGACGCGCCGACGACCATGCCCTTGCCCACCTGGGTGCGGTCACCGCGGCGCTGTCCGCCGCTCGCACCGGCCTCTCCGACGCCGCGCACGCGATCGACGCCGATCCGCGCGACACCGCCGGTGACGGTCGAATCCGCGCCCGGACCGTGCGTGCGGTGGTCGAGCACGCGGCGACCGAGACCTTGGACCGCGTCGGGCGCGCGCTCGGCGCGGGACCGCTGTGCGGCGACAGCGCCCATGCCCGCCGGGTCGCGGACCTGACCGTGTACCTGCGCCAGAGTCATGCCGAACGCGATCTGGCCGCCCTCGGCCGTGACCAGGCGGAAAAGGAGTTCACATGGTTACCCGGCCGCTGATCGATACGCAAGGTCCCGGCGCAGGCGAAAGTGTCTGGGCGTCGTGGCGGGCGAGTCGACCCGAACTTCGCATCCACGGCTGGCGACACCTCGTGGTCGTCGCGCCGCATCCCGACGACGAGGTGCTCGGAGCGGGCGGGCTCATCGCGCAGCTGCGATCCGCCGACATCCCGGTGACGTTGATCGCGGTCACCGACGGAGAGACCTCGCACCCGGGCTCACCCACCCACACCCCCGCCGAGTTGGCCGCTCTGCGTATCGAGGAATCGCAGAACGCGGCCTACGAACTCGCTACCGGAGCGCCGATGCGGCTCGGTATGCCCGACGGCGGCGTCGCCGAGCAGGAGGCCGAGCTCACCGATCTGCTCACCTATGTCCTGTCCCACCTCGGTGGGCCGGGAGTGCGGTGCGCGGCCACCTGGCGCCACGACGGCCACCCCGACCACGAAGCCGTCGGTCGCGCCGCCGCCACGGCCTGCGGCAACACCGCGACCGAACTGCTCGAGTACCCGGTGTGGATGTGGCACTGGGGCAGCCCGGAGCATGCGCGGGTGGCCTCGGAAAACGCCCTCGCCCTGCCGTTGTCACCGTCGGCGGTCGCCGCCAAGGCGCGGGCGATGGCGCAACATCGCACCCAGATCCGCCCGCTGTCGGATCATCCGGCCGATCGTCCCGTCCTGCCCGCGCATGTCCTCCAGCGGTTCACCGCACCCGACGAGGTCTTCTTCCAGTGAACGAAACACCTATGCCGCCGGGCTATTTCGATCGGCTGTACGCCCACGACGACGACCCGTGGCGCTTCACCACCCGCTGGTACGAGCGGCGCAAACGCGCGTTGACGATGGCGATGTTGCCGAAGGCGCACTATCGACGAGGGTTCGAGCCCGGCTGCTCCATCGGTGTGCTCACCGAAGAACTGGCCGAGCGCTGCGATCAACTGGTGAGTACCGATATCGCTGAGCGTGCCCTCGACGCCGCGCGATCGCGTCTGGTCCACGCACCGGTGGAGTTCCGGCTGTGGGGTCTGGGACAGCGTTGGGCGGCTGAGGATTTCGATCTCATCGTCTTGAGCGAAGTCTGCTATTACCTCGACCCCGCGAGTCTGCGCGAGGTCTTCGAACAAGCCGTGACGCACCTGGAGCCAGGAGGCACCCTGCTGTGCGCGCACTGGCGCCACGTCGTGGCGGATTACCCGCAGACCGGCGACGACGTCCACGCGATCGGCCTTCAGACAGCAGGTCTGTCGGCCTCCGCCCATTACGAGGACGAGGACCTGCTCATCGACGTGTTCGCGGCGTCGACCCGGATTCCACCCTCGGTGGCCGAGGTCGAGGGCCTCGTCTGATCCAGGCGATTTTCCGGTGTCGGGAGGGGAATCCCGCGCGGGCATGGGTGTCGGGGCGATCGGCTAGCATCCTCGGTACTACTTTCGGTCCAGCAACCGGCCGGCGGAGTCAGTTCGCGCAGTAGGCGCCTGTGATCGGAGGCTTTCGTGCACACCCTGGGTTTTGTACTGTCCAGGTGGGGAGGGGTAAGTCTGATGTGGCGCGAGCAGGCGACTCTCGGCTGTGCCGGCGGTGGTCGTGGTGCGCAGTGACGCGTTGAACGCCGATCTCTTCGCGGCCGGGCCCGGATCGCGGCGTCAACTCAACATACTGCTGGTCGAGGACGATCCCGGCGACGCCTTGCTGGTGGAGGAGATGGTCGCCGATCTGTCCCCGCGCCCGCACCTGGACTGGGTACGCACCCTGACCGAGGCCGGCGACCGACTGAGCGTTGACGTCCCCGATTGCGTGCTGCTCGATCTGCATCTGCCCGATGCGCACGGACTCGAGGCGCTGGCCGGGATCCGGGATCAGAACGACCAGGTCCCGGTCGTGGTGATGACCGGGCTCGACCAGGAGCGCACCGGACTGTCCGCTTTGGCCTCCGGTGCGCAGGACTACCTGGTCAAGGGGCGGGTCGACCCGGAATTGTTCGGGCGCGCAGTGCGGTACGCGATCCAGCGCAAGCAGGCCGAACTCACCAGCGCGGCCCTGCAGGCCAGTCAGATGCGGGCACAGGAGAACTCCCGGCTGGAACGCGGACTGTTGCCGAGGCCGCTGTTGGGCGCCGACCCCGCGGTCGAGGTGGTGTCGCGGTATCGGCCCGGTCGTGACCACTCACTGCTCGGTGGTGACTTCTACGACGTGGTCCAGGACCCGGCCGGCGTCGTGCACGCCATCATCGGTGACGTCTCCGGCCACGGTCCCGATGCCGCGGCGACCGGGGTCGCCCTACGGCTGGCGTGGCGCACGCTGGTGCTCAGCGGTGTCACCGGCGTCAGGCAACTGAACCTGCTCGAAGAAGTGCTGCTCGCCGAGCGCGCCGACCAGCAAACCTTCGCCACCGCGACGAGCTTGGTGCTCGATCCGGCGACCCGACAGGTGTCGGTCCGCCGCGCGGGTCATCCCGGCATGCTGCGGTGCACCGGCGCCGGATTGAGTTGGGTCGAGGTCCCGGGCGGACCGGCCCTCGGGTTCGTCCCGGGCTACGCGCAGTGGCCCGCTAACGAGGTGGCACTGACGGACGACGCCGGGCTGATGCTGTTCACTGATGGACTGTTCGAAGGACGCGTCGGCGACGGCAGCACCCGGCTCGGCGAGGACGGATTGTTCGAATTGGCACAAACACTGCCCGCCGAGCGGCCCGAGGCCTTCGTCGACGCGCTGATCGGGCAGGTCGCGGAGCTGTCGTCGGCGGCAGGCGGTTTGGATGACGATGTGGCGATCCTGTATTTGCGGTGGAGTGATGCGATGAGGCGGATGACGTGACGAGTAGTACATCGGCCCGGTCGGGGACTGTCCGCAAGATGACGGCACAGGGCTGGTTCCAGCTCGTGTTCGTGCTGATGATCCTGCTGGCGATCTTCGGCGCCGCAGCGGGCGCGCAGGTCATCGCGCACACCAACCGGGTCACCGACCGTCTGCTCTCCGAAACCCTGCCCGCGGTCACCGAAGCCTATCGGCTGCAGGGTGCGCTGCTGAATCAAGAGACCGGCATCCGCGGCTACGCCATCACCGGCGACTCGCAGTTCCTCGAGCCCTACGACCGAGGGCGACAGGAGCAGACCCGAGCCGGGGACCGCCTGCGGGAGCTGCTGGTCGAGCATCCGGTATTGCTCGCCGACCTCGCCGCGGTCGACCTCGCCGCCCAGCGGTGGCAGGCCGACTTCACCGACCCGGCGACCGGGGCGGTGTCGTCTCGCACGGGCATCGGCATCGACGCGGCCACGGGAGCGGTGCGCAGAAAGGCGCTCTTCGATGCCGTGCGCGGTACCTTCGCGGCGCAGAACGACCATCTCGTCGCGGTCGTCGACAGCGATTCCGCCGAGCTGGCAAGCGCACGCACCACGCGCAACATCGTGCTGTCGGGCACCGTGGCGGTGTTCCTGCTGACCGGGGTATTGCTCACCGTTCTGGTACGGCGACTGGTTGTGCGGCCGTTGGGCTATCTCACCGAGTCGTCGCGGCGGGTGGCCGCGGGGGAGTTCGACGCGCATATCGATGCCGTCGGCCCTTCCGATATCGCGTTGGTGTGCGAGGCGGTGGAGAACATGCGCCACCACATCGTCGCCGAGCTCGACTCCACACGCGTCCAGGAAGCGGTATTGCTGCGGCAGAAGCAGGATCTCGACGTCCAGGCCGAGGAACTGCGCCGTTCCAACACCGAATTGGAGCAGTTCGCCTACGTCGCGTCCCATGATCTGCAGGAGCCGCTGCGCAAGGTGGCCTCGTTCTGCCAGCTGCTCGAGAAGCGCTACGGCGACCGACTCGACGATCGCGGCAAGCAGTACATCGACTTCGCCGTCGACGGCGCCAAACGCATGCAGGTGCTGATCAACGACCTGCTCACCTTCTCCCGCGTCGGCCGGATGTCGGAGGGCACCGAGCCGGTGGCCCTCGATCAGACCTTGGACGAGGCGGTGGCCGCGTTGTCGGCGACCATCGAGGAAACCGAGGCTGTGATCGAGCGGCCGGAGGCGCTGCCGGAGCTCGTGGGGGAACCGACCCTGTTGGCCATGTTGTGGCAGAACCTCATCGGCAACGCGATCAAATTCCGCCGGCCCGACCTGACTCCTGTGGTCCGGGTGACATGTGCGCCCAACGCCGACGACCCCGAGGAATGGGAGTTCTCGGTGTCGGACAACGGAATCGGCGTCGCGGCCGAATTCGCGGAAAAGGTCTTCGTCATCTTCCAGCGCCTGCATCCGCGAGATGCCTACGGCGGCACCGGCATCGGACTGGCCGTGTGCAAGAAGATCGTGGAATTCCACGGCGGCCGGATCTGGCTCGACACGGACTATCGTGACGGCACCCGCTTGTGCTTCACCCTGCGGGCGGCTGCGCCCGCGACCACCGCTGTACCCATCGAGAACGAGGTATTCGCATGACCGATCCCGGCCAGCCGGTCGACATCCTGCTCGTCGAGGACGACCCCGGCGACGAACTGATGACGCGGGAAGCCTTCGAGGACAACAAGATCGGCAATACGCTACATGTGGTCAGGGACGGCCAGGAGGCGCTGGACTTCATCTATCGCACCGGCGCGTACGTCGATGCGCCACGCCCGGATCTGATCCTGCTGGATCTGAATCTGCCCAAGTACGACGGCAGGCAGGTGCTGGAGAAGATCAAGGCCGATCCGGAGCTGTCCCACATTCCCGTGGTCGTGCTCACCACCTCGGCGGCCGAGGAAGACATTCTGCGCAGTTACAAACTGCATGCGAACGCCTACGTCACCAAGCCGGTGGATCTCGATCAGTTCATCGCCGCGATCAGGCAGATCGATGAGTTCTTCGTCCAGGTCGTGCGGCTCCCGCGCGTGCGGGAGCCGCGACCTCGGACCTAGTGCGCGTTCGGCTCCGCGGCGATCGCCGCTTCCAGGGTGCCGTAGACCGCGAGCAGCTTGTCGAGCCCGGTCAGTTCGATCGGTCGCGCCACCTCGCGGGAGGCGACCACGCGCAGCTGGTAGGGCGCTGCCTTGGACACGACGAGCAACGCGCTGAGCCCGGCCGAGCCGAGGAAGCCGACCTGGGTCATATCGACCACCAGCGTCTTGCCGCCCTGCTGGGCCTTCTCCAGCACCGCCTGGAGCTGGGGCGCCGAGGCCATATCCACCTCCCCACGAACGGTAAGGATTTCGAAGTCGTCTTGTGCCCGTGTCTGCACGTCGAGGTCTCGGAAGCCGCCTTCTACACTCACCGAAGGTCTCCCCGGTTGCGATTCGCCACTTTTCTACCTCTTACCTCTAGCTTCGCCGGTTCGGCGAATGAGCGAGCGATTCTTGCCCCAGCAACCTACCCCATCCGCTCGGGCCACAAACCGTTGCGCAGCACCGGGGTACCCTGGCTCGGACGTATCCACCGGGCCGCCGTGGGAGGGCATTCTCACCCCCTGAAGTGGCATACCCGCGCAGTGCACGGGTACTGCCAATGGCGCGGGGGTTCTCGTGGATTCGTTGGACGTCGAGATGAAGAGGGAGGCATCAGGTGACGACGCACCCATCTCGGCAGGACAGCGCCGTGAAGCCGTTCGAGATCGATTTCTCGGCAGACGCCGCGAGGTTGGCCGAAGTACGTCACGCGCTGCAGGCCTGGCTGGCGGAGGTGCCGGTCGACCCGAACGCGGCATACGACATAGTGCTCGCCGTCGGTGAGGCGTGTACCAACGCCGTCGAGCACGGTCACCGTGGCGACGGCGGCACCGTACGTGTTTCGGCCGTGCTCACCGAGACCCACGTCCACACCGTCGTGACCGACGGGGGGAGCTGGTTGGCACCCGACCCGGACACCGATCAGTCACGTGGGCGTGGGATGGGCATCATGCGAGCGCTCAGCAGTGAATTCGAGGTCAGCACATCGGCGGCGGGCACCGTGGTGGACATGCGGTTCGCTCGGGCCTGAGCGGCCCTGACCTACGTAGCGCTCATTCGCGCAGGGTCTGCCTCGGTGGTCGACCGTAGCGGTGGCGGTAAGCCGTGGCGAAGCGGCCGGGATGGGTGAAACCCCACCGGTAGGCGATGGTCGCGACAGTCTGGCCGTCACCCGGCAGCGCGGCGCCGAGTTGTTCGTGTGCCGCCGACAGCCGCAGTCGCTGCAGGTACTCGAGCGGCGTCGTGTCCAGATGACGGCGGAAGGCCAGCTGCAAGGCGCGGGGAGTGACAAAGGTCGCCGCCGCGATGTCGGTGATCGCGATTCTCTCACCCAGATGCGACTCCATATAGGCGATGGCGCGCCGCACCGTATGGGGGTGCGCGTCGTGGCGATCGATGGCGTTCGGCTCGTTGTCGGCGGTCGTCGACATCGTGGCCAGCACCGTCGCGGCGAGGTAATCCGAGGCTGTCGTGACGGTGAGCGGGCTGTTCGCTGCGTCGGGGTCCGCGGCGATCTGCTGCAGATGGGTGAGCACCCGCCGCAGCCGGTTTCCGGCCGCGATCGTGACAGGCCGGTGCCCGTCTACCCGCACTCGTTGCCCGCCCTCGTTGGTGGCGACACGGTCCAGGATCGCGGGGTCGAACATGGTGATGCCGTAGCGGCTGGTTCGGATGACACCCGAGTAGGGCAGGTCGGGAGGGGTGAGCAGGCCTGTCTGTCCGGGGGTGAAGGTGTCGGGGCCGCTATCATGATAGTTCTCCTCGATCCGGCCGCTGTGGACGGTGACGAGGCAGACCCGACCCAGTGGGTCGGCGTCGTAGGCCATGTCGAAACCCATATCGAGCTGGTCGAAGTTGATCGAACCGAGAACTTCGCGACGGATCCGGGTGCGCACCTGGTGTGGGCCGTGATTGCTGATCTGCACCCTGGTGTAGGCGTTGCTGAGGAACTCCTCGGTCACCGCCAGGTCGTCGCTCTCGAAATTCAGGCTCTGCACGACGCTCCCTCCGTGGACACACGGTACCGGGGGCACGGCAGGGATGGCGGGGCGCCGGACAACCGCGCCCGATGGCTACTCATCCGCCATATTACCGGCTCGATAATTGGCGACGCACCCGTTGTTTCACCCTCGGCGCCCTGCGTGTCGCTCTTTCGGCACCCAGGCCACCGAGACGAAATACGAAAGCGGATCACCGCGATTCAGGACCGATAGCGAACAAAGGGGTGTCGGGACAGTCCCGGAACCATGCGGTTTGCCGGGCCGCGTGCTGGAATAGGTAGCCGGCCCGATCTTGAGCCCACAGGACTGTTGGCAATGCACTGCTCCATGGTGCTGAAGAATCGAGTCTTTTGAACAATCGTCCCGACGAAACCCGCTCGCCCGCAGCCGACGACCCGGCTGCCGATCTCTGCCGCCGCTTGGACGCCGTCGCGGAGTCCGCAGGACAGGTCATCGTGCTCCATGCTCGCGGGGAAATCGACGCCTATACCCTCCCGCGCTGGCGCAACCTGCTCGAGTCCGCTGTCCCCGACTCCGCCGAGGGGGGACATCTCGTCGTCGACTTGGACGAGGTCACGTTTCTGTCGGTCCGTGCCGTGACGGTCCTCACCGATCTCGCCCAGCATCTGGACCGACGCGGCATCGGAATGCATCTCGCCGACGGGCGTGCTACCACGACCATCGCGCGCGTGATCGACCTCGCCGGAATGACGGAGTGGATTTCGATCCATCCGGATCTCGCCACGGCCCTTGCCGCGACCGCCGGTCCGCGTTCCGCCGCCTGATCGATCGGCCGATCACGAACGCCCCGCACTCGGACCGAGTGCGGGGCGTTCTGTTCGGGCAGGGGGACAGGGGAGTCCTGGCCGCTGCCGTCAGCGTGGAGCCGGTCAGATCCCGGCGTCGGGGCGCGGGATGTCGCCGCGCCACGCTCCGGTTGCGCGACCCTCGCTTTCGATGAACTGCTTGAAGCGCTTCATGTCACCGTTCACCCGGTGCTCTAGCACGCCCAGTTTGTCGGCAGCGGTTTCGACGAAACCCTGTGGGTCGACATCCATCTGCGCCGTGATACGGGTATGGGTGTCGTCGAGCCGGTGAAATGTGATGACTCCGGCATGGTCGGGTCCGCTGTCGGATTTCCACGCGACTCGCTCGTCCGGGTGCTGTTCGGTGATGGTGGCGTCGAACTCTCGTGTCGACGGGCCGACGTGGATGCGCCAGTGGGTGTGACGGTCGTCGAGCTGACTGACCTGCTCGACTCCTTCCATGAACTGCGGAAAGGTCTCGAACTGCGTCCACTGGTTGTAGGCCGTACGGATCGGGACGTCCACATCGACAGTTGCGGCTACCGTGCTCAACGGGTACTCCTTCCCCAGCCTGCCTGCGTCTTAGCCGTCACAGACTGGATTCGGTCACAGCTGCAAGCCTTCGAGGCCCTGCAACTCGTACAGTGACTGCCTACCCGGGGCCCGAAAACACAAACAGGAGCCAATCGAGGCGCGACTGCCTTGCCGGGCGCACGGAATTCGGATGCGCGGTTTGGGCTGCGGATTTCGAGGTAACACGACCGTGCGGCCGTCGGCCGCGAGCCGTTCACCATATCGTCGGAGGAGGAGTTCATGGAACCCCTGGACATCGTCGCTCAGTGGCGTCGGGACATCGCGATCGCCGATAACGACGGTGACGTCGCCGCGCGGCATCTACACGGCGATGCGGCGTCGGCGATCAGGGTCGCGGGGCAGCATGGACCCACCACCGGGAACGACGAATCCGGTCGACGTACCGGGACTCAGGGCGAGGACTGACCTCTCGTCCGTCTGATCGAACCGCTGTCGGCGATGCATGCGTGAGGCCGTCCGGCGCCGGGATGCGATCCGCTATCGACACTATGACCGCGCCGTCGATAGCGGTGATCGTCGCTGTGGCAGGGTCGAATCCGTAAGTCCGCGCACGTGGTTCGGTCGGACCTCGGGTGGTTGGCGGTTGCCGGGACCGTCGACTGGGTCAGCGTCCGGACGGGACGCGCTGGCCCCGGCAACCGCCCGCCGGCCGGTCAGGAGTTCGGCCATCCCGTCCCCGGCGGCGGTCTGTGGTTCGATCTGCGAATCGGCAGATACCCCAGCACATCAGGTCCAAACCGAATGCGCGGGACTTGTCGTCAGGTGGCGTGTCAGTCGGTCGGCCAGGTCCCGGTCAGGGACTTGTAGCCGGTCGCGCCCGCACGGTCCACGGCAGCCTTGACCAGACCGAAGACCGCGCCCTGCAGTGCGGCGGCGAGCAGAACCTCACGCCAGGTGTGGTCGCGGGCGGTCGCCGATGGCGGTCGCTCGCCGCCGGCCACCACACCCCAGACTCGGTTGAACACCGCCCCGGCGGCGATGCCGCCGAGCACCCCGACGGCCATGCCGAGGGGTCGGTAGAGCGTCTTCATGACCGACGCCGCCGTGCCAGCCACCAGATCAGGGCCGTGGCGGAGATCGCGGCCGCGGCCACCGGCACCGGATTCCGGCGAGCCACCTCGGCCGCCTGCTTGCCACGTTCGGTCACCGGCTCGGGAACTGAGGACTCGACCTTCTCGGCCGCGTGCCGGGTCTTCTTTTCGGCGACGGCCCGCACCTGTTCTGCCTTGTCCCGCACCTGGTCGGCGGCGGCCAGTACCTCATATTTGGCGTCGGTCACCCGGTCCTCGGCCGCGTCGGGGACCTTGTCCTTCGCGCGTGCGGGTACGTCCAGCTCGTCGGTCGACTCGGCGACGGTCTCGCCGAGTTCCTGCCGTGCCTGTTCGCGGTCCCGGCGCAGTGCCTCCGGATCGTAGGGCTCGTTCATGCTTGCTCCCTTCCTTGATGATCTCGATGTCTTCCTCGACGCTCGGCATCGCATCCCTGGTCTGCGTCTACGATTCCGGCGCCGCGAGCGGTTCCCTCTGTGCTGCCTCCCTATTCGGGTGAGTCGCGCGGGGGGAGGACGGGTTCTTGGTCGGGTGGCTGGCCCTGTTCGATGCGGCGTCCGCGAGCCAGTTCGGCGTCGAATTCGGCACCGAGCAGCACCGCGACATTGCTGAGCCACAGCCACACCAGGAAAGCGACGGCGCCGGCCAGCGAGCCGTACACCTTGTTGTAGGACCCGAAATTCGCCAGGTAGAGGGTGAAGCCGGCCGAGGCGGCGATCCACACCAGCACCGCGAGCACACTGCCCGGCGAGAGCCACCGGAATCCCGGCTGTTGCGCATTGGGCGCGGCCCAATACAGCAGGGCGACTCCGAGACTGACCAGCACGGCGAGTACCGGCCACTTGACGACGTCCCAGATCAGCACGCCGACCGAGCCGACGCCGAGCCACTCACCCGCCGCTTCGGCGAACCTGCCGGTGAACAGCACCCCGACCACGCACAGCGCGATCAGCGACACCATCACCGCGGTCAGCCCGACGCGCAGCGGCAGCGTCTTCCAGATCGGCCGGCCCTCTTCGGTGTCGTAGATCGTGTTGGAGGCCCGGATGAAGGCCCCGATGTAGCCCGAGGCCGTCCACAGCGCCGTCACCACACCGATGATCGCCAGTGGGCCTGCCAGCGAGCGGGAGCCCTGCAGCTCCCGGATGGCGTCGACGAGCAGTTCGGTGCCGGGACCGGGGCCCAGTTGCTCGATGGTCTGGACGAACGAGTCGGTCGCCGAGGGGTCGAGCAGCCCGAGCAACGCGGTGAGCACGATGATGCCGGGAAATATCGACATCACGCTGTAGTAGGTGAGCGCAGCGGCCCAATCGGTCACGTTGTCTTCCATGAACTCGGTCGTGGTGCGGCGCAACACGCCCCACCACGACCGCCACCGCAGCGCGGAGGGTCCCTGCGACCAGTCCTGCGGCACGGGCTCGCGCTCGGCAACACTCTCCACCATCCACGTCCCTCCTGATCGTCGGCCGTTTACCCGGTATCCACGGAGTGAAACGGTGGTCCGTTCCGTTCCCTGCGTGAGTTCGCCTTCGGCCGAGGTCGCAGGCAACGTGCCAGCGCTGCAAGCACTCTCACGTCAGAAGACCGAGAGTGACTGCGTAGAAGATGTTTCCGGCCGTACTGCGCGGTGCCGAGCCGCGAAATCAGAATCCGACGAGTCCCGAGGCCAGATCTACGGTGTCGATGATCTGCGCGACCTGTCGGCGTGCGTTGGGGCACTGATCGCGCGTGACCGCGTCGATCGCGTCGCGGTGGCGGGCGACGGCGATATTGATCGCACCGTTGCGCAGTGCCCACAGGTGGACGACACCGTTGAACCTCACGCGAGCGATGGCGCTGCCCTGTTCACGCCAGCCGGCGAGATCGGCCCACATCGTGTCGCACAACTGCGCACCGGCGGCCGCGCTGATCACCGGCCCGTTCGCCGCTGCGGAGTCGCCGCCGGGGCCCGGCGATCCGGTCGTCGTCGCGCAGGCGACAACACCCGCCGAGATGAGACCGCCCACCAGGGCGAGGCGACCCGCCTGGTGGACGCGACGGCGGTTTCGCCTCATGAGTATCGGGCTCTCTTTCATCCGTGAACACGAAGTGGTTCACCGGTCGAATGCCCGCGTCTCGGGACCCGAATCGGAGATCGCCCTGCGAAACACCGTGCTGTGAGAGCAATTACACGTTTCTCCGCTCAGGTCGCGGGCTGGGCATCGTCGTCGCTACGGCCGCGGCGGCTGCCGGTGTAGGCACTTTCGCGCAGCCAGTTCACGGCTCGAGGGATCATCGTGACGTCAGCCGGTCGGTTGAGGATCGGATCGAAGAAGTCGGTGCGGTATTCGCCGGGGTTGGCTCGCCGCAGGTCGAGTTCGCCGACGATCTCGGGTGGGCGGCCGATCCCGTCGGCGACGAGCGAGAACCGGATCACCTGGTCGTCGAGGTGATCGTCGAGGGCTCGCAAGGACGCCGTATCCGGTAGGTCGTCGGTGTCGAGCGGTTCGGCGAACAGCCAGACCGGTGACTCGTCGGCGAATCGGTAGGGCAGGAGCGTGCCGAAACGGGCGCTGGACCAGGCGCGGGCGGGGGTGATGACGAACCGGCCCAGCGTGCTGGTGCCGGTCGTTGCCAGCGCGAAGTCCCAGGGGCGCTCGTCGCGATCGAGGACCCGGAAGGCCAGCCCGAGCACATCGGGTACCCCGCCGGGGCTGCCGACGCCTTTCGATACCCGGGCGATGACCGCTCGGTCGCCGGGGCCGAACCAGCGCACGTAGTCGCTGGTGGCATGGAACCGGCCCGCGAGGCGGATGCCGCGTGGGTGGAACACCCGTGCGTGCCGAACCCGCGCCCCCGTTTGGAACGCGGTACGGACCACGGTGGTCGGCAGTTCGGCAATACTGTGCCTATCGATCATCGGCGCTGGTCTCCTGTCACGGTGGTGGCGGTGGTTTTCGCCCGGCGCGGTACGCGTACGACGAGCCCCCATACCGTGCGCCTACCCAGGGAAACGGTGGCCAATCGCTGTTCGGCACAACAGGTCGACCTCGCGCGAGCTACCGCTGCTCGGTGAACGCCCGACGCGACTCCTCGTGCAGGATCGCGAGAAGTTCCTCTTCCAGGGCGACGAATTCCGGGGCGGTGATCGTGGACAACCCCCGCGGCCGCGGCAGGTCGATGCGCAGTTCGTGGCGCACGGTGGCCGGGCGCGCCGACAGGACGATCACCCGGTCCGACAGGTACACCGCCTCCCGGACATCGTGGGTGATCATCAGGACCATCCAGCGGTAGCGCTGCCAGACCTCTTGCAACCACGACTGCATCTCGGTGCGAGTCAGTGAGTCGAGCGCGCCGAAGGGCTCGTCGAGCAACAGCAGTTCACGCTCCTGGACGACGGTGCGCAGCAGTGCGGCGCGCTGTCGCATCCCGCCCGACAGTTGCGACGGACGGGCGTCCTCGAAACCGGCCAGGCCGAAGACCGGGAACAGCTCACGGGCGCGGCGCCGGGCCTCCGTCTTCGGAACACCCTGCACCCGCAAGCCGAGGATGGTGTTGTCAAGGACGGTTCGCCAGGGGAACAGCAGGTCTTTCTGCGGCATGTAGGCGCAGTGCGCGGCGGTGTCCTCGCCGTCGGCCGCGCGAAAGCCGACACTGCCGGAGTCGGGGGACTCGAGTCCGGCCAGCATGTTGAACACGGTGCTCTTGCCGCAACCACTCGGCCCGATGACGGTGACGAATTCGCCCGATCGGACGGTGAACGAAACCCCGCCGAGCACCGCGAGGTCCGGGCTGCGCCGCCCGGACTGCGGAAACGACTTGGTGAGGTGGTCGACGACGATGCGGTCGTCCCCGGCGTCAGTCACGTCGGCTCCTGTTCTGCGCGCGCGCCCACGGCGCGACGAGGCGTTCGATCGCGAACGTCGACAGATACAGCGTGATACTCAGCAGCGCCGTGACCAGCACCGCCGCCAAGACCAGGTCGGTGCGGAACGAATTCTTCTGCAGGCTCATGTAGATGCCGAGGCCGACGCTCGCACCGACATACTCGGCGAACACCGCGCCGACGACCGCGTAGGTGATGCCGATCCGCAGCGCCGTGAAGAACCGCGGCAGCGCGGACGGCAGTCGCACATAACGGAACACCTGCAGCCGAGAGGCCCCCATACTCCGCAGCAGCGCGCCCGCGTCACGGTCGGCCGCGGCGAAGCCCTCGATCAGGCCGATGGCCATCGGGAAGAACGTCGCCAGCGCGACCACCAGGACCTTCGGTAGGAGACCGAATCCGAACCAGATGATCATCAACGGCGCGATCGCGACGATCGGCACCGTCTGCGACGCGACGAACAGCGGCACCAACGCACGCCGCAGCCAGGGCGAGAAGTCCACGATCACCGCCAGCACCCACGCCAGCGTCAGCGATACCGCGAACCCGGCCAGCGTCACCTGCAAGGTGGCGGCCGCATGCGAGATGATCTCGTCCCGGTGCGCCCACCCCTGCTGGACGACCCGCAGCGGTGACGGCAGCACCTGTGGACGGACACCGCTGCTCGTGACGTAGACCTGCCAGATCGCGACGAGCACCGCCACCGTGACCACCGACGGCACCGCCCATCGGATCCCCGCCCACCGAGCCGTCCCGCCGTCGTCGCCGGTGGAGACCAGCGGCGACGCGGCTACGGACAGCTCACGGGTTGGCGAGGTACTCATTGGTGAAGTAGGTCGACCAGTCGGGCTCGGTGGTCAGCGGCTTTCCATCCGGGCCGGTCAGCAGACCACCCCGGTACAGGAAGCCGGAGTTCGCCGACCACTGCTGCACCGTCTGGGCGCCCACCTTGCCACCGGCGTCCTTCATGAACTGAGCGGCCAGCATGCGCTGGCTCTCGAAGACCAGCGCCTCGTCGTTGAACGCGCCCGGATTGGCATTGATGAGATCCTGGGCCGCCGCGTCCGGATTGTCCGCGGCGAACTGGTATCCGCGTTGCAGCGCCTGCACGAATTTCGCGGCGCGCTCGGGGTTCTCGGCCAGCCAGCCCTCGTTGGCATCGATCACGATCGCGTACGAGTCCGGGAAACCGAAATCGGTGTACCGGAAGTACCGCATCGGGGTGCCGTGGTGTTCGGCCTCGATCCCTTCCCACGCCAGATAGGAGACGGTGAAGTCCGCCTTGCCGGAGTAGACCGCTTCATAGGCCGACGAACCCAGCACCACCGAGGTGAAATCGCCGGTGCCGCCGTCGTTGCGGATCACCTGCTGCAGCGCCTCCCGCTCGCCCGGGTCGCCGAAACCGGCGTAGGTCTTGCCGTCGAGGTCCTTCGGTCTGGCGAGATCGGCGCGGTCGGCGCGCACGCCGATGCCCGTGGCCCAGTGCTGCAGCGGGGCGAGCACCGACTTGACCTGCGCACCGGAGGCGCGGGCGAAGGTCGACGAATTGTGGGTACTGATCCCGAATTCCGCGTTTCCGGCATCGACCATGGTGTCGACCGAGGTGTTGTTGTACGGCAGGACCTGCACATCCAGACCGGCGTCGGCGAAATAGCCGCGCTGCAACGCGACGTAGAGCCCGACGTGGTTGGTATTGGGTGTCCAGTCCAGCGCGAACCGGATGGTCTGATCGGAGCCGCCGCCCGAACCACAGGCGGTGAGCAGCGACAGGGTCGCGACGATGGTTGCCATGACCGCGAGCCCGCGGCGAAGACGCCCGCTCATGCGGCAGGCCAGGGCTGCGGATGCAGGGCGGTGTCCCAGAACATCAACTCGTAGCGCACGGCGAGGACGAATGCCTTCTCCATCGCCGCCCGCTCACGCTCGCTCGCCGACTCGGCCGCGGCGTCGACCAGCGATCGGGCCGTGGCCGCGGACTCCTGGAACTCCGCTGCGCCGTAGGTGGTGACCCACTGGGCGTAGGGGTGGGCGGAATCGGCGGCGATCACCTTCGCGGCGCTCTCGGCCAGGTCGCGACCCACGTCGGCATAGATCCAGAAACACGGCAGCGCGGCCGCGGCGGCGACGGCGTAGGACTCGGTCGCGGCGGCGGCGATCAGGAAGGAGACATAGGCCAGGCAGGTCTGCGAATGCTCCGGCTCGCCCTGTCGCGGAGGCAGCGCGCCACCGGTGAGCATCTGGTCGTGCATGGCTGACTCGACAGCGGCCGCGTTCGCGGACGAGGTCGCCCAGAAGGCCGCGGTCTGCGGGTCAGGAGACTTCGCGGCGAGCATCGCCAGCGCCTTCGAGTACCCGGCGAGATACAGCGAATCCTGTTCGATGTAGGTGCGGAACACCGCGAGCGGCAGGGTGCCCTCGCCGAGGTGCCGCAGGAACTCCAAGTCGTCGATCGCACTGCGCAGGACTTCGGTCCGGTCCCAGAGGTGATCGGTGAACAAGTCTGTCTTCGTGGTGTGGGCGTGCAACACCGTGACATCCCTTCGTCAGCATTACCTGAACAGGTTCGGCGGGTCTGTTCTCAGCCTCGCGGTCGCGAGACACCCCGTGTCAGAACTCGACCGACACTAGCAGCGCCCGCCGACATGCGGGCTTGGCCCGGTTCCGCGTGTAGCCCCGGTCACGGTGGTAGGTGTTCGGCGGCGGACCGGCACCCAGTAACTTGCCTGCCAAGGAGTCCGTCTTTTGCCTCCATCGATCCCGCCGAACGAAGAGAGCTGATCTCAATGTCGTCCTCTACCGCGCGTGCACACATCGGTGTGACCGGCCTGGCCGTGATGGGCAGCAATATCGCCCGTAACTTCGCCAAGCACGGCTACACCGTCGCGCTGCACAACCGTTCCGTCGCCAAAACCGACGCGCTGCTCGCCGAGCACGGCGGTGACGGAGATTTCGTCCGTACCGAGACCGTCGAGGAGTTCGTCGCGGCGCTGGAGAAGCCGCGGCGAGTGCTGATCATGGTCAAGGCGGGCGAGGCGACCGACACCGTCATCGCCGAACTCGCCGACGCGATGGAGCCGGGCGACATCATCATCGACGGCGGCAACGCCCTCTACACCGATACGATTCGCCGTGAGGCCGCCCTGCGCGAGCGCGGCCTCAACTTCGTCGGGGCGGGCATCTCGGGCGGTGAGGAGGGCGCGCTCAACGGTCCCGCGATCATGCCGGGCGGACCGAAGGAGTCCTACGAGTCGCTCGGCCCGCTGCTGGAGTCGATCGCCGCGCAGGTCGACGGCACCCCGTGCTGCACCCACATCGGCCCCGACGGTTCCGGGCATTTCGTCAAGATGGTGCACAACGGCATCGAATACGCCGACATGCAGTTGATCGGCGAGGCCTACCACCTGTTCCGCGACGCACTCGGTTTCGACGCCAAGCAGATCGCGGACGTGTTCACGCAGTGGAACTCCGGAGATCTGGAGAGCTACCTGGTCGAGATCACCGCCGAGGTGCTCGCCCAGACCGACGCGAAGACCGGCAAGCCGCTCGTCGACGTCATCGTCGACGCCGCCGAGCAGAAGGGCACCGGCCGCTGGACGGTCAAGTCCGCCCTCGATCTCGGTGTTCCGGTGACCGGCATCGCGGAAGCGGTGTTCGCCAGGGCGCTGTCGGGCTCGCGCGCCCAGCGCAAAGCCGCGGTGGGGCTCGCGTCGGGCACTCTCGCCGACAAGCCCACCGATGTCGAGCAGTTCACCGAGGACATCCGGCAGGCGCTGTACGCCTCCAAGGTCGTCGCCTACGCACAGGGCTTCGACCAGATCGCCGCGGGCAGCGCCGAATACGACTGGGATCTGCACCCCGGTGACCTGGCCACGATCTGGCGCGGCGGCTGCATCATCCGCGCCCGCTTCCTGAACCGGATCAAGGACGCCTACGAGCAGGACCCCGCCCTGCCGAGCCTGATCCTGGCACCGTACTTCCGCGAGGCGATCGAGACGGCCATCGACAGCTGGCGGCGCGTGGTCTCCACCGCCACCCTGCTCGGTATCCCGGTCCCCGCGTTCGCGTCCTCGCTGTCCTACTACGACGCACTGCGCGCGGAGCGCCTGCCGGCCGCACTGACCCAGGGTCAGCGCGACTTCTTCGGCGCGCATACCTACGAGCGCATCGACGCGGAGGGCAAATTCCACACTCTGTGGAGTGGCGACCGCAGCGAAGTGGTCGCGGACTGAGTTCTGACGAAGGTGCGGTGAGGGTCCGACCGTGATCCTGTTCGGAACCGCTGCGCGGGACAACCGCGCAGCGGGTACCGGCAGGATTACGGGATGCGCCCCACCGCTTTCGTCCTCAGTCGAACCGAATCAGGGATTGCACGTCTATTGAATTACGTGCGGGCGGCGATGTGAAATCTCGACTGCCGAATGAACTAATTGAGACAGCGCTCATCGGACACCTTTTCCAGAGGATTGCCGACGACCGCTGCGGGCGTGGGAGATAATGCAGGTGTGAGTACCGAGAGCATCCAGACCAACGCTCGCCCGAAGCGTCGCAACGGGCCCCGACTTCCGCCGGATGAGCGTAGAACGCAGCTGCTCGACGCCGCGCTCCGTGTCGTCGGTGATGCCGGACTCGCGAATCTGACCATGCAGGCGGTTGCCAAGGAAGCCGGCGTGGCCAAGCCGGTGCTGTACGCGATGTATCCCACCGCGCCGGAGCTGATGGCGCACCTGCTGCACCGCGAACACGCGCGGGGGATGGGTCAGGTCTCCGCGGCTATGCCGCGTGACCTGCAAGAATCCGACCCTGACCGGGAGTACGTCGCGGCAGTGATGGCGTTTCTCGAATCTGTCGCGGCTGCCCCGACCCGCTGGCGTCTGATCCTGTTGCACAGCGACGGTGCGCCGACCGACTATCGCGAACTGCTCGGCGCTGCCCGTGACAAGCTCCTCGACCAGTGCGTCGATCTGCTGACCGCGGGGTTCGCCGTGCGCGGCGGCCCGCATGAGGTCGATGTCGAATTGATCGCCCACGTGATGCTCGGGTTCACCGAAGTACTGGGACGAATGGTGTTGTCGGATCCGCAACGCTTTCCGCCCGAAAGATTACGCGCCACTGTCCGGTCCATGATCCGAACCTTGCCGGACAGGCCGGGAGCAGAATTCTCCGGTGATGTGGACAGCGATGCTCAGTCCAACTGAATGTGACGGCAAGAAACGCCGGTGAATCCGCTCACCGACACACGATGAGCGGATTCACCGTTCGACTACCGCAGTTGGATATCGGCGATAATCAGCACGGGCCAGGCGATTATCTCGCCGATCGCCGAGAGCAATCGGTCGAGCCCCGTCAATTCGCTCAGATGGCTGTCGTGGGTGATCAACCAGATCACACCGATCGCGATATAGGGAATGCCGCCTGCGATCGTCAGGTACACCATCTGACGGATACTGAGCCGGCGTTCCAGAACCTTTGTCACCATTGTCGTTCTCTATTCCGTGGTCAGGCGATGTCGCCGAGGATCGGTTGCGATTCGATGAGGCCCTCATCGGAGGGAGCGAGGCCATTCATCAACACACGGTCGCGTTGTTTCGCGCGCAGTGCGTGGTGGGCTTGCGACGGGATGTCGTATCCGTATTTCTTCTGAGCCTGCCGGGGTGTCGTCGTCACCGGATTGTTCGGCGTCAATTCGAGCAGCACCGGCGCCGCCACCGGCACGGTCGTCGGCGAGATCAGCTGCAGCAGGAGCAATTGCAGTCGAGTATTGAAGCTGACCACTGTCATCGCCGCGCTCAGCCACGGCACGACGAGAAGATCGAGAACGCGGCCGGTCGGCAGTCCGGCCATTTCCCGCATCCAGCGCGGCATCGTGGCCAGTGTTCCGCGTCGCAGGAATGCCGCGACGACGGTGAACAGCGGTCGCAGCACGAGCGGCATCGGCGGCAGCATCACCTCGGCGTCGAGGAGATGATTCATCGCCTTCTTCGCGATATCGGAGCCGATGAGCTGCGGACGCATGCGCTCGAAGTACTGCGCCACGCCGTGGCGAGTCCGGGGAACATCGGCTGGATCGCAGGTCTGGAGCTCGGCTGCCCGGGCGCATTCGTGCCAGTATCGGGACTCGTCGTCGGCGCTGAGCCGCCCCGGTCCGAACTTCTCGTACGCGATCAGCAGGGAGTGCCACGCGGTGAGGTGAATCCACAACTGCGACTGCGGGTCGTTCGCGTCGTAGTACTTCCCGGTCACCGGATCGATACCCACGGCCTTGGAATGGATCTTGACCAGGATGTCGGCCGCGCTGGTCGTGGACCGACTGTCGGCGAACATCACCATGGCGAAATAGCGCAGCGTGCGGTCGTAGCGAGTGCGGGGGCGGCTGTAGATCGCACCGGTGGTGTCCACGGCCGCGATCAATGCGGGGTCGAGTTCCTCGATGACGACTGCTCGCTGGAATCCGATGGTCAATCCGGTCGGGTAACTCCATACCCGCCAGGCGACGGAATCGGGTCCGAAGAATCCGTAGTCCTCGGCCGGCGCGACCTCCGGTAGCGACAACCATGCGCGTAGTGCTGCCATGCGGTTCTCCCCATATTCTCTGCTGTCGGTCGCGAGCTATCCATTCAATTACTACTCGCGTGTAGTTTTCAAGTAAGACGATAGCAGTCCGTACCACGGGCCGCTACGGTTCACGCTGCGATTTCGGTCGAAAATTCGACGAAATGCCGAATGCGCGCCCGATTTATCCACGGACAGAACATTTCTGGTAGCGGGCTATGCCCGCACGGCGCTCACCGCGCGGGCGAATAGCCATACGCAAATCGCAAGGCCGATCGCCGCGCAGGTCAGGAGCAGGACGGAAGTCACGGCGTAGGCGGCCCAGGTAGGCAGCACCTGTTCGAGCCCACGGACGAGGGCAGCCAGGGCAAAGAGTCCACCGAGGGTCGAGGTGACTGCCGCGATGGTCATGGCGAGCCCGGCGACGAGAGTCAGTCGTAGCCGTCCGGCCAGCGCGGTCGCCAGACGTGCGCTCCGCCGTCGGTATCGGCGCGCGGTAGACCCGCTCAACGCGGCCGCCAGGAGCGATTCGGTACGGGGAGAAGTGGTGTCGTCGGTCACCGGGCATCCTCTCGATCAGCGCGAAAGCGTCGGTGTGCTGACTGCACTGACCAGCCAGCGGTCGAGGTCCTTGCGCAGCGACATGCTCACCGAGAGCTGTCCGGGAGCGGGCTCGCCCTTGGTGCCGAGGCTGGTGATGGTCTGATTGATGACGGCCACCGCCGTCGCGGACGTCTCGTCGGCGGACTCGATGGCGCAGGTGACGTTGCCGACCGTGGAGACCACCTGCCCCTGGGTGAGCACGTCGCGCAGATCTTTGCTGGTGGCGTCGAATTCGGTCTTCCAGCTGCCGGTGGCGCCCGCGAGCACGGCGGCGAAATAGGTGTCGAGGTCCTTGGCGTCGTAGCGAGCCAGCGTCGGGGCGTAGGCGCACGCCGCCGCGAGTGCGGAGTCGCGCGCCTGTTCACGGGCGCGGATGCGGTGGTTGTCCACGGCGAGGAAGGAAGCGGCGGCGACGGCGGCGATCGTGATCGTCGCGGCCACCGGGATTACGAAGCTGCGCAGAGTAATTCGCTGAGGTTCCGCAATCGGCTCGGTGGTCTCGGAGTTCGAGTCGTCGGTGGTCATGGACACGTCCTTTCGGAGGTAGGAGTCAGTTGGCGGGCAGGGGGACGGAGAGCTCGTCGCCGGTGACGCCGGGGGGCGGGCCCGATCCGTTGTCGGGCCCGGCCGGGCGCGGCGCGTTGGCCGAGCCACGGACCTGTAGTTCGGGATGGCTGGTGACGCAGTAGTTGTAGAGGCGACCACGGCCGTCCGAGACCCCGGCGGGGGAGACCGGGATGGTCTCGTACTCGCAGGTGGGACGCGGCCAGATGTCCGCCATGGTGTGAAAGGCGTTGTCGTGGGCCGGGACTCCGAGGGCGACCACACCGGCGCGCAAAGCGGGAAACAGTGCTGTCATGGCCGGGGTCCGCAATCGGGCCGCTCGGGTGATGGCGACGAAGTTGGTCACCAGGCTCGTCAGCGGGTCGCTGGTCTCGGTGAGAACACCGCCGAGGGTGGCCAGCCTGCCCGGACCGTCGTCGAGTAGTTCGCGCACTTCGTTGTCGGCGGCGTTCATCTGGTCGAACAGCGTGCTCGATCCGCGGACCAGGGTGGCGAGGTCGGGCTGGGCCTGCGCGGTGGTGTCGGCGATGACCCGCAGATTGCGAATCAGTTCGGTGGTCTGCGGGAGCAGTCCGGTGAGGCCGGTCATCGCCTGGCTGAGACCGCTGATCACAGTGCGCAGGACGTCAGGGCCGCCGAGCAGCGCCCGATCGAGTTCGTCGACGATCACCGTGAGCCGGTCCGGGTTCATCCCGGCGATGAGGGCTCCGGTGTTGTCCAGGAACGAGTCGATGGTGACCGGTGTGCTCACCTGGTCGGCAGCCACGGTCGCACCATCTGCCAGGTAGGGTCCCGCGCCGGTGGTCGGCCGGAAGTCGAGATACTGTTCGCCCGCTGCCGAGAGACGCCCGATCGCCACGGGTGTTCCGACGGGAATGGTGGTGGTGCTGTCGATCTCGGCTTCGGCGAGAATGCCGACGCCGTCGAGCGCGACGGCGCGTACCGCGCCGACCCGCACCCCGCGGACGGTGACATCGCTGTGCGGGAGCAGGCCGCCGGAGCTGTGGAGCTGGACCCGCACGGTGTAGGTCGTGTGCAGTGGCCGCAGGCCGACGACATCGACGGCGATGTAGCCGGATCCGATGACGAGCATCCCGATCATGCCGAGCATGGCCCCAGCTGTCTTGTGGCGCTCGGCCCAGCGTGCCAGCCGGACGACGAGGGTAGCAACGCGCGGGATCATCGGTGGCCTCCCTGCAGCCGGCTGAGCACCCTAGCCAGCACCTGGGCGAGGCTGCCGACGAACGCGGTGACGTCGGTGCCGTCGGGCAACCTGCTGCCCTCGGCGTCGGTGAGCGCACCGATGTCCAGATACGAAATCCGTGCTGCGACAGCAAGACTCGACCCCTGCATCGACGTCCGCGCCACCGGGCCCAGCGCATTGAGCCGGTCCAGCGTGGTGCCCAAGTTGTCCCCCATCCGAGTGAAACCGGTCATCAGTGCCCGCACGCTGTCGAACAGGCTGAGGAATTCGGGACCGGTGGTCGAGGTGAAGTCGCCGAGCGCGGCGGTCACCGTGGACACCTTCGTCGTGAGATCGGTGATGGCGCGGTTGTTCTCGGCGATCACGGCGATCAGATCGGGGAAGGTATCGGCCGCCTGACCGAGTTCGGCCTTGCGGGCGCGCAGGGTGGAGGCGAGCCCGTCCAGACCGTGCAAGACCGAATCGATCTGCCCGGTGCGCTGATTCAACGCGCCCAGCGTCGCGGTGAGCTCGGTGAGCAGGTGCGACAGCTGGGGCCCGCGACCGCCGACGATCGCGTTCAGCTCCGAGGTGATGCGGGCGACCTGGTTCATCGCACCGCCGTCGAGCAACATCGACATCGCCATCATCAGCTCTTCGACCGACGCGCCTGCCGAGGTGTGCTCGCGATCGATGACATCACCGTCGGCGAGCAACGGCGTACCCGGCCGATGCTCGGGCAGCACGATGGCCACGTGGATGTCGCCCAACGGCGTCGGCTGCCGCAATTCGGTCCGGGTGCCCCGCGGTAGCGCGACATCGCGGCGCACCTCGAGCTCGACATCGGCGAGGAAGTTCGTCGTATCGATCTTGGTGACCACCCCGATGTCGGTGCCGCCGATCTTGACCCTGGCCCGTTCGGGCAGATTGAGCGCGTTGTCGAACACCGCGTGTAAGCGATAGGACGGCCCGTCGACACCGGGGCGCGGCAGGGGGACATTGTCGACGGTGACCGTGCACGAGCACACGCCGAGCGCGGCCAGTGCGGTGACGGTGAGGCGGGCGGCTCTGCTCATTCGGACAGTCCGAGGAGTGCGGCGGTCAGACCGAAATCCGGACCGAAGTCCATGAGTTTGCCCGTCCGGCAGCCGTCGGCGCGCAAAGCGACCCGCGCACACAACAGTGACAGAGTCTCGTTGTCCAGCAACGTCTTATCGGTGAGCAGATGGAGCCGCAGCGCCTGCTGGTCGGTGCTGACCGCGCGGGCGAAGTTGTCGGCCATCAGCGGCGTCACATCGACGATCTCGGTGAGACCGCGTGCGTTGTCGCGCATCTGGCCGGTAATGGTGACCAGGCGGCTCACCGCGTCGGTGAGCGGTGCGCGATTCTCGGCCAACACCGTGGAGGTGTTGGCGATGAAGTCGTTGACCTGGGTGAGTACCGCCGCCAAGCCCGGCGCCTGTTCGGCGAGCAGGGCGACGAGTTCGGTGAGCCGCCCGCTGAAGTCGCGGACCGTCTGATCGTTTCCGGCGATCATCGTAGTGAGCTCGTTGAGCTCGACGATGGTGCGCGAGATCTGATCGCGATTTGCCAGCGACACCTCGAACGTGGTGGAGAGGGCGTCGAGGGTCTCGCGAATTCGGTCACCGTTGCCGTCGAGCATCGGGAACAGCACCCGGCTGGCCATCGGGCCGTTCGCGTTGTCGCCCTTCAGCGCCTCGCCGAGTTGTTCGAAGTTGCGCAGGATGCGGTCGAGCTCCACCGGAGTCCTGGTGTGCGCCAACGGTATATGCGCGCCGTCGGTGAGTGTGGCCCCTTCGCCGGTATAGGCGGGAGTCAACTCGACGTGCCGGTTGGTGATGAGCTGGGGGGAGACCAGCGCGGCCATGGCGTCCGCGGGCAGCTCCACGCCCGGCTCGATGGTCATCGCGACCTCGACGAAGGCGCCCTTGGGCTCGATCGCGTCGACTCGTCCGATCGGGACTCCCAGGACCGACACGTCATTGCCGACGAACAAGCCGGCGGCGCCTTCGAAGTCCGCGGTGAGGTGGATGGCATCGGGGCGAAGCGACACCGGGATCGACGAACAGCCCGCGCCGACGCCGGTGCCGATCACCAGTGCCAGGCATTGCAGCAACCTGCGCATCATTTGCACCCTTCTACCGCGTCGGCCAGGCACAGCCAGTTGTCCGGGAACAGCCACGGCATGTAGATGTCGCCGTAGGGTCCCTGGGCGAACGCGTTGTTGAATTGGCGAACCGCCACCGGCATCACCTGATACAGGGCGTCGAGGTGTTCGCGATTCTTTTCCAGACCCTGCGACATGGTGTTCAGGTTGTGGATGAGCGGGCCGAGCCTGCCGCCGTCGTCGATGCCCATGTCCTGCAGGATCTTCGAAGCGGCGGCGATGTTGTCGAGCAGCTCTCTGATCAGGTCGCGACGCCGGACGACCGAGTCGCCGATCGCCTGACCGTTGGTCAGCAACACCAGCACGCTGTTCTGGTTGTCGGCGATCAGTCCGGAGACCTGATCCATGCTGCCCAGCAGCTGGTCCACTTCGTCGCGCCGGGAGGCGATCACCTTGGCCAGCGCGCCGACGCTGTCGAGCGCCTGGGCGGTGAGCGCCGGTGAATCGCCCAGTTGCGTGCTCACCGCGTCCAGGCCGGCGCGCAACGCGTTCGGATCGAGTCGTTCGAGATGCTCGAAGGAATTGCGATATTTCGGATCGTTCACGACTTTGGCCAGGTTGTAGGGAACGGTGGTGGCCGACAACGGGATCCGGGAACCGGGCAGGTTTCCCTCGGCCCCCGGATCGAGTTCGACGTGCATCTTGCCGAGAATGGTCGACATCTTGATCGCCGCTTTCGCGTCGTGACCCATGGAGAGGTCGGGCCGCACACTCATCGTGACCAGGACACGGTCGCGCTCGAGCCGGACGGAGGTGACCGTGCCGACTTCGATCCCGGCCACGTCGACGCTGTTGCCTGTCCGCAGGCCCGCGGCCTGGGCGAATTCCGCGTGGACGGTGTCCTCACCGAGATGGGCGCGCGAGAGTATCCCGGATCCGAGGACGAGCACGATCACCGCGACCCCCGCCGCGATGCCGAGGGCGAAGTACCGGTTGCGGAACGCATCGAGCAGGGTCGTGCGAACAAGGGAGAACAGGAATGTGATCATCGGCAGACCTCCGAGTGCTCGTTGCCGCCGACCTGGGAGAACACGCCGCGGGGGAACAGCACGCCCCACAACGAGACGTCCAGGCTGCAGACATAGGTATTGACGTAGGTGCCGTTTCCGCTGATCCGGGCCAGACCGGCCAGGATCAGCGGTAGTTCGATCGCCGCCTGGTCCAACCGCGCACCGTTGGACAGCAGCAGGTCGACGCCTTCGCTCGCCTGTCGCTGTGCCTGCGCCATACCCGGGGCGACCCTGGTGATGAGATCGGTGAGTTTCGTCGTCGACTCGGCGATCCCGGTCACCGACGCCTCGAGTACCGCTCCCTGTTCGTACAGCCCGCTGACCAGCGCACGGGACTGGGTGATCAGCGTCTCCAGCTCACCACTGCGGTTGGCCAGGCTGGTGATCACATCGCTGAGGTTGGTGATCACCGCTCCGAGGATCTCGTCGCGTTCGGAGAAGGTCGCGGCCAGTGCGGCTGCCTGGGTGATCAAGGCCGACAACGACACTCCGTCACCTTGCAGCGCCTGCACCAGGGTTTCCGACAGCGAGTTCACCTCGTCGGGTTGCAGCAGGCTGAACAGCGGTTCGAAGCCCGACAGCATGGCGGAGACGTCGAACGACGATTCGGTGCGCTCGAGCGGAATCGAGCCGCCCGCGGGGAGCGGTTCCCCCGCCGATTTGCCCGCGGCGAGCGCGACGTAGCGCTGACCGATCAGATTCTGATAGCGGATCATCGCTGTGGTGGTGGTGCTCAGGTGCTGGCGAGACTGCACCGACAGGGTCACCTCGGCGTGGCGGCGGTCGACCAGATCGATCGCGTCGACCCGGCCGACTCGCACTCCGGCGATACGCACGTCGTCGCCGGTCCGTAAGCCGAGCACGTCGGTGAAGGTGGCGCTGTAGCGATGGGTGTCGCCCGGCACCGAACGTTGCAAGGTCGACCAGATCGTGTAGGTCGCGATCATGGACAGCGCGACGAAGACAGCGAGCCCGAAATAGGTAGTGCGGGTGCGCATCTCAGTGTCCTCCTGAGGACGGTGGGGCGACCGTCACGGTCGCGCCGGTGAGCACGGAGCCGAGCAGAAGCTGCTGCGTGGTGTTCGGGCGTCTGCCCAGGAACGCGGCCACCGCGGCGGGGCCGGTCAGCGCGACCGGTCCGGCGCGATGGCCGGGTGGCGGTCCAGCAGAACTCGCGGGGGCGGTGATGCCGGGAATCACCAGACCGGGCAGCGAGAGTCCGGGAATGTTCGGCAGCGCGGGCAGATCCGGCAGGGTAGGCAGTGCCGGAATGGTGGGAATCGGCGCAGGCCCCGCGGAGGACAGCCAGCCCGGGATCAGCTGTGCCGGATACGACTGTGGCGCCGGGGAATCCGGGATGCTGCCGGTCTCGCACCGTGGTCCGGCCTGGCTGCCGTAACGCGGGCAGTCGGCCGCGGTGTACTGGCGGAACGGAGTGAACGAGACCGTGACATCCCATTGCATCTGCCTGCTGGGCCCCCAATTGAACACGGTGGCCAGCCGACTCAGGGAATCACCGAGTGCGGTGACGGTCTCACTCAACGCCGACGGATCCGCCGCGAGCGCGCCGAACGTCTCGTCCAGTCCGACGACGAGTTCCTTGCCCGCGTCGGGGTTCCGGGCGAACAGCGCCTGGGTCGCATCGGTGGCGGTACCTGCCGAGGTGAGCAGTGCGATCACCTGGTTACGGCGAACGGTGATCGTATGCGCCGTCTGTACCGATTTGCCGAGGGCATCGGTGAGTTCGGGCGCCGACTGATTCACCGCCGCGGTGGCCGCACCGAGATCGCCGAGCAGATCGCCGATGCCGGGCAGCGCGCGGACCTCGGTGATCCACTGGTCGAGCCGTTCGATCGTGGAGCCGGGCATTCGGGTATCACCGTCGAGCGCCTCGGCCAGGGTGGCCAGCACACGGGCGAGTTTGGCGGGCTGGACGCGGTTCAAGACGTCGCGCAGCGTGGTCAGCGTGGTCTGCAGGGCGACTGTCGCGCGGCTGGTGTCCTGCTCGACGACAACACCTGCCCGCAAGGGCGTCGCGGCCGGTCCGTTGTCCACGAGTTCGACCGAGGTGACTCCGAAGATGTTGGCCGGCACGACACGGGCCGTCACCGAAGCCGGAATAGCCTCGGCAGCAGCAGGTTCCAAGTCCAGGTTCACCCGCTGGATCAGCCCCTTCTCGGCGATCTCGACCGCCGACACCGTGCCGACGAGTAGCCCGCGAAAGCGCACGTCAGCGCGTGCGGGCAGTCCGTCGCCGGTGCTGGTCATCAGTGCCGTCACCGCGACGGTTTCCTCGAAATGGCCCGCATAGCGCAGCCCGAGCAAGGCGACGACACCGGACAGGCTCAGCGTCATCGCCACACCGGCCACGCTCAGTCGCCCGCGCGACCAGCCGCGTCCACTGGGATCCAAATACATTTTCAGGTCCCCTATCCGGAGATTCGGATACCGGAGTCGACGCCCCAGATTGCGAGTGTGAGAAGCAGATTGAGGAAAACGACGACGATGATCGTCATCTTGATCGCGCGTCCGGCCGCGACTCCGACGCCTTCGGGCCCACCCGCGGCGATGTAGCCGAAGTGGCACTGGATGAAGGTGGCCACGAGCACGAACGCGACCGCTTTGAGCACCGAGTACACGATGTCGCCCGGGTCGAGGAACTGGTGGAAGTAGTGGTCGTAGGTGCCGATGCCGTTGTCTCCCAGGAAGAAAGCGGTGACTTTGGTGGTGAAGTAGGCGGTGGCCATGCCGACGCTGTAGAGCGGCAGAATCGCGACCGCGGCGGCCAGCATGCGGGTGGTGATCAGGTAGGGGAGTGGGCGGATCGCCATCGACTCGAGCGCGTCGATCTCCTCGGCGATCCGCATCGAGCCGATCTGGGCGGTGAACCGGCAACCGGCCTGAGCGGCGAAGGCGATGGTCGCCAGCAGCGGAGCCAGCTCCCTGGTGGTGGCGAAACCGGAGATCGCGCCGGTGAGCGGGCTCATCGTCAGCAGATCCAAGGCGGTATGCGATTCCATTCCCACCGTGATGCCGCCGAAGCCACACAGAATCAGGATCACCCCGACCGTGCCGCCACCGACCACCAGCGCGCCGTTGCCCCAGGTGACATCGATGATCAGGCGCACCACCTCCTTGCGGTAGTGCCGAAGGACGAACGGAATGGCCAGCAACGACTCGACGAAGACGACCCCCTGGTGTCCCAGTCGCGCATTCGCCTCGGTGAGCGGGGTGGTCGCGGCCTTGGCAGCGCGGAGCGGACGCAGCAGGGGCGGTATGTAAAGGGCCATCTCAGAGCACCTTGGAAGGGAACACGGTGTTGTAGATCTGGGTGAGCGCGATATTGGCCGCGAACAACACGATCGCCGAGCTGACCACCGCGGAGTTCACCGCGTTCGCGACACCACCCGGACCACCTTTGGTGTTCAGACCGCAGTCACAGGCGATGATCGCGGTGAGCGCGCCGAACACCGCGGCTTTCACCAGCGCGACCAGCAGATCACTCGCCACGGCGAACGAGGCGAAGGTGCTGATGTAGGAACCGGGTGTGCCGTCCTGAACGAAGATGTTGAACACGTAGCCGGTGGCGAATCCGACGAACACCACGAACCCGCACAGCAGAACGCTCACCAGCACCGCGGCGAGCAGGCGCGGCGCGACCAGCCTGCCGATCGGATCGACGCCCATCACCCGCATGGCATCGATCTCCTCGCGGATCGTCCGGGAACCGAGATCGGCGCAGATCGACGAACCGACCGCACCCGCGATCATCAGGCAGGTGACCAGCGGCGCGCCCTGACGGATGATGCCGAGGCCGTTGACCGCCCCGATGAAGGTCGTCGCGCCGACCTGGCTCACCAGCGAACCGATCTGGATCGACACGATGGCCGCGATAGGGATGGCGACCAGCAGCGTCGGAGTGGCTGAGACACCTGCCATGAAAGAGCTCTGACGGAGGAATTCCGACAGCGGAAAGCGTCGGTGAACCAGTGCTCGGAGCAGCTCCGTGGTGGCTTGCCACGCCATGGTGACCTGTCGGCCCGCGGTCTCGACGGACTGGCGTGGATGGTCACGCCACCAGTCGAGACAGAACCGGACAACTAGCTCGAAATCAGTTGGTGCAGTGGACTTATTGTCTATGGATATCATCTCGATCACCCCGTGTTCAGTGCGGTCGCCGAGCTGCTCGACCGGATCAGACCCTCTGATCTACACGGATGTATAAACAATTTCTACGCACCCGTAGTCAGCTGTCTGGGACTGTAGCAAGCCGAGGCTCCGGCCGCCGCCGAAACGGCCCAAGATGGGGCGGTGAGGGTGTAACTACTGGATGTGCCGCGTCCACGGTGAGCGGTCGGCCGCGAGCGTCGACGGCCGCGTCGGAGCCGGGAAAAGGGCTGGTCCGGGGCCACACTGGAAGCCGTGGACATCGACTCCCCAGACAACGTCCCGCAGGCGCCGGCACCAACCAGGATGCCGAAGTGGCTACCTCGGGCAATGGCGCTGGCACTGGTGTTCTTCGGGCTGTTCCTGCTAGCCGACTGGGCGTTTCATCGACTGACCGGAATCCTGATCATCCTGTTGGTCGCCTTCTTCATCTCGCTGGCGATGGAACCGGCCGTCGCGCTGTTGGTGCGACGTGGCGTCCCGCGCGGGCTCGCCACCGGTCTGGTCTTCGTGGGCACCTTCGCCTGTGTGCTGGCCTTTCTCGCCGCGCTGGTGACGCTGCTGGTGGAGACGGCCACCAACCTGGTCCGTGAAACGCCGCGCCTGCTCAACGAGGGCGTCGACCAGATCAATCACACCTTCGGCCAACACTTCACGATGCACGACCTCAGTCAGCGGATGATGCGCGAGTCCGACCTGCTCGAGAGCTACGCCCACACCGCCGCCGACAACGCCTGGGGCGTGTCGACCACCGTCTTGGGCGGTCTGGTCCAGATCCTGAGCATCGCCTTGTTCAGCGTCTATCTCACCGCGGGCGGTCCGAAGGTGCGGCGCACCGTCTGTTCTCTGCTTCCACCCTCCCGCCAGCAGACCTTCCTGCACGCCTGGGACCTCGCCATCGACAAAACCGGCGGCTACCTGTATTCGCGGGTACTGCTGGCGATCGTCTCCGCGGTCGCGCACGGGGCCTTCCTGGCGTTGCTCCACATCCCCAACCCCATCGCCCTCGGCGTGTGGTTCGGCGTGATCTCCGCGTTCATCCCGACCATCGGCACCTACATCGCCGCGACCGTCCCGGTGTTCGTGGCCCTGACCGTCGACCCGATGGACGCGGTGTGGATCATCGTGTTCGCGATCGTCTACCAGTGGCTACAGGACTATCTGTTGCAGCCGCGGATCACCGCGCGCACCGTCGACGTCAATGCCGCGGTCGCACTACTGGCGGTGCTCGCCGGTGGCGCGCTACTCGGAGCAGTCGGTGCGCTACTGGCCATCCCGGCCACCGCGACACTGCAGGCGTTCCTGTCCGAGTACATCAAACACTTCACGGTGACCGAGGATCCGCGCATCGAACAGACGACCCCGCGCCGCAAGCGAACAACTGCCGAACCCGCCGAGGACTGACCCGTGTCCCGACACAGCCCCACCCGCAAAAACAGCAGGTCAACTGGGCGATTTGGTTTCCGACAGCGCGTCGGATAATCTTTTGGCACACCAGCAAGTCCGGGTGGCGGAATGGCAGACGCGCTAGCTTGAGGTGCTAGTGCCCGTATTAGGGCGTGGGGGTTCAAGTCCCCCTCCGGACACGCACGTTAGCCCCAACAGGGGAAACATTCAAAGTAGCTCGATGCTCCAGGTGCGCATAGCGGACCTGGAGCTCGATTGCGTTATAGAGCTCTTGCTTGTGTTCGGGAGCTCCTCCCGCGAGGACCAAGCCGACATCTCCCAATGACTCGATAAGCTTGCGGACCTCCTTTTCGGTGAACCGTTGCGCTGCGGGGACGTTGTTCAACTCGACTTGCGCGGCGGCCTTGTCGGCTTGCGCGGAGTTCAATGCCTCGACGACCACATGGGGGTCGATTCCAGCTTCGATCGCAGCGAGATGGCGACCGATCCGGGTTTGTGCCTGTTCGATCCGTGCCTGCAGGGCAACACGGCGGGTGTCAGCGCCGTCGTTGTCTTGCGCTGCGAGCAGTGTGGCGATGGTTTCGTCAACATGTTCTCGGTTGAACAGGGTCGACAGCCAGCTGTCGAGGGGCTCGATCAGTTCTGCTTCGCGGAGATTGATCGTTGCGGGATGGACTGCTTGGACGGGGCTGCCGGGCGCAAGAGTGCGTGCACGGCACCGGTAGTAGACCGCGTCGCGAAGGATCTCCGCCTGCATTTTCCGGCCGCAGATGTCGCAGTGGATTCGTCCGCGGAACAGGTAGATGTTGCCGGATCGGATCGTGGTGGTGCGTTCGCGTTGGCTACGGGTTCGGTTGCTCATCTCAGCGCGTTGCTTGCGGAGCAGGGTGGCTTGAGTGAACGTCTCGACGGAGATGATCGCGGGGTGGGCGGGTCGCCGTGATCGCACGATGCGGTGTGCGGGTGAGCGTTTGAACCGCACGATGTGCCCGGCCGCGACGTCGTCGGGGTCTACAAGGACTTCGTGTTTGGTCCAGCGTCCGAAGAACGCGTAGCCGGTGTAGCGGGGGTTCTGCAGGATCGCCGAGACGGTGGAGGCTTGCCAGCCGTCGCCGGATCGATGCTTGTTCTGTTCTGGTCGATGTGCCGATGGGCAGGTGATGTTGTCGCGGTTGAGTTCGGTGGCGATGGCGCGATGGCCGCGCCCGTCGAGGTAGGCGCGGAAGATGCGCTGCACGACCGGTGCGGTGGCCGCGTCGAGGGACAGGATCCGCAGCTTCAGGTTGTCCGCGGCGCGGTTCGGGTTCGGGTGTGGTGGTCCGTCGACGACGAGGTAGCCGTAGGGCGGGCGTCCGCCTTGGTGGCGTCCTTCGTTGAGGACTTGGGCGTCCATGCTGGCGCGGGTGCGTTGCTGCACGTGCTGTCGTTCGGACTCGCTGAGCCCGCCGAGCATGTTCATCATCATCGAGTGGGTGACGTTGTCGGGGTCGTAGCGTCTGCCGAGTTCGGGAACCCAGATCGAGACGCCGTAGGCGTGGATGCGGGGAGCGACGAGGCTGAACTGGTTACCGAACCAGCAGCGGGTGCCTTCTCCGACAACGATTCCGGTCCATCCGCGGTCGGGGTTGCGGAGGTCTTCGAGGAGTCGGTTTGCGTGGGTGCGGCGATGCCATGGGACCGAGCGTGATTGGCCGATATCGAAGTAGCTGGTGACGATTGTGCCGTCGACGAATTTCTCGGCGTTGCCGAGTTGCCATTGATAGGAGGTTTCGGGGTCTTGGTTGTCTTCGGTGGAGCAGCGTCCGTAGAACGCGAGGTCTTCGTGACCGACTTCGAGGTCGTTGCTTTTCTCGAGGCCGAGAAGGTCGTCGAGGACGGCCCATTCGTTGTCGGCGGTGGCCATCAGATCTCCTCGGTGTCGGGGCCTTTCGGCGCAGATGTGTTGTTGCGCTGATGAACCAGGAAGCGCAGCAGTGCCCTCGCCGCTGATGTGTGTAGGGTGGGCGGGGTGTCAGGGCAGACGACTTCCAGTTCGGGAAGTCGCTTTTCAGGGCGGGGTCCGTCGACATCGTCAATGGGCATGTCGATGTCGGGATCGCTGGATCGCGATGTTTGTGTGGGAGATCGTCGGCAACGGCGGCCGAGCGATCAGCGAGGTGTGTGTCAGGTAGGTCGCGCACGCTCGGAGTCGGCGAATCAGCGCGGGTGGCAGCGGAATCGGTGAAGAGGATGGGAAGAGCGAGAGAGAGGGCACGGGTCACCTACTGTTGGGTTCCCGGTCAATGGCTCTTCCAGAATCGAGTATAGCTGCGCGAGCGAATATCACGTGATTTGGTCACGCACTAACCCTGCGGCAACTGATTTTCAGTGGGTGCGGAGCCGTGCGACGTAGCAGTTTAATGTCAGCCGTCGGTGGAAACCATCGACGTCTGGTACTGACGCGCGACCGTCCGATTCCCAAACCCCGCCAGCCGCGTCTACACTGTGAAACGTCAACCATTAGCTTGTATCAAGCCTGTGCGCGGCCGATTACTCAATCACGAAGGCCCCGAGCTCATTACTAGTGCCTCGTCAAGCAACCTTCGGTAGGTAATCCGGTCGCCGGATCTTGGAGTTGACAGCGAAGTCTCGTTTGGGTCGGGCATGCTGGTTATGCCAGCGGATGTAGGCGCCGATCGCAGCGTCCTGCTCGCCGTGGCTGCGGTGATCGGTACCGTTCAACGCGAAGTAGCGCAGCGCCGCGAACTCGGACTCGATCCAGTTCAACCACGACGAATAGGTCGGCAGGAACACCAGTTCCACGTCATGCTCGGCGGCCCACGCTCGAACCTCGGCCCGTTTGTGTGGGGAGAAGTTGTCGACGATGACGTAGAGCTTGTCGTCGGGCCAACGGGCGCGCAGCGACTTCAACAACCCGAGAAACTCCTGCCACCGCTTACGATCCCGGATCCGGTAATGGATCTTCCCCGTCGCCAGATCCAGGGCACCGAGGAGGTGCCGAACACCCTGAGTGCGGTGATATGTCGCCCGCAACCGTTTCGGCTTCCGCCGAGGAAACCAGCCGCGACCAGCACGGGGTTGCAGGTTCAACGGCCCGAACTCGTCGACACAGACCACCCGCCCGTCAACAGGTCGTTGGTCATAGAGATCGAGGATGCGGTTCATCTTGGTCGCGAACTCGGGATCGGTGCCGGCCTTCCAGGTCTTGACCGCCTGCCACGACACGCCTTCTGCCTTCAAGATCTTACGCAGAGTTTCACGGCTGATCTCGGCGATCTGGTTGGTGGCCAATACTTCTCGCAGCTTCGACAGACTCCAGACCGAGAACGGCCAGCCGAGGTCTCGCGGGCAGCACCGGGCGATACAGGCGATGCGTTCACGCGTCACCTGGTCCACCTTCTTCGGTCTGCCCGCGCTCCATTTTGGGTCCAAAGCCTCGAACCCCCGTTCGTTGAAGTCGTGGATCACTTGCCGCACATAGGCTTCGCTGACCTGCATCAACCGGGCGATCGCAGGAACAGGCTGACGTTGCGCCGAGGCCATCACCACAATCGCCCGCCGCATCCTGATCGGCTGCTTGCTCGTCTTCGTGATCTTCTGCAATCGGCGCCCCTCATCCGGGCTGACCTCTCGCACAAACACTTCCGGCTTCCTCGCCACCGGCACCACCTCCACCGGCGAGCATCTCCGGTCGTGGACGCCCGATCAACCCGACACCCGGTTACCGAGGCAACCTTCCTGGACGAGGCACTAGCGAGCTCGGGGCCTTCGGCGTTACGCGGGTGGGAGGGGCCGGACAGAGAGATCGGCAAATCGAATCCATACGCAGGGGGTCGACCGGCGGCCTGAGCGCCGATAAGCCGCTCTTTACCGGTGGCGAGTCGGATGAGGCCGTAATGATGCTGACGTGGAGATGTAGGGGTTGCGGTCAGCTGTGACCGGGGGGCGGTCACAGCGCGGTCGATACGGGTGGTCCAGACAGGTTCCCTGTCAGGACCAAAGATCCCAGGATGACAACCGGTTCCGGCAGATGGATGTGCTGGCCGCGCCACCCGACGATCTCAGTGCTGCCGAATTCGAGGATGCGCACGCGATCGGACACTGAGGTTTCGGAGTCGTGTTCAGCTACCGCTAGCTTTCCGTGACCACTGCGATATTGGCTACCCACAGATATCGTTACGTGTTGTGGAGCGTGTGGCTGGCCTTCGCGGCGGCCCTGCTCGGCCGCGGCGCGTTCGCGTGTCAGCTCGCCGTCATCCCGACGAGCAGCACGCGAAGTCCCCAGACGAACTGATCGACGGAGGACCAGGCGGCGATCTCCTCGAGGTGCGCCGCGGTGCGCGGCCACCGGAAGTAGCGGGGGCTTTTTCGGTCTCCGTCAATTTCGGATCAGTAGGGTAATTCCTGCGGCGACAAAGGCCAGTGCGATCGCCGCGATGCCGTAGCCGATCTTGTAGTCGCGCAGGCCGGGCACGAAGCGGTCCAATGCGAAACCACCGGCGCCGGTGAGGGCGAGGCTCGCCGCGGCCACGGCCAGGATCGTTTCGTATTCGACCCCCTTGGGGCTGAAGAAGCCGCCCCATTTCACGGAGATGGCGTTGAGCATCGTGCCGAGGATCGCCGCGGCGGCCAGCGGTGTGATCAGCCCGAGGATCAAGCCGATGCCGCCGAGGGTCTCGCTCACGCCGGCCAGGGCGGCGAACGCTTTCGCCGACGGGTAGCCGCTTGCGGCGAAGAAGCGTTCGGTGCCGTCGAGGCCGCCGCCGTCGAACCATCCGAACAGCTTCTGGGTGCCGTGCGCGGCCATCGTCGCGCCGACGCCGAGGCGAAGCACGAGCAGGCCGGCACTGGTGGCAGTGGTCGATGTTGTCGTCATGCTGTTGTCCTTATCGTGTCTGCTCGGCTCAGCCGATCTGAACCGAGCGTCGTGCCATCCCGAACCAGTAGCCGTCAATGACGGTGCGCAGGGAGTCGATGTCGTCGAGGCCGGCGCCGAGGCTGAAGAACAGCGGGGCGAAATGCTCGGTGCGCGGATGGGCCAGGCGGGGGGCGGGCGCGGTGTGCTCGAAGTCGAGCAGCGTGTCGAGATCGCGGTCATCGAGCGCTCGGCGGCCCCAGTCGTCGAACTCGGCGGTGAACGCGTGCACGTGCTGGTCGTCGGCGGTGAGCGCTCGCAGGTTGTGGGTGAAGAATCCACTGCCGACGAGAAGCACGCCTTCGTCGCGCAGTGGGGCGAGCGCGCGGCCGAACTTCATCAGGTCCTGCGGATCCAGTGTAGGGATCGAGAGTTGCAGAACGGGGATGTCGGCGTCGGGGTACATCTGGGTCAGCGGAACGTAGGCGCCGTGGTCGAGGCCACGTTCGGGGGCGTCGGCGACCGCGCCGCCGAGTAGTGCGCGGACCCGCGCGGCCAATGTCGGAGCGCCGGGTGCGGGGTAGCGCACGTCGTAATAGTGCGGAGCGAACCCGCTGAAGTCGTAGACCAGAGGCACGGTTGTGGTCGCACCGATGCTGACCGGTGCCGACTCCCAGTGTGCGGAGACGATGAGGATCGCGCGTGGTCTGGGCAGGTCGGCCGACCAGGCTGCGAGCTCGGCGGGCCAGGTGTCGTGGTCGATAAGCGGCGGAGCGCCGTGGGACAGGTAGAGCACCGGCATGGTCACGGTCGTCTCCTTCGGGTCGATTCTGGCCATGTTCAAATTTGAACAACCAGGGTTGCCTGGCTATTCCGCCGCTGGCTAGGGTTGCCGCATGGACGAACCTCGCTGGCTCGACGATACGGAGATGCGCGTGTGGGAACGATTCCTCGCCGCGGGCGCGCTGGTCGATCGCGCGGTCGACCAGCACCTGAAATCTGAGGGCCTCTCGCACACCCAGTACGAGGTGTTGGTCCGCCTGGCTGCCGCTCCGGACGCCGCGATGCGGATGACCGACCTCGCCGCAGCCCTTTACACCTCCAAAAGCGGGCTCACCTATCAGGTGGGCAAACTGGAGGAGGCTGGGCTGGTGCGCCGGGTTGAGCATGACACCGATGTGCGCGGGGTCAACGCTGTTCTGACCGACGCGGGTCGGGCCCGGCTCGCCGAAATTGCGCCCAGTCACGTCGAGCTCGTGCGGCGGGTGTTCATCGATGTGCTCGATCCGGCCCAGCGTGCGGCCATCGTCGACGGGCTCGGTGCGGTCACCGCGCGGTTGACCGAGTAGGTCTCGGCGGTTCACTGTCCCGCGTGCACGGTGAGCGCGGCGGTCAGCGTGCGAGAATCGGCCGAAGCCGACGGGTCGATGCCGGTGAGCTCGCCGATCCGGCGGGGTCGATCAAAAATGTTGGGGTGCAAGGTAATTCGTCACGAAGCCGTCTGCTGTCGATGCCGTGGCGCAGGCGTGTCCTAGCGCCTCGATCAGGTGGGAGCTGGGACCTACGCCGGGCGTCGCCGCGGTCGTCGAGTTCGTGCTGCAGGTCGGTGTTGATGCACCTCGGCGAGCTGATCTTCCAGGATTACGATCCGGCACGACGCGTCGAGCGGTGTACCGGCGTTGACGAGTTCGCGCATACGCGCGGCGATACGCAGTTGGTAGCGCGAGTAGCGGCGGTGCCCGCCCTCGCAGCGTTGCGCAGTCAGCAGCCAGGCCGCATTGAGGCCACGCAGAAACGCTGGGGTGACGCCGAGGATCTCCGCAGCGCGGCCCATGCTGGAGGCGGGGTAGGTGTCGTCGTCGAGTTTGTCTGCGGCGCTGGTGCCGTCGGTGGGAGGGGTGTTCGGGTGCTGCACAAGGTCTCGGGTTCAACGCCGCAAGGCCCCGGCACTCTGTGTGCCGGGGCCTTGATTTACGACTGAGGGATTGAGTTCAACTGTGTTCACCGGTCATGGTGGCCCGGTCTGAGATATCGCATCCGGCACTTCCAGGATGCGGAACTGGTAAAGGACTACTCAGTGGCAACCACCTCCTGGATTGTCGGGTTCCTCTTGCGGTACTGCCTTGCTGGTACTGCACTTGCCTTGTTTCATCGCCCCGTCGGCGGTCCGGCCGACTGCACCGGATTCTCTTCTCCGCCAGGCGAAGCGGTCGAGCTTTCCCGGGCAGCTCACCTGCCCGGCCATCTGACTTCTCAATCGGAACGAGAGCGACTGTATACGCCAACTTCGAGAATGTCTACACCCATCATCGTAGATTTTTTGCATGCGCCAAGGTTGCTCAGGTGTCTGAATGTGCTGTGCCTATCGGTGCCACCAATGCGCCCGCTTCTCCCCGCCAGCTGCGGGCACGATCGCGGGCGGTGGCATCCGGGCAAGGTTGGCGGGGTCGGCTTCTGGCCAGTGGCCCGTCAGATATCGACAACCGCACCGACTCTTTGCTTGTCACCCGCACTGCGATGGTCCACCGTACGCGAGGCTGGTTCCCATCGGGGCGCGCCGCCGATGCCCAACACGGCAGCAGCCCGTGCGTATCGAAGGTGTCGGGTGGCGGGAGCAGGTCCAAGGTGTCGGGGACCTTGAACTCGGACCGCACGGGATATTCGGTCTGAGCCGCCAGTGCTTCGGTGTCGATGAACCGGGTGCCGTTGGGGGAGGCGAGAACATACGGTTCCATCCATCGGCTTGCGCGAGGAAACCAGTTCGCCGACCTCCCCGGTCCCGCCGAGGTCGCGTACCGGAGCTGCCTGAGCGGGTGACGGGGGTCTCCGGCACAGTGTTGCCATGGGTTCGTCGGTCGCTGACTCTTTCACTGTCGCCACATTCAACGTCAACGGAATCCGCGCGTCACGTCGTCGTGGATTCGACAGTGGTTGCGGGCCCGGTCGGTCGATGTGGTCGCGCTGCAGGAGTTGCGTTGTTCCGCAGCCGATGTGGGAACCTTCCCGGCCTATTCGGCGGCAGTAGACGTCGGTTCCGTGGCCGGTCGCAACGGTGTGGCCGTACTGACCAAGGTTCCCGCCGCTGCCGTGCGGACGTGGGTGACCCACCCACCCAGGGCCCGCGGACTCGGTGAGTTCACCGCACAGGGACGTTATATCGAGGTCGACCTGGCCGACCGGCCGGTGACGGTGGCCTCTCTGTATCTCCCCAAGGGGGGTTTGCCCGCGCATCTCCAGCGCCCGGGATCGATGCGCGAACAGCCCGACGGTGGGGTCAAGTACGAACGCAAGCAGAGGTTCCTCGCGGCGTTCGCCCGCGAAGTGCACCGGAACCGGCTCGCTGCGCTGAGTGCGGGACGCGAGTTCGTCCTCACCGGGGATCTGAACATCGCACACACCCGCCACGATGTGACCAACTGGCGTGCCGCCCGCACGATGGACGGCTTCCTGCCCGCCGACCGCGAGTGGTTCAGTTCGATTCTGGGCACGCGTCGGCTCGTCGACGTGGTGCGACAGGTGCACGGCGATCGCCCGGGTCCACTGACCTGGTGGAGTTGGGCGGGGCAATCGTTCGCCAAGGATGTGGGTTGGCGAGTGGACCACCAACTCGCGACACCCGGTCTCGCCCGCCTCGCCACGTCTGTCGTCGTCGACAAGGAACCATCACCCGCTGAGCGGCTCTCCGATCACGCCCCACTCGTGGTGACCTACTCGGCAATGCCTGACTGAGAAGTTCTGGTGCCCTCGGCAGGACACACAAACATGGGCGACTGGAAAAATGCCTGGTCATAGTCGATGGCTACTCGATCTGAGCTCCAGCACCAACCGCTGCGTGGGGGTCAGGGGTTCGAGTCCCCTGCTATTTCTGTCCTGGCCCCCGTGAACCCTCTCTTAGCGGTGCCAGGCCGCCTGTCGAGCCCAGTTTGTGTACCCGATCTGCTGTTCCCCTGATCCGGTCCTTCCCCAGCCGCGCAACGCCGAACGCCCCGAGCTCGCACTGTCGATTGAACCGTGATCGAGCAACCTTCCCTCATAGCCACCCGGAGGGGGCCGGGTTTGCGCCGAAGGTCGAAGCCGTCACGCGGGCAGCCGGTTGAGTTTGCGGATCTGCTTGTCGAAAATCCCAGCGGGGACCAGGCGGCGCATGGTGCTGACCCGCGCGCTTCGCCCTACAGGGTAGCGCGGTTTGGGCTTGGTATCGGTAGCTGCCGCCACGATCGCCTTGGCGACGAGGGCGGGGTCGTCACCGGCCTTGATCGAAGCGGCCACGTAATCCTCGAACACCCGTCGCTGCTGTGCGTAGGCATGGAGGGGTTGGTCGGGCTGCACGGTGTTGGCGTCGAATGCGGTGTTGGTAAAGGCAGGTTCGACGAGCAGAACCCGCACGCCGTACTCGCGGACCTCATGGTCGAGAGATTCGGAGTAGCCCTCGACCGCGTGCTTGGACGCGGCGTATACGGCCATGTAGGGCTGCGGAATGATCCCGAGAATGGAGGACAGGTTGACGATGCGGCCGCTGCCCTGCGCACGCATATGCGGCAAAGCCGCATTCGTCATGCGGATGACGCCGAAGACGTTGATGTCGAAGACATTCTGCGCCAGGGCAGCCGAGTTTTCCTCGGCCGCACCGGCCGATCCGATGCCAGCATTGTTGACCAGAAGATCGAGCCGCCCGGATTGCGCGATGACCGTGGCGACCGCGGCGGTCGCCGAGGCGTCATCGGTGACATCGAGGTCCAGGAATGTCACCCCCTCAAGCGGGGCGAGATGCGCAGTGACGCGGCCGGTTCCGAACACGCGGAAACCGTGCTGTGCCAGCGCGATGGCAGCGGACTTGCCGATGCCGGAGGAAGCGCCCGTTACGAGGGCTACAGGCTGAGTTGTCATGATGGCTCCTGAAAGTCGAGGGATGCGCGATTGGTCGTCTGTGCGGCGACCTGGTTTCCGCATCGCCTACCGTCGGGCGAACTTCTACTGTCGAGCGAGCTGGGAATACAGCGCGGCGGGGTCTGCTCCGAGGCCCGCCTTGACCTGCTGGTGAGCTCGTCTGCGAGGACTTCGAAGGCATCGTTCTCGATACCGTCCAAGGCTTGTACGGCGACGCTGTTCGGGGTGGTTTTCGGGTGCGTCGACCCGGCTGCCATATCGGTGTCGACGCGGATATGTATCTGACTTAGTGGGTGGTGACGGCGACCCGGAGTTGGCGTGCGCCCGCGAGATGGGTGCCATCCTCGCTCCAAGCATCAAGAGTCTCAACTAGCCATCCGCTCGACGAAGCGATCTCAGTTGTGGCGCGCACTAGTACCCACGGAGATTGAACACGAACCTGCCGTCCGCTGGGATAGACCGAGAATTCAACAGTGGGGATCGCAATGAGTTGGTCGAGGAGAACCGAGTAGGACGGTGCTACTGCGTCGAGCAACACGATTAGTCGGTAAACGTCCGGCGTGGTGTCGGCGTTGGCGTAGCGAACCCAAGCGAGAAGTTCTGGCGTGGCGCTCGCTGAGTAAGGGCGGTGCGCGCCAGCGAATCTGACCTCGGTTTGTTCAGCGACAGGAAGAAAATCGGGCGGTACGACGAACGGTTCACAGTCAGATGGCCCTCTGACATCAGGGAACCGGGGCGCCAGGCTCGGAGAGTCGTGTGGCTGGGCGATCCCGAAAACGCCAGTCGCAGTGAGGTTGACTCCAGAAGCTGTCGCGGTGACCGCGCTTACCGTTGTCACCGAGCGGCCTTCGCGTATCTGCTCGGTCGTAACAGCGAAGTCGCTTCTGACTGGCGAATGGAAGTGTGCTGTGACCGCACGCAGTGGCCTGTCGCCGGCGTGGTCGCCCATTGCTGACGTGGCATAGGCGAGGCTGAGTCCGCCATGGAGTCCGCCGAAGCCCCACAGGTGTTTGTCGGCGGACATGAGGCCATCTGGGCGAGCCGTGAGGAAGTCCGCAGCAGATCTGAGAGGCGTAGTAGCGCTGTCGATTGCCATCTTGAAACAGTAGCACCCTGGCATCAGCTAACTATAGTCAGCCTAGGCTTGGGGTATGCGTATGACTCTCGAGGGTGCGTTGGCGGATAGGGGCCACTGGCGCGCAGACGACTGCTCGGTCGTGAGAACGCCAAGGATTGTTGGGTCGCGAACTGCGATGCTATCGTCCGCGAAGCATTTTGCAGCACAATGCGTTTCGCTGACTTCGTCGATCGTGCCGGTGTCGCTGAAGCGGCCGCTTCGACCGCCTCTTGTTCGGCGCCCTGGTGCAGGGTGCGGTGACCGAGCCCGTCATCCCGCTGCGGACCCTTCCTCGGGAACGTATCCACGGCCTGCTGCCGGTGCGTTCCGTTTACCGTATTCGCGGGCTCGATATCGGGCCCGCCGCAGCCGCTGCCAGTACGGCCAAGCCGCGCTGGGCCAGCCTGCGCAAGAGGATCATCAAGATCCCCGCCCGGATCGTGGCCACCGCCCGACGCCTCCCTGCACCTGTCACGCGACCGGCCTTGGGCCCTGGCATGGGAGGCGCTGTGGGCCCTCGCCACCGGGCCACCCACCCCGGTCGCCAATTGACCAACCAGCCGGCACGGCGCGACCAAGGATCAAGTGGAAGAACCGGTACAGGCCGGCGGACGCCCATACCCCAGTCGTCCCCGCCCACCACAGCGACCTCGAAACAGTGCTCCCGAATTACCACCGGTGGATCAGGGGCAAGCCCTGATCCACCGACGAGGCTGGGTCACCCGAGCGTGGCGTAGAACGAGAATGCCCTCCTGAGCGGCGAAGATGTCGATTGCGACGTCAACTTCCATCTGTTCGAGAGGGACACCTTGTCAGTGAAACCCCTCTCGCGCGATCCGGCAGGCCTTCGATGATCCGGACGTGGGTCGGAGGCTGGTGCGGTCCCGCAATGCGGTTGGGCGAGTCTGCTGGCCTGTACGACCTCCTCGGGGAGATGTTGACCTGAGCCAACTGGCCTCTCAATAATGAACCAGTCCTGCCGGAACCGAGCTCGGGTTGCTTAGCTCTCGGCTTGGATTCCGAGGTCGTTCGACGCCAAGACGTTGATGGCGGAGAACTGCAGTGTCCAGAGATTGCCGTGGTGTGGGTACTTCGCGACCATGGCGTCGACGATCTCGGTCGGAGACGACGCGCCTTCATAGGCATCCGCGAAGTCGCGGATGTAATTCCGAGTCTGACTGATCATCGTCTCCACAGCACGGTCATCCCCGTCGGGACGGCGATGACCGGCCACGATCATCTTGGGCGCAAGGCTTTCCACGAGGTCGATGGTCTCGAGCCAGTCCTCCCACTCCTTGGGGCCCGAGAGTCCGAGCATGGGATGGATCTCGTTGTAGATCGCGTCGCCCGCAACCACGAGGTCGATCGAGGGCACATGGACGATCGAGGTCGGGTGGATGTCGGCTTGCTTGACCTCGATGACGCGTAGCTCCGCCCCATCGACCACGAGTGTGTTGCCCTCGAGAGGTTCGGGGAAGACCCCTCCGGCGACGCAGATGTCGCCGAACAGCAGCTCCCACTGGTCGCCCTGGATCTCCATCGTCTCGTGCATGGATTCCACGACGTGGGGCAGTGCGAAGCACCGGGCCTCGGGGAAGCGCTCGAGCAGCGGACCGATCCCGAGGTAGTGGTCAGGGTGGTCGTGTGTCACGTAGATAGTGGTCAGCTTCTTGCCGGTCCGTTCGATCAGATCGCCGAGGTCGCGCACATCCTCCTTGAGGTAGAGGGCATCGATCAACACGGCTTCGGTCTCGCCGCTGATCAGCGTCGCCGTGGTGGGTGAGAACAGGCCTGACGGCATGATCTCGGGCATCTCCTCGAAGGGGACCTGTGGCCATCGGCCGACGAACACCGTGGCGCGAACGGGGGGTTGGTAGGTGGCATTGCTTTGAGCTGACGTCATTTCTTCCTCCGTGGTTGACTGTTGCCGATCATAATGATGTTATAACCTTGTTTTACGATGAGTCGCAAGTCACTGAAGGAGATGAGCCAGCATGCCGATGTGGCAGATCTTTGCCCCTGAAGGGGCGTACGACACCGCCGACAAGGAGGCCTTGTCCAACGCCATCACCGACGTCTACGCCGACCTGGCCGGGCTGCCGCGCTTCTACGTCGTGGTCGTCTTCGAGGAGCGCCGACCGGGCACCATCTGGGTCGGCGGCGAACCGGCCGACAACTTCGTCCGTGTGGTCGTCGACCACATTGCGCGTCAGCTCGACACTCCGGAGCTGCGCGATCTGACGATGGAGATGTTCGAGGCGACGCTCGAGCCGTTCGCGAAGGATCGAGGGTTCGACTGGGAGATTCACATCGACGAGACGCCGATCGATTTATGGCGAACTCAGGGGTTCGTGCCGCCGCCGGCCGAATCCGAGCACGAGAAGAAGTGGGCCGAGGACAACGCGGTTTCGTCGTGGCAGGGCGAGGATGCCGAGATTTTCGCAGACCAGTTGACCTGAGCTCTCGCACGACGAACCCATCCAGTTTCCCAACCCGAGAAGGAATGACATGCCCACCAAGCCCACCGCCCCAGAGATGTTTCGCTTTATCGGCTCCACCTTCGAGGCCGCACGCTCGGACGAGGAAATCCTCGCCAGGATGAACGGAATCCAAGGGACTATGAAAGTAATCACCACCGACCCGGACGGAGTCCTCGTCATCGACATGGCTTCTCAGGAGGCGCGCGAGGGCAATGCCGACGAGGAGGCCGATGCGACACTTCGCATGTCCACGATGGCCGCGAACCTGTTCTGGCAGGGCGAGCTGAACATGCTTGCATCGATGACCCGTGGACTGGTGAGGGTGCAGGGCAAGAAGACCTTGATCGTTCGGGTCCTGCCGATCGCGACCAAGCTCTTCCCGCTGTACATCCAGACCGTCATCGAAGCGGGCCGCGAGGATCTGTTGGTCAAGAAGCCGAGCCCGGCCTCGCCCTGACGCCGAGAGGCCGACGTCGCCGCGCGGGTAGCGTCGGCCTCACGGGCGAACGGTCGGTCTCAGATCTTGGTCTTCGTGGTGGATGACATCGACTGATCCGGGTCATCGCCTTGGCCGGTCATGAAACTCACGGTTAGTGGGACCAAGACCTCGTCGACGGGGTCCGCGAAGCCCGCGAAGTGCCCGCTGAGCTCCAGCGAGATGTAACCGTGCACGAGGCTCCAGAGCTGAGCAGCAAGGTGGCGCCCGCTCGACGAGCGCACGCGACCGGCCTCGACGGCCCGGTCGCAGGCTTTCGCCAAGGTAGCGAAAGACTGTTGGTACGCGGTTGTTCCAGTCGATAGTGCATCCCCGGCCAGCAGCTTGCCGCGGGCTACGTCGCGGCTCTCGGGACCGAAGATCAGGTCGTAGAGGTGGGGGTTCTCGATGGCGAAACGCCGACACTCGATGGCCATGGAGAACAGGTCCGCGATGGAGTCGTCCGAGGGTTCGATGCCGCGCATGCGCGAGTCGAGTCGCGCGAATCCTTCCTCGACGACAGCGGTCATGAGCCCCGGTATGCCGCCGAATGCCGAGTACAGCGCCATCGTCGTCAGGTCGGCCTCGGCGGTGACTGCCCGGGCCTTGATGGCCCCCGGTCCATATTCACCCAAGAGGCGGAGGGCCGCCTCGACCAAGGCGCCTCGGCGTGCCGGGAGAGTGTCGATCGTCGTCACGTCGCCATTCTCCCATAGGCCGCGCCACAGCCTAAACACTGATATAACGTGGTTATTGAACTGAAAGGTCAATGATGTCCAAGCACACCGCCTACCATCGCCAGACCATCACCATTCCGGTGGGTGACAGCTTCTGCACGGCGTGGCTGTATCTGCCTTCTGGGGTGCAGCGGCCTCCCGTGGTCGTCATGGGACACGGCATGGGGGCGACGCGCGAGATGCGCCTCGATGCCTACGCAGAACGATTCGCTGCCCGGGGGATCGCCAGCGTCGCCTTCACTTATCGCAATTTCGGCGACAGCGGTGGCACCCATCGCCAGGAGCTGAATGTGAAGGGCCAGCTGGAGGACTGGGAAGAGGTTCTCGCGCATGCACGCAGCCGTAACGACGTCGACGGCAGCCGCATCGCGATCTGGGGGACCTCGTTCGGCGGGGGCCACGCGATCACCATTGCCTCGCGTCACCCGGAGCTGGCCGCGGCCGTCGCGCAGTGTCCCTTCACTGACGGGCTGTTGACGGCGCTTCGCACCAGCCCCGGCGAGTCCCTTCGGCTCCAGGGGCTGTTTATCCGCGACCTGCTCGCCACCGCCACCCGGCGAGAGCCGGTCTGCCTCCCATTCGCAGGCGCGCACGGCGACGTCGCCATCATGACGGCGCCCGACGCATTGCCCGGATACCAGGCACTCGTGCCCGAGGGGGGAACCTTCGTCAACAGCACGAGGGCGCGTGCGATCCCGCGCATGATCAGGTATCGGCCGGGACGCCGAACGAAGAAGATCCAGATCCCTATCCTCTTCTGTGTCAGCAGCACGGACACGGTCGCCCCGGCCGGTCCGACGCTGAAGTACGCTCACCGGGCTCCGCGCGGCGTGGTACGGACCTATGCGGCCGGACACTTCGACTTCTACACGGGTGAGCCGTTCGAGCAGCTCGTCGCCGAGCAGTCGGAGTTCCTCGCCAAGCACCTGTCGCCCCAGACGCCGGAGGGCCTGCGATGACGTCTCGAGTGCCTGCGCTGGCCAACCACTTCGCGGCACTGTGTGACGCCAGGGCGGACACGGACCCGGACGGTCCGGCGATCGGCGACGGGGTCGGGGTCTTGACGAATCGCGAGCTGCTCGCCCGCGTCGTCGCCGCCGGTGCTCAGCTCCGTGAGCTCGGCGCTCAGCCCGGCGACGTCGTGGCGCTGCGCCTCCCCAACTGTGTGGAGTTCATCGTCTTCCTGTTCGCCGCGTGGCGCATCGGATGCACGGTGACGCCGATCAACCCGGGGCTGATGGAGCATGAGCTGCGATACCAGCTCGACGATTCCGGCGCCACGGTCGTTGTCGACGTGGACGCGTCGACACCGGCTTCCGGGCGCTCGGTCATTGCCGTGCGCGACGCCCCCGCGCCCGGCGCCGACGCGAGTGGTGAACCGGTGGTGAAGGGCGACTCGCTGGCCCTTTTGATCTACACCAGCGGCACCACCGGACGGCCGAAGGGGGTGATGCTCACTCACGAGAACATCCTCGCCATGGCCACAATGGGCGCCAACTCCCTGGGTATCACCGCTGCCGATCGCAGCTTGCTGATCCTGCCTCTGTTCCACGTCAACGGAATCGTCGTCAGCGTCCTGACACCCATGCTCTACGGAGGGAGCACGATCGTCGCGGGACGTTTCGACCTCGCCACGTTCTTCGGCCTGGTCGCGAAGGCGCAACCTACATACTTCAGCGGCGTACCGACGATCTACTCCATGCTGTGCAACGCCCCAGACCTCGGAGCGCTCGAGACGTCGTCACTGCGTTTCGGACTCTGTGGAGCAGCCCCCGCGCCCCACGGGCTGCTGGAGGCCTTCGAGGGTCGATTCGGTTTCCCGGTCGTGGAGGGCTACGGCCTGTCCGAGGGAACATGCGCGTCCACAGTCAATCCGTGGAACGGGCTGCGAAAGCCCGGCACGGTGGGATTGCCCATGCCGGACCAGGAGATCCGCATTGTGGGCGGAGACGGAGCGGTCCTCGGCGCGGGGCTGACGGGCGAGGTTCAACTCAGAGGCGCCAACGTCATGGCGGGCTACCTCGGAAAGCCGGAGGAGACCCGCGCCGCGCTCGTGGACGGTTGGTTGAAGACCGGCGACCTCGGTCACCTGGACACCGACGGTTATCTCGTGATCGACGGGCGAGTCAAGGACATGATCATCCGCGGTGGCGAGAACATCTACCCGCGCGAGATCGAGGACGTCCTGGCAAGTCATCCGGACGTCATCGACGTCGCGGTCGTCGGGAGGCCGGATGAGAAGTGGGGCGAGATCGTTGCTGCGTTCATCACCACTGTTCACGACGGTGATCCGGCGCGCACCGTCGATGCTTTGGAGAGTCTGTGCGAAGCGCAGTTGGCTCCGTACAAGCGACCTGCTGCGATGTGGGTGCTTTCCGCCTTGCCCGTCAATCCTGTCGGCAAGATCGACAAACTCCAACTCCGTTCGATGGCGTCCGACTCCCAGGTGTCGAAGGGTCCTCCGGTCAAAGGCTGAACCCGGATCCAGTCGATTCGTGAGCGGTGATTTCGGGGGATCGCGTTGGTATTCGGGCTCGTGGGCGTGGCTGCGAAAACGCAGGTGGAGGTCGGCGCCCCCGCCAGGACACACAAAACATGGGCAACCGGAAAACGGCTGGTCATCGCGGATTCATATCCGATCTAGCGATGCCGGTTCGCCGGTGCAGGTCCTATCGTGTTCCCATCTTCGTTGAGCCCGCAGCGTGGCACTTCGAAGATGGGAACACGCGCGACCTGGGGTTATTCTCCGGACAGTCGGTGATCGAAGCGGATTTTGCCCTTGGACGAGGGGCGCGCACGTGGTGCGACGGAATATATGAGGCGGCGCGCGGCCGGGGTGTTGATTGGTTCGGTACGGTCGCCTCGATGGTCGAATTGCGCTACCTCACCGAGTGCGCGGAGGCTGTCCGATCGAAGGTCCGCGCCTGGGCTGGCGCCGAAGAGTTCGCGGCGCAGGTTGCGCCGGATTTCGTACTCGGTTACGAACCCGGAGTCCGCCCCGGCACTGAAGTTCGGCCCGGCAAGTCGAGGAGACAGCACAACTGGGTCATCTTCGCTGACGACGAACCGGTGGGAGTGGTCTTCGCGTCGATCCAGAACCAGCGTGATCCTGATAGCGCTGAGCCGGACGATCCCGCCGACTACCCCTGCCTTGGAACGGCGACTTACATCGACTTGTGCCACCGTGGTACGAATACCACTTTGCGCAAAACTGCAGTCGAGTGGCAATTTTCGATATATGCGACCAGGTCCCCGGCGCTGGTCTGGTCAAGTAGCACGGAAGTAAATCATGCGCCTACGACAGGAGATTCACATGCCTTTCCTTAAGCAAAATAACCCTGCGAAGGAAATCAAAGCTGCCCGGTACACCGCGAAATATCCCGACGACTTCGTGGTCTTCTTCATCGGCGCGCGCATCAACAAATTTTGGCGAGTGGACGAGTGGGTGCCGGTCGTGCGCGCAGCTTTCGCTATGGTCAAAGAGGCAAAAGCGCTTCCGAATTCCCCGCTCTTGGAGTCGCGCACCATGCTGTCGGCCTTCGACTGGCGTGTTCCCGTCTTCATCCAGTTCTGGCGATCCTTCGACGAACTCGAGGCATGGGCCAACAGCAAGGATCTTCTTCATCGACCCGCACAATCGGAGTTCTTCCGGCGGACTGCGTTCAACGGGAACGTCGGCGTGTTCCACGAGACGTTTCGGGTGAAAGCTGGCGAGTACGAGGCGATCTACGCGAACATGCCCCGCATCCTCCTGGCTTCTGCAGGCGAATACGTACCGGTGCGGCCGACCACTGCCCGTGACCGCTTCAACACGCGGTAACCAAGCGAGGTCGACACATCATCGGCATGGCTCTGGCTTCACCGCCAACGTGGCGGTCATGTCCGGATTTACGCGGCCTCGGATCCGGAGGGGAGATGAGCGGCGACGCTTCTTACGCGACTGCTGTTGTTGCTGCGCGCACTCGACATGCCCATCAACTGCTGCTGGTGCCGCGTGGTCGGATTGAGCGAACCCGCCGTGTCCCGTCGATCGAAGCCATCGCCAGCTTGGCACGCACACGATCACGTTCGCGCGGGTCCTCGATAGCGTTGATCATCTCCACCTGCACCGCCAGGCTCAATGCGTCCTTGGTGCGGCCCGACACGATCAACGACACCCCACCCAACACGCCGCCGCTCAGCGCCGTGTACACAGTCGCGGCGTCGGACACCAACCCCGACACACCCACACCCACCGACACCACAAACGCCGCCACCGCCGCGAACGCCAAACCTTGCCCCGCCCACAACATGCGCCGCAGGTTGGTGTTCGCGATCTCGGACAACTCCGACCGCGGCACCGCCGACATCGCCGCCCCCACTGTCGGGACCGCCGCCGCCGCGATAGCGGCGATGTTCAGGCCCTGATCGCCAGTGCCGGACGTGGCAGCGGCCAGCATGATCGCGGTGAGGCTCATACTCAATCCTGTCTCGAGGGGGTGCGCAGCGAGAGAAGCACGCAGATACGACACCAGGGTGCGGCGTCGCGGTGGCCGAATCAGCTTCAGATCAAGATCGGCTTCTTCGTGCCGTGTTCGCAATGCGGGCTCGAAAGGGTAATGCCCGACTAGAAACGCGGCGTCGGTGAGGACTGCCGGATCGACCGCCACGGTATTGGCCCAGTGCAGACCGCCGACGACGCGGTCGTGATTGGCCAACGCGTAGGCCAGATCTCGCCAGAAGTCGTGGTAACGGCTGGGGTTGGCGGTGACATCTGTCCCGTCGAAGTCGATGCGCAGCGCGATGTAGCGGGCGAGCTGTGTTTTCACATCGGCGCGGTGATCGCTGTTGTCGTTTAACCGATCTCGCACGCGGCACAGCCACGTCGACAGGTCATAGCCGAGCTCGTCTACGGGGTTTGCGGCGATGTGAGCGAGAAGTCGGCGCTGGTACCAGGGCACGATGTGCAGGAGGACTCGGTTGCGGTCCAGGGTTGCTTGCGTGTCGACGATGGCGGCGGCGAGTAGTTCGCGCAGCAACCTACCCTCCCGCACGCGCCGCTCCCGTTCCCGCCGCTCTCGCCACTCCCGCGCGCGCCGCTCCGGCAGCGTGAGAACCCACTTCCAGGGCCGCGCGGGAGCCGGTATTTCGTGATCGTGTCCGCTGCCCATCGTGAATAGATTGTTGCCCAAATAGTCGATGCGGGCGAGGGTTTCGCTGCCAGCAGCGATCCTGGTGCTTCCCGTTCCGACGTCAGGTGTCAGTAAACCGATCGATACTTCGACGCACGAACCCGACGTTGGTTACGGAGCTGGACTGTGCCACGTCGAAGAGGGAACCTTGAGTTGAGCCCGAACATGTTCGGGCGCAGCGAGTTCCCTGAGCAGCGAGCACCGCGCGGGGGCGACAGAATGGCAGGCCCCCGGATGTCCAACGACCGTCGTCGCACCTATCACTCTGACGGGTCTTACACGTGGACTACCAGGCGCGACCGGTTGAAATCGTTCGCGCGCACCATCGGGCAGGTGCTGGCCGTCGGTGTCGGGATCGCCTTTGTTGTGCTCGCGGTCGCAAATGTTGCCGATGCCTTCAACCAGACCGAAGAGTTCAACCACGTCAAGCACTGCGGTGACGGCCCGGACTGCTTCGAACGCCACGAAGTGTTGGTGGTCGGCGAGACATCAGAACTACGACCAGTCGGAGCGACGGCGATACTCCCATCAGCCACATCACGACCGACTTCATGATCACTTGGCAACGGCCCGATGGATCCCGAAGCAGCGAAGCGGTCTCTCTCGAGCTGTACCGCAACGCCCAGGAGGGACAAGCGGCGACACTGAGGATGTGGCGCGGTCATGACGTCGCTATCACCGCGGGCACCGAGACATATTGGTTCACAGCGCCCGGCGCCGAGGAGGCGACATTCTGGCTGGTTATCGGAGCCGTCGGTCTGGCACTCGTAATATGGAATTCAGCAAGGCTGTGGGCGTGGTTCGTATACGGATGAGGCGTCAGCGGAGTTGGGACACCCGCGCCGGTTGAGTACGAAGGCAACCCGCGCAAGGCGGTGATGCGCTGACCGGTTGAGACCAAGTTCGTTTTCCGAACAGCCCGCCAAGGGCCGTGATCGGTTCGGACCTACGCTGGATCGTCGCCGCGGTCGTCGAGTTCGTGCTGCAGGTCGGTGTTGATGCGCAGCGCTTCGGCGAGCTGATCTTCCAGGATCACGATCCGGCACGACGCGTCGAGGGTGGTACCGGCATCGACGAGTTCGCGCACACGTCCGGTGATCCGCAATTGGTAGCGCGAGTAGCGGCGGTGCCCGCCCTCGGAGCGTTGTGGAGTCAGTAGCCGGGCAGTGTCGAGGCCACGCAGGAACGCTGGGGTGACGCCGGGGATCTCCGCGGCGCGCCCCATGCTGTAGGCGGGATAGGTGTCGTCGTCGAGTTTGTCCGAGGTGCTGGCATCGTCGGCGGGATGGGTGTTCGAGTGCTGCACAAGGACTCTCGGGTTCAACGCCGCAAGGCCCGGCGCGTTGTGCGCCGGGGCCTTGATTTACGACTGGGGGATTGAGTTCAACTGCGTTCACCGGCAATGGGGCCCGGTCAAGAGACTTCGCATCCGGCACTTCCAGGATGCGGAACTAGTAGAGGTCTACTCAGCGGCCAACCACCTCCTGGATCGTCGGGTTCTTCCTGCGGTACTGCACTTGCTGACCGGAAACGATGGATGGAGTTCCCGTCGTTTCTGAAGTCGTTGCGGGCTCGCTGGCCGGGCGAGAAACTGTATCTGATCTGCGACAACTACTCGGTCCACAAGCGAGCCGAGGTCCGAGCGTGGTGCGCGGACAACGACGTCGAGTTGGTGTTCCTGCCGACGTATTCGTCGTGGCTGAACCGCATCGAGTGCGAGTTCGCCGCGCCGCGGTACCTCGCGTTGAACGGGACCGACCACCGCAGCCACGCCGAGCAGGACGCGGTGATCGGTGACTACATCCGCTGGCGTAACCAGCACGCCGGACCTATCCGTGACTTCGCGGTCGGCTCGAAGATCCGGCGGCCGGATTACCTACCCAACGTTGCTTGACGCGGCACTAGCGAGTCAACGGGGTGAGTTCGCCTGCCGGGCCGAAGAGGCGGAGGTTCCAGTCGGCGAGCAGCGCGGTGTTGTCGACGTCGTCGGGGTGGAAGCCGGGGCGCAGGTAGTCGAGTAGGCGGCTGCGGACGGCGGCCGCGAGAAAGGGTGAGTGGCGCAGCGCGGCCAGGCTGGCGAAGAGGCGCCGCGGGTTGTATGCCGCGCGGTCGCCGAGGAGGGAGAGGACGGTGTGTACGGCGGTGTTGAACGTGAAAGTGAACATCAGGACTTGCATCGCCCGGATCCGGATTCGCTCCGAACCGCCAACGGCGCGATAGACATCGAAGGCGACACTGCGGTGTTCGGACTCCTCGAGCGCGTGCCACAGCAGGATCGGCCGCGCATCGCCGGTGCCGAGGAGCGCGCGCGCACGTGGTTCGGCCAGTAGGGTTTCGGCGAGTACGGCGGTGAAGTGCTCTAGTGCGGCGGTCACGGCGAGGCGCGCGTGTGGCGACCGACGACCCATCACCGCGTTGAAGCGACGCGTGGCCCGCTCGCCTCGACCGATCGGGTAGCCCATGGCGCGCAGCCGATCATTGAGCGCGGAGTGTTCGCGGCCATGGGTGACTTCCTGGCCGATGAAGCCCTTCACGCGTTGCCGCAGTTCGGGATCGGTGATCTGCGCGTCGAACTCCCGCACCGACCGTACGAAGAAATCCTCACCCTCAGGAAATACCGAGGACAGGAACGCGACAGCATGGCTCATCACCAGATCGCCGTCGACGAAGTGCCGTTCCGAACTGGCCTCGGGGTAGCCGAACCGGATGCGCCGTACGGGGATCTCGTTCTTGACCATGATCGAAACCAATCTATGAAACAGTGTTTCCTGGAGGGTAGCGGCGCGCACTCCTCCCCACATCCACCCACAGGCGGAAAATGCCGAGCCTCCCTGCACTCGACCGTCGCGGGCGGCAGCCCCGATCAGGGCGGTGCGCAGCCGTTTCGCGCACCGACAGACCGCGATCTTCCAAGGCGTTGAGCAACAGGCGCCCGCGACGCGAGCCCGCGTCCCCGTCGACCCGTGTCAACGCGGGCGCGTAGGTGGTCGCACCGACAAGATCTTGCCCCGGTAGAGGTAGGTGTTGGCGGTGTTGATCGGCCTGGTGCGTTCGAGGTGGGCGCGGGAGCGGTTACTGATTCCGGAGCGTTGTCGGCGGAGCAGGGTTGTCGAGCTCGGCTTCGCCGGCGTCTTGTGAGTCGACACGTTGGTAGCCGTAGGGCGGGCGCCCGCCTGTCAGCAGGCATGTCGATGCCGTGGTCGCTGAATTGCGTTGTGTGTGTAGATAGTTGGCTCAGGCTGCCGAGCGATCGACGAGGTGTGTGCCAGGTAGGTCGCGCGGGTTCGGAGTGGGCGAATCGGCGCGGGTAGCAGCGGAATCGGTGAAGATGATTCGAAAGAAAAGCGAGGCCCGGTGCGCGCACCGGGCCTCGCTCAGACCATTTCCCGATCCCAAAGGGTGGGTGGGATCACCAGCCCGAGTTGCCCCGCAGCGGCACGTTCACGAAACTCGGCCGGTTCGGGTCCAACTGCACGTGCTGGGGACGCAGGCCGGTGTCGACAAGCATCGGCAGCACCGGCAGACCCTTCGGGAAGTTGCCCGCGAACACATCCACCCGCAACCGGTGACCCGGCTTCAGCACCGCCTCGGTGGCGGACAAGGTGATGTCGAGGGTGGTCGCCTCACCCGGGACCGCCGGCTGCCGGTGGTCCAGCGAGGTGAACGGTCGGGGGTCGGTGTAGTCGCCGTTGGCCGAGCGGGTGCTGTTGGTGTCGTCCACCTGCCGCAGCGAGGCCATGAGCTGCCCCGAGGTCAGTACCGAGGACTGCCCATCGGGGGCGACGTCGTTCACCGTCACCGTCCAGTAGCCGTCCTCGGCGTCCTGCACGGTGTTGAGCCGCACCGCGATCGGACCCGAGATCGACGTCGCCTCGGCCACCGGCGCGCTCGTGAAGGTCAACGCGTTGGTCTCGGCGACTCGCGAGTCCTTGGCGCAGCCGTCGATGATCGAGAGCACGCCAGCGGTGCCCTGGGCCGCGTCGTTGGAGCACACCGTGCTCAGGCCGGGAGCGACGGTCAGCCGGTCGCCGTCGGTGACGGGCTCGGGGCGCAGCGAGCCGTCGTGCAGGCTCGCTGCGGTGCCGCTGGCCGCCGCGGACAGGTACATCCGGCGGTGGGTGGCCCGATCGACGCCCGTGGCGCTGTCACCGAAGCCGTTGGCGGTGATCCAACCGCCGCCCTGCTGACGCAGGGTGACCGGTCCGAAGCTGTCGATGCCGTTGTCGATGCCCTTGAGCCACTTGTCGAACCAGGCGCGCTGGAGCACGTCCAGGCGCGGGGGCAGCCCCGGCTTGCCGTACTCGTTGCCCGAGTTCAGGTGGTAGGTGTTGCCCATGAGCAGCTGCTTCTGGCCCGCGGGCAGCGGGATCTGGTTGTAGATCTTGGATTCGGAGTAGGTGAACAGGTCGTGCCAGCCGCCGACCACGAAGGTCGGCACCCGGATGGCGCTCGGATCGGCCAGGTACTCCTGGCGTGCCGGGCTACTCGCGCTGAGTAGATCCCGCAGGCGCGGGTCTGCGTCCGCCATCTGGGTCGAGGTGTAGCCGCTGAGGAAGACGTCCATGAACGTCAGCGGCGAGGCGGCGCGGTCGGCGAGCCACTGCTGGTCGAAGCGACCGTCGGCGATGGACTGAGCGTCCGGGAGCCACTTGAGGGCGTTGACCGCGGTCAGCCACAGCGGGATGAAGTTGAAGCCGAAGCCGCCGCCGGGCGCGAGCACGTCGTTGATCAGGTCGCTGCCGGGGACGATCGGGAAGATCGCCTTGAGTGCGGCAGGCTGCTTGGCGGCCGCCTGCACCTGGTTGATCGCCGAGTAGGAGATGCCGCTCATGCCGATATTGCCGTCGGACCATGGCTGGACTGCGGCCCAGTCGATGACCTCGACGGTGTCCTGCTGTTCGCGGGCCCGCAGCAGATTCCATTCGCCCTGGGAGAAGCCGGTGCCGCGCACGTCGACGACGACCTGGGTGTAGCCGGCTTTGATCAGCTGGCGGTCCACGGAGAAGTTGCGCAGTTCGCCGCCGCCGAACGCCTTGGTCAGGTCGGTGACGCCGGACAGGGGGGTGCCGGAGAGGTCGAAGCGGCGCAGCGCGTCCATCAGCGCGTCGGACAGGCCGGGCACGGCGCTCACGTGGTCGGCGAGGTTGGAGACCAGCTTGGTGTACGGGGTCAGGTTGACCACCGTCGGTGTGCGGGTCTCGATCGGGCGGCCGGAGGCGTCGGCGGGCCGGTAGACGTTGCCCTTCAGCACCGTCCCGTCACTCATGGTGATGGGCACGTCCCACTCGATGAACACGTTCGGGTACTGCTGCGCGGCGTCTTGGGTCGCCATCCAGGACGCTCCCGCCGCGCCGCCGTCGGGACCAGTAGGCGCGGGCGTCGCGGCGGCGCCGGAACTGAGGAACGGTACGGACACGATGGTGGCCAACGTGGCCACCGCCACACGCAACTTGTACTTCATCGGACGTGATCCACCTCTCGGACGGAAGGAACGGCAGGAGTATACCGAACCTACTGTTCGGTAAGGAGAGCCGGACTGTCCATCAGCTTCAGAATGACTGTCAACATATACCCGAAAGGCAGAGCAAAGAACCAGCATGTGCCCACCAAAGACTGGGAACAGTGTGAAGAACACACACTCACCATTAGTGATCGTCGGCAGCCGAAAGGACGAAGTGCTGCGACCACGCACGTCCATGGCGCATCAACGGCTGAGGGTGGTAGTTGGGTAGCTCGGACACGGGCTCGGCTGCAAAACCGTCGGGGTCTCGTAGCCAGCGCTCAGGGTCTCGGATGCCGCCGTTGTTACGTTGCCGCATCGAAGCGACGACGGTGTCTGTGCCCTGGATGGTCTCTCGGTGGGAGCCCGTATGGTCGGTCTCGCCGAGATCGCCCTGAGCAGCGGAGGCTGGTAGGTATGCCGAAATACATGTGGCGGGTCAGCTATCTCCAAGAGGGAGCGCAAGGCCTCCTTGCCGAGGGCGGCAGTGCCCGCCGTGCGGCTATCACCGAGATGGTGGAGAGTGTCGGTGGCCGAGTAGAAGCTTGTTACTTCGCATTCGGCGAGGATGACCTCTACGTTATCGGCGATGTGCCGGACGATGTCTCAGCCGCAGCGCTCGCGATTCGTACCGCGGCTGCTGGTGCGGCTGTATCGCACACAGTGGGTTTGCTGACTGCCGAGCAGATCGACGAAGCGGTAGCTAGAGAAGTGACCTATCGGCCGCCGGCATAACTTCCGCCGTAGTCGCCGCTCGGGCCCGGACGCGCGGCGACAAGCCGACGCTCTCCGTAGCCGTCAACTGATCGCGAGCGATCGAGACTCGCCGGAACGGTCACTGTGCGTATTCCATGGTGGTGTCGCCTTTTTTCGGTGCCCTGACCCAGCGCGTGTGGACAACGATAATCAGATCGATCCGTCGAAACCCCCCGAAAGCAGGGGGTTTCGATCCATGTCTAAATAGCCATGTTTCACACTAGGCTCGAGCGCATGCTCGTGAAACGCTTTGCTGCCCTCGCCATCGCGGTCGCCGCGTTCGGCGCCGCCTCCACCGGACTCGCCATCGCCATGCCCGAAACACCGACGCAGGCCACCATCAGCCGCACGGCCGCAGCCGAACCGGTCGTCCTACAGACCGGCTCGGCCGTAATCGATCTCCTCGCGTATATCGCTGCGGGCTGCATCGGCAGTTGGAGCCCGGCACCGCCCGCGCACTGCGTCTGACATCGACAAGGCGGGCCCGTCGGACGATCTGCGGGCCCGCGAACGGAATGACCACCACAGGCGCTGCTCGATGCTGGCCACTGGCGCCGGCGTCGGACGAGCCACCATTCGCTGCTCCAGGGCATGTCTCCCAATAGCTTCAGCCATTCGACCGTGAGAGCCATGCCGATCCCGGCTCGGTAGGTGCAGGCCGGCCTGTCATAACGAGGTGCGACTCCACGCCAGTGTTCGGCCACAAGGCACGCGAGGCGTTCATCGAGTAGCACACCGAGCACGGGCGCCACCTCCCCCGATGCAGCGCACGTGCGCCAGCATGGATACCCAGGTTCCTCAACGAGGGACGCCACCAAGGCAGACGATCGCCTTGCTCGGTGCCTCGGTATCGGCTCATGGCGCCTTTCAGCATGGCAACCGTCCAGGTGCCTTCGCCCTGGGGGTCGACGAGCACGGTCTTGCTGTGCTCGCTGAACATTCACAGCGGCATCGACCCGCTGCTGTCGATGCCCGCCTCGACGTCGGCGAATAAGTCGTTGTGTGACAGCACATTCCACAACGAATCGGTGCATGCCGCTAAAATTCCGCGGGCTTGGAATTGTTCGAGGTTCAGTGCGAGGGCTGTGTCGGCAAGTACGCAGGAGCGAAGGTGCGCGGCGGGAACGAGAGAGGCACCCTGCCGGTAGCAACTCGAATCGCGGACCCGCGGTGAGGCTTTCGGGGACCGGCCTTCCGATCGCCGGCGGTGACATGTCGACGATCGCGCCCCGGCAGCTGCGTCGCCCGCTCGGATCGGGGTATTCCACGGAGTGAAGGGCGGTGACGCTCGGTCGTTGCGCAGCGAAGCATCACGATCGTCGGTCCGCTCATCGGCTCGACTCGCACGCGGTCGGCGGGCGGGCGGCACCACGCGTATACCGGTGTAACCGAATTCGGAGACTGTCATGATTGTATTTTTCGGCTTGGTCCTGCTCATCGCCGCGGTGGTGATCGGTACGGCGGGCGTTCTGAGTAACAGCGGACCCGCCCACATGCTCAGCGACGACTTCAGCCTGCTCGGCTACCACATCACCGCAACGTCGGGCACGTTGTTCCTGTGGGCAGTCGGGCTCGGAGCCGTCGGCATGCTCGGCCTGGTCATGCTCATCGCCGGCGCGCATCGTTCGTCGCAGCGCCTGCGTGAGATCAAGGCCGATCTTCGGCTCGCCCGTCGCACCGGCACGAGCGGGCGGATCTTCCGTCCTTCGGCCGAACCGAAGGAGAAGGGGACCGTGCTCGCGAAGACACCGCGTAGTGCGAGCGCACGCCGCAGCTGGCGACGTCCCTTCGGTGACCGGTCCGCAGACGCCGTGACGCACTGAGATCGGTTCCGACAGATCGATGCCTCGTGCGTCGAAGGTGGTGGCGAGTTCGGTCCTGTGCCGAACCGATCGGAACGGGCGTGAGAGCCGGGCGATGACGAGTTCGTCGCCATGGTCCGGCGATCACCCGAGCACGGCGCGGCCTTCGGGAGTATCCGCGATGAGGGTTTCGAGTTCGCCGGTGGCGCGGGCGATTTCGGCGACGCGGGCGAGTGCGGCCGCGTCGTCGGCCCATAACCACCAGTGCTCGCCGACGATCCAGATCGCGGCGTCGACGTCGACGAACTGTTCGAGGTTCGCGTCGTCGAACGGCCGGACTTCGTGTTCGGGGAACGCGGCGGACACGGTGACGCGGGCGTCGTCGGAGAGTGGACCGCGGGCACGAAGCCACAGGCCGGATTTGAACAGTTGCAGGGGTGCGCTTTCGGCAGAGCGTGTGAGGTCGGCGTCGGGGCCCCAGAAGGAGAGCGGGGCCCAGGCGTGCGAGACGTAGGCGTCGGCGAACAGCGTGAACAGCCACGCGGAAAATGGGCGCGACGGGGTGGCCCAGCCGGATGACGCGAGATATTCGTGGACCGGGGGATCGTCGCTGCCGTCGAGTTCGACATAGGCGCGGCCGTCGCGAGTCTCGTTGGTGAACAGCAGACGCAACGATTCGGCAGGCGGGTTCGGTGGTAATTCGGTGGTCGGCTTCATGAAAGCGGCGAGCGGGGTGATCTCGGCGGCCCAGTAGTCCGCGAGCAGAGCGGGTAGGCCGACCGTCCACGAGTGGTCGTTCAGCTCGCCGATCACTGGTCGGTCGCCGTTGCCCTCGTTCCACACGGTGCGGGGGAAACCGTCCTGGCCGAGCGGGATCTCGCCCACGATCGAGAAGAATTCGGCGAGACCGCGCGGGAGTGAGGCGGTGGCGCGGCGAAGTGGTTCGGAGCGCTCGGGTTCCATCATGAGCAAGAAAAGCGTGTCTTGGAGAGGTGACGGCACGACCACGAGAATACGAGCCGACCCGCGTTCATCAGGTCGGAAGGTCTGGTTCTGAACCGAGCGGACGCAGCCAGGCAGATCAGTGAGATATGCGCGCCGGCAATGCGTTCCGAGTGCGAGCCATCGGCAAGGGCAGCCACTCCAGGCTTGCTCGTGGCGTAGGTGGTCATCGTCGTCGGTGACATCGAGCACGGCGATGCGAACCGAGAGACTCCAGGACGGGCCGCGACGAGGCTTACCGGGCGACCCTGCGCGACGGCGGTGGGGTCTGTGTCGGTGAGGTTGTCACCGGCAGGAGCGTCCGGTGCAGGTGGACAGTTCACCGAGGCGGTGGTCGAGGTCGGTGACGATGTCGGCGTGGGCCGCGCGGCCTTGGGGGGTTTTGATGAGGTTGGTGAGTTGGTAGGGGTCGGCCTGTAGGTCGTAGAGTTCGTATTCGCGCTGGTCGAGGGGTCGTTCTCGCTCGTACCAGCGTACGTAGAGGTACCGCCGGTTGCGCACGGCGCTCCAAGACGGCATGTCGAGTGCGTACATGACGGGGGTGTCGGTGCCGGGGATTTGTTCCTGGGCGATTCCGTTGCGGCCGTTGTCGCCGTTGCCACCGTATTCGGCGGCGAAATCGGTGCGCCAGCCGAGGGTGTCGCCGGACAGTACGGGGGTCAGGGACCGGCCGTCGACCTGGTCGGGGATGGGGATGTCCGCCCAGTTGTAGAGGGTGGGTGCGAGGTCGATCGACAGGGCCATGGCGTCGCTGCGTCCGGGGCGGATGCCGGGGCCGCTGATCGCGAGGGGCACTCGCAGGGATTCTTCGTAGGGGGCCATTTTCTGGGTGAGGCGGTGGGCGCCGAGGCTGTAGCCGTTGTCGGAGGTGAAGATCAGGTAGGTGTTGTCGAGTTCGCCGGTTCTTTCGAGGGTTTCGACGATTCCGGCGATCATTTCGTCGAGTGATTTGAGAGCGCCGAGGCGGTTGGTGTAGTCGATGTCGTTGGTCGCGGCGATGGTCGCGGCCCTCGCGTCGGCGGTGTCGATCAGCCATGAGGGTTTGTCGGACACGTCGGGTTCTTGATAGTTCGGTGACCGCGGGGCGGGGGTGGGCTCGGTGCCGGGCAGGTGGCGGGGTGCGGGCGGGATCGGGAAGTGGGGGGAGGTGGAGGCGGCGTACCAGAAGAACGGCTGCCCGGAGGCGGCGGCGTCGGTGAGGAACCGCTCGGACTTGGCGCGGATCACGTCGGTTTGGTAATCAGCCGGTGCCACACCGTATTTCACGCGGGTCCCGTTTTCGTTGAGGGTGTAGTTGTAGCCGGAGTACAGGAAGTTGTCGACTCCGGCGTTCCAGTCGTCCCAGCCGGGCGGGATGTGGCCGGGGTCGTGTTCGAGGCCGTTGAGATACTTCCCGGCCATGCCGGTGCGGTATCCGGCGTCGTGCAGGGTGGTGGCGATGGTGTGGGATTCGTTGCCGCCCGCGCGGAAGGTGTCGAAGCCACCGACCTCGCCTGCGTTGGTGAGGACACCGGTGTTGTGCCCGTATTCGCCGGTCAGGATGGAAGCGCGGGCCGCGCAGCAGATCGGCATCGGCGCGAAGCCGTCGGTGAACTCCACGCCGCGGTCACGGATCAGTGCCGCGGTGCGCGGCATCGCCCGCCACACCGGGGTGGTTACCGCGTCCAGGTCGTCGGCCAGGATCATCACCACGTTCGGTCGCCGGTCTCCGGCCACCGGCGAGGCCGACGCGGTGGAGACGCACCCGGTCACCGTGAGCAGGACCGCGGCCGCCACGGTCGGGAAGCGACGAGACAAGCGACGTGCGCGCATTGAGCTTCTCCTCGACAGGGCAACGAATGTTGGTTTTTTTCGCGTCGGCGCGGTGGTTGCGAATCCGAGCGGTGTGACGAGACGCGAGTTCGATGTTGTCACTTCGGTTGTTGGTCGGCTGAAAGCACCCCCCGTGGTCGGTGTTCATGACCGCGGCTGCGATCGCGACGATATGAGCAGCGACCGAACGAACTCGCCGCATCGGGATGGTCAGTCCAGGATCTGAGGATCTCTGCGGCAGTAGGTGATAGGCGGGTCGACAACGATCACGTCGGTGACCGTCAGCAGTTCGGTGGGAACCTGGCCGTCGAGGTAGTCGAATGAGGGACACAACACCGCGTCGACGGCGAACTCTGCGGCCAAGGTCTGCAGCTGGTTCAGCGGTGTCGCCGCGAAGACCAGGGTTCCGAGAAGGTCATAACCGAGATCGGCTGCGGCGGTGCGGATCAGCGATTCACACTGTGACCGGTCGGGGCCGGACAAGTCGGTACGCACATAGCCGATGGCCGTGCCGGCGGCCGCGTGTCGAGGTCGACGGGCGAGCCCGACGTACGCCGCGGTACGGGTGAACCACTGTGCACCTGCCGAACCCGAGATCTGCACATTCATGGGGTGTCTTGCCTTTGGTCTTGTGCTGTGCGCGCACAGCAAGGGTGGGAGGGTGAGCGAGATATCGCGTAAGGCCGGGGAGCCCCGGACGGGTCGACCATCCGCCTCGGATTCGCTTGTTCGGCAAACAGTGAAATCCTGCGCGGTACCGATCATCTGACCACCTGACATGCTGCGGTTCGGAGCGCTTCTCGGACTCGCAATCTGAACACAGCTACCGTAAAGCAAATAGAGTAGAAAGTCCCCTCTAAAATCAGCGGGAGATGGATCGGTCTGACTCCGGCTTCTGGCGTCGGCATCCGGCGATACCGCAGGACCGCAGCGTTGTTCGCATGCGCCGTCCTGGTCTCGAACCTGGCGCCGCTGATACCCGAACCCTCGCAATGCTGCTCATCGTGACAGCGACCGGTGCTCTCATCGCGACGGCGTCGAATGCTCGGTTATGCGAGGGCGCGGTCGCACCGGTGTCGACGCGAGTACCCGGCCACCGGGTGCTTTCGAACCGTAGACGCGGCGGTTCGCGCTCTTTCAGGTCCTACGGCTGGTCTGCCGGGCTCGCGGCTGCGATGACCCGCTCCGCCTCGGCGCGATCAGCGAGCGGACTTCTCTCGTCGGCAGGCTTCGATCCTGTGAACACGTGCTGTAAGTCGGCCTGTTCCATACGAATGAACTTCATCGACCACTGGGAAAAACGGCGTTGCTGGATCCCGGCGCGAGCCAGTACGAGCAGATCGGTGTGGAGTTCATCGCGCTGGATCCGGGCATAAGTTCGCTCGACCGCGTTCTCCTCGCCCTCCAGGACTTGCACGAATGCTGCGCGATCACCGTCGAAGCGCACGTAGACGAGCAGACCGGTGACATCGTCGGCCGCGTTGAGTTCGCGGGCACGGTCCAGCAGGACAGAGATCTCCTCGTCGCTCAGGACGAAAGTGGCCTGGCTGGAGTAGATGAGCGTGTAGGGCATGAATTTCTCCAGCGTGGGCTCAGTTCGGCTGTCTGTCGGCCAGGTCGAGGCGAATTCCGGTGCGCGGCTGGGACACTCGGCTCGGCGCACAATGGGCCGGCCTCCGCGTTGATCGTCGGAGGCCGGCCCACGTGGTCGTTCAGTCGTCGCTGACGATCTTGCCGACGATCTCGTTGGTCTTGTCCTTGATCTTTTCGCCCTTCTGCTTCAGGGCGGAGGACGCCTGATCGGCTTTGCCCTCGTTCTTCAGATCGTCGTCTCCGGTCACCGCACCGGCGGCTTCCTTGGTGCGGCCCTCGAGTTCCTCGGCCTTGTTCTCGAACTTGTCGTGCAGACCCATCTCGGTTTCTCCTTGTGGTGGTGCCGGATTGACGGTTTCTCCGAGGCGGACCGGGTCGCGCCATGAAGTCCAGCCCGCCGTATCGTCCCGACGGGGATGGTCTGAGCTGGTAGCCATGGTCAGTACCAGTGTTTGCGGCCGCCCACGACGCGCCCGGAACTTCCTACCAAGGCCAGAATCGCACCGACCACCAACAGCACGATGCCTACGTACCACAGGATCGGGATGCCTATGAGCAGACCGAGGACCAGCAGGATGACTCCCAGGGTGATCACTACGACTTCCTTTCAACGGATGGCGCGTCGATAGGCCCACGGTATGCGGTCGATCGGCGCGCCGAGACAACTTCGTTCTCTGTTGCGCCTACCGCTCGACCTCGTCTATCCCGGAGCCGATCACCGACCCGGAAACGCTGGCGCGGTGGCCCACTGCCCGCCCGCGAGAAGGTGTGCGGCCACTCTCGACATGGCACAACGTCGAAAGCCTATTCACCCCCAAGGTGGCTGTCTTCACCCTTAAGGGTGTATTCACCGCCGGTAAGATGACGTTATGCGTCCCCTACGGCTGGCCTTGATCGATGACTATGAGGTCGTGGTTCAAGGCCTGGCCGCGATGCTGCGCAGCTATCACGATCGCGTCGAAATCGTGGAACTGAATGCCAATACACCTGTCAGCGACCGGGTGGACATCGCCCTCTACGACTCGTTCGCCAATCCCCAGGGAGATCGGGACCAGGTGCGCAAGCTCTCGATGAACCCGCTGGTCGACAAGGTTGTCGTCTACTCGTGGAATCTGGAGGATTCACTGGTGGCGGCGGCTTTGGCCAACGGGGCCCACGGCTACGTGAGTAAGGGCTTGCCCGCCGGGCAACTGGTCGCCGCGATCGAATCGATACACCGGGGTGGGCCAGCTGTGCACGGTGGTGCGCCGAGCACTGCCAAGGTGATCGGCGGCGATTGGCCCGGGCGCGAGGAAGGGCTGACCCAACGCGAAGCCGAGGTGCTGGCATTGATCACCCAAGGATTGAGCAACGCCGACATCGCCGACCGGGCGCACCTGTCGATCAATTCGGTCAAGACCTACATCCGCAACTGCTACCGCCGCATCGGCGTGACCAGCCGCTCACAAGCCGTGCTCTGGGGCGTCGAACACGGCTTCCGCCCCGATCGACGGCGCATCACCGATCCTTCCACCGAGGAGTCTGCTTCCGACGCCAACTGAGTCGTCGCGCTTCGGTTGGTGCCGATTTCGGGCGTCAGTCGAGTGGCGTCTACCGCGGACCGAGATCGTCAGTCGCGGACAGCGTGCAGGACGTTCAGGCCGGAAGAGGTCGTCTCGCAATGGCGTACGGCGAGACCCGCACGGTGGCACTGGTCTATCAGCCACTGCTGCGGCAGGCGAAGTTTCGGGTAACAACCGGTGGTCAGCTGCCAGGCGCCCGCATGGCGGGTATGGAGGAGGTCGTGAACCATCACCGTGCTCTCATCGATGTAGTCGAGAAAGCAAGTGAGTATCCGGTCGTCGGTCTCGCGGACCGGAACGAAGCGGTCCAGGCCGCGCCGTTCCTCGGTCAGGTCGCGGTAGGTGACCACGAAACTCCCGCCCAGGTGCAGGGCCCCAGCGACGTCGGTGATCAGTTGCCGCACGTCGGCCCGGTTCGGCAGATGAGGCAGGGTGTCACCCATGCACACCACGGCGGTGACCGTGCCGGGATCGACGAGGCGGGGCAGGGCATCACGGAGATCGGCCTGGACGGTGCGGATCGAGTGACCCACGGCATGGCGACCGGCGTGGTCTCGCAGCTCGTTCAGGAGAGCGGCACTGGTATCGATGGCGGTCACCGACGTGTAGCCGAGTCGCAGGAGGCCCAGTGTCTGCGGGCCAGGGCCGCAGCCCAGGTCCACCGCTACCGACGGACCGTCGCCGACAACCTGCAACCCCAGCCGACGCAGGAGATCGGCCTGCGCCGCCACGGTCGCGTCGAGATCACCACCCGACATCCACGTGTAGTGCTCGGCGAGTAAGTGGTCGTAATGGTCGGCAGCGGTAGTCATGGCATCACCCTGCCGCGGCGGTAACCTCATGGCCGGTACAAGAAATGGACCGAGGTGTGTATGCGACACGGACCCGAATATTGTCCGGTATCGGCAGGGGTCGATGTGGTCGGAGATCGCTGGACCCTGCCGCTGGTGCGCGAGCTGTTGCTCGGGTCGCATCGGTTCAACGACATTCATCGCGGGCTGCCCGGCATCAGCCGCACCCTGCTGTCTACCCGGCTACGTCGATTGCAGGGCATCGGGCTGGTATCCCGGATGACCGACGCCGACGGGCGACCCGAGTATCGGCTCACCCAGGCCGGTACCGCGCTCGAACCCTTGATATGGCAGCTCGGTGATTGGGCGCGCCGATGGCATTTCGGGGACCCTCGGCCCGAGCAACTCGACACCGGGTGGGCACTGTGGCGATTGCGGCAGCTCGTTCGCACCGAACACCTTCCCGCCCAGCGTGTATCGATCGAGTTCATCCTCGACAGTCCCGGTGGGGCCGAGGAACTCGGCTGGCTGGTACTCGCTCAGCACGATGTCAGCGCCTGCTTGCGCCACCCCGGGTACGACACCGATCTGTGGGTTACCACTGAACTCAGTGAGTTGCACCGCTTGGTGGTCGGGACCTCCAGCCTCGATGAGGCTTTCCGCGCGGGCCGTTTCCGCATACACGGCGAGCCCGGTCTCGTCGCCGAATTCTCCAGCTGGTTCGCTTGGCGCACAACGATATCCGAGGCGTAAAGAGTTCGGAGAACAGTCCGACGACATCTGTGAGTACTGACGGACAGCCGAGCCGCTGCCGAGCTGGGGGTGGGGCGGCCGGGCCGTCAGTAGAAGACCGGTCCGGGCACGCCGCCGCCTGCCGCGACGGCGTCGCCGGTGATGGCGATGCTGCGTGGGGAGGCGAGGAAGGTCACGACATCGGCGACCTCGCTGGCGTCGATCACCCGGCGCAGCGAGTTCTTGGCCAGTTCGTCCTCGAGGGTCGCGATGTCGACGCCGTCCTGTTCGGCTTGCGTGCGGAGTCGGTCATCGAGCCGCTCGGTGCGGGTGAGTCCGGGATGCACGACCGTGACGTTGACGCCGTGCGGACCGAGTTCGTCGGCGAGGTTCTTGGTCAGCGCCGACACGCTGACGTTGCGGATGGTCTGGCCGATCGAATTCGCTTGCCGCGCACCCAATCCGCTGATATTGATAATGCGCCCCCATCCCTGCGCGACGAAATGCGGCGCGACGGCCCGTGCGGTGCGTAGATAGCCGAGCACCTTGATCTCGATCTCGCGTCGCACGATGTCGTCGGTGGTGGCCTGCAGATCGGTGTTCGCGCCCGCACTCCACGGGGTGGCCGCGGAGTTCACCAGGATGTCGACACCACCGAGTTCCTCGACCGTCCGCGCGACGAGATGCTGGACCTGCGCGTCGTCGCCGGTGTCGGTCGGTACCGCGATCACCCGCCGCCCCGAATTCCGGCCGATGTCGTCGGCCGCGGCCTGCAGCGGTTGCGGCGAGCGCGCCGCGAGCACGACGTCGACGCCTTCGGCGGTGAGCCCGCGCGCGATGGCGAGCCCGATTCCCTTGCTGGCGCCGGTGACGATCGCGCGCTTTCCCTGCAGTCTCAGATCCACGTGCTCGACGTTAATCACATCGGGCTCGTCGGTGAGCGGTCCAGCTCGAGTTGATCGCAATCCGCACGAGCAGCCCATCGTCCATGCCTATCGCTCGGCCTACCACGTCCCCGTCGGCACCAGCGGATTCTCGGCAGTCACGAACGCGAGGTCGAGGGGAGGATCGGGGGAGTCTTGAGTGGAGCTCCCTCCATCACCAAGCGTTTCACCTCACGGAAATTCTCGAGGCCGTCGACTTCGATGATCGGGGTGCCGTCGTCCGCCGTGTCCTCGACAGTTCGCAGCAGCGCCCGGTCGAAGTGCTCGAGCAGTCTCGGATCATCGAGGTCGATTCCGTCCGGTTCGTCGTCGATCATCAGCCGCGGCCGTCCGATGACCACCTCGGCATCCAGCTCGCCTTCGATTGTGAAGAAGTGCTCTTCGCCGTAGAAGAGGTCGGCCAGGACATCGCCGCCGATGTAGGCGCTGCAGTCGTTGTAGTCGCCGATGAGCCTGCCGACATGTAGATCGCCGTGTACTTCCAGCCACCCCGCCGTGACCACGTCCCGGGCGTGCATGTCGCCGGTGACCAGCAGATACGTTTCCGGGTCGTCCTGGTCGGTGTACGCGCCGTCGACCCGGAGGTTGCCGTCGACGATCAGCAGCAGCGCGCCTTCGGTGCCCAGGTCCAGATCTCCCTCGATGTGCAGATCCCCTGCCACGTGGAGGATGTCGGCGTTGTAGTCCTGGATCTCGTCGAGGGCTTCGGCGATCTGCTCGGCCTTGTATTCCTCCCGGAAACCGTCGATGGCGGCCAGGATTTCCGCGCGGGAAACCTGGCCCGCGGTGAAGCTACGTGCATCGGCAATCATGGCGCAGAAGCTACACGCAGACTCCGAAACTGGTTGGGGGCACCCGATATTCGGCCGGTCGATCCCACGACGCCGACGATGGCCGGGATCGTGGGCCCGAGCCCGTACGACTATGTCGCCGAGCTCCGCTCAGCCGCGCCCGTGCAGCAGGTTGGCCAACGTGGTGAGTCTCTTGTCGTCGGCCGCGGTGCGCGCGAAACTGGTCAGATTCATCAGGCCGGGCATCCGCCTGCTGGCGACCGCCTTGGCGTAGGTGAATTCGCGCAGCCCGTCGGGGCCGTGGATGCGGCCGAAACCGGATTCGCCGATCCCGCCGAAGGGCAGCGAGGGGATCGCGGCGAAAGCGATGACGGAATTGACCGCCGTCATCCCGGACCGGAGGCGCCGGGCCAGTTCCTTGCCGCGCTTCTTGGAGAAGACGGTAGCCCCGAGTCCGTACCGGGAATCGTTCGCCAACCGCACCGCTTCGTCCATATTCGCGACCTTGGCGACGGTGAGGGTGGGGCCGAAGGTCTCGTCGGTATTGGCCAGCGAATCGCTGGGCACGTCGACGAGGACCGTCGGCTGCACGAACCGCTCGCCCACCGCGCCGAGGCCGCCGATGATCGCGCGTCCGCCGCGTTCGAGCGCGTCGGCGATATGACGGCGGACCACATCGGGCTGGCTCGGCATGGTCATCGGGCCGATCTTGGCGGCCGCGTCCGAGCCGGCCCGCAGCGGTTCGACCAATTCCGTGAGCTTGCCGAGGAATTCGTCGTAGACCCGCTCGTGCACGTAGACCCGCTCGACGCCGACGCAGGTCTGTCCGGCATTCGCCATCCCGCCCCAGACCGCGGCGTCGGCGGCCTTGGCGATATCGGCATCGGCGTCCACGAGCAGGGCGTCCTTGCCGCCGCCCTCGATCACCACGGGGGTGAGGGTGTCGGCACAGGCGTGCATGATCTTGCGGCCGGTGGCGGGCGATCCGGTGAACGCGAGCTTGTCGACCCCGGAACGGCACAGCGCCTCACCGGTCGCGCCGAATCCGGTGATCAGTTGCAGCACCGGCTTTTCCGGAACCACCTGGGCGAAGGCGTCGACCAGCCACGCGCCGACGCCGGGGGTGTACTCGCTCGGTTTGAAGATCACCGCGTTGCCCGCGGCCAGCGCGTAGGTGATGGAACCGAGCGGGGTGAACACCGGATAGTTCCACGGTCCGATCACCCCGACGACGCCCATCGGCCGGTACTCCACCGACGCCGAGTGATCCGACATCACCAGTCCGGTCGAGACCCGCTTGCGGCCGAGCACCTTCGGGGCGTGTTTGGCCGCCCAGGAGATGTGGTCGAGGACCAACGCGACCTCCAGTGCCGCGTCCGAATGCGGTTTACCCGTCTCGGCATGCACCACGTCGGCCAGTTGGTTGATGCGCCGGGTGATGACACCGGCCCAGGCGCGCAGCCGTTTTCCGCGTTCGGCGAAGCCGAGCCCCGCCCACCAGTCCGCAGCGTCCCTCGCCGCGGCGACGGCGGCGTTCACCCGCTCGGCGTCATCGATCGGGTAGGTGCCGACGACGTCGCCGGTGGCGGGGTCGAGGGAATCGAAAGTGGCGACCGCGAGGGTGGGCACCGAGGTTTCCGGTGCCGAGGTTTCGGGTGCTGAGGTCATGTCACTTCTCCTGGGCTTGTCGGTTCAGTGCGGTGCGGCCGAGGATCAGGTCGGCGGCCTTCTCCGCGATCATGATGGTGGGCGCGTTGGTGTTGCCCCGGGTGATCGCGGGCATCACCGAGGCGTCGACGACGCGCAGACCGTCGAACCCGTTGACCCGCAGCGCGGTATCGACCACCGACTGCTCGCCGCTGCCCATCGCGCATGTGCTGACCGGGTGGTACAGCGTCTGGGCTGTGGCCCGGATGTGGTCGGCCAGATCGTCGTCGGTGACGCCTGCGATCCGATCCGGCAGGAAGGGCCGGTCCAGGAATTTGCCGATCGCGCTCGCCTGGGAGATCTCGATGACGCGCCGCGCTCCCGTGATGGTCGCGCGCAAATCGATCGGATCGGAGAAGTAGCCGGGATCCATCTCCGGTTTCCACACCGGATCCGCCGACCGCAAACGCAGCCTGCCCCGGCTCGCGACGTCGACCAAGGTGACCCCCGCCGTGAACATGGGCGCGATCGGCTCGTGGAAGCCGTTGTCGTAGAAGCCGGTCGGCGCGACATGGATCTGGATGTCGGGCGCGGCGAGTTCGTCGCGGGAGGTGAAGAAGCCGCCGCCCTCGCCGACGTTGGAGGTCAACGGCCCGCGGCCGGCCAGCTGCCACTGCACCAGGCGTGCCGGATTGACGTAGTCGGACAGGTCCGAGGTGCCCTTGGTGTACCACAGCAGCGGGACCACCGGATGGTCGTGCAGGTTCTCGCCGACGCCGGGCAGGTCCGCGACCACGTCGATGCCGAATTCGCGCAGGTGCGCGGCCGGTCCGATACCCGAGAGCATCAGCAGCTGAGGCGAATTGATCGCGCCGCCGGACAGGATCACCTCGCGTGCGGCGTGGGCGGTGTGCTCGACGCCGTCGCGCCGGTAGGTCACGCCCGTCGCCGTGGTGCCGCGCAGCAGCACCTTCGTCACGAAGCAGTGGGTGCGCACGGTCAGATTCGGGCGGTCGAGCGCGGGGCGTAGATACCCGTCGGCAGTGGACCAGCGGCGACCGTTCTTACAGGTGACCTGGTACCTGCCCACCCCCTCCTGCGTCGCGCCGTTGAAATCGTCGTTCGGCTTGAGTCCGGAGGCGACGGCGCCCTGGACCCAGGCGTCGGTGAGTTCGTGGGTGTAGCGCCGGTCCTCGACGTGGAGCGGGCCCTGTGTGCCGTGGAAGTCGTCATCGAAGCGGGTGTTGGATTCCGCGCGACGGAAGTAGGGCAGCACATCGTCGTAGCCCCAGCCGGTCGCACCGTGCTGGTCGCGCCAGCCGTCGTAGTCGGCGCGGTTGCCGCGGATGTAGATCATGGCGTTCATCGACGAGCAGCCGCCGAGCGCCTTCATCCTCGGCCAATACGCCTTGCGCCCGTCCATGTGCTTCTGCTCGGTGGTCTGGTAGTTCCAGTCCCACCTGGTCTTGAACAGGCTGGAGAAGGCCGCGGGAATATGGATCTCGTCCGCGTCGTCCTCGCCGCCCGCCTCCAGCAGCAGCACCGATACCCCCGTCCGCGCGCTCAGCCGATCGGCCAGCACGCAGCCCGCGCTACCGGCGCCCACGATCACATAGTCGAAGCAATCCTGGTCCGGCATCCCGCGCCTCCTCCTTGTTGCGTCGTGACCTGCGTCACGTCCTCCTACTCAATGTACGACCGCGCGGTGCCGGATCCCAGGATGGGAGCGAACGGAAATCAGATCGATCAGGCCGGTCCGATGTCGCCGTGCTCGCTGATGGCGGCATTTGTCGACGCTTCGGCACGCATCAGCCGATCTCGACCGAGCGTGGATCGAGCGAGCGTGACACCGGGCCGGGCCGCGAATACTGACCAGCAGGTCGCTCCGAGGTCGCCTCTGAATGCCATGTCCGAATCCAGCCGGACATCGAAGGGGCGTGTCCGTTGAATAGCTTGCATGAGCGAAACCGAAACCCCCACAACCAAAACGGCCCTGGTCACCGGTGCGAGCCGGGGCATCGGGCGTGCCATCGCTGAACGACTGGCTCGAGACGGTGTGCTGGTAGCAGTGCATTTCGGTCAGAACGAGGCTGCGGCCAAGGACGTGGTCGCCGGGATCGAGGCAGTCGGTGGCCGAGCTTTCGCGGTTCGTGGCGACCTGGGCTCCACCGACTTCGACACCCTGCTGGAGGACGTGGACGCGGGCTTCGCCGATCACGACGCCCCCGTGGGCCTGGACATCCTGGTCAACAACGCGGGCATGACCGTGATGAAAGGCGTCGACACTATGACGGCCGCGGAATTCGACACTCTCTTCGCCACCAACGTCCGCGCTCCGTTCTTCCTGGTGCAAGGCGCCCTCGACCGGCTTCGCGACGGCGGCCGCGTCGTGAATCTGTCCTCTGCCGTCACGCGGATGGCGTTCCCCGACATCCTGGCCTACACCATGACCAAAGGCGCCATCGACAGCTTCACCCGCGTCCTGGCCCAGACCCTCGGTCCGCGCGGAATCACCGTCAACGCTGTCGCCCCCGGCTATGTAGTCACGGATATGAACGCCTGGCTCATCGACAATCCCGAGGGTCAGCGCGAAGCCTCGTCCAACGTCGCCCTCGGTCGTGTCGGCCACCCCGCCGACATCGCCGACATCGTCTCCTACCTCGTCAGCGACGACGCCCGATGGATCACCGGTCAAACCCTCGACGCCAGTGGCGGTACCGCCCTCTGAACCGCCGTCCTCCGAGCTCCGGCCGCGGGCGCTCTTCTCACGGGGTGAGGGGCCCACCGGCGGCGCGCCAGTCGATTAGGCCACGGCTCATGTTGACGGCTTCGAAGCCGTTCTCGACCAGAAGGTTCGCCGCGCCCGCGGAGCGGAGGCCGCCGGTGCAGAAGGTGATGAGCAAACGGTCGTCGGGGAGATCCACGCACAGCGCGGGGAGTACCTCGAGCGGCATATGCACGGCACCCGGGATGTGCACTCGATTCCACTCGAACTCGCGACGGACGTCCACGATGACCGCGCCTTCCGCGACGAGGCGCACCGCCTCGACGGCGCTGATGGCTGGAGGTCGGCGTAGGTAATGGCGGAAGCTCACGCGCAGCGCCCCTCTTCTCGTACGAGAGGGAAGGCGCCCGGCGCGCGACACGGTGGCAAAGACTCCATAGCCTTCAGTTTAACTGAAGGTTGGTGGGTCCTTCAGGGCTCTCGGCGTATGCCGCTTCGGGGCGAGTCGTCCGTCTCGGTCGACAGCGGCACGTTCGCGACCGTCGCCAAATGCGGACGGCCGCCGTCGGTGCTCACCTGCTCCAGCACGAAGCGGCTGGTCCGACCGCGCAGATGCAGCGTCGCTATCTGGTTGCCGAAGAAAGGCCCGGTGACCCGACTCCACTCGACCGACACCGGGGGAACGGTGGACACCCGGTTCAGGAGGAAACGCGTCACCCGTTCGGCGGCGCGACTCCACGAGACCCGGAAGATCACCTTCATGGCGGTCGGCACATAGTTGTGCATCGGTGAACATGTCAGCTGGTAGACCCGGGACCGCACGGTGTCGGGGTACTTCGCTTGCGCGGCATAGGCGTGGTGAACGTCGCCGGACAGCACGCAGATCGTGGCGGGCGCCCGTCCTCCCGGGCCGCTGCACTGTCCGCGCCCGACGCGGGCGATGAGCCGGGCGAGCCGTTCGAACGAATCTCGGAAGGCGGCCCAATGTTCCAGATCCGCTGAGCGCCGCAATTTTTCGGACCATCCGGCTATACGTCGGCCCCGCACCCCTGAGGCCATGCGCTCATTCCACGACTCCAGGTCGTGGAGGGCGCGCGGCAGCAGCCACGGGAGCGAGGTCCCCAACAACAGGTGGTCGTAGTCGCCCTCGGTCTGTTGTTCGATCCATGAGAACTCGGTCTCGGAGACCATCGACCGCGTGCCGCCGCCGAGTATGCGTCCGCATCGTGAATCGATCACGAGTAGCCGGGTGGTGCCGAGATCTCGACGATACGACCATAGTGCCCCCTTGGCGCCGTCGGCTTCTTCGTCTGCCGCGGAGGCGAAATCGCGGAGCAACTCCGCGCAGTCGCCGCCCTCGGATCGGATCCGCTGGTAGAGCTCGTTGTCGGCCAGATCCGCGGGCGAGAGGTTGCCCAGGTGCTGGTAGATCCAGTACGACGACATCGCGCCCACGATGCGTTCCTCCCACCAGTCGGTGGCCTCGATCTCGTCACGCCACGATCTCGAGGTGTTCCAGTCGTCGATGACGTCGTGGTCGTCGAAGATCATCGACGACGGAACCGTGGACAGCAGCCAGCGCACCTGCGGGTCCGACCATGACTCGGAATAGAGCCACGTGTACTCCTCGAAGTTGCGGATCTGGGCGCCCGGGGGTTGGTCGAGGTCGTGCAACTCGTCGATGCGACGGAGGATCTCCGGGGACAGCTCATCGGCGTAAACCTGGTCGCCGAGCAGGACCAATGCGTCGGGCAGATCTTCGGGTGGGCATTGCATGACTCGCCGCGCAAACGCGTCGAGAGCGTCGGCGTCGAAGTTGTCGTCGTCCTGCGTCGCCGTCGGTGTGGCGAATCGGCACGAGCCGAAGGCGAGGGTCAGTTCCGCGTCGCCTCGGAGCGTGCGAATGACAGACGGGTGCGGGGCGTCGGGCAGCGGCCAGACGCGCTCCCCGTCGAGACCGACCTCGTACTGCGTGACCGAACCGGCCGCCAGTCCCTCGATCAGGACGAGAGCGTAATGGTGTCCGGCGATGGTCCAGGTGTGTTCGTGGTGGCCGAGGACCTCGACAGTGCACGGTGCGGACGTCTCGACCCAGACGGTGGCGTCGCATTCGCCGACGTGACGCAGCAACGGGCCCAGAACTAACTCGGTCCTACTTTCCTGCGGCCGTGCCATCACTCCAGAGTATGCCGATGACCGGCTGTCGAGGGGCGTTCTGCCCTGACAGAACTCATTCATGAATCCGCTGCAGCGGGCGCGAGTACAGGCCGGTGAAGCCGTCCACACCGCCACCTCCTTGCGGCCGCTTCACTGGTGCCGCGCTGTCGGCGAGGAGAGCCTGCGCCGGGCGCTCGTAAGCACGGACGTATCGGTTACGCCGGCTGACCGGTCGGTCGCGAGGTCGCAACCGTGTCGGTCGATTCGGGCCCACAGGGCGACGCTCTAGACGACGGGCATCGCTCGCATTCCGCATGTGCTGCGAATATGCTGCACTTTGTGTCGAATCTGCGGATCAGCGAAGTAGCGGCCTTGATGGGTGTCAGCGATGACACTGTGCGTCGGCATATCGACCAGGGTCGGCTCACGGCGATCCAGCTCGACAGCGGGCGCAAGGGTGTGGACGGTCGCGAGCTGGCGGAGTTCCTGCAGAACAATGCGGAGGCACCGGGGCCGGGAGTTACGGTCGCGTCCTCCGCGCGCAATCGCATGCGCGGGATCGTCACGCGGATTGTGAAGGACACCGTGATGGCGCAGGTCGAGATGCAGGCCGGGCCGTTTCTGCTGGTGTCGTTGATGAGTCGCGATTCCGTCGACGAGCTCGGTCTCGAGGTGGGCAGTATCGCGGTGGCCTCGGTCAAGTCGACCCACGTCGTCGTCGAAGTGCCGGAAAGCTGACGAGGTCGAGCATGATTCGTACAGTGCGCGCGGTCTTCGCCGAGGCCGGATTCGGCAACCTGTGACACGGGTCGCTCGACGTCGGGCCGTGCGAGGTCGGCGGCCGCTGATCCTCATGGCGCCCGCCGTGTGTGGTCTGGTCTTTCTGACCCTGCCGCTGATCGGCATGCTGTGGCGCACGCCGTGGCGGACCCTGCCGGAACGGCTGACCAGCCCCGAGGTCTGGCAGGCGCTGCGGCTGTCGCTGATCTGCGCCACGTCGGCGACGCTGGTGTGCCTGGTGCTCGGCATCCCACTGGCGTGGTTGCTCGCGCGGGGCGAGGTGCCCGGGCTCAGGTTCGTCCGTGCGCTCGTCACGGTGCCGCTGGTGCTGCCGCCGGTGGTCGGCGGCGTGGCGCTGCTGTTGGTACTGGGCCGACGCGGCTTGGTCGGCCAGTACCTCTACGAATGGACCGGCTTTTCGCTGCCGTTCACCACCTACGGGGTGATCGTGGCCGAGGCGTTCGTCGCGATGCCGTTCCTGGTGATTTCGGTGGAAGGTGCGTTGCGCGGCGCTGATCCGCGTTACGAGGAAGCCGCCGCCACGCTCGGGGCGTCTCGATGGCTGACCTTTCGCAGGGTGACGCTGCCCTCGGTGATGCCCGGCGTCGTCGCGGGCGCGGTGCTGTGTTGGGCTCGCGCGCTCGGGGAGTTCGGTGCGACGATCACCTTCGCCGGTAGCTTCCCCGGCACGACCACGACAATGCCGCTGGCGGTGTATCTCGCCCTGGAAACCGACCCCGAGGACGCGATCGTGCTCAGTGTCGTGCTGCTCGCGGTCTCGGTGGCTGTGCTCGTCGCACTGCGCGACCGATGGACGAGGGGCACACTGTGACCCTGAACGCCGAAATCAGCGTCGTCCGTGAGGCTTTCGTCCTCGACATCGCTTTCGAGGTCGCACCGGGTGAGGTCGTCGCCCTCCTGGGCCCCAACGGCGCGGGCAAGACCACCGCCCTGCGCGCATTGGCCGGACTCACACCCTTGGACGGCGGACGGATCGTTCTCGACGACCACGTCTGGGACGCACCGCCGGACCGGTTCGTCCCGGCGGAACGCCGTGAAGTCGGCGTCGTGTTCCAGGACTATCTCCTGTTCGCGCATATGAGCGCCCAGGACAACGTCGCCTTCGGGCTACGTGCTCGCGGACAGCACCGCAACATGGCCAGGACCGAGGCCACCGCGTGGCTCGAACGAGTCGGACTCGGTCGGCACCTGCACGCGAAACCCCGTGCGCTGTCGGGCGGTCAAGCCCAGCGAGTCGCGCTGGCGCGTGCCCTGGTGACCGACCCTGCCCTGCTGTTGCTCGACGAGCCACTGGCCGCACTCGACGCCGGGACTCGGCTGCAGGTCCGCTCCGAACTGGCCCATCATCTCGGCGACTATCCCGGGCATACCGTGCTGGTCACGCACGATCCCTTCGACGCGATGATTCTGGCCGATCGGCTGATCATCATCGAGAACGGCGTCATCGTCCAAGAGGGCGCACCGAGTGAGGTCGCGCGGCGCCCCCGCACCGACTACGTCGCCGACCTGGTCGGACTCAACCTCTATCAGGGCACAGCCGCGGGCACCGCGGTCGATCTCGGCGACGGCGCGGCCTTCACCATCGCCGAACCCGCGCACGGCCCGGTGCACGTGTCGTTCGCTCCCACCGCGGTGAGCCTGTATCCGCAGCGCCCCAGTGGAAGTCCGCGAAACACCTGGCAGGTGACCGTCACCGGCCTCGAGCAGCATGCGCACACGACCCGTGTCCGGCTCGAGGGTGCCCCAGCGGTCTTGGCGGAGGTCACCCCCGCCACAGTCGCGGATTTGCGGCTGCACAGCGGGGCGCAGTTGTGGGCCTCGGTGAAAGCGACCGAGATCCACACCTATCCCGCCTGATGTGCGGGCGGCGCTGACGAGTCGAACCGGCACCCCCGAGGGGGCGGCGCACCCCGCTATTCGCGCCCCGGAACCTCTGCTGGGCGGAACCGAGGTGCGATGTTTTGCAGCTGAAGTACGATTGGGGTGTTAGTTCCGTATCTAAGGTCTGATCTCACTAGGGTAACCGTATATGCGGAGAGGTGGCTGTAACCGGTGAGTGGATCGGATGTGACCGCGCAGAAACAGCGACTGCCTTTCGTGCTGGATCTACGACCGACGCCCGGCCGGACCCCGTCCGAACTCACCCCTTGTTCTTGCATCCGGAACCGCTGAAAGTTGATGAAGTTGAACATGACTCGCATGGTCCGTGGCATCGCGATGGCCGGCGCCGTAGCGCTGGCCGCGGCCGGCTGTGGAAACGACACGACGACCGAGCCCGCATCAGCGGACAAGATCTCCGGGACCGTCACCGTCTTCGCCGCCGCCTCGCTGACCGAGACCTTCACCGAACTGGGCAAGCAATTCGAGGCAGCACATCCCGGAGTGAAGGTGGTCTACAACTTCGGCGCCAGCTCGGCGCTGGCCGAACAGATCAAACAGGGCGCGCCCGCCGACGTGTTCGCCTCGGCCGCACCGAAGAACATGCAACAGGTCGTCGACGCCGGTGAAGTCACCGCCGAACCGGTGACGTTCGTGCGTAACCGCCTCGAGATCGCTGTGCCCGCAGGCAATCCCGGCCGCATCACCGGTTTGGCGGATTTCGGTAAGACCGAGCCGAAGATCGCGCTGTGCGCCGAACAGGTGCCCTGCGGTGCTGCGGCGAAAACCGTCTTCGAGGTCGCCGGCGTCGCTCCGCAGCCCGACACTCGCGAATCCGACGTGAAGGCCGTGCTGACGAAGGTGACCTTGGGTGAGGTGGACGCGGCCCTGGTCTACCGGACCGATGTGCGGGCCGCCGGTGCGAAAGTCGAAGGCATCGACTTCCCCGAGTCGACCAAGGCAGTCAACGACTATCCGCTCGCGCCGCTGGCCAAGGCACCCAACTCCGCTGCCGCCGCGGCGTTCGTCGAGTTCATCGGCTCGGACAAGGCAGGCGCGGTGTTCACCGAGGCCGGATTCGACAAACCGTAACCGCGTAGAATCGCAACACTGAATGAAATATGTTGCGAAACAACAAGATTAGTTGATCAACCCGCTGAAGTGGGTTGTATCATGGCTTTCCGGCGCACTGGTTGACCTTTATCCTCTGCAACACTAAGCACAAAGAGAGAACTCAGTGCGCACAGCAAGCCAACTGTTCGTCTTCAGCATTTCCGCGACCGTGCTGGCTGTCGTCGGCGCGCCGGCCATTTACTGGATCATCTGGGGCGGGCTCGCCGTCGTGGCCGTGGTCCTGTGGTTCGTGAGGCGCTGATGCCTACGATCGTGACCCTCGACCGCGCCCAGGTCGCCGAACGGATCGGGATGAATCCGCCGACCTGAGCCAGTACACCCTGCCCGAGGCCGACGCCATCATCGGGCCTGTCGACGCTGGCGAGCCGCTACCCGGATCGGCCCGCAGCCGGTTTTCCGGGGCTATCGACACCTGGAACGCAGAGCGTCCGGTCGTGGTGCTCGCGCCGGTCCGGAGGGATGAGGTGGTCCACGACGGCTGCGGTTCCGGTGTCAGCCGCCCGCTCCCGCGATCTTCGATTCCGCCGGGACAGTGCGAATGAGCTTGTGGTTGGCGAACTCTCCGATTCCGTAGTGGGAGAGTTCGCGTCCGAAGCCGGATCGCTTGACGCCACCGAACGGGAGTTCGGGGACGGTCCCGGTGGGATGGTTGATCCACACCATGCCGCTGTCGAGTCGGTCCGCGACCGATCGCGCGGCATCGACGTCGCCGGAGAAGACGGTGGCGCCCAGTCCGAAGCTGGACGCGTTGGCCTGCCGCACGGCGTCATCGGCATCCCGCACTCGGTGAACGACAGCGACGGGACCGAACAATTCCTCACTGAAAGCACGCATGTCCGCTGTGACGCCGGTCAGCACGGTCGCTGCGAAATAGGCGCCGGGCCTGTCGACTCGATGACCACCCACGTGCGCTGATGCTCCCCGGTCGAGTGCGTCTCGCACGATCTCTCCGAGATCCTCGACAGCCTGTTCCGACGACAGTGGTCCCAGCGTGGTCGCCGGGTCTTGCGGATCGCCGAGCTTCAAGCCGTGAAACGCTCGGGCGAGCCCATCGACGAAACGCTCGTAGAGGCTGTCCACGACGAAGAATCGCTTGGACGCCACGCAGCTCTGGCCGGTATTGGCCAGGCGTCCGGTGGCCGCGCCTTCGATCAACCGTTGGAAGTCGCCGCCGTCGTCGAGAACGATGAACGGATCGCTACCACCGAGTTCGAGTACCGATTTCTTGAGATTCTTGCCTGCGTGTTCTCCCACGCTCGCCCCGGCGGCCTCACTACCGGTCAGGGACACCCCCTTGACAGTGGGATTGCCGATGATCCGTGCGATCTTCGAGCCGGAGACGAAGATATTGGTGTAGACGCCCGCAGGAGCGCCGGCATCGGAGAACAGCCGTTCGAGCGCCAGCGCCGACTGCGGGCAGTTGCTGGCATGCTTGATCAGAACCGTGTTGCCGAGCATGAGATTCGGCCCCGCGAAGCGGACAACTTGATACAGCGGAAAATTCCATGGCATCACGCCGAGCAATACACCGATCGGTGCCGTGCGCACGATAGCCGAACCGTCGGCGACTTCGATGCTCTCATCGGCGAGCATCGCCTCGCCGTTGTCCGCGTAGTACTGCAAAATCGCCGAGGCCAGCGCGACCTCGCCGCGGCTTTCGCCGATCAACTTACCCATTTCCAACGTCAGCAGTGGCGCCAGTTCGTCTGCTCGGTCGGTCAAGAGTTGCGCGGCTCGACCCAGAATCGCGGCGCGTTCGGATTTCTTCGTGTGACGCCACGACGCGTACGCGGTATCGGCGGCCTCGACGGCGGCATCGACTTGCTGCTCGGTGAACTCGTCGAACTCCTCGACCGTGCTGTTGTCGGCGGGATTGACGGTCGCGATTGCCATGAAGTGATTCCTTTCGGCGGTGACAGCGGTCTTCGTCGGACAGCCGTGGCGCGGGATGCGCGCAACGCCTGATCTGCGCCTTACCCCGGCATGCTTCGGGGAAACAGTGCGGCCGACGACCGGAGTCTCAGACGTCGATGTGGGAGCCCATGATGACGGTGCGATCGCGGGGTAGGGAGAAGTAGTCGGCGGCGTCGGCGGTGACGTGGATGATGCCGTCGTCGCCGTGTCCGAGGTGGTCGATGGTGAGCCGTTCGGTGAACGGGACGCGGGGAACCGGGTCGGTGGTGATGCTCACGATCGCGACATGCTGGTGTCGGATGTGGTTGTTCTCGACATTGGCGCGCATGGCGAGCGGGGTCGTCTTCTTGCCCCGGTTGAGGAAGATCGCCGTGCCGGGGACCTCGACCGTCTCCGGTTTCCCCTCGCGGAGTTCGTCGACGAATTCCTGCAGCGAACCTTCACGCTGCTCGCGTGCCGCGGTGACGATGTCGCGACCGCGTCCCCAGGTGGTCATCACCGTGAACGCGATGACACCGATGAGCAGCGGTAGCCAGGCGCCGTGCACGATTTTGGTGAGGTTGCCCTGCGGCGATGATCCGATCGTGGTCGACTCGGCCGTGCAGACCAGGCACCGATGCCGCCAACACGGAAAGATCGTCGAGAATCCGCTTCATGTCCTGCACACGGTGACGCCACAGTCGTGGCTTGCGCGGATCCTCGGCTGCCAGGGCGATCCGTTTCGAGTCCACATGCGTCGGTTGGATAACCACGAATCCGTGCGAGCTCCAGTAGCGACCAGCGGCGCGTAACCGTCCATGCTGGAGCCGAACCCGTGCGCGAAGAGCACGACCGGTAGATCCTTGCCGGTGACCGGGGCGGAAACCCTCACTTCGAGGTCTGCACCACGACCGGATATGGGCACCTTCAGTGGTTTGACGGTGACGGTCGGTGTGGGTGCGGGATCGGCCAGGCCGGTGCCGGGGTGAATGACCATGAGTGACATATTCTTTCGGATCAGTCGCGGCGACGTGTGTGATCGCGGTGCGTGCTCCTGGCAGGTAGCCGGTGGTGAGCTGCCGGAGCTTCCGTCGCGGAGGGGGACCTCGACTACGCTAGAGCCTGACGTCGATGTCAGAGGCAAGCGGTTATGGCATGGATCACGCGAAGGATGCGAATGCGTATCGGCGAATTGGCTCGCCGGACCGGGGTTTCGACCCGGGCCCTTCGGTACTGGCGCTGACCGCTGGAACTGCGCTCGGCATCGAGCAGATTCTGCTGTTCGTAGTAGCTTCCACTCCTGTGCGGACGTCGCCGGGAACCTGGGTTCCCCGGCGTCTGGGGACGACGGTGGTTCGGTCATGCGGTGATCGGCAGATCGCCGGGTTCCGGTGCGGGCGTCCAGAGCGTGTTGGGTATCTCCGCGCGCAGGATCGGCGCGACCTCGCCGAAGAACCGTTCGAGGTAACCCTTCGTTGTGGCGAGATCTGTTGTGTAGGTGGAGAAGAAGCCCTCGACGCCGACACCGAAGACCTGATTGCCGAACTTCGCCTGCGTGCGCAGCAGTTTCTCGGTGATCTGCTCTGCGGTGCCGACGAGTGCCGAACCGTTCTCGACGAAATCCTCGAGCGAGTCGAACGGAAAACGGCCGCGGCCGGAGAAGTGTTCACGCACAGACGCTTCGAAGATCGGCCGGGCGATGACGAAGGCATCCTGGGATCGGTCGGTGATGATGGGGGAGTGGACCCCGACCGCGATCAGGGCCGCGTCGGCATCGTGGCCGTGGTGGGCCAGACGTTCGCGGTAGTGGCGTACCAGGTCGAGATAGGTCTCATCGCGTCCCAGGCCGTTCGCGGAGTAGAGGGGATCGCCCCACCGCGCGGCCAACTCGGTGGACCGACGGCTGGTGGCCGATCCGTGCCAGACGCGCGGTGCGGGCTGTTGCAGCGGATGAGGTTCGACCGTCGCGCCGGACAGTGGTGGCCGGAATCGTCCCTGCCAGTGCACATCCTCTTCGCGCCAGAGTCTGCGGACCAGCTCGTTGCCCTCTTCGAGCCGGTCCCACAGATCCGCCTGGTCGATCCCGAAGACCGAGGGGGCGACCGCGTCGCCGACTTTGCCGATGATCAGGTCGAGACGTCCGTCGCTGAGATGGTCGAGGGTCGCGTAGTCCTCGGCCGAACGCACCGGATCGGTCAGCGAGAGCACCGCGACGGTGGTCACCAGCCGAATGCGGCGGGTCCGCGCGGCGATATGGCACAGGATGACAGCGGGGGACGACGACAGCAGCGCGGGATTGTGTCGCTCGCCGACGCCGAACGCGTCGTAACCGACGTCTTCGGCCCATCGGGCCAGTTCGACGACCTCGCGGAAACGGGCAGCCTTTCGAGGACGGTTCGTGACTACCTTTACCTGTGGTGTACCGGGCACAGTCGGCGCGGCACCGCCGTAGATCTCGACGCGTTCGCGAAGATATTTGGCGTCGTTCGTCGCCGGATGCGCCCGGCACCGAGCACAATTGAGAAGGAGCCACCACCGAGTGGCTTCGACGACACGCAGCTCCTCTGCCCGACCGAAGGTTGGTGAATCCACCGATGGCGATACCTATGTACGACGAGGTCCTACCGCGCGGCGAACGCGATGGATTCGGGCTACGCGTCGGCGCGATCATCGACCGTGGCGGAGAAGTGCTGCTATTGGAAGTCAACAGCACCGGCCCCATCCGCCTCACCCACAAACTTCCCGGCGCCACGGTGGGACCCGGAGAATCGGTGTCCGCCGCGCTCGTGCGGGGAGTCCGCGAGGAAACCGGCCTGACCGTCACCGACATCCGACATCATGTCGGCGACTTCGACTATCTGTCCCCGGCCGGAAAACCGGTGCGACGTCTGCACTTCGCCGTCGATGTGAAAGCCACCAGCCCCATCCGCCTCTCGGCGCACGCCGGGTACCTGTGGGTGTCCTTGGACCGAGAGCTGTTCGTCACGCCCTCGATCCGCAGCATCCTCAGTACATACAAGGCTCTCCCCGCCCCCTGAGCGACCGATTTCGGACGGCCGGTGGGCTGCTCGGCCAGTCTCGCGGAGAATGGAGAGTCGCTCATCGGTACCGCCGATGCGGAGGATGGTCAGTGGCCGCCTCCGAGTTCGAGGAGTAGGACACCGGCCACGATCAGGCCGATGCCGCCGAGCATTCGGCGTGTCAGCGGTTCGTCGAAAAGATACTTCGACGCGACAGCCGTGAGGGCAACGCCGGAGGCTGCCCAGATGCCGTAGGCGATGCCCAGTGGCAGGCCTTGACGCAGGCCGGCGAGCAGGCTCAGGAACGCGGCGAGATAACCGATGACGACTGCGGCGTAGAACTTGGTGCGCCCCATGGCCGCAACGCGCAGTGACAAGGTCGCGCTGACTTCGAAGACGATGGCGCAGATCAAGAACAGGTACTGCATCATCGGCTCGTCTCGGTAGCGGCAGCCGCGGCCGGGTGTGATCCGGTTTCGACGAGCAGGACACCGGCGATGACCAGCGCGAGCCCCGCGCCCATCGCGAGGGTGAATGCTTCGTCGAAAAGCAACGACGACAGCACCGCGGTCAAGGCGACACCACTGGCACCCCAGATGCCGTAGGCGACGCCCAGTGCCAGACCGCGTTTGAGGACCGCGGCGAGGAATACGAACGCCGCCACGTAGCCGACGACGACGACCGCGTACAGAGCCGGATCGGTTTCCGAGCCTTTCAGCGACAGCGATGCGGCCACCTCGCTGAGGATGGCCGCGGCCAGCAGAAGCCAGGTCACGATGTAGGTCCTTCCAGAAGTTCGAGTGCGAATCGGAGCAAGTCGGGGCGATCATCGGCGGGCACCGGGAAGGTGTCGATCGCGCCGACGAACCACGCTCCATCGGCAAGGAGTCGTGCGGTATGCAACCGGGTCCGCTCCGGCGCCGGAAGCTCGGCGGGCACCTCGACCCACTTGTCGAACCTTTCGGTCCACCGGGCAGTCATCCGGTCGGCCAGTTTGGGATCGCTCAGCATCACCAGATCCGATCGTCGGTGTGCGTAGCCCAGAGACCACCGCAGATACGCGCCGATACGTTGTGCCGCCGACGCTTCGTCGACAGGTACCGGCAAACGGGTGAGCAGGTCCTGTTCGAGCGTGTCCACGACGTGGTCGACCAGGGCTTCCATCAGCGCGGCCTTGGTCGGAAAGTGATACATCAGACCAGGTTTGGTGAGCCCGGCCCCGTGCGCGACCGATTCCAACGAGACGGTGGCGCCCTCGTCGAGCAATCGCAGAGCGGTATCGAGAATGGCGGCCGCCGAAGAGGGTCGGCCCTTGGTTCGCGTCACCACGGTATGACTACACCTTTCCGGTCGCTCGTCCCCACATTACTTTACCTTCCGGTAGGTGAAGAAATATAATGCAAAGTGGGCGGCATCGCGGTCTGGGTGTCAGCGAAAGGCATCGCCGAAATCGGGGGCAGCCCGGCCGCTGATCGTCGCTGGGGAGTCACTGCCCGCTGGCCGGTAGCGAGTCGGCGGAAGGCCGGTCGCGGCGTTGCGGTGCGTTGTGTTCTCCGGATCCGTTCATTCCGAAGCGGGCGAGATAGTGCCAGACCTTCTTCAGCGACTGAGCATCGTATTCGCTTGACTGCGCGGCCTGTCCGAGCACGGAGGCGTCGAGTACGCCGTTCACCGCGATCGACGTACCGAGGTCCACATAGTGCACTCCCCGGTAATCAGGGTGCTCGCGAAGAGTACTGACACCGAGGTGAAATCCGTGATGCCACTCCACGGCACACGGAAGGCGCCGTGCGGCCCTCTCGATACCGGTGCCACGGTGGCTGGGGTCGAGCACGATCGCCTCGACATCGCGATCGAGTCGGACCGGGCCGTGGATGTGTGCCTCGATGTAGGTGTCGAGCAGGTCGGTGTCGGCCATCTCGGCCAGTGCGATGAGACCCATGCTGGATGCCACGCCGAAATTCGAGGGGTTCAGATGACTGTCCGGGTAGCAGAATGTGGTGCGGTCCAGCACTGTCGTGGTCAATCGCAAATGTGCTGATCCGAACCGCGGCGCGGCACCGAACGGCAAGTGCCGGAAGTTCAGCGCACCGTAGATCGGGCGATGTTCGACTGGCGCTCGGTCGTAGGCGCCGCCGAACATCCGGCTCTCCCACTGCCAGCGGTCACCACCCGGATACGCGGTCAAACCACCGTTGCTGGTCCCTGTGACGAATTGCGAGCGGTAGAACCCGTCATCGACCAGGGCTTCGATGACGAGTCGGTCTCCGACCAGCCAATCGGGATGAAAGTTCACCGTCACCGGGATCGAGGAGTCCAGCGCGCGCCCCTGAGAGTGTGTGGCGACATACTCCACGGCCCGCGTCGCGCCTGGGGATGGGAGGTCGCTGTGCACATGCCCAGTCTGCGCGAGGATCGGGCGCACGCAACTCGGGGTAACGACCGCAACCGGTTAGCCGATGCAACAATGAATTCGAAGCCATCTCATGCAATCGCCCGTGCAGCAATCGCAGTGGAAAGGCTCACATGTCCCACCGGAAACTTGCCAATTTCTCCCTCGCCGCCGGCGCGGTCGTCGCCGCCCTCGTCGCCACCAGTGCTCCCGCGGCAGCCTCGAACTACATCCCCGTCGAGCTCCCTATCACCACCACGGGTGCCTACGGCCCGGGCTGCTCCGGCGACGTCTGGGCGGTCGGCAATGTCTACCCCGACGGCGACGTCCCCGGCACAGTAGACCTCCAACTCAAAGGCTGGCTGAAGGTCTTCGGCGTCCCCGCTCCCTGGTGCACCCTGGCCCCCACGGTCCAATGGCGCAACCTCGACACCGGTGCGACCGGCCGAGCGTCCACCTCCCTCGGCGCCTGGCAACCCTTCTTCTGGTCGGCCCCCGTAGTCGGCAACCTCCGGCTCGTAACCGGCCCCGGCCAGGTCGAGTTCACCCTCATCACCGACCTTCCTCACACCCCGAGCGTCACGAACTTCCGGGTGTACTGACACGGACCGCACAGACATCGGCCAGGACAAGCGCCGACGGGAGATCTCGGTGACTGTCGCCGCCATCGCGAACAACGCAATGTCGGCCGAAATGCTACGACGGTGGCCTACTCGTGCGCCGAACAGCAACAGCCCCCTCCGATGATCGCGCCGGAATGTCTGCTGGTCGGTGGGACGGCCTGTGCCGAGACTGCTGACCGACGATGACGACCGGAACCTTCGCGGCGCCGAGGACCGCGCCGCTGACCGACCTGCGCGTGGCTCGGGTGAAACCACTGCGGTGACTGCCGAGGACTATCAGCTGTGCTCCGGCGGATTCTCGCACCAATCGGTGTGCGGGCTCGCCGTGAGCGACGAGCCGGGTGACATCGACGTCGGGATATTCCTCCCTGTAGCGCGCCAGGCTTTCCGTCAGCAGGCGGTGCGCGGTCTCGGGTGCGCGAGTTTCGGGGCGCGGATCGTTCCATAGTGAGATCGCGACGAGCCCGACGCCGCGGCGAGATGCCTCGCCGATCGCGAACTCGACAGCGCGGCGGCTCGCGGGCGAGCCGTCCACGCCGACCAACACCGGCAGGTGTCGTAACTCGGGCGGTTGGGGGCCTGGGATGACGGCCAAGGGGCAGCGCGGTCGGCGGGCCAGCGCACCACTGACAGAACCGAGCAGGGTGCGCTCGAATACGCCGAGCCCGCGCGCGCCGACGACCAGAAGCTGGGCGTGGCGTGCGTAGCGGCGCAACGTCGAAATCGGCGACGGGCTGACCAGTGAGGTCCGCACCGTCAGCGGATACGGTGCCGTCTCGGCGTGCGCGACCGCTCTCGCCGCGGCCAACGCTTCTTCGCCCGCATCGCGGAATCCCTGGTGGTGCAGGGTGAACACGCCCAGATGGTCGCCCAGGTCCCAACCCGAACTCATCGCGTGGACGGCGTGCAGTGGCGCGCCGCGCAACATCGCGGTGCGCGCAGCCCAACGGACCGCGCTCGATGCCGATGCGGACCCGTCGACCCCCACGACGACTGGGCGGGTGGTGAGTGCGGTCATGGTGTCGGTCTCAATTCCCGATGGCGGGCCTGGTGATGATGAGCGGGCATTCGGCGCCGTGCAGTACCGCCTGGGCGACGGAACCCAGAGTCATGCCAGCGAATCCCCGGCGGCCGTGGCTGCCGACGACGATGAGCTGTGCGGTGGCCGCGGCGAGGAGGATCGCCTTGGCGGGCGACTGCTCCGCGACCACGCGCTCGACCGACACCTCGGGGTACTTCTCGGCGTATCCGGCCAGGCTTTCCGACAGCACCGCTTCGGCTTCGGTCTGCATGGTCGTGCGCGTCTCGTAGCGGTAGAACTCGGACCAGGTATGGACCGCCACCAAACGAGCACTGCGGTGGGAGGCCTCGTCGAAAGCGATCGCGATGGCGTCGGCACTACAGGCGGAACCGTCGACACCGACCACCACCGCGCCGGTGTCGGACACAGTTTCCGGAATTACCGCCACCGGGCATTCGGCGTGGCGGGCGAGCGAGGTGCTCACCGAGCCGAGCAGCGTGCGGCGGAATGCGCCGAGTCCACGGCTGCCGACGACAACGAGCCGAGCCGACCTACTGAGGTCGCGCAGCACGGCAACCGGGGAACCGGACACCGCGGCGGTGGAGACGGCGGTTCCGGGGATCTTCTCCGCCGCTACCGCAGCAGCGGCGACGATGGATTCACCGTGAATGCGTAGCTGTTCGGCATCGAAGAGGGGCCCGACCAGGCCCGGCCCGTAGTCGACGGGGACATCGATGGCATAGACGATCTGCAGCGGGGCACGGCGGTGCGCGGCGTACTCGGCAGCCCAGCGCAGGGCGACGAGGGACTGTTGCGAGCCGTCGACGCCGACGACGACCGGCTGATTCGGGTTCCCAGGAGTGAACATGATGTCGCCTTTCTGTTTCCTCCACTGTGCGCCGGGGTCCTCGGAGCACAGCAGGGTCGGATGGCCCGTGCCGAGGGGCACTAGGTCGTCGTCGAGAACACCCGGATCGGGGACCGGCGGGGGCGAACGACCCTGGGCCGGCGGCGCCGTCGCGCGCAGGGTGGACATAGGACCCGTTCACCCACTCACCGAGGCAGGTTTGCGATGAAAGCCGAAATCCCCAGCAACGTCGACGCCCGCACGTCGATCGGTCCCGCGTCGGCGAGCACACTGTTGGCCGAATACCTGCACACCCAGCGCGAGACGATCCTGGATGGTCAGATCACTGTCGAGACGCACGACGATCTGGACTCGGTTCCCACCATGGTGATCGCGTCCAGGCGTGCCCGCAGCGCTCTGAGTGCGCACCGGAAAACCGTTCACGCCGAGCCGGAGGTGCACAGACTGATCGAGGAACTGCGCTGGTTCGGCATCAGCGTCGGCGCGGCCCACGAACTGCGGACACAGTCGGCGCGACTGCACGCCGCTGTAGATGTGCTGCGTCCGCGCTATGTTCGCGGACCCGTGCGCGCGAGAATCACCGAATACTTCGGGGAGCGAACCAGATTGGCATGGCTGGCCGCACGCGACCTGCTCGGCTCGCCCCGGTTTCCCGCCATGATCGAGGACCTGATGGCCGAAGAGCGGTTGTTGCTCGGCGGCATCGTGGTGGGGGTCGACGATGTCGACAATGCGGTGGTGCTGAGCGCGTTGCTCGATCGGGTCAGATCGCGTATGCGGGCGGTCGAGTCCGCGGGGGAGGAGGACGCCCGTGACGCAGCAATCCACGCACTGCGCAAAGCGATCCGGCGCACGCGCTACTACCTCGACAGTGTCCGCGATCTCGATCCGTCGCGTACCGCGCAGGCATGCGACGGCTTGCGTGTTGTGCAGGACCTGCTCGGCGAACACCAGGACGCGGTGGTGGCCAAACATCACCTGATCCAGATCACCAGGGAAGCGGAGAACGCGGGGGAGTCGACGTTCACCTACGGACTGTTGCTGCAACGCGAAATCGACCGGACCACCCGGTATTCGGCGGAACTGCCGACGGCCTACTGGCGATCGTTGCGCGATGCGAGGGTGATGGCGGACGTGCACGACAACGATTGAGCGGCTCAGTCCAGCGGTGCTGTCCAGCGCATCTTGGTGCCGCCCTGCGTCTGGGGTTCGATGGTGAACGTGCCGCCCATCTCGGCGGCGCGCGCGGCCAGATTGGCCAGGCCGCTGCGGCGGGTGGTCTCGAGATCGATGCCGGTCCCGTCGTCGGTGACCTCGATCGAGACCTCATCGCGCACAATGAGTTCCACCCCGACGGTGCTCGCCTTCGCGTGTCGCACGACGTTACTGACGGCCTCGCGTAAGACGGCTTCGACGTGGTCGGACAGTGGCGGTTCGAGTACCGTGACCGGTCCGGCCAGCCGCACGGTGGTGCGCAGGCCCGTCTCGTCGGTCATATCGGTGATGATGTCGTGCAGGCGTTTTCGGTAGGTCGAGGAGTCGGTGGCGGTGTTGCTCTGAAGGTCGAAGATCGAGAAACGAATGTCCTGAACGATGGCCTGGATGTCGTCGATGGTCTCGTCGAGACGGCCGCGCACTTCGGTCGATCTGGCCCGCTGCATCGTGCCCTGCAGCGACAGCCCGACGGCGAAGAGTCGTTGGATGACGTGATCATGCAGTCCGCGGGCGATCCGGTCGCGGTCGGCGTAGACGTCGAGTTCACGCATTCGGCGTTGGGTGTCGGCTAGTTGGAGCGCTACGGCCGCCTGGTCGGCGTAAGTGGTCATCAGCGTCTGGTCCATCGCGCTGAGCTGCGCGGCACCGACCGGAAAAACCGAGGTCAAGACGCCGGTGACCGAGCCGTTCGCGCGCAGAGGAAGGGTGAGGACCGGCCCGAACTTCTCGACCGAGCCGAAGATCGGATTGTGGGCGGGGGTATCGGCGGCGACGGTGCGCCCAGACCGGAATGCCTCGGCCGAGTGCGAATCCTCGAGGGGGATGCGCTTGCCGATCAGGCTGTCGGCGTCGACACCGGCGGCGGCGACCACCACGAGTTCGGTGAGTTCGTCCTCGGGGACATCGGGGTCTTCGGGCAGTGCGAGAAACGTGCAGGCCGAACCGGTGAGTGCATGTCCGCGTTCAGCGACGAGTTCGAGTACGTCATCGGTCGGGCTACCGGCCAGCAGTTCGGTGGCCACGTCGCGGATGGCCTCGAGCCATTGTTGGCGAACGCGCGATTCCTCGTAGAGGCGGGCGTTCTCGATCGCGATTCCCGCCGCGGCGGCGAGTGCTTGCACCACCACTTCGTCGTCTTCGGTGAATTCCAGACCGCCAGCTTTCTCGGTCAGATACAGGTTGCCGAAGACCTCGTCGCGGACCTTGACCGGCACACCGAGGAACGTCCGCATCGGCGGATGGTTGGCGGGGAAGCCGACTGACGATGGGTGATCGGAAAGATTGGACAGCCGAATGGGTTTCGGGTCCGCGATGAGTACGCCGAGCACGCCGTGGCCCCGGGGCAGGTCGCCGATGAGTACCCGGGTGCGATCGTCGATCCCCTCGTAGACGAATTCGGAGAGCTGATTGCTCGCCTTGTCGGTTTCTCGGACGCCGAGCGCGCCGTAGCCGGCATCGACGAGTTCGATCGCGGAGTGCACGATGGTGCGCAAGGTGTTGTCCAGATCCAAGCCCGCGGTGACCACGAGCATGGCTTCCATCAGCCGGTCCATCCGGTCACGGACGTCGACGATCTGGGTGATCCGGTCCTGTACCTCGGCGAGTAGTTCTCGCAATCGCAGCTGGGACAGGGTCTCGGTCACCGGAAGCCGACCACTTGCCCCCGACGCGTTGTCCATAGGGTGCATTCTTCCACGCCGACGTGGATGGCGAGGATTGTCATTCGCGCTGTTCACGGCGCAGGTCGGCCGCCATCACCGCGGCCTGGGTCCGGCGCTCGACACCCAGTTTCGTCAGCAATCTGGAGACGTAGTTCTTGACGGTCTTCTCGGCGAGGAACATGCGTGCGGCGATCTGGCGGTTCGTCAGGCCCTCACCCAGCAGCGACAGCAGCGTGCGTTCCTGCTCGGTCAGCGTGGCCAGTGGACCGGTCTTCTCGGCGGCCTCCGAGCGGAGCTTGGCCATCAGGGCGGCGGCGGCGCGGTTGTCGAGCAGTGACTTGCCCTCGCCGACCTCGCGTACGGCGCTGATCAGCTCCAGGCTCCGTATGTCCTTGACGACATAGCCGCTCGCGCCCGCGAGGATGGCGTCGAGCATGGCCTGTTCGTCGGTGAATGAGGTAAGGATCAAACAGCGCAGGTCGGGCTCTGCCGAGAGCAGCTCACGGCATAGTTCGATGCCGTTGCCGTCGGGTAGTCGGACGTCGAGCACCACCACATCGGGGCGCAGTGCGGGGATCCGCGCGAGTGCGTGCGAGCACGATCCTGCCTCCCCGATCACCTCGAGGTCGGGTTCGAGGGCGATCAGGTCGCTGACGCCGCGTCGGACGATTTCGTGGTCGTCGACCAGGAACACCTTGATCATCGGTGACTCTTTCTCGCGTCGGTGTGGGACCTTGTTCCCATCATCCGCTGCTTCGGCGGCCGATAGATCACTGTATTGCTCGAGCGGCACCACGATCACCGCGTTGCCTTCGGTAGCTCGGGCCGGGTGGCGGCCAGCTTTGTGGCCCACGCGGTCGCCCGCTCGCGCTCTCCCGATGTCAAAGGGCCGGTCATGGCGGTGACATAGAAGTCGGTGGGTGCGACGGCGAGCCGGTAGCCCAGGTTCCGCAGCCGTTTGCCGATGCCTTTCGCCGCCGAACCCGGCAGCCACGGGGGATGAGCGACCTTGGTGCCGAACGCGGCGGCTGGGCACGATGACGAAACAGGCAGGGCGGCGTCGAGCCACTCGCGAACGCCGACCTCGGTCTCGATCGGGGCCGTTGTCCGAGTAGCCGCGTCCTGGCGGGTCGTGGCGCGGCTGAGCCCGAAGGCGTGGGTGGGCCCGCCGACGACGAGCAGATCCACCTGCGTTGCTGGACGATTCACCGCGTCGGCGACCGGGCACAGCTGCACCTCGTAGTCGGGGCGAAGACCGTCGGCGATGGCTTCGGCCACCGCGGCGGTATTGCCGAACATGGATTCATAGACGATGAGTGCGCGCACGCCGTTCCCTTTCATCGGTGAGTCTTCAATGGTGACGTGGAGTGCGATGGGTGAGTGGCGGAGCGCCGAGGGTGGCGACAGCGACGGCCAGGATCACGCACACCGGCTGTAGCCAGCTGAGTTCCCGTAATATCAACAGCTGCAACAGGATCCAGCCGATCAGCGCGCAGGCGGCGACCATCGCCGTCTGTGAGAGGTTGCGGTCTGCGTGGGCGGCGGTGACCGCGACGACCGTCATCGGCAGCCCGACCACGAGGGCCAGCATCACCCCGGCCAGGATCGGGCTCTGCCAGGGCAGCCGGCTCTCGGCTGTCGGCCCCAGTGTCAGCGCCCCGGTGATGAGGGCCGACGACCCTGCGAACGCCCACGTCGCCAGGATGCCGGTGATCAGGCACAGGACGGATCGACGAGGGTCGAACCGTCGCAGATAGGTGGACATCATGGGTAAAGCCTCGCGCGTGTGGGCCGGCCACCGGCAGGGCCGAAGGTCCTGCGGGACAGGGACCCGAGTCCCGATCCGGGGCCGATAGGCCCGGCTCCGCGATGACCTTGTCCCCTGATGCCGTGCGCTGAACCGGACGATCCTTGAATCCGAGACCGCGACCGGCCCACAGTCGCGACGACGAGAGGATCGACGATGACCGACAACAAGCAGGGGACGAGCGGACGCGGGTCGGTGCTCGCCGCTGTCGACGGTTCGGCGAACTCCTACCAGGCCGCGGCGTGGGCAGCGGCCGAAGCCACCCTGCATCACCTGCCACTGCACATCCTCACCTCGGGCGCGATACAGACCGGGTTCGGCCCGGGCATGTCACTGGGCGAGGCCGACCTCGAGTGGCTGCGCGTCGACGCCGAACGGGTCGTCGGGGAAGCCGAACGGGTGGCCCGCGCCGCTGTGCCCGACGAAGACCTCGCGATCACCACCGAGGTCAGTTTCGAGTTGGCCGCCCCGCTGCTGATCGAACGTTCGCGATCGGCGCGGATGCTGGTGGTCGGCAGCCGTGGGCTCGGCGCGTTCCAGCGCGGACTGCTCGGCTCGGTCAGCCGCGCGGCCGCCCAGCACGCGCATTGCCCGGTGGCGGTGATCCACGGCATCGCCGCGATCGATCCGGTCTCGGCGGGGCAGCCGGTGCTGGTCGGGGTGGATTGCAGCCCCAACAGCGTGCCCGCGATCGAGGTCGCCTTCGACGAGGCGTCACGTCGCAAGGTGGAGCTGGTCGCGGTACACGCGTTCAGCGACGCCAGCGAGCTCGACCTCCCCGCATTCGGTTGGGAGATGGGCAGGCAATCGGCCGAGGCCGATCTCGCCGAGGCGCTGGCCGGTCACGCCGAGCAGTATCCGGACGTACCCGTGCGACGGATCGTGGTCGCCAATCGCCCGGTCCGCACGCTGGTCGACGAATCGGCGTCGGCGCAGCTGCTGGTGGTCGGCAGCCATGGCAGAGGCGGGTTCTCGAGCATGTTGCTCGGTTCCACGAGCAACGCCCTGCTGCACTCGGTGGAGATCCCGACGATCGTGGTACGCGCCCGGCTGTGAACTCACCGGTTATCCGGCTCACATAATTGGCATTTGAAATACGAATTATCGTACGTTCAGGTCATGCAGCTCACCCGGTTCACCGACCTCGGACTTCGCGTCGTCATGCGACTCGCGGTGGTCGGCAACGGTGATCGTCCAGGCAGCCGCGAGATCGCCGATGAGCTGGCGGTGTCCTACGCCCACGTCGCGAAAGTGATCACCCGGCTGGCAGAACTCGGCGTGGTGGACGCCCGCCGCGGACGCAGCGGTGGCTTGGCCATCACCGACCTCGGGCGCGACGCCTCGGTCGGCTGGCTGGTGCGGCGCCTCGAAGGCGAAGGCGAAGTCGTCGAATGCGAGGGAACGAACCCGTGCCCGCTACGGACCGGCTGCCTGCTGCGGTCGGCGCTGCGCAGCGCCCAGCAGGCCTTCTTCGCGTCCCTGGACACCCTCACCATCGAAGACCTCACCCGAAACCCCACGCGCACAGTGCTGCTCGCCCTACCTCGGGTAGGCGGCGCCAGTGACGAGATCGCCGCGATGAATGGAGAATGACATGCTCTCAGCCACCACGAAGGAAACCCTGCGCGCCACTCTGCCCGCCGTCGGTGCCGCCATCGGCGAGATAACCACCCTCTTCTACCGCAAGATGTTCGCTGCCCAGCCCGAACTCGAACGTGACCTGTTCAACCGCGGCAACCAGCGGCAGGGCGACCAGCAGAAGGCGCTCGCCGGCGCGATCGCCGCCTTCGCCGCGCTGCAACTCGAACCGGATCAGGCACGGGTCGATCTGATCCTGTCGCGGATCGCGAACAAGCACGCCTCCTTGGGAATTCGGCCCGCGCAGTACCAGATCGTGCACAAGTACCTCTTCGAGGCGATCGTCGAGGTGCTCGGCGACGCCGTCACCGCCGAGGTCGCCGCAGCCTGGGACGAGCTGTACTGGCTGATGGCCGAGACGCTGATCGCGATGGAGCGGGGGCTTTACCAGCGGGTGGGTGTCGTCGACGGTGACGTCTGGCGACAGGTGCGGGTGCGCGAGCGGCGTCAGGAATCCGACGACGCCGTCTCCTTTGTCCTCGGTTCGCTCGACGGCGCTGCCTTACCGTCCTTCTCGCCGGGGCAGTACCTCTCCGTGGGCGTTCACCTCGAAGACGGCGCGCGCCAGATCCGCCAATACAGCCTGTCCTCGGCACCGTCGGGCGGGGACTGGCGCGTCACCGTCAAGCGGGTCGATGCCCGTGTTCAGTCGGACGGTTCGACCACTCCGGCCGGCGAAGTGTCGAACTTCCTGTACCGCAACACCTTCGAAGGCGATGTGCTCGACGTGACCACCCCGTTCGGCGATCTCGTGCTCCACGACGACGACGCACCGCTGCTGCTGATCTCCGCGGGCATCGGATGCACCCCGATGATGGGCATGCTCGGCCACCTCGCGGAGACCGCCGACCCACGCCCGATCTCGGTGATCCACGCCGATCGCGCGCCGAGCAGCCATGCCCATCGCGCCGAACTGGCCGAGCTCGTCGACCGGCTGCCGTTCGCTGTCATGCACCGCTGGTACGAGGATCTCGGCGCCCGGCAGCCCGAGACCGGACTCCGGGAAGGCCGCGCCGACCTCGGTGAGATCACCATCGCGGACGGCACTCGCGCATACCTGTGCGGGCCACTGCCTTTCATGCTTGCCGTGCGAGAGACACTGCTGGACAAAGGCATCGCGTCCGAGAACATCCACTACGAGGTCTTCGGACCGGATCGCTGGGCGCCCGCTCTGACCTAGGGGCAACCAGGGGATTCACTGTGGCGAAGTGACGGATCGTCGGCGTGTAGACCCACACCGGCGATCCTCGTCGGTGCCGGAGCCGACCGCCGCGAGCGCCTCGCCGGTGTACGCAGCCAGGTCGCGGGCGTCTCGCCGGTGGCGGTGAGAACGGCCAGGCGTGCGTGGTCGGGCAGAGCGTCCCGGTGTCGTTTCCTCCGAGCCCCCCGACCCGGGCGAGCTCGGACTCCGAGATCAGCGCGCCGGGCGGAACACCTTACGGTGTGCCCGGATGGCCTGCCCACCGACGCAATTCGGCGCGGCGGACGAAACCTATCGGCGTCTCAGTCCTGGTGCACGACCATCACAGGGCATTCGGCGTGCTGCACCAGCCAGTTGCTGGTCGAACCGAGGAGCAAGCCACGGAATCCACCTCGGCCCCGACTGCCGACGACCACGAGCTGTGCGGTCTTCGACCATTCGGCCAGCCGTTCGCGGGCCCCGAAGACCTCGACTTCACGCCGTACCGTGACATCGGGAAACTGCTCGCTCCAACCGGCCAGCCGTTCGGCCAGCAGGGCAGCCTCGGCGGTCTCGAAGGCGGCGATCGGCAGCGACAGATAACTGGAGCCGCCGAACTCGCCGCCCGAGAGGTCACTCCATGCGTGCACGGCGACCAGTTCGGCGCCGCGTAGCGAGGCTTCGGCGAACGCGGCGCCGATGGCGGGTTCCCCGACACTGCTGCCGTCGACACCCACGACCACCGGCCCGGTCAGCCGGTTCGGGTCGGGCCCACGCACGACTACCACGGCCCCGTGCGCGTGCGATGCCACCGCGAGCAGTGTCGAACCCAGGTGCGCGATAGAGCCTGCCCGCGCCGCCGCCCCGACCACGACCAGGTTCGCCTGCGCCGATGCCGCGATGAGAGCACGGGCGGGGTTGGCGTGGGTGAGCTCGGTGGTCACGGTGACCTCGGGTGCGGCCTCTCGCGCGTCGCAGTCGGCGATGGCGATCACCTTCTCGGCAGCGTGCTGGAGATCTTGCATAGTGGCGAAGATGAACGCGTCGTAGGCGCTACGCGGAGTTCCCTGCGGGATCGGCCCGGTGCAGTGCACGATGTGCAGCGCCCGCCCGCGATCGGCGGCGGTGCGGGCGGCCCAGCGCACCGCGGCTATCGATCCGGGCGAGCCGTCGGCTCCGACGACTACCGCGGCGGCGCTGTCGCGGTGCGGGGTTTCGCTGTGCTCGGTCATGTGTTGCCTTCCTGGCTGGTGCGGTGCGGCGGGGGAGCGCGATCAGGGATGGACGACAGTGACCGGAGCGCGTTCCAGCATGAGCGCGTCACCGATCCCGGTCGACCATTCGCGCACTGCCCGCCAATCGCGCAAGTCGCCGTAGCGGGCGCCGCCGAGCATTCGGTACATGGTCCTGGCGCGCCACGAGACGCCCTCGCGTTCGTACTGGCCTGCGAACGGGGTGTAATCGCGGGGATGCAGCGTGCGGATCGCGGCGGCGATCTTGGGTGGGACCTGCCGCCCGACCCAGCGCCCGATCGGTCCGCGCAGCGCGGGGCCGAGTCCGACGCTGAACAACCAGATGTCCTTGTCCGCCAGGGTATTCCGGTTGTTGCGAAGGTAAGCGCAGGCCTCGGGCAGCAGATCCATGTTGTGGATCGCGCTACCGATGACAAGGGTGTCCAGACCCGACAGGTCGGGTGCGTGTTCGATGTCGTGCAGTTCGGCGCGTGCACCACGGGCGACGAGATCGTCCCAGACGAACTCGGCGATATCGCGGGTCGAGCCCTGGGCGGTGGCATACAGAACGGCGATGCGGGGTGTGGTGGTCATGGTGTCAGCATCGCGTGAGTGCACAGCTGCGGATCAGAGCCGTCATGCCCGCAACCAAGGGACCAATGGCACCGCCGGCGGCAACGGTGACCAAAGCGGGACGGGCTGGGACTTTCGGCTCTGCCGGCGAGTAGCGCGACCGGGAAACGATCGAGCGATGACCGACGACGCTGCCATCTCCATTGCCGGGCTGACGAAATCCTTCGGCCGCACGCGGGCCCTCGACGCACTCGACCTGACCGTTCGCGTCGGCGAGGTGCACGGATTCCTCGGGCCCAACGGCGCGGGGAAGACGACGACTATTCGCGTTCTGCTCGGGTTGATTCGCGCCGATGTGGGGACGGTACGGGTGCTGGGGCGCGATCCGGGGCAGACGCGGTCGCGGTGCACGCCCGGCTCGCCTGTGTACCGGGGGAAGTCACGCTCTGGCCGGGCCTCACCGGTGGTGAGACGATCGATCTGCTCGCGAAGCTGCGCGGTGGTATCGACCCGCGTCGGCGTGCCGAGTTACTCGCCCGCTTCGAACTCGACCCGACGGTGAAGGCCCGCGCCTACTCCAAGGGCAACCGCCAGAAGGTCGCCCTGATCGCCGCACTGGCCTCGGACGCGGAACTGTTGTTGTTCGACGAACCGACCGCGGGCCTGGATCCGTTGAAGGAAGCCGAGTTCCAGAGCTGTGTTCGCGAACTGGTGGCGCAAGGCCGCACGGTTCTGCTGTCGAGCCATCAACTCGCCGAGGTCGAGGCGTTGTGTGACCGGGTCAGCATCCTCCGCAACGGCCACACCGTCGACAGCGGCTCGCTCGCCGAACTGCGACATCTGCAGGCCACTTCGATCAGTGTGGAAACCGATCGGCCCGCCGCCGCGCTCGCTGCCGTGGCGGGCGTGCGCGGGCTGACCGTAGATGGAAGCCACGCTCGCTTCGAAGTCGAGCCCGTGCATTTCGACGGCGTGCTGCGCGCACTCGCCGACCTCGGTGTGCTCGCCATGACCAGTACCAAGCCGACCCTCGAGGACATCTTCCTTCGCCATTACGCGGTCGAGTCCGGCGTGCCGGCAGGTGTGGCGTGAATACCGCGACCGCCTCCTCGCCGACAGCGGGAGTCAGCACGCTGGCGCGCTTCGCGCTGCGCCGCGAGCGGTTCGCGCTGCCGTGGTGGCCGCTCGGGATCGGCGCCTTGATGGCGTTGCAGTCGGTGAGCAGCCAGAACTTCTACGACTCGCCTGCCAAGCTGGCGCAGTTGCGCGCCACCATGAGCGCCGACGCCGCGATCGTCGCGATGGGCGGACCGACGAGATTGCTCGAGACCGTCGGCGGCGAGGTGCTCTTCGAGATCTTCGCCTATCTCGCGATCGTCGTCGCGTTGATGAACATGTTCGTGATCTGCAGGCACACGCGCTCCGACGAAGAGGCTGGGCGCACCGAGCTGATCAGGTCGTCACGGGTGGGACCTCAGGCGTCGGTCATGGCGGCCCTCATCGTCGCCGTGATCGCGAATCTCGGTGCGGCGCTGGTAGTTTTCGTCACCGCGGCGGCGACCGGGCTACCCGTGGTCGGTGCGGCCCTGGCCGGGGCAGCGATCGCGGGTCTCGGATTCACCGTCGCCGCGGCGACGACTGTCGCGGCACAGGTCTTCGAGAATCCGCGCAGCGTCTACGGGGCGATCAGCGCGTCGGTCGCCGCGGCGTATGTGCTGCGTGCGGTCGGTGATGTGGGAAACGACGCGGTTGCGTGGATCTCGCCGATCGGGTGGGGCCAGCGCACGTACCCCTTCGTCGACGATCGGTGGTGGCCGCTGCTGTTGTTCGTCGCGATGTCGGCGGTGCTGATCGCGGTGGCGTTCGCGTTGTCGCGGCGGCGGGATCTCGGTGCCGGGCTGTTCGGGTACCGGACTGGTCGCGCGACGGCATCTCGCCTGCTCGGCTCACCGGCCGGTCTCGTGTGGCGCCTGCAACGTGCGACCGTACTCGGTTGGTGTCTCGGGGCTTTCGTGCTCGGTGCCGCCTACGGATCCTTCGCCGACAGTATCGAGCAGTTCCTCGCCGACAACCCCGAGATCGCCGGCTATCTGACGGGAACCGCGCACGATGCGGTCGATTCCTATCTCTCGCTCACGCTGTCGATCATCGCGCTGCTGGCTGCTGCCTACGGGGTGTCGGGTGTGCTGCGCGCACGGTCCGAAGAGAACTCGGGACGAGCGGAGATGGTGCTGGCGGCGCCGGTCGGCCGCGTGCGATGGCTGTCCGGATATCTCGCGACGGCGATGTCCGGCAGTGCTCTCGTGCTGGTGGCCGGAGGGCTGGGTGATGGGCTGGCCTACGGCATCACTGTCGGCGATCCACTGCAGTCCGTGCGCCTGGCCGCGTCGGCCCTCGGTTATGTCTCCGCGGTGTGGGTGATCGTGGCGGTGACGGCTGTCGCCGTCGGCTGGGTACCGCAGCACGCAGGTGCGGTGTCGTGGCTGTTCTACACCTATGTAGTCGTTGCGCTGATCTTTGCCGAAGCGTTCGAGCTGCCCGAGTGGTTCCCCGCCATTTCCCCCTTGCGCTACATCGCGCTCGTCCCGCTGGAGGATTTCGATCCACTGGTGAGCCTGGTGCTGCTGGCGGTAGCGGCGGGAGCGACCGGAATCGCCTGGGCCGGGTGCGGGCGCCGCGACCTCGGACGATGAAAGGACGACCCGGACGGTTCCACGACCGACCGGAATGAAGCCTGGTGGCACGAGGCCCGGCCGGAATCGGCCGGGCACTGACAAGTACCGGCCGTCTACTGTGCGACGCCCAGGGTCGAACGCTTCCGCAGGTGGAATGCGATCCGGATGACGCCATCGCCGCGGTGGGCCGAGATCGGGAGGTCGGATTCGACGATGAGCCGCATGGCTGTGGAGTTCGTCGGCACCTCGGCGATGAACCGGTCGAGGCCACGGGCGCGGCCCTGCTCGGCGAGCCGATGGAACAGGTCGGTGCCGATGCCGTGGTGTTGTCGACCGGCGGCGACGACCATGGCGAGCTCGGCGCTGACGCCGTCGCCGAGGACGACGAAATTCGCTACGCCGACGAGATTGTCGTCGAGGAAGGCGCCGACAGCACAGCACGTGCGATCGCTCGACACGATCGAGCCGACCACTCGGTCGAGGTCCTCGGGTGGTGGTGCGAAGAACCGGAAATAGCTGTCGGTTCCCGCGAGGTCGGCGTGGAGTTCGAGCACCGTGTCCCGGTCGGCGGGGCGGAGTTCGCGGAAGGTGATACTCGACGTCGCGGTGGTCATGGCTGTCCTGCCTTCACCTGGGTGACGGTGACTTTCAACGCGCCAGTTTCCGCGGCACGCGCGAAAGTGTCGTAGGCGACGGCGAATTCGCCCATCTCGAACCGGTGGGTGATCATCGGGGTGGGATCGAGATGCCCGGATCGGATCAACTCGATCAGGCGCGGTATCGAGTCGGTGTCCACCAGACCGGTGGTGATGGTCAGATCCCGGCTCCACAGTTTCTCGAGATGGAGCGAGACGGGTGCGCCGTGCACCCCGATATTGGCGACGTGACCGCCGGGACGCACGAGATCGACGGCCAGTTCGAAGGTTTCGGGTACACCGACTGCCTCCATCGCCACATCGGCACCCCGACCACCGGTGAGCTCGGCGACCCTGGCGCGCACATCGTCGCGACGGCTGTCGAGCACCGGCTCGGCGCCGAGTTCGTGCGCGGCCGCCAATCGGGTGTCGGCGAGATCGATGACGATGATGCGGCTCGGGCTGTAGAGCTGCGCGGTGATGACCGCGGCCAGGCCGATCGGTCCCGCGCCGACGATGACAACCGTGTCACCGGGCCGCACCCTGCCGTTGCGGACGCCGACTTCGTAACTGGTGGGCAGGATGTCGGCCAGCATGAGCATCTGCTCGTCGCTGATACCGGGCGGGATCGGGTGGGTCGACATATCGGCGAACGGCACGCGCACCGATTCGGCATGGGTGCCGTCGATTTCGTGGCCGAGCAGCCATCCGCCGCCGCCGGTGCACAGCCCGTAGCGAGCCTCGCGGCAGGACGCACAGCTTCCACATGTGGAGATGCACGACACGAGAACGCGATCGCCGACCCGGAGGGTGCGCACAGCGCTGCCGACGGCGGCAACGGTACCGACGGCCTCGTGCCCGAGAATCCGTCCGCGCTCGACCTCGGGGAGGTCACCCTGGAGAATGTGTAGGTCGGTCCCGCAGATGGTGGCGGTGTCGACGGTGACGACGGCGTCGGTGCTGTCGAGGATCACCGGATCGGGGACCTCGCGGCGGTGCGGACTTCCTGGACCGTCGTAGACCATGGCGAACATCGAAGACTCCTTTCGGATCAGAATGCGCTCTGACTGATGACCATGTGCTCGGCACGGGTTCGGATGCCCGAGAGCATCTTTCGCTCCATGATCAAGCTGCCCGGTTCGCCCACGAGCCGGGTGAACAACCGTGAGGGCGGCGATGCCCCGATCAGCGAGATGAGATTGCGGCTGATCAGCCGGGTACCAGCTGGTTCGGGGTAGAGGTGGAATGACCAGACCCCGTTGCCGTCCTCGGAGCCGAACACGAGCGACCGGTCGGCTTCGAGCACTTCGATACGCATCCGGGGGCCGTTCGTGGCGAGCGCGATCACGTCGCCGAGTGCCGGATGCTGGAATTCGGGCAGGATCTCGTCGGCGCTGTGCATATCGAGGCCGAGCAGGTTCTCGATCCAGTCGTAGCTATACGCGCCGCCGCGCCCGGGGCCGATCTGCACGAGCCACGGCCAGATCGCCGCCGGGTCGGTCGCCACGGTGATCGCCCTGGTTGTTCGAATATCAGGGTCGGCGAGCAATTCGTCGCCGGGCAGTGTTCGTTCCGCTTCCTCGCGGGTCGCGCCCCAGGTCGCGCACCGTTTGCGCAGGAGAACCGAATACCCGAGCCCGAGTCCGGCGACGTAGGTCGCGATACCGATGGCGAGAGCCGTGGCGTTCTTCATCGCGGGTCCTCGACCGACGGGTGCGGGACCGGGCCGGGCGCGATGTCTGCCGTCTCCGATCCATGGGTGCCGACGACGACGGATGTGGCGAGCTCGTGCGAGTAGCGGATGAGCCGAGTGCTCATGATGAGTGCCCCGATCGAAGTGTGAGGTGCGCGGATACCTCGACGGTAGAAACCGCCGCGCCGGCGTACTGCTGGCGTAGGTCCCTGACAGAAGGGCCGATCGGACCTACTTTCGATATCGATCGCACACACCTGGGACTCGGGTGGGTTGGGCCTGCGCAGCCTGTCGCCGGTGCTCGGCGTGTGCGAGGCTGGAATCGGTAGCGATCGACGTCGGCGAGCGGGCCGGCATCGCTGTGGTACTCGATCGGTTGCTGTGCGCGCACGGCCGGCTCGCCGGGGTCGTCACCAAGATCGAGGCCGGTCGGGCCCTGATGACCGAAGAAGAAACTCGAGAAGCTGTTCCCACCTCAGCCTGACGAAAGGGGAGTCGGTCATGGACCTGGCTCTGTCGACCACGCTGCACACCACCTTCGACGACGCGATCGCACGCACCCGGACGGCGCTGGCCGATCAGGGATTCGGCATCTTGTCCGATATCGACATGCGCGCGACGATGAAAGCCAAATTGGGCGAGGAGATGGAGGACTATCGAATCCTCGGCGCCTGTAATCCGCCGCTGGCCCATCGCGCCGTCGACATCGACCGCCAGATCGGTCTGCTGTTGCCCTGCAACGTCGTCGTGCGCAGTGACCGCACCGAGGCAGATACTGTCATCGTGGAGGCCATGAACCCCGAGTTGATGGCCCGCGTCACCGGCGAGCCCGCTTTGGATCCCGTCGTCGCCGAGGCCACCGCGCGCCTGCGCGCGGCGATCGACGCGCTCGCCGACAGCTGAACCGGCGAATCCTCGAGCGCACCCCCGCCCACCTGTATCGGGAGCGCGTGTCCGACTCTGATACCTACTTCGACCCATAACGAGGAGTCACCCATGTGCTACCCCGAAACCTGCTCGCGTTGCCAGAAGACGACCTGGGGCGGATGCGGACAACACGTCGACAGTGTGATGAATTCCGTCGCAGTGGCCGACCGGTGCACCTGCACCGAGAATTCCTCACGTCCAGCGAAACCAGGGTTCTTCGCGTCGATCTTCGGTCGATGACCGAACCCCGGCATGATCTCGTCGGTCGCGCCCGAGCGCCCGTGCTGGCCGCGATCAGCGCGGTGTGCTCGGTGATCGCGGGGGTATTTCGGCGGCCGGTGATGGACTATCTGCCCTTCCCGTGACCAGGACGATGCGCGAGGATCGACCTAGTGGCAGTGCCACAGTCCCCTCAACGGTGACGAGCTGTCACGACCGCCCACTTCGGAGGTCGACTGATGACAGAGCTACGTCCACTGGACATGGGGTTCATGGAGTTGGAGGACACCGATCGGCATATCAGCCTCGGCATCGGTGCCGTCGCGATCATGGCGGGGCCGGTACCGACCCGTTCGGCGTTCGATGCGATGCTCGCCGATCGGGTCGATCGCAATGAACGTCTTCGGCAGCGAGTGCGCCGGTCACCGCTGGACTTGACCGCGCCCGTGTGGGAGCGGGACCCCGACTTCGCGTTGGCACACCACATTCGCTGGACGGCGCTGCCCGGCGAGGGCGATGAGCCGACGCTGCGTGAACTCATCGCTACCGAGCTGGAGGAGAGGCTCGACCGCGACCATCCGCTATGGCAGTGCGTGGTCGTCGACCGCGTGTCCGGTGGCCGCTGGGCATTGATCGTCAAGGCACATCACAGCATGGTCGACGGTGTTTCGGGGATGAGCTTGTTCGAGCGCCTGTGCGATCCGCCCGAGGACAGTGTCCCGAAGCGCGCGGACGACTCCCGCGGTTCTGGCGTCGGCCTTGTCGATCTCCTGATCAGGGGCATGCGGGAGCCGTGGGCGGTGCCGCGCCTCGCCTCGACCATGGTGCGCGGCCTGCTTCCGGTGGTGGGCGCTGCGGTCTCGCCGACACCCTCGTCGTCGTTGAACGGTCCTCTCGGCAGACAGCGACGCTATGCGATCGCCAGAGCGTCGCTGACAGATGTCCGCGCGATCGGCGCGAGTTTCGAAGTGACCGTCAACGACGTGGTGCTGGCCGCTGTCGCGTCGGCCTATCGCACGGTGCTGTCCCAGCGTGGGGAGGAGCCGACGGCGGGCAAAGTCCGTGTTCTGGTGCCGGTATCGGTGCGGCCCGCTGGTACCGAGGAGATCGCCGACAATCGTGTGTCGGCGATGATCCCGTACCTGCCGATCGAGCTGGCCGACCCCGTCGAGCGGCTGGCCGCTGTTCACGAACGGATCGCGCGACATCGAGCTCAGGGGGAGGCCGGTGCGCAGAGCTCGTTGCTGGCGATGGCTGCGTGGTTGCCCCATGCTCTCGTGGGGTGGACCTTCCGGCTGGCGGGGCATTTCCCGCAGCGCAGTGTCGCCGCATTGGTGACCAATGTTGTCGGCCCCCGCCGCAGACTGACTTTCCAGGGGCACGAGGTGCTCGAGATTCTGCCGTGTGTTCCCCTCGCGATGCGCCTGCGCACGACTATCGCTGTTCTGAGCTATCGCGACCGGCTCGTCTTCGGAATCACCGGCGATTACGACACCACACCCGATATCGACGATATCGCCGACGGCATCGAACGCGAGATTGCCGAACTATCGGCACAAGCGAACCGAGCCGATCCCGGCGATCCTCGCTGACCCTCTTGGCCAGTGCCTGCCCCGTGCCGGCTTTGTGGGCTTGCACGGAGTGCAATACCGCTACGACGACATTCCAGCTTCGCTCGCAGCGAGGTGGCGACCGCGCCGCGAGCGTGCTTCAGTCGGACAGGCGCAACGCCTCCACCGGGCAACTGTCGACCGCCAGCCGCACATCGTCGAGTTCGGCTTCGGATACCTGGTCCGTCAGCACTGTCACGTTGCCTTCGTCGTCGACCCGAAAGATGTCGGGCAGCAAAGCTTCGCACATGCCGTGGCCCTCGCAACGGGTGCGGTCGGCGGCGATCTTCATGCGGACACCGAGGCGCCGAGGCGCTCGAGTCGGATGGGCAGGCCATCGAGGGGGACGGGGCCGGTCGCCCAGCCCATCGGCGGGGTGTAGTCGGCGGGCACGGTCCAGCGGTAGTGCAACAGCATGCGGTGCATGATCGCCTTGACTGTCATTCCGCCGAAATAGAGTCCGATGCACTTGTGCGCGCCACCACCGAACGGGGCCCAGGTGTAGCGGTGAGCCTTGTCCTCGTGCCGTTCGGCCGTGAACCGTTCGGGATCGAACACGTCGGGGTCGTTCCACCAGCGGGCCTGACGCATGGCCGAGTACGAGCCGATCATCACCAAGGTGTCAGCGGGGACGAACTGACCCTGAAGCGCGGTATCCCGCACGGTTTCGCGGACCTGCTGCCCGACAGGGGAGTACATCCGCAGAATCTCTTTGAAGACCAGATCCAGGGTCGGCAGCCGGTCCAGATCGGCATAGTCGAGCGACTCCTTGCCCAACGCCTGCGATTCGGCGCGCAGCCGGTCCTGCCATTCGGGATGCAATCCGAGCTGATATCCCATCATCGACACCGCGATCGTGCTGGTGTCGTGCGCGCCGAGCAGGACGAAGATCAGATGGTCGACGATGTCCTGGTCGGTGAATGTATGGCCCTCCTCGGACGCGGTGCGGCACAACACACTGAACAGATCCTCGCCGTTGCCCGCGCGTTTGGCCGGCAGTTCGCGACGACAGTAATCCTCGAGCACTGCGCGCCCGCGCAGTCCGCGTGCCCACAGACCACCGGGCAGATTCGTGCGCACCAGTGCCTGGCCGCCACGCACCGCATCGATGAACGCGCGCTCCAGCCCGGCGGCCTCCGATCCGAGATTCGCCCCCATGAACACTTCCGAGGACAAGCCGAGCAGCAGGCGTTTGGCCGCCGGATAGAGCTGGAAATCGCTATTCGGGGTCCAGTCGCGCATACCGCGTTCGATGGCCGGGCTGGTGATATCGAGATAGCCGACCAACCGCGGTCGGGTGAAGGCCTGCTGCAAGATCCGACGGTGGTAGCGGTGTTCCTCGAAGTCGCGCAGCAGAATGCCGCCGTGGAAGAACGGACCGATGAAAAAGGTGTAGCCGCGTTGCGCGGAATACACCTTGTCGCGGTCGGCGAGTACTTCTTCGGTGGCCTCGGGTCCGGCGACCATGACAACGCGTCGCCCAACAATTCCGGCCCAGTGCACCGGCCCGTACTTGTCGAAACGGCGGCGGGCGAAATCGAGACTGTCGCTCATCGCGGGGATGGCGTGCCCGATGAGCGGGACACCGTAATCGCCCATGATCGGACGTAATCCGCTGCCGGGCAGCGGGTCTGCCAGCGCGCGGGTTCGCGATGGATATCGCTCGGCAAGAGCGGATACGGCGGATTTGGCCCGTCGGCCCAGGGTCGACATCATGTTCGTTGTCCTCTCGCACCGTGGCGATGTGGTGTGACTTGGAACATACAGGAATCAATCGTTTCCGTAAACGATTGATTCCTGTTTCTGGTGCGGCATACTGAGGGTTGTGACACGGGCAGCGACCGGCATCTACCGCGGCACCTCGGCCGAACAGCGACGCGACGAACGCCGCCAGCGGCTGATGGACGCTGCCCTCGACATCATCGGCACCCAGGGCTGGGCCGCGACCACCGTGCGTGGAGTCTGCGAACAGGCCAAGGTCGGTCCACGGTTCTTCTATGAGAGCTTCGACGACCTCGACGCCCTCGCCGCCGCCGTACACGACGAGATCATCGAAACCGCGATCCGCAGCTCCTTGGACGCACTCGCCGCCGCACCGGATGACATCGCAGCCAAAACGCGGGCAGCCGTCACCGCCATTCTCAACTCCGTCGTCGACGACCCCCGCCGTGCCCGCATCGCTTTCGCCGAGGCGCACGGCAGCGAGATCCTGATGCGCCGCCGCGCCGCCGCCATGCGCACTATCGCCGACGTCGTCGCCGAACAGGAACTCGCGCTGTTCGACCCGCCGGCCGGTAGTGAAACCCTGGTCCGTGCGGTCTCGCTGATGATCACCGGCGGCGCCGCCGAATTGGTCCTGGCCTGGCTCGACGGCGGTATGGACATCAGCCGCGACGAACTGATCAACCTGTGCGTCGAATTCGTACTGACCTTCGCCGACAACCTGACCACGATGGCCGCCCGATTGACTCATTGATGCGCGCACTGGACGGTGGAGTTCAGTCTGCTGGGTAGACGTCGCCGACGTCACCCTTTCTCGGGTGGAACAGTGGCCGGTCAGTTCGTCTCAGGTCGACCGGTCGCGGCAGTGAGGCTCCGGACGAGCAAGTCGATGACCGCTCGCTTGTCCGCGTCGTCGCGCTGATGAGTGAGGAGTCCTTCGACGACGAAGGTGCCGATGGCGGACATGGCGGCGAGGTCGGTCTCGGCGATTCCGGCGGCGCGGAGGTTGTCGGCGAAGAGCGCGTCGGCCACGTGGTGAAAACCGGCGTGCCATACGTCGATGGCGGGGGAGGCCGCTGCGCGCACGTGCACGGTGTTGACGAGCCCGTGCAGCTGTTCCAGCTGGTCGACCACCCACAGCAGCTGCTCGTTCAACGATAGGCCGTCGATCTCGGCATAGGTGGCGAGTGCCTCGGCCAGGATGCGGTCCAAGACCGCGATGAGCAACTCGTCCTTGTCCTGGAAGTACCAGTAGATCGTATTGACGGTGACTCCCGCGCTTTTGGCGATCCGCGCCGTGGACGCCGATTCGAAGCCGTCGTCGATGAACATGCGTTGCGCGGCGGCGATGATCTCCTCGCGCTTCTCCTCGCGGTCCTGCGGGCGTCGATTCCTTGGCACTTCACCACCCTATCTTGAGCATCGCTCAAGAAGGCGTTAGGCTTCTTGAGCGACATTCAAGAGATGATGAGATGAGGCTGGTTCTATGGACACCGACAACACGGCCGCCGAGCTGCGAGGGCTCGATACCAGCGGCCTGCTTGCCCTGTTCACCACCCTGGAAGCCCCCACGATCGCCGAGATCGACGGCGAGTACTCCGCCTCGCTTCTGGCTCAGCCGAACCTGTTCGCGGTAGTGACCGGAAAGGCGGCCGTGGCCAACCCGCTCGGTCCGTGGCTGTGCAAGGCATTCCGGCCCGTCGATGCGAACAGCGGGCGCGGCTACAACACCTTCGGCGAGTTCGGCCAGGTCCGGCAGCGCTACCCGATGCGCACGCTGTTGGCCCCGTCCCGTTACGACGGAGCTCCGGCCTACACGCTCATCTATCGCGCCTACAGCTCGATGTGTGGGTCGATCCACATGGTGGACGAGGTGCGGCGTGCCGCGCCCGGCGTCTACCTGGGCATCGGCACCTGGGGATTCACCGACAACCAGCGCCGCGTCCCCCGTCCCTTCCTGCTGACCGGACCGTGCTGTCCCTACCGCGGCGACATCGGCAAAGCCCGGCCCGCCTTCACGCCCGGCCCCCGCGAGCTGCCCGGCCCACCCGCCTGACGCATTTCTCACCTGTCAGCCCAACCCGAACGAAGGATCCATGACCACATCTCCCCGCACCGCCCTGATCACCGGCGCGTCGGCCGGCATCGGCGCGACATTCGCCCACCACCTGGCCGCGAGCGGCTACCAACTGCTGCTCGTGGCCCGCCGCGCCGATCGCCTGGAAGAGCTCGCCGCGCAGCTGACCGAGCGCCACGATGTTCGCTGCGAGGTGTTCGCCGCCGACCTCACCGACCCCGCCGCGCCCGCCGCGATTGTGGAGTACGCCGACCAGCAGGGCTTGGATGTCGACGTCCTGATCAACAACGCGGGCCTGTCGGGCAAGACCGCGTTCGCCGACACCCCATGGGACGCCCTGGCCGGGGAGATCCAGCTGATGGTGACCGCTCCGACAGAACTCGCCCACCTGGTCATCCCCGGCATGAAGAAGCGCCGCTGGGGCCGCATCATCAACCTGTCCTCGGTCGCCGCGTTCGCCCCACCCGGAGCCAGCCTGCTCTACACCGGCATCAAGTCCTACGTCCTCAACACCTCGCAATCCCTCGACATGGAACTCAAACCCCACGGCGTCCACGTCACCGCTTTGTGCCCCGGCTTCACCCGCACCGAATTCCACGACGTCATGGGCACGCGCGACAAGGCCGATCATCTGCCCCGAATCCTCTGGCAGCAGCCCGAGGCCGTCGTCACCGAGGGCTGGGACGCTGTGATGAAAGGCAAACCCGTGTGCGTTCCGGGCGCCGTCAACAAGATCTCCGCCGTCGCCATGAAGCCCCTGCCCATCCGTCTGGGCTACCTCATCGGAAAGACCTTCAACCCCTTCAAGAACAACTGATGCCGCGTGGCCGCGACTACGGGTCCAACCACAGCCCTTCGCAGGGCATTCGTCGGTGCGGCAGAAACCCGTCCTTGATCTCGCTGGCAGTGATGGAGGGATGAGGGCGCGAAAGCCAGTGGTGCAGAAAGTTGCGTACGGCGGTGCGGCAACCGCGGAAGTCGACCACCAGACCACCCGTGATCACTCGCAGGTGAGTGTCGGGCTCGGCGGGGCGAGGAGAGGGGGGTCGTGACATCAGAACCTTCCCCGGCCTCCGGGGGCAAGTGCGACGACGTCGTGCGACCACCGCGAATCACCGGAGGCGACGTCGATAGCTTTCGCCAGCGGTCGCTGGGAAATTGTCGCTGTGAGCGATCTGCGCACAGGTTCTGTGTTCATGCGTCGCCTTATGTACGTGGTGGTGAATGCGTTCGATCGTGGGCGGCGGGACGATAACCCGTGTGACTCGCCCGATCGCTGGATGATCTACCGCCGTCAACGGCGGAAGTGATCGTTGTCCGCCGATTCGACCGGAGGCAGGACTGATCTGCCACGTGCGTTGTCTATCGCTGGGGTTTCCCGGGCGTAGCAACGACGTACGCAACAGTAACATGGTTATCGTCGACGGGGTTTCGGGGGGATGCGTACACAGGACGGAGTTCGCTGTTTTCAGCGTTGTGCGCGGTGCCAGCGATGCTCGGGTATGCCCGCGATCAGTCCATCGATCACCGCCGATTCGGTCCAGAATTCGGCACGGATGTCCGACCACACTCAGGGGCCGACGTCGTCACACGCCTCACCCCGGCGGCTGCCAGGTGTACTCGTATTCGGGGACAGTGAATCCCGCCTCGAATGTGACTGTGCCGGAACCGGTTCGGTGCCATCCCCTACTCTCGTAGAACTTGATGGCGGGTGTGTTCGCGGTGAGAACCTCCAGATAGACCGGGCGGCCGGGGTAGGTAGCGGCCGCCCAGCTCAGGCCCGACTCGATGAGGCGGGTACCGATGCCGATGCCGTGCGCATCGGGGTGTGCGTGGAGGTTGTCGAGCAGGACTCTGCCGTCGTCGGTCGGACGGAAATAGGCGAAACCGATGACGCCTGCGTCCTGCTCGGCGACGAAAACACCCGCGGTGACCGGCTCGGACAACAGAGTGCGCCACCGGTCGGCGTGATCCGCATCGACCGGGCCGTCGAGGTACTCGTCAGGAAAGATGCCCGCGTAGGCGATGCGCCAACTGGCGGTATGGAGAGCGGCGATGGCCGCGGCGTCGGCGGAGCCGCCTGTGCGAATCAGCATGTGGTCGAGCATGATCGAGGATGACCGGGTTTGTCACACGGATAATGGTGCTCGTGCGGTCCCGCGCAAGGAGTCTTATGTTGCACAGCTTGGAGTCGCTGTATGGGCAGCTGGCAGGCCGGTTCGCCGAGCGGGTCGCTCACAGCGATTCCGCCACAAGGGAACTCGCCTTCCACAACGGGGTCGCGGTGAGATTGTGGGTCGAGAACGACATCGTCCATGCCGAACTCGATTCGCTGCAGGGTGGTCCGGAGCTGTGGATTCTGCTTCCTGGCAGTGATGACATCGACGAGTTCGTCGATGCGGTCGCTGACGCTGTCAGCTGCTGAATCGTCGCGTCTGCGCAAGTATCAGGAGGGGTCGATCCGGAGGGGTGGATCGGCAGTCGTCTACCCGGTCTGTTGCGGGGGAGGGGTGAGATCGCGCGGCGGCGTGGTCGGCCGGCCGATCGGGCGAATCGTGATGCCGGGCCAGGAAACGCCGCGAACTCCACCGGGTCCGCGAGCGACGCGGATTCCTTCGGCGGTGATCCGAGGACGGTAGATGGTGGCGCGGTGACCGAATGCCGGGTCGAGGTCGATGGAGTTGAACAGCCCCATTCTCGTCAACCACAGTGACGCGCGAACTACTTCGTCCTCGGTGAGCGATTTACCTGGCCAACACACCGATGCCCCGACGACGAAGGCGCCGAGCACCGGGACCGGGTTGTCGAGGAGGTCTTCGTTGTGCGCCCATTTCAGCACCGCTTCGCGCGCAGCCCATTGTCGGTCGGAGCACCCGGGCGTCGTTCGCGCCGTGCTGTCCAACCGCAGCATCGCGGGCTTTTCCATCACGTCACTCCTCATTTTGCGAATCGAGCCCACAGGCCCGGCCGGTTCCCCCGGCCGGGCCCGCAGGCGCGAGCTGTCAGTCCTGCTCGGCGGCACGCTGACGTGCTTCGTTGGCCGACGCCTCGAGCCGCGCCTTCTCGGCTTCGGCTTCCTTCTCCGCGACCTCGCGCTGAGAATCGGCCTTGTCCTGCTGTGCACGGCCTTCGCGTTGCAGCGAGTCGTTGCCCACCGCGGCGCCCGCGACCTCCTTGGCCTTGCCCTTCACGCCTTCGACGACGCCCTTGACTCCGGCCTCTACTCCGCTGTCGTTGTCAGACACGACTTTCCCTTCGATCGGCCCAGCGTTTCCCCGTGTGACGCGAGCGAAACCGGGGTTCGGCAGCTCCATGGCTGCCGTTTACAAGATAAACATATTGCAGTTTATCTTGTAAACCCTTGTGACGAGCACTACGCGGCGGGGTGCCTTGGAATCAGCCGGAACTTGCCGGTATTCTGGGGTTATAGCGGCGTGCTGGACGGCCAGGGCCCGAAGATTTTGACAGGAGCTCCGCCCTGAGCGAGGACACGATCGACTCGGGCGCCGAGCTGCGCGACAGCGGTCCACGGGACGGGGGCGCTCGGCGTTCCCCGCGGCTGGATCGCGTCTTGATCCTGGAATCGGCGATCGCGCTGATCGATGAGGAAGGCTTGGCGCATCTCACGATGCGCCGGCTGGGCTCGTGGCTCGGCGTCGAGGCCATGGCCCTGTATCGGTACGTTTCCGGGCGGGACGACCTGTTGGCCGGTGTGGTCGATCACCTCGTCGACCAGCTCTACGATCAGAACCTGATGGAGCCCGACGATGAGGGCGGCAGTTGGCAGGGTTACCTGCAGCGCCTCGCGCACGGTGTACGCCGCGTCGCCACCGAGCATCCCGAGGTCTTCCCGTTGATGGCCGCGAGTCCACCACAAGCGCCGTGGCTGTGCCCGCCGCTGCGGAGCCTGAACTGGATGGAATCCTTCCTCGAAACGATGCTTCACTACGGTTTCGACGACCGTCAGGCAGTCCAGGTCTATCGGTCTTTCGCCACGTTCCTGCTCGGCCACCTCCTGCTCGAGGTAGCGACCATGGGGGTCGAGTTGAGTCCGATCGCCACCGCCGAGCCCGGACGGCACGAATCGTCGGATCTGGCCGCCTACCCCCATGTCCATCGTCTGCAGCGCCACCTGGCAGCCAACCGCGCGGGCGATGAGTTCGAAGAATCTCTCGAGGCACTGCTCGATCGGCTCGAAGCGATGCGTCGCGCTCGACAAAGCCCCTGAGCGACGGCTCGGCGCAGTGGTGCCCGACAGTCCTCGACGCTGTTCCCGCAGGTGGTTCGGGTTGACCGAGGCCTGGTAGTCCCGGTTTACGGGCTCGGGTTGCTGGAACGCGAAGGATCCAAGACGCCGGATTCGTGCACATGGGCAACCAGGGCCGACTGCAGATACCACGACCCGTCGACGTGGGTGGGGTCCATGCCGGTGATCTGGGCGACGCGCTGGAGTCGATAGTCCAAGGTGTTCGGGTGGATGTGGAGGGTGCTCGCGGCCCGTTTGCGGTTGCGGCTGTAGCGCAGGTATTCCGTCAGCGTTTCGACTAGATCGGGCTGATCGTGCAGGGGGGCCAGAATCGCTGCCAGGTGCCGCCGGCCGGGGCCGGGACGGGTGATCTGGTACTCCACCACCAGATCCCGCATGCGATACAGGCCTGCGGGCCGGTGCAGCTTTTCGGCGAGATCGAGCAGTTCGTGGGCTTCCTTTGCCGCCCCGGGGATTTGGTGGGTGGGAGCGTGGACGAGTGCTGCCCGCAGCGGTGTCCCGGCTGTGGCCCACAGGCGGTCGAACAGATTCTCGGCAGCGGCGCCGTCGCCGCTGTCATCGGGGACCAGCACGGTTCCGCCACCTGCGCTCAGCTGTGCCAGCGGTGAAAGGCTCGCGCTGGAGGCGAGTTCTTCGTGTAGCCGGCGCAACCACCCGCGAGCCGCGATGCCGCTGAGTTCCTGATCGTCGGGATATTCGGGTGCGGCGGCCAGCGCGAGTACCGCGTAGGCCCCAGCGATCTCGAACCCGCGGCCCCTGGTCCACGCGGGCGTCGCCGACCCGGCTATCAAAGCTGAGCTCAACTCTTCGGAGGCGTCGGTGTGCCCGCTCGTTTCGGCACGGACGCAACGGAGATAAGCACTGGTGAAGCTGGTTGTGACTTGTTCGAGAACCGCGCCGACCCGGTGTCCGGCCGTCGCGACGGCCCTGCTGTCGGCGCTGGTGGCGCGTCGGGTGAGGTGATCGAGCACAAACCGGAAACCTGAGTGGGTGGCTTGTTGCACGGCTTCGAGTGGCACACCCGCCGCGGCCCAATCGCCGATTCGCGCGCTGAGCTGAGCAGGTGGCTCGCCGAGCGGTCGGCCTTGCATCGCGGCCACGATCAGATCCAGACAACCTCGCACAACCTCATCGGCTTCACGCCACGGCACCCCGCACGGCAACACTGTGCGCCGCCTGTCGTCCAGGCCACCCCACTGCGCCAGTAAACGCTGGGAAAAGTTGTGGTCGTGGCGCAAACGCGTGGCTGCGGACGCCCCGGCGATCTGAACCTCCTCCGCGCAGGGAATGCTCGTCAGCATGGTTTCCGACCTCCTGTGGCGTGCCAATCGGCGTCCCCGCTTGCCGACCTCCGGCGCTGCCCATTGTTACAGCGAACACTGTAACTGTGGTGCTACATTTTGGCTAGAGATGCGTCGATCTGCCTGCTACCGCTACAGCAGCTTCTGGGACAGTTGGATAGGATCGCCTCGCTATCGGTGGACGGAGGTGGGGATGGTGGACAGTGGGCGGGAGTATCGGGTCGCGGAGTTGGCCCAAGCCGCTGAGGTTCCGGTGCGCACCGTGCGCTACTACCAGGAACGGGGTCTGCTCTCGCCGCCGGTGCGGCGCGGTCGGCACGCGTTCTACGACGTCGGTCATCTGGAGCGACTGACGTTGATCAGCGATCTACTCACTCGTGGTCACAGCCTCGAGGGGATCGCGGACCTGCTGGCGAGCGCGGAGTCGGGCGGCGGCGTCTCCGAACTGCTCGGGTTCGAATCCGCGGCCGCGACGGCGTGGGCGGACGGTGAGATCGATATCGACCTCGCCCAGTTGGTCGACCGCTTCGGAGACCAGATCACGCCGGAGATCATGGCCGAGGCGATCGCGCTGGGGCACGTGCGCGTCGAGGAAGATCGTCTCTTCTATTACAGCGGGCGCCTACTCGACACGGCCACGGCACTGGTAGCGGCGGGGATTCCGCTGCGCGCGTTGCTCGCGCTGAGTTGGGAACTGGAGGCCGGCTTCGATCGGATGGCCTTCGCTTTCGTGCAGCAGTTCCGCACCCACCTTCTCGGGCCTGTTCTCGATCAGCCCTCGCATGCTCAACTGCAGCACCTGTCCCGCACCCTGGCCGAACTGCGACCGGTGGTACGTCAGGCTGCCGACGAACACCTCGCCCGGGCAATGGATCGGCGAATTCGAATCGACCTGCCGGAAGTATCCCAACAACTCAGCCACGCCGCAGACAATATCCCGGCAAGTTCCGCGACGGACAACCCGCTGAAAACCTCGGAGTCGTAAGGATCGAGGTGCGACGTGACGCGCACGAAAACTGTCAGTTGTGTAGTGCCGCAGCCAATCTGAGCGCGACCTCCAACTTGAGTCGTCGACTCGCGACCTGATGCCCCAGCAGCTGCTCGATCCGTTCGAGTCGGTATCGCACGGTGTTTCGGTGCACGCCCAGCTCACGCGCGGTCGCCTCGACACTGCACATCGAGTCCAGATAGCAGGTCAAGGTCTTGCGCAACCGCACTGCGTTCGCGTCCGCTCCCAGGAGCCCGTTGAGCTCTCGCTCGATGAACGAGTCCATCGCCTCCTGGTCCTGGCTGATCAGATGCTCCAGCTCGATCGAGTCGTAGAGCACGAGTCGGCCGGGCCGAGCGATCCTGTGTGACATCTTCTGTGTGGCAAGCGATTCCAGATGGCTGCGCCGAAAGCCCGCCACCCCGGGTGCGGGCAGCCCGAAGGCGGCATGGATCGAGCTACCCGCCAGGCAGGCCGAGAGCTCGGCGGTGGGCGAGCGATGAGTCCGCGCCCAGCCCCACAGGGTCCGATGGCCGCACGCCAAGGTGAAACTGCCACGAGCTTCCAGCTGCGAGACGATGCGCTGCGCGGCTCGCTCGAGGTCGGGCAGGCCACCGCCGGCGTTGTCCTCGAGGCGCAGCACGAATGCCAGATGAGAGTCATCGAGCACGTAGCCCAACCGCATCTGCGCGGTCGCCGAATCGACCGGTGAACCGGCGATGATCGAACGCACTGTCTCGCGCCGACGGGAGAAACGGCCCGCCGGGTCCGAGTCCTGATCGAAAGCGAACGTGCCACTGAGTATTTCGATCGCCGTACCGGACCAGTCCGCGACACAGGCGGCCGAGTGCATCACCAGCTCGCGCGTCTCGGCTACCTCCGATACCGACAGTTCGATCTGCTCGGACAGCGTCCGGATCATCGCCTGCTGCCCGGAACGATAGATCCGCAACAACACCTTCAGATCCAGACCCCCGTACGCGATGGACTCCGCCAGCACGTGCGCCTCGTCCGGCAGCTCAGTGGGCGTGACGCCGGTGATCAGCGACGGCAGCATGACTCGCCCCAACGCCGCGGAACTGGCGTGCAGGTTGGTACGCAGAACGTAGGTATCGATCTCTGGCACGTCCCGAAGAATCTGAGTATCGGTGAAGCTGACGATCGACTCGAGGTGGTCGCTGTCGAGGAGATCGGGCACCAGACGACGAAGCCAGGCTTCGGCTTCGGATCCCACGGTCAACGTCGTCATTTCCCCCCCGAGGGTGAGCCAGGCAGCGGACACCGGCCGTCGCCGGAGCCGGTGCGGTAGGTTACTGAACCCTAGTGACGGGCAGCCTCACGACGCCATGGACCTCATGTCGAATCTGTTGCCCGCGATTTGTGACCAACTCCAAGACGGAGATCGAAGGCCTGTCGTTCATGACCGATTTTCCAGCATTCCCGGCGCTGATTTCCGCTCGCCACCATGTCGTCTCTCGCATCAGGGCCCGCATTCCCCACGTGACCGGCGCGATCGTCAGTGAGGCCAGAGCGCAGATGCCCTCCTACGCGGCGTTGGGCCACGCCGCTGTGACGACGTATGCGGCCGCTCTCATCGAGCGGATGCTCGCGGCGCTGTCCGAGGAACGTGAGCTGAACAGCGACGACTGCCGCGAACTGCGTGAATATGGGGAAGCTCGCGCTCAGCAGGGTATCTCGCTGGTCGATGTGCAACACGGCTGGAGAATCGCTCTGCGCTGCTTTCGCGCCGCATTGGTCGCTGACGGCCGAGCCCATCACATCTCCGACGAGGTCTTGCTGGAACTGAGCCACGCGATGCTGGATCTGGTCGATCAGGCCGCACTCGTCTACGGCCAGGGCCATCGCGAAGTGGAACTCGAGATCGCGCGTCTGGATCACCAGGTACGCGCCGAGTTCGTGCGGCGGGTACTGCACGGCACGCTCGGCCCCGCCGGAATCCGAGTTCAGGCCCACCAGTACGGCCTCGACATCGACGGAAGCTATCAGGCGTTTCGCACGCGGTCGGAATCGCGCGATGCCGACACCGAGCTATTGCAGCGCTTGCGGTCGGACGGCCTCAAGGTCGTCTTCACCACCACGATCGACGACGACATCGCCGGGTTCATTTCCGCGCCCGCGATGCTGCGCACCGAGGCACCGCTCGGGCTCGGGCCCGCGTGCCGACTCGAAGAGCTCGGACGCTCGTTTCGCCTGGCGAGCAGACTCCTGCTCACCGCGGACGTCTTCGATCTACAAGGACCGACCGAGCTGACCGGGGTCGGGCTGCTGGCAGCCGTAGTCGGCGAGGCCGACATAGGCTCTGAACTGGTCAAACACTATTTGGAGCCGGTGGGTGCCGGTGCGGCGGCTCGCACCATCATCGACACGGTCGAACGCCACCTGGACACCGGCATGCATATCGAGACCACCGCGGAGATGCTCGTGGTCCATCCCAATACGGTTCGCTATCGGATCAGCCGTTTCGAAGAGCTCGCCGACGCCGACCTGCGTTCTCCGGTGACGGCCGCTCGGGTCTGGTGGGCGATCAAACATCAACGGGCCACCAGCTGAGTGGTCGGACCGAGGTCGAATGTGGCGGCCCTGCGCAGGGCCGCCACATCTGTTCGACAGCGCAGTACTCACTGCCCGTTGCGGGTGTCACCGAACGGAGGGTGGGCCGAGCCGGGTGAGCCGTTCAGACCGAAGGTCGCGACCGGGATCGAAGGTGGCGTCGAAGGCGCCGCCGGGAGCGGCGCCATAGCGTGCCGAGCCGATCTCTCTGCGCTGTCCTGCTCATTCGTGAGATACCTCGACGGAATCAACACCAGGGCGTGGATGCCGCCGTAGGCCGATTCCTTCAGCTGCACCGAGATCTGATGCCGCGCGGCGAGCGAGGCGATGACGAACAGCCCGAGGCGACCGTTCTCCGCGAGCGTCTCGAGGCTGAAACTCGCGGGCTCGGCCAAGAGCGCATTGCGCGCGGTCAGCTCGTCGTCGGTCATTCCCGAACCCTGATCGATGATCTCGAGCACCGCGCCGTTGCCGACGATTCGGCCCGTGACCTCCACCTCGGTTTGGCGACGCGAGAACGCGGTAGCGTTGTCCATCAGTTCGGCCAGCACGTGGATGAGGTCCGCCACCACCGCGCCCACGACGTAGACCTGCGGCAAGCGATGCACCGCGATCCGCCGGTAGTCCAAGCTCTCCGCGACAGAACCACGGGCTATGTCGTTGAGCGGCACTGGGTTTCGCCACCGCCGTCCCGGCTGCCCGCCGCCGAGGATGATGAGGTTCTCCGCGTTGCGGCGCGCACGGGTGGCGAGGTGGTCGAGCCTGAACAGCAGATCGAGTCGGGCGGGATCCTGCTCACCCTGCTCGGCCGGATCCAGCAATTCCAACTGTTTCTGCACGATGCTCTGGCTGCGCTGTGCCATATTGACGAACACGGTGTTGACCCCCGTACGCAACTTCGCCTCGGCGACCGCGGCAGTCACCGCCGCACTGTGCGCCCGGTTGAAAGCGTCTGCCACCTGCCCGATCTCGTCGGTCCCGAACTGCAGTCGATGCAGCTCGGCGTCCATGTCGAGCTTTTCGCCTGCTTCGAGCCGCCGCATCGCCTCGGGAAGATGCTCGTCCGACAGTGCCAGGGTCTGCGCACGCAACTGCCGCATGCGGCCGATGAGCCGGTTGGCGACCAGCACCACGGCAAGAAAGCCGAGGACCGCGGCGGCGAGAACCGCCAGCCCGCCGAGCAACGAATCCCGCGCTGTTCGGTCCGCGTCGCGCACCGCGATCGCCTGTGCTCGGCGGGATTGGGCTTCCCACAACTCCGCCAGTTCGGATCCCACCTGAACCGAAGCGGCCTGCACTTCGGCGCGGACCGTTGCCGCGGTGGAGCGCGCACCGGACCTGCCGCCGGGCGTGGACTCCGCCGGTCCGGCGAGCAGAGTTTCCTGCTGGTGCCGGGTCAGGAGAGCCCAGGAGGGTCCGGTGACGATCGCTTGCAGCTCGCCGAGCTGTTGATCTTGCAAAATCGCTGTGGCGAAGGCTATTTCCGACCGTTGCTCGCCCACCTCGGCGGAGTACTCGATGAACTGCTCGCCGGTCATGGTGTCGGCGACGGTCGCCAGCGCGTTGGCCCGCGACAGAGCCTCCGAGGCTCGCAGTACCGCGACGCCCTTGAACAGCTCGATGGACACATCCGACGACGGTGCGGCCCGCGCGGCCAACACCGATGCGGCCACGATGACATCGACTATCGACCCGAACGTCGCGACCACCGCCTCGACCGGCAGTTTGCGGGAGTCGATCTGCGCGCGTAGATCCGGCAGCAAGGCGTACAGCTTGTCGTAGCCGGCGATATCGGTGGCGAAGTCCGCCCGCATGCGGGCGGCGTCCTGCCCTTTTGTCTTGACTTCCCCCAGCGCGCCGTTGGACCGCTGACGGGCCGCGATCAACGATCCTCCGCCGGTGGGTTCCCCCGCGATGTGCAGCACCGACAAGCGCCGCTCCTCCTGGAATGCCTGCACCATCTGCACCGCGGGACCGGTGGTGCCGGAGGCCAATTCGGCCCATTGCCGGGCATCTCGCCCCGCCGCGACCAGATACGCCGCCGCGCCGACCCCCACCGCGAGCAGCGCGAGGCTGGGCACCAGGACGATCGCGATCAAACTGGCGCGAACGCCGAATTTTCCTGTCGCGGCCGTGCTTTCGGGCCGCCATGCGAGCAGACCGCGGAGGGTCCTTCTAGTAATCACCATCAATATCCGATCGCCGGCGTGTGAATCCGGAACGAGTGCCGATAATCCTCGCGCAGTCTTACCGCCCAGCTGACCTGGGCCGATAGGACATTTCGTCCAAACCGCCACGGAACGATATGGTCACTTCGGCCAATTCGCGAAGTGGCCTCGGTCACCTCGAGTGCCGACTCGCATGGTCCAGGGCAGTTTGAACCGGCCCTCATTCGCCTTCCGTCATCTCGTTTCCGAGGGTCAGGCCCCTCTCCGCCGGTCGTCTCAAATGCGAAGGCGGACCGTCGACACGCATCGGCAGCAACCCGATGTGCCGGACTCGCTCGACGCTGTGAAGCGTTGGGGCAGAACATGATCAGTCAACGAGCGCGGAGTAGAAGATCCGGATGCCAACTGTTTCAACACAACACACAGATGATTGATGTCGATGTAGCATAACTGGCGAGCGGGGGGCTCGGATCTGATCCCGCAGTGGCTCCTCTGCTTGTCGCGAAACTGTTCTGCTGCCGTGAAATACACCAATTCGACAGGAGATCGCCATGCCAGAAGCTCGTCCGAACCGTCTGCGTCTGCTCGCCCCCGATCAGGAGGCCGCCGCGTCGGCCGTCATTTCCGATCTGCTCACCGGTAACGCGTCCGGTGTCCCCGATTACTTGGTCGATGACATCGCCGCGGTCCGCGGGCGGTGCCGGTTCGCTCAGGTTCAGATACCCGGCTACGACGGCGACCTGCTCGACGGGATGGCCGCCTGGCCGACCAGCGGTGGCCCCCATCCGCTGGTTGTGCTGCCTGCCGGCTTGGACCCGGCGGGCTGGAAGATGTACTCCGGGGCGCTGATCAGGCTGCTCATGCGTGGCTACGCCGTCGTCGCCTATACCGAGCGCGGCTTGCCCGGTTCCGGTGGTGAGCTGACGGTGGCCGGTCCCGAAGACGTCGCGGACGGCTCGCTGGTGATCGATTGGGCGCTCGATCACCCGGAAATCCAGGCAGATCCGGAGCGCATCGGCCTGGCAGGCATCTCCTACGGCTCAGGGATCGGCCAGTTGGTCGCCCAGGCCGATCCACGCGTGAAAGCGGTTGTCGCCCTGAGTACGTGGGCCGATCTCGGGGAAGCGTTGTACGACAACCGGACCCGCCACATCCTCGCCGCCGAAGCGCTGGCCGCGATCAGCGAGAACCCCAGCGCCGAACTGGTGAAGGTACTCGAGGACTTCCGGACGAACACCAATATCGACGGTGTGCTGGATTACGCGCGACGGCGGTCACCCGCCTACATTCCAGACGAGCGCCGCCCCGTGCCGACCTTCTTCACCAGCTACTGGCACGAGACCATTTTTCCCCAGAACCAGCTGCTGAGCTACTTCGCCGAGTTCCCCGGCCCCAAGCGCCTGGACCTGGCCATCGGAGATCATGGGGCAGTGGAGATCCCGGGCTTGCTGCTCGGTGTGTACACCCGCACCACCGAGGCCGCGTACGACTGGCTCGACCACTATCTCAACGGCGTCGACAACGGCATCGATGACGACGGTGTCGTGCACACCGAGACCATGCACAGCTTCACCGTCTCCTCCTCCGTCGGTGTGGAAGCCTGGTCGTCCAACCCGATCCGCACCTACCATCTCGCCGCGCCTGCGAGCGGATCCGGTGATGGTGCGCTGGTTCTCGACCCGCCCTCGGACCTCAGCCGGAATATCCGTTCCGGAGACCCGAAGGTCCGCGCCGTGAATCAACTGGTCATGGATGGCTTCCGTGAGCGGTTGCTCATGCCCGTGCGTCACAAGCTCGCCGAGGTCGACCGATCGGCCGCAGCGGTGTGGACGAGCGCCCTGCTCCGGTCGCCGCACCACATTGCGGGCATCCCGCGCATTCGTTTGACGGTGACTCCCTCCGCCAAGGCCGCCACCGTAGTCGTCTACCTCTTCGACCTGGACGTGGTCACCGGCAACCTGAAGATCATCACCCATGCCGCGACCACCGTGAGCAACGCCGTACCGGAACATCCCACCGCGGTCGAACTGCGCTTGCAGGCCACGGACTATCGAGTCCCTGCCGACCACCGGCTCGCCGTCATCCTCGCCACCGAGGACCCCTTGTACGGCGGCGAAACCGAACCCGACACCGTGGTGACACTCTCTGCCTTCCACGGTGCCGCGGCTATCGAGATCCCGATAGCCGACTGATAGCTTCGGCGACTGATTGCCCCCGGGGAGCGCGGTCTCGGGCAATCAGTCGCCCCGAAGCATTGCGGCTGGGCGAAAAGCAAGCCGGCCAAGGAAATCGACGGCGAGACCCTTGAAGGGCGAAGGTGGAGTTCAGCGTGCGAGCGCGAGTTTGTCGTCGGTGGTCTGGGTGCGGAGATCGGCGAGCAGTCTGGTGAGTTTGCGGGAGACGCTCATTTGGGAGACGCCGAGGCGTTGGGCGATTTCGCCTTGGGTGAGGGTGTCGTAGAACCGCCAGATCAGTAGTTGGCGGTCGTCGGGTGACAGTTGTGCGAGTAGGGGTGCGACGGTGATGGTGTCTTCGGTGAGTTGGTAGCGGGGGTCTTCGTCGCCGAAGGTGTCGGCGATGGTCATGCTGGGGTCGCCGTCGGTGTCACGGGCGGGGGTGTCGAGGCTTCGGGTCTGGAAGGCGTTGGCCGCGACCAGGGTGCGGGCGATGTCGGTGACGGGTACGTCGAGTTCGGTGGCGAGTTCTTGGGCGGTGGGGGAGCGGTGGAGTCGGCGGGTCAGTTCTTCGGTCGCTGTCCGGACTTTGCCTTGGAGTTCTTTTTCGCGGCGTGGGACGTGCAATGGCCAGATGTGGTCGCGGAAGTGTCTGCGTACTTCGCCCATGGCGGTGGGGACTGCGAAACCCAGGAACGGTGATCCGCTGGTCACGTCGTAGCGGTCGACCGCCATGACCACGCCCAGGCGTGCGGTTTGGAGTAGGTCGTCGAATGCTTCGCCGCGGCCGGTGTATTTGCGAGCGATGTGTTCGGCGAGGGGGAGGCAGATCTCGATGATCTGGTCGCGGAGCGCATCGTGTTCGGGGCTGTTCGGGTCGGTCAGCGCCAGGTGTACGAACAGGGGTTCGGCGTGTTCGTAGGTGGGGCGGGTGGCGGTGGTGGACATGCGGATCAGCTCCTGGTGTTCGTGACGCTCAACGGGGGGAGGTGACTAAAGGCTGTGGTGGCCCGGCATTTTGGAGGACATCGTCATCGCGGCGCCCAGACTGGCGGCGCCTGAGGAGGCGACGGTCGGCGACTGGGTCGAGGCGGCCAAGCCCAACAAAAGGAATACGCAGGTCGCCAATACGATGGCTGTGCTGGTCGGGTCCATGCTCGGCGTACTCGGTGCCCGATGACGTGAGTCGGTCATGAGCTCAGGGTTGACCGTCGAGGAAGCGAATAAACCGGAGTATGTCGATGATGTTGAGACGGCGGCAGTTTCGGATTTCGGGATTGAAACGCCCGTCCGATGGGAAAGTGTCAGTTCATGTCTTGCCCCGGTCGGCCCGGTGCGTTCGTGTGCGGCTCGCACATCCGCGAGCGGCACCCGTGCTGTCGATCGCGACGCGGACCGTGCCCGCGTCGAGCGGGCGTACCAGGTCGGCGAGCTATGCGCCGTTCGAACCGGCGGTTCCTGGCGTAGTCGATGAACTCGTCGGCAGGCGCTGGTCTCGGTCGGACCGACTCGGAATTTCCTCGGTCCGGTCGAGCTGGAGGTTTGCTGGTGGCGGTGGCGCCGTCGAGATCGGCGTGGTCCGGTTCATCGACGAATCCGGCCGAGTCCGCGGCGTCGAGTCGATCGGCCGGGGAGCGGAAGCAGGGCGATCGACCAGCGGCGATACCTTTAGGTGGTGAAACGGTCACCGGAAACGGATTCCTCGGTCCGGATCATCGACGTCGTGATGGAGATGTTGATGTCGGACGGGTACGACGAGCTGCAGCTCAAAGAGGTTGCTCGTCGGGCCCAGGTTTCGCTCGCGACGGTGTACAAGAAGTTCGCTACCCGTGACGAGCTGATCGTCGCCGCGGTGACCCGCTGGATGGCGATCAACAGTTACGCCGAGCTGGAACTGCCTGTTGCGGGTGAATCGCTGCGCGACGGGTTGGTCCGCGTCATCCGACACGTCTTCGAGCCGTGGGAACGCAATCCCAGGATGCTCGAGGCCTATCACCGCGCGCGCCGGGGCATCGGCGGTCGGCAATTGGACGCACAAGGCGTCAGCGCCGTGCTACCGGTCGCCGCGATGTTGTTCGAAGGCTACGACGCCGCATACGTCGAGGATATCGGACTGATCGTCACCAATATGATCTACGCGTTGACCGGGCGATTCGTCGACAAGGAACTCGACGTGACCGAAATCCTGCCCACGCTGGAGCGAGCGATCGACCGCTTGACAAGCGACAGCGTGGCTCCGCTGGAGAGCGTTCGCGCGACCGATGGCTCGGCAGGCTTGCCGTTCCCGGTGTATCCATCGCTGGCCGGTCCCTATGGCCCGAACCGTTAGATACTGGCTGGTATCTCCGATACCTGTGCTAATAACCCTGCTGACCTGCGGTAAGACGAAATTCGGCGCCGCACGTCAATGGTCAACTGCTGTGATGTAGATCACAAGTTAGTTGGATGAGACTGCTGTCACATCGGGAGTAACCGGATTACCGTGTGGTCGGCAGGGGCTCCGAGCGGTCGCAATTCGGGCGCGGGGACGTACCTGTCGAGATCTTCAGATTCGAAGTTTGGATGGGAAGCCCATGGCCGCACAATTCGTTGATTCCGCGCACTGGAGAGCCCACGCCCGCCGACATCCCTTGCGATATCGCCTGGCTATCGTCGCGCCGAATGCTGTGGAAGTCGTTCGCTACGCCGGGGGCTGGCTCTTCGATCGGACAACCGCCGGGTGGGAGGTAACCGTCCTCGTCGACGACCATTCCGACGACCGCCCGTTGCAGATCCTGGGCGCGACAGTGCTCGATATCGAACAGTCGCTGGCCGCGCCCAAACACGACACCTGGCCGCATGCCGTGGCGGTACCCACCCAGATGTTCGCGGACTGTCGCGTTCGCGACGGAATTCTGGACTGTCTCGACCACCGTTCGGCCGAGCTGTCGCTGTGGGGCGATGTTCTTCCGGCCGAACTCGAGGATCGAGTGAGAACCACGCATCATCGAGTGAGTCGCGCCGCGCGCGCTTTCAAAGCCTGCGCCTTGGCGACGGCAGGATTTCCCACTGAGGAAGTCGGCCCCACCGAAGTGTTCCGGGTCAGCGCGTCACGGACCACCGTGGGATTGGTTCCCACGAGTTGACTATGGCAACGGCCGAGCGTGAGATAGCCGACTGGGCGCGCGGCTACCTCCGTCGGCACCCCATTGCCGCCTTGGAAACGGTCGGCGGCCAATTCGTCCTCGGCATGCACGCCTTGCGATTTCTCGCCGTCGACGTGTTCACCGGACGATTCGCGTTCCAGGAGTTCGTCCGACAGGCCGCGTTCATGGCATCGTCGGCGGCCCTGCCGACGATCTTCGTCGCCCTGCCGATCGGGGTGACGCTGTCCATCCAGTTCGGATTGCTGGCCGGCCAGGTCGGCGCCACCTCGCTGGCCGGCGCGGCGAGTGGGCTCGCGGTGATCCGGCAGGGAGCACCGATGGTCGCGGCGCTGCTGATGGCCTCGGCGGTCGGCTCGGCGATCTGCGCGGATCTCGGCTCGCGCAAGATCCGCGACGAATTGGACGCCATGGAGATCATGGGGGTTTCGGTGATCCGCCGTCTGGTCGTGCCCCGGCTGGCGGCCGGAGTGCTGATCGGGGTATCGCTGACGGGAATCGTCTGCTTCGTCGGCTTTCTCGCGGGTTACCTGTTCAATGTCTTCGTCCAGGGCGGGGCACCGGGAAGTTTCGTCGCGACCTTCTCCTCCTTCGCGACCGTCGACGATCTGGTGCTGACGATGATCAAAGCCGTTGTCTACGGAGCGATCGTCGCCGTGGTCGCCTGTGAGAAAGGGTTGACGACCAAGGGGGGACCGGCGGGCGTGGCGAATTCGGTCAACTCGACGGTGGTTTCCTCGATCCTGCTGCTGATGATCGTGAACGTCGCCTTCACCCAGCTGTACATGATCCTGCTGCCACGGCAGGGGCTGTAATGGCCGCGCAGTACTATCCGCCGGGGGTCGGACCGATCTACCGGGCCGCGGTCCGGCTGGGTTCCGGGGCCATGCGTCTCGGCCACATGGGGACGTTCCTGTTTCGGGCCCTGTTCTCGATTCCGGTGATGCTGCGGCACTACCGCAAGGAATTTCTGCGCATCCTGTCCGACATCACCTGGGGCAACGGTTCGATCGTCGTCGGCGGCGGTACCGCGGGCGTGATCATCGTGCTCGGCGCGGCGGGCGGCGCGATCGTGGGTCTGGAGGGCTACAACGCGCTGCACCTGCTCGGCATGGAACCCACCGTCGGGCTGATCGCCTCGACCGCGTCGACCAGGGAACTGGCGCCCATCATGGCCTCGCTGGCTTTCGCCGCCCAGGCGGGCTGCCGGTTCACCGCGCAACTGGGTGCGATGGGGATCGCCGAGGAGATCGAGGCGATGGAAGCGATGGCCATCCGCGCCATTCCCTATCTGGTCAGCACCAGGATTCTCGCGTCGGTGGTCGCGATGTTTCCCCTGTATCTGGTGTGCCTGGCCGCCAATTATCTGGCGGTCGAAGTGGTGGTCGGCCTGTCCGGCGGCCTGTCGGCGGGCACCTATCAGCACTACTTCCAGCTGGTGCTCAACGGCCCCGACATCGTGTACTCGCTGATCAAGGCGATTCTGTTCGTGATCCTCACCTCGACGATCCAGTGCTACTACGGCTTCTACGCCGCGGGCGGCCCCCAGGGCGTCGGCACGGCGGCGGGCCGGGCGATGCGCGCGTCGATCTCGGTGATGATCCTCGTCAATCTGTTGCTGACCGTCGGTCTGTGGGGCATCGGTTCCAGCGCACGGCTGGGAGGGTAGATGTCGGCGATTCTGTTCGAGAAGGACGGGCGCGGTCCAGGCGGATTCTCGCTTCTGCTGCGCGGTGTGCTGCTCATCGCGCTCACGGTGGCCGTGGTCACGGCGCTGCTGATGAAGTCGACGGGCCGCTTCGACGCCAAGGTGGAAGTGGTCGCCATGCTGGATCAGCTCGGTGACGGCCTCCCCGACCGATCCGACGTGAAGTTCCGCGGTCTGCTGATCGGCACCGTGGCCGCGGTGACGCTCGCCACCGACGGCGGTCCGAATCGGGTCGAGCTGCTGCTCGACCCGGCTTACGCGTCGAGTGTGCCGAGCACGGTCACCGCGCGGGTGGTGCCGAGCAATGTCTTCGCGGTGTCCTCGATCCAGTTGGTGGACAACGGACCTGGCCCCGCGCTGACCGCCGACACCGAGATCGCCCAGGACCGCAGCCTCGCGACCGTCCAACTCCAGACCGCACTGACCAAGCTCCGTGAGATCATCGCCGCCACGGGTCGGGTCGGATCCGACAGCACCGTAGGCCTGCTCGCCGCGGTGGCTCAGGCCACCGATCGGCGGGGCGGCGACATCGTGCGCGCCGGTGGCCAGCTCGACCGGATCACCAGGGAATTCGACGCACTGCTCACACCCGACGGCGGTCCGTCGACCCTCGGCGCGATGGCCGAGGCGGTGCGCGGACTGAACGCGGCGGCCCCTGATCTGCTCGATGCCCTGCACTCGGCGGTGCTTCCGCTACGCACGGTCGCCGAACGCGAGAGTGAACTTCTGAACCTGCTGTCGGCGGGAAACAACACTCTGTCCACGGTGGGCGGTGGCCTGAACCGGCATACCGATCAGATCGTCACCGTGACGAATGATCTTGTGCCGGTACTCGATGTGGTGGGCGAGGGCGCCGCAGGCTTCGCGCCGATCGTGGTCCGGATCAAGACGATCTCGGATCTCTGGTTCGCCGAGTTCTGGAACTCCGACACCCAGATGGGCACCGGAAAGTTCCAGTTCCGGTTGAGCCCGCACACCGCCTATACCCGCGCGGACTGTCCTCGGTACGGCGAGTTGGCCGCGCCGAGTTGCGCCACCGCGCCGACTGCGATCCCCGAGCAGGAGTTGTCGCCCAGCATGAATCCGCAGTCGTATCCGGTGCCCCAGTTGAGTCCGGAGATGCAGGATCTGATCCGACGGATTCTGGGCGGGGAGGCCAACGCCGCGGAATCGGTACTGGCCCAACTGCTCTCCGACGCTCCACTGCCGTTCGGGGGCGGCCGATGAGCTTTCGTCGTTCACTGATCGGGCTGAGCCTGTTCTTGATCGTGTCCCTCGGACTGATCTGGGTCACCTTCGTCACGCTGCACCGGGGCGTAGACGGCACGGCGAGAACGTATTCCGCGGTCTTCAGCGATGTCACCGGCCTGCGTGTCGGTGACGACGTGCGGATGGCCGGAGTGCGGGTAGGCCGCGTCGACAGGATCGCGCTGGTCGGCAACCGCGCCCAGGTGCGGTTCCGGGTAGAGGAACAACAGAAAGTCTTCGGCAACACGAAGGCCTCGATCACCTATCAGAACGTCATCGGTCAGCGTTACCTCGGCCTGGCGCTGGCCGACTTCGGCGAGCCACAGGAGTTGCCGCCCGGCGGGGAGATCCCGCTCGAGCACACCGAGCCCTCGTTCGATATCTCGGTGCTGCTCAACGGGTTCGAGCCGCTGTTCGGCGGCCTGGATCCGCAGCAGGTCGACAATGTGACCGGTGCGCTGATCACCGCGCTCCAGGGCGACAACACCTCGCTGGTTCTGCTGATCGCGCAGATCTCCACCCTCGCCGAGTCCGTCGCGGGGCCGGATCAGGTGCTCGGCGCGGTGATCACGAACCTGAGCGAGGTGGTGGGCGATCTGGCTGCGCACAGCGGCCAGGTGAGCACGCTGCTCACCCAGTCACGGTCGATCATCGACGGGCTCTCGCGCCACCGTGACGAGCTACTGGGGTCGCTGACGACAGTCGCGTCGGTGACCGGTCGCCTCGCTACCGTCGTCGACGACGTGCGGCCACAACTGAACGAATTCCTCACGCGCGAACCGGGATTCACCAAGCACTTCGAGCAGAACAAGGACAGTTTCGCCTACCTGGGTTTCAACCTGCCCGCCCTGCTGAAGGGGCTGGCCAGGGCGAGCCAGGAAGGGTCCTACCTCAACACCTACCTGTGCAACATGGGAGTGACTTTCCTGCCCGCGCTCGCGACCCTCGTACCGACCATCGTCGCGCTGGCCTCGCCGACCGGCACCATCCAACAATCACCGATCTGCAGGTGAGGCAATGACATCGAAGAATCCGTCGAAGAGCATGCTGGGGCTGATCGCGCTGGGACTGCTGCTCGCGGTCGTCGCCGGGGCGGTGGGATTCAATTCCCTCGGCGTCGGGCAGCAGCGCTACGACGTCGAGTTCGCGCAGGGCGCGGGTCTGCGCGTCGGGGACGGGGTCACCATCGCCGGTGTCTCGGTCGGCACGGTCGCGGGTCAGCGGCTGGCCGGTGACCGGGTGCTGGTCACCCTGAGCGTCGACCGGTCCGCCGCCCTCGGCGCCGAGACTCGCGCCGCCATCAAGCTGACCACCTTGCTCGGCGCCCGCTACGTCGAACTGACTCCGGCGGGCGAGGGTGAGATCGCCGATCGCCGGATCGGATTGACCCACACCGCCGTTCCCTACGATCTGCAACAAGCGCTCGACAACGCCACCGCGACGTTCGAACAGATCGACGCAGGCCGCATCGCTACCTCGCTCGACGCACTGGCCGACCAGCTCGACGGCGTGCCGACAGTATTGCCCGGACTGCTGGGCAATCTGCGCTCGCTCGCCGCGCTGCTGGGCAGCCGCCGCAACGAGCTCGGCGCGCTGCTGACGGGTGTGCAACAGCTGACCACTGTGGTCAACGCCCAACAGGGCGACCTCTCGGCCATCGTCACCAAGGGTCGCGACCTGGTCACCGAGATTCTCGCGCGCCGCGGTGCGCTACAGACCCTGATGGACTCGACGCGGCGACTGGCGGATCAGGTCCGGCTCTTGGTCGTCGAGGACCGGCCGAAGATCGACGAACTGCTGCGCGGTTTCGACGGACTGCTCGGCAGCCTCGCCCGCCACGACGACCTGCTGCGCAACATCCTGCAGATCCTGCCCGTCCCCATCCGCAATTTCGCGAACGCCTCGGGCACCGCCAACGAGGTCGACTTCACCGCGCCGGCCGGGCCGCTGATCGACTCCTGGATGTGCGCGCTGAGCGGTCGAGCCGACCAGGTCGCGCTGGCACCCTACTTCCAGGACTGCAAATGAACAGACTTGTCACACTGGCCAGGATGGCGCTGGTGCTCGCACTCGGCGCGCTCGCCGGTTGCGCGGGCAACCCCGATGACGCGAATTCGGCCATCACGGTGACGGCCCGTTTCGACAACGGTGCCGGACTCTACGTCGGTAATGCCGTGGCCGTCCTGGGGATGCCGGTCGGTGAGGTCACCGCGATCACCCCGCGTGGTTCGCACGTCGAGGTCACCATGCGTGTCGAGGGCGGGGTGCTCATCCCGGCGGACGCGACCGCGGTCACCGTCTCGACCTCGGTACTGACCGATCGCCACGTCGAGTTCACACCGGCCTATCGTGGCGGCGCCACCCTGGCCGATCACGCGCAGCTCGGCCTGGACCGCACGCGAACCCCCATCGATTTCGACCGCTTGCTCGGCGCCGCGGACGGGATGGCCGCGCAGTTGGCGGGCGCGAGTCCCGATACCGGTCCGATCGCGCGGTTGCTCGATGTGTCCGCGCAGATCGCCTCGGGCAGCGGTCCCGAGCTGCGGGCGACCATGAACGAACTCTCCGGCGCACTACGACTCGGCGACGACGAGGGAGCCCGAACCCAGGCGGCGATCACCGATATCGTCGAGCATCTGGCGATCTTGGTTCGCGCCGCGGCCGACAACGATCAGGTGATCCGGGAATTCGGCAGTGCCACCGGGCAATTGAGTTCGGTACTGGCCGAGCTCGGGATCGGCGCGGGCGACACCGGCGCACAGATCGTGCAGATCATGCAGCAGACCGACGACCTTCTCACCCAGAACAGCGAAAGCCTTCGTTCCACCGTGAACAACGCGACAACGGTGACCCGTGCGCTCGCGGACTACCGCGAGGAGGTCGCCGAGTTCATCGATGTGACGCCGCTGTTGCTGAACAACGCCTACAACGCGATCGATGTCGACTACCGCGGTGTCCGGGTGCACGCGCTGCTGGACAAGGTGTTCTTCGACGGTCAATTGGTGAAGGAGGTGTGCAACGTTCTCGGTCTGCGCCAGCTCGGTTGCAGCACAGGGACATTGCAGGACTTCGGGCCCGACTTCGGTATCACCGACATGCTCGAGGCGATGTCGAGGTTGCCGCGATGAGACAACGATGGTCGTCCGCGTGGATTCTGTTGCTCGCCGGTACGGTCCTGGCGACTGTGCCCGGCTGCTCGGTGGGCCTCGGCGATCTGCCCTTGCCCGCTCCCGGTGTCGGTGGCGCCAGCTATACGATCCACGCCGGTTTCGCCAACGCGCTGAACCTGCCCGAGCAGGCGAAGGTTCGGGTGCTCGGCGCCGACGTGGGCCAGGTCGAGCGCATGTCGGCGCGCGACTACACCGCGGTGGTCACGCTGCGCATCCAGCAAGGGGTGATCCTGCCGGTGGGGACCAGGGCCGAATTGCGCACCGCGACACCGCTCGGCGATGTCTTCGTCGCGCTCACCCCACCGGACACCGCCGCGCCCGGGAGGCCGCTTCTCCAGGACGGCGACACCATCGCACTGTCGTCCACCCAGGCCGCGGCCACCATCGAGGAGCTACTGACGACGGCCTCGCTGCTGGTCAACGGTGGTGTGATCCGGAATCTGACCAACATCGTCAACGGTCTCGGACAGGCCGTCGGCGACCGCGGCGCGAATCTCGCCGCGCTGCTGGACAGGTCGACGAGGGTCGTGCAGGCCCTCGCCACGCGATCGGCCGACATCCGCACGGCACTCGTCGAGGTCGACCAGCTCACCCGGCAATTGCAGGCTCAGCGTCGCCCGCTCGGTGAGTTGGTCGACGTCGCGGGTCCGGCGCTCACGACCATGACCGACAGTTCCCAGCAGGCGTTGGCGCTGATCCGGCAGGTCGATCAGATCAGTCGGGAGCTGGCGAAGTTCCCCGCCGTCGACGGGACCGCCGCGGTCGGCATGGTCGCCGACATCAACCGGATCTCCGCCGGACTCAACGCGGCCTCGACCGATCCCAACGCCAGTCTGGCGGCGATGAATTCGATCCTCGGACCGATCATCAAGGTCACCAACGGCACGTCCGCGCACGTGAACGCCGACCTGCAGGACGTGACGATCGGTGCGCTGCCCGACCCCGCGCACCCCGGCGATCCGGGCAGCCGGATACCGGACGCGAGCGATTGGCAGGCTCTCGTCGGCACGCTGACCTACACCTTGCTCAAACTGCAGCAGCGCGTGACGGGAGCAGGCCGATGAACACCCCGGAGCGCACCCGGCAGGTGCTCGGCGTGCCTGCTCGTGTGGTCGTCGCCTCGGCCAGGTTCGGCAGTAGGTATCGCTCGCCGCTGTCGAGCGGCGCGCTGCTGGCGACCCTGGTCGTCGGCATCGCGTATCTGATGTTCGGTGCGCTCGGTGTCGACCCGACGGCGGCCACCATGACCGTTCGGGTGCACCTCGCGCAGTCCGGTGGGCTGCTGGTCGGGCAGAACGTCACTGTGCGCGGGGTACCGATCGGAAAGGTCGCCTCGATCGAGCTGACCCCCACCGGGCTGGTGGCCACCGCGGCGATCGACGCGGATGCGCTGGTGCCCGCCGACGGTGCGGTTCGGGTCGCGAGTCTGTCGCTGGCCGGTGAGCAGTACCTCGACTTCCGCCCGGACAGGGACAGCGGTCCGTACTTGACCGACGGCACCGAGATCTCGGTCGAGCGGACCTCGACGCCGGTACCACTGTGGCAGACCCTCGCCCAGCTGGATACCACGCTCGCGCAGGTGGATCCGGCGCGGCTGGCGGTGATCGTCGAGGAACTCGGGGTGAGCGAGCAAGGTCCGCGCAAGCTCGCCGACATCATCGACGGCGGAATCTTCCTCGTCTCCACGTTGGATTCGGTGCTGCCCCAGACGGTGAGTCTCTTGCGAGACAGCCGGACGGTGCTCGCCACCGCCGCCGATGCCGCGCCGGGGCTCGGTGAATTCGCCGGTGACGCGGCGGAGTTGACGGCGGGCGTCGAAGCGAAGACCGGGGGACTCGTCGATCTGCTCGGCGCGGCCCCGGGAACGCTGGGCGCACTGGACGCGGTGATGGCACAGAACTCGCGCGGTGTGGTCGACCTGCTCGGCAACCTCGGCACGGTGGCGGACATGGCCAACTCGAGAGTGCCCGCGCTGCAAGAGTTCTTCTTCCCGACAGAGCGCCCCGGATCGACGCTGGGCAACCTGACCGCGGCGTTCCACGACGGCGGCCTCTGGGGTCTGGTCAACCTGTACCCCCGCTATTCCTGTGACTACAACCTGCCGCGGCATTCGCCGTCGCGGCCCGACTTTCCCGAGCCGTACCTCTACACCTACTGCCCGAACGAGGACCCGTCCGTTCTCATCCGTGGCGCGCGCAACGCGCCGCGCCCACCGGGCGCACGCATCCCCGGAGCGCCGCCGCCGGGGCAGGCGACCGACACCCAGGCGATCCCGACTCCACTCGGACCATGGACCATCCCGCTCACCTTCGCCGGACCGGAGCTGCCGACACCGGTACCGCGGTGAGCGGGCTCAGGACTCGCACCGCACACCACCACGCAAGGAAGCGCTATGAACGACACAGAGACAGAGATCAAGACCGAAGCTGAGACCGCCACCGAGGTTCTCGAACCGAGGGCAGCGAAGTCGTCGACGGATCCGGACGAGACCCCGGCCGCCGCTGAGCCCGAGCGGACCGGGCCGACGACACTGCATCGGCTGGTGGGCATCGCCCGTCGGATCGCCGTGCCCGCGACGGTGTCGGCTGCCGTGGTGGCGCTGCTGGCGGCCGGATTCCTCGGCTGGAAACTGGACCAGAAGTCCGACACCGATGCCGCCGCCGAAGCCGGCCTCGCGGCGGCACGGGCCTACGCCGTCACCTTGACCAGCGTGGACTCCAACCACCTCGATCGTGATTTCGCGGCAGTGCTCGACGGCTCGACCGGCGAGTTCAAGGACATGTACACCAGATCGAGCGGACAACTGCGGCAGCTGCTGTTGGAGAACAAGGCGACCGGCACCGGCACGGTGCTCGACGCCGCGGTGAAGTCGAAATCCGAAACCAAGGTCGAAGTTCTGTTGTTCATCGATCAGACGGTGACCAATATCGCCGCCGCCGATCCCCGCGTCGACCACAGCCGGGTCCAGATGACGATGGAACTCGTCGACGGACGCTGGCTGGCCAGCCGGGTCTACCTGCCCTAAACCCCGTTCCCGCAAGAAGGCGCGGTATTCCGTGCTGTCTGGTGGGAACGAGATTCTCAAAAATGAATACGGTTGTTACCATCGAAGTGCGCGCCTGTGTCGCGGCTTCCCGATCATCAGGAGTTCTCCGTGACCGATTTCGATACCGTGAACTACTTCACCGACCCGGATCTGATTCCTGATCCACATCCCTATTTCGACCATCTTCGGGCGAAGTGCCCGGTAACCCAGGAACCGCACTACGGTGTGTACGCCGTCACCGGATACGAGGAATCGGCTGAGGTACTGAAGGATTCGTCGATCTTCTCCTCGGCTGTCGCGGTCGGCGGACCCTTCCCGCCATTGCCGTTCACGCCGGTCGGTGACGATATCAGCGAGCAGATCGAACAGCACCGGACCGAGTTGCCGATGTATGAGCACATGGTGACGATGGACCCGCCGCAGCACACTTTCGCCCGGTCGGTGTTGAATCGTCTGCTCACACCGGCCCGTTTGAAAGAAAACGAAGAATTCATGTGGCGGCTGGCGGACCAGCAGCTCGACGAATTCGCCGATGCCGGCCACTGTGAATTTCTTTCCCAATACGCCAAGCCGTTCGCCCTGCTGGTCGTCGCGGATATGCTCGGGGTTCCCGAAGTCGATCACCAACAATTCCGTGTCGTGCTCGGCGCGCCCCAGCCGGGCGCCCGACCCGGTGCGATCGACAACGAGGCTCTCTCCAGCAATCCGTTGGCCTGGCTGGACGAGAAGTTCGTTTCCTACATCTCGGATCGCCGAAACGAGCCGCGCGAGGACGTGCTGACGTCGTTGGCGCTGGCGAAATATCCGGACGGCACCACGCCGGAGGTCCTCGATGTGGCGCGGTCGGCGACCTTCTTGTTCGCCGCCGGGCAGGAGACCACGGCCAAGGTGCTGGGTGCCGCGGTGCGGTTCATGGGCGATCACCCCGACGTGCAGCAGCGATTGCGCGAGGACCGCAGCTTGATCCCGAACTTCATCGAGGAAACCCTGCGGATGGACGCACCGGTCAAGAGCGGGTTCCGGCTCGCTCGCCGCGCGACCACCGTCGGTGAGGTGGACATCCCCGCCGGCGGATTGGTGATGTTCTGCCCCGGTGCGGCCAATCGGGATCCGCGCCGATTCGAGGATCCGCACGAGTTCCGCCTCGACCGCGACAACTTCCGCGAGCACATCGCGTTCGGCCGCGGCGTGCACACCTGCCCGGGCGGTCCGCTCGCGCGCGTGGAGGGCCGGGTCTCGATCGAGCGGATCCTGGACCGCCTGCTCGACATCGAGATCGACGCCGATCGACACGGACCGGTCGGCGCGCGCACCTACGGCTACGAGCCCACGTTCCTGCTCCGCGGCCTCAGCGAACTGCACATCAACTTCACTGCCCAATCCTGACCACGACAACAACGACAGAGGTAGGTAACGATGACCGGACGGGTCGAAGGCAAAGTCGCATTCATCACCGGAGCGGCGCGCGGTCAAGGCCGCAGCCACGCGGTGCGATTGGCGCAGGAAGGCGCGGACATCATCGCCATCGATGTCTGCAAACAACTCGACAACGTGCCGTTCGCGATGTCGACCCCGGAGGATCTGGCGACCACCGCCGATCTCGTCCGGGGCGAGGGCAGGCGAGTGGTCACCGCCGAGGTGGACGTGCGTGACTACGACGGACTCAAGGCCGCGGTCGACGGGGCGGTCGCCGAACTCGGGCGGCTGGACATCATCGTCGCCAACGCCGGGATCGGCAACGAGGGCGGCGCGCTGATCGACCTGCAGGAGAACCTGTGGGACGACATGATCGACGTCAACCTCGGCGGGGTGTGGAAGTCGGCGAAAGCCGCTGTGCCGCATATGATCGCCGGTGAACGTGGCGGCTCGGTGATCCTGACGAGTTCGGTGGGCGGGCTCAAGGCCTACCCCAACATCGGCCACTACGTCGCTGCCAAGCACGGTGTGGTCGGACTCATGCGGACCTTCGCGGTGGAATTGGCGCAGCACTCCATTCGCGTCAACTCGGTGCATCCCACGCACGTGAACACACCGATGGTGATGAACGAGGGCACCTACAAGCTGTTCCGTCCCGATCTGGAGAGCCCGGGCCCCGCGGACCTCGAGCCGATCGCCAGGATGTTCCACACGCTGCCGGTTGCCTGGATCGAGCCCGAGGATGTCAGCAACGCGGTGCTGTACCTGGCCTCCGACGAGGCTCGCTACGTCACCGGTGTGCCCCTGCCGATCGACGCGGGCGGAATGCTCAAGTAGTCACCCCGGCCGCGCCGACCGTGGTGGTCGGCGCGGCCCCGAGAAACAACGAAAACGGAGAACGGTCATGAGGGTGTCGGTCGACGGGACCAAATGTGAAGGCCATGCCCTGTGCGCGGGTATCGCGCCGACGGTGTTCGAGGTGAACGCCGAGGACCTGGCCGTGGTGGTAGACGAGAACCCCGGTAGCGCAACACAATCCGAGGTTCGCTCGGCGGCGTCGGCGTGCCCGACGATGGCGATCGAGTTGCGCGAGAGCTAGATCCGCTCAGGCGGCGGTGTCGTCGGCGACCGCGCCACCGGTCATGGTGGTGCGGGTCGCGGGCCCGGACCATCCGCACGGCAGCTCACAGGTCGCCACGACGAGGAGTTCGACGCGGCCGTCGAGCGACTTGCGAACCATCTCCGCCGCACCCGCGGGATAGCCACAGCTCTGGCACTTTCCGTAGTAGTCGAGGATCGGTCGGACGCTGATGTGAATGGTCGGGTGCACGGTTCTCCTCCAGCCGTTTCAGTCGAGAAAGAGGTCGAGTGTCGGAGTGGCGCCGCCGCCGTACCCGGACAGGTCCTCGACCCCGGACGCGGTGAGTACCTCCGCGTCGATGTAGCAGTTCCCGCTGGTCTCGCGGGCAGGCCGGGACAGGATCTCGATCGCGGCGTCGGCCATGATCTCGGGGCTGCGCGCGGACGAGATCAGGCTTTCGCCGTCGGCCATGTTCGCGACCGCCGAGGTGGCGATATAGGTCTGGGGCCACAGGCAATTCGCCGCGATGCCCGCATCGGCGAACTCGGCTGCCCAGCCGAGCGAGAGCAGGGTCATCCCGTATTTGGACAGTGTGTAGGCGGGATGGGCGCCGAGCCAGTACGGGTTCATGTTCACCGGCGGTGACACGGTGAGGATGTGCGGGTTCGCCGAAGAGCGCAGGTGCGGCAGGCAGGCCTTGGTCAACAGGAACGTGCCGCGCAGATTGATCTGCTGCATCAGGTCGAATTTCTTGGCCGAGAGGCTCTCGGTCGGTTCGACGCCGATCGCGCTGGCGTTGTTCACACAGACATCGATGCCGCCGAATCGCTCGACGGTCAGGTCGACGGCGCGCTGCACGTCGGCTTCGTTGCGCACATCGCCCACCACGGCGACAGCCTTTCCGCCCGCGGCCTCCACCTCGGTCACGGCGGTGTGCACGGTGCCGGGTAGCCGGGGGTGTGGCTGCGAAGTCTTGGCCAGCAGAACCAGGTTGGCGCCCTGTCGCGCGGCGGCCAGCGCGATTGCCAGACCGATCCCGCGGGAGCCGCCGGAGATGACCAGAGTGCGGTCGGTGAGTACGGCGTTCTCGCTGGACATCGGTCTCCTCAGTGCTGGGTGATCCCGCTGGTTGAAGCAGCGTTCCTCTCTGATGGTATTGGCATTCTCATTTTTTGCAAGTACCGTATTCATCGATGAACGATCCGATACAGACCTCGTCCGGCATCCCGCTCTCGCCGGTTTACGGACCGGCGGACCGAGCTGCCGAACCGCCCGCACCGGGCGGCTATCCCTTCACGCGCGGCAACTTCGCCTCCGGTTACCGGGGGCGGCTGTGGACCTTTCGCCAATACTCCGGATTCGGCACGGCGGAAGAGTCCAATCGTCGGTACCGCTACCTTCTCGACCAGGGCGGAACCGGATTGTCGGTCGCCCTGGATCTACCGACCCAATGTGGTTACGACTCCGACGATCCGGAGGTGACTGAGGAGGTCGGCCGGGTCGGCGTCGCGGTGGACACGCTCGCCGATGCCGAAGTCCTCTTCGACGGCATGCCACTGGACAAGATCAGCACCAGCTTCACGATCAACGGCACCGCCGCGATCCTGCTGGCGTTCTATGTCGCGGCGGCGGAGAAGAAGGGCGTGCCTCGGGAGAAGCTCACCGGCACGATCCAGAACGACATTCTCAAGGAGTACGCCTCGCGCGGCACCTGGATCTGGCCGCCGGAACCGTCGCTGCGGCTGATCGCCGACACCATCGAATTCTGCGCCGCCGAGGTGCCGAGGTTCAACGCGATCTCGGTGGCGGGCGCGCACTTTCGTGATGCCGGCGCCAACGCGGTGCAGGAGATGGCGTTCACCCTCGCCGACGGTGTCACCTACTGCGACACCGTGCTCGAACGCGGCCGGATGACGATCGACCAGTTCGCCCCGCAGATCTCCTTCTTCTTCTACACCCACGGTGACTTCTTCGAGGAGATCGCCAAATACCGTGCGGGACGCAGACGGTGGGCGACGATCGTGCGCGAGCGCTACGGGGCCACCACCGACAAGGCGTCGATGTTCCGCTTCGGGTGTGTCGCCGGCGGTGCCTCGCTGTACGCGCCGCAGGCGCAGAACAACCTGGTGCGCGTGGCCTACGAGTCGATGGCCTCGGTGCTGGGCGGGGTGCAGTCGATGTTCACCGCGGCCTGGGACGAGCCGTTCGCGCTGCCGAGTGAGGAGTCGGCCACGCTCGCGCTACGCACCCAGCAGATCCTCGCCTACGAAACCGGGGTCACCCGGGTCGCCGACCCGCTGGGCGGTTCCTACTTCGTCGAGGCGCTCACCGACGCGACCGAGGCTCGCATCATCGAGATCATGGACGACCTCGAGCGCCACGGCGGCATGGTCCGGTCGATCGAGGACGGCTACCTCCAGGGCCTGATCGCCGACGAGGCCTACCAGCTCCACAAAGACGTCGAGGCGGGCACCCGGCCGGTCGTCGGGGTGAACCGATTCGTCTCCGACGAGCCCGCACCCGAGATCGCGACCTACGAACTCGATGCGCAGGGCCGAGACCTGCAGCTGAAACGGCTCGCCAGGGTGAAGGCCGAGCGCGATCCCGCGGCCGTCCGGTCCTGTCTCACCGCTTTGTCCACGGCCGCCGAGGGAAACGAGAACCTGATGCACTATCTGATCGCGTGCGCGAACGCGTACTGCACGGTGGGGGAGATGACCGCCGCGCTCAAGAGCGTGTGGGGCGAGTTCCAGCAGCCGGTGGTGTTCTGATGACCGCCCGTGTGCTGGTCGCGAAACCCGGTCTCGACGGCCATGATCGCGGGGCCAAGATCGTCGCCCGCGCGCTGCGCGACGCCGGCTTCGAAGTGGTCTTCACCGGCATCCGTCAACGCATCGAGGACATCGTGTCGATCGCGCTGCAGGAGGATGTCGCCGTCGTCGGGCTGAGCATTCTCTCGGGTGCGCACGTGTCGCTGACCACGCGCACCGTCGAGGCGTTGCGGGCGGCAGGCGCGGGCGATATCGCCGTGATCGTCGGCGGCACCATTCCGCAGTCCGATGTCGCGCGGCTGCTCGAAGTCGGCGCGTCGGCGGTGTTCCCGACCGGCACCTCGCTGGAAACCCTCGTCACCGAGATCCGGGCGCTCACGAATACCCCGTCCCCGACCTGAGGGTCCGGGCGGTTGTAGCGGCGTCGACCACTGTGGTCGCGCGAAAAGTATTGGAAGACGGAGGAATTCGTGCGTATCGGAGTGATGATCGGGCCCGAGAAGGGTGATGCGGCCCGCAAGTTGTCGCGAATGCTCGACGATATCGCGTGGGCCGAATCGGCCGGGCTGGACACCGCGTGGATACCCCAGATCCCGACCGATTTCGACGCGTTGATCACCATCGCGCTGATGGGACAGGCGACCACCCGGATCGAGTTGGGTACCGCCGTGGTGCCGTTGCAGGCCCAGCACCCCATCGCCCTCGCTCGACAGGCGCTGTCGGCGCAGGCTGCGGCGGGCGGACGGCTGGCGCTGGGCGTCGGGCCCTCACACCACTGGATCGTGGCCGACATGCTCGGGTTGCCCTACGACAAGCCGGCCGCCTACACCGCGGACTACCTCGAGGTGCTCGACGCGGGATTGCGCGGGCCGGGCACGGTCGACGTCGAGAACTCGACCTTCACGGTGCACAATCCGCTCGACCTCGGGCCGGTGGCTCCGGTGCCGGTGCTGCTCGCCGCGCTCGGTCCGGTGATGCTGCGCATCGCGGGCGAGCAGGCCGACGGGACCATTCTCTGGATGGCCGACGAGCGCGCGGTCGGAGCCCATGTCGTCCCGCGGATCACGAAGGCGGCGGCCGAGGCCGGCCGTCCCGCACCGCGCGTGGTGGCGGGTCTGCCGGTTTGCCTGTGTCGTCCGTCCGAGGTCGAGGAGGCGAAGGCGCGGGCGAATCGCATTCTCGGTGAAGCCGAGGTCTCGCCGAACTATCAGCGACTGCTCGAAACCGGTGACGCTCGCGACATCGGCGACATCTGCGTCGCCGGGGACGAGAGCGCCATCGCTGAGGGGCTGCGCCGGTACGGCGATGCCGGGGCCACCGATCTGTCGGTGCGCCTGCTGCCGATCGGCGACACCCGCGACGAGCTGGTCGCCTCCAAACGGCGCACCAGGGAGATGATCGCCGCCCTGGCACAGGACTTACGGTGATCGGCGCACGGAGCGAGAGCCTCGGGTCGACGGGTGCGCACGCTGAGCCGGGCGTTACCGCCGGGCCGCTGTCGGGCATTCGGATACTCGAGGTGGGCACCATGCTGGCCGGGCCGTACGCCACCATGATGCTCGCCGATCTCGGCGCCGAGGTCACCAAGTTGGAACCGGCGGGCGGCGACATCTCACGGCAGGTGGGAGACAGCTATTTCGCCAGCCTCAATCGGGGCAAGCGCAGCATCAGCATCGACCTGACCACCCAGCGGGGCCAGGACCAGCTCGGGGAGTTGGTGACGAACGCGCATGCGCTGCTGGTGAATTTGAAGCCGTCGGCGATCCACCGGCTCGGCCTCACCTACGCGGCGCTGCGGCGGTGGAACGAGCGCATCGTCTGTGTGGCGATCACCGGGTTCGGCTTGGACGCCGGTGACGATCCTGCCTTCGACTACGTCATCCAGGCGGCCACCGGCATCGCGGCGCTGACCGGAGATCCCGCGGGCCCGCCGACGCTGCCCGGTTACTCCTCGGCCGACAACTCCACCGGCCTGACCGCGGCGCTGGGTCTGCTCGCGAAGATCGTGTCCGGTCGCGGCGGCCAGGTGGAGGTGTCGCTGCGCGATGTCATGCTCTCGCAGCTGAACTATCACGCCTCGGCCTATCTCAACGACGGCAAGGCGCCGCAGCGTCGACCGTTCGGCGCGCACACGTATTACGTTCCCGCGCAAATCTTTCCGACGGCCGACGGGTACCTGGCGCTGTTCATCACCCATGACGGTTTCTGGCAGCGCTTCGCCGAGGAGGCGGCGGTCACGGGATTCGCGACCATGGCCGAGCGGGCGGGTCGGCGTGAGGAGGTTCTCGCCGTCGTCACCACCGCGCTCGCGGCGGATACCGCGGTGGGCTGGGAATCGCGGTTGCGACCGCTCGGCATCCCGGCCGCCGCTGTCCGGACCCTGCCCGAGGCGTTGGAGGCCACGCCGGAAGTGGTGGTGCAAGCGGGGCCACATCGACTGGTGGGCAGTCCGATTCGGATCGCCGGGTACGAGCCCGCGTACGGTCCGCCGCCCCGCTTGGGCGAGCACAACGCCTGAAACACCCACCGAACCCGGAGATTCTTCGAGCCAGGGGGAGACGGACCCCGGGACCTGGACAGGTCCCGGGGTCCATTGTCGCTACTCGTATCGGACGGTGGTCTCGGCCGTGTCGGGTATCGCTTGGCAGGTGAGCACGTAGCCCTCGGCCACCTCGTCGTCGGTGAGCGCGTCGTTGACGCGCATCGTCGCCGAACCGTGGGTGAGCACGGCCATGCAGGTGGCGCAGTTGCCCGATTCGCAGGAGAACGGCGGAGTGAGGCCGCCGCGCCGCGCGCTCTCCAGCAGCGTCTCACCCGTATTGCGGGGCACCGTCACCTTTTTGCGTCCGAGGATGACCGTGACGGTGCCCGCTGTGGCGGCGGGGGTGGGCGCGGCGGCGGGTTCCGGCTCGATCCCGGCCATCGGTTCGGCCGTGGGAATCGGTTCGGCTGCGCCGAATCGCTCGCTGTAGACGGCGCCCGGCCCCGGTAGCGCGGTCTCCACCATCGCCATGAAGGCCTCCGGCCCACAGATGTAGCTGTCGCCCACGGTGTCGGCGCCGACGAAAGCGCGCACGGCGGCGGGATCGAGCAACCCGCTGTCGGCATCCAGATGGCGGAGCACCTCGAGCCGGGTGGGATAGCGCGCGACCAGATCGTCGAGGGTCGCGTCGAAGATCGCCGACGCCCGGTCGCGATCGACACAGAGCAGGCGCACCCGCCGATCGGTCGTCGCCAGCGCGCTCTTGGCCAGCGAGAGGACCGGGGTGATGCCACTGCCGCCGGAGAAGCCGAGCAGGGGGCCTTCGCTCTCGCGCAAACAGAATTTGCCCGCGGGCCTGCTCATCTCGATCACGTCCCCCTCGCCGAGGTTGTCGATCAACCAGTTCGACACCCGGCCGCCGACGACCCGTTTGACCGTCGTCATGAGCTCGGCGTCGGTTTCGGGCGCGCTCGACATGGAATACGACCGGAACAGCTCGACGCCGTCGACCCGCACCCGGAACGTGCAGAACTGGCCGGCGAGATAAGACACCGGGCCCTCGTGCGGAGCGAGGACGAAGGTGCGGGCATCGGCTGTCTCCTTGATGATCCGAGTCACCGTCGCGCGTTGGAACAGGGGACTTCTCGCCATGGACCGGCTCCTTCTGGTATGAAGATTCTTATGGAAAGAGAATACTATTCTCTCTCGCAAGATGGGATCTTCTCAATCCCGGCCGCGGAGGCGAGATGAACGACCGGATCGCACTCAGTTTCGACGATCGGCACTACACGCTCACCGAGTTGGACGGGCTGACCGCGGGCCTGGCCGAGACCTTGACCGATCGCGGTGTGCGCCAGGGGGATCGGGTGGCGCTGATGGCGTCGAACCGACCGGAATTCGTGCTCGCGGTGCGCGCGATCTGGCTGGCGGGCGGCGCGGTGGTGCTCATCAGCCCGGCGTGGAAGCGCGCCGATGTCGAGCACGCGCTGGCCGTCACCCGGCCTGCCTTCGCCGTCGGCGACCAACCGGTGCTGGCGGAGTTGATGCCGATGCTCTCACTCGACGCACCGATCACGCCCGGCGCGGCCACCTTCCCCGAACCTGTGCCACAAGACGATGCGGTGCTCGTGTTCAGTTCGGGCACAACGGGATTGCCGAAAGCGGTCCGGCACACCCACGCATCGTTCGCGGCCGCGGTGGAGCACTGGCGGGTAGCACTCGGCTTCACCGGCGACGATCGGATTCAGATCGCCACCCCGCCCTCGCACATCCTCGGGCTGCTCAATATCGTGCTGGCGCTGCGGACCGGAGCCTGGATGCGCCTGCATCGCCGGTTCGACCTGAACCGGATGCTGCACCACATCGAGGCCGACCGGATCACCGTGGAGATGGCGGTGGCGCCGATCGCGCTGGCGATCGCCTCCCACCCCGACCTCGAGTCCTATGACCTGTCCTCGCTGCGCTACATCATGTGGGGCGCGACGCCGGTGACACCGAGCGTCGCCGAGACCGTCACACGCCGTACCGGAGTCGCGTGGGTGCCCGCCTACGGTGCCAGTGAGCTTCCGGTCATCGCCTGCAATCCGCTCGACGGCGCGCGCTTGGACAGCGTGGGTCGCCCGGTGGCCGGCGTCGAGGTCCGGGTGGTCTCGACCACCAGCGGCGACGAGGTCGAGATCGGCGAGACGGGCGAGATCCAGGCTCGCTCTTCGTCATCGATGGCGGGGTACCTGCCCGACGACGCGACCGAGGCGGCGTACGCCGACGGCTGGTACCGCACCGGCGATGTCGGCTACCTCGACGACGACGGTTGGTTGCGGCTGACCGACCGGCTCAAAGAGATGATCAAGGTTCGCGGTTTCCAGGTCGCGCCCGCCGAGGTGGAGGCCGTTCTGCACGGACACCCGGCGGTCGCCGACTGCGCGGTGTTCGGTGTTCCCGATCCCGCCGACGGCGAGACGATCGTCGCCGCCGTCGCGACCGCGGAACCGGTCGATGCCGAGGAACTCATCGCCCTGGTCGGCACCCGTCTCGCCTCCTACAAACGGCCGCGCCGAGTGGTGTTCGTGCCCGAAATCCCGCGCCTGCCCTCCGGTAAGGTGCTGCGCCGAGTACTGAAGGAGCGTCATGGACGTTCGTCTGACCTCTGAACAGCGGCAGCTGCGCGACGCCGCTGCCAAACTGGCCGACGACCTCGGCCCCGGCTCGGTCAACGACCTGGCCGACGAACAGCGGATCGCTCGGCTCGAGCAGACGGTCGCGAGCACCGGTTGGCGCGCCCTACGCTCCGACGGCGCCTCCGGCGTCGAAGTGGCCATCGTCGCCGAGGAATTCGGCCGCGGGCTGGTCGACGTGCCGTTTCTCGGCCCGGTCCTAGCCGACGACCTCTGGACGCCCGGCGAATCGGTACCGCGCTGGACAGTTGCCTTCGACGACCGCGCGATCGATGCGCGGGGCGCCCGGAGCGCCCTGATCGTGCGGGGCGAGTCGATGCTGGCCAGCTCGGTCGCCACCGCCTCGCTCGGCGCCGATCAGACCAGGGCCGAGGCCGCGCTCACCGGCGTTCCGAAACTGCTCGGCGAACTGTCCACCGCGCAGGTCACCCAGTGGCGAGCGCTCGCGCTGGTGGCTACCTGCGCCGATCTGGTCGGCACCGCGCGCGGCGCGCACGCACTGTCCATCGACTACGCGAAAGTCCGTGCGCAATACGGCAAGACGATCGGCTCCTATCAGGCCGTCGCCCATCTGCTCGCGGAGGGTCTCGCGCTGATCGAGGGCTCGGTGAGTGTGCTGCGGCACGCGGCGTGGGCCGTGGACGCGCTCGAACCCGAGCGGGCCGTGCAGGCAGCCGTGATCGCCAAACTCTATTGCGCCAGAGCGGCACTGACCGTGTGCGAGACCGCGGTGCAGGTGCACGGCGGCATCGGCAACACCTGGGAGTGCCTGGCGCACCTGTATCTACGGCGGACGCTGACGTCCACCGAGTTGTTCCCCACGAGCCTGGAGGAGATCGACCGTGGACTTTCGTGATTCGCCGGAGGAAGCCGCGTTCCGAGAACGCCTGCGCGAGTGGCTGTCCGGTGTCGCGGGTCAGTTCCCGACCTCGGGCGACGAGTACTGGGCCAAGCAGGGCGAATGGCACCGGGCGCTGCACGCGGCCGGGTTCTTCGGGCTGTCGTGGCCGCGAGAACACGGCGGCCACGAACTGCCCCCGGTCTACGATGTCATCCTCGACGAGGAACTCGCCCTGGCAGGCGCACCGCCGCGACCCAGCCTCGGCTACCTGATCCAGGGCCTGGGCAGGCACGGCAGCAAGCAACTGCAACAGCGTTTCCTGCCCGGCATGATCGACGGGACACAGCGCTGGTGCCAGGGGTTCAGCGAACCGGACGCAGGCTCGGACCTGGCCGCGCTGCGGACCACGGCCACTCGCGACGGCGACTCCTACGTGCTCCAGGGGCACAAGATCTGGACGAGCTATTCCGATGTCGCGGACTGGTGTCTGCTGCTGGCCCGCACTGACTCCGACGTGCCACGGCACAAAGGCATCTCGGCGTTCGTGGTGTCGATGAAGCAACCTGGCGTGCAGCAGCGACCGCTGCGGATGATGAGCGGGATCACCACCGAATTCGGGCAGGTGCACTTCGACGGCGCGCGTGTGCCCGCCGACCAGATGGTCGGATCGCCCGGTGACGGGTGGGCCCTGGCGATGACAGTGGTCGGGCACGAACGTGAACCGTCGACGCTCGGCTACGCCGCCCGATACGGCAAGCTCGTGCGGCAACTGGCGGCCAGGACCTCGGGTCCGCTGCCCGCGGACCTGGCCTGGGCCGCGGTGCAGACCGAGATGTTGCGCCTGCACGTGCGCCGACGACTGTCCGAACAGCTCGACGGTGTCTCGCACGGGCCGGAGGGCTCGCTCGACAAACTACTCATGACCTGGGTGGAGCAGTCGGTCGGCCACGCGGCCCTCACGGTCGGGGGCAGCCGCGATCCCGAACTGCTCAGCGCCTATCTCTACAGCCGGGCGCAGAGCGTCATGGGCGGGACATCACAGATTCAGAAGAACATCATCGCCTCGCGCATTCTCGGATTGGGAGCATGACCATGTACGACCTGCCTGCCGAAATCGACGTTCGCGCCGAGGGCCCGCTGCGGATCATCACGCTGAATCGGCCCGACGCGCTCAACGCGGTCAACGACGATCTGCATACCGGGCTCGCGCACCTGTGGCCGCGACTGAGCGAGGACCGCGAGGCCCGCGTCGCGGTGCTAACCGGCAGCGGCAAAGCCTTCTCGGCCGGTGGCGACTTCGGCTATCTGGCCGAGTTGAGCCGCGACGCGGATCTGCGCGCCAAAACGATCGCGCACGGTCGCGACATCGTGCTCGGCATGGCCCGCTGCCGAATTCCGGTGATCGCGGCGGTCAACGGTCCCGCGGTCGGCCTCGGCTGCAGCCTGGTCTCGCTCAGCGACATCGTCTACATCGCCGAGACCGCCTATCTCGCCGATCCGCACGTGCAGGTGGGGCTGGTGGCGGCCGACGGCGGTCCGCTCACCTGGCCGTTGCACACCAGCCTGCTCTTCGCCAAGGAATTCGCGCTGACCGGTGCGCGAATTCCGGCCGCGCGGGCCAGGGAGATGGGCCTGGTCAACCACGTCGTCGCCGATCCGGTGGCCGAGGCGCTGGACTGCGCGAAGCGAATTCTGGAGCTGCCGAGGCAGGCGGTGGAAAGCACCAAGCGGCTGCTCAATCTGCATTTGGAACGAGCAGTGCTGGCCAGTCTCGACTACGCGACGACCGCTGAGGACCTGTCGTTCCAGACGGCGGATTTCCAGGCCACCATCGAGCGACTCACCGCGGGAAAGAGATAGTCGGCCGAGGTGTCGGGGAGTGGTCGATGAACAGTCCACTGTCGAACGACATCACCGAGTTGATCGCCACGGCGCGCGCGGGCTCCCTCCGCGCCGCCGGGCGGCTGCTCAGTCTGGTCGAAAGTCCGCAGCGCGAAGACGTGCTCGCGCAGCTGGAGTCCGTCCCGGTGCGGGTGATCGGGGTGACCGGGCCGCCGGGGGCGGGTAAGTCCACCACCATCGCGGTGCTGGTCGCGGGCTATCGCGCGCGGGGGCTGCGGGTGGCGGTGCTCGCCGTCGACCCGTCCTCGCCCTACTCCGGGGGTGCGCTCTTGGGCGACCGCATCCGAATGTCGGCGCACATCAACGATTCCGGCGTTTTGATCCGTTCGGTCGCCACCCGCGGGCATCTCGGTGGGCTCGCCGCCGCCGTGCCCGCGGCGATCCGGCTGCTCGGCGCGCTCGGCTACGGCCTGATCCTGTTGGAGACGGTCGGCGTCGGGCAGTCCGAGATCGAGATCGCCGCGGTCGCCGATCCGACTGTCGTCATTCTCAATCCCGGTGCGGGCGACGCGATTCAGGCGGCCAAGGCCGGCCTGCTCGAGGTCGCCGACATCCTGGTCGTGAACAAGGCCGACCGCGACGGCGCCGCGCAGACCGCGCGGGAACTGCACATCGAGACCGGACTGCCGATCCTGACGCTGGTCGCCTCGCGCGGGACCGGGGTCGAGGAGCTGATCGAGGCGATCGAGACGCACCACCGGGCCGATACCCCGGCGCGTGGCGCTGCCCGCGCGCGGGCACAGATCCTGTCGCTGGCGCAGTCTCGGCTGCGCGGCCACGCCGGTCTGGCCGACCTCGCCGCCGCCGTGGCGGCCGGTCACCGTGACCCCTACACCGCGGCCGAACAGTTGCTGGCCGAAGCGAGCGCAGCCCCGGCCGTCGACCCGTCGCGGTGAGGATGCTCGCCGCGACGGGTTCGGTACTCACCCGCGCGGTACGGCCGACCTCGCCGTGGCGGCCGGCGCCGAAACGGACTGGGCCACCTCGGAATCGAACCGCACGAGTGCCTCCTGCGCGAACGAGGCGACGAGCTCACCCGTCGCGGTGAGTACGTCACCACGGCCGAAGCTCCGTCCATGCGCCAGCAGCGGACTGTGCTGGCGCAGCAGCAGCCAGTCGTCGGTGCGGAACGGGCGATGGAACCACAGGGTGTGCGCGGTCACGGCGGAGGTGAAAGCGGTGCCGTTGCCCCGCTGGCTCACCCCGTCGAACGGGCGCAGCGCGGTGCCGATGAGGTTCAGATCGGTGGCATAGGCGGTCAGCGCGGGGGCGAGTTCGGGGTCGACCGTCGGTGTGCGCATCCAGAACTCGTACTCCGGCAGTGCGGCCGCGGTGGAGTTCAGGTCATCGAACGCGCGGGTTTCCCAGGGCAGCAGGTCGAAGGTGACCCGGTACTCGGGAGCGAGGACCGCGGCGACATCCTCGACGTGCTGGGCTTGCGGGCCGTCCTCGGCGACGTGCATCGAGACCGCGGCGCTGGCAACCACGCGCGTGGATTGTCTGGCCAGGATCGACAGCGTGGCGAAGGACCGTCCCTGGTGCTGGCTGGAGACCTCGTACCGGACCGGCTCGTCGTAGCTGCCCTCCCTGGCGAACAGGGTGTGGACGGACTTGACCTGCTTGTCCGGACAGGCCAGTTCGGCAGCCCGGACGAACTGCCCCAGGATCTGACCGCCGAAGAGCCTGCGGTAGTTCAACGGCAGATTGGGGCCTTCGAAGGCGGTCGGCGGCCCACCGGGAACCGTTGTGCCGGTTGCGGTGTCGGGCGCGATGACGCCTTCGGTCTCGGCAGTGCCACCGGGGGGCGGTGACACGCGGAGATCGAGGCTCGCGAGCAGGTTGTTCCAGAGATCGGCCATACCGAATTGTAATTCATCTTCTACCTGAATGAGAATTATATTCTCACCGCGCCGGTCACGCCGGACGCGCAGAAATCCCAGACTTCCTCGGCGGTGATCGGGCGCATCGTCGAATCATCCTGGGCGCCACTGGACTGGGCGGTGAACATGACGGTCTGCATCGTCATGGCGGCGACCCGGCGTGGATTCAGACCGGGCCGCAGCGTGCCCGCCGACGCGGCATCGGTCACGAGGTCGACGAACAACGACAGCAGCGGCGCGTGCGCGACTTTGACATGGGCGGGGTGGGTGACCAGCAGTCGCGGCGCGAAATCGGTGAACAGTGGATGGCGGTCGCTCGGGTCGGAGCGGCACAACGAGAACAGCAGCCGCACCGCGACCCCGAGCCGCGCCAAGGGCTCGGCCTCGGCCTCGGCCTCGGCAGCGTCGCGGATCTGCTCGGCCGTGCGCAGCAGCGCGTCCTCGAACAGCGCGAGCAGCAACTCGTGCTTGCCGTCGAATTGCAGGTAGAAGCTGCGCAGCGACTGACGTGACCGCTCGACCACTTCCTGCACGGTGAAGTCCGTGCTGCCGTTCTCGGAGATGATCGCCTGTGCCGCGTCGAGGAAACGCTGTACCCGCTGCTCGGCCCGCAGCCGGGTGGACTTGATCGAGCGTTCCACCGCACGTTGTTTCCAGGCGGGCTCCACGCGCTCACTCATAGCTGCACCAGTCGTGCGGCCGAACCCGCGGCGCGCACGGTCGCGCCCGCCTCGCGGGTGAGTTCGCGCGAACTGCCGAGTAATCCGTCGAGGATCAGGACCCGCCGGATGTGGCGATGCAGATCGTGTTCCGCGGTGAATCCGATGCCGCCGAGGGTCTGCTGGCAGTGCCGGGCGGTCGTGAGCGCGGCCCGGCCCGCGGCGGCTTTGGCGAGCAGGCACCCGAGATCGTCGGCGGCGGACTCCAGGGTCGCTTCGGCACCTTCGACGGCGACCAGGGTTTCGGCGAGTCGGTGCCGGATGGCCTGGAACGAGGCCACCGGACGACCGAACTGGACTCGGTCCACGGCATGGGTGCGGGCCAGGGTGAGCATCGCCCGGCTCGCGCCGGTCAGCCACCAGCCCAGCGCCCGACGGCCCGCGGCGAGCGGGATCTCGGCGCCCGTCGATATCTGCCGGATCGGCAGCTCGGCGTCGAGGAGCGCGGAGTCCGGAAGGGATGAGCCGCTGTGTTCCCACTGGACCCAGGTGCCCCCGGCGAAGGGGAGCGCGACGGGTCCGTCGGTGGGCCGACCGGCGGCGGCGTGGATCACGTCGTTGAGCAGCGGTGCGTGCGCACCGGTCTCACCGAGCAGCCGAAAAACCAGGGGCACAGTGGAATCGGGCGCCTCGACGAGCATGTCGTGCCAACCCAGCTCGGTGAGCGCGGTGTAGAGGTCGGCACCCGAGGCGTCTCGCATCGTCTTGCGCAATGTCTGAGCCAACAGGTCGAGTTCGGCAGCATCCACGGTTCACTCTTTCCCGAGGTCGAGTAGTCGGCGCGCGATGATGTTGCGCTGGATCTCGGCGGTGCCGCCGTAGATCGTCGCGGCGCGCGAGTACAGGTATTCCGCGCGCAACGGCGAATCGGCGAGCTCGATGACACCGGGCGACAGGTCGCGGATGGTGTCGAACAACTGCTGCTCGGCGGTGGCGAGCAGCACCTTGTCGATGGAGGTCTCCGGCCCGAGCTTGCCGCCCGCGGCCAGGCGCTCCTGCGTCGCCAGCGACCGGCAGCGGATGGTGTGCAGAGCGAGATAGGCGGCGCCGAGGTCGGCGTCGTCGCCTGCGTCGGGGGTCCGGGCGAGCAACTGGTCGAAACGTGTGTAGAGATAGGCGATTCGGTGCCAGAAACAGGTGGAGCGTTCGTGCGGGAGCAGATCCATCGCGACCCGCCAGCCGTCGCCCGGTCGCCCGAGCATGCGGTCGGCGGGTACGACGACGTCGTCGAAGTAGACCTCGGCGAACTCGTCGATGCCGTGCATCGTCCGCAACGGCCGCACGGTGATACCGGGGGAGTCCATGTCGACGAAGAACGCGGTGATCCCGTCGTGGCCGATTCCGGTGCGGGTCAACAGGACACAGCGCGCCGAGTACTGGGCCAGGCTGGTCCACACCTTCTGCCCCGAGACCACCCAGTGGTCACCACGGGGTTCGGCCTTGGTGCTCAGCGAAGCGAGATCGCTGCCGGAGCCGGGCTCGGAGAATCCTTGGCACCACTGCTCACGACCGCTGAGCAGTAGCGGCACCATCTGCGCCGCCAATTGCGGTGTGGCGTAGGAGATCATCGTCGGCGCGAGCACCTCGATCATCGAATAAATGCCGGGCTCGGCGAGGTCGCGGGTGGCGACCTCCTCGCCCAGGATCGCGCGCAGCACCGCGGGCCCGCCGAGGCCGCTCACCTCGGCGGGCCAGCCGTACCGCATCCAGTCCGCGTCGTAGAGCGCGCGCCGGACTCTGGCCAATTGCGCGACCTGCGCGTCGAGCGAGTGGTCCGGGCCCGCGGACAGGTCGTTGTCGTCGAGCCAGGACCGCAGGCCGGCCCGAAAATCGGTGCGGTTCACGCACTCGGTCGTTCGAAGGCGTGCGGGCGGCCGGAATCGTGGTCGCCGTTGCGACGGATGAAGGTCATGGCCCTGGTGCGCAGCCGCCAGCCCTCGTCGGTGCGCGCGTAGGTGTCGCTGTAGTAGCCGATGCGCATGTCGTGGGTCGACTGGTCGATGAAGCACAGCGGCTGGGTGCCGCTGGCGGTGTCGCCGTCGAGCTCGAGCGCCGGAGTTCCGGTGAGGAACAACCCCTTCGGCGCGGCGGCGACGAGATCGGGGAACTCGTCGAGCGGATAGGTGTCGCCGAAGGCGCTGTAGTTGCCGTCGGGGGTGAACACCGAGATCAGGCCCTCGATATCACCTTTGGTGATGGTGACCGCGTACCGTGCGAGCAGCTGTTCGAGCTCGATCACGTCGTCATTTCTGGACAAAGACTTTCCCGCCTTTCATCACGAACCGCACCCGCTGGGTGACGGTGATGTCCTGGAGTGGGTCGCCGGGGACCGCGATGATGTCGGCGAGCAGTCCCTCGGCCAGTCGGCCGCGGTCGGTGACATCGATCAGCTCGGCGGCCGTGACGGTCGCGGCGCGCAGCACGGCCAACGGGCTCATGCCACGGTCGACGAGCGCGACCAGCTCGTCGGCGTTGCGGCCGTGCGGGATCGCGGGGGCGTCGGTGCCCACCGCGATCTTCACCCCGGCCTTGTAGGCCGCCAGCACCGACGTGCGGGCGAGCGGGAACATCTGGGCCGCCTTGGCCTGGAGTTCCGGTGGAGCCTTGGACACATCCATGGCGTCGGCCAGGCGGGTGGTCGGCACCAGGTACGTGCCGCGTTCGACCATGAGCGCGATGGCGTCGTCGTCGATCAGGAAACCGTGCTCGATGCAGTCGATTCCCGCTTCCACGGCGGCGCGCACCGCGTCGGCGCCGTGGGTGTGCGAGGCGACCCGCAACCCGCGCCGATGCGCCTCGTCCACGATCGCCCGCAGCTCCTCGGACGAATAGTGCTGCGCCCCCGGCGATCCGGTCAGCGACATGACCCCGCCGGAGACACAGACCTTGATCAGCTGCGCGCCGTGCTTGATCTGGTATCTGACCGCCTTGCGTACCTCGTCGACACCGTTGGCGATGCCCTCCTCGATGCTCAGTTCCAGCACATGCGGCGCGAACGCGGCGAACATCGTCGGATCGAGATGTCCGCCGGTCGGGGTGATCGCGTGCCCGGCGGGCACGATGCGCGGGCCGTCGACCCAGCCCGCGTCGATGGCCTTGCCGAGCGCGACGTCGAGCAGATAGCCGCCGGTCTTGACGAACAATCCGAGGTTGCGCACGGTGGTGAACCCCGCCCGCAGCGTGCGGCGGGCGTTGCCCACCGCACGCAGCATCCGCAGCGGCGGATCATCCTGAACGCTGGAGGCCAGCCCGGTCTCGCCGCGCCCGCCCATCAGGAGATTGACCTCCATGTCCATCAGGCCGGGCAGCAGGACGGCGTCACCGAGGTCGATGATCTCGCCCTCGGGGGCGCCGCCGAGGCCGACGATCCGATCACCGTCGATCCGGATCACGCCAGGTCGGACGATCTCGCCGGAGTCGATGTCGAGATACCCGGCGGCCAACAGCGTCAGCATGATCAGACCACCGGCTCCCGGATCAGGTGGACCATGGCGGCGCCGGAGTCGGGCACCCGCGCCTGCTTCCAGACCTCGATCGGGAAGGACACGTTCACCAGCGACTGCATCAGGTGCAGCAGCGCGCGGGCGTCGTCGGGCAGGTCGTCGAGCGGGAACTTGTCGCAGTAGGTGATCGCGTCTTCCAGGCGGGGGAACGCGATGTCGTAGAACTCCTGCATCGCAGGCATGCTCGAGGCGAGACGCTTGGCGTAGCGCTCCGGCTCGGTGGGCAGCACCCAGTCGGCGAACCGCTCCAGATCGGCGAATTCAGCGGGCAGCAGTGGCATCTCGGTACTCCTTGACCTTGTCCTTGGCGACCTTGTGCAGGTGGCGCAGCAAGATCTCCTGATCGTTGAGGGGGAACTCGGAGACGATGCGAGTGGCCAGCATCGTCTGGGTGGCCTCCAAGGTGTTCGCGTCCTGCAACGCGTACTCCTTGAAGGTGACCGCGGCCAACTCCTGGCCCAGGCGTTCGCGCGCGGTCTTCGGGGGCACGAAGTAGAGGTTCGCCTCGAAGATGTGCTTGTCCACCGCGGTCGGCCAGTAGTGGTAGGTGAGGTACCAGCCGGGCTCCCAGAACAGCAGCGACATGTTCGGGAAGATCTCGAACTCGTCGACGCCCCAGGCCCGGTGGCGGGCGGGGTTGATCCCCTCCGGCAACGAACCCAGGCCCTCGATATCGGGCTTGTCCCACGGTCCGAACAAACCGCTGCGCAGCACGCGCTCGATCGGCTTGACCATGTTCAGGTCCTTGGGCGGGGCCATGCCGCCCCACGAGGAGATCATCGAATGCGGACTCTGCAACTCGTAGTGCAGTGCCTCGTAGCCGACGCCGGCCAGCTTGTCGGCCTCGTCCTTGACCGCCTGCTTCATGTGCAGGATCGGCGCGTGATAGAACTCGGCGAACGCGTCGATGAACAGCTTCCAGTTGCTGCCGATCTCGGCCCGGTAGCTGTAGACCTCGGTGAACTCGTGGAACGGATACCCCTCGACACCGGCGACGAGCGTGCCGAGGTACTCGGTGAGCGGCGCGGCGTCCTCGTCGAGGTTGACGAAGATGAACCCCTCCCATACCTCGCAGCGCACCGATTTCAGGCCGTAGAGCTGCTTGTCGAGGTCGAAGAACTCCTTCTCCTGCTGGACGAAGTTCACCTCGCCCTCGAGGCTGTATCGCCAGGCGTGGTACTTGCAGGTGAACTGGCGGCACGTTCCCGAGGTTTCCTCGTTCGGGAAGTCGTCCCAGACCAGCTTGTTGCCGCGGTGGCGGCAGATGTTGTGGAAAGCCCGCACGACCTCGTCGGTGCCCTTGGCGATGATGAGCGAGGTGCCGACCGAGGGCAGTTCCCTGGTGAAGTAGCTACCGACGCGCGGAAGTCGTTCGACGCGACCGATATTGAGCCAGGTCTTCTTGAAGATGGCATTGCGCTCGTCTTCGTAGAAGTCCGGGTCGATGGAGTCGGTGTAGTCGACCGGCTCGGTGCCGAGCTCGGGATAGTGCTCCGTCCAGCTACCCGCGGTCGGTTTGGTGAAGTGGGACAAGGGGTTACCTTTCCGTTTGTTCGACTTCGACGCCGAAGGTGTTGAAAGCCATGGCCAACATGCCGTAGCCGCCGACTGTGAAGACCAGATCCATGCACTGCCGCTCGTCGAGGTGCGCGCCGAGGGCGGCCCAGGTCGAATCGGACAGGTTCGATGTCGTGTCGAGTTCGTCGGTCGCGTCGAAGATCACGCGGTCGAACTCGTCGGTGGGGGTGCCGCCCTGCGCCGCCGCGATATCGGCGGCCGTCACACCGGACTCACCGGCCATCTCCACGTGGTGGGCCCACTCGTAGGCACAACCGCGTCGATGGGCGACGCGCAGGATCGCCAGTTCGCGTACCCGCGCCGGCAGCGTCGACCGGAACAGCAGGTGCACACCGAGACCGAGGTAGGCCTTGGTCAGGTCCGGGTGGCGGACCAGGGTGGCCAGTGCGTTTCCGGCGCCCGCCGGGTTCTGCCGTTCCCGGGGGAGCAGACCGGACAGGGCGCGCTGAACCTGCTCGTCCCATCGGTCCGCCGGCAGCGGGGGTAGACGCATACGTCCTCCTCTCGATTCGGAGAATCACATTCTCACATTTGAACTGTAAGATTTCCACGGGTTGGTCGGATAGTCAACGAAACATTGATTCTCCCTGGATGAGAAGCTAGTTTTCATTGTGAGAGAGCGATGCAACCTCAGGAAGGGAGATCCACCATGACCGCAGTGCCACTGCGTCCCGGTGATCAACTCGCCAGCACCGTCTGCGGTACGCGGGTGGTCGTGATCCGGATACCGGCCGATCGGACGCCCGTGATCACCTGCGGCGCAAGCCCGATGGTCCCCGCCGACACCGCCCGGTCGGTCGTCGCCGACGGCACGCCGCACACGTTGATCGGCAAGCGCTATGTGGACGCCGCCGAGGGTGTCGAGGTGTTGTGCATCGCGGCGGGAGCCGGCCAGTTGGCCTGCGACGGCGAGCCGATGACAGTCAAGGCGGCCAAAGCGCTGCCTGCCTCGGACTGATGGGGGATTCGATATGTCCGGCGGGATGAGTTTCGCGCTGAGCGAGGATCAGCAGTTGATCCGCGACTCGGTCGCCGAGCTGATGAAGAAGTTCGACGACAAGTACTGGATGGAGCGCGATCAGGCGCACGAGTTTCCGACGGCGTTCTACGACACGATCGCGGCGGGCGGGTGGCTCGGCATCACGATCCCGGTGGAGTACGGCGGGCACGGTCTAGGGATCACCGAAGCGTCGCTGTTGCTCGAAGAGGTCTCCCGCTCCGGCGGCGGGATGAACGCCGCCAGCGCGATTCACCTGTCGATCTTCGGCATGCATCCGGTGGTGGTGCACGGGTCCGAGGAGCTCAAGCGGCGGACGTTACCGCGCATTGTCAGCGGTGATCTGCACGTGTGTTTCGGGGTCACCGAACCGGGTGCGGGCCTCGACACCACCCGGATCAGTACCTTCGCCCGGCGCGAGGGTGATCACTACGTGGTCAACGGGCGCAAGGTGTGGATCTCCAAGGCCATGGAGTCGGAGAAGATCCTGCTGCTCACCCGCACCACCCGCTACGACGACGTCACGAAGAAGACCGACGGGATGACGCTGTTCCTCACCGATCTCGACCGCACCAAAGTGGAGATCCGGCCGATCGCCAAGATGGGTCGCAACGCCGTCACCTCGAACGAACTGTTCATCGACGATCTGCAGATTCCGGTCGAGGATCGGGTCGGCGAAGAGGGAATGGGCTTCAAGTACCTGTTGGACGGACTGAATCCCGAACGGATGCTGATCGCCGCCGAAGCGCTCGGCATCGGCCGGGTCGCCCTCGACAGGGCCGTGCGCTACGCGGGTGACCGCGAAGTCTTCGGCAGGCCGATCGGGATGAACCAGGCTATCCAGTTCCCCCTCGCCGACTCGCTGACCCATCTCGACGCCGCCGAGTTGGTCCTGCGTAAGGCCACCTGGCTCTACGACAACGGCAAGCCGTGCGGTCGCGAGGCGAACACCGCCAAGTATCTGTGCGCGGAAGCGGGTTTCACCGCCGCCGATCGTGCGCTGCAGACCCACGGCGGGATGGGTTACGCCGAGGAGTACAACGTCGCCCGCTACTTCCGCGAGGCGCGCGTGATGAAGATCGCGCCGATCAGTCAGGAAATGATCCTGAACTACCTGGGATCGCACACGCTGGGAATGCCGAGGAGCTACTGAATGACTGACAAGACAACACTTTTCGATCTGACGGGTCGATCGGCCCTGGTCACGGGTGCGGCAGGTGGCATCGGTGCCGCGGTCGCGCGGGCCTTGGCTACCGCGGGCGCCTCGGTGCTGGTCACCGACGTCGACGGCGCCGCCGCGGCCGTGGTCGCCGAGAAGATCGTGGCCGAGGGCGGCATCGCCCGCAGCGCGGCCCTCGACGTGCGTGACAGAGCGTCCGCGGATGTCGCCGTCGCCGCGGCGGCCGAGCTGGCCGGGGGAGTCCTGCACATCCTGGTGAACAACGCCGGCGTGACCGATCCCGCCATGTTCGCCCAGACCACCGAGGAATCGGTGTCGCGACTGCTCGACATCCATCTGCTCGGTACGTTCCGCTGCACCCAGGCCGCGCTGGCGAAACTGGCGACCGACGGTACCGGCCGGATCATCAACGTCACCTCCTCGGCAGGCATCGTCGGCACGCTCGGCCAGGTGAACTACTCCGCGGCCAAAGCGGGAATTATCGGCGTCACGAAATCTCTGGCGCGCGAGCTGGCCCGTAAACAGATCCTGGTGAACGCGCTCGCTCCGCTGGCGGCCACCCCGATGACGAGCACCCTGCGCACCGACGAGAAGTTCTCCGCGCAGATGTTGAACCGAATCCCGTTGCGGCGCTGGGCGGAACCGGACGAGGTGGCGGGTGCGTTCGTGTTCCTCGCCTCCGACGCGGCCTCCTTCGTCACCGGGCAGGTGCTGCCGGTCGACGGCGGCATGGTGATGTGATGGCCGCACACGCGGCGACGGACCCGGCGCCGTTGGCCGGCGTCACCGTGGTGGCGCTGGAGCAGGCGGTGTCCGCGCCGATGTGCACCCGCACCCTGGCCGATCTCGGGGCGCGGGTGCTCAAGATCGAGAACCCGGACGGCGGTGACTTCGCACGCTATTACGACGATGTGGTCGACGGTCTCGCGGCGCACTTCGTCTGGGTCAATCGGGGCAAGGAATCGGTGGCGCTGAACCTGAAATCGCCGGCCGGAATGGAAGTGCTGCACCTGCTGCTCGACCACGCCGACGTGCTCGTGTCCAACCTGGCCCCCGGCGCGACCGCTCGGCTCGGCATCACACCCACCGACCTGGCGCAACAGCATCCCGACCTGATCGCGGTCGAGATCGACGGCTTCGGCGCCGGCGGTCCGTTGTCGGGCAAACGCGCGTACGACCTACTGGCACAGGCGGAATCAGGGGTCTGCGCCGTCACCGGGCTACCGGGCGCGCCCGCCAAACCCGGTCCACCGGTCGCCGATGTCTGCGCCGGTCTGTACGCGGCGATCTCGATCCTGGCCATGCTGTCGGCGCGGGATCAGCGCGGTCGAAGGGGCGCGGCGGTCAGTGTCAGCCTGTTCGACACGATGGCCGAGGTGATGGGCTACCAGCTCACCTACACCCGGCACTCCGGTATCGATCAGCAGCCACTCGGCATGAGTTCGCCTGCGGTGGCGCCCTACGGCGCGTACCCGACCGGTGACGGGCAGACCGTGGTGCTCGGCACCACCAATGACGGGGAATGGCAACGGTTCGCGCGGGAACTGCTGGGGCGAGAAGACCTCGCCGTCGATCCGAGGTTCCGGACCAATCCCGACCGGGTTCACCACCGCGAGGTACTCGACGCCGAGATCAGCGCCTGGTGCGCCCGCCACGACCTGGCCTTCCTCCAGCAGGCCGCCGACACCGCGGGCATCGGCAACGCCCGCTACAACACCCCGAGCGAAGTGCTGGTGCATCCCCAGTTGACCGACCGTGATCGCTGGCGCCGGATCGACACCCCGGTCGGCCCGATCCCGGCGCTGCTACCGCCGCCGATCATCACCGGGTTCGACCCGCCCATGGGTGCGGTGCCCGCGCTCGGCGAACACACGAACGCCGTGCTCGCCGAGTTCGGTCTCACCGATGACGAGATCGGACTGCTGCGCCTGCACGGTCTCATCACGTCGGCTGTGCCCTGATGACGGTGGGGGGCAACGACAGTGACGGGCTCGACGAGCGGGTACTGCTGTCCGAAGATCGCAACGGGGTACGCACGCTGACCCTGCATCGCCCGCGCCGCAAGAACGCGATCAACCGGGAACTGTGGGCGGAGCTGCGCGTGGCGCTGGACGCGGCGGGCCGTGATCGCGGCGTCCGCGCGCTCGTGCTCACCGGTGCGGGCGGGGCGTTCTGTTCGGGTGCGGATATCGCCACACCCGACCCCAGTCATCCGATCCACAAGTTGCGCGCGCTCACCGAGGTCGCGCTGCTGCTGCACGAATTGCCGATTCCCACCATCGCCAAGGTGCGCGGGGTGGCGGTCGGGGCGGGCTGGAATCTGGCACTGGGCTGCGATCTGGTGGTCGCGGAACCGGATTCGCGGTTCTCGCAGATCTTCACCCGTCGCGGGCTGTCGCTCGATCTCGGCGGGTCCTGGCTCCTGCCCAAACTCGTCGGGCTGCAACAGGCCAAGCGGCTGGCGCTGCTGGCCGAGACGATCGACGCCGCGCAGGCGCACGCACTGAATCTGGTGACCTGGGTCGTCGCGGAACCGGAGCTCGATGCCTTCGTCGTCGAGCTCGCCGAACGACTGGCCGCCGGACCGCCGGTCGCGCTGGCCCAGACCAAGGCGCTGCTGAACGAGGGCGCGGACCGGACCCTGCGCGACGCATTGGCCAACGAGGCTCGCGCACAAGGGGTCAACTTCGCGACCGCTGACGCACCGGAGGCTTTCGCGGCGTTCGCCGCCGCCAGGGAACCGGAGTTCACCGGCCGCTGGGCGCTCGCCCGGCAGACCGAACCAACCATGACTAGTTCGAATGGAGAGCGCGATGCGTGAGGTAGTAGTGGTCGAAGCGGTGCGCACGCCGTGGGGCAAACGCAACGGTGGCCTGTCCGGTATCCATCCGGCGGACCTGTCCGCGGTAGTGCTCACCGCGTTGATCGAGCGCACCGGGATCGACCCGGCCGTCATCGATGACGTGATCTGGGGCTGTGTTTCCCAGGTCGGTGACCAGTCGAGCAATATCGGGCGCTACGCGGTATTGGCCGCCGGATGGCCGGAGAGCATTCCCGGCACAACGGTGAACCGGGCCTGCGGCTCGAGCCAGCAGGCGGTGGATTTCGCTGTGCAGGCGGTGATGTCGGGTCAACAGGATGTCGTCGTGGCGGGCGGGGTGGAGGTGATGAGCCGGGTACCGCTGGGTTCGGCGAAGGCCGGCGGGGCCCCGTATGGTCCGAAAGCTCTTGCGCGCTACCTGGATTTCTCGTTCAACCAGGGTATCTCCGCGGAGCTGATCGCCCAGAAGTGGGGACTGGCGCGGCATCGGCTCGATGAGTTCGCCTCGCTCTCGCACGAGCTGGCCGCCGCCGCCCAGGATCGAGGCGCGTTCGACGCACAGCTCGTGCCCGTCGACACCGAGGGTGCCACGGTGGCCGCCGACGAAGGCGTGCGCCGCGGGACGAGCCCCGAGTCCCTCGCCAGGTTGAAACCGGCCTTTCAGGACGACGGCGTGATCCACGCGGGCAATTCCTCCCAGATCTCCGACGGTGCCGCTGCCGTGCTGGTGACGACACCGGAGCGCGCCCGCGAGCTGGGGGTGACACCGCTGGTGCGTTACCGCGCGGGCGCGGTCACCGGTGGCGACCCGGTGCTCATGCTGACCGGTCCGATCCCGGCGACCGAGAAGGTCTTGCGCAAAGCCGGTCTCGATCTGTCCGAGATCGGCGTCTTCGAGGTGAACGAGGCGTTCGCGTCGGTCCCGCTGGCCTGGCTCGCCGAAACCGGCGCCGACCCACGACTGGTCAATCCGCTCGGCGGTGCGATAGCGCTGGGTCATCCGCTCGGCGGTTCGGGGGCGGGCCTACTCACCCGGATGGTTCATCACATGCGCGACAACGGAATTCGCTACGGCCTGCAGACGATGTGCGAGGGCGGCGGCACCGCCAACGCCACCATCGTCGAACTGGCAGCCTGACCAGAAGGAGACATCGGTGCGCCGAGACATCTACACCGAGGATCACGAAGCCTTCCGCGGGCTGGCCAGGGAATTCATCGAGAAGGAGATCGCACCCCACTACGCCGAGTGGGAAAAGGCCGGCCAGATGCCGCGAGAAGTCTTCGAAAAGCTCGGTGCGCTCGGTGTTCTCGGCGTCGCCATCCCGTCGGCGTACGGGGGAGCGGGGCTGCGGGACTATCGCTACAACGCCGTCCTGCAGGAGGAAGCGGCGCGCGCGCTGGTGACCCTGAGCACGGTGCGCACCCAACTCGACGTCATCCTTCCCTACTTCCTGGAATACGCCGACGAGCAGCAACGCGAACGCTGGTTTCCCGGCCTCGCGAGCGGTGCGTTGCTCACTGCCATCGCGATGACCGAACCGGGCACCGGCTCCGATCTGGCCGGAATGCGCACCTCTGCCGTTCGCGACGGCGACGACTATCTGCTCAGTGGCGCGAAGACTTTCATCACCGGCGGCCTGCTCGCCGACCTGGTGATCGTGGTGGCACGGACCTCGACCGACCCGGACAACCGGCGCGCGGGATTGACGCTGTTGGTGGTCGAGGACGGCATGCCCGGATTCGAGCGCGGGCGGGTACTGGACAAGATGGGCTGCAAGGTGCAGGACACTGTCGAGTTGTCGTTCGACCAGGTCCGAGTCCCCGCGGCGAATCGACTCGGTGCCGACGGTGCGGCTTTCGGCTACCTCGGCAACAATCTGTCGCAGGAACGGATGACGGTCGCTGTCGGCTCGGTCGCCCAGGCCCGGGCCGCGATCACCGCGACGATCGACTACGTCAAAGAGCGCAAGGCCTTCGGGAAACCGGTCTCGTCCTTTCAGAACACCAAGTTCGAACTCGCCGCGATGTCGGCTGAACTCGAGGCCGCGCAGACCATGGTGGATCGTGCGGTTCTCGACCTGGTGGAGGGCGAACTGTCCGGCCCCGACGCCGCCCGCGTCAAACTGTTCACCACGGAAATGCAAGGCCGGGTGGTCGATCGCTGCCTGCAACTGTTCGGTGGCTACGGCTATATGACCGAGTACCCGATCGCGCGGCTCTACACCGATGCGCGGGTGGCCCGCATCTACGCCGGAACCAGTGAGGTGATGAAGGTGATCATCGCCAAATCTCTTGGTCTGTAAGGGGTGAGCGCCTCTGCCCCACGACCACCGTTGTCGTGGGGCAGATTCCGCTGACCGAGAATGTCATCGGCGCGCGATCACACATTCCTCGATGAAGGACATGACCCTGAGGTGATACGCGGTCGCCGAGTGCCCCATACTCAGGTTATGGCCGCTGTCGGCTTGCTCGTTGAGCACTACGCGCGGCGCGGCCGTGAACAGGGCGGCGACCTCACCCAGGGCGATCGGGTCGGTGCGCCATACCCTCTCGTAGGCGCCCACGGTGAACTGGACCGGAACGGCGACGTTCGCGGCGAGGCGCGCGAAATCGTGCGTCGCCCACCGCGGCATCACGGTGGCCTCATAGGCGGGGCCGGGTGATGCGATCGCCGCACCGCCGTATATCTCGGTGGGATACAGATGGCTGGGCTGCCAGAGCAGTTCGCGCAGGCGGTCGCCTCGACCGGGTCCCCCTGCCGTCAGGCTACTGATGGCATCGGGATGGTGTTCTCGGCCGGTGCCCGCCAGTTCGATACCGAGCAATGTCGCGCCGCGTTCGTCGGCGGCCATGCGCACAGCCAACTCGCACCCCGCCGAATGCGCGAGGACGAACAGCCCCGCGCCGCGGGGCCGCGTCCCGAGTATTCGCTCCACGACGGCATAGGCGAGGTCGACGCGTCGGGTGGCCGGTGCGATTTCCCTCGCGTGTGGTGCCGAACTGCCGTAGCCGGGGCGGTCGATCGCGAGCACGGTGAACCCGAGCGCGGGTGCGGTCCGCAGCAGCGACAGCCGGGGATGGCCGGGGCAGTCGAAGTAGGCGGAGGTCGTCACGCCCCCGTGCACCGCGACGATGACGGCACGAGGATCGGCGGCCTCGGCCAGCAGCGCTGACATCGGGACACCGTCGATATCGACGGTGTGGGAGCTGATCGGGACATCGTGCGGCAGCCGCACCAGATCGGACCCGGCACTGGTCATCGCTTCGGGTCGCTTTCGCAGTGGGCGGGCACGGCAGTGAGATGGCCGGCCTCCGCGGAGACCAGGACAGCGCAGGCGGCGATCGTCATGTCGGGCAGTACCGCCTTCGCGTAATGGAAGAAGCTCGCGCGCAGGCGCTGTGCGACGGTGAAGCCGCCGCTGGTCGGCGAGGGCGAGGGGGGATGCATCTCGATCAAGGAGACTCTCCATTCAATATGGGAGAACCATACTCTCGCAGCGGATTTGCGCACAAGAGAGGGGCAACGACGTGCGGTTAGGCTCGTCGGAGGAGGGCATTTCCGCTTCATTGAAGCTGCGGTAGTGTCGGGTTGCGACACCGCAATGTGATCGAATCGGGGACGCTATCAGAAAGCATTCTCTAATATGAGAATGAGATTACCATCTAGGTCGGGAGAGCACGATGCCGTTGATCGCTTCGGTCGGTACCTATCTGCCGTGCTGGGGTACCGCCGAAAAACGCGTACCCGGTGACGACGAGGACGCGATCACGCTCGCGGTCGAAGCGGGTCGGGCCGCGATCGCCGCCGGGTCCGGGGTGGAGCACGTCGTGCTGGTCAGCCGCGATCTCCCGCTGCTGGAAGGCGGCAATGCCGCGGTGCTGCTGGCGGGTCTGGGCTTGGATTCCGAACTCGAGGTGACCGAGCGCCTCGGCGGTGCGCCTGCGACCCTGGACGCCCTCGGCTCGGCGCGGCCGCGGACTCTGGTGATCGGCGTCGACCTCGATCCGGCGGGTGCGGCCGCCGCGGTGACGGGCGAACGGGGGTTACAGGTGCGGACCGTGGCGCGTGTCGCCCGGAGCCTGCCGGTCCGGGCTCGCTATGCCACCGGCGTCGTGCACGACTACGGCGACCCCCGACTGTTGCGTGAACGTGGACTACTCGGGTCACTGGCCGCGTCCTGGCTCGACACCCCCGTCGCCGTGGCAGGCGTCGATCACGAACAGGCCGCCGATCTATGTGTCGGTACCCCGCCACCGCTGCCGACGTTGGGTGCGAGTTCTGGATTGTTCGCGCTGGCGGCGCTGGTGGAAGCGGGGCAGGCGGGTCCGCTCGTCGGCGTGGAGCAGGGGAGTCTGTCCGCTGTCACGGTGGCGGCGGGCGTGGTGCCGGTGCATCGGCACGAACCGGAGCCGCGCGGGAAACCCCTGGCCACATTCGTGCCCGGTGCCGACATCCCGATCTCCCTGGCCGCCTACGAGCGCGCCTTCGAGGCGAAAGTGCGCTGGGCCGCCGGTCGGCACGCCGACACCGACGAACTGGATTTCCCGCCCCGATATCGGGTCGACGACGACGGTGCGCTGCGCACCGACTACACGCTGGTGCCGTTGCCGCGGACCGCCGTCGTCTACACGTCGGTGACGGTGCATGTGCCGGTGCCGGGGCTGAAGACGCCCTACTCGCTGGTCATCGTCGAACTCGACGAGGTCAGTGTGCGCGCGCTGGTGAAGGTGACCAGCGCCGAACCGGGTTCGGTGGCCATCGGCGACCGCGGCCGCATGGTGTTGCGGCGCGTGGCTGTGCGGTCCGGAGTGCCGGACTACGGCTACGCCTTCGAACCGGAAACCCTCGAACGACAGGAGTCGGCAGCATGAGAAGAGTTGCCATCGTCGGCGCCGGAATGACGCCCTTCGCCGAGCATTTCGCGCTCGGTATCAAAGATCTCGTGCCGATGGCCTTCGCCGACTGCGCGCGCAGCATCGACAAGGGGCTGCGCAAGTCCGATATCCAGGCCGCCTGGTTCGGCGAGCTCGGCACCGCCGACGGGTTCGCCTCCGGCATTCTCGCCGACACCCTCGGCCTGCCCGATATTCCGGTGACCCGCGTCGAAAACGCCTGTGCCACCGGGCACGACGCGGTCCGCAACGCCCTGCTCGGTATCGCCTCCGGCGCCATCGACGTCGCCCTGGTGGTCGGCGCGGACAAGCTGCGCGAGTCGGCGTCCAAGGACATGCTGTGGGAGTGGGAGGCGATGACCCGCGACATGGCATGGGACTATCCGCTCGGGCTGGTCGCGCCTGCCGGGTTCGCGCTGCACGTGGCCAGGTATCTGCACGAATCGCCTGCCACCCGTGAGCACATGGCCATGGTCGCGGTGAAGAATCACAAGCACGGCGTTCGAAATCTCAAGGCGCGGTTACGCTTCGAGATCAGCATCGAAGAAGCCCTCGCGGCGCCGACGGTGGTCACCCCCTTCGGGCTCTACGATTGCGCGCCGCAGAGCGACGGAGCGGCAGCTCTCGTGCTCGTCGCCGAGGACGTGGTGGATCGCTACACCGATCGCCCGGTGTGGATTCGCGGGGTCGGCCTCGGCATGGATTCGGTGATGCACCAGCACAAGCGGGATATGACGACCTTCCCCGCCACGGTCCGCGCGGCCAAGCAGGCTTTCGGGATGGCGGGGTTGACTCCGTCGGACATCGATGTCGCCGAGGTGCACGACTTCTTCACCGGCATCGAGTTGATGAGCTACGAGGATCTGGGTTTCGCCGACCGATTCGAGGCCCACAAGCTCGTGGAAGCGGGAGTCACCAGTGTCGGCGGCGCGCTACCGGTGAATCCGAGCGGCGGCTTGAAGTCGAAGGGGCATCCGCCGGGCGCCACCGGCGTCGCGCAGTGTGTGGAGCTGTTCGAGCAGTTGCGCGGCGACGCGGCGAACCAGGTCGATCGAGCGCGCATCGGCTTGGCGCACTCCATCGGTGGTCCCACCGCGGTGGCGGCTGTGACGATCCTGGCCGGGCCGGACGAACGCGGCACGTCTCAGCCGTAGACGATCCGTCCGTCGACGACGGTGGCCGCGATCGGTGGGGTGGGCAGGATCGCGGCCACTTCCTCGGGTGCCACCGCCAACAGCGTCAGATCGGCGACCTCGCCGGGTGCGATGGTTCGCGGCACGGTCGGCCGTTCGGGTCGGCCGATGAACAGGCGCACTGCCGAGGGCAGTGAAACACGCTCGGCCGCAGCACGACCCGAATCCGGGTCGACGGCGGCACGGATGAGTCGCCAGGGGTCCGCGCCACCGAACGGGGCATCGGTGCCTGCGGCCACCCCCACCCTCGCTGCCAGCAGAGAACCGAGCCGCCACAGATCCGGACGATCCTCGACGGGCACCTCACGCCGGTACTGGTCGCCTCGTTCGACCAGGAAATGTGGTTGGGTCACCACCGGTATCCGGTTCGCCCGCAACCACGCCATCGCCTCGACCGGGATGATCGCACCGTGCTCGATGCGATCGCCGGGACGCACGCCCGCGCCGTCGAGCGCGGTCATCGTCAGAATCAGTTGGACTCTGGTCACACAGTGCACCGCGACCGATCGATCGGCGGCGTGGATCTCGCGGATGCGCGCGACGAACTGATCCAGGGTCGGCAGGGTGGTGTCGTCGAGCAGGATCTTGGTCGGCCCCAAGGAGAACCTCAGGATCCCCGGGGCGGTGACGGCGGGCGGTGCCATGCAGTGAACTCGTTGCTGAATTCGGCCACCGGCCACGTCACGGGCGAAGTCGTCGATATCGGTCTGCCGCAGGCCGGGAGTAGCGTCGGTGACGCCGGTGATCCCCAGTGCCGCGGCGCGCGCGCTGACCGTCGTGAGATCGAGGGGCCGGGTGGCGATCCGGGCGCCGAGCCAGGCGTCCATCCGCCAGAGTCGGCCGTTGACCCGGCCGTCGAGGTCGCGTTCCACCCCTGGCTGTGTGCAGTGCTCCAGCTCTACCGCTGCGCAGGCCCGCGAATTGAGCGTCCAGAGGGCGCCGGAGCGATGTTGGATACGGACCGGACGCCCAGGGATCAAGCGGTCGAGTGCCCACCGGTCCAACTCCCCAGCCGCCGACTCGTGGTAGCCGACGCCACGGATCCATACCCCCTTCGGCAAGGTCGCGTCCGCCTGCCGCAGCCGAGCCGCCAGCTCATCGACGGTGTGGACCGTCAGTGGGCCGAGCTGGAGTGAATCGTCGGACGCGGCGAGGGAACGCAGGTGCACATGGTGGTCGTGGAGGCCGGGCAGCAGCCACCCGCCGCCCGCGTCGATGACGTCCTCGCCGGGAAACGGCCGTAACCCGGTTCCACACTGGGTGATCGACCTACCGTGCCACCGAACATCGGAGTGCTCGGTCCCGAAGATCCGAGCCCGTCGGATGAGCATCAGTCATCACCCGGCCACAGTGCCGCCGGTGCGGTAACGGTGCTGCGGCGTTGTGTCGGTGCGCATTCCACGATCCAGTCGTCGCGGTGTCCGCGAACCGAGTGAGGTCCGTGCGTGATAGGCGGCGCGGCCGCGAAAGCCGCCGCCGTGGCTCGCATGGACAGGTCGATCAGCACGCCACCACCGCTGTGGCGTGCGCAGGCCACCGCCAGCGCCGCGCAGATCCCCGAGAGCGGATCGGCGATCGCGTCAGCGCAGAAGACCGGCTCGCCCTCGTGCCGCCCGACCAGGCCGCCCGCGACCGCGGCGTCGTCACCGAAGGCCACCCGCATCGGGTCGGATCGGCCGTAGCCGGTGAGGCTCAACCAGATCTGCCCGTCGCGGTGCGGGCGATCCTCGGGTGCGAGGCCGAGTTGAGCCAATGCCCGTGGACGGGACGCCTCGAGCACGATATCGGCCGAATCGAGGAGTTCTCCCAAGGCTTTTCGACCCGCCTCGCAGCGGAAGTCGATGGTGCGGAATTCGTGTCCGGCGTGCAGCCAGTCGAAGAACCGAGGATCGCCGACGCGGGTGCCGTCGGGCCGGTGCGCACCCTCCACCTTGATCACCCGCGCTCCGGCCAGGCCGAGTATGCGCGCGCACAGCGGACCGGCCCACATCGAGGACAGATCGACGACGACGAGTCCACGCAGCGATCGCGCGGCGACCGGTGTGGCGATGCGAGAAACGCCCCATGGCAGCACTTTTCGGGGCGTGGTGAGCACAGAGGCCGGAACGCCGAGCAGTTGTGCTCGCTGGACCAGGTCGGCCCCCGATGACCGTGCGGCTGCCGCCTCGAGCGCAGTCCACGGATCTCCGTCGACGATCCCGCCGAGAATCGCGGGGACGGCGTCGATGTCGTCGGGGCGGCTCAGCGTCAGGGCGCACCACCCGTCGGTGGTGCGCAGCAGCTTGCTCGTGCCGTTCGCCGACCGGAGCCCCGCTCGCCGTAGTCCGGCTCGTCGCGCCCTGCCGGTCAACGCGACCGCCGGGTCGAGGTCGACGCGGTCGCCGAGGTCTTCGGTGATCCACGACAGCGCGCGCAGCGCCGCACGCAACAGGTTGTAGGCGGGTGCGGGGGACAGCACCGGTGCGGCATCGTGGCCGGTCAGCGCCATCGCACCGGAACCCGCCCAGGCCAGCACCGGGCAGTCCAGCTCGGCGGGAAAGTCTTCGGGGACGGTGTGGGTGGTCAGGGTCCGCATCCACTCGTCCACCACCGCCTGCGGTGTTCGGTTGTCCGCCTGGGGATCTGATCGCACGTCAGCGCCGGGCACCGGTCACCTGATCGATCAGGCCCCAGTCCAGTGCCGTAGCGGCGTCGAGTCGCTGTTCGGTCAGCATCAGCCATGCGGCGCGCCAGCGGCCGATCCGCCGCGGCACGCTGACGGTTCCGCCCGCGCCGGGGATCAAGCCCATCCGCACCTCGGGGAAACAGAAGTACGTATCCGGGGTCGCGGTGACCGTTCCCGCGAACGCGGCGATTTCGGCGCCCGCACCGATGCACGGGCCGTTGGCGCGGACGACGAGACGGTCGGCGATGCGATCGAGCGCTCGCCATGGTGCGTGATCGAGTCGCACCAGGTACGCGGCGACTAGGTCTGTCGCGGAGCCGAATTCGGCCAGATCACCACCGCTGCAGAACACGGGTCCCTCGCCACTGAGTTCGATCGTCGCGATACTCGGGTCCGCGACTGCCACCTGCGCGGCGGCGAGAAGTTCCTCCCGGAGCCACGTGCTCAGCGCATTGCGACGCTGCGGGTGATCCAGCAGGATCGACAGGTGGTCCGCGTTGCGCCGCAGTCGAACCAGGGGGCGATCGGTAGCGGGTGCGGGCTTGGCGGGCCCGCGCTCGACGAGCCATCGAGCGAATTCGGGGCCGGCGAGCAGCATCGAGTAGGCCGCGGCCTCGGCGGCCAGCGCGGGCGTGGTGTCGCGTTCGGTTCTCGCGCGAAGCAGATGGCCGCAGACGAGCGCGGCCCGCGGCGATCGGGCGACAGCGGCACGCAATGACGCAAGGGCGGCATCGATGTTCGCCACGGAGACCACCTCTGAACGGAGGCCCGAGGTCGGCCGGTCGGTCAAGGTCAGCGTGGCGGCGGCCAGCACGGGTCCGATGGCCGCGGAAGGTGGTCGCCGCAGGACCCCGACGACGAGCGAGGTCGACTCCCGGATTCGAGCGGCCGTCGCGAGCATCGACTCGGGGGACGCGGCGCCGAGGTCGTCGAGTTCGAGCACGATGAGCGGTCTGGTCGGCGCTCCTGATTCCGAGAGCGCGAGCCCTCCGTCCAGCAGCGGATCGTTCATCGACTCGGTTGCCGGTCGGCGAGGGTGCGTCGGACGTGGAACTTCTGCACTTTGCCGCTGGCGGTCCGTGGAAAGTCCTCGACCTGGTGCAACTCCTCCGGCCACTTCTGTTTGGCGACACCGGCCCGGTCGAAATGTGCCCGCATCTCGTCGATGGTCGGCAGCAGGTGGCCCGTGCGCAGCCGCACCACGGCGGCGGCGTGTTCGCCGAGTCGGGCGTCGGGCGCGGCGACGACGACCGCCTCCGCGATCCCGGGCATGGTCAGCAAGATCTCCTCGACCTCGAGGGCGCTGATGTTCTCGCCGCCGCGAATGATGATGTCGGCCTTGCGATCGGTGATCGTGAGGTACCCGTCGGCGTCGAGTTCGCCGATATCACCGGTGTGGTACCAGCCATCGGCGTCGAAGGCAGCGGCGGTGAGGGCGTCGTCGGTGTAGCCGAGGCACAATTCCGGTCCGCGACTGAGGATTTCGCCGTCCTCGGCCAATCGGATCTCCACGCCGGGGAGGACGTCGCCGTCGGTGAACAGGCGTTTGTCCGATGCCGCGGTGACCCGCGACCCGGTGATCGAGGGGTGTTCGGTGCTGCCGTAGGAGCGGAAGACCGTGATGCCGAGATCGTCGAGCCGACGCGTGACCGCCGCGGGCACCGATGACCCACCCAGGCCCGCGTACTTCATCCGGGGCAGATGCGCGTCGGAGAAATCGGGATGGTCGAGCAGGCTGGTGACGAAATATGTCGCGCCGCCGCCGACGGTGAGTCCGTCGCTGTGCATCAGCGCCAAAACGAGCTCCGGATCCCACACATCGGTCAGATTCACCGGTGAGCCGTCCAGCACCGGAATCAGGAAGGCGTTGACCATGCCGATGAAGTGTCCGACGGGGGCCGCGGTGAGTTGTTTACCGCGTTCGGGCGGATACCAGGCGGCCAGCTGCCGGGTTTCGTGACCGAGGGTCTCGTGGCTGTGCACCACGCCTTTGGGCGCGCTGGTGGTCCCCGAGGTGAAGGCGATCAGCGCGGGGCCCGCCGGATCGGACGCCAGGAAGCCGGGCATCGGGTCATCGGCGAGCAGCTCGTCGAAGTCGCGTCCCACGACGCCGACGATCGGAATGTCGGCGCACAGATCGGCCTGGTACTCCAGGCGTCCGAACCGCTCGGCCGCGATGAACACCTTCGGTGCGGTCGCCTCGAGAATGTAGGTGAGTTCCTTGCGGCCGTAGAAGTGCACGATGGGCACCACCACAGCGCCGAGGAAGGCCGAGGCCCAGAAGGTCGCGGCGGCCTCCATCCAGTTGGGCAGTTGGAACGCCACGACGTCGCCGGGACCGACTCCGCGAGCGCGCAGGCCGGCGGCGAGGCGCCGAGCCCGATGCTCGACCTCGCCGAAGGTGGCCGACCAGGGGCGCTCGGCCGAGTGCACCCGGAACTCGGTGTCCGGTGCGGCGGCGAGACCGCGCGTCAGCAATTCGCCGATCGGTTCGCCGGTCCACCACCCCTGTGTTCGGTACTGCTCGATCAAGTCGGCGGGAATGCTGCGCACGTGAGACTCCAATGCCCGATCCGAGGTCCTGCGGCGATGATGTTATTCTCTGAAATCAAGAATGACAATCTCGCGATGGGAGAATCTCAGATGGTCGACCTCGAGTTGGATGAGGGTGTCGCGGTCATCACGATCGATCGACCACAGGCCCGCAACGCCATCGCGCCGAGCACGATGGACGAGCTCGACGACGCGCTCGACAGAGCGAAAGGCGCCCGCGCCCTGGTCATTCGAGGAGCCGGTGACCGCGCGTTCGTCTCCGGCGGCGACCTGAAAGAACTGAGCGCGCTGCGTACCGAGGAGCAGGCCGCGGCGATGGCGTGGCGGATGCGGTCGATTTGCGACCGGTTGGCGAATTTCCCTGCCCCGGTGATCGCCGCGCTGAACGGGCACGCGCTCGGCGGCGGTGCCGAAGTCGCTGTCGCCGCGGACATCCGGATCGCCGCCGACGACATCAAGATCGGATTCAACCAGTCCGCCCTGGCGATCATGCCCGCCTGGGGTGGGGCCGAGCGGCTCGCCGCCCTGGTCGGTAAGAGTCGGGCGTTGCTGCTCGCGGGTGCCGGGACCATTCTCGCGGTGGCCGAGGCCGAGCGACTGGGGCTGGTGGACCGGGTGCTGCCACGGGCCGATTTCGAGGCTGGCTGGCGCGCGGCGGCCCGATCGCTGGCTACCGCGCAGGCCGGCGAGATCAAGCGAGTCGTCGCCGGGGTGTCGGCACAGGAAGCCGTCGACGCCTTCGCGCGGCTGTGGGTGGCCGATGAGCACTGGGTCGCCGCCGACGCGGTGCTCACTCGGCGCACCTAGCCCACGATCACCCGTCGGCGGGCAGAAACGGAACAAGCGCGGCTTCGGCAGGCACAGCGAACGAGTTCAGGGCCATCGCGAGCATCGTGTACGTGCCGACGACGAACACCAGATCCATCAGCTGGTGTTCGTCGAACTCGGTCGCCAAGGCGTTCCAGGTGTCCTCACGCACCACGCCGTCGGCGAGCAGTTCGTCGACGGCGGTGAGCAACCACCGATCGGTCGCCGACCACCCCGGTGCGGCTGGGCCTTCGGAGATCCGGGTGATCTCCTCGGGCCCCAGACCCGCGCCCGCGGCCAGGATCACGTGCTGTGCCCACTCGTAGCCGCAACGCCGGACCGCCGCCACCCGGAGCACGAGCAATTCCCGCTGCCGGGCCGTGAGCGCGGAGCCGGACAGGAAATGGCCGGTGAAGGTCAAGAACGGTTTCGCCAGCGCCGGATACCTGGCCAGGGTGCCCAGGAGATTGGCGCCGCTCTGGCGGCCGCCGGACGGCTCGGCCCCGGTGGCGGCGGCGGTGCGGAAGCCGGCCAGGAAGGTGGTCATCTCGGTGGACCATTCCGCCGTCGGAAGCGGCGAGATGCGTGGTTGCGCGGGATCGTCGGTCGCGGTCATGTGTTGCGCCCGCCGTTGACGCCGATGACCTGGCCGGTGAGGTAGCCGGCCTCCTCGCTGACCAGGAACGCGCAGGTGGCGGCGACATCGGCGGGAGTGCCGATCCGGCCGACCGGGGTGCGCGCAATCTGGGCGTCGACGTCGATGAACCCGCGCTCCACTGTCCGCCGAAGCATCGGTGTATCGATGAATCCCGGCGGGACGGTGTTCACCGTGATCCCCCGCTTGGCGAATTCGAGCGCCAATACCTTGGTCAGGCCGACCACGCCCGACTTCGCCGAGACATAGCCCGCCAAACCGGCTGCGCCGCTGTGGATACTCGACGACGAGATGTTGACGATGCGGCCCCAGCCCTGCTCGATCATGTCCGGGATCACCGCCTGACAGCAGTCGAACGTCCCGGTGAGATTGATCGCCAGGGCACGACTCCAGGCCGCCGCGGTGATGTCGAGGAACGGGCCGTCCAGGGTCAGTCCGGCGCTGTTCACCAACACCGTCGGGCGGCCGAGGCGGGCGCGTACTTCGGCGAGACCGGCATCGATGGCGGTGCGGTCGGTGACATCGACGGTCAGGCCGATGGCCTTGCCCCCGGCGTTCTCGATCTCCGTCGCTGCCGCCTCGGCCGCGGCGCCGTCGATGTCGAAGATGGCGACGAGAGCGCCGTCCGCGGCCAGCCGGGTGCTGATCGCACCGCCGATCCCGGAAGCGCCGCCGGTGACAACGGCTGTGCGAGAACTCATTTGATCGCCTCTTCGCCCCGCAGGGTGGTGCGGTGCATCCGGCGAGGTTCGCGCCGGTCGAAGGCACAGGCCCGGTGGACCAGGCCGCGGTTGTCCCAGATCACCAGGTCGCCGACCGACCAAGCATGTCGCAGCACACGATCCGGGGCCGTGGCTCGCTCCTGGAGTTCGGCCAGCAACGATCGGCCCGCTGCGGTGTCCATGCCGAGAACGTGTGAAGCGGTCGCTCCGAAAACCAGTGAGCGACGCCCTGTTTCGTGCTCCCACACCAGCGGATGTTCGCGGACGGTCCGCGAGGCCCACTCGCTCAGCTGTTCCGCGGTGGGTTCCGGGTAGGTCAGTCGCTGGATGGCCTCGAAGGTATGGACCACCCGCAGTCCGGCGAAATCCCGCTTCTCGGTGTCGGAGAGAGTGTCGTAAGCGGCGTAGGTGCTGGCGAACTCGGTTTCGCCGCCCTCGGTGGCGATCACGTGGGCACTGAGCATCGACGCCTTCGCCGGGATGGCGTCCAGCGCCCCGTCCAGGTGCCAGAAATCGTTGCTGGCGAAGTATTCGGCGTTCGGATTGTCCGGGTCGAAACTTATCTGCATGACATCGGGATTCGCGTACAGCGGGAACTGCACCAGCTCGCCGAGGCGGCGACCGAACGCCGCCTGCGCCTCGTCGCCGATGTGCAGTTCGCGAAACAGCAGGACGCCGTACTCTTCGAGCGCCGCCATGCACGCCGCGGGGATATCGGGATCGGTCAACAGCCGGTCGATGTCGGCGTCGAGTACTTCGACGCCGACCGTGTCGCTCAGCTTCTTCGTGGCAAGGGTTGGCATCGCGCCCCTCATCCTTCCGGCGGTGCGTACCCGAGTACGCCCTTGATCTCGAGGTAGTCGTGGAAGCCGAATTCGCCCCACTCGCGACCGTTGCCGCTCTTCTTGTACCCGCCGAAGGGGACCTCGAAGTCGAACCCGTCGTTGATCGAGACCGACCCCGCTCGGATCCGGCGGGCCACCGCACGCGCCTGTGCCAGGTCGGTGCCGGCGACGAATCCGGCCAGCCCGTAGTCGGTGTCATTGGCGATGTCGACGGCGTGATCGAGATCGTCGTAGCCCAGGATCGTCAGGACCGGCCCGAAGATCTCCTCGCGGGCGATGGTCATGTCGTTGGTGACCTCGGCGAAGACCGTGGGCCGCACGAAGTAGCCGGTGCTCAGGCCCTCCGGCCGCCCCGGCCCACCCGCCACCAGTGTCGCGCCTTCGCCGATACCCTTCTGGATCAGCGCCTGGATCTTGTCGAACTGCGCGCCCGACACCACGGGGCCGATGGCGAAATCGCCCAGCGGATCACCGACGGTGACCCCCTCGGCCGCGCCACGGGCGACCTCGATCGCCTCGGCCATCCGCGCATGCGGCACCAGCATGCGCGAAGGCGCGCTACAGGTCTGGCCCGAGTTGAGCATCATGCTCACCACGCCCTTGCCGACGTTCTCGGCGAAGGCGTCGTCATCGAGAATGATGTTGGGGCTCTTGCCGCCCAGCTCCTGGGTGACCCGTTTGACCCCGGCCGCCGCGTTGCGCGCGATGTCGATGCCCGCCCTGACCGACCCGGTGAAGGAGACCATGTCGACGTCGGGATGACTCGTCAGCGGCACGCCGACGGCGAGGCCGTCGCCCTGCACCAGATTGAAAACCCCAGCGGGAACGCCTGCGGCATCGAGGATCTCGGCAAAGATCTGCCCCGTGAACGGTGACAGTTCTGAGGGCTTGAGCACCATCGTGCAGCCGGTGGCCAGCGCCGGGAACACCTTCACCGCGATCAGGTTCAGCGGCCAGTTCCAGGGGGTGATCAGGGCGCACACCCCGATCGGCTCCTTGACGATCAGTGAGGCGCCGCGCTGTTCGTCGAAGCGGAACCGTTCGAGGATCTCGATCGCGGTGCTCAGCTGGCCCGCCCCCAGATCCACCTGGAATCCGTTGGCCAGGGCGGCCGGCGCCCCCAACTCCTCGATCAGCGCCGCCCCGAGGTCGGGGGCGCGCTTCTGATATTCGGCCAGGACGGCGCGCAACAGCGCGATCCGTTGCGCGGGATCGGTGCTCGACCAGCCGGGGAAGGCGGCGCGCGCGGCGGCGACCGCACGGTCCACATCTGCCGCCGTGCCGACGGCCACGGTGCCGCACACCTGCTCGGTGGCCGGGTTCACCACGTCCATGGTCCGCGGCTCGGCGGGTTCGACCCACTGTCCGTCGATATAGAGCTTCAGATATTCACGCATGATTTCCTCACTGAGTTCCTTCCGCATACCAGGTGCGGAATTCGTCATAGCTCGGCATTTCTTCCGAGTTCGCCTTGGGGTCGACCGCGACGTGGATGACGCCAGGTCGTCCGCTGGCGTAGGCGCGTTTGATGGCGGGGGCGATGTCCTCGTCGCGTTCGACGTACTCGCCGTAGCAACCGAAACCCTCGGCGACCTTGTCCAATCGGGTGTTCGTGCTCCAGTGGACGCCGGTCTCGAGCGAGCCCTGTCCATAGGTGCGCTTGTAGACGCCGACCTCGAGCCCCCACGCGTAGTCGACCGCGACCACGCAGACCAGCGGAAGGTTCAGCCGCGCCGCGGTTTCCAGTTCGGCGATGTGGAACTGGAACGAGGAATCGCCGGTGATCAGCATCAGCGGCCGTTTCCCACCATCGGCCACACCGGCGCCGACGGCGTAGGGCAGGCCGGTACCCAGATGTCCGAAGTTCTGATTCCACATCACGTCATGGGGTTTGGCCTGGGAGTAGGTCCAGCCGAAGATGGTGGTCGCGCCGCCGTCACGCACCATGATGCCGTCGGCCGGGAACGACTTCGTCGCCTCCACGATCAGCCGAGCCGGGTGCACCGGCGACATCCCCGACGGCGCGGTCTCGGCCAGTTCGGCGAGCTGAGCCGCGTCCTGTTCGATCCAGCCCGCGAGCTCGGGTGTGGGGGTGCGCGGGGTGTCGCGCAGCGCCTCGACCAGCTGCGGGACGATCGCGCGCAGGTCGCCGACCAGCGGCACGTCCACCGACCGGTTCACCCCGATGGCCTCGGGGTCCTGCTCGACGAGGATCCACTTGCGATGTGCCTCGTTGGCGACCCAGTGCCTGCCGCGACCGTAGTGCACCGGCTCGCCCAATTCGGTGCCGATGGCCAGGCACAGATCGGATTTCACCACCGCGTCGATCGCCGCCGCCGAGAAACCGTACGGGAAGGTGCGGTCCTCGAGACCGGCGATGAAGGAGGTGCCGCCCGAGGTCTGGATGACCGGGCAGGCCATGGCCTCGGCGAGTGCGCGGACCGACGCGCCCGCGCGCGTGGTGTGCACGCCGTGCCCCACGAGCAGCACGGGCTGGCTCGCCGCCCTGATGTACTCGACCGCCTCGGCGATCCGGTCCGGACCTGCTGTTTGCCCGACCAGGCGATAGGCCGAGGGCGCCAGCGCGGGCGCGACGTCGAGTTCTTCCTGGATCACGTGCGAGGGATACTCGATGTACACCGGACCGGGGGTGCCGGAGAGTGCCTTGCGCAGCCCCTCTCGGATGACCTCGTCGGTCTGGTCGGCGTATTCGATACTGGCGCAGTACTTCACCGACGGCTCGAACAGCGCGGCCTGCTTGACGAACTGGATACGGCCGCGCCGCACCCGCTGCTCGGTGATCCGCGCGCGCTGCCCGCCGAGAAAGATGACCGGCGAGTTCTCGACCTTGGCGCACATCATCGCGCCGGCCAGATTGGCGACGCCGGGGCCGAGCGTGCCGATGCACACCGCGGCTTTTCCGGTCATCCGGGAGACGGCCTCGGCCATGAAACCGGCGGACTCCTCGTGGTGCGGAGCCACCACCTGCCACCCGCCTTCTTCGGCGAGGTGGAACATGTGCACGAAGTTCGGATCGGGAATGCCGAAGAGGGTGTTGATGCCTTCGGCCTCGAAGAGTTGCAGAATGCGTTCGTAGACTTTAACCGACATGCGTGCTGCCCTCCATGGCTGTCGCGAAGCTCTTGGTGATGTGGTCGAGATGGCCGGAGGGGACCACCGGCAGGATCCACGGGTTCTCGGTCGCGCGGATCGCGTCGATCCGCGCGCCGACCTCCTCGATCGACCAGGACGGTTGGTACACCCCTGGGGTCTCGGCGACGAAAGCCCGTGCCACCCTTCCGGCGATCGACACCAGCATTTCCCCGGTGATCGAACAGGATTCGTGCGCGAGCCAACCCACCACCGGCGCCGCCAGTTCCGGGTCCATGGGCGGGTAGGCCGAGGTGTCGATGCCCTCGGCGAGGCGGGTGAGCGCGGCGGGAACGATCACGTTGCAGCGGACGCCGTGCTCGGCGCCCTCGAGCGCGACCACGTTCGACAGTCCGATCAGACCCGCCTTGGCCGCGCCGTAGTTGGCGACCCGGTGGTTGCCGTACAGCCCGCCGATCGACGAGGTGAGGACCACTCGGCCGTATCCGGCGGCGCACATCAGCGGAAAGGCGGGCCGCACCACATGGAACGCGCCGCGCAGGTGGACATCGAGCACGGCGTCGAAGTCCTCGTAGGTCATCTCCGACAGCGGCGCGTACCGGTTGTTGCCCGCGTTGTGGACGATGATGTCGATCCGGCCGAAGGCGTCGAGCGCGGTCTGCACGATCGCCTGACCGCCCTGCGCGGTCGCCACCGAATCGGTGCAGGCCACCGCCGTACCGCCGGCGGCCGTGATCTCGCGGACCACCGCCTCGGCGACCCCGGCGTCGCCGCTGTCGCCGCTGATGGTGCTGCCGGGGTCGTTGACGACGACCCGGGCACCCTTCGCGGCGAGCAGCAGCGCGTAGGCGCGGCCCAATCCTCTTCCGGCGCCGGTGATCACGGCGACTCTGCCCTCGAAACCGAGTTCAGACATGGCGCGTTCCGTTCACCACGCGCCTCATCGGGCCGGTTCGGGCGGGGTGCCGAGGGCCAGGCCGGGCAGTTCGCCGGTGTCGCGCCACGCCTGGAGTAGATCCTCGAAGGCGTAGAAGCCGGGCCAGTACGGGTCACCGAGGTGGGAGCGGATCTGCTGCTCGCCCTCGTTGTTGTAGTAGCCGGGGGTGCACTCGCGCTGGAAGTTGCTGTTGTCGATCGCGCTCTCTCGCACGGTGGTGCACCACTGCTCCTGCGCCTCGGCGGTGGGTTCCACCGTGGTAGCGCCACGGGCCAGCGTTTCCTTGATGATGTAGGCGATGTGGGTGGCCTGCTGCTCGAACATGGCCGTCGTGCTCGCGGTCACCCCGCCCTGGAGGAAGCCGGTGAAGAACTGGTTCGGGAAGCCGGTGGTCATCGTGCCGTGCAGGGTGCGATATCCCTTGGCCCAGTGGTCGTAGAGCGAGAGCTCGTCGCGGCCCGCGAAGGGGGCGATGCCGAAGCGCCGGTCGAGATCGGTGGTGATCTCGAAGCCGCTGGCGAAGATGATGCAGTCGACCTCGTGTTCGACACCGTCGGCGACGATGCCTCCGGCGGTGATCCGTTCGACGCCCTTGGTGCCCGACACATCGACGAGGGTGACGTTGGGGCGGTTGAAGGTCGGCAGATAGTCGTCGTTGAAACAGGGCCGCTTGCACAGGAATCGGTAGTACGGCTTGAGCGCTTCGGCCGTGGCCGTATCGGTGACAACGGCGTCGACACGGTCGCGCACCCGCTGCATCGCCTGGTAGTCCAGCAGCTCCCGCAGCTCCATGAACTTCTCCGGCGTCAGATCCGCCCAGCCGCCGGTGCGGTCGAGGTGATCGCGCACATTGCGGCTGACCTCGGTCCATCCGTCGCAGACCAGATCGTTCTGACCGGGACCGTAGGCTTCGAACGCGCCGGTGTGGAAGTTGCGACGCAACTCCTCCTGCCAGCCCGGCTGCAAGGTCTGTACCCACGCGGGGTCGGTCGGCACGTTGCCGCGCTCGTAGATGTAGGACGGGGTGCGCTGGAAAACGGTCAGGTGCTGCGCGGAGCGGGCGAGGTGGGGGATCGACTGCACCCCGCTGGCGCCGGTACCGATGATCGCCACCCGCTTGTCGGCGAGCTTGTCCAGGCCACCGCGCATGTCGCCGCCGGTGTAGGCGTAGTCCCAGCGCGCGGTGTGGAAAGTATGGCCGGCGAAATCGGCGATCCCGGGGATGCCCGGAAGCTTGGGCCGGTTGAACGGGCCCTGGCACATGATGACGAAGCGCGCGCGGATCTCGTCACCCCGGTTGGTGCCGATCCGCCAGCGCTGAATCGACGCGTCCCACGTCATCGATCGGGTCAGCGTGCCGAAGATCGCCTTCTCGTAGAGGCCGAAGTGCTTACCGATGCGTTGGCAGTGCTCGAAGACCTCGTCGCCGAAGGAGTACTTCTGCTGGGGGATGTAGCCCACTTCCTCGAGCAGCGGCAGGTAGCAGTAGCAGTCGGTGTCGCACTGGATGCCGGGGTAGCGGTTCCAGTACCAGGCGCCGCCGAAGTCACCGGCGTGCTCGATGATGCGGAAGTTCTCCACCCCGGCACCGGTGATCCGGGCCGCGGTGACGAGTCCGGCCAGTCCGCCGCCGAGGATCGCGACATCGATGTCCTGCGAGATCGGCGGCCGCGCTACGACCGGGGTGTAGGGATCGGACTCGTGGTACTCGGCGAATTCCGCCTCGGCCTCCACGTACTGCTGCTGGCCCTCCGGGCGGATCCGCTTGTCGCGCTCGGCGAGATACCTCGCTCGGAGCGCGTCGCGATCGACCTCGGGCGTCTGCGTCGGTTCGCAGGTGTGCATGGCGAATTCCTCGGTGTGATGCGGTGCTTCGGGTAAGTGGGGCACGGGACTCAGGAGAGATCGCGCGGTGCGCCCGTGCCCATGTAGGTGGCCAGGTTGTGGTGCAGGTTGACGACGCTGCGTTCGCGATATGGGTTGGGCTTGGGCCCGGAGAACCCGCGCGTCTTCATGCCCCGTTGGACCGCGGCCATGTTGGAGAAGTCCTGGGGCAGCACCGTGCGCCACGCCGGATCGTCCTCGGCGGTGTACTCCCACTCGGTCTTGGGTTCCTGGCCCGCCGGGAACAGTTCGTAGACCGCGGCTTCGAAGATGCACTTGTCCGGGTCGTAGCCGAAGGGTCGGGCGCTGTAGCAGAGCATGTTGTTGAGCGCGTGACCGATCTGGAAGTTGGGAAAGATCTGCCATGCCGTTCCCGCGGCGGCGACCACCTGCGGGTCCACCGTCGGCCACACCACTCCGCGTTCGGCGTCGTAGTTCCTGGCCGACTGCAGCCAGTGCTTGAGGACCTGATCGGCGGGCGTGCCCTCCGGCAGTTCGGCTACCAGGCGATTCGCGGCGTCGACCAAGGTCCTCGTGGTGTTGGTGTTGGCGTTCTCCCAGGTGAAGTTCTGTAGTTCGGCGGTGGACATGCGGGCGTCCGGACCGGCACCGAGCCGCAGTTTCGCCTGGTTCTCCTCCATGCCCTTGGGTGCGTCGTAGCCGATGTTGCTGTGCTTTCCCTGGGCGCGCGACCAGCCGAGGAAGTTACCGAAATTCATGAACTCGGGGTGGGTGTAGGGCACGTGGTAGGTCTCCATGAAGGCCTCCAGCGCGACCTTCCAATTGCAGTCGAAGACCAGCCAGCGCCGCCAGCGGTAGCGCATGTTCTCCAGCTGGAACGGGTCGAGCAGGCTCGCGGCCGGTTCCAGGTAGTCCCGCAGCGATTCGGCGTCGGGGTCCATGGTGATCCAGATCCAACCGCCCCAGGTGTCGACCCTGACCTCGGAGAGCCGGGTCTTGTCCGGGGTCAGACCGCGCGGCCAGTCCTGCTGCTCGGCCGCGAAGGTGTTGTTGCCGTCCAGGTCGTAGCGCCAGCCGTGGAAGCCGCAGACGAATTGCCTGCAGCTGCCGCGTGTCTGGCGCGCGTAGGGGGCGTTGTCGACCAGCCTGCGACCTCGATGCGAGCAGACGTTGTAGTGCGCGCGCAGGGTGTCCGGCGCCGACCGCACCACGATGATCGAGTCGTCGAGGATGTCGTAGGTGAGGAAATCTCCGACCTTCGCCAGTTCCTCGACCCGCCCGACCTGCTGCCACACCTTGGCCCACAGTTTGTCGCGTTCGGCGCGGGCGTACTCCTCGGACAGATAGGCCTCGACGCCGATCGTGCGCGGTGTCGACAGCGCTTCTTCGGTTGCGGCGACAGCGGATTCGATGTTGTCGACTGTGTCGGTCATGGCTTCTCCTCACGGGTGATGGCGGCTCGGAACGCGGCGTCCTCGAGGAACAGGGAGGTGTGGTCGGCGTCGAGGTGGGTCCACTTGAGGTCGAGCCCGCCGTCGACCAGCAGGGTCTGGCCCGTGATGTAGGTCGACAGGTCCGAGAGCAGGAACAGGATCGCCCCCGCCTGCTCGTCGGGTCGACCGCGTCGACCCATGGCGATGGCCCGGCGGTCCCGCTCGGCGTCCTCGCCGACATAGGTGGCCGAGGCAGGGGTCTTGGTCACCCCCGGGGCGACGGCGTTCACCCGGATTCCGTCGGCGGCGAGTTCGACGGCCAGCGTCCGGGTCGCGGCCACCAGCGCGGCCTTGGCTGTGCCGTAGCCGATATGGAAGGGCGCGGTGTTCATCCCGCTGATCGAGGAGATCGAGACGATCGAGCCGGGGCGCTGTCGTGCTTTCAGTTCGGCGGCGACAGCCTGACTCATGAAGAACATCGTTTCCAGGTTCTGGGTGAACAACGCGCGCCAGTCCGCGCGGCTCACCCGCAGCGCGGGCATCCACGTCGCCGGCGCGGCGCCGCCGGCGACATTGACCAGCCCGTGCAGCTCGCCCTCGGTCCTGCGGATCTGCGCGAGCACCGTGGCGATGCCCTCGTCGGTCGAGGCGTCGGCGGCCACCGGAACAATCGAGAGCCCTTGCGCCACCAGCGGATCGAGGTGGGTGGCGAGGTTGTCCGGAGATCGGCTCACCGCGATCACGGTGGCCCCGGCTCGGGCGACCATCTCGACCACCGAGGTCCCGATCCCGCCGCCCGCCGCACCGGACACGACGACGACGCGTCCGGTGAGATCGGTCGGCACGGCCCGGCTCATGTCGTGCGCCGCAGCGCGAGCACGCTGCCCTCGGCGTCGGCCGACAGATACAGCGTGCCGTCGGGTCCTGCGGTGATCCCGGCGAAGGGGCCCTGCGGTCCGGAGAACGGCGGCAATCCGCGCAGCGGCTTGGGCGTGACTCCGGGCGGAGCGCCGACCGGCAGGTTCTGCGCGAGCGTGGTGCGCACTTTGGTCGCGAGATCCACGCTGATCAGCGACTTGCTGCCGACATCGACGACATAGAGCGCGCCCTCGCGTACCAGGATTCCCTGTGGCTGCTCCAGCCCGTCCACCACCGTGTCCACGCCGGCGCTGCTCACCGAAACGATGCGCCCCGCACCGGATTCGGCGACCAGGCAGGTCCCGTCCGGTGTGAACGCGACACCGATCGGCTGATGCAGGTCGGCGGCCAGCTGTTCGACGCGCCCGCCCGATCGCACGGCCAGCACCCTGCCCGTGCCGAACTCCGTGGCGACGATGTCACCGCTGGGTGCGACCGCGACACCGTAGAGCTGGTCGAGTTCATCGGCCAGCACCTCGCTCTCCTGGGTCGCGGGTCGGTAGCGCGTGATCTGACCGCCCGAGGTGGTGACGATGAATTCGCCTGCGCCGATAGCGGTTACGCCGCGGATGAAGCCCGGATACCCCGGGCTGAACAGCATCCCCGCCGACTCGGGCGCACGCCCCGGCCGTAGGACATAGAAGTAGGTGCCGTCGGCGACGAAGAGTTCGCCGTCGCTGTCGACGGTGAGATCCAGCGGCCAGTTCAGGCCGCCGGGCAGGGTCGTGCGGGTCTGCCCGCCGTCGAGGATCTCGGTGATCTCGCCGGTGAAGTTCGAGACGAACAGCCTGCCGTCGACGAAGGTGCAGTTGTCCAAACCGGGGTTCAGGGTGGCCAGCACGGTGCGCTCGCCGGTGCGCGGATCGATGCGCAGCACCTCGCCGGTACTGACCTGGGTGGAGACGATGTTGCCCGCCGCGTCGAACTTCACCGAGTCGGGGACACCGAGATCGCCGACTACTCGTTCGGGTTCGCCGCCGAGCGGGTCGATGCGCCAGATGTCGTTGGTGCCCATCACCGGGTAGTAGAGGAGCCCGTCGGGACCGACCTCCATGGCGTTGGGCATCGCGAGGTTCTCGGCGAGAACGCGGGGCTCGCTGCCGTCGGTGAACAGTTCCATCAGTCGCCCGCCGACCCGACATTCGTTGACGAACAACCTGTTCTGATGCACGGTGATGCCGTTCGCGCTCGGCAGGTCGTCGCGCAGTACCCGAGTGTGGCCGTCGGCGCCGCGCATGCTGACGCGCCCGTCCATCACCTCGGTGGCGAACAGATTGCCCTGGTCGTCGAAGGCCAGATCGTCGGGCGCGATGATGTCGCCGCCCTTGGCGCTGATCGTCTCGAGTCGACCGGTCGTGATGTCGAGTGCGCTGATCTGGCTGCCGGTCACCTGGGCGACGTAGACGCGCCCGTCGGGGCCGGTGCGCAGACCGTTCGCGCCGAAGAGTCGGCTCGGCGGAGTGAGGCGTTCCAGGCTCCACCCTTCGGCGAGGCTCATTGCTGTGGTGCTGATGTAGCGCGCCCCTTGCGTCACGGTGGGGCCTCCTCCGGGGTGAGAGCGTCGGGGTCCGCGAGGGGTGGCGTCGCACTCGGCCGGATCGCCGGATCGTGATGCGGACCACTTCGTCGGTGGATCGGAGCCTGCCAGCAAGTAGTGAGCATTACAAGTATTGTTATCCTTGTAAGGATTGTTTAGCATGCGCGACGAGAGAGAATCACAATCTCATTGGCTGCAATTCGCACTCTACCGCTGTTGACATGCGCTTTTGTGAAGAATTGTCAGGAGATCTGGGCGCGAGCGGGCGCGAAGTCCGGCGGCAGGGGAGGCGCCGCGAGGAGGGTGTCCGTCAGCCGGGGTGAACGCAGCGGCGTGCGGCCGCTGCGCGTCGTGGCGTCAGCGACGGCACGCCAGGGGTGAATGTTGTTGTGCCACGCCGTGATCCGGCGACAGGCATCGGCCTTGATTCGGGCGCGCGGAGTCGAGGAAGTTCGACCGGGCCGCGGGTGCGACTAGATGCGTGCGCGGTGGCTGGACTGGATCGACTGGCGCGACATGGCCGACGAGGCGTTGACGACGCCGCCGTCGAAACGTTCGAGCACCACTGCCTGCGTCGCGGCCAAGTGTGCGCGCGCCAGCCGCTCGGCCTCCTCCGCCCGACCCGCGGCGATTTCCTCGACGAGCCGACGGTGGAAGCGCACGGCGTCGTGCGCGTCGGCCTCGGAGGGGTATTCGCCCCGTCGGGTCGTCGCCTCTGCCCAGGCCTGCTCCTGTGCTGACCACAGGGCCACGAGCGTGCTGACGACGTAGCGGACGGTCACGTTCGGCGTGAAAGAGACGACGAGATCGTGGAACTCGCGGGCGGATTGGGTGAAGGCCACGCCGTCGCCGACCATGGTGGCCGAGGCGTCGACGGCGGCCTCGAGGGCGGGGACGACCACTTCGGCGCGGTCCTCGCGCCGGGCGCATTCGGCGGCGCACATCGGCTCGAGCGCCTGTAGTCCGGACGCGAGATCGCCCAGTGTCACCCGGGCGCCCTGGAGGGCGAGGCCGAGGTGATAGGCCGCCGAGACCTCGTCGGGTCGGTGTACCTCGGCGCCGCCGACATTGCCTCGGCGGACCGTGACCAGGCCCTCGGTCTCCAGGATGCGCAGCGATTCCCGAATCGAGGGATAGCTGACGCCGAAGTCCTTGACCAGCTGATCCTGGGTCGGGAGACGGTAGTTGTCGTCGGAGAGGATGTGGTCGCGTAGTTCCGCCGCGACGGTTTCCGCGATGCGGCGCTGCGGAACCCGGCCCCGTCTCGGGGTGGTCAACGAACCCGCCGATCGTCCATGGCGGGAGTGTAATTGATCGCGGGTCAACCATTCAAGTATTGCTATCCTTATGCTGTCAAATATTGCTATCCTTATGAGGATTAACTACAGTCTGATCATGGATTTCACGATGGGTACGGCTGCCGCGGACCTGCGGGGGGAGCTGCGCCGACTGGTGGACGAGCACGTCCCGGCTGATTTTCTGGGCGCCTTCACCGACGATCCGGCCGATTTCGCGGCTGCCCAGCGGTTTTCCCGTCTGCTCGCCGAACGGGGTCTGCTCTGTCTGGCCTGGCCGGCCGAGTTCGGCGGCCGCGATGCCTCGCTCTGGGAACAGACCGTGGTGCGCGAGGAGATGTGGGCGCATCACGAGCCGCGCGGCGCGCAATACATGGGCGTGAACTGGGTGGGGCCGACGATCATGCGACACGGCACCGCGGCCCAGCAGCGGACCCATCTGCCCCCGATCGCGCGCGGGGAGGTGATCTGGTGTCAGGGTTTCAGCGAGCCGGACTCGGGCTCGGACCTGGCGTCGTTGCGCACCGCGGCCCGTCGCGACGGTGACGGCTGGCGGATCTCCGGTCAGAAGGTCTGGACCTCCTACGCCGCGATGGCCCAATGGTGTTTCCTGTTGGCCCGGACATCGACCGGGGAACGCAAGCAGTCCGGTCTGACGATCTTTCTCGTTCCGATGTCCAACCCGGCCATTGTCGTTCGCCCGATCCGCTCCATGATCGGCCCGCACCACCTCAACGAGGTCTTCTTCGACGATCTGCGGGTGACCGAAGCCGATGTGCTCGGCCCGGTCGACGAGGGCTGGAAAGTGGTCCAGGAGGTGCTGGCCTTCGAGCGGGTGGGGATCGCCCGCTACGCCCGGTGCGAACGTCTGCTGCGCGCCGCGCCCACCGCCCTGGGTGACCGATGGGATGAGCTGCCCGCCGAACTGCGTGGCCGGTGGGCGCGCATGCTGACCCATTGCCGGCGGGCGCGGTTGCTCGCGTATCGGGTGCTCTCGCTGCAACGTGTCGGCCAGGTGCGTCCCAGCGACGCCGCGGCCTATCGGATCGCGGTGACCACCCTCGACCAGGACAGCGCCGAGGTGCTGGTGGAGATCGCCGCCTACGCCGGATCGAGCGAATTCTCGAATGATGGACGGCTCCAACGCTTCCGCCGCGAGTCCGAGGAACACTGGCGCTATTCGCAAGCCGCGACCGTGGCCTCGGGCAGTATCGAGATGCAGCGGATCCTGCTGGCCCGAGCACTGCTGGCCGCGTCGTGAACATCGACCTGAGCGCGGATGCCCTCGAGTTCGGCTCGCAGGCCTCGCGCGCGCTGGAAGCCGCGGGCGGTGACCAGTTGGTTCAGCTCGCCGAGCGTGAACCGGGGCGCCGCGAGAATCTGGTCGCGCCGGTGCTGGGTGGACTGGGCGCCTGGGATCTCGACCCGCGCAACGATGCCGACGAGCTGGAGGCGGCGGCCGCGCTGTGCCGCAGCGCGGGTTACTGGGCTGTGCCCTATCCGCTGGCCGAACGGCTCTCGCGCCCCGCCGGTCTCGATGTCGACGGCCTACTCGTCGTCGCCGACCACTGCCCCGAAGCGCCCGTCGTCGGCCTCGAATTACGTTGGGCGGCAGTGACATTGTCGGGCCGCCGCAGCAGTGTGGCGGTCGGACCGTCGCGACCGCCACGCGGCTCGTCGTTCGTGACCTCGCTCGAGCTGGGGTATCTCGACGACGACGGCGCGGCCGACGTGGCACTCGGGCTGGTGCTGCCGTGCTGGACATTGCTCGGCATGCTCGACCGCGCGCTGGATCTCACCCGCGCCCACGTGCTGCTGCGCGAGCAGTTCGGCAAGCCGCTCGCGCAACTGCAGGGCGTGCAGTTCCAGCTTACCGAGGCAGAGGTGGAGCGCACCGGTCTCGACGTGCTGGCGAAGTACGCGCTGTGGAGCATCCAGGTGGGCCGCGCCGAGGCACTCGACGACGCGCTCGCACTGCGGGCGGCCGCGATCGAGGCGGCCGAGATCGTTTTCCGGGTGGCCCACCAGTTGCACGGCGCGATCGGTTTCTGCGACGAGTCGACGCTGTCGTGGCTCTCGCGCTACAGCTTGCCGCTGCGGCGTCTGCCGCTCGGATTGTCTGGCACCGGCGACGCGTTGACGCGACGCATCGGGCGCACCGGCCTGACCGGGTTGTACGACGAGGACCCCGCGGCGGTGACCGGGTGAACTACGACCTGCCCGACGAACTGATCGTGGAACGCGACGGCCCGATCCGCACCGTGGTGATCAACCGACCCCATGAGCTGAACGCGGTGAACAAGGCCCTGCACTGGGCGCTCGCGAATGTCTGGCGGCAGCTCGCCGCCGATCCCGAAGCCGGGGTCGTGATCCTCACCGGGGCGGGCCGGGCCTTCAGCGCGGGCGGCGATCTCGACTGGATCACCTCGTTTCTCGACGATCCCCTCGCCCGCGACGAGAGCATCAGAGAAGGGGCGCAGATCATCGAGGAGATGTTGCGTTTCCCGCTGCCGGTGATCGCGGCGGTCAACGGACCTGCGGTAGGGCTCGGCGGCAGCCTCGCGGTGCTGTGCGATGTGGTGCTCATCTCCGAGCGGGCCTATCTGGCCGACCCGCATGTCGCCGTCGGCCTGGTCGCGGGTGACGGCGGGGCCGCGTTCTGGCCGTTGCTCACGCCGATCCTGCGGTCTCGGGAGTTTCTGTTCACCGGCGATCGGATCAGCGCGGCCACCGCCGTCGAGCTCGGGCTCGCCACCCGCAGCACCGCCCCCGACGCCCTACACACCGAGGCGCAGGCGCTGGCCCGACGGTTGGCCGCGTTGCCGCCCGAGGCCGTGCGCGGTACCAAACGGATCGTGAACATGTACCTGTCCCAGGCGCTCGGCGGTCCGATGCAGGCCGGTTTCGCGGCGGAGGTCGCCACCATGGAGTCCGCCGCGCACCATGACCGGCTGCGCGCGCTGCACGAGCAGGCGCGCAGCCGGTGACGGGGGAGTCCCGGACCCTCGACGAATTTCGCACCGAGGTCCGACAGTGGTGCCGGACCAACATTCCCGTCGACTGGCGCCGGGCTCAGACCGGCGTCTCGGATCGGGAGTTCGTCGAGTTCCAGCAGTCCTGGTTCCAGCGATTGCGGGCAGGCGGGTTCGCGGTGCCGCACTGGCCGAAGGAATACGGCGGCGGGATGTCGTCGGCCGAGCAGGTGGTGCTCTATCAGGAACTCGCCGCCCACGACGCGCCCCGGCTGGTACTGGCTTTCGTCTCGATCCACCACGCGGCGGCCACGCTGCTCGCCGCGGGCACCGACGAGCAACGCCGACGCCACCTTCCGGCCATCCTGGACGGCGAGATCTGGTGCCAGGGCTTCTCCGAGCCCGGCGCGGGCTCGGACCTGGCCGCACTCGCCACCACCGCGCGCCGAGGACCCGACGGTTATGTCGTCAACGGGCAGAAGCTGTGGGCCAGCGGCGCGCAGTACGCGCAGTGGTGCCTACTGCTCGCCCGCACCGATCCCGATGCGCCCGCACGCCAAGGCATTTCGTATTTCCTGCTGGACATGCGGTCACCCGGCGTCGAAGTCAGGCCCATCCGTCAGGCCACGGGGGAGTCGCACTTCTGCGAGATCTTCCTCGACGATGTGGTCATCGCGACCGACTGTCTGGTCGGCCGGGAGAACACCGGATGGCAGGTCGCGCAGCGAACGCTGGGCGCCGAACGCGGCATGACGATGCTCGAACTGGCCGAGCGACTCGGCAACGGGGGTTTCGGCCGACTGGTCGAGAGCTGTCCGCTCGACGACCCCGTGGTGCTCGACCGCCTCGCGGCGCTCGAGATCGAGCTCACCGGGCTGCGCGCCCTGTGCGCCGACTTCGCCGCCGAGGCCGCGCCCGGCCCGGCCGACGCGTCGATCGTGAAGTTGTACTACAGCGAATTGCTACAACGCCTGACCGACTTCGGTACCGAGGTGGCGGGTCTCGCCGCGCACTCCGAGCTGCGAAAGCCACTGTCGAGCGGCTGGGAGTCCGGCGCCTGGATGCTGGATTTCCTCGGTTCGTGGGAGTGGACGATTCCGGGTGGCACCAGCGAAATCCAGCGCACCATCATCGGTGAGCGCGGCCTCGGCCTACCTCGCGAGCCCAGGGGGAAGAAATGAACTCGATCCACACCGACGAGCTCGCCGAGCTGCACGCCGAGGTAGCCGCGGTAGCGCGGGAACTGCTCGCCGACTCCGCACCCCGCTGGGCGACGATCGCGCGAGCGGGTTGGCCGGGGCTGGAGGTATCGGCGGCGTTCGACGGCGCCGACGCCGGCTTCGCCGAGGTCGCCGTGGTTCTCACCGAGATCGGTCGCGCCGCCGCGTCCGGCCCGTACCCGGCGGTCGCGGCGCTCGCTGTCGGAGCCCTCAATCATGCTGTGCCGACACCGGACAGGGACCGGATCCTGCGCGAGACCGCTGTGGGTTCGGTTGTCCCGATCGTGGCGCTGGCTGGAGAAGGCATGGAGGAGAAGCTGTTTCGGATCGAGGACTCACCGCGAGGTCCGCTGCTGCGCGGCGCGGCGGATTTCGTCCTCGACGCGCCCGACGCAGGGCGGCTGCTGGTGCCCGCCGTCGATCCGGCGGGCGAGGTCGTCCTCGTCGACCTCGACCCCCGCGCGCGCGGGCTGCTCGTCACCGAGCGACCGGTGCTCGACGCCACCCGGAGCCTCGGCGATATCGTCGCCGAGGACGTCGCGGTATCGCCGGAGTCGTTGTGGCACTTCGAAGACGGCTATCGGGCCGATGCGCTGGGCCGACTGCGTGATCGGGCCGCCGTGGCGGTGGCCTGTGACAGTCTCGGCCTGAGCCGGGCGATGCTCGACGCCACCGTCGCCCACGTCGCGGTGCGAGAACAGTTCGGCCGCGCCATCGGGTCGTTTCAGGCCGTCAAGCACGCGTGTGCCGACATGCTCGTACAGGTGACGGTCGCGGGGAAGCTGGTCGACGCGGCGGTCCGCGCCGTCACCGCCTCCGGCGCCGATACAGCGACCTCGGCCTCGATGGCCAAGTCCTACGCCTGCGCGACGGCGGTGGATATCGCGGGCAAGGCGATGCAGATGCACGGGGGAATGGGCTACACCTGGGAGAGCGGCGTCCACGTCTACCTCAAGCGGGCCGCGCTCAACCGGTCACTGTTCGGTTCGCCCGTCCAGCACCGCGCCCGGCTGGCCCGGCGGTATTCCGTTCAGACGCCGCGCCGTTGGGGCGCCTGACGGCAAGTCGCTTACGACCGCAGGCGCGCCTCTGCCAGCTCGCGCAGGTCGCTGGACTTGATCTTGGCGCTCCCGGTGAGCGCGATATCGGCGTCGTCGAAGAACAGCACGTGCTTCGGCACTTTGTAGCTGGCGAGCCGGTCCCGCAGGAAACCACGGATCTCCTCCGCGAGCGGACTCGCGCCGTCATGGGGCACGACGCACGCGACGACGACCTCACCGAGCGTCGGATGAGCGACGCCGACGGTGCGGGTGACCTTCACTGCGGGATGGTCGTTCAGGGCGGCGTCGACCTCGAGCGGCGAGACGTTGGCCCCGCCGGTCTTGATGATGTCGGTGAGCCTGCCCTCCCAGTACAGCCGACCGATCTCGTCGAGGTAGCCGCCGTCGCCGGTGTGGAAGTACCCGTCGGCGTCGAAGGTCTCCTCGCGGCGGACGCCGAGATAGCCGAGCATCAGCGTGGGGCCCTTGACGCAGATCTCGCCGCGCGTGCCGCGAGCCGTCAGGGTCCCGGTGAGCGCGTCGACGATCTTGATCGTCATGCCGGGCAGCGCGACACCGCTGCTGCCCGCATGCACCTCGGTCGGCGTATCGGCCGGGAAACAGGTGGCGATGGTGAAGGTTTCGGTGCACCCGTAGGCGCGGCCGGGTTCGAACCACTTCGTCGACACCGTCGGGTGTCGCGCGATCGGGGTGTGGAAGTCCACGAACCGCATGCCGCTCAGATCGACGGTGTCCCAGTTGGGCGCGCCCTCGAGTTGGGCCCACTGGTGCGGCCAGGCGACCGGGAAGTTCACCCGCCGCGCGGCCATCAGCGCGAGCGCCTCGACGGCCTCGAAGGTCGGTTGCAGAACGAGGGCGCCGCCCGCGGCGAGCGTCGAGCCGAGCGCCTGCGCGAAATTGCCGGACCAGAAGAAGCCGTTGGCGGCCCAGCACCGCACGTCGTCGGCGGGCCCGAAGCCGAACAGGCGTTGGAAACGCCACATCTGGATCGTCACCCCCGCATGGGCGCTGAGGATGCCCTTCGGGGTGCTCGTCGAGCCCGAGGAGAAGAACAGCACCGCGGTATCGCTGGGCCGCACCGCCGCGGCGGTGGCCTCGACCAGTTCGCGAGCGGTGCCCCGACCACGGTCGAGAAACGCGTCCCACGTGTCGATCGCGGTGCCCGCCGCCGCCTCGCCGATCATGGCGAGTCCGCGCAGGAAGGGGTATTCCGCTGAGTGCAGGGACCCCGGGCTCGCCTCGGCGATCTTCGGTTCCAGCTCGGTCAGCACCGCTGCGAAGTCCTTGTCGGCCACGGTGCGCTCGAACAGCAACACCGCGACGCTGGACTCCCGCAGCAGGAAGTCCAGTTCGGCGCGCGTCGAGAAAGTACTCAGGGCGACTGCTACCCCGCCCGCGAGCGCGGTGCCGAACACCGCGGCGATCCACTCGGGACGGTTGGTCATCAGGACACCGACCCGGCCGTCCTTGCCCAGGCCGCAGGCGCGCAGCGCCATGGCCACCTCGACGGCGCGCTCCCACAGATCGCTGTAGGTCCAGCGGATGTCGCCGTCGGCGGTCCGCGCGAGCACCGCCTCGCGGTCGCCGTAACGCTGGGTCACCTCGCGCAGGAACCCGGGCAGGGTGAGCGGTCCGAGCCCCGGTTCGGAGCTCAGGTCGGGACCCGTCACGAGCGAAACAGCCTGTGCGGATACGGTTTCGGACTCCACGCCCATCATCGGCCTCTCTGTGGATTGTCTCGGCGCCGTCAGAACGGCAGCTCGACCTCGGCGGTGCAGTCCACCAGCACGCCGAGGTCCTGATTGGTGAGGCGCAGCTTGATCTGCACGATCGGAACGCCCCACGCCGACTCCGCGTCCTTACCGATCACCTCGGCGTCGAAGTAGGTCACATCGCCCTCGAAGGCGGGCAGGCGGAAGTTCGCCTTGGAATGACGAACCATGCCGTCGTAGCCGGCCCAGTAGGCGAGATAGTCGGTGCACCAGGCGCCCATGGTGGCGCCGTAACCGTAGGCGCGCGCCATCCCGACCTCGCTGGCCTTGTCCGCATCGATATGGCCGCGCGACGGTCCGACGTAGAGGCCGTCGCGCTTGCGCGGATCGATCTTGGCCCCCTCCTCGTCGAAGGCGAAGCCCTCCACCCAGCCCGGATCCTGATACACCCAGGGGTCGGCGATGCCGGGCGGGGCGACCCAGCCGAAGGTGCCCCAGATGTTGAACAGGAACGCCCGGTACTCGGTGGTGAAGCTGGCGACCGTGTGCGGTCCGATCACTCTGCGCGGCAGGGTGTCTCCGACCTTCACCTCGTCGAAGCGCGGCGAGACGCCGTGTCGATTCGACATCAGCCAGTCGGTGCGTAGCGCGTCGACCGAGGCGAGTTCGGCCGGGGTCCAGCTTTTCACCGTGCCGTACTGGTTCTCGTAGAGACCGCGCTCGGCGGCTTCGGCGGCGAGATAGCGGATCGCGGTGGACCGTTCGCGCGCCACCAGTACGCCGTGTTGATTGGTGTGGGTGGTGTCGCCGCGCGAGAACATGGTCGGCCCGGCGAATTTCGTGTCGGCGACCTTGTAGTCGTGGAAGCGGCGCTGCTGGAACAGGGTGTCGCCGGGCCGCACCGGGCAGCCGTAGAACCACCATTCCTCGCCACCGAAGATCAGGTGACTGCCGGGAATGTGGCCGACGCACGCGGGCGCCGCGCCGTGCCCGTAGTCGAGGGCGACAGCGATCGACTGCGGTGCCACGAGACCGCCGAAGCGGGACTCACGGGCGAATTCGTGATCCCAGTGCACCGGATTGGGGTAGTCCATCGCCATCACCCAGCGGCGAATGTCGGAGGTACTGCACGGATCCCACAGTTGGCCGCCGCCGATCGGCTGGCCGACCCGGTGATCGACGTCGGACAGGTCGAGTTCGGTGATCGCGGGTCGGTCCGGCTTTGTGCTCACAACTGCTCCTGAACTATCGATTGACGTCGACGACGATGCGACCACGCACCGTGCCCGCGATGAGTCGTTCGGCGGCGGCGATCGTGTCGGTCAGCGCGATCTCCTCGACGATCGCCTCGATGGCGTCCGGGGAGAGGTCTCGGGAGAGCCGGGACCAGGCGGCGTCTCGTCGCGATCGCGGCGCCATGACGCTGTCGATGCCGTACAGGGTGACCCCGCGCAGAATGAACGGCGCGACCGAGGACGGGAAATCCATACCCTGGGCCAACCCGCACGCGGCGACGGCGCTGCCGTAGCGGGTCTGGGCGCAGGCATTGGCCAGGGTGTGACTCCCGACCGAGTCGACCACGCCCGCCCAGCGTTCCTTCTGCAGCGGCTTGCCGCCTTCGGCCAATTCGGCCCGGTCGAGCACCGTGGCCGCGCCGAGCTGACGCAGATAGTCGGCCTCGTCGGTCTTTCCGGTCGCGGCGGCCACGGTGAAGCCCGCCGCGGCGAGCAAGGCGATCGCGATACCGCCGACCCCGCCGGTCGCGCCGGTGACCAGGACCTCGCCCTGCTCGGGTCGCACGCCGTGGTCGAGTAGCGCGCTCACGCACAGACTCGCGGTGTAGCCCGCGGTGCCGATCGCCATCGCCTGGCGGGAGGTGAACGCGGCGGGCAGCGGTACGAGCCAGTCGCCGTCGAGGCGGGCGCGCTGGGCGAGGCCGCCCCAGTGGGTCTCCCCGACGCCCCAGCCGTTGAGCACCACGCGGTCGCCCTTGGTCCAGTCCGGGTGCGCGCTGTCGGTGACGATGCCGGCGAGGTCGATGCCGGGCACCATCGGAAAGCTGCGCACCACGGGGGATTTGCCGGTGATCGCCAGGGCATCCTTGTAATTCAGCGTCGAGTACTCGACCTCGATGTCGACGGTGCCGTCCGGGAGCGCGGACTCGGCCACGCTCGTCAGCGCGACTCTTCGTCCCGCATCGTCTTTTTCGATCAGCACCGCGGAGAACATCGCCGCCATCGTGTCGTCCATGGCGAGCACATTACTTCAATCCTATTAAGGATAGCAATGCTTGACTGTTCAAAGGTCAGCGTGCGGTCCAGCCGCCGTCGACCACGATCGTCTGGCCGGTGACGTAGCTGCCCGCGTCGCCCGCCAGCCAGGCAACGGCCCCGACGATGTCCTCGGCGGTGCCTTCCTTCGGCAGCGGAGTGTTGCGCCGCAGATACGCCGCGGCGCGCTCGCTCTCGTAGAGCGGCCCGGTGATCTCGCTGCGAAAGAAGCCCGGCGCCACCGTGTTCACCCGGATCGAATGCCGTGCCCACTGCACCGCGAGTTCGGCGGTGAGCCCGGACAATCCGGCCTTGCTCGCGGCGTAGGACGCCTGCGGGATGCCGGGGATGCCGACCCGGCCGCTGATCGAGGAGATGTTGACGATCGTGCCGCGCCCGAGCGTGCGCATATGCGGAAAGACCTGCTGCGACAGCCGCAACGGCGCGACGAGGTTGAGGTCCATGGTCCGGCGGATGGCGTCGAGAGGTTCGCCCTCGGCACGTTCGGTGGTGAACATCGTGCCCGCGGCGTTGATCAGGATCTCTGGTGGGCCGAGCGCGGCGACGACCGCAGGGACGATCGCCTCGAGGCCGTCGGCGCTGTCGAGCTCGGACAGATCGCACGCGACGGCGAATCCGTCGATCCGCTCGGCGATTTCGGCCAACCGGTCCCTGCGCCGGGCCACCACCGCCACCCGGGCGCCGAGGGCGGCCAGGGCCGATGCCGCCGCGGCGCCGAGGCCCGACGACGCGCCGGTCACGATCGCCACGCGGCCGTCGAGGTCGAAAAGTCTTGCGGGCGTGGCGCTATCGGGTGTCATGGCGATGTCCTCAGGCTTGGGTGGAGTGTGGTCGCCGGGCCGCGAGCGCCGGCAGTTTCGTCCGCTCGACCTTTCCCATGGCGTTGACCGGCAGGGCGTCGACCACGGACCAGATCTCGGGCACCTTGTACGGCGAGAGCTCCCGTCGGCACAGCGCGGTGAGTTCCGCGACGTCGATCGCGGCACCGCAGCTCTCGACCACGGCGGCGACGCGATGGCCGAGCCGGTCGTCGGCGATGCCGCAAACCGCGACCTTGGCGACAGCGGGGTGCGCGGCGATGACTCGTTCCACCTCGAGCGGATAGACGTTCGCACCGCCCCGGATGATGACGAGCTTCTTTCGGTCGAGCACGGTCAGCCAGCCGTCCGCGTCGACGGTCCCGATGTCACCGGTCGGGATCGGACCGGGGTCCGGTGCTCGGATGCCCTCGGGTTCCCAATAGCCCAGCATGGGCCGCCACCGGTTCGCCCACGGTCCGTCGGTGGTGCCGCTCAGGCGCAATTCGCCGAGCTCGCCCGCCGGGAGCCGGTGGCCGTCGTCGTCGTAGGCCGCGACGGTGTACTGCGGCAACACCTGCCCGCAGGTTCCGGGACGCGGTGCGGTTCGCGGGGGGTCGATGGAGACGACGGTCGGCGCCTCGGTCAGGCCGTAGGTGACGCGGGGGAGGAGCCCGTGTGTCGCGTGGAAAGCCTGGCGCAGCGATTCCGGGGTGTCGCCGCCGCCGCTCCACACCTCGGTGAGCGAGCTGAGATCGAGGTCGGGGCGCCGGGCGAGATCGTAGAGCTGAGCGGGCGCGCCGTTCCACACGGTGATCCGCCGTGCGGCGATCCATTCGGCGACACCCTCGACGTCACGCCGGTTCATCACGACGGCGCAGCCGCCCGCCTGCGCGGTGAGCAGGGTGGACAAAACCATCAGATTGAGAATGGTGAGCGGAAAGCTGTCGCCCTTGCGCAGTTCAGGGCCCCAGCCTCGGGTGCCGACGAGGGCCGCGCCGGGCAGGAGTAGGTTGCGCTGGCTGTGTACCACGGCCTTGGGCTGTCCTGACGTGCCGCTGGTGAAGGCGATGGCGGCAGGCGCGTCGACCTCGGTCTCGACGGGCGGTGCCACCGCGCCGGTGGTCATCAGCTCCGCCCATCGGTCGGAATCGACGCACGCGGACGACATCACTCGGCACTGTGGCCCGGCGAGCACGACCATCGGAGCGCAGAGGTCGTCCAGATAGCGCTGCTCGTTCGCCGTGAGTGCTTCGCCGATCCCCGCCCAGATCGCGCCGATCCGCTGCGCGCCGTGAAACGCCGCGACGATGTCGAGGTCGTTGGGCAGGCAGGCGGCGACCCGGTCGCCGGGCCGCACACCGAGTGACCACAGTGCGCCCGCCGCCCGGTCGGCCCGATCGTCGAGTTCGGCATAGGTCCAGATGTCGGAGACCGCTTCCACCGCCGCGGCGTCGGGGCGGTCGCGGAGGGCCGCGTCGAGTACCGCGGCGATGGTCCCGGTCGTGCGCCGCAGCCGGTGAGAGCCCGATGGGTCATAGCTGTCGATGTCGTCCACAATTCTTTCCTCACTATTCTTATAATGATTCATACTATAGGCTCGGTCCCGCTGTCCTGGAGTGCGCGCGAGCTCCTGGACATGGCTTCCGCCGATGCCGAATCCTCCCGGCCGCCAACATCTCTCGGCTGCCGGTTCCCTGTGACGGAGGAGAGGTCGAGCCGTGATGGCACCTCGAACAACGACGCGCTCCGGACCACTGTCCGAGCTGCGTGTCCTCGATCTGACCGCGATGGTGATGGGCCCCTACTGCACCCAGATCATGGCCGACATGGGCGCGGACGTGGTCAAGATCGAACCGCCCGCCGGGGACAACACCCGCTACATCTCGGTCGGCCCCGACCCGACGATGGGCGGGGTGTTCGTCAATGTGAACCGGGGCAAACGCAGCGTGGTCCTGGATCTGCGCTCGGAGTCGGGCAAGGAGGCGTTGCGCGCGCTGATCGTCGACGCCGACGTGTTCGTCCATTCGATGCGCGCCACCGCGATCGCCGGACTCGGATTCGACTACGCCGCCGTGTCGGCGATCAATCCATCGATCGTCTACACCAATTGCTACGGGTACGGCCGCCGCGGGCCCTACGCGAACTTCACCGCCTACGACGACACCATCCAGGCCGAGAGCGGCCTGCTCTCCGCGCAGGAGCAGCTGACCGGAACGGCGGGCTACGTCGGCACCATCCTGGCCGACAAGGTGGCCGGGTTGACGGCGCTGTACGCCACCACCATGGCGCTGTTCCATCGGGAGCGAACCGGGGAGGGGCAGGAGGTCGAAGTCGCCATGTTCGAGACCATGGCCGCGTTCATGCTGGTGGAACACGCCAACGGCGCGCTGTTCAGTCCACCGCTGGGTCCCGCCGTGTATCCCCGCGCTGTCACGCCCAATCGCAAGCCCTACCGAACCAGCGACGGCGGCTATGTCTGCGCGCTGGTCTACAACGACAAACAGTGGTCGGCGTTCGTCGACGCCGTCCAGCCACCGTGGGCCGGACCGCATTTCGCCACCCTCGCCCAGCGCGCGGCCCGGATCGACACCGTCTACGGCCTGCTGAGCGAGACGTTCGCCCAGCGCACGACGCAGCAATGGCTCGATCTGCTGCACGCGCTGGATATCCCGGCCGCCCCGGTCCGCACTCTCGACGAACTCTTCGACGACCCGCACCTGACCGCGGCTGGATTCTTCGAGACGGTCCAGACCGAGTACGGCGCGGTCCGCTTTCCCGGCCCGCCGACCTGGTTCTCCCGCACACCCGGCCGGATCGCCGCCGGCGCACCCGGACTCGGCGCCCACACCACGGAAGTGCTCGACGAGATACAGCCCCATCATTCGACCGAAGAATTGGAGAAGCAATGACCAGTATCGGAGAAGCCTTTCGCGCGCGTTCCTGGCTCTTCGCGCCGGGCGACAGCAGGCGGAAGATGGAGAAGGCCGCGGCGAGCGCGGCCGACATCGTCATCTTCGACCTGGAGGACGCCGTCCGCGACGCGGCGAAAGCCCAGGCCCGCACGATGATCGCCGATCTGCTCACCGCCCGCGCCGCGGACGCGAGCAGGCTGTGGGTGCGGGTCAACCCGCTCGACGGACCACACACCCTTGCCGATCTGGCGGCCGTCGTCCCGGCCGGGCCCGGCGGCATCATGCTGCCCAAGTCGCGCGGTCGTGCCGACGTCGAACTCCTCGACCACTATCTGAGCGCACTGGAGGTCGTCGCCGGAATCGAACAGGGCTCGACCAAGGTCATCGTGTTGGTGACCGAGACCGCCGAAGCCATGTTCACCACCGGCTCCTACCGTGGCGCGCCCCGTGTGATCGCGATGACCTGGGGTGCGGAGGATCTCGCCGATTCGGTCGGCGCCGCCGAGAACCGAAACCCGGACGGGAGTTACGGATTCACCTACGAGCTGGCGCGGAGTCTGTGTCTGCTCGGCGCCACCGCCGCCGGGGTGGCGGCGGTCGAGACCATCCAGGGCGACTTCCGCGACCTGGTCGGGTTGCGCGCCAGGGTCGAGCGGGTGCGCCGCGACGGTTACAGCGGCATGCTCGCCATCCACCCCGATCAGGTCGAGGTGATCAACGCGGCGTTCACCCCGTCGGCCGCGGAATTGGCCGCAGCCCAGGAGATCGTCGATCTGTTCGCCGCCCATCCCGGCGTCGGTGCCATCGGTCATCACGGCGCCATGCTCGATCGTCCGCACCTGGCCCGCGCGCAGGCGCTGCTGGCCTCGGGCGGACGCGCGTGAGCGTCCGCGCCGAGGTGACAGCTCTGGATCTGGGTCGGTACGTGCGCCACGGCGACCGCATCGTCATCGGTCAGGCGTGTGGCGAGCCGACCACTCTGGTCGAAGCGTTGATCGCGGGTGGTCGCGAGATCGGCGGGCTCTCGGCGTTCATCGCCACCAGCTTCTCCGGACTGTTCACCCCCGAGACGGCCGACAGCTTCGCGCTGTCGAGTATGGGAGCGATCGGCACGTTGCGGTCGATGACCAAGGCGCACAAGCTGACCGTGATCCCGTGCCACGTGGGCCGGGTCGCGCCGATGATCGAAGCGGGCACGATCGGGTGCGACCTCGCCTTCGTCCAGGTGAGTCCGGCCGACGCGCACGGCAACCACAGTCTCGGGCTGATCAGCGACTACGTCCTGGCCGCGGTCACGAAGGCGCGTGTCGTGGTCGCCGAGGTGAACGAGCGGGTGCCCTACACCCACGGTGCGCTGCTCGCGAGCTCCGACATCGACTGCGCCGTCAGGGTTTCGCGGGCACCGGTCACCGTCGCGCCGACCGCCGCCGACCCGACCGACGACGCCATCGCGGGACACGCCGCGCACTACATCGGCGACGGCACCGTCCTGCAGGTCGGTGTCGGCGCGGTGCTGGACGCGGTTCTTCGACTCCTGCACGATCGCACGGATCTCGGCGTGCACTCCGGCATGATCGGCGACGGCGTCGTCGATCTCATCGAGTCGGGCGCGATCACCAACGCGCGCAAAGGTATCGACCGAGGAGTGTCGATCACCGGGGCGCTGATCGGCACCGAACGGCTCTATTCCTTCGCCCACCGCAACGCGCTGATCGGCATGCGCGCCACCTCCTATACCCACGACGCCGCCGTGCTGGCGAACCTGGACAACCTGGTGTCGCTCAATTCGGCGCTCGAGGTGGATCTGACCGGCCAGGTGAACGCCGAACAGAGCGGATCGGCCTATCTCGGCGGCACCGGTGGTCAAGTGGACTTCGTCCGCGCCGGCCTGCGCTCACCGGGTGGGCATGCCGTGATCGCGCTGCCCGCCACCGCGAAAGGCGGCACCGTCAGCCGGATCACCGCCAGCCTGTCCGGGCCGGTGACCACCGCGCGCAGCGAGGTGGATGTGATCGTGACCGAGTTCGGCGCGGCCGAACTCGCGGGCAGGTCGGTGGCCGAGCGCGCGCGCCGACTGATCGCCATCGCCCATCCCGACTTCCGGGCGGAACTCGACCGGGCTGCCCACCAGATCCAGCAGCGAGGTTTCTGATGAACGACGCCGTGCTCTTCGACGCCAGGACCGACGGCATCGCCGTGATCACCCTGAACCGACCGGAAACTCGCAACTGTCTGGCCGCCGATGTGCGCGCGGGTCTGTACGCCGCATGGGATCGCTTCGAGCACGATCCCGCGTTGCGCGTGGCCGTGCTCACCGGCGCGGGTGACAAGGCCTTCTGCGCGGGCGGCGATCTCAAGGAGATGGTGGACACCGGGATGCGGGTGCCGCCGCCCGAGATGTTCCCGCTGCCCTACGACACCGTCGAGCTGTCCAAGCCCACGATCGCCGCGGTCAACGGCGCCGCGTTCGCCGGCGGCTGGATGATCGCCCAGGCCTGCGACCTGTGCGTGGCGAGCACGGCGGCGGCGTTCGCGATCACCGAGGTCAAGGTGGGGCGCAGCTCGCCGTGGGCCGCGCCGCTGATTCATATGATCCCGCAGCGGATCATGATGGAACTGCTGCTCACCGGCGCGCCGATCACCGCGCGCCGGGCCTACGAGGTCGGCCTCGTCAACCGCCTCGCCGAGCCGGGCGAGGTCGTGGCGGTGGCACTCGAATTGGCGGCCGAGATCCTGCGCGGCGCACCGCTGTCGGTACGGGCTGCGCGGGACACGGTCATGCTGGCCACCGAAATGGGGCGGTCCGACGCGCTGCGGGCCGCCAAGGCCGCCGCCGTCGAGTGCTACGACAGTGCCGACGCGCAGGAGGGTCCGCGCGCGTTCGCGGAGAAGCGAACCCCGATCTGGCTGGGCCGCTGAGGCATTCGATCGCTGCCACGACATATTCGGCTGCCGCACCGGGAAGTTCGGCCCGTGCCCGTGGGCCGAATCCGGGCGAGGGGAATGCGGTTCCCTCGGCCCGGTTCGGCGGCCCTCGGTGCTCGTCACATCGACCCGCGCGAGCGTCGAGGCGTGCCGCCCGTGGTCATTTCGGCGGGAATCGCAGCGCGCCGTCGAGACGGATCACCTCGCCGTTGAGGTAGTCGTTCTCGATGATGGACTGCACCAGCTGCCCGTATTCCGGTGACTGACCCATCCGCTTGGGGTGGGGGACCTGCTTGCTCCAGTGGGCCTCCAGGTGCTCGGCGGCCTTGCCGTAGGCGGGGGTGTTGAAGGTGCCGGGGGCGATGGTGACCACGCGAATGCCCAACGGGGACAGGTCGCGAGCCGCGACCAGGGTCATCCCGACCACGCCACCCTTGGCCGCGGCGTAGGGGAGTTGACCGATCTGACCCTCGTAGGCGGCGATCGAGGCGGTGTTGACGATGACGCCGCGGCTGCCCTCGTCGAGCGGTTCCTGCTTGGCGATGGCCGCGGCCGAGAGTCGCAGCACATTGAACACAGCGGTCAGATAGAACTCGATCGTAGTGCGGAAGCCGTCGAGCGCGAGCGGGCTGCCGTCTTTGCCGACGAGTCGTCCGCCGCTGGCGGGACCGCCGTGCGTGTCGACCGAAATCCGCAGCGGGCCGAGGGATTGCGCCTCCTCGATGGCGGCCTGCACGGACTCCTCACTGGTGGCATCGGTGTGCACGTAGCGGATGCCGAGTTCGTCCTCCAGCTCCTTGCCCTTGTCGTCGGCGACATCGGCGACGACCACCTTCGCCCCCGCGGCGTGCAGGCGACGGACGGTGGCCGCCCCGAGCCCGCCGGTGCCGCCGACCACGATGGCGGAACTACCACTTATATCCATGTTGTTTCCCTCTCTTGAAATCATCACTCTCTAACTGTGAGAATAATGTTCTCATGAACATTGGCATGATCCTAGACATGGCCGCTGCGGCCGGGAGTCGATCGGTGATCACGGTCGACGACCGCTCGCTGTCCGCGGCGGACCTGCTCGACCGCGCCCGGCGGGCGGCCCCTCGCTTCCACGAGTACCCCGCGGTGCTCTATCTGGGCGCGAACCATCTGGCCTATCCGGTAGCGCTGTTCGGCGCGGTGCTGGCCGGTGTGCCGTTCGTGCCGCTGAACTACCGGCTCGGGGATGCCCAGCTGAGCGCACTGCTCGAACGACATCCGGGCGCGCTGGTCCTGCGACCGGAGGACCTCGACGCCTTGGTGGCCGTCGACCCCGCGCAGCCCGACGCGCTGGAGCTGCCGACACCGTGGGACGCGGACTCGGTGGCGGTGATCCTCTACACCAGCGGCACCACCTCCGCGCCCAAGGCGGCGCTGCTGCGGCACCGCCATCTGATGGCCTACCTGCTCAACACCGTGGAGTTCGGCGCCGCCGCGACCACCGACGCGACGCTGGTGTCGGTGCCGCCGTATCACATCGCGGGGCTGACGAATCTGCTGTCGAATCTCTACGCCGGGCGCCGCGTGGTCTACCTGTCCGCGTTCGACCCCGCCGAGTGGCTGGCGACCGTTCGCCGGGAACGGATCACCCAGGCGATGCTGGTGCCGACCATGCTGGCCCGCATCGTCGCCGAGGTCGAGGAGCCCGACGCGGACACCCCGACCCTGGCGACGTTGGCCTACGGCGGCTCCCGGATGCCGCGCCCCGTGCTGGACCGCGCGCTTCGGGTGTTCCCCGAGACCGGCTTCGTCAACGCCTACGGACTCACCGAGACTGCCTCATCCGTCGCGGTCCTCGGACCGGAGGATCACCGTGCCGCCGCCACCTCCGACGACCCGCTCGTCCGCGACCGGCTCGGCTCGGTGGGGCGCGCGCTTCCCGGCATCGAGTTCGAGATCCGCAGTGCCGCGAACGAACCCGTCGAAGTGGGGGAGCCCGGGCTGGTCTTCGTGCGTGGTGAGCAGATCTCGGGCGAATACGGCGGCCGCAGCGCCCTCGATGCCGACGGTTGGTTCCCCACCGGCGATCTCGGCAAGCTCGACGACGCCGGCTACCTGTTCATCGAGGGGCGTGCCGACGACACGATCATCCGGGGCGGGGAGAACATCGCACCGGCCGAGATCGAGGACGTGCTCCTCGGCTACCCCGGCATCACCGAGGCCGCGGTCGTCGGCGTGCCCGATCCGGAATGGGGGCAGCGCCTGGTCGCGGTGGTCGTCGGGGTCGGCGACGAAGCGCGGATCAAGCAGTGGGTCAAGGACCGGCTGCGCTCGTCCAAGACGCCCGACGTCATCGTGTTCCGCACCGAGCTGCCCAAGACCGACACCGGAAAACTATTGCGACGCAACCTCGTTGCCGAATTGGAGGACACCCGTGCCTGAAGCAGTCATCGTCTCCGCGCTACGCACACCCATCGGGACCGCACGAAAGGGGACACTGCGCGACACCGACGCCTTCACGCTGGCCGATCATGTGGTCGCCGCGGTGGCCGACGGCCTCGACCCGAGCCGGATCGACGATGTCGTTCTCGGGGAGGGCCGCTACGGCGGCGGAGTGCTGGCCAGGCACGCCGCGGTCACCGCCGGGTTGACCACGGTGCCCGGCCTCGCCACGAACCGGCACTGCGCGGCGGGGATGGCGGCGGTGCAGTCCGCCGCGGCGAGCATCCGCGCGGGCATGGACCGGCTCGTCATCGCCGGTGGCGTGAACTCCGACTCCACCGCGCCCCGCCTGCGTTTCCGGGTGGGCGAGGACGAATGGCTCGAGCCCTGGGTCTCGCCGAGTCACCCCGATCGCCCCGATGCGCCGAATCTGGACATGTCCATCACCGTCGGCTGGAACGCGGCGGTCAAAGCCGGTATCTCGCGCGCGGAGATGGACGCCTGGGCGCTGCGCTCGCATCGCAATGCCATCGCCGCCATCGACGGGGGACGCTTCGCCGACGAGATCGTGCCGATCAAGACTCCGCACGGCCTGTTCGATACCGACGAGCACCCGCGACGCGACACCACCATCGAGAAGTTGGCCGGGCTGAAGGTCCTGCATCCGGAGATCGAGGGTTTCAGTATCACGGCGGGCAATGCCGCGGGCGCCAACGACGCAGCCGCGGCCCTGGCCATCGCCAGCGATCGCCTCGGGTTGCCCGCGCTCGGCGTCATCCGATCCTGGGCCTCGGTCGGGGTCGACCCCGCCGTCACGGGGCTCGCGCCCATCGAGGCGATCGCGAAAGCCGCGTCGCGGGCCGGGATCTCGCTGTCGCAGGTGAGCCTGTTCGAGATCAACGAGGCTTTCGCCGTGGTGCCCCTTGCCGCGATCAAGGCGCTGGACATCGACCCGGATCTGGTCAATGTCAGTGGCAGTGGTTGTTCGCTCGGGCATCCGGTCGCGGCGACCGGCGCCAGGATGATCGCCACCCTGGTGCACGAATTGCGGCGGCGTGGTGGCGGTTTCGGCATCGCGGCGCTGTGTGCGGGCGGCGGAATGGGGTCGGCGACCGTTATCGAGGTGGCCGCGCCATGAGCGGTGACCGGGTGGCCGCATGCGGCCACCCGGTCGGTTCAGGCCTTGGCGAACCCGAACGCGCAGAAGTCCCAGACTTCACCCGCGGTGATCGGGTGCGCGGTGTCCTCGTCGGTACCGCCCGCCGACTGCGCGGTGAACATGACCGTCTGCATCACCACGGCGGCCATGCGGCGTGGGTTGAGGTCATCGCGCAGCGCCCCGGCCTCCTTGGCCTGTTCCATCAGGTCGCTGAACAGCGACAGCAGTGGCGCGTGCGCGATCTTGACCTGGGCGGGATGGGAGACCAGCAGTTGTGGCGCGAAATCGGTGAACAGCGGACGCTGCGCGACCGGGTCGGGCCTGCACAGTTCGAACAGCAATTCGACGGTGACCCGAAGACGGTCCAGTGGCTCGGTCTTGCCCTCGGCGGCCGCCGCCAGCTGATCGGCCGTCCGGTTCAGCGCGTCCTCGAACAGGGCGAGCAACAGCTCGTGCTTGCCGTCGAACTGCAGGTAGAAGCTGCGCAGTGACTGACGCGAACGGTCGACCACTTCTTGGACGGTGAAGTCGGTGGTGCCCTTTTCGGTGATGATGGCCTGCGCCGCGTCGAGGAACTTTTGCACCCGCTGTTCGGCGCGCAGTTTCGCCCCGCGGATGGACCGCTCGACGGCCCGCTGCTTCCAGGCGGGCTCTTCGCTGACGCTGGTCACGGTCGCCTCCATCCTCGGTTATGTGTGCAGAACATGGGTGCACTGTACCGGAGAACGTCATATCCATCGGTGGTCAGCCCTGCGTGTCCGCGATCTTGGAGACCATTACTTTCTTCTGAAGAGAATGCTATTCTCCGTATTGTTATCGACATTGGCTGGCAAGGAGGCCCTCCGGATGCTCGTGGAGTTCGACTCCGATCAACGGCTGTGGCAGGAGACTGTCCGCGCCGTTCTCGCGAAGGAGTGTCCGCCCGCACTGATTCGTGCGGTCGCGGACAAGGACGCCGATCCGGCCCCGCTGTGGCATACCTATGTCGAGCTGGGCTGGACCGAATTGATCGACGCCACCGACGCGGTGGAACTGGCCATCGTGCTCGAGGAGCTGGGCCGGGCCACCGATCCGACGCCCTATCTGGCGACGATGAGCCAGTTCGCCCCACTCGCGGCGGAATTCGCGCAGGGCCATCGCTCGGGGACGGCCGTGTTCACCGGTGTCACGGTGCGACGCGACGGCGCGGATTGGGTGCTCGACGGCACCGGCCATCATGTCCTCGACGGTGATCGAGCCGAGCAGTTCGCGGTCGTCACCGATGTCGGGGTGTTCGTCGTGGAGGCTGCCGAGGCGATCGCCCGGCGCACAGCGGTTTTCGACCCGGTCTTGCACATCGCCGACGTGAGCTTCGTCGGGGTGCGAGTGCGTGACGAGCGCCGCGTCACCACGGTGCCGGAACGTGCTCGCCACCTCGCCCTGACCGGCCTGGCCCTGACCACGGTCGGTGCCTGCCAGCGCATTCTGGACCTGGTGCTCGAGCATGTGCGCACGCGTCAGCAGTTCGGCGTCGCGCTCGGCTCGTTCCAAGCGGTCAAACACAAGGCCGCGGACATGCAGATCGCCATCGAACGGGCCAGGGCGCTGGCCTATTTCGCGGCGCTGACCATCGCCGACGACGATCCACGCCGCCGGATCGCTGCCTCGATGGCCAAGGCCGCCGCCGGTGAATGTCAGTCCCTGGTGTTCCGCCACGGCGTGCAGTTGTTCGGCGGCATGGGTTTCACCTGGGAAAACGACCTGCAATTCGCGCTCAAGCGGGCCAAGGCCGGCGAGCTGCTGCTCGGCGGCGCGCACACGCATCGGGCGCTGATCGCCGAGGAGTACCGTGCAACTGACTTTTGACGCCGACGTCGAAGCCTTCCGGGCCGAATTCGTGGCCTTCCTGGCCGAGAACCTGCCCGACGCGGCGGTCGCGGGAGCGGACCGGGCTGGTTCCAGCGCCGATATTCCCGGCTGGGCTCGCGACTGGCAGCGTCGCCAATTCGACAGCGGCTGGCTGCTTCCCGGCAACGCCCCGGAATACGGCGGCCGCAACGCGACCCTCGTGCAGCAGTACGTGCACCTGCAAGAGCTGTCCAAGCGGCACATGTATCACAGCTTCAACCCCCAGGGGCTCGGCATCATCGCCGCTTCACTGCTGTCCTTCGGCACCGAGGAACAGAAGAAGAACTGGGCGGTGCGGATCCTGCGCGCCGAGATCACCGCGGCGCTGGGCATGAGCGAACCGGGCGCCGGGTCCGACCTGGCGGGACTGCGGACGCGCGCCGTACTCGACGGCGACCACTTCGTCGTGAACGGGCAGAAGGTCTGGACCTCCGGTGCCCACGACGCCGATGTGCTGCTCACTTTCGTCCGCACCGACCCGGATCTGCCCAAGCACAAGGGGATCAGCGTGCTGCTGATCCCGACCGACACCCCGGGGGTGACGCGGCGGCCCTTCGCCTCGATCTGCGGTCCGCACGACCTGGACTTCAACGAAGTGTTCTTCGAAGACGTGGTGGTGCCCGCGGAGAACCTCGTCGGCCCGCTGCACGGAGGCTGGGGTGTGGCCAACGGTTCGCTCGGTCACGAGCGCACGCTGCTGTGGCTCAGCTTCGCCGACCGGCTGCGGGAGCTGATCGAAGACTTCCGGCCGAGCACGGTGCTCGAGCGCGACCACTACGCGACGATGGTCATGGACAACCAGGCCCTGCGACTGCTCGGCTCGGCGGCACTGGCCCGCGCGGCCCGCGGCGACCAGGACGTGGCCGCGCTGTCGGTGCTCAAGGTGTTCGGCTCCGAAGCCGTGCAGAGCGCGGCGGAACAGATCTTGCTCGCGGCGGGCGCGGACGGGCTCGTCCACCCGGCCGTCACCGCGCCGTTCAATCCGCTGAATCTGGACAACTTCTCGTGCAGTTGGTTCGAGCGCTACGCGCGTAGCTTCGCGGGCACCATCGCCGGCGGCACCTCCGAAATCCAACGCAACATCATCGCCGAGCGTGTGCTCGGTCTCCCTCGGAGCTGAGGAGCTCGCTGTGTATATCCGCTACGAAGTCGCCGACAAGATCGCGACCATCTCCCTGGATCGGCCGGAGGCCGCCAACGCCCAGAACGCCGACCTGCTCGACGAACTCGACGCCGCGTGGACCCGCGCCGCCCAGGATCCCGAGGTCGCGGTGATCGTGTTGCGCGGCGAGGGCAAACACTTCTCGGCCGGGCACGATCTGAAAGATCGCTGGCCCTCGTCCGATGACATCACCCTGGAGTGGATCTACCAGAACGAGAGCAGGCGCTACCTCGAGTACTCCCTGCGTTGGCGCAATGTGCCCAAGCCGTCGATCGCCGCGGTGCAGGGGCGGTGCATCGCCGGTGGGCTCCTGCTGTGCTGGCCCTGCGACCTGATCGTCGCCGCCGACGACGCGCTGTTCTCCGACCCGGTCGTGCTCATGGGCATCGGCGGCGTCGAATACCACGGACACACCTGGGAACTCGGCGCGCGCAAGGCCAAGGAAATCCTGTTCACCGGCCGTGCGGTCACCGCGACGGAAGCCGAACAGGTCGGCATGGTGAACAAGGTGGTGCCGCGCGCGGAGCTCGACGAGCAGACCCGCGCGCTGGCGACCCGGATCGCCGCGATGCCGTCGTTCGGCTTGCGACAGGCCAAACGCGCGGTCAACCAGACGCTCGACGTCCAGGGCTTCTACGCCGCTATTCAGTCCGTCTTCGACGTGCACTCGACCGGTCACGGGAACGCGTTGAGCGTGAACGGCTTTCCGATCCTGATGGCGCTGGACGAGATGAAACAGAAGATCGAGTGATCCGTCGCTCATGAAGAGAGGTTCCACCAATGCGAAATACACTGCGCCACAAGGCGATGGCCTGTTGCGGCCTCGTGGCGATCGCCGTCGTCACGGTCACCGGCTGTGGCTCCGACGACGAGGGTTCGAGTAGTTCGTCGACCACATCGGCGGTCGCCACCTCGGCTGCGACCGCGGCGGCCGACCCGGCTGCGGTCAAGTCCATCACCGATGCCTATGTGCTGTTCTTCGACGGTAAGGCGCCGGCGGACAAGAAGGTCGCGGTCGTGGAGAAGGGTGCCGCGTTCACCCCGTTGTTGCAGGCCCAAGCGGCCAACCCGCAGGCGCAGAGCACCTCGGTCACCGTGGGCGGGGTGAAGCTGATCGACGCCGACAACGCCGACGTCACCTATTCGCTGCTCATGAACGGCACTCCGGTGCTTCCCGATCAGACCGGTCAGGCGGTGCGTGAGGGCGGCCAGTGGAAGGTCGCCGCGGCCACCTACTGCGCGTTGATGGCGATTCAGGGCGGTACCTCGCCTGCTTGTTGAGGTAGCCGAAACAGTGTGGCGCTCAGCGGTTCTCCGCTGGGCGCCACACGTGTGCGCGGGGTGTGGCGAACGGCTGCCGATCATCGCCGCAAGGATTCGCCATCGATCTTTCGCCAAAGTGTTAACTTTATTCTCTCTGAGTGAGAAGATGATTTCCGATATGGAGAGCGTCGACCATAGACGCCTCGTTCGATGAGGAGCAGGGCTCGGCCGCCGAGCTTGTGTCAGGAGGACATCGGTGAGATCGCAGCGAATGTTCGTCGCCTTGATGGCGACTACGTTGTTGGTGGCGGGCTGTAGCGGCCGCACCGGCAGTGGCGTCGAGGAGGCCGCGGCACCGGGCGGCAAGGCGGTGACGAGCGAGTTCGGTGATCTGACCGGCGTCTGTCAGTCCGGCACGTCGACGAGTTCGCCCACGCAGGGGGTGACGCCGCAGCAGATCGAAGTCGGTGTGTTCACCGACATGGGCTTCACCAAGAACCCCGAACTGGTCGATGCCGCCAAGGTTTTCACCTCCTGGTGCAACGACAACGGCGGAATCAACGGTCGTAAGCTGGCTTTCAACATCCGTGACGCGAAACTGCTCGAGGTCCGTCAGCGGATGCTGGAAGCGTGCCGCGAGGACTTCGCGCTGGTCGGTGGCTCCGCCGCACTCGATTCCCTCGGGGTCAAGGATCGGCTCTCCTGCACGCTGCCCGAGTTCCCCTCGCAGGTGAGCCAGGCCGAGAACACCGGTTCCGATCTCCAAGTGGGGTCCGGCGCTTCCTCCGCGCGCCCCTACGACACCTACGCGGGCATGCATCAGTGGCTGTTCAAAGAGGCGTACCCGGCGTCGGCGGCCGCTGTCGGCATCATCGTGGCCGACTCGCCGGTGGTGAAGTCCATGGCGGACCGGTACGGGGAGTCGCTGCCCGCCGAGGGCGCGACCCTGATCTACAACGACCTCTATCCGGCGGCCGGAGTCTCGGATTGGACGCCCTACGCGCAGTCCATCAAGGCCAAGGGCGTGAAGGGTCTGATCTTCCTCGGTGACTTCCGTAGCCTCGCCAAGCTCGAGGACGTGCTCACCAGCATGGACTACAAGCTGGACTGGGTCGACGTCACCAGCAACGCCTATACCCCCGCGTTCCTCGAACTCGCCCGCACGTCCCTGTCCGCCCAGAACAACTTCGCCGACCTGTCGGGAACAGTACCGCTGGAGTCCGCGGACAGTAATCCCGCGGTGCAGCGGGCGAAGGATCTGTACGCCCGGTACGCACCCGACGGGAAACTGACCTACAACGGGCTGCGCTCGCTGATCCAGTGGCTGTTGTTCGCGAAGGCGGCTTCGAGCTGCGGTGACAACCTCACCCGCACCTGCGTCGTGGAGACCGCGCGCAAGGAGACCGCGTGGACCGCGGGCGGTTTGCAGGCGCCCGCCGACATGTCGACCCACACCGTGCCGCCCAAGTGCTTCAACGTGATGAAGGCGACCGCGCAGGGCTGGACGATCGCGGACTTCAAGCCCGACACCGGCCCGTTCCGCTGCGACATGAAGCCCTACGTCTACACCAAGGAGTACGGCCGCCCGCTGACACTGGCCGACGTCGGCAAGAGCATGAGCGACGTCAAATAATGGAGCAGTTCATCGCTTTCGGCATCGTCGGGCTCAGTACCGCCGCGATCTACGCCATCATCGGCAGCGGCCTGGTCCTGACCTTCACCACGACCGGTGTCTTCAACTTCGCGCACGGCGCGGCGGGCATGATGTCGGCCTTCGTGTACTGGCAGTTCACGGTGGGCTGGGGCGTGCCGACGCCGATCGCGGTGGCCCTGGTGTTACTGGTGTTCGCGCCGCTGTTCGGGTTGGCGTTCGCGCAGGCGCTGGCGCCGACCCAGGGACTCGGCGACGCCGAGAAGCTCGTCATGACGGTGGCGTTGCTCAGCGGCCTGATGCTCACCGCGCGCTGGATCTGGAATCCGGACGTGGCGCGCACCCTGCCGCGGTTCTTCGCCGAGCAACGACCGCTGCACCTGGGATCGGTGACCATCACCTGGCACCAGGCGTTGACCATGGTCGTGGCGGTAGCGGTGGCCCTTGCGCTGCGTATCCTGCTGTACCGGACCAGAACCGGCGCCGAGATGCGGGCGACCGTCGACGATCGGGCCCTGGTCGGGCTCACCGGCGCCGACCCGCAACGCGCCAACCGGGTGGCCTGGATGCTCGGCATCGAGTTGGCGGCCGTCGGCGGCATCCTCATCGCGCCGATGGTGGCCCTGGACGCGGCGCAACTGTCGTTGCTGATCGTCAGCGCCTACAGTGCGGCGATCTTCGGACGGCTGCGCAGTCTGCCGATGACCTTTCTCGGTGCGGTCGTCGTCGGCTGCCTGGAGAGCTACCTCACCGGGTACCTGCCGCAGAACGAGTATCTGCCCGGACTGCGGCTGGCCGCGCCCGCGCTGCTGCTGCTCGTCGCGCTGCTGTTGTTCCCGCACGGGCGGTTGCGTGGGCGTGATCGGCGGTTGAGTCCCGTGCCGCTGCCGACCGTGCGTGGTTCGGCCGTGTTCGCGGTCGTCGTCGCGGTGGTCGGGGTCATGCTCGCCACTTTGCTCAGCGAATCGGATCTGATCACCTACGGCCTGATCTTCGCCTTCGGGGTGATCGCGCTGTCGTTCGTCCCGCTCGCCGGATTCGCGGGCCAGATCTCGCTGTGCCAGTTGAGCATCGCCGGGATCGGCGCGGTGGCCTACGCGCATCTGGGTGCCGACGGGCAATGGTGGGCCTTGCTCGCCGCCATGGCGATCGCGGGCGCCGTCGGCGCGCTGATCGCCTTGCCCGCGCTGCGGTTGTCCGGGGTGTACCTCGCGCTCGGCACGGCCGCGTTCGCGGTGGTGCTCGACCGCTGGATCTTCACCCTGCCCTCGTTCGAGGTGTTCGGGGTGCGGATCGCCCTGTTCGATCAAGGCTCGGTGGATCTGGTCGGCCCCGACCTGTTCGGGATCCAGTTGACCAGTACCGCGCAGGTGACCGTCTTCGCGGCGGTCGTGCTCGGGCTGGCCGGATTCGGGGTGGCGATGCTGCGCCGCAGCCGACTCGGCAGACGGTTGATCGCCCTGCGCGACAGCGAGGCCGCCTACGCCACTCTCGGGGGGAACCTGCTGGCGGCCAAGATGCTGGTGTTCTCATTGTCGGCGGCGATCGCCGGACTCGGCGGGGCGCTCTACGGCATGCAGTTGCGGTCGGTGACCGCCGAACAGTTCGGATTCGTCGCCGGCCTGCCGATCTTCCTGATCGTGGTCATCGCCGGGCTCGGCGCGGTCGGCAGCGGCTTGTTCACCGGCGCCGTCTATTCGGGACCGCTCAACGCGATTCCCGTGCTGTTCCCGGCGCTGACGAACCTCGTCCACGTGTTGCCCGCGCTGGGTGGTATCGCGTTCAGCGGTGGGTTCCTCGGCCAGGGCGCGTTGGCGCATATGCGCCGCGAATGGGCCGCGGCACTGCGTGATCGAGTCGTGCTGGCGGTGCTGATCGGCGGACTGGCCCTGCTGTGGGCGCTGCGCGTGGGTGACGTCGTCAACGGCTACGTGTTCACCGCAGGCGCGCTGATCGCCGCCATCGTGGTGCCGCGCTGGGCGAATCTGCGTAACCGTCCGCCCGCGCCCGTGGAGGTGCCGGTCGAATGGCTCGGCATCGAACGGCCGTGGACCACAGCAGACAAGGAGATGCTCGATCGTGGGATCACTACTCGAAGTTGAGGAGGTCTCGGTGACCTTCGGTGGTCACCGCGCCCTCGACCGAGCCGGGCTGTGCGCCGAGGCGGGGCGGGTGACCGGCCTGATCGGTCCGAACGGCGCGGGCAAGAGCACCCTGTTCGACGTGATCTGCGGGTTGCGGCGACCGGAGACCGGCCGGGTCACGATGAACGGCCGCAATGTCACCCGGCTCGGGCCCGCCCGCCGGGCCGGGCACGGGCTGGCCCGGACCTTTCAGCGGCTGGAACTGTTCGGCCGCTTGAGTGTTCGCGACAATCTCCTGGTCGCCGCCGAACTCGGACGACACCGGCGCGACGCCGCCGGAATCGTCGACGAGCTCCTCGGCAGGCTCGGCCTGGACGAGGTCGCCGACACCACCGCCGACGAATTGCCCACCGGCACCGGCCGATTGGTCGAGGTCGGGCGGGCGATGGCCGCCCGACCCAGCGTGGTCCTGCTCGACGAGCCCGCGGCCGGCTTGGACCACACCGAAACCGAACGGTTCGCCGCACTGCTGCGGTCGCTGGCCGACGACGGTGTCGCGGTTCTGCTCGTGGAGCACGACATGGGGCTGGTGATGAATGTCTGCGATCAGCTCTACGTGCTCGACCTCGGCAAGATCATCAGCTCCGGTCCGCCCGAGGTGATCCGCCGCGACGCCGCCGTACTCGCCGCCTACCTAGGAGAAGGATGACCTTCGCACTCGAACTACACGGTGTTCGTGCCGCTTACGATGCGATCACCGTGCTGCACGGGCTCGACCTGCGGGTCGCCGCGGGCGAGGTGGTCGCGTTGCTCGGGCCCAACGGTGCTGGCAAGACGACCACGCTGCGCGTCGCGGCCGGGGTGCACGCGGTCACGACCGGGCGACTCGTACTCGGCGGCCGAGACGTCACCGGGGCCGACCCTCGCGATCTGGCCGCCACCGGCGTCTGCCTGATCCCCGAGGGCCGTGGCGTGTTCCCCAACCTGTCGGTCCGCGACAACCTGCTGATGATGACCTTTACCGGCAAGACCCACGCCGAGATCGAGGAGGTGGCGTTCCACCGATTCCCCATTCTCGCCGAGCGCGCCGATCAGATCGCGGGCACGATGTCGGGCGGCGAACAGCAGATGCTCGCCCTCGCCAGGGGATTGGCCACCGACCCGGCCGTACTGCTGCTCGACGAACTGTCCATGGGCTTGGCCCCATTGGTGGTGGAGCGACTCTACGAGCAGGTCGCCGAGATCGCTCGGCAAGGCGTGGCGGTGCTGGTGGTCGAGCAGTTCGCCGCCGCCGTGCTCGACATCGCCGATCACGCGGCCGTGCTGGTGCGTGGCCGCATCGAATACCAGGGGCCCGCCGACGGCGAACTCCGCCGCGAACTGGCCAACCTCTACCTAGGAAGTTCATGATGACCGAAACACGTGCCGACCGCTTCGCCCGCGAACTGGCCGAATTGAAGATCCCCGATCCGGCCGCGGGCCGGGGCAGTCGGTGGCTGCGCCTGGGCGCCGCCCTGATGGTGGCGGGCCCGGCGCTGACCGTGCTGGCCTATTTCCTGGCGCACACCACCACTGATCCGCTCGCCCAGCGCGACGCGCTGGCACTGGCGCTGACCGGGGTGGCGGGCAGCGTCGTGGGCGCCGCACTGTTCGTGCGCTACTCGCTGACCGGTGTCCTTCGCTTCTGGATGGCCCGTCAGTCCTACGACCTTGACCGGCTCGGGGATCGACTGTCGGAGAACCGGATCCACCTCGACGATACGGCCGCGGCGGCTCGATGAGGATCTGATCGGGAGCGCCCCGGGGTGGGGAGCGCTCCCGATCAGCGGTCCTCCCGGCGGGGTTTCCGCTCCTCGAGGAACGACTGTGTGCTGCTGACATCGGTTTCGGTGCCGATCACCGACTGCCAATAGCTGAGTCTGCGGGTGTCGCGGGCGGTGTCGGTGCGGGTCGCGCGTGCCGGTTCGTCGACCGGGTCCGGGTCCAGCGGCGCAGCGGCCATCGTCTCGGCCAGCGCCAACGCGGTCTCGAAGACCTCATCGGGCGCGGTGACGGTGGCGACCAACCCGATCCGGTGCGCTTGCTCCGCGGTGATCAGTTCCCCGCTGAGCAGTAGCGAAACGGCGGGGCCGAGCGCGATCTTGATGCCGATCGACGCATTGCCACTGCCCGGGGACAATCCGCGGGCGGTCTCGGGGAACCCGAACTTCGCGGTGGCCGAGGCGATGATGACGTCGCTGCCGAGCAGTAGTTCCAGCCCGCCGTTCACCGCGGTGCCGTTGGCCGCGCCGATCACGGGAATACTGTGTCGGCCCATGGTCAGTCGGACGAACGCGGCGTAGTGCGGACCGGTGAGGAAGTCCGCACCGGCGGTGAAGGCTCGGGGATCGGTGCCGGTGCAGAAGACGTGCTCTCCGGCCCCGGTGAGGAGAAGCGCCCGCACCGTGGGGTCGGCTTCCGCGGCGATCAGCGCCGCGCCGAGCTCGTCGATCATGGTGCGGGTCAACGCATTGCGTGCCGCGGGCCGATTCAGGCGCGCGATCATGACGTGGCCGTGGCGGCCGAGCAGGAGCTCGGCGCCGTCGGCCGAGGTCATGGCCTGCGCTCCGAATCGAGGAACTGCGCGTCGATGGCGCTGTCGAGTGCGCCCATGGGCGCGCCGAGTTCGGCGGCCAGCATGCGCACCACGGCGACGTCCTTGCGGATGAACTCGCCGACCGAGGCGCTGAACGCGGCCACCGAGCCCTTGGCCGCGACGCTCGCGGCGGCGCGGCTGGCTCCGCTGGCGTGCTGGAGGGCCGTGAGTACGGTCGATTCGTCGACGCCGAGTCGGGCGGCCAAGTGGACAGCTTCGGTGACCAGACCGAGTTGGGCCGCGAAGAGCGCGTTGTTGACCAGCTTCACCCGCTGCCCCGCGCCGAGCGGGCCCACGTGCAACACCGGATCGCCGTAGCAGCGCAATACGGGTTCGGCACGGGCGACGGCCTTCTCGGTGCCGCCGGCGAACAGGGTGAGGGCACCCGCGTCGATATCGGGCGGTCCGCCACTGATGGCGGCGTCCACGACGCTGATATCCCGCGTAGCGGCCAGCGCGGCGACATCTTCGACGGTTCGCGGGCTGCCGGTGGTGTGCACGATGAGCACCGACCCGGTCGGCATGCTCGACAGCAACGGAGTGTCGAGACAGACTTCACGGACCTGATCATCGGTGAACACGCAGATCACGACAGCGGCGGCCTCGGTGCCGACCGCCGCGGTGAACGACACCGGCTCGGCGCCCGACGTGGTGACCCGTCTGCGCGCCCCGCTGGACCGCCCGAGCGCGCGCACCTCGTGTCCGGCCGCGACGAGTCGGCGCACCATCGGTGCGCCCATTCGCCCCACCCCGACAAACCCCACCCGCAGGGCAGTCACCGAGCGTGACCGATCAGGCCCAGCGTGGCATCGGCCGCGGTCAGCGCGACACCGGCGTCCGCTTCGGACCCGGTAGCGAGATCGGCGAGTAGCTGGATGTCCTTGCGCAGCGTGTGCCCGGCGTGCTCGCCGATCCGGGCCATGGTGCCCGCCAGGATGCGGCCGAGGGCGAAACTGTTCGCCGACCCGTGCGCGATCACCTCGCCGAGCTTGTCCTGGTCGACACCGAGATCGCGGCCGAGCGCCAGGGTGCTCGCCGAGGTCGCGAGATTGGCGGTGAACAACAGGTTGTTGAGCAGTTTGGTGACCTGGCCTGCCCCGACATCGCCCAGGTGCACAACAGGATCGGCGTAGGTTTCGAACACCGGTCGGCACAGATCGACCGCTTCGACCGGGCCGCCGACCATGACGAGCAGACGCCCCTGGGCGACCGCGGGCGCGCCACCACTGACCGCCGCGTCGATCAACGTGACACCCTGCGCCGCGGCCTTGTCGGCGAGTTCGCGGCAGGTGTCGGGATGAATCGTGCTGTGCACCGCCACGATCGCGCCCGGTGCCAGTCCGCCGAGTACCCCGTCCTCGCCGGTCAGGACGTCACGGATGTCGGCGTCGTTGCCCACGCACAGGCAGACCAAGTCGCTGGCCTGGGCGAGGGCGCGCGGCGTGTGCGCGACTTCGGCCGTGGTATCGGCGAAAGGCTCGAGCGTGGCAGGTCTGCGAGCCCACAGGGTGGTCCGGTACCCGGCCGCCACGATCCGCTGCGCCATCGGCGCACCCTGACTACCCAATCCGATGAATCCGACGCGCATCAGCGCACCTCCAGTTCGAATGTGCTGCTCACGCAGTCTGTTCGGGCTGTGGACGCCAGAACAGCGCGAGCAGTCCCGCGGTCGACACGACGGCTACGCCGAGGGCGATGCCGCCGCCCGCCCAGCCGGTGACGGTGATGTCGGCGGCATGGTCGATCGACAGCCGCCCCGGTCCGAGGAAGGCCAGCGCCAGCGCCACCACCGCCAGGACGAGCACGTACTCGTACCCCTCCTTGAACACGAAGAATCCGTTCGCCCGGTGCGCGAGCAACCCAGCCACGAGCATCACCGCGATCACCGCCGCGCACGCCAGTGGCGTACCGAGGCCGAGGATCAGCAGCACGCCGGCCCCGACCTCGGTGAGCACACTCGCCCACGCCTGCAGGACGCCGTTGCGCAGGCCGAGACCGCTGAACCAGCGGGCCGTGCCCGCGATCCGGCCGCCGCCGAGCCAGTGATTGAGTCCGTGCGCGATCATCGTGGCGCCGACGACCAGCCGCAGCAGGGTCGGCGCCACATCGGTGACATCCATGGGTTACCTCCTGAGCCACGACTGCGCGGCTCGATCGAAATCAGTTCTCGCCGGTCAACAGGAGCACACCGCTGGGCGTCAGACCACCGCTGCTGGTCACGGCGACCCGCGCACCGAAGACCTGTCTCGGCCCTGCCTCCCCGCGCAGCTGACTGACCGCCTCGTGCAGCAACCCCATGCCGTGGGTCCGGCCGTGTGAGAGCTGGCCGCCGTGGGTGTTGAGGGGGAGCAAGCCGTCGCGGGCGATGTTCTTGCCACCCTCCAGGAAGTCCTTGGCCTCGCCGATCCCGCAGAAGCCGAGAGCTTCGATCCAGGACAGGCAGTTGAAGGTGAATCCGTCGTAGAGTTCGGCGACATCCACATCGGCCGGGCGCAGCGAGGTACGCGACCACAGGTGCGCGGCCTGGCCGAGGACCTGCGGTTCATGGGTCAGGGTGCTCTGGTCCCACTCGATCCGTTCGAGGATCTGCGTGCCGACCGCGGCTACCCGCACCGGCGGTTTGGCCAGATCCGGCGCGGTCTCGACCGCCGAGACCAACACCGCGACCGCGCCGTCACAGGGGACGTCACAGTCGTAGAGCCCGAACGGCGTGGTGACCGGTCTGGCCTCGAGATAGTCCTGCATCGTGAGCGGATCGCGATAGACCGCGGTGGGATTCAGCGCGGCGTTGGCTCGTTGGTTCAGTGCGATCCAGCCCAGTGTTTCCCTGGTGGTGCCATAGCGGTGGAAATGGCGTTGGGCGTTCTGCGCCAACGTGTGCGCGGCCGAGGTGGCGCCGAAGGGCATCATCCAACTGGTGGTCCGGCCGCCCGTCGGCGTGATCTCGCCGGTGCGGATCAGCTCGTTGTACGTCGCCTCCCACACGGTGCGGAAGCACAGCACGTGCCGGGCCAGACCGCCGGCGACGGCCAGCATCGCCGCGATCACCGACCCGCCCGGACCGAAGGTCTCGAAACCACCGTTGTACCAGGTGGGTCGGAGACCGAGCGCGGCCTCGAGCGCGCTCACCCCGCCCTCGCCGAAACCGCCGACATTGCCGCCACCGGGATAGGTCGACAGACCGTCGATGTCGGCCATGGTGAGACCGGCGTCGGCGACCGCGCGCTCACATGCCTGAATCGTCAGCGACAGCGGCGAAACCATCAGGCGGCGACCGATTTCCGACATGCCGATGCCGGTGATGGCGACTTTGTCCTCGAACTTGTCCCGGCCGATCATCGGCCGTACGTGTTCGCCGAACCGGTCCGGCTCGATCTCGTCGGCGGGCAGAGGTGCGGGTGCCAGCTGTTCGGCCGTGGGCCGGAACAGCGGCAACCACACATCCGCGTCCTGTTCGAAGACGACCTCCATCCGCATCCCCAGCACGAGGTCGGCCGGATCGCAGCCCACCACATTGGTGGTGAGCCGGACCCGGGGGTCCTCCTCGACCGCGACCTGGGCCACGACATAGGGCGCGGTCAGCCCCGGCACGCTGAACCGCTGATTGACGGTGAAGCCGATGAGTGTGGCGAAGCCGGAGACATCGCGGACACCGAGGGTGTGCCCGTGGCAATACCGGCACACCGGCTGCGGTGGATGGATCAGGGCCGCGCAAGAACCGCACTCCTGGATCCGCAGGCGACCGTCGGCGCCTGCGGTCCAGAAGAATTCGTTCTCCGCGGTCACCAGGGGCAGCGGCCGCCCCGATGCCTCGGAGATCTCGTTGCTCACTGGGTACCGGCGTCCCGGTGGGCCGTGACAGGTGCCGCGAGTTGCTCCTCGTCGCAGATCTTCTGCAGTTTCACCAGCGTCTCGTCGAGTCCGAGCCCGAGGCGTGGTCCGGGGGTGAACGTCGCCGGAAGATGTCGCATGCCCTGGATGACCCCGATGGTGTCGTAGTGCACCGTGGTTTCGGGATCGCAGCGGTAGTCCGGCATCCGGTCGAGAACGGCGAGCAGCATGCGCTTGAACACGGTGCGCGCCACGTTCGAACCGATGCACCGGTGGACGCCGAGCCCGAAGCTGTAGTGCCGGTTGCGTCGTCGGTCCAGGATGACCTCGTTCGGGTCGTCGAAGACGGCCGGATCGCGATTGGCCATCGCCCACGACAGCCACACCCGGTCGCCTTCCTTGAACTCGGTGCCCACGACCTCGCAATCCTCGGCGATCGTGCGCCCGTCACCCGGGGCGGGCGTGTAGTACCGCAGGAATTCCTCGGTCGCGGAATCGAGGAGCTCGTCTCGATCCCGGCTCAACGTCTCGCGCTGATCCGGGTTCTCCGACAGCCACTCCAGGGCGTGCGCGGTGAGCGCGGTCGTGGTGTCGAAGCCACCGCCGATGAGCAGCCCCAGCATGCCCAGCATTTCCATATCGGGAAGCGGTTCGCCGTTCATCGTCGCGTTGTTGATCGCGTCGATCAGGCCGGGTCGTGGGTTCTCCCGGATCTCGAACAGATTCTGCAGCAGATCGATTCCCATCGTCCGGTGCATCTCCGCCACCCGCGGATACTCCGGGGAGTCCGGCGGTGTGTAGACCGACGCATGGGCCGGCTCGTTGTAGATCGTCCAATTCACGAGCGGGATACCCAACATGCCCAGCGTCAGCACGGCGGGCACGATATTGGCCAGCTCGTCGACGAAATCGATCCGGCCCGACTCGATCTTCTCGTCGATCGCGGCCCGCACGATCTCGTCGATGAACGGGATCCAGCGTGCGACGGCCGCGGGGGACAGGTAGGGGTTCAGTGCCGAACGCACCTCGCGATGCTCGGGCTCGTCCATTTCCAGGATGCCGCCCCGAACCCCGCTGGCCCGTGGGGCTTTCGGAATGGAGATGCCCTTGTAGCCGCGCCGCACCCCGGCCGTATCGTGGTCGTTGGAGATGTGCGGGCAGCGTGCGAGTTCGAAGACTTCGCGGTTGCCCGCCGCGACCCAGTGCCCGTCGTGGGTGTCGGTCCAGGCGATCGGGCACTGTTCCTGCATGGATTCGGTGGTCGCGACGAATTGGTCGCGGTATTCGGGGGCGAATCGATCGAACGAGAAATTCGGTTTCTTGCGTGCCTCGTCGGTCGCCACATCGTTGACGCTCATGGCGGTGTCCTCTCAGGAAATAGCGATGGCGCGTTCCGGGCAGGAGTGAGCTGCTTCGCGCACCTGCTCCTCCTGGTCGGGCGAGACATCCTCGCTGACCGGCGACGAATGGCCGTCGAACTCGCTCAACTCGAATGATTGGGGAGCGGTCATCGCGCACAGGGTATGGCCCTGGCAGCGCTCTGAATCGACTCGAACCTTCACGGCGGGAATTCCTTTCAGGCGTGGTAGTCGTACCACTTCAGATAGCCGCCCGCGTCCACCCGCAACTGGGTGCCGGTGATGAAACGGGACTCGTCGGATGCGAGGAACAGCACCGCGTCGCTGATGTCCTCGGGCTCGACATAGGGGACCGGCATGGCCTGCATGGTGTGGAAGGCGGGTTCGGCGTCCGCGCGGGTCGGATGCTCGAGATCGGGACGGAACGAGCGGTACATCGGCTCGCTCTGCAACATCGGGGTGTTGCAGTTCGTCGGGTGAATGACGTTGGCGCGGATCTTCTTCGGCGCGATGTGGGTGGCGAGTTCGTGCACGATCATCGACAGTGCGCGCTTGGCGACCATGTACGCGACGCCACCCGGATCCTTGCCGGGCTGATCCACCTTGCTGATATCCATCAGCGCGGCGAGAGAGCCGGTGGCGATGATCGAAGCGCCGGCTTCGAGATGGGGCAGCCCGGCGTGGATGGCGTTGAGCACGCCGGTCAGGTTGGTGTCGAGCACATCGGTCCAGGCCTGCCACTGCGGCTCGCCCTTCATCCCGGCGATTCCGGCTTGTGCCACCACGATGTCGAGGCGGCCCAGTTCCTGCACCCCGTGCGCGACGGCGTCGCGCATCTGCGCGGCATCGCGCACATCGGCCTGGACGGTGACGATGCGCCGCCCCGATTTCTCGACCAGTCGGGCCGTTTCGTCCAGGTCCTCCGGACGCGACAGCGGGTATCCAATGGAGTCGATGTCCTGACAGATATCGACGGCGATGATGTCGGCGCCTTCGGCGGCCAGACGCACCGCATGACTGCGGCCCTGGCCTCGTGCGGCTCCGGTGATAAAGGCGACCTTGCCCTCGACGCGTCCCACGGGGATTCCTTTCGGTGTGTGCGGTGCCCACCGGAAGGTGAGCCCGTTGTCTGGATCGGTACGGCTAGGTGTTGCGTCCGCCGTTGACGCCGAGGATCTGCCCGGTGATGTACCCGGCGCTCTCGGAGATCAGGAACGAGCACGCGGCGGCGATGTCTTCGGGTTGCCCCACTCGCCGCACGGGGGTGCGCTGGATGTGGTCGTCGATCGTGCCGCCGAGCAGCTTGGCCGACTCGGCCTTGCGCAGCATCGGGGTGTCGATGAAACCGGGCGGGATGGCGTTGACCGTGATGCCCACCGGACCGAGTTCGAGCGCCAACGACTTCGTCAGCCCGTTCACCGCGGACTTGGCCGCGACGTAGTGCGCCATGAACGGTTGACCCGAATGTGTGCTCGACGAGGAGATATTGACGATGCGTCCCCATTTGGCCTCGAGCATGTCGGGCAGGACGGCTTGAATGCAGTGGTAGACGCCGTTGAGGTTGACGTCGACCACCCGCTGCCACTGCGCGAAGTCGATATCGACGAATCGGCCGGTGCCGTCGAGCCCCGCGGCGTTGACCAGGATCGTCACCGGACCGAGCGTGGCGCGGACCGCGTCGAGCGCGGCGCGCACCTGCTCGGGATCGGCGACATCGGCGGCGTGGGCGAATTCGGTTTCGGTCGGCCGCAGATCGAGGGTGGCGACGTGATACCCGTCGGCCCTGAGTCGTTGTGCGATGGCGAGTCCGATGCCGGAGCCGCCGCCGGTGACCACTGCGGTTTTCACGCCCACGCCTCCTCGCCGGCGAGGGTGGTCCGGTGCAGCTCGCGTTCGGAGGACGCCTGATAGGGCAACGCCCGGTGCAGGATTCCGGTGTTGTCCCAGATCACCAGGTCGCCGACGGACCAGTCATGGGTGTAGCCGAAGCGCTCCTGCGTCGACCAGTCGAGCAACTCGTCCAGCAGCGCCCGGCCTTCCACTGGATCCATGCCGACGATGTGATCGGCCGTGGCACCGATCACCAGGGACTTGCGGCCGTCCTCGCGCTCCCAGACCAGGGCCGTCTCGTGGGAGGGCTGGGTACGCCAGTCGGCGACCTGTTCGGGGGTCGGATCCGGGTGCACCAGTCGCTGGGATGCCTCGAAGCTGTGCACCACCCGCAGCCCCTCGTAGCGCTTGCGGTCCGCTTCGGGGAGGTTCTCGTAGGCGGCGTAGGTGCTGGCGAACTGGGTCCCGCCGCCTTCCATGGCGACGTGGCGAGCGGTGAGCACGGTGGCCTTGGCCGGCACCTCGTTGGTGGTGTCGTCGATGTGCCAGAAGAACGTGCCCTCCAGGTATTTGGCCGCCCGGTTCTTCGCGGGATCGAGAGTGATCGTGAAGATCTCCCGGCCGCCGGGGGCCAACACCGTGCCCAGCTCGCGGCAGAACGCGAGTTGCGCGTCGTCGTCGAGGTGCAGACCGCGCACGACCAGCACACCGCGCCATTTCAGCGCCTCGAGGCACCGGCTGATCACCGTGTCGTCGTGCAGATCGGCGACACCGGTGACTTCCACGCCGATCGTGGGACGCAGCGCTGTAGTGTGGATCACAAGAATCTCCCTTCCAGTTGCGAGAACCGTACTCTCGCCGAGAGTTCCTCCGCAAGGCCTGATATCCCCCTTTTCGGGAATGGTGCGCCGCTGATCGGGGTGTCGGTCGTGGCATTCGGCTGATACGCGCCCAGGTGTATGGATATATTGTTCTCTTGAAGTGAGAATCACATTTCCAACGCTCAGCGAGGAGACGGGATGTCATCCCAGGACACGGACTCGGTCGGCGCGTCGGCGCCGACCACGGCAGTCACCAAGCGGCTTCTGATAGACGGACAGCTGGTCGAGGCGGAACACACGTTCGCCTCGCTCAATCCCGCGACCGGCGAGGTGTACGGCTACGCCCCCGAAGCCACGCTCGAACAGACCGAGGCGGCCATCGCCGCCGCCCGTCGAGCCTTCGACACCACCAGTTGGTCGACCGATGCCGCGTTCAGGGCCCGATGCCTCGAGCAACTCCATCGGGCACTGCTCGACAACGTGGAGGACCTGCGCGAGCTGACCATCGCCGAGGTCGGCGCCACCCGGCGCCTCACTCACGGCAACCAGCTCGACTTCCCGATCGAGATCGCTCGTTACTACGCCGATCTCCTGCCCGCGTACTCGTTGACCGAGGAACTCGGCGAGCTCGAGATCCGTGGTGAGCGCCACCGGCGCTGGATCGAAAAGGAACCAGCCGGCGTCGTTTCGGCGATCGTGGCCTACAACTACCCGCACCAGTTGGCCCTGGCCAAACTCATGCCCGCCCTGGCCGCCGGCTGCACGGTCGTGCTCAAGGCGGCCCCCGACACACCGCTGGCTACGCTCGCCCTCGGTGAACTGATCGCCGAGCACACCGACATCCCGCCCGGCGTGGTGAACGTGTTGTCGGCCGCCGATGTCGCGATCGGCAAGCTGATGACCACCCATCCCGACGTGGATCTGATCACCTTCACCGGCTCCACCCCGGTCGGGCGCCAGATCATGGCGGCGGCGAGCGAATCACTCAAGCGGGTCTTCCTCGAGCTGGGCGGCAAATCCGCCATGGTCCTGCTCGACGACGCCGACTTCGCCACCACGGCCGTGTTCGCCGCGTTCACCATCTGCACCCACGCGGGACAGGGCTGTGCCCTCACCTCCCGGCTGCTGGTGCCACGGGCCCGCCACGACGAGATCGTCGAACTGGTCGCCACCAATCTCGGCTGGGTCAGCAGCGGCGATCCCAGTGACCCGAAAACGTATATGGGGCCGTTGATCAGCGCGAAACAGCGCGACAAGGTGCACGGCCTGGTCGAGCGGGCGGTCGCCGCCGGAGCCACGTTGGTCACCGGTGGCACGAAGGTCGACCCGGGCTTCTTCTACGCGCCGACCCTGCTCGCCGGTGTCGACCCCGACAGCGAGATAGCCCAGGAAGAGGTCTTCGGACCGGTGCTCGTCGTGATTCCCTACGACGATGACGACGATGCCGTGCGCATCGCCAATAATTCGATCTACGGCCTCTCCGGTGCGATCTTCAGCGCCGATGCCGACCGTGCGCTCGCGCTCGCCCGGCGGATCCGCAGCGGTACGTTCAGCATCAACGGCGGCAACTACTTCTCGCCGGACGCCCCCTTCGGTGGTTTCAAGCAGTCGGGAATCGGCAGAGAAAGCGGCGTCGCCGGGCTCGAGGAATTCCTGGAGAGCAAGACCTACGCGGCGGTCGTCGGGTTGAGCGAAGCGTCGGGCGGGGCCGAGTAGTGCGGCCGCTGGAGGGAATTCGCGTACTCGAGGTCGCGATGTACGGCTTCGTGCCGTCGGCGGGAGCGGTGCTGGCCGATTGGGGCGCCGATGTCATCAAGGTCGAACACGCGGTCACTGGCGATCCGCAACGCGGCCTTCGACAGATCGGGCGCTTCCGGGTCGACGGTGACCCCAATCCCAATGTCGAACATGCCAATCGGGGCAAACGCAGCATCGGCGTCGACATGTCGGTGCCAGAGGGGCGCGAGGTGATCCACGAGCTCGCCCGCGGTGCGGATGTGTTCCTGACCAGCTTTCTGCCCCAGGCGCGCACGAAATTCGGGATCGACGTGGACGATATCCGCGCCGTGAACCCGAAGATCGTCTACGCCCGCGGCAGCGCGCTGGGCCCACGCGGCGCGGAATCGGACAAGGGCGGGTTCGACATGACCGCCTTCTGGTGCCGCGGCGCGGTCGCCGCCACCATCACCCCGCCGGGCACCGAGGGCATGATCTCGCCACCGGGACCCGCCTTCGGCGACACCATCTCCGGGACGAACCTAGCCGGGGGCATCGCGGCGGCGCTGCTCAAGCGGGAACGCACGGGCGAGCCGTCGGTGGTCGATGTCTCGCTGCTCGGCAGCGGCCTGTGGGCGCTGGGCCACACCATCGCCCTCTCGGCGCATCTCGGGCAGCCGATGGTGGCACCGGTGCCGGGCGCCCATGGCGCGCCGACCAACCCGCTCTCGGGCCTGTACGCCACGGCAGACGGTCGCTACCTGTCGCTGGTGATGTTGCAGCCCACCAAATTCTGGGCCGACGTGTGCCGTCATATCGGCCGTCCGGAGCTGGCGGCGGACCCCCGGTTCGGCACCGCCGCGGATATCGCGGCCAATACGCAGGAAGCTGTGGCGATCCTGCGGGAGGCGTTCGCGAGCGCAACCCTCGCCGAGTGGACCCAGCGGCTGACCACCCTGTCCGGACCGTGGGCGCCGGTGCAGGACAGCCTGCAGGTCGGCGACGACCCACAGATCCGGGCCAACGAATACCTGGTGCGGGCCGGTGAGCTCGAATTGGTCTCCAACCCGGTGCAATTCGACGTCACCGCGCCCGAGTTGGCGCCCGGCCCCGAGTTCGCCGCGCAGACCGAGGAGATCCTCCTCGAACTCGGGCTGGACTGGGAACGGGTCATCGGCCTCAAGACAGCGGGCGCGATCACCTAGGGCAATCTCCGGCGGCGGCCGCTCGGTCGCCGCCGGAGCCCTCTAGCGGCCGTGCTGGACCTGATCGAACGGCAGACCCCGGTCGGCGGCCGCCTCGCGGGGCATGCCGAGTACCCGCTCGCTGATGATGTTGCGAGCCATCTCGGTGCTGCCGCCGGCCAGACTCCATGCCTGCCGCATCAGGTAGTCCTGTCCGGCCCGGCCGGCTCCGGCGTCCTCGACGTCGGCACCGGTGGCGGCCGCGGCGCCCGCGATCCGCACCGCCATGTCGGCTTGCAGCCACGAATTCTGGGCGCTGAACAGGCGGACCATCGATCCGGCCGCGGGCACGAGCGCCCCGGCCGCGATGCCGCGGGTCACGCGGGCGATCAGCTGATCGTGCACCATGTTCAGCGCCCGCGCCTCGCCGATGTCCTCCCTGACCCGAGGATCGTCCAACTGTCCGGTCCGTTTTGCCAATTCGATGAGCGCGGACACGTCGCGCCCGCTGTGGGTCTGGACACCGCTGGCGTAGGGCGACGCGCCGCCGACAGCGCTGCGCTCGTGGCTCAGCAGCCGGTTCGCGGTCGCCCAGCCCGCGTCGACCTCGCCGAGCACCGCATCGGCGGGCAGCACGACATCGTCGAAGAATTCCTGGCAGAACTCCTGCGACCCGTCGACCTGGGTGATCCGCTGGACGGTGACACCCGGCGCGTGTACCGGAACCAGGAACATGGTGAGCCCGGCGTGTTTGGGCACCCCCCAGTCGGTGCGGGCCAGGCACAGACCGTAGTCGGCGGCATAAGCCCCCGAGCTCCAGATCTTGGCGCCGTTGAGAACCCAGGTATCGCCCCTGCGTTCGGCGCGGGTGGTCAGCCCGGCCAAGTCCGAGCCACCGCGCGGTTCGGACAGGAATTGCACGAGCAATTCCTCACCGCGCAGCACCGCCGAGAGATGGGTGCGTTTCTGTTCCTCGCTGCCCATGTCCAGAATCGTCGGCGCACAGATGGTCAGGGTCGGAATGTTGAGCGCCAGCGGCATTTCGTAGGCGCGCGACTCCTCGCTGAACACCCGCTGATGCGCGGGCGTCAGGCCGAGCCCGCCGTACTCCTTCGGAAAGCAGATCCCCGCGAAGCCACCGTCGTACAGGACGCGTTGCAGCTGTTTGGCGCGTTGCCAGGAGGCCTCGGACTTACTGGTCTCTCCGTGCTGGTTCGGTGGTGCGGGCGTGAGGTTGTCCGACAACCACCGTCGGGCGCGAATGCGGAACTCGTCGACGGGCTCGAGATCGGCGGTGCTCTGTTCGGTCATGCGACCTTCCTGTCCAGGAGATCGGTGAGGCGACGCCGATGCTCCTCCGGCGTTCCGTACAGCGCGCGTCCGAGGGTGACTCGCCGCAGGTAGAGATGGATATCGTGTTCCCAGGTCACCCCGATGCCGCCGTGGATCTGCACGCAATCCTGGAGCAGGCCGGGGGCGACAGCGCCGATGAAGGACTTCGCGACGCTGACGGCTTCGGCGGTGCTGATCGGGTCGCCGTGGAAGGCGTTGGCAGCGGCCCACGCGGTGGCACAGCAGGCCTCGAGCGTGGTCTTGTGTTCTGCCGCACGATGTTTGAGCGCCTGGTAGGACGCCAACTGCCGGCCGAAGGTGTAGCGGTCCGACATCCACTGCACGGTCAGTTCGAAGGCGTGCTCGGCCGCGCCGGTCGACTCCGCGGCGGTGAGCGCGGCGGCGACCTGCACCTGGGTATCCAGTGCCGCGGCGGTCTCGCCTGGATAGCGCTGGACCACTGCGTCTTCGCCGACCACGACGTCGACGAAGGAGACCTTCGCGGTGCGGCGTACGAGGTCGAGCGTCCAGGTCGGGATGACGGTGACACCCGGTGCGTCGGCGGCGATCAGGACCTGGACCGGTCCGTCGGGACCGCGGGCCGACACCAGGAACACGTCCGCCTGATCACCGCACTCCACCCGGTCCTTGACACCGGAGATCCGGAAGCCGGTGCCCTCCGGCACCGCGAGGGTGTCGACCGCCGCGGCTTCGAGTCCGTGCCCCGGCTCGTAATGTGCCCAGGCGGCGATGGTTTCACCACTGCACACCCGGGCGAGCAGGTCCACGAAGCGGTTCTGCTCCCTGACCAGGGAGGTCAGCACCGCACTCGTGGTGACGAGCGGGCCCGGTGCGCAGGCCCGCCCGAATTCCATCGCGACCAGTGCGAGGTCGGCCATCGGCACCGCCGAAACCGATCCGCCGCCGAGCCGCTCCGGGACCAGCGGTGCGGTCCAACCCAGTTCGGCACCTTGCCGCCACCACTCGCGGTCGAACCCGACGCCGGACGCGGCGAGGCCGCGCACGACGTCGAGGGGAACGGATTTCGCGAGGAATTCGCGGGTGGTCGAGCGGAACAACCGCTGGTCACCGGAGAGCTCGAAGTCCATCAGAGTGATTCCCAGACAGTCACTTTCATGGCTGCCGGGTCGATGGCCGGGCTGAGCTGGATGCGCCCGTCCGCGGAGCGTACCTGGATTTCCTTCAGCACCGGACCGGCGTCGCCGTCGATATCGTAGTCGGCCAGATAGGCGAATTCCGGGGGCTGCCCGCCGACCGGTTGGGCGCGAAATCGGTTGCAGGACTTGACCCCGGGTATCGCCAGCATGTCGGGGATGTGGACCTCGGTGTACCAGGTGTTGTATTCCTCGTCCATGCCCGCGCGCGGACTGGAGAAAACGATCAGGTGCATGACAATGTCCTTCGGTTGGTTCGGGGTGATCAGCTGATGTGCTGGGCGGCATAGCGTTCGGCCCATTCCGCGCGAGGCCGGATGGTCAGGTCGACATCGCGGGCCTTGTTCCGCAGTGCCGCGACCGTCGCCTCCTCGCGGGAAATATGGGTGAAGGGATCCCAGTCGAGGAATCGGCAGGCGTTCTGCCAGGTGATCTGATGGATGTCGCTGTCATCGGCGCCGGCGCTGTTGAGTTCTTCCAGGACGAATTCCGGGGCATCGGGAAACAGCGAGTCCGAATGCGGGTAATCGCACTCCCACGCGATGATGTCGATGCCGATCTCGTGGCGCATCTTGAGCGAATTTCGATCGGTGACATAGCAGGCCATGACGTGCTCGCGGAAAACATCGCTGGGCATCCGGCCACCGAAGTCGCGGCGCAGCCATTTCTGATTGGTGTAGTGGCGGTCGGAGCGGTCGAGGTAGAACGGAATCCATCCGATCCCACCTTCGGACAGCGCGACCTTGAGACCGGGATAGGTACGCAGCGCCGGACCCCACAGCAGATCCTGGATCGCGATCTGCGACACCGTCGGCGCGAGGCACATGAGGTTGTCGATCGGCGCGTTCGGCGCCAACCGCAGCGCCCCGAAACCCTGTCCGATGTGCAGGTTCATCACCAGACCGGTCTCGGCGAGCGCGGCCCAGACCGGGCCCCAGTACTCGCCGTCGTGGTAGGAGGGCAGCCCGTCGATGTGGGGGAGTTCGGGCATGGTCACGCCACGGAATCCCTTGGCGGCGACCCGGTTGATCTCGGCGACGGCCAGCGCCGGTTCCCACAGCGGCAGAATGGCATTCGGAATGAACCGGCCGGGGTAGGCCGCACACCATTCATCGATGTGCCAGTCGTTGTATGCCGAGATCACCGCGATGGTGATCTCGTCCTTGAACTGGCTCAGATGCCCCGCGCTGAATCCGGCGAACGTCGGAAAGCACATCGAGGACAGAATTCCGTTGGCATTCATGTCCGCCACCCGGCTGTGAATGTCGTAGACCCCCGGACGCATCTCCGCGTAGCGAGCCGGATTCTTGTCCCACTCTTCCTTCGGCCACCCCACCACAGCGTTCAAACCGGTGACGCCCACCGGCTTACCTCGATAGACCCACTGATCGATGCCCTGTTCGCTGGTGATCAGTTTCGGGATGTAATCGGCGTATTTCTTCGGTGTGTGTCGGGCGAACATATCGGCAGGCTCGACCACATGGTCATCGATGCTGACCAGGATCATGTCGGTGAAGTTCATGGAGAGTTCCTCGGAGTCAGGCGAATACGGTTAACGCAGTTGGTCTTTCATGACCTTGCCGGTGGCGTTGAGCGGCAACTCGTCGAGGAACCGCACGGATCGAGGTGCCTTGAAGCCGGCCATCCGATCGCGGGCCCACGACACCAGTTCCGCTTCCGACACCGGGCTTTTCGCGACGACGAAGGCGCGGCCGACCTGCCCGAGCCGCTCGTCGGGCACGCCGACCACGGCGACCTGGGCCACGGCGGGGTGCTCGAGCAAGAAGGCCTCGACCTCGGCGGGATAGGCATTGAAGCCACCGACGATGAACATGTCCTTCTTGCGGCCGTTGATCCGCAAGCGGCCGTCCAGGTCGAGACCGCCGAGGTCGCCGGTGTGCAGCCATCCGTCGGCATCGATGGTCGCCGTGGTCGCGTCCGGATCGTCGAAATAGCCCTGCATGACGGAGTATCCGCGGACCAGCACTTCGCCGTCCTCGGCGATGCGCACCTCCACGCCGTCACACGGGGTTCCCACGGTGGTCGCGACCTGCTCGAAGCTGTCGCCCGGCCGGGATGCCGTCGCGGTGCCGGCTTCGGTGAGCCCGTAGCCGGTCATGATCGACTGGAACGGCAGTTCGGTCTTGACCCGCCGGATCAGTTCGACCGGAATGTCGGCGGCCCCGGTGACCGCGGTCCGTAAGGACGACAGATCATGGGTATCGGGAGCGTCGAGCAGGGCGTGATACAGGGTGGGCGGCCCGGGAAGCATCGTCACCCGTTCACGTTCGACGAGTTCGAGCACCCGATCGATTTCGAAAACAGGTACCGGCAGGATGGTGGCGCCGCGGATCAGCGAGCTGATCACCCCCGCCTTGTAGCCGAAGGTGTGGAAGAACGGGTTGACGATCAGATAGCGATCACCCTCGCGCAGGTCGGCCAGATCGCACCACTCCGCGTACAGCCGCAGGGTCTGCCGGTGATTCATCATCACCCCCTTGGGGCGACCCGTGGTGCCCGAGGTATAGATGATGTCGGCGATGTCGGTGCCGTTCATCGTCCGTTCGAATGGATTACCGCTGGACAGGAAGTCCGATTTCAGATCGATCACCGGCACGCCCTGCGGGCCCGTGTATTCCGTCCCGAGGAAGCCCTGCTGCACCAACAGCAGCTCGGCGCCGCTGCGCCGCACGACATCGGCGGCTTCCTCGGCTTTGAATCGAGTATTGATCGGTACCAGCACGCCCCCCGCGGTGACCAGACCGAACGCGGCGATGATCCACTCGGCCGAGTTGGGCGCCCAGATCGCCGCCCGGTCGCCCTTCTCGATGCCCGCTGCCGCGAACGCGCCCGCGGCCTTGCGTACCCGGTCCGCGAGATCGGTGAAGCTCAACCGCAGTGGTCCGTCGACGATCGCTTCGGCATCCCCGAAACGATCGCCGGCGCTCAGGACCATCTGCGGGATGGTCTCCCAGGTCATACCTTCAGCAGCCTCGCGAGGTTGCCACCCATGATCTTGGCCTGGTGTTCCAGGCTCAGATCCTTGATCTCATGGATGTAGCGAGCGGGCTCGGCCAGACCTTCCGGATGCGGGTAGTCGGAGCCGAACAGGACGTTGTCCACCCCGATGAGGTCGGCGATCCCGCCGAGATCCTCTTCCCAGAACGGGCTGACGAAGATACTGCGTTTGAGCGCCTCGACCGGGTCCTGATGGCCGAAGCCCTCCGGTGCCTTCTTGGCGACATCGGCCAGATTCTCCAGCAGCGGCGCCAGCCAGGACGCGCCGTTCTCGATGACCGCCACCTTGAGTTCGGGGAAGCGGAACAGCGCGCCGTGGCACACCCACGACGCCACCGCGTCCTGGATGGGACGCCATTCGGTGGTCATCCGGAAGGTATTGGTCTGGAACGGCAGCATCTCCAGGCTGGAGCCCTCCCACTCGGCGTTGTGCCGCGAATAGCCGCTGTCGGAGGAGTGCATGGTGACGAGAATGTCGTGCTCGACCACCCGCTTCCAGAACGGATCGAACTCCGGCAGCGCGAACGAGCGCAGCCCGCGCAGACCGGGGACCGGGGCCGGGCGCACCAGAATGGCCTTGGCCCCGTGCTCGACGCACCAGTCGAGCTCCTCGATCGCCTTCTCGACGATCGGCAGGCTCACCACCGGGACGGTGAAGATGCGGTCCTTGTAGACGAAATTGCCGTCCTCGCCCCAGGTTTCGAGCAGCCACCGGTTCAGCGAGTGGACCACCGCGTGGATCAGATCGGGGTGGTGACGCATCCGTTCCTCGACGAGGCTGGCCAGCGTGGGGAACATCAGCGAGCGATTGAGCTGCAGCTCGTTCATGAGCTCCAGGCGCGCGCCCGGCTCGCGGAAGGCCGGAATCGAGCGCATCGACGCGCCGAAGATCTCCCGACGGCTCTTACCCTCCGGATTGCCGTTCTTGAAGTAGTCCTCCATCGCACCGGGACGGGCGACGACCTCGAACGTGGGGTTGGGAATGTACTCGCTGATCTGGCCGAGGACCGCGATCTTGGTGCGCCCGTTGAGCTCGACGTACTTGATGGCTCCCTCGTACTCCGCAGGGAGGTACTTGGTCAGCGCCTCCTTGGTTTCGTAGAGGTGGTTGTCCGCGTCGAACAACTGATACGGCAGATCCAGCTGCGTCATGAGAGCCTCCTTGTTGGGATATGAGAATAGTATTCTCACAAGATGCGCATGGCAATATTCGGCAACTACATTTGCGCCCACACGGTCTTGGTCTGCAGGTAGGCCTCCAGGCCCGCCTTGCCGGACTCGTAGCCCCAGCCCGACTGCTTGTAGCCACCGAAGGGCATGGAGTGGTCGAAGACCATCTGGCAGTTCAGCGAGACGGTGCCGGCCTGCAGTTGTTTGGCCAGTCGGTGGCCACGGCCGAGGTCCTTGGTCCAGACGGTGGCGGCCAGGCCGTAGGTGCTGTCGTTGGCCATCGCGACGACCTCCTCTTCGGTGTCGAATGGCAGGACCGTGACGATCGGGCCGAAGATCTCCTCGCGGTAGAGGCGGCTGGTGGCGGGGTCGACACCGGTGGCCACGGTGGGGTGCACGAAGTACCCGGTTCGATCGAGACGCTGACCGCCGGCCACGAACTCGACGCCCTCGGATTTGCCCTGATCGACATAACCCAGTACCCGAGTGAGCTGTTTGGCGCTGATCAGCGGGCCTGCCATGGTGCCCTCTTCCTTGGGCCCACCCATCTTCATGTTGTCGGCCAGGTTCGCGATGCCCGCCACGACCTTGTCGTAGGAGCCGCGCTGCACGAAGACGCGCGAACCGCATACGCACGCCTGGCCCGAATGTACGAAGGCGCCGAATCCGGCCATCATGATCGCCATATCGAGATCGGCGTCGTCGAAGATCAGCACCGGTGATTTGCCGCCGAGTTCGAGGGTGATCTTGTTGAGGTTGCTCGCCGCCGAGGCTTGCACGATCGCCCGGCCGACTTCGGTGGAGCCGGTGAAGGCGACCTTGTCCACGTCCGGGTGCGCGGTGATCGCCGCGCCGGTGGTGTGTCCGTAGCCGTTGACCAGATTGACCACGCCCTCCGGTACGCCGGCCTGGGCCAGGAGCCGGTCGAGTACCAGCGCCGAAAGCGGAGTCTCCTCGGCGGGTTTCACCACGCTGCTGCACCCGGCCGCGAGGGAGGGAGCGACCTTGGCGCAGTAGTTGAAGACCGGCCCGTTCCACGGGAAGATCAGCCCCACGACATCGTAGGGCTCCTTGAGGGTGTAGCCGTGCTGTCGCGATTCCACGCCGGTGAGCCCGCCGGCGTTCACGTCGTGAGCGATGCCGTCGATCTTGGTGCACCAACCGGCGTAGTAGCGGAACCATTCCGAACCGATGCCAACGGTGAGCGCGGCCTGGTTCTGTGGGATTCCGGCGTTGGCCGATTCGAGGTCGGCCAGCAGTTCGGTGTTCTCGTCGATCAGATCCGCGACGCGCCAGAGGATCTTGGCCTTCTCGCTGCCCGCCAGGTTCTTCCAGATGCCGGATTTCGACGCCGCCTTCGCCCGTGCGACGGCTTCGTCGACGGCTTCGGCGCCGCCGTCGGAGAATTCGGTGAGCTGTTCCTCGGTGACGGGATCGACGACGGGGATCGCGTCTCCGGTGCCCGGTCGGTTGCGGATCTCGTCCAGCACATTCTGCACGGTCATGGTGTAGCTCCTCGCGTGTCAGCGGTGTTCTCGAGCGCAAACGGATTCGGTACGCGCAATCCACCGTCGTCGCTAGGTTAAGCGCATAACCTTCGGGGTGTCCAGACCCGAACGGCCTCTGGTGAGGAACCGGGAAGCTAGGTGGAAGCCCGCACGATCAGGTGGGCGACATCGGTCGGCTGGGGAGCGGGCGGTGCCGGATATCCCAGTTCGGTGAGGACAGCGGCGATCGCGGCGCCGGCGACCGCGGCGGGGTTGTACTCCACCGTGGTCAGCGGCGGATCACACAGCGCCCCCATGGGATTGGCGTCGATACCGATCACGGCGAGGTCGTGCGGGCAGCGCAAACCCGCCTCCCGGAGACCGTGCAACACCAGACCCGCGATCTCGTCGCTCTGCGCGCAGACCGCGCTCACCCCGTCGCGTACCCAGCCGGTGACCACCTCGGCCGCATTGCTCGCGGTGACCTCGTCCACCGTGATCGGCGGCAGGTCGTGGGCGCGCGCGGCGTCGACGATTCCCTGGAGCCAATAGTCGCCGAGGGCACGCCATTTGGCGACGTCGGTGCGTCCGAACGCGATCTTGTGGTGCCCACGCGAGACCAGGTGATCGACGCGCAACGCCCCGACGGTGAGCAAAGGGTCGCCGAGCGCGGGCAGTAGCCCGATCTCGATCAGGGGCACCTTCGCGGCCTGCACCTTGCCACGTGCGTCACTGCTCAACGGGAACAGGCTCACTACCGCGATCGGATCGAGATTGTCGATCGCGTCGATGACGCGCTCGTGGTCCTCGGTCTCGAAGATCTGCACCTGGAGCAGACCGTGCTGTGCCAGCGCGGTGGCCATCAGGCTGCCCGCCTGAATGGGCATGTCGCCCACCGCGACCCGCGGCAGCACGGACAGCACCACCCCGCTCCCACCACGCGCGAGGTTGCGCGCGGCGACATTGGGGCGATAGCCGAGTTGTCCGGCGGCACGGTAGACCGCTTCTCTGGTGCGTGCGGAGATCCGTTTGCCCGCGGAGTTGTTCAGGACGTAGCTGACGGTCGCGGTCGACACGTTCGCCAGCCGGGCGACGTCGGCGTGGGTGGGCCGCGCGCTTTTCCCGACGTTCGTCGCGTCACGATCGGGAGCGGGAGCGGCCATGGACTCATGATGGCACCGTCACCGTGGACCCGGCGTGTAGGGGCCGCCGTACGGAGTGGGAACGGTCTGCGGTCCCACCGGGGCCTGCTCGGCGGTCTGTAGGGGGTCGGTGGGCGGTGCGGCGCGAACGGGGTCGTTCGGTGGGCGCGGAGCGTTGCGCGCGCCGCGCGGCATGAGGGTGGGATCCGGGTCGGTGCAGTCCGCGTTGACGTAGGGCTGCGCGTAGTCGGGGACGGAGCCGGGCCGCCGTGGCACGTCGTAGTCGCAGGCGTAGCGGGGGTAGATGCTGGCCAGTGCCCAGACTCCGCCGTCGTGGAACGCCGAGGCCACCGCGTCGAGTGCTGATCCGGCGCGTTGGCGGGGAAAGAAGAACTCGTCGAGCGCGGGGATCCGGGAATAGGCGACCTGCGAGACAGTGACGAGGTTGCCCAGCAACTGCACCATCGTCGGAGAGTTCTGCGCGAGGATGGTGTCGAGCTCGGTCAGCATCGGCGGTGTCTGCGCGAGCAGCTGTTCGTAGCCACCGGTCATCGACGCCATGCCCCCGAGCACGCCCGCGAGATTCGCCGATGTCGACCGCAGTGCGGTGCGCCCGTCGTGCAGGGTCGCGACCACGACTCGGCTGTTGCGCAGCAGGTTCACGGTGTTCGGCAGCACGGTGTCGAGCGTGGAGATGAGGAACGTGCCACCGTCGATGATCGCCGCCAGTTTGTCGGGGCCCGCCGGACCGGCACCCAGTTCGCGTGAGATGGTCGCGAGCCGGTCGGGATCGATCTGAACGAGGGTGCCGCTGAGGCTTTGCAGCATGTCCGACATCGGTACCGGGGTGGAGGTGCGGTCGGCGGTGACCAGCGCGCCGTCGCTCAGATAAGGGCCCTCGTTGCTCGCGGGCAGGAAATCGAGATACTGCTCGCCGGCCGCGGACAGCGCCGCGGCGCGCACCTGCCCCGACACCGAGATCCGAACATCTTCATCGATGGCGGCGACGGCGACCACCTTCTCGTCCACCACCTGAACCGAGTCGACGCGCCCGACGCGCACACCACGCACGGTGACTTCCTGGCCGGGCAGCAGCCCGCCGGACTGAGCGAGTTCGACTCGCACGCGATACGGGTGATCGAGTGGATCGACGCCGAAGGTGGACAGGATCAGGTGCGAACAGGCGCCGGTGAGAACGACGAGTAGTCCCAGCAGCGAGACCGCGGACCGATGGCGATGCGCGGCGCGGACGACCTCGACGAGTACGCGGGCCGGTGGTTCGATCATGCTGCGCGGGGTCATCGTGGTGCTCCTGTCAGCCGACCGCCCAGCCGATCGATCATGTGCTGGAGCGAGCCGACGAAGGCGGTCCAGTCGGTGATATCCGGAGCTCTGCCGCCGAGTCCGCCCGGATTCGCGGGATCGGGAATCGCCAGCTGGGTGACGTCGACCGCGACGTGCCCGTTGGGGCCGCTGATCATCTTGAGCACGATCTTGATCATGTCGTTCACCGTGTCGAGGTCGGCCTCGGGATTGAGGGCCGCGGCGTTGAGTCCCGCGGCCAATCGGTTGATGTTGGCGGCCATGCTCGTGGTGTTGGTGCCGGCGACACTGGGGAACCGGGCCAGCTGGGTGGCGATCGTGTGCACCCGATCCACCAGCGTGATCACCGAGTCGGTGTTCTCGGCGAGGACTTCGATGGCTGGTCCGGCCGCGGCGACGGTGCCGGCGAGCGTGGTCTGCTGGGCGGCCACGGTCCCGCTGAGATCGGCTGCGGCGTGCAGCACGCCGTTGATCTGGTCGGTGCGGTCGGCGAGGCTGCCCAGCAGTGCTCGGGTCTCGTCGAGCAGCGCGGCGAGCCGGTCGCCGCGGCCCCCGACGTGTTCGCTGAGCGCGGCGACGACTGTGGTGAGGTATTGGATCGTGCCGCCGTTGACCAGAAGTGATGCGCGAGTGAGCATTTCCTCGATCGTCGAGGCCGCCGAGGTCGAGTCCAGCGCGATCGCGCCGCCGTCGTCGAGCATGGCGGTGCCGGGTTCGACGGTCGGCGGCGGCTTCATCGCCACGAAGACATCGCCCATCGGTGTGGCGGATCGCAATTGGGCCGACGTGCCGACGGGCAGCCGTACCGACGAGGCGATGCGTAGCGTCACCTCAGCCGTGTAGTTGCGGGCCGACATCGACTCGACCTGGCCGATGTCGGCGCCGTTGAGCGTGACCTTCGCCTTGACCGGCAGGTTGAGGGCGTTGGAGAAGGTCGCGGTGAGTGTGTAGGTGTCGCCACCGAGCCCCGGCGCGGGCAGCGGCAGTTGGTCGAGTCCCACGGCACATCCGGTGGCCGACAAGGTGAGCGCGGCGGCGACCCCGAGCCTGAGCACTGTTCGGTTGCGAGGTGTCATCGACCGCTCCTTCCCGCGATGCCCGCCAGGATGGCGGTGATACCGAAATCCGGTCCCATGTCGCGCATGGTGCCGGTGGCGCAGCCGTAGTTCTGCAGTTGCAGCAGATTGCAGACCTCCTTGACCATTTGGCCGTCGAGCAGCAGCCGATTGACGTCCACCCCGGCGCGCAGCGCGCGGACATTCGGATCGACGGAGTTGTAGGCGTTGTCGACGACCATCGGGAACACGTCGAGGAACTGGGCGAGGTTGTAGTCGTAGGCCGCCAGGGAACCGGTCACGGTGTTCGCGTTGGTTAGGAGACCGGAAATGGTGCGCTGGTGGCGCCGGAGCAGCTCGGTGACCTGGCCGATGATCCGGTTCAGCGCCGCGCCGGTCGAGCCGGTTCCCAGCTGTTGATCGGCCAGGAAATCGCTGAGTTGCGCTACGGCACCGCCGAATTCGCGCAGTGTCTGATCATTGCGCGCCGCGGCCGCGGTCAGCTCGTCGAGGTTGGTGACCACGGTGGTGATCGCATCGCGGGCGGCGGCCCCGTTGTCCTCACCCAGTTGCAGTGCACGGGAGAGCTCACCGAGCGCGGCCCGCATGTCGTCGCCGTTGCCTCGGGTCGCGGCGGACCCCAGGCCGATCAGGTCGGCGACCGGGCCCGCGCCGTTGCCGTCACCACCCAGTGAGGTGGACAACTTCTGCGCCATCGACAGCAGGGCATCGAACTCGACCGGCGACTTCGTCCGCGCCAGATCGAGCACCGCGCCCGAGGGCAAGGTGGGCCCGCCGCGGTAGACCGGAGTGAGTTCGATGTGGCGGTCGGTGAGCAACGAGTCCGAGATCGTCACCGCCTGCACATCGGCGGGCAGCTGGATCGAGCTGTCGATTCGCATCTCGACTTCGACCTCGGTGCCGTGGGCCTCGATCCGAACGATGCGCCCGACGCGCATTCCGAGCACCGAGACCGGGTTGCCCTCGTACAGGCCGTTGGCATTGGCGAATTCGGCGGTGATGGTGGTGGTTCCCGTGTCGGACCCGACCGAGCAGCTGGTCAGACAGGCGGCGGTGATAATGATCGCGGCCAGTTTCAGGCTGGACAGCAGGGTGTTCATCGGCAGTCCTGGAGATAGGGGGCTCGGCCGGCATCGACGGCGACGGCACTCAACGCGCACATCCACGAGTCGACGAAAGCGCCGTCGGGGGCGTTGGCGTTCAGTTCCGCGCCGGTGCCGGTGGCATTGGCGAACATGCGCCAGGGGACCGGAAGGATCTGCAAGATGCTGCGCAGCAGGTCGTCGTGGCCCGCCATCATCGCGGTCATGTCGCGCAGGTCGGTCAGCAGTTGCTCGATTTCGGCGTTCTCACCGACCACGATCGGTTCGAGTCGCTGGACCAAAGTGGTGGTCGCGTCGAGCAGTCGACGCAACGCGTCCTGGCGGGCGAGGATCTGGCGCAGCACGGTGCCGCCCTGCCCCACCACCGAGCCGAGTTCGGCTTGCTGGGTACGGATCACGGTGCTGACCTGGTCGGTACTGGTGAGCAGGGTGCCGATCTGGTCGCGTCGGGTCGCGATCACGTTCGACAGCGACCGGATATCGCGCAGGATGCCCGGGACCAGCGACGGCAGGCCGTCGAGCCCCTGCGACAGCGATGTCATCGACGCGGCGATCTGGTCGGCGTCGAGTTCGTCGAAAGTGGTGGTCGCGTCCTGCAGGGCGGTCTCGAGGTCGTAGGGGACGGTGGTCTGGGACAACGGAATCCGATTGTCGCGCAGTTCGCCGGTGCCGGACGAGCGCAACTCGACATAGCGCGAGCCGAGCAGCGTGGTCAGTTTGATCGCGGCCGCGGCATCGGCGCCGAGGGCGACCTCGTCGTCGACCGACAAGCTCACCTCGACATGGTCGCCGGCGAGCCGGGTGCTGGTCACCGTGCCGACGGGAATGCCTGCCCACGTCACCGGGTCACCGGCGGCGATCCCCGCGGCCTGCGCGAAATCGGCCCGCACAGTGCGTGTGCCGAGGTGTAACGAGTTGACCAGCACCAGCACGAGCAACACCAGCACGACGGAGAGCACGGCGATGAGGCCGGTCCGTAGCGACCTGTCGGTGGCGATCGCGCCGGAACCGGCGGCGCCTGGGCGTGGCAACAGAGAGGAGAGGGCGCGCAGTGGATTCTTCATGGTCCTACCTACAGATCGCGGAGTGCTGGGGTCGGCCGGTCGGGGAGGCGCCGCCGAGAATCTGCGCGATCACGGGATCGATGCCCGGGATGATGCTGAAACTGATGTCGCAGACATAGGCGTTGACGAAAGAACCGGCGTCGGTGGCCCGGATCATGGACTGGAACAGCTGCGGGAGATTGAAGCCGAGGAACGCGAAACGTTCCTTGCCGTCGACGAAATGACGCGCGAAGCCGGGCTCGCGATTCATGAACTCCGTCAGCGACGGGCCCGCGCCGTCGACGACAGCGGCGGCGTCGGAGACGACGGTGGAGATCTGCGCGGTCTGGTCCAGCAGTGTGTCGCGGCGGGTTTCGAGTGCGTCGAAGATCTTGCGGGTCTGGGTGAAAGTCGTCTGTAGCCCGGCGCTCTGCCCGGCCAACGTGGTCATCACCGCCGACAGGTTGTCGATCAGCGCGCCGAGGATCTGGTCGGGCCCGGCGAAGGACTGCACCAGGGTCGCGGTCTCGGTGATCAGCGCGGCGACGGCGCCGTCGTCGCCCTGGAGGGCTCGGATCAACGCGGAGGTCAGATTGTCGACGTCTGCGGGGTCGAGGGCGCTGAACAACGGCTGGAATCCGTTGAGCAACCCCGACAGATCGAAGGACGGCTCGGTGCGATCGAGCGGGATCCGCGCGCCGGGCGCCAGGGGCGCCGGATCGCCGGATTCGGCTCGGCTCAGCCCGAGGTAGCGCTGCCCGATCAGATTCTGATAGATGACCGAGGCGATGGTGTTGCCGTACACGGGCTGACCGCGCTGGATCCGGAAGTCGACCTCGGCGTGTGGGCCGTGGATGTCGATGGAGTCGACCCGGCCCACCTGTACTCCGGCGATCCGTACGTCGTCGCCGACACGCAATCCCGAGACATCGCTGAACACAGCGGAATAGGAGTGCGTGTCACCGGTGACATCACGTTGCAGAGTCACCCGGACCATCCAGATCAGCAGCGCGGAGACGAGCAGAAAAGCGGTCAGTCCGGCGAGGTCGCGTTTGTGTTTCACCGTGGTTCTCCGGCGGCTGATGGGGCCGGCACGCTCAGACCGAACAGCTCGGCGAGGCCGGCGGCTTCCTGTGGCAGACCGAGGCTTTCGGCCAGAATTTCGCGCTGGTCGAGCGTGTTCACCGGTTGGTCGGCGGCGCCGATGACCGGTGGGCCCGCGGCGGGTCCGTTCTCGCAACTCGCACCAGCGAGTTCTCCGTAGCGCGGACAGTCGGTCCGGGTGTATTGCTTGTGCGGAGTGAGTTCGACGATCACTTTGGCGGTGCCGGTCTGGGTATCGGGTTGCCAGAAGTCGTGCGCGAACACGTGCGCGATCCGGGTCTGCGAGGTCGTCATCTGGACGAAGTTGCCGCTGCCCGCGGCGAGAATCTGTAGCACGGGGCCCAGCCTGGAGTTGAGGTCGATGATGGTCTCGGTGCGGTTGTTCAGCGCGGTGCCGACCGTTTCGGTGGTCGCGATGCCGCCGGTGAGCAGTTCGGTCAAGCGGACTCGCTGCTCGGCGACGCTGCGCATCGGCCCGACCGCGCTGTGTAGCGCCGCGAGCAGATCGGGTGCCGATTCCTGGAGTCCGTGCACGGCCTCCGACAATCCGGTGAGCAGTGCGGGGGAGTCGCCGCCGCCCGACAATTCGCCCTGGTAGGCCCGCACGATGCGCGCGAGCTGGGCGGCCGCTGCCAGCGCGTCCGCGCCGCGGCCACGGGTCGCCCGTTCGACGGTCTCCAAGATCCCGACGGTGGGATCGGCGTCGGGGCGTCCCACGGCGTCGACGATGCGGCTCAACGCGGTGAGCGAGGTCTGCAACTGCACGCTGGCCTTGCTGTGGTCCTCCGGTATCGACGCGCCTGGTCTCAGCGCGGGGCCCGGTCCGTTGTCGATGAGCTGGACCGAGGGCACCGCGAACACGTTGCTCGGGACGACGCGCGCGGTCACCGTCGCCGGAATCGCGGCGGCGTGCTCGGGGGTCAGCTCGATGTGAACCTTGTTGGGGCGGGCGCCGTCCGAGGCAACCACGTCCTGCACTGTTCCGACCAGCACGCCGTGATATTTGACATCGGATCGTTTCGGCAGCCCGTCGCCCACGTCGACGAGCAACGCGGTGACCGCGACCGTCTCGGCGAACGCGCCTTCCGAGCGGGCGACCATCGCCGCGACGGTGGCGACGACGACGGTCAGCGCGGCCATCCCGCGCACGAACAACTTGGTGTTGCTCAGATGCCTGTCGTCGGATTCGAACACTATCGACATCGCACTACCCACTGATCCTGGAGCCGGCGTCGAATCCCCACAGCGCCAACGTCATCAACAGATTCACCGAGATCATCACGGTGATGCTCGCGCGCATCGCCCGACCGGCCGCGACACCGACGCCTTGCGGCCCGCCGCGCGCGTAGTAGCCGAAGTAGCACTGGATCGTGGTGGTGATGGTGACGAACACGATCGCCTTCAACAGCGAGAACACGACGTCGGTGCCGCTGAGCACCAGGTCGAAATAGTGGGCGTAGGTTCCGAACGATTGTCCGCCGACGAGCCCGACGAACAGCTCGACGGCGAGGTAGTCCGCGGCCAGTGCGGCCAGGTACAAGGGGATGATCGCCACGATCGAGGCGATCAACCGCGTCGAGACCAGGAAGGGGACCGGGCGGATCGCGATCGCGTCGAGGGCGTCGATCTCCTCGGCGATCCGCATCGCGCCGAGCTGGGCGGTGAACCGGCACCCCGCCTGCGCGGCGAAAGCGATCGACGCCATGATCGGAGCGAGTTCACGAGTCGCCGCGGTCGCGGCGATCATTCCGGTCGCGGGCTCCATGCCGAGCAGCTTCAACGCGTTGAAGCCCTCGATGCCGACGATCCCGCCCGCGGCGGCGCCCAGGATGATCATCACTCCCGCCGTTCCGCCACCGACGATGAGCGAGCCGTTGCCCCAGGTCACATCGGACAGGATGCGCAGGGATTCGCGGCTGTAGTGGCGCAGGGCAACGGGTATCGAGACCACCGCGCGCACGAAGAAGGTGAACATGTGCCCGAATCGGATGACACCGTGCCACGGTCCGGCCGTCGCGCGGAGCACGACCCGCACGCCGGGAGGGCGATACACGCTGGCCATTACAGGGTCGTCCTCGGGAACAGCATCGTGTAGATCTGGGTGAATCCGAGATTGACGACCATCAGCAACACAATCGATGCCACCACGGCGGCATTGACCGAATTCGCTACGCCGCCGGGCCCACCCCGGGTGTTGAGGCCCTTCTCGCACGCGATGACGACGACGATCACCCCGAACACCGCGGCCTTGACCATCGCCAGGTACAGATCACCGGAAGTGGCGAAGGAGGAGAAGGTCGCCATGTAGCTGCCCGGAGTTCCGTCCTGGACATAGACATTGAACAGGTAGCCGGCCAGAAATCCGACGAAACAGCTGACTGCGGTGAGCGCCATCGCGATGAGGATCCCGGCGGCCAGTCGCGGCACCACGAGCCTGCGCAACACCGAGACTCCCATCACTTCCATGGCGTCGATCTCCTCGCGGATCTTGCGCGAGCCCAGATCGGCGCACAGCGCCGAACCCACCGCCGCCGCCAGCAGAATCGCGGTGACCAACGGCGCCGACTGGCGGATCACGGCCAGGCCACTCGCGGCGCCTGCCAGTGCTGTCGCACCGACTTGCCCTGCCAGCAAACCGAATTGGATGGACAGGGTCGCACTGATCGGCACCGCCACGGCCACCGTCGGCAGCAGGGAGGTCTTCACCATGAACGCCGCCTGCGTGACGAATTCGTCGAAGGGAAAGCGCCGCGCCACGATGTCGGTGGCGAGATAGCGGAATGCGTCCCGGCCGAGTTCGACCTGTCTCCCGACGGTTTGCAGTGAGGCGATCGGGTGTCGCCGGGAGTATTGCTTCGACCAGTCCTTGATCTCGGTGACCGCGGATGCGCTGGGTTCCACAGCGAACCTCCTCTTTCCGGTGTAGACGTCTCGCTAGCGCGGGGTGGGCGCGGCGAGTTCGCGAAGAGAGGACAGGAACAGTTCGTCCATGTGCGGGCTCAGTTCGCTCAGGGTCGCGGCGTCGGCATGGCCCGCGGCGCCGAAGACGCGTGCGAGGGCGTCGGCGGGCGTGGTGGAGCCGATGGACAGGCACAGGCAGGCCACGCCCTCTGCGCGCAGCTCCTCGAGTGCCTTCGCGGCGTCCGCTTCGGCGTAGCGACCCTCGTAACCATCGTCGTAGGGACAGCCGTCCGACAGCACGACCAACAGCCGATTCTGCGTACCCGCTTGGTTTTTGAGAATCTCGCCCGCGCCGCGGATGCCCGCGCCGAGACGGGTGTAGTTCGAGGGCTGAAGCTGATTGAGTCTGGCTCGTCCGACGGCGCCGAACCGCTGATCGAAGGTCTTGATCGCGGGCAGGTACACCGCGTGGCGGCCCTCGGAACGGAAGGCGTACACCGCGACACGGTCGCCGAGCTCCTCGAGCGTGACGGCCATGGTCGCGGCAGCTCGCCGCTGATGTTCGTGCACGGACAGGCCCTCCAGATCGGCATCGGTGGCCGATCCGGACGCGTCAAGCAGGATCATCACGCCGAGATTGCGCTCGAGCTTGCGGTGTTCGAGGTACACGTTCTCCGGGCGCGAGTATCCCGAACGCAGATCGACGAACAGATCGATGAGCGCCTCGATATCGAGCTCGTCACCATCGGGGCGCCCGCGCAGCACCTTCGGGCCCAGGCCCACCCGAGCCAGCCGCCGTCGAAGCACATCGTCTTCGGGCACACGTGCGGCCGAGATATCCGTGGGGACCGTCAGCGGGAAATCGACGACTCGGCACCAGTCCGGTTTGTACCGGTCGTTGAAGACGTCCCATTCGGGATAGAGGGCCCCGCCGATGCCGGCGGCAGCGCCGGGCTTGTCGGCATCGGTGAACTTGATCCGGGTGGGCAGCGGCCGGGCATTCGGTCCGACCATCCGCGCCCGGCGCACCGCACTGACCGGTGCTTCGGCGCCGGCGGGCCCGTCACCGTCGGACCGTGAGTTGCCCATCGTCTTGCGGAAGAAATCCATCACCGACTTGCCGCTGAAGAGGGGATTCTCGAAGAGTTTGAGAATCTTGCTCTCCTCGGACTTCTCGACGTTGTCCTCGACCTCGTCGTCGGCCTCGGGTATCTCGCTGAGATCGAATTCCAGGCGCAGTTCTCGGTCGCTCGCCCGCCCGCCCGGGCCCGGATCCGACGCCACCAACTGGGAGGGTTTGATGGTGCCGAACCATTCCGGTGGCTCGTCGACTTCCCGCTTTCCCTTGGCCGCCGCGAGTGATTCCGCGGCGCTCGCCGTGCTCGGTTCTCCCGCGAGGCCGAGTCCGGCGGCGAGTGGAAGCCGCCCCGCCAGTTCGGCGAGCACGCGATGGCCTTCGAGGGCCAGGTAGCGCCGCGCTGTCGAGGGACGCCCCCGCAGTGACCTCACCAGTGCCGGATCCAGGCTCCCGGCACCGAGCAACGCGCTCTGCACGAGTACTTCGCGCCGCTGCTCGGTATCGGTACCGTCGCCCGAAACGAACACGATCTGCCCGTTCGTATACGGCGTCCCGCCCGCCGGCAGCTCTGCGATACCCACAGACCTGCCGGCGAGGTAGGTGGCGAGGAGCCGGTACCGCTCCGGCCCGCTCGGATCCTTGTCGATCATGGCCGCGGCAGCACAGCGTCGACGAGTTCGCCGAGGGCGGCAACGATATCCGCGTCATCGGACAGCGCCTGCACCACCGCCGATTGCACGGCGGTGCGCAGGTTCAGCCCGCCCGCGACGAGGCCACCGGCGAGGATCAGCATTCGCGTGGAGGACACCTCGCGCAGCGGCGAGTTGTCCAGGTTGCGGATGGCGCTGCCGACCGCGACCAGTGCCCGCGCGGTCTCCTCGTCGACCCCGGCTTCGTGGGCGATCACCTCGCGCTCGATCTCGGGGGGCGGGAAGCCGAGTTCGATAGCGACGAATCGCTGCCGCGTCGACTCCTTCAGATTCTTCAGAACGCTCTGGTAACCGGGGTTGTAGGAGATCACCAGCTGGAACCCGGGCGCAGCGGGCAATGTCACCCCGAGCCGATCGACCGGAAGTTCGCGGCGGTGATCGGCGAGCGGATGGATCACCACGGTGGTGTCCTGGCGCGCTTCCACGACCTCGTCCAGATAGAAGATGGCCCCCGACCGCACGGCGCGCGTCAACGGACCGTCCACCCAGACCGTTTCGCCGCCCTTGAGCAGGAAACGGCCCACCAGGTCCGCCGAGGTCATGTCCTCGTGGCCGGCTACGGTGATCAGCTCTCGGCCGAGCTCGGCGGCCATGGTTTCCACGAAGCGGGTCTTACCGCAGCCCGTCGGTCCTTTGAGGAGAAGCGGAAGACCGCCGACGGCCGCCGCGCGAAACACCTCTACTTCGTCACCGACCGCACGATAGAACGGTGACCGCGGCACGTCGAGCACAGCGCTGGATCGACTGGTCATGTCAGTTTCCTTTGTCGGTGTCGGCGAAGGGAATGATCTTCGGCAGCTCCGCACCGTCGGGCAGGACGAGTTTGCCGGTCGAATCTATGTAGCCGCTGTGCCGGAAGGGAACCGGCAGATCAGGATGGGGGCAGAGCCGGTCGGTTCCTTCGCCGCAGATACCCATGTTGAAGTACGAGCGCTTCTGGATATCCTCGGGCCACGGATCGGTGTGCAGGGCAAAGAACTGCGCGGGCAGGTTGTAGCCCACGAAGAAGAATGTGCTGACCGCAGCGAAGATCGCGAGGAAGCGCGTGAACTGTTGCCTGACGAATCCGCCATGGATCTGATCCAGGCCACGCTCGACGATGGTCCGGCCACGGTCGTCGGTGAAATAACGCAGCGAGCAGAGGCCGGCCTGAACTCCGCCCCACATGAGCCCTTCGTACAGCGGCCACTGATAATAGGTGCCGGCGTTGATCGACCAGGCCTGGAGTGCGCCGGGGTAGGTGAAAAGACCCATCGGCATCAGGAACAAACCTTCGATGACGAGATCGAAGAAGAATGTCCAAACGAGCAGCACGCCGATCAAACCCATAGTGCTGATATTCGGGAAACGCTGCTTGGTCTTTCGCATCACCCAGCAGCCGAGGATCGTGCACAGCAGGACGCCGTAGGAGTAGCCCGGTGCGTTCATCAGGATCGGTTCGGCCATCATGGCGCCTGGTTCGCCATAGGATTGCCAGCCCGGCACATCCTGCACCCACGAGCCTCGATTGAACATCCAGGTGTTGTACGTACTCCACGTATTGAAGTAGTTCAGCAGTGGGTCCTGGAAGAACATCAAGCCGCAGGCCACGAACAGCATGCCGTCGAGGGTTATTCGCCGCTCCCGTAGCCACGGCCGGATGATGAAGAAATACATGCCGATCGGCAGACCGAGAAGAATCACCGCGGTCCAGACGGTGAGAATCACCTTCATGAAAGTCGGCGGATCGCTCGGTCCTGTGGGCACACGTTCGAAATTGGGGCCGGTGATCCAGCGCAGCCACACATATATTTGCAGGGCGAGGATCAACCCGCCGAGGGTGGCCCAGATCTTGACCGCATTGCTGGTCGATTGAACTTTTGCGCCGAGGGTGGCCACGTTGCCGAGCGGCTCGGTGACGGTGGTGCCCTTTTTCGGCTCCGACGGTCCGCTCACAGCGCACCTCCTCGGTGAATGGTCGGGGTCCGACGCGCGTCGATACGCTCGAAATTCGGAATGGAATCGGCGATGGCCGTGGAAGTCGATGAGGGAGTCATCGGTCACTCTCCTGAAGTATCCGTACGTCCAGAAATATACCACTGAGAATCTCAGATACTAGGGGGTTTCTTAGATTCGTGGCATAATCGCTGGTATGGCTGAGCGTTGGACCAGAGAGCGGAGACTCGAGCACACCAGGGCGCTGCTCCTGGAGGCTGCCGAAGAAGTATTTGCCGAAAAGGGCTTCGCGGCGGCAACACTCGATGACATCGCGCATGCCGCCGGCTACACCAAGGGCGCGATCTACAAACACTTCGCCACCAAGGAAGAACTGTTTCTCGGGGTGAACGATCGATACATGCAGCGCTACTTCGATACCTTCACCGAGGTGCTGGCCGCGGCCTCGAGTGTGGGAACTGAGGAGTTGGACCGAGTCGGTGAGCTGTGGCGTCGGCTCGGCGCCGACCGCGGAACCGACCATGCCGCACTCGGTATGGAATTCACCCTGTATCTGCTGCGCAACCCCGAGGTTCGGGCGCGGGTGGCCCTCCGGCGGGAAGAGACCGTAGAAGCGCTGGGACAGTTCATCATCGAGAATCTCGACCGACTGGGCGCGACCTCGCTGATCCCGCCGATGACGATGGCGAGGGTGCTCATCCACACGACGCCCTCCGTCGTACTCGGCACCGAACTCGACAGCGTCGATCTCTACGGGCCGATTCTCGAGATGTACATGTCGGCTATCAAGCTGCCCTGACCGCGCATCCCTGCCTCCGCCCCGATCGTTCACGAGCTGCGGATTCCGCTCGGCGGGGCGGCAGCGCGGGCGGAATCGAGGTGCGGCACTGTGGCATTCGTCGACGAGCGAATCGAGAGCGACACCGTGTCGAGGTAGCCTTCGAGACCCTCGGTCCCGAACTCGCGGCCGATGCCGCTGTTCTTGACGCCGCCGAACGGCGCGACCGGATCCATGCTGTAGGGCTCGTTGATGCCGAGGGTGCCCGCGCGCACTCGGCGGGCGATCGCCGTGGCGCGCTCGATGTCGGATGACCACACCGAACCCGACAGCCCGTACTCGCTGTCGTTGGCGAGGTGGAGCGCGTGTTCGTCGTCGGTGTAGGCGATCACGCTCAGAACCGGCCCGAAGATCTCCTCCTGTGCGATCCGCATGGAGTTGTCCACGTCGGCGAACAGGGTGGGCCGGACATACCAGCCGTGCTCGACACTCTCGGGCAGGTCGGTGCCGCCGACGAGTAGACGGGCTCCTTCGCGCTGCCCCAGGTCGATGTACTCCAGAACCCGCTGCTGTTGGCGGCGCGAGACCATCGGACCGATCCGGGTCGCTGGATCGAACGGGTCTCCGACCGTAAGGTTTTCGATCACACTCGCCAGCGCGTCGACGAATTCGTCTCGGCGGTGCTGGGGGACAAGTACCCGGGTCTGGGCGACGCAGGCCTGTCCGCTGTTCATCAGCCCGGCCACCATCATGCCGGTGGCCACGGCGTCGGGATCGGCGTCGTCGAGAACCACCGCGGCGGATTTGCCGCCGAGTTCGAGGCTGACCCTGCGCAGTGCCGCACCGCAGACCTCGGCGACTTGCCTACCCGCCTCGGTGGATCCGGTGAACGAGACCTTGTCCACGCCGGGGTGCGAGACCAGGTACCGGCCGACTTCTCGCCCCGCGGGCAGGATGCTGACCACCCCGGGGGGCAACCCGACCTGATCCAGGAGCTCGGCCATGTGCTGCGCGTCCAGTGCTGTCTCCGGAGACGGCTTGAGCACCACCGTGCATCCGGCGAGCAGCGCCGGAATCAACTTCCCGACGAGCAGGAACATCGGCATGTTCCACGGAATGATGGCGGCCACGACCCCGACGGGTTCGCGGCCGACGACCACGTCACGGCCGAGGAACCCCGCTCTGGTCTCCTGCCAGCGGTAACCGGCGGCGATATCGGCGAAAGCGCTGATCATGATGCCGGGCAGCTTGGCGTGCGCCGAGCGCGAGAAGGTGATCGGCGCACCCATTTCGGTGGTGATCAGGTGTGCGAGTTCGTCTTCACGTGCTCGGTAGCATCGCGCCAACTCGCGAACGATCGCCACGCGCGCCTGTGGGTCCATGCGAGGCCATGGCCCCGTGTCGAATGCCTCGCGCGCGGACGCGACCGCACGATCGACATCCGCGGTCGTCGGGTCGGGGACCCGCGCGATGACCTGTTCGGTATGCGGTGAGATCACCTCGATCGACTCGCCGGCGGCGGGGTCGACCCATTGCCCACCGATATAGAGCTGATGACGTGGCGACATTGCTACCTCGAATCTGATACGCGCATTCGCCCTGCGGGCGAACGGGTTTCGCTGGTCACGGCTGCTTGTGGACGCGGCCGTCCTTCATCACGAACCGCACCTCGTCGAGAACGGTGATGTCGACGGTGGGGTCGCCGGGGACGGCGATGATGTCGGCCAGCAACCCGGGTGCCAGCCGCCCACGGTCGTCGACGCCGATCAGTTCGGCGCTGGTGACCGTGGCCGCGCGCAACGCCTGCGCCGGTGTCATGCCGCGGTCGACGAGTGCCCACAGTTCCTTGGCATTGCGGCCGTGCGGAACCGCGGGAGCATCGGTGCCACAGGCGATCTTGACCCCGGCGCGGATCGCCTTGCGTAGCGTCTCCCGCGCCCGCGGAAAGACCTCGGCGGCCTTCTTCTGCAGTGCGGGAGCGGCTTTGGAGACGTCGAGACCTTCCGACAGATAGCTCGTCGGTACCAGATACGTGCCCTGCTCCACCATCAGCGCGATGGTGTCGTCCTCGGCGAGGGAACCGTGTTCGATGCAATCGACTCCGGCCCGCAGGCAGGCGCGGATGCCCGCGTCACCGTGGGCATGCGCGGCGACGTGAACACCGGCGCGGTGCGCTTCGTCGACGATCGCGGCCAGCTCCTCGTCGGAATACTGCTGTGCTCCGGCGACAGTGCCGTGTGACATCACCCCGCCCGATGCCGAGATCTTGATGACCTCGGCACCGTATTTGATTTGGTAACGCACAGATTCGCGGACCTGCGGGACTCCGTTGGCGCGGCCTTCCTCCACCGAGATCGGCATGATGTGCGGGGCGAGACGCTGAAACATCGTGGGATCGAGGTGGCCGCCGGTCGGTGTGATGGCGTGTCCGGCCGAGACGATGCGCGGGCCTTCGACCCAGCCCTGTTCGATCGCGCGGTGCAGATCCACGTCGAGCAGATAGCCACCGGTCTTCACCATCAGGCCGAGATTGCGGACCGTGGTGAAACCGGCGTGCAGGGTGACGCGGGCATTCACAGTGGCGCGCAAAGTGCGATACACCGGGTCGTCTTGCACGCCGTGCATCGGGTTCGGCAACCCCGAGGGAGTGTCGGGCCCGCCGATGAGCAGATTGACTTCCATATCCATCAAACCGGGCAGCAGCGTGAGCTCACCCAGATCGATGACCTGCGCGTCCGCGGGTACCTCGACCGGATTGATCGCGGTGATCAGGTTGCCGTCCACGACGATCACCGCCGGCGTGTGCCGCTGCCCGGTCTCGACTTCGACCCACGCCGCGGCACGCAGCACGACGACCTGCCCGCTCATAGGCTCGGCTCGATGACACAGGTCAACGACGCGGCCCCGGTGTCGGGTATGCGTGGCTGTCGCCACACTTCCACAGGGAAGGACACCTGAATCATCGAATACAGCAGGTACATCAGGTTCTTCGCGTCCTCGGGCATATCGTCGATCGAGAACTTGTCGCAGTAGGTGAGCGCGTCTTCGGCCCGCGCGGCGATCACGTCGTAGAACCGCTGCATGTCGGCCATCGTGGAATTCAGGCGCTGGTCGTAGCGTTCGGTTTCGGAGGGCAGACTCCACACCGAGGCGAACTGCTCGAGATCGGCGAACTCGACCGGCAGCAGTGGTGTGCTCATCGCTGGGCCTCCGTGCGCTCGCGCTGATAGTCGCCGACCCAGTCCGCCGCGACCTTGTGCAGGTGCCGAAGCAGGATTTCCTGGTCGTTGAGCTGGAAGGTGGTGACCGCGCGGGATTCGAGCATGAGCTGGGTCGCCTCCAGCGTCGAAGAATCCTGCAGCCCGTATTCTTTGAACGTCACCGCGGCCATTTCGTGGGCGACGCGGTCGCGCGGGGTGCGCGCGGGCGTGAAGTACAGGTTGCCCTCGAAGATGTGCGTATTGTGCGAGGTCGGCCAGTACTGGTAGGTGAGATACCACCCGCCGGACCAGATGAGAATGGTGAAATTCGGCCAGAGCTGGAAGGAATCCAGCCCCCAGGGTTCGCAGCCCGCGGGGTTGAGCCCGGCCGGCATCGGACCGAGATCCGGGACATCCCACGGGCCGAACAAGCCACTGCGGGTGATGTCCTCCATCGGTTTACGCATCGCCGCGTCGAGTTCCCAGGTCACGACACCGGAGGTGCTGACCAGCCGATGCGGTCCGTCGAGCTGGTAGTGCGGCGCTTCGAATCCGGCCTGCTGCGCGGCGACGGAGAAATTGTCCGGCGTCTGCTTACCGTGCAGGATCGGTGCGTGGTAGAACTCCTGGAAAGCGTCCAGGTAGAGCTTCCAGTTGGCGCCGACCTCGGCCCGGTAGGAATACCGTTCGGTCAGCTGGTCGAACGGATACCCCTCCAGACCGGTCACCATCGGGCCGAGAAACTCGCGCAATGTCTGACGTGGTTGCGCGGCCAGATTGACGAAGATGAATCCCGACCAGACCTCACAGTGCACGCGTGCGAGTCCGAGGTTGTCCTTGTCCAGGTCGAAGAACTCGCCTTCCTGCTGCACGAAACTCAGCGAGCCGTCGAGGCCGTAGCGCCAGCCGTGGTATTTGCAGGTGAACTGGCGACAGGTACCGGAGGTCTCCTCGCGGGGAAACTCGTTCCACACCAGCTTGTTTCCCCGATGTCGGCAGATGTTGTGGAAGGCGTTGACGCTGCCGTCGCGATCGCGGACCAGGATGATCGAGGAATGCGCGGCGTGGATCTCCCTGGTGAAATAGCTGCCGGTGCGTGGCAGTTGTTCGATGCGACCGACATTGAGCCAGGCACGTTTGAAGATCGCGTCGCGCTCGAGTTCGAAGAACTCCGGGGAGATCGAGTCCTCGTAGGACATCGGTTCGGTCCCGAGTTCTGGGTAGTGCTGAGTCCAACTACCCTCTGCGGGTTTGGGCCAACGAGCCATGATGTACTCCTGAAAGGCTGTATCGGTGGGCTATTCGATCGGTTCTTCACCGAGCACCGTGGTACGCAACATCTCTCGCGGAGAACCTGCCGGGTACGGCGCGGCGCGATGGATGACCCCGCGGTTGTCCCAGATCACGGTGTCGCCGACAGCCCAGGTGTGCCGGTAGACACGGTCGGGAGCGGTGCAGCGGCCGAGCAATCCGTCGAGCAGCGCCCGGCTCTCGTCGGCGGGCATCCCGACGACGTGGTCGGTCGAGGCGCCGAGGACGAGCGATCGACGTCCGGATTTGTGGGTCCAGATCAGTGGGTGCTCTTTGGTCGGACGTCGGCGCCACGCCGCCAGTTGGTCCGGTGTCGGTTCCGCGGTCACGCCGCGCTGCGACGCTTCGAGTGAATGCACCACCCGCAGTGCCCGAAGCGATGTTCGTTCCGCGTCGGTCAGGTCGTCGAAAGCCTTGTAGGTGCTGGCGAATTCGGTCTCACCACCGCTGGCGGCGACGGCCTTGGCGGTGAGCACGGTCGCCATCTGCGGGTACGCGTCGTCTTCGGGCGTGCAGCCGTCGATGTGCCAGTCGAAGGTCGCGTGCAGGTAGCTGGCCGACGAGTTCTTGGCGGCGTCGAGGCTCACCCGATAGATGCCCTGCACCGGATGGTGTCCGGGCGAGGTATCCACCTGCCCGAGCGTGCGGCAGAACGCGACCTGGGTTTCCGGGTCCAGATGCAGATCGCGAAAGACCAGCACCCCGTTCTCCTCGAGGGCTGTCATCACGGTCTCGGCGAGGCGCTCGTCGTCGAGCAACTGCTCGCGGCGTACGCCGATGACCTCTGCTCCGACAGCGTGCCCGAGTTTCTCGATGGTAATCGTCATGGTGGAGTTCCTTCGTGTCCTACGGCCAGGGCCCTGTGACGCGTGCGAGTTCGGCGTCGGCGCTGTCGACTGGCTTGGGTTGTTGGAAGATCTCGACTGCCATCGCGACCATGACCAGCGAATACACCAGGTGAAGCAGGTGTATCGCGTCCTCGGGCAATTCCTCGAGGGGGAATTTGTCGCAGTAGGCGATAGCGTCTTCGACACGCGGAAAGCACGCGTCATAGAAGCCGATCAGCTCGTGCATGGGACTGGCCAGGCGGCGGGCGTAGCGTTCGGATTCGGTCTTCAGACACCACGTAACGGCGAACCGCTCGAGGTCGGCGAAGGCCGGCGGCAGCATTGTCGATGTCATCGCTGGTCGGCTCCGGTGAGATCGTGGCGGTACTCGTCGACCCAGTCGGCGACGACCTTGTGGAAATGGCGCACCAGGATTTCCTGATCATTGACCGGGAAGTGGGTCATGCCGGCCGTGCGATACGCCGATTCGAGCGCGGTCTGCGTGCCGGTGAGCATGCCGGCGTCTTGGAGGGCGAACTCTTTGAACACCACCGAGGCGACTTCGTGCTCGACTCGCTCACGGGCCGTGCGTGCCGGTTGGAAGCACAGCATTCCCTCGAACCGGTGGGAGTTGTAGGAGGTCGGCCAATAGCGGTAGAGCAGATACCAGCCGCGGTAGATGAGGATCTCGATGTTGGGAAAGATCTGGAAGTTGTCGATACCCCACGGTTCGACCCGGCCAGGATTCAAGCCCTTGGGCGGCGCGCCCAGATCCGGCGACTCCCACGGGCCCACGAGGCCGCTGCGGGTGATCCGTTCGATCGGATACATGAACTCCGCCGGCATCGTCCACCGTCGAGCACCGCCGGTGGAGACCATCCGATGCGGGCCGTCGACCTGGAAGTGCGCGCACTCGAAACCTTTCCCGGGGGTGCGCACGGCGCTGGGGACCTGCTGTGAATGCAGCCCGGGGACGTGGTAATACTCCTGGAACGCATCGGCGAACAATTTCCAGTTGCTCTGGTTGTCGGCCTTGAATTCGTACCACTCGGTCATCTTGTCGAACGGGTAGCCATCCAGATCGGTGATCATCGGGCCCAGGAATTCGCGCAATGTCTGCCGCGGCGTGGCGTCGAGATTGACGAAGATGAATCCCGCCCACACGTCGCAGTGCACCGGAGCCAGACCCAGCTCCGCTTTGTCGAGGTCGAAGAACTCGCCCTCTTGCTGCACGAAGTTCAGGGAGCCGTCGAGTCCGTAGCGCCAGCCGTGGTACTTGCAGGTGAACTGGCGGCATGTCCCGGCGGTCTCCTCCCGGGGGAACTCGTTCCAGACGAGTTTGTTGCCGCGATGGCGACACACATTGTGGAACGCGTTGATCGCGCCGTCACGATCGCGCACCACGACGATCGACGTGCGCGCGACATCGAGTTCCTTGGTGAAGTAACTGCCGGTCTTCGGCACTTGCTCGACCCGACCCACATTGAGCCAGGCGCGCTGGAAGATGGCTTCGCGCTCGAGTTCGAAGAACTCCGGCGACACCGAGTCCTCGAACGACATCATCGATGTACCCAGCTCGGGATAGTGCTGGGTCCAACTGCCTTCGGCGGGTCTGGGCCATTGATGGGGCGTAGCCGGTTCGTCTACGACTTTGCTCATGGTCGTTCCTCCCGTTCCGGGTCCGGTTGCAGGGCAACACTGTTCAACACCATCGCCAGGCACAGATACGAGCCGGCGACGAACAGCAGCTCGATCAGTTGCCGATTGTCGAAATGGAGTTCGAGCTGTGCCCAGGTGGCGTCGTCGACGCGATGGTCATCCAGTAGTTGGTCGGTCATCGCCAGCAGCGAGCGCTGCACCGGCGACCACACCGGTGCCCGCGGTCCGGAGCGCACCGCGGCGATCTGCTCCTCGGTGATGCCGAGCGCCGTGGCGATCCGAACATGCTGTGTCCATTCGTAATCCGACCGGCTGCGCCACGCGACCCGCAGGATCACCAGTTCGCGGTCACACGGATCGACGGTGGGGCGCTCGATCAGCAGCCCGTTGTAGGCCAGCCACGCACCCGCCAGTTCGGTGTGATGGGCCAGCACCCCGAGAATGCCCGGCATCGCCGGGGCATCGGGTGCTCCCGAGAGGTACCGGTCGGCCGAATTCACGTGTCCGCGGAACACGGCTCGCGTGTTCTCGTCCCACTCCCGCACCGGCAGCGGCGCCAATCGGGGAGCGGTGGAATGGGTCATATCACCGACCCGCCGTTCACCCCGAGGACCTGTCCGGTGATGTAGCCGGCCTGCTCCGAGCACAGGAAGACGCACGCCGCGGCGATGTCCTCGCCGGTTCCCAGGTGTCCGACCGGGATCGCCTTGGCCATCAGGGCGCTGGCGGGCAGATGCCCGGCGGCCTGCGACTGGCGCGACATGGGGGTATCGATGCCGGAAGGCGGGATCGTATTGACCGTGATTCCCGCGGCGGCGTATTCGCGCGCCAAGGCTTTGGTCATCGCCAGAACGGCGCCCTTGGAGGCGGTGTAGTGGACCATGCCCGGCGAGCCGCGCTGCGCGCTCGACGACGAGATCGTCACGATGCGACCCCAGCCGGCCGCGACCATATCCGCGACAACGGCTTGGGCGCAGTGGAAGACCCCGTTCAGATTCACGTCGACGACGCGATTCCACGCCTGTGGGGTGATCTCGGTGAACGGCGCGAAATCGACGGAACCCGCACTGGTGACCAGGATTTCGATCGCGCCGAACTCGGCGCGAACCTTACCGATCGCTTCGCGGACCGCGTCGCGATCGGTGACATCGACCGCGCAGGCCATCGCCGTCGCACCGGTGGCCCGCAACTGCTCTGCGACTCGCTGCGCGGCCGCGCCGTCGATGTCGAGAACCGCGACCCGGTGTCCGGATTCGGCGAACGCCGAGCAGATCGACAAGCCCATTCCGGACGCGCCGCCGGTCACCACCGCGACCCTGGCTCGTGTCGACCGGCCGTTGACCGGCTCCGAAACCGTAGTGGCTGTATTGGTCATATCCGTGTTCCTCTGCTCGTCGGCAAGGTGGACGATCGCCGTCCGGGCGGAATGGCGGCGTGGGGGAGGCGGATCCTCCGTGGAATGGGTGGACGCGATGGGCAGGCCGTCGGGGGCCTACGGAACGGCTGACGAGGCCGATTCCTTTTTTAATCGAGTGCTCAATTTGAGCGAGTGATTAAGATATACGTGACGGCGCTCACGACTGTCAAGAGTCGGATTCGCGAACCGGCCTTGCTGATGATCACGGCCTACACCGCCGTAAACTGGTGAATGCCAACGTTGCTGGGCGCCGTCCGATCTCGAATCGCGATCCACGCGGCAGGCCGAGCGCCTCCCGCACGACAGACAGGTCCCATGTGAAGCCAGAGCGCAGCTCCGACGCCGAGAACTCCACCTCCCGCTCCGCACTGCTGGACGCGGCCGAGCGCATCATGCTGGAGGAGGGCTACGCCGCCGTCAGCTCCCGCCGACTCGGCACCGGAGCCGGGGTCAACCCCGCGCTCGTCTACTACTACTTCGACAACATGGACAACCTGTTCGTCGAGTTGTTTCGGCGAGGGGCCGACCGCAGCTACGAACGTCAGCTACGCGCGCTGGAATCGGCGCAGCCGCTGTGGGCGCTGTGGGACTCCATCCATGATCAGTCGCACACCGCGTTGACGATGGAATTCGTCGCCCTGGCAAACCACAGGAAAGCGATTCAGGCCGAGATCGCCGAATCCTCACGGCGATTCCGCTCGCTCCAGCTCGACGCGGTGGCGAAGATCCTTGCCGACTACGGCGCGAGCGCGGCCCGCTACACGCCCGGTGCCCTTGTGCTGCTGATGTCGAGCATCTCCCGCTTTCTGCGGATGGAGGAAGCCTTCGGCCTCGAGGCCGGCCACGCCGATGTCGTCGATCTCATCGAATCGTTCCTGCGTGAGGTCGAAGGGGAGCGCCGCGATCGGGTGCGCTAGCGCACCGGCAGGGCATCGAGCAGCGACAGCGGTCGCGCTGTGCTGATTCACCGGATTCCGGTTCTCAGCCCCACTCGAGTGGTACCGTCTGCGATCAGTAACACGGTTACTCGTCGAGAAAGGCGCCCTCACCTCGGGCGAAGACAGCACTTATGTTCACATTTTCTGCCCGTGCGCATCGGCGCGCCGGACTGATACTGGCCGCCTCGATATTGGTGTCGATCGGCGCGGTGACCGCACACTCCGCGCCGCATTCGGCGAGCCGCGTCGACTGTCTGCCCGGTTCGGCGCCCGAATCCGGTGTGCAGGGCGATGTCCCCGCCGCCGATCGTGACAGCGGTCGTTCCAAAGACGGATTCTGGTGCAACATGCGGTTGCTCGGCGCCGCGGGCGGCCGGGGCGGTGGCATCACCTCGGTGACCTTCGAGCACTGCGCCTACGTCGGTACGTTCTTTCCCGGTGACCTGCTGGGACCGGACGCCGGTGTGCACGTCCTCGATGTGCGCGACCCGGCCGCCCCCGTGCATACCGCCACACTGACCGAGCCCGCGATGCTGGCGGGAACCTGGGAGAGCTTGAAGGTCAACAAGGCCCGCAAGCTGTTGGTCGGTGCGGGCGTGCCCGCCCTGGTCGGTGCGGGCCTGCTCTCGGTCTACGACATCAGCGACTGCGCGCATCCGCGCCTGCTCAACCCGGGCACCGGGACCGATCTGTCCCTGCCGCTGCCGATCACCGCTCATGAGGGCGGCTTCTCCCCGGACGGCCGCACGTACTGGAGCTCGGGCACCGCGCCCGGCCTGCTCAGCGCGGTCGACCTGACCGATCCGGCGAATCCGTGGGTCGTGTGGCAAGGGCTGCCCGGCCTTTCCATGCACGGGGTCGGCGTTTCGCCGGACGGTAACCGTCTGTACCTGGCGAACAACATGGGCGGGATGAAGATCCTCGACGTCAGCGCGGTCCAGCGCCGCGATCCCGCACCGCACGTGCCCGAGCTCGCTGATATGACGTGGTCGGACGGTTGGGCGACGCAGCACACCGTTCCGGTGACGTATGGGAGAGTGCCGCACGTGTTCGCGGTCGACGAAGCCGGGTCCGGTGGTGTGAAACTCATCGACGTCTCCGACGAGCGTCAGCCGCGGATCACCGGCTCGATCAAGCTCGAGATCAACCTGCCCGAGCACCAGGACTCCATGCTCGCTTCGGCGGCGGGCGGGTCGCTGTTCTCCTACGACGCGCACTACTGCGCCGCCGACCGGCCCGCGGATCCCACGGCGCTGGCCTGCGGCTGGACCTCGTCGGGAATCCGCGTCTTCGATGTGCGTGATCCCGGAAAGGTCACCGAGATCGGCTATTTCAACCCACCCGCTCGCACCGGGGAAAGTGCCGCATTGTCGAACTCGCCGCACGCGCTCGCCTCGATCATCGGCCTGCCGCTGCTGTCGGCGCCCTCGGTCGCGCAGGCGATCTTGCGGGGTGACTTCGACCCGGAGCAGGCACTGAGCCCACGGACCGGCACGGTGGCCTTCGGAGACCTGTCGACCGACTGGTGTTTCTCGCCTCCGGAGTGGCGCGGAAACCAGCTCTGGACCACCTGCGCCGACAACGGGTTCCTGGCGCTCGAGCTGTCACCGCAGGTCTACACCCCGCCGTCCGACCAGAACTCGACTACCGGATCATGAGCTGGCGCAGCGGTTTCCGCTTCGCCGCGTGGGTCGGGTCGGCACTGCTGCTGGTCGCGATGGGTGCGGCCCTTCGGCCCGTGCTGCCCGCCGCCACCACGGCACCGGCGGTCCTGACCGAGACCGAGATCGGTTTCGTCCAGGACATGGTGGCCCACCACAGCCAGGCGCTGCTCCTGGCCCAGCGACTCGACGCCGGCGCCGACCCGTTCGTCGTCGGTCTGGCACGGCAGATCGCCGACAGTCAGCGCACCGAACTGGGCATGTTGCTCGGCTGGCTCCGCTTGGCGGGCGCGCCCGTCGTCAACGAGCACCAGATGGCATGGATGCCGGATTCCGGAGACGGACACCGGCATTCGGCTGATCACCCGGCCTCGACGATGCCCGGAACGGCTTCGGCTGCCGAGCTGGACGAGCTGGCTGCCGCGCGCGGCAGCCAGGCCGAGATCACTTTCCTGCGCCTGATGCGACGCCATCACGCCGGCGGCATCGAAATGGCCGCCGCCGCCGACGCCCTGCTCACCGGCGGGGAGGTCGAACGATCGGCCCGCGAGATGGTGCGCACCCAGGGGCAGGAGATCGGGCTGATGACCCTATTGCTGGACCGGCGCGGGAACTGACCCGTGCCCGGACAACACACGATGAAGGTATTGCTATGTCTACGATGACACGCCGTTCGCTCCTGGGCGGGGCCGCCGCGGCGGGGTTGCTGCTCGCTTCGACCCGCGGCGCCGCCGCGCAGAACCCGATCGCCGCCCGCACCGGCGGTGTCCCGCTGACCGAGGAAGAACGTCGAGTAGTGGTGATCGGCTCCGGATTCGGCGGCGGAGTCACCGCGCTGCGGCTGGCCCAGGCCGGGGTGCCGGTGCTGTTGCTCGAGCGCGGAAAGCGTTGGGTCACCGGGCCGAACGCGGAGACCTTCCCCCGCGCCACTCAGCCGGACAAGCGGTTGCTCTGGCATCGTTCGAGCCCCTCGCTATTCGGTACGCCACTGCTGTTCGAGCCCTATACCGGCCTGGTCGAAGCGGTGCCGGGTGCCGGGATGACGGCACTGTGCGCGGCCGGACTCGGCGGCGGATCGCTTGTCTACCAGGGAATGTCGCTGCAGCCCACCCGCGAGGTATTCGAAACCCACTTCCCCTCCGGGCTGGACTGGAAGCGGATGGACGAGGTGTTCTACCCCCGCGTCGCGCGCATGCTCGGCTTGGCCACCGCACCGGACGAGCTGGTCGACAGCGCGCCCTACACAGCCGCACGGGTTTTCGCCGAGCGGGTCCGCGGCGCCGGACTGCCGCTGTCGAAGATCCCGATGCCGATCGACTGGGACTACGCGCTGGCCGAGTTGCGTGGGGAGATGAAACCGTCCTACACCAACGGTGACGGTGCGATGGGCGTGAACAACGGCGGCAAGCACACCGTCGATGTCACCTATGTCGCCGCCGCCGAGGCGACCGGAATCGTGGACGTGCAGACCCTGCACGAGGTCACCGATATCGAACGTGCTCGCGATGGCCGGTGGGTGGTCCGGGTCGACCGGGTCGACACCAACGGCGTGGTCCTGGAGAACACGGTCATCACGACGGGCACACTGGTCCTTTCCGCGGGCAGCCTCAACACCACGCGCCTGCTGGTGCGGGCCGGGGCCACGGGTGCGATCCCGGATCTACCCGACGAACTGGGCAAGGGCTGGGGCACCAACGCCGACCGCATCTACGTCTGGCGTGATCCGGGCGCGGGTTTCGGATCTCCGCAAGGAGGTCCGGTGGTCTACGGCAGCAAGAATTGGGACGATCCGCGATCGGCGTTCACCGTCATCCAGGCCTCCCTCCCGCCGCTGTCGCTGGACGCGGGCAGCACCATGCTGGTGGGCTACGGCGTGAGCGAGGGACGCGGCGAATTCGTCTACGACACCGGCTCCGACGCTGCGACACTGCGCTGGCCCTCCGACGGCGATCGGGCGATCCAGGACGGTCACATCGACCCCGCCGTTCGCCGCATCGCGGGACCGAACGCGCAACTGATCGACACCAACACGATCTTCCCGTCGACCTGGCATCCGCTCGGTGGCGCGAACATGGACCGTGTGTGCGACCTGGACGGCCGGGTGCTCGGCCAGCGTGGGCTCTACGTGGTCGACGGAGCCCTCATGCCCGGCAACACCGCCGCGTGCAACCCGTCCATGACCATCGCCGCGATCGCCGAACGCGCTTTGGATGTCCTGGTGCGCACTGATGTGGGTGTGGTGATCTGAGCGCGGGCCGCCGAGCGGACAAGCGCCGGCGGGCCGATCGTCGTTGACCTGCACAGGCGCGAACGGCCCGCTCGGCGCGGATACCGACGACCCCTTCGCTCGACGAAAAACGTTGCGGCGGAAAGGCGAGGCCGGGTGCTACGCCTGACGTTGCATCGGCGCAGTCGCGGTACGTGCCGCCAGGAAGTCGTCGACGATGCGGGCGCAATCCTGGGGAGTAGAGGCGCGTAAGCCGATGAGCTTCGCGAACACCAGCGGACCGACCAATTGCGACAGCACGAAGTAGGTGTCGAATTCGCCCAGTTGTCGACGGGCATCGGGGGTATCGAGCACCTGGTCGAACGGCACCCGATACTGGTCGATGATGCGCTGGCTGAGCGAGGTGATAGCCGGATTGTCGGCGTTACGGTCCGAGCCGGTCGCCAGCCACGCCAAGGTCGACACCTGTAGTGGCGCATCACGAATCGCGTCGGCCTGCCGTTCCAGCAAGGTGATGAGTCGATCCCGCAGCGGGCCTTCGGGTGGAGTCTCCAGCACCGGTGGCAGCAAACGTTCGATGGTGGCCGCCCGTAGTTGCATCGCATTGTCGAAATGCCGGTACAGGGTGGTTCTGGCGACCTTCGACAACTTGGTGACGCCCTCGATGGTCACCGCCTCCACTCCACCGGCCTGCAACAGGTCGGCAGCGGCATCGAGCAGGCGGGCGCGCGAGCGAGCCTTGCGTGGGTCGACTTCGACGTCGTCGGATCCGCTCATGTGGCCCAGTATTCCTCTGTCTCCAGCTGTTCGGTTGTGCTACAAGTTGTAGCGTAGCAATACTAATAGTATCGGAGGCCCGATGGATCCCACCGGACGTGCGCGATTGTCCGCGGCCCAGCGCTGGCTACTGACACTGTCGTGCCTGGCGGTCGTTCTCGTCACCGCCTCGATGGCGGCGCTGTATACGGCACTGCCGGAGATCGCGGCCGCCACGGGCGCCAGTCAGGCCGAACTCACCTGGGTCGTCGACGGATACACCCTGGCGCTGGCCTGCCTCGTCCTGCCCGCGGGTGCGCTGGGCGACAGGTACGGCAGGCGCGTGGTCCTCATCGTGGGACTGTTCATCTTCTCGCTCGCCTCGGCGGCGCCGCTGATCCTCGACACCCCGATCTGGCTGATTGCCGCGCGCGTCCTCACCGGGGTCGGAGCCGCGCTGGTCATGCCGTCCACGCTGTCGCTGTTGACCGCGGGATTCCCGGTCGAACGGCGAAGCAGCGCCATCGGACTGTGGGCAGGTGTCTCGGGCGTAGGCGCGATTCTCGGCATCCTCGGCTCCGGCATCCTGATCGAAAGTTGGTCCTGGGTTTCGATTTTCGTGGGGATGGCCGTTGCCGGTGCGGTGCTCGCGGTGGCAGCCTTCACCGTGCCCGAATCGGTGGACACGTCAAGGCCCGCGATGGACCCGCTCGGCGCGGTCACCAGCGCCCTGGCAATCGGCGCGATCGTGGTCGCGGCGATCGAAGTGCCCGCGCGTGGCTGGCTCGATCCGGTGGTGATCGCGGCAACCGTGATCGGGCTGACCCTCGCTCTCGCCTTCGTCGTCATCGAGAAGCGGGTCACTCATCCGCTGATCGACATCCGGCTCTTCGCCGACCGCGGCTTCGGTAGCGGCACTGCGATAGTGACGTTGCAGTTCCTGGTGACCTTCGGCCTGTTCATGCTGATCGTGCAGCATCTTCAGCTCATCATGGGCTACCGGCCACTGGTCTCCGCGCTGGCGCTTGCTCCCATGGGTATTCCGATGGTGCTGATCTCCGCGTTCGCACCCCGGCTGGCGGAGCGAATCGGACTGCGAATCCCCACCTTTGCGGGATTGTTGGCGATCGGGGGTGGTCTGCTCATGATCGCGCAGGTCGACGCCCAGACCTCCTACCTGGATCTGCTCGGCCCGCTGTTGCTGATGAGCGCGGGGATCGGGTTGTGCACCGCACCTGCCACCGCCGCGATAGTAGACGGCACCCCGGTGGAGAAGCACGGTGTCGCCGCGGCGGTCAACGACGCGGCTCGCGAAGTCGGCGCCGCGATCGGTATCGCGATCGCGGGCAGTGTGCTCGCGGCGGGTTACGGCGAGCGCATAGCCCCCGCACTACCCAACCTCCCCGAGGCCGCGCGCGAACCGGTCGGTGACTCACTCGCGGCGGCGCTTCAGGTAGCCGAGCGTGCGGGTCCGACGGCGCAGCCACTCGCCGATTTCGCGAAATCCGCCTTCCTTCACGGTATGCACCAATCCGCGACAGTGCTGGGCTTGCTGACCATCGGTGCGGCCGTTGTCATTGCCGTCTGGACACCAGGCCGACGCCGAACCGCGGCGTCCGTCGCGCCGGAAGCGGGCGATGCACGCCGAGAGGTCATCACGGAGTCCTGAGCGAGAACGAGTTCCGAGAGAGTTGAGGCGCGTTCTGGCCCCCGGTGGAGAACCGGTGTTGCCGTTCGTCGAAGGCCGCCTGTCGACGTGGGCACGCTTCTATCTGAAGCCGGGTGACATCAGTGGGGAATTTATAGTCTATGGCTATATAAAAACGTGTTCCGGGCGCGCCTGTCGCAGATGTCAGGTAGTTCGGTGTATGCGTGGACAACTGGGATATTTGGGATAAAACGCCTGATTATCACGTATTTTCTCTCGGATACGTCCTCCGGCGAACCTTGTGTGTACGGTCTATCCCGTTCAGGTATTCGAGTGGCGTACATCACGGAGGGGTGCAATCTTGGGGAGGCGAATATGCAAGTGGTCGGCAGTTCTGTCAGGAGTGGTCGTCGCGGTCGGCGCGGGGCTGGTATCGGCGCCGGTGGCATCGTCGATACCGACTGTTGAAGTAGCCGTCGGCGACTTCTACAGCACGCCGATGCCACTTCCCGATGTAGCGGCGGGGGCGGTCATCCGGACCGAGCCCGCGCATCTGGCCCTGTCTGTTCCGGGTCAGCCGGAGATGATCCCCGCATCGGCGACGCGAATCATGTATCGCAGCAACGACACCCATGACGCGCCGACCGCCGTGGTCGGGACGTATCTCGAGCCCGCAGCCCCGTGGACCGGGCCGGGCGAGCGACCTCTGGTCGCTTTCGCGGGCGGTTCGAAGGGGCAGGGCGATCAGTGCGCTCCGTCGAAACTGCTCGCGAAGCTCGTCGACGTCCAGCCGCCGATGGACGTGATGGTCGAATTCGACGTGCTGGCGTTGTATTCGCTGCTGGCCCGGGGAATGGCGGTCGTGATGACCGATTACCAGGGCCTCGGCACGCCCGCCGTACATGATTTCCTCAACCGGAAGTCGCAAGGGTATGCCGTGCTCGATGCCGCGCGGGCGGCATTGGCGCTGCCCGGCAACGGCATCGGTGCCGGTGCTCCGGTCATGCTGTACGGGTATTCCCAGGGCGGTTCGGCCGCGGGTGCTGCCGCCGAACTGCAGCCGTCGTACGCTCCCGAGTTGAACGTGCGCGGCGCGTACGTAGGGGCCCCGGTGGTCGATGTCATGGCCTTCATCGCGCACAGCGACGGCAAGGCCAATCTGGCGCCCGCCTATGCCTGGTTGTTGAACGGTATCGCCGCCGACTATCCCGATGCCCGTCCGGAACTGGAAGCCGAACTCAACGACACCGGCAAGGCGATCCTGGCGGACGCCCAGGGCAAATGCGCTGTGCTCGGCGGGATCGCGCAGAGGTTCCCGAGCACCGCACAGTGGACAACCAGTGGTGAGCCGCTGCGCGCGGTCATCGAGCGTTTGCCCGCGGTGTCGCGAGCGGTCGCCGAGCAGCAACTCGGGAACGAGACTCCGGGTGTGCCGGTGTTCGTAGCGTCGAGCCGCAACGATGATGTACCGCCGTACGGCACAGTCCGTTCGACGGTGGCGCAGTGGTGCGCCGCGGGTGCGATCGTCGAACTCGACGCCGACCTCCAAATGCCCGCGATCGCAGGCACCGCACCGGACCACGTGATGTCGTTCTTCCCGGCATTGGAAGCGTCGCAGCAGTGGATGAGCGATAGGCTCGCGGGTCATCCCGCACCGACCAACTGCCCGAGGCTGCCTTGACTCCGAACTGTCGATGAGGATGTCGATGCGGGTGCCGCGGCCGCGGCACCTGCTCGGGAAATACTTGGTGCCGACGGTAGATCCGAAACGATTGCTCTGGGCATTCGGATTGCTGGCGCCGGTGTGCGCGCTGCTGCCCTCACAATTGGTGATGCGTACCGGATCGGCGTTCTTCTGGTGGATCGAACCCATTATCGTGCTGTTCGTGATTCCGGTGCTGGATCGACTTGTCGGTGAAGACGGCCACAATCCCAGCGACGAGGACTACGAAGAACTCAGCGCCAACCGCTTCTACCGGTGGTGCACCTACCTGTTCCTGCCGATTCAGGTCGCCGCCCTGGTGATCGCCTGCCACCTGTGGGCCGGTCCGGAACTTCGATTCGTCGACAAGCTGGGCCTGGCGGTGACCGTCGGCTTCTTGGCGGGTATCGGTATCAACGCCGCACACGAACTCGGTCACCGGGTCGAGCGGCTGGAGCGGTGGCTGGGGAAGGCGGCGTTGGCGCAATCCGGGTACGGGCATTTCTACGTCGAGCACAATCGGGGTCATCATGCTCGGGTTGCCACACCGGAGGACCCGGCCAGCGCGCGGTTCGGGGAGTCGTTGTGGGAATTTTTGCCCCGTAGCGTGATCGGGGGGTTCCGGTCGGCGCTGGAACTTGAGCGGGAGCGGCTGCGACGCCAACAACGCTCGTGGTGGGGCCCGCACAACAATATTCTGCAGTCGTGGGCGATGACGTTGGTGCTGTTCGGTGGGCTCGTCGCGATGTTCGGGCCGGGTGTGGTGCCGTATCTCGCCGTTCAGGCGGTGATGGGTATCTGGTTGCTCGAGACGGTGAACTACGTCGAGCACTACGGTCTGCTGCGACGTCGATTGCCGAACGGTCGTTGGGCGCGTTGCTCGCCGGCCGACAGCTGGAACTCCGACCGCCTTGTCACCAACATCTTCCTGTTCCATCTACAGCGGCACAGTGATCATCACGCCAATCCCGGGCGTCGATATCAGACCCTGCGCTCCGCGCCCGAGGCGCCGCAGCTGCCCGCGGGGTATGCCACCATGATCGTCGTGGCGTCGGTGCCCGCACTGTGGCGGCGCACCATGGATCACCGGGTGCTGGCGCATTACGACGGCGACCTCACCCGCGCCAATACGATGCCCAGCCGAGTTCAGCGTGGGAGGCGCGGGCCGAAGTGATAGCGAGGATGGCTGTCGCCGCGCGGTGCGGGACTCACTACAGACTGGTGGGCTCGCCGAACACCGCTCCGCTGTCGTCGACTTCGGGAGTTCTGGCCTGCACATAGGTGTATTGGCGGATGGTGGCCGGGCCTACGCAGTTGTCGACTTTGATGTGGAAGTCGCGGGCCACGATCTGGACGGTCTTGCCCGGGATGAGCGGCTTGCCCTCACCGATATCGATGTTGGTGATGTCGCCGGGTTGCAGTGCCAATTCCAGGAACAGACCAGGGTCCACCGCGATGGAAGGAATGACGCCGTTGAACTCCTGAACCTGCGCCGATTCGACCTCCTGTGATTGTCCGGACTCCTGAGTCTCGATCTCCACCGACTCGCCGGTACTCGACCGCTCGACAGACCGCGACTGCGCCTGCTCCGTCGCCTGCCGCTGCGCCTGCTCCGTCGCGTAGTTCTGCTGCGGCCCCTCGAGCCCGAATTCCGTCGTGGGATCGACGCCGGGGATCACGGAATCGATCTTGGCCGCACAGCCGACCGAATATCCGGTCTTGAGCACGCCCTCGGCCTGCCCGTCGAGCCGTCCGTAGGCGACAGTGGAGACCAAGGCTTCCCGGCTGATGGGGGAACTGTTCAACGGTGCGATTCGATAGATGACCTCGTCATGGGTGCCGACGGTGAAGCTGCCTATAGCCGACTCGAAAGTCTTCTCGTGCGGTGGCAGATTGACGCTATCGGCATGTGCGGTCGGCTGCGACAGTACGGCCAGCGCTGAGGCGGCACAGCTCACTCTCCAGATGATTCGCAACATGACCCCGGACACTAGTGAACCGACGGCTGTTTCCCCTTCGGCCCGCGGGCGCGTGTCCCGACCGATGCAGGTTCTTGTTCCCTCGTTCATCGGGCGCTCACACCGGTTCGGGCGATCGACGTCGTGGTCACTGTCAGAAGCAGCCTCCGGGCGGGTCGGTCCGATCTAGCTGTCCGGTCCGGCCTCGTGCCCGGGACGACCGTGGGAGCGCCGAGTTTCTTTCATCTCGGCCTCGTACAGGTGGGTGCGGCCGTCGACGAGTTCGTCGCGGATCTCGCGCTCGATCTGTCGGAACCGCGCGTAGTAACCCTCGTCGTATTCCTCCACGATCTGAAAAGTCCACCGGCCGGGCAGCACGTTGCGGCCGACCAGTTCGGCGGCCAGCTTCTCGGCGAGCTGATGGTGGCCGGCCTCGCGCAGCATGTCCACCGCCTCACCGAGTGCGAGATCGGCACCGCCGGTGAGCTGGTGGAAGCTGTAGAGGTGCCCGCGAGCACGTTCGGTCGTCTCCAATGCCTCCGACAACTTGCCGACCGCTGCCACTGTCGAGGAGTCGACGCCCACGGGTCGTCGATGCCGCTGTGCAGGCTGATCGTTGTCAGTCATACCCCGAGGCTATCGCTGAAGCGCCGATGTGGCGTGGTCTGGGTGTCGACGGCTACTTCGGTTGCGATGGTGAGGTGGGCGTGAGCCCTACGCGCGGTCTCGGCGTCGTAATGCTCGGGGCGATCCCTCGGTGCAGACAGTGCTGATTGTGAGGTTGAGACACTGTGGCACAACAGCATTCGAGGGTCCGTCAGAGGTACGCACCATGTTGATCGTCGACCACCTGGCTTTCAGTGCGATGGAACGGGTGCCACCACGCGACCCCGAAGCGCTGCAAGCCCTCGCCACGCAACTTCAACTGGGCGCCCTCGATGCCGGCGGGAGCGACCGGTAGCCCTGCGTTCGACGCGCTATCTGTCGGACGACCCGCTCGCCGATCCACTGCCCAGGATGCACAACGGATTGGCCACCATGGCCGCCTGCGCCGAACCGGACGACGAACCGGTGATCCCGGAGTCGACCGGTGGCGTAGTCGGCACCGGTGCTGCCGGGTCGCCCGAACCACCCGTCAGCATCGACTCGCCGTCGAGATTCGCGGGAGCCGAGACATCGAGCAGATCCAGCACGGTCGGTGTGATGTCGGCGAGGGTGTATCCGTTGTTCTGCGTTCCCGCCGCGAACCCCGCGCCGCGCGCGATCACGAAACTGGCCGTCTCGTAGGCGCTCTGCCCACCATGCCCGCCGTCCGGCTCGTGTCCGTGGTCGGTGGTGACCAGAATCGTCCATCGCTCGTTCGTGTGCGAGGCCGCCCGCGCATCCACCGCTGCGGTGATCTGCCCGACCAGGCCGTCCACTCGGCCGATGGCATCGCGGTACGCCTGCGGCCAGACTCCGCGCAGTGTGTGACCCACGATGTCCACCTGGTCGAGGTGGGTGAACAGCAGGTCGGTCCCCTCCTCGGTGATGGCCGAGACGACCTGCGCGGTGGCATGGGAATCGGCGGTGGTCTCACAGACGCCCGCACCGGTGGGATCGATCTGCGTGACGGCCACCCGGTCGGCCTGCGGGCTGCCGGTGCGCGCGATCATGCCGATCTTGTCCCAGGTCCCGAGGGAGGCCGTCGACAACGGCGGACGCTCCCGTTCCACCCGGGTGAAAACGGTCGGATACTGTGCGAAAGGGCCTGCGTTGCAAGTGGATCCGTTGTCCTGAATCCCGTGCTTGGTATCCCACACGCCGGTCAGCGCCGTCGCCCACGAGACGCACGACATGGTGGTGTGCGGGGCGATGGAGGTGCGTGCCAGGGTGCCTTCGGCGGCCAGGCGGTCGAGGTTGGGGGCATCGGCCGCCGACACCTCACTCCACAGTGTGCCGTCGATACCGATGACCACGACTTTGTTCACGACCGGAGCCGCAGGGGCAGGCGCTGTCGCGACGAACGGGACAGCTGCCAGGGCGGCGGCGGCGAGTATGCGGTGTGTGCGAGACATGCGCGGGACCGTAGTTGCCGAGTGGCTACGACACCCAGCAAATTGGACAATTGACCGATACGGTCCCGCCCACTGGGAATCACCTACGCGACGACCTACCGATCCTGCGCGGTGGCGGCGGCGAGCACAAGACCTTCGGCCTGGCCGTGCGGTACGCCGACCACCTGAACCTCCTCTGTCACACCAGCGACCTGCCGCGGAAATCGGCCACACTGCGCCGGCGCTGCGAGGAAGCCGGGCGCGACCCGCAGACGCTGGAGACCAGCTTCCGCGCGGTTGTCGTCATCGACGAGGACGGCGACCGGGCGCGCAAGCTGGCGCGCGAGTTCCTGCCGCGCGATGTCGTGGGGCGTGGCGCGGATCATGCCCCGCAGGGGAGATCGCCGTGGTTATCGAGTCGACCTCGTGCGGCGAACGTCTCGGCCCGAAAAGAGGCTGTCCCACAGCTTTGTCGGCGTGCGTTCGGGATCCATCAGCTCGTTCTCCGCCAGGACGCTACCCTCGTCCGCGACGGTGTCGGGGTCGAATCGGACCAGGGTGCGGCCTTCGCCGCGCAGCGCTTCGACCGTGCGCACGAGCGAGGATGTTTCGGCGAGGGTGGCGTCGAATTTCGCGGGGTCGGCGTCGAGGTGTTCGCAGAGCAAGCGGCGGCGGATTCCGAGAATGGTGTCACGGAGGACTTCGCCGTCGGCGGTCGTCGGGGTGACCTCGACGGCGAGGTCGCATTCGGTGTCGAAGCCCATCGAACGATTGTTGAGGTTCGATGATCCGACCCGCAGCAGGCGGTCGTCCATCACCAGCACCTTGGCGTGGACATAGATGGGCGCACCGCCGGCGGTGACCGGGTAGTAGACGCCCAGCCGGTGGTGGATGTCGGCTTTCCACAGCAGATGCAGCAGGCGTCGACGGGCGCCGTCCATGGCCGCTTGCTCGAGCCAGCCGTCGGCGTTGCGGGGGAGTACCAGCACGATCTCCGGGCCGTCCGGTTCGCGCAGGCGCGCGGCGATCGCCTCGGCGAGGGTGCGCGACGCCAGGTACTGGCTCTCGATGTACAGCGTGCGGGTGGCGCCCGCGATCGCCGCGCGATACAGCGCCTCGATCTCGCGAACCTCGGTGCGGTCGGCGAGTTCGGGGAGAGTGCGGGCGATCCCCACGTCGACGGAGCGCATCGTCGGCTCCAGGTCTTCGGGCCACGGCGCTTGCCCGGCGATCTCGTCGACGGGGCTCAGTTCTTGTCCTGTGGCAGCTTTCCATCTGGCGGCGGCCAGTTCGCCGATCGCCTTCGCCGCGGCGCCGTCCACGGCGGTGGTCGCATCGTGCCAAGGGCCGTAGCGCTGGTTGTTCGGCTCGGTGCGGTAGGTGTTGTCGTCATCGTGGTCACTGGTGTCCCAGCGGTCGACGGTCATATCGATGCCGCCGCAGAACGCGAGTTGGTCATCGATCACGATGATCTTCTGATGGTGCGCCGCGCCGACGGGGTGCGCGCCGTCGATTTCGAAGTGCAGTCGTCGGTCGGTCATCCAATTGACGACGAAGATCGGTGTCATCCCCCGGCCGATCGCGGCGAACGCACCGACATTCCACTTCAGCAGGTAGATCTCGAGGTCCGGACGTTGCTTCGGCAGCCAGGACAGGAACTTGCCGAGCCGATCGGGTCCTTCGAGGGTCTTGCCCTGCGGTTCGAACTTGATCCGGGTGTCGAAATCCCAGCCGATCAGCACGATGCGTTTGCGCGCCCGCAGCATCGCGGCCTTGGCATAGCGGAAGTAGTCCGCCGCGTCGATGATGCATGCCAGGCGATCTGCCTGGGCGATCTGCCAGCAGGTTTCGCCGGGAGTGAGGATTTGTCGCTCGTCGCTCATGTGTAGTCGATCCCGTCGTCTGTCACCCGTCCCCGCAGGTGAACGATTCACAATACTGGGTGGGCCCCCGACCGCTCGGGGCCGCTACCCGTCGCTCCGGGCGACGACACGTCGCCGTTGGTGCGTGCCTGCCTGATGTCGGGGCCGAACCGTGTGAATCTTGGGTGTTGTACCCAGGCGTGACCAATCTCGGACCCAGTATTCGATGCATAAACGATGCAAAATGCGGGAGTTGATGCCACAATGGGAGATGTGGATGCAGAGCGAGTAGCTATCGCGATCCAGCACTGCCGAGCGTCGCCGAACGGGGACGGTTCTGCGCAGTTCGCCGGGTGGCTCGACCGTACGCAGCGCTCGGTACGTGATCACGTCGATGAGTTCGTCCGGGCGCGTTGCGCGGCGGAATTGGACCCAGAAGGGTTCTCGCTTCCCGGTCGGCTGATGATCGATTTCGCGTCGGGCGGCAAGTGCGTACGGTCGGTGTTCGTCTATCTCGGCTGGTTGTGTGGCGGTCTCGGTGAGTCCGAACCCGCGTTGCGCGCGGCCGCGAGCGCGGAGCTGCTGCACGCGTTCGCGCTCGTGCAGGACGACGTGATGGACGAGTCCCAGGTCAGGCGGGGACGGACGGCAGCCCATCTGCGTCTCGCCGCGTGGCACAGCGATCAGGGGTTGTCCGGATCGTCGGCCCGATTCGGTGAGTCGGCGGCGATCCTGCTCGCCGACCTGTACTTGGTGTGGGCCGAGCGCATGCTGCGTGAAAGTGGCGTCGGCGCCGCCGCGCTGGATCGAGCATGGCCACGCTACGACTCGATGCGCAGCGAACTGGCGGTAGGTCAGCTCGCGGATTTGTCCAACGATGCGAATCGCGTTCCGACCGTGGACGCGGTGATGGACATCGCGCGCCGTAAGTCCGGCAACTACACCGTGCGCAGGCCACTCGAGCTGGGTGCGGCGATGGCCGACTGCGACGAGACGATGATGCGCCTTCTCGGTGAATACGGCGAAGTGATCGGGGAGGCTTTCCAGATTCGCGATGACCTGCTCGGCATCTTCGGCGACCCCGCGACGACCGGCAAACCGACCGGCGACGACGTTCGAGAGCGGAAGGCGACCACCGTGATCGCGCTGGCTGATCAGCTGGCCGAGCCGGCCGATCGCACCCGGCTACGAGGCCTCTGGACGAAGAAGGTCATCGATGAGCGCGATGTGGCGCTCGCACAGGCGGTGGTCACCGACAGTGGTGCGGGACTGCGCGCCGAACAGATGATCGCCGACCGCGTCGACCATGCGCGTCGGCTGCTCGACATCGCCGATCTCGAACCATCGGTAGCCGATTCTCTGCACCGCATGGCGCTGCTGTGCACCCACCGCACGCACTGACCGCCGTCACCACCGACTGAAAGGGAACGATGCGAACGATATCGGGAAGAACCGATGAGGTGGTCGTCGTCGGTGCCGGTCTGGCGGGTCTGGCCGCAGCGTTGCACCTGGCAGGCCGCGGTCGCACAGTCACAGTGGTGGAGCGCGAGATGTTCGCCGGTGGACGAGCGGGACACCGCGATGTCGATGGCTACCTGCTCGACACCGGGCCGTCGGTGCTGACCATGCCCGAGATCGTCGCCGACACCCTTGCCGCGGTGGGTGAGGATCTCGACTCCCGGTTGGACTTGTTGCCGGTCGCTCCTGCCTACCGCGCGCACTTCGCCGACGGCAGCGGGTTGGATGTGCACAGCGACGCAGCGGCGATGGAGGAATCGGTCCTGGCATTCGCCGGACCAGGGGAAGTCGACGGGTATCGCCGACTGCGCGCGTGGATGAGCGAGTTGTACCGCGTCGAATTCGATCGGTTCATCGCCGCGAACGCCGATTCTCCACTGTCATTGCTGACACCGGCGCTCGCACGGCTGATCGCACTGGGCGGATTCCGGCGCCTCGACAGGACGATCGGATCCTTTCTGACCGACGAACGACTGCGCCGAGTATTCACCTTCCAATCGCTCTATGCGGGCGTGGCGCCACAACGAGCGCTGGCGCTGTATGCGGTGATCTCCTACATGGACACGGTGGGTGGGGTCTACTTCCCGCGCGGAGGAATGCGCGCGCTACCGGAGGCCCTCGCGGCCGCCGCCGTCGACGCCGGTGTGACGTTCTGTTACGGCGAGACAGTTCACGACCTGGAACGGCGCGGCTCCCGGATCACCTCGGTGCTCACCGACCACGGTCGTCGAATCCCTTGCGATGCTGTTGTTCTGGCGACTGAACTGCCCACCGCCTACGAGTTGCTCGATCGCGCACCGCGCCGTCCGATCCGCTGGCGTCCGGCACCGTCCGCGGTCGTCATGCATATCGGAATGCCCGCCACGGTGCCGACGGCACATCACAACCTCGTCTTCGGCGAAGCGTGGAAGCAGACCTTCGACGAACTGATCGGTGCGGGGGAGTTGATGTCGGACCCGTCGCTGCTGGTGACCCGGCCCACCGCGACCGACCCCGCCCTCGCCCCGCACGGACGCGACCTGTTCACCGTTCTGGCTCCGGTGCCCAACCTCTACCGCAGCAAAGACCTGGACTGGGATCGTCGCGCCGCCGCGTACGGCGAGGAGCTCACGGCGATCGTCGAGGACCGGTTGGTGCCGGGCTTCGGCGAAAACGCCGAGATCATGCACGTGGATACGCCCGCCGATTGGGAACGGCAGGGCATGCTGGCAGGCACCCCGTTCTCACTCGCGCATACCTTCGCCCAAACCGGCCCCTTTCGTCCCGCGAACCTGCCACGCGGCACGGCCAACGCCGTGCTGGCCGGCTGCGGCACCGTGCCCGGCGTCGGAGTGCCGACGGCCCTGCTGTCGGGCCGTCTCGCCGCCGACCGTGTCACCGGCACGGTGTCGACCTCGCGAGCCTCGACTGCGACCAGGAGTGATCGACGATGATGCACGCAGAACTCGACGCCGCCGGCATCCGCGCTGCGGGGCTGCGGGAGTCCTATCAGCGATGCCGGGACCTCAACGCCCGACATGGACGCACGTTCTTCCTCGCCACTCGGCTGCTCGCGCCCGCCCAGCGGCCCGCGATCCACGCGCTCTACGGCTTTGCCCGATGGGCCGACGACATCGTCGACGAACCCCCGGCCGATGCCGCCGCGGGCTCTGCGGCGGCGCGACTGGACGTGGTGGCGAAGGACCTGCACGACAGTCTTTCCGGGTCCCCGGGAGACGACCCGATCCTTGCCGCGCTGGCCGATACCGCCGCCAGATACCGGATCGACCACGCCTTGTTCGACGACTTCCTCGACTCGATGCGCATGGATCTGACGGTGACCGACTACCCGGATCGGGCCGCGCTGGATCGCTATATGCACGGTTCGGCAGCGGTGATCGGGCTGCAAGTACTGCCGGTGCTCGGCACCGTGGGTGCCCAGGCCGATGCCGCGCCGTACGCGGCGGCGCTGGGAAAAGCGTTCCAGCTCACCAACTTCCTTCGCGACATCGCCGAAGACCTCGACCGTGGCCGGGTGTATCTGCCTGCCGACGAGCTGGCCGCTTTCGAGGTGGACCGCGACCGGTTGCAGTGGTGCCGGACGAAACGCCGGACCGACGCCAGGGTGCGATCGGCCCTGGCCGCACAACATGCGATTGCCCACGACTGGTACCGATACGCCGACCCCGGAATCGCGCTGCTGCACCCGGTATCGCGACCCTGTGTCGCCACCGCGGCCGTGCTGTACTCGGAAATTCTCGACCGCATCGAGGAGACCGAGTTCGCGGTGTTCACCGCGCGAGCCACCGTGGGCAACGCGCGTCGCACCCGGGTCGCCGGTTCGGCGTTGGCTCGCGCGTTGTGGGCGCGGCGAGGCGGGCGCGCACGCGCGCTGACCAAGGCCGAAGGGCTCACGTGATCTCTCGAACTCGGCGAAAACAGGCGGTGCGGGTCATCGAACTCGGCGGGATACGGGACTAGTTTGTGCTGTGAGTACCTGATGCCTCGGGATCCCTGAGCAGATGGGCCGATGGTTTCGCCGTTTGGACCGCGTGTTGTTGACCGAGAGTTAGGTGACACGATGGAACGCTGGCAATACCTGATCGTCATGGGACTTTGCCTGCTGGTGACCCTGCCGTTGGAGTCTTTCGGTGGCGGGGTCTATCGGCGCCCCGCCCGGCTTGTCCGGTGTGTGCTCCCGGTGGCCGCCGTGTTCCTCGTCTGGGACGCGATGGCCATCGCCGCCGACGTCTGGACCTACAGCCCGCGCTATCTGACAGGCTGGACGCTGCCGCCGGCGATACCGGTCGAGGAACTGGTCTTCTTCCTCGTCATACCGCTGTGCGCACTGCTCACCTACAACGCGGTCGAGACGATTCTCCAGCGGCTGCACCCCACCGAGTCGTCCCCGGCTCCTTCGGAGCGGACCCGGTGACCGGCCTCGGCTATACGCTGCCCGCACTGGTCGCGGTGGTCCTCGTCTGTGGATGGGAGCTCGCGTTCCTCCGGACAGGGCTATTCGGCAGGCCCGGCTACTGGTTGTCGATGCTCATCGTGCTCAGCTTCCAGATCCTGGTCGACGGCTGGCTCACCAAACTCACCGCACCGTTGGTTCTCTACGACTCCGAACACATCACCGGGATCCGGTTCCCGTGGGACATCCCGGTCGAGGACTACCTGTTCGGCTTCGCCATGGTCACCGCGGTCCTGCTGCTGTGGGAACGCGAACGAATCCGGGATCGGAAAGGTGTGCGCTTGTGAACGACTCTCGAATCGGCGTCGACGGGCTGAGTCGCGATGTGGTGCCGATTGCCTTCGACGCGGTCGCCGACGACTACGACCGCCTCGTCGCGGTGAATCCCGGCTATCACAAACACCTGCGCACCTCCGCGCGCCGGATGCAACTTCCCGGCCGAGGGGCAGGGCTGCGATTACTCGACGCCGGTTGCGGGACAGGTGCTTCCACCGCCGCACTGTTATCGGTCGCCCCGAAAGCGGAGATCGTCGCGGTCGACGGATCGGCCCAGATGCTCGCGCGAGCGCGGGCCAAAACATGGCCCGATTCGGTCCGATTCGTGCACAGCCGCATCGAGGATATCGAGGCCGCGGGCATCGTCGGCCCCTTCGACGGCATCTTCGCCGCCTATCTGGTGCGCAATCTCGCCGACCCCGACACTCAACTTCGCGCGTTCGCCGCGCTGCTTCGCCCCGGCGCCCCGCTGGGGGTGCACGAATACTCGGTGGCGGAATCGAGGTGGGCCCGCATCGTCTGGAACACGGTGTGCCGCACCATCATCGTGCCCGCCGGATGGATGCTCAGCCGCGACGCCACCCTGTACCGGCACCTGCAACGAAGCGTCGTCTCCTTCGACAGCACATCCCGATTCCGTGAGCGGCTGCGCGAGAACGGTTTCACGGCTGTCTGCAGCGAAACCGTTCCAGGCTGGCAGCACGGCATCGTGCACACGTTCCTGGCGACCACCCATCGTGCTCCTGGCCTGGATGGGATCGAGCGCTAGTGGACGCTGTAATCGGCCGCGATCGGCGCATCGTGCACCATGCCGCCGCCCCTCCCATCGGTCGTGCGTCGGACGCCCGCCCGTTCGTGGTTGTGGTCGGAGCGGGCATCGCCGGGCTGGCCGCCGCTACCGGGCTCGCCGAACGCGGCGTCGGTGTCGAGGTGATCGAATGCCAGGAGTATCTCGGCGGCCGCGTCGGCGGGTGGACCGACGCCCTTCCCGACGGCACCCCGATCGCGATGAACCGTGGTTTTCATGCCTTCTTCCGGCAGTACTACAACCTGCGGCAATTGTTGCGCCGCACCGATCCCCAGCTGCGGCGCATGACGCGTGTCGACGACTATCCGCTGGTGGATGCGCAAGGCCGACGCGATTCGTTCCGTCGCCTGCCGCTCACCCCGCCCTGGAACGCGCTCGCCTTCGCGGCACGCAGTCGCACATTTCCGCTACACGAGTTGTGCCGACTCGATGCCAGGGCCGCGGCCCCGTTGGCGATGGTGTCGGTGCCCGCCATCTACGAGCAGTTGGATCATGTGGACGCGGAAACGTTTCTGCGGAAGATCAAGTTTCCCGTCGCCGCACGCCATCTCGCCTTCGAGGTCTTCTCCCGGAGCTTCTTCGCGCCGCCGGCGCAGATGTCGGCCGCCGAGTTGGCTGCCATGTTCCACATCTACTTCCTCGGATCCAGCGAAGGGCTGCTCTTCGATGTGCCGACATCGAACTACGACACCGCGCTGTGGTCGCCGCTGAGCGAGTACCTCGCAGCGCGCGGAGCCCGGATCCGCACCGCAACGACAGTCACCCAGGTGCGGGCGGGTGGAGAGCGAACCTTCCGTGTGCACGACGATGTGGGCGGTGTCGTCGATGCCGATGCGGTTGTGCTGGCGACCGACGTCGCCGGGCTGCGTCGTATCGTCGCCGACTCCCCGGATCTCGGCGATCCCGACTGGCGCTCACGGATCCAGGCATTGCGCAGCGCCCCACCGTTTCTCGTCCATCGCCTGTGGCTGGATCGGCCGGTCGCGCAGGAACGACCGGCGTTTCTCGCCACCGGCGGCATGCCTCCGCTGGACAACATCAGCGTCCTCGACCGCTACGAGGATCAGGCCCGCTCCTGGGCCGAGCGGCACAACGGCGCGGTGGTCGAACTGCATGCCTACGCGGTGTCCGAGGTTCGGACACCGGAGTTCGAGCGGGAGATCCGCGGGCAGCTCCTCGCTCGACTGCATCACCTCTATCCCGAGACAGCCGACGCGCGAATCGTCGGCGAACAGGTGCAGTGGCGACAGGATTGCCCCCTGTTCGGAGTAGGCGACCACGCCGCCCGCCCGCCGGTTCGCACGCCGCACGACAAGCTGATGCTGGCCGGGGACGGCATCCGTATCGACCTGCCCGTCGCGTTGATGGAACGTGCTGCCACGACCGGCTGGACCGCGGCCAATGCCCTGCTCACGCAATGGGGCCTGTCCGGGCACGACCTGTACACGGTGCCCACGACCGGACGACACGCGGTGCTGCGACGTCTCGCCGCGCGCGAGATGTCGAAAGCGGCGATCCAGGAGGAATCTGTATGAGCGACAGGATCTTTCGACGCTGGCCCACCGGCTGGCCGGTACAACCTGTCGATTCCGAACGGTGGTCTACCCAGCATCCCACCTACCGCGACGCCGACCCCGCTGTCATCGGCACAGCACTCGAACGGTCGCAGCAACGTCCCTCCGGGAACTGGTACGTCTTCGGCGCGAGCCGTGAGGTTCGAAAAGACCGGCCTTTCGGTGCCACTGTCGCCGGCGTCGAGCTCGTGGCCTGGCGTGACCAGCAGCAACGGCTGGTGGTCGGACCCGGCGCGTGCCCGCACCTCGGTGCGCCTTTGGCACAGGCGCGCGTCGACTGCGGGGCGCTGGTGTGCCGCTGGCACGGCCTACGGCTCAGCCGCGACGGTGGGCCGGGGTGGACAGTGCTGCCGTGCCACGACGACGGGGTTCTGGTCTGGGTACGACTCGACCACATCGGCGGCGAAGCGCCGTTGGATGCGCCGGTCATCGGCGCTCGTCCGGCCTCGAATCGCGCGATCTCGGCGGTCGCCACCGTGACCGGAGTGTGCGAGCCCGCCGACATCATCGCCAACCGGCTCGATCCCTGGCACGGGTCGTGGTTTCACCCCTACTCGTTCGCCCACCTGGAGGTGCTCGAATCTCCCGCGTCCGAACCCGGCTCCACCGACCCCGTCGAACGGTTCGTCGTCGCGGTCACCTTCCGGGTCGGCGGTCGGCTCGGCGTCCCCGTACACGCCGAGTTCATCAGCCCGGAACCACGAACGCTGACGATGCGCATCATCGACGGCGAAGGTCAGGGCAGTGTCGTCGAAACCCATGCCACTCCACTGGGTGTCGGACCCGACGGGCAGCCGCGCACGGCAGTCATCGAGGCAGTGGTCGCGGACAGCGACAGACGCGGCTTCCGCGTAGCCCGCCACGCTGGTGCCGCACTGCGGCCGCTGATGACACACGCCGCGACCCGCTTGTGGCGTGACGATCTCGCCTACGCGGAGCGTCGCTACCAATTGCGCACCGGGCGCCGTGCCGAGTGAACACGACAGTGTGCATCAGTTTTGCATCATTTGCTCGATCGCCCCCGTTTCGCTCCTAGGATCACTGGAGGTGACAACCGCATGTCGGCGACCACTCGGCAACCGTGATCACCTCACGGAACTGTCCTCGCACCAGCCCGCACGAGCCTTGGGTGCATCTCTCCTTTGGCCGTCGGCAACCTGGACGAAAGTTCGATGACCGTCGGAAACCTGGTGGCGAAGTTCGCCGCCTCGTCGGAAGGAGAAAGCGAGTGAACACGATGCGAAGCAACACGAGAGTTACCGTGGCAGCGGTAGGGGTGGCAGCGATGGCGGTGTTCGGTCTGGCGGCGTGTTCGTCAGACGATTCGTCGTCGGACTCGGCTGCGACGACGACAACGTCATCGATGATGACCACGTCGTCGATGGCGCCGACTTCGGGTGCCGCTGCGGGGGACAGCCTGGTGGGCCCGGGTTGTGCGGAGTACGCCGCGCAGGTCCCGACCGGACCGGGGTCGGTCGAAGGTATGGCCGAAGTACCGGTGACGGTGGCGGCATCGAACAATCCGCTCCTCACCACCTTGACCGCTGCGGTATCGGGCCAGCTGAATCCGCAGGTCAATTTGGTCGACACGCTCAACGGCGGCGAGTTCACGGTCTTCGCTCCGGTGGACGCGGCCTTCGCCAAGGTAGATCCCGCCACCATCGAGAGCTTGAAGACCGACGCGCCCACGCTGGAGAAGATCCTCACCTATCACGTGGTGCCGGGCCGGATCGCGCCGGACGCCATCGTCGGTACGCAGACAACAGTGCAGGGTGGCACGGTGACCGTCACCGGCTCCGGTGACGATCTGAAGGTCAACGACGCGGCGGTGCTCTGCGGTGGCGTCAATACCGCCAATGCCACTGTCTACCTGATTGATTCGGTTCTGATGCCGCAGTAAAAACCTCGTCGATATCTCGACGGGACAGCGAACACCTCTCTAGGAGATTGACATGAACAATCACCATTACGGGCGAGCAGCAGGAATCGGCTTCGGCGCGGCCATCGCGATCGCGGGTGTGATCGCGATGGCGCCGACTGCCGCCGCGGGGCCGGTCGATTGCCGCGTTCCCGGCGCGGGCACGATCGAGAATTCATCGGACACTTCCGAATGTGCCGCGTCGAGTGTCGGCGGAAGTGCCGCTGCCGCGTTCGGAGTCGATGGATCCGCGGCAGCATCGGCAGGGCCGCAGGCGCTCGCTCTCGCGATCGGCGTCGGCGGCGGTGTGGCAACCTCGCAAGCACAGGGCCTGTCCGGGCCGGCCGCGCTCGCGGTGGGCCCAGGCTCGACGGTCGACGCCAGCGGTGTGCGGCCCGGACTGGCGCTCGGGATCGCCGGTGCCGGTGCGAGTGTCACCATCGACGGGAGGACCACACCGACCTGCGTGGGCGGCCCGGCACTGGCCGGTGACTTCCAGACATTGCAAGGTTGCGTCTCCCTCGGGTGACCCGTGGGCGACCGGTGGTGAGCCGAGGTCAGCGGTTGCGGTAGGCGGCGAGGCCACCGAGATCTTCGTTGGCGATGAACACCGAACTCACGTTGAGCAGGGCGTGTTCGACGTGGTCGGGGCAACCCCACGCCGCGTCACCCCAGGAATCGGCGACCTTGATCTCGGCCGGTTCGCCGCACCCAGCGGACCCGCCGAGCTCGCACTGCTCAGGACGCGGCACAGCGACCAGCGCTGCCGCGGCACTGTGCATTCGGGCGCTGAGTTCGGCGGCCGCTTCGGCGCGCTGCTCGGCCTCGGTGCGTAACCGGTTTTCGACGCGCAGCGCCGTGGCCAGCTCCTGGCGCGCGGCTTCGGCCTGTGCCTCGGCCGTCGCTTTCGCCTGCTCGATGTGATGGCGCTCGATGGCCAGGCCCGCGGTGTCGGCGAAGACCCGGGCAAGCGCGAGATCGCTGTCCTGCGGGGCGCGCGGGCTGCGGTGATACATGGCGAAGGTTCCCAGCAGGGTGCTGTCGCGGGCCAGGATCGGCGTCGACCAGCACGCCGCCAGCTGCGCGCGCCCGGCCAGTTCCCGGAAGTCGTCCCAGAAAGGATCGGTGCCGATATCGGTGACGATGACCGGTTCGCGCCGATGCGCGGCGGTGCCACACGAGCCAACGCCTTCGCCGGTGGCGATCCCGTCGATGGCTTCGTTGTAGAAGTCGGGCAGGCTCGGCGCGGCGCCGTGGCGCAGATGTCGCCCGTCCGGGTCGGCGAGCAGCACCGAGACCAGGACCTGTTCGGGGGCGAGATCTTCGATCGCGCGCGCCATGCCGTCCAGGACCTCGGCCAGGGGCGCTTGGCGGGCGATCTGTTCGACCAGGGCGCGCTGCTCGGCCATCAGCCGGTGCGCGTGTTCGAGTTGGGTGGTCTCCACACCGATCAACCGGATCCCGGTCACCGACCCCTCGTCGTCGTGGAGTGGCTCGTAGCTGAAATCGAAGGAGGACCGGACCTTGTGGGCGCCCAGCAGGACCGGAACGGCATGACTGGTGTGGGGTTCACCGGTGCGATAGACCTGATCCAAGACGGCAAGAACACCGTGTTCGGGTAGTTCGGGCACCAGCTCGGCCAGCGGAATCCCGGTGTGGGCCGGGTCCTTTCCGATCGCGGCGAAGAACGCGGGGTTGGCCGTGTCGACCAGATGCTTCGGGCCCGCGAGTGAGACGAAGACGGCGATGGACTGCCCGAACAGTTCCCGCAGGTCCCGCTCGCCTGCCGAAGCCGGCACGCGGGCATCGGGTTCGGTTCGGTGTCGGGTGGGGGTTGTCACAAGGTGCCTCTCGTCTGCGGAACAGTGGACTGATCACCCAGCATCGACGAGGCACCACCGGTACCGAACGCTACCGGTCTTGTCGCGGGGTCGCCAACGACGGTCACGGTTGGGCGAGATCGTCACGGCCACCACATCGCGCGACTAGCGACAAATCGTCACGTGAGGGTGGAAATTGATAGGCGGGAGACGACTCTCGCCGATCTGCATGTCGAGGAATTCTTCGGGAACAAGGGGCTCACTCGGTGGGCTGCCAGTATCTCCCGGGTTGCCTATGTCCAGGTCGAGGCTTCTGGAACGTATCGTGCACCATCCGGATCGCGGCAACCACGGCATCGGGACCGTATTCCGGCCTGCTGTCGAAATCCTCGTATCGCACTGCGGCCGAGCCGTGGACGATCAACTCTTCGGCGTCGTCCGGATAGAAGCCGTAGCCGACGCCGTCGGTGAGTTCGGTGTAGGGATGGCGACTGGAGAATGCCGTAGCGACCACGCCCTGGCACGGAAAGCGCATCACGCCGTCGGTGACCGCGCGGTCGACCAGTGCCACCAGTGCCATATCGATCGAGAAGTCGTGACTGCGGAAACCGAGCAGGTCGGCCCAGTCCGGAAAGGTCGACCGGCGTAGCGGCAACGTCGCTGGTACTCCGACGATCCATGCCCGTGCCCACTCATCGATCACTGGATCGATGACGAATTCCCAACTCCGCGCGTCGAATTCCTCCTGTGCCCGCTGCCGGCGCCGGGAATCCTCGGCGTAGTAGGCCTCGCGAAACGACGCCGTCGAGTGGTCGACAATCGGAGAATTGCTGTGCGCCCTGTCCCGATCGTCCCAACGCCGCTGAAGGGCCGCGCGTTTCCGATAGAGCTCGTCACCGGACTGTGCGGTCACAGGCTAGGCGCCGAGGAGGATATCGGACATCAGATGCTCGATTCGGGCAGCGCCGCATTCGGGATGGTCGGGTCCCATCAATTGCTCCAGATCGACGACGAGGGCGAGTGCGGCGTGGACGAGGACTTGGGCGTGCGCGGGCGGTAAGGAAGGCCGGGCGGCGGTGACGAACTGGGCGCACGCCTCGATGGCCAGTCGCTGACGGTGGTTCATCGTCGCGCCCTCGGCAGCCGGGAGATTGGCGAGCTCGGCGTGGAACACGAAGGACAGTCCTGGCTCGGTGATCGATTCCTGGACATAGCTCGCGATCAGCTGGGTCAGCGCGGCATGCGGGTCGCCGTCGGAAGCAGCGGTCACGGCGGTCGAGATTCGGTCGAGACGGCGATGGATTACGGCGCTGAGCAAGTCGCCTTTGCTGCGGTAATAGCGGTAGAGCGCCGACGCGGAAGGCAGCCCGGACGCGGTCGCGATGTCCTCGACGCTGACAACGGGGTAACCGCGTGTACGGAACAGTTCGACAGCTCTGTACATCACCAGTTCGTGGTGGTGCCGTCGCACCGCGGGAAGCTCATCCTCGGCGGCGACGATGGTCGGCAGCGTGGTGCCGACGATTGTCTTGCAGGTCGTGGCCAGAACCTCAGCCAGCTCGGGCGCCGGGATACGGGTGCGGTGGTCGCAGATACTGGTGATCACACTCATCAACGCACTGGCGATGACGGCGCGTTCCGCGTCGGAGAGCTCGGGTCGCATCTGTTCGACTCGATCGCGCAAAGCGGCTTCGGTGGTGGCGACCTGATCCAGCAGAATTCGGCGGTCGTCGTCGTCGAGGTAGCGGTGCTGCCATCGCAGCAGCGCACCACAGCCCCGGTTGGCGAGCGCGGCACCGATCATGGCGTCGACGGTGAAGTCGAACTTGCGGGCAGGGTCCCAATTCCGCGCGGTCTCGGGCAGGCGCACCGCCCGGACGCCGAGTTCGCTGAGCCGGAGCGTCTCCTGCCGGAACAGGCTGTATTTGCTGGGAAAGTGCCGGTACACAGCGGCGTGGCTGATGTCCAACTTGGCGCCGATTTCGTTCATGCTCACGCCGTGCAGTCCTCGTGCACCGAAGGCTTCGGCAGAGACCCGTGCGATGTGCTCACGCCGGTCGGCCGGCCTCCGCCGGACCGGCGCAGGGCTACTCGGCTTCGGTTGGGGACCAGGCGCTGTCTTCGCTGTGTGAACTTTACCAACGGCCATGCCCCGACAATAGTGGTGGAACACGTTCCGTAGCGGGTTCCATGGCCTCTTATCAGGAACTGAATCGAAGGTCACATAGTGGACGCTGCCTACTGGCAAAAGACCATCCAGTCTGCAAGGGGCATGTCCACGTAGCCCGGGACCGCCGGTTCGTTTATCAGAAGCATGAGTAACTTGATCCTGGGAGTTCGGTCGGTCGCGTCGGTAGAACGACCGTCGTGCAAGCATCCGCAGTACGTCGGTGATACGTGCGTGACCTCGTGTCGGTCAGTGACGCTCTTCGAGCCCGACGGCTTCTCGCAGCCGATCCGCGGCCACCCGGAGTTCGGGATCGGTGGACGCGGAGGAATCCAGCAGCGCGGCCAGTGCCTCGGCGATGACATTGAGTTTCTCCTGCGCGGCCTCGCTGGCGCGGCGGCCGGCGTTCTCGAGCAGCACCACCAACAGCAGCGTGAAAACGCTCGCGACGGTGTGAATGGCAACCTGCCACGTTTTGAGGTCTGTCCACCACGGCAGGCTGATCAGCCACGCCGCGACGATTCCGGCGCAGACGAAGAAGAACGGAGCCTGACTCACTCGCAGCTCGGCCTGCTCGACGAACCGGTCGAAGGGCGACCGGTGATCGCCGCCGCTACGGCTGCGCGCGGCTTCACTGCGGCGACGCTCCATTACCGGATTCTAGTCGCATCGCACCCCTGTCGCAGCGGGACCGACGTTGCGGTGGGACATTCCTTTATCTGTTCACTTGGACAGATAAAGGGCGTAGTGTTCTGATAGGTGAACGGCAGCACCGTGGCAATGCATATGAGCGACGGGATCGTCGATGCGCCGACGTCGCTGATCTTCGCGGGGATCGCGGCGGTGGGACTCGGGCTCGCGGGCTGGCGAGCACGGGCTGAACTCGATGAGCGTGCCGCGCCGATGGCCGGGCTGGTGGCCGCGTTCATCTTCGCGGTCCAGATGGTCAACTTCCCGATCCTGCCGGGTGTGAGTGGGCACCTGCTCGGCGGGGCGCTGGCCGCCATTCTGGTCGGACCCGCTCTCGGGGCATTGTGCGTGGCGGTGGTCCTGGTCGTGCAAGCACTGCTGTTCGCCGACGGTGGCCTGACCGCGCTCGGCACCAACATCACGAACATGGCCCTGATCGGTGTCGGCGCGGGATATCTCGTCGCTCGAGCCGGGACAGCGCTGCTGCGCCGGCGAAGCGACACGGGGACGGGTGTCGTGGCGTTCGTCGCCGCGCTCATCGGAACCCTGTGCGCCGCCATGGGTTTCGTCGTCGAATACGCCATCGGCGGGGCCGCGGGTTCCACGGTCGGGGCGGTCGCGGGGTACATGTTGCTCACCCACGCGTTGATCGGGGTCGGGGAAGGCATCATCACCGCGATCACCGTGGTGGCGGTGGTGAGCGCACGGCCGGATCTGGTCTATGTGCTGCGTGCCGCCGGTCCGGTGTCCGCCGCGGCGTCGCCCGCTCGCGTGCGGTTGTCCTTCACCGGTTTCCTGTGGATGTTCGCCGCGACCGCGGTGCTCGTTGCCGGGGTGCTGTCCTACGCCGCGAGTCCACAGCCCGACGGGCTCGACGCCACCACCCGACGCGGGTGCGCCACGGTCGAGGTGAACGGGGTCGAGGAACTGCGCGGTGAGTGCATCGCGCAGAGCGCCGAGGAACACCGGTTCGTCGGTTCTCCGCTGGCCGACTACGCGATCGACGGCAACAGCGATCTCGCCGGTCCGGCGGGCGTCGTCGGCGTCGGGGCCGCCTTCGCGGTGCTGTTCGCGATGGTCCGCACGATCCGGATCGGCCGCAGCGGATCACGCTCGGCGGCCCGCGCGGGTGACGTCGCGGCGCGGTCGGAAACGGAGCGGGAGTAGGTGAGCGCCGCGGTCCACCGGCTGTATCTGGCGGGGAATTCACCGGCGCATCGTGCGCCGACCGAGGTGAAGATCGTTTGCGCGCTGGTCGCGGTGTTCGCGGTCGTAGCGACGCCACGGGAGTTGTTGTGGCCGTTCGGCTGCTATGCCCTGGGCTTGATCGCGTTGTGGCGGTGGTGGGGAATCGGGCTGCGCTGGATCGCGCCGCGGCTGCTCATCGAGTTGCCGTTCGTGGTGTTGGCGATCCTGCTGCCCTTCGCCGCCGGGCAACCCCGCACCGACTTCTTCGGGCTGTCGCTGTCGGTGACCGGCCTCTACGCCGCGTGGGGCATCATCGCGAAAGGCACTATCGGCGTGGGCATCTCACTGACCCTGGCCGCGACGACGAGCGTGCGCGCCTTGCCCGAAGGGCTGACGCGGCTGCGCGTACCCGGCACGATCGTCATGATCGTGGTCCTGATGCTGCGCTATATCGATGTGCTGGTCGACGAGGCCGCGCGGATGCGACTGGCACGGATCTCACGTGGCGACGACCCACGCACGCTGCGCCAAGCCGGTGCGACCGCACGCGGCGCGGGCACCCTGTTCCTGCGATCCTACGAACGCGGCGAACGAGTTCACCTGGCCATGCTGTCGCGCGGATTCGACGGCACCGTGCCCGATGTCGGCACCCCGCCCGCCACCCGCGAACAGTGGCTGCTCGGCTGCCTGCCCGCTGCCGCCGCGATCGCGGTCTGCGCGGGTGCTTGGATCATGCGGTGACCGAACCGACGGCACCGGCGGTGCGTGTGGTCGACCTGACGTTCGCCTATCCTGACGGGACCGGCGCGCTGAACGGGGTGAACCTGCAGATCGCGCCAGGGGAGCGGGTGGCCGTCCTCGGACCCAACGGAGCGGGCAAATCCACCTTGATGCTGCACCTGAACGGAGTACTCACCGCCACCTCGGGGGAGGTGCACATCGGTGGTGTGCGGTTGGACCGCAACAGTGTTCGCGCCATTCGGCAACGGGTCGGGGTGGTGTTCCAGGACCCCGACGACCAACTGTTCATGCCGACCGTGGAACAGGACGTCGCGTTCGGGCCCGCCAACTTCGGCGTCCGCGGCGACGCCCTCGCCGAACACGTCCGGGCGGCGCTCGACGCGGTGGGGATGACAGATCGGGCGGGGCGCTCACCGGCGCACCTGTCGCTCGGGGAACGCCGCCGGGCCGCGCTGGCCACGGTGCTGTCGTGTCGACCGGAGGTCCTCGTCCTCGACGAGCCCGCCGCCAACCTCGATCCGGTGGCCCGCCGCGAACTCGCCGAGATCCTGTTGTCGCTGCCGACCACCATGCTCGTGGTGACCCACGATCTGCCCTACGCGCAACGGATCTGCGCGCGGGCCGTCATCCTCGACGCCGGCGAAGTCGTCGCCGACGGCCCTGTCGCCGACATCCTCGGCGACGCCGCGCTGCTCGCCGAACACCGGCTCAGCTGAGCATGTGCCGGTCCGGTCGACCATCGCGTGGGTGGGTTGCCCAGGAGTAACCTGAGCGGTGGGTTCATCCCTCGACGAGCCGAGACTGCGATGCACGAAATGGCGATCACCCAGAGTGTCATCGACGCCGTCTGCGAACACGCGGCGGGTGCACAGGTGCACAGTGTGCTGCTGGAGGTGGGCGTGCTGTGCGCGGTCGTTCCGGAGGCGATGCAGTTCTGCTTCGAACTCGCCGCCGAGGACACCCTGGCCGAGGGCGCGCGCCTCGAGATCGACGTGGTGCCCGGCCTGGCGGCCTGCCGAAGCTGTGGCGCCGAGTTCAGCGTGCTCGAGCCGATCGCCCTGTGCGAGTGCGGCAGCGCCGATGTCGAGATCAGAGCCGGGCACGAACTCCGAATCCGCTCGATGGAAGTGAGCCGAGAATGTGCGCAACCTGTGGATGTGGCGACGACGACGCCGCGGTGATCACTCTCCCGCACGAACACGAACACGAACACGAACACGAGCCGCACGGCCACGGCCATGGTCACGGCGGCGATCACGTGCACCTGCCGGTGACCGAGACCATCACCCTCGAGCAGAAGGTCCTGGCCAAAAATGACCTGTTGGCCCAGCGCAACCGCGAATGGCTCGCCGCTCGCGACATCCTGGCGCTGAATATGACCAGCTCACCCGGCGCGGGCAAGACCACGTTGCTCGAACGCACGATCCGTGAGTTCACCGAGGTGCCGATCGCGGTGATCGAGGGCGACCAGGCAACCCTGCTCGATGCCGAGCGGATCGAGGCGACAGGCTGTCGGGTCGTCCAGATCAATACCGGCGCGGGCTGTCATCTCGACGCCGAGATGACCTACCGCGCGCTGGAGACCCTCGATCCCGCTCCCGGCACGCTGCTGTTCGTCGAAAACGTCGGCAACCTGGTGTGTCCGGCATTGTTCGACCTGGGCGAGCGCGGCAAAGTCGTGGTTATCTCGGTGACCGAGGGCACCGACAAGCCGCTGAAGTATCCGCACATGTTCGCCGCGGCGTCGCTGGTCCTCGTCAACAAGATCGACCTGCTGCCCTATGTGGACTTCGACCTGGACAAATGCCGAGAATACGTGGCGCGGATCAACCCGCACGCGCAGATCCTGCCACTGTCGGTGACCAGCGGTTCCGGCATGGCGCAGTGGTATGACTGGCTCCGGCGACAGGGCTCGGCAACTATTGAGGATCACTCACCGGCGACATAGACTGACGTGATCAGGATCACAGCGTAGGTTCCCGCGAGCCTGCGATCTCGCTTCAGAAAGTGGCACAGCCCATGCCTACCCAGGAAGCAATCAAAGCAGAACAGGCCCTGATCCACGTGCTGTGGATCAACGCAGGCCTCAGTTGTGACGGTGATTCGGTCGCGCTGACCGCCGCGACCCAGCCCAGTATCGAAGAGATCGCGCTCGGCGCGCTCCCCGGGCTCCCGCAGATCGCTGTGCACTGGCCGCTGATCGATTTCGAATGCGGCCCCACCGGTGGCGCCGACGATTTCCTCGAATGGTTCTTCAAAGCCGACCGTGGTGAACTCGAACCCTTCGTACTCGTGGTGGAAGGTTCCATTCCGAACGAACAGCTCCACGAGGAGGGCTACTGGTGCGGTTTCGGCAACGATCCCGCCACCGGACAGCCGATGACGACCAGCGAGTGGCTCGATCGGTTGGCCCCGAAGGCCACCGCGGTGGTCGCGGTCGGCACCTGTGCCACCTACGGCGGCATCCACGCCATGGCGGGCAACCCCACCGGCGCGATGGGTGTGCCCGACTACCTCGGGTGGGACTGGAAATCCAAGGCCGGAATCCCGATCGTGTGCGTGCCCGGTTGCCCGGTGCATCCGGACAACATGTCCGAAACGCTGACCTACCTGCTCTACATGGCCACCGGACAGGCCCCGATGATTCCCCTCGACGAGGCGCTGCGCCCCAAATGGCTGTTCGGCGCCACCGTGCACGAAGGCTGTGATCGAGCGGGCTATTACGAGGAAGGCGACTTCGCCGACGAGTACGGCTCCCCGAAATGCATTGTGAAACTGGGATGTTGGGGCCCGGTGGTCAAATGCAACGTCCCCAAACGGGGCTGGATCAACGGCGTCGGTGGCTGCCCGAACGTGGGCGGCATCTGCATCGGCTGCACCATGCCGGGATTCCCGGACAAATTCATGCCGTTCATGGACGAGCCGCCCGGCGGCAAGATCTCCTCGACGGCATCAGGGCTGTACGGGTCGGTGATCCGCAGTCTGCGCCACATCACCGGACGCACGGTGGACAAGGAGCCGCGTTGGCGGCACAAGGGCGAGAAGCTGGAATCCGGCGCCACCCGCACCTGGTAGGAGGCGATTGGAATGACTGCCATCATCCCCGAGCCGTCACACAAGCGGATCGATCCCGACAGCCTGGTCGAAATGGCCTGGGACCCGATCACCCGCATCGTCGGCAGCCTGGGAATCTATACCAAGATCGATTTCGAGAACCGTGAAGTGGTCGAGTGTCACAGCACCTCATCCATCTTCCGCGGTTACTCGATCTTCATGCGGGGCAAGGACCCCCGCGACGCGCATTTCATCACCAGCCGCATCTGCGGTATCTGCGGCGACAATCACGCCACCTGTTCCTGCTATACCCAGAACATGGCCTACGGGGTGAAACCGCCGCACCTGGGCGAGTGGATCGTCAATCTCGGTGAGGCCGCGGAATACATGTTCGACCACAACATCTTCCAGGAGAACCTGGTCGGCGTGGATTTCTGCGAGAAGATGGTCGCCGAGACCAACCCCGGTGTCCTGGCCCAGGCGGAGAAGACCACCGCACCGCATTCGGCCGAGCACGGTTATCGCTCCATCGCCGACATCATGCGCGCGCTCAATCCGTTCACCGGCGAGTTCTACCGGGAAGCGCTGCAGGTCAGCCGGTACACCCGAGAGATGTTCTGCCTGATGGAGGGCAGGCACGTGCATCCGTCGACGCTGTATCCCGGCGGTGTGGGAACCGTCGCGACGATCCAGCTGATGACCGACTACATGACGCGCCTGATGCGCTACGTCGAATTCATGAAGAAGGTCGTGCCGATGCACGACGATCTCTTCGACTTCTTCTACGAGGCGCTGCCGGGCTACGAACAGGTCGGACTGCGGCGCACCCTACTGGGTTGCTGGGGCTCGTTCCAGGATCCCGAGGTGTGCAATTTCGAGTACAAGGACATGGAGGAGTGGGGTCGGCGGATGTTCGTCACCCCCGGCGTGGTCGTCGACGGAAAACTGGTCACCACGTCCCTGGTGGACATCAATCTCGGCATCCGAATCCTCTTGGGCAGTTCGTATTACGACGACTGGACCGACCAGGAGACCTTCGTGAAGACCGACCCGCTCGGTAATCCGGTCGACCGGCGTCACCCCTGGAACCAGCACACCAACCCCAAGCCGCAGAAGCGCGACATGGACGACAAGTACAGCTGGGTGATGTCGCCGCGCTGGTTCGACGGCACCGACCATCTGGCCCTCGACACCGGCGGCGGGCCGCTGGCCCGGCTGTGGTCGACGGCGCTGGCCGGGCTCGTCGACATCGGCTACGTGAAGTCGACCGGGCACAGTGTGCAGATCAACCTGCCCAAGACCGCGCTGAAGGGCCCCGTCAGCTTCGAATGGCAGATCCCCGCGTTCGGCAGCAACACCATCGAACGCAACCGCGCCCGCACCTACTTCCAGGCCTACGCCGCGGCCAGTGCGCTGCACTTCGCGGAACAGGCGCTCGTGGAGATCCGGGCGGGACGGACCAAGACGTGGGAGCACTTCGAGGTACCGGACGAGGGCATCGGCTGCGGGTTCACCGAGGCGGTACGCGGGGTCCTGTCCCATCACATGGTGATCAGGGACGGCAAGATCGCGAACTACCATCCGTACCCGCCGACGCCGTGGAATGCCAACCCGCGCGACAGTTTCGGCACGCCGGGACCGTACGAGGACGCGGTACAGGGCCAGCCGATCTTCGAGGAGAACGACCGCGAGCACTTCAAGGGCATCGACATCATGCGCACCGTGCGCAGCTTCGATCCCTGCCTGCCGTGCGGTGTGCACATGTACCTCGGCAACGGCAAGTCCCTGGACAAACTCCACTCGCCGACCCAGACCCTCACCGGGGAGTAACGGTGATGCCGGATCGTCCGGGGGAGCACGACGAGGCGGCGATCGAACCGGACCGGTGGCGCGGCGCAGGCGACCGGATCGAGACCCTGCTGGACGCGAGTTCGGCCGGTGGCGTCGTCGCTCGCGAGCGCGCCGAGCAACTGGTGCGCGAGGTCGCCGACCTCTACGGCGCCGGGCTGGCGCGCGTTCTGGACCTGGTCGATAGCGGCGTCCGCGAGCGGCTGGTCGCCGACGATCTGATAGCGAGTCTGCTGCTCGTGCACGGCCTGCATCCGCACGACGTGCACACCCGGGTCCGCGCGGCGCTCGACAGCGTGCGCCCCTACCTGGGGTCCCACGGTGGTGACGTGGAACTGCTCGGCGTGGTCGACGGCGTCGTGCGCCTCGAACTGTCGGGCAGTTGTCGCACCTGCCCCTCGTCGTCGGTGACCCTGGAACTGGCGGTGGAGGACGCGGTGCGCGCCGCCGCGCCGGAGATCGAGTCGATCGAAGTGGCTGCCGCGCAACCGGAATCGACGGATTCGCTGATCTCCGCCGATTCGCTGTTCGCCCGGGTACACGCCGACGCCCACCCGGTCGAGTCGCAGCACGGGAGCTGGATAGCGGTCCCGGAACTGGGCGAACTCGGTGCGGGCGAGGTCGGTGGCTTCGTCATCGGCGGACAGACCGTGCTCGCCTGCCGGGTCGGTGACGATCTGTTCGTCTACCGCGATCACTGTCCGGCCTGCGACAACTCGCTCGCCGGCGCGGCATTGCATCGCCGGATGGGTTACCCGGTCGGTGAGGCAGTGCTGCGCTGCCCGACCTGCCGGGCGCACTACGACGCTGTCCACGCCGGTGCCAGAGTCGACGGCGAAGGACATCTGGAACCACTGCCGGTGCTGGTACGCGCCGGAGAGCTCTCGGTGGCCGTGCCGGTGGGGGTGGCCGGGTGAGTTCAGGGCTGGGGGTGCTGCGGCGCCTCACCGTCGACCGCAAACCCGCCGTCCCGGCGGGCGAGCGATGTGAGATGTGCGCCGAGACCATCGCCGCAGAGCATCAGCACGTGGTGAATGTCGAAGGGCGCCAACTGTTGTGCGTGTGCCGGGGCTGCTATCTGCTGTTCACCGACCAGAACGCGGTCCTGCGATACCGCGCCGTGCCCGACCGCTATCTGCGCTTCCCGGACTTCACCATCGGCCACGGCGAATGGGACGCCCTCGAGATCCCGGTGGGCCTGGCGTTCTTCTTCGACAACTCGGCACTGGGCCGCACCGTCGCGTTCTATCCGGGACCGGCGGGCGCCACCGAATCCGAACTGCCCCTCGACCAGTGGCGCACGCTGCTGGACCGGCACCCGGAGATCGCTGTCGCGGTCCCCGATGTGGAGGCGCTGATGATCCGGGTCCCCGAGCGCGGCACCGCCGAGGCGGCCTGCCTGCTGCTGCCCATCGACACCTGCTACGAATTCGTCGGCCGGATGCGGATGCTGTGGCGCGGATTCGACGGTGGTCAGGATGTACACCGCTATCTCGACGAGTTCTTCGCCACGGTGTCGGCGCGTGCGCGACCGGGTGGTGTGTGATGTGCCCGGCCTACTCGACGACCTTCGCGGTGCTCGACATCGCGCCGGAGCCCTACGCCGCGACACCCACGCTGTCGGCCCGCATCGGCATCGCGATGCTCGGTGAGGAACCGGTGCACGCGATCGCCCTGCGCGCGCAGGTGCGGATCGAACCGCACCGCCGCGGCTACACCGACGAGGAGAGCGCGGGCCTGGTCGACCTGTTCGGCCCACGCGAACGCTGGCGCGGTACCCAGCGCTCCTTCCTCTGGATGCACTGCGCCACCATGGTTCCCGGCTTCCACGGCGGCGCCCAAGTGGACCTGCCGATGCCGTGCACCTACGACTTCGAGGTGAGCGGCGCCAAATACCTGCACGCCCTACGCGAGGGGACAGTGCCGCTGATCTTCCTGTTCAGCGGCACTGTCTTCATCCGGGGCACGACCGGTTTCGCGGTGCAGCAGATTCCCTGGGACCGGGAGGACAAGTTCGAGATGCCGGTCTCGGTCTGGGACGACATGATGGCCACGAACTTCCCGAACTCGGGCTGGGTGCGGCTGCGGCGCGAGACCCTCGACGCGCTCGCCGCGTACAAATCCAGCCACGGGATGCTCGGTTTCGACGACGCGGTACTGCGCCTGCTCGACACCGCCGAGGAGGACCCATGAGCATCGAGCTGACCAGGTCGCAGGCCAGGGCGCGCGCGGTCGCCGACGCGGTGCTCTACGAGGGCTACCTGCTGTACCCGTACCGGGCCAACTCGCGAAAGAACCAGTCGCGCTGGCAGTTCGGTGTCCTCGGCCCCGCCGGAGCGGCCGCGGCCGGACTCGGCGAGGACCCGGAACTGTCGGCGCAATGCCTGCTCGACGCGGACGAGGCCGCCTCGGTCACGCTGACCGTACGGTTCCTGCAGTTGCAGCGTCGGACCGTCGAGGATGCCGGGCACACACCGGTCGCCGAGCTCGTCGCCGACGGCCGATCGTGGATCAGCTGGGACGAGGCGGTCGAGCGCGAACAGGTGATCGGTCCGCTGCCGCCGACCGATTCGACCGCGCGGCTGACGATTCCGGCCGGCACCGACTACGAGACGATCTCCGGCCCCGCCGGCGCACCGGCCGGACGGATGGTCCGACACCGCACCCACCTCGACGCGGAAGTCCAGCTGACCGTGGACCGCGACGAGCGTTTTCTGCGGCTGAGCCTCACCCTCCGCAACACCGGCACCCCCGCGACCGACCAGTACGACGCCATCGCCCGCTCGTTGATCGGCGCCCACGTCATCGCCGAAACCGAAGGCGGCCAGTTCGTTTCGCTGCTCGAACCGCCACCCGACGCCGAGGCGGCCGTGGCCCGATGCTCCCAGCACCGGTGTTTCCCGGTGCTGGCCGGCCCGCCCGGCGACCACAGCATCGTGCTGATCTCGCCCATCATCCTCTACGACCACCCCGAGATCGCCGAGCAGAGCGAGGGACCGCTGTTCGACTCCACCGAGATCGACGAGATCCTCACCCTGCGCGTCATGACCATGACCGACGACGAGAAGGCCCAAGCCCGCGCGACCGACGAGCGGGCGGCGCAGATCATCGACCGATGCGACGCGATGACACCGGAGGCATTGCGGCAACTGCACGGTGTCCTGCGGAACCCGCACGCCGAGCAGGCCACGCTGATCCCCGAGGTGCCCGACGGCGTCGACTGGTGGGACCCGTTGGCCGACAACGCTGTTCGCCCCGATACCGACGCGATCATGGTCGGCGCGGTTCGGGTCCGCAACGGCAGCCGGGTGCGCCTGCATCCGTCTCGGCGCGCCGATGCCCACGACCTGTTCTACGACGGCCGCACCGCCAAGGTCGTCTCGGTGCACGCCGACGTCGACGGGCAATCCCACGTCGGCGTGGTCATCGAGGACGACCCCGCCGCTGAACTGCACGAATGGTACGGCCGGTACCTGTATTTCGCCCCGGAGGAGATCGAACCGCTCGACAGCCAACGAGAATGAGAAGAGAGGTCAATCATGGCCACGATAGGAATGATCGCGGTGGCGCTCGCCGTCGTGGCGGCAGCCGCCGCCGCGGTGCTCGGCGTGCGTTCGATACCGGATGTCCAGCGCTACCTGAAGATGCGCCGGATGTGAGATGACGGCGCGGGTGCTCGTTGCGGGGATCGGCAACATCTTCCTCGGCGACGACGGTTTCGGGCCCGAAGTGGTGCGGCGACTACCGCCGCACGGCGAGACCGTGCGCGTGGTCGACTACGGCATCCGCGGCATGCACCTGGCCTACGACCTGCTCGATCCGTGGGACGCGCTGGTACTCGTCGACGCCGTCCCCGATCGCGGCGCGCCCGGCACCCTCGCGGTCTTCCACGCCGAACCCGACCCGGCGGGCGCGGCGCAGCTCGACGCGCACGCCATGAACCCCGACGCCGTGTTCGCGAGCGTGCGCGCGCTGGGCGGAACCTTGCCACCGACCGTCGTCGTCGGTTGCCAGGTCGACTCGGTGGAGGAGGGCATCGGCTTGTCCGATCCGGTAGGTGCCGCGGTCGATCCTGCCGTCGAGGCGGTAGTAGCGGTTCTCGCCCGACTGGTCGCCGATCCGGACGAGTCGAGCGCGGACCCGCCTCGGCCGGTCACCGACACGCACGGGCCCGTCGCGCCGTCGAACCGATCGGAGGGGTGAACCATGTGCCTCGGCATCCCCGGACAGGTCGTGGAGATCCTCGACGGCTACCACGGTCAACTCGCCCTGGTGACGGTCTCCGGCGAGGACCGGAAGGTGAACATCGGTCTGCTGGAGCAGGATCCGGTCCGCCCCGGCGACTGGGTGATCATCCACATGGGTCTGGCCGTGGAGAAGACCGACGAAGCCGGGGCGGCCACCGCGCTGGCCGGGCTGAACCTGCTCGGACGAGGTGAACAGCCGTGACCGCCCGGCAACGTCGCCGCGTCGTGGTTCGTGGCGTGGTTCAGGGCGTCGGCTTCCGGCCCTTCGTCTACACCACCGCCGCCGAGCTGTCCCTGTCCGGTTCGGTGGCCAACGACAGCTCTGGGGTGGCAATCGAAATCGAAGGCGCCCCTGCCGATCTGGACGAGTTCGCGCGACGCCTGCGCGAGCACCCACCGCCGCTGGCCGTCGTCGAATCGGTCGAGCAGACCACCGTCGCGCTGCGCGGCGGCACCGGATTCCGCATCGCCGACACCAGCCGCGACGGTGGCGGCCGCACCCTGGCCTCACCCGATGTCGCGATCTGCGCCGACTGCGCCGCCGAGCTCGCCGATCCCACCGACCGCCGCTACCGCCACCCCTTCATCAACTGCACCAACTGCGGCCCCCGGTTCACCATCATCGCCGAACTGCCCTACGACCGAGCCCGCACGTCGATGGTCGACTTCTCGATGTGCGCCCACTGCGCCGCCGAATACACCGATCCAACCGACCGCCGCTTCCATGCCCAACCCATCGCCTGCCCGGACTGCGGCCCCCGTCTCGGTTACCTCGGCCCCGCCGGCCCGGCGGTGGTCGCCGGCTCGTCGGCCGGTACCCACGGCGCCGCGCATCCCACCGCCGGGTCTGATGGGCCACTGGACTCGGCGCGAAACCTGTTGCGCGAAGGCGGGATTCTCGCGGTCAAAGGCATCGGTGGTTACCACCTCGCCTGTGATGCCACGAACGAGCGCGCGGTGGCTACCTTGCGGGGTCGAAAGCGGCGCGGCGACAAGCCTTTCGCCGTCATGGTTGCCGACCTCGCCACCGCCCGTGCGATCGCGGAGGTCGACGACACCGCCGCGGTACTCCTCACCGGCCCCCAACGCCCCATCGTCCTGCTCGCCCGCAGGGCGCTCCCCGCCATGGCGACGTCCGACGCCGACTCGCGCGTCGTGTCCGACCGCGACACCATCGACCTGGCGCCTTCGGTCGCACCCCGCAACCCCGATCTGGGCGTCATGCTCGCCTATACACCGCTGCACCTGCTGCTGTTCGGCTTGTCGGGTGACCGGCCCGCTCCCCGGGTGCTCGTGATGACCTCCGGCAATCTCGGTGGCGAACCGATCTGCTTCGACGACTCCGATGCCCGCACCCGGCTCGCCCATCTCGCCGACGGCTGGCTGTCGCACGACCGGCGCATCCTGACGCCCTGTGACGACTCGGTGGTGCGTGTCGTCGACGGTATCGAACTGCCGCTGCGCCGCTCGCGTGGCTACGCGCCGCTCCCGCTGACCTTGCCCGCCCCGGTACCACCGACTCTGGCCGTCGGCGCGGACCTCAAGAACACCTGCGCGGTCGGCGAGGGTCGCTACGCCTGGCTCAGCCAGCACATCGGCGACATGGACGACCTGGCCACCCTGCGCGCCTTCGACTCCGCCGCCGAGCACCTCGCGGAACTGACCGGAGTCCGACCCACCCAGCTCGTCACCGACGCGCACCCGCGCTACCGTTCCACCACCTGGGCGCGCACCCACGCCGCGGGCCGTCCGGTGCACACGGTGCAGCATCATCACGCCCACATCGCCGCGGTCATGGGCGAACACGGACTCGGCGCCTCGGACACCGTCACCGGGATCGCGTTCGACGGCACCGGATTCGGACCCGACGGCGCCATCTGGGGCGGTGAAGTCCTGGCCGTCGGCTACAAGGGCTACCGGCGGCTCGCGCACCTGAAGTACGTGCCGCTCGCGGGCGGGGACGTCAGCGTGTACCGGCCCTACCGGATGGCGCTGGCGCACCTGTGGTCGGCGGGACTGGACTGGTCGAACACGATCGCCTCGGTGGCTGCCTGTCCCGCCGACGAGCGAGCGGTGCTGGCACACCAATTCGGCTCCGGCTTCGGGTGTACCCCGACGTCGAGCATGGGACGGCTCTTCGACGCCGTGTCCTCGCTGGCCGGGGTCCGCCACATCATCGACTACGAAGCCCAGGCCGCGATCGAACTCGAGGCCCTCGCGCGCGCCGCCGAACCCGGCTCGCGCACCTACCGGTTCGGCCTCGACCACACCGCCGACCCGGCGGTGATCGACCCGGCCCCGGTCGTGGCCGCCGTGGTCACCGACGCCGATCACGGCGTCCCGGCCGCCGTGATCGCCGCGCGCTTCCATCACGCCGTGGCGGCGCTGGTGCTGGACCTGGCTCTGGATTTCGCACCGCGCCCGACGACCGTCGCGCTCTCGGGTGGGGTGTTCCAGAACGCGTTGCTGCTCTCGGCGGCACGCACCACGCTGCGCGACAACGGATTCCCTGTCATCACCCATCGCCGACTGCCGCCCAACGACGGTGGCCTCGCGTTCGGGCAACTACTCGCCGCCGGTGCGGGTTGAGCGAAAGGAGAGCAGCGATGTGCCTGGCAGTCCCGGGAAAGGTGCTCAGCCTGCACGAACGCGACGGCACCATGATGTCGGTCGTCGACTTCGGCGGCGTGCACAAAGACGTGTGCCTGGAATACATTCCGGACGCGGCGATCGGCGACTACGTGGTGGTCCACGTCGGCTTCGCCATCCAGCGCCTCGACGAGGAATCGGCGTTGCGCACACTGGCCGAATTCGAGCACCTCGGCGTGCTCAACGAGGAGTTCGGCGACGGGTTCGCCCTCGCCGCCAAACAATCCGGGCTCCCCGATCCCACGGCAGAACCGGCAGCGACCGACTCCGGCGCCGGCGACGACACGGAGGTGACGTCATGAAGTATCTCGACGAATTCAGCAATCCCGAACTGGCGAAGAAGTTACTCGACCAGATCCGCGGGGCCACCTCCCAGCGGTGGGCCATCATGGAAGTCTGTGGCGGACAGACCCATTCGATCATCCGCCACGGGATCGACCAACTGCTGCCCGACGAGATCGAGATGATCCACGGCCCCGGCTGCCCCGTGTGCGTCACCCCGCTCGAGGTGATCGACAAGGCGCTCGAGATCGCCGCCCAGCCCGGGGTGATCTTCTGCTCCTTCGGCGACATGCTCCGGGTACCGGGAAGTGAACGCGACCTGTTCCGGGTCAAGAGCGAAGGCGGGGATGTGCGCGTGGTGTACTCACCACTGGACGCGCTGACCATCGCCAGACAGAACCCCGATCGGCAGGTGGTCTTCTTCGGCATCGGCTTCGAGACCACCGCACCGGCCAACGCGATGACCGTCTATCAGGCCAAAAAGCTGGGCATCGAGAACTTCTCGCTCTTGGTCTCGCACGTGCTCGTCCCACCCGCCATCGCCGCGATCATGGAATCGCCGAAGTGCCGGGTCCAGGGCTTCCTGGCTGCCGGGCACGTCTGCAGTGTCATGGGCACCGAGGAGTACCCGCCCCTGGCCGACAAGTACGGAGTGCCGATGGTGGTCACCGGCTTCGAGCCGCTCGACATCCTGGAAGGCATCCGGCGCACCGTGACCCAGCTCGAGAACGGCAGACACCAACTCGAGAACGCCTATCCCCGTGCGGTCCGCGCCGAAGGCAACCTCGCCGCGAAGACGATGCTCACCGACGTCTTCGAGGTCACCGACCGTGCCTGGCGCGGCATCGGCGTGATCCCCGACAGCGGCTGGCGCCTCTCGCAACGCTACCGCGCCTACGATGCCGAGCACCGGTTCGCGGTCACCGACCTGCATACCGAGGAGTCCTCGATCTGCCGTTCCGGCGAGGTACTGCAGGGGCTGATCAAGCCGCACGAATGCGCCGCCTTCGGCAAGCAGTGCACACCGCGAAACCCGTTGGGGGCCACCATGGTCTCCTCCGAAGGCGCTTGCGCGGCCTACTACCTGTACCGGCGCCTCGACCTGCCCGCGGAGGTGGCTCATGCGTGAGGACAACGTGGCGGCCGGAGTCGACATGGACAGCTGGGTGTGCCCGATGCCGCTGCGCGACTCACCGACCATCGTGATGGGCCACGGTGGCGGGGGAGCGATGTCGGGCGAGCTGATCGAGCACCTGTTCCTGCCCGCGTTCGGCTCCGCCGCCGAAGCGGGCATGGGCGACTCGGCGGTGCTCGCCGTCGGTGGGGTGCGGTTGGCGTTCTCGACCGACTCCTTCGTCGTCAAACCCCTGGCCTTTCCCGGCGGGTCGATCGGGGATCTGGCCGTCAACGGCACCGTCAACGACCTGTCCATGGCGGGCGCGCGGCCGATGGTGCTGTCCACGGCGTTCATCCTCGAAGAAGGCACCGCACTCGCCGAGATCGCCCGGGTCGCCGAGGCTGTCGGCACCGCCGCCCTCGCGGCCGGAGTCAAGCTGGTCACCGGCGACACCAAGGTCGTCGACTCCGGCCACGGCGACGGCATCTTCATCAACACCGCCGGCATCGGCATCATCGACGACGGTATCGACATCCGCCCGCAGCGTGCCCGCCCCGGCGACGTCGTGCTCGTCAGCGGTGACATCGGGGTACACGGCGTCGCGGTGATGAGCTGCCGCGAGGGCCTCGAATTCGGCACCACCGTCTGTAGCGACACCGCCCCGCTCAACGGTCTGGTCGCCGCGATGCTGGCCACCGGCGCCGATGTGCACGTGTTGCGTGACCCGACCCGTGGCGGCGTCGCTGCCACGCTCAACGAGATCGCCGGAGTCGCGAAAGTCGGGGTGGCACTGGATGAAAGGAAGCTACCCGTGCCCGACGCGGTCCGCGATGCGTGTGGACTGCTCGGACTCGACCCGATGTATGTCGCCAACGAGGGCAAGCTGGTCGCCTTCGTCGCCCCCGAGGACGAAGACCGGGTGCTCGCGGCGATGCGGGCCCATCCACTGGGCGCTCGAGCCGAAGCCATCGGCGTGTGCGTCGAGGACCATCCGGGCATGGTGGTCGCTCGCACCGCCCTCGGCGGCACCCGGGTGGTGGATCTGCCCGCCGGAGAACAACTGCCACGGATCTGCTGACAGGAGGCGCGATCATCGACGGGACCGAGATGTTCGCCCGCTACGCCTACGCGCCGAACCGGCTCGGCTACTGCGGTCCCGCTGACGCGCGGGCGCTGCACAACGGCTCGGCCGCCGAGATCCGCGCGCTGGCCAGGCAGTTCTCCGGGGCCTGGCCCTACCTGCGGGCGATGTCGCGTCTGACCGGCATCGCCGATCCGCTCGACCGACGCCTCGTCGAGTCCTATTGGCTCGGTGGCGGAATCGGCGCCGACCTCGACGCCGGCGCGTTCACCACCGAACTGCTCGCGATCATCGCGCCGATGGCCGGACACTACTGGTCGTATCTGAACGCCGACCTCGCCGAGGAAGCCGCCGCCAACCACGGATTCCACGTCTTCGGCGTGTATCCGTGGACCCGGCTGCTGGGACGTGGCGCCGACGAGCACCCGGTCCGCATCCTGGACAGCTGCCGCATCACCTGGGGGACCGTGGTTGCCCGTGACGGCGGCGCTGCTTCCGTTCGGTGTCGGCGATTGGTCCTGGACGGTGCGCTGCTGCGGTTGTCGGGTCCGACACTGCAGCGCGCCGAGGTGGACGATCACCTGGAGGTCGAGGTCGGTGACCGGGTCGCCGTGCATTGGGAGCGTGTGTGCGGCCGCCTCGATGCCGATCAGGCGCTGGCACTGGCGACCAGTACCGCACGGCAACTGCGGGTGACCAATCGCCGGTTGACCGACACCGCGGGTACCGTTCGGCGGTAGTCGTTTTCAGCGAGGACGCCCGTGACGATGGGTGCCGTCGAGTTCGATGAGGAGCCGATTGTGTCGGACACGTTTGTCGTTGCCGCTCGAATTCCCATGGAGCGGGAGGCATTCGAGCAATGGCTGGAGACACCGGCGCCGGGGGCGGAGGCCATCGAGAATCACGGCGCGATGTATGACCGGTGGTTCTGGGACGGGAAGTCGCCGGATTGGCGGCAGGCGGAGAAGGGCGTGACGCCACGGGAGTACTTCGCCGACTGTTTCGGGGAGGACACCGGCGGGCTCACCTATGTACTGACCTATCGGGAGGGAGCGCTCGAGGCGTATCTGATGCACTTCGGGTTCTGTGAGTCGAACATCTATACCGCGCTGGTGATGCTCGCCGCGGCGGGGCGGTTTAGCTCCGAGGTGGCGCCGAGCACGGTGTTGTTCTGGGCCGAGACCAGCGGGTCGATGTTCGCGGCCGATTCGGAGGGGTGGCTGGCGACCCTGCTGGTGGGTGTCGACGGGGCGCGGTTCGCCGCCGACATCGATCTCACGGCGACGATCGCGGAGCTCCGGACAGCCGAGGCGAGCTACTTCGATCTGCTCGTCCGATTGGCGGAGGTGGAGGAATCGGTCGGCGGCGAGTCGAGTTTCGCCGCGATCGCGCGTGAGCCACGGTATGTCGATGCCGCGGTCCTCTCCGGGAGCTGAGCGGGGACTTCGTCGGACCCGGACGCCTGCGATGAATTCCGGATCCGGGCGACGTCTGTACTGGCATGACGACACATACGCTCGCCACCACCGAGAGCAACCTCACCTATGACGTCCACGGGCCGCTGCCCACCACCGACGGCCGACCGCCGCTGTTCCTGATCGGCTTCCCGATGGACGCCAGTGGCTTCACCACCTTGACGTCGTACTTCCGCGATCGCACGGTGATCACCTACGATCCGCGCGGTCTGGGCCGCAGCACCCGTACCGACGGTCGGCTCGACAACGTGCCGACGGTGCACGCCCAGGACGTCCACGACATCATCGGCGAACTCGGCGTCGACTCGGTCGAGATGTTCGCCAGCAGTGGCGGTGCGGTCGTGGCGCTCACGCTCGTGACCGCCTACCCCACGGATGTGACGACACTGGTGGCACACGAGCCACCGTTGATCCCGGTACTTCCCGACGCCGCGGCCGCCGAGCGCGCTCGTGCCGGTTTTCGAGATGCCTACTCGGCGAAGGGCTTCGGCGCGGGTATGGCGAGCTTCATCGCGATGACTTCATGGCAGGGTGAGTTCACCGAGGACTACTTCGACCATCCCGATCCCGATCCCGCCCTGTTCGGCCTGCCGACCGAAGACGACGGCGCGCGCGAAGACCCGCTGCTTTCGGACCTGTCCTGGGCGGTGAGCAGTTATCGCCCCGACCTCGCAGCACTCGCCGCGGCCCCGACGCGGATCGTGGTCGCGGTCGGCGAGGAATCCTCGGGCACCTTCACCGCCCGCACCTCGGTGCGACTGGCCGAGCTTCTCGGTCAGCCCGCGACGGTATTCCCCAGCCACCACGGCGGCTTCGCCGGCGATGAATACGGTTACCCCGGCCAACCAGAAGCCTTCGCGCACAAGCTGCGTGAGGTTCTCGACACGAGGAGCTGACGCGCGCGGCGCGGTGCCGGGGGAGCGGACTCGATACAGTCGCTCACCCGGGCACGGCTTCCGTCTCGCCGATTTGGCCGATGATCACGAGAGCCTGCCGCAGCAGCAGGGTCTGCTCGTCGGAGAGCTTGCTCAACTGCCCGGCGAGCCAGGAATCACGAGCCGAGACCTCATCGGTGACCAGCGCCTGACCGGCTCGCGTAACCGAGACGACGACCTGCCTGCCGTCGGACGGATGGGGGCTGCGCATGATCAGTTCCAGCTCGGCCAACGCGTTGACAGTCCGCGTCATCGACGGCGGCCGCACCCGTTCTCTGCTGGCGAGCGCACCCGGCGACATCGAGCCGTCGCGGACGAGCGTGGTCAGCGCCGAGCGCTGGACCAACGAGATCTGCGAGTCGGCGTGGTGCAGGCGCAGTAGGCGATCGAGCCTCATGGCGAGCAAGGACAGGGCCCCGGCCACAGCCGCGGTATTCGAGTTCGATGACACAATTATGAACTTTACGAACAAAAGTGCCCGCTGTCCCCGCCGGGGGAGAGTCGTGACCATCTCCTGAGCTGCCCGCTGCTGAGAAGAGACCGAACCCGAGGCCGTGGTGCGCACCGGAAAGCTCCCGGCAACAGCCGGCCTGACCGACCTCTGTCGTCGCGTGCAACGTTCCTCGGTGCCTTCGAGAACGGTTGTGTGTGAACGTGATTCGGAAATCATACTGTCTGATCAGTACTTTGTCGGATGGCCGCGCGACCGTATTTGCCTTGGTGGCAGCGGGTGTCGCCCTCGGATCACGCGACAGCGCGTCCGACGCCGCCGCGCCGGAGTGGGGGAAGACGATTTGTCGACCGACTGGAATCGGACACGAGTTTTCAGGCCATCCGCGCGCCCATCGGGTCGATCAACAGTCATTGATGCTGGGCGCGTGTATATCCCGCGCGCCCTAGACTGTCTCGGCACAGCGGTGCCCGCTGTCTTCGGCTGGGGTAGGAGCTGTGGTGATCCAGGCTGTTGTGTTCGATGTCGGCGAGACCCTTGTGGACGAGACGAGGGAGTACGACACCTGGGCGGACTGGTTGGGCGTACCCCGCCATACCTTCGTCTCCGTGTTCGGCGCGGTGATCGCCCCAAGGTCTGGACTACCGAGAGACCTTCCAAGTGTTCAAGCCAGGGTTCGATCTTGATCGGCAGCGCCAGGCCCGCGCGGATGCAGGCAAGCCCGAATGGTTCGGCGAGGACGACCTCTATCCGGATGTGCGTCCTGCCCTGTCGGCCCTCCGCGAGTTGGGTGTCTGGGTGGGCATCGTCGGGAACCAGACCGTACGCGCGGGCGGCCTGCTGCGTGGGCTCGATCTGCCGACCGACTTCATTGCAACCTCCGATGATTGGGGTGTGGCAAAGCCCGATGTCGCGTTCTTCGACAAGGTTGTCGAGGCCGCCGGATGCTCGGCTGAACAGATCATCTACGTCGGTGACCGCATCGACAACGACATCACCCCGGCCATGAGGGTCGGGATGCGAACCGCCTACATCCAGCGCGGGCCATGGGGCTGGATTCACAAGGATCGGCAGGATGTGAAGGAGCTTTCGGACTGGCGAATCCTCAGCCTGTCCGAGCTCCCCGACATCGTGAAGGCTGAGCGCTAGCCTTACCCCAGATCCTCCCCAGAGGCTGAATCGCGGGATCAACGCGTACGCGGTGGAGACGCGACACCCGGCAGCCACCCCGAATGCGAAGCACAGGCCCACAGCGCTCGACCTTTGCGCCCATCGTGGACACGACGCAGGTCACGGATCGACCGGAAGGCCCTAATCAGTCTGCCCTCCTGCACTCGCCAAGGCCCAGTTACGAGCACCCATAGTGATTGAAGGCGCGCTGCGGGAGGCAACACGGTCTGCAAGAATCCGTGAGTATGGGTGAGACACACGCGGGACTAGTTGTCTGGGATGTCGACGGAACACTGATCCCCGCAGACTTGCGCTGGCTCCGGCGGGCCGTGGCGAGCACATACCACCTTGACGAGTCCGACGTCGTCTTCCCCGCTTCGCGCGTGCACGGCTATACCGACGAATCGATCGTCGTCGATACCGCCATCGCCTCCGGGGTCACTGAACAGGCGGCGGAAGCCGGATTTAACCGTTACCCCGCCGTCGTGATGGATGTCATGTCACAAGGTGAGGCGGAACTTGCCCGTGACCAGCCTGCGTATCCCGGCGCTGCTCGCACCATCACAGTTTTGGCGGAACACGGGTACGTCCAGACGGCGCTCACCGGAAACCTGCGGGTCTCAGCCGAATTCAAACTTGCGGTTGCGGGCCTTGACTCACATCTCGACCTGGACATCGGCGCTTTCGGTTCGGATGCGCGAGACAGGTTCGACCTGCCCGCCTTCGTTGCCGACCGATTCCGAGCAAGGTTCGGGTATCCGCTCGACCCGACACGAACAGTCATCATCGGTGACGCGCCGAACGACATCGCGACCGCGCGTCACGCGGGATTCGGTGTCGTCGCCGTCGCACACAGACTGACATCCGAAGAGCTGTCGGAGCATTCACCCGATGCGATCGTCGACCGACTGGAACCGGACATGGTCTTGCAGGCGATCCGCGCGACCCTGAGGTCGATCAGTAGCCGTTGATGCTGTCGACCCGTTCCCGCATCGCGAGGACGGGCCGCTCATTGTGCCAGGGAGCCATCCGCTCGATTGCTCTTTGCGCACGCTCGAGGCCGCGATGATTACCCATGGCCGCCAGTGCGTCGTAGGTGTCACCGAGAAGACGGCAGCCCTCTTCCAGTTCGCCGGACAGCACGTAGGCGCTGGCGAGGTCTACTCGCGTGGCGAGATCGACGTTAGGGCTGTTCCCCTCAGGTGTGTTCAACGCTTCGGTGAGTGCCGCGATCGCGCGCTTCGGTTGGCCGAGGAGGAGTTGGCACGTGCCGACATAGACCTGAATGCGAGTGGTGTTCCAGTCGTTGAACAACCCCGCACGATCGTTCTCATCAATATCCTCGGCGGCACGTTGGGCACGAACCAGCGCCTCCTCGCATTCCTCCCGCAGTTCCAGCACTGCATAGGCTTGCGCCTGCTCAGCCCCGATCCGTGCTCGCGCGGCGGGCGGTAGAAAATCGGAGACGTTGTCGGCCTCCTTCAGTATTCGGAGCCCGATAACCACATCACCGTCCGAGCTGATCAACGTTGCAGCATCGGATCGCAGGTTGCTTTCGAATATGCGCGCTATCCCACCCATTGTTTTGTCCTGCAACTGGTCTGCGAGCTTTCGGGCGAATGCGCAATGTGTGAGAGCCATCGACCTGTCACCGATGGCGCTCCAAACCCGGCTCGCCACAACCGATGTTTCCCCTAGAAGCGCCCCCGCGCGCTGCTTGCTTCGATCGTCTATCGCAGCACGGAACAGGGCGGCTACCGCGTCTCGATGAGCTTCGATCGGTCCGATCAGGGCATCAGGGGCGATGCTTTGACGCTGCCCAGCCAGTAGATCGGTGACGGCCGCGAAACTGCTGATGGACCTTTCCGATACAGCGTGCGATCGCATCAGCGATGTGGGCGAACCGGAATCGAACGCTCGGTCCGGACCCAACTCGGAAGAAGCGAGGACCGGCAATGCGGCCGAACCGGTTTGTGGCTCGGCGACCACCGGATTCGAACGTTGGCGGGATCGGTGTCTAGTGCGTTTAACTTCGGCGTGGATGGCAACGAGGTCGCCCTTCGCGCCGACTGCGGTGTCGATCGCGGCGATCAGTTCCTGAGACGGCAGATTGGCGTCTTCCCACTCCGCCATTGAGACGTACTGACGTGTGTAGCCGGTCGCGGCGGCCAGTCCGCGCTGGCTGAACCCCGCATCGAGGCGTCGGCGTTTGATCTCCCGCGCAAGATGATTCGCGATGTCACCCGGCGTTTGCTCGGACTCGGTCGTCGGATCTGTCATAAGTGCCCCTCCACTTGCGGGTCGGTTCGGGCCTACCGCGCAGCTATGGCAAATCGCTTGCCTCACCATTTGCCACCTTTCCGGCCAGTGTAGGTAGCCCGTTTCCTAGATGTGGGTAACGGAACCACCCGGCCCGGATCGAGCGGAGACCGAACGATGGCAACTACTGCCCGACGCGGCGTGCACCTAGAGGAAGCTGCCCCGGCGCGCCCCACCGGTGGGGCTCCCAAGAGACCGACCGATCACCGCATTCGTGAGGTTGCCGTAGCCGAGCATTGCCGCCAGATTACTGCGTCAACTGAGGTGGCCCGATGACAACCACACTGGATGCCGAGGTTCTCGCCATCCTCCGACCCGGTGGACTACTTACCGCCGACACGATCGCTCGCAACCTGAACGTATCGCCGTGGCGTGTGGTGCGCGCCCTGCATGCGTTGCGCCGCAACGGCGATGCCTTCCAGAACAGGCAGGCCGAGTGGCAGATTGCGGCCGGGCAGCGTCGGCCCGAAAGGCAGAGTGCGCGATGAGCTACCTCACCCCCGCCACGCCCGTGCCACGGCCGTCGATCAACGAACTCGTCACCATGCTCGAGGCTATGCGCGAAGCCGGTTGGCTCACAAGTGTGCCCGCTTCAGCCATGGTCGACGTGAGCAGCCCCCGTACCCCTGTGACCGAGTTGCCCGGGGAGAGCCGATGACTCAGGCCAGACCACCTGCCTATGCAGAAACCCCGCGGTCACGCTGCGAGTTCTATCGTCGCGTGTGTTCGCTGCCCACCGTGATCGACCCGGCGACGGGCCGGATCACGATGCAGGCAGGGTTCGTCGGTGCGGTGATGATGCCCACCGACCTCGCCCAGCGGGTCAAATCCACACTCGACTTTCGTGGCCTCGCACCATTGCCGATCATCGGCCACCCGCGCGCCCGCATGTGGACGTTTCTGGTGCGCTCCGATATCCGGCCGATCGGAGACCCGGCCGACGTGGCTCGGTTGTGGCAAGCGCGGGTCGTAGTGATCCGAGACGGCGACATCGCCCTACCGTCCCCAGCGCCGGACACGTTGATGGTCCGCACCTGGGTATCTCCGGCCATCAGCAAGTTCCGGCCATCGGGGGCTGTCATTCTCGAATGCGTCCGAGACTGCCTGCCACAGTCGAGCTCCCGGTGAATGATGGCGGTCGCTCACCGCGTCCCGACGAACCCGATATCCACTGCAAGGGAACCGAATACACCTTCGCGACGTCTAAGTCGTTGAAGGGACTTCGGCGCCGTTGGTGTGGAGGAACATGGGGAGAAGCAATGCACACCATCAAGCGTGCCGTGACCGCCGTCATCGCGGCGGCAGGTGCCCTAGTTGTCACCGTCGCGCCCGTCCAGGCGAGTCCGTGGTCGAGCGGTACGGGCGCACCGGCTGTGGCAGTCGTTCGCGAGGATCTGTCGTTCGTCGCACTGTGCAGCAGCGCGGCCAGTTTTACCAACCACGGTCGCCAGCAAGCGCAGTCACGCGGCATATCCGAAGACATGATGGACCAAGCCATCGCCCAGGCCAACCGCACCGGTAAGCGGTACAAGCGCAAAGGCGAGGACACGATCAAGTACGTCGGGGACAAAGTATGGGTTGTCTTGAAAGGAAGCTGCGCTGTCGTGTCGACAGGATGGAACTAAACAACAGTGGAACCAACACGACAGGAGTCGTACTCGTGCGGATGACCTATGACGCGGAAGCGAACGCTGCGATGATCTACCTCAAGGGCAGTATCGGACCGGGGGAAGCTGTGCGGCAGCAGACCGTCACTGTGCAAGGGGTAGATGTCGTCCTGGACTTCAGTGCCGATGATCTACTGCTCGGAATCGAGATCATCGGCGCACGAGCGATCATCCCCGCCGAGGCACTCAGCGCAGCCGAGCAGCTCGGCTGATCGCGGACGTGATCGCCGCGATCAAGTGGAGATCACGTCACTTTCCGCGATTTCGAATCCGTTGCTTCGCAACAAATTGAGCCATCAACAATTCGACAACGGTCGACGCCGAGGCCGTCGTCGGCCGCTCGAAACCAGGGTATGGGTGAAATCGCATCGGCCGGACAGACCCTTGATCTGCTCGCGTTCTAGGTGCCCTGTGGCGCCGACGCCCGCTTCATCGTGAACCGGACGTCAGCCGCCGACACCACCAACTGAGCCCGCACCAACTACGGCGACGCCACCTCGACCGACCCGCGCTCGTGGCGGTGCCGTTCGGGGTGGCGCGATTACTCGTGCCTTCACGCGATCCCCTCGTGCTGCTCGCATGCCCATTCAATCCTGCTGCACCACAACAGCAGTCACAATCGTCGACGCTAGACGCGGCAGGAGCCCGCAATGACCACCACCGACCCGTCCGCACTGATCGACCCGTACCGGCCCACCCCCGCACGCCTCCACAACGCGATACTCGGCGGGAAAGACCACTACACTCCTGACCAGGCGCTAGCCGCCACTCTGGCAACAAACAAGATCACGCTCGCGATCACCGAATCCCGTCGTTTCGCCCTGCGCGCGGTCGAGTACCTGATCGACCATCACGGCGTTTCCCAGTTCGTCGAACTCGGCTGCGGCTACCCGCACACCCCGAACATCCATGACATCGCCGGACACCGGAGCGGCACCACCAGGATCCTCTACATCGACAGCGACCCCGTGGTCGCCGCCTACGGCCGTGCGTTGCTGGCTGGACCGAACCGGTTCTTCACCGATACCGACATCACTGATACCGCGACCGTCCTCGGCGATATCAGTGCCGTGATGGACACGGCCAGACCGATCGCGGTGTGCGTGTCGGGCACCGCAGAACTGATCATCGACGCTCCCGCCGTGTTCGCGGCGCTGACCGACCGTCTTTCGGTCGGGACCTGGATCGTGTTCACCCACATCACCGATGAGGTGTACGGCCACCAGATCCACTCAGCCGCGCAAGCTTTGCGCGCTGCGGGCATCGCCTACCATCCACGCGGACGCGAAGAGATCACGGCCATGCTCACCGGGTACCGACTCGTCACGCCAGGCTTGGTCGCCCCACACCAGTGGCCGCCCATCTCCGTCAGCGGCGACGAGGTACGCGCGCTCTTCGCCACGCCAGAGCACCGCACGGCGTGGGATCTGAGTGCTTATGCCGCAGTGGGCCGGCTTTAGCGGTGACCGCCCACCCCGCCGTGACCGCAGTAGCCATCTTGTCGTTCGCTCTCCGCCGCGAATTCAGCGGGTTGACGGTACGTAATCGGCGAAGTCGACGCTGGATCACATCAGCGCTGCAAGTGCGGTGGGTGGGTCGGACTCAGTATTGAGGAGTCGCCCGGCACTCGCTCACGGACCGTGCGGCCGGGGCGGTGCCGTCGCCCTGATCGAAACGCCACTGTGTGATCGAACCCGCCGGATGCCAGCGCAGGCCGTGGCCGTCGGGCACGGCTTCGTAGACGGAATCACGACCGCTGACGAGCTGATCGCCCACGCAATAGTCGTTGTAGCTGGTGCCCGGCTGGATGGCGCCCGCACTGAAACGGCCGGTGGGGCCGGTGGCGGCACCCGGGTTGGTGACGCTGCTCGTCGGACTCCCCGACACCGCGCGGTTCCAGTGCGCGTCCCCGGTGAGCGATCGGTCGCAGGTGAAAGTCCAGCCGCCGGCGCCGACGGTGGCTCCCTGCGTGTACGAGGTGTCCGCCCACAAGCAGCTACCCGCGGCGTCGGCGGACGCGACTCCCGCCGAGGGTCCGAGCGTGCCGGCTACCGCGACGACCGACGCGAATGCGGCGATCCCGCGACGTCGAACGGATACTGAAATGGTCTGATTACCAACGGTTTCCATTCTCCAATGTTCTCGTCGGGGTGGTCCGGGCACATCAGGTCCCGACCCGGAGCTTTGCCTCAGGGATTCCCCTCGGTGTCCTCGTGGTCGGGGCGAGCCTGCTGTCCCACCGCGCGGGCACCGACCGTCGGCCGGGTCACCACGAATCGCCCTCGGCGGCTAGGAAAGGCACGGCGAGGCGGAGCAGTTCGGCAGGTTGGTCCAGGGGAATTATGTGGCCGCAGTCGGGGATGAGGTGGCCGGTCAGATCGGCGGCGATCGGACGGAGTTGACGCTCGAGAGTGGCGCCGACCGGGTGTGCGCCGATGGCGAGAGTCGGCGCTGTGAGTGGGCCGGAGGCGACGGCGTCTTCGATCTGACGAGCGCTGATCGGGAGGGCGCGGTAGTAGTCGAAGGCACAGCGAAGGGCGTCCGGTTGCCGAAAGGCCTCCACGAAGGCATCTCGAAGATGTTGTGGTGCACCGTTTCCGCGTGTTCCCGCGTCGAGGAACCATTCGATGTACTCGGCTTCGTTGCCGGTGAGGACGGATTCGGCGAGGCCGGGGACGGCGTGGAAGCCGAACCACCACGGTGGGCCCGCTGCCAGGAATTCCTCGCAGCCAGGAAGGCGACCGAGCAGCGATTCCATGAGGATCAGGCGTCGGATCCGGTCCGGACGTCGCATGGCGAGCAAGAACGCGACCGGGGTGCCCGCGTCGATGGCGACGACGGCGGCAGCCGGTTCGTCGAGAGCGTCGAGGATTCCGTCGATATCGGCGGCGAGTGTGCCCGCGTCGTACCCGTGCGGCGCCCGACTGCTGTCACCGAACCCGCGCAGGTCCGGTGCGATGACTCGATGGTTTGTGGCCAGCGGGCCGATGATCTCGCGCCACAGTTGCCAGGTGTGTGGAAAACCGTGCAGGAGTACGACAGCCGGACCGGAACCCGCTGTCGCCACGTTGGCGTAGATGCCGTTGGTGGGGATTTTGTGCAGGGTGATGCCTGCCGGTGAGGAATCGAGCACCCGGGCCTCCTGGTTACGATTGGTTACCAGCAAACGGTAGGAAACCTTCGCTGGGCTGCCAAGAAGGCACTTTCTCGAAAGGTGGTGAGGTCGAGGTGACCACCCGACCAGAGCGCGGCGACGTCTTCGATCCGCAGTGCCCGACGCGTCAGCTGCTCGACCGCATCGGGACGAAATGGACGTCGATGGCGGTCAAGGTGCTCGCGGACGCCGCGCCGCGGGAAGTGCGGTTCGCCGACCTGCGGCGGCGGATGCCGGGAGTGTCGCAGAAGATGCTGTCGGTGACACTGCACAGCCTCATCCGTGACGGCCTGGCCACTCGCCGGGTCGAGCCGACCGTGCCGCCGCGCGTGCACTACCGACTCACCGAACTCGGCTTGTCGCTGGAGATCCCGCTGGCCGCGCTGCGCGCCTGGGCCGAGACGCACATGCCCGAGATCGACCTGGCCAACGCGGCCGCCGACAGCGCCACGTAGCTGTCCGGTGAACCCGTCGTCGTCAGTCGAGCACGTGCGATCGGATGTCGGCCGCCCACTCCACGTACTCGACGTGCGCGCCGTCGGGGTGGCGCGCGTACACCACCCGACCTGTCGCCGAGACCACCGGTCCGCGGGTGATCGTGCCGCCGATGTCGGTGACGAACTGCTGGGCAGCGTCGAGGTCGTCGACGATCACCGGTCCGATGGTGTCGCGGTACCCACTGACTGCTTCCTGGGGCCCGGCGATGACGAGGAAGTCCCCGACCGCCGCGATGTCGGCTCGCTCGAAGCGAAAGCGCAGATCCGCCGGGGCTCCCACGAGCTTCTCGTAGATGGGAAGTGCTCGATCGAGGTCGGTGACGAACAGGCGGGCGTAGGTCTTGAGGATCTTCATCGGAACGACGGTACGGTCGATATCTGTCCAGGGTAAGTACGCACTTCGAGGTGAGAGGCTCTCATGGCCGCTACTGAGACCGCCCAGCAAGCGCAGGCGGCCGCGGTCGCTCGCCGGATCTTCGCGACACTGTCGACGAAGTGGGCATTGACGGTCATCGAAGCGATCGGACATCGCGAGCGGCGATTCGCCGAGTTGCATCGGTCGGTCGACGGCATCAGCTACAAGATGCTCACCCAGACCCTGCGAGGGTTGGAGGCCGACGGAATCGTCGCCCGCTACGACCACCACTCCGCCAACCCCCGCGTCGACTATTCGCTCACCGCGGCCGGGATCGACCTACTCGCGACCGTGCACGAACTGTGTGGCTGGTCGCGCACGCACCTGGAATCACTCCTCGCCGCGCAGCCCACCGTCGACCCGCGCTGACCGATCGAGGGGCACAGCACGGCTCAAGCCGGGATGTATTCGGCCGCGACGTCGAGAATCCAGGTGACACCGAAGCGATCACTGAGCATCCCGAAAGCGGGCGCCCACTGTGCTGGGCCGAATGCCTCGATCACAGTCGCGCCCTCGGCGAGACCTTCCCACAGTGCGCCGACCTCGTCGACGGTCTCGCCACGCACCGAAAGGAAGAACCGTTCCTCGGTGACGGTCGTGCCGTTTTCACGGCGGGTGGTAGGTGCGGCAGCAGTGGCCGGGGCGTCCTCGCCTGGCACGTCGTAAGCCATGACCCGGAACCCGTTGTCGGCAACGAGCTGACCGAACACCACCTTGGTCGCGTCGGGCAGCTCGGCCGGCATTCCGAAGTCCGCGTAGGTGACGAGGGTGAGCTGACCCCCGAAAACCGACTGGTAGAACTCCAGGGCCGCACGGGCCTGGCCATGGAAGTTCAGGTGGGCAACAGCGCTGACCGTCATGGTGATCGGTGTCCCTTCGAGTGGATTTTCGCCGCCGGAGGGCGACGAATTCCACCCTGTCACCGGTAGAGGACGGGGAATGTCCTCTACTCGTGGCAATCTGAAACCATGCCGACATCGACATCGACGGCGACCTCCCGCCGTCTGCTCTCGCTGCTTTCTCTGCTGCAGGTCCGGAGGGACTGGCCAGGGGGTCTGCTCGCCGAACGGCTCGATGTCAGCGGACGTACGGTGCGCCGCGACGTCGACCGGCTGCGTGAGCTCGGCTACCCCATCCAGGCGATCAAGGGCCCCGAGGGCGGGTACCGGCTGGAGGCGGGCAGTGAGCTACCGCCGCTGCTGTTCGACGACGAGCAGGCTGTCGCGCTCGCCGTGGCGTTGCGGATCGCGGTCGGGACCGGGGCCGGTATCGAAGAAGGTGCCGCGCGAGCCCTCGCGACCGTGCGGCAGGTCCTACCGTCGCGGTTACGGGCGCGAGTCGACGCGCTCGAGGTCACCGCAGGCGGTGTCGATGTGCAAGTCGATACCCGAGTCCTGGTGGAGCTGAGCACCGCGATCCGTTCCATGGAGGAAGTGCGGTTCGACTATCAGGGCTCTGCGAACGGGTCCGAGCCGCGCCCGCCCCGCCGGGTCCGACCCCACCATCTCGTCGTCCGGAACGGACATTGGTACCTGCTCGGCTGGGATCCCGAGCGTGCGGACTGGCGCACCTTTCGGGTCGATCGGATGGCCCTTCGCGTTCCCAACGGCCCGCGCTTCGCGGCTCGGGAAGTGCCAGGTGGCGACGTCGTCGCGTTTGTCTCCGCACGGTTCAAAGGCTCTGAGAAGGCCGATGTCTGGCCGTGCAACGGCGAGGCAATCCTCGACCTCCCGGCCAGCCGGGTCGCTCCATTCGCCGGTGACGCGATCGTGGAAGCGTTGGACGACAAACGAACCAGACTGTCGATGGGTTCGTGGTCGTGGGCGGCGCTCGCCGCGGCACTGGCGCGTTTCGACGCCGACATCGAGGTTGTCGGCCCGCAGTCGCTACGCGATGCCTTCGCGGCTCTGTCCGCTCGCGCGGACCGGGCCGCGCAGGGGAGAGCATGAACCCAGCTCGAGCCCCGGCCGATCCGAGGATCGACCGGGGCTCGGGACTGGTCAGCGCAGGTCGAACCGGTCGTTGTCGACCACCTTGACCCAGGCCTCGACGAAATCGTTCACGAACTTCGCGCCCGCGTCCTTCTGCGCGTACACCTCGGCCACCGCGCGCAGCACCGAGTGAGAGCCGAAGACGAGATCGTTGGCCGTGGCCGTCCACCGCTTCGCACCGGAACGCCGGTCGACACCGTCGTAGACGTTCTCCGAGGACTCCGACACCTGCCACTCCGTGCTCTGATCGAGCAGATTCACGAAGAAGTCGTTCGACAGCACGCCCACCCGGTCGGTGAAGACGCCGTGTGCGCTGCCGCCGTGATTGGCGCCGAGCGCGCGCAGGCCACCGATCAGCACCGTCAGCTGGGGCGCGGTCACGTCCAACATGTACGCGCGGTCGAGCAGCAGCCGCTCGAGCGGAGCCTTCTCGCCGGGGCGCACGTAGTTGCGGAACCCGTCCGCCCGGGGTTCGAGCACATCGAAGGTGTCGACATCGGTGGTGTCCTGAGTGGCGTCGGTGCGCCCCGGGGAGAACGGCACGGTGACCTGATGACCGGCGTCGCCGGCTGCCTTCTCGATCGCCGCCGAACCGGCCAGGATGATCAAATCGGCCAGCGACACCTTCTTGCCGCCGGTGGCCGCGGCGTTGAAATTCTGTTGGATCTGCTCGAGGATCGGCAGCACCTTCGCCAGCTCGGCGGGTTCGTTCACGTCCCAGTCGCGCTGGGGCTCGAGCCGGATCCTGGCGCCGTTCGCGCCGCCGCGCTTATCGGTGCTGCGGAAGCTCGCCGCCGACGCCCACGCTGTCTTGACCAGTTGCGCGATCGACAGACCGGACTCGAGGACAGTGCTCTTCAACGCGGCGATGTCCTGGTCGTCGATCAGTGCGTGATCGACGGCGGGCACCGGGTCCTGCCACAGCTGCGCCTCGGGCACCCAGGGGCCGAGATAGCGACTGAGTGGACCCATATCGCGGTGCAGCAGTTTGTACCAGGCCTTCGCGAACGCCTCGGACAGCTCTTCCGGGTGCTCCAGCCAGCGGCGGGTGATCTCGGCGTAGATCGGGTCTTCGCGCAGTGCCAGGTCGGTGGTCAGCATCGTCGGAGTTCGGGCGGGACCACCGAAAGGATCAGGGATGAGGCCTTCGCCCGCACCGTCTTTGGGCTTCCACTGCCATGCGTCGGCGGGGCTCTTGGTGAGCTCCCAGTCGAAACCGTAGAGGTTCTGCAGGAAGCCGTTGCTCCAGGAGGTCGGGGTGGCGGTCCACACGACTTCCAAGCCGCTGGTGATCGCGTCCTTGCCTTTACCCGTGCCGTAGCCGCTCTTCCAGCCCAAGCCCTGCTGCTGCAGTGGGGCGGCTTCGGGCTCGGGGCCGACCAGGCTGGCATCGCCCGCGCCGTGGGTCTTGCCGAAGCTGTGACCGCCGACGATCAGGGCGGCGGTCTCCTCGTCGTTCATCGCCATCCGAGCGAAGGTTTCGCGGATGTCGCGTGCCGCGGCCACCGGATCGGGCCTGCCGTTCGGCCCTTCCGGGTTCACGTAGATCAGACCCATCTGCACCGCGCCCAGCGGCCCCGACAGCTCGCGCTCGCCGCTGTAGCGTTCGTCGCCGAGCCAGGTGTCCTCCGGCCCCCAGAACATTTCCTCCGGCTCCCAGATATCGGGTCGGCCGAAGCCGAAACCGAAGGTCTGGAATCCCATCGACTCGAGGGCGACGTTGCCGGTGAACACGAGCAGGTCGGCCCAGGAGATCTTGTTGCCGTACTTCTGTTTGACCGGCCACAGGAGCCGCCGTGCCTTGTCGAGATTGGCGTTGTCGGGCCAGCTGTTGAGCGGGGCGAAACGTTGCGCGCCTTGACCACCGCCGCCACGACCGTCGGCGATGCGATAGGTGCCCGCCGCGTGCCAACTCATCCGGATGAACAGGCCACCGTAGTTGCCGTAATCGGCGGGCCACCAGTCCTGCGAATCGGTCAATACCGCGGCGATATCGGCTTTGAGGGCTTCGACGTCGAGCCCGGCGAATTCCGATGCGTAGTCGAAGTCTTCGCCCAGCGGGTTGGCCTTGGACGAGTGCGCGTGCAAGACCGAGACGTCGATCTGTTCCGGCCACCAGTCCTTGTTGGTCCGAGGGCGCTGGTCGGGCTTTGCGGTGGGCGAGGGGATCGCCGGGTTCTCGCTCTCACTGGCGCTGTGCGTGTCGGTGTCAGGAGCAGGTGGGCGGCTATCGGAGGTCACGATATTCCTTCCTGGACGGGCTAACGGGCTGCGAGTGGAGTCGTGTTCGGTGGGCGATCAGTTCGCGCAATCAGGGCACAGGCCCCAGTAGATGACTTCGGCTTCGTCGATCGCGAAGCCTAGGTCGTCGGAAGCGGTCAGACAGGGCGCTTCGCCGACTTGGCAGTCGACATCGCCGATCAACCCGCACGCCCGGCAGATGAGGTGATGATGGTTGTCGCCCACCCTGGTCTCGTACCGGGCCAGCAGGCCGCGAGGCTGGATGCAGCGGAGCAGGCCCGCGGCGGTGAGAGTGCGCAACGAATCGTAGACGGCCTGGTGCGAGACCACCGTCAGGCGGGACCGCACGGCACGGATGATCGAATCGGTGTCGGCATGCGGATGTTCATGAACCACGCTCAGCACGGCGACCCTCGGTGCGGTCACCCGCACCGAAACTCCCCGCAGCATGTTCTGGAACTCCACGTCCGTGGGCACGCTCGCAGTTTTCCTCGTTTTTCGACTTCAGACAACTATCGGACCGGGCCGCGTTGAATTCACGTTCCGTTGGATCGGCCGAATACGGGTATAGCGAAGCGAGGACGAAGGAGGACTCCCATGTCAGGAACGAAGGATCACGACGAAAAGGAACCCACCGAACCGAAGGGCGGTAGACCGGGCCCTACCGATCAGGGCAAGAACGGCGGGATGGCGACCCGCGAACACGCCCCGGAAATCGCCGAAGCCGAGGGCACGCGGGAACCACCCGACTGATCAATGCCCGCGAGGGTCGGTCAGCGCCAGCCCTTCCTTGGCTTTGATCCGCCGATGCTCGAGCAGCAGCCACGCGATCCCGGCCCCGGCCAGCGTCACCGCCGCGATGGCGCCGATGGTGGCCCAGCCGGCGAAGCCGTATCCGGTCGCGGTCAGACACAGTCCCAGCGCGATGATTCCCAGCGCGCACAGAATGATGCCGGGGAAGTTGTAGCCGTCTTCGAGGCCCTCGCCTGCGTGACTGCGGGTTGTGCGAGCGTCGTCGGGAAATTCCCCACCCGACACTTCGGAGCGCTGTTCTCCGTGGCCTCGGTGCTGATGCGAAGAAGTCATCACTGTTCCTTCCAGCTGGTCGGCTTTTGGGCTGGCAATACCCGATGCGCCGAGGCTCAATCCGCGTCTGACCTCGGTGCTGTCAGACCTGCGGATCGCCGAAGACGCCGTTTCCGCTGTCCTCGGCGGTCGTGCGACGCCATTCGCGGGGCGTGATGCCGTACGTGACGCGGAATCGGCGGGTGAAGTGCGAAGCGTCGCGAAAGCCCCAGCGAAGGGCGATCGTCGCGATGGAGCAGTGGCGGAGCCGGGGGTCGGCGAGATCTTCGCGAATGCGGTCGAGCCGTTGACCGATGATCCACTGGGCGAGGCTGTAGTCGGCGGCGGCACAGATCTTGTACAGGTGCCGCAGCGAGATATGGAGAGCCGCGGCGATACGGGTGGCATCGAGTTCGGGGTCGGCGAGGTTGCGGCGCACGTAGTTGCGGATCTCGGCGAGCGCGATCTCCGCGGGCAGGACCGTGCCGTCGTGGCGGTCCGGTTCGGTGGCCGACAGCAGCAGTCCGCGGATCAGGTCGACGCTGGCGGAGCCGGTCAGGCGCGCGGTCGGATGGGTGCTGAGAGCATCTGCCTGCCGTGTCATTTCGGTGATGTGACCGGACACGAGTCGATAGAAGGGGCTGCGATGCAGGTGCGGTGCTGCCCGGCGGATGCGTTCGACCGGGAGGTCGAGTTGATCGAGGGGGACGTGCAGGCAGGTCGACCCGCCGTCGCCCATCCAGCGGAAGTCGTAGGGCGCGTTGAGGTCCATCAGGTGGAGGTCGCCGACGGCGAGTTCGCGTTGTAGACCGTCCTGTTCGTAGCGGGCCGCGCCTTTCCCGTGCACCGCGATGGCCAACATCGGCGACGGGGTCGTGCGGATCTGCTTCGGCGTGCGGATCAGTTGGATACCGGACATATCCGCACGAAAGATGTTGGCATCACCGAATTCCCACACATCGAACTGGGCGTGTGTGCGACCATCGGGGTTCTCGTGCACTACGTTGCACGGCGCAGATGCTTCCTGCATCGCGGTGGTGATCGCGTGGGCGCGTTCCGCCGGCGCGACGAAGCCGGTATCGAAAACAACGGCCATGATCCCGCCCTCCTGGTGGACCGGAAATGCTCCGCCTGATCGTGGCACGATCCGCGCTGCACGATCAGCCTGGAAATCGTGCACGCCGAGTCCAGTTTGCCTGGTCGGAGCGCTTTACGCTCGCCCAATGTGCCTGTTCGTCGGCACCGAGGCGGGAGGTTTGCGTGATCGGGCCCCTTGGCCGAGCTGATGTGCTCGACCATCTCGACGAGTTCATCGCCGCCGCGCGCAACGGTCTGGGGCACGCGGTGATCCTGCGAGGCGAACCCGGAATCGGCAAATCGGTGCTGATCGAGTCCATGATCGAGTCGGCCCACGGATTTCGGATCCTGCGGTCGGACGGCTACGAGGCCGAGGCCGATCTGCCGTATTCGGGGGTACAGCGCCTGGTCGGTTCGCTCGACGTCGACGGCACGCAATTGCCCGATCCCGAGCGGGAGGCACTCCGGGTCGCGTTCGGGATCTCGGCGGGTGTGGTGCCCGACCGGTTCCTGGTCGGTCGGGCGGTGCTCGGCTTGCTGGCGATCGTCGGACACGGTGGGCCGGTGCTGTGCGCGGTCGACGACGCGCATTGGCTGGACCGTGAGTCTTTGGACGTGTTGGGTTTCGTCGCGCGCCGACTGCGCGCCGAAGCGGCGGTGATGGTGTTCGCGGCGCGGGCCGACGATGAGGTCGATGTCCGGCTCGGCGGAGTATCGGTGCTGCCGGTCGAAGAATTGGCGCGCCCGGCGGCCATCGAGTTGCTGACGTACTGGTTCGACGGAGCGCTCGATCCGCGGGTAGCGGCCGACATCGTCGACGAGGTCGGGGGAAACCCGCTCGTCCTGACCGACCTGGCGCGCGAACTCACCGCCCGCCAGCTCGCGGATTCGAGTTTCGCTCCCGCACCGCTGGGCGCCGGTTCCCGGCTGGAACAGCTCTATCGACGCGCACTGCAGGCGCTGCCCGCTGCCTGCCGAGAATGGATTCTCGTGGCGGCGGCGGAATCCACCGGAGACCTGAAATTGGTGGATCGAGCGAGCGCCCTTCTCGACATCGACGAAAGTGCCGGCGAGGCCGCGGACGCCGCCGGACTGGTTGTCATCGACGCAACGGTGCGATTTCGACACCCGCTGGTTCGCGCGGCCGTCTACGGTGGCGCGACAGCCGCCGCACGTCGGCGCGTGCACGGCGCACTCGCGCGGGCGGCGCAGGCATCGGGATCGATCGACATCGAGGCGTGGCACGCCGCGGCGGCGACCGCGCGCCCGGACGCGTCGGTCGCGCAGCGGTTGGCCGATGCCGCGGAGCGGGCAGCGCGCCGCGGTGGTCTCATCGCCTGCGCGAGCCTGCTGGCACGCGCCGCGGAGCTGAGCGAGGACCCCGGGCTGCGCGACGAGCGGTTGCTCGCCGGTGCCGAATCGGCCGCGGCGGCAGGTGCCGCGCGATTCGCCTTCGACCTGACCGATCGCATCCCCGACCCCGCCGTTCTCGCGCCGGTCGCCGCAGGGCGGCGCCTGTTCGTGCGTGCCTCACTCGCCATGTTTCTCGGCGACCCAGCGGCGATTCCACTGGCCTCGAACCAGCTGTGCGCGGCGGCGGAGCTGTTCCACGGCCACGACTCGCGCCGCGAGCACCTCGCACTGTTGCGCGCCTTCGACGCGGCGATCACCGCCGAACGATCGGTCGCCCGAGGTACCTTCCCCGAGCTCGGGGAACGGATGCGTGTCGCGGCGGCCGCCGCCGAACCGGGCCTGCGCGCGGTGCTCACGGGTCTGTGCGGCTTGATCCTGCGACCCTGTGGCGAGACGGCGGCCGCGAATCGGGCGGCACTGCGAATGCTGGCCGAACTCGACGATCGGCAAGTGCTGGATTTCAGCGTGGCCGGGGTGGTGTTCACCAGCGCCCTCTGGGACGAACGGGCCCGCAACGACTGGCTCGACCGCGTCGAGCGCATCGCCGCCCGTGCGGGCGCGCTCAGGGAGTTGGATGCGTTGCTGTGGACGCGGTCGCTGACCGATCTCGATCGCGGCGATGTCACCGCCGCGGGCCGGGCGATAGCGCGCGTACGGGAACTGCGGCAGGCGATGGGATACCCGGCCGAACATGTCGTCAACGGCGCCTATCTCGCCTGGACAGGGGAGCCCACTTCGGCGGTCCTCCACATCGCCGAGCTCAACCTGGCCGCCGGATTCGGTGGCGCGCACACCGCGACGATGAACGCGCTCGCCATCCGCAACCTCGCCCAGGGGCACTATCAGTATGCTTACGCGCTGTTGACGCCGTATGAAGCCGACCGATTCATGCAGGTCACACCGCATCAGCTGCCCGAGTACATCGAAGCGGCGGTACGCGCGGGCCACACCGCCGACGCCGAGCGGGTCACCACCGAATTCGTGGCGTTCGCCGAGGACATCGACTCGCCGTGGGCGCGTGGCGTCGCGATGCGCTGCCGCGCGTTGCTCGCACCGGCAAAGGACGCGGAGCGACTCTACCTGGCCGCCATCGCCGCGCTGAGCGGGACGGACACCCCGATCGACCTGTTTCGCGCCCACCTCCTGTACGGCGAGTGGCTGCGCAGGCAACGTCGCCGTGCCGATGCGAAGGTTCAATTACGCATTGCCGCTGAAGGATTCACTCGTTTCGGTGGGTCGGCCTTCGCTGAGCGCGCGGCGCGCGAGCTGCATGCGTTCGGCGAGCGCGCACAGGTCAGCGGTGCGGCCGCGACGGCAGGATTGACCACCCAGGAGTCGGAGGTCGCGGCTCTCGCGGCGGCGGGAAACACCAATGCCGAAATCGCGGCCACGCTGTTCGTCAGCGCCAATACCGTCGACTATCACCTGCGCAAAGTCTTTCGCAAGCTGGGCATTTCCTCGCGCCGTCAACTTCGCGAGCATCTGCCGCCCCTATCCCGTTGACCCGAAGAACTACGTGCGATACGTGGTTCGCCGGTAGGCCGTCATGACCCATCGTGAACACAGTGCTCCGCACCTGTCCTCGAGGAGGCCGCGAATGTCCACGATCACCGCCGATGACGGCATACAGATCTTCTTCAAGGACTGGGGTCCGGTCGACGGGCCCGCGGTCCTGCTCAGTCACGGCTGGCCGCTGAACTCCGACGCGTGGGAGGGCCAGGCGCTGTTTCTGGCCGAGCACGGATGCCACGTCATCGCCCACGATCGCCGCGGACACGGCCGCTCCACCCAGTCCTGGAACGGCAACGACATGGACACCTACGCCGACGATCTCGCGACGCTGCTCGACACACTCGACTTGACCGAGGTCACCTTGGTCGGGCACTCGACCGGCGGTGGTGAAGTGGTGCGCTATACCGCCCGCCACGGGTCCACGCGCGTGGCGAAACTGGTCCTCGTCTCCGCCGTGCCGCCGTTCATGTCACGCACCGACGACAACCCCGAAGGCCTGCCGGTCGAGGTATTCGACGCGATCCGCGCCGGTGAACGCGCCTCGCGTTCGCAGCTGTACCGCGACCTCGCCGACGGCCCGTTCTTCGGACACAACCGCCGCGGCGACATTCCACAGGGCATGCGCGACGCGTTCTGGTTGCAAGGGCTCGCATCGGGCCATCGCGGCGCCTACGAGTGCATCGCCGCGTTCTCGGCCACCGACTTTCGTGGCGATCTCGCCGAGATCACCGTGCCGACGCTGGTCATCCACGGTGACGAGGACCAGATCGTCCCCATCGAAGTCGGTGGCCTGCGCTCGGCGAAGCTCATCGCCGGCGCCGAACTGAATATCTACGAAGGCGCGGGTCACGCGCTTCCCGACACCGAGAGACACCGACTGTCCCAGGACTTGCTCGACTTCATCGAGTCCTGATCGCCGAAACGGAGCACATCGACATGAACCAGCCGAAACACACCGCCAAGCCGCCCATCGTCCTCATCCACGGACTCTGGATGACACCCCGGAGCTGGGACACCTGGGCCCAGCGCTACCGAGACCTCGGACACCAGGTCATCGTGCCGGGTTGGCCCGGCATCGGCGATCGCGCCCCGGCCGAGGTCAGGGCGGATCCAAGCGGGCTCGAAGGCGTCGGCATCGTGGAGATCGTCGACTTCTACGCCGATGTCATCGCGTCGCTGCCGGAACAGCCTGTGATCATGGGCCATTCGTTCGGCGGGATCTTCACCCAGATGCTGCTCGATCGCGGCCTCGGCATCGCCGGGGTCGGAGTGGCGCCAGGACAACCGGCCGGCGTACTGACTCTGCCGTTCTCGACCTTGCGCACGGGTCTGCCGGTGTTGTCGAACCCGTTCCGTATCGGCAAAGCCAGCCCGATCTCCAAGCGCCACTTCCATTACACGTTCGGCAACGACCTCAGTCGTGCCGATTCGGACCTGGAATGGGAAGCGAGCGCGGTGAATTCGTCCAACCGGGTGTTCTTCGAGGGTGTGCTGTCGCTGCCGAAGAAGAAGTCGGGCATCACCGCGGTCGACTTCCGCAAGCCCGACCGAGCCCCGCTGCTGCTCGTCTCCGGCGGAATCGACCACGTCGCCCCGCCCGCCATCCAGAAGGCCGCCCTGCGCAAATACGCCCAGGGCACCGCGCTGGTCGAGCGGGTGGAATTCCCCGATCGCACCCACCGGCTCGTGAGCCAGGACGGCTGGGAAGAAATCGCCGACTACGCCCTGGACTGGTCGCTTCGGCACGCCGCGACCCGATTCCCGCAAGCGACCTAGCGGCCACCGTGGGCGTCAGAATCACCCACATCGGCGGGCCGACCGTGCTCATCGAGATCGACGGGTGGAACATCCTCACCGATCCGACCTTCGACGATCCGGGACAGCGCTACGACTTCGCCCTCGGAACCTCGTCGGTGAAAACGATCGGTCCGGCGATCCGGGTGAGCGAGCTGCCCGCGATCGATGTCGTGTTGCTCTCACACGACCACCACGCCGACAATCTCGACCACCGCGGCCGCGCACTCCTGCACACGGTGCCGCGGGTCCTCACCACGTCGAGCGGCAGTCGCCGTCTCGGACTCGCGCATGCCGAGGCGATGGTGCCCTGGCAGGAAACCGTCCTGCGCGCTCCCGGCCGGGCGTCGCTGCGGGTGACAGCGACGCCGAGCCGACACGGGCCGCCGCTGAGCCGGGTCCTGGTCGGCGAGAACCTCGGCTTCGCGATCCAGCGGCCCGCGCAAACGCAGGTGGCGGTGTGGATGTCCGGGGACTCGGTCTATTTCCCGGGACTCGAGCAGGTCGCTCGCCGTCTCGACGTCGATATCGCGCTGCTGCACATCGGTGCCGTTCGATTCGGACTCACCGGGCCGGTGAAATACACGATGGACGCCCGCGATGCGGCCCGGTTCATCAGGGTGCTCCAACCACGCATTGCCCTTCCGGTGCACTACGAAGGCTGGTCCCATTTCAGCGAAAGCCACGATCGCGCTCGGGTGCGACTGCTCGAGGAATCCGAGGGCGTGCACCACCGGGTGCAGTGGTTGCCGCTCGGTCAGGCTGTCGAATTTCCCTCTCCCACTACACCGCTCGCGCACTGAGCGTTACCGAAAAGGTGATCGATCATGTCGTCTCATGTCCCGAATCCGCGCCGCCGTCGGCTGCTGAGCGTAGTGGCCGCGGCAGTCGTCGCTGTCAGTCCAGTGCTGCCGACATCGGCGAACGCCGATCCCGGCGAGCCCACGCTGGTGCTGGTGCACGGCGCGTTCGCCGACGCAACCAGCTGGGACGGGGTCGCCGCCGAGCTGCGCGAGCGCGGCTATTCGGTTGTCGCAGTGAACAATCCGCTGCGCGGTCCGCGCAACGACGCCCAAGCGCTTCAGAATGTGCTCGACAGCATCGACGGGCCGGTCGTCCTCGTCGGCCATTCCTATGGCGGGGCCGTCATCACCAACACCCACAACCCCAAGGTCCTCGCCAACGTCTACATCGCGGCCTTCGCGCCGGCACAGGGCGAATTCGTGCAGGGCCTGCTCGACCCGATCCGCTTCCCCGGCAGCCGACTCCTGCCGCCCGCACTCCAGGTTCGGGTAGTGGACGACCCCACCGGCATCGCGGGCCGAAACGTCGACGGCTACATCGACGGGGCGTACTTCCACGAGATCTTCGCCCAGGACGTGAGTGCGCAGACCGCTGCGGGCATGTACGCCCATCAACAGTCGGCCGCATTGAACGCCAACCTGGAGCCGTCGGGCCCGCCGTCATGGGCGACGACCCCGAGCTGGTACCTGATCTCGGGCGAGGACAACGTCATTCCGGCCGCCGCCCAACGATTCATGGCAGGCCGCGCTGCCCCGGCCACCACCAGACAGATCGACGCCTCACACGCATCGCTGGTCTCCCAGCCCGGCACTGTCGCCGACACCATCGTCGAGGCCACCAACTCGGTCCGCTAGCCGACCGGCCTCGAGGGCCTCGATCGTGTCGGATAACTGCGATCGTGTGGTTTTCGGGGCACTTCGGTGTGACGTAGCGCACGCTAGTATTCGGGTGTTGTTATGGGTCGACTCCCGAATGGAGAACACCATGACCGAGACCGATTACCTCGTTGTCGGCGCGGGCAGCGCGGGCTGTGTGGTCGCGCGCAGGCTCGCCGAAAGCGGCGCGTCCGTGGTGCTGCTCGAAGCCGGCGGGGTGGACAACAAGGGCTGGGCCAAGATGTTGTTCCAGATCCCGGGGGCGATCAACGTCATGCACTCGACGCCGCAGCTGAAGAAACTGTTCGATTGGGGCGACAAGTCGACGCCGCAGCGCAACGCGCTCGACCGCGAGATCCCGATGACGCGCGGTCGGGTGCTCGGCGGATCGAGCTCGGTCAACGGGATGCTCTTCGTGCGGGGCAACAGGAAGAACTACGACGACTGGGCCGCCGAAGGCTGTCACGGTTGGTCCTACCAGGACGTCCTGCCGTACTTCAAGCGGATGGAGGACTGGGAGGACGGCGCGAGCGAATGGCGAGGGGCCGGCGGTCCGATCAAGGTCACTCGCCGGCACACCCTCACCGACGCGGCGCGCGCGTTCATGGACGCCACCGCGACGCGTCTCGGCGTGCCCGAGCTCGACGACTACAACGGCGCGAGTCAGGAAGGCGTCGCGGTCTTTCAACAGAGCGCCTCGCAAGGTCGGCGGTACTCCACCGCCGAGGGCTACCTGCACCAGGATCGGCTACCCAACCTCACCGTGCTCACGAAGGCGAGGGTGAGCAAGGTAGTCATCGAAGGCTCCCGCGCGACGGGCGTGGAAATCCTGGTCGACGGCGGCACGCGGGTGATCCGAGCATCGCGCGAGGTCGTCGTGTCGGCCGGCGCGTACGGGTCGCCTCAGCTGTTGCAACTGTCCGGGATCGGCCCGGCCGCGCACCTGGCAGAGCACGGCATCGCCGTCAACGCGGATCTCCCGGTCGGCGACAACCTGCACGACCACCTCTTCGTCCCCCTCTCGTTCACGATGAAATCAGCGTTGCGCAGGCCGACGGCGCCGTACTTCCTGCGTGGACTGGCGACCGAGCGAGTGCGTCCGGGATCGTCGTGGGCGGCTGGTTCCTCCTTCGAATCCGTCGCCTTCGTGCGCACCTCGCACGCGCGCGAGATTCCGGACCTGCAGCTACTCAGCCTCTTCTGGGTCTATCCGTCACCGAATCAGGACTCCGACAAGCGCGTTGTGCCGGCCACCAAGAAGCCGGGGCAAAGCGTTTTTCCCGCGCTCATCTATCCCGAGAGCCGGGGGACTGTCCGGTTGGCATCGGCGGATCCAACGGCCGCGCCGCTGATCGATCCGGCCTATCTGACAGCGCCGAACGACACCGAGGTACTGCTCGAAGGCATCGCCATGGTCCGCGAGATCATGGCGGGAACCGGCGACAACGAGGGCGAACTCGTTCCGGGCGCGCAATTCACCGGTGCCGCGGCGATGCGCGAAGAACTGCCGAATCGCATCCACACCGTCTATCACCCGGTCGGGTCGGTCCGGATGGGGATCGACGAGCGGGCGGTGGTGGATCCGCAGCTGCGGGTGCGCGGAATCGACGGCCTGCGCGTCGCGGACGCCTCGATCATGCCGAGCGTGACAGGGGGCAACACCAACGCGCCCGCGATCATGATCGGCGAGAAATGCGCGGACCTGATCCTGAACGGGTGAGCGTCAGGACAGCCAGTCGTCGAGGTGGGGGAGTTCGGCGGCCACCTTGCCGGTGAAGTGGGGTGCGCGCTTCTGGAGGAAGGACATGATGCCTTCGCGCAGATCAGCGCTGGAGAAGGCGTAGGAGATGAGGCGGGCGTCGAGGGTGAAGACGTCGTCGGGGGTTTTGTCGCCGGACATGGCGACCAGGCCGCGGCGGATGGCGGCGATGGAGACGGGGGCCACCTGAGTGGTCAGTTCGGCGGCGAGGGCCTTCGCGGCGGGCAGCAGGTCTTCGGTGGCGTGCAGACTGGTGACCAGGCCCGCGGCGAGGGCTTCGTCGGCGCCGAAGACGCGGCCGGTGATCGTCCATTCCTTGGCTTTGGCGAGGCTGACGATGCGGGGCAGGAACCAGAGCGAACCACCCTCGGGGAACAGGCCCCGGCGGGCGAAGACGAATCCGAAGCGGGAATCGGTTGCGGCAAGGCGGAAGTCGGCGGCGAGCGTCATGGACAGACCGACGCCGATGGCGGCGCCCTGCATGGCGACGATGACGGGCTTGTTCAGGTCGGTCATCGGGCGTACGACCCGGGTGGACCATTCGACCCAGTCGGGAGCGGTCACGTCCTCATCGGATCCACCCGCCGTCAGATCCATGCCGACGCAGAAGTCTCGCCCCTCGGCGGCGAAGATCACCGCGCGAACATCGTCGTCATGGTCGGCTGCGGTGAAGGCAGCGCCCAGTTCGTCGGCCATCTCGGTGGTGAAACCGTTGCGTGCCTCGGGACGGTTCAGCGTGATGGTGGCGACGGCCGCGTCCACGCTGTAAGTGATGGTCTTGTAGGTCAATTCGACTCCTTGGTTCAGCGTCGGCCGGATGCGGCGGAAACGAGCAACTCGACCATGGCGGTGGCCTTGCCGGACTGTGGCGGATCACCGGTGATGATGTCGCTCCAGACGAAAGCTTCGCCGACGCGCACGATCGCATAGGCGAGATCGCGGACTTCGATGCGCGGATCGAGATCGGGCAGGTCGGTCAGGCGCGAGGCGACCCAGTCGATCATGCGGCCCTGGACGACGGTGTAGCCCGAAGTCAGCACGCGCAAGCCGTATTCCGGGTCGTCGGCGACGAATCGGGTGAGCGGTTCGAAGGTGCGCACGGTATCCGCGAGGGTGCCGAAGTTACGCACGAAGCGTCCGGCGGGATCATCGGACACGTCGGGATCGCGCGCCTCGACCCGACCGATCGCCTCCGCGATGATCCGCCAGACCACTTCGCCGATCACGACTTCCCGACTACCCCACCAGCGATACAGGGTGGCGCGGCCGATCCCCGATGCACGGGCCAGCTGTTGCATATCGATGCGGCGGCCCTCGAGAAACCACCGGTGCGCGAGGTCGATGATGTCCTCGCGCACCGTGCCGCTGGTCACGACTACGGCCTCGTCAACTCGGCGTAGCGGGCGAGATGGTGGTCGGTGGATCCGAATTCGTGCTCGATCGCGGTCAGCCGCTTGAAATAGTGGCCGATAGCGAGTTCTTCGGTCATGCCCATCGCACCGTGCAGCTGGACGGAGTTCTGGCCGATGAACCGAGCGGCACGACTGACGGTGACCTTGGCCGCCGATGCCGCCCGCGCCCGGTCCGCTGGTGCCGCGTTCAACGAGTAGATCGCCAAATACGCTGCGGCAATAGCCTGTTCGAGCTCCATGTACATATCGACCATGCGGTGTTGCAGGACTTGGAAGCTGCCGATCGGCTGACCGAATTGCTGGCGTTGTTTGGCGTATTCGACCGTATCGGCCAGCACCTTGCGCATACAGCCCACCGCTTCCGAGGCGATCGCCGCGATCGCCTCATCGGCGGTGGCCGCGATCGAGGACCATGCCTCGCCTTCGGCGCCGAGCAGCGCGGCGGCGGGCACGCGGAATTCGGTGAAGGTGATATCGGAACCCACCCGATCGTCGATCGTCCGGAAGGAGTGGATTTCCACCCCGGCCGGCGTATTCGCCGCATCGAATTCGGTGAGGAACAACGAGATACCGGATTCGTCGCGCCGAGCACCGGCGGTGCGAGCGCTGATGATCAGATGGGTCGCCAACGGCGCACTGGTCACGACGGTCTTGCTGCCGTCGATCACCCACGAATCACCGTCGCGGCGCGCGGTCGTCGAAACATCGTGCAGCGTGTGACCCGAGGTCGGCTCGAGTGCGGCGAACGCGGTGCGCGCCGTACCGTCCACGATCTGGCGCAGCAGAGCATCGGCAGCCGCGCCGCCCGAGCGTTTCAGCAGACCTGCCCCGACGACGACCGTGTCGACATACGGTTCGACGACGAGCGCGCGCCCGAGTTCCTCGGCGATGACCATCATTTCGATCGGTCCACCGCCCATACCGTCGACCTCCTCGGGCAGCGTCGCACCGAGGATGCCCAGCTCCTCGGCGAAACCGCGCCACACAGCGGGCTGCCACCCCGCGTCGGACTTGACCGCGCTGCGACTTTTCTCCAGGTCGTAACGGGCACCGAGGAATCGGGCCACCGAATCGCGCAGGAGTTCCTGCTCTTTGGTGAAGGTGAAGTCCATCAGAGCCCCAATGCTGCCTTGGCGAGGATATTTCGCTGAATTTCGTTGCTGCCCGCGTAGATCGAGCCTGCCCGGTCGTTGAAGTAGCGCAGCGGCGCCACGGCCTGCCAGTCTTCGCCGCTGCGGTAGCCGTCGGCCGGTGGCTGGAACTCGGCGATCGGCCCGCCCGGTTTCGTCGCGTGCGGTTGGTACACCCGACCGCGCGGTCCCGCTGCCTCGAGCGCCAATTCGGTGATCTTCTGGCTCAGTTCGGTGGCCAGGATCTTGAGCATCGACGAGGCGGGGCCGGGGTTCTTGCCCTGCGCCATCACCGACAGCGTTCGGTACTCGAGGATCTCGAGCACTTCGGTGCGAATCCGCGCCTCGGCCAACTTCGCCGCGAAGGTGGCGTCCTCGATCAGCGGATTGCCGTCCGGACCGGTCTGCCCGGCTGCCGCCGTAGCGACTTCCTGGGCCATGACCTGCAGCATCGGCGACAGTGCCCCACCACGTTCGTGGACGAGCAGATATTTCGCCACGGTCCAGCCGTCGTCGATCTGGCCGAGCACATTGCTTTTCGGCACTCGGACGCTGTCGAAGAAGACCTGGTTCTGAACCTGCTCGCCGGAGGTCATGACCAGCGGGCGGATCTCGATGCCCGGCGAGGTCATGTCGATGAGCAGGAAGGTGATGCCCTGCTGCTTCTTTCCCTCGCGCGACGTGCGGACCAGACAGAAGATCCAATTCGCCTCGGTCGCGTGGGTGGTCCAGATCTTGCTTCCGGTGCACACGAAATCGTCACCGTCGTCGACGGCGGCCATCGTCAGCGAGGCCAGATCCGAGCCGGACTCCGGCTCCGAATACCCCTGGCAGAAGAACACTTCGCCGGTGAGGATCCGTGGCAGGTAGTACGCCTTCTGCTCGGTGGTTCCGAAGGCGACGATCGCGGGCGCGACCATCCTGATGCCCATCGGCGACAGCGCGGGCGCGCCGGCCTGCATCAACTCCCGGCCGAAGATGTAGTGCTGGGTGAGGCTCCAGTCGCAGCCGCCGTATTCGCCCGGCCACGCTGGTGCCGCCCACCCGCGCTCATGAAGAATGTGCTGCCACTTCATGCTGGCTTCGTGATCCGGATAGACACTTGTCGCCAAGTGTCCGGCGCGGCGTAGTTCGGGTGTCAGCTTCTCGTCGAGAAAGGCCCGAACCTCGTCTCGAAAGGCCATATCGGCCGCTGACCAGTCGTAATCCATCAACCCTCCGGAGGGATGTGCGCCATTGTATCCGTGCGGACCTGCGGCTGTGTGAGACACAATGTACTTCTGTCTCAGCCCGGAATCAACTGGTTCGGCGGCATCAATGCCCAGAATGACGATTCACTTAGTGTGGACGACACCGCTGCGGGTACCGAGATATTCGCCGACGGCGTCGACGGCGCGGACCGCACTCTCGACGGCGGCTTCCATCGTCGAGGGCATCCCGGTCTCGGTCCAGTCGCCGGCGAGGAACAGGCCCTCGATCGGCGTGCGCTGCGGCAGGCGCAGCTCGTCGAAACCGGGCTGCGCCGAGAAGGTCGCCTGCGGCTGGTGGATGACGTGGGTGCGCAGCACCTCGGCCTCGGCGACCTCGGGGTAGTGCTTGGTCAACGATGCCAGTGCCGCCGCGGTGAATTCGGCGTTGGGCAGATGGACGACATCCCACGACGCGCTCACCGCCAGCGAATAGCAGTGCCCTGCCTCGGTCTCGACGCCGTGCATGCCCGTGGTGTCGAAGACCCACTCGATGGTGGTGTCGCGCAAATTCTCCGCGAGCCTGCGCATCTTCAGTGGGCGATCCAGCCAGACGTAGACGCTCGAGATCGGGGCGGGCTCGATCTTGCGCACGGGGGTGAAATGGTCGTACTGCCCGAGCCGTCCGCGATCGAGGAGCGTCGTCAGCGACCACGGCGGCAACGTGAGAACCGCCGCGTCGACCTCGATGACGCGCCCGTCGGAGAGCTGCACACCGGTGAGCCCGTCGTCGGTGATCTCGATATCGGCGACACCGGCGCCGACGATGATCTCCCCACCGTGCGCCCGCAGGTAACGCTCGGCGGGCGCGACGAACAACTCGTGCAGGCTCACCTTCGGCCAGACCGCGTCGCCGGCCCTGGTGTTTCCCGACAGCGCGCGCTTGCCGATCCAGTGCAGGGTCTGGACGAACATGGAGGCCGACACCCGCTCGGTCTTCTCGTTGAGCAACCCGATGACGAACTGATCGAGCACCAACGCGCGCAACGATGCGGGTGCGCCGATCTGGATGAACCAGCGATCGACGGTCAGATCGTCGAGTTCGGGTGCCGGGCGCAGCGCGGCGCGGGCGATCCGCGCCCAGGTGCGCAGGGCGGCGGGTCGCTCACGCAGCGGGATCGGCGGCCACACCATCCAGGACAGCCCGACGGCACGACGCAGCGTGCCGGGCAACCAGGTGGGCGCGCGCAGGGTCAACAGCCGGTCGGGTCCGGTCCTGATCGCGAAAGGTGGTGCGTCCCAGCGGAGTTGATCCCGTGTGCCGATGGTGTCGACATAGCGCAGCAGCGCGTCGTAGCAACCGGCGAACAGGTGCTGGCCGTTGTCGACCCTGCCTTCGATACCGGGCACCTCGAACGAGATCGTGCGACCGCCGAGCCGTCCCCGCTTCTCGACGAGGGTGACTCGGTGACCTGCCTCCGCGAGCCAGACCGCGGTGGCCAAACCGGCCAGGCCCGCGCCCGCGACCAGGATATGCGGGGATTCTTGCTGCCCCATCGGTACCTCCGGACAATCGATGAATGCGAGAATGAATGAGAGAATATTCACGTCATACTCGCACGACGTCGGCGTGTTCGTACAGAGGCGAACCCGCTCGGACGGAACGGAACTCGCCTCATCGGGGGGCGCGAATGGGAGCGAGGTGCTCCCGCGCGAACGAGATCAGCTCGTGCGTCGTTTGGGCACGCGCTGGCGCCGCTGATGACTTTCGGGGCCCAGGATCTGTTCGACGACGACGAGGAAGATCTCGGTCGACTCGTCGACGAGTTCGTCTCTGGTCAGGTCGAGTGTTCCGTTGAGCCAGCCGTAGACGGTTTCGTACAGTCCGCCGACGAGGTGCATCGCGGCGAGCTCGCCGTATGCCCCCGCGGTCGCGGTGCTCTCCGGACTGAGTCGCTTGTTCACCGTCGCCAACACCAGGGCGGCGAAGCTGCGGATCGTCGCGGTACGGCGCTCGTTGAGGAGGGGGTTGAGCTGGGCTTCGGTGAAGGCGATGCGGATCAGCCGCGGGTCGTCGGCGACCGCTTGCAGGCCCGCGGCGATGGCCGCGTGCACCTTGTCGCGCAGGGGATCGGGGGCCGCCCGTACTCGGCCGGCGATCAGGTCGGTGAGCTCACCGATGGCCTGGTCGTAGACCTCGCCGACGACGGCGTCGAGGTTGGTGAAGTTCTCGTAGAAGTATCGCTCGGTCAGTCCGGCCTGGCGGCAGAGGCCGCCGACGGTGAGCCGGGCCGAGCCCTGGGTGCCGACGATCTCCCTGGCGGCCTCCAGGAACGTGGTCCGACGCTGTGCGCGCCGCTGTTCGGCGGGCACACCCGCATACGCACGATCCTTCACCATGCGCCGAGTCTGCCACAGAGCCTTGTCAGATTTCCAAATCTGCGGCATCCTATTGTCAGATTTCAGCGAGGAGAGAGAATCATGACCGAGGCATTCATCTACGAGGCGATTCGCACCCCGCGCGGGCGCGGCAAGAAGACCGGCGCCCTGCACGGGGTCAAGCCGCTCGATCTGGTGGTCGGGCTCATCGACGAACTGAAGACCCGCCACCCCGGACTCGACCCCGCGACGATCGACGACATCGTGCTCGGCGTGGTGTCGCCGGTCGGCGATCAGGGCGCCGACATCGCCAAGACCGCCGCCTTGGCGGCCGGTCTGCCCGACACCGTCGCCGGTGTGCAGCTCAACCGGTTCTGCGGTTCGGGCCTCGAGGCCGTCAACACCGCCGCCCAGAAGGTGCGCTCGGGCTGGGAGCAGCTCGTCATCGCCGGCGGCGTGGAGTCGATGTCGCGGATTCCGCTGGGCTCCGACGGCGGTGCGTGGGCGATGGACCCGGTCACCAACTACGACACCTACTTCGTGCCCCAGGGCGTCAGCGCCGACCTGATCGCCACGATCGAGGGCTTCAGCCGCGAGGATGTCGACGCCTTCGCGGTGCGGTCGCAGCGCAAGGCCGCCGCGGCCTGGTCGGGCGGCTACTTCGCCAAATCCATTGTCCCGGTGCGCGATATCAACGGCGCGGTGCTGCTCGACCACGACGAGTTCATGCGCCCCGACACCACGGTGGACAGCCTGGCCGGGCTGCCGCCGTCGTTCGCGGCGATGGGGGAGATGGGTGGCTTCGACGCCGTGGCCCTGCAGCGGTACCACCACGTCGAGAAGATCAACCACGTCCACCACGCCGGTAACTCCTCCGGCATCGTCGACGGTTCGGCGCTGGTCCTGATCGGTAGTGAATCCGCCGGTGTCGCCGCGGGTCTCACGCCGCGCGCCCGGGTGGTCGCCGCCGCGGTGAGTGGCGCCGATTCGACGATCATGCTCACCGGGCCGGTTCCGGCGACCGAGAAGGTCTTGGCGCAGGCGGGGCTCACGGTCGACGACATCGACCTGTTCGAGCTCAACGAAGCCTTCGCGTCGGTGGTGCTCAACTTCCAGAAGAAGCTGAACATCCCCGACGAGAAGCTCAACGTCAACGGCGGCGCCATCGCCATGGGCCACCCGCTGGGCGCGACCGGCGCCATGATCACCGGAACCATGGTCGACGAGCTCGAGCGTCGGGGCGCGCGTCGCGCGCTGATCACCCTGTGCATCGGCGGCGGCATGGGCATCGCCACCATCATCGAGCGCGTCTGAGCGTCGGACCCGATACCGAAGGAAATACGAAAAGCAATGACTGACAACATGATTGCCTGGGACCTCGGCGCCGACCGGGTGCTCGTGCTCACCATCGACGACCCGAACCAGTCCACCAACACGATGACCGAGGCGTTCGCCCGCGACCTCACCGCGACCGTCGACCGGCTCGAGGCCGAGAAGGACAGCTTCGACGGCGTCATCCTCACCTCGGGTAAGGACACCTTCTTCGCCGGTGGTGACCTGAACCTGCTGATGAACGCGACGCCGGAGACCGCACCGCAGATCGCGCTCGGCCTCGACACCTACAAGGCCGCGTTCCGTCGGCTCGAGACCCTGGGCAAGCCGGTGGTCGCCGCGATCAACGGCACCGCGCTCGGCGGCGGCTTCGAGGTCGCGCTCGCCACCCACCACCGGATCGCGCTCGACGCCAAGGGCAGCCTGCTCGGCCTGCCGGAGGTCACCTTCGGGCTGCTGCCCGGCGCGGGCGGCGTCACCAGGACTGTACGGCTGCTCGGCATCACCAACGCGGTGCTCAATGTCGTCGGGCAGGGCCAGCGGATGAAGCCCGCCAAGGCGTTGCAGGTCGGGATCATCCACGAGGTCGCCGCCACCAGCGACGAGATGTTCGCCCAGGCCCGTGCCTGGATCTCGGCCAACCCCGAGGCCGCGCAGCCGTGGGACGTGAAGGGCTACAAGATCCCCGGCGGCGTCCCGTCGAGCCCGGCGGTCGCGGCGAACCTGCCCGCGTTCCCGGCCAACGTGCGCAAACAGCTCAAGGGTGCACCGATGCCCGCACCGATCGCGGTGCTCGCCACCGCGGTGGAGGGCGCGCAGGTCGACATCGACACCGCGTTCGCGATCGAGACCCGCTACTGCACCAACCTGATCTGCGGCCAGGTCTCGACGAACATGATCAAGTCCCTGTTCTTCGATCTGGGCACGATCAACAAGGGCGGCAGCCGCCCCGAAGGCTTCCCCGTGCGCACGCCGGAGAAGGTCCTCGTGCTCGGCGCGGGCATGATGGGCGCGGGCATCGCCTATGTGCAGGCCCGCGCCGGCATGCAGGTCGTGCTCAAGGACGTCACCATCGAGGCGGCCGAGCGCGGAAAGGCCTACTCGCGCAAGCTGCTCGACAAGGCGCTGCGCAAGGGTGCGATCACGCAGGACAAGTACGACGAGATCCTCGGTCGCATCCACCCGTCCGCGGATCCGGCCGACGCCGCGGGCTGCGACTTCGTGGTCGAGGCGGTGTTCGAGGATCCGAGCCTGAAGAAGAAGGTGTTCGGCGAGATCGAACACCTGGTGAACTCCGATGCGCTGCTCGGGTCCAATACCTCGACCCTGCCGATCACCGATCTGTCCACCGGCGTCAAGCGGCCGAAGGACTTCATCGGGCTGCACTTCTTCTCCCCGGTGGACAAGATGCCGCTGGTCGAGATCGTCGTCGGCGACGAAACCAGCGACGAAGCCATCGCCCGCGCCATCGACTACACCCTGGCGATCAAGAAGACGCCGATCGTGGTCAACGACAGCCGCGGCTTCTTCACCAGCCGGGTCATCGGCCAGTTCATGGACGAGGCCATCGCGCTGGTCGCCGAGGGCGTGCACCCGGCCTCGGTCGAGCAGGCAGCCACCCAGGCCGGTTACCCGGTGGGTGCGTTGGCGCTGGCCGACGAGATCAATATGAAGCTGGCGCAGAAGATCCGGCGCAGCCTGAAGGAGAACCTGCTCGCCGAAGGCAAGGAGTGGGTCGACTCGAAGGCCTACCCGCTCGTCGACGCGATGGTCGACGACTTCGAACGCCCGGGCCGACTCGAGGGTCGCGGCTTCTACGAATACGACGCCGACGGCAAGAAGCTCGGCCTGTGGCCGGGACTGGTCGAGAAGTACACCCGTGACGATCACGGCATCGCGTTCATCGACATGCAGGAACGGATGCTGTTCGCCGAATCCCTCGATACCGTGCGGTGTTTCGACGAGGGCGTGCTGCGTACCGTGCCGGACGCCAATATCGGGTCGATCTTCGGCATCGGGTTCCCGGCCTGGACCGGCGGCGTGATCCAGTACATCAACCAGTACGCGGGCGGGCTGGCCGGCTTCGTCGCGCGAGCCGATGAACTGCGGGCCGCCTACGGTGAGCGGTTCGAGGTCCCGGAGTCGTTGCGGGTCAAGGCCGCTGCCGGGGAAACCCTCGGCTGACCGTCCTCCGACGAACAGAACCCCCCGTCGCCCGGTATCTCCGGGCGCCGGGGGGTTCTGTGTCGGAGCGGCTACAGGGAACGGGCGATCAGTTCCTTCATGATCTCGTTCGTTCCCGCGAGAATGCGCAGCACCCGCGCGCTGGTGAAGATCTCCGAGATCGGGTATTCGGTCATGAACCCGTATCCGCCGAACAGCTGCAGGCACCGGTCGGCCACCACGCTCAACTGATCGGTGAGCCAGTATTTCGCCATCGACGCCGTCGCCACATCGAGTTCGCCCGCCAGGTGCCGGGTGAGGCAGTCATCGAGGAAGACGCGGCTGATTCGGGCGATGGTGGCGCACTCGGCGAGCTCGAACTTGGTGTTCTGGAAGCCGAGCAGCGGCTTTCCGAAGGCCTGCCGATCCTTGGTGTAGGCGATGGTCATCGCCACCGCGGCCTCCATCGACGCCACGGCCATCACCGCGCAGACGAGTCGCTCCTGCTGGAGCAGCGTCATCATCTGATAGAAGCCTTGCCCCTCGGCCTCGCCGAGCAGGTTGCCGACCGGCACCCGCAAGCCGTCGAAGAACAGCTCAGCGGTGTCCTGGCCGGTGCCGCCGATCTTGGACAGCGTCCGCCCGCGAGTGAAGCCGGGAGTGTCGTCACCGACCTCCGCGAAGATGAGCGAGACCCCCGCGGCGCCCTTGTCGGGATCGGTCTTCGCGGCGATGATCACCCCATCGCAGAGCGCGCCGTTACTGATGAACATCTTCGAACCGGTGATGACGTACTCGTCGCCGTCGCGCACCGCCCTGGTCTGGATGTTCTGCAGGTCCGAGCCCGTGCCCGGTTCGGTCATCGCGATCGAGAGCAGGCACTCGCCGCTGGTCACCTGGGGCAGAATGCGCCGCTTGAGCTCCTCGGAGGCGAACTCGACGAGATAGGGCGCGATGATCCCGGAGTGGATCGAGATGCCCATCGACGTGTCGCCTGCCCGCGATTGGGCCTCGATGATCGCCGCTTCATGGGCGAACGTGCCGCCCCCGCCGCCGTACTCTTCCGGCACGGACGGGGCGAGCAACCCGAGCTTGCCTGCCTTCCGGTACAGGTCACGGTCGGGGTGGCCCTGCTGTTTGTACCGCTCGGCGCCAGGAAGCACCTCCTTCTCGAAGAACTTCGTCGCGAGTTCGCGAACAGCCACGATCTCATCGTCTACCCAGCCCGCTTGTGCGGTCATCAGTGCCTCCCAGGACGCCATCTGCCTCAATCTGCGAAAACAGATTGTCAGATATATTGGCAGAACGTCAACAGTGCGCCGTATGCGGTCCGGGTCGGTGTGATCAGCGCCGACCCCGGGTGCGTCGGTAGGCGGCCGGTGTGGTGGCCGTCCAGCGTTTGAAAGCGCGGATGAAGGGGCCTGCCTCGGTGTAGCCGAGCCGCGCGGAGATCTCCTCGACCGAGAGCGCGGTAGCGGCCAACATGTCCTCGGCCAGACCGCGCCGCGCCTCGTCGAGCAGGACTCGGTAGCTGGTCCCGTCCGCGGCGAGATGTCGTCGTAAGGTGCGGCCGGTGATTCCGAGATCGTGGGCGACCGCGTCCAGTGACGGCGGTATCGCGATCCCCGCGCTGCCGCTGCCCGCCAGAAGGTGGTCGCGAACATCAGCCGCTATCCCGGTGCGGGTGGTGCGGCGGTCGATCAGCTCACGGCATTGCGCCAGACACAGTGCCAACGTGGCCTGATTCGCCTGCGGCAGTGGCTGGTTCAAGGTTTCGGTGGACACCGAAATGCTGGTTTCGGTGTGCGCGTATCGGGGGTGCACGCCCAGGATCGCGGCGATCTGGTCCCCGTAGTCGGGTTCGGGGAACGCGAACCGCGCATGGTGGATGTCGACCGGTCGGCCGAGTAGGTCGCCGAGCACCCGATGCATCGCGAAGGTATCGCGCTCGACGAGGAATTGCCGCACGTCCTCCGGGATCCGATCGTGTCGGATCCGGGCAATCATCTGCTGGTCGTCGACTTCCACGACCGGCGTGCAGAACGCGAAGCTCAACTGGAAGTAGCTCAGCGCCAAGGAGATCGCCTCGCCGAGGGTGGGACTGGTGATCCAGGCGTAGCCGTAGATGCCGAAGGCGCTGATGCGATAACTTCGGCCCACCTCGATGCCGAGCGCGGGCCTGATTCCGAGTTCGCGCAGCAGGTTGCGAACCACCAGCAGTTCCGTGCGGGCATCGATCTGTCGGTCGGCGGAGTCGAGGTCGGCGACGGACAGATCGGTGCCTGCGAGGATGGACGTGGCATCGGCGCCGTGCTCGACCGCGAACCGGTGCATCACGGCGACACTGGCGACACCCCGGGGAAAGTCCCACGTGTCCACTTCTGGCTCCTGCCGCGCGCGCATGCCCTCCATTATGGCCTGAAATGTCAATTTTCTGTCCGCGCGCGTCCTCGTCACCGCGTCGCCGGCGACCTACCGTTGACCCGAGATATCCATGACTCGAGGAGCTTCGCTATGCGCATTCGGACAACGCCGTCCGCTGTCATCATCGGCACCGGGTTCGGCGGCCTCGGTATGGCGATGGAATTGCTGCGCCACGGTTTCGATGACCTCGTCATCCTGGAGCGGGCCTCGGATGTGGGCGGCGTGTGGCGGGAGAACACCTACCCGGGCGCCGGTTGCGATATTCCGTCCCCGCTCTACTCCTACTCCTACGCGCCGAAATCGAATTGGCCCAAGCGCTTTTCAGGACAGTCCGATATCTACGCCTACCTGCGTGCGGTGGCGCGCGACAACGGTCTGCTCGAGCGGATCCGGTTCGAGTCCGAGGTGACCGGAGCCGAGTTCGACGATGCGAGCGGGACATGGACGGTGCGCACCGCCGACGGCTACGAGGTCACTACCGACGTGCTGATCTCCGCGGTCGGCCAGCTGTCGCGGCCCGCGCTGCCCACCATCGCGGGCATCGGCTCGTTCGACGGACCCGCGTTCCACTCCGCGGAGTGGGACCACAGCGTCGACCTGACGGGCAAGCGGGTCGCCGTTGTCGGTACCGGCGCCAGCGCGATCCAGTTCGTGCCCGCCATCCAGCCGCGGGTGGCGGCGCTGACGCTGTTCCAGCGCTCGGCGGCGTGGGTGCTGCCCAAGCCCGATGTCGAGTACAAGCCGTGGCATCACCGGATGTTTGCGGCGGTGCCGCCGGTCCGGCTCGCCGAGCGGTTCGCGGTCTGGGCGCTGTGTGAGTTCCTCTCGCTCGGCATCGCCGATGTTCCCGCGATCAGGGGCCTGGTCACCAAGATCGCGGTGAACCATCTGCGCAAGCAGGTCGCCGACCCGGAGCTGCGCGCGAAACTGACGCCCGACTACGCGCCCGGCTGCAAGCGCGGGCTGTTCTCCAACAACTACTACCCGGCGCTGACCCAGCCCAACGTGCGGGTGGAGACGACCGAGATCGCCGAAATCGTGCCGACCGGGGTGAGAACCGCCGACGGTGTGGTCCACGAGGTCGACGTGATCATCTACGGGACCGGATTCAAGGGCACCGAATTCCTGTGGCCGATGAAGATCCACGGCGCGAACGGGCGCAAGCTGGAGGACGAATGGCAAGGCGGTGCCCGCGCCTATCACGGCATGTCGGTGCCGGGATTCCCGAATATGTTCATGGTGTACGGGCCCAATACGAACCTGGGCGTCGGTTCGATCGTCTACATGATCGAATCGCAGGCCCGCTATATCCGCCAGGCACTGCAGGAACTGTCCCGCAATCCGGCGCACACTCTCGATGTCCGGCGTGCGGTGGCCGAGGAACACGACGTGAAGCTGCAGGCCCGGCTCGACCGTACGCCGTGGGGTCTGTGCTCGAGCTGGTATCGCAACGCCGCAGGCCGGATCACCAACAACTGGCCGGGCCCGGTCGTGAGTTACCGACTGCAGACCCGAACACTGCGCCCCGAGCACTATCACCTGCGCACCGGCACGACAACGACCGCGGGCCAGTGATATTCGCCGACCAGAACTCACCAGAGGATCATCGATGAAGCTGACGAACGGCACCGTGGCCGACGTACGCGAGAAGTTGACGGCGGTGCGTCGACTGCACCGAACCGGCCTGATCGACCTGTGGCGACCGCGCCGGATCAAGCGCATGATCGCGCTCAACAACTCCTACGGCCCGCAGGCGGCGATGATCTGTGCCGGTGCGGCCGACCGGCCCGACGAACCCGCGCTGACCGACGAGCGCGGGGTGCTGACCTACCGCGAGCTCGACGAGCAGTCCAACGCCCTGGCCCACGGTTTGCTGGGGCAGGGCCTGCGCGGCGGCGAGGTGATCGGCGTGCTGGCGCGTGATCATCGTGGCCTGGTGCTGGCGATGGTGGCAGCGGGCAAGGCCGGGTTGCGCCTGGCCATGCTGAATACCAGTTTCGCCAAGCCGCAGCTCACCGAAGTCGCTGTGCGGGAGAAGGTTCGCGCGATTCTGTTCGACAGCGAATTCGCCGGGCTCGTCGATGCGCTGCCCGCGGACATGCCACGGATTCTCAGCTGGGTCGATGAGCAACACCCGCTGCCACCGGGCGCACGGACCATCGCCATGCTGGTGTCGGCGAACAGCAGTGATCCGCTGCCGCCGCCGGACCGGCCCGCCGGCTTCATCATCCTCACCAGTGGCACCACCGGTCTGCCCAAGGGTGCGCCGCGGACCAAGGTATCTCCGTTCGCCACCGCACTCGTCGTCGACCGGGTGCCGTTTCCACGCGGCGGGGTCGTGATGATCGCGACCCCGGTCTTCCACACCACGGGTATGGGCACCTGGACGATAGCCAGCGCGCTCGGCGGGCACATCGTGCTGCGGCGCCGCTTCGACGCGAAGGCCACGTTGGCGGCGATCGAGAAGCATTCGGTCGAGATGCTGGTCGCGGTGCCGACCCAGCTGAACCGCATTCTCGCGCTCGGTCCCGAGGCCATCGCCGAGTACGACACCTCGTCGTTGCGCACGGTCTTCGTCGGCGGCGCACCGCTGCCACCCGACCTGGCGACCCGATGGCAGGACGCCTTCGGTGAGGTCCTCTACAACGGGTACGGCTCCACCGAGGTCGCCATCACCGCTGTCGCGCAGCCGCACGAATTGCGGCGTGCGCCAGGCACTGTCGGTCGGGCACCGGTCACCGCGCGCATCGCGCTCTACGACAGCGAGGATCGCCGGATCACCGAGGCGAATGTCTCCGGGCGCATCTTCGCGCGCACCGTCGCCCCGTTCGAGGGTTACACCGACGGCAAGACCAAACAGATCATCGATGGCTACATGTCGACCGGGGACATGGGCCACTTCGACTCCGACGGTCTGTTGTTCATCGACGGTCGGGACGACGACATGGTCGTCTGCGGCGGCGAGAACGTCTATCCGTTGGAGGTGGAGAATCTGCTGATGGGTCGCGTCGATATCGCCGACGTCGCGGTGATCGGTGTCGACGACGCGGACTTCGGACAGCGATTGCGCGCCTTCGTCGTTCCCGCCGCCGGCCACGAGCCGGGCGCGCAGGAGATCAAGGACTACGTCAAGGACAACCTCGCCAGGTACAAGGTGCCCCGTGAGGTGGTGTTCCTCGACGAGATGCCACGCAATCCCACCGGCAAGATCGTGCGCAAGGCGCTGACCGAGTACGTCGTCGCCGGGCATGCGGGGCAAGGAGCGAAGCCATGACCGAGTACGACTACGACGTGATCGTGATCGGTTCCGGGTTCGGCGGCAGCGTCACGGCCCTGCGGCTGACCGAGAAGGGGTACCGGGTCGGCGTTCTCGAATCCGGCCGGCGGTGGAATCCCGAGGATTTCCCGAAGTCCAATTGGAATATCCGCAAGTCGCTGTGGATGCCCCGACTCGGCTTGACCGGACCGCAGCGCATCAGCGTTCTCGGCAAGTGCGCGGTCTTCAGCGGGTCGGGGGTCGGGGGAGGGTCGGTGATCTACGGCAATACCCTCTACGAGCCGCTGCCCGCGTTCTACGAGGATCGCGCGTGGGCGCACATCACCGACTGGAAGTCGGAGTTGGCGCCGTACTACGACCAGGCCAAACGGATGCTCGGCGTGCGAACCAATCCGCGCGTCGGCCCCAAAGACGCAGTGCTGCTGACGATTTCCGAGCGACGCGGGGTCGCCGACACGTTTCACCGCACGAATGTGGGGGTCTTCTTCAACGAGGGCGAGGAGGGGACCGAGGTGCCCGATCCGTATTTCGGTGGCGCCGGGCCGACGCGTGCGGGTTGCATCCATTGCTCCGAGTGTCTGACCGGGTGCACGCACAACGCCAAGAACACCACCACGGTGAACTATCTGTACCTGGCCGAGCGCAACGGCGCCGAGGTGCACCCGCTCACCACGGTCACCTCGGTGCGGCCCGACGGCGACGGCGGCTACGTCGTGGACACCATGCGTTCGGGCGGTGTCGTCCGCAAGAATCGGCGCACGTTCACCGCGGGGCAAGTCGTCTTCGCCGCGGCGGCTCTGGGAACCCAGAAGTTGCTGCACCGCATGCGAAACGATGGTGTGCTGCCGGAATTGTCGCCACGGCTCGGTGAGCTGACCAGGAGCAATTCCGAGGCGGTGGTCGCGGTCTGCAGTCGTAGTCGCTACGACATGTCGCAGGGCGTGGCGATCACCTCCTCGATTCACCCCGAGCCGCAAACCCACATCGAGGTGTGCTCGTACGGCAAGGGGCACAACGCGCTGTTCACCCAGGGCCTCCCGATGATCGACGGCGGCGCCTTCCGGGTGCTGCGGCTGCTGCTCATGGCGCTGGCGCATCCGCTTCACTTCATCCGGCTGAAGAATGTCTATCGCGCCGCCGAGCGCTCGGTCGTGCTGCTCGTGATGCAATCGCTGGACAACTCGCTGACGTCCTATCTGAAGGGGCGACGTCTGGTCACCAAACAGGGATCGGGGCAACCGAATCCTGAGTGGATCCCGATCGCGCACGACATCGCTCGCGAGTACGCCGCCGAAATCGACGGTGACGCGGGAAATCTGATCACCGACCTGCTCGGTATTCCAGCCACCGCGCATTACATCGGCGGCGCCACGATCGGCGACTCCGCCGACACCGGCGTCGTCGACCCATGGCAGCGGGTCTACGGATATCCGGGCCTGCACATCGCCGACGGCAGTGCGGTCACGGCCAACCTCGGGGTGAACCCGTCGTTGACCATCACCGCGCAAGCGGAGCGCGCGATGGCGTTCTGGCCCAACAAGGGCGAGGCCGATCCTCGTCCCGCGCTGGGTTCGGCGTACGTCCGCGTCGCACCGGTCATGCCGAAGCAGCCCGCTGTCCCCGCTACCGCGCCCGCCGCATTGCGCTACTCGCTCGGGGCCTGAGGTCTGGTCATCGTTCGACGATCGCCGAGTCGGCGCTGCGTGCACGCGGGCATATCATGTCAGCGAGGGCTGGACGAACTCGCACGCAGCGCGTCGAACAAAGGGCGAGACGACGAGCACACAGGCAGACGGGCCGCGGGCAGGCCCGCAGCGGCGCCAGGTCAGGCGTAGGCCGAAGAACAGGCGTGCCCAGATCGCGGCGGAGTCGGCGGCGGCATTCGGCGCGCACGGGTATCACAGCGTCAGCATGGACGACATCGCCAAGCGCCTCGATATCAGTCCGACCGCGCTGTACCGGCACTTTCCCAGCAAGTACGCGCTGTTCCGGGAAGAGCTCTTCCGGTTGGCGGGGCTCATGGTGCGCGCCGCCGAGCTGCCCGAGGACGCCGAGAGGTGGTCCCCGCGCGAGCGCGTCGACCACCTGCTCGACTCGATGATCACGATGACGATCGCCAATCGGACGACCGTCGGGCTGGCCCGTTGGGACCGTCGCTACCTCGAGCCTGCCGACTACGAGCTGTTCATCGCCGAGTTCACCGCGTCGATCCGCGTGCTGCGCGCTCTGATCGGCCAGGTGCGCCCTGAGCTGAGCGGGCACGATCGCGCGGTCCGCGCGGTGTCGATCTTCGCGCTGACCAGCAGCATCGGCGACCACCACGTCGCCGTGCCCGCGCACACGCTTGCCGCACTCCTGCGTGCTGTCTGCTGGGCGGTCATCGATGCCGATCTGACTCCGCCGCGGACCAGCGCGGACGAGACGAAGCCCGACGCCGACCCGCAGCTGTTCGAGCACGAACAGCTACTGCGCGCGGCAGTCACGCTCTTCCACGAGCGGGGCTACCCGAACGTCAGCATGGAAGATATCGCCGTCGCGGCGAACCTGTCGGCGGCGTCGGCGATATACCGCTACTACCGTGGCAAGAGCGATCTGTTGAGCTCCGCGTTCCGGCTGGCGGCCGATCGCGTATCGACGGCGATCACCCCCGCGGTACTGGCCGCCGATACCCCGGGGGAGGCGCTCGGTGTGCTGATCGACCTCTACGTGCGCGACTCGTTCGCCGAACGCGCCCTGGCCTTCGTCTACTACGCCGAGTTCGGTCACATCGACCCCACCGATCAGGTCGCGCTGCGACAGGTGCAGCAACTGATCATCACCGAGTGGGCCGAGCTGGTCGTCAGGGCGCGCCCGCAGCTGACGATGGGGGAGGCGCGCGTCCTCGTGCACGCCTGCTTCAGCCTGGTCGTCGACCTCGTCCGAATCTTCGGCGCCGGGGGGGTCTGCCCGCAGGAGAAGGTGATTCGGCTCCTCGAGACCGTCGCCCTCGGTCAGCCGTTACCGCGCTAGCGCCCAGCCGCGGGTGAGAGCGCCCGACCGTACGGCCGGGCGCCCGATACGTCAGAGTCCGTAGGTCTTGCCGATGATGTCGCGCTGGATCTCGCTCGTACCACCGAAGATCGTCGAGACCAACGCACCACGAACATGCTTTTCCATGTCGAACTCGCGCGCGTACCCGTAACCACCCATCATCTGCATCCCCGCCAACGCGACCAGCTTCGACGTCTCGGTCGCCTTGAGCTTGGCCATCGACGCCTCCCGCGCGAAAGTCTTGGACGGATTCGCATCCACCGCCGCAGCGACGCTGTAAACCAACAACTTGGTGCACTCGATCTCGGTCGCGAGATCAGCGACCCGGTGACGCAACGCCTGGAACGTCCCGATCGGGCGACCGAACTGCTTACGCTCGGAAACGAACTGCAACGTGTCCTCGAACGCACGCTCAGCCGCACCCAAACTCATCGCGGCCAGGATCAGCCGTTCGAAGTTCAACCCCGTCATCAACTGCCGCCACCCGTTACCGACCTCACCCACGACCGCGTCCTCCGGGAGCACGCAGTCGGTGAAGTAGAGGTCGTTGGTTTCTTTCTGGTTGCCCATCAACTCGATCGGGTTGATCTTCAACCCCGGCGTGCCGACGGGCACATGGAACATCGTCAAGCCCTCGTGCTTGCCCCCGCTACGGTCGGTGCGGGCCACGAGCAGGATGTTCTCGGAGATATGGGCGTTGGAACACCACGTCTTCTGACCATTGATCAACCACCCGTCGGTGGTCTTCTCCGCGCGGGTGGTGATGTTACCGACGTCGGACCCGGCTTCGGGTTCTGACATCGAGATCGACTGCGACGCACCGCGCACGATGCCCCGCAACACCGTGTCTTTCTGTGAGTCGGAGCCGAACTTGGCGTAGGCGCCACCGGTGATCAGCGTCGGCCCGATCGCACCGATCGGCAGCAACCCACGCAGGCTTTCCTCGAGCAGGATGCACATATCGACCATCGTGGCGTCGGAACCACCGTATTCCTCGGGCACCGTGAGCCCGAGCCAGCCGAGTTCGGCCATCTTGGCGTAGAGGGCGGGGTTGTGTTGCTCGGCGTCGTGGTCGGTCAGCGCGTCACGCTTTTCCCGGGTGCCTGCCTCGCGTTTGGCGAACGCGGCGACCGCTGCCGCGAAATCTTGCTGTTCCGGGCTGAATTCGACGCCCATAGTGTTTTCTCCTTCGAATCTCGGTCAGACGAGAGCCAGGTCGCTCGCGCGAGAACGCGGATGCGCGATCCGCTGGCTCGGGGCGGGGAGTGTGGCCGTTGACACAGCGGCCCCTACCCAGATAAGTTAACTGCAATTCTCGTTAAGTTAATCACCATTCTCGCCGGAAGCAAAGAGGCCCGAGGGTTTCGTTTCTACCGGTGCGGAACTCCCGAGCGGAGAGAGGCTGCATGCTGCGCACCAGATTCACCGAGGCATTCGGTGTCGAGCACCCGATCGTCCAGGGCGGCATGATGTGGGTCGGCCGCGCCCCGCTGGCCGCCGCGGTGTCCAACGCGGGCGGGCTCGGCATCATCACCGGCCTGACCCAGCCGACCCCGGCCGAACTGCGCAACGAGATCGCCCGGACCCGCGACCTCACCGACAAGCCGTTCGGGGTCAACCTCACGATTCTGCCCTCGATCACGCCCCCGCCCTACGCGGAATACCGGCAGGCGATCATCGACAGCGGGGTGAAGATCGTCGAGATCGCGGGCGGCAACCCGGCCACCCACCTGCCCTACTTCAAGGACGCCGGCATCAAGGTGCTGCACAAGTGCACCAGCGTCAAGCACGCGCTCAAGGCGCAGCAGGTCGGGGTGGACGGGATCAGCATCGACGGCTTCGAATGCGCCGGTCACCCCGGCGAGAACGACACACCGGGCCTGGTGCTGATTCCCGTGGCGGCCAGGGAGATCGAGATCCCGATGATCGCCTCGGGCGGTTTCGCGGACGGTCGTGGACTGGTCGCGGCGCTGGCACTCGGCGCGCACGGGGTGAACATGGGCACGCGATTCCTGTGCACCGTCGAGTCGCCGATCGCGCACGTGGTCAAGGAAAAGATCGTGGCCAACACCGAGCTCGACACCAAGCTGATCTTCCGGACGCTGCACAACACCGCGCGGGTCGCCGACAACGCGGTCAGCCGTCAGGTCGTCGAAATCGAGCGCAACGGCGGCACTTTCGACGATGTGCGTGATCTCGTGTCCGGTGCGCGCGGGCGCAAGGTCTACGAGGACGGCGACGTGGACGCCGGTATCTGGAGCGTCGGGCAATGCCAGGGCCTGATCCACGACATTCCCACCTGCGCTGACCTGATCGCGAACATCATGGCCGAGGCGCAGGCCCTGATCACCGAATCGCTGGCCGGGTCGGTCGTGACGGCGGTGGCCTCATGAGCGAGTCGGTCCAGACCACTCTCGCGGGCGGCATACTGCGGATCTGCATCAATCGGCCCGCCCGCCTCAACGCGATCGACCTCGCCACCATGAGCGAATTGGCCGACGTCATCGCCGGCGCCGCGGCCGATTCCACCATCAGGGTGATCGTGCTGACCGGCGAGGGGCGTGCGTTCTGCACGGGCGCCGATCTCGCGGCGGCCGCCGCGTCCGGCGGCAACGAGGCGAGCCCGGAAACGGTGATGTCAGAAGCCGCGCGCATGATCCGCGCGGTCATTCAAGCGCCGATTCCGGTCATCGCCCAGATCAATGGTCCCGCCGCGGGCGTCGGCGCGTCACTGGCCCTGGCCGCCGATTTGCACTACGCGGCCGAAAGCACCTATCTCCTGCTGCCTTTCACCGCCATCGGACTGTTGCCCGACGGCGGTGCCACCGCCCTGGTCCCCGCGGGGATGGGTCGCGCCCGCGCGATGGAAATGGCCTTGCTCAGCAACCGGCTGCCCGCACCCGAGGCCGCCGCGGCCGGTCTGATCACCGCGGCCGTGCCCGACGCCGAGCTGACCGAACACGTGTACGCCATCGCGACTCGCCTCGCCGCCGGGCCACGCCGGGCACTGGAGTTGACCAAGGCCGCGGTGAACGCCGCGACCCTGAGCCAACTCGAACCGGCATTCGACCGCGAGGCGACCGCCCAGATCGAACTGCTCGTCTCACCCGACTTCTACGAAGGCACCATGGCCATGCTCGGCAAGCGTGCTCCCCGATTCACCGACGCACCGCAAGGAAACGAATGAACCTCGACGTGGAACCGATCCGTTCGCGCCGCAACCACTGGATGAACCAGGTCGCCCTGCAGGCGACGGTCAAACCCGACGCCACCGCCGTGCGGTTCCGCGGGGTCGACACGAGCTGGCTGCAGCTGCACGAGCGCTCCGAAGCCTTCGCCGACGCGCTTGCCCGCCGCGGTGTCGGTTTCGGTGACCGTGTCCTGGTATTGATGCTCAACAGCACCGAATACCTCGAGGCGGTCTTCGGGATCAATACCTTGGGCGCCATCGCGGTCCCGGTGAACTTCCGGCTCACCCCGCCCGAGATCCTGTACCTGATCGCCGACAGCGGTGCCGAGGCGATCGTGACCGACACCGCCTTGGCCCCCCTCGTCGCGGCGGTGCGCGCGCAGACCGACGCCCTGACCACCTGCGTCGTCGTCGGCGGCGAAACCGGTGACGGCACAGAGGGTTACGAGCAGCTGCTGGCCGAGGAGGGTGCGCCCCATCCCGCGGTCGACGTCAGCGAGGACTCGGCCGCGCTGATCATGTACACCTCGGGGACGACCGGCAGCCCCAAGGGCGCGGTCCTGACCCACACCAATATGCAGGCCCAGGCGCTCACCTGTATCCGCGCGATGCAGTACACCACCGACGATGTCGCCTTCTGCGCGGCGCCGCTGTTCCATATCGCCGGATTGGGCAGTATCGCACCGTGTTTCGTGCTCGGCACCCTCACCGTGCTGCATCCGCTGCTCGCCTTCGACGCCGGCCAGGTGCTCGACGCGTGGGAGCGCGAGAAGGCCACCTCGGTGTTCCTGGTACCGGCGCAGTGGCAGATCGTGTGCGCCGATCCGACTGTGCGCGAGCGTGATCTGCGCCTGCGGGTGATCAGCTGGGGCGCTGCCCCGGCTTCCGACACCGTTTTGCAGGCGATGGCCGACACGTTCCCCGACGCCTTGAACATCGCGGTCTTCGGGCAGACCGAGATGTCGCCGATCACCTGTGTTCTCGAGGGCAAGGACGCGATCCGCAAACTCGGCTCCGTGGGGCAGCCGATCCCGACCATCGCCGCCCGCGTCGTCGACGAAGAGATGAACGATGTCGCCCCCGGCGAGATCGGCGAGATCGTCTACCGGGGCCCGACCATGATGCGCGAGTACTGGAACAAGCCCGAGGCGACCGCCGAAGCGTTCGAAGGCGGCTGGTTCCATTCCGGGGACCTGGTTCGCCGCGACGAGGAGGGATTCGTCTACGTCGTCGACCGGAAGAAGGACATGATCATCTCCGGCGGTGAGAACATCTACTGCGCCGAAGTGGAAAACGTCCTGTTCGCCCACCCCGCCGTACGCGAAGCCGCGGTCATCGGCCGCGCGGACGACAAGTGGGGTGAGGTCGCCATCGCGGTGGTCGTCGCCGAGCCGGACGCCGAGCTCACCCTCGTCGCCCTCGCCTCGCACTTCGATGCCAATCTGGCCAGGTACAAGCACCCCAAGGACCTGATCGTCGTCGACGAGCTGCCGCGCAACGCGGGCGGCAAGGTGATCAAACACCAGCTCCGCAAGGAATACGCCTGATCGAGATCGGCAGCAGACCACGACGCCCCGTAGCGCCTCGGCGCTACGGGGCGTCGCCGCGTAGCGGTACGTAGCGAAGGCTTCCCATGAGTTGATTAGTCGAATATCATCTCAACGTATCAAGCCTTCGTGGCTCAGAAAAAGGAGACGCAGGACTATGCGTGAAGTTTCAACGGTGAGCGATCCCGTCATGGTCGACGATCTCGGCGAGGTCCTGACGTGCCGCTACGGCACTGTCGAGGATTTCGATATCGAGCGATTTCTCGACGGGATCGGCGCTTTCGCCGGGGCCGGTGCGAATGTGATTGTGCAGCTGGCGAACCGGCCGGTGGGGTACGGCGTTGTCCAGAGCACCGTCGACTCGGGCCGCGCCGATGTCCATCCGTGGAAGCGGCTGCGCACCACGCTGACCTACATCGCGGTGGCGATGCTGGGGACCGAGGAAGAGCGGGACGTGTATCGACAGGCCGTCGGTAGCGTCCATCGACGCGTTCGTTCGGCGCCGGGCGCCGAGGTGAAGTACAACGCGTTCGATCCCGAGCTGCAGAAGTGGGTCGCGGTCTGCCTGTGCTGGGGAGTCATGGATACCCACGAACGCCTCTATGGGCCACTGGACAGGGCCACCAAGGAGGTCTTCGTGCAGTACGGGGCCAAGTTCGGCACCGGATTGCAGATGAGGCCCGAGATGTGGCCGGCGGATCTGGCGGCTTTCGAAAGCTATTTCGAGGCCGGGCTGGCGAGCATGCAGATCGACGACGTGGTCGCCGAATACCTGCGCAAGCTCGTCGGCTTGCGCAATGTGCCCAGGCCGCGCGTTCTTGCCAATTTTCATCGTTTCGCCGTCACCGGTCTGCTGCCCGAAGCCATGCGCGCGCAGCTCTACCTTCCGTGGACCGATGCGCAGGAGCGGCGGCATCGGCTGATGTTCCGAGCCATCGGCACCGTCTACGGACGGCTGCCCGTCCGCGCGCGGATCGAGCCGTACGCGGCCGTGCTCTGGGACATGCGGCGCCGGCACCGACTCGGCCGCCCGTTGGTCTGAGAGCAGCGAGGTTGCGGGCCACCGGCAGACCACATTATGTTCGGGCTCTTGTCAGCTGAGGGGAATGGGATATGGCCGAGTCGATCAGGTTGCTGGCCCGGATTCGCGGGCACGGCGGCGTCGAACGCGATAACGCCGATGTCCTGAACGGCGCCTTGGCCGCGTTTCTGGACTTCGGGATCAAGCGCACCAGCATGGGCGAGGTGGCCCGCCGTGGCGGGCTGTCCTTGGCGACCCTGTACCGCCGGTTCGGTGGCAAGACCGACGTGGTCCAGGCGGTGGGGCTCTGGCAGGTGCGCCACCTGCTGGATCAGGCCGACGCCTCGATGCGTCGGCAGGCGGAGGAGGGCGCCAGCGCCGAAGACCAGATCGTCGAACTGTTCGTCGCCTTCGCCCTCGGTCTGCGGGAGAACCCGCTGCTCGATCGCCTGCTCGCCACCGACGCCGCCACCGTGCTGCCCTACCTCACCACCGGTGGCGCGCCGGTGATCGAGCTCGGCCGAGACTTCTTGGCCGAGTTCATCACCCGCCTGCAAGAGGCAGGCAAGCTCCCCGCCTACGACCCGCTGCCCGTCGCCGAGTTGGTGGCTCGCACCGCGCTGTCGTTGGTGCTGACCAAGCCGACGGTCATCCCGCTCGACGACGAGGCCGCGGCACGCAAGTTCGCCCGCGACCACATCGCACCCGGATTCCGTCCCCTGGACGTCCACACCGCGCCCGACGAGGCCGAACCCGAACCTCGCTAGGCCCCACCCACGGGGCGGAAACACCACTCGCCTCGGGTGGAGGTGTCACCGGTCGGCGATACCTCCACCCGAGGCGGAGTTCACTTACTTGCCGAAGCGGCGTCGACCGCGAGCACCGGCCACGCGCATCGCGTTGCGCATGAACCCGAAGTTCTTCAGGCTGTACGGGTACCAGACCAGTTCGGACTTCTGCGTCGGCAGGGCAGGAGCTGTGATCGCCTGCTTGCGGCAGTACTTGCGCACGCCGTCCGCGCCGCCGAAGCGGTACCCGGTGCCGGACTGTCCCCAACCACCGTGGGGGAGCGCGAAGTTGAACAGGTTGATGGTGGCGTCGTTGATGTTCACCGCGCCGACGGTCAGTTTCCGCGCGATCGACTGCCCGCGGGACTTGTTGCCCGTCCACACCGAGGCCGACAGTCCGTACTCGGAGTCGTTGGCGAGCTTGATCGCCTCGTTCTCATCGGCGACCTTGATGACCGGAATGGTCGGGCCGAAGGTCTCCTCGGTGATGCACGACATCGAATGGTCGACGTCGACCAGCACGGTCGGCTCGAAGAAGTTCCCCTCGCCCGTGGCCTTTCCGCCGGTGAGCGCGCGCGCACCGGCGGCGATCGCATCGTCGACATGGCGGGTGACGATGTCGAGCTGGGCCTGGTTGGCGAGCGGGCCGATATCGATGTTTCCGCTGCGGTCGTCGCGGCCGATCCGCAGCGACTTGACGTGGGTGACCAGCTTGTCGACGAACGCGTCGTACACCGGAGCTTCGACATATACCCGCTCCACCGACACGCACAGCTGTCCGGCATTGGTCAGCGCGCCGAACGCGATGCCGTTGGCCGCACGGTCGAGATCGGCGTCGGCGAGCACGATCGCCGGGTCCTTGCCGCCCATTTCGAGGCTGTAGGGCAGCGTGCGTTCCGCGCACGCGACGGCGATGCGGCGCCCGGTGTTGCCGGAGCCGGTGAACTGGATGAAATCAGCGTTCTCGACCACCGCGGCACCGGCGGCGCCGGCGCCGGAGACCACCGTGAACACCGGCGGCGCGCCGATCTCGGCCCAGCCGCGGGCGAGCGCGAGCGGGGTCAGCGGGGTCACCTCCGACGGCTTGAGCAGCACGGCGGCACCGGCGGCGAGCGCCGGAACGAGATCGGAGGCGGGCATGGCGAGCGGAAAGTTCCACGGCGTGATGATGCCGACCACCGGATACGGCGTGTAGGTGGTGGTCAACTTCTTGATCCGCATCAGCGGAGTGTGGGGGCTCACGGCGGTATCGGCGAGGAACTTCGCGGCGTTGCGTGCGTAGTAGCCGAGCAGATCGACAGTGAACGCGACCTCGACCTCGGCCTCCACGCGGGGCTTTCCGGACTCGTCTTGAATCGAATCCGCCAGCTCGTCGGTGTGGTCGAGCACCCAATCCTGCAGCTTGAGTAGCCACTGCTTCCGTCCGGACGCGCTGATCGAAGCCCACCGCGGCTGCGCCTTGCGCAGCGCGGAGGCGGCGGCGGCTACTTCCTCCGGGGTCGACACGGCGACGGTGCCGACCAGTTCTCCGGATGCCGGGTTGCGAACAGCCAGTTCAGTGGCGTCGACGGTGGGTGTTGCGGAATCAGACACATTTTCTCCTGGATAGCCGTATCGGTCTACAGACCACCTTAGACAGAGTGAGATGTTTTGTATATCACTCTGTCACGAGATGGTTCATGCTGTCGTTCTGATGGGTGGGGGGAGGGCTCGCCATCGCGACATCCGGTGACGCCGGTAGCTGGGACGCCCATCGAGCTGCCGTTCAGGTGCTGCGACCGCCCAACGCGGAGCCCTGGCCCTGCCCGCGAAAGCGGGGCGGATCAGTCATGTTCATAGGCTATTTATCGGGCCTCGCGAAATTCGGAAAGGTGGCAGCCGTGATTGACTGCCTTATGTTACCGAGCATTCTCTCGTAAACGAAGAGGAAGTGGGATCGAAATGGTGATCAGGCAAGCCGTGGCGGTTTTCGCCGGTTTCGCGGCAGTGGTGGCCTCGGCCGGTGTCGGTGTCGCCGACCCGAATATTCAGCTGCCCGGCGTGGTCGACGACGGGATGACCAACTGTGGCGCTCTGAGCCCGCGGGCCCTGGCAGGCTGGATCGGATCCGACTACCAGCTGCCGAATCGCACGATGGACGAGACTTTCGCGTCGGCCCCAGCGCAGGATTGGTGCACCACCGATGTCGGCTACTCGAGCCTCGGGTTCGGCCCGGAGGGGGCCACGCTCGCGGTACCACGGACCGCGGATGGTCTCTTCCCTTACAACAACGCGGAAGTAGTCTCGCGGCCCACCTTCACCGCCGGGCAGACCATGACGATGAACGTCAAGGGTGCTCCCGACATGGTCGACCACAACGGGACGGCCGGCTGGGGTGTGTCGAATCGGCTGATCGACCCACGCGCACTGCTGGGTCTCGAGATCGCCTGGTTCATGTACAACGGTTCGCACGGCGCGATGGGCGCCACGGCCGACGCTCTGAGTCCGGTGGCGAACGTGCTCGGCGCCGATATGCCCCACGGCTTCTTCCTGATGGTCAAACGGGCGGGGACCTTGGTCCCGCAGATCAAGCTTCTCGACGAGACGATCTTGGCGCAGGATCACGCCTATGCCGTCCAGCTGGGCGGTGAGTACGTCGACTTCTTCATCGACGGGGAGAACGTCGGCACCTTCCGGAATCCCCCGTCGGGTCAGGCCATCGATGTGCTCGGGTTGCCCGCGCCGCTGGCGGGTCAGGTGTGGTTGGACGGCAGTTTCTGGTTCCCGCTGCCCATCCCGGAATACAACGCGCAGCCGCAGACTTTGACGGTGACCAGGTATCGCCAGGGCCCTTCCGAATCGACACCGCTGCTCTAGCGCGTCGACCGGGCAGACGGAGCGCGGTCTCCGTCTGCCCGGACTCCGGGCCGGCTGGATCATCGGTCTACGCGGGCCGCGGTGACCTCTCCGCACGCGCCGAGGGAACATAGCGAACAGCCGACGGCGCTACCGTTGCCGCCATCCGGAGGCCGGTGGCGTAGGAGCGGAACGCGGCCCGATCTCCCGGTCGCGCTCGCACTTCGAGCAATTCCCTGGTGCGAGGGTGCAGCAATTCGCGCACGGCGACGGACGGCAGCAGCCGCGGGACCCAGCTGGTCGGACGTAAGACTTCGGGCGCGAGCGTGCGACCGGCCGGGGTGAGACGTAGCTCCTGCGCGCAGGTTCGCTCGAAATAGTCGCCGAAGCTCGCCCAGTCCGGTGGCATGGCCCGCGCGGACACCCCGAACCGCAGATACCATTCGCAGCACTCCGCGTACAGGCGTTCGTGGTCGAGGTCCGACATCGGCGAGATGAAGGTATTGATCGCGACCACCAGTGTCTCCACGTAGGTCGCGTGCTGAAAGTGGAACACGTCTGGATTCAGCGCGTGAAAGCGCGTGCCCCGGTCGTCGACTCCACTGATGTGCCCATGGATATTGACCATGCGGTGCCGCTGGTCCCGGTCGCTATAGGCCATGTCGATCGTCTGCGAGACGGTCCGCGCCTTGTGGTACCACAGCCGCATCGCCATGTGCTCGTCGAGAGCGGTCGCGATGGCCGGGTGCAGAATCTGCAATCCCACCGCGCGCGGCAACGCGAGCAGGAATCGTCGGTCGCCGACGTACCGGCGCAGCAGCGAGGTTCCTCGTCGGCTGTACATCGATGACTTCCTCAACCGCGCATCCGGCAGTGGCGTGCGGCGGGTACGGGAAGTGGTGTGGTCATCGTCGACCCCGTTCGAGGACTGGCGGCTACCGGAGCGGCTCTGAGAGAGTGATTCTAGAATCCTCTCATTACCTCGACGGGCTGTCAACGGCTGATCAACCTTCCTGCAGGCGTGAAGAATCAACCTTCCAGTTGGCCGCGAAAACTGTTGTGACACACAACATATGGTGATCAATATCTGCTGGTAGTGGTGAGATTAACCAAGTCGAATCCCGTTGAGAGTGTTCGCTGTCGGTCGACCCATCGCAAGAATGCTGATTAACATCGTGCATGTTCTCGGGGTGGTCTCACCCCCGTGCTGAGGGGCTGCATGACATTCGAACAACAGATTCTTGACCGAACACGACACCATCTCGGCCGTTCACGGGCACAGCTGGGTAGCTTGCTCGGTGGACTCGTCGAAGACCGATCGGCGGGCTCGCGGTTGTGGACGACCGACGGCCGTGAGTTCCTCAATTGCGGTGGCTACGGCGTCTTTCTGCTCGGCGCCCGGCATCCGCGCCTGGTCGCGGCGGTCGTCGAGCAACTGCACCGGCACCCGCTCTCGACCCGAGGTCTACTCGAACCCGCCGCTGCGAGCGCGGCTGCCGCGTTGACTGCGGTGGCGCCGCCCGGACTGACCAAGGTGTACTTCGCCGGTGCGGGCACCGAGGCAACCGAAGCCGCGCTGAAAATGGCGTGTACACAAGGACGTTCACGTTTGATCGGCGCGTCGAACGGCTACCACGGCAAGACGCTCGGTGCGCTCACCGTCACCGCGAACGACACCTACCAGGCGCCGTTCCGATCTCTGCTCGCCACGGCCACCTCGGTTCCGTTCGGCGACATCGACGCCTTCGACGCTGCCCTGGGCAGCGACGGCAGCGACGCGTGCGTGGTACTCGAACCGATTCAGGGCGAAGGCGGCGTGGTCTTCGCGCCCGACGGCTACTTCGCCGCGGTCGAGAAGCTGTGCAGGCAACGCGGTGCGATGCTGGTGATCGATGAGATCCTGACCGGTCTCGGCCGCACCGGAACCTGGTGGCGCAGTGGCCATGAGGGCATCACGCCGGATGTGCTGCTGGTCGGAAAGAGTCTGGGCGGCGGTCTGCTTCCGGTATCGGCCGCCCTGGCGACCGAGGAAGCCTTCGCGGCCTTCGACGCCGATCTGTGCCTGCACACGTCGACCTTCTCGGCCGCGCCACTGGGCATGGCCGCCGTGTCGGCCACGCTGGACACCATCCGTGACGAGCAGATCATCGAGCGAGCGGCAACGATCGGCGCCCGGCTGCGCCGCGGACTCGAGGAGATCCGGCAGGCTCGGTGTCCGGACCTGATGACCGAGATCCGCAGTGCCGGAATGCTTTTCGGTCTGGAGTTCGCCGAGGCGGGCGCGGCAGGGGAGTTTCTGCTCGAGATGGTCGACGGGAACGTGATCGTGAACCATTCGCTCAGCTCGGGACGGGTATTGCGGCTCACTCCGCCTGCCGTTTTCGACTCGTCCGACGAAGCCTGGTTGCTCGAAGCATTCGACAAAGCATGTGTGAACCTCGCCGCGAACGCGGCATGAGCACTGAACGGGGAGCGTCGTGAAAATATTGGTGACCGGCGGGGCCGGCGTTGTCGGTGTCCCGCTCATGCGAATGATCGGCGGGCGACACGAGGTTGTCGCACTCGCTCGCCACCGATCGGTCGACCACGCCGACACCGTCGTGCGTGGCGATCTGACCCAGCCGGAACTCGGACTATCGTCGGCCGACAGGGATCTCGTCCTCGATGGCCTCGACTGTGTGGTGCACTGCGCGGCGAACGTCATCTTCGACGCGGGTGCGGAGGCGATGAACGCGGTCAACGTCGACGGCACCCGCCGGGTGCTGGCCTTGGCGCAGGCCGCTGGCGCGCGGTTCGTGCATGTCAGCACGGCATTCGTCGAGATGGATCTGCCGCCGGACAGCAGTGGGGGATACGCCACGCTTCGTCCGAGCGAATACCTCGAGTCCAAGCGTGCGGGCGAGGCGCTGGTCCGGGCGAGTGGGCTGCCGTACGCCATTGTCCGACCATCGGCGATCAGCGGCGATTCGTTTACCGGTGAGATCACCGAATATCAAGGGGTGCACAGTGTTTCGCGCTCGCTACTGCGCAACACGGTGCCTTTGTTCCTGTGCGCGGCGACCGCGCGGTTCGATCTCGTCCCCTGCGACGTCGTCGCGGCGATGATCGCGGCGGTCGTCGAATCGGAGGTCGGCGGCGTGTTCTGGGCGACGATGGGTCCGAATTCCATGACCGCGGACCGGCTGCTCGCCATCGTGGCCGAGGTCGCCGCCGAGCAAGGCATCCGCTACGAGGGCACCCGCCGAGCCGATCCGGAGGTCTTCGAACGGCTTCTGAAACCGGCGTTCTTCGACGAGTTGGCCGACCGCGAGAAGACCAAGATGGCGAACTTGATGACGACGGTGGCCGCGCTGTTCCCCCGGGACCCGATGCCCACCTCGCTCGGCACCATCCCGAACGCACCGGCGGAGTACTCGACGGCCGACGCCGAGAACGTCATGCGCACCACCCTGCGCTACCTGATCGACCGGGAGGGCCTCGCCGCCCGAGAACTGATGAAAGAGGTTGTCGCGTAATGGCTAAGCAGACTGTCAGCATCGAGGTGCGGACCCACGGGGTGGAGCCGTCGGCGGCATTCGGCAAGATCGTGGACCTGGCCTCCTATTCCGAGCACGCCGATGTCGTCAAGGAGATCTCGGTGGAGGTCGACAGCTCGGGCGCACAGCTGAGTCACTGGTCGGTGTGGTTTCGCAACGGGCTGTTGCAGTGGACCGAACGCGATGTCGTCGACACCTCGGCGCTGACCTTGGAATTCGAGCAGGTAACCGGCGATCTGGCCCTGTTCTCCGGTGGGTGGCGGGTCGATCCGGTTGCGGCACAGCAGGTTCGGATTCGCTTCGATGCCGAGATCGACCTCGGCATACCCTCACTGGCCGAACTGCTCGACCCGCTGGCCCTGCGCGCCCTGACCACCAATACGCGCAAGATCCTCGAGGGCTTGTTCGGTCCCGACCTCGAAGTGGTGCGCTGACGATGCGGCTCTACGAAGCTCTGGTCGAGGCCCTGCGCGGTCGCGCGGAGGGTCGTATCGCCACGACCCGATCGGAGATCACCTACCGCGACGTCCTCACCGAGAGCGCGGCGAAGGCCACGCTGCTGGATCAGGTCGCACCGAGGGGCGCGCGAATCCTGCTGGCGATGCCCAATCATCTGGGCTACGCCTCGAGCCTGCTCGCGGTGTTGTCGCGTGGTGACCTCCCGATCCTGGCGGACCCGAGCCTCACCTCGGCCGAGATCGACAAGCTCGTCACCGACTGCGGCATCGACGCCGTCATCGCCGCGGACGACGCCGTCGGAGTTCCGTTCGACGAACGAACACGGGTCCGTGCCACCGGCGTCGACGGTGCGCGGCCCGAACTCGCTCCCGACACCGAACTGGGACGGTTGACCTCGGGATCGACCCGCTCGCCCGCGTGCATCGAGTTCAGCGCCGAGGCCGTGCTCAACGCGGCGACGACCTGGGCCGATGCCAGCGAGCTGACCCCTGCCGACACCAGCCTGTGTTTCGCCGGGCTGTACAACGGACTGGCCTTCAACACGACGTTGGTACCCAGCCTGCTGCGCGGTGCGACAGTGGTGCTCGCGACGGGAATGCCCACGGCGGGAAGCATTGTGCGGCAGGTGACTTCAGCCCGTCCGACGATCTTGGTCGCCTTTCCCGCCGCCTACGACCGGCTGGTCGAGTACCCCCTGGACAAGATGTCGGCCGAGACCCGCGAGGCGTTGGCGCGAATCCGGTTGCGACTGTCCTCGGCGGCGCCGCTGTCGGAAGCCGCGGCGGCCCGGATGACGGCACTGTCGGGCCCGGTGTCGGACTACTACGGCATCGCCGAGACCGGACCGATCACCTTCAATCGGGAGCCCGGAGTCGGTGGCACCCACGGCCGACTGTTGCGCGGTGTCGCGGTGTCGAGCCGCCCCCGCGCCGACGGCACTGCGGTGCTGCACGTGCGCACGGCATCGATGGGCACGAAATACCTGAACTATCCCGGCGAATTCGAACGCCTGGTAGCCGCCGACGGCAGCTACATCACCTCCGATACCGGCAGCGTGGACGACGGTTACCTGAGCCTGCGCGGCCGGGCGCATCCGATGTTCGAGATCGGCGGCCGCAAATTCAGCGTCGACTCCGTGCGTGATCCGATCCTGGCGTTCGCGGGTGTCGCGGACTGCCATGTCGTCCAGCTCACGACCCCCAGCGGGCGCGCGTGCATCGCTGCCGCGTTCGAAACCGTCGGTGCCGTGGACATTTCCGAGCTGCGCGCGCACCTGCAGGCGGCGCTCTCGGCGTACAAGGTTCCCGAAGTGCTGGTCGGCGTGGACGAACTGCCACGCTCCACGACCGGGAAGGTGAAATCGGCCCCGGTCCGCGAACTTCTTCTTCGAACATTCCAGCAACCGGTCAATGGAGGCCAGTGATGTCGCAGACAGTGCACGTTTCTCTCGAGGCGGCGGTGGCCGAACTCGTCGCCAAGGTGACCGACGGCACGATCGACGCCGAATCCGCGCACCGCTCCGAGCAGACCTTCGCCGAGGCCGGGATGACCTCGCTGTCGTTCCTGCGACTCGTCGATGCCCTCGAGATCGATTACGGGGTCGAGATCGATCTGGAAACCGACCTCGACTCGATGCGCACCGTCGCCTCGATCGCCGACTACCTGCGCAGCAACGGTGTCGCGCACGGGTGAGCACGCGGTCGCCGTCATCGGTTCGACCGGACGCCTCGGCAGCGCGATCACGCGTGCGTGTGCCGACCGGTCGGTGCCGGTGACGAGCACTGCGTCATCTCAGGGCTGGCAGATCGGGCATCGCGCACCGACGGTTGTCATCGATGCCAGCGGGCCGAGCGCCTGCGCGGCAACGATCGACTACTGCACGGAAACCGGTGCGGCGCTGCTGTATTGCGTGTCCGACCCGAGTTCCGAGCAGGTCGAGCAGTTGCGGGCGCTCAGTGACCGGGTCCCGGTGGCGCGGGCGTCGAACCTCAGTCCGCTGCACTGGATTCAGGCGCGTGCGGTCCAGCTGTCGGGTCGGCTGGCCGCCACCCTCCTGCCGGCGGCCCAGGTGACCGTCATCGAGCGCCATCCACCGACGAAGAAGGACGCGCCGTCGGCGACAGCCCGGGTGCTCGCCGCGATCCCCGAACAGCGGACGGCGATCGTGTCCGAGCGGTTCGGCCCACCGGTCAGTGACCACCGGGTCCTGTTCACACAGGGGTCCGAGACGTTGGAATTCGCGCATTCGGTGCGCGATCTGTCCCTGCCTGCGGTCGGCGCGCTCGTCTTGGCCACCGAGCTCGCGAAGTACACGTCCGGGTGGTTCAGCACCGACGAACTGTACGAACGGATCTCGACCGTGGCGGTGATCGCATGACCGCCACTGTCTTCGACCGAGCCCTGTTCCTCGCATCGCTCGAGTCCGCGACCGCCGACATCGCTACCCTCGCCGCCGACCACGAAGCGCGTGGGACCTTCCCGGTGGAGTTGTTCGGCGCCGTGATGGGCTCGGGCATCGCCCGTCTCGTCGTCGCGCCACCCGAATCCGTGCAGGCGCCGATCGCGCTGTTCTGTCGTGGCATCGAGATCGTGTCCGCCCGCTGGCTGGCACTGAGCGAGTCGGTACATCTGCAGACACTGGTAGCGGCCACGGTCGCGACGCATGCGAATCCCGCTGTGCGCGAAGCTGTCCTGCCCGGCCTGCTGACCGGCGAACTGCTCGGCGCCAATTGTGTGAGCGAGTCGCTGGCCGGGTCGGACATGTCCGCGATCGCCGTGACCGCCCGACGCGACGGCGAGAATTTCCGGCTGTCCGGCACCAAGACCTGGGTGGGCCACGGACCCCTCGCCGATGTGTTCATCGTCTACGCGCGCACCAGCGGCACCGGGCTGGGCGGCATCAGTTGCTTCCTCGTCGACCGCGCGACCCCCGGGCTCGATGTCGCACCCGCGCTGACGAAATCCAGTGCCGCGGCCCTGCCGACCGCCGACGTCACTTTCGATGACGCGATGGTGCCCGGAGACCGGCTGCTGGGCAGATTGCACCGGGGAGCGCTCGTGGCCGAGACCATGTTCACCCAGGGGCGGGTGGGCCTGGCCGCCTGCGCGGTGGGCTTGGCCGACGCCGCGGTCGAGCGGGCCACGGCCTATGCCAAGACGCGCGTGCAGTTCGGCGTCCCGATCATTCGGCATCAGGGCGTGTCGTTCCTGCTGGCCGACATGGCTACCAGCGCGGCAGCCGCGCGAGCTCTGCTCGACCGCGCATGCGCGGAATTGGATCAATCGGGACCGGACGCCGCCCTTCTCGCGGCACAGGCCAAACTCTTCGCGACCGAATCGGCGATGCGCATCACCGCCGACGCGGTACAGGTCCTCGGGGCCGCGGCGTACCGGCCCGAAGAGAGCGCCGAGCGCTGGATGCGGGAGGCGAAGTTGCTGCAGATCATCCAGGGCACCAACCAGATTCAGCGGCAAGCGATCGCCGCACGGCTGTGACGACATTCGAAAGGCAACGCCATGGCGGCCATACCTCCGCTGGTGAGACAAGCATCGATCGGCGCCCGCGCACTGTCGGACGGGGGACACGACGATTTCAACCAGGGCCAGATCTCGGTGCGGCGGCCGGGTGAGGCCAGATTCGCGATCAAAGGCGCGCTCGTCGGTTTCGACGAAGCGACCCCCGCCGATTTCATCGAGGCCGCCGTGGACGCCGACGAACCCGTCGACGCGAAGGCGCCACCGGAACTGCCGCTGCACCAGGCGATCTACGCCGCCCGCCCCGAAGTGGCCGCCATCGTGCACAGCCATGCGCCGGCGAGTCTGGTCTTCGGTGCGATCGACGACGAACTCGTGCCGTTGAGCCACGAAGGGTCCCTGCTGGCAGGCGAGGTGCACCGTTTCCGGGAAACCAGCAACACGGTGCTGACCCTGGACGTCGGGGACCAGATCGCTACAACACTGGCCGACGGGATCGCCGTATTCCTGGTCAACCACGGCAGCGTCATCGTCGGCCGCAGTGTGCGCCACGCGGTCGTCTTCGCACTCATGCTCGAGCGCGCATGCCGACTGCAACTCGACGCGCTCGCCACCGGGCGGCCGTACTCGGTCTCGAACAGCCTCGACGTGGCGGCCAAACGGGACTACATCTTCGCGGATCTGTCGGTCCGGTCCTATTGGGAACACACCGACCGCCGGGTACGCCGCACCCATCCCGACATCGGGAGCTGGTCATGATGCGACAGCCGACGAAAGCCCGGATGGATTGGGGCGACCTCATCCATCCCGCCGTCCCCGCCAACACAGGCATGGTCGAGCTCACGGGGCCGATCGGGGGAGCGGTCGGCCACATCGATCGGCTGATCGGACGCCGCGGCGACGCCGCGCAGCGCTATGTGCCGTCCGCGGGCGCCGCCTATCCGTACGAAATCGTGCTGACCACACCGGACGGGCGCGGATCGGCACTGATGGACCTGGCCCGTCGCCAACTGGTGGTGCGGGCGGACACCGACTTCCCGCTCGACGCCGACGATTACGTGTGCCTGGTGATCGGGCGGCCCTGGCTGTCGATGCGCAAGTACGGCACTCGCGGCTACCTCTACCACCTGCTCGATGTCGGTCACGCGGTCTTCAACCTGGCATTGCTGGATCGGGTGGCCAGCAGCGCGCGTGACTGCCCGCTCACTGTCCCGCCCGGCATCGTCGGGTCGGTCCTCGCCGCCGGTCTGGTGGCGGCATTCGAGCCCCGCGACGGCGAAGCCGACGGCTGGCGCCTGGTGAACACCACCAATGCCGAGATCCAGGCCGGGCGCAGCGAGTTCGAGGCGATGGCGGACCGGATGCGACCACCGGCACCCCGACGGCCCGTGTTCTTTGACGCGGTGCCGCCGATTCCCGGAAATCTCGCGCGGTTCATTCCGGCTCGGCGCTCCGCGAGTTCGTTCGCGCCGGGCCCGGACTACGATCTCGACGCGGTGCTCACCGAAGCGTTCGACTGCGCCGACGCCGCGCTGCGCGGGCTCGAACTGCCGTGGCCCGTCGTCCACGTCAGCGGGCGTGTCCGCGGCGCGTCGGCACTGCCGCCCGGCGACCTGATGGAAGGTCTTGCCGCACAGGATCATCTGCTCGAAGCCCAGGCCTACGTCGTGTTCAGCGCACCGGTCGCCGACGACGACGCGGTGATCGACGACGCCCGCCACGCGCTGCTGCTGGCGGCGGGAGTGGTCGGTGAGGTGCTCTACCTGGTCGCGGCCCGGCACGGTGTCGGCATCACCGCGGTCGGTGGCATCAGTCCCGAGTTCTGGAACCAGGTGCTGCCGCCCGGTCACCAGGCGCTGTATCTCGCCGCGCTCGGTGGGGCAGCCGAGGGCGCGAAGGTCGACGCCCTCTATCAGGGCGCGCACGGATGATCACCGTGCCCGCCGAGAAGGGGAAATGAAACATATGCAACCGACAATGCCGTCGAACGTCGAGCACGGGCAGCGAGGTCAGTGCGCGCGCGTGCTGGCCGACGCGTTCACCGACGATGCGATCTGGAACGAACTCCGTCCGCGCTCGACGCGTCGGGCGGGATCGGCCCTGTACCTGTTCTTCTGGGGTGAGGTCGCCATCTGCGCCCGGTCGGGCGGCTACCTGCAGGCGACCTTCGACGCCGACGGCCGGGTCACCGGTGCGTTGATCGCCTACGAGCGCACCGGGCCGCGTTTCCCCTGGTGGGTGTGGTTGTTCCGGATACCGGCGATCCTCGTGCTCGGGCCGGCGCGCACGGTCAAGATGGCTCGTATGCTGGGCAACCTCGAAGACACCCATCCGGTGGGCCCGCACATCTACTTCTGGTATGTCGGCTCACGGGTGCTCGGCGGCGGAGCCGCGCTGTTCAAACGAGTGATGAAGGTGGCGCGGGCGAAGAATCTGCCGTGCTACGGCGAGGCGAAGGGGATCGGCGTGGCCGAGATGTGCGAGATCCTCGGCTGGCAGGTGCTCGAACCCGTCGACCTCGGCTACGGGCACAGCGTGGCGCCGGTCGCGTGGACCCCGGGCGATCGCGCGGTCCTGCGATGATCGAACGCTTCGCCACGATCGCGATCCGGACGCCGAAACTGGTTCTCGCCGTGGCGGGTATCGCGTTCGTGCTGTTCGGTCTGCTCGGTGCCCAGGTCACCGACCGCTTGTCGGCGGGCGGGTTCCTCGACCCCGACGCGGAGTCCTCACAGGCTGAGCGAGCACTGGCCCGCGACTTCGACATCGCGGGCATGCAGCTGATCTTCACCGTCGAAGCACCCGGTGACGTACTCACCGGCGCCGGGGCCGATCGCGCGAACGACATCGTGGCCGACCTGCGCGTCGACGACCGGGTGTTGTCGGTCGATTCGCCGTGGACCGACCCGAACAGTCGCGCCCGGTTGACCGACCGGGACGGACACGTCGGACTGATCGTGGCGGGTCTGGCCGGCGACGACGACCAGGCGCAGAAGACCGCGGCCGACCTGGCCACCCGACACACCGGGTCCACGGGCGCGATCAGTGTCACCGCGGGCGGACAGGCGATGGCGTTCCAGGAGATCAACGAACGCGCCGAGCGCGACCTCGCGTTGGCGGAATCGATCGCGATCCCGCTGACGTTTCTGCTGCTGATCTGGTTCCTGCGCAGTGTGGTCGCCGCGGCGATTCCGATCGCGGTGGGAGTGCTGGCCATCGTCGCGACCACCGCGGTGCTGTTCGTGCTGACCTTCGTCATCGATCTGTCGGTCTTCGCGCTCAACATCACCACCGCCCTCGGGCTGGCGCTGGCGATCGACTACTCACTACTGATCATCGGGCGGTTCCGCGAGGAGATCGCTCGTGGTCACGACCAGCACACCGCGATCGCGCTGGCCATGCGCCGCGGTGGGCGGGCCGTGCTGTTCTCCGGGGTGACGGTGGCGATCGCGTTGATCGGAATGTCGTTCTTCCCGATGAACTTTCTGCGTTCCATCGGGTACGCGGGCGTCGCCGTGGTCGCGCTGTCGGTTGTGCTGGCGCTGACGTGTGTGCCGGCCCTGCTGGCACTCCTCGGTGAGCGGATCACCCGAAAGCCGTTGCGGGAGGCGGCCGCGGTCGAGTCGACGTTGCTGTACCGACTGGCGGTGGCGGTGCAGAAGCACCCGGTTCTCATCGCGCTGCCGGTACTGGGAATTCTGCTGATCGCCGGGGCTCCGGTCCTGGGACTCCAGGTCGGGTTGCCCGACGATCGAGTCCTGCCCGCCGCCGCACAGGCACGCCAGGTCGGCGACACGATCCGAGAGCAGTTCGACGCCAATGCCACCGGCACCGTCCACATCATCGTCGACCGCGCAGGTTCCGACACCGCGACGGCCGAGTACGCGGCTGCACTGTCTCGGGTGCGCGAGGTGGATGTGGTGCTCTCGCCGTCGGGGACCTATGCGGGCGGGCAACCGGTGGGGCCCGGCGATCCCGGCGCCGCGCGCGCCGACAGTACCCATCTGACGATCGCCACCTCACTCGATCCGTACTCACCGGCCGCCGCACGGCAACTCGACGAGCTCGACGCGGTCACGCCTCCCGGCGACGCGGTGTTCGGCGGTTTGGCTCAGCAGAAACGCGACACGGCAGCCGGGATCGCAGCTGCCTTCCCGAAAGCCCTGGCCTGGATCGCTGTCACCACCTTCATCCTGCTGATGTTGCTGACCGGCAGTCTGCTGCTGCCGTTGAAGGCGTTGGCGCTCAACGTCCTCTCGCTCACGGCGACCTTCGGTGCGATGGTCTGGGTGTTCCAGTCCGGGCACCTCGGCGGATTCGGCACCGAGATCACCGGTTTCACCGTCGCCACGGTCCCGGTCCTGCTGTTCTGCGTGGCGTTCGGGCTATCGATGGACTACGAGGTCTTCCTGCTCGCGCGCTTCACCGAGGAATGGGAGAGCTCCGGGCACACCAGGGCCGACAACGATCGGGCAGTCGCGGTCGGGCTCGCCCGTTCCGGGCAGGTGGTGACCGCGGCGGCGGCGATGATGATCGTGATCTTCGCGGCGATCGCGACGAGCGGGGTCTCCATCATGCGCATGCTCGGCGTCGGATTGACGCTGGCTGTGCTGGTGGACGCCACGTTGATCCGCATGATTCTGGTCCCCGCCTTCATGCGAGTGGCGGGCACCTGGAACTGGTGGGTTCCGAGCGGGGCGCGGACGATCCTCGAGAAGGTCCGGCTGCGCGAATAGCGCCGATCGCCCAGGTAGCGCCGGCCCCCTACCCCTGCGCTACCTGGGCGCGCCCGGCGTTGCGTACTGCCGGGCGAGAGTCAGGCGCTCAGCGCCTGCCAGACCATCATGGCGGTCGCGGCGTCCATCACCAAGTGCGGCAACAAGGCCCGCGCCGGTCGCCGATGGGCGATCTGCCACGTCCACGCGCCGAGCGTGATGACGGCGTCGAGGGTGAAGATCGCCACGAATGCCCAGCCGAGCAACGGGACCGGCAAGGCGTTCTCCGCCTCACCGTGGACATGGTGGTGGTGCTGCTGCCCGAGAGTCGCGTAGAGCATCGCGAACGCGGCCACACAGTGGTAGATCGCGGCGCCGAGATCTTCGCCGCGGCGACCGATCGCGACCACGACCCAGCCCGCCATCGCGATCGTCAGTACCGCGAAGACGCCACGCCAGACCGTGGCGGGCAGGTCGCCACCGGCCGGCGTCCACATCACCGCCATCGCGACGAGCATGACGACATGGGCGAGTTCGGTTGCCCGACCACCGTATCGACTGTTCGTCGGCGTGCCGGAACGGGCGTCGACCGCCGCGACGAGCGCGGCGGTCGAACACAGGCCGATCGCGATCCAGGCCACCGGTCCGGGTAGTGCGTGGTTCACCGCGCTCAGACGGGGCTGACGCGCACGACGTGGCGTCCGCCGAGGTCCACTTCGATCACCGCGGTACCGTCGGCATCGGCGATCACCGCGGCCTCGACGGCGCCGGTGAGCTGATAGGTGCGCTCGGGAATCAGCCGTTGCAGTCCGAGCCGAACGCGCAGCGGGCCGTCGCCGGGTCGCAGCACCAGATCGAGGGCGGTGCCGTCGGTCACCGCCTTGGCGACCAGCACATCCGGGTAGGCGGCGTCGCCGAGGATCGGACCGGTCCGCCACTGCTGCGGGGCCTCGCCCCGGATCAGGTCGCGCAGGCCGTCCGGGCGGGCGAAGCGAGCCAGGACGTGATGTGCGTTGGTGACCGTCGACGCGCCGGCATAGCGCTGGGCGCCCGCGCGGTCGACGAGCCGATTGTGTTCTGCCAGAGACTGATTCAGTGCGTCGGCGAGGTCGGTCTCGCCCATCTCGGCCGCCGCGGTCGCGACGAACACCCGGGTCATCCCGTCGCCGTTGACCACGTTGTAGTTGCCGAGGTCCACGCGGGATCGAGCCGGGCCGCGCAACTGCACGTCGGTGCCGTCGAACCGAATGAAGCGCTGCCGGATGGTGTTCCAGGTATCACGGGCCAGATCGGGCATGGTCGCGTTGAGCCAGGCCACCATGCCCGCGTCGTAGGCGAGGACCGGTGCGCTGATGGTGAGCTTGGGACCGAGCCTGCCCGGGATGAACCGGCCGTTGCGGGTACGCCAGCCGTCGTGGAGGTAGCTGTGGCGGATCCGGTCGACCAGGTCGCCGGTGAGTTCGGTGCCGTGCAGCCGGTCGTGCATCACCAGCGTGTTGAACGCGAAGGCGTTGCAGATCGGATAGATGAGGTGCGGCTCGCAGGGGTACTGCGGACAGTCCTTGCGTAGCAGCATGTTCGTCCGAATCGCACGGGTGAGCCGTTCGAAGTCGTAGTCGTGCACCCGGGACTTGCTCCAACGCAGGCGCAGCGAGCCGGGCTGGTCGAAGGTGGTGTCGGCGTTCAACGTTTCGTAGAGGCCGAGCATCACGCCGAAATAGCCGGTGTACATCACATTGGCGTGGCGGATCGGGTCGGTGTTGAGCCGGGCGTACCCCAACAGGCTCTCTGTCGCCCAATACGACCACACGCGCTTGTCACACATCTTCACGATGGCATTGCGCTGGGCCTCGGCGAGATAGCCGGTGAAGGCCGGGGTACGCGTGTACTGGGCCATCGCGAGTCCGTAGCCGATGAAGTTGAGCTGATAGCGCAGTGCGCTGGCCGCGATCTGCTCGATCCGGTCGAACCCGTCGAAACGGTCGAGCGGTTGCAGGGCCAGATCCAGAACGAAGCGCTGGAACGCCAGGTCCTCCGGACTGGATTCGGTCACCGTGGGCATCGTGATCGCGTCGCTCATCGCGCCGCCTCCGTTCGTTGAGCCGGCCCTCGGCGCCGCGCGGGGGGAGCGAAACTCGCGGTTTCGGTCTCCGTGGCCGGGCGACGGCGCAGGCGCCGGAATCCTGCGACGAGGTAGTTCGCCAACAGACAGCAGGGCATCGCTACCTCGTCAATGCCGCGTCATGCGGACAGCGAGATCGGGCCGGGCCATCGGTGAACTCCTGTGTTCCGCCGCGGCGGGCCGATCCTGTCCGGCCCCGCCTTGATCCATTGTGGTGTGACGTGACACCACAATGGTGTGGTGTCAGCGTGCACCAGAAATGACGGATGGTCAAGAGTGCTCAGCGTGCAGGCGCCCGCCGCCGATGCGGTCGGGCTCGCCGATCAGAGGCCGCTGGGGCACCGGCGCGCGATGTCGTCGCGCCACTGTGCCGAATCGCGGACGTACCACGCGGCGCTGTCATCGTCGAAGCTCACGCTGACCAGCGGGCGACCGATCGATTTGCCCGCGTGGGAGCGCACGAGATCCACCGACGTGATCGAGGCGAGCGGAATCTCCAGTGCGTCATCGGCGCCCGCTCGACGAAACCACAGTCGCGTCTCGGTCAGGACGAGCGCGCCGTTGCCGCGCACCTGCCGTCCGCCCTTCGAGCCTCGCCCGAAGTAGTTGGCGACGGGGTCGCTGCGCACGGCTTCGCCGGGGGCGAAGTTTTCCGCGATGGCCGTCTCGGCTGTCCGGCGGATCGCGCGAAGGGTGTACCGGGTGATGATCATGATGACCGCGAGTGCTACGGCCACGATGACGATGACCATGGAGACGATCCAGCCGGCAGTCATGGGAGCAGTGTAATGCCGGCTCGCTCCGGGCTCGATCGAGTTGGGCCGAGCCGAGATTCGATACCGATTCTTCTGGCGTCGAGCCGACGCGCCAGTTCCGGGGGGTGCTGTGGTGCGCTAACGATGGTCGGTGTGGGGAGAGCTCGTTGTCGCCACCTTCGGTGCTGTGGTCGGTGGATGCGCGAGCGAGGGAGTCGGACGCGTCGCCGACTTCGTCGTGGCCGGGGGCGCGGTCGTCGTCGGGGGCCGAGTCGATGTGGTCGTCGGTGATGCGGGTGTTGTCGACACCGCCGGCGAGGTGGATGTCGTGGTCGGGCGGGCCGGAATCGTCGTTGTCGTGGTTGTGGTCGGCACCGTGGTGGTCGAGGGATCGGCCGAGATCGTCACCGTGCTCGGATCGGCTGTCACGGTGACCGTCGACGTATCCGTCGGGGTCATGATGACGGTCACCGTGGAGATCGAGGTCGAGGCGACCGTGCTCGGGTCTTGCGCACCGGACGGGTCCGGAGCCGGAAGGCTCACCGTGGCCGAGAAACTCGCGCTCACCGATATCGCCGCCGAGTTCTCGGGTGAGGCGTCCGTGGTCATGGCTCCCGTCGTTTCCGGCGCGGGCGCTGTGCTCGTGGCAGGGTCGGTGGCATCGGCGGTCGATTCGGCGGCCCCGGGAACGGTAGCCGTGTCGGCGGCCCAGACCTCGCTCGGTACGGGGACCTCGCTCGGTAGAACATAGGTCGTGCTCGTCTCCGTCAGAACGGCCTGGCTCGGGACGGCGCTGTATTCGGAAGTCTGTATCGTCGATTCACCCGAGAGCGGCTCCGTATTGTTCGTTCGCAGCGGCGGACTCGAATCCGCCCTTACCATGAGCGTTATCCCGATCGCTGTGGTGACCAACGCAGTCGCCACGCCCGCATACGACGTCTGCCGCCGGAACCGATCGGGCGATGACGCCGCGGCGCTGTTGTCGACGGTTCGCATTCACTCCTGCTTTCTCCCTCGCGACGCGCCGGGAACTTCTGTGATCGAGACTTTCAGGGTCTCGAATAGGGATCTACTTCGCGCAGCTGTTTCCAGTGGATTCGTTGCAGCTCGCCCGCCCGGGTGAGAAAGTCGGCGATTATTTCGAGTTCGGTGGCGTCGTAATAGCTCAGCAGCATCTTGTAGCTCTCGACGATCCTGGGTACGACGAGTTCCTGTATACGGTGGGCCGCGAGTTCGGTGGCCACCACGATGACGCGACGACGATCGGTCGGGTGCAGCGAGCGGGCGATATAGCCCTGCTTCTCCAGCCGGTTGAGCATGATCGTGACGCCGGCGGCGGTGAGGCCGAGCCGTTCGGCCAGCGTTCCCGGCGTCGTGGACTTTTCCTCACCGAGCAGGACGATTTCCAGTGCCCGCCTATCGGTCTCGTTCACGCCGAGCACTCGGATCAATTCCCGGATCAGATCATCGACGGTTCCGTGATAGAACTCCAGCGCCCTCTTGAGCTCGACCGAGATCCGGGCGGGTTCGCTTGTTGTCGGGCACACAGGCTTTCCCATCGATCACTTGAAACAGAGAACCGCTCGGCATCGGTCACCGATCGGGGAGTCCTCGGTTGTCGAGCGCCCGATTCGGTCCCGGGGAATCAGGCAGATCGCTGGTCTCGATGGATGGCATCTCGGCTCCTGTCGAACGTCACGAAAGCGGCACCGCACCGGCCGTCGAAGCGAAACGTTGCTGTGTCGGACATGCACTGTACGACACCGCGGCCGATGCGATACTGCGCATCGAATTATTCGATCGAGGTGGCTGCGTCGGCGTCAAACCTCAAGCGTGGCAACCACTATCGGCATCGGTGGTCACCTGCTCCGGACGGACCGGGTTGCTGACACAACCCGGTCCGCATGTTCGCCACAGGCCACCGGCGGATACCGGCTGTCATGCTGTGACGCCTGTCCGCGGGCTTAGGTGACAGTCGTGGTGGTGAGGGTCGGGGACGGGTTGGGGTAGCACGAGGTCGCGACGTTGCCGACAAAGGAGACGTTGGTCGTCATGGTCATGCCGGGACTGGTGTAGCTGGTCCCCGCGTACTTGCTGGTGATCGATGTTCCGGGGCTGCCCGCGGTGACATTGATGGTCACCGCGGGCGGGGTGAAGCTGGTGCCGCCGGCAATCGGACCCGGCACGGTCAGAACGACATTCCCACCTGAGGTGGCGACGGTGCCGGCCACGGTGCCCCCGGAAGCGGTGGCCGAGACCAATGTCGAATTCGCCGGAGTCGGAATGGTCATCTTCAGGTTGCTGATGTTGTTCACGGTGAAGCCGGCGGCCGAGCTGGGCACCGACGAGGCGCCCGGCGTGATGGTGATGGCCACCGCGGAGCCCGACGCCGCGGAGCCCGGCGCGGTGCCGGTGACCGAGGTGGTCATACTCGAGGTTTGGCCGATGCCGAAGACTGTGCCCCGACAGCTCCAGTTCACGTTGATGGGGGCGGCATTTACCGGTGCGGCCAAACAAAAGACGGTGGCGACGGCCACCGGAGCGATAAGGCCGGCACGAAACAGGGACGAGGTCGTACTCATGGCGAACTCCAGGAATATCGAGCAGCGGTATGACGAGAAGTCGAACCGCAAAATGGATGTTCAAAAAATATAACCTGTTCTCGCAATTCTGTGGTTGGAATCGTCAATACAAGAGTGCTGAAATATCATTATCCGCTATTAGATATTTACTGCGGATAGTTAATTGCGGAAAAGTTTTCTGCGCGGATAAATGAATGGCGTGCGATACGTATGCCGTTCACGGCTCGGACGTGATCACGCGTTCCCGATGAGCGGGAGGATGTGCGGGCACCGGCATCGCCGCAGTCGTACGGTGGTGGTCACGGGAACAGGCGAGGACGCGGCAGTGCGTCCTCGGCGTCCTCGATGCCGACGGTATGGCAGCGGTCTTCGCTTCGATCGCGCTGCGGCGAGTGGACGGCAAGCACACGATCCTCGATATGCACCACGGTGTGCACCCCGACATCACGGTGGGGCAGGAGGGCACTGCGAGCGGTCGGTGGACGCTGCGCTTTCGTCGGGTCGACCTCGTCGAGCGCACCGAAACCGTTGCCACCGGCGAATACGCCGATGAATACCTGGTGGAGAACGGTCACTGGAAGATCGCGACCTGCCACTTCCGCCAGTTGTGGGCGATCACCAGACCGCTCGACGACGCCTGTCGGATCACGCAGTAGGAGCGGACCGATCGGCGATCAACCGAGCTCCTTCAACTCGCGTTCGATAGCCGCTGCCGCGTGGTGCATCCCGGTGCCGCGCAGTTGCTCGATCCGGTTGTGTACCCGGTCGATGCCGTAGGACCGCACGACGTCGGCGATCCCGACTCTGCCGCACGGAGCGGAGGCGAATCTTGCGGCTGTGTCACTCATTCTCATTGCAACCCCCAATCGGGAATCCGTACCGATCCCTTCTGGAGCCTAACGTGTTGCACGTGCATCTGCACGTGCAAGCGATCGGACTGTGCCATGTAATAGGTTGTGGCACACTCAGCTTCGCGAAGTTTCGATGCTGACAGGAGTGGCCGTGAGTGAGGATGTGACCGCCGTCGTCGGTGCCTGCACCGGGCCGGATCCGGACGAAGACCCTGCTCTGCTGCGTCGGGTCCTCGGTGTGCGCCTGCGGCGGTTGCGTGAGGCGGCCGGGATCAGCGGGGACGCGGCAGGCCGGATGATCCGTGCCTCACATTCCAAGATCAGTCGCCTCGAGGCCGGCCGAGTCAGCTTCCGGGTGGCCGACGTGGACGATCTGCTGACCGCGTACGGGGTGCACGATGCCGATCTGCGCGACGAATACCGGCTCCTGGTGCAGCGGGCCAACGGGACCGGACGTTGGCAGGCCGGTCCGGATCTGACGGTCGCGCGACCGGATACCTACCTGGCACTCGAGGACGCCGCCGCGCTCATCCGTTGCTACGCACCGAACTTGATGCCAGAGTTGGTGTGGACGCCCTCCTACGCGCACACGATCTTCTCGATCGCCGACCGGCAACCCGCCGCGGAGATCCAGCACCGCATCGAAGTGCTGGCCCGACGGCAACGGCTGCTCACCCGCACGGATCCACCACGAGCGTGGTTCGTCATCGAAGAATCCGCCTTGCGTCGACCGATCGGGGGGACCGAGATCTGGCAGGCGCAGCTCGAGCATCTCGCCGAGCTGGCGGAGCGCCCCAATATCACCGTGCAGGTGCTGCCCGATCACATCGGCGGCCCGGCCATCAGCGCGACCCCCTTCACCATGTTGCGGTTCGCGGCCCCCGAGTTGAGCGATATCGCGCACTTTCTGCACCTGTCGGGCCCCCAGTTCCTGGAGAAGACCGGCGAGTTGGACCGATTCAACGCGGTCTGGGATCGGCTCTGTGTCTGCGCTCTTCCGCCCGGGCGGACCACTGAGCTGTTGGACGCGCTGCGAACGAGTCCCGCTACTGTCGACCTCTCCTGCTAGCTGACCCGACGAGAACAGAGATCTGATGTCAGACAACGCCTTCGGTGCTCCACTGTCCACCGACGTCGATACCACCATCGCCCACGAAGCCCGCGTCTACGACTACTGGCTCGGGGGCAAGGACAACTATCCGGCGGACCGGGCACTCGGCGATGCCATCGGTGAGCACGTCCCCGCCATCAAGACGATGGCGCGCGCCAACCGCGCCTTTCTCGGTCGTGCGGTCCGGCATCTGGTCGCCGAAGTCGGGATCACCCAGTTCCTCGATATCGGCACCGGAATACCCACGGCCGGAAACACCCACGAGGTCGCCCAGCAGCTCGATCCCAACGCACGGGTCGTCTACGTGGACAAGGATCCGATTGTGCTCGCCCACGCCCGCGCGTTGATGGACAGCACTCCGCAGGGCCGCACCCGATTCATTCACGCGGACCTGCACGACCCGCAGTCCATCCTCGACCACCCCGACATCGCCGACACCCTCGACCTGACCGAGCCGGTCGCCATCATGCTCGTGGCGATCATGATGTACTTCGCCGACAGCGACCGTCCCCAGGACATCATCGCCACTCTGCTCGATGCCGTCCCGTCCGGCAGCTACGTCGTGATCACCCACCCCACCGCGGATTTCGCGCCCGAGGCGATGGCCGGAGTCAAGGCCGCCGCGGAAGCGTCGGGGATCTCCTTCAACCCACGCAGCAATGCCGAAACCGGCGACCTGTTCACCGGAACCACCCTCATCGAACCGGGCCTGGTCCCCGTCGCCGCGTGGCGACCCGAACTCGTCGACCGCCCCGTCGCCGTCGCCGAGGCCGAAAGTGCTTGGTACTGGGCGGGTATCGGCCGCAAACCCTGAGTACGGGATCGGTGGAGGTCTATCCCCAGGCGCGTCGTGTCGAGGGCATCTCGGCGTTCCCCGCCGCTTCCGGCACCACGCCGAGTACCTGGTGTATCCCGAGGCCGCCGTCCTCGAAGCCCAGGGCGGAGGCGGCCATATAGAGCCGCCAGATTCGTGCCCGCCCTTCGCCGACGAGTGAGACCGCTTCTTCCCACGCGTTTTCCAGATTCGCGACCCACTGGCGAAGGGTCAGCGCGTAGTGCTCGCGCAGGGCCTCGACGTCACGTACCTCGAAGCCGGCGCGTTCCATGGCCAGGACGACTTCGCCCACATCGACGAGTTCGCCGTCGGGGAACACATAGCGCCCGATGAAGGACCGATTGCTGATGACGGAGCCGCCCGGCGAGGAGATGGCGTGGTTGAGCAGCCGTCCGTGCGGGCGCAGCAGTGCGCGCAGGGTGTCGAAATACTCCGCGGCACGCTTGGACCCGACGTGCTCGAACATGCCGATGGAGGAGATGGCGTCGAACTCTTCACCGCGCAGGTCCCGATAATCGCTGAGCCTGATCTCGACACTGTCCGCGAGCCCCGCCTCGGCCACTCGTTTGCGGGCCAGTTCCACCTGGGCACTGCTGATGGTGACGCCGACGACCCGCGCGCCATAGGTCGACGCCGCGTGCATCGCCATGGACCCCCAGCCGCAGCCCACGTCGAGCAGGCGCATCCCCGACCGCTCGGCCAATCCCAGTTTGCGGCAGATCAGGTCGTGCTTGGCGCGCTGGGCGTGCTCCAGTGAGCCGTCGTCGTCGGGCACGAACCGCGCGCAGGAGTAGGTCATGCTCGATCCGAGCACGAGTCGGTAGAAATCGTTGCTGACGTCGTAGTGATGACTGATCGCCGCCGCGTCGCGACGTTTGGTGTGCAATGTCCCGCGCGCAGGTCGCGCTTCTTCCGGAGGTGGTGGCGGGCGGCGCCCGAGCACCCCGAGTTGTCGCGCCGCGCCGACGGCCTGCCAGGCCGCACCGAGGCCGAGGCGGGCGTCGTTCGGCGCGGTCGACTGGAGTGCTCGAAGCATTCTGAAGATGTCGCCGTCGAGGTCGACCGTGCCGGAGACGAACGCCCGCGCTACGCCGAGTTCGCCGGGCGCCCAGACGAGGTGGCGCAGGGCATCCTCGGATCGCACGCGCATCGTGCCGGGGCTGTCACCGTCGGGTTGGATCGTGCTGCCGTCCCAGAATTCGAATCCCACCGCGGGATGCGGGCCGAGGGTGGCTCGCAGCAGAGGTTCGAACGCGGCGGATATCGCGGCCTTGTTACCCATTCGTCCACTATGGGCCGCGTCGTGCTGCCCGCGTGGGAACGACGCGTGTTCATCTTCGGTGACCGCCCGCGGTGGCGCGCTGATGGGTCACCCCGCCGATGTGCCTGCTTCGGTCAGGGCGAGTCCAGCACGCTTGCCGGAACGCCATAGGGGAGAAAGCGCACCCGACGGGAGTCGTCGGTGTTGTCGCGGTGGGCGCGTAAGGCCTCGAGCTCGTCGGGAAAGACCTGGTCGATCCTGGCCTGACCGGCATCGTCGACGGTGTAGATCGCCCACACGCCGCTGCCGGTCTCGCCGGTGGTTTCGCCCTCGGGTGCTGTCGACGGTGGGCGTTGCGGCTGGACGAACTGTCCGAGCAGCGAAGACAGTGCGCCGACGCCGGCCTGATCTATCCGATCCAGGTAGCCGCCCGCCTTCCCCAACAGGTCGCTGAGCTCGGCGCCTGTCCCGCGCAGTGCACGTTCGAAATCTTCCGGATCGATGCCGAATGGCCCGGTGTTTGCCATCGCGTGTCCTCCTGAGGACGAGTTGGCGTGTCTGTTCACAGTGTCCTCGCGAAATGGCTGCTTCGCCACGAGGGCGCTCGGCTGTGCGCGCGTCGCGTCACCGACATCTCCGCAGGGCTCGTAGGTTGATCACAGACGCCGCAGCACTTCCGCCACGAGAAGGAGCTCACACGTTGTCGAATCACAAGCTCGCCGTCGCCGCAGGCATCCTCACCGCTTTCCTGGCCGTGGGCACCGTCTCCGCGCAACCATCGGCACCGATCCCGCGGCAGCAACACGGTGAGTTCGCCGGGAACGAAAACATCGCCGAGTCCGCTCCTGCTGGAGGCAAGCAAGACCACGCCGACGATCCCGGGAGCGAGGGCAACGGCAAGGGCAAAGGTAAGAGCGAGGGTAAAGGCAAGGGGAAAGGCAAAGGCAAGAAGAGCGGCGACTGAAAACAGAAGACCCACCGAGGGATGACGAGCAGCGAGTCGGAGCCGAGCGTCGGTCCCGATGGGTGATAATCGCCGCGAAAGCTCGGCAGGTGCTGGGCGGTGGCGGGAGGCGGATCGATGACCGCGATCGGATTGATCTTCACCGGAGTGGCTGTGCTGCTGCACGGCTACATCTTCGTGATGGAGTCACTGCAGTGGACGGCGCCGCGGACGCGAGCGACGTTCGGGATGTCGGCCGCGGCCGCGGAGGCCACCAAGGAAATGGCCTTCAATCAGGGGTTCTACAACCTTTTCCTGGCCGTTGTCGCGGCCGTCGGGATGGGGTTCACCGCGTTCGGCGACAAGGGAATCGGGCTCGCGCTGGTGCTGGCCGGGGCCGGCTCGATGGTGGCGGCGGGTGTGGTGCTGCTGGCGTCGTCACCGGGTAGGGTGCGTCCGGCACTGATCCAGTTGGTTCCTCCGCTGATCGGTTGTGTCGCCTTGGTGATCGCCCGGCTCTGAGCGTGATCGGTATTCACCCCGGGATCTGCGCTGTATCGGGGACGAGGACGATGCGCACGCCCTGGGTGAGTACCGAGGTCGCGGTGAGCCCGAACAGTGTTCGGAAGGTGTCGCTGAAATGGCTGGCCGAAGCGAACCCCGCATCGGCCGCGGCGCGGGTCAGGTCGACGCCCTCGGCGACGGCACCCGCGACCGACAACAACCGTGCCCACAGCCGATAGCGCCGGAAACTGGTCCCGGCGTCAGCGGAGAACAGGTGCAGAAACCGGGAAGTGGAGATCCCGAGTTCGGCAGCCAGTTCGGCGGCGCCCGCCTGCCCGGCGGGATCGTCGACGATCGTGTTCATCACCGCTCGGATCCGTTCGTCGATCTTCGCCGGTGCCTCGGGGCCTGCGATGATCCGGCGCAGCTCCCGAGGGTCCGGTGGGTCGGGCCGATTCAAGTAGGCGGTCAAAGTCGCCTCGTCACGGTGGCCCGCCGCCACAGGCGTCGGGGGTTCGCTCATCGCGGCTCGCAGACGCGCGGCCGCCACCGAGCGGGGATCGAGATAGTAGAACAGGACGCGTCCGTCGGATTCGAGTTTGTGCGCCGTGCGCGCCGGAATCAGCACGCTGCGCCGCCGCCGCTCACCGTCGGAGGTACGAACGGTGAGCATCGCGTCGACGCCGAGAACGAAGCACTGAACCGGTGTCGAATGCGTGTCCAGTTGGAACGACGGGCCCAGCAACGCCGCGTGCCCCTGCCAGAGCCACAGGGTGCGCTCGCCCGGTTCGACTGTCATAGGCGTGATCATCGCAGTAGACCTGCCGTGGACGGGCTTGTCAGGCGACACCGAGCACCAGCGCGGCGGCCACGAGCTCGACCACACAGTAGAACCAGATCGGATAGAAGCGGACCCCGCTGTCGACCAGCCTCGAGATGACGCGGCCACCCGCCATTCCGGCCAATGCGAACCCCACTGTCAGCGCCGCCCCGGTTCGCAGCTCGTCGGCACCGAACGCCGACCAGAACAACACCCCTGCCACCGCTACGCCGAAACCGCCGTACACGGCGCGAATCTCCGACCGGCCCGCCGCTGTCGGCGCCGACAACCCGAACGGCCGCACCAGCGCGGCAGGGGCTGCCAGCGCATACAGTCCCATCCCCACGAACAGCACACCGACAAGGCAGAGCACCACGGTTCTCATCGATTTTCCACCACCGAGCGGCCCTGCTCGACAGCGTGCTCATCCCGGAGCAGCGCGGCGCCGGCTCCGAGCACTACCAGGCCCGCGATGTCGACAGCTGCCACACGCATCAGCCCAGGACCGACCGAACCGTCGGCGAGGACCAGGGCGAGAAAGCTGCCGAAGCTGATCGCGTTGGCGCCTATCGCGACAGGTCGCAGCGCGGGCCGAAAGACCGCCGCCACCAGACCGACACCGACGACGGCGAACAGTACGGCCCGATGTCGCAACACCACCTCGAGATCGGGCCCCGCCGGAGTGATGCCATAGGCCGCGTACATCTTCCGCGGTGCCAGCGCACCGAGGGCAGGTGCGAGATCGAGCAACCCCGCGGTCGCCAACAGGGCCTGTCCAGCATGTCGTCGCATAGATTCTCCTCGGATCGTCGTCAGACGATCCTCACACCCGATGCGACGGCGGCGCTTCCGCAAACCTGCTGGGGCCGGTGGTCGGGCAATTCAGCCGTCGAGCAGGTGCGGTAGGCCGGCGCGGAAGCGATCGGCATCGATGGCTTTGGCGGCATCGAACGCCGGGAGCGAGACCAGCGGGAAGATCGCGGCGCGCGGGCTCGGGTCGTCGGCGGAATCGAGGATGGCGTTGGCGGCGGCGCGGCCGGACTCGTTGGCACCTTCCATGGTGGCCAGGTCGATGTGGTTGCGAACGTGGTCGCCGCCGAAGTAGAGGTTGGGTATCGCGCAGTGCGCGTCGGGGCGATGGTCGTAGGAGCCGACCGTGTTGACCAGCAGCGGGGTCTGGTTGTCGATGGCGCCGCCGGACCAGGTGATGCCGGGGTCGAGGTGCCAGGAATGGATGTCCTCGTCGCGGAGCCAATCGGTGCCGGTGTTGAGCCAAGCTTTGAGCTGTGCCCAGGTCTCGGTGGCGATTTCGGCCGCGCTGCACTCCTTGGCGGTGCGACCGAAGTGGATTCCGGGGGTGTCCCAGTCGGAGATGTCGACCGAGAGGCATTCCAGCACCGAGCCGTCGCCGTAGGTGGCGGGGAAATCGCCCACCCACATGGGGGCTTGGCGCAGGGCGGTGAGCGCCCAGGGGGAGCCGAGCGCGGCGATGTGTCCTTCGGGGATATCGGTCGAGCGACGCAGGTAGAACTGGATGCCGACCATCCAATCGGTGACCAGATCGCGCATACCGCCCAGACGCGGATCGGCGTCGATGATGTCGTGGTCGAGGAGATCGACAGCGCGGTCGACCGGCATCGCGCACAGATAGTGGTCGGCTGTCACCGTCGTGGCTCCACTCGTTCCGCGCACCGTCGCCGAGGCGATGCGACCGCCGGCCATCTGCAACGCGGCGAGCCCCTGGCCCATGACGAAGCGGACACCGAGCGACCGGAGGTACCCGACCCACGGATCGATCCACGCGATGTTGGTCGGGCGGTTGAGGATACGGTCGACGCCACCGGAGAACTGCGGGATCGTGCCGGAGGCGGCGAGGACGAGTGCTTCGCCGATCGTGCCGATGGTGCGGGCCGAGCTGGTCTGTGGTTTCGCGGCGACGGTGATCCGGGTGAGCGCGTTCACCAGATACTTCCGGTACGCGGGCGACTTCCCCTCGGCGTGCATGATCTGTTCCCAGGTCACGTATTCCCACTGGCCGAAACGCCGTTCGGTGCTGGAGGTGAACCACACGAGCATCTGTTTGGCGAAGAACGCCAACTCGTGCGGCGGCAGGTCGGGGATGAAGCCGAGCGCACCGATGATGCTGTTCTGCACCAACTCCGGCGTGATCTGGCTCAGTCCGCCGAGCTCGACCGGCGCGAAGATCGGTGGGAGGCCCTGGAATCCGGCGACCGTACCCTCGACCCGTACCAGGTTGTCGAGCACGCCGTTCGGATTGCCGGGGAACGGGATTCGGCTCATCGTGTCGGGTACGTGCTGATAGCAGCCGGGGAAGAAGCGGAATCCGTGCTCACCCGGCAGGTCCTGGCGACCGGGCGACGCCGTCCCCGGCACACCCATGCTGCGCGCCTTGCCGCCGAGGAACGCGGGTTCGTAGACGGTGACGTCGTATCCGCGCTCGATCAGTTCGTGAGCGGCGCTCAGACCGGCCATGCCGCCGCCGAATATCGCCACCGCCTTACCGCCGGAGCGCAACAGTGGTGATCGCCGCACGCTCGGCGCGGCGGCGACGCTCGGCGCGGCGACGGCTAGTGCGGCTCCGGCGACGAGTCCGGCGCGCAACGCGGTGCGCCGGGTGATCGGGGCTGACAACGGTGTCGGCTGATCAGGCATGGTGTTCTCCTGGACCTGCGGTGGTGAGGGTGGAGCGCGGCGCGGACGGTGTCGCGTCGTGTGGTGTGGTGCCACGCAACGTTGTTCGCGTGGTGCGCCATTCGCTCGTGGAGTCACGGATCTCGCGCGCCACATCGGTGAGCAGGGCGGGCAGATGCGCGCGTTGATGGCGCAGCGCGCGGACCATGAGGCCCAGTGCGCGGGACGGGGTGTACAGCTCGGCGGGCCGGTGGGTACGGGAGAAGATGCCCGCGGTGATCCGCGCCAGTTCCGGATCGTCGGCGGCGGTGCGGTAGAGCTCGATCTCCAAGGGCCGCATGGTCTCACCGCGTGCGAGCCGATTGGTCCAGTGGAAGATCTCGCGGCACTCGATCACGCGACGGCGCTCCCACTGCGCCAGTGCCGCATCGAGTGCGCGCGGATCGTCGACAACGTCGGCGACCGATTCGGCGAGTGTGCGTCCGTAGTGCAGTGCGTCGCGGATGCCCTGCGCGGTAACCGGATCCTTGAAATGCCCGGAGTCGCCTGGCAGTGCCCACCCGGGGCCCGCCGAGCGCCGGAAGTATGAGGAGATGCCGGTGGCCGAACGGACCCTGCCCACCCGCTCACAGCCGCTCAGCCGGTCGGTCAGGTCCGGAATCCGGGCGAGGGCCTCGGTGTAGCGGCGTTCGGCCTCGCCGGGGCCGCGTCCGGGTTCGTTGACCGACGGCGGCTGCACCAGGCTGAGCACCAGGCCGTCATCGCACGGGAAGGCCGTGCCGAGATCGGCGCCCGCCCGCCACTGGGCGGCGATGTGGCGGTGGGTGTCGGCGGTGTCGCGCCAGTACGCGAAGTAGCAGTCGCGCCCGCTCGGCACGGTCAGAAACGGTTGCTCGGCGCCCACCGCGCGGGCGATGGTGCTGCGGCGTCCGTCGGCGCCGACGACCAACGCGGCGCGGATCTCCACGGTCCGGCCCGCGGCGTCGAGATAACGCACACCGGCGCAACGGTTTTCGTCCCACAGCACGGCGGTGACCCGACAGCGCGCCCGCACCTCGGCACCGGCCGATACCGCCGTGCCCAACAGTGCGGCGTCGAGCCCAGTGCGACGCACGCACATCGCGTAGTCGATGCCGTCGACCGGGGGAAAAGTGGAGCCGATCCCGTAGCCGGCGCCCTGCGCGTAGGCCCTCGTCAGGCGCGGCGCACCGAGCGCTTCGACCGCCGCCAACGCGTCGAGGCGCTGAAGTTCGGCCAGTCCGCCCGGCCAGAGCAGGTGGGTGGACAGCGTGTCCGAGGGCAATGTGGCGGCGTCGAGCACGATGACGTTGCGCCCCGCCCTCGCCAGGGTCGCCGCGGTGGCCGATCCCGCGCAGCGCGCGCCGACCACGACGACGTCGGCCCGTTCGACCGTGGTGGCAGGGGAATCGACCATGGGAACCACCTCGGTCACTCAGTCTCGGACAGTGTGTCCGATTGATGATGAGGCGGGCCGCGCACAGGTGTCAATAGCGAACCTGGACAGGGGGATTGGCGTGGCCTGGACCACGCCGACGCGGCGGCGCGCCGCACTGCGGGCACAATGGGCACATGGTCAATGCCAGCGCACCAGTTGCTGCCTCGGCGACGGATCGCCGATGCCCTCGCTGACCCGTGTCCCGCGATCGGCGCGCAAACCCGCCGACGATCGACGGGCCGAATTCGAGCGCCGCGTCCTGGCCGCGGTCGAAGACCTGCTCGCCGACGGAACGCCGTTCACCGAGATCGCCGTGCAGAAGATCGCCGCGGCCTCGGGCTCGGCCAGGTCCACCTTCTACCGCTACTTTCCGGACAAGAGCAGGCTGCTGATCCGGATGGCCGAACTGGCCACCACCGATCTGTTCGCGGCAGCGGAGACGTGGTGGAGTGCCGAACACACCGATCAGCAGGCCGGGGTAGTCGGTGCCATGCGCGCGATGATCGGCGGTTTCCGTGCTCATCGCTATCTGTTGCTCGCCCTCACCGAAGTCGGCTCCTACGACCGGGAAGTCGGTGCCTACTGGCGTTCGCGAGTGGCGACTTTCGCCGAACTGGTCCGCACGCGGCTCGAGGCCGAGCAGCGCGCGGGCACCATCGCACAGCGGCTCGACCCCCGGGCCACCGCGCTGGTTCTCACGTCGATGGTCGAACGCACGATCTCGGTCGCTTTCGCGGTCGAAACCGGTATCGGCGAGGAGGAATTGGCCGACTCGCTCGGACGCGCGATCTGGCTCGTCATCTACGGTGACGCGCCTTAGCTCGTGCTTGTCGCGTGGACCCGGTCGTTCGTCGAGCCGGGCCCCCGGCGACGCGCGGCAGGAGCGAAACCCGCGGCTTCGGTCGTTGCCGGGCGTCGCCGGAGGCGTCGGATTCCTGCGACGAGATACCCCGTCAGCAGACAGCAGGGCACCGCGACCTCGTCAGCGTCGTATCGAGCGGACGGCGGGATCGGGCGCGAACGAGGTCAAGCCGACCTCGCGGTACTTGCCGACCAGTTGCTGATACTTGCGGCGATTGCGTGCCATGGGGGAGTCGGTGACGGCCGCGGGCAGCCGGGCGAAGGCGATTCGCAGTATCGCGCTCAGCAGCCGGAATTCCCGATCTTGGCGGCTGGTCCACGTGATCGGCATCTTCGCGCGGACCTCGGGATGCATGATGCCGCAGCCGAGGATCATCGCGAGATGGCCGAGGACGGGCGCGCTCAGCCGCCACAGCGGTTCGGTGACGGCAGGCAGGAAATACGGTCGCACCGAGCGACGCACCTCGCTGGTGGCGGCCTCGAGCGCCGGGGTCACGCGCAGCTCGGCGACCATCCGGTCGTAGTGGGCGACCAACTCGGTGTAGTCGGCGATGGGCGCCGAATTGCCCGGCAGGTGCAGCCCGCTCGTCTTGTGGAGGTACTGCTCCCAGATGGCCTGGTTGTCCGCCGCCGACGGGGTGTCACCGGTGAGCACCAGGTAGGCGCTGCGCTGGACGAAGAAGGTGGAGTAGAGGATCCAGTTCCACGCGTGCGGGTTGAGGGCGGAATAGCGCTCACCGTCGGGGCCGACGCCCTTGACGTCGCGGTGCAGCAGCATCAGTCGGCGGGACTCGGCGTCGCGATCGACGTCCTCGCCGTGGTAGATCAGCTGGTCGGCCGCGGCGGTGCGGACCGCGCGTCCCCACGGCTCATATCGGGAACGGCCGGTCGCCTCGAGTGCCGCCGAGACCGGTGGCAGCATCGGCTGATCGAACAGTCCGACGCCGAACAAGCTGAACAGCACCGAGCCGCCGACGCGCTCGAATCGTTCGACGGCAGGGTGCGATTCGAGCGCCGAGGCTGCGCCGTTGTCGGCACGCAGTTCCTGGTGTGGCACGGGACAGGTCATCGGTGAACTCCTTTGTTCCGCCGTTGGGGGCTGTGTCGTGTCGAGCCCGCCAACACTGGTTGTGGTGCTGCGCGGCACCAAAACGTGTGTGGTGTCAGATTGCACCAGAATTGTCGGATGGTCAAGAGTCCTTATCCACTACTCTGGTGCACTACAGCTCCACCTCCGCGGCTGCGGTTGGCGGGCATCGGAACGGAGGCGATCGAGCGCATGCGTGAGCAAGCTGATGTCGCGGCGGCGCCGCGTGCCTACGGCGGGGTAGCCGCCGACGAGCGCCGATCCCGCCGTCGCGACGCACTGGTCGACGCCGCGCTCGACCTGCTCGCCGAAGGCGGTGCGCCCGCTGTCACCAAGCGAGCGGTGTGCGCCAGGGCAAGGCTGAACGACCGCTACTTCTACGACCACTTCACCGACCGCGACGCCTTGCTCACCGCGCTCGTCGAGGAGCACACCGAACTCGGCATCGTCGCGGTGGTGACCGCGGCCCACGAGGCCGGCCCCGACCTCCACAGCCAGGTCTACGCCGCCGCCGATGCGGCGATCGGGTTCCTGCTCGCCGACCCCCGTCGGCAGGCCCTGCTGCTCGACGCGCACAGCACCGAGGCGTTGCAAGCGGCGCGGCTCACCACTCAGCACGCGATCGCCCGGGCGATGTCGGCGGTCGGCCGCGAACTCGTCACCGAATCCGTCGCCGATCCCCTCGACTCCGACATGGCCGCCTACGCCGTCGTCAGCGGAACTCTCGAGCTGGTCGCCGCGTGGATGCGCGGGGAGTTCGCCGCCACGCGAGAACACCTCACCGATCTCATCGCCCGACTGCTGCTGCTCACCGACAACTCGGGGGTTCTGCAGGTCGCGGGCGTGAAGCCGACCAGCTGACCTACCCTGTCGGTCGCGGTGAACCTCGCAACCTGAGGAGAACATCATGACGATTCACCGGATGGATCACGTCGGCATCGTGGTCGAGGATCTCGCGGCCGCTGTCGCGTTCTTCGTCGAACTCGGCCTGGAACTGGAGGGCGAGGCGACGGTCGGTGGTCAGTGGGCCGACGACCTGCTCGGACTCGACGGCGTGCGCGCGGACATCGCCGTCGTACGGACGCCGGACGGTCGTAGCCGGGTCGAGCTCTCCACGTTCCACTCGCCGACGACTACCAGCGCTGCGCCGAAGGCGTCGGTGAACACCCCGGGGATTCCTCGCCTGACCTTCGTCGTCGACGATGTCGACGACGTTCTCGGCCGCCTGCGCGCCCACGGCGCCGAACTCGTGGGCGCGGTAGCCCGATACGAAGACATCTATCGCTACAGCTACGTTCGCGGCCCCGAGGGCATCATCATCGGGCTGGTCGAGGAACTCCGCTGACAGGCAGACCTAGGCGACGGGGTCGGGTGACGTGCCGGAGTCGGGCGGCGGCGCTGTCACCACCTCGCCGGTATCGGGATCGTCGACCTCTGGCTGTCCTCCGGTGGCCGCGTCGATCTGCTCGCCGATATAGCGGATGACCACCGCGATCATCGCGACCACCGGGACCGCGAGGAAGGCGCCGGTGATGCCGTAGAGCGAGCCGCCCGCGGTGACGGCGAGCAGCACGATGACGGCGTGCAGCTCCATACTGCGGCTCTGCAGGACCGGTTGCAGCACATTGCCTTCCAGTTGCTGCACGGCGATGACGATGCCCAGCACGATCAGTGCCGTGGTCGGGCCGTTGCCCACCAGTGCGACGAGGACAGCGAGTGCGCCCGCGACGAAAGCGCCGACCATCGGGATGAATCCACCGATGAAGGTGATCACCGACAGCACCAGCGCCAGGGGAACGTCGAGGATGAACAGTGCCGCGCCGATGAGAACGGCGTCGACCATGCTGACGATCGCCTGGGTGCGGATGAATCCACCCAGGGTCGCCCAGACCCGTTCCAGGACGGCTTCGACGTGGCGGCCGCTGCGATTGCCCAACACCCCGTGCATCCAAGGCAGAAAGCGGGGGCCGTCCTTGAGGAAGAAGAACACCAGAACCAAGACCAAGAACACGGTGATCAGGACCGAGGTGGCAGTGGACACGCCGGTGAACACACCGTTGGCGATCTGCGCACCACTGGATTGGAGCCGGCCGACGATCGCTTCGACCGCGGAATCGAGTTGCTCGTCGCGGACGCGGAACGGTGGTCCCTGGATCCAGTCGCGTACTTGGTTGACCCCGTCGGTGGCCTTGTCGGCGAGCTGAGGTGCTTGATCGCCCACCGAGGGCACGATCAGCGCGACGACCCCGGCCAACATCGCGACGAAGGTCAGCAGGGTGATCGAAGCGGCCAACGCGGGCCGCAGCTTCTGCTGGGTCAGCCAGCGGGTCGGCGGCCACAGGATGGTGGTCACCACGATCGCGAGTGCGACAGGCAGGAGCACCACCCACAGCCGGGCGGTGATCGTGCCGAGGACCCACGCTCCCGCCGCGATCGCCACGATGCACAGCGACCACTTCGCCAGCCACAGGACCCCGCCGCCGATCACGTCCCCGCGATCACGCGACGGTTTTCCGTTCGACCCACTGGATTCCTTCACCGGCCCGCTCACGTCGCTAGTCTGGCACGCTCGCCGGGTCCGCGGTGTTCCGGCCGATCGGCATGGCGGTCGGACCGGGGCCGCGGCGGTCGGATTCGGTGACTGCGGAAGTTTGTCGGTGCCACGGCATAGCGTTGCGTCCATGTCGGAAACCATCACCGTGGGCGGTATCACCATCGATACCGCCGATCCCGCCGAACTGGCCGAGTTCTGGTGTGCCGCACTCGGTTACACAGTCCTCACGGATTCCGGGGACTACGTCATGATCACCCCGCCCGGCGTCGGTTTCGGGCAGGGGCGTTATCTCGCGTTCCAGAAGGTGCCCGAGGCGAAGGGGGCCAAGAACCGGGTGCACATCGATTTCCAGACCACCGCCCGCACGGCGGAGGTCGCCCGGCTGACGGCCCTCGGGGCCACGGTCCTCGACGAACACTCGCTGCCCGGTTTCGGATGGACCGTGTTGCGGGACCCGCACGGCAACGAATTCTGCGTCGTCGCCGCCGAAAGCTGATCAGAATGGCGCGCTGTGCAAATTGGCAGCGCGCGCACCAGATCAGTGCGTCGTCGAAGGCGGCTCGGCCTCGGCCCGATCGAGTTCTTCGTCGAGCGCGATGGCGGCGGCGATCAGGGCCAGATGGGTGAAAGCCTGGGGGAAGTTGCCCAGCTGCTCGCCCGACGGACCGATCTCCTCGGCGAACAGGCCGACGTGATTGGCATAGGTGAGCATCTTGTCGAAGCCATAGCGGGCCTGTTGCACGCGGCCGGTCCGGGCGAGGGCTTCGACATAGAGGAAGCTGCACAGGTTGAAAGTGCCTTCGGTGCCCTGCAGGCCATCGGGTGCCGCCGCGGGGTCGTAGCGGTAGACCAGGCTGTCGCTGACCAACTCCTGATCCATCGCGTCGAGCGTGCTCAGCCACATCGGGTCGGTGGGGGACAGGAATCCCATCCGGGGCATGAGCAGCAGCGAGGCGTCCAGTACCTCGGTGGCGTAGTGCTGGACGAAGGCTCGGCGCTTCTCGCTCCAGCCACGTTCGATGATCTGGCGGAAGACCGCGTCGCGCTCGGCGGTCCAGCGGACCACGTCGGCGGGCCTGGCGTCCTCGGTCGCCATGCGGATACTGCGGTCGAAGGCCACCCAGGTCATCAGTCGGCTGTAGGTGAATTCCTGGCGGCCGCCGCGGGTTTCCCAGATGCCCTCGTCGGGGCGGTCCCAGTGGTCGGCGAGCCAGTCGATGAGGCCGGTGAATGTCCGCCAGCCGGCGATGGCGGCCATATCGGTCGACTGTGCCAGTGCGTCCGCGGCCTCGCCGTAGATGTCGAGCTGGATCTGGTCGGCCGCACCGTTGCCGACCCGCACCGGCGTCGAGCCCCGGTAGCCCTCCAGGTGCGGCAAGGTCATCTCGTCCAGGTGTGGGTCACCGTCGACGCGATACATGATCTGCAACGGTTCGCCCGAGGCGGTGCCGCCCGCTTCGACCCGCTCGCGCAGCCAGCGGCGGAAAGCATAGGCCTCCTCGGTGAAGCCGAGATCGGCCAGCGCCCGCACCGACAGCGAGGCGTCCCGAATCCAGGTGTAGCGGTAGTCCCAATTGCGTTCGCCGCCGATCTGTTCGGGCAATCCCATGGTGGCCGCGGCGATCGGCGCGCCGCTGGGGGCGTAGGTGAGCAGTTTGAGGGTGATCGCGGACCGGTTGACCATGTCGCGCCAGCGCCCCCGATAGGTGGACGAGCGCAACCACGTCTGCCAGAAGCGACGGCACTGGTCGAATTCGCGGGCGATCGCCTCCCACATCGGCGCCGACGGCACATCCGCGCCTGCGGGGGCGGTGGTGAGCACGACCGCGGCCCGCTCACCGGCGGACAGGGTGAACCGCGCGGTGATGTCGTCGCCGTCGGGGTGCAGGGCGATCGGGTCGGTGGCCTGCAGATGCAGATCGGCGTCGGCGGAACGGAAGACGGCGGTTCGCTCGTCGACTCGGTCGAGGGTGTGGGTGGCGCGCGCGTAGTCGAACCGGGGCCGGCACTCGAGGGCGAATGTCAACGTTCCGCGCACCACTCGCACGACTCGCACCAACCTGTGCCGGGTGGCGGGTTCGGTGCCGCGGATGGGTTCCATGAAGTCGGCGACCTCGCCCACTCCGTCGGGTCCGGCGAACCGCGTCAACAGGATCGCGGTGTCGGGCAGATACAGCTGCCGCACAGTCGCCGCGCTGCTGGCGGGGTCGACGGCGAGCGAGCAATGTCCGCCCTTCTCGCTGTCGAGCAGCGAGGCGAACAGGCTCGGCGAATCGAACCGGGGTGCGCACCACCAGTCGATGGTTCCGGCGGCCGATACCAGCGCCGCGGTCTGCAAATCGCCGACGATGCCGTGCTCGTCGATCGGCGGGTACGTGTTCACGAACGCTCCTCGCCTCGGACCGCCGTTCGTGCGGTCGGCGAGTTTCAGCCAACCAGCCGACGTCGGCGCCGACCTCATCCGGAACGGGTGAATCAGCTTTCTGGTCGGCGCCGGTGAGAGCCCGCATGTCGACTGATCGGCCCCGAGGTTGGCGCGTTCGGAAGGAGGTTGGCGCGTTCTGTCCTTGTCGTGGCCGCGAGGGAATTCAAGACTTACGTTCAAACGGTTGGTTGTCTGAACGATAGGAGCTTGCGGTGTCGGTTACGAGGGAGAGCGCCACCGCCTATGTGATCTCCGCGCTGGAGGCGAAGGGGACCGCGACCCGCGACGACTTCGATGTCGCCGGGATAGTCGCTGCGTTCCGCGACATCATCGACGGGTGGGATTTCCGCCTGTTGGAGCGGGATACGTTCTGGCAGATCGCCTCGACCTACCTCAGGACGTAAGGGGTTCGATCGTGGGAGAAGCCGGTGACCAGCGCCGGGCTGCCCTGCGCAGCGAGCCCGCGTCGGAGTAGCCGAGGAGCTCGGCTTGCCTGGCGCCGCTCAGTGACCCCGCGGAGACAGCTTGCGACAGCCGCGCACTACGGGCCCGATCCAGTTCGGCCCGCCAGGTCGTGCCCGATTCGGTCAGCCGTCGCTGCAGGGTTCGCGGGCTGACGGTGAGGGCGCGGGCGACGCTGTCGAGGGAAACCTCTCCGGCCTCGATAGCGTGGTCCAAGGCCTCGGCCACTCGCCTGGGCCAGGCCGAGACGAGAGTCGGCGGGGGCGCCAACGCGGCGGCCAGCGGTTGCAGGACCGCGGCCAGTACCGGATCGGCAGTGGTCAGCGGCAGGTCCAGGTCCGAGGTGCGAAAGGTCATCGAATCGGCGGGCGCGTCGAATTCCAGCGTGGCGGAACCGAACACCGCACGGAATCCCTCGACGTAGGCGGGCGCGGCCTGGCGCAGCGAGACTCGCACCGGGTTCAGCGTGGCGTCGACGACGCGGCGCGCTCGGCTCAGGACGGCCGAGAGTCCCCACAGTTGGGTGTGATCGCGTCCCCGGCCTTCGCCATCGATCATCTCGAGGTAGAGGGTCGACTCTTCTTCGGTCTCGGCGACCAGGTCGAACCGGTGATTGGTGGTGACCGCGGTGATGTAGGGACCGCAGGTCGCCAACCCGGAGCCCAGCGTCGGGGCGGACGCGAACAGGTAGTCGTACAAGCCCAGGCTGGACAGCTCGTAGCGCTGGGCGACCTGCAGGGCGACATCCTCGCCGAGCCGATGCTCGCCGACCTCCCACAGCCGGGAGAACGTCGCACTGGGAAGGTGCACGTCATTGCCGCTCATCGACCAATCCGGGACCCCGGTATCGCGAATCAGCTGCGCACGATCCAGCCCGGCTGCGCCGAACTGGGAGATGACGAAACGGTGCAGCAAACTCTGATCGGTAGCCATAACGTCTCCTCGGGGCAGCATGCCGATCTGCGAGCGGTCGCGGCTTCATCAGCTGCAGACATCGCCCGACGGGGAGAGTCCGTCGAACGTTTGTCGCGTCGAGATCGGCACCTCGTGTTTGATCCGGTTCTACCAGTTCCGCGCTGGTGGCGAAAGCCTCCGTCACCAGCGCGACAATGGTGGGCGGATTCGAAAACTAGCGGCAAGGTCGTTACAAAAGGGGCTCGGACGACAGGCCGAATTCAACAAGCTGTACGTGCAGACGCATGCGGATCAGGCCTGTGACGTTTCGGCCGGTAAGCGAACAGCTCGGTCGCTGGGCGCTTCGACGAAAACGCGTTCCAAGAGGGCGTAAAGGCAGTCCCGGTCTCGGTCGTCGAGCTTTTTCAGACCGTCTTGCGTGGTGTGCATCCTCGCCCGGATCGTGTCGGTGACACGCTCGCCCTCGGGCGTGATGACGAGATTGGTGACGCGCCGGTCGGATGCGCTGGTCTCGCGGCGCACGAGCTCACGCTTCTCCAGCCGGTTGATGATTCCGGTGACGTTGGACGCGTCACAGGCCAAGTTCTCGGCCAGGGCGCGCATCGTGACTGGCCCTCGGCGCAGCACCGTCAGTGTCTTGCCCTGGCTGGCGGTGAGGTTCTCGCTCGCCGCGGCGGCGGTGAAGTCGCCGTAATAGACGCCGAGCGCCACCGAGAGCAGCTCCATGAGCTGGGCTCTGTCGATGCGCGGAACTTCTTCCATGCGAGCCAGCTTATCCGGAGAAACTTGACTATCTCAAATATCTGCCTCTAGCGTGTGGGCATTGCTTGAAGTTCTCAACCATCGATGTTGTCAAGTAGCTCTGAGGAGTATGCAGTGATCGTCACCCCGTCCGAGACCTCGCGCACGGCCGAAATCCTGTCGCGGCCCGTCACGCTGAACGGACTGACCGTCCCGAACCGCATCGTGATGGCGCCGATGACACGCATGTTCTCGCCGGGCGGTGTCCCCGGTGACGATGTGCGCTCGTACTACGCCCGGCGCGCCGCCGCCGGTGTCGGCCTGATCGTCACCGAGGGAACCTACGTCGGCCACCAGTCGGCCGGGCAGAGCGATCGTGTGCCGCGGTTCTATGGCGAGGAGCAGCTGGCCGGATGGGCGAAGGTCGTCGAGGACGTCCACGCGGCGGGCGGCACCATCGTCCCGCAGCTGTGGCACATCGGCATGGTCCGCAACCAGGGCGACGCGCCCTATGCCGACGCGCCCGCAGTCGGCCCCTCCGGCATCCGTGTCGACGGCACCGAGGGCCTCGGCAAGGCGATGACCCAGCGTGACCTGGACGACGTCATCAGTGCGTTCGCCGAGGCTGCCGCGGCCGCCGAGCGCATCGGCTTCGACGGCGTCGAACTGCACGGCGCCCACGGCTACCTCCTCGACCAGTTCCTCTGGGAGCGGACGAACCGCCGCGAGGATGCCTACGGTGGCGACGCGGTGGCCCGGACACGGTTCGCCGCCGAGATCGTGGCAGCGGTCCGGTCGGTCGTCTCGCCCGAGTTCCCGGTGATCTTCCGCTACTCGCAGTGGAAGCAGGAGGCCTACGACGCGCGGCTCGTCGAGTCCCCGCAAGAGCTGGAGGCGATCCTGGCCCCGCTCGCCGCGGCCGGTGTCGACGCCTTCCACGCCTCCACCCGCCGCTACTGGCTCCCGGAGTTCGACGGCTCGGACCTGAACCTGGCGGGCTGGACGAAGAAGCTCACTGGCAAGCCGACGATCACCGTCGGTTCGGTCGGCCTCGACGGTGACTTCCTGCGCGCGTTCTCGGGCCAGGGCGCCGAGCTCGGCAGCCTGGACAACCTCCTCGACCGTATGGAGCGCGACGAATTCGACATGGTCGCCGTCGGCCGCGCCCTTCTCCAGGACCCGGAGTGGGCCTCCAAGGTCCTGGCGGGGCGGATCGACGAGGTGAAGCCGTACGACGGGGCGGCGCTGAAGATTCTCAGCTGAGCGACTCGACGTCGGGCCGCGCGCGGTGCGTCAGCCGGTGACGGCGCCGTGCGCGGCCGAGCTGACGAGCTTGCGGTACTTGGACAGCACCCCCGAGGTGTACCTGGGTGGGAGCGGTTCCCAGCCGACTTTGCGCGCGGCGAGTTCGCTCTCGTCGATCTCGACGTCGAGAAGGCGGTTGGCGACGTCGAGGACGATCGGGTCGCCGTCGCGGACGAAGGCGATGGGCCCGCCGTCCACGGCTTCGGGCGCGACATGGCCCACGCACAAACCGGTCGTGCCACCGGAGAATCGGCCATCGGTGAGCAGCAGGACATCCTTGCCGAGGCCGGCGCCTTTGATCGCGCCGGTGATGGCGAGCATCTCGCGCATGCCGGGCCCGCCCTTGGGTCCCTCGTTGCGGATGACGACCACGTCACCGGCCACGATCGTGCCGTCTTCGAGGGCGTTCATCGCGCTGCGTTCCCCGTCGAACACCCGAGCGGTGCCGCGGAAGACATCGGAATCGAAACCGGCGCTCTTCACCACGGCGCCTTCGGGTGCGAGCGAACCGTGCAGGATGGTGAGGCCGCCCGTCCGGTGGATCGGCCGATCGAGCCGCCGGATCACGTCGCCGTCGAGGCCGAGTTCGATATGGGCGAGGTTCTCGGCCATGGTCGCGCCCGTGACCGTCATGACGTCGCCGTGCATGAGACCGGCGTCCAACAGGGCTTTCATCACGACGGGGATGCCGCCGACCTTGTCGACGTCGTTCATGACGTAGCGACCGAAGGGCTTGAGATCGCCCAGGTGCGGCACCTTGTCACCGACTCGGTTGAAGTCGGCGAGGGTGAGCCCGACACCGGCCTCCCGGGCGATGGCCAACAGATGCAGCACCGCGTTGGTCGACCCGCCGAGCGCCATGACGACGGTGATGGCGTTCTCGAACGCCTCCATCGTCATGATGTCGCGGGCCGTGATTCCCTTGCGCAGCAACCCGACGACGGCCTCACCGGACTTCTCGGCGTAGTCGTCACGGCGACGGTCGGGAGCGGGCGGTGCTGCCGAGCCGGGCAGACTCATCCCGAGTGCCTCGGCTGCCGAGGCCATCGTGTTGGCCGTGTACATGCCGCCACAGGCGCCTTCGCCCGGACAGATGGCGCGCTCGATGCGATCGACCTCGGCCGGGGTGATCAGCCCCTTGATGCAGGCGCCGACAGCCTCGAAAGCGTCGATGATCGTGACGTCCTTGCCGTCGATATTGCCGGGTAAGGTCGAACCCGCGTAGAGGAACACACTCGCCAGGTCCAGACGCGCGGCGGCCATCAACATGCCCGGCAGGCTCTTGTCGCAGCCCGCGAGCAGAACCGAACCGTCGAGACGCTCCGCCATCATCACGGTCTCGACGGAGTCGGCGATGATCTCGCGGCTGACCAGGGAGAAATGCATCCCCTCGTGCCCCATCGAGATGCCGTCGGACACCGAGATGGTGCCGAACTCGAGCGGGTATCCGCCCCCGGCGTGGACGCCCCGCTTGACCGCCTTGGCCAGTCTGTCGAGCGACAGATTGCACGGGGTGATCTCGTTCCAGCTCGAGGCCACACCGATCTGCGGTTTGACCCAGTCGTCGTCACCCATGCCGACAGCGCGAAGCATGCCGCGGGCGGCAGTTTTCTCTAGCCCGTCGGTGACATCGCGGGAGCGTGGCTTGATGTCGACGGGCTGTTCGGTGTCGTGTGCCATAGCGCAAGCCTACGAGCCCGGCTCGCGAAATCGCCACGGCGGCGCCATTGCAATCGGTGCGGGTCTACCCGACAGCAACCGAGGACGGCGAAGTCCCGATAGCGCCCAGGTCCGCGGGACCTCGGGCATTGGCGATGGAACTGACTGTCGCGGTACCGAATACACCTTTGCGGTCGTACATCGCCGCGGTGCCGACCGCGATCCCGTCCTGGGCCATCCGGTCCAGCCCGACCAGTCCCACTTCCTCCCCGTCCGGAAGCCGGGTCAAGGTCAGGCTGGCATCGGCGTTGATGTATTCCAGGCCGTTGCTGCCGAGGTTGGTGACCACATTCGTCACATCGGCCAACCCCGCGACGAACTGGAAGGGAGTCGGTTTCTCACCGGCCACGACCGCGATCGGCCGGTGCCAGATCCCCGTTCGTGCGGTGTTGTGATGGGTGTGGGCATCAGAGGTCCACCCCTGTTCGTCGCTGAAGTACACCCGATCCTGATCGGGCGAAGGTTCCCGGTCGGTCGGCGGAGGGTCCGCGACGGTACCCGGCGACCAGCAGATGCCGTCCGGTGTCGGTCCGGGGCGCAGGTACAGCGCGCCGGCTCGCGCGACCGGTCGGTCGTCTTGGATCAGAATCGCGTCGAACAACGACAACCGGCGGCCTTCTCGCACCACCTCGACACGAGTTGTACAGGGACGCATGAACACTGGGTGAAACAGATCGAGCGTCCACCGTGCCGGTCGCAAGTCGGTCCGCGTGCGAACGATCGGTTCTCGCTCCACCGCGCGCGCCAGAATCGCTCCGACAGCCATGCCGCGTAGCTGCCCACCGATCCACCCACTGCTCGCCTCGGGTTCGGGATGAAGGATCTCCGTGCGATCGGTCGGATCGGATTGTGCGCGAAAGAATGCATGGCTCACCGGCGGACTCCTTGGACTCGGGCAGTCTCGCCTGATGCGCGGCGTCGGTGGCACGCGACTGACAGATGCCCCAGATCTGCGAGTCGGCGATGAAGATCAATGATGCCTCGGTCGGCAGTGGGCGGCCACTCGGCTGGGGAAGATCACAGGGGTGATGTCTGCGTTCGCCGGTACGTCGAATACGGCGCGTTAGGCTCGGACATGGCCCACCGTTCCATCGTTCTCGGTGCGATGCTCGTCGTGATGTCGTTGCTCAGCGCGTGCAGTGTGTTCGGCCGGGAGGAAAACGATCCACCCGCCGCGCGTGACGCGGATGTGCTGGTGTCGATCGCGGAGTCGTCATGGTTCCTGCAGACCGAACGTATCGGGAGTCGACGCCTTCCCTTCTTCGAATTGCGCCGTGACGGTACGGTTTTCACCACGGCTGACGGTGGCGCCGAGAAAAGCATGTTCGGGGTGTACTGGGCTCGGCTCACCGAGGACGGCATCGAGCAGGTTCGTCAGTGGTTCGACGACCTCTCGTTCAACGATGCCCATTACCTGGAGTCGTCACCGCTGACGGACCAGCCGACAACGGCGGTATACGCGAACTTCGGTCTACCGGTCGGTGTGTCGGTCTACGGCTTGGATACCGAGTCCGGTGCGCAATCGGCCAACCGTGAGGTCCGCAGATTGGCCGACGTGATCGACCGCTTGCGAGCTCTGCCCGACGACGAGCACCTCACCGTGCAGCGCCGTGCGCCGTACACCCCGACCGCCCTCGATCTCGCGTTCCAGCCCGCGGTGCCCGAGGACGACACGCAGTTGCCCGCACCGATCAGATGGCCGTTCGAGACCCCGTTGACGCAGCGCACCCTGGGTGTCGGCGGCTACGGGACGGTGCTGTGCGCCACGATCGACGGCGCCGAAGCAGCCACGATCATCGAGCTCATGGCCGGACACGACGAGGACACCCCACCCCATTGGTCGACCGGGGCGACACCGGGATCCGGACAACCCACCTCGGTCACGGTGACGGCGAGCGCGCTGTTGCGCGGTCAATCCGGTTGCAACACGGCGAAAGCTACGTCGAATCGCGTTGCCGTGAAGCCACTTCAGGACGTAGTACTCGCCGATCCGGCAGTGTGGAGCGGCCGCTACCCGGCCGACCGGTTCACCACCGCCGCCCGCCTGGAAATCTATGCCGCGGTGCCGATCCTGGTTCGCGAACTAGAGAGAAGGCAAGAGATCGAGGACGCGAACGGCACCAGCAGCATCGAGTTCCACGTGCCGACCGGATCGGACCTCGGCTGGTACGACTACGGATTCGTGGCCGCCGAAGTGGACGGTGCCCGCTATCTCGACCTCGAGGCGCGCTATGAGGGGATGGCTCCCGATCCATGGGAGCCGCCGACCTGGCACGCGCGCATCGCCCTCGGCACCGAGACCGTCACCACCCTCGACCTGCGTTGACCGTGTCCCGCTCGGCCGGGCGGGGCGCGTGGTGTTCGCCCACAATTCAGCGTGGACGCACCCGCGTCACCGGAGCGCTAGGAGTTCTGCTGATCGGGTTCGATATCCAGCAGGAGCGGGAACCAGCTGAGGGTCCAGGCGGCCACGGCGGTCGATGCCAGCACGTGGATCAGGTAGATCGTGCCGATCAGGCCGATACCGTAGTCGCGCATCCAGGCGCCGAGCGGAATCAGAGCCACCAGGTCGAGGCCGAGCATCAGTATCGACAGCAGCAGGGCGGGCGCTGCCCACGACGGCGGGCCGGGCTCGGCCGGAGCGCCGGTCTCGGGCGTGGCCTGGACAGGAGGGGCGTCGAGCGGGTTCTCGTTGACCATGTTGTCCTCACGGGCAAAGCCGGTATTGCGGCTGGAGCGGTCGACACCGCGTCGTGTGCGTCCGATGGCGGGATGCTGCGTACTTGCTGAGCTGTCAGGTATTCGAGGTCGCGGACGGCCCGGATCGGCGCTCGAGGTGAAAATCTCGGCATCCGCAATCGATCGGCAACAGGAAGAGGACGGCCTGTGTCGCGGCAGCTCAGAACGCGGCAACCCTGACGAATCGTCACCGATCGGATCTTCGGTCGACTGGAAGTCGGGATGGTGGCCGGAGTCGGGCGTACGAGCGCCCGTCGTTGTTTCCCCCTTCTACTGTATACACGATTCCGGGCCCTCATGAGGGGTTATTTCTTGGTCCATAATCGCTCGCGAAAGACCGAAACCACCAGGCGAGGAGTAGCGAGATGGCATTTGTGCTCGGGTTCGACGAGGTCGATCGGACGCAGGTCGCGATCGTCGGCGGTAAGGGGGCGAACCTCGGTGAGTTGTCGCGAATCGACGGTGTCGAGGTACCGGACGGCTTCTGTGTGACGACCGAGGCCTTCGCGCGCACGGTGGCGGGGGCAACCTCGCTCGACGATCGGCTCGACGAACTGTCGCGCCTCCAGCCGGGGGATCGAGCGGCGATTTCCGTGCTGAGCGAACAGCTGCGGCGCACGGTCGAGGAGTTGGTCGTTCCCGAGGAGATAGCGGAGGCGATCCTCGCCGCGCACGCTCGGCTCGGAATCGACGGCGCCTACGCCGTGCGGTCCAGTGCGACGGCCGAGGACCTACCCACCGCGTCGTTCGCCGGTCAGCAGGACACCTTTCTCAATGTCGTGGGAACGGCGGCGATTCTCGAACACGTGCGCCGGTGTTGGGGTTCGCTGTTCACCGAGCGAGCCGTCACCTACCGACTACGGAACGGCTTCGACCAGAAGAAGATTCAGATGAGCGTCGTCGTCCAGCGGATGGTGTCCGCGCGGGCCGCCGGCATTCTGATGACGGCCGACCCGGTCACCTCCGACCGAACCGTGGTGTCCATCGACGCCGGTTTCGGTCTCGGCGAGGCCCTCGTATCAGGTCTGGTCAACGCCGACGCCTACCAGGTACGCGACGACCACATCACCGGCAAGACGATCGCCACCAAGAAGCTCGCTGTGGAGTCGGTGCCGACGGGCGGTACCCAGGTGAGCGAGATCGCGCGGGAGCGCCGAAACGAGCCGGTGCTCTCCGATGACGAGGTGCTGCGGCTCGCGCAGCTCGGCCGTCGCATCGAAGCCCATTTCGGCAGCCCCCAGGACATCGAATGGTGTTCGGACGGTGATGGTTTCCGGATCGTGCAGAGCAGGCCGATCACCACTCTGTTCCCGATTCCCGTCGCCGCCGACGGGGAGAACCACGTCTATGTGTCGGTCGGCCATCAGCAGATGATGACCGATGCGATGAAGCCGTTGGGGATCTCGGTCTGGCAGCTGACGAGCAACGCGCCGATGCGCGACGCGGGCGGGCGCTTGTTTGTCGACGTCACCGCGATGATGTCCGCACCCACCAAAGCCGCCGCCTTGGTAGCGGGCCTCGGCAAATCCGACCCGTTGATGGGAGACGCGCTGCGGACCGTGCTGGAACGCGGTGATTTCGTTCGGCAAGTGCCAGAGGAGGAATCCGGCGCACCACCCGCACCGTTCGGCGTCACTGCCGAGAGGATCGAGACCGATCCCGACATCGTCACCGAGCTGATCGCCGAGAGCGAAGCTTCCCTCACGGCCTTGAAAGGCGAGATCGCGAACCTGTCCGGACCGGCGCTGCTCGACTTCATCCGAGCCGATATCCAGGAGGAACTGCGCCGGGTCCTGTTCGCGCCCCGGGGATTACAGGTGATCATGGCCGCGATGGACGCCACGGAGTGGCTCAACGATCGACTACGAGAATGGCTGGGCGAGAAGAACGCCGCCGACGCCCTCACCCAATCGGTTCCCGGAAACGTGACATCGGAAATGGGTCTGGCGCTGCTCGACGTCGCCGATGTGATCCGACCGCACCCGGAGGTGGTGGCGTACCTGGAGCGGATCGAGGACGACGATTTCCTGGTCGGTCTGGGCGATGTCGCGGGCGGCGAGGAGACGAGAGCCGCGATCGAGGACTTCCTCGCCGAGTACGGCATGCGCTGCGCCGGCGAAATCGACATCACCAGGCCGCGGTGGAGCGAGAGTCCGATCACGTTGGTGTCGACAATCCTCGGCAATATCCAGAACTTCGGGCCCGGCGCGGGCAGACAGCGCTTCGAGGACGGACTCCGCGATGCGCGGCAGAAGCAACAACAGATTCTGCGAGCTCTGCGCGCTCTTCCCGACGGGGAACAGAAAGCCGTCGAGACCGAGCAGATGATCGAGCGCGTGCGCACCTTCTCGGGCTATCGGGAGTACCCGAAGTACGGCATGGTCAGTCGCTACTTCGTCTACAAACAAGCACTGCTGCGCGAGGCCGGACGTCTGGTGGAATCCGGTGTGCTGCGCGAGGCCGACGACATCTTCTTCCTGCGATTCGATGAGTTGCAGGAAGTAGTTCGCACGCACCGGGCAGATCAGGACCTCGTCGACGCGCAAGAAGACGCTTTTCACTCCTACCAGTCACTCACCGCGCCGCGAGTGCTCACCTCCGACGGAGAAGCGCTCACCGGGGCGTATCGACGCGAGGACCTGCCCGCCGACGCTCTGCCGGGCTTGGCGGTCTCGGCCGGGACGATCGAAGGCCGGGCCCGCGTGATCTCCGATATCGCGCAGGCCGACCTCGCAGCGGGCGACATCCTGGTCACCGCCTATACCGATCCGAGCTGGACCCCACTGTTCGTCGGGATCGCGGGGCTGGTCACCGAGGTGGGCGGCCTGATGACCCACGGTGCCGTGATCGCCCGCGAATACGGCCTGCCTGCCGTGGTCGGCGTGGAACACGCCACCGAGCTGATCCGCGACGGGCAGCGCATCCGGGTGAACGGCACCGATGGCTACGTCGAGATCCTGTCGCAGCAGTAGTCGACGGTTGCGAGCCGGGCCGACAGATCGATTATTGGGAAGGATGGTGGACGTGCGCGTCGGCGTCGTCGGATTGAAAATGGGGATGTACCTGGCGACCTGGTGTCGGCGACTGGGTATGGAGGTGGTGGCCGCCTGCGATCGCGACCCGATCCGGCGGGGCGAGGCGGTTGAGCTCCTGCCACAGGCGGCTGTGTTCGAGGACTGGAGTGCCCTGCTGCACCACGACCTCGACGCGGTGGTCCTCGCCAACGACTTCGACGAGCACGCGCCGCTGGCCATCGCCTTCCTCGAACGCGGTATCCACGTGCTCTCCGAATCCGCCGCCTGTGCGGACGAGTGGCAAGCGGCCGCGTTGCTCGATGCCGAACGTCGCTCGTCCGCGACGTACTCCTTCGCCGAGAACTACGTCTTCCATCCGCATGTCCAGCTCATTCGAAATGCTCTGGAAGCCAAGGAGATCGGTCGGGTGACGCTGGTGGAAGCGGACTACCTGCACGGGATGTCACCCGATGACGTCTCGCGCCTGATCGACGATCCCGGCCACTGGCGAGGCCGCATCGAACCGACGGCGTACTGCACGCACACCGTGTCGCCGATCCTCGCCCTCACCGGCGAACTGCCGACCGAGGTGACGGCCTTCCACGTCGACTCCGCCGATGCCAGGGCCGCCGTGGTCATGGTGGTCCGGCTCAGCGGGGGCGGATTGGCCATCACCCGGCACGGGTTCCTGCAGGGCGAACCGGACAGCCACTGGAGTTGGGTTTCGGTGCGCGGCACCGAGGGTCTGGCCGAATCGGTCCGCGCGCCCGGCGGGCGGGCGTGGTCGGTGCGTGTGCGCAAGGAAGGCTGGACCGATCGCAGCGGCGTCACCCGCGACGAGGAACGCACGCCCGCGCCGATGACTCTCCTCGACGGCACGCTCGTCGAACCGAAAGCAGAAGGCACGGTCCGGATCCTGCAAGGCTTTCGGGCGTGCGTCGAGGAGGGTGCGCCGCCGCTCGTGCCGATCGGCCCGGCAGTGGCGGCGTCGCTGGTCGGCGTCGCGGGTGCCCGTTCGCTGCGGGACGGATCGCGCCCGGTTTCGATGCCGAACCTGGTGCTGTGAGCGGAGATTCGCTGTCGGGTGGGACCGGGGTGTGGCTCAGTTCCTCGGCGCTCGTCGCGCAGTCGGACGGGCTGATTCGATGCGGGCGGCGAGCTCGACCAGATCGGCCGCGGGTCCGGCGGGTGGGGTGCGGCGGTGCCAGATGGCGCGAAATTTCCGGGTCAGAACGATCGAGTCGGCCAGGTCCACTTCGTGCAGGGTGCCCGCACGTAGTTCGTGGGCGACGATCAGACGGCTGACGACCGCGGGTGCGAGGCCGCTGCGGGTGGTCGCGAGAATCGCTGCGGCGGAACCGAGTTCGGCCGCGGGACGGGCGGGGGTGCCGTGAATCTCGAGTGCCGCCCAGACCGTGTCCCGGGTTCCGGAACCCTTCTCGCGCCACACCAGTGGCGTATCGGCGAGTTCGCGCGGGCTCACCGGCTTACCGCGAGCGGCCCACGGGTGGGTCGGTGCGACAACGACAACGAGTTCGTCGGCCACCAGTACCCGGCTACCCAGTCCCGAGGGCGCCTGCGGTCCCTCGACGAATCCGAGCGCGACGTCGCGATCGCGAACCGCTGCGGTCACCTGGTGAGAATTCGCCACATCCAGTTCGACGGCCAGCTCGGGTCGAAGCTTGCGCAATGCCGCCAGCCACTGCGGGATCCGGTGGTCGGCAATGGTCTTCGAGGCGATCACATGCAGTCGTGGTGACAGCTCGCGGTGCAGGTTCGCGACGCCGTCCATCAAGGTACGGCTCGCGGCCAGCACCGGCCGACCCAGTTCGACCACGGCCGAACCGGCATCGGTCAACGCCGAACCGGTGGGTCCGCGATCGAGCAGCCGCAGATGCAGTCGCCGTTCCAGTGCGCTGATGCGCATGCCGACCGCGGGTTGGCTGATGCCGTGGCGGCGCGCGGCGGCGCCGAGGCTGCCCAATTCGGCCACCGATACCAGCAGATCGAGGACCTCCAGATCGGGAGTCCCCGGCGGCAAGCTCATAAGGAAACCTTACGAGGTGGTGGAAATCGGGGTCTACCCGGCGGTGGGCGCTCGCACCAGGATCAGCACTACCGCAAGTCGCGGTTCAGCACAGCTGAGGAGAACAACGTGACGTTTGTGATCGGCGCCGCCTGCGTGGACATCCTCGATCGGGCCTGCATCGAAGAGTGCCCGGTCGACTGCATCTTCATCGGCGATCGGATGGCCTACATCCAACCCGACGAGTGCACCGATTGCGGCGCGTGCGAACCGGCCTGCCCGGTCGAGGCCATCTACTACGAAGACGATCTGCCGTCGGGCCAGGAACAGTTCATCACCGAGAACGCCCGCTTCTTCTACGAACCGCTGCCCGGAAGAGTCGAGCCACTCGGTCATCCGGGCGGCGCGACAGCGGTCGGTGTCCTCGGCGTCGATACAGCCTATGTGCGGGCGTTCGAGGCGTAGTTCTCGAATCGAGGCGGCAAATCCCGCAGGTCGGTGTAGTTGTACGCCAGAATGTCGCCATGCGGACATTCGCCAAGATGGTGCACGCCGTCACTGCTGGGGTTCTGATCGTCGTGGCTGGTCACGGTGTCGGCGGTGCCGCACCATCCGGGAGTGCTGACGGTCTGCTGCCGTGGCCGGCCGCAGGGCCGGACGGTGTGCACGCCTCGGGTGCGGCGTTGGCGGAAGGGCTCACCGGAATGGTGGTGTGGTCGCGCGAGGCGAACACCCCGGTCCCGATCGCGAGTATCGCGAAGGTGATGACGGCGGTGGTCGTGATCGCCGGCGGTGACCTCGAACGACCGGTGACGGTGCCGCAGGAAGCGGGGGCCTACTGCGCCAGGGAGAACGGCAGCACCGCGGGGTTGGTGGCCGGTGAGGTGCTCACCGCGCGCCAGCTGCTGTACGCGCTGCTGCTGCCGTCGGGCTGCGACGCCGCCTACACCGTCGCCGAGTCGTTCGGGCCCGGCCAGGGCGGTTTCCTGGCCAGGATGAACGACACCGCACGGGTCATGGGTATGGCGGGAACGCATTTCAGCGACCCGGCCGGCATGCCGTACCCCACCGACTTCTCCACCTATTCCACCCCGGCGGATCTCGTAGCGCTGGGTGTGCGCGCGATGAACCTGCCGCTGTTCCGTGAGATCGTCGGTACGAGGAACTTCCACGTCCCGGCCGGGCCCGCCAACCGCGAACACCACTGGGAAACCACGAACCGCATGCTCGACGAATATCCCGGCACCATCGGTATCAAGACGGGCAACACCGACGCCGCGGGCCACTGCTTGATGTTCGAGACGATTCGTGCGGGCATCCCGCTGATCGGTGTGGTCCTGCACAGCTCGGACCACAGCAGCGCAGCGGCCAGACAGGACGCCGAGCGCATGCTGAACTGGGCCTACGACCCGATCCTGCGCGTTCTGCAGCCGCTCGGAGGCTGACGACCGGCGCGATCCGAACACAACGCCTAGCATGTGCGGATGTGCGCGCCGGCAGATGGTTTCGGGTCCTCGTTTGCCTGATCGTGCTCGGCGGTACCAGTGGCTGCGTGGGTGCGGTGGACCGGGCGGAATTCGAGGATCAGGTCCGATCGCGCGGGGGCGGTTTGGTGAGTGCGTTGCCGCAGGAGGCCGTCGCGGCGCTCGCCCAGCGCACCGGCGCCGCCGACGTCGAAGCGAACCTGATCCTCCTCACTGCGCCGAACTCGACCCAGTTCCGTCTGACCTTGAACGATCAACCCGCCCAGATCACGCGGTTCATGGCCGACGACGCAGTGCCGGCCGCTCGGACACCCACCGTCCGCCTGCGGGTGCGGCCGCCTGATCGCTCGCGGCAACTCGACGACTATTCCTTCACCCTCGGGGATTTGAGCGCACCACGCCCGGTCCGGGTTTCCGCTTCCGACGACCTCGACGGCGAGGATTTCACCGTCAGCGAGGTGCCCGGCCTGTCGCGCGTAGAAGAGATCGTCGACACCGCTCTCACCCGCAGCGAACTGCCCGACGGCCAGGTCACCGTCATCGTGGTGAGTCGCTTCGGCCGCGAGATCCGCATAGTCGCCAACGTCTTGTCGCCGCGCTCGGAAATGGTCGTCGAATTCGACCGCACCGGCACCTTCCTCCGAGCACAGCAGGTATAGCGCATGCGACGCGTCCTGGTAGCAGCGGTTTCCCTCGTCAGCGCCGCCGCTTTTCTGACAATTATCGTGGCCGTCGCCCTCTGGCCGGGCGAAGCGAAACTCACCGCACCGCTGTTCTGTTCGCCTCCGACCGCCGAGCCCGTGGTCGTCTCCGATACCTTCCACGACTCCGAGGGAACCTCGACCAACTACACGCTGTATTGCGTCAGCGACCGTGGCGTTCTCACCGACGAGGGCTTCGCACTACCGATGCTGGTGCTCTTCGCCGCACACGCAGTGATCGTGGGAGTCCTGCTCCTGCTCGCCGCGCTGATCGCCCGCCTCGGGCACCGATCCGAACCGTCGGACGGGCCGTTCGAGCGTGTGCAGGACAGCTGACGGTCAGCTCAGATCTTCGTCATTGGACTGCCAGGTCGACCTGTAGATCCACCGAGAAGTTGTCGATCGACAGTGGATTGCCCGACTCGGTCATCGTCAGCTTCTCGGTGCCGAGGCCGATTCGGTGCAGGAAGACCGTCGTGACGGTGGCCGCGGCCCGGGCCTGTTCCCGTTCGGTCGGCCACATCCGCGTGGAGCTGCCGTCGCCACAGTCCACGAAGCCGAGCTCGTCGAGGTGTGGGCGGGTGGATGCGGTGGTGAAGGCGCGCAGGCGGATCTCGGTCGGGGACAACTCGAGTTGGGCGTAGCGCTCCGGTGTCTTGTCGCGGTCGAACATGTGCAGCACCAGGGGTTCTGGGCCGGGGCCGAGCGCGCGCATGGCGAGGTGGACGCTGCGCAGCAAATCGGTCAACAGGCCCCGCAGGTGGCCGAGGGTGTAGACGCTCCAGATCTCTCTGCTCCGGCCGTCCGAACCGGCCGGTGCGGCGAACCAGGTGAAGTCGATCTCGTAGTTGTCGGCGCTGTTGTACTCGATGTCGTGTTCGTCGACCGGAACACGGTCGTCCACGTCGACGACGTCGGGGTAGTGGTACTGGGTCTTCCAGTGCCACCACCTGCGGTTGGCATCGGACTCGGTGGACTCGACCCGCACGGACAGACTTCCGCACCCGGCGAGCTCGAGCGTGCGCAGCGTCTCGCCGTCGACCCAGCCGACATCGAGATCCGCCAGACCCCGATACCAGGTGGGCGGACCCCATGTCGCCACCGCGAGGTCCAGGTAGCGACGGAACTGTTCTGCCTCGATCGTCGCGACGGCGATGGACAGCTGCATCCGCTGCTCGTTCTCGGCATACGGATCGCGGTCGTCGTGAATTCGGCCACCGGAGGGTGTGTGCGGGATGTCGACCGTACCGTCGTCGATCAGGGTCCATCCCGCGGTACGGCACACGTGTTCTACGTCGGCTCGGACGAACGTGCGGAAGACGCTCGCACGCAACTGCGTCAGCAAGTCGGTGAAGCGTCCGTCGGGCATGGTGTCCATACCCGAGCACGTTAACGAGGACCACCGACACGAACTCGTCCCGAAGATGGTGAACCGGTCTTCGGAAGCTGTTGCCGCGCTTGACTATCCGGACCGCCTGCCGGTGAAGGTCTCAGCCGATCGCGGGTACCCGCTCGGCGGGCACCGGCGCAGGCGGCGGGGTGCCGTCGCCGAAGGGACGCCCACCCAGTTCCTCGCGATGGTGCGGGGTGAGCCAATTCGACAGGTCCGGCCCCGCGGGAACGATCCCGGTGGGGTTGATGTCGCGGTGCACCACGTAGTAGTGCTCCTTGATCTGTCCGAAGTCGATGGTGTCGCCGAAGCCGGGGGTCTGGAACAGGTCGCGGGCATACGCCCACAGCACCGGCATCTCGCTGAGTTTGGTGCGGTTGCACTTGAAATGGCCGTGATAGACCGGATCGAAACGGGCCAGCGTGGTGAACAGTCGCACGTCGGCCTCGGTGATCGTGTCACCGACCAGATAGCGCTGGGTACCGAGTCGATCGGTGATCCGGTCCAGGGCGGCGAAGAGTCGAGCGTAGGCGGCATCGTAGGCGTTCTGATCGCCGGCGAAACCACAGCGGTAGACGCCATTGTTGATGTCGCGGAACACGTCCCGGTTGATCTCGTCGATCTGCGCGCGCAGCGGTTCGGGATACAACTGCGGTGCGCCCGGCCTGTGATACGCGGTCCACTCGGTGGAGAAATCGAGGGTCATCTGCGCGTAGTCGTTGGTGACGACCTGCCCGGTCGCGATCTCGACGACGGCGGGCACGGTGATCCCGCGCGGATAGTCCGGGAACCGGGCCAGATAGGCGTCGCGCAGGTGGTGGATGCCGAGCACCGGATCGACCTCGCCCGGATCCAGATCGAAGGTCCAGCTGAGCTTGTCGTGGGTGGGCCCACACAGGCCCAACGACAGCACCGGTTCCAGCCCGAGCAGTCGGCGCACGATCAGCGTGCGATTGGCCCAGGGACACGCCCTGGCCGCGACGAGCCGATAGCGACCCGGTTCGACGGGGTATCCATCACCTCCGTCGGCGGTGATCCGCGTGGTGATGTAGTTGGTGTCGCGACGGAACTCGCCCGCCTCGACGTAGGTGCCCGCACCGGCATCGCTCACCGCCCCAGTCTTGCACACCTGTGCGCCGGCCGAGTCGACCATCGTCCGGGACTGTCACTGCGTTGTGCGGTCGCGCTCCGCTCGACGGCCGAGGTGTTCATGGCGCGAACTCTGGCGGAAATCGCGGTGCGCAGCTCATCGCGGCGGCACGGTAGGTCCGGCAAGGTGCGCGCGGCGAAGACGAGAAGTCGGCAGGTGGCACAGGGGATTGCGCTGGTGTCGAGCCGAACTCGGCGCGTGATCGCGATCGGGCCTGCTGATGCCGTGACCGACGTCCGGCTCGCAAACGGACGAACCCGCCAGTAACCTGTGGCCCGTGATACCGATGGGCAAAGCGCCGGGCGGGGCGGCGCGACCACGCATCGCGCTGACCGCAGTCGCTGTAGTGGTGTTCGTGACGTTCCTCGACACCACGATCGTGAGCGTCGCGCTGGGGGACATCCGTCGCGATCTGAGTGCCGACGTGACGATGTTGCAGTGGGTGGTCAACTCCTACACCGTGGTGTTCGCCGGGTTGATGTTGGCGGGTGGCTCGCTGGGGGACCGGTGGGGGCGCAAGCGGGTGATGATCGTCGGTCTGGTGATCTTCTGCGCCGGGTCGGTGGTCTCCGCGCTCGCGAGCAGTGTCGCGGTGCTCATCGCAGGCCGCGCGATCATGGGACTGGGCGCCGCGGCGTCGGAACCGGGAACGCTGTCGGTGCTACGCCATGTCTTTCCCGACGACCGGACTCGGGCCAAGGCGATCGGCGTGTGGGCGGCGGTGTCAGGGCTGGCGTTGGCGGCGGGACCGGTGCTGGGCGGCGTGCTGGTCCACGCGTACGGCTGGCGCTCGATCTTCTGGTTCAACCTGGTGATCGCGGGGGTGGCGCTCGTCATCGCGCTGTGGTCGGTGCCGGAAAGCGCCGATCCGAGTCCGGATCCCATCGACTGGGCCGGCGCGGTGCTCGGCGCGACGGCGTTCGGGTCGGTGATCTATGCCGCGATCTCCGGTCAGGATCGGGGCTATACCTCGCCGCCGGTGCTCGCGTTCTTCGCGATAGGCGCGCTCGCGTTCGTCGGGTTCATCGCCGTCGAAACACGTGCGCGCGCACCGATGCTCGACTTGCACTACCTGCGCTTTCCTGCCGTGCGCAGCGCACTGCTCGTGGCCTTCGCGGTTTACTTCGGCATCTTCTCGATCTTCTTCTTCACCGCGCTGTATCTGCAAGTGATGCAGTCGTATTCGGGTGCGCGCACGGCCACGGTCTTCGCGCCGATGGCCGTCGCGATCGTGATCGGTTCGCTGCTCGCGGGATTCTGGGTAGCGAGGCGAGGTGCGCTCACCCCGATGATTCTCGGCTGTGTGATCGGCGCGGGCGGGATCTTGCTGACCCGGCACATGCTGTCCGGGGAAATCCACGATCCTTCGCTGTCGGCCGCGATGGCGGTGGCGGGTTTCGGCTTCGGGATCGCGGTGGTGCCGTTGACGTCGGCCGTGATGTCGGGCGTCCCGGCGGAACACTCGGGAATGGCTGCCGCGGTGACCAATACGATGCGCCAGGTCGGCTCGGCGTTCGGTGTCGCGGTCCTCGGCGCGCTGGTGAGCGGATTCCTGTCCGCGGACCTGAAGGCGCGCATGGACGAACTGGGTTTGCCGACCTCGCTGCAGCCCGACGCCATCCAAGCGGTGGAACTCGGGAAGATTCCCGAGGGCGTCGATATCGGTCCGTATCTGAAGTACCTGTCGAAGGTCTCCGAGGTGCTCAACGCGGGCAAGGTGGCCTTCCATCACGGACTCGATGTGGCGCTGCTCGTCTCGGCGCTGATGATCCTCGCCGCCGCGGCGTTCACCGCCGTCGACGCGGCACGCCACCGTGCGGACATCACCTGATCCAACGGCGCGAATCACCGACTCGCAGAGGTTGTGCCGAGTGGTTCCGGCCGACGCTCACCGCGTCGGCCGGAACCGGCATCAGGCGCTGACCGAGGCTGTCACTTCACGGGTCAGTCGCGAGGACCATGGGCACCAGAAACAGCCGGGAAGGAAGGCGCCGCACGCCTCGTCGAGGTAGTCCTCGGTGTACTGGATGCTCGAATCGCAGACCTCGATGGCCATGGTGAAGAAGGTGATGGTGTCGGGGTCGAGGTGGAAGCTCCACTCCGGGTTGTAGCTCTGCTTGGACTTGCGGAGCTTGCCCATGACGTGGGTGGACATCGTTTCCTCGCCGGACAGGATCCGACGTGCCTCGGAGATCCGCTGTTCGTTGTTGAGCTGGAAAATGAATTCTTTTCCGCTGTAGTCGGTGAATGCAAAGAGCGCCATGACAGTTCCCCTTTGTCGATACGTTCGAGAGAGCGGGAGTCGAGCGTGTTGCGAGGGCGAGTGTATCGGCCGAATCGCGCGCGTATGTGCGCATTGCAAATGAAAACTGTTGGTAAGCAACAGGTTTAGGGATTCAGTCGGTTTCTGTCTGTGAAACGGGGCAACGGGGGAGTGCTTATCGGCGCGTCCCTGAGGCGAGCTCGTCTCGACGCGGTGACTGCCGTCCAGAATCCGCCTTCGCCGTGGTGATCAACTCCCGCACTGCCATCGCGCCCCGGGCGACAGGGCCTCCGACCCGACCATCCGCACCGATCAACACCGCCGACGGTGTGCCCCGAACCCGATAGCGCAGAGCCGCTTCATTGCCCTGCTGGACGAGCACCGGTATGTCGCCGACTTCCTGCGCGCGCCCCCATGCGGCATGTTCGCTGACATCGCCATTGCCGACCAGCACGACCGTCAGAACCTCCCGGACCCGCGATTGCCACCGCGGCAATTCGCGAGCCAGCGCCGCGCACAACTCGCAGCCGGGATGAACGAACACCAGCAGTACTGCCCTGCCGGGCTCCAAGAGCGACTCCAAGCTGATCCGCCCACCCTCGACGGCCAGCAACTCGAACTCGGGTGCCACCGCACCGACCGGCAGACCCTCGGCCCCCAGCGTCGACAGGGCCTGTTCGTCGACCCGCCGACTCAGCGCGCGCAACTCCCCGAGCGTCCAGAGCAGCACCGCCGCCAAGATCACGATCAGTGCCAGCCCGACAGTGGCCTCGGCGGGCAAACCGGCCGGAACCCCCGGATACCGCAGCGCCCCCACGGTGACCACGGCGGCGAGCGCCATCAACAATCCGTTGCGCACCAGTGTCTCGGGCCCGATCGGCCCCGCGCTCGCCGCACCGAAGCAGGAGCAGTTCGGGTGCTCGCCCCGCAGCAGCAATCGCACGATCGCCGCGGTGAACCCCGCGAGCAGCAGCAACGCCACACCACCCGCGACCCCCGCCGTCCACGGCAACAGCACCCCGGCCGCCACCAGCCCTTCGGCTATCGGCAATCCGATTGCCACCATGGGAACCCACCTGATGGGTATCCCGAAATCCGCCACCGCCTTCCGTGTCGCGGGCCCGTCCGCCAACTTCCCCCACGTCGACAGTCCGAAGGCCCCAGCCAGTACCAATCGCGAACCCCACACTCCGTATTCGATCAGCATTCCGGCACCATCCCACAGACGAAGCGGTCTGAAATATGATTTGCTGGAACAGCTTTCACCGCAGTTCGAAGCGGCTTGATACGGCATCTGACCTCTCCGCGTGGTGAGGCGCCGAACTCACGATCCGCCGACGGGACCGGCTACTCCGAGCAAGGTCGTTTGCACCTGCAGTAGGTGGTCGATGTCGCCTTCGGTGTCGGCGACGGCGTTGCTGTAGAGGAAGCTTTCGCCGAGGCGGACCACGGCGAAGGCCAGGGTCGTTCGGTCGATCGGGGGGCGGTATCCGTCCTGTTCTTGGGCGCGCTGGATGAGTCGCTCGACGAGTGCGACGCTGCCGCGATGTACCGGTCCGTCGGCTTGGGTGACCAGGCGAAGGGCCGCGGGCGCTTCGTTCTGGAGATAGGTGCGCAGGGCGGGGTCGGCTGCCAGGCGGCGCAGTACTCGATCGAAGACTTCGGAGATGCGGTGGGCGCCGCGGGTTTCGCAGTCGCTGTCGATCGAGGTGAGCAGGCGTTCGAACTGGCAGGCTATGGCGGCGCCGAGCAGGTCTTCCCTGGTGCCGAATCGGCGGTAGATGGTGGTGCGGCTGATCCCGAGTTCTGTTGCTACGGCGTGCAATTCCAGCCGTTCACCGCGGAGGAAGATGCGGATCGCGGTATCGAGCACATCATTGCGGGGTGTCGGGGGGGAAAGGAGCGGACTCGACTGTGTTCGATCGCCGGGCCGCGGTACGTCGCCCGGCGCAGTCGGCTCATCGGATGGGCGTGGTGCTGTGCCCGCGTCGACTCCGCGCACGGCGGCCGGATCGAGATGGCGCATCGCCGCGACGATGATCGAGACCGTCAGGTTCGCGGCCGCGGTGAAATCGAGGTGCTGGGCGAGCGCTTGCTGCACTCCGCGCACCCCGATGTCGGCGATCGCCGCAGCGCAGAAATCGGCGCTGGCGCCCCACTGCAGGTCGGCGCCACCGTATTCGTGCCGGATCAGTTCGGCGACGGTGTCGGCGACCGACTGGATCGTGGCGGTCCGCACTTCGTGTGAGCGGCCCGCCGTCGGCGCCCCGAACAGTACGTGAAAGCCCTCGGCGTGGGTGGCGGCGAAGTCGAACAGTGCGCGCGTTGTCGTCGCGATATGCCGGTCGAGATCGAAACCCTGTGCGCGCCGGTAGCTTTCCCGCATCCACGCCAGCAGGCTCGCCGCCTCGCGGCGTACACACGCGTCGAAGAGCTGTTCCTTGGTTCCGAAGTGCGCGTACAGCGTCGGTTTGGAGGTTTCGGCCGCGGTGGCCAGCTGCTCCATGGTGACGTTGTCGAAGCCGTGCGCGGCGAATACCGAGAGCACTCCGTCGAGCAGCGTGTCGTCGGATGGCCGCACCGCCGTGGAACGGCGGCGCGGCCGGTCGTCGGCCGACTCCGAATCGGACCTGGTCATGATGCAGCAGACTACCGTCAGCCGTTGCGCGGGTGGGCGAAGCAGTTGACCGGAACGCGGTTCGCCGGATCGAGGGCGTTGAGAATGTGCTGTGCGACAACCGGATCCGAGGCGGCGCCGGCATGTTCGAAGATCGCCAGCGGGCACTGGTCCTGCACGACGATATTGGTGACGTTCGCCGCGATCGGTCCCATGCCGCTGGTATGCGGAGCCACCACCTGATCCCAGCGGGTCATGATGAAGGTATAGTCGATGTCGGCGGGGTAGGCATCACCGGAGTTCACCGCGTCGAGGTAGTCGGAGCCGCTCGTCATCTGCAGGCTGGCGCCGAATCCGAAGGCCTCGGAACGGAGTTGGAGGTCATCCCAGACTCCGAGCAGGTCGAGCGCGCGGGCGATCAGGGCCTGGCCGCCGGCTCTGGTGCCGTCGTTGAGCGGGGTCAGGTTCACCGACTTGGCGACCTTGGCTGCTCCGCCCAGGTACTTGATGTACCACCGCGGCATCACGGTGCCTTCCGAATGGCCGACGAGGTCGACCTTCTGCGCCCCGGTGGCGGCGAGCACGCGATCCACGAACGGCGCGAGCTCCTGGGCTGAGGACTCCCGCATCGACTTGGTGCCCGGAATAAGGTTCAACGGCACCGGTGCTGCCGGGTCGAGGCCGTAGTTCAGGGCGAACACGCAGTAGCCGTTGTTTGCCAGCAGCGGCGCGATGGCCGTCCAGTTGGCGGCCATCGTCGCGGTGAGACCGTGCACCAGCACCACCGGTTCGGGATGTTCGGCGCTCGGGCGGCAGTTCCAGTCGTTCGCTCCGGGCGGGGAGGCCCGGTCGACGAAGTGGACGATGCCGGGAATCAGCCCGTACGGGACGGGGTACTGCGGAGCGGCCTGCGCGATGGTGGGTGCACCGGCGGCGGCGGCCCCGGCCAGTGTCGCGGCCAGGATCAGCCGTTTCATGACGCCGGGGCGTCGACGGTCGGTGGTTCGGGCGGGAGAAGACATGAGCACTCCTAGGACAGCGTTGTACTGCCACAAGTTCTAGCATGGCTTTACTGGAAGTAAAGCAATATCGGCGCAAACTTGCGTATCGACGCCGATCTGGTTGACACCGCGACAGGATTGATGGAACGTCTATCTATATTCGTTCCATTCGAGGAGTCTTCTGACGTGTGCCCGGCATCCACGCACAACACCGGCAGCGCTGCCGAACTGACCATCGACCGCCTCCACTTGCGCGAATGGCTGATCTCGCTCGGTCTGCGGTGTGCGGGCCCGGTGGAGGTCGCTCGCATCGGCGCGGGCAATTCCAACCTGACGTTTCTGGTCACCGACGCCGCCGCCCATCGCTGGGTACTGCGCCGGCCCCCACTGGGCGAGCTGCTCGCCTCGGCTCACGACGTTGTCCGCGAGGCGCGCGTCATGGGTGCGTTGTTCGACACCGACGTGCCGGTGCCGCGGATTCTCGGGGTGGGTGCTCAGGACGGCGTCCCGATGGTCTTGCTCGAGCATGTCGAGGGTCAGGTCATCGAGGACATGTCCGTCGCGCAGAAGCTCACACCCCATCAACGTCGCGCCACGGCGCTGGCGTCGGTCCGCGCACTCGCACAGGTGCACGCCGTCGACCTCATCGCCACCGGGCTGACCGATCTGGCCGGACACCGTCCCTATGCCGAACGTCAGATCCGCCGCTGGTCCGGGCAAGGGCAACAGTCCCGAACCCGGGATCTCCCGCTGGTGGACCAGCTCACCGATCGGCTGACCGCCGCGATCCCCGAACAGCACGAACGGACATTGGTGCACGGCGACTTCCACCTGCGCAACCTGATCATCGCGCCCGCCGACGGTTCGATCACCGCGGTCCTGGACTGGGAGTTGTGCACCCTGGGCGACCCACTCGCCGACCTCGGCAGCCTGCTCGCCTATTGGACAGAACCGGGCGAACCCGGGGTCGCGGGGTTCGAGATGACCACGCTGCCAGGGTTCCCCAGCAGGCAGGAACTCGTCGACGAATACCTCGACCACACCGGACGTGACCACGCGGCACTGGCCTTCTGGCACGCACTCGGGCTCTGGAAGCTGGCGATCATCGCCGAAGGCGTGCGGCGCCGAGCACTCGACAACCCGGACAACAGCACCCATGCCGGAGCTCCGACAACCGAACAGATCGATCACCTCGTCGAGCTCGCCGACGTGGTGGCCACCGCGACCGGCATCTGACCACCCGCGCAGAAAGACAACGATAACCATGCAATTGGCACTGACCGGCGATGAGATCGCCTTCCGCAATCACCTGCGGTCCCTGTATCGCAACGAAGTCCCAGCCGAGATCCGCGACGGCGTGCGGGAGGGGCGCGAGCTCAGCCGCGAGGCGCTCGTCACCACCCAGCGCATCCTCGATGCCCACCGCATCGCGGTGCCGAACTGGCCGCAACAGTGGGGTGGCCGGGACTGGACTCCGATTCAACGCCACCTCTGGCACGACGAGATGGCGCTCGCGTCGGTACCGGAACCGCTGACTTTCAATGTCGATATGATCGGCCCGGTCATCGCCCGGTTCGGCACCGAGGAGCAGAAGGCCCGGTTCCTGCCACCGACCGCCAATCTCGACATCTGGTGGTGCCAGGGGTTTTCCGAACCCGAAGCGGGCTCGGACCTCGCCTCCCTGCGTACCAACGCGACTCGCGACGGCAACGACTACGTCGTCAACGGGCAGAAGATCTGGACCAGCATGGCCCAGTACGCGGATTGGATGTTCTGCCTGGTCCGCACCGACTCCGGTGCGGCGAAGAAGCAAGCGGGAATCTCGCTGTTGTTGATCCCGATGGACGCGGCCGGGGTCACGGTGCGGCCGATCGAGCTCATCGGCGGCAGTCGCGAGGTGAACGAGGTGTTCCTCGACGACGTCCGCGTGCCGGCCGAACATCTCGTCGGACAGGAGAATCGAGGCTGGACCTACGCGAAATTCCTGCTAGGCAACGAGCGCGTCGGCATGGCCGCGATCGGACGCACCAAGGTCCGGCTGTCGACGATCAAAACGCGCGCCCGTCACACCCGCGTAGGCCAGGGCTCGCTGCTCGACGACCCGCTGTTCGCCGCGCGGCTCACCGAACTCGAAAACGAAACGCTCGCACTGGAACTGATCCAGACCGGCGCGATCGCCGGAGCTGAGCAAGACCGGACCGCACAGACGGCGTCGATTCTGAAACTCCGTGGCAGCCAACTCCAGCAGGCCGCCACCGAACTGATGATGGAGGTCGCGGGTCCGAGCGCGCTCCTGCCCGACCACAACCGATGGGCGGGCCGCAGCACCGCCGCCTATCTCAACTGCCGCAAGACATCCATCTACGGAGGATCGACCGAGGTGCAGCGCGGCATCATCGCCTCGACGATCCTCGGACTGTGAGCCCAAACCATGAATTTCGAACCGACCATGGAACAAACGATGTTGCGCGAGACCGTCAGCGACATCCTGGCCGACCCCGCGCACGCAGCGCCGGATGATCTGTGGGCCACCTTCGCCGACCTCGGGTTGCTGGGGCTGACCTTTCCCGAATCCGACGGTGGCCAGGGTGCGGGTCCCATCGAGGCCATGATCGTGATGTCGGAACTCGGCGCCTGCCCGGCCCGGGTTCCGGTCCTCGACTGCGCCTACCTACCGGGGAGCCTGCTGGTCGAGGCGGCCAGTCCTGGCCAGCGCCGCGAATTGCTCACGAAGGTCGCGGCGGGGGAGTTGCGGCTCGCGTTCGCGCACGAGGAACTGTGCTCGCGCTGGCCACTGCGAACCTGCTCGACGGCTGCGGTCCGGCGGGGCACTTCGTGGCGAGTGAGCGGGCGCAAGTCGCCCGTTCTCTACGGCGCCGAAGCGGACCTGCTCGTTGTGAGCGCGACCGGGCCCGAGGGTATCGGCCTGTTCCTCGTCGACCCCGCCGACGCGGGCGTGAGCAGGCGTGGGACTGTCGCCCACGACGGTATGCGCGTGGCCGACATCGTCTTCGAACAGGCGGCCGCCGAGCCGTTGGCCGCGCTGGGTGTCGACTCGGCTATCGAGGCCGCCCAGATCGCAGCCCAAGCCGCGTTGTGCGCCGAGGCTGTGGGAGCGATGACCGAGGCCTTGCGTATCACTGCCGAATATCTTTGTACCCGAGAGCAGTTCGGTGTTCCCTTGCGGAGCTTCCAGGCGCTCACCCACCGTGCGGCCGACATGCACATCGCGGTGGCGCTCGCCCACGGCATGTCCGTCTACGCGTCGACGGCGTTGGCCGACGGCCTGATTGATCAGACGGTGGCCTCGCGAGCGAAACTGCGTGTCGGGCGGTCGGCTCGGTTCGTCGGTCAAGAGGCTGTCCAGCTGCACGGCGGTATCGGAATGACCGAACAGCACCCGATATCGCGCTACTTCGCGCGGCTCACCGCCATCGACCGGACGCTCGGAAATTCCGATGACCATCTGCGATTCCTGATGGACCGGGTCGCCGAGTACGACATGGTCGACCTGTGAAGCCCGCGGTCACCGGGCGACCGGTCGTCGAGGTCACCGGCGGCAAGGTGCGAGGCCGGACCGTCGACGGTGTCAGCGCGTTCCTCGGGGTGCCGTTCGCGGCCTCCCCGGTGGGCCCGGCCCGCTTCCGAGCGCCGGCGCCCGTTGTGGGCTGGACGGGAGTTCGTGAGGCGAGCGCGCTCGGGCCCACGTGCCTGCAGGGCGCGTACCCGCCCGGTATCGAACCCATCTTGGGCACGCACCTGGTGGCAGGTACGGAATGCTTGAACGTGAACGTCTGGACGCCCGATCCCGGCGGCGGCGGCCTGCCGGTCATGGTGTGGATCCACGGTGGCGCGTTCGTGCACGGATCCAACGCGGTGCCGGCGTACGACGGTGCTGCGTTCGCCCGAGACGGCGTGGTGCTCGTGGCGATCAATTATCGGCTCGGCGCTCCCGGTTTCGCGGTGCTCGACGGAGCGCCGGACAATCGCGGCCTGCTCGATCAGCTGTTCGCACTGGCCTGGGTGCGGGAGAACGCGCGGTCCTTCGGCGGGGATCCCGACAATGTCACGGTCTTCGGCGAATCCGCGGGTGCGATGAGCGTCGCGTCGCTGCTGAGTTCGCCCGCCGCCACCGGGCTGTTCGCTCGCGCGATCATGCAAAGCGGTAGTGGCGGCGTCGCGGCGACCGTCGAGGACGCTCGTTCGCTGGGTCGAGAACTCGGCAAGGCGCTGGGCGTGCCCGCGACAGCCGAAGACTTCGCCGCAGTGTCGCCTCCGGCGCTACTGGCCGCGCAGGAGGCGGTGCGTGCTGAGTTCGCCCGCGACCCGGACCCGGCGCGCTGGGGTGCCTCGGTGCTGGCCGCAGGGGCCGGCATGAGTTTCTTTCCCGTAGTGGACGGCGATGTTCTTCCTGCGGCGCCCGTCGAGGCGATCGCGGCGGGATCCGCGCGCGGCATACCTCTGCTCGCCGGCTGCACCGCCGAGGAGTTCCGGCTGTTCACGGTGCCGACCGGACTCGCCGAGGCGATCACCGCCGACGCGCTACCGTTCGCGCTCGCACGCTTCGGCATCGGCGCTTCGGCGATCACGCCGTATGCCGCCAACCGCCCCGAGGCCACCGCGGGGGATCTGCTCGCGGCGATGGTGACCGATGCAGTTTTCCGTGGTCCCACCAGGCAACTCGTCGAATCGCAGTCCGCTGTCGACACTGCGGCGTTCCTGTACGAGTTCGGTTGGCGGCGAGCGGGTCTGGGTGCGATACACGGACTCGAGGTGCCGTTCGTCTTCGACACGCTGGCCGCGGCGACCAGCCTCACCGGTCCGAATCCGCCACAGCGGATCGCCGACGAGATGCACTCGGCCTGGATCGGTTTCGCCACCGACGGTGACCCGGGCTGGCCCTGTTACGCCGAGGACAAGCTGGTCATGACCTTCGACGAGCCTTCCTCTGGGCTGGTCGGCAATCCGCGTGCCGAGGAAAACGCGACACGCCACCCCGGACGACAGGACTGACCATGGCAAATCTCTTCGATCTCGTCCGCCGTCATGCCGATACCCACCCCGACACGGTGGCCCTGCGCGGCGAAAGCTGTGGCACCGGCGACTTCGACGCGTGGACCTATCACCAATTGCGTTCCCGGAGTATCAATTACGCTGCGGCGCTGCTCGCATCGGGGCTGCGAGTCGGTGATCGAGTGCTGCTCATCGCACCGTCGGTGCCCGAATTCGTCGTCGCCTACCTGGGGATTCAGGTGGCCGGTGCGGTGGTGGTCCCGGTCAACACGATGTCGACCGAGCACGAAGTCGGCTATGTCCTCGACGACGCGGGCTGCGCGCTCGTCATCGCCTGGCACACACTCGGTCCCGCCGCCTCGACGGCGGCGCAGGCGCGCGGAGTGCCTGTGTGGAACCTGCGCCCCGGCGCGGACGAAGGCCTCGCGTCGACCGAGGTTCGTGACCGTGACCCCGACGACACCGCGGCGATCCTCTACACATCGGGCACCACCGGTCGTCCCAAGGGTGCGCAACTGACCGTGTCGAATCTGTTGTCCGCGGGCGAGATCGGCGTCGCGTGCAGCCGTTCGACGCGGTCGGACCGCACGGGCACAGCGCTGCCGCTGTTCCACGTCTTCGGCCAGGCCTCGGTGATGATGACAACCTTCTCCGCCGGTGGGTCGCTGTCGTTGCTCTCCCGATTCGACGCGCAGGCGATGACGGCGATGTTGCGCCGCGATCGGCTCACCGTCATGGTCGGCGTACCGACCATGTGGAACGCGATGCTGCACACCGCAGGCGACGCCGACCCTGCCGACTTCGCCCACCTGCGGATCGCGGTCTCCGGCGGCGCGTCGTTGCCCGCCGCGGTGAGCCGGGAATTCCGGGCACGCTTCGGCTGCACGCTGCTCGAGGGGTACGGGCTCACCGAAACCACGGCGATGGGCACCTTCACCGACATCGAGCGGGGGGCGAAGGTCGGGTACGTCGGCGGCGCGGCACCGTTCACCCGGATCGAGGTCCGGGACGAGGCGGGCCACTCGTGCCCGCCGTCGAGCGTCGGTGAGATATTCATCCGCGGCGCGACGGTGATGAAGGGTTACTGGCGGCGACCGTCCGACACCGCCGACGTCGTCGATCACGAGGGCTGGTTGCGCACCGGAGACCTGGGTGTCGTCGATGCCGACGGCGACCTGCGCATCGTCGACCGGGCCAAGGACCTGATCATCCGTGGCGGCTACAACGTCTATCCGAGTGAGGTCGAGGAGATCCTGTACGCCCATCCCGACATCGTCGAGGTGGCCGTGATCGGTGTGCCGGACGATTACTACGGCGAGGAGGTCGCCGCCGTCGTCGTTTGCCGCCCGGAGTCGGCGCTCGATGCCGCCGATGTGGCGGTGTGGGCTCGAGAACGGCTGTCCGCGTACAAGATCCCGCGCGTGATCCAGTTCGTCGACACCTTGCCCAAGGGCGGCACGGGCAAGATCCTCAAGCGGGCGATCGACCGTCGAACCCTCGGTTCAATCGTCGAATAGTAACGATGTTACTCTCTGTTGGCGCTGGTGTGACAGGCATCATGATCTGGATCTCCGGCGACCTGAGTCACTGCGGCGACGTTGCCGTCAGTGATGTCGACTGAGAGGTTCTCGATGAAGCGACAGGATCTTCGACGGGTGTGGCCGGCAGGGCGCATCGTCGCGGTGTTGGTCTTGGCCTGCGCTACGGCGGTGGCCGGTGTGGTGACGGATGCGGGAGAGGTCTCGGCCGAGCCGATGAACTCGTTCTACACGCCGCCGGACCGGATTCCGCAGGAACCGGGCGCGATCATCAAGACCCAGCCGATGACCTTGTTCGTCACACCGCCCACCGAACAGGGGTGGCCGGGCCGCGCGCAGCACGTGATGTACACGTCTCGCCTGCAGGACGGTTCCCCGGTCGCGGTGAGCGGGACCTACATCGAGCCGACCGGGCCGTGGCAGGGCCCTGGGCCGCGCCCGACGGTGGTGATCGGCCCCGGCACGTCGGGTCAGGCCGACCGTTGCGCGATGTCGGTGGCGTTCTCGACGGGGCTGGCAGTGTCCACCCAGCCGTTGGGGGTCTCGGCCAACCAGGAGTTGCCGTCGTCGACGGTGTGGAGCGGCCTGGGCGCGCGGGTTCTGGTGACCGATTACATCGGTCTCGGCACACCCGGCATGCACACCTACGCCAATCGGTTCGACAGCGGGCACGCGATCCTCGACGGTGTGCGCGCGGCCAACAATCTGGGCGGTGTCGGGCCGGAGACGCCAGTCGTGCTGTGGGGCTACTCCCAGGGCGGCGGCGCCACCGCGGCCGCCGCGGAGATGGCTCCCACCTACGCGCCGGAGCTGAATCTCAAAGGCACCTGGGCAGGCGGACCTGTCGCCGACCTGACCGCGATCCTGGACAAGATCGATGGTGCGCTGATCGGCGGCGCGATCGGCTTCGCCGTGAACGGCATGCTCGCGCGCTACCCCGAACTGCACCGTGCGGTCGACAGGGTCACCAGCCAAGCCGGGCGCGACATGCTCGAGACCCTGAGCAATTCCTGCATCGCTGACGTGATCACCTACCACCCGTTCCTGAAAACCTCATCGCTGACCAACGACGGCCGACCGTTGTCCGCCCATCTCGGCGAATTGCCCGAAGCCGCGCCGGTGCTGGCCGAACTGCGCATCGGCAACTCCACTCCGGCCACGCCGGTCCTGATCACGAGCGGTCTCAACGACGACACCGTCCCGTACGGTCAGGCCCGGCGTCTCGCCGAAGACTGGTGCGCCAAGGGTGCGACGGTGACCTTCCGCACGAACGACCTGCCGCCGATCCTGCCCGGAACCACCATCCCGAATCATTTCGGGCCGGAGATCATCGACGGTTTCGGTCCCGACAACGCGTTCACCTATCTGCTCGATCGCCTTGCGGACAAGCCGGTCTCCGGCTGCAGTATCGACTGAACAAGGATCTGAGCGTGCACGACATTTCACGCCGCTCGATGCTGATTGCCGCGGCAGCAGCGAGCGGGATGTTTCTCGGCGCCCGGGCGGCGGGCACGCCGACTCCGACGCCGATCGCCTTGCGGGCCGACAGTATTCCGCTGAGCTATGAAGATCACCGAGTGGTGGTGATCGGGTCGGGTTTCGGCGGCGGCGTGAGCGCGCTGCGGTTGGCGCAGGCCGGTGTGGACGTGACGGTCCTCGAGCGTGGCCGGCGCTGGCCCAGTGGGCCGAACGCCGAGACCTTCCCGCGCGCGTCCGCCCCGGACAAGCGATTGCTGTGGTACCGGTCGAGTCCGAATCTCTTCGGGACACCGCTGGTGTTCGACCCGTACGCCGGGTTGATCGAGGCGGTACCCGGCGTGAACATGACCGCACTGTGCGCGGCCGGTGTCGGCGGCGGTTCGCTGGTCTACCAGGGCATGTCGCTACAGCCCGCCGAATCCGTGTTCAACGCGCACTTTCCGCAAGAGCTGGACTGGGCGACGATGGACCGGGTGCACTATCCGCGAGTGGCGCGAATGTTGGGCCTGGCCGAAGCGCCGGACGAACTGATCGCCACCGAAAACTATCGGGCCGCACGGGTTTTCGCGGAACGCGTGCGCGGGGCCGGGATGCCGCTGTCGAAGATCCCGATGCCCATCGACTGGAGCTTCGCGCTCGCCGAACTGCGTGGGGAGATGAAAGCCTCCTACACCAACGGCGACGGTGCGATGGGTGTCAACAACGGCGGCAAGCATTCCGTCGACGTCACCTACATCGCCGCCGCCGAAGCGACCGGCCGGTGCCAGGTGCAGACCCTGCACGAGGTGACCGATCTCGAACGCGCCCGCGACGGCCGCTGGACCGTGCACGTGCAGCGCCTCGACACCGCGGGTGCGGTGGTGGAGAACAAGGTGCTCACCGCGGGAGCGGTGATCATGGCCGCGGGCAGCATGAATACCACTCGGCTGCTCGTGCGGGCCGGCGCCAAGGGCCTGATTCCCGACCTGCCGGACGGCCTCGGTCAACAGTGGGGCACCAACGCCGACCGCATCTACGTCTGGAATGACCCGACTGCGCAATTCGGTGCGCCGCAGGGTGGTCCGGTGATCTACGGCAGCAAGAACTGGGACGACCCGCGGGCGGCGCACACCGTGGTCCAGGCCTCCATCCCACCGATGCAGGTGGATGTTGCCAGCACGATGCTCGTCGGTTACGGCGTCAGCGACAGCCGCGGCGCCTTCGCCTACGACGCTGCCCGCGACGACGCGATCCTGCACTGGCCCCACGACGGCGACCGGTTCATCCAGGACAATCACATCGACCCCGCGGTGCGTCGCATCGCGGGCCCCGCGGCCAGGTTGCTCGACACCAACACGCTGTTTCCCTCCACCTGGCATCCACTCGGTGGAGCGAGCATGGGTTCGGTGTGCGATCTGAACGGGCGCGTCCACGACCAGCCGGGCCTCTACGTTCTCGACGGTGCGCTGTTGCCGGGCAGCGCCGCCGCCTGCAACCCGTCGATGACCATCGCCGCGGTCGCGGAGCGGGCCTTGGACAACCTCGTCGCCGAGGATGTGGGAACCCGGATCTGAGGGCGGATCGCCTCGGTGGCAGGACAAGTGGATGGACTACTGTGACATGGTGGCCAGAAAGGGCGAAGGTGATCCCGCGCGCAAAATCACCGAAACCACCCTGTCGCTGCTCGAATCGGAAGGTTACGACGCGGTTCAGCTGCGCCGGGTGGCGCGCCTCGCGCAGGTATCGTTGACCACGGTCTACAAGCTGTACCCCACCCGTGACGAACTCGTCCTCACGGCGGTCGCCCACTGGATGGCCACCAACACCTACACCGAACTCGACCCGCCGCACATCGGCGAATCACTCGCCGATGTGCTGATCCGGGTGACCCGCTACGTGTTCGAACCGTGGGAGCGTCACCCCCGGATGCTGGCCGCCTACTCGCACGCTCGTTCCGGTCCCGGTGGGCAGCGACTCGACGCCCAGGGTTTCGCCGCGGTGTTGCCCGCCGTCGGCACGATGTTCGCCAGTCTCGACGAGGACTACGCCGCCGATCTCGCGCTAGTGCTGACCAACATGGTCTACGCCCTGTTGGGACGTTTCGCGCACGGGGATATCGCGATCACCGAGATCCTGCCCGCACTCGAACGGGCCATCATCCGATTGACGCAGAACAACGCTCCGTTCGCCGCGGCCGCCGATCAGACCGCCGAACCGGGTGCGACGTCGTTCGAGTGGATTTCCGGCTTCAGCTCGCCCTATTCCCCGGGGACCGAGACCGGCGAGTCCTAGCCGAGGAACCGCCTGGCAGGTACTCGCTCGGGCAGGTTCGGCCGGTGGTTGCGCAAACGTTTCCGCGGCTCACCGGAGCAGTTCAGGCTCTGGCAATCCCGACACGGGATCCTGGAGATTCGGCGCCGACGCCGATGTCCACGAGGAGGAGCCCGAGCGGATGCATCGCCGCAACCACGAGTTCAGTCGGCGCAGTGTGCTGTACGCGGCGGGGGCGGCGATCGCGCTGGCGGCGGTGGCGCCGCCGACACCGGCGGGGACGATCATCCGGGGACATTCGCGCGACCTCGGAGCGGGGGAGCGGGCGGACCTGGCGGAACGGGCGATCGTGGCGCGCCATGTGCGCTCGCTCTGGGGACTGCCGCAGCGCCGGTTGGGGGCGCTGGTGTGGCCCGCTGATCTGGCGGAACGGGCATTCGGGCGATGGTGCTACTGGTGGCAGGCACATCTGCTCGACTGCGCGGTGGACGCCGCTCACCGCGCACCCAGCCCCGACCGCGTCGATCGGGTGGTCGCACTCGCACGGGGCATCCGAACCCGCAATGTCACCGGATGGACCAATCGGTACTACGATGATATGGCGTGGATGCTGCTGACGCTCGAACGGGCCGACCGACTACTCGACATCCGGTTCGACGACGCGATAGGCGATCTGCGGGACGCATTGATCGGTGGATGGAACCCCGACGTGGGTGCGGTGCCGTGGCGATCCGGCGACGATTTCTACAACACCGTGGCGATCGGTCCGACCGGCATCGCGATGGCTCGCCTCGGCGACATTTCCCGCGCCGGTGCACTCGCCGACTTCCTCGACACTCGACTGCGTGACACCGACAGCGGCCTGACCCTCGATGGTGTCCACGAGCCCGGCGGCCGCGTGGATCGCACCATCCACACCTACTGCCAGGGCGTGACCATCGGGCTGGAAACCGAATTGGCTTCGCGCACCGGCGAATCGGGGCATCGTGACCGTGCGACGGCACTCGTGACCGCGGTCGAGCACCGGCTCACCGACACCGGCGTGATCGCCGCGGCCGCAGGCAACGACTCCGGGCTCTTCATGGGAATCCTCGCGCGATATCTCGCCGAAACCGCACTGGCGCTGGGGAACACGACCGCCGCGAAGATCGTGCACGCCTCCGCCCAGGCGGCCTGGGCGAATCGCGCCGAGGTCGACGGCCTGCCGCTGTTCGGTACGGACTGGAACCGTCCGGTCGTGGTCCCGCGACATCCGGGAGTCTTCCTCCAGCTCGCGGACACCTCCGCCGCGTCGTCGGCGAATCTGAGCCGCGACCTGTCGGTGCAGCTGAGTGGATGGATGCTGCTCGAAGCCGACTACCGGCTCACCGCCGCGGGCCGCTGAACTCGCGCACGTCAAGGCATTTCGACTGTTTCAGCCCTGGCGATCTCGTTGATCGCGCGCTGAATGGATTGCTGCGGCGAGGTGCGGGCCAGCTCGGCGAGGTAGTCGATCAGCAGTACCGCCGCGGGTTGGAGGTTCGTCCACGCGCGGTCCGTTTCCGCGGACTCGTCGACTCCGAGCGCCCCGGTGAGCGCGCTGACGACCGCGGTGGCATCGAGTCCGGACAGCCACGGAGCCGATCGCCGGACCACGGATTCCAGCACGGCACGCACATCGTCACCGGTGAGACCGTCCGGATGGGCGGTCTCGAGCAGCTCTCTGACGATCGCCGCCAGCACCGCGGTGACCTGATCGGCGGGGAGTTCGGACAGATCCGCGGTGGTCACACGGAACCCGGCTTCGTCGGCCGCCTTCGCCGCGGTGACGGCGGCCTCGATGGCGGTCGCGATCGCGCGAGCTGACGAGGGCCAATCGGACGGCCACATGGGTAGTTCTCCTCGTGGGTCGGCGCACGTGCCCCGTCGGACTTCGCACGGGGATGCCGTCAGCGTAGTCAGTGGCCGGTGCCGATCCGATGACGGTGCGTGTGAACGGGTAGCCCGCTACTCGCGCGTGCGGGTGGTCTTCGGCCCACGCTTGCTGGAGAGGGGCGGCGGACTCCACCGTCGTCGAACCGACACAGGAAGCGCGAGTCCCATGATCATCGACGACACTGTTCGGTCTGCCATCGACACCGCCGACACCGGCGAATTCCATTCCGGCCCGGAGGCGGGATCGGCGCTGATCGGCAGCGTCGCCCACGGTGTGCGCGCTCTGCGCTACGCGGTGGTCGACGATCTCGCGATCTTCGAAGGCGACATCGTGCTCGGTACCGTCGAGGAGATCGATGCCCGCCGTCGACAGGAGGGCGTGGTGATCTCCGGGGCGGTATTCCGCTGGCCGAATGCGGTGGTCCCCTTCGAGGTCGACCCGGCCCTGCCCGCCCCACAGCGGGTCTTCGACGCGATCGCGCACTGGAACTCGCGCACCAGGATCCGGTTCGTCCCACGCACCGGCGCCCACGGCGACTGCGTGCGATTCGTGCCGAGCACGTCGAGTCGGTCGCCGGTGGGGCGGCAGGGCGGACGCCAGACGATCGAACTCGCCGCCGCCGCGCCGGTGGGCACCGTGGTCCACGAGATGGGGCACGCGCTCGGACTCTGGCACGAACAGAGCAGGGAGGACCGCGGCAATTTCGTCGCGGTGCGGCTGGACCGGGTCGATCCGGCCCACCGGCACAACTTCGACCAGCACATCACCGACGGCGACGACGTCGGCCGGTACGACTTCGGCTCGATCATGCATTACCCCGCGACGGCGTTCAGCACCACCGGGCAGCCGACGATCCTCGCGCGCGTTCCCCTGCCGCCCGGCGTGACGATGGGCCAGCGCTCCGCGCTCTCGGTCGGCGATGTGAACGCCGCCCACGCGATCTACCCCTGACATCGGCGCAGGTACCCCGCTCGGTGAAGTCGAGTGGTCCACTACTCGTGCCCGACACCGCGCCCGCGCTCACGCTGAATACCCAGCACACATTTCTCCGGGCGAGGTGACCCATGGATACCGAGAGTGAAGCACGCACTGCCGCATGGCACGAACAGATGGACGCCGCATCGCGGCGATTCGACGACACCGAGGCCGAGCGCGACGAAGTGGCCCGCCGCCGTGAGGTGAGCGATTCCGATGTCGTCGACACCGAGGAACAGATCCTCGCCCGCGCCGACCGCCTGCTCGTCACCGGCGAAGTCCCCGCGCAGGCGGTGATCGAGCTGGGCAGGCAGGAGCCGGTCGGCAGCATCCGCTCGCTCGAGCGGGTCATCGGTTTCGCCAACGAGCTACAGGCGGCGAACTTTCTGACCCGCGGCGCCAGAGCCGCTGCGGCGGTGGCGCGAATCTCGTTGGCAGACAACGGGCGTGAGGTTCCGATGGGCACCGGTTCGTTGGTGTCGCCACAACTGCTGCTCACCAACAATCACGTGCTGCCCACGCCGGGGGCGGCCGAATCGGTCGTGATCGAATTCCGCGCGGAGGCCGACATCGACAATGTTCCCGGACCGACGGTGCGCTTCCGGCTCGCGCCCGACGACTTCTTCGTCACCGACAAACACCTCGACTACACCGTGGTCCGGGTGGCACCGGGACCCGACGGCGCCGCACCCGGTACGACGTTCGGCTGGAACCCGTTGATCGCCAAGCCGGGCAAGATCGTGATCGGCGAGGCGATGAACGTCGTCGGGCATCCCTCGGGGCGGCTCAAGGAAATCTCGATCCGGCACAACCGCCTCGACCTACAACTCGACGACTTCCTGCACTACGCCTCCGATACCGAGCCGGGGAATTCGGGCTCGCCGGTCTTCAACGACCAGTGGGAGATCGTCGCGCTACACCACGCCGGAGTGCCGAAGAAGGACGACAAGGGCCGGGTGCTGCGCAAGGACGGCAAGCTGTGGCAGTCCGGAGACGGCGACGACGCGATCGACTGGATCGCCAACGAGGGCGCGCGGGTGAGCGTGCTGCTGCATGACCTGGGATCGCGCCAGTTCGATCCGGCGCAGCGCGCCCTACTCGACGAACTCGGGCTCGCGGCTGTCCCGCCGCGTGAAGCGGCGGCGAGAGTGCCGGTGTCGCAACCGATCTCGGCCGACGAAAGCCTGGTGCGCGGCCTGCGTGGCAAGTCGACCGCGTTCGGCGGTCACCGCAGCGTGTTGTTCCTGCACGGGCGCGGACAACAGGGCCGCGACCCGGTCGAGCTGCGCCGCAACTGGACAGCCGGCTTGAACAAAGGGCTGACCCTCGCCGGTCTGAGCCCTATCGACCCCGTCGACGTCTACTTTCCCTTCTACGGTGACCAGCTCGTGGAGAGTATGGACACCCGCGAGGCTGTTGCGGCAGGTCCGGCACTCTACGAGGACCTGGTCGCCGAAGCGGCCCACCGTGCGGGGATGCCGAACGCCGATGAATCGCCCGCCGACCCGCAGACGCGGGAGCTCTTCGGCGGATTCGGTGCGGTGGTCCTGGGGCGCCTGCGCGACCAGCTCAGCTGGATCGCCGCCCGCAGCGGCCTCGACTCCGCGCTCATCGGCGCCATCTTCAAAGACGTCGCCGCCTATCTCGACAACGAACGGATCCGCAAGAGTGTGCTCGACACGGTGCTCACCGACACGCCCACCGAGGGCGAGCTGATCCTGGTCAGCCATAGTCTGGGCACCGTGGTCGCGATGGATCTGCTCACCCAGTTGCCCCGCGAACTGAACGTGCGCCTGCTGGTGACGGCAGGCAGCCCGCTCGGGTTGGACGGGGTGTATCGCAAGCTGCTCATCGGCGGCGCGAGCAGGCCCGAACGGGTCGGCGAATGGCTCAACACCTGGTACGCCGGTGACCCGATCGCCATCGGTTGCCCACTGCGTCAGGCCTGGGGTCCGGATCTGCGTGACCTCCCGGTCGAGAACCCCAAGAACCGGGCGCACGACATCACCGAATACCTCGCCCATGCCGCGGTGGCCGCCACGATCGGGCACGTGCTGTCCGCCTGAGCACAACGCCGCCTCGGCGGTTATGGCGTGAACGGGCGCTGATCGAGCAGATCGGCGCCCGCGTTGATCGTGAGCAGGTTCGGAACCTGGTCGGGCGGCATGATATTCATGATCTGCCGGTGGAACTGCGAATACCCGGCGGTGAAGGCGCCGCTGCCCCAGACCTCGAGCAGCGAGCCCGTGAACTGCCCGTTGACCGGTCCGTCATACGACAGCTGAGAATCCTGGCAGCCGGCGAGCAGCAGCACGCTCGCCCGGATATCGGCCCGTGCCTGCGGCCCGCTCAGGCGCTGGACGAACGAATACAGCTGCCTGCGTCGCTTGTTGTCCTCGGTCTGGACCTCGCGCGGCATCGCCTTGGCGCTGCCCGCGACAACGGTGAGTCCGGCCGGATCCTCGGCGGCGGTGCGTTCGGCCACGTCGATGATCGCCGCCCGGGCGTCGCGGGTGAATACGTCACGGACCACCGACCCGCTGTGGCAACTGTCGGAGCACACGACCACCCGCACACCCGCCGCGAACTGCCGCCACATCTGATAAAGCTCGTCGTCGACGATCTGGCGATCGAAGGCCACCCAGGTCTCGTCCTGGCTGTCGTCCTCCTCGCCGTCGACATCCCAGGTCTGGCCGCCGTGACCCGAATAGGTGATGAGAACGAGGTCACCGGGGCGGGCCTTGTGTGCCAGCTGACCGATTTCGCCGATGATCGCGAAGGAGGTCGCCGCACTGTCGAGCAACTCTGTCGACGTGACGAATCCCTGCGCGGCGGCCAGCGCCGCCATGGAATTCGCGTCGTTCACGCAGCCCGCGAGTGCGCCGTCCCAGCCGCCGTACGCGGCGGGATCGACCCGGTTCAATCCGATATGCAAAGAATATCCGCTCACTGCCCGTTCCTCCATCCAGAGATAATGATCGCCCGAGGTGAGCGCTCACTTCGTCACCCCTCGATCCTGCTGTGGCCGTGCGGAACTCGATAGCGTGGCGGACTACTCGAATGCGAAATTCTCGGCACCGAACCCGCGTGTATTCGCGTAGTGGATTACGCGTTCGCACAGACGCGTCCGCGCGCGAGGATGACTCCACACAGTGTTTCCGCTGAGAAAGGCAACGAAATGTTGGAGCTGGATACGGAGGACGCGGTCGTGGCAGCGAGCGCCGATACCGAAGAAGAAGCGTTCGAGTCGGCGAAAACCCGCTACGGCGTCGAAGAGGCCGCTGTGCGGGCGATCGGCCAGACGAATATCACCTCGATCTTCTGGGCCCAGAAGATTCTGCGCACCCACGGAACGGGTGCCTGGGTATTCGGATTCCCGAGCGCCGACGTGCGCGCCGACAGTCAGGTCTCGGTGAGCCTCACCGAGATCGATTCCGCCGATACCCCGTTTCTCGGGCCGGCCACCACCCAGGTCCTGAATGTGGTTCCGCACGCCGACGGCACCATGACGGTGCGGTATCACGTCGGCTGGAACAGCAATATCCGAGTGCTGTTCAACTTCATCATCGCCAATTGAGCAGCCACGATGGCAGTGTCCACCGCACGCCGAGCCCGAATCGACAGCGTGGTCGATTCGGACCATCCGGGCCGATGCCAAGTCACACGGCGGGTCCGCGTCGCCGACGAAGTCGATTCGGACCGGCCATCGACCCCCTGCCGAGTGCGCTACCCGGGCCTACGTGCTGCCGCCAGTGCGGTGAGCACCCGCTCGGTTTTGGTATCGCCGGTCGCGATCGTCAGCCCGAGCGCGTGCAGAGCTGCTTCGATTTCGCGCTGGGCGTCGACCGCGCGGAGATGCAGATCGACCGGTGAATCACCTTGTCGGGGCACAACTGTCAGCGACAATTCGACCAGATCGAGCGCGGCGGCGGTCCACCGTTCCACATCCGCGCGCAGATTTCCCACCGGCACACCCGTCCAGCGTGCGGAAGCGACCGGGCCCATCGCGCACAGATGATCGACCGCGATGCCGGGGGGCGTGCAGCTCACCAGGAACTGCCGCTGGGCCGAAGTCAGCGTGTCGGTGACATCGATACCTCGGTCCACCGCAGCACGCAGGGAACCGGGGGACCGCAGGCTGATCGCCGAGGCCGCCAGCATCCGCCGCTCGCCGGACCAATCACTTTCGATGCGGTATCGCACGCCGGGCTCGGTGAAGGGCGCCGCCCAGCGGCCTGCCAACTGGGAACGCAGGCACGGGCGCAGTTTTACGGTGAGGTCGTCTTCGTCGCCGCTGCGCAACCGGATGACGATGCGGCTCGACAGCAGGGTCGGCGCGCCCGTGGAACCGGGATGCAGCGGCTCGGCGAACCAGATGTCGCGGTAGGCCGCGCCGGTGTCGCTACATCGCAGGCGTTGCAGTGCGCCCGCGACATCTCCATCGAGATTCACTTTGATTTCGATCGGTGTGATCACCCGAGCCCCCTTTCTGTCGCAGTGACGGGTCCCGCCCGCGGAGCGCGAGCGCCCTGGAACCCAGATTCGCCCATCGACCGGCCGCGGCGCGCGCGTAGTGCGCTACCCGATCAGGTCAGGCGTCCGGGTCGCGCGAGGACCATCGACGATCGCAACCCCGAATCGGCGACGATGCGCCGCCCGCTCGGGACCGCGCGTAGTCGACTACTCGTGACAGCCCTGACCAGGTATCGGAGACTGGAATCGATCGGTCCGGTAGGCGCCGGCCAGGCGCCATCCCGTGGAGGTTTCTCGATGGTCGACCCGCAGCAGCAGACCCTGGTCACCCGCGCACTGGTCGCCGCCGCCGAGGCGCTCGACCGCCACGTCGGCTGGTTCCGGTTGCCGACCCCGTTGGGCTTGGCCGTACTGGTCGGGCTGCGCAGCAGACTGCGCTCGCGCAACCTCTTCGGCACCGGCCCGCACCCGGCCGGGCCCCTGCCGCCGGACGTCACCGGCGAGCACCGGAGCGCGCGCACCATCGATGGCACCTACAACAGCCCCGACGACCCCCGCGCGGGGTCGATCGGCTGCCGCTTCGGGCGCAACTTCCCGCTGGATCACACCTACCCCGAGGGTCCGGCGCGGATCATGGAACCCAACCCGCGCACGGTCAGCAGGCGATTGCTCACGCGCGAGCGATTCCAGCCCGCCACCACCCTGAATCTGCTGGCGGCGGCCTGGATCCAGTTCGAGGTGCACGACTGGTTCGTGCACGAGCCCGCCGAACGCGACCCCTTCACCGTCACCCTGGACGACGACGATCAGTGGCCACACCCGCCGATGACGATCCCGCGCACGGCGACGACGGCCGCGCCCGATCCGACCGACCCGCCGACCTACCTCACCGGCGAGACCCACTGGTGGGACGCCTCCCAGATCTACGGCAGCACCGCCGAATTCGCCGCATCCCTGCGCTCGGGCAAGCACGGCCAGCTGGTGATCGACGAACTGGGACTGCCGCCGCTGGATGCCGAACGGCTGGTGGCGCTCGAGCCGGAGGCGGCCAACGCGTGGGTCGGCCTCGCACTGCTGCACTCGCTGTTCCTCCGCGAACACAACGCGATCTGTGCCCGCCTGTCCCGCCGCTACCCCGACATGGACGACCAGCAGCTCTACGACACCGCGCGACTGGTCAATTCCGCGTTGATCGCGAAGATCCACACCGTGGACTGGACACCGGCCGTGATCGCCCACCCCACCACCGTCGCCGCCATGCGCGCCAACTGGTTCGGCGTGCTGGGGGAGCGGGTCTCGCGTCGCTTCGGCGATCTCATCGGCAACGAAGTCCTCTGTGGCATACCGGGTTCCGAACGTGACGACAGCGGTGTGCCGTACTCGCTCACCGAGGAGTTCGTCGCGGTGTACCGCATGCATCCACTGATTCCCGACGAGCTCGTCGTCCGCAGCCTCGGCGACGACACCGTGCTGGCCGAGCATCCACTGGCCGAACTCGGCGTCGCCCACATCCGCCGACGCCTCACCGAGACACCGATGGACACGCTGCTCTACTCGTTCGGCCGAGCCAACCCCGGCGCGTTGACGCTGCACAACTACCCCGCGCACCTGCAACAGCTCGAGCGCCCCGGCCAGCCGCTGCTCGATCTCGCGACCGTGGACATCCTGCGGGTCCGCGAGCGCGGTGTGCCGCGCTACAACGACTTCCGCCGCCACCTGCGGCTGCCACCGGTCACCTCGTTCGACGAGCTCACCGACGATCCGCGGTGGGCGCGTGAACTCGAAGAGGTCTACGGCGACGTGGACGACGTCGACCTGATGATCGGCCTCTACGCCGAACCCAAGCCGCCCGGCTTCGGCTTCAGCGACACCGCCTTTCGCGTATTCGTGCTGATGGCGTCGCGGCGGTTGTCGGCCGACCGTTTCTTCACCACCGACTTCCGGCCCGAGGTCTACACCGAGGCGGGCATGGCCTGGGTGCGCGACACCACGATGCGCAGCGTGCTGCTGCGTCATTTCCCGACCCTGGCGCCCGCGCTCGACGGCGTCGCGAACCCGTTCGCCCCGTGGAGGAGTCCGCGATGAGCTACCTGCGCTACCGCGACGACCTGGAAAAACCGCGCCTCGACGAAGAACGCGACATCGACAAGATCATCGCGGTCCTGCGTCACAACAACGAACGCGCCTACCGCAAGTACAAGCGTGGCCTGCGTGACGCGCACGCCAAGAGCCACGGCATCCTGCGCGGCGAACTGACCGTGCCCGCGGGCCTGGCGCCCGAACTGGCGCAGGGCATGTTCGCCACCCCGGCCACCTATCCGGTGATCGCGAGGTTGTCGAGCACGTCCGGGGTGATCCGCAGCGATCAACTGCGCGGCGTCCGCGGCCTCGGGATCAAGGTGCTCGGCATCCACGGGCCGCGCGCGATGCCCGAAGACGAGGCGATCACCCAGGACTTCATCATGGTCACCCACCGCGAATTCCTCTTCGCCGACGCGCACGCCTACCTCACCACGGGCATGCCGACCGCCTGGGCGCTGGCCCGGCTGCCCGACACGGCCCTGCGCGCGGGCAGCGACCTGGTCGCCGCGCTGAACACACACGTCCTGCGCCGGATCGGGCGGAGCGTGCCACCGAATCTCGGTGTCTTCGTCGCACCCAATACCCACATCCTCGGCGAGACCTTCTTCACCTCGGCGCCCCTTCGATTCGGGGACTACGTGGCCAAGCTGCTCTATGTTCCGGTGTCACCGGAAGTCGTTGCACTGCAAGGGCAACCGGTCGATCCCGACGCCGGGGTCAACGCGCACCAGGATCTGATCGTGGATTTCTTCGCCGGGCACAGCGCCACCTACGAACTGCGTGCGCAACTGTGCACGAACGCGGCCACCATGCCGATCGAGGACGCCACCGTGCCGTGGCCGGAGGACGAGTCGCCGCACCGCACCATCGCGACCATCCGATTCGACGCGCAGGATCCGTACACCCCGCAGCGGCGCGCCTACGGCGACGACGTGCTCTCGTTCAACTCCTGGCGTGGCCTGGACGCGCACCGGCCGCTCGGATCGATCAACCGGCTCAAGAAGCGGGTGTACGAGGCGTCGAGCAACTACCGCCACGACGTCAACAACGCGCCGCGCGTCGAGCCGCGCGACGCCACCGAGCTCCCGCCATGACCCCCACCCCCCTCGCACGTCCGGCGCGCCCGCCCGCCGCGCCGGACCACCGGCGCGCCGACCGTGTCGCCGGTCCGATTCGTTGTGACGTCGCCGCAGGACAACTACACTTTTCATGCATGGGCGGACTCTGGCAGCTGCTCGATCGCCCCACCGAATACGACGCCGTCCGTAGGGCGTTGACCAACCCCGACACCGGCGGCGTGATCCTGGTCGGCGCCGCGGGCGTCGGCAAGACCACGCTGGCCCGGCTGGTCACCGCGGTGCTGTCCGACCCGGTGCGCTGGGTGGCCTGCACGGCGTCCTCGCAAGCCATTCCGCTCGGTGCGTTCGCACCCTGGATCGCGGCGTCGGCGTCGCGTGACCCGCTGGCGCTGCTGCACTCCGCCAGGGAAAACGTGCTGGCCCAACCCGACACGGTGATCGGCGTCGACGACGCGCACCTGCTCGACATCCTCTCGGCGACGCTGGTGCACCAGATCGCCGTGGACCACCGAGCCCGCATCATCGCCACCGTCCGCACCGGGGAACCGTTGCCCGACGCGGTCACCTCACTGTGGAAGGACGGCTATCTCGAGCGAATCGAGCTGGCGCCGTTCACCAAATCCCAGTGCACCGAACTCGTCGAGACCGTGCTCGGCGGGACCCTGGAGGGGCTCAGCGCCGACGTGATGTGGGAATCCTCCGGCGGCAACCCGCTGTTCCTGCGCAATATGGTCGAGGGCGGGGTCGAGGCGAGCACCCTGACCGACGTCAACGGCGTCTGGCAGTTGCGCGGGCCCACCGCGGTGCCCTCGGGTCTGGTCGAGCTGCTCGACGAGCGGTTGAGCAGGGCAGGCGCGCCCGTGCTCGACGTGCTGGAGACGCTGGCCGTGCACGAGCCGCTCGACATCGACATCCTCAGCGAGCTCGTCGGCGCCGACGCCGTGGACGCCGCCGAGGTCACCGGGCTGATCCGGGTCACGAGCCACAACGGCGTCGCCGACGTCCGGTTCAGCCACCCGCTGCTCGGTGAGGTGGTGCGCTGCCGGGTCGGCACCGCCGCCGCCCGCATCCGGCGCGGAAGCCTCGTCGAGACGCTGCAGGATCGAGACCTCAGCACACCGGCACATCGCATCCGGTTGGCGCGGCTGTGCGTCGACAGCGACCGGCCGATCGACATCGTTCTGTTGATCGACGCGGCCAAGGACGCGGTGTCACTGGCGAATCTGCCACTGGGCGAACGACTCGCGCGCGCCGCGTGCGAGCGGGGCGGCGGGCTGCGCGCGGCGGAACTGCTCTCCCGTGCGCTGCTGTGGCAGGGCAGGCCGCAGCACGCCGACGAGATCCTGGCCCGCTTCGATCCCGACCGCCTCGATCCGCTGCAACTGGTCCAGTGGGGTGTGGTGCGGGCCAGCCTGCGGTTCTGGTCGCTGGGTGATGTCGAACATGCGCGCGACCTGGTCGAGATGCTGCGCGCCCGCGTCGAGCATCCGGCACTGCGCCTGACCGTGGACGCCGCGGCGGCGGCGATGGCGGTGCACGAAAACCATCTCGCGGCGGGCATCGAGGCAGCGGAGCGGGTGATCGCCGACCCCGACTCGCCGCGGCAGGCCGTCGATTTCGCCGCATTCGCCCTGGGTTTGTCGCTGCCGGTGGCCGGACGAGGCGCCGACTTCGCGCCGATCGCGGCACGGAGCCGGGCTCAGCAGAAGTCCACCGACGGGATCATCCGGGTGATGGTCCGCTACGGCGACGTTCTCGCCCTGACCACCATCGGCGACCTCGATCTCGCCGAGCGGCGCGCCACCGAATATCGCGAGTTCTCCTCGGCCGGCCAATTCGTCGGCTGGGCGATCGCGCGGATCGCCGACGGAGTCGTCGCCACCTACCGGGGTCGGTTCCGCGAAGCGATCGCCGCCTTCGAGCAGTCGCTGGCAGCACTCAACGCCGAATCCTCGCTACCGTGGAAACTGCCGGCGCGGCTGCTGCTGGCCCGCGCCTACGCGGCCTTGGGTGAGGTCGACCAAGCCGAACGGGTCCTCGACGACGCCGACGAGCACAGCGGGCCACACATGGCCCTGCACGAGCCACAGCGGATCATCGCGCGCGCCTGGCTGGCCGCCGCCGGACACAGCGCGCATGCCGCGGTCGACCTGGCTCGCAAAGCCGCCGACCTCGCCCACAGTGCCGGTCAGTACGCGTTGGAGGCCGAAGCGCTGCATCACGCGACCCGATTCGGTGATCGCACGCTCGCCGCCCGACTCACCACAGTCGCCGATCGCGTACAGGGCCCGGTCGCGGCGATCTACGCCCGCCACGCCGCGGCCGTCGCTGATGCCGATCCGTGTGCGCTCGCCGCGGTCAGTCGCGAGTTCGAGGCCGCGGGCCTGCTGTTGTCCGCCGCCGACGCCGAGGCGCAGACGGTGCCGATCTACGACCACGCCGGACAGCGCCGACCCAGCGCCAAGGCGGCCGCGCGTGCCACAGCCCTGGCCGCCCGCTGCGACGGTGCGGGCACGCCCGCCATCGCCGCGGCCGCGCGCCCCCTGCCGATCACCGAACGCGAACGCGAGATCGCCGCCCTCATCGGCCGCGGCCTGTCCAACCGCGCGATCGCCGAACGCCTCTGCGTCTCGGTCCGCACCGTCGAAGGCCACATCTACCGCGCCTGCATCAAGCTCGATGCCACCGACCGTGACCAACTCGCCGAACTCATCTGAGGCGCGGCGCGGTGTTCATCGGCTCGGTTCCGGCAACTGGCACTCGGCGACCCTCGGGTTCATGCCGAGGTAGTTGAGCGGGCCCGCGAGCACCGTGAGTCCGATCGTGCCCAGATCACCGCAGTTGACCGGGGTGTTGGTGAAATAGTCTCGTTGCCATGCGGCCGCGAGCCCGGACCCGAACCAGACCAGCATCAGCACCGACAACAAGAACTTGGCGGTCTGGTGAGCCGGACTGGCCCGGATTTCTCGTACTTCACGAATTTCTCGGTCACGTCGATTCCGTCGACCGCGCATCGTCATCGCACCCTTCCCGCCGGCGAGCACCACACTGTTGAATCATGTGAACAGCGCCGACCAGGTGGCACCGCCACGACACGCGCGAGATTCTGTTTCATCAACTGTGCAGCTCGGTAGACGCAGAGTCAATGGACGGTGTCGGTGGAAGCATGCACCGTTACCGCCCCGACACGGCGTAGGCGGGCCGAAGTTCAGGCGGGTACGGGTTGCTCGTCGGCGGCTTCGGCCCGCAGATTGCCCAGCAGCCTGGTGAGCTTGCGGGACACGCTCATCTGGGAGACGCCGAGTCGTTCGGCGATCTCGCCTTGGGAAAGCGTGTCGTAGAACCGCCAGATCAGCAATTGGCGGTCTTCGGGCGACAATTGCGCCAGCAGGGGTGCGACGGTGATCGTGTCCTCGGCGAGACGGTAGTGGGGATCGTCGGCGCCGAAGGTGTCGGCGACGGTCATGCTGGGATCGCCGTCGTTCTCGCGCGCGGGAGTGTCGAGGCTGCGCGTCTGGAACGCGTTGGCCGCCACCAGGGTTCGGGCGATGTCGGTGACCGGCACTTCGAGTTCGATGGCGAGTTCGTGGGCAGTGGGCGCGCGCTGGAGACGACGGCTCATCTCTTCGGTCGCGGCCCGGACCTTGCCCTGGAGTTCCTTCTCGCGCCGCGGGACGTGCAGCGGCCAGATGTGGTCGCGGAAGTGACGGCGTACCTCGCCCATGATGGTGGGCACCGCGAAGCCGAGGAAGGGTGATCCGGTGGTCACGTCGTAGCGGTCGACCGCCATGACCATGCCCAGACGCGCAGTCTGGAGCAGGTCGTCGAAGATCTCGCCACGGTTGGCGTACTTACGAGCGATGTGCTCGGCCAGGGGCAGGCAGACCTCGATGATCCGGTCCCGCAGAGCCTCGTGCTCGGGGCTGCGGGGATCGGTCAGCGACAAGTGCACGAACAACGGCTCGGCGTGTTCGTAGGTGACGCGGGCGGTGGTTTTCGACATGCGGGTCAGCTCCTGGCCTTCAAGTGCGCTTAGGGTCGGCGGGCAGGTGCGCTAAAGGCCTAGCATCCGCGAGGTCGTCATCATTCCCGCGCCCAGGCTGACGGCGCCGAAGATCGCGGCGGGTAGCGATCCGGTGAGTGCTGTCAGGCCGAAAAGGAAGAACACGCAGGTGGCCAACATGATGGTGGTGCTGGTCAGATCCATGCTCGGCGTACTCGTTGTCCGATTACGTGAGTAGGTCATGAATGAAGGGTTCACCACCGCGGTGGTTATTAAACCGTTATTCGTGAACTGGAATTGACAGTGTGACAATTTCGGTTTGAAGGTTTAACCCGCCGCAAATCGGGAAGCATCAATTCACGGCACGGACGCGCAAGTCACGGGCGAGGTGGTCGCGCTGTTCGACGACCAACCGGCGCAACGCCCCCGGTGCGTCCGCGTTCGCCGCGAGCCAGCGGTCGACCCCGTCGAGCGAATCGGCCGCGGGAAAGAGCCCGACCACGATCCGGCGGGCGATCTCGATGCTGCGCTGATCCCACACCGCGCGCAACGCCGCGAAGTACTCGTCGTCGTAGCGCGCTGTCAGGTCACGGCGTTGCCCGGCCCGGAATCCCTCGATGACGGCATCGAGATGATCGTTGGTCAGGGTGGTGTCGCCCAGCGCCGAATCCCATGCCGAGGCTTTGACTTCCGGTTCCGGTCGCGCCGCGAGCGTGCGCAGGTGGGCGGTCCGTCCCGATGCTGTGTTGTCTCGTTCGAGTTCGGCGTCGAGTTCGGCGACCTTCGCCGCGCCGGTGGCGGCCGACGCCGTCCACAGCGCCCAGCGCAGATCGGGATCCAGGGCCAGACCTTGCGGCCCCCCGTCGAGCAGCATCGCCCGGATATCGGTGGCACGGCGCCCGTCGACGGTGGCAGCGGCAGCGGTCGCCCGTGCCCACGCAAGCTGCGCGCCCGAACCCGGTGCTGACGAATGCAGTGTGGCCCAGCAGGATTCGAGCCACTCGCCACGCCACCGATCCCGCGCCGGCTCGGGCAGATAATGGCCGATCGTGAACGACGCGTTCGCCAGGACAGCGGTGAGCAGTGCCATGTTCGTTTCGGTGGGCGCGAAATCACGAGCCATGGACAGGTAGCGTTCGGCGCCGAGTTCCCCGTCGCGGGTAGCGTTCCACAGCGCCGACCAGATCAGTCCGCGCGCCAGCGGGTCGGTCACCCGGTCCAGCGAACTCCCCACGGTCGCAAGCGAAGCCGTGTCGAGACGAACTTTCGCATAGGTGAGATCGCCGTCGTTGAGCAGGCGCAGCGGAGCGGATGCGAGGGCAACCGGCGTGCGTTCGTCGACGATGTCGAGCTCCACGCGGTCACGGATCACCAAGTCGCCGTCGGCATCGAAGTCGTAGAGCCCGACCGCGAGTCGGTGCGGACGCGGATCGGTCTGCACGATCTCGCCCTCGTCGAGGGTCAGGGTGGACACCCCGGTCGTCTGCAACCAGGCACGCGCCCAGCCCGCCAGGTCACGGCCACTTTCCGCCGACAATTCGGTCAGTAGATCGTCGAGGGTCGTATTGCCGAAGGCGTGCGTCCGGAAATATCGGCGCACGCCCGAGAAGAATTCCTCCCGGCCGACATAGGCCACCAACTGTTTGAGCACGCTGGCGCCCTTGGCATAGGTGATGCCGTCGAAATTGAGTTTGGCGGCCTCGAGATCGGTGATGTCGGCGACGATCGGATGCGTGGTCGGCAGCTGATCCTGCAGGTACGCCCAGGCCTTGCGACGGTTCGCGAACGCCACCCAGGCGTCGGTCCACTCGGTGGCCTCGGAGCTCACGAGCGCGCCCATGTAGTCGGCGAAGGACTCCTTGAGCCACAGGTCGTCCCACCACACCATCGTGACCAGATCGCCGAACCACATGTGCGCCATCTCGTGCAGGATCGTGTTCGCCCTGCCCTCGTACTGCGCGGCGGTGGCCGCACCACGGAACACATAGGCCTCGGTGAACGTGACCAGGCCGGGGTTCTCCATGGCGCCCAGGTTGTACTCGGGCACGAACACCTGGTCGTATTTGCCCCACGGGTACGGGTAGTCGAAGTGTTCGGCGAAGAAGTCCAGCCCCTGCTTCGTCACCTCGAAGATCGTGTCCGCGTCCAGATACCGGGCCAGCGAGGCGCGGCAGTAGATTCCGAGCGGAATCGTGAGATCGCCTCGCGTCCACAGGGATTCGACACGATGGTACGGCCCGGCCGCCACGGCGGTGATATAGGTCGAGATCGGCAGCGTGGGGGAGAACACGACGTTCTGAATCAGACCGTTGTTCTGGATCGCCGCGTACGGCCGATTCGACACCACCTGCCAGTCGGCCGGGGCCGTCACGGCAAAAGTGAACGGCGCCTTCATGTCCGGCTGTTCGAAGCACGCGAAAACGCGGCGCGCGTCCGCGGGCTCGTACTGGGTGTAGAGGTAGGTCAGGCCGTCGACGGGATCGAGGAACCGGTGCAGTCCCTCACCCGAACGACTGTAGGCACCGGTGGCACGAACGACGACGACATTGGTCTCGGCCAACCCGGCGACGGTGAGCCGAGCCCCGTCGTAGTCGACCGCCACGTCCGCACCGTTGACCGTCACCGAATCCACGGCGAGGCCGATGAAGTCGAGCCACGTCTGCTCGACGGTGGCGTCGAACACCACGGTCGTCGTCGTGGCGAAACCGGCTCGGGTCTGGTCCGTGGCCTCGGACAGATCGAGATCGACGCGGTAGTCGCGGACGGTGACCGCCGCCGATCGCGCGGCGGTCTCGGAACGGGTCAGGTTCGCGGTGTTCATCCTTCGATCCTGCCAGCCGCACCGTCGGCTACGGGAGTTTCTATTCCACGGTGACGCTCTTGGCCAGGTTGCGTGGCTTGTCGACGTCGCGACCGAGGGCGAGGGCGGTGTGATAGGCCAGCAGCTGGAGCGGGATCGTCAGCAGCATGGGGTCCAATTCCGCTGCGACCCTGGGGACCCGGATCACCTCGTCGGCCACATTCGCTGGCAGGTCCGCGTTCGTGACTGCGATGACCGGCCCGCCACGTGCCTTGATCTGTTCGATGGTGCTGATGTTCTTGGCGAGCAGTTCGTCGTCGGGGACGATCACCACGCTCGGCATCTCCGGGTCGATCAGCGCGAGCGGACCGTGTTTGAGCTCGGAAGCCTGATAGGCCTCGGCATGCACATAGGAGACCTCCTTGAGCTTCTGCGCGCCTTCGCGGGCGACCGGCCACGCCCGAACCCGGCCGATGAAGAACATGCTGCGGGCCTTGGCGTAACGGTGGGCGATCTCGGCGATGGCGTCTTCGTCGGTGAGGACCTGGTCGATGGCATCGGGTAGCGCGCGCAGCCCGTCGACGATCCGGTTGCCGTCGGCTGCCGAGAGGTCGCGTACCCGGCCGAGCAACAGGGCCAGCATCGTGAACGACACGGTCATGTTGGTCAACGCCTTGGTCGAGGCGACGGAGATCTCCGGGCCCGCGTGCAGGAACACACCTGCCCCGCACTGGCGTGCGATCGCGCTGCCCACCGCGTTGACGGCACCGATCACGCGGCCGCCCTTGCGCTGAAGCTCCTGCACCGCGGCGAGAGTGTCGAGGGTTTCGCCGGACTGGCTGATCGCGACATACAGCGCGTCGGGGTCCACGACCGGATTGCGGTAGCGGAACTCCGACGCGGGCTCCGCCGTGGCCGGGATGCGAGCCAGTTCTTCGATCAGCTGGGCGCCGAGCTGACCGGCGTAATAGGCCGAACCGCAACCGAGGAAGACGACCTTGCTGATGCTGCGCAGTTCACGCGCGTCCATGTTCAACCCGCCGAGGTGGGCGGTGGCGAAGCGGTCGTCGAGGCGGCCACGGAGCGCTCTGCGGACCGCCTCGCCCTGCTCGGCCATTTCCTTGCGCATGAAGTCGGGGAATCCGCCGAGCGCGTAGTCCTCGGCCACCATGTCGATGGTGGTCGGGATCTTGTCGGTCTGCTCGGACTCGACTCCCAGTGTGCTGGTACGGAATTCGCCGTCGCGGACCGTGGCGAGCTCGCCGTCGTCGAGGAACACCACGCGCTGGGTGTGGTGGACAAGGGCGGCGACATCGGAGGCCACGAACATCTCGCCGTCGCCGACGCCGAGCACGATGGGGCTGCCGTTGCGGGCCACCACCAGTTCGGTCGGGCGGCGCGCGTCGAGCACCAGTAGTCCGTAGGTGCCACGGACCCGGTGCAGCGCGAGGCGAACGGCGTCCTCGAGCGATTCGGTGTCCTCGAGTTCGCGGGCGACGAGGTGGGCGATCACCTCGGTATCGGTATCGGAGACCAGTTCGATCCCGAGCGCGGTGAGCTCGGCCCTCAGCTGTTCGGCGTTCTCGACGATGCCGTTGTGTACCATCGCGATTCGCCCGCTGACATCGGTGTGCGGGTGTGCGTTGGCGTCACTGGGTTCGCCGTGGGTGGCCCAGCGGGTGTGCGCGATCCCGACGGTGCCGCGCAGGGCGGTGGCGTCGGCCTTGTCGCGAAGATCCTGCACCCGTCCCTGGGTTTTGCAGACGCGCGCCTTCCCGCGATGCGGCAGGGCCAGCCCGGCCGAGTCGTAGCCGCGGTACTCGAGCCGATGCAGGCCCTCGAGCAGCACGGGAACAGCTTGCCGGTGACCGATGTATCCGACGATTCCACACATGGCGTGAACCCCTTACCCGTAGACGATGCGACGAAGTTGCCGTTCGGTGAATGACGGCGCCGCGACCGGACGCTCGGCGAGTTCGGCTTCGAGCTGTCGCCAGATCTCGGCGTTGCGCATCTCCCGAGACTGCAACTCGGCGTGCCTGCGCCGGACGAACTGCTCGGCCGTCTCGTCGAAGTACCCGACGATGTCGGCGACGACCCGGGCGGCCACGCGTTCGGGTAGGCCGGTGGACGCCACGACGTAGCGGACCAGCTCGGTGGGTACCCCGTCATTCACTCGCACGATCTTGCCTCGCCCGACCGGAGTTCTCCAACATCCCTGCCCGATTTCGGGCAAATAGTGTCTGAAACAGGGCCTCGAGCGGCCATGTTCCGGGCGCCGATGGCCTGGCCGAGGCGCACGGAGCTCATCCCGTTATCGCCTTGTGAGGTGTGAGCCGCGACTTGCGAACAATTTGCTGGAAGGCTGTCAAAGGGGACGGCATACTGCGCATCCGAGTGGAGGTTGTGGTGAGGCGACGAATGGGCGACGCATTCAGTGATCGACTTTATTTCGCGGGCCCCGCGTCTGCCTCCGAGGGTGCGGGCGGCAGACCCGAATATGTCGTCGACGCGGCGATCGTGACGATTGCCGAGGAGATCGTACGGACGGGTTTCGATGGCGAAGATACCGTGCACCAGCGGCTGCGGAGATTCTGCGCACACGCGAAAGCCGAAGGCGCAATGGTGAATTGCCTTCTGGGTGCGGCGACAGCGGTGGAAGACGGTGGGGTGGTGCCGTTTGTCGGCCGGGTCGTCGGCCGGCTCGGGCACGCGGAGTTGTTGTTCGATCTGGCCCTCGGTGATTCGGGTATCGATCCGTTCGACGGCAATCCCGTCCAGAATTCGGTCGGGCCGGGCACGATGACGGAGCTGGATTTCGAATTCGTGATCGCTCAGGTGAGTGAGCTGGTCGATAGCTTGCTGCTCCCCAATTATCTGGCGTTGCTGGAATGGCGTGACCTCACCGGGGAAGCGCCGCGATCTCGTCGGCCGGAGCAGTCGGCCGCGCTGCTGTACGAGTTGAACGAACGGCTCGCCCCGGTCCTCGGCGAGATGCCGCTGGCCTGGCTGTTGCTGCACTACGCGGAGTTCGGCGTCGCGCCGCTGGCGGACTCGATCCATCGCGCGCTGCTGCGCACCAATGCCGCCGATGCGGTGACCGCCGCGCGCATGGCAGCGGCGGCGCTCACCGCGATGTCGTTCGTCTCCTCGTCGGCCAGACTGGGTGATCTTCCGGTGGTGTCACGCCGTCCGCGGCATCAGCCGACGCTGGTCACCGGCAATCACGTCATGGCCGATCTCGTCTGCGCGCTGTCGCGGTGCGATACCGCGGACGGCTGGCAGGCCGACGCGAAGCTGTTGCGCACCGACGACGCGCAGACGGTCGGCTGGTTGCTCGTCGAGGATCGCCGCCATCGCCGCGAAACCCGCAGCAGCCGAAGCGATCTCATGGCGTCGGCGATCGGGCTGGAAATCATGCTCGGTGTCGACTACACGTCGGGTTCTGCCCCGACAACACTGCAGGCGCCATCGTCGACGACGATCACCGCCGAGCTGCTGCACGTCCTGCGTCTGCCCTGGGACCAGATCCCGGAATCGGCCCGCTACACCCCACAACATCTCGATGGCGCCCTACGTTTGGCCTGCTGCGCAGTGGAGGCCATGGCCCCGGGCATCGAAGCCACCCACGATATCCTGCGCCGAGCGGCCGACCGGGCGATCCCCGCACTGAGTGCTCGACCGGACCCGCCGATCTACCTCCAGGGCGCACTGGCCCTTCTCGACGCCTGGCATCGGGGCGGAGCGTCCCGAGCCCGGCCGCTGCTCGAGGCAACCGAACCCATCGCCCCCGTCGTCTTCAGTACCTTGATGCTCATCGGCGCGGCGCTGCTCGAAATGCTGGCCGAGGAGTTCGACGCGGACGTGACCCACGTCCTGGACGCACTCGAGACCCGACTACGCGCCCGCGACCGACTCTCGGAGTGAGAACCGACGAGCAGATCATCGACCTCAGTCGAGATAGACGGCCAGTTGGGGAACCGCGTTGACCACATGCTGAGCCATGATCGGCCGACCGATCATCGTGAAGACCCAATCCTGCTGGGGGCGATGTAGTTTGCCGACGACGATGCCGGTGTGGGCGCCGACGCTGTCCAGGTCTATACGGATCAATTCGATACCGGTGACATTGTCGACGATACGACAGAACCCGTTGACGATCTGGTCGAATCGTTGGCCGGTGTAGCAGGTGACGAGGAAGACGATCGTGGTGACAGCCGGATCGAGCAGGGACACGTCGACCACGATCACTTCGTTGTCGCCGTGCCCGTCGCCGGTGACACTGTCACCGAGCAGGCGCAGCGCGCCGTCGCGTGAGGTCAGTTGCTCGTGGTAGGCGACATCGACGAAGTGGTCGCCGGCGAACGACAGCACTGCGGCGTTGAGATCGATGTCCTTGGGGCGGGGGTCTGTTCCGTAGCCGTGGGCGGGATCCCAACCGAGACCCATGCTGAGGTGAGTGAGTGCGTGCGTCATGCGGTGCTCCTGGCTGAACGGATGCGTACCCGTCACCGGTAGAACCCACTCGACTGGGCTCGAGTCGGGTTTTCGACCAGACTGCCCGACTCGCCGACCCATAAACAGGCCGTAAAAGCCACGCCCACCGCAAATCTGACGGCGCCGCGGGCACGTTGTCGGCCGTGTTCTTCTCATCGCAGGACTACCGTGACGGCGATGAGCGCACGCTTCGAAGAACTCGGCTGGCGGCAGACCCCGATCGGCGAGATCAGTTTGCGTCGACGGTTCGATCCGACGGTGCGTGCCGATGTCTACGAAGTGAAGCTCGGCGACGAGTACCTGATGTCGAGCTTGTTCACCGTCGCCGAACGTGCGCTGTCGCGGCTGGGGCTGGCTCGGACGCCGGGCGATCGGCTCGATGTGGTCGTCGGTGGCCTCGGATTGGGGTACACGGCGCGAGAAGCATTGCTGGATAAGAGAATTCGCGAGCTCACCGTTGTCGAGTATTCCGACGCGGTCGTCGACTGGCATCGACGCGATCTGTTGCCCGACACCGCCGGGTTGGCCGCCGATCGTAGGGTCGAGCTCGTCTGCGCGGACTTCTTCGCCGCCGCGGCGGGTCCGGTGGGCTTCGATCCGACTCGCCCCGGCCGCAAGTACGACGCGGTCCTGCTCGATATCGACCACTCGCCACGCCACCTCCTGCACGGCTCGAACGCCGCGTTCTACACCGGGGCCGGCCTGCGCGCGGTCGCGAACCATCTGGTCGACGGCGGCACCTTCGCCATGTGGTCCGACGACGCACCCGACGACGAGTTCTGCGCGACACTCGAATCCGCGTTCATCGACGTGGAGGCACAGTCGATCGTGTTCGACAACCCGCTCACCCGCGGGCGATCCGGCGCGACGATCTACCTCGCGACTCGCTCCGACCGCTCGCGGGGCACAGGTCACAACCAGGCAATATGTGACTAGATACAACAACGCGGCGAAGTGATTGCCGATGGCATCGACAAGGGCGATCGTAAGTATGTGGGAGTATTCGTCCCACACACCGAACCGCTGGTAGGCGCTTCATGACAGTCCGGTTCGGGATCGAGCTTTTCGGATTCTACATCGGAGTCAGGATGAACAGCTTGCTCGAAAACCATCACGGATGGGTCGCCGATATCTTCGCGGATGGGTTGTACGGCCGCAGCGACGTACTCGGCCCCAGGGCGACACTCGCGATAGACAGCACATCGCAGTCTTCCGAAGCCCTACACCCGCGCCGCCCGGAGGAGGTGATCGGGTGGCGCGCACTGTGCTCCTGCGACAGCTGGCACGGCCGAACCTGGCTACGCGCCGACCGTATCGCCGACCACGCGCCGTCCGCGCGGGTCCTGTACTGCTCGACCGGTCGACTCGACGCGGACCTGGCCCGATCGGTGCTCGCGGAATGGGACTACCACCAGCTCGAGATGCAGGCCCTGATTCCGGTGCGGTTGGCATTCGCGGACATGGCCTCGGCAGAGCAGCGCCTCGTCGAAGCCGTCCGGTTCGTGCGCGCGTCCGGCGCGTCATGGGACGCGGTTGCCCGAGTGACCGGCGAGCCCTCGGCGGAAGCCGCCGAACTGCGATTCGGCAAGTGGGCCTCCCCGGAGCACGAGGCGGCGGAATTGCGCATTCCATAAATTGCCGCCGCAGTCGACGCGGGGATTCCGCTCATCCTGAATTCAATGCTGGTCGCGACCCGTTCCTGGTGGTTTCGTGTGACCAGATCGTCCAGGTTCGAGCGAAAGGCCACCGTATGTCCGTCGATGACGCAGCCGCCCCAGGAATCCGGGTGGTGAAGCTCGGCGCCCACATCGGCGCGCAGATCGACGGTGTCCGGCTCGGCGGTGACCTGGACCAGTTGTCGGTGGCAGCGATCCGTGCCGCGCTCAACGAGCACAAAGTGATCTTTTTCCGGGGCCAGCACCACCTGACCGAGGACGGGCAATACGAGTTCGCGCAGTTGCTCGGCGATCCGACCACTCCGCACCCGACGGTGACCTCCGCCGGTGCGAAGAGTCTGGCCATCGATTCACACCAGACCCGCTCCAATGTGTGGCACACCGATGTCACCTTCGTCGATCGTGTCCCGCAGGCCTCGATCCTGCGCGCGGTCGCGCTGCCCAGCTACGGCGGCTCGACCACCTGGGCCTCGACCGTCGCCGCCTACAACGCCCTGCCCGAGCCGCTCAAGCGACTCGCGGAGAGCCTGCGCGCGCGGCATTCGAACCGATACGACTACGCCGCCGAGATCGAGGACCGATCCGCCGATACCGACCGCGCCTACCGTCGCGAGTTCGAGTCCACCTACTTCGAGACCGAGCACCCCGTGGTGGAGGTGCACCCGGTGACCGGCGAGCGAGCCCTGCTGCTCGGCTGCTTCGTCAAGGAGATCGTCGGGGTGTCGAGCAGCGAGTCGCGGGCGTTGTTCCGGCTGTTCCAGGACCGGGTCACCCGTCTCGAGCACACCGCCCGCTGGAACTGGTCGCTGGGCGATGTCGCGATCTGGGACAACCGGGCCACCCAGCACTACGCCATCGACGACTACGACGGCAGCGAGCACCGCAGGCTCACCCGCATCACCCTGGGCGGGCCGGTGCCCGTGGGCGTCGACGGCACCGCGAGCACGGTGATCGCCGGCGACGCCGAGCCCTACGCTGCTCCGCTCGAGCGCGCGGCATAGCCATCATCGACCGCCACGACCTCGCGCGCGTCCCGGGAACGACACTCGAGATCAACTATTCTTCGACGGCACATCCGACGGTTGCGCACGCGCGAACAGCTACCCACTGGCCCGGTCCGACGATGGGAATGCCGTGAATTTGTGGAACTACGTCCAGGGCAGGGGACAGGTACTGACCTTCCTCACCTATCAGCACGCGTCACTGGCGTTTCAGACAGTGCTGGTCGGAACCGTCGTCGCGATCCTGATCGCGGTGGCGGTGTATCGATTGCCGCTGGGGTCGGCACTGACCCTGACCTCGAGTCGGGTAGCGCTGACGATTCCCTCACTGGCGCTGCTGGCGTTGCTGCTCGTCCCGTTCGGACTCGGTGTCGTGCCGTCGTTCATCATGCTGGCGTTCTTCGCGGCGCTGCCGGTGATCGGCAACGCGATCGTCGGCCTGCGCTCGGTGCCCGCCACGGTCGTCGAATCCGCGCGCGGGATCGGACTCTCGCGGTGGCGGATCCTGCTCACTGTCGAACTGCCGATCGCCTGGCCGGTGATTCTCACCGGGATCAGGGTCTCGACCCAGATGATCGTCGGGGTCGCCGCGATCGTGGCCTACGTTCTCGGGCCCGGCCTCGGCTCGCTGATCTTCAACGGCCTGTCTCGCCTCGGCGGCGCCAATGCCCTCGAAATGGCGCTCACCGGAACCATTCTCATCGTTGCCATCGCGTTGGTCTTCGACGCGCTCCTCGTCCTGCTCGGACGCCTCACGATTGCCAAGGGACTGTGATGACCGATGTGACCAGCCAGCCCGCGCCGACGGCACGGCAGCGCAATGTGACCGGTGATTCCATCACCTTGGATGGGGTCGTCAAGCGGTACAAGGGCCAGGACGCGCCCGCTGTCGAGCGCCTCGACCTCGAGATCGACGCCGGCGACATCGTCGCGTTCGTCGGACCGTCGGGGTGTGGCAAGACGACCACGCTCAAGATGATCAACCGGCTGATCGAGCCGACCGAGGGACGGATCTTCATCGGCGGCCGCGATGTCACCCGGGAGGACCCCGACAAGCTGCGGCAGTCGATCGGCTACGTCATCCAGTCCGGTGGCCTGTTCCCGCACTGGTCGGTCGCCAAGAACATCGGCGCGATCCCCCGGGTCCTCGGCTGGGACAAGAAGCGGATCGCCGAGCGCACCGAATACCTTCTCGACCTGGTGGGTCTCGACCCGGCCACGTTCGCCGACCGGCTGCCCAAGGACATGTCCGGCGGCCAGCAGCAGCGCGTCGGCGTCGCCCGTGCGCTCGCGGCCGACCCGCCGGTGCTGCTGATGGACGAACCGTTCGGCGCGGTCGACCCGATCACCCGGGTCCGCCTGCAGGACAGCCTGATCGCGATCCAGCACGAACTCGGCAAGACCATCGTGATCGTCACCCACGATTTCGAGGAGGCCACCAAACTCGGCGACAAGGTGCTCATCCTGTCCGAGGGCGGCCATGTCGAGCAGTACGCGACGCCGGAGGCGATCCTCACCGACCCGGCGACGCCGTTCGTGGAGGAATTCGTCGGATCCGGCGCGAAGCTGGCCTATCTCACGGTGTCTCGGGTGCGCGATGTGGAGGTCGACCCGGTGACCACCGCTCGGATCGGGGAGTCCTCGCAGGTCGTGATCGGGCGGGCGAAAGCCGCGGGACACACCTGGGTGGTAGTCGTGGACGAGTCCGGCCGGCCGCGGTCGTGGCCCTCGCTGACGGAAGTGGCGAGCAAGCCGGAGGTCTCGGACTATCTGGATCGCCGTCTGCCCGTGGTGTCCAAGTCCTCGACGCTCAACGACGCGCTCGATGCCATGCTCGCGGCGAGTCAGGGCGCCACCCTGGTCACCGACGGTCGCGGCGCTGTCGTCGGCTCACTGAGCATCGGCTCGGTGACCGATGTGATCCAGACCAAGCTCGCCGAGGGCACCGCCGCGGTCGAGGACTCGTCCTACGAAACCTATGTCGACGGTTCCGATCCCACGCCCACACCGGTCGTCGCCGCCGACGACGAACCCGGATCGGTCGAACCGGCATGAACCGACTGCGCCGGGTCCCGATCGACGTGTGGTTCGAACCGCTCATCATCGTGGTGATCGGCATCGGATACGTGTTCTGGTATCGGGCCTCGACATTCACCCCGACCGAACAGGCCTCGCTCGGCTGGGCCAATCTGCAGACCACGATCCTCGATCACATCCGGCTCACCGTGGTCGCCACGCTGATCGTGGTGGTCGTCGCGATTCCGCTCGGGATCGCGTTGACCAGGCCGGCGCTGCAGCGGCTCGAGCCGATCGCGGTGAACATCGCCAATGTCGGCCAGGCCGCGCCCGCCGTCGGCCTGCTCGTCCTGTTCACCTTCTGGCTCGGCACCGGATTCCGCACGGCGGTCGTCGGTCTCGTCGTCTACGCGATCCTGCCGATCCTGCAGAACACGATCGTCGGACTCCGACAGGTGGACCATCGCACCATCGAGGCCGCGCGCGGTATCGGCTTCTCGGCCGCACGGACCCTCGTGCAGGTGGAGTTGCCGCTCGCGGTGCCGGTGATCCTCAACGGTGTGCGCACCGCGCTGGTCATCCTGGTCGGTACCGCGACGCTGAGTACCTTCATCGGTGCGACCAGCCTCGGCACCCTGATCACGACCGGTGTCACCCTGTTCTTGCCCAAGCTGCTCATCTCCGGGGCCGTGCTCGTCGGTCTGCTGGCGTTGATCATCGATTGGCTCGGCCGACTCGTCGAACTGGCCGCGACCCCACGAGGTGTCTCATGAGGCGAGTCCCGTTGATTTCCGCGCTGGTCGCGACGATGTCGTTGCTCGTCGGGTGTGGGCTGGTGAGCTCGTCGGGTACCTTCCACGAGGCGAGCCTGCCCGGCGGCGAACGTCCGCTGGACGGCTCCGAGTTGACCGTCACCTCGAAGAGCTTCACCGAGGGTGTGGTGCTCGGCAAGATCACCGCCACCTACCTGGCCGCGGCAGGTGCCTCGATCACCGATCTGACCGGCGCCCCGGGGTCGGCGTCGTCGCGGCAGGCCCAGCTCAACGGCGACGCCGACGTGCTGTGGGAATACACCGGCACCGGCTGGGTCAACTACCACAACGAAACCGAGACGATCGCGGACCCGCAGGAGCTCTGGCAGCGCGTCCACGACGTCGAAAAGCGTGATCACAACCTCGAATGGCTCCCACCGGCCAATTTCAACGACACCTACGCCTTCGGCGCGTCGACGCCGACCGCGCAGCGACTCGGCGTGAAGTCGCTCTCGGACGTGGCCGCACTACCGGTCGCCGAGCGAACCTTCTGCGTCGACGACGAATTCTTCAGTCGCTCGGACGGTTTCCTTCCGATGCTGCAGAAGTACGGCATCCCCTACAACGATCCCGACGGTGTCCCCGCGGGCAACGTCACCCGGATGGACGCAGGCGTCGTCTACACCGCGACCGCGAAAGGCGAGCCCTGCCATTTCGGCATGGTCTACACCACCGACGGCCGGGTCAAGAACCTGAATCTGGTGGTTCTGGACGACGACAAGAAATTCTTCCTCCCCTACAGCGGCACCGCGGTCGTCCGCGGCGCCGTCCTCGATGCCAACCCCGAACTGCGCGAGCTCCTCGGCACCATCTCCGAGCTGCTCACCGACGACCTGATGCGAGAACTCAACGGCCGCGTCGACATCGACGGAGAGGACCCCGCCGACGTCGCCTACGACTGGCTCAAAAGCGCGAACCTCATCGAATAGCGCCTTCTCGCCTGGCTCCGCGGCCTATTGCACCGAGAGGGGTCGAGGTGGTCGCCCACAACGCACCGCGCGCGTCATGGCACCGACAGTGCCATGACGCGCGCGGTGAATGTTGTGGTCGGAAAGCCTATTTCGTGAGGGGCAGCCCGGTCGGTTCGGGAATCTGTTCCACGGTCAGACGTTTGCGGAAGACCCAGTAGGTCCAGCCCTGGTAGATCAGGACCACCGGGGTGCACAGCACCGCTGCCCAGCTCATCACCTGGAGGGTGTAGTGACTGGAGGAGGCGTTGTCGATGGTCAGGTCGAAGGCGGGGTCGATGGTGGAAGGCATCACGTTCGGGTACAGCGAGCCCACCAGCAGGACGGTGGCCGAGGCGATCGTGAGCGTGGTGCCGAGGAAGGCCCAACCGTCACGGCCCGCGCCGGTGGCGCCACCGGCCACGACCAGGCCGAGCACCGCGGCGCCGAGAGCGCCCCAGGTCCAGCCGGAGCCGTAGGCGAGCTGGGTCCACAGCCCGAACCCGCCGACGATCACCACCGTGGGCACGAACAGGATCCGAACGCACGTGCGGGCGTCGTCGCGGACCTCACCGCCGGTCTTGAGCGCCAGGAAGATCGCGCCGTGCAGGGCGAACAGGATCGCCGTTGTCGCCGCGCCGAGCAGCGCGTAGGGGCTGAGTAGATCCCACACCGAGCCGACGACCTGGCGCTTGTCGTTCAGCGGCACACCGCGCACGAGATTGGCGAACACCCAGCCCCACGCCAGTGCCGGAATCCAGGAGCCGATGCCGATGCCGACGTCGCACCAGGCCCGCCACTTCGGCGAGTTGATCTTCGATCGCCACTCGATGGCGCAGATCCGCAGGATCAACGCGACCAGCAGCAGTAGCAGGGCCAGGTAGAACCCGGAGAACAAGCTCGCGTACCACTCCGGAAACGCCGCGAACATCGCACCGCCCGCGGTGATCAGCCACACTTCGTTGCCGTCCCAGACCGGGCCGATGGTGTTGAGCACGACGCGCCTGCGCACATCGGAACCCTTGCCCAGGATCGGCATCAGCATGCCGACACCGAAGTCGAAGCCCTCGAGGATGAAGTAGCCGGTGAACAGCACGCTGACCAATACGAACCAGAATTGCTGCAGACTCATCGTCGTCTCCTAGTACGCGAAGGACAGCGACTCGACGGGTTCGGCACGGTGCCTACCGCCACCACCGTCGCCATCGGGACCGGACTCGTCATCGGACGCCGTCGGCCCCGGCTCGGGCCCGACCACGGTGTAGCGGTGCATCAGGTAGTACCAGACCACGGCCAGCGCGCCGTAGAGCAGCGTGAAGACAGCGAGGGAGAAGATCACCGTGCCCGGCGCATGATCGGAGACGCCTTGCGCCACGGTCATACGAATGGTCGTATCGCCGGTCAGATTCGGCACCACCACCCAGGGCTGCCGCCCCATCTCGGTGAAGACCCAGCCCGCGCTGTTGGCCAGGAAGGGAGTGGGGATGGCGATCAGGCACAGCCAGGAGAACCAGCGTTTGTCGGGCACTCGGCCACCGCGGGTCATCCAGAGACCGGCGAGCAACAACAGCGCCGGTCCGGCCAGCAAGCCGATCATGGCGCGGAAGCCCCAGTAGGTGACGAAGAGATTGGGCCGGTAATTGCCCGGCCCGTAGTCCTGCACGTAGGACGCCTGCAGATCCTCCACACCCTGCAACGTGACGCCGGTGAACTTGCCCTCGGCCAGGAACGGCAGCACGTACGGCACTTCCAGTAGATGCGTGACACTGTCGCAGTTGTTGTGCGTGCCGACGGTGAGGATCGAGAACTCCGGATCGGTCTCGGTGTGGCACAGCGATTCCGCCGACGCCATCTTCATCGGCTGCTGATCGAACATGATCTTGCCTTGGATGTCGCCGGTCACGCCCACCACGACGATCGATGCGGCGATGACCCACATCCCTGCCCGGGCCGCCGGTCGCCACATGATCCTGGCTTCGTCGAGTTTCACGGCATCGCCGCTGCGCGCGTTGCGCACCATGAACCACCCCGCGATACCGACGACGAAGGTCGCCGCGGTCAGGAACGCGCCGGCGACCACGTGCGGAAATGCCGCGAGGGTGGTGTTGTTGGTGAGCAGCGCCCAGATGCTGTCCAGTTCGGCGCGTCCGGTCTCGGGGTTGAACTTCGCACCGACCGGGTGCTGCATGAACGAGTTGGCCGCGATGATGAAGTACGCCGAGGCATTGACACCGAAGGCGACGACCCAGATCGTCGCCAGGTGAACGAGTTTGGGCAATCTGGTCCAGCCGAAGATCCACAATCCGAGGAATGTCGACTCCAGGAAGAAGGCGACCAGCGCTTCGAAGGCCAGTGGCGCACCGAAGACGTCACCGACGAATCGGGAGTACTCACTCCAGTTCATCCCGAATTGGAATTCCTGCACGATGCCGGTGGCGACACCGATGGCGAAGTTGATCAGGAACAGTTTCCCGAAGAACTTCGTGAGCCGATACCAGTGTTCTTTTCCGGTGATCACCCACGCCGTCTGCATTCCCGCTACGAGCGGCGCCAGTCCGATGGTGAGCGGGACGAAGATGAAGTGGTAGACCGTGGTGATACCGAACTGCCATCTGGAGACATCCAGTGTGCTCATTGCCAGCGAACTCATCGTCGGATCTCCTGCCATCGCAGTGAACTGTTGCCGAACCGTCTGCGGTCTGGGTCGAGATGAATGAATGCCTATGGATTTTCCGGCGGTGGGGGATAGGTGATCGTGGTTCCGTCGACGTGGGCGAAGTTCGTCAGCTGGTGGTCCGGTGCTCGGGTGGCGGACATGATGTCGCGCACCTGCGCGCCCCGGACCAGCAACGCGTCGCCCACCAGCGAGCGGTGGCACCGCCACGGCACCGCTTCGGCGCACATCACAGCCGTTGTCGCTGCGCCAGCCAGGTCGACGAGTTCGTCGATGCCCGCGGCGAATTCCGGTGTCTGCATGTAATCCGCGTACGCGCGAATCGACGCGTTGCGCCAGCCCGCGTTGGCATCGCTGCTCTCACCGTGGCGCAACCCACCGAGCGCGGCGAGATACAGATAGTGAATGCTCGCCGCCTGCAAGACTTCCTGGAGTGCGTCGCGGCCGAACTGTGGATTATGGCGCGACCGGGGAACGGTCCTGATATCCACGAGTTGGGTGACGCCGTAATCGTCGAGCAGACCGACGAATTCGTCCGGGGTCCGCGTGGAATGGCCGATCGTGTACACAGTCAGCACTGCTCGATCCTAGGTGACGAGGTCGCGAATTCCGGTCAGGACTCGGCGATCGTCTTCGCCCGGAGCAGGATGTCTTCGACCATCGCCGGACTCACCTTTCCCGTGGCGGTATTGCGCTGGCTCACGTGGTAACTACCGAGCACAGTGACCGATCGGCCGTCGGGATGAGTGATGACGACTTGCGCGCCGTGGGTGAAACGTGGACGGGGGCGTGGCACATTCCAGTCGCCTGCGGAGAGGACGGTGAACAGGGCCTGCCAGCCGAAGCCGCCGAGGACGACGATCACGCGAAGCGTCGAGCTGAGTAATTCCAATTCCCGGCTGAGGAAAGGCGCGCAGCGATGCCGCTCCTCTGGTGTCGGCTTGTTCTCCGGCGGGGCGCAGTGCACCGGTGCGGTGAGCCGGGTGTCCAGCAGCTCGATGCCGTCGTCGCGGCTCACCGGATGCGCGCCGGTCGCCGATCCGACCGCGTGCAGCGCACCGAACAGGACGTTGCCGCTCGGGTCGCCGGTGAACATGCGCCCGGTGCGATTCCCCCCGTGGGCGGCGGGGGCGAGGCCGACCACGAGAACGCGAGCGTCGGCAGGCCCGAAACCGGGTACCGGCCGACCCCAGTACTCTTCGTCGCGGAAGGCTGCCCGTTTGACGACGGCGACTTCTTCGCGCCAGGCGACGAGTCGGGGGCAGGCACGGCAGGTGGAAACCAAGCGATCCAATGCGGCGATATCGGGGGCGCTTTCCGCCGCCCACGGGGCCTTTTCCGGATCCTCGCCGGTCATCGACTCAGTCTAGTCCGCGGCGCGGATGCGGCTTCGGAAAAGTTCGCCGACCGAACCAGCTGCGCGGTACCGTCGGTACCACGTACATTCGAGGGATGTTGTCCACCGAGATCGTGAGCGCCGACGGAGTCGTGCGCGGTCGTGCGGGTCGTCGAATCGCCCGCTGGCGTGCCCTGCCCTACGCGGCCCCACCCATCGGAGCGTTGCGGTTGCGTGCGCCCCAGCCTGTTCGACCGTGGACGGGGGTCCGGTCGGCGACCGAGTTCGGCAACGCCGCGGTGCAGAATCCGAACGGTGCCCGCATCGGCCCGCGAACCTGGCAGCCCACCGGGGAGGATTGCCTGACGCTCAATGTCACCGCGCCTGCGACGCCGTCGACCACCCCGCGCCCGGTCATGGTGTTCTTCCATGGCGGCGGATACCTGATCGGCACGTCGAGCATGTATTCCGGCGCACGGTTGGCCGCCCGCGGTGACGTGATCGTGGTGTCGGTGAACTATCGCCTCGGCGCGCTCGGGTATGTCGACTTCAGCGAATTCTCCACGGCTGAGCGAGTTTTCGAATCGAACCTCGGACTTCGCGATCAGGTCGCGGCGCTGGAATGGGTGCGTCGCAATATCGCCGCGTTCGGCGGTGACCCCGACAACGTCACCATCTTCGGTGAATCGGCCGGCGCGCACGCGGTGGTCAGCCTGCTGGCGACGCCCGCCGCGCGCGGCCTGTTCCATCGGGCGATCGCCCAGAGCGCCCCCGCTGACTGGACCTCGACACCGGAGGAGGCGCACCGCTTCGCTCGTCGCTGCCTGGACCGGCTCGGCGCCACCCCCGCCGACGCCGCCACCGTGCTGAGCACCGTATCCGCGAAGGAGTTGTGCCGGGCGGGCGACCGCGCGCTCGGCCGTTCGCTGCGCGAGGAGCCGGGCAGCTTTCCCTACGCCCCTGTCGCGGACGGCGACTTCCTCCCGGAGACGCCCCTGGACGCGATCGCGGCGGGCCGCGCGCATCCCGTGCCGTTGATCATCGGCACCAACCGCGACGAGGCGACACTGTTCCAGCGCTTCGCCAAGTCGGTGCCACACACCCCGAAACAGCTCAGCACCATCTTCGACCGCTACGAGCCCGGCACCGAGAAACGGGTGACCAGCAGCTACCCCGGCTACCCGGCAGCGCGCACCGCGGTGCGCGTCGGTGGCGACCACCTGTTCCTCCGTCCGACGCTGGCCGTGCTCGAAGGCCACAGCAAATACGCCCCCACGTACGCGTACCGGTACGACTACGCCCCGCGCGCGCTGCACCTGGCGGGCTTCGGCGCCACCCACGCGCTCGACCTGGTCCCCGTCTTCGGCTGGGTCGACGGCCCCGTCGGGCGCGCGATGACCGCGGCCGGGGGCAGGCGGGCCTTCCTCGCGGTCCAGGACTACATCCAGGACAACTGGCTCAGCTTCGCCCGCACCGGCCGACCGCTGGCGCCGTGGTCGCCCTACACCGCCGAACGCCGCACCACCGCCATCATCGACCATCCGCCGCGCGTGCTGGTCGACCCCGAGTCCGCGCAACGGCAAGCGTGGCAAGGCATTCGGAAGTGTGAAGCATGACCGTGGAGCTCGCTGCGGGGCAGCTGGCCGACCGCATCAAGGCGCTCTACGTCGAAGACGAGCAGATCCGTGCGGCGCGGCCCGTCGAGGATGTGCACGCCATCGTGACGACCCCCGGACTCGCGACGGCGCGCATCGTCGAGACCGTCATGACCGCTTACGCCGATCGCCCGGCACTGGGCACCCGCCGTACCGAGCTGGTCGAGACCGGCGGACGGTCGACACGAAAGCTGTTGCCGGAGTTCGAGCTGCTGACCTACGGGCAGGTGTGGGAGCGCACTCGCGCGCTCGCCGCGGCCTGGCATCGCGAAGGTGTCGTCACCGGGGATTTCGTCGCAGTGCTCGGGTTCACCAGCGCCGACTACACCGTGCTCGATCTCGCCACGATCCACCTCGGTGGGGTCGCGGTGCCATTGCAGGCCGGCGCGGGTCTGGAACAGTTGCGGTCGATTCTCGACGAGACCGAGCCGACGGTGTTCGCGGTCGATACCGCCCATTTGGACATCGCCGTGGACGCGGTCCTGTCCGGCGTCACGCCGCGTTCGCTGATCGTGTTCGACCATCACGCCGACGACGATGATCACCGGGATGCCCTCGACGCGGCCCGCGCCCGTCTTCGGGCCGGGGGATCGGCGCTCGTGCTCAGCACCCTCGACGACACCATTGAGCAGGGTCGCCGCGCCGCCGCGGCTCCGCTGAGCGTGCCCGCGCAGGGCGAGGACCCACTCGCCCTGCTGATCTACACCTCGGGCAGCACCGGTACACCCAAAGGCGCGATGTACACCCAGCGCCTGGTCGCGGTGGGCTGGCAGCCCGCGCGGCCGCTGACCGCGATCAATGTCAACTTCCTGCCGATGTGCCATATCGCCGCTCGGCTCACCCTCAACAGCGTGCTCGCGCGTGGCGGCACAGCATATTTCGCGGCGGCGCCGGACCTGTCGACGTTGTTCACCGACATCTCGCTGGTGCGGCCCACCGAGATCTTCCTGGTGCCCCGGGTGTGCGACATGATCCTGCAGCGTTTCCAGCGTGCGGTCGCCGAGCGCGGCGACGCGGCGATCGACACGGTGAAAACCGAACTGCGTGAACAGTTCCTGGGTGGCCGGCTGCTGTCGGTGCTGTGCGGCAGCGCGCCGATCGCACCCGACCTGCGTGCCTTCGTCGAGTCGGTGCTGCGCCTGCGTTTGCACGACGGTTACGGCTCCACCGAGACCGGCGGCGGGGTGATCTTCGATACGAAGGTGATGCGCCCGCCGGTACTGGATTACAAACTCGTCGACGTGCCGGAACTCGGCTATTTCGGCACCGACAAGCCGTATCCGCGCGGCGAGTTGCTGCTCAAGACGACCACCATGATCGCCGGGTACTACCGCCGCCCCGAGGTGACCGCCGAGGTCTTCGATGCCGACGGGTTCTGCCGCACCGGTGATGTGGTGGTCGAGTTGGCGCCCGACCGGTTGGCCTATGTCGACCGCCGCAACAATGTTCTCAAGCTCTCCCAGGGCGAGTTCGTCACGGTGTCGCGGTTGGAAGCGGTGTTCGCGGGCGCGGACCTGGTGCGCCAGATCTATGTGTACGGCAGCAGCGAACGCGCCTATCTGCTGGCGGTCGTCGTACCCACCGAGGCCGCGCTCGCGGGGCCCGCCGACGCGTTGCGCGCCGCGGTGAGTGCGTCGCTGCACCGAGCGGCCGCCGCAGCCGAACTCGAGCCCTACGAGATTCCGCGTGACTTCATCATCGAGCCCGAACCGTTCTCGACAGCCGACGGGATGCTGTCCGGGGTAGGAAAACTGTTGCGGCCCAAGCTGAAACAGCGGTACGGGCAGCGACTCGAGCAGCTCTACGCCGACCTCGCGCGGGGTCAGGAAGACGAACTGCAGCGGCTGCGTCGCGACGCACCCGGGCTGCCGGTGTACGACACCGTCGCCCGTGCCGCTCGCGCCGTGCTCGGTGGGGACCCGGCGGATCTGCGCCCGGACGCACGATTCGGTGATCTCGGCGGTGATTCGCTGGCCGCGCTGTCGTATTCGACGCTGCTACGAGAACTGCTCGCCGTGGACGTGCCGGTGAACGTGCTGCTCGGACCGGACAGCGACTTGGCGCGTATCGCCGACTACGTGCGACGGGAGCGTGAACCCGGCACGCACAGAACCGATTCCGACGCGGTGCACGGCAAGGGCGCTACCGAGATTCGCGCGGCGGATCTGACGCTCGAGAAGTTCGTGGATGTCAGCACCGCCGCGCGCGTACCTGCCGCTACGCCCGCGAAGACGGTGTTGATCACCGGCGCGAACGGCTATCTCGGGCGGTTCCTGCTGCTGAGTTGGCTCGAGCGGCTCGCCCCGGAGGGCGGCAAGGTGATCTGCGTGGTCCGTGGCGGTGACGCCGTCGCCGCCCGAGAGCGCCTCGACGCGGCGTTCGACACCGGCGACAGTGAGCTGGCCGTGCACTTCCAGGTTCTCGCGAAGGACGCCTTGGAAGTGCTGCCCGGTGATATCGGTGAGCCGAATCTCGGTCTACCGCAGCGGACCTGGGACCGGTTGGCCGGTGAGGTCGATCTGATCGTGCACTCGGCCGCGCTGGTGAACCATGTGCTCCCGTACGCGCAGCTGTTCGGCCCGAATGTGGTCGGCACGGCGGAGATCATCCGGCTGGCGCTGACGACCACCCGCAAGCCGGTGAGTTATCTGTCGACGGTGGCCGTCGCGGCGCAGGGAGAGTCCTTCGCCGAGGACGGCGACGTGCGAACAATGAGTCCGGTTCGCCGACTGGACGGTTCCTATGCCAATGGCTACGGCAACAGCAAGTGGGCGGGCGAGGTTCTGTTACGCGAGGCCGCCGAGCGGTTCGGACTGCCTGTCGCGGTATTCCGCTCGGACATGATCTTGGCGCACAGTCACTTCCGGGGCCAGCTCAATGTGCCCGATGTGTTCACCCGTCTGCTGCTGAGTGTGCTCGTCACCGGGCTCGCGCCGACCTCGTTCTACCGCACCGATTCCCACGGGCGACCACAGCGCGCCCACTACGACGGCCTGCCCGTCGACTTCGTCGCCACGGCCATCACCGAACTCGGTGCCGCTGCCGCGAGTGGGTACCGCACCTACGACGTCCTCAACCCGCACGACGACGGGATCTCCCTCGACGTGTTCGTCGACTGGCTGATCGAAGCGGGCCACCGCATCGATCGCATCGACAGCTACGACGACTGGTTCGCCCGCTTCGAAACCGCCTTGCGTGCCCTGCCCGAACCCCAGCGCAAGCACACCCTGCTCCCGCTACTCGACGCCTACCGCAAGCCCGGCCGTCCACTGCACGGCTCGGCCCTGCCCGCCGACGGCTTCCGGGCCGCCGTCCGCGCCGCACAGATCGGTCCCGACAACGACATCCCGCACCTACCGACAGATCTCATCGCCAAATACGTCCGTGACCTCAAGCATCTCGGCATTCTGGAATAGCGGTCACGGCTGAGGCCGGGCGATCCACGAGTGCCACCCGCCATCGAGGATCAGCTCGGCCAAGCGCTGGTAACCGTCACTGCCGGGGTGGGCGCCGTCGCCCGCCATGGCTTCGCCTGCCCAGGTCGGGTCTTCGGCCAGTCGCTCGGTGGTGGCGACGAAGGGCACGTCACGCGAGCCGCACAGCTCCGCCATGGCGTCGGCGAGTTCCATCGTTCGGCGCAGGTGCTCCTCGCCGCCGTCGATGACAGGCGGTGGGCCGATCACCAGTGGATGGATCGCGCGCTCGCGGCTCTCGGCGAGCAGGGTCGCGAGGTTGTCGAGGCAGCGCGCCTTACCGACCCGGACGGTTCCGTCCTCCACGACCGCGTCGTTGCTGCCGAATGAGATCACCAGGCGGTTGTCGGCGCCGGGCACGGCGCGGGGGTCGACCTCGCGCCAGCAGCGACGCAGGACATCGTCGGAGGTATTGCGCCGGATGCCGAGGTTGAACGCGGTGATGGCGGGGCCCGTCGCGGTGAGCACGCGGCCGACCCAACCGCGGTACTCCGGGTCACCGATGCCCTGGACGAAGGAGTCCCCGATGAAGCAGATGCGTAGATCCTCGTTCATTCCGGCAACTGTACGAGGTGGGGGAGCGGGGCCGTGCTACTCGGTCCGGCCGGTGGTGGGGGAGCGCGTTGACCAAGGGGCGGTACAGGTTTGAATAGCTTTGGTCATTCCGGGTTCGAGTGGTCGAGGGTCACGTCAACGATCTTGGTCCCCGCAACTCCCGGTTTATTTAATGCCGATACGCAGATATGCGCATTTATATATGTTTCCAATCCATCCATCATCTCGGCTTGAGCAGGTACAAAGCACCTCCAAAAAGACACAAGGAGGCTGGGGGAGCTGCCAGCTGGTGGGTACCGGTTGTTATCGAGGGGTCACGATGCGCGCGACGGCCGACACCATCGCCGAGCGTTGCTCCGCCAGGCGGTCACGGCCGGCCACGACTGATCCGGCCCTGGCATGGGCGGCTGACGTGCGAGCCAGGTCGGTGAGCATGTGGAGCAGGATCGTGGCCGGGATATCGGTGGTGACGAGTCCTTCGTGCTGGCCGCGGCGGAGTTCGACGAGTTTCGCGTCGATGGTTTGCCGCAGCACCTGGGGGATATCGGCGGAGGGCTCGAGTTCGGACCAGGCTTGGAGCCGGGCGTTGTCGGGGTGGGCGATGAAATGGTCGAACAGGCGCCCAACATAGGCGGGAAGGTCGTCGGCGGACATGGCGGCTTCGCTGCTGGTCTCGGTGGTCCAGCGTTCGGTGACAGCGGCGTAGAGCTCGTTCTTGCCGGGGAAGTACGCGTAGAGGCGGTCCTTGCTGGCGTGCGCGGCGGCCGCGATGCGGTTGATCCGAGCACCGGCGATGCCGAATTCGGCGAACTCCGCTTTCGCCGCGGTGAGTATTCGCTCCCGTGTTGCCTGACCTGCCGCCCGCATGTGCCGAATGGTACCCCTTGCCGAACCATCTGGTTCGGAACTATGGTCCCTTGTGGAACCGGACGGTTCTGAACTCTGTGAGACGAGGGCTTTGATGAGCGCGGACAAACCACGGTGGCAGCAGCTCAGGGAGCAGACCGACGGTGTCGACACCGCCGATCTGGACCAGCTGTGGACCCGGCTACGCCCGGCTCGCGCCGAGGAGATCCTCGGTGAATGGCGCGGCGACGCGTTCCAGACCGGTCACCCGCTGTGTCGCGCGCTGCCTGCCAGCCGCTGGTACGGCAAGAATTTCCTCGCTCTCGACGACGCGAAGCCGCTGATGTGCCGAGCCGAGGACGGCACCCTGTTCTCGAATGTCGAGCTGGGACAGGGCGAAGCGACCCTGTGGAATGTCGAGTTCCGCGGCGAGGTCACCGCGACCATGGTCTACGACGGCCGCGCGGTGTTCGACCACTTCAAGTGGCTCGACGACACCACGTTGATGGGCATCATGAACGGGCGCGCCGAACTGGTCCTGTCGCGCGGCCAATACTTCTACTTCCTGCTGGAACGGGTCTCCTGATGCGCACGACGGCGGTGTTGTCGCGCGATCCGGCGGCGGAGTTCTCGATCGAGCCGATCGAGGTCGACGAGCCCCGCTCCGGGGAGATCCTGGTGCGGATCGTCGCCGCCGGGATCTGCCACACCGATCTGGTCAGTCGTCGCGCGGGTGCCGCGGATCGCCCGATTCTGCTCGGACACGAGGGCGCGGGCGTCGTCGCGGCGGTCGGGGCCGACGTGCGTACGGTCCGGCCCGGCGATCATGTCGTGCTGACCTTCCGGCACTGCGGCGCCTGTCGCAACTGCGCCGCCGATCGTCCCGCCTATTGCCACCGCGCGACCGCGCTCAACCAATTCGGACGGCGCGCGCACGCCACACCCAGGGCGCTCGTCGACGGTTCGCCGGTAATGGACGGTTTCTTCGGTCAGTCGAGTTTCGCCGGCTATGCGTTGACCACTGAGGACAACACGATCGTGATCGACCCGGCGATCGACCTCGCGGTGGCGGCGCCGTTCGGTTGCGGGTTCCAGACCGGCGCGGGCGCTGTGCTGAACGCGTTGCGCCCGGAGGCGGGGGCATGGGTTGCTGTGTACGGGGCGGGTGCGGTCGGGATGGCGGGTTTGCTCGCCGCCCGGTCGATTCCCGAGGTTCGTGTGGTTGTCGTCGAAACGTCTGCTGAGCGGCGGGACCTGGCTGTCGAGCTCGGCGCGGACGCGGCATTGGATCCCGCTGACGGGCCTACCGCGCCGCGCATCCGCGAACTCACCGACGGAGGTGCGACCCACGCGCTCGATACGACCGGTGTCGCCGCTGTTCTCGGCGATGCCGTCGCCGCGCTCGCTGTCGGTGCCACGGTGGTTGCCGTCGGTCTCGGCCGTGGCGCGCCGCCGGTCGATATCGGCGATCTCGTGCTGCACGGGAAAGTGATTCGTGGCTGCCTCGAAGGCGACAGTGTGCCTGCCGTCTTCATTCCCCAGTTGCTCGATCTTTACGCGGCCGGTCGTTTCCCGGTCGAGCGCCTGATCGCCCGCTACCCGCACACCGAGGTCGGTACCGCGTTGGCCGACCAGCGCGCGGGCGCTGTCGTCAAACCGGTGCTCACATGGTGAGCACCCTCGAATCCTCGGATACCCCATGACACTTCTCTTCGACGACGCTCCGGCGGTCGAGGGCGCCGAGACGGCTGCCCGCACCCAGCGACGGCTCACGGTGTTGGGTGCCGCGCGTTCGGTCTTCGTCGCCCATGGTTATCACGGTGCGAGCATGGACGACATCGGTCTCCGGGCCGGGATGAGCAAGCCGGTGCTGTACACGCACTACGCGAGCAAGCTCGATCTCTATCTCGCTGTGTTGCAGGGTTATCTGGATCGGATGGTCGACGGAATCCGGGACGCGCTGGCCGACGCCGACGGTCAAGAGGACAAGGTGCGTCGCGCGGTGCGGGCCTATTTCGATTTCGTCGACGAGGACGCCGGTGGGCACACCTTGGTCTTCGAGTCGCCGGTGCCGAGTGAGCCGTGTGTGCGGTGGCGGGTGCGCAATGCCATGGGCGAATGCGCGGTGTTGGTCAGCGCGGAGCTGCGTGCGGCGGGTATGGATGACGTCCGTGCGTACGCGTGCGCGTTCGGGGTGGTGGGCGCAAGCCATCTCGCGGCACGGCAGTGGCTCGACACGGGTCGTCCGATTCCGATGGTCGAGGCTGTCGACACTGTCGTGGCGCTGTGCTGGAACGGATTGTCCGGCGTGCAGACTTCGGGCGGCTAGAAGCGACGTCGCGAGTGGTCAGCTCGCCCCGATGGGCAGTGGGCTTCCGTCGAGAAGTTCATCGCTGGGGAGTTGTCCGGCGAGTACGGCCAGTGCGCGCTTCCATCGGCGCAGCACCGCCTCGCGTTCGCCGAGTGTTCCGGTGAGCATGGCGGTCATCGAGAGTCCGGTGAGCATGTCGATGGTGAATTCGACGAGGACCTCGGCGCGCGGGTCGGTGGCATAGGGCTCGCCGAGTACTTGCAGGTAGAGCCTGCGCATTTCGGTGAATACGCGACGTTCTTCGGTGACGAGCTGGTCGCGGAGTTCGGTGTCGGTGCGCGCGGCCACCCAGAGGTCGAGGGCGATGAAGAAGGCGGGGCTGTTGAGGTCGCGCCAGGCGAGGTCGACGACGGATTGGAGTCGGTCGCGGCCGGGCGGGAGGAGTTCGGCTTCGCGTCGGAACTTCTCGAGCCGGATGTCGACTACCTCGGTGGTGGCGGCGATGAGCAGTTCGGCTCTGGTGGGGAAGTGGTGCTGCACGGTGCCGCGGGCGAGCCCGGCGCGTTCTTGGACCGCGCTGACGGTGGTCGCCGCGTAGCCGCGTTCGAGCAGGCATTCGGCAGTACAGGCCAAGATTCTGGCGCGGGTGGATGCCCGACGTTCGGCCTGGGTGCGGCGCGGTGGTTGCACGGTCACCTGAGAAATCGTACGTCCTGCCGACAAGATTCGGTAGATTGGGTGAAATGTGTCTGCGGTCACCACTTGACGCTGGCGGATCGAGCTGGTGCAATCAACATACCGTACGCAGTAACTGTTTCTCTGGATGAAAGGCTGCGATGACGCAGATCTCTCACCTCCGCCGGGGTAGTGGTGCGCCGATCGTGCTGGTGCACGGCCTCGGCAGTCGCTGGCAGGTCTTCGCGCCGATCATCGACCAACTGGCCGATCAGCACGAGGTCATCGCGATCGACCTACCCGGTTTCGGTGACTCGCCGGCGCTCGACGATGTCCGGCCGGGGCCGCGCGGGTACGCCGCCTGGCTCACGCGCTGGCTGGCCGACAACGAAATCGCACGCCCGCACGTGGTAGGCAGCTCCATGGGTGGCGGCATCGCCCTCGAACTGGGTCGCACCGGAGTCGCGTCCGGGGTCACCGCGTTCTCGCCGGTCGGCTTCTACGGACCGGTCGGACGGCGGTGGACTCAGGTCCTGCTCACGAGCATGCGTGGTGCCGCCCGCACTGTCGGGCCGACCTTGGACCGGCTGGTCGACTATCCCGTCGGCCGCAGGATCCTGCTCTCGAGCATGTTCGGTCACCCGGTGAGCGTCGACCCCGATGCCGCGCGTACCGACTTGGCGGGGCTGGCCGGGGCCACCTCGTTCGCGGCCGCACGCGACGACTTCGACAATTACGTCCTCGATCCCGGCGACGACCGTGGCTCGTTGGGTGAGATTCCGGTGACGATCGCGTGGGGCACCCGCGACGTCGTGCTCGTGCACCGCACCCAGAGCGCGCGTGCGCGCGTGGTGCTGCCGTTCGCGCGCCATCTCGACCTTCCCGGCTGCGGGCACCTCCCGTTCAGCGACGACCCCGATACCTGTGCTCGCATCGTTCTCGAAGGGACCTCATGACCCCGTCCATTGCAGTCATCGGCAGCGGGTTCGGCGGCTTGGCGGCCGTCATCGAACTGAAGAAGCGCGGCTTCGACGACATTGTCGTGTTCGAGAAGGCTGACGATGTCGGTGGCGTCTGGCGGGAGAACACCTATCCCGGTGCTGCCTGTGATGTGCCGTCCCCGTTCTACTCCTACTCGTTCGAACCGAATCCGCGCTGGCCGCACCGATTCTCACGGCAGCCGGTGATTCTCGACTACATCAGGCATGTCGCCGACAAATACGATGTCCGGCGCCATATCCGCTTCGGCGTCGAGGTGCTCGGTGCCGCGTTCGACGACGCGACCGGCAAGTGGTCGGTCCGGCTCGGTGGCGGGGAGACCGTGGTGGTCGATGTGCTGGTGTCGGCGGTCGGGCAGCTGTCGCGGCCCGCGGTGCCTGCGATCGATGGTCGAGACAGCTTCGGCGGCAGTAGTTTCCATTCCGCGGAGTGGGATCACGACATCGACCTGACCGGCAAGCGCGTGGCTGTCATCGGCACCGGGGCGAGCGCGATCCAGTTCGTTCCCGAGGTGCAACAGCAGGCCGAGAAGCTGACGCTGTTCCAGCGGACCGCGCCCTACATCATCCCGCGCCCGGATCGGGAGTTCTCCGAGCGCCATCACCGGGTGTTCGAGAAGCTGCCGGTGACCGAGCTCGCCGAACGCGCGACCTGGTACAGCGTGGTCGAAGGGCTCAGCGTCGCCTGGGTGTACTCCAAACCTCTCGCGGCCGCGATCAAGGCCGTGTCGAAGTGGCATATGCGCAGGCAGACCAAGGCCAAGCCGGGGCTTTTCGAGAAGGTCTGGCCGGACTATCCGGTCGGCTGCAAGCGAATCCTGTTCTCCGACAATTATCTTCCTGCCCTGGCAGAAGCGAACGTGGAGGTGACCACCGAGCGGATCGCCGAGATCACTCCCTCGGGTGTGCGCACCGCTGACGGGCGGGACCACGAGGTCGACGTCATCATCTGGGGCACCGGTTTCACCAGCACCGAGTTCTTGGCCCCGATGACGATCACGGGCGCGCAGGGCAGGGAACTGACGCAGGAGTGGGACAGCGGTGCGCACGCCTACTACGGGATGACCGTGCCGCGGTTTCCGAACCTGTTCATCATGTACGGCCCCAATACCAATACCGGTGGCGGTTCGATCATCTACTTCCTGGAAGCGCAGGCGAAGTACCTCGGCGACTATGTCGCCCATCTCGCGGCGTCCGGTCGCGCGCTGACGGTTCGTCCGGACGTGGAACAGGCCTACGACGAGCGGATCCAGGCGCAGCTCACCGGAAGTGTGTGGACCCGGTGTTCGTCGTGGTATCGCCAGGCCGACGGGCGCATCACGACCAACTGGCCCTTGCTCGGAATCCAATACAAGAAACAGGCGCGGTTCGATCCCGCCGACTATGAGGTGGTGTCACGATGAACGACTACGACTACGACGTGATCGTCGTCGGTTCCGGTTTCGGTGGCAGCGTGACCGCGCTGCGGCTGACCGAAAAGGGCTATCGGGTAGGTGTGCTCGAATCCGGTAGGCGCTGGGACGCCGAGGACTATCCGAAGACCAACTGGAACATTCCCAAGGCCATCTGGGCGCCGCGTCTGGGTCTGACCGGCCCGCAGCGGATCAGCGCGCTGGGTAAGTGCCTGGTCTTCAGCGGTTCGGGCGTGGGCGGCGGGTCGCTGATCTATGGCAACACGCTGTATGAACCGCTGCCGGAGTTCTATCGCGATCGCGCGTGGGCCCACATCACCGATTGGAAGTCCGAGCTCGCGCCGTATTACGACCAGGCCGCGCGGATGCTGGGTGTGGTGGAGAATCCGCGGATCGGGCCGAAGGACGACGTGCTGTTGCAGGTCGCGCGGGATCTGAAGGTCGCCGATACCTTCCATCGCACCCATGTCGGTGTCTTCTTCAACGAGGGTTCCGAGGGCGTGGAGGTCGATGACCCGTACTTCGGTGGTGCCGGTCCGCGCCGGGCGGGGTGTATCCACTGCTCGGAGTGCTTCACCGGCTGCAAGCACAATGCCAAGAACACCACCACGCTCAATTACCTGCACCTGGCCGAGAGCAACGGCGCACAGGTGCATCCGTTGACCACCGTGACGGCGGTAACCCCCGACGGTAACGGCGGTTATCGCGTGGAGACGGTGCAGTCCAACGGTTGGGTGCGCAAGCAGCGTCGCACGTTCACCGCCGAGCAGGTGGTGTTCGCGGCGGCGGCGCTGGGCACTCAGAAGTTGCTGCACAAGTTGCGGGGCGACGGCACGTTGCCGGAGTTGTCCTCGCGGCTCGGTGAGCTGACGCGCAGTAATTCCGAGGCGATCATCGGGGTCACCAGCAAGTCGCGCCACGATTTCGCCCAGGGTGTGGCGATCACGTCGTCGATTCACCCGGAACCGCAGACGCATGTGGAGGTGTGCACCTACGGCAAGGGACAGAACGCGCTGTTCTTGCAGACCGTGCCGATGATCGACGGCGGGGCGTTCCGTTTCCTGCGGCTTCTGCTGACGATGTTTTTGCATCCGGTGCAATTCCTGCGTTCGCAGAACGCGTACGGTGCTTCGGAGCGGTCGGTGATCTTGCTGGTCATGCAATCGCTGGACAATTCGCTGACTTCGTATCTGAAGGGCAAGCGGTTGGTGACCAAACAGGGCAGTGGTGAGCCGAATCCGGAGTGGATTCCCATGGCGCACGATATCGCCCGTCGCTACGCGGCCGAGTCCGACGGCATCACCGGCAACATCGCCACCGATATCTTCAATATCCCCGCGACCGCGCATTACATCGGTGGTTGCACCATCGGCGACTCTCGCGATACCGGCGTGATCGACCCCTACCAGCGCGTCTACGGCTATCCCGGCCTGCACATCGCCGACGGCAGCGCGATCACCGCCAATCTCGGCGTGAACCCGTCGCTGACCATCACCGCGCAGGCCGAGCGGGCGATGGCGTTCTGGCCCAACAAGGGCGAGCCGGATCCGCGTCCTGAGCTCGGTGCCGCCTACCAGCGGATCAGTCCGGTCGCCCCGGAACGTCCCGCGGTACCCGCGTCCGCGCCCGGCGCGCTCCGACTGCCTGCCTGAGAAAGAGGATTTTCATGACGATCGACCAACTCACCGCGCTCGAACCGGTCTGTTCCCGGGAGGCGGCGCTGGCTCTGTTCGACAGTCTGCCGCCGGTGCCCGCATCGCAGCTCAGTGGCCGCTGGCACGGTCGCGAGCTGGCCACCGGGCACCCGATGGACGGGCTGCTCGTGGCGTCGGGCTGGTACGGCAAGCAGTTCGACGGCCTCGACAGTGTGCATCCGCTGCTGTTTCGTGACCGGACGGGCGACATCTTCGCTGTCGATCCGCAGAAGGTGCCGTTGGGCCTGGTCGGCAAGGTGCCGACCTCGATTGTCGACCGGGGTCGCGGGCTGCTCGGGGTGTTGAAGCCGGCGTTGCGTGCCCGCGACTATCGGGCGCGGTTGCGCTCGGTCGAGCATCGTGGGGTCGTCACCACGGCGATGGTGTACGACCATCGGGCGATCATCGATGTGTTCCGCCGGGTCGACGAGGACACCGTCTTGGGCCTGATGGACTACCGCGATTTCCCCGAGCCGTACTTTTTCGTGCTCGCTCGCGAGAACACGCACGATGGTGGTCGTTTGCCCGATTGAATCGGGGGTACGCGCCGGATGGGTAGAACCATCATCGAAAGGAGGCCGTGCCATGACTGACTACATCGATCCCCATCAACACAAGTTTCCCGATACCGAACGCACGACGCGCTCGCATGCGGGGGAGTTGGTCCAGGACTCGCTCAATTGGCCGGGGCTGTTGCTTGTCGGGATCGGCATCGTGATGCTCGCGGCCACCCTGACGGCGGCCGGTTCCGGATTTGTCGGATGGGCGGTGATCGCAGGAATCCTCACCGGCGTGTGTTTGCTGCTCGGGATGGGGATCGTGCTCGTCGAGCATCGCCGGATCAAGGTGAGTGAGGGACTACATCTCACGGATCCGTGCGGTCACTGACGTCGGACAACGAGAGGAATCCGATGGAGGAAAGTGTCGAGCCCGGACGGATCACCGTCGACTACTCGCATCTGTTCCCCGGCGTGGTTGTGCGCGCCGATCGGATAGCCGACGAGTTCGACGTGGTGTTCTCCGATGGTGTGCGCACCGCGGCGGGGATTCTGCATGACGACGACGGGAGCGCGGCGCTGGATGTGGTCGGCTATGCCACGGCCGCGGGGACGATGTTGCCCGGTCGGATCTGGCCGATCATTTCGATCGAGGATGTCGGGTCCGAGGTGAATATCGCGCTGGGGCCCTACTTGCGGTGAGCACGGGGTCGCGGTGATGCGGGACGTGCTCGGTACTTCGGCGTCCTAGCGGCTGGACCTTTGTCCATTTTTGCCGCAGTGTGATGCTCATGAGCGAGCATCCCGCGCAACGGCGCACGCTGGCGGTGTTGGTCGCGGCGCAGATCTTCAGTGGCGCGGGGCTTGCCGCGGGACTCACGGTCGGCGCGCTGCTGGCGCAAGACATGCTCGGGTCCACCGGGCTGGCCGGATTGCCCAGCGCGATGTTCACCGTCGGGTCGGCTGCCGCGGCGGTCGCGGTGGGTCGGATCTCGCAGCGGGCCGGGCGTCGAGCGGGGCTCACGCTCGGGTATCTGACGGGTGGCCTGGGAAGTTTCGGGGTGGTGGCGGCCGCGGTGACCGAGAGTCTGCCGTTGCTGTTCGTCTCGCTGATCGTCTACGGGGCGGGCACCGCGACCAGTCTGCAAGCGCGATACGCCGGCGCCGATCTGGCGCAGCCCGCACATCGGGCCCGCGCCATCAGCACGGTGTTGGTGGCGACGACAGTGGGTGCGGTGGTCGGGCCCAATCTCACGGCGCCGATGTCTAATATGGCTGTGCGGTGGGGTATTCCAGCATTGTCTGGTCCGTTCGTGCTGTCCGGGGCGGCCTATGTGCTCGCGGCGCTGGTGTTGTGGGTGATGTTGCGCCCGGATCCACTCGTGCTCGCCCGCACCCTCGTCGAGCCGCCCGGTGAGGATGTCGTGACGGACGCTCCGACGCGGTGGTCGGCGCCGATCGTGGCCGGGACGACGGTCATGATCGTGACGCAGTTGGTCATGGCCGCGGTCATGACGATGACCCCGATCCACATGCAGCATCACGGGCACGGTGTCGGCGCGGCGGGGTTCGTGATCGCGGTGCACGTCGCGGGGATGTATCTACCGTCGTTGCTGTCGGGAGTGCTCGTCGATAGGTTCGGATCGGGCCCGGTGGCCGTGGCGGCCGCAGGCACGCTGGTCGCCGCTGGTTCGGCCGCGGCACTCGCCCCGCCGAGTTCGGTGGCGGCGCTGGCGGTAGCGCTCGGGCTTCTCGGAATCGGGTGGAATCTGGGGTTGGTCGCGGGGACGACGATGATCGCGGATGCGACGCCGGTCGCCACCCGTGCGCGCACGCAGGGCACCGCCGATGTGGGAATCGCGGTCGCCGGTGCCGGGGGTGGGCTCGGATCCGGTGTCGTCGTGGCCTTCACCGACTACCCGGGCCTGGCGTTGCTCGGTGCCGGGATCGCGCTGCTGATCGTGCCCGCGCTGGCCTGGACCACTCGCCGCCCCCGCATCCGCGACGAGAGTCCGCCCGTGCATGTCGAAAGCTGAGGGCGGCAGGTCGGTGCGGTCGTGGGATGATCTGGCGATGAAAGGTCAGACGAGTACTGGTCGGCTGTTGACACTGTTCGGCGGTGTCGCCCTCGTGATGCTGATGGTGAACTGGAGTCTGATGCGCGCGATCGCGTTCGCGGTGATCTGGGCGGTCGCGGCCGCTGTGCTGGTGTTGCGTGATCGGCGCCGTGGGGCCGGGGGCATCGAGAACACCTCGACCGCCACGGCTGCCGACGCCGCCTCACACTCCGGCGAGCGCTGAGGCCAGATTCGGCACATCCAGAGCCTGCAATGCCTGCTGGCGCACATCGACGCAGTGCTTCAGCGTGACCGTATCGATCACCTCGCGATTGCGAGCCACCGCGACATTGATGCCGCCGCTGCGCACCGCCCAGTTCTGCACCGTGGCGTTGAACGACACCCGCGCGACATTGAACCCCTGCTGACGCCAATTATCGAGATCCGGCGCCAGCATCTCGCACAGGTGCACGCCGGCCGCGTCGGAGATCTCCGGTGCGCCCGCGGGCGACGGCGGCAAACCGGGATCCGGCGCCTCGGTGCTGGTGGCGCAGCCGGCAACAACCAGCAGCCCGATCAACATGGCCCCTCGTAGATGTGTGAACACGACCCGGTCCCTCCGGTAGAGGTTTGTCCTAGCTCAGTTCGAATGCCCGCCTCCCGCAGAGTCAAACAGTGGTCAGCGGTCGGAAGTCGGTGGGGGAGGTAGGGATTCGTCCCGTGAACGGCCGTGGTCGACCGAGCGGGCAACAAGTCGTGCGTCTGCTCGAAAACCGTTGGAGCAACACCGCTGTGCGTCATTACGATGCTGCCGAACCAAGTCATCTAGCCGAGGACGTGCCGTTGTACATCCTGTGAGACCTCCCGAGCAGTGAATTTCACGCGCCGCGCATTTCGCGCCGCGCGGTCTTGTGCTGCGGACTTCTCACCGAAACGGGTGTACTTCTATGCTCAAAATCTGGGTGGTCGTGCCCACCTGCCTGCCCCTCATTCGCCGCCGCTGCCACGCATGCGCGTCCGCGCGCTTCCGGGCCAGCACGAAATTTCGCGTCAACGCACACCACAAGCTCCTCGATGCGTGGCTCCTCGCGCGCTGTATCTCCTGCGGGGACACCACAAAACTCTCGATCATGGAGCGGGTGACTGTGCGTTCGGTGCGATCCGAACTGCTGGACCGGATGCATGACAACGACCCGGACCTGACAGCCGAGTTACTCCAGGACCCGGTCGTGCAACGCCGCAACCGCATCTCCCTGGACTGGGACAACGCCTGGCGCCTCGACACCGGCGGGTCCGACCACCTCGACTGCGAGGTAGTCGAGGTGTCGGTTCTTTTCGCGACGCGGATCCCTCTCCGGCCGGTACGACTGATCGCTGACGGCTTCGGGCTCTCGCGAGCCCAGGTCGAGAAACTGATCGCCGAGGGACGTCTTGTCTCAGCAGTTCGCCTGAGCGGCAAGCTCTCCGGTGACTTCACCTTCACCCTGAAGCGCTGAGCTTTCTGATGGCTGGGTGCCCGTCCGGAGAACCTGCCGGACGGGCACCCAGCCATGGCGGGCTCGAAAATGTCGGACCCCCGCAGGTGTACTCAGACGACGGTGCCGATCGTGAGGCCCTCGCTGGACTGCCGCCACGCCGGTTCACCCGAAACATGTTGCACACGAACTAATCCCATTTCGACCAACTGTTCCAGGTAGACCTCGGTGCGGACTACCGAGTGGCTCAACTTCGAGGCCAGGTCAGGTGTGGTGATCGGTGTGGTCGGGGAGAACCGGCACAGGCTGGTCAAAATCCAGTCCTGGCAGTGGGTCAGGTGATCCTCGCTCATCACGAGCCCCCTGCCTGCTGTGCGCGTTCGTCGAGGACCATCCGGTTCTGTTCCACCAACGTGTTTCTGGCGCGGCGCCGACTACGGCAGGTATCGACCGCGCATTCCAGATGGACTTGCATCGCCCGATGAGGTTGTTCGACAGTCAGCGGACCAGGGTCACGGCCACAGAGAAGGAGAGCGTTCATCGTGTAGTCGCCTTCCTGCCTGCAATGGTGACCTGCCATTCGTCGCGACGATTCTTGAACGCGAAGTCCTTGCGCTGCAACGCGGTAGCTGCTCGGATGGTTGCCCACTTCGTTGACTTGACGTTGCGGGCGATCGTCGTGATCGTGAGCATGCCGCCCGGCGCAAGTGCGGCGAGGATTCTGGATTCAAGTGTGGTCATTGGTGTTTCCCTTCACGGCGGGAATGTCGAGCGGACTTGCTAGTGGCTCGGCGGTTGATGTGCCGCAACGTTAAGGTCGGCCGAGAAGCCGTAGGGGGAGGATTTCGCCCCCTATCCGACCTAGACTGAACGCGTTGCTTTTCCAGGCCCGCCGCGAAGGGGTACGGAAATTGGAAGATCAGGCACCCATCGGGCTGCGCATCAAACGCCACCGTGAGCGCGCGGGGATCAGTCGCCCTGTGCTCGGCGACCGGATCAACCGGTCGTCCGACTGGGTGAAGCAGATCGAGAACGGGGTGCTGCAACCGCCGAAGCTGCCGATGGTGTTGGCTATCGCTGACGCCCTCGGGCTGGCTGACCTCGCTGAGCTGACAGGCAACGGTCACGCTGTCTCGGTGAATCTCTACGCAGGGGCGAGGCACAAGTCCCTCGGCGACGTGCAAGCCGCACTCACAGACTTTCGCCGGCCGTTGCCCGGCCGCGCACACAACGTCGCGCACCTTGCCGAGCGGTTACGCCTGGCGTGGGAGGTCCGGCACGCCAGCCCAGATCATCGCACGCAGCTCGGCGCCATCCTGCCGAGCCTGATTCGCGATTGCCCAGGAGGCTGCGCGCGCACCAGGCTCCGGCCGACGGCAGGCGCGTCGAGTCCTGGCTGGTGTCTACCAATTGGTGGACTTTTTCGTGGCCTATCAGCGCGACAGTTCGTTGGTATGGATGGTCGCTGACCGAGCATTGGAGCAGGCATACGAAGCCGACGACCCGTACCTGGTCGCCGCGTCCTCGTGGTCGATGGTGCAAGCGCTACGAGACTCGGGCCGGTGGGATGCGGCGCTCGACCTGATCGAATCGGGCACCGAAATCCTTGCCCCCTATCTAGATCGCGATGACACCCCCGACGATTGGCGGGGCATCACCGGTGCGTTGCAGGCGGAGGCGGCCCTGGTGCAGGCTCGCCGCGGCCGACACGGTGATGCGTGGGCCGCATGGGACCGTGCCGACCGCTGGGCGCAACAGTTGGGCCCGGACTACCGCCATATCCAGACCAGCTTCGGGCAGGCCGTGCAGGGCGCGAACGCGGTCACCCTCGGCGTGGATCTGCGTCGATCCGGTGAAGCGCTGCGGGCTGCGCGTGCGCTCGACGAGGACACGATCGTGTCGGTTCCACGCAGATCGCGTCATCTGATCGAGGTCGCCCGCGCCTACGGCCAGCGCGACGAGGGTGCCGCTGTGCTGGCACTGTTGGACAAAGCGCACCGCACCGCACCGGAGACGATCGGCTTCAACGGGTTCGCGAAGGATCTGTTGCTCGAGCTGTCGAAGCGCCCACCGGTCGGGATGACGAAGGACGTGCGGGAGTTGTGCCAGCGCGTTGGCGTGGCGGCCTGACAGCGCTTGGGCTCAGCAGTCGCTTCGAGCCTCAAGGCTTCGCGCGAGGCGGTCCAAGCCCTGTAGCACTGCTGGGCGTTCGTGATTCAGGTCTGCCAGGAGTTGTGTGTGGGCCTCGATTTCGCGGGGGAAGACCTCGTCGATCAGGTTGATTCCGGCCGTGGTGAGGTGGATCAAGGTTGATCGTCGATCGGTCGGATTCTGGGCGCGGGTGATCAGGGCACGGCGCTCGAGTTTGGTGAGTGTTTTGCCGACGCCGGCTCGCGACATTCCGAGATGTTCTGCCAGTCGGATCGCGGTGAGCGGTGGGTCGGCATAGCGCAAGGGAACCAGGAGCCCGACCTCGGCGGCGGTGATGTCGGCCTCGGCGTAGATGTCCTCCACTGCTCGGTCGAGCAGAGTGGAGATGCGCTTGACCTGGGCCACCACCACCATCGCGGAGGTGTCGAGTTCGGGATTTCGGTCGCGCCAGAGATCGCATGTTCGGTCTCGCAGTGATCGCTCGTCCATCAGCGCCCTTTTTGTAAACTAGTTAACAATTCGGTACGTTCAGGAGCGTACCCCGGATGGCGACACTGCCCTGTGGGGCGAGCTGGTACGAGGGGGATCCATGCATCACGACGTAGTGGTGATCGGCGGGGGCACAGCAGGTCTCGGCGCAGCGCTGGTTCTGGCCCGATCTCGTCGCCGGGTAGTGGTCATCGACTCCGGTGCACCTCGAAACATGGCTGCCGAGACCACACATGGGTTCTTGACCCGCGACGGCGCGACGCCGGCGGAGTTGCTGGCGGTCGGCACGACCGAAGTGCTTCGATACGGCGCACAGTTGCTGAGTGGTCGAGTTGTTGACATAGCAGAGGCAGACACGGGCTTCGCGGTCGAAACCGAGGCCGGACAGGTCATTACGGCGCGGTCCGTTGTCGTGGCGACCGGTCTACGCGATGAACTGCCTGCGATCCCGGGAGTTCGCGAACAATGGGGCAAAGGGGTCCTGCACTGCCCGTACTGCCACGGATATGAGGTGCGAGATCAACCACTTGCCGTACTGGGCGGCGCCAACAGGGCGTTCTCCGTGCACCAAGCCTCTCTAGTGCGTCAATGGTCCGACGATGTCACCTTCTTCCCGCGCGAGATCGACCTGTCCGGTGATGAGCGTCGCCGCCTGGCCGCGCGTGGGATTCGAGTCGTCGAGGGAGATGTCGCGCGAGTTGTTGTGCGTGACGGGCACCTGCACGGCGTGGAAATCGCATCGGGACAAGTCATTACACGCACAGCGGTCTTCGTTGGGCCGTGTTTCAGCCCGCGTGACGAGTTGCTGACGCAGCTGGGGTGCACGGTCGGTGAGGATGGCCGGGTGGCGGTCGATGCCACGGGCCGCACCAGCGTGCCGGGCGTCTGGGCGGCGGGCAATGTCGTCGATTCTCCTGCGCAACTGATCCACGCCGCGGCCGCGGGATCCCGAGCTGCGGTGGCCGTGAATCACTATCTGCTCGAACAAGACATCCAGAGTTCGCTGTCGTAGTCGCAGGGGTCGGAATCGTGCTGAGTGCAACCGGTGACCGGTGATTGTGTGTTCGGCTAACGTTTCGAGGTCGGGCTCGGTGGCTAGGAGGGTGTGGTGACGGTCGACGTCGAGATCGCGGTACATCCGCTGGATGATCCGGTGCGGGCCTCGTTGCGGGGGGAGCACAGTCGGTTCGCGCACTGGACGGGGCGGATCGGGCAGTATGAGCCGGAGGTGGCACGGTTCGTCGGGCATCCGGCAGTCCTGGACGCGCAGGACTGGGCTGATCTGGGGACTGTGCTCGGGTCGGGTGGTAGTACTGGGCTCCGCGGGTTGGGACATGTTCTGCCGCCGGAGTGGACGGTGCTCGCCGAGTTCGACTCGGTGCAGATGGAAGGTGCGGGACTGCGGGTCGCCGCCGATCCCGAGCTCGAAATACTGACTGCCGCTGATGTTCCCGAGATATTGGAGCTGATCGCGCGGACCGAACCGGGACCCTACGCGCCGCGCACCATCGAGATGGGCACCTATCTGGGGTTGCGGGTTCAGGGTCGGTTGGTGGCGATGGCGGGCGAGCGGCTGCATCCGCCGGGATGGACTGAGATCAGCGCGGTGTGCACCGACGCCGAATTCCGGGGGCGTGGGTTCGCGTCGCGGTTGATTCGGGCGGTCGGGGCGGGAATTCGGGCGCGGGGTGAGACGCCGTTTCTGCATGCGGTCGCGCACAACACCTCGGCGATCAGCTTGTACGAGACCTTGGGTTTCACCGTACGGAAGAAGTCGAAGCTGACGCTGGTCCAAGCCCCGTAGCTCAATGGGTCGGTGTGACCAACTGTGTCAGCTCGTCGGCGATCTCGCTGACGTCGGGCATCGCGGCGATCTCGGCGGCGACCTCACCAGCGTTGCACGCCAGGTCGGGATCCTCTATCAGGGTATTGAGATGGTCGGCGGTGATCGAGCGGGCAGGCACCGAAAGTCCGGCGCCGCGTCGCTGCACCGCGAGGGCGTTCCAGGCGCGATCCCCGGGGGCGGGAGTGGCGATCTGGGGCACGCCCGCGTGCAGGGCGGCATAGACCGAGCCTGCACCCGCGTGGTTTACCATGGCCGTGCAGTGGGGCAGGGCTTCGTGCAGGGCGATCCAGCCGGTCGTGTGGATGTTCGCGGGAAGTGTATTGGTGCGCACCGTCTTTCGATCGGGCCGCACGATGACGATGTCGGCATCGACGTAGGGGGCCGCGCGCACGATCGCACGCAGCATCGTGTCCGGACCATCCCCGAGCATGGTCGAACGGGTGACGAGAATGCGCCGACGAGTCGACGGTTCGCGCAGGAACGCGGGTGTGGCCGCACCAGGGGTGGAGTACGGGGTGTAGCGCAGCGGGCGGCCCTCGACCCGGACGATGCTGGGCGGAGCGATCGACAAGGTGGTCACCGGTGCGGGCAGAGCGGTGTCGGTGAGCAGGCGCAGCAGTTCACGGCGGATGAAGGTGCCGTTGTCGAGGGCGATGTTGTGCAGAACCGTGGGGACCCCGAGCCGATCGGCGGCGATCGCCGCCGCCGAGGCGAACGGCTCGTGCACGATCACGTCCGGCCCGAACTCGCTGGCCGCACGCAGCAGCGGCTCGATCATCGGCCGATTGGTGACGGCGAAAACGTGGGCACCGCCGCGCGCGTCCGCCATCCCCTTGCCCGAGCGCCACGCCAGCACCGGATGGCTACCCAGCCCGCGCACCGCGGCACGCAGATAGTCGATCGGCGGGGCGACATCGGCCACCGGCAGCTGTGCGCGCACCACCGCGGCGGCATCGCCGCCGGTAGCCACCATGACCTCGTGCCCACGCTCGCATAACTGCTGTGCCAACGGCATCATCGGGAAGAGATGCCCGATCAACGGCATGGCCACGAACAGCACTCGCATCCGGTCTCCGTCATCGCATGGCGGCCGCGGGCTCGGCCTGTCTCAGTGATACGAAGCCACCGCACCGATGGTTCAACGACTACGAGACCGCGGCGCCGTGATAGAAGAAGTCGCCCAAGCCGACCGTGAACACCAGGATGCCGTAGAGGGCGTGTTCGACCGAGGTGGTGAGCAGCGAGCGGGTTCGCTGGTACCGGATCGCGAACAGAACACCCGCCGCGGCGCTCAACAGCACCGAGATCCAGTTGCCGACGACGAAATGGGCGACACCGAACGCGGTAGCGCTGGCGGCGATCATGCGCGGACCGTCGCCGAAGACCGGGGCGTAGCGGTGGAAGAGGAACGCGCGAAAGAGCAGTTCCTGCGGATAGACGCTGACCAGTGGGTAGAACACCAGGACCAACACCCAGATCAGCGGACGTTCGCGGGGCAGATCGAACAGGAAGTCGGGGCGCAGCAGGGCTACCGCGGCAGCGAGGGCGACAGCCGAGACCGCCCAGAGCGCGAGGATGCCGGGCAGAGCGGGCCGCAGCGCGTCGGCTCGCCAGAAACACTGGCGGTCGAAGCCGGTGCGGCGCAGGTAGATCACGATGCCGACGGTGATCACCAGCAGGAACGGCAACGGGCCGACACCGCGCAGCAGCACCGCGTACAACCCGGTGAGGCCGAAGAACAGGGCGACGAATTCGACTGTGAGCCACACCTTCCGGCTGTTGATGCCGGTGTCGACGGTCATGCACCCGAGCCTAAGTGGTGTCGGCGTACAGCGCTGGGGCGCGGGTGGGCCTAGCGGTGCTCGGCCAGCGTCGCCAGCACGGCGGGCAGGGCGGTGCCGATGGGTTCGCGGATGATCTCGTCGGCGAGGTCGTCGTAGGGGGTGGGTTCGGCGTTGACGATGATCAGGCGGGCGCCGTGTTCGGCGGCGACACCGGCCAGCGACGCGGCGGGCTGGACCTGCAGGCTGGTGCCCACTGCGATGAAAACGGTGCAGGCCTGGGCGATCGCCATGGCGTGCCCGAGCACCTCGGGGTCGAGGGCCTGGCCGAACATGACCGTCGCGGTTTTGAGGATGCCGCCGCAGCGCAGACAGGCCGGGTCGGGTTCGCCCGCGGCGATGCGGTCGAGGGCCTGCTCGGTGGTGGTGCGGTCATCGCAGGACGTACACAGCACGGTGCGGGCGTTGCCGTGCAATTCGAGGACTGCGCGGTCGGGCAGGCCGGCGAGCTGGTGTAGCCCGTCGACGTTCTGGGTGATCACGCGCACCGCTGTGCCGGTCGCGGCCAGCGCGGTGACTGCCTCGTGCGCGGGATTGGGCCGTGCGCGCCAGGCGGGGTGTTCGCCGCGCATCAGCCAGGATCGGCGGCGGATGTCGGGATCGGCCATGTAGTAGTCGTAGGTGACCAGCTTCTGGGCGTCGGGGTCGCGCTGCCACAGGCCGGCCGGGCCCCGGTAGTCCGGGATTCCGCTGTCGGTGGAGACACCCGCGCCGGACAGGATCGCGGCGAGCTGGTTGGTCATGGGTTCCAGGGTAGGGCGGGTCGATGACCGCGGTCGACGGGATTCGGGTCGTGGTGTCGGCGAAGGGACTGTCGCATCTGACTATTGGGAGCTAAAGTCTGCCTGGAGTGGACAACAGCGGAAGGTGGCAGACGATGACGTCGGCAGCGGTCAAACAGCAGGTGCTCGAACTCGGTGGGGCATTCATGATCTCGCGCGAGGCCAGGGTGTTCGGAAAGGCGACCGGAGTGGCCGGGTTCCACGGCGCCTACACCCGCGGACGGGGCGGGGTCCTCGGCGATGTCGACGCCGACGTCGTGACCGCGGCGTTCGGATTCTTCGAACCCGCGGTGGTGCGGGCGGCGTGGGAATCGGTGCCGATGCCCGCCGCCGACGCCGCGCAGGGCTACATGCACGCCTGTCGCGACTTCGGACAGCGCAAACTCGCCGACTTCGAACACTCCGACCGGCTCGCCGAGTTGCTGCGACGCGTAGTCGACGCCGCGCCCTGCACCGGGGTGCCGTTGTTCGCCGGGTGGCGGGCGATGCCGGTACCGGCGGACGGACGGGCCGCGGTCTCGCAGCTCACGCACGTGCTGCGCGAACTGCGCGGCGGCCTGCACCTGGTCGCGGTGCTGGCCAACGGGCTCACCCCGCTGCAGGCGATCCTGGTCGCGGGATCACCGATCGCCGACGGACCCGGCCACGCGAAATTTCTGGGCTGGGCCGAACCATTCGAGACGGTCACCGACGATGTGCGGGTGCGCTGGGAGGCCGCGGAGAAGTTGACCGACGAACTGATCGCACCCTGCTTCGAGGTCCTCGACGAGTCCGAACGCGACGAACTCGGCGCGCTGATGCTGCAAGCGCACCGCGTTGCCTTGAGCCGCTAGAACGTTCAGGAACCGATGACGTCGCGCCCGCGGCCCACGATCAGTGGGTCGGCGGTGCCGACGATCTCGAAATCCTTGTTGTCGTAGTCGAACCCGCTCAGCACATGCCGCATCGCGTTGAGCCTGGCGCGCTTCTTGTCGTTGCTCTTGACCACGATCCACGGCGCGTGGTCGGTGTCGGTGTGTTCGAAGTTCTCTTCCTTGGCCGCGGTGTAGGCATCCCACTTGTCGAGGGAGGCCAGGTCCATCGGCGAGAGCTTCCAGTGCCGCACCGGGTCGACCTGGCGGATGGCGAAGCGGGTGCGCTGTTCGAGCGGGGACACCGAGAACCAGAACTTGACCAGGTCGATGCCGTCGTCGACGAGCATCCGCTCGAACAGCGGTACCTGCGCGAGGAACCGTCGATGTTGTTCGGGCGTGCAGAAACCCATCACCCGTTCGACACCGGCACGGTTGTACCAGGAACGGTCGAACAGCACGATCTCGCCCGCTGCGGGCAGGTGCTCGACATAGCGCTGGAAATACCACTGGGTCGATTCGCGCACGGAGGGCTTCTCCAAGGCCACCACCCTGGCCCCGCGCGGATTGAGGTGCTCCATGAACCGTTTGATGGTGCCGCCCTTGCCCGCGGCGTCACGACCCTCGAACACGATCACCACGCGGCGACCGGTCGCCTTGACCCAGTTCTGCAACTTCAACAATTCGATCTGCAGCAACCGCTTGTCGAGGTCGTATTCCAGGCGGGAGAGCCGCTCGTCGTAGGGGTAGCCCTCGCGCCAGGTGTCCACGCGCAGCCCGCCGGGTTCGGTGAGCAGGATCGGATCGTCGTCGTCGCTGTCGTCGACGGTGAATCCGGTGGTGTCGGTCAGGTTCACGACGGTCGCGAGATCGGCGATCTCGCTGACATCACGGGGGATCGGGCGAATCTCGACATCGGTCATCCCTGCGACGCTAAAGGGTGTGCGTGTCGCTCAGATGAACACGCGGTGCCCGCCGGAGCGAAGCCCCACGACGGCAACACGGCGATATGGGCTCGATATCGTGCGTTCCTGCAGTTGGCACCGCATTCGGGGCACACTGTGAGCTGATTCACGCTGCTACTCGCGAGGCAATGATGCCCGCCGTGGAGAGGATGAAGCCGATGCACGATGGAGGCGCCTTCACCGCCCAGCCCGTTCCTCCCGACGGCGACGCATCGTCGAGCAGCCGCGTGATCCGGATCGCCTCCGTCGCGGCGCTGGGTGGATTGCTGTTCGGCTTCGACAGTGCCGTGATCAACGGCGCGGTCTCGGCGATCCAATCCGAATTCGATGTCGCCGACGCCGTTCTCGGCTTCGCTGTGGCCTCCGCGCTGCTCGGCGCCGCCGCCGGTGCGATGACCGCGGGCCGGATCGCCGACCGCATCGGCAGGCTCAAGGTGATGAAGATCGCCGCGGTCCTGTTCTTCGTCAGCGCGGTGGTCACCGCTTTCGCGCCCAACGTCTGGATCCTGGTCATCGGCCGCGTGATCGGCGGTGTCGGTGTGGGCGTGGCCTCGGTGATCGCCCCGGCCTACATCGCCGAGACCTCACCCGCGCGCATCCGCGGCAGGCTCGGATCCCTGCAGCAGCTCGCCATCGTGCTCGGTATCTTCTTGGCGCTGCTGGTGGACTTCGTGCTGGCCCACCTCGCGGGCGGTGCGAGCGAGACGCTGTGGTTGGGGCTGGAAGCGTGGCGGTGGATGTTCTTGTCCATGGTGGTGCCCGCCGTGGTCTACGGGGTGCTGGCCTCCACGATTCCGGAATCGCCGCGCTATCTGGTGGCCACCCACAAGATCCCCGAGGCGCGGCGGGTGCTGTCGATGCTGTTCGGCGAGAAGAACCTCGAGGTCACGATCGGCCGCATCGAGGAGAGCCTGCGCAGCGACACCAAGCCGTCCTGGAAGGACCTGCGCCGTCCCACGGGCGGGCTCTACCCGGTCGTCTGGGTGGGTTTGATGCTGTCGGTGTTCCAGCAGGCGGTGGGCATCAACGTGATCTTCTACTACTCGAACGTGCTGTGGGAGGCCGTCGGCTTCGAGGAATCCCAGTCGTTTGCGATCAGCGTGTTCACCTCGGTGGTCAACATCGCCACCACCGTGGTCGCGATCCTGCTCATCGACAAGGTCGGGCGCAGACCACTGCTGCTGACCGGCTCGATCGGCATGACCGTCACGCTGGCCACGATGGCGATCTGCTTCGGCAGCGCCGATCAGGTGCCCGACGCCGAGGGCGTGCTGGAACCGCACCTCGACGGAGCGCTCGGTCCGATCGCACTGGTCGCGGCCAACCTTTTCGTCGTCTTCTTCGGCATGAGCTGGGGCCCGGTGGTGTGGGTGCTGCTCGGTGAGATGTTCCCCAACCGGATCCGCGGCGCCGCACTGTCGCTGGCCGCGGCGGGTCAGTGGGCGGCGAACTGGGCGATCACCGTCTCCTTCCCCAGCTTGAAGACCTTCTCGCTCGGGTTCGCCTACGGGATGTACGCGGTGTTCGCGTTGCTCTCGCTGGGTTTCGTCGCCAAGTTCGTGCCCGAGACCAAGGGGATGACCCTCGAGGACATGGACGAAGCCACCGGCTACGAACGCCCCACCGCCGGCGCCTGAGCCCACCCGCCCGACGAGGAAGGCAGCGCGATGTATCTTCTCGGTCCCGACGGCGCGCGGCGAGCACCGGCCCGACCCACCCCGGCGAACTGGTCGGTGGTCGAGGACGGCTGGAACCCCGCGCGCGCCAATTACTTCGAGTCGATCTTCACCGTCGGCAACGGGCGCCTCGGCACCCGCGGGTCGCTCGAAGAGCGCCACACCGGGGCGTTGCCCGGCACCTTCCTCGCCGGTGTCTACGACGCCTACGACTCGCCGGTCATCGATCTGGTGAACGCGCCGGATTGGCTCGACAGCGAGGTCTTCGTCGACGGCGTTCGCCTGGACACCGAGTCGGCTCGCGTCATCGAGCACCGTCGCGAACTGGATCTGCGCCACGGGGTTCTGCACCGCGACACCGTGTTCGCGCTGACGGACGGTGCGCGGGTCCGGCTGCGGACCCAACGGTTCGCCAGTACCGCCGATCGCGACCTGTGCTGTCTGCGGATCGAAGTGAGCTGTCTGGATCAGCGGGCAACGGTGACGGTGCGAACCGGTATCGATGCCAACCGGCGCAATCTCGAACGGTTGCCGACCTATCGCGAGCAGGCCACGTTCGGCCATGAACGCAAGTGGGACAAGTGGGCCAAGTCCACCCACCTGGCCTCGGTCGGTGCGGGATTCGACGGGGAGATCGGCATCGTCGAGAGCCGCACCATCGACAGCGGGGTCGATCTGGCCTATGCCTTCACCTGCGCGGCGACCGGTCGGCGGCATCGGCGACGGGCCCGACACGACGCCGTCGAGATGGAATGGGAATTCGACACCGCCGCAGGCGAATCCGTGCGGGTCGACAAACTGGTCGGGATCGCCACCAGCCGCGACTACCGGGCACAGAACACGCCGCGAGAGCGCGCGATGGCCACCCTCGCGCGGACGAGCTCCTACGATGCCGCCGCGGCGGCGAACCGGGCGGCGTGGGATCAGGTATGGGCCGTCGCCGATTGTGAAGTGCTCGGCAACGATCGGGTCACCCAGGCGCTGCGATTCGCGATCTATCACCTGCTCATCGCCGCCGACCCCGACGACCCGACCGTGAGCATCGGGGCGAAAGCGCTGTCCGGCGAAGGCTATCGGGGCCATGTCTTCTGGGACACCGAGGTGATGTTGCTGCCGTTCTTCCTGTTCACCCAGCCGCGTGCCGCCCGCGCGCTGCTGGGCTACCGCCACCACACCCTGCCCGGCGCGCGGGAAGTGGCCGCCGAGAACGGAACCGGCGGCGCGCGCTTCGCGTGGGAATCGGCCGACACGGGGCGTGAGGAATGTCCGCAGTACACCCCCGACGGCAAGGACCGTTTCTACACCCGCGAAGAGGAACTCCACATCACCGCCGATGTGGCCTACGCGATCGTGCGCTATGCCACCGTCACCGGCGACGACGACTATCTGTTCGGTGAGGGCGCCGAGATCCTGTTCGAGACAGCCCGTTTCTGGGTGCAGCGGTGCGCCGAGGAGGGCGATCGGCTGGTGATCCGGACGGTGATGGGACCGGACGAGTTCCACTCCCACGTCGACAACAACGCCTTCACCAACAAGCTGGTGCACTGGCACCTACAGCAGGCGGCGGCGGTCTTCGCACGGATGTCGCGAGAACGGCCCGAACAGCTGGGCGAGCTCATGGCCTCGATCGGGCTCGATGAGGGCGAACCGGCGCAGTGGCTCGCCGCCGCGGACCGGCTGCGGGCACCGACCGATCCCGACTGCGGGGTCATCGAACAGTTCGACGGCTATTTCGAGCGCACGGTCGTGCCCATTGTCGAGTGGGACGACAACGATATGCCGCGATATCCGCTCGGCTACACCCCTTTCGACTGTGAGACCACCTCACTGCTCAAACAGCCCGATGTGGTGATGCTGCTGCACATGCTGCCCGACGAATACTCGCTGGAAACCCGGCGGCTGAACTACGAGTTCTATGAGCAGCGCACGCTGCACAAGTCCTCGCTGAGCCCGTCGATCCATGCCATCGTGGGCTTACAGGTGGGCGATTCCCGCACCGCGGAACGGTATTTCGGGCGCTCGGCGTTCGTCGACCTCGACGACAACCAGGGCAATACCGAAGAGGGAATTCACATCGCGTCCGCGGCAGGCAGCTGGCAGGTCGCCACGCACGGTTTCGGCGGCTTCCGGGCCACCGCCGACGGGTTGCGTTTCGCGCCCACGCTGCCGACATCGTGGCAACGATTGCGGTTCTCGGTGCATTGGCGCGGGCGCACGGTGCGCGCCGACCTCGGGAACCGGGACGCGCGGTTCGAGCTGGTCGGCGAGGGGCCCGCCGCGCAGATCACCGTGTGGGGCAAGCCGGTGACACTGCAACCCGGTGTCGTGGTCGAGGTCGTGGCCTCATGACGGGCGTCTTCGACGCGCAGGCAGTGCTGTTCGATCTCGACGGCGTGCTCACCGACACCGCGGCGGTGCATCGGCGGGCGTGGTCGGCGCTGTTCACCGAGTTCTTGCCCAGGGTCGCCCCCGACGCGGCTCCCTACACCGACGCCGACTACTTCGCGCTGGTGGACGGCAAGGCGCGCGCGGCCGGGGTGCGGTCGGTGCTCGGCTCCCGTGGTGTGACAGTGCCGGACGGGACATCGCAGGATCCGCCCGACGCCCAGACCGTGTACGGGCTGGGCAACCGCAAGAACATTCGCTTCACCGAGATCATCGGCAGCGACGGCGTCGAGGTGTTCGACGGGTCGTTGCGTCTTCTCGACGCGCTCGCCGCGGCCGGTATCCCGATGGCGGTGGTGTCGAGCTCGCGCAACGCGGTGCTGGTGTTGGGGACCGCGGGGCTGCTGGACAGGTTCGCGGTGATCGTCGACGGTGTCGTGGCTCAGGACGAACATCTCGCGGGCAAACCGGCGCCGGACATGTTCCTCACGGCCGCACATGTTTTGGGGGTGGACCCGGTGCGCACGGTGGTGATCGAGGACGCGGTGTCGGGGGTCGAGGCGGGGCGTCGGGGCGGATTCCGGGTGATCGGGGTCGACCGGGGGATCGGAGCGGCGGCGTTGTGGGCTGCCGGGGCCGACGTGGTCGTCAGCGACTTGGCGGACCTGCTCGAGGATCGGATCGAGCGGCGCAGGCCGGCGACGTCAGGGAACATCTGAGTTACTCGACGTAAACTGAACGTGTGTCCAAGTTGGGCAAGTGTTCATGCGAACGGGACTGTTTCGGAAACCGAGCGGCAATAGGTTCGGATCGCACGATTCACCCTGTCGCCCCCTTGGTCGGAGATCACCGCGCATGCGAATACCCCTGCCCCGCCACGCCCTATCTTGCGTCGGTTCACTCACCGCACTGGCCCTTGTGACGGGCATGGCGCTCGCACCCGGCACCGCACAGGCGGAGGCTTCCCAGACGCTGGCCGCGACGCCGATCAGTGACGGCGAGACCCTGTGTGTCAGTGGCGCACCGACTTTCGACGATGTGGTGACCGCCGCGGCATCGGTGCTGCGCGGCACCGTCGGGCCCGCGCAGTTGCTCGCCTACGACCGCCAGGTCGCCGATTTCCGGGCCGGGATCGCCGCGCTGCGGGTGCATCGCGACGGGCTGCCCATGCGCCCCGAGCAGGTCGGCACGCGACCGTCCGAACTCGACGATCCGATCGTGACCTACCTGGTGAACGGCCTGGACGCGGTGCGCACCGGGCGCATCGACGAGACGATGTCGGTCTCGCAGCTGAGCGTCAACGACGCCATCGAGGTATTCATTTTGGCGACCGGCATCGTCAAGATCCCGGCCAAACTCGTCGCGGGCATGGTGCCCACCGTCGGAATATTCCTCGAGCCGGTGGTCGGTGCGATGTTCACCGGGACCAAGGCGCTCGCGCGCGCGGTGCAGAACTCGATCGACGCGGGCTGTGTGGCGCCGAATGTGTACCCGCCGCTCGAACTCAGCGAACCCGTCATCGAGCCCGTGCACGTACCCCAACCGATCGAGGACCTGGCCGCGCTGGTCATGAACGCCGACGGCACCTGCACACCCGTCGCCGAACTGACCCTGGCCGCGGTCGTGGAGCGCACACGGGACTTCCTCGACAGTGGAGCCGTAGCTGTGGACCGCGTCGCGATGCACGAGGCCGCCGACGCACTGCAGGAATTCCTGGCGAGCAACCGGGTGGCCGAAGTGATGTTGATGCGTCGCGCCGACGACCTGGGCCCGCTGGTCGAGGCCCTGGATCTGGGTCCGCTGACCTTCCTGGCCAACCTCGGTGCCGACCTCGCCGCAGGCACGGCCCTCGACACGGTGCCGTTGGCGCAGGTCCAGGTCGAGAACGCCTTCGACCTCGCGACCCTGACCCTCGACATCACCAGCCTGCTGTTCTCGGCGGGCACCACCGTCGCCGGGTTCGCCGGAGTCGCCGACACCGTCACCACGCCGCTGTCGATCGTGCAGAAACTGGTGTTCGCGCCGACCGACTACGGCGCGCCGATCGTGCGCGGTGTCATCCAATCGATGTGCGCGGTCTAGGCCTGGCTCCGCGTCGTCGACATGCGCACGAGGCTGACGATCGCTGCGCCGGTGTGCCCGTTAGGCTGCGGCGGCATCGCGATCATGTCACTGTGCTTCGATCAGGTCAGTTGTCCAATAGAGCCACAACCCAGAAGGTGACCATGCACGATCAGTTCTCGTCCGGAATCGGCCGTCGTGAAGTGCTGGCAGGCGCCGCCGGTGTCGTCGCGGGATTGTCGCTGGTCGGGCTCACGCCCGCGGCGGCGGTGCCCGCCGAGGTGCCCAAGTTCGCGCCCAAGGCCGACCGCAGCGTCCGGGTGCTGGTCACCGGTGACGCGGGCACCGGCACCCGCACCCAGTGGGCGGTGGCCGACGCGGCACGAGAATTCCACGCACGCCGCCCGTTCTCGCTCGCGGTGGGGCTGGGCGACAACATCTACGACACCGGACCCAACGGCCCCGACGACGAACAGTTCGCCACGAAATTCGAGAATCCCAATGCGGGACTGGACTTTCCGTGGGCCATGGTGCTCGGCAACCACGACACCAGCTCGGTGTTCCCCGGTGACGGCGGCTGGTTGGCGCGCGGCAACTTCGAGGTGGCCTACCACGCGAAGTCGTCGCGCTGGTGGATGCCGAGCCGCTACTACTCGGTGCGCGTGCCCGAACAGAACCCGGTCGTGGAGTTCTTCGTGCTCGACATCAATCCCCTCGCGGCCTACATCCCGCCGTTCCTCGACCCGTACTGGGCCGTCGACGGGCCGTACATGAACGAGCAGCGCGCCTGGCTCGACACCGCGCTCGCCGAGTCCACCGCGCAATGGAAGATCGCCTGCACCCACCAGGCCTACATCAGCAACGGCCCGCACGGTGACGCGGGCAATTACGAGGGTCTGCCGGTGGAGCCGATCAACGGCGTCCACGCCAAACGGTTCTTCGAAGACCATGTGCTGGGCAAGGTGTCGTTTCTGCTCTCGGGCCACGACCACACCCTGCAGGTGCTCGAACCGACGCCGGCGACGAAGGGCACCCGCCAGATCGTGTCGGGCGCGGCGGGCAAGACCTCGGGCGGTCAGCCGCATCTGACGACCGGTGGGCACAGCGCGCTGTTCGAGACCCAGCACGAACTGGGGTTCATGGTCATGGACCTGACCGCGGACTCGGTGAACCTGACAGTGCTCACCGTCGACCCCGCCTCGGGCGCGAGCACAGAAGTCTTCCACCGACGACTCGGCTGAAGCTCGACCGCCGGTGGCAGCGGGAGGATGATCGAAGGATGGGCTTCTACACCGACCGGATCCTCCCGCACCTCGTCGACAAAGTCTGCGGCGTCGCCCAGAACGGGCCGCTGCGTGAGCGAACCTGCGCCGGATTACACGGCACCGTGCTCGAAGTGGGCTTCGGGTCGGGCAACAACATCGGGTTCTATCCCGCCGCGGTGGAGCGGGTCGCCGGGGTCGAGCCCGCGCAGGCCGCGTGGAACATCGCCGCCAAACGTGTTGCGGCGAGCGCGATTCCGATCGAACGCGCCGGTCTGGACGGTCAGTCGCTGCCGTTTCCCGACGCCGGTTTCGACACCGCGCTGTCCACCTTCACCCTGTGCACCATCCCCGATGTCGCGACCGCACTCGCCGAGATCCGCCGGGTACTGCGACCCGGCGGCACCCTGCACTTCGTCGAACACGGACTCGCGCCGGAGGAGTCGGTGCAGGTCTGGCAGCACCGACTCGACCCGATCCAGCAGAAGATCGCCGGCGGCTGTCACCTCAACCGCGACATCGCGGGCCTGATCATCGACGCGGGCTTCGAGATCACCGAACTCGACCGGTTCTACCAGCCGGGCGCCCCGAAAGCCCTGGCGGCGTTGTCGGTCGGCGTCGCGGCACGTCGCTGAGACCGACCCGGCCGATCACCACGATTCGACCAGCGGGGCGTCATGTTCGCTGCGCACCCAGGCGTCGGTGATGCGGCCGAGTCGGTGCGGTGCGGCGATGCTACGCATGCTCGCGATCTTGTCCGCGCGCATCTCCAGGATCGCGACGCCGAGGACTCGATCGCCGAGGCTGACCAGCACGGCCGGGCAGCCGTTGACCACGACGGCATGGATCGAGGGTGAGCCACCGACGAGGCGGCGTTTGGCTTCGGTCGGTGCGAACCCGGCCCGTACCGCGCCGGCGAGGCGCTGCGGGCTCGCGTACCGGATCAGCGTGGTGGCCAGACCCCCGACACCGTCGGAGATCCCGGTCGCGTCGTCGGTCAGTAGCGCGATCAGCCGATCGGTGCGACCCGAGGCGGCAGCGTCGACGAACGCTTCGACGACGCGCCGCGCGGCACTGTGATCGAGGTCGGCGCCGATGCGCGCGACGGTGATTCGCCCCCGGGCACGGTGGAGGTGTTGCTGACTCGCGGAGACGGTGAGGTCGAGGATCTCGGCGATCTCGGCATGCCGGTACGCGAAGGCCTCGTGCAGCACGTACACCGCGCGCTCGGTCGGTGAGAGCCGTTCCATGAGCGTCAGCACCGCCAGGGTCACCGATTCGCGCTGCTCGACGGTGTCGGCCGGGCCGAGCATCGGGTCACCGTCGAGCAGCGGTTCGGGCATCCAGGTGCCGACCGCGCGCTCGTGGCGCGTCTTCGCCGACCGGAGCCGGTCCAGTGCCAGGTTGGTGACGATTTTGGTCAGCCACGCCTCCGGCACCTCGACGTAGTCGCGATCGGCGGCCTGCCAGCGCAGGAACGCGTCCTGGACCGTGTCCTCGGCGTCGGCGGCCGAGCCGAGCAGACGGTAGGCGATCGAGGCCAGCCGGTGACGGCTGGCCTCGAAACGCGCCACGGTGGCAGTGTCCATGAGCACGACTCTAGGTCGGAACCACGACGTGGGGCCGATCGGTGTTCGCGCGGTATCGCCGACTCGGCATGCCGAAGGTCGGGTGGCTCAGGCTCCACGGGTTGACCCCGAGGATCGCGGCTTTGAGGCGGGCGGCCGTGCGGCCACGCAGGGCCCACGACTTCGAGCGCGCGTCACCGTCGACCACCTGGAAGATCGCGTCCTCGCGGCCGAGGCTGATGTGGTTGCCCACATACGACAGCGAGGTCGTCGAGATCTTGCGCCCGGTCAGATCCCCGACGATCGTGGCGGCGGCCTGCATGCTGGTGAATCCCGCGGAAGCGCACGACATCGGCAACGGCAACCCGTTGTCGCCGATGACGAAAGCGCTGTCACCGGCGACGTAGACATCGGGGTGCGAGACCGAGCGCATCTGCCGATCGACCGTGATCTGCCCGTTGGGCTCCACCACCAGAGCGCTGGCCACAGCGATCGGCTCCACGGCGAAACCGGCGGCCCACACCGTCGCAGCAGCGTCGAAAACGGTGCCGTCGGCGGCCACCGCACCCGCGGCCTCGACCCGCACGATGGTGGTGTTCTGCTCGACCGTGATGCCGAGCCGGTCGAAGGCGGCCAGCAGGTGGGCGCGGGCCTTGCCGCCCAGCCAACCGCCGAGCTCGCCACGGGTGACGAGACCGACCGCCAGCTCGGGGTGGGATTCGGCGATCTCGGTGGCGGTCTCGATCGCGGTCAGGTTCCCGCCCACCACCACGACCTTCGCCTTCGCGCCCAGCTCGTCCAGACGGGCGCGCAACCGCAGCGCAGCCGGGCGTGAGGCCACATGGAAGGCGTGCTCGGCGACGCCGGCGGTGCTGTGGATGTCGGCGGTACTGCCGAGCGAGTAGAGCAGGGTGTCGTATTCGAGCTTGTCGATGCCTTCGCTGCCGGTGAGAGTGACAGTGCGGTGCTCGACGTCGAGACCGGTCACCCGCGCGACGCGCAGCCGGATCCCGGTGCCCGCGAACACATCCGCCAGCGGCCGTCGGGGCAGATCCTGCCCGGCGGCGAGCTGATGATTGCGCAATCGCTCGGCGAAATCGGGGTCGGCGTTGACGACGGTGATCGCGAAGTCGTCGGAATGGAGTCGGCGGGCCAGCAGTCCGGCGGAGAATGCTCCGGCGTAACCGGCCCCGAGGACGACGATACGGTGCTTCATGAGTGGCTCCTAACTGGTTCGCGTGGTGTCTGAACGAGACAGCCGCCGAAACCCTGACAACACCAGTCTGTGATGTGGGTCACGCTCGGGTGGTGCGTGAGGTAGCCACGGTCGGCATCGAGGACGCCTCCGCACCCTCGATGCTGGACCGGCCCACCGGCCCGTATCAGAGCATTCGCTCTAGCGTGTTAGCTCTAATCTGGTGGCGTGAGCGAGCAGATGCCGACGAGTACCCGCGAACGCCTGGTGACCGCGGTCGCCGAACTGATGCGCGCACACGGCTACAGCGCGATCACCGTCAAACAGATCACCGCCGCCGCCGAGGCGCCGATGGGGTCGCTCTACCACCACTTCCCGCGCGGCAAAGTGCAGATCGCGGCCGAGGCGTTGCGCAGCACCGGCGCGGCCTACATCCAGCTGCTGATCCTGCAGATGGATGCCCACGCGGATCCGCGGGTGGGGGTGCCCGCCGCGTTCGAGGACGCCGCGACCAGGCTCGAGGAGTCCGGGTGGAGAAACATGTGTCCGGTCGGCACCGTCGCGGGGGAGATCGCCGACAGTGAACCGGCCTTGCGAGAAGTCGTCGCCGAGGTGATGGGGGACTGGATCGACCAGGGCGCGAGGTATTTCGTCAACCGCGGGGTCGAGGAAGTCGCGGCGCGCGAGCTGATCGTGGCGATGCTGTCGGCACTGGAAGGGGCGTTCATCCTGGGACGCGCACTGCGTTCGGCCGAACCGTTGCGTGCGGTGGGTCAGGTGATGGCGACGCGGGTACAGGTGATGCTCGCCGGATAAGGGCGCTGTCGTCGATCGCGGATCACCCGCCACGCCACCGTAGCGGTGTCACGGGCCCTGTGACACGGCAGTGGTTGCGCGAGTGGATATCTCATCACGCGCCGGGGTGCGTTCCGGTGACCTCGCGGGTCATGTGAGGGTGACGGAGATGATGATTCGCCCCTCGGGTTCTGAGTCAGCGGGTCGTCGAGGCGATGGCCTCGATCTCGCGGACCGCGTCGGCGATGGCACCGAAGTCCTTGCGCAGGATCGCGCCGTGGTTGCTGGCGACCTTGGCGCTGATGCGAATATCGGAGTTGCGGTCGAGCACCGCGTCGAGGTCGGCACGGATCTTCTCCTGCTCGTCGCCGCGGCTGCCGAACGAGGTTCCCGAGGCGACCACGTAGCGCACCGGTGCGGTGATGGCGTCGAGTACCGGGCCGAGTGCGGCGACGCTGGAGAGCTTGCCGAGTTCGATATTGCTGTCGGCCTGCTGCTGGGCGGTCAACCGGGGCGCCAGACCGGTCGGGCGAGCCAACGGCAGCACCCAGCTCAAACGCTTGAACAGTGTGCGAATGCGCAGCTCCATGGCCTCGTCGAGCCAGTCGTAGGGGAACGCGCCGTCGACGAGGACCGCGCCGAGTGCGCCGTCGGACCGGTTGACAGAGAGGTGACCAGCAGCGATGCCCGGAGGCAGACTCACCGACGCGGACCGTCAGCGCATCGCCGCGGACTCGCGCAAGGACTCGGCTACGCCGAGATCGGGCGGACGCTGGACCGACCCGCCTCGACGATCATGCGCGAGGTCACCCGCAACGGCGGCCCCGACGACTGCCGCGCCGAACGCGCGCAGGCAGCCACCCAGCAACGCGCCCGCCGCCACAAACAGACCCCGCCCGCAACGCCGCCGATTCCCGACGCCGGCTACGGGCGCGACCCCCGCGCGGTCAGCGAGTTCACCGAATCGTTCACCGCGCTGCTCATCGAACAGGGTCTGCCCCGGATGGAAGCCAGAGTGCTGGCCTGCCTGCAGATCACCGACTCCGGGGCGCTCGCGGCCGCCGAGTTGGTCGCGCGACTACGCGTGAGCCCCGCCTCGATCTCGAACGCGGTCGCCTTCCTCGAACAGCAGGGCATGCTGCGACGAGAACTGGTCCCCGGCCAACGGCGCGAACGCTACCTCGTCGACGACGACATCTGGCTGCGCAACCTCGGTCCAGATGCAGAACTCGTTGTCGGCCATGACCCAGCGCGGAGTCGAGATCCTCGGGCCCGACACTCCCGCCGGCGCCCGCTTCGAACAATCCGCCGAGTTCGTCGCCATCGTCGGCGCGGCACTGCGCCAGGCGATGGAGCAGTGGCGAGTGCGCTTGGCCGAACGCAGCGCCGACCGCCAGTAGTGACCCGCCGAGCACCCACCACGGTGCGCCGGGGTCGTCTCCGTTGCGAGGAAAAGTGCTCTGCGACAGCCGAATACCGGTGTCTAACGGTCAGCTGTGAGGACGATCCGGGCAACCAGCGCTCGGTGATCGGCGCCGGGAAGAGCGACCGTTTCGACGCTGGTGGCACGCGCGTTCGCGAGCAGGAAATGGTCGATGCCCACCAGCGGTGGAACGGCTTTGTCGGTCGGGTAGGTGACCAGGTGACCCGCGCCCGCTTGGACCGCGGCATCGGCGAACCGCCCGGATGCCATGGCGCGGAAACGGGCATGGTCATAGGTGGCGTTGAAGTCGCCGCCGACGATCGCGGGGCGGTCGGTGGGGGACCGGTGCAAGATCTCGTGGAGGCGGGCGAGTTCGTCGGCCCAGACGCCGGTGTCGTAGACGGGCGGGACGGGATGGAAGGCGTAGACCGCGACCGGCCCGATCTCGGGGACGGTCGCGGTCGCCGAGATCTGGTTGAGGACATAGCCGTCATATTCGACGGTGTCCGACAACGGGAATCGGCTCCAGATGCCGGTACCGCTGGCCGTCTGCCCCGGAGCGAGGTAGCGGTGGGGCAGCAACTGGTCCAAGCCGGCCCCGGACAGGGCCTCCACGGCCGGGCGGGTGAGCTCGTTGACGGTGAGGATCGCGATGTCACGGGCGCGCACCTGGTCGACGAGCGCGCCCGGATCGGCGCCGTCGAAGAGCAGATTGGCCTGCATCGCCACGATCGGATGCCCGTCACCACCGGTCTGGGCCACATACAGCGGCACCTGGGTCGCGATCCCCGCGCCCGCCACCACCACCGCCACACCGGTCGCGATCCACTGCCTGGTCGCGGCGAAACCGACGACGCCGAGCACCGCACCGCCCATCAGATAGGGCGCCCCCGACGCTGCCAGGACCAGTGGTTCGGCGGGCCACCGGGTGAAATGCAAGGCCACCCCCGCGGCCCCGGCCAGCGTCGCCGCCGCTGCCACCAGACCGACACCGCCCCGAACAATCTGCGCTCTCACCGCGCCAGCCAAGCACGCGACGGAGACGCAGGCGAATTCGTCCTCGACTATGGCGGCCGCGAAGGCGGATCCGGCGGAGTTTCGCTCACGCCGAGTCTGTGCGGCGAGCAGCGGCGCAAGCGTCGCGAGCAGGGCAGGTGGCGCGAGAGGTGCGCGAATGGTGGTAGGAAAGGGGGCGTGTCGGCATCTGGCGAGAATTCTGGTTCGAACGGGCGGTCCCGCGCGGAGGACGAGGTGGTGGATCTGGTCAGCAAGCTGATCCAGTTCGACACCTCCAACACCGGCGAGCTGTCCACCACCAAAGGTGAGAAGGAGTGCGCCGAGTGGGTGGCGCGACAATTGCACGAGGTCGGCTACGAGACCGAATACGTCGAGTCGGGTGCGCCCGGACGCGGAAACGTGTTCGCACGGTTGAAAGGCGCCGATTCGAGTCGTGGTGCGCTGATGATCCACGGGCACCTCGACGTGGTGCCGGCCGAGGCCGCTGACTGGAGCGTGCACCCGTTCTCGGGTGCGGTGCGCGACGGTTACGTCTGGGGGCGCGGCGCGATCGATATGAAGGACATGGTCGGGATGACGCTCGCCCTGGCCCGCCAGTTCAAAGCCGAAGGCACGATCCCGCCGCGGGATCTGGTGTTCGCGTTCCTGGCCGACGAGGAGAACGGCGGCAAATGGGGCTCGCAATGGCTGGTGGAGCACCGGCCCGACCTGTTCGACGGCGTCACCGAGGCCGTCGGTGAGGTCGGCGGTTTCTCCCTGACCGTGCCACGCCCCGACGGCACCGAACGTAGGCTCTACCTGGTCGAGACCGCGGAGAAGGGCCTGGGTTGGATGCGGTTGCGCGCCAAGGCCCGCGCCGGACACGGATCGTTCCTGCACGAGGACAACGCCGTCACCATCCTCGCCGAAGCGGTCGCACGCCTTGGCCGCCACACCTTCCCGGTGGTGCTCTCGGATTCGGTGGCCGAATTCCTCGCCGCGGTGAGCGAGGAGAGCGGGCTGGCATTCGACCCGCACGGACCCGATATCGAAGGCCAGCTCGCCAAACTGGGCACCATTTCGCGCATCATCGGCGCCACCCTGCGCGACACCGCGAATCCGACGATGCTGCAGGCCGGATACAAGGCCAACGTCATCCCGCAGACCGCCGAAGCCGTGGTCGACTGCCGGGTGGTACCGGGACGGCAGGCAGCGTTCGAACGCGAGGTCGACGAGCTGATCGGACCCGACGTGGAGCGGGAATGGATCACCAAGCTCGACTCCTACGAGACCACCTTCGACGGCCACCTCGTCGACGCCATGAACGACGCGGTGCTGGCCCACGATGCCGACGGGCGCACCGTGCCCTACATGCTCTCCGGCGGCACCGACGCGAAAGCGTTCGCGCGCTTGGGAATCCGCTGCTTCGGCTTCGCGCCGCTGCAGCTGCCGCCCGAGCTGGACTTCACTGCCCTGTTCCACGGGGTGGACGAGCGAGTTCCGGTGCAATCACTGGAATTCGGCACCCGGGTGCTGGAACATTTCCTTCTGCACAGCTGACCTCGACTGGAAAGGTCCTTTATGAGCTACAACCCGTATGACGCGCTGCCGACGGTGCCGTCGTTCACCGTCACTTCGGCCGACATCACCGACGGTCAGCCCTTGGCCGACGATCAGGTCTCGGGGGTGTTCGGCGCCGGCGGCAAGGACATCTCGCCGCAGCTGAGCTGGTCGGGATTTCCCGAGGACACCCAGAGTTTCGCGGTGACGGTCTACGACCCCGACGCACCGACCGCGTCCGGGTTCTGGCACTGGGCCGTGGCGAATATCCCGGCCTCGGTGACCTCGCTCGCTGCCGGCGCCGGCAGCGAGGGCGGGAGCTTGCCCGCCGGTGCGGTGAGTTTGCGCAATGACGGCGGTTTCCCCGGCTTCGTCGGTGCCGCACCGCCCAAAGGCCATGGCCCGCACCGGTATTTCGTGGTCGTGCACGCCGTCGACGTCGCCGAACTGGAAGTCGGACCCGACGCCACCCCCGCCTACCTCGGGTTCAACCTGTTCTCCCACACCCTGGCCAGGGCCACCCTGATCGGGACCTACGAACAGAACTGACAACAGACAACAGCGGTGGCCCTGAGACTTCCAGGGCCACCGCTGTTTTCGTCACTACTTCACGTTGATGACATGCTCGGGCGGGGTCGCGGCGTAGAGCTCGGTGATGGTCTCGGCGTACTTGTTCGAGATCGGGGTGCGCTTGAGCGACATCTTCGGGGTCAGCTCGTCACCGCCGGGCTCCCACAGGTTCTCCACGATCACGAAACGCTTGATCTGCTCCACCCGGGAGAGTTTGCGGTTGCCCGCCAGCACTGCTTCCCTGACCTCGTCGACGATCTCCTTGCGCCGGGCCAGCTCGGCGTGGGTGGCGTCGGTGGCGCCGAAGTCCTTGGCGCGCAACGCCGCGACATCGGGATCGAGCATGATCAGGGCGGTGATGTAGGGGCGGGCCTCACCGATCGCGACGGCCTGTCCGATCATCGACGAGGCCGCCTTCATGGCGTTCTCGATATTGGAAGGGGCGATGTTCTTGCCCGCTTCGCTGATGATGAGTTCCTTCTTGCGATCGACGATGCGCAGATAGCCGTCGGCGTCGAGGGTGCCGATGTCGCCGGTGTGCAGCCAGCCCGCGTCGTCGATCGCCTCGGCGGTCTTGTCGGGCATGTTGCGGTAGCCGGGGGTGATGATCGGGCCACGGATGAGGACCTCGCCGTCGGCGTCCAGACGCAGCTCCACACCGTCCATGACGCGTCCGACCGAGCCGGGGCGCGGCTTGTCGATCTCGGTGAAGGTGCCCACGCCCGCGGTCTCGGACATTCCCCACACCTCGCTCACGGCGAAGCCGAGGCCGAGGAAGTACTCGAGGGTCTCCGGCGGCACCGGCGCGGCACCGGACGCGGCGACCTTGAGTTCGGCGAATCCGAGCGCCTCGCGCAACTTCGACAGCACCAGCGCGTCGGCGATCCTGTGCTGTACGCCGAGCAGCAGTGAGCTCTCACCGGCCAGCTTGGCTTGGGCCTGCGCGACACCGACACCGATCGCCCAGTTCGCGAGCGCCTTCTTGACCGGGCTCGGCTCGACGGCGAGTTTGTTCTCGATCCCGGCCTTGATCTTCTGCCACACCCGCGGCACGCCGAAGAACACCGTCGGGCGGGCATCGGGCAGGGCGGCGGCGATCTCGCGCGGATCGGTGACGGTGGTGATCTGGATGCCGGTGAGCAGGCTCATCGCGTGCGCGGAGATGCGGTCGGCGACGTGCGCGGCGGGCAGATACGACACTGCGCGGTCGTCGAAGCCGACCGGCAGCGGACCCGAGACCAGGCCGACGACCTGGGCGATCACATTGCTCTGGGTGAGCTCGACGCCCTTGGACGGGCCGGTGGTGCCGGAGGTATAGATCAGGGTGGCCAAATCGCCGGACTGCACCGCCTGCCAGGCCGCGTCGAAATCGAAGTCCGGTTCCGGATCGGATTCGAGCTGAGCCAAGGTGATGGTGCCCTCGGCGGTGCCGTCGACCACGACCGTGTGCTCGACCGAAGTACCCGACGCGCGCAGGGTGTCGAGGAACGCCTGCTCGGTGATGACCACCTTGTTGCCCGCATTGGCGAACACGTGCGCGATCTGGTCGGTGGAGCTGGTGTTGTACACCGAGAACGGGACAGCGCCCAGGTGCAGGACCGCGGTGTCGATCAGGTTGAACTCGGGACGGTTGGTGAGCATGATGCCGACCGTGTCGCCGCGTCGCACGCCGAGCTTGGCCAAGCCCGCGGTTAGTGCACGCACCCTCGTCGCATACTCGGCCCAGGTGATCTCCTGGGTGCCACCGACCGTGCGCAAGGCGATCTGGTCGGGCCGCAACGCGGCGGTTTGCTGGAAGGCGGCGGGCACGGTGTGCACCGTGACCCCGGATGCGTGCGCGAGACCGATGTCAGTCATATCCCTTGTTCCCATAGGCCGAGCTGGATACCGAACCGATGCGAGTGAAACCATCTCGTTATCTCGAGATGGAGACGTCAGCAGTGGCGTGGCTCACTCATCGTAACCGGACATACGGGATTGTGAGGGGGGTTACCCGCGAGCCCGTGGCCGCCACCACGACCGCACCCGCGCCGATGCCTCGTCGTCGGCGAGCGGATCGGCGGGGATGGTGTGCTGGCGTTGGCGTCGTTTGGCCTGCAGGTATTGCCTGCCGCGCGAGGATTGCAAGGCGATGGTGAGGGCGATGGGCTCGACGGTGATCCCGGCCTCGGTCAGTGCCCGGCACTTGTCGGGGTTGTTGGTGAGCAACCGGACCCGGGTGAGATCGAGCTCGCGCAGTGCGCGCGCGGCGGAGTCGTAGCGGCGGGCGTCGGCGTCGAGGCCGAGGCTTCGATAGCTGTCGAAGGTGTCGGTGCCGGACTGTTCGCTTTCGCGGTAGCCGCGAGCTTTCCAGATCAAGCCGGCGCCGCGTCCCTCCTGCTCGAGGTAGACGAGAACGCCGGAGCCCTCGGCCTGGATGCGGTCCATCGACTCGGTCAGTTCCCCGCCGCAGTCGCAGTCGTCGGAACCCAGCCCCTCGCCGTAGAGGCAGCGTGAGTGCACTCGAACCAGGCAGCCGTCGTGCGGTTCACCGAAGACGAGCAGGTGTCCGCCGTCGCGAGGGTCGGGGATCTCGATGACCCGGATCGGCAGTTGTGCGCCATGACGACCCAGCCGGTGTGCGGTGTCGGCACCGGCTCGCCCGGTTCTGGCACTGCCGAACGACAGAATGGTCAACGATCCTCCGTGCGTGGACAGGCGATACCGGACAGGGGCGAGCCTCGACGGCGCGACTTTACCCCCGGATCAGGCCGACGGCGCGTACAGCCGCACGATGCGGTCGATCTCGGCGACACCGGGCATCGACACCGCCACCGCGCCCAGATTCTGGGTGGGAATCATCGCCGCGGTCGCCCACACGAAATCGGTTGCGGTGAGCGGGGTTCGGGAGTTGACGAGTCGATAGGCCAGCGCCCCGGTGAAGGCGGCCGCGGCCCCGACCGAGGCTTTGAGCACCTGCGGGAAATAGTCGATCACGGTCTCGACCGTGTCGGAGGCGACGACGCAGCGGAAGTTCTCGACCGTGCAGACGGTGCCGACGCCGAGCCCGCGCAGCAGCCGGGCGATGTCGTCGGCGGATTCGGCGGGCACATCGGGCAGCAACGCGTCCAGATCCGTGGCGGCACCGACGAGGTAGTCGACCGCCCCCAGGTACTGGTAGAGGCTCTGCGGCACCGGCATCGACGGCGTCGGGCACACGATGACGGGCGGTTTGGGCCGCATCTGCGCCACCGTCGACAGCACCTGCTCGATCACCGAGGGGGGTGGTTCGAAGCTCAGGATCACCGCGTCGGAGGCTTCCAGCGCGGCGCGCAGTTCCGGGCGGTGCAGGTCTTCGTCCTGGAGTTGGACGCGGCTGTCGCGGCAGCCGATGATGCGGGTCTCGCCGTTGGGGGTGATCACCACCGCGGTCACCAGCGACGTCGCGAACGGCACGACCTTGACCAGGTCGAGAGCCACTCCCTCGGCTTCGACGAATTCGAGGATGCGGCGGCCGTATTCGTCACCGCCGACCGCGCAGGCCAGGTGCACGCCGATGCCGAGGCGGGCCGCGGCGACGGCCCGATTGAGTCCTTTGCCGCCGGGGTGGCCGGTGAAGGTGCCGCCGGCGGCGTTGTCGGCGTCGGGGAAGGCGTCGACCCGGTAGAGGTGATCGATGACGGCGTCGCCGAAGACGGTGACGACACCGTGCCGGTCGGGTGCGGCGGTGGGCTGTGTGGCCGACGGCGCGGCCATGGGATAACCGGAATCGGTGGCCAGCAGCCCAGCCAGTGCGGTGAAGGCGCTGTGTTCGGCGACCGTGCGCAACCGTTTGACCGTGGGAGCTTCGGGAACGGGGTCGACATCGAGCAAGGTGTGCAGGGCAACCCACTGCTCGGTCAAGGCCTCTCGACGTTCCCCGAGGTTATCTGCATACAGGCGTTCGATATCGATACCCACGCCGGACCGGTCCCGGAACAGTCCCAGGGAGAGCGCCGCGTCCACGATCAGCCGGTCCGTCGGCGCCAGCCACTGGGTGACCTCGCGCACCACGGGCAGGATCGATGCCTCGACGGTGACTCCGGTGCGGCGGGCATGTCGGCGCACCGACAGCAGCTCCAGCAGCGGCGCAGCGTCGATCTCGGTGTGGCGCAGGCGTTCTGCGTTCAACCCCGCGTACTTGCCCAGTCTGGCCAGGATGCTGCGGATCGCGGCGACGCGGGCATCCTGGGGAACCATCGACATGCTGCCTCCCGTCCACTTCTCGACGCCGCCGCTCACCGGATCGGGGCGGACGCCGCACTGCGATCGCCACATTGCCGGGTTTGCCACGCCCGAAATCTGGCAATTACCTACTAACAATGGCAATTGACCAAGATAAATGGCAAATGCCACACTGGATTACGGGGAGTAGATGCCCCGCCAGACGCTCGGGGAGGGCGCAGCGCCCCCACCGGGGAAGGCAGGTCCACGATGGTCATTCATGGCACCGACGACACGTTACGCAGCGACCGCACGCCGGAATTCGCCCAGCGAACCGACACCGGCGGCTGGCGATTGAGCTGGTTGCCCGAATACACCCTCAGCCGTGAGCAAGCCTGGGCGGGCATGGAACTCGACGAACTCGTCAGTGACCTGGATGCCGTGCACGACCGACTCGCCCACGCCGAGATCAGTGCCCGCGCCGACGTGCTCGGCATCATCTGGCAGCAGGCGCTGATCAAGCTCGCCAAGCGCATCGACGCCCGCCGACGCGGCGACGACGCGGCCGCGGGGGAGTCGTTCCACGATCCACCGGCACCGTTGTCGCGGCTACGCCCGGCGCGACCGAGGCGCGAGGATCGGTCGCCCCAGGCGTACTACGGCTGAGATCTCAGACCGAGTGGGTGCGGTGTTCGGCGCCGACCGCGTCGGACAGCCGGGCGTAGCCACCCGCGCGGAGGTTGGCCGCGATGCCACGGTGGATGCGGGTGGTCCAGAACGGGCCGCCGTAGATGAAGCCGGTGTAGCCCTGCAGCAGGGTGGCGCCGGCGAGGATGCGGGCCCAGGCCTGCTCCGGTGTTTCGATGCCGCCGACGGAGATCAGGACCACCTGGTCGCCGACACGGGTGTAGAGGCGGCGCAGAACTTCCAGGGACCGTTCGGCCACCGGCGCGCCGGACAGCCCGCCCGCACCCATGGCCTGGACCTCGGGCGTCGGGGTGTGCAGGCCGTCGCGGCAGATGGTGGTGTTGGTGGCGACGATGCCGGCCAGACCCAGTTCGACCGCGAGGTCGGCGACGGCGTCGATGTCGTCGTCGGACAGGTCGGGGGCGATCTTCACCAGCACCGGCACCGAGACACTGTCGAGCACGGCCTGCAGGATCGGGCGCAGCGATTCGACGGCTTGCAGGTCACGCAGGCCGGGGGTGTTGGGCGAGGACACGTTGACCACGACGAAGTCCGCGAGCGGGCCGAGCAATCGGGCACTGGTCGCGTAATCGCCCGCGGCGGCATCGGGTTCGGTGATCTTGGTCTTACCGATGTTCGCACCGATCGGAACGGTGGGGTGCGCGCCGTGCAGGCGGGCGGCCGCGGCCGCGGCACCGTGGTTGTTGAAGCCCATCCGGTTGATCAGAGCGTGGTCGGCGGGCAGCCGGAACAGACGCGGCGAGGGGTTGCCGGGCTGGGCGTGAGCGGTGACGGTGCCGATCTCGGCGAAACCGAAACCCAGTGTGCCCCAGGCGTTCGCGCCGTCGGCGTTCTTGTCGAAACCGGCGGCAAGACCCAAAGGGGCGGGGAAGGCGACACCGAACGCGGTGGTGGCCAGGATCGGGTCCTCGACCACGGTGAGCTTGCGCGCCAGCCAGCGGGTCGGCGGGAACCAGGTGGCGAAACGCAACGCGGCGAACACCAGGTGATGCACTCGCTCCGGCGGGATCAGGAACATCAGGCGTAACAGGAGGGCGTACATGGTCGGCTCACAATCCGGGTTCGGGCACAGGCAGGACGGCGTTCTTGCGGCGGCGCAACAGCACCCGGCGACTGCCGTCGGTGTAGGCGCGCACCCGGGACAACTCCCAGCCACCGAACTCGGCCTGGATGGCAAGTCGCATCGAGGCGGTGACCCGGTTGACCTCCGGTGGCAGCCGCAGGGGCACGTATTCGTAGTCGTCGTTGCTGGTTTCCCAGCTCGGCGGTATCGCCGAGCGCGAACTGCGAGGCCTGGGAGCTGTAGCCATCACTGCCCTCTCTTCCGCTCGTCCGCGCCGATCCGCTGCAGGCCATCACCCACAGCCGAGGCCACGAACAGGTCGCCGGTGCGTTCGTCGACGGTTATCGCGTCGGGCTGGCGCAGTGTCGCGAGCCTGGCCACCTCGACACCGATGCCGGTCGACAGGTCGTAGCCGACGACCTCGTTGCTCTGCGTGCAACTCACCCAGACCGTGTCCGAACGCGGGTCGTAGGCGAGCGCGTAAGGCGATGATGATACCGGGAAACGCTGGCGCAGCACGAGCGGACCGGCCGAGTACACGAGCAGTTCGCCGCCCGCGGTGTCGGCCACGATGATGCGGCCGTGCCGGTCGGCGATGGCGTTGGTGGCTCCGTCGCCCGCGCGCAGCATCAGCCCGAGTGCGTCCTGCCCCACGGCGACAACGGCGGTCTGCTTGCGATCGAGGACGGTGATGTTCTCGCCGGTCAACGCGAGCTCGTCGGCGGAAACCAGGCCGGTGATCGTGCGGGTGACCGCGCCGTCGGCGGTCAGTTCGCGCACGGTGCCGTCGGCGGTACCGACCACGAGCGTGCCGTCGGGGCGAGTTCGCACGCTGTGCACGTCGCCGTCGACGGGGGTCTCGGAGAGCGTGCCGGTGGTCGCGTCGACCCGCAATACCCGGTCGGGGGCGGCGACGAGCACTTCGCCCGGCTTGCCTTGCGACAGCGACGCGCCGACAGCGGGGAGGTCGACCGTGCGCGGGGTGGTCGGTGCGGCGGGGTCGATCAGCGAGAGCGCGGTGCCCGCGGTGTCCAGGGCGGCGAGGCGACCGGTCGAGCTCTCGGCGAGCAGAGCTTTCGTCGCCGCTGCGGGGAAGACCTGACCGACCGGGTTCGCGGCGGCGGGAGAAACCGCTGCGGTGGCCGGGGCCCTGGTCGGGACATCGGAACCGCCGTCCTCACCGCTGCACCCGGTCAACAACACCAAAACCGCCGCGCCGACCAACGCAGAGGCGACCGAGCCACGAGGGCGCATGCACCGAACTCCTTCAATCCGCACGAGGTGACTCACTTGATCACCATCTGACCATGATGACTCACCAGTAGCTTCGACCGGGTGCTCGCGTCGGAGGTGTCGGTGACGCGCGTTACTGTTGACGCGTCGACAAACTGATTGCCACACAGCGGCGGGAGATCCCCACGATGACCGACCGGACACAGGCGGGTTTCGGCATCGATGACATCTCCGTCGGACCGTTCGCCCACGGCTTCGGCACCACCGACGACGGCCGTCCCTTCTCCTTCCGCACCCACCGCGCCACGCTGACGGTGCAGATCTACCGCGCCGACCTCGGCGACGCGGTACCCGGCTCCGACGATGTGGTGGCCCAGGCCCGAGCCCAGGTGACCGACATCGACCTCGGTGACGAACGCAGCGTCAGCGCCTTCGTGCGCGATCTGCTCCCTGACGCCGACCCGGTCCGAGTGCCCGCTTCCAGTGACATATCCACAGTTCGCGCCATCCTGGGACGAATCAGTGCCGTCATTGATGGTATGTAGATGGTGATGCCTTCCACACTTTCCGCCAGGGCCGCTGCGGCCACCGCCTGCCTCACGGCCCTCGTCGCCCTCGCCGCGTGCGGGGGAACCACCGACGAGGCCTCGGTCGACGCCGCACGGTCTTCGGCCAACGCTTCCCTCGCTTCCTCCGTCGCGACCTCGGCCAGCAAGGCCAATGTGCCGCTGCCGAACGCCCAACAGCTCGACGCGCAGATCAAACGCGCGCTCGACCCGAGCCTGCCCGATGTCGAACGCACCGAACTGATCGAGGACGGCGCCGCCTTCTCCGACGCCATCCCCGATATGTACAAGGCGCTGCGCGACAACCCCCACGCGGTCTACGGCGTCGTCGACCCGGTTTTCGACAACCGCGACGGCACACTCACCGCGACCATGCGACTGGACAAGGACGGTTCGGGAACCAACGTGCGCACCACCATCGTGCATTTCGTGCTGCTCGACGGTAAGTGGAAGATCTCGCGCACCGACCTGTGCGGCATCCTGCGCTCGGCCGACTATCGCACCGCTGCCTGCGGCTGAGATGCGCGAATCTCGATCCATGCGGTGGGGCAGGTTCGTCTACCGCCACCGGTTCCTCGTGCTCGGCTTCTTCGTGATCACCGTGCTCGCCTCAGGGTGGTTCGGCCGCGACCTGGCCGACCGCTACACCCAGGAGGGCTGGTTCGACGAGTCGAGCCAGTCGGTGGCGGCGTCGAAACTGGCCGACGACACCTTCGGCCGCGACACCGACGGCGACCTGATCGTCATCTACACTGCCCCACCCGGCACCACCGTCGACGATCCCGCGGTGCGCGGACCGGTGACGGCGGCACTGGCCGACCTGCGCAAGCAGTACGGCGAGCGGATCCACAAGATCGACAGCTACTGGGACAGCCCGTTCTCGGCGAATGCCTCCGACCCGACCAAACAGCACGCCTTCGCCAGCATCGGGCTGGCAGGCGGCGGCGGGACCGCGACGGTCAACAACTATCTCGCGTTGAAACCGCACCTGAACGCCGGTGAACCCGGCGCCGGGCCCGGTGGGACGACGGTGCAGCTGGCGGGGCTGCAGCCGGTGGTCGAGGGCATCAATATCGGGATGCAGCACGACATCAAGCGCGCCGAGATCATCGCCTTGCCGATCGTGGCGATCCTGCTGTACTTCGTGTTCGGCGGGGTGATCGGCGCACTGCTGCCGGTGCTGATCGGCGGACTCACCATCCTGGGCACCTCCGGGATCTTGCGGGTGCTCACCGCCCAGATCGAGGTCAACGTCTTCGCCAGCGCGGTGATGACATTGGTCGCGCTCGGCCTGGCGATCGACTACGGGCTGTTCACGGTGACCCGGTTCCGGGAGGAACTGGCCGCCGGTCGCTCCGTGGAGGACGCGACCGCGCGCACGGTCGCCACCGCGGGGCGCACCGTGCTGTTCTCCGCGGGGATCATCGCGTTGAGCCTCGGTGCGCTGTTCATCTTCCCCAACGGGGTCCTGCGGTCGGTGCCCTACGGCGGCATCTCCGCGGTGATGTTGGCGGCGCTGTTGTCGGTGACCGCCCTACCCGCCGCCTTGAGTATCGCCGGACACAAGATCGACTGGCTGGGCTGGAAACGCTTCTCACGCAGCAAGACCGAAGCCCAGATCGATGCCGGGTTCTTCTCCCGGCTGGCACAGTGGGCGATGCGCAGGCCCTGGGCGGTGGTCATCCCGATCGTGCTCGGCCTGCTGGCATTGAGTATTCCGTTGCGCCACATCGAGTTCGGCGGGATCAGCGAGAAGTATCTGGCCGCCGACAACCCCGCACGGGTGGCCCAGGAAGACTTCGACCACCTGTTCCCCGGGTTCCGCACCGAACCGTTGAAGCTGATCGTGGTCGGCGCCTCGCCCCAGCAGCTCAGCGATATCCGGTTCGAGGCCAATCAGGTGCCCGGACTGACCGGACGATTCGAACCGGCGGCGGCGACCAAAGACAACGTCAACGTGCTCTCCGCCGGGCTCGGCGACAAACGCGACGCCGACCAGGTGATCGACGCGCTGCGTTCGTTGCCCGCGCCACCGGGCGTGCAGGTGATGGTCGCCGGCATCCCCGCGCTCGAACGCGACAGCATCAACGGGTTGATCGACGGGCTGCCGCTGCTGTTGGCGATCCTGATCGCGGCGGCGCTGGCGCTGATGATCGTGGCGTTCCGGTCGGTGATCCTGGCGGTGAAGGCCGTCGCGATGAGCGCGCTCAGTTTGGTCTCGACCCTGGGCGTGCTGACCTGGATCTTCGTCGAAGGCCACGGGGCGGGGACATTCCAGTTCACACCGGGACCGTTGATGTTCGCGGTGGTGGCGTTGATCGTGACGGTGATCTTCGGGTTGTCCACCGACTACGAGGTGTTCCTGCTGTCGCGAATCGCCGAGAAACGGGCCGCCGGCGCCGAGGCCGAGGAGTCGATCCGCTACGGCGTGGCCCACACCGGCGGGGTGATCACCTCGGCGGCCGCGATCCTGATCGTGGTGACCGGGGCGTTCGGGTTCTCGGATCTGGTGCTGATGAAATACATCGCCTACGGGATGATCGTGGCGCTGATCATCGACGCCACGATCATCCGGATGGTGCTCACCCCGGCCCTGCTGAAGATCATCTGGAAATAGCCGATTCGGCCTGCGCGCCGAACGGTGTCGGCTCGCCCAGCTGTAGCGGCCGGTAGCTGTCTGCTGAGAAGTGCCCTCATCCGAGTCGAAGCGCAACTCTCGAACTACGGTGTGGCTCGCTGTACCGGATCGCCGGTTGGTGTTGACTGTCAACGATTTGGACGAGCCGCTGCCGGGGCCCGTCGAGTGGGGCGTGCAACGACTTCACCGCCCAACATCGCCGCGTCTACGACAGACATGGCTCGGTATAGCCGCGCAGCTCGATTCGAGGAGCAGAGATGGCAAGCCCGAATGATCAGTCCAGGTCACCGCGCCGTTCTCCGTCATCAGCTGTCGCTCGCTTGGCCGATGCCGAAGGTCATGTCGGCGTAGCGACTCCGGACGACGTCGCCCGACATTTCTTGACGGACACGTCATTCTGGCTCGACCTGGAGGCCCTGGGAAACGACGATCTGTCGGACTTCTGCCGGGCCCTTCAGCTGCCTGCGGAGCTGGCGGACATCGTCGTGCACGGTACACCGCGATCATGGTTCGCCCCGACCGAGACCGCCGTCGTGGTGTCGCTTCCGTGGGTCATCGGCACCGATTGGCGTGCGTCACAGGACGCCGGCTACCTGAATCTAGTCCTGACGGAACAATTCCTCCTGACTGTTCACGCCACGGCCTGTGAGCCGCTGGATCGCGCCCTCAGGAGTATCGACGCCTTTGCCGGTCAGGAAAAGGACGAGCAAGAATTAGGCGCACACTTCCTGTTTCTGATCCTGGATTCTCTGATCGACAGCTTCAAGCCGCTGCTGCTGGCAATCGACGACCGGCTCGGCGAGGTGCAGTTCGAAATGCTCAAAGGCGGCGCACCGGAAGTTCACGATGAGCTGGTCAACATGCTGGGCGCCCTCACCGATGGCATCCAGGAGTTCGGGTGGTACTTGCACGATCTCGAGGACATCGCGCAGGACCTGCACGGGCTCCCCGGCATGCGCTCCGACTCCCATGCGCACCTCGAGCGACACCGCAAGCGGGTTACTCGCATGAAGGCGAACGCTCGCGAAATCCGGGAGGAGGCGAAGGACGCACTGAGCCATTACTCGGCCTCGGTCGCGGGCCGACAAGCGGTGGTGATCAATGGACTCACGATCGTCGCGACTGTCTTCCTCCCACTCTCGTTCATCACCGGCTACTTCGGAATGAACTTCACGATCCTCACCTCGCACGCGCAAACCACGCTATGGAGCTTCATCCTGCTGGCCGTGGTGCTGCCGCTGGGCAGCGTCGCGTTGTCGTTGTCGCTCATCCATCGAATGGTGCGACGACTCGGCCTCAACCGACTGAGCGAGCCTCCTCCCTAGCTGCCGCGGATCCGAATACCATCCCGCCCGGGAGCAACTTCGGGCGCTAGAACTGCTGATTGCCGTAATCGCGGAACCAGGCCACGATCTGGTCGTGCTCGGTGGTTCTGGCCAGCGCCAGCAGGAGCAGCAGGCGGGCCTTCTTCGGCGCGAGGTCACCGCCGCTGACCACACCCATCGCGGGGTCGACGGTGATCGCGCCGGAACCGTAGGCGTTGGTGGCGACCAGGGCCACACCCTTGGTCGCCATCGCGGCGCTCGCCTGTTTCGGGGAGGGAGTGCCCGCGAACACGATGCCCTCGGCGCCCGCGGCGACGGCCGCGGTGATCGGCTCGGCGGGCGCGTCGAGGTAGCTGTGGGCGATGTCGACGCGGGGGAGAGTGTCGCGGTCGATCGTGGTCAGGTCGAACGGGGTCGTCCAGCGGGCGGGGTCGTCGCAGCGTTGGACGCGGGCGGGGGCGCGCTGCAGGCGGATTCCGGCCTGGTCGATGGTGCCGAGGTCGCCGTATTCGCGGGTGGTGAAGGTGTGCACGCGGGTCGAGTCGGATTTGGTGGCGTCGCGGGCGGGCAGGATCTGGTCGTTGAGGGCGATGACCGTGCCGAAACAGGTGGTCCGGTTGCTCGCCGCGAGGCGGATCGCGTTGTACAGGTTGACCGGGCCGTCACTGCCGATCGCGGTCCACGGGCGCATCGCACCGGTCACGACCACCGGCTTCGTGCTGCGCACGGTGAGGTCGAGGAAGTAGCTCAGCTCCTCCATGGTGGCCGAACCGGTGCTCACCACGACCGAATCATGATCTCGCAGGCGGTTTTCCACCAGGCGCGCCAGATCGTAGAGGTCGGTGACGGTGTAGTCGCCGGATCCCTTGTGCCCGAAGTCCTCGGTCGACACGGCGGCGATCTCACCGATCTCGGGGCGCAGCGAGTCGACGAGTTCGGCGATCGGCCGCGTGCCCGGCCGATAGGTTTCCAGATCGGTACGCCGGTCGGAGGTTCCCGCGATGGTGCCACCGAGACCGATCACCGCCACCCGTTGCGTCGGTCCAGCCGGTGCGGAATCCGCCGAACTGACACCGATTCCGACACCGGCGACTGTTCCGGCGAGAGCGATCGCGGCGGCGATTTTCGAGACTGTGGGCATGCGACCGAGGCTACGAACGGCTGATACCTGACCACATCACTCTCACGCGGTACCTCGATCCGATACCGAGGTACTGCGAGCGCTGGATCGACCATGTTTTGGCGAAGGGCGGGTGTTTGCGGCGACCTGCGGTCAAGCCGCGAAGTCGAACAGCGTCAACTCGTTCGCTTTCGCGGCGCGCTGCTCGGATCGTTCGCGTATCGCGCAGGTGGGGCCGATGCCCTCGGCGATCGACTTCGCCGACAACAGCCAGCCGCGGCAACGGCGGCAGTGAGCGACGAGCCTTACTTCGGGTCGGTCATCGGAATCGGCCACGTCGTTCTCCTTCGGCCGGTGAGCAATTCGTCGACTCACCATCGCACGAGGCACCGACAATTCCTGTCGCCGTTGGGTCGGCGCGGAGTCGCTGAAAGATGACCGGATCAGTGTCTGCGAAGGTGAGAACTGCATCGGTGAGGTCGAGCCGGAAGTCGTGGACACCCGGTGGCGACCTGAAGGCCGCCTTCGCCGACCCGATGAACTCCACCTCCGATCCACTCACTCACGGTGCGCCATCCCGGCGCGATGTGGCGAGCACATGTGCTCGGATCAAGCGCTTTCCTCGGCCGCTGCCCGGCCGGTTTGCCTACCGGAGAACAGGCAGCCGCCGAGAAAGGTGCCTTCCAGCGCGCGGTAGCCGTGGACACCGCCGCCACCGAAGCCCGCGACCTCGCCCGCGGCGTAGAGCCCGGTGATGGGATGCCCGGTGGCGTCGAGGACGCGGCCGGAGAGATCGGTTTGCAAGCCGCCGAGGGTTTTTCGGGTGAGGATGTTCATCCGGATCGCGATGAGGGGGCCCGCTGCAGGGTCGAGGATTCGATGCAGCGGGGTGGTGCGGACCAGGGCGTCGCCGATGTAGGCCAGGGAATTTCGGATGCCGATGATCTGGGGATCGGTGCTGTTGGGGTTGTCGACCTGCTCGTCGCGCAGGGAGATCTGCGCGTGCAGGTCGTCGACGTTGATCAGGTCCGAGCCGGTGAGCCGGTTCATGCCCGCGACGAGCTCTGGTAACGCGTTGGCGGTCACGAAGTCGGGGCCGTGGTCGATGAAGGCTTTGGTCGGCGGGGGTGTGCTGTTGGTCAGGCGGCTGAGGAGGTAGCCGGGGATGTCTTTGTGGGTGAGTTCGGGATTCTGTTCGGATCCGGAGAGCACGAACTCTTTGTCGATGATCCTTTTGTTCAGCACGAACCAGGAGTAGTCGTAGCCCGATCGCATGATCAGTTCCAGCGTGCCGAGTGTGTCGAAGCTGGGGATACCGGGGGAGGGGAAGCGGCGGCCGGTGGCGTCGAACCACATCGAGGAGGGGGAGGCGAGCACGCGAATACCGTGGTCGGGCCAGATGGGTGTGTGGTTGATGAGCCCTTCGGTGTAGTGCCACATGCGATCACGGTTGACCAGCCGGGCACCGGCCGCTTCGCTGATCGCGAGCATGCGGCCGTCGACGTGGGCGGGGACGCCGGTGATCATGCGGGCGGGCGGTGTGCCGAGGCGGGCCGGCCAGTTGCGGCGGACGAGGTCGTGGTTGGCGCCGATGCCGCCGGAGGTGACGATCACCATCGGGGCGTGCAGCTCGAACCCGCCGACCTCGGTGCGGGAACTGGGTGTGCCGCGGGGCGCGTCGCTGGGTTCGAGCACGCTGCCGTGGACGCCGGTGACGGCATTGCCGGTGGTGATGAGCCCGTCGACCTGATGGCGGAACCGGAACGAGACCGCACCGCGCGAGTGCGCGTCACGCACGAGCTTCTCGAACGGTTCCATGACACCGGGACCGGTCCCCAGGGTCAGATGGAAACGCGGGACCGAATTGCCCGGTCCGTTCGGACTCCTGTCGCCGCGCTCGGCCCACCCCACGTACGGCACCCAGCGCATCCCGAGCCCGGCCAGCCATGATTGCTTCTCCCCGGCCGCGAACTGCAGGTAGGCCTCGGCCCAGCGTGTGCCCCAGTAGTCTTCGCCGAGCGGGTCGTCGGGCCCACGATCGAAACCGGCGGTGTTGAACCAGTCGCGTCGCGCCAAGTCGAGCGAATCGCGGACCCCGGCGATCCGTTGCTCGAGGGAGTCGATGAAGAACAACCCGCCCAGTGACCAGAACGCCTGACCGCCGAGACCGGTCTCGGGCTCTTGATCCAGCAGCAGGACGCGCCGACCGGCAGCGACCAGTTCCGACGTCGCCACCAGCCCGGCCAGTCCGGCGCCGACGACGATGACGTCGGCGTCGTCGGCTGGTCCCGCGGACGCGCGGCCCAGGCTCAGTGCGCTCAGCGTGGTGGCCGCGGCGGCGGTTGCCAGCAGTTGTCGCCGGCTCAGGTCGGGCAAGCTCTGCTGTGCAGGCGGCATGTCAATTCCTTTGCGGCGCAATCAAATTCGTAGCAGCCCGCGCAACTGGTCGAACGGGGTGGCGCCGCGACCGATAGTAGGAGACACGCCGCTGCCTTTGTCGCGGTCGGCTCGCGATTGTGGAAGGTCACTGCCGTTGCCGGGTGCGCATTACGACCGGGCATGATCCGACCTCGTCGACCTGGCCCGGTGCAATTCCGCGCGCTGCTCGGCGAGCGGGGGATGCTGCCGTGCTGAACTACCTGGCTCGGACCCCGTTCCGCCGGTCAGATCAGCTCAGCCGCTATCGGGAGGGCAGAGTCGCTCAGGGAAAGACACCGCATTCCTACGGCGGCCGTGCGATCAGGACGTCGGCGGCTGTGTCAGTCGCGGCCGCGGTCGGGCAGGACGAGTTGGGCGCCGGTGGTCGGGTGATCGAAGACGTCGACGGGGTGCTGGTAGACGGTGGTGAGTAGTTCGCGGGTGAGGATCTCGCGGGGGCGGCCGTCGGCGGCGACGCGGCCCGCGTCCAAGACGGTGACGCGGTCGGCGTAGGCGGCGGCCACGCCGAGGTCGTGGACGACGACGACCACGGCAGCGCCTTCGGCGGCACGGGCGGCGGCCAGGCGCAGGACGGCTTCCTGGTGGCCGAGGTCGAGGGCGGCGGTCGGTTCGTCCAGCAACAGGGTCGCGGTGTCTTGGGCCAGGACGCGAGCCAGGGCTACGCGGGCGCGCTCGCCGCCCGACAGCGACGGGAACACGCGCGTGGCGAGGTGGGTGACATCGGTCGCGGCCAGCGCCGCGGTGACGAGTGCGTCGTCGTTGTCCGCGGCGGGGGTGTGCAGCCACGGAGCACGGCCCATGGCGACGACCTCGCGGGCGGTGAAAGGAAATCCTACGGCGTGGGATTGGGGCAGGACCGCGCGGCGGCGGGCCATGTCGGCCGGAGTCCAGTGCGAGAGCGCGTGGCCCTCGAGTTTCACGGTGCCCGCACTGGGTTCGAGCTCCCCGGCGAGGGCGGCGAGCAGGCTGGACTTGCCCGCACCGTTCGGTCCGACGAGCGCGACGATTTCTCCTGCCGCGACCTGGAAGTCGACGGCTTCGAGGACGGTACGGGTGCCGCGACGGGCGCTGAGCCCGTTGGCACGCAGGGTGACGGTGCCGAGTTCGGGGCGCGCGGGCACGTCCGGGGTTCGGGCGAACAGCGAACGCCAGGACGCCCGGCGTGGCAGGGCGGTGTCGCTCTCGGTCATCCCCAGCCTCCTGCCCTGGCCCGGGTGCGGCGCAGCAGCCAGAAGAAGAACGGGCCGCCGATCAGGGAGGTGAGCATGCCCAGTGGCAGGTCGGCGTTGTGGACCAGCGTGCGGGCCACGACGTCGGCACCGAGCAGCATCACCGCGCCCACGATCGCGCTCAGTGGCACGAGCACCCGGTGGCCGGGGCCGACCATCATGCGTACCAGGTGCGGCACGATCAACCCCACGAACAAGATGATGCCGCTGAACGCCACCCCCGCCGCGGTGAGCACGGCGACCACCACGATCACCTGCCTGCGCAGCCGTTCCACGTCGACGCCGAGGTGGCGGGCCGCGGAATCGCCGAGTGCGAGCAGATCCAGCCGTGGTGCGATGAGGATCGCGGCCAGGATGCCGACCGAGGCCAGCACCGCCACGACCGCCACCGACTGCCAGGTGGCGCCGTTGAGGCTGCCGAGCTGCCAGAACACGATCTGATCCCGGGCGGCGGGGCTGGCGACGAACAACAGCAGCGCGATCAACCCGCCGGCGAAGGCGTTGATCGCGACACCGGTGAGGATCAAGGTCACCACCTCGGTGCGCCCGCCCGACCTCGACAGCACATAGACCAGCGCGGTGGTGATCAATCCCGCGACGAAGGCCGCGGCAGCGATGGACCACGAGGCGACGAACGCGCCACCGACCACGATGACGGTGCCCGCCCCGACCGCGGCACCCGCCGACACCCCGATCACGCCGGGTTCGGCGAGCGGATTGGCGAACACTCCCTGCAGCAGGGCACCGGCCGTCGCCAGCGAAGCTCCGACCAGGATGGCCAGGGCTACTCGTGGGAACCGCACCTCCCACAGCGTCACCTCACCGGCCGGATGCGCGGGCACGGGCCCGATATCGAGGCCGATCCGGTGGGTCACGCTGCCCAGCACCTCGGCGGCCGTCGTGGGGACCTGTCCGAGCACCGCCGAGACCACGGCCAGCACGATCAGGGCGAGGAACGCGACAGCGAACACGACTGTCACGCGCGTGGCCCGGTGCGTCGTGGGCGGTAGGTGATCGGGGGTGGCGTCGGTGATCCGCGGGGTGTTCGCGGACTTGGTCAGGTCGGGCGCATCGCTCATGCCGATTTGCCGTAGACGGCGTCGGACAGCGCCGACACGACGCGGCCGGTGTTGGGGCCGAAGCTCAGGATCACCGCGTCGGACATGTCGACCACGCGCCGGTTGCGGCCTGCCGGTGTCTGGGCGATGCCGGGCACCTTCTCCAGCCCGTCGAGGCCACCCACCGATTTCAGCCCGTCCGACATCACCAGCAGCACATCGGGGGCGGCGGCGATCATCGCCTCGCTGGTGATGGACACGAACGGCTCGTTCACCCCGGAGGCGGTGCCCGCGTCGACGCCGCCGATGGCCGTGATCAGCGAATCGGCGCCCGAGCCGCGGCCGGCCATCATGGTGATCGCGGCGCTGCGCAGGTAGAGGAAGGCGATCGTGGGCTGCGGATCCTGCTTCGGCACGCGGGCGGTCGCGGCAGCGATCTCGTCGGCGGTGCGCGCGCCGAGCTGCTTGCCCGCCTCGGGAACGCCCAGCGCGGTGGCCACCGACTCGATCTGCGGGACGACGCCGGCCATGCTGCGATCGGGGTCGAAGTAGACGACGGTCACCCCGGCGGCCCGCAACTGCTCACGCACAGCGGGGGCGGCGCTGGTCGTATCGGTGAGGAACACCGACGGGCGCAGATTCAGGACCGCTTCGATGCTGAGGCTGCCGTTGCCGCCCGCCACATTGGGTACGGCCGCGATGGCGGGGAACGAGGCGGAGGTGCTGCGGCCGACGAGGTTCGCGCCCAGACCCAGCGCCCACACGGTTTGGGCGAGGGTGCCGTACCGGTCCACGGCGATGATGCGCGACGTATCGGCGATCGTCACATCGCTGCCGTCATAGGACTTCACCGTCACCGGCAACCGCGGCGTCGGTGCGGGCCCGATCGGGACAGGGTCCAGGTCAGCGAGCTGCGCCGTCACCGGCCCACCGGAATTGGCAGTCGATGCAGGATTGCTCGGGGTGCAAGCGACGACGCCGGTCAGCACCGTCGCCGCGAGCATCGCCGTCAGCACACCACGCAGTTTCATATAGGTAAGGCTAGCCATCATTCGGAACGGGCGCTCACATCGTCGAGTGCCGCCGCGATCGCGCGCGGCAACTCCAGGGTTTCGGCGGCCAGCACTCCGGTGAGCTGACCGATATCGCGGGCACCCACGATCATGCTCGTGATGCCGGGCCGGTCACGGATCCAGGCCAGCGCCACCGCCAACGGCGACGTACCGAGCCCGTCGGCGGCGGTGACCAGCGCGTCGACCACTCTGGTCGCGCGATCGTCGTCGAGCCTGCGCCGGATCTCGGCCGCGGTCGCCTCGTCGGCGCCCCGCGAATCCGCGGGAACACCGTCGCGATACTTGCCGGTCAGGATCCCACCGGCCAACGGCGCCGACGCGATGACGCCGACCCCGTGGTGACGGGCGGCGGGAATCACATCGTTCTCGGTCCCCCGCGCGAGCAGCGAGTACGGCGTCTGCGCGGCCGTGATCGGCGCGATCGCGGCCAGACTGGCCAGCTGCCACGCCGCGAACCCGCGCACACCCGCGTACCGGGTGCGACCGGTCCGCACCGCGGTGTCGAGGGTGGCCGCGACCTCGTCGAGCGGCGTGTACGGATCCCAGGCGGCGATGCTCCAGATGTCGAGATGGTCGGTGCCCAATTCGAGCAGGGTGCGGTCGAGTTGTTTGAGCAGAGTGCGCCGCGAGGAGTCGACCACCGGGCCCACCGCCGCGGGCGCGGGCACCGAGTCGCCGACCCCGGCGCCGGGTGCGTGCATCACCACACCCGCACTGCCACTGATGACCAATTCGTCACGCGAGACCAAGTCGCCGAGCAGATCCGCCAGGATCCGCTGCGCCGCCCCCTCGCCGTAGACGGGCGAGATGTCGACGAGCGTGCCACCGGCCTCGGTGAACGCCGCCAACTGCACCGATGCCTCATCGGCATCGGTATGTGTCCCCCAGGTATGGGTCGCCAACCCGATCCGCGACACCCGAAGTCCGCTGCGTCCCACCGTTCGCTGTTCCATCACCGCGCCCGCGCATTCGTCACGGCGACAGCCTAATGTGCGCGCCGCCGCTGCCTCACTCGGCGACCCGTGCCGTGGCGCGGCAGAACCCGATCTCGGCGACCGGCGGGCGACGACCGAGGGCGCCGACAGGTAGGGTCGCTGCGAGATCGTGGCCGTTATGGCCGGATATGTAGCAAAAGCCCAGGAGGACGCGGTCTTTCGGGCGCGAGTCAGCAGGAGGACGTGGTGGGCGAGGCGATGACCTGGTTCCAGGCATTGGTACTCGGATTGGTGCAAGGACTCACCGAGTTCTTGCCGATCTCGTCCTCGGCGCACCTGCGCATCGTGTCGGGCGTGTTCTTCGGCGACGACGCGGGCGCGTCGTTCACCGCGGTCACCCAGCTCGGCACCGAAGCGGCGGTGCTGGTGTATTTCGCCAAGGACATCCAGCGCATCGTCGTCGCCTGGTTCACCACGCTCGGGATGCGTTGGCGCGAACGGTCCCAGCGTGAGGTCGCGGTGGGCGACCGGGTCACCACGAAGCTGCCGGTGATGGACCGCAGTGCCCGTGACGCCCACGAACGCGACACCCAGCGCGAACTCGACTACCGCATCGGCTGGTACGTGATCATCGCCACCATCCCGATCGGGGTATTGGGTTTCCTGTTCAAGGACGAGATCCGCACCGGGGCGCGCAATCTGTGGCTGGTGTCGTTCATGCTGGTCGCGTTCGCGCTGGTGATCGCCGCGGGTGAGCATTTCGGCAGCAAGGCGCGGCCGCTGAGCCAACTCACCACCAAAGACGGCATCGTGATGGGTCTGGCGCAGTGCCTGGCGTTGGTTCCCGGCGTCTCCCGCTCCGGCGCGACCTCGACCGCGGGCCTGTTCCTCGGCCTCGAGCGTGAAGCGGCCGTGCGGTTCTCGTTCCTGCTGGCCATCCCCGCGGTGACCGCATCGGGCCTGTTCAGCCTGCCTGATGCGTTCGAACCGGCCGGTGAGGGCCTCAATGCCAGTGGGCCGCAGTTGCTGGTCGCCACCGCCGTGGCGTTCATCGTCGGCTATGCCTCGGTGGCGTGGCTGTTGAAGTTCGTCGGCAAGCATTCGTTCTACTGGTTCGTCGGCTACCGGATCATCCTCGGCGTCACGATGCTGGGCCTGCTGGCCACCGGCGTCGTCTCCGCGACCTGATCCGAAGCCAACCCATGGTTAGGCTGGTCCCATGACGGTGATCCTGCTCCGGCACGGTGTGTCGACCTCCAACACCGCGCGCACCCTCGCGGGGCGCTCACCCGGCGTCGAACTCACCGAGCGCGGCACCGAACAGGCCGCCGCGGTGGCCGACCGACTCGCGATGCTGCCGATCGAACACATCGCCAGCTCACCGCTGCTGCGCTGTCAGCGCACCGTGGCGCCGCTGGCCGAGAAACTCGGTCTCGAACCCGAGCACGACGAACGACTCATCGAGGTCGACTACGGCGACTGGACCGGGCGCCCGATCGCCGAACTCCTCAACGAACCGCTGTGGCGGGTCGTGCAGGGGCACGCCTCGGGCGCGGTGTTCCCCGGTGGGGAAGGCCTGGCCCAGGTCCAGCAACGCGCGGTCGCCGGAGTCCGCGATATCGAACGCACACTGGCCGAGAAGGCGGGCCGGGATGTGCTGTGGGTAGCCTGCGCGCACGGCGACGTCATCAAATCGATCCTGGCCGACGCCCTGGGCCTGCATCTGGACAGCTTTCAGCGGATCGCGGTGGAACCGGCCTCGATCAGCGTCGTCCGCTACGGCACGCACGGGCCGTCGGTGTGGAAGTTCAACGACACCGGCGCCGACCTTTCCGCGCTGGCCGCGACCGCACCGACGACACCGACCCCCGGTGGAGAGGTGCCGACGGCCGCGAACGCGGATAATGGGAATGCGGGGCACCGCGATTCTCCTTAGAGGAGTGTGTTCGTGAGTGTCGATCAGGGTCACGTATCAGGAGGTGCATGTGTCACGCGCAATCCATGTATTTCGCACCCCCGATCGTTTCGTCGCCGGGACCGTCGGTGAACCGGGCGATCGTTCGTTCTACCTGCAGGCCGTGCAGGAGCCGTTGGTGGTGAGTGTGCTGCTCGAGAAGCAGCAGGTGAAGGTGCTCGCCGACCGGATGGGTCTGCTGCTCGACGAGGTAGCGCGCCGCTTCGGCGCCGAGGTGCCGCCCGAAGGTGAGGACGTGCGCGATGTCGCGCCGCTGGTCACCCCCATCGACACCGAATTCCGGGTCGGCACCATGGGTCTGGGCTGGGACTCCGACGCCAACGCCGTGGTGGTCGAGTTGCTCGCGATCACCGAGACCGAGGTCGACGAATCGGTGGTGCTCGACGACACCGACGAAGGCCCCGACGCGGTGCGCGTGTTCCTGACCCCGATCCAGGCACGCGAGTTCGCGTTGCGGTCGGCGCGAGTGATCGCGGCCGGGCGCCCACCGTGCCCGCTGTGCGGGGAACCGCTGTCCTCGCGCGGGCACATGTGTGTGCGCACCAACGGGTACAAGCGCGGCGAGATCTTCGGCGCCGCCGAACTCGAAGAGGAGTGATCACCTGTGCCGGTGCTCACCGAAGGGGATCTCGACATCGTCGGCCGGATCGGCGTGGCCAGCAATCTCACGCTGGTCTGTGAGATCGCCGCGCCCGAACCCGACGGCGCCCCGCTACGGGTGGTGTACAAGCCGGTACGTGGTGAACGACCGCTGTGGGACTTCCCCGACGGCACCCTGGCCGGGCGTGAAGTCGCGTCGTATCTGATCTCCGAACACCTCGGCTGGGGGGTGATCCCCGAAACGGTGCTGCGCGACGGGCCTTTGGGGCCGGGCATGGTGCAACGCTGGGTCACCTCGGTCGACAACCGCACCGACGCCCGGCAGCGCCTCGACCTGGTCGACCTGTGTACACCGGGAACCGTGCCCGAGGGATTCTGCGAAGTACTGCGCGCTCTCGACGAGCAGGGCAACGAGGTCTCACTCATCCACGCCGACGATCCGCGCCTGCAACGGATGGCCGTGCTGGATCTGTTGCTCAACAACGCCGATCGCAAAGGCGGGCACGCGCTGGAAGGCATCGACGGTCAGGTCTACGGCGTCGACCACGGCATCTGCCTGCACACCGAACCGAAGCTGCGCACCGTGCTGTGGGGTTGGGCGGGACGCCCGGTACACGAGTCGCTGATCACCGACATCTCCACCTTCGCCGCGAATCTGCCCGGCGCCGTCGCTGATTCGCTGGCCGTCCACATCACCGACGCCGAGATCACCGCGCTCACCGAACGCGCGAAAGCCCTACTCGAACACCCGGTGATGCCGGTACCCAACTCCTCACGACCGATTCCCTGGCCCGCTTTCTGACAGCCCGTCCGCACACCGATGAGTTTCGAGCGCGTAGGAGGTCTACACGGTCATGAGGAAACTGATCTACGGATTCGGCGTATCCCTGGACGGCTACGTCAACGACCGCGAGGGCCGCATCGACTGGACCGACCCGGACGAGGAGCTGCACCAGTTCCACAACGACAGGTTCGGCGGGCTCGAAGTCGCGGTGAACGGTCGTCGACTGTATGAGCTGATGGCCGAGTACTGGCCGCACGTGCCCGAGGACGCGCCGCCCATCCAGCGCGAGTTCGGCGAGCTCTGGACGAACAAGCCCAAGGTCGTCGTCTCCCGGACACTCACCGAGGTCGAGTGGAACAGCACCCTGGTCAGCACGAACGTGGTCGAGGAGGTCCGCAGGCTCAAGGCAGACGGTGACGGCGTCATGGAGGTCGGCGGCGCGAACCTGGCGGCTTCGCTGATGCCACACGGGCTCATCGACGAGTATCAGGTGTTCGTCTCGCCCGTGGTACTCGGCGGCGGCACACCGATGTTTCCGTTGCTGGACAAGCGCATCAGGCTCCGGCTGGCCGAGACCAGGCGCTTCGAGACCGCGGTGATGCTGCGCTACCTCGTCGACTGAGCCGACACCTCTCGCTGGGATCTTTTCGTGGCTGCCGGGGCTCTGTTGCCTGGTCAGCGCCGGTGCTAGTGTGCTCCAAGCACTTTCGTTGTCCCCGTGAGATCTGAGGAACCTATGTCGACCCGTTCTGTTGTTACCGCTTCCGCTGCCGCGTTGCTGCTCACCGGTGCTGCCGCTGCTGTTGCCGCGCCCGCGCAGGCCTTCCCCGCCGGCTGGTGGGCCGAGAAGACCTACGTGTGTTCGTCCACCAACCAGGTCGGCGCTCCGCTGCCCGACGTCACGGTGAAGGCGGGCAACGAGGTCGGTGCCGCGTACTACGCGACCCAGCAGCTCGGCCCGGACGCGGCGCAGATGCAGTGCCGCGAAATCTGATCTGAACTGTTCGGTGTCGCCGCACGTCGGGGAGCGGTGGCACCGAAGCTCATCCTGCGTGGGTCAGCGCGAATTCGCGCACCGCCGCAGTCTGATTCAGCAGTGCGTGTCCGACGCCGGGCAACACGCGCACCTCGCCTCGCGTGAAGGCACCGCGGGCGCGTTCGGCGGTCCGCGCCGAATCGAACAGGGCATCACGTTCGCCGACGATTACCAGAACCGGGATGTCCACCGTGCGAAGTTGTTCGTCGCGGAAAATAGGCAAGTCGACTGGGCGCGGCACGAAATGGGCGAAGGTCAGCTCGATGTCGTCGATGATCGGGTCCGCTTCCGGACCGTCGAGACCCAGACCGGTGCGGGCCATGTCGCGCGCGCTGTGCCTGCCGATCAGCCGCAGGCCGATCGCCTTCACCAGCCAGCCGTAGCGATGCTTACCCAGTCCGCCCGGGCACAGCAGGACCAGCGTGGTGACCCGACCCGGCCTGCGCAGCACGTAATCGAGTGCGGTCCACCCGCCCAGTGACATGCCCACCAGCGCCACGGTGTCGAGGCCGAGTGCGTCGATCACCTCGTCGAGCCAGCTCGCGGTCGCGTCGCTGTCCAGTGGCAACCGGGTAGCGACGCTGAATCCTGGTTCGCCGGGCAGATCCACCGCGTACACACGGAAACTTCTCGACCAGTCGGCGATGTCGGCGCGCCAGGTGCTCGCATTGGCTCCTGATCCGTGCAGCACCAGCAGCGGCGGTGCGTCGACGGGTCCCGAGGCCACGACGAACGTTTCCCCCACCTCGGTGTCGATCCGCCGTTCCTCGTGCGGGACCGGCCAGGCGTCGAGGTGCTCGCGGTAGCGCTGGTGGACGAGCTGTCGGCCTTCGTCGGACTTGTAGATCATGAGCTGAGGATTCCGTCCAGGTAGTCGAGGAGGCGGGAACTGTCGGCGAGGCTGCCGAGCAGGATCACTTTGAGGCGATCGCGGGCCGGGTCGTAGCTGGTTTCCACGCGCATGCGCTGACCGCCCGCGCCTCGGGTTCCGGCGGTGGCGGTGAGCAGGGTGGTGATCCGGTCGACGGTGGCGCGGTCGATGTCGTCGATCTCGACGATGCAGGAGGACTCGGCATGGCGACGCGGCGCTGTCTGCGGCGTGGTGATCGGCAGCCCGGTGAACGCCTCGAGGTCCTCGTGGGTGATGCGGTACTGCTTGCCGATGCGGGCAGCGGGGAGTTTGCCGTCGCGCACATAACTGCGCACGGTGCGGACGTGCAGTCCGAGAAGTTCGGCAACCTGCTCCACCGAATAGAGACGATCTGTCATAAAACAACCCTAAACGAATGTACATATAGGTATCAATAGGGAAGTTTAGGTAGTGGTGGACTGTGACAATGATCGCGATGGCAACCGTTCGCCCAGCTCGGAACGCACAATGGGCACAATCCGCCCGATTCGCCCCGTTACCCCCGTGACCAGGGGATCTGCCTGAGCGCAAATCTTGACGCCGGCGCCACAACACGTTTGTGTGCAGGTAGCGGGCCGTGCCGCGACACCGCGAGCAACCCCATGGGCCGGGCCGCGAGCCGAGCGCATCCGCGGGGGCTCTACCCTCGAAGACATGCAGTCCTGGTCCGATATCGCCCTGCCGACCGTCCCCGGAACAGGGCCGCCGTTGCGTTTGTACGACACCGCCGATCATCAGATCCGCCCGGTCACCCCCGGCGAGTCCGCGAAGATGTACGTCTGCGGCATCACCCCCTATGACGCCACCCACCTCGGTCACGCCGCCACCTACCTGACGTTCGACCTGGTCAACCGGATCTTGCGCGACGCGGGCCACGAGGTGCACTACGTCCAGAACGTCACCGACGTCGACGATCCGCTCTTCGAACGCGCCGACCGCGACGGCATCGACTGGCGCGACCTCGGCAACCGCGAGATCGACCTGTTCCGCGAGGACATGACCGCCCTGCGGGTACTGCCGCCGCGGCACTACATCGGCGCCATCGAATCGGTCGAGGAGGTGGTGGAGTTGGTGCAGAAGCTGCTCGCCGCCGGCGCCGCCTACACCGTCGACGACGCCGAGTACCCCGACATCTACTTCCGCACCGACGCCACCGAACAGTTCGGCTACGAATCCGGATACGACCGCGCGACGATGGAGACGTTGTTCGCCGAACGCGGCGGCGACCCCGACCGGGCAGGCAAGCGCGACACCATCGACGCCCTGCTGTGGCGGGCCGAACGCCCCGGCGAACCGTCGTGGCAGGCGCCCTTCGGGGCGGGCCGCCCCGGCTGGCACATCGAGTGTGCGGCGATCGCGCTCAACCGCCTCGGCGCCGAGTTCGACATCCAGGGCGGCGGCTCGGACCTGATGTACCCGCACCACGAATACTCCGCCGCGCACGCCGAGGCGATCACCGGCGCCCGTCGCTTCGCCCGCCACTACGTGCACGCCGGGCTGATCGGCCTCGACGGCGAGAAGATGTCGAAGTCCAAAGGCAACCTCGTGCTCGTGTCGAAGCTGCGCCGAGCCGGTGTCGACCCCGCCGCGATCCGCCTCGGCCTGCTCGCCGGGCACTACCGCTCCGACCGCATGTGGACCGACGAGGTCCTCACCGCCGCGCAGCGCCGCCTGGACCGCTGGCGTGAAGCGGTGTCGCTGAGCACGGGCCCCTCGGCCACCGACACCATCGCCCGGTTGCGTCAGCACCTGGCCGACGACCTCGACACCCCGAAAGCCCTCGACGCGATCGACAACTGGGCCGAACAGGCCATCGCCTACGGCGGCACCGACACCGAAGCCCCGGCCCTGGTCCGCACCGCCGTCGACGCACTGCTGGGTGTCAGCCTCTGACAAGATCACGGTCATCTCGGCTACACGCTGACTCCGGGTGACCTACGTCGATCTGTGAGTAGAGTCGCCAGGAAGTGCGATGTGGAGCGCTGTCGGGTCGTGCGAACGACCGGCGCCGGTGCCCACTCCGCTACCCCGCGCGAGCATTGCATGCTCGGTGCGGGATGCGAACCTCCTACTTACGCCACGTCAAGGCGTGAGCGCGCCGGGCAAGGGGAAGGTGGCGGCAGATGCGATGGACAGTGTCGTAGTCCTGATCGGGCCAGGGAGCCGGGATCCCGTAGATGACAGCCCATTAGGTGAGTTCGTAGGCTTCGGACCGCGAGAACTTTGTGCAAACGGTGTGCGAAGGATCGTGGCCCTCAATGCCCCGCACCTCAAACGTCTGTCACTGCCGTCGGCTCCGGCGCACCGGTAGCACCGACCGGCCTGCCCATCGGTGCCAGTTGCCCGCAGTGTGCTGCGCTTATACTGTGGGCCACAGCGCAGCTGACCTGCCGTCGATCGGAGAGCGTCACATGGGGTGCTACCAGCGCATCGTCGTGGGAACCAACGGCTCGGAGGCCGCGCAGACGGCGGTAGCGGTGGCGGGGGAGTTCGCGGTGCGCCTGGGCATTCCGGTCACCGCGGTGAGTGTGTGGAAGGACGCGGGCCGCAAATCGAGCACCGATGCCGAATGGGCCGAAGACAACACCCGTACGGCCGCTGAAGCGCTGCTGGAAGCCGGTGTGGCCGAGGTCGTCGGCATCGAACTCGACGGCGCGGCAGGCGCGTTACTGCTCGAGATCGCCGAACGCGAACCCGACACCGTGCTCGTGATCGGCGGGGGCAGCCTGGGCAGTTCCAAGGCGCGGCTGCTCGGCTCGACAGCCAATCACGTGTCCCACCACAGTCAGACCGATGTCGTGTTCACCAGCAAGGTCCCCAAACGCTGGACCACCGTCGGTCTCACCACCGACGGATCGGCGAGTTCGCTGACCGCGGTCCGTCGCGGCTACGAGTTGGCCCTCGCCCTGGCCGCACGCCCGTTCCTGGTGACCTCCGCCAAAGTCGACCAGGACGGTGTCGACACCTTGATCGACGTGGAAGCTCAGCTCGCGGTCGAGGATCCGGAACTGTTCGGACGTGACGTCCTCACCGGGGTCCCCGCGGCCGAGGCGATCTGCAACTCGGCCTGGAAATACGACCTCGTCGTGATCGGCAACCGCGGAATGAGCGGGCCCGCACGCCTTTTGGGCTCGGTCGCCAACAAGGTGACCCACGACATCGACACCAACCTGCTGCTGGTCAACACCACGCACTGAATCCCGGCCCACGAATTCGGGTCGCATCGAGCTCTCCAGAACGCCCGATCCGGTGTTTGCTCCGGTTTAGCGGGCAACGGCTGAACTTGCCCGGAACGGGGAGTTCGGTCGCTTATGATGGTCTCTACGCGCGATGTTCGCCACACAACGGAGTGGACGCCGGATGAATGCTGGGATCGAGGCGGCGGGGTTCTTCGGCCTGCTGGACTGGGAGAAGACGACCGGTCTGAGCAAGTTCTGGGTCGACATGATCACCATCCCGATCTTCAGCGCCATGGCCGGTCTGATCACCAACTGGACCGGGGTGATCATGCTGTTCGCGCCGGTGCGCTTCACCGGTTTCTACGTACCGGGCTTGAAAACGATCTTTCCGCTGCTGCCGCGCAAAGTGCAGATCCTGCCGACCTTCGCCCCAGGCGGCATCCTCGGCTTCCAGGGTTTCATTCCGGCGCGCTCGGAGAAGATGGCGAGCCTGATGGTCGACAACGCGGTCGCCAAGATCGGCACCGCCAAGGACTTCTTCGACCAGATGGATCCGCGCAAGATCTCCGAGCAGGTCGCGCTGGTGGCGCTGCCGAACGTGCGCTCGATGGTCGACTCGATCATGGACGCCGAGCACCCGCGACTGTGGGCCGACATGCCGCCGCGCGCCCGCGAAGCCATCTACACCCGGGTGGAGGCCGAGCTGCCCGCGATCACCGATCGCGCGTTCGACTTCATCGGCGAGAACATCGACCAACTCCTCGATGTGAAGCTGATGGTCGTGGGCTATCTGCGCCGTCGGCCCGAACTGCTCAAGGATGTGATCTACGGGCTCGGCGCCCCGGAACTGCGCTTCATGATCCGCAGTGGGGTGCTGGGGTTCCCGTTCGGGGTCATCGTGGCGCTGTGGTTGTCGCTGCTGCACTACAGCTCACCCCACGGCGACAGCCCCGCGGTGATCTCGCTGCCCGGCTGGCTCTACGACATCCTGCATTTCCTGCCCGCGTGGGCATGGGTGCTCGTCGGTGGCGCGACGGTGGGTGTGCTGGTCAATATCATCGCGATCAAGGTGGTCTTCGAACCTTCGGTGCCGCAGCCGCGCTACCGATATCCGTGGCGGGTCGCGAAATTCGCGAAACGGCAGTACCAGGCCGCGGCGGATCTGGGGCACGCGATCGGGTATCAGATCGTCACCCTCGACGTCGTCGCCGAGCAACTGCTCGACGGGCCCAGCGGTGACAAGACCCGCGCGGTGATCGCCCATTTCCTCGAGGCCGAGATCGACCGGATCCTCGGCCCGTTGCGTTCGGTGACCCGGCTCGCGATCGGGCCGAGCCACTTCGACGCCATCCAGGCCACCGCAGGCGCGAACCTGGCCACGGAGATGAAGCCGTGGCTGGTCGAGGACATCGAGTTCTCCCAGACCACCGCGGCCAGCGTCGACCGGCTCGCCACCGAGAAACTGCGCGAACTCCCCCCGGAGGAGTTCGTCGAAATGCTCTACACCGCCATCGAACAGGACGCCTGGCTGCTGTATCTGCACGGTGGCGTACTCGGTGCCTTCATCGGCGCCCTCCACCTGCTGATCTTCGGAGTCTGAGCATGAGCATCGAGCCCACCCCCGATCGCGAACCCGGCATCCCCACCGACCTGCTCGGCTTGGCGCGGATCGCGGGACAGTCGTTGCGCCACATCGTCGGCGCGGTGACCAAGGGCGCGGTGCACACCGCCACCGATCTCGTCGACGACCTCCGCTCCGGCGAACCGATCTCGCAGATCTTCGACGAACGCGTGGATCTGTTCCGTCGCGCCGCGTTGAGCGCACTCGGCCTGTCCAGCACCGCCACCGGCGTCTACGGCCAGGTCGAAACCGAGATCGACGCCGACGATCTCAAGGCGATGGGCGACGCGATGATCACCGAGGGCTGGGACGGCGCGCAACAACCGCGCGACCTGCACCCTTCGTTCGTGCCGATCCTGCACGACCTGACACCCGACGAAGCGCGGATCCTGCGCTTCCTCGCCGTCGCCGGACCACAGCCCGCGATCGACATTCGCACCAAGGCGCCGTTCGGGATCGGCTCGCAACGGCTGGCCGACGGCATCAACATGATCGCGGCGATGGCCGGGTGCGCACTGCCCGACCGTGACCACCACTACCTGGGCAACCTCAGTCGTCTCGGGCTGGTCCGCTTCTCCACCGAACCGGTGGCCGATTTCCGTCGCTACGCGTTCCTCGAAGCCCAACCCCCGGCGCAGGCGGCATACAAGTCGGTGAAGATGCGCGCGATCAGCTCCTACCGCAGCATCTACCTGACGGTGTTCGGAAAGCAGTTCTGCGACGCGTGTTTCGTGCTGGGCGACTACACCGGGGGCGGCTGGGCAAGCGATGACCGTGGCGACATCTACCTGGGCAAGGGCCCCCGGCTGCCGTGATCAGTCCCGCCCGCGCAGCGCGTCGAGGACATCGGCGAACATCACCGATTTGATCGCGGTCATCGTGGTCTGATCCTTGCCGCCCAGCGGTGCGACCAGAGCCAGTGCGGCATCGAAGACTTCGCCTTCGGCGGCGGTGGCGTCGACCAGGTCCAGCGCCAGTGCGTCGGCGCCACCGAAGCGGCGGGCCGTGGTCATGGCGGCAACGGCGGTCTTGGGGGTCACCTTCGCCTGGATGAGCGCGGCCATGCCGTTGGTGAACGGGATGCGGATGTCGGCCTCGGGGAAGCAGAAGTAGCCGCGGTCGGCGCGCATCACCCGGAAGTCGTGGGCCATGGCCACCATCGCACCCGCGCCGAAGGCGTGTCCGCCGATCGCGGCGACCGTCGGCATCGGCAGGGTGAGGACCCGGGCGAACAGGGTGTGCACCGCTGCGACGTATTCGGCGGCCCGGTCGCCGTTGGCCGAGAGCCAGTCCAGGTCGAGGCCGTTGGAGTAGATCTTGCCGGTGGCGGTGGTCACCAACGCGTGCGCGCCCTCGGCCACGACGGTGTCGAGATGGGTCTGCACTTCGGTGAGGAAGTCGGGGGAGAAGCGGTTCTCGCCGTCGCCGAGGTCGAGCACGGCGATCGAATCATGGTGGCGCAGTGTGGGCACGGGGTTTCCTTTTCAGTGGGGACCGAGGTCGAGGACGGCCCGCACGGCAGCACGCAGCTGTGCGCGGGCCAGGGGATCGGTGAGCCGGTCGCGGCGCAACAGCAGCGCGGTGGGCAGATCGACCAGGCAGGTGGTGACGGTGGCGACGCCGCGCCGGTCGGCGCGACCCCACAGGGCACGCGCGAGCCGGTTGAGCGCGGCGACGAGCGCCTTCTCGGTGTCGGCGATCTCCTGTGCCAGCGCGGGCGGGATGTCACCGGCGAGCAATTCGGCACGATCGACGAGCAGCAGCAGGCGTGCGGAGTCGGGGTGTCGTTCGGCCAACCGCGCCGGGGCCTGCGCGGCGTCGAGGACCGCGTCGATGCGGGTCGCGGGGTCGGTTGCCGCGACGGCGCGGTCGATGTCGGCCGACTGCAGCGCCAGGAATCGGTGCGCGGCGCGTAACCAGGTGCGCGCCAGCACAACCTGGCGTGACTGAAATGTGTGATAGAGCGCGCCATTGGATACTCCGGTAGCGGCGGCGACAGCGCGCACGGTGACAGCGGCGGGTCCGGAACGGGCCGCGAGCTTTTCGGCGGCGTCCAGAACCGTCTGTGGGTCGTGAGTGCGCGGTCTCGGCATGAACAAAAGTTTACAGAGCGTGCGCTCCGCTATTCCATTCGGATGCACTTTCAGGCCGTTGTGCACGTATTTCGTTCCACCACTTGGCATTTCGCCGCCAAATCTGCCGATTGCGGCACAGCATAGACAACGTTATGTACGCGCGAGGGCTCGATACGATGGGGTACTGTTCGGATTCTTCGGCCCTGCCCGCACGAACAGAACGGCATCGCGATGTCCCGAGTGGTCACCAAGGAGCAGTACTTCGACACCGCGGTGGCGGTGCTCGCCGAGTTCGGTTTCAAAGGTCTCAACATCGGGGTGCTCTGCCGTCGCCTCGGTGTTACCAGTGGCTCGTTCTATCACCACTTCGGCTCCTGGCAGGGCTTTGTCGACACCCTGCTCGAACACTGGGAGAACCGTCAGATGGTCGAGCTACGCGCGCTCGATGTCGGCCACGGTGACGCCGACGCCGACGTGCGCGCCATGTCGGTGCTCGCCAGCGGACTCGAACACGGCGCCGAGGCCGCGTTGCGCGCCTGGGCGGCCAACGACGAATCGGTACACGTGACCGTCAAACGCGTCGACGAGTCCCGCCGGCGCACCGTGCACCGCGTGATCGACGGCGTCGTCGACGACACGGCCACCGCCACCGTCGTCACCGAATTCGGCATGGCGATGATCATCGGCTACCAACAACTCGCCGCCGCAGGCGAACCCACCGAACTCGACCACCTGCTCGCCGAGTACGCCCGCCTGATCTACTCCCACCGCGGGTAGCCGGTGGTTCGGCGCCGATGCTCACACTCGTGCGATGTCGAACCGTTCCCAGGGCCCGACCGCTACTCGGTCGCACAGCAGCCACGAGTCGCCGCCTTGCGCAGACCAGTGGTGCCCGCCCAACGCCATGAGCGTGCTCGTGCCCCCGGACGTGGTCAGCACGAACTTCTCCCACGGTCCCAAGGTGGCCGCGCCCACGCGCAACCATTCGCCGCCGCCGTCGAGCGCCATCACGTATCGGCCGTCGTGAGCCCGAATCGAGACCACAGTCCTGGCGCCCCACGAGGTGTAGTAGGCGAGTTCGTCGAACGTGAAAACGGTTGCGGGAGTAGGCAGATACTCGTCGGCGATCAACAGATCGCGCGTCAATGGGTCCTCGCTCACGCGGACGAACCGACCGCCGGAGGCCACGATGCGCGCCCGGTACTGCGTGCGCACCTGCGCGTCGGTCTGCACGACGTCGGGGTCGAATGAGCGGGTGATGCGGTGGATCTTGCCGTCGGCCACCGCGAACACGTCCAGGACGGTCGCCGAGCGGAATACCGCGGCGACGGTGCGATTGTTCGTCGCCGGTGGTTGGCCGGGCACCCGGACCGGTTGGCCGGTCCAGGCGCCGTACGCGTAGGAGCGTGCGGCCAGCGGGTTCGCCGCGGCGACGAGTTCGCTCACACCCGGTGTCGACCGTGCGGCAGCGACCCCGCCGCTCTCGGCCAGTCCGACGTCGGGGTGCGGTTCCCAGGGCGTCGGCCACTGGTCCGGCTGTCCGACGATGGTCCAGATGCGCCCGTCGCCGGGTCCTTCGGTCACCGCACTGAGTTGGATGGTGTTCCCGGACAGGGTGACAGCGGCGAGGCTGCCCGCCCGGGGCAGCGCGGGCAGCAGGCTCCACCCCGCGGCGTCATCGGTGACCGTGGTGTGGGTGACGGCGCCGTCGGCGTCGCCGGCGAACAGTTCGACGCGACCCGGAGCGGTCGCGGTAGCGGCCAACGATGAACGCTCATTCAACCGGCCGCCGTGCAAAACCTGCCAGTCGGGTGCCCACTGGCCGGCGGTCCACCGGCGGCGGCGCACGAGATGATCACCCTGGCCGACGACGAACAGATCGATGGTGTTCGGCGTCGACGTGGCGGCGGCGATACCGGCACCGGGGTCGAAGGCGTGGGGATCGGTGAGCGCTTGCCACGGCAACCACACGCCACCGGTGAAACGTGCCTGCAGCACGGCGCCGTCGAGCCCGATGACGAACAAGTCGATGTCGCCGGCGCGCGCGACCGCCGCGATGCGAGCCGCCCGATACAGCGGCGGGGATTCCAGCACCGACCACAACCGCCACGGATCGGGCACCACATCGATCTCGGCCACCGTGTCGCCCCCGCCGAGCACATCGATCCGCAGCGGCGCTCGACCCAGCCTCGCCGACGCCCCCGGCTGGACGGGGACCTGGGCGAGCAGGAACGTCGCGCCGCTGCGCGCCAACTCCTGGGCGACGATCTGGCGTTGCATACCCTGGGCGGTGAGCGTACGAAAACCACGGTCCCACATCCGCGGTGAGCGCAGCGAGAGGTAGACATCGGCACCGCCGGGGCACACCGAGTGACCGACAGCCACCACCGGCAGCCCGGCGTAGCCCGCGGCAGGCGCACCGGCCCAGCGAGCCAGCTGGATAGCTGTCGTGGGTTGTCGCGGCACCGCGACGGTTGCCGTGGGGTGGTCTCGGTCGAGCCAGCCGATCGGCACCGTCGCCGCCGGACACAGCGCGGGCCCGGTCAGATCATGGCCCGGTCGCGCGTGGGCCAGGAGTGGTTCCTGCGCGGCCAGCGTCCCGACGGAGCCCATGATGCAGGTGGGATCTTCGTAGTCGAGGGCGACGTGGCCGTTGAACGTACTGGCGTGGCCGCGGGGCTGGTGGCTGCGACTCTGGTAGAAGTGGCCCAGTTCGTGGCACAGCAGCGAAGGGCTCAGGTGGGCAGCGGCGAACTGTCCGTCGGAGCCGAACTGGCCGCCCTCGGCCCCCTCCCAATCCTGGATCACCACCAGGACATCGCCTTGTGTGAAGGGTGCGCCCTCGGCCGCGGCTTTCGCGCGCACCGCCGCGGCCAGCACATCGACGTCGGCGTAGGGCTGATCGATCTCGACGGGCGGGTGGATCGACCACGTGAGGTCCTCGCGAAATCCGGACATCTGTTGCCAGTATCGGCGGACGTCCTCGCCGCAGGCCAGCAGCCACGCATCGGTGAAGGTATGCCCCGACCGCGTGGCATCGCCGATCACCGTGGCAATCACAAAGACGAAGTGTGTAGGCGCCATCGAACCGCTTCCGTCGTCGTAGCAAAGGATCTCCCTGTGCTATCGCAGTGCGGTCGGCGGCTATTAATGGCGGGGCTATCCGAGCAACTGGTCGACGTAGCACCAGCGCCACGCTTCGCCCGGCTCCACACTGCGCATCACCGGATGCGTCGAGGTACGGAAGTGGGCGCTGGCGTGGTCGCCGATCGAGGACTCGCAGCAGCCGATGTTCCCGCAGTCGGTGCACATTCGCAGATGCACCCAGCGCAGACCCTCGTCCAGGCACGTCTGGCACACCAGTTCACCGGCAGGCGGCGCCAGCAGGAGCGGCGCCTCGTCGAGATGAGCGCACCCCAGCGCCCCGGCCGCGGTCGACAGCGTTTCGACCCCGCGCGCGTCATCGCGTTCGTCGAAGCGGTCGATCATCGACTCCTCGAGATCGAGCCGGGCCAGCACATGTTGCAGCACTTCGTAATCCACGGCTCCCGCATCGCGGACCTTCAGCACCGCATCGCGCTCGGCGCCCAGCATCGCCAGCCGCAGCCGCCGGTATTCCGCGGTCGGCGTCACCAGTTCGGCCTCGGGGCGGCCCAACCGTTCCCACGCGGCATTGGAACGCCAGATCAGTCGCTGACGCAGCGACTCGATCACCGGCTCCGGGGTGTTCGGGCCGATCCTGCGGTCGAGTTCGGCCAGACCCGCGGTCGAAGCCTGTTGGAGCAGATCGGCTTTGGCGAGCGCGTCCTCTTCACGACTGGGCCCGCGCAACCGCAGCCACCGCACCAGCCACGGCAACGAACTGCCCTGAACGAGCAGCGTGCCACCCACCACGACCAGCGCGAGCAACTCCAGGACCGGCAACTGCGGTGTCGATTCGGGCAGCAACAACACCGCCGCCAAGGTCACCACCCCGCGCATCCCCGCCCACGACACCACCGCCGCGTGACTCAACGGCTCGCTCGCGCGTCCGAACAGCCTGGCCACCAACACCGGCGTGAACACCCACACCGGGCGAGCCAGCATCACCGCGGCCAGCACACCCACCGCCGCCACGACGAGAGTGCCGTGATCCAACCCGCTGTGCCAGGCACCTTCGACGATCCAGCGCACCTGCAATCCGATGATCAAGAACACCGCGCTCTCCAGAATGAACTGGATGGTGCGCCAATTGGTGGTCTCGGCGACCCGCGAGGCCGCCCCTTGCCATCGTTGCGCGCCGTGTCCGAGGATCATTCCGCACGTCACGACCGCGATCACGCCGGAAGCGTGAAAATGCTCGGCAGGCAGATACGCCACGAACGGGGCCAGCAGCGAGACCGAGGTATCCAGCACGGGATCGGTGATCCGCCTGCGCACCATCACCAACGACGCCGCCACCACCGCCCCGATGACACCCCCGCCGACCGCGGCGAGCAGGAAATCGCCGCCCACCTGCCACACCGTCACCGCACCGGCCATCGCCGCGATCGCCGAACGCAACGCCACCAGCGCGGTCGCGTCGTTGAACAGCGACTCGTCCTCGAGCACCGTCACGATGCTGCGCGGCATCCCGGTGCGTCGCGCCACCGCCGTCGCGGCCACCGCGTCCGGGGGAGCGACCACCGCACCCAACGCGACCGCCGCCGCGAACGGCACCGGCAGCAACCACCACACCACCAATGCCACCGCGAACGTGCTGAACAGCACCAGCCCCACCGACAGTGACGCGATGGTGCGCAGGTTGTCCTTGAAGTCGACCAGCGACGTGCGCAACGCGGCGGTGTAGAGCAACGGCGGCAACAAACCCAGCAGCACCACCTCCGGCTCGAGATGCACCTGCGGCACCATCGGCAGATACGACGCGGCCACGCCGGCCAACGTCAGCACCAGCGGTTCCGACACCCCGAATCGCCGCGCCAGCGCCGCCAGCGCGGTCGCCGAGCCGATGAGGACAACCAGACCGATCGCGACATCCACCAGCGCATTCTGTCATCTGCGAACCGGCCAGTCCGTTGACGCCGCCTCAACCAGCCTGTTCGCCCCACGAGCGCTGTGGTGGCTGCTCCTCGGTCGCCAGGTGCTCGACCGCGCCCCACACCCGCAAGGCCAGTCGTGGACCCTCACGCCGCCACTGCGACACCGACGCGTTGGGTACCGGCTCGAGCGAATCCGGCACCGGCGCACCGAGCCCGTCGAGGATGTAGCGCAACGACACCACGACCGCATCGTGGGTCACCACCAGCACCTGCTCGCCCGCGGCCACCACATCCAGCTCGTCGAGGAAACTGCGCACCCGCAACGCCACATCGGCCAGCGATTCCCCGCCCGGCGGCCGATACACCCAGTTGCCAACCAGCTCACGACGCGCGCCCTCCTCGGGTGCGCGCCGCCGGATCGCCCGGTACGGATGCAGTTCGAACACCCCCATCTCCCGATCACGCAACCGTTCGTCGACCAGCGTGCGGATGGGACGTATCTGCCGGTTGCGGGTCGCGGCCGCCTCGGCCATCACCGCCCAGGTGACCCGGGTGCGCAGGTAGGGCGAGCAGACCACCAGCGTGGGCCGCTGCACACCGGACAACCCCGCCAGCCAATCGCCGAGACGCTGCGCCTGCCACTGCCCGTGCGCGGTCAATTCCACCGCCGAGTCCGTCCCGCGCATCGGCCGCTGCCCGGTCGCCGGGTCGGCGAACCACACATTGGCCTCACTCTGTGCGTGGCGCACTGCCCACAACCCGCCCAGCGCGCGCGGCGCCACCAATCCTTCGGGCATCTGCACCCACCCCCTCCGCTGTTCGAACCCCATCGATGTCCTTCGTGCTCGTCCCGTCGTGCCCGGACGCGCCAGGGAATAGCGGCTTCATCGCCGGCGTTACACACCCCGAATTCGAACGCCTGTCCAGTACCGTCCGGCGGACCACCGCCGCACCCCGTGATGCGCCGCAGGAGGCCCCGCTTGTCCACCAGAGTAGAGATCTGGACCGACATCAACTGCCCGTTCTGCTACCTGGGCAAAGCACGCTTCGAACAAGCCTTGGCCGACTTCGCGCACCGTGACGACGTCGAAGTCGTGCACCGGTCCTTCGAACTCGATCCCACGCTGCCCGCCGGTTCCACCCGCCCGGTCATCCCGGCCATCGCCGAGAAGTACGGCATCACCGTCGAGCAGGCCGCCGCCAACGAACGCGGCATCGGCGCCCAGGCCGCGGCGATGGGTCTGCCCTACCAGACCGTCGGCCGCGACTCCGGCAACAGCTTCGACATGCACCGGCTCCTGCACTTCGCCCTCGACCAGGGCAAACAGGACGCCATGCTCGACGCGCTCTACGCGGGCAACTTCGCCGAGACCGAACCGGTCTTCGGCGACACCGAACGTCTCGTGGCGTTGGCGGTGCGCGCGGGCCTGGACGAGACCTCGGTGCGTGCGGTGCTCGCCGATCCCGACGCCTACGCCGACGCGGTCCGCGCCGACGCGGCCGAAGCCGCCGCGCTCGGTGCCACCGGTGTCCCGTTCTTCGTCTTCGACGGCAAATACGCGGTCTCCGGCGCCCAGCCCGCCGAAACGTTCACCCGGGCGCTGAACACAGCCTGGAACGATCGACCCGCCCCTCAGCTCATCGCCGACGGCGAGACCTGTGGTCCCGACGGCTGCGCGGTCCCCGCCACCGAGTCCGCGGCGAGCGACTGACCGCCGCGGTTTTCGCAGTCAGGCCAGGTCGATGACGACCTTGATATCGGAGCCACCCGGCTCGAACGCCTCGATCGCCCGCTCCAACGGCAGTCGCCGGGTGATCAACCGTTCCAGCCAGGACTCGTCGGCTTCGGCCAGCGCCTTCGCGCCCTGTTCGTAGTGGTGGCGGTTCGCGTTCACCGAGCCGAACACCAGCGCGTTGTCGAGCACGATATTGCGGTTCAACCCGCCCACATCGACATCGGTGTCGACACCGGGCGTCGACACTCCGGTCAAACAGACGATCACGCCCGGGTTGTCGATCTCCATCGCCTGCAACGCCACCGCGGGCGCACCGGTCGCCTCGATCACGACATCGGGGTGGATCGCCTCCGCGACCGCCGCCGCGGTCCCCGTGTGGAAGGTGCCGCCCAACGACTCGACCAGCGCTTGTTTCGTCCCACCACTGACGCGGTCGAGGACGTGCACGTCGAGGCCGCGCTGTGCGCCGAGTAACGCCGCCAGCAACCCGATCGGCCCCGCGCCGGTGACCAGGACCGTACGTGGATCGAACCAGGCGCGGTGGTTGATCTTCTCGATCTGATCCCACGCTTTGGCGACCACTGTCGTCGGCTCCAACAGCACCCCGACCTTCTCCAACGCCGGATCCAGCCGCACCGCGAAATCCTCGCGCACCACCCAGGCCGTCGACCCGTAGCCGTCGACCTCCTTGATCCCGCGTTCGACGTACATCCCGTTGCGGCACATGTCCCACTCCCCGCGCGCGCAGGCCCCACACGGCACCGGATCCGGCCTGCGCACGATCCCGACCACGAGGTCGCCGGGGGCGAACACGCTGCCCTCGGGCGCGGTCTTCACCCGACCCAGCGATTCGTGCCCCAGGACCATCCGTGGCTTGCCCGGCGGCAGCCAGCCGTAGTTGCCCTGCGCGATATCACGGTCGGTGCCGCAGATGCCCAGCGAGATCCCGTCGACGAGCAGTTCGCCGGGACCGACCACCGGATCGGGGACATCCTCCACACGCAGCGACTGCTTCTGCATGGGAATCACTGTCAACGCACGCATTTCGGCATCCTTCCGCCCGGACGGGCCAATGGTCTACGTCTGCACGAACCACATCCACGACACCCGGGGGGAGCAACCCCATCGCGAACACGCCGCGAACACGGACTACCTGCGACAACGGTACGCGAACACCGGGGCAACGCCGAGACATCAATCGTGTCGGTCGACTCGGCTACGGTGGACAGCGCTCGCACCGATCGACCCGTGGCCCGTTGGAGGCGTCTTGCGCATCATCGTCCGGATCCTGCTCGTGCTCGCCGCACTAGTGTGCGCGCTCGCACCGGCCTCGGCCGCGCCGTCGGTCGACGAGGCCACCACACGCAAGATCGACGAACTGCTCAGCGTGCGCGCCGAATCGGGCGGTCTCGGCCGTGGCGAACTCATCGAACGGCTCTCCGCACGCCTGCTCGGCACCCCCTACGGCGCGAACATGCTGATCGGCTCGGCCACCGAACCCGAACAACTCGTCGTCGACCTGCGCCGGGTGGACTGCTTCACCTACCTCGACTACATCGACGCCGCCTCCCGCTCCGCCGACCGCGACCAGTTCCTCACCAACCTGATCGCCACCCGCTATATCGACGGTCGGGTCGAATTCGCCCAGCGCAAGCACTTCTTCACCGACTGGGCGACCCGGGAGCGCCTGGCGGCCACCGATATCACCGCGAGTCTGAGCCCCGCCGCGGTCACCACCACGAAACACCTCAACGCCAAAGCCGACGGCAGCACCTACCTGCCCGGCGTGCCCGTGGTCGACCGCGCCGTCACCCACATCCCCTCGGCTGCTGTCGACGGAGCAGTGTCGGGCGCGCTTCGCACGGGCGACTACCTCGGCGCCTACACCCCCGAGGCCGGCCTCGATGTCACCCACGTCGGCGTCATCGTGCACACCCCCACCGGTCCCGTCTTCCGCAACGCCTCTTCCCTCGCCGCGAACAACCAGGTCGTCGACACACCCTTGAGCGACTATCTTCGGACCGTCCCCGGCATCGTCGTCCTGCGCCCGCTCTGACCGACTCCAAGGATTCGCCATGACCACGCTTCCCGACCGTCCGAATACCGCCTTGCTCGTCGTCGACGTCCAGAACGGTGTCGTCGACGAAGCGCCCCGTCGCGACGAGGTCGTCGCGAACATCACCACCCTCGTCGAGCGCGCCCGCGGTGCCGATATCTCGATCATCTGGATCCAGCACTCCTCCGAGGACCTCGTCGAGGAGAGCGATCCCTGGCGCTACGTCCCCGAACTCACCCGCACCGACACCGAACCGCTGGTCCACAAGCGCTACGGCGACTCGTTCGAAGACACCGAGCTCGAGGGACTGCTCGCCGCGGTGGGTGCCGGACACCTGATTGTCACCGGCGCCGAATCCGACGCCTGCATCCGCTCGACCATCCACGGCGCCTTCGTTCGCGGCTACGACGTCACCCTCGTCGGCGACGCGCACACCACCGGCGACAAAACGCAATGGGGCGCACCGAAACCCGAAGACGTCATCGCGCACACGAACCTGTACTGGCAGTTCCAGCAAGCGCCCGGCCGTGCCGCGGCGGTCCGCCCGACCGAAGAGCTTGACTTCAGGTCGACCTGAGCAAGCACGGTGGTCTCATGACCACCTTCGGATACGAACAGAGCCTCGGCTACGACCGGCGCGCCACACGACTGCTCACCGGCCTGTACCGCCGGATCGCCACCGATATCGATACCGGCACCGCCGACTCGGCCACGGTCGTCGATCTCGGTACGGGTCCGGGAAAGCTGTTGTCGCAGCTGGCAACTCGTCGCCCCGACCTGCACCTGCACGGCATAGACCTGTCCCCGCACATGATCGAGATCGCCCGCCGGACCCTCGCCGGACAGACAGTCGAGCTGGCCGTAGCCGACGTCGCCGAGCTGCCGCACCCCGACAACAGCATCGACTTCGCCGTGTCGAGCCTGAGCATGCACGAATGGCCCGACCTGCCTGCCGCGGTCACCGAACTGCGTCGGGTGCTGCGACCCGGCGGCGGCGCCGGGATCTATGACTTCCGCTTCACGCGAACCCGGCAGATACAGCACGCGCTCGGCGGCGTCTTCGGTGCGGTCGACACCGAAGCAGTGCGCCTGCCATGGCATCCCGTCGCCGTGATCACCTGCTACCGCGTCACCGCATAGGCTCGGCGGATGGCCGAGGAACACACCACGATCGGTGCGGTGGCGACACGGTTCGGTCTGGCGCCCCACGTGCTTCGCCACTGGGAAGACCGCGGGTTGCTCTGCCCGCCGCGCGACTCGGCCGGACGCCGCCACTACCGCAGCACCGATATCGACACCGTCGCGATGATCGTGCTCGGCAAGAAGGCCGGGCTGTCCCTCGACGATCTCGCCATCCTGTTCACCCGCGCTCCCGACCGCGCCACCCGCCGCGAGGTGCTCGAGGCCCACCGTGACCGCCTCGCCGACCAGATCGCCCGCACCCGCGCCGCCCTCGACGCCGTCACCCACGTGCTCGACTGCGATGCCGAGGACTTCCGCACCTGCCCGCACTTCCGGGCCGAACTCGACGGTGTCCTCGACACCCGGGGTGGGCGGCCGCTGTCGTAGATACCGCCCGACGTGGGACGATCGCCACTGTGACCGGCACACCCGCGAAACCACAGCACCTGCGCGACCTCGCGCTGCTGCGTCGCGTGCGCGACCGCATCGACCGCGAATACGCCCAGCCGCTCGACGTCGAAGCGCTCGCCCGCGGCGTCCACATGTCGGCCGGACACCTCAGCCGCCAATTCCGCCTCGCCTACGGGGAATCGCCGTACTCCTACCTGATGACCCGCCGCATCGAACGCGCCATGGCGCTGCTGCGCCGCGGCGATCTGAGCGTCACCGAGGTCTGCTTCGCGGTCGGCTCGTCCTCGCTGGGCACCTTCAGTACCCGCTTCACCGAACTGGTCGGCGTGCCGCCCAGCGTCTACAAACAGCAGCAGGACGAACAGACCGCGGGCATGCCGTCGTGCGTGGTCAAGAAGGTGACCAGACCGATCAGGAATCGAGAAGCTTCCGCTCCGGCCGACAATTAGCGTGGTCGGCATGAACCTCACCATCCACCAGAGCTACCTGCCCCAGGACGACCCCGACGCCGCGCTCGCCTTCTACCGCGACGCGCTCGGCTTCGAAGTACGCAACGACGTCGGCTACAACGGGATGCGCTGGATCACCGTCGGCCCCACCGGCCAGCCCGATACCTCCATCGTGCTGCACCCACCGGCCGCCGACCCCGGCCTCACCGACGACGAACGTCGCGTCATCAGCGAGATGATGGCCAAGGGCACCTACGCCGGGATCAACCTGGCCACCGACGACCTCGACGGGCTGTTCGAAAAGCTGCAGGCCGGAGATATCGAGGTGGTCCAGGAACCCACCGATCAGCCCTACGGTGTGCGCGACTGCGCCTTCCGCGACCCCGCCGGAAATATGGTCCGCATCCAGCAGACCAAGTAGGCCACCGCGCCGGTAGATTCGATATCCGGCGATGTCGACTGATCGAGGGAGACCCATGAGCACGGCCAAGAAGACCGGCACCACCATAGAGCCGGCCGACAGCCACGATTTGATCCGTGTGCACGGCGCGCGGGTCAACAACCTGCGCGATGTGAGCATCGAGATCCCCAAGCGCAGGCTGACGGTCTTCACCGGCGTGTCCGGATCCGGCAAGAGCTCCCTGGTCTTCGGCACCATCGCCGCCGAATCGCAGCGCCTGATCAACGAGACCTACAGCGCGTTCGTGCAGGGCTTCATGCCCAGCCAAGCGCGCCCCGACGTCGACGTGCTCGAGGGCCTGACCACCGCCATCCTCGTCGACCAGTCCCGCCTCGGCGCCGACCCGCGCTCCACCGTCGGCACCGTCACCGACGCCAACGCGATGCTGCGCATTCTGTTCAGCCGTCTCGGCGACCCCCACATCGGGTCCTCGCAGGCGTTCTCCTTCAACGTCGCCTCGATCAGTGGTGCGGGTGCGGTCGAGGTCGAGAAGAACGGGGTCACCGTCAAGGAACGCCGTAGCTTCTCCATCACCGGCGGCATGTGTCCCACCTGTGAGGGCAAAGGCCAGATCAACGACATCGACCTCACCGAACTCTACGACGAGAACCTCTCCCTCGACGAGGGCCCGTTCAAGATCCCCGGCTACAGCATGGACGGGTGGATGGGCCGCATCTTCAAGGGTTCCGGCTTCTTCGACCCGGCCAAGCCGATCAAGAAGTACACCAAAAAACAGCTCGCCGACCTGCTGTACAAGGAACCGACCAAGGTCAAGGTCGAGGGCATCAACCTCACCTACGAAGGTCTCATCCCCAAGCTGCGCAAGTCGATGCTGTCCAAGGACATCGATTCGCTGCAACCGCATGTGCGCGCCTTCGTCGAACGCGCCGTCACCTTCGGAACCTGCCCCGACTGTGCGGGCACCCGACTGTCCGCCGCGGCCCGCTCGTCGAAGATCAACGGCATCAGCATCGCCGACGCCTGCGCCATGCAGATCACCGATCTCGCGGACTGGGTCAAGGAAGTCGACGACCCATCGGTGGCGCCGCTGCTCGAGTCGCTGCGCCAGACGCTGGACTCGTTCGTCGAGATCGGCCTGGGCTACCTGTCGCTGTCGCGTCCCTCGGGCACCCTGTCCGGCGGTGAAGCCCAGCGCGTCAAGATGATTCGCCACCTCGGCTCCTCACTGACCGACGTCACCTATGTCTTCGACGAGCCCACCGCGGGCCTGCACCCGCACGACATCCAGCGGATGAACGACCTGCTGCTGCGCCTGCGCGACAAGGGCAACACCGTGCTCGTCGTCGAGCACAAGCCCGAAACGATCGTCATCGCCGACCACATCGTCGACCTCGGGCCCGCCGCCGGATCCAAAGGCGGCACCATCTGCTTCGAAGGCACCGTCGACGGGCTGCGCGCCAGCGACACCGTCACCGGCCGCCACTTCGACGACCGCGCCTCGGTCAAGGACTCGGTGCGAAAGTCGACCAGCGCCTTGCAGATTCGTGGCGCCACCGCCAACAACCTCGACAAAGTCGACGTCGATATTCCCCTCGGCATTCTGGTGGCGATCACCGGCGTCGCGGGCTCGGGTAAGAGCTCGCTCGTGCACGGCTCGATCCCGATGGACGAAGGCGTCATCTCCATCGACCAGGCCCCGATCAAGGGCTCGCGCCGCAGCAATCCCGCCACCTACACCGGTCTGCTCGACCACATCCGCAAAGCGTTCGCCAAGGCCACCGGCGCCAAACCCGCCATGTTCAGCGCCAATTCCGAAGGCGCCTGCCCCAACTGCAACGGCGCGGGCGTGGTCTACACCGACCTGGCGATGATGGCCGGTGTGTCGACCATGTGTGAGGTGTGCGAGGGCAAACGCTTCATGGCCGAAGTCCTCGAATACACCTTCGCGGGCAAGAACATCAGCGAAGTGCTCTCGATGCCGGTCGACGAAGCCCGTGAGTTCTTCGGCGACGGCGAAGCCCGCACTCCCGCCGCCCACAAGATCCTCACCCACCTCACCGAAGTGGGCCTCGGCTACCTCACCATCGGCCAGCCACTGACCACCCTGTCCGGCGGCGAACGCCAGCGCCTCAAGCTCGCCACCCACATGTCCGACAAGGGCGGGGTCTACATCCTCGACGAACCGACCACCGGCCTGCACCTGGCCGACGTCGAACAACTCCTCGGCCTGCTCGACCGCCTGGTCGAATCCGGCAAGTCCGTCATCGTCGTCGAACACCACCAGGCCGTGATGGCTCACGCCGACTGGATCATCGACCTGGGCCCCGGCGCGGGCCACGACGGCGGCCACATCGTCTTCGAAGGCACTCCCGCCGAGCTCGTCGAGGCGCGCAACACCCTCACCGGCGAACACCTGGCCACCTACGTCGGAGCCTGACATCGTGCGGCCGGGCTCACCCTGAGCTCGGCCGCGCTTACCCTGGACCGATGTTCGAGATCTCTACCGATCCCGCCGCCGTCGATCTCGACTGGCTTCATCACCGCCTGTCGACCGATGCCTACTGGGCCCTCGGCCGCAGCCGCGAACGCGTCCGCCGCGTCGTCGAGAACTCCTTGCCCTACAGCGTGTTCCACGACGGTTCCCAGATCGCCTTCGCCCGCCTGGTCACCGACCGCACCACTTTCGCCTGGCTCTCCGACGTCTACGTAGATCGTCGCCAGCGCGGAAAAGGCGTCGGCACACTCCTGCTGGACCGGATCATGGCCGACGCCGACGACTGGGGACTGCGCCGCATGGCCCTGGCCACCGGCGATGCCCACGACATGTACCGCCCCTACGGCTTCACCGCCCACCCCAAGCCGGACCAGTGGATGGAGAAGAACTGGCCGGCCAATCCCGCTTGAATCGCCTCCGTTCGCCGTGCACGGAAACCGCAACCATGTTAGTTTCAGTTTCGAGGGTCGACGGCACCGGGAGGATGCATGAGCGTCAGCAGCAGGAGCGCGGTGGCGATTCACGCGTTGACGAAACTGGCGCAACGCGGGGAGAGTTCGCTGACCTCGGTGGAGATCGCGGAGAGTTTGGCGAGCAATCCGGTGCTGGTTCGGCGCATCCTCGGTAGCCTGCGTGACGCCGACTTGGTGCTGTCCACGGAGGGTCGCGGTGGAGGCTGGACGCTCGCCCGCCCCGCCCGCGAGATCACCCTCTTCGATGCCTACCGCGCCGTCGAAGGTTCGCCGGTGCTGTCTCGACATGCCCACCCACCCAGCGCCGAGTGCGAGGTCGGTCGTCATATGCAAGCGATTGTCGACGAGGAGTTCCGCAACGCCGAGCAGGCTATGGAGGAGCGGCTGGGTCGAACGACCATCGCGCATCTGCTCCAGAAGGTATTCGACATCGAACGGGCGGCGCGTACGCGCTGATCGTGTGACGGCGGGCGACCGCCGTTCTTTTTTACCCTAACTGTAACTGTGTTGGTTGCGGTAAAGCCGCGAAGGGAACCATGACATCCACGAGACCCGAAACCGACCGCGCTGGTTCAGGACTGGCGTTGCTGGCGGTGATCATCGCCCCATGGACGCGCCCTACTCCCTCAACGAAAGAACTGTCATGAAGACCATCGTCATCACCGGAGGTACCTCCGGCATCGGGCAAGCCCTCGCCACCACCTACCTCGACCGTGGCGACCAGGTAATCGTCATCGGCCCCGACCCAGCCAAGGGCGCCGCGTTCCTTCGGGCCGCGGACGAGCACGAGAACGGGGAAAGGGCGGTGTTCATGCACGCCGATCTCAGCCGCATCGCCGAGAACTACCGCGTCATCGAGGACATCACGACGCGGTTCGAACGCCTTGACGCCCTAGTGCTCTGCGCGCGGTACTTCCAATCTTCGCGTGTGGTGACCGCGGACGGGATCGAACACAACCTGGCGCTCTTCTACCTCAGCCGATTCCTCCTCGGGCAGGGACTGCTCCCGGCTTTGGAAACCGCCCCCGCGCCGGTGATCGTGAATATCGCGGGCCCTGGTGTCGGATCGCAAGAGATCGCCTGGAACGACCTCGGCCTCGAACGTGGATACAACGGCTGGACCGCCATGATCCAGGGTGGTCGCCTCAACGACCTCCTCGGCGTCCGCTTCGCAGCCGAAGGAAACCGCACACGCTACGTCCTGCAGTTTCCCGGTGGAACGCGAACCGGTTTCGCCGGAGACTTCGACGCCGCCACCGCAGTGCTCGCCGCGCAGATGAAGCAATCCGGACAGCCGGTCGAGTCGGCCATCTTGCCCATCGCCGCGCTGATCGATTCCCCACCGCCCGAACCGCTCAGCGCGGTCATGGAAGATCGCCGCCTCAGCCTCGACCACCCGAGTTTCGCCCCCTCTGCCGCAGCCCGCTTGGAAGCCCTCACCCACGAACTCCTGGACCGCACCTTGCGGCACTAGCGGCATCGAGAGCCTTGGCCCGGACCGAGGTCGCGCAAGGTCTCGGCGACGGCATCCAGAATGCGGCGGGGGAGTGGGTCGCCCAGTTCGGCGGCTGTCGTGCGGATCTCGTCTGTCCAGTCGGCGACCAGGTCGCTCAAGCGCGGCAGCCCGGCAGGGGCGTCGACAGCCAAGCGGTGCGACAGCTGCCCGAGTACGCCGACTGCCTCGTCGAAATCGGTGATGTCGGCCAGCGTCTTGGGTCCTGTGCGCTCGAGCAGCATCGCGAACCGTTCGTCATCACGGTCGAACAATCGCACCGCACCTCGTCCGTTCCAGTGGGCGAACGCGTCCGGCTCGAAGACGTTGCCCGGGTGCGGAAACGAGACCTTGACGACCGCGGGCGGCAGATCCGGACGCAGGACCGGTATGACGATCCCGACGTGGCCGTGCATGACCGGTCCGTCGGGGGCGCACAACCACCGTTGCAGTAGATCCTCCGCCAGCCGGGGCAGTGTCGCGATCCATGCCCGCCCGGGTTCGCCTTCGCGACTGATCGTTTCGTGGGCGAAGGCGTCCGGAATCTCGATCATGATCCGACCCTAGGCGTCTACCTCGAGGCGCGGCCACCGCCGATGTGACTTATCTCGCCGCCCTCGAGTCTGTTCTCCACGATGACGACCGGCATAGCCTGAATCCCCACGCAGAAGCCGAAATCAACTGTACTAGAAGACTATTCGGTACAAACCGGACATTCTCGGTGCAGTGGAAACTCGCTGATCTCGACGCGCGCGCACTGCCGTCCCGGGACGTGTACATCCGGGCCGACGGCAGCATCATGGCAAGGAGCTACACCGGTGCCGGTTCGTCACGAAGACCTCAGCCCCGTCCTCAGCCGCCGCGGCGCCCTCGCCGCACTGGCACTGCTCGCAGCCGCCGGTTGTGGCGGTTCGGTCGCGCCCACCACGGGCAAGCCGCACTGGGACTACGACGCCGAGGGCCCCGAGCGCTGGGCCGATCTCGACCGCGGCTACTCGGCCTGCCGAGTCGGCCACGCCCAATCGCCGATCGACCTGGACAGCCCCACCGAACTACACCCGTCCGACCACATCGAGATCGACTACCGCCCCATCCCGTCGGTGGATTTGCTCAACAACGGACACACCGTTCAGGTGAGCGCCCCAGCGGACTCCGGCAACCGCATCGCCGTCGACGGAACCCCGTTCACCCTGACCCAATTCCACTTCCATCTCCCCAGCGAGCACACAGTCGACGGCGCCGAGACCGCCATGGAACTGCATTTCGTCCACACCGCCCGATCCGGGCGGCTGGCCGTTCTCGCCGTCCTCCTGAACGCGCACACCGACCTCACCCCACTGAGTCGCATACTCACCGCCGCCCCGGACCGCGCAGGGCTCACCCGCGCTGTCACCACCGTGGACCCGCGCGAATTCCTCCCGGCCGACCTTGCCCAGTTCCGCTACCAGGGCTCCCTGACCACGCCCCCGTGCACCGAAGGCGTCGAGTGGATCGTGCTGCGCCACCCCGCACCGGTCGCGATCCGCGATGTCGACAGTTACCGCGCGCTGTTCCCGCACAGCAACAGACCCACCCAACCGCGCAACGGTCGCCCGGTAGTCCTGGCCGGATCCAACTGAACCGTTGTCGATGACGCGTTCTGCGATCGTCAGCTGGGGGAGGACCGGGGGAGCAGGCCGAGGGTGAGGTGTCGGACCAGGTCGTCGAGCAGCTGTTCGGAGTCGTAGTCGGCGGTGTACCCGGAGCCGACGAAGGTGGCCAGGCCCTGCAGGGCGGCCAGGGCGGTGACACCGAGCCGTTTCGGGTCACCTTCCACGATCTCGCCGGCGGCCTGACCTTCGGCGATGAGGGTGATCGGCACTGCGAACGCCCGGTCGGCGGCCTGCTGGATATCGGCGGAGGTGGAGTTGTTTCGGCGCGCGAACATCAGCGGCAACAGCTCGAGGTTGTCGACGGCGAACCGCAGGTAGGCGTAGGCGACGGTCTGTAGGCGTGCCGTGATGGGTCCTTCGATCACGGCCTGTTCGAAACAGGCGCCGAGGCGTTCGAGCCCGGTCACGGCGAGTGCGTCGAGCAGCGCCTGCTTGTCGCGGAAATGCCGGCTCGGCGCCGCATGGCTCACACCGGTGTCGCGGGCCAGTTGACGCAGGGAAAGCCCGTCCACACCGGCCTCGCGCAGTGTCGCTTCGGCGCGCGTCAGGAGCGCGGCGCGGAGGTCGCCGTGGTGGTACGGGGTGTGCAGGGACATGGTACGAGCAGGATATCCGACGTCCGCCCAATGTTTGCGTTGACTACTTTGTTGTCGCTGACTACATTGTCGAAGGCCATGACTGACAACACCGCGCCCACCCGCAAGCAGCGCACCATGCCGATCCGCGAATGGCTGGCCCCGATCACCCTGGTCACCATCCTGGCGGCACTGCTGGGCACCATGTACCTCGGCTACACCGCCGACCCCGAAAAACACCTCCACGACTTCCCGATCGCGCTGGTCAATCAAGACGTCGGCGACACCGTCGGCGGCACACCCACCAACATCGGCGCACAGATCACCACGGCGCTGAGCGACAACATCCCCGCCGACAAGATCGACCTGCGCCCGCTCGGCATCAACGAAGCCCAGCGACAACTGCAGAACGGCGAGGTGTACGGCGCCATCGTCATCCCCGGCGACTTCACCAAGCGCGTCGCCATCCTCGGCGCCGCATCGATCGTCCCCGGCCAGATCGAACAGCCGATCATCTCCGTGCTCACCAATCCACGGGCAGGCACCCTCGCCGCACAGATCATGAACACCGTCGCCGACCAAGCCATGACACAGGTGAACAGCACCGTCGGCGCCCAACTCGCCGAACAGGTCGATGCCGCGGTCGGCGCCACCCCACTCAGCGGCGCGGCCCAGCTACAACTCACCGAGCCGATCGACGTCATGGTCAGCGCCTACCACCCCCTGCCCGAAGGCACCGGCCAAGGCCTGGCCGCGTTCTTCTACACCCTGGTGCTGCTGATCGTCGGATTCAGCGGCGCGATGATGATCAACTCACTGGTCGATGCCTCCCTCGGCTACATCCCCGCCGAATACGGCCCATGGCACAAGACCACCGCTCCGGCCCGAATCAGCCGATGGCGCACCCTGCTCGTGAAATGGGCAGTCGCCGCGATCAGCGCCCCGCTGGCCTCCGGAGTGTTCCTCGGCGTCGGCACCCTGCTCAACATGTCGATCGAGCGACCACTGATGCTGTTTCTCTATGGCACACTGGCGATCGCCGCCATCGCGGTCACCGCCCTGTCGGTGATGGCCGCCTTCGGCACGGCAGGCCTGATGATCAACCTCATCGTGTTCGTGGTGCTCGGCATCCCGTCCTCCTCGGGCACCATCCCGCTCGAGGCGACACCGCGCTGGATCGCCGACATGGCCACCTTCGAACCCATGCATCAGATCTACCTGTCCGTGCGCGCCATCCTGTTCTTCGACGGCCACCTCGAAGCGGGCATGGCACAGGGCCTGTCGATGACCCTCGCCGGACTCGCGATCGGCCTGGTCGTCGGCGCGGTTGCCACCAACGCCTACGACCTGCGCGGACTGCTGCGTCTGGGCATCGAGCACGCACCCGCGCGATAACTGATCAACCCACGTCGAAGGGCCCCTGTGATGCACGAGTTCGAAGTCCCGGCTTCTTACACGATTCCCGAACACGCGAACAATTCCGACAGCGTGTTCCTGCACACCGAACACTCGCCGCACACGGTGCTGTTCAACGTCTCGAACGGCCGCGGCGGACTCACCGACATCACCGCGGCTCAGTTCGCACGAACGGTCACCGACGTGGCCAAGGGCCTCATCGCCTCGGGCATCGAACCCGGCGACCGCGTGGCCATCATGGCGCCCACCCGCTACGAGTGGGTCGTGCTCGACCACGCGATCTGGGCAACCGGCGCCTGCACCGTCGCCATCTTCGACAGCTCCGCCGCCGAACAAGCCACATGGATTCTGCAGGACTCCGCGACGAAACTGCTCATCGTCGACAGCGACGGACACCGCGCGATCATCGAGGAGATCGATGATCGCGCCCTGCCCGAGCTGCGAGAAATCCTCCAGATCGACACCGGCGTCGTCGAGGAGTTGACCACTCGCGGCGCCCATCTCGACGACGCGGCCGTGCACACCCGCCGAGCCGAGGTCGGCGTGAACTCCCCGGCGACCCTGATCTACACCTCGGGCACCACCGGCCGCCCCAAAGGCGTCATTCTCACGCACGGCAACCTCTACGCCGAGTCGAAATCCGACCGCATCGCCCTGGGTGAGTTCGTCACCGAGGGCAACAAGACACTGATGTTCCTGCCGCTCGCCCATGTCTTCGCACGAGCGGTGACACTGGCCGCGCTCGATGCCAAGGTGGTCGTCGCGTTCAGTTCCGATTGGTCGACACTCGTCGACCAATTCGGCAGCTACCGGCCGCATTTCATCCTCGCGGTGCCGCGCGTGTTCGAGAAGGTCTTCAACGGCGCCAAGCAGAAGGCGCACGCCGGCGGTAAGGGCAAGATCTTCGACCGGGCCACCGAGACCGCCATCGCCTGGAGCGAATCGCTGGACACCGGGGGACCCGGTCTCGCTCTGCGACTGCGCCACACCGTGTTCGACATCCTGGTGTACCGCAAACTGCGCCAGGCGCTCGGTGGACGCTGTGAGGCGGCGGTCTCCGGGGGTGGACCGCTGGGCGCTCGGCCCGGTCACTTCTTCCGCGGTGCCGGCATCCCGATCTACGAGGGCTACGGACTCACCGAGACCACCGCGGCGATCACCGTGAACACCCCGGCCGATACCCGGGTCGGCACCGTCGGCCGCCCGATCGAAGGACACGCCGTCAAGATCGCCGCCGACGGCGAACTGCTCCTGCGCGGCCCGGTCGTCTTCCACGAATACCGGGGCAACCCCCAGGCCACCGAGGACGCCTTCGCCGACGGCTGGTTCCAGACCGGCGATCTCGGCGCCATCGACCGCGACGGATACCTCACCATCACCGGTCGCAAGAAGGAAATCATCGTCACCGCAGGCGGAAAGAACGTCTCCCCGGGCCTGATGGAGGACTCCCTGCGTGCCCACCCGCTGATCAGCCAGGCGATGGTGGTCGGTGACGGCCGCCCGTTCGTCGGCGCCCTGATCACCCTCGACCCCGAAGTACTCCCGGCATGGAAGCACAGCCACAACCTGCCCGCCGACACCACGAACGAGGCCCTCATCGACAACCCGGATCTCGTCGCCGAGATCGATGCGGCCTTGGCCGACACGAACAAGAAGGTGTCCCATGCCGAGGCGATCAAGAAGGTCCGCATTCTGCCCGTCGACTGGACCGAAGCCGGCGGTGAACTGACCCCGAAGCTGTCGCTCAAGCGAGCGGCGGTCATGAAGAAGTACGCCGCCGAGGTGGACAAGATCTACGAATCCTCCACCGCCAGTAGCCAGTAGCCAGTAGCCAGTAGCACCCAAATCGGGACACCCGGCTGTTATGTCTAACTAAATAACGCAGTCTGCTCCGCATCTGCCCCTCTAGTTCGTATCCTCACCAGGACCGCGCCCGGCGCGCGGCCCCGTGAACAGAGGTTGAACACAGCAGATGGCTATATCTGACGTCGAGGCGTACACACATCTCTCGCCGACCGACATCGAAGAGTTCGGGCAACGCCTGGACGAGTTGCGCAGACAGATCGAGTCCAGCCTGGGCGAGCGCGACGCGAAATATATCAAAACTGTCATCCGCGTTCAGCGAGCGTGCGAGATCGCCGCTCGACTCGTGCTGATCGACTCGGGGCGCAAGAGCAGTTGGTGGTGGGGGACAGGCCTACTCACCTTGTCGAAGGTGCTCGAGAACATGGAGATCGGGCACAACGTCATGCACGGCCAGTGGGACTGGATGAACGACCCGGAAATCCACTCCACCACCTGGGAATGGGACCATTCCATGCCCGCCGCGCATTGGAAAGAAGCGCACAATTACCGCCATCACGTTTTCACCAACGTGCTCGGCCTCGACCCCGACGAAGGCTACGGTCTGCTCCGCATCACCCGCGACCGTCGCTGGCGTCCTTACCACCTCGGCAACTTCGTCTACCTCGTCCCGGTCTCACTGCTCTATGAACTGGGCATGTGCGTGTACCACCTTGAGATCCCGCGCGTGCTGGCGGGCAAGAAGGACAAGAAGAAGTTCCGGGAGGCTCGTGACGAAATCGTCCAGAAGGCAGGAAAGCAGCTGCTCAAGGACTACGTCATCTTTCCGGCCATGACCGGTCGGAACTGGAAATCGACGATACGCGCGAACATCACCGCCAACCTCACCAAGAACGTGTGGGAACAGATCGTCACGTTCTGCGGGCATTTCCCCGACGGTGCGGAGAAGTTCACCAAACGTGATATCGAGAACGAGACTCGCGGCGAATGGTATCTGCGCCAATACCTGGGCAGCGCCAATATCGAAGTCGGTCCCCTGATGCGTATTCTGACGGGCACGCTCAGCCATCAAATCGAACATCACTTGTTCCCGGACCTACCGAGCAACCGACTTCCCGAAATTCAGCGTGAAGTGCGCAAACTGGCGGCCGAATATCGCCTGCCTTACACCACCGGCAGCCTGGTCCGGCAATACGGTCTGACATTGCGCACCATCGCGAAGCTGTCGTTGCCCGATAAGTACCTCACTGCCGATGCCGACGAAGCCCCGGAGACCAGCTCCGAGAAGGCCACCGAATCCCGCCGCCTGACGCCCGTTCTCGTCTGATCCTCGTCGCGCACCGCATCGCTTCGAGTTCGGCGATGCGGTGTGCTGTCGGGGAAACCCTCGATAGTTTCGTCACTGTGACGAAATAGGGCCGGGGAAGCGGGAGGGGGAGTGTCACCCTTAGAGTGGCCGAGTCGGTTTTCCGTCGATCCAGGGCCTAGATCTGTGGTGATCGGCGAATTCAGCACGGACGGTCATGAATCGAACAATCCGGGAATTGGCCGAATTTCGTCAGATTTCGTCCCAGGGCCTGAAATGTCGTGCAACGGTCTGCGCGAATTGTCGGCGCGCACAAAATGGGAGCGCAGACAGGCGCCGTAGGGCGCCTGTCTGCGCTCGGTGCATCTCCCACAGACGCCGCAAACGTCCGCAGAACTCACGAATACCCCTCCCGACCGGCCGCCTTCAAACGCCGATAATGCACATTATGTCAAGTAAGCCCTTACTCGGCGCCCCGGCGTTCAGCAGATTCGTGTCCGGTGGCAAATCATCTGGCCACACCCCACCTTTGCCGACCGCGGGTGGGTGCACCTGCCCTGAACTCTCTGCCGAGATCTGCGTCCGCTCAGTGTGATTGATGTCGGACGTTTCCTGTCGCGGCAGAGAATTCGAAGGCCTCTCCCCTGTGGTCCCGAAAATTGATGGAACCGCGTGTTGTCAGGGCAAGGACGCGCAGTTCACCGGAGCGGGCACGCCCGCGAGGCGATCGACCATCCAGGGCTGCGAACTCGTCAGCGACGGGAAGAAGGCCAGATCGTGGGTGCCCAAGAAGCCCGACATCGCGGGCACCGCGCTGTCTGCTTCCAGCTGTACCGCCGCGCCGCCGCCACACCACTGCGCGGCGAGATCGCGCGCGGCGGGATAGGTGGCCTTGTCGTCGTGCATGGCCGAGTAGACACGCACCGGCGCCGCAGGAGCGGTCCCGCCGAGCCGCTGCTCGTCGAATGCCCGCTTCAACTCGGGGGAACCGTCGATTACAGCCGTCAGCGGCCGTCCGCTGGTCGTCCACCGTGCCGTGTCCTGGGGCTGGACGAGAATCTCGGACAGACCGCCCCCGCACGTGCCGGCGGAGCTGTGCAGGATCGCCTTACCGGTGTCGTTGAGCTCGGCGTCGAGTACCGGGCGGGTCTCGGGGTAGTCGGCGGCGATTCCGTTGAGCACCCATGCGATGGCGGGCGCGACGCCGGGGCTGCCGTTGCTGCGCGCGATGAAGTCCTGTGGCCCCGCCACCGGCCCGCCCACGTAAGCTCCGCGCACGTTGAGTTCGGGTGCGTACTCGGCCTGCAGTTCGGCGGCGGCAGCGGAGGCCATCCCGCCCTGGGAGTAGCCGTAGATGATGACCGGTGAATCCGGGCCGAGCCCCGAACCGGGCAGGCGCAGCGCGGCGCGCGCGGAATCGAGCACCGCGTAAGCCTGCGTCTTACGGTTCAGGAAGTTGTGCACTCCCGGTACCCCGAAGTCGTGATAGTCGGTCATCACGACCGCCATCCCGCTGGCCAGGAGTTGATAGATCGCGATGATGTCGTATTCGAAGACCACGTCGGCGGGCGGCTGGTACCGGACTACCTGCCCCAGCATCGCCGACGGCGCGCATTCGGCGCTTTGGCCCTGTGCGCCGCCGGCGTAGGCCACCAGTGGTCGCGGGCCCGGGCCGGTCCAGGGCTGACTCGGCTCCAGATAGGTGCCGACCACCGTGTTCGGCGCGTCGTGGGTGTCGTTGCTGGAGTAGACCAGCCGGGTGGATCGTGCGGGTATCGGCCCCGCCGCGCCGGGAATCGTGATCGCCGTCGCGGCGCCGTCGGCACGGATGACATCACCCCCCGCCACGTGTAACTGTGGCGGCTGGGCCCCTACCGTCGATGTGGCCACGACCCCGGTGCCGACGACCACGAGGGTTCCCGTGAGGGCTGCGATCCAGGCGCGTTTTCCGCTCTTCATACCGATCCTTCGTGCGAGGTGGTCCGTTCAGGGCATCTATCGAACCGAACAGCACAATCGCCACGGGATGGAGCGCAACACCGCTTGTCAGCGGATCGTGAGCAGAAAAGCGTGCTGTTCGATCGGAGAACTAGATCGAAACTGCGGGCATCTCTGTCGAGCACAGATCCAGGCACAGATATCGCGGTGCCAGGGCCAGCTTATGTCATGAGGCCGATATCGCTGCGCAGGGTATCGCTTCGGTGTGAGGAGGGGCCGCGGTCGATAGTCGATTCGGATTCGGCGGCGGCCCCATCGGTCAGAGATACCGGTCGCGGAGTTTGCCCTTGACCAGTTTTCCGGTCGGCGTGCGCGGCAGATCGTCGGAGAAGTCGACCGTGCGCGGCACCTTGTAGCCGCCGATCCTCTCCCTGAGGAATTCGCGCAGTTCCTCGGCGAGTGCGGGCCCTGCCTCGACCCCGGCCGCCGGTTGCACGACCGCCTTCACCGCTTCGCCCATCTCCTCGTCGGGCACGCCGATCACCGCGACATCGAACACTTTCGGATGTAGGGCCAGTGCGTTCTCGATCTCTTGCGGATAGATATTGACGCCGCCCGAGATGATCGTGAACGCCTTGCGGTCGGTGAGGAACAGGTAGCCGTCCTCGTCGATGTAACCGATATCGCCGGTGGTGGTCCAGGTGGGATGGTTCGGGTGGACCGCCTCGGCGGTCTTGGCGGGATCGTTGTGGTAGTTGAAGGGCAGTTCTTCGCGTTCGAAATAGATGGTGCCGATCTCGCCGGACGCCAGCTCGACGCCGTCGGTGCCGCACACCCGGATGACACCCAGGCCCGCGGTGCCGACCGAACCCGGTTTGCGCAACCACTGCTCGCTGTCGATGAAGGTGGCGCCGTTGGCCTCGGTCGAGGCGTAGTACTCGTGCAGTACCGGCCCCCACCAGTCGATCATGGCCCGTTTCACCTCGACCGGACACGGTGCGGCGGCGTGTACGGCGGCTTGCATACTCGACACGTCGTAGCGGGCTCGCACCGATTCGTCGAGTTTGAGCATCCGGACGAACATCGTCGGCACCCATTGACTGTGCGTGACCCGGTGCCGTTCGATCGTGGCGAGTGCCAGCTCCGCGTCGAACTTCTCCATCACCACGAGGGTGCCGCCCAGCGCGTTCACCACACCACCGAAACGCAACGGCGCCGCGTGGTACAGCGGCGCGGGTGAGAGGTAGACACTGTGGGGCTCGAAGGCGTAGAGCGGGCCGAAGATCGCGGTGTAGGTGTCACCGGGCGGGTCGCCGACCTGTCGATCGGATAGCGGCAGCTTGATGCCCTTGGGTCTGCCCGTGGTCCCCGAGGAGTAGAGCATGTCGGCGCCGCGCGGCTGATCGGTCAACGGTTCCGGAGACGCCGCCGCGAGCGCCTGCTCGTAGGACTTGTATCCCTCGACCGGACCGTCGAAGGCCAACCGGATCTCCACCCGCGGCGTGATCGCCGTGACCTGCTCGGCGGTCGCTGCCAGCGCTGCGGACACGATGAGCGCGCGCGCTCCGCAGTCGTCGACGATGTAGCCGATCTCGGCGGGAGTCAGATGCCAGTTGACTGCGGTGATATAGAGCCCCGAACGCAGTGCCGCCCAATACACCTCGTACATCTTCGGGTCGTTCACCGACAGCAACGCCACATGATCGCCTCTGCGCAGCCCCGCGTCGTGGAGGTGGCGGGCCAGCCGGATCGAGTTCTCCTCCAGTTGCCGATAGGTCAGCGTGGCACCGCTCTCGGCCATGACGATGGCAACCTTGTCGGGAAATCGGTCGACGTGTGCGCCCGGATACATAGTGCTCCTTCGTAGAACGGAGCGGATACCGCGAGTGGCCGATGCCGCCGACATCCGTGCGAGCCTCGCGACCTCCGCTCGAGCGGGTGAACCTGTTCCGGACAGTAGCCGAAAGTGAACGATGATTCCGGCGATTCCAGAACGCTTGTTTCATCGAGGCGGTATCGCGTTTGACTGATTTGCGGCTGCTATGTGGTGGCACCGCGCGGGTGCGACACACTCGACGGCGATCTCGTCGGGCGAGAAGTTGCCGGTTATTCCAATAGCTGCGTGGTCAGCACGACGGCACTCGGACCTTCGCAGCGGCCAGCACTTCCGCGAGGCCTTCCCGCAGGTCTTTGATGAAGTACTCAGGAACCTCGAGCGAGGGGAAGTGTCCCCCGCGCTCGGGCAAATTCCATCGGACGATCTGGCGGTACCGCTCCTGCGCCCATGCGCGTGGAGCCTTCTCGACGTCGTGTGGATACATCGTGATGGCCGACGGCACGTCTACGCGAAGTTCTGGGTCGAGCGAGTTGTGGCTTTCGTAGTAGATGCGGGCCGCGGACGCGCCGGTCCGCGTCAGCCAGTACAGGGTGACATCGTCGAGAACGCTGTCGATGGATATCGTGTCGAACGGGCTGTCGTCGGTGTCGGACCACTCGGCGAACTTGTCGAAGATCCAGGCGAGCAGCCCGACCGGTGAGTCGACGAGCGAGTAGCCGATGGTCTGCGGTCGGGTCGCCTGCTGCTTCGCGTACGCCGCGCGGTGGCGCCAGAAGTCGCGGGTTTCGGCTGCCCACTGGCGCTCGACCGCCGTCAGTCCGTCCGTGGTCAATCCGGGCGGTCCCTCCGCGAACGTGGTGTGGATGCCGAGAACGTGCGCCGGGAACCTGCCGCCGAGAACCGTGGTGATGTTGCCTCCCCAGTCGCCGCCGTGGGCCAGGAACTGGCCGTAGCCGAGCCTTCCCATGAGTTCCACCCAGGCGGCCGCGATCTTCTCGGTCCCCCACCCGGTGGTAGTCGGCTTGTCGCTGTAGCCGAAGCCAGGTAGCGACGGGACTACGACGTGGAACGCGGGCGCGTCCGCGTCTTTCGGATCGGCCAACTCGTCGACTACATCGATGAACCGAACAATGCTGTCCGGCCAACCGTGCGTCAGGATCAGCGGAGTGGCGTCCGCGCGCGTGGATCGGCGGTGCAGGAAGTGGATTCCCAGGTCATCGATGGTCGTACGGAACTGGCCGATCCGGTTGAGGCGTTCTTCGAACGATCGCCAGTTGTACTCGGTGCGCCAGTAATTCACGACGTCGACGAGGTCCGCGAGAGGGACTCCTTGTTCCCATCGCCGCGGGTCGGGCGCGGCGCGGTAGACCGTCTCGGCCTCCGGCAGGCGCGCCGCCGCCAATCGTGCGCGCAGATCGTCGAGGTCAGTGTCGGGTGCGTGGGCTTCGAATGCGTGCACAGCGCTGGTTGGGCGGGGCATGAGACCTCCTTGCCGTCGCGGAACCGGCTACCGCTTATCGAGAACCGGCTAAGACGGTTCTAACACGTCTGGATTTCGATGCGCAACCGGCTAAGGTGGTTCCATGCGTGCCGAGTTCCCTGATTTCCGCCTCGGGAGTGTGCTGGCGACCAGCTTCACGGCGACGCTGACCGAGCGTCACGGCGACGCTGTGGAACGCATTCCCACGCCGCAGCGACTCGTCGACTGGCTCGCGGTGAGCGGCTTAGCCGTCGACTCCTGCACCACCGCCCAGCTCGAACTCGCTCGGACACTGCGGGAATCAATTCACGCCGCCGCGACAGCGGCCGCGATCCAGGACACTCCCCCGGTGTCCGCTGTCCGAATCATCAATGACCGCAGCATCCAAGGTCGGGCGGCGGCGATCCTGACGCCCGAAAGCAATCGTGAATGGCGACTCAGCTCGGCGTCCTGCGTAGAGGATGCCCTGGGCGTCATCGCCGCCGACGCGATCAGCATCATCGCGGGCGAACGAGACGGAAGATTGGCCCTGTGCGCATCGCCGACGTGTCGAGCGGCCTTCTTCGACACCAGCCAGAGCCGCACCCGCAAATGGTGCGACATGAACACGTGCGGGAATCGCCAGAAGAAGGCGCGCTTCAACGCCAATCAGCGCAAAACCTCCGATCAGCGGAGCGATCGCTAGTTCTGTACTGCTGGCTCGGTTCAGGGGCGGTCGACCCATCATGAGCGTCGGCGGTCGAGCTCGCCACTGTCGGAGGGGATTTCCGCCCGATTCGCGCCGCGCGGCAGCACTGCCGAGTAGGGAACGGCGGCTCTCCGGTAGCTGTGCGGGATGCACAAACCGCCTGGACTCAGATTGTCCGAGTCAGGACGTGGCGGTACCAGCGGCAGATGCCGAGGGCGAAGCGCAGTTCGAAGGTGTCGGTGTCGACCGCGATGCCGTAGCGGCCGGTGACCTGTTGGATGCGGTATTGGACGGTGTTGCGATGGACGTCGAGCACGCGGGCGGTGCGGGAGTAGCTGGCGCCCTCGGCGAGGAACACCTCGAGGGTGTTCCGGAGCAGCTCCACCTTGGTGCCGTCGCCGGCCAGGGGCCCGAGGACGCGGTGGACGAGGCCGGCCAGTTCGCCCGGGTCCTCGGTCAGCAACGCGAAGGGTGCGATCGCGTCGTAGTCGACCACGGTGGGTGCGGTCTCCCCCGCCGAAATGGCCAGCGCCTTCGCCCGTGCCGCGCTGCGGGCCGAGCGTCGAAACCCGGGCAGTCCTTCGCCGATCGGGCCGAGTGCCACTCGTACCGGCAGCCCGGAGGCCTCGACCTGTTCGGTGAGTTCGTGAAGTGCGCACGGCTCCTCGATCGGGAACCAGATACACATGGCGCGGTCCCCCGACGCCGCGACCAGTTCGGAGCCACGGGTGCGCATCGCGGCGGACAGTAGCTGTCGTGCCTGCTCGAGCGCGCGCACGGCGTCGGTGCCGGTGACTGTCGACCATACTTCGGCCGCGCGGTGTCGCTGGTCGAGTCGGTAGTTCAGCACTTCTTCGGCCGCCGCGACGTCGACATCCTCGTTGTCGAGCAGACGCGTGATCCACTGTTGTCGTGCGGCTTGGCGACTGCTGAGCCAGCGATCCCGTTCCGCCTCGTAGATTCGCCCCATCGACGAATTGAGCCGATCCAGGTAGGTCCCCGCGAATTTGAGGACCTCCGCGATCCGGGCGGGTTGGTCGGGGCCGGGGACAGCGAGGATCAGCCCGATCGCCGCGTCGAGGATGCGGTACTGCCCCAGCCCGTAGGCGCGCAGCAGGATCGTCAGCGGTACACCTCGCCTGGCTAGGCGTTGGGCGTAGGCGGCGGCGCCGGCAGGCGGGCCGACGGTGGCGGGATCGATCCCGTTGGCCAGGACGTACTGCACGGCGGCGATGTTCTCCGCGATGCTGGCGGCGCGCATCTCGGCCAGGTCGGCGGCCACGTCGTTGAGCGGAATCATCTGCTCGGTCACTCGGATGAGGTCTTCGGTGATCGCGTCGACCCGCGGACCGAGGGCCTGTCCCACCCATACCAGGGATCCGTATGCCGCCACGGGCGCTTCCATTCGTTGAACAAAAAACATCGATGCGATTGTGCCATCCGCACAAATTTCCGATCGATTCGGTCTGGGCGCCGAGAAACAAACCGGTCATGTGGTCGTGACAGCCTTACATGTGGTGTCATGGTCGCCGAACGCCCCGATATCGACTCCTTCTTGCTTGTTCGACACTGGTCCGCCCCGGTAGGCCGAATCCGACAGGGTTCGTGGGTCATCGCAGAGATGTGGGCCGGACAGATGAAGGATGTTGTACCCGAATGCGTGAAGCGCGCACCTCTGGACGTGAAGCTCGCCGTGCGCCGCGAGGCATTCGAAAGTCGAGTACTCCGCTCTTCTCGCAGCTGCTGACCGCCGCGGTCGACACCGCGGGCGATGCCGTGGCCGTGTCGTACTCCCCCGTCGACGGTGAACACCGCGAACTCACCTACACCCAGCTCGACGAGTACTCCTCACGACTGGCCAGAGATCTGCTCGAGCGTGGGATCGGCCCCGGCGATGTGGTCGCGCTCGGCTTCACCCGGTCGATCGAATCGGTGGCGGCGGTGTGGGCGGTGGCCAAGACCGGGGCCGCGTATGTCCCCGTCGACCCGGCGCTGCCGGCGGAGCGGATCGCCTACCTCCTCGAGGACTCCGGCACGATCCTCGGACTCACCTGCACGGCGCATCGGGACAAGCTCGGCGACTCCGTCGACTGGCTCGACATCGATGCCCCGGCCCACCACGACCGCATCACGGCGCACCCCGCCCACCCGATCTCCTACCTCGATCGCGTCCGCCCGCTGACCGATCAGCACCCGGCCTATGTCATCTACACCTCGGGCTCGACGGGCCGACCCAAGGGCGTCGTGGTCACCCACACCGGTCTCGGCGCGCTGGTCGCGGCGGCCAGGGAACGCTATTCGGTCGAGGGCGGCGATCGTGTCCTGCACGTGTGCTCACCGAACTTCGACGTCTCGGTGCTCGAGCTGCTGGTGGCATTCAATTCCGGTGCCACGCTGGTGATTTCACCGCCGTCGGTCTTCGGTGGCTCCGAGCTCGCCGAGTTGCTGCGCCGGGAACGGGTGACCCACATGCTGATCACCCCGGCGGCATTGGAATCTGTCGACGCGCACGATCTCGACGCGTTGCGGGTGGTGGTCGTCGCGGGCGACGCGTTCGGCCCGACCCTGGTCGACCGCTGGGCTGTCGGCCGCTCCTTCTTCAACGGCTACGGCCCGACCGAGGCCACCATCCTCGCCACCGGCACCACCGAGCTCGCGCCCGGGCAGCCGATCACGATCGGCGCGGCTTTCCCCGGCCTCGGTGCGACCGTGCTGGACTCACGTCTGCGCCCGGTTCCCGCGGGCGTGGCGGGTGAGCTGTATCTGTCCGGCCCGGCGCTGGCACAGTGCTATCAGGGCAGGCCTGCGCTCACCGCCGAGCGATTCGTCGCCTCTCCCTTTACCGGTTCTCGCATGTACCGAACCGGTGACCTGGTCCGGCGTAGCGCCGACGGTGATTTCGAGTACCTCGGCCGCTCCGACTTCCAGGTGAAGATCCGTGGCTTCCGCGTCGAGCTCGGCGAGATCGACGCCGCCCTCACCGCCCATCCCGACATCGACTACGCGGTCACCCTCGGTACGAAGGCCGACTCGGGTGCGACGGTGCTGGTGTCGTATCTGCTGCCCCGGCACGGCATTTCGATCGACACCGAGGAGGTGGCCCGTTTCGTCGGCACGTCGCTACCCGCCCATATGGTGCCGACCGTCCTGATGATGCTCGATGAGATCCCGCTGACCCCCAACGGCAAACTCGACCGAAATGCGCTGCCCACACCGGTTTTCGGTGCGGTCGGTTCCCGCGCGCCCGAAGGTCCGGTCGAGACCGCCATCGCCGAACTGTTCACCCAGATCCTCGGCCTGGAGCAGATCGGTGCCGAGGATTCGTTCTTCGCCGCCGGTGGCGACAGCATTCTGTCGATCCAGCTCGTGTCGCGAGCACGCAATGCCGGCATCTCGTTCACCCCGCAGGCGGTGTTCGAGCACCGGACCGTCGCCGGGTTGGCGCGGGTGGCGGTGCTGGGCGCCGAATCCGTGCCCACCTTGACCGAACTCCCCGGCGGTGGCGTCGGCGAGATCCCGTTGACGCCGGTGCTGGCCGCCTCGCTGGCCGGGGGACGGGTGTTCGGCCGGTTCACCCAGCAGATGGTCCTCGCCCTGCCTGCCGGGATCGATCGAAACGCCCTGGTGGACACCCTCACGGCGGTGATCGATCACCACGACATGCTGCGGGCGGGTCTGCGTCGGGTCGACGAGAAGTGGGAGCTGCACGCACTGCCGCCGGGCGCGGTGGATGTGAACGAGCTACTCATCCGTGTCGATGTCCCGGCAGGCACCGACGAGCTCGACGATATCGCCGACGCCGCGATGGATTCCGTGCTCGCGTCGCTGGATCCGCGGGCGTACCGGATGATCGGCTTCGCGTGGCTGGCTCGCGAGGACGGCCCGGACGGGCTGGTCGTCGCGGCGAACCACGCGGTGATCGACGGTGTTTCGTGGCGAATCCTGTTGTCGGATTTGGTGGCCGCGTGGGCTCAGTCCGGCCAGCGGGTCGTCTTGCCTCCGGTCGGCACGTCGTTCCGCCGTTGGGCGCACGGCCTGACCGACGCGGCAGCGAGCAAGCGCGAGGAACTCGATTACTGGCAGCAGACATTGTCGGTGCCCGACCCGCTGCTGGGCGATCGTCCGCTCGGTTCTGTCGATACCGCGTCGACGGTGCGAACCATCAGCGTCGAGGTGCCCGCCGACATCACCCAGGCGGTGTTGACCGACCTGCCGACCCTGTACCGCGCGGGCGCCGAGGACGGCCTGCTCGCCGCTCTGGCCATGGCCGTACGCACATGGCGGGCCCGACGTGGCGTCGACGCTCCCGCGACACGGGTCCGTCTGGAAGGCCACGGCCGCGAGCAATCCGCGGTCGACGGTGCCGATCTGACGCGCACGGTCGGCTGGTTCACCAGCATGTATCCGGTCGCGCTCGATCTGAGCGCGGTCGACAACGACGCCGCGTGGCACGGTGGCGCAGCCACGGCCGCCGTGGTCAAGGCGATCAAGGAACAGCTTCGCGCGGTACCGCACAAGGGCATCGGTTTCGGCATGCTCCGTCACCTGGACGCGGAATCGGCGGCCCACCTCGAAGGCTTTCTTGGCCAGGTCGGCTTCAACTACCTGGGACGTATTTCCGCGGGCGATGTCGCCGCGACCGACCACAGCTGGCTACCCACCGCCGACTGGGGCGAGCCCGTCGCCGTACAGGATTCCGAGCTGCCCGCGGCCGCCGTCATCGACATCAATGCCCTCGCGACCAGTTCCGACACCGGCTTGCAACTGCGCGCGTCGTTCTCTTACGCCGCCGAGATCATCGACGAGGCGTCGGTGCGAGAACTGGCCGACTGCTGGACGGCGGCCTTGTCGATCCTCGCCGAACACCTGCGCGATCCGGCGGCGGGCGGGCTGTCCCCCGCGGACGTACCGCTGGTCCAGGTCACCCAGGCGGAACTCGATACCTGGCATCGCGAACGTCCGCGTCTGACCGATGTGTTGCCGTTGGCGCCTCTGCAACTCGGTCTGATGTTCCTCGCGCAGGTATCTCCGGCCGACCCGTATCTGGTCCAGCTGGCGGTGGAGTTGGCGGGCGAGGTCGACACCGACCGGCTGCGCCGAGCGGCCCAAGCGGTCCTCGACCGTCACGCGATTCTGCGTACGGCCTTCGGCTCGTCGGCTGCGGGTACACCGGTCGGTTTCGTGACCGAGGGTGTCACGATGCCGTGGCGGATCGTCGAGGCCGACCGTGCCGACGCCGAGGAGTTCTTGGCCGCCGAAGCCCGGATCGGGTTCGACCTCTCCGCGCCGCCGCTGCTGCGGTTCACGCTGTACCGCCGGGCTGACGGCATGCACCTGGTGTTGACCGCGCACCACCTGCTGGTCGACGGCTGGTCGATGCCGTTACTGATGCAGGAACTGCTCCTCTGCTATGCCACCGACGGCGCCCCCACCGTGCTCCCGCGCGTGCGTCCCTACCGTGACTACCTCGCGTGGCTCGCCGACCAGGACCGGTCCGCCGCGTTGCGGAATTGGCGCGAGGCGCTGTCCGGACACCGGCCGAGCCTGCTCACCGCGGCGATCGCCGCACCGACCGCGCCGACCGAGGGGTACGGGATGTGCGCCGTCGAGCTGTCGCCGGCCGAGGCAGAGGAATTGGCCGCTTGTGCCGCAGCCAACGATGTCACGGTCAACACCCTGTTCCAGGCGGCATGGGGTGTGGTGCTGGCCGGTGCCCTCGGTCGCGACGATGTGGTGTTCGGCGCGGTGGTCTCGGGCCGCCCGCCGCAGTTGGATGGTGTCGACGGCATGGTCGGACTCTTCGCGAACACCATCCCCGTTCGAGTCGATGTCGACACCGCCAAGCCACTGCGAAACATGTTGTCGCGGCTACAGTCCGCGCAAATCGCCCTACTCGACGGTCATCACCTCGGCCTCGCCGAGATCCAGCGGGCCGCAGGCACGGGCGAGCTGTTCGACACGCTGATGGCCTACGAGTCCTACCCCGTCGACACCGAGGGAATGCGGCGCGCGCACAGCTCGATCGACGGCCTCGAGATCGTCGATGTCACAGCGGCCAACGCGACCCACTATCCGGTGGCTGTCGGCGTCGAGGTCGGCGACGGAATCCGTGTCGGTGTGCAGTACCGCCTCGACGTGATCGACAGCGGCATCGCCGAAGCTCTCGCGCACCGCTTGCGTGCCACCCTCGACGCTTTCGTCCGAACGCCGGAACACACCACCGCACAGCTTCTGGACACCCTGGATCGACTCGACGACCCGATCGCGGAGTCGACCTACTGGGGTTCGGTCCTCACCGACCTCCCGCAGGAACTGAACCTCCCCACCGACCGCGCCCGACCGGCGACTCCCGTCGTGACCGACGCGCGCGTCTGCTTCGAGATTCCCGCCGAGCTCCATCGGCGCATGCGGGACTTCGCCGAGTCCCGTGACACGACGGTGTTCAGCCTCGTGCACACGGTCTTCGCGGTGCTCCTGGCCCGACTGTCGGGCACCGACGACATCGTGATCGGCACCTCTCACCTGGTGTTGCGACTACCGGTGCGCGGCGACACCGCGGTCGACGAACTGTTGGCCGAGGCGACCACGGTGGCCCGGCGGGCATTCGCGCGAAGCAGGTCGCCGCTGGGCCACGAGCAGCCTCTCGTACGGGTAATGCTGGTATCGGAAGAATCCTCGGACGTGGACTCGGTCGCGCGGGATCTCGTACTGTCCCTGAACTCCGCGCACCACGCAGCCGGTGACGAAGACACTGTCACCGCCGAATTCGTTTACGCCAGTGCTCTTTTCGACCAGTCGAGTGTCGCGGTCTTCGCGCAACGACTGATTCGCCTGCTGACAGCGGCGATCGAGAATCCCCATGCCCCCGTCGGTGACCTCACACTGCTCGACGCACAGGAGCACGCGGCGCTAACCGCGCGCGACGCCGATCCCGAAGGCGTCACCGCGCTGTTCCCCGACCTGGTCTCGCGCGGATCGACCCACGGTCCAGATCGGGTCGCCGTCCGGTACCGGAACCGCTCGATCACCTATGGCGAGCTGACCGAGCAGACCGCGCGACTGGCCCGTGAGCTGATCGCCCGTGGCGTCGGCCCCGAAGTCGCTGTCGCCGTTGCCCTCCCACGCTCTTTCGACATGGTCGCCGCCGCACTCGCCGTCGCCGCGGCAGGTGGCGTGTATGTGCCGATGGATCCCCGCAATCCCGCCCAGCGGCTCCGACACCTGGTCGAAGACTCGGGTGCGAAGCTCGGCATCACCGCCGCCGCGCACCTCGAGGACCTGCCCGGCGACCTGACCTGGCTGACGCTCGACGACCTCGACCGAGCCGCTGCCACGCACCCGACGACGTCGATCACCGACACCGATCGCCTCGCACCGCTGCGTGTCGACCACCCCGCGTACATCATCTACACCTCCGGTTCCACGGGTCTGCCCAAGGGCGTCACCGTGACTCACGCCGGGCTGGCCCCGTTGGTCGAGGAAGCCGGCCACCGCTACCACCTCGAGGCCGACCACCGCTTCCTGCACATCTGCGCTCCCTGGTTCGACCCTTCGGTCCTGGAATGGTTGTGCGCCTTCGCGACGGGAGCGACGCTGGTCGTCGTCCCGTCCGAGATCGCGGGTGGCGTCGAACTCGCGGACCTGTTGGCCACCGAGTCCGTCACCCACGCCATCATCACCCCCGCGGTCCTGGGCACCCTGGACCCGGCCGGTCTGGACGTACTGGAATCGTTGTCTGTCGGCGGTGATGTGACCACCCCGGAACTGCTCGCGAAATGGCAGACCGGTCGCCGCTACCTCAACGGCTACGGCCCCACCGAGACCACGATCATCTCCACCTACGCCGAACTCACCGCCGGACAACCCATCTCGATCGGCAGCCCCGTGCAGGGCACGCACGCGATGATCCTGGACAACCGCCTGCACCCGGTCGCGCCGGGCGTCACCGGTGAGCTCTATCTGACCGGTGCGGCGTTGGCGCGGGGCTACCGCAATCAGCCGACGACGACCTCGGCTCGTTTCGTCCCCGACCCGTGGGGTGCGCCCGGTGCCCGCATGTACCGCACGGGCGATCTGGTGCGCCGCCGCGACTCCGGCGACATCGACTACCTCGGCCGCACCGATACCCAGTTGAAGGTGCGCGGCTTCCGGATCGAACCGGGTGAGATCGATGCCGTGCTCGTCAGTCATCCCGGCGTCGAGTTCGCGGTCACGGTGGGACGTCGAGCCCCCTCCGGTTCGACGACGGTGGTGTCCTATGTGCTTGCGACACAGGGGCATTCGGCCGATCCGCAAGCGCTCACCGAGTACGCCGCCGATCGCCTGGCCGCGCACGCGGTACCGTCGGCGATCGTGGTCCTGGACGCGCTACCCCTGACCTCCAACGGCAAACTCGACCGCAACGCCCTGCCCGAACCAGCCACCGCGTTCGAGCCCGCCGCAGCGCCGACGGGCACGATGCAAACCCTGCTGGCCGAATTGTTCGCCCGCGTCCTGGGGGTGCCGCAGGTCGGCGTGCACGATTCGTTCTTCGCGATCGGCGGCGACAGCATCCTGTCGATCCAGCTGGTCTCGCTGGCCCGCACGGCAGGCATCGTCTTCACCACCCGTGATGTGTTCGAACACCGCACGGTGGCGAAGCTGTCCGAGATCGCCGCCCTCGACAGCCCGAACGCGCCCGTGTTGGCCGAACTGCCCGGCGGCGGCATCGGCGACGTCGCGTTGACACCGGTGATGGCCGATTTCCTGACCACCGGTACGAGCGACCGCTTCGCCCAAACCATGGTCCTGGCACTACCGGACACCATCGACCGTGCCGGGCTGAAGAGCACCATCGCCGCAGTCCTGCGCCACCACGACATGCTGCGTTCGCGGCTGCGGCGAGACGGCGAGGACTGGCGGTGGGAGGTCCTGGCGCCCCATGCCATCGATGTGGACTCGCTGATCACCGAGATCGACGCCCCACAGCCGATAGCGAGCGCGACAGCAACCTCCGATGCCGCAGCGTCGCCATCCGCGGGGGAGGCTGAGACCGCACCGGCTGAGCTGACCCGAATCGGCAGCGCCGCCATGGACTCGGTCCTGTCGGCCCTGGATCCCGCTGCCGCCCGCATGATCGCCTTCACCTGGATCCGCCGCCACGGCGCACGTGATGTGCTCGCGGTCGCCGCCCACCACTATGTGATCGACGGCGTCTCGTGGCGCATCCTGCTGCCCGACCTGGTCCTGGCGTGGGCCCAGCACGAGGCGGGTCAACAGATCGTTCTACCGCCGGTCGCGACTTCGTTCCGCCGCTGGGCGCACGGCCTGGCCACCGCCGATCGCACCGCCGAACTCGACCACTGGCAGCGGGTCCTGGCCACCCCCGACCCGCTGCTCGGTACCCGCGCGCTCGACAGTCGCCTCGACACCGAGGCAACGATGCGCTCGATCACCGTGCAGGTCCCCGCCGAGATCACCGAACCCCTGCTCACGACCCTGCCCGCCCAGTACCGAGCAGGTGCCGACCACGCCCTGCTCGCCGCGCTGGCCCTGGCTGTGCGGGTCTGGCGTGCGCGTCGCGGCATCGACGCTGCCACTCTGCGACTCAGGCTCGAAGGCCACGGCCGCCAGGAGGACGCCGTCCCCGGTGCGGACCTGACCCGCACCGTCGGTTGGTTCACCACCGTCTACCCCGTCGCCCTCGATCTGCGCGCCGTCACACCCGCGACTTTCGACGACGAAGCCCTCGCGGCGACGGTGCGCACCGTCAAGGAGCAACTGCTGGCTGTGCCCGACAACGGCATCGGCTTCGGCCTGCTGCGCAGTGCCCCGGAAACCCGAAACCTGTTGTCCGGCAACATCGGTCAGATCGGCTTCAACTACCTGGGTCGCGCCACCACCGGCGCCCTGCCCACCGACGACGTCGCGTGGCTGCCCACCGCCGACCTCGGCGAAATCGAGGTCGACTACGACCCCGCCCTGCCCGCGCACACCGTCCTCGACATCAACGCGATCGCCGTCACCACCGACACCGGTCTGCAACTGCAGGCGAACTTCCGTTACGCCACCGGCATCCTGACCGAAGCCGAGGTCGAGGAACTGGCGCAGGACTGGACGAGCTGGCTCACCGCCCTGGCCGACCACACTCTGCACCCGTGCGCGGGCGGGCTGACCCCGTCCGACGTCGCACTGGTGCAGGTGTCTCAAACCGACCTCGACACCTGGCGCCGAACACATCCGGGCCTGTCGGACGTGCTGCCGCTGTCGCCGTTGCAGCACTCGCTGCTCGCACTGGGCGACATGCTCGACGAGTCGGTCCACGCCTACCTCATCCAGCTCATGGCCGAACTGACCGGCGACCTCGACACCGACCGGCTACGCCACGCGGCCGCGACCGTCCTGCACCGGCACGCCAACCTCCGCTCGGCCTTCGTCACCGCACCCGACGGCACCCCGGTCCAGCTCGTCGCCGACGACGTCGAAGCGCCGTTGCGGATCGTCGAAGCCGCCGACGCCGACCTGCCCGCCTTGCTCGCCGCCGATCAGCAGGCCGGTTTCGACCCGACGATCGCGCCCCTGCTGCGATTCACGGTGTACATCACCGGTTCCGGGCACAGCCACCTCGTCCTGACGGGCCATCACATCCTCCTCGACGGCTGGTCGATGCCGCTGCTGATGAAGGAACTGCTCGTCCTCTACGCCACCCACGGCGACACGACCCCGCTCCCGCCGGTGCGCCCCTACCGCGACTACCTCGAGTGGCTCACCCGCCAGGACCGCACCGCCGCCGAGAGCGCGTGGTCGGAGGTCCTCGACGGGGTGCGCACGACCATGCTCGCCCCCGAGCTGACGTGGCCGCCCGCGACCGGGACCGGCTACGGGCTGTGCGAGTTCGCACTCGACGCCGCGCGCACAGCCGAACTGACCACCTTCGCCGCGGCCGCCGAGGTCACCGCGAACACCGTGTTCCAAACGGCCTGGGGCCTGGTCGTTGCCGCGAGTACCGCGCGCGACGATGTGGTGTTCGGCGCCACCGTTTCCGGGCGCCCGCCACAGCTCGACGGGGTCGGCGACATGATCGGGCTGTTCGTCGACGCGGTTCCGGTGCGCGTACGGATCGATCCCGCCGACACCGTCGGTGACCTGATCCGCGCCGTCCAGGCCGAGCAGGCCTCCGTGCTCGATCACCACCACCTCGGTCTCGGCGCGATCCAACGGGTCGCGGGACCGGGCGAGCTGTTCGACACCATGCTCGCGTTCGAGTCCTATCCCGTCGACGTCGAAGGACTGCAACAGGCAGGCGGCGCACTCGACAACCTGAGCATCGACGACCTGCAAGGCGCCGACCACACCCACTACCCGATCACGGTCCTGGTCTTCCTGGGCGCACGCACCCAGGTGCAGATCAAGTATCGCCGCGACCTCGTCTCCGACCCGGTGGCCAGGGCGGTCACCGACCGCCTCCGCACGGCCATCGACAATCTCGTCGCGACCCCGACCACACCCGTGGTCCGCATCGCCGACCAGCTCGCCGCCGACCCGACCGACCCGCTCACCCGATCCCGCTACTGGCGCCAGACTCTGGCCGAGCTGCCTGCCCGACTGGTCCTGCCCACCGACCACCCGCGCAGCGGGCAATCGGATAGCCACGGCACCACCGAACAGGGCCGCACCCGATTCATTGTCCCGGCGTCGGTGCACCGAGACCTCCGCCGCCTCGCCGACACCGCGAACGTGAGCAGGCAGACACTGGTCCGCACCGGCGTTGCCGTGCTGCTCGCACGACTCACGGCCTCCGACGACATCGTGATCAGAACCGGCACGCCTGACCTGTTGCTCCGCACCACGATCGATCCCACCGCGCCGTTCCTCGATCTGCTCACCCAGGCACACAACACCGAGTCCCAGGCGCTGGCTCATGCCGGAATCCCGCTCGCGGACTTCGCGAACCTGCTCGGCGTGGAACCGCGCTCTCTGGGACAGGTGTGCCTGCAGGTGCGGTCCGACGACGCGGTGACACCGGCGGTTGACGGCCCGACAGCCGGTGAACTCACTGTGACGGTGATCGAGGGCGAGTCGAGCACGACGATCGAAATATCGTTCGCCCGAACCCGTTTCGACGACCACGAGGCCGCTACCTTCGGCCGGCGCCTGGTCCGGCTACTCACCGCCGTCGCCGACCGACCACAGACCCCGGCAGGCGACCTACCGCTGTCCGACCACGCCGAGTACACCTTCCTGACCCACCTCGGCGACGGCACACCACCCTCGACGACCGGCACCCTGCCCGAGTTGCTCGTGCGCGGCACCGGCTACGGCCAGCATCGAATCGCGGTGCGCGAGAACACGAACGCCTACACCTACGGCACCCTCGACGCCGACTCCTCACGCCTGGCCCGAGTCCTCGTCGCCGAGGGAATCGGCCCGGAAACTGTCGTCGCCTCGGCTGTTCCGCGCTCCTACGAGTCGATCCTCGCCTTCTGGGCCATCGCCAAAGCCGGTGGGGTGTACCTGCCGGTCGACCCGAACTACCCCGACGATCGCGTGCGCCACATGCTCGACGACTCCGGCGCGACCATCGGCCTCACCGTCGCGGCCGAGGCGAACGGACTCCCCGGATCCCTGCGCTGGTTGATCCTCGACGCGCCGACCACACGGGCCCGCATCGCCGGCTGTTCGTCGACCCCGGTGCGTGATCGCGACCGTCGAGCGCCCCTGCACCGCGACAACCTCGCCTACGTGATCTACACCTCCGGCTCCACCGGCACACCCAAGGGCGTCTCGGTCACCCACGCCGGCGTAGGTGCGCTCCTCGTGCACTCGGCGGCCCTGATGGGCCTGCGCCACGACCACCGCATGCTGCACGTGTGCTCGCCGAGCTTCGATCAGTCGATCGAGGAACTCGGTACCGCGTTCCATCACGGCGCCACCCTGGTCATCGCACCACCGGACACCCTCGGCGGCACCGACCTGGACGACCTGCTGCGCGCCGAACAGGTGACGCACACGATCATCACCCCCGCCCTGCTGAGCACCCTGGACCCGGCCGCCCTGCCCGATCTACAGTGCGTGTCGGCAGGCGGTGAAGCCACCACCCCCGAACTGCTGGCGAGCTGGCAACCCGGTCGCAGCTTCCTCAACGGCTACGGCCCCACCGAAGCGACTGTCGGCGCGACCTACTCGGCACTGCGCGCCGGGGACCGCGTCACGATCGGTCGACCTGTTCCGGGCATGCGTGCTGTTGTCCTCGATGCCCGCCTGCATCCGGTCCCGGTGGGCGCCACCGGCGAGCTGTACCTGGCGGGTCCCGCACTCGCCCGCGGCTACCGTGGCCGCGCCGCCGCCACCGCCGACCGTTTCGTCGCCTGCCCGTGGGCCGGACCCGGCGAACGCATGTATCGCACCGGCGATCTCGTGCGCTGGGTGCACGGCGACACCTACGAGCTGGAGTACCTGGGCCGCACCGACTTCCAGATCAAGATCCGTGGCTTCCGTATCGAGCCCGGCGAGATCGACTCCGTCCTGCTGCGCCACCCCCAGCTGAGTTTCGCCCTCACGATCGGCGCCGAGAACCCCGCCGGTGACACCGCGCTGGTCTCGTATGTGACGGGCCGCGACATCGATCCCGGCGCCATCACACGGTGGTCGTCATCGATGCTGCCCGCGCACATGGTCCCGGCGGCGGTCGTCGTCTTGGACCGCATCCCGTTGTCTGCCGCTGGAAAAATCGACCGGAACGCCCTTCCCGCACCGGAATTCGTGACCCGCGCCTACCGTGAGCCCGCGACCGGGCTGGAGCGAACGGTCGCCGCGGTGTTCGCCGAGGTGCTCGGCGCCGAACGCGTCGGCGCCGACGACAACTTCTTCGACCTGGGCGGCAACTCCCTGCTCGCCACCCGCCTGACCGCACGGCTCGGTGCGGCGGTCGACCTGCGAGTGCCGGTGCGCGTGCTGTTCGCCGCACCCACCGTCGCCGAATGTGCCCGCGAGATCGCCGGATTGACCCGCGCGGCCCACCGGCCCGCCTTGGCCGCGCGCCCACGACCGGACCGCATCCCGCTCTCGCCCGCCCAGCAGCGCATGTGGTTCCTCAACCGCTTCGACACCGGAACCGCCGCCTACAACATTCCGGTCGTGCTCCGCCTGACCGGCGCGCTCGACACCACCGCCCTGCGGCAGGCGTTCACCGATCTGGTCGCACGCCACGAGATCCTGCGCACGGTCTACCCGACCGTCGACCTCGCCCCGGCACAGATCGTGCTGCCGATCGACCACCCGGACGTGCCACGCCTGCGGGTCACCACGCAGGGCGACGACGCGGCAATGACAGCACTGGTGTCCACCGTCTTCGATGTCACCACCGAGGTCCCGTTGCGCGCCACCCTGTTCGAACTGGGCCCCGACGACTACGTCCTGGCCATGGCCGTGCACCACATCGCCGGTGACGGCTTCTCCGGCGGACCCCTCACCCGCGACCTCGTCACCGCTTACACCGCACGCACCGAAGGAAACGCCCCCGCCTGGGCGCCGTTGCCCGTGCAGTACGCCGACTACGCGATCTGGCAGCAAACCCTGCTCGGCGACGAAACCGACCCCACCTCGATGTCGGCTGCCCAGCTCGCCTACTGGCAACAAGCCCTGGCAGAGCTGCCCGACCAGCTCGAACTACCCCGCGACAGACCACGACCCGCGATCCAGTCCTATGCGGGCGGCCGCGTCCCCTTCACCGTCGACACCGCCACCCACGCCGCCCTGGCCGAACTCTCGCGCACTCACGGCGCGACCCTGTTCATGGCCGTGCACACCGCGCTGGCGGTGGTGCTCGCCGAACTGTCGGGCACCACCGACATCGCCATCGGAACCCCCGTCGCGGGTCGCGGCGACGCCGTCCTCGACGACCTCATCGGCATGTTCGTCAACACCCTGGTGTTCCGCACCCGAGTCGACGCCGATGCGAGCTTCGCCGAACAGCTGACCCGCCAACGCGACACCGACCTGGCCGCCTTCGCCAACGCCGACATCCCGTTCGAACGGCTCGTGGAAGTCCTCAACCCGGCCCGTTCCACCGCCCGCCACCCGCTGTTCCAGGTCGGTCTGTCGTTCCAGAACCTGGCCGAGGTGCGGATGGACCTGCCCGGGATGAGCGTATCGTCGGTGGAGCTCGACCGTGCACTGTCCCAGTTCGACCTGCACCTGATCCTGGCCGACCGCTACACCGCCGACGGGTCGCCGGCCGGTATCAGCGGCTACTGCACCTACGCCACCGACCTGTTCGACGCGGCCACGGTGGCCGGATTCCTGACCCGGCTCACCCGTCTCATCACCGCGGTGGTCACCGACCCCGGGGCGCCGCTGCACACCATCGACCTGCTCGCCCCCGCCGAACGAGTCCAACTCCTCGACACCTGGAATCACACCGCCCGGCCGACAGACCCGAGCACCACCCTGGTCTCGATGCTCGATGCGACCGTGTCCGCGACACCGGATGCCGAAGCCCTCGTGGCCGACGAGGTGCGTCTGACCTACGCCGACCTCGACGCACGAGTGAACCGGCTGGCGCGGTATCTCATCGCGGCAGGCGTCGGCCCGGAAACCCGGGTGGCGTTGGCGATGCGCCGATCGATCGACCTGGTCGTCGCAATGTACGCGGTCAGCACCGCGGGCGGTGCGTATGTCCCCCTCGATCCCGACCAACCACCGGCCCGCACCCGGCACATCCTGGAAACCGCGTCGCCACTGCTGACCCTCACCAGCACGGACACGTGGCTCGGTGCGACGGACTCGCCGGGAACCTCCGTGCGGTGCGTCGAGCAGATGGACCTGGCGACGCACAGCCCCGCCCCGATCACCGACCGCGATCGCCGCGCCCCCTTGCGCGCCGCGAACACCGCCTACGTGATCTTCACCTCGGGATCGACAGGTCGTCCGAAAGGTGTGGCCGTCTCCCACGCCGCGATCGTCAACCAGTTGCGGTGGAAGATGAACGAATTCGGGCTCACCGCCCAGGACAGCGTGCTGCTGAAGACCGCTGCCACGTTCGACTTGTCGGTCTGGGAGTTCTGGTCCGCGGCGGTCTGCGGCGGTCGACTGGTGCTCGCCGCACCCGCTGGGCACCGGGACCCGACCTACCTCGCCGAGCTGATGCGACGCGAACAAGTGACGACCCTGCACGTCGTGCCGTCGATGCTCGACACTCTGCTGAGCGAAATGCTCGCGCCGTCACTTCGCCGCGTCCTGGCCATCGGCGAAACCCTGCCGGTCGCCCTGACTCGCCGATTCGCCACCATGGCACCGAATCTCGCGCTGTTCAACGTCTACGGCCCCACCGAGGCCGCGGTCTCGATCACCAGCCACCGGGTGAGCGCCGCCGACACGACCACCGTCGCGATCGGCACACCGGTCTGGAACAGCCAGGTCTACGTCCTGGACGCACGACTGCGCCCGGTCCCGGTCGGTGTGCCGGGTGAGCTGTACCTGGCGGGCGCCCAGCTGGCCACCGGTTACCTGGGTCGCCCCGACCTCACCGCCGAACGCTTCGTCGCCAACCCGTTCCAGGCGGGCACCCGCCTGTACCGCACCGGCGACCTCGCAGCCTGGAACGGTCACGGCGAACTCGAATATCGCGGCCGCACCGACTTCCAGCTCAAGATCCGCGGGTTCCGTATCGAACTCGAGGAAATCGACGCCGTCCTGGGCTCGCACCCCGACGTCGGCGCCACCGTCACCGTCGGCCGTGAGAACCAGACCGGGGCAACAGTGTTGGTGTCCTACGTGGTCGCCGCGCACGGTCGCGAAATCGACGTGGACAGTCTCGTGCGGTGGGCAAGCCAGTCGCTGCCCACCCACATGGTCCCCACCACGATCATGGTCCTCGACGACATCCCTTTGACCGCCATCGGCAAACTGGATCGCGCCGCCCTGCCCGCCCCCGAACTCGCCACCCGCACCTACCGAGCCCCGAACACGGCCGTCGAACACACGGTCTGTGACATCTTCGCCGACATCTTGCACCTGGACCGCGTCGGCATGGACGACCACTTCTTCGAACTCGGCGGCACCTCCCTGAGCGCCACCCGCCTGTCCGCCCAGCTCGGCGCCGCGACGGCCGCGACCGTGCCCGTCACCTGGATCTTCACCACACCCACCCCGGCGGGCATCGTGGCGGCGTTGCGCGCCGAGGGCACCGACAGCGCGGGTACCGACGCCGCCTTCGACGTCCTGCTGCCGCTGCGCGCCGAGGGCACCGGCGAGCCGCTGTTCTGTATCCACCCCATCAGCGGCATCGCCTGGTCCTTCAGCGGCCTGGCCGCCCACCTCGACCGTCCGCTCTACGGACTCCAATCACCGGCGTTGAGTGCGGTAGAACCCCTCCCGGATTCGATCGAGGAATGGGCTCTGCTCTACCTCAAGGAAATCCGCGCGGTGCAACCCGAAGGCCCGTATCACCTGCTCGGGTGGTCCCTCGGTGGCGTCATCGCCCACGCCATGGCGGTGCAGCTGCAGGAGGACGGCGAGGACGTCGCGGTGCTGGCCATGCTGGACAGCACCCTGTCGTCGGCATCCACGGCCGTCGCCGCCCCCGCGACCGCCGCCGATCTGCTCGGCGGCTTCGTCGGCGCCGACGAGGTAGACCTCACCGAATCCGTCGACCCGCACCAACTCGCCCGAACCCTGTTCGAACACTCCGCCCCGCAGACACCCCTCGACCCCGCCCGCATCGACCGAATCGTCGACGCGGCGATCACCTCGGTCACCCTCGACGCCGCCTATCGCCCCCGCCGTTTCGACGGCACCATCACCTATTTCACCGCGACCCGAGACGATCCGACCGGGACCGCCGGTGCCTCGTCGTGGGACCAGGCAGTGACCGTCTCCGTCGACAACCATCCCGTGGACGCGACCCATTGGCGCATGACCGAGGACCGCGCCCTCGCCGTCATCGCCGAGGCGGTGCGACAGAAGCTGGGCTAGGCGAAACCGGATCCGGGCACGTCGAGTGACCCAGATCACCCTTGCGGTTGACCTTGGGTCAAGGTGGAAGCTCAACTCATGACTTCGAACACGAACGGCGCATCCAAAGCCACCAAAACTGTTGCCGCACAGGCATATCCGAACCTCCAGCAGACGATCGAGGAGATCGTCGACACCGGTTTCGTCGGCCTGCAACTGCGGGTCGACGACGAGCGCGGCGCATGGGTCGGCAGCGCCGGGCGCAGCGTGGTGGGTGAGACCGCGCCGCCGCCGATCAACGGGCGCGTCCGGATCGGCAGCAACACCAAGACCTTCGTCGCGACCGTGGTCCTGCAGCTGGTGGCCGAGGGCAAGATCGCCCTGGACACCCCCGCCGTCGACTACCTGCCCCGGTTCGCCCTGGACCCACGGATCACGGTACGGATGCTGTTGCAGCACACCAGCGGGATCTTCAACTTCACCGGCGAGGTCTACGAGGACGGGACGACCGCGCCGGGCGTCGTCGCCTGGGGTGGCAAGGAATGGGTCGACAACCGCTTCCTGACCCACGAGACCGACGAACTGGTGCGCCTGGCCCTGGCCGAGCCTGCCCGCTTCGAACCGGGCACCGACTGGAGTTACGCCAACACCAACTACGCGCTGGCCAAACTGCTCATCGAGGCGGTCACCGGCCACCCGCTGGCCGAGGAGATGCAGCGACTGATCCTGGGTCCGCTCGGACTCTCCGACACCGTGGTGCCGGAGACCTCCACCGAGATCGGCGGACCGCACGCCCACGCCTACTACCGCTACGACGACGCCGGAGTGGAGAAGACCGTCGATGTCAGCGTGCAGAACCCCTCCTGGATCTCCAGCGGCGGCGACATGATCTCCACCAGCAAAGACCTGCACACCTTCATTTCCGCCCTGCTGAGCGGCAAGCTGCTGCCCGCCCCGCTGCTGGCCGAGATGCTCACGCCCGAAGACAAGGTCGGCTACGGCCTGGGGGTGTTCGTGCAGAAGACCGCGACCGGCACCCTCATCACCCACAACGGCGGCCACGGCGGCCACGCGGCGCTGATGTACAGCACACCCGACGGCGCCAAGACCATGACCGCGGCGCTGAACTATGTCGACGACGCCGACCTGTCGTTGTCCACGGTGTTCCAGGCTGCCACGCAACGGCTGGTCGACGAGGTGTTCGGCGCCGAGGACTTGACCTCGCCCTCGCATCAAGGTCAACTTTCTCAGTAGGACTACCCCGAGCAGGGCGGACTGAGCAGATGAACAACGGCGTCACGATCGGCCAGGCCGCGGTATTCGCCGGCGTCACGATCAAGACCGTGCGGCACTACGAGAAGAACGGTCTGCTCGAAGAACCAGCGCGCGACAGCTCCGGCTACCGCCGGTACGGCTCGGCGGCCCTGCTGCGCCTGGTCCAGGTCAGAACCCTGGCCGGCGCGGGAGTGCCACTGGCCGAGATCGGCGCCCTGCTCGACGCCGACGAGGCCTCGTTCGCCACCGAGCTGGCCGGCGTCGAGCGGCGCCTCACCGAGCGGATCGAGGAGTTGATCGCTCGCCGCGACACCCTGCACCGCCTCGCCGACGGCGACCGAACGCTGCTGCCCGACCGTGCGGTGGCGCTGCTCGCCCGCCTGCCCGACCTCGGCATCAGCCAGGCCGACATCGCCGCCGCCCGCGAGGGCTGGGTGCTGGCCAGAGCTCTCGTTCCGGAAGGCTTCGACGACTACATCGCCAATATCGAGAACGCGATCGAGGACCCCGAGTTCCTCGCCGTGTACCGGCACGCTTCCGAGGCGTTGAGCTGGGAGCCCGACGATCCCCGGATCGAGGACGTCGCCGCCGCGGTGGCCGAGCACTATCTCACCAACCCCGATCACCTCGAGATCGTGACCGGTCTGCAAGCCGGCACCGAGGCCGCGACCCGCTACACATTGATCCGGCACCACGGTGAAGAACCGGAATCGACCGCGGCCCGGATGTCCACGCTCGTCGAAGCGAAACTGCGTGCCGCCGGTGTTCGGATTCCCGGACAGAACCTTCGTTGAGGCCTCCTCACCCTCAGATCTGATGCGCCCACGCCACGAAGAACAGCCCGCCCGCCGCCGCGAGCACCACAACGATCGCAATCGCCCACCACGAGCGGTCATCACCGAGCACAGTGCGGATCACCCGCAGCTGCAACCGGCCGAACAGGGCGACCGCACCGACGAACACCGGCGCGATCAGCACGCCCAGCGCCGCGTGCACCGCCCACGCGCCCGCCAAGGTGGGCCCGCCCCAAGAGTTCTCGTAATCGTCGGCGGCGACCAGTGGATACGCCAGACCGCGCACCAGAGCCAGCACGCTGAGCATCGTGAGGAACCAGCCGAGTAGCCCGAGTCCCCCCGACAGCACCGAGTGGATCAGGCAGCGTCCCAGCGAAACATGGTGCGCGCCGACCGGTTCGCGCAGGAGCAGGCGCGGCACCCGCAGCCGGGTCCGTATCCGCGTGAAGGCCAGTGGCAGTGCCAGCAGTTCGTAGAACGCCGACCGTGCCACCGGACCGATCACCGCAGCGACCCGGCCGCCGCGAGATCGTCGAACAGCAACTGGTCGACCGGGGGAACCAGATCGCGGTCGCCGAACCCGAACCAGGCCAGCGCCTCGATCTCACTGCTGGCCGTGAGCACCCCACGGTAGTCGGCGGTGTAGCACGCCATCCGGACCACAGTGTCGTGTCCGTCGGCGAGCGCGGCCTCGTAGGTGCCGACGTGGACGGCGCTGTCCGGCGCGAGCTCGACGGTCAGTTCCTCGGCGACCTCACGGACCAGGGTCTGCAGGTCGGTCTCGGCGCCTTCGCGTTTGCCCCCGGGAATGAAGAACACGTCCTTGCCGCGTGGACGGGCGCACAGGATGCGACCGTTCTCGATCAGCACCCAGGCCACCGTATCGATGAGCTGCTCTCGCGCAGGTTCCATCACGGCCCGCAGCTTAATCGGGATCGGTGCGGCAGTGTTGCCGAGCGTCTGGCACACAATCGGTGGCAATGCGGTGCGATGTCTGGCGCAGGCGGCGGTCAGTGCCCGGGCAGCACGCACACGGTGTCCAGCCCGAGGACACGATTGAGGCGTCCGAACGCCAGCCAGGAACCGATGCTCATGCTCAGCTCCACCACCTCGGCCTGGGAGTACTCGGCGAACATCCTGACCCAGAATTCGTCGTCGAGGCCGTGATGGTCGGTGGCGTAGCGCTCGGCGTATTCGGCGGCCAGCCGGGTGCGTTCGTCGAACCGGTCGGTGTCGCGCCAGTGCGTGACCGCCTCGGGGAACTCCGCTTCGACCTTCTGCCCGTCGCGTTCGGTGCGCCAGTCCTGACAGAACAGGCACCCGTTGATCTGGGCGATCCGCAGCCGGGCCGCTTCGAATTCGCGCAGGCCGAGAGTGGAGTGCTCGTAGACCGACAGCGAGAACGCCGCCGCCGCGACGCCGATGCCGGGCACCATCTCGCCCCACACGTAACCGATGGGATCTTTGCCCTCGGGAATATCGATGATCATCGTGGTGTCCTTCCGAGTTTGCCGACCGCGGCGCGCAGCGGCACATCGAGTGCGTCATAGAGACCGGGCGGCGCCTCGTCCAACCAGTCGATGGCATTGACCAAACGTCCTACCGCCGTGGCGTTTCCGCCCGCCGCGCGATTGCCGCCCTCGTCGGTCGCTTCCACGCTGACCTCGATGCGCGGCGAGCCCTCGATGATCACCCGGTGGGCGCCGTCGCCGTCGGGTGGTGTCGGCCAGTCCGGTGCGCAGCTGGGATGAATGCGGGTGACGTGCTCGATCACGATGCGCGCCCGACCGTCGATGATGCCTTGGACCTCGAACCGCACCGCCCCCTGCGTGCCCGCGTCGAAGGCCCCCATCCGGGTGGTCTGCACCGTCTCGTCGAGGGCGCGCCGGTCGACGGTTTCGCGGATCTCGTCGAGTTCGACACCCAATGCTCTGGCCATCAGCCGAATCTGGCCGCCCCACACCATCGTCGGCACGCTCGCCATCAGCATCGGCGGTTGGTAGTCCATCGGCTGTCCCATGCCGACGAGATAGCGCACCGAGTCGGGTTGGTCGTAGGTGGAGTAGTCGAAGATCTCCTGGCACCGCACCACATCGATGGTGGCGGCGAGCCCGCTGATCAACAGTGGCAGCACATCGTTGCCCCAGCCGGGATCCACGCCGGAGACGAACAGTGAACCTCCGCCCGCGGCAATGGCTTCCAGTACCGGTTCGCGCATTTCGGCCGGTGCGTTGCGCGGGTCGTAGAGGGCGTAGAGCGCGGGGGTGACGACGACAGCCCCGGCACGGATGGCTCGCACGATGTCGGCGAGCGCCTCATCGGGCCGGATCTCGCCGGACGCCGCGTACACCACCGCCCGCGGACCGGTCGCGAGGAGCGCGTCGATGTCGTCACTGGCGGCCACCCCCAATTCGGTGTCGAGGCCCGCGAGCGTGCCCGCGTCTCGGCCGACCTTGTCGGGGTTGTGCACGAGCACCCCGGTGAGAACGAGCGCCGGATGGGCAGCCACGGCGCGGATGGCCGCGCGGCCGACATTTCCGGTGCCCCAGACGATCGTGGGGATCATCGAGCCACCGTAGCAAGCGCTTGGTTCGGCGTCTGGAGTATCCGAAATCTCAGCCCACGCGCAGGCCGAGCCCCTGTGCGCAGGTCGCCTCGGCGAACCGATTCACCGCCGCGGACAGGGTGCGCTTCGGAATTTTGCGCCCGTCGAACAGCGACACCACGAGCTCGTCGTCGACCTGTTCCCAGGTGCCCGCGATCCGGCCGTCGAGCAGCACCAGCGGGGAGATCCAGCCTGCCGTCCTGCTCACCTTCGACCGATGCTCGGCGGGTAGGAGCACGGTGTCGCCGGTGCCGGGCCCCAACACGTACTGGTCGAACGGGCCGAGCAGCTGGACGCCGCGGTCGAGGGTCGCCGCGGCGAGATCGTCGGCGAACTCGCTCGGAATCCAACCGATCCGACCCTCGACGTCGACCTCGGTCAGTGCCTCGCCCATGGCCGCGAACCAGCCACGCACCACGGTCTTGCGCACGCTGTTGCGGCTGAGCCACGCGTCGAACGCCTCCGGCGTCGCGGGACCGTACGCGCCGAGATAGGCGCTGATCAGTGTCGGTGCGGCGCTCTCGGGTTCGGGTAAGCCCTTCCATCCCGGAGTCAGGCCGGCCGGTGCGGTGAAGGTGACCTTGCTGCCGCGGGCGGGACCGTGGCACAGCGCGCCCTGCCAGGCCAACGGCTTGAGCACCGCACCCCACCCGGACCGCAACTGCTCGCCGAGATGGGCGAAGCCTGGTTCGGCGAGTACCGCCTCGACCAGTTCGTCGCGGGTCAGGACCTGATCGGCCAGGACACCGGACACGACCTCCACCAGGGCTGCCACCTGCTCGGGGGTCGCACCGAAAGTCTTCTGCCACGACGGTTTCTCCCACGTGCGGGCCGAGCCGATCAGCGACAGCGCCGCCGCTGCCTGCTCGGGCACCATCGCGTGCAGCGTGCCGCGCATCGCCCAGGTCTTGATCAGCGTGCCCGCACCCAACGCCTCGCCGACACCGAGTGCGCGCGCATCGGTACTACGTACTGCGACAGCAGTCTCCGCCGCCGACGCCACCTGCGCCTGCACCCCGGCCAACCTGGCCGCGACATCCTCTGCGGAGCCCCCGGTCGGTGCCGCGACGAACTGGCGACCCAGCCGCCAGGCGAACACCTGATCCCATCCGACACTCAGCATGCGTCCCCGTCCCCGTGACCGATCCCGTTGGATCTGCCCATCAGAGCAGATCACTCCGACACGTTCGGGCTCAGCTCGCCTCGCTGCGGCGGGTGGCCACGCGACGCAGGGCCGCGCGCAGTCCCGCGAACTCGTCCTCGCTGATCCGGTCGACGAAGAAGTTGAGAACCAGGTCGGACCGACCGCCGACACCGAGCGCTTCGTGCATGAGCCGGGCGCTGTATTCCTCGCGGGTCACCGTCGGCCAGTACCGGTACGCGCGCCCCGCGCGCTCCCTGGCCAGCCAGCCTTTGCGGTGCAGATTGTCCATGGTCGACATCACGGTGGTGTAGGCGATGTCGCGCTCGGTCGCGAGTTCGTCGAACAGTTCGCGCACCGTGGTCGTATCCACATCGCGATCCCACAGCCGATCCATCAGCACTGCCTCGAGATCCCCGAAACCACGCACCGCCGACCGACTCCTTCACCTTGCCCGAACCGCTTCACAGTACCGGCACGAACTCGGTGAGAGTCGCGAGCATGGCAATGGCAAGGAGGGAAATCCACTCCTTGCCACTTCTAATCTATAGCGCACCCCGGGGCTTGCGGCAAGGCCCCGGTGGTGCTGCACAATCTCTCGGCGAGCCCGCAACCTGCGGATATCTGGCCGAAGGGGAGTTTCGATGATCGATGTGATCGTGGCAGGCGGTGGACCGACCGGCATGATGCTGGCCGCGGAGTTGCGGCTGCACGGGGTGCGTGTGGTGCTGCTGGAAAAGGATGCCGAGCCGACGAAGATCGTTCGCTCGCTCGGTCTGCACGCGCGCAGTATCGAGATCATGGACCAGCGCGGCCTGCTCGACCGGTTTCTCGCACTCGGGCGCAAGCATCCCGTCGGCGGCTTCTTCGCCGGGATCCCCAAACCCGCACCCGAGCGACTCGACACCGCCCACCCGTTCGTTCTCGGCATCCCACAACCTCTCACCGACCAGCTGCTGAGCGAGCACGCCGTCGAGCTCGGGGCCGAGATACGGCGCGGCACCGAAGTGGTCGGCCTCGGTCAGCACGACGACGCGGTCACGGTCGACCTGGCCGACGGCACCCAGCTGCATGGGCGCTACCTCGTCGGTTGCGACGGCGGCCGCAGCACCGTGCGCAGACTGCTCGGCGTCGCGTTCCCCGGTGAGCCGAGCCGGGTCGAGACACTGCTCGGCGAAATGGAACTGACCGCGTCACCGGAAACGATCACCGAGCTGATGACCGAAGTCCGCAAGACCCAGTTGCGCTTCGGCGCGATGCCACTGGGCGACGGGGTCTACCGCGTGGTCGCACCCGCCGACGGCGTCGCCGAGGACCGCACGGCGGCGCCCACCTTCGACGAATTCAAACAGCAGCTCGTCGCCACCGCCGGTACCGACTTCGGGGTGCATTCACCACGGTGGCTCTCGCGGTTCGGCGACGGCACCCGCCAGGCCGAGCAGTATCGCGTCGGCCGCGTACTGCTGGCAGGCGACGCGGCCCATATCCACCCGCCCGCCGGCGGGCAGGGCCTCAACCTCGGCGTCCAGGACGCGTTCAACCTCGGCTGGAAGCTGGCCGCGCAGATCAACGGATGGGCGCCTGCCGGGCTGCTCGACACCTACCAGACCGAACGTCACCCGGTGGCCGCCGACGTGCTCGACAACACCCGCGCGCAGATGGAGCTGATGTCGCTGGACCCGGGCCCGCAGGCGGTGCGCAGGCTGGTCTCGCAACTGATGGACTTCGACGACGTGAGTCGCTATCTCACCGAGAAGATCATCGCCATCGGCATCCGCTACGACTTCGGCGAGGGCGATCCCCTGCTCGGTCGACGACTGCGCGACATCGCCTTGAAACGCGGCCGCCTCTACGCACAGATGCACGCGGGCCGCGGGATGCTGCTCGACCAGACCGGGCGGCTGTCGGTGCGAGGATGGGCGGACCGCGTCGACCACATCGTCGATGTCAGTGAAGAACTCGACGCCCCCGCGGTACTGCTTCGACCGGACGGGCATGTGGCGTGGATCGGGGACGACCAACAGGATCTGCACGCGCACCTGCCGGTCTGGTTCGGCGGGGCGAACCGGGCAGGTTCCTGACCACCGGCGCGCGTCGACCTGGTTGCGCCGACTCGCCATCGCCCGGAATCATCGGCGTATGAGGTTGGCAGGGGTGGCCCGATGACCGAGCTCGACACGTTCACCACCTTCCGGCCGCTGCTGTTCACGATCGCCTACGAAATCCTGGGCTGCGCCGCCGATGCCGAAGATGTGGTGCAGGACAGCTACCTTCGCTGGCGCGAGGCGACAGCGGTGACCCACCCGCGCGCGTATCTGGTGCAGATCGTCACCCGCCAGGCGATCAACCATCTCCGCTCGGTCCGGCGGCGCCGCGAGGACTACATCGGCACCTGGCTGCCCGAACCGATCCGCACCACCCCCGATGCCGACCACGACGTGCTGCTGGCGGAGTCGGTGTCGATGGCGATGTTGCTCGTGCTGGAAACCCTCGGACCCACCGAGCGTGCGGTGTTCGTCCTGTCGGAAGTGTTCGGACACAGCCACCGCGAGATCGCGGACATGATCGACAAATCCGACACCGCCGTGCGTCAGATCGCCCACCGGGCCCGCACGCACGTCGCGGCGCGGCGCCGACGCTTCCAACCCGACTCCGACACCAGCCGGGCGGTGATCGGCCGTTTCCTGCTCGCCGCCCACACCGGCGATGTCGGCGCCCTGCTGGCAGTGCTCGCGCCCGACGTCGTCGAGATCTCCGATGGCGGCGGCCGCGTCTCCGCCGCACGCCGCCCGATCATCGGCGCCGAGTCCGTCGCGCGGTTCATGATCGGGCTGGCACAGAACTCGATGGCGGGCGCGACTGTCGAATTCGGCAATTTCAACGCCCAACCCGCGGTGCTCGTCCGGTCGAGGAACGGCGACCTGGACACGGTGCTGGTGGTCGAGCTGATCGACGACCTCATCACCGGCCTCTACGCGGTCCGCAATCCCGACAAGCTGCGGACGGTCGATGTCATCCGGTCCCTCGACATCGCCGCCGACCTGCCCTAGATCGCGTGCTGTGACCGAGGACACCACACGAGCGTGTCACGCTGGGACCCCGAGCGGTGTCTTCGAGTGTGTCCAGCAATCGCAGCGGAACGAAAGGACCATCCCATGAAGGTCATCCTCGTGTGCAAGTCGGTGTCGCACGGCAACACCCAGCGCGTCGCCGAGGCCATGAACCAGGTGCTCGACGGCCGGGTTCTCGCCCCCGCCGACGTCGACCCCGCCGAGCTCGCCGACTGCGACCTCGTCGGCTTCGGTTCGGGCATCTACACGATGGCTTTCCACCCCGAACTGCGCCGCTTCGTCGCCGGGCTGCCGACCGGCCACCGGGGCAAGGCGTTCGTCTTCCGCACCAGCGGATTCCCGGAAACACCGATTCGCCGGTATGTCACCACCCTGACCCGCGACATCGAGCGCAAGGGATTCGACGTGATCGACGCCTTCGGCTGCCGCGGCTTCGACACCTGGCTACCGCTGCGCCTGGTCGGCGGCATCCACAAAGCCCACCCCGACGCCGCCGACCTCACCGCCGCCCGCGCGTTCGCCGAGAATTTGCGCGCAAAGACCACCGCCGCGCCCTGACCCGACCGAACTCGTCATACCCCGATGCGAACATATGTTCGTGTCCGATTCCGTCGCCCCCCGTCACCCGCGAATCCAGTCCCGCGCCGAGGCCTCGATCCTGCACGCCGACCTCGACTCGTTCTACGCCTCGGTCGAACAACGCGATCAGCCGTGGCTGCGTGGCAAACCGGTCATCGTGGGCGGCGGGGTGGTGCTCGCGGCCAGTTACGAGGCCAAGGCGTTCGGTATCCGCACTCCCATGAATGCCGGGCAGGCGCTGCGGTTGTGTCCGCACGCGATCGTCGTGCCGCCGCGGATGCCGGCCTATGCCGAGGCGAGCAAGGCGGTCTTCGCGGTATTCCACGACACCACTCCGGTGGTGGAGGGGATCTCGATCGACGAGGCGTTCCTCGACGTCAGTGGGTTGCGCCGGATCAGCGGGGAGCCGATCGAGATCGGCCACCGGTTGCGCGCGCAGATAGCCGCGCAGGTCGGCCTGCCCATCTCGGTGGGCATCGCGCGCAACAAGTTCCTCGCCAAAGTCGCCTCCGCCGTCGCCAAACCCGACGGGTTGCGCCTGGTCGAACCCGGCAAAGAACTCGACTTCTTGCACCCACTGCCGGTGGAACGATTATGGGGCGTCGGCAAAGTCACGTCGGCGACCCTGCACGCCAACGGCATCACCCGTATCGGCCAGCTCGCCGAACTCGGCGAACCCCATCTGCGTGCGATTCTGGGTCCTGCCGCGGCCCGTCACCTGTTCGCGCTGTCCTGGGCGCGCGATCCACGTCGGGTGGAAACCGGCAAACGACGCCGCTCGATCGGTGCCCAACGTGCCCTCGGTCGCCGCCCCCGCGCGCCCGAAGAGATCGCCGCCTACCTCGACGGCCTCACCGATCGACTCGGCCGCCGCCTGCGCGCCGCCGACCGCGTATGCCGAACAGTGGTGCTGCGCTTACGTTTCGACGACTTCACCAGGGCCACCCGCTCGCACACCCTCGTCGAGGCCACCGATTCCTCCACCGCGATCCGCCATGCCGCTCGCCTGCTCCTGCACGCCGCCCAACCGCTGATCACCGAACGCGGCATCACCCTGATCGGTCTGTCGCTGACCAACCTCGACGATGCCGACACCATGCAGCTCACCCTGCCCTTGGAGGCGCGCGCCGAGAACACCCTCGACGCCACCCTCGACGACTTGCGTCGCCGCTTCGGCTCCACTGCCGTCACCCGCGCCGCCCTGTTGCGCAGCGGCGAAGGCATTTCGGTCCCGCTACTACCCGACTGACCCCGAATTCGCGCGCAAGCCCGAGGTGCGGCATTCTTACTGCCCCGGGGGCTTCGGCGACAGCTGCCCTCCGACCATCGATTCCCGAAGAGGACAACCGCGATGCATTACGCCGTCATCGGCTTCTTGACCCTTGCCCTGTGGGTGTATTGCCTGGTCGACATCATCACCAGTCCCGACGCGGGCATCCGGCACCTCCCGAAAATGGGCTGGATCATCGTCGTCGTTCTGATTCCCACGATAGGCGCGCTGCTGTGGTTGTTCGCGGGCAGGCCGGTCGGGGAGTCGCGGCCCGCGTCGAACACCTCTTTCGGCGAATACGACCGACCGGGCCGCCGGGTGGCGTCGAATCCCGACGACGACGAGGACTTCCTGCGCGGCCTGCGCGAGCGTGCCGAACAGCAACGTCGCGAAGCCCGCAGGCAACAGGAAGAACGCGACCAGGACCCGGCCTGATCAGCCGAAAAGTGCTGGGCCGGTCGCGGAGCTAGGTGCGCTGGTCGTGCCTGGCCGCCCGGAACAGTGACCTCGTCCCGAACAGCGAACTGTCGAACCGCTTGCCCGCGTCCGGTTCCCGGTGATAACGCTCGATGCGCAGCACCTCGTTGCGGGAACCGAAGATGAACGGCACCCGCTGATGCATCTCGGCCGGGGGCACCTCCATCATTCGCTCGTGCCCGGTGGTCGCCGCCCCACCCGCCTGCTCGACGATGAACGCGATCGGATTCGCCCCGTACAGCAGCGAAACACGGCCCGGCAGTGCGGGATTGCGGGTATCGCGCGGGTACAGATACAGCCCGCCCCTGGTCAGGATGTGGAACGTGTCGGCCACCAGCGACGCCACCCACCGCATATTGAAATCGCGTCCGCGCGGGCCCTCCACACCCTCCAGACACTCGAGCACATACCTGCGCACCGGCCGCTCCCAGAACCGCTCATTGGCGGCATTGATCGCGAATCCCGAAGTGTCCTGCGGGATTCGCATCTGCGGGTGGGTCAACACGAACGCCCCGATCTCCCGATCGAGGGTGAACCCGTCGACCCCGCTGCCGGTGGTGAGCACCAGCATGGTCGCGGGCCCGTACAGCGTGAAGCCCGCGCACACCTGCTCCACACCCGGTTGCAGGAAGTCGGCCTCGGTCGGTTCGGCGTCGCCGGCGACCACCGCCTCCGGCGCCCGCAGAATGCTGAAAATCGAACCGACCGGCAGATTCACGTCGATATTGCTCGACCCGTCCAACGCGTCATAGGCCAGCAGATACTTTCCCCTCCGCTGAGCGGCGGGTAATACCGTCGCGTGCTGCTCGGACAACAGCCCCGACAAATGCCCGGACCACTGCGTCTGCCCCACCATGATCTCGTCGGTCAGCACATCGAGCCGCCCACTCACCGATGACTTGTCGTCGACCCCGGACCCGATGATCGCCCCACGCGTCACCTGATTGGCAATGATTTTCGCCGCCGTAGCCACCACATTGACCAGCGCGGAGAATTCCCCCGACGAACCGGGATGCCGATGTTCTTCCTCGATCGTGTAGCGAGTAAGCGTTTTCAGCCCATTCGGCATTCGGCAACAACCCCCTGTGAAATCCGGTGTGTCCCTTGCCCTTTCCAGAATGGCTCACAACCCGCCCACAATCAATGTGACCTCTCCCGACACCCACCGCCCCTAGCATGGCCGAACACCTCATTCTCTCGACAGCTCTAGCCGAGGGGCGCCTGGAACGCGGCGCGGTTGTTCGCATGGCCTCGATCGGCCTTCATGCTTGACCTTGCCCCTGGGGGCAGCGTTTACATTCGCTGCATGAGGATCGGAGAGCTTGCGCGGCTGGCCCAGCTCAGCCCCAAAGCCATCAGGCGGTACGAGGCTTTGGGGCTGGTCGCGCCGGAACGCCACCCCAACGGCTTCCGTGAATACGACGACCACACCGTCCGACTGGTGCAGGAAATCCGATCCCTGAACCGCCTGGGAATCCCGGTGGAGGAGACGCGCCCGTTCCTGGACTGCCTGGCCACAGGCAGCGAACACGTAGACGACTGCCCCGCCTCTCTGGCCGAATACCAGCGCACCATCGACGCACTGAACACCGAAATCGCAGCACTCACCGCCCGCAGAGACGCCCTCGCCGATCGACTCCGCGACGCCGCCCACCGCCACACCACCACTCGAATGCTCCCGTGGCCCGGCGCGGCGACCGTAGTACGGACACCGCGGCTCGAACCGGTCGACGACGGAGCGGCGGCGCACCTGCCCGGACTGCGAGTACCTTCTCTGAGTTTCGACGGCACCGACGGAGTAGCAACGGATTTGGCGGCCTCGACCGGCCGGATCGTCGTCTACATCTATCCGCTGACCGGCCGCCCCGACGCCGACCTTCCGACGAGCTGGGCCACGATCCCCGGTGCCCGCGGTTGCACGGCGCAGGCCTGCGGTTTCCGCGACCATCACGACGACCTTCTCGCCCTCGGAGTGCACCGAGTGTTCGGTCTGTCCAGCCAGGACTCCGACTATCAGCGCGAGGTCGTCGACCGGCTGGGCCTGCCGTTCACCATGCTCTCCGATCCGGAGCTGCGCCTGGCCGACGAACTGTCGATCCCGACATTCACCGCTGACGACGACGAGCTGTTCAAGCGCATAACTCTCGTCATCCGTGACGCGGTGATCGAGCACGTCTTCTATCCCGTGTTCCCACCCGATCGCCACGCCGAGCAAGTTCTCGAATGGCTGCGCGACCACCCCACCGAACCGAAGGAATCATGATGACTCAGAGTTCTGCGATCGTCGGCACCGTCGCGGTCACCGATGAAACATTCGATCGAGATGTTCTCGCGCACCCCGGCCTCGTGCTCGTGGACGTCTGGGCTACGTGGTGCCCTTCGTGCAAGATGATCGCGCCGGTGCTGGCCGAGGTCGCGCGCGAACGCGCGGACACCCTCGCCGTGCGTACACTCAATGCCGACGAAAACCCGCTCACCGCCCGCAACTACCGAGTCATGGCGGCTCCGACGCTGCTGCTCTTCCGCGACGGCCAACTGCTGCGCACCCTCGTCGGGGCACGATCGAAAGCTCGGTTGCTGGCAGAGTTGGACGACGCAGTGAGCCACTGATCCTAGTAGACGGCCGTCGGCGCCGTCGGTACGTTTGTCGCCAGGCGCGGTCGCCGCCTGGGGACAGTCGAATGAAGGGGTGGGACATGGCAACTGCGGTGAAGCTGGCGGGGGACGCGCTCGAATTGCCGGGCGGTGTCCGGGTGACGTTCGTGCGAACCTTGCGGCTGCCGGAGACCGGCACCTATCCGTTGCCGCCCGGCCTCGGCACCTTCCCGCTGCGACGGGTCGACGACTACCCCGACACCGTGCCCGAGGAATGGCGCGAACGCGGTGGGGTGATGTTGCCGGTCTACCAGCGCGAGGCCATGTGGCTGCGCTTCTCCGCCACCGCACCGACCGCGCTGAAGGTCGCCGTCGGCAAAGTCTGCGCGGTCTCGGGTAAGCCGTGGAGCGACATCCTCTCGAAGGACCCGCAGAACTACCTGCCGCTGCCCGAACAGCCGTGGCTGGACGGAATCAATTCAGGACAGGGAACCGTCCGCCAGTTCGTCGCGGTGCCGATGGGCCTCGGGGCGACCGTCGAAGGCCAGGTCACCGGGACTGAACAATGGGGCGGCGTGCAGTTGTCGGTGCACGGGTTGGCCGACGCCGCGCGAGAAGTGTGGGAGCAGCAGGAGCGCGCCCGGCAGGAGCGCCTGCGAGCCGCACCGGCCCCGGTCGCCCAACCGCCGTGGGCCTCGGTCGCCTACGGCGCAGCGCCCAATGGTGGGCCGATGCCCGTCAGCGCGCCCAGCGCTCCTGCGTCGCGGGGTGCGGCGCCGGCGGGTCTGCCCGTGGCCAGGAAGATGGGCCTCGGTGCCGGCGGAACGATGCGCCAGGAGATCTACGTAGATACCCGCCCCATCGACGACTATCGCCCCGACGCCGACGGCAGGATTTTCGTCCATCTCGCCTCCGCCGCCGAATGGCAACAGATCACCGGCGAACCCGCGCCCCCAACCCCGATAACCGCCCAGGCATACGCCGCCAACGGCCTGCCGTGGTTCGACTACTACGCCGCCGATTCCGACGACCTACCACCCTCGGCCGAGCTCGCCGACGTGAAACCGACCGGGAACTGGCTCGCCGACGAACATCCCAATCCGCCCATCGGATACGGCCTTCCGGTGATTCCGTTGGGCGACAACGCCGTCCAAGACGGCAACTGGTAGCGCCGCACCACTTCGACATACCGATCCCCAGACGGCGAGACACCACCGATACCCCTGTGCGACTGGTCGATCCGACGAACCTGCCACGGTGGCGCCATTCCCGGACGTACGATCCGAGCGTGGCCGAATCCAATGGTTCCACCCCTCTGCGTGTGCTGGTCTACAGCAACGATGCCGATACCCGCCAACAGGTGATCCTGGCGCTGGGTCGCAGGCCGCGCGCCGATCTACCCGAGCTCGACTTCTTCGAGGTGGCCACCGCGCCGGTGGTCATCGAACAGATGGATGCCGGGGGGATCGATCTGGCCATCCTCGACGGTGAATCCGCCCCGACCGGCGGCCTCGGCATCGCCAAGCAACTCAAGGACGAGATCGACCAGTGCCCGCCGGTGGTCGTGCTCACCGGTCGCCCCGACGACGCCTGGCTGGCCAACTGGTCGCGTGCCGAGGCCGCCGTCTCGCACCCGATCGACGCCATGCAGCTCACCAACGCGGTCGCGGCGGTCCTGCTCGCCCGCTGACCGGGAGCCTGGCGGACATCGTCCCGCACCGTCGGATAGTCCGCTTCGTACCTTTCTGCCTATCACCACTGGTAACGCCAGCGGTTCACTGCCGCATGCCCGCACATGATTACCCCCGTATCGCTCATGAATCACGGTACCGATATCGATCAAACCCCGCCACGGAAACGTGCGGCGGAGCCCCGAAACGGCGGTACTCTGTGCTCTAGCTCACACGAGCACGGGCACTTGTATAACGCTCCGCCATCGCTGCACAGCCTTGCGCGAGCCCCCGTTCGGCGGACAACGTTGTCGGCCCCGTCTCGCCGAAAGCTGCCGTCCGCGGCCGGGCCACACGGCTCGGCCTGCTCCAGCGAGGAGGGGAAGTGCAGTCGTGAACATCGAGGTGCCCGCACTCGTACTCGGCGCCATCGCCGCGGCGTTCGCGGTGTTCTCCGTCATCATGGCGTCGCTGATCGGCCCGAAACGCTACAACCGGGCCAAACTCGAACCCTATGAATGCGGCATCGAGCCGACCCCGCACGCCATCGCCGGTGGCCCGGGAAATGCAGCAGGACAGCGCTTTCCGGTGAAGTACTACCTGACGGCGATGCTGTTCATCATCTTCGACATCGAGATCGTGTTCCTCTACCCGTGGGCGGTGCATTTCGACACGCTCGGGCTGTTCGGTCTCGCCGCGATGGCGCTGTTCATCGTCAATGTGTCTGTCGCCTACGCCTACGAGTGGCGTCGCGGCGGCCTCAGCTGGGAATGAGTGGGAAATAATGGGTCTCGAAGAGAAACTGCCCAGCGGGTTCCTGCTGAGCACGGTCGAAGATTTCGCCGGCTACCTGCGTAAGGGCTCGGTCTGGCCCGCGACGTTCGGGTTGGCGTGCTGCGCGATCGAGATGATGGCCACCGGTGCCGGACGATTCGATATCGCCCGCTTCGGCATGGAAGCGTTCCGCGCCTCACCGCGTCAGGCCGACCTGATGATCGTGGCGGGCCGGGTGAGCCAGAAGATGGCGCCGGTACTGCGGCAGGTCTACGACCAGATGACCGAGCCGAAATGGGTGCTGGCCATGGGGGTCTGCGCGTCCTCGGGTGGCATGTTCAACAACTACGCCATCGTGCAGGGCGTCGACCACATCGTCCCGGTCGACATCTACCTGCCCGGCTGCCCGCCGCGCCCGGAGATGCTGCTCAACGCGATCCTGGCATTGCACGCGAAAATCGCCGAGATGCCGATGGGCGTCAACCGCGAGGAGGCGATCCGCGCCGCCGAGGCGGCCGCGCTGGCCAGCACGCCGACCATCCGGATGGAGGGTCTGCTGCGATGACCTTCGATTCCCCCGACAGCACCGACAACCCCGCGGGACAAGAAGTTCCGGAGGAATCACCCGTGCAGCCGCCGCCGAAACCGGCCGAGGACGAGGTGATCGGTACCCGCCGAGGCATGTTCGGCGTCACCGGCACCGGTGACACGTCCGGCTACGGCGGTCTGGTCACCCCGGTCACGTTGCCCGCGGGCACCCCGCCCCCGTACGGCGGGTGGTTCGACGCATTCGTCGGCACGTTGCGCGCCGCACTCGTGGGACGAGTCATCGCCTTCGACACCGTGATCGAGAAGATCGTGGTGTTCCGCGACGAACTCACCCTGCACGTGAAGCGCGAACATCTCGTCGCCGTCGCGAGCACGCTGCGCGACGACAGCACCCTGCGATTCGAGCTGTGCCTCGGCGTCAACGGCGTGCACTATCCCGACGACGAAGGCCGCGAACTGCACGCGGTCTATCACTTGAAGTCGATCACCCACGGTCGGCGCGTCCGCGTGGAAGTGTCGGCGCCCGATGCCGATCCGCACATTCCGTCGCTGTTCTCGGTCTATCCGACGACCGACTGGCACGAACGCGAAACCTACGACTTCTTCGGCATCCTCTTCGACGGGCACCCCTCCCTGACCCGCATCACCATGCCCGACGACTGGCGCGGCCATCCGCAGCGCAAGGACTACCCGCTCGGCGGGATCCCGGTGGAGTACAAGGGCGCGCGCATACCGCCGCCCGACGAGCGGAGGACCTACAGCTGATGACCGACACCGATTTCCGCCGTGACGAACCACCGGTAGTGACCGTCGCAGGCCAGGACTGGGACCAGGTCAGCGAAGTGATCGACGGCGGCGCCGAAGAACGCATCGTGGTGAACATGGGCCCACAGCATCCGTCCACGCACGGGGTGCTGCGCCTGATCCTCGAGATCGAAGGCGAAACCGTCACCGAGGCCCGCTGCGGCATCGGCTACCTGCACACCGGTATCGAGAAGAACCTGGAATTCCGCAACTGGACCCAGGGCGTCACCTTCGTGACCCGGATGGACTACCTGTCCCCGTTCTTCAACGAAACCGCCTACTGCCTCGGCGTGGAGAAGCTCCTCGACATCACCGAGCAGATCCCCGAACGCGCCACCGTGGTGCGAGTGCTACTGATGGAGCTCAACCGCATCTCCTCGCACCTGGTAGCGCTGGCCACCGGCGGCATGGAACTGGGCGCGCTCACCCCGATGCTGTTCGGCTTCCGAGAACGCGAGCTCATCCTCGACGTCTTCGAAACCATCACCGGCCTGCGGATGAACCACGCCTACATCCGCCCCGGCGGGCTGGCCCAGGATCTGCCCGACGACGGCGTCACCAAAGTCCGCGAACTCCTCGACCTGCTGCCCGGTCGGCTCCGCGATATGGAGCACCTGCTCAGCGCCAACCCGATCTGGAAGAAGCGCACCCAGGACATCGGCTACCTCGATCTCACCGGCTGCATGGCCCTCGGCATCACCGGCCCCGTCCTGCGCGCCACCGGCCTGCCGCACGACCTGCGCAAATCGGATCCCTACTGCGGCTACGAGAACTACGAATTCGACATCCCGACCACCACCGGGTGCGACTGCTACGGCCGCTACATCATCCGGGTCGCCGAAATGGCCGAGTCGATCAAGATCGTCGAACAGTGCCTGGACAAGCTGCGGCCCGGTCCGGTGATGATCGACGACAAGAAGATCGCCTGGCCCGCCGACCTGGAACTGGGCCCCGACGGACTCGGCAATTCGCCCAAGCACATCGGCAAGATCATGGGCACCTCCATGGAATCGCTGATCCACCACTTCAAGCTCGTCACCGAAGGCATCAGAGTGCCCGCGGGACAGGTGTACACGGCGGTGGAGTCCCCGCGTGGGGAACTGGGTGTGCACATGGTCAGCGACGGCAGCACCCAGCCCTACCGGGTGCACTACCGCGACCCCTCCTTCACCAACCTGCAAGCGGTCGCGGCGATGTGCGAGGGCGGCATGGTCGCCGATGTCATCGCCTCCGTCGCCAGCATCGACCCCGTCATGGGCGGAGTAGACCGATGAACGCCGAAAACCCCACCAGCACACCGATTCTCCTGAGCCTCAGCGCCCGTCCCGAACCGTATCCGCCGCATGTGCGCGAACGGCTCGAACTGGACGCGAAGGAGATCATCACCCGCTATCCGCACCCCCGCTCCGCGCTCCTTCCCCTGCTGCACCTGGTGCAAGCCGAGGAAGGGTACGTGACCGGCACCGGCATCGACTTCTGCGCCGATCACTTGAACCTCACCGGCGCCGAAGTGACCGCGGTCGCCACGTTCTATTCGATGTACCGGCGAACCCCCACCGGCGACTACCACGTCGGCGTGTGCACGAACACCCTCTGCGCGATCCTCGGCGGCGACGCCATCTACGAGGCGCTGCAACAGCATCTGGATGTCAAGCACGGCGAGACGACCTCCGACGGCGCCATCACCCTCGAACACATCGAATGCAACGCCGCCTGCGACTACGCCCCGGTCATGATGGTGAACTGGGAATTCTTCGACAACCAGACCCCCGAATCGGCACTCGCGATCGCCGACGCACTGCGCGCGGGCCACCAGGTCCGCCCGACCCGCGGCGCACCACTGTGCACGTTCCGCGAGACCGCTCGCATTCTCGCCGGATTCCCCGACGAGCGTCCCGGCGCCCTCGAAGGCGCACCGGGCGCACCCACCCTGGTAGGGCTCGAAGCCGCTGCGGCAGAGGATGACTCGGCAGGGGGACCTCGATGACGACGCTCACCCCCGTCCTCAGCGAACACTGGGCCACCCCGCGTTCGTGGACCCTGGAAAGTTACCGCGCGACCGGCGGCTACGACGGACTCCGCGCCGCCCTGCGGACAACACCCGACGAGGTCATCCAAACCGTCAAAGACGCGGGACTGCGCGGTCGCGGCGGAGCGGGCTTTCCCACCGGGATGAAGTGGTCGTTCATCCCGCAGGGCCCCGGCCCCGACGGCACGACGAAACCGCATTACCTCGTCGTCAACGCCGACGAATCCGAACCCGGCACCTGCAAAGACATTCCGTTGATGCTGGCCACCCCGCACACCCTCATCGAAGGCATCGTGATCGCCGCGTATGCCATCAGGGCCGCGACCGCATTCATCTATGTTCGCGGCGAAGTGGTGCCGGTGCTGCGCCGGCTCCAAGCCGCGGTCGCCGAGGCCTACGCGGCGGGCCTGCTCGGCCGCGACATCCTCGGCTCCGGCTTCGATCTCGAGCTGATCGTGCACGCCGGTGCGGGCGCTTACATCTGCGGCGAGGAAACCGCCCTGCTCGATTCCCTCGAGGGCAGGCGCGGACAGCCCCGACTACGCCCACCGTTCCCCGCCGTCGCGGGCCTGTACGCGTGCCCGACGGTGGTCAACAACGTGGAATCCATTGCCAGCGTGCCCTCGATCCTGCGCAACGGCACCGAGTGGTTCCGCTCGATGGGTAGCGAGAAGTCACCCGGATTCACCTTGTACTCACTGTCGGGACATGTCGCCCGCCCCGGCCAGTACGAGGCACCACTCGGGATCACCTTGCGTGAGCTGCTCGAATACGCGGGCGGCGTGCGAGCCGGACACACGCTCAAGTTCTGGACGCCCGGCGGTTCGTCGACACCGATGTTCACCGACGAACACCTCGACGTGGCCCTCGACTACGAAGGCGTCGCCGCCGCCGGATCCATGTTGGGCACCAAAGCCCTCCAGATCTTCGACGACACCACCTGCGTGGTCCGCGCTGTCCTTCGCTGGACCGAGTTCTACGCCCACGAATCGTGCGGCAAGTGCACACCGTGCCGTGAAGGCACCTACTGGCTCGTGCAATTGCTGCGCCGACTCGAAGCGGGCCAAGGCACCGAAGCCGACCTGGACAAGCTCGCCGACATCGCCGACAACATCAACGGCAAATCGTTCTGCGCGCTCGGTGACGGCGCGGCCAGCCCGATCTTCTCCTCGCTGAAGTACTTCCGCGAGGAATACCTCGCGCACCAGCGACTCGGCGGCTGCCCGTTCGACCCGGCCGCCTCGACCGTGTGGGCACCAGCGAAAGAGGACCGATGACAGCCATCGCGCCAGGCAACAACAGCGGTGTCGTGCCCACCGACATGGTGAGTGTCACCATCGACGACACCACCATCGAGGTGCCCGTGGGCACCCTGCTGATCCGTGCCGCCGAACTGATCGGCGTGCAGATCCCCCGCTTCTGCGACCACCCCCTGCTCGACCCCGTCGGCGCGTGCAGACAGTGCCTCGTCGAAGTCGAAGGGCAGCGAAAGCCGGTCGCCTCCTGCACGATCCCCGTCACCGACGGCATGATCGTGCGCACCCAGATCAGCTCGCCGGTCGCTGAAAAGGCCCAGCGCGGGGTGATGGAACTGCTGCTCATCAACCATCCGCTGGACTGCCCGGTCTGCGACAAGGGCGGCGAGTGTCCGCTGCAGAACCAGGCGATGTCCACCGGCAGCGCCGAATCCCGTTTCGACGGGGAGAAGCGGACGTACCCCAAGCCCATCCCGCTGTCCACGGCGGTGCTGCTGGACCGGGAGCGGTGCGTGCTGTGCGCACGCTGCACCCGATTCTCCCAGCAGGTCGCCGGTGACCCGTTCATCGAACTGATGGATCGTGGTGCGCTGCAACAGGTCGGCACCGCTCAGGCCGAACCACTGGACTCCTATTTCTCCGGCAACACCGTGCAGATCTGCCCCGTGGGTGCGCTCACCGGCACCTCCTACCGTTTCCGGGCCCGCCCGTTCGACCTGGTCTCCACACCCAGTGTCTGCGAGCACTGCGCCTCCGGCTGCGCCCAACGCACCGACCATCGTCGGGGAAAAGTGTTGCGCCGCTTGGCCGGTGACGATCCGCAGGTCAACGAGGAATGGAACTGCGACAAGGGTCGCTGGGCCTTCGCCTACGCCACCGAACGTGACCGCCTCACCACACCGATGGTGCGCGGCTGGGACGGTGTCCTCGCCTCGGCCTCCTGGCCCGAAGCCCTCACCGCCGCCACCGCGGGCTTGAAGGCCGCGATCGGCAATGCCGGGGTGCTCGTCGGCGGCCGAGTCACCGAGGAAGAGGCCTACGCGTACAGCAAGTTCGCGCGCATGGTTCTGGCAACCAACGACATCGACTTCCGCAGCCGGGTGCACTCGGAGGAGGAAGAACGCTTCCTCGCCGCCCGCGTCGCCGGGCGCGGTGTCCAGGTCGACTTCGCGGCGCTGGACCGGGCGCCTGTCGTCCTGCTGGTCGGGTTCGAACCGGAAGAAGAATCGCCGATCGTCTACCTGCGGCTGCGCAAGGCCGCACGCACGCGTGGGCAGCGGGTGGTGTCGCTGGCGCCGTTCGCCTCCCGCAGTCTCGAACGCATGTCGGGCGCGCTCATCCAGACCCCGCCCTGCGGCGAGGCCGATGTCATCACCTCGATCATGGCCGAAACATCGGCTGATGCCACCGAACTCATGGCGCTGCTGAACACCCCCGGCGCGGTCGTCATGGCGGGCGAACGGCTCGCGGGCAGCCCCGGCGCGCTGTCGGCGGTGACCCGCCTGGCCGATGCCACCGGCGCCGCGCTGGCCTGGGTGCCACGCCGCGCGGGCGAACGCGGCGCGCTGGAAGCGGGCGCACTGCCCGCACTGTTGCCCGGCGGCAGGCCCGTGGTGGATCCCGCCGCGCGCCAACAGGTTCGACACCGCTGGCAGTCCGCGGAACTCCCGGTCACGGTGGGCCGCGACGCCACCGCGATACTGTCGAGCGCCGCCCAGTTGGGTGCGCTGGTGATCGGCGGTGTCGACCCGGCCGATATGCCCGACCCGGCGGCCGCGCTGGCCGCCATCGACGCGGCCCGGTTCGTCGTCAGCCTCGAAATGCGGCACAGTGCCGTCACCGAACGGGCCGACGTCGTCTTCCCCGTAGCGACCGCGATGGAGAAGTCCGGCACCTTCCGCACCTGGGAAGGCCGTCCGCGCCCCTTCACCGCGGCCTCGCTCGACACCACCCGCCGCGTCGCCGCCCCCATGTCGGACCTGCGGGTACTGCACTCACTGGCCGCGCAGATGGGCGTCTCGATCAACCTGCCCGACCCCGCCGCCGCGCGCACAGAACTCGACGCGCTCGGTCCGTGGACGGGCGAACCCATCCCGGCGCCGGAACTCACCAGCCAGACCCGCCCCGCCCCCGGCCCCGGAACCGCGGTGCTCGCCGGGTGGCGGATGCTGCTCGACGCGGGTCGCCTGCAAGACGGTGAACCCAACCTCGCCGGCATCGCCCGCCCGCCGGTCGCGCGGCTCTCGGCCGCGACCGCCGCCGAGATCGAAGCCGACGATGCCGATCACGTCATCGTCTCCACCGACCGCGGTGAGATCTCGGTGCCGCTGATGATCACGGACCTGCCCGACCGGGTGGTGTGGCTGCCGCTGCACTCGCCCGGCTCGACGGTCGCCGCCGAACTCGGTGTGACACCCGGCGCCGTGGTGCGCGTGCGTCGCGCCGACGACAGGATGAAGGAACACCGTCATGAGTGATCGAGCGCTATTCCTCGCGGCCGAGGCCGGACCTGTCTTCGGCACCGACCCGCTGTGGCTGGTGGTGGTCAAGGCGCTCGGCGTGTTCGTCTACCTGATGCTGGTGCCGTTGATCGCGGTCTACGCCGAACGCAAAGTCGTCGCGTGGATGCAGATGCGGGTCGGTCCCAACCGGATCGGCCCCGGCGGCATGCTCCAGTCGGTCGCCGACGGCGTGAAGATGGCGCTCAAGGAAGACATCATCCCGGCGATCGTGGACAAGCCGATCTTCGTGCTCGCCCCGATCATCTCGGTGATCCCGGCGTTCATGGCGTTCGCGGTGATCCCGATGGGCCCGGAGGTGTCGATCTTCGGGACCCAGACCGCGCTGCAGCTCACCGATATGCCGGTCGCCGTGCTCTACATCCTCGCCATCACCTCCATCGGCGTGTACGGCATCGTGCTGGCCGGTTGGTCGTCGGGTTCGACGTATCCGCTGCTCGGCGGCCTGCGCTCGACCGCGCAGGTGATCTCCTACGAGATCGCGATGGCGCTGACCTTCGCCACGGTATTCCTGCTGTCGGGAACCATGGCGACCTCCGAGATCGTCGGCGCGCAGGAAGGCACCTGGTATGTCTTCTTGCTGCTGCCCTCGTTCCTCATCTACTGCGTGTCGATGGTCGGCGAAACCAACCGGGCGCCTTTCGACCTGCCCGAAGCCGAAGGTGAACTGGTCGGCGGCTTCCACACCGAGTACTCGTCGCTGAAGTTCGCGATGTTCATGCTCGCCGAATACGTGAACATGGCCACGGTGTCGGCGCTGGCGACCACCCTGTTCCTCGGCGGTTGGCGGGCACCGTTCCCGATCAGCCTGTGGGAGGGCGCCAACTCCGGGTGGTGGCCGCTGCTGTGGTTCACCCTCAAGGTGTGGACGTTCCTGTTCGTGTTCGTCTGGCTGCGCGGCACCCTGCCCCGCCTGCGCTACGACCAGTTCATGAACCTCGGCTGGAAACTGCTCATCCCCACCTCGCTGGTGTGGGTGATGATCGTGGCCGGTGCCCGGGTGCTCGACCTCGAAGGCCTGCCCGGACAGAACCTGATCCTGGTCGGTGTGGGTGTGGTGATCACCGCGGCGATGATCGCGATGTTCCTGCGCGCCGGGCGCGGCAAGGGATTGCCGCCCTTGCCGCCACAGGAGCCGTCGACCTCGTCGGTGTTCCTCGGTTTCCCGGTCCCGCCGATGCCGGCACGGCCCGCGAACGACGAACCCCAGATCGGGCTGTTCGAACCACTCGCCGGTTTCGCGGTCACCGCGGCCACCATGTTCAAAAAGCCCAATACCGAGTCCTACCCCGAGGAGAAGGTGCCGACCGCACCGCGCTATCACGGTCGCCACCAGCTCAACCGCTACGAGGACGGACTCGAGAAGTGCATCGGCTGCGAGCTGTGCGCGTGGGCGTGCCCGGCCGACGCGATCTTCGTCGAAGGCGCCGACAACACCGAGGAGGAGCGCTTCTCCCCCGGTGAACGGTACGGGCGCGTCTACCAGATCAACTACCTGCGCTGCATCGGCTGCGGCCTGTGCATCGAGGCCTGCCCGACGCGAGCGCTGACGATGACCAACGAATACGAACTCACCGACGACAACCGCGCCGATCTCATCTACGAGAAGGACCAGCTGCTGGCGCCGATGCAGCCGGGGATGACCCCCGCGCCGCACCCGATGGCCCCGGGCACCGACGCGGCCGACTACTACCTGGGCCGGGTCGGTCCGGCACCGTCGGAGCAGGAGGTACTGCGATGAGCACCGCACACATGCTGGCCGCCGAAGTCGCCGACACCTCCACCGGTGAGGCGGTGCTGTTCTGGGTGCTCGCCCCGATCGCGGTGCTCGGCGCGCTGGGCATGGTGACCGCGGCCAAGGCCGTGCATTCGGCGATGTGCTTGGCCGCCACCATGATCGCGCTCGCGGTGTTCTACATCGCCCAGGGCGCGCTGTTCCTGGGTGTGGTGCAGATCGTGGTGTACACGGGCGCGGTGATGATGCTGTTCCTGTTCGTACTGATGCTCGTCGGCGTCGACTCCGCGGAATCGCTGCGGGAGACCTTGCGCGGGCAGCGCATCGCCGCCGCGATCGTCGGGGTCGGATTCGGGTTGCTGTTCATCGGCGGCATCGGGGCGGCCCTGCGCGACAGCGGAACGAACTTCCCCGGCCGGGGTTTCGGAGACCGCGACGTGATCGCCGAACTCGCCGAGTTGATCTTCTTGCGCTACGTGTGGGCCTTCGAACTCACCGGCGCACTGCTGATCACGGCCACGATCGGTGCGATGGTGCTGGCCCACCGCGAACACTTCACCCCCAAACGCGGGCAGCGCGAAATGTCGCGCGATCGCTTCCGCACCGCGGGCGAACGGGCCACTCCGCTGCCGACACCGGGCGTCTACGCCCGACACAACGCCGTCGACAGCCCCGCCCAACTCCCCGACGGCTCCTTCGCCGAACTCTCGGTGAGCACGATCCTGCGTCACCGCCGCACCCGCGCCCACACCGAAGCCGCCGTGGCCTCGGTCGGCACGCTGCACGCGGACAAGATCAGCGACGACAACCCGACGGCCGACGAGGAAGGCAAGCGGTGAACCCCCAGAACTACCTGTTCCTGTCTGCGCTGCTGTTCACCATCGGCGCCGCGGGAGTGCTGTTGCGCCGCAACGCGATCGTGGTGTTCATGTGCGTGGAGCTGATGCTCAACGCGGTGAATCTGGCGTTCGTGACCTTCGCCCGGTTGCACGACAACCTCGACGGGCAGGTGATCGCGTTCTTCACCATGGTGGTCGCCGCCGCCGAAGTCGTGGTCGGCCTTGCCATCATCATGACGATCTTCCGCGCCCGCCGCTCGACCTCGGTCGACGACGCCAACCTGTTGAAGTTCTGACATGGGTACCGCAACGCTGTGGCTGCTGCCCGCCCTCCCGCTCGCTGGCGCGATAGTCCTGCTCCTGTTCGGCCGTCTCACCGACCGCTTCGGCCCGTATCTGGCCACCGCGGCCGCGGTGGCCTCGTTCGCTGTCGCCGTTGTCGCGTTCGTCGGCATGCTCGGGCGCGCCGACGCCGACCGCGCGGTGCACGAGGAACTTTTCAACTGGGTGTCCGCCGGTGATCTCCAGGTCGGTTTCAGCCTGCAACTGGACCAGCTGTCGATCTGCTTCGCGCTGCTCATCACCGGCGTCGGGTCGCTGATCCACCTCTACTCCATCGGCTACATGAGCCACGACCCGGGCAAGCGCCGGTTCTTCGGGTATCTCAACCTGTTCCTGGCCGCCATGCTCGTGCTGGTCCTGGCCGACAACTTCCTCGTGCTGTACCTGGGCTGGGAAGGCGTCGGTCTCGCGTCCTATCTGCTGATCGGCTTCTGGTACGAGAAGCCCTCGGCCGCGACAGCGGCCAAGAAGGCCTTCGTGGTGAACCGGGTCGGTGACATGGGCCTGGCCATCGCGATGATGGTCATGTTCACGACGTTCGGTTCCTTCGACTTCCGCACTGTGTTCGCGGCGAGCCCCGGCGCGAGCGAAGGCGCACTCACCGCGATCGGGCTGCTGCTGTTGCTGGCCGCCTGCGGCAAGTCCGCGCAGGTGCCGCTGCAGTCGTGGCTCGGCGACGCGATGGAGGGCCCCACTCCGGTCTCGGCGCTCATCCACGCCGCCACCATGGTCACCGCCGGTGTGTACCTGATCGCCCGCTCCAACCCGATCTACGATCTCGCCCCGAACGCGCGGACCGCGGTGATCGCCGTCGGCGCGGTGACGCTGCTGTTCGGCGCCATCATCGGCTGCGCCAAGGACGACATCAAGAAGGCACTGGCCGCCTCGACGATGAGCCAGATCGGGTACATGATCCTGGCGGCCGGCCTCGGCCCCGCCGGCTACGCGTTCGCGATCATGCACCTGCTCACCCACGGCTTCTTCAAGGCGGGACTGTTCCTCGGCGCCGGTTCGGTGATGCACGCGATGAACGACGAAACCGATATGCGCCGCTACGGCGGTCTGCGCACGCTGATGCCGATCACCTACATCACCTTCGGCCTCGGCTATCTCGCCATCATCGGGGTGCCACCGCTGTCAGGGTTCTTCTCCAAGGACAAGATCATCGAGGCGGCCTTCGACTACGGCGGAGCCACCGGAATCCTGCTCGGCGTGGTCACTCTCGTCGGCGCCGCACTCACCGCGTTCTACATGACCAGGGTGATGCTGATGACGTTCTTCGGCGAGCGCCGCTGGAAGCCCGACACCCATCCGCACGAGTCACCCGCGGTGATGACCGGGCCGATGATCCTGCTCGCGTTCGGTTCGGTCTTCGCGGGCGGACTGTTCGTGTGGGGATCCTCGCTGGTGAACTGGCTCGAACCTGTCGTCGGGTCCCATCACGGCGAGCCCGTGATCCCCGCGGCGGTGGTCACCGGTCTGGCATTGACCGCGGTCGCGATCGGTGTGGCCGTCGCCTACCGCAAGTACGCCGAGAGCCCGATCCCCGAGCTCGCCCCGGAGCCGGCCAGTGTGCTCACCACGGCCGCACGCGCCGATCTCTACGGCGACAAGATCAACGAGACGGTCTTCGAACGCCCCGGTCGTCATCTCACGCGGGCGCTGGTGTTCGTCGACGCGAAGGGCGTCGACGGGATCGTCAACGGCACAGCCGCGGGGATCGGCGGATTGTCGGCGCGAATCCGCAAGGTGCAGACCGGTTTCGTGCGCTCCTACGCCCTGTCCATGTTCACCGGCGCGGCCCTGGTGGCCGCTGCCCTGCTGGCGGTGAGGTTCTGGTGAACTCGTTTCCCTGGCTGACGACACTCTGGCTCGCCCCCGCGATCGGTGCGGGTGTGGTGCTCGTCGTGCCCGCCGCCCGGCGCACCGTGGCGCGCGCCATCGCGTTCGTGGTCTCGATCGGCGTGCTCGCGCTCGCCGTCGTCATCGCGACCCGGTTCCAGCCCGGCGGTGCGCAGTACCAGTTCGTCGAATCCCACGAATGGATCCCGGCATTCGGCGTCGGCTACACCCTGGGCTTGGACGGCATCGCCACCGCGCTGGTCTTGCTGACGGCGGTGCTGGTGCCGTTGCTGATCCTGGCCGGCTGGAACGACGACACCGCCACCGGTGACGGACGCCGCACCATCCACATCTACATGGCGTTGATGTTGCTGGTCGAGTCGATGGTGTTGATCTCGTTCCTCGCCCTCGACATCCTGCTGTTCTACGTGTTCTTCGAAGCGATGCTGATCCCGATGTACTTCCTCATCGGCGGTTTCGGCACCCGCACCACCGATGCCGCGATCCGCGCCCAACGTTCACGTGCCGCCGTGAAGTTCCTGCTCTACAACCTGTTCGGTGGGCTGATCATGCTCGCCGCGGTGATCGGGCTGTACGTGCTCACCGCCACCGCGGGCCTCGGCGAGGGTTCCGCGGGCACCTTCGATCTGCGCGTCGTGGTGGCCGCCGCCAACAACGGCGAACTCGGGGGCAGCACCGCGGTGCTCAACGCCCTCTTCCTCGGCTTCATGTTCGCCTTCGCGGTGAAAGCGCCGCTGTGGCCGCTGCATACATGGCTGCCCGACGCGGCGGTCTCGGCCACCCCGTCCAGCGCGGTGCTCATGATGGCCGTGGTCGACAAGGTCGGCACCTTCGGGATGCTGCGCTATTGCCTGCTGCTGTTCCCGCTGGCATCGGACACCTTCGCGCCCCTGGTCATCACCCTGGCCGTGATCGGCATCCTCTACGGCGCGCTGCTCGCGATCGGCCAAACCGATGTGATGCGCCTGATCGCCTACACCTCGATCTCACACTTCGGGTTCATCATCCTGGGCATCTTCGCCATGACCAGCCAGTCCCAATCGGGGGCGACGCTGTACATGGTCAACCACGGGCTGTCCACGGCCGCACTGTTTCTCATCGCCGGATTCCTCGTCTCCCGGCGCGGCACCCGGATGATCGCCGAATACGGTGGCGTGCAGAAGGTCGCGCCGGTGTTGGCGGGCACGTTCTTCATCGCGGGCCTCGCCACTCTCTCGTTGCCCGGTCTGGCGCCGTTCGTCAGCGAATTCCTGGTCCTGGTCGGCACCTTCCCGAAGTATCAGGTGGCGGCGGTGATCGCGACCGGTGCGCTGGTGCTGGCCGCGCTCTATGTGCTGTGGCTGTATCAGCGGTTGATGACCGGCCCGCTGAAGAAGGGCAACGAGCACCTGCGCGATCTGGTGCCGCGCGAGCTGGCCGTGGTGGTGCCGCTGCTGGTCGCGTTGCTGGTGCTCGGGTTCTATCCGAAACCGATCCTGGATCTGGTGGATCCCGCGGTGGGACACACCCTGTCGACGATCGGTAAGCACGATCCCGCTCCGACGGTCCCCGCTCCCGAAGCAGGTGCGGCCACTCCGCCCGCAGGCGGCCACAAATGAGGACGGACTCCGTGACCATCACCGAGCTCGCGGCCATCGCGCCCGCACCGAGCATCGAATACCACCTGCTGGCCCCGATGTTGATCGTGTTCGGGGTCGGGGTGGTCGGCGTGCTCGTCGAAGCGTTCGTGCCACGGCCCTACCGGTATCCGACGCAGTTGACGCTCGGAGTGGCCGGTGTGATCGGCGCGCTGGTGGCCGTGGTGCTGCTCGCGGGTACCGAGGGCACGGCGGTGGTGGGTGCGGTGGCCATCGACGGGGTCACGTTGTTCCTGCAGGGCACGATCCTGCTGGTCGCACTGCTGGGTCTGCTCTTGATCGCCGAGCGGGGCGCGGTGCCGCGGGCACGCAGCGGTCCGGGGACGTGGAGTCGTGCGGCGGCGGCATTGGATCGAGGGGTCGACGCGTTCACCCCGCAGGCGTCCGCGGTGCCCGGCAGCGCGCACGAGCTCGCGGCGGTGCGCTCGGGTGTCTCGACCACCGAGGTGTTCCCGCTGACGATCATCGCGGTCGGTGGTCTGCTGTTGTTTCCCGCGTCCAATGATCTGCTGACGATGTTCGTCGCGCTCGAAGTGCTGTCGCTGCCGCTGTATCTGCTGTGCGGGTTGGCGCGCCGCAGGCGGTTGCTCTCGCAAGAAGCGGCGATGAAGTATTTCCTGCTCGGCGCGTTCTCCTCCGCGTTCTTCCTCTACGGCGTCGCGCTGCTCTACGGGCAGACCGGCACGGTGTCACTGTCGGCAATCGGTGCGGCACTGGACAAGCAGCCCGAGAACGCGACCCTGGCCCTGCTCGGCATCGGGATGCTCGCCGTCGGTTTGCTGTTCAAGATCGGTGCCGTCCCGTTCCAGGCCTGGGTTCCCGACGTCTACCAGGGCGCGCCGACCCCGATCACCGCCTTCATGGCCGCCGCTACCAAGATCGCCGCCGTCGGTGCGACCATGCGGGTGCTGATGGTCGGAGTGAACGCGCTGAGCTCGGAGTGGCGCCCGGTCATCGCCGCGGTCGCGGTGGCGACGATGCTCGTGGGCGCGATCATGGCCATCACCCAGACCGATGTGAAGCGCATGCTGGCTTACTCCTCGATCGCCCACGCCGGTTTCCTGCTCGTCGGTATCGTCGCCGCCGACCCCGCCGGTGTCGCGGCCGTGCTGTTCTATCTGCTGGCCTACGGCCTGGGCACCGTCGGTGCGTTCGCGGTGGTCAGCCTGGTCCGCGACGCTTCCGGTGACGAAGCGACCGCGCTGTCCCAATGGGCAGGTCTCGGACGCCGATCCCCGTGGCTGGCTTCGGCATTCGCGCTGTTGCTGCTGTCTTTCGCCGGTCTGCCCCTGACCAGTGGATTCGTCAGTAAGTTCGCCGTCTTCGCGGCCGCTTCCGGTGCCGGCTACACCCCACTGGTCATCATCGGCGTCGTGTGCAGCGCCATCGCCGCCTTCTTCTACATCCGCGTCATCGTCTTGATGTTCTTCACCGATCCCCCCGTCGACGCCCCCATCGTGACCGCCCCGTTCGCCACCACCCTGGTCGTGGCCTTCAGTGCGGGCGCCACCCTGCTGCTCGGCATCTTTCCCCAGCCGGTTCTCGACCTCGCCGAGCGCTCCGCGCTGTTCCTCCGCTGATGCCCCAGCCCGACCCTCGCCCGCCGACCAGTCACGAACGCCGATCCGGCCAACCGTGGAACGCGTCCTATCTCGACGGCCCCGCTCCCTGGGACATCGGTGGTGCCCAACCGGCGGTTGTCCGTCTGGCCGAGGCAGGCGGATTCTGCGGCCCGGTCCTCGATGTAGGGTGCGGCACCGGCGACAACGCGCTGTTCATCGCCGCCCGCGGCTTGCCGGTGTTCGGCGTCGACGTGGCCGAAGCGGCCTTGGCCGTCGCCAGGCGAACAGCCGATGACCGCGCTGTGGACGTCGACTTCGCCATGGCCGACGCTCTGCATCTGCAACGCCTGTACCGCCGCTTCGAGACAATCCTCGATTGCGGTCTGTTCCACACCTTCGACGAGGCCGAACGGGGCGAGTACGTCGCGAGCCTGGCCTCGGTCGCCGACGACGGCGCCGCCCTGTATGTGTTGTGCTTCAGCGATATCGGAGCCGAGATCGGACCCCATCCGGTCAGCAAGGATGCCCTCGCTGCCCCTTTCGGCGACAGTCCCGCGTGGCGGCTGGCGAACATCGTTCCGGAACAGCTGCGAACCCGCTTCAGCGATTCCACTCCCGCCTGGCTCGCGACCGTCCTGCGTAGGTAGACCTGCGGGCCTTGACCTCAAGGCAAGTTGAGCTTCTAGTGTCCGTTTCATGAGCGGAAACGAAAACACACCGACAGTCGCAGTTCTGGGTTTGGGCGAGATGGGGTCGGCACTGGCCGCGGCTCTCGTGGGGAGTGGTCACCGTGTCACCGTGTGGAACCGGTCGCCGGACAGAGCGGATCCGCTGGTGGCCAAGGGTGCCAGGTGGGCCGAGTCGCCGACAGAGGCGGTCGGAGCGGCCGAGGTGGTGATCGTCAATGTCACCGGTGGCGCGGTGGCAGCGGAACTGTTGCGCGCGGCGGGCTCGCGGCTCGCGGAGCGAACCGTGGTCGACCTGACCGACGGGACCTCCGAACAGGCTACTGCCACTGAGAAATTGGTGCACGAATACGGCGCGGACTACCTGCACGGCCAGATCATGACGATCGCTCCGGGTATCGGCTCGCCCGAGACGCTGGTGTTCTACGGCGGCGCCCGTCATGCCTTCGACCAGTACGAATCCCTGCTCCAGGTTCTCGGGGGCCGCGCTACACACGTCTCTGCCGACCCTGGCGTACCGACGCTGTACGGCATGGCCGTGCACGACATCATGTGGGGCCTGCTGAACGGATTCCTCCACGCCGCAGCACTTCTCGGCAACGCGGGGCTTCGCGTCGACGAGTTCCACGAGCAGGCGCTGCCTTCGTTGGCGGCACTGCCAACTCTGTTCCCGATGCTGGCGAAGGAAATAGATCACGGTCAGTTCGCCACCCCGTTCGGCGACCTGAGCCACCACCTGCCCTCCCTCGACGACCTGATCGTCGAAAGCCAGGCCCGAGGCATCGATACGGATCTACCCACCTACACGCGAAACCTGGTCGCCGAGGCCATCGCAGCGGGCCACGGACATGACAGCTACTCACGACTGGTGGAACACTTCGGCCGTCGATGATCGGCCGTGGAGGGGCGCTCCGTCAGCGCCCCTCCACGCCAGAAGTGCCGTTTTGCCCGGGGACTGGGATCCGATACCGCCACGCCGGACCGAGTTCGGTGTCCTCGATGGCCTCGAGCACACCGCCGTGGCGCTCGATCGTCTTCGCCGACCCGAGGTTGTCGGCCGCGCAGACCGCCGACATGTGGTCCATGCCCACTGTTCTCGCCTCGGCGATGATTTGGCTTAACGCCCAAGTCGCCAGCCCACGTCGACGCGCGGAAGGCCGGATCCCGTACCCGATGTGGCCGAATTTCCGCACGAAGTCACCGGTCCCGTGCCTCAGCGCGATCCCGCCGAGTACACGATCACCCTCGACTATCCAGCGATACGAGCAGCGCCGGTCGCCGCTGTCCGCCGATGCGGCGGCGAGCCGCGCGACCCAGACCTCGAATCCCGCCGCGGAGTCGACGTCGTCACTCGGCAGCAGGCCGAAACCGTCCTCGTGGGCACCGGGACCCCACTCCGCATGCGCCTCGTGCCACGCGCTGTACAGATCGACGGTGGGTGTGATCAACGCGGGAACGCCCGCACTGTCAGTTCCGCTGTCTCGCACCGATGCTCCCCACGATCAGATCGGTCAGCGCCGAGACCGCTTCCTCGGCCGACGTCGTGCCCAGGTTCAGTTCCGCGGCCAACGTTTCGGCCGCGCCCAGCACGCCGACACAGCGCAGCCGCAGCGCCGCGGTGGTGAGTGCGGAGAACGGTTGCAGCGTGGCCGCCATCCAGTCACGGTAGCTGTCGAGCATGTCGTGCTGGATCGCCTGGACGTCCGGGTTCCCTTTCAGCGCGGCGGAGATCGCGTCGAACTCGGGCATGTCGGTGGCGCAGGCGAAGTAAGCGGCGCCCATGACGCGCGCGATCTCCTCGACGGTCGGGGTGGCGTCGCGCACGGCTTGTTCGGAGGCCAGGCGGTGGCGTTCGTCGAGTTGCCGGTAGAGCGCGAGCAGCAGTTCGGGGCGGGTGCCGAAGTGGTCGTAGACGATCGGCCTGCTCACGCCTGCGGCTTCGGCGAGGGTGGCCAGGGTCAGGCCGTCGGTGCCGTGCTCACGGACCAACGTCAAGGCGGTTTCGAGCAGTTGCTCGCGCCTGGCCGGCTTCGCCAGCCGAGCCGATCGTGTGGTCATCGTCCTGCCTTGCGCCATTCCTCCAGTTTAGCTACAAAGAGTAAGTTACAAACTGTAGCTTACTGGCTGGAGAGGAATTCACCATGGAGAAACCAGTACTGATCATGGGCGGGTCGGGGCAGGCGGGGTCCGACACCGCCGCCCTGTTGCGCCGGTGGCACCCGACTCTGCCGTTGACCATCGCGGGTCGCGATCTCGGCCGGGCGCAGCGTGTGGCCGACGACCTGGGCACCGCGACCGCGGTCACGATCGATCTGTCCCGCCGCGATCTCGGTCTCGCCGATGCCACCTATTCCGCGGTGGTCGCGACACTGTGGGACGACCGACTCAACGGCCTGCACTACGCGCAGGACCACGGGCTGCCCTACCTCAGCATCTCCAGCGGCCTGCTCGATATCGGCCCGGAGATCGTCGCGGGGGCGCAGAGGTCGAGTGCGGCACCGGTTCTGGTCGCCAGCCACTTGATGGCGGGAATCGTCGTTCTCGCCGCACTGGATTCCGCGCGCGAGTTCGACCGCGTCGACTCGGTTCGAGTCGGCGTCGCCCTCGACGACACCGACACCGGCGGACCGGCGGGCATCGCGGACCTGGAGCGCTGGTCGGCCGTCACCGCGGCGGGCCTGGTGCGACGCGACGGCGTCTTCACCTGGCTCACCGAGGCCGACGCACGAGCGGAGGTGTACACGGTCGACGGCACCGCGCTGCCCGGTCAGAGCATCCCGGTTCTCGATGTGCCGAGCCTGGCCCTGGCGACCGGCGCACCGAATGTCCGGGTCGACTTCGCCGTCGGTGAGACCCCGACCAGACGTCGCGGCGAACCCGCCTCCCTCGAGATCGGCATCGATCTCGTCGGCACCGACTCGACCGGCGAACCGATCGACAGGACACAGCATCTCGTCCATCGCGACGGGCAGCGCCCACTGACTGCCCTCGGAATCGCGCTCGGCGTCGAAAGGCTGCTCGGCCTGCGCGGCGACCGTCCCGCACCGGGCATCCACACCCCGGAGGCACTGATCGACCCCGCCTACGCGGTCGAGCGCCTGAGCGAGATCGGTGCCGTGTGGCATCGAGACGGCGGTGGTTTCCGGTCATGATCCGGAGGCCGACGAGCTCTACCGCACCGAGCGGAAGAACTCGCGCACATCGTCGACCAGCAGGTCGAGCGCTTCCATTGCCGCGAAGTGCCCGCCACGGTCGTATTCGGTCCAGCGGACGAGGTTGTTCTGTTTCTCGGCGATGCCGCGAATCGTGGTGTCGCCGGGGAAGACCGTGACCGCTGTCGGGACACCGGAACTGGGCAGGTCGGCGCCCCACTGTTGGGATTCCTTGTACAGGCGCATCGAGGATCCGGCGGCGACGCGGCAACCTATCTGTCACGCAGTCTGTCCGTCGCGTCGTGGCCGTGGCGCACTGTCGTCACTCTGCACGGATCGGCCACCGAGCTGGCCGATCGTGTCTGGCCGGGAATCGGTGTGCTCGAAGCGGTCGACGACACCCGCTGCCTACTGCATCTGGGTGCCGACTCCCCTGCCTCGCTCGCCTGGATGATCACCGCCCTGGACACCGAGTTCACCGTCACCGAGCCACCGGAGCTCATCACCGCGCTGCGCACAGTCAGCGAGCGCTGCCGTGTCGCGATCGCGAATGCACTCGATGCAACTTTGCATCCCATGCCACCGAAGCCCTGAGGCGCGAGATTCAGTCACACAGTGCGTGAGTGAGCATCCCGCCGAGATCGACAGACGACGATGTGCCGGTGTAGACGATGGTGACCGCCCGCCCGGCTCGGGTGGCGCCCGCGACGGTGGAGAATCCGGGAACGCCGCCGATGTGGCCGACGAACTGGGTACCACACGGCAGTGGGGTGTAGCCGAGACCGAGACCGTAGGACATACCGTCCCCGTTGCCCATGTCGATTCCGTCGAGCATCTGCCGAAGTTGCGGCTCGGGCACGACCTGACCGGCCAGCAGCGCGAGGAAGAACTGATTCACATTGGCGCCGGTGCTGACCAGGGCACCGGATGTCCACGGCACCGACGGCTCCATCGGTGTCGTGTCGGTGACTGTCCCGTCGATCGCGGTGTAACCGGTGGGATGGGGCAGGCGCAGCCCGGTTTCGCCGGTGGCGGGCAGGTAGGTATTCGACAGGCCGAGCGGTATCAGGATGCGGGCGCGTAGTTCGTCGGTGTAGCGATGCCCGGTCACCGCCTCGATCAGCATGCCCGCGACGATGTAGTTGATGTTGGTGTACTCGAACCGGCTGCCGGGTGCGAATTTCGCGGGGTTCTGCAAGGCCAGTGCGATCTCCTCGGCCGGGGTGAAGGTGCGACCGTTCTTTGCCGCTGCGTGTTCGTCGAGCTCGGGGGATCGAGTCGGCTCGGGCAGGCCACTGCGGTGGCCCAGGATCTGGCGGACGGTGATCGCGCGACCGTCCACGCCGTCACCGGTGAGCAATCCGGGCAGGTACGTGTCGATGGGCTGGTCGAGGTCGACGCGGTCTTCGGCGACCAGTTGCAGCACGATCGCGGCGGTGAAGGCCTTGGTGACGCTGCCGATCCGCACATGCTGGGCGACGTCGGTGCCGATCGGAGTCGTGGAGACGACATCGCCCAGACCGGAGCCGACGACGGTGCTCGCGCCGTTCTCGGTGAGCGTGGCCACGGCCCCGACGGCGCCCGCGCCGACCATCGCGTCGAGGTCGCCCCGCACACTGTCCACCCGGGTGACCGCGACGGGATCGGGCTCACTGGTCGTACAGGCGGACAGGATCAGCGCGGCCGCGAGGATCGGCACGGTCAAGAGTCGAAAAGGCATGACCGAACGGTAGGAAGCGCAGGCCCGCACACGCATCGGCCCGCAGTACTACCACCGCATCGGACTGCGGTAGCGGGACAGGGCGGTCCGGGTCGCCCTGTCCCGCTACGTCATCGGATCAGTTCCGACGCAACGCGAGCACCGGGATGGTGCGGATACCCTTCGTCTTCTCCTCGTATTCGGCGAAACCGGGATACCGTCGCGCCTGCTCGGCGTAGAGGCGGTCACGTTCGGCGCCGGTGACTTCGGCGACGGTGACCGCGAAGGTCTCGGTGCCGACCTCTGCCTCCGCTTCGCCCGCCGAGACGAGGTTGTAGTACCAGTCGGGATTGGTGGGGGCACCGGCTTTGGACGCGAAGACATAGATGGCCTTCGGGTCGTTCTCGTCGGCCAGATACATCATCGGCGACACCAACTGTCGGTCGGTGCGCCGCCCTCGGTGATGCACCAGCACCATCGGCGCGCCCTCGAAGGGCCCACCCACTTTCCCTTCGTTGTCGCGGAACTCGGCGATGATCTTGCTGTTCCAGTCCTGGGATTCGCTCATGCCTGGCATCTTCCCCCGACCTCGCCGTGTGCGAGCAACCACGCTCACGGCTCGTCGAGTACTTCTTGCAGGCGGGCGACGAAGGTGACCGGGTCGTTGACGAATCCGGTGTGATCGCCGGGGAACAGGACCGGTTCCACGCCCAGCGCCGAGGCCAGTTCTCGTGCGGTGTGGTCGCAGAACTGGCCGGCGGACTCGGCCCCGATTCCGACGATGACGCGGGTGGGGATCGAGCGAAGCAACGGCGGGTCCGGTACCCAGGCGGTGGTCTGGCCTAGTTCATGGGCGAACCAGAACCGTTCGCTGGCCACCTGCTGTGGATCGCGGTCGCCGCCGAAGATCTGTTCGAGCATCCGGTCCGGGACGGGAATCTCGGCTTGGGCGAAGAACTTTCGCCAGGCGCCGATTACCTCACCGGCGGCGTAGGTGGCGACGATGTCCTCGGTGAGCGCGCGCTGGGCATCGGCGTCGGGTAGCAGCTCGCGCAGCGGCGGTTCGTGGGCGACGGCGGTGGTGACCAGATCGGGGTGGGTCTGAGCCAGCGCCAGCGCGGTGACGGCGCCGCCGCTGGACCCGAAGACCACGGCCGGACCCTCGTCGAGATGGGTGATGAGTTGGGCGAGGTCCCCGGCCCGGGCGAGCACCGTCGAATCCTGGTTCGGATCGTCGAGGGGGCTACCGAAATGGCCGCGCGGGTCGGTGGTGAGGACGGTGTTGGTGGTGGCCAGTTGTTCGGCGGTCGCGGCGAACGAGGCGGCGTTCATCGGGGCACCGACGAGGACGAGCAGCGGTCCCGACCCACGGACCTCGTAATACAGGCGGGCATCGGGCACCACGAGGGTGCCGGTGGTGACGGCGGAACTGGCGGTCATGAGGCTCTCCCGGATCTCGGCTACAGGTAGCACTCATAGAGACGGCGCGGGCCGTGAGAACTCATCGGTCGTTGCGAATGTTCTTTCACCCTAACCTTTGTCGCAGGTCAGAGTTCTTTCGACGACCATCCACCCGCGACCGCGCCCCTGGCGGCGGGCAATCCGCCGCCAGGGGCGCGGTCGAGCTAACGGCGGCGGCGAAGTTCGTCGGCGCGGGCGCGCAGTGTCGCCGCGACCAGTTCGCGGCCTTCGTGGGCCAGATCGACCACTTCGCGGGCGCTCTTGCGTCCCGCGTCGCTCACGATGCTCGCCAGCGCGATACCTGTTCGGCGCGCCGCTATGGACAGTTCGTTGAGCAGTTCTCGGCCGGGTTCGAATTTGTCCATCTCGGTGGAACTCCATTCGCAGTGCAAACCAGCTGGTATCACCTGGAAAGCTCAGTGTACAGTCGTGCACTGAATGCGTGTCAAGCCCCCAGGTCGCACAGCACAGAGCTGCACGGCACCAGGGTGGGGCGGGTTCAGTTGTAGGAGTTGGCAACCCCGTCGAGCAGACGCTCGAGGGTCTCGTAGGCCGGTACGTCGACCACGTCGATCAGATCGGCGGCCACCGGCACCGAACGGTCGGCGGCGACCGAGGTGAACTGGGCGGTGTCGCCGGTGCGGAACCCGTGTTCGGCGGCCAGACGACGCAGTTCGGGGTTGTCGGTGAGGAGTTTGCCGATCTTGTCGCCGGCGGGGTTCAACGGGACCAGCGTGTGACTCGACAGGACGGTCGGGGTCGGGTACGTCAGCACCATGTCCGGCTTGATCCGGCCCTTGCCCGCCGCTTCGACGAACTGGGCCTCGTAGATGCAGACCAGCGGGATCGGGCCCATGCCGTTGGTGAGGTACTGGTTGAACGGTCCTTCGCTGCTGTTGTCGGTGTAGCCCTGGGCGAGGAACAGCTTCGACAGGGCGGGCAATACGTGCTGTTCGGCGGTGGCGCCGCGCACGATGGTGTGGTCGTTGGCGACGTAGCTGGCGATCGACAGGTACATGGCCGCGGAATTGGAACTGCGCGGATCGGTCGTGGAGACCAGGATGTTCTTGGCCACCGGGTAGGTGGTGTTGTCGGGCAGGTCGTCCCACTGCACGCCGGTGCCTGCCAGCTCCAGGTACTTGTTCATGTCGAACGTCGCGACCGGACCTGGCTTGATCACCCCGGCCGTCGTCAGCAGCTCCGCGATCGGCCGGTAGGTGGCGATGGCGATCGGCGACGAGAACGGCGTGTATTTGGTCGTGATATTGCGCTGGCGCTGGATTCGTTCCGCGGCCGGAATGCTCGACGGGAACGCGAAGTCGAAGGCGCCGAGATCGACGGTGGTCGCGATCTGGCGCGAACCAGCCGGTTCGACCTCGACTCGGATGCCGTTGTCGGCGAGCACCTTCACCACGTGCTCATCGGCGAAGAACGACATCTTCTCCGACCCGACGACACCGCGCACCACCGTCGCCGCGGCGACCGGGGCGGCGGCTGGAGCATCCGCGCCTCCGGGCAACAGCACGACCCCGGCCACGACGGCGGCGACAACCATCGCCGCGCCGAGCGACATCGGCACCACCGCCCGCCTGCTCACCCGCCGCTTCGGCTGCTCCTCGGTCGTGGTCGACTCGCGCGCGATGAGCTCGGCGGCCCGCACGCTGGCCGACGGCGCCGGAATCCGCACCGTCGGATCGGGATCGGCGAGTTCACGGCGCACGATCCGCTCGACCAGAATCGGCACGAACTCCCGGATCGGCTTATCGGTGAAACGATGGTGCGCGGCGCCTACCGCCGACGTCACCTGGTCGACAGGGACGTTCTCGGACAGGTCTTCGACCAGACTCTCGGTCATGCGCCGCATAGCCAGCTCTTCTCGCTGGACGGCATCGGCAGCTAGGCCGGGTACTACGCGCGACACCACAATTCTCCTGGGCTCACAATCGGGCTGCGGACGCGGCGCGCCGAACAGGGCCCTCCCCGTGCGCACGCCGCGGGCCACGCTACCGGCGCGCAGCACAGTTACCCCAGCTGTGAGCGAGGGTGCACACAGAGTTCAGCACGCGCTCGACTGCCCGCAATGTCGCGTTGTCCCCGAATTCGCGTAAACCCCGAATTACGTACTGGCAGTGTGTGATTCGCTACTACAGCTCGGTCGCGGCACGAATCTTCCGACTCTGTTCCTCGGTCGCGGACCCGTGCGCGGCGTGCAGCGCCGCCCGCCAGAGTCCGCCGGCGAGCAGCTCCATGACACCGATCACGACCAGCCCACCGCCGGCCATCGTGGCCAGCCCCGTGACCGTCTGGAAGGTGATCGCGATGACGGCGATGCCGATCGCGGTGGTGACCAGCCCGCACACTTCGTGGGTCCAGCCGTCGACGATGCTGTCGTCCCACGCCGCGACCAGCGCCTGCACGATGCCGCGCACCGACCAGCCGATGCCGATCCACAGGGCGAGCAGTTCGATATTGCCGCCGTAGAAGACCAGCCCGGCCAAAATCCCGGTGAGCCCCGCGCTGACCAGGACCAGCACCCGCAACAACAACGCGATCCGCGCCATGAACGCCAGATACGTCTGTATCGCGGTGCTCAGAACCAACGAGATCCCGAACAGCGTCGCCAGGGTGGATTCGTCGCGCCCCGGCCACAGCAGCAGCGCCACACCCAACCCGAACGAGCACCCACCGGCCACGAGCATCGCGGTGCCGGTCCGGTCGGCGTCGCGGGTCATGTCAGCCGCTCCGCCAGGTAGGGCGAGGTCCGGCTCACCGGATTGCCCGCCACCTGCTCCGGTGTCCCCTGTGCCACGATTCGGCCCCCCTGCCCGCCACCGCCCGGTCCCATGTCGATCACATGATCGGCTCCGGCGACCACGGTCATGTCGTGTTCGACCACCACCACGCTCGCGCCGCTGTCGACGAGCGAATTCAGTTGTGTCATCAGGATATCGGTGTCGGCCGGATGCAGCCCGGTAGTCGGCTCGTCGAGCAGGTAGACGGTGCCCGCGCGCCGCGCCCGCTGCAGTTCGGTGGCCAGCTTCACCCGCTGCGCTTCACCACCGGACAGTTCGGTGGCCGGTTGCCCGAGCCGCAGGTAGCCGAGGCCGACATCGCGCAGCGTGTGCAGAGCGCGCGCGACGACGCCGACGTCGGCGAGGAAGTCGGCGGCGCGGTCGACGGTCATGTCGAGCACCTGGGCGATCGTGGTGTCGCGGTAGGTGATGTCGAGGGTTTCGGGGTTGTAGCGCGCACCGTGGCAGGCTGGGCACGGGCTGTAGGTGCTGGGCAGGAACAGCAGTTCCACGGTGATGTAGCCCTCGCCCTGACAGGTCGGGCAACGTCCCTCGGCGACATTGAACGAGAACCGGCCGACGCCGTACCCGCGGGCCGCGGCGGCCTCGGTCGCGGCGAACAGTTTGCGTACCGTGTCGAACAGGCCGGTGTAGGTGGCCAGGTTCGATCGTGGGGTGCGCCCGATCGGCGCCTGATCGACTTCGACGACTCGCACGATGTCCGCGTCCGCCTCGGCGGTGGTCGAAACAGCGTGCAGCAGCGTGGATTTGCCTGATCCGGAGACGCCGGTGATCGCGGTGAACACCCCGAGGGGGATGTCGACGTCGAGGTCGTGCAGGTTGTGGCTGGTGATCGCCCGCAACCGCAGCGCGCCGGTGGGCGTGCGGGCCGCGCGCGGAGGGCGCGCGATCTCGTCGAACAGGTAGGGCCGGGTGACCGAGTCGGCTACCTCGCGCAAGCCGTCGACTGCACCGGCGTAGAGCACCGTGCCCCCGTGGATGCCCGCGCCGGGGCCGATGTCGATGAGCCAGTCGGCGTGGCGGACGACGTCGAGGTCGTGTTCGACGAGGAACACGCTGTTGCCCGATTTCTTGAGACGGTCGAGCACTGTCGTCAGTGCGGCGGTGTCGGCCGGGTGCAGTCCCGCTGACGGCTCGTCGAGAATGTAGACGACACCGAACAGACCTGACCGCAGCTGCCCGGCCAGTCGTAATCGTTGCAGCTCACCGCCGGACAGCGTCGGGCTCTCCCGGTCGACGCTGAGATAGCCGAGTCCGAGTTCGATCAGCACATCGATGCGCGAGGTCAGGTCCTGGGTGAGCACCGCCAGCGCCTCTGTGCCGGGGGTGTAGGGCCGCAACACCTCGACGAGCTCACTCAGCGGCAGGTCGGCGAGTTCGGTGATGTTGTACCCGGCGAAGGTCACCGCGAGCGCTTCGGGTTTGAGTCGCCGCCCGTCACACAGCGGGCAGACGGCGGTGTGCAGGTACTCGGCCGCGCGGGCCCTGGTGGCCTCACTCTTGGATTCGGCGTGCGAGCGCAGCAGCAACTGTTCGGCGCCGGTGTAGGTGCCCTGGTAGGGGCGGTGGATGCGATGGGGTTCGCGCACGGGTTCGACCGTGACGACCGGTTTTTCCTCGGTGAACAGGATCCAGTCGCGGGCGGCGGGTGAGAGTTCGCGCCACGGGCGGTCGATGTCGTAGCCGAGCGCGCTGAGCACGTCGCGCAGGTTCTTGCCCTGCCAGGCGCCGGGCCACGACGCGATCGCGCCTTCGCGGATGCTCAGCGACGGGTCGGGGACCATCGACGCCTCGGTGGCTTCGTGGACGACGCCTTGTCCGTGGCAGCGCGGGCAGGCGCCTTCGACGGTGTTCGGGGAGAACGCGTCGGAGTAGAGGCGGTTGGTGCCTTCCGGGTAGTGCCCGGGGCCGGTTCTGGCGGGAGTATCGGGGTAGTCGCCTTCGCGGGACATGAGCATGCGCAAGGTGTTCGAGATCGCGGTGACGGTGCCGACGGTCGATCGTGACGACGGCGAGGACCGGCGCTGGGCCAAGGCCACCGTCGGCGGCAGGCCGGTGACAGTATCGACATCGGGAGCTTCGACCTGGTTCAGCAACCGCCGGGCATACGGTGCCACCGATTCCAGATAGCGGCGCTGCGATTCCGCGTACAGCGTGCCGAACGCCAACGAAGACTTGCCTGAGCCCGACACCCCCGTGAACGCGACCAGGGCGTCTCGGGGCATGTCGACGTCGATATCGCGCAGATTGTGGACCCGGGCGCCACGCACCCGAACCGAAGGATCGACCTCGTGCGAATCCACAGCTACCTACCGTACTCCCGAAGCGGTGACCTTCGGGGCGAACGCGCCCGTTGGTGTAGAGCCTAGAAGGGCCAGCCCAATTGCGGTGCGCGGTCGGCGGTGAACGCTGCGTCGAACGCGCGCAGCACCTTCGGATCCTCGACGGCGATCCGGTGCGCGGCGGCGAAAGTGCTCGCGCGCTGTCCGCCGAAGTAGAGGGCGCCGAGAATGTTGATGTCGAAGGCGAGTGTCGCTGTCCGGGTGGTGGGCTCGCATTCGGCGAGGCCGTCCCGGATGCGCAGGGCGAAGTTCCCGCCGGCGCCGCGGAACGGATCGTGCACCGCCAGCACGGTATCGAGGTCGGTGCGGTAGGTCGCGCGGTCAGTGCGGCGGGTACATCCATGACCCGCGCCCACAGGGTGTCCCCGCGGTGGGTCACCTGCACCGCGCGTGGGTCGGTGAGCATGTGGGCCAGCGGATCGTCGTCGGCGATCTCGGCTTCGACGGTGTCGACGAGGTCCATGCCGAGCAGCACCCGCCACAGCGCGGCATGCGCATCGGGGGTCACGGCACGGAATTCCCACACCGAGGCGATGTCGCGGTCATCCCGCCGGGAGCGCCGATACAGGGCGTAGCCGTCGGCGTGCAGCAGCACGAACAGCGTCGTCGCGCCCTGGCGATGGCGCTCCACATCGGCGAAGAACAGGTCCCACTTGGCATCCGGACGAGCCTGCGCGCCCGAGGTCACTTCCTGCCAGCGCTGGTAGATCTCGCGAATCCGCGGGGCGGCGTCGGTCAGGGTCTCCAGGGTGACGCCGCCGGGATCGGGTGTGGTGGAACGGAATTCGGCTCGCCGCGTATCGATGTAGACGGCGGTGTCGAGAATGGCCGGCTCGTATCCGAACCGCCCGTAGATCGTGCCCTCACTGGCTGTGAAGATCGTCAACGGCAATCCGTCGGCCTCGGTTCGAGCGTGCTGGGCCGCATAGAGCTCGCGCAGAATCCCCCGCCGCCGATGCGTCGGCGCCACCGCGACCCCCGATACGCCACATGCGCGCACCGACCGTTCCCCCGGCACCGTGACCGTCATCGTCAGATCCACCGTATGTCCGACGATCCGGTCACCGTCCACGGCGACCAACGAGCGCTCGACCGGAAAGACCTTGCCCCGGAATTCGTCCTCGTCACCGCCGTACCGCATCCCGAACCCGGCCTCTTGCAACCCCAAGATCGCAGCCGAGTCCGCCTGAGTAGCCGACCGAACGCACACGCTCTTCGCCGATGCCATCCTCGTACCCTGCCACGCCACCCCACCACGCCACATCTGGTTTTCGACCCGAGGTGGCGTGATGGGGAGCAGCTGTGGGGCTAGTCGGTGAGCACGGTGATCAGCTCCACGACCGGGCCCAGCGCGGAGGGCACGGCGACCGAGCCCGCCGCGCCGAGTCGTACGGCTGCGGGCAAGCGGTGGAATCGCACGACAGCGGACCCGATGGGAACGTCGGTGTGGGCGGTGCCGTCCACCCCGATGCCGACATCACCCTCGATCGAGCGGTGTCGGGGCTGCGTCACGGCGACCGTCGGATCCGGCGCGTCGCTGACGCTCTGAGCCTGAGCCCTCGTCCGACCTGCCAGCAGATCCACAACGGCGCCGAGCGCGACCGGATCGCGGGTGCCGTCGTAGATCCAGCGACGGCCGAGTACTCCGTGCTCGGCCGTGCCGACGAGCGCGGCCTCACCTCCCGACAGCGGCGCCCCACGATAGGTCAACGGCACCTGATACAGCACTTCGCCGGTACCGGAATCATCGACGAACAGCAGGAATTCGATGCCTACCTCGCCTGCGGGATCGTCGAGGCGGAACCCGCCGGCCTTACGGATGTGCGGTGTCGTGCCCTGGTACCACTGCCGACTGGGCAGCCACGTCGTGACGAGATCGCGCTTGGACGGGGTGACGGTGGTCTGGTGGATGACTGCCATTGCGGGTATCAGCCTTTCGCCGACATGGCGCGCAGGTCGGGCAGGGTGCCGATGCGCTGGGTGGTGGGACGCCCGGGGGCGGCGGTTTGGGCGGAGCCTGTGGTGCGGAGCAGGGTTCTGATCTGTTCCGGGGTCGCGCGGCCGGGGCCGTGGGCGCGGATGCCCTGGTAGGCGGCGACGGCGCCGACGACGATCGGTGAGGCGCTGGAGGTGCCGCTGAATTCGTCGGTGTACCAGAGGTCTTCGTCGGGGCCGCCTTGGAGATCGCCGTAGCCGGTGGTGGTGACCTCACGGCCCCACCCTTGGACGTCGAGGCGGGCGCCGTGGTTGGAGAAGTCCAGGCGCGAGCGGGCCGGGCCGTGGTCGCGGCCGTGCAGGCCCGGTGGTGGGGCGCCCGCGCCGACCAGGACGGCGCCGGAGTCGGCCCGGCCCGCGCGAAACGGGTTGTGCCAGGTGGCGGGGAAATCACCGGGGCGGGTGTCGTAGACGGCGTCGTCGAGGTTCTCGGCCCCGTTGCCCGCGGCTTCGACGACGACGATGCCGCGGCTCACCGCGTAGCGGATAGCGGCGAAGTCGTCGGGCCACCATTCCACGGCGATGTAGCCGCGCTGATCGGGGGTGGCCCGGTAGTCGAATCGCGGACCGGGGCGATGCAATTCGATGAGGACGATGTCGCCGGGGTTCAAGGCGTCGGCCGCGGAGCGGATCGCGGCGGCCGAACCGATGCCGAAGACGGAGATGGCCCTGATGTGGGCCTCGGGTGCGATGCCGGTGACGCCGAAGGCGTTGAGGTCGCCGCTGATCTCACCGGCGACGGCGGTGCCGTGATTGCGCCACCCCAGATCGTCGGACGCGGTGCCGCCGATCATCCCGCCTTGGTTCTGGCGCAGGTCCTCGTGGGTGAACCGCCACGCGCCCTCGACGTCGATCACCCGCACGCCGGTGCCGAGCCCGCCGGGCCGACCGTGCGCCCACACCGCATCGATCCCGTCGGGCGCGGCATCCAGATAGGCCTGCCTGACCCGGAAATCCGGTGTCACAGCGGGCGCTCGCGGTGCGACGATGTTCTCGGCCAGGGGTGCCAGCGGCAGTTCGGCCGCGGGCTTCACATAGGCGGCGGCGACGGTGTCGTCCTCGCGCAGCCGATGCGCGAGTTCACCGAGGTCACCCAGTTCACCGTGCACCGAGTAGTAGCTGAGGTAGTCCCCCGCGACCGGCGCCTGCGGTGTGTCGGCCAGTCTGGCCGCGAGTCGGTTGTCCGGACCGAAGATCGGCACCAGACGTGCCGTGGCGGGGAGTAGTTCGTCGACTCGGGTGCGGACGGATCGGTTCTCGCGCAGGGCGATCGGGGTGATCTCCGGGCCGGTCGGCGTGGTGATGACGATCAGTTCGCCCGGCGGGACCGCGGGTGCGGGCACCCGTGATCGACGCTGCCTGCTGGATCGAGTGGCGGCCATGGCTACCAGTCAACCGTGCCCCACGCTCGCCCGCTACTGTTCTGCCGCACCGGATTCGGCGACACGCCGTCACCACATCACGCCGACGACCCCGACCACGGCGATCGCCGCGACATAGACCAGCACCAGGCGGGTGTCACGCAACCAGCATCGACTGCGCCGCAACCCGGCCCGCCACGCCCGCCAGTACCCGGCGAACGCGAGCGCGCCGAACCCGACCACCGCCCACGGGCCCACCAACCACGTCAGCAACGCCACCGTTGCCACCACACACAATGTCAACGGGTCGTGCGGCTGCTGGGCGCGCATCGCCTCCTCGTAATAGACCCCGCGCTCGCTCACCGGACCTCCACCGGCAGCAATGCCCGTCCCGACGGTGCCGCTGCCGACAGCCGTTGCCGCGACAGCGCGGGCCAGGCCTGCACCGCGCAGAACGGCGCGCACTGATCAGCATCGGCGCGGGTGCCCACATGCACGCAACACTGGGTGAGTCGTTCTTCGATCATCGTCGACATATCCATGAACGGTTTGATCGTGATCCGCACGACCCGTTCCCCGAGCAGTGTCCGCAACCGCTTGCGCCGTCCGGGCAATGCCGACGACGCCAAGGTCAGCAGGGTCGACATCCCCAGGTCACAGTTCTCGCAGATATTGCGCCACACCCGCCCGATCTCCGGATGCGACAGCGACGACTGCTCCGACAGCAGACCGAGCAGCGATTCCTGCACCGCCATGCGCAGTTCGGCGGGCAGCGCCGAGTCCGCGATCCGGTTCGACACCAGTCCCAGCTGCTGCTTCAACCGTTCGTGCCCGATCAGCGAGACCAGCGAGCGCCACTGCCCGGCGTCGTCACGCAACAGGTAGCCGACCGAGCAACAGTGCGGATGCGAACACGGCAGCGCGGTGAGGTCACGCCAGGTCACCAGCCCGTCGGTCTGCGGGCCGAGTCGGCGCAGCACACCGGTGTGGGTGAGCCGCTCCATCGGGTCGATCGTTCCCGATCGCCCGGACCCGAATTGCGGTTGGATCGAGACTCCGCCGACGAACGGGGTGTCCATGGCGGTGCGCAGCACCGGGCCGATCTCGTCGTCGTTCACGCCCAGCGCCACCGTCATCACCAAGGTGGTGAATACGGCGTTGGACGAAAGTCGTTGCAGTGCCTGCTGTTTACGCACCCGCAGGTCGCCACCACGATGATGGCGCGAGGCCTGCGCTGTCTCCCCGTCGTATTGCAGATACACCTCGACCCGGTCGCGATGGGTACGCAACAGCGCCAGCAGTTCGTCGTCGACGGCGATGCGCAGACCATTGGTGTTGAGCAGGATTCGGGTGATGGGCCGTGCGGTGAGTTCGGCCAGCAGTCGCGCCAACTCTGGATGCAGGGTCGGTTCACCGCCGCTGAGCATCAGCACGTCCAGGCGCCCGTTCTCACGGGCCAGCCGCTGATCGACATTGGCCAGCACGTCCTCGACCGCCACCACACCGCGCAGGTCGGGTGAGGAGTCGGCGAAACAGGTCGGGCAGCGCAGGTTGCAGCTGTCGATGATGTCCTCGAGCAGGATGCAGGTGTGCTGGGTCTGCATCTCGGGCAGCCCCCGCAGATACGCCGAGGGCACGGGATCGAAATTGCCGACGGTGTCGGGCAGGTGCGCTTTGGTCGGGGCCGTCCACTCTTCGAGGTAGGCCAGGATCTCGGGGTCCTCGTCGTAGAGGGTCCGCACCATCCCGTGGGTGCGACACCCGCGTTCGAGGAAGACCTTCCCGTCCCGTTCGGCCAGCCACCCCGACAGTCGCGTTACCTCGGCCAGCGGCGTTTCGGGGTGTTCGTCGTGACAGCGGGGGCAGAACGCGGTGACGTAGCGCAGGATCCGATCGCCCCGCAACGGCATCCCGGTCATCGCGCCATCCCGAACATGCCCGTGTACAGCTCGGGGTTGATGGCCGTGCACAAACCCGCCGTGCACACCGAAACCAGCGACCACCCGATCATCAGCCCCATGCCGAACCCTTTGGGAGCGGGGCGTTGGCGCCGGATCAACAGCCAGCCACCCCCGAAGGCCACCGCCGCACTGGCCACCGCGGTGAGCCCGAACAGCGCCTTGGTCGCGGTGTCGTCGTTGATGGAGGCCACCACCAGGAACACGACGAACCCCGCGATCGCGTTGACCACGATGAACGCCATCGCACCCGCCAACGCCATCGCCGCGATCTGACCGCCCTGTCCCGGCGGTTTGCCACCTTGATAGGGCGGCGGGGGTGGCATGTTCGGTGGTGGTCCGGGAGGAAAGTTCATGCCGCGACCTTTCGTCGAAGTACGCCGTCGTAGTTGCCGCGCCGATAGCCGATGGTCCAGCGCACCGCCACCAGGACCAACCCCGGCAGCAGGAACCATTGCGGGCGCGTCAGATCCAGCCACACCGTGTCGTTGGCGCGGGTGAACTCGACCAGGAACCGGAAGATCGCATAGGCCCCGACGTAGAGGGTGAACAGCTCCCCCGGTGTGCTGATCCGCTCGCGTAACCACCACAGCGCACCGAAAGCGGCCAGCTGGAACACGATTTCGTAGACAAAACTGGGATGCATCGCCACACCGGCCACACACCCGGGGCACTGCGGCACCGTCGCGGGCGCGTGGATCCCCCACGGCAGGCTCGTGGGCCGTCCCGGTGCCTCGGTGAGCAAGCACCCGATGCGCCCCACCGCCATTCCCAGCGCCACCGCGGGGGCGAACAGGTCACCGGTCCGTTCCCGATAGCCGATGATCCGCTTCGCGATCAACACACCCACATACGCGCCGAGCAATCCGCCCAGCACACTGCGCGCACCGAACATCCAACTCTCATAGGGATCGAGCGTCTCGGCCAGACTCGACAACCGCATACCGATCGCCCCACCGACCAACGCTCCGGTGACCGCGACCAGAGACTCTTCGCGCAGCGCGTCGCGGCGCCTGCATTCGGTCACGAACACCACCGCGGCGACGGCGACACCGAGCGCGACGAAGAACCCGTGCGTCGGGATCCCCCACATCAGCTGCGCCACCATGGCCAAAGGTTAGCGGGCACGACGGCCCGCATGCGTGAGTGAAACTACTCCCACATCCGGGTACTACCCTGTTCGTTGGTGAACGACGGTGCGGGAGTGAGTGTTTCGTTTAGAATGGTGCGGGGTGAGATCCTCACCCCGGTGCCGATCCTCGGGTACCAGCGTCAATCATCGCGATAGTTCCACCATTTCGGGAATTCCATCGGGTACGCAGTCAAACAGGGGGTCAATCATGTCTACAGCTGTCGATTTCGCGGCCAGGCTCATCGAACCACAGGCGATCGCCGCGGCGGGCCATTCGGCGGTACTGGCCTACATCTCACCGAGCAGGCCGGGTGCGAACTTCGGCGCCAAACCGATCACCGCCGACTACGCGCGCGCACTCACCGCGGCCGGGCTCGACATCGTCTCCATCTGGCAATACGGCAAACCCGGCGATCCGACGCCGTCGGACTGGACCACCGGCTTCGACGGCGGTCGGCGCATGGCCGAACAGGCGTTGGCCACGCACCTGAGCGTGGGCGCGCCTCGACAGGCGCCGATCTTCTTCGCCGTCGACGAGGACATCTCGCTGTCGCAGTGGAACAGCACCGCCGTCGAATTCTTTCGCGGGGTCAACTCGGTGCTGGGTACGGAATGGACCGGGATCTACGGACATTCACGGGTGTGCGCGTGGGCGATCGAGGACGGCGTGGTCGGCGCGCGCGGGGAATTCAGTTGGGCGTGGCAGACACGAGCCTGGTCGGGCACCGAGCGGGAACCGCGCGCCGTGCTCTACCAGCGGGTGATCGACACCCCGAGCAACCCCGGACCGCTCATCGACGGCACTCGTGTCGATGTCAACGATATCCTCGCCCCCGACTTCGGGCAGTGGGCACTGGACCGCTCGGTACCGGTCCCGCAGTTCACCGAGATCGACCGTCTCGGACCCTCGCACTCCTCGCGCGACGGCGCCCGCGTCACCAACTTCCTGTTGCACACCCAGGAAGGCAACGGCACCGCCGAATCCCTTGCCGCCTATCTCAACAACCCCGCCAACGGGGTGTCCTACCACTACACGCTGCGCGACGCGATCGTCGTGCGGGTGGTAGCGGAGGAACGCGCGTCGTGGTCGGTGCTGTCGGCGAACCCTTTCACCGTGAATCTGTGCTTCGCCGGCAGCCGGATCGCCTGGTCGCGTGAGCAGTGGTTGCGCATCGACGGTGATCTGCGGATCGCGGCGTTCCTGGCCGTGCGCAGCGCGCACCGCCACGGGTACTCGACCGAGGTGATCGAGCCGGATTACTACGTCGGCGACGGTATCTCCGATCACCAGTACGTCACGAGGGCACTCGGCATCGGCTCCCATACCGATGTGGGCCCGAACTTTCCGTGGGATGTGTTCGCCGCCCACGTCGCCGCGTTCGCCGGTGGGTCCGCGCCGACCGCGATCGACATTCGTGCCGCGGCGTCGCCGTGGTTGGGCGCGCGCCGCACCGACGGCGAACTCCCCACACCGGATGGAGTGGGACGTTTCGCCGAATTCGAGCACGGCTACGTCTACTGGCATCCGGACACCGATGCCCACGCGATCCCAACGGCGGTCATGGCCAAATACGCCGAGCTGGGGTGGGAGGCAGGCCCCTTGGGCTACCCCACCGCCGAGCACACCGAACTGCCCGACCCTCGCGGTTCCGGACCGGGGCTGGCGCAAGCGTTTCAGGGTGGCACCGTGTACCGGCGCGCTGGGCAACCCGCGTACTGGGTGCACGGTGCGATCGGTGCGCGCTGGGCAGCGGCCGGTTACCAGAACGGCGAGCTCGGGTGGCCTGCCTCCGACGAGACCGGCCACGACGACGGGGTCTACCAGGCGTTCGAATTCGGCCGGATCTACTGGGTGCCCGACCAGATCGTCGCACTGCGTAATTCCGGTGAGCCCGACACCCCGTTGGCTCGGCCCGCGTAAGGGGTCAGGCCAACAGGATCGCGAAGGTGGTGGCGCCGGCGCCCAATACCAGCGCCGCCACCACCAGGATCGCGATCAGCCGCGCCCGTGACGTCGGGCCGGTGTAGGTTTCCTCGGCGTTCAGCATGTCGTCGATGTCGATGGCGGCGAACTCACGGGTCGATTCGAGAGGGCCGGGCTGCTCGGTCATGTGCGTGACGCTAGTCCAGGTCGCTGCTCACCGCCGCCGATACCCCACTCATGTCTGCGGTATCGGGGCACGGGTGGTGGCGAGGAGTTCGTCGAGCTGCGCTTCGGCGCGTTCGGCGCGGGCCAGGGTCTGCTTGCGGGCGTCGTCGAGCGCGGCCCATCGTTCGGCGGCTTCGGCGCGTACCTGTTCCAGCGCGGCCGCGGCTTCGTCGCGGCGCTGCTGGGTGTCGATGGTGGTGGTGCGGCGCAGCTCGGCGAGTTCGGTGCGGGTGCGGTCGAGTTCGCCGCGCGCGGTGTCGAGTTCGGCGCGGGCCCGGCGCCACTCCTCGCGCGCTTCGGCGGCGGCCTCCACTCGCTCGGCGGTGGCTTGCTCGGCGCGTTCGGTGGCCCGGTCGGCGTCGGCGGCGCGCTGGATCGCGAGGTCACGTTCGGCGTTGGCGGCGGCGATGCGGGCGTCGGCGTCTCGGCGCTGGTGGGCGATCTCGGTATCGGCGCGCTGTTCGGCGCGGGCCACGGTGTCGTCGGCGTCCTGTTTGGCCTTGTCGATGTCGTCGGCCGCTTGTCGTTGTGCCGCACGCACTTGCGCCTCGGCATCGCTGCGCGCCGCGAACACGTCCTCGGCGGCCTGCCTGGTGAGCGCGTCCACCGAGGCGACGACTTCGTCCCTGGCCGCGAGCGCCTCACCCACCGCCTGCTCAGCCGCTTCCGCAGCAGCCACTGCCTCTTCGGCCACTGACTCCGCCAGCGCGCGTGCCTCTTCGGCTTCGCGGCGCGCTTGTTCGGCGGCCACCGTCGCCATTTCCGCCTCGGCGATCCGGCGCGCGGCGTCGGCCTGCGCGGCCTGGACCTGCGCTTCGGCCACCGACGGATCCCCGATCGTCTGCAGCTCGGCCACCGCCGCGTTCAACGTGGTCCCCAATTGCTCGGCCAGCCCTCGGAATTGACCGAGCAGCTCATCGGCGCGCAACCGCGCCACGGTCACCGGCCCTTGAGCCGTCACAGTGACGGTAGTCGCCGCACTCTCGGCCTCCTGTTGCTGCCGTTGCCTTTCGCGCCAGGCTCGCCACCGGGTGTGGTCCGGGTGATCACAGTACTCGGAGGGACGACCCGGGCCACCGGCGCGGGTGATGGGGCGGGCACAGCCCGGATAGTTGCAGACGCTCGACACCGGAGAATCGTAGCGTTGGTTTCGTTATTTCCTTACGTATTGCACGAAACGAATTCCGTGTCGCCTCAAGAAGAGTCGATCCGAGCCTTCTCGATCCTGACCGCCGATAAGTGAACATTACCGGCGGTCAGGATCTCCGCTCGCTCTCAATATACTTGACTTTATTACGTTTACGTTTGGTCTAACCCAACGAAACGATACCGCTACGAAACGGCCTGAAAACTGTGCTCCGCCGAAGTTCACTTGACCGGACCGACCAGAAACCCGCTACTCCGGATGGATCTGACACCGGACAGCTTGACTGACTAGTCACTCTCTTATAGAGTGCGGGCATGGCCAGACCACGGAATCAGGATCGACGGACCGCAATCTTGACTGCGGCAACTCATGCCATAGCCACCCAGGGACTCGGTGCGTCGACAGCAACGATCGCAAAGAAGGCAGGCGTCTCCAACGGCTCACTCTTCGTCTACTTCGACACGAAAGTCGTTCTGCTGAACGAACTTTTCGTCGCTCTCAAGACCGAGATGGCGGAGTCGTCTCTGGTCGGCATCCCTTCCGAGGAGGAGCCACGCGAACAGATGCTCCACGTGTGGACGCAATGGATGCGCTGGGCGACGGCCAGTCCGGACAAACGGCGCGCGGTCGCACAGCTGCTGGTGTCGGACGACATCACTGCCGCCAGCCACGAATTGGCGAACAACGCGTTCGGTGCCATGGCCGACTTGCTGGAGCGAAGCCGAGTCGGCGGCCCGATGGAGCATGCCCCGCTCACCTTCGTGCTCACACTCACCAACACCATCGCCGAGGCCACCATCGACGCAGTGATTCGCGAACCCGCCAACGCTGAGACCCTCACCCGCCTCGCCTTCGACGCCACCTGGCGGGTCATCGCCGGCAAATGACACCACCCCGCAGCATCCCGAACACAGCAGTACCCAAGCAGAGGACATCGACATGTCAGCCCAAGCTCGTAGTACTTCCGCCCCGGCGTGGATCGTCACCGGACCGACCTCCGGAATCGGCCGATACGCCGCTGTGGAGCTCGCCCAGCACGGGACCGTCGTACTGGTAGGTCGGGATCCGAACAAGCTCGAGGCGGTGAAGGCCGCGATCAACTTGCGCACAGGGGGCCACGCGATCTCGGTCACCTGCGATTTCTCCGACATCGAGAGCGTACGTCTGGCTGCCGCGCAGATCGTCGAACTAGGTCTACCGCTCGCCGGCCTTCTCAACAACGCGGGCATCGTGCCCAACGGCGTCGCGAACAGCGCGCAAGGATGGGACCTCGCCTTCACGACCAACCACCTCGGACCGTTCGCGCTGACAGAGGCCCTCATTCCGCACCTGCCAGACCATGCGAACGTCGTCTTCACCTGCTCGTCCTCCGAAGACCCGGAGTGCAAGCCCGCAGTCACCGTTGGATTTCGTGGTGGGCGCTACATTTCCGCCGAAGCCGGTGCGCGGGGCGATTGGCTGCCCGGAGGCTCATCCAAGCCCGGTTTCGACGCCTACGCCACCTCCAAGCAAGGGAACCTCGCCACAGTCCTCGCTTTCGCGCGCGAGATCCCGAGACTGCGGTTCTTCGCGGTCGAACCCGGCTTCAACCCCGGTACCAGCTTGGGCCGCGACGCCGGCCCCGCGTTGAAGTTCCTGGCAAAGTACGTGCTGTCGCCACTGGCCCCGTTCATCAAGAACTGGAGCACACCCCAGCGTGCCGCCCGACTACTCACCAAGGTGTTGACCACGCCGTCGCAGACGTCGGGCGTGTACTACGCCGAAAGCGGCAAGCCCATGCTCGGCTCGGCCCAGGTGCGCGATCCCGCATTCAACGACCGAGTCGTCACCGAGACCCGAGCCCTGCTCGCCCAGCCACCCAGCTCTACCCGCTGATGCCTGACCTCGCACGCGTGAACGAATTCATTGCGTAGTCGACTTTCCTTGTCGACCTCACACATCGACCACCTCCGACCGACACAAGGCCCATCCCGTCGAGCGGTCAGAGCGCGAGCATCGCGGCAGCGATCCGATCGGCCGCGGTGTGGCGCAGGGCGGTACCCATGTCGTCGAGGATCAGCAGTCGCGCGGCGGGGATCTCGGCGGCGAGGGCTTCGCCGTTGCCGACGGGGAAGAACGGGTCGGCGCGGCCGTGCACGACGAGCGTGGGCACGTCGAGTTCGCCGAGTCGCTCTCGCCATCGCGGGGTGCAGTCGATTCGGGAGAACACCATCCCGAGCTGGTTCGCCGCGTGGACGGCGGGATCGGGTGAGGGTGTCCGGTCCCAGATTCGGGCTGCCGTCGCGCGCGCCTGCTCCGGATCGTTGCCCAACAACTCGGCGCCCTCTGCGGCGAACGCCGCGACCGCGTCCCGGTCGGTCCAGTCCGGCATCGGGCGGGAGAACAGCTCGCGCATGGTCGCGCCATCGTGGTCGGGCAGGTCTTCGTCGACCGGCCCGGGCGCGACCGCCCGGGTGCTGACGAGGGTCAGGGCGGAGAACAGATCGGGGTGGTCCAGTGCGGCGACCTGAGCGATCATCCCGCCGACACCGGCTCCACCGAGATGCGCGGTCCCGGCTCCGAGCGCCTCGACCAGCGCGGCCGCGTCGGCCGCGAGATCGCGCAGGTCATACACCGGATGCTCCGGGTCGAGAAGCGTCGAGGCACCGGAGTCCCGCAGGTCGTAGCGGACCACACGCCGCCCTCCTGACGCCAGTCGCTCGCACAGTGCGTCGGGCCAGGACAGCATCGTCGTGCCGCCGACCAGCAGCACCAGCGGATCGTCCTCGCGGCCGAAGCTCTCGATGCCGAGATCCACTCCGTTCGCCCGTATCGCGGTCGTATCGAATCGAACCGGTCTCGTCATGACTGGACTCCTGTCTGTCGGTACACCCAGTGGTAACGACGACCGATTCACTCGAAAGTCATCGGTGCAGGGGAAATCGTGTGCAGCCTTCCGCGATTGGGGAGCCGTCTCCGCATGCCGACCAGGCGAATACGCCTTGACATAATACGTAATACTGTAACGCATGATGCTTCGCCCCGACGGCACGACGGTCACCGATGAGTCCGCGATCGGCCTGGCCGCGTCCATCCGCGCTCGCGAGGTGACCGTGCGTGCGGTGGTCGATGCCCACATCGCCGTGCTGGAACGCTTCGCGCCTGCCACCAACGCCGTGGTGGTCGACTGCTACGACACCGCGCGAGAGCAGGCCGACGCCGCCGACGCCCACCTCGCGACCGGACCGGTGACCCTGCCACCGCTGTTCGGCGTACCGATCACCGTCAAGGAATCCCTGGCCGTCGCCGGGTTGCCGAACACGGCGGGTGTGGTGGCACGCAAGCACCTGCGTCCTGCGGCCAATGCCACTGTGGTGCAACGGGTCCTGGATGCCGGCGCGATCGTGCTCGGCCTGACGAACACCTCCGAAGGGTGCATGTGGATCGAGTCGACCAACCGGGTCTACGGGCGAACCAACAATGTGCACGACCGGGAACGCACCGCGGGCGGGTCCTCGGGCGGTGAGGGTGCCGCTGTGGGCAGCGGCGGATCACCGCTCGGGTTGGCCACCGACACCCTCGGCTCGATCCGCATCCCCGCCTTCTGCAACGGCGTCTTCGGCCACCGCCCCTCGACCGGCCTGCTCCCGACCACCGGCGCCTGGCCACCGCCTTTCGGGGTCGCCGCCTTGTGCTCCAACGGAGTCATCGCCCGCCGTGCGGCCGACCTCATGCCGCTGTTGCAGATCATGGCAGGCCCCGACGGGACCGATCCGCTGGTACAGCGCGTCACCCTCGGCGATCCGGCGACCACCTCGCTCCGCGGTGTTCGCGTGGTGCTGCTCGACAAGACGTTCGCCCCCGGCGTCGGCCGCGACGTGCTGGCCGCACGTGACCGTGCCGCGGCCGCGCTCGCCGATGTCGGCGCCGAGATCACCCGTGTACCGATGCCCGCTCTGCGGATGATCGGGCTCTTCGCCTCGATCGTGCTGGCCGAGGAAACCGGGATCAGCTTCGCCGAGATCATGCGCAACGAAGGCGCCGACATCCTCGCGCTAGGCCAGCTCACCGCCGCCGGCGGGGACCACACACTCGCCACCCGGCTCCTCGCACTCGGCGAACTGATCGCCGCACGAGTACCAGGCCCGATGGCTCGGCGTATCACCGCTGCCGCGCACAACGCTGCCGACGAGATCACCGAAACCATCGGCGACGGGCTGCTCCTGCATCCCACCCTGACCACGGTCGCACCCCGTCACGGTCGCACCACCGGGCGCCTCTGGCGCACGAACACGGTCGCACCGTTCAGCCTCGCGGGACTACCGGTCACCCAGGTTCCCCTCGGCCGCGGCTCCGGTGGTCTGCCGCTGGGGGTTCAGGTGGTCGCGGGCCCGAACCGCGACCATCTCTCGATCGCCGCGGCCCTCACCCTCGAGAAGGCGTTCGGCGGCTGGGTCAGGCCACGCCACTGATCACACCCGAGTCATCCGGTGTCAGTGCGTGGCGGCCTCTTCGATGACGGCGGCGACAGCAGCGGGGTGCGCGACCAAAGAGGCGTGGGAGGCGGGGATCTCGGTGGTGTGGGCGCCGATACGGTCGGCCATGAAGCGTTGGGAGGAAGGGGGGATCACCCGGTCGGCCCCGGAGACGAGGTACCAGCTCGGCGTGTGGGACCACGAGGTCGGTCCGGAGGGTTCGATGTTCGCCGCTACGGCGATGGAGCGCTGGTGGGCGATCATGTCGGCGGCGGTGGCGTCGCTGACGTCCTGCGCGAACACCTCGTGGAACGACGCCGGGGCGACGTAGCCGTCCAGGTTCTTGCCCGCGATGCCCTGGCTGTCGTCGACGATGGCGAGCTGCAGGACCGGGGGCAGCAATTGGCTACCGGGGAAGCGAATCGGATCCAGGGCCAACTGGGCGGGCTCACCCTGCTGCGGGGCGAATCCGGCGATATAGACCAGCGCGGTCACATCGGGGTCGTCGACGTTGGTGATCACCGCGCCACCGTAGGAATGTCCGACCAGCACGATCGGACCGTCGATCGTGGCGAGTGTGCGTTCGATCGCGGCGGCATCGTTGGCGGGACCGCGCAGCGGATTGTCCGGGACCACCACGCGGTAACCGTCCGCGCGCAGGGCCGCAGCGACACCGTCCCAGCTGGTCGTGTCGGCGAACGCACCGTGAACCAACACCACGGTGGGTGTCTCGGCGGCCAGCGCGGGTGCCGTGGCGCTGAGCGCGCCCGCACCCAGGCCGACCGCGACCGCGACCGCCATGTTCGATCGGAGCCTGCTCGTCATGACTTCGTCCTCTCATCATCAAAGATTTCGGCGAATGCCCACGCAACAGTATTGCCCTGCGCGGCAAATGATCGGCAGGCGCTGGCGGCGACACCGTCTTTCGGGTACGAGTGGAGCTGAACAGAGGGGAAATTCGTGGGGGAACGAAACAGTCCGTCGGCCACGAGCTCGCGGGTGGGTGAGCGTCGAGTGCGCTCCACCGAGGAATGGCTGGACTACTTCCAGCAGAACGCGGCTCGGCAGCGACCGATTCCATGGCAGACGAACGGCATCGGAGCCGATCCGGCGGAACTGGCGTCGATTCGCCGCTCACTGCAGGCCTGGCAGCTCGGCGAGACATCGGACGGCGCTCACCTGGCCGCCTCCGCTGACCGCTACGCCACAGCCACCGGCGACCCCGCGTACCGCGACGTCATCGACCTGTTCATCCGCGAAGAGCAACGCCACGGCGCGCTGTTGGGCCGGGTCCTGGACGATGCGGGAATCCCACGCCGCCGAGCGGATTGGGGCGACACCCTGTTTCGCCGACTCCGGTACAGCATCACCGACATCGAGGTCTGGACCACGCCCGTTGTCATGGTCGAGACCCTGGCGATGGTCTATTACAACGCGATCCGCCGAGCCACCGGCTCACCGGTACTGCGCGCGGTCTGCGCGCAGATCCTCGCCGACGAAGTACCGCACGTGCAGTTGCAGTGCGAGCGTCTGGCCGTGTTGCTACACAACCGATCCCGCGCGCGCTTTCGTCTCACCATGCTCGCCCACCGTGTCCTGTTCCTGGTAGTCATGCTCCTGGTGTGGGCGGGGCATCATCGTGCGCTCCGCGCCGGCGGCTTCACCTGGACCCACTACCGCCGGGCGGCCTACGCCAAAATGCGTCGCGGTTGGCAACGCATGGACCCACAGCGATACGTCTGGACCTGATCCGCCGGGCACACAGTTGTGTCGATTTCCCGCCAGCGTCGGCTACTCGCGCTTTCTACCGTCGGTCGATATGACTACCGATCCCGCCGTATGACTACCGATCCCGCCGTCGAAATCCATGCCGACACCCGATTGCGGGGTTCGGTCGTGCTGCTCATGGCGCTCGCAGCCGCGCTCGGGACCTCCACCATCTACCCCTTGCAGCCCGCGATCGGGGACGTGGCCGATTCCCTGGAGCTACAGATCACGGTGGTCGGACTCGCCCTCGCGTGCGGGCCGATCGGCTACATGGCAGGTCTGGGTCTGCTTGTCCCACTGGTCGATCGGTTCGCGCCGGGGCGGGTGATCGGGACTCAGTTCGCCGTCCTGGCGGTGGCCCTGGCGCTCGGTGCCGCAGTCGGTGACAGGTGGCAGTTGGCGCTGACGACCGCGGTGATCGGAGCCTGTTCGACGGTGGGAGCGAGCCTCAGCTCGGTCGCGGGCAGGCTCGCTCCCCCGCGTCGACGCGCGAAAACCCTCGGTGTCGTGACCGCCGGAATCTCGGTGGGGATCCTGGCGGGCCGGATCTTCGGTGGTTGGCTTGCCGACGAGATCGGCTGGCGTGGAACGCTTCTGACGTTCGCCGCCGGGTGCGCACTCATCGCCGGTTGTTGCCTGGTGATCTTGCCCGCTGGTCAGGGCGCGGGACAACAGCGCGGCTACCTCGCGACTCTGCGTTCGCTTCCCGGGCTGCTCGTGCGCCACGCCACGCTGCGGATCGCGGCCATCGCGGGCGCAGTGTGGTTCTTCGCGTTCTGCGCGACATGGGCAGGTCTGGCCGTCGCGCTGTCGGAGCCTCCCTTCTCGTACTCGTCGGAACGGATCGGTCTGTACGCCTTGGCCGGTCTTTCGGGGATCCTAGCGACACAGGTAGCCGGCGCGTGGACCGACCGAGTGGGCGCCCGGCGCGTGATCATGATCGGTCTGTCGACAGCAGCGGCCTCGTTGGTCATCGCCGGGTTCGCGCTCACCGACCTCTTCGTGACGCTGGTCTGCCTGGCCCTCTTCGATGCCGGTCTCTTCGCCGCGCAGGTGGCCAACCAGAGCACCGTCCTCGCGATCGACCCCGCGGCCCCCGCCCGCTTCAACAGTGCCTACATGCTGGTGTATTTCGTCGGCGGAAGCCTCGGCACCGCTTTCGGCGCGGCATCGGTCGGCTGGTTCGGCTGGCCGACCACAGCGGCGATCACCGCGGCCACCATCGGAGCAGCCGCCGCGATCATCTTTCGGTTCACCCAGCGTCTATGACCGCTTCGTCGCCCGCAGCATCCGGCTCGCGCGCAGTGCCTGGGCCGGTTCGCCGTCGAATTGCGTGGACCCGTCCAGGTAGCTGTCGATGAGGGCTGCGGCGGAGTGGTCTTCGACGTCGGTGAAACCGAGGGCGTGCAACTGTGCGGCGATGTCGTCGGGTGTGAAGTAGCTGAACAGGGGCTCGCCGGCAGCGGCCAGGCGATCCGCGCGCGCTTTCAGGTGTGCGCGGTCCTCGTCGGTAACTGCCGGTTGCAGGTAGTCGAGGATCACCTCGACCGGCTCGGCCTGACCAGCGATGTAGTCGAGGGTCGACTGTGCGGCTCCCGGGGTCAGATAGAAGACCACGCCGAGCCACACGAACACGGCCGGTGCCGACCGGATGAATCCGGCTGACTCCAGTTCCTGTGCCAGCAACTGGGTTTCGAAGTTGACCGGGACGAAGGTCAACGTGTCGGGGCAGTCGATCTCGGCCGCGACGAGACGTTGGCGTTTCCAGGCTTGGGTGGCGGAATGGTCGACTTCGAACACGCGCAGTTCCGGGTGCGGGTTGCGGTAGGCGAAGGTGTCGAGGCCCGCGCCGAGCACCACGACCTGTCGTGTCCCGGCAGCGACTGCCGCTGCTACGCAGTCCTCCGCGAAGCGTGCGCGAGCAGCGAAGAATAACCGTCGCGCCCGATCATCGACCTCGACGCCGCGACGATCACCCGTCGGTTCGGCCCATGCGGTCAGCTCGTCCGCGGTGACGCCGAGCAGACGCGCCGCGACCGGGTCGGTGAGGATCAGTGGCCTATCAGCGATCTGGTGGTAGGCGCGAGCGTAGGCGGTCGTGAGCGCTGTCCGACTGGGTCCCTCGTTGTCCATGGTCTCGAACCTACTCACGCGGGGGTGCTCGGAACCCGCCGATCTTCTGCTCCAGCAATTCGGCCAGCCGCAGCGGGGTGCGGTCTTCGAACATCGGACCGATGAGCTGCACTCCCACCGGCAGCCCCTCGGGTGACAGCCCGGTCGGGATGGCGGTGGCGGGTAGGCCGGGCATGGTGGCCAGACCGGCCCAGACGAGTTGGTCGAGGTAGGGGTATTCGACGCCGTCGATGTCGATGTGGCGTCCCAGCAGATCGGGATCGTGGTCGTGCGGGAATGCGGGAGTCGGGGTGATCGGGCACACCACGGCGTCGAACTCGGCGAAGAGTTCGCGCCAGCCGTGGCGGTGGAGTTCGCGGCGGTTGTTCGCCTCGACCCAGTCGCGGTGGGTGAAGGCCATGCCGCGCAGCCTCGTCGCACCGAGACTCTGGTCGTGGGTGCTCAGTTCGGCGGCCTGGGTCCGAAGTTGTTCGTACGCTTCGACGGGAAGCCCTGCGCCCGAGCCCGCGAACAGCAACTGCATATAGATCGTCGCGGCTTCGGCAAGATCGGGCAGCAACGCGCTGTGCCGTTCGACGCGGGCACCACTGTCGACGAGCGCGTCGGCGACCCGATTCACCCCTGCCCGAACCGCGATCCCGGTCCCGATGAGCGGATGCTCGTCGAGGACAAGAACCCGGAAATCGTCGAGCCGCTCATGGCGCGCGGGCGGCAGCGTCAACTCGTAGGCCTTCCCGAGCGTCAGTGGGTCGGGCCCGGCCATGACATCGAGGAGCATCGTGAGATCGCGGGCGGTGCGCGCCATCGGACCGACAACGGCGAGGTCGAGGTCGACCGGCGAAGCCGGCGCGGGCGGCGCGACCATTCCGCGATTCGCGGCCAGCCCGAGAGTCGGCTTGTGCGCGTAGATGCCGCAGAAATGCGCGGGAGTGCGCAGCGAACCGCCGATGTCGGAGCCGATGGACAGCGCGCCGAATCCCGAGGCCAGAGCCGCCGATGATCCGCCGGAAGATCCACCCGGCGTCCGGCTGTGATCCCACGGGTTGTTGGTGGTGCCGTAGATCTCGTTGAAGCTCTGCACATCTCGCAGTCCCAACGGCACATTGGTCTTGCCTAGCATCACCGCTCCGGCGACTGCCAGCCGCGACACCTGTATCGCGTCCTCGGCAGGCACAAAGTCCTTGTTCTGCGGCACGCCCCAGGTCGTGGGCAGCCCAGCCATGTTGTAGGACTCCTTGACCGTCACCGGAACACCGAGCAGCGGCCGATTCTCACCCCCTGCACGCGCCTGATCGGCCCGACGCGCGGCGACCCGAGCACGCTCGAAGTCCCGCACACAGATCGCGTTGATCGCCTCGTCGTCACGCTCGATTCGGGCGATCGCCTGCTCGGTCAGTTGCACCGATGTCACCTCACCGGCACGCAAGGCGGTCAGGAGTTCTTCGGCCGACGCGAAATTCCAATCCATGAATTCGACGCTAACCGCAGGTCGCGGGAGCCATAAAATGTCTTTTCGCACAACAGGACAGATGTCTCGGCCGTCGGTGGCGATGCGGTTCAGACCAACATGTCGACGACAAACAGCAGCCGACCACCAGAAGATGGTCGGCTGTTGTCGCACCGAACGCGGCGTTCCGGAGCGATGGGTGGCCCATCGTGTGCCTCCGGTCGGCCAGGCGATCACTGCCGAGGTGGCAGTGAAGCCTGCATCACACGAGAGTTCCGTGCCCCACGGTGACGTTCCCGTAGAGGTTGCGCGCGAATACCTGCACAGAATCCCCGCTCCCCTGCGAGGGGCCCACGGGCTCCATCCGGTTCTGCACGCTGCCGTACAGCGCGTTGGTCTCCAGCCGCGCCGCGCTGCCCGGCCGGATCCCCACCTCGAGATCGCCCATCGAGGTCTCCAGTCGGAGCACCCCGCGCGCGGCCTCGTCGACGCGGATGTTGCCCTTGGCGGTCTTCGCGGTCACCGAACCACCCGGGCGCTCGACCACGATGTCGCCGGCGGATACCTCGAGCTCGCACTGGTCGAACTCGCCGGCACTGATCAGGCGACCCATGGCGACGGTCGCGTCGAGCACGGAGCCGATCGGCACCTCGACGGTCACCGAGACCGTCGGGTTGCCGCCGAAGGGCGTGAAGGTCTTCCACTTCTTGGGGGACTCGACCGTCAGCTTGCCACCGGTGAACTCGACCTGAATCTGTTCGGCGGCACGCACATCCGCTTTGCTGGAGGCGTCGGCCGGTCGGACCTCGACTACAGCGTCGGTTCGGTCGGCGGCGACCACGGTGATATCACCGCAGGCCACATCAACGGCGACGGAGATGGGCTGCGACGTCTGGAAAGTGGGCATCTGTACTCCTAGGTTGCGAAGGCTATACGTAGATGTATACGTACATTGTGTGCTCTCACTATAAGTAGATGTATACGTATAGCGCAACCCTGAGTTTCAGCGGAGCTACCGATGCCCCGAAAATCAGGTAGCGAGCCTGGTGATGTCGGGTGCGTAGACGGTCATCCAGTGCGGACGCAGCCGGTAGTAGACCACCTCGCTGTCCCAGTCGAAGGCGTCGTCGCCGTAGAAGTCCTGGAAGTACGCGCGCAGTTCTGGCCACTCTGCGCAAGGCTCACCGACCAGCGGGTTGAGGACCTCGACCGCGCCGTGCGTGAACACACCCAAGTTCTCACCACGTAGGTGCGCGACGCTGGCTGCCGGTCGCGCTGCGAGGTGGCGCGCCTTCGCAGCGGTGCGCGCCGTACCGAAGTGCCACCGTCCGTGCAAAAAGTGTCCGTCCACAGCGCTGATCCGCGGTTCACCCTTCGCTGTCACCGTGGACAGGGCAAGCGTGCACATACCCGTGAGGGTCTGGGCGAGCTGCTCTGCGGTCAGCGTGTTCTCACCAACGATGATCGAGCGCAGGTGCGAGGTGGCGCTGGACAGTGAGGCGTCGAGCAGCGCCTGAAGCTCTGCGAGATCTTCTGAAGTTTCACGCAAGGAGGTCCCTTATCTCTCAGTGGTGTACCAACCGGTGAATCCCATCCTCGACCCATACCCTGACATCTCTTGTCATATTTCTGACCGGAGCGAGTCGCGGCGGTGACGCCTCGAACTCACTGGATGCCGTGCAGGAAGAACTCCCGGATGTCTGCGGCGAGCAGGTCCGGCACCTCCATCGCGGCGAAGTGACCGCCGCGGTCGAATTCCGACCAGTGCCTGATGTCGTAGAGCTGCTCGGCCAGCGGGCGCACCGATTGGGTGATGTCGTGGGCGAATACCGCGACGCCCAGGGGTACCGGACACGGCTCGCTCCCCCGCGCGGACTCCCGATGTAGCCGTGCCGAAGAGGCCGCGGTGGCGGTGAGCCAGTACAGGGAGATGTCGGTGAGCATCCGGTCGTCGTCGATCGGCGAGCGCGGGTCGGTCCACTGCGCGAAACGTTCGGCGATCCAGGCGAGCTGGCCGACGGGCGAGTCGGTGAGCGCGTAGCCGATGGTCTGTGGCGTGGCGGCTTGTAATGCTTGGTAGGGCGGGCGATTCACCATGAGCTGTTTGATCTTGTCGAGTCGCGCTTCGTCGGTGGCAGAGAGTTCGACCTGCGGGTTCGGCCTGGTCGGTAGGTAGTTGACGTGGACGCCCACAACGTTTTCAGGTGCCAGAGCGCCCAGCGACTGGGAGATTCCCGAGCCGAAGTCCCCGCCCTGCGCGCCGTAGCGCTCGTAGCCGAGCCGACGCATCAACTCGGCCCAGGCACGCGCGACGCGGACGATATCCCAGCCGCGTTCCCGGGTCGGACCGGAGAATCCGTAGCCCGGGATGGACGGGATCACCAGGTGGAAGTCGCGCGAGAGCGGTTCGATCACGTCGAGGAATTCGAGAAACGAGCCGGGCCAACCGTGAGTGAGGATCAGCGCAAGCGCATCCGGCTTCGGGGAGCGGACGTGGACGAAATGGATGTTCTGGCCGTCGATTTCGGTGGTGAAGTGCGCGAGTTCGTTGAGTTTCGCCTCGTGCGCTCGCCAGTCGTAGCCGGTGCGCCAATATTCGGCGAGTTCCTTCAGCCGCGCCAGCGGGAAGCCGTAGTCCCAGCCGGCGTCGGCGATTTCGTTGGGCCATCGGGTGCGGGCGAGTCGGTTGTTGAGGTCGTCGATATCAGCCTGTGGGATGTCGACGCGGAACGGTTCGATCATGGTCTCGACTCCTTTGTCGACCCAACGTTGGGTCGACTAACGTTTGTGCAACCAACGATATCTCGATCGTTGGTCGCACAAACGATTTGTTAAAGTTGTCACATGGAACACCCACCCGAGTCGACCCTCGCCAGGTGGGCAAACCTGCCCACCTGGCTACTCACCCAAACCGGCAACCACGCCCACCGCCTGGTCACCGAAGGTTTCGCCGCCGCCGACGCCCGCGGCTACCACTACCGCCTCCTGTCCAGCCTCGACGAATTCGGCCCAGCCAGCCAAGCCGCCCTCGGCCGCCGCAGCGGCATCCACGTCAGCGACATGGTCGCCACCATCAACGAACTCGCCGACCACAACCTCGTCGAACGCACCCCCGACCCCACCGACCGCCGCCGCAACGTCATCTCCCTCACCACCCCGGGCAAACGCCAACTGCGCCGCCTGGAAAAACAACTCGCCCGAAGCCAAGAAGAACTCCTCGAACCGCTGTCGCCCCTGGAACGAGAACACCTGACGGAGTTGCTGTCCAAGCTGTTGGACCACCACAACCGGAGAACGGGCGCCAGCGACGAGCCGTCACACTGAATCGCCCGACCAGACATCGAGATCGACACTGCGCCTAAGTCGGCACCTCGCAGACCAGCATCTCGTGCGCGCCCGCTTAAAACTCGTATTCGACCTCCACGATCCGGCCCCGGATACCGCAGTGCGACAGATCCGCGAGCAACTGATCGAGTTCCGGGTACCGTGCCGACGAACCGATGGGCGTCAAGGGGAACAGTCGGACTTCGGTCGTGGCGACCCGCGCGAGTTCGATGATCGCCTGGTGGTGGAAGGCGTAGTCCAGGTCGTCGGCGTAGCTGAAGAGCAGGTGTGAGCTCAGGGCGAGGTCGAAGGTGTTGTCGGCGAACGGGAGTGTGGGGAGACGAGCCGGGATGTAGCGCTCGGGGGACGTGCGGGTGTGGGTGGCGAAGTGTTGGGCCGACTCGCGGCGGGCGCGGCGGTGTTCGTCGGGGTCGGCGAAGAATGTCCAGCGGTAGGCGTCGGCGTGCCGGCGGACGTAGTCGTTGCCGCGGTCTGCCTCGGCGACCGCCTTGGCCGAAACGCGTTCGACGCCGTTGTCGAAATAGGCTATGTCGCAAGCAGTTACATCACCACCACGTTCCATGACTTCGGCGGCGAACCCCGCAGCACCGCCCGGACAGTCCAGGATTCGGCGCCTGAGGTCGTTGTCGGTGAGCGCGAACATCGCCTGGTACTCGCCGAGTGAGCGCGAGCTGACGAGAATCTCGCCGAATCCGCCGGTTCCCGCGGATTTGTCGTTGTCGATCATGGTCGTCCTCCTGTTTTCGGGACCGCCACGGGGCCGGAACAGCTGTCTTCGCGACAGATTCGGCCACCCTGGGGCGGCCGAGCACAACTCGGTCAGCCGCTAGGTCAGCGGCCACCACGGTTGCGCGAACATCAACACCCGGTGATCGAATCATGTCGATGTGCTGTCGACTATGCGAAATTCGTCGACGTAGCGGATCATATGGCGGTGATTCAAGATCTTCTGCGGTCTCGGGCGGCGGAATTCGCCGCCGAAAACGTGTACATGCCCGACCGAACCCGTCGCGAGCACGCCATTTCGCATCTCGGGAACCGACCGACCCTGGCGGCTGCCTGACATGGAACCCACCGAACTCGCCGCCGATCTGGACGAGCGCCAGTTCGCGCGATACGAATGCCCCTGCTGCGACGAGCCGATCGAGCGCACCTGGAACATGATCACCCGCGACGGTATCGCTTACGCGGCGTACTTCGCCAACAGCTACCACCACACGGGTCAGGCCCATGACACCTGGATCGACGTCATCTTGGGCACCTGGGATTCCGACACCGCCGACGATCACGTGACTTTCGGGTGCCGGGTCGGGCCGGTGCAGAACAATCCGAACCCTGCGGCGACCCTGGTCCAGGCGTGTCTGGACGGATCGGCCGACGACGTCCACGGCGTGGTGCTCTCGCGCGCGGACGGTTTGGTCCATCCTCGCCTGCCGGAGTTCTGGAGCGTCGTCGACTACGTGCTGGCCAACGACCCGACCGTCTCGGATCACCTGTACGGGTAGCCGAGGGGTCATCCACCACAGATGACCCCGTCACCTCAGCCGAGAGGGTTGTGCCCCAACAGAACTCGCCCGCTGAAGCGGGTCTGTTTGGCACGGGGCAGGGGATGGAACTGGCAGCCGTGAATGTCGCGGTAGAGCCGTTCGAGGTCGCAGGCGCGGGAATAGCCTGCGCCGCCGGTGGTTTCGATGGCCAGTCGTACGGTGGTGATGAGGGCGTCGGACGCGACGGTCTTGCGGCTCAGGGTGCGCGCGGCGTAGCTGTCGCTGTTGGGGAAACTCAGGTTCTCGGAGTCGGTGAACATGGCGGTGACCAGGTCCTCGGCGGTGGTGTAGGCGTTGAGCATCTCCCCGGCCGACTGGATCGTGTGGGCCTCGGAACGGCCCGCCAGCAGGTGTGCGGTGAGATCGACGGCCGCGTCCGCGACACCGAGATAGGCTGCCAGCACCAGCGGGAGGGCGGCGCCGATCACCACATTCAGCACCGGCGGCCACGGACCGGCGGGGCGGGTCATCGAGATCGCGGCGTCGGGCACGAAGACGTCGTCGAGGACGACGGTGTGCGAGCCACTCGCACGCAGACCGAACGAATCCCAGGTCTTGTCGATGCTCACCCCCGCGGCGGCCAACGGGATCGCGAAATGCAGCACCTCGTCGTCGTAGCGAACGCTGGTGACGAGCACGTCCCCGACCTCACACCCACTCGCGGGCGCCTTGCGCGCACTCACCCGATACCCACCGTCGACGCGCACAGCCTGCCCGTTGGACTCGACCCAATCCGAGGCCCCGGTGCTGACCAGGATCGCCCCGCCGGCCACCTTCGCGAACACCGCCGAAGCGTCCACCCCATGGTTGTGCCGCCACACCTGCGCGGCCACCAGATGCGAATGCATCGCGAACGCGACAGCTGTCGAGGGATCGTGGCGGCCGAGTTCGCGCAGGATCTGCCCCATCTCCTGATGGGAAGCGCCCCCGCCGCCGAACTCGACCGGCACGAGCGCCGCCGACAGACCGCTCGACCGCAACCGGTCGAACGCGGCGACGGAGATCTCGCCGGTGCGGTCCCGTTCGGGGACCTCGAGACGCAGGGTTTCACCGATCTCGCGGGCCAGTGCGACCCGGTCGGTGCTGGACGTGGTGTCAGAAATTGTGGAAGTCATGTTTCGAAGGTAGGAAGCGCCGCGATAACCAGATAGTCCAGAAAGTGGACTCTCCCGGTCCTGAAAGTGGACCCCGTCGGTGAGGTGACCAATGACAACCACGACCGCAGGCTACGGCCAGTACTGCCCGATCTCGCGCGCGCTCGACGTGCTCGGCGAACGGTGGTCGTTGCTCATCCTGCGCGACCTGTACGTCGGCACCACCCGCTTCAACGACCTCGCTCGCGGCCTACCCGGCCTCTCCCGCAGCCTGCTCGCCAAACGCCTGCGCCAGTTCGAACGCGCCGGACTGATCGAGAAGCTCGGCACCGAGCACCTGCTCACCGAAGCGGGCAGCCAACTCGAGCCGATCCTGTTCGGCCTCGGCGAATGGGGTGCGCGCTGGACCTTCGGCGAACCGCAGGAAGAAGAGCTCGACGCGGCACTGCTGGTGTGGTGGATGCACACCAGGCTCGACACCTCCATGCTGCCCGGACGGCGCCAGGTGCTGCATGTCCGGTTCACCGACGACATCCGCCGGTTCTGGATCGTGGTCGAAGCCGCCGTCGCCTCGGTGTGCGAAACAGACCCCGGCTATCCCGTCGACGTCACCATCAACGCCGACGTCGCGGGCCTGTACGAGGTGTGGTTGGGGCGCATGCCGCTCACCCACGCCCAGCACACCGGACGGATCAGGTTCACCGGCCCACCAGCGATCACCCGACGGATGCCAGCCGTCCTGCGATTGAGCCCGGTCGCCGGATACGTCGCCGCGACGGCTCAACCAGGTCCGGCAGCGCGCGCGTCGTGATCGGGACCGGTACGCGCGGCAATCCCCATCGCCCAGCGGTACAGCTGTGCGGGATCTCCGAGCGTCGCTCGCGCCGCGGGCCGAACCAGGACGCCGTTGGCCGCGGACAACAGGTCGTACAGGCCCAGATGCACCCACTCCCACAACATGCTGTCGAAGTTGTACGACATCATGGCCTGCTCGACGCGCGCCCGGATGTCGGCGACCTCCGGCGGCGCGATCCCCGCCCGATGCAGTCGAGCCTCGGTAGCGCGCTGATCCTCGTCGTCGAACGACGTGTCGAGGAACGGCTCCAGCAGATCGGCCCAGATATCGCCACGACGACGCACAACGATCTCGGTGCGACGACAGAACTGGGCCAGGGCGGGCGCATCGGACGCGAGCACGAACAGCGTCTCCCCCGAGACCGTGCGAAGTTCCGGCGGAAACGCGCGCGGATCGGCATCGGCGATCTCCGAAACCGCCAGCACGCCATCGGGATACACCGATGCGCCCGCGAAAGGATAGTCGACGAACTGAATCTCTGTGTCCCCGATGACCGCCCTCATCGCCCCATGATGGCTGCCGAAAGCACCTGGACCGGGCGTCATGAACTAAATCGAACAAAACGTGGGAGTAATCACTACTTCGCCCGTGATGTTGGCAACGGCCGTAATCAAAACGTTAGGGTTCATCCATGGTACGTACCGGAGCAGTAACCTCAGAGCCGTACGAACCGAGTGTTCCTCTGCCCCAACAACATCCGGTACGACTCGAGCTCGTCAGCCAAGCGCCCGCCACCACCGGCGCACCGACCGAGGAGGTCGACGAGCACTTCCCGCGCCTCGGCGACACCAGTTTCCTCACCGGTGCGGCCCGACACCGGCTCGCCGCCTACATCCACACCCAGCTCGCCGAGCTCGAAGAGATGCCGTGACCTCACGCCGATGACTCCGCGTCACCGCGCCATCACACCCGCGCACGACTAGGCTGCGACGCCAGGAGTCATCGGCGACAGAGCGATTCGGGCGAGGAGTGGCGAGGTTTGAGCGACGCATCGGTGGTGCTTCCCGAACAGGTCCGCACCGAACTACGCCGCGGAGTACGTAGCGTCCTGGTCGACACCGCCGCCCTACGCCTGGTCCGCGAACGCTTCGACGACCACCAAGCAGGCGCGCTGCGACGCTATCTCGAAGCGTCCCAATCGGCGAACACCCTGCGCGCCTATCGAACAGACTGGATCGCCTGGGCGGGCTGGTGCGCGATCGAACAGCGCCAGGCGCTCCCCGCCGACCCACTCGACGTCGCCGTCTACCTGGCCGCCTCCGCCGACGCCCGACGAGAAAACGGCACATGGGCGTTCAGCCCGGCCACCCTCGATCGCAAGTCCGCCGCCATCGCCGCAGTCCACGCCGCCAACGGGCTCCCCTCACCGACCCGTTCCGACGTCGTGCGGCTCACCCTGCGCGGTATCCGTCGCACCCGCCGCACCCCACCGACCCGCAAACGGCCGGTCCTGCTGCACACCCTCGACCAACTCCTCGCCGAGCTCCCCGCACCCGAGTGGCCCACCGAACCCGCGCGCCGCCGCGACGCGCTGGCACTGCTGGTCGGATTCGCCGGCGCCCTGCGGCGCAGCGAACTCGCGGGCCTGCGCATCAGCGACGTGCACGTGCGCACCGACCACACCACCGGCGAACCGCTGCTCGTCGTGCACCTGCCGACAACGAAGACCGACCCGACCGGCGTCGCCGAACAGCGCATCGCCCTACCTCGCGGCCAACACCCACGAACCTGCCCGATCTGCGCCTTCGCCGACTGGGTCCGACTCCTGGAAGTCCACGCCGACACCGGCGACGCGGGCGCACGTACCTGGACGACGAACAACCTCGCGGCCCCCACCACGATCCACCGCTGCCACGGCTTCACCGGAACCCGGCTCAGCACCGACGAGAACCGCCCGCTGTTCCCCACGATCAACCGACACGGCTCGATCAGCGACACCGCCCTGTCCGGCCGAGCCGTCGCCGAACTCGTCAAACGCTACGCCGCGCGCGCCGGCCTGGACCCCGACCTGTTCTCCGGGCACTCCCTGCGCGCCGGCTTCGCCACCCAAGCCGCCCTCGGCGGAGCCAGCGACCGCGAGATCATGCGCCAGGGCCGCTGGTCCAACCCCCGCACCGTCCACGGCTACATCCGCACCGCCAACCCACTCGAAGACAACGCCGTCACCAAACTCGGCCTCTGAATCCGATCGACCCGCAGGCAAACGATCCTTCGCTTTTCACGTATCAATCGGCGGTCAAGGCCGCATACGCTTTCGCGGCCATGTACTCCCGTCCCAGCCGAGTGGGATGGAAGAACGTCCCTCCCTCTCCCGGCTCGAGTCCGACGAACGACACATAGCGTTGCCCGACAGGGGCGCAGATCGAATGATCGCCTTCGGAGGCAGGATCGACAAAGGTGAAGCCCGCTCGGTCCGCGGCCGCCGCGACAGTGTCGTTGAGTGCTTTCTGCGCTCGGATGTTGAAGGCGTTGGCTATCGGGCCCGCGATCGCATCGATGAAGCAGCCGGTGGGGTCCTCGGGCAGGATGCTCAGATAGCCGAGCACGGCGACCTCGGCGTTGGGGGCGTGTTGCCTGATCGCGGCGTACGCGACGTCCAGTCGCGCCGGAAGTCTCGTGAGCGCGTCCGCGGCCTGGTCTAGTACGGCCTGCGTGCAGGTGGCGGCCAAGAAGCAGTTGCTGATCAACGAGACGAACAGGTTCTCGTCGTTGCCGCCGATGGAGACCGCGACGAACTCGGTGGCGGCGGACAACCCCTGCACCTGCGGGCCCATCGGTGAAACCTGCGTGATGTCGGCGGTGCCGGCGCCTCCGCAGCCCCAGTCGCCGAAGCTCGTCTGCGGCATCTTCGCGGCGATGAGTCGTGCGACGCTGTCGGTGGCCTGAATGCACGGTCCGACGATCGAGCCCGCGAAGGAGCCGCTGTCGATGTAGGAGTCGCCGATCGAGACGAATTCGGCGCCGGTGCGGTGAGAAGGGTCCGCCGGTGCGGCGGACGACAGCGCCGCCGGGGACAACAGGAGTCCCGCCGTGGCAAGGAGTAGTGCACGGTATGCAACGTTGCGCATCGTTCGGATCACCTCTGGGTCGAATCGGTTGGGCTACGCAGAATCTGGCGATGGTGGCGTCTACCGATTCCGCAATCAGGGTGCGACAAATCGCCGTTGCCTGATCACAGCGGCAAGATCTACTAATACGTATTAGGTAGAACGAGGCTAACAGTGAGTGAGAATCTTCGAAGGGTGAATTGAGCACGGAACAGCCATGACTGGGCGGTCGTAGTGCTCGCGGGAGGGTTAGGACGACCCGCGGTGAATCAATGTCAGCGCATCCGTCGCGACCGCGCGCACCGTGGCCGCGCCGCCTTGCGCCAGGTCGACGATGGCGCCGGCGAGACTCCTCGCGGGAACCGTCAGATCGATGCCGACAGTGGACAGCGTGGGTACCGTCAGCGTGCCGATCGTCTCGCTGTCTACTCCGATGATCGCCAGATCGCCGGGAACATCGAGGCCACGCAACCGGCACGCACCCATGACCGCCACGGCCACCACGTCGTTGAACGCCGCCACAGCCGTCACCGGCGGCTCGCTCTCGACCCACCGCGTCAACGCGTCAGCGGCACCGTCCAGCGAATAATCCATGCTCGCCACCACCGGCTCCGCGAGCCCGAGCAGCCGGCACTGTTCGCGAGCGCCTTCCAACCGGGGCAGACAGAACGGCTGATCCTGTGGCGCTTCGACCGCGGCGAACCCGATCACCTGATGGCCACGATCAGCCAGGTGCCGCACCTGTACTCGCCCGATCTCGCGCTGATCGAGTCCGGCGATCGAGGCATCCTCGGACCCCGAAACGCCATCGATGACCGGTACCCCCGACTTCACCAACGCCCGCTTGTCCACGTCGGGAAGAGCTGTCGCGGAAACGACGATGGCCGGGTCCAGATGTTGACACACGGCACTCACCCCACCCGCCAGCCCGGTCAACTCGAGGAACACGCACGTGAATCCCTGCGCTTGCAAAGCGCTCGTTACCTCGCGCTTGAAACGCGCGAACGGCTCCGACACCGGAGCATCGGCCAACAGGAACACCACGACTCGGCTGCGGCCACTGCGCAATGCCCGAGCTACCGCCGACGGCGCATAGCCGAGCCGCTGTGCGGTGTCGAGAACCCGTCGCCGCGTGGTCTCCGCGATCCCGAACTCGTTCTTGCCGTTCAGTACGAAACTCACCGTCGTCTGTGAGACTCCGGCTTCGCGAGCGACATCAAGACTGGTGATCCGCGCCAAGGCTCCTCCTGGCCGCCCAAGGTATCAGCTAGCGAACGCCGAGCATGCGGTCCCCGAGGTCTGGGGTCAGGCGATCCGGTCGAGTCGGAAAATGCGGAACTCACGCCCACCCGAGAGCCGGAATTCCATCTCGTAGCCCGGCCAGAACTCGACGGCCTGGTCCCACACGCGTTTGCGCTCGACACCGGTGATCTCGTTGACGGTCACCGGGAACGCGGAGCTGCCGCCGAAGCGGGCCGATGCCGTGCGGGCCGCGCGCAGGTTCGCCGACCACGCAGGATGCTCCGGTTTGCCCCAGTTCGAGCCGACCAGATAGAAGCCGTCACCGTCGGGCACACACAGCAGCGAGGTGGTTCGCGGCTGTCCCGACTTGCGTCCGACCACCGTGATCTCGATCGATGGGAGTCCGGCCAGGTCGAGTACACCCCACCGACCGCCACTGAGCCTGCGCAACAACCTCTCGGTCGGCAGGACCACACCCGCGCCACGCATCACCCAGGGCTGTGTCGCGAACACGCGCGCAAAGCCCGGCAAGGGATTGAAAATCATCCCCGAATCCTGGCTCGAGCGAACCGGGTTCGCCCACTCACGATGCTGCGCTGAGAGGCAACTCACTCCAGGTGCTGGACGAGCGAACACCGCGAGCGGACCATGAAGGCATGGACGAAGCCCGAAACGAAGCTCGGCGTACCGCAGCCGAAGCCGAGATCGGCAAACACGGCCGATTGGTGCGCGGCCCCCGCGACGGCAAGCTGCTCAGCGCGGGCATGGCGCCGTTCTTTCGCCTCCGCACCCCACGCGGGTACGGCATCCTCACCACCACGGGGCGCAAAACCGGGCTACCGCGCCCGAAGTGTGTGCGGGTCTTTCGCGACGGCGACCGGGCGTACCTGGTGCAGTTGATGCCGCCGCACGTGACGGTTCGGCAGCCCGACGCGGTCAATGCCTGGCTCCGCAATGTCCGTGCCGACCCCCGCGTCACCCTGAAGCTGCTCGACGGTACCCACAACGGAACCGCCAGAGAGATCATCGACCCCGACGAACTCGCCACCGCACGTGCCCTGCTGTGCGACACCGTGGTGCTGGTGGACTTCGGCGAATGTGCCCTCCACCTGCGCGGAATGCCCTCGCGGGCGAAGATCCGGGAGTTGCACGAGTACTGGTTCGACACTGGTCGCGCAGTTGCCATTGATTTGACGACCTGACACAGCCCCTGCCCTGTCCTTGCTGGTGAGTAGTTGTTTGGTTTGGACATGTCGTCTTCTGGTTCGGGCGGATTGAAAACGGAGGATGAAACATAGATAGATGCGCATATCTACGTAACTTCATGTAATTTTTTCCTGTGACAGGCTCCAAGCCCGCCGCTCCGCCTCACTTCCCCCGCGCAGCTACCTCGATGTCGCACACTGAACTCCCCTCCCCTCCCCTGAGACGCCAGGAGTGCCATGCCCTCCCCCACTGGTCGCCGAATCCTCGCTGCAGTTGCTCTCACCGCCGCGGCCATGCTCACGACCAGCACCTCCCCCGCCCTAGCCCGACCACCGGCGCCGGCCCAACTGGCACCACTCGGGCCCGAATTCCTCTGGGGAGTGGCAGCTTCCGGATTCCAGGCCGAAGGCGATGCGCCGGACAGCAATTGGCGCCGATATGTCGAATCCGGCGCCACCGACGATCCCTATCTGAATTCGGTCGACTTCCGGAATCGCTACCGCTCCGATATCGCGCTCGCGGCGAATCTCGGTGTGCGCGTGTACCGCATCGGCATCGAGTGGGCCCGAGTTCAACCGCGACCGGGGGTCTGGGACGAGGCGGCACTCGCGTTCTACGACGACGTCGTCCGCGCGATCACCGAGGCGGGGATGCGGCCGATGCTGACGCTCGATCACTGGGTGTACCCGGGCTGGGCGGCCGACCGCGGCGGCTGGCGCGATCCGGAGATCGTCTCCAACTGGCTGTCGAACGCGCGCGTGGTCGTCGACCGGTTCGCCGACGCGGATCCGCTGTGGGTGACGTTCAACGAGCCGACCTTCTATCTGGTCAACGATCTGCGCCACGGCGGCATCGGGGCCGCCGACGTTCTGACCATGGGTGAACGAATCGCCCAAGCGCACAACAGCATCTACGACTACATCCACGCCGTACACCCCGGCGCCCAGGTGACCAGCAATGTCGCCTACATCCCCACCTTCGACGATGCGGTCAGCGGACCACTGCTCGACCGGATCTCGGCGCGCCTGGACTACATCGGCATCGACTACTACTACGGCTTCTCCCCCGCCCAGCTACAGATTCCCGATCCGGGCCGCCTCTGGACCATGCCGCTGCAACCCGAAGGCATCTACTACGCGCTCGACCACTTCGCGCGGAAGTTCCCCGGCCGCCCGCTCTACATCGTCGAGAACGGCATCCCCACCGAGAACGGACTCCCCCGCCCCGACGGCTACACCCGGGCGGATTCGCTGCGCGACACCGTCTACTGGCTCCAACGCGCCGTCGCCGACGGCATCCCGCTGATGGGCTACAACTACTGGAGCCTCACCGACAACTACGAATGGGGCTCCTACACACCACGTTTCGGCCTCTACACGGTCGACGTACTCACCGACCCGGCCCTTACCCGCACGCCCACCGACGCGGTCGCCGCCTACCGCGCGATCACCGCGACGGGCGGCGTCGCCCCCGACTACCGGCCCACGCGGCCCGTCGCGGCGTGCTCGCTCGTCGACGGGCTCGCCAGTTGCACCGATCCGGTGTCGGTCCCCCGGTAGGGGTTTGAACCACCGATGCTTGCTCTACACTCGGGCGGGTGTCGAGCACAGCGTCACACCCCGCCAGCGCCGTGAGCGGCAGGCAAGCCCGATGGCAGCCGCACAACGACAGCCGCCGGGAGCGGATCGTGCTGGCCGCGGTCGAGCTGATCGAACAGGCGCCCGCCGGCGTCGAGGTGCCGATCATCCAGATCGCCGAGCACGCGGGGCTCGCGAAATCGGTGGTCTACCGGCAATTCGCCGGCCGCGACGAGCTCGATCGCCGGATCAGGAGCGAGATCGCAGACCGGTTCGTCGCCGACATCGAGGATGCCCTCGACATCGCCGAGGGATCGATCCACGAAATCCTGGTTCGTACGATCGGCGGCGTCGTCGATTGGATCCAGGACCATCCCCGGCTCCACGAGTTCCTGCGGACGGGTCCATCGGAGACCGATCCCGATATCGACGCGATGAGCGCGCTGATCGACACCCTCGCGGGTTCGACCAGGGCGCTCGTCACCGGCTTGGCCGGGGTCGTGGGCGTGACCGACGAGGCCTCGGCCGACACGATGACCTTCGCCATCGTGTCGATGACCGAGGCCACCGTCACCCGCTGGGCCAACGACCCCGATCCCGCGCTCACCAGGGATCAGCTGATCGAGGAAGTCGCCTCCTACGCCTGGCACGTGGTCGACGGCGTCGCCCGCCGCCACGGCCTGAACCTCGACCCCGACAAGCAACTCACCGAGATCATCACCCAGCTGGTCGCCGGCGACTGATCGCCGGCGACGTCAGCTCAGGCGACGCGTCGAGCGCTGCGTTCGGGCTCGCTGCGGTAGCGCGACACGGGCCCGTCGATGCCGAACTTGCGCCACAGCCACTTGGCGGTCGGGTTCATCAGCCCGAGGTCGTTGGCCAGTTTGCGCATATCGCCGAAGTAGCCCGACAGGATCTGCTGGGAATGCTCCGACTTCCAGAACGCCTGCTCGATGACCTCGCGCGGAATATCGAACTCGCGCTCGAACGAACGCGGTGGCGCCATGATCTCGCTGGCCAGCCAGCGCATCGCGATCGGGAAGGCCACCGAGCAGACGCCACGATTGAACTTGCCCATCCGCCCGATATGCGCGGTGAGGAAGTCGCCGGCGAAGGAGATGTGACGCGCTTCCTCGGCGATGTGGATCTCCATGGTGCGCAACACCATCGGCGGCATGGTCGCGCCCGCACGGATCACGGCCTTCTGATAGTGATCGATCGGTTCCTCGCCGCCGAGGATGCCGATGAACAGGATGGTGTGGGCGTAGCCGCCCGCCACGCCGATCAGCGGTGACATCGCGCGAAACAGCGGCCGCATGCCGGGCACATCGACGTCGATGCGGTTGACCAGCTCCTGGAACATCTGGATGTGGTTGCACTCTTCGGTCATCTCGTGCAAGCAGTACCGGAACTCGGGTGACCCGTTCGGCAGCTTCATGATGTATTGCATCATTCCGCGGATCAGGATGCTCTCGAAAGCGGCGCCCACCTTGATCGAATTGGCTGTGCGCCATTTGCCGATCGCGATGCGCCGGTCCAGGGGTTGATCGCGGTACCACTGTGTCGCGCCGAGCGGGTCGATCTCGGGCGAGAGAACCCACCGCACGTCGTTCGGGTCAAGGGCGAGCTCGGGCGAATCCCAGTCGATATCGAGGTAGGGATCGAAATGGCGGTCGACAGACCCCTGTGACAGGGTTGCCAGCGCCTCTCGGTACTCCTCGGTAATGGGTCCGCCACGGCTCGATTCGGTCAGCGTCATCGGTGCCTCCTCGGTTCGCGTGCGGCGCGCACGGCCCTGTTAGCGCCGTCACACCGTTACCCGAGAATAACTGAGACCGCCAGTCCCACACAACCCTGGCTCGATAACGTTTCCCCACGAGCTATTCGACGAGCAACACCACCATCTGACGGGCCAGCTCGGTATCGCCGGGACCGCCGAGCCAGATCAGCGGGCGACGTTGATCCAGGTGGTCGAGCGCTTCGGGCAGGGAGAGGAACACGCGGTCGGCGCGGACGACGCAGACCTGCGGCATGTCCTCGGAGACGGCTGGTCCGCCGTCGGCATCGAGTGCCAGCGAACCGGTGGACGCGTCACCGGCCACCGCGTCGCGAACCACCGCCTCGCCGGACTCGTTCGAGTCCGAGCCGCTGTGCACGACCCGATGTCCCGGCGCACTGGCCCAGTGGTCCAACCACGCCGGGCCCGGCTCGACCGCGGCGAGTGCCGTCTGCACGCTCATGCCGTAGAGCACGTCGGCGACCGCGGCGGGCAGGCCCGCGATGTCGACGGTGCGCACCAGCGAGCCGTGCTCGCGCAACCGTTCGACGAACCGCTCGAGCACCTCGGCCCGTTCGGCCGGATCCACCAACGCGTGCCTGCCGGAGGATCGACGCATGGGGACCCGGCGCTCGTCCTCGGGTAGGTCGAGCAGCCCGTCACGGACTCGGCGCAAGATCTCCTCGCGGGAATTCACTCGGGCACTCTCCTTCGTTGGCGACGCCGTCGTCGCCGTTCACACATTCCCTCTCCCCACATACCGCGGGAACCCTTCGAATCGCTACCGTACCGACCGGTCCACATCCTCTGGGCGCGGCACGACGAAGCCGAGCAGATGCAGTAATCGATCGATATTCAGGTCGAAGATTTCCCCGCGGTCGGCGAAGGTGTCACGGCCGTACATGTCGAACACGTCGAAGTTCACGGCACCGAACAGCGTGGTCCACGCGGTGAGAGCGGACGCGATCACCGCGTCGGGGGCGAGCAGGCCGAACTGCTCGCGGATCGTCGCGAAATCGGTGGCCGTTCGCGCGCTGATCGCCGGTCCGGTGGCGGGGACGTCGAGCTGCCCCTGACGGTAAGCGCTGTCGACGATGCCGAGCAGGATCGCGATCACCCGGATTCCTGGCGCCTCGGTGTCGGAGGCGGGTGCGTCGTAGCCGGGCACGGGCGTGCCGAACAGCAGGCCGTACCAGGCGGGTTCGGCCAGCGCCCATTCCCGTACTGCCCGCGCGGTGACTCGGAATCGCGTCGCCGGGTCTTCGGGTGCGTCGATCAGTGCCGCGTCGACGGCATCGCCCAACGCGTTGTAGCCGTCGACCACCAGCATGGTCAGTAGTTCGTCGCGGCTGCGCACGTACCGATACACCGCCGAGGACACCACCCCCAGATCGCGCGCGACCGCACGCAACGACAGTGCCGCGGCGCCCTGGGTGGCGAGGTGTTCGCGGCCGATGCGTTTGATGTCGGCGATCGTCTGCGCGCGGGCCAGTGCGCGCGGACCGGGCTGCTCGGAACTCATCCTCCGATCATCGCCCACTGGTGGCGCGGGCCGGAGCATGACGCCCGGCCGCGTCGTCGGCGTCGGCCGCGGCGCGTTCGATCTCGGCGACGAGCGTGGTGCCGCCGACCTCCCATGCCATCGCGAGCAATCGGTCGCGGAAGCGGCTCAGGTCCACACCGACACTCTCCCCGCCGTAGCTCGTGCCCGCGGCATCACGGATCGTGTGCACCACTTCGTCGGCGAGCACGGCGATCCGCGACTGGATCATCGTGCGCAGCACGCCACTCAGCGTGATGTCGATGCCGACGTCGTAGAGGACCAGCGCGGCCTTGAACATCGTCCGGTCCCCGAGGAACCAGCGCTCGTCACGGCGCTCGAGATATCCCGCCGAGACGAGCTCCGCGAGCACATCGGCGCCACGGTCGCCCAGCATGGTCGCGAGCTCGGCATCGTCGATGTAGCACGAGCGTTCGGCGGCCTGGCTCGCACGCGGATCGAACAGCGCGCGCCAATCACCGGCCTGCGGCTCAGCGTCGAACACCTCGCGGATCGCGTCCAGACGCAGCCCGCGCGCCTGCATGGCGACGATGTCGCGCAAGCGGTCCAAGTGCTCGTCGGAGTAGACCACTTCCTTACCCGCGCGACCGGGTTTGGGGAGCACGCCCAGCGAGTGGTAATAGCGGATGGTGCGCGACGCCACGCCGCTGACGTCGGCGAGTTCCGCTCGGGTGTATCGGGCCACCTGAACAGCATAGGTCGAAGCGGAGCCTACGTTGACAGCTCTGGCTGTCGCCATTAGCGTTACCCGCGTCACTGTCGACACCGATCGAGGAGCTCCCCCATGCCCGAGCGCACCACCGATTTCGACGTTCTGATCGTCGGCTCCGGCTTCGGTGGCAGTGTCACCGCGCTGCGCCTGGTGGAGAAGGGCTACAAGGTCGGCGTCATCGAGGCGGGCCGCCGCTTCGCCGATGACGAACTGCCGAAAACCAGTTGGGACCTGCGCAAATTCGTGTGGGCGCCCAAGCTCGGCTGCTACGGCATCCAGCGCATCCACCCGCTGCGCGACGTCCTGATCCTGGGCGGCGCCGGGGTCGGCGGTGGCTCGCTGAACTACGCCAACACCCTCTACGTGCCACCGGAGCCGTTCTTCCAGGACCCGCAATGGCGGGAGATCACCGACTGGCGCACCGAGCTGACTCCCTATTACGAGCAAGCGAAGAAGATGCTCGGTGTCGTGACGAATCCCCATATGACTCCCGCCGACGAGATCTTCAAGTCCGTCGCCGAGGACCTGGGTGTGGGCGACACGTTCGTGCAGACTCCCGTCGGTGTGTTCTTCGGTACGCCGGGTGAGACCGAGGCCGACCCCTACTTCGGTGGTGTCGGTCCCGAGCGCACCGGCTGCGTGGAATGTGGCGACTGCATGGTCGGTTGCAAGTTCGGCGCCAAGAACACCCTGGTGAAGAACTACCTCTACCTCGCGGAGAAGGCCGGCGCGCAGGTCATTCCGATGACCACGGTGTCGTCGCTGCGACCGCTGCCCGACGGCACCTGGGATGTGGCCACCGAGCGCACCGGTGCGTGGGTGCGCAAGGCGCCCAAGACCTTGACCGCCGAGCATGTCGTGCTCGCGGCAGGCACGCTCGGTACGCAGAAGCTGCTGCACGCGATGCGTGATGAGGGTGCGCTGCCGAATCTGTCGGACAAGCTCGGCCTGCTGACCCGCACGAACTCCGAGTCGATCGTCGGTGCGGCGACCAGGACGCTGGGACCGGACCAGGACTTCACCAAGGGTGTCGCGATCACCTCGTCCATCCACCCCACCCCCGATACCCACGTCGAGCCGGTCCGCTACGGCAAGGGCTCCAACTCGATGGGCATGCTGCAAACGCTCATGGTCGACGGCGGCGGGCGGGTGCCACGATGGCTGCGATTCCTGGGCCTGGTGCTGTCCAATCCGCTGACCTTCTTCCGCTTCATGAGCACGAAGAACTGGAGCGAGCGCACGATCATCTCCCTGGTCATGCAGCACCTGGACAACTCGATCACCACCTACACCAAGCGCGGGCTGTTCGGTGGTCGCAAGCTGACCTCCAAACAGGGCCACGGACAACCGAACCCGACGTGGATTCCGGCGGGCAACGATGTCACCCGGCGGGTCGCGGAGAAGATCGGCGGCGTCGCCGGTGGTACCTGGGGTGATGTGTTCAATGTGCCGATGACCGCGCACTTCCTCGGCGGCGCGGCGATCGGCGTCGACCGCGAGCACGGCGTGATCGACGCCTACCACCGCGTGTACGGCTACCCGACGCTCAGCGTCGTCGACGGTGCCGCCGTGTCGGCCAACCTCGGCGTCAACCCCTCGCTCACCATCACCGCCCAAGCCGAGCGCGCGGCCGCCTACTGGCCCAACAACGGCGAGGTCGACACCCGCCCCGAGCAGAGCGCCGGCTACACCAAGATCGCCCCGGTTCGCCCGAACCAGCCGGTCGTGCCCGCGAGCGCGCCCGCCGCCCTTATCCTGCCGATCATCGAGGTGCGCAGCTCGGAGAAGACCGCGGGCTGATCCGACGAAACCAGGCCCCGGCCTTGCGGTTCACGCCGCAGAGCCGGGGCCTGTTCTGTTCGGCGACCCCCCGTAGCATCGGTGCAGACGACGGGGAGGAGTTCCGATGACGGTGCTGGTTGTGGGCGGATACGGAACGGTCGGCGCACATCTGGTGCGATTGCTTCGCGCCGAGGGCGTCTCCGTACAGGTGGCGGGGCGCGATCCCGCCAGGGCGGACCGGGTGGTCGACCTGCGCGACAGCGCCGGTGTCGAGGCGGCGGTGGCAGGAGCGACCATCGTCGTGAACTGCGCGGGCACCGAGGATGTCGGGTTGGCGCAAGCCTGTGTCGGTCGCGGGATCGTCTTCGTCGATATCTCCGCGACGTCGAGCTATGTCCAGGCACTCGAGGACGTCGGCGGCCCCGCGGTGCTCGGCGTCGGGTTGGCTCCCGGACTCACCACCTTGCTCGCCGTCGACGCACTCACACTCCGCAGTGGCCCCGTCGACATCATGACCGGCCTCGGCTCCGGCGAAACCCACGGCCCCGCCGCGACTGCCTGGACCTACCGACTGCTCGGCCAGCGCTTTCCCGACGCCGACGGCACGAGCATCCGCAATTTCACCGGACGACAACGGTTTCCAACGCCCGAGCATGCCGGCTACCGACCGTTTCCCGCACTGCGCGCCGACTTCGCCGATCAGCACCGTCTCACCCGCGAATTCGGTGTTCCGGTGCGCACTTACCTCCGCCTCGACTCCCGACTCGCCACTCTCGGCCTGGCCGCTCTCACCTGGGCGCCGGTCCTGCAATCGCTGGCGCCCGCCCATATGCCCGGCAGCAGTGATCGCTGGGTAGCGCTCGCGCGGGCTGCGGACGGATCCATCAGATCGGCGAGCGGGCGCGGACAATCACTGGCTACGGCCGTGGTCGCCGCTATCACGGTGCGCGCGCTGATCCAGACTCCGGTCTCCGCGCCGACCTGGATCCACCAGCTTCTCGCGCTCGACGACATCTGTCATGACCCGCTCGCGGCGGATATCCGGTTCGACCGAATCTGACGGCACCGACAGGTTCAGAGTGCGTTGATTCGGGCCAATGCCTCGAAAGCCAGATCGGCTGCCTGCCACAACGCGGTGATCTCGGTGCGGACCGCGGGTGCGAGAGCGGGGTCTTGGAGGGCGAGTCCGTTGGTGAAGATCACCGTGTTCGCACCGAGATCGGCGGCGATGAGCATCTGCTCGGTGGCTACGCCCGCGCCGAACAGCTGGTCGAGTCCTTCGCCGACGAAGTAGAACCGCCACAGTGGCCCGAGATCGGCGCCATAGGCCGCCTTCGTGCGGTCGATGATCACGTCGCCGACCGAGGCGATTCCCGCCACGATCTTGAAGTAGTCCGGCGCGTTCTCGGGCTTGGTGGCCACCGCGGCCGCCGAATAGGCCAGGTCGACTGTCAGGTGCGCGTTGTATCCGGCCATGGCGGTGCGAGCGCGTGATGCCCCGCAGTCGCGGGCCAGTGCGAAGTAGTGCGCCCACTGAGGTTCCGCGATGCCTCCGGTGAATTCGGCGTGCAGATTGTCGAGGAACCGGCGCAGCAGTTCGAAGCTGATCGCGTGCGCGTACTCGCGGTTCACGAAGGCCGCCGGATCGCGTTGCATCGGCATCACCGCGGCGTATTCGACGCCGTCGAGCCCGATCGCGAACAGCCCGCGCAGGTCTCGATGCTCGACGAGGATCTCGGTGATCCGATGGTGGCGGGCCACCGCGTCCTCGAGGCCGGCCAGGCTGCCCGCACCGGAGATCGCCGAGGTGTCCGACAGCCGCGCGATTTCGGCGATGTCGGCCTGCGACAGGGTCGACCCGCACGCCGTGTCCTGTACCGCGCCGGCGGCTGGGCCTACCGGCAGGGCCAGTGCCACGACCGCGACACAGGCTGCAATTCCACTCGATACGCGCACGCGCCGATTCCACCACCTCATGCGCGGATCCGCGCATCGACGCGCGCGCCGACCTGCCCGCTGGGCGTGTCGGCACGACCTGTCGCGGCCGACCCATAGCCTGGACCGATGCCGGAGACCATCGCGATTTCAGGAGCCAGTGGACATATCGGCGGCCGCGTGGCCCACCTGCTCGCACCGTCGGGGGTGCGACTGCGACTGCTCGGACGCAACGTCGACCACATCGCGGCCATCGACGGCGCCACCACCGCGACCATCGACTTCCGCGATCCGGCCAGCGTGGGCGTTGCGCTCGACGGCGTGCAGACCTTCTTCTTCGTCTCCGCCACCGAGAGCGCCGACCGGGCAGCCCAGCAGACCGCGGTGGTGAACGCCGCGAAAGACGCGGGCGTGCAACGGATCGTGTATCTGTCGTTCGTCGGCGCGGCGCCCGATGCCACGTTCACCTTCGGTCGCGACCACTGGTACACCGAACAGGCCATCCGCGCGTCCGGGCTCGCGTTCACCTTCCTGCGCGACAACCAGTACCAGGACATCATCCCGCACTTCGCCGATGCCGACGGCGTGATCGAGGGCCCCGCGGCCGACGGAAGGGTCGCCGCGGTCACTCGCGCCGATGTCGCCGATTGCGCTGCGGCAGTGCTCGATTCGACCGACCACCTCGGCGAGACCTTCGACCTCACCGGTCCGCGGGCTTTCAGCCTGAGCACCGCTACCGCCGAGATGACCGAGATCCTCGGTCGTCCGTTCCGCTACGTCGACCAAACCGTCGACGAGGCCTACGCCTCCCGCGCGAAATACGACGCGCCGCGGTGGGAAGTCGACGGCTGGGTCAGCACCTACACCGCGATCGCCGAGGGCGAACTCGAGCACGTCACCGATGCGGTCCCACACCTGACCGGCCACCCCGCCACCGACTTCCGCGATTTCCTCGCGACGCTGCCGAAGAACACCTGACCCGGCTCCTGTGTGCCGAGCCGGGCAGACCACCTCACACGGCGACCTCGTCGGCGACAGGTGTCGCCGTGCTCGGGGACGGCAGCAGCGAGTAGGCCAGACAGACCACGGCGAAGAGCAGATAGCCCAGCGCCACACCGGGCGCGGCAGCCCATTCGACCGCGTGCGCGTGGATCAGCCCGATCCAGCTCAGCCCCGCGCCGATGAGCGCCGCCACGCCGGCCGCCCGGAACCGTTTGTCGAGGATGAACGTGACCATCGCGCCGAGCACCAGACCGGCCAGCACCGCACCGGAACCGAGCACCTTCAGCCCGTCGTAGACCACGCCCGCTTGGCCGAGCGCGTCCGAACCGATCTTCTCCGCCGAGGTCCCGGCGGCGGTCAGCGCGTTGTCGATCTGGGTCACCGCCCATTCCGCCAGATTGGGCAGCAGCGCGGCCACGACCGCGACCGCGTGGATGCGCGGCACCGCCTGGAAGGCTTGCGCGCCGATCAGCAGACCGATATAGAGCAGGATCGGAACGATGGCCGGGATGGGCAGCAGCGTCGCGAGCACACCGAAGAGCCCGAGCAGACACATGATGCCGATGCTCAGGCCACTGGCAAGGGAATAGCCGGTGCGCCCGCCCGCGTCCTTCCACCCCGGATGACCGATGTAGACCGCGGGCGGGAACGGTGAGCCGAAGCCGGCACCGATCACAGCGCCGAAGCCGTCGGCCAGCAGCACGCTGCGCAGGTTGTAGTTGTCGCCCGCCGCGGCCGCGCTCTCCACGTTGCTCATGGCTTCGGTGAAGTTGTAGATGCCGAGCGGGATGGCGGTGGCCAGCAGCGGAGCGAGGTCGCTCAGACCGTCGAAGAGCAGGTCAAGGCGCAGGTCCGGCAAGCCGAGCGCGATATCGCCTGCGGCCTGGGCGACGTCGGGTGCCGACATGTATCCGCCGATCCATCCGATCGCCGTGCCCACCAGCAGCGCGACCAGTCCGACCGGGATATTGCCCGGCACTTTCACGTCGGTGAAGAAGCCGATCAGGATGATGGCCAGCACCGGGAGCCCGATCCAGGCCACCTCCCACATCTGCGCCGCGGGGCGCATGGCGATGAAGGTGATCGAGATGCCGGCCAGGGTGCCCAGCATCGCGGCGCGCGGGGTGACCTTGCGGATGTACGGGCCGACAAAGGCGCCGATCATCACGATGATCCCGATCATGAACGCCCAGGCGAGACCGGCTGCCCACGCCCGCAACGGATCTCCCGTGGCCAGGTAGATCGGCAACATCACCACGAACACGACGATGAACATGTGCGGAACGCTCGGCCCATAGGGCAGGGCGGTGACATCGGAGCGTCCTTCACGCCTAGCCAGGCGCCTGGCCAGCACCATGTAGTAGAGATTGCCGAGCACGAGGGCGATACCGAGAGCCGGGAGCACCGTGCCGAGCACATCGGTGCTGGGGATCTTGACCACCGCGATGGTGAGCGTGGTCAGGGTGAGGACGTTGACCAGGATGTTGAACGCCAGACCGAAGAAGGCGTTGGTGTCTCCCCTGGTCCACCACGGAAGTGCCAGTGGCGCAGGGGGTTCTGGTGCGGTGGTCGGTTTCGAGGTGTCGACGGACATGGTGGATCCTGTTCGCTAGGCCGTGACGGGGGCTGTGGTGGCGAGTGCGGCGATGACATCCGCCGAGTCGGCGACCCAGCCGAAGATCGCGCCCTGGGCGGCGATCATCGCGAGCCCGACGCGTTGGAATTCGGGGAAATAGGAGCCGACACAGTCCGCGACGACGAGGCATTCGTAGCCGCGGTCGTTGGCCTCGCGCACGGTGGTGTGCACGCACACCTCGGTGGTGACGCCGGCGACCAACAGCGTGGTGATCGAATTCTGTTGCAGCACAGCAGCCAGTTCGGTCGCGTAGAACGCTCCCTTGCCCGGCTTGTCGATGACAGTCTCGCCGTCGAGCGGCGCCAGTTCGTCGATGATGTCGTGGCCGTACTCGCCGCGGATCAGGATGCGCCCGAACCGTCCCGGATCGCCGATCCGCTGAGACGGGGTGCCGCGCCGCAGTTTCGCCGGCGGGCAATCGGAGAGATCGGGCAGGTGCCCTTCTCTGGTGTGGATCACGGTGATGCCTGCCGCCCTGGCGGACGTAAGCAGCTCACCGAGCGGTTCGATCACGGTGCGCAGGAGGGCCACGTCGTTGCCGAGGCTTTCGCCGAAGCCGCCGGGGAGCAAGAAGTCTCGCTGCATGTCGATGATGACGAGCGCCGTCGTCGCGGGATCGAAGGGCAAGGGGGTCGGGTCGGCGGGGATTTCGGTCATCGTCGCTCCTGAAGGGATACCGGGCCGAGGTGAGGGGGTAGAGCCGCGGTGCGCGGCTCGTCGAGCAGCCGCGCGGCGGCGGCGAGGACGACGTCGTCGGCGAGCGCCGGGCCGAACACCATGAGCGAGACCGGTCTTCCGTCGCGCGTGGTGCCCGCGGGAACCGCGATGGCGGTCAGATCGAGGAGATTGCCGAAGTGGGTGTAGTGGCCGAGCACGGTATTGGTCGCGATGGGGTCGGCCAGCACTTGGTCGACGGTGAACGTGGTGCCGACGGTCGGCACGATCACCGCGTCGACCTCGTCCCATATGCGGTTGACCTGCGCGCGCAGCGTCTGCAATCGCTGTTGTGCGCGAAACACGTCCACGGCGCTGAACTGTCTTCCGCTGTCGAGGATTTCCCGGATTACGGGCAGGATCGAGTCCGGCCGCTCGGTCAGGAACTCCTCGAATTCGACCAGGCGTTCGGCGACCCACGGGCCCTGGTAGAGCAGAGCGCCTGCGGCGAGGAACGGTGCGAGTGTCGTGTCGACGCAGTCGAACCCTTTGCTCGGCAGCCGGTCTCGCGTGCCGAGATGTGCGGCGCGCATCGCGTCGTCGCCGAAGAACTCGAGCTCCTGTGGTGCCGGTAACCCGAGCCGGATCGGGCCGCCGGGGAATCGCCCGCCCCTGGCACGGGTCCACGGATCCTCGTGATCGACCGCAATGATCACCTCCGCGACCAGATCCAGGTCCTCGACGGTGGTCGCCATCAGGGTGAGGCAGTCCAGCGACTTGCAGGCGGGCACGAGCCCCACGGTGCTGATCAGGCCACGCGACGGCTTCCAGCCGACGATGCCGTTGAGCGCGGCGGGCACGCGGCCCGATCCCGCCGTATCGGTGGCCACACAGAACGGCACCTGGCCGAGTGCGACGGCGAGCGCGGATCCGGAGCTGGACCCGCCGGAGATCAGATCGCCGCCGAAGACGCTGCGCGGCATCGGATACGGGGTCCGTGTTCCGTTGAGGCCGGTCGCGAACTGGTCGAGATTGGTCTTGCCGACGAACAACGCACCCGCGACGAGCAAGCGTTGCACCGCCGGTGCGGTGCGGGTGGCGACATAGGCGTAGTCCGGGCAGGCCAGGGTTGTCGGGTAGCCGGCGACGTCGATACTGTCCTTCACCCCGAACGGCACGCCGTACAGCGGCAGCGTCAGTGCGCCGGGCCTACGTTCGATAGCCGCTGCGGCAGCGAGCAACTCGGCACGCGATACCGGAGTGATCCAGGTGCCGTCGTCGCCGCGCGCGGCGATCGCGTCGGCCACCCGTTGCGCGGTTCTGGTCGGGGAGCCGCTGCCACCCTGATGCTGGGTGAGAATCTCGGTGACCGTAGAGCCTGTCATGTTGTCGATTGTCGACAGAAAGTGTGACGGCGGTGGGATCGATCTGTATCGGATGTGTTAGCAGATACCGAGTTTCAGGTATGTTTGCTCGCCGTGCCTGCGCAGGGCAGCCTCGGCCCGGAGCGGATCATTGGTCTCGAGCGCGGTGAGCAGTTCCTGATGTCTGCGCACGCCCTCGCGGCGAGCGCCCGCCTCGGTTTCCTCACGCAGATTGCGCGCCATCGCGAGCTGAAGCTTCACCAGCACCTGCTCGTACACCAGGTCCAGCTGCCGATTGCCCGCCAGCGCGACGATTTCGACGTGGAAGCGACGGTGCGCGTCGTCGCGGGCGACCCAGTCCGCACGCCGGTCCGCCGTGGTGAGCTGTGCCAACGCGGCACGGACCCGACTCAGCCGTCGCGGCAGATCCGCACACGGGAGCGCGGCGGACAGCGCGTGCTGCTCCAACGCTCGCCGCACCTCGAACAGTTCCACGATGTCGTGCGCCGACCACACGACCACGCGGTATCCGCGCCGCGGCAGGTGCTCGACCAGACCCTGCTCGGCCAAGCGCCGCAATGCCTCACGCACCGGGGCGCGGCTGATACCCAGCCGCGCGCACAGCGCCTCCTCACCGACCCGCTCCCCCGGCGCCAAGGCACCGCCGAGTACCTGCGCACGCACGTGGTCAGCGGTCATCTCCACCAGACTCGCCGGGAGATCGGTCGAATTCGATGCGGCTGCCGTCATGAGTCGAGTCTACGAACACCGAGCGCGGTGGCGCCGACGCCGCTAGACCAGGCGCAGGCTGGCGATCATCTTCTGAGCCTGGTCAGCGGTGAGTTCGCCGGTCGTGCCCCGGTCGACGAGGATGGTCAGCACGAGAGTGGTGTTGGCCGCGTTGCGGAACCCGAAGGCGTACACCGAGTAGGCGTTCGCCGTGCAACCCGGGATCTGCGGGGTCCACGCGCCGGAGGTCTCCACGAATTGGCCGCTGACCCCACTCTGGGTCTTCAGCGACGTAGGCGTGCTCATCTTTCCGCCGGTCGGATCCGAATACCCGCCCGCCGCGGAGATTTTCGCGACGCTCTTGGCGGCGGCGGCGGGGTCGGTTTCCGTGCTCGAGGTGACTGCGGCCATGGCGCGAAAGACCGAGCCGGGGCAGTAGTCGGCTCCCTCGGTGGCCTGACCGCGTCCGTCCACCGAACCGTTCGCGGTGGTGAACGACATGGGGTCGGAGTCGGAGTGGATGGTCCAGGCCGACGGCACGTCGTAGGCGACGCGATAGGTCGCGATGAGCACGCCTTTCGAGCCCGGGGCCAGGGGTGCGGTACTCGTGCCCGACAGTGGCCCCGCCTTCGTGGTGGTGGTCGTACCCGCCGACGCCGAGGACTCATCGGAGGAACGGGCGGCGAACGCGACCGCGACCCCGACTCCGATCACTAGCACCAAGACGACAGCCACCACCGCGATGATCACGCCCGAGCCACCACTGCGACGCGGTGGGGGCGAATATTGCTGTGGCGCGGGAGCATAGCCGTAAGGCTGCTGTCCGTACCCCGGCTGGGCGAACGGCTGCTGGCCTGATCCGTACTGCTGTCCGTACGGTGGTTGGCCTGTTCCCGGCTGGTACTGCTGCCCACTGCCCGGTGGCGGGGCGTACGGGTCCTGGCCCATTCCGGGTTGCTGCCCGTATGTCTGCTGGCCGGTCCACTGCCCCGGGGGCGCGTACGGATGCTGCCCGCCGACCGGTTGCCCCGTCGTGGACGGCTGCCACGGTGGCTGTGGTCCGGTGCCGGGTTGCTGTCCGTACGACTGTTCGCCGGTTCCTGGTTGACCGAACGGGTGCTGCCCGACGACGGTCGGCGGCGCAAGCGGATGCTGGCCGCTACCGGGCTGCTGCCATGGCGACTGCTCCCCCGTTCCGGAGACCGGCTGCGCACCGTGTGCCTGACCCTGGTTGCCGGGAGCTCTGAGAATGGTGGGATCCGAGGCCGGTTGCGCGGCGGAGTCAGGGGTGGAGCCTGAGATTTCGGGCGCCTCCCACCACCGATCACTGTCGTTTGCCACGGTCCGTCCTTCCTCGCCCTCCGCCTCCGCGACCGTCGAGCGGGTCGCATTCGGGCAGATCCACTCTCAGCGTAATGGCGAACCGCCGCTGCCGAGTACTCGAAACCGTAGGAACACAACCCGTTCGGTGCGCGAGGCATCATTCGAATCCAGGTCGTGACCGACAGGACGTGCGTCAGTCCCCTGGTACGCCCGCGGTAATCCGGTCCGCGGCCGCCACCGTCGCCGCACCGAGCTCACTCAGTGCGCGGCTCGACAGCCGGGTGTCGGGGCAGCTGACGACCGCGGCCACTACCGCACCGTCGCGGTCGCGAATGGGGGCGGCGAGGGTCACCACCGCGTTCTCGGGGCCGAGCTCATCGGGCAGGTAGTCGATGGTGATCAGCTCGGTGATGACGGAACCGAGTTGAGCGCGCAGGGCGGCTGTGATCGGTGTATCGCGCAGGCCCGCAAGGACTTCCAGCATCGGTGTCGAGTCGTCGACCAGTCGTTCGACGGAGTAGCCGCGGGTTCGGATCTCGGCGAGTACCCGGGCGAGGCGGTCACGGTGAGCCGAGTCGGCGCTCGCGAGCCATGCCTGCTTGACCGGTTCCGGTGCCCAGGCGATGAATTCGCGGCAGACGGGGGGCGCCAGCGGAAGGCGCCGACCCGGGCGGATCCAGCCCGCCGACGGATGGCCGACGACCTCGGTGACCACGATGCTCTCCCCATCGCGTTCGGCGAGGAACACCGGCACGCCGGCCTGCTCGGACAGCGCTCGCAGGTGCGCCACCGCGGTCCGGCGCAGCGGAAACGCCAATTCGGCACGTCTGGCCACTGTCAGTAGCCGCAAGCCGATGCCGTAGCAACCGTCCTCGTCGCGCACCGTCCAGCCGTCGGCGGTGAGCTGGGTGAGCACGGCGTGTGCGGTGGCGCGCGAGAGCCCCGCTTCGCGCACGATGCGGGCCAGCGACAGTCGTTCGGTTGCCCGCCGTGACAGCAGCTCGAGCACCTTCACCACACGCTGCGTCGGCGGCGACGCAGCGTCGGGAATCTCAACATCACCGGACGAACCTGGGGTCGCCTCTTGACCGGCGAGCTCGGCCCGGCTTATCGTCGGTGTCACAATACCGAACAATAGCGTCGAATATTCGACACCGCAACCCGTCAGGGAAGTTTTCCCGACGAACTGCGCGAACGAAGTGGGTGAACAGTGCAGACGGGGTACGAGTTATCGCATCTGGCGGCCTTGGAGGCCGAGTCGGTGCACATCTTCCGGGAGGTCGCGGCCACACTCGCGCGACCGGCGCTGCTCTTTTCCGGCGGCAAGGATTCCGCCGTGCTGCTGCACCTGGCGCGGCGCGCGTTCTGGCCAGCGCCATTGCCGTTTCCGCTGCTGCACGTGGACACCGGCCACAACTTCGACGAGGTGATCGAGTTCCGCGACCGCACCGCCGAGCGCACCGGCGCCCGCCTGGAAATCGCCCGCGTACAGGACGACATCGACGCGGGCCGCGCCGTGGAACGCCCCGGCGGCACCCGCAATCCGTTGCAGACCACCACCTTGCTGCGCGCCATCGCCGAACACCGTTTCGACGCGGCGTTCGGCGGCGCGCGACGCGACGAGGAGAAGGCTCGCGCCAAGGAACGGGTGTTCAGCTTCCGCAACAGTTTCGGCGAGTGGGACCCGCGAGCGCAGCGGCCCGAGGTGTGGAACCTCTACAACGGTCGCCATCAGCCCGGCGAACACATCCGGGTGTTCCCGCTGTCGAACTGGACCGAGCTCGACATCTGGGAGTACATCGATCGCGAGGCCGTCGAGCTGCCCTCGCTGTACTACGCGCACCGTCGTCAGGTCATCGAACGCGACGGGATGCTGCTGTCGGCGACACGCTTCATCACCGCGGCCCCCGGCGAACGCACCTTCGAAGCCACCGTCCGCTTCCGCACCGTCGGTGACGCCACCTGCACCGGCTGCGTGGAGAGCACCGCCGACACCCCGGCGAAGGTGATCGCCGAGACCGCCGCCACCCGGCTCACCGAACGCGGCGCCACTCGCGCCGACGACCGGATCTCCGAGACCGGCATGGAAGACCGCAAGCGAGAGGGCTATTTCTGATGCGCCGCAATCTGTTACGACTGGCGACCGCGGGCAGCGTCGACGACGGCAAGTCCACCCTCATCGGTCGACTGCTCTACGACTCCAAGTCCCTGTTCGACGATCAACTCGCCGCCATCGAACGAGTCAGCACCGAACGTGGCGGCGCCGCGGCCGATCTCGCGCTGGTCACCGACGGTCTGCGCGCCGAACGCGAGCAGGGCATCACCATCGATGTCGCCTACCGCTACGTGACCACACCACGACGCAAATTCGTCATCGCCGACACTCCGGGACACGTCCAGTACACCCGCAATATGGTGACCGGTGCGTCCACCGCCGACCTCGCGCTGATCCTCGTCGACGCCCGCACCGGCGTGTCCGAGCAGACCCGCAGGCACGCGTTCCTCGCGACTCTGCTCGGCGTGCCGCACCTGGTGGTATGCGTGAACAAGATGGACCTCGTGGACTGGTCGCAGGAGCGTTTCGAGGAGATCCGCGCCGAGTTCGCCGCGTTCGCCGCCAAACTGACGGTGGGCGATCTGAGCTTCGTGCCCGTGTCGGCGCTGCTCGGCGACAACGTCGTCGACGGCTCCACCCACATGGACTGGTATCCGGGCCCGCCGTTGCTGCGCCACCTCGAAGACGTCCACATCGCCTCCGACCGCAATCTCATCGATGCCCGGTTGCCGATCCAGTACGTCATCCGGGCGCAGGAGGGCCTCGACCACCGCAGTTACGCGGGCACTGTCGCGGGTGGCATCTTCAAGCCCGGCGACGAAGTGGTGGTGCTGCCCTCGGGTAAGTCGACCCATGTCAGGCAGATCTGGGGTCCGGGTGGCAGCAAGGTCGACGAGGCGTTCACCGGAATGGCCGTCTCGGTGACCCTCGACGACGACATCGACGTCGGGCGCGGCGACCTGCTCGCCCGGCCGGGCAACCGTCCCCATATCGGCACCGAACTCGACGCGATGGTGTGTTGGTTCTCGGAGAGCGCTCAGTTGCGCGAGGGCGCGCAATACTTGGTGCGCACCGCCGCGCAGACCTCGTCCGCGCAGATCACGGCCATCGACTACCGCCTCGACGTGAACACCCTGCATCGAATCGAGGACGTCACCACGTTGTCGCTCAACGACATCGCGCGCGTTCGACTGCGCAGCCGCCATCCGCTGCTCTCGGATCCGTATCGGGAGAATCGGCGCACCGGCAGCTTCATCCTGATCGATCCGGTCACCGATCAGACCGTCGCCGCGGGAATGGTGACCGGCCGAGAAACCGGGACCGACGCCGTCACCTCGGACCGTGCGCGCGCGGCGTCGTCTGTGGTCTGGCATCGGTCGGCGGTGAGTCGCACCGAACGCGGACACGCGGGTGCGACGGTCTGGCTGACCGGCCTGTCCGGCTCGGGCAAGTCCACGCTGGCCGTGGAGCTGGAGCGTCAGTTGGTCGCGGCCGGCCGCCCTGCCTACCTGCTCGATGGGGACAATTTGCGGCACGGTCTCAACGCGGGCCTCGGCTTCACCCCCGCCGACCGGGACGAGAACGTGCGCCGCGTCGCCGAAGTCGCCGCTCTGTTCGCCGATTCGGGTGCGGTGGCGATCGTGTCGGTGATCAGCCCGTTCGCCGCGCAGCGCACCGACGCCCGCACCACCCACGCCGACCGCGAGCTCCCCTTCCACGAAGTCTTCGTCGACACCCCGCTGGCGGAATGCGAGCGCCGCGACGCCAAGGGCCTCTACGCCAAGGCCCGCGCCGGCGAGCTGCCCGGCTTCACCGGGATCGGTTCCCCCTACGAACGACCCGAGAACGCCGACCTGGTCATCACACCCGACCTCGGCTCCCCTTCCGAGATCGCCGCCCATATCCTCCGAGAGCTAGGAATCGCAGACCGTTGACCCACTCCAGTACCGCCACCGAATCCGGTAGCACCGCGCCACCGGAACCGCTCACCGCGCCGTTCCTCGCCGCGGTGGCCAAGGCCGAAGAACTCATCGCCGCAGCGGAATTCGTCCGCAGTGATCAGGACCTCGCCGAGGGCTACGACTACCTCGCGGCGAGTGTCGCCGCGTGCCTGCGTCTTTCGGGCGCGCACGGCACGTCACATCCGTATTTCGTGTCCTCGACCGGCCCGTACGCCAAAATGGGCCTCGACAACCCCGATACGCTCTACTACCACGCCACTATCGAGCCGACCGCCGAATACGTGGTGAGCGGGGTGCGCGGCAGCACCGTCGACCTGAGCTTCCAAGTGCTCAAAGGTGACTACACCGCGACCGACGTGCCCGGTGGCGCCGACGCGTTCGACGACCGACGCATTCCGATCGCCGCCGACGGCAGCTTCTCGCTGCGCTTCGGCCCCGCGAAACCCGATACGGGCCCGGACTACTTCCCGCTCGGCGAAGGCGCGTCCATGCTGGCCGTGCGCGAGGTCTACAGCGACTGGACCGAGCGCAAGGGCTCGATCCGGATCGAGCGGGTCGACACCATCGGCACCGCACCGGTCGAACCGGACCTCACGCGGATCCGCAAACGGTACGGCGCGGCGGCGAAAATGCTGCTCACCCGCGTGCACACCTGGTTCAACTTCCCGAAGTGGTTCTACCTCGATCTGCCGGTGAACACGCTCACCGCACCCCGGCTCACGCCCGGTGGGCTGAGTACCCAGTACTCCTCGGTGGGACATTTCGATCTCGCCGACGATCAGGCGCTGGTGATCACCGTGCCGAAGTCCGACGCGCCGTACCAGGGGTTTCAGCTGGGCAGTCTCTGGTACATCTCCCTGGACTACGTCAACCACCAGACGAGCCTCAATCACGCTCAGGCCCAAGTTGATCCGGATGGGCTGATCCGGATGGTGGTGAGCAAGCAGGACCCGGGCATCGCGAACTGGATCGAGACCACCGGCCGCACCCGCGGCATTCTGCAGTTCCGGTGGCAGCGCACCGACCGCCCGATGACCGAGGCCGATGGTCCGACGGTCGTCGTCGTGCCGATCGACGACGTCGCACAACACCTTCCACACATCGAAGACAACCGGATCGACGCCGCTGGTTGGCGCGACCGCATCTCGGCCCGCCAGCGGGCCTTCGCCGAAAGGATGCTCGGGTGAGCGGGGTACTGTTGGACGGCAAAGTCGTCGTCGTTTCCGGGGTCGGACCGGGTCTGGGCCGGTCGATCTGTCTGGAAGCCGCCGCGGCAGGGGCGACGGTCGTGCTCGCGGCACGCACCGAATCCCGCCTGCTCGAGGTGGCTGCCGAAATCGAGGCCGCCGGGGGCGCCACGCTGAGCGTGCCCACCGACATCACCGACGAGGCCGCGGTGCAGAATCTCGTGGCGCGCACCGTCGATGCCTTCGGCCGGGTCGACGCACTCGTGAACAACGCGTTCTCGGTGCCGTCGATGAAGCCACTCGACCGCACCGATTTCGACCACATCCGGTCGAGCCTGGATATGACGGTGCTCGGCGGTCTACGGATGACGCAGGCGTTCGCGCCCGCCCTCGCCGAGGCCAAAGGCGCTGTGGTGATGATCAATTCGATGGTCGTGCGCCATTCCGAACCCAGGTACGGCAGTTACAAACTCACCAAGGCGGCGCTGCTGGCCATGTCGCAGACGCTGGCCACCGAGCTCGGCGGCAAGGGCGTGCGGGTCAACAGTGTGCTGCCCGGCTACATCTGGACCGATCAGCTGAAGTGGTATTTCGGTCAGGTCGCCGAGAAGTACGGCATCACCGTCGAGCAGGTCTATGAGCAGACCGCGTCGAAGTCCGACCTGAAACGGTTGCCCGAGCCCGAAGAGATCGCCCGTGCCGTGGTGTTTCTCGCCTCCGACTGGTCCTCGGCGATCACCGGTCAGACCCTCGACGTCAACTGCGGCGAATACCACAACTAGGAGCTTGTCGAAGATGACTGTGCGCACCGATGTCGGCACCGTGGCCGACCTGCACGCCTCAGCCACCAAACTCACCGGTCTCACCGATTTCGGGGCCGACGACTACACCGAGGCGTTGCAGGTCCTGCTCGACTCGTATCGCGACGAGGCCGGGCTCACCGAGCTGGGCTCGAAGATGTCGCGATTCTTTCTACGCGGTGCGCTGGTCGCCCGCGCGCTGAGTGAGGCCGCGTGGGCGGCCAATCCCGGCTACGTCGAAACACCGGTCACCCAGCCGATTTTCGTCACCGGGCTGCCCCGGACCGGTACCACCGCACTGCACCGGCTGTTGGCGGCCGATCCGGCCAATCAGGGGCTGGAGATGTGGCTGACCGATTTCCCGCAGCCACGACCACCGCGCGAGAGCTGGGCCGACAATCCCGCCTACGCGCAGATCGACGCGGGTCTGCGACAGCATCAGGTCCAGAACCCCGAATTCATGGGCCTGCACTACATGAGCGCCGCCGACGTGGAGGAATGCTGGCAGTTGCTGCGCCAATCGGGCACGTCGTACTCCTACGGCTGCCTCGCCCATATTCCGGGCTACACGCAATGGCTGTCCGGTCAGGATTGGACGCCCGCCTACGCACGTCACCGCCGCAACCTGCAGCTGATCGGCATGAACGACACCCGCCGCTGGGTCCTCAAGAACCCCAGCCACCTGTTCTGCCTCGACGCCCTGCTGGCGACCTACCCCGACGCCATCGTCATCCAGACCCACCGCGACCCCGCCACCATCATCCCGTCGGTCTGCAGCCTCAACGAGCACGCCACCCGAGGCTGGTCGACGGTCTTCACCGGCGAAACCATCGGCCGCACCCAGCTCGACCTGTGGGCGCGCGGCCTCCACGAATTCACCGCCGCCCGCACCCGACACCCCGAAGCCACCTTCATCGACATCGATTTCGACGATCTCCGCACTGACCCCCTCGGCGTCGTCGACCGTGTGTACGCCCGTACCGGTGCCACCCTCACACCCGAAGCTCGAACCGCCATCACCGCCCTCGACAACGAAAGCCGGACCGGCGCACGCAAACCCACCCACCACTATTCCCTCGCCGACTACGGCCTCACCGAGAACATGGTCGCCGAAAGCTTCGGCAGCTGATCTCGAACGGTCAGGCTACCGACGCTCGCCGGGCATCCCCGACCGGATGCCGGCGAGCGATGCGATGTCGTGCTTGTCAGCGAGGCCGGCATCGACCGACAGTAGGGAAAGCAAACGCAGTGGTCGACCGGCCTTCGCCGCCGCCTCCAGCTTGTGATGGCCGTCGAGCAGGAAGTGGATCAATGAATAGTGCGTGTAGTAGTCGCGACTTTCATCGGCAACGGCCGGCTGGCACACGTCCAGGATCGACACCGCCACCGCGGTTGGCGTCGAAACGCTGCGAAGCCGCTCGTCGAACTGCGCCACTCGGGTGGCGTCGTTCCACGTCGGTGGAACCATCGGAACAACGAATTCGTACAGGTGCGCGTCAGCGCTCACCGCGGTCTCGAAGGTCCGGTAGTAGATCGTGCGGGGATGGGCGGGCAGCCCCCAGAACGAGTCGATACCCCACGTCTCGACCTGCTCGTGCGCGAAATAGTCGTCGCGATCGAGAGGATGTACGAGCCGCGGCTCAATACCCAGCAACATCGGCTGGTACCGCCCTGCGGGCAGCAATTCGCCGAACGCGTCGATCACTGAATCGTCCAACTCGTCGAGCCCGACAGCCACCCGCGTAGCGAATTCGGGCACCGACAATGTTCTGTTGGCCCCCTCCTTCCGCTCGAACAGCATCGGACAGGTGCCGCACCAAGAGCTCAGCTCGAACGCCGGCCGATCATCGACGAACAACAACCGCTGCCCGGGCGCCCGCGACGGCGCCGCCGCCGATTCCGACCCGAACCGAAGCACGGCGTTCACTGGGTCGGTGCCCATCTCCCGGATCACGCCACTGGCAAGCATCGTCATCAGCCCACGGTAGACCGAACCGGCTGCGCTCGATGGTACGAAAAGATCAGCGCGCGACCGGGCGCCACCTCGTGCGGCTTCATTCGTCGACGTCGACCCCGTACCGCCTGGCCAGTTCGGCGAGATCGGTCTCGTAGCCCTGGCCGACCGCGCGCAGCCGCCAATCTTCACCGCGCAGATACAGCTCGGCGAGCAGCAGGGTGCGCTCCACGGTTGCGGCATCGAGCGTGGAACGTATCGCGGTGCTCGATTCCGTGCCGGCGGCGAAATCCAGCTCGATGGCGCCGACGTCGCCGAAGGTGAGACCGGCACCGTCGAGCGAAGCGGCGATGACAATGCGAGTGCAGTGCTCGGGCAGGTCATCGAGGACCAGGGTGATCGACTGCTCGTTCGGCCCATCCTCGGAAAGCTTCGCGCCCTGCGATTCTGGCTGGTTGTAGAACAGGAAGTCGTCGGAGTCGTCGACCCGCTCATCGCTGCCGAGCAGGAACGCGACGAGATCCACGGTCGGTGCACTGAGCTGGCTCCACGTTGCCCGCAGAGTCCACGTATTGCCGCCCTCGGCGATCGGCACGTCGATCACCTGACCTCGCGACAACACCGTCGGCTCCGCGGGCCGGATTTCAGCACGACCAGGTGCGGTCGATGCCGCGGGGATTGCCGCGGGCGCGATCGCACCCTGCTCGATCAGGTCTGGTCCGTGGACCGCCAGTGCGAGTTCGTCGGCCTTTCGCGCGCGCCGGTCGGATTCCCCACCTGCGAGAAGGAGCAGATCTGTCACTGTCGCGGAGAGATTGACCGCGGCCGAACCACCGAGCTCGACGATCCGCGAGCGCGCCGCCGCGGCCTCGCCGTGGGTTCCGCCCAGAACCAGAATCCGCCGACCGGCCAGCGGGCCCGATTTCGCCCGTGCGGGTGCCGTCGACCGACGTGGCGCCGCAACCTCAGGTACCGCTGCCCCTTTCAGGTGCCCCGGTTCTACCGACTCGAGTAGCGCGGCGAACCGGGCCTCATCGATCACCGGCGTTCCGAACTCGATCGCCTTGCGCGCCTTGCCCGTTTTCGCATGGGCGTTGTTGGTGACCAGCACACTGGTCCGGTTGCTCACCATGCTCGTGACGTCGAGCCCCGCAGCCTCGGCACGGGCAGCGAGCTCTTCCCGTGCGATCCGGGTCTCTCCAGTCAGCGCTACCTTCATCCCCTGGCGCAGCCGGCCGGCCACCGCCAGCTTCCCGGGATAGGCGAAGTCACACGGCTGCTTCGGGCCGCGACGTTCGACCGGCCACCTGGACTGCGCCGGCCTGGCCGAATCAGGTGCGCAGTCGAGAAAAGGGGGTGCGATACCGAGATGGGCCGCGTCGGCGACCAACGCTCGGAGAACATTCGCGAGAACACGGGTGTCGTCGAGCGCATCGTGCGCCTTCTGCTGCGGCACACCGTAATACGTCGCAAGCGTGCCCAACCTGTAGTCGGGTGTCGGCAGCGCGATGCGGCGGGCCAGTGCCAACGTGCACAGTCGGCGCTGCACCGGCAGAGCTCCCCCGGCCCGGGCGAACTCCTGCAGCAGGAACCCGTAGTCGAACAGCGCGTTGTGCGCCACCATCACCCGGCCGTCCAGCATGGCCGTCAATTGGTCGCGCACCTGACCGAACTCGGGCGAGCCCTGCAGCACCTCGGCAGTGAGCCCGTGGATGTGCACGGGACCCGGATCGCAACCGGATCGATCAGGCTGTGGAACTCTCGCGTCACCCGGCCGGTACCGTCCAGCGTCACCGCCGCGACGGACAGCACCCGGTGCTGGTGCGGCCGTAGCCCGGAGGTCTCGACATCCACCACGGTGAACGCACCGAACCCGGCTGTTTGCTGCTGCTCATCGACCTGCGTCATCCCCTGCATGAGCATCGCATCGTTCGCCGGGCCCGGAACGTTGCACTCGACGATCAGTGACGCGCGAGTTGCGGTGCGAGACTTCGGCACCGAGTCGGGGCACCCAGGGCTCGCGTGACTCGTCTCAGGATCGATCAGCCAAGGCAATTCGACTGACACTGTCGCGGTAGATCAGCCGGGTTGCCTTGCTTGTCGCAGGCTTCGAGGGACACACCCAGGTAGGACGCTGAGAGTTCGCCGGGCCAAACGGGGATCATCCGGGTGCCGCCCGCCCTGATAGGCAAGGCAGCGCCGAGGTTCACTCGCCGCGTTCACTCCCCGGTCTGCGCCGAATCCAGGGCTACGAGCAAGGCCACACCGCGAGGTGAGATCCGATACCCGGTGCCCAGGCTGATGGTCAGGCCGAGGTTCTTCAGTTTGCGCACGTTGAGTTTGAAGCGGTGCGGGTCACGCCCGAGTTCCTCGGCCAGGTCGGGGGCCCGGGTCGCGGGGCGTCGCTGGATGATCCGGAGCGTGTCGTGGGTCCAGGGGCCCTCGGCATCGGTTCGGTCCATGCGTGCCAGGCGTGCGGCCAAGGCCGCCGCATCGTCGATCCGGTCGTCGGCGGCCAGCGCGTCGCGCGGATCCTCGTCGGTGAGACAGCGGATCCGGAGCAGATAGATCGGGTCCTGCTCGGCGCCCCGGAGATCGGCGAGCACATCGGCGGGTGCGTCGTATCCCGCGGCGCGTGCGTCCTCGATGCTGATGTGCTCGGCGGTGACCGTCGACAGTTGGTCGACGGCGATACGCCCGGCGCCGGTGCGGTAGACCTTGCCCTCGGTGGCCTGCCGATGACGCCACCGGCGAAAGAGCACCGTCACCGCCCCGCTGCGGATCCCGGCCCAGCGCTGCTTCTCGATCAGCACGCGGGTCTCGGCTGCCGCGCGGCCCGGTCGGGGTGGATCGTGGTCGACTCGTCCTCGATCATTCCGTCAGGCTATCGTGCGCGGCGGCGATGGCGTCACCCCCGCGTACACCGTTGGTGTGCCATTCCCCGTCCGGGTAGGTGATGTAGAGCGGGCCCAGGTTGCACGGGTTGAGGCAGCCGGTCGGGGTGATCAGGGCGTCGGGGTGGTCGCGGCGCAGAGTGCGGTGCAGCTCGCCCGCGCCGTACACGGTGCAGCGGGGGCCTCGACAGACCAGGATGTGCGCGGTGTGGTCGGGTATTTCGGACCAGGCCGGGCTGCGGAAGGCCCGCGGGCTCGCCGTCACCGGTGCGCCGTCCTCGGACATCCGGGAACGCACCACGTCGGCGAATCCGGTGGCGGTGTCGATGCCGTCGGTGATTCGCACGTCGAGGTCGCTCGCGCGGGTCTCCTTCCAGTTCGCTACCGCTCGCGCGATCCAGGTCTCGAGGTAGCGGTCGCGTGGCACGGCGAGCGGGATCAGCGTGACCGGCGATTCGTCGCGGGCGGCGGTATCGAGTGCGGTGTGGATGGTCGGCTCCTGCTGGTCGAGCAGCGCGTAGCCGACCCCGCAGGCCTTCGCCAGAGCTTCGACGGAGGGGAGGTCGACGCCCGACGGAGTCGGCCGGGCGATGAGGACATACCGGCGCGTCATGCGGTGCGCACCGTTCGCCCGGCCGGAATCACCAGCGGTGTGCCCGTCATCGGATCGTCGATCACCGTGCAGTCGATGCCGAAGACTTCCGCGATCAGCTCGGGGCGCACGATCTCGGCGGGTGAACCTTGAGCGACCACGCGACCGTCCTGCACGGCGACGAGATGGTCGGCGTAGCGGGCGGCGAGGTTGAGGTCGTGCAGGACCACGATGATGGTGCGCGGCAACAGGTTTCGCAGGACGTCGAGGACGTCGAGTTGATGCGCCAGGTCGAGAAAGGTCGTCGGTTCGTCGAGCAGCATCACCTCGGGGTCCTGCGCCAACGCGAGCGCGATCCACACCCGTTGTTTCTGGCCGCCGGAGAGTTGATCCACCGGTCGGTCGATCAACTCGAGAGTGTCGGTGGCCACCAACGCTTTTCGCACGGCCGCACCGTCCTGCGCCGACCACTGACGGAACCAGCGTTGGTGCGGATGACGACCGCGGCCGACGAGTTCACCCACGGTGATGCCGTCGGGGACGACGGGTTGTTGGGGCAACATGCCGAGCCGCCGGGCGACGGTGCGCGCGGGCTGCGGCGCGATATCGGCACCGTCGAGCAGCACCGCGCCGGCCGTCGGCGCGATCAGTCGGGCCAGGCCGCGCAGCAGGGTCGATTTGCCGCAGCCGTTGCGGCCGACGATGACAGTGATCGCTCCGGTCGGGAAGTCGACGGTGGCGTCGGTGACGATCGCGGTGTCGCCGTAGCCGAGCGTGAGTCCCTCGGTGGTCAGGTGTGCGGTCATCCAGCGTGTCCGATCCGGGTTGCGCGGGCGAGGAGGTAGACGAGAACGGGAGCGCCGAGGATGGCGGTCACCACCCCGACAGGAAGTTCCGCCGGGAACAGCCGCCGGGCGGCCAGGTCGGCGGCGACCACCAGCAACGCCCCGGTGGCAGCCGCGGGCGCGAGCCCGGCACCGCGTTCGGCGAGCAAGCGTCGTGCGATCTGCGGAGCCACCAGAGCGACGAAACTGATCGGGCCTGCCGCAGCCGTTGCCAGGGTCGCGGCTGCGGCCGCGACGACGATGAGCGTGCGGCGGTCGGGGCCGCGTCGCCCGGCCAGCGAGTTCGCCAGGTCGTCGCCCATTTCCAGCAGCGGCAACGAGCGAGCGAGAACGATCAGCGGCGGCACGACCACTACCAGGGCCCCCGCGGCGAAGCCGACGTGGCTCCAATCGCGGTTGGCCAAGCTGCCGGTGAGCCACATGGCCGCGGTGTGCGCCTGGTAGTTGTCGGCGACGGTCAGGATGAACGCGATGGCCGAGGACAGCATCGCCGTGACGCCGATGCCGACGAGCACGAGTCGGTAGCCGTCGAGTCCGTCCTTGGTGGCCACGACCACGATCAACGCCATAGCCACCCCGGCACCGAGCAACGCGCCGCCGACCAGCCCCAGTCCGGCGCCACCGAGCAACACGCTCACCACCAACGCACCCAGTGAGGCACCCGCGTTGATCCCGATGATCTCGGGACTCACCAGTGGGTTGGTCGCGATCCGTTGCAGGATCGCCCCCGATATCGCGAAGGCCGCCCCGACGCACAATCCGGTGAGCACGCGCGGCAACCGGTCGGCCACCACCACGTCGTACTCGATGAGCGTGCCGCCGCCACCGAGCACCCGGATCACGTCGGTGACGGTGAGCGGGTAGTAGCCGATCGTGAGCGACCACGCCGCCACCGCCATCGCGGCTGCCGTGATCAGCACGGTCAGGACCGCGGAGCGTTTCCCGACGCGAAAGACGATGCGCCGGTCGGGTGTTCGTAGCAACAACGTGCCGCTGGGCAGTACGCCGCCCTCGGTGCGCGTCACAGGGTGGCCACCTTTCGATTGCGCACGAGATAGAGAAAGAACGGCGAGCCCGCGAAGGCGGTGATGATGCCGACCTGGATTTCCTGTGGCCGCACCAGCATCCGTCCGAGAATGTCGGCCGCCAACAGCAGCGTCGGACCCAGCAGCGCACACCACAGCAGAATCCACCGGTAGTCGTGTCCGGCGAAGAATCGGGCGATGTGCGGGATCACCAAGCCGATGAAGGCGATCGGGCCGGCGATCGCTACCGCAGACCCGGCGAGCAGCACCACGCTCGACGCACCGATCGCGCGCGTCGCGACCAGTCGGGTGCCGAGCGTGCGCGCCATGTCGTCACCGATGGCGACGGCGTTCAACGGCCGTGCCACCACGATCGCCAGCACCGATCCGACAGCGATGAACGGCACCGTCCCCCACACGGATTCGATGTCGGCGCGAGCCAACGAGCCGACCACCCAGAATCGGAAGTTGTCGAACAGGGTCCGGTCGAGCAGGGTGATCGCCGTGGTGATCGACCCACACAATGCGGTGCAGGCCGCGCCCGCGAGCGCCAGTTTCACCGGCGTCGCTCCCCCGAACCCCAACGATCCCAGCGTGTAGACGAGCGCGGCCGCGATCGCGGCGCCGAGGAAGCCGAACCAGATGAATCCGCCCGTCGCCGTGAGGCCGAGCGCACCCATCGCGATCACGATGGCCAGCGACGCACCCGCGTTGACGCCGAGCAGGCCCGGCCCGGCCAGCGGGTTGCGGGTGAGACCCTGCATCACCGCGCCGGCCAGCGCCAACGCGACACCCGCGAGCAGGCCCGCGACCGTTCTGGGCAGCCTGATGTAGCGCACGACCCGGTCGGTGTCGGTTCCCTGAAAATCGGTGAACGCGACCGCGGCCTGGTCGAGGGTGAGCGGGTGTGAACCGATCAGGACCGACGCCACACAGGCAGCCGCCAGCGCGGCGCCGGCCAGGAGCAGACCGGTGCCGCGAGCGGTGCGCGTCACCGCTGGAACAGCTCGGGATGGATCAACTCGGCGACCAGTTCGGTCGCGTGCGCGATCCGCACGCCTGCCGCCCGATCGGCGAACAGGAACGGGTGCACGGTCGCGTTGCGCACCGCCGCCAGATTCGCGAATGCCGGGTTTCCGACGATCTTGTCGACCTGGGGACGGCCGTCGGCGCGCGTGTAGGTCGCCTTGCAGCACAGGCTGGTCAGGATGATGTCGGGGTCACGGGCGATGAGCTCTTCCGCGCCGACGGGCACATTGCGCTTGGCGGTGAGGTCGGCGAAGACATTCACTCCACCGGCGGCGTCGATGATCTGGGTGATGAAGTCGATGCCGCCTGCCACGGTATAGGAGCCGTCGTCTTTGGGGGTGACGACAGCGACCCGAGGCTTCGCGGCGTTGCCGACCTTCGCGCGGACCGCGTCGATGCGCGAACTCAGCTGCGTGACAACTTCTTCGGCGCGCTCGGAAGCGCCCCACAGGGCACCGAGATCGCGCAGGTCGGCGTAGACGTTGTCGAAGCGCACGGTGTCGGGGTCGATCGCTTCGTCGGCGAGACCGTCGGCGCTGGGGCACAGCGGACTCAGCACCCAGCTGCGCACACCCAATTCGTTCAGGCTCGCCCTGGTACCGACGCTGTTCTGCGCCGAGGAGGCGAACACCCCGTTGAAACCCGACATGACGAAGTCGGGTCGCTGGGCCAGCAGTTCGTCGCGACTGGGCAGCTTCTCGACGTAGGGCGAGCGCGCCTGCGCGGCGAAATATTCCGGAAGCACGGCGGAGTCCAGGAATGCCGTGCCCACCAGCCGATCGGTGACACCGAGCGCGTGCGCGATCTCGATCGAGGGCTGATACGCCGCGTAGATCCGCTGCGGTGGGCCGTCGACGGCGACGTCGATCCCACAGTTCACGCGGGTGACAGCAGCTGCGCCGCCCGCATCGGAGGTGGGTTGCACACCGCAACCGGTGAGAACAATCGTGCAGGCGAGCAACGCGCCGGAACGTAGGCGCGCGAAAACAGAGCGGGTCAAGAGACGGCCTTCCAGGTCCTCGTGGAATGGGGTACTGCGTAGCCGTGGCCGGTCTCCTGGCTGACGGGATAGTGCGCGGTGAATCCACCTTCCCAGGGCAGGTGCCCCAGTGGCTCCGGACGACAGAGTCGTCCGGATCGATTCACAACTCCCGATCACAGTGGCGAGGGCCGCACCGGTTCTACACCGGTTTCCCGAACACCACGGCTGGTGAACTGTAGCAACGTCGGCTCGATCGAGGGTCGGCGCCGATCCACAGCCGACTCCCAGCCGCGTCCCACCGGGCTCGACAGTTCCGCCGCGAAGATTCAGCTATCGGCCGAGCACTTCGGCCGGCCGATGATCTCGGCAGTGAGATCGACGATCTGGAGGAACGCGCATGAGGATGAAATCGACGCTGGCCAAGACCGCGGTGGCGGGCACCCTGGCCCTCGGGGTGCTCGGCGCGACAGCGACCGCGGCGAGCGCGGATCCGGGCGGGCACGACCAGCAGCGGCCCGAGCAGGGCCAGCAGCACCGGCCGCAGCAACAGCCGCAGCATCACCAGAACGACGCGCCGCAGCACGGCTTCTGGTTCTTCGGCACCTGGGTTCCCCTGCCCTGACCCATTCCCCATCGCAGGCCCGGCACCCTCCGGGCTTGCGGTGAGCCGAGCGGCCATTCGCGCGAGTTATGGTGCGGGACTTCACCATCGCGTGGGAGAACACCCCCATCCGCGCCGTTCGTGTCAACGAATGGGATTGCAGGCGGGTCGGCACCTTAACCGGTTACCATTCACTCCCCTGAAGCCGACCCGCCTGCTTTTCATCAGCAGCGACACCCTCGACGACCGATCCCGCTGCTACCGCGTCACGATCGGTCGGACACAGCGGTAGCGGCCGGGTTCGTGGCATCGCGGATCACGCGCAGGCCGGTGATCAAGCCGTCGAGTTGGGTGGGAGTCAGCAGGCCGGTGAGCCATTGCTCGAGGGCGGCGAGGTAATCGGGAAGGACCTGTTCGAGGCGGCGGACGCCCGAGTCGGTCAAGGCCGCGTAGGCGCTGCGGCGGTCGGTCGGGTCGAGCTGGCGTTCTATCAGCCCCGCGGCGGCAAGGCGATCGACCACGCGGGTGACGCCGCTGGTCGAGAGCTCGGTTTGGGCGGCGAGATCCGACATCCGTAGGCGGCTGTTCGGAGAGCGACTCAGTCTCAACAGGGTGTTGAGCTCCAGCCCGGACAGGCCGTGCGCTTTCCAGGTCGGCTCGAGCTTGGCGATCAGACCGCTGTGCGCCTCGAAGAGCAAGCCGGAAATGGTGAAGCGGGGGTCGTCGAACAGCTCGTGGACGGACATGAAGCCAGCTTAGCCGATACTTGCCACGCGGATAGTTGACATGAGGAATACATCCGAGTAAACCTATGCGCAAGCATTATTCCGCACAGCAAATTTCGGAGAGATCATGCAGCGCAACATCTGGGTCGCCGGGTTCCGGACCGGAGTCATCGCCCCGAACGAACAGATCAAGCTCGCCGAGTCACGGGAGTTCGCCGACGAAACCGTGCGCCACGTCGTCCACATGGCAGGCGGCGGCGAGGCGGTACGCGTGCGGCTGACCAACCGCTACGGTCTCGCGCCGCTGCGGATCGGCGCCGCGCGCATCGCAGCGCGCAAGACCGGCTCGGCGATCATCGCCGATCACGAGATCACCTTCGGCGGCGCGGCACAGGTCACCATCGACGCGGGCGCCGAGCTCGTGAGCGATCCGATCGCGCTGCCGGTCGCCGCGGGCGAAGACCTGCTGCTCAGCCTGTACCTCCCGACGCCGACCGGGCTCGCCACCTTCTCCCACCAACCCGGCGAGATCGCCTACATCGTCCCCGGAGACCACACCGCGGACGTGGAACTCAGTGGTGCGCAAGAGGTTCCGTTCCGCTTCTTCGTCACCGGGATCGACGTGCTGGTCACCGACCCGCCGCCGGTAGCCGTCGCGTTCGGTGACTCCTGGTTCGAGGGCTTCGGTACGACGCAGAGCGCCAATCGCCGCTCGGTCGATGCGCTCAACGCCCGGCTCACCCGGGGTTGGGTGGTCAACAACGGGATCTCCGGCAATCGCCTCACGGCCGATCAGATCGGCGAATCCGGTTCGGGCCGTTTCGATTCCGACGCGTTGCAGGTCCCCGGCGTCACCGACATCCTGATCAATTTCGGTATCAACGACCTCATCCTCGGCGCGATGGGCGGGCAGTCCTCCGCGACCAGCGAGGAATTGATCGCCGGGTTCACCGGCCTGGCCGACCGGGCGCACGTTCTCGGACTGCGTATCCACGCGGCCACCATCGGCCCGTACGCCGGTTGCGTCTACCCCGGCATGCCCCTGCTGGAAACCCAGCCGACCCGCCACGCCGTCAACGCATGGCTGCGCACCACCGATGTCTTCGACTCGGTCTTCGACGTCGACCGTGCCGTGTCCGACCCCGAGCGCCCCGACTACATCCGTCCCGAGTTCGACAGCGGCGACGGCATGCACCTCAACGACGAGGGCGCCGCCGCGATGGCGGCCACCGTCGACCTCGCCGCGCTCTTCCGCTGACCCAACGTCGAGATCACCGTGCTCTCACCGTGCCTTCTTCGGCGAGAGCACGGTGATGCGCCCCCGCCGCTGTCCGGCCGGGGGTAGAACAATCGGTAGCACGCTGCCCATTGTCGAACGAGGGTCGCTACCGCTCGCGGTCGGCCGATCTCGAGGTCACCTCGATGGGCGGGACCAAGGGCTCGGGTAGCTCGTCCAGTTCAGCGAGGGTGGTGTGCACGAACGCCGCGATCCGGTGCCGGGCCGCCGAACTCAGCCGTTCGACACGGTCGGCGGTCAGCGGACTGTCGGCGAGTTCGACCACGGGGAGATCGCCGATGGCCCCCACGGTCGTCTCCGACCCGTTTTCCATGCGTCGCGCCATCTCGTCCCCCACCTTCCGAACAGTGTCGGTGCCACTTCGCCACACCGGTCACGAAGCGCCGCCGACATCCACCAGCAAACATCTGGATTACAACATGAACAAGCGTCCACAACAAGCGCTCTTGCTGGCGAATCTTGCGTAGATCGCTGCTCCGCCCACGATCGACCCCACCTTCTACGCCGCCCCCATCTGCCTGGACAGACGCCACTGCGACGTCCGCTACGTCATGCTGAGGCGAACAGCATCATCGACCGCGGAACCCGACCCGGAGGCAACGTGCGACGAATCGTGATCCTCGGTCGCGGCGGTGCGGGCAAGTCGACCCTCGCCCGCCGACTCGGCGCCGCCCTCGCACTACCGGTCATCGAACTCGACAAGCACTTCTGGCCACCGGACCTGACACCGCTACCCCCTGATCGATGGCGGGCGATCCAGCGCCGGCTCACCGACGCCGAAGGGTGGATTCTCGACGGCGACCTCGGCCCCTTCGACGCACTCGAGGTGCGACTCGAGGCCGCCGACACCATCGTCGTGCTCGACTTCCCCCTCTGGATCTGCGCGTGGCGCGCGCTGCGTCGCTCCCGCGAGAACCTGGCCTTCTGGCGCTGGCTGATCGGCTACCGCCGCCACAGCCTCCCGCTGATCACGACCGCGATCAGCGACCACGCGCCCCATGCCACCCTGCGACGACTCCGACGCCCCGACGACGTCGAGCGGTTCCTCGCCGAAATCCGCGACCGCCCACACCGGACCCCTTGACGAGACCACAGGGACCCACGACGGCCGCGACCCGCCAGTCACATCGTTCGTGGCGACTGACGGGCTACCGGTCAGCATCGTGCCCATCAGGCACCCACCGCGGTCATCGCGCGCTCCACCCTCCGTCCATCACATAGGACGAACCGGTCACCATGCCCGCGATGTCGGAAGCGAGCCAACCGACCAGTGCCGCGACCTCTTCCGGCTCGATCAACCGCTTGATCGCGCTCTCGGTGAGCAGCACCTTCTCGAGTACCTCCTGCGCCGGGAGGCCGTGCGCGGCCGCCTGCTCCGCGATCTGCTTGTCCACCAAGGGCGTTCGCACGTATCCAGGACTGACGCAGTTGCTGGTGACCCCGTGCGGACCACCTTCGAGCGCGGTCACCTTCGACAGCCCTTCCAGCCCATGTTTGGCCGTCACATACGCGACCTTGAACTGGGAGGCACGGATCCCGTGCACCGAGGAGATGTTCACGATCCGCCCGAAACCCTCGGCGTACATGTGGGGCAGGGCGGCGCGGATCAGCAGGAACGGCACTTCCACCATCAGCGTCTGCATGGCGCGGAACCGATGCGGCGCGAAGTCCTCGATGGGGCTCACGCTCTGCACGCCCGCGTTGTTGACGAGGATGTCGACATCGAGACGCAACTCGGCCAGGGTGTCGACCTCGAGCAGATCGACACTCCAGACGTGTCCGCCGATCTCGTGCGCGACCGCTTTCGCCCCGACTCCGTCGATATCGGCGACGGTGACCTCCGCGCCCCGCGCGGCCAATTCGCGCGCGCACGCCGCGCCGATGCCGCTCGCGCCGCCGGTGACCAGCGCCTTGCGCCCCGTGAGATCGGTCATGCGGCAACACCTTTCTCGGCGGAGGCATCGGCGAGGTCCACAGATTCCAGGTCGATACCGCGGGTCTCCTTGGCACACACCACCGCGATCGCCGTGACGGTCGCCGCGAACGCCAGGTACCAGGCGATCGGCACCGACGAACCGAACTCGTCGAGGAGCTTGACCGCGATGATCGGCGCCAGCGAGCCCGCCACGATCGAGGTGACCTGATAACCCAGCGACACACCGGAATAGCGCATCCGCGTCGGGAACATCTCCGCCATGATCGCGGGCTGACCGGCGTACATGAACCCGTGGAACACCAGACCGATGATGATGGCGGACAGGATGATCACGCTGTTGCCGCTGTCCATCATCGGGAAGGCGAAGAAGCCCCAGGTGGCCGCGGCGACGGCACCGGCCAGGTAGACCGGGCGGCGCCCGACACGGTCACCGAGCCTGCCCGCCAACGGAATCACCGCCATGTGCACGGCGTGGGCGATGAGCAGCCACCACAGGATGGTCGTGGTGTCGGCATGCACGTGAACCTTGAGATAGGTGATCGAGAAGGTGACGACCAGGTAGTACATGATGTTCTCGCCGAACCGCAGACCCATCGCGGTGAACACCCCGCGCGGGTACTTGCGCAGCACCTCGAACGGGCTGAACGCCGCGGCCTTGGCCTGATCCATCGTCTGCTGGGCGGCCACGAAGATCGGGGCGTCGGTGACTTTGGTCCGCACGTAGTAGCCGACCAGCACGACCACCGCCGACAGCCAGAACGCCACGCGCCAGCCCCAACTCAGAAACGCCGCGTCCGACAGCGTCGAGGTCAGTACCAGCAGCACGACCGTGGCGAGCAGATTGCCCGCGGGCACACCGGCCTGCGGCCAGCTCGACCAGAAACCGCGACTGCGACTCGGGCTGTGCTCGGCGACCAACAGCACCGCACCACCCCATTCGCCGCCGATCGCGAAACCCTGGACGAAGCGCAGGATCACCAGCATCGCCGGCGCCCAGTAACCGATCTGGGCGAAGGTCGGCAGACAGCCCATCAGGAAGGTCGCCGCGCCGACGAGCACCAGGCTCACCTGCAGCAGCTGTTTGCGGCCGTAGCGGTCGCCGAAGTAGCCGAAGACGATGCCGCCGAGCGGGCGCGCCGCGAAACCGACGGCGTAGGTGACGAAGGCGGCCAGGATGGCGTCGAGGTCGCTGGTCTCCTTGGAGAAGAACACCTTGCTGAACACCAGGGTCGCGGCGGTGCCGTAGAGGAAGAACTCGTACCACTCGACGACGGTGCCCGCCATCGAGGCGGCCACTACCCGCCGTAGTCCTGTGGGGGCCTCGTCCGGGTCGTCGCCGGTCGGTCGTATCGCGTTCCGCACGCTCATCGCACTACTCCTTCGATGTTCCAGGCCACATCACGAGGCAACTGTGACGTGGCCCACAAGCCGTGAGGAGAGTATTCGTGCAGATCCATCTCGGTGACAATGGCCAGTTTCGCAGCAGCAATCTGCGAAACTGCACATGTGAGCCATTCTTCCTCGACGTCGGGACGCAGACCGAGCGCTGACGATCTGCTGGTCCTGCTCGCGGTCGGCAGGTCGGGGCGCTACATCACCGCCGCCGAGGAACTGGGCATCAACCACACGACGATCTCACGGCGCATCGCGGCCCTCGAGCACGCCATGGGCGGGCGGGTACTGACCCGGGTCACCGGTGGTTGGGAGCTCACCGACCTCGGCCGCGAGGCGCTGACCGCGGCCGAAGCCGTCGAGGCCGCCGTCCGATCGCTCGGCTCGAGCGCGGGCGAGCGCACGCTCGAAGGGGTGGTGCGGATTTCGGCCACCGACGGTTTCAGCGCCTACCTGGCTCCGCCGTCCGCCGCTCGCGTGCAGCGCAGACATCCGGGCGTCGCCGTCGACATCATCGCCGCGACCCGCCGCGCATCCACCCAGCGAACCGGCCTCGACATCGAAGTGGTGGTCGGCAAGCCCCAGGTACACCGCGCCGTAGCGATAGAGCTCGGCGACTACTGCCTGCGCCTGTACGCCTCGCGCGACTACCTCGCCGAACACGGCGTCCCGACCACCGTCGCCGACCTCGCCCGCTACCCGCTGGTCTACTTCATCGAGTCCATCCTCCAGGTCGACGACCTCGACCTGGCTCTCGCCTTCGCTCCCACCATGCGCCGATCCGTCTCCTCCACCAACGTCTTCGTCCATGTGGAAGCCACCCGGGCATCGGCGGGCATCGGCCTGTTGCCCTGCTTCATGGCCGACCGCCACTCCGACCTCATCCGCGTTCTACCCGACGAGGTCCGAGTCCAACTCACCTATTGGCTCGTCACTCGCCCGGAAACGCTGCGCCGTCCCGAAGTCGCAGCGGTCGTCGAGGCACTGCGTGCCACCGTGGGCGACCGCCGCGACGACCTACTCGGCGACCGCGTGGAACCATCCGGCTGACCGGCTGTCGCCCACGATTTTCGGCATCGCTATCCGTTGTCTTGCGGCTGGGCAGTCGGGGCGGGCAGAGCGAGGCTGAGCGCCGCACTGACCACCAGCGCCGCGCTGATCGTCAGCGTGCACGCCGTCAGAGCGCCGCGGTAGCCGTCGCCGGCCACCACACCGAAGAAGATAGCGCTCAGCGAGGCGACACCCAGTGCGCCACCGAACTGTTGACCAGTGGTCCAGATCCCCGAGGCCGACCCCGCGTAGCGTGTGGGCACCGTCGACAGGAACAACGTGGTCAACGGCGGCTGGACGAGGTTGATCCCGATGCCGATGACGAACAGACCGGGTGCGAGCAGCCACGGATTGACGTCTGTGGTCGAGGTCAGGGCCGCGCCCAGTACCGCCAGGGTCCCGACGGCGCCGAACAAAGCACCCGCGATGACGGTCGAGCGGCCGAACTGCACGGTGAGGCGACCCACCAGCGGGGCCACCGCCAGTCCGCCGATCGAGAACGCCACGGTCACCACGCCGGCCCGCAAAGCCGTGTAGCCCTGACCTTCTTGGAGCCAGAGCACGAACACGAGCAGGAATCCGCTGAAGGCCGCGAACGCGACCAACTGAACGACGAGTGCGACGCTACTGATACGCGCACGCAGCAGCTCCAACGGCAGCAGCGCACCCGCGCGAGCGTCGGGGTTGCGGTTCTCGCCGATGGCGACCAGAGCCACGAGGGCGACACCGGCGGCCAGCAGCAGCCAGATCCACGGCGCCCAGTCGTAGGTGCGACCTTCCAGCAGCGGGAACACGATGGCCACCAGACCCACGGTCAGACCGATCGCGGCGAGCCATCGTGGCCGCAGCGCACCTTCGGCGCGGCTCTCCGGGATCAGCCACGCGCCGAGACCCGCCAGGATCAGGGCGGCCGGGACGCTGATCCAGAAGATCGCCCGCCAGCCGAGACCGGCGACGTCGGCGGTGACGAGCACACCGCCGAGCAGCAATCCCCCGGCTTGCGCGAGTCCCGCGGCCACACCGAAAATGCCCAGGACAGTGGCCCGTTCGGGTCCGCGGAAGAGAACGAACAGGCTGGACAGAACCTGCGGCGCCAGAATCGCCGCGGCGGCGCCTTGCGCGGCGCGGCTGGCGATCAGTTCGCCCGGAGTGTTCGCGAGCGCGGACCAGGCACCGGCCAACGCGAACAGAACCAGGCCGACGAGAAATACTCGTTTGCGCCCCCACAGGTCGCCCAATCGGGCCGCGGTGATCAGGGCGGCCGCGAAGGCCAGCAGATAGGCCGTGGCGATCCACCCGACTTGTGATGGAGTTCCGCCGAGATCGGCTTGGATCGCCGGTAGTCCGACGTTGACGATCGTGACATTGAGCAGATCGAGGGTGAAGCCGAGCACGAGCACGACCATCGCGGCCCACCGCCGCGGATACGACTTCTCGGTCGTATCGTCCTGCGTGGAAGTCGAAGTAGTCATCAGGTGTAGCTCCCTGCGCGGCTAGGTGTCCGGTGTGTGGTCATCACTTGCTCGGTCGCCGACCCCGCGCCCACCAGGCCGTGGCGGCGCAGAATCGCGTGCACTGTCGACACCGAAGGGACGCGGCCCGAACCGGCTCGCAACAGCTGCGCCCGGATTCTGCGCGCTCCCCACTGCGGGCGGTCGAGCCGTGCTCGCACCACGACGGCCTCGATATCGGCGGAGGTGCGGGCGGGGAAACTCTTCGGCCGTCGCGACCGCGGCGCCAATCCCGCCACCCCGTGTGCCCGGTAGCGCGCGAGATAGCTGTAGTAGCTCTTGCGCGAGATGTTGTACCGACGGCACACCTCGGTCACCGTCAGCCCGTTTCGCTCGGGTGCCTGCAAGATCTCCAGCCACGGCCCGGCCTGGAGACCGACCGCGTTGCTTCGATCGCTCGACCGAGGGCTTCCATTCGGCCGAACACTGTGGCACGCAAGCGGATCGAGGCTGTCTCCTGGGGGTTGCATCATAGATTTCTCCCGATGTGGAACAGATCGATTTGAACTTGCGGGTTCACTTTAATGTTCCCACATGAGCATCGCAACTCGGGTATATAAGAATGAACCCGCAAGTCAAGTTGTGGCGCGATTGCGCTATGGTTCAGGTATGGCAGTAGCAGCAACGCCGACCGGACAGTCGGCCTCGCGAGGACGCATCGACAAGCGGCAGGCGATTCTGGAGGCGGCGTTCGTCGTCTTCGCGCGTCGTGGGTACGCCCAGGCGGGCGTGCAGGAGATCGCCGAGGTGGCCGGCGTCGCCAAACCGACCATCTACAACCACCTCAACGACAAGGAAACGCTGTTCCGGCACACCCTGGCCGCGGTGAGCGACGCGGTGCTCGCCGAGAACCTGGCGGTGGTCGAGCGACTGCGGAATCCCGGTGAGGATCTGCGCGCCACCCTCGAAGACGTGGCGTTCCGCCTGATCCGGTCCTGCTGTACCGAACAGTCGCGGTCACTACGCTGGCTCACCTACGGTCAGGTCGCGCAGTTCCCCGATCTCATCGATGTCGTGGTGAGCCGAACCTCCGATCAGCTCGGCGACGCGCTCGCGGATCGGCTGGCACGCTTGTCGCTGTCGGGTCGGCTGCGCACGAGCGATCCGGCGATCGCCGCCGAGCAGTTCCTCGTGCTGATCACCGGCCCGATGGAGGGCCGCACCCGCCTGGGCACCCGCAAGGTCTCCACCGCCGAGATGCACGCGGTCGCCACCTCGGCCGTCGACACCTTCCTGCGCGCCTACGCGACACCGGAGAACTCGTGAGCCACCATCCTTTCCGGTTCGGCCTCGTCACTGTTTCCCCCGCCGACACCGAGGCATGGACCTCGACCGCGCGCTGGGCCGAGGACACCGGGATCTCGGCATTGCTGCTGCCCGACCTACCCGCACCGGTGCCGGCGCCACTGACCGCGCTCGCCTACGCCGCCGCGGCGACGAGCACTCTCGGGGTGGGAACGTGGGTGCTGGCCAACGACTTCCGCAATCCGTTCGTCCTCGCCCGCGAAGCCGCCACCCTGGACCTGGTGTCGGGCGGCCGCTTCCAGCTCGGGCTCGGCGCCGGTCAAACCGCCATCGGCTACGGCGAACTCGGGATCGCGGCCGAGTCCGACCGGATCAGGTTCGAGCGCCTCGCCGAGTCGGTGGGCATCGTCAACGCACTGTTTCGCGGTGAGCGGGTCGAGGCGACCGGCGCCCACTACGCGAACACCGGAACGACCCTGGTTCCCCCACCACCGAGGAAGGTGCCGCTGCTGCTCGCCGCGGGCGGACGACGGGCGACCGAACTCGCCGCGGCCGAAGCCGACACCATCGCGTTCAGCACCTTCTCCCGCGACCAGCTCGCCCGTCAGGTCGAATGGCTCGAGACTGCGGCGGGCCCCAGGCTTTCCGCAATCGAACGGGCGCTGCGCTTCAGCACCCCGACGAGCACCATCGGTCCGCCGATCCCCGATGACGCCCCGAACCTGCTCACCGGATCGCCCGCGCGGGCGGCCGATCAACTGCGCCGTCTGCGCGACGAGTTCGGTATCTCCTACATCGTTCTCGACGACGACGCGGCGCGCGAGCTGGCGCCCGTGGTGACCCTGCTGTCAGGCACCTGAGCTCCCATCGACGAGGTCGGCGCCGGGGATGGCGGCCAGCAGCTGACGGGTGTATTCGTGAGCCGGCTCGTCGAAAAGCTGCTCGGTGGCGCCGATCTCGACGATGCGGCCTTCTCGCATGACCGCCACCCGGTGAGCGATCTGGCGCACCACCGCCAGATCGTGCGAGATGAACAGGTAGGCCACGCCGGTGTCGGCTTGCAGCTCGGCGAACAGGTCGAGGATCTGCGCCTGCACCGAGACGTCCAGCGCCGAGACCGGTTCGTCGCAGACCACCAGCTCCGGCGACAGGGCCAGCGCCCTGGCGATCGCGACCCGCTGACGCTGTCCACCGGAGAGCTCCGCGGGCCTGCGCCCCAATGTCGACGCGGGAAGCGCGACCCGGTCGAGCAGTTCGCGCGCCCGCGCCGCCCGCGAGGCGCGGTCACCGACGCCGAAAACCCGCAGCGGCTCGCTGATCACGTCCTGGATCGAGAACCGCGGATCCAGCGACTCGTACGGATTCTGATAGATCACCTGGGCGCGCCGCCGCAGCTCCCGCAAGCGCGCGCCCTTGCTGGCGGTCACATCGTCGCCGTCGAACACGACGCGCCCCGACGTCGGTGGGGCCAGGCGCAGAATCATTCTGGCCGTGGTGGACTTGCCCGACCCCGACTCCCCCACCAGTGCCAGGGTCTCCCCCCGATGCAGCGAGAAGCTCACGCCGTCGACGGCACGGACGATCTTCGCGCGGATCTTCGCGCGTGGCAGCGGGAACTCCTTCACCAGGTTCTCGACCGCGAGCAACGGTTCGGTGCCCGGCCGACATGGCCGGGCCCGGACACCGGCCCGTCCGGGCACGCTGCGCAACAGCTGCTGGGTGTACCGATCGCGCGGGTTGTCGAGTATCTCGCGGGTCGGCCCGCTCTCCACGATCCGGCCCCGCGACATCACCGCGATCCGCTGGGCCCGGTCAGCGGCGACTCCGAGGTCATGAGTCACCAGAAGCACTGCGGTGCCGAGGGTTTCGGTCAGGCTCGTGATGTGGTCGAGGATGCGTCGCTGCACGGTGACATCCAGCGCGCTGGTCGGCTCGTCGGCGATGATCAGCGCCGGGTTCGCGGCGATGGCGATCGCGATGAGCGCCCGCTGGCGCATGCCCCCGGAGAGTTCGTGCGGATACTGGTCGGCACGGGTCTTCGGGTCGGGCATCCCGGCCCGCTCGAGCAGGTCCACCACGGCCTCCGGCGCCGAACGCCGGGTCGCCAGGCCGTGGATGAGCAGGACCTCGGCGACCTGTGTGCCGATGCGCTGCACCGGATTCAGCGAGACACCGGGGTCCTGTGGGATCAAGCCGATCTGCGCCCCACGAATCGCGCGCAGCTCCCGGTCGCCCGCTCGCGCCAGGTCCCTGCTGCCGAACTGGATCCGTCCCGCGTCGATGTGCCCGGCGGCCGGTAGCAACCCGGTGATGGCATGCGCGGTCGAGCTCTTGCCCGAGCCGGATTCACCGACCAGCGCGACGATCTCGCCCGGCGCGATGTCCAGGTCGACCGCCCCTACCGCGCGCACCCGCCCCGTGCTGGTGCGGTAGGAGATCGACAGGCCACGCACTTCCAGCAGATTCCCGGTCATCGTCGATTCGCCCACTCTCCATCGAGTGCCCGCGCGATCCGGTTGGTCGCGAGCACGACGAACGCCACCATGAGGCCCGACATCGTCGAGATCCACCACGCGTTGGCGAGATAGTTCCGGCCGCTCGAGATGAGCGAGCCCCACTCCGGCGCCGGTGGCACCGCGCCGTAACCGAGAAAGCTCAGCGACGACACCGCCAGCACGGCGGTTCCGAGATCCAAGGTGGCCAGCACGACCACCGGGCCGATCGCGTTCGGCAGGACGTGCCGACCGAGCACCGTGTACCAGCGCGCCCCCGACGACCACGCGGCCTCGACGAACACCGCTTGCCGTAATCGCAGCACCTCCGCGCGCATCACCCGGGCGAAGCCGGCCACGCTCGCCACACCCACCGCGATCGCCACCTTCACGGTGCCGTAGCCGAGCGCGGTCACCAGCGCCAACGACAGGAACAGCGACGGAATCGACAGCAGCACATCGGCGAAGCGCATCAGCACGTCGTCGACCCAGCGGCCGACGAACCCGGCGATCAGGCCCATCGCGCCCCCGACGAGGAACGCGACGGCCACCGCGATCACCGTCGCCTGCAACGACAGCGCGGTGCCGTGCACGACACGGGTGAACATGTCGCGGCCGAGTTCGTCGGTGCCGAACCAGTGCTGTCCGCTGGGCGGGGCGAAGATCTCCGACGGGACGCCGAAGAGCGGATCGCGGTCGGTGAACAGCGTCGGCCACAGCGCGGCCAGCACCACCAGCACGAGCGTCACCACCGAGAGCACCAGACCCGGCCGGTACAGCAGGAACCGCGGCAGTCTGCGCCAGTCGAAACCCGGACGGTACTCGTCGTCGAACTCGTCGACGACGGTTCGGAGGACGGCCGCCTCGGTCAGCACGGTGTCGGTCACGCGTAACTCCTCGGGCGCGCGACCACGATCCGTGGGTCGAGCACCGGGTAGATCAGGTCGACGATGAGGTTCACCACGACGAAGACGAACGCGCCGAACACCACAACGCCCTGCACGAGCGGAATGTCCTGCACGCTCACCGCGCCCGCCATGACCCGCCCGAGTCCGTTGCGCGAGAACACCGTCTCGATCACCACCGCGCTGGCCACCAGCTGTCCGACGAGCAGTCCGACGATGGTGAGCGCGGGCAGCGACGCACTGCGCAGCGCATGCCGCAGATGGACCCGGATCCGGCTGGCGCCCTTGGCCCGAGCGGTCTGCACGAACGGCGCGTCCAGGGTGGTCAGCAAGCTCTTGGCCAGTACCTGCGCGATCAGCGCGCCGGTCGGAATGGCCAGCGTGATCGCGGGCAACACCAACCCGGCCAGCCCGGCATTGCCGAACGCGGGGAACAGCCGGATCCGAAACGACAGCAGCTGCACCAGCATCAGGCCCGCCCAGAAGGACGGGATCGAGATCGCCAGCGGCGGCAGCGACAGCAGCACCTGCCGCAGCCAGCGCCGCGAGGTGTAGGTGGCCGCCACGGCGAGCCCGCCGCCGAACAGCACGGCGAGCACCAGGGCCGCCGCCGTGAGCTGCAGGGTCGGTGGCAGCGCCGCGGCGATCGTGGCGGTCACCGACCGACCCGTGGCCACCGAATCACCGAAGTCGCCGACCAGTGCCCGGCCCAGATAGTCGAGGTACTGCACCACGATGGGCTTGTCGAAGCCGTACTGAGCCCGCAGTGCGGCGAGCTCGGCCGGGTCGACCGGCGAGGAGTTCAGTCCGCCGCCCGCCATCGCCGACACCGGGTCGCCCGGCAGGAATTCGAGCACGAAGAACGACACGGTGTACGCCGCCCACAACACCCCGACCGCCTGGGCGAGACGGCGTAACACGTACCGTCCCATGCCGGTTCAGCTCCGCCAGGTGTCGTGCAGCCGGGTCCGGCTCGACGACTCGAAGGTCAGGCCGTGCACGGTCGGCGCCGCCGCGAGCACGGTCTCGAGCTCCACCACCGGGATCACATACGCATTGCGCACGACCAGCTGCTGGGCCTGCTCCACGAGGGGCGCGCGCTTGGCCGGATCGGCCTCGGCCGCCTGGGCGGTGAGCAGTCCGTCGAGCTCGCTCGGCGGCAGCCGGTAGGCGTTGACCTGCTGGGTCGAGTACAGCGTGCGCAGGCAATCGGGATCGGCCCGGCTCAGGTCGCCGCCCCACAGTCCGTCGAAGTCACCGGAACCGAGCAGCTGCGGGAACTGGGTGACCTGCAGCTCCTGCAGCTGCAACTCCACCCCGACCACCTTGAGCTGCTGTTGCACCAGTTCCAGCGCGGCCCGGGTGTTCTGGGAGTTGTTGAACCACACCACGGTCAGGCTCAGCCGGGTGTTGTCCTTGCGCCGGATGCCGTCACCGCCCACCTGCCAGCCGGCCGCGTCCAGCAGCGCTTTGGACCGGGCGACGTCCAGGGCCAGATCCGCCGACAGGTCGGTGTAGCCGGGGGTGGTGTGCGAGAGGATGCCCGTAGCGGGCACGGTCCCGCTGGCGAAGACCGCCTCCACGATCTGACGGCGGTCGACGGCGGACTGAATCGCCTTGCGTACCTGCACATCCCGCAGGATCGGCCGAGAGTTGTTGAGGCCGAGGTTGAACACCGCGCCCGGGTGCGATCGCGTCAGCAGGGAGATCCCCGACGCCTTCAATCCCGCTTCGTCGGCGCGGCCGAGACCGGTGGCGACGTCGAGCTGGCCGGACTGCACACTGCCCGCGCGGACCCCTGATTCGGGGATGACGGTGAACTCGATGGAGTCGAGGTAGGCCTCGCCCTGCTTGGTCCACAACGGCGAGCCCCACCCGTAGCCGATCCGCTTGCTGATCGTGATCGACTGGTTGGGCACATATTTCGACAGTACGAAGGGTCCGGAGCCGATCACGCCGTCGCTGCAGCGCTGCTGGGGCGTCTTCGCGGCATCGGCCGCCGAGATCAGGCCGAGCGCGGCGGTCGAGGTCGCCTGCAGGAACTGCGCGTTGGGCTGTTCGAAGGTGATCTTGGCGGTGTGCTCGTCGACGACCTCGGTGCCGACGTAGCCGGTGATATAGCCCTTGGACAGGATGGCGAGTGCGCCCAGCTTCGGGATCGCGTCGAAGTTTGCCTTCACCACCTGCGCGTTCAGCGGGGTGCCGTCGCTGAAGGTCACGTCGTTGCGCAACCGGAAGGTGAACGACCTGGCGTCAGGGCTCACCTCCCAGCTCTGCGCCAGCCACGGCACCGTCTTGCCGGTGGTGGGATCCTGGTCGGTCAGCGAATCGACCGTCTCACGCAGCGAATACAGGGTGTCGCTGCTGCCCACCTGCTGCGGATCGACACAGCCCGCGTCGGAGGCGACCGAGAACTTCAGCGTGCCACCGGATCTCGGTGGACCGGCATCGCCGCCTTGCTCACCACCGGTGCCACAGGCACCGGTGAACAGGGTGACCACCGCCGCCGATGCCACGGCACAACGAATCGACTTCGAACGCACAACACTGCTCACGCAAGAATTCCTCTGTCTACTGCCCGGATTCACGTGGGACTCACGGCGGGCGACACGACGAAACATTCCACACCTTGAAATACCCGGTCAACAATTCGGATCACCTCGCTCGGAATACATCGTCGCACCGAATGGTGCGGTACACCATCGGGTGGTATCGGGCACCGTGCTAGCTTCGCATCGTGTCGATTACCGAACGGCGCGCCGGGCGATGGATTGTCGCCCGGCAGAGAAAGGACCGACGTGACCGCTGTACATGACAATCTGCTCGCCACGATCGAAGCGGAGCGGGCGATCTTCCGAACGTTCTACAAATTCTTCCGGATCGCCGACACCCAGGAGAGCGAGCGGTTCAGCGAGTGCTTCACCCCCGACGCGCTGATCGAGTACCGGATCATGCCCGGCCCGCCGGTGCTGTTCCACGGTCGTGACGAGTTCACCGACCACATGAGCCGGGTACCCAAGTCGCAGCGCTCCCTGGTCGCCCACGTCATCGGACAGGCCACCATCGAGTGGAACGGTGACAAACCCCTGCTCACCGCCTATGCGACCGTGTGGCATTGGTTCTCGAGCACGGCTGCCACCGACGTGGGACGACCGGCCGACTGGGTCGTCATCGGACTGGTCCAAGACGAGTTCGAGCAGTACGAGGGTGAGTGGCTCATCTCCCATCGCGATGTGCGCCATGTCGCGGGCCGGGTCGCCGCGGGGCACGGACCGGGCTGAACACCAGCTCGGAAGAATCGGGCCGGACTCCTCACCGAGTTCGGCCCGATTTTGCGTGCACGGGACTTCGCCGCAGTCGGTCACCGAATTGTTCGGACACATCGGTGACAATATGTTCCGAGCACTTGGGAAACAATTCATCGTGCGAATTGCGGGACCACGATCGAACTGTCACCGATGTGCCTACAACACTTATCCAGCCGCCTCTGCGAAATCGCAACCTCTGCGGGATCGACAGCCGAAACCCTACGGTCGAACCGCAGGGTTTCGGATGCGATCTTGTGACCCCCGAATATCGCGTGCGAAGGTGATTTCGGCCCGGCCCGAGAAACACGACGGCCCGGAAACGAGAGGTGCCACCGCGATGTCAGAAGTCCTGGACCTGGTCGAGCAGGTCGAGCAGCTCACCGAACGACTCGAGACGCTCGAGGCCGTCCGCGCGCTGAACACCTTGCGTCACGACCTACCCCGCTACATCAACGAGGGCAGATGGGACCAGGTCGGCGAACTGTTCAGCGCCGACGCCTATCTCGACTACCGCCATCTGGGCCAAGCCGACGGTCGAGCCGCCATCCAGGCGTACTTCGCCGGGCTGCCGCAGCTCATCGAGGACAACAGCCCGGCGGGTCAGGTGCTGGTCAAGCAGTTCCTGCACGGGCACGACGTGGAGATCCTCGGCGATCGGGCCACCGGCGTGTCGTTCTTCGAGGAGAAGGTCGTCTTCGACACCGAAAGCTCTTTCGTGGCAGGCAAGTTCACCGACGAGTACGTCCGTGAGGGCGGCCGTTGGCGGTTCGCGCGGATCGCCCTCGACCTGTACTGGGTCATCCCGTACTCGCGCGGCTGGCAGCAGTAGCCGACGTTCGACAACAGAGAGGCTCGTCATGCTCCAGAAGAACACGACCAAGCGCATCGGGTACTGGCTGCTGCACCTGCACCAGCGGTTCGACATCGCCACCGGCGCGCTGCTGCACGAGCAGAACCTCACCCGCCGGGACTGGCAGATCCTGCACGCCCTGCAGATCGGTCTGGACAGCGTCGCCGAACTCGACGCGGCGTTCGAGCCGTTCCTGGTCTCCGACGGCGCGCCGACCTACCAGCCGATCGTCGACGACTTCGTCGGCCGCGGCTGGGTCGAGGTCTCGGGGTCGACGCTGCGGCTCACCGCCGCGGGCGAGACGGCGCACGAGCGCGCCGAGGCTCTGGTGAACGCGCACGCCGACGAATCGCTGCGTGGCATCACCGAGGAGGAATTCCTCGCCGCCAACGCGGTGCTGGCCAAGATCGCCGACAACATCGCCACTGAATGAGCTCGCGAGGAGCGCCATGACTTCCCTGTACGACCGACCGTTCCGCTTCGGTCTCTGCCTGTTCACCCCGTCCACCAGGGCGGAATGGATCGCCAAGGTACGCAAGGCCGAGGAACTGGGCTACGACGTCATCTCGGTGTCGGACCACCTCGGCATGCCCGCCCCGATCCCGACCCTGCTGCTGGCCGCGGAGGCGACCGAGCGGATCCGCATCGGCACGCTGGTGTTCAACACCGCCTTCTACCACCCGACGGTGCTGGCCCGCGACCTCGCCACGGTCGACCGGTACTCCGGCGGCCGGGTCGAACTCGGACTGGGCGCCGGCTACGACCGCGCGCAGTTCGACGCGGCCGGAATCACGTTTCCCACTGCGGGCGAACGGGTTTCCCAGCTGGAGCGCACGATCGCCGAGTTCCGCAAACCCGCATCCGAGCTCGACCAGTACGCCCGGTTCGAGCAGCCCGGCGGCCCGCCGATCCTGATCGCCGGTCGCGGGGCGCGGGTCCTGCGGCTGGCGGCCGCCCACGCCGACATCATCGCCTTCACCGGTACCACCGAGGTCCGCGACGGCGACGGGCTGAAGCTGGGCGGCATCACCGAGGTCACCGACCGGATCGACTACGTGCGCGGGCTGCTCGGCGACCGGATCGACCAGGTGGAGTTCAACATTCCCATCCACAAGGTGCTGCCCAAGGGCGCGACCGACGGCGTGACCGATGTCTGGCAGAACCGGCTCGACCTCACGCCCGATGAGCTCTACGAGCTGCCGTCGCTGCTGTTCGGCACACCCGAGGAGAACGCCGAAACCCTGCGCGAACGGCGCAAGACCCTCGGCCTGACCTACTACACCGTGCTCGAACCCGAGATGGAGGCTTTCGCCCCGATCATCCAGGCGCTCCGATAACGGAGCAGCACAACGCCTTTCGCACGCGGAGGAGACCGACATGACCGAACCGACCACGGTGGACACCGGTACCGGGTACGGCCGCAAGGCCCCGTCCTACGACGCACGACTGACCGAGGTGGGCCCCGGCACACCGATGGGCGAGGCGCTGCGACGGTACTGGCACCCGATCGCCACCTCAGCCACCCTCACCGCCGAAGCACCCCATCGCACTCGCGTCCTCGGCGAGGACCTGGTCGTCTTCCGGGACGGAAGCGGCCGCGCGGGCGTGGTTTTCGAGCGTTGCGCGCACCGCGGCGCCAGTCTGTTCTTCGGCCGGATCGAAGACGACGGGCTGCGCTGTGGCTATCACGGCTGGAAATACGATGTGCAGGGGCGATGCCTGGAGCAGGCCGCCGAACTCGATCGCGGCAAGCGCCGCGATGCCGCGCGTCAGCCGTGGTATCCGGTCGAGGAACGCTACGGGCTGGTGTTCGTCTACATGGGCCCGCCCGACCGCAAGCCCGTGCTGCCACGCTACGACGTGCTCGAAGACCTCGCCGAGGGCGAGCAGTACTTCGCCGAGTGGCCGTTCCCCGGTCTGTCGGTGACCGGCGCCGAGCAGGATTTCCACTGGCTGCTGATCTACGAGAACACGATCGACCCGGTGCACATCAACTGGCTGCACTCCCAGCACAGCGGCTACCAGTTCCTCGGCACCGGCACCACCGGCTTCCCCGAGGACTTCTTCGATCCGTACACCCTGCCGGGCCGGGTCAGCTACGACCGCACCGATTTCGGGGCGAAGTACGGCGTCCGGTTCCTGGACAAGGAACGCGACGGGGTGCGGACCGAGCGGGTCTGGGGAGCGGAGTTGCACCTGCCCAATGCCACGGTGCTGCCGGACTGGGTCGAGCTGACCCCCGACACCAAGGCCGACATGGTGATCTGGGCGGTCCCGATCGACGACACCCGTCATCGCGCGTTCTTCTCCATCCGGGCCAGCGATCCCGCACGCGTGCAACGGTTCCTGTTCGGCATCACCCAGGACGGCAAGAACGCCTGGGAGCTGACCGACCAGGAACGTCAGCGCTTCCCCGGCGACGGCGAGGTGATGACCTCGCAGGGTCCGGTCGCGCTGCACTCGGAGGAGACCTTGGCGACGACGGACCGTGGCGTGGTGCTGCTGCGCCGGTTGCTGCGGACGATGATCGACGACGTGGAGGCGGGCCGTGATCCGCAGGGGGTGAGCCTGATCGAGGAACCGGTGCGGCACACCCAAGCCGGCCTGTTCACCCTCGCCGGGGCCACGGCGGACGAGACCGCGGCGGCGGTGCCGGTAGCCGGTGTCTGACCGGGGCACGCCATGACCTGGATCGACGCGGAAGTCCGTGCCCGCACCCTGGCGACCTCTGACATCGTGGTGCTCGACCTCGCCCCGGTCGACGGCACCGAATTCCCTTCCTACACAGCCGGATCCCATATCGACATCCGGCTCGGTTCCGGGACGGTCCGCCAGTATTCACTGTGCGGACCACCCGAGCCGGGCCGGTATCGGCTGGCCGTGCTGAACGCGCCGAACTCGCGCGGCGGATCCCGGGCGATGCACGCGCTCGCGGTGGGTGATCGGGTGCGGATCTCCGCTCCGCGCAACCACTTTCCGCTGGCTACGGCACGCCGTCATGTGCTGATCGCGGGTGGGATCGGGATCACGCCCCTGCTCGCCATGCTCACCGAGCTCGACCGGGCGGGCGCGGAGTACGTGCTGCACTACAGCGCCCGGAGCCGCTCCCACGCCGCCTTCCTCGACGAGCTGACGGCGAACCCTCGCGTCAGTTTCCATTTCGACGACCAGCACATCGGGCTCGATGTGGCTCGCGATCTGGGCGATCCACGGCCGGAAACGGCGGTCTATGTCTGCGGCCCGGACGGTTTCATGGACTACGTCCTCGGCAAGGCCGAGGCGCTCGGCTGGCCGCGCCACACCTTGCACACCGAACGATTCGGCACCGACCGCACCGCACCGACCGACGCGGACCCGGCCGGGTTCGTTGTCCGAGTGGCCTCCACCGGCGCCGAATACGGTGTCGCCGAGGACCAGAGCGTGCTCGATGTCCTTCTGGACAACGGTGTCGACGCGCCTTTTTCGTGCCAGCAGGGCATCTGCGGGGAATGCGTCGTGCGGGTCCTGGCCGGCGAACCCGACCATCGCGACGACGTCCTCACCGACGCCGAACGCGCCGACGGCATGTTCACCACGTGCTCGTCACGAGCCCACTCCCCCGTCCTCGAGGTGGACCTCTGAAGACAGTCAGCCGAGTCTGGGCGCGAATCTCGAAAATGAGTGGCGGCAACCGGTTCCCGAGGGCAAGGTCGGCTGTGTGGTGAGCAGCGATATGTGGGATGCCGCACAGGCCGAACGCTACGACCGCGATTCGGCCTTCATGCGCACGCCCGAAGTGCTCGATCCGACGGTGCGGTTCCTGGCGGACGCGGCAGACGGTGGTGCCGCGCTGGAATTCGCCATCGGGACCGGCCGCGTCGCGATTCCGCTGATCGAGCAGGGCGTCGACGTGAGTGGAATAGAGCTGTCCGCACACATGGTCGACCAGCTGCACCGCAAGCGCCCCGAGGTGCCGGTGATCATCGGCGACATGGCATCGAGCAGGGTGCCGGGCCAATTCTCCCTGGTGTACCTGGTGTGGAACAGCCTCGGGAATCTGCGAACCCAAGCCGAGCAGGTCGAGTGCTTCCGCAATGCCGCACGGCATCTCGCACCCGCCGGCAGATTCGTTGTCGAGCTGTGGGTTCCGGGCATCCGCCGGTTTCCACCCGGCCAAGCGGCGGTGCCGTTCCATGTGGGCAGCCACCACGTCGGGTTCGACACCTACAACCTGAGCACTCAGCAGGGCACATCGCATCACTACCGACACCGTCCGGATGGCACGGTGACGTACGGCGCCAGCCACTTTCGCTACGTCTGGCCCGCGGAGTGCGATCTGATGGCCCAGTTGGCTGGGTTGTCGCTGGAGCGGCGGAGCGCGGACTGGCTCGGTACTCCGTTCACCGACGACAGCGAGAACCATGTGTCGGTCTGGCGTAAGCCGCCGGACCGGACACAGGACCACGACGAGTCGACGGTGAGGTAGCCGACCGCCGACTCAGTGCCGCCCTGGTGCTTCGAGCCTGGAGCGGGCGATACCCGCCGCGCTTTCTCCCACGGCGAGCCACAGCGAAGCGATGTCCTCTACGAGGCTGCTCCGGTCGATGGGCGCGGTCCCGTCCGCCCAGGACAGGATCGCCTGGGCGGTTCCGCCGATGACGAAGGCCGGAGCACTCGCGGCGAGCGAGTCGTTTTCCAGTTCGACACCGTGCACGCTGCGGGCGTGGCCGATGAGAATCGCGGTGAGGCCCTTCATCGCCTCTGCTCGCCGAGCATGGGCAGTAGGACTGTCGGCCACGCCGCCGAGTAGGACCAGCGCCTTCCGCGGGTCGGTCCCCAACGCGGCGACCACCGCATCGACCGCGGCGCGCGCTTGGTCTGCGAGGGGCAGCTCGATCGAGTCCACGTAGGCGGCGACAGCGGCCTGACCCACTTCCACCGCTACCTCATCGATCACCTCGCTCGCCAGCGTGTCGAGATCGACGAAGCTTTCGTAGAAGTACCGCTTGTTGAGTTGCGCCTCGACGCAGAGCCCCGCGACGGTCGCGGACCGCCACCGATTCTCGGCCATCGCAGTCAGGGCCGCATCGATCAACTGGGAGCGCCGCCGCCGGACGCGATCCGGTGCGGACTCTCCCCCGTAGCTGCGTTTACCGGCTGAGGACACGCGCAGCATTCTCCCACCTTCGCGACAGCCGGTTCACCGTTGACATCCGTCGAGCAATTCTGGCACAGTTTCGTACCAGTTGATTCAGGTACCACTACGTACCAGATTGGAAGTCGAGTGATGACCGCAGACCTGAAGGGTGTCGAGATGCCCGAGGAACACCTACCGAACGCCACTGTGATGCTCGATGAGCTCCGCGCGCTGGCCGAGCACAGCCCGACTCGGGCGCGGACGGAGACGTGGTCCTACCTCCGTGCGCTGGGAAGCCGAGACGACCGCGACGCGCTGTCACAGCTCTTCGGCGCGGGCGTCGAACCCCGCGATCTGGACGGCAAGCTCGAAGGCCAGATCGTCGGAAAGCTGTTCGGCATTCCCGAAGCCGTACTCGCCAACCAGCTCATGAAGGTCGACCCGACGTGGCGGGGTAAATCCTTCGATCTGGCGGCGGGCACGGGCTTGAATCGTCTGTCCCCGATCGCGCTGGTGGCGATGCCCCTCGTCACCTTCGGCTACCTAGGACTCCGAATGGTCGGCGGCGAGGCCGAAGGGTTCCACTTCCACCATTCTGTGGACCGGGGTCTCATCGAGCCGCGAGTCACAGTGCGCGCCCTGGACTACGGCGTGCCGCAGCACAAGAACCCCGGCGTCCGCACCTTCCCGATCCGCAAGACGCGCGACGAGATCGTGGAACTGACGCCCGGCGTATATCTCGGCCGCGCACTGTTGTTCACAGGGGCCGAGGAGATCCGTCTCATCGCCTACTTCGCCCTGCGGCACCCCGTGGGCAGCCCGCTGTGATCGGGCTCGACGGCGCCAACGTCTGTGTGACCGGTGGCGCCCGCGGCATCGGACGCGCCACTGTCGCGGAACTGACCCGTCGCGGAGCCACCGTCTGGATCGGTGATCGCGACCTCGCTGCCGCACAGGAGACCGCCGAGACACTCGGTGCCCACGCGCACTACCTCGACGTCACCGACGAATCCAGCTTCCAGGAATTCCTTCGAGCAGCGTCGGAGCGAGCGCCCATCGATATGCTGGTCAACAACGCCGGAATCCAGCTCATGGGCCGTTTCGTCGATCACGACCTCGCCGCGTTACAGCGTGAGCTGGCGATCAACCTGGGAGCGGTGCTGACCGGAACGCACCTCGTCCTACCCGACATGATCCGACGTGGACGAGGACACATCGTGAACGTGTCCTCGATGGCGGGCAAGGTCACCACCCCGGGTATCGCGACCTACTGCGCATCGAAATTCGGCGTGGTCGCCCTCTCCCGGGCCGTCCGAGCAGAACTCGCCGGAACCGGCGTCACCCTGACCACCGTCATGCCGGCCGCCACCCGAACCGACCTGACCGCCGGGGTGTTACTTCGCCTGCAACCCACCCTCGCACCCGAAACCGTCGCCGCTGCCATCGTCGACAGCGCGGGACACGGCCGAGGCGAGGTGACCGTTCCCCGATACCTCGCCCCGATCGGCCTGCTCGAGGAAATCATCCCCGCGCAGATCATGTGGCACCTCAAACGGTTCGTCGGTGGTGCCGATTACGGCGCTTTCGACCCGGTCGGACGACAGGCTTACCTCGAGCGGACCCGATCATCCTGAGAGTGTGCCCGCCGAGACCGCGCCACCGCTTGCGTCAACCCACGACCAGTGACATCTGGTGCGTCATCGGCTAGCCCTGCGCTTCGGGTGTGGATATCGCCGTCGAGCTGACGTCGGGAACGATGCGGCGCGAGAATCCGGTCAGCACCTGGCCCGGTCCCAGTTCGACCAGTTCGTCGTAGCCGTCCTCGGCGGCACGCCGGACGGTCTCCACCCAGCGGACCGGGGCGAGCAGTTGGCCGCGCAGCAGGGCGCGGATCTCGGTGGGGTCGGTGACGTAGTCGGCCGTGACCGCGCTGAGCACCGGAACGAGCGGCGGCCGGAGGGTGTAGCGGTCGAGTTCGGCGCCGAACTCGGCGGCGATATCGGCCATCAACGGTGAGTGGAACGCTCCGGCGACTTTGAGCCGCACCACTTTCGCCGCGCCGGCGGACCGGGCCAGGTCCTCGAGGTCGGCTACGGCGGGGGCGGCGCCGGAGACCACGGTCTGGGTCGGCTGGTTGTAGTTGGCCACGCCGACGACGCCCGAGGTGACGCGGGCGCACAGCGCGTCGACCTGCTCGGCGGGTAAGCCGATTACGGCGCTCATCGCGCCGTCGTAGCGGCGTGAGACCTCGGCCATGAGCTCGCCGCGGCGGCGGACCAGCTCCAGGACGGTGTCCTCGCCGAACACTCCGGCGACGGCCAGGGCGGTGAACTCCCCCAGGCTGTGACCGGCGACCGCCGCGGGCGGCAGCCCCCGCTGTGCGCGGACCGCACTGAGGGCCAGGCTGGTGGCGACGATCGCGGGCTGGGCCACGTCGGTGGCCCGCAACTGCTCGGCGGTGCCGTCGACGCACAGTTGGGTCAACGGGATACCGAGAATGTCGTCGGCGCGGCGGAAGACCTCCTCGGCCACCGGGTAGTCGGTAATCCACGCGGCCATGCCGGGCCGCTGGGAGCCCTGGCCGGGGAACAGTGCCAGGGTTCTCGGGCCCGTCGCCAGCTGGTCGGGCTGTTCTCGGATGAACACGTCGACGGTCATGACTGGGACCTCCTGGATGTGACTGTGGTTGTCATGGAACGACTTTCGCCGGTGCGGATGCCGCGGAGGCGCGAAGTTCGCTGCTCGCGGCGAGCACCGCGAGGAGCCCGGCGACCGCGATCACCGCCGCCGCGGGACGGTAGGCGTCGAAGGCCACCGCCACTCCGACAGTGATCGGCAGCACGAATGCCGCGCCGAACTGGACACCGGTTTGATACAGCGGCACCGCGATCGGGCGGAGTTCGGCGGGCACGGTGGCGGTCGACTGCATGTTCAGTGCGGCGAACGACAGGACGAACCCGGCTTCGATCAGCAGCAGCACCGGCAGCGCGTCGGTCACGTAGTCGTGGATCTCCGGTCGGGCGAACAGCAGCAGATGCCCGGCCAGCGTCGCCACCGCGCCGGCGAGGATCAGGCGCGCGGTGCCGTACCGCTGCACGAAGCGTCCCGCGAACGGAACCGACAGTGCCAGCGGCAGACTCGCGGGCAGCAATCCGACGGCGATCTGCCACGGCGCCCAACCGAGTGACTCGTGCAGTTGCACCGCGATCACCACCAGCAGGGCGAGGTAGCCGCCGTTGAGTGCCCCCGCTCCGAGTGCGGACCGCACCAGGGAACCATTGCGCAACAACGGTTTCGACAGCCGTGGCGGTGTGGCGACCGGTGGGTCGGGGATAACCCGCCACGCGGCGATGAGCAGGGCCAGTGCAATCGGTGCGGGGAACACGAACAGCAGGTGCCAGTTCAGCGCGCTGAGCCACCCCGACAGCAGTAGGCCGGTGGTGAATCCGGCCGCGCCGAAGACCGCGTACACCGAGATCGCGCGGCGCTGCTGGGCACCGGCCGGGAACTCCGCGGCGATCACCGCCAACCCGGCGGGTGCGGTCAGCGCGGCAGCGGCGCCCTTCACCACCCGGGTCGCGACGAGCAGGGTCAGGTCGTCGGTGAGCCCGCCGATCACCGAGGCGACAGCGAACAGCGCCATGGCGACGAGATAGACCTGCCTGCGCCCGAACCGGGCGGCCAGCGCGGGCCCGGCGAGGAGCAGCGCGGCGAACCCCGCCGCGAAACCGCTGAGCAGCCACTGGGTGTGCCCGATCGACCGGTTGAGTTCGGTGGTGAGCACGCCGAGTCCCGGCACCAGGATGGAGCCCTCGATGGCGTCGAGAATCATGTTGCCCGACAGCACCAGCAGCAGCACCCAGCGGCGCCGATCCCAGGTCGGCGCCGCTGGTCGCACGTCAGCCATGGCCGTTGCGCGCCGAGATCGGGCCGCCGGCGCTCACCTGGAACTGCTTGTCCAGCAACGGCGGCAACTGTTCGCTCACCAGCTCGATGTGGCGGGTGACCAGGTCGTCGGGCATACCGGCGATGCTGGCCCAGAAGATCAGATGCCGCACCGGCAGCCCGGCCACCCGTTCGTGGATCCGCGCGGCGGCCTGTTCGGGGGTGAGGATCTCGAGCAGGCCGAAGGACCCGTCCTCCGGACGTTGGCGCAGCTGATCGAGTTCGAGAGCGGGCGGCACCGGTGCGTCGGTGCCCTCCACCGACAGCTGCCGGTAGGAGTTCATCTGGTACGCGAGGTGTGGTGCGACCCGGGCCCACGCGGCCTCGGGGTCATCGGCCAGCAGGATCGGCAGCAGATCCGAGACCCGCGCGGACTCGGGATCGTGACCGCCTTCGATGAGTCCCTCGCGGTAGAGCGGAAACAGCTGGTGCGAGATATGCAGGAACCCGATGCCGAGGCGCCCGGCCAGGCGGGCGCCGCGCGGACCGTAGAACCCGCCCCACAGCGGCACGGGATCCTGGATCGGTCCCGGCGTGATCGCGCCGGTGGCCCACAACCGCTGGATCTCGGCGATGTTGTCGCCGGTGCGGGCGAACCGGCGGCTGAAATCGGTGTCGAAGAGCTGGTATTCGGGCAGGCGGTAGCCGGCGCCGAGACCGAGTTCCAGCCGTCCGCCGCTGATCAGATCGACCAGTGCGGCCTCCTCGGCGAGCTGGGCGGGCTTGCGCAGGGCGGGCAGCACCACGGCGGTGCCGATGCGCACCCGCTTGGTTCTGGCGGCCGCCGCGGCGGCGAAGGTGAGCGGCTGCGGGAGATAGCCGTCCTCGAACAGGTGGTGTTCGGTGAACCAGACTCCGCCCGCGCCGCGCAGGTCGGCCTCCTCACAGAACTCGAGGGTGCGGGCGTAGTGGTCGGCCCACGGGCGCTGCCACTGTGCGGGGTTGCGCAGGTCGAAGAGCAGTCCGACGTCCATGGTGGCTCCGTTCGTCAGCGGGTGGATCCGGTCCACGCGCGGGGGTCGGTGAAGGCGGGTCGGCGTTCCAGACGCCGCCAGCGGGCGACGGGCCTGGTCGGGGTCGGCGCCGCGGCGGCGGCTCGACGCCGGGCGAGCAACAGCAGGAGCAACGCGCCGAGTTCGTCCGGGTCGGCGCTGCCCTTTTCGACGCGAAGGAAGGGCACCGGGTCCGCGGCGCTCATTGCGGTGGGTTCCCGTGCTTGCGACGGGGCAGATCGGTGTCCTTGCCCGCCAGCATGGCGAAGGCGCGGATCAGCACACCACGGGTGTCGCGCGGGTCGATCACGTCGTCGATGAGTCCGCGCTCGGCCGCGTAGTAGGGATGCACGAGTTCCTCGCGGTACTCGGCGATCTTGCGGTCCCGGGTGGCCGCGGGATCCTCCGACGCGGCGATCTCGCGCCGGAACACCACATCGGCCGCGGCCTCGGCGCCCATCACGGCGATCTCGTTGGTCGGCCAGGCCAGCGCGAGATCGGTGCCGATCGACAGCGAGTCCATCACGATGTAGGCGCCGCCGTAGGACTTGCGCAGCACCAACGAGATGCGCGGCACCGTCGCATTGCAGTAGGCGTAGAGCAGTTTCGCACCGCGACGGATGATGCCCGCGTGTTCCTGGCCGACGCCGGGCAGGAACCCCGGCACGTCGACCAGGGTCAGCAGCGGGATGTTGAAGGCGTCGCAGAACTGGACGAACCGCGCGCCCTTCTCGCTGGCGTCGATGTCGAGCACCCCGGCCAGGCTCATCGGTTGGCTGGCCACCACCCCGACCACGTGGCCGTCGAGCCGGGCCAGCGCGCACACCAGGTTCGTCGCCCAGGTGGCCTGTACTTCGAAATAGTCGCCGTCGTCGACGATTTCGGCCAGCACCTCGCGAATGTCGTAGGGGCGGTTGCCGTCCAGCGGCACCAGGTCGGTCAGCGCCGTGGTCTGCCGGTCGGCGGGGTCGGCGGTGAACGCCACCGGCGGCAGCTCCCGATTGTTGGCGGGCAGCATCGACAGCAGCGCGCGGACCTCGGACAGGCACGACTGCTCGTCGTCGTAGACGAAATGCGCCACCCCCGAGACCGAGGCGTGGATGTCGGCGCCGCCGAGTTCGTCGTGGGTCACCTCCTCGCCGGTCACCGTGCGCACCACATCGGGGCCGGTGATGAACATCTGCGCGATATCGCGCACCACGAAGACGAAGTCGGTGAGCGCGGGCGAGTATGCCGCCCCGCCGGCGCACGGCCCGAGCATGACGCTGATCTGCGGGATGACGCCCGAGGCCCTGGTGTTGCGGCGGAAGATCCCGCCGTAGCCAGCCAGTGCCGTCACGCCCTCCTGGATGCGGGCGCCCGCACCGTCGTTGAGCGAGACCAGCGGAGCGCCCGCCGTGACGGCCATGTCCATGATCTTGTGGATCTTCTGGGCGTGTGCCTCGCCGAGTGCGCCGCCGAAGATCCGGAAGTCGCTGGCGTAGACGAAGACCGTGCGCGTGTCCACGGTTCCCCACCCGGTGATCACGCCGTCGGTGTGGGGTCTGCGCGCCTCCAGTCCGAACCCGGTGGCCCGGTGTCTGCGCAGCGGCTCCACCTCGACGAACGAACCGGGGTCGAGGAGCAGGTCGATGCGTTCGCGGGCGGTGAGTTTGCCCTTGGCGTGCTGGCGTTCGGTGGCCGCCGGGTCGGGGCCCTGACGCGCGCCGCGTTTGAGCGCGTCGAGTTCGTCGAGCCGTTGGGCGTACCCGGTGGGTTCTTGCACTGTCGTCATCGGATCTCCTGATGTGGTCGGCGGCGGCCGTGCTGTCAGCCGAGTAGCGTCCCGCCGGTGGCGTCGATGAACGCGCCGGTGATCCAGCGGGCTTCGTCGGTGGCGAGGAAGGTGACGACATCGGCGACGTCGACCGCCTCGCCGACCCGTTTGAACGCCGAGAACTGCGCCATCTGCTCGACCGCCTCCGGGATGTCGAACACGGCGCTGCCGTTGTTGGTGATGCCGGGCGCGACGCTGTTGACGGTGATCCCGCGCGGTGCCAGGTGTCGGGCGAAGTGCAGCGTGATCTGTTCCACCGCGCCCTTGGTCATCGAATAGGCCACCTGGTCGGGGCTGGCGAATCGGGTGAGTCCGGAGGAGATGTTGATGATGCGCCCGCCTTCGGGCAGCAGGCCGAGAGCGCGCTGCACGATGAAGAACGGCGCGCGGACATTGACCGCGAACAGCCGGTCGAAGTCCTCGGGTGTCACGTCCTCGGGGGCGACGCCGGCCGGGGTGGTGACACCGGCGTTGTTGACCAGGATGTCGAGCGTGGTCTCCCCGGTCCGTTCCTTGAGTCCCTGTTCGAGACCGAGGAACAGCTCGTGGACGCCGCCTGTCGTGCCGAGCTCGGCACGCACGGGAAACGCACGGCCGCCGTCGTTCTCGATGACCTCGACGGTCTCGCGGGCGGCGGCCTCGTTGTCCGCGTAGTGCACGGCCACGAGCGCGCCCTTGGCGGCGAGCTGGCGGGCGGTCGCGCGGCCGATGCCGCGGCTGGATCCGGTGACCAGGGCGGTCTTGTTCGTCAGGCTCATCGGTGTCTCCTTGGAATCGGGTGGTGCGGGCGCCGGGTCGCCGGGACCGGGCAGGCCGCTGATCATGCGGGCGAGATGGGATCGGACTTCGCCGAGCCGCAGGAGCTCGGCGAACAGCTGCCTGGCGGGTTCAACCTCCGGTCCGCCCAGCAGCAGCAAGGTCTGGGCGCGGATATTGGTCAGGGTGCGGGCGCCGACGGCGTGGCGGGTGCGGTGATAGCCGTCGAGTTCGGCCTCGCCTGCGGTGCCGGTGATCGCGGCGATCAACCGGCCCGACAGGTCGGCCGCGTCCTGCAGGCCGAGATTGAGGGCTTGGCCGCCCACCGGCATCTGCCGATGGGCCGCGTCACCGGCGAGCAGGACCCGGCCGCGCCGGTACCGGGTGACTTGCAGGCTGGTGTCGTCGAACGCGTTGCGCCACAACGGTGTTCCGTGTCCGATCGACTCGCCGGTCACCCGTTCCCAAGCGTCGGCGATCTCGGCGAGCTCCGGTTCCCCGCCCCCGGCGCGGGGTGCGGCGCCGTAGACGTGCACCATCACCCTGGTGCTGCCGTCGGGCCAGCGCGAGGACACCGCCAGCCCGTGCGGGAGTCGTTCGAATCGACGGGCCGCGATATCGATTCCGGCCACGTCGGCTCGCAGCATCTCCCGCCCGGCCTCGAGACCCGCCAGCTCGAATCCGGCCAGCTCGCGCACGGTGCCGCGTTCCCCATCGCAACCGACGAGGTAGGCGCCCCGGTGGGTGTGCCGTTCGCCGTCCGGGGTGACGGTGTCGATCAGCACAGCGCCCGCCTGCGCGGTCAGGGTGGTGGCGCGGTGCCCGCGCCGGAGCACCGCGCCTGCCTCGAGTGCTCGTTCCTGCAGTACCGCTTCCAGCCGGACCTGCGGGCACTTCCACTGGCCCGAGAACCGGTGGGCCGGATCGGCTTCGGTCAGATCCAGGCGCAGTCCGCCGAAGTGTCCCGGCCCGCCGTCGGGCAGCGGCCCGAGCCGGTCGAGCACGCCCCGCTCGGCGAGCACGTCCATGGTGCGGGCGTGCAGGGTGGAGGCCCGCGATTCGGTGGTGGGGGTGATCCGCTGCTCCACCACCGTCACGCGCACGCCCTGGCCGGCCAGATCGCCCGCGAGGAGCAACCCGACCGGCCCCGCGCCGACGATCAGGACGTCGGTGTCATCTACGGGCTTCGGCATAGTTCTTGGCGTGGTTCAGCGTGGCCCGGCTGTTGCCCCCGAGTGCCTCGCGCAGGAAGTTCCGCGCCTCTGCCACGCCGGCGTCGGGGCCGAGGATCTCGGTGATCCGTGCCGCCTCGACGATCACCGTGTGCTGCGAGGACGCGGTGGTCGTGCCGTCGGGGTTGGTCCGGAACTCCCAGTAGCCGGTGTGCAGGGCCATCAGCGCGGGCAGGGTGGTCTGCTTGTAGGCGATCCGGTGCTGGGGGAAGCAGACCCGCACCGACTCGGTGGTGTGACTCGATCCGTCCTTGGTCAGGGTGTCCATGCGCAGCACCTGCACACCGGGGGTGTTCTCGGTGAGCTGCACCGAGGCCACGTGCGGCAGGCGCTCGGTCCACAGGTTCGCCTCGTTGACGAAGTCGTAGACATCGCTTGCCGCACCGGCGATCTCGACCGAGTCGACGAACGACAGGGTCAGATCGGCGGTGCGCACCACCGACTCCACCGCGGCCTTGAGACCGGGCAGTTCCGCACGGCTGTTGTCGTCGACGGCCTTCTCGATCCACGCCAGCCCGTCGGGATCGTCGTCGATGGCTCGGTAGGAGTGCAGCAGCCGCAGCTCGGTCCCCCCGTCCTCGCGCGGTTCGATGATCCAGGTGCCGCTCATCTGGGCCACCGGGGGCGCGGATACCTCCTGCCAGAAGGTGATCCGCAGCTGCTCGGGATCGAGCACGCGGCGCGAGATCCAGGTCTTGGGCTCACCGTTGGCGGTGGCCCAGATCTGGATGCGTTCCTCGTTGCCCTCGTGTTCGAGGCGGGTCACATACACCGAGGGCGGGAACAGCCGGGGCCAGTTCTCCACCTCGGCCAGAAGGCGATACACCTCGGTCGGCGGGGCCGCCACGGTGATCGTGTGCTCGACCTCGCGGGTGGTCTGCGTCGTCATGGAAGTCTCCTGGTGCTCGTCGGCCGGAATCAGAAGTTGCCGAGTCCGCCGCAGACGTTGAGGGCCTGCGCGGTGATGGAGGCGGCCAGATCGGACGCCAGGTAGCCGACCAGGCCGGCCACCTCTTCGGGGGTGGAGTAGCGGCCGAGTGGGATCTTGGCCTGGAACTTGGTGAGGATCGCGTCCTCGGTGGTGTCGTAGGCTGCGGCATAGCCGGACCGAACCCGTTGTGCCATCGGCGTTTCCACGTAGCCGGGGCACACGGCGTTGACCGTGATCCCCGTCGGGGCCAGCTCGTTGCCGAGCGCCTTGGTGAACCCGACGACGCCGTGCTTGGACGCCGAGTACGGCGCCCCGAGCACCACGCCCTGCTTGCCCGCCGTCGAGGCGATGTTGATGATGCGGCCGCGCTGTTTTTCTCGCATGCCGCCGGTGGTGAGTACCTCGCGGCTGGCGAGGAACACGCTGTTGAGGTTGGTCGCGATCACGTCGGACCACAGTTCCTCGGTGAGGTCGGCGGTGACGCCGCCGCCGGAGCGGCCCGCGTTGTTGACCAACACGTCCACCGGGCCGTACCGGTCGACCGCGGCCCGTACGAACGCCGAGATATCCTCGGCCGCACGGACATCGGCGGTGGTGCCGTCCACGTCGAAGCCCTCGCCCCGCAAGTGCGCGACGGTGTCGGCGACGGCCTCCTTGTTGCGTGCGCACAGGAACACCCGGTGTCCCTGCCCGGCCAGTTGACGGACCGAGGCGAGGCCGATGCCGCTGGTGGCGCCGGTGACCAGAGCCACCTTGTCGTCGTTGGTCATATCTGTTCTCCTGTCGGGCAATCGGTTTCGCGCTCAGCTGGGCTGGGGCGCTTCGAGCAGCTGTTCGTTGACCAGATCGACCAGCGCGCGCGGCGTGGTCACGGCGACGACGGCGTCGTCGTCGAGGGTGACGCCGAATTCGCGTTTGATCCGACCGGTGGTCTCGAGCAGCGCCAGCGACTCGTAGCCGAGGTCTTCGAACTCGATGTCGGCGAATTCGCCGTCGAGGCCGGGGCTGTCGCCGCTGCCTTCTCGTAGGATGCGGCGCAGATCGTCGAGAGTGAACGATGTCGACACGGGCTTTCCTTTCCTCAGGGGCGAAGATGTTCGGGGCCGCGCACGACCATGGCCGAGTTGAACCCGCCCACGCCGCGAGCGAGCACGAGCGCGGTCCGCACGGGTGCGGGCCTGACCTCGGTGACCAGGTCGAGCTGATAGTCCGCAGCGAGATCGGTGCCGATGGTCGGCGGGATCACCCCGCCGCGGATGGACAGGAAGGCGGCGGCCAGGTCCAGCGGTGCCGCGCCCGAATAGAGCCGTCCGGTCATGGTTTTCGGTGCTGTCACCGGCACGCCGCGCGCACCGAACACCGCGACCAGGGCGTCGACCTCGATCCGATCGAGTTCGGCGATGCCGGCGGCATCGGCGAAGACGACGTCGATCTCGGCGGGAGTCACCCCCGCGTCGCCGAGGGCGAGTTCGATCGCCCGGCGCAGACCCGGTTCGCCAGGACCGTCGGGACGCGGGTCCATGGTCGCCGCGTGCCCGGCGATCTCGCCGTAGATCTGGGGCGCATCGCGGCGTCTGGCGTGCTCGGCGTCCTCGAGGACCAACAGCGCGCCACCCTCACCCGGGACGTAGCCGCCCGCCTGCGCGTCGAACGGCAGGTAGGCGCGGTCCGGGTCGGTGACGGTGCTCAGTCCGCCGCCGGCCAGCTGTGCCACCCACCCCCACGGGCAGATCGAAGCGTCGACCGCGCCGGTCACCACCAGCGTGGTGCCGCGCCGAATCTGCCTGCGCGCCTGGGCAACCGCGTCCAGCCCGCCGGCCTGGTCGCTGACCACCACGCTGCTCGGCCCGCGCAGCCCGTTGCGGATGGAGATCTGCCCGCTGTTGACCGCGTAGAACCAGGCGAAGGACTGATAGGCGCTCACGTACTCGCCGCCCTTGCTCCACAGTGCGCGCAGTTCGTTCTGCCCGAACTCGAAGCCACCCGAGCTGCTGGCGGTGATCACGCCCGCGGCGTAATCGGGCAGCTCGTCGGGTCGCACGCCGGCGTCGGCGAAGGCCCAGTCCGCGCTCACCAGAGCCAGCCGCGTCATCCGGTCGGTCTGCGGCAACAGCCGACCAGGCAGATGCTCCTCGGCCTCGAATCCGGTGATCTCCCCCGCCAATTGCGCCGGATAGGACGCGGGGTCGAACCGGGTGACCCGGCGGATTCCGGTGCGCCCCGCCAGCGTGGTGCGCCAGTACTCTTCCAGCCCGAGACCGGTCGGCGCGGCGACGCCGAGCCCGGTCACCACCGCGGCGGTCATCGTCGGCTCCGGAACGGATCGGCGAGCACGACCGCGCTCTGGAAACCACCGAACCCGCTGCCCACCGACAGCACCACGTCGACTTTGTGGTCGCGCGCGGTCAACGGCACATAGTCCAGATCGCATTCGGGGTCGGGATTGTGCAGGTTCGCTGTGGGCGGCACCACGTTGTTGACCAACGCCAGCACCGACGCCGCGATCTCGATCGACCCGATCGCGCCGAGCGAATGCCCGACCATCGACTTGATCGAGCTCATCGGCGTGCGATACGCGTGATCGCCGAGAACGCGTTTGACCGCGGCGGTCTCGTGCCGGTCGTTCTGTTTGGTACCCGAACCGTGCGCGTTGATGTAGTCGATCTCGGTGCCGTCGATCCGTGCCTGACCGAGTGCGGTGCGAATCGCCTCGGCCATCTCCTTGCCGTCCGGGCGCAGACCGGTCATGTGGAAGGCATTGGAACGGGTGGCGTGCCCGGCCAGCTCGGCATAGATCGTCGCGCCGCGTTTGCGCGCGCTCTCCAGCTCCTCGAGCACGAACACCGCCGCGCCCTCGCCGAGGACGAAGCCGTTGCGGCTGGCGTCGAAGGGCCGTGAGGCGTGCGCGGGATCGTCGTTGCGCGGGGTGGTCGCCTTGATCGCGTCGAAGCAGGCCACCGTGATCGGGCTGATCGGCGCGTCGGTGGCGCCGGCGATCATCACGTCCGCGCCGCCTTCGCGCAGCACCTCCGCGGCGTAGCCGACCGCGTCCAGACCGGAGGTGCACCCGGTGGACACCACGGTCGACGGTCCCTGCGCGCCGACCGCCCAGGCTACTTCGGTCGCGAACGAACTCGGGACGAAGTAGTTGTACAGGTGCGGCACCGCGTAGTTGTGATCGACCAGTTCCAGCCGCCCACCGTCACTGACGGTGCGGTACTCCTCATCGAGGCCCATCGTGGCGCCCACCGCACTGCCGATGGTGACACCGGTCCGAAACGGGTCGATATCGTCGAACTCGAGCCCGCTGTCGGCGACCGCCTCACGGGCACTGACCACCGCCAGCTGCGCCGCCCGGTCCATCCGGCGGATCTCCTGCGGGGTCAGGCCGTGTAATTCGGGGTCGAAGTCGATCTCGGCGGCCACCTGGGACCGGAACGGCGCCGGATCGAACAGCGAGATCCGTCCGGTCGCGGTGCGGCCGTTGGAGATCAGGTCCCAGAAACTCTTCGTTCCCACCCCGCCGGGGGCGCTCACACCGACGCCGGTGATCACCACGCGGCGTTCGGGCGCGCTCATCGCGCGTTCCAGTCGTAGAAGCGGTGCGCCATCGCGTCCGCCGGTGAGCGCCAGGTCTTCGGGTCGTAGGCCTCGATGAACGGCTTGAGATCCTGACTGATCCGCACGAAGCGGTCGTCGGTCTTGGCGTCCTCGATCCGTTCGCCGCCGTTGTCTTCGTCGAAGTCCTGCAGGTGGAAGTACAGGCCGCGGTAGTGGAAGAGCTGGCGGCGGCGCGTGCCCATCCGGTGCGGCAGCTCGGTGGTGTCGAATTCCCGGAACAGTCCGGCGACATCGCCCGCGGACGCGAGGTCCATGCGGGCCACGATCAGTGTGCTGAACATTGACTTCCCCTTCTCTCGGATGTTCATCGGGCAGGCCCGAACCAGCGGTCCAGGACGGTCGGCAGGTCGTCGTGCGTGCCGGGGGCGACCCAGGCCACATGGCCGTCGGGCCGCACCAGCAGCGCGGTGGTGCGCGCGTCGGCGTCGATGGGTTCGGCCGCCGTCGCGGTGACCACGTCGATGCGGTCGGTCCACGGCTCGGCCCTGCGGCGCAGCGCCGGGTTGTCGGTGAGGTCGAGCAGAACGCCCCGGCCGGGCCGCAGCAGTGCGGCGGTGTCGGTGGCGTGCGCGCCGCGCACGAGCCTGCGCCGCGGCAGCCGCGCACCCAGTAGCGGATGGGACCCGCCGCCCACGTCGTAGCGGATGTCGAGTCCGGTGACCCGGGCCGCGAGGTGTCGTTCCACCTCCGGATAGGCCACGAGTTCGCGCAGCACCTCACGCAGTGGCCCGACCTCCTCGCCGCCGAGGATGAACAGGCTCTGCGCCTTGGTGTTGGCCAGCAGCCGCTGCCCGACCGGGTGACGTTCCCCGTGGTAGGTGTCGAGCAGGGCGGCCGGTGCCCTGCCGCGGCTCACCGCGGCGAGCTTCCAGCCGAGGTTCACCGCGTCCTGGATGCCGGTGTTCATGCCCTGCCCACCCGCGGGCAGGTGCACGTGCGCCGCGTCGCCCGCGAGCAGCACCCGCCCCCGCCGGCACTCGGTGACCAGACGCGCGGCGTCACCGAAGGCGCTCACCCAGACCGGTTCCGCGTGCGAGATGTCGACATCGGTCAGCCGCTTCCAGACGTCGGCGACCTCGGCGAAATCCGGTGGGCCGGTGCGCCGCCGTGGTGCGGCGCCGCGTTCGCCGACGATGATCCGGTAGGCGCCGCCGGGCAGCGGGGCACTCATCACCATGCCGCCGGATACCTGCTGGCCGATCATCCGCGGCGCGATCTCCACCCCGCGAACATCGGCGAGCAGCAGTTCGGTGGTGGCCGGGGTGCCGGGGAAGTCGAAACCGGCGGCCTTGCGCACCACGCTGCGACCACCGTCGGCGCCGACGAGGTAGCCGGCACGCAACGGCGCGTGCTCCGCGAAGTGCACGGTGACGCCGTCGGCGTCGCTGTCGAGCCCGACGACTTCGTGTCCGCGCCGGATGTCGGCGCCCAGCTCACGCGCCCAGCCCTCCAACACCGCCTCGGTCGTCGACTGCGGCACCACGCGTGGCGCTTCCAGCGGTGCGCCGAGGACCGTGAGGTCGAGTGGAATCCCGCCGAAATGCCCCGCCGAACCGGTCTCCACCGCGCCGAAGCGGCCGAGCAGTCCGCGCTGGTCGAGCACTTCGGTGGTGCGCAGGGTCAACCCGATGCCGCGCGATTCCCCGGTGCGGGCGGGCAGCCGGTCGACGACGATCACGTCGACGCCCGCCAGCCGCAGTTCCCCGGCCAGTGTCAGCCCGGTCGGTCCCGCGCCTGCCACGATGACGGCAGCGTCCATGGTTACCTCCTGAATTCCGTTCATGCCGCATGACTTCCGGAGTCGTCGAGGCGGCACACAGTGGTGCCGGAGCTCACCGTCGTGCCGACGGTGGCGGTCAGTTCGCGCACGATGCCCGCCCGGTGCGCGGTGAGCGGCTGTTCCATCTTCATGGCCTCGAGAACGGCGACGAGGTCGCCGGAATCGACCCATTGCCCTTCTGTCACAGCGATTTTCACGACAGTGCCCTGCATGGGCGCGACCAGTGCGTCGGAAGCGGAGGGGCCGCGTCCACCGCGCGCGGTGCGAGCGCTGCGGCGTGGTGCCGCGCTGCCGATGTGGTCGGGGGCGGGCAGCGAGACCTCCAGCCGGCGGCCGCTGATCTCCACGACCACCGTCTCCCGTCGGGGTTCGGCTGTCGTCTCCCCCGCGATGTCCTGCGCGGGGATGCGATTGTCGAAGTCGGTCTCGATCCAGCGGGTGTGCACGGTGAACGGCGCGCCGGTGAAGGCGGGGTCGTCGAGCATCGCTCGATGGAACGGCAGCGTCGTCGCGACGCCGTCCACGGTGAGCTCGGCGAGCACCCGGCGCGACCGTGCCAGCGCTTGATCGCGGTCGGCGCCGGTGACGATCACCTTGGCCAGCAACGAGTCCCAGGCCGGACCGATCACCGATCCCTGCTCCACGCCGGTATCGACGCGCACCCCCGGACCCGAGGGCGCGGCGAACTTCGTCACCGTGCCCGGCGCGGGCAGGAATCCCCGCCCGGGGTCCTCGGCGTTGATGCGGAACTCCAGCGCGTGCCCGCGCGCGGGCGGGTCGTCGTAGCCGAGGGGTTCACCGCGGGCGATCCGGAACATCTCCCGAACCAGGTCGATCCCGGTCACTTCCTCGCTCACGGGATGTTCGACCTGCAGCCGGGTGTTCACCTCCAGGAACGACAGCGTCCCGTCACGCCCGATCAGGAATTCGCAGGTGCCCGCACCCACATACCCCGCCTCGGACAGGATCGCCTTCGACGCCCGGTACAGCTCGTCGCGTTGAGCGTCGGTGAGAAACGGTGCGGGCGCCTCCTCCACCAGCTTCTGGTGGCGGCGCTGCAACGAGCAGTCCCGCGTCGACACCACCACCACATGCCCGAAGACATCGGCGAGGCATTGGGTTTCCACGTGACGCGGCTGCTCGAGGTAGCGCTCCACGAAGCACTCCCCGCGCCCGAAGGCCGCGGTCGCCTCGCGCACGGCCGCGTCGAACAGTTCGGCGATCTCCGCGCGCTCGTGCACCACCCGCAACCCGCGACCTCCGCCACCGTGGGCGGCTTTGATCGCGATCGGCAGTCCGTGCCGGTCGGCGAAGTCGACCGCCTCGGCCGCGCCACCGATCGGATCGCGCGTGCCCGGTACCAGTGGCGCGCCGACCGCCTCGGCGATGCGCCGCGCCGAGACCTTGTCACCGAGGGCACGGATCGCCGCGGGCGGCGGGCCGATCCAGGTGAGACCCGCGTCGAGCACCGCCTGCGCGAAATCGGCGTCCTCGGAGAGGAATCCGTAGCCGGGGTGAACCGCGTCCGCGCCGGCGGCAGTTGCGGCGCGGAGCAGTTTCGCGGCGTCGAGGTAGCTCGTCGCCGGCGTGTCACCACCCAGCGCGTACGCCTCGTCGGCCAGCCGCACATGGGGTGCGTCCCGATCGGGTTCGGCGTAGACCGCGACCGCGGCCAATCCTTCGTCGCGGCACGCGCGCACGACGCGGACCGCGATCTCGCCTCGATTGGCGATGAGTACCTTGCGCATCGTCGGTGCTCCCTGTCGCTTCGTCACGGTCACAGGTAGACGGTGTTGGGCGGCAGGCCGACCAGCGAACGGCCGTACAGCTCGATGTTCACGCTGGGCGTGATCATCGCGTGCAGCGAGGTCGCGTGGATATCGCGCTGCAACCGCGCGATCGGCACGTCGCGCTGGATCGAGGAACCGCCGCTGGCTTGGGCCAGGATCTCCACCGCCTGCTTGGCCTGGTGGGCCACCCAGCCGATCTGCACCCGCGACCAGACCCGTTCCTGTTCGGTCCACGCCTCGTTCGCCGCGGCCTTCGCATCGATCACGTCGGCGTAGGTGCGCGCCCGCACCTCGGCGTCCTCGATCAGCAAGGCCGCCTCGCCGACCTGCAAATGGGTGACCGGGGCGTCGAGCTGGCTGGGGTAATCGGTGTAGGTTATGGGCCGGCCGGGCAGCCGTTCGACGAACGCCGCCAGCGCCGCCCGCGCCGCACCGACCAGCTGACCGGTCTGGATCGCGGTGACCGGCACCAGCACCGGGGCCGCGTACTTCGGCTTGAGCACGTTCACCGCCGACTTGGACCGATTCTGGTAGAAGTCTTCGCCGGTGATCACCCGATGCTCGGGCACGAAGACGTTCTCGGCGACCGCCGAGACGCTGCCGGAGCCTTCCAGCCCGGAGGTGTACCAGTCGTCGACGATGCGCAGATCAGCCGTCGGCACCAGGGCGAAGATCGGCACCGGCTCGGCGCCGGGCTCGGTCGGCAGCGCCACGGTGACCTTCCAGTGTGCGTGCAGTACACCGCTGTTGAAGCGCCACGTGCCGTTCAGTACCCAACCGCCGTCGACCTTCGTCGCGGTACCGGTGGGCGCGGTGGTGCCCGAGATCCGCACGTTCGGTGTCGCGAAGACCTCGTCGAGTGCGGCGTCGGGCCACAGCGCCGACATCCAGGTGAGCGAGGCGTAGATCGACAGGCAGAAGGCCACCGAGGTGTTGCCGCGGGCGACCTCGGCGAGCACGTCCACGAAATCCCGGGTGTCGGATTCGTATCCGCCGTACTGCGCCGGAACCTGCATGTTCAGCAACGAGGATTCCTCGATCGCTTCGATGACATCGTCGGGCAGGCGGCGGTTCTCGTCGATCCACCGGGCCCGCGAGCGCAATAGCGGCGCCAGCTTGGTGGCGCGCTCGACGAGTTCCTCACGGGACGGGTTGGTAGACATGGTCGATTCCTCTCGCCGAATATCGTGAATACCGAAGCGGTATCGAAGAAGTTCGAGAATTATTCGGCGACAACGCTGCTCACCGATCACCGAAAATCTCGCACAGAATTCGATGATGATTCAAGAGCTGCGGAGCGACTCTACGGTCGACCCGTAGGTTCTGCCCGGGGAAACCACAGGATCAGCACCCGGGCAACATGTTCGGGAACGACGACCCACGCACAAAAGGACGGCAGTCGTGCGGAACACGACTGCCGTCCGAGTAATTCGACTACCGGAAACTACCTCACGCGCACTCCCGCGCATTCATTACCCCGGCCAGTTGACGCCGACCCGCGATACCGAGTTTGCGGTACACATTGGACAGGTGGAACTCCACGGTTCGCACCGTGAGGAACAACTGCTCGGCGATTTCCTTGTTGCTGAGCCCGCGCACCGCGAGGCCGGCGATCTTGCGCTCCTGCCTGGTCAAGCCGGTCTCGCGATGCTGGTTGTCCAGTTCGCCGAGCACCGAGCCCGCGCGCTGCAGTACAGGTCTGATACCGGCGGCGGACGCGAGCTCGGTGGCCGCGGCGACCGCCCACCGTGACCGCTGCGCGTCACCCTCGATCGCGTGCAACTGCCCCAGATCACAGAGTGCGCCCATCAGCTCGTAGCGCGCTTCGGCGAGTTCGAGTAGCTCCACGGCACGTTCGAGCGCGCCCACCGACCGACCGTTGCGCCGGGCCATGCCGACCGCGTGCAGAGCCCGCCCCACCGCTCCCGGTGAGCCCCAGCGCCGGGCCGCCGCGAGCTCGTCGTCGGCCAGTGCCGCCGCGAGGTCGCAGCGACCCAGCGCGGCCGCCACCAGCGCGGCGCGGGATCGCCACGGAATGATCGCCGGATTGGCGACATTCACTGCGGTCAGCACCTTTCCGCAGGCCAGGTAGTCCGCCAGGCTGCGTTCGAGGTCCCCTTCGGCACGGTGCAGCGCGCCTCGGGCGGCGAGCACGTGGGCGTGGTCCGGCATCGTCTCCGCCGCGCTCATCCGGTCCTCGAACAGACACCGCGCGCTGCCGAGATCGCCGACCTGGACCAGCGCCTCCACGAGCCAGGCCAGCGCTATGCCGCGCAGCGCCGGTGTCACACCGCGACGCAGCAGCGGTTCCATCGCCTCGATCGCCGCCGCGGGGCGGCCGGACTGCGCGTCGATTCTGGCGCGAATCAGCGTGAGGGCTTCGAAGACCCGGAACGAGATCTCGCCACGATCAGCCGACAGCCACCGGGTGCAGTACGCGGAAGCCTCCGCACATCGATCCGCGTACACCAGGGCCAGCAGCGACAGCCATAAACACCCCGGGTCCGGCTCGTCGGATTCGGCATCGAGCACGAGTTCCGATCGCCGGACGATGGTCTCGCGGTCCAGGACTCCGCAGTGCAGGAAGAGCATATTCTGCACGCCGCCGCACAAGGTGTCGGCATCGCCGAAACGCAGGCGCGCCTCGGCACGACCGATGCCGGACAGATAGTCGATCTTTTCGGTCAGCCGCGCGTCTCTACGGTCACACCAAGTCGATTCCGCGTGACCACATCTCGCCAGATCGACACATCCCGAGATTCGAGGAGAATTGGTCGACAACACTTTCTGACGTTCCGACATAACATTCACTACGCTCGGTGACGATGCGCCTTCCGAGCGGAACACAGGACGATTGGTCATGAGGTCTCCCTGGTGCAGCAAGCCAAGCTTCCACGCCATCACAGGCCGCGGAAATTCCCCTCCGTTTGCCAAAGTACCAGCGACACAGCGCAATTCAGAGTGATGTTCAACATATGAATCCCATGATCTTATCTCTTGCAGATCACAGCTGAATTACACGCTCGCACAGCCTATTACCGGAACAGAATCGACCATTGCCAGACCCCGGAATGCGATGGTAATCGTGCGCGCAACGGGAAGGACACCGCCGAGGCGCCTGCGCACCGACCTCGGGTCCGGGGACTCGTCTGCGGCCCGGCGCGACCGGGGGCCGGGCGAGTAACCTCCTCGTCTCGTCGAGCAGTCTCGGTATCAACCGTAACTCGACAGTTCAACGATGTCATCTCGGAAGGTCAGCAAACTGTATCCGCCGGTTCAACTCGGCGGCTCGGGAGGATCGGATTCCACTCACGGCGATCGGTGGTCTGGCGACGGACCCGGGATGCTCGCTAGATTCGGGATGCAGTGTCCACCAACGTGATCGGAGGCCCAGATGGCGCAGACTGTCCCCCACTCGGTGTCGGCGTCCTGGCTGCGCGACCATCACGGTGAGCCCGATCTTCTCGTCGTGGACGCGAGCACCGATTTCACCGTGCTCGACGACGGGACGTTCACCCTCGAGTCGGGGCGCACCGCGTACGCGGCAACACATGTCCCAGGTGCCGTCTTCGCGGATCTGCTCACCGACTTCGCCGATCCCGCGTCCGATCAGCCCTGCACCGCACCGGAATCGGAGCGATTCGCCGCTGCCGCGGGCGCGATCGGCATCGGCGACGGGGTCCGTGTCGTCATCTACGACCAGCACGACGGAATCTGGGCCACCCGCTTCTGGTGGCACCTGCGCCTGGAAGGTTTCGACGACGTGGCAGTCCTCGACGGCGGCTTTTCCGCGTGGCGAGCGGCGGGTGGCGAGGTTTCGAATTCCCCGGTGACGCCCACGCCCGCCACCTTCACCGCTCGCCGTCGTCCGGACCTCATCCGGTCCACCGACGAGGTGAAGTCCGCGATCGCCGACGACAGGTTCCGCACTGTCGCAGTCCTCGACGCCGCGATCTACCGGGGCGAGACAGACGTTTTCGCGCGGCCCGGCCACATCCCCGGAAGCATCAACCTGCCCGTCGACCGGATCCGCGATCCCGAGACCGGAGCACTGCGCCCCCTCGAGGAACTGCGAGCATTGTTCGATGCCGAGGGCCTACTCGATCCAGCGATCACGCCTGTCACCTATTGCGGCGGCGGCGTCGCGGCAACGACCGTCGCTCATGCGCTGGCCCTCGTCGGACGCGACGACGTCGCCGTCTACGACGGTTCGCTGACCGCCTGGACCGCCGACCCCGCGCTCCCTCTCGTGGTGGGCGAGCAGCCCGGCTGACCCACCAGCCCGGGTCGCATCGACGACGCGGCCGAGACTTCGACCCAGTTTCATGGACCGAATCACCGAGCCGTCAAAGCCCTTGGGCCGCAGTGAAAGACATACTCGCGATGTCGATGACTGGAAGGCACCTCACCCGAGCCGGTAGTTCAGCGTGACGGCCAGGGTCGCGACGGCGAGCCCCAGGAATACCGAGACAGGTCCCAGCGCGTAGTCGCGGACACGCAGATGCGCTACGACAGCTCCGACGAAGTAGAGCACCAAACCGGTCGCCGCCGCGATCCCCAGCGCCGGAACGACGAACCCGGCGAGAAGTCCGAGCGCACCAGCGCCGAGCAGCGTACCCATCACCACAATCCAGGACTCCGGCACCTGGACGACTTTCGCCGCGGCGACCGGGATGGGATGGCGGATGTAGTTCATCCAGCACCCCAGGCCGGTCGCCGTCGCGGTCAGTAAGGTGAGGACGGCGTACAGAGTGAACATCAGATCCTCCTTCGATGATGAATTCCGTTGCGGTGCAAGAAATCTATCCGGATGGCCATCAAACGAAGCGCTCCGTCTCTATACCGGCCGGCCCACACCACGCTCCACGAACAGCAGCGTGGGCGCTACTGCGGTGCAGCGACGTGGACTACGCAAGCGTCCCGCACGGCCTCGCCGAAACCGCTACCCGCGTGCGGCGTTCGCGGTGGTGATGAACTCGATCTGCGCGGGTGAGGGTCCGCAGTACTCGCTCTCGATGCGCTCGGCCTCCTCGGCTTGCATCCGGTACATGCTGTCGCGCAGGCCCGCGTCACCGCCGTGGAACCCTTCCAACAGTGCCATCCATCGAGCCGCCAGATGCTGCGCCTCCGGTGAGGTCGGGTCCATGCCCGCCGCTATCGCCGCGTCGACCTGTGGGATCAGCACGGCCCAGTCCGCCTCGGCTTGCTGAATACGCTGTTCGCCGAGCTCTTCCCGGCGCAGCGCGAGCTGAGTGACCTGCTCCTCGGTGAAATATTGCTTGATGGTGTCGTCGACCATGACGGTCCTCCTGATCAAATCCAGGAAGTGTTCTGTGGATGCGTCCGAGCGGCTGTCCGCCGTGGCGGCCAGTGCCGCGACCAGAGCATGCAGGTCCCGGGTCGCGGCCAGCTGTGCGGCCAGATAGTCGCGATGAGCAGCCAATACCCGCGACATCGCGACGGCGCCCGCGAGCACATCGGCGATCTGATCCAGCCCGAGGCCCAGCTGACGCAAGGCGAGCACCTGATACAGCCGCTCGACATCTCCCGCGGTGTAGAGCCGGTGACCGGTGCTGCTGCGCTCCGCAGGATGGACCAACCCGATGCGGTCGTAGTGGTGCAGCGTCCGGACGGTCAGCCCGGCCTCGGCCGCGAGCTCACCGACCTTCCACAGACGCCCGGTTCCGCGCTGGTTCATCCGTTCATCCCACTTCCACCGACGCACTGTGCGTCGGCATCGTCGACGGTAGAACCTGACGTTACGTCAGGTGCAAGCCCGAATTCGCCGACCGGATCCACGGGTCTTCGACGACCCCGACTGCCGAAAGATTTCCGTTGCCTAGACCCGGTCCAGCGCCCGCCACGGCTCCGGCGGAAATTCGACGACAATGCTGTCGCCGGGCCTGACCTCACCACCTGCGGTGACCACGCCCATGATTCCGGCCTTGCGCACAACGGTGCCTGCCGCATCGTGATGGACGAGCCGCTTCAACAGCCCTTCCTGGAATCTGTCGATCTGCACGCACGGGTTGCGCAGGCCGGTTACTTCGACCACCGCGTCGGAGCCGATCCGAAGCAGCGTGCCCACCGGTAGTGCGAGCAGATCGATGGCGCTGGTGGTGATGTTCTCACCGAGATCGCCGGGGAACACCTCGAATCCGTGTTCGGCGACTTCGCCGAACAGCTCCTCGTGCATGAGGTGAACCTGCCGCAGGTTCGGTTGGGTCGGGTCCTGCGCGACACGAGACCGGTGTTTGACGGTCGTTCCGGCGTGGACATCGCCTTCTACGCCGAGGCCGGTCAACAGGCGAATGCTGGGCCGGGTCGGCTTGGTGAACGAGTACTCGCCATTGCTGTTCACCGCGATCACTGTGCCGCTCATCGTGTTTCGTGTCCCCTCGTCGTCCGAAACGTCGATTCGAGCGTAACCCGGGGCCGTGGGGACTCTCGGGTGGTTTTCGACTCGCGAGAGGTCTGCCATGCGCGACCTGACACGATCCAGCGCTTGACCCTGACACAGTGACAACGTCTTCACTGGAGGCAGGAGGTGGTTCCCATGAACCCGACACCGGGACAATCGGTAGATCCGCGGCTGCTTGCCGCACTGCGCGCGGAGAACGCGTCGACCCGACTGCAGGCCGCGCTGCTCGCGGGCACACATCCCGGCCCGACGCTGCTCGGAGCCCTGATCGACCGCTGTGCCGTGGAGCCGGACTTCTTCGTCCGCGACATGCTCACCTGGGCGCTGACCAGGCTCCCCGCCGAGTTGACCGTGCCCAGGCTTCGCGCCGAATTGGAATCCGACGGCGCGCAGGCCCGCAGCCAGGCGCTGCACACACTGTCCAAGATCGGCGATCCGGCGGTCTGGCCGGCGATCACCCCGGCGCTGCTGCGCGATCCCGACGACGACGTCGCGCGCAGCGCGTGGCGCGCAGCCGTTGTTCTGGTGCCCGACACCGAGCGCGAGGCGCTGGCCTACGAACTGTCCACCCAATTCGGGCGCGGCGATCGGGAGGTGCGACGCAGTCTGAGCCGGGCGCTGACCACACTGGGCGAGGTGATCCTCGCGGTACTGCACCGGGCGGCGAGCAGCACCGACCCGCACGTGCGAGCGCACGCAGAGGCCACCGAGCAGTTGCTGCGTGACCCGGACGCCGCCTTCGAGCTCGACATCGACGCGGCAAAGCGGGTCGCGGCGCTCGACGGCGCGCCGTGCTGATCGGCGAGGTGGCGCGGCGTTCGGGAGTCAGCACCCGAATGCTGCGCCACTACGACTCACTCGGTTTGGTACGCCCCACCGGGCGCACCGTCGGCGGCTACCGCCAGTACTCCGATGCCGACATCCGCAGCATCTTCCACGTGGAAAGCCTTCGCTCCCTTGGCCTGTCGCTGCGCGAGATCGCCCAGGTACTGGCAGATCAGTCGTTCACGCCGCAGGCCCTGGTCAGCGATCTCATCCGACGCACCGAGGAACGGCTGGTGCGCGAACGCGAACTGCTCGAGCGACTGCGCGCGGTCGAGAACGCCGAGCCCGGAGACTGGCGCGATGTGCTGCGCATCGTGCAACTCGTGCGCACGCTCGGCTCGAGCGACCCGCACCGTCGCCTGCAGGCGGTGCTGAACCCGGCCGACAACGAACCGGTGCCGACCGACCTGCTGGCCGCGGCCGTGCTCGCCGAGGCCGAACCCAACATGGCAGGCGCCCTGCGCTGGGCACTGTCGAGGGCCGGTGACGAAGGGCTGGTCTCGCTCGCGACCGGGCTGACCGTCCCCGACGTCGAGGTCCGGCGCCGGGCCGTGCTGGCGGTGGCCGAGATCCCGGGCGATGCCGCGACCGAGCTGCTCATCGCCGCGATCGACGACCCGGACTCCGCCGTCCGCGGCCCCGCCGCCCTGGCCGCCGGTACCCGCGGGGTGAGTGCGGCCGAACCGGTCCTGGTGGCCATGGTGATCGCGGGCACCAACGATGTCGACGCGGGCGAAGTGCTGGGCGCGCTGTCGGAGGACCCGGACTCCGCGGATCGAATACTGCGCGCGCTGACCGACGCGCTGACCGCACACGAGGACGACGCAGGCATCCGAATCCGGCTCATCCAGGCGCTGGTGGAACTGCCCGGCACCCGTGCGCTGGCGACCTTGCGGGCACTGAGCGAGGACGCCGATCACTCTGTCGCCCTCGTCGCGACCGCCTTCGCCGAACTGGTGGCCTCCCGGGCGAGCCAGGATCGTTGATAACAAATGGTATCGACGCATTCAAAGCTGCCATGGCGAACCTGGGCGATCGACCACAGGAGCACGACGATGAGGCGGGATAGACCGGTCGCATCGCAACGTGTGTTCTGTGCGCCGCCGACGTGAGTCTGCCTGCGCTGCAGTCGATCGCGGGCCGGCAGCCCGGCAACCTGAGTCCTGCCTACGCCCGGATAGGTGGGAGGTCACCGACGGGGCCGAGAGCCCGCCCACTCACCGGCGCGGCATGCGGCCCACGATCACGCACGCGGTCCGAAGAACTCGGCGCGGGCGGCATCGAGGCGGGCCTGAGCCTGGGCAGCGCCTTGGAAGCTGACCGCGGCCGATCCGCCACCGGCGAGCCCCAAGGCTAGGAGACCGCCGATCACCGAGAGAAGATTCGGCTCGGGAAGATCGCCCGTGTCGCTGGTGGGCGTGACCTCGTGGGCCGCGACCGTCGCTCCGCCGCCGGGCGCGGACGCGGGTGGATCACCTACTCCGCCGGGAGCCGGCGGTCCGAGCGACTCTCCGACTCCCCCTGGCACAGATCCGACCGGCGGTGCTGTGCTGCCGCCGGGTGCGTCGCCGCCAGGTGAGTCGCCGCCGGGTTCGGCAGTATCCGGCTGGGCAGCCTGCGGCTCGGGAAGCACGGGTGCCGGCGCTGCATCGGGGGCCGGGACCTCGGGAGCGGATCCCGGGGCAGGCGCCTGGGGCTCCGGGGCATTGCCGGGGTTCGGGTTGTCGCCTTGGTTCCCGCCACCATTTCCCTGGTTGCCGTTACCGCTGCCGGGGTTCTGATTCCCGTTGTTGCCCTGATTCCCGCCACCGTTACCCTGGTTACCGTTACCGCTGCCGGGGTTCTGATTCCCGTTGTTGCCCTGATTCCCGCCACCGTTACCCTGGTTACCGTTACCGCTGCCGGGGTTCTGATTCCCGTTGTTGCCCTGATTCCCGCCACCATTTCCCTGGTTGCCGTTACCGCTGCCAGGGTTCGAGTTCCCGTTGTTCCCGCCATGACCGTGGTCTCCCGGAACCGCGACGAACCGGACGGCGTCGCCGGAACCGGGTCCATCACCCCCCGGAACCTCGGTGGAGCGCAGTCCTGCGACGACAGCGCTCTTTGCACTGGGAGCGACGTTCGGCTGAGCAACCGCGAGTTCTCCGTATCCGAGGAGCCCGAGAACGCCCGCGGCCCCGGCCACCACGGCTGTTCGTCTCATCCGACCGACCGTCATGCGCCCTCCGTCCCGTCCTCGATAGCCCAGCTCACACCCTTGCGGTCGGATCCGGCGCCTCGCGCGTTACGCACCGCCGCGCCCGGGGAACCAGCCACGGCACCTGTTGCACTCCTCCCGGAGCGCGGTCAGTCCGGGCCCGTCACCCCTCGACGGTGGAACAGTGCGTACCGATCGAGAGGGGCAGTGTGGTCGGCGGCGGTCGGATACCACCTGGAGCGCGACCGGTTTCACCGCGATCCGCAGCTGGCGTCTGCTCGCTGTCACGTCAGCTTCGATGCACGTCGCGGGCACCGGGTAAGGATCCCGGCGAGCTCAACGGTTCAGCTGCGGGGTGGGTCGAATTAGCGTCGGGTGAGAAATGTCCTCATCGTCGGAAGGAACACGATGACCGTCGTACCCCCGGTAATTTCCGCTGTCGAACTCGCCGCCGCGCTGGACGCCGGTGCCGATGTCGTCGTCCTGGAGGTCCGCCGGGATCGGGACACCCTTCCGGCGGGCGCGCACCTCGCACTGTCGGACGAGGTGCCCGCCGGGCACCTACCGGGCGCGCACCTCGTCGATTTCGCCGCGCTCGTCGGACCACGGACCGAAACCTCGGGTAACGGTCCACTGCCCCGAGAATCGCAGGTCCAGGAACTGCTGGAACAGTGGGGAGTACACGAGTCCAGCGTGGTCGCGGTGTACAGCCCGGATCATCCGTCCAGCGCGTCCCGTGTGTGGTGGGTGCTGCGATGGGCGGGTCTGGCCGACGTTCGTTTCCTCGATGGCGGGCTGTCGGCATGGCTGGCCGCGGGTCAGGAACTCACCGATACCCGTCCGGCCAGCGGTGGAGGGACCGCGCGGGTGCGGCTCGGATCGCTGCCGACTCTCGATGCCGAAAGCGCCGGCGCCCTCGCCCGCGACGGACATCTGCTCGATGCCAGGGGAATCGGCGCCTACACCGGCTCCGGTGACGACGCCACCAGCGGCCACATCCCCGGCGCGCACAGCCTGCCGGGCGTCGACAATCTGCGCGAGGGCTACCTCGCCGACGCCGACACCCTGCGCGGGCTCTACGCGCCCTATCTCACCGGTGCGCCGATCGGGTCGTATTGCGGCGGCGGCGTGGCCGCGACGCTGGATGTGCTGGCGCTGAGCACAATCGGAGTGACCGCGGCCCTGTATCCCGGTTCGTGGTCGCACTGGACCGCCGATCCGGCCCGCCCGATCGCCACGGGGACACTGCCCGGCTGACCTTCCCACGGCCGAAACGACAAGGGCCGGTTCGCGAATCACGCGAACCGGCCCTTGCCATCGTCAGCCCTTGTCGACCACCCCGGGCCCACCGGAGAGATCCCCGGTGAACAGGCCCCGAAGCTCCCTCTCCTCGTCGGGGCTCGGAACCCAGCGGGTGGCGGTGAGATTCTCGTCGAGTTGTTCGGGCACGGTGACCCCGGCGATGACACTGGTCACCGTCGGCTGGGCCAGCAGCCAGCCCAGCGCCAGCGCCGAGGGCGTCACCCCGCGTTCGGCGGCGAACGCGTCGAAGCGTTCGAGTGCGTCCCACGGGGCGGTCTTCAGCAGGTAGCGCTTGAGATTGGTGATCTTCGCGCCCTCCGGCGCGTCGCCTGCTCGATACTTGCCGGTGAGCAGACCGTTCTGCAGCGGGAAGTACGGGATGAAGCCGAGCCCGTAGTTCCGCAGGGCGGGAATCAATTCCTCTTCCGGCTTGCGCCAGGTGAGGTTGTATTCGTCGGTGGTGGAGACGAACCGGGTGAACCCGTTGCGCGCGGCGACGTGTTCGGCGTCGGCGATCTGCCACGCCTTGAAGTTCGACGCCCCGATATAGCGGACCTTGCCCGACCGGACCAGGGTGTCCAACGCCGCCAGGGTCTCCTCGATCGGCGTGTGCGCGTCGGGGAAATGGATCTGGTACAGGTCGATGTAGTCGGTGTTCAGCCGCCGAAGCGAGTCCTCCACCGAGGCCACGATGTATTTGCGCGAACCGGTCAGCGCGTAGCTCGGCCCACGGTCGGCCAGCAACGAGCGGCCGAATTTCGTTCCGATGATGACACTTTCGCGCCTGCTGCCCAATGCCTTGGCGAACAGTTCCTCACTCAGGCCGGTGCGGTCACCGTAGCCCTCGGCCAGGTCGAAGTAGGTGATGCCCAGATCGATCGCCCGGTCCACGATCGCCTGCACCTGGTCGAAGTCGACAGCGCGCATCCCGGAGCGTCCGGAGGTGCTCGCGCCGATGCCCAGTTCCGACAGGATCAGTCCCGATCGCCCGAGCGGGCGGTAGCCGGTCGGGATTCCCGGTCCCCACGCCATCAGCCGTTGTCCGTATCGAGCAGACCCTGCAGGGTGTCGGCCTCGTACTCGGTGCGGAACAGACCGCGCCGCTGCAACTCCGGCACCACGAGGTCGACCAGCAGGTCAGCCGGGCCGCGGTGATAGGGCGGGAAGAACTGCACGCCGTCGAGCACTCGCTCCACGAAGTTCTCCTCCACCCAGTCGGCGATGGTGGTGGCGTCACCGACGAGGGCGGGCTGGGCAGCCTGCCGAGTGCGCTGCACGTAGTGGTAGAGCTCGCGCAAGGTCAGGTCCTCCCCGATCGAGGAGAGCAGACGGCGGATCGTCTCGCGATCGTCGCGGCCACGGATATGGCGCTTCTCCCGGCCCAGCGAGCCGAGAAATCCGTCGAAGGCGTTGGGCGACACCGTATCCAGGTCGACCACGTCGGCCACCTTCTCGCTGTCGCGCACCCGCGACAGGTCGATGCCCAGCGCGATCGAGAACTGCTCGGGGATCTCCTCGGTGATCTGGAAGTTGTTGACCTGGCGGTAGATCGACTGCGCCTCCCGCTTGGTGCCCGCCAGGTAGAACGTCGCACCCGGGATGATCTTGAACTTCTCCGGGTCGCGTCCGGCGGCCTCGACCCTGGCCTTCTGCGCGCGGTACTCCTCCTTGCCGCGCTCGATCCCGAGATACGGCGAGAAGCGCACTTGCGCGAAGTCGGCGCCGTATTGCAGCGACTCCTCCGAGGTGCCCACGTGCACATTCGGGATGCGCCGCTGCACCGGCGGCGGCACGTTCAGCGGCCCACGGACCTCGAAATGCTCGCCCGCGTGCTCGATCCGGTGCCAGGAGTCCGGCTTGATCAGGACGTTCTTCTCGCGATCGTCGAGCAGGAAGTCCTGATCCCAGCTCTCGTAGAGCAGCCGGTTGACCACCTCGGTGAACTCGCGGGCGCGGGTGTATTTGCTCTGTTCGTCCGGGATGGCGTTCTTGCCGTAGTTGAGCGCCGGATCGCCCTGGCGGTCGATGCCGAACACGACATTGAGCGCGGTGCGGCCCTTGGCGAAGTTGTCCAGGGTCGCGAGCTGGCGGGCGATGGCGTACGGGTGCTCGAACGAGGAGTTCACCGACACCAGGAACCCGAGGTTCTTGGTCACCGCGGCCGCGTAACCGGCATAGATGAAGTTGTCCCAGCGATAGATTCGCTGCAGGTGGTCGGGCTCGCTGCCCAGCGCGGAGCCCGCGAAGACATAGTCGAGCTTGCCGCGTTCGGCCGCGCGGGCCACGTCCACGATGACGCTGGGGTCATGCAGGCCGGAGTTGGTGGCCTGCGGCAGCCGCCAGGCGTCGGCGTCCCAGCCGGTGCCGTAGGCGGCGAGGCCGAGCCGGAGTTTTCTGTCGGTCATCGAATATCCTCGGAGGAGCTAGGAATTGCTGGCGAACTGATTGGGCGGCACCGGCAGGCCGAAGTGCCCGCGGAAGGTGTCGGTGGTGTACTCGGTGCGGAAGACGCCCTTGTCCTGCAGGATCGGCACCACTTCGCCGGTGAACCGCTCGAGCTGGTCCCACAGGTAGGGCGAGTTGATGTTGAAGCCCTCGGCCGCACCCCGGTCGAACCACTCGATGAGCCGGTCGGCCACATCCTGAGCGGTGCCGATCACCTGCGGGAACCCGCCGCCGATGGCGTTGCGCAGCAGATCGCCCGCGCGCACCGCACCTCTCTCGACGGTGCGGTCGGTACGGGCGGCGACGGCATCGAGCAATTTCCTGCCGTAGTCGTTGAACTGCGCGGCGGTCTCGGTGGTGACGAGGGCGTCGATTCCGCCCGCACGCAGGTCGACGCCGACCCGCTCCGACAGCGAGCGCAGGCTGCGCACCCCGCGCGGGAGCGGAAAGCGTGACTGCTGGATGGCCGTCCACGCCTCGCTGGTCCAGAACTGCTCGTCCTTGTCGCCGTCGACGGGGTCCTCGTCCAGCGGCAGACCGGCATTGAGGCGTTCGAAGATCTCGACCGCGTCGGCGCGGGTGTCGCCGATGACCGGAGAGATGCCGGGCAAGAAGAAGATCGGGACGTCGTGGCCGTGGATGCGGCGGGCCCGCGCGCGGATGTCGGTGTTGAACTCGATCGAGTCCTCGATGCTCGCGGGTCCGGTGAAGTTGAGTTCGCAATGGCGCGCGGTCAATTCACGCGACAGCTCCGAGGCGCCCGCGTACAGCAGCGGGATCTGGCCCTGCGGCGGCCTGGCCATCGGCAGCGTGCCCGCGACCTGGAAGAACTCGCCCTTGTGCTCGAGCCGGTGCACTTTGGTCGGGTCCAGGTAGTGCCCGGTGCCCTTGTCCTGCAGGTAGGCGCCGTCCTCGATGCTGTCCCACAGCTGCCGGATCACCCGGATGAACTCGTCGGCGCGCGCGTAGCGGCGCTCGCCGCCCAGGTCGGGCAGGCTGAAGTTGCGCGCCGCCAGATCCGAGGCGCCGAGCACCACGTTCCACGACAGGCGGCCCTTGCTGAGGTGATCCAACGAGGCGGTGAGCCGGGCCAGGATGTAGGGCTCGTAGTAGGTGGGGTGCGCGGTGACGACGAGACCCAGCTTCGAGGTGGTCAGCGCCAATTGTGACGCGAGCGTGAAGGGTTCGAGCCTGCCCGCGTTGTGGGTGGTGCCCCAGTGCTCCTGGTAGACATCGCCGGGCAGGGTGTCGCCGAGGAAGAAGAAGTCGAACTTGGCGTCTTCGACGATCTTGGCGGCCTTGGCGGCGTAGTCGAGCTCGAAAGCGTTGGCGGTGGGCGCCTCGGGCAGGCGCCAGCCACCCCAGTGGGTGCCGTTGAGCCAGTACATATAGCCCAGGTGGAGTTGACGTTTCGCGGGGGTTCCCACGGGACTTCCTTTCGATGGATCAGACGGAGACGGTCGCCGCGCTCGTGCCGGGAATGGAGGCGAGCAGTTCTTTGACGTAGTCCGTCCGTGGAGCGGTGATGATGTCGACCGCGCTGCCTCGCTCGACGATGTCGCCGTGGTGCAGGACGAGGATCTCGTCGGCCATCTCGGCGATCACGCCGAGATCATGGGAGATGAACACGTAGGTGAGCGAGAGATCGTGTTGCAACTCGACCAACAGGTCCAGGATCTGGCGCTGGACGGTGACGTCGAGCGCGGAGACCGGCTCGTCGAGGATCACCAGTTCCGGGTCCGGTGCCAGGGCCCGGGCGATGGCCACTCGCTGACGTTGACCGCCCGACAGTTCGGCGGTGTAGCGGTCGGCGACGTCGGCCGGCAGGCCGGTGCGGTCGAGCAGTTCGGCGACTCGGCGGCGGCGCGTGTCCCGGTCGCCGATCTTGTGGCCGCGCAACGGTTCCTCGATGATGGCGCCGATGGTGGCGCGCGGATTCAGCGAGGCGAACGGATCCTGGTAGACCATCTGGACCTTGCGGTAGAGCTCGGCCTGCCCCGCCCCACGCCGATGGTGCACAACCGGCTCGCCCGCGACCTCGATGGTGCCGGAGTCGGGAGCGGCGAGTCCGGCCAGCAGCCGAACCAGAGTGGTTTTGCCGGAACCCGATTCACCCACGACACCGAGCGTGGTGCCGCGGCGGACCTCGAAGGAGGCGTCGGCGACAGCGGTCACCGATTCCTTTCCTCGATGTGCGACAAAGGTCTTGCGCACATTCTCGGCCCGCACCACGATCGGCGCCTTGCTCGTGGTGGTGCCGAGTAGTTCCTGGCGCCGCGACGCCGCGGCGGCGCCGTCGAACCCCAGCGACGAAGACCGCAGCAGCGCGGTCGTGTACGCGTCGCCGGGATCGGCGATCACTTCCGCGGCCCGCCCCGACCGCGCCAGACGGCCGTCCTCGAGCACCGCGATCTCGTCGGCCCGCTCGGCGGCGACGCCCAGGTCGTGGGTGATGAGCAGGATCGACAGGCCCTCGTCAGCGACCAGTTGGCTCAGCAGATCCAGGATCCGCTTCTGCACGGTCACGTCGAGCGCGGTGGTCGGTTCGTCGGCCACGAGCAGACCCGGGCCGGTGGACATGGCGGCGGCGATCAGCACCCGCTGGCACATGCCACCGGACAGCTCGTGGGGGTAGGAATGGAAGACCTTGTCCGGGTTGCGAAGTCCCACCTTGGCGAACAGATCGAGGACCCGTTCGCGCCGCTCGGCCTTGGTCGCCAGCTTGTGCGCGCGCAGCGGTTCACCGGCCTGCACGCCCACCGGCAGCAGCGGATTCAGTCCGAGCAGCGCGTCCTGCGGGATGTAGCCGATCTCGCGACCACGGATGGCGCGATACTGCTTCTCGGCCAGGCCGTTGAGTTGCCTGCCGCCGAACAGCACGCGCCCACCCGCGACCCGGCCGTTCTCGGCCAGCGTTCCGGTCACCGTGCGCGCGAGAGTGGACTTGCCGGAACCGGATTCGCCGACCAGGGCCAGGACCCGGCCCGCGCTCAGGCTCAGGTTCACCTCGTCGACCACCCGGGCCGGTGGCCTGCCCGGCACGTCGAAATCGACGACGACGTCCTCGAGGCTCAGCAGAGCACCGGTGTCGGTGACGGACGGCTCAGGCGACGACACTGGTTCTCCCTCGGTTCAAGGATCGGCCGATCCGGTAGACGGCGACGACCGAGATGGTGATGACGAGTCCGGGCAGCAGACTCAGCCACCACTGGGTGGCGATGAAGGTGCGCCCCTCCGCGACCAGCAGCCCCCATTCGGGGGTGGGCGGCGGTGCGCCGAGTCCGAGGAAGCTCAGCGCGGCGACGGTGAGGATCGCCGAGCCGATCTCCATGGTCGCGGCGGCCAGGACCGAGCGCGAGGAATTCGGCACGACGTGGCGGAACAGCCGATAGGCGTAGCCGTGCCCGGCGAACACCGAGGCCTCGACGTATTTCGATCCCGAGACCTTCAGCACCTCCGAGCGCATGAGCCGGGCGAACCCGGCCGTGCTGTTGATGCCGATCGCCACCGCGATGTTGACCACGCCGTGGCCGAGCGCGGAGATGATGGCCAGCGACACGATCAGGCTCGGTACCGCCAACATGATGTCCATGACGCGCATGAGCACGCTGTCGACCCAGCCGCCCACCGATCCGGAGACCAGCCCGATCAGCGCACCGCTGACCAGGCCGATGAGCACGGCGACGACCGCGGCCTGCACCGACAGTGAGGTGCCGTGGATCAGCCGGGTGAACTGGTCACGGCCGAGATCGTCGGTGCCGAACAGGTGGTCCGGGCTCGGTGCCAGCAGCAGGGCGTCCGCGTCCTGCGCCAGCGGATCGCGAGAGGTGAACACCCGGGGCGCGACCGCCGCGACGAGCATCAGCACGACCCACACGTAGGCCAGCAGCAGGCTCGGCGATCCCGCGATATGGCGCACCCAGCGCCCGGCCGCGGCGGACCGACCACGCGCGGCGGTGCCGTCGGCGGGTTCGGCGACGAGATCGGGCAGGGCTTCGACAACACTCATCAGGCGTCCAATCGGATTCGCTTGTCGATGACCGGATAGATCAGGTCGACGACGAGATTGACCGTGACGAAGATCAGCGCGCTCGCGGTGACCGCGATCAGCACGATCGGCATGTCCCGGCCGTCCACCGCGTCCACGATGAGCCGGCCGACACCGAGCCGGGAGAACACCGTCTCGGTGAGCACCGTGCCGCCGACCATCACGCCGACAGTGGTGCCCAGCGCGGTCACCACCGGCAGCGCCGAGGCACGCAGCGCGTGCCGCACGACCAGATCGAAACGGCTCAGGCCCCAGTTGCGGGCGGTCTCGATATACGGCGAAGTCAGCGCGGCACGCAGATTGACGGTGAGCAGCTGCGAGATCTGCCCGCCGCCGGCGATGGCGATCGACAGCGCCGCCACCACCAGTCCCAGGGTCGTCTTGTCGCCGAACGCCTTGATCCAGTGCAGCTGGAAGGCGAAGATCTGCACCGCGACCAAGGCCACGATGAACGGGGGCAGCGACACCGCTACCGGCGGCAGCGAGATCAGCAGCTCGCGCGCCCACTTCCAATCGATCAGCTCGATCACCACCGAGAACGTGACACCGAGGAGCACCGCGAGCACCAGCCCCAGCAGCGCCAGTTCCAGTGTCTTGCCGAAGGATTCGAAGAAGACCTCGGTGGCCGGGCGGCGCTGGTAGATGCTCTCGCCGAAGTCGCCGCGCAGCGCGCTGGTGAGCGCGTCGACGTACTGCACATACAGCGGCCGGTTCAGCCCGAGCAGTTCGCGTTGTTCGGCGAGCATCTTCTCGATGTCGCCGCCGCTGGCGCCCATGGTGAGGCCGCCCGCGGCGTCGCCCGGCACGATGTACAACAGGAAGAACGCTCCTGTGAACGCGCCCCAGACCACGACGACGGCGTAGAGCAGCCGCCGCAGGGCGTACCTCACCAGGGTCATCGCAGTCCCTACCGCTCGAGCCAGGTGTTGTACAGGTACTGATCCAGGCCGACGGCCTGCAGACCGTGCACGTTGGGCTGGTAGGCCCACACATCCACGTCGTTGACCACCGGGATCACATACGCCTCGGAGACCAGCAGCTCGGCGGCGCGATCGACGATCTTCTGCCGAGCGTCTTTGTCCAGCACGGTGTTCTGTTCCTGCAGCAGCTTGTCGACCTCGGTACCGTCGGGCAGGAAGGACCGGTTCGATCCGGTGATCTTGCCGTAGTTCGCGCGCAGGACATCCGGGTCCGGCGTCGAGTGGTACCAGTAGGCGATGTCGTACTCACCGGAGAGCAGCTTCTTGTTCGCCTCGGCGGCCAGCGGCGGATCGAGCACCAGATCGACGCCGATCTTGCGCCACTGGCTCTGCAGCACCTGCCAAGCCGCGGTGTCCTGCGGCGCACGCAGCGACAGCCGTTCACCCGCGGCGTTGACGCGGATGCCGTCGGCGCCGACTGTCTTCCAGCCCGCTTCCTCGAGCAGCCCGATCGCCTTGGCCTGGTCGTATTTCAGGAAGCGGCTGACATCGGTGAAGTAGGGATTGGCTTCACTCAGTGGACCTTTGGCCACCTGGTCGTAGCCGTTGGACACGATCTTGACGAACTCGTCGCGGTTGAGGCCCACCTGCAGCGCCTGACGCACCCGCACGTCCTTGAGGAACTTCGAGGAGGTGTTCACCGGCAGTTCGGTGCCCGTGGCGGGATTCAGCGTCTTGGAGATGGTCAGGCCGGCCGCCTTCAACTGGTCGACGTACTTGCCGTTGACCCAGTAGATGAACTGCAGCTCGTCGCCGCCGATGACCGCGCCGTTGCGCACCGAGTCCTCGGGGATGACCTTGTAGACCACCTCGTCCACATGCGCGGGCCCGGTCCGCTTGAAATAGGCGGGTGCCCAGTTGTATTCGGGACGCTTCTTCAGCACGATCTGCTGGTTGGGCACGAACTTGTCGAGATAGAACGGTCCGGAACCGTCGACCGACTTCTGTCGGTCGGCCACCGGCAGCGCGGCGGTCTTGGCCGAGACGATGCCCGCGTGTGCCCGTGAAAGGCTGGTCAGGAACGCCGCGTTGGGCTTCTCGAACTCGACTACCACCTCGTATTCGGAGGGGATCGTGATCGTGCGGATGCCCTCGACGATGGTCTTGGCACTCGAGTGGATGCCGGGACGGTTCAGGCTCTCGAAGTTCTGTTTCACCACCTCACCGGTCAGCTTGGTGCCGTCGTGGAATGTCACGTCCTGACGCAGCTGGAACCGGTAGATCCGAGCGTCGGTGACCTCCCACTTGGTGGCCAGCCACGGCTCGAGTTCCTTGGTGTCGGGGTTGTAGAACACCAGCGAGTCCGACAGAGCGCGCGCCACCGTGCGCCAGGTCTGATTGACCACCGCCGCGTCGACACCGTTGTTGTCACTGGACAACCCGATATTGAGGGTGCCGCCCGACTGTGGCTCACCCGATCCGTCCCCGCCCGACGATCCCCCGCCGCACGCGGTCGCCACCAGTGACACGAGGGTCACCGCGACGGCTACCCGCCATCCTCCCCTCTTCCAACCGACAGACAACTCCGACTCCTTCCGCACGCAGAACCTGACGAGTGACCTCCTCGACAGGTGAAAGTGGCGCACTGGCGCCACATCGACTCGGTGCCGCACTCGGCCGTACGTTCAGGCCAGAGGCGAAGCACGCAACAGTCCGGAGAGAAACCGGGTCGACTGGATCCACCTCCGGCGGCTCGGCGCAATCAGGTGATCCTGTGCGCGAGCCACCCGAAAGCGATCGCTCTCAGAACGTAGACGCACCGGTCAGCGGGCGAAATGGTTTGCCTCAGAGGTGTTCTAATGCCGTCGGCTATCACCGGGCATTCGATATCCGCCGGAGGGGACGGCTCTCGGAACCGATGAACTCGGCGCCGCTCAGTGATGGAACAGCCGCAGCCCGGTGTGCACAAGAGTGATGCCGTGTTCGCGGCAGGCGTCCTCGACATCGGCGGAACGAATGGACCCACCGGGTTCGGCGATATAGGACACGCCGTGGCGGGCAGCGTGGTCGACATTGTCGCGGAAGGGCAGCGCTCCGTCGGAGACGAACGAGATGCCGGTGCGTCCACGCAGCCACTCGGAACGCTGGTCGGGGGCGAAATCGCCTGCGGGCGCGGTCAACGCGGCGGCGAGGCGTTCGGTCTCGTCCGGAGTCAGGTCGCCTTCGATGAAGCGGACCTGCAGTTGATGCGGTCCTGGCGCGTGGTTCCCGCAGCGAACTCGAGCCCACGAACCACCGGATGCCGTCGCAACCACCAGGTATCGGCCTTCGCGCCGGCCAGCCGGGTGCAGTCGACCCGCGACTGCTGGCCCGCGCCGATGCCGAGAGCCATACCGTCGTGCAGGTAGGCCACGGAATTGGACTGGGTGTAGCGCAGCACCACCAGGCCGAGCAGCAGGTCGCGCACCGCGCCCTCCGGCAGCTGGGTCTCGGCCGATGCGAGCAGCTCACGCGAGATCGGCACCGCGTCGCGCTCCTGGGTCAGCCGTACCCCGAACACCTCGCGGGCTTCCCGATCCGGAAGTGCCACGGCGTCATCGGCTTCGATCACCACGAAGCGACCGTTCTTCTTCCTGCTCAGTTTCTCGACGGTGCCCGGTTCGAAGCCGGGTGCGATGATCCCGTCGCAGATGACGCGGGACAACAGGTCGGCGAGTTCCTCGTCGACCGGGTGCGAGACGGCGGCGAAATCCCCGTATGACGACTTCGGATCGCCGTCACGGGCACGCACATAGGCACTGGTGAGGTCGCCGACCGTCTCGCCGACCCCATAGAGCCCGGTGATGACCTCGTCGAGCCGCCCGGCCACGGCCGCACCGGCGGGCGAGACGTGTTTGAACGACGCGGCCGCAGGCGTGTCGAGAGCCAGCGCGGCCTCACGGACGAGCTGCCAGGAATTCAGCGCATCGAGCAGATTGATGAAAGAAGGTTCACCGTTCACCAATCGCACGGGCCAACGGTCCGGAACCACCGGTGCGGACTCGGCGATTCGCTGCTGCGGGTTGATGCCGTAGCGGAGTTCCATGTCGCGACTCCTCGGAAAACACACCGCTGCTGGCGGCTCACTTTCGACACTTCCTGGCAAAAGTGACTCTAGGCCATGTCCGGAAAGGCCACCAACCAACAGGAAACCACTGAGACGCAACGACTCTCGGCACGCGCAGGATGTCATCTGTGTGAACCCGTAGCCGTAGGTCGACCAGTCCTCGCCGCGGGCAACCAGTACGCAATGGCTGCGACGCAGATCGGCTGACCGGTCCCAACAGCCCCACACCGCGGCCTCCACGAGCGGACAATGCAGACATGCCCGAGTTGATGTCGGCCGTGGTCGATCCCAGCACGTTCACCACCGCCCAGCCCACCCTCACCGGCGCCGACGGCCTCGAATTGCGCCCCTGGACCGCCGCCGATGCGCGCACCGTGTACGAAGCATTCCAAGACCCCGCGATCCGCCATTGGCATGTTCGGACCGCCGAGTCCATCGAACAGGTCAGCCGATGGATTCTCGGATGGGCCGCGGCCTGGTCCACCGGCAACGGCCAATGGGCCGTCACCAGCGACGGCGAAGTCGCCGGACGTATCGGACTGCGCCAATCGGACCTTTCCGAGGGTGTCACCGAGCTCGCCTACTGGACCCTGCCCGCCTGGCGCGGGCACTCGATCGCGCCCCGCGCCGCAAACACATTGACCCGCTGGGCTTTCGACGACATCGGGTTCGACCGAATCGAGCTCACCCACTCGGTCCAGAATCCGTCATCGTGCCGGGTGGCAGCGAAATGCGGATTCGCCTTCGAGGGCACGCTGCGCGGAGCCGGTCGCCATAGCGACGGCCGTCACGATATGCACCTCCACGCCCGGCTCCGCACCGACTGAAGCCGGACCCAGCGAGCATCGTGCCGCTGGAGCGCGGCAGTCTTGTCCTCTGTCGGTCTGTTCGACAATGCTGACGGAGCACAGATACGACGGTAAACCGCCAGGAGGCGATGTTGCGTGGACGGGGCGCCGAGCGAACACGCGCGATGCCAGGCCGATCAGATTCCGAGGCTGTTTCGTAGAGCGGCGGTCGGATCTGCGACTCCTCCGACCGCTGCACCCACCAGCAGCACCATGACGAACGTCGTTGCCAGCGCGGCTGCGCCGAGAAACGCGTACATGAACCTGCGACGTGGACGGTCGGCGTCTCGCGCGGCGACATAGCGTCGGTAGCCGATAACGCTCGCTGTGCCGACTGCCGCACTCAGTGCCGTTGCCTCGATGATCATCGTCCAGTGGTAACGACTGATCTGCTCGAGCAGGGTAAGTACAGCAGGAGAGTCGGCCTGTGGGTTTCCTGGTTCGTCGACTGCGCGGCTGATCTGGAGCAGGGTCTGCGCGAGTGCTCCGTCGGCCTGTTCCTCGGGCAGCAGCGGAAGCAACGCCACCAAGGGCACGACGGTCGCTTGAATGTTGAGAACGAGCAGGACCACCGAGAACAGCGCGAGCACCGTCGCGCTCATCGCGGCCACCGCGCACCCGATCGACACCCACCGCTTCCTGATCTCTGTGCCCAGGAACAGATTCCACAACGAGGCGGCAAGCAGGCCGAGGACCACGATGAGCAGCGCCGAGATCACGATCTTGATCGCGTGCCATCGAAACCAGTAGTCACTCAACTCTGCCAACTCCGACGGGAGCGACCGACTCCCGTTCTGCCAGAACACGGTCAAGCTCTCGCCCAGAGCGGCGCTCAACGCTGATTCGTTGTCGAACCGTGGGTACCTCTCACGCAGCAAGGCGGCCGGGCCGAGAACGAATGCTGCGACGAGGCCCGCACCACTGATCGTCAGCAACGCGATACTCGACCGCGTGGGTGCGGACAAGATCTTCATCGGTGAATTCTCCTCGGCCGGAGAACGATCAGTGTGGCGCGGGAGGCACGGATGCCTCGGCGTGCGGTACCGGCTCGATTGCGGCGCGGTAGTTTCGGCGAACTATCAGGGCAGCGATGATAGTTCCGATCAGCACGAACAGTCCGGTGTCGCCCGATAGATACTCGGTCACCACGACAGGATGTTGGGTCTGCACGAGGTAGCCCGTCAGCAGAGCGAAGGTCCAGTTGTGCGCCCAGTGCGCCAACACCGCGGGCCACATACTCGCCGACGCGATCCGCAGATACCCGAACAGGAACGAGAACGCCACCGCACTGGCCGTGAACAGCAGCAGCGTCACTACGCGGTTGCCCTCGGAGTGGTAATACGGTGTGAGCAGGATGTAGGGCAAATGCCAGGCGGCCCACACGACACCGACGACCAGCATCGACGCGGTGACACCCCATCGCTGCACGCGTGGCTGCAGGTAGCCGCGCCATCCGATCTCCTCGGTGAACGCGAGAATCGGACCCGTGATCGCCATCACGACAGCGGCAGAGACGAATTCGGAATCGGGTTCGGTGAAGCTCGCATACCCGAGCACGACCACGGCGACGGTGGCCGTGACGGAAACGAGCATGCTCGATCCCACTGCAACCGGCCACCAAGGCTTTCCCGCACGCAGGATTCCCAGCCGTTCCCATCCGCTCCTGCGCCATCCCTCACGAGTGACGAGGAGCATCATCGCCAGGGTTACCAGCAGCGGAGACAGCGCCAAGACGAGACCGTCGGCGACATTCGCGGTAGCGAGGGAGATTCCCAAGACCGCTGCTATGAAGATCGCGGCGAGGCGACCGTCGGACAGTCCATCCGTCATCGAACTCTCTCCCTCCTGAATGCATCGCGAGCAGTTTCGCGTGTCCACCCCGGTTGGGCATCCAGGTAAACCCGGATCTCGACCCTGACATCGACATCGGAGGCCCCGTCGCGACGGCGTCTCCCGGCGCGCAGACTCCCTCCCATCGAGTCCGTCGAGTCCCGATCGCCAGGCCGGGTACGCCGCGAGCGGCAATTCACCGGCGAGCCCGAACCTGGTCATCCCGACACCCCGCTGAGCCGAGGGTTCAGGCTATTAGTAGGCGAAGCCCGAGATCTGCAGCCTCGAGTTCGGCGAGATCAGCATTGCGCTCGGCCCACCTGCCTGAAGCGAGGTCCTCGCTGAGGCTTCGCACCGCCCGGCGCTCGGCCTCCTGTCCGACCCTGGTCCAAGTCGATACCGCCCGGCGCTCGGCCTCCTGTCCGACCCTGGTCCAAGTCGATACCGCCCGGCGCACATGTTCTTCCAGATACGCGCCCGGTCGGCGCCAGTACACCTCGAATAGACCGTCTGTGCAATCCCATGGAATGGGCACCGGCTCCGTGACAGCCCCGATCGGCTCGGCCATTGCCGCAAGTGAGGGAAAGTCTGCGAGAAGGTCCCCGAACTCGGGCAGATAGTCACGAGTCAGCCAGAACCGGTCCTGCCAACCTGGCTCGCAGGCGTCGAAAGTGAGCACCACTACGCGCCGAGCCACGCGACGCATCTCGCGCAGACCGCCGATGGGGTCGCGCCAATGATGGACGGTGGACACGGCCATCGCCGCGTCGAAGGACTGGTCGGCGAACGGCAGACTCTCGGCGGCGGCAGCCACGCAGGGCGCCGAGCCCGCGGGGCGCTGCGCGCGCATGACCGCCGACGGTTCTACCGCGGTTACATCCCGATCGTAGGGCTCGTAGGATCCGGTTCCCGCCCCGACGTTGAGCACCGTTCGCGCGTTCCCGAGACGGTCCCAGATCTGCGCGGCGATCCGGGGATCAGTACGCCGCGTGGTTGTGTAGGCGCTGCCGATCGCGTCGTATAGCCGCGCACCGAACATTGCCAGTTGCTCCTGAGGACTCACAGTGACTCCCTTCGCCCGTGCCTCGAGTTCCCTATCGATGGCAGCGACCATGGCGTCGGTTCGATCGCGCTGTTCCAGTAGCAGGCCACGTAGGCGGTGCAGGTGAGAAAGCGCGTCGGTGGACGGATCATCGACCAGGTCCGCGATCTCCCGTAGCCCGAAACCCAAGCGTCGGTAAGCCAGTACCTCGCGTAGCCGCTCCACGTCATCTGCCGAGTAGGCCCGGTAGCCGGCTGCAGTTCGCGTCGATGGCTGTACGAGCCCGATCTCGTCGTAGTGATGCAAGGTGCGAACGCTCACGCCCGCCAACTCGGCCACGCGTCCCACGGTCAGGTGCTCCTCCACGGCACCGACTATGCAGCCTGACGCCACGTGAGGGTCAAGTGCCGCAGCGGCAGCCGAAACTCCGCACATGGGTGTCCACGACGCATCAGGCACCCTGGGCTTGTTTGGTCGTAACTATTAGATCGGCAGACGATGAGCTGGCGTCTGACGAGTTCGTAGGCTTCTGAAGAAGAGATGAGTGCAACGTGCCGTCTTGGAGTAACGACTTACCCTTCGTCCGCGGAACTGCTCCGCCGTACTACGCAGCGATCTTGACCACGGCCTTGTCGAGCGATGCCGCGGAGTTGGCTGGATACTTTGAGGCAGCAGCGGAAATGGCCGATCTTGCTGCGCAGATCGATGGTTATCTGGGCATGGAGTTCGCGCGAGACGCAGGCTGCGGCATCACCGTGTCGTATTGGCGTGACTTGGATGCTCTACGGAGCTGGCGCGACAATATCGAACATGTCGCAGTCCAACGCCAGGGTCGTGAACGGTTCTATCTGGGCTACCGGGCGCGGATTTGCCATGTCGAACGCGAGTACGAATGGTCTCGCCCGCTAGAGCCCGGTTCGCAGTCCGCAAGAGACTCTGATTCCACGCCCGGTCGATGACCAACTGAACTGATGTAAACCTCAACGACACGAACGCGCGTCTGTTGACCTGCGCAACCAAGCTGGGGGCAGGCCTTTCGTCGACACCACAGCCCGGTCGGCTGCTCGCTGCTAGCCGGCCGGATCCAGCTCATGGCCAGCCCCGTCGGGTGGCAGCCTTTGCCGAAGCCCCAGCCCTGAAGGCGGGGCCGGTGGTGTTGTCTGGCCGCCGGATCGAAAGTCCAGGAGCTTCCCGGATTTGCGAACCGACATCCTTGTGATTGCCTCGTCAACATGAGGATTGAGTGACACGATCAGTCGCATGATTCGAATCGTCGGCGTCGTCTTATCCGCCGTGCTGATCATGTTGGTGGCCCTGGTTAGCACCAGGCGCCGTAGATTCGTCGGCACTACGACGAGTTCGCGGGCACTCCCGGTGACTGCGCCGACGGCTCGCTTGTCTCCCCCACGGCTCGCCGTCGAACTGGTTCCGAAGACGAGGTGGGGCGCCGACTTGCGGTCGGAGTTGCCCGCGAGGGAGTGGAAGCGGCTTCGGGGAATCGTGTGCGAGGCGGCAGGCAACCGATGCGAGATCTGCGATGGTGTCGGTCGGCGGGCACCGGATTGCAACGAGGTCTGGGAATACGATGACCAGCAGCAGATCCAGCGTTTGGTCCGGCTCGAGGCGCTGTGCGCGGCCTGCTACGCCGTCAAGCACCTAGGCCGGGAGTATGCCGGTGAACAGGCAGAACAAGCCCGTAGTCACCTGGCCGAGGTGAATGGTTGGACCCCGACGCAAACCGATCTGTATCTCGAGCAGCAGTTCGAGCAATGGCGGGTCCGCTCCGAGAAGGAGTGGACGTTCGATTTTTCCGCTCTGTCCCGATACGGTCCTCCGTTGCCGCCGTCGACCCGCAGGAAGCGTTGCGCGAACTGCGCCGAACTCTTTCCCCCGGACCAGCTCACGGCCGTCGAAGTGAAGCGATTGCTCTGCGAGGGCTGCGCGAAGGACGACTCGACCGGCTCGAGCTAGGGATGTAGCCCGACAGGTTTCGGGCCCGGTTTCAGATCAGCGAGGGGTGGGGCACTGACCTTCGTAGCGACTCAAGCCCAGACCGTTGGCCTTCTTACTCCGGCCCACGGGGCCGTTCTTGGCGGAGCGGACCCAGGTGCCATCGGTGTCGAGAACGGGCATGCGTTCGCTGAAGGCTCGGCTGTAGTAGATGGTGCCGTCGACGGTGAGGATGCCGTCGCGGACGTCGATGTGGGCGACGGTGGCCCAGAACGAGCTCTTCCCGTTGCCGATGATGACGGTGATCTGGTCGGCGTCCTTGTCGGGCAGACCGTCGGGACCGGGGCGGCCGTAGCGGACGCGGACTCGGGGATTGCCGAACTTGTCGATGGCGCCGGCACCGTTGTCCACGGATTGGTACACGTTGAGGAGCAGGTCGCCGTTCTCGGTGGGGCGGACGGTGACCTGTTCGGTCGCGGGGAGGTTGTTCGCGCCGGGACCGCGGCTGTCGCCCTGGTGGTGGATGAACGGCCACTGCGTGATGTCACCCTGATGACCCTTCTCGCCGCTGAGGACCACGTAGTCGCCGGTGATCTCGTTGCGACAGAAGAAGTACACGTCCAGATCGCCCGTGCCGAACTCGGTGACGCGACCGTTCGCGTCGTATTTCGCGCCGCGCCCGTCCCATTCGAGGCCGACGGTCAGGACATAGCCGGGATCGCCCTTGCGCAGGTCGATGGTGGCGCGGCGATCCGGCGAATCCTTGGTCAGCACGACATCGACTTTGCGCAGATCGACCGACGCAGTGGGAGGCTGGGGCGCGGCCACTTCGGTCACGTTCGCAGGCGCATCGGTCGGTTCCTCCTCGGCATCGACGACGATGCCGTGATCGGTCGCGAACGCCGCCAGCCCGGCGCTGTAGCCCTGGCCGATCGCGTCGAGCCGCCACCCGCTCCCCCGGCGATACAGCGCGACAGCTTGCAGCACCGTCTCCGAGTCCAGACCCGGCGGCACGAAACTCACCGATTGACTCGCCCCGACAGCCGAGACCCGCAGACCGGTCACCGCACCGAACCGAATCCCCTGCGCTTCGGTGCTTCCGGTGATCACCACTCGATGGATCTCGGCGGGCAGTGCCGAAAGATCGACCGCGACAACAGCATCGGACTCCAACCGGACACCCGACGCCGCTGGATTGTTGAAGAACACGAAGTCGGCATCGGAGCGCACCTTGCCCTCGGCGGTCAGCAACACCGCGGCGATGTCGACGGCGCCGGCCGGGCTGTCGAGATCCAGGCGCACCGTGTACTGCCCGTCGACGAGATCGGTCTTGGACCCTTTGGAAACCTCGACCATCGTTGCCGCACTCCCACTCATGATTCTGCCCCTCCGCCAGTCGACTGAGCACCACGGTACCCGCCGGGACGGCCTGCGGTCCCGCACTCGGTAATCGGCCCGGACCTGTGGGTATGACCAACCCCGGCCGGAAAACCGTTGGAGTCGGTCACAGGATCGGCGCGCACCGGTGGCGACGGGGACGAGTGTGTCGTTCACTGGCCGGATGGACATCCGTGAACTGAACGACCGCAAGTCCGGTCGTCGGGTCTCGGTGGTGGTGCCCGCGCTGGATGACGAGGACACCGTCGCCGGGGTGGTCGCTTCGGTGCAGCCGCTGCTCGGTGGGCTGGTCGACGAGTTGATCGTGCTCGATGCCGGGTCCGCTGATCGCACCATCGCGCGGGCGCGCGCGGCCGGCGCCGAGGTCTACACGCGCGAGCAGGCATTGCCCGGCGTGGCGGTACGGCCGGGCAAAGGTGAGGTGCTATGGCGGTCGATGGCGGTGTGTACCGGGGACCTGATCGTGTTTCTGGACGCGGATCTCATCGAACCCGATCCGATGTTCGTGCCCACGCTGCTCGCACCGTTGCTCACCGACCCGCACATCACCCTGGTCAAGGGTTTCTATCGCAGGCCCATGACAGATGACGCCGATGGCGGCGGCCGGGTCACCCAGTTGGTGGCGCGCCCGCTGCTCACCGCGCTCGCACCCGCACTGGCCGAGATCATTCAGCCCCTCGGCGCCGAATGTGCCGCTACCCGTGCGTTTCTCAGTCAGATCTCCATCGCCAGCGGGTACGGCGCGGAGATCGGGATGCTGCTCGATTGTTGGCAGCGCCGCGGCCTGTCGGCCATCGCCCAGGTCGACCTGGGAATCCGCGTGCACCGCAATCGCCCCACGCACGAACTCGCGGTGATGAGCCGACAGGTCGTGGCGACACTGCTCGACCGACTCGGCATCCGCGACTCCGGCATCGGCCTGGTCCAATTCCTGCCCGAGGAAACCGGCTGGCGACGAACACCGTCCGAGGTGAGCCTCGCCGACCGGCCACCGATGTCACGCCGCATCGCCGAGTACCGCGACATCGCCTGACACGCGTGAACGCCGGCCCCGCAGGACCGGCGTTCACGCTCTATACGGCGACGAGACCGAAGTCGAGTTTCACCAATTGATCGGCGCAATCGAAGTACCGGTCGTCGTGGGTGATCACGATGACGGTCTTTCCGCGCCGCTTCAGATCGGTGAGGATCTCGTGATAGAACACGTCACGGAAGCGTGGCTCCTGATCAGCGGCCCATTCGTCGAAGACATAGATCTGGCGGTCTTCGAGCAGGGCGGTGAGCAGGGCCAGGCGCTTGCGCTGCCCCTGGGACAGATCCACCGTCGACAGCCGCCCATCCTGCACGGTCACCTTGTGCGCGATCTGCAACTCGTCGAGATAACGCTGGACATCGGCGTCGATTCCCGGGCGGTCGAAACCCAGGTAGTCCTCGAACAGATGGAAATCGGTGAACACCGCCGATGAATTCTGCCGGTACCACTCGATGTTGTCGTGGTCGATCCTCTCCCCGTTGAGCGACAACGACCCCGAGCGTGGCACATACAGACCGGTGATCAGCTTGGCCAGCGTCGACTTGCCGCTGCCGTTGCCACCGACGATGAACGTGATCTGGCCCGGTTCGAAAACCAGGTCGATCGGACCGAGCCGGAAACCGGCGTCGTCGGACTCGTCGAGTCCGGGCGGCGGAGCCAGCGGACGCACATCGGTGCCTCCGTGGTCGACCCAGTTCTTGCCGTTGACATCCACCTGCGCCACACCCGGATGCGCACCGGGATGAGCGGGATGCGGATGCGGCGGCCTACCGTTGCCCTCGCGCGGCGGCATCCCCGGACGCGGCGGATGCCCGCCCGGCCCGTGTGATCCCGGCGGCGGTGGCACCTGCGAGGGCGCCTCCGAACGATAGATGTAGCTGACGTTGGTCAGTTCGAGCTTGGCCTCCCCTGCCGCTGGACGCTCCGAGTACGGCAGCGACTCCTCGTCGTGCAGCGTCGTCATCGACAGGTTCATCGCCCGGATCTTGGCCAGCGCCACATCACCGCGCAGCAGGTCGGGGATGCGGTGCATGAAGTTCTGCATCGGCATCGCCAGGAACGTGGTGACCAACACGTAGCCGACCATCGTCTCGCGCGGCAGATCCAGTGCGGCCGCGATGACGAACAGGATCAGCGCCATCGTGCCCAACTGCAACGCCTGGCCGAAGCCTTGGGCGTAGGAGAACTTCGAGCCCGCGTCGGTGTTCTGATCGCGCAATGTGCCCGCCGAACCGAGCAGGTGCCGGTCCATGAAGTCACGACGCCGACCGCGGTGCAGCTTCAGTTCCTTGATGCCGAGGGTCACGGCCTGGAACGACCGCAACAGCGCGTCCTCGTTCTCACGGGCTTCCCGGTAGATACCGCGAACCCGCTTGAGGACCAGTTCCACACACGCGATGCCGATCAATGTGCCGCCCACCGTGACCGCGAAGATCGGTCCCGACACCACCGCCAGGAACACGAAGCAGCCGACGATCGTGGCCACATCCACGCAGATCGACGGGATGGCGGTGACGGCCTGCGACAGCGAACGCACGTCCTCGGTGAGCGTCGCCATCAGGCGATGCATGCCGAGCCGTTCGAGGTGTTCCAGTGGGGCGGAGACGATGCCGGAGCTCAGATCACTGCGCAGCCGGTAGATCGCGTCCTGGGACAGCCGGATCAGCAGAACCTGCGACAGCACACCGCTGACGAGGATCACCAGACCCGCTGCCCCGAAGCGGAGCAGCAGATTGTCCGGTTGCGGGCGCGGCGAGACGACCGCGTTGATCAGCGTGACCAGGTAGGTGTTGGCGACGCCGCAGATCAGGCCCGCGGCGACGACGGCCGCGATCCTGGCCGGCGACAGCGCGGCGAGAAAACGGAGCAGATGCATGACTTGTTTGCGCTCTCAGCTGCGGATGACATCGAACACGATGCCCTCGAGGGTGACACCGGGTGCGAACGAGAACGCCACACCGGTCGAGATCGGTGCCGCCGTCTGCGCGTCGCGGATCATCCGCTCCAACACGAAGATCAGCGAGACACTGAGCATGTTGCCGTGCTCGGCGAGCACCTCCCAGCTCGGCGCCGCCAGTTCGGCGGGGATGCCGAGCGAACGCGCCGACTCTTCGATGATGCGGGGACCACCGGGGTGGATCGCCCACAACTCGATATCGGACTTGCCGAGTCCGTTGCGCGCCAGCACTTCCGAGACCACCGGGTCGACACCGCGGTAGATGTAGTCGGGCAGGCTGGTCGCCAGTTCGCAGGTGATGCCCGCGTCCTTCACACCGAGCACGATGCCGTCTTCGGCGTCGTCGAACAGGTGGGTGAAGCTGTCGCGGATCACGACGCTGCCGGGGGCGAGTGGCTTGTGCACCTGGTTGGCGCCGATCACCACCGCGCCGCAGCCGTCACCGAACAGGCTGTGGGTGATCACGTCGTTGACGTCGTCGTCGAAAACGGCGTTGACCGAACTCAATTCGATGCACAGCACCATCGCCTTCTTGTCCGGATGGGCCCGGACGTAGTCGACGGCGGCGCGAACGCCGTTCATGGCCGCGGCGCAGCCCATGAAGTTGATGACCATCCGGCCGACCTTCGGCGACAGACCCAGCTGCTTGACCACCGCGACGTCGACGCCGGGGGCGATGAAGCCGGTGCTGGTCACGAAGATCAGCTGGCCGATGTCGGCGGCCGGGTCCGCCAGTCCGGCGACCGCGCGCCGTGCCACGTCGACCGCCAGCGGCACCGCGTGCTCGAGGAACAGGTTCATCCGCTCCCGGATGGTGCCGGGCTTGCGGCTGAACTCGAGGAACTCGGGATCGAGCGGGTCGATCACCAGGTGGCGGGTGTCGATCCTGGTCTTGGCGTAGATCCGCGGAATGCGCTGGCGCTGTGCGGGATCGGAGAACATTTCGGCGACCCGGCCCGCGTTCACGGACTGATCGACCACCAGCGAGGGCGAACCGGTGGCGACCGCTTCGATCACGCCGACGGTCGTCGGCGGCGTGGGTGGTAGCAGGTCGTGCCCGCGCTCGACGTCGGGCGTGCGGAGCAGGTCAAAGGAAACAGACACGGGCACTTATCCTTTCGAGACAGATCAGAGGTGGCAACGGCCGGGTCAGACGGTTCCGATGCCGGAGAAGCCCTGCGCGGTGTAGGTGACGCAGGTCTTCAGCGCTGACGGTGCGCAGTGTTCGCGCACGAAACCCCACCGGTTCTCCTCGGCCTCACGAGAAGGCGCGAGCAGATAGGTCCGGCACAGCTTGGGGAAACGATCTCCGAAGAAGCTCTTGGCGGGCAGCCACTCCACGCCGAACTTCGCGGCTTCCTCCCGCACCACGTTCTCCGAGGCGATATTGGCGAACCCGCTGCGCTGGAACGGAAGTACGTGGTGCGCCCGGTGCGAGCTCAGCCCGGCCGAGAGGAAGCAATCGACGTACTTGTTGCCGACCACGGTCAGGTCGTAGGCCTGCTCGAGCTGGTTCACCGCCCAGTCCTCGGTCTCGGTGTGCAGTTCCTCGGTCGGGACCTCGAAGTCGTGGCTGGCCACCACCATGAAGGTGCTGATCCACAGCGTGATCACGAATTGCAGGCCCCAGGCGAGCAGGTCGCCCGCGAAGGCGAAAGCCACGAACTCGGCCACCAGCAGGAACCGCATCCCGAACGAGCCGATGAAGTGTGGCAACGCGCCGCGCCAGCTGCCGTACATGTCCTTGATGCCCACTTTGCGGGTGAGCCGGCAGACATCGAGGAGCCGAATGATCATGCCCGTCAACAGATGTCCGAACTTGTGCACGGTGTGCACCGGCACCCGGTACAGGCGCGGAATCTGCATCATCATCGTGAAGACGTTCTTCTTGATGTCGACTTCACTCTGGGTGTGCGGGTGGTGCAGCAACGCGTGACCGTCGGCGGTGACGAAAGACAGTGCGACATAGTTCATGTCGAAGGCGTTGACCGCGTACTTGTTCAACCCCTTCTGCGCGCGGTGGATCGCGTAGTGGCCGAAGCCCGCCAGCGAGCTGCGCAGCAGCACCATCGCGATCACGAAGGCGGGCAACGGCATCCAGCTCGTGTCGTAGAGACGCAGCGCCTGCACGGCGATGTAGGCGAAGATCAGCACGCCGACGACGATGTCGAACGCGCGGTCCATCCGCTTCAGCCGCGCGGCCAGCTCGGGCTCCTTGAGCCGGGCCTTCACCTGGTGCAGCAGATCGGACTTGTTGTCGAACTTGTACTTCGGGGTGTCGTCCCAGCTGTTGAAGCCGTCCTTGAACAGGAAGTCGGGGGCGTTGTTCTTGGGATGGATGTCCTCGGGCGTGGCATCGCGACCGAGACTGTAACGCTCGATCATCCGCGCGATTTTTTCCGGATCACGGTGGTAGGAACCGATGATCGAGGTGATATCGCGATTTTTCGTGCGACCGATGAAGAATTCACCACCTGGATGCTTGGAGATCCAGTCGCTCAGGTCGTAGGCTCTTCCGTTATAAACCCATACGTTGTTGACGGGAGGACGACCCCCCGGGCCCGGCGGTGGCGGGAGCTCGCGCTCGGCTTCATCAGGTCGATCATCGATCGTCATTAGTTCTTCCTCCGTGTCCGATCGGCGTCCGATGCGTGTTGCCTGCCGACCAGCGTCCCGACACGTATAGTCCTTGTGGCGCCTTGCATCTCGCTGAACATTCTCTTATTGGATGCGCACTCGTGCGTTCGTGATTCGTTTACCGCTGGCGACACCCAGACGACACACCGGCCCGGGGCTGCGGAGGGCACTGCGTGCCAGGTTCCGCTGACCCCGGACCGGTGTGGGTTGATCCGGTATTACCGGCGACTATCAGCCGGCGGGCTTGATGATGTTGACCGGCTTGGCCCAGTTCGACAGGCCGACGGTGACCTCGCCCTGGTCCTTCTTCACTACGGCGCGAACAAGATTGGGGCCGTCTCCGGTGGACGCCGCATCCGAGGGCTTGGTGGAATCGGAGGCCGGCGGGGCGGTGTCCTGGATCCACACGGTGATCGGCATGGTGCCCGCGTTCTGCCCGATACGCGGCACGATCGGATCGATCACCGCGGCGTCGATGGTGCCGGACACCTTGACGGTGTTGATGCCGTCGATCACCTCACGGCCCTCGGTCTTCGCGTTCTGGATATTGGCGATCACATTCGCGATGCCCTTGTCCTTGTCCAGGATGACGCCCGGATCGTAGACCTTCTCGGCCGGACCCGCGGGCACGTAGCGGCCACCGGTCTGGGTGTAGAGGACCTTGTCCACCACAAGGAATTTCGCCTCGGAGAAGGAGGCTTCGGGGGTGAGCTTGACCTTCGCCTCGCCCATCGCGGCGCCCGAGCCCTGGGTCTCGTTGGTGACGTCGGCGGACACGGTTTCCACCGGCAGGTCGGGCAGGTTCTTGACGTTGATCTTCAGGTGCACGTTGTGCAGGGTCTGCGTGGTCTTCGCCGACTCCTTCACGATCTGCGCGCCGTCGGGCAACTGGCCGGTGGGCGCCGGACCCGCCGTGGTGGCCGAATCGTCTTTCGTGCAGCCGGATACGAGGGCCGCGCAGACCGCCGCCGCCGCGACGACCGAAGTGATGCCGGAACGTCGCGCGAAGCGCCGACGCGAGGTGGGGTTCGGTGCCATGTCGATCAAGTTTCATCCCCTGGAGATGGTGGTATATCGGGTACAGGGCAGCCGAAGACCTTCATCTCGTGCTCCCCCGACGGCGATATTACCCGAGGAATTCAAATTGCGAGCCCTCTGCGCGCACTGACTATTTCGGTTGTCCGAGGCCGTGCACTGAACCCCATTACCCCAGGTCAACCACCGCGCGGCAGCGCCGCTGAACCTCGATGCTGTGCTGTTGCGCCCGCTATGGGGCAGGTTGGTTACCCCGACCCAGTGGTAGTGCGACGCGTAAGGCTCGAATGTCGTCGACCAGATCGGCATAGCCTTCCTGGACTTGAGCGAAGCGCAGGACGACATGGTGCTGGTGTTCGGCGCTCTTGGTGTGGCGCAGTGTCCATTGAACCTGGGTGTAGGTGTCGGCTACGTGGCTGATCACCTCGCCGAGGGAATGGGTGTGGCGGCGGCCCGAGGTGGGGCGAGGAAGGTGGCACGACGACCACTCGTCGATCAGACCGATGACGGTGTCGACCCGGCCGCTGGTGACGGTGACATCGAAGTCGGCCGGTCGACGGGTGGTCGACTTCGACGCGGTGAGCAGCGTCGCGTGCAGATCAGCCAGCTCCCGCGCCCACTCGATCAACGGAGAACCGCCCTGCAGATTCCCGGCGACGGCCAGCAGCAACTGGCGGGCTTCGAGCAATCCCTCCGCGGTCCGTGCCCGCGCGCTCGCCACGGCGCGGTTGTCAGGCGCCGCGGTGGATCGGCCTGCGTGCCTCACTCCGTTCATTACCGACACCCGGCGCACTGGAATCTGGCCATGTCCCGCCGGCCACGTCTAGGGGTCGTGGTGATCATTGTTCGATTACAGCGCCAAATATTTTCTGCGACAATGACATTCGACCGGACATGTCATCGGTGGCGTCATGCGTGGCTGACGCGCGTGCCTTGCTACGCGCTCGCAAGGCGGTATCGAGTCGTCGAACGCGGCGCGCGCTGGTCGGTGTGCACTGTCCGCCGGATCACCTGGCATATTTCCCGCACATCCGAACGTGAGGACGCGAGGGTCGCGGTATGCACCAGTTGCCCCAATCGATCGCCGACTCGCCTGCTGTCGACCCGGCCGGTCATCTCCAGCGCAGTCGCCGCGAACGAGACCGCGTCATCGATCTGGCCGAGGCGGAAGGCGCCCGTGGCGACCGTGATGTTGTCGAACAGAATGCTGCGGGCCGGTCGCCCTGGGGCCGACGCCGCCAACGAGGCGCGGGCGGCGTCGACAGCTTCGACTGTGTAGCGTTCGGCGGTCTGTCCGCGGGCCGTGAGGGCGTACTCGTTGTAGATCACCGATCGCATACCGGTGAACTCTCCAGGGGTGAAGAACACCCGGGTCCACGGATCGACAGGGTCTGCGACCCTGACAGTCGCCTCTTCGGCGCGCGAGAGCGCGGTTCGCATCCGGCCGACGTCGCCCATCATGGCATGCGCCCATGCCTCGTTGGCATACAGGCGGGCCGATTCCCCACCGCCGACGGCGTCTTGGGCGGGCAACTGCCCGAGTTGGAACATCCGCAGGGCAACGCGTGGGTCGCGCTCGATCAAGCTGATCCGGCCCAGGACGTAGAGCGTCGACGCCACCAGGCTGTCCACACCCGCCCGCCGCGCCGAAACCAGCGCCAATGTCGCGTATTGGCGGGCGCGATGCTGATCACCGATGTCGTGGTAGGCCCATCCGATCAGCCTGGCCAGGTCGGCCGAGGCGACCAGCAGTGAGTGCGCCAGTGCCGTGTGGCCGCGGTACTGAGCCAGCAGCGCGGTCGTCGATTTCAGGAGATCGACAGCCTTGCGCGCGACCGAGCCGCCCCCGTGTCGCTGGTCTTGTTCGCGCAGTTGCGCGATGGCGCTGCGCACGACATCGAGGTCGAGTTGGGTTGTGTCGCTGACGCTCTCGGGACCGTCGAGGGACGGCAGCCATGGCGTCAGGATGTCGGCAGAACCGACGACGGCGGTCGCGAGGGCTTCCAGCAGCGTCGCGTTCGCGCCGCGATGGGTCCCGGCACCGGGATTTTCGGGAGACTGTGCCACCGCTTTGTCGGCGACCCCGGCGGTCGGGCCCGGGGCCATGGGTACGGAGTCGATCTCGGGTACCGGTGCGCCGAGCACCGCCAGCAGGCTGCGGTAGGTCTTGCTCGGTCGACGGACCTCGCCGAGCTCCCAGCGCGCGACGTGGCGTTCCGAACACGCGACATTGATGCTGTCGCGGCGAGCGCGATCGTTGATCATCTCGGCGAAATCCCCACGGCTGAGCCCTAATCGAGCGCGACGATAGGTCCGAAGTCGCTGTCCCCAGCTGTTCACGGCCCCGACGTCGGGATAGCCGCGCAGGGTTTCGGGGTCGGTGACGTCCATGAGTGGGCCCCACTCTTGTTGCGCCGCAGGGCATGTCACAGTCCGGACTCACCCTCTGACTTGTTCGCCAAATAATCTTGGTTGATAATCTAACCTGATAATCAGGATTGCGAAACTGGTGGCATCCGCCGCCCAGCAGCCCGATACGGTGGGATCCATGGCACGAACCGCACGAAAAGTGCTGCTAGGTCGCGAGATCGACGCTCTCCTGCGCCGGTCTCGAACTACCCAGGCCGACGCGGGGAAGATGATCGGGGTCAGCCAGTCGCGCATCGCGGCGGTGATCAGCGGCACCGGCAACCTGAGCGCCCAGGCGCTCGACGAGCTGGTCAGGAAGCTCGGCGTCACCGACGAGGACTACATCGCGATCCTGCTCGATCTCCGCGAAGACAGCCACCGCCGCGGATTCTGGAACTCCGGTTATCGCCGCGCCTACATCGAGGAGCTACGACTACTCGTCGACCTCGAGGATGTGGCCGATCGCCTGCGCGAGACCGGTGCCGAGATCGTTCCCGGCCTGCTGCAGCACGAAAGCTATATCCGCGCGCTGCACGAACCCCTACAACCCGACCCCGACGACCCTGGCGCGGTCACCGTCGACGACTACGTGCAGGCCCGCATCGCACGGCAGCGAATCCTGCTCAAGCGGGGAGCGCCCGAGTTCCACGCGATCCTGTCCGAGTCCTGCCTGCGCCGCACCTACGGCGGGGACGCGGTGATGCTCGCCCAGATCACCCACCTCCTCGAGCTGTCGGGCCGCCCCAACATCCAGATCCAGATCATGCCTTTCACCCACCAAGCACCCGGCGCGGGCATGGAGGACCGCTACATCCTGGTTCGCGTGCCCTCCCCGGGGGCGGCAGGCGACCTCGAGATGGCCGTCGTCGAAGCCCAGGGCGAGATCCGCTACATCGACGACAAACCCGCCGTCGGCATCCGCGACAAGATCTTCAACCGGCTGACGATGACCGCGTTGAGCCCCCACGACTCCCGTCAGTTCATGCAACACCTCGTCCGCGGCCTCCGCAGCCGCCCGACCATCCAGCGATAGACCGGCCCCACCTCAACCGCAGAGGAAACACGATGTCCGACAGTGACTTCGAGCCCCGCCCCATCGACACCAACAGGCCCAGCTCCGCACGCATCTATCACCACATGGTCACCGGCGAGGTGATCTTCGAATCGGATCTGCCGTTCATCCAGCGGCTCTACGCCGATATCCCCTTCTATCCGTTGTGGGCCCAGCACAATCGCCGGTTCCTCGGCCGCGCCGTTCGCTACATGGCAGGCACCGGAATTCGCCAGTTCCTCGATATCGGGTCCGGCCTGCCGACCGGCGGCAACACCCACGAGGTCGCGCGCGAGCTCGCCCCCGACTCTCGCGTCGTGTACGTCGACAACGACGAAGAAGCGATCAACCGCGCCCGCGACCTGCTGCGCGAACAAGGCGTCACCGACACCGCGACGATGGTCGACGCCGACCTGCGCGAACCCGGGCGCATCCTCGCCCACCCCGACACCCAACGCCTGATCGACTTCAGCGAACCCGTTGGGCTGCTGCTGGTTTCGGTGCTCCCCTGGGTCACCGACGCCAGCGAGCCCGGCAAGATCGTCGCGCAGCTGCGCGACGCGCTGGCCCCCGGCAGCCACATCGCGATGACACATGTGTCCCTCGAAGACGCGGGCCCGGAGATCAAAGCGCAGGTAGCAGCCGGTGCCGCGGTCTTCACCGATGCCAGTACACCGGTCACCCTGCGCACCCGTGCGCAGTTCCAGACGTTCTTCGACGGGTGGACCATCGCCGAGCCTGGCATCACCTACGCCACCGACTGGCGGCCCGAGCAACCGATCGACTACGACGACTATGCCCGCCCCTGCAATTTCGCCGCTATCGGCAGCCTGCCGTAGTGTGCGCCCGCGCTGTCGGCAACGTCGCCGACAGCGCTGTTCGAAAGGATCCACCATGTCGTTACCGACACCGCCCGCTCATCATTTCCGTAAAGCGGCCGCCAGTTCCCCACAACAGGCGTGCGTGATGGTCTACCGCGACAACCACCGCACCATCATCTGGGACGACAAACTCGCCGGCCCCGTCGACACTGCGACACAACCGGTCCCACTCGATGAATGCCTGACCCTCGACCACCACCAGTTCGAGGCCCTCCAAGCCGCGATCCGAGCAGGCAGGCCCATCCGGGGAGCTGTCGTCATCGCTCAAAGATTCGACGGCCTCTACGAATTCAGCGCCGCGCCGGAATGCACAGCATCAGCCGGGACTGCCCGCCTCTTCTTCGACCGCGTCGAATACACCGCCTTCGTCCACGCGGTGCGCCACCGAGAGTTCGAACGATCAACCTTCCTCTCCCCTGCCGCGTGACCGACTCGGCCGTGCGCCACTAGCTGCCGGCAGCAGCTCCACCACACCGTTTTTCCACACCATCGCGACAACAATCGCCGAGGTGGTGTAACTCGTTGCGCACCAGCGCGAATGGACCTGATGGATTCGACCGTGGTAGGAGAGTTGTCATGTCGTCGTCATCGTCCGTTCGCCGGGGAACCGGCTCGCCTGTGCTCGATCTGATCTCGGCAGGGTGGTGTCACCGGTTGTGACCGATATCGACGCGGATTCGACCGAGCAGACTCGCCTCGCCACCGCAACGCGAACCCGCCGTCAGGGCGAGTACCGCGTCGATTTGGACGGCTTGCGGGGACTCGCGATCGGATTGGTCGTGGTCTTTCATGTGTGGTTCGGTCGTGTTTCCGGCGGTGTAGACGTCTTTTTGGTGCTTTCGGGGTTCTTCTTCACGGGCTTGCTGCTGCGTCGGGCGGCGTCGTCGGAGCCGTTCTGGGCGTGGTCGGTCGTGCGCCGCACTCTGCGCCGACTCGTCCCGGCCATGACCGTCGTGCTGGCGGCGGTCGTCGTCGCGTCAGTGTTGTTGCTGCCGTATACGCAATGGTCGACAGGGGCGGCACAGATTCTGTCGTCGCTGTTCTACTACCAGAACTGGCAACTCGCCCTGACCTGGTCGGACTACCTTGCCGCTGATCCCTCGGTCAGCCCGCTGCAACATCTGTGGTCGATGTCGGTGCAGGCGCAGTTCTACTTGGTTGCGCTGCTGGTGGTCGCCGCTGTCGCCTGGTTGTGTGCTCGGCTCGCACGACCGGATCGGGTGCGCCCAGCTGTCGGCGGGATCGTGGTCGCGATGGCCGTGGCCTCGTTCTGCTACGCCGCCGAGGGCACTGCGACCAATCAGGGATGGAACTACTACGACAGCTTCGCCCGCGGGTGGGAGTTGTCGGTCGGCGCCGGACTGGCCGTCGTCGCGCCGTCGCTGGTGTTGTGGCGGCCGGTGCGTGTCGCGCTCGCGCTGTTCGGCGCTCTCGGTGTCGTGCTGTGCGGGTGGCTGATCGTCGACGGCGCCAACCGTTTCCCCGGACCCGCGGCCCTTCTCCCCGTCTGCGCGACGGCTGCTGTGATCCTTTCGGCGGCGCGCCTGCGGTATGCCGACTGGCCGTTGGCGAACCGGCTACTGGCGCACCCGGCCCTGCGGTGGCTCGGCGATATCGCCTATCCCCTGTACCTGTGGCACTGGCCGATCCTGATCTTCTTCCTCACCGATCGCGGAAACACCCATGCCGGGCTCGTGGGCGGCACCGGGGTGATCGGGCTGTCGGTTGTTCTGGCCTGGATGACGCACCGCTGGATCGAACAGCCACTGCGGCAACGCACTGCGCGCATCGACACACCCGATGTCGGGCACTCACGATCGCGCCACCTCGTCGCCTCCACGGTCGCGGTGTTGCTGGTGGCGACCATTACCGTCACCGCCGGTTGGCAGGTCACCGTGGCCCAGGTCCACCCACCGGTCGCGGCCTGGGAGCTCGACCCGGCGAAGTACCCGGGTGCGGAGGCGTTGGCCTCCGGCGCGGCGACACCCGACGAGCCGATGCGGCCCACCGTCTTCGACGCGCCCACCGAAGTCCCCCCGCCCACGGCGGACGGGTGTATCGCGGACTGGGACACCCGCGACGTCGTCACCTGCACCTACGGTGACCCGGAGGCCGATCGGACATTGGCACTCGTCGGGAGCTCCCACGCCGAACACTGGCTGCCCGCACTCGAGGTGCTCGCCACCGAACACTCGTTCCGCATCCAGGTGTACTTGAAGATGGGCTGCCCGCTCACCCTCGCCGAGGACGCCACGTACAAAGGCGAGCCCATCCCCGACTGCCGGTACTGGTCGACCGATGTGATCAACCGCCTCGATGCCGACCGCCCCGACTGGGTTTTCACCACCGGAACACGGCCCAGCGACGAAGGCGGCGACGAGACTCCCGCCGACTATCTCGCCGTCTGGACGGCACTGTCGGATCGTGGTCTCAACGTGGTCGCCATCCGCGACACCCCGTGGCTGCGCCGAGGAACCGTCCGATACAAAGCCACCGATTGTCTGGCAGGCGGCGGAAACCGCCGCAGCTGCGGCATGCACCGCGAAGACGCGCTCGACCCGATCAACCCAGGGCTGGAACCGGCTTCGGCGTTTCCCAGCGTCTTCCCGATCGACATGACGGACGCGGTCTGCGAGCCCACGCTGTGCGCGGTGGCGGAGGGCAACATCCTGATCTATCACGACGAACACCACCTCACCGCGAGCTACTCCCGATCCCTGGCCGGACCACTCGGGCGCGAGCTGCAGCCGATACTCGGGTGGTGGTGAGGCGCGCCCTCGGCCATAGATCACCGTCGGCCGACGGCGGAAACGATACGGTGCAGGTCAGGATGCAGTCGAGAGGAGGCCTGCCGGTGACAGGTGACGGAAAGCGTCGTCTCGTCATTCTCGTCGTGCTTACGGTATTCACCCTCGGCCTCGGATATCGCGCCACCGAGCTGTTCAGTCCGGCCGAGGCGATCGCCGCGGAGGCCGTGACGGTGCCGCGATCCCCGATACGTATCAGCTATGGGGATTCACCCGAGACTTTCGGCGACCTCTACCTTCCGTCGACATCGAATACCCGTCTGCCCGTCGTGGTTTTGATTCACGGTGGCGGATGGGCCCAGAACCGGACTCTCGCACAATTCGACGCCCATGCCCGCACTCTGGCAGGCGACGGCGTCGCGGTGTGGAACATCGAATATCGCCGAGTGGACGGTGGCGGTGGATGGCCGGTCACGCTCACCGATGTCGGTGCCGCCGTCGACGCGCTGGTCGACATCGTCGCACCGCGTCTCGGGAATCTGCTCGACCTACAGCGAGTCCACCTTGCCGGGCATTCAGCGGGCGGTCACCTCGCCGCCTGGGCCGTCGGCCACCGATCCGCTGAAATGCCAACAGATCCCGCGATTCGCATCCGCAGCCTCACCCTCATGGCCGCGGTACTCGACTTGGATCTGGCCGTCATCGACGGCCGCGACCCCTTCGTCGCGAAGCTCCTCGGTGGTACACCTACGGAGGTACCAGACAGGTACCGACACGCCTCCCCCATCCACCATCTCCCACCGAGCGAGACCCGTATCACCGCACTACACGGCGAAAACGACCGAGTCGTAGTTCCGCTGCAGAGCCACCGCTATGTCGAAGCCTTCACCCGGATCGGCGGCATCGCGGACCTCCGAATCCTGCCCGGTACCGGACACGGTGAATTCGCCGACGCCGCGTCTTCTGCATGGAACACAGCGCGCCGCAGCATCATCGGCTACGCGAGCACTATCAACTGACGCCGCGCTCGCTTGCGGAATCCCCGTGGCGCCAAGCCGTCGTCACTGACGGTCCGGCGCTCCCCGCTGTCTCCGTAGCGACGGCGATCGTGTGGTCCGTCGAGAGCGCGCAGTCGCCCTGGCCGCTACCGAGGAGTCTGGATACAACCCGTCCCGAGCCGAATACGACTACAGCACTGCTGACCCGCCACCGCTGCCGAAAACCTTCATAGCGGTCGCTCACAGGCCTCGGTCTGCGAGCGATGGTTGCTTGCCATCCGATTCTGGGTGCTCTGCAGAGGTGAAGTCCTCAGATGTAGCAGCGGATTGGAGCCGAGCCATCTATTCCCGTGCAGCCATTCTTCGATGAGCTGCGCTGACCACGATCCGCCGAACACCTGACAGCGCAATTGGCTCGCATCAGCGCAACACACCCTGCACCTGCGGCACTAACGATGCTGCGCCGAGATTGGAAAGCACTCACCTCCACCCAGGGCGGGGGGCGTTCGCGTTCCGAGCCGCTTTCGCGGCGGAAGATGTGTAGATCTGTCGATGGACCTTGTTCGGGACCACCGGCTTCAAGGTTGCTCGGACCCAGCACAACTATGAAACCTTCTTCGGCACATTCGTCGTTTTGTCGTTGGCACTGGTGCCCGGGCTCGGGTGGCTGGTGACCTACTACGTTACCTCGGCTTGGTGGTTACCGTTCTCAGCGTCGCTGTCGTGGTGGCCGTCGTCAATCGGTAAAGCTCGATCACAGGTCGTTCGGATCGACCAACCCGTCCTGGATGGCTCTGGCGACGAGCGCCGCTTTCGTCGAAGCGGGTCGACCTGCCTGGGCGTACTTCGTCCGAATGCGCTCCAGGTGGGTGTTGACCGTTCCGGTGGTGATGAAGAGACGTTGTCCGACAAGTGCTTTGGACTCGGTCTGAAACCACGCCAGCAGTACTTCCCGTTCCCGTGGCGACAGCGCGGGCCTGCTGGGCCGGGTGTCTTCTGTCATCGCCTGCGCCATGGTCGGGCTCAGGTAGGGACGGTCGGTGCCGGCGGCGTGCAAGGCTGCGACGAGATGGTCTTCACCTTCGAGTTTCGACAGGTAGGTGACGGCACCGAGGTCGAGGCAGTCCAGCACGATGTCGCTGCGAGTGTGCTGGGAAAAGACCACTACTCGAAATCCGCTCTCGCACAGCATCGTCGGCGCCGACAGATCCGCAGTGCGGTCACCGAACTGTAGATCCAGCACCACTGCCGAGACTGTGCTCGGAGTTGCGGCGGGATCAGCGAGCAGCGATGCCGGAGTCTCGTATTTGCCCACCAGGTGGATCGGCGGATCGGCCGCGGCGCACCAGCCGGCGATTCCGGCATGCACGACGGCATGATCGTCCACCACGGCGACCGCCATCGGCTCGCTGCTACAGGTCACACCTTCACCTCGCTCAGCCTCGTCCGAATCGGTATACGTCGGCCTGGCCTGTGCGGGTCAGGACGACGCCACGGTCGCCCACACCAGCGGACCGGAAGAGACAACGCTTCCCTGCGGCGCGACGGCTTCGGCCGCGCGCTGCACTTGTTCGGCACAGTCGCAGGTGATGCTAACTGTCAGCGAAGGTTCTGTGGTGACAACGAGTTTGGCGCGGGTGCGGGCTCCTGTCAGCAAGATTATCGGTACGGTCAGCACTCGGGTGCGTTCTACAGGGTCAAGGTGTGGAATCAGGCCCAGAACGTGCAGCGCTACCGCCACGCCCCGGGATTCGGCGGCGGTGATGGCCGGAGCGAGCTCTTCGAGGAAGGGGCCGGTGGTCGATTCGGTGCCGAAGAGTCGACGCAGCCGCACCGATTCCAACAGACAACCTGCACGAACGCGCGGGTCGGTCGCTGCGTCGGGGTTCTCTGCGAGCTGGGTCAGTAAGGGCACCAGGCCGGTGGAGAGACGGCCGTAGCGATGTCGCTGGTCTTGGAGTAGCGCGTCGGCAAGCTCGGTGCGTATCTGGAGGTCGGTGATTTCGGCGCTGATCTGTTCGGTGCGGGCAACCGCATGGCGAAGGAAGTCACCGAACCCGATCGCGACCGCTTGGACAATGATCACGCTGACCACGGTGTAGACCAGCGAGGACATGACGGCCCAGCTACCCGAAGCCGTCAATGTCACCATGATCCCGGCGACCCATAGGACGCCGAGCAACGCGAAACCTCGTCGGCTGCTGCGGGTAACCGATAACGCCGCGAGCTGCCAGCCCAGCGCGGCCACCGCCCAGTTCCGACTCGTCGCCAGGTCACCGACATCGAGTAGCAGTTCCTGTACCGGACCGAGCGCGACGACAACGCCTGCGGTACTCCACCACACCGCGTCAGGCAGTCCGACTCGGATCTCGACCAACGCGAGCAGCGCCGCCCCGATCGCGACGCCAACAATCGTCGTCTGGGCGACGGGATGGGCAGCAGAGATTGCGTGGTGTCCCTGGAGTCCGGTTACCAGGACCGCGAGCAGCACCAGGCCGTATCCCAATCCTCGAAGTAGTCCACGGGCGTGGTCGACGTCGCTGCGATCGGGCACCGCAGTATTTCGTGGCCAACTGATTTCGACGGTTGTTCCGGCGCCCGGCATGGAGTCCACCTCGACGGTGGCGCCGACCAGGGCCAAGCGACGCTGGATTGAGTGGCGCACACCGAACCGCCCGGCCAATAGGGTCGCATCGTCCTTATCGAAGCCGACGCCGTCATCTCGGATACGCACCAGATCCTGCCCGAGTTCGACAGTCACGCTCCGCGCCCGAGCGTGTCGGTCGACGTTGGTCAAAGCCTCCCCGGCGGCGGCCACCACTGCCTGACGCATGTCCTGGTCGAGGTTGTCGGGCGCGCGACCGGCGAACCGGACCGGTGTCGTGATCCATTTCGCCTGCTCACACAGTTGGCCGGCGAGATCGGACGGCCCGATCAAGGCGGCGCTGTGTTCGACGGCTCGCAGGTCTCGGCGGACCTGGGCCGAAAGTTGCTCAGGTGCGATGACAGCGCCTTGGCCGAGCATCGCCAGCGTCGAGGCTGCCGTGTCGTGCAGCGTCGCCCACTGTTCCATTTCGGCGTGGCTGCGGGCCTCGGCGACCTCGGTGTCGATTCTGGTGGTTGCCAATTCGGCGAAAGCGTCGTCGGTCAGCGACGCCGACCGCAGCACCAGCAGGCGCAAGACCGCGGCCGCTGCCCACTCCACGATCAGGAAGTCCAGGCTGAAAATCGTCCATGGGTGCTCGACCCCGAAAACAAAGGATGCCCCGACTGCCCAGGCACTCATGACCACGATCGTCGCCGGCAACGACCACCGAGCCGGCCATGACATCCCGAACGACACCACCGCGGTTCCGGCAACCGCGAGCATCGGGCTAGCCGCGGTGGTGAACTCGGGTCCATCTACCAGCCAGACAGTGCACAACAGGTATGCGCATACGACAGCCAATTCGCATGTCGGCTGCCATTGCCGTCGCCGCCAGCTATTCACCGCCCACACCAGCAACGCGATATCGACGGCGACACCGATGGCCGACCCGCCGCGCTGGACCGAATACACCACCGCGACGAGGATCTCGACACACCACAGCATGGTTGATGCGATCCGGTCGACACGTGCTCGCACCGCAGCAAGGGTCGAGGGTTGGGTCATGGTCGACATTATCCGCACCCTCGGCGGGCGTGATGTGTGTTGAGCACCAGCGGCATTCGACCTTCTTGCCCGACTGGTGACCCCCGGAGTCTGTTCAGGATGACCCAGCCGATCCGGTCACCAACCCCTGGCCGGGCGAGGTAGGCGCGACACCTCGGTGAGGAGTAGCACCCGTCAACGCGGCTCCACCCACGGTCACCGTCCGCTTGCCCTGCTCGAATCCCCTACAGGCCCAGTTGATCACATAGTTGCCCGCCGGTACGTCCACGAATCCCACCGACGCATGACTGCGCGCGGGGACTCGGGTCGCCGGCGTGCGGAACGACACCGGCCCCGCCGCGTAGGCCTCGCAGGTGGTGATGTCGTTGTCGTTGTTGACGAAGGTGAATGTCAAGCTGTTGGCCCCGGTGTCGGTGTTCAACGGCACCGCAGCCTCTGCGGTCGGCGCGGTGACCATCGAGATGCCAACGACTCCGAGAACAAGACCACCCATAAATGTTGTATTTCGCATGCGGTTGATCGTTGTCGACTCACGCAGGTCGGCATATCTGCCAGACGACCCACAGTGCACATGCCATCTGCAGGAATCGAGCTGATCAATACCGACCATGGCGGCGAAACTGAACGTCTCGGCGACCCACCATCCACACCACGACATCGAAACACCGGATCAGGCTGATGTCCTCGCCCAACCCGGCGTCGATGCGCGCGGCGGCCAGGATTTCGACGAGCGCGCGCTCGTCGTCACGCAGCGCCGAGCGGAGAGTCATCCAATAGCTGTGACGGTCAGGATGATCCAAGACTTGCTTGACCACGGGCAACAACCTCGGCCGCTTTCGTGCGAGCAACTTGCTCGTGGTCACCGGCCCCACACCAACCGACCGCAAGGCACGCCACAGCCGGTCGGCGGGCGAATCCTCGTCGAGGATGTCGATCTCGGCATCCACCAAGTCGAGATCAGCCGGGATCGATCCCAGCAAGCTGCTCAGCCCGGCACGATCGCGCTCCAGCATTCGCAAAGCCGCGCTACCTGGGACTCTCACATTCAACATGGACACGGCCACCACATCCTCGGCCGTGAATACATTCGCGATCTCCGAGCGGTCGCCACCACCGCCGAACCGCTCGAACGCAGCACCCGAATACCTCGGTGAACCATCGGCCTCGACGTCGCAGAAATAGGTACGCAGCAGCGCTGCGGCAGCCGCAGTCTGGCCATGTTCCAACTCGGTGGGAAGAGTCCACCGCACAACCGGTCTCATCGAATCGCTCCTTGGGGCCTGGGCTGGATCAGCGCGCAGCTGACGCACCGCGTGAACGAGTTGTGACTATCCGCAGCGACAAGACCCGGTCACCGGATCGGAAACTACCTCACACGAGGGACACCGCCTGCCATCAGTCATCTTGACCGTAGACCTGAGCACGCGTTGCGGCGTCGGTTGCCGCACAGGGACGGCCTGTGACCGCTGGCACTATGTTTCATCGGCGACGGCTTACGTTGGATGTGTCGGTGCTTCTTCCCTGTCAGCCGTTGGAAGATTCCCGCAATGGCGGCGCGATTGTTGAAGGGTGACCGGCAGCGTGCAGCGCCTGCTGGTATTCCTCGAGGTCGTGTCCGCACTGGCGATGTCGGCGACGATCCGCTCCGGCGAACGGATCACCCCATAGGCAAGGTCGACCAGTTGGGCCTTCGCTTGAGGATTTCGTGCGAATCATGTCCTCGCAAACGCTCTCCAGCGCTGCTGTTTTCGAGCGTCCAGCACAGGCCCGGGGCTCCTTTCGCGCCGCCGACCCGAACCTCTTCTCCCGACAGCGACGCCGAGACCCGCACAGATGATTCGCAGAGAGTGGGTCCGTCACGAGTCCTCACTGCAGTTTGTGAAAGTACGCGTCCGTTGTTCGTCCTACAGACGCGACCTGAGGCTCGCCATATCGTCGATCCAGGCCAGTCCACCTCCGGGCCAACAGTGCTGCGGCCGAAGGGAACCCAACAGTGCGAATACCGTCTCGAATTCTTCCTGCGGTCATTCTCGCCGGAATCACCTGTCTGATAATCGCGATCTTCGCCCGCAAGACCGCGTCCAGCCACGGACCCAACGAGACCTACTTTCCAGACGGGCTCTACCTCGCGACGATCATGTCGCTGACGGTGTCGATCGGCGCCACCTTCGTCGTCGACTACTTACTCGGCAAGTCCGAGCGGGCGCCACGCTGGTACGGAATCGGATTCGCCGCCGGCGTCATCATCTTCCTGTTCGGGTTTCCGTGGGCAAATCTCGACCGGGCGGCGGGCAAGCATTTTCGATTTTCGACTGGTGGTGCGCGCCGATGATCGCGGCTACGGCTTATTCCGTTACCGCGGTGCTCGACGCGCACGCACGCGAGGAACGCGATCGGGCGGCCACGCTCGCACAGCGCCAACGAGAAGCTCAGACCAGAGCCAGCCGTCAGCGTGACCTCGGTAACACACTGCAACGGTGCACCACCGACGCGCTGACAGCATTCGAAGAGCTGCCCGCACACCTGATCGCGGCGCGCGACACCCTCGACCAAGCCGAACAACTCTTCCGTGAGAACGCCTACGCACCATTCTGGTCGGCAGTCGAGGGCGGCACCGCCCACCTCGGCCGATTCAGCGCCACCCTCGTTCGCCTGCGCATGTACGCCGCCGAGTACGCTACCGCCGCAACGGAGTACCAAGGCGCTGCTCCGCCGTTTCCCGTCGAGGTCACCAGCCTCGAATATTTGACCGCCCATGAGGTTCTCCTCGAGCGCCTGCACCAACTCGTCCGGCCGGCCCAGCGGGAATTTCACTTCGCCAGCATCTACGAACAGCGCAAGACGAACACGATCCTCGTCGCCGGATTCGGCACGTTGGCCTCGGCGCTCGACACGATGGGATCGCGCCTGGCAAACGAAATCGTCGAGCTCCGAACAGGTGTCGCCACGATGTCGACCAGCCTGAGCACCGAACTGTCTGGCATGCACTCGAGCATCGCTACCTATCAACGCGAACGAGGCCACATCGACGGTGAACTGCTCCACCGCCACGACCGGGTGGTGTCGATACTGGACAACATCCAACGCGGCCACCGACCTCTGCTGTGAGCCGACCTCGCACACACCGTCGACCACCCGATACGAGAGAAGTAGCGACATGACAAAGTCCAGAATGCCATTCGCGACTATCCTTCTCAGCCTCGTAGTGGCGACAGGATGTTCGTCAAGCCCAACCACGGTCGGCTCGATAGAACCACCACCTACGACGCCGACGACGGCAATGGCGGAAAACCCTGCCAGATCCTCGGTCCCTGCATCGACGGCGAACACTGCGGGCCCGGTTCTTCTCGACTGCCCTGCTGTCGCGGCGACTGACCCCGATTTCTGATCACGCTTTTCGTCCGATCTTCACCAGCCCGAGCGGTGCGGAGGTATGGTTCGTCTCGGGGGATTCTCGAACACTGTATCAAGCGAACAAGGCTTATCCGGATAATCCCATTCTGATCGCGAGAAGTATCGGCCGTGATGTGCCGGGCGGAATAGACACCAACAGGCTTTTCCTCCTTGGTTGGCAGTAGCCACCGAAGTCAGTCTCTTCATTGAGGAGCAGAACGGGGCTCGTTCGACGCTGTCGAAACCCCGCCTACCTCCACTGAATGGCCGGAGACCATCGCCAATTGAAGAATTCAAGGGAGAATGTGCCTGCCTTGGGAGCAGTTGGGCAGTTGACAGTGAATGTACCTGTGCGTGGAATGGTCACCTTTGTTTCACCCAGGTAGTTCTCGGCCCATTTATGCGTGGCGTCGGTGGCGTTCCAACAGCGGATTGCCCGCTCGCCGGCGCCGCCTGCCTCGGTAACGGTCACCGACACGCTCCGGGCTCCAGCCTGAGAAATTGTCACCGATTCCGCCACTTGCTGAGGTGCCGGTACCGGTGCCGGTGTCGGCGGCGTCGTCGTCGGGCCCGCCGGAGACGAGGTCGCTGGTGGAGACGGCGCATTCGGTGCGGACCCCGGTGTAATCAGCCGAGCCGCTTGAACCGCAGTCCAAGTAGCGAAGTCACGCTCACCCTCGAACTTCTGCCCGAGGTAGAGACCATGCATCGACTGGTTGGACCAGGCTTTGAACTTGCCGTCTTGGCCACCCAAGTCAGCGCCATCACACACCGGATCGCCATAAACACACACCGAAACTACCGGATCGTTGTTCGTGAAGTATGCGCGTTGCCCCAGTCCGCCGCCGATCTTCCAATGATCTTGGTCCTGGGTCAGTTTGTTGTCGGAGTAGATCGCTTCAGTGGTTCGCGGCGACGGTCCGTTGTAGGCGGGGTCGGCGAGAAGGATGACCGCCGTGATTCGGGATCGATTTATCGGCCCGTTGCCATGAAATACCGATTGGGCGAGGTCACCCACGATATGAGCCCCTTGCGAATATCCGACGAGCACGAATTTGGCAGTCGCACATTTGGCTGCTCGATCTTTGAGTGCATTGTAGGCAGTCGAGTAGCCGGCGTCCTTGCTCCACTTGTACTGAGACACGTCGTAGATCAATCGCGCATCGATTGCGTGGTCCCAACGCGCCCCGACCGCTGGATATCCGATCGCGATGTCATCGAACTGCACTTTCTGGCGCAAGCCCGCAACCACGGTCGCCACCTCCGCGCCGAAACGAATTTTCGGATCCGACTTGTTCTCGGTGGGCTTCGCGTGCTCGAGTCCCTGGAACGTACCGGGTACGCCGATCAAGACAGTGGGACACGTTGCGGCCGAGGCGGTTCCGCCACCATCGGCCCCTACCATAGCTACACCGAGGAGGGAGCAAACGACGAGGCGTGAAATCCTCATCAGCCTACCGGCACCGAGTACTTGCGCTGGTCGCATAGCTGCCCTCGATTCTGCACCGGTTCTCTTCGGTGCTCGTCTCCATGATCGCAGCGATTTCACCGATTGATGTCGGTTGTTTGTCCGATACCCAACGGCGCTGTCAGTCCAGTTGTTCGGCTCGCACACGAACTCGTCGCACTCTCCGAGGTGGTGAAACCCCTATCGATGCATCACAATTGGCACGATCACACCGCAAGATCACAGGGGGCACGGTGGACGAAGCACCTGAGGTGCACCGCATCGGAGTGGTCGAAGACCACCAGGTCACCATCACCGGACTCCGCCAGGTCCTCGCCGACGAAACCAGCCTCGAGATCGTGGCCACCGCGCCGTCCGTAGCGGAGTTGCTGGCGATCACTACCGACCTGGCGTTGGTGGTGCTCGATCTTCGCCTGCCCGATGGATCGACACCGGCAGAGAATATCGAGCGGTTGCGGGCAGCCGGGATCGAGACGCTGGTGTTCACCTCTGCGGACGAACCGTACTTGGTGCGGGCCGCAGCACGTGCGGGGGTGCTCGGTGTGGTCCGCAAGTCCGAACGTGACGAAGTGGTCGCAGCGGCGGTGCGCGACGCGGCGGCCGGCAAGCAGGTTCCGACCACCGATTGGGCGATCGCGATCGACGGCGACGACGACTTCACCGGTGTCAAACTCAGCCCTCGACAGCGCGAGGTGCTCGCCCTGTATGCCTCCGGTGAGCCCGCGGCACGCGTGGCACGGCTCACCGGCCTCACCGAGGAGACAGTCAATGCCTATCTCGGGCGAATTCGGCTGAAGTATGCCGAGGCCGGGCGGCCGGCGCGCACGAAAACCGAGCTGTTCAAACGGGCATTGGAGGATGGGTGGCTACCGATACCGCGTCGACGTCGCACGTCCTGAGAGCCGCGATTGCGGGAGCGACCGAGTCACGTCTCACGCGGTTGTTCGCCCGGTTCATCGCTTCGGGTTACCTGTTCTATCTGCTTTTGCTGGTACCTACGATTGCCGCCCAGTATTCCGTGTTGGATCCGTGGTGGACGGTCTTCGCGGTGGTGGCCGTTTTCGGGCCACCGATGGTGATGGGCGCGGTGTCGTTTCACCTGGACTTGCGCTGGAGTCGGCGGGTCGCCGCAGTGACTGCGGTGTCGTATCTGGCTGCGGCGCTGACATGGCCGTTGGCCTGGCGTGGCGATTTGATGATCGCGGACGCGTGGATCTCTGGCATCCCCGGACTCGCGGGACTTGCCGCAGCCGTCGCGTGGGGACCGGTGCGCACGATCGGACTGCTGGCCGTCGCGGTGTTCACTGTCCAGTTGATCAATCAGTTCTGCCGCACGCCGGACCACAATGCGGCCTTCCTGCCCGACCTTCTGTTCGGTCTGAGCTTCTGTCTGCTCTACGTCGCAGCCGCATTGATGGCCCTGCACACCGGTCGGCTACTGGACCGCACCCGAACCGAGGCCCACAGCGCCGCGGCGGCGGCTGCTGCAGCGCAAGCCCGTGCCGTGCAGCGTGTTCGGTTCAATGCGCTGCTACACGACTGGGTCATGTCGACTCTGCTCGCGGCTGCCAGGGGAACCCGCCGCGAAGATGTGCGACTCCAGGCGCAACTGACCTTGCACAAACTCGACAACACCCGCCCTGATACCGGCACCAGCTATCCGCTCCCCGCGGCCGCTGCCTACTTCCGGGCGGCACTTACCGACGTCGATGACACGCTGGTCCCGAAGGTCACGATCGGCCCTGGCGAGGTGGTCCTCCCTGGCGACCCAGTCCAGGTCTTGGGTGCCGCCGTCAGCGAGGCTGTGCGCAACAGTGTCCGCCACGCCGGACCGCGGGCCACACGTACTGTCGAGCTCGCATTCTCCGCCGACAGTATTGAAGTCACCTGTGCAGACGACGGTGTCGGGTTCGTACCATCGCAGGTCCCCGAACACCGTCTCGGACTGGCGGTCAGCATCATCGAACGAGTCCGGGGCCTGCCGGGCGGTGCGGTCGAAATTCACACCCGCCCCGGCGCCGGAACAGTCATCAGACTGGGCTGGAAAGAGCCTGCGGCTTGAGCACGAACGCATCGCGCGATGTCCGGGCGCTGCTCGGGATGGACACCCGCGCCGCGGGGGCTTTGGCCGGATTGTTCTTCGTCGCCGAATCGGCCTTGGCGTTGACGTCTTGGCAGTACATGGAGCAGCGCTGGCCGGTCGTGGCCGCGTTGGTCATCGTCGGGGCCGCCATGATCGCTTTGCTGCGTGTCGGCGATGATCCGATTCCCGTGCTCACGACAGTGGCGCTTGCGGTATCCATACCTGTCACGACGCTGCTGACGCTGACCAATATGTCCCTGCCGCAAACCACTTCGGCGCAATTGTGGACGTTCGGCTCGGGGACTGTCACCGCGACATTCATGTGTGTGCGCGGGCGGACCTTCGCCGCTTGGTGCGGAATGCTGGCGGCGATCGGGACCACCGCGGTGTGGTCGGCACGCACGGGGCAAGGCGCTGTTCACGGTGTCTCTATCTCGATCATCAACCTCGGTCCGCTGCTGATGGCGACGTTTTTCGCCTACACCTTGCGTCCGGCGGCGCATGCGATCTTTCAGCTTCGCGCGGAGTCCACCAAGCAGGCCGGCGCCGAAGCGGCCGCTGCGGCGTTGCTCGCCGAACGTCTCGCCCAAGCAGACCGCCTCGATCACCTGGTCCGACCGCTTCTGCAGACCCTGGCCGGGCCCGCTCCGGTGACACCGGCCACGGCCGAGGAATGCAGCCTCGTCGAGGCCTATCTACGCGATACCCTCCGCGCCCCGGCGTTATCGGCAGGTGAGGTGATCGTCGCCGCGCGTGATGCGCGGCGACGCGGTGTCGAGGTGATCCTGGTTGATGACCACGGACTCGACGACGCCGATAGCGTGATCCACACCCGACTTCTCACCGCTGTCACCGATGCCCTCGCCACCTTCGATTCCGGCAGTGTCCACATTCGGATCCTGCCTCCTCACCGGCCGATACTGGCCACCATCGTTGCCAACCATCCCCGCACCGGGATCTGCCGCACCGAGTTCGACCGAACCGGATATCCCGTTCCCGCGGTGGCAGATTGATAGGCGGTATTCCTTGCTGGTTGAGCAGATAGAAACTTGCCGGTATCAAATCTCATCGAGTTGCAGATGGCCGTCTTGCAACGCCCGTGCCAACAACGCCGCTTTCGTCGGCGCGGGCCTGCCCACCTTGCCGTATTTCTCGCGAATCCGGGTCAAATGAGTGTTCACCGTGCCCGGCGCCAAATACAGCGACTTGCAGACCTCGCTTTTCGAGTCGCTGAGGATCCACGCCAGCATCACCTCGAGCTCGCGTGGACTCAGCCCCGGTACCACCCATCGCCTCGTGACCCCGTTCGAAATCCCCTGGTACCGCGGCTGTTCCACCAGATATCGACATCGCCTGATCCTCCGATCCGCACAACACCCTCCTGCGAAAGATTAAGGGTTGAGCGGCTCGGTGGTGAAGGTTGCAGTTTCAGGGCCCCGAAAATAGGGCCTCTGTTTGTTTCCCACAGAAAATAGCGACCGCGCGGTTCTTCGATAGAAGACGCCACCGCCGAGCGCGACGGAGGCACTGAGGATTTCAGAAAGTAGGTGCTGCGCTCGGGAACCTTAGCCGCGCGACCGCGCCCGCGCCGTCCGCCGAACAATCGACAGTGGTCCCCTATCCGCGCGTGTTGATGGCGTGACCTGAGGCTGTCGGTTGAATGACTGATACCGAAGCGCAGCGCGGAAGCGCATTCTGCGCCAATGGCATTCAGTGGTGGGGCGGGCGGCCCCGATCGTCCCGGCCAGATCCAGGGGCTCGCGCGGCAGTTGCTCGACCCTGCGGTTCCGGTCATCCCGATTCGTCCGCTGACGCTTGTCGATATCGTTGTCGGCTCGGCGCGGGCCGTGGCGCGGCACTGGAAAGTCTCGATCGGATTCACGCTGGGTGCGCTCGTCGGCACGGTTGCGATCGTCATGTTCGCGAGCTACGTGCTGATCCAGCTGATGATGTCAGCGCTGGGCGGTTCCGGCGATTCGCTCACCTCCCTGATGGTGGGTTTCGGCGGGATGGTGCTTGTTGTCCTCGGATTGGTCTTCGCGATCGGCATCCCCTGCGATGCGGCGATCAACGGTGTCGCCACAGTCTCGGCGGACCGGGCGATCCGGGGAGCACCGGTGGAGTTCGCCGAGGTGTTCGCGAGCGCGCGGCAACGGTTCTGGCCACTGTGCAGACTGATGATCGCCTTCTACCTGATGTTGGTGGTCCCCGGATGGGTGGTTCCGACCTTGGCGTTGTTGGCGGGTGGGCTGCCCGCGATGCTGGTCTCGATGCCGATCGTCTTGGCGACAGAATTCGTACTCGGCATCCTGTTCAGTTTGGCTCCCGTTGTCCTCGTCTTGGAAGACAAGGGCGTTGCCTCGTCGCTGAAACGCTCTGCGGCCCTGGCAAAGCCGTCGTTCTGGCGCCTCCTGGGACTACACCTGGCCTGGCTGGTGATGGTAGTCGTCGTGTTGATGATGACCTACTGCCCTCTCGGCCTGGTCCTCGGTGTGCTCGGGCAAACCACCCTCGCCTTTCCGCTGTATCTGCTTCTCTACCTGTCGGTGGCCGTGCCGCTGTTCCGTACAGCGCAAACGCTGATCTACACAGATCTGCTGATTCGCGAGGGTACCTACGGGCAGGACTTGATCCGCGAACTGACCGCCAACGCCACCTCGCCGACAAGTGCGCATTCGGCACCCGCACTCGACAGCGCAGCCACAATCGGTGAGCCGGTCTTCGATGTGAAGCCGTTCCATGTGGCACGCGTCGCCGCCGTGGCGGCTCTGATGCTGGCGATTGTCGATCTGCCGGGAATTCCGTGGTTCATCATCGCCGCGGCGTGCGCGGTCGGCGAGTGGCATACCAGGACGAAGGAGGTTCCATGGCCTCCCCAGATCCATGACATCCTCGCTCCGCTACGACTGGCGTCGAACAGATCCTCACCCAACTCGGCTGCCACTGTCTCGGTTTGGTCTCCACCACCCGCTTCGACCGTTTCACTGGCCGAACAGCCGATTGCTACTGCGGCCCCACACCTACCGACGGTCAGCCCTGCCGACAAACCGGGCCCCGATGCTGCCACCGCGGAGTCTCGGGTCGTGGCCGTCGACCTGACCAAACCGTCGACCACAACAGACATCTCGGTCGAACCGACGTCGAGGCCACTGCTCGCGCAGGTGCCGCTTCCGCACTCCGATCTGCCCGCTGTCAGCCTGCTCGAGGACGTGTCGGCCAACACATCTTCGCCTGCGGATCGACCACAGGCTGTCACCATTGCGGAGCAGCCCTATCCCCTACCGACCCCACCTATGGCAGGCGCTGCATCACTAGATCGGCGCAACCTGCTGGCGTTGCTCACCCTTGGCGTCGTCGTGCTACTTGCCGCCGCAGGCGGCATCACCTGGTGGTCCACTCATCAGTCACCTCCGTCCGAGCCTGCTGCGGTCCAGTCCGATGGACAACTTCGCTACACCTTCCCTCGAGCACCCAGCATCACCTGGACACTCGACGCTTCACAGGTATTCGACCGTGCACAGTTCGCGGTACCGACCCCATCCCCGACCGGGATGCCGAAGCCCGGTTTCCTCGACCTCGGCGACACCCTCATCACCACGGCCTACTTGCCGAATTCTGACTACGACCCTGACCTCGTCGCAATCGACGCCGTCAGTGGCCAGCTCCGCTGGACCGCGACCGTCGGTTTCGGCGCCTCCTGCGCCAACCGCACGATCGAGGGTCTTCTGCCCTGCTTCGGCCGAACCGGCAAGGGGCCCGACTATTTCGAGGGTGTGGCGTTTTTCCGCATGTCCGACGGTTCGCTCGATCACCGTCTCGCGGCGGCCAAGATTTCCCGAATCGCCGTGATCGGAGACGACATCGTCACCGCGGGATACGACCGAATCGCGCGCGGAACTTCCGAGGATCTGACTGCCGTTTGGAGTGTGGATAGGAGGTCGGCGCAGCGCTGCCCGGGTTCTGGGGATCAGCAGTACTTCGGTGCGACAGCCGACTTCGTCTACTTCGGCAACGACACCGGCAGTGTGGTCGTCCGAGCAACGGACGGCAAGCAGGTGATCGCCTCTGACGCGATCGCGATCGCGATCTATCCCGGTCACGGTCTCGTAGCGGTTACCTGCCCCGGCGGGTCTACGACCGAACGCAGCACCGTGGTTCTCGACAGCAACGGGACCGTCTTGCGCACCCATGAGGGTCAGGGCGGCTACGCCGCCCCGCTCGTGGTGGCGGACCGACCCGGCAGCTATGTTGTCGACGGGACCGCCTACAACTTCACCGATGGGAAGCGGAGCTGGTCGGGCGTGGCCGGTGTCACCGACATCATCGACGACACCGTGGTCTCGGTCGGCGAAGAAACATTGTCGGCCGTCGATTTTCGAACCGGCGAAACCCGCTGGCGCCAACCCTTCGAGGTCGTCCGGTCCTACACCGTCCCGTTCCAATGGCTCACCGACCGTGAGCACGTGCTCTTCACCAAAGATGGTGCGCTGCAAGCGGTCGACCTCGGCACCGGCGCCACAGCATGGTCGATACCCGACATCGACACCAACCCCCAACGAGCCGGCAACGGCCTGGCGACCACAGACCGCGACCACATCACCTTCTATGGGCCGACAGGTGCACCCGCTACGGGTGCAGCACCCTCGGCCGCGGCTGCCGATCCCGGCCATCCCGTCACTCGCTGCGGGAAAACCCCGCAGCTCACCCCTGTGCAGTACCGCACCGACACCGACGGGCTGATTGTCCGGATGGAGCTGCGGGCCACCTGCCCCAGCGGTGACATCATCTCCACCGATGCGCTGCGTGTTTCGATCACTCGAGCCGACCAATCGGTCGCAGCCGGCGTTTTCGACTTCTCGCGCAGTCCGCTCTATCTGCCCTCGACCGAATCGGATGTCACCGTGGTGTATCACGAGTTCAAGTTCCCGTTCGGCACATTCTGGCGGCTGCCCAATTCCCTCGGCCCGGGCCGCGATCCCAGTGTCCAGCAGATCGCCGACGTCCAGAATCAGATGGTCGCGTGCGTCGATGCCGGGACAAGTCGGGGGCCACGCGAGGGACATTCTCGCACAGGGCCTGTCGGCACATCCGTTGCCGCCGCAGGCGTCTCGGGGCCTGACCAGGAAAGATTCGCTCTCGATGCGTTGCGCGCCCAAGCCGATGCCGATCGCCCTTCGGTCCAGCGCAGCCTGACAGACCGCTGGCTGCCCCAATTGTCGTCAAAGCAGATGGGATTGGTGGCACCGGATACCGACGGACGGCTCCTCACCTGGTCGGCCAGTGAGATTCTCAACCAACACTTGCGTTTGCGAGTGAAATACCCCGAGGTGCGGCTGCTCTGGAGCGACGAGTGGCGGACTTTCGATCTGCGCGGCTGGTGGATCACCATCGCGGGAGCCACTTTCACCGATTCGGTCGGCGCCAACAACTGGTGCGATGCCCGCAACATCGCGACCGACGAGTGCTTCGCCAAGCTGATCAGCAACAGCCGCGATTCCAAAGGAACTACTCGATATCGGACACGGTAGTACCTGCGTCACCCGGCACGACGACGCTGTCTTACGACCCGAGGACGTCAGTTGAGGATCGACCCGAACAGAGAGTAAGAAAAGATGCGAGGCGTTACCGGAGCCGACAGCAACCGGACAAGAAGCTCCCGGCGGCCAGCCCGCATTTTGACCCCTGACTCTGACAAGCCGGTGCCGGGCGCAAGACCACCGTGCAGCCCAATCCGCGCCAGGTGGCAACGCTGGAGGCGCTCATCAGCGTACCGAGGTCACCGAACGACAGCCCATCCACTTCGCCTAGTACCGGGTCTATCCCCCTTTGAACTGGCTGACCTTCGTCACCTACTTTCGAATGACATCAACGAGTGCCCTGGCATCCGGCAGCTCCCTGACCGCTACCGGAATAGACCCCGCTCGGGCCGTCGTGCCGGATCCGGACCAGCCAGACGCCGTGCGATCTTCGGGGCAGTCGGGGGCAGGAACGACACCTCCAGCGCAGACACCATCAGGTTGTCGAAAAACTTTGCGACAAAAGCATATTCCGGGCTATGGTCTCCGAGGTCGCCCCGCTGTGTGCGCGGTTGCGCAGATGGTCGACGCCGGTGGTCCCACCCAGACCGTCGAGTTCGGGAGCGAAAACTCGATGGATCTGCTGCTGCACTAGGTCAGGCACTCGACTTTTGCCTGATGAACGGGGCGGTCGAGAGTTTCGAGGTTGTGCAATACGGGTCCGAGTATGAACACAGTTGGACTGCTCTTGAACTGAGAAAGGGATCTTCGTTGTCGAGACCCCTCGCCGACCACTTCGGGGACTATCGACTCGATCGCCGCCTCGGCGCGGGCGGTATGGGTGAGGTCTGGCTCGCGTTCGACTCACGCCACAAACGCAATGTCGCACTGAAGGTGCTACCCGCCGCGATGTCACGAGATGCCGCCTACCGCCGGCGGTTCGAACGCGAAGCGGCCGCTGCCTCGAGTGTTCACAATCCGCATGTGGTCGCTATCCATGCGCACGGCGAGATCGATGGTCGGCTCTACATCGACATGGAGCTGATCGACGGCATGGATCTGGCGACCCGGCTGCAGCAGGGTCCACTGCCGATCTCCGAAGCAGTCGGGGTCATCGCCCAAATCGCGGATGCCCTCGACGCGGTACACGCTGCCGGGCTGGTCCACCGCGATGTCAAGCCGGCCAACATCGTGATCGATGGCAACGGTTTGGTCCATGTGATCGATTTCGGCATCGCGTGGCGGGAGGATCAAACCAGCCTGACCGCGTCCGGCGCTGCCGTGGGGACCTGGGCGTACATGGCACCAGAACGGTTCTCCGGCAACGTTTCCCAACTGGCCGATGTGTATTCGGTTGCGTGTGTTCTCTATGAATGCCTCACCGCCCGACGCCCGTTCGGTGACGCCGATCCCGCTCGGCAAATGCATGCTCAATTGACGGCACGACCACCTCGCGCCCGTCAGCTCGTACGCACGGTCCCACGGGCGCTCGATGAGGTCATCGCACGGGGTATGGCGAAAGACCCGATCGATCGCCATCCAAGTGCGGGAGCGTTGGCCCGCGCCGCACACGACGCCAGCCGCCCGCGCGGCCTTCGAACGGGGTTGATCGTCGGCACTGCCGTCCTAGTCGCCGTGGCGGGAGCGACGACCGCTCATACCCTTGCGAATTCGGAAGAGACTGCCCGCCCGGGGGTCGTGTCGAGCCAGGCGCAACCTGGGACAACGACGCCCAGGCCGATCGCGAAATTCGCCGTGACGGCAACCATCGTGGTGAACGACGCGCCTCGCGGGATCGCCGTCGACTCCGCAACTGGGGCAGCGTATGTCGTCGGGACAGATTCGGTCGCCGTTGTAGACACACGCCGGACTCTCGTTCGAACGATCCCAGTGAGCGGGCGTCCACGCGATGTGACAGTCGATGCCGCCGCGGGGAAGGCGTTCGTCGGTGACATCGACGGCGGCGTCCACATTGTGGATACCCACACCGACACAATGGCCGGGAAGGTCGCCACCGGCGGCTATTCAGTTGGTATCGCGTCGGATCCGGGTGCCCAGCGGGCCTATGTCACCGACCATGGCGACGACACGGTCGGCGTGATCGACTCCACCACGAACACACTGTTGCGCACTGTGGATGGCATCCGTACCCCGTTGGGGATCGCCGCGTATCCACCCGGCAACACCATTTACGTGACCAACCAATCGCACCGCACGGTGTCGGTGATAGACACCCGCACCGATGCGATCACCGCGACGATTCCGGTCGGTGCCGAGCCGATCGCGGTCGCCGTCGACGTGTCGAAGGGAATTGCTTACGTGGTCAACTACTCGTCGGAATCAGTCTCGGTGATCGACACGAGGGCCAACGCCGTGACCGCCACTATCAAGGTCGGGTACGCCCCGCAGGCAGTGGCGGTCGATACGGTGACCGGCTACGTCTATGTTGCCCAGTACGAAACAGTGACCGTCATCGATTCGTTCGACAACTCCCGAGTCGCCTCGGTGAAGGTCGGCAAATCGACCGCGGGACCATCGATCGCGGTCGACGAGACGACCCACGACGTCTTGGTCACCAACGAAGACGACGACACCGTGTCTCTCATCTCGGCGAACCTGCGGTGACGCAACAGATTTCGTTCGGGCGCTACACCCTCGAGCACCTACTCGGCGAGGGTGGCATGGGACAGGTGTGGGCGGCATTCGACAACCAGACCCGCCGCCGCGTGGCTGTCAAAGTGATGCCCGCGGAATTGGCGCGCGATGACGCCTACCGAACACGGTTCCTGCGTGAAGCGGAGGCAACGGCCAGCCTGCAGGAACCGCATGTGGTCCCGATCCACGGCTTCGGTGAAATCGCGGGACAGCTCTACATCGATATGGCATTGATCGTCGGTGACGACGTCGGCACCATGCTGCGAGAATCCGGCCCGATGACGCTGACCGACACGATCAGCATCATCGAACAGACCGCGGCCGCACTCGACGCCGCACACGCGATCGGCCTCGTTCATCGTGATGTGAAGCCGTCGAACATCGTCATCCACGGGACCGGCTTCGTGTACTTGATCGATTTCGGGATCGCGTGGCGACAGGACCAGCCGACACTGACCGAAAGAGGCGGAGCCGTCGGAACCTGGGCCTACATGGCTCCAGAACGATTCGAGGGCGAACTCTCGACACAAGTCGACATCTATTCGCTGGCCTGCGTCCTGTACGAATGCCTTACCGGCAGTATGCCTTTCGTGCACGCAGATCCCGCTCAGCAAATGGTCGCGCACCTCTTCCACGAACCGCCCCGTGCCGGCGCCGTGAATCCGGAGGTGCCGTCCGTTCTCGACGATGTCATCGCACGGGGAATGGCGAAGCTGCCCTGCGACCGCTACGAAAGCGCCGGTGCGCTGGCAGCGGCCGCGCGCGCCGCCGTACAGATGCCCAGGCGTCTGGCCGTCACCGAGGTCGCTCCCCCGCGACTCATCAGCACACCACCAGGTCCCGCGCCCGCACACCGTCCGCGCCGGAGCATGCGCAGGGCGATAGTCGGCGCGGTCTTGGTGGTGCTCCTCGCGGGTGCGGCGACAGTGATCGGAGTCGCTGCCCTGAACAGCGAGAAACCTAGTGGTACAGCTGCTTCCGCAGGTCCTACAACGCCCCCGGAGCCGCCTGGCTCGATTCTGGCGACCATCGCGACGGGTGCAGGTGCGAATAGTGTCGCGATCGATCCCGCAGGCTTCGCCTACGTCTCGAACGGAACCGACGGTTCGGTAGCCGTGCTCGATACGAACAAGCAGGTGTTGTTGACGACGACGGATGTCGAAGCGGGGCCGATCGGCCTCGCCGTCGACACAGCGGCACACTCGGTGTACGTCGCGAACGCACGCAGCGGCACACTGTCGGTCATCGACACCGGGAGTCGGACCGTTCGCGCGACCGTCGAACTCGACGTCATCGCATTGACAGCGGTCCTCGATCCGGCGGCGAAGACCGCGTACTCGACAACACATGGCAATGGCGACAAGATCTTCGCAGTCGATACCACGAGCAACACAGTCCGGGCGTCCACGACGATCGACTGCGGCCGCGGTTTCCCTTTCGGGCTCGCCGTCGACGCGGAACTCCAGATCGCGCTCGTGGCGTGCGCGAACGACATCGTCACAATCGACATCAGGACGATGTCGGTGACCGATCGTATCCCCACCGGTCCCCGACCGCATGGAATCGTCATCGACACCCACCGACACATTGCCTACGTGGCCAACCGCGAGACCGGCAGCGTCCACGTGATCGACATCCGTTCCAGGACACTGACAGCTACCGTGAAGGTCGGTCGCGACGCGGCACACCTTGCACTCGATAATGCGTCGAACACGGCATACGTCGCAAACCGAGAAGACCACACCGTCTCGATGATCGACACCACATCGAACACCGTCGTCGCGACCATTGATGTCGGCGGCAAACCACAAGGCATTGCCGTTGATCCACGCACACAGGATGTGTATGTGACCGACTCGGAACGAGGCACGGTCATCGTGCTCGCGGGGCGCCGGTAACTGCGTTGCCCCCGAGCCGTCTCTTACGGATGGGAGTCGAGTATGCCCCGATTGGGATGTTCGAAACCACAGTTGCGAGCCGGACTGCCTCGATCGAAACTGCATGTCCTGTCCGGCCGCGGCGGAATCCCTCGTCTGGCTCTTCTGGCAGATTGCTCCTACCGCCCAGTCGACGTCACCGTTCGGCGGATTCAGGAGCATCAACGCGACTGCTGAACGCACTCTTCCGCCGAAGGTACGACAGCGAGCGATTGAATGCTGGGCCCAGAGGCTAGCCGGGTTCGGCGCGCGAGTGAGCGGTATTGCCGCGACCCGCACGATCCCGAGGACTGCAAGCCCGACCGACGAACGGTCCGAAGAATGCCGCTCCCACGTCCAGGACGACCAAAAGCACAAGAAAGATGGGCCGAGCAGCAGAGAACGCGGTGCAGTGATCAGCCAGCAGCGTTCAGAACGGCGCCGACAGCTTCCACCATCAGGTCCGTGGTGCGCTGGAGAACATCGGACAAGGGTTCGGTGAATTCGGTTGCGGCCCAGTGATCAATGCCGGCGAGGTACCCCCAGGCAGCCTGGGCGGCGGCGTAACGGATGGTCAGGTCGATGTCGTCGCGCCCGAGCCGCTGTAGCAGCAGGTGTTGGATCCGATGTTCCAGGCTGTGGATCTGTTGCAGCTCGCCGGTGCGGACTTCTGGTTCCGACGTCATCAGTCGGACTCGGCGCCGGATACGTTGCTCTTCGCCCGCATTCGCAAGGGCCGCAATGACCATCGGCGCAACGGCGACTACCGCGGCCAGTAGCTCGGCCGGCGTGACGATGTCGGTGCCAGCGGTCAGCAGAGTGAGGGCTTGGCTGTCGACATGGTCCCAGACAACCAGTTGCTCCTTGGTTCCGAAGTAGCGGTAGATCGTGCTCGCTGAAACCCCAGCCGCGGCGGCGACCTGCTCCACCGACACCTTGCGGTAGCCGTCGGACTCGAACAGCCCCAGGGCGATGTCCTGGATTTCCAGCATCGCCTGCACCTTGCGGCGCTCGAGCAAGCTGGGAGTTGGTGGTTGACGGACCGGATCGGGCACCCCGAAACGATACGTGAGCGGATTGCCGACGACTGACAGTGACTTGCACACCTTCCCCAAGCGGCGCTAGTCTCTGACAGTCACTGTCAGCTAGATAGTGGCATTCAAATCGCTGGGACGAATCTCGGACCACCGCCAGTGAGAGGGGGAACTCACGGTGGGCACACATTCCACAGTCGGCGTCGGATCTGTGAGCCGACCGAAGCCGCAACGGCACGATCTCGTCGTCGGCGGGCGTCGAGTCGCGTACGTGCAGGTCGGTTCCGGTGAACGTGTACGTCCTCATTCGCGGGCTGGGTGGGCGCTGGCGGCACTGGGCCGCGACAATCCCGGAGCTGGCGCGCACGCATCGGGTTCCCGCGGTCGACCTGCCAGGTTTCGGCGATTCCGAAAAGCCGCAGGTATCGACCATCGGCAACGCCGTGGCGGCGATCGACGCCCTGCGGCAACAGTGCGAGGTCGAGCGGATCGATGTGGTCGGGCATTCGATGGGCACGGTCTTGGCACTCTATCGACGTTGCGCCAGGGATTCGGTGACGACTTCACCGCCGCGCTGAGGCTCACCCGTCCGACGCTACTGATCGGTGGCGAGCTCGACCGGATCGCCCCCGTGTCCGACCTGCGACGCTTCGCCGCCGACAACCCTGCGGTACAGCGGGTGGAAATCCTTTCCGGTGCTGAGCACCTGCCGATGCTCGAACAGCCCGATGAATTCAATCGGCTCGTCGCCGAATTCCTCTCTGCCGAAACAGATATCCAGGTGAACTCGTGACAACGATCCCCGCCGGCGTCGCCGCCGATCTGCGCCGTCTCGTCGAATCCGAAGATCTCGGCTCGTCCTTCTTCGCCGCTGCCGCCGACCACACCTCGTCCTCCCGCCGCCGCACCACCTGGCAAGCGCTGCACGAGTTGGAGATCCGAACCCAGACCGGCGTCAGCGCCTTCCTTGAGCGCGCCCATCTCGCTATTCCTTCGTCCAATGCCATGGCCGACACCGTCGGGCGCATCGGTGGCAGTGGCTTGCACCTTTTGCCCTATGGGCTGCAACTACGCGCGGTCCGCGAAACAACCACCCGGTCCCTCGAATCTGAACCAGCAGTCGATCCCACCAATTCATCGGAGGACGCCCCATGGAACGCAAAACTCATAACAGTGACCTGGAACGAACGGCCCTGATCACGGGGGCCAGCAGCGGCATCGGTGCCGCCTTTGCCCGCATGCTCGCGGGGCAGGGTTGGCACATTGTGGCAGTCGGACGCGATCGCCGCCGCCTCGACATACTCGCCCGCGAGATCGGAGCGGAGGTTCTCGTCGCGGACCTGGTGAACGAACACGACCTCGGAATCGTCGAGAACCGTCTCCGTGATCGCGTGCAACTCCTCATAAACAACGCCGGATACACAACCTACGGAGCCTTCGCAGACCTCGAACTGACACCCGAAGTCGGGCAGCTGATCTTGCACGCGGTCGTACCCCTGCGGTTGTGCCACACCGCCGCGCAGTCGATGCAACCCGGAGGCCGCATCCTCAATATCGCCTCCCTGGCTGGAATCGCCGCCGCCCCCGGACTGGCCTCCTATGGCGCCAGCAAAGCAGCACTGATCTCGCTGAGCGAATCACTGCACCACGAGCTGCGGGACAAGGGAATCACGGTGACCTGCGTCTGCGCCGGATACACCCGAACCGAACTGCAGACCCGCGCTGGAGTCGACGCCTCAGCACTGCCATCAGCGATGTGGACCGACCCGGAATTCGTGGCCGAGAAGGCCCTGCTCGCCAACGAACGGGGCCGTGCTCTCGTTTCTCCCGGTCGTCTCAATACCCTCACAGCAACACTGATGCGACTTCTGCCGCGCGCACTGGCCCGCCGCGCGGCCGCCGGCACCTACGCGAAGGTCGCGCCCGTCGGACTGGAAGAATCAGCAAACAGAACACCCTGAGCGGCGACGCGGACAGCGCACTCCTCACCGAGGTACTTCACAGCGCTGCTGGTCGGTGTGCACGCCGTCCAGGCAACTGGCCCTTTAGTCGCCCGCCGACCCGAACATCGTTGAAAGCAAAGTGGGTTCGCCCACGATCGAATTCGAGCACCCCGAATCATGACTGGACCTTCGATGGCGTGATTCGACGTGCAGATGGTGACTGTACAACGCTTGATGGAGGCGTTCACCGGCGGTAGGTAATGGAGGCGTTCACCGGCGGTAGGTACTCGGAGGGTTGCCCGTCCACCGGGTAAACGACCTGCTGAACGCCGCAGGGCCGGAGTATCCGAGGCGGATTGCGGTCTCCTGCACAGTGAGCCCGAAGACACTGAGCATGTCGATCGCGAGTGTACGGCGGACTTCCTCGTTGAGCGCTCGGAAGCTGGTCCCCTCTCCGGCGAGCCTTCGGTGCAGAGTACGACGGTCTACGTTCAGTCCCCTCGCGATTTCCCGCGCCGTGGGCGTGGTGCCGATCTGCTGGAGAAGCACCGCGCGAATTCTGGTGGCGAGTTGACCACGCTCGCTCCGCTGCTGCAAAACGTCCAGGCAGTGCTTCTCACATAGCGCGGCCGTAGCAGGATCGGGCATCGACATCGGTTCGGCGAGAAAATCGATGGGAAACGTCAGGCCCGTGCTCGAGCGGTCGGCGAAAATCGGGAACCTGTCGATTGGGTTACGCGAAACATCGGAGAGCATCCGGGCCATACCGTCGGTCATGGTGGCCGCGTTGCGGCTGGGCAATGCCAGTTCGAGGCGTGTTTCACCGATACGGTCTACAAGTCGCGGGCTGAGGCAACGCAGCACGATCACACCGAAGATGATCACAATGTCGCGTTCGAGCAGAAAAGCGCGGACGTCGGAGGGAAGGGCGTCGTCCCGGAATTCGATCCGTCCTGTCGTCTGGCTGAGACTGACAGCTATATCGACGAACCGGTTGCCGATCCGCAGTGTCTCCAATGCGACCCGCAGGGCTTCACCGGCAGTGGGGCTGCTGAGCATGGCGAAGCCCAACAGCCCGAAGTTGGACAATGAGAAGCGGTTCGCCACCTCGGTGCCGAGTCCTGGTCTGTCGCCGATGGTCTGCACCAGGTTGCGTGCGACCGACAACTCTTGGATCGCTTCGACTTCCAGATCGTCGGCATCGAGGTCAGCCGGTCGCAAGCCGGTCGAGGCGAGCAGCCGACGCTCCGTGACGCCGTGATCGGTGCCGACCTGCACCATGTGACGGACTCCGATGATGCTACGTCTGAAGTCCCACGATGGTCGCTCCACCGTCCCCAAACTATCAAAGTTCTGTCCCAAAGGGGCATTTCGGCCGCACCCAACGATTCATACAGTGGCGTGAGGCAGGTCGAGGGCCGGCACGGGTGCACAGGTGGCCGACAGGGTTGCCAGTCGCGGCGCGCTGCTGTCCGGCAAACACTAGAAGGGCGCTATAGATGGATTCCCGGGTGATTCGATGGCTCGGTTTGGCTGCATTGTGCTTCGCCGAACTTCTGGTTTTCGTGGACAACACCATTGTGAATGTCGCATTGCCGACAATTGCCACCGATTTAGGTGCGAGCACCTCCGGATTGCAGATGGTCGTAGACGTATACACACTGGTCTTCGCCGCCTTGCTCCTCACCGGCGGCTATTTGGGAGACCGCTTCGGACGCAAGACGATGCTTATCATCGGCATCGTGGGATTCGCGGCGGTGTCGGCACTCGCGGCGACATCGAACAACCTCGGACAATTGATCGCCGCACGAGCAGGCCTCGGACTCTTCGCTGCTCTGGTGTTCCCGGCCACTTTGGCGATCGTGGTGATCCTGTTCGAAGACCTGCGAGAACGCGCGATCGCGGTCGCTGCGTGGGCCGCTGTCGCCGGAGTCGCCGCCGCGATCGGCCCGGTGATCGGCGGCTGGCTGCTCGACCACTACTCGTGGGGTTCGATCTTCTGGATCAATGTGCCCGCCGGTGCTATTGCCCTCATCGGCGCAGTGGTCCTGGTCCCACAGAGTCGGAATCCTGAGGTAAGCCCGTTCGATTTCGGTGGGATGGCGCTGTCGACGATCGGCATCTCGATCTTCGTTTACGCCGTTATCGAGGCGCCGAACCACGGTTGGCTGTCGCCTCGCACTCTCGCCGGGCTGGTGACCGGTTCAGTAGTCATCGGCGCATATGTGGTGTGGGAGAACCGTTCTTCGTCGCCGTTGTTCGATGTGCGACTGTTCCGCGACCGAAACTTCGCTACGGCAGCGATGATGTTGACCTTCGGTATGTTCGCCCTGATGGGATTCGTATTTCTTATGACGCAATATTTCCAGGGTGTCAAAGAGTATATGCCGTTCGAAACGGGTATCCGAACCTTGCCGTTCGCGATTGCGATGGCGGTATTTGCCGGGCCCAGCATGTGGCTGGGTTCGAAGATCGGAGGCGGTCGTGCGGCCGCGATCGGGTCACTGGTAATGGCCGCGGCCTTCTTGCTGACGATCCGCTACGACATGTACACCTCTTATTGGGGAGTCATCGTTCCGGTCATGGTGACACTGGCGCTCGGAGTGGCGCTCGTCTCCGGTCCCGCTACCTTTGCCGTGCTCAACGAGTTGTCGACCGGGCAGGTCGGTGCTGGGTCAGCCGTCAACGACACGAGTCGCGAACTCGGTGGAACGCTCGGTGTCGCGGTACTCGGTTCGGTCCTGGCCTCCGTGTATTCGGGAAAGATGGCCGATGGTCTGGGCGCGGTCCAGCTTCCCGAGGAGGCACGCGCCGCGGCGACGAATTCGATGTTGTCCGGTGTTCATGCGGCGCGGTCGATCCCCGGCCCCAGCGGTATCCAGCTCATCGACCTTGCGAAGGCGGCCTTTCTGGATGGCTTCCACACGGCCTCAATCGTCGCCGGTGGTATCGCAGCAGTTGCTGCGATCGCGGGCGGGCTCCTTCTCCCCACTCGCTCACGCGCGGCTGACAACGGCGATGCGGACCACTTGTCGGCTCCGGAGCAACCGCGCAAAACCACGCAGCCTGAACCGGACGCACCGGCGCGCAGGTGAGGTGTGCCGACAAGCGCATGTGTGGTGTCTCTAGCGATGCGCGTCGACGGCTTCGGCGAGCCATTCGAAGGAGGGCACGCTGGGTTTGCCAGCTGCCCATATCGTTCGACTAGAACCTGGGCGATCCACGGGTCCCGTCACAGGGTCCGGTGGCTGCACCGGCGATATCCCGCGCCCGCAGTAGTTGACGTCCTCGTGGCGGTCCGAACAAACACCCCGACGCCGATCACACTCGCCGAGCAAGGCGTTTTTGATCGCGCTGATTCAGCTGCCGGACTGCCGGTCGTCTATCCCCGTCGTCGCGGCAGGGCCCGCCATGTGATGTGCTCGCGGGGCTGACAACCCGTAGCGGAGGGCATTGTTCCCGAGTTGACGCGAGCGCCTACGCCGGCGGCAGTGTCACGCAGAACGGATGACCTGACGGATCGATGAGCACACGCCATTTGTGCGGACTGGGCTGAGTGTCCGGCTTGCGCGCACCGATTGACAGGGCAAACACTTCCGCGTCGTCGAGATCGTCGACGAACAGGTCGAGGTGCAGCTGCTTCGGAACTCGACCGCTCGGCCAATCAGGGGGCTGGTGGTCGGGGATCATCTCTATCGTGATGAACAAGCTCTCTGTTTGTAGAACCACCAGATCAGGTCTTTCATGAACGATCGGCGCATCGAGTAGTTCGCTATAGAAGCGCGCGAGTTTGCCCGGTTCATCGCTGTCGAGTGAAACCGCACCCAGTCGCGCGGTCATGATGAGGCGCTGCGCTTCTCGAGGTAGATCTTAGCTTTTCGAACCTCGTCTTCGATGTTTCCCGGTAGGTTGCGGCGCAGGATGGGTTCGATTAACCACCGCACCGCTGGCGTGATCTCGGCTGACATCGTCCTGGTGACCAGGATGCCGTTCTCGACTGGTTCGCACGCGAAACTCGCAATTGAATCGCATCAAACGGTGCCATAGCTTGCTGGCCGGCAGCGGCGACAGGCCGACATCGACTCTTTCACCCGGAGTGAGGACACCACGCGCGATCATTTTCGGCGCAGGGCCGGGAATCCCGGGCATCGATGGGCGGAACCTGAACTCGACGACGTTTCCGTTACGACGAACCCAGTCCATCGGACCGAGCTTGTCGTCGACTGATGCGTATCGCTCGACATCCATCGCAAATTCCAGATACTCTTCGGGTGCGCATGCAATGGTCTGTTGCGCTACGGCCGTAACCATGGCCCACTCCCGTCGGAGTCTCCACACCCTGGCCGTGATGTCATCGTTTTCATAGTTGGCTCCTTGGGGTTCTTCGTGTTTGCCATCGGGAGCATTTTCATCCGAGTAGATCGGTGACGCTATCGGCGAACGCAGCTGTCGAGAAGCAACTCGGTTCCGCAAATTCTTCGTAGGTCAGTGACGCGCTCCAGCTGGCGTCGGCCGACGCGCGCAGCAGCGGTTTGGTCATCGCGACCGCGTGGGGCGGCAAGTCCGCTATGCGAGAGCACCATTCGTCGGCCGCTTGGAGTAGCCGTTCGTGTTCGACGACTTCCTGCACCAGTCCGAGCCGCTGAGCGGTGTGGGCGTCGATGTGGTCACCTCGCAGATAGAACGCGAGCGCGCCCTGATCGCCGAGGCGCTGGGTCAACGCCCAGCTCGTGCCGACCTCCGGAATCAACCCGAGCCGCCCGAACGCCGGCACCAAGATCGCTCTATCGCTGGCCAGCACGATGTCGCAGGTGAGCGCCCACGCGAGACCGACGCCCGCCGCAGGTCCGTTTATCGCGGCGACAAAGATTGTGTCCGAGCCGGCGATGGTCTTGGCTATGGCCCCGAACTCGCGGCGAATCCATCTCCACATGTCGGTGACTCCCTCGGCGCCGTGGAGATGTTCAACAGCGGTCCGCATCATCTGGAGGTCGCCACCTGCACTGAAGCCCGGGTCGGCGCCAGTGAGCACAACCGTTCGCACGTCGACGTCGTCGACGAGAGCCGTCAGCGCGCTGCGCAACTGGCGGACCAACGGTCCCGACAGGACGTTGAGGCGATCCGGTTCATCGAGTGTGACCACGGCCCGGTCATCGTGTCGTTCGACGCGAACACGCACCGGCGACTCGGGGTCGTCTGCCTGGGCAACAATAGTGCGGTACAACGAATCTCGACTCTGCATTCGTTCACTCCTGAGTCTGTGTTTTCAGTGCCGCCCACGCGGCCGTTGCGAACGTCTCGACAGTCCTACTCGGGATCTTGGTGGTGGCGCCAGTGATCCAGTACCGGCTGTATTCCTGGGCAGGACCCAGCCACAGGGCGGCAGTGACACCAGGCTCCATCGGGCCCACGAGCCCGTAGGCGTGATGGGGCCGCCACCAGTCCCCGACCGCACCGAAGAAGTCACGGTTCGCCTTTTGCAGTTCCGGGCTGTCGATCCGGTCACCCAGGAGCAACGCCGCCTCGGACTTGTGCTCGACAATCCACCGAAGGTGGTACTTCACGCCACCTCTGATTCCAGCCTCCGCAGTGGCTGTCCTATGCAGAGTTCGAACGAATCCTTCTTGGAACTCGCCTATCAGTTGCGCGAATACCGCCGCGGCCAGCGCCTGCTTGTCCGGAAAATGGTGGTAGAGCGCACCGACACTGACGTCGGCGTCCCGGCGAAGCTCATCAAGGGTGGGAGTCAGTGGACCGTCGGCCGCAAAGCGCCGACGCGCTGAAATCAACAGTCGTTGGCGCGCATCTACACTTCGAGTTCTGGACACGAGGATTACTCTAACAAAACCGAGGTATCCTCTGTCAATGGAGAAGGCGTATTCGGGTTACGACCGAACTGGCACCACATACTCGAGGACGCGCCGACCCGACCCCCGGATCGCAACCTTCATCACCGACGCACTCTCGGACACCGAGTCGGTGGCCAACATCGGAGCCGGTGCCGGTTCATATGAGCCGGCGCAGACCGTGGTCGCAATCGAGCCGAGCAGCGTCATGATTTCTCAGCGTCCGAGGGAGGCCGCAGAGGCGGTCCGCGGCGTCGCCGAACAGTTGCCGCTCGGCAGTGCGTCGGTGGATGCCGCGCTCGCGGTGCTCACGGTTCACCACTGGCATGACGTCGACCGAGGATTGGCCGAGATGGTGCGCATCGCGCGTCGCCGCATTGCGATCCTCACCTGGGATCCCGAGATATTTCAGCGATTTTGGCTGTTGCGAGACTATCTACCCGCCGCCGCGGACACCGACGCCCGCCTTGCCGTACCGATGAGCCGACTCACTGCACTTCCCGGCAAGGTGTCGATCACTCCGATCCCGGTGCCGCATGACTGCGTCGACGGCTTCGGCGGCGCTTTCTGGCGTCGCCCACACCTCTACCTCGACCCGACCGTGCAAGCAGGCATGTCCATGCTCGCACTGACTCCACCTCGGCACCTGGACGCCGGGCTCTCATTGCTGACCGACGATCTCACGAGCGGCCGATGGGCGTCGCGATATGCATCTTTGGCCACCGAAACCGAGTTCGATGTTGGTTATCGCCTTGTGGTGGCCGACTACTGAGCTGATCCGCCTTGCCGCCGATGCCGTGATCCTCGGAAAGGCTTGGGACCTACCGGCAGAGGCATGTGGGCTTTGGTGGTCAACCCGGTGGGCCGGTGCCGGGTCCCTGCGCTGGTCGGCGGTGCGGGCTTGGCGGGTCGGCACCTCGGCGATCACCTCGTCAGGTCGCGAACAGGTGACCTCCGGTATTAGAACTGTCTGAATGCCTTGTAGTTGTGGGCCATTGAGTGGTCAGTTCGCCCGGCGGAAGCCGCCTTCGGTGCAACCTTCTGCTCACACTCGGCGTCTGCGAGCTGTAAGTCCTCGAGTAGCACAGCAGCGGACGGCTGAATTGAGTTGGCGCTCTGGCGATTCGATACGCGAAGGACCAACGTGGCTCGAAACCGGACCTAAGTTTCCGGTAGGCATCGGCCACCGCTTGACTAGCGATATCGGACACCCCGCCACTGCGCCTACCGCGACCGCCGCAGCCATGACTTCAGGAACCGACCCCCCAGACTCGCCAAACCCATGACCGGCGCAGCTCTGACATTCTGAGACCGAATGAGGCTGCTGGCGTAAACCATTCGGGAGGAGGAACGCCCCCAGTCACTACTCGTCGGCAGTATGCATACAACAGGTGGGAGGGGCTCGGACGAATTCGTCCGAGCCCCTCCCACCATGTCAGCAGCCCCAATCAGCGGTCGTGCTGATGCGCTGCTTGGCGCGCCTCGTCGATGTCGGCTCGAGCGCGTGCTTTCTCCGCAGCGGCTTCCTTGCTGGCAGCCTCGCGCTGGGACTCGGCCTTGTCCTGCTGGGCCCGACCCTCTTCTTTGAGGCTGTCGTCGCCGGTAAGCGCACCGGCGGCTTCTTTGGCCTTGCCTTTGACGTCTTCGACGACGCCTTCGACGCCTTCGCGAACTCCGTTACCGTGCTCGGGCATAGTGTGACCTCTCGTCGCAAGGATGAACTGTCGTTTCCGGCATACCCCGACTCCTCCGAACCAATCAGGGTCGGATTCGGCCTTACGCCTCGCGTGATGGGCGCCGTCGGTCGTTACCCCACGGTCGCGCCTTCTCGATATCCGGTCATGTGCGCGGGCGGTCACTGCGTATCCGAGGATCACTGTCACGAGCCGCGCACTATTTCGGGACACCACCACCGCTGAGCTCGGGCTCAAGATGTACGGCCTCGACCTCCGAGGAAGCTGGTGCAGGCGTAGACGAAGCTGCGGGCAAATCGGCGCAGCACTACCATTTGTTGACGTGCAGAACCGTGTCGAGCGGGGCGCGTTTGGCGAGCTTGAAGTCGGTGCCCTTCGTGTAGGCAACAGGCAAGAGCACGCCCTGCCGAATATTCGGGGGAACTCCCAGTGCCTCCGCGACCTCTCGTTCGTACTCCAGATGCAGCGAGGTCCACGCTGACCCGAGGCCGCGCTCACGCAGTGCGAGCGCGAAGCTCCAGGCGGCGGGGAGCAGCGAACCCCACAGACCGGCCTGGTTGCCCTCCGGCATCTGCCCACCCGGAACGTGGATCGCACCGATCACCAGCACCGGTACCTGTTCCATCACCTCCGCCAGATAGGTCGCACTCGAAGCCACCCTCTCCGCGGTATCGGCGTCCTTCGGCGGCTTCGCCTGCCGCGCGGCCGCACCCGCCGCAGCGTAGGCGGTGTAGGACTTGCGGTAGTACTCCGCCACGATCTTCTTGGGCTCGGGATCGGTCAGCACGATCCAATGCCAGCCTTGCTGGTTACTGCCCGACGGCGCCTGGAGCGCCACCTCCAGCGCGTCGGTGACCACCTCCAGCGGCACCGGCCGATCCAGGTCGAGACGTTTGCGCACCGACCGGGTTGTGGTCAGTACCTCGTCGGCGGACAGGTCGAGATGCGGGAACTCGACAGTCATACGTTCTCCCATCTTGCGCTCGGTATCAGGATCGCCCCGTCAGATAGTCGGCGGTGCGCATATCAAAGTAAGCGAAGATCCCTTCACGGGCATCGCCATCGCCCAGCACACCACGAATCCGACTGCCCATCCGGTCGCGGGCTCGGCGCTCCGGCTGCTATCAGAGATGCGGCCCGAGGGGCAGAGAATCAGCGCCCCACGATCCCCGCTCCCACCCTGCCAGCCCTGGCGCGAAGAAATCGCTGTTCACCGATGCGATCAGCTCCTCATGCCAGATCCTGCCCACGACCGCGGCGCGCACGGGGATCGCGCTGGTGATTGCTCGATTGATTGCGACCGCTCGTAACGGGAAACCGTGAACAACAACGATATCCGGCAACCGGAGTTCACTGGTGGCCTGTCGCGGTTCTCGCTGGTCGGCGATGCCGCATGATCGCAGGAGGTGTTTGCATTGTCTGTCGACCAACGCGACGGGGATGTCGCGACGGGCGCTGACAGCTCCGTCGTCGCGCATCACAGCGAGGCCGAGGCCGCCGAACGATTCGCTGTCCGCAGTGCCGTGGCGTTACTCGGCGCTGTGGGCATCGGTATCGGGTTCGGGGTGCTCGCCGCACTGGTCCGGACGCGGTGGGAACCGATGCAGACCGCGGATCAAACGGTCACCGACCACCTGGTCGCCGTGGTGGCGGAGAACAAGGCCCTGCAGAGCATCGTTACCGGCATCACCGAACTCGGAGCGACCAGCACGCTGGTTGTGGTGCTGATCGTCGCCACCATCTGGCTGCTGCTGCGTCGTCTCCCCCGACTTGCCGTCTACGTGGTGATCACCGCCGCGGGCGGCCTGATCCTCAACCCGGTCGTCAAAGAGCTTGTCGCACGGTTGCGTCCGGTGGTGGACGAGCCCGTCTACACCACAGACGGTTGGAGCTTTCCCAGCGGACACGCGATGAGCTCACTGGTGTGCTACGGCGTTGTGCTGCTGGTCTTCACGCCCACCTGGCAAGCGGGCGCACGCCGCGCGGCGACCGTGTTCGCGGTGGGGATCGTGATCGCTATCGGGGTGAGCCGGATAGCACTCGGCGTGCACTACCTCACCGATGTCCTCGGCGGCTGGTTGCTCGGCACTTTGTGGCTCGTTCTGGCAACTGTCGCCTTTCACCGATGGCGTCGCGACGCCCGGATCGACAGCACCGGACCCCTACCCGGCGACGTCGCCCCGGCCGAGGAAGACGACTTGCGACCGGTCCCGGTTCAGCATCCGCCGACGCTGCCGCACCCATGGCGAGGGATCGGCGAGCTCGCGGTCGCGTGGGTGCTGCTCGTCGGCGGGCTGGTGGGAATCGGCTTGCTGGTGCGCACCCTGGACACCGACACCGCTGTCCTGGGGTGGGATCGCCGCGTCGTGGCGATTCTCGCCGAGCACCGCAATTCCACGCTCACGTCGATCCTCGATGTGTTCGGCGAGATCGGAAATACCATCGCGATCATCACGGTCGCTCTGATCGTCGCCGCACTCGCGGTGGGCATCGCGCGCAGCTGGCGACCGGTGTTGTTCCTCGGCACGGCATTGCTGGGCGAGATCACGCTATTCCTCACCACCGCTGCGATCGTCGATCGGGACCGGCCCCGGGTCGCACACCTCAATCCCGACCTTCCCCCCACGGCCAGTTTCCCTTCCGGACACGTCGCCGCCGCACTGACGCTCTACGCCGGCACCGCCGCGCTGGTGTGGGCCACCACACGCCGATGGCAGTACCGGGTCTTCGCCGCCGCGGTGCTTCTGATTCCGGCGCTGGTAGCGGCGCAGCGACTCTATGCCGGAGCCCACCACCCCACCGACGTCATCGGCTCGATCCTGCTGTCCTCGGTATGGACCGCGATCGTCTGGTGGGTCGTGCGCCCCGTCTCGACCGGCGATCGGTCGGCGCTCCCCCAGGCTCGGCGTCCTCGGCTTCGCTAGTGCCGATAAAGGAAAGGCTGGATCACCCAGAGACCGAGAAACAACACAGCCGCGACTATTCCCGCGATGACGCCCGCGGCGGTGTCGATTACCATGTCGAAGATCAGCACCGCCATGCCGGTCAACGCGACACCGAGCAGCGCGATTCCGACGATTGCCAGGCGGTGGGCGCCGATCACGAGCACGTCGAGGCGATGTCGGCGGAACAGTAGTCGGTGCATGGCCACCGGGGCGACCAGCAGCGCGGTCGCGGCGACGGCGGCGGAAACCACCACGAGGTAGACAACACGCAAGGGGGTGCTCAGGGTGTCGAACCTGGATTGGAACGGCAGCGTCAGCAAGAAGCCGGTCAGCACCTGGACGCCGGTCTGCAGGACGCGTAATTCCTGTAGGAGCGAGGACCAGTTCCGATCGAGGCGCTGGGTGGTGTTCTCACCGCGCACTCGCTCGTTCCACGCGGCGTCGTGTCCATCCATCGCCGCTCCTCGCCACCGCGAATAACCTTCGATTTCCTGCCATCTTACTGCGCATTTGCCGAGACACAGCCGCCCGATTCCGGGCAGACAGACCAGCGGCGCACGGGAGATGCCCCGTGCGCCGCTGATGGTCGGAGGTCAATTCACCGCGTAGGGGTACGTGTCGGAGCGAGCCTGGAACGACAGAATCCGCCAGCACCTTCAACGGTGGGTTCGCCTTCAAGGATCCGCTGAGTTGGTCTCGATCTGGCGAGCCGGCGGACACTCAAACCTCAGGGTGCCTTCGTTGATCACCCTGAGGGTCGTGATTCGCCTACCTCTAATACCAGTGCTTCCGGCCGCCGACCGCGCGCCCAGTTGCACCGAGCAGGAAGAGGATCGCTCCGATGACGATAAGGACGATTCCGATCGTCCAGAGGATCGAGATCCCGGTCAGGAAGCCGATTAACAATAATATCAATCCGAGCACGATCATGGTCGTACCTCATTTCACAGAACCTGAGCGAGAACGCTGTCAGGTAACTCCATTAAACACGCATACTCCGACATGCGGAAGACGACGCCCTATGACCGCCGCGGCGCCCTACGGTGGTCGGCGAACTGCTTCGAGCTCGTGTTGGGCGGGGAAACAAGTGTCACAAGTTCGGCTAGGTCGGTGACTTACTTACCCGTGCGTTCTCCAGGTACTGCATCACCCAGCCCGCGCTGGCGCCGTGAACAATCACGGACAGAACGATGGTGAACGCCGCGATCGCCCATAGCGCACCAGCTTCCGAGCGGAGGTCCGCCTGGGTCAGGCCGTAGGCGAGGTAGTAGATCGACCCGATTCCACGGACGCCGAACAAGGCCGTGATGACGCGCTCCTTGGGCTCCATCCCGGCACATCGCTGCAGTGCGAGCCACCCTGCGACAGGCCGAATAACGAAGACCAGCAGCATGCCGACCGCGACTCCCTGCCATGAAAGAGCGGCAAGCAGGCCCGTGGTGAGTGCCGCCCCGAGCAGCAGTAGTACGACCAGGGTGAGGACGTGTTCCAACTGTTCGACCAGACTGTGCATCTGTTCGTGGTATTCGCTGCCGCGCTCGATCCGGCGAATAGCGATCGCGCACGCGAACACCGCGAGAAATCCGTAGCCGCCGACGAGTTCGGTGAGCCCGTAGACGGCGAACACCGCGGCCAAGGCGACGATCGGTTCCCCGCGGTCGGCGAGGCGCGCGTCCTTGATGGGGAATCGGAACAAACCACGACCGAGCAAACTTCCGACGGTCCCGCCGACGAGAGCACCGATCGCGATTTTGCCGATGAGTTCCCAGGTGAACCAGCCGACGATCCAGGTCTGGACCGAGCCTTTGGTCGCGAGAAATATCGCCAGATAGACGAACGGGAAGGCCAGGGCGTCATTGAGGCCCGCTTCCGAGGTGAGCGCGAAACGGACTTCGTCGTCCTCCTCAGCTGAGTCGGCGCCGCCGGGCGTCGGGCCCTCGACCTGCACATCCGAGGCAAGTACCGGGTCTGTGGGTGCCAGCGCAGCTGCCAGCAGAGCTGCCGCGGCGGGAGTCAGCGCTGCCGCCCACCATCCGAACACCGCTACCGCCGCGATGCACAGCGGCATGGTGATCAGCAGCAGGCGCCAGGTCGAGCCCCAGGTGCGCCACTGTAAGGGGCGGTCGATCGCGAGCCCGACACCCATCAGGGCCACGATCACGCACAGCTCTGCGAGATGCTCGATCACGGTGGGATGAGACAAGGGCGATACCGCTTGCAGGTTGCTGGGTCCGATCACGAGTCCACCGATGGCTCCGACTCCCAACATGAGCATCGGCGCGGTGATCGCCCGATCCTTGAAGAGGCGAGGAAGCGTCGCGGCCAAGAGCAGTGCTATTCCGGCTGCAAGGTAGAGGCGTTCGATATTGAAAGTGGTCATCGTTGTCGCTGCATCATCGCGCAAGTCACCTATCATTCGGAAATAATCCGGATCTACCCGGTCGACGCGGTCCGAAACTACGTCGAGGTCTTCTCCCACGACCAATGCTGCGGTGAGTTGCCCTCAGGGGCTCGGTCCGACCTGTCGGCACCGAGCCGGAGGTGCAGCCATGTGGTCGGGCAGTGCAGTGGCGGGTACGAGTCCCGAATGGCCGACTCCGGAGCGCAGGACCGCAATCACAGAGTGAGGTGGCCACCCACTGGTGCTGGACCGGGCTACGCGGACTGGCTGATCGTGCTGCCTGCCGACAGCGCGCACGCCCCTGCGGGAGAACAGGGCGCAGAGGCGATCCATCGCTCAAGCTGGCAACACCGGTTCGGGTTCTCAGTAGCTCGTACGCGGTGCCGGTGAACGGTCGATTTGATCCGCCATGACGATTCTCGATTGCTCGTTGCTCGTTGCGCGGCACGGCTTCGGTCAGCCGTCGGGCAAAGGCCGGACTGAGCCGCGATCAGGGCGTCGACGAGTTCGGTGTGAACCGGCAGCCAGCCGGTCAAGCCGGTGATCTCGACGACGCGGCCGGTGTGCTGGGGTGTAGTTCGTGGCGACGCGGGTGTTCGCGAACGAGGACTTGGAGTTGTCCGCCGCCCGAAAAGCAGTGGAGCCGGGCCACGACAGTGCGGTTGGATGACTACCTGCGCGGCCGCCGCGCGGCCCGCGAACATGGATGACCGAGGAGTCGACGATGCCGATCGCCACACTGCGAGGCGTGACTCTGGACTGCGCCGATCCCCGGGCTCTGGCCCGGTTCTACCAAGACCTGACAGGCATGCAGATCGGTTATGGCGCTGACGATTTCGTCGCCCTGACCGATGGTTCGGGTTGCGACCTGGGCTTCCAACGGGTCGACGGATACCGGCCCCCGTTGTGGCCCGGTCAGGACGTGCCGCAGCAGTTACACCTGGACCTGCGGGTCGAGGACCTCGATGCGGCGGAGAGCTTGGCGCTGGGGTTCGGCGCGGTCAGGCCGGAACACCAGCCGGGCAGCGACCGGTGGCGGGTGCTGCTGGATCCGGCCGGTCACCCGTTCTGCCTGGTCGTCGGCTGATAGCAGAACGATGTGGCCACCCGCACCCGAGGCGGTGAGCGCGTCGATCTGGGAATCAGCCTCTCAGATGCCGATGACACCTGCCTGGTTCCGGCGGTTCCACGATGCGCTTCCCACGGCTGGTCGCCGGGCCACTCAATCGGTGCACAACCGCCCAGATGAGACCCCGGCGCGGCGACCATCTGGCGTCCGACATGACGCATTTAGCAAGGACATCGGAAGAGCCGCCGACCAGGGCCCGAATATTGTGCCCACATCGGATGAGGCTAGCGATGAGGAATGCCGAATTCGCTGTGCGCAGGTCGCCCACAGAGCTTCATCTGTCGCGTGCTCACCGAGCACGGCATCCAGATAGCGCCTCGGACCTACCGGAAGGCCAGATTTCGACCGCCGATACACCTCGGCCATCTTCACCGAATCCTCTGCCTTGCAAGGGCTGTCAGCCTCGATAGGCAGCGTTGGCGATGCCTACGACAATGCACTCGCCGAGTCGATCATCGGCCTGTGCCGGCGGACGACTTCGGTCTTGAAGCCCGTCTCCAACCTGTGACGGATCGCGGTGAGCCGGTCACGGCCGCAGCCGGCCGAGCGACTCGGCGATACCGTTGCCGTCGTCTTCCACCACAGCGCCGCCAGGCCGGCCACCGCTATCAGCTTGCGACGCCGGAGACCAGTTCGTCGCGCAGCGTCGAGGCGAGGTCGCCCCAACATCACGTGATCATGCCGCCTTCGGTGTGATAGATCGTCAACTCCTGGACGCGGACGGTAGCGGAGTTTTCCCGGAAGAGGCCCGTGTGGGTTCCGACACCGAGCAGCTGCGCGGCGATCCATGCGCCGTCTACGAGCAGGTGCCGCAGCTCCCACCTGTAGTCGGCAAATCCGGTACCACCGCTTCGATCCCCACGATGTACTTGTCGATGCCTTCGGCGGTCTAGGAAGCGACGACATCGGGAGCGATCGGCGTCGGGTTGCCGGGTGACGGGTTGATCGCTGCCCAGCCACATCCCTCCAGTGCGCCGATGGGGACGAGGGGCGAGCTGTAAATCTCTGCACAGGAACAGGTGTCGCTGCCGTCGACCGCAATCGTCTTGCTTCGATCTGCAGATCGGGTGCGAGGTCCGAAATTTCAGTGCCTACTGTCTGCACAACAAGATCAGCAATAGCTGACGATCGACTAGAAATACACGATAACGGACGAAAACAGACTGAGATTTCATTGCCGAAGTGCCTCCCCGAGAGGGGTAATGGTATCAGCGGCAAATCAAACGGAAAATCCGTGCCGCTGTACAGAATTACTTCTACTCAGAAAGAAACGAAATGGCACCTGTAATCACCTCGCTGAACCCCTCTTTCGGGCCTCCAGCAGGTTTCAATTCCGTAGTAATCACCGGCTCCGGATTCGCCAACGTCGGTCCGATCAGCGTCCTGTTCGGTTCGACGGCAACGACATTCACGATCGACTCCAATACGCAACTCACGGCCATCGTCCCGCCCGGAACCGGCACGGTGAACGTCACCGTGAAGGTTCTGCTGGACGGCACGAGCAACCCGGTGCCCTACACCTACGGGGTCCCCGCTCCTACCTTGACCAGTGTCAATCCGAGTTCGGGCTCGGCGGCCGGTGGGACGACCGTCGTGCTCACCGGCACGAACCTGACCGGAGTCACGGCGGTGAGTTTCGGTGGAACACCGGCAACCTCGTTCACAGTCAACTCCTCGACACAGGTCACGGCGGTGACCCCGGCCCATGCGGCGGGGGCGGTCCAGGCTACTGTCACCGCTCCCGGCGGGACCAGTAACGGCGTCGCGTTCACCTATATCGCGGTGCCCGCCTTGATCAGCGCCGTTCCGTCTTCGGGCCCGCCCAGCGGTGGGACAGTGGTAATCCTCACCGGCACAGACTTGACCGGCGCCACCGCTGTAAGTTTCGGTGGGACACCGGCGACCCTGTTCACTGCCATCTCCCCCACCCAGATCAGCGTCCTCGCACCAGCTCACGCGGCGGGGGCAGTGCAGGTCACCGTCACCACCCCGGGCGGAACCAGCAACGGTGTCACGTTCACCTACGTTTCGGGTCTACTGCCGGTCAACCTCGGCACGGCCTCGTCTTTCGCAGTACTGGGGGCCGCAACGGTCACCAACACCGGAGCCACGGCAATCACCGGTGACCTGGGTGTCAGTCCGGGCACCGCGATCACCGGATTCCCGCCGGGAACGGTGACCAGCGGAGCGATCCACGCTGGGGACGCGACCGCGGCGCAGGCACACACCGATCTACAGGCCGCCTACCTCGACGCGGCGGGACGGTTACCCACCGCACCCATCACCACCGATCTCGGGGGACAAACCCTTACTTCGGGGGTGTACAACGCAGTCGCAGGGATCGGTCTCAACGGCACCGTCACCCTCGACGGGCAAGGAAATCCGAACGCGGTGTTCATCTTCCAGGCCGCGACGACACTGATCACCGGGGCCAACAGCGCCGTGACCCTCATCAACGGCGCCACTGCGGCCAACGTGTTCTGGCAGGTCGGCAGCTCGGCAACGCTGGGCACCAGCACCGACTTCGCTGGCACCGTCCTGGCCTTCACCTCGGTCACCGTGACCGGCGGCACCACAGCGGACGGGAGGATCCTGGCCCTCAACGGCGCAATCACTCTCGACACCAACACCATCGCTCTCCCCTGAGCCGATGATTCACTGAAAGTACGAACCCTGGGCCGCATGCTCTTCGGCAGGCGGCCCAGGGTCTTTCAGATTTTCTATCGGCTGGTCTGTCAACCCTCGAGCGATGCTCATTGGATGCAGGTAGTTATTCCTGAAAACCATTCACGAGAAACAGGCAAGTTTTAACGCCACCGAATTCGACGCGGACACGGAAACCGCGGTGGCCGACCACCCGTGACAGGGCTGATCGAAACAGCGACTCTACGAGGTCGCACCCTTCACTCGACACGAAGGTGAGATGTCTACTTTCGACAACTACTTGCCGTCGGGAAAATTCCTACCCAGATTGCTGCTCGGATGCTGCCGACATCGAGCGGCTCGAAACGATATTTGGACGGACTCGCATCACGCGACATCGCCTCGAGGCAGGTTCGAAATCCGGAGTGTGCGCGGACCTGGTCACCAGGCATCCGCGCGAAGATCGAGGAGCAGAGCAGCAATGAGCAAACCCATCTACACCGAGCTCGATCGGCTCGGCAACTCTGGTTCTCAGCGGTGGGGAGCGCGCATCACGAACTTCCTGCTACACACGCAGGAAGGCGACGGCACCGCTGAATCGCTCGCCGCCTACCTCGGCAACGGTGCCAACGGCGCGTCCTACCACTACACGCTCGGTGACCGGATCGTCTGCGACGTGGTCGATACCGACTTCGCGTCGTGGTCGGTGCTCGATGCCAACAGCCACACGATCAACCTGTGCTTCGCGGGCAGCCGTGCGAGCTGGACCAAGGCCGAGTGGCTCGCGATCGAGGACGATATCCGGATCGCCGCCTGGCTGGCGGTCGACGACGCGAAGAAGTACCGGTTCAGCCCGGACGTGATCGCGCCGCCGTACACCCACCGCGACGGCATCTCCGATCACAAGTACGTGACCGAATGCCTCGGCATCGGAACCCACACCGACGTCGGCTACAACTTCCCGTGGCGCGAATTCGATTCCCACGTCAGGGAATTCGCGAGTGGCACGCCCGCTGCGCCGCCGCGCCCGGCCGCCATCGATATCGTCGCCGCCACCACACCATGGCTCGGCAAGCGGATCACCGCGGAGGAGGAGCCGACCCGGGACAGCGTCGGTCGGTTCGCGAGGTTCGAGTTCGGCTATGTCTACTGGCATCCGTCCACCGGCGCGTATGCGATCCCCACACACCTGTTCGCGAAGTTCGCCGAGCTGGATTGGGAGAACGGCCCGCTCGGTTACCCGATCACCGTGTCGACGGAGCTGCCGGGCGGCCTTGTCCAAGGCTTCCAGGGCGGTGCCCTGTACTTCCGCGACGGTCACGAAACGGTGTGGATCCACGGTCTGATCCGCGAACGCTGGAACCTCGCCGGTTTCGAGAACGGTCGGTTCGGCTGGCCGGTCCGCGACGAGCAGCTGCTCGAGGGTGGCGAAACGTTCCAGCAGTTCGACAAAGGGCGGATCTTCCGGGCCGGTCGCCGCGACACCATCGCCCTACTGGACGCGGAAGGTCCGGATATTCCCGTCTCGGACCACGGGGGTTAGAAGTCTTCGGCCCAGATTCGAGCGGCCGCACACGGCACGGAGCCTGCCGAATCCTCGATAGCGCTAAGCGACAACAGGATCGGCCGCGTCCGGTACCCGACGCGGCCGACGCCGCACACGGAGGTCGAGCGATGCGGTGTCACGAATCGTCTCTGACACACTGTCGGTCGGGACGTGATCTCGCCGCGCCGACGACTTTCCGACAGAGAACAGAAAACGGACAAAAACGGAACGTCGATGCATTGCCTGTGTGTCGGTCCGGTGTGTTAATGGAAGTACCGGGGGCTGCTCCACCGACGAGCACCCCTCCGTTCGGGGAAATCATCATCATCACGAAAAGGAGGCAGCGCCATGTCTGCCATCACCGCTGCTGCGCCGGCCTCCGGTCCGGCCACCAGCGCCGCGAGCGTCGCGATCACCGGGACCGACTTCGGGTGGCCGACCACGACGCGATTCGCGCGATTCGGTAGCACCGCAACCCCGTTCACCATCGTGTTGGCCGATCGGAGCACCTCAGTCGCTCTCCCCTGAGCGGGCACCGGCGCGGCCTACCCGCCACATCTGAGGCCGCGCTGGACCGGCCCTCGGTGGCGACCGGGTGGTACGTCGCTCGTCGGACCGCGAGCGGCGGGCGTTCATGGAAGTGGATTAGCAAGGGGGGGAGGCACTTTCGGTGCAGACCATGCTGAAACTGCTGCTGGCAGAACGACAGCTCAAGAGTCATTCGGATTTTATGGTCGCCTATGACAGATGTGCCGCGCAACTCGATCCTCCGGTCCCACCAGGATACGGCCCGGCGAAAGCCCAGTATTATCAATGGTTGTCGGGCCGTATGGTCGGGCTGCCCCGCGACTATCATCGCCGGGTCCTACAACGAATGTTTCCCGGTTGGACCATCGAGAGACTGTTCCAGATTGTCGATTCCCTCTCGGCGGACGAGCGCGCTGTCCAGCCCTCCGCACCGATCGACCGCAAGCTGGAAGCATTCCTCGGCGCCGATATGGTCACCCGAGGTGTGACGCTGGTGTATCCCACCCGGCGCGATGCAGTGGTCGTCGTCCCGGAGAACGACCTCCGGGGGCTGCTCTACGTTTCCGCGCTCCTGGGGCACCACACCGGTATTCACGTGGATTTCTGTGGTGACGGGGAGGCCGCCGCCTACACCGACCGCGCGTATATCGGCTTCGGGCTCGGCACCATACCCTCACCCGCGGGAGGCGCCACCCGTCGGTTGTTCACGGTGTCGACAACCGATCCGACAATCGGGCCTGTCGTCGAACATCTCGAGCTGAGCGACGGCACCCGGTACGACTCCAATGGCAAGCACCACATCGGCTTCCTCGCCCGGATCCGGCCGAGCCCCGGCCTACATCCCGATCGGTACTGGTTCCTCTGCGCCGGTCTCGCGCCCCGGGGCGCCGCCGGAGCGGGCTGGTTTCTTGCCAACCATTGGAGTTCCCTCCATCAGTGGGCGGGCGCCAACGAATTCGTCGCGGTGCTCGCCATCCGCAGGTACTCCGACCAGACCTCCGGCCTGGAAAAGCTGATCGTTGGCCCGCCGAACACCGAGTCCCGAGAACAGCCGACCACAGGGAGCGGCGAATGAATTCGACCGAAGGCCCACCCGATATCGAGCCGCCACCGAGGATAAGAACCCGACACCGGAGACTGCTTCGAGCGTCCAACTCAGCGCAAGCATCGAGCGAGCGCCGACAGGCATTAGGGGCGTGCAGTTGTCGAGTAGGCGTCGGCCGAAATAGAAGAGACGCTCGTCCCCGACCCGAAAGATGCCCGACTGCCATCACTTTGGTGAATGCTCCCCCGAACCGTTGGACTACCGCCTTCAGCGCCCCACCACTGTCATCGGCAGAGATCCACCATGGCGACGGGTGGTGCATTTGCAGGCAGCCCTGGTGTCGCACGCCCACGAACCAGTGCGAATTCAGGGCTCCGAGGATCCGACAAGACGGGTGACCCGCAACCGGAGGCGATGGCAGGGCCCGAGCAAGGTGAACTCAATGCTCGGCAGCGGCTTCGACGCATGGCGTCGCCGCGGCACCAGCTCTGACTCGGACAACACTCGCTCAGCGCCCTCCCAGACCCGGTCTTCTTCGCGCCCCGACTCCGCGAGTACGGCCAATTCGGCATCCAGCGCCGCCATTGTGTCGATATCGGTCGGATTGTCTTGTGACGCGGACTCTTTAGAGTTCGGGTCGAGGGTCGGATCGATATCGATCGTGCTGCGCAGCGGACGGTTGGGAAGCCACGCGGTCGCGAGGAGGGCGACGATCGCAGCCCCGGCGGCGATGAGGAAGATCCGACCGGTCGCATCGCCGTAGGCGGCGCGCACGATCGTCGCGATCGGTGCGGGTAGGCCGTGGAGGTTCAGATTGCTGCCGCCGGAGGAACTGGTCGTCACACCGATCTTCGCGAAACCCCTTGTCGACAGCTCACTCCCCCTACCTCAGCGAGCCGGCCGGGAAGCCGGTGGTCGGGCGGTGAGCGCGGGGCGGTCGGTATAGCCGCGGTGGTCCCGCCATAGAAGGTGTGTCCGTTCAGATCGGGTCAGCGAATCGGTGCGCAGCCCTTGGCCTCGAATTCCGCCTTCGACGAGTACTTTCCGTCCGGCAGGTAGGCGCCCATCACGACGTTCTCGTCGCCGGGAGCCTTGGTATTCTGGACAGCGTGCCCGAAACCGCTGGTGGGCAACATGTTCCGCATGATCAAGTACGCGCCTTCGGGGCGGCCCGCGCCGTCACCGGCGCTCGGCAGCGGCACCCACGCGACTCCACAGGCTTCGGTGGCATTGGCCGGGCGGTCCTCGGGCAGACTCGCGACAACGGTGTAGCGGCGGGCCGCGTCGAGGGGCACGTCCTCATCGAACACGCATCCGGTCGCCCGGGTCGTGGCGAGGGATTCATTGCTGCACAACGACCAGTAGCGCATGTCGACGTCTCCGTCGGTGCTCGGCGCATTGTCGATCGTGCGCGGCGTCCGCGGCATGGTCCCCGTCAGCGTCAGTACCTTGCCGAAACCCCGGCTGACATAGGCGTTGACGTAATTGTTGTCGATATTGGAGTACTGCCCGCCGGTCCGGGCCGGGTTCCCTCGTACTTGCCGAGATAGCTACAGCCGAGCCCGAATTGGGTGTTGTAGCAGGTGCGCCACACCGGTTGCTCGGCCGCGGGGAAGGTGGGCGCTTTATCTGGCGCGTCCCGCAGTGCCAGGTACTACCCATCGGCAGGACGTCCACCTTCGGAGTGGTCGTCGCGGCGCCGACTGCCTCGCACAGCTTGTCGCCGGTCATCACCTCGCCGTTGGCCAGGCGCAGCTCCGGTCGCGGCAGGCCGACCCCGCCGGTGATGCCTCGCCCGTTATCGGGCAGGTACAGGGGTAGATGAGGGTGGTCCGTTCCTGGCCAGGAACTCCCGTGTAGAGGGTGTTCGGTGCCGAGGCCGCGCCGGGCGCCTCGTTGCGGACGGTCGCCGTGTACGAGCGGTTATCTTCACCACTTCTCTCGGCACCGGGCAGGTAGGGGTTCGCCGACCCGGCGTCGGGCGCGGTCGACACATCGTTGAGCGCGGCCGTCGGGGTGTTGTCGGTGACGTTGTAGGAGTTGAGCGACTGGTAGCGGGCGTGGGCGTACTCGCCCTTCACTGTCAGCTGGGCGCCTGCGGGGATCGCGAACTGCGCGGCCCAGTACAACGCCCCGGAATCGGGAAACGCGTAGTTGAGTTCCTGGTTGGTCATCGAGAACGTCGGACCGAACCAGAAGCAGCTCGAAGTCTCGTGCTGTTGGGCGGAGTCGACGTCTCCCGGACCGACGAGGTTGTGCAGGCGGCCGCCATCGGCGCCAGCACGGTCAGAGCCGCGACGGTGGCGAACTTGATGAGGGTAGACATCGATCTCCTTATGACGCGAGTTACACCGACTTCGGAGCAAACGTCAAACGGAATGGGACATCTGTAAAGAATGTCCTAAAAGAAGCCAAACTAATAGATGTCCTGGCTGTTACAGTTTCTTTGTGAGTCCCGTACTGCCCGAAGAGGAAATACCCTCCTTTCGTCGCCCGACCGCCGACGACGCGCGGACCGTGGCGGTGCGGCTGTTCCAGCAGGGCGAGCGAGTGGACATGAACACCGTCGCCGCACGTTTGGATATCGGTCGCTCGACCCTGTACCGATGGGTGGGCGACCGCGAAAAGCTCATCGACCACGCTATTCTCGAGTCGATCGGCGATATCTGGCAGCGCGCCCGACATGACGCGCAAGGCGACGGCATCGATCAGGCACTCGATGCTGCCGCGCGATTCATGTACGGCTGCATCGGCTATGAGCCACTGACCGCGTTCGCCCGGCGTGAACCGAACCTCGCACTGCGCGTGCTCTTGGATCCCGACGGCCTGGTCAACTCGGCACTGCAAGCGAACCTGTCCCGCGCAACAGCTTCTGCCGCACCACATCTCGCTGTTCCACTGGAAACCTTCGGCGTCCTGGCGATGACCGCGACCGCATTGGTCTGGGCGAATGTCGCCGCAGGCCGTGAGCCAGACATCGCGGCGACCATCGGCATCATGCGAACCGTCCTGTCCGCACACCAATGAACCCCGCGAGGTGAGCGACTCCCGACCAGAAGGAATGCGGCGAGATGTCAGCCCGAGAACTTCACGTTCCCTGCGGATGTAGCGGCGCAGATCGCGCATGACGTTGTTCGCTTCGTCGTGGATGAAGACCTGCACCCAACCATCGAGCGGCCATCGATGTTCCTGTTCGCTGTCAGTCCAGTGCGATGCCGAGTTCGGCGGCGAGAGTTTTGATCATGTGCTGGACACCGATTTCGTTGCGGCCGATGATCATGTGATCGTGCTGGCCTCGGCAAACTCCTTCGCCGCATTGAGGCAACATGGCGAAGTCCTCGTCGCGGACCGCGGCATGGACTTGGGCGTAGATGTCGTCGTAGACGGCTCGTTGCTCGTCGGTGGTGGCGGGGATCTTGGCCATCCAGCTGTGGCGGACAGTACAGCAGGTCGGGGCGCCCGCGGGCAGCATGTCGAGGATCTCGACACCGACAGGGCTGTTGGCCAGCACGAGGTTCGGGTAGATCCAGTAGATGACACCCATGTTCATCAGCGGGTCCCAGGATCCGCTCGGATCGGCCGCGAGCGCGGTGATCCAGTTGAACGGGAATCCCATTCGGTGATGGCGGCCGAAGGCGTCGTGGGTGGAGGTGTTGGCCACGGTGTTCTGACCGATCACGCTCTGGCCGTGAACGAAGGAAAAGTGGTAGCTCTCGGCGAAGGCCTCTAGTGCGCCTTTCCAGCTGACGTCGGAGGTGAATTCCCGCTCGTCGTGGTAGCCGTAGGAGACGTAGTTCAGTTGCGCCAGTTCTGGTCCCATCGTGCCGAGGTGGGCGTCGATGTCGATCGAGCCCTCGGCAGAGAGCACTGCCCAGATGAACCCGTGACGCTCTTGGCTGGGTAGCTCGACCAATCCGTAGCCGGCGCGGTCCATGCCGGTGAAGCCCTCTTTGCCGGGCACCCCAGCCAGTTCGCCGGTGTTGCGGTAGGTCCAAGCGTGATAGGGGCAGGTGAAGCGGGTGGCATTTCCCGAGCCGCATGCCGGCTGCGCGCCGCGGTGGCGGCAGTAGTTCAGAAACACATGCGCGGTGCCGTCGCGGTCGCGGGTGACCAACAGTGAATCTTCGAGCACGGTGCGCACCACGTAGTCGTTCGGTGCGGGGATACGCGCCGAGGGCACGATCATCAGCGGTGTGCGGCGCAGGATCTGGGACTGCTCGATCTCGGCGATCTTCGGGTCGCGGTAGTAGTGCAACGGCACCCGCAGCGGAGCGGGGGCCATATCGGTGGTGCGGTCGAGCACCAATCCCAAGGCGCGGCGGGTCAGGTCCTCGGTCAGCCCGGCGGCGCCGGGTTCGATCTGAGTGGTCATGAGTTGACCATACATATCTGTCTATCTGTATGGTCAATTTTGATGGAACGGGACGATCGCCGACCTCGGCGCGGACGATAGGGTCGGCAGAACACGATCACCGGCCCGGAAGGAATCGATGCGCACGCACGGCTGGTCGGGGACCACCCCGGCCGATGACACCGAAGCCGTCGCGCGCATCATCGGAGCCGCCCGTGCGGCCATCGAACGCAGCGGCGGGGATTTCACCATGGCCGAGATCGCGCGCGACCTCGGTGTCACCCGGCAAACCGTGTACCGATATTTCGCCAATGCCGACGCTTTGCTGACCGCCACGGCCCTGGCGGAAACGGGTCGGTTTCTCGATGTCCTCGCCGCGCATCTGGACCATCTCACCGATCCCGCCGAGGCCGTGGTCGAAGGGATCGCATACACCCTCGAACGCCTCGCCACCGACCGGTATCTCGGCTTGTTGCTGAACCCTGGCCGCGCGGGCGCATTCTCCCCAGGCGTTACCTCCGATACCGCGTTGACCTTCGGCCGCTCCATTCTCGAACGCTTCGCTGTCGATTGGGGCCGCGCGGGGATCGATGACGCTCGTCTCGATGAACTCGTGGAGCACATGCTGCGGATCGTGCAGTCCTTCGTCATCGACCCCGGTCGTCCACCGCGGCAAGGTGCGCAGCTGCGCGCCTACCTCACGACCTGGGTGGCCCCCGCACTCCGCGCCCTCCAACGCTGAGCCCAGAACGAACGGCAAATTCCCGACGCACCGCCACCGCGCAGAGCGGACGTCGCTCGAAGAGCGGCGACTCGCCTATCCGTCGAAACTGGTGCGCGCACCGAACACAAAGCGAACAGCCGCGATAATCACACCGGCCCAGACGAACGTCCACCAACCATCAACGCCCACACCGAAACCGACCCACTCGCTGAACATGACGAGCATCCAGACCTTCAGTACGTTCGACACGATCTCGCTCAGCCCACCGACGTAGATTCGGACCGGCGACACCACGATCGCGATCAGAAGCACCAGCCCGAGCAGCACGTACACCAGCCCCGCGAACCCGAAGGCCAGAGTGGCCCCCCACCATCCCCGGCCCTCGGGCATGATGAGCCACGCGCTGTCGAGCCAGCCGACAGCGGCCGCGATCGCGACCGCGTTGCTTACCGGCGCAAACAAGCTACTCGGGGTACAACCGACCAGGAAAACTTGCTCACCGACGCCGAATGCCGACCCCTCAGCTGGTCGCTTCATCACCGAATTCTAAGTCTTGCAAGCAATTAGGGCGATTCGATCCAGCAATGCGAACGGATCTCGTTGCGGTTGTGGCGATCGCGATGAACTGGTTCCTGCAATACCAGCGCCAGCCCGCCTCCACTGCGGCACAACACGGGCATCCAGACCGGCGGCGACGCACCGGCCGGCGAGCTGACTGAATGCCGCATCTACGGCCGCTTGATAGTTGCTGTCCCAAGTAAATCCGCGGATCGCTCTGTCAATGGTCGGCCCAGTACCAGGCTTTCGCGAAATTGCACTCGGCGAGCTTTCTCAGTGATTCCGGTCGAACTGTGGGGTATCCATGGGGTGGAGAGCCCAATCTCGGCGAGGTCATCGTCTGGAAACGGCGCTCACCCCGCAGGCTTGGTCAGGGTTGCTGGGATTCTCGCTGTTCGTCGCCGACCTGCGGAAGGGCTTGAGCTGCAGCGGTTCCATGGACGACCGGCGCCGGGCTCGTGCGCATCAGCCACAGTGCCGCGGCGAGCGTCAGTACCCAGCCGATCACTTCGATGAGCAGATGATCTGTCGCATCGGGCACCGATTGCAGCAGGTACACCCGGACGCTGTTGATCGCTCCGTGCGTCATGACTGCCGGCCACACACTCCCCGACCGCCAACGAAGCGCGAGCAGCAGCGGCGCCCACGGCAGCATGCCCGCGAAATAGATGACGATGTCCCACGGTGGGCGGTCTCCGATGACGGCGAGCACCGGCAGGTGCCACACGATCCACACCACACCGCTGACAAAGGCCAGCGGCCAGAATCCCCACGACGCGGCGCGGGTCGCCAGCCAACCGCGCCAGCCGAACTCCTCTCCGATAGCGAAGACCGACTGCAGGAGCAGGACCGGAATGACCCAAACGGTCGCCGCCAAGATCTGGTCGAGCGGGTTGAGCGGCCAGATCCCCGATGCCAGTGCGATGCAGACCTGGATGGCGGCGATCGCGGCGATGATGCCGATGCCGATGCCTGCCCATTCGGGTGTGCCGCGCCACCCGGTAGCGAATGTTTCTCCGAACGTTCCGGGTCGTCGGGCGAGCCACATGATGATCGCGGCGAGCAGCGGGGTCAGTTGCAGGATCGGAACGATCAGGTTGTCGAAGTCGGTGGGGACGAGTCGAAAGACCATCGGAACGGACAGCGTGTAGCAGAGCACGATGGCGATCGCGAAGAACCACGCGACATCGGTGACAGTCGATCCGGGAGTAGCGCAGCGCGCACGGACTGTCGTCATGGCTGCCCGCCAGCTCCGGCTACAGAATTCATGCCTGCCTGTCTTCGCTTCGATCTCGATGCCGACAACGGGCCACACAGACCAGAATTCGTTGTTGAAAGGTAAGCATCATGGTTCATGGACGGACCGTAGCAATAGGTTTCGGTATCCGAATTCCGGAAAGACCCGGAATTTTACCCTGAAAAGGTCCCCCTACCCGGCGTCCTCGGCGCCGATGAATCCGCTGCCGAAAGCACGCACCTGGCACGCGGCTGATAACCGTTCGCCTTCATCCCGGCCGAGGCCGAGCATCGCCGTTGCTAGCGCTTATTCGCCTGCCCGTACTCGGCCGCCCGGAGGGCGAGCATCGGAAGCGACCTGTGTCATTGCCCCGCGGTCTCAGAAAAGCGAGGAAGAATTGTCTCTCGAGACAAGGTGTATGTGTTTTCTCGAGGATTGCCCCTCTCGGCCCTGTCGACAGACACAATCGGGGCATGATCGTTGAACGCCCTGTTTCCGGGTCACTCACTCTGACGGCTCGGCTTCTGGTTCGCTGGCCACAGATCGCCGAGCGGATACTCGCCGACGGCCTCGATGCCACGGCACCCTCCGAACTGCCCGCCGACCATTTCACCGCTGAGGTACTGCCCACGATCTACGCCTGCGGCCGTGCGGTTCTCGAAGCTATCGGTGCCGACCGCGAATTCACTCGCGCCGAGGTGGCAGCTTTCGTCGGACCCGTCGCCGAACGGCACGCCGAGGACAGGTTGCCACTGCCGATGCTGATCGACGCGATCCATGGATCGGCGAAGGCGGTACTGGCAGAGGCGGAACTGATTGCCGAGCCGACCGAGCTGGCTGACTTCGCGCGGGTACTCGGCCGACTGCTCGATCTGTTGCGCCATATCAATATGACCGTCGTGGAGACCTATACCGCGGTCGAGCAGTCGATCTATCACGCCGAGCGCGAGGCGCGGCGCGAGCTGTGCTCGGCCCTCGTGCGCGGGGTGCCAGCCGAGGAACTCGCCGCGCGCGCCGACACGATTCTGGCCGAGCACTACACGGTGCTGGCGATCCGGCTGAGCGAACCCGCTCGTATCGGTAGCGCCGCGAACCTGGTGACGCGGCGCCGGATCCGCGTGCTGCAGCAGGCGCTCGACGATCTCACCAGCACGACCATCCCGGTCACCTTCGACGGCACCAACGGTATCGCGTTGCTGACCAGCAGCCCTGACACCGACATTCTCGACACAGGAAGATTTGACGAGCTCGCCGCCCGGCTGGCTCACCGGTTCGGCGCGATCGTGCATCTGGCCGAATTCTCCGGTGTCGACCGCAATGACATTCCGACCGCAGCGAAAGACGCGACCGAGCTGACCGAGCTGGCTCGGCTCAGCGGCAAGCCGGGCGGTTGTTATCGACTCGACGACCTGCTGCTCGAATACCAGCTCACCCGCCCCGGCCCGGCCCGAGAACGTCTGGCACAGCGGGTGATTCCGCTCTTGAGCAGTCCACACCTGATCGACGCGCTCGAAGCGCATCTCGTTCACGGCGGCGACCGCAAAACGGCGTCACGGCTGATTCACGTACACCCGAACACTTTTACGTACCGCCTGCGCAGAATTGCTGAACTCACCGGACTCGACCCGGCCGAACCGACGGATTCGCGCATGCTTGCCGCGTCGCTCACGGTATATCGACTGGATTCTCCCGACAACGAAAATACCCGCTATTCGACGAGTGTATCGAATAGCGGGTGATTCGTTCCGTGGACGATCGAACACCGATGCCGTACGCAACGGCTGCCCCGAAATCAGCTGGCTGACAGTTCGGCAGTCCGATGATCTGTACCGGCCAACTGGTAGTCACGCACCACCAGCGCAGCTCGCAGTGACCAGATGAGTCGTGGGTCGTGTGCACTGAGTCCGACCAGGGCGTATATGCGCCGGAGCCTGTAGTCGACGGTGTTCTGGTGGATATGCTCCGTGCGAGAGGTGAGTCGGCGATTGAGGCCGTTGTCGATGTGCGCGCGCAGCGTACTGATCAGTTCGGGATGTTGAGCTACCGGTTCGAGGAACAGTTCGAGCTGATCACGCCCGGGGCCCGGACGAGTCAGCTGGTATTCGATGGCGAGATCCGCGAGGCGGTACAGGCCTGGTGGGCGACGCAGCCTCGTCGCCACGTCCAGCAGTTCGTGCACTTCCTCAGCAGCCGAGGGAATTCGGTCGAGGGCTACGGTCACCGCGACGACTGTCAGCGGTGTCCGCGCGACAACACTTCGGATCCTTTCGGTACCGAACGAGGACGGCACCAGGAACGTTCCCCCGAATTCGGAGCACAACCCTGGTATCGGCCACCCGAAACTTCGTGACAACAACGTCAGCAATTCGCGTGGCGATACCGACTCGGGCGAGGACGGGCCTGCTGCTACCGCCAGCACAGTGAATTGCTCGACGTTCAAAGCTTCCAGCTCGCGAATCAACCTCGGGGTGGGACGTCCGCTGAGCAAAACGTGAGCCAAGGTACCGGGACCGCCTCGATCGTCGTCGAACGGCGCGATCTCCGAATATGTTGTCGACACGGTCGTGATCACAGTGTTCATCGCGTTCATCAGGCGCCGTACCGCATCGAACGGCGCGGAATTCGCTTCGAGGTCATCGAGATGCAGTCCGAATCCTGCGTGGACGTGCTTCTGCACTGTTTCGATCGGCACGCCGATACTGGCCCACCGCGCGGCCGCCAGGCGGATTCGCGCCGTTCGGGAGTCGGGGCCCCTGTCCTGGTCGTCGGTCGTCAGCGCCATACAGTCGGCGACGACGGCGCAGATCTCGTCGCGCACTACGTTTCCTCGCCGACTTCGGCGCGGCAGCGATTCCAGAATGTTGTAGGCGATTCGGTCGGTCGCCCGCGACAGCTGTTCGGGCGCTTCGACAGCGAGATAGACGGTCACCGCGGGCTCACAGCTTCCCACCGCCGCCGATCAACCAGGGGTTGAACGCGCAGTTCAGGTTCGGATGCTCGACTGGATCGAGCGCGTTGAGGACCACCGACGCCGCGCGCGGTGAGTACATGAGCGTCAGATGGTCGGAGACGTCCTGTTCGCACCCGTCCTGCAACGTGACGTTACGGACCGTCGCACCATTACCGGCGCGGAGAAACGCCAAGTCGTAGGGGTTGGTCACCTCGTCGTAGCGTGATGCCACCGCGGTGTAGTCGACACCGGGAACAGTGTCGCCCTTGGCATTGAGCGTGGTGTAGAACGGGGAGCCGATTGCCTGCTGGATGTTGGATATCCCGACGATCGGCTCATAGAAACCGAGAATGTCGATGCCGAGGTTGTTGATCGCTCTGCCGAGTGTCGCTATGCCCATCAGCGTGGTGCCGTGGTGGGTGGCACCCAGAGATACCAGCTCGGCGACCTTGTTCGCGCCACCCTCGAACTTCAGGTAGTGGTTGGCGACGGTGCCGCCCTGCGAGTGGCCCACGATGTCGACCTTGTCGGCGCCGGTACTCGTGCGAACCCGGTCGATGAACTCAGCGACCTGACGCGAGGACTCCTCGATCGGTCCCACACCGTAGCGGCCGGGCAGAACACTGCCGAGGCCACCGCCCTCGATGAGCCCGGAACGACCGAAGTTCAGGGCGAATACGCAGAAGCCGGCACGCGCGATCTGCGGCGAGAGGAAGCTGAAAGTGTCGAAGGCGTTGAGCCACGAGCCGTGCAACAACACCACCGGTCGTGGATGCTCGGCGCTGGGTTTGCAATCCCAGTTGTTCGCACCGGCCGGAGCGACGTCCGGACTGGCGAGACCGTAGGCGAACGCGGCCAGCGGCGCGGTCAGCTCCGGCCCTTGACCGACAGGTGTGGCGGCGGTGCTGTGCCCATACGCGGAACCGCTGCCCGAGGCGCTACCGGACGCGCTGCCAGAGCCACCGCTACCGGATCCGCTCCCCGAGTCGACGATCGCCGTGGGTTGCCGGCCGTCTGACGATGGCTTCAACCCGGCGGTGACGGCGTCGGCGAAAGACTGCAACTCCGATGCGACGGCGGGTTCCGCGGCGGCGGAGGTGGTTGCGAGTCCGTGACCGACAGCGACTCCCACGATGAGCGCCGCGGCTACGGCGGACCGGTGCATGTGCTGCTTCGTTGCAAACATTTCCAACAAATCCCATCTGATCGACCGGCCACGACCATCCGAGTGACTCAGGCCATAATTTCGCTGCAATGTGACGCAGATCGCTACGTCGTGGCGGCAATTAGAGTCTGTACCGATCGGCAGGTTCCGTCACTGCACGGAGTTCCATATTCGGCGTGAACGATATGGCGCAGAAGCCAAGCGACGTCAGCTCTGCGCCGAACTTTGCTGTGCCGGACCGGGCTGTTTCGGAAGCCGTATCCGTGCCGCCGGAGACGACTACGGTCGTCGCGGCCCAGTTCGATCGGCCAGAACAAATCTCCGAGACCCACGCGAGGTCTTCCCCGCGGGTTGGATCAAGGACTACATCCAGCACCCGCGCCCGACCTTTGCGACTCAAAGGTCTGCTGCAAAGCAATTTCGCCTCGGCGTATCCCGCGCCTCGCGACGTTGTGGTGGATGCGCCGCCGGTCCCACCACTGTTCAGTACCACCATTTTCGGTGGTGCCGAGGCCGCGCGATATTTCTCCATCAATACATTGGCCACGCGCGATTGTTCGCACCCTGCGCCGGTCGTTACACCGCCGATGGTCTCAGCTCGGCTGAATGCCTATCGCTAACCCCTGCGACCTGTGCCAATATCATGAGAGTCAATTGCTATGACTCGGGCCTATTCAGGAGGTTGATCATGTACGTGCCCGGTTTCAGCGCCGAGTCATCGACGTCGCCTACTACCGCGAGGCGATTACCGTCCTCGCGGCCGGAAATGCCGGACGCACTGCCGGAACTCCCCTGGTCAGTGAAAGAACGATGATTCCGATCGCGTCGCGCGACGCATCCGGTCGACCGATGCCGAATTCGAATCTCAGCGTCTCGATCGGCGGCCATGGGGTGACCGAGCCCAGGTACGGGATCACCAGCATCGAGGACCACCAACCCCATCCGTTCGGTGCGTCGGGCGGCTACTCGAATGGCAGTGGCGCGCTGTTGCGCAGGATCAGCGCGTACCTCGCCCCGGACGAAGCCCCGCCGGTCGAGAAGGACGTTCCGTCGCGGGGCGGGTCGTAGATGGCCGACTGGGACGGCGCGGGCTACGCCCACATCAGTGGACTCCAGCGCGCGATGGCGACGGACGCTGTGGAGTCCGTCCAACTCGCGGGCGGCGAGCACGTCCTCGACGTGGGTTGTGGCGACGGCTATGTGACTCGCCTGATCGCAGCGCGGGTGCCCGCTGGTTCCGTGCTCGGCATCGACCCGTCGCCGCGGATGATCGAGACCGCCCGCACGGCCGACGACCAGCTCACCAATATCGACTTCGGAGTCGGCGACGTCACGACGATGACCTTCCCCTATGGCTTCGACCTCGTTGTCTCGTTCAACGCACTGCACTGGGTGCTCGACCAGGAGACCGCCTACCGCCACATCGCCGCGGCACTCGAACCCAGCGGACGGGTGCTCGTGCAGTATGTCTGCGGCGGGCCTCGCCCGAGCATCGAGGATGCCGCGATGGCGGTCACCAGCGAGGTGCGCTGGTCGACCGCGTTCGCCGGGTTCTCGCGCCCCTTCGTGCATATCGACCCCGGCGCACTGCCCTCGATCGCGGCGAGTGCCGACCTCGAGGTCACCGCACACTCCGTGACCGACCGGGAATGGGACTTCGGCTCACGCGAGGCCTTCGCCCGATGGTGCACGGTCGGGTTCGCCGACTGGACAGCCCGCATTCCCGCCGCCGACATCCCCGCCTTCATCGACGAGGTCGTCGACCGCTACGAAGCCGTCGCCGGCCGGCCAGGACTGTTCCGATTCCTGCAGTTGCGGGCCGAGCTGTCGCGGCGGACCGCCTTCCTGGAACCCGCGTAGAGCACTACTCGATACGTCGACCGCCCCATCACCTCGAGGAGACCAAATGCAGACCGTCCTCGGCGCCGGCGGACCGATCGCCGACGAGCTCGTGAACGAGCTCCACCGCAACTACACCAAGGACATTCGTCTCGTCAGCCGTAAGCCGTCGCGGGTCAATGACACCGATGAACTCCTGGCCGCGGACCTCACCGATGCCGAGGCCACCAGCCGTGCCGTCGCGGGCAGCCAGATCGCCTACCTCACCGTCGGCCTGCCGCTGAACTCGGAGCTGTGGGAGCGTCAGTTCCCCGTCATCATGCGCAACGCCATCGACGCTTGCGCCGAACACGGGACCAAGCTCGTCTTCTTCGACAACACCTACATGTATCCCGGAACGTCGGCTCCCCAGACCGAGTCGACAGTATTCGCACCGGGCGGTCGCAAGGGACGTGTCCGCGGCGAACTCGCCACCACGCTGCTCGAGGCCGTACGGGCCGGTCGGGTTCAGGGCCTCATCGGCCGCGCCCCCGAGTTCTACGGACCCGGTTCGACCAAGAGCTACACGAATTCTTTGGTGTTCGACAGGATCAGGGCAGGCAAGCGGCCGTTCGTGCCGGTCAACGCGCACACCGAGCGCTCCCTGATCTGGACACCCGACGCGAGCCGGGCGCTGGCCCTGCTCGGCAACACCCCGGATGCCTACGGCCAGACATGGCACCTACCGGTCGACCCGAACCGGCAGTCCTACGCCCAGCTCATCGAGATCGCCGGCGAGGTCATCGGCCGCAAGATCGACTACACGGTGCTGCCGATGCTCGCGTTCCGCCTCGGGCGCCACTTCGTCAAGCCGCTGGATGAGATGTATGAGTTGCTCGGCCGCTACCGCCACGACAACATCTTTGACAGCTTGAAGTTCGCGGCCCGCTTTCCCGCCTTCCAAATCACCACCTATCGGGAGGGAGTGCAGCGGATCCTCTCCGACTGACCGGCCGATCAGCCAGTCTGACGACAGCCGCTAACCGGTTCCAGGACATGGTCGTCGACGTGCGGGCGCGTTGGAAAGCACTGTTGGCCAACCGGTTCGGATGGCCGACCACCGCGCGGGTCACGGCATGAGAGCGCGCTCGATATCACTTCGAATCGAATCAGTTCGACAAGAACTCACCGACCAGGCGGCGAAGTTCAGGGGTCTGAGCTCTGTTCAGCTGATTGGTCATGGCATCCGCTCGCTGGACTACGCACCGTGCCCTGGCCAGCAGTCCGATCTGGTCCGACCAGTGGTCACGGCGAAGCCGCAGCATGGCAACCAAGAGATCTCCCGGGTAGAAGTCGCCCTCCGCCAGCGGATTCTCCTCCAGCAGGTCAAGTACCCGAGGCAGGATCGCGACGGTTCCGACGCTCTGCGACAACATAATTCGTAGGTCTTCAATGCTCAGGTCCCCAACTGGAACCCGACGCAACTGGTGGACTCTTCGGATCACGTGGGTGGCATCTGATGCCGGCTCAGGCCAGGCCTCACCCTCGATTTGTTCTAAGGATTGCTGGCCCGATGGGTTGGCAGGCATGGAGTCCACCGTATACAACTGCCCAACTGCCTGCGACTGTGCTCGTCACGCTGGGTCTCGGCTGTGTTCGATGTCGCGATAGGTCCGATCTGTCGTGGCATCGAGGGTCCAACTCGCATCGATGCGGACTTCTTCGACGAACGGCAGCGGCTGTCAGCCGTGCGCCCGCCTCGTCGGGTTCTCGGAGCATGTTCCGCCGCACCAGATCCTGAAATATCACAGCACATTGCCCTCGTTCGAATCGGCGCTGGACTGCGATCGCGGTGGTGGACTTGCCCGAGGCCGAGTTTCCACGGATCACGACCAGTGGTTCATCACCACCATCACCACTACGACCTCGGCCTACCCCGGTCGCCCCGTTGGGGCGCTAGGCCGCGTGGGTGAGTCGCGCGGCCGCCGCGCCGACCGTCGGTCCGGCGCTGACCAGCGTCGACATGAACCGATCCTGTTCTCGCGCACCACGAGTCGCGGCACGGTCGAGCCCGCCGGGCAGCAGCCGGGTGACCGAGCGCGCGACATTGACGGGGATGCGGATCGCCGGGTACCACGGCACGATCGCCGTCGGCAGCCCGAGCGCACGCATGGTGTGGCGGCCGAGGAAGGTCCCCGTCACCGACAGATGCTGGGCATAGGCAAGACGGCGCCGGATCGTGGGCAGCCGGTCGTAGTTCCACGACAACGGGTCTCGTGACATCGGCACCGCGAGCTGACGGGTCGACTCGTCGGGGTCGGCCAAGGCCGACAGTGTGTGCACCAGGACGCGCACGCCGTCGCGGAAGGAGTGCGGCAGCCACTGCTCCTCGACCCCGAGCAGCCAGCCGACGTAGCGGACCAGGTGCGCGACAGCGTCGGTTTCGGCGGGGGTGAGCAACAGGCCAAGGCCCATCCCACCGATCGCCGGTGCGATGAAGGCGCCGACGAGCGTGGCCGCCATATCCGTCTGATTGATGGGCAGGCCCCAGTCCTCGGTCCGCCAATCCGGCATGGCAGCCACGTGCCTGCGGACGAAGGCGTGGATGAGTCGCACCCGGATCGTGGATTGGTAGCCCAGACCCAGCGGGGACAATCCGTCCTCGGACAACACGTCCATCGCCCACTGCATCGTCTCGGCCCACCGCTGGTTGGAGCCCTTCTCCAGCGCTCCTGTGCGCAACAGGGTCTTGTTGAAGCCGGAGAACTGGTAGCCGCCGAGCATGGCGACGTCGCGCGCGATGTACATGCCGTCGGAACCACCGGTGAGCAGGACCTTGGCTCCGCGCACGAGTTTGTCGTGATCGACCCAGGCCGGAACGGTCTCGACCGCGGCGAAGAACTCGCGCAGCGCGTCCGGCGCATCAGGCACCGCGGCGATGCCGTCGGTGAGCGCTCGATCGAACAGCGGGCGCATCTGCTTCGAGCCCGTGGCAACCATCCAGTCCACCAGTTGATCCATCGCGGCGTCACCGACGAGCAAGCCCTCGCCGAGACGCTGCCACTGCTCCGAGTCGGGGCTGTGAACCCCCAGCATCGCCGCGAAGCCACCGACGACGGCGGGAACGTGGTGGGGACGATCGGGGTGACGGGTGGGGACGGTGGTCATCGACACTCCTCGTTGAGCGACAATATTTTGGATAACGACTGATATCCAAAATATGTCGGCTGCTAAAGTCCTGTCAATGGCGCGCGCAGAGGTGGTCCGGTCCTACCGGGGAATCAGCGCGGCGAATCGACGAGACGAACGCCGCGACAAACTCCTCGCCGCGGGTCGCCAGATCTGGGGCGAGGCCGGCCCGAGCGAAGTCACCGTGCGCCGCGTGTGCGCCGCGTCGGGGTTGACGCCGCGCTACTTCTACGAGGATTTCGCCACCCGAGACGCACTGGTCCTCGCCGTCGCCGAGCAGGTGCACGAGCAGCTGTTCACCACCCTTGTCGAGGCGAGCCAGGCCGAGCCCGGCACCCTGAAACGCAAACTCCTGCGGGCACTGACGACCTACCTCGACACGATCGCCGACGACCCCAGCATCCACCGCATCCTCACCAGCGATACCCACAGCGTCGCCGGGCTCGAAGAGTTGCGCTCACGTGCCGTCGGTATCGTGACCGATCTCGTGATGCAGTACAGCGCGGAATTCCTCGGTACCCCCGCGAATCCGGAGATCCGGCGCCAGGAAGCACTTTTCGTCGTCGGCGGGATCAATCAGCTCGTGGCGACCTGGCTGGCCGACCCCGGTCGGCCGACCACCGAAGTCGCCGCCCTGTGCACCGAACTCGCGCTAGCTGTGGTGAACCGAGCGCCCTGACAGTCGGTGCGGTCGAACAGCTCGTTCACCATGACGGTCGAGTCGGCACCGAGCGGCCGAATCAGTAGATAGCAGACCAGTATTCGTTCACGGTCCATGTCACCGCACGGAATTCGGGGTGTTTCGGGTCGTCGGTGACGGTAATCGTCGCGCGCGCCAGGTCGATTTTCATGCCATCAGCCACGAACTGCTGACTATTGGCAGTGAAAGTGAAGAAGGCTCCTTCGAAGGGGTCAGGCCGTAGCGCCGGCGCTGCCGCCCGCATGATCCGGGTGCCGGTCTGGTCCTCGCACACGACGAATCGCTGGTCGCCGCCTACTCGGCTGCCCTGAAAGGTGGTCACCGGGCTCCCAGCGAGGTAGCGAACACGTGGATTTCCAGATCGACGCCCAACTCGAGCAGCCGGGGTTACCGTGGAGTGAGGTATCCAGGAGAGGACCGTCGCCATGTACCCGCCCGGCCCCCGACTACCCGCGATCGCGCAGACGATCCGGTATGTGCAAGCGCGGGAACGGTTCTTGACCGCCACCGCTCGCCGTTACGGCGACACCTTCACCCTGCGCATGGTGCCGCCGTACGCCCGACATCTGGTCGTGTTCACCCGCCCCGAACACGTCCGCGAGATCTTCGCCGCCTCCCCCACCGACCTGCACGCCGGCGAGAGCAACGGCATCCTGCGTCCGCTGCTGGGCGATCATTCGGTGCTCATCACCGACGAAGCCGAGCACGCTCGCGCTCGCCGCCTGCTGATGCCCGCCTTCACCGGGTCCGCCCTGACCGGTTATCGCAAGATGATCGAGCAGATCGCCGCCACCCACGTGGAGACCTGGCAGGCCGGGTCGACCGTCCGCAGCCTGGACGCGATGACCGCGATCACCCTCGATGTCATCGGCGAGGTGGTGCTCGGTGTCGCCGATCCGCGCCGTCGCGACCTACTCGGTCCACCCATGCGCCGCATCACCGACATCGCCCCGCTCACCCTGCTCGGTTCCCGGTACCCAGCCCTACAGACCCGCGGACCATGGAAACGGTTCCACCACGACCGGGCGAGTCTGGACGTCCACCTCTACGCCGAGATCGAGCAGCGCCGCACCGGCAGTGACGCCCCGGGCGCTGATGTGTTGTCGCGACTGATGTCCGCGGGCAGCGGCGACGACACCCCGCTCACCCGAGACGAACTCCGCGATCAGTTGGTCACCCTGCTCGCCGCCGGGCACGAGACGACTTCGGCCGCACTGTCATGGGCGCTCCGCGAACTGGCCGCCGACCCCACCCAGCAGGACCTCGCCCGCCGAGCCGCGCTCGACGGCGACACCGTGTACCTCGAAGCGGTGATGAAGGAAGCACTGCGCTATCACTGGGTCATCGGCGGTGTGGTGCGAAAGCTCACCCGCGACATGATGATCGGCGGCCACGACCTGCCCGCTGGAACCGTCGTCGCGGCCTCGATCCTGCTCGCGCACCAGCGGCCCGAGGCCTTCCCTGACGCGGTGTTCCGGCCCGGTCGCTTCCTCGACGGCAGCGTGGCGCCGAATACCTGGCTGCCGTTCGGCGGTGGGGTGCGCCGGTGCATCGGAGCGGGTTTCGCGCTGATGGAGGGTGCGGCGGTGCTTCAAGAGGTCCTGCGCCGCCACGTCCTGTCCCTGCCTGCGGACGCGACGACGCGGGGCCGGGTCCGCAATATCACGCATGTGCCGTCCGACGGTGCACCGATTCTGGTCAACTGACCGCGATCATCCTACGAACTTCTGCAAGGCCTCTGCCATGGCTCGCGGCTGGTCTTCGGGAATAAGAGTCCACGAATCATCGATGATCAGCTTGGCCGCATCGGGGAACAGCTCAACCAATCGGTCCGCATGCTCGAGCGGCATCATCTGATCCTCGCGTGCCCACACCACGAGCACCGGACGCGTGAATGTCCGCAGTTGATCGGATAATTCGAGCAGTCTGCGTCGAGAGGGCGCCCCGGTGGCGAATTTGACCAGATCCCGGCGGATCGCGGCGTTCTCGATGGCGGGACGAAACCATTCGTCGTACAGCGCGTCCGGCAGCCCTGTCTTGCTCAGCGCACCGTAGGCGCGTCGACTGTGCCGGAAGAACTTCGTCCCGAACATCCTGCTCAGCAGCCAGCCCCCACCGGGCAGGCGGCACAGCAGGGCTGCCGGGCGTGCCGGCTCGGGCGGGTAGTTGTCGAACGCGGTGCACGAGGCGAGCACCAGCCTTCCCACGCGCTGAGCACGCCCCTCGGAGATCAGGAACTGCCCGCCGCCCCAATCGTTGAGGACCAACGTCACCTCCTCGAGTCCTAGGACATCGAGGAAGTCCGCGAGGATGCGAGCCACTCCCTGCTCGGTCAGGTCCACGTCGGGATGCATCGGCTCGACGTGCGCGCCCAGGAGCAACGTCGGTGTGATGCAACGGTATTCGGGCAGCAACGGAATGACTTTGCGCCATTGCCGACCGTCCATGAGCAGGCCGTGGCCGAACACGAGGACGGGCCCCTCTCCGCCGGTGTCCTCATAGGCGATGGGCCCCGCCGGTACCTGCACTGTAGGCATCCCGCACCTCCTAGATAGATCGTTCTACTGGGTCACGATATGCTGTGGCGTACCACCGCGCAAGGAGTGATCGCCATGGCAGATCTCGGCACACGGGAACGGATACTCGAGGCGACAGCGGAGCTGTATCGCCGCCAGGGCATGTCCGCCACCGGCCTCAAACAGATCTCCAGCACAGCCAAGGCACCGTTCGGCTCGATCTACCACCACTTCCCCGGTGGCAAGGAATCGATCAGCGTGGAAGTCATCCGGCGCGAAGGAGTCCGTTACGGCGATTTCGTCGGCACGCAACTGGCCGACGCCGATCCCGCGACCGCGATACCGCAACTCTTCGAGAACGCCGGCAGGCTCATGGAATCTCAGGACTACAGCGAGGCATGTTCGATCGAGACCATCGCACTGGAAGTGGCGAGCACCAACGAACGGCTCAGAATCGAGGCCGCGGAGGTCTTTCAGGACTGGCTGACTCGACTCGCCCGATGGTTCGGACAACTCGACATCACCGAGCAACAGAGTCGTGCTCTGGCGATGTCGACTCTGACTGCCCTCGAGGGAGCGTTCGTGCTGTGTCGCACGCTGCGTTCGATCGAACCCATCATCGTTGCCGGGCAGGGAGTCCAGTCCGCGGTGACCGCTACCCTCGCCCAAGCACAGACGCCGCAATGCTCTCTATAAGGCAAAGGGTCAACGGTGGCACAGCATTTCACCGACGACCGAGGTCGACGGCGTGAGCTTCGGATCCGACTTCGGGATGATCAACCGACGAGTACGACCTGGGTATGCATCGCAGCGAACTCACCACGAGCGGTCTCGACTCCGGCGGTCGGCCACGTGATAGTGCCCATGCTGCCGCGATCTGCCCACGCGCACACCGCTATCGGGTGCTTTCCCTGCCGTGGAGTGTTCTTTGCCCCGCACTTGGCCAGGCCACCCACCGGTCCGGGATCGACGGACCGCACGTCCTCCAGTCCGTCCGTGCCATCGGTCGGCGTGCCCAGGAGAAGCCTGTCCAGTGCCACCTCCATGTTCTCTTCGATAGCGACGGTCGCAGCGATCAGCACGAGCCCGCTGGGAGAGGTGCCTTTGCGATAGAGAGCCGACACAACAGAATTGGCGGTCGGCACCAGGTTGCGGAACCTGGCATGCTCGGCGGCTTCATCGGTCCGGTCCCGGTCATTCGGTGGCCGGACGATTTTCTCGCGGCCCCCCAGAGAATCCGGCACGACCACTGAAATCGGAGCCATGGGCTCGGGTTCGGCATCGGCAGCGCTGCACGCTGCGCTCGCGAACAAGACAACTCCCACCATCACGATCACATCAGCGACACGTCTACCCGCCATTGGTCTCCCCCATCCATAGTCCGCTCTCACTCACAGCGCAGCGATCCCACACACAGAACAACGGTATCGTGGCAGACCGCGGGCGCGCCTCGTCCACGTGAGTGCGACTGTCAGAGGTTCACGGTGGGCGGGCCCTGGCTTGTTCCCACCTGGATGCCGACTACGCAGGTGTCGTCGTCTGTGTCGGCGTCGCTGCTGTCGAGCAGGTGGTCGAGACGCTCGTCCAGGCTTCCGGTGAATGCGGCCGAGATCGTGAGAAGTCGTTCTATGCAGAGGTCGAGATCTAGGTCGCGGCGCTCGATGAGGCCGTCGGTGTAGAGCAGGAGTGTGTCGTCCAATTCGAGCTGGATTTCGCCTTCCTCGTAGCTAGTTTCGGCCAGCGCGCCGAGGATTATGCCTCTGAGTTCAGGCAGGGAGCAGGCGTGGCCGGCTCGGACCAGCACTGGTGGCGGGTGACCTGCGCGAGCCCAGCGCAAGACCCGAGTCAGTGGGTTGTAGACGCCACAGATGGCTGTGGCGAAGATGCTGTCGGTGAGGTGGTGGGCCACTAGATTCAGCCATGCCAGCATCTGGCCCGGTCCGGCACCGGTTGCGGCCAGGCCGCGTAAGGCGTTGCGTAGCACGACCATTCCGGTCGCGGCCGTGATGCCGTGGCCGGTGATGTCGCCGACCGATACCAAGATCTCCTTCGACGGCAGCACGATGGTGTCGTACCAGTCGCCACCGACGAGTTCGTCCTGCTCGGTCGGCCGGTAGCGCACCGCGATGCGCAAACCGAACGCGTCGGTGGACGGCTGCGCGTCGGGCATGATGGCCTGCTGGAGTTGCCTTGCCAGACTGCTCTGCTCGGCGGCGCGCACTTCGGTGTCGGTGAGCCGGTCCCGGGTCGCCGACAGCGCGATCTCGGTCCAGTGTTGGGCCGAGACATCCTGGTACGCACCGCGGATGGCATGTAGGTGTCCGGCCGCGTCGACCACCGGTTCGGCGATGATCCGGACGTGGCGGGTCACGCCGTCGGCTCTGCTCAGCCGGCATGCGGTGGAGGCCGGACGGCGGTAGCGCAGCAGCGTGCGCAGAAACCGTCGCACCGCCTCGGTGTCGGCGTCGTGGACGTGGCCTGGCAGCTGCGCCAGCGGGACGGGGTCGGTGGTCGGCGCCAGCCCGTAGAGCGCGAAAAGCTGTTCGCTCCAGGTGATCTCGCCGGTGGCCGCGTTCTCCTCGAAACCACCGACGCGGCCGAGTCGTTGGGCGTGCTGCAGCAGCGTCGCCAGTCGTCCCGACTCGTCCTCTATCCGCCACACCATGAGCACGGCGTCGCCGTAGCGGCTGATGCTGAGCGCGGCCGCGACGGTCAAGGGGATCTGGTCGACCAGTTCGGTCAGCATGACCCGGTCGGCGCGGTAGGTCTCACCCGTAGCGAAGACATGCTCGATCCGCTCGAACAGTCGTCCCTCGACCGCGGCCATCGGGTACATCTCGAGCAGTGACGAGCCGCTGATCAGGCCGGGAGGTCGACCGGCCGGGTCGACGAAGCAGCTGTTGAGGTGGTGGATGGCGAAGTCGGCGAGCGTGCCCCGCTCGAGTTGGGGTATGAGTACCAGTGCGGGGTCGAACAATCCATCGGCCATGCGCACGAGGTCGGCGACATCGGCGCGTTCGGTGGTCCGTACCGCGGCCGAGTCGGACTCGAGCGTGTGCGCACACAGCTCGGCCAGCGCTTGCAGTTGCTGGTGGATCTGGCGCGGTTGCACCTCGATCGGCCGAGGCCAGCACACCTCGAGCACCCCGAGTATCTTGCCTGCCGCGCCGATCGGGATCGCTGCTCGGCCGCCGGCACGGTCTCCGATCGAGGGCAGCCCCGACACAGTCAGGTCCTCGATCCACTGCGCCGTGCGTTGGATCAATGCCTGCCGCGCGGGGGTCACCACCCCCGGCGGCACATAGCGCCACCGTTGGGCCTCGTGCCCGTCGATCCCGGCGAAACCCGCCAGCGACAGCGACGCGTCGATGCCCGCGGACCAGATCGCGACCGCGGTGGCACCCAGCGGCGACACCGCGTGTTCGAGCACCGACTCCGCTACCCGCTGGGTATCGCCCGCCGCGAGCAGCCCGCTCTCGGCGGTGCGCAGCCGCACGACCGCGGTCGGCCCGCTGGGTGGTGTGGCGGTGGCTTGCAGGAACTCCCCGACCACCGCGCTCATTTTGTCCTGCGCCGCCTGGTTCACCAGGTCGACAGCCAATTCCAGGGGCGCGACCCCGGCTCGGGCGGACAGGATCTCCAATTGGGTTGCCGCCTGCGCGGGCCCGCAGTGCAGCCGTTCGACCAGCACGCCCTTCGCCATCTCGATCAGCGCCCGGCCGTCGGCTGTGGCCTGTGCCTGCCGGATCTGGTTGTTCAGCCGCTCCACTGTGGCCGCGAGACGCGGGACTACCGTGGCTGTCCCGGCATCGGTGTCACCGATTCCGGAGTCGGTCATCTGACGCCGAGCCAATGCACGATGCAGGCCAGGAGCGCGTCCGCGTCGACCGGCTTGGTGACGTAGTCGTTGGCGCCGGAGGCCAGGCTCTTGTCCCGGTCACCCAGCATGGCCTTGGCGGTCACGGCGATGATAGGCAGCTTCTCGTACTGTGGCATCTCGCGGATGGTCGATGTCGCGGTGTAGCCGTCCATCTCGGGCATCATCACGTCCATCAGCACCAGATCCGTTTCCGGGTGCGTGAGCAGGGTGTCGATGCCCTCGCGGCCGTTCTCGGCGTGCAACACGGTGATGTCGTGCAGTTCGAGAATGCTGCTGAGCGCGAACAGATTACGGGCGTCGTCGTCGACGATGAGCACCGTGCGCCCGGCCAGCTCGCCGAGCGGGCGATGCGGTGTGGCGGCTGGTGCCTCGTCCCGGCGAACCAGGGGCAGTACGTCCCCGGGCGCCTCGGCGGTGACGTGCAGGGCGATCCGCTCGCGCAGTTCATCCAGACTCGACAGCAACTCCAACGGCCGTCGCCGCATCCGATCCTGCAGTAGGCGTTCCTGCTCGGCGTCGAGGCGGCGGTTGTGGGCGAGCACCGGCACGCTGCTCAACGCGGCATCGCCGTCCATCGTCTCGAGGAAATCCAGCGCGGCGCTGCCGGGCATGTCCAGCTCCAGCACTACGCAGTGGAACGCCTCGGCGGCGAGTGCTCCGGCCGCTTCCGCCACACCGATCGCGCTGACCACCTGAACCGGTCCGCGCGGGTCGTTGTTGTCGGCGAGGTCGGCCACCGCGCTCTGCGCGACCAGCGACAGCAGGCCCTGCGGCCGCTCCTCCACCACCAACAGCCGACGCTGCTGTGGCGTCGCCGAGCTCGACACGAGTTCCAGACGGTCGGTCTGCTGTCGGTCCACGTGATCGAGCTCGAGCACCTCGTGGAAGTCCGGGCGAGCGACCGGCAGGTAGAGGGTGAAGGTGCTGCCTTGGCCGAGGGTGCTCTCGGCCGCGATGGCCCCGCCGAGCAGGTAGGCGATCTCGCGGCTGATCGACAGACCGAGCCCGGTGCCGCCGTATTTGCGGCTGGTCGTGCCGTCAGCCTGTTGGAAGGCGCCGAAGATCGACTCCAGCTGATGCTGGGCGATGCCGATGCCGGTGTCGATCACTCGCAGGGCGATGGCCATGCCGTGGCGGCGTACCGCGGCGGGCAACTCGTGGGTCTCCGTCGGCTCGATGCGCAATTCCACCGACCCGCTCTCGGTGAATTTGACCGCGTTGGACAACAGATTGCCCAGCACCTGCCGCAGTCGAGAGTCATCGGTGAGCAACTCCAGTGGCAGACCCGCCGTGGTCGTGATCCGGAAACCGAGACTCTTTTGGGTAGTCACCGGCCGGAAGGTCGCCTCGACGTAGTCCAGCAATTTGCGCAGCGGCACCCGCTCGGGGGTGATATCCATCTTGCCCGCCTCGACCTTGGAGAGATCGAGGATGTCGTTGATCAGCTGCAGCAGATCAGAACCCGCCGAGTGGATGATGCCGGCGTATTCGACCTGTTTGGGGGTGAGGTTGCGGGTCGGGTTCTGCGCCAGCAACTGAGCGAGGATGAGCAGACTGTTCAGCGGTGTGCGCAGCTCGTGGCTCATATTGGCCAGGAACTCCGACTTGTACTTCGAGGCGAGCGCCAGTTCCTGGGCGCGGGTCTCGAGTTCTTGCCTGGCCTGCTCGATTTCGAGGTTCTTCGCTTCGATGTCGCGGTTCTGCTGAACCAGCAGCGCCGCCTTCTCCTCCATCTCGACATTGGACAGCTGCAGTTCCTCCTGGCGTACCTGCAGCTCTTCCGAGCGGGCCTGCAACTCAGAAGTCAGGCGCTGCGATTCGACCAGCAGTTCGTCGGTACGAGCGTTGGCCACGATGGTGTTGACGTTCACGCCCACTGTTTCCATGAGCTGATCGAGGAAGTCGAGGTGGATGCGGGTGAAGCGATGCAGGGAGGCCAGCTCGATCACACCGAGCACCTGGTCTTCCACCACGATCGGCAGCACAAGAAGATTGACCGGCGCGGTGCGCCCCAACCCCGAGGAGATGGTGACGTAGTCACCGGGAACGTCGTCCACGGCGATCGTGCGGCGGCTGCGCGCCGCCTGCCCGACCAGCGACTGGCCGAAGGTGAGCCGAGGCGCGCTGCCCCGTCCGTCCGGGCCGCCGTAGGAGCTGATCAACCGCAGCTCCGGCTGCTCGGCGGTTTCGTCGGCCAGGTAGAACGCACCGAACTGCGCCGACACCAGCGGCGCGAGCTCGTCCATGATCAGCTCGGCCACCACATGCAGATCGCGCTGGCCCTGCATCAGGCTCGAGATGCGGGCCAGGTTGCTCTTGAGCCAGTCCTGGTCCTGGTTGGCCATGGTGGTTTCGCGCAACGACTCCACCATGGAGTTGATGTTGTCCTTGAGCTCGGCCACTTCCCCGGAGGCTTCGACGGTGATCGAGCGCGTCAGGTCACCTTCGGCGACGGCGCTGGTGACCTCGGCGATAGCGCGGACCTGGCGGGTCAGGTTGCCCGCCAGCTCGTTGACGTTCTCGGTCAACCGCTTCCAGGTGCCCGAGACGCCCTCGACCTCAGCCTGGCCGCCCAGTCGGCCCTGCGAACCGACCTCGCGGGCGACGCGGGTCACCTCGGCGGCGAAGGCTGACAACTGGTCGACCATCGTGTTGATCGTGGTCTTGAGTTCCAGGATCTCTCCGCGGGCGTCCACGTCGATCTTGCGGGTCAGGTCGCCCTGGGCGACCGCGGTCGTCACCTGGGCGATGTTGCGCACCTGATTGGTCAGGTTGTTGGCCATCGAGTTGACGTTGTCGGTCAGGTCCTTCCAGGTACCCGCCACGTTGGGCACGCGAGCTTGTCCACCGAGCATGCCCTCGGTGCCCACCTCGCGGGCCACGCGGGTGACTTCGTCGGCGAACGCCGACAGTGTGTCGACCATGGTGTTGATCACCCCGGCCAGCGCGGCGACCTCACCCTTGGCCTCCACGGTGATCTTCTGGCTCAGATCACCGCGCGCGACCGCGGTGGCGACCTGGGCGATCGAGCGCACCTGGTTGGTCAGGTTGGAGGCCATCACGTTGACGTTGTCGGTGAGGTCTTTCCAGGTGCCCGAGGCGCCGCGGACGGTCGCCTGTCCGCCGAGGTTGCCCTCGGTGCCGACCTCGCGTGCTACGCGGGTGACCTCGTCGGCGAAGGAGGAGAGCTGGTCGACCATCGTGTTGATGGTCTCCTTGAGCTCGAGGATTTCCCCGCGCGCGTCGACACGGATCTTCTGGGTGAGGTCACCGCCGGCGACCGCCGTGGTGACCTGGGCGATCGAGCGCACCTGCGCGGTGAGGTTGTCGGCCATGACATTGACCGACTCGGTGAGGTCCTTCCAGGTCCCCGAGACGCCCTTGACGTCGGCCTGTCCGCCCAGCCTGCCCTCGGTGCCCACTTCACGGGACACGCGGGTGACCTCGTCGGCGAACGAGGAGAGCTGATCGACCATCGTGTTGATGGTCTCCTTGAGCTCGAGGATTTCTCCGCGAGCATCGACACGGATCTTCTGGGTGAGGTCACCGCCGGCCACCGCGGTAGCGACCTGGGCGATCGAGCGCACCTGCGCGGTGAGGTTGCCGGCCATGAAGTTCACCGAGTCGGTGAGATCTCGCCAGGTCCCGGACACACCTTTGACGTCGGCCTGCCCGCCCAGCCTGCCCTCGGTGCCCACCTCACGGGACACGCGGGTGACCTCGTCGGCGAACGAGGAGAGCTGGTCGACCATCGTATTGATGGTGTTCTTCAGCTCGAGGATCTCCCCGCGCGCGTTCACCGTGATCTGCTGGCTCAGGTCACCGCGCGCTACCGCGGTGGCGACCTGGGCGATATCACGCACCTGGCTGGTCAGGTTGCCCGCCATCGCGTTCACCGAGTCGGTGAGGTCCTTCCAAGTGCCCGACACACCGGGCACCTCGGCCTGCCCGCCGAGGCGTCCGTCGGTGCCGACCTCGCGCGCGACACGGGTGACCTCGGAGGTGAACAGCGACAGCTGGTCCACCATGCCGTTGAACACCGTGGCGATCTCGCCGAGCAGCCCGTCGGCGTCGGTGGGCAACCTGGTGCCGAAATCACCGTCGCGCACCGCGGTCAAACCGGCGAGCAGCCGCCGCAGTTCGACTTCGTCGGTGGCCACCGCGGCCTGCAGCGGCGGGGCCTGCTCGGGCACTGCGCGGGCCGGTGCTGCGGTATCCGTCATAGCTGTCCTCGTTGGTCGACCGGTCCGAATCGAACACCTATCCGATCGGTGTGAGGTATCGCCGACCCGTCGTCACCCACACACGACGCAGCGGTGTGTTGTCGGATTCGGATGACCACCCGCCCGAAGACATTACGCTGCAACCGCTGGGTGTGAATGCGGCTAACCGGGATTGAGCCCGCCAGGGGTCTGTCGACGTCCATGGGGCCGAGTTCGCAGATCCTGCTTCACATATCGAGATAGAAGCGGATCGTCGTGCCGTCCTCGCCGGTGTGTACGCGCACCAGATCTGCGATGTAGTGCACCAGCAGCAGGCCTCGACCGCCGAATTGTCCCTGTTCAGGTGGCCTGCGCCCGGCCAGTGGATCGCTCAGGCACCCGCCGTCGCGAACCTCGAAGACGAGGTGTCCCGGCTCGGACCACATCGAGAAAACGCCCCGGCCGCCGCCGTGTACCACGCTGTTGGTCGTCAGTTCCGCGACCGCCAGCTTGGCGTCTTCGAGCCGTACGGCGTCGAGTCCCCATGTGCTCGCGTGGTCGACGGCGAACTGCCGGACCGATCGAAGCTCGGCTTCACCGAAGGCGAAGACGGCGGCATCGGGCGCCGCCACCAGCGGCTCGTTGTAGCGGGCCACGATCGCCTGCCAGTCGTAGTCGTTGCTGGCCTGCTCGCGCCCCTGACTGATGACGGTGGGGTGGGTGAGCCGCGCATCGGCCAGGGCCGCCGCGTCCAGGTGTGTTTCGTCGTAGGGACACAGGATGGTCACCGCGCGGCCTTCGAAGGCGGCATTGATCAGCGCTTCGTGCTGCGCGCACGCGGGGTATTCCACGGTGCTACGCCCAGCCCAGATCGGCTCGCCGATGATACGCACCCGTCCCTCGGGATGCGCGTCGGCGAACCCTCTGAGCACCTTCGGGATGATCCGCCCCGGGTTGCGGCCGACTTCGGTCATGTCGAGAAACGAGATGCCGCGAGCATCGGCGCCGAGCTCGTCCTTGATCAGCTCGAGGTTGGGCCCCGGTACCGCGACGGCCATCGGCTCACCGGCTGCCAAACCCTCGCGCAGGAATGCGCCCGTCTGCTGGGCGTATTCCTGCGCGTTCGCATAGAAGAGGGCAGGGTGTTCGAACGCCTCGTTGGCAGTCGCTGTACTCATCGGGGCATTACCGTCGATTCGGTTCGGGCGGACAACGTTGATTGACGCGGCCACCGGAAGGGCGTATTCACGCGCGGGCTCCTTCGCCACCGTCGGCCGACTCTCAGCCGGAATCGGCAGAAGGTAGAAGGTAGAAGCCTTCCGGGCGCACAGTCTAGCCCGCCGCGTCGAGCACCGATGATCGGACACGGAGTGCCGGGCCTGCTCGATGCGCGGACACGCGAGTTCGGAACGAAACCGTCGAAGCCGCGGGCGACCACGCAACTGGCCGGCACTTGCGAGTCCGCGTGGACCGGGATTCGCTACCGGCAATCTCGTGACACCACCCGGCGGCAGCTCCGCCGCACCACCGCGGTCGGGCAGGCCTACGGTGCGCACGCAGTCAGGAGAAATCCGGGCACAGGTTCGTGGTCGCGGCGCTGACGAACAGCGGGCCCTGATCGAACTGGTAGGTCTGCTCAACCGCGGACGTCTCGTCCAGAACCGACACGCCGGCACGCAGATGTTCACACGTCACGTGGCCCGCGGCGACCAACTCCTGCTCCGACTTCCCCGGCAGGGCCGCGTCGTTGATCCTGATCTCCTCCAGGAACGACACTTCGTCAGCGCTGAACTCGGCCACTCCGGCGGTGCGGGAAGTGGTGACTTCTACACTGCGGGGACCGGTCGTCGGGTCACAGCCCGCTACTGCGGCACCGAGAACCGCAACAGCCAGACTGACCGCTACCACATTGGCACGCAACTGAATTCGCTCTACGAACATCGTGTTGACCCTGATCTCGAGCAGAGGGACCGATACCCTCGATCGGTCCTCTCCGACACCGTTTCCGGTGTGCCATCAACGATCCCGCAGCAGTCGATTGCCCGGAACCCACCCCAGGGTTGGCACAACCCAACCTATGAGCACTTGGCCGATCCCCACCCCGTTGGCAGGAAAGCAGGCCGGTCAGGAGGGGCGTGAGGGGCGCGATCGAGTGCCACTCGATACCGGCATAACTCAGTGCGTCGGCTGCGGCATCTCTTCGTAGACCTCGCCGACCTCGCCGCCCAGCAGTCGTTCGGTCATCTGCTGTTTCAGCACGGTCAGTCGTTCGTCGTCGGCGGGAGTGCGGTCGCCACGGGCTCCGAGCTCGATGAATTCGTCGGTGACGTATCCCGCGTCGCGCAACCGCACCAGCACGGTCCGATCGCGGTAGCGAAATTCCCAGACGTAGCGAGCCAGGGTGGCGCCGCGGTCGGTCGCGGCGAGTTCGGGTACGACAACGAAACGATCGCCGGTGACCGCACGCAAGGCCATTTCGATCGCGTCCCGGCCGCCGGGGCCGGGGAACGCGGTGCGGACGGTGACCTCGCGGCGCTCGACGGGACCGAGTATCGAGACAGCGTGGCGCATCGCGCAGTAGGCGTGCGCTACCCCGCCGGGGAAGTGCGGCCCGTGGTACTTCATCAGATCGGTGAACGAGATATCGATCGGCGTGCCCGATTCGAGGACTGTCAGCATGTTTTCCTCCGGTCGGCGGTGGCCCAGTACAACGCCGAATAGAGCAATTGCGTTGCGCCGGGCATGAATCCGGACCCGTGGTGGTACACCGGGTCCATGGTCGTGACCAGCAGGCGACCGGGGGTCGACTGCTCGTCGAGATAGAGGATCGAACCGTCGCGGGCGCCGTCCTCGGTGTGTAGATCGACCAGGCTCACCGCGCCGGGCGGGGGTTCGAGCACACCGTGGTAGTGCCAGATCACCGCGCGATCGGCGAAGAAGTCCCAGGCTGGATGGTGCGGGGCGCGGGTGCGGAGCCGGTGGTCCTCGCCGGTTCGCCACCACCAGAACACGGTGGGACGGCTCTGCTGGCGGACACCGGGCACCCAGCCCTCCACGGTGTTCTCGCCGAAGACCAAGACGGTGGCGCCCCGGTCGAGGGCGGCCAGAATGTCCGCGGTCCAGTGCCGCAACAGATCCGGGCGGAGCCGGTCCGACACCACGATCACGTCGATGTCGGCGAGTTCCTCGGGCGCCCCGGTCCGCACATGGATCGGCCGGAGCCGGTAGGGCGCCAGTGCGGGGTCGGCCACAGTAGCCAGTTGTGCGTGGCTGCCGCCGTGTAGCAAGGCGATCGAGCAGGCGGCGCGAACGAGGTCAGTCATCGCGGCCTTCCAGCCATCGGACGAGTTGGGTGCGCAATCGCTGTGTGCCGCGCGCGGGGGTGGCGAACTGCAGCAGATCGTTGCCGCCGTGCACCAGCACCCGGCCGGCGCCGAGCGGGTAGTCGTAGTCGAGCGGGGCATTGGTCGTGCCGAGTGTGTGCACCACTCGGGCGTCGTCGGGCAGGTCGGCATACCAGCCACGGCCGTAGAAGCCGGCGACGCCGATCCGGGCCAGTTCTTCGAACGGCACAGATCCCGGCGTTCCGGTGTTGTACAGGAAGGACTTCGGATCGGTGCCTGCCCACACGGGGTGCTCGTTCACGCGGGTCAACGCGAGATCGCGCGGGTTGCGGAAGTCGAGCTTTCGCCACGTACTCAGGCCGTCCAGGAAGAGACGCTGTACGTGCCCGTTGATGACAATGCGTCCGCCGCCGGTGACGAAGGAATCCAAGAACGGCCGCTGCTCGAGCAAGTACTCCTGATCGACATCGCCGGTCAGATACACCCCGGTGACCGAGTCGTCGCATTCAGCAGGCAGGTCGTAGACATCGATTTCTCGCATGCCGTCGACCACCTGCCGATCGCGTGGGGCCATGTGCGCGTTGAGCACCGTCACGAGATTCCCCTGCCGAAATCGGGCACGGTCAGTCGCCTTATCGCACTGGGTGTTTCGATGTCGGCGGTGACGATCGGCACCCCGTACATCTCGGAAAGTAGTGCACCGGTGAGCAACTCGCGGGTCGGACCGACCCGCTGGTCGTCGGCGCTCACCATCAGCATCGACCGTTCGGACACGTGCAGTGCGTGATCGGGGTGGTGGGTGGTCATCACGACCGCCATTCCTTCGTCGGCGAGCGCGCGGAGCACAGTCAGCACCTGGGCTTGGTTGCGGAGGTCGAGGGCGGCGGCGGGTTCGTCGAGCACGATGGTGTCGCAGTCGGAGACCAATGCCCGGGCGATGAGCACCAATTGGCGCTCGCCGCCGCTGAGTCCGGTGTAGTCACGGTCTGCGAGATGGGGCACGCCGACCCGGTGCAGCGCCTCCCGCGCGGCCTCGCGGTCGGTGGCGGTAGGAGTGCTGTAGATCTTCACCGTCCTGGCCCTGCCCATGAGCACGATATCGAGCACCGAGAACGAGAACACCACCGAATGGCTCTGCGGGACGTAGCCCACGCCACCGGTCGTCGCGACGGAACCGGCTACCGGGCGCGTGATTCCGGCCAGACACTTGAGCATCGTGGTCTTGCCACGGGCGTTCGGCCCGAGCACCGCGAAGACCTGCCCCGGCTCGGCGCGGACCGAAACATCGCGAAAGATCCACGGCCCCTTGGCCGAATAGCGGAACGACAACGAACTGGCCTCAAGCATCCGAACCCCACAGGCGGGTTCGGTTGCGGATCAGCAGCGCCACGAAGAAGGGCGCGCCGATGATCGCGGTGAGGATGCCGATCGGGATCTCGGCGGTGCTGATCGTGCGCGAGAGGGTGTCGATCAGGGTGAGGTAGATGGCTCCGAGCAGTGCGCTGACCGGCAACACCATTCGGTTATCGGTGCCGACCATCATGCGCACCAGGTGCGGGACGACCAGTCCCACCCAGCCGATCACCCCGGCGACCGACACCGATCCCGCGGTGATCAACGCGACGCACACCAGCAGCAGGTTGCGCAGGCGCTGGGGCGAGAGCCCCAGCGCGGTGGCGTCCTCGTCGCCCATCGCGAGGATGTTCAGCCGCCAACGCAGCGCGAGCACCACCAGTCCCGCCGCGACGATCGGGATCGCCGCGGTCAGCACTTTGGTGTAGCTAGCGGTCGCGAGTGAACCCATGAGCCAGAAGACGATCGAGGGAAGTTCGCTGTAGGGGTCGGCGATATAGGTGATGAACGAGACCATCGCCCCGAACATCGCGCCGACCACGGTGCCGCCGAGGATGATCATCAACAGCGGCGCCCCCGGCACTGCCCGGGCGATCGCAACGACCAGCGCCAATGCCGCCACCCCGCCGAGGAACGCCCCGCCCACCAGTGCGGCGCCGCTGAATCCGGCGAGCAGGATCAGCACGCCGCCGAATGAGGCACCCGAGGACACTCCGAGGACTTGGGCGCTGGCGAGCGGGTTGCGGAAGACCGCCTGCATCACGGCACCGGTGAGCGCGAGCCCGGCCCCCAACAGGATCGACAACAGGACGCGGGGAAGTCGCACATCGAGCACCACCGTGGCTTCCTGCGGGTACCAGGTCTGCTCGATCGGCAGGAACTGCCCCAACAGGATTCGAACGATCTCGTTCGGCGGGACGGCGTAGCGGCCGACGGCCAGTGCACCGACCGCCACGACGATCAGCAGCAGCAAGAAGCCCGGAACGGCCAGCATCCGCCGATCGAACCGCGCCCGCCGCGGCGCCGGATCCACCGGCGCCGCGAGCTGATCAACGGAGGAACTGGTCATAACCGGCAGCGTCTTTGTTGAGGTCCAGACGCAGGACCTGGTCGATCTCGTCGTCGGTGATCCGGTAGGCGAACAGATTGTCGAACCCGGCGCGAATGTCCTCGCGCAGTTGTCCATCGCGCGTGCCCGGGTACAGGATCTGGTGCATCCACAGCCACATCAGCGGCGATTCCGCGCCCGGCACCTGCCACCGATAGCCACCCAGTGGGGTCTTGTAGACGCGCTTGTTCTGAACAGCGCTCACATTCGCCAGCCTCGGGTCGGCGTAGATATCGGCAGGAGTGCTCTGGTCGAATCCGCTGAGCATGATGACCTCGGGGTTCCAGGCCAGGATCTGTTCCGGACCCACCTGCCCGGAGTCGGAGACGAAGCCCTTGCTGACCAGATCCCCGCCGACCAGGTCGAACTGGAATCCGTCGTACCCCTTGGCGCTGGTGGTGCTGTAGGTGTCGCCGGTGCGCGACAGGATCATCGCCCGCGGCCGTTGGCCCTGCGTCGAGGCCACCCGGGCGCGCATCTCGGCTTGCTCAGCGCGCTGCCAGTCCACGAGTTGCTGCCCACGTTCCGGCTTACCCGCGATCTGCGAGAACAGCGTGATCCACTGTTCCAGGTCGTCCTGGGTGCCGTATTTCAGCCCGACCACGGGGAAGCCCGCCGACTCGATCGGCGCGATCACGTCATTGCCCCGATCACCCCACTGGACAACGACATCGGGATCGAGTTGCAGCAACGTCTCGACATTCGGCACGAAATCGTTGCCCGCGACAACCGCGGAGTCGGCCGAGGCGGGGAACATGGTCGCGAACATGCCACCGCGATTGGCGACCAGCGTCGACTGGTTGATGCCGACGATGCGGTCGTAGCTGCGGTCTACCGCGGCGAAGATCGAGGGTGCGGGCATCACGGTGAACGCCACCTTGTCGGCGGGTCCATCCAGCGTGACGGTCTGGCCACGCTGGTCGATGATCGTCAGCGCTCGCGCGCCGGCCGCGTTGTCGGCCTGCGCTTCTCGGCTCGAGCACCCTGCCGTCAGAGCGAGGGCTCCGATCATGCCGACGGCCATCCATCGCCGGGCCCGAAGGCTCCGCTTCCGCTGTCGTGCACGCTGCGTATTCGCCATGCGCCGTACCGTCCCACTCTGAAACCATCATCCAATAAGTCAAGTTAGCCTAACCTACATTCTTGGTTAGCTGGGAAGTGTCGCATTGCCCTGGAACCGTGCGAGCCGATGCGCGCACGAGGTTCGGTTGCGGACTCTTTTGCACCATCGTCGGGGTCGATGGCGTGACCGGAGATCACACCCAGGCTGATCAGCACACGCACCACCCACTCAGAGATCTGAGCGAGGTCGCGACCGGAATGAATCTCGCCGCGCGCTGCCGCGACCTCGCGGTAGGAACGCCAGAAGGATGCCGGGTCAGAATCAGGCTGGCAGCCAATGGGAATGCCGAGGACCTGCCGACGTCCGTCGCCCCTCCTCCATGAAGCACTCGGCATGGACTGTCGGCCGCTCGCTCTGCCCGGACGTGAACCGATGCATGCCCACGGGATGAGCATTTCAAACCCGAAACCCCGAACTGCCGCCGTCTCAACATCATCGAAACATTCCGGTTTATTCACCTCCACGACGGTCAACACTGCACTCATGACCGACCCACGTCATCAGGCACCGAACACGCCCAGCACGAACCCGACCAGCACCACCATCATGCTGGCGACCAGCACATTCCTCCCCTTCGGCCGGGCCGCCTCGACCGGGTCGCCGACCGTCGCCTTCCTCGGAGCCGGCCCCGGTGCCGCGATGACGATGTCCTCCAAAATGCCGGGCCACCACAGCCTTTAGTCACCTCCCCCCGTTGAGCGTCACGAACACCAGGAGCTGATCCGCATGTCCACCACCGCGACCCGCCCCACCTACGAACACACAGAACCCCTGTTCGTACACCTGGCGCTGACCGACCCGAACAGCCCCGAACACGACACACTCCGCGACCAGATCATCGAGATCTGCCTCCCACTCGCCGAACACATCGCCCGCAAATACACCGGCCGCGGCGAAGCATTCGACGATCTGCTCCAAACCGCGCGCCTGGGCGTCGTCATGGCGGTCGATCGCTACGACGTGACCAGCGGATCACCGTTCCTGGGTTTCGCGGTCCCCACCGCCATGGGCGAAGTACGCAGACACTTCCGCGACCACATCTGGCCATTGCACGTCCCACGCCGCGAAAAAGAACTCCAAGGCAAAGTCCGCGCCGCAACCGAAGAACTGACCCGCCGACTCCACCGCTCCCCCACCGCCCAAGAACTCGCCACCGAACTCGACGTACCCGTCACCGACATCGCCCGCACCCTGGTCGCGGCCAACGCCTTCCAGACCCGAAGCCTCGACACCCCCACCCGCGACACCGACAGCGACCCCAGCATGACCCTCGCCGACACCTTCGGCGACGAAGACCCCCGCTACCAACTCACCGAAGACACCATCACCGTCGCACCCCTACTCGCACAACTGTCACCCGACGACCGCCAACTACTGATCTGGCGGTTCTACGACACCCTCACCCAAGGCGAAATCGCCCAACGCCTCGGCGTCTCCCAAATGAGCGTCTCCCGCAAACTCACCAGACTGCTCGCCGAACTCCGCACCCAGACCACCGACGACAAACTCGCGCTCGCAAGCTGAACTCCACCTTCGCGTCGGCCGGGCGAGGCCATCCGCAGAGGGCTGGTCGTCGAATCACTGTGTGAGGGGTCGGTTTCCGTAGCGCTCACAACCCTGCGACGGCCCGTCAGCGAAAGCAGCGCCCGGTCGCGGTCGCATCGACCTCGACCGGGCGTGCTCGGATATCGGGCCGCCGAGGTGTGACGGCAGGCCCTGGTCATAGATCGCGAGTATGTCGGTTGCGTTCGACAGTGCGTTGATGATGGCTTCTGCCGGGCTGCGGTGAAGCTCTGGATAGTCGACTTCGCCGAGCTGGGGGTCGACAGGAAATGCGAGCCGTTCCTCGCCCAACGCGAATTCCGCCGAGACATCGGCACGGTTGCCGCGGGGGTCTTGCCGATGCCAGGCCCCCTCGAGGTGCACAGCAACCAGTCCGTGGAGAACGTGGCCGTCACCATGAGTCAATCGCTGATAGCACAGCGCGGTGGGGATTCCATTGCCTCGCAGAATGGCGGCAAGCAAATGAGATTTCGCGTAGCAGAGGCCGACTCGCTGGTCGAGAACTTCCGAAGCGCGCAGCGTCACACGGGGATCACGTGCGTCGAAGGAGTGTGCGACGTTGTCCCGTACCCACTCGAATGCCTTGTGGGCACACTCGGTCTCACTGTCGGATGCCGACCGAAGCTCGGCGCCCAACGCGCGAACCTCCGGGTGGTCGACCTCGATGATCGGGCAGGCTGCCAGATAGGCAGACGGGGCCAACGCGGACAGCGGTGAAAACGACATGACCGCACGATAGGCGACGACAATGGGTGTTCTCGATCGGCGGCGCTGTAGCGCGACCGCCCAGGCAAAGGCCGTATTCCGGGGGCAGGATGGCCACCTGCAGTGCCGCCAATCGGTGCCTGAACTAGCCAACGTTGCAACCCAGAAGCTCCAGGCCAGGCCTACCGAGCTGTAACCAGCCCACCAGCACAAACGCCAGGAACGATGTTCATCATCAACAGGGTGATCAGCGGTTCTACCAGCGCGTGCGGGTCATCCTCGGCGTACTGCTGCAGGTGCCGCAAGCAAGGCTCGATTCCACGCCGGTCACCGAGAACGCGGAAAGCGGCATGTGCGTGCGTCTCGAGCCGCGTCGCGTGCAGCCCTGAATCGGGTCGCGCCCAGCTGCGATCACGGGATGTTCTGTGCCTGAAAGGGTCTTATTCGCTCCCGGGAAGTCGTGATTCCGTGTCGGGTGAAAGCCGTTCGATGCCGGGATCGTCGATCGGCCCCGGGCGGGTGACAACCAAACAATCGATGGCTCGTGACCACGCGTCCTCGGGTGAAAACGGTTCGCTGCCAGGAGGATAGATCGGCTCCGGGCGAGTTCCGAACAAGTAGTCTCGGAAGGCTCGCAGGTACTTGTCCAGGTCACGTTGATCGGCGAACCTGGTTTGGGTCGGGTCGAACCACTCGTCCGGTGTCGGCCGCCACCAGATCATGAAGTCGAGAGCCTCGCGCACCAAGGCCCCGTAGGTCGGATCCGCAGCGCAGGCCCGGCGCAGCGGCGGGGCGGAATGCCGCATTCCATCACCGCGCTCGGCGCGGTGCATGTTCATCAGCGGCCACAGCAGGCCATCGATATGCGGGATTTCGTCCCACCATGTGGTTTTCGTGCGCGGATTCGCGCTGGCCCGCACGCGGCGGTGTGCTGCGGTGACAGGCGCCGGGTAGTCGCAGGGTGCTCCCCGGCGGTCGATGTCGTGGGTCGGCCCGATTCCGAGGTTCACGGGTGGATACCAGACTCCGCGCCACACTGAAACGCCGAAACGGCTGGGATTCACCGGTAGTGGCTCGGCCAGCGAGACGTCGACGGTGATTCGGTACACGGGTGGCAACAGTCCATCGGGGAACAGATCGGCGACCATCGACAAGCAATCCCGCACGTCGAAGCCGGTCACACCGACACCCTGCCGAAACCGGGCGTCAGTGCACTCGTGCGGGTCGAATTCGATCCAAAACCGCTGCGCCGTGGTCATCCGCGATTTCCTCCCACCGGCACTGATGTCGAACGTCGACCCGATGATCCCAGAGCTGATCAGCGTCCACCACTCGATAATCGGCAGTTTAGTGCGTCCGTCGGCTGGCCGCGCCCCCCGGGATTGCGCGGGGCCGCGGCAGGTACGGACGTCGCTAGAATCCAGACGTTCACTCGTGCCTCGCCTTCGACCCCGGTCCGGCACAATGTCGCTGGTGCGAGCCGCCGACCTAGAAATTGCATTCCGCCGGTGCCTGGAGAGCCGCTGCCGCGCCCTCGACGACCTCAACGCGACCACCGCGATCGACGCTATGACCACGTTCTATGCCCATCACCGCGTGACAGATGCCGACCTCGACAGCGACGGCGACATGCTGCTGTTCCAGTGGGGCATTTACGGTGACGACCAGCAAGAGTTTGTTTACGACATCACGCGCCAGGTGATCACTGATGACGGAGACGATGACAATATCCGGCAGCTCTCACTCACCCTGCACTATCCGATGATGCCGACGTCCCCCAACATCGGAAACGGCAGTCAATGGTGTTCTCACCCCGAGCAGGCCGAACATTTTCTGTCGCTGGTCGCCCACCACCCGGCGACATCTCATGTCCTCACCCGCTCACCCGCACCGTACCGAGGTCACCTTCGACCATGCCGGATAGCCGAAGCCAGATCAACGTCCGATGCGCTGAAATCGGCAGAAGCGGACGTTCGTGACCGCGCGCCCAGCGGCATCCGAGTCGAGACGACTGTGCGGCAATCTGGGATCGTGTACGGCCCAGTTGTTGTCGCGAGCGGCTTCGAATTGGATAGACCATAAGTTGTTCAGTGGCAGGCGGTATCGGATGAGTCAGTACTACGAGCTGAACGGGACCACACTGTGGAATCCTTCGAACGGCGCTTCGCGGCTGTTCTTGAATCAGGTGGGATTCTTCGAGGAGGAACTCGGTGTTTCCTCAGGGATCGGCCCGATGGATTCGGACGCGTGTGAGGTCACTCCTGTTGTGCTGGAAGTGTTTTTGGCGACTGTCCTAGCCTGGCGTACCCGTACTGGTCACGCTGTTGTGCAGGCGTTGTCTGACGGGTTTCTCGCCACACTGTTGGTCATCGCCGAGCGGGCTGGCGTCACAAAGGCTCGGGCTGCTCTGGCCGACCGTGGAACCCGTGGGATGCCTGATGAGCAGGTTGGTCCAAGTCCGTTGTCAGGCGACGGCGGCGAGTTCGAATGGAACGCCGCTGTTCGTGAGCACGCACGCCAGCTCGACAGCTTCATGGCGCGCTGACGCCACCGGCCGCACGGTAATCGGCAGATGCGGACGTTCGTGACTGCGCGCCCAGCGGCAATTGAGTGCGTTTCCTCGTTGGTGGCCGTAGGCCGTAATACTGGTCGGATGAGGTGGATTCGCGACTTCTACGCAGATGAGGACATGTGGCTGCTGATCGAGCTCGATGACAATGGCTGGCCGAACCGGCAGGTAGATCTGCGAGGTGCTGACGGTGAACCGGTCACGGCCGCGTCGCTGGAGGAAGTGACAGATGTGCGGGACCACGGGGGACTCGCTGCGGTAGAGGTGTACGAACGTAAATACGGTGTGCTCGCGGAGGGTAGCGCCGACGATTGGGACGTCGAGGCCAGTAGCTTCGAGCAAATGACGGCCGAGGAATTCGAAACGGCCTGGAGGTTGGCTCGTCAAGCGATCGAGCACCGTTTCCTGCAGGTAGCTGAGCGGATCTCGCGGGCGACGACCCACACACTCATCGGCAGGAGCGGATGTTCGTCGGGTGCGGACGTAGGGTGAGATCCCGTGGAGTCGGACAGCACGCTAGAGGACTTACGGTCAGTGCTCTCATGCGTTTTCGAGAAGCTCGGTGCCGAGAGCCTCACTGAGCCCGATCGGGTCGAGTTGGTGACACGGGCTGCGGTCGTTCAAGACCAGATCAACGCGATACAGGATGTCGTCGACGGCGAGGAGCACGTATGCATGCGGACGATGCCCGTGCCTGAGCCTTCGGGTGATCGCCTGTTCTGAGGCGGGTGTCGGACCGCGCGGATCGCAGATTTCAGGATATTTGCTCCCGGTGCTCATTGCTGGCTTGAAGGACAGAAACTCCAGGGTCGGTACCGACAGATGCCATCCCAGTGGGCCTTACCTGATCGCCCGGTGTGCCAGCGGGGGCGTAGTGCACCCCGTCGGGATCGTGGTAATACCGCACCACCTGCATGCGTGACCAGACATCGGCATCGCTTGCCAGTGCTGTCAATTGGGTGCGGCCGGGCTCGAGCCTGACGATCAGCCGCTCGAGCTGCTCGTCGACCGCACCCCCGAGATCGTCGCTGATTCGCCAGCTGTGAAGCTTACAAAACCCGACCCCGTGCGTTCGCAGTTCCCTTGACCGCGAGCTGATCCGGCTCGACACCCAAGCGAATTGTCAGTTCGGCTGCCGACACGATAGTGCTGGCCAACTCGAAGTACGAGTACTGCCGGATCTTCATCACCGTGGGATTGCATCATGACAACCCACCGCGCACGATGAGGTGGTGTCACTCGTGGCGGACGTCGCCGACGTCAGTGGTCGGGGATGTGCACCGTGATTTCCCCGCCGAGGTGATACCCCTCGGCCAATCGCAGGTTGTCGCCACTCCAAAATCTGCCCGGGTCATACCAATTCGGACGTCTGTTCGGCAACAAGCCCATGGCCTCATACGTCATCGCGACGATCTCCGCGCAGTAGGCGTTCTCCAGACCTGCACGATCGGATTCGCGCCTTTTCGCCCGCTTCGGTACCGGCACCCGGCCCAGCAACCAGCGCCCTGCCAGCGCGCCGGTGGAAGGGAAGGGCATGCCGTCCAGCCTCGCCACCACCCGCAGCGCTGCATCCTCCATCTCGTGGGTCACCGGCCGATCCAGCTGACGCATCCACGCCTGTTGCCCGTACTCCTGGGTCCATCGGATGACCGCAGCCCGCAAATCGTGAAGTTGGGCTCCGCGATGATTGCTACCCGACCAGATATCCGGCAGTGCCCGACCGAGTTCGGCGTGCCAGATCAGCGCCGGTAGGTCATCGATGACCACTGCCATGCCGACGTGGTTCACCGGGCTGTTGGTCAACCCCCGGATCGCGCGATCGGCGCGGGAATGCCCGCGAAACAGCCATAGATCTCCCGTTCGCGTGAGCTCTACTGCTTGGTCCAAGTTGATACTCATCGGCGTCTCGCGTGGCACAGCGACTAGCCTAGGCGCATGCGCTGGTGGAAGATATTGGGTCTGGCCGGGACCGCGGGTGTCGCGGCGACCGGGGTGGTCATCGTGCGGGCCGAACGCAAACGTCGCGCATACACCCCGGACCAGGTCCGCGAACGGCTGCACGCGCGCCTCGGCGATCAATCCGACCGACCGGGCGCCACCACGCCAGTTGACGACGGCAAGTCCTGATCGAAGATCGTTCAGGGCCTCCCCTATTCGCCGGGTCGATAACAATCTGCCATCGGCAGAAGAGCGGGTTCAGGCGACCTCATCGAGCCGCCTTGCCGGACAACCGATCAGCGGCATGAGCGCGCGTTTCCTCCGGAACCAGACCTCGGGCGAGCGGGCGTGTTCGCGAATAGGCTCGGTATGTGGAGTACGAGGCCGTCTACTCGGTTACCTATCGCGCGATGGACGAGGGCAGCGATGACCCGGACAGCCCGTATGCCGGTGTGCGATTCGTCAGGGAGGGCGAGCCGCTAGCGCATGCTGCGGCTCCGCCTGGACGCGTTCCCGTTTGTGGCACGACCACAAAATTCATCGTTCCCGGTTTGCCCTGGTCGAACCCTGTTTCGGGTGAGTACAGACGTTGCCCGGAATGTGAGGTGCTGTGCCCGTTGTAGCGGGTGTTCGTATCGGCGTCGGCGAGTTCCCTGGGTGAGTGCTCAATGTCGACCACTGTGCACAAAATTCGTCAGTTGAGTGCGTTCGCCGGCTGGTGCCGCGGCCCCTCGGGGTCGTGCGGGCCGCGGCGAGTGCGGACGTTTCGATCGAGCTCCAGCAGCAGAAGAGTGCGTTCGATACATCGCGCTTCGTCTGAGCCTCTCGCGCTACGCTGCCGTCGAGTGGGTGAAAGGCCATGGGGAACAGCGTCACTCGCCACCAAAACTATCCCGATACCGAGGCCGTGAGGTCACACATGATCAACGATGTACACAAGGATGCCGTTCTACGCACGATTGAGCCCTCCACCGCGTTTTCGAATGCAATGGCGGACTTGCTGGGCACAGGCCCTCTCGACTACATCCTGGTGGATCACTTCGGGTCGAAAGTACCGCTTCCTAGGGTGGCACACGTGAACACCGACGACTCGACTTCTCTGGTCGCTGCCTTCGACGGTGTGAACACCGATGCGGTTGTGCTGGCCATAGCGCAGGCCGGGTTCCAGGTAAGTGTCTCGGCGAGACTGATCAGAGTCACTGCGCTACAGCCGAACCCGCAAGAACTGGTCGCAGTGATCGACGAGCAGGCCGCCCAGGCGCGTGCCCAGGTCCTCGCTGTGTACAGCGACCTCAACGATCAATGCCGCGCCCAGCTGGCGGAGGGAACCTTCAGCGAGGACGATGCGCGGCGCACCCGCTCGGCAGTCGAACGATTCACCGATGAAGCTCTCAGCCACATCCACAGCACTGCGACACTGCACAAGGCCATGGCGACGGGGCGATATCCCGTGCCACCGGCTGACACCACCGCCTCAGAATTCCTCCGATTCGCCTACACCTACGACGGCTACGCCGCAATCAACGACAACTCGATCGAACTCGGCCGGACAGTCGGGCAGATACGGCAATCATGGGATGAGGCAGGCGAGCTACCGAACGACCTGAATCTGTTGCGTACCTGCCTTTTCCTGCAAGCGAGAGCACATAGCCGTCGTGCTGATGGGCAACCGGTCCACGAGCAACCCTTTCTACGAGCCCTGGTGAACCGGATCAGGGACGTCTCAGGCGGCACCGTGCCGTGGCCGGTAATCGACAGAACCGGAGGTTCCTGACCGCAGGATAGCTGTGCGTTGACGACGGCGGTGGTGTCTGCGCGATCTTTTCGTTGATATGGGTGACGTTGCGTATGACAGCACGTGATGGTCGTGCTCCATCAGCCAAAGTCGGAGACATCGACTGCGAACATGGCCGATGCGCGGCGTTACGGGCGGCGATGCGACCAGTTGATTTCGTATCAGCGATGCTCATTGTCGCAGTGAGGTTTTCGGGTGACTCACCTTCAGTGAATCCAGCTCGGCCACCGCACGATCCAGCACCACACCACCGATCTACCAGCACTACTCGCCCGACAGTCGATGCAGTCCTAACTCAGCGATGCCAGCGCGAGCAGGACGATCGGTCCCAAAAAGATGAGGGCGACGGCCAGCAGAAATTCGACACGTTGGAACAGCGGTTTGCCCGGTTGCATGGGGATCCGCGGGCCGCCGGGGATCGGCGGCGGCAGTTTGGTGAGCGTCGAGCGGGAACCGAGATTGATCAGCATGGTGACGGGATTGATCACGGCTGAGAGGAAGCCCCACCAGCCGATCCACATGCTTTCGACTGTCATCTTGCGATAGGTCGCGAGTCCGCAATCGCGACAGAACGGGCCGGAAGACTTCAGGAACTGCATGAAGATGACGAAGCCGCGGTGCCCCCGAATCTCCACCCGCGCCGCCGGCGTCGAACCGCAGTAGGCGCAGTAGACGCCATTGGCGGTAGACGTGAAAGAGCCCGATGATTGTGGTGCCGACATGAATATTCCCCCGGTGCGATGATGTCGCCGTCCCCTGGTCGTGGTCCGACGGCAGTGTGCAGGTTAACGGCTGTGCGAGATGCAGGCAACCCGGTCGCACGCACTGCTGGGCGCGACCGTCAGACCAGAATCTCGCTGTGGCCGCGCGCCACACGAACCGCCTCAGTGCTTATCGGCAATGGCTGCCACGATGAGTTCCTCCCACACCGACAACTCGCCATCAGCCGAACCATCAGCGACTCCGGGGTCCTGATTCCACCGGGCCGCCGGGATCACGCCGGGTTCCCGCACCGCGAGATCGCCGAACAGGGCCGTGATCTCGTCGTCGGTGCGCCAGCGGCCACGCCCGAAAGTCGCCTGCAACTTCGCCTCGGCCTCGACGGTTTCGACATTGTCACCGGAGCGGAAGTGGGAGATGAACACGCTGCTGCCGACGGGCACCTGGTCAGCCCAGTACGCGACCACCGCCTGCGGGTCCTCGTCATCGTTGAGGTGGTGCAGGATCGCACTGAAGATCACCGCGATCGGCTTGTCGAAATCGATGAGCCGCGACACCTCGGGGTCGGCCCGGATGGCGGTGGAATCACGTACGTCGGCGTGGATGACGGTGGTGTTGTCGTTGGTCGCCAGCAGCGCACGCCCGTGCGCGAGCACGATCGGGTCGTTGTCGATGTAGACCACACGTGCGTCGGGATTGATCCCCTGCGCGATCTGATGCACGTTGTCGGCGGTGGGCAGGCCACTGCCGAAATCGAGGAACTGGGTCAGTCCGGCTTCGGCCATGGTGCGCACGGCGCGGATCAGGGCCTGGCGGTTGGTGAACGCGATAGCCACCGATCCGGGCAGAGCCACCTTGAAGTGGTCGCCGATCGCGCGGTCCACTTCGTAGTTGTCCTTGCCGCCGAGAATGTAGTCATAGACCCGGGCGATGCTCGGTTTCGACTGATCGATCACATTCGCGTTGTCGCCCATCGTCATCGACTCCTCGTGTGCGCTGGTATCTGCCGCCGTCCATCGTAGGAGAAACTCCGGTGTGTCGGCGCGGCTTCGATGCGTAGCACGCACGAAATCGGTTCTGGGCGTGACAGTTCCGTAGTTCGGTCGATCGGCCACGGATTGCGGTCGTCTCCTCCGTTCTCGCGGCACCGGCCTCACCGAAGGCCACCGGCGCACAAAGTCACCACGCGAGACAGACCTCAACCGTTCCCGTAGTCGTGGTCCTCGTACCTACCCGCGACGAGTCGATCGGCGCCCCCGAGAACCCCCGACCCTGGCAGGGCCCGCCTTGCAGCCTCGTTGCTTAGCGCAAGTAATCTAATGTATAGTTGCATTCTGCAAGTAAATCTTTTCGTCTGGGAGTAGCCATGGCAGTGTCACCCGATACGGCTCAGAGCCTGATCAGAGAGCTCTATTTCATGGGCCGAGCCATCCGCGCCGCCCTCTCCCACCCGGACGAAGGGGATCTACTCCCGGGCGGCATCGGCGTGCTGGGCTCCCTCGAAGCCAGAGGTCCTAGCCGACAGGTCGATCTCGCCGTGGACTTGTGCATCAGCCCGTCGACACTGAGCAGGCATGTTGCCGAGCTGGTGCGCTCGGGCAACATCGCCCGCCACGCCGATCCCAGCGATGGCCGGGCAACGCTCATTCAGATCACCGACGAAGGACGCGATCTGCTGCGGCGCGTCCGAATATCGCGGGCACGGGGATTACAGACCGCTCTCGCCCATTGGAGCGAGGACGAAGCCGAACAGGCCACCTCGGTTGTTCTGAAGCTCAGGAATTCACTGGCCACGGTCGCGCCCCACACCGCGGTGGGCACGCGCCGGCCGGATTCGACAGAAAGTCAGGAAGCGGATGTCTAATTCAGTCGAGGCGGGGACGCGGACGGCCCCGGTCGCGATGACCCATCGTCAAATTCTGGAAGCCATGACCGGGTTGCTGGCGGCACTGTTCACCGCACTGCTCAGCACCACGATCGTGGCGACCGCGCTGCCCACGATCATCGGCGACCTGGAGGGGTCGCAGACCGCGTACGCCTGGGTTATCACCACAGCATTGCTGGCCAACGCCGCGTCCACCCCGATCTGGGGCAAGTTCGCCGATCTGTTCAACAAGAAGCTGTTGGTCCAGTCGGCCATCGTCATCTTCGTCATCGGTTCGGTGATCGCGGGCTTCGCGGGCAATGTCCCGATGCTGTTGGCGGCACGAGTCGTTCAGGGCATCGGCATGGGCGGATTGACCGCGCTCGTCGTCGCGATCATCGGTTCCATCGTCTCGCCGCGTGAACGCGGACGCTATTCCGGCTACATGGGCGCCGTGATGGCGGTGTCGATGTCGGGTGGACCCATCCTCGGCGGCGTCATCGTCGACAGTCCGCTCGGCTGGCGCTGGTGCTTCTTCGTCTGTGTGCCCCTGGCCGTGATCGCCCTGGTGCTGCTGCAGCGGACCCTGCGGCTGCCGACCGAACGCAAGGATGGCGTCTCGATCGACTGGCTCGGTGCCGCTCTGATGACGGCCGGTGTGTCGGTGCTGCTCATCTGGGTGTCGTTCGCGGGGAAGGCGGATTACTACGCGTGGTTCTCCCGGGAATCGGCCCTGTATGTCGGCGTGGGCGTAGTGCTGCTGCTCGCGACCTTGTTGGTCGAATCCCGAGCCAAGTCGCCGATCATCCCGCTGTCGATCGTCACCGAGCGCACCACCGGTATGGCGATCATCGCCTCGATCGCGGTCGGAATCGGCATGTTCGGAGCGACCACCTTCCTCGGCCAGTACTTCCAGACCGCGCGTGGATTCTCGCCGACGGTGGCCGGGGTGCTGACCATCCCGATGGTCGCGGGCATGCTCGTCGCGTCGACCGGTTCGGGACAGCTGATCACCCGGTTCGGGAAATGGAAGGCGTTCGTCGTCACCGGCGGTGCGCTGTTGGTGGTCGGGTTCGGGCTGCTGTCGACGATCGATCACGCCACCAACCTGTGGCTGGTCGGCACCTACATCGCCGTTGTCGGGCTCGGTGTCGGCATGATGATGCAGAACCTGGTGCTGGCCGTACAGAACACCGTGAGCGTGCACAACATCGGCGCGGCATCGAGCAGCGTCGCCTTCTTCCGCACGTTCGGTGGCGCGATCGGTGTCTCGGTGCTGGGGTCGGTGCTGGCTACCCGTGTGAGCGAGCTGTCGACAGAAGGTTTCGCGAAGATCGGTGTGACGACCAGTTCCTCCGGCGGCAGCAATCTGAACCTCCACGGCCTACCCGCACCGATCGCGACGATCGTGCGCGCCGCCTACGGCGATGCGACCGGTCGGATCTTCCTCATCGCCGCCGGGGCGGCGGCCGTCGCCCTCTTCGCGACCGCGTGGCTTCCGAACCGTCCACTGCGCAGCACGATCGATATCGATCCGACCCTCGACCCGAACACCAAAGAGTCCGCGTCGCAAGACAATCCGACCGATATCGACACAATGGCGGCGCTGGATGCCGAATTGGCCGTACTCGCGGAGTCGGGGCGGGAGGAAGACCGGGTCTGGGAGGGCGCTGAGCGAGTGTTGTCCGAGTCGGAGCTGGTGCCGACCGCTTCGGCCGGACGGCATGCGCCGGCAGATCGGAACGGTCGTCGGGCGTACCAGGTCGATACGTCGTCGCAGTCCACTCCCTCCGTCGGCGAGTTGGCCGGGCCTGGCGTCGGCGGTGGAGCGGTGGACGGTCACGTCCGCCGCGAGGACGGTCATCCGTTGCCGGGTGCGGTGTTGACGTTGATCGATCAGAGTGGCCGTCAGGTCGCACGAGCGAGCAGTGCCGCTGATGGTGGCTATGCGATCAGTGCGCCAGAGTCGGGTGCTCATGTGTTGATCGTGTCGGCGATGGGGCACCAGCCGGCCGCGGTCAATGTGTCGGCCGGTCAGCGGACCCAGCGGATCGATCTGACCCTGGTGGGTTCCGGTGAGTTGTCGGGTGTTGTTCGTACCGCAGGCCGCGGGTCGCCGTTGTCGGGTGCGACCGTCACATTGACCGATATGCGTGGTGAGGTGGTCGGGGCCGCGGTCACGGGCAGCGACGGCGCCTACCTGTGCCACGGCGTGGTGTCGGGTGTCTACACCTTGGTCGCGGCCGCGGAGCACATGCGTCCCAGCGCGATCACCTTGACGGTGCCCGACAGTGGCGTCTTGCGTCATGACATCGAGTTGACCGCGATGGCGGTGCTCGCCGGATCGGCGCAGGCCGATGGGGGGCGTGCGGCGCCGGACGTGCTGGTCACTGTGTTCGATGCTGCGGGTGAGGTGACCGCGTCGGTGCGCACCGACGAGAACGGTCGCTATGTCGTGACCGATCTTCTCGAGGGGCAATACACCGTGGTCGCTCGTGGTTATCCGCCGGTGACCGGGCAGGTCACCGTGACCGGTGGCGAGGCCGCCTACGATGTGCGGCTCGGTTACGACCTCGGGGATCGTCGATGAGTGGATTGACCGGTCGTGTTCGCACCGCGGAGGGGTGGCCGGTGCCGGATGCGGTGTTGACGGTGACGGATATGACGGGCCGCCAGATCGCCCGTGCGGTGGTCGACGAAACCGGAGCGGTGAGCACCGAGCTGTTGCCCGCGGGTATCCATACCGCGGTGCTCACCGCTGTCGGGTTCGAACCGGTGGCGCGGATCGCGCAGATCTCATCCACGGGGACGGGCGCGCTCGGCGAGGTGGTGTTGGTGCCGACGATGGGGGCAGTGGCGCTGCCCCCATCGGGGCCCTGGACGATCGATCCCGCCCATTCGACGGTGATCGCCACCGCGCGCCATCTGGGAATCGCGAGTATCAAAGCCCGATTCGCCGAGGTGAGTGGGCGACTCGATATCGCCGAGTCGTTCGAGCGGTCCACCGGGTACGCGGAGATCAAGGCGGCGGGTATCGATACCGGGATCTCGATGCGTGACAATCACCTTCGCTCGCCGGAGTTCTTGGACGTCGACAGATATCCGATGATCACCTTCACCGGTCACGGGTTGCGTCGTACCGGGGGTGACACCTGGGTGATGCCGGGTGAGCTGGCCATGCACGGGCAGCGCCGCACGGTCGATCTCGAGGTGGCCTTCGGTGGGTTCGGGCCGGATCCGTGGGGTGGTGTACGCGCCGCGTTCCACGCCGAAACACTGTTGCACCGCAACGATTTCGCGATCGATTACAACCCGGTTGTGCGCACGGGAGTGGCCGCCGTCGGCACCACGGTCAAGATCGAACTGGACATCGAAGTCGTACAGGGCGAGCAGCTACCCGCAATCTAGCGGATCGCCCACGCCGAGCCCTCGACCAGCACATCTCGGACGCCGGGCGAGCAGGTCGGCACCATGGCTCCGATCAGTCCGCGACCACGCGCGCCGCGAGGGCGGGTGAGATTCGTTGCATCCCAAGCAATATGCCAACCTTGCCGACTCGGATTCGGCGTACGCGCCTCTTGCGCAGTCCGGACAGAACGGCCGCCGCGGCCGCGTCCGGGCTGATCTTGCCGCGTCCGCGCCCGGCGGTCATGGCGGTGTCGACCAGTGGCAGCATCGCGTCGACGATGCGCACAGTCGGTGCGTCTACAGCGAGCTGGTACCGCAACGAGGTTGTCGCGGCGATCAAGCCCGCCTTGGAAGCGCAGTACACCGGTGCGGAACGCTTGGGCACCAACCCGAGTCCCGAGGTGATGTTGACGATCGTCGCGGCCGGCGCGAGCGCCAGCGTGGGAAGCAGCCGGGCGGTCAGACGCAGCGGTGCTGCCAGGTTCGCTGCCAGTTCCTCGGTCACATCGTCGAGCAGTTCGTCGGCCTCCGATGTCACCCATTGCCGGTCGATTTGGACTCCGGCATTGTTGATGACCAGGTCCAGCCCGGAGATCGCGGCCGCGGTCGCGGCGACGCGATCCACGTCAGCGGGAACTGCCAGATCTGCGCAGATGGTCTGCAGGCCGGGAACGCGGGCGGCCGCGTTCGCCAGGCGGTCGGGGTCGCGGCCACAGATCAGCACGTGACGGCCGGTGGCGGCGAGCTGCTGGGCCAACGCGAAGCCGACTCCGCTGCCACCGCCGGTGACGAGCGCCGCGCGCGCAACGATCTGCTGATTCATTCGGCGGCCCTGTGCCCGTCTTCCACGGACAGAATCAGGTCCTCGAGGCGAAAGTAGGGCGTGGTGAACAGTGCGGAGTCGCGCAGTTGCTCGATCACCAGGTAGTACTCGTCGAGGTCGGTGGTGGCGAACACGGCGATGTCGCTGCAACGGGCGCTGAAGGCCTCGGCGTCGTAGAACCTCATCGTGGTTTTCGTCCGGGCCGCGAGGGCGGTGCCCAGGGTGGTGTCGGCGAGGTGTCGACGCTGCGGTCGGCTCAAATCCAGCCATGCCGGTAGCGCGGTCAACATCATGAACGCGGTGTATTCGGTGGGCTCGACACCCAGCGATGAAGCATTTGTTACATTCATGCCGCAGACCCTAGATGTAACAAATGTTACAGTCAAGGGGTGGCTGACCGAACACCTCCGAATCCCACCCGCCGCGACGAATTGCTCCACGCCGCTCTCGACGATTTCGCCCGTCACGGTCTCGTCGACTTCACGTTGCGGGGCCTGGCAGGCCGCATCGGGACCAGTGCGCGCATGCTCGTGCACTACTTCGGCAGCCGCGAGCAGCTGCTCTCAGCCGCGTTCGCCGAACATCGACAGCAGATGCAGCGCCAACTCGCCGGTGCCGCCGAGCAGTGTCCCGCCGACGCGGCGACGTCGGCATGGGCGGCGATGACCGCAGACGAACAACGCTCGCACTTCACCGTCATGTACCACCTGCTCGCCGCCGGTCTCACCACCGACTCCGCCGAGCACCCCGCCGCCCGTGACGCGATCCTGGCATGGGTGGACTACGCGGCCGAGCTGCTCACCGGCGCAGGACACGATCCCGCGCACGCCCGTATCGATGCGACGGTGCTGGCCTCGGGCTTCAAGGGGATCCTGCTCGACCGACTGGTCACTGATGACAAGCAACGCTGTGACGCCGCCGCACACCGGCTCATCGATGCCCTGCTCAACCGGCCCGACTCACCATGAGTTGAGCGCAACATCGCGGTGGCCGGGTCAGAGCCCACCGGCATCTAGCATTCCAGGGCCGTCTATCATCAATTCTTCTGTGCAGGAACCGGTTAGCTCGGGCAACTCGCGTGTTTGCCGCTGACTCGCAACTTGGATCCTGCGCCGGAACACGCCGAATACGGCATGAGACCGAGGCCAGGATTCGCCGAGGGAGCCGTCTGCCGGTCGACTCCGATTTCACCAGGTCGACCGCGCGTCGGCGATCGTTAGACGAATACACATCGAATCCGGCTTCTCACCTATGGAATTGGCCGCGCCGGCTGCGTTGACTGGGGTCATGATCAGCAACACCTCTCACTCCTCAGAAAGGATCAGGATGGACGCCGCACCACATTCGTTGACCGGCAAGGATATCGAGTTTCTCGAACGCCCCCTCTACGGGTTTCTGTCCGTGGCCGACGGACCCACACCGCCCCAGCCCCGGCCGGTGTGGTTCGAGGTCACCACCGAGGGCACAATTCAGCTGTTCACCGACCCGGATTCGGTGAAGGTCGCGCGATTGCGGAGCGACCCCCGCGCGTCGATCGTCGTCGCTGCCCCCGTCGGTGAACGCGAGCGCTGGGTTTCCATCGCCGGCCACACCACCATCTCGACCGACGGAGCCCACGAGTTGCTCTCCCGCTTGGCCGCTCGCTACTGGGACCTCGACGACGAGAGTCGAGCCGACGAACTCGCGAAGATGCTGGCCGAGAAATGGTTGCTCATCACCATCGAGCCCGAAAGCGTGAGCCGATTCTCGATATGACGGTCGTACTCTGTCAGACGCCTCGACCGAGGATCGTTGCGCCGACCTCGCGAGATCCGCTGTGGCGCTAGCACAGTGAATCCGTCGCCGAATCAGCGCGAAACAGCCCAACCGCTGCCAGTGCGCTGGCACTGGACGCGCTCGACCGGCCTCCAGCTACTAGCATCCGTGTGAAACCTTCCGCACTCGAATGAAAAGGATTCCCATGGCTCGCAAAGTCGTTGTCAGCCTTATCGACGACTTCGACGGCACCTCCGAGGCCGACGAGACCGTTACGTTCGCACTGGACGGTGCCAGCTACGAAATCGACCTGTCCGCGACCAACGCCACCAAACTGCGCGAAACGTTCGACCAGTGGCTCCCCTACGCCCGCCGAATCGGCCGAGCCAAGACTTCCGCCGCTCGCCTCGCCGGAAAGAAATCCACGAGCGCACCCACCCCACGCAACGATCTCACCGCCATTCGCTCGTGGGCCAATGAAAACGGTCACACCGTCTCTACCCGCGGACGGATCTCCGCAGACGTCATCGCCGCGTATGACGCAGCGTCGGCATAGCATTTCCACGCTTACTGCACGATTCGGCATACGCCTACCGATCGGCCCACAGCCGCGCTGACCAGCGAATGATCGCGTTCGGGATCGCCGAGCGCGGTTGCTCGATAAGGTCGGCTCAACGATCGAGCGGGAGGTGAACGTGGGAATCAAACAGCGGGCAACGGTGCAGATGAGCGCGGAGGAGATCGCGCAGTTCCTCGACCACAGCAGGGTGCTCACCTTGGCCACCCTCGACGCCGAAGGGAAACCGCACCTGACAGCGATGTGGTTCGGGCACGTCGACGGCAAGATCTACTTCGAGACCAAGGCGAAGTCGCAGAAGGCGACCAACTTGCGCCGAAACCCGACCCTGACCTGTATGGCAGAGGCAGGTGACACCTACGACCAGTTGCGCGGCGTTTCGATCGAAGGAACAGCGCATCTGATCGAGGACCCCGAGGACGAGGAGTACTGGAGCGCCGGAATCGACGTCTTCCGCCGCTACGTCGGTCCCTACACCGAGCAGGCTCGTCCACTGGTCGAGTCCATGATGCACAAACGCATCGTCGTTCGGGTCGAGCCGACGCGGATCCGCTCCTGGGACCATCGCAAACTCGGTCTGCCCGCCATGCCGCTCGGCGGCAGTACAGCTGACGTCGAACCCTGATCAGCGTTCACCGGGTCGGCCGGGGCGACCAACGTGTCGTCCCGGCCGATGGTCGACCGAGCGATACACCGACTCCGTCGGGACTATCGATCACATGGCGTGCGCCGACCCGTAACCGTAGGTCGAGCGGTCCTCGTCGCGAGCAACCAGTTTGCCGTTCACGTAAATCGCCGCGAACACGTAGTGGGCGTCGGGGTGACTGATCGCCGACCAGACGAACGATTTCTTGGCGAACAGCACGTCGACATTGCGGCACCACCGGTCACCCTCCATGGGCTCGGTCAACGTGACAACCTCGTCGCGCTTGCCGAGAGAGTCGTAGTAGGTGATCTCGTTGCCTGCCTGCACGTCGGAGCAGAAGACGTAGCGGACGCTGCCGTAGGCAGGGACGTCAACGGCGCCGGCAACACCGGCGCCCGCGACAACGGCCCCGGTTAGGGCGCCCGCGGCTCCGATCATCGCAACTGTGCGCCCGATGGCAGACCGTGTCATATCGAGTTGTCCTTTCGCGAAACGATGCGCCGGCGGAATCCTCCCGTCAGCAGCAGTCCGCACGACATCCTCGCGTCGAGCGAACCGATCATTCAATCACACTGTGGCGCTTCCCTTTTCAGGGGCCGTTGGCGCGGACGATCTGCCGACGCGAGGGAACGATCTCAGGGCCGAGGACTGGTCGGAGGTCGGTGATTACAGCGGGGGCGATTGGGGTTGTAGACAACCCTTCGCGAATGCCGCTGTCACGTAGTCGACCAGATGGAGGCGAAGGTTGGACTGCCAATCGGCGGGAATCCCTTCAGGGATCGCGACCAGGGCGGCTTCTATTTCGCGCAGTACCAACGCAAGCGCGATCCCTTCCTGCGCACAGATCTGGACCGCGACTTTCAGGTGGTCCACGACCGCGCGTAGATGGGCAGCCGTGACAGTGTCGCACAGCTCGGCGTCGAACAACAGGTTGCGCTCGAGATTCCGGCGTATCTGATTGCCGTCCTCGTGACACAGCGATCGTGCGGTATTGCCGGTGCGCTCGTCCATCCGATACCCCTACCGTATTCGCGCCGTGGATGCGGCCAACGTACCGAATACACGGAGGCGATGGAGGCGAAATCAGCAATTATGTAGCTATTGTGCAAGTTCCTCCCCCGAGGGTTGTGATCCGCACCCGGCGAATCGAACCTTGCGTTAACACTATGTTTCTCAGCAGATGCATCGACGATCTCCCGCCGCCGGATCCGCAGCTATCCACGGTTATCCAGTGCAGCTACCGGCGGGCAAACGATATGTAGCGGCCAGAACCGGGCGAGCCGCGAGGTGGCGGCGTCCGCTTCGCGCGCGGTGCTCGACGTGGGCGGGGCTTGGTGGTGAAACGCCATCCATGATCTCGGTCCACCATGTGTCGAGAGGGCTGGGTTCGGGCCACCGGATGACGGCCGTCTCGGTCGACATGGTCGGTTGTTGTCGGTCGGTGGCGTAGTCGGTAGGCATTGTTGTTCCTCGCAATAGGTCAGGCTGCGTGCGCTCAGTGGCTGCGGGTCGTGCGAGCCCGGAGCAGCGATCGCACCCAACCCTCAGGTCGGGATGGGGCGGTCGCGGCGTCGGTGCCGGACTCGTCGTAGGTCAGCACTTGACCGGCTTCGGGCCCACGGCCGGTGTCGGTCACGGTGAAGATCACGCGCTGTCCGGCGTGCAGGAGCTTGTAGCCCGGGTGGCGATGGCGGTGTAGTCACAGAACACCGCTGGTCCGCCCCGGTCGGAGCTCAGGAAACCGAACCCTTTCGCCGCGTCGAACCAGCTCACGCGACCGGGCTGCCAGTCTCGGCATTCCCTGGCCTCGTGCTGGTGCGGGTCCGGGTGCGCGCAGTGCTCAGAAGGCAAGACAGGAAAGGTCGTCGTCGGCATCGGAGGCGCTCCAGGCTTGGTCGATACGGTCGGTGGGATGGGCGCCGCGCTCAGGCTCCTCGGCGTACACGGCGGCGACGCCGAGGCCTGATTCGCGGCCCGGATCCGAGACGAAGGTGTCCCGTTCGACGCGATCGGACTCGGAACCACTCGATAAGACGGTCATCGGGTTCTCCTCGAATCGACGGTTGGACGGGGTGGAGGCGGTGGCCGGGTCCACAGACCCGGCCACCGGACTTCAGGGAGTCGAATTCAGCTCATTCGCAAGGGTTTCGGCGATGGTTCGATACGCATCACCTCACTTTCGACTGTGGAATCAGGCGTTGATCACCTGGGGTTCGCGGTCGTGATCGCGGGCGATCTCGATCTTGCGGGGTTTGGCCTTCTCCGCGACCGGGATCGACAGCCGCAACACACCGTTGCGGTAGTCGGCGCGGATCTGGTCGGTGTCGAGGCTCTCGCCGAGGAACAACTGACGGCTGAACACCCCACGTGGGCGCTCCGCGGCGATCATCGACCGATTCGCGTCGAGGCCGGGCCGCGATGCGCGCACGGTCACCACATTGCGTTCGACATCCAAATCCAGGGATTCCGGGTCGATTCCGGGCAGATCGAACTCGACCACGAACTCGTCGCCGTCGCGCCAAGCATCCATCGGCATCGCTGCCGGCTGTGCCGCTGTGCCGAACATCTGCTGGGTCCACCGGTCCAGATCACGGAACGGATCGGTGCGCATCAACATGGTCGCCACCTCCAACTCACTCCATTCTCACTAGGATGATGATCAGATAACCTCTGTCATCTGACATAGATATTTTCTAGCATTCTACCTAGATGAGTGCAAGTACCAGAAACAAGTAATCTGGGAGAGAATCAGTGGAAGCGAGAGGACGCAGATGGTCTCCCCACACAACTCAAGGCCGTCACCAGCGCAGGCGGTGTATGCGATCTCCGTTGCCGCGGAGTTGGCCGGCATCGGGGTCCAGACCCTGCGCCTGTACGAACAGCACGGGCTGGTCACCCCCGCCCGTAGCGCCGGTGGCACCCGCCGCTACAGCGGTGAGGACCTGACCCGCCTGCACCGCATCACCACCCTTACCTGCGATGGGGTCAATCTCACCGCGGTGGCTCGCATACTCGAGCTCGAAGACACTGTCGCTCGCCTCCGCGCGGAACGTGATCGACTACGCGCCGAGTCGACCTAGCCTGCGTACACACCGGCCGGTCGCCAGTGCTCAGCCCTGCCACCTCGCCGCTCCGTGCCCGCGATGCAGCCGATGTCGTCGGATGCGGACACGAACGAGCGGGTGGCACCCAGTAGGGCGCGCACCCGCTCGACGGCAGTGACAGAATTATCGGTCAGCTACGGAAAGCGTCCTTGACCTTCTCACCCGCGGCCTTGAGATTGGACTTGACCTGGTCGCTCTTGCCCTCGTTCTCGAGGTGCTTGTCGTCGACCGCGCTGCCGAACTTCTCCTTCGCCTTACCGGCGAGTTCGTCAGCCTTGTTCTCGGCCTTGTCAGCTGTGCTCATTGTCTAATCCCTTCCGGTCGGGTCCGACCGCCCTGCTTCTGTCGGGCCAGTCAAGTGACGGATAGCCGCCCCGGGCCGAGACAAACACCCACGGGCACTCACCGACGCCGCCGGTAACCCCGGAAGTGTCCCTGAGCTGGGACTCCGGCGTGAGGTTCGAGTTGAAATCGCTTGGAGCGGATTTCATTACGCGTGGCCGCCGGCGTTCGTCGAGTGGGCGTCCCTCACCTGTGGCATGAATTCGCGTGGTGCGTGCTAGTGCGCGAACGGACGGACGCGGTCGAAGTATCCGTTGGGCTTGAGCGCGTCGAGGTGTCCGAGCGCGGTCGTCATGTCATCACTCAACGCCCTGGCCATGTCCGCGGAGAACCCTTCCCGCACCACGATGCGTAATACGGCGATATCGGTGGCGTTGTCCGGCATGGTGTACGCGGGCACCTGCCATCCGTAGGCACGCAACGCTTCCGAGACGTCGAACTCGGTGTAGCCAGGGTTGCCGGACAGCCGGAAGCTGATCACCGGGATCGCCGAACCGTCGGTGATCACCTCGAAGTGCTGGCTCTTGCGCAGCTGGTCGCCGAGCCATCGCGCGGTCTGCGAGAGGGAATGCATGACCTGGCCGTAGCCGGCGCGGCCGAGCCGCAGGAAGTTGTAGTACTGGCCGATGACCTGATTGCCGGGCCGGGAGAAGTTGAGTGTGAAGGTCGGCATGTCGCCACCCAGATAGTTGACCCGGAAGACCAGGTCATCGGGCAGGTATTCGGGGCTGCGCCACACCACGAAGCCGATGCCGGGATAGGTCAGCCCGTACTTGTGACCACTGACATTGATCGACACCACGCGCGGTAGCCGGAAGTCCCACACCAGTTCGGGATGCACGAAGGGCACCACGAAGCCGCCGCTGGCCGCGTCGACGTGCACCGGGATGTCCGGTCCCCCGTCGGCAGCGAGCTTGTCGAGCGCCGCGCATATCTCGCTGATCGGTTCGAGTTCGCCGGTGAACGTCGTGCCCAAGATCGCCACGACGCCGATGGTGTCCTCGTCGACGTTCTCCAGCACCTGCTCGGGTGTGATGACGTAACGGTCCTTCTCCATCGGCAGATACCGCGGCTCGACATCGAAGTAGCGGCAGAACTTCTCCCACACCACCTGCACGTTGGCACCCATCACCATGTTGGGTGTGCGGCCCTTCCACCCGTCGCCGACCTTCTCGCGCCACAGCCACTTCATCGCCAGCCCGGCCAACATCACCGCCTCGCTGGATCCGATCGTCGACACCCCCGTGGCGCTGGTCGGGTCGTCATCGCGCAGGCCCTCAGCGTGGAACAGGTCGGCGACCATGCACACACATCGCTGCTCGATCGCGGCGGTCGCGGGGTATTCGTCCTTGTCGATCATGTTCTTGTCGAACGTCTCAGCCATCAGCTTCTCGGCCTGCGGATCCATCCACGTCGACACGAAAGTGGCCAGGTTCAGCCGGCTGCTCCCGTCGAGCATCAGTTCGTCGTGGATGAATCGATAGGCGACATCCGGATCCATACTGTCCGCGGGCATCCGCAGCGCGGGTACCGGATTCATCGACAGCCGGCCGGTATACGCCGGGGCGATCTGAGGAGCGTGCGTGCGTTTGCGCGACATGGAGATCCCTTCGAGTAGAGACCGGCGATGGCGGCTCGGACGCGCACGAACAACGCCACCACCCGTCGGTTCGCGCGATCTACGAGGCTCCTTCCACCACAGCCACGACACCCAGGCGCCGGATGTGCTTCGAATGATGCCGTCGGCCGGTTGAGGCTTCTTCACCCGATTCGGATGAAATAGCGTGCGTGGTTCACCAGCAGTTCGGGGGCTCAGGGTCGGCCGGAATCGCGAGCGACTGCCTTTGCCATGGACCGTCGTAGACGTCGAAATGATCGAGCGGATACTCGAGCACCTGAGTTCGCGATTCCACCTTCCGCGCCGACCGTCGCGCCGCGGCCGGTGGCGCGACGGTGTCGTTGCTTGTCCCTGTATCGAAAGCAGCTCGCTCGCTTCTGCTGGGGTTTAGCCCGTCCTCCGACGGCAACTCGGGGTGCATGATCGGAAACCTTCGTTCGGTGGTGCTCGACTGCAAGCATCCGGGCGGACTGGCGCGCTTCTACCGGGAACTGCTCGGCGGCACCGTCGAGGACACCGATGAGACCTGACCGATTCGCAGGGGCGGCGGCTCGCGTTCCAGCTCGCGCCCGAACACGAGCCGCCGCTATTCCCGGACCCTCGCGGATCGCAACAGTTCCACCTCGACATCGAAGTCGACGACATCGAGTCGGCGCAGCGAAATGTGTTGAGTCTCGGCGCTACCCGTGTGCCCGATGCCGTCGGTGAAGACAACTTCCGTGTATTCCGTGACCCCGCAGGTCACACGTTCTGCCTCGTATGGGGAACCACGGCAGCCGGCAGCTGACCGGTCGGCATCACCGGACAGTCTCAGCTGAACGCGAACATCGTGGCGGGACTGCCACATTGGCTGGCAGGGTGAGGCGCATGGAAAACTTGCGAGACGCCGAGCGGCGGTTGCAGGCCGCGCAACTTGCTGGGGATGTGCAGGCGCTGGACAGTCTGCTGGATGACCGGTTGATCTTCACCTTCGGCGCAGACGTCTACACCAAGGCCGACGACCTGGAGCTTCACCGCACCCGGACGCAGGTGGTGACAGCCTTGGTCGAGGAAGAGCTGAGCGCACTCACCGACGGAAATACTGGGGTGACCTGGTTTCTCGGGACCGTCGAGGGGACCGTCAACGGCGAGCCTTTCGGAGCCAGGATGCGCTACACGCGTTCCTGGTTGCACGACGATACGCATGGCTGGCGGATTATCGCGGCGCACGCCAGTACGACGGATTGATGGTTCTGTCGCCCGAATTCGCCCTGTGCGGAAGAGTGCGTCCGGAACTCCATTCGGCGTCCCGTCAGACCGAGCTCGGCCGTTCTGGATCCTCGATCGGCTGACCCGGCTTCCTGTCCGGGTCGATCCTGTCCGCGCGTTCCCATTCTTTGTCCAGTTCCGCGCGTGATTCCGCCGCGTCGCTGTGGTGTACCTGCGCCTGCTGGGCGAGCTGTTCGGCATGAGCGGCTTTGGCATCGGCCTCGGCCTGTGCCGCACGGCTTCGGGCGGCGATCTCCTCCGCCCGTGCCTCTCGCTGTCCGACCTCGAATTCCTGTTCCGCCGCCCGATCGCGGATTCCCGCCGCATCGACCCGGCGGCGTTCACGCTGACTACGCATCAAAGCCACGATGACGGCAGCAAGCACGATAACGATGATGACTGCGCCGACGATAGTCACGACTACACTGGTGGTGCTCATTCTGCTACTCCTCGCATCCCCCGGTGTTGTCCTTACTCCATCGGAATACCCTCGATGGGAAAGACAAACGATCAGCTCACCGCTCATTTCCGACGTCGTATCCCGAAAATTTCGATGCGAATAGGACAGGCACGCCGGACGGTGCTACATCGTCGCGGCCGACCAGCTGATGCTGGGCCAGGACTCGGGCAGATGGATGGATCCATCGAGTATCAACCGCACCATATCTTCGTAGCCTTCCCGCATTTCGGCGAGATGGTTCCACGCCCGGTGCCGTTGATCGGCGTCCTCGGTGTTGTGTAGCGCCCATTGAGCGCAGGCAGCGGCCTCGGCGACACGGCCGATTACCCCGCCCACCGAATCGATGCCGCGTGGAACACCTGGGCGCGGGCGCGGAAGCCGGGCGGTAATCCAGGCATCGATGTCGTGCACGACCTCGACGATCTGTTGTCCGACGCGAACAGCGGTGGGTTCAGCCAGCCATTCCCGATACAACGATCCGAGGGTTCGAGCCCATCGCGCCAACGGCAGATCACAGTCGGTACGTCCGTGGATCGCGGCCACCAACTCCTGTGGCGAGAGAAACGGCCCGTGTTTGGAGGAGGGGGAATAGCGCGGAATCGGTGCACTCACCGGCGCGCACCCGACAGACCTGCCCCGGCATGACCGTCCGGGATCTGTACGAAATTCAGATTTCCTTCACTGAACAAAGCAACTCCTGACCAGGCAGCGCGAGCAGACGCATGTCCGCCGGGCCCCGCACCGACGCAACGGGCTTTTGCAGATTGCGACACACGCCACAACAAGCTACCAGCGGGTAGACCAGGGTGGCCGTGACCGGTTCGCACTCTCAACAAACCCTTACATCTGGCGTCGGCCCGGGAACCTCTCCTGGGTTGGCATCGTTACGATTCACCATTTATGGGTAACCGCAAGACACAGCAACACTTTCGAGGAGAGGCAGTGATAATGATGTCTGCGCCCACCACCCCTGACGTCGATCCTGTAGTCGCCCAGGCTCAGGCGTACGCCGAGAAGTTGCTGATGCTGTCCGAGGCATCGGTCGATCGCCACTTCGACCCGTTCGAGGACATCGACTGGGACGCCCCCGACTTCGATCCGAACTGCAAGCCCGAGCGTTGGGTCCTGGTGACCTCGGCCGATCCCATCGGTCGCCACCCCTGGTACCAGGCGCTGCCGCTGGAGAAGAAGATCGAGATCGGCAAGGTCCGTCAGGCCAACGTCGCCAAGGTCGGCCTGCAGTTCGAGGCCATTCTGATCATCGGCATGATGCAGCACATCTTCAACCTGGACAACAACGACCCGGAGTTCCGGTACTGCTCGCACGAGATGATCGAAGAGCACAACCACACTCTGATGTTCCAGGAGATGGTGAACCGCGTCGCCGACGTGCCGGGTATGAACCCGCTCGTGCGTCAGTTGCGTCATCTGGCCGCGCCGGCCGGTGCGTTGTTCCCGAACTTCTTCTTCATGGCCGTGCTCGCCGGTGAGGAGCCGATCGACCATATCCAGAAGGACATTCTGCGTTCGGGTGACGATATCCACCCGATCATGCGTGGGGTGATGGCGATCCATGTGGCCGAGGAAGCTCGTCATATCTCCTTCGCGCATGAGTTCTTGAAGAAGAACGTGCCCGCCCAGCCCGCGGTGAACAAGGCTGTGCTCTCGATCGCTATGCCGATCGTGATGTTCATCCTCGGTCGCGCGATCGCGACGCCGCCGAAGACGTTCTTCAAGCAGTTCGATATGCCCGCCGAGGTGCGCAAGGATCTGTTCTACGGTTCCAAGGAATCGAAGCGGACCTTCGCCGATTACTACGTCGACGTGCGTGCGTTGGCCGAGGAGATCGGGTTGATGAACCCGGTCGCGCGCAGGGTGTGGAAGCTGCTCGGTATCGACGGCCCCTCCAGCCGGTACCGTTCGGAGCCCAAGCGCTCCGCCAAGCACGCCGCTTGACGACAGCTGCCGGTCGCCTGCGACCGGCAGCTGTGACATCACAGATCCGACGTCAGCGGGTTGCCTTCGGGGATCGTCCCGCAGCTCGACCCGGCGGACTCACCCGCGAAGCGGGCATCGATCCACGAGACGGCGCCGACACTCCACGCGGCCAATGTCGGAATGTGGCTGAGCTCGTCGTACTGCCGGTACTCGACGAAAGGGTTTCCGTCCGCGCAATACCGACGGGCCAGGCTGCGGACATCACCGGCGACCATGACACCGTCACCGGCGCCGACCGACGGCTTGCTCCCATCCGTGCCTTCCAGACCTCCGTTGGCACCCTGGGCGATGTAGAGCGGGATGGTCGGTGTCGGTGCGTTCGCGAGGTTGACCTTGCCGACGACTTCTACAAGGGGCGCAACGGAATTGGGGTCGAGGTACTCGGGCTTGACCATCTGCTGCCAGCTCAGGCCGGGGTACTGGAACAGCACGTTGGCGATCGACGCGGACCGGAGTGCGGCGACGACCTGCGCGCCGTAAGGGCTCAGATAGGTCGAGAAATCGATGTCATAGGAGCGGGCGACACCGATGATCGCCATGGCGGCCACACCCGACCAGCCGACGCTGCCACTGACATAGCGCAGGTTGTGCGCGGGATTGACCAGCAGACCACCCTGGGTCGCGCCGACGAGGTTCGCGTTCACTTCGGGGGCGTATTCCGGCGCCAGCGCCGCGGCCCAGTCGGTCGCGATCGCGCCGCCGGAGTAACCGACCAAGCCGATTCGCGTCTGCGCCGTGAGCCCGGTGGCCTCGGAACGCACTGCCGCCCGGATCGAGTCGAGTGTGTTCATGCCGTACTCGGGGCCCGCCGCGAAGTTCGCCTGCTGCCCTTCGGTATCGGCGATGATCACCGTGTAACCGCGGGCGAGGATGTCGGCGATCACCGTGGCCTCCGACGTCAGCACCATGCCACCGAAGCTGACATCACCGGCGATCGATCGCGAGGGACCGTGCTCCGGGTCGAGCGAGTCGTAGAAGGACTGATAGGCGACCGCCCGTGCCGGATCCGCGCCACCGGGCGGGATCAGGATGGAGGTGACGTTGGCACTGGGTCGGTATTGGGCGTCGGTGGTCCGGTACAGCAATTGCACCGCGGTGATCGGTGTGGGGATGCCGACGAGGTGGTAGGTCGTGGTCCGGCTGTCCAGGACAGTTCCGGGCTCGATGTCGGCCAGCGACAAGCTGTCGCGGTAGCTGTAGAACGGGTCCGATACCGCATACACCGGCGGTGCGAACACCGTTGTCGAGGCGAACGCCACCGACAGCGCGGCGATCGCCGACATCATCGGGGCGATCGAGCGTGCATTCTTCAAGAATTTCCCCTGAAATCAGATTCCTGGTACCGGATGAAATCCAGCAGCCATTTCGAACGAGGCCGAGGGCGGGATCGACACGAATGCTCGACCACAACCGGACACAGATATCCGGTTGCTGGAACGTATTCTTGACGCAATCGTCTCGCTAGTCAAGTACGCGAGTTCTAGTCACACAGGGCGCGCTGCAACAGTCCCCAGCATTTACCCGCCACCGACGCTCGTTCCGATTCCGGCGTCTTGTTCAGCAAGGCTCCCAGCATTCCCACGGCCAGGAAGATCTCCTCGGCGGTCACGCCCCGACGCACACTTCCGCGACGACTGTCGTCGGCAAGTTTCTCGTCGAACAAGGCGTACAGCCGACCGATGATGCCCGCCAGGCGCGGGTCACTGCTGTCCGCGAGACGAAACAGATCGAACAGAACCGCGACCTCGACTATCTGGTCGACGATCTCGGCCAGCAGCTCGTCCAGAGTCGAGTCGACATTGGCGACCATCGCCTCCAACTGGCCGAGGTTCTCCTCGAAGACCGCGAGAATGATCGCCTCACGGGTGGGAAAGTGCCGGTAGAGGCTGCCTTGACCCACTCCCGCCGTGCGCGCGATCTGGTTCAGCGGAGCGTCCAGCCCGTGCTCGGCGAACGTGGCCTTCGCCGCGACGAGCAGGGCGACGCGATTTTCGGCGGCGGCGGCGGGTCCCCTGTTGGCGCGACGTGGCGAGCTCATCCGGGCAACGTTACCCATCAGCCGATCCAGTCCGGCGCCGAACGGCGCCGCGACTGCCGGCGCTGCGAGCCCGGGGCCCGGCAGCGCGAACTGATCCACTCGACCATCGAGCCGCTTCCCCGGTTACCTACCGAAGGGCTGTTCGAATACCGAGAATTGGCAGATGGTGAATTAATGCATTTCGAGTATCAGCCAATTGAGCCGACGCCAGACGGAATCCGGTACCACGCTGTCCGGATTTCATAAGCCGCCCGGCGTTGACCGATTCGAATGTAGCAGCGACACCCTGACCTACCAACTGAATATTTGAAATTTGTTCGCCTTTCCAAGCGCGAATGCACGATTCGTACGCTCCCACAATCCCCACCGTCGTACATCCCGGACCGGAAGATATCCGGACACAACAGTCCGGTTGCGCTAAGGTGCCACTATGCTGGTATCCGCTCCCTCCGACACCACATCCGGGCGCCCCGCGCAGCCCGCCCGGCCCGACTATCACCTGACCGTGCGGTGAAGACGGCGATCCCACGCACGGAACGCCACGGTGGCGAGTTGACGCCAACCACGGTGGCGGACAAGGCATCAGCGGTCGAGTGGCTCGCCGCTTTCGCGCTGCGGATGCGGTCGGAGTCCGAGTCCGAACTGGTCCTGTCCGCTGTCGACGCCGCGATCCAGGAGACGTTCCCGCACTACCTCGCCGATGTCGAGGTCCATCGGGAAGTCCGGGCAGCCACCAGAGCCCACTGGTTGGGCTTCCTCGCGGTGATCGGGCGTACGCAGTTCGAGGCGCGCCCACCCACCGAGGCCGTCGATGGCGCGCGGACCGTGGCCCGGCGCGGCTACGGCGTGGACATGCTGCTCAAGACCTACCGAGCCGCGCAGCGGGGGTTATGGCGATACATCACCCAGGTACTCCACCAGCAGATCCCCGATCCCGAGTTGCGCGGGGCCGTCCTGGTCATCTTCTGGGAACACAGCACACAGTGGCTCGATACCTGCCTCGACGGCATCGTCGCCGCGTACATGGACGAGCGTGAGCACCACACCCGCAACTTCGATGCCCAGCGCACCGAGATCGTTCAGGCCATTCTGCGCGGGGAGTCGGCGCCGTCAGCCGACTCGCCCGACTATCTCGGATACCCGATGGACGACTCCCATGTCGCGCTCATTCTCTGGACCGACCGCAAGGTGCCTGCTCGACACGCGACCGGTCTGCTTCGTGAGCACGCGTCCCACATCGCCTACACCCTCGGGACACCACCGCCGCTTCTGATCAGCAGTGGCGTCCACGGCTTGTGGGCCTGGATGGCAACCTCACACGTCCCGAATATCGCCGATGTACCGGTGCCGCCGATCGCACACATCCATCTCGCGGTCGGTACCCCGCGTTCCGGCCTGGAAGGCTTTCGGCGCAGCCACCTGGAAGCCGTTGCCGCACAGCGGATCGCGACCAGCGCGCACAACGCGAGCGCGGTCACCGCCTACCGGGACGTCGACCTGGTCTGCATGCTCACCGGCGACGGAGATATCGAATCGGTGCGCGCGCTCATCGAGCGCGAACTCGGCCAACTCGCCGATCGGAGCGAGCCGACCGCCCGCCTTCGCGACACGGTGCTCGAATTCCTGTGCGCCGGCGGCAATATCGAGATGACCGCGAGCCTGCTCGGAGTACACGGCAACACCGTCCGGTATCGACTCCGACAGGCGGAGCGCCGCCTGGGTCATACGATCGAGAGCCGACGGGTGCACATCGAGCTCGCGCTACGCTGCCTCAGCGTCTACGGCGACGAACTACTCCCAGTGCTGTAGGCCGACAGGTGCCGGGCGGCCTGTTTGATCGAGCTGATCGGCACCGCCATATCGTTGCTCGCCCACAGCGCCGCGAACGCCGGGCTGTCGGTACACAATCCGTTGACCGAGCCCTGCCACGTCGGGTCGTCGAAGTGCTTGGCGTAAGCGCCGGATCGGCGTCGGCGTGGGTTGTCAGCGGGCGATGGCCAGGTACTGGACCTCCTGGTATTCCTCCAGTCCGGTGCTGCCGCCTTCTCTGCCGAGCCCGGAGGACTTCATCCCGCCGAAGGGGGCGGCCGGGTCGGAGATCGCGCCGGTGTTGACGCCGACCATGCCGGTCTGGAGTGCTTCGGCGAAATCGAGGGTGTCACCGAGGTTTTCGCCGAACACGTAACCGGCCAAGCCGGAGTCGGTGTCGTTGGCCAGGTGCAGCGCCTCTGCCGGGTCGGTGAAGGTGCGGATCGCGGTGACGGGGCCGAAAACCTCCGAATTCCACAGGCGGGTCCGGGGGTCGACGTCGGTCAGGACCGCGGGTCGGAGGAAGTGACCTGATCGGTCGATCTCGGCGCCGACGGTGTGCAGATGTGCGCCCTGGCTGACCGCCTCCTCGATGAGCGTGGTGATCCGCTGCACCGCCGCGTCGTCGATCACGGGTCCGATGCGGGTGGATTCATCGAGGCCATCGCCCACCGGCAGCGCGGCAACGGCGGTGCGGAATCGTTCGGTGAACTCCGCTGCCAGCGATCGGTGAACCAGGAAGCGGTCGGCGGCCACGCAGGTCTGCCCGGCGTTGCGCAGTTTGGCGAGCACCGCGCCGTCGACGGCCTTGTCCAGATCGGCGGATTCCAGCACGACGAAGGGGGCATTGCCGCCGAGCTCCATCGAGGTCCGTAGGACTCCCTGCGCGGCTTGCCCGAGCAGGGTGCGGCCGACGGCGGTGGAGCCGGTGAAGGTGATCTTGCGTAGCCGCCGGTCGGCCAGGATCGGCGCCGACACCAGCGGCGCGCGCGAGGTCGTCACACAGTTGACCACTCCCGGTGGCAGTCCTGCTTCCACCAGGATCCGCATGAATTCCAGTGCGGTGAGCGGGGTCTGGGGCGCGGGCTTGAGTACGACGGTGCAGCCCGCGGCGAGCGCGGGGGCCGCCTTGCGGGTGACCATGGCCAGCGGGAAATTCCACGGCGTGATCGCATAGACCGGGCCGACCGGCTGTTTCCGGACAGCGATGCGGCGGCCGCCGCTCGGCGCCGGGAAGTAGGCTCCGCTGCCGCGGGTGGTCTCCTCGGCGAACCAGCGCAGAAACTCGGCGCCGTAGGCGACTTCGCCGCGTGCCTCGGCGAGCGGCTTGCCCATTTCCAGGGTGATCGTGCGCGCGATCCGCTCGGCGTCGGCATGGAGCAGGTGAAACGCGCGCAGCAGAATGTCGCTGCGGTGGCGCGCGTCGGTGGCCGCCCACTGCTGCTGCGCGGCGGCCGCGGCGTCCAACGCGGCCAGGGCTGTCACGTCGTCGCCGTCGGCGACGGTCGCGATCTGCGCGCCGGTGGCCGGGTTGTACACGGGCATCGTCGCCGTGCTGTCCACCCAGTCGCCGCCGAGGAACTGGGCGACCGGGAGGTCGGAAAGAGTGGATGTCATCGTGTGTGCCTTTCCGGGTCGAAGACGATCACCTGGCGCACCGCCGCACCGTCGGCGAGCTGATCCATCGCCTCGTTGAGGTCGTCGAGTCCGATGCGGGCGGAGATCAGTTTCTCGACCGGCAGCCGTCCTGCCCGCCACATCTGCTCGTAGCGAGGGATGTCGCGGGCCGGTACGGCCGAGCCGAGGTAGCTTCCGACCACGGTGCGGGCCTCGGCGGTGAACATCAGCGGTGACAGTGTCACGGTGGCCGACGGGGCGGGCAGGCCGACGGTGACAGTGGTTCCACCGGCGGCGGTGGCCAGAAAGGCGGTTTCGAACGCGGCCGGGTGACCGGCGCATTCGATTACGTAGCGCGCTCGAATTCCTTGCGCCGCAACCTGTTCGGGTGTGTAGGTTTCGGTGGCGCCGAGGTCGCGGGCGGCCTCGAGCTTGGCGGGCAGGCGGTCGACCGCCACGATGCGTCGCACGCCGATCGCGGTCGCGGTGAGCAGCGCGGCCATTCCCACGCCACCGAGCCCGACCACCATCAGGTCGTCGTCGGGCGACGGGTCGGCGACATTGAGGACGGCGCCACCGCCGGTGAGCACGGCGCACCCCAACAGTGCCGCCACCTCCGGCGGCACATCAGGGCCGACCGCGACGACCGAAGCCTGGTCGATCACGGCGTGCGTCGCGAATCCGGAGACGCCGAGGTGATGGCGCACCGGCTGTCCGGCCCGGGTCAGCCTGCCGGGGTGGTGCAGGAGTTCACCGGCGGTGTTGGCTCGGGTTCCTTCGGTGCAGGGCAGCGCCCCGCCGCGGGCGCACGCCGCACAGCGCTCGCAGCGCGGCAGAAACGACATGACCACCCGGTCGCCGACGGCGAGATCGTCGACCTGCTCGCCGAGTGTCACCACGATGCCCGCCGCTTCGTGACCGAGCAGCATGGGTAGCGGCCGCAACCGATTGCCATCGACCACGCTGAGGTCGGAGTGGCACACACCGGCTGCTTCGATGCGGACCAGCACCTCGGTCGGGCCCGGTTCGTCGAGTTCGAGGTCGTAGACCCCGATCGGGCGCGACGACGCGAAGGGCCGCGGCCGGTCGGGGTGGTCGAGGACGGCGCCACGGATGCGCATCAGATCGCCGCCTTCTGATGCTCACCCAGCAGGCTCGACAGGTAACGCAGGTGATCGTTGGTGTCGCCGAGGGTGTGCTCGATGGTGGTGAGCCGCGCGGTGTAGTGGCCGACCGGATATTCGGCGGTCATGCCGATGCCGCCGTGCAGCTGGATCGCCTGTTGGCCGATATGTTTGCCGGAGAGGTCGATCCGCCGCTTCGCGCGGGAGGCCACCGTCGGGTCGACTACCCCGTCCGCCAGCGACATCGCCGCGTACAGGCTCATGCTGCGGGCCAACTCCAGCGAGACGTACATGTCCGCGGCTCGGTGGGTGAGGGTCTGGAAGGTACGCAGCGCGACACCGAATTGCTTGCGGGTCTTCAGATATTCGGTGGTGAGGCGCAGCGCCTCGGCCATCGCGCCCACGGCTTCGGCACCCAGTGCGGCTTGGGTGGTGATCACGGCTTCGTCGATGACCGCACCGGCGTCGAGGCTGGTGCCGAGCAGTTCGGCGGGCGCGCCACGCAATTCGATATCGGCGCCGCGGTGCCCGTCGTAGGTGCGGTAGGCGGTGCGCACGACCGCCGCGTCACGGGCATCGACCAAAAACAGTGCGGTCTCGCCGGTGGGCACCACGGCCGAGACGATCAGCCGGTCGGCCCGATCCCCATACGACACCGGACTTTTGCGACCGGTCAGCGTCCACTGGTTTCCGTGTTCCAGCGCCAGGGTTTCCACCTGCGTGTACGGCCAACGCAGGCCGGGCTCGGCCTGGGCGAAGGCGAACAGCTGCTCGCCGTCGACGATGCCGGGCAGCAGGGCCGCGCGCTGGTCCGGGGTGCCTGCCCGGCCGATGATGAGCGCGGGCAGCAGGGCACAGTCGAAGACCGGTTCCGGCGCCAGCGTTCGGCCCAGTTCCTCCAGGGCGAGCATGGTTTCGATGGGGCCGCCGCCGATGCCGCCGTCCTCGGCCGACACGGTGAGCCCGAGCAGACCGATCTCGGCGAAGGCCGCCCACACCTTCGGATCCCAGCCGGGATCATCGGCGATCACCTCCGCGCGGCGCTCGGGGGTGTAGTGACGGGTGAGCACGCTGCGCACGGTGTCGCGCAGCATGGTCTGTTCAGTGGTGAGGGTGAAATCCATGGCGATTACTCACAGTCCGAGGATGGTCGAGGCGATGATGGTGCGCTGCACTTCGTTCGATCCTCCGTAGATGGAGGTCTTGCGGTAGTTGAGGTATCCGGCGATGGTGCGGCGCGCCCAGTCGTCGGTCTCGCCCACCCGGGCCACGGCGGCGGGGCCCGCGATGTCGACGAGCAGTTCGGTGACGGCCTGCTGCAGTTCGGTGCCTCGCAGTTTGAGAATCGAGGACACGGGGTTCGGGGCGCCGCCGCGCGAACTCGCCGCGACCCTCAGCTGCACCAGCTCCAGTGCCAGCAGCTCGTTGTCGAGGTCGGCGATCCGGGCAGCGAAGGCGGCGTCGTCGAGGAGCGAGCCGGCGCCGAGCCTGGTCTGGGCGGCGTATTCCTTCGCCAACTCCAGGCGAACCTTGGTCTGCCCGACCGCGGCGATGCCGGTGCGTTCGTTGCCGAGCAGGAATTTCGCGTAGGTCCAGCCCTGGTTCTCCTGGCCGACCAGCTGATCGGCCGGGACGCGCACGTTCTCCAGGAACACCTCGTTGACCTCGAAGCCACCGTCGATCAGCTCGATCGGCCGCACCGTCACCCCGGGGGTGTCCATGGCGAACAGCAGCATCGAGATGCCCGCCTGCTTCTTCGGCGCGGTGGGGTCGGTGCGGACCAGGCAGAACATCCAGTCCGCGCTCTGGGCGGCGGTGGTCCAGGTCTTCTGCCCGTTGACCACGTAGTCGTCGCCGTCGCGCACCGCGACGGTGCGCAGCGAGGCCAGGTCGGATCCGGCGTCGGGCTCGGAGAAGCCCTGGCACCACCAGATGTCGAGATTCGCCGTCGCGGGCAGGAATCGCTGCTTGAGCTCGGGCGAGCCGAACTCGGCGAGGACCGGGCCGATCATGTTGGCGTTGAAGGTGAGCGGCTCCGGCACCGAGGCGAGCTGCATTTCGTGATGCCAGATGTGGTGCTGCACCGCCGACCAGTCCCGCCCGCCCCATTCGACCGGCCAGTTCGGCACGGCCAGTCCGGCGCTGTTGAGGATGCGCTGGGTGCAGACGTAGTCGTTCTTGCTCAGCTCGTGCATGTCCCGGTTGCGCCGACGGATGTCTGCGGGGATCTCGCGGTCGAAGAAGGCACGCAGCTCGTCGCGGAAGGCGAGCTCGTCCTCGGTGAAGGCCAGTTGCATGGTCCAGTATGTTACATAGAGTTCCTTGTGTATCAAATGGAGGCTGAGATCCGGCACATGAGCACTTCCTTCGCGACGGCCCGATCCGGCACCCGTCACAGCACCCAGCGCGGTCGACTCGTCACGGCCGCGCGGACGAGCTTCACCGCGCACGGCTATCACGGCACCACGATGGACACCGTGAGCGCGGTCGCCGATGTCACCAAACCCGTTCTCTACCGGTACTTCTCGACCAAGAGCGAGCTCTATCTCGCGATGATCGCGGAATACCTGGCCGAGCTCACCGACCGGCTGAGCGAGGTCCGCGACGCGGCGAGCTCCGACTTCGACCGGGTGTGGCGCACCGTGGAGGTTCTGTTCGACCTCGTCGAGTCCGGCCCGCATTCCACCCCGACGCTGGTTTTCAATTCCGGCGCTCTCGGCGACCACACCGTCGAGGCCCGCATCGCCACGGCCCTGGCCGAATTCGTCGCCACCCTGGCCGCTCATCTTCATCCCGACGACATCGGTCGGCATCGGACCCGGCTGCTCGCCTACGGCCTCATCGGGGCCACTCTGGCGGCGGCGGAGGAATGGCACCGCGCACGGCAACCGATACCGCGGCGGTCGGCGCTGGACGCCATCGCCGGGTGGTACTGCGCGGGCGTGCGGGAGACGAGCAGCTACACCTAGGCCCGCAGCAGGGCGACCTGGACGCGGCTGAGCCGCTCCACATCACCTTGGAAACCCGCCACGGCGTCGTTGTACAGAAACGCCTCCCACAGCCGGACCAGGGCATACGCGAGAGTGGCGCGGTCGATGGGCGGACGATATCCCTGCTGCTCGGCACGTTCGAGCAGACCCTCGACGATCGAGACCGCCGCCGGGTGCACCACCCCGTCGCTGCGGGTGATCACGCGCAACGCCGCCGTGGATTCCTGATCGAAGTAGGTGCGCAGCGAACCGTCCTCGACCAGCCAGTGAATGGCGTTGTCGAGAATCTCGACGAGCCGTTCACCGCCGGTGGCGGTGCTGCGCCGTTCGGCGTAGGCGACCATCCGCTCGAGCTGGCGCGCCAGCGCCGCGCCGACCAGTCCGTCCCTGGACCCGAACCACCGGTAGATACTGGTGCGGCCGAGACCGAGTTGGGCGGCAATGGCATTCGCGTCGACCCGCTTGCCGGCCAGGAAGGCCTCGACGGCCGCGTCGAGCACAGCGTCACGGCTGGCCCCGGCCGGGCGGCCGGGCGCTCGAGTTCCTTCGGTGCGTGCCACGCCCGACAGCATAGGGCGCGCCGCGGCTGTCCGATGTCAGCCCTGCGCCGACCCGGCCCGGATCGCGCCGACGTCTAGGGTTTGCGGCCGACGCCGGCGACGATGCAGTTGCGGACGTCGGAGAGCGGGGTGAGGTGGGGGCCGTCGGACCACCAGTCGTCGCAGCGGACGAGGCCGGGTTCGACCATCTCGAGAGTGCCGAACATCGCCTGGATTTCGTCGCGGGTGCGGAAGCGCCCACTGCCCATCGGGCTGTGGATGAACTTCTCTTCCATCTTCTTGGCGAGCTCGCTGTACTCGGCGGTCTCCGGGTCGTGGAAGTGGGCGATCGCCACGAACGAACCCGAGGGCAGTGCGTCGATGTAGGTCTGCATCAGGGCGGGGCCGTCCTCGCCCAGGTAGTGGTGCAGCGTGCCGATGTGGAACAGGGCCAGCGGTCGGGTGAAGTCGAGTTCGCGGCGCACCGTGGCGTTACCGAGAACTTCCAGGGGCCGGAAGATGTCGGCTTCGGCGATGCGGGTGCGGCTGTTGCTCGCCAATAATGCCTGCGCGTGCACGAGAACCGAGGGGTCGTTGTCGACGTAGACGACCTTGGACCCGGGGTTGACCCGCTGGACCACCTGGTGGGTGTTCTCCGCGGTAGGCAGACCCGATCCGAGATCGAGGAACTGGTCGATGCCCGCCCTGGCCAGGAACCGGCAGGCACGGATGAGGAAATCACGGTTGGCCCAGGCCAGATCGTTGACCTGAGGGGCGACGGTGCGAACCTGTTCCAGCACTTGGCGATCCACGTCGTAGTTGTCTTTGCCGTTGAGCGCGGCGTCGTAGACACGCGCGATACTCGCACGGGTGGTGTCGACCCCGACCGGGACTGCGCTGGGGTAGGCGGCAGAAGAATGCGACATCGGGAGCGCCTTTCGAGCATCGGAGCCGAGCGGACGATTTCAGCCTAAGGCATCGGTTGCGTTGGCAGACAGGCTATTCCGACGCGTACCCGGCCAGGACGCGGAGCCGGGTACCCGGAGTACCCGTATCGGTGGGCTCCTATTCCTTTAGTGCCTGCCGGTCCCACGATCAGAGCATGATCCAGATGCTCAAACCGGTCCCGGCGCCCGATTCGGTGACGGGCAGGCGTTCGATCCCCGTGCTCGTCGTGATCCTCACCGGCCAGTTCATGGCGGTGCTCGACGGCTCTATCGTCAATGTCGCCATTCCGTCCATTCGCTCGGACCTCGATACCGGCGGGGCCGCGCTGCAATTGATCGTCGCCGGCTACGTGATCGCCTACGCGGTGTTGCTGATCGGTGGTGCGCGCCTTGGTGATCGGTTCACTCAGCGGCGCACCTTCATCGCGGGTCTGGTGGTGTTCACCCTGGCCTCACTCGCCTGCGGGTCGGCGTGGAACGAGCAGTCGCTCATCGTATTCCGATTCGCTCAGGGCATCGGTGCTGCCGCGATGGCGCCCCAGGTGATGACGCTGATCCAGCGCACGTTCACCGGAGCGGCACGGGCCAGAGCGCTCAGCATCTATGCGGCGATCGTCTCCGGTGGCCTGCTGGCGGGCCAGATTCTGGGAGGGTTGATCGTCGACGCGAACCTGGGCGGCACTGGCTGGCGCGGGGTGTTCCTGGTGAATGTGCCGATCGGGCTCGCCCTGCTGGTGCTCGCGCCGAGGGTGCTCCCGGTGACCGCCGCGCGTACGGATCGGACGGTCGACGGGATAGGTTTGGCGGCGCTGACGGCCACCGTGCTGTTGTCGGTCGTGCCGCTGGTGCTCGGGCGAGAGCTCGGATTTCCGTTGTGGTCGTGGCTGTGCCTCGGGGCGAGCGCGCTGGGGCTGGTCGTGTTCGTGCTGGTCGAGCGGTCGGTCGCCGGGCGTGGCCGAGATCCGCTGTTCGCGCCGCGGGCCCTCGGCGCGCCCGGTCTGCTCGCGACGGCGGCGACCCTGCTCCTGGTGATGGGGACCTTCGGTGGATGGCTGTTCGTGAGCGCCATTCACATGCAGAGCGACCTCGGTTACAGCGCACTGCGGGCGGGCATGCAGTTCTTGCCGATGGGTGCCACGTTCGCGGTGGTCGGCCTGTCCTGGCATCGGGTCCCGGCACGCCTGCACGCGAGGATGATTCTGTTCGGGCTGGTGGTGAGCGCGGCCTCGCTGGGCTGGCTGGCGTGGTTGCTGGGCGACGGTGCGGGAGTCGGATTCGCGGCGTCGATCGCGTTCGCGCTGTTCGGCCTCGGTAACGGGCTTGCCTTCAGCCCCTTGATGACACGGGCACTGGCCGCCGTGCCGGTGACCCTCGCCGCCGACGCCAGCGGCATTCTCGCCACCAGTGTGCAGCTGGGAACCGTGGTCGGGATCGCGGGCCTCGGGTCGGTGTTCTTCGAATCGGCCGGAACGAGCGCGTCGTCCGCGGCCGACGCGGTCGCGGTCGTCTATCTGATCGGCGTCGCGATCACGCTCGTCGCTGCCGCCTCGGCCGCGTTCGCCGTACGCAGGATCAGCGACTGAAGGTGCCGATCGCGTGGTCACCGGTCCTGAGCTAGCGTGACAGCATGCACGAGCTCGGGCCCGGTGACATCGTCGCCGGTTATCGCATCGAGCGGGTGCTCGGGTCGGGTGGGATGGGCAGCGTCTACGCCGCCCGACATCCGCGACTTCCGCGACTGGTGGCGGTGAAACTGCTGCACTCCTCGTTCACGGCGGATCCGGTGTTCCGTGGACGGTTCGAGCGTGAGGCCGATCTCGCGGGCCGCCTCGATCATCCCAACATCGTGGCGATTCACGATCGGGGCAGCGAGAACGGGCGTCTGTGGATCGCGATGCAGTATGTCGCGGGCGGCGATGCCGAATCAGCGCTGCGAACAGGGGCTTTGGCACCGGATCGGGCGTTGCGGATCGCGCGGGCGACGGCGGACGCGCTCGATTGCGCGCATGCGGCCGGTTTGCTGCATCGCGACGTCAAACCCGCCAATATTCTGCTGAGCGAGAGTGCGGGCGGCAGCGGTGAGCGGGTGCTGCTCACCGATTTCGGGATCGCGAAGGCCATCGATGAGGCCACCGCGCTGACCCGGACCGGGACGCTGGTGGCGACGCTGCGGTACGCGGCGCCCGAACAACTCGACGGTCGCGCCGCGGGCCCGCGCTCGGACCAGTATTCGTTGGCGTGCACGCTGTTTCACCTGCTCGCGGGGCAGCCACCGTATACCGCCACCAACGCGGGCGCGTTGGTCGGCGCGCACTTGATGCAACCGGTGCCGCGGATCAGCGCACTGGTGCCGGGTCTGACCGACGCGGTGGATGTGGTGTTCGCACGGGCGCTGGCCAAGGATCCCGATCACCGATTCGCCAGTTGCGCGCAGATGGTCGCGGCGGTGACCACGGCGCTGAGAACAGGACTCGCTCCGACGCGTCCGGTGACCGACTCCGCCGCGGTCCTCGGGTTCGACGATCGACGGCCCCAACTCACCCCGATGGGTCGATACCCTGTGGCGGAAGCCGGTGTCGCGGGCGGCCGAGTAATCGATGCGCACAATCGAGACGGAGCGGACACTCGCCGAGGGAGCGCGGTGTGGTGGGCCGTGGGCGCGATCGGGTTGGTCACGGTGCTCGCGATCGCGACGGCGGTCCTGCTGAGCCGAGGATCCGGGGGCACCGGAGCGGGGCCGACCACCACGACCGTCGCGCCGACCACCACCACGATCGATGCGTGGGCCGCGGCACGACCGACGATCGCGATGTTCCCCGACCTGTTGCCCGCGAGCCCCGACAGCGAAGGGTATCGGGGGCTGCGGTGCAGTTTCGCGACGAAGAGCCCGCAGGCCGTGTGGGACACGGGGTTCGACTGCTCCGATCGCGAGGGAGTGGCGTTGCAGGTGATGGCGCACGCCGATGCCGAGACCGTCGGGCGGTTCGTCGCGAGCTTGCCCGCCGGGGCGACCCAGCAGTTGCGGTCGAGGTACGGCAGGCCGCTGACCGTGCACAGTTTCAACGGCTCCACCGGACCATGGCTGCTGGTGCGCTTCGACGCCGCGCCGTATTCGACTGTGCTGCTCCAGGTGTACTGGAAGGGCCACACCCATCAGGAGATGATCGACCAATGGTTGAGCACCGCACCCCTGTGACCGCGCGACTGGCTCTGGGCGCCCTCGCGGTTCTGCTCGTCGGCTGCGGCACTGTCGACGGCACCGCCACGCCCGGCGAGATCGACGTCCGATCGCTCGAGGTTGGCAGCTTGACGACGGTGCCTGCCGATATCGAGATCGGCCGAAAGCCGACGGATGGGCCGATTCTGGAAGGTCTGCGGATGGCGGGCGCGGTGGTGTTCCCGCACGAGGTCGATCCGGCGTTGACCCATAACTGGGGCACCGATGTCCTCGACACTCCGCGACGGGCCTCGGACGCCTCGGCGATCTCCAATGTCAATCTCGGTGTGCTGGAACGGCATCGGATGATCGTCGGTTTCGACATCGCCGAGGGCTCCCAGGCTTTCGACAAGGCGAAACCCGCGATCGAGACCGACGCGCGGGTCACCAGGGTCGTGCTGTTGCGGTTTCCCGGCGCGAAGATCGCCGAAGAGGCGGCACGTGATCTCGAGGCGACCGATTTCGGGGTCAGCCCGGACAACCAACCGGTGCAAATCCCGGGTTACCCTGCCGCACACGCGCATTGGCGACCGGGTGTCAAAACGATCGGAGCGACCTTCGCCCACGGCGAGATCGTGGTGAGCCTGTTCCTGCAGCATCCCTCGCCGGACATCGATGCGCTCGCCAAGCGCGTCGCGGCGGTCCTCGATGCCCAGATACCCCTGCTCGACAAGTTCACTCCCACCGCGCCCGACCGGATCGCCGACCTGCCACGCGATCCCGATGATCTGTTGCGGCGCACCCTGATTCCCGGTCCGGCCAATCAGCAGATCGCCATCGCCTCGCGCGAGTTCGCGGCGTGGACGGGCCGCGCCGGCCTGCACTACCGCCCCACCGAACCCGCCGAGCTCGGTGCGGCCTGGGATCGCGGTGGAGTGGACAGCGTGGCGCATTCCTACAGCACCACGCTGTTCCGGTTCCGTGACGATGCCGCGGCCAGCGCGTTCGGCGCCACCTGGCAGGACACGCTCAGCGCGGCCGCGCACCCTGTCGCGGCGCCCGAGGGCTTGCCGCAGGCGCGGTGTGCTGAGCGCCGGGCGGCGGGCGGCGCGCCGGCCCTGACCCGCTGCTATGTGAGCTACCGCCGCTACGGCGCCTTCGTCAGTGGCGCTGAACCCGCGGGGGCTCGACGCCAAGCCGCGGCGCAGTACGCGCTGCTGGCGAACGCTCAGTAGTTCAGAGCTGGGCCTCGATCGCCTGGACGACCTCGGCGGCATCGGGGGTGGTGCGCGGGCGGAATCGGCCTGCGACCGTGCCGTCGCGACCGACGAGGAACTTCTCGAAGTTCCACTGCACATCACCGGCCGCGCCCTCGGCATCGGCCGTCTCGACCAGCGCCGAGTAGAGCGGGTGCCGCTCGTCGCCGTTGACGTCGGCCTTGGCCAGCAGTGGGAAGTCGACGCCGTAAGTGACCGAGCAGAATTCCTGGATCTCCTCGGCGCTGCCCGGCTCCTGACCCATGAACTGGTTGCTCGGGAAGCCGATCACGGTGAAACCGCGCTCGCCGTAGGTCTTCTGCAGCTCCACCAAGGCGCTGTACTGCGGGGTCAGGCCGCACTTGGAGGCCACGTTGACCAGCAGCACCGCCCGCTCGCCCGCCAGCTCGCCCAGTGTGGTGTCCTCGCCCGCCAGGGTCTGCACCGCAATGTCTCGAATGTTCACGCTCATCACATCACCACCAGATCTCGTCTATGTAGGTTCGATCGCCACCGTACCGGAGCCCGAAGGGTGCGCAAGTGTCCCGCTGTGCGGGAGAATCTGTAACACGTTCTTGTTTTGTCGCGCTATTGACGGCACCATTCCAAGGACGGGCGGTGGCGCCCGCACCCCGAGCACCGGAGGAAGCCCGTGAGCAACCAGCCACATCGGATCGACACCGTCCGCCCGCTGCGCGCGAGCGAGGTGACGCACTGGGATTTCGAGGCCGATGTGGTGGTGGCCGGTTTCGGCATCGCGGGCGTGTGCGCGTCGATCGAAGCCGCGCGGGCCGGTGCGAAGGTGCTCATCCTGGAACGAACCGGCGGCTGGGGCGGCGCGGCGGCCTTGGCGGGCGGATTCGTCTACCTCGGTGGCGGCACACCGCTGCAGAAGGCGCTCGGATTCGACGACACCCCGGAGAACATGGCGGCGTTCCTCACCGCGGCGCTCGGGCCCGGCGTCGACGAGGCCAAGATCAACGACTACTGCGCGGGCAGCGTCGAGCACTACAACTGGCTCGTCGACTGTGGCGTGCCGTTCAAGGAGTCGTTCTGGGGTGAACCCGGTTGGGAGCCCCCGCACGACGAAGGACTGATGTACTCCGGCGGCGAGAACTCCGCTCCGTTTCTCGACATCGCCGAACCCGCTCCGCGCGGCCATGTTCCGGAGCTGGCAGGCAAGAAGATCGGTGAGCGCAGCGGCGGCTACATGCTGATGAAGCCGCTGGCCGACACCGTCGCAGAGCTCGACATCGACGTCGAGTACGACACCCGGATCCGTCGGCTCGTCGTCGACGACGCGGACCGGGTGGTGGGCGTACTGGCCACCACCTACGGCAAACTCGTCACCGTGAAGGCCGCGCGCGGTGTGGTGCTGGCGACCGGCAGCTTCGCCTACGACACCGAGATGATCGACCGCTACACCCCGCGTCTGAGCGGCAGGCCCGGTGCGGCCATCGAGGAACACGACGGCATCGGCATCCGGCTGGCCCAAGCGCTCGGCGCCGAACTCGCGCACATGGACGCCAGCGAGGTGGCCATCTTCGGCGATCCGCAGATGATGGCGCGCGGCATCCTCGTCAACGGACGCGGTCAGCGCTATGTCACCGAGGACACCTACCCCGGCCGGATCGGTCAGGCGACACTGTTGCAGAACGACAACCAGGCGTTCCTGATCATCGACGAGACCTCGCTCGAGGAGGCGCTCGCGACCGAGAGCGCCACCCCGTTCTTCCGCTTCCAGCCGAAGTGGGTCGCCGAGACGGTCGCCGAACTCGAGGCCGAGATGGGGCTGCCCGCACAGACATTGCAGACCACCGTCGCCACCTACAACCAGCACGCCGAGCACGGCACCGATCCGGTGCTGGGCAAGAAGCCCGAATGGGTGCGCCCGATCACGGGGGCGCTCGCCTGCTTCGATCTGCGCGGGCTCACCGCCGGGTTCACCCTCGGCGGGCTGCGCACCGACCTGGATTCGCGGGTGCTGCACGTGAGCGGTGAGCCGATCGAGGGCCTGTTCGCGGCGGGTCGCTGTACCTCGGGACTGTGCTCCTACGGCTACGTCAGCGGGGCCTCGCTCGGCGACGGCAGCTTCTACGGCCGGCGCGCGGGCAAAGCCGCCGCGGCGGGCTGAACCACGCACGACCCACCGTCGGCCTTCTGTCAGTACTCTGCTTGCAGCGTCACGCCAGACGACGAGTCCGGCTGGGCTCGCGGTCTTTTCACGCCCGTGAGCAGGCGCGCCGAACGACAGACGCAGTGCAGATCGGAGTTGGACAGTGCAAGCAGGTGGGACGTCCGCGGATTACGTGATCGTCGGCTCCGGATCCGCGGGGGCGGTGCTCGCGAATCGGCTCAGTGCCGACCCGAGCACCACGGTCGTTCTGTTGGAGGCCGGCCCGGCCGACGACGACAAGTTCGCCCATATTCCGGCCGCGTTCTCGAAGCTGTTTCGTAGCGAGCGCGATTGGGACTATCTGACCGAGCCGCAGGCCGAGCTCGGCGACCGCCAGATCTACTGGCCGCGCGGCAAGACCTTCGGCGGCTCGTCATCGATGAACGCGATGATGTGGGTGCGTGGTTTCCGCGCCGACTACGAGGAATGGGGGCTACTGGCGGGCGAGAAGTGGAACTTCGCCGCCGCGGTGGAACAGTTCCGCAAGATCGAGAACGTCCAGGACGCGCAGTTCCCCGACGAAGGTTCCAAGGGACCCCAGTACGTGCAACGCCAGCGCAGCCCGCGCGCGTCGACGCACGCGTTCCTCGAGGCCGCGCGCCAGGCGGGCCACGACCTGGAATCGGCGAATCGGCCCGCGCCCGAGGGCTTTACCCAGACCATGGTGACCCAGCGTGACGGCAGGCGCTGGAGCACCGCCGACGGGTACCTGCACCCTGCGATGAAGCGGCCGAACCTGACCGTACTGGCCGAGTCGCTGGCCACCCGCGTGCTGTTCGAGGGCACCAAGGCCACCGGCGTGGAGTACCGCAACGGCGAGCAGACCCTCACCGTGACCGCGAATCGTGAAGTCATCCTGTGCGGTGGCGCGGTGAACAGTCCTCAGCTGCTGCAGCTTTCGGGCATCGGCGATCAGGACGAGCTGAAGGAACACGGCATCGAGCTGGTCGCCCACTCCCCCGAGGTCGGCGCGAACCTGCAGGACCACCTCATCTCGGCGCTGGGCTACAGCGTGGAATCGGACTCGCTGTTCACCGCGGAGAAGCTCCTCGAACTGGTCAACTACCTGGTCCGCCACCGCGGCATGCTCACCTCCAATGTCGGTGAGGCCTACGGTTTCGTGCGCAGCGAACCCGACCTCGAGCACCCCGATCTGGAGCTGATCTACGCACCGGCGCCGTTCTACCACGAGGGTCTGGTCGAGCCCACCGAACACGGTGTGGTGCTCGGCGCGATCCTGCTTCGCCCGCGCAGCCGCGGCAAGATCAGCCTGGCCTCGGCTGATCCGACCGCCAAGCCGGTGATCGATCCGCGGTATCTGTCCGATCCCGACGGTGCCGACCGGGCCGCGCTGACCACCGGACTTCGGGTGTGTGCCGGACTCGCCGGGCAGCCCGCGCTCAAGAGCACGCTCGGCGCGCTGATCTACCCGCCCGAGGCACCCGAGGATCTCGAGGCCACCATCGCGCTGACCATCGAACAGTTCTCGCACACCCTCTACCACCCGGTCGGCACCTGCCGGATGGGCACCGACGCCGCCAGCGTCGTCACCCCGGAGCTGAAGGTCCGCGGCGTCGAGGGGCTGCGCGTCGCCGACGCCTCGGTGATGCCGCTGATCATCCGCGGCCACACCAACGCCCCCGCCATCTTCATCGGCGAACAGGCTGCCGATTTCATCCTGGCCGAAGCCTGACCCAGGTAGTGGTGGCGCGCCCGCGACGGCGCGCCACCACGTGCCTCATGCCACCGCGAGGCCCAGCGAAGCGGCCGCGAGCAGCAGATACGGCAGCGGGTAGCCAAGATCCGAGTACCGGCGTGAGCGTGCGACCGTGAATTCGGCGGCGACGAAATACAGCACGAGCCCGGCCGCGGCAGCCACCGCCAGCGGCCGATAGGCCAGGCCGGCGAGCAGAGCGAGCCCACCCACCGCCTTGATCAGGGCCAGCGGCGTGAGCGTCCACGCGGCGATGCCGTAGTGGCGCATGTTCTCGCGGACCCAGTCGGCACGAACGACGTCGATCAGCGCGGCTGCCAAAGCAGCCACCGCGGCGAGCACGGTGACGACAACATAGGTGGTGTGCATCGAATCAGGTCCTCCGTTTTCAAGGGTGTCGGCCGCCTCTGCCATCGTGGAGACAGCCGCCGTGATCGGACAGCGAGTGCCGTCCATTCGATAGACGACCGGCGTGAGCGAAAGGTGACCGATGCGCGCGGACCGGACTCGAGCATCGGCGGGCGCATTCGAACAACGGCGCGATCGCCTGCGTGGTGTCGCCTTCCGGATGCTGGGGTCAGGGGCCGAAGCCGAGGACGCGGTCCAGGAGGCATGGTTGCGGTGGGCCGGGACCGAGACCGAGATCGCCGATCTCGACGGCTGGCTCACCACGGTGGTGTCGCGGATCTGTCTCGACACGCTGCGCACCCGTGCTCGCCGGGCCGAGGTCGCGGCACCGGACGCGCCCGCGCGGGCGGCGACCGGCGCGGGCATCGATCCCGAGGCCGAAGCGCTGCTGGCCGATTCCGTCGGACGGGCGCTGCTGGTGGTTCTCGACGCGCTCGGGCCCGAGGAACGGGTCGCCTTCGTGTTGCACGATCTGTTCGCCGTGCCGTTCGCCGAAATCGCGCCGATGCTCGGACGCACGCCCGCCACCACCAAGAAGCTCGCCAGTCGCGCGCGACTGCGGGTGCACGCGCCCGCCCGGATCGAGCCGATCGAACTGCTCGCGCATCAGGCCGCGGTGACGGCGTTCGTGCGGGCTGCGCGCGGGGGCGATCTCGGTGGACTACTGGCGGTGCTCGCGCCGGATGTGGTGCGCACCGCCGATCCGGCGGCGCTCTCGCCCGGGATGGCCGTCGTCGTGCGCGGGGCCAGGGCTGTGGCGGAGGGCGCCCTCGCACTGCGCCGCCGGTCACGCGAAGCGGTGCTGGTCCTCGTCGACGGCAGGCCCGGTCTGGTGGTGACGGGTGCGGGCGGCCCGGTGTTCGCGGTGACGTTCTCGGTGCGCGACGGGCAGATCGCGGCTTACGACGTGGTGGCGTCCCCGCACCGTGTGGCCGCGCTCACGCTCTCGCTGCTGCCGTGATCAGGGCGCCGCTGACCGGATCCCGGCCATTGTGGCAGTCGATGCAATGATGCGGCTGGTGCGGGTTCGCCCCGGTCAGAAGGCAGGAACGCGGGCGAATCCCAACGGCGGGGTCGGTACGGGGCCGGATCGCAGTTCGTGCCGGAAATCGGGCAGCAGCGGAAGCATGTCGACATTGCGGGCGGCATAGCAACGCACCATCGGCAGTGCGCGCGAGACCTCGGCCCGCTCGACCGGCTCGGCATCCACGAACGCGAGCGCGTCGAGGCCGAGTCCGAGAGTTCCCGCGATCCGGACGATCGAGGCGGACTTGCGACCCCAGCCGACCTCGACCGCCGAGAACATCTCGTACAGACCGTGGCGGTAGAGCGTGCGCAGGGTTCTGGCCCGGTCGCCGCGCGCGGCGACAGCGTGCAGCACACCGCGCTCGCTCAGTTTCGTCAGCGTGCGCAGTGCCGGTGGGCGCGGCGTGGTGCCGGTCTCGTCGTGGACGACACCCTCCCACAGGGTCTCGTCCAGTTCCCAGACCAGACAACGGACGGCAGGTCGCATGGCGCTGAACTCTACAACCACTGATAGCTAAGAACCAGACTTGTGACCCGTCACTACGCCGACCTCCAGTGGTGGGCCCCATACCCAGAACCTGACAATCCATTCCGGTTTCGTTTGTAGTTCGTTAGGGTGAGGTTCGCTGGACAGCGGGGGGTACAGCCGAAACTGGCGAAGGGAAATAGATGTCCGTCCACAATCCACCCCGACCGTCGTTGACCGTCTCGGGCAGGCCCATGTCGTTGCCACTCAAGGACGTTCGCGCGCTGTCGCGTCAGATGGTCGGCCATTTCGTCGCCAATGTCGCACCGTGCGGCACGCTACCCGGTGACGCCATCTCCGGTGATGTGACCACGATCACCCGGATCTGCCTGGAATTCGCCGTCGGCATGCTCGATGGGCGCGATGTCCCGAGTCAGCTGCAACGTCTGCAGGATGCCGCCAGCGCGTGGGCCCGCGAGGGCGTGCCGATCGACACGATCCACCACTCGATTGCCGAGGGCTTCAAAATGGGCCTCGACCTGGTGGTATCGAGTGCCTCCGGGAAGGACTTCGACAGTCTTGTCGGCGGCGTCAAGGTCGTGATGGAACTGCTCGACACGATCACCGCCCAGATCTCGATGGCCTATGTTCGTGAGCTCCGGGGGGTGGTCAGCGAACACCACACCGCCGTGCACACCCTCACCTCGGCGCTGCTCGGCGGCCACAGCACCTCGACGATGGCCCGCGAATGCGGCATCACGATCGCCGAGACCTACGCGGTCTTCGCCCTGGCGATCCCCCAGCACCGCGAGGAAGCCAATCCGGCACTGGATTCGAAGGTCGTCGCCCGCCGCAAGCTGCGCCGGGTGCAGGCCGAACTGGCCAAGCGTTGCGGCGACTCGGCATTGTCGCTGCTCAGCGTCGATGGCGGGACCGTGCTCATCCCGGCCGAGACCTTCGACCGCGAGGGTCTGACCGCCCTGGTCGCCCAGCTCTCCCAGGCCGCGCAGGTCGGCATCACCGCCGCGATGGTCGAAACGACCACCACCGGGGTCCCCGATGCCGCCGACCAGGCCCACGAACTGCTGGACATGGTGCAGCGACTCGAGGTGACCTCGGGTCTGTACCGCTTCGACGAACTCGCCCTGGAATACCAGCTGACCCGCCCCGGCCCCGGCCGCGAATTCCTCGGCTCGCTGCTGGATCCGCTGGACCAGTACCCCGAGTTGCTCGAGACTCTGCAGCGCCACATCGCCAACAATCTCAACCGCCAGCGCACCGCTCGCGTACTGCATGTGCACACCAATACGGTCGACTACCGGCTCAAGCGGATCGGCCAGCTCACCGGGTTCGATCCCACCCAGCCTTCGGGGCTGTGGTACCTGCGCTCGGCACTCGTCGCACGCAGCTACCGTTCCGTGCCTGCCTGATCTCGAACACGACGAAGGCGCTGTCCACACGATGTGGACAGCGCCTTCGTCGTTGTCAGTTCGGGCGGGTCAGATCGAACCGCCGCCACCGACGAGCCACGGATTGAACGCGCAGGTCAACTGCGGGTTCTGCACCGGGTCGAGCGCGCGAAGCGCGATCGACAGGGCACGCGGGGAGTACATCATCGTCAAGTGATCGGAGATGTCCTGCTCGCAGCCGTCCTGCAGGGTGATGTTGGTGACGTGCGCCCCCGGGCCCGCCTTCAGGAAGGTCAGCTCGTAGGGGTTGGTGACCTCGTCGTACCGGGTGCCGACCACGGTGTAATCGACGCCGGCGACAGTGTCACCCCCCGCGTTGAGTTTGTTGACGAAATCCGAGCCGATGGTCTGCTGGATACCCGCGTGCCCGACGAAGATCTCGATCGGGCCGAGGATGTCGATACCCAGGTTGTTGATCATGCGACCCAGCGCGCCGATGCCGTCGAGGCTGGTGCCGTGATGCGTGGCGCCGAAGGTGATCAGCTTGTTCACCTTGGCCGCACCGCCCTCGAACTTGGTGTAGTAGTTCGCCATCGACCCACCCTGCGAGTGGGCGACGATGTCGACCTCGTCGGTGCCGGTGGCCGCGAGGACACGGTCGACGAACGCGGCGGTCTGCTTGGCCGAATCCTCGATGTAGCCGGTGCCCATCACACCGGGCAGGAACGAACCGAGGCCGCCACCCTCCATGATGTTGGAGCGACCGTAGTTGAACGTGAACGTGCAGTAGCCTGCGTCCTTGATCGGCTGACCCATGTAGGCGTAACCGTTGTAGGCGTTCATCCAGGTGCCGTGCAGCAGCACGACCGGGCGGGGGTGCGCGGCGGTCGGCTTGCAGTTCCAGTCGTTCGTCCCGGGCGCGGCGGCATCGGGGTTGTTGAGTCCGTAGGCGAACGCGGCGAGGAACGCCGTCGACTCCGGTCCGTACGCGCCGGGATCGGAGGAGTAGCCGCCCGAGGAACCCGAGCTGGAACCCGAACCGCCGTAGCAGTCACCGGACCCGTTACCGGACCCGGCACCACTGCCGGAGGTGCACGCCGAACCGGATCCGGCGACCTGACGGCCTTCCGAGACGATGTTGGCGAGATCCTGCTCGGTCGGCGCCGCGGCAGGAGCCGCGCTCGCCCCCGGCCCGGTGAAAACCATGGAGAGGGCGCCGACTCCGGCGAAGACCGCCGTGTGCAGCGTGCGCCTGCGACTGGGAGATTTCATGTGTTGACTTATCTTCCTGTGCGATTCGAATATTCGTCGCCCATTTCCTGCCGGGAGAACGAATGGCTTGTCGAAACCGCCCAAAACATAAGCCGCGGAATTCCTTACGAGACGACAGTCACGTCCGGTCTGGGCAGGTCACCACGCCTTCTCGAAAACTGCCATGACGAGGCACAGGAAAATGTTCAGCTCCCCGGAATCCCACGAAATCGAGCCGCAGATGCCCGCTGTGTCCGACCATCACGTTCGGCGAAAAGCTCTGTGAAGTATCCTATCGCCGTTCAGCATTCGCTGCGCGCGGCGACCCCGAGGAGTCGTTCGTCGAGCCACACCATCGCTTCCGGATACCCGGTCACCGCACCGATGATGTGTTCACCGAGCACACCCCGGTACACCGCGTTCGCACCGAGTTCGCACTGCTCGGTGTAGAGATTGTGCGCGCCCTCCGCGGGGATCCAGAATTCTTGGTCTCCGTTGTAGATATAGAGCGGAGTAGCCGACCGAAGACCTTGCATCCGGGTGATCTCGTAGATATCGGTGGCCAGTTCCGACCGCAGCGGGTCGGCGATATTGGCGCCGACATCGATCGGCAGGTGCAGAATCCCTGGCACCGCGAACACGCTCGCACACGTATCTTTCATGAACGAGGTCGTGACCCACCGCCCGAGATTGTTCATCGCGGCGAGGATTTCGGGACGCTCGCGGCCGATCGCGAAGGTCGCGGCCATAAATATTCCGGATGCGAGGTTGGCATTCATACTGCGCGAGAGGATTTCGAAGTCGGCCGGTACGCCGCCCAGTGCCGCGCCGACGATCACGTCGGCCAGTTCCGGTGCGTAGGAGTCGATCAGCTTGGCCGCACCGTGGGTGGCGATCGCGCCGCCGGAGTAACCGGTCATCGCGAAGCGGCTCCGGTCGTAGGTCATCGGGTCGATACCGCGCACCGCTCGGATCGAGTCGAGCACCGCATGCCCGGCGACATACGGTTCGGCATAGGCCATCCACGGGCCCTCGTGGTCGGGCACCAGGACCGCGTACCCGCGCAGGACCGCCAGCTGGGTGGTCGGCGGAAGGAATTCCGTTGCACTCGACTGCGATGTCAGACCGTGCGTCAGTGAGTATCCCGGGGTGCACTTGCGCCCGAGCGCGTCGATCGGAAGATTGTTCACCAGCACGGGGCGGTCCCCCGGCCCGGTCCACTCGGTGGCGGGCACGATCAGGGTCGCGGTGGCGTAGGACGGCCTGCCCAGCGCGTCTTCGGTGCGGAACTTCAGCAGCGTCGCCGAGCGGATGGGCACCACGGTCAACCAGGCCGCGGTCGCGGTGATGTCGCGGGATTCGATCAGATCACCGGGCGACAACTCCTCCAGCCCCACAGGCCACTGGTCGAAGATCGGATCACCCACCGCCGAGGGCAGCACCGCCGCGTGCAGCGCCGCGAGTTCGGCGGCCGGATCGGCGGCGTTCGGCTGAATCGGCGAGGGCAGCACCTGGTCGATCCAGCGTTGTAGATCAGGCAGGAAACCGGGTGTGCCCACCTGTGGCACCGGAAATTCCTGGGTCGGCGGCGGATCCGCGGCCGCGGTGCCTGCCGCGAGCGAAGAGAGCAGCAGCATCGAACCGACAAGTACTCGAACAGATCTCATGGCACACACGCCTTCGGGTGGCAACGGATTCGTCGATGACGTGCCACCATGCGGTGCTTCGACCCCCGCCGAAACTCCCCCACCGCGCCGTCGTCAGAGCAATTACGCTACGTGCAGGCGCTCCCCGACCTCGGCGTTGTGCCCGAGTCGTGTGCGCAATGCCGCTGTATCGCAACAAGAATCGACCCGACGCACCACGAATCGGTCCGGATCCGCTTCGGGGCGCGCGGATCCGGACCGATCGAAACCGGACTCAGCAGGTGCTGGGCGCCGGTTCCCCCTGCAGCCGGGCATCGAGCCAACTCAGCGCGGAAGGCAGTCCGAGCACAGCTGCGGTCAGGTGGTCCGGGGTCGGTGTCTGCTGGCTGACGACCTTGGTCCCCGCCGCACACCACCGATGCGTCGTCGAGGTGATCGCATCGACCGGGATGAGTCCGTCGATCGGCGAATGCCATTCGAAGACAGGCATTGTCGGCGCACCGGGATAGAGCTCGAGGCTGTTCTCCTCCACCACGGCGCGCGCTTGGGGATCGCCCACCAGCGAGGTGGTGGCCGCGAAGTCCAGGATGCCGCGCCCCGCGCCCGCGCCGAGAATGTCGTTGGTGCAGGCGTCGCGGATCGACGCGCGGGCCGCCAGGCCACTGGCATTCATCTGATCGCTGATCGGAAACCGTTGCGGGTATTCACGTTCCAGGCCGATCCCCGCCGCCAGCGCGAGCCCGAACACCGGATGCGAACCGAAGCCGAGTCCCTCGAGCATCGACACCAGGTTCATCGGCACCCCGCCCATCGCCGCCCCCGCGATCTCCAACTCGGGTGCGTACTCGGGCTGCAGTGCCGCCGCCCACGCCGTCGCCATGCCGCCGCCGGAGTACCCGGCCATCGCCACCCGGCTGCCGCCGACGCGCAGCTGCTCGACCTGGCGCACCGCCCGGATGCCGTCGAGGGTCACCTGGCCACCCAATTTCGCCGCGCCATACGCGAAATTGGGCCCGAGGTGGTCGGGCACGGCCATCGTCCAGCCACGCTCGAGCGCGTAGTTCCAGGCCACCGCCTCGCGCACCATCAGGTCCGGATCGTCGGTGTAGAGAACTTTGGAGACCGAGCACCGCGTGCCGAGCCCGTTGATGATGTGCTGATAGGACAGCACGGGGGCATCGGTGCGGTGATTGTTCGGCTGCAGCACCGTGGTCGTCGCGGCGATCGGGTCGCCGGCGGAGTTGGTGGAGCGGAATTGGACCAGGGTGATCGTGGTGTCGGGAAACATCGCCAGCGGCGGCATCGGCCGCACACCGAGCACGTCTCCGGGCTGGTGCTCGTCGAGGTCGGCAGGCTGGCTGTAGAAGGGGTCGGGGTCGGCAGTCGGGTACAGGGGTGTGGTGTGGCCCGCGGCGGCGGAGGCCATGGTGAGCACCGCCGCCGCCAGGCAGACCGATAGTGTCCTGCGTAGCCGAGCGCGTCCCCAGATCATGCGGCTGTCCCTCCCGTGTCGCTGCTGTCGAAAGCGATCCTCGCCGGTACCGTGGCTCCCCGTCGACGGGTCGCCGCGAACATCGGCGGAGCTCACAACCTGCTTGCCACCTGGTTGTGACCGGAGGGCAGCGCCCGACATATGGGGGGCGCACCGCCGCGGCGACCGGTGGATTGTGAGATCTCCAAGCGAAATCGGAACGTGTTCCTCTCGATGGTGCAGGCCCTACCGTCGAGTAGGAAGGCGCTCACCAGTGCCGGGGCGAAAGGAGCACGCCATGATTCCCACCGACGAGAACATCGCCGCCACCCTCCACCGCATCGACCCGAACGAGATACCGACCCGGCGGATCACGGTGTACTTCGACGGCCCGACTCCCGAGCAGGCACTGGTCCTCGAATACGCCGCGACCCAGGCCGAGGCGTGGGAGTTCACTTCGGCGGCCGCGCACTCCGGTCTGCAGGTCACCGTCGACGGCCAGGTCGCCCCCGGATTGCGCCGGCTGCCCTGCCGATCCCTGTGGCACTGACGATCGCGACACCACCGCACCGACCGCATTAGGCTGTCCGGGGCGGGCGCTATCGGCCCGCAATGGACAGAAAGGGCGTTCGTGACACGGTGGCAGCTCCCGCTCGTACTCACCGCGGTGGCCGTGCTCACCGGTTGCGGCTCGGCCGACACCGCACAGGTCGCGATCCCGACCAGCACCGCCGCTCCGACAACGACCACCAAACGGGTGCCGGCCACCATCGCACCGCCCACCACGACGGTTGACCCCTATGCCGGCCTTCCACTCATCGATCACGTGAGCTGGACCGAGAACGTCGACGGCCCCCGCCTGCTGGTCGTCCCCACCCAGGCGGGCCGCAGAACAGCCGCTCCCGGCACCGACGAACTGGCCTGGCAAGAAGTGCGCGCTCTCGACGCCGATGCCGACGCGCCCGGCATGCGCGACCAGTTCCTGTGCCACTGGGTGTGGGCGAGGATGGTCGCGCCCGACAAACCGAGCTGGAATCTCGAGCCGTGGCGCCCCGACGTCGGCTATCAGGCTACGGTGGCGGCGAACTGCAATCCCGGAGGTCCCGAACGCTGATAGGAGCACTATGCGCATCGTCATCGCCGGTGGACACGGCAAGATCGCCCTCCTGCTCGCCCAGTCGCTGACTCGGCGCGGTGACCACGTCCACGCGCTCATCCGAGACCCGGACCAGGCCGCCGATATCACCGCGACCGGCGGCGTCCCGGTGATCTACGACATGGAGCGCGACACCCCCGCCGACCTCGCGGCCGCCGTCGCGGGCTCGGACGCGGTGGTATTCGCCGCGGGTGCGGGCGCGGGCAGCGGTGCCGCGCGCAAATACACCGTCGACCTCAACGGTTCGGTGCAACTCGCCGACGCCGCCGCGCAGACCGGCGTGGCGCGGTTCGTGCAGATTTCGACGATGGGCGCGGGCAGCCCACCCGCCGCGGGCACCGACGAGGTGTGGGCTGCCTATATCGACGCCAAGACCCGCGCCGAAGAGGATCTGCGGACCCGCGATCTGGACTGGACGATCCTGCGTCCCGGCCGGCTCACCGACACCGATGGCAACGGTCTGATCACGCTCGGACCGCCGCCGATTCCGCGCGATTCGGTGCCGCGCGCCGACGTCGCCGCGACGCTCGCGTCGATCTTGGTCGCGGACAACACTTTTCGCCGCACTCTCGAGCTGGTCTCCGGATCGCAGCCCATCGACTCGGCCGTCGCCGCGATTTGATAACCAGAAATTAACTATCGCAGTTCATTTCGCCCACTGGACACGATCGCGACCTCCCGCGGACGCTGCGTCGTCACCCCGCGGACACCGTGAACCGCCGGTCACGCCATTATTCGAGCACCGCTCCCGGCGGGGGCGGTGCCGCCACCCCCGATTCGCCGCTCAGAAGCCGGGAAATGCGCTGCATCGAGACGGAATCGATAGTGCAGATGTGCTTGCATCTGAAAGTGTCTCCGTCCTAAACTCAGGGCCGCAACACAATTGAGGGGATAGTCAGGGGAGGCCGCGAGCGGCACACCCGGGGCCAGGATTGCCTTGGGTTTGCCACTGCCTGAGAAGCACAGGGGCATTCATCATGAACAACACCAAGGGCCGGTCCGGCCTCGCTGATCGCGCAGCGGCCACCCACGCCGAGACCACCCAGTGGTCGAGGGAAAGCGCGGTCGCCTTCGTCATCGACGCCGTGGAATCCACCGGCGCGGCGACCCGCAACGATTTCGATATCGACCGGATCGTGACCACCGCACACGACCTGGCCGACGATTGGGATCTGCAAATGCTGACCCCGGATACTTTCTGGCGAATCGCCGCCGGCTGTATCCGATACTGACTATCTAGTCGGTGCCCGACGATCGACTGCCCGATATTCGGTGCAGTCCGATCCAGTTCTCGGTGCCTGATCCGCTCGGCCGTCGATCTTGTTCGGCCGTTACTCCCGCTCGGCGTAGGACAACAGGATCTCGCGCGAGCGATCCGGCCGCTCGGCCTGGACGCTGAGCTGGTCCATCACCGTCAGATACATCGCGAGGTCCTGGCGACGCTCGAGGTAGAGCGCGCTGGTGAGTTGCTCGAGGTAGACGATATCGGGCAGTTCCGGCTCGCCGAAGCGCAGAATGCTGAACGAGCTGCCCGCCGCCGCGTGCCCGCCCGTCGCATACGGCAACACCTGCACCGTCACGTTCGGCAGCTCCGACAGTTCGACCAGATGGCGCAGCTGGGCGCGGTGCACCTCGCGCCCACCGATCGGCCGATGCAACACGGCCTCGTCGATCACCGCCCACACCACCGGCGGGTCGATCCGGCGTAGGACATCCTGGCGCAACTGCCGAACCTGGACCCGACGGTCGGTCTCGGCGTCGTCGAAGCCGAGGCTGACGATCGCCCTGGTGTACTCCGGTGTCTGCAGCAGACCGGGCACCAGCTGTGCCTCATAGGTGCGGATCTGGCTGGCCGCCTGCTCGAGCCCGAGGTAGGTGCTGAACCACGACGGCAGCAGATCGCTGTAGCGGTGCCACCAACCGGGTTCACTTGCCTGCCTGGCCAGTTCGAAGAACGAGGTGCGTTCCACCGGATCGTGCACGCCGTAGAGCGTGAGCAGATCCCGGATGTCGCGTTCCTTGAATCCGGTGCGACCCAACTCGAGTCGACTGATCTTGGCGTGCGAGCCGCGGATCGCATCACCCGCGGCCTCGCGGGTGATGCCTTTGCTCTCGCGTAGCTTGCGCAACTGGCCACCGAGCGCAATGCGCAACACGGTGGGGCCGCGGTCGACCACAGGTTGCACGCGACCGATCTCGTCGGGTTCAGCCGTCATGGACCCAGATCCTACCGATTACCCGGTGAGGTAGTCGAACTCTCCGGCCTTCGCGCCGCGGATGAACGCGTCGATTTCGGGCCGGGTGTAGAAGATCACCGAGCCCTGCGGGTCGCGCGAGTTGCGCACGGCGACCGAGCCGTCGGCGACTTCGGCAACCTCGACGCAATTGCCGCTGGGGTTGCTGTAGGTGCTCTTGCGCCACGCACCGTCCCCCGGACGTTCACGCTGATCATGCTGCATTCCGGACATACCGCACTCCTCCTTCTAGAATGATGCCCATCGGTACGAAATTTGCAGATGCACGCACAAATGTTCTTGCATCTGCTTGCGCGAGGGGGACATTAACACGCGCGACGCCACCGCGCACCGGTCGGTACTTACCCGACGTCATGACCGGGAACCCGCTCAGATAGGGCCGTCCAGTCCCCTGAATTCGTAAGTGCCGCAACCCCATCGCGAGCCGACACGGCCGAAACGAACGTGCAGATGTGCTTGCATTCGAAAACAGCCCGCCCGTAGACTCAGCGCGCAAGATCATCGGAAGGTTCCACGGCACCACCAGCCGGGCAAACCTTCCGTCGCCAGATGGGAGGGGACTTCGATGAGTAGTCCGTTTCAGCATCACGTCGGTGCCGCGGTCGTATCGCCCACCGCGTGTAGCGACGAGCCGAACGGGCTGACCTACCGTCAGGCGCGCGAGATGCTGCGCCAGCACGATATCCACGGCCCACAGTGTCGCCAGTGGCTGGCCGCCGCCGCGTATCTGTCCGCGGGGCTGGACGACGAATAGTCCGGTCGTAACGTCTTCGTGCTGGTCAGGTCGGTTCCGACAGGTCATGCTGGTGGGCGACGATCGATCCGGACAGGTGGTGCGCGTATGCGGATAGCGGAGATCCTGCGCAACAAGGGCACGGCGGTCACCACGGTGACACCGCAGACCACGGTGCGCGATTTGCTGGCGGCACTGGCCGAACACAATATCGGCGCGGTGGTCGTCTCCCCCGATGGCGTGGTGATCGCGGGCATCGTCTCCGAACGCGATGTGGTGCGTCATCTACACGCCCACGGGGCCGCGTTGCTCGATCGGCCGGTCAACGACATCATGACCGCCCGGGTTCGCACCTGTGGGCCCGATGAGGACGTGTCCTCGCTGCGAGATGTGATGACCGAGCACCGGATCCGGCACATGCCGGTGGTGCAGTCGGACCGGCTCGTCGGCATCGTCAGCATCGGTGACGTGGTGAAGAGTGAGATCACCGAACTCGTCGTCGAGCGTGAACACCTCGTCGAGTACCTCCAGGGCAACTACTGAGCCCGACACCACCCCGCGCCGCCGAAAAGCCTTGCGGCTGAGAATTCTTCGCGATCGGTGCCACAAACGTGCGTATCGTTGAGCACGTGCACCCCGCCCGGCCCCAGCTCGCCGCCGCCTCGGTGATCCGGCACGCGCCCACTCCGGTGCCCGCCTCGATTCGCGCGCGGTTCCCCGCCCTGGCCGATCCCTCGGTGGTCTATCTCGACAGTGCCGCGACGACGCAGAAGCCGGACACGGTCATCGCGGCCGTCACCGACTACCACCGCGAGCACACCGCCAACGCGGGCCGCGGCACCTACGGCTGGGCGACCTCGCTGTCCTCGCGAATCGACGCTGTCCGTACCCGAGCGGCCGGTTTCCTCGGCGCACAGCACCGCGACGAAATCGTGTTCACCGGCGGAGCAACGGCCGCGCTCGGCGCCATCGCGCACAGTTGGGGCCTGGCCGCGTTGAACGACGGCGACGAGATCGTCTACAACCCCGCCGATCACGCCGCCAATGTGCTGCCGTGGCATCACCTGCGTGACACCCTCGCCCGGTTCGGCCGACGCATCGTATTGCGCCCCTATCGCAGCACCGCGACCGGCGAGGCCGACATCGAGGACCTCCTCGCCCAGGTCGGTCCGCGCACCCGGCTGATCACCACCAGCCACCTGCATCACGTGTACGGCGGGCTCACCACCCTCGAGGAACTGCACGGCCGCATCGACCCCGAGATCCTGCTGTGCTTCGACTGCTCGCAGAGCGGTGGGCACCTGCCGGTCGACGTGAGCGCGCTGCGCGCCGATTTCGCGGTCTTCGCCGGGCACAAGATGTTCGGTGCGCCCGGTACCGGCCTGCTGTACTGCCATCGCCGGGTGCACGACAGGCTGCGGCCTTTCCTCCCCGGCGGGCAGTCCGGGGTGGTGATCACCGACGCCGGCCTGGTCGGCACCGGGATGCCCGAACTGCTCGAGGGCGGCACCCACAATCTTCCCGGCATCCTTTCGCTGGCCCCGGCTTTCGATCTGCTGGACGAACTCGACCGGTTCGCCGTCGCCGCGCACAACCGGGTGCTCACCCTGCGGTTGATCGATGGTCTGCGCGAGGTCCCCGGGCTGGATTTTCTCCCCGGGCCCGCCCATGCCGCGTGCGCGGTCGGCTACGGGATCGTCTCGTTCACCCTCGACACGCTCACCCACGCCGACCTCGGATTCGTGCTGGCCGATGCCGGGTTCCTGGTCCGCACCGGGGCGCACTGTGTGCCCTCGGCCGATGCCGGGAGCGGTTCGGTGCGGGTGAGTACCCACCTCTACAACACCCTCGACGAGATCGACCGATTCGTCGCCTGTGTATCCGGCATCGCCGGACACGGGCGCTGACCCCGAGCTGTCCACAAGCCCCCGACGCCGAGGAGGAACGATGGGCACGCCCACCGTGCAGCACTACGATCGTCGCGCCGCGTCCCGGGTACTGGCCCGACTGGCCGCCCCTGGACTCTTCGCCTCGACCGCCCCACCGGCGCCGGTGCGAATCACCTTCCGCACCCGCGCATTACAACCCGAACCCGGGGCCACGCTGACGCAGTCCCAGCGGATGTATCTGGAACGGTTCATGCGACCGTGTCGCCCGGACCAGGTGACCAGCGCGACCCACCGCCTCACCTGGACCGACAGTGCGGGCATCCCCAACACCGGGTACTTCCACACCGCGGGATCGGGCCCTGAACTCGCGGTCATCGCGCGCGAAACCGTTCTCGCGCTGTGGCATTCGCTGTCGCAATCCGGTCTCCCGGCGCGGTCCGCGGCCCTGCTCGCCCACGATCGTGGTGTCCTTACCGCGACCACCACCGATCACGATCCGCACGAGATCTTTCGGGTCGGCGTCGAAGCGACGGGACGCGCGCTGGTCCAGCACGGACTGATCGCCGCCGACACCCCCTATCGCGGAGTCGTCGAATTCGCCAGGGGAATACACGATTCCGGCATCTTCACCGCCGTCGCGACCCGCTGGTTCTGGGAGTTGCAGGCCTCGACCTTCCGGCGCGGAATGATCCCGGTGCGCTTGGCCGGCCAGCCCGATGGGTCCGTGCGCTATACCGCTGATTCGATCGCGGTCCTGCGCACGATGAAGGACGCCACCATCGCCGACGCGCACGCGGTGATGGCGCGCGCGACCAGCGAGGAGGGGCTCGCGACCGAGGCCGCCGTCGCGAAGTATCACGACGACCTGGACCTGATCTCGCGGCAGTACGCGCTGCTGCCTGCCGACACCGTGCCCACCTGCCTCGCCGCTACCCAGCACGATATCGACGGCGTCGGCGTGCATGTGCTCGCTACCGTGGCCGACCGGTTCGTCGAGACCTTCGCCGTGTTGGCAGGCTCGGTGGAGGTGGTCGAGGACCTCACCGAGCAGCTACCCGGCACCGAACCGGCAGGCGACGACGGTGTCTTCTATGTGCCCGATATGAGCTGCCGACACTGCGTGCGCACGATCACCGCCCTGCTCGAGTCGATGGACATCCCCGTCGTCGAGATCGACCTGGAGTCCAAGCGCGTGATCGCCCGGATCCGGAGTCCGCGCAACCGGTTCCGCGTGTTCGAGGCCTTGCGCGACGGTGGCTACAACCCGGTCGACGACGTGGCGGCGCAGGTGCCCGGCGCGTCGGTGGGATGATCCCGCCCGCCGTCCCCGCCGCGCTGCATCCGCTCGTCGACGCGTTCCTCAGCGACCGCGACGGCGTGCGTGCGGCGCTGCGCCGCTACGGCTCCCCCCTGCATCTGGTGTTCCCGCAGGTCTTCACCGCCAACCTCGCGGCGCTGCGTACCGTGCTCGACGCCGATCCCGTCCGCTATCGACTCTGCTACGCGCACAAGGTGAATCGTTCGGCAGCGTTCGCCCGTACCGCCGCGCACGCGGGGATCGCGGTCGATGCGGCGTCGGCGCGGGAACTGGATTCGGCGCTGTCTGCCGGATTCTCCGCCGGCCGCATAGAGGTGACCGGGCCCAAGGGCACCGCGATGCTGCGGGCCGCACTCGCCGCGGGAGTGACGGTGAATGTGGACAATCTGTGGGAACTGGCGACCCTGGCCGAGCTGGCGTCGCCGGAACAGCCGGTGCCGGTGTTGCTGCGTGTTTCGGGGTTCTCCGGCAGCTCGCCGAGCCGGTTCGGCATCGATCTCACCGAGGTGGACACCGCGCTGGAGCTGCTGGTGCGGCACCGAGATCGGCTGCGGCTGCTCGGGTTCGCCTTCCACCTCGATACCGCAGCCACCACGGAGCGGGTCAACGCGGTCGGCGACTGTCTCGAACTGATCGAACGCGCCTACGCGCACGGTCTCGCGCCGACCGTGCTCGACATCGGGGGTGGGCTGCGCCAGGTCTTCACCGCCGACGCCGCGGGATACGACTCCTACGACCATGTCCTGCGGGCGGGCCTGCTCGGACGGGGCCCCGCGATGCATTGGGGCAACAACACTTTCGGCTACCACCTCGCCGAGGGAATGGTGCACGGCGGACCGGTGTTCCACAAATACGCCAATACCGAACCCGCCGCCGCCATGCTCGCCGAACTACTCGCCGCCGCGCTGCCCGGACACGGTGGACGGGCACTGGGGACGGTACTCACCGACAATCTCCTCGACCTGTGGCTGGAACCGGGCAAAGCGCTCGTCGACCACGCCGGCATCACGGTGGCCCAGGTGGAATTCGTCAAACAGGCGGGCAACGGCGCGACCCTGGTCCATCTGGATCTCAGCCGCGACACCGTCACCGCCGCCGACCAGGAGGTCCTCATCGATCCGATCGTGCTGGCCGAAGACGTCGAGTCCCGTCCTGTCGGAGTGTTTTTCGCCGGGCACCTGTGCCTCGAGCGCGACCTGATCACCCAGCGGCAGGTGCGGGTCGCGCAGCTGCCCTCCCCCGGCGATCCGGTGGTGTTCGCCAATACCGCCGCCTACCATATGGATCTGTCGGCCGCACAGGCGAGCATGCATCCGGTTCCGGCGAAAGTCGCTGTGCTGCATCGTGACGGACGGTTCGAACTCTGCCCCGACGCCGAGTATCGCCCCGGGGGTCGGTGATGGTCTACACCCACATCACCGAGCTGATCGGCAACACTCCCCTGCTGCGTCTCGACCCCGCCGTTCACGGATTACCCGACGTCGACCTGTACGCGAAACTGGAGTCGCACAACCCTTTCGGTTCGGTGAAGGACCGTGTCGCCTGGGCGATGATCCGCGAGGACCTCGATCACATCACCGCGGACGGACAGTCGTTCATCGAGGCGTCGAGCGGCAACACCGCCAAAGCGCTGCGGGTACTCGGCGCACTGCACGGCATCCCGCTGCGCGCGGTGACCAACCGGATCAGGGTGGGCGAGGTCCGCCAGCTGCTGCAATTGCTCGGCACCGAGATCGTCGAGCTTCCCGGTCTGTCCGAGTGCCCCGATCCCCATGCGGCCGATGATGTTTCGGCCGTCATCGAGCAGACCATCAGCCAGGGGCACGGTCGCTGGTACCACCCCTCGCAGTACACGAACGAGCGCAATGTCGCCGCCCATCACGACGGCACCGGCGCCGAGATCGCCTCCGACCTCGCGGACGCGGGCATCGAGCACCTCGACTATCTGATCGGCGGTCTCGGCACCACCGGCTCCACCCGCGGCACCGCGACCGCATTGCTCGCCGATCATCCCGGGCTGCGCACCATCGGCGTGGTGTCGGACCGATTCGATTTCATCCCCGGTATCCGCTCCGAGCGCGAGATGTGGGAGGTCGGGCTGTTCCGGCCGGATTTCTACGACGAGATCGTCACCGTCGACTCCGCCGCCGCCATCGAGGCGACCCTCGACCTGGTTCGCGGCTACGGCGTCCTCGCCGGACCGACCAGCGGCGCGGGCTATCACGCCGCCCTGGACGCCCTCGCCGCGGCACCGCGCCCCGCGGGCAGGCCGCTGGTGGCGGTCTTGATCGTGTGCGACCGGATGGAGCCGTATCTGTCCTATTTCGCCAAACGCCGGCCCGACTTGTTCGGCAAGCCCACCGCACCGGCGCCCCCGAGCCCCGACGACGCCGCGCCGACACTCTCACCCGCCGAACTCGCCGAGCTCGACCGCACCGGCCGCCCCACTGTCGTCGACACCCGGGGCGCGATGGCCTATCGGGTCGGACATGTCCCCGGCGCGCTCAATATCCGTGACGACCAGCTCGACGAGATGCTCACCCAGGGTGTGCCGTTTCCGCGGTCACGGCCGGTGGTGTTCGTGTGCCCGGTCGGGGAGACCTCGCTGCGCTTCGCCGCACTGGCCCATCGCGCGGGCTATACGGCGTTCAGCCTCGAGGGCGGCATCGTCGCGTGGCGCGATGCCGGATATGCCATGGAGCGCGGCGGCTGATCAGACGAGCACCCTGGTCGCACGTCGAGCGGTGCTCAGCGAACGACCTCGACCGGCCGCCGCCAGCAACGGCGCCAGCGGACCGCGATACCCCTGCGCCAGCAGCCCGACGACGGCACGGAAGCGGGCCACGAAGTGCTGTGCGGTCGTCTCGTCGAACCGGGCTATCGGATAGAGGAACGACCCGTCGATACCGGCGGGCGCGCCGAGCGGATCGTAGTGATCGGTGAGCCCGAACTCGAGATCGTGCTTGGCCCTGACCACCCCGGTCGGGATCTCGGTGATCGAAAGGCCCTGCGCCGGTGGCGGTTCAGCGGCGGTGCGTGGTGCCTCTGCTCGCTGCAGGATGAGCGTCGCCTGGAACAGCGGGAGCGCGGCGTCCTCCAGCAGGCAGCGTTTGAGGCGGGTGTCGGGGGTATCGGGGTGGGCGTAGGCGGCGAGCGCGACGCGGCGGACCTGATCGATGAGCTCCTCGACGTCGCCCGCGCGGTCGAGGCGGATACGCATCAGCACGTCATCGGAGAAGTTGCCGACGAGATCGTCGAGCAGGCGATGCTCGCGTCCCGACACCGCCGTGGCGACAGTGACATCGGCGCTGTGCGCGAAGGCGCCGACGGTGAGGGCGAATGCGGCCTGCAACACCATGAACAGGCTCGCCCGACCGTCGTGCGCCAACCGCAACAGCCCTGCGTGGGTCGCGGCATCCAGCGAAATCGGCAGCAGCGCACCGGCGACAGGGTCGATCGGCGGCGCGGGCTGTTCGCGGGCGGGCAGGGCGAGCAGGGCGGGACGGCCCGCCAGCGCATTGGCCCAGTACCGCAGTTGATGGGTTGCCCGGCTCCACTCGTCGGTGAACTCGCCGAGCTGCTCGTGTTTCCAGAGGGTGTAGTCGATGTAGCTGATCGGCAGTGGCCGCCATTGCGGGGATGCGCCGGCCCGGCAAGCCAGGTAGGCGGTGACCAGATCGCGGATCAGCGGGCCCATCGAGCGGCCGTCGACCGAGATGTGGTGCACGACAAGGGTCAGCACCACATCCTCGGGTCCGAGGACGAACAGCCGCGCCCGCACCGGCAGTTCACCGGCGAGGTCGAAGGGCCGCCCGGCCACCTCGGCGATCGCGGGGGCGAGTTCGGCTGCGCCGACTGCGCATTCGGCCACATCGAGGACCACATCGCCGGGCTCGACCACCCGCTGCGCCGGGCCGAGCTCGGTCGCCGGGTAGCGGGTCCGCAGCGGATCATGGCGGGCGACAAGAAGTTTCAGCGCTTCACGCAGGCCCGACACGTCGACGGACGCGCCGCGCAAGCGTATGGCCCGCGCGACGTTCCAGTCGGCCGACCGGCCCAGCCGCGCGGCCTGCCACATCCGCTCCTGAGCGGGCGCGAGCGGCACGTGCGCCGGACACGGACGCGGAGCGAGCACCGGTGGCGTGGCGGGCCGTGAACGCCCCGGAGCACTCCCGGTGCGCACCGTCGCCGACAACACGCCGCGACCCGCCTCGAATCCCCCCGACCTCATCCCCACGCCGGGGTCCAACACGCGTCTACAACCTCCACACCGTTCCGACAGGTGAGCAACGCTAATGACCGGATGTGAACGCGCAGTTACCGGATCGTGACCATGCTCGGTCGGCCCACCACATCGCGACTCCGAAGATTTCGCCGACTATCCACTTTCCGGGCGAAATCGCCCAAAAGCCGCGTTAGAGTAGCGACGGGAAGCTGAGCGAGGAGTTGGTTGGTGTCCATCGGGAAATTGGTGTCGTTCGACGGTTCACGGGGTTTCGGGTTCATCCGGCCAGATGACGGCGGGCCCGATGTGTTCGTCCACGTCAACGACATCGGCCTCGACGAGGACGAGCTCCGTCAAGGTCGTCTGTTCGAATTCGATGTGACCGAAGGTGATCGGGGACCCAAGGCGATCAACCTGACCGGGGTCGGCCAGGCCCCCGCGGCGGCCAAGTCGCGCAAGAGCGGCGACCAGTTGGGTCCCGAGGAACTGCGTCAGCAGATCACCGAACTGCTGCTGGAAGCCTCCCCCGCGCTCACCGCGGCCGAGATCATCACCATCCGCGACCGGTTCACCACCTTCGCCGACGAACACGGCTGGCTCGACAGCTGACCTCGCGCCGGCGCTCGGCGCCGCGTGTGCTCCACGCGGACAGTCGACCGCGACAGGCGCGCACCCGATGTCCGCGCACGTGTCGGTACCCCGTCCTACGATCGCCTCACACACCGATGAATCGGGCGTGCTCGCATCGTCGATACGGGTGAACACACCCGCGAGGAGGATCGGATGGATCTACCGGTGATGCCGCCAGTGCGCCCCATGCTGGCCAAGTCGACGCCGTCGTTGCCGCGCGAACCCGGACTCAGCTATGAGCCCAAGTGGGACGGCTTCCGCTGCATCGTGTTCCGCGACGGTGACGAGATCGAACTCGGTTCCCGCAACGATCGCCCGCTCACCCGGTATTTCCCCGAGTTGGCCGAGCTGTTGAAGGAGGCGCTGCCGCCGCGCTGTGTCGTCGACGGGGAGATCGTGGTGGTCACCGACCAGGGCCTCGATTTCGATACCTTGCAGCAGCGGTTGCATCCGGCGGCCTCGCGGGTCAACAAGCTCGCGGCCGAGACCCCGGCCAGTTTCGTCGCCTTCGATCTGCTCGCCCTCGGCGATCGCGATCTCACCACCGAACCGTTCGCGCAGCGGCGCCGCGAGCTCGAATCGTTGCTCGACGCCGCGCCCGGCCGGATCCACCTCACGCCGATCACCCAGGATCCCGACGTGGCCCAGGACTGGTTCACCCGGTTCGAAGGCGCGGGCTTCGACGGCGTGATGGCCAAAGCCGACGAGCTGACCTACCTGCAGGACAAGCGCGTGATGCTCAAGATCAAGCACGAACGCACCGCCGACTGTGTGGTCGCCGGGTACCGGATGCACAAGGACGGCGAGGGCGTCGGTTCGCTGCTGCTCGGCCTGTTCGACGACGAGGGCAATCTGCATCATGTCGGGGTGGCGTCGAGTTTCACCGCGGCCCGGCGCCGCGAACTGCTCGGCGAACTGGCGCCGTTGCGCGAGAACGCGCTCGACGATCATCCGTGGCGCAACTGGGCCGACGCCGTCGCGCAGGCGAACGCCGACGGCAAGATGCCGGGCGGGGTGAGTCGGTGGAGCGGGGGCAAGGACCTGTCGTGGGAGCCGTTGCGGCCCGAGTTGGTGGCCGAGGTGCGCTACGAGCACGTGCAGTCGGGACGGTTCCGCCACGGCGGGCGGCTGGCCCGGTTCCGGGCCGATCGCACCCCGGAGTCGTGTACCTACGCCCAACTCGACGAAGTGGCGCCCGCCGAGCTCGACGCGATCTTCGGGGTCGGCCGATGAGCGCCGCGGTGGAACTCGACATCGACGGCCGCGCGCTGACGATCAGCAATCCCGACAAGGTCTACTTCACCAAACGCGGGGAGACCAAGCTCGACCTGGTCAACTACTACCGGGCCGTCGCCGATCCGCTGCTCGGCGTGATCGGTGGCCGTCCACTGTTGCTGGAACGCTATCCCGACGGCGCTTCGGGCAAATCGTGGTTTCAGAAACGCGTGCCGAAGTCGGCGCCGGACTGGTTGCAGACGGTGGAGGTGTCCACCCCGAACGGCACCACCAGCGACGCGCTGGTGGCCCAGGATCTCGCGCACATCCTGTGGGCGGTGAATCAGGGCTGCCTGGGCTTTCACGTGTGGCCCAATCACGTTCCCGATCTGCGGATCGCCGACGAACTGCGCATCGACCTCGATCCCTCGCCCGGCATCGGATTCGACGATCTGCGCCGTGCCGCGGTGCGCACGCGCGAACTGCTGGCCGAACTCGGTATCGACTCCTGGATCAAGACCTCGGGTTCGCGTGGGCTGCACATCTACGCCGCGCTGGAACCGAAGTGGGACGGCTACGAAGTGCGGGCGGCCGCGGTGGCGCTGGCCAGGGAGCTGGAACGGAGGCACCCCGAGGAGATCACCGCGCAGTGGTGGAAAGAGGAGCGCGGCTCGCGGGTGTTCATCGACTTCAATCAGAACGCGCCGCACAAGACCGTGTTCGGTGCCTGGTCGGTGCGGCCGAAGGTCGGCGGTCAGGTGTCGACACCGATCACCTGGGCCGAACTCGACACCGTCGTCCCCGACGAACTCACCCTCGCGACCGTGCCCGCCCGGCTCGCCGAGTCCGGTGATCCGTGGGCGAACCGGGCCGCGCAGTCGATCGAGCCGCTGCTGGAGATGTCGGAGCGCGACATGGCGGCGGGACTGATGGACGCGCCGTGGCCACCCCAGTATCCGAAGATGCCGAACGAACCACCGCGCGTGCAACCGAGCCGGGCCAAGAAGGACTGAGGTCTACTCACTGATCCAGGGCGACCAGACCGCGGCGCTGCCCTTGCCCTCACACACGAGTGCGTGGTTGTCGGAGGTGCGGCCCGACTTGTCCACCGAGGGATCACATTTCGCCCCCGCGGTGTAGTAGGACCCCGACACCTTGAACGGCCCCGACCAGCTGTAACCGCCTGCTCCGCGCAGGCAGAGCAACGTCGCACCGTCTGCGGCGACGCCGAGTAGACCGGCCTTCTCGGCGGCACACTCGGTGCCCTTCTCGACCACGCTGCCCTTCTCGCTGCCGGCCGCGGGGCTCGTCACCGGGACTGCCTCGGTGGTCGTCGGCGTCGCGTGGGAGGTCACCGACACCGGCTTCGGTGTCGTAGTCGACGACCCGGCGAGCGTCGGAACGGACACATCCAACCCGCCGAAAACGGCGAGCCCGATCGCCGCCGCCACCGCCACCTCGGAAATGCCGAGCAACAACGCCAGCAACGCGATTCCCCGCCCACGCGGATGCCCGAACGACAGCAGCCCGAACACGATCGCGATCGGAAACAGCGCCACCAGCGCGGCAGCGAGCGCCACCATCGCATACGGATTCACGCGCGGCTGGTCACCGCGGCGCCCACCACCCGCAGCCTCCGATGGCACCTGCGGCCAGCGCTGGCCGTCCCACCGTCGATCATCGGACTCCTGCTCGGGGTCGTCGTCCCATTCCTCGTACCGTGCCATCAACCCCGGGTCCCTCTCCGATCTCCCCGGGCGCACAACGAAACAGGTATGGCGCCGGGTTACGCGACGAGAATAAGGACTCAGAGCCCGATAGCACAGCTCAAACGCGAAATAGGGTCACAGTGACATAACGTGTGATTGTGCGGTTACCCGCCTGGTAAAGAACCGGCTAACCCATTTGCTTCGCCGGACGGAACAGGTTCATGCTGGTTATCAGGTGGACCACTGCGCGCATCCCTCAGCTCGCGAGGAGGACTCATGTCCGGCAGCACGCCTTCGGCAGACCCAGCCTGGCATGCCCAAGCCGGTGACCTCCTGGCCGACGACTACAACGTCCCCGGCATCATCATGTGCGCGATCGGGGTGGTCGGGCTCGCGTGCACCCTAGTCGCGGCAGGCACCGAACACACCGGATGGGCCGTACTGGCCGGAATAGCGACGGTGCTCTTCCTCGGTGGCGGCGTCGCCGCGCTGATGTTCGAACATCACCGCGAGCAGAAGATCGAACAGACGCTGGGCCGTACCGGCCACGCACCCGGCCACGCCGGACCACAGCGCTACAGTGCCGCGGTCGCCATGCCACCCTCGCGCCGTGGGCTCGATCGCTAACCTTGACCGGGTTCCACGCTCGGTGTCGTCTCGGTGCGCAGGACGCTGGGGATCGTCTCGTTGATGATCGTGAGCAAGGTGTCCGCCAGCAGTCGATGAATCTGGGACCTGGTCAGCGTGCCGCGGGTAATCCATTCGCGGCCGGCGACTTTCACCAGGCCCGCGTAGGCGAGTACCAGCGCGCGCAACGATGCGCTGTCTGCCAGATCGGCGCGTCCGATCATCACCAGCATGCGTTCGGCGGCGGCGTCGTCGGCCTGGTCGAGGATCTGCTGCACCTCGGGGTCGTCACCGACGCCCTCGTGGCTGGTGACCTTCACCCAGGTGGTGCCGTGCTCGGCGATGGTGTCGAGCAGCCAGCCCACGATCGCGTCGACCCGCTCGCCCGCAGTGCCGTCGGGAATGGACACCCTGTCCTGACGCGGCAGGGTCACCATGCGACGCACCACCGCCAGATACAGGTCGCGTTTGTTGCCGAAGTAGTGGTTGATCAAGCCGCGTGCCACCCCCGCGCGCTGGGCCAGCTCCGCGGTCGACACCGCCGCGTAGGGCCGCTCACCGAACATGTCGATGGCACAGGCCAGGATCTGCGCGCGTCGCTCGTCGGGTTCGAGCCTGCGTCTGCGCGGCGCGTCTGCGGTATCAGTGTCCAGCGGGGAAATCGGGCTGCTCCGTCGGGTTCGTCTCGTCGTCGCGCGGTTCGGCGACGGCCCATCACGATACCCAGCGGGTCGCTCGCGCGGCCAATGCGACAATAGATGTCGTCCACCGCTCCCGCACGAAGGAATGTCGCACTCCCCGATGACCGAGAACATGATCGATCCGGATGAGTTGGCGACCTGTCTGCGGGTACTGGAACGCGCCGGGCAGTTGGAGAAGGAACATCCCGATTCCATCGCCGTGCAGCGCGCCGTCGGGCACATGTTCAAAAAGCTCAAGCACCGCCGCCGCATCGAGGCCAGGGAGCAGATCTCCTCGAACGATCGCGCGGTCATCGCCGCGACCGCCACCGGTTCCCCTCAGCGCATCGATGACGAGACCGCGGGCATCCCGATCAGCTCGGCCACCTCAGGGGCGAGCGCAGGCACCCTGCTCAAGGCGCGCCCCTGCTATATCTGCAAGCAGAAGTACACCCAGGTCGACGCGTTCTACCACCAGCTGTGCCCCGAGTGCGCGGCCGCGAGCCACACCAAGCGCGACGCCCGCACCGATCTGTCCGGCAAGCGCGCCCTGCTCACCGGTGGCCGCGCCAAGATCGGCATGTACATCGCGTTGCGTCTGCTGCGCGACGGCGCGCACACCACCATCACCACCCGTTTCCCCAATGACGCGATCCGCCGCTTCGCCGCCATGGAGGACAGCGCCGACTGGCTGCACCGGCTGCGCATCGTGGGCATCGACCTGCGTGACCCCGCGCAGGTCGTCGCACTGGCCGACGACGTCGCCGCGCAGGGCCCCCTCGACATCCTGATCAACAACGCCGCCCAGACCGTGCGCCGCTCGGCAGGCGCCTACAGCGCGCTGGTCGACGCCGAGAACTCCCCGCTGCCCGCGGGCGTGTTGCCGGAGATGGTCACCTTCGGCAAGACAATGCAGGCGCACCCGACCGCGCTCACCGCCTCGCTCACGCCGTCGCTGTCGGCCACCGATGTCGCCGAACTCGCGCTGGTCGCGGGCTCGGCCACCCCGGATCGGATCGCGGCGGGCGTGGCCATCGACGCCGGTGGGCTCGTCCCCGATCTCGCGCACACCAACAGTTGGGTGCAGACCGTCGGCGAGGTGGAGGCCACCGAACTGCTCGAAGTGCAGCTGTGCAACTCGGTCGCGCCGTTCATCCTGGTGTCGCGGTTGCGTCCGGCGCTGGCCGCGGCGGCGGGCAGGCGCAAATACGTGGTCAATGTCTCCGCGATGGAAGGCCAGTTCGGCCGCGGTTACAAGGGCCCGGGGCACCCGCACACGAATATGGCCAAGGCCGCTCTGAACATGCTCACCCGGACCAGCGCGCTGGAGATGTTCGAGGCCGACTCGATCCTGATGACCGCCGTCGACACCGGCTGGATCACCGATGAGCGCCCGCACTTCACGAAGGTCCGCCTGGCCGAAGAGGGCTTCCACGCTCCTCTCGATCTCGTCGACGGCGCCGCCCGCGTCTACGACCCGATCGTGCAGGGTGAGGACGGCGTCGACCTCTACGGCTGCTTCCTGAAGGACTACCGGCCTTCGCCCTGGTGATCCAAGCGATGCCGAACCGGAATGATGATCATGATTCCGGCCGGCGAGCAGGTACATATTCTGAATAGGTGCCGTTCCGGGTGTTGGCCGACGTTCTCGCCGTCACCCACGTCGCGTTCATCGCGTACGTGGTCGTCGGAGGATTCCTCGCGTGGCGATGGCCTCGCACCATCGGCCTGCACGCGATGGCCGTGGCATGGGGTTTCGGCACCATCCTGATCGGCTTTCACTGCCCGCTGACCTACGCCGAGAACTGGGCGCGCAGACGAGCCGGGGTGAGCGAGTTGCCCGAAGCGGGATTCATCGACCACTACCTGACCGGAGTGATCTACCCCGACAGCGCGCTCGGCCTGGTCCGCGCGCTCGTGGCGGTGACGGTGCTGGTCTCCTGGCTCGGCTACGCGCGCCTGTACCAGCGCCGCCTCAGTTCACGTGCCGTGTGATCTCCTGCGCCACCGCGGCGTGCTGGGCGTCGAGATAGAAGTGCCCACCATCGAAGGTGCGCATGCTGAACGGCCCGGAGGTGACCGCACCCCACTGCTCGGCCTGCGCCACAGTGGTCGTGGGGTCCTCGGTGCTGACGAGCGCGACGACCGGGCAGCTCAGTAGCGGTCCCGGCCGCTGCCGATAGGTCTCGACCGCCTGGTAGTCGGCGCGGACGGCGGGCAGCACCAGATCGGCCAGTCCCGGTTCGGTGCGCAGCAGTCGCACCGGGGCCGGGTCGTTCGCCAGCCGCTCCAGATCGTCGATGAGCGCGGCATCCGATGCTCGGTGCAGCCGGGCGGTTTCGACGAACTCCGGCGCGGGACGGCCGGAGACGACGAGGGCGCGAACGGGTTGTCCGGCAGCGGCCAATCGCAGTGCGGTCTCATAGGCCACGGTCGCGCCCATGCTGTGTCCGAACAGCGAACGCGTCGCTGCGGGCCGACGCGCGATGTCGGCGGCGATCCGGTCGGCGAGCAGATGCAGGTCGGTGATCATCGGATCGCCCAGGCGATCCTGTCTGCCCGGATACTGCACCGCTGTCACGTCGACGTTCGGGCCGATGTGTCGCGCCAACTCGCGATAGAAGGTCGCCGAACCACCGCCCGGCGGAAAGCAGATCAATCGCCCACCCGTCGCGGTACCCGGTCGCAGGATTCGAACCCACTCCGTCGCAGCCGTATTCACGCTCACATCACACTCCTCACCGTCGTCACCGCAACTAGGCTGGTCGATGTGACCACCGCGCAGCAGCTCGTCCACGCCTACGAGACGGGAGTAGGACTCCCAGCGTCCGGCGACGCCGACGTGCCCGACCCCGGTGCGCGGTTGGCGGCCACCCTACCGGTGTGGGCGCTCGCGGCGGGTTCGGTGGCGGCGGCGGGCGCGGCCGCCGATCGTGTGCGGGCAGCGCACGGTCTGCCCGCCGGTCCGGTTCGCCTCGACGCCGACCGAGTGACCGCGGCGTTCAGCAGCGAACGACTGTTCCGTCGAGGGGGCAGCGCGCCCGAGTTCTTCGCGGAGCTGTCGGGCTTCTTTCGCACCGCCGACGGCTGGGTCCGCACCCACGCGAACTACCTCCACCACCGTGAGCGATTGCTGCGCGCGCTCGAGCTCGCACCAGACAGTGACGCTGCTCAGCTCACCACCAGGTTGGGCGCGATGAAAGGCGCCGAGGTCGAAGACGCCGCAGCAGCCGCCGGTGCCATCGCCGCGCGAGTCCGCACCGAGGGCGAATGGGCGGACAGTCCGATGGGACGCGCCGCCGCGACAGGACCCTTGGTCGCCGTGGAGACACGTGACGCTCGCACATCCACCGCACAGTGGCCGACAGCCACAGATACCCCGACCGCACTCGATCGACACGCGGTTGCTCGGCTCGGCGTCGGCTCCGCTTCGCCGACGGTCGAGCGACCGCTGACCGGCGTTCGCGTCCTGGACCTCACCCGCGTCCTCGCGGGCCCGGTCGCCACCCGAACACTGGCCCTGCTCGGCGCCGACGTGCTCCGCATCGACCCACCGCAGCTGCCCGAGATCGACTGGCAGTTCTCCGATACCGGCCAGGGCAAACGCTCCACGCTGCTCGACCTCGGCACCGACCTCGCGACCTTCGACGATCTCCTCGCCGCGGCGGACGTGCTGGTCACCGGCTACCGCCCGGGCGCGCTCGCCGCGGCCGGGGTCCACGCGGCCCGACATCCAGGCTTGATCGAGGCATCGGTGTGCGCCTGGGGTACGAACGGGCCGTGGGGTGCGCGCCGGGGGTTCGACAGCATCGTCCAGGCGGCATCGGGCATCTCGCTTCTCGAGGGCACGCCGAATCGGCCCGGGGCGCTACCCGCCCAGGCGCTCGACCACGGTTCGGGCTATCTGCTGGCCGCCGGTGTCATCGACGCCCTGCTGGCTCGCGCCGACGACGGGCTGGCCCGGACCGTTCGGGTTTCCTTGGCCCGCACCGCGTCCTGGCTCCTGGAAGCGGACGACCGCTCCCCCGACCACACCGCCGCCGCACCGCCCGAGGAGGCCGCGACGGTCACCCACGGCGAACTGGTCACGGCCGCACCGGTTTTCGCCGAGTACTCCGACTACCGCTGGCCCGCACCACCGTACGGTTCGGCGCAGCCGTTCTGGGTCGAAGCGACCGACCACTACCATCCCGCGTGACGCGTCGCCCCGGTCATTTTCCGGCCAGCGCCGAGACCGCGGCCGTCAACTGATCGCCGTTGGCGACCACCTCGCCCGGGTTCAGCAACCACAGCACCCCGAGCCCCTGGACGAGTGCGAAGTACATCCGCCCGATGGCCGCGGCCTGGGCGGCGTCGAGTTCGGGGTGTGCTGCCCTGACGTTCGCGGCGAGGTCGTCGAACGCACCGGATAGCTGGTCGCCGAGTTGGGCCCGCGCGTCATCGGAGCGCACGATCCGCACGATGTTCTCCAGACTGGCCAGCATCGCCTCGTGGTTGTCGGCGAAGACCGCGGGCATCCCGTTCCAGAGCTGCGCGAGCCCATCCAGTGGCGTCTTACCCGCGCCGGCGGCGATCAGCCCTTCCATCGCGTCACCGATGGAGTTGCCGAGTGCTTCGCTCAATGCCTCGGTGACCAGGCGGTCCTTCGACCCGAAGTGATAGCCGATCGCGGCCAGGCTCACCCCCGCCGCGGCGGCGATATCGCGCGCGGTCGCCTTCGCGACGCCACGCTCCAAAATCACTTTGCGCGCCCCAGCCAGTAGATCTTCCCTGTTGCCCATACTCAGCAGCCTACCCGATCGTCTCAGACGTTTGTTCTAGACAGACGTGCAAATCTCTGTTAGACATATGTCTAAGACATTCGTACATCTGACGGGAAACACCATCATGAGCACCACCAGCCCCCTGCACGTTCTCGTCTCCGGCGGCGGTATCGCGGGCAACGCGGTCGCACTCCAGTTGCTGCGCAACGGCATTCGCACCACCGTCGTCGAGCGCGCCGCAGTCCCCCGCCCCGGTGGTCAGGCCGTCGATCTGCGTGGCCCGAGCAAGGAGGCCGCACAGCGGATGGGTCTGATGGCGGGCATCGCCGAGTACCAGCTCGACGAGCGCGGGATGTCCTACATCGACGGCGACGGCGAGATCTACGCCAGGATGGCGATGGAGGACTTCGACGGCCAGGGCGCGGTCGCCGAAATCGAGATCACCCGCGGCGATCTCAATCAGGTGCTGCTCGACGCACTGGCCACCGCGGACAACGGCCGGCTCGACTACCGCTACGGCGAGTGGATCGATGAGCTCGTCCCGGACGACGCCGGCGTGGACGTCACCTTCGCCTCCGGGTCCACCGAGCGGTTCGACCTGGTCATCGGCGCCGACGGTATCCACTCGGCGACCCGACGGCTCGTCTTCGGACCCGAAGAGAAGTTCAGCACCAACCTCGGCGGATACGGCGCCTTCTTCACCATGCCGAAGCCGGCCGATGTGGAGCCCGGTTGGTTCAGCATGCGCCTGGTGCCCGGCGCCATGCTCGGTATCCGCCCCGACGCCGACCCGGCCACCGCCAAGGCGATCATCACCGTGCGCACCGAGGTCGACCCGGCGCTGCGCCGCGACACCGACGCCCAGCGCGCGCTCATCGCCGAGGCGATCGGCGACGCGGGCTGGCACGCCCCGGCGGTCCTGGCCGCGATGGACTCCACGCCCGACTTCTACTTCGACGAGATCGCCCGCGTCGACGTGCCCGAGCTGTCCATCGGCCGGGTGACGCTGATCGGCGACGCCGGCTACTGCGGCTCCCCGCTGACCGGCATGGGCACCGCGATGGCCATCGTCGGCGCGTACGTGCTGGCCGCCGAGATCGCCGCCACGCCACACGATCCGGCAGGCGCGCAGCAGCGCTACCAGGACAAGATCTCGCCGTTCCTGGACAAGGCCAAGGAGATCCCCGGCGGCGGTATGGCGATGATGATCCCCAAGTCCGCGCTGTTGACCCGGCTCGCCAAGGCGAACGTGCGACTCATGATGTCTCGCCCGATGCGTCCGCTGACCAAGAAGATCTTCTTCGGCCACACCGAAGAATTCGCCCTGCCGACCTACTGAGCCCACCCACAGACTGGCCGCGGACCCGGTGAGGTCCGCGGCTACGCTCGATCACGTGCCGCAGAAGATCATCCTCGACGTCGATACCGGGATCGACGACTCCCTCGCCATCCTCTACCTGCTGGCCTCCGAGGACGCCGAGATCATCGGCATCGCCGCCACCGCGGGCAACGTCGACGGGGCACAGGTCGCGGCGAACACCCTGGCGATGCTCGACCTGGGCCGCGCACCCGAGATCGAGGTGGCGCTCGGCGCGGCCGAACCGCTGGCCATCCCCTTGCGCACCACCGAGGACACCCACGGTCCGCAGGGTCTCGGGTACGCCGAACTGCCCGTCTCGCCGCGTTCGCTGTCGTCGCGGTCGGCGGCCCAACTCTGGGTCGACCTGGTTCGGGCCGAGCCCGGCGAGGTGACCGGCCTGTGCACCGGGCCGTTGACCAACCTGGCACTGGCCCTGCGCATCGAACCCGAACTGCCGCGCCTGCTGCGCCGTCTTGTCATCATGGGCGGCGCGTTCAACCATCCGGGCAATACGACCCCGACCAACGAGTGGAACATCCACGTCGACCCCGAAGCCGCCAAAGAGGTGTTCGACGCCTTCGCGGCGGCACCGCCGGACCGTAGACCGCTGGTCTGCGCACTCGACATCACCGAGTCCATCGAGATGGTCCCCGAACACCTCGAACTGCTGGCACGGGCGGCACACAGCGCGCCGATCGAGCACGTCGACGCCGGCGATCCCCCCGAATTCCGTTCGGCGGCGAGCAATCCGATCATCCGCTATCTCACCGACGCGGTGCGGTTCTACTTCGACTTCCACCACCAGTACGACCTGGGCTACCTGGCGCACATGCACGACCCCTTCGCCGCCGCGGTGGCACTCGACCCGACCCTGGCGACCACTCGCCCGGCCACCGTCGACGTGGAATTGGCCGGCACCATCACCCGCGCCACCACCGTCGCGGACTGGGCGGGCATGTGGGGCCGAGAACCCAACGCCGACATCGTGATCGGCACCGACCCCGCCGTTTTCTTCGAACGGCTCGTCACCCGCGTCGGTGCCCTGGCCCGCCGCCTCTACCCGGAGCAGTCATGACCGTAGACACCGTTGCCTATCTCGCCGACTTCCGCGCCCGCTACCACCTGCCCGCGATCGTCGACGTCCACACCCACTTCATGCCCGATCAGGTGATGCGCAAGGTCTGGGCGTATTTCGACGCCGTCGGGCCGATGACCGGTCGACCGTGGCCGATCACCTACCGCGACGACGAACAGGTGCGCCTGAAGACCCTGCGCGACTTCGGCGTCCGCGCGTTCACCTCGCTGGTCTACCCGCACAAGCCGGAGATGGGCGCCTGGCTCAACGACTGGACCGCCGAGTTCGCCGCCCGCACCCCCGACTGCCTGCACACGGCCACCTTCTACCCCGAGCCGGACGCGCCACGCTATGTCCGCGAGGCCATCGACAACGGCGCGCGAGTGTTTAAGGTGCACATCCAGGTCGGCGCGTTCTCACCCTTGGACCCCCTGCTCGACCCGGTGTGGGCGATCCTCGCCGAATCCGGCACACCCGTTCTCATCCACTGCGGATCCGGTCCCGCCCCCGGCGAATTCACCGGGCCCGCGCCCATCGCCGAACTGCTGCGGCGCTTCCCGACCCTGCGCTTGATCATCGCGCACATGGGAACCCCCGAATACAGCGAGTTCCTCGATCTGGCCGAGCAATACCCACTGCTCTCTCTCGACACCACCATGGTGTGGACCGACTTCAGCGAAGGCGGTGCGCCCTTCCCGCCCGCCGAACGAGAACGCCTGCGCCGCTTCGGTGATCGCATCCTGTTCGGCAGCGACTTCCCCAACATCCCGTATCCCTACGCCGAGGCGGTGGCCGCCCTGGAGCGCCTCGACCTCGGCCCGGACTGGCTGCGCAAGGTCTGCCACGACAACGCCGTGCGGTTGTTCGAGCTCGACTGATCAGGCGGGGATGCCCATCCCTTCGGCCAGCAGCGGCCACGAGTTCTTGAAGGCCTTCTGCCAGTAGCCCCAGGAGTGGGTGCCCTGGGTCGACACGTCGAAGGTCGCGGGTATATCGAGTTCGTCGAGTCGCTGCTGCAGGTTCTTGGTGCACCACTGGGTGGTGGCCTCGATGACGCCGCCGATGACGATCTGGTTGGCCAATCCGACCGGCCCCCAGGTGACCAGGTGCGAGTCGCCGGGCTTGTCGAATTCGCCGGGCAGGCCGTTGCCGTTGGACACATAGAGCTTGGTCCCGCGCAGACCTTCGGCGTTCACGACCGGATCGTTGGCGGCCCAGGCCGGATCGCCGGGCGGTCCGTACATGTTCGACGCGTCCCCGCCGCCGGTCCCGACGACGACATTGACGAACTGCCTGCCCACCGGGTCGCTGATCTGGGCGCAGCCGCTGTAGGCGGCGACCGAGCGGAACAGTCCCGGCTTGGCGATCGCGAGTTGCAGGACCGAGGTGGCCGTCATCGAGTTCGCCGCGATCGCGTTCTTGCCGGTGGTCGCGAACATCGTGTCGACGATGACGGGTAGTTCGTCGAGGAAGAAGGTGCGCCACTTGTTCACGCCCAACATGGGATCGGGCTCGCGCCAATCGGTGTAGTAGCTCCACGCACCGCCCACCGGCATCACCACGTTGACGTCCTTGCCGGCCAGGAAGTCCACCACGTCGGTGTTCTGCTCCCAGGTGGCTGTGTCCTCACCGCCGCCCGCGCCGTTCACCAGATACAGCGACGGCCGCGGCACCGACGTGTCGGCGGGGCGCTGCACTGTGACGGAGACTTCGCGCCCCATGGCCGCGGAGTGGATCCGCACCGTCACCTGCCGACCGTCGATCGCAGTGACCTCGGCCCGCGACCCTTCGCTGGTCACGACCGGATTCACCACCGCCACAGCGGCTTCCGGACCCTGTGCGTGCACCTCGCCCGCGCTCATCATCGTCGAGCACACCGCGACGAGCACCGCCGACACCGCACTGCGGCACTTCATCGATCCAACCTCCACACCGAAACAGACCGCTCAGTGCGGTCGATCACAGTATCGGGCTAGATCACATCGCCGTTACCGTCCTCATACCATTTCGTCACCAACAGCCCGCTGTGATTGGTCACTGTCACAACGCGACCCGAGTGATCACCCGGTGATCTTGGACGCGTAGACAGCGAGCCGAATCCGGTTGTCGGTACCCGTTTTGTCGAGCAGGTTGGCGATGTGGCTCTTCACAGTGCTCACGCCGAGATGGAGCTCGTCGGCGATCGCTTGATTGCCGTGTCCGGCGCCGACCAGGCGCAGAACATCGAGTTCACGCGGCGTCAGATCGGCAGGCGGGGACGGCGTTTCAGGGACCGATTGCGCTGCAAGAGCCCGCCCGACCAGTCGACGCAGCAGCGCCGGCGAGAACAGCAGATCACCGTCCACCGTGCGCCGGATCGCGTCGAGCAGCACAGCGGGCTCGGTGTCTTTGACGAAATAGCCCGCGGCCCCGGCCGATAGCGCAGGAAACAGGTGTTCGTCGTCGTCGAAGGTGGTGAGCACGAGCACTTTCGCGCGCGGTGTCGAGGCGAGGATCTGCCGGGTCGCCGCGACACCGTCCAGTCCCGGCATGCGCAGATCCATGACGACCAGGTCGGGGGTCAGCTCGGCGTACAGCCGCACCGCTTCGACACCGTCGGCCGCCTCCCCGACGACAACGAGATCGGTGGTGTCCTCGATGAGCATCCGCAGGCCCGCGCGGACGAGCCGCTGATCGTCCACCAACAAGACCGTGATCACGACGCCCCCACTCCCCTCGTGCTGTCGGGCAGCCAGGCGCGCACCGTCCACCTGTCGTCGTCGGCGCCCGTGCCGACCGTGAGGGTGCCACCGGCGAGTTCGGCGCGCTCGCGCATCCCGACGATGCCGTGTCCCGCGACGGCAGTCGCTTCACGAGCGCCGCTGACGACCTCGATGGTGATCCCGTCATCGTGTCTGCCGACCCGGAATCGCACCGGCACACCGTGATCGCCGTGCTTCATCACGTTGGTCAGTGATTCCTGTACCAGCCGCAGCAGGGTGAGCCTGCTGATCGCGTCGAGCCCGCCGAGGTCGGCATCGACCTCGGCCTCCACGGCGAACCCGGCGGCACGAGCCCGGGTGAGCGCGGCGTCGATTTCGGTCGAGACCGCGTCGGTGTCGACCAGGGCGACGGTGCCCAGAGCCGGATCACGCAGGGCAGCGAGCAGCCTGCGGATGTCGGCGAGCGCGTCGGCCGCGGTGCCACGCACGTCGTCGAGGACCGCGACGATGCGCGGATCGGCTTCTCGCACAACATGTCCGGCCACCGAGATCCGCAGGATGATCGATGCCATGTGGTGGGCGACCACGTCGTGCAGTTCCCTGGCCAGTGCGGCGCGCTCGTCGAGACGGGTGCGCGCTTGCGCCTCGACCGCGCGCAGTCGCAAAGTCCGCGCCAGGTCGCGCTGTCCGCGCAGGTACAGCCCGAGCAGCAACGGCAGTCCCACATACGCCGCGGCCTCCACGAGGGTGGACGCGCGCCCGATCGAGTTGTCGTGCAGACCGACCCGCCCGAGCGTCACGGCGGCTGCCCATCCCGCGGTCGCCACCGCCACGATCGACCACCGGTGCGTGCGCGCCACCACATCGACCAGGGCCACCGCGCCGAGATAGGGCACCAGGCCGGAAACGCCCCAGGCCTCCGTGCGCAGCATCGGTACGGCCAACGCCGACAGCACCAGCGAGACCGCGAGCGGCCATCGCGATCCGGCCGCGAACACCACGGCCGCCGTCATCGCCAGCAGCCAGTAGCGCGCGGGCACGCGGTACTGGTCCGGGTAGGTGCTGGCCAGCAGCACCACCGGGATCAGCGCCAGCGGCAGCCACCGCAGCAGTCCGCGCAGGTCGCGGCGGGCACGGATGTCGATCACGCCCCCACGGTAGGCGACCGAGCGGTTCGGACCGCACCAGCAGGCGGTCGGCGCGTCCGCGCCGGAGGGAGCGGCTACCACGCGACCGGCATGTCCGCAAGGGCCGGGCGGGCGGAATCCGGTGGGCCCGATCCGGCTGTTCGGCGGAGTCGCCGCCATCGTCATCGCACCAAGCTGGAGGTTCCCGCACAGAAGGAGCACATGTGGTCTCGCGACGAGGATTTCTCACCGGGCTGGCTCTCACACCGGTGGTGTACGCGGCCGGGTGTTCGATCCGCCCGTCGACACCCGGTCCGGGCACTGGCTCGACCCGCCCGCTGCCCATCCCACCACTGGCCGCCGCGACCGTCGGAGCGGACGGCGTCCGCCGGTTCACCCTGCGGGCACAGCCGGGCACAACCGAGATGATCCAAGGTAAGCACACCCCCACCTGGGGCTACAGCGGGTCGGTTCTCGGGCCGACGGTGCGCGCTCGACGCGGCGAGCAGGTCGCCTTCACCATCACCAACGATCTGCCCGAGCCCACCTCGGTGCACTGGCACGGCATGCACCTGCCCGCGAAGTTCGACGGTGGCCCCCACCAGATGATCGGGCCGGGCGCGATGTGGTCGCCGACGTGGACGGTGCAGCAGCAGGCCGCGACGCTCTGGTACCACCCGCATCCACACGGCGCGACCGAAAAGCATGTCCACCGTGGGCTTTCCGGCTTCTTCCTGATCGACGACGATGCGGCGGACGCACTGGAACTGCCGAAAGACTACGGCGTCGACGATATTCCGTTGGTGATCCAGGATCGTCGGTTCACCGCCGACGGTGCGCTCGACGAATCCGACGCCACCGATGTCGGCCTGCTCGGCGACACGATCGTCACCAACGGCGTCGCCGACGCCCATCTGTCGGTCACCACCGACCGGGTCCGGTTGCGAATCCTGAACGGCTCCTCGGGCCGGCTGTACAACCTCTCCTTCGGCGACGGCAGAACGTTCCAGCTCGTCGCCACCGACGGCGGCCTGCTCCCGAAACCTGTTTCCGCGAACCGGATTCAGCTCAGCCCCGGTGAACGTGTCGAAATGGTGGTCACTGTTGGTGCGGGTGAGAACGTCACGTTACGGTCCCTGCCGATCAGCGAGCGCGCGGGCATCGATCGCGCCACCGAGTTCGGCTTCGACGACACCTTCGACATCCTGACACTGCGTGCCGCCGAATCGCTGCGACCTTCCGCCGCGCTGCCCACGACGCTGATCCCGATGCGCGCCCTCGCCTCCGCGACCACCGCACCGAGCCGCTCGTTCGACCTGCAATGGTTCATGATCAACAACCGCCGCATGGACATGAACCGTATCGACATGAGCATCCCCGTCGACAGCACCGAAGTCTGGACGGTTCGCAACAAGGACAACTGGCCGCACAACTTCCACGTCCACGACGTCCAATTCCAGATCCTCGCCGTCGACGGAACACCCCCTCCCCCAGCACTTTCCGGCTGGAAGGACACCGTCTACACCGCCCCCGACACCACCTACACCCTTGCCATGCACTTCGCCGACCACACCGATCCCACCTATCCGTACATGTACCACTGCCACCTGCTCCACCACGAAGACCAGGGCATGATGGGTCAATTCCTGGTCCTCGCCCCCGGTCAGCAACCAGCCCCGATGCAGATGGACATGGGTGCGATGGGTCACGGCTGATACCGCGTTTCGATGCGTCATCGCTTCACCGATCGCTGATCGTGGCTACAGTCGAGTCATGGGCATCGAGTGTTCTGGCATCGTCGCAACACCCCGGGCCGACGTCTTCGCCTGGTTCGCTCGTCGCGGTGCGTTCGCGCGATTGGCTCCGCCGTGGCAACCGGTCACCCTGCTCGACGAGGCCGATTCGCTGGCCACCGGGCGTGCGGTGCTCGGTCTGCCCGGCGGGCTGCGCTGGGTCGCCGCACACGACCCCGAGCAGTATCTGCCGCCGGAACGGTTCGCCGACGCTGTCGCGGCGGACGGGCTGGCCTCGTTGCCGGTCTCGCGCCTGCTGCCGTGGCGACACGTCCACGAGTTCGCCGAGATCGACGACGCGCACACCCGGGTCATCGATCGGGTGCAGACCCCGATTCCGGAGTCGGTCCTGCGGCCGATGTTCGACTACCGCTACCGCCAGCTGACCAACGATCTGGCCGCCCACCTGCGTGCGAGCCAGTCCGGTTGGCAACCGTCGACGATCGCGATGACCGGCGCGTCGGGACTGGTCGGCTCCGCGCTGAGCGCCTTCCTCAGCACCGGCGGGCATCACGTGGTGCGGTTGGTCCGCCATGACGCGCGTCATCCCGACGAACGACAGTGGGACCCCGCCGCACCCGCCGCCGACCTGCTCGCCGACGTCGACGCCGTGGTTCATCTGGCCGGGGCATCCATCGCGGGACGGTTCACCGCCGCGCACCGGCGCGCGGTGGCCGACAGCCGCATCGAGCCGACCCGGCGGCTCGCCGAACTCGCCGCCGCCTCGGGGGTCGACACCTTCGTCAGCGCTTCGGCCATCGGCTACTACGGATACGACCGCGGCGAACAGACCCTGACCGAGCAGTCCGAGCGCGGTGACGGGTTTCTGGCCGATGTGGTCGAGCAGTGGGAAGACGCCTGCGAGCCCGCCGCGGTGGGCGGAGTCCGTGTCGTGCGGGTGCGCACCGGCATCGTGCAGTCTCCGCAGGGCGGCACCCTGCGGCTGCTTCGACCGTTGTTCAGCGCCGGGCTCGGTGGCCGGATCGGGGACGGCCGACAGTGGTTGTCGTGGATCGGAATCGACGATCTCGTCGACATCTACCATCGCGCGCTTTGGGACCGCACCCTGCACGGACCGGTCAATGCTGTTGCGCCGCAGGCGGTTCGCAACAGCGACTACACCCGCGTGCTGGCACGGGTGCTCCATCGTCCCGCGCTGCTGCCGGTCCCGAGTTTCGGTCCGGCCATCCTTCTCGGCAAACAGGGTGCGCGGGAACTCGCCGAGGCCAATCAGCGGGTGACGCCGACCCGGCTGACGGAGGCCGGGCACAGCTTCCGTACCGAGGGCTTGGAGGAGACGCTGCGCCATCTCCTCGGGCGGACCGCGAGCTGACGGCGTTCGGCGCCAGCCGTCAGCCGAGCGACAGTGTTCGGCGGGTCAGACGACCCCGGCCAGCCGTACCGCCTCCAACGCATCGACTGAGCATCGTTGGCCCGTCGACGCCGAGCCGGAACGTGGCCGATCCGGCGATGTTCAGCGCAGGGCATCGACCGCGAGTGCGAGTCCGCCGATCCGCTCGACCGTCTCGGGCAGCATCACGACCTCCCACCCCGGCCCACCGACGAGCACCCGCGCGCCCGCCCCCGCACACGCCAGCACCGCCGAGGTCAACGCGGTCGACTCCCGTTGCGACCACAGCAGCACCGAGGCCCCGCGCGGATGCCTGGCGAGCGCGTCGGACAGCGCGACGGTCGGCACGTCGGCGCCCAGCATGCGGGCCCCGACCCCGGCCTGCGCCAGGGCGGCACGCAACACGTCGAGCGGGAGTGAATGCGTTTCGCCGCTGGTGCACGCGAGCAGCACGGGCGCGCTGCTCTGCGCCGGTTTCACCTGCTGCATGACTGCCGCGATCGACCACGACAGCAGGTGCTCGACGTCGATGCAGCCCTCGCCACCGCCCTGCCGCGCGACGACATCGGCGAACGCGGGGCGGCACACGGTCTCCCAGGTCTGGACCACGCCGTGCGCCCGCACGTGCGCGTCCAGATGCGCGCAGACGGTGGTGGTATCCAGCGCGAACGCCGCGTCGAGCAGGGCGGTGCGGTCACCGAGCACCGGCGCAGGCCCGCGAGCCGCCGCCGCGGCCCCGGCCGGACTCGCGCCGCCGCCGATGAGCTCGAGCATGTGCTCGAGCACGGCGATATCGGTGTCGGAGTAGAGGCGATGGCGGCCGGGCCGGTCCTGGGCAGGGCCGATGCCGTAGCGGCGGTTCCAGCTCCGCAGGGTCGCGGTCGGGATGCCGAGACGATCGGCCACCGCGCGCACCGTGAATCCGGCCGCGGCGGATTCGGGAGCAAAACCGGCGGACATCGTTTCATTCTGCCCGTAATGCCTTGACCGGCGCGTCACGGCCCGTCCTCCGCGCGTCGGCGGCGTACGCTGCCCGCCGAATCGACCTCCCACCGAACCGACCACACAATGCATCGTTAGTGCATCGTTTGCTGCTAGCATGGTGTGAACACCACCTATCGCGAGGAGTTCCTGTGCGTACCCGTCTCGGCCCGTGGACCACCACCCTGCTGATCGCCGTCGGCCTCTCCGTCGCGGGCACCGCCACCGCGGCCGCCGAACCACCCGCGCCGGTGCCCAGTCTCGAGCTCGACCGCTACCTCGGCGAATGGCGTCAGCTCGCGGCAGTGCCCCAGCCGTTCAACCTCAATTGCGCGCGCGATACCACCGCGACCTACACCCTCGACCCGGCCGGCGACGTCGGCGTGTTCAACCGCTGTCGCACCTGGACCGGCGGCGTCGACGAGATCCGTGGCACCGCGACGGTGAACGACCCGGTCACCAACGCGCAACTGCACGTGAGCTTTCCGGGCGTCCCCGGCCAGGACGGGCGCCAGGGAGACACCAACTACATCGTGACCGCGCTCGGCCCGGACTACTCGTGGGCTCTGGTCACCTCGCCGAGCAGGCTGTCCGGTTTCGTCCTGTCCCGCACTCCGGCACTCGACGACGCCACCTGGCAGCAGATCGACGAGGCGATCAGGATCGCCGGTCAGGACCCGTGCATCTATCTCACCTCGCCCACGACCGGCGGACGTGAGGGCGTGGCGCCCCTCTGCGCACGATGAGCGTCGCCATCGCCCTGTTCACTCGCGACCTGCGCGTGCACGACAACCCGGTGCTCACCGCGGCCGCGCGCGATGCCGACGAGGTGGTGCCGCTGTTCGTCGTCGACGAGGCGCTGGTGCCCGATCGCTGCCCGCCCAATCGCGCGCACTTCCTCGCCGCCGCACTGGCCGAACTCGACAAGGAACTGCGCGCGCTCGGCGGCACGCTGGTCGTGCGCCGCGGCGCGGTGGTCGACGAGGTCGCGCGGGTGGCGAAGGAGACCGGCGCCGCGAGCGTGCACCTTGCCGAGGACGTCAGCGGCTACAGCAGCAAGCGGGAAAAAGCGCTGCGCCGGATCCCCGACGTCACCGTGGTGTGCCATTCCGGTTCCATCACAGCCACTTCCGCCGAGCTGGTCCCGTCGACGGGTCGCGATCATTTCGCCGTTTTCACCCCGTACTTCCGGCGCTGGAGCACGGCCCGTCACCGCACCCCACTGGCGGCGCCGCGTTCATTGGCGGTCCCGACGATCCGGAGCGAGGCGCTGCCGGAGGCACAGACGCTGAGCTCGGGCGAGCCGTCGCCGCAGTTGCAGGTCGGCGGGGAGTCCGCCGGGCGTGCCGTGCTGCAGGATTGGCTCGACGGCCCGATCGCCGACTATGCCCGCGACAACGACTTTCTCGCCGCGGATGCCACCTCCCGTTTGTCGCCCTATATCCATTTCGGATGTGTCTCGCCCACCGAGGTGGTGAGCCGGGTCGACGCGTCGGACGAAGGCGGGCTCGCCTTCGTCCGACAGCTGGCCTGGCGCGACTTCCACCACCAGGTCCTCGCGGCCCGCCCCGATGCCGCCTGGTCGGACTACCGCACCCGCGTGAGCGCGGGCCCCGACGACGAAAAGTCCGTCGCCGCTTGGCGAGACGGGCGAACCGGCTATCCGATCGTCGACGCGGGCATGCGCCAACTGCGCGCCGAGGGCTGGATGCCGGGGCGAGCGCGGTTGATCGCGGCCAGCTTCCTCGCCAAGTCGCTGCACCAGGACTGGCGGGTCGGCGCGGCACATTTCCTGCACTGGCTCGTCGACGGCGACCTCGCGAACAACCAGCTCAACTGGCAGTGGGTCGCGGGCACCGGGACCGACACCAGGCCCAACCGGGTACTCAACCCCCTGCGCCAAGCCGACCGCTACGACCCCGACGGCGTCTACGTGCGCCGCTGGCTGCCCGAGTTGGCCCATCTGCCCGGCGCGAGCATTCACCGTCCGTGGCGCGAAAACGTCGATGCGGCAGACTATCCCGCGCCGATCATCGACTGTGTCGGCAGCTAGCGCGATGTCGGGGAAATCGGTGTCGCTCACGACCAATCCGAGTCACCGAGCCTGCCGAACTCCGTTGCGTCCAGAACCTGTGCGGCACTTCGCCGCCTCGACGGAAGTGACGGAAACACCATGCGATCTCTGCCAAGAACTCTCGTTGCGGCGATGCTCCTCGGCTCGGCGCTCGGCCTCGCGGCCTGTTCCGACGACAGCTCGAGCACCACCGCCGCCTCGTCCTCGTCCGCGCCGATGACCTCGGCACCGGCCACGACCACCGGTGCGTCCGCAGCCTCGGACCTGGTCGGGCCCGGGTGCGCGGCATACGCCGCCCAGGTTCCCAGTGGACCCGGCTCGGTCAGCGGGATGGCCCAGGAACCGGTCGCCGTCGCCGCGTCCAACAACCCGATGCTCACCACCCTGGTTTCAGCGGTCTCGGGCAAGCTCAATCCCGAGGTCAACCTGGTGGATACGCTCAACGGTGGCCAGTTCACCGTTTTCGCGCCCGTCGACTCGGCGTTCGCGAAGATCGATCCGGCCACGATCGAGTCGTTGAAGACCGATTCGGCCACGCTCACCTCGATCCTCACCTACCACGTCGTGCCGGGCCAGATCGCGCCGCAGAACATCGCGGGCACGCACAAGACGGTCCAGGGCGCCGACGTCACGGTCAGCGGCTCGGGGAACACGATCAAGGTCGCCGACGCGAACGTCATCTGCGGCGGCGTCCGCACCGCCAACGCCACCGTGTACATGATCGACAGTGTGCTCATGCCGCCTGCGGCATGATGTCGACGATGGTCGCGCCGGCGCTCAGTCCAGCGTCACTGCAGAAATATCTCGGCGACGCCCATCCGAACCCGAAGGCAGGCCGAAATCCCTCTCATGCTGATTCAAGCAGGGACTACACGATGACGGCCCGGTCGGGCTCCTCACCGATCCGCCTGCGATCGGTGACCGAGCCCGCTCCGGCCTGCCCGGCGGGCGCCCAGCGCGACTATGCCGTGCAAGCGCGGCTGGTCACCTTGCTCGACGATGTCGCGGCGGGTGATCGGTCGGCGTTCGCCGAGTTCTATCGGGCCACCAGCCCGAGGGTGTTCGGGCTCGCGCTGCGCGTGGTGCGCAACCACGGCGCCGCCGAGGACATCGCCCAGGAGGTGTTCCTCCAGGTCTGGTCGCTGGCCGGGCAGTACGACGCGGCCAAGGCCAGCCCGATCGGCTGGTTGATGATGCTGACCCACCGGCGCGCGGTCGACCGGGTACGGGCCGAGCAGTCGGCCACCCGTCGCGACATCGTGTTCGGTCACGCCCACCTCGGCTGCGACCACGACATAGTGGCCGAGGAGGTCACCCAGCGACTCGACGAGCAGTCGGTGCTGGACTGTCTCGAGACCATGACCGACCTCCAACGCGAAGCGGTGGCGCTGGCCTATTACGGCGGGCGCACCTACGTCGAGGTCTCCGAGACCCTGGCGGTGCCGTTGCCGACAGTGAAGAGCCGGATCAAGGACGGCTTGAAAAGGCTCGAGAATTGTTTGACCGGAGGAGGTTCCCGATGAGCGAGACCGATCGGCGAACGCCCTGGTCGTGGATCGACGAGGCCTACCCGTATGCCATCGACGCGTTGGATCCCGAGCAGCGACAGGCGCTCGACGAGTGGCTGGAGGCCGCCGGACCCGACCGGGCGGCCGAATTCCATACCCTCGTACGGCGCATCCAGGAAACGATGGCGGAGCTGACCGTGTTCGACTCGGTTCCCCCACCCGCGCGACTCGAATCCGCGCTGATGCGGGCGCTGGACCGCCACGACCCACAGATACATCCGCTCGCACGGCACCGCACGCTCGGCAAGCGGTGGCAGCTGCGATGGTTGACTGTCGCCGCCGCGGCGATCGTGGCGGTCGGCGCCGGCGTCGGCATCGCGGTGGTGATGGAGCGCGCGGACGACAGCACGGGAGCCGTCACCGCCCAGCAGGTGATCGACCAGCCCGACAGCTCGGAGTCCTCGGTCGCTGTCGCCGGCGGCGGCGCGATGACGGTGTACCAGTCGAAAGCCCTCGGCGCCGCCGCGGTGTCCTTCGACGACATGCCCGCGCTGCCCGCCGATCGCAGCTACCAACTGTGGCGGCTGACCGGCGAGAGCGACCCACCGCAATCGGTGGCGGTGATGGACGGTCCGACTTCGGTCGTCACCACTGTCGACCTCGCCGACACCCTCGCGGTCACCATCGAGCCCGCCGGTGGTTCGCCTGGGCCGACCACCACCCCGATCGTCAGCATGATCGTCGGCTGACCCGCTGCGGCGGGCCGTGCCGACACTCGAAACACCAGGAGTGACAGCATGGTTCGCCGACTAGGTTTCACCCATCGTCATCCGGGCCGTCTCGCTGCGGCGGCCGCGGCTGCGGCCGCCGCGGCCCTCGTCCTCGGGGTCGGACACCTCGTCGCCGTGTTCGTCGATCCGGCCTCATCTCCCTTCTTCGTTCTCGGCGCCACGGTGGTCGATCACACACCGAAGTGGTTGAAAGACAGCGCCATCCGCTGGTTCGGTGCCAACGACAAGCTGGCCCTGGCCATCACGATGGGCCTGGTGATGGCGGTGGCTGCCGCGATGATCGGTCTGGTGGCCCGCCGCAGCCTTGCCTCGGCGGCGGGCCTGCTGGGCGCTCTCGGTGTGGTCGTGGCGGGACTGGCACTGCTCCGCCCTACTGCCACACCGCTTTTCGCCGTTCCTGCGTTGGTCGGGGCGGTGGCGGGGATCGCGGCGCTGTGCGCGTTGTTCCTCGCGCCGTCCGAGAGCGCCCAGCGGGCGGGGCCGACACGACGCGGCTTCCTGCTCGCCCTGACGGCGGTGGCCGCGGGCGCGGCCGCGGCGGGTGCGGCGGGCCGGGTCATCGGTACCCGACTACGCGACATCACCGCCGACCGGGCGGCTTTCGTCCTGCCCCGGGTCGCGGAGTCGGCCCGGCCGGTCACCGCCGAGATGGACCAGGCGATTCCCGGACTGACTCGATTCATCACCCCCGCAACGAATTTCTACCGTGTCGACACCGCGCTACAGCTCCCGTCGTTGACCCGCTCGCAATGGCGGCTACGCATCCATGGGATGGTGGACCGCGAAATACGTCTCGACTTCGACGAATTGAGTGCCAGGCGCGCCGTCGAGTCGCTCATCACGCTCACCTGCGTCTCCAACGAGGTCGGTGGCGATCTCGCAGGCACCGCGCTGTGGACCGGATATCGGCTGTCCGATCTGCTGGCCGAGGCCGGCCCTTCCGCCGACGCCGACATGATCCTCTCGCGCAGCATCGACGGATTCACCGCGGGAACGCCGCTGGCCGCCGTGCTCGGCAACCCCGATGCTTTGCTCGCCGTCGCGATGAACGGCGAAGCGCTGCCCGTCGCCCATGGCTACCCAGCCCGCATGATCGTGCCCGGCCTCTACGGCTACGTCTCGGCCACCAAATGGGTTGTCGACCTGGAACTCACCCGATTCGACCGCGCTCAGGCGTACTGGACCCAACGCGACTGGGCGCCGCGGGCGCCGGTCAAGACCGCGTCCCGCATCGATGTCCCGGCGGCGTTCGCCCACCTCGACGCCGGAGCCGTGACCGTGGCGGGCGTCGCCTGGGCCCAGGGCCGCGGGATCAGCGCCGTGGAGATCCAGGTCGACGACGGCCCGTGGCAGCCCACCACACTCGCCACGGCCTACTCCCTCGATACCTGGCGCCAGTGGACCTGGACCTGGGAGGCCTCGCCGGGCACCCACTCGCTTCGCGTACGCGCGATCGATGCCACCGGCGAGGTGCAGACCGACGCCAGAGCCACCCCGTTCCCCGACGGCGCGACGGGCAGGCATTCGCGCGTTGTCATGGTGCGCTGACCACCGCGCGGACCGCTCAGGCCTGGGCGAGGAGATAGTTCACCAGGGCGTCGACGAGACCGCGGGTGCCCTCCTCACGCAGGGCGCCGGTGTCGAATCCGTCCAGGTGGGCGCCGAATTCGACGAGAGTCAGCTTGGTGCCGGTGGTGGTGGGTTCGAATTCCCAGGTGGCTACCGACGTGGAGATATGGGAGCCGTTCAGCCACATGTCGTAGGTGTAGACGAGGCGTTCGTTGTCGACGATGTCGGTGTAGGTGGCGACGAAGCGGGAAGTCACGTCATGGAAGGTGCCTTCGTTGATCTCGCGGCCGCCTACCGCGAAGTCGACCGAGACCTCGCCCTGTTCCCAACCTTCCTCGCCGCCGAACCACTTCGCCTTGACGGCGGGATCGGCGAAGGCCTGGAAGACGACGGCGGGCGCGACGGGCACCTCACGTTCGATGGTGAACTGGGCGTGGTTGATGGAGCGGGTCACCGTGTCGGTCATTGCTGTTCTCCTTCTGAGGTTTCGGTCGATTCCACGAGCAGTGCCGTGAGCCGGTCCACCTGCCGCTGCGCCGGTGGGCGTTGGCGGTGCAGCCAGTCCATCGCGGTCCCGAACGCGTCCGGCACCAGTTGGTAGGTGCGCACGCGCCCGATCTTCGCCGAGCTGACGAGCCGACCCGCTTCCAGCGCTTTCAGGTGCTGCACGATCGTCGGGAGCGCGACCTCGAACGGTGCGGCGAGATCCGACACCGATGCGGGCCCACGCGCCAACCGTTCGACGATCGCGCGACGAGTCGGATCGGCCAATGCCCGAAAGACACTGTCGAGCCCTCCGTCCGGTTCGTCGCTGGAATACTTAGGCACATACCTAAGTATTCACATTTGCGGCGGTCTGCGCAACCCCTCGGTTCGGTTGCGTCCGTATCGGCCGACGTGGGATGCTGCGCAACGATCGAAGAGAGCGAGGCGAAACGATGGTCGACGACCCTCACATCTCATCGGCTCGCCTCGCGCCCCGGCGCAGCATCGGATCCGTGGTCGCGGGTTCTCCGCTGCTGTCGCGCGGTAGACGCCGGGTGCAAGCCGTCCGCAAACCTTCGGTCCCGACAGCGCGCGCCATCGTCGACTGCGCCGCCTACGTCGACGGCAAACGCCTGCCCGGCCGCTTCACCCCGGAGTCCGCCCTGGCCGAAATCCGCGAGCGCGGAACCGGTTTCGTATGGATCGGGCTGTTCGAACCGGACCTGCGGCAGATGGGCGAGGTCGCCGAGACATTCGGCCTGCACGAACTCGCCGTCGAGGACGCTGTCACCGGCAGGCAGCGCCCGAAGTTCGAACGCTACGACGACACCATGGTCACCGTGATGCGGACCGTCGCCTATGTCGAGCACGATATGCACATCGTCAGCGAGATCGTGCAGACCGGCGAGATCATGGTCTTTCTCGGCGCCGATTTCGTCGTCGCGGTCCGCCACGGCGAACACAACGAACTCACCGCGGTCCGGCGCAGGCTCGAGACCGAACCCGACCGCCTCGCGCTCGGCCCCGGCGTCGTGCTGCACGCGATCGCCGACCACGTCGTCGACTCCTACACCGATGTCACCCAGGCGGTCGAGTTCGACGTCGAGTCGATGGAAGAGGAGCTGTTCAGCCCACGCAGCAAGCTCCCTATCGAGGCGATCTACCAGCTCAAACGAGAAATCGTCGAGCTGCGGCGCGCCGTGCGCCCGCTGGCGAGCCCGCTGCAAACCCTCACCGCGCCGCACACTCCCCTACCCAAGGAGGTGCGGCGCTACCTGCGCAATGTGGCCGACCACCACAGCGGGGTCGCCGAACGCATCAACGACCTCGACGAAACCCTCACCACCCTCGTCGGGGCCGCCGTGGCCAAGATCGCCGTCCAGCAGAACACCGATATGCGCAAGATCTCCGCCTACATCGCCATCCTGGCCGTGCCGACCATGATCGCCGGCATCTACGGCATGAACTTCGATCACATGCCCGAGCTCAGACAAACCTGGGGCTACCCCGCCACGATGATCGTCATGCTCGCCATCTGCACCGCCCTGATCGTCGCCTTCCGGCGTATCCGCTGGTTGTGAGAGTCCGACCCGGTCAGGCGAGTCGGCCCCATCCGGTCGCGACGAAGCCACAGAGCGCGATGGTGGTGATCATCCGCTTCCACAGTCGCACCATCGCGAGCTCGAGAATGATGCCGATGCGGTCGGCGCAGGTGGTGGCCTCCGCCAGCGCCATCCGGTCATAGACCAGGGCTGGGTCACTGAGGATCTCGTCGAGCCGCAATCCTGACATCGCCTGATCGGACGTCAGGCCGAGCTCGGGCAGCCAGGTGAGCCGCCAACGACCGTCGCCCCCGAGAATCGCCCGCTCGGGCGTCCTGTCACTGCTCATCATCTGGTTCGTGCGGAAGATCGTCATCACTGCCTCCTCGGCCGCCAGATCTCGACGTCCACTTCCGAGGATCCTTGAAAATCAGCGCAGACAACAGCTGGCAAAGCAGTCAGAATCGGGCTATCATCCACAAAATCCCACGTGAAGGCCATAGATTCCCGGCGATCACCTCGGATGTGACTCGAAGACTCCGCTAACAGCAACCGATGGGCACCGTTGTGGGTGTCTCAATTCCGGTCGAAGGCCGTGAGGATCTGTTCGGCGGCGAGGGCAGGGGTGAGCGTTCCGTCGCGGACAGCCGATTCCACCTGCGCGCGAACATCTTTGACGTTCGGATTGTCGGCGAGGCGACGCAGGATCTGGTCGTGGACCATGGTCCAGGTCCAGTCGACCTGCTGGCGGCGGCGTTTCTCGGCGAATTCGCCCGCGTCGGTGAGTACCCGCCGGTGATCGAGGACGGTGCCCCAGAACTTGTCCAGGCCAACGCCTTCCAGGCCGCTCATGGTGAGCACCGGCGGCTTCCACAGGGCATCGTGCGGGTGGATCAGGCGCAGCGCCCCCGCCAGTTCCCGAGCCGCGCCTTTGGCCTCGATCTCGTGCTTGCCGTCGGCCTTGTTGACCGCGACGAGTTCGGCCAGTTCCAGCACGCCCTTCTTGATGCCCTGCAACTGATCTCCGGTGCGAGCCAGGGTGAGGAAGCAGAACACATCGACCATATTGGCGACGGTCACCTCGGACTGGCCGACGCCGACGGTCTCCACGAGGATCACGTCGTATCCGGCGGCTTCCAGCAGAACGATCGTTTCGCGCGTCGCCTTGGCGACGCCGCCGAGGGTACCCGCGGTCGGGGACGGCCGAATGAACGCGTCGGCTTCCAGAGACAGCCGGGCCATGCGGGTCTTGTCACCGAGGATCGAACCGCCGGTGCGGGTCGAGGACGGGTCGACCGCGAGGACGGCGACGCGATGTCCCTTGTCCAGCAAGTACATACCGAGCGCGTCGATGAACGTGGACTTGCCGACGCCGGGAACACCGGTGATGCCGACCCGGTTCGAGACGACGCTGCCCGGTTCCGCCGCTACCCGCAGCAGCAGCTGCTGCGCGAGTTCGCGGTGGTCGGAGCGGGTGGATTCGACCAGGGTGATCGCCCGGGCCAGCGCCGAGCGCTGCCCCGCCTCGACCTCCTCGGCGAGCGCGTCGACATCGATCGTCCGGCGAACGCCCACGGCGGTGCGCCCCTCGTTCCGTGGCGAGCCGACGCCCGCGGTGGTCCCGAGCCGAGGATGCGCGTCGGCACCCCCGGCTCCCTGTGCGGCGTCGCTCATTCGCCTGTGCCGCCGCCGATCTCGTGCCCGAGTGCGGCGCCCAGCTTCTTCAGCAGGTCGATGGCCGCGTCGGCGATGACGGTGCCCGGCGGGAAGATCGCCGCGGCACCGGCCTCGTAGAGCTCGTCGAAGTCACCGGGCGGGATCACGCCGCCGACGATGACCATGATGTCGGGCCGACCCACATCGGCCAGTGCCTGCCGCAGGGCCGGCACCAGCGTGAGGTGACCAGCGGCCAGCGAGGACACACCGACGATGTGCACGTCGTTGTCGGCCGCCTGGCGCGCCACCTCTTCGGGCGTCTGGAACAGCGGGCCCACGTCGACGTCCATGCCGAGGTCGGCGAACGCCGTGGCGATCACTTTCTGGCCGCGGTCGTGGCCGTCCTGGCCCATCTTGGCGACCAGGATGCGGGGACGACGCCCCTCGGCCTCGCCGAATTCCTCGACCAGCGCGATGGCGGCGCCGATGTTGGTGGCCTTGCCTGCTTCGTCACGGTACACACCGGACAGGGTACGGATTTCGGCCTGATGGCGACCGTAGACCTTCTCCAGCGCGTCGGAGATCTCACCGACGGTGGCCTTGGCGCGCGCCGCGTCGATGGCGAGCGCGAGCAGGTTGTTCTCCATGCCACCCTCGGTCGCCGAAGCCGCACGGGTCAATTCGGCCAGTGCCTGCTCCACGGCCGCCGAATCACGTTCGGCGCGAAGCCGTTCCAGCTTCTCGATCTGCTCGGCACGCACCCGCGAGTTCTCGACCTTGAGGACCTCGACCGCGTGGTCCTCTTCGACCTGGTACTTGTTCACGCCGATCACCGGCTGCTGGCCGGTGTCGATGCGCGCCTGGGTCCGCGCGGCGGCCTCTTCGATGCGCAGCTTCGGGATGCCTTCCGAAATCGCCTGTGCCATACCGCCGTGCGCCTCGACTTCGGCGATGTGGGCGCGAGCCCGTTCGGCGAGCTGGTGGGTGAGCCACTCGACGTAGTACGAGCCGCCCCACGGGTCGATCGGGCGGGTCGTGTTGGATTCCTGCTGGATGAGCAGCTGGGTGTTGCGGGCGATGCGGGCGGAGAAGTCCGTCGGCAGCGCCAGGGCTTCGTCGAGCGCGTTGGTGTGCAGCGACTGGGTGTGCCCCTGGGTCGCGGCCATCGCCTCGATGCAGGTGCGCGCCACATTGTTGTAGGCGTCCTGCGCGGTCAGCGACCAGCCCGAGGTCTGCGAATGTGTCCGCAGCGACAGCGATTTCGCGCTCTTGGGTTCGAACTTCGACACCAGCTCGCTCCACAGCAGACGCCCCGCGCGCAGCTTGGCGACCTCCATGAAGAAGTTCATGCCGATGGCCCAGAAGAACGACAGGCGCGGTGCGAACTTGTCGACGTCCATCCCCGCGGCGATACCGGCGCGGATGTACTCCACACCGTCGGCGAGGGTGTAGGCCAGCTCCAGATCGGCTGTCGCACCGGCCTCTTGGATGTGGTAGCCCGAGATGGAGATGGAGTTGAACTTCGGCATTTTCGCGCTGGTGAAGGCGAAGATGTCGGAGATGATCCGCATCGAGGGCTTGGGCGGGTAGATGTAGGTGTTGCGGACCATGAACTCTTTCAGAATGTCGTTCTGAATGGTTCCGGCCAGCTGCTCGGGCGTCACGCCCTGCTCTTCGGCGGCGACGACGTAGAGCGCCAGGATCGGCAGCACCGCACCGTTCATGGTCATCGACACCGACACCTGATCCAGGGGGATCTGGTCGAAGAGCTGGCGCATGTCCAGGATCGAGTCGATCGCGACACCGGCCATACCGACGTCACCTTGGACGCGGGGGTGGTCGGAATCGTAGCCACGGTGGGTGGCGAGGTCGAAGGCGACCGAGAGGCCCTTCTGGCCCGCCTGCAGGTTGCGGCGGTAGAAGGCGTTGGAGTCCGCGGCGGTGGAGAAGCCGGCGTACTGGCGGATCGTCCACGGCTGGTTCACGTACATGGTCGGGTACGGGCCGCGAAGGAACGGCGCGACGCCGGGCACGGTGTCGAGGGGATAGCCCTGTGCGACAACAGCATCCCGGTCGGCCTTGGTGAACACCGGCGGAACATCGATGCCCTCGGGGGTCGACCAGACCAACTGCTCGGCAGTGGTGTGGTTGGCCGTCGCGGCGTCGGCCACGAAGGTGCGTACCTGCTCGGCGTCGACGTCGGCAGGCGCGGGCGCGTGGTCGGTCAGCGGCACCTCGGCGAAGCTGCCGATGACGTGCTCGATATCGGATGTGGTCATCAGGCTCCCACCTTCTCCAGCAGCTGCGACAGGACCGCGACCGCGTCGATACGCAGGGCCAGGTACCCGTCGGGACGCTGCGTCCCGCTGAATTGCTCGACCGCCTTCTCGGGTCCGGCCAGCAGCACGGTCTCGATGCCTGCGGCGCGCAGGGCGTCGGTGGCGGCTCCCGCCTGCTCGCCGTAGCGCTTGTCCGCACCGCACAGAACCGCGATGCGCGCACCGGATTCTGCCGCGGCGGCGGCGATCGCGTCGACCGTGAGCGGACCGGGGTTGACCGACTCGATGCCGCCCGAGGCGAGCACGTTCGCGGTGAAGATGGTGCGCGCGTTGTGTTCGGCGACCGGGCCGAGCGGCACGATCAGCGCCTTCGGGCGGGCGCCGTTGGCAGCCAGGTAGGCATCGGAGCGGTTGCGCAGCGCCTCGAAGGCAGCGCCGTAGCGCGCGTTCGGGCCCGGTTCGCGGGCCTGCTCCGACAGCGGGGTCTCGGCGAGGTTGGGGAATTCGTTGACCCCGGTGACCGCGGTCCGGCGATGGGCCACGTCGGCGGCGCGCGTGGCGGCGGTCTCGGCGATCCGGGCCGCGAGCACACCGGCGTCCAGCGCGGCGAGGTAACCACCGGCGGACTCGAGCTCCTGCATGAATTCCCAGGCCTTGGCGGCGAGTTCGTCGGTCAACTTGTCGACATACCAGGAACCGGCGGCCGGGTCCTGCACGTGCCCGAGGCGGGATTCCTCGAGCAGCAGCAGCTGGGTGTTGCGAGCCAGGCGCTGGGAGAACGTTGTCGATACGCCGAGTTCGCCCGCGGGCAGCGCCGCGTCGAAGGGCAGCACGGTCACCGAGTCGGCGCCACCGACACCGGCGCCGAACGCGGCGAGGGTGGTGCGCAACAGGTTCACCCAGGGGTCGCGCTGGGTCATCATGGCGGCCGAGGTGATCGCGTGCTGCGGTGCGGCGCCGAAGGCGGGAGCACCGGAGACCTGGGCGACTCGGGCCCACAGCCGTCGTGCCGCCCGGAACTTCACGATGGTGGCGAATTGATCGTCGGTGGCCGCGAAGCGGAACTCGAGCTGGCCGAACGCGTCGGCGATGTCCACCCCGGCGGCGGTCAGCAGACGCAGGTAGGCCAGACCGGCCGCGACGGCGGCGCCCACTTCCTGTGCGTCGGCGGCACCGGCGTTGTGGAAGGCGATGCCGTCCACCGTGATCGCGCGGACCGTCTCGGGCCGGGCGATCGCTTGCACGGCCAGGGCCACAGTCTCGGCGTGATCGAGGTCTTCGGCACCGGTGAAGGCACTCGTCAGCGGGGCCGCGCCGAGGCCGACGCGGATCTGCGCGCGATCGGCGATCGAGTACGCGTCGAGCAGTCCGTACACCTGCTCGGCGGCGGCGCCGACGGCCGCACCGGCCACCAGCGTCAGCGGAGCCAGCTCGAACAGCACGCCGCGCAGCGCGACAGGGATGTCGTCGACGGGGACGCCATAGGTGCCCGCTCCGAGCGCGATCGCGCTCACGCCGTTCTCCAGACCGGTCAGGATCGCCCGGTTGGTGGCCTCGGCGTCGTCCTCACCGGCGAACGCGCCGACGAACCAGCCGCGCTGCGGATCACGCGTGGCGTCGCCGCCGCGCACATACGGGAAGGCGCCGGGCAGCGGCTGCTCGGGCAGCTCGTCGCGGCGGGTGTAGAGCGGGGCGATCGTCAGCCCGTCATAGCTGGTCTCGTCGAGCAGATGTTCCGGTTCGGCGGGGAGCTCGGAAGCCTCGACCCGTCGCGCTTTCGCCAGCACACCCGCCACACCCTTGCGCCACGCGGCGTACTCGGGCACCGGATCCGGTGCGAGCCCCGCCCCGGACTCTGAACCAATCGGCATAGCTGCTGTTCTCTCTTCCATTCGACGACCGCACCCCGGTGTGCTGCCGGTCCGTGAAATCCCACAAACGGGCCCACAGCGAACCAGGATGTATCCGGTTCCTCGATGATGCTATCTGTGACAGGGTGTCCACCCACTCGGGCCATCCCCTACCGGCCGGTACGCTTACCCGGGTGTCGCGACTGATCCGCTCCCCGCGCCTGCTCATCGCCATGGCCGGGCTCGCCGCGCTGTTCGTCGTGGCGATGCTGGTTCCGTTGCCCGGCCCGCAGCAGATCCGTGACTGGGCCGGCGGCGCCGGGCCGCTGTTGCCTGTGCTGTTCTTCCTCTTCTACGCCGTGGTCGCCGTAGCTCCCGTTCCGCGCACCGTGCTCACCGTGACCAGCGGCGTGCTGTTCGGTCCGATCCTCGGTTCGGTGGTCGCCCTCGGCGCGACCGCAGTGAGCGCGACATTGGCTCTGCTCGGCGTGCGCGCGGTGGGCCGGGACCGAGTCGCCCGACACCTGACACATCCGGCGGTGCGCGGCATCGACGAGCGCCTGGCTCGGCGCGGCTGGCTCGCGGTGGCCGCGCTGCGGATGATCCCACTGGCGCCGTTCTCGATCGTCAATTACTGCTGCGGCCTGTCCTCGGTGCGGGTCCAGCCGTATCTCGTTGCGACGCTGGCCGGTTCGGCGCCGGGCACGATCGCGACGGTGGTGCTCGCCGGTTCGCTGGCCGGCGGCACTCATCCGATCGCGATCACCGTCTCGGCGATCTGCCTGTCGCTCGGCCTGATCGGGCTGATCGTCGACGCCCGCTTGCCGGTAGACCCCTCCCCGATCGGCGCGGACGCCGATCCGGTCGCTGTCACCCGCTGATCGGCGCGCCTCCCCGACCACGGTGCGATTCGACCGGATAATCGCTGGTCATGGCGATCACAGTGGGCCGACGATCCGCACTCGCGCTGCTCGCCGGGCTGCCACTGCTCGCCGCGGGAACGGCGAGGGCACAATCCTCGCTCGGCCCCGGCGTCGGCATCGACCCGCCACGCACCCCGATCCGCTACACGATGACGGCTTTTCGCGCCGACAGCGACACCACGCTCGCAGTGTACGAATCCAGCGACGGTACCGATTTCTCGCCGGTCAGCGAGCACGCGTTCACCCCACCCACCGGCCTGGTCCGCGATCCCAGCGTCCTGTTGCACACCGACGGCGCCTATTACCTCACCTACACGATCGCCGGTGACGCCACCGCGATCGGTCTGGCACGCAGTCGCGACCGAATCACGTGGACGTTCCTCGCCAACGTCCCGATCCTCGTGCCGGGGCGGCTCGAGGGCGCGTGGGCGCCGGAGTGGTATGCCGACGCCGCCGGCCGAGTCGGCATCATCGTCTCGCTCACCTGGGGTCGCGGTTTCACTCCACATCTCCTCATTCCGCTCGATGCCGGACTCACGACGTGGGCGCCGCCGTTGCCCCTGTTGGGCCTCGGCCCGAGCGGACCCGGCTCGCTGGGATACATCGACACCACACTGCAACGACTGGACGGGCGACTTTTCGCGTTCGCGAAGAACGAGGACTCCAAGCTGATCGAACTGGCCGTGGCCGATCGCCCGCTCGGTCCCTACACCTTCGTGGCCACGGGCGACTGGGCGGGCTGGGGTGGTCCACGCGAAGGGCAGTCGGTGGTCCCGCTCCCCGACGGGGGCTATCGCATCTACCTCGACGCCTACACCGACGGTCGGTACTACTTCAGCGACAGCTACGACGGGTTCCGTACGTGGTCGACGCCGACCGAGCTGCCCGGCCTGTCCGGGGTCGTGCGGCACGGCACGGTGCTCCCCGAATTCGGGCCGTCCAGCGACTGATTCGGACCGTGTCGACCAAACGTCCATTACCTGAGGGCACCTGGTTGATGTCGGAAAATCGACACGAAATGAAAGTGATATTCTTCACATCACCTATTAGTGACTAAGTAATATTTCACAAATCTATACAGTTATAAGCTGTAGACTCGCGGATAACCCAGGGTTCGCCGGAAGCATCCGGTGCGGTATCCAGAGCAACATCGGTGACGCTTCTGCGGTCACCCAGTCCCTGTTCGTTCGTGCCGTTCTCGGCCTGCTTTCCCCCCTTGAGGTGACCCGGTATGGAATACACACATCTGTCCGAATTCCGGATTCGCTCCGGCGATCTGTCGATCTGGACCCCCGCCACCATCACTGCCGATACCTGGACTGACGACCAGCGTCCGCTGGCCAGCGTGCACGAGCAGTATCTCGGCTTCCTCGACCCCGAAGACCCCCGTCCGGGTCGTGGTCGTTGGATCGGCACCATCTTCGAAATGGATGCCCCGCTCGACGAGCAGGCGTGGGCGACCACATTGCAACTGTGGCACGATCGCCACGAGGGCTTCCGGACCACCGTCGCCCCCACCGGCGACGGCGGCTACCACCGGGTGACCACCGCCCCGGGCACCGTCCGAGTCACCGGCGTTCCGATCGCCGAGCCGACCGACGGTGACGACATCAACGAATACCTGTGCGAGCTACTGGAACTGCGCCTGTCGCCGCTGGTCTGGCCGCATCTGCTGGTCGCCACCGTCACTCACGAGACCGCCGACTTCACCGTGTTGGTCGGCGCCGATCACTCGGTACTCGACGCCTACTCCCAGGCGGTGCTCATCCTCGAGCTGCGCACCCTCTACGCCGCGGTCACCCACGGCGGCGAGATCCGCGACTCGGCCACCTTCGGCAGTCCCGCCGACTATGCGGTGATCGAGCGCGCCGCGGCCGAGGAGCTGACCCCCGACTCGCCCGCCGTCGCGCTGTGGCGCGAATTCCTGGGTACCCCAGGCTCTCCCATGCCCCGCTTCGCCGCCGACCGGGTCGCCGTGTTGGACGGTGAACACGCTCAGCCCAGCGTCTCGCGCACCCTGCTTTCCCTCGCGCAGCTCGAAGAGGTCGAGGAAGCGCTGGAACGAGTCAAACACCGGCTCTCGGTGACCGTGTTCGCCGCACTGGCCGTCGCCACGCGGGAGACCTTCGGCGAGAACCGATTCCGCACCGTGATGCCGATCGTGACCCGACCCGACCTGACCTGGCTCGAGTCGATGGGCTGGTTCGTCAATGTCGTGCCGGTCGATGTCACCCTGCCCGCCGGTGCCGACATGGCCGTGGCGCTGGAGGAGACCCGCACCGCGCTCAAGCGCTCCCGCCACTGCAACGACGCCTCCTGGGGACGCTCGCTGGCGATGGTCGGCGCGACAGAAGGCCCGGCCTACGGCGCCTCGTTCCTCGACATCCGGATCCTGCCGGACTACGAACTGGTCGCTGACCTGCGCGGACGCACGCTGCGCGCGGTGTCGTACTCCACCGACGAGGTGTATTTCTGGATCGTGCGCGGTCCCGATGGCCTCTATGTGTCCACCCGCTACCCCGCGGGCCTGCCCGCCGAGGTGATGGATACCTTCCTCGCCGAATTCGCCAGGGCGATCTACGCGGTGACCACGATCGCGGTGCCGGTCGCGACCGCGCCTGACATCGATTCCGCGGCGGCGGCGCTGAGCGCGGGCTGACAATGCGCGCACTGCTGGCCTTCACCGGGAGCCGCGGTGATGCTCAACCCGGCATCCTGCTGGCCCGCGAGCTGCTGGCTCGCGGGCACTCGGTGACACTCGCGCTCTCGCCCAATCTCGTCGAATTCGCCGCCACCCACGGCATTCCCGCGGTCGGTTTCGGCCGCGACAGTGCCGAATTGCTGTACACCCAGCACAGCGATCAGCGGTTCCGCAGTCCGGACCCGCGCCAACGAGTGCGCGCCGTGCTGGCCCTGCAGCGCCGCGGGGTGGCCCACGCGCTGCGGGAACTCCATGTCCTCGCACCCGGTCACGATGTACTGGTCACCGGGATGGCGGGCGAGGAGACGGCGGAGAAGGTCGCGCGAAGAGTGGGATTGCCGCTGGCCGCGGTGCACTTCTTCCCGATCCACCCCAATCGCTCGGTCCCGGTGATTCCCACCGCGTGGGGCGCCCGGGTTCCCGGTGCGCTCAACCGTCGCATCTGGTCGGCGCTGAGGTGGGCGCGTGACGCCGCGCTCGCCTTGCCGTTCGCCGAGTTCGGGGTCGTGGAACATCCACTGCCGGAGCGGGTCTCGATCCAGGCATACGACGTCGACCTGTTTCCCGGGTTGGCGGCCGAACTCCCCGATCGGCACCCGATCGTCGGGTTCGCCGTCGACGTCGACGGATACCTCGGCGGTCCGGTCGACGCCGAGCTCGACGCATGGCTCGACGCCGGGCCCGCACCGGTGTATGTGGGCTTCGGCTCGATGGCGGTCGGCGATCCGGCGGCGCTGATGACCGTGCTGCGCGCGGTGTGCGCGCGGCGCGGGCAGCGTCTGCTGCTCGCCGCCGGGTGGGCGGGGATCGAACCCGTCCTGACGCCTGAGGTGGCGATCGTCGAACAGCTCGACCATGCCACGGTGTTCCCACGCTGCGTCGCCGCGGTCCATCACGGCGGCGCCGGAACGACAGCCGCCGCGCTGCGAGCCGGTGTGCCGCAAGTGATCTGCGCGATCCAGGCCGATCAACCGTATTGGGGTCGCGCGCTGGCTCGGCTCGGCCTGGCGGGCACCATGCGCGCTGCCGAGCTCAGTGAGCGTCGGCTCACCGCGCTGCTGGACCTGGTGGCCGCACCGCAGGTGGTGTCACGGGTGGCCGACTATGCGAGCCGGTTCTCCGGCGAGGGCGTGTCCAAGGCTGCCGACGAAGTGGAATGCCTTGTCCGCCAACCATTTCCGACAGCTACCCTCGATCATGCCGGGAGGCTCGGATGAGCACCGATATCGCCGTCCGCACCAGCGGACTCGGCAAGTCCTACGGGGACTTCACCGCGGTCGGCAGCGTCGATCTCGACATCGCGGCCGGCTCGGTGTTCGCGATGCTCGGCCCCAACGGGGCGGGCAAGACCACCACGGTGCGGATGTTGGCGACACTGCTGCGTCCGGATCGTGGCACCGCCGAGGTGTTCGGCTACGACGTCGTCTCCGAGGCCACGGCTGTGCGGTCGATGATCGGGCTCACCGGCCAGTACGCCTCGGTCGACGAAACCCTCACCGCCGGTGAGAATCTACGCCTGTTCGGTCGCCTGCTGGGCCTGTCACGCAAGGCCGCGGCCGGGCGCTGCGACGAACTGCTCGAGCAGTTCGAGCTCTCGTCGGTGGCACGCCGTAGTGTCAGCGCGTTCTCCGGCGGCATGCGGCGACGTCTCGACCTGGCGGCGACCCTGATCACCGTGCCACCGCTGATCTTCCTCGACGAGCCGACCACGGGCCTGGACCCGCACACCCGAGAACGCATGTGGGGCATCGTGCGTGGCCTGGTCGAGCGGGGGGCCACGGTGCTGTTGACCACTCAGTACCTCGACGAGGCCGACGCGCTCGCCGACCGGATCGCGGTCATCGACCGGGGCAATCTCGTCGCCGAGGGCACCCCGTCCGAGCTGAAATCCTCGATCGGCGACCAGGTTCTGCGCCTGGACATCCCCGACACCGCGGACCTGCGACGCGCCGAGGCGCTGATCCAGGACCTCACCGGTGAAATCCCAGACGGGTCGTCGACCGGCACCTTGACCGTCGCCCTGTCCGAGGTCGCTCTCGCCGCCGACATCGTCGCGGCCTGCCGCGACGCCGGCATCGCCCTGCGCGGCTTCGCGGTGGACCGACCCGATCTCAACGAGGTGTTCCTGGCGTTGACCGGACACACCCACACCGCCGACCGAGCCGACGTGGCATGAGCGCCCTACGCGAGAAATCGAGGCCCGCAATGACTCTCGCCGTCGAGACCGCCCCCGCTCCCACTCAGGTCGTGCGCGCGCCGCGCGTGACCCGCGTGAGCCCTCTTGCCGCGCTCCAGCATTCACTGATGATGGCGTGGCGCGGACTGCTGACATTCCGGCACAGCCCACAGCTGCTCTACGACGCCATCCTGCTGCCGATCGTCGGGCCGGTGCTCTTCGGCAGCATCTTCGGCACCGCCATCGCGGGCAGCACGGCGGCCTATCTGCCGATCATGATTCCGGGCGTGCTCGTCCAGATCGTGCTCACCTCCTCGGTCGCGACCGGCGTGCAACTCTCCGAGGACATCCACTCGGGTGTTTTCGATCGCTTCGTCGCCATGCCGATCGCCCGCTCAGCACCGGTTGCTGGAACGTTGCTAGCGGGGGCGGTGCGCTATCTCATCGCGGCCACCACGGTCGTGATAGTCGGATTCTGCATGGGCTATCGACCCGAGCACACCGCCGGATTCCTGGCCGGCGCCGTTTTGGTCGTAGTCGCTACAACCGCTATCAGTTGGTTGTTCGCCTTCATCGGCGCCACGATCGCCCGCCCGGCCGCCGTGCAGGGCATGTCGATGCTGGTTCTGACCTTCCTCGGCTTCGCCTCCAACGCTCTGGTGCCCGAGGAAGCCATGCCGACCTGGATGCGCCACGTGTCCGACCTGAATCCGGTGTCCTACCTGGTCTCGGCAGTGCGCACGCTGGCCACCGAGGGCACCGTCGGCACCGACGCCCTGTGGTCACTGGTCGCCTCGGTAGTCGTGGTCGCCGTTTTCGCGCCGCTGACCGTGCGCACCCTCCGTTCCCGATGAGGAGTACCCGATGACTGTCACTTCCCCTTCCGTCGCTTCCGCCACAGCCGCGGTGGCCGCGGGTCCCACCGGCCTCAACCGGATCACCGCCGACGACGACCTGTTCTTCAAACTGCACAGCCTCTACCCCAACGCCCTGGTCAATCAGCTGGCCTACCGGTTCGACACCCTGCTGGAGCGCGATCTGCTCGAACGGTGGCACGCCCACCTGGCGACCGGGTTCATCGCCCGCCGGGTTCGCACCACCCGGTTCCCGATCGCCCGCGCGCACTGGGAGCCCGCCACCGAATCCCTGCCGCTGCGCTGGTCGGACACGCCGATTCCCGACGACGGGGTACTCGACTGGTTCCTGGAGCAGGCCGCCGTCGAATTCGACCCGGAGCGCGGACTGGTGTGGCAGATGGCCGGCGCGCCGACCGAATCCGGAGGCACCGTGGTCACCCTGGTCGCCTCCCATGTCGCGTGCGACGGCGGCGGCATGATGCATGCGATCGTCGACTCGCTGGACCGGCTCAACCGTGGCGAGTCGCCCGATCGCTCGGCCAGTGCGGGCAGACTCGTCGGCCCGGTCGCGAGCACGGGTCGGTTCGCCGCCGACCTCGCCGATGCCCGCGGTCAGTTGCGTGCGGTGGCTCGCGGGGTGCGCGCGGCTCGCCGGTCCCGCGGCGTCAGCGAACCGGCCCGCAATCCCCGGCCGGCCGCCCCGCGTCTACCGCATGCCGAGACCTGGCAGGCCGCCGAGTCGATCGTCCAGCTCGATCTCGCCGAATGGGACGCCGTCGCGGCCGCACACGGCGGGACCACCAACGGTCTGCTGATCGGCGTCGCCGTCGGCCTGCTCGGCCGCAGTGGCCGGATCGCCGACGGCGCCGAGGTCCGCGTCGACATTCCGCATTCGATGCGCGAGGCCGACGACCGCCGGGCCAATGCCACCACCGGACTACCGATCAGTGTCGGCTACCGCGTCGGCGAACGCGCCGATCTGCCCGCCGTCCGCGCCGCCCTCAAGGCCGCGGGCCTGGCCTACCGTGATCCCGCGACCATCCCGCCGATCCAGCACCTGCAACCGGTGCAGATGCTGCTGCCGAAGGTGGTGCTGCACAAGTTCGCCCGCACCGCCAAGGCGCCGGAGTGCCTGTGCACCAACATGGGTCGCACGGCGCAGAACATCGCGGTCCTCGGCCCGCACCGTGCGCGCGACGTCATCATGCGTCCGGTGGTCAATCCCGGCCCGGTCGAGTTGTTCCGTCAGGTAGAGGTCGGCGTCAATCTCGCCTTCTCCTGCGATGACGACACCGTGACGCTCGTGGTCACCGGCGGCGACCCCGACCGTTTCCCGACCCGTGCGGCTCTGCGCGAGCTGCTGGCCGCGGAGTTCGCCGACTGGGGGCTGACTCCGCGCTTCTGGTGAGCGGCTAGGAGGCCTCCTCGGCGAATTCGGCAGCGGCATCGATGTTGTCGATGTGCAGGGCGAACCGGAATCCGCACGACGCCTCCAGGGAAGCAGAACCTCGCTGCGGCCGGTTGCGCACCTCGATCCGCACATCGAAGTCGTCGAAGCCGACATGGAATCGCTCCGCCATCCACAGCTGTGTGTGCCATGCCGTCTGGCCGGCTAGAACGTCACCCGCGCCGGGACGGAACTCGCTGCGCCGCAAACAGATCGGCGTGTACCCATCGGTGTCGGGCGCGAGGTACAGCACCACCGGGCCGTGCATCTCGAGCAGCAGCCGCAGCACGCGCAGTGCATCATCGCTGGCCTCGACCGCACGGTGGCGATGGTCTACCTTGCGGCCGTCGGGATGTCGAACCATAGTGCACTCCTCGCAGTTTTCTCGCCGGTGATCGCGCTCGGGCCACACTATGGTGGCGAAAGGTTGGTCCAGGGTTGGTACCGGTTCAAACCTGCGAAGATCACCCGCGCGCGTCACCGCCACGGAATCGCCGCGCGTCTGCGACGTTGACTACTGATATGGCACTCGAATCGGTTCGCTTCTCGATCCTGGACCGCTCGCGCGTGCGGCGTGGGCAGACCCACGCCGACGCCCTGCGTGAGACGGTCGCGTTCGCGGCGCTGGCCGAACAGTGGGGCTATCACCGGTTCTGGGTCGCCGAGCATCACAGTGTTCCCGGTGTCGCCGGAACCGCGCCGACCGTGCTCGCCGCCGCGGTCGCGGCGGCGACCTCCCGAATTCGCGTCGGCACCGGCGGGGTGATGCTGCCCAATCATCAACCACTCGTCATCGCCGAGCAGTTCGGCGTGCTCGCGTCGCTGTTCCCCGGACGTATCGACATGGGCCTGGGTCGTTCGGTCGGATTCACCGACGGTGTGCGCCGCGCCCTCGGCCACGATCTCGACGATGCCGACGATTTCGACACGCGCCTGATCGAGGTTCTCGACTATTTCGAGGCGGGCAGGCAGGGTGTGCACGCCGCCTCCGCCGAAGGCGCCGACATGCCGACGTTCCTCCTCGCCACCGGTTCCGGGGCCGAGCGCGCCGCCCGGTTCGGGCTGCCGCTGGTGATCGCCCCGATCGCGGGCACGCAGTCGATGGTGGAGGCGATCGTGCGGTACCGCACGCTGTTCCAGCCCTCCGCTCGGGTGCAGCGACCGTATGTCGTCGTCTCCGCGGCGGTGGTGATCGCCGACTCGACCGAACAGGCACACCGACTCCTGCTGCCTGAGGCGTGGTCGAGTGCCTACTCGCGCACGCATGGCGAGTTCCCGGCGCTGATCCCACCCGAGCAGATCGACCCGGCGACGATGACCGACCGGCAGCGCCGTCTCTTCGAACAGGCGCTCGGCAATCAGATCCACGGCACCGAGGACGAGGTGGCAGAAGCGTTGGAAAACCTGGTGGGCCGCACCGATGCCGACGAAATCCTCGTCCATACCAGCACTTTCGATCGTGCGGCGCGGCTGGATTCGCACCGACGGCTGGCTCGCGTCATCGGCTCGGGAAGTTAGTCCGGCAGACAAACTTCGCGCGGACACTTGTACTCCGAAGACAAGCCCGCTCCGCGCGCAATTTATTCGACGGTGTAAACAATCGTGAGGTCACTCACTACGCGAGCACCGTTCCGCGGTACAGCACGGCCGCGCCGTCGACCTGCGCGATCGATAGCCAATCCTTTGCCGAGACCTCTCGAAGTCGCCTGTCCTGGCAGTATGTGTGCACTCATCGGATTGCCGAGGTTGCCGTAACATGTTGTCGCACACAATGGATCGTGCCGCGCGGTGTGCTGGATCACTGCTCGCAGCGCGTGTTCGAGAGCGGTAGGGTTCGGTTCCACCGGCGATCGAAAATCGTCCGGGACACCATTCTTCGACCGCATCCGGGAGCTCACGTGTCGCATTCGCGTTTCGAATCCATCGGGGCATATCTTCCGTCGAACATATTGTCCACCACCGAATTGATCTCCCGGCTGAAAACGCCACCGGCATTCGATCTGGAGCGCATCACCGGCGTGAAAGAACGCCGCGTGCGCGACACCCGACCGGAATCGGTCGAGGATTCGTTCACCCTCGCCGTCAACGCCGCGCAGGACTGCCTGGCACGCTCGCGCTACGCCCCGGGTGAACTGGAGGTGATCATCTCCTGTTCGATCACCCGCAGCAACGACGGCACCCGCATGTACATGGAGCCCTCGTTCGCTTCGACGATCGCCAAGTCCCTCGGCGCCGAGCGGGCCATCACCTTCGACGTCTCCAACGCCTGCGCCGGAATGCTCACCGGCACCTACATTCTCGATCGGATGATCCGCTCGGGCGTGGTGCGCAACGGCATGGTGGTCAGCGGCGAGGCGATCACCCCCATCGCCGAGACCGCGGTGAACGAGATCTCGGAGAAGTACGATCTGCAGTTCGCCTCGCTGTCGGTGGGCGATTCCGGGTGCGCGGTCGTGCTCGACCAGGCGGTCGACGACGCCGACAAGATCCACTACGTCGAATTGTTCACTGCCGCAGAACATTCGCACCTGTGCCTCGGGATGCCGAGCGACAAGTCCTCGGGCGTCGCGCTCTACACCGACAACCGCAAGATGCACAACGAAGCACGGTTCCTGCTCTGGCCCGACGCCCAGGGCACGTTCCTCGAGCAGCAGGGCCGCGACTTCGCCGGTGAGGAATTCGACTACATCATCCATCACCAGTTCGGCGCTTCGGCGGTGCCGTACATCAACGCGGTGGCCGCCCGCGAGTTCGGCGCCGAGATGCCGCCGGATCTGAATGTGATCGAGAAGTACGGAAACACCTCCACCACATCACATTTCATCGTTCTGCACGATCAGCTGGCCGACGAGAACATCGCGGCGGGATCGAAACTGCTCATGGTTCCGGCCGCGTCCGGCGTAGTAGCGGGCTTCCTGTCCACCACCATCTCCTCCCTGAAGGTCTGAGGTTTTCGCCATGGGCATCCGTATCCGTTCCACCGGAACCAGCAGATCCACCGACACCCACAGCGTCGTAGAACACAGCGGCCGCGCCGCCCGCCTGTGCCTCGAACAGGCCGGTGTGCGCCCCGACCAGGTCGGCGTGCTGATCAACACCGGGATCTTCCGCGACTCGAACACCGTCGAACCGGCGGTGGCCGCGCTGATCCAGAAGGCAGCGGGCGTGGGGCTCGACTACACCAGGTCCGATCCGCGGACATTCTCCTTCGACCTGATGAACGGCGCGGTCGGCGTCGTCAATGCCGTGCAGGTGGCAAGCTCGGTGCTGGCGACCGGCAGTACCGAGCACGTCCTGATCGTCGCGGGCGACACCCATCCCTCGATGACGAGGTCGAGCGCCGACGCCGAATTCCCCTACGCCACCGCGGGTGCCGCGCTGCTGCTCGAGCAGGTGGACGGCCCCGAGGGCTTCGGTCCGGTGCACACCGCCACCGCGCCCGGCACTCCCGCGGGACAGGCCTACGTCGACACCACCGCCATGGGCACCGTCGGCCGCGCACTGATGACCGTCGAACGCGAACCCGACTACGAGGACCGAATCCTCACCGTCGCCACCGACGTCGCACGGTCCGCGCTCGCCGACTTCGAGGGCGCCTTCGTCGCGTTGATCGCCTCCACCCCGAGCCCGCATTTCCCCAAGCGGCTCGCCGACGCACTCGGCATCGACCAGGACGCGGTGCGGGTGCCCGACCTGTCCGAGGGCGACCCGCACACCGCCGCGCTGCCGCTGGCCTACGCGCGCGCGAGCGCCGAGGGCACGCTCGTCGGCTACACCCATGTGCTGTTCGTCGCGGCGGGCGCGGGCCCGTCCGCGGCCGCCACGCTGTACCGACTTCCCGCGGACCCCACCGCGTGAGGACGGCGACCTACTGGCAGACCATCGACCGATTCCGGGAACTCGCGCGCGCGGAGCCCGACCGCGAGGCGGTCATCCATCCCGACGGCTCGACCGTCGACGGGCTACCCGAATACCGCAGCATCACCTACCGTGACCTCGATCGCTGGTCCGACGCCATCGCCGAACACCTCACCGACTCCGGAGTGGGCACCGGCACACGCACGATCGTGCTCGTGCTGCCGAGCCCGGAGCTGTACGCGATCCTGTTCGCGCTGTTGAAGATCGGCGCCGTACCGGTGGTGATCGATCCGGGCATGGGCGTGCGTCGCATGGTGCACTGCCTGCGCGCGGTCGAAGCGGAAGCGTTCATCGGCATCCCGCAGGCGCACGCGCTGCGGGTGCTGTTTGCGCGCAGCTTCCGGCGGGTGCGCACCACCCTGACCGTGGGGCGCCGCTGGTTCTGGGGCGGACCCACACTGGCCTCGTATCACCGCAGCCCGACCGGTGCTCTGCCCGAACGGGTACCCGCCGATCCGGATGAACTGCTGATCATCGGCTTCACCACCGGCAGTACCGGTCCCGCCAAAGCCGTGGAACTGACGCACGGCAATCTCGCCGCCATGGTGGAACAGGTACACGCTGCCCGCGGGCACACACCCCCCGACACCTCCCTGGTGACACTGCCGCTGGTCGGCGTCCTCGACCTGCTCCTCGGATCGCGATGCGTGCTGCCACCGCTGATTCCGAGCAAGGTCGGCTCGACCGATCCGGCGCACGTGGTCGACGCGATCCAGCGCTTCGGCGTGCGCACCATGTTCGCCTCACCCGCGGTGCTCATTCCCTTGCTGGAACGGTTGCGCGCACATCCGGTCGACGTGAACTCGCTGACCAGCATCTTCTCCGGTGGCGCTCCCGTTCCGCACTGGTGTGTCGCGGGGTTGCGTGAAGTCTTGCGCCCCGATGTCGAGATCTACGCCGGATACGGCTCGACCGAGGCCTTGCCCATGTCGACCATCGAATCACGGGAGTTGCTCGCCGGTCTGGTCGAGCGAGCCAAGAGCGGCGAGGGCACCTGCATCGGTCGACCCACCGATCGAGTGCGGGTCCGGCTGCTTGCCATCACCGACGATCCGGTCGCGACCTGGGACGACACCGAACAACTCGGCGCGTGGGAAGTGGGCGAGATCGTGGTCACCGGCCCGAATGTGAGCACGCGCTACTACTGGCCCGCGCACGCCAACACCGCGGGCAAGATCACCGACGGCGAGCAGATCTGGCATCGCACCGGCGATCTGGGATGGCTCGACGAGCAAGGGCGAATCTGGTTCTGCGGACGCAAGAGTCAGCGGATCACCACCGCGCGCGGCCCGATGTTCACGGTGCAGGTCGAACAGGTCTTCAACGCGGTGACGGGAGTCGCGCGCACGGCACTGGTCGGTGTCGGCGCCCCCGGCACCCAGCGCCCGGTGCTGTGTGTAGAACTCGAACCCGGCGCCGACGCGGCGGCCGCACTCACCCGATTGCGCACGCGCGCCGCCGAATTCGACACTCTCGCCCCGATCGCCGAATTCCTCGTACACCCGCGCTTCCCGGTCGACATCCGGCACAACGCCAAGATCGGCCGCGAACAACTCGCCCGCTGGGCCACGAAGAAACTGGACTCGCGACGATGAAGATCCTGGTCACCGGCGCGTCCGGATTCCTCGGCGGCGCCATCGTGCGCGCACTGGTCGCCGAGGGCACCCACGATGTCTCGATCCTGGTCCGGCGCACCAGCGTTCTCGACGATCTCGGCCCCGCCGCGGCGCGCGTCACGGTCGTCTACGGCGATCTCGCCGACGCGGCCTCGCTGAGCCGCGCCACCAGCGGGATGGACGTGGTGATCCACAGCGCCGCACGGGTCGACGAACGCGGCACCAGGGACCGCTTCTGGACCGAGAACGTCCGTGCCACCGAACTGCTGCTCGACGCGGCGCGACGCGGTGGCGCGGGCCGGTTCGTCTTCATCTCGAGTCCGAGTGCCCTGATGGAACGAGACGGCGGCGATCAGGTCGACGTCGACGAATCGCTGCCGTATCCGAGCCGCTATCTCAACCACTACTCCGAGACCAAGGCCGCGGCCGAGCGCGCCGTACTCGCCGCTGACACACCGGAATTCACGACGGTGGCGCTGCGCCCGAGAGCGATCTGGGGCGCCGGGGACCGATCGGGACCGATCGTTCGGCTGCTCGACCGCACGGCCGCGGGATCCCTGCCCGACCTGTCCTACGGTCGCACCATCGAGGCCTCGCTGTGCCACGTGGACAACATCGTGCACGCCTGCCTACTGGCGCTGACCTCGGACACGGTGGGCGGCAAGGCCTACTTCATCGCCGATGCCGAGAAGACCGATGTCTGGGGATTCCTCGGCGAGGTCGCGACCCGGCTGGGGTATCAGCCGCCTTCGCGCCGACCGAACCCTCGCGTCCTGGCGACGGTGGTCGCGGCCATCGAAACCCTTTGGCGCATACCGGCTGTGGCCGACCGCTGGTCGCCTCCCCTGTCGCGCTACGCGGTCGCCTTGATGACGCGCACCGCCACCTACGACACCGGCGCGGCTCGCCGCGATCTCGGCTACACGCCTGTGGTGGATCGCGACACCGGTCTCAGCGATTTCCTCACGTGGCTCGACCGACACGGCGGCATCGAAGCGCTCGCCGACGATCTGTAGTAGCCCCCGGCGCGACCGCGCACCCGAAAAGAACGACTCGCAGAAGGTAATCATGAACGGCAGCAACGTTTTTCGTCGGCCGGTATCGACAACCGAGCGCATGTATTTCCCGATGCGCGAGCTGGCACCGCCGTTACTCATGCAGCTGGTTGTTCCCGGTGAGGGCAACATCGAACCGCAGTCATTGCGCACAGCGGTATCGGCGGCCGCGGCGGTCACTCCCGGCGCGCGACTACGACGCCACGGCGCCGAGTGGATCGACAGCGAGATCGCCCCGGCGGTGCGGGTGGTAGCCGACCACCGCCTGAGCTACCCCACGCTCGAGACCGACCCGGTCCTCACCGGTGAGATCGGGCCGACCCCCGACACCACCGTCGAGGTCCTGTTGCTCAGCGGCGCATCGACGACGCTGATCTTCCGGGTCTTCCACGGCGTGATGGACGGCGTCGGGATGGTCGCGTGGGTGACCAATGTGCTGCGCGCACTGCGCGGCGACGACCCCGTTCCCCACCTCGATCCGGTCGCCGACCAGGAGCTCGTCGCGCGGGTCGGCGCACCGGGCAGGCCGACGCCGATGGTTCCGCGCTACCGCGCGGCCGTCGGGGGAGGCAAGCAGCATCGTGATCTCGCCCCGCATCTGCTGCGTCATCGGCGCATCGATGCCGCGGGCCCCGGCGCGCTGGCCCGCGTCTGTGCCCTGCTGGCCGCCGAGACCCCGGGCATCTCGCGCATCATGATGCCCGTCGACCTCCGTCGCCACGACCCCGCGCTGCGCTCCACCGCCAACCTCGCGCTGCCGCTGTTCCTCGATATCGAACCCGGCCGCGACTGGACTGCGATCAAGGACCAGATCAAGACGGGGCTGCACGAGCGGCGCGAGCTGAATCAACTCGCCAACACCCGCATCACGCTGGTACCCGACCCGATCAACCGCGCCGTGCTGCGCACCACGAACTGGCTCGGTGCCCGCCTCGGCCGCAACCTGGCCTCGGCCACCGTGTCCCACATGGGTCGCTTCACCGCGGCGGAACTCGCGGCGCCCGGCTTCCGCCCGACCGGACTGTTCGTCCTGCCACAGCACAGCGTCGCCATGCCCCTGCTGTTCGGGCTGACCGAATTCGACGGCCACACCCACCTGACCGTGTCAGCACGCAACGGCGCGGGCATCGAGTCCCGCCTCGAAGCCCTACTCGACCGCATCGTCGCCATGCTCGAAGCCGAACTTCGCGCACCGAGCCCGGCAGACCAGCGGCCGTGACCCCGCCGTCCGGCCGAGCGGCCAGGTCGCTACCGCGACTATCCTGAACCTCGTGGGCATCATCGGCGAACTCTTCCCAGGTAAGAAGCTGCAGAACGAAGGCAGCGGCGATTCCAACGGCCAACCCCACCTCGACTTGGACCTCGAGGCGGGCGTCATCCGCCTGTCCGGCACCACCGCCCCGCATCCGACCGAGGACGACGAGTCCGACGCCTGACCTGCCATGTCGCCCGACGCGAGCGATCGAGGTCGGCTACCAGACGCGGTAGGGCACCGTCGCCGCGTAGGCCGTGCCGCGGTCGATGGTGACGGTGAGGCGCAGGCGCCATTCTCCGCTGACCGGGACGCGGGCTTTGGCGAGGAAGTAGTCCGGGGCGAGGTCGCGGGGGGTGACTCGCCGGAACTCGAGGCCGATGGGTAGGGAGTCGTCGTCGCGGGTGAGTCGGCCGGTGAGGTCGAGGACGTCGAGGGGAGTTCCGGTCGTGTCAAGGATCCGCACGGTGAGCTGCTGTTCGCCGGCGCCTGCACCGTCGATGTCGAGCGCGGCGCGTACCGGGCCCAGCGCCACCGTCGAATGCGTCGGCGGGTCGTAGGCGTCTCGGGCCGGGGTGATTCCGGCCAGCACGGCGCTGATCACGAGCACGATGCCCAGGGTCGCCGTTTCCACGCGAAGCGCTATCGGACGGAGTTCGCCGCTGGTCAGGTGGCGGCGGATCAGTGCCGCGAAAACCAGCGCGAGCAGCACCGAGGCGAGTTTGACCAGCAGTAACCGGCCCCAGCTGGTAGTCCACAGCGCGGCTAGCGGTTCCACCGCGCGCAACGCCTGCACGGTGCCGGTCACCGCGAGCACCGCGACGGCGGTGATCGCGAGCGCACCGAAACGACGCAGGGCCGCGAGACGGTCGGCGCCACGCCAGAGGAGAAGGGCCGCGCCGACGCCGCCGCCCCACACCGCCATGGCCGCGATATGTCCGGTCGTACTTGCCACGGCCACAACACGATTCGGGCCCGATACCGCATGACCGGAAGCCGCTGAGGCGATCAGGACTGTCAGCGCGCCCATTGCCGCCGGCAGGAGCGCCCGCACCGAGGCGCCCCGAGGTGGCTGTGCGGCAATCACCTTCGTGATCGGCACGAGTCCGATGCCGAGCAAGATCGCACCGACGGCGCGAACCGACGCCGAGGCGCCGGTCGTCGAGGTGAGCGCGCTGCCCCACACCGACGGGTCCGCCCAGCCCGCCGCTCCCCCGAGCCGACCGGGGGTGATCGCGAAGACCGCGACCGACGTGACGGCGACAGTCGCCGCCCCGGCGACACCGAGCTGCCGAACCAGTTCGGGCGCCGCCGGGCCGCACACCAGCACGACCAGGGGCACCCCGACGCCGAACACGATGCCGAGGTACCCGAGGGCCGCGAGCAAACGGACCATCGTGTCCAGTGCCGCCACCAGTGGATCCGGGGGCGGCGCGGTGAGGGTGGTGTCGGGTGGGACACCGACGCCGAACACGCTCGAGCCGCCGACGGTGTGCCCGTCGGCGGACAGGATCACCCAGCTGAGCAGGTAGGTGCCGTCCGCAAGATCGGCGGGCAGCGCACTGGAGACGGTGTGGTCGTTGTCGGTGTAGCGGATCTCGCCGGTGGCCACCCGCTCGCCGTCGCGGTCGAGCACCGTCAGACCGGACTCCGCCACGGTGACGGCTTCGTCGAACGTGACCGACACCCGGCTCTGCCCGGGCGTCAGGACGGCGCCGTAGCCGGGATCGGTGCCGACGAGCACGGCATGGGCCGCCGCGGTGCCGACCGCACCCAGCGTCCAGACGAGTGCGACGAACACGGTGATCGTCCAGCGCAGCCGATGACGACCCGAGGAACGTCCGGTCAGCGGCACTCGATCCGCCCGTGGCGTGCCGACCGCGAACCGTGCCCGACGATGCCGGGCCGGACTCACACCGCGGTCGGCTCGCGCGGCACTAGCCACCGAGGAAGGCCGTCCACGCGAACACCGAGGCGGCGAGCGCGTTTTCCCATTCCGGTTCCCGCTCGCGCGGCTCGTTCGGCGACCCCGAAGGCGGAACCACCTGCCGATTCGTGAACCCCACGGCGACCCGATCCCACCACCGGCGCCCATTCCAGTGGATGTCCTCGCCGCCCATCGCTACCGTCGCCATCACGACGCCGAGGAAGTGTCGACCGGCGGATGTGTGCGTCGACCACGCAGGAAAGCCGCCCCGGCCGCACCCAGCGCGACCAGCGATACGCCGAGCGCGGTCGAGCCCGCCCAACCGCCGCCCGCCTGCGCCGTCGTCGCGGACCCCGCAGGCGAACTACCGTGTCCCCCTGCGTGTTCGGCACCGGCGAGCCGCACCTCCGGCGCGGGCTTGTCCGCCTCGGTGCCGTCGTGGCTCTGCTCGATCCAGGCCACCACGGTCCCGTCGCTGTAGGTCTGGCGAGTCGGCAGTGTGAGCACACCGGATTCCGGGAACGGCCCGACCAGTAAGCGGAATTCGGCGAACTCACCCGGCGCCACCCCACTGCCCGGTCGCGCGGTGAACGCCACCTTCGACACCACCTCATCGATCTGCTTGCCGTGACCGTTGTCGATCGGTGCCGAGAGACGGCTCCGTCGCAACGCCACATCCCAACCCGGCGTCGTCTCGTTGCGCACCACTGCCAGCGGATGATCGCGCGGCAGATCCACTTCGAGGCCGACGGTGCTCGCGGTCGCGGACTCGGTGGGCACCCGCAGCGTCACCACGGTATAGGCGCCGGGCGCCGCATCCGGGGCGACGGCGGTGACGTGCGCCTGGGCCGGTGCGTACAACAGCACAGACGCACCGGCCAGCGCCCCCAGTACGGCCCATCCAGTGCGCCTCACGACGCACCCGCGCTCACGACAGCGGCAACGAACGCGGCGGCGTCGGCTCCGCCGACCACTCGACCTTCGTGCACCACCAGCACCTCACCGTGATAGTCGGCGAGCCGGGTCACCGCGGTACCCACCGGCTCGGTGGTGCCGACGAACGCGGGCGGCGGGTCCAGATGCGCCTCGATCGGATCCTCGTCGGGTACGCCGACGAGCCGGGCCTGGGTCGCGGTGCCGAGTACCTCGGCGACCACGACCGGCCCGGCGGTCTGCCTGGCGAGGACGACCGGAAGCGATCGGCGCGAGGCGAGTTCCCCGCGCACCGAGGACACGGTCGCTGTCGACGGGAGCAATCGGGCCTCGGCGAGCACCGACGAACCGGTCCCGGCCGACCGGGCGCCCTCGACCACACCGAGCGCCGCACCGACTGTCAGCTCACTGTGTGCCGCGAGCAACGGAAAACCGAACTGCCCCAGCCACCCGTCGTCGAAGTACTTCGACAGGTAGCCGCGTCCGGAGTCGGGCGCGATCACCACCACCACGTCCTCGGGCCCGAGCCCACGGGCCACCCGCAGCGCGGCGGCGATCGCGGTGCCGGAGGAACCGCCGAGCAGCAGGCCCTCCTCCTTGGCCAGGCGGTGCAGCACTCGCAGCGATTCGCCGTCGGTGATCCGCTCGATCCGGTCGATCACCTCGGTGTGGTAGGACTGGGGCCATTCGTCGAGTTCGGTTTCCGGATGCCGGTAGTGGCCCACCGATTCGACGTACCAGGCGCGACCGTCGCCGCCGCCGTACACCGACGTCTCGGGATCGGCCCCGACGACCTGGACCCGACCGCCCGACGCATCCTTGAGGAATTCCCCGGTGCCGCTGACGGTTCCGCCGGTGCCGATGCCCGCCACATAGTGCGTGACGGCGCCGGCGGTCTGGGCCCAGATCTCGGGCCCGGTGGTTTCCCGGTGCGCGGTGGGGTTGGCCGGGTTGTCGTACTGACCCGCGAACCACGCACCGGGGATCTCCTCGGTCAACCGCAGGCCGACGCTGCGCAGGTGCTCGGGGTGCCCGACCGGGCGACCGCCGGGAGTCACATGAACCTCGGCGCCGTAGGCTCGCAACAGCGCGATCTTGTCGCGGCTGGACTTGTCCGGCACGACCACCACCGTGCGATAGCCACGCGCCGCCGCGATGGCCGCCAACCCGATGCCGGTGTTGCCGGAGGTCGCCTCCACCACGACCCCACCGGGCCGTAGCTCCCCGGCGGCTTCGGCGGCGTCGAGCATGAACAGCGCCGCCCGATCCTTCACGCTCCCACCGGGATTGAGATATTCGAGCTTCACGTACACCGTGGCGGTGATGCCGTCGGTGATCCGGTTCAACCGGACCAGCGGGGTGTGCCCGATGGCCTGGTCGATGGAGTCGAACACCGCGGCAGTGCGCCGGGTGTCCTCGATGTCGATGGTCATGCCGCCGACCTTCCTGTCTCGCCGAGCAACCGCAGCACTTCACGCCGCAGTCGCAGATAGTCGGGGTCGTCGTGATCGCGCGGACGCTCCAGCGCCACCGGCAATTCGGCGATCACCTTGCCGGGCCGCGGGGAGAACACCACGATCCGGTCGGCCAGGCGCAGCGCCTCGTCGACGTCGTGGGTGACTAGCACCCCGGTGAAGCCGTCGGCCTGCCACAGCCGGGAGATCTCCTGCTGCAGGGTGGCGCGAGTCAGTGCGTCGAGCTTGCCGAGCGGCTCGTCGAGCAGGAACAGGCGCGGCCGGTTCACCAGGGCCCGCGCCAGTGAAACCCGTTGGGCCATACCGCCGGACAGCTGCGCGGGCAAACTGTCACGGAAGCCCTCGAGTCCGACCAGCCGCAACGCCTCTTCGATGCGCTCGCGGTCGGCGTCGAGCGTGCCACGAGCCTGCGGACCCAGCGCCACGTTCTCGGCCACCGTGCGCCACGGGAACAGCGTCGCGTCCTGGAACATCAACGCCCGGTGTGGATCCGGCCCGCGCACCTCGTCCGCGTCCACCCGCACGCTGCCGCGCGAGGGGCGATCGAGTCCGGCCAGTAACCGCAACAGGGTCGACTTGCCGCAGCCCGACGGGCCGAGGAAGGCGACGAACTCGCCCGGCTCGATGCGCAGGGTGATGTCGGTGACGACCCGCAGCCTGCCGAGTTCCTGAGCACGGGTCGGCGTCGGTGCGGGTCGACCGAGCAACCGGTCGAGCACACCGTGTCGCCGTGGACCCGCGACATCGAACTGGTGGGAGACGCCCTCGATGTCGACCGCGCTGCCCGCGAGGAGACCGTTCACCATCGCACCAGATCCTTCTGCCAGCTCAATGCCCGGTTACGGACCCGGAACAAGATCAACATCAACAGCCGGCAGACCAGCACCATGATGATGATCGCGGCATACATCCGTGGGTAGGCTGCCCAGCCCTTGGTCCACTGGATGTACCAGCCGAGACCGTCACGCACACCCAGCAATTCGGCCACCGCCAACGCTGCCAGCGAGGCGCCCAGACCCATGAACAGTCCGGTGAAGATGCTCGGCAGCGCGCCGGGCACCGCGACCCGCCAGATCAGGAAACGGGGTGTGGCGCCCAGCGTCTGAGCGACATCGAAGTACCCTCGCGCCACCCCGGCGATCCCCGCACGGGTCAATACCGCGACCGGGAACCACACGCCGAACGCGACCATGAACACGCTGCCCGAGTACGTCGACGGTGACAGCACGAGCACCAGCGGCAGCAGGGTCGCCGCGGGCACCGGCCCGAGGAACTGGAGAAACGGATTGCCCCAGTACGACGCGACTTTCGACCACCCCATCGCCAGTCCGGTGCCGAAACCGGCGACAGCGCCGATGGCGAATCCGATCAGCAACAGCAGCACCGAGTGCCAGGTGCTCGACGCCAGGATCCCGGCGTCCTCGTAGAAGGCGAGCAGCAGGTGCTGCGGTGAGGCGAAATGCGGTGGCACCAACCACCCGGTCTTGGCGGTCGTCCACTCCCACACCAGTACCCACGCACCGAGCACGCCGATCCACGGCGTCCATTCCCGCAGCAGCGCCGCGGTGGCGGCACGTCGATAGCCCGCGATCGCCCAGCCCGCGAGGACCACCGTGACACCCGCGAACAGCAACCCGACGGCGAAGGGATCGGCGGCGTCGAGCCGATCGGGGACCGCCGAGGTGAGGGCGGCGGTGAGCGCCCAGATCGCCCAGGTGACAGCGAATCCCGGCGACGGCGGATAGCGCAGCGTCGTCGGGGCCGCCCGCACGGTCGACCCCGCGACCACCGGCGTGGCTGTCGTGGTCAACGGCTCACCACTTCAGGCCGAGATCGACGTAGACCTTGTTCGCCAACGTCTCGGGGTCGGTCTTGCGATCGAGATACCCGGTCTTGGCGAATTTCGCGATACCGGGGGTGATCTCGGCTTTGAGCTTGGCAGCCGACGGGTTGTACCCGTAGGTGGCCAGGATGGACTCCACCACCGGCTGTTCGGCCGCGACGTACTTGTGCTCGACCTGCAGCGCCGCGGCGCCGGCGATATTGGCGCCCACCCATCGGCTGCCCTCCGCCCACGCTGTCACCAGCGCTCGCGCCACATCCGGGTCGTCACGAAGCAATCTGCCGTTGATCGCGGTGGCGCAGCAGTAGTGCTGCTTGTTCACGCCCTGGGAGTTGTTGGTCAGTTCTCGCGCTTTGCCCTTCAGCGTGGGCAGCAGCGCGATGGGGTCACTGGCCGCGATCGCGACGATCTCGCCACGGGCCAGTGCGTCGGGCAGTTGGTCGGTGCCGAAGACCCGCCAGTCCACGTCCTCGCTCGGGTTCAGGCCCGCGTCGAGCAGGTCGAGGGAGAAGAACGACATGGCCGAGTCGCCGATGGCGCCGACGCCGACGGGCTTGCCGCGCAGCTCGGCGACGGATTTGATCGGGCTGTCCGGCGGCACGACGATGCGCAGGCACCCCTCGTGCAGTCCGGCCGCCAGTTTGGCGTCGATGCCCTGCTCGATGGGCTTGAGCCAGGAGAAGAAGATGCCGGGCGCCGCGTCGAGTTTGCCCGCGCCGACCGCGTCCTTGATCTCGCCGCCACCGGTCTTGATGACCTCCACGGTCAGACCGTGTTTGTCGAAGATCCCCTGGTGCAGCGCGGCGAACAGCGGCGCCTCGCAGATGCCGCCGCCGTGTCCGATCTTGATGGCACGGTTCACCCCACCCGTCCCGGGCGTGCGACGAGTCGTCAGCCAGGCGGCGAGCCCGCCACCGGCCACCACTGCCGCGGCCGCGCCTGCCCCGGCGAACAAGGTGCGCCGCGACAGACCAGCGCTCGGCTGCTCGGGCGGCGAGGTCAGATCCTCGTCCTCGGGTGACGTGTCCGCCACGGGAGGTACCGCGTCACCTGGCTCGGTATTGCTCATCGAAAACCTCGTTCTCCGCGCACAATTCGGCGCGGACCCTCAGCCGCGCGTGCACGTTCCAGATTCCCCGCAAGCCCACCGCGCCGACAGGTTTGTTCTCACCCGGATTCGATCGGCCGTCGTGAATTACTCGCACCGGTGCGCCGAATCATTGCGCCTGGATAGCGCGATGGCGATAGTTCTCGGCACGGCGTCGAGTAGGAGTAGGAGGCCGCTATGACCGCGACCGAACCCCCACGTTCCGGCGCACAAGCCGTCGACCGTGCCGTGTACGTGTTGAACTGCTTTCAGGGCGGCGATCCCGAATTGTCGCTGAGCGAATTGGCGCAGCGAGCAGGGCTGCCGGTGAGCACCACCTTCCGGCTGGCGCAGGCACTGGTGCGCGGCAGGCTGTTGGAGCAGGACCCGGCGACCGATCGCTACCGGATCGGGCACGGACTGGCGTGCCTGGCCCGTCCCGCGCTGTCGCGGCTCGGCCTCGACGACGCGGCGCCACACCTGTACGCGTTGGCCGCCGGCATCAAGATCACCGTCAGTCTCAGTGTCGCCGATGCCGACGAGGCGCTCACCGTGTTCCAGGCCCGGCCACCGATCCACTTCTGCCACAACCAGATTCCGCAGGAGCGCAGGCCGTTGAGCACCAGCGCCGTCGGTCACGCGCTGCTCGCGCACACCACCGCGGGACTCGACCGCGGCAACGGCGAACTGTTCGACACCATCCGCCGTCGCGGATTCGCCACCGAGGAGATCGACAGCGACGAACCGATCCGCGCGATCGCCGTTCCGGTCCTCGGGCCGGATCGACAGGTGTGGGGCGCGATCGGCGTGCAGGCGCGCGCGGTGCGTCTGGATCGCGATCTGGTTCGCGCCGTACTGCCTGCCATCCATCAGATCGCGGTGCGTATCGGTCCCTATTTCCATACCGCGGCCGCAGGTGAGGGATTCGACGCACCATGATTTTCACGATGTGGAAACAGTATTGCCGAGTCGTTATCTGTTGACGCACTATTGAATCCAGACGGCGTCCCCTCTGCCGATCCCTTTCACGAAGGTCCAACCATGATCGAATCCCCCGCGCTCGTTCGCCGTCGTACGGTGGACTTGATGCGCCTGTCCCCCGGATTCTGTCGCAGCTGAAATAGCGGCGACATTCCTCCGTCGTCGAACTCCACTTTCTCCCATACCCCGTTAATCCGTCCTTTGTGTGCGGATCGTCGCGGCGTGCGCCCGTTGTGGCCCGTCGTGCGGTTCTCCCACGCCGTAGAAAGAAATCGCGAACATGTTGTCCACTACCTTCCGACGACGTCCGCTGCGTGCGCTCGCCGCCGCGCTCGTCGCACCCGCCGTCCTCGCGGTCGTCACCGCGTGCGGCGGCACCGATGCGGTGACGACCGCCGACGGCAAGACCGTGCTGCGCTACCAGGGACAGACCGGACAGGTCACGCCGTACGAGCTCGCCGACAACCTGGGCTACTTCACCAAGATCAGCTTCCAGTGGGAGGGCGACACCACCAGTGGCCCGGCCAACATCCAGGCGGCCGCCACCAAGCAGGTCGAATTCGGCAGCGCGTTCAACGGCGCGGTGGTCAAGCTCGCCGCGGGCGGCGCGCCGGTACAGGCTGTGCTCAGCTCCTACGGCTCCGACGCCAAGTCGTTCACCGGCTACTTCGTCCGCGACGACGCGGGCATCACCAATGCCCGTGACCTCATCGGCAAGAAGGTCGGCGTCAACACACTCGGTGCGCACCACGAGTTCGTCACCCGCGAATGGCTGCACCAGCAGGGACTGAGCGAGGCCGAGATCAAGCAGGTCCAGCTGATCGTGGTGCCGCCGGTCAACACCGAGGAGGCACTGCGCAGCGGGCAGATCGACGTCGGCGCGCTCAACAGCGTGTACCGCGAGACCGCGGTAGGCCGCGGTGGCCTGCACCCGCTGTTCACCGACACCGGCATCTTCGGCGAATTCGACTACGGCACCTACGTTTTCCGCAAGGACTACATCGCGCAGAACCCCGAGGCGGTCAAGGACTTCGTGCAGGGCACAGCACGGGCAACTCGCTGGTTGCAGCTGACACCGCGCGATGAGGTCGTCGCGAAGTTCACCGAGATCATCAACAAGCGCGGCCGCAACGAGAACCTCAAGTTGCTCGACTACTGGCGCAGCCTCGGCATTCCGGTCCCCGGCGCGGTGATCGCGGACAAGGAGATCCAGATCTGGATCGATTGGCTCGAGCGCAACGGCGAACTGCCCAAGGGCAAGATCGTCGCCAAGGACCTGTTCACCAACAAGGACAACCCCTACGCCAACGGCACCTACCAGCCGACCAGCGGTCCGACCGGAGAGGTGGTGGCCGCGAAATGACCGGCACCCCAGCCAAACTCGCGCTGCGCTCGGTGAGCAAACAGTTCGCCGTGCGCGGCAGCGACGAGAAGTTCACCGCGATCGACGACATCTCCATCGAGGTCGAAGCAGGCGAGTTCCTCGTCCTGGTCGGGCCCAGCGGCTCCGGCAAGTCCACGCTGCTCGATCTGCTGGGTGGGCTGAGCAAGCCCAGCTCCGGACAGATCCTGCTCGACGGCGCCCCGATCACCGGCCCCGGCCTGGACCGCGGCGTGGTGTTCCAGCAGTACGCGCTGCTGCCGTGGCGCACCGCCCGCGCCAATATCCAGTTCGGCCTCGAGGCCAAGGGCATCGCTCGCAAGGAGCGCAAGGCGATCGCCGAGCACTACCTCGAGCTGGTCGGTCTGGCCGGCTTCGGCGACCGGTACCCACACGAGTTGTCCGGCGGGATGAAGCAGCGCGTGGCGATCGCCCGCAGCCTGGCCTTCGATCCCGAGGTGCTGCTGATGGACGAACCGTTCGCGGCGCTCGACGCACAGACCAGGGAGTCGCTCCAAGACGAGCTCCTGCGGATCTGGCGCACCACCGGCAAGACCATCCTGTTCATCACCCACGGTATCGACGAAGCGGTGTATCTGGGCCAGCGCGTCGCGGTGCTCACCTCACGCCCCGGCCGGGTCAAGGCCGTGATCGATATCGACATCGACCGCAGTGGCGATATCGACGTCCGCTCCAGCGAACAGTTCCGCGACTACCGCCATCGGATCTGGACGGAACTGCAGAGCGAGGTGAGCCGGGCCCAGCGCCTGGAACTCGCCGCCGACGACACCACGGCCGCCGCGGCGGTCGCGTCCACCGACAGGAGTCCCGCCCATGTCTAGCGCCGTCCCCCTGCTCGTCCGCCCCGTCGAGGTCGCCGCCGAACCGGCCGCACCCTCGGCTACCCCCATCGCGGCGCCTGCCGCTCGCTCCGCGCTCAGCCGAGCAGCGGGCTCGGCAGGCAGCGCTGTTCTTCGCATCGCCAAACCCTTGCTCGCCTTCGCGCTGCTGCTCGGCGCGTGGGAGTTGGCGCCACGGTTCGGTCTGGTCGACGAGGTCTTCCTCCCGCCGTTCTCCACGGTGGTGCAGGCCTTCTTCGAGCTGGCGGGCAACGGCCAGCTGGCCGAACACACCTCGGCCAGCCTCACCCGATCGGTCACCGGCTTCTCCTTCGCCCTGGTGATCGCCGTCCCGGTCGGCATCGCCATCGCCTGGTACAAGCCGGTGTCGGATTTCCTCAATCCGGTCCTCGAACTGTTCCGCAACACCGCCGCGCTCGCGCTGCTTCCGGTGTTCGTGCTGATCCTCGGCATCGGCGAGACCTCGAAGATCGCGCTGATCGGCTACGCCACGTTCTTCCCGATCCTGCTCAACACCATCACCGGCGTGCGCACCGTCGACCCGCTGCTCGTGAAATCAGCCGTGTCGCTGGGCTTCTCGCCACTGAGGTTGTTCCAGAAGGTGATCCTGCCCGCGGCGATTCCGTCCATCTTCACCGGCATCCGGATGGCCGCGGCCGGCTCGATCCTGGTCCTCATCGCCGCCGAGATGATCGGCGCGCGAGCCGGTCTGGGCTACCTCATCACCGCCGCGCAGCAGAACTTCCAGATTCCGCAGATGTACGCCGGGATCGTGGCGATCTCGCTGATCGGTCTCGGTTTCAATTTCGCCCTCGTCGCCCTGGAACGCCGGCTCTCGCGCTGGCGCACCTCACCGACCAACGCCTGATCAGGAGATCACCATGTCTGGCAGAACCTTTCACCTCAACGCCTTCCTGATGGGCGTCGGGCACCACGAGGCCGCGTGGCGTCATCCGCGCACCGACGAGCAGCGCGTGCTCGATGTGCGCCACTTCCAGGAACTGGCGCGCATCGCCGAGCGCGGCAAGCTCGACTCGGTGTTCTTCGCCGACACCCTCGCCGTGGGCCCTCGGATCGAACGCAACACCCTCACCGTTTTCGAACCGATCACCCTGCTGTCGGCGATCGCCGCGGTCACCGAGCGGATCGGCCTGATCGCCACCGCGTCGACCAGCTACAACGAACCGTTCAATCTCGCACGCAAGTTCGCCTCGCTCGACCACATCAGCGCGGGCCGTGCCGGATGGAACATCGTCACCTCCGGCAATGTCGACGAGGCCTACAACTTCGGGCTCGACGCCATCCCCGAGCACGCCCGCCGCTACGAACGCGCCGAGGAGTTCGTCGACGTGGCCCTGGCCCTGTGGGACAGCTGGGAAGCCGAGGCGATCGTGCTCGACACCGAGACCGGCGTCTTCGCCGACCCGAGCCGGGTGCACACCCTCGACTACGCGGGCGAACGGTTCCGTGTGCGCGGCCCACTGAACTCCCCCCGTGGACCGCAGGGTCGTCCGTTGCTGGTGCAGGCCGGGTCTTCGGAATCGGGCAAGGAGTTCGCCGCGCACCGTGCCGAAGCCGTGTTCACCGCGCAGCGCACCCTCGACGAGGGCGTGCAGTTCTACCGCGATCTCAAGTCGCGCCTGGCGAAATACGGTCGCGCACACGACGACTTGAAGGTGCTGCCCGGTCTGGTGCCGTTCATCGCCGACACTGTCGAGGAGGCCAAGGCCCTCGAGCAGGAGTTCACCGACCTGATCTCGCCCGATTACGCACTGCGCCAACTCTCCTCGATGCTCGGCGTCGACCTGACCGCACACGCGCTGGACGCACCGCTGCCGCCACTGCCCGCCGAGAGCGAGATCGAGGGCGGCAAGAGCCGGTTCACGCTGGTCAAGCAGCTGGCCGAATCCGAGGACCTGACCGTGCGTCAGCTCATCGGCAAGCTGGGCGGCGGGCGCGGTCACCGCACTTTCGCCGGCACCCCCGAACAGGTGGCCGATGAGCTGCAGAGCTGGTTCGACGCGGGCGCGGCCGACGGATTCAACATCATGGCTCCCTACCTGCCCGGCGGCCTGGCCGATTTCGTGGACCGCGTGGTGCCGATCCTGCAGGAGCGCGGCCTGTTCCGCACCGATTACGAATCCACCACACTGCGCGGTCATTACGGGCTCGCTCCGGTGGAAAGCCAGTTCGCCGAACAGGATTCACGGGTGAGCGCCTGATGCGGGCCCGACGACTCGATATCGAGTTCATGCGGGTGGTGAGCAGTTCCTGTCGGGAATGACGACTCCCACAACCCGGCGACAGACTTCACACGAAGGACCACCGACATGACCACCATCGAAAACACCCGCGTCCGCACCGCTCTCGAGATCACCCAGGTCGCAGGCCACATCGGCGCCGAGGTGACCGGCGTCGACCTGCGCGAGGAACTCACCGACGCCCAGGTCGACGAGCTCACCGCGGCGCTGCACCGGCACAAGGTGATGTTCTTCCGCGACCAGCAGATCGGCCACGCCGAACAGATCGCGTTCTCCCGCCGCTTCGGCGCTGTCACCCCGTCGCATCCCTACGACGACGACGCGCCCACCGAGCACCCGGAGATCCTCGCCGTCGACAGTCGTCTCTACGAGAAGAAGTTCGGCCGCAAGAAGTTCAGCTACACCAACCACTGGCACACCGATGTCTCGCCGCTGATCAACCCGCCCGCGGCCTCGATCCTGCGCGCCGAGATCGCACCGGAGACCGGCGGCGACACCCAGTGGACCAACCTGGCCGCGGCCTACGCCGGTCTGCCGGAATCGCTGCGGACCTTCCTCGACGGACTGCGGGCCGAACACCGCTTCGGTGGCCGGATTCCGCCGTGGGAGGCGGGCAGCGAGTACGCCCGCAAGATCGCCGCCGCGCCGCTGGTGACCGAGCACCCTGTCGTGCGCGTGCACCCGGTGACCGGTGAGCGTGTGCTGTTCGTCAACCCCGGCTTCACCACCAGGATCCTCGGCCTGACCCCGCCCCAGAGCGATGCCCTGTTGCAGTTGCTGTTCGACGAGATCTCCCACCCCGCCTACACCGTCCGCTTCCGCTGGGAAAAGGGCAGCATCGCCTTCTGGGACAACCGCGCCACCGCGCACCTGGCCCCCAGCGACCTCGACCACCTCGACGTCACCCGGGTCCTCTACCGCACCACCCTCGAGGGCGACATTCCGGTCGGCGTCGACGGCGCGGCCTCCACTCCGATCGCCGGCGCGAAGTTCACCGGCGCCTGAGAACCGTTGCGGTGCCCGCACCTTCGTGGCGGGCACCGCGCCCCGGCCCTCGGTGGCCACGACCGTGCGCGCGGCGCGCGCCGACACACACAGGAGCACACATGACCGAACCGTGGCACACCAGTACCGACGTGCTCATCATCGGCGGCGGTCCCGCGGCATCCTGGGCCGCGATCCACGCCCGTGAAGCAGGCGCCGAGGTGATCCTGGTCGACAAGGGCTACTGCGGAACCAGCGGCGCCACAGCGCCTTCCGGCACCGGCGTCTGGTACGTGGCCCCCGAAGCCGACGCCCGTGCCAACGCGAAAGCGAGCAGGGAGGCGCTCGGCGGTCACCTCGCCGACCATTATTGGATGGATCGCGTCCTCGACCAGACCTACGCCAACATGAACCGGCTCGCCGTCGAGGGCCGCTACCCGTTCCCGGTGGACCCGGCCACCGGTGCGCAGTTGCGCACCGGCGTGCAAGGACCGGAGTACATGCGCCGAATGCGGGCGTGGCTCACCCGGCTCGGCGTGCAGGTCCACGATCACTCCCCCGCCCTGGAACTGCTCGTCGACGAGACGGGCGCGGTGCGTGGCGCGGCGGGCTATCAGCGTCAGCTGGATCGGGACTACCGGATCACCGCAGGCGCGGTAGTGCTCGCCACCGGCGGCTGCGCGTTCCTCTCCCGCGCACTGGGCACCAATGTCGACACCGGTGACGGCGCGTTGATGGCGGCCGAAGCGGGCGCACGGTTTTCGGGCATGGAGTTCTCCAACGCCTATGCCATCGTGCCCAAGGGTTCCACCATCACCAAGACCGCCTACTACGGCTATGCCACCTTCTTCGGCGAGGACGGCCGGGTGCTCGAGGAAGCCGGGTCGACCAAGGGCCGCTCGGTGATCGCCCGAACCCTCTTGCAGGAGAAGGTGTTCGCACAGCTCGATCGCGCGGATGACACCGTGCAGGCGCAGATGCGGGTGGGTCAGCCGAACTTCTTCTTGCAGTTCGACCGGCGCGGTATCGATCCGTTCACCGACCGATTCGAGGTCGACCTGCTCGCCGAGGGCACCGTGCGCGGCACCGGCGGCATCGATGTCGTCGACGACCACTGCGCGACAACGGTTCCCGGCCTCTACGTCGCGGGCGACGCGGCCACCCGCGAACGGATCTGTGGTGGTTTCACCGGCGGTGGTAGCCATAACGCCGCGTGGGCGATGTCGTCGGGGAGCTGGGCGGGTGCGGGCGCCGCGCACTATGCCACGACAGCAGGCCGGTCCGGTGGTGCGGTGCACGGGATCGGTGGAGTCGGTTTGCGCCCCACCGAATCACCGTCGGTCACCGCGACCGACGTCGTCACCGCCGCGCAGGACGAGTTGATCCCCTTCGAGAAGAACTATCTGCGCCACGGTGACCGGATGCGCCCCGCTCTGGCCCGGCTCGATGAACTGTGGGATGCCGCGTCGGCGGGTCTGGGCGGCGCGACCGGCGACGAACGGGTCAGGGCCCGGCAGGCCGCGGCGATCACCGCGGTCGGGCGCCTCATGTACCGATCCGCGTTGGCACGCACCGAGACTCGCGGGATGAGCAAACGCGCCGATCATCCCGATCTCGATCCGGCACAGCATCACCACCTGCTGTCGGGTGGGCTCGACGAGCCGTGGGTCGACCCGGCGGGCACCCGCAACTCGGGTCTGGCGGTGGCGTCGTGATCGAACTGCTGCGAGCGCAGGACTGCATCGGCTGCGACAAATGCGTGACGGCCTGCCCCACCAATGTCTTCGATCGCGTCGACGGCGGGATCCCGGTTATCGCGCGGCAATCGGACTGCCAGACCTGCTTCATGTGCGAGGCGTACTGCCCGACCGATGCCCTCTATGTCGCGCCCGAGGTCACGCCGCTGCCGCCGGACGCGGCGGTGCCCACCGAGCACATCGGCCGGTATCGCGAGAAACTCGGTTGGGGGCACGGTCGCACCGCGGGCGCCCGGGTCGCGGTGGGGCCGCGACTCCCGCACGGTGCGCCGCCCCCGCGCCTCAACCCTTGAGCGTGGGTGGTATCGGGTCTCGCAGCGCGCCGAACAGCGGGTCGTCGAACACACTCCGTTCGACGACCGGCTCCGGTTCGCGCAGGAGGTCGGCGGTGCTGACATCGGACCAGTCGTATCGTCCGTCCTCGCACTGCAATTCCACCATCGAGACCGCGGACACCGTGTCGTCGAGGGCGAAGTCGGTAAACCCGTCCTCGGCGAGCGCGGTGCGGATCTCGTGGACCGGTGTCGGCTGGGTCGCCTGGGCCAGCGCCAGGTAGGGGCGCAGCGGCTCCCCGTAGTCGGGGATCCGTTCCCGAATCCACACCTGAGTCAGCGCGTCGGTCAGATCCGCGCGCACCCGCAGCAGTTCGTCCGAGACGGTGATGGGCAATCGGATCGACTCGGCGGTGACCTCCGGCGGTCCGAACGCGAGTTGGAACGGCGCGAGCTCGGCGAGTAGATCGCGCGCGCCTGCCACCAGGGCCGCCAGGTGCACCCCTTTGACCCCGTCGGCGAACCCGATGCCCTGCACACCGATCCGCAGCCGCGCGGCGTCGACCTGTTCGAGGCCGGGCAGCCGCGAGAGGGTGGGCGCGAAGATCTCGAGCAGTTTGTCGGCGACCGGCTGGCTCGGCGCGATCTGCCAGTCGTAGAACGAACGACCCGGTGTCCACCCCGGACGCCACCACCAGCGGCTGGCAACGGTCATCTCGCTCGCGATCATGGTGCGCCACCTCCCGATCTCGCCCGGCACGATCGGCATCGCTGCCTGCGATGCCGGCTACCTCACAGCGACGGTATTCCCGGTGTGATCGGCGAGCAACCTGGTGAGACCGTTCCGTTGCGCCTTCGACGCACTACACTGACTGCCATGCCCGTTCGTCGGCTGATCGCGCTTTCCGCGTTCGCCCTCCTGCTTCCTCTCGCCGTTTCCGCGTGCACCATGACCGGACCCGGCTCCACCTCCGAGTGCACCGTGAGCGGCTGCACCGTCACCTTCGACCGGGGCGTGAGCGCCAAGGCCTCGATCCTCGGTATCGACGCCGAACTCGTCGCCGTGAACGGTGACATGGTCACCCTGAGCGTCGGTGGCCAGCAGATCACGGTTCCGGTCGGCCAGTCCCAGGCCAGCAACGGCACCGATGTCCGTGTCAGCGAGGTGACCGACGACAAGGTCGTCGTCGTCTTCGCGACCGGCCTGAACCCGAACTGATCATCCGGGCACGTTCGACCGACTTTCCGGTGCGCCGACCACCCAGGGCGCGTTCGGTTGATCGAGGATCCAGCGCCAGCTGCCGTCGGGCTGCCTGCGTGCCACCTCCACGGTCGCGCCGGGTCCACCGGGCAGACGCGACGATGTCAGAGCCAAATCGCCCGCGAGCAGGGCGGGCGCCTGGTGACCCGGTTGGAACACGGGTCGATCGGCGACCAGTCGCGCGTAGGCTGCCCGGATCTGATCCACCCCGGTCGCGACGACCCCATCCGGCAGCGCGAGCACCGCGTCGGACTCGTACAGCTCGACGAGACCGTCCACATCACCGGCGTTCAATCGCTCGACCACCAGCCGGCTCAGATCTTCCGGGCGCTGCGCACGTTCTCGCACATTCTCGGCCATCGCCACCCTCCCTCGACTCGGGTTGTGCGACAACGGTAACGCCGGGGTACGACACGAATCGGGCACGCGGCACTGCGGTCAGGGGTGCTCGTGCAGCGTCACCGCGAATCGGTACCAATTTCCGTCATAGGGCGTATAGACGGGTTCATATCCCGCACCGCCGTGGTCCGGCGGCGGAGTTCCCGGCGGGAAGTAGGCCAAGCCGCCGACAATCGCCATGTCATCGATAGTGAACTGGCATCCCCCGTCGTCGGGCCTGACGCCAGTGGCCCGAATGACACCGAACCACTGACCCTCCGATTCCCGGCAATTCCGGGCGGCATCGGTCATCGCTGCCGACGACAGCCACCATCCCACTTTCTCCGGCACCCCGAACCACACCAGGCCCAGTCCGACGATCACCACCACCGGGGCGACGACGACGGCCCGAAAAGCCCGGTACCGAGCACACCCGATCGGCGCCAGGATCATCCAGGACAGCCCGCAGGCCAGCAGCAGCACTACCGCGACAACCCAGCCGAGAAGGTCGATGTGGGTGGCGTCGACCACGAGCGTCACCGCGATCGCCACCGCCGCGAACCCGGTGGTGACCCACATCGACACCGACCATCGCCGTGGCACCTGAACCGTCGCGCGCGTCCCCACCGTCGTCATCAGCCCACTCTACGATCGGCTCGCGCGTCGATGAACGGCGAAACCCCCGAAAGCCAACGGCCTCCAGGGGTTTCACAGAAACAGCGTGATCTCAGCCGATCACAGCGGCGGGAATCCCGACGATCCGGTCGCCATCCAGTTCCAGAACTCGGTGACGCGGTTGAGGACCAACGCCATGATGTCGAGGGCAGTGCTTCCCATTGTCTTCCTTCACATTCGGACGAACACTTCGCACCTTCACCCTAGCAACCGGCCTCGAGTGAGCAACGTTGTGATAACAGACAGATGACGACGCCCGCGCTGGTTTCCGACAACGACCCCATACCGGTCACCGACCCCCGCGCGGTGGATATAGCCGGCCGACCGTCAGCGAATGCACCGATCGCCATATAACGAACGGCATATATGAATTGCGGCAGGTGAACGCAAGGGAAACAAAGTCGAAAGACCACCCCCGCCACTGTGATCGTGCATACAGGGATCGTCCCATCCGGAATGAACAAAATATCTGGAGACAATCACGTACCCGAATGTGCGCGCTGCCAACGCCGAAGCACGACAAGAGAACCCGTCATTCGGCGACATAAAACAGCAGGCGGCAGACTTTTGTTCAATGAAACCGTGATGCCCGTCACCGTATTCCTCTCAGCAGAATCACATATACGATCACTCTCGCCGAGCTTCCCGGAAAATGTAATACCGCCGAAGTTCGACGCATCAGGTGACACAGTGCGGTGTTCTCCCGAATCCCACCCTTCCGCCGCTTCGGCATGCATTCGTCACGAGGTGAACCGGTCATGGAATACACCCACCTGTCCGAATTCGAAATCCGTTCAGGCGTTCTGTCGATGTGGACGCCCGAACTCGCCGCAGACGCGTGGCGGCTCGACGATCGTCCGCTGACCAGCGTGCACGCCGATTACTGCGCGAGCGTCGATCCCGCCGATCCGCTGCCCGGTCGCGGGCGCTGGATCGGCACCGTCTTCGAGATGGATGCCCGCCTCGACGCCCCCACCTGGCGCGAGACGCTGCGACGCTGGCACGCCAGGCACGAGGGTCTGCGCACCACGGTGAGCACCGCGGTCTCGGGCGAACCGCGCAGACTCGTCGCCGCGCCCGCCACCGTCGGAATCACCGAGCAGCCGATAGCCGACCTCACCGACGGCACCCGGATCAACGAATTCCTTCGTGGCACGCTCGAAGAGCGTCTGTCGCCGCTGGTGTGGCCACACTGCCTCGCGGCCACGATCGAGCACGCCGACACCGGCGATTTCACGGTGCTCGTCGCCGCCGATCACTCCGTGATGGACGCCTATTCCCAAGCCATTCTGATCCTCGAGCTGCGCACGCTCTACCGCGAGGTCGCGGCAGGCGACCAGGCGCGCGAGTCCGTCACTTTCGGCAGCGCAGCCGACTTCGCCGTCCTGGAACGGGCGAGCGCGGCCGAACTGGATCCGACCTGCCCCGCGGTCGCCACCTGGCGCGAGTTCCTCGCCGACGGTGCGATGCCGCGCTTCGCCCCCCATGCCCAGCGGCCCGCTCCCGCGGACCTCCCCCAGCCCAGCGTGTCGCGGCGGCTGCTCGATCTCGGCGAACTCGAGCAGATCGAAGCGATCCTCGACCAGGTGCGCCACCGGATGTCGGTAGCGGTGTTCGCCGCGTTGGCTGTGGCCAACCAGCGGCGGTTCGGCGCGAACCGGATGCGCACCGCCATGCCCATCGCGACCCGCCCTGACCTGCGCTGGATGGAATCGATGGGCTGGTTCGTCAATGTGGTGCCGGTCGATATCGCCCTGCCCACCGGCTCGGGCATCGCCGAGGCCATGGACCTCGCACGTGCCGCGCTACGTCGTTCGCGCACCGCCAACGACGCTTCCTGGTCGCGGGTGCTCGGCCTGCTCGAGGTCACCGAGACGCCACGATTCGGCATTTCCTTCCTCGATATCCGGGTCCTGCCCGGCTACGAGTTGGTCGCCGACCTGCGTGGGCGGACCTTGCGCGCGGAGTCGTACTCACCCGACGAGGTGTTCCTGTGGGTGGTGCGCGCGGCCGACGGGCTGTACGTGTCGACCCGGTACCCGGCGGGGTTCCCCGCCGAGGTGATGGACGAATTCCTGACCGCGTTCGGGCAGGCCTTGTCGTCGATCACCGCCGCGGTGCACGCGGGTCCAGCTGTCGACGCGCACTCCGAGGTGCCGATGTCCGCCGCGCCGAGGGAAACACCCCGACCTGCCGACGCGCTTCTTGTCCCCGTGCAGGCGGGATGAGCGGATGCGGTCACTGTTGGCTTTCACCGGCAGCCGGGGCGACGCCCAGCCCGGCATCCTGCTGGCCCGTGCGCTGCGCGAGCGCGGTCACGATGTGACGTTGGCGCTCGCGCCGAACCTCGTCGCCTTCGCCCATGCGCACGGTGTCGCCGCGGTTCCGTTCGGCCGCGATACCGCCGATCTCCTGCACGCACAGCGCACCGACCGACGCTTCATCAGCCGCGATCCGCGTGCCTGGCTGCGGGCGCTGTTCGACCTGCAGCGGCGTGGAGTGCTCGAACAAATCGAGGACCTGCGTGCGCTGGCACCCGGACACGAAGTGGTCGTCGCGGGCATGGCGGGCGAGGAAGCCGCCGAGTCGGTGGCGCGGGCGGTCGGACTGCCGTTCGCGGCCGTGCACTTCTTCCCGATCCAGCCCAACAGCGCGGTCCCTGTCGCACCGGTGCGCTGGGCTGCCCACCTGCCCGGGTTCGTGCACCGATGGGGTTGGTCGGTGCTGGCCCGCGCCCGAGCCGCGGCCCTTGCCCCGGTCCTGCCCGTCGTCACCGGGCCGAATCCGGCGAGCGTGCGAATTCAAGCCTACGACCCGCGGCTGTTTCCTGGTGTGGACGAACAGTTGCCTGGGCCGTTCGTCGGGTTTCCGGTCGATTCGAACGGATTCCTCAGCAGTGCAGCGGTTTCCGCGCCCCCGATGCCGTCACCGACTCTGGATTCGTGGCTGGATGAGGGATCCGCGCCGATCTACGTCGGATTCGGCTCCATGGATGTCGGCGATCCGGCCGCCTTCGTCGCGACCCTACGCGAGGTGTGTGCCCGGCGAGGTCGTCGGCTGCTGCTCGCGTCGGGCTGGGCGACGATCGGTCCGGAACTCGAAGACACCGTCGCGATCGTCGGCCAGGTCGATCACGCCCGAGTCCTGCCTCGCTGTGTCGCGGCCGTGCACCACGGCGGCGCCGGAACGACTGCGGCCGCTCTCAGAGCGGGTGTGCCGCAAGTGATCTGCTCAGTCCAGGCAGACCAGCCCTACTGGGGCCAGGCGTTACAGCGACTCGGCCTCGCGGCCACGATTCCCGCGAAGCAGATCACCGGCGAACGCCTCGACGCACTACTCGATCTGGTCTCACGTCCCGACGTAGTCCTGCGCGCGGCATCGTATTCCGCCGATTTCGCCACCGACGGTGTCGAGCGAGCCGCCGATGCCGTCGAGGCGCTGGCGGGTTCGCCGGTCGCCCCTGACCTGCTCCATTCCGCCGGGAGGCAACTGTGAATACCGATATCGCCATCCGCACCACCGGTCTCGGCAAGTCCTACGGCGATTTCACCGCCGTCGGCAGCGTCGATCTCACCATCGCGGCGGGCACCGTCTTCGCCCTGCTCGGTCCCAACGGCGCGGGCAAGACCACCACGGTCCGCATGCTCGCGACCCTGGTCCGTCCCGATCGCGGCAGCGCCGAGATCTTCGGCTACGACATCGCGCGCGACGCCACCGCCGTGCGATCGATGATCGGGCTCACCGGCCAGTACGCATCGGTCGACGAAACCCTCACCGCCGGTGAGAATTTGCGACTGTTCGGCCGACTGCTCGGGCTCTCCCGCCGCGATGCCGCGCGCCGCAGCGTCGAGTTCCTGGAGGAGTTCGAACTGTCGAAGGTCACCGACCGGCCGGTGAATCAGTTCTCCGGCGGCATGCGGCGGCGGCTCGATCTGGCGGCCACCCTGATCACCGACCCACCGCTGATCTTCCTCGACGAACCGACCACCGGCCTCGACCCGCATACCCGCGACAAGATGTGGGGCGTGATCCGGCGACTCGTCGCCCGTGGCGCGACCGTGCTGCTCACCACGCAATACCTCGAAGAAGCCGACGCCTTGGCCGACCGGATCGCCGTCATCGACCGCGGGACGATCGTCGCCGAGGGCACCGCGGCGCAGCTGAAGTCCTCCATCGGCGACCAGGTGCTGCGCCTGGAACTCGCCGATGCCGCACAGTCCGCCCATGCGGAGGCCATCGTCGTCGAGCTCACCGGCGAGGCGCCCGAAGGGTCCTCGGCGGGCATGCTCACCATCGCGCTCACCGATGCCGGCGCCGCCGCCGACATCGTCGCCGCCTGCCGCGCCGCGGGCATCGCGCTGCGCGGTTTCGCTGTCGACCGCCCCGATCTCAACGAAGTATTCCTCGCTCTGACCGGCACCGACCGCGTCGCCGCCTGATCCGAAAGACCGAGGCCATCATGACTGCCACCCTCACTGAGATCGCCGTGGAACACACCACGCCTCCGATGATCGACCGCCGTCCCCGAATCACCCACGTCAGCCTGCGCGCTTCACTCTTCCAGTCGCTGATGATGGCGTGGCGAGGTCTGCTCACCTTCCGGCACAGCCCGCAGTTGCTCTACGACGCGCTGCTGCTGCCGATCGTGGGGCCGCTGCTGTTCGGCAGCATTTTCGGCACGGCCATCGCGGGCAGCACGCAGGCGTACCTGCCGATTCTGATTCCCGGCGTGCTGGTGCAGATCGTGCTCACCTCGTCGGTGGCCACCGGAGTGCAACTGTCCGAGGACATTCGGTGCGGGGTCTTCGATCGGTTCGTCGCCATGCCGATCGCCCGGTCCGCACCGGTCGCCGGGGCGCTGCTGGCCGGAGCCACCCGATATGTCATCGCCGCGACCACGGTGGTGATCGTCGGGTTCGCGATGGGTTATCGCCCGGATCATCCGGTCGGATTCGTCGCCGGTGCGGTGCTCGTGGTCCTGGCCACCACCGCGATCAGTTGGTTGTTCGCGTTCATCGGCGTCACCGTGTCGAGACCCGCCGCGGTGCAGGGCATGTCGATGCTGGTGCTCACCTTCTTGAGTTTCGCCTCCAACGCGCTGGTGCCCGAGTCGGCGATGCCGACCTGGCTTCGCTATATCTCCGACTACAACCCGGTGTCCTACCTCGTGTCCGCGGTGCGCGGGCTCGCCGAGGACGGTGTCGTCGGCACCGACGCGCTCTGGTCGGTGGTGGCCTCGCTCGTGATCGCCGCTGTCTTCGCACCCCTGACCGTGCGCACCCTGCGTGCTCGCTGAGGAGTTCTGATGACGCTCACTGCCCCGGCCATCGTCACCGCGCCCGTCGCCGTCAACCGGCTCACCGCCGACGACGACCTGTTCCTCAAGCTGCACAGCCTCTACGGCAACGCGCTGGTCAATCAGCTCGCCTGGCGGTTCGACGAGCCACTGGCCCCCGAACTGCTCGCCCGCTTCCACGCCCACTTGGCCCAGGGTTTCCTGGCCCGCCGTGTGCATCCGACCCGGGTTCCGTTCGCCCGTCCCTACTGGCTCCCCGCGACGCAATCGATTCCACTGGGCTGGGATCCGGTGCCCGTCGCCGACGAGGAGATCCTCGACTGGTATTTCGCGCAGAGCCGGGTCGACTTCGATCCCGAGACAGGACAGGTGTGGCGGCTGTCCGCGGCGTCGACCACGGCGGGTGGGACGCTGGTGTCGTTGGTGACCTCGCATGTGGCATCCGACGGCGGCGCGGTGCTGTTCGCCGTCGGCGACGCGCTGGCACGGCTCGATGAGCGCCCGGACTTCGCCACCGGGTCGGGCCGGCTGGTGGGGACATCCCCACAGAACTCGTTGCGCGCGAACGTGATCGATGCGGGTCGACAGCTGCGGGCGGTCGCGAAGGGAATCCGTGCGGCGATCGCCACCCGTGGCGTCACCGAGCCGGACCGCACTCTGCGCCCCGCATCCCCGGCACTTCCCCTTCCGGCCCAGTGGTCACCGGCAGACCTGGTGGTCCAGCTCGACCTCGCCGAGTGGAATGCCGCTGCCACACAGTATTCCGGCACCACCAACGGGCTCCTGATCGCGCTGGGCGCCGGCGTCCTCGGTCGCAGCGGGCGCGTCGGCGACACCGCCGATATCCGCGTGGACATCCCCCATTCGATGCGCACGCCCGAGGACCCCCGCGCCAACGCCACCACCGGCCTGCCGATCTCGGTCGCCTACCGGACCGGCGAACGCATCGACCTCGCCGCCGTCCGCTCCGCCGTGAAGCGGGCCGCCACCGCCTACCGAGACCCGGCCACCACGCCCGCCCTGCAACACCTACAACCGTTGCAGATGATCCTCCCCCGCTTCGTCCTGCGCCATTTCGCCCGCACCGCCAGAGCCCCGGAATGCCTGTGCACCAACCTCGGTGAAACTGCCAGCGGCGTAGCCGATTTCGCGGGCCATCACGCCTCCGCCGTGCTCATGCGCCCGGTCGTCTGCACCAACGACACCACCATGTTCCGCCGAGTCGAGGTTGGCGTGAACCTGTCCTTCTCCACCGACGGCCACACGGTCACCCTGGCCGTCACCGGCGCCGACCCCGACCGGTTCCCCACCCGCGCTGCCCTGCGCGAGCTGTTGTCGGCGGAGTTCGAGTCCTGGGGCCTCACACCCAGCTTCTGGTGACTTTCGAGGTGGTCATCGACCCTTTGCCACCGCACGGACCGCCGCCCTGGCGGCGACGAGGACGGGGTCCCACACCGGTGAAAACGGGGGCGCGTAGCCGAGATCGAGGGCGGTGACCTGTTCCACCGTCATTCTCGCGGTGAGTGCCACCGCCGCGATGTCGATGCGCTTGGCGGCGCCGTCGCGTCCGACGATCTGCACACCGAGCAGGCGACCGGTGCGGCGTTCGGCGAGCATCTTCACCGTCATGGGCTCCGCGCCGGGGAAGTACCCCGCGCGGCCGGTGGATTCGATGGTGACGCAGTGGAACTGCAGCCCGGCACGCCGAGCGTCCTTCTCCCCCAGGCCGGTACGCGCCACTTCCAGGTCACACACCTTGCTCACCGCCGTGCCGACCACCCCGGGGAAGGTGGCATAACCGCCGCCGACACCCGATCCGATCACCTGCCCGTGCTTGTTGGCGTGGGTGCCCAGCGGGATGTGGCGGAGCGTGCCCGACACCAGGTCCAGTACCTCCACACAATCACCGCCGGCCCAGATGTCGTCGTACCCGCGCACGCGCTGGGCGAGATCGGTGAGCAGACCATCGTTCTCGCCCAGCGGAAGACCCGCCTGACGGGCGAGATCAGTCGCCGGGCGGACGCCGATCCCCAGCACGACCACAGCGGCCGGATACTCGGTATCGGCGGTGGTGACGGCACAGACCTTGCCATCGGCGGCCGTCCGCATGCCGGTCACCTCGACGTCACGGATGATCCGTATTCCCATCCCCTCCATGGCTTTTCGCACGAGCGCACCCATGTCCGAGTCCAGCGTGGACATGGGTTCGGCGGCTCGGGTGATCATGGTGACCTCGAATCCCCGACGTACCAACGCCTCGGCCATCTCGACACCGATATACCCGGCACCCACCACGACGGCTTCCCGTCCGGTCGCCGACTCCAGCCCGTCGATGAGCGCCTGCCCGTCATCGAGGGTCTGCACGCCGTACACGCCCTCGGCGTCGATACCGGGCAACGGTGGCCGGATCGGCGTCGCGCCGGTGGCCAGCACGAGTTGGTCGTAACCCGTCCACCCCTGCGCACCGGTGTCGAGATCGCGAGAACGCACCCGTCGCCCCACCGGATCGATCTCGGTCACCTCGGTCCGCATCCGCAGATCGATGTCACGAGCGCGGTGTTCGGCCACCGACCGCGCGATCAGATCATCGGCACCGAGAACATCCCCGGCCACCCAGTACGGAATTCCGCACGCCGAGTACGAGGAGTGGTTGCCCTTCTCGAACACCACGATCTCGAGCTCACCGACATCGCGCAACCTCCGCGCCTGCGACGCCGCCGCCATCCCTGTCGCATCCGCACCGACAACCACCATCCGTCCGCCCATGCCACCACCGTACGAGAGCACGCCCCGGTTTCGGCCACCAGCACCGCGAGTCACCGGTTCAGGACGGACGCCGATCTCCGTTCTCGCGGACATACCGCGCGATTTCCTCGATATACCGCCGGGGACCGGACACGCTTCCCTCGTCGATGGAGTCCCAGCGAAACCGGAGCACAGTTCTGCCCCGTTTCAAGTGGACGCGAACGTAATCGACGCCCGCGTCAGGGCCGTCGTACTCGTAGATCCGAGTCCAGCCGTCGCTGAGGTACCTGTCGCGGAGTTCGTTGAAACACGCGGTGGGTATATCCCGTTCCGTCGGCAGTCTGCGCACAGCCTCGGCGAAATCCGAGAGCGTCGCGTAGAGCACACCGTCAATCGCCCTGCGGGTCATAGCATCCACTTCCGAGTCGAGTCGCACCCTACGACGTTGCGGCGAACCCGCAGCGGGGCTAGATCGTGCGCCGCTCCCATTGCAACGCATCGAGTCGACTTCCCTTGCGCTCCAACCACTCCCAGATGAGATCAGCGACCGATTCACCGTCTCGCACGGTCGTCGATGCCAACTCGTCGAGGGGATCGGGTGAGCGGATCTCGAGGTAGTAGTCGGTGTCGCTGTGACGGTAGGTCTGGATGAATTCGGGGTGGTCGGGGCGGGATACCGTCATGAACGGGCCGCCGCGACTGTATTTCAGTTTGCTGATCCAATAGCCGAGTTGGGTGCGGGTGAGTGTGGTCAGGGTGCGCTCGCCAACCGTCACATCCAGATTTCTGTGAATCGTCGGCGCTGTGTCCGGGAGTACGTCGGTCCACTCGTGGCCGGTTTCGTCATTCTTCATCCGGATACCCCCAGTCGAACGCCACGCGGGCCTGCGGGACGAGTGCTGCCACCCGGCGGGTGAGGCGATCTTCGAAAGCCCCACTCCAGCGGAAGAATCCACTGAAGATCACCGGGTAGTCCGATTTCGCGCGGACGAACAGGCCGTCGGCGGTCTCCTCCATCCAGACGAAGACCTCGTCCTCGAGTCGCTCGTCCTTGAAAACCTCGACGAGCAAGTCGGTCATCCCCACCCACTCGCGTTCGTTCGCGAGCCCCCGAACAGTCAGGGCGACATCGATATTCACTGACACCGGACGAGACTATCGTCCGCCACCGACAACAATTCCCGGCTGCGCGCTCAGGATTCGCGGGCCGCGATCGCGGCTTGGATGCGGCGTAGCGTGCGCAGGCCCTTCTTCGCGGCGACGCTCACCATGCCGTCGAAGACGGTGGAGCCACGATCGTCGGCCATCAGTCGTTCCAGAGTCGGCACGGCGCGGTCGTCGCCGGTCGAACCGAGGGCGACGGCCGCCCAGTATCGCTTGTCGGGATCGTCGCCGGCGGCCGCCTCGATCAGTCTCGGGATGATGTCCGGGGCGAATTCCGACAACGCGCTGGCGATATAGCCGATGCGGTAGTAGCGGCGATTCTCGAATTCGTCCCAGAGAACGGCCAGGGCCGCGTCGCCGCCGATCATGCCGAGCGCTTCGGCGGCGCGCTCGCGCATTCCGCTGATCGAGTCCTGCAGCAGGGGCGCGAGCGCCGGGACCACCGATTCGTCGCCGAGTACGCCGAGCGCGATCACCGCCTGGTCTCGGGCGATGTCCTGTGGGTGGTCCAGCATCGCGATCAAGCCGGGAACCGCCTCCTGGATGCCGAGGGCCGCGCAGCCCATCGCCGCCCACGCCTGGCAGTTGTAGCGGGTGTCGGCGAGAGACGCGAGCAGAGGTTCGCGCAGGGTGTCGTCACCGAAGACCTCCGCCCGGTTCAACGCCCTGCTGTAGAGCGAGCGGTGGTAGTCGGGATAGTCACGCACGAGCGCGCGCAATGTCTCCTTGGCCGATGTGTCGCCGCCCTCAGCGCGCACGAGCAGGAGCCGCAGATTGTCCTCGCGGGTCTCGAGATCGCCGTCTTTGAGGAGTCGCACATCAGCTGGGTTCACCGCCCAACGGTACCTGGCGATCCGCCGGATACTCGACACGCCGCAGGTCACAGCCCCGCGCCCCTCGATACGCCCGTCGGCAGCGCACAGTCCACCCGAACACTGGACCGACCTATCCCGCGTCTCTCGAAGGTGCCCTCTCGGGGCCGCCGCTCCGAGAGGTCATCGAGTGAAGTAGATCCACACCACCACAGTTATGCCGGCGGCCGATAGGTCACTTCTCTAGCTACCGCTTCGTCGATCTGCTCAGCAGTCAGCAAACCCACTGTGTGCGATACAGCAGCACCAGCAGCCGCGGTACGAATCGCGAGCGCTGCGGCTGAGACATCGTCCGGCACATCGCCGATAACATAGAGGTCATCCTCGCCGAATGCGAAGTAACACGCTTCTACTCGGCCACCGACACTCTCCACCATCTCGGTGATAGCCGCACGGCGGGCACTGCCGCCCTCCGCGAGGAGACCTTGCGCTCCTTCTTGGAGATAGCTGACCCGCCACATGTATTTCGGCATACCTACCAGCCTCCGCTGCTCAGGGCGATCTCGGCGAGACCGACCCTACGGGCTCCCACCAAGAGACCATGCAGGGCACAGACACCGTCGTCGCTTCGATGCGGCAACGCAACCACAGCGATATCCGAAACCCTGAGCGCGGACCCATGGGACCCCGACGTTTCTGCAACCGAGCCCGACGTCCGAGCTGAATCGGTCTCCGCCGTCGCACCGACGATCGCTCAGCTACGCAGAGCGGCACACCTCGCATGCTCGCCCCTGAGACGCGGTCGATCCGTGGAACAGGTGTGACAGAGTGACCATGCCTGCTCGGTGCCGTGACCAGCGATAAGGAGCGACGTGAACGGTGGCTGCCTCTGCGGCAATATCCGGTTCTCCGCCACCGGCGACCCGGATTTCCCTCACCTGTGCTCGTGCGAGCACTGTCAGAGGCTTTCCGGTGCCCCGGTGATGTCGTGGGTGTCCTTCCCGGAGGAAGGATTCGCGTGGACCGGTCCGGGTGGGGAACCGACCTGGTTCGAGACCTTCCCGCAGATCTGCCGTGGATTCTGCCCGAAGTGTGGCTCCTCGGTCGCGTCCAAGGGAGATGAAGCAGGCTTGGTGGGAGTCACGATCACGGCCCTGGATGATCATGGCGATTTGGTGCCGGTCAAGCAGAGCTTTGCTCACAACGCAGTGCCGTGGATGGTTCCGCTGAGGTGAGCGAACGTTCGCATCTGCCGAGATCCGCGCGATCCCGAGGGCTGCGGCACCGGCCGCCGACCGCGCTCGACTGAACCACACACGCCTGATTTCCGCACGATTCCTTGCAGGACGCATAGTAGTGACAGGCGTGGAAAGGGGCAGAGTTGCGTATAGGGGTTTCCGGACCGCACGGAACCGGCAAGACGACCTTGGTCGAAGAGCTCTGTGCGCGGCTGGAGCGTGGGCACACAGCGGTGCCGGAACCATACGTACTGCTCGAAGAGGAAGGATACGAATTCGCGTATCCGCCCGTGGCCGCGGACTATTGGGTGCAATTGCGTTACGCGATGCGTCTACTCGGTGATCCCGCGCCCACTGCGGTTTACGACAGGACACCGCTCGATTTCCTCGCATATCTGGCAGCAATCGGCGTCGACACGGAAGCCGGGATCGACGAAACCGCCATACGCACCGCACTGGCGACGCTCGATCTACTGGTGATCGTTCCCATCACTACGGAGACCGAACATGTACTACCCACACCGGAGCTGACCGGGCTCCGGCGCAACGTGAATGATGCTCTGCTGGAACTGGTTTACGTCGACGACATGCTGCTACTCGAGAACGTGCCCATCCTCGAGCTGGCCTGCCCGCTCGACGAGCGCGGCCATGCGGTTCTCCGAGCACTGACATAGGGGCAGCCGGCCAACCGCCCCGCACCCGAGTGCGCGGTCCGCGTCGGCAACTCCGGCGGGCGTAGTAGCGGGAGTAGGCCGCGTTCTCCGTAGTCCGGCTCGTGCGGAACAGCTAGGTCCTCAGCCCGCCATCGCCTTCACAGCACAAGCACAAGCACAAGCACCGATGAGTTTGTGCAGGTGGTGGCGTCTGCATTACAGTTCAGGACTGCTGCACGATCCGCTGACCGCTGGCCCGCGCCAGCGCGGCCGAAACATCGAGTAGACCGCGCAGACCGCGGTCCGGCTTTCCTAGCTGACCGAACGTGCAGGCTCACATGGCGGGGCCACCGAGGAGTCGACCTGCGTGGCAATCGATCGGTGTGTAGTCCGCATAATCGCAGCCAGGGAAGTCGTCGACTCGCGATCCGATGTGACTGTGGTGCAACAGATCTCCCGACAGTCCGCGACGCTCTAGAGTTGCCGCTGGGTCGGGCGGACCGACCCGAGATAGGCGGGAGAGCCGATGAGCGACCACGAAGACGACCTCAAACACGCGCTGATCGAGGAGCAGCACAAGAACCGCGAATTGGACGTCAAGGTAGCGGGTCTCGAACGCCAAGTCGGCGAATTGCAAGCCGACCTCGACGCGGCGACCACCCGGTACGAGGAGCTCGACGGCCTCTACAAGAAGGTCCTGACAGAAGCCGCGGACCTGATACCCGAATCCTGAGCCACGCCCGGGTGTGAGTTCGGCACCTGGGCCGATGTCGACGATGGGTATCCGTCATGCCGAGCTCGCCGCCGGTGGCCGCGAGCTCGGCAGCGGGCGAGCACTCCGACCGATCGTCCGAAATGCGTCCGCCGCGTCGGCCTGAGCGAAGCGGCGATCGAGTCCTCTCGAGTCCCGCCGAGCCCGGGGTCGGACAGGCGTGGGCCAGCCGGCGCCTCTACGATCAGGCCGCTGGTGTGTGGGCGCGGGTGTTCTCGCCGGTGGCGTGATCGCACCCGATCGCCGCGCCTATCGGGCGCGACCGCAGTTCGAGCAGAACAGCGCGCCCGGACCGACCTGGGAACCGCAGCCTTGGCAATCGACGCAGGTGTCGAGCGCGCTGCCACAGGATGGGCAGAACCGGCCGCCGTCGGTGGCCCCCGCAGTGGTCGATGTCGATGTCGACCGCAACACGGCTCGGGCAGTTGCCCGCCGCCGGCCTACGTCGGCGCCACACCGGACGCGGCGACGCCTACCGAAGAACCTAGCCGAGCGCTCGCCTGTTTGATGCTGCCGGAAGAGGGAATTCGAGGTTGTGCCACGCCACAACTCTCAATTGTCAGCGCCGACACTTGTATGCCAGCTCGACGGGCTGCACTGCGACGCGCCGTGAGGGTACACACCCCAGGAGCCGTTTTGCAGTTCTCGACCTCACCACAGCAACCCAACCAGCAGACCACGAACGGCAGTGAAACAGCATCCGGTGCGGCGAACTCTTCGCCCGATGACCGCCTCGTCGTTCGATTGCAGGACCCCGGGCTACGTCGACTGTGCACCCGCGCTGCGGGACTGTCCCTGCAAGCACAATGGCGGTTGGAAGCGGTCGCCGAAGCATTGCGCAACACCGAGGTCGTCATCGCACCGCGAGCGTAGCCTCGGCGATCCGAGGACCATCGCCGTTCGTATCCCGTCTATATCGGGTACGGCGCCGACATGCCAGGAACCGTTCTCCCCACCGGCGCGGCACCTGATTCGGTACGTATCTGCAGGTCGGTCAACGCTTCCCCGCTGCCGAACGCTACGCGTTTCCCACCGCAGGTAATCCAATGGTGCGATGAGCTGCATCCCAACTTCGGACTGGCATGCCACGCTGATGACGAAGGTGGGCGGCCGATTCGGGAGCCTGTCGCCAGGCCCCCTGGACCAGATCCTGGCCGGGGTCAGGTCCTGACGCCAGCCGTCAGTCGCGGAATTTAGCGTGTTCGGCTATCCCGTCGAGTGGCCGAGCCAGCCAGTTACCTATTACGCCCCGACCTGCGCGGTCGGCCGACGTGCACGATGGGTCGGCCCTCTACGTGTGAAGGGCTTCCGAGTGGGCTCAACACTCGCTGTCGAGGGTCAGCACGACCAGCGGCACGGGCCGATCGACCTTGGACTGGAAATCCGCCATCAGTGGGTTATTCGCCAGCACCCAAGCCGCGAACTCACGGTAATCCGCGCCTTCGAGCACAGCGCCGGTCGCCTGGTAGGTCTTGTCGCGGAGTTCGACGGTGACCTGCGGATTCGCCTTGATGTTGTACCACCAGGCCGGGTACTTGTCCTCGATGAACGAGCTCACGTACATGGTGTCATCCCGGTACAGCGGGCCCAGCGGGGTCGTGTGGCGCTTGCCGCTCTTGGCTCCGGTGGTGGTGAGCAGAATGAGGTCCCCGCCCGCGTAGGCACCGCCCACCGCACCCGAGTTCTCCCGGAACTCGGTGATCACATCGGCGTTCCAGTTGGCGATACCGCCCTCGCCGTCCCACGCCTGGTTCCACGGCGCGTCCGGATCGTTGTAGTCGGTGATGTCGTGCTGGTCGGGCTGTCCCGCAGTCAGTTCGGCTTCATTCATGAATCCAGCATGCCGGTGATTTAGGACAGTTGATGTCCTAAATCGACGAGAAACGCACTTCTCGAGGCCCGAAAATGCAACAAGGCCAGACGACAGCGCGATTCGACGCCGTGGTCATCCGATTCCGCGGATGGTGCCGCCACTCACCCTAGGCTGGGGCCCATGAGCCTTCCCTCCCCCGCCGCCGACCGCACCGCGATCGTCACCGGCGCGTCCTCTGGCATCGGTGCCGCGCTGGCCCGTGAACTGGCCGCGCGCGGACACCAGGTCACGCTGGTCGCGCGCAGCGCCGACAAATTGGCCGAACTAGCTGCCGAGATCACCGCGACCGGTGTCCGCGCCGATATCCTCGCCGCCGACCTCGGCGACCGCGAGACCCGCGCCGCGCTGCTCGGTCGCGTCGAAGGGCTCGGTCTCGCGCCCTCGATCCTTGTGAATTGCGCCGGAATCTCCACCCTCGGCCCGGTGCACAAGGCCACCCCGGATGCCGAGATCGCGATGGTCGAACTCGATGTCGTCGCGGTAGTCGATCTGTGCACCCGCTTCCTGCCCGCGATGGTGGCCCGTGGCACGGGAGCGGTGCTCAATGTCGCCTCCACCGGCGCGTTTCAGCCGCTCCCCGGCCAGGCCGGGTACGGCGCGAGCAAGGCGTTCGTGCTGTCCTACACCCAGAGCCTGTCCGGCGAACTGCGTGGCACCGGCGTCACCGCGACCGTGCTGTGCCCGGGGCCGGTCGACACCGGTTTCGGCGAGCGCGCGGGCTTCACTTCCGAGCAGGCGCACGCCGCACTGCCGCCTGTCATGTGGGTATCACCGGAGGTGGTGGCCCGCGTCGGCATCAGCGGCCTGGCCAAGGGCACCATGGTGGCTATCCCGGGCCTGGCCAACCGCGCGGCCGCCGCGCTGGTGCCCTTCCTGCCGAAACGACTTCTGGTGCCTATGCTTTCGCGCCAGCACCCCGGGCTGCGCTGAGCCACTGGCAAGGTCTGCCCGCTTGCTTCCGAGTACGCGTTTGGAGACTGCGACGGGGGTTCCTTCCGATAAAAATCAGCTCGAGCGCCATCATACCGAAAACATCCCATGAATAACTAGGCTGACCGCGACGGTGGGCCGATGGGGTCTTCCCGGTCCGCGAAGGGTGTGCGCAGTGGTATCGGTCGAGGTCGGCTCACTACGGCCGCTGCTGTTCACCGTGTATGTGCCCGCCACCGCCTACGGTATCGGCATGGGCGCGGCGGCACCGGTGATGGCGCTGACCGCACTGGATCTCGGCGCGACCCCCGCCATCGCCGGCCTGACCGTCGCCCTGGTCGGGCTCGGACAGGTCCTCGGCGACATCCCGGCCGGCCAGGTGGTGACACGGCTCGGCGAGCGATTGTCGATCATCGTCGCCAGTACAGCGGGTGCGCTCGGCGTGCTGGCGTGCCTGTTCGCGCCGTCGGTGCCGGTCCTGGGCGCGGGCATGGTCGTGGTCGGCCTGTCCAACGCGGTGTGGGGACTGGCCCGGATGAGTTACCTGTCCGAGGTGGTGCCGTTCGAACGCCGAGCCCGGGCGATGTCACTGTTCGGCGGCGCGATGCGGCTCGGTTTCTTCGTCGGACCGTTCCTCGGAGCACTCGCGATCATCGGAATCGGCACCCGCGGCGGTTTCCTGGTCCAGTTGATCGCCATCGCGATCGCGGGCTGGCTGATGGCCCGGCTGCCGGACCCGCAGGGCGCCGGCGGCACCACCACCGGCTTCCCCTCACCTTCGCTCCTCGACATCTCCCGCACCCACCAGCGGCTACTACTCACGCTGGGCGCCGGATCACTGCTGATGGGGGCGGCGCGCTCGTCTCGGGAAGCTGTACTGCCATTGTGGGCCGACCATCTCGGCGTCAGCGCGGCCACCGCGAGCCTGATCTTCGGCATCGGCGCGGGCCTGGACGTGATATGCGCCTACCCGGCCGGACACCTGATGGACCGCTACGGCAGACGGTTCATCGCAGTGCCCTCACTGGTGATCCTGGCCGTGTCCTACACGGCCGTGCCGTTCACCTCCTCGGCACTGACCTTGTGCATCGCCGCGATCGTGATGGGGATCGGTAACGGCATCGGCAACGGCGTGATCATGACCATCGGCGCCGATGTCGCCCCCGCCGCCACCCGCGCGGAGTTCCTGGCAGCCTGGCGGCTCACCCACGACGCCGGCTTCTTCCTCGGCCCACTGGCGATCAGCGGACTCGCGGCGGCGACCACACTCGGCCTCGCGGTGCTGACCGTCGGTGCGCTGGCCGCGCTGGGCGCGGCGGTGATGGCCCGCTTCATCCCCGTCTACATCCCCTGGCCCCGCCCAATCGGAACCTGTTCGGACGCAACCGGATAGGCGCGCGTCTCGCTGCTCCGAGACGAACAGGCTGGTGTAGTGATGCAGCCGATGACCGCACCCATGCACGGCATCGACGCGGCCCGCGAAGAGTTCAGTGGGATCTGGCGACTATATATCCCGATCGACAACCCACCCGACGCGCCAGGAAAGGGCCTCGACCGCTGGATCACCGAATACTGGAATGACGTTGAACATCATTGGGTGCGCATCGACTTCGAGATCGTCGGCCAGTCGATCCTGGAGCACCAGAAGACCTCCGTGCTGAACAGTTCTCAGTGGCGGAGAAGCATGGACCGCCTTTCGAGAGCATCGACGCCGCAACATTCGGTGTTCACGGGACCGCCAATTGGGGACCAGCCGAGATCCGCGGCAACGCGATCAAGGATCTCGCCGCCCTGAATAAAGTCGAGACTCTCCCATGGGACGAAGGGGCGCATGACCGCGTCATACAACGGTGAGACCGGCGCGGACTACGACTCACTCCTCGACACGATCGCCGTCACCGCCGTCGGCGACGACCTCCACGCTGGGAACACGTCGATGACGCGAATGTTGTGCGATAGCACGAAGACCGAAGCTCTCGGGGGTGGTCGGGGTTCAGTGTATCGACTGTGGGAGACCCGCGAGCTATGGTATGACCGACCGGTCGGTCATGGTGCCGGTCAATGCGTGGAAGAGGAGCGAACATGTCAGGCTGGCCAACTCGAATCGCTGTGTTGTCGGTGGCGGCGATCGTCTCGATATCGAGTCCCCCACGCGCCGTCGCCGAGCCGGAAGCGGCGCCGTCCTACAGCTTCCTCGGCGGGGTGGCGGCACAATTCCTCGCGCCGGACACCTCGCCCACCGGCGCGAACGATTGGAGCTGTCGCCCCGATCGGGCACACCCGCAACCGGTGGTCCTGCTGCACGGCCTCAGCAACCAGACCATCACCTGGAACACTCTCGCGCCCGTCCTGGTTTCCGAGGGATACTGCGTTTTCAGCACCACCTACGGCACGGGACCGCTCGGCTCGGTGGGCGCCGTCGCGCCGATCGAGGAGAGTGCCGTTCAGATCGGCGCGTTCATCGACCGCGTCCTGGCCGCCACCGGCGCTCCCCGAGTCGACCTCGTCGGCCATTCGATGGGCGGCGCGATCCCGTTCTACTACATCAACCATCTGGGTGGCGCGTCGGGGATCGACGACTACATCGCGATGGCGGCCCCATTTCACGGCACCACGCTCAGTGGGATCCAGTCGATGTTCGCCCAGGTTCTCGCTGCCGTGCCCGCCATGGACGCGGCGATTACGCCGCACTGTGGGCCGTGCCAATTCGCCTACGGCTCATCGCATCTGCAGAAGCTCAATCCGGACGCCGCCGTGGCGCCCGACATCGATTTCACGACCATCGTCACGCGCTACGACCAGATAGCTACCCCCTACGACACCGGAATGCTCGAAGGCTCCAACGTACGCAATATCCTGGTCCAGGATCTGTGCGCCCAGGACTACACCGAGCACTACGAACTCACTGCGGACCCGGTGGCGATCGGCGTGGTGATCGCGGCCTTGGCGGACCAGGACATCGCACCCGCGACTTGTCGGCCTGTGCTGCCGTTCGTGGGTCCGGTCTAGGCCAGCGGCCGCCACCGTCGAACTGTCATCGAAACCCCGCAAGCTCGGCCGCGCTATCCGCGTCGATGGCAACCGTGCCGCCAGTGACCTCAACTCGACCACACTGTGCCCCACCGCGGTCAGGTGCGTCACCGGCAGCAGCGTCGTCTCCCGTGCCAGTTCGCCGGTGATGCGGACCGTGCGGTCCTTGGTCGAACCGCCTGCTCCGTAAGTCGTCGACACGAACGCGGGATGCATGCGCTCGAACTCCCGCACCGCCCGCCACAACCGGGCCTCCCCGGCAGCATCACGGGGCGGATTGAACTCCACCGAGAACGGCACACCCACGCCCTCACCGACGTGGGTGCGCAGACTCTGTCCACCGAATGCTGTGTGCTGCTAGCAGTTTCGTGACAGTCGGGTCGCTTCGAACCAGTCGTTGTCATCTCTTGGCCTCCTCGGCCCGCGTCGAACCCACCGACACAGTGGCGCTCAGGCCAGCGTCCAGTCCCCGAGGCCCTGGTAGAGCGGGACGCTCTGGGCCAGCTTGGAGACCCGACCACGCAGCGTGTCGGTGTCGGAGGAGCCCGCGAGGGTGGCGGCGATGATGTCGGCCACCTCGGTGAACTCGGTGTCGCCGAAACCACGGGTCGCCAGCGCGGCCGTGCCGATACGCAGGCCCGAGGTGACCATCGGGGGGCGCGGGTCGAAGGGGACCGCGTTGCGGTTGACGGTGATGCCGACCTCGTGGAGGAGGTCCTCGGCCTGCTGACCGTCGAGCTCGGAGTTGCGCAGGTAGACCAGGACCAGGTGTACGTCCGTGCCGCCGGTGAGGACGGAGACGCCCTTGTCCTTGACGTCGGCGCCGGTCAGACGCTCGGCGAGGATGCGGGCACCGGACAGGTTGCGGACCTGGCGGTCGGCGAACTCCTCGGTGGCTTGCTGCTCGGCATCGCCGGCTCGGTCGCGGTGGCGTGTTCTTGCTCGCTGCTCCATGTTCCGTACGCGCTGACCTCCGCGCCCGGCTTCGACGAGCGGCTGCGACCCTTTCAGTCCTGCGGCGCCGAGAAGGTCACCGAGATCCGAATCCTCGCCACCGCCTCGACCCAAGGCACCGAGGCGATGGCCGCGCAACTGCAGGCCGCGCGCGAGGCGACCACGCAGCCGGCCCGCCCACGGTGAGGCAGTGCTGAGTTCGCTTCGCAGGGAACGCCGGTGTGAATTCAGGGCTGTCCCGCGACTGTGGTCGAGGACCGGCACCGCGACCTTTGCTCTGCCGCATAGCTTTCGGCTACCGAAGGCCGCCCAAACGCAAGGACACCAAATCGGTGAGTTGACTGCCGACTTCGTCGAGCGCACGCACCGATCGCGATGAGGCCGAGACGATGGCGGCGCCCTCGACCGCACACACCGCCGTAGTAGCGAGCGACCGGGCGGCAGACTCGTCCAGCCCCGCGCGTAGGAGTTGCGAGGCGAGCAGGTTCGTCCAGTCGTCGAATACCTCAGCGGCGGCGGCGCGCGCTGATGGGCTGCCGGTGCTCGGCCGGCCTGAACAACTGACCACGCGTTGCGACGACCCCTAGAAATCGCCGTTGCGGCGCGCCACACAGGCGCCCGGACGGCCTCACGTAGATCAGATGTGTCCTGTGGCCTCACCCGAGTTCGAGGGAAGTGACACCGAAAACCCTGTCCTGGAGATGGTTTCGGACGCCACCGGTGTACATGCGCGCGGTCTCGAACGTGGGTGTGAGGCCTGCCGTCTCGGCCAGTAGCACCGCCGGTTCGTTACCCAGTGGCACATCAACCGCCAGTGACGCGCCGTCCGAGGCTCGCGCACACGCGGCGAGCAATTGACGCGCGTCGTCGACCGTGTCAGCGAACAGCGGGCCGACCCGCCAACCGTCGCGGGCGGGGCGGACAGTGCAGAATCCAGTGAGGGTCGCGTCGACGATCCGCAGGAAGGTGCGGTGTGTCGGCTCGGTCAGCCAACGCGTCAGAAACATGGGCCGGGCCGCGGGAACGCAACGCGCGTCGTAGGCGAGCACATCACCCACCTCATCGGGCAGCAGGACGCGAACGGTCCCGTCCGGTGCGGGCAAGGTCGCGACACCGCCGAAACGCGCACTACGATAGGCGAGTTCGAATCCGCTGCGGCGATAGTTGTTCTGCTGGTCCACGACCCCGTCGAGCCCGACCACACGGGCACCCGCGTGGGTGAGCCCCTTTCGCCACGTGGCAATCCCGAAGCCACGTCCGCGTAGATCGGGTCGGACCAGGTAGAAGCCGAGGAAGGCATAGGTGTCGCCGTAGTTCACCACCGAGATCGCCGTGGCGGGCTCCCCGTCGACCCGCCCGAGGAAGAATCCGTGCGGATCCTGGGCGAAGAACGCGCCGCGATCAGCCTCCCCCGGATTCCATCCTTCGGCCGCGGCCCATTCGACGACGGTGTCCCACTCGTCCGGCGTGGCCCGGGTGATGACGAGATCTGCGGGGTGCACAGCAGTTGGCATAGCCTCCACGGTAGCTGCGGGGCTCGCCCCGTATCGGCGGGAGCGCCGCCACCGGAGGCGCTCCCGACAGGCAACATCATGGATTCTGTATTCACTTTCGAGGCATCCCCGAGCGACATCGGGAACGCGGCTTCCCGATCGAGAAGCCACATCCAAGTCGCCGTTTCGGACCCGGGTTCAGGGCGAACCAGCCACTGCAGGCCGGTGCGGGAGCATGGCCAGGTGAGCCTGCACAACGACCTCGACCACTCCCATGAACTTGCGGGTACTACCTATGGTCGAGTGGCAGGCCGCAGCGCGTGCGCACCTGGAGCGGCTCGACGGGTTGGTCGGGCAGTATCGCGAGCGGCGTGTGGCGGGCACCGCCCATCCGGTGACGGATTCTCTGTTCACGTAATAGCGTTCGGAGTGCCTGCGATTGGGCTCAACGTGTTCCAAAACTGCCTATTACCAGCATAAATGAGACAAACCTAGCTCCCAACACTTCTCAACGTTTCCGGTCGTTTCCCGCTGAACTCGTGTCGATCGCGTGTCGGACATCAAGCTTCTGTCGGCATCCGGCAAGCCACAAACCCCGGCTTTGCCAGGGCAGCGGTGATACGTCGCAGCAGCCGACGCCGAATCCCCGCCATTCGCAATGAGTTCCTCAGGCATATAGGCCCCGAGTAACCGCGACGCTTGGTTCCGAGGCAGTACCGCCGCATCTTGCTGAGGTCTGCCTGCGCTGGGCACTGGTCGGGAAGCCGCTGTCTTTCGCTGCCGGTTTGGCCGACGCTCAGCTGCCTATCCCCGCTGCCCGGCCAGGGTCGATGTTGGCGCCGCTGCTCGCCCATCGAGTTGCGTTCGATATCGCGTCGACTGGTCGGACCAGCCGTTGTCGACGCACGGGAACAACACTCCCACACCGACGGCCCCGGCCCCGCCCCCGCAACGACGTTGGCGGTGTCGTCGAACGACGCGAATCTGACCATCAACACCTGAGGCGACGGGAAAGGCATGTCAAAGAACCCGATTCAATCTGCGCTTATTCAGCAGGTCACGCGAGACGACAGGCGCACGCACGTCTTCTTCTGGACCGAGCTCTGCATCGCCGCCGGGGTCAGCGTGGTCGGCAACGCGACCCAAGCCGTCCTCCACGAATACGCACTCGGAGGCCTCTACATTCCCAGCGACGGGGCTGCAGACCCGACCGCTGTGACCAACGCTCTAACCGACGCTGCAGAAAGAGACGGCGCCCACTTCCCCTGGAAGACACGCGTCCATGACCTCGAGAGCGAGCAAGGCACGGTCTCCGGAGTACGTGTCGGCGAAGACGGTCAGGTACTGCGGGCCGAACATGTGGTACTCGCAGCCGGGATCTGGAGTCCCGCACTGGCTAGACACGCTGGAATCTGGCTACCCATGGTCAGCGTAGAACACCCCTACATCTACACCACCGAGCTACCCGACCTCGACAACTCCATCATTGACGAACCCATCGTCCGTTACCCAGACCAAGGGGTCTACACCCGGCGCCACGGCCGCCGATATGGCTTGGGCAGAGACTCCCATGCACCACTGCCCATTGACCCCACCGCCGCGTTGGCATCCGCCGGGTACCCCTTTCGAGAGAAAGAATTCGGGGACACCATCGCAAAGGCAATGGATGTTGGCGCCGCCGCTGCATGTTCAGATGCGCATATCTATATTTATACATGCCTACACACGAGTCTTTCAGACCGGATGTCCGAGCGGAGTTGATCTCAGCTCTTTCCACCGCTCAATCCGAAGCCCGTCACCTCGTGCTACAGACAAAAGGTCGCACCGAATCTCTGCGGTCGCACCCACGATCGCGCCGCTGCGCAAAGTGGCATCAGTCGACGCGCTGATTCGGCAGACGTACGCAGAACTGACCACTGCGCTGGATTTCCACCGGGCAAGTTACTCCGCCATCGATATCCACAGCTCTGCGCTCTGGTTGCGCGCCCGCAAGACGACACACCGCAACTGGATAACGCGACACCCCAACCACTGTCACCGGAGGAACGTCGCTGTGCCACTACCCGGCGACCGGCCGTCGTCACACCTCGAAGCCGCCGCCCGGCGACACGATAACGATCCCGCTGGGTCCGCCCAAGTACATCGTGGCACCGGTGCTCTAGCGCTCCTACGGTCAGGATCGATCGCACCGGTATCTCCCAATGACTCCTGTTATCGAGGAAGACACCGCTCGTCCGAGGATGTCCGATCTAGTCGGCGAACAACGCTGCACAGCGATTGAGCGAGAACGCGGATATGGCAATCATCCAGTTAGCCGTCTGATTGCTGGACGCTAAAACTGACCCGCGCGTCGCACTCCGACACGCCGACGGCCGGGCGACTACATGGCGAGCGTCTACATATATGCGCCCGGGTATCGGGCAGTTCGTGAAGAGGTCCGTAGATACACCGGACTGCCGCAAGACCAGGCGGATCACCGCAAGGTCAGCCCCGAAGGAGAGACCCGAATCCACTGGTAGACCACTTCTATGGACGATGTCGACACGGTCCGCGTGTGACCGTTTTGAGCGTGAGGAGCCGGCATCCAAGGTGATCTCGGGTGAGGCCCCGCCTCGGATGTCTCCGACGCGGGGCCTCAGACGAAAAGAGCTGCTACGAGCTACTTTTCAAGGACTCGACACTTCTACTTCTGCGCGGCCTTGAACTCGCGGCGACGCCGGTGCAGGATCGGCTCGGTGTAGCCGTTGGGCTGCGTGGTGCCTTCCAGGACCAGTTCCTTGGCGGCCTGGAACGCGATGTTGTCATCGAAGTTCGGGGCCAGCGGGCGGTAGGTCTTGTCGTTCGCGTTCTGGCGGTCGACGACCGGGGCCATCCGCTCGAGGCTGGCGATCACGTCGGCCTCGGTGACGATGCCGTGGCGCAGCCAGTTGGCGACCAGCTGGCTCGAAATACGCAGGGTGGCACGGTCTTCCATCAGGCCGATGTCGTTGATGTCGGGCACCTTGGAGCAGCCGACACCGTGATCGATCCAGCGGACCACGTAGCCCAGGATGCCCTGGGAGTTGTTGTCCAGCTCCTGACGCTTCTCCTCGTCGGTCCAGTCGGTGGACTGCGCGAGGGGGATCTCGAGGATCTGGTCGACGGTGGCGCGGGGGCCGCCCTTGGCGATCTGCGACTGCTGCTTGAACACGTCCACCAGGTGGTAGTGGGTGGCGTGCAGAGTAGCGGCGGTCGGCGAGGGCACCCACGCGGTGTTGGCGCCGGCCTTGGGGTGGCCGATCTTCTGCTCGAGCATGCCCGCCATCAGGTCGGGCATGGCCCACATGCCCTTGCCGATCTGTGCCTTGCCGGGCAGGCCCTTGGCCAGGCCGGTGTCGACGTTCCAGTCCTCGTAGGAGGTGATCCAGGTCTGGGCCTTCATCTCGGCCTTGCGGACCATCGGCCCGGCCTCCATGGAGGTGTGGATCTCGTCGCCGGTGCGGTCGAGGAAGCCGGTGTTGATGAACACCACGCGGTCCTTGGCGGCCTCGATGGAGCCGGCGAGGTTGACCGTGGTGCGGCGCTCCTCGTCCATGATGCCGACCTTGAGGGTGTTGCGGGTCAGGCCGAGGACGTCCTCGATCCGGCCGAACAGCTCGTTGGTGAACGCGGCCTCGTCGGGGCCGTGCATCTTCGGCTTCACGATGTAGACCGAGCCGGTGCGCGAGTTGAGGCGAGTGTTGTCACCGTTGAGCGAGTGCACGGCGATCAGCGAGGTGATCAGGCCGTCCAGGATGCCCTCGCCGACCTCGTTGCCCTCGGCGTCGATGATCGCGTCGGAGGTCATCAGGTGGCCCACGTTGCGCACGAACAGCAGCGAACGACCGTGCAGGACCAGCTCGGAACCGTCGAGCGCGGTGAACACGCGGTCGGGGTTCATGGTGCGGGTGAAGGTCTTGCCGCCCTTGGAGACTTCCTCGGCCAGGTCGCCCTTCATCAGGCCGAGCCAGTTGCGGTAACAGACGACCTTGTCGTCGGCGTCGACCGCGGCGACCGAGTCCTCGAAGTCCATGATCGTGGTGAGCGCGGACTCCAGGACGATGTCCTTGACACCGGCGGTGTCGGTGGAGCCGATCGGCGAGGTGGGGTCGACCTGGATCTCGATGTGCAGCCCGTTGTGCTTGAGCAGGATCGAGGTCGGGGCCTCGGGATCGCCCAGGTAGCCCACGAGCTGCGACGGGTCGGCCAGGCCGATGTCGGTGCCGTCTTCCAGGCCGATCTCGAGCTCGCCGTCGACGATCTTGTAGTACGACGAACCGATGTGCGAACCGGTGATCAGGGTGACGGCGTCGTCGAGGAAGTTACGGCCCCACTCGATGACCTTGTCGCCGCGCACGCGGTTGTAGCTGCTGCCCTTCTCCGCGCCGTTGGCCTCGGGGATGGCGTCGGTGCCGTAGAGCGCGTCGTAGAGCGAACCCCAGCGCGCGTTGGCGGCGTTGATCGCGAAGCGCGCGTTCATCACCGGCACCACGAGCTGCGGGCCCGCGGTGGTGGCGATCTCGGTGTCGACGTTGCCGGTGCCGATCTGGAACGGCGCGGGCTCGGGCCGCAGGTAACCGATCTCGGTCAGGAACTGCTTGTAGGCGGCCTTGTCGTAGCCGGTGCCCGGGTTCTCGCCGTGCCACGCGTCGAGCTTGCCCTGGAACTCGTCGCGCTCGGCGAGCAGCGCGCGGTTGCGCGGGGCGAGGTCGTTGATGATCTGCTCGGCGCCTGCCCAGAACGCGGCGGAATCTACGCCGGTACCGGGGAGCGCCTCGTTCTCGATGAAATCGTGAAGAACGCTCGCCACCTGGAGCCCGCCGACCTGAATCCGCTCTGTCATCTACTGCCTCACTTTGGTGAAAACCGGGTGGGATAAGTCGATGTCATGTTACCCGTGGGTAGAGGTGACACCTCGTGTGGGTTCGAACGCCCTGCGGGCTTCGTCCATTCCGCCACGCCGAGCCACCGAGGTCGGAGGCATGGGCGCGGCGGATCACCCCTTGATTGTAGGTGCGCGGACAATTAATGTACTGATCGGAACATTAAGTCGGGAGCCGGACCGAACGGAGGCACCGTGACAACCGATCCGGTATCGCCCGTGCGTCGCCGTGGACGTCCCAGGGCCACCGAGCGCGCGGACACGCGCGAGCGGATCAACGACGCGGCACTCGAGCTGTTCGCCGAACGCGGTTTCCATGCCACCGGAGTCGCCGAGATCGGCGCGAAAGCCGACGTCCAGCGGGGTGCGCTGTACTACCACATCGGCTCGAAGGAAGACCTGCTGTGGGCGATCCTGCGTGACTACACCCGGCTGCTGCTCGCCGACGCCGAACGCATCGTCGAGGCAGGCGCCGACCCCGTCGAGACCCTGCGCCTGCTGATTCGCAGCCATGTCGAACTGATCATCACGCATCGGCGCGCGGTGGCGGTCCACCTGCGCGACGCCGACGCGCTCACCCGTGAACACGCGGTCGTCCTGCAGCAGCTGCGCGATCGGCTCCAGCACCTCTGGCAAGACGTCATCGACGCCGGCCACGCGGCCGGGCACCTGCGCACCGCCGACCACATCGTCACCAACGGCATGCTCGGCATGCTCAATTCCCTCGGCTACTGGTACCGCGAGCGCGGCACCCACTCCCCTGCCGAGATCGCCGTCATCCTCACCGACACCGTCCTGTCCGGGCTACGCGCCACAGGCGACAACACGAAAGGCTGACCATGGCTTGGGATTTCGAGACCGATCCGGAGTACCAGCGCAAGCTCGACTGGGTGGCGGAGTTCGTCCGCACCGAGGTCGAGCCCCTGGATCTGCTCTACCCCAACCCCTACGACCGGAACGACCCCGAGATCCGGGCGCTGATGCGGCCGCTGCAACAGCAGGTCAAGGACGCGGGCCTGTGGGCCTGCCATCTCGGTCCCGAGCTGGGCGGGCCCGGGTTCGGTCAGCTCAAGTTGGCGCTGCTCAACGAAGTACTGGGCACCTCGATGTGGGCGCCGCTCGTCTTCGGTTGTCAGGCACCGGATTCCGGTAACGCCGAGATCCTGGCCCATTTCGGCACCGAGGAGCAGAAGGCGAAATATCTGCAGCCCTTGCTCGACGGCGAGATCGGCTCCTGCTACGTGATGACCGAGCCCACCGGCGGCTCGGACCCGACCGCGTTCCGGACCACCGCGGTCCGCGACGGTGACGAGTGGGTGATCAACGGCGAGAAGTGGTTCAACTCCGCCGCCGAGTTCGCCACCTTCCACATCGTGATGGTGGTGACCGATCCCGAGGCCGAACCCCACCAGCGGCTGTCGATGTTCATCGTTCCCGCCGATGCGCCCGGCTTGGAGCTGGTGCGCAACTTCACCGTGCCCGGGTTCAGCGAACACGAAGCACACCTGCGATTCACCGATGTCCGGGTGCCCGCCGATCATCTGCTCGGCGCCGAAGGCGCGGGGTTCGTCGTCGCGCAGACCCGCCTGGGCGGCGGTCGGGTGCACCACGCGATGCGCACGGTCGCGTTGGTACGCAAGGCCTTCGACATGATGTGCGAGCGCGCGGTCTCACGCCCGGCCCGCAAGGGCGTGCTCGGCGGCTTCCAGATGACCCAGGAGCGCATCGCCGACAGCTGGATCCAGATGGAGCAGTTCCGCCTGCTGGTCCTGCGCACCGCCTGGCGTATCGACCAGGCCCAGGACTACCGCGCGGTCCGCAAGGACATCGCCGCCATCAAGATCGCCATGCCGACCGTCATGAACGACATCGCCCGCCGCGCCCTGCATCTGCACGGCGCGATGGGCGTGAGCACCGACCTGCCCTTCCTCGACATGACCACCTACGCCGAGGTCATGGCCATCGCCGACGGCCCGACCGAGGTCCACAAGATCACCCTCGCCAAGGAAGTGCTCAAGAATTACACGCCGGCGGATCCGGTGTACCCCAGCGGGTTCCGACCCAAGCTCGTCGAAGAAGCTCGCGACCTCGTCGCCCGCCGCCTCGAACGCGAGGTCGGCAACCTCTGAGCGTGGGCCGCTGAGAAGTCCGCACGGTCATCGCCGTCGACGGTGCAAGTCGAGGTGTGGATTCAGTCCACGCGGCGCACCTCGGTGGCGTCGGCGGTGACCACAGCACCGGATCGATCGTGGGGAGACAGCTCGGCGAGCTGTCTCCCGTCACGGTCCACCAGCGTCGAGCGGGGTTCGTCGTCGGCGAAGGCATGGCGTTCTCCCCACTGCCGCAGCGCGACGATGGTGGTGAACAGGTCCTGCCCGGCGCGGGTCAGCTCGTAGACGTGACGCTTGCCGCTCGGGGTGGCGCTGGTGCGGAGGATGCCGTCCTCGACGAGTCGGCGGAGTCGGTCGGCGAGGATATTGCGCGCGATGCCGAGCCGCTGCCGGAACTCGGTGAACGAGGCCGGTCCGTCCATGGCGTCACGCACGATGAGCAGGCTCCACCGATCGCCCACCAGGTCGACGGTTCTGGCGACCGGGCACGTGGGGTCGGTCCAGTCATGCTCGGCGCCCGATGCCGGTGCCATGGCCACCTCCTTGTGGGTTGCAATTCGAAACCATTCTGCCTTACCGTCAATTGGTTTCATATTGCTACCAATCGGAGGTCGGATGGCATCGGGAATCACACGATCGCAGCGGTTGGTGCTGGCGTCGGTGTGCGCCGTGGCGGTGTCAACGATCTACGCGATCCAGCCGGTCATCGAGCCGGCAGGCGCCGAACTGGGGCTGTCACCGCAGTCATCAGGGCTGTTGGTCGCCGCTGGGCAGATCGGGTACTTCGCGGGGCTGATGCTGCTGGTACCGCTGGGCGATGTGGTGAATCGGCGTCGGCTCATCGGCGGGCTGCTGGCGCTCACCGCGGTAGGGGCCGCGATCACCGCCGCCGCGCCGAACGGTGTTGTCGCAGTGGCCGGGCTCGCGATGACCGGACTGTTCGCCGTCGTCGTGCAGGTGATGGTCGCCTATGCCGCCGCCGCGTCGGCGCCGGGTGAACGCGGCAGCAACATCGGCGCCGTCACATCAGGTGTGGTGATCGGCATCCTCGGCGCCCGAGTCGTCGCGGGAGTCTTGGGTGACATGCTCGGCTGGCGATCCGTCTACGTCGTGCTCGCCGTGCTCTGCGCGATGCTCGCTCTCGTCACCCGAGGTGGCCTGGACCCCGACGTCAGAACATCCGACAAGCGGTACACCCAGATCCTGCGGTCGATGGGACACCTCGTGGCGACGGATCGACTGTTCCTGAGCCGGGGCCTGATCACCTTTTTCCTGTTCGCGTCCTTCGGTACCCTCTGGAGTGGCCTGGCACTCCCGCTCGGCGCCCAACCCTGGTCTTTCGGCACCACCGAGATCGGGTTGTTCGGGTTGGTGGGACTCGCGGGAGCTCTCGGCGCGCGACGAGCCGGTCGGTGGGCCGATGCCGGTCGCGCCCCAGCGATCACCGGGTGGTCGCTGCTCGCGCTCGCCGCGTCCTGGTTGCTGATCGCTCGGACCGGCCCGACTCTGGCATCGCTGGTCATCGGCATCGTCGTGCTCGACTTCGCCGTCCAAGCGGTGCACGTGAGCAGCCAGCATCTGCTGACCACCGCGCACCCCGACCGCGCGGGCAGCGTCATCGGCGCCTACATGGCCTGCTACTCCCTCGGGTCGGCCCTCGGTGCGATCACGACCGCGTGGGCGTACACCTCGTGGGGGTGGTGGGCCTCCTGCGTGACCGGTGCGTTCTACGCCGTGGCAGGTCTCGTCGTATGGGGTTTCGCGACGGCTGGAACACGAGGTCGGCAACCGGTGAAGGTCCCCGATCTCCGGGCGAGAACGAACTAGCCTGCCTCGCATGGGCGGTGTCAGCAAACCCGGAGACAACGGCACTGAACTTCCACCTTCCGGGACCGCGCAGGACGTGGTCCCGGTAGCTCCCGTAGCCGGGCGGCGCTCGGTCAACAAGCCGGTGTTCGGGCTCGCGGCCGGTACCGTGCTCGCCTTCGGGATCTGGGCGTTGGCCGCACCGGAGAGCGCCGAGACCGTCGTCGGCACGGTCAAGACCTTCATCTCCACCTGGTTCGGCTGGTGGTATTTCGTGCTCGCCACAGCCATCCTCGGCCTCGTCGTTTTTCTCGGCGCCAGTCGATACGGCCGGTATCGGCTGGGGCCGGAGGAATCGCGACCGGAGTACAGCCTGTTCTCCTGGACGTCGATGCTGTTCGCGGCCGGCATCGGCATCGACCTGATGTTCTTCTCGGTTGCCGAGCCCGTCTACAACTACCTGCATCCTCCGCTCGGCGAGCCCGCCACCAACGCGACCGCTCGCAACGCGGTGGCCTGGACGATCTTCCATTACGGCATCACCGGCTGGGCGATGTACGCGCTGATGGGCGGCGCGCTCGCTTACTTCGCGTTCCGGCACAACCTGCCGTTGACGATCCGTGCCGCGCTCTATCCGATCTTCGGCAAGCGCGTGCACGGCCGATGGGGCGACGCGATCGACGTGGCCGCGGTGCTGGGCACCATCTTCGGCATCGCCACTTCGCTCGGTATCGGCATCGTGCAGCTCAACTACGGCCTGAACCAGCTGTTCGGGATTTCCCAGGGCAAGGCCGCCCAGATCGGGCTCATCGCGCTGTCGGTCACCATCACCACGATCTCGGCTACCACCGGAGTCGACAAGGGCATCCGGCGATTGTCGGAGCTCAACGTCATCATGGCGATCGCGCTGCTGATCTACATCCTGGTGGCGGGCAACACCTCGTTCCTGCTCAACGGCCTGGCCCAGAACGCGGGCGACTATCTGTCGACCTTCCCCGACCGGACCCTCGACACTTTCGCCTGGGAACGCAATCCGGAGACGGCGAACAGCCCGACGACCTGGCTGGACAGCTGGACGCTGTTCTTCTGGGCTTGGTGGGTGGCCTGGGCGCCGTTCGTCGGCCTGTTCCTGGCGCGCATCTCGCGCGGGCGCACACTGCGCCAGTTCATCTTCGGGGTGCTCGTGGTGCCGTTCAGCTTCACCCTGATGTGGATCTCGATCTTCGGCAACAGCGCACTCGAGGTCGCCAGAGACGACACAGCCTTCGCCGAGAAGACCGCCGCCCAAGCCGAACTCGGCTTCTACTCCCTGCTCGAGAAATATCCCGGCGCGACGCTGTTGCTCGGCATCGCGACCATCACCGGGCTGCTCTTCTATGTGACAACCGCCGATTCGGGATCGCTGGTCATGGGCAATTTCACCTCGAAACTGCCCGATCCGATGGCCGACTGCGCCACCGGCACCCGGATCTTCTGGTCGGCCGCGATCGGCGTGCTCACCTTGTCGATGCTGTTCGCCGGTGCGGGCGGGTCCATCACGACCCTGCAGAACGCCACCATCATCATGGGGCTGCCGTTCTCGTTCGTCCTGGCGCTGATCGGCATCGCGCTGTTGCGCGCTGTCCACAACGAGTCCTTCAAACTCGACAGCTACCGCACCTCGCTGCCCAAAGCCTTCGCCGCGGGCCGTGGCCCGGCCGAACTCAGCAGTTGGCGTCGCCGGTTGCTCTCGACCATCAACTACCCGGGGGCCGCCGCGACGCGCAAATTCATCACCGGCACCGTCGATCCGGCGATGCACGATGTCGCGGCGGAATTCGAGCACATGGGCATGACGGCGACCATCGACGATTCGCAGTCCAACGAGGGTCTGCCGTCGCCGCGTCTGCTGGTGGATCAGGCCAGTGAGCCCCGGTTCGAGTACGGCATCTGGCCGGTGTCGGCACCGGCCCCGACCTATGCCGTGCTCGCGCAGCGGTCCGACGATCGCTACTTCCGCTGTGAGGTCTACCTCGCCGAGGGATCGCAGGGCTACTCGCTCAACGGCTACAGCCGCGAGCAGATCATCGGCGACATTCTCGACCAGTACGAACGCCACCTGGGTTACCTGCATCTGCGCCGCTCGGCGACAGACCACCACGAGCCCGAAGCCGGCGACAGCACCGACAGCGATCTGTGAAGGGATCCATCATGAGCGAAACCCTCTATATCGACGGCTCCTGGCGCTCGTCGGCGTCCGGGCAGACGCGCGAGATCCGTTGTCCGGCTGACGATTCCCTCGTCGGCATCGTCGCGGAGGCAGACCGAGACGACACCGTCGCCGCGATCGCCGCGGCCCGCCGGGCCTTCGACGACGGGCCGTGGCGCAAGACCACCGCCGCCGAACGAGGCGACCTGCTGCTGCGCGTCGCCGACGCCATCGACGACAGGCGGGCCGAGTTCGTGCGCGCCGAAACCCTCGACACCGGCAAGCGCCCCTACGAGTCCGATATCGACATGTCCGATATCGCGAACTGCTTCCGGTATTTCGGCAAACTCGCCGCCGACGACGCGGGCCGCGTCGTCGACGCGGGCTCACCCGACATCGACTCCCGCGTCGTCTACGAACCGGTCGGCGTCTGCGGATTGATCACGCCCTGGAACTACCCGCTGTTGCAGGCGGCATGGAAGGTCGCTCCGGCATTGGCGGCCGGCAATACGTTCGTGCTCAAACCAGCCGAGCTGACCCCCCACACCGCCATTCTGTTGATGCAGGTGCTCGACGATCTCGACGTGCCCGCCGGGGTAGCGAATCTGGTGCTCGGTGCGGGCGCCAGCGCTGGTGCGCCGCTGTCGGAGCATCCCGATGTCGACCTGGTCTCGTTCACCGGCGGGCTGGCCACCGGCAAGATCATCGCGCGCGAGGCGGCCGCCACGGTCAAGAAAGTAGCGCTCGAGCTGGGCGGCAAGAACCCGAATGTCGTCTTCGCCGACGCCTGCGACACCGACGAGCGCCTCGCCGCGAGCGTCGACAACGCGCTCAACGCCGCGTTCCTGCACTCCGGCCAGGTGTGTTCGGCGGGGGCTCGCCTGGTGATCGAGGAATCGGCACACGACCGTTTCGTCGACGAGTTGGTGCGCCGCGCCGAGCAGATCCGGCTCGGGTTGCCGTTCGCCGAGGGCACCGAGACCGGGCCGCTGATCTCGGCGGCCCACCGCGACAAGGTGCACGCCTATGTCGACCGGGCCCGTGCCGAGGGTGCCGTCATCCGCACCGGCGGTGCGTTCGCCACCGGCGACGAGGGCTCGGGCAACCTCGACAACGGGTGGTTCTACCTGCCGACCGTCATCGACGGCGCCACCCGCGCGATGGCGTGTGTGCACGACGAGGCGTTCGGACCCACCGTGACGGTGGAAACCTTCACCACCGAGGACGAGGCCGTCACCATCGCCAACGACACCGAATACGGTCTCGCGGGCGCGGTGTGGTCCGGCGACGCCGCACGCGCGCGTCGCGTCGCGGCCCGGTTGCGACACGGCACCGTGTGGGTCAACGACTTCGGGCCGTATCTGCCGCAGGCCGAGTGGGGTGGTTTCGGCCGCTCCGGGGTCGGGCGCGAGCTCGGTCCGTCCGGACTGCACGAGTATCGCGAGGCCAAGCACGTCTACGAGAATCTCCGGCCGGGCGTCACCGGCTGGTTCGCCGATCGGGAGGAACAGCGGTGACCACATACGATTACGTGATTGTCGGCGGCGGTTCCGCGGGGGCGGCCGTCGCGTCGCGACTGTCGGAAGACCCGTCGGTGACCGTCTGTCTGCTCGAGGCGGGACCCTCCGATGTCGACGACCCGGCCATTCTGCGACTCGATCGCTGGATGGAACTGCTGGAATCGGGCTACGACTGGGACTACCCCATCGAGCCGCAGGAGAACGGCAATTCGTTCATGCGCCATGCCCGCGCCAAGGTGCTCGGCGGCTGCTCCTCGCACAACAGCTGTATCGCGTTCTGGGCTCCGCGCGAGGATCTCGACTCGTGGGAACGTGAGCACGGCGCCACCGGCTGGGGCGCCGATTCGGTGTACCGGCTCTATCCGCGGATCGAGACCAACGACGCCCCCGGCGAGCACCACGGCCGCAGCGGCCCGGTGCACATCATGACGGTGCCGCCCGACGATCCGTGCGGGGTGGCCTTGCTCGACGCGTGCGAGGCGGCCGGTATCCCGCGGGTCGAGTTCAACTCCGGGCACACAGTTGTCAACGGCGCCAACTTCTTTCAGATCAACCGGCGTTCCGATGGCACGCGATCGTCGTCGTCGGTCAGCTACCTGCACCCGAATCTGGACCGGGCGAACCTCACCGTCCGGACCGGCGCCTGGGCCAAGAAGATCGTGATCGAGAACGGGCGGGCCGTCGGGGTCGACATCACCGACAACGCGTTCGGCCGCACCACCCGGATCACCGCCGACCACGAGGTGATCGTCTGCGCCGGCGCCATCGACTCGCCGAAGCTGCTCATGCTGTCGGGCATCGGACCCACGGTTCACCTGCGAGAGAACGGCATCGAGGTGATCGTCGACTCTCCCGGCGTCGGCGCGAACCTGCAGGATCACCCGGAGGGCGTGATCGGTTTCGAGACGACGCGACCGATGGTGGACAGCTCCACCCAATGGTGGGAGGCGGGCATCTTCACCACGACCGAAGACGGCCTCGACCGACCCGACCTGATGATGCACTACGGCAGCGTCCCCTTCGACATGCACACACTGCGACAGGGCTACCCGACCGCCGAGAACACCTTCTGCCTGACCCCGAACGTCACCCATGCCCGCTCCCGCGGCACCGTGCGGTTGCGCTCGCGCGACTTCCGGGACAAGCCGAAGGTCGACCCGCGTTACTTCACCGATCCCGACGGTCACGACATGCGGGTGATGATCGCGGGTCTGCGCAAAGCACGCGAGATCGCCGCGACCGCGCCGTTGTCGGACTGGGTGCGACGTGAGCTGTATCCGGGGCCGGACGTGCGGACCGATGCCGAATTGGCCGATTACGTCCGCCTGACCCACAACACCGTCTATCACCCGGTGGGCACGGTGCGCATGGGCGCGGTCGACGACCCGATGAGTCCCCTCGACCCCGAGCTGCGGGTCAAGGGCGTCGACGGGCTGCGCGTGGCCGACGCCTCGGTGTTCCCCGCGCACACCACGGTCAACCCGAACATCACCGTGATGCTCGTCGGCGAGCGCTGCGCCGAACTCGTCGCCGCCGACCGAAAATAAATCAGCCGACATTTCGGACGCGGTATGTCACCATGATTTCACGCAGGTGATTCGCATCGGGCGAGGAACCGACGAGCAGCATCGAGAGGAGGAGACGGCCGTGAAAAAGCAAGCGCCACAGCGAGATTCGGAACATACCTATCGCCGCGCGAATTCGGCCCGGAGCGCTCTGCGCTTGGGTATCGATGGCTCCGGCCGTCTCCGGTTCGTGGCCTGACCCGCCGTTCCCTTTCTGCTCCTGACGTTCGTTCTCTTCGAAACATGGTGATTCCCATGATGATTCGTCATGCCGTCGATCCGACGGCGCCCGCATCCGAGGACTGGATACGCACGAGGGTGCTCGTGCTGAATGCCAGCTACGAGGCCCTCGACGAGATCACCGCCGACCGGGCGGTGACATTGCTGATCAGCGGCGCCGCCGAGACCGTGATCGAGCGGGCGCCGCGGTTCCCGATCCGGTCGCAGCATCTGGTCATCGCGATGCCGGAGACGATCCGGTTGGTGCGCTACGTCTACCTGGCCCACGTGGCGCCGATCGGTGACGACAGCCGCGCCACGCTGGCCGGGGTGCTGCGTCGCGACAAGCACCGGTGCGGCTACTGCGCCGACTGGGCCCACACCGTCGACCACATCCGCCCGCGCAGTCGGGGCGGACCGAATACCTGGAGCAATCTCGTCGCCTGCTGCGCACCGTGCAATGCGGGCAAGGCCGACCGCACCCCGGAAGAGGCGGGGATGCGGCTGCTGTGGGAGCCGAAGGCTCCCGACCCGCTCGCGCGCAAGCAGCGCCGGATCTGGAAGGAGTACGCGCCGTGACCACCACCGACCTCGCACTGACCGAACTGCTGACCCTGTCCGATTCGGGGCAATGGCACCGCGCCGCCTGCCGCGGTGACCCCAACCACGAGGCATGGTTTCCGTACCCGTCGCAGGACTTCGACTACGCCCGCCGGATCTGCGCCGGTTGCCCGTTGCTCGCGGGGTGCACCGAGTACGCGGCGCAGACCGGTCAGTCGGGGGTGTGGGGCGGACGTGAGTACGACCGTGGTCGCGTGATTCGTCCATGATCGGCCGGGGCCGGGTGTCCGTCGACACCCGGCCCCGGCTCCGTTCGGCATGCCGGGCTCTTGCCGGGGCTGTGACCTGGGGTGATGCGGACGGGTATGCGCTGTGCCGTGTGGTCGCGTGATGTCCTTAAACTTGCCGCGTGGGTACGCATCGCAACGGGACCAGTTCTCGAAGTATCAGCAAGGGTCCGGTTATCGCGGCATCGGTTCTCGTCCTGGTGATCGTGGCCGTGTTCGCGTGGTTCCAACTCAGCGATCGCGCCGATTCGACAGACGTCGCGGCCGCTGCCGAGTGCGTCGAAGGGGCCGCCTCGCTCGACGTCACGGTCGATCCGGCCATCGCCGGTCCGGTTCGTGCCGCCGCCGAACGGTACAACGCGAGCAAGCCGCGCGTGCGTGACCACTGCGCGCGGGTGGAAGTTTCTGCGCGCCCCTCGACCTCCGTGAGCGCCGGTCTGGCCGATGTCGCGACGTGGGATCCGGCGCTCGGGCCCAAGCCGGGGCTGTGGATCGCCGACTCGAGCCGATCGATCGAGCTGGTCCGGGTGCCCGGTCTCATCGAGGGCACGCCCGCTTCCATCGCGACCAGCCCGATTGTCCTTGCCGTGCCCGATGCCCTGCGCCAGGCGCTCGAACAGCACCAGATCGCCTGGGCCGACCTGCCGCGCTTGCAGCAGGGTTCGCTCGACGAGATCGGTTTGACCGGGTGGGGCGGGCTGCGGATGGCGCTGCCCGTCGGTGACGCGACGACCGCCACCGCGGCGGCGATCGGTTCCTCGATCTCGGGGACCGAGCCGTTGACCGAGCAGGCCGCCGGGTCGGGTCAGGTCGTTGCCGCCATCTCCGGGCTCGCCGCCGCCGCGCAGGCGCCGGCCGATCTGACGACCGCCATGTCGGCGATCAGCGCGAATCCCACCGACGACGAGGTGCACGCGGTCGCCGCGACCCAGCAGCAACTCGGCACCGGCGGACTCACCGCGTTCCGGCCGGTCGGCATCGCACCGCTGGCCGACTACCCCGCGGCACTGCTGTCGGGTCCGTGGGTGGACAAGACCCAGAATCTGATCGCGTTGCGGTTCATCGACTTCCTGCGCGCTCCGGAGCAGGCGGGCGCGCTCGCCACCGAGGGCTTCGGGCCCGCCATCGGCTCGGCGCCGGCGAATCCGGCCCGCGCGGCGCTGGCGAAGGTGCAGTCGACGCTGGCGAACCCCGTCCTCGGCGTGAACGCCACGGTCTTGCTCGACGTGTCCTCGTCGATGGGCACCGCGGAGGGGTCGACGACCCGCCTGTCGAACGCGATAGCCGCCGTCGCCTCGACTCTGCAGGTGATGCCGCCCGACTTCGGGCTCGGCCTGTGGACGTTCGGTAAGAACATCGACGGCACCACCCCGTACAAGGCGCAGGTGACCACCGATCTGCTCACCGACGCCCAACGCAACGCGGTCGGTTCGGCGGTCACCTCGGTGAAACCGAGCCAGCTCACCACGGATCAGGCCTACCCCAGCCTGCTCGCCGCCTACCGCGCCGCGGTGGCCGGGTACTCCCCCGGTCGCACGAACTCGGTTCTGCTGATCACCGACGGCCCCGACGACGACTCGACGCTGACCGGCCCCGCGCTGGTCGAGGAGATCACCGCGGCGACCACAGCGGGCAAACCTGTCCGCATCGATGTCGTGGTGATCGGCGGCCAGGGCACCCAGACCCTGCAGACCCTCGCCGACCAGACGGGCGGCACCTACACCCGCATGCCGACGAGCAACGACCTCGGCTTCGGCACCGCGGTGGTCAAGGCGCTCACCACACCGTAGCCATCGACGCCGACGCTGCCGCCGTCACGGCGAAACCTGCACCAGCGCACCGGATTCCATCGCTACCCAGAGGTTTCCGGCCGCGTCGACCGTGAGCCCGTGCGGTTCGGCGCCGGGTAGGTCGAGGTGGGCGATCTCGCCGTCGATGCTGATCCGACCGAGACGGCAGCTCGCCCACTCGGTGAACCACAGGGCACCGTCGCCGCCTGCCACGATCGCGTGCGGGCGAGCCTCGGTGTCCGGGAGGGTGAACTCGGTGACGGTGCCGTCGAGGTCGATTCGGCCGATGGCACCTGCGCCGATCTCGGTGAACCACAGTGCTCTGTCGGGGCCGGCGGTGATGCCGACCGGCGCTGCCCCTGGCGTGGGCAGCGGGTGGACCCGCAGCGCGAGCTCGGTGTCGATCCGGGCGATCGCGTTGCCCTGGTTCACCGTGAGCCACACGGCCCCATCGGGCCCCGGTGTGATCATCGAGGGCATGCCGTCGACGTCGACACGGGTGATGGCGCCGTCCGCGCCGAGTCGCGCGACCCGACCCGCCTGCAACTCGGTGAACCACAGCGCCCCGTCCGATCCGACGCACGCGCCGTAGGGGCCTTCGGTGGACTGGCTCGTCACCACACCGTCGACGGTGATGCGGCCGAGTCGACCACCTCGGAACTCGGTGAACCACAAGTCATTACCCGTCCCGGCGACGATCACCGTGGGTTGTCCGTCGGACTGCTCGAGCGGATAGGTCCGGACGACCCCGTCGGCGAATCGTCCGATCACGCCCTGCGCGACCAGCGTGAACCACAGCGCCCCATCGGGCCCGACAGTGATTCCATAGGGTGCGCCGGGCACCTCGATCACGTGCACGATCTCAGCCAAGATCTTCGATTCCTTTCTACACTCCCCGAAAACGACGGCGCTACGCCCGATCGTGCGACACCACGACCACCGCTCTGCGGTAGTCGTTGCGTGATCGATCAGTGCCCCAATCGCAACTCATGTAGCTTTAACCTACAAAACTGAGCCGACTAACGCAACGGGAGTAGTTTTTGGAACCGCAACGACGCCCCGGCGGACGGAGTGCCCGGGTCAGGGAGGCTGTTCTCGACGCGACGACGGCCGAGCTCGCCGAGCAGGGCTATCAGGGCCTCACCGTGGACGCGGTCGCCCAGCGGGCCGGGGTGCACAAGACCACCGTCTACCGGCGCTGGCGCGGCCCGGAGGGCTTGGTCGCCGACGCGCTGGAACGCGCCGCGCAGCAGTCGTGGCCGATCCCGGACACCGGCTCCCTCACCGGTGATCTGCGTGAGCTCACCGAACTGGTACGCGCGAGCTTCGCCGATCCCGAATCCGGAACGGTAGCTACGGCTTTCGTCGCGGCGGGCATGCAGCACCCCGATGCCGCGGCCGCGCTGCGCGGTTTCTATGCCGCCCGCCACGACGAGGCGGCACAGATCGTGCGACGGGCGATCGTCCGTGGTGAGGTCGCGCCCGATGTCGACGCGACCGAGATCATCCGGCTGGCCATCGCACCGCTGTTCCACCGGCTGTTCATCACCCACGAACCGGTCACTGTCGAGCAGGCACGCCGCGCCGCGGATATCGCGGCCACCGTCGCGAGAACAGACGCGTGAATCAGCCGGTGGTCACGCGCGAACGGCATACACCTCGTGCAGTTCGGTGCCTGCCAACGAGGGATCCTGGCGACTTCGTGGGGTGAGGCCGTGGAGTTCTAGGATCTCGCAGAATTCGGCGAGGCGGCCCTCGTGGTCGTGCACCTCGGCGACGACGGTGCGGATCCGGGACCAGTCGGATTCGGTGATGCCGAGCAGGACATCGAATTCGGCTCGTTCGACATCGATCTTCAGTACGCCGACCTCGGCGGCGGGGTCCTCCTGGGCCAGGATCGCCGACACCGTCGTGACCTCGACATCGATCTGTTCGCCGTCGTGCAGGCCACGGGTGATGAGGGTGATCGCGTCGTCGGGCAGACCGCTGTTGCGCAGGAAGGTTTTCGTCGCGTCGTCGTCCGCCTCCCGATCGGCGTACAGGCTCGAGTTCGCGGTGGCTCGGGGATACCAGGTGAACGGCAGCACACCGGGTGCGGCGCCCACCGCGACCTCGAGGGCGACACCGTCGGGCACGTGCACCGACATGTTCCGATGCAGGCACTCGTACGTGGCGGGGGCGGGTTCGGCCGCGATCACCCGCACACCGGGGTGCGTTTCGGCGAACACCATCGCGCTCAGTCCGATATTGGCGCCGATGTCGACGACGAGGTCACCGGGTCGCAGGGTGGCGGCGGCTCGGCGGTAGTACCCGTCGGCGATCATCTCGTTCCAGAGCATGCGCGCTTCGGCGGGGCTGGTGCAGGTGACGGTGCGGCCGTCGTCGAGGCGCAATTGCTGCGGTGTCGTCGTCATCAGTGCATGAATCCTTCGAGGATCGGGCCGATCACGGCCAGCGCGGAGGGGTGGGTCAGTTCGAGATGGCGTGCGTCGAGAACAGTGTTGTGAATGCGGCCCGTGACATGGGGTCGCCATGTCTGCGCGACGGCTTCGGTGTCGTCACGGTCCTTCCCCGCGGTGAAGAAGATCAGGTCACCGTCGAAGGTCCGTGGCCGGTAGGCGTCGGCGAGTTCGCCTGCGGTGGAGAAGCTTTCCATCACCCGGTCGATCTGGTCGGCGGTGAACAAACCGGTGCCGGTGATCTGATCGCGGACCACCTGCCAGGCCTGTTCGGTGGTGCTCGCGGTGACGGTGTCGCCGAGGTCGAACAGTTCCCGCCAGCCGCCCAGCAGGTCAGCCATCAACTCGCCCGGTGCGGATTCGGTGTCGGGCGTGATCGGCGGGGCGCCGACCGCGCTGTCCATCATCGCCAACAGCGCGACGTGTTCGCCCTGCTCCTGCAGTCGCGTCGCCACCGCATGGGCGATCTCGCCGCCCAGCGACCAGCCGAGCAGGTGGTAGGGCCCGCTGGACTGGGTTCGGCGGATCTCGTCGACGTAGCGGTGCGCGAGCTCCTCGATCGAGGTGGCGCCGGGTTCGTCGGCGACGACGTGCGGGTCCTGCAAGCCGAATACCGGCCGGTCGCCGCGCAGATTCCCCACCAGTCCGCCGTAGAACCAGGCGAGCCCGCCCGCCGGGTGGATCGCGAACAGTGGTGCGGCGTCACCCGCGGGGCGCAGCGGCAGCAGCACCTGCATGCCCGATCCGCCCTCGGTTTCGTCGACTCTGCGGGCCAGTGCCCGCGGCGTCGCGTCGTCGAACATCCACGGCAGCTCGATCCGGACTCCACGGCCGTGCAGTTCTGCCACGGCCATGGTCGCCAGCAGCGAGTTGCCGCCGAGGTCGAAGAATCCGTCAGCGGCCCCGACCCTGGCCACGTTCAGGGTGTGCGCGAACACCTCGGCGATCGCGATCTCGGACTGTGTTCGCGGGGCGTCGTATTCGCGCTCGGACGGTTCGAAGTCGGGTGCGGGCAGGGCATTTCGGTCGAGCTTGCCGTTGACCGTGATCGGCAGCGCGGGCAGCACCACGATGGCCGAGGGCACCATGTAACCGGTGAGCAGCTCCGCGGCGGTGCCACGAACCTGCGCCGGGTCCAGGTCCTGCCCGTCGACGGGAACGACATAGCCGATCAGCTGGTCGACGTCCTTGGCGTGGCGGTGTACCGCGGCAGCGGCCTGGGCAACGCCGGGATGGCCGAGCAGCGCCGATTCCACCTCACCCAATTCGATACGGAAACCGCGCAATTGGATCTGGGCGTCGGCACGTCCGAGGTAGTCCAGTTCCAGTCGGTGTTCGCCGCGACGCCACCGGCCGACGTCACCGGTCCGGTACAGGCGGCTACCCGGCGTGCCGAACGGATCGGCCACGAATCGGCCCGCGGTGAGCGCGCCCGCGCCGTGATATCCGCGCGAGAGCTGCCCGCCGCCGACATAGAGGTCACCGGCGACCCCGACCGGCACCGGCCGCAACCGTTCGTCGAGCACGTACACCGCCATCCCGGGCAGGGCACGGCCGATCCCGCCGGTGCCGGCCCGATCGACTTCGGCATAGCTGACGTGGACGGTCGTCTCGGTGATGCCGTACATGTTCACCAGTCGCGGCGAGCCCGCCGGGTGCGCGAGCAACCAGCCGGTCAGCCGGGCCGGGTCGAGCGCTTCACCGCCGAACACGATGTAGCGCAACGCCAACTCGTCGCCGCCCGCGCCACGGTAGCGGCGCTCCGCCTCGACGAATCCGTAGAACGCCGACGGCGTCTGGCTCATCACGGTGACCTGCTCGCGCGCCACGAGCTCGACGAAGGCGTCGGGTGTGCGTGTGGTGTCGTAGTCGACGACCACCACCCGTCCACCCGAGAGCAGGGCGCCCCACATCTCCCAGACCGCGAAATCGAACGCGTAGGAATGGAACTGCGTCCACACATCGTCGGCCCCGATGTCGAAATTCTCCGCGGCGTTCGTGAGCAGGGTGACCACATCACGGTGGGTGACCGCGACACCCTTGGGCCGACCGGTGGAGCCGGAGGTGTAGATCATGTAGGCGACATTGTCCGGGCGCGCGGTACTGTCGTGCCCGCCCTCGGCGATCGCGTCATCGTCCGACAGCAGTACCGGCCCGCTGAATTCGGGTACCTGCGAAGACATCGCCGCGGTGGTCAGCATCGCCACCGGTCGCGCGTCGTCGAGTACGAAGCGCAGCCGCTCCGCCGGATACGCCACGTCCAGGGGCAGATAACCCGCACCCGACATGACCACGGCCAACAGTCCGACCGCCAGATCCGCGGTGCGCGGCAACGCCACGGCCACCAGCGTTTCGGGCCCGGCGCCCGCCGCGATCAGGCGGGCGGCGACGGCCTCGGCACGCCGGTTCAGTTCCGCGTAGGTCAGAACGGTCGTCCCATCGGTCACCGCGACCGAATCCGGGGCGGCAGCCACTCGCCGGGCGAACAAACCACCGATCGTTTCCTCGGGAACCTGCGCGCCCGCCACCCCCGCCGCCTCGAGAACCTCGTGGCGCTGCGCCGGTTCCATGAATTCGATGTCGCCGATCACGGCCTGCGGGTCCGCGGTCACCGCTTCCAGGATCCGCACATACCACTGCGCGAACCGCTCCATCGATTCCTCGACGAAAAGGTCGGTGGCGTAGGTCAATCGGCCGAGGGTGCCGCGCGGGTTGCCGTCGGCGTCGAAGCGTTCGACCAGCTTCACGTTGAGATCGGACTGCGCCTGCTCGATGTAGTCCTCGACCGGTTCCACGGAGATCCCCGGCAGTTCGAGGACCACCTGATCGAGGTTCTGGTAATCGATCGTCACCTGATAGAGCGGCAGGTGCGCGGTCGAACGCGTCGGGTTGAGCGCCTCCACGACCTGCTCGAAGGAGACTTCCGCGTGCGCGAGCGCTGCCAGGTCGGCGGCCATGACGTCGGCCAGGAGCGCGTCGAAGGGCTGCTCGGCCGATACCGCTGTCCGCAGAACCACCGTGTTGACGAACATGCCGATCAGATCGTCGAGTTCGCGTTCCCCGCGCCCGGACACCGGTGTGCCGACCGCGATATCGCCGGTGCCCGCCAGCCGCGCGAGCAGCACGGTCAACGCGGCGTGCGCCACCATGAACGGCGTCGCGCCGGCCGCCCGCGCGACCGCGCCGATCCGCTCCTGCAGCCGCGCGTCGATGGCGAAGTCGACGATCCGGCCCCGCATGGACGCGACCGGCGGGCGGGGCATGTCGGTGGGCAGCTCGAGCAGTTCCGGCAGCCCGGCGAGGGTGTCGCGCCAGAAGTCCAACTGCCGCGACAGCAACGACTCCGGATCGTGCTCGTCGCCGAGCAGAGCATGTTGCCACAGTGCGTAGTCGGGGTACTGCACGGTGAGCGGCGGCCATGCGGGCGAGCTCGCGGTGGTCACGGCGTGATAGGCCGCCGCGACGTCGCGGGCCAGGGGAATCATCGAAAGGCCGTCCGCGCTGATGTGGTGGACGGCGATCACCAGTACGTGCTCGTCGGCGCCGAGGTCGAACAGTTCGGCCCGCACCGGCGGCGCCGCGGTGACCTGGAAGCTGGCCGACAGCACCGCCGTGGCGGCCTTGGGCAGCACCGATTCCTCGATCGCGACCGGGATCAGGGCGGGCACCACCTCGTCGGCGTCGACGATCACCTGTTGCGGAATACCGTCGACCACAGGGAATTTCGTGCGCAACGATTCGTGGCGCCCGATCACCATCGCGCAGGCGGTGCGCAGCGCCGCGATATCGAGCTCCCCGCTCAGCCGGATCACCAGGGGCACGTTGTAGGCACCGACCGAGGCGTCGAGCTGGTTGAGGAACCACATCCGCTGCTGGGCGGGTGAGAGCGGCACCGGACCGCTGTCGGGTCGCCGCGTCAGTGCGGGGCGTTCGACGTGGTCGTGGCCGGTGAGCCGGGCGGCGAGGTCGGCCATTGTCGGGTACTCGAACAGGTCGCGCACCGACACCCGGATGCCGAGTGCCGAGCTCAGTCGTGCGGTCAGCCTCGTCGCGGTCAGCGAGTTGCCGCCGAGGTCGAAGAAGTTGTCCCGCATGCCGACTCGGGCCAGGTCGAGCACTTCGGCGCACACCTCGGCGACGAGGCGTTCGGTCGGATCGCCCGGTGCCGAGTAGCCGACGGCGGCGAAGGCGGGCATCGGCAGCGCGCCACGGTCGAGCTTTCCGGTGGTGGTCAACGGCAGCTGTCGCAGAACCACGCAGATGTCGGGCACCATGTGGGCGGGCAGTCGCCGGCGGGCCGAGGCGCGCACCTGCTCGGGGTCGACGGTGTCACCGATGAGGTAACCCACGAGCCGGTCCGTGCCGTGGTCGTCGGTACGCAGCAGCACTACCGCGTGGGCGACGGTGGGATGTTCGGCGAGAACGGCCTCGATCTCGCCGAGTTCGATCCGCTGGCCACGGATCTTGACCTGATGGTCGACACGGCCGACGTAGTCGAGCGTGTGGTCGGCCGTCCAGCGGACGCGGTCGCCCGTCCGGTACATCCGGGTGCCCGGGTCGTAGGGGTTGGCGAGAAATGTCGTGGCGGTGGCGGCCGGCCGGCCGAGGTATCCGCGCGCCAGCTGGATACCGCTGACGTAGAGCTCGCCGGTCACCCCGATCGGCACGGGCCGCAGGTGCGAATCCAGCACCACGGCCGAGGTCCCGCGAATCGGGCCGCCCAGGGTGATGGGCGCGGGCGGCGAAAGGGGCTCGCTGATCGCGACCATGATCGTGGTCTCGGTGGGTCCGTAGCCGTTGAACAGTCGGCGTCCCGGCGCCCAGAGGGCGGCGAGTTCGGCCGGTACCGCCTCACCACCGGCGACCAGTACCGCGAGGCTGTCGAGCCCGTTCGGTGACATGGTCGCGAGCACGGTCGGTGTGAGGAAGGCGTGGGTGACCGCGTTGTCTCGGATGATGTCGGCCAACTCGGTGCCCGCGTAGGTATCGGGCGGTGAGATGACCAGCGTCGCGCCGTGCGGGTGGGCCATCAGCACTTCGAGCATGACCGCGTCGAATCCTGGTGCGGCACACTGCAGCACCCGCGAGTCCGGCGTCACCTGGTACCGATCCCGTTGCTCGGCAGCGAAGTTCGCCATACCCGCCTGGGTGACCGCCACTCCCTTGGGCCTGCCGGTGGTTCCGGAGGTGTAGATGACATAGGCCAGATCGGTGTCGCGGACCGTGCGCGGAACAGCGCGCGCCGGTTGATCCGCGATCTGGCGCGCCGCGGCCGGATCGTCGACGACCAGCCGTGCCCACTCCCCTTCCGGCACTCCGTCGCTCACCTCGTCGACGGTCAACACGACGCGGGCACCGCAGTCCGACAGCATGACCGCGAGCCGCTCATCCGGGTTGCGCGGATCGAGCAGCGCACCCGCGGCCCCGACCTCGGCCAGCGCCCAGATCGTCGTGATCAGCGAGGTCGAACGCGGCATGACCACGCCGACGGTGTCGCCGGTGTCGACGCCGCGCTCGATCAGCCAGTGCGCCAACCGATGTGCTCGAGTATCCAGCTCGGCGAAGGTCACTGTCTCGAACCCGCTCATCACCGCCACACCGTCGGGGTGCCGGGTCACGCCGTGGCGCAAGAGCTCGGTCAACGCCTCGGGCGCCACCCGCTCCGAGCCTCTGGCCGGAACCAGCGCCGCGTGCTCGGCCGCCGACAGCAGGTCGATGTCGCCGACGCGCGCGTTCGGGTCGGCGACGACGGCGCGCAGCACGCGCTCGATACGGTCGGCCAGCCCGGTCGCGGTCGCGTCGTCGACGCGAGCCGCCTGGTACCGCACCCGGATGTGCAAGGTGTCGGTGTGGTGGGCCTGCACGGTGATCGGGTAGTGCGCTGCGTCGGTGCCGACCACGTCGGTGACCCGAACCCCGTCGATGTCGGCGTCGCCGAGTCCGCTGCTGTCGACCGGGTAGGACTCGTACGCCACCAGGGTGTCGAACAGTTGTCCGCCGCCGACCGCGGCCATGATGCCGGACAGTTCGATGTGATGGTGGTCGAGCAGCCGGGTCTTGTTCGCCTGCAATTGTTCCAGCGCGGCCGCGATGGTCTGGTCGCCCTGTACGCGGACCGGGACCGGCAGCGTATTGATGAACAGCCCGATCATCGACTCGATGCCCGGCACCTCGGCCGGCCTGCCGGAGACCGTCTCGCCGAACACGATCCGCTCGCGACCGAGCTGGTTGGCCAGCACCGTCGCCCAGGCGAACTGCACGATCGTCGACATCGTGGCGCCGCACGCGCGGGCCAGCCCGGTCAGGGCGGTGGTGAGGTCGTCGTCGAGATCGATGGTCAGATCGATCGGTACCTCGACGGTTGCCTCGCCCACCGTTTCGGCGATCAGGCTGGGTTCGGTGAAGCCCGCCATGGCCTCGCGCCAGATCTCGACCCCGGCGGTGGTGTCGCGCCGGTCCAGCCAGCCCAGGTAGTCGCCGTAGGACGGTGCGGGAGGCAACAGGCTCGCGTCGGCACCGGCCGCGTACAGCCCGACCAGATCGCGCAGCAGCAACGGCAGTGACCAACCGTCGAGCAGCAGGTGATGAGCGGTCAGGATCAGCCGGAACTCGGCGGGCGCGACCCGGACGAGCACGAAGCGCACCAGTGGCGGATCGGCGGGGTCGAAAGCTCTCTCGCGTTCGGCCGCGAGGATCTCCGGCAACGTCGCCTCAGCGGCCGCGACAGTGCGCCAGTGCACGGTTGAATCCACCGGAACGACTTGCGCGACAACACCATCGATGGTTCGGGTGAACGCGGCCCGCAGGTTCGGATGCCGCCGCAGCAGGTCGGTCGCGGCCTGCCGAAGCCGGGCCTCGTCGACCGGCCCGGTGAGGGTCATCTCCGACTGCGCCGTATACACATCGAGTTCGCCCACGGCCAGCTCGGCATGGAACAACAGTCCGGCCTGCAGGGGCGCCATCGACCAGACCGCGTCGATCGGCCCGTAGCGTTCGGTGAAGATGTCCAGGTCCTGCTGGGTCAGTGCGACCAGCGGGGTATCGGACGGGGACAGACCCCAATCGTCTTCTCGTGCCGACACTTCCGCGATCTCGCGCAGCGACGCGGTCCACTCGTCGAGCAATTCACGAACCTCGCTGCCATCGAGAAGCCTTGTGGCGTAACCGATCTGCGCCGAGAGGGTGGGACCGTCAGGGGTGTCGACGATGCTGGTGTCGATGGACAGTGTCGCCGCGGCGGGCATGTCGGGATCGAAGGCCGCCTGATGATCGAAGTCCTCCCCGGCGGGAATCCAGGCGACACCGGACAGCGCCGCGAGATCGACGCCCGCACGGCCCAGGTTGTTGAAACTGATCTGCGGTCGGGCCGATGCCGCCAGTTGCGGGGCCGTCTCCGCGTGGAGGTACCGCAGCATGCCGTAGCCGATGCCCTTGTCCGGCACGGCCCGCAGCTGTTCCTTGACCGCCTTCACGGCGGCGCGTGGATCGGTGTCGTCGATGTCGAGGTCCACCGGGTAGGCGCTGGTGAACCAGCCGACGGTGCGCGAAAGGTCCGCACCAGGGGCGAGCTGTTCGGCGCGCCCGTGGCTTTCGAGCAGGATGCGCGCGCCGCGGTGCTCGACGCCGCGTTCGGCGCGCCAACGACCCAGTGCCAGGAGCAGACCCGCGAGCAGGGCGTCGTCGGTGGTGGCGTGCGCGGCACGTGGCACCGCGCCCATCAGAGCGGTGGTCAGGTCGACAGGAAGTGTCAGCGTCATCCGCTCGACCGTGGCGTGCACGTCGACAGTCGGGTCGAGTGCGGCCTGCCCGAGCAGCGGTTCGGGACGTGACCCCATTCGCTGCCACAGCGCCAGTTCCTCGACACGGCTGTCGGCTGCCGTTGCGACGGCCTGCGCCCACCGGCGCATCGATGTGCCGACGTCGGGCAGCTCGACCGCTCGTCCCTCACCGAGCTGCTGCCACGCGGAGACGAAGTCGGGGATCAGGATGCGCCAGGACACACCGTCGACCACCAGGTGGTGGATCACGATCAGCGCGCGCCCCCGCGACACCACGCCGGGCTCCGGCACCAGACAGACGACCTGCATCATCGCGGCGTCGACGGGGCGCAGTCGGGCTGACGCTGCCTCGAGCGCCTCCTCGACGAGTGCTGTGAAACCCGCACTGCCAGGCATGTTCTCGGGCCCGAAGGTGCGCACCGACACGACCCGCTCGGCATCGATCGCGCCGTGCGGCAAGACCTCGAGGTGCGCGTCGATCTCCGCGCCGCTCAGCCGCGCGCGCAGCATGTCGTGGCGGTCGAGCACGGCGCCGACCGTGGCGACCACATCGGCCTCCCGTGCGTCGCCGGGCAACTCGACCAGCAACGACTGCGCGAATCGGTCACCGGCCGGCCGATCCAGGTACCAGGAAACGATCGGGGTCGGTGCTACCTCCCCGATGCCACCGCCGGGCAGTTCTTCCAGGGTCACCCGTCCCGCGTCCTCGGCCACGGCGGCCAGTCCGCGAACAGTCCGGTGCTCGAAGATGTCGCGTGCCGTCACGACCACGCCGGCCGTCTTCAATCGCGATGCCAGCTGGATCGACATGATCGAGTCACCGCCGCGCGCGAAGAACGACTCGTCGACCCCCACCGAACCCACCCCGAGCACCTCGGCGAAGATCCCCGCGATGGTCGCTTCCAGTTCGGTCGCCGCGGCCGTGACGACAGAATCCGCCACCTCGGCATCGGGTTCGGGCAGGGCGCGCCGGTTCACCTTGCCGGTCGACGACACCGGCATCTCGTCGAGAACCATGAACACAGCGGGCACCATGTGTTCGGGCAGCGCGCCCGAGATCTGCTCGCGGATCGCGGCCGTATCGATCGTTCGACCCTCGTCGGCCACCAGATAGGCCGCCAGCAGCGGTTGTCCCGCGTTGCCGCGCCTGCTCACGGTGACCGCGGTGGCGACGTTCGGGCAGGCCACCAGCGCCGCGTCGATCTCACCGAGTTCTACGCGCTGGCCGCGGATCTTGACCTGGAAATCGGCGCGACCCACGTATTCGATGGTGTGCTCGGCACTCCAGCGCACCAGGTCACCGGTGCGATACATCCGGGTGCCCTGCGCACCGTACGGATCGGCGACGAACGCGGCAGCGCTCGCCCCCGGCCGATTCAGGTATCCACGCGCCAGCGCCTTACCCGACAGGTACAGCTCACCGACCACGCCCACCGGCACCGGTCGCAACCGAGCGTCGAGCACCACGGCGCGCACCCCGGGGATCGGGCCGCCGATGGTGATCGGATCACCCGGTGCCAACTCGGAGCTGACACAGACCGCGATCGTGGTCTCGGTCGGTCCGTACACATTGTGGAAGCGACGGCCCGGCGCCCACGCGGCGACGAGTTCGGCGGAGAGCGCTTCGCCGCCGATCGTCAGCATCTCCAGCGCGTCGAGGCCCTCGGGCCGCAAGGTCGCCAGCACGCTGGGCGTCATGAACGTGTGCGAAACCCGGTGCGTACGAATCAGTTCGGTCAGTTCCGCACCGGCGAACACCTCGGAGGGCGAGATGACCAGGGCGGCACCCGCGTCATAGGCCATCAGCGTTTCCATCATCACCGCGTCGAACGCGGGCGCGGAGACCTGCAGGACCCTCGACGCTCTCTCCACCTGATAGTGCTGGTGCTTGGCCGCCGCGAAGGCCGACAGACCCCCGTGCGTGACGACCACGCCCTTCGGCTTGCCCGTCGAGCCGGAGGTGTACACCAGGTAGGCGGCATCGTCCAGGCGCGCCGCCGCGAAGCGGTGATCCGGTGACGCGGTGGACAGGTCGGAGATCACCCGCTCGTCGTCGAGGCACATCCAGTCGACGGTGTCGGGCAGCGACGAACGCGCCGCGCTCAGTGTCACACCGAGTGTGACACCGGAGTCCTGGGCCATGTGCGCGAGCCGATCCGCGGGGTAGCGCAGATCCATCGGCACGAACGCCGCACCGGTCTTCGCGATGGCCCACAGCACCACGTGGAAGGCCACCGAGCGCGGGACAGCCAGCGCGACATAGGTTCCCGGCGTCGCACCTGCCCGGGCGAGCAGCACGGCGAGCCGGTCGGATCGCCGGTCGAGTTCGCCGTAGGTCAGGGTTTCGTCGTCACCGATCAGCGCGGTCGCCATCGGGTCGGCGGCAGCGGCGGCGAGCAGGGCGGGCAGCGTTTTCGGCGCCACCGCTGCCTCGCGCCCGAAGGGCAGCAGCTTCGCGGCCTCCTCGGGGCTCAGCAGGTCGATGGCCTCGAGGGTCACGTCCGGCTCTGCGGTGATCGTGGCGAGAACACGCAGTAGGCGCTCGGCGAATCGAGTCGCGGTGGCCTCGGTGAACAGGTCGGCGGCGTAGACGATCTCGCCGTCGATGCCCGCTGCGTCGGCGCGCTCGTTCAGCAGCACCGTGAGGTCGGTTTTGGCTTGTGCCACACCGGGATCGAGAACCTCGACGTCGATATCGTCGAGTTCGAAGCGCGTGGGATCGGCGTTGCGGAAGCCGAGCATCACCTGAAAGAGCGGTGAGTACGCGGTCGACCCGGCTCGGTCGAGCACCTCGACCAGCCGCTCGAACGGCACGTCCGCGTGCGCGAGCCCCTCCAGATCGGTGCCGCGCACCTCCGCCAGGAATTCCCGGAACGACAGGTGCTCGGCGACGCGAGTACGCAGAACCACCGTGTTGACGAACATCCCGACCAGGTCGTCGAGTTCGGGGCGCCCGCGACCGCTCACCGGGGTGCCGATCGTGACGTCGTCGGTGTGGGCGGTGCGCGAGAGCAGGATCGCCAGCGCGGCGTGCAGAACCATGAATACCGTGGCGCCTTCACGGCGGGCGAGGTCGACGACGGCCTCGTGCAACGCCGGCTCGACGGTGAACCCGACACTGCCGCCGTCCATCGTCAGCACCGCGGGTCGTGGACGGTCGGTCGGCAACGCGAGCAGTTCGGGGGAATCGGCGAGAATTCGCTGCCAATAGGTGATTTGGCGCCCCGCCAGGGAAGTGGGGTCGTCCTCGGCGCCGAGCAGCTCACGCTGCCAGACCGCGTAGTCGGCGTAGTCGACCGACAGCGCGGGCCACAGCGGTGGCGTGTCGGTACGACGAGACCGGTAGGCGGCGAACACATCTCGGGCCAGCGGCGCCATCGACGCACCGTCCGCGGCGATGTGGTGCACCACCAGGATCAACACGTGTTCATCGGCGCCCGTGCGATAGAGCCGCGCGCGGACCGGCGTGTCGGTGGCGATGTCGAAGCCCGACTCCACCGCATCACGCAGCCGATCTGCCAGCAGCGCCGGGTCGTCGAGGGAAGCGAGTTCGACATCCGTGGCACCGACCGTGCCCGCCTGGACGAGCTGATGCGGTTGCCCGCCCACCGCGGGATAGATCGTGCGCAGGGTCTCGTGGCGGGTGATCACATCGGTCATCGCCGCACGCAGCGCCGCCACGTCGAGCGGTCCGGTCAGCCTGGCCGCGAATCCGATGTTGTACGCACCGGAGGCGGGGTCGAGCTGGTTGAGGATCCAGATGCGCCGCTGCGCCGCCGCCAACGGAATCTCGGCGAGCTCGTTGCGATGCACCAGCGGCACGCCGGCGTAGCGGTCGCGCACCGCGATCCGTTCGGCCAGCGCCGCGATGGTGAGGGCCTCGAAGATGTCGCGAACACCGACCCGCACCCGCAGGGCGGCTTCGGCCCGGGCAGCGATCTGGGCCGCCGACAGCGAGTTCACCCCGATGTCGAACAGGTCGGCGCCGACGCTGACCCGGTCGGCGCCGACGATCTCGGCGACGATCTTGGCCAGCACGGCTTCCCGGTCGGTGCGCGGAGCGAGGAATTCGTCCGCATCGTCGATGTCCGGGTGGGGAAGCGCGGCGCGGTCGAGCTTGCCGTTCGCATTGAGCGGCAAGGTGTCGAGCACCAGGACCGCGCCGGGGACCAAGTAGGACGGCAGCAGCCGGGTGAGCGTACGGCGTACCTCCGGCCCGTCGAGTGCCTCGCCCGGCATCGGCGTGACATACGCGGTGATCCTGTCCTCGGTGACGATCGCGACCGCACGGGCGACCGTGTCGATCGAGTGCATGGCGGCTTCGATGTCGCCGGGTTCGACGCGCTGGCCGTGGTACTTCACCTGGAAGTCGCTGCGGCCGAAGAACTCCAGGGCGCCGGCGGGTGTCCAGCGGGCCAGGTCGCCGGTGCGATAGAGGCGCTCCCCCGGCGCGCCGAACGGATCGGCGAGGAATACCGCACAGGTGAGATCGGGCCGGTCCTGGTAGCCGCGGGCCAGCTGAGCGCCCGAAACATACAGGTCGCCGACGACCCCGGCGGGGACCGGTCGCAGTCGTGCGTTCAGGACATAGGCGGACATCCCCGAGACCGGGTACCCGATCGGAACGCTCTGCGGCGCAGCGGGATCTGTCGTGCAGCGGTAGGCCGTCACGACCTCGGCTTCGGCGGGACCGTACCAGTTGACCACCTCGGCCCGATCGAAGACCTGCACGGCGCGTTCGGCGGTGCGTTGGGCCAGCGCTTCACCCGCCGGGAAGAGGTAGCGGACCGAGGGCAGCTGGGTCGTGCCCGGGTGCTCGAGCAGCACGTCGAGCATCGACGGGACGAAGTGCACGGTGCTCACCTGTTCGTCCGCGATGACCTCGGCCAGGTAGGCGGGATCGCGGTGGCCGCCGGGTTCGGCGACGACGATCTGCGCGCCGGTCTGCAACGGCCAGAACAACTCCCACACCGCGATGTCGAAGGTGATCGGGGTCTTGTGCAGCACCACATCCGACGTGTCGTGCGGGAATTCGCTTTGTGCCCAAGCCAACTGGTGGGTGGTGGCGGCATGGGAGAGCGCGACGCCCTTCGGCGCACCGGTCGAGCCGGAGGTGAACAGCACATAGGCGGTGTTGTCGGCACGCAGCGGTGCGCGACGCTCGTCGTCGCCGATGGGTCCGGCGGGTTGTGCGCTCAGGTCGAGCTCGTCGAGCCGGACTCGAGACAGCTCGTCGGGAAGTGAGCTCTCGTCTCTCGTGACAGTGACGACCATCAGCGGTCGGGCCACCGCCAAGACGTGGGCCAGCCGGGCGGTCGGGTAGTCGGGATCGAGCGGAACGAAGGCGGCACCGGACTTCACAATGGCGTAGACGGCCGTGATCAGGTCGATCGAGCGATGAATCGCCACCGCCACGGCGGTTTCGGGGCCCGCGCCGAGATCGATGAGGTGACGAGCGAGGCGGTTCACGTTCGCGTCGAACTCGCGGTAGGTGAGGACGCGACCGCCGGGCACTCGGATGGCGGCGGCGTCCGGGGTGCGGGCTACCTGCTCGTCGAAGGCGTCGACGAGCGTGCGGTGCGGGCTCACCAGGGGTGCGTCGTGCGGGCGCAGCAGCCGGGTGCGGGTCGTTTCGTCGGCGAGGTCGATCTCGCCGACGATGGTCTGCGCGTCGGCGGTGACAGCGTCCAGCACGCGGACGAGCTGTTGGGTGAACCGGCGCGCGCTGGTGTCGTCGAACAGATCGGTGGCGTAGGTCAGGCGCAGCTTCATGCCCGTGATCTCGTTGTGCGGGCCGCGGTCCTCGGTGATCATCAGCAGCAGATCGCAGATCGCCGCGTCGGCACCGACATCGATGCCCGCGATCTCGAGCCCCGGCACGTCGAGCTGGGCGGGCGCCATGTTCTGGTAGGCGAGCATCACCTGGAACAACGGCGAATGTGCCGTCGAGCGCGCCGGATTCAGTACTTCCACCAGCTGTTCGAACGGAACGGCGGCATGATCGAACGCTTCGATGTCGGTGCGCCGGGTCAGTTCGATCAGGTCGGCGAACCGTTGCTCCGGGCGGACCCGGGTGCGCAGGACGAGCGTGTTGACGAACATGCCGACGAGGTGGTCCAGCGAACGGTCGCCGCGACCCGCGTACGGGATCCCGATGGCGATGTCGTCGCTGCTCGACAACTGCGCCAGCAGGACGGCCAAGGCGGTGTGCGCCACCATGAACGGGGTCACCCCGCTGCGCCGCGCCGACGCCGCCACGGCTTCGGCGACGTGAGCGGGTACCTCGGCGTGGACTGTCGCGCCGCGATGGGACTGTTCGAGCGGGCGCGGGCGATCGGTGGGCAGCGCGAGCACATCCGGCAGCCCCGCGAGTTGGGTGCGCCAGTACAGCAGGTCGCGGCCCGGCGCGGAATCGGGTGTGGCGAGCTGTTCGCGTTGCCACAGGGCGTAATCAGCGAATTGCACCGGCAGCGGCGCCCATTCGGGTGCCACACCGGCTCTGCGTGCGCGATAGGCCTCGATGATGTCGGCGGCCAACGGCGCCACCGAATAGCCGTCGCAATTGATGTGGTGTACCGACAGTGCCAGTGCGTGCGCGGTTTCGGTGATGCGGAACAGCGCCACCCGCAGCGGGGCGCCCACCGCGACATCGAATCCGACGCCGAAGAACCGAGTCAGCTCCTCGAGCACGGCATCCGCCGATACCGGGCGCACGGCGAGATCGCAGGACGCGACCACGTCCTCGGCACTCAGCACGACCTGCGTAGGGGTGCCGTCGTGGGCCGGATAGGTGGTGCGCAGGATTTCGTGTCGTTCGATCACATCGTGCAGCGCGGCCCTCATGGCCTCGATGTCGAGCTCACCGTCGAGGCTGATCGACAGTGGCACCACGTAACTCGCGGACTCGGGGTCCAACTGGTTGAGCAGCCACATCCGGCTCTGCGCGGGCGAGAGCGGGATGCGCTCGGGTCGCGCCGCCGCCACCGGGCCCGCGACGTCACCGACCGCGCGCTGGCGTTCGACCCACCGAGCCAGCTCGGCCACGGTCGGGGCTTCGAAGATCGCGCGCACGGGAATCGTCACGCCGAGGACTTCGCCGATGCGGCTGAGCACCCTGGTCGCCAGCAGCGAATTGCCACCGAGGGTGAAGAAGTTCTCGTCGGCGCCGATCCACGGTGTCTGCACCAGTTCACCGATCACACCGGCGATCGTTTCCTCGACGATCCCGCTGGGAGCCCGGTAACGGGTCGAACCGACGCGGGTGTCCGGAGCGGGCAGGGCGCGGTAGTCGATCTTGCCGTTGGGCGTGAGTGGGACCTCGTCGATCCGAATCACCTGGGCGGGAACCATATACGCGGGCAGGCGTCCCAGCAGGTACGTCCGCAGCGAGTCGGCCTCGATCGCCTCGTCGCTCACGGTGTAGGCCACCAGCACCTGCCCATCGGCGACCTGATGGACGCGGACGATCGCGGCGCTGATGCGCTCGTGTGCGCGGAACGCGGCTTCGATATCGCCGAGTTCGACGCGCAGGCCGCGAATCTTCACCTGGGAATCGCGGCGGCCGACGTACCGCAGCCGGCCTGTCGTGTCCCAGCGGACCAGGTCACCGGTGCGATAGAGGCGAGCTCCCGGTACCGAGCCGAACGGGTCGGCCACGAAGGCCGCGGCCGTGAGGTCCGCGCGGTCGTGGTAGCCGCGGGCGAGCTGGATGCCACCGAGATAGAGCTCACCGGTGACGCCCGAGGGCACGGGCCGCAGGCGGGCGTCGAGCACGTGCGCGACGACATTGGCTTCGGGCGTGCCGATCGCCACGACGGGTCCGTCGAGCTCGCCGATTTCCTCAGCGGTGACGCTGACGGCCGCTTCCGTCGGGCCGTACAGGTTGTCGATGCGCGCCCGGCTGACCTCGCGGAACCTGGCGACGGTCGCCGAGTCCAAAGCCTCACCGATGCACAGCACTTGGCGGATCGTGGCGAGCTCGTCCGGGCTCGCGAAGTCGAGGAACGCCGACAGCAGCGACGGCACGAAATCGACCACGGTCACGCCGTGACGGGCGATCAGCCCGGCTACGGCGGCGGGGTCGGTGTGATCCTCGCTCCCCGCGACGACCAACGCGGCGCCGGAGGTCGGAGCGGTGAACAACTCCCACACCGACAGGTCGAAAGTGACGGGGGTGCGCAGGAGCAACACGTCGTCGGTGCCGATCCGGTAATGCGCGGTGAGCCAACGGAGTTGGTTGACGACCGCCTCGTGGGTGAGCGCGACGCCCTTCGGGACGCCGGTCGACCCGGAGGTGAAGATGACGTAGGCCAGATCGTTCGGGCGCAGCGGCCTGATCCGATCGGCATCGGTGACCGGCGCGGTATCGGTCGCGGCCGGGCGCAGGTCCGACAGCCGCCAGATCGGCGCCTGTGTCGGCATGTCGATGTCGTCACGGATCAGTACGCCGTCGGGTCGCGCGGCGGTGAGCACGGTGCGCAGCCGGTCGACGGGGTGGTCCGGATCCAGCGGCAGGTAGGCGGCGCCGGTCGCGTGGATGGCGTAGAGCGTGGTGAGCAGATCGACCGAACGGCGCATAGCCACGGCCACAAGACTTCCCGGCCCGATGCCGTGGCCGATCAGTACTCGTGCCAGCGCGTTGACCTCGGCGCCGAACGCGGCGTAGGTGAGCACGTCACCGCTGTCGCCGTCGATGACCGCCGTGTGTTCCGGTGTCGCCGCGACCTGCTCGGCGAACAGATCCGCGATCGTCGAGCCGTCCGTGGGGGCGACCGGACCGGATTCCCGCAGCGACAGTTCGTCGAGTTCACGCGGGCTGAGCAGCGGCAGGTCGCCCACGGGCAAGCCGGGGTCGGCGACGACACCGCGCAGGATCGCGAGGAACCGCTCGAAGATCGGCGCGATGGTGGATTCGTCGAAAAGATCGGTCGCATAGCCGAATTCGACCTGCATGTCGCCGGGAGCACCGTTCGAGTCGATCGTGTCGACCAGGGTCAGATGCAGGTCGTACTTGGCGACACCCGGTTCGACGAGATCAGCGGCCACGGTGAGGCCGCCGAGTTGCAGCGTCGGGATGTCGATGTTCTGGAACGAGAAGCCGACCTGGGTCAACGGCTCGTGCGCGGTGCTACGCGGCGGATTGAGGACCTCCACCAGCTGTTCGAACGGGATGCCCGCATTGTCGAACGCGCCGAGATCGCAGTCGCGGGCGCGGTCGAGCACCTGGGTGAACGGCGCCGCGGGATCTACCTGGACGCGCAAGACCAGCGTGTTGACGAACATGCCGATGAGCGGGTCGAGGGCGGGTTCGCCGCGCCCGGCGACCGGGGTACCGACCGCGATGTCCTCGGTGCCCGACAGCCGTGCCAGCAGGACCGCGAACGCCGCATGGGTCACCATGAACAGTGTCGCGTCGTGGCGACGGGCGAGGGCGATGATGTCGCGATGCAGGTCGGCGGGAATCGTGGCGGACATGGTCGCGCCACGGTAGGACTGGCGCGCGGGTCGGGGGCGGTCGGTCGGCAGATCGAGCATCTGCGGCAGGTCGGCCAGCGCCGCGATCCAGTACCGGATCTGGTCGGCGGTCACGCTCGCGGGGTCGTCCTGGGTGCCGAGGTTTCGCCGTTGCCACAGTGTGTAGTCGGCGTACTGGACCGACAGCGGCGTCAACGCCGGTGTCTCGCCTGCCATCCGGGCCCGGTAGGCCACGGCCAGGTCGGCGGCCAGCGGCGCGAGCGAGGATCCGTCGATGGCGATGTGGTGCACGGTGAGCACCACCGTCCACTCCTCGGCCGCGGTGCGCAGCAACGCGATCCGGAACGGCACCTCCGTGCTCACGTCGAATCCGAGGGCGGTCTCGCGCGCGATCCGATCGGCGATCTCGGCCTCGGCGACCTCGACGTAGGTGAGCCGCGGTTCCGAGGGCGATGCCAGGATTTCCTGCCACGGTCCGCTGTCGCTGTCGGGGTATCGGGTGCGCAGCGTCTCGTGTCTGTCGATCACATCGGCGAGAGCCGACCGCAGCGCGTCGACATCGAGCGGCCCGGAGATCCGCACGACCACCGGCACGTTGTAAACCGCCGCCGAGGTATCGAACTGGTTGAGGAACCACATCCGGGCCTGCGCGGGCGAGAGCGGAATCCGATCCGGCCGTTGCTGCGGCACCAGACGCCGGTGGCCTGTGCCCGAACCGGCCCCCGGGCCGATCGACGCCAACTCGCGGGCGAGCGCGTCGACGGTCGGCGTCTCGAACAGTGCTCGCACCGCGATGTCGGTACCGAACGCGTCGGACAGGCGCGCCGCGACCTTGGTCGCGGTGAGCGAGTTGCCGCCCAGGTCGAAGAAGTTGTCGAGCGCGCTCACTCGCGGTGCGCCGAGCACCTCGCGGTAGGCATCGGCGACGAGTTGTTCGGCGGGGGTGCGCGGCGCGATGTCGGCAGCCGTCTGCGGGAACACCGGCTCCGGCAGTACCGCGCGATCGAGCTTGCCGCTGGCGGTCAGCGGGAATCGGTCGAGCACCATGCACACATCGGGCACCATGTGCGCGGGAAGTCGGTCGCGCGCGGCGGCGCGTACCTGCTCCGCGTCGATGCCCGCGCCGACCAGGTAGCCGACGAGGCGGTCGGCGCCTGTGCTGCCGTGGATCACCACGACGGCGTGGGTCACCGAGGGGTCCTGCGCGAGTACCGCTTCGATCTCCCCCAGCTCGGTGCGCTGGCCGCGGATCTTCACCTGATGGTCGGCGCGGCCCAGGTATTGCAGGGTCCGCTCCGAGGTCCACCGCACCAGATCACCTGTGCGGTACATCCGGGTGCCCGCACCGCGCGGGTCGGCGACGAAACTGGCCGCTGTGACCGTGGGCCGACCGAGATAGCCGCGCGCCAATTGCACGCCGCCAATGTAGAGTTCGCCCGCCGTACCGACCGGCACCGGCTGCATCCGGGCGTCGAGGACCTGCGCGGAGATGCCGCGAATCGGTCCGCCGATGGTGATCGGACCCCGCGGGGGAATCGGGTCGCTGATCGCGACCATGATCGTCGTTTCGGTGGGACCGTAGCCGTTGAACAGCCGACGCCCCGGCGCCCAGGTCGCGGCGAGGTCGGCCGTCAGAGCTTCGCCGCCGGAGACCAGCACCCGCAGGCACCCCAGGTGCTCCGGTGACATCGAGCCGAGGACGGTCGGCGTCAAGAAGGCATGGGTGACCCCTTGTGCCCGAATGAGTTCCGCCAGTTCCGCACCCGCGTAGATCTCGGGCGGGGACACGATCAGCGCGGCGCCACCGGGGTGGGCGAGCAGAATCTCCAGCATCACCGCGTCGAACCCCGGACCCGCGGCCTGCAGGACCCGGACGGAGGGCTCGACGGCATAGCGGTCCTGCTGTTCGGCGGCGAAGTTCGCCAGCCCCTGGTTGGTGACCTCGACGCCCTTCGGTACACCTGTTGTGCCGGAGGTGTAGATCACGTAGGCCACGTCGCCGGGGTGCACCGGCCTGCCTCGATCGATGTCGGTCACCGGCGCCGAGGAGTACCCGGCGGTGACGGCGCGCGAGACCGGATCGGCCACCACGAGCAACGCCCACGGCCCCTCGGGCGCGGCGCCCTCGACCTCGGCACTGGTCAAGACCACCGTGGGTGCGCTGTCGGCGAGCATCGAGCGGATCCGATCCTGCGGATTACGCGGGTCGATCAGCACCAGGGCCGCGCCCGTTTTGGCGACGGCCCACACCACCGCCACGAAATCGAGCGAGCGCGGCAGGACCATCGCCACCACCTCGCCGGGTCGGGCTCCTTCGTCGAGCAGCCGGCGGGCGAACCGATTCGACAGCTCGTCCAGCTGTGTGAAGTCCATCCGCCCGGTGCCGGTGACGACCGCCGGACCGTCCGGCGAGATCGCGACGCCGCGAGCCAGCAGATCCGCCAGCGCTACGCCGGGTACCGCGTCCGCACCCCGAACAGGTTGCAGCGCGCCACGTTCGGCGGTGGACAGCAACTCCACATCGCCGACCGGCACGGAGGGATTCGCCACCACCGCGTCGAGGATGCGGCGCAGCCGTGCGGCCATCTGCTCGATGGTGGCGGGGTCGAACAGGTCGGTCGCGTAGTTGATGCGCAGCGCGACGTCACCGGAGTCCGCGGCGTTGGCGTCGATGGTGACGACGAGGTCGACCTTGGCGGGCTCGGCCCCCGGATCGAGAACGTCCACCGTGAGGCCGGGCAGGGTCAGCCGGGGCAATTCGGTGTTGTCGAAGGACAGATACACCTGACACACGGGTGCATAGGCCGCGGAGCGGCGCGGATCGAGCTCTTCCACGACCCGGTCGTAGGGCAGGTCGCCGTGAGCGAAGGCATCGATGTCGATGTCCTTGACGCGTTCGAGGAAGGCGGTGAAGGATTCGTCGCCGCGAACCGGCGTGCGCAGCGCCACGGTGTTGACGAACATTCCCACCAGCGGCGCGAGGTCCGGCTCGCCGCGACCGCCCAGCGGGGCGCCGATGACGATGTCGCCGGTGCCCGACAGCCGAGCCAGCAGGACCGCGAGTGCGGCGTGGACGACCATGAACGGAGTGAGATCCGCGGCGCGGGCGAGTCGCTCGATGTCGGCATAGGTCCGTGCGGGAAGCTGCGTGGCGACGACCCCGCCGCGCATCGAAGCGCGATCCGGGCGCGGTCGGTCCGACGGCAGCTCGAGCACCGCGGGCGCATCCGCCAATTGGGTTGTCCAGTAGCGCAATTGGTCGGCCGCGAGCGAGTCCGGATCGGTTTCGTCGCCGAGGAGGCGACGGTGCCAGTCGGCGTAGTCGGCGTACTGCACCCTCGGGGGCAGCTGGTCCGGAGCGATCTGCTGCGACCGAGCAGCGTAGGCGGTGGCGAAGTCGACGGCCAGGGGCGCCAGCGACGCACCGTCACAGCAGATGTGATGCAGGACCAGCACCAACACGTGACTGTCGCGGCCGGTCGTGAGCAGGACCGCGCGCAGGGGCGGTCGAGCGCAGACGTCGAAGCCGTCGGCGGTCAGCTCGCGAAGCCGGTCGGTGAGTCGCCGCTCCTCGACGTGTTCGGGGACGAAGGAGAATTCGGTCAGGGTCGCCTCGGCCGACAGGATCTCCTGTGTGCCGTGGCCGTCGTGGGCGGGATAGCGGGTTCGTAGTGATTCGTGGCGTTCGAGAACGTCGCCCAGCGCCGCGCGCAGGGCGGTGGAGTCGAGTCGGCCCGACAATCGCAGCACGAGGGGAATGTTGTAGGCGGCGGACTCCGGATCGACGCGGTTGATCAACCACATCCGGTGCTGCGCGGGGGCCAGCGCCAACAGTCCGTCGCGCGCGATCGGCGCCAGGGCGGACCGCACCCGGCGCCGCGCCCGGCCGACGTAGTCGGCGAACCCGGCCACCGTCGGGTTGGCGAACAGATCACGCACCGACAGTTCGCAGTCGGTGGCATCGGCGACCCGCACGACGGCGCCCGCCGCGGTGAGCGAGTTGCCACCCACCTCGAAGAAGCTGTCGAACGCGCCGATCCGTTCCACACCGAGCACCTCGGCGAAGACCTGCGCGACCGTCTCTTCGGCCTCGGTTCGCGGCGCGACATAGCTGGCCGTGGCCGCCGCTGCCGGTTCGGGCAGTGCGCGCAGGTCGAGCTTGCCGTTGACCGTCAACGGCAGTTCGTCCACGACCATGACGACATTCGGGATCATGTAGTCCGGCAGCAACGAACCCGCCCGGGCGACAACGGCATCGACATCGCAGTCGGTACCGCTCGCCACGACATAACCCACCAGCCGTGCCGCGTCGGTATCGGCGCGATGCACCACCACGGCAGCCGAAGCCACCGCCGGATGGGCAAGCAGCGCGGCACGGACCTCGTCGAGTTCGATGCGGAACCCGCGCAGTTGCACCTGCTGATCCGCGCGGCCCCGGTATTCGAGCTCGCCGTCGTGATTGCGGCGGGCCACATCTCCGCTTCGGTACATCCGCTCCCCCGGCGCACCCCACGGGTCGGCGACGAACCGACCCGCGCTGAGCGCGGGCTGGTCGAGATAGCCGCGCGCCAATTGCGTTCCCGCTACGTAGATCTCACCCCATGCGCCCACCGGCGTCGGCCGCAGGCGCCGATCCAGCACGTAGGTGCGCAGGCCGGGCAGGGCTGTGCCGATCACGCTGGGTGCGCCGGGTACGGCCAGATCAGCACTCATGTCGGTGCGGGTGACGAACACGGTGGTCTCGGTGATGCCGTAGCTGTTGACCAGGACCGGTCCGGTCGGGTTGTCCTGGTACCAGGGCGCCAACGCCGCCGGATCCAGACCCTCACCGGACAGCACGACCACCCGCAGTGCCAGCTCCCCCTCGGGTGTCTCGGCCGCGAGGTGCCGTCGCCGGGCCGCGGCGAATTGATAGAACGCCGAGGGAGTTTGGCTGAACACGGTGACGCCCTCACGGGCGGCCAGGGGCACCAGATCATCCGGGGCGCGCGCTGTCAGCGCATCGACGACCACCACGCGACCGCCGGTGACCAGCGGTCCGAAGACCTCCCAGATCGAGTAGTCGAAGGCCACCGAATGCAGCCATGTCCACACGTCGTCGGCCCGAACATCCAGAGCGGCACACGCGTTCGCCAGGTAGGTGACCACCGCACGGTGGCTGATCACCACACCCTTCGGCCGGCCGGTGGACCCGGAGGTGAAGATGACGTACGCGGCATCGTCGGGTCGCAGTGGCGCGGTGCGCTCATCATCGGTGATCGGGTAGGCGGCACCGTCGAGGTCGTCGCCGGGCTCGAGAACGAGCCGAGCACCGCCCACGGCCAGGGCGGAGTCCTCGACGACGACAACCGCCGGATCAGCCTGACCGACAATGTATTCCAGCCGTTCGGGCGGATGGCCGAGGTCCAAGGGCAGATACGCGGCACCGGATTTCAGCACCGCGAGCATCGCGACGACCAGCCGGGTGCCGCGCGGCAGCGCGAGGGCGACCAGCGCACCCGGACCGGCGCCGCGGGCGATCAAACGCCGGGCGAGCCGAGTCGAACGCTCGTCGAGGTCGCGATAGGTGATCGTCTCGCCCTCGGCGGTGACCGCCTCCGCGAACGGGGTCGAATCAGCCTGTCGCGCCAGCGAATCCACCAGGGTCTCCGCGGGGGCGACGCCCTCGACACCGGCCGACTCCTCGACGATCGCGTCCAGCTGCGCGGACGAGACCAGCGGTAGTTCCACCACGCGCGCGTCGGAGTCGGCCTCGATGAAGCGGCGCAGGAACTCGATGAAACGGTCGGCGTGGGCATCGATATCGCGCCGATGGTAGAGATTTCCGTTGCCGTGCAGCTCGATGAGCAGCGGTGCGTCCGGCCCGGTCCGGTAGAGGTTGATCTGAAGGTCATCGAGCGCGCCCGAGGTGAGCGCGTGGTAGCGACCGACGGCGTCGCCGAGGCGGATCTCGGAGTCGAAGAACAAGATGTTGAGGACGGGCCCGAAAGTGTTGGCGGAGTTGTCGATCGCGGGCGATTCGCGGCGCAGGTCCTCGAAGCGGTAGCGCTGATGACGCAACGCGGAGATCAGCTCGGCGATCGAGGCTTTGACCAACTGCGTCACGGTGGTCGCGTCGTCGATCGCGAAGCGGATCGGCACCATATTGGCCAGCATCGCCGCGGCATTGCGCAGCTTCACGGTGACCCTGGCGCTCATCGGGACAGAGAGCACCACCTCGTCGGCACCGGTCATCCGCGTGAAGAAGGCCGCGAACGCCGCGACGACGACCTGCGCGGCCGACGCGTCGAGCTCGGCCGAGCGCCGATCGAGCAGTGCGCACAGTTCGGCCGGAAGTTCGCGTGTGGCAACCTCGTCCACGGTTCCCGCACGCGCCGAACGACCGGACAGCCCGGTCGGTGCGGGCAGATCGGCGACCTTGTCCAGCCAATACCGACGATCGGCCTCGAACCGTGAACCCTCCCGGTAGGCCTGCTCCTCCGCGGCGATGTCACGCAGGGGAACCGCCATCAGCCGAGCCGGCGGCCTGCCTTCCGACAGCGCGTTGTAGTGCTCGGCGACCCTGCTCAACACGTTGAACGCGCCGTACCCGTCGATGACGAGGTGGTGTGCACGCGCGTACCACAGGTGCAGGTCGTCGCCGATTCTGATCAGTCGAGTGATCGCGAGTTGGTCATGGGAGATGTCGACCCGTCGGGTGTAGTCGTTGCGCATCCATTCCAGCGCCGCCGACATCGGATCTCCGTGCGTGCTGAGATCGAGCACGAGTTCGTTGAACGTGATGGCGCGGTCGACGACCTGATAGGGGCGCCCTTCCACCTCGACCACCCGCACCATGAGGGACTCGGTCTCCTCACACGCCTCGTGCACCGCCCTGTTGAACAGGGCCACATCGAGGGGCCCCTCGATCTCCACGTACTGGGCGATATTGGTCGCCGGTCCACTATGCGCGCCGTCCGCGAACCACATCCCAGTTTGCGCGGAGGAAAGCGGAATCAGATCCCGATTACCGGCACAGCTTTCGACAGACTCCATAATTACCCGACCCCTCGCATGGCTATAGACCTGACACGAAACTCCAAGTACGGAAATCCGTGCGCTTTCCTACCCCGCATATTCACGTGTACCACAACCGCCTCGCGGGCCCATTACCGTCGAGCATCCATCCGTTCCCCCTCGCCGCTTTCAGGACCGAGAGGGATCCCGATGGTCACCGATCCGACATCCCGCGCGTGCGCTACCCAGACGATTCCGATCCGAAACCTGATACCGACATTAGCCTGACAGCAAACATCTGGCATATGATTTTCAGGGAACACCCTAGTAACAATTCAATCCGGGCATACTGTCGATCCAGACATTCCACACGAAACTAATATTCTGTCAACATCACTGGTAGAGGGCCTATAGCTGCCGATCAAGTGCGTACAGCAGCGAGATACCACGGTGGATGCCGATGGAAGCCACGGTCACCATGGTGCACTCTCCCAGCGTAATAGGCAATTCTTGCCAACGTTTCGCCCGAACTGATCAAACGACCGAATATCCCCGACGGCCACCGCGCCAATATTAGACACGTCATGCAATCGTCGGAAGCCATCCATCGGCCCGATTCGAAGGCGAATATACAGATGTTGCCCGAGCCGTGTGGCGATAATTCGATTCGATTCCCACCACTATTCGGGGCTTGACTAATTGACGAGTCCATTTCGCGCCCCGAGACATACTGGACATTCACGGACGAGTCGGAAACAAGGCATCCAGTATGTAACACGCCGAGAGTTCAGCCGATGAGAATTCACTTTTGGCAACTCTGCGTCGACTGCAATCTCGCAGGGCCCGCAAGGACCCGCACCAACGGCAACGGGCCCCGCCGACTGGAGATCGGCGGGGCCCGTTGTCAGGGGCAGGTCAGTCTTCGTAGGCGTCCAATGGCGGGCACGAACACACCAGATTGCGGTCACCGAACGCACCGTCGATGCGCCGCACCGACGGCCACACCTTCGGTCGGGCATGGCCGATTCCACGCGGATACACCGCGGTCTCACGGCTGTAGGGGTGGTTCCACTCGGCGACCAGGCTGGCCGCGGTGTGGGGCGCTCCGCGCAGCGGATTGTCGGTCACCGGCCACACGCCGGCGCCCACCTGGTCGATCTCGCCGCGGATGGCGATCATGGCGGCGATGAACTCGTCGATCTCCTCGAGGTTCTCACTCTCGGTGGGTTCCACCATCAGGGTGCCCGCGACCGGGAAACTCATCGTCGGCGCGTGGAAACCGTAGTCGGCGAGCCGCTTCGCCACGTCGTCGACGGTGACGCCGGTCTGCTTGGTGATCTCGCGCAGATCGAGGATGCACTCGTGGGCGACCATGCCGTTCTCGCCGGTGTAGAGCACCGGGAAGTAGGCGTCGAGGCGGCGGGCGATGTAGTTGGCCGACGCGATCGCGGTCAGGGTCGCCGCGCGCAGGCCCTCGGCGCCCATCATCCGGATGTAGGCCCAGGTGATCGGCAGGATCGAGGCGGAGCCGTAGTTCGCCGCCGACACCGCGTGCGAACCGGCTTCGAGCGGGTCACCGGGCAGGTACTGGGCCAGGTGCGCGCCCACCGCGACCGGGCCGACGCCGGGACCGCCGCCGCCGTGCGGGATGCAGAAGGTCTTGTGCAGGTTCAGGTGGCTCACGTCGCCGCCGAACCGGCCCGGACGGGCAAGGCCGACGAGGGCATTGAGGTTCGCGCCGTCGACGTACACCTGGCCGCCCGCGTCGTGCACGAGCGCGCACAACTCGGCGACCTCGTGCTCGTAGACGCCGTGGGTGGACGGGTAGGTGATCATGATGCAGGCCAGCCGGTCGGCGTGGTCGGCGATCTTGGCGCGCAGATCGTCGAGGTCGACATCGCCGTTCGCGCGGCACTTGACCACCTCGACTCGCATGCCGACCATGGCCGCCGAGGCCGCGTTGGTGCCGTGCGCGCTCGACGGGATGAGGCAGGTGTCGCGGTGGTCGTCGCCGCGATCGAGGTGGTAGCGGCGAATCGCGAGCAGGCCCGCGTACTCGCCCTGGCTACCGGCGTTGGGCTGCAGGCTCACCGCGTCGTAGCCGGTGATCTCGGCCAGCCACTGCTCGAGGTCGGCGACCAGCTTGCGGATGCCCAGGGAATCCTCGAGCGGCGCGAACGGGTGCAGACGAGCGAAGCCGGGCCAGGTGATGGGCTCCATCTCCGCGGTCGCGTTGAGCTTCATGGTGCACGAACCGAGCGGAATCATGCTGCGGTCCAAGGCGATGTCCTTGTCCGAGAGCGCGCGCAGGTAGCGCAGCATGGCGGTCTCGGTGTGGTGGCGGGTGAACGCCGGATGGGTCAGATAGTCCGAGGTGCGCGTCTCGATCGCGGTGAGCTCGGTGCCCGTGCCCGCGTCGGGAGTCAGTGCGGTGCCGAAGGATTCGACGACGGCGGCGACGTGCGCGTCGGTGGTGGCCTCGTCGCAGGCGATGGCGACATGGTCGGCATCGACCAGGCGCAGGTTGATGCCCTTCGACTTGGCCTTGGCGACAACGGCTTCCGCACCGCCGGGCACCTGGGCGAGCACGGTATCGAAGAAGGCGCCGTGCACCAGCGCCCCACCGAGACCGGTCGCGACGGCGGCGGCGTGCTCGTGGACCCGGCGCGCGATGGCGCGCAGGCCGTTGGCGCCGTGGTAGCTCGCGTACATCGCGGCGACGATGGCCAGCAGCACCTGGGCGGTACAGATGTTGGAAGTAGCCTTCTCCCGGCGGATGTGCTGTTCACGGGTCTGCAGCGCCAGCCGGTAGGCGAGCGCGCCGTCGGCATCGACGGACACCCCGACCAGGCGGCCGGGCAACTGACGGGCGAAAGCGGTGCGCACGGCCAGGTAACCGGCGTGCGGGCCACCGAAGCCCATCGGCACACCGAAACGCTGGGTGGTGCCGAAGCAGACATCGGCGCCCTGTTCACCGGGCGGGGTGGTCAGGGTCATGGCGAGCAGGTCGGCGCCCGCGGCCACCAGTGCGCCGCGCTCGTGGGCGGCGGCGAACAGCGACGTCCAGTCGACGATGCGGCCCGACGCACCCGGCGTCTGCACGATCACACCGAAGAACTCACCCTCCGGCAGCTGCCCGGTCGACAGGTCGGCTTCGACGATCTCGATGCCCAGCGGCTCGGCCCTGGTACCGATGATGGTCTTGGTCTGCGGGAACAGATCGGCGTCGATGAGCAGCCGGTTCGACTTCGACTTGCCCGCGCGGCGCAGCAGCGTCATCGCCTCGGCCGCGGCGGTGGCCTCGTCGAGCATGGAGGCGTTCGCGACATCCATGCCGGTCAGATCCGACACCATGGTCTGGAAGTTGAGCAGCGCCTCGAGCCTGCCCTGGCTGATCTCGGGCTGGTACGGGGTGTAAGCGGTGTACCAGGCGGGGTTCTCGAGCAGATTGCGCACCAGCACCGGCGGGGTGAGGGTGTCGTAGTAGCCGAGACCGATCATCGAGGTGGCGACCGTGTTCGCCGCCGCCAGCGCCGCCAGTTCGTCGAGCACCTCGTGCTCGGAGGCCGGCGCGGGCAGGGCGCCGAGGCCGGATTCGTCGAGGATCGTGGCGGGCAGCGCCGTGGTCGCGAGCGCGTCGATGGACTCGACGCCGATGGTCGCGAGAATCCGGGCGAGTTCGTCGGAATCGGGTCCGATGTGGCGGTCGGCGAACGAACGGGTCACGGGCAGCTCCAGGTCGGGCGGGTCGACCTCGTGGTCGACGGGTACCAGCCCTCCCCCTCTGTCTGTGCGCCTGAGAGATTCGGTAACCCGGCCCCGAAGATCGGTGACCGTGCCCCTTTCCCCGTGGGCGGGCAGCCGGATGCCACCGCTTTCCAGAGGCGTCGAATCACCGTGCGGTCCCTGTTGCCTGAGAGATTGACGGGGAGGTGCTGCTCCTTCGGCGCCCCGATTCTCGCGAACCGAGGACTCTCCCGCACGGCGGCGACGCACCACTGATTCTAGATGCAGCAAACCCCCGGTCGCGCCACCAGGGGCACGCCGGGGGTGTAGCGCTGGTCACTGTCCCGCCTCTCCGCGCCTTCAGGCCGGACTCAGGTGCGGGGCTGGGCGGGCAACGCGGCCGAGTGGAGACGAGTCGGCCGGTTAGCCCGTACCCGGTGAGTTACCCATGTGCTTGCGAGATCGCGCGGCACCACTAACCGGTTTTTCGGTTCTCCCTCACCTTGCGTCGAAAAGACAGCTCGTCTTCGGGGCGGTCGGTGATGGCGGTGGCTCGTTCTGCCGGGAAGTCCGCGATCGCGCCGGTCAGCTCACGCATGGCGCCACCGACGGCGATGCCGAAAACGCCCTGCCCGCCCTGCAGTAAATCGACTACCTCCTCGGGCGAGGTGCACTCGTACACCGAGGTTCCGTCGGAGAACAGGGTGATCCCGGCGAGATCGCCGACACCACGGCTACGCAGGTGATCGACGGCGATCCGGATGTTCTGTAAAGAGATGCCCGCGTCCAGCAGCCGCTTCACGATCTTGAGGACAAGGATGTCCTTGAACGAGTACAGCCGCTGACTGCCCGAACCCGCCGCGCCACGGATCGACGGCACGACCAACCCGGTGCGGGCCCAGTAGTCGAGCTGACGGTAGGTGATTCCGGCGACCTGACAGGCGCTCGGCACCCGGTAGCCGACCAGATCATCCGGAACCGAGTCGTCCGGGAACAAGCCAGGCTGTACGACATCCTGCGTTTGTTCTTCCACTGATCGCTCCTTCTGCCGACGTTCTCGGGTCGGAGTCACGACGGATGTTGCCCGACTTTCGAGGTTACTCCTGCCATTGTCGGACCTGCGGGGTTGTCACACCAAGCACCAAACGCCGCGATTCCCTGGACCTCTACTTCAGGTTTAGAAGATTGTGATCAGAAGATCGGGATCAACTGTCGGTCGCCTTGAAGTCGTCGGGCGAGACCGACTCCAGGAACTCCTTGAACTTCTCCACCTCGTCCTCGCGTTCGTCGGGCATCACCAGTCCCGCCTCGGCGAGGACCGGTTCCTCGGCGTAGATCGGGCACCCCACGCGCAAGGCGATCGCCACCGAGTCCGAGGGCCGCGCCGAGACCCGTAGGTCGCCGTCGAAGACCAGGTCGGCGTAGAAGGTGCCCTCCTGCAGATCGACGATCCGCACTTCCTTGAGTGTGTGTCCCAGCTCGGTGATCAAAATCTTGATCAGATCGTGAGTGAGCGGACGGATGGGAGTGACCCCCTCCTGCTCGAGCACGATCGCGGTGGCCTCGGCTTGCCCGATCCAGATCGGCAGATACCGCTCCCCCGATGCCTCCCGCAGCAGCAGCACGGGCTGGTTCTGTGGCTGCTCGACACGGATGCCGATGACACGCATCTCGCTCATGAGTAAGTCCTGCCTCCCATACTCGGCCGCCGGCCGGCACGACAGCTGCACAGCTCGCCGTATCAACGAGTCTAGGCGAATTCTGGGGCGCGCAAGGAAGACGTTCGAGCCGAAATCGGTGTGTAGCCCGGGCGATACCCGATCACCCGGCCGGGTGTGTCAGCCGCCGAGGGCTGTGCGCACCGCGGCTTTCACCAGTGCGGCGTGCAGGTTCAGCGATAGTGCCGCGAGTTCGCGGACGGTCTCTTCCGCGCGTGCGCGCGCGTCGGCATCGCGGCTCTTGGCGATGGGCGCGGCGATCTGCGCGATCAGTGCGGCCTCGCGGTCGGCGGCGAGTTTGAAGGCGCGCAGGTGGCGGGCCTCCAGGCCGAATTCGGCCATGGCTTTCGCCGCGTGTGCCAGGGTCACCGCGTCGGCCTCGAAGAATCCACCGACGCCGGGGACGATGAGTCCCGCGCGCAGTAGATCGTCGAGGAAACGGTCGTCGATATCGGCCTTGGCGAGCAGATCGGCCCTGGTGAGCCGCACGCTGACGTCGACGCGCAGTTCCTCGGGCGAGATCTCGCCGGAGACTATTCCGAGGCGGCGCGGTGGCGGCGCGCTCATCGCCTCGTCGGTGCGCGCGGAGCCGGACACACCGTGCCCGGCGTCCGCGGAACCGTGGTGGGAGTGCGCGCGGGCGCGCGCTTCACGCACGCCCAACGTCGCCGCACCACTGTCGATCGCTTCCAATTGCTCCTTGATCACCTTCAACGGCAAGTACTGATCGCGTTGCGCGGTCAGTACGAAGCGCAGCCGTTCGTAGTCGGAGACCGAGAACCGCCGGTATCCCGACGGTGTCCGCTCCGGCCGGATCAGGCCCTCTGATTCGAGGAACCGGATCTTGGAGATGGTGATGTCAGGAAAATCTGGTCGCAGCAGGTCGAGTACGGAGCCGATCGACATTCCTCCGCGCGCCCACTGCGCCGCCCCTGTCACAGCACTGTGCCTTTCGCGGGCACCAGTACCGTTGGGGTCATCGCGACCCCGCGCCCGACGCCGACTCGTTCGCCTGCGCGCGCGGACCGGTCAGGAAGACCAGCCGGAACTTGCCGATCTGGACCTCGTCGCCGTTCTGCAGCTCCGAGGAGTCCACCGGCTCCCGGTTGACGTAGGTGCCGTTGAGGCTGCCCACATCGACGACCTGAAACGAGTCGTCGTCCTGACGGAACTCGGCATGCCGACGGCTGACAGTGACGTCATCGAGAAAGATGTCACTGTCGGGATGGCGGCCGGCCGACGTGGTCGGCTGATCCAGCAGGAAACGCGAGCCCGCGTTCGGGCCACGCTTGACCACCAGGAGGGCCGCGCCGGCAGGCAGGCCCTCGACGCCCTGAACCGGCTGTTCGCCGGTCGGCTCTGCGGAGCGCGACGCGTCGACCTCGTTGAGGAAGTCCGCGCGGAAGACCGATGTCGTCTCGGCCGCGGTTTCCCCGTAACCCGGGTCCCTGTTCTCGCTCACCGTTTCTCTCCTCCTCGAACCTGATTATCCATGCAAGCAGGTGCTGTATTCGGCGACACGACCGGCGCGATCACATCGCCAGGAAAAGATCCCGGCGTCGATTCCCCGACGTATCCGCTTGGCTTTGACCGTACCCTGCCGGGGCGTGCCCGTGCAGGGAGAACTGTGAAGGCTGAGTCAGCCCCCGATAACTCCTTGGTAACCCGCTGCATCCAGCAGTTCACCGAGGGCGGAATCCAGGGTTGCCTCGTCGTCGAAAGCGAGCTCGAACAACCAGCCCGCGTCGTAGGGATCGGTGTTGAGCGTCTCCGGTGATTGCACCAGATCCTCGTTCACCGCAACGACTTTGCCGCTGAGCGGAGCGTAGATGTCGGACACGCTCTTGGTCGACTCGACCTCGGCGATGCTGTCACCGACGGTCACATCTTTGTCGACGTCGGGCAGTTGGACGAAGACGACGTCACCCAGCTGTGACTGGGCGTAGTCGGTGATGCCGACACGGACCGCCGTGGGGCTGGTCCGCCGCACCCATTCGTGCTCTTCGGTGTAGCGCAGTTCCTCAGGGGTCCGGGTCACAGGACGTCCTTTCATCGTCGACGTTGCACGCAACAGTATCGACTAGCTGCCACGGTGCGGCACAGGCGGTATCGATCGCGCGACCGCGACCGCGAGCCCCGCGTAGAGCACCCCGGTCCAGACATACAGTGCCGTACCCCAGATCAGTAGTGCCCACCCGAAGGCCCACCCGAAACTCGCCCCCGCCCAGTCCATCTCCCCGGTCAGCATCCACGGCAGCGCCGACATCAGCGCGAAAGTGGCCGCTTTTCCCAGGTAGATCACCTCCGGCGCGGGTAGTTCGCGCCGTTTGTATACCGAAAGGGTCGCGGTGAGCACCAGATCACGTGCGATCAAGATCACCGCGAGCCACCACGGGAGCAGCCCTCGCGCGACGAACGCGACCAGAGTCGTCACCAGATACAGCCGGTCCACGAGCGGGTCGAGCAACGCGCCCAGACGCGAGGACTGATCGAGCAACCTGGCGAGTTTGCCGTCGAGGAAATCGGTGAAGCCGCTGGCGATCAGCAGTGCGAACGCCCAGCCGTCGGCGTGGCGAACCAGCATCAGCCACAGGAACACGGGAATGCCGATCAGCCGCACTACGCTCAGCGCATTCGGCACGGTCAGGATGCGGTCGCTGAACACGCCACCGGATTCGGTGTCGTGCGTGCCCGGCGTTCCTGATTCGGTTGCCACGCCCATGCTTACCGCAGCGACCCCCGCTCGCGCCATCCGGCCACGCCGAAACGCCGTCGACTGCGTCGCGGATCGGGCGTGGCGCTGCTCACCGTGGCGCAACCGGCTAACCTGGGCAATCGTGTCCGACAGTGGTATTGATCTGCGCTCCTATGTCTCTGCCGAGGACGCCCGTGAACGTGGTCGGGCTGCCAGGCGACGGGTGCCTGTCACCGAGCGTGACCGCGCCGCGGAGAGCCCCGAGCGGCCGACGGTGCGCGAGTTCATCGATATCAGCAATCGTGGGCGGATCGAGCGCCTGATTCCGCTGCGGATCGGCCGGATGGTCACCTCACCGTTCACGTTCTTCCGCGGCGCCGCCGGCCTGATGGCCGCCGACCTCGCCGCCGGACCGGACAGCGGGTTGGCCGCTCAGATCTGTGGCGACGCCCATGCCGCGAACTTCGGTCTCTATGGGACCCAACGTGGCGAGATCGTGATGGATATCAACGACTTCGACGAGACGGTCACGGGCCCGTGGGAGTGGGATCTGGAGCGCCTGGCGGCGAGCCTGGTGCTGGCCGGGCGAGAAGGCGGCGTCGACGAGGACGATTGCCTGCGCGCTGCACGCGACGCCGCCCGCTCCTACCGCCGCACCGTCGCCGAATTGGCCGACATGCCGTTCATGCAGTCGTGGACGGTGTTGGCCGACGAGTCGATCCTGACCAGCGCCAAGGCCGAGGATCTGCTCGACGACTTCAAGAAGGCCGCCAAGAAGGCCCGCAAGAACACCAGCGCCAAAGTGGTGGCGAAGTGGACCCACCTCGACGATCACGAGACCGACATCCGCAAGCACCGATTCGTCAGCGATCCGCCCGTGCTGACCGCGGTCGATGCCCAGGTGTCGGAGGCGGTGATCGATGGCCTGGAGAGCTACGCGAACACCATCCGGGAGTCCCGGCGCAATCTGCTGGCCCGGTTCGCGGTCTCCGATGTCGCGTTCCGCATCGTCGGGACCGGCAGTGTCGGCCTGCACAGCTATGTGGCGTTGCTGCACGGCAACGACGGCGAGGCGGTGGTGCTGCAGGTCAAGCAGGCGCGTGCGTCCGCACTCGCCCCCTTCCTGCCCCCGACCACACCCCGCCACGAGGGCGAGCGGATCGTGGTCGGCGCGCGGTCCGTACAGTCCGAGACCGATATCCTGCTCGGCTGGACGACCATCGAACTCGACGAATCGCTGCCGTTCATCGTGCGCCAGTTCCGCAATCTCAAGGGCAGTATCGACCCGGCGGCCCTGTCCGCCGACGATCTCGACGACTACGGCAGACTCGCCGGTGCGTTGCTGGCCCGCGCGCATGCCCGCTCGCTGGACCCGCGCGCGCTGGCGGGCTATTTGGAAACCGACGACGACGAGGACGACCGGTTCGAGGAATCGGTGGCCGCCTTCGCGGTCCGCTATGCCGACCGCACCGAGGCCGATCACGCCGAGCTCGTCGCCGCGGTGGACGCGGGCACGATCGCCGCCGAACAGGATTGACCCGGCTACGATGTACGCCAACGGTTCTCGGCGCAGTACAGGTGTGCCGAGTACCGCGCCAACGACCAACGAAGGGCGGTCTCCATGCTCGTGCGCGTGCAGAATGCGGCAGGCAGCGATGCCGAGGCGGCGCTGATCGACTGGTTGCGCACATGGAAGGACCCGTCGAGCCCGCACGGTGTCGCCACGATCAACTGCAGTCTGTTCCATCAGGATCGGCTGCACCAGTTCGACGCGGTGGTCTGGACTCCGACCAGTTGCGTGGTGATCGAGGCGGAGACGTTCACCGCCCCGCAGGACGGCGTGTTGGAGATCCCGCTCAACGGGCCGTGGATGGTCTCCGGTGAGCTGGCCCAGTTCGCGGGTGCGGAGAAGTCCACGCCGCTGGAGCGTTCGCGTGATCACACCTTCGCGCTGCAGGACTATCTCGCCGCTCGCGGGCTCGGCCAGCGCGCGGTGCACGGTCTGGGTCTGATCGTGCCGATGCCCGGCGCCCAGATCGACGTGCACCAGGGCTGGAGCGACCCGAGTTTCGATGTGATCGTCACCGACGACCCGCATCGACTCGAGATGTACTTCGAATTGCTGGCCGAGAAGGAACACAACCTCTGGACCGCCAACGACATCGCCATCGCGTTCCGCGGCCTGGGCATCCTGCCGTTCCTGCCCGCACCGCAGGATCTGCTCAACGAGGGCTTCCTCGGTCCGATCGATGTGACGCTGTGGCACGGCGGGCCCACCCAGGCGGCCGCGGAGGCCTACGCCGAGGAACAGGCCGAGCTCGAACACCAAGCGCAGTCCCGGGGCATGGTGGCGCCGTGGTACAGCCCGTGGAAGCTGTATCCGCGAGTCGGCGGCGATCTCGATTTCGGCCGGGCGTTCCTGCGGATCACCCTCGCCCTCGGCATGATCGTGGCCATCGTGTGGGTGCTGTGGTTCGTGGTCACGGCGGTGCTCACCTACGGTCCCGCCTGAGCGGGGACGGGCGGGGCAGCACCACCGTTGTCCGGGTATCCGCGATCGGCGCCGGTGCCGCACTGACCGCCGCGATTCCGTTGACGTTCCCCGCGAACGGCGGGGCGAGCGAGCTGGATGCCGTGGTGTCCGAGGACACCGTCTCCCCCGGTCTCGCGCAGGCGCTCGTCACCCCGAGCAACGCACCGGTGGTCGTAGCGCTGCTGCTGGCCGCGTGCGCCTGGTTCGCCCTGCGTCGGCAGTGGTGGCAGGCGGTGACCATGCTGGCGGTTCCCGAGATCGCGTTGGCGGTCAACACCTGGTTGCTGAAACCGCTCTGGGATCGCCGACTCGACGACCATCTCGCCTACCCGAGCGGGCACACCGTCCATCTGGTCGCTGTCGCAACAACTTTCGCGTTCCTGGTAACCGACTACCGGATCCGGGTCCTGGTCGCGGCGCTGACCGTGCTCGCGCTGATCGCGATCACCCCCGCCATGGCCGAGTTGGGCTACCACCACCCCACCGATGTACTCGGCGGGGCGGCGGCAGCGGCCGCGATGGCGATCGGGCTGTGCTGGCTCTCCGAGGCCTTGCGGGACCGGAGCAGCGCCTAACGGCGATCGAAAACGCTGGCGTCGTGCAGCATTTCGGCGCGCAGCATCGTCTCCGGCACGCCCATCGCCTCCACCAGGGTCAGCGCGTCGGGGCGCAGGCGGTCGACGAGTTCGTTCACCCCGCGCCGCACGGCCTTCGCCCGCTCCACCGACATGAACCGGTGCATGATGTACCAGGCCAGGTTCTCCTCCAGCGAGGCGTACACGTAGAGGTCGCAGACTGTTTCCGCGAGAGCTTTCGCGTCCGGGTCCTCGATCTCGGCGATGCCGTCGACGAACTCCTCCAGCACGAGGCGATCGATGTGCGCGGTGCCGGCGGCCAGGATGTGGTCCTGGGCGTTGTTGAACGCCTCGAACGGTCCGGTGTCGGTGGCACGGGCGCGCAGCCGGTGCGCGGCGGTCCGCAGCAGGTAGTCCTCGCGGTCGGCGAACAGCTGCAGCTGGACGTCACGTTTGGACAGGTCGCCTTCGTCGACGGTCTCGTCGTTGCGGTCGCGCAGGGTCTGGATCAGCTGACGCACACCGGAGCGTTTGCGCACCACGTCACCGGCCATGGTGGCCGCGAAACGCACCCAGCCGAGCGCGTCGAGGTCGCGGACCTCGTCGGAGTAGGCCGTGAGCAGTTCCTTCGCCACGAGCTGGGTCAACACGACGTTGTCGCCTTCGAAGGTGGTGAACACATCGGTGTCAGCCTTCAGCGTGACCAGGCGGTTCTCGGTGAGGTATCCCGCACCGCCGCAGGCTTCGCGACATTCCTGAATGGCCCGGGTGGCGTGGCGGGTCTGCGCGACCTTCAGACCGGCGGCACGCTTTTCCAGCGCCCGCTGTGAGCTCGGTTCGGTGTTCTCCCCGCGCTGGATCTCATCCATCCGGCGCACGAGGTCGTTCTGGGCGAAGGCCAGCGCGAACGACTTCGCGACCAAGGGCAGCAGCCTGCGCTGATGGCTGCGGTAATCCATCAGCAGGGTCTCGTCGCCGGTGTCGGGATCGGCGAACTGGCGGCGCGCCAGCGCGTACCGCACGGCGATACTCAGTGCCACCCGCGTGCCCGCGGCGGCAGCGCCGCCGACGCTGACCCGGCCACGTACCAGCGTGCCCAGCGTCGTGAAGAAGCGCCGACTCGGGTTCTCGATCTCGGAGTCGTAGGTGCCGTCCGGGGTGACGTCGGCGTAGCGGTTGAGCAGGTTCTCGCGCGGGATCCGCACCTGGTCGAAGACGATCCGGCCGTTGTCGACGCCGGGCAGACCACCCTTGAGGCCGTCGTCGTAGGTGGTCACGCCGGGCAGGTCCGCGCCGAGCTCGTCGCGGATCGGCACCAGCAGACAGTGCACGCCCTTGCTCTCGCCGCCGACGATCAGCTGGGCGAACACCGCGGCCATCCGCGCGTGGACCGCGGCACCGCCGATGTAGTCCTTGCGCGCCGACGGCGTCGGCGTGTCGACGACGAACTCCTGGGTGGCCGGATCGTAGGTGGCCGTGGTCTCCACGTTGGCGACATCGCTGCCGTGCCCGGACTCGGTCATCGCGAAACAGCCGAGCAGATCGAGCGAGATCAGGCGCTTGATGAAGTCGCGGTGCCGTTCGGTGCCCAGGTTCTCCACCGCGCCGCCGAACAGTCCCCACTGCACGCCGGACTTCACCCACAGCGACAGGTCGGTGTAGGCCAGCATCTCCAGTCCGGTGACCGCGCCGCCGGGATCGCCGGTGCCGCCGTTCTCGGGCCGGAAGCCGCGCTCGGGGTAGCCCATGGTGGCGATTGCGCGCATCTGGTCGAGTACACGCGCCCTGGCCGCGTGGATGTCGAGTTCGGGGTCGTCGGTGAATTCCTCACCGGCGAGCTGTGTGCGTGCCTGTTCCCTGACCGCGCGCCACGGTCCGTCCAGCGCTGCGCGGAGATGTTCTGCCGTCGTCGATGTGCCGGTAGCCATGACTTCGACATTAGCTCGCGCGCGAAGTGTCACCCAGGCCCGAAACTCGGTTCGGGCGAAAGTCTTGCCAACGGATTGAACGCGCGTTTAACATATTGAACATGCGTTCAGCCGACCTCACCACCGCCGCCAGGATTCGCGATGCCGCGATCGAATTGTTCGGTGAGCAGGGGTTCGGCGTCGGCGTTCGGGCCATCGCCGCCGCGGCCGGGGTCTCGCCCGGGCTGGTGAACCATCACTTCGGATCCAAGGACGGACTGCGTGCGGTCTGCGACGATCGTGTGCTCGAGATCATCCGCGACGAGAAGCTGCGCGCGATCCAGGCGCCCGGTCCCGCGGGGATCTTGAACGCGATGGCCGAGATCGAGATGTACGCGCCCCTGGTGGCCTACATCCTGCGCAGCTTCCAGGCAGGCGGTCCGCTGTCGGAGTCTTTGCTCGAGCACATGATCACCGACGCGGAGCAGTACATGCAGACCGCCGTCGACGAGGGCAAGGCCAAGCCGAGTCGCGACCACGCGGCCCGCGCTCGCTACATCGTGCTCTGCCATGTCGGCGCGATGAACCTCTATCTCCAGATGCGCATGCAGCGTGAAGGAAAACTCGATTACCGCAAGGCGATCCGTGAGCTGTCCGACGAGATCACCTTCCCGGCGCTCGAGCTCTACACCCAAGGATTACTCACCGATTCCACCATGCTCGACACCCTTTTCGAGGAGTAGACGATGCCCTCCCCCACCGACGACCGGGTCATCGATGTCGCGGACCTGCGCAAGAGGTTCGGCCGCTTCACCGCGCTCGACGGACTCGACCTCCATGTCGCGACCGGCGAAATCCACGGTTTCCTCGGTCCCAACGGCTCAGGCAAGTCCACCACCATCCGCATCCTGCTCGGCGTACTGCGCGCGACCGGTGGCCGAGCCACGGTCTTCGGCCGTGATCCGTGGACCGATGCGGTGGCCCTGCATCGCCGGATCGCCTACGTCCCAGGCGATGTCACCCTGTGGCCGTCGCTGTCGGGGGGCGAGACGATCGATCTCCTCGCCCGCATGCGCGGGGGTCTTGACCGGTCACGTCGCGGTGAGCTGATCGAACGCTTCGAGCTGGACCCGACCAAGAAGGCGCGTACCTACTCCAAGGGCAACCGGCAGAAAATCGCACTGGTGTCGGCCTTTTCGGCGAATGCGGACCTGTTGATCCTCGACGAACCGACCTCGGGTCTCGACCCGCTCATGGAACAGGTCTTCCAGGACTGTGTGCGCGAGGCCGCGGCCCGTGGTGCGACGGTGCTGCTGTCGAGCCACATCCTGTCCGAGGTCGAGCACCTGTGTGACCGGGTCACGATCATCCGGACCGGTCGAACCGTCGAATCCGGATCGCTGAACGACCTTCGCCACCTGAGCCGCACCGCCATCACCGCGGACCTGATCGGCGATCCCGGCGATCTGAGCGCGATGCCCGGCGTCGGCGATGTCGAGCAAGACGGTTCGACGCTGCGCTGCCAGGTCGACGCCGAACACCTCGGCGCGCTGATCCGGGTACTCGGTGACGCGGGCGTGCGCAGCCTGACCAGTGCGCCGCCGACGCTGGAGGATCTGTTCTTGCGCCACTATCACGTCGACAACGCCGAGACCGCGGAGAAGGTGCGGGCATGACCACCACCGCCGCTGTCCCCCGTTTCACCGCGACCTCGCGCACCGCGGGCGAATTCGCCGGCACCGGTCAGATGTTGCGCCTGTATCTGCGCCGCGATCGAGTGGTCGCCCCGCTGTGGTCGCTGTTGATCGGGCTGATGCCCGCACTACAGATCGTCTCGATCAAGGACATCTACACCACCGGAGAACAACTCGACAACTTCGCGGCGACCACGGCGGCGAGTCCGGCGCTGATCGCCATGTACGGACCGGTTTTCAGTTCGGCGCTGGGTTCCATCGGCACCTGGAAGGCCGGGGCGATGTACGCGATGATCGCGATCGCCGCGGTCCTCACGGTCATCCGCCACACCAGGGTGGAGGAGGAGACCGGGCGCGCGGAACTGGTGGGCGCCACCAGCATCGGCCGGTTCGCCGGCCTCACCGGAGCACTCCTGCTCACCTACGGTGCGTCGGTCGTCGCCGGAATCGCTTGCGCGGCTTCACTGATGGCTACCGATCTGCCCGCCGCGGGCTCGGTGGCCTTCGGCGCCGCGCTGGCCGCGTCCGGTGTGGTCTGGGGTGCGGTGGCCGCTGTCGCCGCGCAGGTCAGCACCGGCGCCCGGCTCGCCCGTGGCATCGCGCTCGGAGCGTTGGGCGCGGCGTTCGCGGTGCGTGCGGTCGGCGACGCGGGAAACGGTGTGCTGTCGTGGTTCTCGCCGCTGGGTTGGTGCCTGCAGATCCGCCCGTTCGCCGACGAACGCTGGTGGGTGCTGGTGCCGTTGGCCGCTCTCGGCGCCGGCGCCACCCTGCTCGCCTACCGGTTGCTGCGGACCCGCGATATCGGTGCGGGCCTACTGGCCGAGCGCCCCGGACCGGCCGTCGGCGGTACCGCGCTGTCGGGTCCGGTGGGGCTGGCCTGGCGATTGCAGCGCGGTTCGCTGATCGCCTGGACGACCGGTTTCACCCTGTACGGCCTGCTCATCGGTGGCGCGGTGAACAGTATCGGCGGCATGCTCGACGACAGCGGCACCCTGCAGGACGTGGTCACCTCGCTGGGCGGGTCGGCGGATCTGGAGAAGTCGTTCATCGCCTATGCCGTCACGATGCTCGCCGCCGCGGCCGCCGCCTACTCGGTGTCAGCGGTGTTGCGGCTGCACGAGGAGGAGAACACCGGCCGCGCCGAGACGGTTCTGGCCGGCGCGGTGGGGCGCGTGCGTTTCGCGGCAGGCCACCTGCTGTTCGCGATCGGCGGACCCGCCGTGGCTCTGCTGGCGGCGGGCCTGGCCATCGGAGTCGTCTGGGGTGCCACCGATGGCGATCTGCCCGGCAAAGTCAGCGAATCCGTGGGCGCGGTCGCGGTCCAGCTTCCCGCGGTCTGGGTGATCACCGCTGTCGCGATGCTGTTGTTCGGCGCCCTGCCCAAGTACGCGGCGCTCGCCTGGGGCGTACTGAGCGCGATGATCGTGATCTTCCTGCTGGGCTCGCTGGGCAGCTTCCCCCAGTGGATTCTGGATCTGGTTCCCTTCATCCACCCGCCCAAGCTGCCGGGCGCGGCGTTCGACATCGTGCCGATCGCCTACCTGGTTGCCCTCGCGGGAGCGGGAATCCTGGTGGGGCTCATGGCTTTCCGTCGCCGGGACCTGCGCTGACGGTGGGGCTGGACCGATAGCGAATCGGGGTGGTGAGTCGACTCACCACCCCGTTTTCAGTACGCGCCGTCGCCGCGGGTGACCACGCCGATGGTGCGCGCGATCAACGCCAGATCCAGCACCATCGACCAGTTCTCGACATAGGACAGGTCCAGCCGCACCGAATCCTCGGGTGACAGATCCGACCGACCGCTGACCTGCCACAACCCGGTGACGCCCGGTTTCACCAGCAGTCGCCTTCGCATCTCCCCGTCGTAGCTGTCGACTTCACGTTGCACCTGCGGCCGCGGCCCGACGACGCTCATCTCACCGCGCAGCACATTGAAGAACTGCGGCAACTCGTCGAGGCTGTACTTGCGCAGGAACCGACCCACCGAGGTCACCCGCGGATCGTCTTTGACCTTGAAGAACAACGGATTTCCGCCGTGGTGGTCGATGAGCGCCTCCACCGCGCTGTCGGCATCGACGAGCATGCTGCGGAACTTGATCATCCGGAACGGAATACCGTCGCGCCCGATCCGTTCCGACAGGTAGAACACCGGTCCCGCACTCGTCACCTTCACAGCGATCGCGATAGCGGCCAGGGTCGGCGCGATGAATACCAACACGATCGCGGCGAAGCACAGGTCGAACAGCGCTTTCCGACTCGATTTCGCTCGTCCGTACCGCGGCGGGTCGATGTGCAGCATCGGCATGCCCGCGACGATCCGGTTGGTCAGCCGCACGCCCGCGATGTCGACGACACCGGGCGCCACGATCAGATCGACGCCGAGCGGATCCAAGGCCCAGGCCATCCGCCGCAATTCGGCGGGTCCGAGATGATCGGTCGCGGCCACCGCCACCGAATCGGCGCCACTGCGGCGCACTGCCTCCAGTACCGAGCGATCGTCCCCGAGCACCAACGGACTGTCGGTCGTATCGAATTGTGCGCCGAGAGCTCCCGCGGGCACGCACACGCCGACCACGCGGTAGCCGGAACCGGGATCGCCGCTGAACGCCGACGCCATCGCGTGCGCGGCCTCCGGCGAACCGACCACCAATACGGCGGTGTGGCACCGGCCCTGCGCGCGCCACCGACGCAACCGCCACCGCCACGCCAAGCGCCCCACCACGAGCGCGAGCAGCCCGGCGGGCAACGCGATCGCGAGATAGCCGCGCGCGACCTCCACCCGGAACAGCAGCGCCAGGATCGCCAGCACACCGAACAGGCGCAGCGTCGCCGACACGAGCCTGCGGAATTCCTCACTGCCGGTACCGACCACCTGCGGCGTACGAGTGCCGTACCCGTGCAGCAGCGCCAGCCAGCCGACAGCCAAGGCCAGCGACACCACGGAGTAGCCGACCTCGTAGGACAGGGGCCAGGCCAACGGCGGCGCGGCGGGCCCACCGAAGCGGATCACCTGCGCTGCCCCGACCGCGCCGAATACCGCCACCACATCGGTCACAGCCAACCGCTGGACCAACGCGGTCTGCCAACTCTCACGCTGCGTACGGCGCAGCACCTGGACACCGTTGACAACATCGACGTCGCCACTACCAGTGAGCTCGTAGCTCATGAACCCACACCTCCCCTTCGGGAGACGAATCGTTTCCCGATCCCCGTCGACCGGAAAGCGGCCGTTGAGGCCGTCCTACTTCCCGTCGATTCGATACCCGCCAGCTGATTGTTACAGAGCCCCACCAGGCATTCTTGTCGAAGTCTCACCGCCACAACGGGTTCCAAAAGTTAGCCACGCCACGGCGCAATCGGACAGCTATCACCGAATTGCTATCGCCTTTCGATATGAATGCAGGAAAATCACTTTCACAAGTGATCGGCATCACAGAGGAGTGAGGAATGGTCGCCCTCGCCAGCAATTTGCCGACGCCGGAACGACCTGGTCGAACTCCGAAAATTACCACGAATCTATTTCTGTCCCGGATGTTTCGGGACGCCCCTTCGGGCCCGCTGTAACGTCTGCACCTGTCTATCCGACTTCCGGCATGACCGGCATGAGCCGTGACAGCTTGGGTGATCGTGCAAGAAGGTGTGGGCTCCACGTGCAATGTCGACTCTGTGATTCCGAACAGCTCACGAGTGTCCTCGACCTGGGTGCCACCCCGCCGTGCGAGAGCTTCCTCGCCGTCGAGCAACTCGACCTGCCGGAGTCGACGTACCCGCTGCACCTTCGCCTGTGCGAGGACTGCCTGCTGTTGCAGATCCCGGCGCTGATCACCCCCGAGGACACCTTCACCGAGTACGCGTACTTCTCCTCGTTCTCCGACAGCTGGGTCCGCCACGCCGAGCAGTTCGTCACCACCACCGCCGAGCGGCTCGATCTCGGCCCCGATTCGTTCGTCGTCGAGGTGGCCAGCAACGACGGCTACCTGTTGCGCCACGCGGTCGCCCGCGGCATCCGCTGCCTGGGCATCGAGCCGTCGGTCAATGTCGGCCGCGCGGCCCGCGAGGCCGGCGTGCCGACGGAAACAGCCTTCCTGGAACAGGATTCGGCCGCACGGGTCCGCGCCGAGCACGGTCCGGCCGATCTGGTGGTCGCCAACAATGTCTACGCCCACGTGCCCGACCTGCGCGGGTTCACCCACGCGCTGCGCACCCTGCTCAGCGACGACGGCTGGTGCAGCATCGAGGTGCACCACGCGCTGAACCTGGTCCAGCTCGGCCAGTTCGACACCATCTATCACGAACATTTCCAGTACTACACCGTCCACTCCGCGCAGCGCGCGCTGGCGATCGCGGGCCTGACCGTGGTCGATGTGGAACTGCTCGACACCCACGGCGGCTCGATCCGGCTGTGGGCACGCCCCGACGCCGTCGCCGAACCGACCGCCCGGGTCGGCGAGGTCCTCGACCTCGAGCGGGCGGCGGGCCTGCACGAGCCCGCCGGATACACCGCGCTCGGCGCCCGTGCCGAATCGGTCCGCCACGAGCTGCTGCGTTTCCTGCTCGACTGCCGCGCGGCGGGCAAGCGGGTCGTCGGCTACGGCGCGCCGGGCAAGGGCAACACCCTGCTCAACTACTGCGGCATCCGACCCGACCTGCTCGAGTACACCGTGGACCGCAATCCCTACAAGCACGGCCGCTACACCCCCGGCACCCGGATCCCGATCCATCCGCCCGAGCGCATCGACGCCGACGAACCCGATGTGGTGCTCGTGCTGCCGTGGAATCTGGAAACCGAGATCACCGCCCAGCTCAGCCACGTCGGCCGGTGGGGCGGCGAACTGATCTATCCGCTGCCGGTGCTGCATCGCGGCACCATAATCAGTGAACCGGCCACGGCCGGCGCACACTCCGAAGGAAAGTGAACGAACCGATGAAGGTCGTCCTGTTCTGCGGCGGATACGGCATGCGCATGCGCGGCGGATCCGACGACGTCGTCCCCAAGCCGATGCAGTTGGTCGGCCCACGCCCACTGCTGTGGCACGTGATGCGCTACTACGCGCACTACGGCCACAAGGAATTCGTGCTGTGCCTGGGCTACGGCGCCGAACACATCAAGAACTTCTTTCTCACCTACCAGGAGTCGGCGTCCAACGACTTCGTGATCCGCAACGGTGAAGTGGAGCTGCTGGGCAGCGACATCAGCGACTGGTCGATCACCTTCGTCGACACCGGCGTCGAATCGGCGATCGGGGAACGACTGCGACGCGTGCGCGAGCACCTCGACGGTGACGAGTATTTCCTGGCCAACTACGCCGACGTGCTCACCGACGCCCCGCTCGACACCATGATCGACCGCTTCCACGCCTCGGGTGCTGCCGCGTCGATGATGGTGGTGCCGCCGCAGTCCTCGTTCCACTGCGTGGACATCTCCCCCACCGGCGAGGTGAAGGACATCGTGCCGGTGGCGCAGATGCCCCTGTGGGAGAACGGCGGCTACTTCGTACTCAGCCAGGAGATCTTCGATCTCCTGCCGCCCGGCGGCGATCTGGTGGCCGACGCGTGCGGCGCGCTCGCCGGGCAGGGCAGGCTCTTCGGGTATCAGCACATGGGCTTCTGGAAGCCTGCCGACACCTTCAAGGAACGCGCCGAGCTCGACGACGCCTACCGCAACGGCACCCGGCCGTGGATGGTGTGGGACCGGCCGTGATCGGGCTGTTCACCCGCCCACCACGCCGGATCGCGCTGCTCGGCGCGCACTGCGACGACATCGCGATCGGGATGGGGGCGACACTGCTCGCGCTCACCGGCGCCGATCCCGAGGTCCAGGTGCGGGCCCTGGTGCTCTCCGGCGGCGGCACCGGCCGTGAGTACGAGGAACGTGCGGCGCTGACCGCCTTCTGCTCGGGCACCGAGCCGCAGCTACACGTTCTCGATGTGCCCGACGGCCGCGCACCGGCGCACTGGGACCGGATCAAGAACGCACTCGCGGACTTTCGTCGCGGCGGCGAACCCGACGTGGTGTTCGCGCCGCATCGTGGCGACGCCCATCAGGACCATCGCCTGCTCGCCGAACTGGTGCCTACCGAGTTCCGCGATCACCTGACCCTGGGCTACGAAATCCTCAAATGGGAGACAGACACCCCTACTCCCACGCTCTACCACCCGTTGAGTCATGAACTGGCACAACAGAAGTCGCGACTTTTGCACGAGCACTATCCGTCGCAGACGGGCCGCGACTGGTTCGACGAACAGGCCTTCCTCGGGCTGGCCCGGATGCGTGGGGTGCAGTGCCACGCACCGTACGCCGAGGCGTTCGTGCTCGACAAAGCGATCATCAGATGGGAACAGACGTGAACATGCGGGTACTGGTCACCGGGCACCAGGGCTATCTCGGCACCGTGATGGTGCCGGTGCTGCGGGCGGCGGGCCACCAGGTCACCGGCCTGGACATCGGCTACTTCGCCGACTGCGTGCTCGGTGAGTTCGCCGGCGACCCCGAAGGTTTGGCGGTGGACCTGCGCGAGGTGACCGTCGAGCAGCTGCGCGGTTTCGACGCGGTGATCCATCTTGCCGCGTTGTCGAACGATCCCCTCGGCGCCCTCGCGCCGGAGATCACCTACGACATCAACCATCACGCGTCGGTGCGTCTGGCCCGCCTCGCCAAGGAGGCCGGGGTCTCGCGGTTCCTCTACGCCTCGACCTGCTCGGTCTACGGCGCCGCCGGTGCCGAACTCGTCACCGAGGACGCCCCGCTACGGCCCATCACCCCGTACGCCGAGAGCAAGGTCCGCGTCGAAGACGATGTGGCCGCCCTCGCCGACGACGATTTCGTGCCGGTGTTCCTGCGCAACGCCACGGCTTTCGGTTTCTCGCCGCGACTGCGGGCCGATATCGTGCTCAACAATCTGGTCGGCTACGCGGTACTCACCGGCGAGGTCAAGGTGCTCTCCGACGGCACCCCGTGGCGCCCCCTGGTCCACGCCGCGGACATCGCCACCGCGTTCGCCACCTGCCTCACCGCCCCCGCCGCGGATGTCTCGTGCCGGGCGTTCAATATCGGCACCGAGGTCAACAACCTGACCGTCGCCGAGATCGCCGCCTCGGTCGTCGAGGCGGTACCCGGCTCGCGTCTGCTGATCACCGGCGAGAGCGGCGCGGACCCGCGGTCCTACCGGGTCGATTTCTCCTACGCGCGTGAGGTTCTCGGCTTCGAGGCACAGTGGACGGTGCCCGCGGGCGCGGCCGAGCTGTTCACCGAGTACACCGCGCGCGGGCTCACCTCGGACGCGTTCTTCCGGCGATTCACCCGACTGCCGCATCTGCAGGGCCTGTGCGACTCCGGGGTGCTCGACGCACAGCTGCGCCGGATCAGTGCGTCGGCGTCAGCGTAGCCAGCAGCGCGGGCCAGCTCCCCGCCCGCGCGTCGCGCGCGGAGACCGGGCCGACGGGCAGCGGCCAATCGATGGCCAACTCGGGGTCGTCGTAGGCGACCCCGAGGTCCTCGGTGGGATCGTGCGGGCGGTCGATGCGATAGCAGACGTCGGCGATCTCGGTGAGCGCCTGGAATCCGTGCAGGAAACCCGGCGGCACGTACAGGTGGTGGAACTGTTCGTCGTCGAGCCGAAACGCTTGACGCGCACCGAAAGTCGGCGAACCAGGCCGGATGTCGACGAGCACGTCGTGGACGGCGCCGTGCGCGCACCGCACCAGCTTGGCCTCACCGCGCCCGCCGCGACCGTGCATGCCACGGATCACCCCGCGCACCGACCGCGACTGCGAATCCTGCACGAAGGTCGCCGCCGCGCCCGGCACCCCGAGATGGGCGTCGAACTCGTCCGCGTCGAACGTGCGGGTGAACAGTCCACGCTCGTCCCGGAACGGTTCGGGAACGAGTACCACCACGTCGGCCAATTCGGTCCGCTCGATACGCACGGGGATATCCTGCCATGACCCGCCGATGCCGCGGCTGCGCGAAGACCGCGCTCACTCCCGTTCTCGACCTGGGATCGGTTCCGGCGGCGGACCACTTTCCGCCACGTGACGCTCCGGTCGCCGACATCGAATGCGGCCATCCGCTGCGAATGGACCAGTGCGCGGCCTGCGGGCTGGCCCAACTCGCCGACGACGACACCGTCACGGCCGAACCCCGCGGCGTCGAACCGCAGGCACTGCGCGACCAAGCCGACCACGCAGTGCGCCTGGTGCACGCCGCCGGACTCTTGCGCGGTTCGACCGTCACCGAATTCGGCAGCCCGCACGGTGGCACCTGGCTGCCCCTGCTCGCCGCCCACGGCTTCACCGAGAAGACCAGCGGACCGGCCGATGTGGTGCTCGACTGCTTCGGCATCATGCACGAACCCGATCAGCGGGCGGCCTTCGCGGCACGTGCCGCGGCGACGGCTCCCGATGGCGTGCTGCTGGTGCAGTACCACTCTCTGGCCGCCATCGTCGCGCAGGGGCAGTGGAATGCGTTGCGGCACGGGCACTTCGCGTACTACTCCCTGGACACCCTGCGCACGCTGCTGCGTGCCGCGGGAATGAGCGTGGTCACCGCGTGGGCGTTCGACCTCTACGGCGGGACCGTGCTGCTCGCGGTGCGCCACGGCGAGCACACTCCGGATAGCACCGTCGAGGAACTGCTCGCGACCGAAGCCGATGCGCTCGGCTCCATCGCCGAGCTGCAACACACGGTCGACCGCCACGTCCACGCCCTGCGCGCGTGGTTGGAAGACAACGCCGCACACCATCATCGGGTTTTCGCCTACGGCGCCGCGTCCCGGGCGGTCGCCCTGCTGAGCATGGCGGGCGCGCACCGCGGTCTGCTCGCCGGTGTCGCCGATGCCTCGCCCGGTAAGCAGGGCCGTCGGATGCCCGGCACCGATGTGCCCATCATCTCCCCCGCCGCCCTGGTCGCCGCCGAGCCCGACCTCGTGCTGCTGACGCTGCCGGACCTGTTCGCCGAAGTGAGCGCGGGGCTGCCCACACTCGACGGCCGGTGGATGATCGACGACCCGGCGGGCCCACGTCGGCGATAGACGCCCTCGGCGACTGTGTCATAGGTGACCCTGTGGCGATCGGCACATGATCGGATGGCGTGGGATACTCGGATCGCCCAGCGCCGCACCATGATCGAGTTCAGGTCACCGCTGGACCGTCGCAGTGTCGCGGTGGGCCGGTGCCCGGATCGCAGGGGGCTGCGGCGTCGAACGCACCGTTCGGCGGGCGAGTATCCAGGGGAAGAATTCTGATGAGGGGAACCACCGTGCTTGCACCGCGCGCGCTCCGGATGGTCGCGATGGCATCGGCCATCGCGGTCGGTCTGGTCATGGGAGCGGGCGCTGCCGCTGCCGGAATCGACAGCAGCAGCATCGTTCTCGACGGCAGGAACCGCACCGTCGAAGCTGTCCAGTCCGATACCCGGATCGACTTCGTCGCACCATTGGACGGCAATCCGCTCACCCGCGAGTGGTTCCACAGCGGCGCGGCCTCCTACCTGGTCACCGGCCCCGAGGCCGAGGCCTGGTCCGGCCATCTCATCGTGGGCTACCAGGTCGGCTACCCCGCCACCCTCGACGGCAGGATCAAGTTCGAGTGGTCGACCCCGAGCCTGGGCCTCGAGGTCGGCGCCGAGGGGCCCACCGTCAAGCTCGACGGCCTCATCCCGCGCGCGGGCATCGAACTCGCCGCGGGCTTCGGCCCCGGCATCCAGGAGGTCGAGGTCGCCGGTGGCGAAATCTCCGGAGCCGAAGGCGTGCTGCGTCTTTCGGGCTTCCACGGCACCGTCACCGGTGTGCTCGGCCAGACCAACATCCGCCCGTTCGTGAAGATCGTCGGCTCCACCGGCGACACCGTCGTCACCTACGGCAAGACCTTCTCGATCTGATCGGCGTCACCCCGGCGGGCCGTCACCCGTCGGGGCGCCGAGACCTGACCGGCCGGAGCCGTGGCCTCATTCGCCCGGGCGCACCGCGCCGACCGCGCCCAGTGTCCGCACCCGCACGCGCTCCATGATCTGCCCGACCAGGCGCAGGTCCCCGGTGAGTACATCGGCACGCGTCACCAATTCGGGGTGATCGTCGACGAGGCGATGGTGGAAGCGGTACATGTCGGTGAGCTTGGACTTGGTGGTAGTGCGGCTGCACAGGTTGAACGAGGAGTTGCGCCACGCGGCGACGATCCGTTCCATCCCGACGAAGTGACCGCCGGTGGCGACGCGGGCGAAGAGGTCGACATCCATCGGGAACACCAGGTCGGGGCGCAGACCGCCCACGCGCCGGTAGTCGGCCAGCCGGAACATGGCCGCGGCCGTCGGCCCGAACTCGGCCGGACCGCGACGCACGATGACCTTGGCCAGTTCCCGTGGCGTGCGGCGGCCGAGCAGACCCGGCAGACCGAGGTCGCTCTCGAGCAAGTCGCCCTGCTCATCGATCACATCGAAGCGTCCCGCGCAGATCGCGACCGACGAGTCGGCCATCAGCGCCCACTGTTCGGTCAGCGCGCCGGGGCGCAGGATGTCGTCGGCGCAGACCACTTTCACCAGTTCACCGGAGGCGGCCCGGATCACCCGATCCCAATTGGCCCCGATGGGCAACACCGACTCGTTGCGCAGCACCCGCACGCGGGGATCGCCGGTGGACCGGGCGATCTCGCCGGTGCGGTCGGCGCTGGCGTTGTCGAGGACGAGCAGTTCGAAGTCGGCGTCCTCGGCGAGCACCGATTCCAGGGTCACCGCGAGCGTCCGCTCGGCGTCGTAGGCAGGCACACACACCGTCAACGCGGAAACCATCGTCGCACTCCCTGTCACCGGGTGATGCCCTGTTGCACTCCCGCCTTCCCCGGTGAGGAATCTACCCCACCCCCTGACTGTGTGCCGCCCGGTGGGCCCGAACGTGGTTACTCCCCTACACTGTGGGCCGATAGCGAATTCGCCGGTCGGGATGCACTTCGCGGGACACATGATGAAGGGTGCGGAGGTTGACGACTGCGACCGCAACGGTTGGTGTGCACATGACCGGATCGGAATGGTTCGGTGCCACTCCGGGCGGCCTCAACCGGTATTTCACCGATCTGTATCGAGCACTCGCACAGCAGCCGGAGATGGCGGTGACCGCGGCCGCGTTCGGCACCGCCGACCACGCGGGCGCCGGATCGTGGGGACCGACGGGCGGTTCCACACTGCACCGCACCCGCACCGCGCTGCTCGCCCGCTCCGAACTCGCCCCGGGCACCGTGCTGGACCGGCACTTCTGCCTCTACGGCCCCCTCGCCCGGACCGCGACGTCGAAGCTTCCGCTCGTGGTCCACTTCCACGGACCGTGGGCGCAGGAGAGCGCGATGGCGGGCGAATCAGCCCGTGCCGTGCGAGCCAAGTACCTGTTCGAACGACTGCGCTACCGCGGCGCCGACCGATTCGTCGTGCTGTCGGGCCACTTCCGTGACGTGCTCGAGCGCGACTACCACGTGCCCGCCGACCGGATCTCGGTCATTCCGCCCGGCGTCGATCTCGACCGATTCCACGCCGCGCCGCTCGACACCACCGCCGCCACCCGGACCGTGTTGTGCGTGCGCAGGCTCGAGCGGCGCATGGGCATCGACGTGTTGTTGCGAGCATGGCCGCAGGTTTCGGCCGCCCATCCCGATGCCCGACTCGTCGTCGTCGGCACCGGTACCGCCGAAGCGGAGCTGCGGGCCGCGGCGGCCGAGCTCGGGGGCACCGTCGAGTTCACCGGCCGGGTCGGCGACGACGAACTCACCGACCTCTACGCCGAGGCCACGGTCTCTGTCGTCCCGACCGTCGCGTTGGAGGGCTTCGGGCTGATCGCCCTGGAATCCCTGGCGGCCGGGCGGGCCCCGATCGTCACCGACTGTGGCGGATTGCCCGACGCCGTGCGCGGCCTCGACCCCACCCTCGTCGTCCCCGCGGGCGAGCCCGACGCGCTCGCCGCCCGGCTCGTCACCGCGCTGGACGGCACAGTGCCCGACCCGGCCGCCTGCCGCGCGCACGCGCAGACCTTCACCTGGGACATCGCCGCCGACCGCCACGCTGCGCTCTATCGGGACCTGCTGTGAGCCGAGCTGTCTTTCTCGCACACACCGCGGCACCGTCCGGCGCCGAACTGGCCACCCTGCGGCTGCTCGATGCCTTACGCGCGACGGGCCGCTATCAGGTCACCATGATCTACACCGAGGACGGACCGATGGTGGCCCGGATGCGGGCACGCGAGATCGAGACCCGAGTCGTCACGGGACGATTCGACTCGCGCGCCATGCGTATCGGCACCGGTGTGCTCGGACTGCTCACCGGCTTCCTCGCCCTGCTGCGGTTGGGCTGGGCGGTCGGGGCGGTGGTCGCCGAGACCCGCGCCGATGTCGTCGTCGCCGAGAGCACCAAGGCACTGGTCCTCGGCGCTGTCGCCGCCCGTCGCGCGCGTGTTCCGCTGGTGTGGCAGGTCCACGACCGTGTATCCCCCGACTACTTCGGCCGGATTCCGGCCCTGGCGATCCGGGTGCTGGCCTGGCTCGTGTGCCGCGGACAGCTGGCCAACAGTCGCGCGACCGCCGCGACCCTGCCCGCTGGACTGTCTACCGCGATCGCCTATCCCGGCGTCGAACTGCCCGCGACACCAGCGGATCCGCGCACCCGCTCGGCCGCGGAGGCGGTGGTGGTCGTCGTCGGCAGACTCAGTCCGTGGAAAGGCCAGGACATCTTCCTGCGCGCGATCGCCGCGCTGCGGGTGCAACCTGCCCGGGTGGTTCTGGTGGGCGGTACGTTCTTCGGCGAGCAACCGTATCGCGCACAGCTGGAGAAGCTCGCGGCCGAGTTGGGTGTGGCCGCCGAATTCACCGGCCACGTCGACGATCCCGCCGAATACCTCGCCATCGCGGACGTTCTCGTGCACTGCTCGGTGCTGCCGGAGCCCTTCGGGCAGGTCGTCGTCGAGGGCATGGCCGCGGGCTGCGCGGTGGTCGCGGCGACACCGGGCGGTCCCGCCGAGATCATCGAGACCGGGGTCGACGGCCTGCTCGTCCCCGGTGGCGACGTGGGCGCTCTCACCGCCGCGCTGGACACCCTCCTCCACGACCCCGCCGAGCGTGCCCGCCTGGCACTGGCGGGCCGCGACCGCGCACGCGATTTCGACATCCACACCAGTGCCCGCTCCGTCGCCGACTTCCTCGACACCATGGTGACCCGCGGTGACTGAGCACGATCGCTATCTGGCCACCGTCACCACCGACGTCTTCCCGCACGTGCAGCCGCTCCCCCGCGACAACGGCGCGCCTCGCAGACCAGAGGGCGAACCCGGGTCCGACGAGGGCAACAACATCAAGTCCAGCCCGCTGGCTGTGCTGCGCGACATCGGGTTCGTCAGCTTCGGCAAGTACGGGCAGTATCTGGTCACCTTCATCACGGTGCCGCTGATCGCCCGAGTGCTCGGCGCGCACGGTCTCGGGCTCCTCGCGATGGCGATGTCGGCCTATTTCATCGGTTCGCTGATCGTCGACCTCGGCATCACCTCGTTCATGGCCGCACGGGTGCCCGATGCCGAGGACAACCGCGGTGCCGGGACACGGTTCGCGGCCGTCAACCAGCTGCGCGGCGACTACCTCGCGGTCCGGCTGAGCCTGTTGCTGATACTCGGGGTCGCGCTCGGCGTAGGCCTGGTGTTCGGCGTCCCCGAACCGGTGCAGATGATCCTGCTCGGTTTGTTCGCGGGCGGGTTCTGGTCGATGTCGGAGGACTGGCTGCTGATCGGGCAGGGCCGTTTCGGCGCGTCGACGGTCTATCAGGGCATCGGGCGGCTCGGCTATCTCGCCCTGCTGGTCGGTGTACTGCCACGGCTGCCGAGCGCTCAGGTAGCGGTGTTGTGCCTGCTGGTGTCGTCGGTGCCCACGGTCGTGGCCACCTGGATCGACACCTCCCGGCGGTACGGCCGGCCGTCGCGACCACGCGATGTCGGTGAGTTGCTCCGCACGGGCGCGCCGGTTTTCGCCTCCCGCTTGCTGATCACCACCTACGGCCAGGGTGCCGCCGCGATCTATTCGGTGGTGCTCAACGCGGCCGCCCTCGGCCTGTACTCCGCGGGCGATCGCCTCGTGCGGGCCCTGCAATCGCTGCTCGACCCCATCGGCTTCGCCCTGCTGCCGCGCCTGGCGCGACGCAGTTCCGACGGCAACTTCTGGCGTGACAGCGTGCGGGTTCTCGCGGCCTGCGTCGCGCTGGCCGCACTGGTGAGCGCGCTGGTGTGGGTCACAGCGCCCTTCCTGATCGAAGTGATCTTCGGCACCGAATTCCTCGGCGCGACCTCACTGTTGCGGATCGAGATCCTGATCCTGCCCGCCACCACCGTCACCTCGTTCGTCACCACCGCGATCCTGCCGGTCCGCCAGGACACCTTCGGTGTGCTCACCGGCGCGGTGATCGGCACGGTGATCGCGGCCTGCGCGCTCGGGCTGACCTTCCGCACCCACTCGGTTCACACCCTCGTCTACGGCAGCGTGCTGGTCGAATACACCGTCGCCGCCTGGTATCTCGCGCGGGTCAGGATGCTGGTCCTGCGCGACCGGCGCGACAAGGACGATCACCCATGAGAATTCTCTTCATCGGCGACGACTGGCTCGGCAGCAACGCCCGTTCGCTGGCCGACGGTTTCCGTCAGGCCGGCCACGATGTACTCGTCGTCGACTCGACCGCGATCACGCTGCCGACCCGTTTGTCTCCGCCCTGGATCTATGCCAAAGCGCGCAAGGAACGGGCGCCGTGGCAGGTGCGCGCATTACACGAGCGAATCGAACGTAGCGCCGAGGCCTTCGATCCCGATATGGTCTTCGTGTTCAAGGGAATCCATCTCGACCAGCGCAGATTGCTCGATCTGCCTGCCGCGCTGCACGTGCATTACAGCGCCGACGATGTGGCGAACCCGGAAAATCTCACCTCCTCCTACCTCGCGCACGAATCCGAGTGGGACCTCGTGGTCACCACCAAGCGCCACAATGTGCCCGAGTTGCGGGCGCGCGGGGCCCGCGCCGTCGGTTTCGTTCGCAGTGCCTACGATCCGGCCTGGCATCACCGGACCGCCCGCCGCGACGGGCGTGACTACCTGGTCGGCTTCATCGGTGTGTGCCGTCCCGACCGCCGAGCCGCGATGGTCGAACTGGCCGGACGCTACGGCGATCGCATGCTGGTCCGTGGGCCCGGTTGGCGCCGGGTACCCGAACTGCGCGCCACCGGCGCCCACGTGGGCGGCGCGGTCTACGGCGCCCAGTATTCGGCCGCGGTGGCCCAGGTCGGCGCGAACCTGGTGCTGCTGAACTCCGACAACCGCGACACCCACACCTGCCGCACGTTCGAAGTGCCTGCCGCCGGTGGCCTGTTCGTCGGCGAACGCACCGACGAGCACGCCGAGTTGCTCGACGACGCCACCGAGTGCTTCCTGTTCTCCGACACCGACGAACTCCACGACATCCTCGACCGCTGCGCGGCGGAACCGGACAGGGTCGCCGCGGTGGCCGACGCCGGACACCGCCGCGTGGTGGCCGACGGGCACCGCTACGTGGATCGGGCGCGCGAGATCGTCGCGCGGGCGCAGGAGGTCAGGTCCTGACCGGCTCCGCCACCGTCGCCGCTGTCGCCGCCGCGCTGTTCGTCATCGCGGTCGCCGCCCTCTGGGTGCCCGGCGTCGCCCGAGTGTTCCTCATCGCGCAGGCCGTGTTCTGGTCGCTGTCGTATGTGGCTCGACCGTTGGTGCTGCTCGCGGTGCGGCCCGAACCCCACTTCGGTGACAATGTGCCCGATCCGCGTCTGGCCGATCTCGGCTACGACCGGGGAATCGCGCTGGCCTTGCACCATGTCGTATTCGGACTGTGGGTGTACGCGGCGCTGGTCGTCGCCTACGCGATCTGGTCACATCGTCGGCCGCCGCGCCGCGCCGCCGCCCTCGACGATCCGGATTTCGTGCCCGCGCTGGTCGCGTTGTACGTGCTCGGTATGCTCGGGCGAGCGGCGGGCACCGCGTCCGGATCGGCGGGCACCGCAGGCGAGGTCGACAGTGCCAACCCGATGCTGGCGTTTCTCGCGGTCCCGGCCTCGATCGCCGCGATCGGCCTGATCATCTTCCTGCGACCACCCGACCCGCGCCGCAGCGCGGTCATCCTCGGTGCGCTGTTGGCCGGTGAGCTGTGGTGGTCGTCGGTGGTGCAGTCCAAGACCCCGATCCTGGGCGCCGCCCTGGCACTGGCCATCCGGTTCTCGATGATCGGCTGGAACCGGCGCACCGCCCTCGGTGTCGCGGGCATCGGGGTGGTCGGGGTGATCGGCTTCGGCTGGCTGCAGTCGTTCAAGTCCACCGGCACCGCGGCACGCGATGCGGCGTCGGTGGATTCGATCTACCCGGAGAACGTGCAACCGTTCCTGAGCATCCTGCGCCGGTTCGATCTGCTCGAGGCCGCGACCGACGCGCTGTTCTACGGGCCCGGCGGCTGGCTGACACCGGCCGAGGTGGCTCAACACGCGAGCCTGAGCCTCATCCCCGCACCGCTGCTGGGGCTCGAGAAGTTCCAGTCCGGGACGGCATGGGCGAACGAGGTGCGCGGCGCCTCGGTGGACATGAGCACCGTGACGGTCTCGCTCGCCGAGGGAAATTTCAACGAGGGCTACGTGCTCGGCGGCTACACCGGGGTCGTCGTGTGCGCGGTGTTCACCTTCGCGCTGCTGGTGGCCTGGTCGTATTCGCTGTATTCGCGATGGTTTCCGGTGATCGTGCTCGGCTTGGCGATCACCGGCGCCTCGACACTGTTCGAGCGCGGGATTCTCGGCAGCATGGAGAATCTGGGCAAATTCGTGCAGACCGCCGTCCTGGCGTGGCTGGTGTATCTGGTCGTCGAGGAGTTCCGGCGCACCGAATCATGTGTGGTATCAGGGGAAATGGAGTCCCAGCGATGGGTTTGATCGATATCTGGCGCATCGTACGACAGCGGTGGCTGTTGATCGTGGGTGTCGTGCTGGTGTGCACGGCGGCCGCGTGGACTTACGCGCAGACGCTGCCCAACACCTACGCGGCGTCGAGTTCGATGTATGTGTCGATGGCCACGGGCACCTCGGTGAACGACTCGTATCAGGGTGGGTTGGCCGCGCAGCAGCGCGTGCGGTCCTATCTCGATCTGGCGGCCTCGACGACGGTCGCGGCGCGCGTGGTCGACGAGAAGGGATTGAAGGTCACCCCGGAGGAGATGCGCGCGCGGATCACCGCCAGTTCACCGCCCGCGACCTCGGTCATCGTGATCTCGGTGCAGGATTCGACACCGACCGGCGCCCGCGATCTCACGGATGCGGCGGTGGCGCAGTTCCGCAAGCTCATCGACGAACTCGAGTCCATCCAGCGCGACGCGGCACCGGCCGCGCGGGTCGCCGTGGTCGACCGGGCGCAGGTGCCGAGCGCACCGCTGGGACCGCCGCCGGGCCGGATCGTGCTGCTGGGTCTGATCGCCGGGCTCGCCCTCGGTGGCGGCGCGGCGCTGGTGCGCGAGCGCACCGACCGTTCGCTGCGGACCCCGGATGCGGTGGCGGCGGCGCTGCCCGTTCCGGTGCTGGGCGTGATCGAAGCGGGTGAGCCCGCTGCCGCGGGTGAGACGCGGCGGTTGCGCAGCCGGTTGCTGCAGCACGACCCCGCGAAGTCGGTGCAGTTGACGAGCCTGTCGACGCGGTCGGAGCCGGATGTGGCGATGGCACTTGCCCGTTCGCTGTCCGACAGTGGACAGCACGTGGCGCTCGTCGACGCCGACACCAGTGGTGGCGGCAGCACCGAGTTCATCACCAGCGACAGCCCGGGGCTGGCGGCGGTGCTGCGCGGCACCCTGCCCGCCGCCAAGGCGCTGACGCCGTGGTCGGAGACCGGGATCGCGTTCCTGCCGCTCGGCGCGGCCGATCAGCTGACCCCCGACCTGCTCGTGTCGGCGCGCTTCGCTGACCTGCTCACCGACCTGACGTCGCGTTTCGACCATGTCATCGTGGAGACCGCACCGGTCACCGTCGCCGCGGACGCGATCGGCGTGGCCCCGCTGTGTGATGCCACGGTCGGCGTCGTCGAGCTCGGTGCGCTGTCCGCGCCCCGATTGCGCGGCGCGCTCGCGACTCTCGGCGCCGCGAAACTCACCGGAGCGGTGGTGTACAGCAGACCGTCGGCTCCTCTGGCCCGTTTCCTGGAACGGTTGCCCCTGTGAACGAGGAATCAGTGGGGCGGCGGCGTCTGCTCGCCGCCACCTTCGGCGCGGCGGCAGTGCTGCCGCTGGCCGCGGCGTGTGCCGCCGACCCGGAACCGAGTGCCGAGTTCCGTTCACCGCACGTCAGCGATACCCCCGCGGCGCGCAACGTCCGCGACTTCGGGGCGGTCGGCGACGGTAAGGCCGACGACACCGCCGCCATCGCCGCGGCGGTGGCCGCCACGGATCGACCGATGGTGTTGTACCTGCCCGCGGGCACCTACCGCGTCCGGTCGTGGCCCGCGATGCCCGACTACGCCACGGTGCTCGGCGACGGTGGAGACGCCAGCGTCGTGTTCTGCGAGGAGGATGTGACGCTGATCCGGTTGGAGCAGCGCAACCGGGTTCGCTTCGCCCGCATCGGCTTCTATCTCACCGGGCCGCGCGCCACCGGATTCGTGCTCTCGGAATGCTTCCGCTGCTCGTTCGACAGTGTCGTGATCCGCGGAAATCATCTCAGCGACAACCACCCTCGATTCCTCGCCCAGCGCGGTATCGTGCTGGATCGCAATACCGGTGGCACCGCGTTCATCAACTGCGATATCAACAATTTCGGGGTCGGCCTGGAAACCCAATGCATCCAGAACTACGTCACCTCATCGAAATTCACGAGCAATTACGTCGGCGTGCTCGGCACCGGCAACGACCACAATGCCGGATTGGCCTTGACCAACGTGGAATTCGTTTCCGATCGTGATCCGCGCACCACCGATCGCCATCTCATGGTCGACGGCGCGGCCAACGATTGGTGGCTCACCAATATCTGGTTCGAGGGCGCCGATATCGCGGTCTCGGTCGGGACCCGAGGCAAGGGCGGACCCGCCCAGTTCGGCATGGTCAATTGCAAAGTGGCGGCCCGTTCGGTCGGAGTCGATCTCGCTTACTGCAGGCAGCCGTATCTGGCGAATGTGGTCTTCGATCAGGAATCCGATCGTCCCGCCGTCGAATTGCGCATCGACCCCACCGACTGCGCCGAAGGCACCGCGATCAATCTCATCTCCGGTTCCGCCGAGGACCTGCGCGCCGGGGTGTTTCCCGACGGATGGCAGGTGATCGGGCGAAGCGGGATGCGTACCTCGCGCTTCACCGGCACGGTGATCACCAGGGCCGGACACGGCGACGCCGATCTGTTCCAGGCACAGGGCAACGACGGATCGGTCCGGTCGGCCGTCTTGTCCAGCGGCGCTTGGCTATCCGATCACTCCGACGCCGGACTCGTCCTCAAGGACCCCGGGGGCGGTTACTGGCGGTTGGCCGTCGGTACCGACGGCGCGCTACGCACCGTGGCAATGGGCAAACAACGGCCACGACAATGAGTTCGTCCTATGCCTCGGTTGTCCTGGGACCGGTGCGTCTGCGCGGTGTCACGGTCCGGCTGCGACCACCGGCTTTCGGCGATTTCGCCGAGTGGCGACGTATTCGGCTGCGTGATCGCGCCTGTCTCGAACCGTTCTGGTTTCGTTCGTCGCTGACCTGGGAGCAGCGCCACACCGCGACCCGCTGGGTGCGTGAATGCCTCACCACCCGAGCCGAAGCCGAGGCCGGGCGACGGGTGAGTACGGTGCTCGAGATCGACGGCAGGTTCGCCGGGCAGATCGAGCTGGTCGGTATCGACTCCGGTGCCGCCGAGCTCAGTGTGTGGGTCGACGCCGAGGTCGCCCGACGCGGTGCCAGCGGGCTCGCCGGGTCGATGCTGCTCGACTTCGGATTCGGCACCGCGGGCCTGGAGCGGATCACCGCGCCGATCGCCGTCACCAATGCCGGTGCGCGGCGCGCGGTCCGGCAGCGCTGGACCATGGAGGCGGTGATGGCGGGATACTTCGACATCGGGAGCGGCCGCGTCGACCACGAGCTGTGGTCGGTGACCAGCGATCGGATACCCGCGGGCGGGTTCGCCACCGACTGGCTCAACGGCTATCTCGCCAACCACCCCGCGGTCGAGGGCCCTGCCGACACCACCGGCTCGTCGACCGGTGTCGCGGTATCGAGGTACACGATTCTGCGGGCCCGCACACGCTACTGCCTCGGCACACTGCGGCACCTGGCCGACCCGTTGTGTTCCGCCACCGCCGCAACGGCGCGTGCGCAGCACGGTTCTGTGACGATACGACCATGGCGCAGTGGCGATTTCAGGCGCCGCCGGGCCGCGCGGATCGCCGCTCGGCCGCTGCTCGCGCCGGCGACACCGCCCGAGGACTGGGCCCGGCTGCACACCCGGCGGGAGTGGTGGCGCGCCAGGGCGGCTTCGCGCAGGGGCCTTCGCAGCAAGCACGGCGCGGTCCTGGTCGTCGAGGAATCCGGCCGCTACGTCGGCGAGTGCCGCCTGTTCGACCAGGACATGTTCGATCGCAATGTCCGTGCCGCCGTGTGGGTTTCACCGCAGGCCGCCCCGGAGGTCGCGGTCGGCGCGTTACGTCTGCTGATCGGGCACGCCACCGAGCGGCTCGGCATCTGGCGGGTGGCGCTGGCCGTTCCGTCGACCGACCACGCGGGTGCGGCGGTCGCTCTCGACGCGGGTCTGCGCCACGAGGGCACCATGCACCGCTACCCCGGTGTCGACGGCGAACTCAGCGATCACGAGCTGTGGGCGTTCAGCACCACCCACACCACCGCGGCGTGCGCCCTCGGCGCCGGAGGGGAACACTCATGACAGCCCACCACGGTTTCGATCGCAGCAACGAGCTGCAAGCGCGCCTGCACGATCTGGTTCCCGGCGGTGCGCACACCTACGCCCGCGGCGCCGACCAATACCCCGAGTCCATGGCGCCGATCCTGGTGCGCGGCAGCGGCGCTCACGTCTGGGATGCCGATGGCAATCGATACGTCGAGTACGGGATGGGCCTGCGCGCGGTGACGCTGGGCCACGGCTACGCGCCCGTGCTCGCCGCGGTGTCGCAGGTGATCGGCGACGGCGTGAGCTTCAGCAGGCCCACCGAACTGGAACTACTCGCCGCGCAGGACTTCCTGTCGCTCGTGCCGGGGGCCGACATGGTGAAATTCGCCAAGAACGGCTCCGACGCCACGACCGCCGCGGTCCGCCTGTCCAGAGCGGTGACCGGCCGCACCACCATCGCCGTCTGCGATCAACCGTTCTTCTCCGTCGACGACTGGTTCATCGGCACCACCGAGATGGCGGGCGGCATCCCCGCCGTCGACGTCGTGAAGTTCGCGTACAACGATCTCGACGACCTCGCGGCGACGCTGGCGCAAGGCCGCGTGGCCGCGGTGTTCCTGGAGGCCGCGACCGCGATGGCCGAACCACTGCCGGGCTATCTGGAAGGCGTTCGCGCACTGTGTGATCGGTACGGCACGCTGCTCGTGTTCGACGAGATGATCACCGGCTTCCGCTGGTCGGTCGGCGGTGCCCAAGCTGTCTATGGCGTGACGCCCGACCTGTCGTGCTGGGGCAAGGCGATGGGCAACGGCTTCCCGATCTCCGCGCTCGCGGGCAAGCGCGAGTACATGGAGCGAGGCGGGCTGCGCACCGAGGAAGATCGCGTCTTCCTGCTCTCGACGACGCACGGTCCGGAAACGTCCGCACTGGCCGCGTTCCGGGCGGTGGTGCACGCCTACCGCACCGAGGACCCCGTCGGGCGGATGGAACAGGCGGGCCGCGCCCTGGCCGACGGCGTGAACTCGGTCGCCGCCGACCTCGGCATCGCCGATTTCCTCCAGGTGCGAGGCAGGCCGTCGTGCCTCATCTACCGCACCCTGGATGCCGAAGGTGCTCCCTCACAAGCATTTCGGACTCTGTTCCTGCAGGAACTACTGGTCCGTGGCGTCCTCGGCCAGTCGTTCGTCACCTCCGCCGCCCACGACTCGCAGGCGATCGCCACGACCGTCGCCGCCTGCGCCGAGGCGGCCGAGGTCTATCGCCGGGCGATCGAGCGCGGCACCGTCGACGGGTTGCTACGTGGCCGTCCGGTCGCCCCCGCACTGCGTCGCACCGCGGCGCCCCGACAAATCGAAGCGAGCACCCTCCGATGACCCGTGTCGCCATCGTCCACGAACGTTTCACCGAGTTCGGCGGCTCCGAGGCCGTCGTCGGCGAGTTCGTCGAAACCTGGCCCGATGCCGAGGTCTTCGCGCCGATCGTCGCACCGGGTGGTCTGCGTGAGCCGGTGCGCACCGTCCACGACACCTGGCTGAGCAAGGCGCACACCTACACCGGCGGCAGGCACGCTCCTCTGCTGCCGCTGGTCCCCCGCGCGTTGCGTCGCCTGCCGTTGCGCGACTTCGATGTCGTCGTGATCAGCCATCACGCCTTCGCCACCCAGGCCGCCCTGGCCACCGACGCGCCCGTCATCGCCTACGTGCACTCCCCCGCCCGCTGGGCCTGGGATCGGGAGTTCCGCGCGCAGGAGGCAGGCGGCCGGGTCGGCCAACTCGCCCTCGGCGCGCTGGGCACCCTGGCTCGACGCGGCGAACTGCGGGCCGCGCCGAGACTGACGCACGTCATCGCCAACTCGCACGCGGTCGCCGAACGGGTCACCGACTGGTGGGGCCTGCCCGCCTCGGTGGTCAATCCGCCCGTGCAGGTCGACCGCTTCACCCCCGATCCCACGGTGGAGCGCGAGGACTTCTTCCTGTGCGCGGGCAGGCTGGTGCCGTACAAGCGCGCCGACCTCGCCATTCGCGCCGCGCAGCGGGCCGGGGTTCGACTGGTCGTCCTCGGCGAGGGCCGCTTCCGCGCCCAGCTCGACGAGATCGCCGGATCGGAGACGACCTTTCTCGGCGCCACCTCCGGCGAGATGCTGCAGGACATGTACCGGCGCTGCCAGGCCGTGCTGATGCCGGGCATCGAGGACTTCGGCATCGTTCCGGTGGAGGCGATGGCCTGCGGCACGCCCGTGCTCGCGGTCGGCACGGGCGGAGCCCTCGACACGGTGCGCCCCGGCGTCACCGGCGAATACGTCCCGGCGGGCTCCGATGCGGATGTCGTCGCGGCATTGGCCGAGGTCATGCGCGAATTCCGTTCGGCGGCCTACGATCCCGCCAAGATCCGCGAGCACGCCATCACCTTCGCCCCCGAGGTGTTCCGCACCAGGATCGCGGGCACCGTCGATGACGTCCTGGCGGACCGGCTGCGGGGGTAGCGACAAGTTGTCTGAAACTGTCAGTTACTGAAAATATCTGTCACACATACCCTTTGACCTGCGGCGACAGGTGACAATTCCCACACGGTGATACCACGCCATTCGCTTGCCCGTCTAGGTTACTGGCGAGTACGGTAGGCGTAGCCGGGACGACGATGTGCCCGGTTTCTCTCCAGCCACTGAGCTGCTGGACCTCAACCGTTGATTTCGCATTCACCGCCGCATGCCGATCACTGTTGCGCGACACCGTGTTTCGAGATTTTCAGGAGGAGCGATGGTTTCCTACATCGTGACAGGCGGTACCGGATTTCTGGGTCGGCGTGTGGTGCGGGGGCTGCTCGCAGCCGACCCCACCGCGATCGTGCACGTCCTGGTGCGCCCCGAGTCCCTGACCAAGTTCACCGTGCACAATGCGGAGAATCCCGACAGCGATCGCGTGTTCGCGCTGGTCGGAGACCTGACCGCCGAGGGTCTCGGTCTCGGCGACGGTGCGCCGCGTGCCGATCACGTGCTGCACCTGGGCGCTGTCTACGACATGACCGCCGACGAGGAGACCGCCCACGCGGCCAATGTCGCGGGCACTCGCTCGGTGATCGAGTTGGCTCGCAGCCTCGACGCCACCCTGCACCACGTGTCGTCGGTGGCGGTGGCGGGCGATCACCGCGGCAAGTTCTTCGAGGAGGATTTCGACCTCGGCCAGAACCTGACCTCGCCGTATCACCGCACCAAGTTCGCGGCCGAGAAGCTCGTACGCGAGGCCACCGACCTGCGCTGGCGGGTGTATCGCCCGGCGATCGTGGTCGGCGATTCACGGACCGGCGAGATGGACAAGATCGACGGCCCCTACTACTTCTTCTCCGCCATCTCGACGCTGGCCACCCTGCCGTCCGAACTGCCGCTGCCGCTGCCCGATCTGGGCGCGACCAACGTGGTACCGGTCGATTACGTCTCCGAGGCGATGGTGCGGCTGGTACGGCGCGAGGGTCTGGATGGGCGCACGTTCCACCTGGTCAACCCGCGTCCGCAGCCGTTCGGGGAGATCTACCGCGCGCTGGCCACCGCCGCGGGCGGTCCCGTCGGGATCGGCACCGTGCCGGGCAGCGCCCGTGCGTTGAACGGGCTCGGGCACGTCCCCGGCGCCAACGCGGTGCGCGACTTCCTGTTCGAGCAGGCGGGCATTCCGGCCGAGGTCGCCCCGCATGTCGGTTTCACCGCCGAGTTCGTCGCCGATTCCACCCGGGCGCAACTGCCCGGTCTCACCGTGCCCGCGTTCGATACCTACGCCGCGCGCCTCTGGAATTTCTGGCGCGCCAACCTGGACCCGCACCGCGGTCGTCCCGCCGCCGACGCGCACCCGCTCTCGGGGCGCACGGTGCTGATCACCGGGGCGTCCTCGGGGATCGGCCTGGCCACCGCCCATGCCGTCGCCCGCCGTGGCGCGATCGTGCTGATGATCGCCCGTGGCATCGAAGACCTCACGGCCGCAGCGGAATCCGTGCGGGCCGAGGGCGGCACCGCCTTCGCCTACCCCTGCGACATCACCGACGCGGAGTCGGTCGACCTGCTCGTGAAGACCGTGCTGACCGAACACCACCACGTCGATTACCTGATCAACAACGCGGGCCGCTCCATCCGCCGCTCGGTGGCCAACTCGGTGGACCGCATGCACGACTTCGAACGCACCATGGCGGTCAACTACTTCGGTGCCGTGCGCCTCATCCTGGGGTTGCTCCCGTCGATGCGCGAACGCCACTTCGGCCATATCGTCAACATCTCCTCCATCGCCGTGCAGACCAAGGTCCCCCGCTTCGCCGCCTACGCGGCGAGCAAGTCCGCACTGGACAACTTCAGCGATATCGCCGCGGTCGAGAACCAAGGCGACGGAGTCACTTTCACCTCTATCCGGATGCCACTGGTCCGTACTCCGATGATCGCTCCGACCGAGATCTACCGATCCCTGCCGCTGCCGGACCCGGACCGGGCAGCCGAAATCGTGGTTCGGGCGCTGTTGGAGCGCCCCGATCGCATCGACACCCCCGTGGGCACCTTCGCCCAGGCGGTCGAGATGTTCCTCCCGTCGCTCAAGCGCACGATCCTGCACACCGGCTTCCGCTTCTTCGGTGAATCCACCGCGGCACAGGGAAAGTCGACTCCGCAGGTGGTCACCGAGCCCGCCGAACCGACACGCAACGCTCTCACCGTGCTCGGCCCGGTCCTGGCGCCGCTCATGGTGATGCCGCACTCCGCGGCCCGTATGAGCCGGGTCCTTCCCGGCGTGCACTGGTAACACAACACTGAACGCCCGGCCGGTCACGATGCTTGTCGTGACCGGCCGGTTCTGTTCATCGCAGGGCGGTGCTCGCCCAGGCGGCGAGAGTTGTCGGCGTGGTGGTGAGCGCTGTGCGCGGGTTCTCCGGGACGAAACCGGAACTCAGTCCCGCCGACATCCCCGCGATGCCGTCGATCTGCCCCTGCCCGAGGCCGGCCGATCGCAGTGCGTCGCGGAACTCGTTGTCGGCGAGGTGGATCGGGGTGACCGCATGCCCCAGCTGGCGACCGAGAATCTCGGCGACCTCGGTGAAGGTCAGATCCCGCGGTCCGTGCACCGCCTGGACGACACGCCCCGACCACGCGTCCGACAGGAGCCGGGCGGCAGCGACCTCGCCGATGTCGCGTGGGTCCACCCAGGCCATCGCATGGTCCAACGGCCACGGTGTGGACAGTGTGCCTGCCCGGATCTCGTCGAGCTGGGGCAGCAGGTTGGTGAAGAAATAGCCGCACCGCAGGTGGGTCACAGTCGCGCCGGTCGCGTCGAGCAACTCCTCGGTTCGCGCCAACCCGTCGATCTCGCCGGCCCCACCCCGCTTCTCCGCGCCCCCGCTGCTGAGAAACACCGTCGCCTCGATTCCGTTCTCCACGACAGCGCGCGCCGCCGACGCGCCCATCCGCGCGTATCCCGCCACCGGATCACCGTCCACGAGGGCAGGCGGGTCGACCCAGAACAACCGATCAGCGCCTTCGGTAGCGCGCACCACCGCATCCGCGTCTCCCTGATCAACCCGCGCGACATCGACCGATCCCCGTATCGCGGGATCGAGCCGCCCGGGATCGCGCATCAGCACGGTCGGCCGAACCCCCGCCTGCACCAGTAACTGCACCACCCGAGCACCCACATGCCCCATCGGCGTGGTGACGACAATTCGCTTTTCACCCTGTCGAAGTCCCATAAATGCCACGCTAGAACCCAACGCGGCCAATTCCTGACCGCGATAGACCACCGATCTGTAGGACTACACTGACTTCCTACGGTGCCCCTCGGGTAGATCGGAGTCGACATGTCGAAGTTGCTGAACTCCTTGTCCGAAGACGAATACGTCCTGATTCGCAGTACAAAGAAACGGCAAATGGTCGATCTCGACGAAGAGGCGCTGATCCGGCTGCACACTCGGGTACGACGTGCGCGCAACAAATTCGTCAAGTTGTATCGCCAATCCGGCGCGGCCAAGGTCGAAGCAAAAGGCGCGCGGGGCGCCGGAAAAGCGGCGAACACCCGCAACGCGGGCAAAGCGGAAGTCTTCGAAGGCGCGCTCAGCAGGGTGAGCCGCCAGTTGGCCACGGCCTCGAAGCGCAATGCCCGCAAGTTGAAGGACGAAAGACTCGCTCGCGCCCGCAAGGATGCGCCATCGTTCAGCGACATCGACACCAGCGACGGGAAGGTGCGCTCCGCGGGGAAAACGCGCACCGATGCCACCCGCGAGTCCTCCGGCCGAAAGAAGTACGAGGCCTCGAGCATCGCCGCGGGGGCACGGCGCCAAGCCAAGAAGGACGGGCGCTAGCTACCTAGGCCATCAGTTCACTCCGTACTTCGCCAGGACCTTCGCCCGCTTGCCGGGCTGGATGTTCACCCGGGTGATGTCGCCGCTGTAGTGGGCGAGGACGCGATGGTCCATCACCTTGCGCCACAACGGAGTCACGTACGCCAGGCCGATCAGGCTCGCGTAGCCGCTCGGCAGCTCGGGCGCGCCGTCCATGCTGCGCAGGATCTGGTAGCGGCGAGTGGGATTGGCGTGGTGGTCGCTGTGCCGCTGCAGGTGGTAGAGAAAGATATTGGTGACGATGTGGTCGGAGTTCCAGCTGTGCTCGGGGGTGCAGCGCTCGTAGCGGCCCGAGGCGGTCTTCTGTCGCAGCAGACCGTAGTGCTCGAGGTAGTTCACCGTCTCCAGCAGGGAGAATCCGTAGATCGCCTGGATCAGTAGGAACGGCAGAATCGACGGACCGAACACCGCGACCAACGCCACCCACAGCACGACCGACATGAGCCAGGCGTTGAGCACGTCGTTGCGCAGTGAGAACGGGCTCTTGTCCAGCCGCCGCAGACGTGCGCTTTCCAGCTCCCACGCGGACGTGAGGCTGCCCCACACGCTGCGAGGCAGGAAGGTCCAGAACGACTCGCCGAACCGGGCGCTGGCCGGATCCTCCGGCGTCGCGACACGCACGTGATGGCCGCGATTGTGCTCGATGTAGAAGTGTCCGTAGAGGGTCTGGGCCAGGGTGATCTTCGACAGCCACCGCTCGAGTTCGTCTTTCTTGTGGCCGAGTTCGTGCGCGGTGTTGATGCCGATGCCGCCCATCGCGCCGATGGTGAAAGCCAGTCCGATCTTGGAGACCAGACCGAGTCCGCCGTCGATGCCGAGCCAGGACAGGTTGTCCGCGGTCCACAGGTAGCAGGCGAACACGAGGCTGAACAGTTGCAGCGGAATGTAGGCGTAGGTGCAGTAGCGGTAGTACTTGTCGTTCTCCAGCTGCTCCATCACCTCCTCGGGCGGGTTCTCACCGTCGGCCCCGAAGAACCGGTCCAGGATCGGTAGCAGCACGTACAACAGGATCGGCCCGAGCCACCACCACACGGGCGCGGCGACCTGCCAGCCGAGCCGGTTGAAGACCCAGACGAAACCACTTGCCAGCAGTGTCGCGCTGGGCGCGATGAGGCCGAACAGCCACAGGTAGCGCTTGGGATCTCGCCAGTGCGGCGGTGCGGCGGACGCTTCGTGGTCGCCGATTCGAGACGTCGTCATTGTCGTTCTCCTGATCACCGAGACTTCGGACACCTACTCGCCCGAAGTCGCCTTCGTTTACACATTAGCCCAAACTGTTCTCATTGGATACACAGATCAGAATGCTGTCAATGATCGAGCACATCGGCTAACACATGTACGATGATCACGTGGCCGAACCACCGAACTTTCAGGCAGAAATGCGCCAGCTGCTGCGCGACCGGATGATCGACGCCGCGCGCACGATGGTCGTCACCGAGGGTTGGGGTGCGGTCAACATGTCGCGGGTGGCCAAGGAGGTCGGCATCAGCAGGCCGGTCCTCTACAAGGAGATCGGCACCAAGCAGGCACTCGCGGAGGCGCTCATCGAGCGCGAGACCGGCATCTACCTGGCCGGGATCGCCGAGACGCTGGCCGAACACCCGGCCGATCCGCTCGCCGGCATGACAGCGGCCGCCGAGTACACGCTGCGTACGGCAGGCGACAACACCCTGATCAAGGCTGTGCTGTCGGCTCGCCAAAACGGCGACACCGCTCTGCTGCCCGCCCTGGTGAGCGACCCCGAACCGGTCCTCGGCCGGGCGGTGGCCGCACTCACCGCCACGGTGCGCGAGCAGTACGAATTCGCCGCCATGACCGACGACGAGCTGATCTCGATCGTGGAGATCATGGTCCGGCTCACGCTGAGTCACCTGTTCCAGCCGACAGGAAGCGCCGATCGCGCGGTGGCGCAGATCGGCGCTGTCCTGTCCGGGGTCATGCCCGCCGCCTGAGGCGGCTCACAACCGCGCGTTCACCTGTCCGTTCGCGGCCGCGAACGCCCACTCGTATCTGCCGTGCGCGGCCGGGAAGATCCCGCCCGCGCACACCGGATCGCCTGCGGCGCAATAGTTCGCGGTGCGGTCGGCGTACAACGGCGCTACCGGCACGCCGACGAGTCGCAGCGGGTCGCCGAACAGCAGAACCGCGACGACGCGCGAGGACAGTTCGGGGGGCAGGACCCACGCACCGGGCAGCCACACGGAGCCGAGGGCGCCGTGGGCGACCACCGCGCCCTGGGAGTAGCCGACGAGGACGAAGCGCTGCTCGGGGCAGGCAGCGGCCTGGTCGATCACATGGCCGACCATCGCCCGAGTGCCATCGATCATCGAGGTCGGGACCAGCAGATCGGCTGGGTACTCGACGCGGTGGGCGGTCGTGTCCACCGGTAGTTGCGCGCTCAGTACCGCGTAGAGCGGGTCACCGATAACGGCTCCCAGATAGCCGGGTTCCGCTGTGCCGCGGGCGACGACGACATCGAGCGTGGCGCAGCTCTGCGCCCATGCCGTCAGTCCCGGGGACATCGCTGTCCCGATTCCCGCAGCCAGTAGCAACACCGACAGCGCTCGCGCTGTCTGCCTCGCGACGATACGAATTGCCTTCCGATTGGTCATCGTGCCCACCCACTCACGCCGTTGTGAGAAATAGAGAAAGAGCGATTCGCCTCCTGCCCAACAGCATTCGGCGTGCTCAGTGGTGGAATACCCGCTGACCTGCATCTTCATGGCGCGAAATCAGCATCGGCTGCGCCACGGTTGTATCTCGGATCGCCTGCGCCACAACACCGCTGCCGATTCTCAGTGCTTCTTGGGCTTCTTCTTGTACTTCGGCTTGTCGTGGTCGGGTTCCCACTCGTAGCCCGCGACACCACGTTCGCAATAGGAGTCCGCGACGAGAACGTCGCCCTGATCGCGCTCACACCAGCGCGTCTTCGAGCAGGAGGTGGCGCCGAGGCCGGCCACAACGGCGAGGGCGAGGACGGCAGCGCCGGTACGGGTTCGGACGTTCATGGACTTGTCGAGCCTTTCATCGAATGGAATGTCGCTGGTCAGGGTGTTTTCCAGGACTTTTCCCCGCCCGCCGACGAACCAATGCTACGTTCCAGACATGCCGAGCACAGCGCCTGAGCCCACCGAAGATTTCACCCCCGACGCGATCGTCGTCGGCGCCGGACTGGCGGGCTTGGTCGCCACCCACGAATTGGTGCTCGCCGGACGCAAGGTGTTGGTCCTCGATCAGGAGAATCGCGCCAATCTCGGCGGGCAGGCGTTCTGGTCGCTGGGTGGGTTGTTCGTCGTCGACAGCCCCGAACAGCGCAGGATGGGCATCAAGGACTCCTACGAACTGGCACTGCAGGATTGGCTGGGTTCGGCCGGTTTCGACCGCGAGGACGAGGACCGGATGGGCCGCGAGTGGGCGAAGGCCTACGTGCGCTTCGCCACCGACGAGAAGCGAGATTACCTGCACGCCTTGGGTTTGCGCTTCACCCCGCTGGTCGGCTGGGCCGAGCGCGGCGGCGGTCTCGCCGGCGGACACGGCAACTCGGTGCCACGGTTCCATCTCACCTGGGGCACCGGACCCGAGGTGCTTCGCGTCTTCCGCGATCCGGTCCTGGCCGGTGAGGCGAAAGGGTTGGTGCGCTTCGCATTCCGCCACCGCGTCGACGAGCTGATCGTCGAAGACGGCGCCGTGACCGGAGTCGGCGGCAGTGTTCTCGCGCCCTCCGACACCGAGCGCGGCCAGGCTTCGAACCGGGATGTGGTGGGCGAGTTCAGCTTCTCGGCACCGGCGGTTCTGGTGAGTTCGGGCGGCATCGGTCATGCTCACGACCTCATCCGCCGCAACTGGCCCACCGAACGTCTCGGTCCGTGCCCGGAGACCATGATCTCCGGTGTTCCCGCCTACGTGGACGGCCGGATGCTCGCCATCTCCGAGCAGGCGGGCGCGGCGCTGGTCAACCGCGACCGGATGTGGCACTACACCGAAGGCATCAACAACTGGGATCCGATCTGGCCCGACCACGCCATCCGCATCATTCCCGGCCCGTCGTCGCTGTGGTTCGACGCGAACGGAAACCGGATGCCCGCACCGTGTTTCCCCGGTTTCGACACCAACGAGACCATGCGCCACATCCTGTCGACCGGCTACGACTACTCATGGTTCGTCCTGAACCAGTCGATCATCGAGAAAGAGTTCGCGCTGTCGGGTTCGGAACAGAATCCCGACATCACCGGCAAGGACTTGAAGTTCACCGTGCGCAGCAGGCTCGCCAAGGGCGCGCCCGGCCCGGTGGAAGCGTTCAAGCAGCACGGTGTCGACTTCGTGGTCGCCGATTCGCTGGCCGAGCTCGTCGACGGCATGAACGAGATCGCGCGCGGGCCGAAGCTCGACGTCGCCACCCTCGAACGCCAGATCGTGGGCCGGGACCGTGAAGTCGCGAACGCGTTCTCCAAGGACGCGCAGGTGATCGCGATCAACAACGCCCGCAAGTTCCTCGGCGACAAGGTCCGCGTCGTCAAACCGCACCGCATTCTCGACCCTGCCCACGGCCCGCTCATCGCAGTACGCCTCAATGTGCTCACCCGCAAGACGCTGGGCGGACTGCAGACCGATCTGGATTCGCAGGTACTTCGCCCGGACGGCTCGGTGTTCCCCGGCCTGTATTCCGCCGGTGAGGTCGCCGGATTCGGCGGTGGCGGCGTGCATGGTTACAACGCGTTGGAGGGCACGTTCCTCGGCGGGTGCATCTTCTCCGGTCGCGCGGCGGGTCGGGCGATCGCGCGGCGCAGGTCCTAGTGCGGGTGCCGGGGGGCCAGGGTGCGCGAGGCTTCCTTGGCCACCTCGGCGAGCGCGCGGGCCAGCCGTGCGGTGTCGAGTGCCGTGCGCTCGCCCTTGACCGTCCCCGACAGCGAGATCGCCGCCACCGCGACGCTGCGGCCGCGAATCGGCACCGCGACGCAGCCGACGCCCGGCAGTGATTCCTCGGTGTCGACGGCCACGCCCTGGCGGTTGCGGATGCGGGCGAGTTCGCGGTGCAGTTCGGCCCGGTCGACGATCGTGCGCGCGGTCCGCGCCACGGCGTTGCCACGCAGTGAGGCTTCCGCGATGCCGGGCTCCAGCGTGGCCAGCAGCGCCTTGCCGACCGCGGTGGAGTGCGCGGGCAGTCTGCCCCCGACGCGGGTGGGGATGACCACCCCGCCCCGGCCACCCGAACGATCGAGGAACAACACCTCGCGCCCGTCCAGCACCGCGAGGTGACCGACCAGCCCGGTGCGCTGACTGAGTTCGTAGAGCAGCGGCCCCACCACTTCGCGCAGTTCGTTCTGCTCGGCCGCGAGCCCGCCGAGTTCGAGCACCCGCAGACCCAGTCGGTAGCCGCCGGGGGTGTGCGCGAGCCAGCGCAGCCGGATCATCTGGTCGAGGATGCGATGCACGGTCGAGCGCGGCAGCCCGGTGCGTTCTGCGAGCCCGAGCAGCGTCAGGGTGGGGGTGGCGGAGTCGAACGCGTCCAGGATGAGCGTCATCCGCTCGATCATCGACGTCGGCGGTGTTCCGGTCGCCCGGCCCGGCCCGGACCACAGGCTTTCCGGCGCCGGCTCGGTCACGATCTCGACCGTCATTTGATCCAACCTCCACAGTGCGTAGCGATAACAGACTAGAGCCGTCAGCTCCGCTCACGCACTATTTCGCCGCGAACTCGGGCCGATGCCGGACTGATCGGCGTCACGTGGAGCGGGCGAGGCACTACTGCGGACCCTCCACCTGTGCCGATGCGGCGTCCTCGGGAAGTCCCACCACGACGCCACGGGCGATCTCGAGACGCGCGGCCCGGTCGACGAGGAGTTCGCCGGGGCCCGACGGTGGGGTGTTGCGGCGCCAGATGGCGCGGAATTTGCGGGTCAGGCGAGCCGAGTCGGCCGAAGAGACCTCCACCAGGGTGCCGGTGGCGAGGTCCGGTGCGGCGATCAAGCGGCTCAGGACCGCCGGAGCCATGCCCGTTCGGGCCGCGGCCACGATCGCACCGGTCGAGCCGAGTTCGGCGGCGGGACCGGCTGGGGGTGCCGCCGTGGCCAGCAGGTCCCATACGGTGTCACGGGTGCCCGAACCGGGTTCGCGCCACAGCAGGGCGGTGCCTGCCAGTTCGGTCAGCGTGACGGGGGTCTTGCGTTGCGCCCAGGGATGATTCGGGGCCACGACGACGACCAGGTCGTCGGCGCCGAGCACTCGGCTGCCGAGTCCGGCCGGTGGATGCGGACCTTCCACGAATCCCAGATCGGCGGTGCCGTCGCGCACGAGGCCCGCGACCTGTGTCGAGTTCTCGACTTCGAGCGAGATCACGACTTCGGGGTGATCGGCGCGCAGGGCGGCGAGCCAGTGGGGAATGCGGTGGTCGGCGATGGTCTTGGAGGCGGCGATGCGCAGGCGTGGGGCTTGTGCGGCGCGCAGCCGGGCGACATCGCCTACCAGGTCTTCGACGGCGGCCAGGACGATGCGCGCGTGGGCGACGACGGCGCGACCCGCGTCGGTGAGTTCGGAACCCGTCGGCGCACGGTCGAGCAGCTTCACGTGCATGCGCCGTTCCAGCGCGCTGATCCGCATGCTCGCGGCGGGCTGGCTGATCCCGTGCCTGCGCGCGGCCGCACCCAGGCTGCCCAGCTCGGCCACCGACACGAGGAGATCGAGGACCTCCAGGTCGGGGGTTCCGGGTGGCAGCGTCATGGCCCGATTATGGGTGACCGGCGGCGCGCCACCACATCAGGCACCGTCGCCGCCGTGTTCCGGGCCGAATCGGCGGCCCAGCTTCTTGGCCACCCCGTAGAGGGCGAACACCGGTTTGAGCGGCATCCATTCGCCGAACCGGTACTCCTGTCCGGGGACGAGGCGGACGGCCAGTTCCGGGCTCTGTTCCGCGAGGTAAGCGCGGGCGGTCTCGGCGTGGGTGGGCAGTGAGACGATCTTGATCCGGTCGACATCCTTCAGGTACGGGATCGCGAAAGCGATGTTCTCCCAGGTGGATCGGCTCGATTCCTCCAGGACGAGCTCGCCGTCGTAGCCACACGTTTCCACGGCGTAGCGCCCCATCAGCGCCGCCTCGGTCTGTGGACCCGCGCAGGCGCCCCCGCACAGCACGAGGCGAGTCCCGGTCGCGCTCGGATCGATCGATCGCAGTCCGGCGCGCACTCGCCAGCGGTTCATGCTGTTGGCGCGCGGGCCGGCGTTGCGGTACCCGAGGACCACGACGGCCTCCGACCCGGAGCGCGGGGGGCCGACGCCCCGACGGGACGCGCGACGATTCGCCCATTCACCCCACAGCATCAATCCGACACCGGTGGCGACAGTCAGCCGGGTTCGTTTCCGCACGTCTCCAGGAAACCACACACCCTCTCGGCAAGGCCATAAGCACAAATTATGACCACCTGCGAATTCGGGCTCTACCTCGGAGTCCTCGGTGGCACGAGGGTGAAGGAGTGAACCGCGCACCCGCTCTCGCCCCCGGCCTGATCCTCGCCGCACTCCTGGCTACCGTGGCCACGCCGTTCGGCAAGGCGCTGCCGATGATCGGCACCCCAGTGCTCGCGCTCGGCGCGGGCGCCATCGCCGGGATGGTGCTGCGTCGCAAGGACGTGACGGGCGAGACGTTCGGCCCCGGGCTCGATGTCGCCCGCCAGCGCTTGCTCGGGCTGGCGATCGTGCTGCTGGGGCTCGGCCTCCCGCTGGGGTCGGTCATGAGTGTGGGGCGCGAGACGGCGGTGGTGCTGCTCGGGACGCTGTTCGTCGGCGGGGTGGCGGCGTTCTTCGTCGGACGGATGCTGGCGGTGGACAAGGAGTCCGCGACCCTCATCGCCGTGGGCACCACGATCTGCGGTGCGTCCGCGATCGCCGCGGCCACCGCGGTCCTGCGGCCCGACAAGCAACGGGTCGCCTACGCCCTGTGCACCATCTTCGTCTTCAATGTCACAGCGGTGCTGGTGTATCCGCCGATGGGTCGCGCTCTCGGCCTGTCGCAGGAGGCCTTCGGACTGTGGGCGGGCACCGCGATCAACGACACGTCGTCCGTCTTGGCCGCGGGTGTCATCTTCGGCGCCGGCGCGGCCCAGTTCGCGGTCATCGTGAAAATGGTGCGCAGCCTCGCCATCATCCCGCTCTGTGTCGGCCTGCACGTCGGCCGCCGCCACATCGCCGAGGTGACCGATCTACCCCAGCCCTCGCTGCGTCAGGCGGTCCCGCTCTTCGTGATCCTGTTCCTGGCCGCCTCCGTCATCGCGGGCCTCGGCATCGTCCCGGCCGAACTGACCGCACCACTGGCCGACCTCAGCGGCTGGCTCATCGCCGCCGTCCTCGCCGCCATCGGCACCTCCCTGAGCCTGGCCCGCCTGCGCACCGCGGGTCCGCGCCCCCTGATCCTCGGCGGCACCCTCGGCCTCATCCTCGGCACAACCAGCCTCGGCTTGATGTACCTGACCGGGTGGTGCTGACGGTGGTGATGTCGCCATCGTCGGCTCAACCGGGTATCGCCTCGGCGACGAATCCGATGAGGATCTCGGTGAGCGACAGGGCCCCGGTTCCGAACGCCGCAGCAAGGGCGTAGCCGATGAGTACGTCCTCCGAGGTGGGCACGGGTGGCTCGATCGTCCGATGGAGAACCTTCGTCGGCAACGTCCAGAACACGTCGACGGTCCCATCTGCCTTCAGCGTCAGCTCACCGAAGTCGTTCTCGACCTCGGACGGCTTTCCGTTCACGAACGTGGCCGTCTCGAGGTCCTTGGGGCGCAGGCTGAGGTGACGGCCGTCGATCATCACGGTGACGCGGTAGCTGCGCTTCAGAAGCTTTCCCCGTCCGATGTCCAGCGAAAGAACACGACCATTCGAGGTCGCGGCGACCGCTGACGCATCCCGGCTACCGAGGTGACATCGTTCGCGTGTCCGAGGCCCTCTGCGCTCGATGACGACCGAGACCTCCGTGTTCGATGCCAGGAATGTCCGAACCCTCCCCTCGGAGCGTTCGATCACCAAGATTCCCCACACCTCGGTATCGACCTCGACACGATCGACTTCGGCAATTTCCACGTCGCACCCCATCCCCCGCCACACGCGGTATATCTACAACCCCGCGACTTTACGTGCGGGTGAATCCAATTGCAGCTCAACCGCTTCGCGCAGCGATGCGAACCCACCGGCGCGTTCACCGTGCGCAGACATCGCCGTCTGAGCCCGCGGCTACCCCGACACGCGGTCGTGCGGAGCTAGGATTGCTGGACATCACATGTCGGCGCGGACAGGAGGATGTCATGAACAATGTTTGCCGGATCATCGCCACGGCGGGTGCCGCCGCGGCGTTGACCCTGGTCACCGCCGGTGTCGCAGCGGCCGAAGAAGCCGAGCCGCCCTCGTCGCCGTTGGTCGGATACATCGAGTCGTGGCCGCCCGCACCCGAGGGGTGCAATGCGATCTGGGACCCGATCGAGGATGCCGTCGAGGACTCGATTCCGCCCCAGTACGAGGCGGAGTTCGACGCGTTCGACGACTGGTGCGAGGGCGACGCGGACTGACTGGCCCGGCGACGCGGGGCAGCCGACGGTGCGACTGCCCCGATAGTCCTATCCCGTCGCGTTGACGGCGTTCAGCACCGCTTCCAGCGAGGCCGCCACGACCGAGGTGTCACGGCCGAATGCCCACCCGGTGCGGCCCCCCGCACGGTATTCGACGTAGCTCACGGCAGTGCTGTCGGCGCCTTCGTCCACCGAATGCTGGATCAGGCCGAGGATCTCGATGGGGTGGCCCGCCTCGGCGAGGGCGGCGGTCAGTGCCTCGACCGGGCCCACGCTGCGGTGTACCGAGCGCTGTTGGTCGCCGTGCGCGTCGAGGACGATCTCGGTGGTGCCGTCGGCGATCTCCCAGCGCACCAGCGCGATTCGATGTTCGGGGGCGGTGTAGGCCTGCTCGAACAGCGTGAACAGTTCCTTGGCGGTGATCTCCGCACCGGTCTCGTCGGCGTGTTCTTGGACCCGCTTCGCCAGGTCGATCTGCAGACGGCGCGGCAGGTCCAGCCGGTATTCGGTGTGCAGCAGGTAGGCGATGCCGCCCTTGCCGGACTGTGAGTTGACCCGGATCACGGCATCGTAGGAGCGGCCGAGGTCGGCGGGGTCGATCGGCAGATACGGCACCTGCCATTGGGATTCGCGTTCGCCGATGCCCTCGGCCGCTGCCCGCCGGCGATGCTCGGCCATGCCCTTGCCGATCGCGTCCTGGTGGGTGCCGGAGAACGCGGTGTGGACGAGATCGCCTACGTACGGATGTCGGTCGTGGACGGGCAGGCGGGTGCAGTGCTCGACGGTGCGGCGGATCTCGTCGATATCGGAGAAGTCGATCATCGGGTCCACGCCCTGGGCGTGCAGGTTCAGGGCCAGGGTGGCGATGTCGACGTTGCCGGTACGTTCACCGTTGCCGAAGACGCAGCCCTCCACGCGTTGCGCGCCGGCCAGCACGGCCAGTTCGGCGCAGGCGATGCCGGTCCCCCGGTCGTTGTGCGGGTGCACCGACAGGATCACGCCGTCGCGGCGAGCCAGGTTGCGGTGCATGTATTCGATCTGGTCGGCATAGATGTTCGGGGTCGCGACCTCCACTGTCGCAGGCAGATTCAGCGTCACCGGCCGCTGCGGGGTCGCCTGCCACAGCTCGGTGACGGCGTCGCAGATCTCGAGGGCGAAATCCGGTTCGGTCAGGTTGAACACTTCCGGCGAGAACTGGAACCGCACGTTCGCCAGCTCGCCCGCCAGTTCCAGGACGTCGCGAGCACCGGCGAGGATCAACTCGCGCAGTTGCGCGCGATCCTTGCCGAGGACCACCGCACGCCAGACCGGCGCGGTAGCGGTGTACAGGTGGATCACCACCTCGTTGGTGATACCGCGCACCGACTCGACCGTCCGTTCGATCAGGTCACGACGCGCCGGGGTGAACACGACGATGGCCACGTCCGGCGGGGCGATCGGGGTGTCGACCAGCAGTCGCACGAAATCGAAGTCGGTCTGCGAGGCGGACGGGTAGCCGACCTCGATCTCCTTGTAACCCATGGCGATCAGCAGCTCGAAGAACCGGCGCTTGCGAGCCGGGTCCATCGGTTCGGCCAGCGCCTGGTTGCCGTCACGCAGGTCGACGGGAACCCACAGGGGCGCGGTGGTCATTCTCGCGTCGGGCCAGTGACGTTGCCCGACAGGGACATCCACGCGTCGATGGATGTCGCGGTATCGGTACGACGGCATCGCCGAGTGGCGCTGCCGGTTCCACGCGGGCGCGCCGTCGGCGACAGCGCCCGAGGGGGTGGTCAGAGTGGGGAATTCGGTCATGACTTGCTCTGCTTCCTGGCCACGACGGGCCACGAGACGACGGCGACCGGCCATGACTGAGCCCCACGGCGGGGCGGCCGGTCGGTCAGGCCCCGCCGTGGCGGCCGAGAAGAAGCGCGGTGTTGGTCATGATGGGTACACTTCTACCACAACTCCTCAGACAAGTAGAGAGGTTTATCGGTGGTATCGCAGGTACGACGACAGCCGCTGGCCGCCCAAGCGGCTGAACTCCTGCTCGCGCGGATCCGCGCGGGGGAATGGCCGTTGGGCCATCGGTTACCGGGTGAGACGCTGCTCGCCGCCCAGTTGGGTGTGGGCCGCTCGACCCTGCGCGAGGCGATCCGGGAACTCGCGGGCAAAGGCGTGCTCGACAGCAGGCAGGGCTCCGGGGTGTTCGTCACCGCGCTCGACGTCTCCGAGGACTGGGATGTCGTGCTGCGTGGCGCCACCATCGCCACGGTGATCGAGGCGCGCATCGCGATCGAGGCCGAAGCCGCAGCCCTTGCCGCGCACCGGCGAACGCCCGCTGACCTGCGGGCCATCCGCCGTGCCCTGACGGGTCGCCGCGCCGAGGGCCAGAGCGTCGCCGCTCACGTCGATGCCGACATGGCCTACCATCGCGCGGTCATCGTCGCCGCGCACAACGACGTGCTCACCCAGTTGTTCGACAGCTTCCTCCCGCGCCTGCGCCTGGCCATGATCGACATGCTCGAGCTGCGCCCGGTTCGCTCCGAGCAGGCCGATCACTGCGCACACGAGCAGCTGACCCAGGCGATTGCCGACCGAAACCCTACTGCCGCAGCGGAATTCAGCCGCACCCACCTGTCCGCCTTGAAGGAGGCCTTCACATGACCGGCGCTCCCGTGATCGAACTCGACGCGGTGACCTTCCGTCGCGACGGCAAGAAGATCATCAACGGCATCTCGCTGACCGTGCGGGCCGGTGAGCACTGGGCGCTGCTCGGCCCCAACGGTGCGGGCAAGAGCACGCTGCTCGGCTTCTGCGGCGCGGTCACCTTCCCCACCACCGGGGCCGTGCGGGTGCTCGGCGAACAGTTCGGCCGGGTGGAGTTGGCTCGGCTGCGCCGCTCGATCGGCCACGTCAACCCGCGTCATCCTCTGCGCTACGCGCTCACGGTGAGCGAGGTCGTCCTCACCGGCGTCACCGGCACGATCGATACGCCGATGCGCTGGTCGCCGACCGCCGACGACCTCGCCCGTGCCGAGGCGATCATCGACACTCTCGGTTTATCCGGCAAGGCCGACGACGTCTGGCCCACGTTGTCGCAGGGCGAGCGCGGCCGCACGCTCATCGCCCGCGCCCTGATCAGCGACCCCCGGGTCCTGCTCCTGGACGAACCCTCCACCGGCCTCGACCTGGCCGCCCGCGAACAACTGCTCACCACGATCGACACCCTCGATCACACCCATCCCGAGGTCGCCTCGATCCTGGTGACCCATCACCTCGAGGAACTCCCGAGCACCACCACCCACGCCCTGCTCATCGCCGACGGCCACACCGTCGCCGCGGGCCCGGCCACCGAGGTCATCACCACCGACCATGTCTCGACCGCCTTCGCCCACCCGATCGAAGTCCGCTACGACGGCCGCTGGAGCGCTCGCGCTCGCTGAGAACCCAGCGCCCAGGCGGGCAGCGGTTCTCGCGCGGCGAGCCACTCCGCCGGAATTCCCCGGGTGCGACCCCGATTTCCGGTACCGGTATGGGCTGCCACGATGCCGCCGACGATCGCGGCCGTGGTGTCGACGTCGCCGCCCGCCTCGACACAGGCCAACACCGCCGCCGGATAGTCGTGAAGATGGGTGGCGGCCACCCACAGGGTGAAGGGCACGGTGTCGTGAGCGCTGACCCGTGCGCCGTTGCCCAGTTCATAAGCCGCCTCGGCTGCCGTTCGGCCGAGCAACTGCCGGGCTCGGCGCACACCTCGCGCGGTGCGCCCGTCGACGAGATACGGCTCGACGGCCGCCAGCAATTGATCAGGCGTACAGCCTTTTTCGCGAGAGTCGGCAGCGTATGCGGCCGCGACCGCCACCGCCATCGCACCCACGATCGCTTCCGGATGCCGATGGGTCAGCTCCGCCGACATCGCCGCCTGCGCCGCGGCCCGGTCCGGGTCTCCGGCGAAATGCGCACCGAGTGGCGCCACCCGCATCGCGGCGCCGTTTCCCCACGATCCCCGCCCGTCGAACACCGCAGCCGCCGCTTCGGCCCACGGACGCCCGTCTCGAATCTCGTGCAGCACAACGACTGTGCCGGGCCCGTAGCCGCGATACGGTTCGCAACGGTCGGCGAAAGCGGCCGCGAGAGCATCGCGATCCACCCTGCCGCGTTCTCGGATCTCGGCGTACACCGAACACGCCATCTCGGTGTCGTCGGTCCATTGCCAGGGTGCGGCCGGTGGTCGTCCGGCAAGAAGATCGGGGATCGAGCGCCCGGGGACGAAGAATTGCGCGCCCAGCGCATCCCCTACTGATAAGCCTTCGAGGCTGTCGAAAAAGGGATCGGAATTCAGCATGCTGGGCGCAATCATCGCCCACCGCCGGCAGGCGCCGCAAGACGACCTCCGAGTCGCTACACCAACTCGACCTCGTCGAATCCGACTGTCAGCTTGTGCCGCCGCTCCCGCAGGACATTGCCTTCCCGGTGGACGGTGCCCTCGCCGAATTCGATGCGTAGCTGTGCCCGCCGCACGTCGACCTCCCGCACGACACCGCAGATGCCGCTGAACGGGCCCGCCGGAAAATACACGACATCACCCGGGCCGTATTCGGTAATCCCCACGGCGCCACTGTAATTCACCTCAGCGCTTCTCGCCGCTGTGCTCCGAATCAGCGGGAAGGCATACCGGTTCGTACAGATTCCGCGCGGTCGGCGAATCAATCCTTTCGAGGTCGAGGAAGTAGTCACACTGCCACTTCTGTGACTGTCGTGCCTGTGCGTTCGCTGCCGGTGACCACGGTGGGTAGACCCGGAAGCCGCGCTTGCCGCCACGACCGGCGACCGACACGATCCCGTGTTCGACAAGTGCAGATCGACGCCGTCCTCGTCCGCGAAAGGTTCCGTCGAACCGTCCTTCGCACGCCGCCACACGGAAACGAACAACCCGACCTTCGTCGGGGTCTGCTTGCCCACCCGAAACCGGACCGAACCGCGACCAACACTCGATACGGCCGCGCCGTACTCGGCGTTGTCCACTTCGGGGACGGCGGCTGAAACAGGCAGTCCCAGAGCGCTGATCAGACTTCGCGCCTCGGCTACGTCTGGATGCACGACCGTCGCGGGCCCGCTATTCACCGAGGTCGACATCGAAGTCGGCGTCGAGGAGTTCGTCGGCGCGAGCCAGGGCCCGGTCCAGTTCGTCGGTGACCGAGTCCATCAGGGAGATGCCGTCGAGCATGTCGGAGAGTTCGGTGTGCAGAGCGTGGAGTTCGGCGATGGCGGGATCGACGGTGGTCCAGGCGACGGTGTCGGACCACCAGGTATCGCGTTGGACCCAGGACCAGACGATGTCGCGGACCAGGACCGCGTCGCAGGTGAACAGGTGGCGGTGGGTGGGCCCGGTGGTGTGTTCGAGTTCGTAGGTGCCATCGGGCAGGTAACGGGCCTGGATGTGGTCGGTGGGGGTCCGGGTGAGCAAGAGGAAGGGGTGTTCGGGCGCGGGATCGGTAGCGGTGAAACCCGGCCGGGCGGGGTCGACGGGGTGCGGCACATCGGAGCCGTCACCGACGTGGACTACGACTTCGGGCTGGTCGTCGCGTTGGTCACCCATCGGGCCAGTGTGCCGGATCAGCGAGGGCTCCGGGTGGGCGGACCGATGAATCGGTGACGCGACACTCGAAATCGAGCTGCACCGTGATAGGGCGGCGGGTAGCCTCGCCTCGATGACGTGGAAAGCACCCGAACTCCAGCCCACCAGAACCCTGGTCGGCGCTGACGAACGGGCGATGTTGCAGTCCTGGTTGGACTTTCACCGCCAGACGTTGCTCGGCAAATGCGGTGGACTCGATGGCGAACAGCTCGCGGTGCGGTCGGTGGAACCGTCGTCGCTGTCGCTGCTCGGGCTGGTCCGCCATCTCACCGACGTGGAGCGGGGATGGTTCCGACTGTCGGCGGCGGGCCAGGAAGTCGAGCCGGTCTACAGCACCGACGACGAGCCGGACGCCGATTTCGACGACCTCGCGTCCCTGCCCGCCGAGGAGGTATTCGCCGCCTTCCACGCCGAGGTCACCGCCTGTGACGCCGCCGTCGCCGACCTCTCCCTCGACCATGTGTTCCACGTTCCGTGGCGCAGCGACGACTACACCCTGCGGTGGGTGTACCTGCACATGATCGAGGAATACGCCCGCCACAACGGCCACGCCGACCTGTTGCGTGAGCGGATCGACGGCGTCACCGGCAGCTTCTGAGTCAGGCGGTTCCGGTCACGACGTCGGCGGTGAGCGCGTCGAGATCGCCGATGACCGCGTCGGCCAGGGCGAGCACATCGGGCCGCGGCGGGAACTCCGGGCGCGGCGCCGCGATCAGACGCATCCCGGCGCCATGCGCGGAGAGCAGACCGTTGGTCGAATCCTCCACGGCCGTACAGTCTTTCGGATCCACACCGAGCCGCTGCGCGACGGTCAGGTAGACATCGGGTGCGGGCTTGCCGCGGCCGACCTCCTCGGTGGACAGCACCGCGGTGAAAAAGTCGAGCAGGCCGGACTTCGCGAGCACCAGATCGATCACCGTGGCGGGCGAAGAGCTGGCCAGGCCGAGTTTCCAGCTTCCCGCGCACCGCTGGACCGCCTCGACCGCGCCGGGCAACAGCGGGACGTGATGGGCGTACTTGTCGGCCATGAGATCGATGACGTCGGCAGCCACCTTGTGGGCCGGTTCGGCCACACCGAGATCGTCGGCCAGATAAGACGACCACTCGACGGTGTTCATCCCCATCATCTTCTTTTGCGAATCCGGTTGCCACCGGCCACCTTTGAGGACCACATAATCGTGCCTGACCTGTTCCCAGATGGGTTCGGAATCGATCAGCACGCCATCCATGTCGAACACAACCGCCGCGATACCCATGCGCTCAGCCTTTCGCCGCTCACCCGGAGGGGGCACCACCGGTGGTGCGCCGACGCTCCGGTACCTAGGACCTACTCGGTGATCGGGACCCAGCCTAGTTGACCTGACACCGATCCCCGGCGCGAACATCCAGCTCGGCAGCGATAACGTGTTGCATATGGACGATACACAGGTCGGCAACTCGCTCCCGGACGAGAAGCATCACGAAGGTGGATTCCGGCCGGTCGCCGAGCTGATCCAGGCGCGGAAGAACCGCAGCGCCGACAACCCGGTGGGCGGGCCGCACTACGGCGAGCTGATCGAACAGGTCCGCGTGCTGATGGACCGCGCACGGCTGGTGAACCCGTCCGATGAGCTCGCCAAAGAGGCCATCGCGACGCTCGAGCAGCTCAATGCCCGCCTCGACGAGGCAGTGGTGGACGAGTGGTCCTCCCCCAGCTGGACCCGCACCGACCTGCCCGCGCGCGGCAACATCACCCTGCCGCCGTACACGGTGGTCAGCGGTGACAGCGACGGCGTCACCGCGAAGGTCATCTTCCGCAGCTTCCACCTCGGCGGCAACAACGCCGCCCACGGTGGGCACATCGCCCTCGCTTTCGACGACATCATCGGCATGACCGCCGCGCTGTCCACCAAGTCGGTGACCCGCACGGCCTCGCTCACCCTCGATTACCGCTCCATCACCCCGCTCAATCGCGAACTGACGGTGCGCGCGTGGACCGAGCGAGTCGAGGGCCGCAAGGTGTACCTACGGGCGACGATGCACGACGACGACCGGTTATGCGCCGAGGCCAAGGGGCTATTCATCGTGCTCAATCCCGGCCAGCCATGAGCCCCGCGCCGACATTGCGATCGACGTGATCGCAATGTCGGCCGCGCGCCCCGAGGTGGCGCAATAGCGATTTCGCCGCCGATACCCGCAGGTCGCGCGAACCGCTACCCGGCGTAGAAACATCCCCTGAATTCACACCGGAATCGCGACCGGCCGAGTGCCCCGAAATCGCCGCTATCGTCGCTGTTCATGCAGGTCAGCGAGAAAACAGGGGCTTCCGAGCCCACCCCGATTCGCGGTCAGCGCGCCGATCGGGCGCGCCGGGTCGCCGATATCCTGCGCCATCAGATCCTGGCGGGCGCGGTGGTGGGCACCGTGCCCGGCGAGCAGGAACTCGCCGCCGAGCACGGCACCTCCCGCAACACTGTGCGCGAAGCGCTGGCGCTGCTGCGTGACGAGGGGCTCATCGATCGCGCCCCGAAAGTCGGCACCCGGGTCGCCGCCCGCAAGTTCGACCACGGCCTCGACGCCCTGCTCGGCCTGCAGGAGACCCTCAAAGGGCACGGCACCGTCCGCAACGAGGTCCGTGCGGCCACCACGATCACCGCTCCCCCGGCCGTCGCGCGCCGGCTCGAGCTGGCGCCCGGCGACAAAGTCGTCTACATCGAACGCCTGCGGTTTCTCGCCGATCTGCCACTGAGCCTCGATCTCACCTACCTCGCGCCCGATATCGGCACCGAGCTGCTCACCCACGATCTCGAGACCACCGACGTGTTCGTGCTGCTCGAACAGATCACCGGCCAGTCGCTGGGCGCCGCCGATCTCGCACTGGAAGCCGTCGCGGCCGATCCGCACACCGCGACCACACTCGATACCCCGGCCGGCGCGCCGCTGCTCATGCTCGAACGACTCACCCACCTCGACGACGGTCGACCCGTCGATCTCGAATACATCCGCATGCGCGGTGACCGCATCACCATGCGCGGCAGCCTCACCCGCAGCACCCCCGAATGGAAGGTCCTGTAATGGCATTGGTCCCCCAGCGCGCCGACGTCCCGGTGACGATCGACGAATCGCTGTGCATCACCGGCTGCACCCTCTGCGTCGACATGTGTCCGCTCGATTCCCTTGCCATCCACGAGGATTCGGGCAAGGCCTACATGCACGTCGACGAGTGCTGGTACTGCGGGCCGTGCGCGGCGCGCTGCCCCACCGGCGCCGTCACCGTCAACATGCCCTATCTGCTCCGCTGAAAACCGGGAACTCCACGCATGAAGATCACTCGATTCGTCCCTGTCGCACTGGCTCTCGCGCTCACCGCGGCGGGCTGCTCGCTCGAAAGTACCGATGCCGCACCGGCGGGCACCGTCAAGGTCGTCATCGGCTACCAGTCCAAGACCATCAATACCGTCACCGCGGGCACCCTGCTCAGAGCGCAGGGCTATCTGGAGCAGCGGCTGCAGAAGATCACCGACGGTGGCGGCGCGAAGTACCAGGTGGAGTGGCAGGACTACGACACCGGCGCGCCGATCACCGCCCAGATGGTGGCCGAGAAGATCGACATCGGCTCCATGGGCGATTACCCGTTGCTGATCAACGGATCTCGCACGCAGGCCAACGAACGCGCACGTACCGAGCTGGTGTCGATCACCGGCTACAACCCCAAGGGCGCACTGAACATGGTGGTGGTGCCCAATGATTCACCCGCTCGTTCGCTGACCGATCTGGCCGGGCAGAAGATCTCGGCCAGCGTGGGTTCGGCGGGCCACGGCACCTTGGTGCAGGCGCTGAGCCGGGCCGGGATCGACCCGGCCAAGGGTGTGGAGGTGCTCAACCAGCAGCCGCAGGTCGGGGCGTCCGCACTGGAATCGCATCAGGTGGGCGCACTGTCGCAGTTCGTGGCGTGGCCGGGTCTGCTCGTGCAGCAGAACAAGGCCAAGCTGCTCTACGACGGCGCCGAACTGAATGTGCCGACTTTCCACGGCGTGGTGGCCCGCCGGACCTACGCGGCCGACCACCCGGAGGTATTGCAGGCCTTCCTCGCGGCACAGCTGGACGCGACCGCGTTCATCAACGAGAAGCCTTTCGAGGCAGCCGATCTCGTCGCCAAGGGGTCGGGCCTGCCGCAGGAGGTCGTCTATCTCTACAACGGCCCCGGCGGCACCAGTTTCGACACCACGCTCAAGGCGAACCTGATCGCGGCGTTCAAGGCCGACGTGAACTACCTGAAGTCGATCGGCGATTTCGCCGATCTCGATATCGACGCCTTCGTCCAGGACGCGCCGCTGCGCAAGGCATTCGCCGAGACCGGCCGCACCGACTACGACACCGCGCTGGCGTCGGGGGTCAACCCGAGCAAGGTGACCGGGACCGATCCGATCTGCGCTGTGGCGGTGAGCGATCCGGCACTGGCCGGCGAGGTCTGGGTCGACGGCGCCGACAAGCCCCAGCCCGCCGCGAACCCCGGCTGCTTGTTACGGGCGGTGCAGGCAGCCAAGGCGCAGGGCAAGACGATCCGCGCGGTGTATGTCCCCGATGCCGAACTGGGTACTCGCTGGTTCGCCGACAAGGCCATCTGGTTGCGTGAGGGCACGCAGTACCTGCCGTTCACCACACAGGCAGCGGCCGACCGCTATCGCGGCACCCATCCCGCCGCCGCGCCGGTCTCCTACGAGCAGGCCGTCACGGAAGTCCGCGGATGAGCACGGTTTCCGGGCTGTCCGTCCCGACCGTGACCGGTGTCGACGGCACCGATGCCGCCGCGCTGCACGCCGACAGCGCTCCCGCCAGGTCGGTGTGGGTCTCGCGGGTGATCCGAGTCGCCTCGGTGGCCGCGGCCGTCGGTCTGTGGCAGCTGCTCACCGCGGGCAATGTGCGCGCGGGGTTGCGGTTCGACACGCTGCCGACGGTGACCGAGATCGTCGCCGAGTTCGGTGAACATCTCGGGACCGGTCAGTACTACCTCGATGTGGCGCAGTCGCTGATCCGGATCGTCACCGGGTTCGGCCTGGCCGCGGTCGTGGGTGTACTGGCGGGCATCGGGCTCGGTCGGTCGCGACTGCTGGCCGATGTGTTCGGCTCGCTGGCCGAGCTGATCCGACCGATTCCGGCGATCGCGCTGGTACCGGTGGCGATCCTGCTGTTCCCCAGTGACGAATCCGGCATCGTGTTCATCACTTTCACCGCGTCGCTGTTCCCGGTGCTGGTGAGTACCAGGCATGCGACGCGGGCACTGCCGACCATCTGGGAAGACGCCATCCGCACGCTGGGCGCCTCGCGGCGGGAGGTGCTGACCCGGGTCGTCGTGCCCGGCATCCTGCCCGGTGTGTTCAGCGGGCTGTCGGTGGGCATGGGCGTGGCCTGGATCTGCTTGATCTCCGCGGAGATGATCTCCGGGCGCCTCGGCATCGGCTACCGCACCTGGCAGTCCTACACCATCGTCGACTACCCGGCCGTGTTCGTCGGGATGATCACCATCGGTGTACTCGGTTTCCTCACCTCCGGAATCGTCGAACTGGCAGGCCGTCGGGTGACCCGCTGGCTGCCGCGAGAGGTTGCCTCTTAACCCTTCCTCACGGATAAATCCGGGGAATTTCCAGTTCGGACCGCACCATCAACCGCCCCGAAAGGAGGCCAACAATGGCTTACGTCGTCAACACTGACACGGTCGAGTTCTACCGTGGCCGCCAGGATTACAGCGGCGGCGTTCCGGTCACGGTCTGCGGCGTGCCCACAGTCCCCGCAACAGAAGATCCGTACATCCAACGCAAGCCGCTGCTTGGCTCTCGCTCCACAGCTAGCGCAGGTCATCGTCGTGTAAGCGGGCGGAACCAACACCACCCTTCGCCCCGCCCGCGTAGCACGTTCGATCAACTCTCGTGTCGCGGCACCGATCGCAGCGTCCGCCGCTTTCCGCGCCATCGTGGAACGGGCAAGGAACTTCGGCTTGAAGTCCTCCACCGCGATGGTGTGATAGTCGGCGACGACACGGCGAGCCCATACCCGCGCGGTGTGAGTGTTCTGCCTGGCCGCCTTCTTGTGCAAGCGGGCGGCTTCACGCCGAGCCTGCCGGTAGCCGTTGCTCTGCGCCTGCCCCTTCGGCCGACGGCGGCGTGCCATCTTCCGCTGAGCACGCGCGAGTTCGGCGGCGCACCGCTTCCGATGCCCGAGATACGGCAGATCATGGTCGGGGTCGGTTGTGGTCGCGGTCGTGGTTATACCCCAGTCGATCCCGATACTGCCGGTCGCGACAGGAAGCGCGTCGACCGATCGGCGTACGACGAACGAGGCGTACCAGTGGCCGAGGCTGTCTCGGTAGACGCGGACCGAGGTTGGTGCGCAGGGCAGTTCCCGCGACCACACCACGGGGATGCTGACGCCTTTCGGCAGGGTCAAACGACCACCGCTGATACCGAACCCACGCGTCGTGTATTCCAGCGACGGCAGAGCCTTCTTGCGGGACTTCACGACCGGCAGGCCGCGGCCCTTCACCTTGAACGACTGGTCCAGCGCTCGAGAGTAGGTGCGCAGCGTCTGCTGTTGGGCGACCTGCGATCCCTCACGCAACCATGTGGTGCGGGCGCGCGCTTCGGTGAGCATCTTCGACAGGCGCGAGAAGTTGGGTTTACCGCCCTCACGCCGCTGATGGACGGCTTCGTTCCACAGGAATCGGCAACGATGCCATTCGGATTCGAGCGCGCGCGCCGCGTGCGCGCCGGGGCGCAGACGGTAGGTGTAGCGCACTACTTCATCCACACCGAAAGTTATACAGCCCCCATCATCGAGCTGGAAACCATGCCCGACCATGTGCAACTGCTCGTCTCGTGTGATCCGGAGTTCGGGATTCACCGGCGGGTCAAGCAGATCAAGGACCGATCCTCGCGAGTACTGCGCGCCGAGTTTCCCACCCTCATACTCACCGACCTGGCCCGCGCTTCGGCCGAGTCCCGCCTGCCCACCCTGTGGACCAATTCGTACTTCGTCGCCACTGTCGGCGGCGCAACCCTGGAGGCAGTGAAACGCTATGTCGAGAACCACAAAGATGCTTGAAAGGCACTCCCATTCCTCCCCACGGATAAATCCGGGGGTTTCCTTGGAGCTTTCCCGATGACCACGACCACCGCCGCGCCGACCGTCTCCGTCGGCATGCGTTTGAGCCTCGAGGCCGTTCGTATCAGCTACGGCCCCAAAACTGTTGTGCGCGACTTCGATCTGACCGTCGCGGCGGGCGAGATCCTGGTCCTGGTCGGCAAATCCGGCTGCGGCAAGTCGACGTTGCTACGCGCCATCGCCGGGCTGCGCAAGCCCGCCGCCGGGGTGATCCGCGCCGACGAGGACACCGTGACCGGCCCGTCGGCCGATCGCGCCCTGGTGTTCCAGGACGACGCGCTGCTTCCGTGGCGCACCGCGCGTGCCAATATCGATCTGGCGCTGCGCCTTCGGGGCGTGTCGCGCACCGAGCGGGCACAGCGTTCGCAACGCTGGCTCGACGAGGTCGGGCTCAGCGGCTACGCCGACTATCTCCCGCGCGATCTGTCCGGCGGGATGCGCCAGCGAGTCCAGCTGGCCCGCAGCCTGGCGGGCTCGCCGCGCGCGGTGCTCATGGACGAGCCCTTCGGCGCGCTCGACAGCCAGACCCGTGCGGAGATGCAGCGACTGCTCGTCGAGACCTGGCGCGCGCACCCGACCACGATCGTTTTCGTCACCCATGATCTCGACGAAGCCCTGCTGCTCGGCGATCGGATCGCCGTCCTCGGCGCTGGTTCGCTGCGCGCGGTCGTCGAGGTACCCGACCCGCGCGAACCGGTGGACCGGAGCGCCCTACGGGCCCGAATCCTGGAGTCTCTGTGAACATTCCCGAACTGTCCGACCGTATCCGTCTCGACTGCGATGTGCTCGTCATCGGTGGTGGCACCGCGGGCACCATGGCCGCGCTCACCGCCGCCGAGTCCGGCGCGAACGTGCTGCTGCTCGAGAAGGCACACGTGCGCCATTCCGGGGCGCTGGCCATGGGCATGGACGGGGTGAACAACGCCGTCATCCCGGGTAAGGCCGAGCCGGAGGACTACGTCGCCGAGATCACCCGCGCCAATGACGGCATCGTCGACCAGCGCACCGTGTACCAAACGGCCACACGAGGTTTCGCCATGGTGCAGCGGCTCGAGCGGTACGGGGTGAAGTTCGAGAAGGACGAGTACGGCGAGTACGCGGTGCGCCGGGTGCACCGGTCGGGGTCGTATGTGCTGCCGATGCCCGAGGGCAAGGACGTGAAGAAGGCGCTCTATCGCGTCCTGCGCCAACGGAAGATGCGCGAGAAGATCCGCATCGAGAACCGGCTGATGCCGGTGCGGGTGCTCACCGCCGACGGCCGTGCCGTGGGTGCGGCCGCGTTGAACACGCGCACCGGCGAATTCGTCGAGGTGGCCGCGAAAGCGGTGATTCTGGCGACGGGCCCGTGTGGTCGGCTCGGTCTGCCCGCGTCGGGCTATCTGTACGGCACCTACGAGAACCCCACCAACGCCGGTGACGGCTATTCGATGGCCTACCACGCCGGTGCCGAACTCTCCGGTATCGAGTGCTTCCAGATCAACCCGTTGATCAAGGACTACAACGGTCCGGCCTGCGCGTATGTGGCCAACCCCTTCGGTGGCTATCAGGTCAACGCCGAAGGTGAGCGTTTCGTCGACTCCGACTACTGGTCGGGTCAGATGATGGCCGAGGTCAAGCAGGAGATCGAATCCGCGCGCGGGCCCATCTATCTCAAGGTCTCGCACCTGCCGGACGAGACGCTGTCGACGCTCGAATCGATCCTGCACACCACCGAGCGCCCCACCCGAGGAACCTTCCACGCCAATCGCGGGCACGATTACCGCACCCACGATATCGAGATGCACATCTCCGAGATCGGTTTGTGCGGTGGACATTCCGCGTCCGGGGTGTGGGTGGACGAGAACGCGCGGACCACGGTGCCCGGCCTGTACGCGGCGGGCGATCTGGCGTGCGTGCCCCACAACTACATGATCGGCGCGTTCGTCTACGGCGATCTGGCCGGTGCGCACGCGGCGTCGACGCTGGACCGGCTCGACGCACCGGCCGACCTGCCCGAGGACCAGCTCGCCGAGGCACACGAACTGATCTACCGGCCGCTGCGTCAGCCCGAGGGTCCGCCGCAGCCACAGGTCGAATACAAGCTGCGCCGGTTCGTCAACGACTATGTGGCGCCCCCGAAAACGGCCGCCAAGCTCTCGATCGCCGTGGAGACCTTTGAGCGGATGCGCGCCGAGGTCGACGGCATCGGCGCGCAGACCCCGCACGAACTGATGCGTGCGGTGGAGGTGCAGTTCATCCGGGATTGCGCCGAAATGGCTTCGCGCAGTTCGCTCACGCGCACCGAGTCGCGGTGGGGTCTCTATCACGATCGCGCCGATCTGCCCGAGCGTGACGACGAGTCGTGGAACTTCCATCTGAACCTGCGCAAGACGGTCGACGGGGCGATGGAATTCGTCAAGCGCTCGGTGGCGCCGTATCTGGTGCCGGTGCCCGGTCTCGACGATGTGCCCTCGGCCGAGTCGATCGTCGAGGTGATCGCCCAGCCCGAACTGGTCGGGACGCGGGCGCCACAGCGCGAGGCCCCCGTGCGCGACGAGGTCGCGCCGGTCTCGCCGTCCTCGCCGCGGCTGGTCACACTGCTCGCGCTGGATTCCCCTGCGGTCGAGGATGTTTCGAGCTATCTGACCGATCCCGATCCGGTCGTGCGCGTGGCGGCGCTGTCGGTGCTCACCGAGAACACCCCCGACGGATTCGCCGAGGAATTGGTGCGGGCACTCGGCGATGAGGCGGCCTCGGTGCGCCGCGCGGCCACCGAGAGTCTGCGGGAACTGGTCGAGGTGCTCGCGGGGGCCGGTGCCCTGGGCGAGCATCTCGGCTCCCCCGATCCCCTGGTTCGCGCGACCGTTGTCGATCTGTTGCGCGCGCTGCGGGCCGGGTCGGCACCGGATTACCGTGCGGCGCTGGGCGATACCGACCATCGGGTGAGGATCGAGGCGGTGCGCGCCCTGGTTTCGCTCGACGATGCCGACGCGGTGTCCTCGATCGCGGGCGATGTCAACCGTGAGGTGCGCATCGCGGTCGCGCACGGGCTCGCCTCGATCGGTGACGGCGGAATCGAGGTGATCCGCGTGCTCGCCGGCGATCCCGATCCGCTGGTCCGCGCTGCCGCGCTCACCGCGTACGCCGCGCTGGGCACCGCTGACGAGGACGTCGCCGAACTCGGTGCGGCACTGCGACATTCCGCCTGGCAGGTGCGTGTCGGTGCGGCGCGCGGGCTGGCGGGTTCGACCCCGGAGGCGGGCGTGGCGCCGTTGGGCGAGGCGCTCACCGACCGTCACCTCGATGTGCGCAAGGCGGCGGTCTTGGCCCTGTCCACCTGGCCGAGCAGTGCCGCCGCCCTCGACGCGCTCGAGTCGGCGATCACCGATCCCGACGCCGACGTCCGCGCCTATGCCCGCCGCGCGGTGACCGCCGCGGGTCGCAGCCCGGTCGACGCTGTTCGTGCCGATGCGGCACTGGCCGAGGCCAAGGCGTGATCAGCGACTCGTCGCGGCGTTGCCGCAGCGCGGAGGCGGCGCGATCGTCGCGGCCGCGGGCGGGCGGTGCCGGATCCGGACCGCCGCGCCCGAACGCCGACGAGCGCTGCGAGGCCAGGGCGCGCGCGAGCGTCGATCCCGGTCGTCGCAGCCCGGGGTTCGCGGACCCGTCGACGACGCTGTGTCACCGATCAGCGGGAAGCACGCTCAGGATTATCACAGCTCGCCGTCGGTAGGCTGGCCCGATGAGCGCACTACCAGCCACGTTGGTGAGGGTTACCGAGGATCTGGACGCGGTGACCACGGTCGGCCACGAGGACGATCCGGCCGATGCCGGGTCGTCGCGTGCCGACGTCGAGGCGATCTGGGCGTCGGTGCGCACGTGGTACGGGATGGGTACGACACCGGCCATCCAGGTGTGTCTGCGACGCAACGGTGCGATCGTGCTCAACCGGACGATCGGTCACGGGTGGGGCAATGCCCCGAGCGACGGTCCCGACGCCGAACTGATCCCGGCGACACCGCAGACACCGTTCTGCGGGTTCTCCACCGCGAAGGGCGTCGCCGCCACAGTGATGTTCATGCTCATCGAGCAGGGCGCGTTCGGGCTCGAAGACGCTGTGGCGGAATACATTCCCGAGTTCGCGGCACACCGCAAGGGCGTGATCACCATCGGCGATGTGCTCTCGCATTCGGCGGGCATTCCGTTCATCACCGCCCCGCACAGCGGAACCGCCGCTGTCCTCGACGAGGAACTCGCCCTCGCCGCCCTCACCGATCTGGTGCCGAGCTGGCCGCCCGGACGTTTCCGCGTCTACCACGCGTTGACCAGCGGACTGATCCAACGACTGCTCGTCCAACGAGCCACCGGCAAGCGGATGCGCGAGCACCTCGCCGACCAGGTGCTCACACCGTTCGGCTTCCGCTGGAACAACTTCGGCGTCGATCCCACCGATGTCGGCAAGGTCGTCCCCAGTGTGAAGACCGGTCCGCCGCAGCCGCGGTTGGCCCGATTCCTGGCGAACAAGGCACTCGGCGGCCACATGGACAAGGCTTCGAAGGCGACCAACGACGCCTTCCTCACCGCCGAACTCCCCTCGGGCAACCTGGTCACCACCGCCTACGAACTGTCGCGGTTCTACGAAATCCTCGCGCGCGGTGGAGAATTGGACGGAACAAGGATCATCGCGCCCGCCACGCTGCGCGCGGCGATCGCCCCCGCCGATCGCATGCCCGGCCTGGCCGGTCGGGTCAGCCGCGCGGGATTCGAGCTCGGTGCCCGCCGGTCGAAATTCGGCCGCGATACCGGTTCCCATTTCGGGCGGAGCGGGCTCACCACTCAATACGGCTGGGCCGATCCCGACCGTGGCCTCTCCGGCGCCATCCTGACCAGCGGCAAGGCGGCCACCGACCTCGAACGGCCGTGGCGACTGGTCACCCAGATCTCCGACACCCTGCGCCCGCTGGCGCCCGCCGATCGGCTCTTCCACCCCTGATCCGACCGATCGCGTCGGTCAGAAGAACGTTCCGCTGAAGGGCAGTGTCGGCGTGGCGAACAGGTTGTCGGCGGCGTCGACGGCGCCCGCGCGGTGCTCGACGACACGACCGGCGAAGGCGAGCCGGCGCCAGGTCGACCCGCCGAGGTAGATCGCGCCGAGCGTGGCGACGTCGACGCTGATATCGGCCGGGTCGTCGACCCTGGTGATCTCGTCCGCACCGATCCGGTACCGGCCGGTGTTGGCGGTGCGGATCGGATCGTCGACCTCGATGATCACCGGCGGTCCGTCGTGGTAGGTGCGACGAGCCAGCGCGGTGGGGACATCGACGAGTCGCAGCCAGGTTTCGTCGTGGACCGCGGCGACCTCGACCGCGCGTTCGTCGGTGAACAGGTGCCGCAGCGGCGCGTCCACCGGCGCGAACGCGAAGGTCACCTTGTCGACGAGATCGACCGCGAGCAGGTGCCGGATCAGACCCAGGTAGGCCTGCGGGGTGCTCGCCACGAGATCGTCGACGACGATCGTGCGTTCGCGGCTGGTGAACCAGTTCGCGGTGTCGACCGGGTGGTAGCGCGCGAACCCGTCCTCGGCGCCGATCGGGCCGTGCGTCACCGTGTACACCGGTTCGGCCGCGGTGCGTTCCTTGAGCTTCCACCAGTAATCGGGACGATCGATCGCGCCGGTCCACGAGATCGGGGCACTCGCGTAGATCTGCGCGAACAGCTTCCAGGCGTCGGCCGGTTCGACGAACCGGACCGGGCCGGACGGCGGCACCGTGTCGCGCAGGCGGGCTCGACCGAGGCGAAGATCCAGGCGTGCGAAGGAACTCGCCACGCCGTAGCCGAAACGCTCGTAGATCGAGCCCTCGGACGCACGCAGGGTGGCCACCACTTCGCCCCGCTCGGCGATGTCGTCGAGCTGTCGGCGCAGCAGGGCGGTGAGCACTCCCCGCCGGGTGTGCGTCGGCAGCACACCGACATGCGTCACCGCGGCATGGGCAACGCGCGCGCCGCCGGGCACTACCAGCCAGCTGGTGTAGGACTCCGCGGTGCCGACCAGCCGACCGTCGAGGCGCACACCGAGCGTGCGGCCCGGTTCGGACAGGTGATCGCGGTCCGGCGGCAGCGGCGGCAGTCCCACCATGGCCGCGCGGAACACCGCACCCGCCGCGTGCAGATCGTCGTCGCTGTGGAGGGTGTCTACGTCAACAGCCATCCCCTCACTGTTCCCTATCCGGGGGCAGTGCCTCTACTCGGGATCGACGACGACAACGATGCCGGACCGCGCTTCGAGCAGGTCGAGTGTGCGCGCGGCGGCGGTGTCGACGTGGACGCGGGGAGGTGCCGGTGGGGTCGACTCGTAGTACGTTCCCGGACCGTAGAACTGGCCGTATCGCAGCACTACGCCGCCCACGGCGAGCACAGCGGATTCGTGGGTCGCGATCGCCTCGCCGCGACCCGCCGGCGGCGACCAGGCGATGCTTTGGGCGAGAAAGCGTTTCGCCCCGGCGGCCGTGGCGGCCGCGATCAGGTTCGCGGTGCCCTCGGTGCGGATACGGGAGTTCGCCTCGCCGGCGGTGGCCAGTCGCGACACGTCGTCGGGGAGGTCGGTGAGCTGGTGCATGACGAGGTCGGGGGCGAAGTCGACCACCGCGGTGGTGAGGCCGTCGGCGTCGTAGACGTCGTGGACCACCGCGTCGGCTCCGGCCGCACGGACGGCTGCCGCTTTACTCGGGGAACGGGTCAGGCCGGCCACCTCGTGACCGGCGCCGACCAGTAGCGGCAGCAACCGTGATCCGATGACGCCCGTGGCGCCCGCGAGAAAGATACGCACGTCCCCGACCGTAGCGGGGACGGGTTCTCAGGCCCCGATGACCGCGTTCATTATGGTGCCCGCGCTGGTGGCGACCGCGCCGCCCGCCATGGCGCTGGCGATCATCTTCGGCGATTGCAGGCCTCCGCCGTTCCACTTCTCCCAGGCGAAGCGGCCGCCGCCATAGGTGATGGCCGTGACGCCGGACAACAGGATCATCCAGGTGAAATACCGGCCCAGCTGCATCACCTTGTCGGCCATCGGCGGTGCCTCCGGCGTGGGATTGCCCACCTGGGCGACAACGATGCCATAGGTGTCGTGCACTGCGGCCAGGATCATGCTCACGATCGGTGCTCCTTCGTCGGTTGTTCGTGGTGAAGCCGATGTCGAGAACTCGTGACGCGGTAGAACCCAGATATGTTGAACATTCAACCTCATGGGCGGATCGGTGACGTGGGCGACACTCCGCGTAAACAATGACCGCAGTCACAGCCGCAGAACCGTGCCCGCGTCGCGCCGTGCCCCTAGTATCGAACGTGCGGGGCTCGTTCAGATTCGGCGCGACGAGGCGCTGACCACCACCTTCATCGCACGCCTACCGTACCGCGAGGAGGGCACGATGGCTTTCCTGATTTCTTTGTTCATCACATTTGTCTTGGTGACCGCAGCAGTGGTGGCGGCTTCCTACGCCACCGTTTCCCTGACCTATTGGTTTGAATCACGCCGGATCAGTCCGGAACAGTCCGACCCGCACCCTGCACGCTGAGCCCCGTTCCGACTCGATGTCCCGGTATCCCACGCGGTACCGGGACATCGTCGGTTTCGCCCCGTTCGAAATCAGAGCAGATCGAGACCGGACTGCGATGCGATCACCGCGGCCTGCACGCGCGATTGCACGCCGAGCTTGCTCAGCACCCGGGAGACGTGCGTCTTCACCGTGGCCTCGCCGATGCGCAGACGTGTGCCGATCTGGATGTTGGACAGACCGGCGCCGAGGCCGGCGAGCACCTGCCGTTCGCGGTCGGTGAGCGCGGACAGGTCCGGCGGGGGCGGGGTGTCGGCCACGCGGGGCAGCGCGGCAATCACCGCGCGCGTCACCTTCGGGTCGAGGACCGCGTCCCCCTCGGCCACCGCCAGCACGGCACTGACCAGGTCGTCGCCGCCGACGGACTTGAGCAGGAACCCGCTCGCACCGGCCGACAGCGCGCCGAGGACGTATTCGTCGATGGCGAAGGTGGTGAGTACCAGCACTTTCGCGCTGGTCTCGGCGACGACGGCGGCGGTGGCCTCCAGCCCGTCGACGCGCGGCATACGCACATCCATCAGCACCACATCGGGGCTCAACGCGCGGGCCTGCCGCACCGCGGCGGCGCCGTCGGCCGCTTCCCCGATCACCCGTACTCGACCGGAGACCTCGAGCAGCATTTTCAGGCCCGCCCGGATGGTGGCGTGATCGTCGGCCACCAGCACGGTCACTGTCACTTGTCCCCCAGAGGAATTCGCGCCGATACGCGCCAGGTGCCGTCGTGTGGGCCCGCGGTGATCGTGCCGTCGACCGATTCCGCGCGAAACATCATGTTGCGCAATCCGTTTCCCTGACCCTGAGCCGCTCCCGGTGGGATCGAGTTCGTCGCGGTCATCACCAATCTTGTCGCATCGCGGCGCAATTCGATGTCGAGGGGTGCGCCGGGCGCGTGTTTGGTCGCATTGGCCAGGGTCTCGCCCAGGATCCGGGTGACCACGGCTTCGACCGCGATGGGCAGTTCGAGGTCGGCGGGCCGTCGCAAGGTCACCGCACCGCCCGCGGCCTCGGCCGCGTCGATCAGGCGGTCCAGGGAGGAGAGCCGCGTGGTCACCGCGGTGTCGTCGGGTGCGGTCAACAGTTCGATGGTGGTTCGCATCTCTTCGAGTGCGGCCAGACTGCCCGAACGGATGGTCTGCAGGACCGCGATATTGCCGGGATCCTTCTGCGCCACTTCGGCCAGGATCGCCACGGCGGAGACGTGGCCCGCCACCGCGTCGTGCAGGTCTCGGGCCAACCGCCTGCGCTCCTCGCCGATCGCGGCGGACCGTTCGGCGTCGAGAGCGGTGAGCTCGGCGCGGGCAGCGTCGCGTTCGGCGTCGACGGTGCGGCGCGAGGCTCGCACCGCACGCGCGTATCCCAGCGGCGACCAGGTGAGCGCGACCCCGATCAGACCGGTGTACAGCGCCGCCCTGACGCCGACCACCGTCAGCGCCAGCAGCGATCCGCCCAGGGTGACCGTCAGCGAGAACCAGCCGACCACCGCGCCCAGCCGGTCCGATCCGGTGCTGACGGCCAGGAAGATCACATCGGTCAGCGCGATCCACAGCGGCAGCGAGGGACCGTAGACGAAGTCACCGGCCAGCAGGACGATCATCAGACCGAAGGCGAGGGCGGGCCTGCGTTGCGCGGTCAGCTGGATCGCGAACGCCGCGCACAACAGCACCAATTTCGCGGGCGGGGGGTACAGGTCGCGGTCCACCACGACCGCCCAGCCCCCGGCGGCCCACAGCAGCAGCCCCACCAGAAACACCCCGACCGCAGCGGCGGTCGCGCTGTCGAAGACGTCCGCGAGCCGGCTCAGGAGCGTGCGCGGTGGTGGCATGCCCCATTTCAGCACACCGCCCGCACGCGACGGGTCCCCCGAAAGGCGGACCGGACAACGGCCCGAAGCGGGACGACGGTGGCCCGGCGTGGCGGGCACAGTGAGGAGATGGACGAACTGAACAACCCCGTATTGCTGACGATCGCCGCGTGCGAAGTCGGTTTCTGGGTGCTGGTGGTGGGCGGTTTGCTGCTGCGCTATGTGATCCGGCTGCCGCGCGCGAGCACGGTGACGCTGGCGCTGGTGCCGGTGCTGGATGTGGTGCTGGTGGTCGCGGTGGCGATCGACCTGCATCGTGGTGGCGAGGTGACCTTCGCCCATCGGGTCGCCGGGATCTATCTCGGCTGCACGGTGATGTTCGGTGGGCGGATGATCCGTTGGGCCGATGAGCGATTCGCCCACCGATTCGCCGGGGGGCCGGTTCCGGTGAAGGTCCCGAAGTACGGGCCCGAGCGCACCCGCAAGGAGTGGGCCGATTTCTCCCGGTGGCTCGGTGCGGCCGCCATCGCCGGCGCACTCACTGTGGTGTTGAGCTACACGGTCGCCGATGCCGAGCAGCGCGAGCAGTTGATGGGGGTCTTCGGCAGCCTCGGTGTGATCACCGTGATCTGGCTGATCACCGGGCCGGTATGGGTCACCGGGTCTCGCGGCAGCTGAGGCCGGCGGGACTCCGGGTGATCGAGCCGATCACCCCGGAGTCCCGGTGCTCGATCGCTCAGGCGGTGGCGGCAGCCTGTTCGGTGACGACCTCGCCGATCCAGGGCAGCACCGCGGACCGGACGTCGACCGTGCGCGGGAGCAGCCCGTTCGCCGCGAGGAGGTCGGCGGCGCGCTGCTGCTCGTCGAGGAAGTCCTCGCTCACCGGGTGTACGCCGAACGGACGGCCGCGCAGCGCTGCTTCCCAGGCGTCGAGGTCGGCGGGGACGCCGCGTGACTCGGCGTCGTCGACGAAATACCGCGCCGCTTCGCGGGGGTTCGCGGCGATCCAGGCATCGGACTCCTGCAGTGCGGCCAGTACCGCTTCCACCGCGGCACGGTTGCCTTCGGCCAGGTCGCGGCGGGTGAACCACAGCGACGGGTGGCTGAACACCGAGGCGGTGTCGACCAGCGTGGTGAGTTCGGTGGCGGCCTCCACTTCCCGCAGGCCGGGGTAGGTGCCGACCCAGGCGTCGAGTTCACCGGCCAGCAGCGCGGCGCCGCCACCGCGCACATCGACGTCGACCGGTTCGACGTCGGCCCAGGTGAGACCGGCCTGATCGAGGGCGAACAGCAACAGGGTGGTCTGCCACGAGCCGTGTGCGATGCCGACCCGCTTGCCTTTCAGATCCGCGGCGGAGGTGATGCCGCTCGCCGCGGTCGCGACCAGCCTGCCGTTCTCCACTCGGGGACCCGAGATACCCAGATAGACGATGTCGCGCTGGTTGGCGAGCGCGGTGATCGGCGGGGTGAAGCCGGTGCCGATGATGTCGTAGCCGCCCTCGGTGAACAGCCAGTCCGAATGTTCGCTCGGCAGCGCGGTTTCGGGATCCACGCGCTCAGGCTGCGGCAGAGCGCGCAGGTCGACCCATTCGACCTCGGGCAGAGATCGTTCCAGGATCCCGCGGTGGCGCAGGACGAACAGCGAGTTGTTGTGCGGGAAATAGCCGACCCGGATGCTCATCGCGCGTCTCCGATCAGGCCGAGGCGACGGGCTTCGTCGGCCAGGCCGCTGCGCTGCCACTGCACGGCGAGGTTCGAGGGATCGAATTCGACCGAGCCGCCCAGGGTTTCGGCGATCGCCTGGTACTGCGCGCCCTCTTCGAGCAGCACGACGAACTTCGCCAGCTCCAGCAGACCGGCGCGACCGATCACATTGGCGCCGCCGTTGGCCTCGAAGATCGCGACCAGGTGCGGGTCGACCTCGAGGCGGCCGAGGATGAAGTCGCCCGCGCCGATCGTGCGGTCGATGTGCGGCGGGATCTCGCGCGAGAGGGTGAGTCGCTGCGAGGCGGCGTAGCGGATCGGCAGGGTGCGGTGGGTCTGCGCCCAGCCGCCGAGCCACGGGGTGTGGATGTGGACGACGGAGGTGATCTCGGGGTGCGCGCGGAACACCTTCGCGTAGCCGGTGACGAACCCGGCGGATCCCCTGCCGGACAGCACTTCTCCGTCGAAGGTGGCGACGACGGGTTCGACGGTGCGGTCGTCGGCCCACGGGCCGGGCTCGTTGAGCGCGACGGCGATCTCCTCGCCGGGTACCCGCTCGACGAAGTTGACGGTGCCATTGCCGGTGACGGTTCCGGTTTCCCGGAAAACCCGGAACGCGGTGTCGGCGTCGCGGGTGACCGCATCGACGAAGGCCGTGACAGCCTCCGGCAGACGGGTTTCGGTGGTGGTCATCGAAGGACTCCTGCGTTATCGGGCCGTCGCGAGGACGGTCTCGGTGGACGGGGTGGTGAGCCGGGAACGGCCGAGCAGTGGGAGGACTTCCTCGCCGACCCGGTAGGCCTCTTCCAGGTGCGGGTTGCCCGCGAGAATGAAGGCGTCGACGCCGAGGTCGATCAGTTCGTCGAGCCGCTGGGCGACCTGTTCGTAGCTGCCGACCAGGCCGAAGGCCGGGCCACCGCGAATCAGGCTGAATCCGGCCCACACATTGGGCTGGACTTCCAGATCGCGGTAGCCGGTGATGGTTTCGGGCACCCAGCCCGCGATGCGCGCGGCGCCGACCGAGTCGCCTTGCGCCGCGCGGTTGGCGGCGTCGCGGTCGACGAAGGCCCAGCCCTTCTCGATCTCACCCCAGGCCGCTTCCTCGGTGTGGCGGGCCACGATGTCGATGCGGACCGCGAACTTCGGTGTGCGGCCGGTGGTTTCGGCGTTGCGGCGCACACCGTCGAATTTGGCACGCAGGTCGGCGTAGGGCTCGAGCCAGGACAGGTAGTAGTCGGCATGGCGCCCCGCCGCGGCGACGGCGGCACCCGAGGAGCCGGAGAAGTACACCTCGGGGAAGGGCTGTCCGGCCAGGCCGGGCGGCAGGGCGGCGCCCTCGGTGCTGAAGAAGCGGCCGTCGTGATCGAAGGGTTCGCCGTCCCATACCCCACGCAGCACGTCGAGGAATTCGCTCGTGCGCGCATAGCGGTCGTCATGGGAAACCTTGTCGCCCCACCACAATTGGGCCGGACCGCCGCCACCGCTGATGATGTTGTAGACGAGTCGCCCGCCGGTGGCGCGCTGCAGGCTCGCCGACATCCTGGCCGCCTGCACCGGGTGCAGGAAGCCTGGCTGGAAGGCGACCATGAAGCGGTAGGTGGTGGTTTCGGCGGCGAGCGCGGCGGCCACCGCCCACGGGTCGTCGGTGACCGGGAACGACGGCAGCAGCCCGCCGAGGAAACCCGCCGATTCCGAGGCTTTCGCGACCGCGACGACGTGGTCGAGATAGCTGTACTGATCGAGTGCGCCGTCGCGGATGGCCGGTGCGATGTTACCCGGTCCGTAGCCGCTCGCATTGCCCCGGTTGTAGCGGCGCGGGGTGCGCAGGGAAGCGTGGTCGCCTTCCATGCCGATGCGCCAATAGACGTCGATGGTCATGCGGTGAGCTCCTGCGCGGTGGTGAGAGTGCGGCCTGCGGGGTCGGCGAGGAACAGCAGATGCTCGCCCGCGCGATGGATTTCCTCGATATTCGGGTGTCCGGCGAGCACGAAGGCCTCCACGCCGACGCGCTCATAGTCCGAGAGTTGTTGTGCCACCTGCTCGTAACTGCCGACCAGGCCGATGGGCTGGTCGTAGCCGAGGGCGTCGAAGCCCGCCCAGCGGCCGTCGCCGAGCGCGTGTTCGGCCGCGGTGCCGGAGCGGCCCGATTCGGCCCACTGCCGGTGGACCCTGGCCCAGGCTTCGTCCTCGGTCTCCCTGGCGATGATCGGCAGCTCCAGACCGACCCGTACCCGGCGTCCCGCGGCGGTGGCGCGCTCACCCAATTCGGTGACGGCACCGGCGATTCCGTCCGGGCTCTCCGCGAACAGGTGCAGGTCACCGTGCGCGGCCGACAGTGCCAGCGCGGCCGGTGAGCTGCCGCTCAGGTGCACGCTCGGGAACGGCAGACCGGACAGGATTCCGCGGAATCCGCCGTCGATCACGTCGTAGTAGCGGCCGGAGTAGTCGAAGCCGGTACCCGCGAATCCCGCTGCGACGACCTCGTTCTCGTTCCAGACGCCGCGTGCGACGGTGAGGAACTCCGCGGCGCGGTCGTAACGCTCGTCGCCGGTGACGCGGTCGCCGCGCGAGCGGGCCTCGGCTTCGTCGGTGTCGACGGCCAGTCGCCAGTTCAGTCGGCCTGCCGAGTGTCGCTGCAGGGTCGCCGACACCTTGGCCGCGTACACCGGCGTGCCGAAGGCCGGCTGGAATTCGACAGTGACCTGGGTGTAGCGGGTGGCGCGCAAGGCCGCGGCCGCCACGATCCAGGATTCCTCGCCGAGCGGGTCGTAGGGCGCGAGGACACCGTCGAAGCCGTTGAGCTCGGCGGCATCGACGATCTGGGCGAGATCGTCGAACGGACCGAACCGGCCGGGCCGGACATCGGTGGCCTCGGTAGGCGCCGTCGGCGGGCCGAAGCCACCGCGACGGCGCAGTTCGGGCTTCGCACGGCGGCCGTCGCCGCGGCTGGGCAGCCGCCAGGAGAACTCGGTCATGCGGGCACCCGCTCGGCGGCGATGAGTTCCTGTGCGCGAGCCAACGGCTCAGGGGCGACCCAGGCGTCGAGATCGAAGTCCGCGGCCAGGAAACCGTGGGTGTAGAGGAACTGCTTCTGCACGCCGAGCAGTTCGACGCGTTCGGCGGTGAGCGAGGGATGCAGGCCGCGATGGAATTCGTCGCCGTAGGCCGCGGCGACTCCCGCAGGCCCGGACAGTGTTTCGCGTTGCAGCACCGCGCGCACACCGTCGAGATCACCGGCGGCCCAGTCGGCGGCGCGCAGGCTCTGTGCGAGGAAGCCGACGACGACCTCGGGCCGGGATTCGAGCAGGTCGGCGTGCACGGTGATCGGACGCGGTGTCCCGTTGTTGACCCGCAGGTGCTTGGTGGCCGAGGAGTCGAGGTCGACCGCGACGCGCAGCCCGTTCTCCTTCGCCACTTCCTGGGCGCGGGCGCCCTTGACGTAGATGGCGTCGACCTTGCCGTCGAGGAGTTCGTCCACGCCCCACGTCGTCGAGCGCCGCGCGCTCTGGATCGCGGTGCGCACCTGCGGGTCCCGCTCGACATCGAGCTCGACGACCCGGACATCGGCCAGGGTCAGCCCCGCGGGGCGCAGCGCGTTGGCGAAGCCGTGCAACGCCATCGCGCGCGGGAAACTGCGCGCCTGGTCCTGGGCCCACGCGGGGACGCCGACGCGCAGACCGGCCAGGCCCGCCGCGTCGGTGACCGCCGAATCGGGGCCGACCAGGATCGCCTGGGACTCGTCGATCCAGGTGAGCCCGATCAGGCGGGTGGGCGAACCCTGCGCGCGAGCGGCCAGGGCGGGCACATTACCGCCCTCCCGGATCAGGCCGGACAGGTCGTGGGAGAAGTGGTGGCCCGCGAGCTCGGGACCGGCGTCCTGCAGGACACCGAATTCGAGGCCCGCGCTCGCGGCGGTCTCGCCGAGCCAGCCGAGGCTGTGCGCGAGACCGCTCGCGGTCGGCACGGGGCAGCGGGTGTACCACAGGGTTTCGGTCATGACAGGCTCCTTGTATGTGGTCCGACGCCGAGCTGGGCGAGGAATTGCGTGCGGTAGCCGAGGGTTTCGGGTGCCGCGTGATCGCGCGGGTGGGGTAGGTCGATGACCTCGTCGACGGCGAAACGGCCGTGGTCGAGGATGATCACGCGATCGGCGAGGCGGATCGCCTCGTCGACGTCGTGGGTGACCATGAGGACGGCGGGCCGGTGCCGGGCGACGAGATCGCCGACCAAGTCCTGCATCTGGAGCCGGGTGAGCGCGTCCAAGGCCGCGAACGGTTCGTCGAGCAACAGCAGTTCCGGTTCCCGCACCAGTGCTCTGGCGAGTGCGGCGCGCTGGGCTTCGCCACCGGACAGCGTGGCGGGCCACTGGCCCGCTTTGCCGTCGAGGTGGACCTCGTTCAGTGCGCGCAGACCGGCTTCGCGTTGCTGCTTGCCGCGCCGCAGGCCGACGATGACGTTGGCCAGCACCCGCTTGGACGGGATCAGCCGGGGCTCCTGATAGACCGTCGTGCGTCGGGAAGGGACCAATACCTCACCGGCATCAGGGGTTTCGAGTCCGGTGAGCAGACGCAGCAGGGTGGTCTTGCCGGTGCCGCTCGGGCCGAGCAGTACCACGAACTCGCCACGCCGGATGGTCAGGTCGACTCCGTCGAGAACTGTCTTCTCGCCGAACGCCTTGCGCAGACCGGTGATCGATACCGCGACCGGGGCCGGTGCTTCGGTCTCGACCTGGACCGGCGCGGCTGTTGTCGTCGTCATCGGATCGCCACCTGCTTCCGCCATGGCATCGCGTAGCGTTCCGCGAGCCGCACGAGTGCGTCGAACACCAGGCCGAGCAGCGCGTAGAGCACGACGCACAGCACCATGTAGTCGGTGCGGTTGTATTCCTGAGCGAGAGTCACCAGGTAGCCGACGCCCTGCTGGGTGCCGACCTGCTCGGCGGCGATGAGCGCGGTGATGCTGATCGACAGGCACACCCGCAGCGCCATCAGAATCCCGGGCAGCGCGGCGGGCACGATCACCTCGACCACCAGCCGGGTGCCGGTGAGCCCGAAACTGCGGGCCGCCTCAACCATCTTGCGGTCGACATTGCGCACGCCGAGATAGGTGTAGGCGTACATCGGCGCGGTCGTCGCGACCGCGATGAGCAGGATCTTGTACAGCTCGTCGATGCCGAACCAGGCGATGAACAGCGGGACCAACGCCAGGAACGGCACCGCCCGCACGATCTGCATGGTCGAATCGACCAGTTCCTCACCGAGGCTGGACAGGCCCGACAGCAGGCCGAGCACCAGCCCGACACCGACGCCGATCGCCACACCGGCGGCCGCGCGCCCGAACGAGGCGAGCGCGAACTCCACCAGCTGGCCGCTGTCGAACAGTTCGACGAACGCCGACCAGACCGCGCCGGGGCCCGCGATCACCCGCGGCGAGATCGCGCCGCTCGCCGAACCCACCCACCAGACCAGCACGATCGCGGCGGGGAGAACAGCACGAAGGCCGAGCGACAACCATCTGGGCCGTTGCCGGGCGACGCGCGCCCGGGGCGGGGCCAGTGCGAGGCTGCTCACCTCACTTGCCCTTCAGTGCGGCGAGCTGCTCCGGGGTGAGCTTGGATTTCAGGTCGTAGAAGATGTCGTCGGCGGTGATCCGGCGGGAGATGACGCCGTTGTCGGCGAAGGTGTTCACCACGTCGGCCAGGTCGGTGGCATCGGATTCGGCGGGCAGGCGGGGCACGGTGACCTCGCCGCCGACCCGGACCGCGTCGGCGAGCCGGTCACCGGTCAGCGCGCGCGGGCCGGTCTTCTCGAAGACATTCTCGAAGTCGGCGGGCGTGGCCTTCTGCTTGGCGGTGAGTCCCTGCAGGACTTCCAGGTACTTCGCGGCGATATCGGGGCGCTTGTCGAGGACCTCGGTGCGGAACACCACCACGGTGTTGTCCTTGGAGCCGACGGACTTCTCGGTGGCGATCTCCTTGGCGCCCGAGGCCTTGGCCTCCTGGTAGGGCACCAGGAACGATGCCCAGGCGTCGACCTTGCCGGTCGCGAAGGCCGACGCGGCGTCCTTCTGCTGCAGGGGCACCCGGGTCACCTTGTCGGCCGGGATGCCTGCCTGGGCCAGCGCTTTGAGCGTGATGTACTCGCCCTTGCCCGCGGGATTCACCGCGATCCGCTTACCGACCAGACCCGCCACGGTGGTCACGCCCGACTCCGGGGTCACCACGATGCCGCTCTGATCCTGACCCGCCGGGTCGGCCACGGCGACGATCTTCACGCCGACGTCCTTGGACAGCGCACCGACGACAGGACTGAACGCGGCGCCGGAGACATCGAGTTCGCTCGTGTTGAACAGCTTCAACATGGAACTGAAACCCGGTGTGGTGCTGACCCATTCGATCTTGGCGCCCAGCGGGGCGAGTGCGGCGTCGAAGGTGCCGTCGCGCTTGCCGACCGCGAGTGGGCCGCTGTTGCCCGGATCGGTGACCTTGAGAACGAACGAGGCTTGCGCTCCCTGTTCCGGCGTGGAGTCGGAGCCACACGCCGCGACGAGGGCTACGACGGGGACGATCGCGAGGGCGATCCGCGAGAAGGCCGGCAGCCTGCGGGACATCGGGGCTCCTGTTCGGGACTGGGGGTTGATGCCTTCGCAGCGTAGGAGCGGGTGTGGTCTCGAACGAGGTATGCCTTTCCACGGATCGGAAAGCTTGACAGCGGTGGACTTGTCGTTCTATGGCAGGTGACGCGGTTTCTCGGGCACCGACTTTCCACATAACGGAAAATCGGGAGGTCATCGGCTCGAACACCTGTGTTACCGTCGGCTCTGTGGAGACCTCCAGCGTGCAGACCGTGACCAGGGCCCTCTCGGTACTCGACTGCTTCCGCGGTGGCGAGGAGCGTGGGGTCTCGGAAGTCGCCCGCGCCCAGGGCCTGGCGGTCAGCACCACCCATCGCCTGCTCGGCGCGCTCGTGCAGGCCGGGTTCTTGGAGAAGGACGCCGAGTCCAGTCGCTACCGCATGGGTGGGGCGCTGGCCGAATACGGTCAGATCGCCTATCGCCAGCACCGCATCTACCTCGCCGAGCCCTACCTCGAGCAACTGGCCGCCACCACCGGAGCGACCGGTTCGGTGGCCACCCGCCACGGCATCCACGCCGTCCTGCTCGGGACCAGCCGGTGGCGCGAGAGCGACGGGCACAAACTCCAGGGCGTACGACTTCCGTTGCACGCCAGCGCCCTCGGCAAAGCGCTGCTGGCCTGGTCGGAAGCCGACGACGACGAATTGCGTGCGCTGCCCTACGAAGAGGGCACCGAGCGTTCGGTGTCGAGCCCGGAGGAACTGCGCGCGGAACTGATCACGACGCGCGAGCGCGGCTACGCGTTCAACGATCGCGAACTGGATCCAGGATTCCGCACCATCGGCCTGCCGATCCTGGATTCTCAGGGCCGCTGCCGCTTCGCGCTCGGCATGCGCGGACCCGCGACGCTGATGATCGACGAGCGGGTGCCGTTCTTCGTCCAACTGGCCAAGGTCACCGCGGCCGATATCGCCGCGCGGTTCGCCGCCGACTGAACACCTCCCCCGACACCGATCGCGTCACACCCTCGGAAAATGCCGCGCGGAAACGGTCGCGCCCCCGATACCGTGAATCCGAGTGGTTAGTCGATGCAACGAAAGGACCTCGGTGGCTACCGATACCGCGAGCCCGGCTGTCGGTCTGCGATCCGAACGAGGTCCGATCCTGGCCTCGCTCATGCTCTCCACCGGGCTGGTGGCCCTCGACTCCACCATCATCGCGACAGCGGTGCTCACCATCACCGATACTCTCGGCGGGTTCGCGATGTTCCCGTGGTTGTTCTCGATCTACCTGCTCGCGCAGGCGGTGACGGTGCCGATCTACGGCAAGCTCGCCGACATGGTCGGGCGCAAGCCGGTGATCCTGTTCGGGATCGCGGCGTTCGCGGTGGGGTCGCTGCTGTGCGGACTGGCCACGAGCATGGTGGCCCTCATCGCCTTCCGGGCGATCCAGGGCATTGGGGCCGGCGCGATCCAGCCGATGACGATGGTGATCGCCGGTGATCTGTACACCCTGACCGAACGCGCCAAGATCCAGGGTTACCTGGCCGGGGTGTGGGCGAGTTCGGCCGTGCTCGGTCCGCTGCTGGGCGGAATGTTCGCCGACCATCTGAGCTGGCGGTGGATCTTTCTGATCAATCTTCCGCTGTGCGGGGTCGCGGCCTGGATGTTGGTGCGCCACTTCACCGAGTCGGCGGTGCGCCGCACCCAGCGCATCGACTATCTCGGCGCGATCCTGCTCACCGTCGGCGCGGGGGCCATGATCCTCGCCCTGCTCGAAGGGGGCCAGGCCTGGGAGTGGACCTCACCGGTCTCGCTCACCCTGTTCGTGGGGAGCGTGGCAGTGCTGGCGCTGTTCGCGGTCGTCGAGCTGCGGACCGCGAATCCGATTCTGCCGCTGTGGATCTTCACCCGGCGCGTGGTGATCGCGAGCAGCACCGTCTCCCTGCTGGTCGGCGCCGTCATCCTCGGATTGACCTCGTACGTACCGACTTTCGCCCAGGGCGTGCTCGGGACCACCGCGCTGGTGGCCGGACTGGCCGTGGGCGGTCTCACGCTCGGCTGGCCGCTCGCCGCGACCCTGTCCGGACGGCTGTACCTGCGCTGGGGGTTCCGCATCAGCGGCATCGTCGGCAGCACGATCGCCGCGCTCGGCTGTGCGACCACCCTGCTCGTCGGCGCGCAGTCGAGCCCCTGGCAGATCGCGGCCTCGTGCTTTCTGATCGGCTGCGGCATGGGTCTGGTCGCCTCGCCTACCCTCATCGCCGCCCAGGCCAGCGCCGAATGGCACGAACGCGGTGTGGTCACCTCCGCCAACATGTTCGCCCGCTCCCTCGGCAGCGCCTTGGGCGTCGCGGTGTTCGGCGCCATCGTCAACGCCGGCATCCACGACCCCGACCGCCCCACACCCGGTGAACTCGCCCACGGCATCCACCTGGTCTTCGTCGCGATGCTCGTTATGGCTGTCGTCATGCTGATCGCGGCCGCGACCATGCCGGGTCGCGGTCACGGTGCAGCGGCGGTCAGTGTGCCGTGATCCACTGCTCGATGTCGGCGCGAGTCACCTCAGCCGAGGAGCTCGGGCTGGTGGGCCGGCGCGTCGGCGGTGTCCCTTCTGACGAACTCGTGGCGCCTGGCTCTGAGCGTGACGAGGTGGCCGTCGAGATCGGCGTCGACCCCGGGTTCGATTCCGAGATCCTCCCGGATCGCGCGACGTAGCAGGCGGACACCGAAGCCCAGCGAGTCGTCCACGAAGCGATAGAGGGCCGCCACCGACACGGCGTCGTTCTCGTCGAGCTCGAGCGATGCGCGATGGCCGACGTCGAGGCACCGATTCACCTCGGACGCGAAATCGAGCGCACGGTCCGACAGCACCATCTGCGCACGGGAATAGGTGTCGCGCAGCGCCTCCCGCGCTGCCTCGAACTTGGCGTGATCAGGGGTGCGCCCGCCGCACTTCTCGTCGAGGTAGTGCCGGATGGCCGCTCGACAGGAATGCGCCGTGGTGTTGAGGCCCGCGTAGACCGTCCGCTTCTCGTCGGTGGCCTCTTTTCGGGTGAGTTCCCGCAACTCCTCCGCCCGATTGTCGCGCTGCACCTTCGCATCGATTCGCTTGCTCCGAATCGCGAAAGCCTGGGTTACGATGCCGCCCCCGAGCGTGCCGACGACCGTGATCGAGGCAACTGCCACATTGGTCCAATCCATGGTGACCATTCTCGCTGCACCCCAATAAAATTCACCACCCGCGCGATCGTTCCGCAGCACCACGGCGGTCGGTAGCTTCCTACCATGGTGGGATTCGGAAATTCTGAGGACAGGACCGCGGACGAGGTCCAGCGCCGGAAGCGACGGGCGGGATCGTTCGGCGCCCAGGCCGCCGTCTACGCCCAGTATCGGCCGGACTATCCGGCGGCGGGGATTCGGTGGGCGCTGGAGACGGTGGCGGAACGGGCAGGGGTTGTCGTTCTAGATCTGGGGGCGGGGACCGGCAAGCTCACCGGCGGTTTGCTCGCCGCGGGGGTCGAGGTGATCGCGGTGGAGCCCGATGAGGGGATGCGGGCCGAACTCGTTCGTCTCCATCCCGGGGTGACGGCGCTTTCCGGTGCGGCGGAAGAGATTCCACTGGCCGACGGGTCGGTGGACGCGGTGCTCGCCGGGCAGGCGTTCCACTGGTTCGATCAAGCGCGGGCTTTTCCCGAAATCGCGCGGGTGCTGCGTGCGGACGGGGTGTTCGCCGCGTTCTGGAACAACGACGACGACAAGGTCGAGTGGGTTGCGGGGCTGGGGGATGCCTCTCGCTCGTCGGCATCGTTTCCGCCGTCGTCGTCCGAGGACGGGCTGCCCGCGCATCCACTGTTCGGCCCGTTCGAGTACGCCGAGTTCGCACACAGCCAGCGGCGGACCGCCGAATCGTTGACCGCGTCCATCGGCACCTATTCACACACCGTGGTCATCTCCGCGCAAGAACGAGCCGAAGTGCTCGGCCGAATTCTCGACTACCTGCGCGCGACGCCGGAAACCGCCGAGGGCGAGTTCGATTTTCCCCTGCGTACCGAGGTGATCCGCGCGGTCCGGCGCGCGGATACACCCCGGTGAGCCCATTACGCCGAGCGCTCCTCCGCTCTGCGCACCACATCGACGACCTCGTCGGAGTCGAATTCGACGACTCGCCGGACGCGTGAGTTGGCGACCGGCGCCAAGTCCACGACGATCGACGCGCCCGCGGCGGATTGACTGATAGCGGTGATGCGGTCCTGTAGGAAGCCGCCGTCGGGGACCGGGACGCGGATGATGTCGCCGACCGTGAGGGCTTCGGCGCGGATTCGGCCGCCGGTGGCGGTGGGATCGTGTGTGCCGCACCGGGTATGGCCGACTGCCGCGCCCAGGCCACGTTCGGCGATGGTCCACCAGACGGGTGAGTCGGGTTCGTCCGGGCCGATTCGGTTGTGCCAGGACAGGATTCGGTCGCGTTCGGCTTCGGCGTCGGCGCGGGTCTCGTGCAGCGACAGCTGTCGCCGGACCGGGGCGTTGCGGGGCCGGGTGGTACCCGCGGCGCCGTCGACGACCAGGATCCAGCGGGCTCCGACGGCTTCGTCACGGCGGGCGGTGACCCGTTTGGCCAGCGCGAGGCCTGGGGTGGCGCCGAGACGGTCGGCGGCTTCCTCGATGCTGTCGACCAGACCCAGCGAACGCAACAGCTCGGCGACCGAGAGTTCGGAGGTGGCCAGTTCCTGAGCGAGCGCGGGCATGGGAGTGCGTCTGCGCCAGCCGATGCGGGCGCAGTGCTCGTGGCGGGTGAACCACAGGCCGCCGCGGGAGCGGCGGTGATGGTCGACCACCACCGCCCACCAGTCCCATTCCGGCTCGGCGACAAGGCGTGTGCGGATCCAGCGTTCTCGTTCGGCGGTCGGTACCCGTTCCTCCGGCGGCACGAAATTGCGCAGTGCGCTGCGCACCGCCGATTCGGTGCGCCCGACCGTGATCGCCGTGCGGGCCAGATCGGCGCCCGCGCGCAGATCGTCGGCCAGTACCCGGTATTCCGATTCCCGCCAGGTGGTTCCGTGCTGGCGTGGCGGCCGCAGATCGCCGCTGTTCTCGTCACTCATCGTGTGCCCCCGTTCTCGCACCGCCCGGCCACGCTCGCGTCCGGGCTGGTTGTGTGACACTTCGACGATACCGGGGGGGTATGACAGAAAACGCCTCTCTGCCAGCGGCTTTCCAGCAAACGGAGCTATTCGGCGTGCACGGCGTCGCGACGGCCGAAGGCGTAATAGCCCGCACACACCAGTGCCGCCCACACCGCGCCGACGATCAGCGCCGTACGGCCACCGTCGGTCCACAGCAACAGCACCACGACCAACCCGAGGAAACCCAGTGCGGCCCACGTGGTGACGGGCGCACCGGGCAGTCGATAGTCACTGCCGGGCAGCTCGCCGGCGCGAACCTGGGCGCGATACTTGATGTGGCACACCAGGATCACACCCCACACGACGATGATCCCGACGGTGCTCACCGAGGTGATGTAGGCGAAGGCCTTGTCCGGCGAGACGAGGTTCACCACCACGCCGATCACCATCGCGCCCGCCGACGCGCAGATGCCGGTGAACGGCACCGACTGCTTGCTCAGCGTCGCGAACCGCGCGGGCGCTTCGTCGCGCAGCGCGAGGCTGCGCAACATCCGGCCGGTGGAGTAGATGCCGGAATTGCACGACGACAGCGCCGCGGTGAGCAGCACGAAATTGATGATGCCCGCGGCGGCGGGGATGCCGATCTGTTCGAAGACCTCGACGAACGGGCTGCGGCCCGCGTGGAAACTGCGCCAGCTCGCCACCGACATGATCACCACGAGCGCGCCGACGTAGAACAGGCCGATCCGGAACGGCAGGGTGTTGATCGCCTTGCGCAGGGTGGTCTTCGGATCACGCGCCTCCCCTGCCGTCACACCGACCAACTCGACACCGACGTAGGCGAACACCACGATCTGCAGCACCAGCAGGGTCTGGCCGAAGCCGTGCGGGAACATTCCGCCATCGGCCCACAGATTGGTCACCGTCGGGTCGGCGGCATGACCGAAGCCGAACACGAGCACGCCGATGCCGATCAGGATCATCGCCAAAATCGCGGTGACCTTGATGGCCGAGAACCAGAACTCCCCCTCACCGAAGAACCGCACCGAGATCAGGTTGGCGGTGAACAGCACCGCGAGCACGACCAGCGCGGTCACCCACTGCGGAATGTCGAACCAGTACTGCACGTAGTGGCCCGCCACGGTGATCTCGGCCATGCAGGTGGACACCCAGACCGCCCAATACGACCAGCCGGTCGCGAACCCGGCGAACCGGCCGAGGAACTCGTGGGCGTACTCGGCGAAGCTGCCCGAGACCGGGCGGTAGGTGAGCAACTCACCGAGCGCGCGCATGATGACGAAGATCGCCAGACCGGCGGCGAGATAGGCCAGGATCAGCGATGGGCCCGCCTGTTCGATCGCCGCGCCGGAGCCGTAGAACAGGCCGGTGCCGATCGCCCCGCCGATGGCGATCATCTGGATGGTGCGCGGGTTCAGGCCGCGTTCGTATCCCTCCGATTCGGCCGTAGGGGCGGACGCCACGGGGGCATCGGTGGAGAGGCCGGAGCCATCGGCTGACATGGAGCAGTCCTTCCTTAGCGTCGATCAGTCGTGCACGCTACCGCCCCGCTACCGTGGCCGGTGTCACCACCACCGGTGCGCGGAAATACCGGCGGCCCGGCGCGGGTTGGCTCCGATAGGGGCAATACACAACTCGAGGAGGCTCATGAGCGCCGTCACGCTGTCGGTTCTGGATCTGGCACCGGTGCAGTCCGATGCGACGGCGGGTGCGGCGTTGCATGCCACTACGCGCTTCGCACAGCACGCCGAGGAGCAGGGCTTTCGCCGATTCTGGGTGGCCGAGCACCACAACATGCCCGGCATCGCGAGCGCGGCGCCCGCTGTGGTACTGGCCCATCTGGCCGCGTCCACCTCGCGGATCAGGGTCGGCTCGGGTGGGGTGATGCTGCCCAACCATCCGCCCCTGGTGGTCGCCGAGCAGTTCGGCACGCTCGAGTCGCTGCATCCCGGACGGATCGATCTCGGGATCGGACGGGCACCTGGCACCGATCCGGTGACCGCGCGTGCCCTGCGCCGCAGTGCCGAAGGACTCGGCGGTGACGAGTTTCCCCAGGAACTCACGGCGCTGATCGGATTCTTCCGTGGCGCCGATCCCCGGGGGATCGTGGCCAGCCCCGGCCTCGGCGCCGAACCGGAGGTGTGGCTGCTCGGTTCGAGTGGTTACAGCGCGCAGGTGGCCGCGGTACTGGGGCTGCCGTTCGCGTTCGCCCATCACATCGCGCCGGACAACACCGTGGCCGCGCTGACGCTCTACCGTGACAATTTCCGGCCCTCGCAGACCCTGAGCGAGCCGTACACGATCGTGGCGGTCTCGGCGATCTGTGCCGACACCGACGCCGAGGCCGACCGCCTCGCCGCACCCCGCGATCTCGCCTTCGCCAATTTGCGCTCGGGGCGCCCGCAGGCACTGGCCACGCCGGAGCAGGCCGCGGGCTTCCCCGGCAACGACGCCGAACGCCACTTCGCCGCCCAGCGCAGGGCCGCGCAGTTGCAGGGTTCGCCGGAGACGGTGCGGGCCCAGGCGGCGCAACTGCTCGACGCCACCTCCCCGGACGAGCTGATGCTCAACACCCTCGTCTACGACCTCGACGCCCGCATCCGCTCGCTCGACCTGACGAAGAAAGCGATCGACGGCTGAGTGGTCCGCGCGCTCAGCGCAGTCGGAATCCCCTGAGTACCAAGGATTCCCGCAGGCGGTGGCGGCCGTTGAGCGAGGCCGCCGAGGCCAGACGGGCCAGGGTGCGCTCGGTCCACGAGAACGGCAGACCTTGATCGGTGTAGAGAGCGCCGATCCGCTGTTCGTACTCGGCGACCGGCTCGCGCTGGGCGGGCAGGTCGTAGGTCTCCTGATGCAGCACCGCCGCCTGCGGTAGGCGCGGCTTGACCCTGGTGCCCTCCGTCGGGTCCGGGTGGCCGACGACCAGACCGAAGACCGCGAAGACGTGATCGGGCAGATTCAGTTCGGCCGCAACCGCTTCCGGGTCGTTGCGCAGCGCGCCGATGTAGACCGTGCCCAAGCCGAGGGATTCGGCGGCGACCACCGCGTTCTGCGCGGCCAGCGCGGCGTCGACGAAGCCGACGTAGCTGGATTCGAGATAGTCCGCGCCTTCCAGCGGTGCGCCGTGATCGTCGGCGAGCTGACGCAGCCGGGCGAAGTCGGCGGTCCACACCAGCAGCACCGGCGCCTGCTCGATATGTACCTGACCACCCGCTATCGCAGCGAGCCTGGCCCGGCGCGCCGGGTCACGCACCTCGATGACGCTCCACACCTGCAGGTTCGACGAGGTCGGAGCCGATTGCGCGGCCGAGACCAGCAGCCGAATCGTCTCCGGCGACACGGCATCCGGAAGGTAGCGGCGCACCGACTTGTGGGCGTGCACTACCTCGAGCACCGGATTCCAGTGGGCGGGGATCTCGGTGGCCGGGTCCGCGTAGCGCTGCTGCACGGGATGGACGGGGCTTGGAGCGGTCTGCGTCATGGAAGATATCGTCGGATACGGTGCGGGTCGCCGTCTGCGGTAACCCTCAGCGTGAACCGAACGGTCCTCCCGGTGGGGGCCGTCGATAAGGTGGATGTGGGGAGCCTGCCGACTGGCGGGACGAGAGAGTGCGTCATGGGCAAGGTGTTCGATCGGATCGACGACAAGTTGCGGGCATTCATCACCGATCAGCCGATGTTCTTCATCGGCACCGCGCCGTCGGCGGGCGGCCACGTCAATGTCTCTCCCAAGGGTTATCGCGACACCTTCGCCGTGATCGACGACCACACCGTCGCCTACCTCGATCTGTTCGGCAGCGGTTCGGAAACGATCGCCCATCTGCGCGACAACGGCCGGATCACCGTGATGTTCTGCTCGTTCACCCGCACCACCCGCATCCTGCGACTGTTCGGCACCGGACGCGTCGTTCGTCCCGACTCCCACGAATTCGACACGCTCCGTGAAAATTTCGGCACCGGACACCCCGGTGTCCGCGCGGTGGTGACGATCGCGGTGGAGCGCATCGCCGACTCGTGCGGCTGGTCGGTGCCCAAACTCGACCTCGTCGAGGAGCGCCTAGTCCTCGACGAGGCCCACACCCGCCGTACCGACGCCGACTTCGCCCGTCGCATCGCGGGTGACAACTCCACCAGTATCGACGGGCTGCCCGCGCTCGAACCGGACCATCCGCTGCCGTCCACCGTTCGCCGCTGAGGTCAGCTCACCGGTACCGAGGTCACCGCGATTGCGGATTCGGACAGGCTGCCCAGGTAGAGGGCGCCGTCGTGTTCGGCCACCGCGGTGACCAATGCGTAGTCGGTGCCGTCACGCTGCAGGTCGTGCACGATGGTGCCGTCGAAGTCCACCGCGAGCACCCAGACCGACCGGACGGGCGCGGGCGTCAGACGATCCGGCAGCGCGTCGACGATGCGGCGCAGGATGCCGGGGAGCGGGAAGAGCATGTCCAGCAACGGGTTACGTGGCGAGACGATGCCGACCCAGACCAGCCCGTCGCTGCCGAGCAGCATGTTGTCGGGTGAGCCGGGCAGGTTCTCGGCGAGGTAGTCGGTGGTACCGGCGCGCGGACCTGTCAGCCAGTATCGCGTGATCCGATAGGCGCCGGTCTCGGCAACCAGCACACAGGATCGGTCCGGGGCGAGCACCAGACCGTTGGCGAACTGGAGACCGTCGATGAGGACCTCGAGGCGTCCGTCCGGATCGCGACGGACCAGCTGTCCGCTCCCGGAATGTTCCAGGATGTCGGTCATCCACTCCTCGAACGGCCACCGCCGCGACGAGATCGTGAAGTAGATCGTGCCGTCGTCGTCGCGAATCACATTGCTGGGGAACATGATCGGGGCGCCGTCGATCTCACCGACGACGACTTCTGGTTCCGCGCCCGCCTCGGCCAGGCGCAGGATGCCTCGACCCGCTACGCAGATCAGCAGGGAGCCGTCCGCGTCGACGTGCATGCCCAGCGGCCTGCCACCGGCGTCGGCGATCCGCTCGACCGCGCCGCCCGCCGGATCGACGCGCCAGATCGCACCGTCGTCGGTTCCGGAGACGAGCCGACCGTCGGGCAGCACCACGACGTCCTCCGGGCCACTTCCCGGCAGCGGCAACAGTCGGACCGGCGGCATCGGCGGATCGCTGTGGGTCCGGCGCGCACGAGCGGTGGGGCGCGGCGGTGTCCAGCGGTGAGGGCGCATCTGCATGCCCATTGCTACCACGGCGAGAGGCGCCACGGGACCGATGGGACAGGGGCAGCTCGGTCGGAAGTGCCACTCGCGCAGCGAATGTCCGCGTCGCCGATCGAGTAGAGCGCAGCAGCCTGCGCGGCGAGCCCTCGGACGGCTAAAGTGCGGCGGTGAACACCGGATCCGCCAGCTCGCTGCTCGATCATCTCATCGCACCTCAGCCAGCTCCCGCGTGGTGGCTGGTGCTCGCCTCCGCCGCGGTGGCGCTGGTGCTGGTCGCGTACCGGCCACTATGGCGGCTGACCCGCAACGCGGTGACGGTGGCGCACGAGGGCGGCCACGCGTTGGTCGCGCTGCTCACCGGGCGCAGGCTGCACGCGATCACGCTGCACACCGATACCTCGGGACTGACCGTGTCCAGCGGCAAACCGAGTGGTCCCGGCATGATTCTCACCGCGGCGGCCGGGTATCCCGCGCCCGCGCTGCTCGGGCTCGGCTACGCGGCGCTGCTCGGGACGGGCCGGGTCACGGTGATGCTGTGGGCGACACTGGTGATGCTGGCCGCGGTGCTGATCAAGGTGCGCAATATGTACGGGCTGCTCACCGTGCTGCTGCTCGGTGCGCTGGTGTTCGGGGTGTCCTGGTTCGGCAGCGATCTGCTCCAGGCCGGGTTCGCGTATCTGGCGGCGTGGTTCCTGCTGGCCGCCGGGGTGCGGCCGGTGTTCGAGCTGCAAGCGAGTCGCCGGAGTCAGCCGGGGCGTACCGATTCCGACGCCGACCAACTCGCCCGGCTGACGCACCTGCCCGCCGTGCTGTGGGTGATGTTCTTCAGCGCCGTCTGCCTGGCGGCGCTGGTCTTCGGCGCGATGCTGATGCTGGCGCCGGTCGAGGAGCTACATCCGCTGCTTCAGCGGTGATCGGCGATCCAGGCGTCGACGGCCTCGGAGACGAGCGCGCTTGGCGGTTGTAGCGCATTGAGGGTGATGCCCGCTTCGTCGGATTGCAGTGGTTCGAGGGTGTCGAGCTGGGAATCCAGCAGGATCGTCGGCATGAAATGGCCGAGTCGGCCGGTCATCCGGCGCAGCAGTTCCTCGCGGGTGGCCGCCAGGTGCACGAAGTAGGTCTGCGGCGCCTTCGCGCGCAGGCGGTCACGGTAGGCCCGTCGCAACGCCGAACAGCTCGCCACTCCACCGGTTTCCTGGTGGTCGACGAGCCAGTCCGCGACGGTGTCGAGCCAGGGCAGCCGGTCCTCGTCGGTGAGCGGGACGCCCGCGGCCATCTTCTCGATATTGGCCTGCGGATGGAAGTCGTCGCCCTCGGCGTACGGGACTTCGAGCCGGTCGGCGGTCAGCGCGCCGACCGTCGTCTTCCCGCATCCCGACACCCCCATCACCACGATGACAGGTTCGACCACAGCGACCTCCTCGTCGAATGAACTCCGCACGGCGTGCCTGCGCATCCCGCTCGATCGAGGGTAGCCGGGGGCTGTGACTCCCCGAGTCGATCAGGGTATCGGGCGGTCGGTGGGCAGGTTGACGAAGCTCGGCGACGCGGGGTCGAGCAGAACATGCTGGGGCTCGAGGCCGCTGGCGTTCAACATCGGCCGGAACGGCAATGCCTTGGGCGCGTTGCCCGCGAAGACGTCGATGCGCAAGCGGTGTCCCGGCGCCAGTACCGCCTGGGTCGGGATGACGGCGACATCGATATCGGTGGGTGCGCCGGGTACCACCGGAAGCAGCCGGTCGACGGTGAGCGGGTTGAAGGGCGCGGTGAAGTCGCCGTTGATCGAGCGTGCGCTGCGGCGCTCGTCGACGGCCCGCATCGAGGAGGTGAGCTGGCCGGTGGTGAGCACGGTCGAGGTGCCGTCGGGCGCGACGTCGTTGACGGTGACGTTCCAGAATCCGTCGGTGGCGTCGTGGATCGTGTTGAGTCGCACGTTGATCGGGCCCGAGATGACCGTCTGTTCGGTCAGCGGGGCGCTGGTGAAGGTGAGGCCGTTGCGTTCGGCGATGCGGGAGTCCTTCGCGCAGGCATCGAACGCGGCGGTCATACCCGCCGAGCCCTGCGCCGCGTCACGCGAGCAGATCTGATTCAAACCCGGTGCGACGGTAAGGGTTTCGGATTCGGTTGGCCCGGTGGCGCTGAGCGATCCGTCGTGCAGGCTGTCCTCGGTGCTGCCGCTCGGCGCGGCGGAGAGGTAGACGCGGCGATGCGTCACGCCCGGCTGTGGGAACTCCCGCAGCGTAATCCAGCTCCCGCCCTGCTGTTTCACCGTGACGGGCCCGAATCCCTCGACGCCGCTGTCGATGTCTTTGAGCCATCTGTCGAACCAGGCCCGCTGCAGCACGTCCAGGCGCGGCGGTGCGCCGGGAACACCGGTGCCCGCACCGGGATTGGCGTGATAGGTGTCGCCGACGATCAGCTGCTTGCGCCCGGCCTGTAGCGGGATCTGCTCGTAGAGCTTGGTCGCGCTGTTGGCGAAGATGTCGTGCCAGCCGCCGTAGACGAAGGTCGGCACCGTGACGTTCTCGGGGTGGCCCATGATCGCCTCGCGGAAGGCCGAGGTGTCGTCGAGCGCGCCGTCGAGCGCGGGCGGCATATTCGACAGCGACGGGGTGAGCAGCGATTGGGCGAGCAGGTCGAAATTGGTGGTCGGGTCGGCGATGCGGTCGTTGAACCAGGTCCAGTCGAAGGTGCCGTCGACCATAGAGGCCATATCGGGGACGAGTTTGAGCTGGTTGACCGAGTTCAGCCACATCGGCAGGAAGGTGGTGCCCACGCCGCCGCCGGGAGCGACCACGTCACGCATGAGATCGCTGCCGGGTTCGACCGGGAAGATCGCCCGCAGCGCGGGCGGTGCGTTCTCGGCGGCCCGCAGCTGGTTGATGCCGGAGTAGGAACCGCCGCTCATCCCGATGCGGCCGTTCGACCACGGCTGGGTGGCCGCCCAGTCGATCACCTCGCGGGTGTCGAGCTGTTCGCGCGCGCCGAGGGTGTCCCATTTACCTTGGGACAGACCGGTTCCGCGCACATCGGCCACGACGACGGTGTACCCGGCGCGGACGAGTTTGCGGTCGACGCCGAGCATGGTCTGGATCATGCCGCCGTCCAGCGCCTGCATGAGGTCACCGAAACCGCTGATCGGGGTGGTGGACAGGTTCAATCTGCGCACGATGTCGACGGCGGTGGACTGCAGGCCCGGCATCGCGGCGGCCGATTCGATCAGGCCCGTCATCAGTTTCGAGTACGGGGTGAGGCTGAGCACGGTCGGCAGCGGCTTCTGCTCGATCACGCCCGCGGCGTCGGCGGGGCGGTAGACGTCGGCCTTGAGCACCACACCGTCGCTCATCGTGATCTGGACGCCGCGCTCCACCCGGACCTCGGGGTAGGCGCCCGGCCCGTCGTGCAGGGCGGTCCAGTCGGCGCCGGGCGCGTGCGGGGGCTGCGCGCCCGCGGGACCACCGCCGCAGCCGAGCACGACGACCACCGCGAGGATCGTCACCAGTATCCGGCCGCACCCGCGTTTGGAACCTCTACCCACCATGTATCGCTCCCGACCGGTTCGTCTCCGCCGTTGACCGAGCCACCGCACGATCGGCGCAGAAACCGTAACAGCGGTAACGACTTCGCCGGGCGAGCGTCGGCCCGCTCGGACTGTCGCTGTGAATACGCGTTGTTCCAGTTCAGCGCGGTTGCCGGGTTCCGCTTCCTGTCGGTTGCCGGTGGTTGACTCGACTCGTGCCGGTGCGATCGGGACCGGCCTCATCCATCACCGAGGAGGACGTTCGACAATGCCGACACGCGACGAAGCTTGGCCGCAGGGAACTCCCTGCTGGATCGACTGTCAGGTGGACGACACCACCGCCGCCCGCGATTTCTACAGCACACTGTTCGGCTGGGAGATCCAGGACGGCCCCGCCGAAGCCGGCGGCTATCTCATGGCCACCCTCGACGGGCGACCGGCCGCGGGCATCGGCCCGAAACAGCAGGGCATGGAAGCGATGCCGTCGGTGTGGACCACCTACTTCGCCGCGCGGCGTGCCGACGAGATCGCCGAACGCGTGAGCACGTCCGGCGGGCAGGTGCTCATGCCACCGTTCGACGTGCTCGACGTGGGACGCATGTTCGTCGCCGCCGACCCGGCGGGCGGCGTGTTCGGCGTGTGGGAAGCCAAGGCGCACACCGGTTGCGGCGTGTACAACCAGAACGGCGCCTATTGCTGGAACGAACTGCACACCCCTGCCTACGATCAGGCACACCAGTTCTACAACGAGGTGTTCGGCTGGCAGTACACCGAGATCGGCGACGGGACGAACTTCACCTACTCCACCTTCGCGCTGCCCGGCGACAGCCACGAAGTCGGCGGCATGATGGACGCCTCGGCGCTGAGCACCCCGCCCTACTGGCTCACCTGGATCCAGGTCGACGACACCGACGGCCTTCTGGCCAGGGCCACCGAGCTGGGTGCCTCGGTGATCATGGGCGCCGAGGACGGTCCCTTCGGCCGGACGGGCGTCCTGGCCGCACCGCAGGGCGAGGTCTTCGCTGTGATCGATACGGCCAGGGCGGTCGGTGAGGTGCCGACCGGGTCCTGACAGCGTTACGGGGTGACGATGGCGAAGTTCGGGTCCGGCTTGTCGATCAGGCCGGGCAGCTTCGCCAGGGCGGTGGCGTCGCCGTCGATGGCGATGTCACCGCTGGCGACACCCTTGCGCAGGTCGGCGCCGCCGACCAGGGTGGCGATCAGGATGCGGCGGGTGAGGGTGATCGTCGCGTCGGGCGCGGGCAGCGCGTCATCGGGGAATCGGTCGTGGTGCACGAGGACGCCGTTGCGCAGTTCCACGCGGTGGACGCGGTTGTCCTCGTCGCTGATCCGCCAGTCCGTGGTCATTCGGACATCCCAGGCCTTCGGACCGTCGATCCGCAACGACACCGCGTCGAAGACCTGCTCCACGCTCAGCGCGGCGGCCATCGCGGCGGAGTTGGCGGTGGTCGGCGTGCCGAAGGAACCGTGGCGCAGTTCGTGGGCGCCGCTGAGATAGAAGTTGCGCCAGGTGGCGTTCTCCGCACCGTAGGCGAGCTGTTCGAAGGCGCTGGCCTGCAAGTCCTTTGCCGTCTGATTGGCGGGGTCGGCGAAGATCACGTAGTTCACCAGTTGCACGACCCAGCGGAAATCGGCGGCGTCGTAGGCCTTCTGCGCGGTTCGCAGTGCCGCGTCGGCTCCGCCCATCGCCTCGACGTGGCGTCGGGCGTTGTCCACCGGCGGGTGTTCCCACAGGTGCGCGGGGTTGCCGTCGAACCAGCCCATGTACCGCTGATAGACCGCCTTGACGTTGTGGCTCACCGAGCCGTAGTACCCGTGCGTCGACCACGACGCGGTCAACGCGGGCGGCATCTGCAGCATTTCGGCGATCTCCGCGCCGACGTAGCCCTGATTCAGCAGTCGCAGCGTCTGATCGTTGAGGTAGCCGTACATGTCGCGCTGCGACGACAGGAACTCCACGATCCGATCTGTTCCCCACACAGGCCAGTGGTGCGAGGAGAACACCAGATCCGACCGACGACCGTAGCGGTTGATCGAATCGGTGAGATATTTCGACCAGACATGCGGGTCGCGGACCAGCGCACCGCGCAGGGTGACGATGTTGTGCATGGTGTGGGTGGCGTTCTCGGCCATGCACAGGACGCGCCGGTCGGGGAAGTAGAAGTTCATCTCCGAGGGCGCTTCGGTGCCCGGCGTCAGCTGGAAGACCATCCGCACGCCGTCGACCCTTTCCTCCTGATCGGTGCGGGTGACGTGCACGGTGGGTGGGATCAGGCTGACCGTGCCGACCGACGTGGTCTGTCCCAGACCGGATCCCACCTGGCCTTTCGGACCGCGCGGCAAGGCGGCGCCGTACATGTAGGCGGCACGACGGGCCATCGCCGTGCCCGTATAGATGTTCTCGGCGACGGCGTGCTCCATGAATCCCGAGGGTGCGATCACCGGGCAACGCCCGGCCGCGACATCTTGCGGGGTGATGACGCCGTAGCTGCCACCGAAGTGGTCGACGTGGGAGTGCGAGTAGATCAGGCCGGTGACCGGCCGGTCGCCGCGATGTTTGCGATAGAGCGCGAGTCCGGCGGCCGCGGTCTCCGCGGAGACCAGCGGATCGATGACGACCACGCCGGTATCGCCTTCGATCAGCGTCATGTTCGACAGGTCGAGACCGCGGATCTGATAGAAGCCCGGCGCGATCTCGTAGAGGCCCTGCTTGACGGTGAGCTGGGACTGCCGCCACAGGCTCGGGTTCACCGACTGCGGGCAGGAGCCGGCGAGGAAGTCGTAGGAGTCGTTGTCCCACACCACTTTCCCCGCCTGGTCGGTCACCTTGCCCGGTTCGAGGGAGGCGATCCAGCCACGGTCGGCATCGACGAAGTCGGTGGTATCGCCGAAGGGCAGCGTGCCGGTCAGCGCACGGTTGGCATCCAGGATGGCCTCGGTCGGCTCGGTCTGGGTGCTCGACGCGGTGACTCCGCTCGGTTGGTCACCACGTCCGGTGACGGTGGCGCCGACCGCGACCGCGGCGGCCGCACCGACTCCGACACCCAGCATCCCGCGCCGCGACAGCTCGCCGCGACTCCTGTGTGCACTGTTCACCACTACTCCTTCGTTCCACAACCGTCCGACCCGGACAACTATTGCAGACTAACTGCAATATCTGTGCTACTTCTGAGCAATCGCGATCGTCGGCAGTGCGGCGAGCTGGATATCGAGCAGAAGCCGGTCCTCGGGATCGGCCAGGTCGACGCCGAGCACCGCCTCCACCCGCCGCAGTCGATAGCGCAGCGTGTTCGGATGCACGCGCAACGCGGCCGCGGCGGCGCGTACCTCACCGTGCGCGCGCAGATACTCCTGCACCGATACCCGCAGGTCAGCGGCATGAGCACGGTCGTAGGCATCCAGGGTCGCCAGCCGCGGATCGTGCAGGCGCGGGTGCTCGCGGATCAGCGCCATGATCTCGGCCAGCAGCACCGCGGTCCTGGCGTCGGCCAGCGTGGCGACCCGGCTGCCCGATGAATCGGCGACCGGACTGTCCAGCACCCGGTCGACCTCGGCGCGCGCGCCCGCGACCGCGGTGAGCCCGGCGACCGGTGCGGCGATCGCGGCCCGCACCACCAGTTCGCGCGTCTGCTCGAGCTGAGCGACCAGCTCGCGCACCCACGAGCCGACGCTGCGCTCGGAGTGGTAGGCGGGCAGCAGGACATAGACGCGCTCGCCGATCGACTCGGTGACCGAATCATCACGGAAAGCACTGGCGTGCAACCGGATCAGGCCACTCGAAGCGGCCGGGCCCGCGGTGGGACCCACCGGCGCGAAGCCGATCACCGCGGCGGGACCGGTCGTCGGCAGGCTGAGCGCGGCGGCCACCGAGGGCACGTCGACGCCGTCGCCGTGCGCGCCGAACAATCTGCGAACGAGCAATGCCTCGGTCGACGGGGCGTCCAACCGGCGCGCGATGATCCTGGCCGCCACCGCCGACGCGCCGCGCAGCACCTGCGCCGCGTCGGGCCGTAGCGGTCCCGCACCCTGCTGCAACCAGATGGTCCCGAGCATTCTGGACCGCGTGCCCTCGGTGCCACGCCGGATACCGACGACGAGTCTGCGGCGGATATCGAGCTCGGGATGTTCCGGCACGTCGACGACCTCGTCGCCCCGACGCACCCGGTCGAACACGCCCCACTCCCGCAGGATCCGCAGGTAGTCACTCGGGCCTTCCCTGCCGAGGATGGATCGGATGCGCAACTGGTCGGCCGACGCGTCGGAGGCCGAGTAGGCCAGCACATGGGACTGCGGGTCTTCGATCGAGACCATGCCGCCGGTTTCCTTGGCCAGCACCTGGGCCAGCCCGAACAGGTCGGTGTCGGGGGCGAGCAGGTCGTGCTCGTCGGATGCGGCGCGCTGACCGGGTGAGCGGGCCAGCGTCCGGCGGATCAGGGAGAACACCTGGTCCCAGCGCGCCTGTCGGTGCACGTGTACCAGCGCGATACCCGCGGTATGGGCGGCGGCGCGTACCGCGGGCGAGTCGTTGGCGCTCTTGGTCATCAACACTCGTGGCCGCTGTGTGGGGTCGCGCGCACCGATCTCGCGCAACCAGCGCTCGGTCGCGGCGGCATCGACGCCGACGAGCAGGTACACCTCGGGCAGCGCGCCGTCGCCGTCGAGGTGTTCGGGCAGGTCGGCGGGCTCGGCCAACGCGACCGTTCGTACCGCGACCTCGTGACCGGCGGGCGCGTCCACGAGCGTGGCGACGGTGTGGTCGAGGGCGGCGAGCAACTCGCGCAGCGTGGTGGCCCCGTCGGACATGGCGTACCTCCATTGGTCGATCGGACAAACCTTCGCCCGGATCTTCATCCGATCAGATGATTATGACCGCTGCCGATCGGTGTTGACTACGTCACATCCCGCTCTTCCTCACGACGCAGGAGCCGCACTCATGGACGCCATCGCGACCACCCCGCCGCCGGTCAACGAGCCGGTCGGCACTTTCGCTCCGGGCAGCCCGGAACGGGCTCGCCTCCAGACCGCGCTCGCCGAGTTGTCCGCCTCCCCCACCGAGATCGCCCACGTGATCGGCGGCCGCCATCTACCCGGCGACGGCCCCGCCTTCGACGTGGTTCCACCACACCGCCACGGCGCCGTCCTCGGCACGCTGCGCGACGCGAGCACCACCGAAACCGCCGCCGCGGTCGAGGCCGCCTGTGCCGCGGCGCCCGCCTGGCAGGCGATGCCGTTCGACGACCGAGCCGCGATCTTCCTGCGCGCGGCCGATCTGCTTTCCGGGCCGTGGCGCGAGAAGATCGCGGCCGCGACGATGCTCGGGCAATCCAAGTCCGCCTATCAGGCCGAGATCGACGCCCCGTGCGAGCTGATCGACTTCTGGCGATTCAACGTGTCGTTCGCGCGCGAGATCCTCGCCGGGCAACCGGTCTCCTCGCCGGGTGTGTGGAATCGGATGCAGTACCGCTCGCTCGAGGGGTTCGTCTACGCGGTGACGCCGTTCAACTTCACCGCGATCGCGGGCAACCTGCCCACCGCCCCCGCGCTGATGGGCAACACCGTGGTGTGGAAGCCGGCCAGGAGCCAGGCCGTGGCGGCCTACCTGACGATGTGCCTGCTCGAAGCCGCCGGGCTGCCGCCCGGGGTGATCAATCTGGTCAACGGTCCCGGTCCGGTGATCTCCGATGTCGTGCTGGCCGACCCACGGCTGGCCGGCGTGCATTTCACCGGGTCCACGGCCACGTTCCAGCACCTGTGGCGCGAGGTGGCCCAGCGCTTGGACGGCTACCGCACCTATCCTCGGTTGGTCGGAGAAACCGGCGGCAAGGACTTCGTGCTCGCGCACCCGTCGGCTGATCCGGCGGTGCTCACCACCGCGCTCATACGCGGCGCGTTCGACTATCAGGGCCAGAAATGTTCGGCCGCCTCCCGGGCGTTCATCCCGCGTTCGGTGTGGGCGGCGATGTCGGAGGACCTGATCGAACGGACGTCGGAGCTGCGCTACGGCGATGTCGCCGACTTCACCAATTTCGGTGGGGCGCTGATCGATCGACGCGCCTTCGACCGCAATACCGCCGCACTCGAGCGCGCCAAGGCCACACCGGGTCTGACCGTGGTGGCGGGCGGACACAGCGACGACAGCGTCGGCTGGTTCGTCGACCCGACCATCGTGGTCGGTGACGATCCGGGCGACGAGATGTTCCACACCGAGTACTTCGGCCCGATCCTGGCGGTGCACGTCTACGACGACCGCACCCCGACCGCGTTCGCCGACGCGATGGACCTCGTCGACAGCGGCAGCCCCTACGGCCTCACCGGCTCGGTCATCGCCCGAGATCGCACCGCGATCACCGAGGCGACCCAGCGACTCACCTTCGCCGCGGGCAATTTCTACATCAACGACAAACCGTCCGGGGCGGTCGTCGGCCAGCAGCCCTTCGGCGGCGGGCGTGCGTCCGGCACCAACGACAAGGCCGGTTCCCCACAGAACCTGCTGCGCTGGACCTCCGCGCGCACGATCAAGGAAACCTTCGTCGCGCCGACCGAGCACCGCTACCCCCACCAGGCACCGGAGGTCGACTGATGTCGGTGCTCCTGCGTTCGACCATGCTCGCCGCCGCGCGCTCACCTCGACTGGAACGCACCGTCACCCGGCTGCCGGTCAGCCGGGCGGTGGTGGCCCGCTTCGTCGCGGGCACCACGACCGAGCAGGTGGTGCGTGCCACCGAAACCCTCTTGCGTTCGGGGCGTTTCGTCAGCATCGACTATCTCGGTGAGGACACCACCGACCTGGCAGGCGCCGAGGCGACCCTCGCGCAGTACCGGACCCTGATCGCCGCGCTCGGCGCCCTCCCCCAGTCCGAGGTGGCGACGGGAGCTGTTCGGCCACTGGAGGTTTCGGTGAAACTGTCCGCGCTGGGACAGGCCGTGCCGAGCGACGGTCACGCCATCGCGCGCGAGCACGCCCGCCAGATCTGTGCCGCCGCCGAGGCCGCGGGGATCTGGGTGACCGTCGACGCCGAAGACCACACCACCACCGATTCGACGCTGTCGATCGTGCGCGAACTCCGCGCCGACTACCCGTGGCTGGGCACGGTGCTGCAGGCGTATCTGCGCCGCACCGAGGACGACTGCCGCGCGATGGCGGGGCCGGGGTCGCGCATCAGGCTGTGCAAGGGCGCCTACGACGAACCGAAGTCGGTCGCCTTCCGTGACAAGGCCGAAGTCGACGCGTCGTATCTGCGGTGCCTCGGCGTGCTCACCGCGGGCGCGGGCTATCCGATGATCGCCTCGCACGACCCGGCGGTGATCACCGCGGCCGCGGACGGGGTGCGGGCGGCGCAGCGCAAGACCGAGGAGTACGAGTACCAGATGCTGTTCGGCATCCGGCCCGACGAACAGCAGCGACTCGCCGCCGCGGGCAACCACGTTCGGGTCTATGTCCCCTACGGTGACCAGTGGTACGGGTATTTCATGCGCAGGCTGGCCGAAAGGCCCGCCAACCTCGGGTTCTTCCTCCGCGCACTGGTCGGCTCGCGGGGAAGATGACCGGCTCGGTCGAACAATCATTGCCGCTGAACATTATTCACTCTCGGTGACCGCGCCGTGCGCGTGGCGGTGTACTCGCAGGAGCCCACCGTGACGCGGCGGTGTGCGCCGATGGAAGGAAACGCGAATGTCTTTCGCAGAGCTGCGCACCCAGATGTTGCGTCGCAAACCACTGATAGAGGTCGACGACGAGATCCCCAGTGACGAGCGGCTCGCCAAATCACTCGGGCTCTGGCAGCTCACCGCGATCGGCGTCGGCGGCATCATCGGTGCGGGCATCTTCACCCTGGCGGGCTCGGTCGCGCACTCGGTCACCGGTCCGGCGGTGCTGATCTCGTTTCTGATCGCCGGTGTGGCCAGTGCCGCGGCAGCGCTGTGCTACGCCGAATTCGCCGGCATGGTCCCGAAAGCCGGGTCGGCCTACACCTACGGCTACGTCTCGCTCGGTGAGCTCGCCGGCTGGTTCATCGGCTGGGACCTGCTGCTCGAGTACATCGCGGTGGCGGCGGTGGTCGCGATCGGTGTGTCGGGGTACTTCGGGTTCCTGCTCGATCAGATCGGACTGACCCTGCCGGAGTGGATGCTCGGCGCGCCCGATACCGGCGACGGCCGGGTGATCGACCTGTTCGCGGTGCTGTTCTGTCTGGGCACCGCGTGGGTGCTCTCGCGCGGTATCGCCAGCGTCGGCCGGTTCGAGACGATCGCGGTCGGCATCAAGGTCGCCCTGGTCGCGCTCATCGTGGCGCTCGGGGTGTTCCACATCGACAGCGCCAACTACGACCCGTATTTCCCGTTCGGCACCGGCGCGGTGTGGACGGGCGCGGCGACGGTGTTCTTCGCGGTCTTCGGTTACGACGCGATGAGTACCGCGGCCGAGGAGTCCATCGACGGGCGCAAGCACCTGCCCAAGGCCATCATCTACTCCCTCGCCATCGCGATGGTGCTCTACGTGCTGGCCACGCTGGTGCTCACCGGTATGCAGAAGTACACCGAGATCAGCCCGACCAGTGGTTTCTCCACCGCGTTCGAATCGGTCGGGATGCCGGGCGTCGCCAATATCATCGCGGTCGGCGCGATCGTGGGCATCGTCACCGTCGTGCTCACCTTCATGCTCGGCGTCACCCGGGTCTGGTTCGCGATGAGCCGCGACGGGCTGCTGCCCCTCTGGTTCGCCAAGACCCACCCCACCCGCAAGGTGCCGACCAGGGTCACCTGGATCGTCGGCTTCGGTGCCGCGATACTGGCCGGCGTGCTGCCGATCAACACCGTCGCCGAGCTCACCAATATCGGCATCCTGATGGCCTTCATCGTGGTGTGCGTCTCGGTGATCGTGTTGCGGCGCACCAGGCCCGACGCCCCGCGCTCGTTCCGGCTGCCGTTGATGCCGGTGATCCCGCTGGTCGGGATCGGTTTCTCGGCCTACCTGATCTGGTCGCTGCCGTGGGAGACCTGGGTGCGGTTCGCCGGGTGGCTCGTGGTCGGTCTGATCGTGTACTTCGCCTATTCGCGCAAGCATTCGGTGATGAACCGGACCGCACCGGAACCTAGCGACTAGGTCCTCGGCCGACTGTGCTGTGATGGGTCGATGAGATCGGAGCGGGACGCCGCCGCGGCGGGCGCGAGACCGGTGCGCGCGCCACGGCGGCGGGATCCGGCGAAAACCCGCGAAGCCATCATCGACGGGCTGCTCGCCGCTGTCACCGCAGGCGATTTCGCGCCGACAGCGCGCACGATCGCCGCCAGGGCGGGCACCTCCGAACGCAGTGTGTTCGTGCACTTTCCCGATCGAGAAGCGTTGCTCGTGGCCGCGACCGAACGCCAGTCCGAGATGGTCGAGGCATGCCTGATGACCCCTGATCCGTCGCCCGCGCTGGCCGAGCGGATCACGAGCGCGGTCCGGCAGAGCGCCGCGATCTTCGAGCTACAGCGGGTGCCCCGGCTGCCCGGTCTGCAGGAATCCCGATCGATCGACGCGATCGACGCGCGAATGCGACGCACCGACGAACGGATCCGCGCCGTCCTCGGCGCGCTGTTCGCCCCCGAACTGATCCGACCCGACGGTGAGTCCGACGACGGGCTCCTCGATCTGGTCGACGGCGCCCTCGGCTGGCCGATGCGCCACCATCTGCAGGACCGGCGCGGACTGACGGCCGAGCAGGCCTCGGCGACGATCGAGCGTGCGGTCGGGTCGCTACTCGCTCAGCGCTGACCCCGGCACGAGCACCCGCTTGAGGATCTTGCCGGTCTCACCACGCGGCAGGGCGGTCAAGAACGTGACGTCGCGCGGGACCGAGAATCGGCTGAGGCGGTTACGGATATAGCTCCGCACCATGTCCGAATCCAGGCCTGCCCCTTCGCGTTTCACCACGAACGCGGCCAGCCGCTGGCCGAACTCCCGGTCCGGGACGCCGACGACGGCGACCTCGCTGATCTGCGGCAGATGGGCGAGTGCCTCCTCGACCGGGCGCGGGAAGACGTTCTCACCACCGGAGATGATCATCTCGTCGTCGCGGCCCGCGACGAACAACCGCCCCGCGGCGTCGAGGTAGCCGAGGTCGCCGGTATCGAGCATGCCGTCGGCCTCCTCCGGCGGCGCGGAGTTCACATAGCCGTCGAAGAGCATGTGGTTGGCGACGAAGATGTGCCCGGTGGAGCCGACCGGCACCGGACGCAGATCGGGACCGAGCACCGCGACCCGGGTGCCCAGCGGCGGGCGGCCCGCGGTGGTGGGCGATACCCGCAGGTCGTCGGGGGTGGCGACGCTGGCCCACGACACCTCGGTGGAGCCGTACACGTTGTAGAGCACGTCGCCGTAGCTGTCGAGGAATCGCAGCACGGTGGCCCCGGCCAACGGCGCGCCACAGCTGACCACGAATCGCAGACTCGACAGATCCAAGCCCGCGCGCACTTCCTCGGGCACCTCGAGCAGTCGTTCGACCATGGTCGGCACCACGATCAACGTGGTGATCCGGTGTTCGGCCACCGCGCGCAGGCACTGCATCGCGTCGAAACCGTCCGAGAGCACCACGGTGGCGCGCAGGGCGGTGCTGAGCTGCAATCCGGCCAGACCCCAGGTGTGGAACAGGGGCGCGGGAATGAGCATCACCTCCTCCACGCGCAGCGGAATCCGGGAGAGCAGTGCGGCGATGGTGCCGAACCCCTTGGCGTGCGGGCGCCGCGCGCCCTTCGGCGAACCGCTGGTGCCGGAGGTGAGCACGATCAGCCTGCCGGGATGGGCCGGCACCGGGAAGTCGGTGTGCGCCTGGCCGATCAGGTCGTCGATGGTCGTGCGGTCAGGATCGGGCGGACAGTCGTCGGTGGTGTAGCGGGGTACCTCGCCGTGCAGGTAGCGGATCAGTGTTTCCAGCGCACCGTCGACGAAGACCGAGCTGAGCCGGTGCCGCTGCACGATCTCCTCGATCCGCCGCCCCGACAACCCCGCGTTGAGCAGCGCCACGTCGACGCCGAGTTTGCCTGCCGCGACCATGGTTTCGACCATGCCCGCGTGATTGCGGGCCAACAGGCCGATGGCGTCGCCCTTGCGCAGACCGATCGAGTACATCGCCGCGGCCAGCGCGGTGGATCTGGCGTCGACCTCGGCGAAGGTGCGACGCCCGCCGCCGTCGATCAGCGCGACCCGATCCGGGGCGTAGGCCGTCCCCGCCGCGTAGCCGCCGGCCAGGTTGAAGCCCCACTTCGACAGGGACCGAAGCTGCTTCATGATCGACACCGGCTCGGGCCGCATCAGCCCGGTGGCCGCGATACTGCGCGCCACCCCGGCGTTTCGCCGCACCATCGAGCGTTCGGCATTGACCACCACCGACGAACGGGTGCCCGCGATCGAGTCGGCGGTGCGGCGCAGGCCCGCCCTCACCCAGTCGGTGACCAGCGAATTGCCGCCCTGCTCGAGCAGGGGATGAATACGCGCCACCGCGAAAAGGGTGATATCCAGCCGCGTGCGCTGCTGGTCGCCACGCAAACGAACCGCGGCGAAGCTGCCGAGCTCGGGGCTGCGCAGTTCGAAACTCTCGTACCAGCGGCCGATGACGAGGATGAACTCGTGCGTGCGGATACCGCCGCTCGCCGACCCGATCCGCACCTGCCAGTGGACCGCGCCGTCGGGGCGTTCCACCGGTTCACAACTGCCGATACCGGTGAACATGCGTGGGTAACTCTGGGGATCGAGTAGTACATCCCACAACGCTTGACGCGCGATCGTGAAATCCGCGCTGACATCGATGACGTCGGTGACCAAACTCCGTGCTCTACTTCCCGTCGGCCTGTTCGACCCAGTTGGTCGGCGGGCAAAAATGGGCGCTGTGGTCGATACCACCTCGCGGGTCGCCACGCTACCCCGCAGCGGCGCCCCGTCATCAAGAATCGGACAAAACCGGTGGTTCGGGACCGATTCGGCCGGATTTTGGTCGCAGGGCCACACCTGCCGACATCGCCGATGTGAAACTGTCCAATCCCTTGCACACCCTTCGGGGATGCCGAAGTATTGCTGGCAGTACCGACCCGATCTGCAGGAGTCGCCGCGATCCGCGGCACGACGAGCGAAGAGGTGTGGACATGACAGCGAGCTGGCCGAGTTCTCGGGACCCTTTCGACGACATCTTCCAGCGGTTTTTCGGTTCCGGAATGTCATCGAAACCACCGGTACAACGCATCGATCTCGGCAGGCTCATGACCGACAACGCGAAGTTGCTGGTCGGTACGGCTCGCGAGGCGGCCCAGGATTGGGGCAACCCCGACATCACTCCCGAACACCTGCTCTACGCGGCCACCGAAGCAGAACCCGGGCGCAGCATCGTGGCCGAACTCAGCCTGGACCCCGACCAGGTCGCCGAGCAGATGCAGGACTATCTCGACACCGGCCGACCCAGCGAGGACGACCTCGCCGACATCACGCTCAGCCCCGCCACCAAGGTCGCCCTGCGTGCGGCCCAGCGGCAGGCGGCCCAGTCCGGCGCCAGCTACATCGGCCCCGAACACATCCTGCTCGGCATCGCCTCACTGCCCGACAGCGTCGCGGCACAGGCCCTGGTCGCCGGGATCGCGGCCACCGAGAGCGGTGGTGTGCCCGCGCCGGGCACCCCGATGGCGACCGCGCCCTCGAAGCGGCAACAGCCGGAATCGGATACACCTACCCTCGACGAATACGGTCGCGATCTCACCGCCGAAGCCCGCGAGGGCCTGATCGACCCGGTGGTCGGCCGCGCGGAGGAGATCGAGCAGACCATCGAGATCCTGTCGCGGCGGCGCAAGAACAACCCGGTGCTGATCGGCGATCCCGGCGTCGGCAAGACCGCGATCGTGGAGGGGCTGGCCCAGCGCATCGTCAACGGTGACGTGCCGGTCACCCTCGCCGACCGCCGCGTCATCGCCCTCGATGTCGGCTCGCTGGTGGCAGGCAGTAAGTACCGCGGCGAATTCGAGGAGCGCCTGACCAAGATCCTCGACGAGGTCCGCGCCCACAAAGACGAGTTGATCGTGTTCATCGACGAGCTGCACACCATCGTCGGCGCCGGTGGCGGCGGCGAGGGCTCGATGGACGCGGGCAATCTGCTCAAGCCCGCGTTGGCCCGCGGTGATCTGCACGTCGTCGGCGCGACCACCATCGACGAGTACCGCAGATACATCGAGAAGGACGCCGCCCTGGAACGCCGGTTCCAGCCGGTGATGGTCTCGGAGCCCTCGGTGGACGACACCATCGAGATCCTGCGCGGTCTCGCCGACGTGTACGAAGAGCACCACCAGGTGCGCTTTTCCGACGAATCGCTGGTCGCGGCCGCGCAGCTGTCGGATCGCTACATCACCGACCGGTTCATGCCCGACAAGGCGATCGATTTGATCGACCAGGCGGGCGCGCGGGTCCGGCTCCGTTCGGGCACCCCCGATCCGGCGGTGAAGGCCAGGGACGAGGCGATCGCGCGCCTGTACCGGGAGAAGGACGCCGCGGTCGACAACGAGGACTACGAGAAGGCCAAGGCGCTCAAGGCCGATATCGCCGCCGCCGAGGAGGAACTGGACGAGTCCGGTGCGACGTCCTCGGAGCCGATCGTCGACGTCGTCGACATCGCCGAGGTGATCTCCAGGCGCACCGGCATTCCGGTGGCCGATCTGACCGCCGAGGAGAAGCAGCGCCTGCTCCAGCTCGAAGACGTCCTGCACAAGCGGGTGATCGGGCAGAACGAGGCGATCGTGGCGATCGCCGAAGCGGTCCGCCGGGCCAGGGCCGGACTCAAGGATCCGAACCGGCCGATCGGATCGTTCCTGTTCCTCGGTCCCACCGGTGTGGGCAAGACCGAGCTGGCAAAGGCCCTGGCGGAGGCGGTCTTCGGCGACGAGGACCGGCTGATCCGGTTCGACATGAGCGAATTCCAGGAGAAGCACACGGTCTCGCGGCTCGTCGGCGCCCCGCCCGGATATGTCGGCTACGACGATGCCGCGCAGCTCACCGACAAGGTGCGCCGTCAGCCGTATTCGGTGATCCTGTTCGACGAGGTCGAGAAGGCGCACCCCGATGTGTTCAATGTGCTGCTGCAATTGCTCGACGACGGCCGCGTCACCGATTCCAAGGGCCGGACAGTCGATTTCAAGAACACGATCGTGATCATGACGTCCAATATCGGTTCACACGTGATCCTCGAGGCGCCTCCCGGCGACCTCGACTCGATCGTGCCGCAGCTCGAACAGCTACTGCGCCAGCACTTCCGGCCCGAGTTCCTCAATCGCATCGACGAGCAGATCGTGTTCCACCGCCTCGACTCCGAGCAGTTGGAACAGATCGTGGAACTGATCCTGGATCGCACGCGTCGCATGCTCGCCGCCCAGGACATCGAACTCGAGATCAGTCGGTCCGCGGTGGACTGGTTGGGCGAGCGGGGTTTTCAGCCCGAGTTCGGTGCGCGCCCGTTGCGGCGCATCGTCCAGAAGGAGCTCGACAACCGGGTCTCGCGGTTGTTGCTCGACGGCGGGTTGGAGCCGGGTGGCAGGGTGAAGGTCGATACCGCCGACGACGATCTGGTCGTCACGGCGGTGAACCCGGGCCCACCGGAGTCCAACGGTTCGCCCACGCCGACCCCGAAGAAGGCGGCGAAGAAGCCCGCCAAGAAGGCCTCGGGCAAGAAGAGTGACGACAAGAAACTCGCATCGAAATAGCGGAAACACGACTGTGGCCCGGTTCGCGAGAACCGGGCCACAGTGTTCACGCCGGGGTCAGCCGCCGCTGACCACACAGGATTCCCCGAAGCGGAAGCCTCGGCCGACCGACACGTTCGCGCCGCTGGCGATGCCGTCCTGGACGGCGGTCAGCGCGTGGGGGCCGGTGTAGGACGGCACCCAGTTGAACATGGCGACGCCATCGGTCGGGGCGACCACGGCCAGCAGTACGCCGTTGTCGTAGAAGGCGACAGGAATGATGCCGACGCTGAGCCTGGCCAGCAACTGGTGGGTGCATCCGGTGCCGTAGTTGGTAGCCGAGCCGACGCTCAGGTTGGGTTTCACGGTCAACTGCGACACACCGGCCGAGGCGCTGGGAGCGCCGATCGTCGTGGCCAGCAACGCCGTCCCGATAGCGGCGACGGTGATGGCGAATTTCCTGTCACTCATATCTCACGTCCTTGTGCTGCGGGGCCGACCGAACGCGAGGCCGGCGAGTCTGTCTCATCCTCACCCCATCGCGGGACCGATGGTGGGAGAACACACGAACCGTTTCGCCGACCTCGTCGTGCCGTCTACACCCGCGACCAGAGTGCGGGCGTATTCGGCGGCGTCCAGTTCGGGTCGTGCACCGTGTGCGCCTGCCTGCAGCTATAGGTGGCGCCCTGGTAGGTGACCTTGTCGCCGATGGCATAGGTGGCGCCCTGACGCCACGACGATCCGGCGGGGGCAGTCGTGGTTGCCGGGTGCTCGTGCCCCGGGGTGGTCGTCGTCGGCGGTTTCGTGGTCGTGGCAGGCGGTTTCGTGGTCGTCGCCGGTGGCGTGGTGGTGGGGGCGGGGGTGCTGGTGGTCGGCCGGGCCGTGGTGGGCTTCGGAGTGGTCGTAGCCGGAGGGGTGCCGCCACCGCCACCCACCTCGAGATCGACGCAACTGTAGAAGGCCGCTGCGGTATCACCGATATTCCATACCGCACGCAATTTCTGACGACCGGAATAGTTCGACAAATCGACGGTGTGGGTTACTTCCATGGCGGGCTGTTCGTTTCGACCGTCGAACACGGCAACTCTGGTATTGCCGATGAAGTACTCCCAATTCAGCGTGCGATGGTTCGCGGTATTCTTCCACGTGAAACTCGCACTGGTGGAGACTTTCTGCGGAACCCACCCGAGACTGTCGTCGTCGAGCTCGGGATATTTGTTCGCACTGCAGTTGGTGAGCCCCTTCGAGCCCTCCACGCTCTGCGGTTCGTATTTCACCGCACCGCAGGGCACGAGGCCACGGGCGCATTGTTCCTGCCTGCTCGCCGGTCCGGTGATCCAGCCGTGCGCAGTGGCACTTCCGGCGGGCACCACCGCGGTGACGACGGGCGCCAATGCCATTGCTCCGGCGAAGAACAGAATTCGACTTCTCACTATCAATACTCCTTGGAAACGCACACGGAGGACGGCAGGGGCCGGCTTGCCGTCCGGGAAACATTTCGAGCGATGACACTGAACACTTCGATATCGAACTGTGACACCGAACATTAGGGTGACAAAGATCAACCGTCAACCGTTCCGGTAGCGGAAAATACCGTTACCGGCCGGTATTCACAGACCGTTTCGCAGCCGTGCGAATTCGGCGAACAACTCCGTTTCGAACCAACCGGTACCCATTGATGGCAACCGATTGGTTAATCCCGCAGCTATTCAAGGTGTACAGATTTGCCAGGAGTTGTCGATAGGTAGCCATGTTGGCAACAAGCCGCCTTACTGTTCGGGAGTGGGTACCCGCTGCAGGGGCATGGCGAACTTTGCGCGACTCCTCTGAAATCAGTGGGGGCCGTCTCGAATCAGCCGAGGAACGCGAGGATTCCGGCGGTGATGAGCTCGGCGTAGCGGGCTCGCCCCTCCGGGGTCTCGATGAGCGCGGCATCGATGGCCGAGCGCATGTTCCCGCATTCGACCAGGGCGCTCGGCCGCTCGGCCAGGTTGAGCCCGGCCAGATCAGCCCGCGGATCCAGTCCCGCAGACCCCACGTAGGTCGACGGCACCGCGCCTCCGGCGACCATGGCATCGCGCAGCGCAGTCGCCAGTCGCGTCCCCGCCTCGGCCTGCACCGGGTTCAGCGGAGGTTCGGTATACGCGATGTGGAATCCGTGCGCGCCCGCGCCGGTATTGCCGTCGGCGTGGATCGAGACCACCGCGTCGGCGCCCGACTGGTTCGCGATGGCGGCCCGCTGGTCGACGCACGGTCCGACGCCCGCGTCGTCGGCGCGCGTGAGGATCACCCGCACACCGCGCGCGGCGAGGGCGTCACGCACCCGCAGGGTGACGTCCCAGGCGAACTCGTGCTCGGGGTAGCCACTCGCCGCCGAGGTGCCGGTGGTGTTGCAAGCTTTCGTTCCGCCGCGCCCGTCGGGCACCGGCGCGTTGATCTGCGCGAGATGGTCGGCATTGCCGCCGTTGTGACCGGGATCGAGGACAACGGTGCGGTTCGCGGCGGGGGAAGTCGGCGGCACGACACTCTCCGAGGAAACGGCCGTCGCGGTCGGCGTCGGCGGGTTCGCATCCGTGGTGGTGGACGCGCATCCGGCGAACAGCGCTGTCGTCGCGAGCAGGCAGGCGGGCAGGAACAAACGGGTCGCACCCCGCCACCGTGCCACACCCGGCGACGAGGCGAGTCGGTCCGCGCCGTGTCACGCTCGCGGCCCGAGGCCGACCGCCTGCCGGATACGGCATCGCTACCGAATCGGTGGCTCGTGACCGGCACCGAACCGCGCTCAGCCGTGGGTGATACGCAGGGGAAGAGTCGCGTGGCGGCGGGCGAACAGGCTGGGCACCCAGCGGGGCGGCTCCGCATCGATCAGGCTGAACTGCTCGGTGCGGTCGAGAAGCAGGGTGAGCGCGGCGGTTGCTTCCAGTCGGGCCAGCGTGGACCCGATGCAGAAGTGGGCTCCCGCGCCGAACGCCGCGTTGGCACGTGCGCGCGGGCGGTCCAGGTCGACGACGTCCGGATCCGGGTAGGCGGCGGGATCACGGTTGGCGGCTCCCCACAGCAACAGCAGATGACTCCCGGCGGGCAGGTCGACGCCGGCGAGCTGCGTGTCGGCGACGACGTGGCGGTGGTGGCCACGGAAGGGCGACTCCAGGCGCAGCACCTCGTCGAGGAACGCGGGGACGAGCTCGGGGCGTTCGCGCAGACGGGTCTGCAGGTCGAGATCGGTGGCGAGCAGTCGCGCCGCCGAGGCGATCAGACCCGCGGTCGACTCCCCGCCCGCGCCGATCAACTGCACCACGATCAGCACCGCCTGCTGTTCGTCGATCGTGCCCGCCGCCATTGCCGCGACGAGCACATCGAGCAGTGTGCGCGGCGAATCGGGATCCGCCACGCGATCTTTCGCGTCGCTGATCGCCAGGTACGCGTAGTGAGCGAGCTCGGCCGCCGAGGTGATCAGCGCCGGCATCCGGCCGTCGGCAACGACACCGCCCAGCATTTCGGTGGAGTCGTAGGCCAGCGAGAGCAGTGTCGGCACATCGGCGCCCGGCAGTCCGAGGAGTTCGGCGATCAGCGCCAGCGGCAATCGATCGGCGATGCCGGTAGCCCAGTCGATCCGGTCACCGTCGAGTTCCTCCGTCCACAGCTGTTCGGTCAGCGCAGTGACGGCCGGGGCCAGCGTGCGGACCCGTTTGGCCAGGGCCGGTCCGACGATGGCGCGGTGCGCGGCATGAACCTCGCCGTCGGCCGTGGCGAGCACGTGGACGCCCTGCCCGGTCGCGTCGAGATCGAAGGTCATCGGCGCCGCACCCGGCTGGGCGACGAGCACGCCGGTCAGATGCGAGGAGAACTCCGCCGGGCGTCGGGTCGCCTCGGTGACCGCGGCCCACGAGGCGACGAGAAAGAAGTCGGTCCCCGGCACCCGGTAGACCGGCGCTTCCTCGCGCAGGGTGCGGTACATCGGGTACGGGTCGTCGAGCACCGCCGCGTCGAACAGGTCGATCGCTTCGAGGTCTGTGGTCATGGCCGCCGCCTTTCCTGGTCAGGCTGTCGGCGCTCACGGTGCATCGCGGAGAACCACACGGTCAATGTCTGTCTCGGTGTGAGACGGTGTCGCGATATCGCCGTCGCCGGAACCACCCACGTACTCCTTCGAAAAGTCCCTCTAGCTCGCCGGATTCAATCAGACAGACAGGGCAGAACGTCTCAGAGTGAGACAGCGCTGTGGGAAGATTCGCCGATGACCGACCATGTGGACTGGTTGACCGGCGGTGACCGGCGCACCATCGCCGTCGACCGCATCGAACGCGCCGCCCTCACGCTGTTCCTCGAACACGGCATCGACAACGTCACCGTGGAGGACATCGCCGCGGCCGCAGGATGCTCGCGCGCGACGCTGTATCGCTACGTCGGCGGCAAACCACACCTGGTGCGCGCGGTGATGGTCAGGGCCGCCGGGTCCGTGGTCGCGCGGGTCGAGTCGGTCCTCGACTCGGTCCCACCCGCCCGCCGACCCGTCGAAGCCATCCTGGCCGCCGTCGCCGCGATCCGCGCCGACCCGGTGCTGCGCCAGTGGCTGATCCGGCACCGCTCCCCCGACACCGACGAATTCCTCGCCGCCGCACCGGAACTCGGTCACATCGCGACCGCGCTGACCAGCATCGCCCCGGACGACGAGGCCGCGGGCTGGGTCGTGCGCGTCGTCTTGTCGCTGCTCACCTGGCCGCTGCCCGACGCCACGGCGGAACGCCACCTGGTCGAACGATTCGTCGGGCCCACCCTGCGCGCGGGCTGACCCCGGCGAGCACGCGGCTCAGCCGCGGTGGTGGCGACTCTCGTAGGCCACGCGCTCGACCTCGGCCCGACGGCGTTCGGCCTCGTTCGCCAACTCGGGATCGAAGCCGTGGCTGACCAGGCGGTGCCGCCGGTACACATAGACCAACGCCACAGTGAAGTAGACCAGCGGCAGATACAGCAACGCCATCATCGACAGCCCGATCCACAGCGGGCCGGGCACCAGCAAGAACAGGCACAGCACCGGGAGCACGGGCAGCAGGAAACGCATCAGGTATCGGCGGGTCGCGCCGGGGCCGGTGAGGTCGGCCAGCACCCAGTCCGCCATCGAGGGCGGCAGGGTGCCGCCGGTGAGGTAGCGAACGCGCTGCCAGAGATTCGGGGTCGAGTTGCTCACTGTTGCTCCCTCACGTCGGAGGCGCGGCGCGCGGCGGCGTTCACCCGGCCGAGGACATCGCGCAATTCTTCCAGATCCGCCAGGCTCACCCCGAGGCGTGCCACGACGGCGGGCGGGATCTGCTCGGCTTGTTCGCGCAGGTCACGACCTACTTCGGTGAGGTCGATGTGCAGCGTGCGCTCGTCGAGCGGATCGCGGCGGCGGGTGATGAGACCGGCGGATTCGAGCCGCTTGAGCAGTGGTGACAACGTCGCGGAGTCGAGCTGGATCGCCTCGGCCACGGCCTTCACCGACATCGGCGCCTCACCCCACAGGGCGAGCATCACCAGATACTGCGGATGCGTCAGGCCGAGCGGTTCGAGCAGCGGCCGGTAGACCGCCAGCACCGATCGATTGGCCACCGCCAGGGCGAAGCACACCTGCCGGTCGAGCCGCAACGGATCTTCGAGCTCTTGCATCGTCCACCACCTTCCTTAGCCCACACACTATTACGCCACTAATAGTTAGTGCAATAACTATTAGTGGCGTCACAGATGACGGAAGGACGATCCGCATCAGTCCTCGTCGACGACCAGCGGCTCCCCGGCGGCGGCGCGGCGGACCTTCTCGCGGCCGTTGTCCTCCTCGGTGCGGCCCTGACGCCAGTAGCCGGTGAAGGTGATCGCCCGTTTGTCGACGCCTCGGTCGCGGACGAGATTGCGGCGGGTGAGCTTCACCAACTCGGCCTCACCGGAGATCCACACATAGGGCGCGCCCGCGGGGAGCTCGGCGGCGCGGACCGCCTCGACCACCGCGTCGCCGTACCGACGATCGCCGCGGTGTACCCACTCGATCCGCACGTCGCCGCGCGTCTCGAACGACTGCTCGTCGGCCGGACCGTCGACCTCGATGAACGCCCGCACCGGCGCGCCCACGTCGAGGCGTTCGATGATCGCGCCGATCGCCGGCACGGCGGTCTCGTCACCGACGAGCAGCTGCCAGTCGGGATCGACCGGCGGAGAGTAGAGCGCATGCGGCGGGCAGAGCAGGCCGATCTCGTCGCCCGGTGCCGCGGTCGACGCCCAGTCCGAGGCGGGGCTGGCGTGCTCGGCGTGCAGGACGAAGTCGATGTCGAGCTCGCCGAGTTCGGGTCGCTGCGCGCGGACGGTGTAGGTCCGCATCGGCGGGCGGATCTCGTCGGACATCGCGAGATAGCGCTGGTACCAGCTCATTACGCTGCCGGAGTCTTCCAGGGGCGGCGGCACGACCGGACGTGGTCGACCCGGGAGTGGGAAGAAGAGCTTCGTGTATTGGTCGGGCCCGGCGTCGACGAGGGCGGCCGGATCCTGGCAGCCGAGGGTTATGCGCACCATGCGCGGTGTCAGCCGTACCGCGCGTCGCACCGTCGCCGACGCGTAGACCATGGCCGGTCGATTCACAGTCTCAGTTGCCATTAGGCAAGGCTAACCTATTGCAGGTTCGGACTGGCCGCCTCAGTCGACAGCGAGGCCGGAAACGAGCTGCTCGATCACCGCGCGGACAGCGACGATATCCCCCGTGTCTGCCGAATGCGCCAGATATTGCGCCGCCTCGTCCAGCGCACCGACCACCACCAGCGCCAGCGGCCGCACCGGCTGCTTCCTGACCCGGCCTGCGGCCATGGCCCCGGCCATCGCGTTCTCCACCAGACCGATGGTGTGGCGCAGTTCGATCTCGCGCCAGCGGGCCCACCCGAGCACCGCGGGCGCGTCCAGCAGCGCGATCCGGCGCACCTCGGTCGCGGTCGAGGCCTGCAACCACGCCAGGCAGCCCACGATCAGGCTCTCGATCGGATCCTCGGCCCTTGCCTCGGCGACGGCGGTGGCGATCACCTCGACCAGGCTGCGCTCGAGATCCTCGAACACCGCCTCGAACAGATCCCGCTTCTCGCTGAACTGGTGATAGAGCGCGCCGCGGCTGACCCCGGCGGCCTCGGCCACCGCGATCGTGCTTACCGCGCCGTACCCGAACTGCCCGAACAGCTCTCGACCGGCACGGATCACCGCGGCACGCGTCGAGGCCGAGCGTTCGGCTTGGGTCCGGCGATCAGGATTCATGGCGACGTCGAAGTCTAGGGCAGGACGGGGGCCGCAGCAGATCCGAGGCCCTTCGCCCCTTGACCGGCCACACCGGGTTCGGGAACATACAGTCATCCTGTTTGTAATATTGGAAGGGCTTGGGGACCATGTCCGATGCCACCAAAAATTTGTTCGAGCGCTATCACGCCTGTTGGGCCGAGCGCGACCCCGACCGGATCGCCGCGCTACACACGCCCGATTCGGTCTTCCACCTGCACTCCGGGGGCGCACCCGCGCACGGGCGAGCCGAGATCCGCACCGCCGCGGCGGACACCTTCGCCCTCGTCCCCGATCTGACCTTCACCCAGGTCGACCTGCGCGTCGGCGACGACTTCTGGGTGGTGCGCTGGAAGCTGTCCGGCACCTCGGCCACCGGCGGCGCCGTCGATGTGGATATCGCGGACATGGTGACCGTCGAGGACGGCGCGGTCAAGGCGAAGCACACCTACGTCGACGGTGTGGCCATGCAGGCCGCACTGACCGCGCCCTCCGAGATCGCCTGAGCCACCGCGCTCGCCGGTGTCCCCCGCCCGCACCATGTCGTGCGGGCGGATTCAGGGCATCGGCAGTGGCGGTGTCTGCGGGAATTTCACCGGCAGCGCCGCGAGCGACCGATGGAACGGGCCGGGCCGCCATACCAGTTCCTCGACGGGCACGGCCAGGGTCAGTTCCGGGAGCGCATCGAGCAATTGGTCGATCGCGTCCTGCACGATCAGGTACGCCACCGGCTTGGCCGGACACCCGTGCGGGCCCGCGCTCCAAGCCAGGTGCGCCCGATTGTCGACGACATCGCGCCCGGCGATGGCCGGATCGTTGTTGCACGCCGACATGCTGATGACAACCGGTTCGTGCGCGGGCAGCCAGGTGTCCTCGACCAGGATCGGCTGACGCGGGTAGGTCATACAGAAGTTGGCCAGCGGCGGGTCGGTGAACAGCACCTCGTCGAGCGCGTCGCGCGTGGACAGGCTGCCGCCGAGCACATCTCCCGCGAACCGGTCGTCGGTGAGCATCAGCCGCAACGTGTTGACCACCAGGTTCAGCATCGGCTCGATGCCCGCGCCGTAGAGCACCAGCAGTTGGTGCACCATTTCCTCGTCGGTCAGCGCCGCCTGGTGATGGAGCAGACGGGTGGCGACATCGTCACCGGGTTCGCGCTGACGCAACCCCACCAGATCCGCCAGCGCGGAGGCGAGCAGGTTGTTGCCCGCCTCGGCGTCGTCGCCTTCGAAGATCTGCGCCATGCCGGTCGCGACCTGCTGCCCGATCTCGGGGGTGCACCCGAGCATCGAGTTCAGCGCCTGGAACACCAGCGGAAACGCGTACTGACTCAACAGGTCCGCGGATCCGGTCGCGCAGAAGCTGTTGATCAGCGGGATGGCGAACTGTTCGACGGTGCTGTGCATCGCGTACAGATCCACCCCGGCGAGCCCGGCCACATTGGCCTGCCGATACCGGGTGTGCTCGGCGCCGGTGGTGCGCAACGCGGCCGGACGGAATTGCAGCATCGGCAGGACCGGGCAGTCCAGCGGGATATCGCGTTCCCACATCCGTGGGTCGGCCGGAAAGTGCTCCGGATCGTTGAGGATGCGCACGGCGGTGTGGTAGCCGACCACCAGCGTGGCCCGAATGCCCGGCGACAGCTCCACCGGCACCACCGAGCCGAACCGGCTCCGCATCTGCTGGTAGGCCGCCTGCGGATCCGCCGCGAACTCGGGTGCCCACATCGCCACCCGCTCGCCGGCGGCGATATCGACCGTCATGACGCTGTTGCTTCCTGTCTACGAAAGAGATATTCCGCCAAGGTGATCAGTGCGCGCAGCCCCTGATCACGGCGACGTGCGTCGAGTGCGATCACCGGCGTATCCGGTGCGAGGTCGAGTGCCTCACGCACTTCTTCGAGGGGATAGCGGCGGAATCCCTCGAATTCGTTCACCGCCACCGCGTACGGCACACCACGCTGTTCCAGCGCCGAGAGCACGTCGTCGGCCTTCTCGATACGCCGGGTGTCGACGAGCACGAGCGCGCCGAGAGCGCCACGAGCCAGTTCCTCCCACAGCGGGGCGAACCGTTCCTGGCCCGGTGTACCGAACAGATACAGCGCCAGTTGGGAATTCAGGGTGATGCGGCCGAAATCCAGGGCGACAGTGGTGGAAACCTTGCTTCCCAACCCCGCCATGTCGTCGACACCGATGCTGGCCTCGGTGATCGTCTCTTCGGTCCGCAGTGGCCTGATCTCGGAGACCCCACACACGAAGGTGGTCTTGCCGACGCCGAAATTGCCTGCGACCAGGATCTTCACCGACCGTGTCACGGTTTCCGCGACGTAGTCGACCTCATCCCGCAATGGCGCGGAGGCCATGCAACACCTCCTTGATCAATGCGAGTTCCGGCTTCACCTGTGCCGGGCTGGGGCAGTGCAGGTGACCGCTGTCGAGCAGATCGGAGACGATGATCTTCACGACGGAGGCGGGCAGGTCCAGATAGGCCGACAGTTCGGCGATCGACAGCGCGCCTCGGCGGCTGGTGAGTGCCAGCAGGCGACGCTCGTCGGGGCGGTGATCGGGACGTGCGTCGTCGACGGCACGGACCAGCGTCACCAGATCCAGATCATGGGCGGCGCGCACCCGGCCGCCGGTGCGCACATAGGACCGCACCAGGTCGGGATCTCGCCTGCCGCGGCTCAATTCCTCCCGCCTAGGCGGGGCGCGCTTCCGATCTCGTGACCGACGCGCGAGGCCAGTTCGTTCATCCGATGGGCCACCAGCGCCACGTCGACATCGGGCGTGGTGGCGACACCGAGCAGGGCGCCCGCGCCCGCGGCGGTGATCATGATCATGCCCTCGTCGTACTCGGTCATGTTCTGGCGCACCGTATTCGTCGGGCCGCCACAGAATTCGCCGAGCGCCTTACCGAGCGAGCGCAGGCCGGAGGCGGCCGCGGCGAACCGTTCGGCGTCGTCTTTGCTCACGCCACGGGAGTGGGCGATGCGCAGTCCGTCTTCGGACAGCAGGACAGCGAAGCGGACGCCGGGGATCTCGAGATCCTCGAGCAGCCACGCCAATCGGTTGGTGCTATCGGCTACCGGTGTGCTCATCGGCTGTTCCTTCCGTGGTTCGCTCGGCCGCAGCGGCACGACCGCTGCGGGATCCGCTGCGCCAGGCAGCGGCGAGGTCGGGGCGCGCCTGCCCCGACTCCGTGATTACCCCCGCCGAATCCGGGGCAACCGGTCTGCGGCGACGCTTGGGCAGGCCGCCGCTGGTGATCTCGTGGACATCGGCGCCGGGTGATTCCACCTCGGCGACCGGCACGGGAATATGGGCCGGCGCGGCGAGTTCGGGCTCGGGCAGCCGCGGTGCGTCCCCGCTCACCAGCAGCGCCGACGGCACGTACACCATGGCACGCATGCCACCGAAGATGTTGGGCCCGTCGACGTGCACGGAGAATCCGTAGCGCCGGGCCAGAGCCGCGATACCGGGGAAGCCGACCTTCGGCGCGGGACCGAGATCGTGGATGTCGACCGGACGTTCGCCGCTGAGCACCAGGCGCGCGTCCTCGAGCTGCTCGGGGCTCATGCGCATGCCCGCGTCGTCGATGATGACGGTGACGCCGTGATGGCCCTCCTGGAAACCGATCTCGACGAACGACGACGGCGGCGAGTAGCGCAGCGCGTTGTCGAGCAGTGTCGCCATCGTGTGCACGAGCGGTTCGACCGCGCGGCTGATCACGATCCGGTCGGACTGCGCCGCCCGCACGCGCAGGAATTCCCTGACCCGCCCGGTGGCGCCGCCCGCCACATCGGTGAGCGACTGTTGTGGCCACCGACGTCCGGGCAATCCACCGGAGACGATCACGTAGGACTGCGCCTGCCGGATCATCTGCTGCACGGTGTGGTCGATCCGGGTGAGGGTCTCGTAGATCGCGTCGTCGCGGTGTTCGCGCAGCGCGGCACTGACGACCTGACCGAGGTCGGTGCCCAGGCTCACCACCGAGGTGCCGAAGGATCGAACCGCGGCGCTCGTGGCTGCCCGCGAGGACGCCGAGAGATCACCGCGGGTCTGCTCCTGCGCTGCCTGTATCTCGCTCAGGCGACGTTGCTCGCCATAGCGTTCGACCATCGCTCTGGTTTCCTCGGCGACCACGCGCAGATCCTCGGCATGACCCGTGGCGATCCACTGCAGCGCCTGGCCGAACTGAGAATCGCCCAGTTCCACCGGCAGATCCACGGCAACCGAAGGGATCTCGTGTCGACGCACGGCGGTGGTGATCGCGGGCAGCGTCACCTGCGCGAGCTGCATCAACGCGTTCTCACACGCGAGGCGTTCGCGGATGGCGGCGTCGGCGCGCTGGCGCTGTCGACGCTCGTTACGCATGGCAAACACACTGACCGCGATCGCGAGCAGTAACAGCGGCGCACCGATGACGAGCAACAGCACCGCGATTCCTGAGTTCATCAGATCTTTCGTCGTCCTCGACCACACGACGCTGTTGCCGGTGGCCCTCGCCGGCCGGCCCGCCGAGGCATTCGCTTTCCGCCGCAGGGTGATTTCGGATACCCGATTCACACGCCCCGCTTCGAGCGACCCGCACACATTAGCAGCACACGTAACGATCGCGACACGGATCACACTGTCAGACATCATGATTGCCGCCCGTATCAATCCACGCTACTGGACGGTTGATCTATTCTGGTTCGCTATGCCTCGAGCCGATGGTTATGGAACCCCGGGTACCGGATAACATCCCCAGCGTGGCGAAATTGAAGCTCTCCGTCGATGTCCCCGTCCCGCCGGACCAGGCCTGGGCACACGCGTCCGACCTTCCGCACCTCGGCGATTGGCTGACCATTCACGAGGCGTGGCGCGGCACGCTGCCCGAGGAGCTGACGTCGGGCACGGTTCTCGTCGGCATCGCCCGCGTGAAGGGCTTCCGCAACAAGGTCACCTGGACGGTGCGCACCGCCGAGCCGCCGCGCAAGCTCGCCCTCACCGGTACGGGTATCGGGGGCACCAAGTTCGGCCTCGGCATGGTCGTGGAACCGAACGGCACCGGGTCGAAGGTGAGTGTCGATATCGATCTGGGCGGCGCACCGCTGTTCGGCCCGATCGGATCCGCCGTCGCGAAGGCCCTGCGCGGCGATATCGAGCGCTCACTGGAGATGTTCGTCAAGCTCTACGGCTGAGCCGCTGCGCGAAAGCCCGGACGGAACATCGTGTTCTGTCCGGGCTTTCGTCTGCCCGGGGTCAGGCCAGTGCCACGGCCTCGGCGTCGATCGGCGCCTTCGGCTTGGTCCGCGGCAGGAAGAACGCCGGGATCAAGGTCAGCAGGGCGAGCACCACAGTGACCCAGTAGGTGTTGCTGAACGCTGTCGCCGCCAGCTCCAGCCCCTGCTCGAGGACCGAAGGCGGAATCTGCGCGGCGAGGTCAGGATTGGCGTTGGCGCCGATGGCCACCTTGGCCTCCGGATGATCGTTGAGCTGAGCGGCCAGCACCACCGACATCGTCGCCGTGCCGATCGACGCAGCGGTCTGGTTGATGATGTTCATCAACGTCGACCCGCGCGCTACCTGTGCGTGCGAGAGCGTCTGGATGGCGGCGGTCATCACCGGCATCATCGTGCAGCCCATGCCGAGCCCCATCACGAACAGCGCGCCACCGATCAGCAGGTACGAGGTGTCGGCGCCCAGCTGGGTGAACCCGGACAGGCCGAGGGTGATGAAGGTGATGCCGAACATGACGATCTTGCCGGGGCCGATCTTGTCGACCAGGAATCCCGCGACCGGCATCGTCAGCATGGCGCCGATCCCCTGTGGCGCCATGAGTAGACCGGAGTCGAACGCGGTTTCACCGCGAACCTGCTGCAGGTAGTTCGGCAGCAGGAAACCGGCGCCGAAGAACGCCGTCGCGAACAGCGACATGGTCAGCACGGAGAAGCGCAGCGACGGATTGGAGAACAGCCGCAGGTCGATCAGCGGATGGTCGGTGCGCAGCGCGTGGAAGACGAACGCGATCAACAGCACCGCGCCGATGACAGCCGGAATCAGCACGCGCGCGGCCAGGACAGTACCCTTCTCCGGAATGGAGGAGACACCGAACAGGAACAGCGCGAGGCCGGGCGAGGCCAACAGCATGCCGAGGAAGTCGAACGATTCCGACGGCTTCGGCTTGTCGGGAGCGAGCACGATCCACGCCAGGATCAGCGCGACGATGCCGAGCGGGAGGTTGATCAGGAAGATCCAGTGCCAGCTGAACGCGTCGATCAGCCAGCCACCGAGAATCGGACCGCAGATCGGGCCGAGCAGCATGGGTACACCGAGCACCGCCATCACACGCCCGATCCGCTGTGGGCCCGCGGCGTGGGTCATGATCGTCATGCCCAGCGGCATCAGCATGCCGCCGCCGATGCCCTGGATGACGCGGAATGCCACCAGCGACTCGATACTCCAGGCCATCGAACACAGCACCGACCCGATGATGAAGAAGGTCAGCGCCGCCATGTAGAGGCGTTTGGTGCCGAACCGGTCGGCGGCCCAGCCCGTCATCGGGATGACCGAGGCCAGCGCCAAGGTGTAGCCGGTCATGGTCCAGGCGACGACCTCGACGGAGGCGTTGAAGTCCTGCATGAAGGTCGGGATCGCCACGGTGACCACCGTGATGTCGAGAATCGACATCACGGCGCCGAGGACGACGACGCCCGCCACCTTCAGTACTGCGGCATCCAGCTTGTCGGGAGTGCGATCGGGCGCGGCGGCGCCGATATCCGGAGGTTTCGTCACCGGTTAACCCAAGCACTTTTCGGTCCCGATGACCAGTGAAATCTAGTGTTCGTAATCCCCGGGTGTCACACCCTCGTGATCGTTGCCGCCTCGCTCGCCGCCAGCGCCGCCTCGGTCGCCGCGTTCGAGGCAGGCAACATAGGCAACCGAACAGTCGGACTGGAGATCTGGCCACGCTCGGCGAGTACCGCCTTGATGACGGTGGGGTTCGGTTCGGCGAACAGCGCCGCACCGAGTGCGTCGAGGCTGTTGCCGATGGCGCGGGCCCTGAGCACATCACCGGCGTGCCACGCCTCGATGAGATCGGCGTAGGCGCGGGGCGCGATATTGGCCGCGGCCAGGATCGCGCCGTGCGCGCCGAGAGCGAGCAGCGCGGAGGCGAATCGGTCGTCGCCGCTGAGCACCGTCGCCGGGGTCCGCGCGGCCATCAATTCGACGCTGGCCGCGTCGATGCCGCCGACAGCGTGCTTGAAACCGGCGATATTCGACGTGTTCGCGAGGCGAATCAGCGTGCTCCCGCTCAGCGGGCGACCGGTGCGGTGTGGCACGTCGTAGACCAGCAGCGGAGCCGGGCTGATCGCCGCCAGCTGCGTGAAGTGCGCGATCACGCCCTCCTCGCTGGGTCGCACGTAGTACGGCACCACCGCCAGCACCGCCGCGACCGGCCGGCCGAGTTCGGCGATAGCCCTGACCGATTCCGCGGTGGCGTTGCCCCCCGCACAGGCGATCAGCGGCGCACCGCGGTCGGCGCAGACGCCGGCACAGATATCCAGGACCCGCCCGCGCTCGGCGGCGGTGAGCGCCGACGGTTCCGCGGTGGTGCCGAGCGCCACAAGCCCGCTCGCCCCCGCGTCGAGGACCGCGTGCGCGTGCCGTTCCAGCGCGCCGGGCTCGAGCGCCCCGTCGTCGGTGAACGGGGTGATCAGGGGGACGAAGAGGCCGTGTAGCGATGTCATGACTCTATAGTCGAGCCGACCCCACCATCAGGTCCAGTTCACATTCCTGACGGCTACCGTAAGCTGAACTGATGCTCGATGTACGCAAACTTCGCCTGCTCCGCGAACTCGCCCATCGCGGCACCATCGCCGCGGTCGCGGAGGCGCTCAGCTATACGCCCTCGGCGGTGTCCCAACAACTCACCGCGCTCGAACGCGAAGCGGGCGTCGCGCTGCTCGAACGTTCGGGCCGTCGCGTCACTCTCACACCCGCCGCCCACATGCTGGTCGGCCACACCGAGACGATCCTGGCGGCCCTCGAACACGCCGACGCCGAATTGTCCTGTACCCGTGACGAATTAGCGGGCACCCTGCGTATAGGCACTTTCCCGACGGCGGCGCGTACCCTGCTGTCCCCCGCCCTGGTCACCCTGAGTACCGAACACCCGCGCCTGGAACTCACCGTCACCGAGATCGACCCCGCCGACATCCCGAACGCCTTACGCGCGGGCACCTTGGACGTGGCACTCACCCACGACTACGACCTGGTCCCCGCCGACGCCGACCCCTCTTTGCACACCGAGCCTTTGCACACCGAAACCGTCTACCTCGCCACGCGAACCCCGGTGCCCACCAAGGATTCGCTGGCAGCGCACCGCCGATCCCCCTGGATCGCGGGAACTCCGGGAACCCTGTGTCACACCTTGACGATCCGAGCCTGCCAGGCAACCGGATTCACTCCCCACATCCGGCACCACGCCGACGACTTCGACACCGTCCTCACCCTCGTCGCCGCAGGCGCGGGCACCGCGATAGTCCCCGCCCTCGCCCTCTACGCGCCCCCTGAACAAATCATCCTCACCCCCCTCCCCATCCGCCGCCACACCCAGCTCGTATACCGGAACGGCACCGGCCTACACCCCGCGATCCACGCCGCTCGCACAGCTCTCCACGCCGCGGCCTAGATCCGGATCGAGCGAGAGGCGCGCACGACCCCCGATACCCGGCGTCAACCGGCCGCTGTGGCCGAACTCGCGGAACGCTGTAGGCGAGCACCGAACAGTGTCAGGCCGAGGGCGATCACCAGGAGCAGAGCCAGGGTCCAGGCCAGGGCCGAAAAGCCTTGTGGCGCAGCCGCTGCCGCGACGATCGGGCCGATGGTCGCGCCGACGTAGAAGCTGAACATGGCCACCGAGGAGGCAGCCGCCCGGGCCTCGCCGCCGAGTTCTCCCGCACTCTGCAGGACCGCGGGAGCGATGACGCCGAGGCCGCCGACCAGGATCGCCAGCAACACGGTCAGGACCGCGAGGTGCGAGCCTTCGAACGTGGCGGCGACCATGGCGGTCGCCGCGATCAGCACGCCGAGCACCATCTGAGTGGGCTTGGACAGCCGGGCCAGTGGGATGGCGAGCAGCGGCAGCGCCACCATCACCGGGAGTGCGCCCGCCCGCAGAGTCAACAGTTCGCCCGAACCCGTTACCAGGCCGGTGATCTCGATACCGGTGTAGATGCCGACCATCACGGCCATGCTCAGGGCGCCCGCCACGAGCATCGGGAGCAGCGGCGTGATCCGCAGCACCGCGGGGATGGCGGCGTAGCTGTGGCGTAGCGGGAGGTCGCGGCCGGTGGGGGCGTCATCGAGCATGACCGTCCGCAGACCGAAGGCCAAGGCCGCGAAAACGACTGCGGAGCCGAGGAATACGGTGCGCCACGGGAACGACGCGACCACGGCCTGCGAGACGATCTGGGCGATGACGGTGGCTGCCAGGAAGGAGGTGGCCACCGACATGGTGACCACGGCCCGGTGTGCTGGAGCGATACGCGTGCCGACGTAGGCCATGATCGCCGGCGGAATCGAGCCGACAACGAGCCCCTGCACGATCCGCAGCGCGACGGCCACCGGCGCACTGAACGCCAAACCGGTCAATAAGGTGACCACTGCGGCCACGAGCATGCCGGTGACCAGCACCCGGCGGTGTCCGTAGCGGTCCGACAACGGGCCGAACAGCACGAAGCCGCCCGCGTAGCCGAAGGCGAAGGCGCTGATGACCCAGGTCATCACGCCCGCACCCACGCCCCACTCGGCTTTCATGGCGCCGAACAGCGGGATCGGGGTGTACATCTGGCCGGTGGCCAGCAGGGCGGACAGCACGAAGACGGGCAGGGTTCGCCCGGTGTGGGCACGCGGCGAGGTGCCACGAGTGCGGGCAGGGGCCGGACTTCCGGTCGGAAGCTGAACTGTCGGTGACGCCATGCCGACGACAGTAGGCCGCTCAGCCACCCGTAGTCAACCAAATAGTTGGTTTAAAGAGCTGGTAAAGTCGGACCCATGACGGCGAGCACCATCAAACGCAGCGACGCGACCAGACAGGCACTGCTCCGCGCGGCGCGAGCCGAATTCGCGCAGTACGGCCTGGCCGGAGCCCGCGTCGATCGCATCGCCGAGGCCGCGGGCGTTAACAAGGAACGCATCTACGGCCTGTTCGGCAGCAAGGACAGGCTTTTCGACGTCATCATCGTCGACACCATGCGCGAATTCATGGAGGTCGTCCAACCGCTGGCCGAGACCGAGCCCGGCGACTACGTCGGCAAGCTGTTCGACTACCACCGCGACAACCCACAACTGCTGCGCCTACTGCTCTGGGAGGGCCTGCACCGCGGCGCCGACGCGCACGACATCGACGGGTGGCGCGCCGACCACTACGTGCGGAAATTCGACCGCGCCCAAGAACAATTCGGCGTCGACGAGCAGCAGGCGGGCCGCCTGCTGCTCGCCCTCTGCGGCCTCGCCAACTGGTCCCACGCCGTCCCACAGACCACCCGCCTACTGCTCGGCGACGCCGCGTCCGATACCGACGCCACCCGCGAGTTCGTGAAGGAATTCGCCCGGGCCGCGATGCGAAACAAGGCGACCACACCCGCCGAGCGAGCCCCGGACGCCACCCCCGATCCAATCTCCCCCGAATCGGTCAACACCTTGACCACCCCGGTGGACGCCGCCGCTCGCCGCCTCCGCGATGCCCAGGCCGCCGCCGACGCCGCGCGCGCCGAACTCGCCACGGCCCTGCGCGCCGCCCACTCCGCCGGGGCGGGCGCCAACCAGCTCGCCCGCCAGGTCGCCGGCACCATCTCCCGCCCACTCGTCCTCAAGCTGCTGGCCGAATAGACCCCCGAGATAGCGGTGGCTTACGCGGTCTTCTCGCGGTGGGAGCTGCGCTGGCGGGTGCGGGTCGCCGAGACGGGGTCGATGTCGGGCATCGACCATTGGGCCGAGAGGGCGAGGCTGGGTTCTCGGCCGGAAGCTACATGGCGATAGGCGATTTCGGCTGCGGCGTCGGGATCGTTCGCGGCGATAGCCGCGTACAGAGCTTCGTGTTCGTCACATTGGGTGCCGGGGTCGCGTTCCTTCGTCAGGTGGAACAGCCAGCGGACTCGAGATTCCAAGGGGCGCAGCAGCGACTGCAACAGCGGGTTGCCCGAGACTTCGACGATCACCGCGTGAAAACCGGCGTTCGCGGCGGCGATCGCGGCCTGATCGCCACGGGCGGTCGCCTGACGCGCCGCGGTCAGCTGCGCGCGCAGGGCGGCCAGATCGGCCGTTCCGGCACGTTCGGCGGCCAGACGCGCCGCGAGGACCTCGAGGCTCTCGCGGACATCGAAGAGATCGCGCACGTCGGTCACCGTGAACGGGGCGACGATCGCGCCCTGCCGCGGCACGATCACGACCAGACCTTCCCGTTCGAGCATCTGCAGCGCCTCCCGTAGCGGGATCCGCGAGATGGCCAACTCGGTCGCGAGGTCGCGTTCCACCAGCCGCTGACCAGGACTCAACCGCAGATCGATGATCCGGTCACGCAACTCCTCGTAGGCCCGATCCCGCAGCGACTTCTTCGCCGGTTCGTCTGCCACCGCACCATCCTTCTGCTCCTGCACGACACCAACGGTAGCCCGCTCGCGGCGCGCGACCGTTTCTTACTTTTCCGTAATCCGCCCGTCATCTGCGAGCCGCAGGCTGACACTTAACGGTATACCGCTAAGTGAGCGGTTCGTTCGAACAAGGAGTACCCCGTGCACAAGTCCACTCGGCGCGCGATCGCCTTCGGCTCGGCCGCCCTCGCCGCCGCTGCCCTCCTGTCGGCCTGCGGTTCCGCCGACACTTCGGCAACGGGCGGCAAGCTGAAGGTCGGTGTGTTCTTCCCCGGCTCGCTCTCCGACACCGGCTTCATGCAGTCGGGGTATCTCGGCTACCAGCGCATCGCCGACAAGCTCGGCGACAAGGTGGAGCTCAGCAAGGTCGAGCAGGTCGCGGCCAGCGACTACCAGCAGGCACTGGTCCGCTTCGCCTCCACCAACGACCTGGTGATCTCCCTCGGCGGACAGACCGACGCCGACGTGCGCAAGGTGGCGCCGCAGTTCCCGAACGTGAAATTCGTCGAGATCGGCGGCCCGGCCGACGCCGAGCCCATGGCCAACCTCGCCTACTACGACCCCCAGCAGGCCGAAGCCGAATTCCTCAGCGGCGCGGTGGCGGCGGCGGGCTCCAAGTCCGGCGCGGTGGCCTTCGTGGGCGGTGTCGAGTTGCCCGCGATCGTCAACGCCGCCAACGCATTCGGCAACGGCGCCCGTTTCGCAGAGCCGGACGCGAAGGTACTGACCCCGCAGTACGTCGGTGACTTCAACGACCCCGCCAAGGCCAAGCAGGCCGCGCTGGCCGATTACGGCGCGGGCGCGGGCACGCTCGGTCAGATCGTGAACCTGGGCAAAGCGGGCATGGAGCAGGCCGCGGCCCAGTCCGGCGCCACGATGGTCGGCGGCCCGATCCCCGGTGACTGCACCAACCCCGTGTACCTGGGCTACGTCCACACCGATATCGGCGCCGAGGTCGAGTTCGCGGTGAACGCCGCGCTCGACAACTCGTGGAAGGCCGAGAATGTGCGGTTCGGGCTGACCTCGCCCAACGACGGCACCGATTTCGTGTTGTGCAGCAAGGACTCCGGGGTCGCCGACGCACTCGCGAAGGCGAAAACGGCTCTGTCCACCGGCGCGGTCAAGCCGTACTGAGCACCATGAGCACTCCCGCATTGACCCTGCAGGGGGTCGGCAAGCGCTTCGGTGACGTGCAGGCTCTCCACGATGTGGACGTCACCGTCGAATCCGGCACTGTCCATTGCATTCTCGGCGAGAACGGCGCGGGCAAGTCGACGCTGTGCAACCTCGTCTTCGGCGGCTACCGCCCCGATGCCGGTCGGATAGAGCTGGGCGGCAGCGATTTCCGCCCCGACTCCCCCGCCGCCGCGATGGCCGCGGGCGTCGCGATGGTGCACCAGCACTTCAGCTTGGTCACGACCATGACCGTCGGCGAGAACCTGTTGCTCACCCAGCGCGGACTCCGGATGCGCCGCAAGGACCTGACCGACCGGCTCGCCGAGATCGCCCAGCGCTACCGCCTGCGGATCGATCTCGACCAGCAGGTCGCGACGATGCCGGTCGGCGCGCGGCAGAAGGTCGAGATCGTGAAGGCGTTGCTGCGCGATCCGGCACTGATCCTGCTCGACGAACCGACGGGAGTGCTCGACCCGGCCGAGATCGACGCGTTGATCGACACCTGTCGCGCCATCGCCGCCGACGGCAAAGCGGTGGTCCTGGTCACGCACAAACTCGGCGAGGTGGCCAGGGTCGCCGACGCCGCGACCGTGCTGCGACGCGGCACGGTCGCCGGTGGCGGGCGGATGTCGAACACCACCATCGCCCAGTTGCTCACCGCCATGGTGGGACGCACCGCTGCCGATCTCGACCCCACCGTCGCCGCGACCATCGGGCTCGATCCGACAGCGGTACCTGTCTCGACAGCGGACCCGGTCGTGAAGGAGTCGCCGAGCGAACCCGGTTCACCCGCACCGGTTCTCACCGTCGATCGAGTCACCGTGCGCCGCGCCGACGGTAGCGCCGCGCTCGACGACGCGCGACTGGTCGTGCGGCCCGGCGAGATCGTCGGGATCGCGGGCGTCGAAGGCAACGGACAGAGTGAGCTGGTCGCGGTGCTCGCGGGCAGCACCCCGGTGACCGCGGGCACCGTCACCCTCGACGGCGTCGACATCACCACCGCACGACCGGCGGCGCGCACCGAGCGCGGTCTCGGCATCGTGCCCGAGGACCGCCATCGCGACGCGATGGTCGCCGATATGACGTTGGCCGAGAACCTCTTCCTCGGCCGGCTCAGCCGATTCCGGCGCTTCGGCCTGCTCGACAAACGGGCTATCGGCCGCGCCGCACAGACCGAACTCGACCGGTTCGATGTGCGAGCGGCCGGACCGTGGGTGCGGATGGGCTCGCTCTCGGGCGGCAATCAGCAGAAGGTGGTGCTGGCCCGCGAGCTGTCGGCCGCGAACCTGCGCTGTCTCGTCGCCGCTCAGCCGACGCGCGGATTGGATATCGGCGCGGTCGATTTCGTGCTGACCCAGCTGCGGCGCGCGGCGGCCGACGGCTGCGGCGTGCTGGTGGTGTCGAGCGAGGTACCCGAGCTGCTTGCCCTGTGTGACCGGGTGTTGGTCGCCTATCGCGGTGCGCTCGCGGGACCGGTGGAGACCTCCGATCCCACAGCGGCACAACAGATCAGCGAATTGATGATGGGAGTATCGGTATGACCGCGGCGAACGAGAGCCGTCCCGCGCGGCGACCAGCCACGACCGGACTCGGCCGGATCGAGCTGCGCCAGTGGGCGCATCAGCCGATCGTCGTCGCCGCCGCGGCCATGGTCGCCGCCGGTGTGATCGGTCTGATCCTGGCCGCCGTAGCGGGCGCGGCGCCGGCCGCGACGATGACCGCGCTGTGGGAGGGGATGTTCGGCAGCGACTACGCCATCGGCGCTTCGCTCAATGTCGCCGCCACGTTGATGCTGGTCGCGGTCGGTTTCACCATCGCGCATCGCGCCGGATTGGTCAATGTCGGCGGCGAGGGGCAGATCTGCGCGGGCGGTATCGCCGCCACCGCGATCGGCACCACGCTCACCGGCGCTCCGGCCGCGATCACTCTGCCCGCTGTCCTGATCGGCGCCGCGGCGGCCGGTTGGCTGTGGGCGGCGATCGCGGCGTATCTGCGGGTCCGACGTGGAACCAGCGAGATCATCACCACGCTGCTGCTCAACTTCGTCGGCCTGGCACTGGTGCTGCTCGTCGTGCACGAGCCCGCGCTGCTGCGGCAGCCGGTGACCTCCTCGGAGACGCTGCCGCAATCCGAACAGCTCACCGCGGCGGCACATCTACCGCTGCTCGGCATCGAACGCTCCCCCGCGACGATCGCCTTGTGGATCGCGGTGATCGCCGCGATCGGCACCGCGATCCTGGTGCGCCACACCGCACTCGGCACCCGCCTGCGCGCGGTCGGGCTCAATCCCGACGCGGCCGCCCGACTCGGACTGCCGGTCGGCCGGTTGCGTTTCCTGAGCCTGTCGAGCGCGGGCGCGTTCGCCGGTGTGGCGGGCGGACTACTGGTCGCGACAGCGCCGTTCGTGCTCGCCGAGGGATTCTCCTCCGGCTACGGCTTCTCCGGTCTTGTCGTCGGCCTGCTCGCCCGTGGCTCGTTGTCGGCGGTCGTGGCCGTCTCGCTGTTGCTCGGCTTCCTCGTCTCCGGCGGGATCAACCTGCAACTGGCGGCCAACGTGCCCGCCTCGACCATCGCCGTCGTGGAGTCGCTGATGATCGTGTTCATCGCGGGCGCCGCCCTCTGGACCAGAAGCGCACGCAAGTCCGCACCCACGGCAACACAACCGGTTTCCCCCGTGGATTCCGCCGATCTGGCAGGAGCGCCGCGATGAGCCTCGACACGGTCACCGACATCGCCACCAGCGGCATCGGTTTCACCCTGCCCATCCTGGTCGCCGCGAGCGGCGAGCTGGTCAGCGAGCGCGCGGGCGTGCTCAATCTGAGCCTCGAGGCGATGATGCTGACCGGCGCGTTCGCCGGTGTGCTCGGCGCCGTGACCACCGGTTCGCCGGTACTCGGTGCGGCCGCCGCGGTGATCGCCGCCCTGATCTTCGGTGTGCTGCAAGCGATCTGGAGTATCGGCCTGCGCGCCGACCAGATCGTCGTCGGCATCGCCAGCAACGCGCTGGCGCTCGGCGCCAGCACCTACGGTGCGCGGCTGCTGCTCGCCGATGGCAAGGGGCACAGCGTGCCGGGTTTCGACGCGCTGAAGATTCCGCTGCTGCACGAGATCCCGGTGATCGGGCCCGCCCTGTTCGGTCAGACCGCACTCGGCTATCTGTGCATCGCTGTCGTCGCCGTGCTGGCGTTCGTGTTCTCCCGCCGCACCAAGCTGGGCCTGGTGATCGACGCGATCGGTGAGGACGCCGTCGCCGCCGACCGCACCGGCCTTTCCGTGCGGGCCGTGCGCTACGGCTGTGTGCTGCTGGCCGCGTTCGCCGCGGGCCTCGGCGGTGCGCAACTCGCGCTGTCGGAAGTGCATTCGTTCAGCGACAACATGACCGGCGGCATCGGCTATCTCGCCGTGGTCGCGGTGATCGCGGGCCGTTGGCGCGCGCTCGGCGTGATCTGGGCATCGGTGTTCTTCGGCATCGCCCAGGCTTTGCAGTTCGCCCTGCCCGCACTCGGTGTGGACGTGCCGTTCGCGCTGCTGGTGATGCTGCCCTACCTGATCGCGATCGTCGCCGTCAGCGGCCTGGTCGGCAACAGCCGCTCGCCGCGCGACCTCACCGTCGCCTTCGCCCGAACTTCCTGACCTGTCGCTACTTTCGTAGGAGCCACCGTTGACTCTGATCCTGTCGCATTCCGATGTGACCGCTGTCCTCGATCGCGGCGAGGTGCTCGCCGCCGTCGAGCGCGCACACGCAGATCTGGCCCTCGGCACCGCGTTCGTGCCCGCCCCACCGGCGATGACCCTGGGCGAGGCCGCGTTCGTGCCGATGGTCGCCGCCGCCGAGTCCGCCGGCGCGGCCGCGGTGAAACTGCTCGCCGACCTGCCTGCCAATCGCGAGCGCGGACTGCCGGTGCAGCGCTCGGTGATCGTGGTGACCTCGGCGGCCGACGGTGCGTGCGAGGCACTGATCGACGGACGGCTCGTGACCGCCGTTCGTACCGCGGCCGCCAGCGCCGTGGCCACGAAATACCTTTCCCGGCAAGCCAGTTCGATCCTCGGCGTGATCGGTGCGGGCAATCTGGCCGTCGAACACACCCGCGCGATCGCGACCGTGCGCGAGCTCGAGACCGTGCTGGTCTGGTCGCGAACCGCGGCCACGGTCGACCGATTCCGCAGTGCGATAGCCGATCTCGGCGTCGAGGTGCGCGCCCTCGACAGCCCGGAGGCAGTCACCCGCGCCGCCGATGTGCTGTGCACCCTCACGCCCTCCCGCGAACCGATCGTCCGCGGCGCGTGGTTCGGCGAGGGCCTGCACGTCAATGCCGTCGGAGCGCCGCCGCGTGCGGATCACCGGGAGGTGGACGGCGAAGCCCTGCGCCGGTCCAGGGTCGTCGTAGACTCGGTCGGCACCACGCTCACCAAGTCCGGGGACACCCTGATGGCCATCGCCGAAGGCGCGATCACCCAGGACGCGGTGAGCACCGAGCTGGGCGAGGTGATCGCGGGCCGGGCACCCGGACGTCGCGACGACCGCGACATCACCCTGTTCAATTCGGTGGGTATCGGCCTGCAGGATCTGGCCGCCGCCCGCCTGCTCATCGACAAGGCCCGCGCCAACGGCATCGGAACGGAAGTGGATCTCACCTCATGAGCGAGCTGACCGATATCGACATCACCCACCTGCGCCGCGCCATCGACCTCGCCGGGCACGCGGCCGCGCTCGGCGACCGGCCTTTCGGCGCGGTCGCGGTCACCCCGGACGGCGCTGTCCTGGCCGAGGGCGTGAACGCGGTGAACTCCACCGGCGATGTCACCACCCACGCCGAACTGGTCGCGATCACCCTCGCGACCGCCGCGGGCCACGCCGCGCAGTTGCTCGGCGCCACCGTCTACGCCAGCGGCGAACCGTGTCCGATGTGCGCCGCCGCGATGGTGTGGGCTGGTGTCGGTCGCATCGTCTTCGCCGCCGCCGCCGCCGAATTCGGGCCGATCCTGCCCCCTGGTCCCAGCTTCGCGCTCACCTGCGCCGCGGTCGTCGCGAGCTCGAACGTGCCGGTCGAGGTCAGCGGACCGCACCTCGGCGAGGAAGCGCTCGCCGTGTTCCGCGCGGCCGCGAAGAACTAGTCCCGGACACACCGAGGGCGCGGCGCCACATCGACGCCGCGCCCTCGGTGTGCGGTCACTTCGCCGCGGCGATCTCGACGGGCTCGCCCAGCTCACGCTGTTCCTCGATCGCCTCGGGAGTGCCCGGCACCTGCGTACCGCGCAGCGAGACGCCCTTGGTCTCGATGAGGAAGAACGACGCGATCAAGCCGACGGCGCACGCACCGAACATGTAGAACGCCGGAATCATGTTGTTGCCGGTCGCGCTGATGAGCGCCTCGTTGACCACCGGCGCGGTACCACCGAACATCGAGGTGGCGACGTTGTAACCGATCGCCACACCGGCGAAACGCACGATGGTCGGGAACATCGCGGGGAAGGTGGCCGAGATCGTCGCCAGCTGGGGAGCGTAGAGCAGGCCCAGGATCGCGAAGCCGACGATCGCGCCGGTGAGCGAGGACCCGATCAGGTGGTAGACCGGGATCACCGCGATCATCATCGCCGCGCACGAGAACATCCACATCGGTTTGCGCCCGATCCGGTCCGAGAGCGCACCGAGGAACGGCAGGGTGCACAGCATCGCGATCTGGCCGATCAGCGGCACGAGCAGCGCGTCGGATTCCTCCATGCCGAGCGTGGAACCGAGGTAGGTCGGGGTGTAGCTGAGCAACGAGTAGTTGACGACGTTGAGCGCGATCACCAGGCCGAACAGAGTGAGCACCGGGCGCAGGTACTTCGTCACCAGATCGCGGTAGACGCCGGAGACTTCCTCGGTCTCGTCCTTGCGGTCGACCTCGCGGAACACCGGGGTGTCCTCCACCCGGCTGCGCAGGTACATGCCGATCAGGCCGAGCGGACCGGCGATCATGAACGGGATGCGCCAACCCCACGAATCCATCGACGCGTCGTCGAGCACATTCACCAGCAGCAGGGCGACGAGATTGCCGAGGGTGAAGCCGGCGAGCGTACCGACCTCCAGGAAACTGCCATAGAATCCGCGCTTGCGATCGGGCGCGTATTCGGCCATGAATGTCGCGGCGCCACCGTATTCACCACCTGCGGACAGTCCCTGGATCATGCGCAGCGCGTAGAGCAGAATCGGGGCGGCGATGCCGATCATCTCGAAGCTCGGGATGAGGCCGACGGCGAGCGTCGATCCGGCCATCAGAATAATCGTGGTGGCGAGTACTCGCTTACGCCCGATGCGGTCGCCGAGCGGGCCCCAGATCATGCCGCCCACCGGCCGGATCAGGAACGATACGGCGAAACCGAGCAGCGTGTAGACCATCCCGGACTCGCCGTCACCGGGGAACAACGATCTCGCGATATACGTCGCCAGATAGGCGTAGACACCATAGTCGAACCATTCGACCGCATTACCGATCGCCGACGCACCGATTGCCCGGTGCAGCACCGATTTCGATTCCTTCGCCATCCACAACACCCTCTCGTCGTCGCCTTTCACGAATACCCGACCACTTTGCGAGCAAACGTTACGAGCACGCGAAGGCCCGGGTCACACGAGAGCAGCGAGTTTGTTCGCGAGAAAAGCCTTTTCGCGTTCGTTGCCGCACCGGCGGATGGCTTCGGCCAGCTCCGCACGAGCTTCGGTGGTGCGGCCGAGTCGGCTGAGTAGCTCGCCGCGCACGCTGGGCAGCAGGTGCGAGGTGGACAGGGTGCCGGCTGCGGCGAGCTCGTCGACGATCGGCAAGGCCGCCGCCGGGCCCTCGGCCATCGACACCGCCACCGCCCGGTTCAGGTCCACCACCGGTGAGGGCGCGAGCCTGCCCAACGCCTCGTACAGCACCACTACCCGTTCCCAATCGGTCCGTTCGACCGAGGGCGCGACCGCGTGACATTCGGCGATCGCGGCCTGCAGACCGTACGCGCCGAGACCACGCCCCACTTCACCGGCTTTCACCAGCGCGGCACGACCGCGACGGATCGCCGAGCGGTCCCAGCGGCGGCGATCCTGCTGTTCGAGCAACACCGGCTCCCCGTCGGGACCGGTGCGCGCGGGGAACCGCGCCGCGGTCAGCTCGAGCAGCGCGAGCAGGCCGTAGACCTCGGGTTCGGCGGGCATCAGCCGCGAGAGCACGCGGGCCAGCCGTTGTGCTTCGCCCGCGAGATCGAAGCGGATGAGGTCGTCGCCGGTGCTGGCCGACGATCCCTCGGTGAAGATCAGGTAGATGACGCCGAGCACCGAACCCAGACGAGCCCGGCGCTCGGCGGCGGGCGGCACTTCGAACGCGACCTCGGCCGCGCCGAGTGTCTTCTTCGCCCTGGTGATCCTGGCCTGCACGGTCGCGGTGGGCACCAGGCAGGCCTTGGCGATCTCGTCGCTGGTCAGACCGCCGACGACGCGCAGCGTCAAGGCCAGACGTGCCTCCCGCGACAGCACCGGGTGACACGAGATGAACATCAACGCGAGCACGTCGTCGTCGATCTGATCGGGATCCCACAGCACGTCCGCCGCCGCACGGACGGGGTCGCCACCGGTGAGCGCATCGCCCTCGCCGAGGTGGGCGGCGAGGGCGGTGTAGCGATCGTCGAGCGCGGCGCGGCGCCGGAACGCGTCGATCGCGCGGCGTCTGCCGACGGTGAGCAACCACCCGGCCGGCTGACGTGGCACGCCTTCGCGCGGCCACGTCACCAGCGCCTCCGCCAGTGCTTCCTGGGCCAGATCCTCGGCCATCGCGAAATCGCGGGTGTAGCGCGCGAGCGCGCCGACGATACGGGCCGATTCGATCCGCCAGACGGCGGCGACGGCCTCGCGGCCGGTGTGGTCACTCATCGCGGTTCAGAGCTGGCCGGTGGCTTCACGCCAGGCGCGCTCCTTCTTGATCCAGATGTTGTCCTGCGGGAATTCGTCGATGCTGGTGACCCGGCGGATCTCGGTCTTGGTGCCGGGGCCGACATAGGGCATTCGCTTGGCCCACTCGATCGCCTCCTCCTTGGAGGCCACGTTGAGGATGTAGTACCCGCCGAACAGTTCCTTGGTCTCCCCGTAGGGCCCGTCGGTGATCACCGGGGTCTCCGACGAGTAGTCCACGACCACGCCCTGGGCCGCGTCGTCGAGCCCCTCGGCGGCGACGAGTACCCCGGCACTGATCAACTCGTCGTTGAACTTGCCCATGGTCTCGAGAATCTCGTTGAAGTCGATATCGGCCATGGCCGCCCAGGCTTCGTCGGTGGCGCGCATGATCAGCATGTACTTCATGGTTTCGTCTCCTCGGATCGATGTGGGCCCGCCTGCCGGGCCCTGCGTTCATCCCTAGGTCGAACGGGCACCACGGCAGATCGACACCCGGCCGAAAATTCTTTTTCGCGAGTGTTCGGCAGCCTACGGCGAGTGCGGGATGCGCGCCTCGACGACGGACGCGAATCCCCGATTCGGATATTCAAGATCGTCCGGCGTGATACAGATCGAAGAGGTTTGTCATGCCGACAGCCACCTAGCGAAGGAGTCACTCGTGAGCGCAGTCCTCGTCGAGCAACGCGAGCATGTGCTCGTGATCGTGCTGAATCGGCCCGAAGCCATGAACTCGGTCAACGCCGAAGTGAGCGCGGGGGTCGGCGAGGCGCTCGAGCGAGCCGAGGCCGATCCGGAGATCCGCGCGGTGGTTCTCACCGGCGCGGGCGAGAAGGCGTTCTGCGCCGGCGCGGATCTGAAGGCGCTGAGTCGTGGTGAGTCGATTCTCGCCCCGGGACATGAGGACTGGAACCTGGCCGGGTACGTCCGACACGCCATCAGCAAGCCGACCATCGCCGCGGTGAACGGTTTCGCGCTCGGCGGCGGCACCGAACTCGTCCTGGCCAGCGATCTCGCGGTCGCCGCCGAGACCGCCACCTTCGGCCTGCCCGAGGTCGCCCGCGGCCTGTTCGCCGCGGCCGGTGGCGCGTTCCGCCTGCCCGAGCAGCTGCCGCGCAAGGTGGCGATGGAGATGATCCTCACCGGCGAGCCGATCACCGCGGCCCGGGCGCTGGAGCTGGGCCTGATCAATCGTGTCGTGCCCGCCGCCGAGGTTCTCGATGCCGCGCTGGCGCTGGCCGGCCGGATCGCCGAGAACGCGCCGCTGGCGGTGCAGGCGAGCAAGCGGGTGGCGCTGGGCATCATCGACGGCAAGCTCGCCGACGACACCGCCTGGGACCAGTCCAACCGCGAGATCATGGCCGTCGCGGTGACCGAGGACATGCGTGAGGGCGCCATCGCTTTCGCGCAGAAGCGCAAGCCGAACTGGCAGGCGCGCTGACCCGATGCGGATCCTGATCCTCGGCGCCTCCGGTTTCGTCGGCAGCGCGCTGCACGCGCACTTCGCCGAGAATCACGAGGTCGTCGGGACCAGCCGGGGCGGGCACGGGCTCGCCCCGGTGGATCTCGCCGACACCGGCGCGGTGCGGACCCTGCTCGAGCAGGGGTTCGACGTGGTGATCCACACCGCCGGTGTCGTGGATCTCGGTGCCGCGCAACGTGATCCCACCGCCGCCTACGCGGCCAACGTCGCGCCGATGGTGCCGCTGCTCGAGGCCGTCGACGATACCGGCGCCGAACTCGTCTACCTGTCGACCGACAATGTCTTCGACGGCACGGCCGACCACTACGACGAAAGCGCGACGCGCACACCGATCAACGTCTACGGCGAGACCAAGGTGGCCGCCGAGGATCTGGTCCTCGCACACGAGCGCCACCTCGTTGTCCGCCTCCCGCTCGTGTACGGGCGCAGCCCGTTGTCGAACAAATTCCTGGCCCGCTTCGCCGCACCCGAGATCCAGGCGCGCACCGACATCGTGTGCAATCCGCTGTATCTGCCGAGCCTGGCGCCCGCGCTCGAGCAGCTCACCGACGAATCGGGCGTGGTCCACCTCGCGGGCGCGGAAATTCTCAGCCGCTACGACCTCATGACCCGGGTCCGCGACCACCTCGACGCCCCAGCGCGCATCGTGGCAACCGATCGCTTCAGCGCCGCGCCGGACTGTCCACGGCCATTACGCCTGGTCATGCGCAGTGAACGGCACAGCCTGACCGGCCCGGACGTCGACACCGCTCTCGCTGATCTGCACTGATCCCCTGGTTGGCATCGACGCTCACGAAAGAGTGAGTGTACAGTCACTCACATGACCAAGCGCGGTGCCACCCTCTCCACCTCGGACGTCCGGCGAGACGCAGTCGTCGACGCCGCGATCGTCGAGTTCGCCAAGACCGGCTATCACGGCACCCCGATCAACACCGTCGCCGCGCGCGCCGACATCTCCCCCGCCTACGTCTTCAAACTCTTCCCCGGCAAGGTGGCCCTGTTCGTCGCCGCGCTCGATCGCTGCTTCGATCTCGTCGAACGCGCGATGTCCACGGGCGCAGCGAATTCCACCGCCGAGGACCCGGCCGGAATCCTGCACGACATGGGCGGCGCCTACGCCGAACTCATCGCCGACAAGAGCCTGCTCATGTTGCAGGTGCACGCCCAATCCGCCACCGACATCCCGGAGATCGCCGACGCGCTGCGCCGCGGCCTGGCCAAGGTGACCACCTTCGCGCAGCGCCGCTCCGGCGGCACTCCCGAGCAGATCCAGTACTTCATCGCCTACGGCCAGCTGTGCCACCTCGTCACCACCCTCGGGCTCGACGGCAACGACAGCCCCTGGGCCACCGCCCTCACCACCGGAATGCGCCACCCGAAAGCCCACTGACCCCTCGCTCCAGCCTTTTGCGGTTGGAGCTTCTTTTTCCACCAAGAGTGATTGACCAGTCACACACCATGGAAGGCAACCTGATGAACAGCATTACCGCCACCGAGATCGTCCTGCCCGGACGAGTGGACCCGAGCGGCCTGCTCGTCACCCGACGCGAACTCCCCGCACCGGGCCCCGGTCGCGCGCTGGTTCGGGTCGAGGCCTCCGGAGTGTCCTTCGCCGAGCAGCAGATGCGCCGCGGCAAGTACTTCGACCAGCCGCCCTTCCCCTTCGTCCCCGGCTACGACCTGGTCGGCACGGTGATCGCGGCCGACGACGCGACGCTGATCGGGCAACGGGTCGCCGCTCTGACCAAGACCGGCGGCTGGAGCAGCCACGTCGACCTCGCCGCCGCAGACCTGATCCCGGTACCGGACGCACTCGACGCCGCCGCCGCGGAAACCTTTGTCGTGAACGGCATTACCGCCTGGCAGATGCTGCACCGCACGGCCGATGTCCGGTCCGGCGACACGATCCTCGTTCACGGCGCCAACGGCGGCGTCGGCTCGACCCTGGTCCAATTGGCCAGGGCCGCGGGTATTCACGTGATCGGCACCGCGTCCGCTCGCCATGCCGACGCGGTCACCGCACTGGGCGCTACCTGGATCGACTACCGCGGCGATGTGCCGCAGCAGGTTCGAACTCTCGCACCGCAGGGCGTCGATGCCGTCTTCGATCACATCGGTGGACCCGGCATCACCGACTCGTTCGCCCTGCTCGCCGACGGCGGCACGCTCGTTTCCTACGGAACGGCGGCCACCAAGAACGACGAGGGCGATTCCCGACTGCCGGTCTTGAAACTGTTCGCCCGCCTGCTGTGGTGGAACATGCTGCCCAACAAGCGAAGCGCGCACTTCTACAACCTGTGGGCGGGCAAACGCCACCTCACCCGCTTCCGTGCTCGTATCGCCGAAGACCTCACCAAGGTCTTCGCGCTCGCCGCCGCGGGCACCGTCACCGCCCAGGTCGCGGCCCGCATCCCGCTCACCGATGCCGCCCGAGCGATGGAGCTCGCCGAATCCGGCACCGTCACCGGCAAAGTCGTCCTCGTCAGCGCCTGACCCGCTCACACACCGGAGATCGATCATGTACGCCTCCCAGCCCGTTCGCACTGTCCTCGACAATCGCCCCATCTATTTGAGCTTCGGCCTCGCCTGGCTCGTCGGCCACGGCGCGTTCGCCCTCAGCCATGGTCCGAACCCCCTGCTCGAGCTGCCGAGTTTCGTGCCGAGCGCACTCCTCGGCGTCGGTTTGCTGGCGGCCATGATCGTGACCATCGTGGTCTCCATGAGAGCCCAGCGGGGCGCGACGGGACGCGAAGCGGTCGTGGGCAATCTGCTCGGCGCCTCGTGGCCGATCGGCTTCGCGGCACTGTTCTTCCTGATCACGGCTCTCGGCTCCACGCTGAGCCCCGATACCGCCGCGACGTTGTGGCCGACCGGATCCGGGCTGATCGTCGGGCTGCTCTACCTGGCAGGCGGTGCCGCCTACCGCGATGTCCTGCAGTACACGCTCGGCGCATGGCTTGCCGTGAGTTCCACGGCCGCACTGTTTCTCGACGGCGCGTACCTGTACTGGGCGCTGGCGCTGGCCGGTGGGGGCAGCTATCTGCTCGCCGCCGTGATCGAGCCGCGCCGGATCGCCGCCGCGGCGGCCTGAGATTTCAGCGACGTGCCCGTCCGGCTTTCCGGGCGGGCACGCTCGGCGTTTCAGCTCGATGGCTGCGCGCTGATCGCAGTGCCCATCCATCGGTGCAGGTAGCGGCGCAATTCTTCGTCGGAGCGTGTCGGACTACCCGGTGACAGGAAGAACGACTGCATCGTGCGCAGGACGTATTCGACGAGTTCGCGCAGAGCGGGCTCGTCGTAACCATGAGCCGCCCAGTCGACATCGAAGCGGCGGATCATGGTCATGCCGAAAGCTTGGGCTTCATCGGAGGTGATGCTCTCCGGGTGGACGTTGGAGTACGAACTCGACAGCAGAATGCCCAGGTGAGGCGTACGACGGACATCGGTGAGAGTGAAGACGACGGCCTCGGTCATCGCCTCGACGGGGTCGGCGAGGCCACTGACCTGGTTGGTGAGTCGGTCGAGGAAATCGTCGACCGAGGCGATGGCCGCGGCGGTCATGAGCGCGTCGGCACTGGGGAAATATCGGTAGACCGTCTGGCGGATGACGCCGAGCGATTCGGCCACGTCGGCGATGCTGATCTCCGCACCGGTCCGGCCGATCAGTTCGACTGCCGCGGCGATGATCCGGCGGGTTGCCTCCGCGTCGTCCCCCGGCGGACTACCGCCCCACCCACGTCTACGTGCCACCGGGTGGACGCTAGCACAACCCCAGGTCAGAGCGAATTCCGTCAAAGTGATCATACACTCGTCGGCCTCTTCGTATGATTGCTTCAATCAACCGAGTGGCAGACAACGAGGTAACCCCACCGTGACCGATCTTCACGTCCGCAAAATGGATTTCGCGTTCTCCGACTACGACGTGCCGTTTCTGTGGAACCCACAGAACCCGGCGTTCTCGTCGATGGCCAATGCCGTGTCGTTCCTGGCGATCGGCTTCGAGAAGATGATCGTGCAGCTGATCACGCAGGCGAAACCGCAGATCACCGACCCCGAGGTGGCCTCGGAGGCCGATGCGTTCATGCGTCAGGAGGGTCAGCATTCCAACGCCCACCGCCAGCATGTGAAGGCGCTGATCCGCCGTTACCCGGGCCTGCAGGAGACCCTCGACGCGGTGATCGGCGAGTTCGACAAGCTCACCGCCGAGACCCCGGTGAAGTACCGCCTCGCCTACACCGCCGACCTCGAGGCGACCTTCACGCCGGTGTTCAAGCTGATGCTCGACAACGACAAGAATCTGTTCGCCCCCGGCGACGATCGCGTCGCCTCACTGTTCATCTGGCATTTCGTCGAGGAAGTCGAGCATCGCAGCTCGGCGCTGATCATCTTCAACTCGGTGGTCGACAGTGAGCTGTACCGGATGCGGGTGGCGGCGTCGATCTTCCGGCACGTGCTGCAGGTGATCCGGGTGGCGTGCGAGGGCTTCAACGAGCATGTGCCGCTGGAAGATCGGCAGGTCGACGCGCTGTCGATGTTCGCCAACTACCGCAGGGGCCAGACGCTGCGCCGCTGGCTGCCCTTCCTCCAGCCGGCCGACAACGGGACGATGCCGCGCGCGTTCGACGATCTCGGGCTGGGCGAACAGCTCGTCGCGCTGGGCGGCATCATCCGCAGCCAGATGCCGCGCCACAATCCCGCGCACGAGAAGCTGCCCGCACTCGCCGACGAGTGGTTCCGCCGCTACGACGAGGGCTATGACGTCACCCGTTGGTACACCGCCGATTCCGTCAGCTCGTAGAAGGTATCCCGATGGCTGATCACTGTTCCCCGACCTTCGCCGACCTCGCTCACGAACTCGGCTTCTCCTGCGAAGAAGCGGGCGGTCTCGTCGAGTTCCGCAGCCCGTTCGCCCTGGAGAACTGGACCCTGCCGGTTCTCGAACTCACCATCGTCGTCGGCGCGATTCTCGCGCTCTGGTACGCGATCGTGCGCCTGCGCCGCCACGGCGACCCCACCAATCTGGTCCTGTGGTTCGGCGCCACCGCCTACCTGTTCATCATCGAACCGCCCCTGTACTTCCCGGCCGCGTTCGGCATCGAAGACCACATCGACACGATGTTCGCGCACAACGTGTTCACCGTGGACTTCCTCTGGGGTCGCCTACCTATCTACATCATCGCGATCTATCCGCTGATGGCCACGATGGCGTTCGGCCTCGTCCGGATGCTCGGCATCTTCCGCCGATTCGGTGTTCTGATCGGCGCCACCTGCGTGGGTTTCGTTCACCACGCCTTCTACGAGATCTTCGATCACCTCGGGCCGCAGCTGCGCTGGTGGGAATGGTCGGTGGACAACCCGATCAATCAGCCCATGTTCGATTCGGTCCCGATGGGCAGCGTCGTGGTCTTCGCGGCGCTGTGGCCGATGTCGCTCGCGTTCTGCGTGCAGTACTTCGTCGGCCGCCACGTCGATGACGGCAGACGTTTCTCCGGCATCGAATTGACCTGGCGCACCATCGTCATCGGCCTGCTGGCCTCACTCGGCACCTTCCTGCTCCCCCTGCCCGCGACCGTCATCGGCATGAGCGGGGACACCGTGCGCGGCATCGTCTACGCACTGGAGCTGGCCGTCCTCGCGGTGGTCGCCGGATTCGTGATGATCCGCCAGTGGACCCAATTGCGCCAGGGCTCCACGCCCCCCTCGCAATACGCGGACCCGTTCGTCCAACGGTTCGCCACCCTCTATCTCGCCGTCTTCGCGCTCCTCTGGATCGCGTCACTGCCCGACTTCTTCGACGCCGTCGACGGTCGGACGAGCAACGGCGATCCCATCGGAAACCTGTGGTACACAGCGGCCTGCTTCGTGATCGCCATCGCATCGGTCGTGGCCACCTTCACGGTGCCCCGCTCGAAAACCAGCCCGGAGGCCCCTGTTTCGGCGGCTTCGAACGTGCCCAGCTGAGCCAGCACCAGCGGTGCCGGGCCAACCGGCACGAGAGGCGATGATGTCGGCGCGCAGGACAGGCGCCGACATCATCGCCTATTCTTCGGTTCAGGATGCGTTCGGACTATCGCTGAGGGTGGACGAGCCGACGCTCAGCAGTTGCAGGATGTTCTGGAAGAAATCGCACCCGCCCGGCGCGCCGATGGGGAACTCGACGCACCCGGCGACCGGGGCGACCTGTTCGGTGGCGGCCTGGGCGGTCGCCAGCGGTGCCGACATCAGCGCCCCGGCCAGGGTGGCCGCAGCCAGTGTTCGTCTCATCGAAATTCCTTACTGCTCTGAGCTTTCGGACTATCGCACTGCCCTCGAGCAGTAAAGTCACGCTATTGCGGCATCAACTGAGCCACTAGCCCCCGGTTCCCTGGCCCACGGATCCGGGGGCACATGTTTGCGGCTGCACCGATGAATTCTGGAGTGCGCTGTCGTCGATACAGCTGGATACACCCACAGCGGTGGGCCTGTACCGGGACCGCTCCCGTACGGGAGGGAATACAGGAGGCAGTGGTGGGCGTCGACGATTCCGAACAGGGGCAGACGATCCGAACGAGCGGTCCCAGGGTGGTGGTGGCCGGGGCGAGCATCGCCGGCCCCGCGCTGGCCCACTGGTTGAGCCGGTGGGGGGCCGAGGTGACTGTGGTGGAGCGAGCGCCCGCCTTGCGTCCGGGAGGGCAGGCCGTAGACGCGCGCGGGGTGGCCAAGGAGGTCATCCGGCGCATGGGACTGGACGCGGCGGTCCGCGCGGCGTGCACCGAGACCGCCGGCGCCCACACCGTGGACGTCCACGGAAACGTGCTGGAGACCTTCCGTGCCGACGACCACGGCGGCGACGGGTACATCGCCGAGATCGAGATCCTGCGCGGGGACCTGTCCCAGGTGCTCTACGACGACACTCGCGATGGTGTCGAGTACATCTTCGGCGACCGCATCACCGAACTCACCCAGGACGCGGGCGGGGTCGACGTGGCCTTCGCCGGCGGCGACCGGCGACGCTTCGACCTGGTGGTCGGAGCCGACGGATTGCATTCGCCGCTTCGGGCGATGGTCTTCGGGCCGCACGAGCGGTTCGTCCGCCATCTCGGGCACATGCTGGCCTTCTACAGTGTGCCCAACGAGTTCGGACTGGACCGCTGGCTGATCGACTTTCAGGAGTCCGGTCGCTCGGCCGGGCTGCGACCCATCCGGGACGCCACCCGCGCGATGGCCATGTTCTCCTTCCCTTCCCCGGACTTCGACGTCGACTACCGCGACGTCACGGCCCAGAAGCACTTGTTGCGTGAGCGAATGGCCGACCTCGGCTGGCTGACCCCGAACATCCTCGCGCACTTGGACGACACATCGGATTTCTACCTCGACCAGGTCGCTCAGGTGGTGATGGACCGCTGGTCGAGCGGGCGGGTGGCGCTGCTCGGGGACGCGGCGTTCAGCTCGTCGCCGTTTTCCGGGGCGGGCACCGGGCTGGCCCTGGTCGGCGCCTACATTCTGGCCGGAGAGCTGGCCACCGCCAGCTGGGACCCCGAAGCCGGGTTCGCCGCGTACGAACAGCGGATGCGCTCGTTCGTCGAGGCCAACCAGGAGATCGGCCGATTGCACGCACACAGCCGCGACCTTCCGGGGTCAGATCCCGAGCCAACCCCCGATTTCACCAGTGAATGGTTCACCGAACTGATCGACCGCGCGATCAACGGCGTCGAGCTACCCGACTACACCGGAGTGCCGCCCACCGCGGCCCCGACCGAGCCGCCGATCACCGTGTCGGCCGAGCCGTAGATGTCGCGCGACGTGACGAACGGTCCGACGCTCGCCAGGACACCGTCGGACCAAGCCGACGAACGCACTCGAATGCCGAGTTGAGCGCGTCCGCGGCTACCGCAGTATGCGACCGATAATTTCGGATCGAAACCTGTCAAAGACCTGCAATTCGGCATTCGGGTACGCGATTCGACCCTCGAATCAATCGAGCCCGGACCGGTCTGCGTCGGCCCGAGGCTCGTTTTGCTACCGCATTGTTCACTGGATTCATATGGCCCGAGCGCTGGCGCGAGACCGCGTGGATCAACCACCCGTGGGGCCACGTCCGCTCGATGTCATCGAGCGGGGACAGGATCACCACCTCGCCCGACACGCTCCGGCGCCAGACCTCAGTTTTGTGGGATTGAGTCAACCATGCTGTAGCACATACGGTTTCGTCAGCAGCTTGATCGACACATGAGCAAGGGGAACCCGATGACGCGAATCAAATACCTCGGCGCCGCGATTGCCGCGGTTGCGTTTGCCGTAGGTATACCAGCTGTTACGGCATCCCCAGCGATGGCCGCCAACGAAAAGTGCATGGACTTCAGCACGCCGACCGTGGGCGGAAAAACGGCGTCGATAAACGTCTGCTGGAACTGGGTCAGTAATGGCCAAGGCGCCTACGACGGCCGGGTCTGGGGCAAGTTCTACGACCCCTACACCAACAACGGCAAGATTTACCTTCAGGCCCGAGTCGAACCGGATCGTTGGGTCAGTTTTGTCTCCGCAGGCACCGAGACCGCCAACGGCAAAAGCTTCAACAAGCCGTACACGAATATCAAGTCCCTCGCGTTCAAGGCATGCCTCACAGGACACGGCTGCCGCTAGCACTTCGATCGGTTTCGCCGACTCCAGCGGCAATGGCGACATGCGTCAAGTTCTCAGCATGTGGACGCGCAACAGGCTGAGCGATTCTCGACCACCGGCAGAGCTGTCTGCCCCGGAGACGGCCGAGACGGTCTCCGGAGCAGACAGCGATGCATAGGTGAAGGCAATGACGAGACAATGCATGTGACCCCCATCGAAGAGACCCTGCGACGGATCGACTCATGGCTCGCCGCGCACGCGCCGCGCACCTACGCATCGCTGCGGCCACCTGCCGAACCGGAGACCATCAGTGCCGGAGCTGCCGAGCTGGGGGTGGAGTTCCCCGCCGATCTGGTCGCGTATCTGCGGCACCACGACGGAGTCTCCCCCGGTGCGGGGAGCTTCAGCTTCCCCGGCCATCAGCCCTACACCCTCGCCGAGATCGTCGCCTCGAGCCGGATGCACCACGAACTGTGGGGTAGGCACGGCGAGGACCTGCCATTCGAGGGCTACTGGCACCAGGATTTCGTCATCTTCGCCCGCACCTCCAGTGTGGACGCGCTGGTCGTGGACTGCCGTCGAGGCGAGTCGTTCGGCGCGGTAGGCCAGCATGTGGAGTCCGAGGGCACGAGATTCGGGAACTGGGAAAGTCTCGCAGCATTCTCGGAACAGATCGCCGACTCCCTCGAAGGCGGAACCGCTATGACAGCGGGCCTACCGTATGTCCCTGTCGTCGACGACGGGATGTTGCTGTGGGAGTTCACACCCGAGCCTAGATCTGAGCCCCAGTCCCTGCTCGACCTCGCATCCGCCGCCGACCCGATCGTCGCCGCGCCGCGCCGGCCGACCTCCCGCGCGGCACCGACGAAGAACTGGCCGAGCGGATACAACTCGTTCTGTCTGACCTTTGCACAGGGCTTGGACGAGGCCGAACTACTGCGCCGGTTCGGAGCGTTGCCCGAGACCCGGCGGCCGCGAGGTCGGCGTAAGACGAGGAGTGGGAACAGCGTGCTGCTGCCGGCCGTCCGGGTGGGAACCCACGACGGCTGGGCGTTCGGGATCCAGGAAGAGGCGGGTGTCTATGGTTTCGAGGGCGCGCGCGAGGAGGTGCTGCGCCGTGTGTCCTGTAGTACCCGCGCGGTGTCCGTGAGCTGTTGGGGCGGAATCGGCTCGATCGCGGTGTCCCTATTCGACAACAGTGAACCCGTGACGAGGTACGACACTCGATCGGCTGTTGTGCCCGACGGGACGCGCGACCCGTTCGAGGTCTTCCCCGGTCTGCCGTTTCACGACAAGTGGGCGGCGCGTTGGGATCCGGACCAACAGTGCGCGGTCAGCGTTGTGCCCCCGCTGGGTCGGGAATCCACGCCCGAGCAGTGGCGCGAACAGCTGCTGGCGGTGTGCGGCGCGGTCGTTCGCGGCTGTGGCATCCCGCTGCCCCCACCCGGCCTGAACGGGGAACTCGACAGCGCGCAAATCCTGCCCCTGCTGCCCACCGACGGCAACCAGCGGGTTCCCGTGCCTGACCAGTTCGCGGCCCTGGTCGACGCCGCGACGCCCGAGCACCTACGCCGCGTACTCGCCGCGCAAATGACGTCGCTGGCCGCCGAGACCGGACTCGACACCTACGACGAGGTCACCGACATATTGCCGCTTCTGAGCGAGGGTAATCGCCCCGGTCTTACCGACGATTCGGCCCTGGGCCTGCGGCTACGTCGCGTACACGTCGAGTCCAGGGCGACGCGTCACGTTCATAGCGACCAGGTTGTCCGGCAGGACCGTGCCATGGCCGCCCGTGCGCTGGCCGACGCGCTCACCTTGCCGGTTCACGAAGCCTTGGGCTTGGTCGTGGTCCTGCGTCACGACCCGCAGTGGCGGCGGGAGTTTCGCAAGCAGCTGGCCGAGGACTGATTCCTGCCCCGCAACCGGACTCCTGCTCAGCGATCAGTGAATTCGATGGGAGCGTATATGCCCGCGGTACGGCGGTTCTGGATTGAATTCGATCGAGGCCACACATCAGCCCTCTGGTGGAGCGCGCCGTATGCCGGTGTCACCGGCTACGACGAGCAGGACTGTTTGGCAATGGTGGCGGATCTGCTCACCGACGGCGCGAAGTTACCTCCGGTGCGCCGCATCACGCCGGACATCGTGGTGGACGAGAACCTTCCGGTGAACATTCGCGCTCTCGGAGTACCGTCCGGATCGCACTCATCGGTGCTGACTTCAGTCAGCACGAGTGAGCGACAATGCCGCTCGGCGCTCGGTCGCGAAAGTTCGCCATCTGCCGAATCCAGGACAGTGATCTCCCCAGGTCGCCTGACGGGATCGGCGGTGCCGAAACGGCCGGGTGAGCGGGTCGCGTGTGTCGACATGCCGCTCGCACCTCCGCTACCGGTGATTTCGCCTGCGCTCAGTCCAGTGCGCGAAAGATCCCGATGAATGGGAAACCCCGTGTTCGCTTCGGGCAAATGACTGCTTTTGTGAGACACGCCACCCCAAATTCCGGTTCTTCGGCATACCTGAAGTGGCGTTCTCCACGATGAAAGGCATTCCCACCCATGCGAATCCGATCTCTTCGATTGCCCATTGCGGTGATGGCGGCCGCGGTAGCGGCTACAACCGCTACTACCGGCGTCGCGTCCGCCGATATCGACTTCGGAAGCTCCGGGAGCAGCTCCGGCAGCAGCGGCGAAATGGTCATCACCCTGGTACGCCATGCCGAGTCCCTCGGTAACACCTCCGGCCTGATCGACACCAAGGTGCCCGGACCCGATCTGACCTCACGCGGCCGGACACAGGCAGACAATCTGGCCCTGCAGTCGGCCGACAAGAATTACGACTGCGCTTTCGCGTCCAACATGGTGCGTACCGAGCAAACGGCGGCACCGACCGTCGCCGAGCAGGACCTGAGCCTCAACATTCAGCCCGGTTTCCGGGAGATCGAGGCAGGTCAGTACGAGGGCACCCCGGAGGCCGAGGCGCTGTCCGGATACCTACAGGCGCCGATCAAGTGGCTCTCCGGCGACCTGAACGCACGGATTCCAGGCTCCATCGACGGCAACGAGTTCGATGGCCGTGTCGATCAGGCACTGCTCGATGTGCAGCGCCGCGGCTGCGCCAACCCGGTGATCTTCTCGCACGGCGGCACCATCATGTTCTGGTCGATGATGAATGCCGACAACGCCGACCCGGGCAAACTCGGCACCGATCCGATGCGCAACGGCGGCCGCGTCGTCCTCGAGGGCAGCCCGCAGAAGGGCTGGACGATTGTCGAGTGGGTCGGCCACCCGGACCTGGGCTGATTCAGCCTATTTCGCCCGGGCGTTGAGATGGTCCGGAAGTCTCGGCTACTTACCTCTCGGCATACTCCGGCGGAACATCGAATCTAGGCTTCGACAGGTGAACGTCGTGCTCGAAACCGCGCCCTACTTCGTCATCCCGGCATCCCTTCAGACGGGATCCGTTGTCGGCCTGTAGGTTTCCGATCGAAGGCGCGGCCGGATTTCGCTGCGGATGGGCTGCGCGGGTAGCGTCGCCCGCGCAGAGCTCGGTCGGAGGGGATGAAGGCATGGTGGTGTCGCTGGGGCGGTGGTGGCGTTGTGTCACCTGCTGGCGCGTGGTGACCTTGGTCTTGGTCGCATTCCCACGGGTGCTATATGCGCACTTCCCGGAGCTGCCCGACAGTGACGCCGAGGCGGACCACAGCGAGGCCACGGTGGTCGTCTCAGAGACCGTCGTCGGGGTAAGCTCCCCGACGACGCCGCTGCTCGAGCAATTGCTCGTATTCGTCACAGAGTCCGGCCTCGTGGTGCTGCTGCCCGCAGTCGTCTTCGCGCTGCCGCGCAGGCAGGTCCGGCGCAGAACACGCTGGGCCGCAGGGATCCTGGCCGTTCTCGGCACGGTAGACGGATATCTCGGGATGAAGGCGCTCGAGCACAACGACACGGCGGGATGGGATTTGCTGCTCCCGTCGCCATTCTACCTGCTGGCAGCGGGCGCGCTCGTGCTGAGCCAACGGCAGCACCGGCCCGAGGCGAGTGAGCCCGCGACGAGCTAGCGTGGCAACGACACAACCGGTAGCTGGATGTTGCCACGTTTTGTGACAGCAGTTCGGCGCCTCACGAATGCCCGCACCGCATACCGGGCGCTGATCGGCCGTCCAAACCGGTTGGCCGACAGTGCCTCCTGACGTCCGCTACTGCCGATGAGCGTGAAACAGGGCGCCGGTCCCGCCACATACGATGCCGTCGTGAGTGATCAACTTTTGGCCGAAGCACATCAATTCCTCGACTGGGCCAGAGGAGAAGGTGCCAACCTCGACGGGACCGCATCGATGGAGAAGGTAGGCGTCTCGATGATGTCCGCGCAGTCAGTGACACCGGAGTCACACAGTTCACGCTGAACTGGATCTACAACTGCCTCGAGGATCCAGATGCAGACAACCTCGGGTTCAAGCTCGCCGGCGCGCTTCGAGACTTCGGCGAGCAGGACCGCGCCCACTACTTGACCGAGCTACTCGACTACCGCAGCTGAAATCTCTACTCGGGTCAGAACTTTCAACGTCCGCTCATGCCGCCTATCGGGCGGTCACGAACGTCCGCAGCTGCCGATTATCGGATGGATGTCGAGCGATTCCGGGTGGCGGGAGGGCGCAGTCGGGTGATGGTTCGGGTTGCGAGTCCCGCCCCGCGCATCAGCCATTTAAAGGCTGTCGTCGAAGGCCCCGGGACGATTCCGGCCAGTTGCACGCCGTCGAGCAGGTCGTAGAGCGTTTCGCCTTCATACATCAGGTGTTCGGCGTTGAAGTGATATCGGTCCACGGCGGTGCACTGGATGAACGCGCCGTTGCCCGGGATCGCGGGCGCGCCCGCTCCGTATGGATGAAGCTTCAGCGGCCCGACGATGTGACCACTTCCGTAGTAACGCACGACCATTCTGACCTCACCGTCCGGTGACAGGTCGATGTAGCACTGTCCGGGTATCGGGTCGTAGCGCCAGTCGGGAATGGCATCGAAGAACGCGAAGTTGTAGGCCACGAATTCGTCGAGGCCGACCATGGTCGCGCCGAGCGTCGTCACATCCTTGTACCTGAGATCATGTGTGTAGAGCTCGTGGTTATAGCTCATATCCCGGGTCTGCCAGCTCCACCAGTACTTCTTCGCCCAGTCGAGGGTCCAGGCGATATCGAGGCCGTGGTCGGCATAGAACTCGATCTTCTTCTCGTATTCGTCGAACCACGTCTGCGTCATGGCGGTCAGCGCGGCTTCGTCGAGAACTTCGACCGGCACGGCACGGTTGGTCAGCACTGTCGGTATCGGCTGCGTCAGGCGCGGCTGTCGCAGTGAAAGGTGGAACTGCTCGTCGGTGAACATGACCCTCTCCATCCAGAAGCAGGTGCTTCCTGATCAATGATGGTTGTTGTAATGTGGTGCCGTGTCAAGGAGTTACGGCGGACAAACGGCTGAGAGCCGCGCCGCCGACCGGCGAGCGCGGCTGATCGACGTTGGTGTCGAAATGGTTGGCACGCAGGGCGTTTCCGCCCTGGGTATGCGATCCGTCTGTCGTGCGGCGGGGCTGAGTCAGCGGTTCTTCTACGAGAGCTTCACCGGTACGGACGTGCTGCTGCACGCGGTGTACCGGGCTGCGCTGTCTCGCCTAGAACAAGCGGTAGCGCCCGGGGTGGCATCCAGCGACCTGCACGCGGTGTTCGAGGCCGCCGCCCGCCTGATGGAGGACGATCCACGTATCTGCCGCATCCTGTTGGTCGAGCCGGTGGCCGATGTACGGTTGAGAGGCTATGTGCGAGAAAGCATTCCGGCTATCGCGACAGCTGCACTGGGTGATCGCATCGTGGGTTCCCCTGACGATCCCTATGTCCGAATGCGCTTTTCGGCACTCTTCGGCGCCTTGATCTCACTGTTCGTCGAGTGGACGGAAGGCAGTCTCGGCACCGACCGGAACGCCTTCGCCAGCCATGTGACCACCGTCGCGACACAACTCATGAGCGAGGTCAGCTCGGCCGAAACAAGCCGCCGATCATGAGGCGAGCCTCGTAAATCGCAATGTGGGCGCGTCTCGCGGGCTGGGCGTGGCAACTGAACGTCCGCTCTTACCCCATGCCGCTGTCACGAAGGTCTGCATCTGCCGAGCACCGCGCATCTTGGTGCGATCGGAGCCGATCCATGATTGGGATGGATTAGTTGAATTGTATTGTTGGAGTGGATATGTGGGCGGATCATATGAGCGTGGGGGCAGTGCGGTTCGCGCGGCCTACGGCACGACTCGACGATGTGATCGCTTTCTACCGCGACGATCTGGGGTTAGCCGTGCTGGCGCAGTGGTATGACCACGACGGGTACGACGGGGTCGTATTCGGACTGCCAGGGACGGGGGTGCAACTGGAGATTACCCAGCATGGGGCACCGCCAGTGATTCCGCCGCCTCATCCGGAGAACCAACTCGTGCTGTATCTGCTAGGGGAGCAAGCACTTCGGGCCGTGGTCGATCGGCTAGCCGGACGCGGGCACCATCCGGTCGCACCCGCAAATCCATATTGGATACGCGGCGGCGCGGTGCTGTTCGCCGATCCGGACGGTTGGCTCGTGGTCCTGATGCCGCGAGTGTTCGGCGAGCAGACCAGGACCGGGTAGAGCAGCAGGAAGGTCCAAATTGGATCTAGGACTCTGAGGGGAACATCCCGCAACTGCCGCGACCGACCAGCGTTCGCAGACGCACCTATGCGCTGCTGCGTCTACCTTGCGAGATGGGCGAGCGGTGGATACGTTGACGCAGTGATTCTTTCAATTGGGAAGGGCGTCGTGCGCCTCAGTCGGTGATCCCTGGAGGGGCGCAGTCCCCCGACGCGCGCCGTAGTGCGGGTGTTGGGTCGAGTACCCGTGACCGGAAGCGGTTGCAGCGCAAGCGTTTGACAGCGATCAGCGAGATCCAATTCGATTATCGGCCAGGACCGCCCGGACGTACCGACGTTTACCAGATCATGCCCCGTATCGACACAATCCCGCTGACCGATCTCATCGACACCTACGAAATCAGCGCCGACATGCAGCCTGCGGGCGACGCTTACGGTGGTCTCGTACCCCAATTCCTCCGATTCGAGTCAGCAGTCGACCATTTTCACGGATCCTCCCCCCTCACCGCAGGAAAGAAGATCCCTGTACTCGCTTGCAACTGTGGGGAATTAGGCTGCTGGCCATTGCTGACGCGCATAAGCCTGACCGGCGGACTTGTCGTCTGGGACTGCTTCGAACAGCCCTATCGCACCACTCGTGACTACACCGCGTTCGGTCCATTCCTGTTCGACCGCAATCAGTACGACAAAGCTGTCGAGGGACTCGGCGCCTCAATCGCCGCCCCAGTCGTACCAGACCGTTGAGCAAACGCATAACCGCAACTGCTCTCGCGAAACATCCTGTTGCCGCTACCCGCGCGGTTCGTCCGGCCAGATCGACGCACGGCCGTGCCGATGAGCGCGTGCTCAAACCGGTTCGGAGTGCTGGATTTTGACGACTCGAGGAGTATCAAGTTGTAGCCGCTTCCTCCGCGGGCGGGTTCACTCATTCGTTTCCGAGCCCTGCTATTCGCAGCTCACCAGTCTCGCCCGGCGATCAGTTCCTCGGAATCCGCCTCCGTGAACCCGTAAGCCGAGGCGATCGAGCAGAAGTCGTCGCCGATCACTTCTCGCGCCACCGTCTCGATTTCGCTGCCCGCTGCCTCGAACTCCGACTGCAGGTCGTTGAACTCCGCCACCGCAGCTTGGGTAAGCACATACAGGGCCGCCAGATCCGACGGTCGTTCCGACTCGATCGTCTCACACAGCCGCAGCAAGACCGCCCTGCACTGGTCGAGCACGGCATCGGGAAAGTAGGGGTCCTCGTACATCTCTTGCAGGAACACATGCCCTGCGGTCTGATGGTTCGTGATCGGCATGGCGCTTCTCCGTCTCTCGATGTGGCGCGCCGATCATGCATGACACCACCGACAACAGCGCGGTCGGCAAGCTGCCCTACACCTAGCTGGGCGTTCAGATGTGGCGTTACGCATCCGGACTGCGCTCCGCCAACATCAGGGAGCCGAGCTATGGGGACATGGCGCGCGAAGCCCTCGACTACGTGATCGCGCGACGTCCGACGCCGAGCGATTGGTTCCACCCGAACACGACGAGTTTGTCGATCCGCCAATCCGGTAGGCCGCTCATCTAATCTTTTGAGGATCGGTTTTGTGGAGTTCGCTCGAAAGTCCCCCATTTCGCGAGGAAACGCTCATGACCTCGAGTTGGAGCACAGATCCCGTCCAAGACGGCTGGTCGGTGGAACTTTTCTGGATGCGGTACGAAACCGGCACGGTGTTCGGCTACGGCGTCACAGGGACTGCTCCGGCAACCGAAGACGGGAAGGTCTACACGTTCGAATACAGGTTGAATGGACCCTTCAAGCCAGACTCCGGCAGCTCCGCAGTCGACAGCTATCGGACGATCTTCAAGGCGAGTCGATTTCTGGAGACAAGTTCAGAGATGGCCACGAGATCAGTGTCGATGATGGACGCTCTACGGTCTTCGATGGCCCCCGACAACGGTACCGCATCGTCGCTTGCGAAATGGGCCCCCAACGCCCATCGGTCGAGGGAAGCGGATCGGGCCGCGATCGACCGCCGGTCTGTATCTCGTGATCGCTAGTGTCGGACCATGTCTACGTTGCTGGCCGTCATCGGGGAACACGACGATGCGTCCGAGTTCCTGAACTGGCCTGGGGACTTCGATCTCGATCGGTCGGACCATGCCGAGGACGTGCACCTCGCTTCAGGCGCGCTGCTCCAGGGTTCGCCGGGGACGGGGCCGGGGGTACCTACTTCTTCTGCGGCGAAGGCGGCGAGGAACGGCCGATCATGTACGCCGACTCCGAAGGCTCTGCTGGTCTGGTAGCGATCGGCGTACCGGAGTTGTTGAAGCTCTTGCTCGTTGTGCCATGGTGGCGCGACTGCCCTTCGCTCACCCTGGACGAGAGTCACGAAGCGTCAGCAGAATACTTGTGTGACCTTCCGGATCTGTTCGATCGACGCGACCGGTCAGCCGTGAACACGTTATGAACCGTTGTTCGAGCAGGTGTTCGCCGCCGGCTTCGCGGCGAATCGGTCGGCCAGATAGGTCACGGCCGTCGACAATCCCACCACCCCTTCGGTACCGTGCTCGCCGACCGGATTCTCCACCAGCTGCACCGGAACCCCAGCGGCACAGTACTTTCCGGCCAACGCCCGTGCCGAGTCGATAGGCGCGAACTCGTCGGCGACAGCATGATGGAGCAGCACCGGCACGACGGGGACACCCGGGCGGAACAAGGGACTGGCCATCCGAACCACCTTGCTCAATTCGGTATTGTTCGTGATCGATCCAGGCCAAGCTTCCAGCGCAGCGGCATCGAGGAAGGGATACGCGATGGTGGCGTCGAGCAGGCAGTCGGCTCGGCTCGCGGCCAACATCCCGCGGCCGGACTCATTGAGGTACTGAGACACATCGGCTTCCGGATAGGAGCGGTTCAACCCCACCAGACCGACCACGGCCGCCCCGCCGGCGATTCCACCGCTGAAGCCGGACATGGTGGCCTCCAGGTCGGCGACGATCCCGCCCAGCGCCACACCTGCCAATCTCAGATCCGGGGCGTAGGCACTCTGCGCTTGCGCTGCGATAGCGGTGGCCTGTGCCCCGCCGGAATATCCCCACATGCCGATCGGCGCCGCGGGGTCGACATTCGCCGGCGCGAACGCTTTGGCGGCGCGAACGCCGTCCAGAATGCCGTGGACGTACCCGTCGGCGCCGAACAAATCGGAGTCGGGCCCCTGATAGTCCGGCACGACCAGCGCCCAACCTTGTTGCAGCGCAAACCGAATCATGCCGGTCTCGGTATACGCGTTACTCGGGACGCCGTCGATCCCACCGCGCAGCGCGTAGGAGGGTGCGCATTTCGAACCGACACCGTCTTCGGCGACCTGGTACGACAGCAGCGGACGCGGGCCGCCTCCGGTCCATTCTTGTTGCGGTACAAGAACTGTCGCGATGTAGGCGCGGGGCGCCCCATGATTGTCGATCGTCTTGTACTGCACCTGCCATGCCTGTGCGGGTAGCGGCAGCAGGAACGACTCGGGTTCGATCGCCCGGGACGTGAGCACTGTCCCGTTGGGTAGGTCTGCGAGACCGGCCGGCTCGGCGTAGAACGAATCCTGTTCCGGCAGAGGAACTGCCGTAGCCCACCCCGCGCACGCCGTCACCAGCGCGACAACCGCGCCGACCACCGTCGCCCGCAAAGTCGCGATATCCATTGTCCGCATCGCACACTCCCACCCCGAGAACCTGTTCTAGTTTGCGTCCGCGAGCGTAGTGCATTCGATGGGACCTGATACCCGAGTTGCGGGGAAGTCCCGCCCGATCGGCCGGTTACTTCCCCGCTCGCAGCCCAACCACTCCCCCCGCGATATACCGATGGCAGGTCTGGCGCTGTGCGGAGTCGGCTACATCTTGGTGTATCGCGCCATGGCGAAACTGTAGAGACCGTAGGTGATGATGCCCAGGCCGGCCGCGATCAACAGAGTCGCTCCGAAAGGCTGTGCTCCCAGAGTTTTGAACGCGCCGTCGAGTCCGGCGGCTTCGCTGGGATCGGATCGGCCCACCGCGAGTATCACCAGCAATCCGATGGCCGCGACGGCCAATCCCTTCGCGATGTATCCCACCGTGCCCAACCGACGAACCAGTTTGCTCGGGGAGCCGTGCAAGTCTTCGAGGAAGCTCTGGGTCGCCCCCTTGTACACGTGATAGCCACCCACCGCGATGATGATCAATCCAGCGGCGACGAGGGCGATCGTGCCCACGCTCGATCGCATCATCGCAGCAGTGATCCCCGTACTCTGCTCGCTACTGGATTTGCCCGCACCCCTGGCGAATCCGAATGCGGAGATGGCGAAGCCGAGGTAGACCACCGCCAAGGAGAATGCCTTGACGCGATGGACGGCCTCGGATTTCTTGCTGTCGGCGTCCGGTTTGGAGGAGCTGCCGAGTGCCGCTTCGGCGAGCCGCCACAATGCCATCAGAGAGAACGCCACCACACCGATCCAGAGCGCGAGGACACCGCCCGGCTTGGCGGCCAGTTCGGCCATCGCCCCCGATTGGTCGGCGGAGCCGCCTCCGCCGCCGAGGGCGAGCCGGATGGCGACATAACCGATGAGCACGTGCACGAGACCGCTCATCACGAAGCCCGCACGGGCGAATCGTTCGAAGATGCCGTTCTGGGCCACCTTGGCCACGGTGCTGGACGAGTTGTCGTACGACGATGGGGAGACAGTGTTGTTCGGCATGGTGAAAGCCCCTGCGTGTAGTGGATCAGTCGAAGTGGTCCGCAACGGTCGGCGCGCGGGGTCAACTACGAGGTCTCGTCGGCGAAGCTAGTTCTTGAACGCGTCCTTGATCTTGGCGGCGGACTGCTTCAGATTGCCCTTGACCTGTTCGGCTCGGCCTTCGGCCTCGAGGCTTCGGTTGCCGGTGGCTCGCCCGTACGCCTTCTTCACCCGGCCCTTGGTGGCCTCGACGGAATTCGCGATCTTCTTGCTCATACTCATGGCGGCTTCCTCGCTGTGTGAAATCAAGTCAACACAGGGATACCCCCGATCGAGAAGAGGGAACACACGTCGACCGTGCGGGGGTGTCGCTGGGTGCGCTGCTGCACCATTTTCCCACCGAAGCGACCTGCTGACCGATGCGGTGGCGCATTCCTTCGGACGTCGGATCGAGGATTACGGGCGGCTGATGGCCGATCTGGATCCCACGGCAGACAAGCTCGACGCGGCGATCGATCTGCTGTGGTCGATGTACGCGCGCCCCACCTTCACCGCATGGCACGAGTTGTGGGTGGCGGCTAGGACCGACCCGGACTCGGCGGCTCCGATGATCGAGATCGATCGGCAATTCATGGTGGCCGGCGAACTGCTCTACACCCAACTGTTCCCTGCCACCGACGACGCCCACCACCGACTCGACAAGACGGTGGGACCGCACCTCGTCTACGCGCTGCTCACCGGGCTCGCCACAGCGCAATCGATACCCGGCTACGAGCCGTTCCGTGCCGCCGAGGTCCTCGACGCGTTCAAGGCGATGATCCGCGTCTACCTCGGCACGCCCACACCGCCGCCAGTCGCCTACCGATGAATGTTCGTCACACCACTGATCGAATACAAGACAATCGAGGGGGAACCTCATGAACGCCACCGATCCGACCAAACGAGTCGTGCGTGCTCGCCCCATCCAATTCTCTTATCCCACTGGCACACTCGACCGTCACTTCGTCGACGGAGACCTGGTGATGAGTCACGTGATCGCGTATCTCTCGGCAACGTTCCCAGAGGGTGAGGACTTCTTCGTCCGCTCGGTCCGCCGTTGCGCGGGAGATATCACCGATTCCGAATGAAGTCACAGGTGCAGGGTTTCATCGGCCAGGAAGTCACCCACGGTCGTGAGCATCGCGCCCTGAACGAGCGCCTGCAGGGCATGGGCTATCCCACGCGGCGAGGAGACAGCACGACCCGTCGCGTCTTGATCAGATACGAGCGTTGGCTCTCGCCGCTGACCTGTCTGGCGATCACGGCCGCGCTCGAGTACTTCACCGCGGTGTTCGCCGAGACGCTGCTCAGCGACGAGCGAGCCCAGGCACTGCTGGGATCCACCGAGGTCCGGTCGATGCTGCTGTGGCACGCGATCGAAGAACCAGAACACCGGGCCAGTCGCCTTCGACGTCTACCGCGCCGCCGGCGGCACAGAACGCCGACGAATCTGGGCGATGCGAGCCATCTCGGCCTCCTTCATCACCGCGATCGTCGTCAACACCACATTGTCGCTACTCGGGGACCGCGCCACCTATAACCCGATCCGACTGGGACGCAGCCTTGCCGCGATTCCGCGCTCCCCGTTCCTGACGTGCGCCGTCCAGCGCCTGGTAGGGGCTTACGCCAAGCGTGGCTACCATCCCGACGACTCCGACAACGCAACACTGCTCGCGCACTGGACTGCGGCACTGTTCGGCGAGAAAGGCCGCCGCTGGCCCGGCGCGTCAGGCGAAATCAGCGAGGTGAGTGCGGTCGCGCCGATCGCTGTGATGGTGCCCTCCAGCCGAACACAGTTGTCATGCCACACATCGCACGGTCATGAATGCCACATCGTTCGAATTGAGGACATCAACGCCTCGATGTGGGCGCTGCGCACCTTTCGTCAGTGCCAGGTGTGGCGGGTGTCGTACCACTGGTCGCCGACTGGCTCACCGGCGAGGTTCCAACTCCAGGACTGCACGGGAGTTATGCGTAGATAGAAGCCGGGCCCCACCATGCCCACTCGCTCGACGGGCGGTTCGGCGCGACCGTAGACGCGGAGTCCGCGGGCGATGAAGGGGTCGATCGAGATCACGTCATCGACAACCAGCGCCACCTCGGCATTGCCCGTACCGACATTGCGCGCCTTGCGTGTCTTGGGGAACGTTGCACCACCGCCGACCCAGAAGCAGGTGCCGTCGAATTCGAAGGCGACAGGCACAACGTCGGGCTGTCCATCTGCGGCTCGGGTGGCGAGGCGAGCGAGCGGCTGTGACCGGAGGTAGTCGACTTCGGCATCCGTGAAGCTCATACTGTCGGATTATGGCCTAATCGACCACGCATTCCGATCAACGAATCAGTTCACCGGCAGCTCACCTGCCCACTGCCAGCCAAACCACCTTGACGAGTGCCTCATCCGGCCCGACGGTCGGAACAGCCCACCGTCATCCGAGTTTCCTGGTTTCGCACCGGGGACTCGGTCTGACGATCAGCAGGCGCTCTCACATGGCTGCGGTTCCGCCGGTGATCAAATTCGGTCGCAGCCGTTCCGCGCCGACATTAGCCTCGATGACCATGAGCGATCAGTGCCTATTTTGTAGCATCGTTGCCGGCGACCTACCAGGTGTGAAGGTGGCCGAGGATGAAACAACCCTCGCGTTCATGGACATTCATCCGGCCTCCGACGGCCACCTGCTGGTGGTTCCCAAGCGGCACAGCAGAGATCTTCTCGACATTCCAGCCGAGGATCTCGCCGCCGTCACCCTGGCGGCACAGCGGATCGCCAAGGTAGTCGTCACGGAATTTGGTGCCGATGGGGTGAACCTGCTCAATTGCTGCGGCGCCGAAGCTTGGCAAACGGTCTTCCACTTTCATCTGCATGTTGTCCCACGCTATGTCGACAAGGCCAAGGACCGGCTCGCGCTGCCTTGGCAACCCGGTACTACCGCTGACATGGACACTGTCACCGTCTGTGGCGAGCGGCTTCGCAGCGCCTTGGAATTGCTCGCCGACGTCCCCGCCAATCGGATCGACACGGCCCGACCTGTCATCTGACCCCGGTTTCGGTGTTGAGGTACACCACGAGATCGCGGGGCAGGCCGTGGGTGTCGTGCAGGTAGTGGTAGTCGTCGTCGGTCAAGGGTCCGGTGAATCGGCGGTGGGACAGGAGCTTTCGTCCGCGTTGGAGCAGTAGGTCGAATTTTCGTTCCTCATCGAGCAGGACGGTGCGTACCTCGTGGGGGTCGACAGATTGCTGGAAGTGTCCGAGGGTGTGTTCCACGAGCGCGATCGGCAAGTCGGACAGGGTGCGGATGGGATCGTCGCGCCACAGCGTGGTCAGGGTGCGGCGGATCAAACGGCGGAGTATGTGACCGCGACCGGACGGGGACGGTGTGACGTGGTCGCCGAGGCCCGATCGCAGATGATCCGACAGCAGTCGTAGCGACCGCTCGTCCAGCGGGCCCCAGATTCTGGGCAGGGTGGTGAGCCAGGGCTCGAAAACGTCGATCTCGAAGATCGACCGCGTGTTCTGCAGGATGCGCACCAGCCGTTCCACACCCAGGCCGGTGTCGATACCGGGTCGGCGCATCGGTTCGAGGCTGCCGTCGGAATGCCGGATGTAGCGCATCATGACGTGGTTCCACACCTCCACCCATCGATCATCGGATGTCGGTGTGCCCTGCGGTTTTTCGTCTCCCGCCCAGAGGAAGATCTCGGAATCGGGTCCGCAGAGTCCGGTCGGGCCGTTGGACCACCAGTTCTCGTCCGTGGTCGGTTCAACCGGCAACCCCAGGTCATCCCACGTGCACCACGACTCGTGGTCGGGCTCGACCTGGTCGTCACCGCCGAAGACCGTGACGTGCATCCGGCAGGGGTCGATGCCGAAACCATCGCGCAGCAGTTCGAATCCCCAACGCAGGCTCCGCGGGCCGCCGTAGTCGCCGAGTGACCAGGACCCGAGCATTTCGAACACGGTGAGGTGGGTATCGTCGCCGACTTCGTCGAGATCGGTGGTGCGCAGGCATCGTTGCAAGCCGGTGAGCCGCCGGCCGAGCGGGTGGGGTCGGCCCATCAGATAGGGGGTCAACGGGTGCATTCCGGAGGTGGTGAACAGCACCGGGTCATCCGGCGAGGGAATGAGCGATCCGCCCGGCGTGATCTCATGCCCACGTTCGCGGAAGAAGTCGAGGAAGGTCTGAACGGTCTGGTCTGTTGTGATCACGGTGGTTGCTCCATCGATGTGAAATCGACCGGAAGCGACCGCACACGGCAAGTCCGGCAACAAGACCGACGCGAACCAGCGGACCGTTTCCGGCCGCCGGCATGGGAGAAAGAGGTCAGGCGGCAGCGACCGGCGAGCTGAGAGCTCGTGCGGTCGCGGCAGCGATGCGTGAAGTGACCTTCATGCTGCGACGGTAGCAACGGGGCTGTGCAGGACACCACTGATTTATGGGTGGTGTAGTGATGGGTCGCCCGCGTCGACTGCCGAAACCAGCTAGCCCACCCTCAGCCCTCACCCGGACGCTCAGGTGAGGGTGATGGCCACCGAAATTTCCGGCACTGCTGGGTCGGCAGCCGAGAATGCTTGTTATGCCTCCTCAGAAAACTCTACGAACCAGCAGGCTCACCTTGGTCCCACTGTCCGACGAGCACTTCGACTATGAGGTACAACTCGATGGCGATCCCGAGGTCATGCGCTATCTGGGAACTGGCCGGCCCCGATCCCGCAACGAAGTCGAAGTCCTGCATCGGCGGCGGCTTGCCGTGGCCGACCGCGTTCCTGGACTCGGCTTCTGGGCCGGTTTCGTTGATGCGGACTTCGTCGGCTGGTGGATCCTGGAGCCGCCGGAGCACGAATACCAGGGGTCGATTGCTGGGCAGGCCGAGCTCGGATACCGGCTCCTGTCCCGATACTGGCGCAAGGGCTTGGCCAGCGAGGGGGCACGCGAACTTCTTCGACACGGATTCAACGACCTCGGCCTCACCCGGATCTTTGCTGAGACCATGATCGTGAACACCGCGTCCCGGGCGACGATGGTCTCAGTTGGGATGCACTACATACGGACATTCCACCTCGAGTGGGACGAGCCACTGCCCGGCAGTGAACAGGGCGAGGTCGAGTACGCCATCACCGGCGAACAATGGCTCGCTCAACGCCCGGGGATGACCCGGACGGACGCGTAGCGGTAAGCCCGCTACATTGACAATGCTTGTTGTGATGCACATTTCGTGATTTCGGCAGCAAGGTGGTGGTGTGATCGCGGGACTCGCAAACCTCGTGGCGATTGAACTACCGGTGGCCGAGCGTGAAGTCCTGCGTTGAGGGTTAGGTGAATGCTGCGGCCCGCAGACTGTACGGAGGCGTTGGTGGTCCCGATGGACCGAGCATCCGAGAACATCGGACCCAGTTCCACGAGCGGGGTGCTCGGCCGCAACGCGCTCGCATGACGTGGAGCGCATGTCTTGGGACTCTCCGGATCGACTGGTCGACAGCGCTACTCGATGCACGCTCAGACCGTTGGTCATGCATTGCGTCCAAATGAGCTAGTCGACGAAATGCGCCCGGCTCGGGCAAGGTGGCTGTATGGGCAACATCCTGACAAGCGCCACCCGCACCGTTGTCGAAGAGCTTCTGCGTCGAATCGGTTCGGGTGACCCGGACGCCACCTCAGCGCTCTACGCTCCGGTCGTCGATTGGAAGTTGGATTGGCCGGAGGACGAGCACGGCCGGACCGAGACCCCGTGGATTCGGCATCGGTCCACGCGCGCCGACGTGGCTGAGCACTACCGCGACATCTCGCGGTACCACGTGCCCGAACAGAACGGAACCGTGATCGAACGTATCTTGATCGATGGCGCGGATGCGGTGGTGCTGGGTGAGATCCGCCAAACCGCTCGGTCTACCGGCCGTGCCTACCGGTCCCGTTTCGCGCTGCACCTCACTGTCGAGAACGACCTCATCACCCGCCACCACGTCTACGAAGACAGCATCGCCGTTGCTCAGGCGTTCGACCCACAAGCGGCCGGTGAGAATTCGGACCAGACAATCGCTTAGCCTGCACTCCCCTACCGCAGCAAATCGACGGAACCCCCTCTACTGCCGTCTACTGACGGGCGCGCATCGCGGGCATCAATCGTGGCACCGGCGGCAGCGGCACAGACGTCGGTGAGGCGTGGAAGGCTTGGATCATGAGGGCTGCGAAGCGGCGGGAGGCCGCGATTCGTGCTGCCGGAGTTCCAGCCTGGATGCCGTTGTTGGCCATGATCATAAGGACGAGGTCGTCCACCACGATGTCGGGGCGCAGGCGGCCGGTGTCCTTGGCGCGACGGATCAGTTCGGCGGCGCCGGTGAGCGAGGAGTTACGGATCGCGGCGAAGTCCAGCGCGTGTGGGTAGGCGGCCATGAAGGCCGCGGCGAACCCGTGGTCGCGGGCTTACAGCTCGCAGAGCTTCTCGACGGTGCGGCAGAAGCCGTGCCAGGGATCGGGGTCGGCGAGCCCTTCGTCCACGAGCGTCCGGCACGCGAGCATCTGATCGGTGAACGCCTCGGCCACCAGCATCTCCTTGGTCGGGAAATGGCGATACAGGGTGGCAGGGCCGACCTGGGCGCGCCGGGCGATCTCGCGCATCGGCACATCCAGACCGTCGATGACGAACACCGCGCGGGCCGCGTCGAGGATGCGTTCGCGGTTGTCGCGGGCATCCGACCGCAGGGTGTGAGGCAAACCAGTGGTCACCGCTCTCACTTTAGCTAAACGGACGGGGGCGTCCGTTACGGTCCCACTTCGTCAGTTCCGGTCGAACAGAACATGGAGGCACCGATGAAGGCGGTAACGGTCCCAGCATTCGGAGGTCCCGAGGTCCTCACGGTGGTCGAACTTCCCGACCCGAAACCGGCCGTCGGACAGGTGGTGATCACGACCGAGGCGATCGGCGTCGGCGGGGTCGACACCCTTCTCCGAAGTGGCGCGCTGGCCGCCTACGGAGCCACGCCGGGTCGCGTTCTCGGCCAAGAGGTCGCCGGCACCGTGACCGAGGTCGGCGAGGATGTTCACACAGGGTGGATCGGTCAGCGTGTGTGGGCGTTCACCGGCGAGGGCGGCGGATACACCGAGCGCGCCGTCGCCTCGGCCGAAACGCTCGTCCCCCTCCCGCAGACCCTGTCGGCTGTCGACGCGGTCACACTCGGCAGCTCGGCCATGGTGGCCCACTTCGCTTTGCGCCATGCGCATTTCGCGCGCGGCGAGTCGGTGCTGGTGCGTGGCGCGGCCGGCGGAATCGGCGTGGTGGCGGTTCAGCTCGCGGCTGGTGGCGGGGCCGGTGCGATCGCGGTCACGACCTCCTCCCCGGAGCGCGGCGATCGCCTGCGCGAACTCGGCGCGACCCACGTGTTGGACCGGGCTGGCCGGGGCGCGGAGAACGCCCCGGCAGGCTACGACGTCATCATCGACATCGCCTCGGGCGCGGATCTACCGTCGTTCCTCGCCATGCTCGAGCCGAACGGTCGCATGGTGGCTGTCGGCGTGATGGCAGGCATGCCACCGGCGGATTTCGGTATGGAAATCGTCAAGGCGTTCAGGAAATCGACGTCGTTCGCGACCTTCAGTGCCGATACTGTGCCTACAGCCGACCGGCGGGCCGCGACCGCCGAACTCTTTGCCGCCTCGGTTCGCGGCGATCTGAAAGCAGTTGTGCACGAGATGCTTTCCCTGGAAGAAGCTGTGCTGGCCCACCAGAAAATCGAGAACGGCGAGGTATTCGGCAGAATCGTGCTCACGCCATCGGCGGGTTAGGGGCACCGATGAGACCGTTTGCTGCTCAGGCCATCCGGTAATACTGCGGTCCGTGCGGCGGCAACTGGCCGGCGCCGCAGCGCGGAAGATCAACGAGCCGTGGAACTCTTAACGGACGACCACGACCCCGCCTCTACGGTGGATCGATGGCATCGATCAAACAGATCCAAGTCACCTTCGACTGCGCAGAACCCGAGCGTCTCGCTGGCTTCTGGTCGGCGGTATTGGGTTACGAGCATCGGGGTTCGGCATGCGTCGATCCCTCCGGCGTGGGCCCTCGCCTGTACTTTCAGCGCGTTCCAGAAGGCAAGGTTGTCAAGAATCGGGTGCATCTCGACGTGCGGGTCGGTACCGGGCTCGTGGGGGAAGAGCGCGTGACGGCGCTCGAGACCGAATGCACGCGACTGGTCGCGCTCGGAGCGGTGCGTGTTCGGCTACTTCGTGCCGATGGTGTCAACGAGTCGTGCTTGGTGATGCAGGACATCGAGGGTAACGAGTTCTGCCTCGACTGAGTCGCCGCGGACGGACTCCAGGCTATTTCCGGCCCACGTCCAGAATCCGGCCGAGGCCTTCCAGTACGGCGCGGGCATTCGCGATACCGATGCGGGCGGCGATGGTAGGCGTGAGAAGCGCGCCGGGCTTGTCGACGAGTCCCATCACCCGGTACAGGGCGGTCGCGACCGCGGTGTCGCGTTCGGCGGCGATCAGCACCGGATCGAGCGCCGCGACGGCGACTCGGACCGGCAGCGAGGCACTGGCGCTGACGTGGGGCATGGCGCCGTCGGCGATCACGGTGAGTTGCCAGGCGTTGTCGATCTCGGGCGTGACCGCGCTGTAAAACCTTGCGGCAAGATCGTTTCCACCCCGAGCGAGGCACTCGCGCAGCACCGCCATCTGGATCGCGGCGACTGTCATGCCCTGGCCGTAGACGGGGCTGAAGCTGCACAGGCTGTCGCCGACCGCGAGCAGTCCGTCGGGGAAACGATCGAGCCGCTCATAGCGGCGGCGCAGGTTGGCCTTGTACCGGAAGGTCGCGATGTCGCCCACCAGTTCACCGTTCTTGATGGCATCGAGTACGTCGGGCGGGGCGATCATCGCGGCGAAGTCGAGGAATCCGGCCGCGTCCTTCGGTGGTTCCTCGCCGTCGTGGCCGATCAGGGTGAGGATGTGGCGGTTTCCTTCGACGGCGAACAGCGCGAGGGCGCGCGGGGGTAGGTCACGGACACCGATCGTGACCAGCTTGTCGTGGGGCAGCGCGTTCGGCGGCAGCTGGATGAGAGCGCTGCGGTAGATGATGTCGATGGTGGTGCCTTCTTCGACCGGGCGGTCGTAGCCGAGCTTGTCCAGCCATGCGGGGACGACGCTGGCACGGCCCATCGACGCTACGACCAGGTCCGCGTCGACGGTTTCGCGCGCACCGTCCGCACGGTCCAGAATCGCGATGCCGGTGATCCGAGTTCCGTCGGCGTCGACGACGGGCGCCCCGGCCTCGCACCTGTCGCGAATGGTGACGTTGGACAGCGCCTCGACTCGCCTGCGGAGCTGGTGCTCGAGGTGTGGGCGACTTGCCTGAAAAGCTTTGTGGCCGGTCGATACTCGCTTGAGGGTGCGGCCGGCCATGGTGAAGCGGACTTCGCGAAGCGCATCGCATTCGACCACGCCGCTCGTTCGCATGTCGTCGCCGAACCCCGGGAACAGTTCCTCGAGGATGTCCTTGCCCCGCGGCAGCAGCCCGTGCACGTGGCGCCCCTGCGGGACGCCTTTTCGCGCCTCGGAATCCGAGGGCAGGGCATCTCGCTCGATCACCGTCACTCTCGAGTAGGCCTCGCTGAGCACCCGAGCCGCGAGTAACCCGCCGATGCCCGCACCCAACACGACTGCGTGATCGCCGATTTTCGGCATGCCGTACCTCCGAACGTCGATGTTCCGAGTCCTGTGCACGGATCAATTCGCGGATCCATCACTGAGACTGATACCGAATGTAGTCTCAGTACTGACTCGACCGCAACCGGTCGTGCCGCCCCGGAGCGAGGAGCATGCAGAATGACCGGCATGACCAATGCGACACAGTCGTCCTCGTTGCTCGCGGACACCGCCTTGGCGATGATGGCCGAGACCGGCCTGGACGATCTGACGCTGACCGCGGTCGCTCGCCGGGCGGGCGTCTCGCGCGCTACCGCCTACCGCGAGTTCGGAGACAAGAACGGCCTCATCGCAGCCGTCAGCAAGATCGAGGTAGCCCGCATGATGAGCGCCGCCTACCAGGAGATCGACATCTTCACTCCGGTACGGCAGTTGGCGAAAGACGCTGTGGTCTTTGCCATCTGCTACCTGCGTCGACACCCGGTGATCTCCCGGCTGCGCGACCGTGAACCCGGATGGCTGATCAATGTCGCGATCGAGCACGAAGGGTCCGAGCTCAACCTGATCGAGACCGTCGGCGCCTTCATCGCGCCGCTACTGGCGGCTCGCGACGACAGCGCGTCGCTCATGGTCACCCCGGCGCAGGCCGCGGAGATCGCCGTTCGCACCGTGCTGTCGCATGTACTGATCAAGCGCAGCAGCCTCACCGACGAACAGGTCGGCGACGCGGTAGCCCGCGCCGTCAGTCGCTAGCGGATTCCACGCTGCGACGGATTGCGCCATCTGTATCAGCGAATGACGCTCGCCGGATGGAGTTCAGTGCCGGCAGAGCCATTCGGTGCCGTAGTGCCCGGCGTTGCCTCCGTCCAGGCGGACCCAGTGGCCGTCACCCTCGCAGGGTGCGCCTTCGACCTGTGCCGAGTTCTGCGGGGTGATCGAGGGAACGTCGACCGGTGCAGGGATTTCGGCGGGTGCTGTGGTGCCCGGGCCCGCACCATGGTCGGGGTTGGTGCAGATCGTTCCCTCGCACGGCACCCAGGTGCCGTCGCCGTTGGGGTTCTCAATCGCGTCGGGGCCGACATAACTGCCGAGCGGGCAGCCCGGATCTTGGCGCTTCGCGCAATATTCGGCGCCCAGGCTGTTGCCGGTGGAGCCGTCGGCGCCGCGCTCCCCCGGGCTGACAGTCGGCTGCGACGGGACCGAAGTCGCCGAGGCAGGCGTGGTCGATGAAGCGGTGGCCGCGGCCGTGCCGCTGGGCGCCGGCGAGGGCGTCGAGTCCGTCGAGCATCCAGCCGAACCCAGAACGAGGGCCATTCCGGCGAGAACTGTCAGCGCACGCTTCATCGAAGCTCCGTTTCAGAGGGTGTCCGGCGGCAGATATCCGGCAGTGGGGATGTGGTTTTGAAGGATTCGGTGCGGTCAGCGACAGACCGAATCGGAGATCGCTTGTGCCACCGGAAGCAACGGGCTGGTCTTTCCTCCGGTTACCTCGACGACGAAGGCCAGCGGGTACGCCACAACCGAGCACAAGGGCGAGGGCGGCGCGGGGGTGGCGTTCGAGACGCCGCTCGTCGCGACGGTGAGTGTGGCGATCGCGCCACCGACGAGGGCTGCACCCAACAGCTTCCGCATGATTGTCCGTCCTTCGCTGGTATCGAGACAGGTTGGAGCGCTGCCCGCCGATCATTAACCAATAGGTTGCCATTGCCAATATTTCGTCCAGTAGATTTCGAACATTCGCACTTGTCAAGCTGGCTCGCGTGGCGATCAACTCCCATTCAGCTGGTTTGCGTACAAGTTGCGCCCCGCTGGATATCCGGACCCAGGGAGCCCACGGTGGGCAGGTCGGCTCCGCATATATCGCTTGTGGCAAGGCGCGGGGGTGCCGCACAATGGGCGGCCGAGGCCAGGACCAGCGGAAATCCGGAATCAGACCATGCGCGCAGGCGTGGTGGCTGATGAGGGAACGCACCGGCGACTGGGTGGGCAAGACTTGGGCGAATGGGTGGTTCATGTTCGATGTGATCATTGCCGGGTGCGGACCGACCGGCGCGATGCTGGCCGCCGAACTACGGCTGCACGATGTGCGGGTACTCGTCGTGGAGAAGGAACCCGAGCCGGTGGCGTCGTACGTGCGCATCGTCAGTCTGCATATTCGCAGTCTCGAACTGATGGCGATGCGCGGACTGCTGGATCGCATTCTCGAACGCGGACGACAGCGTCCGGTGGGCGGAGTCTTCGCCGCCATCGCGACACCCACGCCCGAGGGCTTGGATTCCGCCTACGCCTATCAGCTGGGAATCCCGCAGCCGATCATCAACCATCTGCTCGAAGAACACGCGATCGAACTGGGTGCGCAGGTCCGGAGTGGTTGTGCGGTAGCCGGTTTCGCGCAGGATGACGAAAGTGTGACCGTCGAACTGGTCGGCGGGGAGCGGCTGCGGTCGCGGTATCTCGTCGGCTGCGACGGCGCGCGCAGTACGGTGCGCAAACTGCTCGGCGTCGGCTTCCCGGGCGAGCCCGCGCGGACCGAGACGCTGATGGGCGAGATGGAAGTGGGTGTGCCGTCTGAGGAGATCGCCGCCAAGGTGGCCGAAATCGGCGATACGAACAAACGATTCATTCTCCGGCCCTTCGGCGAAGGGATCTATAGCGTCGTGATCCCCGCTGCGGGAGTCAACGAGGATCGCACGGAACCGCCCACCCTCGAGGATTTCCGGCAGCAGTTGCGCGCCATCGCCGGAACCGATTTCGGCGTGCACTCCCCGCGGTGGCTGTCGCGCTTCGGCGATGCCACCCGACTGGCCGAGCGCTATCGGGTCGGCCGGGTGCTGCTGGCGGGCGATGCGGCGCATATCCATCCGCCCGCCGGCGGTCAGGGCCTCAACCTGGGTGTGCAAGACGCAGTCAACCTCGGCTGGAAACTGGCCGCACAGGTCCACGGCTGGGCGCCGGAAGGATTGCTGGATACCTACCAGAGCGAACGTCATCCGGTCGCCGCGGAGGTGCTGGACAACACCCGCGCCCAGGTAGCGCTGTCGTCCACCGAACCAGGTGCGCGGGCCGTACGCAGACTGCTCACCGAACTGATGGATATCGACGAGGTGAACCGCTACCTGGTCGCGAAGATCACCGCGATCGACATCCGCTACGACCTCGGCGCGGGGCCCGATCTGCTCGGCCGCCGCCTGCCAGACATCGATCTGAAGCAGGGCAGGCTGTACGACCGGCTACATCAGGGCCGTGGCCTGATGCTGGACCGCACCGAACGCCTGAACGTCAACGGCTGGTCGGACCGTGTCGATGCCATCACCGATCCCACTGTGCCACTGGATATCCCAGCTCTCCTGCTCCGCCCCGACGGCTACGTCGCCTGGATCGGCGAGCACCAGCACGACCTGAACGACCACCTCTGCCGTTGGTTCGGCAAGCCCACCGACTGATGCCACCCGGGCCGACGGGACGCGGTCAGCCGCGCTCGGCGCCGGGCGGCCACACCACATCGACTGGAACACCTCGCTCACGCGCCAGGGCGACGACTGTCCCGGTGCCGGCACGCTCGCCGACCTTGCCGTCCCACACTGCGATCATCCGGTCCGCCGCGCCGACGAGGACCTCGTTGGCGGCCTCGTAGGCTTCGCGACCCGCGGTGTCGAAGTCCATCACCCGAACCGTCGTGGCTCGCTCGATGAGCGTGTCGAACTGTTCCAGTGCGTCCGGTTTCACCTTCGCTGCTCGGTAATCGCGCGACGGCAGTACCACCTCGAGGTGGCCTCCCACGTCGAGGACTGCTTCGGCGAACACGCTGTCCGCGCCGCGGGCGAGGCACGAGATGCCGACCAGATTCGGGGTGTCGGCGATCAGATCGGCGATCGCCGCGCGAACGATCGGGACCGTGTCGGCGGTGATGTTCGTGTGCCCGGTGACGCTGATTCGCATGGCGCCATGATGCCGGACCCGATCACCCGCCAGACCCTCGATGTATTCGGCTCCCCATCGGTTCAATTCGGTGACGAAGCCGCGCAGCGCTTTCCCGGTGGTGGTGAGCGAATACTCCACGCGTGGTGGGACTTCAGCGAAGGCGTGCCTGTTCACGATGCCGTCTTGTTCCAACTCGCGTAGTTGGCGCGTGAGTACGCGCGGGGTCACCTCGCCGACCTTGCGGCGTAGTTCGCCGTAGCGCAGGGGCTCGTCGAGCAGGTATTTGACGATGGTCATCTTCCACGCGCCGCCGAGCACGGCGATGCTCACTTCGACAGGGCAACTCCGCATCGCTCGCACGATCGGGGCCCGGACTTCGTCCTCATCAGCCATACGCTCGATGGTATCCAACTCGTCCAAATGGACAATATTGTGCATACTGTCGATTTCGTTCAGTGGTTGATAGAACCGAGGGTAAGGACGTCGAGCAACGCGAAGGATTCCGGTGAGTATTTCCGAAGTCGATATCGAGCAGCGCCCGAACCGGCGAGTGCCCCGTATTCATCCCGCATGGACGATCGTGGCGGTGGCCGCCCTCGCGCTCGTCGCGGCGGGGAGTTTCGCCACGATCGCGGGCCTGATCACCGAACCGCTGGTCACGACGAAGGGGTGGACTCGCACCGGCATCGGTGCGGCCGTGGCGGTGAACATGGTGCTCTACGGGGTGGTCGGGCCGTTCGCGGCGGCCATGATGGACCGCTACGGCATCCGCCGCGTGACGTCGTACGCACTGCTCGCGCTGATCGTGAGTTCGGTTCTCACCGCGACGTTCACCCCGTCGGTGATCTGGTTCGTGCTGTGGTTCGGCTTCGCCATCGGCGTCGGGACCGGATCGATCACCACGGTGTTCGCCGCGACGGTGGCGAATCGGTGGTTCTACCGAAAGATCGGTCTGGCCACCGGAATACTCACCGCGGCAAGCGTATTCGGCCAGTTCGCGATGCTGCCGCTGCTGTCGGTACTGCTCGAACGCTCCGACTGGCGCGCACCCGTTCTCGCGTGCGGCGCCCTGGCGACGGTGGCCTTGCTCGGCGTCTTGTTCTTCCTCCGCGAGAGCCCCGCCGCGGTCGGCGTCGTCCGGTACGGCGCCGATCCCGACACCGAACCGGTCTGCACGGATCGCCAGGTCAACCCGTTCGCCCGCACGATCGCCGCCCTGCTCCGCGCCCTTGGCGATAGTCGATTCTGGGTCCTGGCCTCGATGTTCGCGCTGTGCGGGGCGACCACGAACGGCCTGATGTGGAGCCACTTCACCCCGGCCGCGCATGATCACGGCATGGCCGCCACCGCCGCGTCGGGCCTGCTGGCCATCATCGGCGTCGCCAATATTCTCGGCACCGTCTCCGCGGGGTGGCTCACCGACCGGATCGAACCGCGGCTGCTGCTCGCGGTGTTCTTCCTCGGCCGCGGCCTGTCCCTCGCCCTTCTTCCGGTGCTGTTCACCAGCGGATGGTCGCCGGACCTCGTCGTCTTCGCCGTGGTATTCGGCATTCTCGACGTCGCGACAGTGCCACCGACACTGACCCTGTGCCGCCACTACTTCGGCGCCGACAGCGCCCTGACCTTCGGCTGGATCAGCGTCTTCCACCAACTCGGTGCGGGCGCGATGGCCCTCACCGGCGGACTGATCCGCGATATCAACGGCTCCTACACTCCCCTCTGGATCACCGCTGCCCTCGCCTGCCTCACTGCGGCCGGCCTCGGAACCGCCGGCTCCCGTCTCCGATAAGTCCCGAGGTCCATCAGGTTCACCAGCCCCTCACTGGGCGAATACTCAGTAACATAGGCCACATGTAGTCGACTACTACGCTATTCATGGCCAATAATTGGGCTCTTCACGCAAGAATATGCATTAACTTATTGGGGCTTACGTCGAAGTCGGCGTGTGCCGAGGAGGCCATGATGTCCGCAACCTTCGTCGATGTCGCCCGAACGCCGTCGGCGCGTGCGATGTGGGCGGCAAGCGCCACGATCACCGAGTGGCCGAGATGACCGGCGACGGCGTTGCGACGGTGGTCGCTGATCTGACCAAGAAGACCGAGTTGCTGGTGCGACAGCTGATCTTGCCGGTCGAGGAGCAACACGGCGGGAATGCGCACGACCTACCCGGCGACGTGCGGCGCGCGTTGCAGACTGCGGCGAGAACGGCGGGAGTCTTCGCGCCTCAAGTGGGTGCGGCGTTCGGTGGCCTCGGACTGAACATGCGTGATCGCGCGCCCGTCTTCGAGGCTTCCGGGTATTCGCTGTTCGGCCCTATCGCACAGAACTGCGCGGCACCCGACGAGGGCAATATGCACCTGTTGGAACGCTTGGCGTCGCCGGCTCAACAGGACCGATACCTGCGACCCTTGGCAACCGGCCGAATCCGGTCGTGTTTCGCGATGACAGAGCCGGTGCCCGGCAATGGGTTCGACCCGTCCACCCTGAGCACGACTGCCGAAAAGACCAGGTACGGCTGGGTGATCAACGGCCGGAAATGGTTCGTCACCGGCGCCGACGGCGCCGCGTTCGCCATCGTGGTGGCACGCACGAGCGGCGAGCCGGATTCCCGGGGCGGAGCGACGATGTTCCTCGTCGACGCGGGCGCACCCGGTTTACGGGTGCAGCATGATCGGGCGACCGTGTTCGCGCGGGAGTCGGAGTTGATCTTCGAGAACCTCGAGGTGAGCGACGACATGATCCTTGGCGAGGTGGACCGCGGATTCGACTACGCCCAGACCAGACTGTGGAACACCAGGCTGACCAACTGCATGCGCTGGCTCGGATCAGCGCGGCGCGCTGCTGACATCGCGGTGGCGCGCGCCGCGACCCAGTCGTCGTCCGGGGGCAGGCTGGGCGATCTCGGCATGGTCCAGCAGTTGATCGCCGACAACGAGATCGATATCGCGGCGTCCCGGGGACTGGTGGACCGGGCGTGCCTGTTGCTCGATGCGGGCGAGCCGTCGGCGCAGGCGACCTCGATCGCGAAGACATTCGTTGCCGAGGCGGTGGGACGGGTGGTCGATCGGTCGCTGCAGATCTGCAGTGCGCCAGGTAATTTCGAGGACGCTCCCCTGTCGTGGCTGTACCGCGAGGTTCGGCTGTACCGCATAGACGACGGCCCCTTGGAGACTCTACGGTGGGCGATCGCACGTCGAGCGCTTCGCGCAGCCGACGGACGGACCTCATGAGCACCATCCCAGTCGGCCGGGCGAGGGGAATTCCCAGATTTCGAGATCTTCCTCCCATGCGCTAAGTTACTATCAATTCCAGCGCGAAACAGCTAGAGTATCTAGCACAATATGGCCTATATCACTACCTATGTGACACTGATGCCACATGAGAACCGGGTTAAGTAATGGATCATTTCACCATACTCGGTGCCGAAGCGGGAGGTCACACGATGTCGGCAGTCGAGCTATGCCCGCTATCCCCGAAGGCCTACCGCGCGCACGGGCGCCCCGGCACGATTGTCGACAGTAAAGGCTGATGCCACTGTCTCGATCGCCTCGCCCCGAGGAACCCGACACTCACCTGCGAGTGATCAGTGCCGACCTGGTGGTGGATTTCTGCGGTTGCCGCACCGCTGTGCGGAACTACCTGCGCGACAGGCTATCCCATCCGCATCCCTCCATCGTCGCCATAGAGATCAGCGATGGGTTTCTCCCGAACCGTCGAATGCCCTGCGAGGCGCTGTGGCTGGACCCGTGATCGAGTCCCGATGAGCTCTCGCCAGCGGTCGGCCCCTCATGAACCTGCTCGCCACCATCGCTCACGACACCTCCGGGCAACGCGCCGTCGTGATGGTCACCCACGGCCAGCAGGCCGCTGAACGCACCGATCGGATCATCACGTTGCGCGACGGCGCATACACAGCAACGAAGCCTGCGCTCGACCGAGCGCACCTGTCGAGCGCCTATTGCTTCTTTGTCGATCAAACTCCGAATACTGGGCCATACGCCGAGGCATTTTGATAGCTTCGTGGCAGTACATCTATCACAGCGGTCTGCATGTCATCCGGCCCTCGCGCTGATCGTGTGCGATCCCGGCCGCGGCGAGATCCGCATCCGGCCGCCACCACCTGGAACACGCCGATCTCCGGAGACAGAAGGAAGACGATGACCACCACCACTCACCGAAATGCTGGATCCGGCAACGAATCCGAACCTCGCAGCGTGCGAGTCGCCATCGATCCCGCGGACCCGATCGAGCTGGTCGCCATCGATTCGATGACCGCCGAGATGGTCGGCCACTGGACCTACCTCATGGTCGAGGGCGCCGCCTTCGCCATGCAGGGTCTGCACCCGACCATCCGCGATGTCGTCGACAAGTACTCGGTCTCGCGTACCGATCCGGCGGGACGCGCCATTCGGTCGGTCGACTCGGTGCTGCGCTGGACCTACGGCGGGGCCGAAGCGATCAAGGAAGGCCAACGCCTGCGCTCGCTGCACGAACCGTTGCGGATGAAGAACGCGGACGGAAAATCCATCAGCGCCCTGAATCCTGATGCCTACCAATGGGTTATCGCCACCGCCTACGTCACCACCGCCAAGGCTGGACCGCTACTGATCGGGCGCGAGTTCACCGCTGCGGAATTGGACGAGTTGCTGGCCGACAATCTCCGCATCGCGCGGATATTGCAGGTGCCCATGAAGGGTTACCCGCAGACCAGAGCCGAGTTCGACACCTATTACGAGCACATGGTCCGCGACGTACTGTGCGCCACCGACGATGTGCGCGAGGAGTTCCGGCAGCTGCGCGACGGCGAGATCGACCAGTTGGCGAAGATGCCGTTTCCGGCGGATCGGGTGTTGCGCTTGGCGATGCTGCCCATGCTGCGATTCAACTACCTGTCCATCGTCGGCCTCTTGGACCCGCGGCTGCGAGCCATGATCGGCGTCGAATGGAGCCGCGCCGAACAACGCAGCCTGGAGCGGATTTACACGGTGATCCGGTTCGCTTACCGCGTACTGCCGGAACGGTTGACCTATTTTCCGATCGCCTACCATGCGCGCAAGCACCACCAGTCCATCCAGCGGATGAAGAAGCGGGAGCTCAAATCGGCCGCCTACAAAGTGCGCCCGAAGCAGTAGCCCGCCCCACCTGCACGCTATCGAATGGCGTGTGGGAACAGCAGCGGAGCAAGGTACTGCCGGGCGAAATCGCGTGCGGCATCGGCGTCATGGAGCGGAAGTACCCCACCCGGATTCGAGATGAAGGACATGGTCAGTCTGACGAACAGCTCGGCCACGACGTCGGGATCGAAGTCGCCGAGCTCGCCGCGTTGCTGCCAGTAGGCGATGAACCGGGCGACACCGATGCGCCCGTGATCGACGAATTCGTCACCGGTCACGAAATCGGCCATCTGTTCGGCGGCGGCCGAGGTGCGCAGATTTCGCGTCAGCAGCCGTGGCGCGGAAGCTTCACTGACGAAGGCCGAGAACATCTCCGCGAGCGCACCGACCGGGCCCGCCGATGTCCGCATGGCCTCGTAGATGATGTCGCCGACCCGTTCGGCCTCGGCCATCAGCGCGTACCGGACGATCGCCGACTTGGTTCCGAACCTGCGATAGACCGTCGCGACGCCCACTTCGGCGCCGTCGGCGATGTGCACCATGGTCGTATCTTCGAAACCGACCTGTACGAAGGACTCGCGAGCGGCGTCGACGATGCGCCGGGATTTGGCGTCCAGTCGACTCAGCTCGGCCCAGGATTCGGGCAAGGGCGCTGGATGGTCGTTCACCGCTGACACCCTACCGGCTGATTCGGCCATCTCGAGTGGAGCGCGGCCGCCCGCGGGGGCGGGGACGCGACTGCGCGCCACTGCCGATATCCGAGACCGAATGATAGTCTGATGTCAGTACTACTATCACAAAGAGGTGGAGAAGTGACTCGGGACGCCAAGATTCGAGAGGTACTGGACTCTCAACAATTCCCAGCCACACAGACCTCGATCCGACCCGAGGTGATGACCGAGTTCCGCAAACACACCGCCAGCGCCCTGTCCGCCGTCTTCGCGGGTGCGGCGTTCGATCAGGTAGCCCTGGTGCCCGTTGCGGCCGCGGTGGATCGAACCGGCAGATTCGCCGACAACTTCGCCAATCGTGTTGTGCGCAGTGGGTTCTCGTCATTGCTGGCCTTCTGGGGCGACCCGGTCGATCGAGCCGCCGAGGCCGACTGGCTCAAGACGAGACACCGCGACGTCCACGGCAACGGCACGGGTGACTATTCCGAGATCCGTTACAGCGCACTGAATCCTGATGCCTGGGTGTGGGTCGGCCTCAGTGGCGTCTACCTCGCGTTGCGAACCTTCACCTACTGCACCGGCACCGTGCTGCGACCCGCGGAACAAGAAGCGGCCTATCAACTGCTGCGAGAATCGTTCTCCGGCCTGGAACTGCGCGCCGAAGCCGGGAAATTGCCCGCGACGCTGGCGGAGGCGACCGCCTATTACGACCGGATGGTCGAGACCGAATTACAGTCCAGCCCCTTCCTGGTGGAACAGTTCGCCGCGCTCACGAGACTGCCGCTGCCGACGATCGGAATGTCGGCGCCCGCGCGAGCAGCGCTGTCGCCGTTGTGGTTGCTCATTCGCCCGATCGTGGGTCACGTCATTCAAGTCTGCTCGTCCAAGGCGATGGTTCCGGAAATGCAGGCACTCACCGGTTTCCGGCTGCGCCCGCGCCACGATGTGGAATTCGCCGTCTACACCGCGGTGTTGCAGACGGCGTGGCGACTTCTGCCGGATCGAGTGTTGCTGGCGCCACTCGCGTACAACCGACTCCAGTACGAGAAGCTCGTGCATGTGCATCGCAAGTACGCGCTGCACACTTTCTCGCCGCCCACCGAGCGCAGCGGCGGTTGCCCGATCTGACACCCGCTGACCACTATCGGTGGCCGTGTTCCGACAGGTCAGGATGTTCCGGCGATGGCATCGCGCACCACAGCGGCGACACGGTCGGGCCTCGAGACCGGGGAGGCGTGGGAGGAGTCGACCTCTGCTGTACGTCCGGGCGCGGCACGCCCCGCCATCATTCGCTGTAGCGCGGGCGGGATCACTCGGTCCTGGGTCGAGACGAGATACCAGCTCGGAGTCTGCGTCCAGGACGGCGGACCGCTGGGTTCGAGATCAGCTTGCAGCGCAGCCGTTTTCTGGTGGGTGTACATGTCGGCGGCGACCGCCGGCGTCACGTCCTGGGCGAAGACCTGATGAAAGAAGACCTCCGGAATGAACCCGTCGATGCCGATGCCGATCGGGCTGGTCGAATCCACGACCGGAGTGACCAGCACGGCGGGCGGCAGCAGCAGACTGCCCGGGTACATGAACGGATTCAGCAGCAGCTGCAAGATTTCGCCCTCGGCGGGCGCGAACGCGGAGACGAAGACGTTCGCCGTCACATCGGGGTCGTGGACGTTGCTGATGACCGACCCCCCATAGGAGTGACCGACCAGCACGATCGGGCCGTCGATGGTCGCGAGGAATGTGGTGAGCGCGGCCGCGTCCGCGGACACGCTGCGCAACGGATTGTCGAATGTGCGCACCGGGATTCCTTGCGCGCTGAGCTCTTCGACCACCTTCACCCAGCTACTGGAGTCGGCGAAGGCCCCGTGCACGAGCACTACCGTCGGCGTTGCCGGGGGCGCGGCACCAACCGGCGCGGCGGCCATTGCGGTGAGGGCCAGAAAGGCTGTCGCGGTGGCGAAAAGCCGCCGACGGTACGTTGATCGGGAATTCACGAATCCTCCAGGGCAGACAAGCTTATCGGCATGGAAATGGCGCGGGCGAGGCTGAGCCGTGTGCCACGGGAGCTGAATCCATCGCGTGACAAGGCGAAATGGACGACCTGACCATTGGAATGGTCAATAACTTATCGCCCCGATCGGGCGACGACAAGCAGAACGCGCGGAAACCCTGGATGACCGAAGAAGGGGATCCGCATACTGAGCGAACCCCAACCAGAAGTGCGTCGAACTGAGGGGATTCACAGCCTGCGGCCCGTGCCGTCGGGGGTGACGCGACACCCTGGCCCACCGCCGTCATCCCTCCACCTCCAGCCGCATCATGACAGAATCAGTGATAACTTTATGGTTGTTCCACACAGCCTGCGGCGGCATGGTCGCCGTTGTAGTCCACCGAGGACCGGCCACATCGGCGTGGCGGCACTCCCAGTTCGTTGCACACTCCTGGCCGAAGCCGAACCCAGTAGGCAAATCCACATGCCCTCAGACCATCGGGCCCCCTCGATTCCCGAGGCCCACCCCGCGGTTGAAGTCTGCGAGATAGGGCGTCTCACCTCGCATTTCGCGCCGAAAAAAGGTTCCGAATTCAGCTTGACACCCCTGTAAGGCTGGGTTAGCTTCTAGTGGCTCAGATCACAAGTAGCGGTCGGGTCGCCGGAATCGCCGAACAGGCGATCGGGCGTCGAACATGAGATCGACGGGTTGACCGGCGCTGTTCGCCAGGACAACCGGCCTGGAAAGGCATTCAGAATGGCCAGTAATTCTCGCCGGATTGCCGCGGCTGCGGTGGCCGCAGCGTGTGTGTTCTCCGTTGCTTCGTGCAGTGACGACAGCAGTTCCGAGGCGGGCGGCAGCACGACCGCCATCGCGCCGGGAGTCAAGGCGGCCGGCGCCCCGATCAAGATCGGCTTGTTCAATCCCTCGAAGGGCCCGGCTACCCAGGCGGGTGTGACCACCGGCAGGAACGCGGCGGTCGAGTACATCAACAACCAGATCGGCGGGATCAACGGCCGCCCGATCGAGATCGTCGACTGCGGTATCGACAACACCTCGCCGGAATCCACGATCTCGTGCGCCAATCAGTTCGTGCAGGCAGGCGTGGTGGCGGCGGTCGACGGCTACAACGCCGAATCGGCTGCGGCGATGCCGATTTTGACGTCCGCGGCGATTCCGCTGATCGGCCAGATTCCCTTCAATACCGCTACCGGCGCGGTTCCCGAGAACCGCGTGTTCTTCGGTCCGCCGCCCGCGGCATTCCTGGTCGGATTCCTGCAATCGCTGAAGCAGGCGGGCAAGAACTCGTTGACCCTGGTCAACTCCGATCTGCCCCAGGCACATCAGGTGTTCGACGGCCTTTTGACCCCGCTGGGCAAACAGTTGGGAATCGAAGTCAAGAGTGCCTACTATCCGCCGGCGGGACCGAACTTCACCGCGCTCGCGTCGACGATCGCGGACGGTTCTCCCGCCGCGGGCGGTCTGATGACCGCGCCCAACGACAACACCTGCAACAAGCTGGCCCAAGCACTGAAGTCCGTGAAGTATTCGGGCACTGTGTTTCTGGCCGCGTGCACGGAATACGTCGACGTGATGGGCGCACAGGCCGTCGGTGCTCAGTCCTATTCGCCGGTGTGGCTGCCGCCTGCCATCGACTCGGCTCCCGAGCCCGCGAAATCCAATCTGAAGACAGCCGAACAATTCATCGACAATGCCGGTGGAACGGCCGGGTTCTACGCGTACGGCACCTTCGCCACCCTCGTCGATCTCGCCAAGGCACTCACCGCCGCCCCGCCTGCCGAATTCACCGGTCCGGCGATCCTCACCGCACTCAAGGGGCTCGTCGACTACCAGAGTTTCCTCGGCCCGAAGCTGAACTGCGGCAAGGCAACGACGCCCAACTGCACCACCGACATGTTGTTGTTCGAGGTGACCGGGGACAAGAAGACGACACCCGTCTCCGGTGGGTACATCACGCCCAGCCCCGAGGTCCTCAAATTGATTCCGGGTGCGGCGTAACCGATCCGGATGACCTCGGTGGACAGGGCGCTCGCACTATCGGCGACCTGTCCACCGGGGCCTGGGCTATCCACAGAAAACAGGGCACATGGGCCAGTTCTTGCAATTCGTCTTCCTAGGTCTGTCGACCGGCGCGGTCTACGCGGTCTTGGCCACATCCCTGGTGGGTGTGCACGCCGCGACGGGAATCATCAATTTCGCGCAGGGCGCGTTCGCGCTGTGGGCGGTCTATGTCGTCGCGGCCCTGCGAACCGACGGGATATTCGTCCTGCCGCTGGGCAGCATCGCGCTCGGCAGCGAAGATCACCCGACACCCATGGTGGCCGCGATCGCACTGGGAATCGCCTCGGCGACGGTGTGGGCGTTGCTGGCGCACCTGGTGGTGTTCCGGCCCCTGCGTCACGCGCCGGTATTGGCACAGGTGGTCGCCTCGGTCGGACTGATGCTGTTCATCCAGGCGTTGGTGGGACTGCGGTTCGATACCGAAAACCTCTTCGCCACACCGATTCTGCCGGAGAGCACGGTGACTGTGGCCGGTGCGCTGGTGAACGTCTCCGATCTCGTGTTGGCCGCGATCGCGATCGTGATCGCCGTCGGCCTGCGGGCCTATTTCACGCTCACCACTGTCGGCATCGCGACTCGCGCGGGCTCAGAAGACGAACTCGCCGCACGACTGACCGGGTATTCGCCCGACCGGCTGGCCGCGATCGTCTGGGCGCTGACCGGCGCCGCGTGCGGACTGATCGGAGTGCTCGCGGCCTTCACCATCGGATTGAACGAGACGAGCTACACCTTCTATGTGATCCCCGCGCTGGCGGCGGCACTGGTCGGCCGACTGTCCTCCTTCGGCGTCGCCTGTGCGGCGGGATTGACGTTGGGCTCGTTCCAGGCGGTCATCCTCTGGATCGACACCAAGGACTGGTGGCCGAATTGGGCGCAGTCCGGGCTCTCCGACGCTGTACCGTTCGTCATCGTTGTCGTGGCGTTGTTCCTGCTCGGCGGCCGGATACCGGCGCGCGGGTCACTCGGGGCGGTGAAGATGCCCGCCGTGCGTATCCCCCGGGTCAAGATCACCCCGACCATCGCGGTGCTGGCAGTCGCGATCGTCGCGATCGTCGCGACGACCGGGACGTGGCGCTACGGCGTGGTGACCTCGATCATTCTGTCGCTGATCGCGCTGTCACTGGTGTTGCTGACCGGTTACCTCGGTCAGATCTCGCTGGCCAGTATGGCTTTCGCCGGCACAGCGGGCTTCGCGTTGTCGAAATTGTCCACCGAATGGCACGTCCCCTTTCCGCTCGGCATCGTCGCAGCCGCCTTGGCTGCCACCGCGTTGGGCATTCTGGTCGCGGTGCCGGCGTTGCGCATCCGTGGCGCCCAACTGGCGGTGGTGACCTTGGCCGCCGCCTTGGCCATTCAAAGCTTCGTCTTCAACAACCCCTCGTTGACTCCCGCGCAGGGCAACATCATCACCGACCCCACCCTGTTCGGCATCGACCTGGGGGTTCGCGACGGCACCAACCTTGTCACGCTGCCCTTTTCGCTGATGGTCCTGGTGGTCGTCGCCCTCTGCACGCTGGCGGTGATGCGGATCATGGCGGGCGCGACCGGTCGGGCGATGTTGGCCGTGCGGTCCAACGAGCGAGCAGCGGCATCGGTCGGAATCGACGTCGCCGCAACGAAATTGCTCGGCTTCGCTGTCTCGGCGTTCCTGGCCGGCATCGGCGGTTGCCTGATCGGCTACAGCAGAGGCCAGCTCTCGGCGGGTTCGTTCACCGTGATGATCGGCCTGACGCTGTTGGCGATGACTTACGTCGGTGGCATCACCTCGGTGTCGGGTGCGTTCATCGCCGGCACCATCGGCCCGCTGGGAGTCGGCTACGTATTCCTCAATCAAACACTCGAACTCGGCGAATACTACGAGGTCATCGCCGCGACAGTGTTGTTGCTGATGGCCGTGCTCAATCCGGTCGGCGTCGCGGGGGCGGTGGCCTCGGCGATCGAGTGGCTCACCGCGAGGGTCCCACGCCGAAGCGGCCGTGAGATCACCGGCGACCAAGCCGCTGAGTCGGGAAAGAAGGCAGTAGCGCATGTCCGATAGCGTGCAACCCCTGTTGCGGACCCACGGATTGTCGGTTCGCTACGGCGGTGTCGCGGCCAACACCGACATCGACATTGCCGTCGGCCCCGGAGAAATCGTGGGTCTGATCGGACCCAACGGCGCGGGAAAGACGACGTTCGTCGACGCGGTCACCGGGTTCACCCCCTACACCGGAAACGTCACCCTCGAAGGCGTCGCGCTCGACCGACTCGGCACGCATCGACGACGACGCGCCGGATTGGCCCGAACCTGGCAGGCGGGTGAGCTCTTCGGCGACCTCACGGTTGCGCAGAATCTGGCCGTCGCGATACAGCCGACCGGTCTGCGCATGCTGTTCGCCGACATCATCGGCGGTTCGGCGCCGCCGAGCGAGATCATCGACGCAGCACTGGAATTGGTGGGTGTGCCCGGCGTCGCCGACCAGCGTCCCGGCGAATTGACCCTGGGCCAGCAGAAATTGGTCGGGGTGGCGCGCGCGCTGGTCGGCGGTTCGAAGGTGGTGCTCCTCGATGAGCCCGCCGCTGGACTCGACACGCACGAGAGCCAGGACTTCGGTCAGCATCTGCGGCGCATCGCCACCGCGGGTGTTGGGGTGTTGCTCATCGACCACGACATGTCTCTGGTTCTCGATACCTGTTCGCGGCTCTACGTGCTGGATTTCGGTGTCGTCATCGCCGCGGGCGAGCCCGGCCGAATTCGGGAGGACCCACGGGTGATCGCCGCCTATCTCGGCACCACCCGCACCGACGCCGACGACGCGGCCCGACCGGTAGGAGAGCGCAAATGACCACCTCGGCGATGCCGGAGACGCCAGTGATCGAGGTGGAGCCCGCCCTGAACATCGAAGGGCTCACCGTCGGATACGGTGGTGTACCCGCCGTGCGCGATCTGAACGCTCAGGTGCGAGCGGGCGAGATCCTCGCACTCCTGGGTCCGAACGGGGCAGGCAAGACCACCACGCTGCTCGCGTCGGTCGGAGCGCTGCCTGCGCTGTCCGGCAGCATCACCGCGCTCGGCGAACCGCTGGACCGACGGGTGGAGGCCAACGCGCGCCGCGGCGTCATCCTGGTTCCCGACAGCCGGGGCGTCTTCCACCGCTTGTCGGTCGACGACAACCTGCGCCTGGCCCGCCGCAAGCACGGCCCCTCCGTCGATGACGTCTTCGACTACTTCCCCGCGCTGCGGTCGATGCGTTCGCGCCGATGCGGCACACTCTCCGGCGGCGAACAACAGATGCTGGCGTTGGCGAAAGCGCTGCTGTGCGCACCCAAGATCCTGCTCGTCGACGAACTCAGCCTCGGGCTGTCGCCGATCGCCGTGGAGGGCCTGCTCCCCCGGCTGCGTCAGATCGCCGACGACCAGCACATGGCCGTGGTGCTGGTCGAACAACACATCGAACTGGCGTTGTCGATCGCCGATACGGCGGTCGTGCTCCATCACGGCCGGGCCGTGTTGTCCGGCTCCGCGGCCGAGCTCCGCGGCCGCCGAGATATGGTCGAGGCGGCCTACTTCGGAAATGCCGAAGGATGACACCGCCACGAACGGTGCGTGGGACAGCATCGAGGAGGAAGGTTGGCCGGAACCGGGCACCCTGATCGTCGCGCCACAGCGCCCGCGCGCCGCAGCACCCGCAATCGCCCGACCGACTCCGTACTCCTGGACGCGGCGTGCGCGGTGATCGCCGAGGTGGGTCTCGATCGAGCCACGATGGACAGCATCGCTCAACGCGCCGATACCTCCAGGGTGACTCTCTATGCCCACTTCGGCTCCCGCGACGCACTCATCGACGCGGTTATCGAACGCGAGCTCGCCGCGTTGACCACCTGGATGTTCGAGATCTACGACAACGGCGAGGCGATGACCTACGGGCAGCGGGCCCGATATTCGATCGAGTCGCTCTTCGATTACGCCCGCCGCCACCCCGAAGGATTCCGCGTCCTGCTCGACAACCGATACGACGACAGCCACCCAGGGCGTCGGTTGTCCGCCGCACTCGAACCGCGTATCGCCGAACGATTGCGAGCCAACTACGCCGAGCGTGGAACTCCCATCCACGGCGGCGCGGACACACTCGCCACGATGCTCCTCGGCATCAGCTTGGACGTTGCCTACCGCGCCGTCATCCTCGCGGGAGCCGACATCGGCGCGGCCTGCGATCTGGCGATCACAGCCTCACTCGCGGTTCTGCGAGCCGTCGACCCCGAGCAACTGCGTGCCATCGACACCCACGCGCCGACTACGCCGTAAGAGCTCGAGCGCGGCGGCGAGGCGAACACCTCACCCGCCGCGGTCATCGGAACCGTTCGATCAGATGAGAGCGCGCTGCTTCCTGATGCGGTTGCGCACGTCGCGCATCATCGCGTGGGTGCCGGCGAACCTGACGAACTTCGGGATGAAGCGGTTGACGAAGCCGACGAACTGGAAAAGGTGCTCGAACCGGCGCTGATCGGAGGTGCTCCATTCGACCGCCATCTGCTCGCGGAAATGCGGCGGCAGAAAGCCCGCGGTCAGGAACCGCAGCAGGCTGCCGAACGTCACCCGGATGGACCAGTGGATCATTCGCAGGTGCAGCAGATCGTCGATGTAGGCGCGGAATTCGTCGTCGCACACCACCCCCTTGCACGCCTCCAGCCAGTACTCGTCGAACTCGGCGCGCGTCTTCGGCCACATATCGGGGTGTACCTGCAGCGTGGTGCCGAAGGTGTCCGAGCCCTGGTAGAACGCCTCGAGTTCGTCGGCGGTCATCTTGCCGCACAGCAGTTGGTGAGTGTCCTCGAAACCGATGTAGATCGCCGCGGCCACATACATCTGCAAGTTCCGGTCGAAGGCGTTGTATTTGACCTTCGAATCCGGCCGCGACCTGACTTGGCGGTGCGCGACATTGACCGCCTCGCGCATGGCCGACTTGTCCTCGTCGCTGCCGAGAACGGCCACCGCGAGGTAAGCGGAGGTGGTGCGCAACCGCTTCCACGGATGCACCATGAGCGCACCGGATTCGACCTGGCTCTCCATCACACCCGCCGCGACTCCCTGGTGCGCGAATTGCATCGCCACGTTCGCGGCCGCACCCGCGAACATCCAGAAGTCCAAGGCATCGGCCAACTGAGCGGGCCGTTTGCGCGGGGACCGGTGGGTGTCGGGAATGTGGAGGCGAACCCGATCGAGCGTCAGGGCACGTTCCGGCGCCGCGAATTCCACCGCTGGGACGGCCGACCCTCGCCACGCCGGGGCCGCACCTTCCTCGACGTAGGAATCACTGTGTGGGTCTACGTAATTGGGTTCGCCAGGCCTGATTGCCGTGCTCATCGTCATCCTTTCCGAGATGTGCCGCGCGACCGAGCAGCCGAGGCGACGCACAGCAGCCCGACGCACCTCGCGAACGCGGTTCGGTGCCAAGAGTACACCGGAACGCCTTCTATGTTACTGACTATTCCGCTACTTGATGAAGAGGATCCGGAATAGGAATAGCATTTACAAGATGATTGACAGCGTCGCTCGCGGTCACTAAGTTCATGACTATTCACCCCTAGCCGCGAAGCGGGCATGCGCCGCGGCGCTGGGTGGACACGACGGGAGTTCGCTCCCGGAGCACAAGACTCGCGGCGTGGGATGTCCAGGCCCTGTTGTCCCCACTGCCGCGAGTCCTGTGTCCGCGCCCTGCACGAACCCGCCCGCCGACCGCTCGTAGCGTCCGGCGGGCACTCGTGTATCGGCGCGCCCTCAGAGACGTTCGATGATGGTGGCGTTGGCCAAGCCGCCCGCCTCGCACATGGTCTGGAGCCCGTAGCGACCGCCGGTCTGTTCGAGATGGTTGACCATAGTCGCGAGCAAACGGGTCCCCGAAGCACCGAGTGGATGGCCGAGCGCGATGGCGCCGCCACGCGGGTTGACCTTGGCCGGATCGGCGCCGAGCTCGTGCTGCCAGACGAGCGGGACCGGAGCGAACGCCTCGTTCACCTCGAAGGTATCGATGTCGTCGACAGTGAGTGAGACCCGGTCGAGCGCCTTACGGGTCGCGGGGACGACGGCGGTGAGCATGAGGGTGGGATCGTCGCCGACGACGGCGAAGGAGTGGAAGCGGGCGCGAGGGGTCAGACCCAGTTTCGCCGCCATCGCCTCGCTCATGATGAGCGCGGCCGACGCACCGTCGGTGAGCGGCGAGGAGTTGCCTGCGGTCACCGACCAGTCGATCTCGGGAAAACGGTCGAGGAAAGCGGAATCCGTGAAGGCGGGGCGCAGGTTCGCCAAACCTTCGACAGTGGTGCCGGTCCGAATCGTCTCGTCGGCGACGAGGTCTCCGGCGGCGACGAGCTCGGCGTCGAAGCCTCCCGCGGCCGCGGTGGCGGCAGCCAGCCGATGCGAGCGCGCCGCGAACTCGTCGAGGACCGCGCGGTCCAGTTTCCAACGGGCCGCGATGATCTCGGCCGCGATCCCCTGCCCGATCAGGCCGGCCGGGTAGCGAGCGGCGAGCGGGCCGCGCAGGGAGTCCTTGCCCTGGGTGTTGGAGAACATCGGAGTCCGGCTCATCGACTCGACGCCACAGGCGATCGCCACGTCGTACGCGCCGGCGAGCACGCCCTGGGCGGCGAAATGCACGGCCTGCTGGCTCGAACCACACTGTCGATCAACCGTGGTGCCGGGCACCGACTCCGGGAATCCCGCCGCCAACACCGCGGTCCTGGCGATGTTGTTGGCCTGTTCACCGCTCTGGGTGACACAGCCGGCGATCACATCGTCGACGAGGGCCGGGTCGATCCCGGTGCGTGCGACCAGCTCGGCCAACACACCGGCCAGCAGCGTGGCCGGATGTACGGACGACAGTCCACCGCCGGATTTACCCCGACCCGACGGTGTACGAACCACATCGACGATGACAGCTGACATCATGAACCTCCTGCACGGTCGCCGACCATACGACGACATCCCTCGAGTAAGTTAATATTCATTCTTATCACTTGCTGTGGGATCGTGACCAATATGCAGCTATTAGGCCCATATCGGGCTAATATGTTAGCTTCGATTCCGCAGCATCACGAGTTGGGGGCATGATGCGCGGGCCGCATCGGCACCGGCACACACCCCTCAGCGGCCTCCGGTGCCGATGCGGCGATCTCCGCGCTCGCGATCGGTCGCGCCTACCCGCACGCCGCGCGACCCGCGAGATGACGCCGCGGCACGACCTGCGACGGCGCCCGATTCGACGCCCTATAGGCAATCCCGAATCTATGAGATATGTTACCGGTAATTCTCATCACAGCGATGAGAATGGGTAGTAACTTGATCTTCGATGTTCACCCTCCCGAGTCCTGGAAGCTTCGATGCTTCGCAAATGACTCGCGGGAAGCCGAGATCGTTCTTCAGGGCCCACCCCTGAAGAACGCTCGACAACAACATCGCACCGCCAACGACGGCCGCCAGCAGGCCGGACGTCGTCCAAGGTCCCGAGGAAGGACACCGGTACCACCATGTTGCGACGGCTGGACAGGTTTCTCAGCTATGAGATGAAGGTGTCCGAATTCCTCGGCACTCTCATCATCATCGGCATCCCCTACGGACTGGTGGGGGTCATCTGGACGTTCACCCACACCAGCCATCTGAGTGACCTTCACGGGGTCGATCTGATCGCCTCGTTCGTCGGATCGATCGTCTGTTGGCCGGTCCTCATCTTCGCGAATGTGACGATGACCTGATGATGGCGCTGGTTTGGGTCATCGACATCGTCGTGATCATCGTCAAGATCCTGGGCGGGCGGACACAGGTCAATCCTGTTCTGCGACTCGGCATGTGGATCGCGCTGCTCTGCGTCATCGCCTTGTGTCTGGCGGTCGTCGGCGGACTCGTCGTCCTCCTCGAACACTGGCTGAGCTCGCTCTGAGCAGCCGGGAACACATTCCCCCGCAGCAAGAAAGGATCGGTGCAGCGTGACGCCGCAACCGGCCACCGAACCGTCCGAGATCGGACGGCTCATCGACAGCGCCACCGGGCTCTGGCGACGGCATCCCCAACAGTCGCTCGAGACCCTCGGCAGGCAGGTCCTGCTCGGCAGGGCAACGATCGCGCAGCTGTTCCTGTCGCTCGTGCAACGGCGATTTCCGTTCCAGGAGTTCATCAAACAGTGCGCGTTCATGGCCAACGTCTCGGCGTTGCCGACCGTGTTCGTCGCGATTCCGGTCGCGGTGGTGGTCTCGATCCAGGTCGGCGCACTGGTCAATCAGGTCGGCGCCACCACCTTCATCGGCGCGGTCGCCGGGCTCGGCATCATCCGCCAGGGCGCACCGCTTGTCACCTCGCTGATGATCGCGGGCGCGGTCGGCTCGGCCATCTGCGCCGATCTGGGCTCCCGCACGATCAGAGAAGAGATCGACGCGATGAAGGTGATGGGCGTGGATCCGGTGCGCAGACTGGTCGTACCTCGGCTGGTTGCCGCCGTCCTGGTGAGCATGCTGCTGTGCGGGTTCATCGTGTTCGTCGGCTTCGCCACCGCCTACATGTTCAACGTCTACGCCCAGCAGGGCACACCGGGATCGTTCATCAGCTCGTTCGCCTCGTTCGCTGTCGCCAACGACCTCGTGGCCGCGCTGTTCAAGGCGGCGATCTTCGGCCTGCTCACCGCGATCATCGCCTGTGACATCGGCCTCCACACCAAAGGTGGTCCGGGCGGTGTCGCGAATTCGGTGAACTCGGCGGTGGTCACCTCGATCCTGATGCTGTTCGCCACCAACATCATCGTCACCCAGCTGTACAACATCTTCTTCCCCGCGAAGGTCGTGTGAGATGGCCGCCGAGTACATCCCCCCGGCACTACGTCCGGTCCGTGCGATCAAAGCGACCGCCAAGATCCCCGTCCAGGCCAATCAGCGCCTCGGTCACCAGGCGATCGTGTTCTTCCAGGCCCTGATCGCCATCCCGTTCACGCTGCGCCATTACCGCAAGGAAGTCGCCCGCCTGGTCGCCGATGTCGGCTGGGGTAACGGCTCGCTCATCGTCGGCGGCGGCACCGTGGGTGTGGTCATCGCGCTGTGCGCGTTCGGCGGCATCACCGTGGGAGTCGAGTCCTATACCGCGTTGAACCTGCTCACGATGGGACCGCTGACCGGGGCCATCTCCGGCTTCGCCACCACCCGGGAGATCGCGCCGATCCTGGGCACGCTCGCCTTCGCCATCCAGTCCGGTTGCCGATTCACCGCGCAGCTCGGCTCGATGCGGATCTCCGAAGAGATCGACGCGCTGGAATCCATCGCGATCCGGCCGCTGCCCTACCTGGTGACCACCCGGATGATCGCGGCCACGATCACCATCATCCCCCTGTACACCCTCGGGCTGGCGGTCGCCTATATCGCGACCAAGCTGTCGGTGCTGTTCCTCGGCGGGACGACCGCAGGCACCTATGACCACTACTTCTTCCAGTTCCTGATCGGCGGGGACGTGTTCTTCTCGATCTTCAAAGTGGTGGTGTTCGTTCTCATCGCGGCGTTCATCCAGTGCTACTACGGCTTCGTCGCCTCCGGCGGCCCCGAAGGCGTCGGGGTCGCGGCGGGCCAGGCCATCAAGATGGTCATCGTCGTCATGGTCTTCACCAATCTGTTTCTCACGCTTGCGATCTGGGGCATCGACCCCGGATTCCGGATCTCGGGATAGGTCGATCGAATGATTCTCGATCTCAGCGGCCGCGGCCCCAAACCCCTGCAGCTCACGCTCGCGGGACTGGCGGTGATCACCGCGTTCGCGGTCGCTCTGTATCTGCTCGCCCTGCGCTACAACGGCGAGTTCGAAGACACGGTGGTGGTCGGTGCCGACCTCACCAGTACCGGCGACGGGCTACCGCAGCGCGCCGACGTGAAGTACCGCGGCATGCTGGTCGGCTCGGTCGGTTCGGTGGAGATGGTCGCCAAGGGCGAACGCCAGCACGCCACTTTGGAGCTGAAGCCGGGTCTGGCGCAGACGATTCCGAACACGGTCACCGTGCGCGTCATCCCCGACAACATCTTCGGCGTCTCCTCGCTCCAACTCGTGGACAATGAGGCGACCGCCGAAGGGCTGCGCGAGGGCGCGCTTATCCGCGAGGACACCAGCGAGGCCACGATCCAGCTGCAGACCACGCTCAACACCCTGCGCGATGTGCTCGACACCATCCAGCCCGAAAAGCTCGGCCGAGTGTTGGCCACCCTGTCCGCAGCGCTCGATCCGAGCAGCCGGGTACCGGGTTCTACGGTGGAGCGCCTCGACACCTGGCTCACCACCATCCACCAGATCCCCGAAATCGGCCATCTGCTCGGCAATTTCGGTCAGGCGGCGACCGCGCTGAGCCAGTCGGCACCGGAACTTGTCGGCGTACTGGCCGATTCGGTGACCACTGCGCGCACGCTCAACGAGCACCGCGCCCAAATGGTGGAGCTGCTCACACAGGGCAACTCCGCCATTGAATCGGTCAACGCCCTGTTCGCCGCGAATCCCGATTCGGGCAAAGAATTGGTCTCCGGCCTGGACCAGCTGCTCGGTGGCATTGCCAAGGATCCCACCACACTGCAGTCGACGGCAGCCAACCTCAACAACTCGTTGCGCAGGCTGCAGCAGACGTTCAACTTCGGCCCCAGCAAGCAGATGACCTGGCGTATGGATGTGACGTTCACACCGTTCCAGCAGTACACCGCCAAGGACTGCCCGCACTACGGCGAGATGGCCGGACCCCGCTGCGGTGGCCCTACCGTGCCAGAAGTCGCACCGCCGCAAGAGTATCCGGCACAGATGCTGCCGAAGCGACTCGAGTCCGCCGGACCGGCACCGGCGCTGCCGATTCCCGGGCTACCCACACTGCCGAGCATCACCGTGCCGACTGTTCCCGGCATGCCGACGCTCCCCGGCCTGCCCGCCATTCCGGGTCTGCCCGCCATTCCGGGGATCACCGCACCCGCCTCGTCTGTTGATCCAGCGCCTGGCGCCACCCCCGCGGCGCGGCCTCGACTCAGCGGCATCGCCGCGGTATCGGAACTGGTCGGCGGGAAACCGACGTTCAGTCAGCTGCTGCTGCTCGGATCGATCCTGGGCAACATCGCCATCGTCCCCGACATCGAAAGTGGTGTCCAACAGTGAAATCCAGCAAAGCACTGCTCGGATTCAGCTTCTTCGCCGTCCTGGCGACGCTGCTCACCTACACGATCTGGTCGACCCTGCAACGCAGCGTCCCCGGCAACACCAAGAGCTATTCGGCGGTCTTCACCGATGTTCTCGGATTGCGCATCGGCGACGACGTCCGGATGGCGGGTGTGCGAGTCGGCCGGATCGACAAGATCGATTTCACCGACAACTACATCGCCAAGGTCGACTTCCAGATCGAGGCGCGCCAGCACCTGACCGACACCACCAAAGCCCTGGTGCGATACCAGAATCTGATCGGTCAGCGCTACCTGGCGCTGGCGCCGGGCACCGGCGAGGGCACCGTTGTGCCCGCCGGCTCGCAGATCCCGCTCGAGCGGACCGAGCCGTCCTTCGATGTCTCGGCGCTGTTGTCCGGATTCGAGCCACTGTTCAGTGTGCTGCAACCCGACCAGATCAATTCGCTGTCGGAAACGCTCATCCAGGCATTGCAGGGCAACGAGGTGTCGCTGGCGGCGCTGATCACCCAGGCTGCCCAGTTGGCCGGCACCTTCGGTGAACGCGACCAGATCATCGGCGATGTGCTGAGCAATCTCAGCTCGGTGATGGCGGGTCTGGCCAACCGCAGCGACGAGCTGGAGACCCTGATCACGCAGACTCGCAGTCTGATGGACGGGCTCTACACCGAGGGTGAATCGCTGAAGAGTTCGGTCGAACGGGTGGCGGGCGCGACGAACGGCCTTGTCTCGCTCATCGAGCAGGTCAAGCCCGGATTGGCCGACGCGCAACGCAACGCCACTACCGGCGTGATGATGTTGCTCTACAACGGTGCCGCCCTCGATCGCGCTGCGGTCGAATTCCCTGACTTCCTCAACGGCGTCGCCCGGTTCACCCAGTACGGCACCTACGGCAATGCCTACATCTGTCGCCTCGACGTCTCGCTATGGGGCGTTCTCCTGCCCGAGGGCGTGTTCTCGCAGGTCGGCGGCACCTCACAATCGGAAGTGTGCCGATGATCAAATCACGCGTTCCAGCGTTTCTGCGAGACAACCGGCACCTGCGGCTCGGCCTGATCGCGGCCCTCTCGGTGCTGGTATTGCTCGGCGGTTCGAGTCTGATCAACCAGGTCCAACTCGGCGACAAGACCGTGCACGCCGAGTTCGCCCAGGCCGCCGGCTTACGGCCGGGCGCGACAGTCGATGTCTCCGGCATCGAGGTCGGTGAGGTCCAGGCGGTGAAGCTGGTCAACGACCGGGTGGAGGTGGCGCTGCGGATCCGCAAGGACATCCGTCTCGGCGCCGACGCCCACGCGGCGATCAAGATGTCGACCATCCTCGGCAGGCTGCACATCGTGCTGCGGCCCGGGAACGGAAAAGAGCTCCCCGACAACCGGATCCGGCTCGACAACACCGAGGTTCCGTACAACCTGAGCAAGGTCATCCAGGATCCGCAGTACACCTCCTCGTTCGAGCGGATCGAACGGATCGACCCGGAGAAACTGCGCACCGCACTCGATGTGTTCAGTGCCCAGCTGGGCGATTCACCCGCCATGGCGGTACAGGCCCTCGACAGCATCGGCGCGCTCGCCCAGGTGATCAACAGCAGGCGCGACGAGGTCGACACCCTGCTCAAGAGCATGGACCAGGTCTCCCAACTGGTCTCGGACAACCGCAACAGCGTGCTGGTGCTGCTCACCAGGGGCGAAGCGATCGGGGCCGCCGTGCAGAAGCGCCAGACCCTGCTCACCCAGCTGCTCGACAACGTCGCCGACATGTCGAGGCTGCTCCAGGACATGGGCATCGAGAACAACGGTGAACTCGGACCGCTGATCGCGAACCTCAACACGATGGCCGACGGCCTGACCAAGAACAAGGAGAACCTGGACCGGATCTACGAATATGCCCCGGTCACGTTGCGCCAGTTCAACAATCTGCTCGGCAACGGTCCCTATGGCGAGATCTGGGCACCGTGGATCCTTCCGGACAACTGGCTGTGCTTCGCACAGGCCATACAGGGGTGCAACTGATGAGGACCACACGCACGAGCAAGTTGGCGGCGGTCTGCTTGGCCGCGACACTCGCCTCGGGCTGCGCCCTGCTGCCCGACAGCGTGACCGGCCTGGGTAATCAGGTGTTGGGCGCGCAGAAGCGCATCAGCGCCGACTTCGAGAACGTGGCCGGACTGTACGCGGGCAACGAGGTCTCCGTGCTCGGCGTGCCGGTCGGTGTCGTCGATTCGGTGACACCGCGCGGCAGCTACGTCGAAGTGGTGATGTCGGTCGACCGCGATGTTCGCATTCCCGCCGAAGCGATGGCGGCGCTGGTGTCGCCGCAGCTGATCACCAACCGCCATGTCGAGATCGCCCCGGCCTATACCGGCTCAGGGCCCGAGCTCGCCGACGGTGCGCATCTTCCGCTGTCTCGCACCAGGACACCCGTCGAACTGGACCGGATCCTGGCCAACTTCGATCAGCTGGGCGAGGCGCTCAAGGGCGACAGCCAGAGCGGGCCCATGGCGAGCCGGGTGCTCTTCCCGCTGCTCGACGGCAACGGCGACCGGTTGCGCGAAACGCTCGACGAACTGTCGGCGGCTTTCGAGCTGACTTTCGCCAACAAGGATCAGATCGCCAACACCGTCATCGAACTCAGCGAGATCACCCAGATCATCGCCGACAACGATCAAACCGTCCGCGATTTCAGCGGTCGCATCACCGAGTTGGTCGCGTTGTTCGGACAGCAGTCCCCCGGTCTGCAGGCGGTGCTGACCCAGCTCGACGACTTCATCACCAATACCTCCTCGGTTGTCGGCCAGAATCAGGATCAGCTCGCGGGCGCGCTCACCAAGTTCGTCGCGATCGCAGCCCAGATGCGGGCCAATGCCCGCAATCTGACCGAGATCATCGATGTCGGTCCGCTGATGTTCCAGAACTTCGACAACGCGATCAGCCGGGAACACCAGGCGCTGCGCCTGCACGGTCTGCTCGACAAGATCGTGCTCGACAGCGAGGTGGTCTCGCTGTTCTGTGAGCGCGTCCAGATGCGTCTGGACGGCTGCCGCACCGGAAAAATCTCCGATATGGGCCCGGACTTCGGGCTTACCGCCGCGCTGTTGGGACTGACGAAATGACTTTGCGCACCACGCTGGCAGCGGCCTTCTGCGCCGCTGCCGTGGCCGCATCGAGCAGCGGCTGCTCGATGACCGTGGCCGAGCTGCCGATGCCCGAACCGGGTATCGGCGGGCCCGGCTACACCTTGCACGCCACTTTCCGGGACGCGCTCAACCTGCCCAACCGCGCCCACGTGAAGATCGGCGGCACCGACATCGGTGTCGTCACCGGAATCTCGACGACCTCGTTCCTCGCCGACGTCGAGATGCTGATCCGCGACGACATCCAACTGCCGCAGGGCACCACCGTGGAGCTGCGCCAGGCGACCCCGCTCGGTGACATCTTCGTCGCTATGACCCTGCCCAGCGCCGAGACCGCCGGACCACCGCTGCGCGAGGGCGCGACCATCGGCACCGAGCTCACCGCATCGGCCGCCTCGGTCGAGCAATTGATGATGTCGGTGTCGATGCTGATCAACGGCGGCGGACTCAACCAGGCAGCCAAGGTCACCTCCGAGCTCAACTCCATCTTCGCGGGCAAGGCGCCCCAACTGCAGCACTTGATCGGGGAAATGACCTCGGTCATCGAGGCGCTCAACGCACGTACCGGCGACCTCGACGCGACGCTCACCGGGTTGTCGGTGCTGACCGGCGAATTGGCTCGGCGCAAGGCCGAACTCGGTGCCGCGGCCGACGACTTCCCGCAACTGATCGGGCTGTTCGCCGAGAACAACCAGGCCATCGTCGACCTGATCAACAAGGTGGCGGTGACGATGGACGCCCTCGGCGACTTCAGCGCGACGAACGGGCCGCAGTTCGTCAGCTTGTTCCAGAGCATCCAGAATCTGATGTCCGGATTCTCGCAGATGGGTGATGACCTCACGGGCACGCTCGACGGCCTTCACAAGATCTACCCCTCGGTGATGGACAGCGTGCAGGGACCGACGCTGGCCGTCGGAGCGATCCTGTCCTACCTCGATGTCGGTGCGATCACCGATCCGGCCGGCAGCCGCTGGCCCGACGGCACCGACGTGCCCGCGTTCATCGGCAGTATCACCGACGTGATCGCCAAGGTGACCGGCCGCCTCAACAGCACACCGCAACAGCCGATCCAAGAGGGGCCCCGATGAATTCACCGTTGTGGGAGTGGCTGGTTCGCCGTCGCATCGCGGTCGCCAATGCCGGCTTGGTCGTCGTCCTACTGCTGGGCAGCGGGTACCTGGGCGGTGCGGTCCTGCGGATCGACCCGACGAACAAGCGCTACGTAGTCACTGTCGAACTGGCCATCTCGGGTGGACTCACCAAGGGCAGCGACGTGACGTTCCGAGGCGTTCGGGTCGGCCGGGTCGATGACGTGCGGGTCGCAGGCGACGGGATCGCGGCCGTGGCCGAGATCGAGGAGGGCACCCGGATTCCGCTCGGCGGCACGGTCGCCGTCGCCCGTTTGTCGGCCGCGGGCGAGCAGTACCTGGATTTCCGCCCCGAGACCGATACCGGGCCGTATCTGCGCGACGGCTCCGTCATCGCCCGGGCCGACACTGGTGTGCCTGTGCAGGTGCAGTCGGTCCTGTTGAACATGTCGGGCCTGGTCAGCGGATTGAACCCCGAACGCCTCAATGTCATCGTCAACGAACTCGACAAAGCGCTCGCGGGCGGTCCGGACGGTTTGCGCAACATGATCTCCGGGATCAGCCGCGCGATGGCAGGGCTCAACGATCTGCTGCCGCAGACCGAGCACCTGCTGCGCAATCTCGAGGTCATCGCCTCGACGACCGCGCATGCGCAACCCGACCTGGGGACTCTGACCAATGCGGGTAGTGCCCTGTTCCAGCAGTTCTCCGCCGCCGATGCCGAATTGCGGCACCTGCTCCAGGAGGGTCCGGGTCAGCTGGCCACGCTCGGGGGCTTCATCTCCCGCACCCAGAACCCGATCACGGACCTGGTGACGAACTTCGTCGCGATCACCCGCGCGGCCAAACTGCGTCAGCCCGCGATCGAGTTGCTGTTTCCGACGCTGAGCCGCTTCTCCGAGGCGGTCGGCATCCCGGCGCACGACAACGCCTTCTTCACCCTCGTCGACCCGTGGCCGCGACCGACCTGCGACTACGACACCGTGCCGATTCTGCCCACGCGGGCCACCACTGATACCAGGGTGCGGCTCTACAACTACTGCGTCACGGACAACCCCGCGCTGCAGATCCGTGGGTCGGCGAACGCACCACGGCCCGCCGGACCCGACAACGGTGCGGGACCGCCGCCCGGTGTGACCGGTGACGAACTGTCCCAGCCCTCGGTGCCCGCACCAAGATAAGGAGCACGAAAAGCAATGACCAACGACGAAACACCCACCAGCGCAGCACCATCGGAAGGGGTCGCGGACACGGCCGATGCGAAGACCACCACCGCGGCCAAGTGGTGGGCGATGGACCGCAAGACTCTCGGCCTGCGCGGCGCTACCGCGATCGTCCTCGGCGCCTCGGTGGCGACCTCGGTGTTCCTGTTCGTGGAGAACAAGGGCAACACCGATCTCCTCGAGGCCCAACAGCAGGCCCGCGAGGCCGCGTGCCACTACGCCCCCGCGTTGGCCGACTACGACAGCAAGAGCCTCGACACCTACTTCAAGGCCGTCCTCGCGGGCGCGACGGGTGACTGGAAGAAGCAGTTCGAATCCACCAGCACCGAGCTTCGCGACGCCCTCACCCAGGGTGAGGTCGTCTCGAAGGTCACCGATACCCAGTGCGCGCTGCGCTCCGGCGACGAGAACTCCGCCGAGGCGATCGTGGTGATCGGGACGACCATCTCCAGCCTGGGCACCGAACACAAGGCCAAGCCCAGTCAACTGTCGATGGTGTTCGACCTGCGCAACGACGGCGGCCGCTGGCTCGTCGAGAAGGTGAACTCCCCGTTGACCTCGCCACCCACCCCATGACTCGGTCCGGCGGATCGACCTCACGCCCCGAGGCGATAGCATGACAGGCAAGATCATCGGGAATTCACTTTCCCCGCGCGGAACAAAGGGTAGGACGACGAGCAACCAGGCAGACGAATCCCCCGCGGATGCGCCGACCCGCCAGGTCAGGCGCAGGCCGAAAAATCGTCGTGCCCAGATCGCGGCGGAATCGGCCGCCGCCTTCGGCGCGCACGGGTACCACGGTGTGAGCATGGACGACATCGCGCGGCGCCTCGATATCAGTTCCACCGCGCTGTATCGGCACTTTCCGAGCAAGTACGCGTTGTTCCGGGAAGAACTTCTGCGGTTGTCCGGGATAGCCCTCGGCGCGGTCGAACTTCCCGCCGAGGCCGCCGACTGGACGCCACGCCAGCGCGTGGATCATGTGCTCGACGCCATCATCGGCTTGACCATCACCAATCGGCCGACCGTGGCGTTGGCCCGCTGGGAGCGTCGCTATCTGGAGCCGGCCGATCTTCAGGAATTCACCGATCAGTTCGCTGTGGCCGTCGCCACGCTGCGCAAGCTGATCGGCGAGGTACGACCCGAGCTGGACGGTCGAGACCGGGCGGTTCGCGCGGTCTCGATCTTTGCTGTGGTCAGCAGCATCGGCGACCATCACGCCACCGTGCCGGCGAAATCTCTCGCCCGGCTGCTCCATACGACCAGCTGGACGTTGATCGATGCTGATCTCAGCGGACTCGACGACACCGAGCCTGCCGATCTCGAGCGCGCGCAGACACAGCCGTTCAAGCACGATCTACTGCTGGGCAAGGCCGTCGAGCTGTTCCACGAGCGCGGCTATCCGAATGTCAGCATGGAAGACATCGCCGCCGCCGCGGATCTGTCGGCCGCCTCGGCGGTATATCGCTATTACCGCAGCAAGAGCGACCTGTTGGTAGCGGCTTTCCGACGCGCCGCCGACCGGGTATCGGGAGCGATCGCGCCCGCGGTGGCCGCAGCGGACACCCCTGCCGAGGCACTCGGCACCCTGATCGATCTCTACGTCTCCGGTTCGTTCGCCGAGCGCGCGCTGACCTTCGTCTACTACGCCGAGTTCAGCCATGTCGACCAACCCGACCAGGTAACCCTGCGCCATCTTCAACAGTTGATCATCACCGAATGGGCGAAGTTGGTCGTAGAGGCCAGGCCGGACCTGCCCATCGGCGAGGCCCGAATCCTCGTGCACGCGGCGTTCAGCCTCGTGGTCGACCTCGGGCGCACCTTCGGCGACCACGGAATCAGTCCGCAGGAGAAGGTGATCCGTTTGCTCGAAACCGTTCTGCTCGGTCAGCCCCTGCCGCGGTAGGCAGCGACTCACGCCGCAATTCCAGGGGCGTCCGACCACGACCGGTCGGACGCCCCCTTGAATCTGCGTCTCAGAGTCCGTAGGTTTTGCCGATGATGTCACGCTGGATCTCGCTCGTACCACCGAAGATCGTCGAGACCAACGCACCACGAACATGCTTTTCCATGTCGAACTCGCGCGCGTACCCGTAACCACCCATCATCTGCATCCCCGCCAACGCGACCAGCTTCGATGTCTCGGTCGCCTTGAGCTTGGCCATCGACGCCTCCCGCGCGAAAGTCTTGGACGGATTCGCATCCACCGCCGCAGCGACGCTGTAAACCAACAGTTTGGTGCACTCGATCTCGGTCGCGAGATCAGCGACCCGGTGACGCAACGCCTGGAACGTCCCGATCGGGCGACCGAACTGCTTACGCTCGGAAACGAACTGCAACGTGTCCTCGAACGCACGCTCAGCCGCACCCAAACTCATCGCGGCCAGGATCAGCCGTTCGAAGTTCAACCCCGTCATCAACTGCCGCCACCCGTTACCGACCTCACCCACGACCGCGTCCTCCGGCAGCACACAGTCGGTGAAGTAGAGGTCGTTGGTTTCTTTCTGGTTGCCCATCAACTCGATCGGGTTGATCTTCAACCCCGGCGTGCCGGCGGGCACATGGAACATCGTCAAGCCCTCGTGCTTGCCCCCGCTACGGTCGGTGCGGGCCACGAGCAGGATGTTCTCCGAGATATGGGCGTTGGAACACCACGTCTTCTGACCATTGATCAACCACCCATCGGTGGTCTTCTCCGCGCGGGTGGTGATGTTACCGACATCGGACCCGGCTTCGGGCTCTGACATCGAGATCGACTGCGACGCACCGCGCACGATGCCCCGCAACACCGTGTCTTTCTGTGAGTCGGAGCCGAACTTGGCGTAGGCGCCACCGGTGATCAGCGTCGGCCCGATCGCACCGATCGGCAGCAGCCCACGCAGGCTTTCCTCGAGCAGGATGCACATATCGACCATCGTGGCGTCGGAACCACCGTATTCCTCGGGCACCGTGAGCCCGAGCCAGCCGAGTTCGGCCATCTTGGCGTAGAGGGCGGGGTTGTGTTGCTCGGCGTCGTGGTCGGTCAGCGCGTCACGCTTTTCCCGGGTGCCTGCCTCGCGTTTGGCGAACGCGGCGACCGCTGCCGCGAAATCTTGCTGTTCCGGGCTGAATTCGACGCCCATAGTGTTTTCTCCCTTGTTTCGTGAGTTGAGGGTCAGCTACCTGTCGTCATCGAGCGGCTTGCCGTTCTCCTGGTGGATCAACGCGCAGAATTCATCGATGTTGGCGATGAGACGCTTCGCTCTCGCCGCAGGGCGGCCTTTCCGGCCTCGGCGCCGATCCCCGCCCGGCACACCCGATCATCGGATCGACCGGGTTGAGCCAAGCGGTTTCGCGCTTGACCGAGTTCGTTGACAGGAGCGCTCCAGCTCGGTTAAGTTAACAACCATTCTCATTAAGTTAACCACGATTCTCGCCGGATGCAAAGGGGCCAAGCGTTTCCTTCCACCGGCGCGGAACTCCTGAGCGGAGAGAGGCTCCATGCTGCGCACCCGATTCACCGAGGCCTTCGGTGTCGAGCACCCCATCGTGCAGGGCGGGATGATGTGGGTCGGCCGTGCCGAACTCGCGGCCGCGGTCTCGGAGGCGGGTGGTCTCGGCATCATCACCGGACTGACCCAGCCGACCCCGCAGGCGCTCCGCGAGGAAATCGCCCGGACCAAAGACCTCACCGACAAGCCGTTCGGGGTGAATCTGACCATCCTGCCCTCGATCACTCCGCCGCCCTACGCGGAGTACCGCCAGGCGATCATCGACGGCGGCGTCCCGATCGTGGAGATCGCCGGCGGCAACCCCGGAACCCACCTGCCCTACCTCAAGGACGCCGGCATCAAGGTGCTGCACAAGTGCACCAGCGTCAAGCACGCGCTCAAGGCACAGCAGGTCGGGGTGGACGGGATCAGCATCGACGGCTTCGAATGCGCCGGTCACCCCGGCGAGAACGACACACCGGGCCTGGTCCTGATTCCCGCCGCCGCTCGCGAGATCGAGATCCCGATGATCGCCTCCGGCGGCATCGCCGATGCTCGTGGACTGGTCGCCGCGATGGCGCTCGGTGCGGACGGCGTGAATATGGGGACCCGGTTCCTGTGCACTGTCGAGTCGCCGATCGCGCATGTGGTCAAGGAACAGATCGTCGCCAACACCGAGCTCGACACCAAGCTGATCTTCCGGACCTTGAACAACACCGCCCGCGTCGCCGACAACGCCGTGAGCCGTCAGGTCGTCGAGATCGAGCGCCGGGGCGGCACGTTCGACGATGTCCGCGAACTCGTGGCAGGTGCTCGCGGCCGCAAGGTCTACGAGGACGGCGACCTCGACGCGGGCATCTGGAGTGTGGGCCAGTGTCAGGGCTTGATCCATGACATTCCCACCTGCGCAGACCTCGTAGCGCGGATCGTGCGCGAGGCCGAGGCACTCATCGCCGGGCGCCTGTCCAGCTCGGTCGCCCAACCGGCCTGACCCCTTCCGCGCCTTCGAGGAGACGATGATGTCCACAGAACCCCTGCGCTCGCGACGCAATCACTGGATGAACCAGATCGCGATCCATGCCACCACCATCCCGGACGCTCCCGCATTGCGTTACCTGGGCAAGACCACGAGCTGGGGTGAACTGCACTGGCGGGTAGGGCGTTTGGCCGATGCGCTCGCTCGCCGCGGCGTCGGGCCCGGCGACCGCGTGATGATCCTGATGCTCAACAACACCGAGTACCTCGAATCGGTGTTCGCGATCAACACCCTGGGCGCTATCGCGGTGCCGGTGAACTTCCGGCTCACTCCGCCGGAGATCGCCTACCTGGTCGCCGACAGCGGCGCCGCGGTGATCATCACCGACGAGGCACTCTCCCCTCTCGCCGCCGCGGTAGCCGCCCAGTCCGATGATCTGCGTACTCATATCGTGGTCGGCGCAACCACCGGCGACGGGGTGCTCGGCTACGAGGACCTCATAGCCGAGAACGGCGAGCCGCACGAGCCGCGCGATGTCACCGAGGACACCGCCGCCCTGATCATGTACACCTCCGGCACCACCGGAAACCCCAAAGGCGCGGTCCTGACCCACCTGAACATGAATTCGCAGGCTCTCACCTGTATTCGCGCCATGCGCTACAGCCCCGACGACATCGCCTTCTGCGCCTCGCCGCTGTTCCACATCGCCGGTTTGGGCAGCATCGCGTCGTGTTTCGTCCTCGGTGCGTTGACGGTGATCCATCCGCTCAAGGCCTTCGACGCGAAGGAGGTGCTCGACGCCTGGGAAAGCGAACGTGCGACCTCGGTATTCCTCGTACCCGCTCAATGGCAGGTGGTGTGCGCCGATCCGACTGTCGCACAGCGCGATCTGCGGCTGCGGGTGATCAGCTGGGGCGCGGCCCCAGCCTCCGACACCGTGCTGCGAGCCATGGCGCAGACCTTCCCGAACGCGCTCAACGTGGCCGTCTTCGGGCAGACCGAGATGTCGCCGATCACCTGCGTCCTCGACGGCGAGGACGCGATCCGCAAGCTCGGCTCCGTCGGCAAGCCGATCCCCACCATCGCCACCCGCGTCGTCGATGACGAGATGAACGATGTCGCCCAGGGCGAGATCGGCGAAATCGTCTATCGCGGACCGACTTTGATGCGCGAATACTGGAACAACCCGCGTGCGAGCGCCGACGCGTTCGCGGGCGGGTGGTTCCACTCCGGAGATCTCGTTCGCCTCGACGAGGAGGGCTTCGTCTACGTTGTCGACCGCAAGAAGGACATGATCATCTCCGGCGGCGAGAACATCTACTGCGCCGAGGTCGAGAACGTGCTGTTCGCGCACCCGCGGATCAGGGAGGCAGCGGTGATCGGCCGTGTCGACGACAGATGGGGCGAGGTCCCGGTCGCTGTCGTGGCCGTCGAGGACACCGGTGACATCGGTCTCGCCGACCTCGAACCGCACCTCAACGCCCACCTCGCCCGCTACAAGCACCCGAAGGTCTTGGTGGTGGTCGACGCACTGCCGCGCAACGCGGGCGGCAAGGTCGTCAAGCACGAACTGCGCACACTGTACGGCTCGCCGGGCTTGACGCCCGCGGTCACCGGCTGAGAAACCCCCTGAGTTTCGGCGGTGGCCACCTCGACAGCACAGCCGAGGTGGCCACCGCCGAACTCGTCGAACAGCAGCGCCGACCACGGGGATCGGCAGGCCACTGCTCGGTCGTCGGCGGTGTTCGCGATCAGAGCGAATGTACCTGTCGATGCAACCTCGACAGGACCGCGTCCTCGGCGACTCCCGGCATGCCACAGATCTGTATGGAGCGGTCGACCACCCGACCCACCGCTTCGACGACGAACGTCTTCGCGCTCGAGATCGCCTGTGCCGATGGCTCCTCGACATCGAAGAGCAGACAGGCCCGGTCCACGAGTGCGCGGGCGGCCAGAATATCGATCTCGTTGTCGACGATGAACTGCTCGACCACCCCTGCGACGCTTCCTACCGACGTGTGGGCGGCCGACCGCTCGATGGCGATGTCGGCGGCCCGACGCGCTGATCCCATCCAGCGCATGCAGGCGGTCAACGTCGCCGGCCCGACCCTGGCCAGGGCATAGTCGGCGCCGCGGTCCACGTCGCCGAGCACCGCGTCCTCGCCGACCTCGAGATCCTCGAAGACCAACTCGCCGTCGCCACCGAGTGTCCGTGTCCGAGGGGAATCGACCGCACGCCGCAGCGTGTAGCCCGGAGTATCGGCGTCCACCACGAACATCGTCGTATCGCCGCGAGATCCGCCACTACCGCCGGTGTGGGCGGTCACGATCGCGACGGAGGCACCGACGGCGCCGCGGACGAACTGCGGCCGGCCATTGATCACCCACCCGGCACCGGTGCGCGTGGCCACGATCGGCAGCTCCGATGTCTGCGACCTGGCCACGTCCGTCGATTCAGTCGATACAGAGCATGAACGGATGCGTCCGGCCGCCAGCGGGATCAGGTACCGATTTCGCTGTTCCGCCGAAGCCAGATGTTCGAGCAGGAAGATGTTGCCGTCGTCGGGCGCGGCGCAATTCAGCGCGAGCGGACCGAACTGCGAATACCCGGACGCTTCGACGATCGGAAGACGATCGCGCATGTTCAGGCCCGATCCGCCGAATTCGGTGCCTATCTGAGGAGCGAACACCCCGGCCGTTCTGGCAGCCGTGTGCAGCGCCGAACGGACGTCATCGGGCAGATCGGCAGCGATGCCGTGAAATCGATCTTCGACGTCGATCACGACGTCCCGCACCAGCAACTCGGTTCGTCTGGCCAGGTCCGCGACAACGGTGCGGCCCGACTCTGCGGACACCATGCTCCTCCCGCACGGTCGCCGACCCTCGCCGCCCACGACCTTAAGTTACCATCTATTTTGCCTATTAGCTGCCATGATTCGACTGTCTAGCAACACTATAGAGCATATGCAGGAAGTCATGTTACTGTTCATTCTGCATCGATGCTCGGACTACGATGCACCGCGCGAGCTGCCGCCAACGCAGCCGGTTCGCCCGTGCGGGCCCCGCCTGCCCGACCGACTCAGTTCGAGCACCGCGACGGAACCTCCTTCGAGGCCGATGCCAGTCGCAGAGTACTGACTTCGGGTGCAGTCACCGAGTCGGCCGAGGATCGCGGAAGGGTACCAACGATGGCAATCCCATCCGAAAATGCCGTATGGCTGCGAACACTGCACGATGTGGCATCGCTGACCGATCAACTCGTTCTTCATTTCATCGACGATGTAGCGACGTATGACATTTCGCCCGGCACGCCGATCGCGACGAGCCTGGTAGCGATCACCCGGGCTTCCCTCGAGGTCGCGCAAGGGATGCTCGAGGGAAACGACGTCACACACGAACTCGGCGAACTTGCGATCATCGCCGCGGGATTGGCGGGCGAAGGCGTACCTATCGACCTCGTCCTGCACGGTTTCCATGAAGGCATGCGGATCGTTGTCGGCCAGATGTTCCTTCAGTACCAGGATTGCACCCGCGAGACTGTGATCGACGGATTCCAGATCGCCATGACGATCAGCGACCAACTCTGCATGACCGTTGCTCACGCGTACGTCGGCGAGCACGGCGGAGCAAGATTCGGACCGGACGCAGAGCGGACACTCACTTCCGCACTGCTGGCCGGGCAGTGGACACACTCCATGGCCCGCAAATGCGGCATAACCATCGCTGCCACGTACTCGGTGCTCGCCGTCACGATTCGAGAAATCCCGGATTCCGGGATCGCCTTGCACTACCTGCGCAAGCTGCGAAAAGCCCTGGCCCACCACAGCGACGGCCAGGGTTTGGCGCGGCTGTCTGCCGACGGTGGGACGATTCTCATCCCGGCCGAGACGGTGGCCGAGCACGAACTCGATGCCTTGGTCGCAGCGCTGGCGGGGGCGGCCCAGGTCGAGCTGGTCGCGGCAGTGGTGTCGACACCCACCGCCGATATCGCCTCAGCCGCGAAAACCGCACACGAAATACTCGAAGTCGTCGAGCGACTCGCCTGCGCACCGGGCCTCTATCGATTCGATGAACTGGCACTGGAATACCAGCTTTCGCGACCAGGACCAGGTCTCTCCCGGCTCGGCGAGTTGGTGGCGCCGCTGGAGCAATATCCCGATTTGCGGAAAACATTGCGGGTGCATATCGCCAACAACTTGAACCGGGCACAGACCGCGCGAACCATGAATATCCACGCCAATACCGTCGATTACCGACTTCGCCGAATCGCCCGGCTCACCGGGCTCAACCCGGCGCGGGCATCGGATCTGTGGCAGTTGCGGGCGGCGATGGTAGCCCGAGACTGCCGCGATGACAGCCCGAGAAACTGATGGAGCCCACGTAGATGTTCAGCAGCGTCGGGTGGAGCGAGACGATCATTCTCGTCATCGCCGCCCTCGTCATCATCGGCCCGGAGCGCCTTCCCGGTGCGCTGCGCTGGACGATCGACAGCGTGCGCCAACTGCGAGACTTCGCCGCCGGCGCGACAACACACTTGAAGCAGGACATCGGCCCGGAGTTCGACAACCTACGCAAACCCCTCGCCGAGCTCGACAAGATGCGCGGCATGTCACCTCGATCGCTGGTCACCCAGTATCTCCTCGATGGCGACGACTCGCTACTGCGTGACATCGAGGGTGCGCTACCCACCACCGAAGATCTCGACGTGGTCGCCAAGCCGGTACACGGACCCTCGGCGACCGAACCGCCTGCATCGTCGCCGCCGCACGGGTGGCAAGCCACCGACTACACCTGAGGTCATCCAGGGACGAGGGTCTATTTCTCGGGCTGCGATGAGATGGGTTCAGCCGAGATCAACGGATCGGGCGCACTCAGATGCGAAGCCGTCTCGTCGTCGAGATCGTCACCCTCGGCCGCTACGCGTCGGTCGCGTCGCTTGTCGTTGATTCGAGCGAACTGCACCGCCATTTCGAACAACACAGTCAACGCGACCGCCAGAACCAACATCGAAATCGGGTCCTGCGGTGTGACGACCGCGGCGAAGACGAAAAGACCGAAGATCATTCCGCGTCGCCACGCTCGCAGCTGCGCGTAGGTGAGCACTCCGATCACGTTCAATCCGACGATGATCACCGGTGTCTCGAAACTGACCCCGAAGATGATCAACAACTGGATGATCAGACCGAAGTATTCTGAACCGCTCAACGCGGTGATCTGCGCCTCGCTGCCGATTTCGAGCAGGAAGCTCAACGCGTGGGCGACCACGAAATACGCGAGCACCGCACCTGTCGAGAACAAGATCGTCCCCGCGGTGACGAACCACACCGCGTACCGGCGTTCCTTGGCATAGAGCCCGGGTGTGATGAAAGACCAGAGTTGATACAGCCATACCGGCGCGGCGAACACCACCCCCGCGGTGAACCCGACCTTCAGCCGGAGCATGAATTGTTCGAAGGGACCGGTCGCGAACAACCGACACGATCCGTCGGGTGTGAGCGCCGCGCGCGTCGAGGGATCGAGCGCACAGTAGGGCCCGAGCAACACATCACCCAGGCTCTGGATTCCGAGAATCGCGTGGGCGTACCAATAGACTCCGAGCAGTGTCGTGACTGCGACAGCTGCTATCGAGATCAGTAGCCGGGCACGCAGCTCCTGGAGATGTTGGACCAGCGACATCGTGCCGTCAGGATTGCTCCGACGCTTGCCCCGTAACAGGTCGATCGAAATTCGCACAGTGGTAGGCCCTTTGGGATTGCGGCTCGGTCGACGACGGCGGCGTACCGAAGTGAGCAATCGCCCACTTCGGTACCGGCACAACGCTCAGAGCGTCTTCGATCGGTATGCCATCGGTTCACTGTGCGGTGCTGCTGTCGGCTGTGCCGACACAGCCTGCACTTCGGGCTCCCGCGGCCGCTCGGTCGCCGAGTCTGCTCCCTCGGATTGCATCTGACTCACCTCGCTCTTGAAGATTCGTAGCGACCGACCGAGGCCGCGCGCGGCATCCGGCATGCGCTTCGCACCGAAGAACAGCACGAAGACAGCGGCGACAATCAACCAATGCCATACGCTGAACTGACCCATATTTACCTCCTGGATTCGACATGGTCGGCTCGGAATCAATCCGATCGCGAGCCAATGAATTTCGACATTCAGCTCACCAGATCCACCTCGCCTGCGTATTCCGGGAAAACCATGTCGCGACGTCGACGTATCCCGTGCGCAGCCGACCGATCGACTCCGGACACACGACATCGCCTGGTGGTGCCCCGTTCCCGAGACAACTCTGACAATCAGCCGCCGAATTGCGGACGGCGGTAAGGATTCTCCAGAACTATCGGCTATACGATGACACCGCGACCGGTATCGCTCTCCTGGTAGTTCGCTTTGCGAACTACCAGCGCCGACTGCAGGTACCAGAGCCCATCGGCCGATGAAGGATCGAAGCCCGTGAGCTTGCAGATTCCCTTCAGCCGATAGTCGATGGTGTTCATATGCACATTGAGCTGTCGCGCGGTCCTACGACGATTCAGATTGTTGTCGAGGTGCGTGCACAAGGTCTCCATCAGAATCGGGTGATCATCGAGTGGATTCAGTAGCGCATCGAGATGCCGACGCACCGGAGATGGTCGGGTCAACTGATATTCAACCGCCAGATCAGCGAAACGAAACACACCAGGCGGGCGCTGCATTCTTTGCGCCAGATCCAAGAGTTCGTACAGCTGATCAACGGTCTCCGGAATTTCCGTCGGCGACGCCTCCGCACAGGTCGCGGTCAACTCGATTCCGGCCACGGCGGACAGATCAGCCAACAAGTTCCCGAGATCCCCGACTTCAGCCGCCGGTATGAGGACGACGCCACCGCGCACGTCGAGTCGCGACAACGAACGCACCGACCAATGCGAATCCAGGGCAGACCGAATATTGCGTATCATCCGCCGGAGGTCCATCTGGGTGACAAAAGCGTCGGAGCTGCCGTCGCCGCGGGCTGGAAAGTGCACCGCCAGCACGGAATAGCGCTCGGCGATCTCGAAGCCACTGCACCGCGTGATCGTCGAGGTGTCCTGCCCACCGAGCAACGCGACCGCTAACGCATTTCTGGTCCGTTGATCGTCGACAACCTCTGCCTCGACATGGTCGGCGTAGGCCAGCGATATCGCCGATGTCACGCTGTCCAGCATTTCGGTCGCGAGTTGCCGCACTGCCGCCAGCTTCTGCTCGTCGGTGCCGACCAGATTCGAGGCGATCAACTCCAGACTGGTTTCGAAACCCCGATCGATCGCGCGTTCGATCACCTCGCTGGGCACCTCGGTGCGCGGCGGCGGCGCGGCAATGCGATGGCGAACAGTAATGCCCCGCCCACGGACCGGAACCGCGGCCGGCGTGGGACCGGGACGTAGAGCATCAGCGGTAGCCAAGGCATCAGCGCTGACGCCACCGCGGCTCGTGGTCATGTTGTCGAGCATGCGGGCGACCAACTCGTCGGCGAGTGCTCGGACTCTGAGGGAGGATTCCGCCGTGGCCACACGGGGCCGCACAGAATCGATTCGGGGTGAATAGTCGGTAGTCATCGATGACTTCCTCACTGCGTTCAACGTCACCTCTCGGCGGCGATGGCTGGCAAGCAGTCTCCCACGGCGGGCACTCCAGCACAAGTTTATGTTAGTCCTCATTCCAGTCTGATGAGGCTCGAATCCCCTCCGCCGCCCAGCGCTTGACGCATCCACCCCTCGCACCTGCACCAGGAAATGCCCGGCCTAAACCAGCTGACCGCAGCTGTTCTCACAGTTCAGCGCGCAACCCACCGTAGTTCAAGACGCTCAAGTGATCTACGTCGATAGCGAGCCACGCAAGCAAGATCAGATTAAGTTACCGTTGATTCATGCCAATTCGGGATGGGTGGCGGGCTGTTCATACGCGGCGACGACCTCCCGCGAGAGCCTCCCGCGAGTGGCGACTCGGTGTCCGTTCCGACGTGCCCACGCCCGTATCCTCGGGCCATCGTTGCGCCGTGTCGACGTGGGGTCCGTGCGGCTGGCTCCCACTCGGCGACCGCGAGATCGCGACGTTCGCCCCAGTGGTCGGGCGAGCGAAATCCAGGGCTCGAACACCTCACGAAGCTTCGTCGCGTTGGGTCCGGTCACATCGATTTGATAGAGAACGCCGTCGATACCGAATGTGACGGTTTCGTCCGCGCGCGACGTTCCGTCGATGTCGTCGACAAGGTGGATCTCGATGTATCGAGTCATCTTTCGGCCCTTACCGAGGATCGGTGTTCTCGAGCTTGCGACGAAGCAGTTTGCCGGTGGCGTTGCGTGGCAACTCGTCCACGAACACCACATCCCGCGGGACCTTGTGTCGCGCGAGGGCCGCCTTGACGTGGTCCTTTATCTGCTGTGCGTCGCGCGAAGCACCCGGTGCAGGCACCACGAACGCGCGCAGGCGTTTTCCGAAGTCACGATCGTCTACCGCCACGACCGCCGCCTCGAGGATATCCGGTCGTTCCACGAGCAGGTTTTCGACCTCGAGCGGAAAGACGTTCTCCCCGCCGGAGATGATCATGTCGTCGTCTCGACCATCGATGAACAGCCTTCCGGCCGCATCGAAATGGCCGACATCGCCGCTGGACTGCATGCCGTCGACGATCTCCTTACCCGTGCCGTCGGTATAACCGCCGAAACTGAGTGCGCTGGCGACGAAGATGGTGCCGACCACGCCCGGTTCGGTGACCCGACGGCGGGCTTCGTCGTAGATCGCGACCCGGCAGCCCACGGGTGGACGACCGACGGTGCCAGGCGCTTCACGCATGTCGGCGGGCGTGGCGACGGCCGCCACCGCGACCTCCGTCGAGGCATACAGGTTGTAGAGCACCTCACCGAACGCCAGCGCGGTACGCCTGCTCAAATCGGGCGAAATGGAGGATCCGGCCGCGAAGATCACCTTCAACGAGGAGGTGTCGTATCCGGCCAGAACGGACTCACCCAGATCCACGATGCGCTGCAACATCGTGGGTACCAGCACCAGGGTGCCCGCACGATGGTGCTCGATGTCGGCGAGCGTGCGGCGCGGGTCGAATTTCCGCTGCTGCAGGATGATCGTGCTACCCAGCGCCCAGCCCAGGATCAGCTGCGACAGGCCGGTTCCATGGAATGCCGGCGCCGCGAGCACAGTGGTACTCGCCCTCGGCAAGGGAATCCGATCGAGGAACTGCGCCGATTGCAACGGCGACACCTTCCCTCGCGGTGCACCTTTCGGCGTTCCGGTCGTGCCGCTGGTCAGCACCACGATCCCGCCGGGCTGTTTAGGACTCGCCAGCGGGCGGGTGCTCTGGCCCGCTCGAACATCATCCAGAGTGAGCTGCCCGTGACTCGCCCTGCCGTCATCAGAGGTCAGAATAATGGGTAACTTATCGGGCAGGTTGCCGAAGCGGTCGAGAAACTCCGCATCCAACAGGATCGCACCGACGCCTTCGCGCTCGGCCACCGATACCAGTTGCGGCCCTGCCATTCCCGTATTGAGCAACACGATTCGCGCGCCCAGCTTGCCCGCGGCGAGAAGCGACAAGACCATCCCCCGATGGTCGCGACACAGTGCGGCCAACACGGTGTCACTCGTGATCCCCCGCGCGGCAAGGCCGTTGGCCACGGCGTTCGACCTGAGATCGAGCTCTTCGAAGGTCAGCGGCCCCCGCTCGTCGACGATGGCAGTTGCGGCGCCGTTGTGGCGAGCCGCGTGCGCGAACGCGGTAACCACAGGGCCGAGCACTGTCGCATCCTTGGCAGTGCGGAGCAGTTCCACCGGATGCTGGAGTTCGATCGCGCCGCTCCTGCGCAGGACCCCGACGGCGGACAGGCCGTCAGTCATGGTTCTGACCAGGGCTGCAGGCATACTCGGGATCGCCGACATGGACACCTCCGAAGGGCTCGGGTACTCGGGACGAGCGATCGGAATCCACACCCCGACAGCCGATGGAGATCGTAGCCTGTGTCGGAATGATTGGTAACTTAATGCTGCCGAAAGTGCGGAAAAGTATTGTGGAAGCTCGGCCCCGGTGAGAAGATGAGCGCGTGAATCTCTCATCCTTTCGAACCGGAGGGCGGCCATGACCCGTTCAGCAAGGGCTGGTCGGCCGCAGGATGTCTCGGACGACATCGCGCGCCGCCACCGCTATCTCAACGGTGTCGGCGCGATACTCGGCGGCCCGGCGAATGTGATCATGCAGCTGAGCCTGCCGCCGGTGGGGCGCGGTGTGGTGGAGAGCGTCGTCGAATCAGGCAGCTACGCAACGCGACCGGCCAAGCGCGGCCGAACCACGCTCACCTATCTCGCGGTGGCGATGATCGGAACCGACGAAGATCAGGCGGCATACCGCGCCGCGGTGGGCACCGCCCACCGCCAGGTGCGCTCGGGCCCGCACAGCCCTGTCAAATACAACGCCTTCGACCCTCGGCTCCAACTGTGGGTCGCCGCCTGCCTGTACCGCGGCGTCCTGGATACGGTGAACCTGCTGTACGGCGGGATGAACGAGCAGGATGCCGACGCGATGTATCACGATGCCGCCAGATTCGGGACAACTCTGCAGATGCCCGCCGAACTGTGGCCGGCCGACCGCGCGGCCTTCGATCGGTACTGGGACTCGATGCTCGGTGATCTGTCTTTCGACGACGAAGTCCGCACCTACCTGCTCAACTATGTTGTCGAGCTGGCGGCGTGGAGTCGAGTTACCCAAGTGCTGTTCGGTCGGTTGAATCGCTTCTTCACCACCGGGTTTCTGCCACAGCAGTTCCGTGACGCGTTGGGCCTGGGGTGGAGCCCTCGCAGGCAGCGCGTGTTCGAAATCGTGATGCGCACCGTCGGTCGGCTGCTCGATGTGCTGCCGGATGCGTGGCGAGCTCAGCCCTTCGAACGCTACCTGGAAGACATGCGTGAGCGTCGATCCCAGGGCAAGAATTTGATCTGAGCGGGCACAGGGTGCATCGAGCCAGATCCTCGGTCGCTTTTCCGCATCGCTGCGGCAATTTCGTCTTCACCTTGCCCGAGGCATTTCAAGCGACCGTCGCGATGGGAGGGGACACGACGGCATTGCGGAGCCATGACCGCACGAGTCAGTACTCCTGGCGTCAATACGGAGAGGCCGTGCGTGACATCGCGTGCGGACTTCTCGAACTGTCGGTCGACAAGGGCGAGACGATCGGCCTGATGCTGTCGAACAGGCCGGAATTCCACCTGGTGGACGCCGCCGCTCTGCACGTGGGCGCGACTCCGTTCTCGATCTACAACTCGATGTCCCCACAGCAGATCGCCGAAGTGTGCGCCAATGCCGAAAACCGAATCATTGTCACCGAGAGCCGGTTCCTGCCCGCTCTCCGGCAAGCCGGGGTGGCGTTCGAGGTGATCGTCTGCGTAGACGATCCGGTTCGCGGAACGCTGCCCCTGGAAAAACTCGCCGAGATGAAAGCGAAGGCGCGCATCTTCGACTCGGTCTGGCGCGATGTCCGCCCTGACGACCTCGCGACAATCAGTTACACCTCCGGTACAACCGGTTCACCGAAGGGTGTGGAGTTATCGCATGCCAACATCCTGGCCCAACTGCTGGGGCTCGCCGAACATCTACCCGTAGGTCCTCGGGACCGGATCCTGTCCTACCTGCCTGCCGCCCATATCGCCGACCGGGTAACCGCTCACTACGGCGCCATGGTTCGCGGTGTTCAGGTGACGACGCTGCACGAGCCGACGAAGTTGGCCGAGGCGTTGTCGAACACCCGCCCGACGATCGTGTTCGGGGTTCCCCAGGTGTGGCAGAAGACCGAATCCGCGATCGAACGTGGAATCGATACTCACCCGAACGCGGTCGCCCGAAGGATCGGCCGTTGGGCACTGGCAACCGGGCGGCGCTGCGCGAACATACACGTCGAAGGGGGCCGACCCGGTCCAGGATTACGGCTCCGGTCTCGAGTGGCCGAGCGCCTGGTGCTGCGCCGAGTTCTGCGCGCGGCCGGCCTGGACGCCGTGCGTTTCGCGGTTTCGGGTGCCGCGCCGTTGTCCGGGGAAACCACCCGGTTCTTTCGTGCGTTCGGAATCCCCCTGAGCCAAGTCTGGGGGCTCACCGAGGCCACTGGCGTGTGCACCACGACCTCGCCGACCGATCTGTCGGCAGGGTCGGCCGGAAAGCCGGTTGTCGGCATCGAAATGCGCCTCGGTATCGATGGCGAGATATTCGTGCGCGGACCGACCGTCATGCGCGGATACCACCAGGACCTGGCGGCCACCTACCAGGCCATCGATGCCGAGGGCTGGTTGCGTACCGGCGACCTCGGAGAGATCGATGCCGGGGGCGGACTGTGCATCGTGGGGCGCAAGAGCGAGATGATCATCACCGATGAGGGAGACAACGTTTCTCCGGCCATCATCGAGAATGCCATCGCCGCCGCGTCTTTCCTGATCGGCCATGTGCTGGTGATCGGTGAGCAGCGGCCATACCTGACAGCGCTGATCACGCTGGACGAAGACGCCATCGCCGCCGATGCTCGACGGGCGAACCTCGAGCCGGCGACGCTCGAGGTTCTGTGCACACGACCCGGGATTCGCGCCGCGGTGTCCGAAGCCGTCCGCAGAGCGAATTCCACCGTGTCGGGACCCGAGCAGGTCCGGCGGTTCACGCTGCTCGACCATGCCTGGCGGCTCGGTAGCGCGGAAGTCACTCCCAAATCGAGCCTGCGTCGCCGGGTGATCGAGCAGAAATACGGTGTGGAAATCGAGTCGCTCTACCATCGCTCGCCACCGAGCAACGTCATCGATGCGGCTGCGGCGGCGATACCCGCGAAGCGGGTTCTCCACGACCGGAGCACCGCACAGACCGAACACTATTCGGCCTACTGGCCGTCACGTGGAATGTAATCGGCAGCGAGAGCTCGTAGCTCTCGCCGTCGTGAGCCCGGAACCGACCAGACTGAGAGCAAGGGTCCACTATGCCTCGTTCACACAGCATTCGGATATCGACACGTTCGAGTCCGATGGCTGTTCATCAGGCCGAACAAGTGGCTGCAGGGCTCAATCGGCTCGGCGCCGACACCGAGCTGATCAAGCTCACGACGGCGGGTGATCGGTGGATGGGCGACCTGGCAGCGCTCGGCGGCAAGGGCGCGTTCGTCAAGGAGATCGACAATGCGTTGCTTCGCGGCGAGGCCGACGTGGCGGTGCACTGCCTGAAGGATATTCCCGGCGATGTCCCGATCCCACCGGGTACGACCTTCGCCGCCTACTTGGCCCGCGAAGATGTCCGCGATGCCGTGATCAGCCGCACCGGCGCTGCACTGGCCGACCTTTCCGCCGGGGCCAGGGTCGGCACGAGTTCCGTCCGCCGAACAGCGCAACTGCGACTGCGTCACCCCCACCTCGATATCCAGCCGCTGCGCGGCAACGTCAACACCAGACTGGCCCGCCTCGACGAGGGTCACTTCGACGCGATCATCGCCGCGGTGTCAGGTCTTCGACGGGTCGGTCAGCAACACCGAATCACCGAAACCCTCACCGTCGATCACATGTGCCCACCGATCGGCGCGGGAATCATCGTGCTGCAGTGTCGCGACGATGACGACGAGGTGAAGCAGCTCGCTGCTCAGCTGGACCATCCTGGCACCCGCCGCCATGCAACGGCCGAACGAGCGATGCTGCACGCGCTGCAAGGGCATTGCAACTCTCCGATCGCCGGCTTGGCGACCGACGCTCCGGGCGGGCGAATCATATTGCGCGGCAAAGTCTTCTCCGCGGACGGATCGCGATGGCTCGATGCCCAGGATTGGGGCGTCGAGGACGATCCCGAGTCCTTGGGATTCTTCATCGGGTCGAACCTGCTGCGCCAGGGCGCACGTCGATTGATCGACGAGATCCCGCACTGATCCGTGCGCATGCCGACGCACTCGACAATGACGACTCACGATCAACAGGAGAACACCGATGGCTGCCGACAACCGACGACCTGATCGCAGCGCGCGTGTCGTCCTCCCGGGGCCGACAGCCGCAGCATGGGACTGGCAGTTGACCGCCCGGTGCAGGCAGATGGACCACGAGCTGTTCTTTCCGAGCACTGAGGACAGCCTCGGATCAGTCCGCACCCAGGTTCTGCTCGCGAAGAAGGTCTGTCAGGCGTGCCCGGTGCTCGCCCATTGTCGCGCCTACGCGATCGAAGCCGGCGAGACGCACGGGATCTGGGGTGGAATGACGGCATTGGAACGCGGGCGGCACCGGCGTCGAACCTCGTTGCGCCACACGGACACCTAGTGCGCACTAGCCGAGGCCGGACAGGCCTGTCCAGAACAGGGCGACGGTGGTGTCGACCGCGTCGGCTTTAGGGATCGGGCGACCGGCATCGAACCAGTAGCGCGCCGCCAGATGGCTGGCGCCGACGAGACCGAACGCGCAGGCCCGGGCGCGGTAGGGATCCATCCCCGCCGCGTCGAGTTCGGCACCGACCAGTGCGGCGCATTCGGTCATCGCGATACGCACCCGGCCCTCGACGCTCGGCTCACTCGGGACCGGGGTGTCGAAGACGAGTGTGTATCCCGCGCCGTCGTCTTCGTCGACGAAGTCGAAATAGGCCGATACCACGTGCCGGACCTTGTTCTCGTACCCCGTGTTCGTGCGGAGCGCGTGCCGGATCCCATCGGTCATGTGGTCCAGATAGCGTTGCAGGACAGTGGAATACAGGTCGACCTTGCCCATGAAGTGGTCGTAGAGCACCGGCTTGCTCACCTGTGCCCTGATACTGATCTCCTCCATGCTGGCGCCGTGGAAACCGTGATTCACGAAGACGTCGCGCGCGGCGTCGATGACGACCTCGCGCCGACGTGCACGGGCGATGACGCGAGCTGCGCGGGGAGAGATGTGCGCGTTCCCCACTTCGCCGCGCAGGGCGGTCATCGGGCAGCGCTCGATCCGTCAGCCCGAGTCGGTGGCGAGCAGCCGATCACGCTCGCCACAGCTGGCTTCCCGACCGGGATACCACGATATTGGGAACCACGGCATTGGCGGACAGGCGAGTGATGGCCAAGACCAGTTCCGCGATGTCGCCGGTGGTGAGCATCGCCGCACGGTCGAGTTCCTCGCGTTTCCACGCCGTCATATCGGTATCGACATAGCCGGGTGAGATGGCTGTCGCGCTGACTCCGTTCGCGGACTCCTCCAGCGAGATGGTTTCGCAGAGGGACACCAAAGCGGCTTTCGACGCCCCATAGGCGGCCAAGCCCGGCTCGCCGGCGACACCGGTGATCGAGGCCAGCGCGACGATTTTCGCGCCCGTGTCGGGGTTGTCCTTCGCCGTCTCACGCAGCAACGGCAGGCAGTGCTGCACGAGGGTCAGGGGACCGCGGACGTTGATGTCGAACATGCGGTTGTAGCTGGAGGCGCTCATGGTCGCCACCGGTCCGGCGGTGCCGGTGCCCGCGCAGTGCACCAAGACGTCGAGGCCACCGAACCGATCGGCGTGGACGTCGGCGAGCCGCTGAAGCTGCTCGGAATCGTTCATATTGGCGATCACGGTCACCACGTCGACGCCGTGGTCGTTGCGCAGCTGTTCAGCGGTGGCATCCAGCACGGCTTTGTCGCGGGCGGCGAGCGTGAGGTCGTAGCCGAGTTCGGCCAGGCGCCGCGCGACCTCGGCGCCGATCCCGCGCGAGCCGCCGGTGATCAGGGCGGATCGTCGATTCGTCATCGCTGCGCCGATCCCGCGCCGGGGACCTGTGACACTCCCCCACCGAACTTCGCCCCGCAGGGCGGTGTCCGAATCACGTCGACGATGACAGTGGACATCTTTGACTCTCCTCGCGCGTCGTCGCCGACGGTCGGCGACAGCGTCAACAAGTTAATCATGATTCTCTCGATTAAGGAATGTCGCTTGCGCGCTGGAAGCTCGACGCATCGTGGAGGCTCCGACGCTATGTTATGCCCTGTTCACGCACAGGGATCACCCGACGCGTTGCATCGCAGCTCCGACGGAGCGGTGCCGGGAACCGAGGCGATTCCGACCCGACCGCCCCTGGCACATGTGGTGTTTACGATTCGAAATCGACTACAGGCGACAGGACCGGGTACGCGGCGGCCGAGGAGACCGATCGAGTACCATCCGGCCCCTTCCGCTTAAGTTACCAGCCATACTGCACATGATGGTCAGAGCAGTCGATCGCCGGTTCGGCTGGACCGCTGCGGGCACACCCCCATCGAGACTTGGACATTTCTGCATGTCAGAGCCATGTCTTGCTAGAGCTGCGGCGTGTCACACCGTTCAAATTCCAGCGGTTGCAAGGCGCAAGTCCGCATAACGTAGACACCACGCCGAGCGCCTGTTAAGTTACTGCACATTCTAGTCCGACTCGGGGCGGTACATCGAGTGCTCACGAGGTGGTCTGGAGGTCTGATTGTGCTCAATGAGGAGTCATGACATGGATAGTCTCAATAGGCGTAACGCGCTGAAGGCCGGCGGAATGCTCGGCGTCGCAGGCGCTATCGGATTGGGCGCGACCGCACGGGCCGATCCGTGGACGTGGTCGCCGGAAGGATCGATAGCCGGATCCGGAGCCGGTGTCGACCCGTTGACGGTATGGGATCCCGAAGCCGACGAACTCGTCGCCGGACTCATCGATCGCGGCGAAGTCCCCAAGATCAACGAGTTGTTGCGGACCTGGACCAGGAACGGCCAGGCACTGCCGGACGGTTTGCCCACGGAGTTGCGCGACTTCATGGAGTACGCCCGCCGACTGCCGCAGTGGACCGATCAAGGCAAGTTGGATACCGCGATCTCGTTCAACAAGAAGCGCGGACTGTATCTCGGTGTCCTCTACGGGTTCGCCAGCGGCATGATGAGCACCGTCATCCCGAAGGAAGCTCGGTCGGTCTATTACTCCAAGGGCGGCCACGACCTCAAGGACCGCATCACCAAGACCGCGAAACTCGGCTATGACATCGGTAGCGCGAATGCCTACACCCCTGACGGGGAAATGATCGTCACCTGCGTCAAGACTCGCCTCGTTCACGCCGCGGTGCGCCACCTGCTGCCGCAGTCACCGCACTGGGTGCACTCCGCGGAGGAGGACATCCCGATCAGCCAGAACGACATCATGGTCACCTGGCACAGCCTGCCGACGACCGTGATGAAGCACCTCAACTCGTGGAAGGTGCCGATCCCGGCACACGAATCGGAGGCTTTCCTGCACTCCTGGCAGGTGGCCGCGCACCTGCTGGGTGTCCGCGACGAGTACATCCCCAAGTCTTGGCCCGACGCCAATTCCCAAGCGGCGCAGATCCTCGATCCCATCCTCGCGCCGACGCCGGAAGGCGCCAAGCTGGCCGATCGGCTCCTCAGCCTCGGCGCCAACATCGATCTGTCGATTCTGAGCAAGCCGGTTCTCGGCGCGTTCACTCGTTTCCTGCTCGGCGACAAGATCGCCGACGGGCTCGCGATTCCGAGGGAACCGGTCTGGGATCCCCTGCTCCAGGTCGCGTGGGGTCCGTTCATCGCCGTGCGCGAGGGCCTGCTCACCGTGGTCCCGCCACTCGAGGATCCCTACTGGCTCCTCGACGAATTCCTGCGTAAGGCCGCCCTGATCTATCTGGCCGAACTGCGCCTGCCGATCAGCATCGAACTCCCGATGATGAACCGCGACATGAGCAAGCCGCCGCGCTGACACGTCGGCGACGGTCCCCCACGAACCCAATTCTCAGGGAGTTCCCACTCCCCAGCAAGGAGCACGACATGCGCAACACTCTTCGTATCGCCGCGGCCTCGGTCGCGGTGGCCGGCCTCGTCGGAGCCGCAGCGGGCACGGCAGTAGCCGAGACAGGCTCATCGGGAGCCGACGCAGGCTCGGCCGCGGCCAACTCGGCCGCTCTGCTGGCCGGGCAAGGCGACATCATCGGATTGATCGTCCTGCTCGGTGTCACTCCGTTTCAGATCCTGACCGGTGGCGTCTGTGATGTGGCGACACTGACGGGTTCGGCCAGCCCGTGCACGCCGGGACCCAAGCACTACTGAAAGGCGCTTGCCTCGAATTGTCGCGACGACGGACCCTTCTCGTCGTCGCGACAAGAGGAGAGATCCAAAATGCGCGACAGTGCAGTCGAACGCACAGATCCCATGCCTTGGATGCCGAAACCGGTAGCTGCGTCCGGAGTTCGCGAGGTGCTCGACTACTTCGGAAAATGCCCGACTTGCGGTTATCCGGCGCGGGCCAGCACGCACACCGTCTATTACAGCGACGGATCGACCACCGCGAAGGTAACCGGCATGTGCGAGTCACCCTGCGGGTGGTCCGGGCCCGTCACCCTCACCACGATGACAGATCGTCGCCGGTTCGATCAGCCGGATTGACGGCGCACCGACGGCGTGATGCCGCGGAAACCAGTTCGGCGCATCGGGCGTGAGTACCACACCCGATGCGCCGAATCTGTTGCCTCCACAATGATTTGGTCACCCTCGCCGGCGGCCCCCTCGTCTGCCACGCCGCACGCTTGTCGAGACGCGCAGGCAATGTTGCCCGATGTCGCGGCACCGCAATGTAGTCGGACTACGCTGACCGCCATTGCCGCCCATCGATGCATTGAGGGGATCAAGCGTGACCAGCAGCGAATTCGCGTACACCGGGTGCGACAACCTGGAGGCGATGACCGAAGCGGTCAACTACAACAAGTTTCTGATCGACTGCGTGGATAAACATGTCACGTCGCCAGATCTGCGCATTCTCGACTTCGGCGCCGGTAGAGGCACCTATGCCGATATGTTGGCCGAGCGTCGGATCATCCCGGATTGTCTCGAACCCGACGCCGATTTGCAGAAGTTGCTGCTGTCGAAGGGCTACAAGGTCGTCGATTGCGAGGCCGAGCCGTCCGAATCCGAAATGTACAGTCTCATATATTCTTTCAACGTTTTCGAGCACATCAAGAATGACCAGGAAGCCTCGGAACACCTCACCTCGCTGCTGCGGCCGGGAGGGACGCTGGTGATCTATGTGCCTGCGCTCGAGATGCTGTTCACGTCCATGGACACGAAGGTCGGGCACTACCGTCGTTATCGCCGGACCCAGCTCAACCGCATACTGCGCAACGCCGGGCTGGAGATCGTGGAGTCGCGGTACTGCGACCCGATCGGCTTCTTCGCCACTTTGGCGTACAAATTCGCGGGCAGCGACGACGGCACGATCAACACGCGGGCGCTGAAGCTCTACGACCGGGTGGTGTTCCCGCTCAGCAAGCTCCTGCAGGTCGTCACCGGCAAGCTCTTCGGAAAGAACATCCTGGTCGTCGCCACGAAGGCCTGACCGTCACCCTCGTCGCCCCGGCGGTAGCGGCGACGAGGGTCGACGCGGTCGGCTCAGCTGGTCCGACTGCCGACCGACTGTGCCAGGAAAGGCCACGAGGATCGCAGGTCGTCTTCCCAGTATCCCCACGAGTGTGTGCCGACAGGACGCTCGTCCAGCGTGACCGGAATGTTCAACTCGCGCAGTCGGTTGGCGAGGTTCACGGTGCAGAAGTGCACTGCGGCTTCGATGGGGCCGCCGAACGCGATCTGAACGGGGAGCGGGATCCTGCCGTCCTGGACACGGGGGTCGGCCGGTGTGTCGTGCGGTGCGCCGGGGATACCGGTCCCGGTGCTCAGATAGACCTGGGTGCCTCGCAGCCCTTCCGCGTTGACGAGCGGATCATTGGCTCGCCACAGCGGACCGTTGCGCGGTCCCCACATATTCTCGATGCTTTGGCCGCCACCCCAGTTCTCCACCGTGATCCGGACGAATTCCTGGCCGATGGGATCCGAGGTCTGCGCGCACCCGCTGTAGGAGGCCACGCTGTTCCAGAAGCCGGGCTTGGCGATCGCCAGATTCAGCACCGAGGTGCCGCTCATCGACACACCGACCACAGTGCGGTTGCCGTCGGCGCGCAGGAACCCCTCGATGACCGAGGGCAACTCTTCGTTGAGGAAGGTCTGCCATTTGTTGCGACCGAGCACAGCGTCGTCGCGTACCCAGTCGGTGTAGTAGGAGCTGGCGCCCCCGACCGGGGTCACGACGTTGACGTCCTTGTCCCGAAGGAAGCTCACGGCGTCGGTCTGCGCGTCCCACCCGCTCTGATTCGGGCCGCCTTGGGAACCGTTGAGCAGGTACATCGTCGGCCGCGGGTTCGCGGTGTCGGCGGCCCGGATGACCTGCAACGGGATGGATTTGTCCATCGCCGGAGAGAAGACGGTCACCAGTTGGCGCCTGTCGTCGATGTCGACCGCCGAGACCACACGCGCGGCGTCGGGCTCGGCGACCGCGACCTTCGCTGGCAGCGCCAGACCCGCCACGGTCAGCGCGCTCACCAATGTCGCGTACACCCTCGCCGTACGGATCGATCGCCGTGTTCTTCTCACTGAGAAAACCTCTCGTCTACCGGGTGCACTGTCGAGGCAGTGCGGGTCACCCCACGGTCGACGTGAGGCATGTAGGGAGGTTCGGGCTGCCCCGGCCCGCGGTTTGGTGGAGGGCGAAAATTTGCCGATCCGGGTACGGCGGTCAGCGGCCGAGGAACTCCTCGATCGCGGGCCAGGTCGTATCCGCGGCCGACACCATGCCCAGGTGACCGCCGCTGACCTCGACGAATTCCACCTCGGCGGCGTTGGGCAGCACCTCGAGGCCGCGGCGCACCGAGGCGGCGGGCACCACCACATCGCTGCGGCTGCCTGCCAGCAATACCCGGCAGGTGACCTTCGACAGTTCGATCACCAGGTCCGACCGCAATCGGATAGACCCGCTCGCGAGTTCGTTGCGCAGCACCAGGCTGCGGTAGATCTGCCAGTACGAGCGGCCGGGATAGCCGGGCATGGTGGCCATGAACCGGTCGGTGGCCTCCATCTTGGCCAGCGCCTCGGTGTCGAAGGCGTTGCGGGCCAGGTATATCGGTTTGGCGAGCTCACGGTCGAAAGCCTGGATCCGGAACCCCAGCCGCACGAATTCCTGCGGGATGCCGCCCATGACCTTGGTCGCCACGGCCATCTCCCGACCACCGGTGACCTTGGCGACCAGGCGCAGCGGGATCAGGAACGCGGTGCGGGCTTGGTCGATCGGCGCGGCCAGGCAGGTGATCGAGGCGATCGGCAGGTCGGCATGGGAGGCCGCCGTCAGCAGGGCCAGCACACCGCCCAGCGACCAGCCGATGATGTCCACGCCGCGGCCGTCGTGTTCTTCGCAGACTCGCGAGATCGCCTCGGGCAGGATGTCGTCGGTCCAGTCCTCGAGGCCGAGATCGCGATCGGCATAACCGAATTCGCCGTAGTCGATCACGTAGGGCTGCCTGCCCTGGTCGAGCAGATAGCGCACCAGACTCTGCCCCGGACGTAGGTCGAAGCACGCCGTGGTCACCGCGAGCGGCGGCACGAGCAGCACCGGATTGCCCTTCGCCGACGTGGCGCGGTCGTAGCGCTTCAGATGCCGGTGCGCCCCGGCGTACACCGTCGTCGACGGTGCGGGGCGGTAGGACTCGAGTCCACCACCGAACGACACCGACCACACATTGCGCACCGCGCGCGGCAGCTCGGCAACGATCCCCATCGGTAAACCCCTTACCTCACCAGTCACTGCCTACCGGCAGACCCACAATTTCCATATCTTACCAGTGAGTAAGTTTCTGTTTCAGGCTGCGCGATGCGCCCTGCTCGCCGTGTTCTCATGGCCGTATACGGCCGTCGAGGCCGTGATGGGCCGCCCGAACAGGGCCCGCAGCGCGGCGAGCAGGAAGGCGCCCAACCCCCGACGACCCGCGGGCAGCGCGAGCACGCTGCGCACCGTGCGGGTGTCCGACGGCGTCACCGCTACTCCGGTGAATCGGTCGCTGAGCCAGTTCAAGCTCAGCGGTGTCGACAGCGGAAGCAGGGTGAGGTGTTCGCTGGCCCGGTCACGCAGGTAGGTCACGTGCGCGCCGTGCTCGCGATAGCGCTGCACGAGCGCGTCGATATCGGCCACCGAGATGATCTGGTCGTGCACGGCTTGCACGACCAGCAGCGGTACCGCGGGCGCGCGGTCGCCGAGCGTGAGATCGGCGAAGACGGCCAGCATCGCTTCCATCGCGAGGAGCTCGGCGATCGGGGTACCGCTGTGCCGGTCGACGTTGTAGCGAGCCAGCCGCACGACCGCGGCGGCGGTCGTCGACTGGGCGGCCTTGTCGAGCACCGCGCGACCTTCGTCGCTGAAATGGGTGGTGACGAGCTCCTCGAACGCCGGATACACCCGGCGCAGCGCGGCGACGACGAGTGTCGGCAGTCCGGCGTGCAGGCCGCCGTTGAGTCGATGGAAGGTCGAGACCAGATCGCCCACCGGGGAACCGAGCACCGCACCGACGATGTCGAGCTCAGGGGCGTAGGTCGGCGCCATTTCCGCGGCCCATGCCGTGGCCAGCCCGCCGCCGGAGTAGCCCCACAGACCGACCTGCGCCGACGGGTCGAGCCCGCCGGGTTCGAAGGCCAGCGCGGCACGGATGCCGTCGAGGGCGCGGTAGCCCGGTTCACGTGGCGCTCCCCACGCGCCGAGCATGCCCTCGTGATCCGGAATCGAGATCGCCCAGCCCTTGGACAGCGCGTCGACGAAACACAGGAGTTCCACGTGCGCGAAAGTGCCGATGGCGCGGGAGCCGCGTTGCAACGAATAGGAGGGAAAGGCGCGCGGCGAGATGGCGTCGATCGCGCACTGGAAAGACAGCAGTGGCGCACCGGGAGCGACACCGCCGACCGGGGCCACCACGGTGGTGACGGATGCCTCGGGCATGCCGTTGAGATCGGTCGTGCGATACAGCAGCTGCCAGGCCTCGACCTTCAGCCCGATCAGACCGAACGCGGCGAGTTCGACCGGTCGCGAACGCAGGATCGTGCCCTCGGCGAGGCTCTCGAATCCGGGCCGGGGCGCGAAGAACGGATCCTCGTCAGGGAGCACGGCCTTCGTGGGCGCCGGCCAGCTCTCGGGCCTCATGCGGTCCTGCGCGCGGGCTCGCTGCGGTAGCGCGATACCGGTCCGTCGATGCCGAGCAGCCGCCACACCCGGGTGGCGACCGGGTTCATCAGGCCGATGTCGGTGGCCAGCGCGCGCACATCGGTGAACACGTCACGCTTGATGTGTCGCGATCCGGGGCTGCGCCAGTACGCGTCTCGCATCACCTCGTCGGGAATGCCGAACTTCTCGACGAACTGCTTCGGCGGGGTCGCGATCATCGACAGCATCACCCGCATCGTGATCGGAAAGGCCACCGACAGCACGGTTTTCGATACCGGGTTCATCGACGGCACGTTGCGGTGCAGATACTCGTGCGCGAACGAGATGTGCCTGGCCTCTTCGGCCACATGGATCTCCATCACCCGATGGACCATCGGATGCAGGTCGGCGCCGCTGCGCAGCAGCGCTTTCTGCAGATGATCGATCGGCTCCTCGCCACCGAGGACCATCGTGAAGAAGAACCCGGGGAAGAACTTGACCGCAGGCGAGATGACCAGGGCGAGCGTGCGATCCACGGACCCCAGGCCCACCACATCGCGATAGCCGATGCGATTGATCATCTCCTGGAACATCATCGTGTGGTTGCACTCTTCGGCGGCCTCGTGCGTGACGTAGCGGAATTCCGGGTCACCGTTGGGTACCGAGGTCAGGTACTGCATGAGCCCGCGGATCAGCAACTGCTCGAAGTCGATGCCGACCTTGGCGATCCCGGCCTGGCGCCACAGACCCATCGCGATCTGCCGTTCGACCGGCTGCGCCTTGTACCAAGGGTGACGGCCCAGCGGGTCTTCCTCGGGCATGATCCAGCGCGGGTCGTCGGAGTGCACGGCGAACTCGGGCGAGTCCCAGTCGATATCGACATAGGGATCGAAGTGTTTGGCCACCGAGCCTTCGGACAGGCTCTGCAGGACCTCGTGGTAGCTGGACAGCGTCATCGGTGTCTCCTCGGTACGATTCACTACCCAGTTTAGTGGTACCAGCGGTACCACACAAGGGTTGACGCTACCGCGTGTTACATCTAATTCTCCGCGGTCAGTTCGGCGATCGACGTCTGCGGATCGAGCGTGACGCCGACCTCGCGCAGACTCGCGTCGATGATCGCCCAGATGGCGACCTGCAGGTAGGACGACAGTTCCGCGGCGTCCATCGGCTGCATCGACCGGCTCAGCCACCGGTTCACACTGCCGTCGACGAAGCTCACCAGGCCGAAGGCCATCGGTTCGGCGACCGCCTCCGGCGCGGACTGTGCCCGCAGCGCGCTCGCGAACACCTCGCGCACGGTCCCCGCGATGGCGATCTTGGTCCCGGACACGATGGGTGAGTTGTGATCCTTGCTGGCACCGGATCCGGCGCCGAGGAAGTAGTGCAGGCGCGGGTTGGTCGCGATCCAGCCCACGTAGGCGTCGACGGAGCGGGCGATCGCCTCGGTGACGGTGCCCTCCGGATTCAGAGTGGGCGCGAGCACGGCCATCAAGTCGTCGATGATGCGGGTGCGCAGCTGTTCGTCGAGGTCCTGGCGGTCCTTGAACAGGCGGTACAGGACCGAGCGAGGGACGCCGGCGAGGTCGGCGATCTCCTGGACGCCGACCGAGGCGCCCTGCGACTGCACGGCGTCGAGAGCGGCGGCGAGGATCAGTTCACGGCGGTCGGCGCGGTGGCGGTCCCAGCGACTGGCTCTACCGTCGGTGCGCTGTGCGGTCACATTCCTCCTGTGTTCCTGGAGCGCTGGCGCGCTCGAGTCGGGGCCCTTCGGGCCCCCGATCTTCCCTCCCTCCGGGTACTCCTTCGTCGCACCCTCCACTCAGTCCAGATCGGGGCGGGCCCCTCCGGAAAGAACCATCGGTTTCGCCGAGACCGGAGAGGCGGTTTACCGAATACAACGACGAACTGTAGTGCAGCGGGTCGGGCCCGTAGGGCACCGGTGAGCGGCGGGCGTCAGGCGATCGCTCCGGCGCGGCGCAGACGGTCGGTCTCGTCGTCGCTGTAGCCGAGTTCGCGCAGTACCGCGCCGGTGTCGGCGCCGGTGGCGCTGCCCGGGCGCGGCACCGGTGCGGGGGTGCGCCCGAACCGGGGGGCGGGCGCGGGCTGCCTGATGCCGCCGACCTCGACGAAGGCGTCACGGGCCTTGTTGTGCGGGTGCTCGTGGGCGTGCCACGGCGACAGCACCGGTGACACGCAGGCATCCGAGTCCACGAACACCGCGGCCCACTCGTCGCGCGACTTGGTGGCGAACGCCTCGGCCAGCGCGGTGCGTAGTTCCTCGGCACTGTCGAGGTCGTACTGCGCGGGCAACTCGGCCGACGCCAAGCCCAGCCGGTCGAGCAATTCGGCGTAGAAGTGCGGCTCGACGGCGCCGACCGCGACATAGCCGCCGTCGGCGCAGCGATAGGTGTCGTAGTAGGCGCCGCCGCCGTCGAGCAGGTTCTCGCCCCGCTCGCCTTCCCACAGCCCCGCGGCGTGCATGCCGTGCAGGAACGCCGTCAGCAGGGCCGCGCCGTCGACCATCGCGGCGTCGACCACCTGGCCGAGGCCCGATCGCGTCCGTTCCTGCAGTGCGGCGAGCACACCGACGACGAGCAGCATTCCGCCACCGCCGAAGTCGCCGAGCAGGTTCACCGGCGGCGTCGGCTTCTGTCCGGCCCGGCCGAGCAGATCCAGCGCGCCGGCGACGCCGATGTAGTTGATGTCGTGACCGGCGGCGTCGGCCAGCGGTCCGTCCTGGCCCCACCCGGTCATCCGGCCGTAGATCAGCCCGGGGTTGCGAGCAGCGCAGGCATCGGGCCCGATGCCCATGCGTTCGGCCACGCCCGGCCGGAACCCTTCGACGAGAATGTCGGCGGTTTCGGCTAGGCGAAGTACGACCTCCCGGCCCTCGGTCGATTTCAGGTCCACCGCGATGGAGGCGCGGCCGCGGTCGAGCACACCCGACGGGGCGAGCAGCCCCGCCGAGTCACCGACCCGGTCCACGCGGATCACCTCGGCACCGAGATCGGCCAGCACCATGCACGCGAACGGACCCGGTGCGAGACTGGCGATTTCGATCACCCGCAGACCGGCCAGCGGTCCGCTCGTCCGAGAGCCGGGAGTACTCACCCGTTCACCGCCGCATCCCGTGGCAGACCGAGCATCCGTTCACCGATGACATTGAGCTGGACCTCGGTGGTGCCGCCGTAGATGGTGGTGGCACGGCCGGCGATCAGCTGTTCCATCGCGTGGTCGCTGCGCTCGCCGGGCACCGACACCACACCGGCGACGCCCAGTTCGGCGACGACGTATTCCGAAATCGCCTGTCCCAGTGCCATTCCCAACAGTTTGCCGACACTGGACGTGGTGGACACGTCGATGCCGGACAACTGCTTGAGCACCACCCGCGAACTGATCACGTCCACCGCTCGGCTCTCTGCCATGAGTTCGCCGAGCCGGTAGCGGGCCACCGGCGAGAGGTCGCGGCCGATCGCGAAGCGCAGCAGATCGGTATCGGTGGCGTAGGCCTCCATCTTCTGACTCAGCGCCACCCGTTCACCGGCGAGGGTCGTGCGGGCCACGTGCCAGCCGTCGTCGACCTCGCCGACCACGTTCTCGTCCGGAATGAACACCTCGTCGAGGAACACCTCGTTGAACAGTGCCGACCCGGTCATCTCCCGCAGCGGACGCACCGTGATCCCGGGTGAGGACATGTCGAGCACGAAGTAGGTGATGCCTTCGTGCTTGGGCTTGTCGGGGCTGGTGCGCGCGATCAGCATCGCCCAGTCGGAGAACTGCGCGACCGTGGTCCAGATCTTCTGTCCGCTCACCCGCCAGCCACCGTCGACCTTGGTGGCCTTGGTGGTCAGGCTCGCCAGATCCGAGCCGGCGCCCGGTTCGCTGAACAGCTGGCACCACACCAGTTCGCCGCGCAGTGTCGGCACGACCAGTTCTTGTTTCTGACGGTCGTCACCGTGCGGAACGATCGCGCCGACCGCCCAGGTGCCCATCAGCAGCTGGGGCATCTGGATGCCGGAGGCCTTGATCTCCTGCGCGATCACCACCTGCTCGAGCGGGGACGCCGAGCGGCCGTAGGGCCGGGGCAGGTGTGGGAGATTCCAGCCGCCGTCGCCGAGGGCGACGAGTTGGTCGTCCTCGTCGTCGATCGCCGCGATCTGGGCGAGTTCGGCCCGGACCGCGGCCCGGATCTGTTCGGCCTCGGCGGGCAGTTCCAGTTCGCTGGACAGGGTCAGCCCCGACAGCGCGTAACCGGCCACCGCCTCGGCACGTTCGTCGCGCGCGCCGAGCTGGCCACGCAACGCCAGGGCCCGCCGGTAGTACAGGTGCGCGTCGTGTTCCCAGGTGAAGCCGATGCCGCCGTGCACCTGGATGCACTCCTGGGCGACCTGTACCGCGGCGTCTGGGATGATCAGCGCGGCGACGGCCGCCGCGTAGTCGGCGGTGTCGTCGTCGCGATCGAGGGCGTACGCGGCGTCCCACAGCACAGCGCGCGCCTTCTCCAGCGCGATGCCCATCTGGGCGCACTTGTGTTTGACACCCTGGAACTGACCGATCGGCCGACCGAACTGCACCCGGGTCTTGGCGTATTCCGATGCGGTCGACACACACCACGACATCACGCCGACCGCCTCGGCGCCGAGCACCACCGCGGCCACCGAACGCACGCGCGCCGAGGTCACGTCGAGCACCGCATCGAACGAGACCTCGACCGAATCCGCGTGCAGGCGAGCCGAACCACGCAGTACGTCGATGCTGTCCTGCACGTTGATCGTCAGATCGATGTTCTCGAAGACGACCCACCGTTGTTCGCCGGCCACGGTGACCGGCGCGATGACGACATCGGCCGACAGTGCCCCGAGCACACCATCGGCCGTGCCGCTGACGGTCAACGTGCCGTCGGTCAGCGTGCCGGTGAGGTTCGAGGTCAAGGCCACCGCACCGGTGCGCGATCCGTCCGCCAGCCCGGCGAGCCGAGCGCGAGCCGATTCCGACGTGCCCTCGGCGCGGGTGCCGGACGCGGCGGCCAGCACCGCACCGGCGAGAACCGTGGGGACGAACGGGCCGGTGTGCAGGCCACGACCGAGTGGTTCGAGTGCGACGGCCAGGGTCAGCAGACCGGCCCCCTGACCGCCGAGTTCCTCGGCGATGTGCAGGCTCAGCAGATCCTGGGCGACGAGCGCGTCCCAGTACGGCAGGACTTTGCCCGAGTCGGTGGACTCGACCGCGGCCCGAACGACATCGGCCGTGACGGTCCGCTCGACGAATCCGGCCACCGCGTCGGCGAGGGCCAGATGGTCCTCGCTGACGCCGACGCCGAGCTCATAACTGTTGCGCGCCATGGCTAGTCGGTCTCTTTCAGCTGGGCGGCCACCTCGTCGATGGTCCACGGTCCGTCGGTTTCCACGGTGCGCACGTCGTGCCAACCGGCCAGTTCGACGATCGCACCGCCCTGCACGGCGAACACCTTGCCGGTGAGCGCGCAGTCGGACGCGGCGAGGTGGGCGACCAGCGGCGAGATATTGGCCGGGGCGAACGCGTCGAACTCGCCCTCGGGCACCTCGGCGGCGAACAGCGCACCCATGCCGGGGGTCGCGAGGGTCAGTCGGGTGCGGGCGATCGGAGCGATCGCGTTGACGCGCACGCCGTAGCGTTCGAGCTCGTCGGCGGCGACCAGTGTCAGCGCGGCGATGCCCGCCTTGGCCGCACCGTAGTTGCCCTGACCGGCATTGGGCATGAACGTGCCCGAGGCCGACGCGGTATTGATCACCGAGGCCGACACGGGGGTACCGGCCTTGGACTGTGCCTTCCAGTACGCCGCGGCGTGATGCAGGGTGGCGGCGTGGCCCTTGAGGTGCACCGCGATGACCGAGTCCCACTGCGACTCGTCCATGCCCGCGATGAACGCGTCGCGCAGGATGCCCGCGTTGTTCACCACGATGTCGAGGGTGCCGTACTCGCTGATCGCCTGGTCGACAAGCGCTTTCGCGCCGTCCCAGGTGGCGATGTTGTCGGTGTTGGCGACCGCGGCTCCGCCGGCGGCGACGATTTCGTCGACCACCTGCTGGGCCGGGCCTGCGTCGGTGCCGGTGCCGTCGTTGGCGCCGCCGAGGTCATTGACCACGACCTTGGCGCCTTCGCGGGCGAACAGCAGCGCGTGTTCGCGACCGATGCCGCGACCGGCACCGGTGATGACCGCGACGCGACCGTCGAGTTTTCCCATGAGTCTTGTCTCCTAGTTGATTTCGACGCGGCCGTCGGTGATCGCGATCTGGCCCGCGGCTTCGGTCTCGAAGGCGTAGGCCCGCACGCCGGGATCGTCGGATTCGGTGGGCCAGAAGGTGCTGGTGATGTCCTGGCCGGGGAGCACCGGCTTGGCGAACCGCACGGCGAGCCTGCGCAGGCGCGCGGTGTCGCCGTCGGCGAGTTCGGTCAGTGCGGCCCACGAGGTGAACGCCATGGTGCACAGACCGTGGTTGATGATGCCGGGAAGCCCTGCCATGCGGGCGATCTCGTCGTCGAGGTGGATCGGCATCGGGTCACCCGAGGCCGGGGAATAGCGGAAGGTCTGGTCCTCGTCGATGTGGGCGGTGACCTTCGCGGCCGGATCAGCGGCCCGGTCCTCGTCGGTGATCCGGTGTGCTGGCGCGAGTTCGCCTTCACCGGGACCGGCGTCGACCTTGCGGAAGAACGCGGTCATCCACTGCTCGTTGACGAGTTCACCCGCCGCGTCCCTAGTTTCGGCATAGACGACCACCGTCGACCCGTTGGGTCGGCCCACGTAGCCGATCGGCTTGGCCCGTACCACCAGCTCGTCACCGGCCCGGATCGGCCGATGGAAGAGGAAGTCCTGCTCGCCGTGGACCAGCTTCATCAGCAGCTCCACCGGCGCGACCGACAGCGCGGCCGGCGCCATCGAGGTGAAGACCGGCACCACCGCGAACACCGGCGGGGCGATCTCGCCCGACAGGTGCGCGGCGATCGGATCATTGGTCGCCGCGGCGTATTGCGCGATCCGCTCGGCGGTGACCGAGAACCGCTCTTCGTCGGTCCACTCCCCCAGGCCGGAGCCGTCGAAGACGACTCCGGCCGATTCCGAGGTGGTCATGCGGCCGAGCCGACGAGCGCGGTGAACTTCTCCATCGACTCCAACAGATCGGCTTCGGCGTGCTTGGCCACGGCCTTGCCGATCGGGCCCACGATCATCGCGCCCTTGAAGCTCGCGTCGAACGCGGCCTCCGAGCCGGTCTCGGTGGCCTCCACCTTCAGCGCGAATTCGATGGTGACACCGGCCATTCCGGCGCCGGTGATGCGCAGGAACGAGTTCGGGACGACTTCGGCGACAGTCCACTCGATCTTGTTGGCCATGTTCATCACCGACACGACCTCGGTGAAACGCGAGCCAGCGGCGAGCTCGGCGGGCAGATCGCCGCGCCAGCCCTGGTGGATGGTCAGCCATTCCTCCCAGTTGGCGAGGTCGCTGAGCCGGGCCCACGCCAGCTCGGGGGCGACGGGAAGGGCGGTGGAAACGGAAACAGATGCCATGGGTTTCTCCTGGTGTGATTCGGTGAGGGAGGTTCAGCGGACGGCGGGACGGTAGGCGGTCACCACGACCGCGCCACCGAGACCGATGTTGTGTTGCAAGGCGATGCGCGCGTCCGCGACCTGGCGGGCATCGGCGTCGCCGCGCAGCTGCCAGGTGAGTTCGCTGCACTGGGCCAGCCCGGTCGCGCCGAGCGGGTGGCCCTTGGAGATCAGACCGCCCGACGGGTTGACGACCCACTGGCCGCCGTAGGTGGTGGCGTTGTCGTCGACGAGCCGACCGCCCTCGCCCGGCGCGCACAGGCCCAGGGCCTCGTAGGTCAGCAGTTCGTTGGTGGAGAAGCAGTCGTGCAGTTCGATCACGTCGATGTCGGCGGGGCCGATCCCGGCCTGCTCGTAGACCTTGCGCGCCGCCGTGCGCGACATGTCGGCGCCGACGAGGTTGATCGCGCTGTTGGTGGAGAAGGTGGTCTGCAGGTCGGTGACCATGGCCTGTCCGACGATCTCGACCGCGCGGTCGGCCAGATTGTGCCGGTCGACGAAGTCCTCGTTGGCCAGGATCACCGCGCCGGAGCCGTCGGAGGTCGGCGAGCACTGCAGCTTGGTGAGCGGACCGTAGATCTGCTTGGCGTCGAGCACTTCTTCCAGGCTGTATTCCTTCTGGAACTGCGCGTACGGGTTGTTCACCGAGTGCTTGTGGTTCTTGACGCCGATCTTGGCGAACTGCTCGGCGGTGGTGCCGTAGAGCTCCATGTGCTCCTTGCCCGCGGCGCCGAACATGTACGGCGCGGGCGGCATGGCGAACTCCTGCAGTTCGGCCAGCGCCAGCAGGTGCTTCATCATCGGCTGCTCACGGTCGTCGTAGGTCGAACCGAGCGAGCCCTTCTGCATCTTCTCGAAGCCCAGTGCGAGCGTGCACTCGGCGAGGCCGCCGCGAATCGCCTGCGCCGCGAGGTAGAGCGCGGTCGATCCGGTGGAACAGTTGTTGTTGACGTTGATCACCGGAATGCCGGTGAGGCCCAGCTCGTAGACCGCGCGCTGGCCCGAGGTGGACTCGCCGTACACATAGCCGACGTAGGCCTGCTCGACCTGGTCGTAGTCGATTCCGGCATCGGCGAGCGCCTTGGTCCCGGCTTCGCGGGCCATCTCCGGGTAGTCCCATTCCAGCGAACCCGGCTTCTCGAACTTCGTCATGCCGACGCCGACGACGAACACCTTCTGTGTCATGTACGCACTCCCGTGTGCCGTGTGTCCCGGATACCTGAGACACGGTGTCCATGTAATTTATGTTGGACACGGCGTCCAGGTCAATACCCTGGGGAATACAGCCCGAACACGACAAGGGCCGCACCGGTGACGGTGCGGCCCTGGTGGGTCAGATCAGCGGAGTCAGCTCTGCTGGCCGAAACGGCGTGGCTTCTTCGCGCCCATGATGTCGGTCCACCACGATTGCAGCGGGCTCGGTTCGGGCCAGTGGACGGTCGGGTCTTCTTCCTCGGGGTCGGCGGGTGTCATGTCGGGCGGGTCGTCGTCGAGATCGCTGGTCATGCAGGGCTCTTCCTCGGATCGATCGACGGCGCCGCTGCGGCAGACGAGACTAAGGAATGGGAGCCGGTGACTCGAGGCCGAGTGCGGCGACGACGCGTTGGTCGCCGCTGGTCACGGCCGACCTGTATCTGTTCCACCGTACACGGCGAGGGTAAACCGCCGGTATCGATTGACGAGCCCTACACCACAATGCGAGTCACGTTCTGCGGCAACCCCTTTGGTGCACTCGGCAATTCGCACTGCTAACGTGTCCGGCATCGCCGAAACGCCGGGCAGCGAGCCCGGAATCGACCGAACTCACGCGCGCGGTGCCGAATTGTGGTGCGGCGCAGTTCTTGTGAGGGCAGGGCGTCGGCGAGAAGTCTCGTCGGAGGGACCGGCGAGGACCCGGCCACCACGGCTCTTCGGTCGGTACAAACGACAAAGGAACCGATGACTCCGACGCTCGCGGTCTTCTTGTTCTCCCTAGCAACACTGGTCCTGCTCGGCGCGGTCGCTGTCGCGCTACAGGCCCTGCGCACCGAACGTCAGATCCGCGGTCGCCTGGTGGCGGCCGAGCGCGATCTCCATGCCAAAGACGCGGCGATGAAACAGATGTCGCTCGCCCACGCCGAGGAACTACGTGCGCGAGAACACGAGACAGAACTCGCCGAGCGGGCCGCCGAAGAACGCATCGCGGCGCAGGTCGAGGCGGCACAGGAACAAACGCGCGCCCAGGTCTCCGCCGACGCGCGGTCCGCCACCAGTAACGCGGTCCGCGCCTTCGGCACCACCGTGGTCAGCCTCGGCGCCGACGTCGGCCAGGTCGTGAGCAACGCGCTGCGGGAGAACCGCAACGACGAGGTCTACGCGACGCTGACCCGCATCGATCACACGGTCCAGCAGATGATCCGCCAGGCGCAGGCCTACGTCATCGTCTCCGGCGGGCTGCCCGGCCGACGCTGGCCGCAGCAGACCGTGGGCGACGTGGTGGGCGGCGCCACCGGTCGCGTGCGCGACTATCTGCGCGTGCGCACGGGCAACTGCGATCTCGTGGTCATGAGCCGGGCGGTCGAACCGCTGGTGCACACAGTCGCGACCCTGCTCGACAACGCGCTGCGCTACTCGCCGCCGTCGTCGTTCGTCGACATCTCCTACCAGCAGGGCCACCACGGCGTCACGGTGATCATCGACGACGCGGGTGTGCGGATGAGCCGCGAACAGATGGAGGAGGCCCGCCAGGTGCTCTCGGGTGAGCGCCTCGTCGACATCAACGCGCTCGGCCCGTCCCCACGGGTGGGGTTCCCCGGTGTCGCCGCGCTCGCGCGCCGCTACGGCTTCGCCGCCTATGTCGACGGACCCAATATCTACGGCGGCACCAGAGCGATGGTGTTCGTTCCCGCCGCCCTGCTCGTCACGGCCGCCGAGGCGCACCGCCCCAAGCATGCCGAGGCACCCGAACCGGTAGCGCCGCCACCACCCGTTTCCGAGATCAGCGCGTCGGCGCCCGAACTGGACGTGGCCGAGCTCGACCGCACCACCGGCGGGCTGCCCAAACGCACGCGCCGCACCGTCGCCCCCGCCGACGAGCGCGTCGACACCGGCGAGGTGCTGGCCCGTCCCGAGCTCGCCGCGGCATGGCACAGCGGCTCCAGACACGGCCGCGCCGCGGCCGCACGCTCGACGAAAGGGCATGACAGCTGATGAGTACTCCGATCGCGAACAGCACCAACCGCCTCGCGTGGCTGCTGGACGACCTGGCTCTCGACGGCGTCCGCTTCGCGGTGTTGTTATCCGAGGACGGTCTACGCGTGGCGCATTCCGGGAGTATCTCCATCGATGACGCGGAGCGTTTCGCGGCCGCCGCGTGCGGGCTGCGTTCGCTGGGCAAGGTGCTCGGCGAGTTCTGCGGTGGACTCGCGAACACAGTGCGCCAGAACATGACCGAGTACGACGAGGGCATGGTCCTGATCACGGCCGCGGGCGCGGGCACCCTGCTCGGGGTCGCCACGACCGGCGATGTGGACCTCGCGCTCATCGCCCATCGCATGAACGAGCTGGCCGCCAGGGTCGGCCACGAACTCGGCGCGTCGCCGAGGCACCGATCCTCGAATCAGGAGTACTCGCTGTGACACTGGATATTTCGCCGGACTCGCGCAGCGGCCAGGACCGGGTGCCGCTGTACTCGCCGGAATTCGCGGCCGACCCGCAGAGCACCTACCGCGATATGCGGCGCCGCTTCGGTTCGCTGGTGCCGGTCGACCTGGTGCCCGGGGTACCCGCCACCCTGGTGATCGGCTACCGCACCGCGGTGCAGATTCTCAACGATCCCGACCATTTTCCCGCCGATCCGAAGATGTGGCAGCGCGACATTCCCGACGACTGCCCGGTGCTTCCGATGATGCGCTACCGCCCCAACGCGATTCGCACCGCGGGCGCGGAGCACACCCGCCACCGGCAGGTCACCGTCGCGGGTCTGGCGGGGGTGGACCTGTACCAGCTGCATCGCACCGTCGAGCAGATCGCGATGCCGGTGATCAACTCCTTCTGCGCCGACGGCAGCGCGGATCTGTTGAGCCAATACGCCTTTCCCGTCATCTTCGCCACCATCAACGCGATGCTGGGTGTGCCCGCCGATATCGGCGGGGACATCGCGACCGGCATGGGACAGATGTTCGAGGGTGGCGACACCGCGGCCAGCGGCACCAAGCTGATGGAGGACGCGCTCTACGACCTGGTGCGGCTCAAGCAGCGTGAACCCGGCGACGATGTGACAACCCGGTTGGTGCAGCATCCGCAGCGACTCACCGACGAAGAGTTGATGAACCAGGTGCTCACGCTCTACGGCGCGGGGATCGAACCGATGCTCAATCTGATTCTCAATACGGTGCGGCTGATGCTCACCGATCAGCGTTTCGCGGGCAGCCTGCTCGGCGGCAGCCTGTCCACGCGCGACGCTCTCGACGAGGTGCTCTACACCGACCCGCCGATGGCCAATTTCTGCACCACGTATCCGCGTCAACCGATCCTGGTCGACGATGTGTGGCTGCCCGCGCATCAGCCGGTCGTCATCAGCATGGCCGCGTGCAACAACGATCCCGCGATCGGGACCGGCGATTTCCTCGACAACCGCGCGCACCTGGCGTGGAGCACCGGCCCGCACGGCTGCCCGGCGAAGTCACCGGCCTACCTGATCGCCCAGGAGGCCATCGACCAGCTCCTCGACGCGTTGCCGGAACTCGAGCTGGCGGTCCCGGCGGAGGAATTGGTCTGGCGGCCAGGGCCTTTCCACCGGGCGTTGGCGGGCCTGCCGGTGATGTTCCCGAGCACCGCTCCCCTGGTGGTACCCGGCCTCTGACCGCCGTGCTCGGCCGACCCGATCGGGTCGGCCGAGCAGGTTCGGCGCTAGCCGCCGTGGACGTAGGCGGGCAGGTGGCGGTGACCGTTGGAGATGAAGCTGGGCACCGTGCCGAGGTCGGCGACGGGAGCGGCCAGCCTGAGGTCGGCGAACCGTTCGAACAGGGCGGGCAGCGACACCAGCGCCTCCAAGCGGGCCAGCGGCGCACCGAGGCAGTGATGCGCGCCGTAGCCGAATGCCATGTGCGACTGCTTTTCTCGGTTGGGATCGAACTCGTCGGCGGTCTCGCCGTGCAGCTTCGGATCACGCGCGGCACCGGCGTAGCTCGCCAGAATCGGGTCGCCCTTGGCGATCTGCACACCGTCGATGTCGATGTCGTCCACCGCGAAACGCAACGGCAGGTGCGCGACCGGCGACTCGAAGCGCAGCGTCTCCTCGACCAGATCGGGCCAGGTGATCGTGCCCGCGCGCAGGCCGTCGAGCACATCGGGCCGGGTGAGCAGCGCGGTGATGGCCTGGTCGAGCAGGTTCACGGTGGTCTCGTGACCCGCCGAGATCACCAGCAGCAGCGTGCCGACGAGTTCTTCCTCGGTGAGCTGGCCCTCGTCCTCGTCGCGCTGGACGATCAGCAGGCTGGTGATGTCGTCGCCGGGCTGTTCGCGCCGCAGCGCCACCAGCTCACCGAGGATCCGGTACATCTCCATGTAGTTGGCCTGTGACTGCTCAGGGGTGAGCGTGGTGTCGAAGATGCCGTCGACGCACGTGCGCAGGCCGGGGTTCAGCGACTCGGGCACGCCCATCAGCTCCGAGATCACCTGGATCGGCAGCGGGTAGGCGAACTGCTCGCGCAGGTCCACCGTCTGACCCGCCGGGGTCCGTGCCAGCTCGTCGAGCAGTTCGTTGGTGATGCGCTCGACCTGCGCGCGCATGGCCTCGGTGCGCCGCGCGGTGAAGGCCGGCGCCACCAGCTTGCGCAGCCTGCGGTGTTCGGTGCCGTAGGCGGTGAACATGTTCGGCGCCGAAACCCACAGGTACAGCGGCCAATCCGGGGGGATCTCACCGGCGACGAAGGCGGGCCAGTGCCGGCTCGCGTCCTTGGATACCCGAGGATCGACGAGCAGCTTCTCCAGCAGCGCGGCATCGGTGATCGACCATGCCTGCACCCCGCCGGGCAGTTCGACCCTGGTGGCGGGACCGTGGGCCCTGATCTCGACGATCTCGCCCTGAATGTCTTGCCCAGTCGGATCCATTACGACCCGATTCGTCACCGTTTCCACTGCGAAACCTCTCGATCACCCGGTGCCCCGCGGACCCCGGTTCTCCGCGATCGCAACGAAACATCTTGCTGGACTAGACCTTACGGTCCGTTAGCGATGCTACCGGCCGAACGTGTCCGTCGCAGTGAACATGTGAAATGCGGGGCACGCGGTGAGATCGGGGCTATCGTCGCCGCAGGAGGGGATACCCAGCGACCAGCGGCGGGGTCACTTGGGCACGAGCACCCCGGTCAGATCGGCTTCCCGGATGGGGGTGTCCGGGTTGGCCTGCGCTCCGCACATCAGATCGATGGCGGCGACGGAAAGATCGATCTGGCTCGCATCCGGCTTCGCGTCGTTGCCACGCTCCTGTTCGAGGAACTTGGTCACCGTCGTCCGCCGGTCGTCCGAGCTCTGGGCGGTGTACTCGCTACAGGGGGTATCGCCGCCCTTGTTGACCGCCTTCTCCACCTGGTCACAACCGGTGCCGAGTACGGTGATCGCGGCCGCGGTGAGCACGGTGGCCACAACATTTCTGCGCAGTGTCGTCATGTGACGGCTTTACCCGATTTCGGCCGATGAACGCAGCCGAGGGGTTCGGCTGATTGGACCGACCGTTTCGGCATGAATCTTGTACTGTCGCAAACAGATCAGATGCTATGTCGCTGGTGGTTCTCCCCTGGGCGGGGCGCGCCACCGTCAAAGTTGCAGAGGAGCAAGGTTATGGCCGACGTGCAGACACCCGTGATCAGGACCGACATCCCCCACTCCGCGCGGATCTGGAACTACTGGATGGGCGGTAAGGACCACTACGAGATCGACAAGATCGCCGGCGACGCGGGACTGGCGGTCGACCCCGACATCTCGACCATGGCCGTGCAGTCCCGACAGTTCCTGATCAGGGCCGTCCGCTTCCTGGCGAAGGAACGCGGCATCAAGCAGTTCCTCGACATCGGTACCGGCCTGCCGACGATGCAGAACACCCACGAGGTCGCCCAGGGCGTCACCCCGGAGGCCAAGGTGGTCTACGTGGACAACGACCCACTGGTGCTCACCCACGCGCGCGCACTGCTCACCAGCACCACCGACGAAGGCGTCACCACCTACATCGACGCCGACTTCCACAACCCCGAGCAGATCGTCGCCGATGCGCGCAACGTGCTGAACTTCAACGAGCCGATCGCCGTGATGTTCATGGGTGTTCTCGGACACGCCCAAACCTACGACGACCTGCTGCGCATCGTGCGTACCGTCATCGGCGCGGTGCCCTCGGGCAGCCACCTGATCTACTGGGACGGCACCGACGACAGCAAGGCCTACGTCACCCTGTGCGAGAACTACACGGGCACCGGCGGCACACCGTACATCCCGCGCACGCAGGCCCAGATCCGCGGCGTCTTCGACGGTCTGGAAGTAGTCGAACCGGGCGTCGTCTCGATCACCCAGTGGCGTCCGGAGACCACCGAGGTAGGCCAGGTCCTCCCGATCTCGGCCTACGGTGCGGTCGCCCGCAAACCCTGACCCACGCCGTGGACGGCAGCGGTCATCGCTGCCGTGCGAGCACAGCACTACGCCCCGTTCGACAGGTACTCGAACGGGGCGTCGACGTTGCCGGGGTACCACCGAGCGGCGGTTCACCTGCGGATTCGGACGACTCCACGGGAGCAGATAAGGTGCTACAGGGAGTTACAGCTAGTTTTCTCCCGCCGTCTCGACGTTCCGGAGAATGACATGGGCCCCCTGTCGGTTGCACTGCGCAACGTGGTCGCGCTCTTGCGCGACGGTGTCGAGCCGTACGCGCCGACGCCGTCGGACATCGTCTACGACCAGCCGCACCGCAGGCTGCTGCGCTACCGCCGCGCCACCCCCGCCACCGGCGATCCCGTGTTGCTCGTGCCACCGCTGGCGGTGACGATCTCCTGCTACGACATGCGGCCCAGTCAGAGCCTGGTGCGATTCCTGCTCGAGCTGGGGCGCGAGGTCTATGTGCTCGACTACGGCGAGATCACCTACGCCGACCGCGATCTCGGCTTCGAGGAGTGGGTCGACGACATCGTGCCCACGGCGATCGAGGCGGTCAGCGCGGAGAACGAGCACTCCCCCGTCGAGCTGATCGGCTGGTCGTTCGGCGGCACCATCAGCGTGCTCACCGCCGCCGGGCACGCCGACCTGCCGATCGGGTCGGTCACCGCGGTGGGAACCCCGTTCGATCAGCGCCGCAACGGTCAGATCTCGTTGGCCCGCAGGTTCGGACAGCTCACCGGCGGACGCGAGGTCACCCTGCCCGTGCGCATGGCCGGTGGCGTACCGAAGTACGGGGTGCGAGCCGGGTTCCGGATCCAGTCGATCGACCGCGAGCTCACCAAGCCCTGGTACATCGCCCGCAATATCGCCGACGCCGAAGCGCTGGCCCGCATGCAATCGGTGGATCGGTTCATGGACAGCATGCCCGGCTATCCGGGCCGGTTCTATCGCCAGGCCTACCGGCAACTGATCATCCGCAACGAAATGCACAAGGGCACCGTGCATCTGGGCCCGCATCGCGCGATCGATCTGACCGCACTCACCGCGCCGACGCAGCTGATCGGCGGCACCAAGGACGCGCTGGCCTCGTCGACGTCCGTCGCCGCGGGCACCGGGGTCCTCACCGGCTCCTCGGAGGTTCGCTTCACCGAGGTCCCGGGAAGCCATCTCGGCATCATCGCGGGGCCGACCGCCCGCGACACCACCTGGGCGACGATCGCGGAATTCCTCGACAGCGCACGGCTGTCCGCCCGGACGCCGTCGCCCACCCACTGACCGAACGACCGACGAACCAGGGTCGACCACCTACGGCGCGGACATCACGCGCTGCGCATAGCCCGGTAGACGGCCGAACCGACGAAGGCACCGAGGTCGTCGGGGTTCCACTCGTCCTGGTTGGCGAACAGGGTTCGGACCGCGCTTTCGGCGGCCGAGACCCACAACTCCACCAGCGCGGGCAATTTGCGCTCGGCGTCGTCGATTCCCCAGGCCTGCAAGGTCGGACGCAGCAACGCCGTGCAGCGCTCGACCGCCAGCTGTCGACCTCGCCCGAAGGAACCGGCGACCGCGGGGTCGGGGTTGCCGTAGATCAGTCGCCAGGCGTCGGGCCGCTCGGCCGCCTTGTTGAGCAGAGTGCGGAAGCCCTCGACGAACACTGTCTCGTCGGCGTTCGTGGCGCGTGGTGGCAGCACGTCGAGGACCCCGGAGATCAGATAGCTCTCCTCGCGCCGGATCAGCGCGTCGATCAGCTCGACCCGATCGGGGAAACAGGCATAGATCACCGGGCGGGTGACCTTCATATAGTCGGCGACCGCGCCCATCGTGACCGCGGCGACGCCGTCGTCGGCGGCGATGGCCAGCGCCGCGTCGAGTACCTGTGGTCTGCGCCGCTCGGGGCCGAGGTGCGCGGCCCGCCCTCGCCGCTGCACTGCCGTCTCGCTACCCATGCGCCCACAATAGCAACCCACCCGGTGTTCCTACACTGATGTACGAAAATGCTACAGTGACGAATGAAGCGTTCGACCGTGCAGGACGCCCGCAGGAGGAGCGACGATGCCCCAGGATTTCTTCAACCCGAACACCGCCGACTTCGCGCAGTTCGATCCGGACACGCGCAGGCTGTTGCGCGCGACGGTCGACTGGTTCGAGACTCGCGGCAAGACGCAACTGCTCGATGACGATCGGTCCCGTGTCTGGCCTGCGGAGTTCCTGGATTTCGCGAAGAAGGAGCGCCTGTTCGCCACCTTCCTCACCCCGGCGGCCGAGGCGGGCGGCGACCCGAACAAGCGCTGGGACACCGCGCGCAACGCCATGCTGAGCCAGATCTTCGGCTTCTACGGCATGACCTACTGGTACGTCTGGCAGGTCACCATCCTCGGCCTCGGCCCGATCTGGCAGAGCAGCAACAGCGCGGCCAAGAAGAAGGCGGCGGCCCAGCTCGAATCCGGCGAGATCTTCGCGTTCGGGTTGTCGGAGAAGGAACACGGCGCCGACGTGTACTCCACCGACATGATCGTCGACCCGCAGCCCGACGGTGGCTACACCGCGACCGGCGGCAAGTACTACATCGGCAACGGCAACCTGGCCTCGATGGTCTCGGTCTTCGGCCGTCGGTCGGACAAGCCGATCATCGACAGCGCCGCGGCATTGCGGGGCAAGCCGACTCAGGAGGATTACGAGGGGTATCTCTTCTTTGTCGCCGACTCCCAGCACGACGCCTACAAGCTGCGCAAGAATGTCGTCAACAGCCAGATCTATGTCGCGGCTTTCGATCTCGAGAACTACCCCGTCGCCGAGGAGGACATCCTCCACCGCGGCGAGGACGCGTTCCACGCGGCGATGAACACGGTCAACGTGGGCAAGTTCAACCTCGGCTTCGGCGCGGTCGGCGCGTGTGAGCACTCCTTCTACGAGGCGATCGACCACGCCGAGAACCGGATTCTGTTCGGGCACAGGGTCACCGAGTTCCCACAGGTTCGCGCGCTGATCACCGATTCCTACGCGCGCATCGCCGCGATGAAGCTCTACAGCGCACGCGCGGTGGACTACATGCGTTCGGCATCGCCGGACGATCGTCGCTACCTGCTGTTCAACGCCATCGAGAAGATGTCGGTGACCCGGCAGGGCCAGCGCGTCATCGAAGATCTCGCCGACGTGATCGCCGCGCGCGGGTTCGAGAACGACATGTACTTCCCGGTCGCGATGACGGCCATGTTCGGCCTCCCGCGACTCGAGGGCACCGTCCACGTCAACATGGCGCTGTCACTGAAGTTCATGGCCAACTACATGTTCCACCCCGCCGATGCCGGTCTGGCCGCGATGCAGTCGCTGCCGGGCGCGTCGGTGGCATCCAAGGGCGCCACCCGCGCGGTCGCCAGTGCGCTGACCTGGTCGAGTCGCAAGATCACCCCGCGTCTGGGCGCGGTCGTGAAGCCGCTGCGGGCCGAATTCGCCAGTGCCGCCTACGCTCCGGTGCCGTCGCGGCACGACACCGCCGACGACGAGTTCCTGTTCCGACAGGGCCCGAGCAGCGGCTTGGGCCGCATCCGCTTCGCGGACTGGCGCCCGGTCTTCGAGAGCTTCGGCGACATTCCGAACGTGGCGGTGTTCCTCGAACAGGTGCTCGCGCTGCAGGCCCTGCTGGCGGTGGCCGCACCGACGTCCTCGCAGCAACAGGACGTGGACTTCCTGTTCGCGTTCGGTGAGCTGTTCACCGCCGTGCCCTACGCGCAGCTGGTCCTGGAGCAAGCGGTCATCGACGGCACCGATCCGGCGGTGATCGACCAGATCTTCGACGGGTTCGTGCGCGCCTTCTCCGCCAACGCGCTCAACCTGCACAACAAGCCGACCGCTACCCCCACTCAGCAGCGCCGGGCCCTCGACCTGGTGCGACGGCCGGTCTTCGACCGAGCTCGTTTCGAGCGTGTGCTCGGTCAGGCGCGCGCGCTGGCCGGAACGTACGAGATGAAGGCCTGACCCGGCAACCGGGGTCAGTCGAGCGGCGGCGCGGTTTCGGTGATCGTGGCCAGCGTCGCCGCCACCGACATATCGGGCTTGATGACGACACCCTTCTCCCGGAGAAAGCCGTCGAACAACTGGACGACGGCATTGGTCGTCCGATCGACGAACAATGCCGTCGGCTCCGGCAGCGGGACAGGATCGGTGTCGAGCCAGAGGTCGGTGACGGCCATGACGAAGCCGACGATGCCGCGCAGCAGATGATCGATACCGTCGGTATCGAGTGCGACCGAGGACAGCACACTGCGGCTGCGCTCGGCGAGATCGTGCGAGAGGCGCCGACCGATGTCCAACGGCCGAGCGGACGGGTCGGCGCTCGACACGCTCTGGGTGAGCACGAGAAAACGGAACACATCGGGATGCTCGGCGATGACCCCGGCATAGGCGGTGAGGAACCGATGGATCGTGGCCCGCGGCGGTTGCATGATCAGCGAGAGGTCCGGCGCGACGGCGGCGTAGACCTGCGCGACGAGCCAATCCGACACCGCGCCGTCGAGCTCGGATTTGTCGGCGAACATCCGGTACAGACGCGGTTTGGCCACGCCCATCTCCCGGGCCAGCGTTTCCATGCTCACCTGCGGTCCGTCGCGGTCGATGCACCGCACCGCACCCGCGATGACCTGTTCGCGGGTGAGCAACCGTACTGGCGACCGGCGCACCGGCCTCGACGATGTAGTCACTGTTCTCCCTGATCCGCCCTTCGCGTACGGCCAGGATAGCGGCGCGCGGCGACGGCTCCGCCGCCCTGTCGCGGGCAGTCTCGGCGGTCTTGTTGACAGCGGGCCGCGAGATCCCCACTATATTTTCGATACCCCGCGTACCGCATATCGGTACCGTCGGTACTATCGATTGTGCACGGAGCAACGAAGCCCCGTGCGGAAGGAGTCTCGTATGACGCGCGAAACCGGCACCGACAGTCCCGCGGCAGCGTCGTCCAGATCGCATCTGGTGCGCAACGGCGACATCTCGCTCGCTGTCTACGAATTCGGTCCCGAAGACGGCATTCCGGTGGTCCTCGTCCACGGGTGGCCCGACACCCATCACCTGTGGGACAGCGTCGTGCCGCTGCTGTCGGGCAGATATCGCGTGATCTCCTACGACACTCGCGGGTACGGTCGATCCAGCGCGCCGACCGAGGTGTCGGCCTACGAGCTGAACCGTCTCGCGACCGACTTCTTCGCCGTGGTGGAGGCCGTGAGCCCCACCGAACCCGTGCACGTCGTGGCCCACGACTGGGGCTCGGTCCAGGTCTGGGAAGCGGTGTGCGAGCCGGGCGCGGACCAGTACGTGGCGTCGTTCACCTCGATCTCGGGCCCGAATCTCGACCACCTGGCCACCTGGATGCGTCGTGGCGTGCTGTCGGGTACCCCGCGCGGCATCTGGGGCACGCTCAGCCAGTGCCTGTCCTCGGCCTACACCACCTTCTTCATGCTGCCGATCCTGCCGGGCCTGTTCTTCCGGCTCGTGGGCACCGAGAAGAGCTGGAAGCTGTTCCTTCGCGTGATCGAGGGCACCCCCGCCGAGCAGATCTCACTGGCGCCGACCCTGAAACAGGACATGATCTCGGGGCTGCGCTTCTACAAGGCCAACATCATCGCCCGCATGTTCGGGCCGCGGGAACGACGCACCACCGTTCCGGTGCAGTTGCTCGTGAACACCCGTGACATCGCCGTGCGCCCCGCGGGCTACGACGACACCGCGAAGTGGGCCGATCAGGTCGTGCGCCACGACCTGTCGCGCGGGCACTGGCTGCCCTACTCCGACCCCGCCGCAATCGCCGGATACGCCGACGCGTTCATCCAGGCTCAGCCCAAGTAGCGACGAAGGAGAGAAAAGCCGATGCTCGATTTCGATATCGTCATTACCGACGGTCGCTGGTTCGACGGCACCGGAGCCGCGTCCGCACAGCGCAATCTCGGCATCCGCGACGGCATCGTCGAGGCCGTCTCGGTGGACCCGCTGCCGATCGGCGCCGACACCGAGGTGATCGACGCCGCGGGTAAATGGGTGCTGCCCGGCTTCGTCGACGTCCACACCCACTACGACGCCGAAATGCTGATCAAGCCCGAGTTGTCGGAGTCGCTGCGCCACGGCGTCACCACCGTCGTCGTCGGCAACTGCTCGCTGTCGACGGTCCTGGCCTCCAACGCCGACTGCGCGGATCTGTTCAGCCGCGTCGAGGCCGTGCCCCGCGACGCGGTGCACGGCGCCCTCGACAAGCACCGAACCTGGTCGGATCCGGGCGAATACGCCAAGGCGCTCGACGCGTTGCCGTTGGGTCCCAACGTCGCCGCGTTCCTCGGACACTCCGATCTGCGCACCCATGTCCTCGGGCTCGGCCGCGCGGTCACCCGCGACACCGAACCCACCGCCGCCGAGATCGAGCAGATGACCACCCTGCTCGACGCCGCGATCGACGCAGGCTTCCTCGGACTGTCGTCGATGACGAACAAACTCGACAAGATCGACGGCGAGGAATACCGGTCGCGGTCGCTGCCGTCGACCTACACCCGCGGCAAAGAGGTGCGCGCGCTCAACAAGGTGTTGCGCAAGCGGGACCGGGTGCTGCAGAGCGCCCCGACGGTCAGCCTGAGCCCCAACATCGCCAAGTTCTTCCTCGCCAGCGCCGGCATCGGCCGACCGCGGCTGCGCACCTCGCTGCTGTCGGCGGCCGACTCCAAGGCCTACCCGCCGCTGGTGTGGTTCATGCTCTACGCCGCGCCGCTGCTGAATCGCTTCGCCCGCACCGACTTCCGGTGGCAGCATCTGCCCGTGCCGTTCACCGTCTACGCCGACGGTATCGACCTGGTGGTGTTCGAGGAGTTCGGCGCAGGCGCCGCGGCCCTGCATCTCAAGGATCAGGTCGAACGCAACGAGTTGCTGCAGAGTGAGCCGTACCGTCGCTGGTTCCGCAAGCAGTACGACAACAAGTTCACCCCCCGCATCTGGCACCGCAATTTCTTCGATGCCGAGATCATCGCCTGCCCCGACGAGTCGGTGGTCGGCAAGTCGATCGGCCAGGTCGGCAAGGACCGTGGCCTGCATCCGGTCGACGCCTACCTCGACATGGTTGTCGAGCACGGCCCGGCGCTGCGGTGGCGCACGACCATCGCCAACGATCGCCCCGACTATCTGAACAAGCTCGCCGCGAGCCCGGGCGTGCAGATGGGATTCGGCGACGCGGGCGCGCACCTGCGCAACATGTCGTTCTACAACTTCCCGCTACGCCTGCTCGAAAGGGTGCTGCGCGCCCAGGAATCCGGCAAGCCGTTCCTGAGCACCGAACGTGCCGTCCACCGTCTCACCGGTGAACTCGCCGACTGGTACCAGATCGACGCCGGTCACCTGCGCGAAGGCGATCGGGCCGACCTGGTCGTCATCGACCCGGCCGGACTCGACGAGGAGGTGCACCGGCTCCACGAAGCGCCGCTGCCCGAATTCGGCCTGGACCGGATGGTCAACCGCAACGACCGCGCCGTCGTCGCGACCGTCGTGAACGGCCGCCGCGTTTTCGGCGCGGGCGAAGTAGCGTCCGGCATCGGCGCGGACTGGGGAACCGGACAGTTCCTGCGCGCAGGACATCACAACTCCGCTCGCCTCGCACAGGAGACCCGATGAAACTCCCCAACCGGCGCGCGGCCGAGACCCTGCGCACACCTGATGTCGCCCTGCAGGCACGCAATGTGAAGTTCGACTGGACCTCGGCACCGCTGCACTGGATGCCGTCGGAGCCGATCGCCTCACACGTGGTGAACTCGCTGAACCTGCTGCTGCCCGAGGGCGAGCGGATGTTCTGTGCCACCTACCGCGACGCACTCCCCTACGTGCGGGACGCGAAGGTGCGCGAGGCCATGCTCGGGTTCATCGGCCAGGAGTCGATGCACGCCGAAACCCACGCCAAGGTGCTCGATCAGGTTTTCGCCGCCCACCACATCGACACCGCGCCCTACACCCGTCAGATGGAGTATGTCTTCCGCAACTCGCTCGGCGCGCGCGAGGGCAGCCCGCAAGCGGCCCAGACCCGCCTGGTCGAACGGTTGACGTTCATCGCCAGCCTCGAACACTTCTTCGCCTGGCTCGGTGACTGGATCCTCAACGCCGACTTGGAATCCCACGGCGCCGAGCCACGTGTGCTCGACCTGTTCCGCTGGCACGGGGCCGAGGAAGTCGAGCATCGCAGCGTCGCCCACGATGTCGCGATCTACTTCGGGGCCGGGTATATCCGGCGGGCGGGAATCATGCTGCTCGTCATCCCGATCCTGCTCAGCTTGATCGTGCGCGGCACGAAGTATCTGGTCAATCAGGATCCGGAGCTGCCGAATATCGGCTATCCCCGGTTGATCTGGAAGATCCTGGGAGCGATGTGGCGGGGCGCGCTGCCGGGCATCCCGGCCCTGTTGATCAGTGCCGGGTCCACGTTCAACCCGCGCTACGACCCGGCGAATGTCGGCTCCACCGAGCAGGCCATCGCCTATCTGGCCAAGTCACCGGCAGCCAGGGCGGCGGACCGGTGACCGTCTATCCCGCACCCACGGTGATCCCGCCGGATCTGTACGGCAAACACGAGCACGACCCGACGACCAGAGTGCTCGACACGGTCGCGAACCTGCGCGTGCGCTGGTCGACATTGATCAACCGTCGCCCCCTGCTCACCAGGGCCGACGACGCCCGCTTCCCGGTGGTCGTCACCGATCGGGCGCTGGTGGCCGAGGACCAGGCCGTGATCAATCTGGGGCTGCGCGCACCCGATGGCGCTCAGCTGCCCCGGTGGGCGCCGGGCGCGCACATCGACATCGAGCTCCCGTCCGGGCGGCTACGGCAGTACTCGTTGTGTGGCGACCCGGCCGAAACCGGGGAGTACCGCATCGCGGTGCGTCGTATTCCGCACGGTGGCGGCGGGTCGATCGAGATCCACGACGAGTTGCCGGTCGGCACCGCGGTGGTGATCCGTGGGCCGCGTAACGCGTTCCCGTTCGCGCCCCCGGGGCGTGGCTCGTCGGCGAAACGCCTGCATTTCGTCGCGGGCGGCATCGGCATCACTCCGATCCTGGCGATGGCGCGGGCCGCCGACCGGCTCGGCATCGCCTGGACCCTGGTCTATTGCGGGCGAAGCCGCGACACCCTGCCCTTCCTCGACGAGCTCGCCGAACTCCGCGGACACGTGGTGGTGCGCACCGATGACGAGCACGGAACACCCGGTGCCACAGATCTTCTCGACGGTGTCGACCACGACACGGCGATCTACTGCTGTGGACCCACCCCGATGACGGCCGCCTTGGTCGCCGCTGTGCGCACGATGCCCGGCATCGAGTTCCACTCCGAAAGGTTCTCTCCCACACCGGTTGTCGACGGCACCGCGTTCGAGGTGGAGTTGACGAGCACCGGCGAGGTCATCGCCGTCGGCGCCGACCAGACCATGCTCGACGCACTGCTGACGGTGCGCCCCGACCAGCCCTACTCGTGTCGCCAGGGCTTCTGTCGCACCTGCGTCGTCCGTGTCACCGACGGCACCCCCGATCACCGCGACGGCGCGCTGACCCCCGACGAGCATGCTGCCGGGGTGACGCTGGCATGCGTTTCCCGCTGCGCGGGAAAGCGCCTGGTTCTCGACCTCTGAGGCCGAGCGTAGTTTTCCCGTCTCATCCCCCACGGGTCAATCGGCATCGAAGAACACCACTGTCCGCGTAGTGTGCGATTTGCAATACCGTTCGCACACAAGGAGTTTCCGTGGCGTCCTCTCTGATCAAACGCCTGGCCGCGCTGTTCGGCGCGTCCTGCGCAGCCCTACTACTCGCGGTCCCGGCGGCCGCGCCAGGCCATGCCGACCGCGCAGTTCTCGAAAGTCCGGCTGCCGACGAATGCCCGACGCCGCCGAACTACCCCGGCAACATCGGGTTCGAAGGTCGGCACTACCGCGTTCACGTCCCGTCAGGCGTGCCGGCCGGGGCACCGCTCGTGGTCGCCCTCCACGGTGGTTACGACTCGCCCGAAAGCGTCGAGGGGGCGTGGGGGTGGAACGCCCTCGCCGATCAGCACAAGTTCATCGTCGTCTACCCCCGGGGTACCAAGAAGGAGTGCAAGTCGGACGGCTCCCCCGGTTGGGGCTGGAACGCCGATGCGGCCGACGTCACGCATATCAAGAATGTCGTCAACCAGGTCGCCACGCAGTACGGGGTGAACCGCAGTCGGGTCCATCTCACCGGCCACTCCAACGGTGGCCAGATGGCCTCGCGCGCGGCCTGCACCGCACCGGAGGTGTTCGCCTCGGGCGCTGTCTACGCACCCGCACCCCCGCCGACCGGCTGCAATCCCGCCCGCGCGGTCTCGTGGGGCGTGTTCGCCTCGGCGAGCGATCCCATCGTGCTCGAGCCCATCGCCTACGGCCACGTCATGTATTGGAGCTGGGAAAACCGGCCGTGCCAGAACGAGCAGCCCGGCGGCGGCACCGACGTCAAGGATTCCCGGCACTGGGACTGTGAGGCAGGCACCGAGGTCCTGTGGCGGGTCTACAACGGCGGCAGCCATACCTGGCCGTCGGGAGCGCGGCGCACCGAGATGATGAACCGGATGTGGCAGTTGTTCCAGGCCAACCCGCGCCCGTAACACCCCCGGCGCGAGGGCTGGTCGCCGTGCTCCGGCTCAGCCGACCAGCCCTTCCGGGTCCACCAGCAACCGCTTGAGCACCTTGCCGGTCTCTCCGCGCGGCAGCGCGTTGAGGAAGGTGACATCGCGCGGGACGGAGAAGCGGCTGAGGCGGTTTCGCACGTAGGTGCGCACCATGTCCGAGTCGAGTCCCGAGCCCTCGTTCTTGACCAGGAACGCGGCCAGTCGCTGGCCGAATTCGCGATCCGGCACGCCGACCACCGCGACATCGCTGACCTGCGGCAGATACGCCAACGCTTCCTCCACCGGTCGAGGGAAGACGTTCTCACCGCCGGAGATGATCATCTCGTCGTCGCGCCCCGCCACGAACAGCCTGCCTTCGGCGTCGAGGTAACCGAGATCGCCGGTGTCCAGCATGCCGTCGGATTCCTCGGGCGGTGAATCGCTGACGTAGCCGTCGAAGAGCATGTGGTTGCCGACGAAGATCCGCCCGACCACGCCGATCGGCACTGCTTTGTGCTCGGCATCGAGGATCGCGATCTTGGTACCCAGTGGGGGGCGTCCCGCGGTAGTGGGCGCGGCGCGCAGGTCGTCGGGCCCGGCCACGCTGGCCCAGGAGACCTCCGTGGAACCGTAGAGGTTGTAGAGGACGTCGCCGTAGTCGTCGAGGAACCGGTCGACGGTGACCGCCGCCAGTGGTGCGCCACAGCTGATCACATGCTGCAGGCTGCTCAGGTCGTACCGATCGCGCACCTCGGCGGGCAGGTCGACCAGTCGCTGCACCATGGTCGGCACCGCGATGAGCGTGTTCACTCCATGTTCGGTGATCCGGCGCAGGCATTCCTCGGCGTCGAAGCCCTGCGTCAGCACCACTGTGGCCCGCACCGCGGTGCTCAATTGCAGCGCCGACAACCCCCAGGTGTGAAACAGCGGCGCCGGGATCATCATGGTGCTGCCCGCGCGGATCGGGATCAGTGACAGCAGCGCGACCAGGGTTTCGAAGCCCTTCGGGTGCGGGCGCCGCGCTCCCTTCGGGGTGCCGCTGGTGCCCGAGGTGAGCACGATCTGACGTCCTGGCACCGTCGGGACGGGAAACTTCGAGTCGCGGGCCGCGATGAGCTCTTCGATCGTGATCCGCGTCGGGTCGGCGGGGACGTCGTCGGTGAAGAAACGCGGCAGGTCGGCGTGCAGGTACTGCACGAGATGAGCCAGATCGGTGTCGACGAACAACGCCGAAAGCCGGTGCCGCTGCACGATATCCTCGATCTGACGCCCCGAGAGCCCCGAGTTCAGCAGCGCGACGTCGACACCGAGCTTGCCCGCCGCGACCATGGATTCGACCATGCCGCAATGGTTTCCGGCCAGCAGGCCCACCGCGTCACCCGCACGCAGCCCCACCTCGTACATCGCGCCCGCCAACGCGGTGGTCCGTTTGTCGGTTTCGGCGAAGCTGGCGGTGCTGCTGTCGTCGATCAGCGCGATCTGGTCCGGGCTGTGCGCGGCGCCGGCGGCGTAGCCGCCCGCCAGATTGAATCCCCATCGGTACAGCGACCGCAGCTGCCTGGCCGAGGTCAGCGGCGGCGAGACCTGACCCGAGTGCACCCACCAGCGCACGATCTCGGATTTGCGTCGGATCGGCGCCCGGTTGCCATTGGCCACCACCGAGGTGCGCGCGCCGCCCACGACATCGGCCGCGCGACGCAGACCGTCCTTGACCCACCCGACGATCACCGAGTTCGTGACGCCGGCCAGCGACGGGTGCAGCCGCGGCACGGCGAAGACGGTGACGCTCACCCTCGTGCGTCGCTCGTCCCCGGTGAGCCGGATCATGGCGAAACTGCCGGATTCAGGATTGTGCAGTTCGAAACTCTCGTACCAGCGCCCGATGGTCAGCACCAGCCCGGTCCGGCGCACGCCGACCGCCCTGTCCCCGATCCTGACCTCCCACACGGTGCTCCCGTCGGGGTTCGACACCCGATCACAGCCCCCGATCCCGGCCCACAGCCGCGGGTAGCTCTGCGGCTCGAGTAATACATCCCACATCGCCCGGCGCGAGACGGAGAACTCCACGGACACATCGACGACATCACTCGGCATTGCTGCGCGCCTTCCTCGGCCCGGCCACACTGCCGGGTAGTGCCTGCTCGCCTCGGCCCCCGTGCCGTGACGGTGCCCGTCGTGAGGCACTGCACCAGAAGTCATCATCGGCCCGTCCGCGCGTGGCCGAACGAAATATCTACGGATTCTGGTGACCGAACGAACACAACCCCCGGTGCCTGTGACAGATGCCAATATCTCCCGTCAGCGGCCGGCCGAGGCATTCGCCATGAAAACGGCACAATGGATATCGATGAAACCTTGGCAGCGCGATCCCAGCACCGACGAGAGCACCCTCGGCAACGGCGAAGGCGTCGGCATCGATGACCTGCGGGCCTTGCGGGAGCAGTTCGTCGACTTCATGCTCGGCTACAAGTTCGCGATCGACGAGGTGACGACCAAGATCAATATCTTACGCGAGGACTTCAACAACACCCACGAGTACAACCCCATCGAGCACGTGGGGTCGCGGCTCAAGTCGCCCGAAAGCGTCCTCGAGAAAGTCCGGCGCAAGAATTACGCGATGAATCTGGCCGCGATCAGGGACAACGTGCTCGATATCGCCGGGGTCAGGGTGGTGTGCAGCTTCATCTCCGATATCGGCACCATCCGGGACATGCTGGCCGGTCAGGAAGACATCACGGTCATCGAGGAGCGCGACTACATCACCCACCGCAAACCGAACGGCTACCAGAGCATGCACCTGATCGTGTCGATCCCGGTGTTCCGCTCCGACCGCACCGAGCGGATTCCGGTGGAGATCCAGATCCGCACGATCGCGATGGATTTCTGGGCCAGCCTCGAGCACAAGATCTACTACAAGTACCGCGGCGAGGTCCCCCCGAACCTGCGCACCGACCTCGCCCAGGCCGCCGAGGTCGCCACCCAGCTCGACGAGAAGATGGAAGCCCTGCACCGCCAGGTCGACCGCAGCGCGCACCCGAAGCCGAAGCCGAGCGCCGACTCCCTGGACCTCAGCGTGCTGTACAACAGCCTCACCGGCGGCCACCCCGTCTACCTCCGCCCCACCGATCCACCGGCCTGACATCGCCTGCTGGGCGCCACAACCAGGAAGGAGCCGAAGATGACCGACCGAACGCTGACAGGAAAGCGCGTCGCGATCCTCGCCACCGACGGGGTGGAGCAGGTCGAACTCGTCCGACCCCGCGCAGCGGTGGAAGACGCGGGCGCCGTCACCACGCTGGTGTCCCTCGCCTCCGGCACCATCCAGGCGATGAACCACGACATCGAGAAAGGTGACACCTTCACCGTCGACGAGCTGGTCGCCGACGTGAGCCCGGCCGACTTCGACGCACTACTTCTCGCGGGCGGCACCACCAACCCCGACAAACTCCGCCGAGATCCCGCGGCGGTCCGCTTCGTCAAAGAATTCGTCGGCACCGGTAAGCCGGTCGGCGTGATCTGTCACGGACCGTGGACGCTGGTCGAGGCCGACGCCGTGCGCGGCCGCACGCTCACCTCTTATCCCAGCGTGCGCACCGATATCCGTAATGCCGGTGGCACCGTTGTCGACGAGGAGGTCGTCGTGGACCGGGGCTTGGTCTCGAGTCGCAATCCCGATGATCTGCCCGCGTTCTGCGCCAAGATCGTCGAAGAGTTCGCTCAGGGACGCCACCCGGCCGCCACCTAGCCTCGGCCGCGGTGCCTCGATATCGAACTCACAACCACTGCGACCTCTGGGTATTTCCGCCATCCGCCCACCGGCGAGTCCGCTACTGTCCGAGCAGGTTCATCTCGAACAGCGTGGTGCGAAAGGAATCCGGTGGCGCTCTCACGTCGGAAGTTGATCACCGCGGCCGCGGCGGGCGGCGCGATGGTCGCGCTCGGAATGCCCGCGGGCCGCGCCGAGGAGCGGGTGCTCGGTGCGGGTGATTTCGAGTCGCTGGCCTCGCGCGGGTACAACCGGCGGTTCCTGGCGCAACCGGCGAAGATCTATGTGCCGACCAGCGCCGAGGAGGTTCGCAGCGCGGTCGCCAGGGCTGTGGGCGCAGACGGCGGAATCGCGGCGCGCTCGGGCGGGCATTGCTTCGACGATTTCGTCGACAACGCGCGGACCCGTTCGATCATCGACCTCGGCAGACTCAGTGCGGTGTACTGGGACGAACACCACCGCGCGTTCTCCGTCGACGCGGGCGCCGATATCGGCACCGTCTACAACGCGCTGCACCGTTGGGGCGTGACGGTGCCGGGTGGGATCTGCCTCGGTGTCGGGATGGGCGGTCATGTCTGCGGTGGCGGATATGGTCCGTTGTCACGGCGATTCGGCCTGGTGGCCGATCACCTGGCCGGGGTCGAAGTCGTCACCGTCGATGCCGACGGCACCGCGAAAGTGGTTGTGGCGACCGAAGACGGTCCCGAGCGTGACCTGTGGTGGGCGCACACCGGTGGCGGCGGCGGCAATTTCGGTGTGGTGACCCGCTATCTGCTGCGATCTCCCGATTCCGACGGCGCGGACCCCACGCGCGCACTGCCGAAACCGCCGGCGAGCATGCTGAACGCGCGACTGATCGTGCCGATCACGACCGAGGATTCGTTCGTCCGGTTGCTCGGTAACTATCTCGGGTTCTTCGAACGCCACAGTGCGCCGGGGAATGAATTCGCCGGTCTCTACGCGCCGCTGATGATCAGGACGACCGGCACCGGCGCGGCCGAGATGCTGATCCTGTTCGATGCCGAAACACCCGATGCGCGAAAACGTTTCGACGAATTCGTCGCCAGTGTGAGCGACGGGGTGTTCCCGCCGCCCATACTGACTCCGGTCACCCAGCTGTCCTACCCGGATACCGTGAACCAGGTGTATTACGCGAAGGGCGTGAACACCACACGGGTCAAAGTGAAAGCCGCCTACCTGCGTCAGGCGTACTCCCCCGAACAACTCCGAATCTTCTACCGCTACATCACCGATCTCGGCTTCCTCGGCGAATCCCAGCTCGAATTCCTGCCGTTCGGCGGCGCGATCAACGCCGTCGCCGCCGACGCGACGGCGATGCCCGCACGGGATTCGTTCATGAAGATGCTGATCCACGCGTCGTGGCGACTGCCCTTCGACGACGAACGGTATCTGCGCTGGGCGCGCGAGATGTATCGCGAAGTGCATGCCGACACCGGTGGTGTTCCGGTGCCGAACGCGGCCTACGGCGGCAGTTACATCAACTACCCGGACCCGGATCTGGCCGATGCCGCCTGGAACACCTCCGGCCTGCCGTGGCACGCCTTCTACTACGGTGACAACTATCGGCGACTACTGCGCGTCAAAGCGGCGGTGGATCCGAGAAATGTCTTCCAGCACCGGCTTTCGATCGGCCGACCGGACTGGTGAGGACATTCAGGTGAGCGCGAGCACCCGGCACGGTCCGCCGGTGCCGCCCGCGTGTTTCGGTGCGCCGATGACGACCGTCGCGCCCTTCGGCGGTACCGCGGCGAGGTTGGCGAGCATTTCCACGCCGTAGCGACCAGCTCCGAGAAATGTTGTGTGCGCCCCGTATTCGGGATCGGCACCGCAATCCAGGCTGAGCGTGTCGACACCGGCGCCGACGATTCCGCAGTGCGCGACAAGGTATTCCGCCGCGCCGGCGGAGAACCCCGGTGCGTGGGGCGTTCCGCGCTCGTCGAGATTGAGGAAGGTCGACGGTTGGTCGAGGCGGCGTTCCCACCCGGAGTACATCGCGACGAATGCCCGTTCCGGAAGGTCGCCGTGCTGTGATCGCCAGGTGTCGATATCGGCGACGGTCACCACCGCGTCGGCGTCGACGGCGGCCTTGGCGCTGATATCGATGACGACGAGCGGCGCGACGAGGTCGTCAACGACGAGGGCATCGGTCGTGGTGGCGCCGGAAATCCGATGCGCGGGCGCGTCGAGATGGGTTCCGGTGTGCTCCCAGTACCCGAGCGCGAACTGCCCGAACCCCCCTGAGGCGTGCGTGGCTACCGGAACCATGACCAGCGGCGGATTACCCGGCCATACCGGCAGGTGCGGCGTGAGTGTGTGGGTCAGGTCGACCACGCCGGAACGCGGCGCGGCGACGGCGGGCGCGGGCGCAACGGCGGCCAGTGCGGTGAGGCCCGCGAGGCCGAGCAGCGCCCGCCGACTCGGCTGCGGCGCGCTCTGCTGGGCGAGACGAACGATCTCAGGCGAACACATCGGACTCAAGATAGCCGAGCGAACCGGGTCCGGCGTCTGATCGGGGCCGATGCCGCGCCGCGGTTCTTCCGGCCGACCGGGCGGACCGCCGACGCCGACGCCCGACTACCTGTCGACGTGGCGAAAGCCGCTGTCCTGCAGCCGATCGTCGGTCGGAGCAAGGGCTCGGTGCAGGTTCGAGGGGCCGAGACCTCGGGACAGGCCGAGAATCATTGCGGCGCAACCGAGTCCGGACAGGGCGAGCCCGGTGGCGAAGAGCGCGGGATAACCGGCCAGTTCGCCGACGACGCCCGCGGCCATCCCGGCCACGCCTTGGACGACGACGATCGCGCAGGCGAGCAGGGTGTAGTCGCTGCCCGCGTAATCGGGTTCGGACGCGTCCATCATCAGCGCGAAAACGGCGACGGTGGCCGCACCACCGAAGACGTGCTCGGCCAGGCTCGCGGCGACGAGAAGTTCGAAACCCCCCAGGCCGAGGGCGGCGAACAGGTACAGCGCGATGCTCGCGGTCTGGGTGACGCCGCCGATCAGCAGGGCCTTGCCGCGACCGAAGCGGTAGGCGAGCCAACCGCCGAGGGCCGCGCCTGCCAGCGCGCCCGCCGAGGAGAGCACACCTTTGATCAGGGCGATCTCGCCGAGGTCGAGTCCGGCGTCGGACAGGAAGGGACCGGTGAGCGCCGCGGCCATCGAGTCACCGAATTTGAACGCGCCGATCAACGCGATGAAGGCGAGAACGCCGGGTCGGCGCAATCTGGTCCACCAGGCGCCGAGCAGCTGTGCGGGCTTCGGGCTCGGCAGCCGGTCGGCGACCGGCTCGCGCATCAGCCACACCGGCACGGTGGTGAGCACGATCAAGGCCGCCATCGCCAGGAACAGCGCCCGCCACCCGGCCAGCGCGTACAACCACAGCAGGGCGCCGCCGCCGACGATCATCCCGACCCGGTAGGCCCCGACCTGGATGCCGTTGCCCAGCCCGCGCTGACGCGGACCCAGCAACCGCACGGCCGAACCGTCGGTGGCCACGTCCTGGGTGGCCGAGAGCAGATTCACCACCACGATGCCGACAAACAACCAGCGCAGCGAGGACGACAGATCCAGGCAGGCCAACACCGTCGCGACCGCGGCCGACAGCAGTTGCAACACCAGCAGCCAGGTGCGCCGGGTGCCGTACCGATCGACATAGGGCGCCCAGAGGAACTTCAGCGCCCAGGGCAGGAACAGCACACCCGAGGCGCTGATCGCCACCAGCGAATAGCCCGATTCGCGCAGTACCACCGGCAGCGCCTGGGTGAAGAAGCCGAACGGCAACCCTTGCGCGAAATACAGCGACGACAACAGAACCAGCGTGCCTGCCGTGATCACACCCGGTCGGGTGGCGGTGCTCATGGGCACATCGTCGCAGAGAGGACGCCCGAGCACAGCGCCCGGACTCGGCGTGATCCGATGTCAGAGCGTGGGCTGCGGACTGCGGAGGTGCTCGAAGACCAAGCTGGTCTCGGTCGAGGCGAATTCGCGGGTCGCGCTGAGCTCCTGAGTCACGAACTCGCGCAGCGCGTCCGGCGAAGCCGCCGAGACCTGGATCAAGAAGTCGACCGTTCCGGCCAGGAAGTACACGTTCACCACACCCGGCAGTGCGGCGAGCTTGGCGCTGAGCTCACCGATGCGGGCCCGAGCCGCCGGTTGGACCTGGACCGAGATCATCGCCTGGATCGGCAGCCCCAGTGCCTCCGGGGCGATGTCGGTGTAGAAACCGCGGATCGCACCGAGTTCGCGGAGCCTGCGTAGCCGCAGCGAACAGGTCGAGGCGGCGATGCCCACCCGCGCCGCCAGGACATTGTTGGGTACGCGCGCGTCCTCGGCGAGTTCGGCGAGGAGCCTGCGGTCGATGTCGTCCAGGTTCGCCGGGGACCCACGGAACGGTTGCACGGGTTGCGGTCGGTGTTGCTCTCGCGACGCCATCACCGCAGGATACTCGGCTTCAACATCATATTCCGTCGATTGTGCAGGTGTTATCGCTGATCGCCGCACTGATTCTCGATGCTCGTAGCAGAACCCGATCATCCTGAAGGAGCAGCTCCCATGCGTATCGGTGTCCCCCGAGAACTCAAGAACAACGAATTCCGCGTCGCGATCACGCCGATCGGTGTGCACGAACTCGTGTCGAACGGTCATCACGTGGTCATCGAAGCGGGTGCCGGGCTGGGATCGTCGATTCCCGATGCGGAATACCTCGCAGCAGGAGCGCGGATCCTCGCCGAAGCCGACGACGTCTGGGCCGAGGCGGACCTGGTGCTGAAGGTCAAAGAACCTGTCGCGCAGGAGTATCACCGCTTGCGCGAAGGGCTGGTCCTGTTCACCTATCTGCATCTGGCGGCGGACCGGCCGCTGACCGAACAGCTACTGGCGCAAGAGGTTACGGCCATCGCCTACGAGACCGTGCAATTGCCGTCCGGCGTGCTGCCGTTGCTGTATCCGATGTCGGAGGTCGCGGGCTGCCTGGCGCCGCAGGTGGGCGCGCACGCGCTGATGAAGCCCTATGGCGGTCGCGGGGTGTTGCTCGGCGGCGTCGGCGGCGTCGACCAGGCCGAGGTGGTCATCATCGGGGCCGGGGTCGCGGGCCAGAACGCGGCCAATATCGCCTTGGGCATGGGTGCGCACGTGACCCTGCTCGACACCGACCTCGACAAACTGCGCATGTCGTTCTGGCGCTACAACAATCGCGTGCGCGGCTTGGCCTCGTCGAAGCTGGCGATCGCCGAACAGGTCCGCGCGGCGGACATGGTGATCGGCGCGGTCCTGATCCCCGGCGCGGCGGCACCGAAGCTGGTGAGCAACGATCTGGTCGCGCAGATGAAACCGGGATCGGTGCTGGTCGATATCGCGGTCGACCAGGGCGGCTGTTTCGAAGACACCCACCCGACCACGCACGCCGACCCGACCTATCCGGTCCACGCCTCGACGTTCTATTGCGTGGCGAACATGCCGGGCTCGGTGCCGCATACCTCGACCTACGCGTTGACCAACGCGACGCTGCCCTATGTGGTGGCCTTGGCTGACAAGGGCTGGGAACGCGCCTGCGCGCAGGACACGAGCCTGGCACTCGGCCTGAGCACCCACGCGGGCAACGTCACCAACGCAGCGGTCGCTGCCGCCCATGACCTCGTGACACCGGTCCGGTGAGGGCACAGGCGGCAGCGGATCAGTCCTGTCGTGGGCCGGGTATGTCGACCAGCTCGGCCAGGTGGGACCGATGAATACCACCCGTACCGAAGGCGATCTGGTCGGCTTTGGCCCGCTTGAGGTACAGGTGCGCGGGATGTTCCCAGGTCATACCCATACCACCGTGTAGCTGCACGGCTTCCTCGCCCGCGAAGACCGCGAGATCGCCGCAGAAGGCCTGGGCCACACCGGCCGCCACGACGGTGTCGGCGTCGTGCGCGGCGAGAGTGGCCGCGGCGTATCGAGCGGCCGCGTTGGCGGACTCGACCGCGGTGTAGAGATCGGCCAGCCGGTGCTTGATCGCCTGGAAGCCGCCGACCACCCGACCGAACTGGCGTCGCTCCTTCAAGTAGGCCACGGTCTCGTCGAGGCACCACCGGGCGATGCCGTATTGCTCCGAAGCCAGCAGGGCGGTGCCCGCCTCGAGCGCGCGACGCACCGCGACCTCTCCATCGGCGACGACCTGCTCGCCTGTGACGGCGTCGAAGGTGATGTCGGCCAGCTGCCGAGTCATGTCGAGCGAGATCACCGGGCTGATGTCGGCACGGTCGGCCGAAACGGCGTACACCGCAATGCCATCGGGCCCGCTGACCGGAACCAACAGGATGTCGGCCTCGAGCGCACCGGCCACGCTGGTGATGGTGCCGGTCAGGCCGTCGGGCCCCAACGACGCCGTGGGAAACACCCCGTACGCCGACGTGGACAACGGTGTCACGAGCGCGGCGGTCAACTCCCCCGCCGCCAGCTGACCGAGCAGCGGACCGTCGGTGTCGAGCAGCAGGGTGGTCGCCACTACCGCGCTGGTCAGGAACGGCACCGGCGCGACGAAGCGGCCGAGTTCCTCGAGCACCACCGCGGCTTCCCGGGCCGAGGCTCCCGCACCGCCGCGATCCTCGGGGACCAGCAGCCCGGCCAGACCGAGGTCGACGGCGATGCTCTTCCACAGGCTTGCGACCAACGATCGGTCACCGTCGTAGAGCGCGGTCACCGCGCCCGGAGCACACTGCGCGGCGAGCACAGCGCGCACGACATTGCGCAGGTCGTCCTCGACCTCGGTGTAGAGCAGGTCCAGCTCGGTCATCGAGCAACCTCGTTCCATGGTCGGTCCTTGTCGGTTCGTGACTCGGGTGGCAGGCCGAGAATCCGCTCGGACACGATGTTGCGCAGAATCTCGGACGTGCCGCCTTCGATCGAGTTGCCCTTGGCCCGCAGGTAGCGGTAGCCCGCGTCGCGGGCGTTGAAATCGACCCGGTCGGGCCGGACCATGGTCCAGTCCGAGTAGCGCAGGCCCTCCTCGCCGAGGATCTCCAGCTCCAGGCCGGACAGCTGCTGGGCGACCCGGGCGAAGGTCAGCTTCATCGCCGCCCCTTCCGGACCCGGCCTGCCCTGAGCCAGCTTCTGCCGCAGTCGCATACCGGTGATCCGGCCGACCTCGGCATCGACCCACAGCCGCAACAGCCGATCGTGCAATTCCGATCTGCGCCGGTCCGGATGCGCGCGCCAGGTGTCGGTGACCACGCCGACGATCCCGGCCTCGCGGTCACTGGCCCTGCCGCCGATCGCGACCCGCTCGGTATTGAGCGTCGCGTTGGCCACCCGCCATCCGTCACCCTCGCCACCGAGACGCTGGGCATCGGGAATCCGGACACCGGTGAGGAAGACTTCGTTGAACTCGGCCTCGCCGGTGATCTGACGCAGCGGCCGGACCTCCACGCCGGGATCGGTCATATCGCACAGGAAATACGTCATGCCGCGGTGTTTGGGCAGCCCGGTGTCGGTGCGGGCCAACAGGATCGCGAACTGCGCGAGGTGCGCCCCCGAGGTCCACACTTTCTGTCCGTCCACGACCCAGTCCTCGCCGTCGCGGACCGCGCGGGTGCTGACGTTGGCCAGGTCGGAGCCCGCGCCAGGCTCGCTGAAGAGCTGGCACCAGATTTCCTCGCCGGTCCACAGCGGCCGCAGGAAGCGCCGCTTCTGCTCGTCGGTCCCGTAGGCCAGGATCGTCGGCGCTGCCATGCCGAGCCCGATGCCATTGCCCTCGGGGTTGTTGTCGGGTGCGCCCGCCTGCGCGAAGGCACGGTCCACCTCGAGTTGCCGGGCAGGCGCCAGACCCAGCCCGCCGTGGCCGTGCGGGAAGTACACCCAGGCCAGTCCCGCGTCGTAGCGGGCGCGCAGGAACTCCAGGCGCTCGGTCGTGGCCGGATCATGGGCGGCGAGGAACTCCTCGATCGCCCGGGCCAGTTCGTCGACTGTCATCGTGCCTCCCGTTGACTGTGCGGCTCGCGGCCGGCTGGAGCGTTCTCGTCGGCCTCGAAACGTAGTGCGGCGAGGCCGGTTTCGAGCAGCGGTTCGACCGAGGCGCCGATGGTCTCGAATCCTTCGCCCACGGTCTGGCCGTGCAGGTAGCGGTAGTGCACCCCTTCGAGGATCGCGGCGAGCTTGTAGGCCGCCAGACCCAGGTAGAAGCCGAAGCGCGACATGTCGCGGTCGCTGCGCGCGGTGTAGCGCGCGATGATCTCGACTTCGGACAGGAACCCGGGCGCGACGGAGGCGTCGGCCACATTCGTGTTGCCCGAGGTCGCGGCGGCGAGGCGGCCGTAGACGACCATCAACGCCAGATCGGTGAGTGGGTCACCGAGCGTGGCCATTTCCCAATCGATGACGGCAGCGACACGGTCGTCGGCGTCGGTCAACACATTGTCGAGGCGGAAGTCGCCGTGCACGATCCCGACCGCTGACTCGGCGGGCACGTCGGCGGCAAGGCGCGCGTGGAGCTCGACGGCCGCGGGCAGGTCGCGGGTGTGCGAAGCGTCGAGCTGTTTGCGCCACCGGTTCACCTGGCGCGCGAGAAATCCCGTCGGGCGACCGAAGTCCGCCAGCCCGACCGCTACCGGATCGACAGCGTGCAACGCGGCCAGGGTGTCGATCAGACCGGTCGAAATCGCCCTGGTCCGTTCGGGTCCCAGCACCGCCAGCTCCGCGGCGTTGCGATACGGCGTGCCCTCGACGCGCTCCATCACATAGAACGGCGCGCCGAGAACGTCGGCGTCACCGCACAGCGCGTACATCTCGGGCACCGGGACCGCGGTCGGGTGCAGCGCCGCCATCACCCGGTATTCGCGCGCCATGTCGTGCGCGGTCGCCAGCACATGGCCCAGCGGCGGACGACGAACGATCCACCGCCGGGTGCCATCGGTGACCTCGTAGGTCAGGTTCGACCTCCCACCCGCGATCAGCCGACCGCTGATCGGCGAGTCGGCACCGGGGATCTCGGTCCGCAACCATGCGGAGAAGCGATCGAGATCGAGCCCGGGAAGTTCGGTCCGGAGCCCCATCACACCACCACGAGCGACACGGTCTCGACCACGCACACCGGCTTGTCGCCGCCCGCACGCTCGACGGTGACCTGTGCGGTGACCAGGTGTCCGCCACCACCGGGCTTCACCGAGAGCAACTCGACCCCGGCGCGAACCTTCGAGTCGACCGGCACCGGCGCCGGGAACCGAAGCTTGTTGGCGCCGTAGTTGACACCCATGCGGACGCCCTCGATCCGATAGACCTGCCCGACCAGATCCGGGACCAACGACAGCGTGAGATAGCCGTGGGCGATGGTGGTTCCGAACGGGCCGTCGGCCGCCTTCGCCGGATCGACGTGGATCCATTGGTGATCGCCGGTCGCGTCCGCGAAGGTGTCGATCTGGGCCTGGGCCACGGTGTGCCACTCGGAGTAGCCGAGATGGGTGCCGACAGCCTCGGTCAGTTCGTCGATGCCGTGGAAGGTCCTCATGCCTTCGGCCCGCCCGCGACGTAGAGCACCTGTCCGGAGACGAAACCGGCGCCCTCGCTGACGAAGAACGACACCGCGTGCGCGATATCGTCGGGCACGCCGGTGCGCGCCACGGGGATCTCGGCCGCGGCCCCGGCCTTGAAGTCCTCGAACGCGACACCGACGCGCGCCGCCGTTGCCGCGGTCATCTCGGTCTCGATGAAACCGGGCGCGATCGCGTTCGCGGTGACGCCGAACTTGCCGAGCTCGAAGGCGAGGGTCTTGGTGAATCCCTGCAGCCCGGCCTTGGCCGCGGCGTAGTTGGCCTGGCCTCGGTTGCCGAGCGCCGAGGTGCTCGACAGGTTGACGATGCGTCCGAAACCGGCCTTGGTCATGTGCTTCTGGACCGCCCGGGTCATCAGGAACGACCCGCGCAGGTGCACGTTCATGACGGTGTCCCAGTCGTCGGCGGTCATCTTGAAGATCAGGTTGTCGCGCAAGACGCCTGCGTTGTTGACCAGGACGGTGGGCGCGCCGAGATCGGCGGTGACCCGCTCGACAGCGGCGTCGACGGCGGCCTCGTCGGCGACGTCGGCGCCGATCGCGATCGCCCGGCCACCGGCGGCCTCGATCTGGTCGACCACGGGTTTGCCCGCTGCCTCGTCGAGATCGATGACGGCGACAGCGAATCCGTCCGCGGCCAGACGGCGGGCCACGGCCGCGCCGATTCCTCGGGCGGCACCGGTGACGATCGCGGTGTTGGTGGTACTCATGGGAGTCACTCCTGTGGGTTCGATGTGTGTTCGGTCGGGCGAGCGGATATCTCAGACGCCGCCGGTCAAGGTCACGCCGCCGTCGACGACCAGCAGCTGGCCGGTGATCCAGGCGGCGTCGGCGGAGAGCAGGAACGCGACCGCGCCCGCGATGTCCTCGGGCACTCCCAGCCGCTTCAGCGGGTAGGTCTCGGCGAGTTCCTGCTCGCGACCCTCGTAGAGCGCGGTGGCGAACTTCGTCTTCACCACGGCGGGCGCCACCGCGTTGACCCGGATGTTCGGGCCGAGCTCGACAGCCAATTCCTGGGTGATGTAGGTCAGCATCGCCTTGCTGGCACCGTAGAAGCCGATACCCGGCGCGGGCCGCACGCCGGCGACCGAGGAGACGTTGACGACCGCGCCGCCGTGCTCGCCCATCCACGCCTTGTGCGCCTGCTGCGCCCACGACAACGCCGCGAGACAGTTGACCTCGATGATCTTGCGGGCGGCCTGCAGATCCATCTCGATCATCGGCCCGTACACCGGATTGATTCCGGTGTTGTTCACCAGCAGATCGACGCTGCCGAACGTGGCGATCGCCCGACCGACCGCCTCCGCCTGGTGCTCGATGTCGTCGGCGCGGCCGGCTACCCCGAGCGCGTGCTCGGCGCCGCCCAACTGCTCGACCGCGTCGTCGAGCGCGTCCTGGGTGCGTGCGGTGATCACGACTTTCGCCCCGTCGGCCACCAGCCGCTCGGCGATGCCGAAGCCGATTCCCCGGCTCGCCCCGGTCACGATCGCGGTCTTGCCCGCGAATCGGCCGGTCACGACAGACGCTCCAGCACCATCGCCATGCCCTGGCCGCCGCCGACGCACATGGTCTCGAGGCCGAACTGCTTGTCGTGGTAGCGCAGTGAGTTGATCAGGGTGCTGGTGATCCGCGCGCCGGTCATGCCGAACGGGTGTCCCACCGCGATCGCGCCGCCATTGATATTGAGCTTGTCCTCGGGGATGCCGAGCTCGCGGGCCGAGCCGATCACCTGCACCGCGAAGGCCTCGTTGATCTCCACCAGGTCGATGTCGTCGACGGTGAGACCGGCGCGCAGCAGCGCCTTCTTCGACGCTTCGATCGGGCCCAAGCCCATGACCTCGGGCGACAGCGCCGAGACTCCGGTGCTGACGACCCGGGCCAACGGGGTGAGCCCGAGTTCCTTCGCTCGCGTGTCGGACATGATCACCAGGGCGGCCGCGCCGTCGTTGAGGGCGCAGCAGTTGCCTGCGGTGACGGTGCCGTCGGGACGGAACACCGGCTTCAGCGCCGAGACCGCTTCCAGGGTGACCCCCGCGCGCGGACCGTCGTCGGTGCTGACAACCGTGCCGTCGGGCAAGGTCACCGGGGTGATGTCAGTGGCCCAGAAGCCGTTGGCGATCGCCTTCTCCGCCAGGTTCTGCGACCGCACACCGAAGGCGTCCTGTTCCGCGCGGGTGATGCCGGTGAACTGGGCGACGTTCTCCGCGGTCTGCCCCATCGCGATGTACACGTCGGGCGCCAGGCCGTCGACGCGCGGATCACTCCAGGTAGAGCCGCCCGCGGCGCGGGTCTCGGTGCGAGCCACCGCGTCGGCGAAGTACGGATTCTGCGTGTCGGGCAGACCGTCGGCGTTGCCCTTGAAGTAGCGGCTCACGGTCTCGACACCGGCCGAGATGAAGACATCGCCCTCGCCGGCCTTGATCGCGTGCAGCGCCATCCGGGTGGTCTGCAGGCTCGACGAACAGTAGCGGTTGACCGTCGTCCCCGGGACGCCGTCGAGTCCGGCCAGTACCGAGACCACCCGGGCCATGTTGAAGCCCGACTCCCCCGCGGGCTGTCCGCAGCCGAGTACGAGGTCCTCGATCTCGGCGGGATCCAGCGCCGGTACCCGTGCCAAGGCCGCCTGGACCATCTGAACGGTCAGGTCATCGGGGCGCATGTCTTTGAGCGACCCCTTGCCCGCCCGGCCGATCGGGGAACGGGCGGCGGCGACGATCACGGCTTCCGGCATCGAATCTCCTCAATTAAGTAAGCGCTTGCTTAGTCAGCATGGTGCAACAGTCCCCCTGCGGCCGTCAATACGCGGATCCTTGTAATCCACGTCACACCACCTGGTCCGACGCACGCGATTCCGGGGCGAGATAATGACCCGGCGATGACCGACATGACAGAAGCCCGCTCCGACGCGACCCGCGCGCGTCTACTCGGCGCGGCCATCGCCGCGTTCGCCGAGAAGGGCTTCAACGGCACCACCACGCGCGATATCGCCGCGGCCGCGGGCCTAAGTCCCGCCGCGGTGTACGTGCATCACAAATCGAAGGAAGAGCTGCTCTATCTGATTTCGCGCGCCGGGCACGAGGAAACACTCGACCTCGTACTACAGGAGGTCGAGTCGTCCGACGAGCCGGCCATCGCGCTGCGAAATGTGGTGCACGCCTTCGCTGTTCACCATGCCAGAGGACACACCGGCGCCAGGATCGTGAACTACGAAATGTCGGCGCTCACCCCCGAGCACTACGCCGAGATCCTCGACATCCGCCACCGGATCGACCGGGAGATTCGCGGACTCGTCGAGCGTGGCGTCGCGGCGGGCGTCTTCGACACCGCGAGCCCGCGGATGGCGGCGGTCGCGCTGCTCTCGCTGGGCATCGATATCGCCCGCTGGTACCGCGACGAGGGCGAATGGAGCCCCGAGGACATCGCCGACGCCTACGCCGACATGGCGCTGCGTATCGTCGGGGCGCGCTGACCCGACACCCCGGTGAGCTGTCGCGAATCAGCGAATCAGCGATCCAGCGGGTTCAGCGCGATGGCGACCCGCATTCCCGAGCGCCAGAGCGTTGCCGCTGTCGAGCGCGGCCGGATGCGCGCCTCGCTGCGCATGGTCGCGGTGAACTCGGCGGCGAATCCCGCCCTACTGTGGCGGGCGTCGATGGCGGCGAGTTGACGCGAATCCAGTTGGTGGGCACGTAAACCCGTGACGTCCAGATGGGCGGCGTCGTGCAGCAACGCCGCTTCCGCCCCACGATCACGCGGTGTCGCCGGGTCCATGTGGCGTGCGATGGCAGTGTGGACGCACTCCCCCAACTCGGGTGTGGCGCCACGGTCGAGGACGAACGTGCGAGCGCGCCGTGCGCCGAGCAGCGCGAAACACCCCACCGCGGGGTCGGCCGGCTCCCCCACCGCAACGTCGTGCAGCACACAGGCGACATAGAGCGCCTCGGGATCGGGCCGTAGGTTGTCCACCTGCGCCAAGGCCATGCTGAATTCCCAGCATCGCAAACTGTGGGCGAGCAGTGCGGGCGTGAGTACCTGGGTGGCCTCGTCCAGGGCGGATCGACACAGTCTCGAATCCGGTGGCACCGGCGCCGCCCACCCCGGGCCGGCCGCCTCGCGCCGCAGCCCTCGGATCAGACGGGGCAACGACGTGGCCTGTATTCCCAATGCCGAACCGGCAGTGCGGATCTGCCGCATCGCACTCAATTCGCCGTCACGCCTCATGGTCATCTCCTACATGGGAAAGCAGATCGGCGCGGGCGATGGCGAGCATGGCCGCCAGGGTCGATTCGCCGACGATCCCGCGCTGGAACAGCGAGTACGCCCCGTTCACGGTGGCCCACGAAACCATCACCAGCGCATGGGGTTCGACGTCACAGTTCGCCAGTCGCACTGCGGTGGCGGAGGATTCGACCAAGCCGCCGAGCACGGCGTCGATGCGCACCTTCGCCTCGGTCGCCAGTTCGGATTCGCCGACGTCGATGTCGGTCAGCGCGAGGATTCGCAGCGCGAGCGGGTTCTCCCGATGGAAGGCGACGTAGCGGTCGCATACGGCGGCGACCTCGCCGCGCGGGGTCGATGCAGCGCCGATCGGCGCGGACATCGCCGCCGCGTGCAGGGTCGCGATCCGCCAGGCCAGCGCGGCGTACACGTCGGCCTTGCCCTCGCGAAAGTTGGCGTAGATCGAGCTCACCGCCACGTCGGCCTCGGCGGCGAGCATGTCGATGGTGGTGCCGCGGTAGCCCTCTCGAAGGAACAGGACCTGCGCGGCGTCGAGCACCGCGGTGTGGGTCCGGCGTTTGCGTCGGTCGACAGGGGGTTCCAACGTCATAGCAAATACCGTAATCTGGTTCCGATATCGTAGTCAACTTCCGATAGGACTCTCGATGACTCTCTCCCCGCAGCTTCCCCGCACCGGCAGCGAAGCCATGGCCCTGTTCCTGCCCCAATCCCCCTTCGTCCGGCACATGGGCATCGAACTCGTCGACATCGAGGAGGGCTCGGCTCGCCTCCGGATGCCCTTCCGCGAAGAACTCGTCACGGTCGGCGACATGGTCCACGGCGGCGCCCTCGCAGGCTGCATCGACATCGGCATCATGGCCGCAGCCTGGGCCGGCGCCCGGCGCCCCGAGCAATTGCGCGGGGTGACCGTCTCGATGTCCATCGATTTCATCCAGCCGGCCAACGCCGAAAGCGTCGACATCATCGGCACCCGCCTGCGCGCCGGGCGCCACCTCAGCACCTGCCGGGTCGACATCGTCGCCACCGACGGCGGTCGTCTCATCGCCGCGGGGGCGGGCACGTACAAAGTGGGCTGAAACCACCGGCCGGCGGGCCTAACCTCGACAGCATGGAGTTCCGCAAGACAGCGTTCCTCGTCGCGCCCGCCCTCGCTTCGGTACTGCTGTGCGCGTGTTCTCCGGGCGAGGAAGCCGAACGGTCGAGCACCCCGTCCCACTCCGCCGCGCAGGATTCCCCCGTCACCGATCAACTCGACGCGCCGTGGTCGATCGCCTTCCTCGGCCCCACCGCGTTGGTGAGCGAGCGGGACAGCGGTCGCATCGTCGAAATCGGTACCGACGGAACACAACACGAGGTGGGCACCGTCGACGATGTCGAGGCCTCGGGCGAAGGCGGCCTCCTCGGCATCGCCGTGCGTGGGGCGCAGTTGTTCGCCTACTACACCGCCGACGACGACAACCGCATCGAACGATTCGACCTCACCGGAGGGCCGGGCAACCTCGCGCTCGGCGGCGGCACCACCATCCTCACCGGGCTGCCCGCCGCGGCCAACCACAACGGCGGCCGGATCGCCTTCGGTCCCGACGGGATGCTGTATGCCACCGTCGGCGACGCGGGCAACCGGCCCGCCGCCCAGGATCGCGCGGCCCTCGCCGGAAAGATCCTGCGCATGACACCGGAGGGGCAGGCCCCTGCCGACAACCCCGTCGCGGGCTCACTCGTCTACAGCTACGGCCACCGGAACCCGCAGGGCATCACCTGGGCGGCGGACGGCAGGATGTTCGCCAGTGAATTCGGCCAGAACACCTGGGACGAACTCAATCTCATCGAACCCGGCGGCAATTACGGCTGGCCCGAGGTCGAAGGCATCGCAGGCCGAACCGGTTTCATCGACCCTCTGCAACAGTGGAAACCATCCGAGGCCAGCCCGAGCGGGATGACGAATGTCGGCGGGTCGCTCTACATCGCGAATCTGCGCGGCGAGCGACTGCGTCGAATCCCGCTCGACGACCTCACCCGGTCGACCGAGTATCTGGTCGGCGACTACGGGCGCCTGCGCGACATCACCGTCGCCCCGGACGGATCGCTGTGGGTGCTGACCAACAACACCGATGGTCGCGGCGAACCCGCCGCCGGTGACGACCGCATCATCCGCCTCGAGCCGATTGCGTTCACCGCTCCGGATGCAACACCAACACGGTGATCTCACTGGGCGCGAACACCCGCATCGGCGGACCCCAATAGCCGGTGCCGCGACTGGTGTAGAGCTGGGTGTCGTTCGCGTGCCTGCTCAGGCCCGCGACCACCGGCTGGTCGAGCCGGACCAGGTAGTGGAACGGCCAGATCTGACCGCCGTGTGTGTGCCCGGAGATCTGTAGTTCCACCCCGGCCGCGGAGCTGTCGGCGACCTGTTTGGGCTGGTGGGCCAGCAGGACGACCGGCAACTCGGGGTCGGTGCCCGCGAGCGCGGCGGACAGGTCGGGACCGTGGCCGGGCACATCGGCGGTGGGGTCGTCGATTCCGGCGACGACCAACCGGTCACCGTCGCGCTCGACGGTGCGGTGCGCGTTGTGCAGCGGCTGCCAGCCGATCGAGGCCATGTAGTCGATCCAGCTCTGGGCATCGTCGAGGTACTCGTGATTGCCGGTGATGTAGAACCGGCCGAGCGGTGCCTCGACGCGCGCGAGCGGGGCGACCTGATCGGCCCGCTTCGCCACCGAACCGTCGACGAGATCCCCGGCGAGACCCACGATGTCGGGCCGCTGCGCGTTGACGACGTCGACCACGTCTCGCGACCACTGCTCCCGGTCGATCGCGGCGAAGTGGGTGTCGGTGAGCACCACGACGCGCAGCCCGTCGAGCCCCTCGGCCAGGCCCGGGATCGCGACGTCGACGGTACGCACCTGCGGCACCCGCCGCGCCTCGTACACCCCGTACCCGGTGAGCACCACCGAGACCACCACGACGGCGAGCGCCACACCCCGACCTGCGCGCAGCCGATCGACCCCGGCGACGCGCAGCGCGCCCCGCACGATCGAACCGATCACCGACCAGACGAACACCACCCACAACACCCCGAGCAAGACGTCACCGACAATCGCCGCGGGATCGAACTGCGGCGGCCCGTGTCCGAGGAACAGCGCGACGAGCAGACACAGATACCCGACCACACAGGCCGCGGTGCCGACCCGGAACAGAGTCCCGCTACGCCCCGTCGGCGCGGCAACGAGGGTCCACCACGGGACCGCGAACATCGCCGCCGGAACCAGCAGGACCACTATCACCAGCACCACCGAGGTCACGAGATCCCGTCCTGAACAAGGCCGCCCCCGGTCGGGCCGCACCACATCAGATCATCTCAGGTCACTGTCGACCCGAACGCTACCCATGCCCCCATGCCCCTTAAAGCAAGAGCACTGCTCTTTCTTTAACGAGCCGATTGTGTGACCATCGAACTCGATAAAGAGCACCGCTCTCGAAACAGGGCGGCGCACCGCAAAGGAGTGTCATGTCCGTTCCCTCGCTCGCATCGCGTCCCGACAACCGCGCCCGCCGGGGCGCCTTTGCCTTCGCACTCGCGGGCATCCTGTTCGTGATCTATGAGGCCGCCGCCCCGCGCGTTGCCGACCAGACCACGCTCGACAGCGCCGAGTCGTGGACAAGCCTGGTCTGGTCCCTGGCACATATCGCCGCGATCGCCGGGCTCGTCCTCATCCCGCTCGGATACGGCGCACTGCGCGATCGGCTCCGAGGCACGCCCCACGAGAGCACGGCCGCCGCGGCCGCGACGATCGGCTACATCGGATCCGCCCTGACGATCTCGTACTACGGCGCGGAGGTGTACGGCCTCAAAGCAATAGGACAGCGAGCGGTCGCCGACCAGGACGCCACGCTGACCGAGGTCGGCAATGCCTTCCGGTACGACCCGACCGCGATGAGCGTCTTCGCGATCGGCCTCGTCCTGATCGCGGTCGCGGCGGTACTGGCCGCGGTGGCGGTGTGGCGTTCGGGCACTCTGCAGCGCTGGAGCGCCGTCCCGCTCGCGGTACTACTGGCAACGATGCTGCCGCAGTACTTCCTGCCCCACCCCGGCCGAATCGCCTGGGGCGCAATGGTGGCGGTCGCGGCCATGTGGCTCACCGCCGAGATGGCGCAGGACCGCACCCCCACCGCGCGGGTCGAAACTACCCACCGGCCACGATCCGCAGCATGATGGTGGAATGGCCGAGATGATGAATGCATGCGCGCACTGCTGATACTGATCGTCGTGCTGATGATCGCACTGGTCGTCGGTGATCGAGTCGGAGTCGTCATGGCGCAGAACGAGATCGGACGCCAGATCGCCGCCGAGTACGGCCTCGCGCACCGACCCGAGGTCGAAATCGGCGGCTTTCCGTTCCTGACCCAGGCAGTGGACGGCACCTATCACGACATCGATATCCGGATCGGCGACTGGAGTGGGTACGACATCTCCGTCCACCACCTCGATGTCGCACTGGCCGATGTCTCCGCACCGCTGACCGACGTGCTCAACAACCGCAGCTCGAACCTCGTCGCGGCCACGGCGACCGCGACCGCCGTGGTCCCCTACGACGTCGTGCTGGGTTTCGCGCCGTCGCAAGTGGATTCGATCTCCGACAGCCCAGACGGACTACGCGTCACCGGCAGGTTCCCGGTGGCGGGCATCTCGGTCCCGGCAACAGTGTTCGTCACCGTCGCACCGACCGAGGCCGGCATCGAGGTCACCCCGGTCTCGGTCCAGTCCGCGGCAGGCGGTCCGACGATCTCCCTTGCCCTGATTCGCCAGTCCCTGACCTTCGTCGTGCCGCTTCAGGAATTGCCACTCGGCGCGCGCTTGACCGCGATCCAACCGGGCGCGGACGGCCTTCACGTCACCGCCGTAGCGCATGACGTTCGGCTCGACAGCCTGCCGTGAGAATCTCGTAGCGCCCCTTCGTCAGTGCCGATCGGTATCGGTGAAGGTGATCCGGACGGAGATCGGCGCGCTCTGCAGCGCCCGGAAGGTGGCGGCGGTCAAGCCGGCGAAAGCGGGATGCGACGCGAAGGTGCGCGCCCGAGCGTCGACATCGTCGTCGGGCACCAACTGCGCGGTACCGGCGCGCCAGGCGCCCCCTTGCCGAATGCGCACCCGCGGGTCGGCGGTGATGTTGGCGGTCCACCCCGAGCGGGTGCCGTGCTGGGAGATCACCCACGCGCCGGACTCGTCGAAGGCCGCCGCGATCGGGACCTGACGCAGTGTGCCGCTCTTGCGTCCGATCGTTTCCAATTCGGTGGCGAGCGCGGTATCTATTCCCAGGCGGCGCAGCGCGCGCACGGTCGGGTTGGCGACGTAGCGACCCACGCCGCGCTCGACGAGAAACTTGCGCCGGGCGCGCTGGTCGATCTGCTCGGTCATCGTTGTCGGCCTCTCTGTTGCGGGGTGCGGTGAACCGTCAGAGTTCGAGAAGTTTGACGAGGTTGGTACCGGCGTCATCGAGCGGTTGCAGGGATTTCGTGCTTCGGCACTGGATGATCGCGCCTTCGATCGTGCTGATGATGACGCTGCCGATCGAGGCGGCCGCGGCCGAGTCCATCCCCGTCGACCTCAGGAAATCGGCCAGCCGACTTGTCCAGTCGCCGAACACCGTGGCCGACGCTTCTTGCACGGTCGGTGAGTCGCTGCCGCTCTGTGCGGCGGCCACGATCGGACATCCGGCGGTGAACGACGAAGTCTCGAGTATCTGCTTCCAGACTTCCACGAGTCCGACGACAACCTCCGCCGGTGACGACGACGCGGCGATCAGCGCCTCGATCATCGCGGTGATCTGCTGCCCGGCGTGCAGAGTCGCCTGCTCCATGAGCTCGCTCTTGCCGCCGGGGAAGTGCAGATATATCGAACCTCGGGCGGTCTTGCTGTGGGCGAGCAGGTCGGTCAGCCCGGTCGCCGCGACTCCGTGTTCGCGCATCATGAGAATCGCGCTGCGGATGAGGCGTTCTCGTGGTCCCGCTACCGGGTTCATCGGCACCTCTTTCGCCATAGACCGATCAGTTCATCATACGGTATCGTCATCGTCGATAGAACGATCGGTCTATCGAGAGAGGGCACGATGACCACCACCACACACCACCCCGAAACGCCGGATTTCGCGACCATGAGCGGCCTCGACCTGCTCCGCGCGGCTGCCGCGATGCCCGATCGAGTAGGAATCGGCTCGCTGCTCGGGATGACGATCGAGGAACTCGAGTTCGGCCGGGTGTCGTTCAGCCTCGTCACCCGACCCGATTTCGCGAACCCCCTCGGCACCACCCACGGCGGCATCTGCGCGACCTTGCTGGACTCGGTGATGGGTTGCGCGATTCATTCCGCGCTGGAGGCCGGGGTCGGTTACGGCACGTTGGAGCTGAAGGTCAACTACATCCGATCCGTGCCGATCCACGGCCGCTGGCTCAACGCCACCGGCTCGACGCTGCACGTCGGCCGCACCACGGCGACAGCGGAAGGCAAGGTGCTCGACGAAGCGGGCAAACTCGTCGCCCACGCCACCACCACCTGCATCATCCATCGCTGACGGGAGAAGTCGATGCCGGTCGAGGAGGCTCACGTGACCAACGACAGCGGGGAATGGCAGGCCAGTGCGTGCATTCTGTGTGAGAACAACTGCGGAATAACCGTCAAGGTCGAAGGACGGCGGTTCGCGAAGATCCGCGGCGACAAGGCCCATCCCGGGTCCGCCGGGTACACCTGCAACAAAGCGTTGCGGCTGGACCATTATCAAAACGGCGGCACCCGGATCACCTCACCGCTGCGCCGCGAGAACGACGGCACCTACACCGAGATCAGCTGGGATGTCGCGATCACCGAGATCGCCGAACGGCTGCGCGCGGTGCGCGACACCCACGGTGGGGAATCGATCTTCTTCTACGGTGGCGGCGGACAGGGCAACCATCTGGGTGGCGCGTACAGCAGCGCGTTGCTGCGTGCGGTCGGCGGACGCTATCGCTCCAACGCGCTCGCCCAGGAAAAACTCGGCGAGGCCTGGGTCGACGCCCATCTGACCGGCGGACACACTCACGGCGACTTCGAACACGCGCAGGTCAGCGTGTTCGTCGGTAAGAATCCGTGGCAGTCGCACGGCGTTTCGCGTGCCCGCACCGTGCTCCAGAACATCGCCAAGGACCCCGCGCGCACCATGATCGTGCTCGACCCGGTGCGCACCGAGACCGCCGATATGGCCGACATCCACCTGCAGATCAGACCGGGCACCGACGCTTGGTGCCTGGCCGCGATCCTCGGCGTGATCGTCCAGCAGGATCTCCTCGACCACGAGTTCCTGGCAGCGCACACGACCGGGGCCCAGCCGGTGCTCGCCGCCCTGCGCACCATCGATGTCGACGCGTATGCCCACCTGAGCGGCGTCGATCCCGCATCGGTCCGCAGGGCCGCGCAGGTGATCGGGACCGCGGAGAGTGTGTCGACCTACGAGGACCTGGGTGTGCAGCAGAGCCCGAACAGCACCCTGGTGTCGTATCTGAACAAGCTGACCTGGTTGCTCACCGGAAACTTCGCCGCCCGCGGCGCCATGCAGATGCACTCCTGGGTCGTCCCGCTGATCAACTACTCGGTGAAGCTGAAGACCACGCCGGTGACCGGGGTGCCGATGCCCGGCGGTCTCGTGCCCGCCAATGTCATCGCCGAGGAGATTCTCACCGACCATCCGAAGCGGTTCCGCGCGATGATCGTCGAATCCTCGAACCCGGCGCATTCGCTGGCGGATTCGCAGCGCTTCCGCGAGGCGTTCGATTCCCTCGAACTCAGCGTCGTGATCGACGTCGCGATGACCGAGACCGCTCGTCGCGCCCACTATGTTCTTCCGGCGGCGAGTCAGTTCGAGAAGTGGGAAGCGACCTTCTTCAACCTCGAATTCCCGATCAACACCTTCCAGCTGCGTGCCCCGCTGCTCGAGCCGCTGCCCGGGACGTTGGCCGAGCCGGAAATCTATGCCCGACTCATCCGCGAGCTCGGGGCCGCCCGCCCGCTGGCCTTGTCGGTGCTCAAAGGCGCGTTGCGCTTCGGCCGCACAGTCTATGGTCTGACGTTTCTCGCGCTGCTCGCACTCGACAAGAAGGCCGCGGGCATGGCCCCCTTCCTGCTGCACGAAACGCTCGGCCCGACCCTGCCGGGCGGCGCGCGGTCAGCGGCAGTGCTGTGGGCGCTGGCCCAGCGCGTCGCGCATCGGCATCGGAAATCCATGCGCCGTGCCGGCCACGCGAACGCCGAGGCACTGTTCACCGCGATGCTCACCGAACGATCCGGCGTCGCGGTGACCGTCGACGAACTCGACGGCGGCTGCTGGACCTACGTGCCCGCACGCAATCTGCCGATCAACCTGACCATCACACCCCTGCTCGAATCCCTGCGAGGTCTCGACCGCGGGGAATGGGCGCACACCAGCGACGAATACCCCTTCGTGCTCTCCGCGGGCGAGCGCCGCGCGTTCACCGCGAACACGATCTTCCGTGACGACAGTTGGCGGCGCCGCGACGCCACCGGCGCACTGCGTATCAGCCCTGCCGACGCCGAGCGCCTCGGATTGACCGACGGCGGTCGAGCGCTGATCACCACCAACCGCGGCTCCGCGATCACGACAGTGGAACTCAACGACCGAATGCAGAACGGCCACATCTCCCTCCCCAACGGTCTCGGGCTCGACCTCCCCGGAACCGACCAGCGCACCGGTGTGGCGCCCAACGACCTCACCGATCTGCGACGGCGCGACGAGTACTCCGCCACCCCCTGGCACAAACACGTACCCGCCCGGGTCGAACCGCTCCCGACAGCCTGACCCGGGCCCTTTTCACTGATTACGTTGTGGCGCTTCGGCATTCGAGTGGCGCAGCGGGGCGCCGACGCGGTGCAGGTGCGTCAGTGCCTCGCGGTAGGAGCTGACGAGTCCGGTTTCGTGGTACGGCACGCCGATCTCGGCGCAGTAGTCGCGGACGATCACCTGGGCGTGGCGCAGGTTCGGCGTCGGCATACTCGGGAACAGGTGGTGTTCGATCTGGTAGTTGAGTCCGCCGAGGGCGAGATCGGTCACCGCGCCACCGCGCACATTGCGGGAGGTCAGGACCTGGCGACGGAGGTAGTCGGGGCGGTCGTCACCGGTCAAGGTCGGCATGCCCTTGTGATTCGGGGCGAAGATGCAGCCCATGTACAGGCCGAAAAGGCCCTGGTGGACGGCGAGGAACACGAGCGCTTTGTCGGCGGGCAGCACCGCGAACACCGCGGTCAGGTAGAGGGCGAAGTGGGCCAACAGCAGCGCACCTTCCCATCCGCGGTGTTTGACCGACCGATTGCGCAGCGCGCGGACGCCGGCCACATGAAGGTTCAGACCCTCGAGCAGCAACAGAGGAAAGAACAGGAACGCCTGGGCCCGTCCGATGAGCCGGGGCAGACCGCGGCTGGACCGGGCCTGCTGCTGTGACCAGACCAGAATGTCGGGCGCGACATCGGGGTCGAGTTCCTCGTGGTTCGGATTGGCGTGGTGCCGGGTGTGCTTGTCCTGCCACCAGCCGTAGCCCAGGCCGATGCCCGCGTTGCCGACGAGTCTTCCCACGAGCTCGGTCGGCTGTCGTAGCCGGAAGACTTGACGGTGTGCGACATCGTGCATCACGAGCGCGACCTGCGCGAACGTCACGGCCATGAACGCCGCGACCAGCAGCGTCCACCACGAATCGCCGACGAGGACGAACGCCGCCCACCCGCCGACGAACGCGATCCCGACGAGGCCGAGCCGCACGGCGTAGTAGCCAGGACGTCGGTCCATCAGCCCTGCCTCGGAGATTCGGCGGAGCAGGCGGGCGTAGTCGCCGTCGGCGCCGCGCCGCGGTGATCGTGGAGAAGACTCCGGGGCAAGAGCAGGTTTGGTCATGAACCCGAAGCTATCGCTGAGATTCTCGTCGGCCGTAATCCCTTGGTATGAGACGGAATCGGACTGCGGGGTGATATCGCGGGGCAACCCCGCGGCACCGGCAGTCGAGTCCCTGCTCGAATCGGAGGGTTCGAACGAGACGTTCCTGGGTAAAAAGATCTGGATACCGTTCGCGAATCGGGCGAACGGGACGTCTGAGCAGGCGTTTCACAGTGTGGAGACCAGGTTGCTGAATTTGATCGAGCTCGTACGCAGACCGGCGCAGTCGACGATCCCGACCGAGCCCCCCACCGCGGCCGGTTCGCTGCGGGCGGGCGATGTCGTCCTCACCGCCAAGCGCAGCTACCGGGTGGTCAGCACCAGCTTCGCCGACGACGCGCGTCGCGCGGGCCGGGTGGTCGCCGACACGGTCGACCTGGTCACCGGCCGTCTGCGCGTGCTCGATTTCCCCAGCGCCGACACGATGGTCACCGTCAAAGCAGCGTAGTCGGTCAGACCGGCCGGTGCCGGACGTCGGTGGTCGGAGGAAAGCGGCGGGTAGTCGATTGCTTCCCGTCGGCGGGAACCACCACTTCTTCCTCGACCACACGGCGTTGATCGACGCCACGCGTGCGTTCGGCGAAGGCGATATCGCGCGCACTGCGCACCGACAGGCGTCCCAGTGAGCTCGCGGCGAAGAACAGGATCAGCGCGCCGAGTCCGTAGAAGTACGTCAGCTCGAGCAGCGCGCGCTTCAGATCCGAGGTGGCGACCGGCTCGCCGATGTCACCGAGTCGCAGCAGGTCGGCCAGGAACGGCCCGATCACGAACCACACGCCCGCCGCCACCGCCAGCCAGCCACCGAAACTGGCGACCAGCCGGTTGCGGCTCAGCAGCATGAGCAGCCCACCGACGATCGCGACGGCGCCCGGCAGAACCTCGAGCCAGCCGCGAGCCGATGTCCAGGTCCACGCCTCGTCGGGGGTGTACGCGAAATCGAAGGAGGGGCCGATAAACGGGATGAGTGCGCCCCAGATGCCGAGAAGCAGCACCACCAGCCCGCCCAGCGCGCCCCGGCTACGCGGAATATGAAACCGTCCGCCGTTCTCGGTCGAGACTTTGTCGTCGACTTTCATCATGAGGCCTCCATCATCGGAGAACAGAACTTATGGGGCGCTTACCCCGCCCCGTCCCGATTACGCACTGACACCGAAAACAGCTTCGTCCGATCTAGATGTCGCCGAGAAATCTCGAGATCTGTTCGATAACGGGCAGTGGCTGCTCTTGTTGGACCCAATGACCGGCATCGGGTATCAACACGGAGCCGGCGAATCGAGCGCAGACGACGTCCGCCATGGCGCGCAGCGCACCAGGTGATTGCCACACACCCCAATCGGACCGTCCGGCGATGAATTGCGCGGGCACCTCGATTCGCGTGCCACTCCGCGATGCGGGGTTCGGCAGTGTTCGGGCCGCGTACCAATTGAGTGCGCTCTGGAATCCGGTTCGACTGAATTCCTGTGCGTAGAAATTCAGTTCTTCGTCGGTCAGCCATTCACATGTGGCCCGTTGCTGCGGGGAAGGAAGGTGCGGCGCGACGGTTTCCGGCATGCTGACGCCCGCGTCCATGACGTAGTAGCGCGGCAGCAGGGCAAAGTCGTGTGCGGTAGCTCCCGGCAGTTCCCCGGCGTCCGCGTTTCCCGGCCAATCCGCGCTCTTCATGTGGAAATACGCGCGTAAGAAGGCGGCGATGCCTTGCGGGGCGTCGGCGATGTCGGCAGCACTCGTCGTGCCCGCGAAGTAGTGCTGGTAATGCCTGCGTGGCGGTGACAGCGCCCGAAGCGCGGCGTCGAGTTCGGCCGACGACTTGGCAACGCCCGCCCCGGCGAACGGCGCGCTCATCATCGTCAACGATCGGATGACACGCGGGTCGCCGAGCGTGGCCCAGCCCGCGACGACCGGACCGAAGTCGTGCCCGACCAGATGAGCCCGGTCGTAGCCGAGCGCGCGAATGAGCTCGAGGGCGTCACCGGCCAGGTTGTCGGTGCGGAAGGATGCGAGGTCGGTGACATCGCTGCCGGTGGTCCGGCCGTAGCCGCGCTGGTCGGGGGCCACCACGTGGAAGCCTGCGTCGGCCAGCGGCGCCAAGATCTTGCGCCAGGAGTACGCCAACTCGGGAAAGCCGTGCAGCAGCAATACCAGCGGACGATCGGAACCGACGTGGCCGGATTCGAGGATGTGGACCCGCAACCCGTTGACGTCGTCGAGGAATCGGGACCTGACTCCGTCCGACAGTCCCGGAAAGTCGACTTCCTGGCCCATAGTGCCCCCTCCTCCAGCGATGAATGTGGTTGCGCCGCATTCATGGTGTAGCTCACCACACCATGGACTCGGTGGGCAGCTCGATCGAATTTCGGCGTCGCGACGACAACCATGGGGTCATGACCGAGAAACCAGCCGAGTCGACCCTCGTGATCGACCTCGCCGACGAGCCGACCGTCGCGCTCGACGCACCACAGGATGCACCGCGACGTCGAACCGGACCGCTGATCGCGGTACTGCGCGCGCCGATCGAAGCCAGGACCTGGAAGGAGCTCGCCTATCTGGTCCTGTCGTTCGTGCTCGGCTGTGTGGCCGTGTGCTACCTGTTCTTCGGGTTCGGCGGCGGACTGTACACGTCGATCCTGCTCATCGGCATCCCGTTGCTGGCTACCGTGCTGCTCGGCGGGCGGGTGTGGGGCCGGATCTATCGGTTCCTCGGCAGCGCGCTGCTCGGGACCCGGGTCGACTCGCCACCGGATTTCACCAGGGCGAGCGGCCTGTTCGGCTTCCTGAAGAGCGCGTTCACCGATCGGCCGAGCTGGCGGGTCGTGGTGTTCCTGATCGCGCAGTCGGTGCTCGGCGTCGCGGTCGGCTACGTCGTGCTCATGGTGATCGCGATGGTCGGGTTCACGGCGCTCTCGCCCATCCCGTGGGCGCTGCTGGATCCGGTCCAGGTGGACGACAACGGCGTCGAGCACCACAGCCTCGCGCAATTCGGCACGTTCTACATCGACACCTGGCCGCGCGCGCTCGCCCTGTCCGGGATCGGCGTCCTGCTGTGCTTCGCACTGCCGTGGCTGGTCCGCAGCGTCTGCTGGTTGCATCGAATGCTGATCGTCAGCCTGTTGGCCGCGACACCGCGCGACCGGCAACTGGCAGAACTGCGGGCCAGCAGACGGGCCGCGGTGGACGATGCGACCGCCACTCTGCGCCGGGTCGAACGCGACCTGCACGACGGCACACAGGCTCGGCTGGTCACCATCGCCATGGCGCTGGGCAGGGCCGAAGAACGCCTGGCCGCGGGCGGCGACGCCCGCGACCTCATCGCCGAGGCGCGTGCCAACTCCAAGGAAGCGTTGACCGAACTGCGCGAACTGGTCCGTGGCATCCATCCCCCCGCGCTCGAGCTCGGCCTCGGCCAGGCGCTGGAAACGCTCACCGCCCGCTGCGCGGTGCCGGTCGACCTGCGGGTGCAGATCCCCCACCGGCCGAGCCCGGCCATCGAGGCGATCGCCTACTTCTCCGTCGCCGAGCTGCTCACCAACGTCGTCAAACACGCGCACGCGAACCAGGCCACCGTGTCGGTGCTGCCCGAGAGCCGACACCGCATCGCGGTCACCGTGCGCGACAACGGAATCGGTGGTGCGCCCCACCCCGGTACGCCGACCGTGACCGGTAGCGGGTTGGCCGGGCTCGCCGCGCGTGCGCTGGCCGTCGACGGCACACTCACCGTCGACAGTCCGGTCGGCGGGCCTACCGTGGTGACCATGATCCTGCCGAACGAGGGCCCGCGGTGACCGCGGGCAGCGCAGCGCACGGACCCCTGCGGGTGGTGATCGCCGAGGACAGCGCCATCCTGCGCGACGGGCTGGCCGGGCTGCTCACCGAACGTGGACACGAGGTGGTGGCGATGGTCGGCGACGCGACGTCGCTGAGCGAGATCGTCGAGACCCACCGGCCCGACGTCGCGGTGGTGGATGTGCGGATGCCGCCCACCTTCACCGACGAGGGCCTGCTCGCCGCCATCGAACTGCGCGGGAAACATCCCGGCACCGGCGTGCTCGTGTTCTCACAGTGGATCGAAACCCGATACGCGACAGAACTTCTCGCCGCCGGAGCGGGCGGCGTCGGCTACCTGCTCAAGGACCGCGTCGCCGACGTCGGTGATTTCGTCGACGCGCTGCATCGGGTCGCCACCGGCGGCACCGCCCTCGACCCCGAGGTGGTGAGTCAGCTGATGGGCGCGTCCCGGCAACAGGATTCGCTGGCCCGGCTCACTCCGCGCGAGCGCGAGGTACTCGAGCTGATGGCCCAGGGGCTCACCAACAACGCCATCGCCGCCTCGCTCACCGTCACCGAGCGGGCCGTCGAGAAGCACATCGGCAATATCTTCACCAAACTCGATCTGCCGCCGTCGGATACCCGCCACCGCCGGGTGCTGGCGGTGCTGCGGCTCAAAGGGTGAACCGCGCAACGCCATGCACGCCGGCTGTTACTCGCCTGCGGTCGGCGCCGTCGCGGCGACGCGGCCCACGATGCCCTTGGCGATGGAGCCGGTGATCCGCTCGGTCACCGCGCTCGTCGAGCGCAACAGCAGTTGCAGGGCGGGCTTGCCCTCCACCGCGAAGGTCCACGTCAGCCGGGTTCCGGTGGCGGTCGAGGCCAGCTCGATGTCCTCGGCGAAGCGACGCAAGCCCGGGATCGAGGCGGAATCGACGGTGAAGGTCATGCGCCGCTGGTCGTCCCAGCGGTAGAACCGTTCGGTGAGCGCGGCGATGCGTCCGAGGGTGACGACGCGGCGGGAGCCGACGCCGAACGGACGCGGTGTGATCCACCGCATGCCGGTGACCAGCCCGGACCACGACACCAGCGCGTCGTCGGCGATCAGGGCCGCCCAGACCGCCGAGGGCGGTGCGGGAATGTCGAGGACGTGGACGTAGCGGTTCGACGCGCTCGCGAGGAATTCGTCGTCGGATTCGGTCAATGCGAATGCCTGAGCCATAGCTATCGGTGTTCTTCCTGTTGTCGATCGACTGTCGATAGTCCGTTCCAGCACAGGGCGGACGCGGTGTCGACCGCGTCCTTTTTCGAGATGGGCCGCCCCGCCTCCAGCCAGTGGCTGGCCGCGAGACGGCTCAGACCGACCAGTCCCCAGGCGTGGATGTCGGCCCTGGTCGCATCCACGCCCACCGCCCGCAGTTCGGCGCTCACCAGGACGGCACAGTCACGCATCGCGTTGCGCACCCGCCACTCGACGCACGGTTCGCTGGGCACCGGCGATTCGAACACCAGCACATACCCGCCGAGGTCGTACTCGACGAAGTCGAAATAGGCCTGCACCGCCCCGCGTACCCGGCTGCGCGGCTCGGCGTCGGCCGTGACAGCCACCCGGACACCGTCGACCATCCGGTCCAGATTGAGTTGCAGCACAACGAGATACAGATCCAGCTTGCTCGCGAAATGATCGTAGAGCACCGGCTTGCTGATCCCGGACCGTGCGCTGATCTCGTCCATCTTGGCGCCGTGATATCCGTAGGCGACGAATACCTCTTGCGCGGCCTCGACCACCATCCGGCGCCGCACGGCCCGTGCCGCAGGCCCGCGAAGCCCGGTCACCGACGTGGCCGATCCCCCGGCACCCGGGGCCACCGGGTGCCGGGTCTCGCCGCGCATCGTCGTCATCGCAGACCGATCACTAGCGATGGGTGAAGTTCGGCGGCCGTTTGTCGACGAAGGCGTTCATGCCTTCGGTCTGGTCCTCGATCGCGAACAGCGAGTGGAAGACGCGGCGCTCGAACCGGATTCCCTCGGCGAGGGTGGTCTCGAAGGACCGGTTCACCGCTTCCTTGGCGATCATCGCGACCGGCAGTGACTTGGCCGCGATGGTCTCGGCCACCTCCGCCGCGACGTCGAGCAGGTCGTCGGCGGGCACGATGCGCGAGACGAGTCCGGCGCGTTCGGCTTCCTCGGCGCCGATCGTGCGGCCGGTCAGCACCATGTCCATCGCCTTGGCCTTGCCCACCGCGCGGGTGAGCCGTTGCGAGCCGCCGATGCCGGGGATCACGCCCAGCTTGATCTCGGGCTGGCCGAATTGCGCGGTGTCGGCGGCGAGCAGGATGTCGCAGAGCATGGCCAGCTCACAGCCGCCGCCCAGGGCGTATCCCGCGACCGCGGCGATGGTCGGCTTGCGGAACTGGGCGAGCCGATCCCAGCGCGCGAAGTAGTCGTCCATGAACATGTCCATGTACGACTTGGGCGCCATCTCCTTGATGTCGGCGCCCGCCGCGAAAGCCTTGGCGGAGCCGGTGATCACGACCGCGCCGACCTCGTCGTCACGACCCAATTCCTCGAGCGCGGCGATGATGTCGTCGAGCACCGCGCTGTTGAGCGCGTTGAGCGCCTTCGGCCGATTCAGCGTGATCCAGCCGACGCGGTTCTTGGTCTCGACCAGGATCGTCTCGTAGTCGCTCATTCGGAAACCTCGTCGGAACGCTCGCGGATGTCGGTGACGATGGCGGAGAAGTCCCGCCCGCCGTGGGTCTGGTTGAACCGCGCGTAGATCGCGGCGGCGAGCTCGCCGAGCTGACCGTCGATCCCGTTGGCCTGCAACGCGTTCGCGGCCAGGGTGAGGTCCTTCGACATCAGCGCGGTGGCGAAGCCGGGCTGGTAGTCGTTGTTGGCCGGGCTGGCGGGCACCGGACCCGGCACCGGGCAGTAACTGGTCAGCGCCCAGCTCTGGCCCGACGCGGTGGACACCACATCGAAGAACGACTGGTGACTCAGGCCCAGCCGCTCACCGAGCACCAGCGCCTCCGACAGCCCGATCATCGAGATCCCGAGCAGCATGTTGTTGCAGATCTTGGCGGCCTGACCCACACCGGCGCCACCGCAGTGCACCACCTTGCCGCCCATCACCGCGAGTACATCGCCCGCATCGGCGAAATCGGCCGCCTCGCCGCCCACCATGAAGGTGAGGGTGCCCGCGGTGGCACCGGCGACGCCACCGGAGACCGGCGCGTCCAACGGACGGTGTCCGGCTGTGACGGCCAGTGCCGCAACCGCTTTCGCGTCGGCCACATCGATGGTCGAACAGTCGATGAACAGTGTGCCCGCCGTGGCGGCGGGCAGCAGTTCGGCGTAGACGTCGAGCACGAGTTTGCCGTTGGGCAGCATGGTGATCACCACGTCACGGTCGACGGCGGCCTCGGCGGCGGTGGCCACCACGGTCGCGCCGTCGGTGCGGGCCTGTTCCTGTGCGGCGGGCACCGGGTCGTAGGCGAGCACGTCGTAGCCCGCGCGCACCAGGTTCGCCGCCATCGGGCCGCCCATGTGGCCGAGCCCGAGGAAACCGATCTTCTTCGTCATCGCTGTGCCTTCACTGTCGTCGAATCCAGTTCCGCCGCACCGAGATCAGCGAAGTAGGCCGCCACCTGATCGTCGGTCACCTCGGCGAGGGTTGCCGGCCGCCACTGGGGATTGCGGTCCTTGTCGATCACCTGGGCGCGGATGCCCTCGACCAGGTCGTCGGAGCCGAGCGCGGCGACCGAGACCCGGTATTCCTGGTCGAGCACCGCCTCGAGGCTCGTCAGTTCTCGTGCCGCCCGCAGCGAGCGAAGCGTGACCTTCAGCGCCACCGGCGATTTGGCCAGCAGGTCCTCGGCGGCTTTCGCGGCGTCGGGTGATTCGTCGGCGCGCAACCCGGCCACGATCTCCTCCACGGTGTCCGCGCCGTAGCAGGCATCGATCCAGCTCTGCTGAGCGAGCAACTCCGATTCCGGCGCGGCCGCGGTGAACTGTGCGATCGCCTCGTCGGCGCTCGCCGTGCGCAGAGCGTCGAGCAGGGCGTCGATGTCGCCGGAAGGCACGTAGTAGTCGGCGAACCCGGCCGCGATCGCGTCGCCCGCGTTCATCCGCGCGGTGGTCAGCGCCACGTGGGTGCCGATCTCGCCCGGCGCCCGCGAGAGCAGGTAGGTGCCGCCGACGTCGGGGACGAAACCGATGCCGACCTCGGGCATCCCGATCTTGGACCGTTCGGTGACGACGCGGTGGCTGCCGTGCCCGGCCAGGCCGACGCCGCCGCCCATCACGATGCCGTCCATGATCACCACGTACGGCTTGGGATAGCTGCCGATCAGCGCGTTGAGCAGGTACTCGTCGCGCCAGAACCGTCCGGTCGGCGAATCGGCGCCCGCCGTACCGCCTTTCGCGTCGGCATGGATGGCGACGATGTCGCCGCCCGCGCAGAGTCCGCGCTCGCCCGCGCCGGTGACCACGACGGTGCGCACCGCGTCGTCGTCGGCCCAGGACCGCAGCGCGTCGGTGATGGCCAGTGTCATCGCGTGATTGAGCGCGTTGATGGCCTTGGGCCGGTTCAGGGTGATCAGGCCGAGGCCGTCACGGACAGCGATCAGCACTTCGGGTTCGTCGGTCATGCGGCTCCGATCAGCGAGCGGGCGACGACCACCCGCATGATTTCGTTGGTGCCCTCGAGGATCTGGTGCACGCGCAGGTCGCGCACGATCTTCTCCAGGCCGTATTCGTGCAGGTAGCCGTAGCCGCCGTGCAATTGCAGCGCCTTGTTGGCCACCTCGAAACCGGTGTCGGTGGCAAATCGCTTCGCCATCGCGCACAGGGTGACCTTGTCGGGCGCGTCCGCGTCGAGCGCGGCCGCGGCCCGCCACAGCAGCGTCCGCGCCGCCTCCAGTTCGGTGGCCATATCGGCGAGCTCGAACTGCAGTGCCTCGTTGCGCGCCAGGGGTTTACCGAAGGCGTGGCGTTCGGTGAGGTAGCGGACCGTCTTGTCGAGCGCTGCCTGCGCACCGCCGAGCGAGCACGCGGCGATATTGAGTCGGCCGCCGTTGAGGCCGTTCATCGCGATCGAGAAGCCCTCGCCTTCCTCGCCGAGGCGATTGGCGACCGGCACCCTGGCGCCGTCGAGCAGGACCTGGCGGGTCGGCTGGGCGTTCCAGCCCATCTTCCGTTCGTTCGGTCCCACCGTCAGACCCGGTGTATCTGCGGGGACGATCAGCGCCGAAATGCCGCGCGGGCCTTGCCCACCGGTGCGCACCATCATCACGTACACGTCGTTGGAGCCCGCGCCGGAGATGAATTGCTTGGCGCCGGTGAGGATGTAGTCCTCGCCGTCGCGAACGGCCTTGGTGCCCAGGGCCGCCGCGTCGGAGCCGATGCCCGGCTCGGTGAGGGCATAGCTGCCGAGCAGCTCCAACGCCGCCATCCCCGGCACCCACCGGTGACGCTGCTGCTCGGTCCCGTAGGCATCGATCATCCAGGTCGCCATGTTGTGGATGGAGATGTACGCCGACACCGAGGGGCACCCGGTGGAGAGCTGCTCGAAGATCCGCACCGCGTCGAGCCTGCGCAGTTCGGAGCCGCCCACATCGGCGCGTACCGAGATGCCGCCGAGTCCGAGCGGGCCCGCCTTGCGCAGCACATCGACCGGAAAGTGTTTGCGCTCATCCCAATCCAGCGCGTCGGGCGCCAAGAACTCGTCGGCGAATTGGCGCGCGGTGTCACCGATCGCGCGCTCGTCCGCATCGAGAGTGAACATCGCCGCCTCAGTCCATCGTCGGGATCACGAACGCGTTGGACTCCTTGAGCCCGGCAGGCCAACGCTGGGTCACCGTCTTGGTCTTGGTGTAGAACCGGATCGAATCCGGGCCGTGCTGGTTGAGATCGCCGAAGCCCGAGCCCTTCCAGCCACCGAAGGTGAAGTACGCGATCGGGACCGGGATCGGCACATTCACACCGACCATGCCGACCTGCACGCGAGCGGAGAAATCGCGGGCGGTGTCGCCGTCGCGGGTGAAGATCGCGACGCCGTTGCCGTATTCGTGCTCGTCGACGAGCTTCAGCGCTTCCTCGTAGTCGCCGGCGCGCACCACGGTGAGCACCGGGCCGAAGATCTCTTCTTTGTAGATGCGCATCTCGGCGGTGACGTTGTCGAACAGGCTCGCGCCCACGAAGAACCCGTCCTCGGCGCCGTCCACGGACAGTCCGCGGCCGTCGACCAGCAGCTCGGCGCCCTCGTCGACACCTATCTGGACGTAGTCGTTGACCCGGTTCACACCATCGAGTCCGACCAGCGGACCGAAATCGGCGCCCGGGTCGTCGGAGCGGCCGACATTGAGCTTGTGCACGCGCTCGGTGAGCTTGGCGACCAGCCGATCCGCGGTCTCCTGCCCCACCGGCACCGCCACCGACAGCGCCATGCAGCGCTCTCCCGCCGACCCGTACGCCGCGCCGATCAGCTGATCAGCGACGTCGTCGAGGTCGGCATCGGGCATGACCACCGCGTGGTTCTTGGCCCCGCCGAAGCACTGTGCGCGCTTGCCGTTGGCGGTGGCGGTCTCGTAGATGTACTGGGCGATCGGGGTCGAACCGACGAAGCCGACCGCCTTGATCCGGCGATCGTGCAGGATCGCGTCGACGGCTTCCTTGCCGCCGTTGACCACGTTGAACACACCCGGCGGCAGACCGGCCTCGAGGAACAGCTCGGCCAGGCGCAGCGGTACGGAGGGATCACGCTCGGAGGGCTTGAGCACGAAGGCGTTACCGCAGGCCAGCGCCGGTCCGGCCTTCCACAGCGGGATCATCGCCGGGAAGTTGAACGGCGTGATGCCCGCGACGACGCCCAGCGGCTGCCGCATCGAGTACACGTCGATGCCGGTGCCCGCGCTGTCGCTGTACTCGCCCTTGAGCAGGTGCGGGATACCGATCGCGAACTCGATGACCTCGAGACCACGCTGGATGTCGCCCTTGGCGTCGGCGATGGTCTTGCCGTGCTCGGACGAGAGCAGGGCGGCCAGGCTGTCGATCTCGTCGTTGACCAGGCTCACGAACTTCATCAGCACCCTGGCGCGCTTCTGCGCGTTGAACGCCGCCCACACCGGCTGAGCCGCGGCCGCGTTGTCGATCACCGCGGTCACCTCGGCGGTGTTCGCCAGCGGAACCCTGGCCTGCACCTGACCGAGATTCGGATCGAAGACGTCGCCGAAGGCGCCGGATGTGCCGGTGACGTGCTTACCGCCGATGAAGTGCGTGAGTTCGCGAGCCATGCCAGTCCTAGTCGTTGAGGTCGGTGCGCGCCGCGCACAGTGGAAGGTTGTCCAATAGTTGGACGTCCAAGCAATTGGTACGATCGCAGTACCGTCGCCCTTTTGTCAACAGTGGATTCCGCTATTGCCGCAACGCCAACAAGATGCCCACGCGCGGACCCGCGCCTACGACCCGGGTACCAGAATCGGGAGCACGTAGGTGCGGGCGAACGCCGCCAGGGCCTGCTCCGAGCCGGTATCGATGGTGCCGACCGGCTGCAGGATCAGCGAGTGCACCACCCGGCAGACCACTTCCACCCGGGCGCTGAGATCGGGGATGTCGGGGAATCGATTGTCCTCGAGCACCTTTCGGATGATCTCGGTGGACGCGGCGACCGAGAGCAGGAAGAACGACGCACCGTCGACGGTGAGCTGGGGCAGCAGGCGGTCGGCCTCCAGCGTCAGCAGCCGCTCGACCAGCGGGTGCGCCCGCCAGCGCGTGATCACGGTGGTGAAGACGTCGACGACGATGTCGTCGAAGGTGTCGTGGCGTGCCGGGATCTCCCCCAGGTCGACCAGCAGCCTGCGAACCTCCCGCTCGAAGGCCGCGCTCACGACATCGTCGCGCGATCCGATGCGCCGGTAGACGGTGGCGCGGTCGACGTCGGCGGCCTTGGCGATGTCCTCGATCGTCGTTTTGCGCACGCCGACCCGCTCGAACTGCACGAGGGCGGCATCGAGAATTCGTTCTTCGACCGAGTCGGCGGTGGGCGAATTCCCCGAGGTCGCGGCGGTGGAGAGCACGCTTCGACGGTATCAGGCGCAACGGGGTGCCGATCACGACGACGGCCCGGATTCGGTCTGCAACATTGCGATACTATTTGTTGCACTGTACGGTTCCGGTATGGCTGATAACAGTGCAACGGCGCGCTCCTATCAGGAAGAAGCGCACGCAATTCACGCGCGGGATGTGCATTTCGACTTCTCGTCGGTGCCCATGCACTACATCCCGGGCGAAGTACTCGCGACACATGTCACCAATGTGATGCATCTCGTACTCCCCGAAGGCGAACGAGCGATGGCGACCTGCCTCGCCGAGGCCCTGCCCTATATCGAGGACGAGCGGCTGCGGGAGGAGGTCACCGGGTTCATCGGCCAGGAATCGATGCACGCCAGCAGCCATGAGGGCGCGCGACGGCATCTGCAGTCGATCGGACTCGATGTCGAGTCCTATGTCGCCAAGATCGGCTGGCTGGTCGACCGAGTCCTGGGCGACCAGGGACTCACCGGCCGCGCCAAGGAGGAATGGCTCAAGGAACGTCTCGGCCTGTTCGCCGGGATGGAACACTTCACCGCCGTCATCGGCGAGTGGCTGCTGGAATCGGAGGTGCTGGCCGAGCTCGGGATGGATCCGACCATGCTCGATCTGGTGCGCTGGCACGGCGCCGAAGAAGTCGAGCATCGCAGCGTGGTGTTCGACGCCTACATGCACGTCGACGGCGGCTACGCCCGACGACTGCGCACCGGGCTGCTCGCCAGCGGCACCCTGCTGCCACTGTTCATCATCTCGACGGCGTACCTGTATCGCCAGGATCCGAGCAAGGACAAAGGCCGTTCCTGGGCCAGGCAGTTCGTGAGCGCGACAGTGCGCGGCGTGATCCCGAGCTTCACCACCTTCGTCACCGAGATGCCACGCTATCTGCGGCCGAGTTTCCATCCCTCCCAACTGGGTTCGATGGACAACGCCCTGCGGTACCTGGCGCATTCGCCGGCGGCGCGCGCGTGAACCCTTCCACCGCGGCCGCGACACCGAGCCTGCGGGTCATCGGTGCCGCCGTCGACGTCTACAAGAAGGTGTTCACCCAGCCCACGCTGTCGCCGCCACGTCCGGTGCGACACCACGGCTTCGACCTCGACGTCCGGGTAGAAGCGGTCCACGCCGAGGCCGCCGACGTGGTGAGCCTGACCCTGGCAGGCCTCGAAGGAGGGTCTCTGCCGTCGTGGCGGCCGGGTTCTCACATCGATGTCTTCCTGGCCTCGGGTCGCCAACGCCAGTACTCGCTGTGCGGCGATCCGCGCGACCGTCACCGCTACCGCATCGCGGTGCGGCGCCTCGACGACGGCGACGGTGGATCGCGGGAGATGCACACCCTTCGCTCGGGTGATCGGCTGCGCATCCGCGGCCCGCGCAACGCGTTCACCTTCGTCGAGACCGCCCCGTCGTACCTGTTCATCGCCGGCGGCATCGGGATCACCCCGATCCTGCCGATGGCGCGCGCCGCCGGTGCTCGCGGACGGCTGGTCTACCTGGGCCGATCGCGGGAGACCATGCCGTTCCTCGGCGAGCTCCCCCCGGGCACCGACGTGCGCCCCGACGACGAGTTCGGCACACCCGACCTGCCCGCGTTGCTCGCCACCGCCGCCCGCGGCGCCGCGGTCTACGTGTGCGGGCCTGTCCCGGTGCTCGACGCCGCCCAGCGCAGCCTGTTCACGCTGAATCCCACTGCCTCGCTGCACACCGAACTGTTCTCGGCGCGGCCGGTGACCGACGGCGAGGAATTCGACATCACCCTCGCCCGGAGCGGCGAGACCCTGCGTGTGGGCAGCACCGAGACCGCGCTCGACGCGATCCGCCGGGCCCGACCCGACGTCGCCTACTCCTGCCGGCAGGGCTTCTGCGGCAGTTGCAAGACCAAGGTCGTCGCGGGCGAGATCGATCACCGCGACCGACTGCTCCCGGCGGGCGAGCGCGCCGACCAGATGCTCACCTGCGTGTCCCGTTCCGCCGGTGGCGCGCTCACGCTGGATCTCTGACCGCGAAAGGCATGGTCCCCATGACCACCACCCTCACCTTCGACGTCCACAGTCCGGCGACCGGCGCCCTGGTCGGTTCCTATCCCAGCCACGACGAGAGTGCCGTCGAGGCGGCCGTCGACCGGGCCCACGGTGCCGCGACCTGGTGGCGGGCAGCCGGTTTCGACGAGCGCGCCCGTCGCCTCGATCGCTGGCGAACCGAGATCACCCGCGGCCGTGACGAACTGGCCCGCATCATGAGCCAGGAGATGGGCAAGCCCCACTCCGATGCCGCGCTCGAGATCGTGATGGCGCTCGAACACCTGAAATGGGCCGCGCACAATGCGAAAGACGTGCTCGGTTCGCGTTCGGTCGCGCCCAGTCTGTTGACCGTCAACCAGGCCTGCCGGGTCGAGTACCGCCCCTTCGGCGTGGTCGGGGTGATCGGCCCGTGGAACTACCCGGTGTTCACCCCGCTCGGCTCGATCTCGTTCGCCCTGGCCGCGGGCAACGCGGTCGTGTTCAAGCCCAGCGAGTACACCCCGGGGGTCGGTGTCTGGCTCGCCGAGGCGTTCGCGCGCGCCGTCCCCGAACAGCCTGTCCTGCAGGTGATCACCGGCGGCGGTGAGACCGGCGCGGCGCTGTGCCGCAGCCGGGTCGGCAAGATCGGGTTCACCGGTTCCACCGAAACCGGCAAGCGCGTGATGGCCGCCTGCGCGCAACGGCTCACCCCGGTGCTCATGGAATGCGGCGGCAAGGACGCACTCGTCGTCGACGCCGACGCCGACCTCGGCGCCGCCGCCGACGCGGCACTGTGGGGCGGCATGTCCAATGCCGGGCAGACCTGCCTCGGGGTGGAACGGATCTACGTCCACACCGACGTCTACGACGCGTTCCTCACCGAATTGCTCGACCGCGCGGCCGACCTGCGCGCCGGGACGGGCGCGGCGAAGATCGGTCCGATCACCATGCCCAAGCAGCTCGCGGTGATTCGCCGCCACATCGAGGACGCCCTCGCACGCGGCGGCCGGGCACTGCTCGGCGGGCCCGATGCCATCGACGGCCAGTTCGTGCAGCCGACCATCCTGGTCGATGTGCCGCACGACAGCGCGGCGGTCACCGAAGAGACCTTCGGCCCGACGCTGGTCGTGACCCGGGTCGGGTCCATGGACGAGGCGATCGAGCTGGTCAACGATTCCGAATACGGACTCGGCGCCACCGTGTTCGCCCAGCGCGACGGCGACGCGATCGCCGACCGCATCGAGGCGGGCGCCACCTCGATCAACGCGTTCGTCGCGCACGCCACCATCCCCGCGCTGCCGCTGGGCGGGGTCGGCGCCTCCGGCTTCGGCCGCGTGCACGGTCCCGACGGCCTGCGCGAGTTCACCTACGCCAAAGCGACTACCCGGCAACGGTTCTCCTCACCGCTGGCGCTCACGACGTTCACCCGCAGCACCCGGATCGACACCGTCGTCGATCGCCTGGTGTCGGTGCTGCACGGAAGGATCGGCTGACCCATGCCCACAGAACACACGCACATCGTCGTGCTCGGCGCCGGATTCGGCGGCATCGGGCTGACGATCAAGCTGCGCGAAGCCGGGTTCGACGACATCGTCGTACTCGAACGCGCCGATGACCTCGGCGGCACCTGGCAGGCCAACACCTACCCCGGCTGTGCGTGCGATGTCCCCTCCCAGCTCTACAGCTACTCCTTCGCGCCCAACGCGGACTGGTCGCGCACCTACGGCAAGCAGCCCGAGATCCTCGACTACCTGCGCTCGGTCGCCCAGGACAACGACGTGATCCGGCATGTGCGCCTGGGCACCGAGCTGCTGGACGCGCGCTGGGACGACGAGCAGTCGGTGTGGCGGATCGAGACCTCGCGGGGTGCGCTCACCGCGGACTACTTCCTCTCCGCGGCGGGCATTTTCGCCGAGGCGAAGTACCCGTCGCTGCCCGGCATAGAGAACTTCGAGGGCACGGCCTTCCACTCCCTGCACTGGGATCACGATCACGATCTGACCGGCAAGCGGGTGGCGGTGATCGGTACCGGCGCCTCCGCGGTCCAGTTCGTGCCGGAGATCCAGCCGAAGGTCCACGCGCTGACGGTGTTCCAGCGATCGGCGCCGTGGATCGTGCCGCGGATGGACCGCGCGACCATCGGGCTCGAACGTCGGCTACTGCGGCATATCCCGTTGGCGCAGAAGGCTGTTCGCGGTACCTGGTATTCGTTGATCGAGGGATTCGGCCTGGTCGGATTCGTCGACAACCGGTTCCGTCATCCCTACGAGCTGCTCGGCCGGATCCAGCTGCGGCGTCAGATCCGCGACCCGGAACTGCGCGCCAAGGTGACGCCGGATTACATGATCGGCTGTAAGCGGGCGATCTTCTCCGACGCCTACCTGCCCGCCCTCGACAAGGACAATGTCGCGGTGGTGACCGACGGCATCGCCGAGGTGCGCGCGCACTCCATCCTCACCCGCGCCGGGGTCGAGATCCCCGTGGACACCATCATCTACGGCACCGGATTCACCACCACGCCCAGTGTTTTCGACCGCATCGTCGGCCACGACGGGCGCTCGATGGCGCAGGTCTTCCAGCAGCGGCCGCAAACCTATCTCGGTGCCGCGGTGGCCGGATTCCCGAACTTCTTCTGCACACTCGGTCCGTTCGGTGCGGCGGGCAACCAATCGGCGGTGTTCATGATCGAGTCGCAGATCGCCTACATCGTCGACGCGCTGAGCACGCTACGCGCCCGCGGCGAGACCAGGGTCGAGGTCCGTCCGCAGGTGCAGCGCGATTTCGTGGAGGAGATGGGCAAACGCAGCGCCGACACCGTCTGGCTCACCGGCGGCTGCGAGAGCTACTACACCACCGCCGAAGGCGGCAACGCCGGGCTGTATCCGAACTGGAGTTTCGAATACCGCCGCCGCACCCGTCGATTCGACATCGAGTCCTACGAGGTATCCGCATGATGCGCCTGCCCGATCTCGCGCCGTCCAACTGGTTCGCGCCCTCCTATGACGTGGCGGGCAAGGTCGTCCTGATCACCGGTGCGGCTCAGGGCATCGGCCGAGAGCTGGCCGCGATCCTGTCCCGCCGTGGTGCGCGGGTCGTCGTGGTCGACATCGAGGAGGTCGCGGCCCGCCGAGCTGCCGACGAGTTGGGGCTCGATGCCCACGGTCTCGGCGCCGATGTCGCAGATCGAGCGCAGATGGCAGCGACGGTCGACGAGGTGGTGCGGCTGTTCGGCACCCTCGACGTGGTCGTCGCCAACGCGGGGGTGACGCCGGTGCCCGCCACCGTGCGCACGATGGACCCGGCGGATTTCGACCGGGTGATCGGGATCAACCTCACCGGCGTGTTCAACACCGTGCATCCCGCGCTGGACCACATCGTGTCCGCGCGCGGGCATGTGGTGGTGGTGTCGTCGTGCGCGGCCTTCGCACCGGGGATGGGCGGGTCGCCGTACATGGTGAGCAAGGCCGCGGTCGAGCAGTTGGGACGGGCACTGCGCGTGGAACTCGCCGCGAGCGGGGCCAGCGCGGGCGTGGCCTACTTCGGCATCGTCGACACCGCGATGACCCACGACATGCTCGATACCGACGACCTGGGCAAAGAGCTCGACGGGATGCTGCCGTGGCCGCTCAATGTGCGGATCACCGCCGAGTACGCGGCCCGCACGATCGCCGACGGCATCGCCCGCCGGGCGCCTCGCACCATCGCCCCCAGCGGGTGGGAGCCCTACGCGCTGCTGCGCGGGGCGATCAATGTCGTCCTCGACCACCGGCTCGCCGCCGACACCACGGTGCACGAGCTGATCCGGGCGATCGAGCGTCGCCGATGAGCACCGAACGCGGGTCGCTGCGGGCTCGCACGCTTCGGCAGATGTCGGCGTTCACCGTGGGACAGTTGGCCGCGCTCGCACCGGTGAACGCCTACACGCTGCCGCCGTCGCGACTGCTCATCGAGCAGGCCATGCGGGCGGGCGCGCCGCCGTTGCGCGCGACGACCACCGAGCGCGTGGACACCGACGGGATTCGCGGCGAGTGGGTGCGTGGGCCGCGCGCCGACCGCACCGACGCGGTCGTCCTCTACGTCCACGGTGGTGGGTTCGTCGCGGGCTCGGCCCTCGGGTATCGCGGTGTCGCGTCCCGATTGTCCACCGCGACAAAGCTTCCGGTGTTCACCCTGGACTACCGGCTCGCCCCCGAGCACCCCTACCCCGCCGCGCCGTCCGATGTCGCCGCCGCGTTCGGGTGGCTGACTCGGCGGTACAGCGCCGACCGGATCGTCGTCGCCGGAGACTCGGCCGGTGGCTTCCTGGCGGCGCACCTGACCGTCGAGAACGCCCGCGCGGGGCGACCCGAACCGGGTGCGCTGGTGTTGTTCTCGCCGATGGCCGACCTGAGTCTGGCCATCGCGGTCGACCACGAGAAGCACGAGCACCGCGACGGTCTGCTGTCCACCCAGATCGCCAGGCAGGCGATCGCCGCCTTCACCACCGAACCGTTCGAGCTACAGCCCGTCCACGGAATGCGGTTGCCGCCCACCCTGATCCACGCCAGCGACACCGAGTATTTCGGCGCCGACGCGACCGAACTGGCGCGGCGCTGGCGGGCCACCGGGGCGCACTGCGAGCTACAGGTGTGGCCGGATCAGATGCATGCCTTCCAGACACTCCCCGCCGTCGTCCCCGAGTCGAGGACGGCCTATCGCGCGGCGGCCCGTTTCGTCGCCGCCCATCTCGACACCGCCCCCGCGGTCATGACCCAGAAAGTTCCTGCCTCGTGAGCATTTCCCGTTTCGACACCCTGCCCGCAGCGTTCCAGCACACCGCATCGCGCTATCCCGACGCGGTCGCGCTGCGCACCCCCGGTGACACCAAGACCATCACCTGGGGCGAGTACGCGGCCCAGGTTCGCGCGGTCGCGGCCGGGCTGGCCGGTCTCGGGGTGCGCCGCGGCGACACCGTCGCGTTGATGATGAGCAACCGGGTGGAGTTCTATCCCCTCGAGGTCGGCGCACAGCATCTGGGCGCCACCTCGTTCTCGGTGTACAACACCCTCTCCCCCGATCAGCTCGCCTATGTGCTCGGCAATGCCACGGCGCGCGTGGTGATCTGCGAGCCGCAGTACGCGAAGCTGATCGCCTCCTCCGGCGTCGACCTCGACCACATCGTCTGTGTCGACGAGGCACCCGAGGGCACCCTGTCGGTGGCCGACCTGCTGGCGGCGGGCCGCGACGATTTCGATTTCGACGCCGCCTGGCGTGCGGTGCGCGGCGACGATGTCGCGACGCTGATCTACACCTCGGGCACCACCGGCGCGCCCAAGGGCGTCGAGACCACCCACGCCGCACTGCTGTTCCAGGTGTACGGCATCGCCGAGATCCTCGGCATCGAATTCGGTGACACCATCACCTCGTTCATGCCGACCGCCCACATCGCCGACCGCCTGACCGGGCTCTATGTCCAGGAGGTGCTCGGCACCCAGGTGACCAGCGTCGGCGACCCCAAGCTGATCGCCGCCGCGCTCGCCGACCTGCATCCGACGATCTGGGGCGCGGTGCCGCGGGTGTGGGAAAAGCTCAAGGCCGCCATCGAATTCAAGGTCGCGGCCGAACCCGACGAAACCCGCCGCCAAGCCATGGCCTGGGCGCTGTCGGTCGCCGCGGCCCGCAGCGCCCACCAGTTGGCGGACGAACCGGTGCCCGCCGAGCTCGCCGCCGAATGGGCGCGCGCCGACGAACTGGTACTGAGCAAGCTGCGCGCCGCCCTCGGTCTGGACCGGGTGCGGTGGGCGATGTCGGGCGCGGCCCCGATCCCACCCCAGACGCTGGCCTTCTTCGCCGGCCTCGGCATTCCGATCGCCGAGATCTGGGGCATGTCGGAGCTGTCGTGCATCTGCAGCGTCAGCCATCCCCGCGACGCCAAGCTCGGCGCGGTCGGAAAGCTGTTGCCCGGCATGGAATCACGGCTGTCCGACGACGGTGAACTGCATGTGCGCGGACCGCTGGTGATGAAGGGCTACCGAGGGCTGCCCACGCAGACCGCCGAGGCGATCGACGCCGAGGGCTGGCTGCACACCGGTGACATCGTCAGCATCGACGACCAGGGCTACCTCCGGGTCGTCGACCGGAAGAAAGAGATGATCATCAACGCGGCGGGCAAGAACATGTCGCCCACCAATATCGAGAACGCGATCAAGGCCGCCACCCCCCTGATCGGCGCCATGGCCGTCCTCGGCGACGGCAGGTCCTACAACACCGCGTTGATCGTGCTCGACGCCGAATCCGTCGAGCCCTACGCGCGCGAACACGCGCTGCCCGATGCCTCCGCCGCCGCGCTGGCTGTCGACGCCACGGTGCTCGCCGCGATCGAAGCCGGGGTGGCAGCGGGAAACAGCAAGCTCTCGCGCGTCGAGCAGGTCAAGCGCTTCCGCGTTCTGCCCACGTTCTGGGAGGCGGGCGGCGACGAGGTCACGCTCACCTTGAAGCTCAAGCGCAAGGTGATCGCCGAGAAGTACTCCACGCAGATCGACGAGCTCTACGCCGTGCACCCGTCCGCCGACATCGTCAACGTCGGATAACCGCCTCAGCCGAAAAGCCAACAGCCCCAGCTGATTCCGGCTGGGGCTGTTGGCGTCCGGCGGACGTCAGCGTTGTCGGACGGCGTCGTAGGCCAGCGGCAGCGCATCGCCGGAATTCAGCGCCAGCAGCGCTCGATGCAGGTCGGTGCGCTCATCGGGATCGAGACCTTCGAGCAGGTCGTTGTTCAGTGTGCCGACCAGCTCGTCGGCCTGCTCGACCGCGCGCATCCCCTCCTCGGTGATCTCGATGAGAAAACGTCGGCGGTCGCGGTGATCGCGGATCCTGGCGGCGAGCCCGGCGGCCTCCAGATGGTCGATCGCGGCGACCATCGTGGTCGAGTCGATGCGCAAGCGTGTGCCCAGTTCGAGCTGCGAGCTGGCCTTGTCACCGGCCAGCACCTTCAAGATCATGAAGTGCCTGGTCCGCAGCCCCAGCGTGGCGAGCCGGTCCTCGCTGACGCGGAACATCACCTGTCCGAGCTTGATCAGCAGGCAGGTGGTGTGGTCGGCGACCATATCCGGGAGCAACGGTTCGGTCACTGGCGGGAACCTCGATTTCTGGACTGGACAGCAGACCGATAGTAGTCGGGACGAAACCCTGCCTCGGCCACCGCGGCCGATAATCGTGACAAGTAATAGTTCGTACTACTGATAGTCTGCCTCGCATGGAGTCAGAATTCATCCAGAAGATCGACCTGGCCGACAAGGTCGTCGTCGTCGCGGGCGGGACCAGCGGCATCAATCTCGGTGTGGCCGAGGACTTCGCGCGAGCGGGCGCTCGGGTCGCGGTGCTCAGTCGCTCCACGGACAAGGTCGATGCGGCCGTCGAACGGCTGCGCGCGCTCGGCGCCGAGGCGATCGGCGGGAGCGCCGATGTGCGCGATTACAGCGCGACCGAAGCGGTCCTGGCATCGGTGCATGAGCAGTTCGGCGACTTCGACGTGATGATCTCCGGTGCGGCAGGCAACTTCCCCGCCGCCGCCCTCGGCATGTCCGCCAACGGGTTCAAGTCGGTGGTCGACATCGATCTGCTCGGCACGTTCAACGTCCTGCGCGCGAGCTACCCATTCCTGCGCAAGCCGGGCGCCTCGGTCATCAACATCTCGGCGCCGCAGTCGGAGTTGCCGACGATCACCCAGGCGCACGTGTGTGCCGCCAAGGCAGGCGTCGACATGCTCACCAAGGTCCTGGCGCTGGAGTGGGGCCCGCACGGCGTCCGCGTCAACGGCGTGATCCCCGGCCCGATCGATGGCACCGAGGGCATGGCCCGTCTGGCGCCGACCGAGCAGGATCGGGCTCTGGTCACCGACAGCGTCCCGCTGCGCCGCTACGGCACTCCCCGTGACGTCGCCAACGTCTGCCGATTCCTCGCCTCCCCGCTCGCCGACTTCATCTCCGGCGTCGTGCTGCCCGCCGACGGCGGCTGGGTGCTCGGTGGCGCCTCGCAGGCGATGGGCGTCATCGGACAGCCCCTGCTCGATGCCGCACATCAGAATTCCTGATCACCGACCTCACCCGCGAAAAGCGCCCGGCACACCAGATGGTGTGCCGGGCGCTTTCGGCTGTGCTCAGCCCTCCTTGACCAGTTCCGGGGCCGACTCCGTCTCTTCCATCACCGCTTCACCGCGCGCGACCATGCCCGCCTCGTCGGACAGGGTCAGGTGCGGGATGAACAGCGCGAGTCCGAACGCGAGCACCGCACCCGGGATCAGGTACCAGAATCCGGGAACCAGCGCGTCGACGTAGGCGCCGACGATCGCGTCGTGGAGCTTGTCCGGCAGGTTCTTGACCACCGAGGGGATCAGCGCGCTCGGGTCGATTTTCGCCGCCATCGCCTCCTGCCAGTTCGTCTGGAACGCGACGGTGAGATTCTCGGTCAGCCTGCCGGTGAAGATGGAGCCGAAGATGGCGATGCCCAGCGCGCCGCCCATCTCGCGGAAGTAGTTGTTCGCGCTGGTCGCCGTGCCGATCTGGTCGGGCGCCACCGCGTTCTGCACCACGAGCACGATGATCTGCATGATCAGGCCAAGGCCCGCGCCCATCACGAACAGCATGGCCGAGACCAGCCACATCGAGGTGTTGGCGTCCAGGCGGGTCAGCCACAGCATGTCGATCGCGATGAGCGCGGCGCCGATCGGCGGATACACCCGGTAGCGACCGGTTTTGGTGATCGCGTTCATCGAGGTGATCAACGTGAGCATCATGCCGATCATCATCGGGATCAGCAGCAGGCCCGACACCGAGGCGGAGGTACCGCTGGCCATCTGCAGGTAGGTCGGGATGAAGCCGATCGCCGCGAACATCACCAGGCCGACGAGGAAACCGATGAGCGAGGTCAGCACGAAGGTCCGATTGCGGAACAGCCACAGCGGCAGCATCGGCTCCGCGGCCCGCGACTCGACGAACACGAAGGCCCCGACCACCACGACGAAGGCGGCGATCATCGACACCATCACCGTCGAGCCCCAGTCGTACTGCTTGCCGCCCCAGTCGGTGATCAGGATCAGCAAGGTGGTCGCGCTCGACATGAGCACGATGCCGAGGTAGTCGGGCCGGGACTTGGGGCGATGGCTGGGGATGTTCAGGTAGCGGAAGGCGATGAACAGCGCGGCCAGGCCGATCGGCACATTGATCCAGAAGCACCACCGCCAGTCGAGGTGGTCGGCGAACAGACCGCCGAGCAGCGGTCCGGCGACCGAGGTGATGCCGAAGACCGCGCCCATCGGCGCCATGTACTTACCGCGGTCCTTGGCGGGCACCACATCGGCGATGATGGCCTGCGCCAGAATCATCAGACCACCGCCGCCGACGCCCTGCAGGCCGCGGAAGGCGATGAATTCCCAGAACCCCGTCGACGCGGCGGCGCCGATGGACGCGGCGGTGAACACCGCGATCGCGAACAGGAACAGCCAGCGCCTGCCGAACATGTCGCCGAGTTTTCCGTAGATCGGCATCACGATGGTGGTGGCGAGCAGATACGAGGTGGCGGTCCAGGCCATGTGGGAAACCCCGCCGAGTTCGCCGACGATCGTCGGCATCGCGGTGCCGACGATCATCTGGTCGAGGCTGGCCAGGAACATGCCCGCGATCAGAGCGGAGAAGATCAGCCAGATCCGCTTCTGCGTCAAGACGATCGGGGTGGGCGGCGAGTCGGCCGTCGTGGTCATCGGAGCGTCTCCCTTGTGCTGTCGTCCGGCCGATCGAACAGCCGGGCGGCCATGGCGCAGTGCTCGTGCAGCGCTGCCGCCAGCGACCCGTTCGGGTCAGCGGCCAGCGACATCGCTGCCCGCGTGGTGATGGTGGTCATGATTCCCGCGGTGAGCGAGGCGAATTCGGGAGCGACGTCGGCCCCGAGCCTGGCCGAGAGGAGTTCGGCCGTGGCGGCCTCCATCCGAGCGCCGGAGGCGATGAACGCCGCGAGCACCCTCGGCTCGGCCATCACCAGTTTCGTGACCAGCGAGATCCCTTCGCGCACTTCGCTTTCCGGATGGAAGCCCGCAGCGTGCAGCCAGGTGAGGTCCTCGATGAGCACACCGGTCGGGCCGCCTGCGACGAATTGCCGCCTGGCTTCGGGCGTGCCGATCTCCTCGATCGGTCCGACCACCGCGTCGAGTTTGGTGTCGTAGTAGTTGAAGAAGGTGCGCGAGGAGACACCCACCGATTTGGCGATGTCGTCGACGTTCGTCGCATCCAACCCGTGCTCGACCGCCAACCGCCGTGCAGCCAGGCATAGATCGAGCAGAGTCCGTTGCTTCTTCTGTTCGCGCAGCCCGATCGAGGCCTGTTCGGCCGGCTCCTGAGTCACGTCAATAAATTAGCACAAACTGCAATATTTCAGAAACTGCAAATCATTGCTCGGTGTGCCCGGCCGCTTGCCCAGTGAGTAGTCGGCGCAACGCGACCGGGGTGTGGCCGAGGTGCTCACGAACGGTTCGAGTCAGGTGGGGTTGATCGGCGAAACCGAGGTCGGCGGCGAGAGCGGCGAGGCCGGTGTCGCCGTGGGCGAGCCGATCGAGGGCCCGGCCGACGCGCACCCGGTTGCGGTAGTGGGTCAGTGAGACACCCGTGTGGTGGGAGAACGCCCTGCTCAGCCGGTACGGCGAGACCGTCAGCAGTCCGGCCAGCGGCCGCAACCCAGCGGCTTCGGGCGCACCGGCGAGGATCGCGTGGCGCGCGGCGGCGACCATCGCCTGGTCGGCAGGACGGGGACGCAACGCCGACCGGCCGGTGGCGAGAGCGACGAGCCGGAGCAGTTCCTCGGTCAGCGCGTCATCGATATCGCCGAGGGCGGCGGCACCGAGCAACCTGCGATGGGCCAACTCGACGCGCGCGTCGATGTACACCGCTCGCGCAACCGTCGGTCCCTCCCAGAACTCGGGCGCGATGCTCACCGCGGTGCAGACGTCCCCACCCGCGGGATGGGCGAAGCGTTCTTCCTCCCCGGGCGCGCCCAGGTAGCCGAAAGTCGGGTCCAGGTCTGCCTCGACCCCGTCGGCTCGACGCCGGAATCTACCGCGCCGCACGAGAACGAGGCGGTGCTCCCCGCAAGCCTCCGGCACCGACCATCGGGTGTGGTCGGCGTGGCAGGTCACCGTGGTCACGGTGAAATCCGGCCGGGCGGCAAGGGGTACGGCGCACAGCATGGGCTGACCGTACGCCGAGGCTACGACACATCGACCCCGCAAAGATCTTCAAGACCGGGAACCGGTCGGGACTGAATGCTGAGTGGGCACGAACCCATGCCGAGGAGACCATCGCCACGGCTCGACCAGGAGTACACCATGGCATCTGTTCACCACGAGTTTCTCGTCGACGCCACACCGGACGAGGTCTGGGATGTGCTGCGCGACTTCGGCGCTGTCCACGAACGACTAGCTCCGGGCTTCGTCACCGATACCCGGCTCGACGCCGACACCCGCACAGTCACCTTCGCCGACGGGACCGTCGTCGTCGAACGGCTCGTCGACCTCGATCCGGTGCGCAGGCGTGTCGCCTACACCGTGGTCGGCGGGAGTCTGCACCCCTCGCATCACCATGCTTGGATGCAGGCCGTACCGGAGGCTGACGGCAGGACGCGGTTCATCTGGCACACCGATGTTCTTCCCGAAGTGCTCGCCACACCGATCGCCGAATCCGTCGAACACGGAGCCGCGGTGATCCGTTCGGCGCTGGAGGCGGGGGCGAGCAAGCCGATCTCGTGACGCGGCTCGTCGGTGGTGCTCATTCGTTGCCGGTGAGCACCGCCGCATCCGGTGTGTCGTGTTGCACCAGCGCCGGTCGAGCGATCAACTCCACCACCACCAGGGCCGCTACCGCGACGAGCACGGTCACCACCACGACCACCCCCGACGGGTACGGCCAGAACACCAGGGTCGCCACCGCGATCAGAATGATGATCACCCGCAGCGGAACCCGGAACCGCGCGACCGCGGACTCGATCGGATACGGTGCCCGACCGTTCTTCGGCACCCGCAACGCGTCGAGCGCCTTCGACCCCGCGCCACGGACCGCGACGGCCGATCCCGACGATCCGGTGAGATAACCGACGACAGCGACCACCACCGCCAGCACGAAAACCGCCCGCAACATGGTGCGCAACGGGACCAGTATCGTGTCGATCAATACCGCGGCACTCTGCGGGGACAGAGCGTCGGCCGGGACGGCCCCCATATACAGCGACCGGCCGATCGCGATCGCCACGGCCAGCAGCGCCATCGCCACCGCGATACTGACTCCCACCAGCGAAATGGCCCGTCGGCGTGCGCCTTTCGGTGCCACCCACACCGCAGCCGCGGCCACCAACAGCACCAACCAGGGCAGTACCGAGGATGCCTTGTCCAACGCTGAGGTCGCCCGCTGTGCCGTGGCGAGTTCGGATGATTCGAACAGCACGAACGACTTGTCGATCGTGGGGATCTCGTTCGCGAACGCGAATCCCCGATCGATCAACGCGGCGCGGACCCGGTCGATGATCGGGGCCAGCGAGATGCTGACCACGCCCTTGTCACTGACCTCGACGCCAGGTCGGGTATCCCCGGTCAACACCGCGACCAGCCGCTCGTGCGCCCGCCGGTTGGCCTCGATCCACAGGGCCTCGAATCGGTCGGAGGCGACGAACGATTCCACCGTCCGGTGCACCAACGACTCGGCCTCGTCGGCGATCACCGGCGCCAGCCCGACCACGGCGGGCGGCACCCGAGGAGCCTCTTCGGCGATCGACCGCAGTGCGTCGGCGGTGACGGCCTCGACGTCGAGGCGGGTCACGATCTCCTCGGTGATCCGATCGGAGAGTTCGGCCTGCAACACCGGATTCGATCCCAACGACGCCATCGTCTGGACATAGCGGTCGGAATCGAGGACCTCGTTGTGGGTGTAGCGGGCCAAGACCGCGAAAAAGGACAGAACGACGACCAACACCAGCAGTATCGCCGCACCCGTCCACCGCAATCCGCGGTGACCGGATGCTTGTGCGCGGCCCGCGGTCGAGGTTTCGGCGCCGAGCAGCTCCGCACGCTCCCGTCGCAAACGCTCGAGTTCCTCGCGCTCGGAAGCGTTCAGAGGTTCATCAGCTCCGGATGAGGCATTCACGATGCTCCTTGGATGTGACGATTTCCCTGGTCGAGGGCGAACGGTGAGATCAGCGGACTACTGTCGCGAAATCGCGACCCGGGAGATATCAGCGGGATCGATGAGATGGGAATGGTCATCGTCGCCGACGTCGATCTGGACGACGTCGATTCGGCCGGTGAACTTGCTGGCACCGGCATAGGCGGCGCTCACGGGCATCCCGTAGTCCTCGCCGATATCGGTGGTCTCGTCCGCGGAGAAGACCATCGGCTGAGTCTGCTCGATTCGGCCGTTGCCGACCTGAACGCCGTCATAGAACACAGTGAGGTCACCGCCTTTCGCCAGCCCACCTCCGTCGTAAGCGAACTCGGCGCGAACCTGATGGACCCCGGGCGTCACGGGTTCGGTTGCGACCGTGGTGAATTCGGTCTGGCCGAGAAGGTTGTAGACGAACGCCGCGTGTCCGTCTGTGAAATACAGCGCCCAACCACCGAATCGGCCGCCCTGGGCGATGATCACACCGCTGGTGACGCCCTTCTGCGGTATCTCGATCGAGGCGGTGACGCTGAAGGACCTGTTCTTGATATTGATGACGCTGTGCTCGCTGAGTCGCTTCATTCCGGGGAACAGCACCTGTGTGGTGCCTTTGATCAGCTCCGGGCGTCCGGCGATGGTCGGATTCAGCCGTTCGAACCGACGGTCGTCGATGGGTAGCACGTTGTATTTGACGGCTTCGATCAACCACAATCGCTGGAGGTAGGCGAGCTTGTCCGGGTCTTCTTCAGCGAGGTCCCTGGCCTGAGACCAGTCGACATTCCCGTCGTAGAGTTCCCAGATATCGTCGTCGAGGGCCGGGAGTTCTTCGTTGGGTAGCCACGGTGTGCTGTGTCGAGTGACCGCGCTCCAGCCCTGGAAGTAGATGCCCCGGTTGCCGGCCATTTCGAAATATTGCAGGTCGTGCCGTTCCGGTGCGTCGGCGTCGTCGAAGCTGTAGTTCATGCTCACGCCCTCGATCGGCGATTGCTGAACGCCCATGACGAACGTCGGTTCGGGAATCCCCGCCGCTTCGAGAATCGTGGGTGCGACGTCGATGACGTGGGTGAACTGTGAGCGGATCTCACCTTTTCCGGTGATTCCGGCGGGCCAGTGCACGATGGTGCCGTTGCGGGTGCCGCCCCAGTGTGAGGCGACCTGTTTGGTCCATTGGAAGGGCGTGCACATCGCCCATGCCCAGCCCACCGAATAGTGGTTGTAGGCGTCGGCACCGCCGAGTTTGTCCTTGACCTCGGCCATGAACTCCGGGGTCTCGATCGCGGCCAGCCCGTTGAAGTTGGCCATTTCGTTGAAGGCGCCGTTGACAGTGCCTTCTGCCGAAGCGCCGTTGTCGCCGATGATGTAGTAGATCAGGGTGTTGTCCAGGGCGCCGATGGATTCCACCGCATCGATGACCCGGCCGACGTGGAAGTCGGTGTGCTCGAGGAATCCGGCGTAGACCTCCATCTGCCGTTCCAGCACGGGCTTGAGTTCGTCGCTCATCTCCGCCCACGACGGGATCACGTCCGGTCGCGGCGTCAGCTCAGCATCAGCCGGTACCACCCCGAGTTCCTTCTGCCGGGCAATGATCGCTTCGCGCTGGGCATCCCAACCGTCGGCGAACTTGCCGACATATCTATCGGCCCATTCGGCGGGGACATGGTGTGGCGCATGGGTGGCGCCGGGGGCGAAGTAGACGAAGAACGGCTTCTCCGGCGCCAGCGCCTTCTGGGTCCGTACCCAGTCGATGGCGCGATCGGCGAGATCTTCGGTGAGGTGGTAGCCCTCTTCCGGCGTCCCGGGCGGTTCGACCGGGGTGATTCCCTCATAGAGGGCCGGGTAGTACTGGTTGTTCTCGCCTCCGATGAATCCATAGAAGTGCTCGAAGCCGCCACCGCCGGTCGGCCACGAGTCGAAGGGGCCGACCGGTGAGGTCTGCCAGGGCGGTACCTCGTGGCACTTGCCGAACTGCGCTGTCGAGTAGCCGTTGAGTTTCAACGTCATCGGCAGCGCGGCCTTGGTGTTCGGTCGCAGGCCGGAGGACCCGGGTGCCGCGGTCGCCGTCTCGGTGATCATTCCCATGCCGACCGAATGATGGTTGCGGCCACTGAGTAGCGCCGCGCGGGTCGGGGCACACAGCGCTGTCGTGTGGAAGCGGTTGTAGGTCAAGCCACCGTTCTGCAGGCGTTCGGCTGTCGGTGTCGCCGCGGGTCCGCCGAAGGCGCTGCTGGCTCCGTACCCGACATCATCGAGCAGGATCACCAGCACATTCGGTGCGCCTTCCGGCGGCAGCAGCGGCTCGATCGGCGGAAACGTCGTCTTGGGGTCTTTGGCGTCATAGGTCACTAAACCCAGGTGTTGGCGATCGGGTATCGGGAGGTTCGTCCGACCTGCCTTCGGTTCCGCCATGACCAGGCTCCTGGTTGCGCTCGGTAGATTCGGGGGGTACTCCGCTTCGGACTGCGGTGCCGAGGAACGTCTGTGCGTGCTGAACCGCCGTGCCGACGACCACCGTGCGGCCCGACATCGACCCCAGCGGTGCTCGGTTCGAGTCTCGACCGGTGATGGCCGATAGTCCTCACCCCTTTGGGATGAGATCACGAGGGGTTGATAGTGACTCCCACTACTGATCACCCCGACGAAATGGCTCGACGACGTCGGCAGAACGGTCCCCTGCTCGAACAGTCCGAAACCGCTGAATGCGGCCTGTGGGCGCAATACAGTGTCCGGATGCGTGGAAGATCTCGAATTCTGCTGTGTTCGACCGCAGCAGTCACCGCAGCACTGGCGCTGCCTGCACTCCCGACGGCGGCAGCAAACCCGGTTTCCCAGCCCGACGGCTGCGCGCAGGTCCGGGTCGTCACCGTGCGGGGCACCCTCGAACCACAGTTCGGCAGCCTGCTGCTCACTCCGCTGGGCGGACGGATCGCCCAGGAATCCGGCCGCCGCACCACGGTGACCGAACTCGAGTACCCAGCCTCGATGGCCTCCGACAGCGCCGTGCGCGGTGTCGAGAATCTGACCGCGCTGCTGAACGAGACCGCTGCCGCATGCCCTGACCAGCGGCTCGTCCTACTCGGCTACTCGCAAGGCGCGCGCGTTATCGGCAACTCCCTCGCCGCGCGAACCGCGTTGACCGACCAGGCGGCCGCGCGAATCGACGCCATCGCACTGTTCGGCAGCCCGCTGTTCAACGGTGCGGAGCCCTACAACCGTGGCAACTTCGATCCGGCCCTGTCCGGGACCGGTGCGCTGCGCGCCGGCGCGCTCACCGAATTCGCCGACCGCCTGCGCGACTTCTGCAATGCCGGTGACCGCGTCTGCCAGGGCGGCGACCCGGCCGCCGGGTTCGGAAACGCGGTGAGTTACGGCCACGTCGCGTACTTCCTCAACGACACCCGCGACCAAGCCGCGGCATTCGTCGGCGAACAGCTCGGCGGATAGCCGGCCGCGCCGTCACCGAGTCCGGGTCAACGGTTCAGGCACACCATGACGAGCAGCGGACCATACCGATTCTCGGCACTACCCGCCGCGACCAACAGACCACCGACCGGGCTGCAGAGCACGTCCAGACTCGACGAGCCGCTGTCTGCCACCGGCTGCTGGGCATGCGCGGAGCTCGCGCCGACGGCGGAGGCGAGCAGGAAGAGAGCGAGGGCGGACGACGCCGCGAGCTTGTTCATGGCTCAACCGTGCCGTGCATCCTCGCGCCGCGCACGCCCCGAATTGCTGGGGCGCACAACGGAAAACCGCACCATCCGATCCTCGAACGAGGGCGCCTCCGCTGCAAACGGATGCGTCCGTGAGCTGAACACACAACCGGGCCGAGGAGATTCACCGGGCCAGCGCGATCGTGTTCATGCCGACGCGGCAGTGGCGCGGCCGATCTGGCGGCCGATCCGGGTCAGCAGCTGCCGGGTCAGTTCGGGGTCACCGGCGGTATCCCTGACGGTGTAGTCGCCGAGGGAATAGATGCCGGTGAATCCCGCCGCGTCCCACCGATCCGGGGACAATGTGCTCCGGCCCGCGACGGCGACGACCGGAACAGGACGGGCGCGCCGGGCCAGAACCGCAGGCAGTTTGCCGTTCGCGGTCTGCTCGTCGATGCTTCCCTCCCCGGTGATCACCAGGTCGAATCCGGGCAGGTGCCGGTCGAATTCGAACAGTTCGAGGAAGAACTCGGCACCGGACACGATCGTGCCGCCGAGCAATAACGCGGCGAAACCGATCCCGCCCGCGCTGCCCGCCCCCTCGGTGGCCGCGACAGCCATCGCGTCCGGGTAGCCGCTGCGGCCGAACGCTCGCACGAGGTTGCGCAGAGCGGCGTCGAGGAACGCCACCTCGGCGTCGGTCGCCCCCTTCTGCGGCCCGTAAACGGCCGCCGCACCGTCCGGCCCCAGCAAGGGATTGGTGACATCGCTTGCGATCACGATGTCGACCCCGGTCAGCCGCACCGCCCGGGAGGAGTCGACGGTGTGGACGCGGGCGGCGTTCCGTCCGCACGCGCGCAGTTGCCTGCCGCTGACATCGGCGAAGGTGACGCCGAGCGCGGCGAGCAGCCCCATCCCTCCGTCGGTGCTGGCACTGCCACCGAGAGCCAGCACCAGCCGCCGCGGCCGCAACCGCAGCGCTTGCGAGATCGCCTGTCCCATACCGAGACTGCTCGCATCCAACGGCAGCATGCGGCCACTCGGCAGGGTGGCGAAGCCACAGGTACTGGCGACCTCGACCACGACGGTGCCGCCGGCGACCGCGATCCGCCCGTATCTCGGGGTACCGGCAGCCCCGGCCACCGTCACCGGGTAGGCAGCGAAACCGGCCGCTATAGCAGCGTCGACGCTCCCGTCACCGCCGTCGGCGAGCGGCATTCGGTGACTGTCGACGCCCGCCGACGCCAAGCCCGCCGCCAACCGGTCGGCCACCTCGGCGGCGGTCAGGCTTCCTTTGAACTTGTCCGGGGCAACCAGAACCCTCACGCGAATGACTTCCTATCAGTCCGCTTGCGCCACCGAGCCGAGCAGATCCCGGACCCGGTTGGCGACCGTGATGAATTCCGGCGTCTCCATCGTCGCGGCGTAATCGCGGTGCGCGGGCAGGTCGACGTCGAGCAATTCGATGATCCGGCCCGGCCGCGGACTCATCACCACCACACGGTTGGCGAGGTAGACGGCCTCGGCCACCGAATGGGTGACCAGCAGTACCGTGGTGCCCGTTTCCCGCCAGATCCGATGCAGCTCGACGTTCATCCGTTCCCTGGTGAGCGCGTCGAGTGCGCCGAACGGCTCGTCCATCAGCAGCACTTCCGGTTCGTGCAGCAGGGCCCGGCACAGCGAAACCCGTTGCTGCATACCGCCGGAGAGTTCGTGCGGTAGGGCGTTCTCGAACCCGCCGAGTCCGGTCATCTCGATCAGACGCGCGCATTCGGCTTCGGCGGCCCGCTTGTTCATGCCCCGCATCTCGGCTTGGAGCAGGATGTTCTTGCGGACGGTCCGCCATTCCAGCAGTGCGGCTCGCTGAAAGACGTAGCCGATATTGCGCTGCGGCCCGCGCACGGGGGCGCCGCGGAGTTCGACGCGGCCCCCGCTCGCTTCGGTAAGCCCGGCAACGACTTTCAGCAGCGTCGATTTGCCGCAGCCCGACGGGCCGACGATGGACACGAATTCGCCGGGGCGGACCCGCAGATCCACCTTGTGCAGGGCGGTGACCTCGCCGCGTTTGGACGCGAACCGCACGGTCAGGTCATCGACCGCGACTGCGGTATCGGTGGGGGCGATGGTATCGGTGGGTGTGCTCATATCGTCACCTGTTCCGGTCACGGCTTGCTGGTCGGCGTGAATTTCGAGTCCCAGTACTTGGCCGGGTCCTCGGCTTTGTCGAGCAGCTTCGCCTGGCTGAGCACCTCGACAGTGGCGCGCCAATTCGCTTCGACATTGGTTCCGGGCGCCTTTCCGGCGGTTTCCGGGGTGCTCAGCAGCGGGATGGTCTGCTGCCACTGCTGCAGCAGTACCTGCTGGGGCGGCAGCTGCGGGTCCTTGCCTTCCATCGCGGCGACCGCAGCCTCGGGCTTGGCCACCGCGGCCGCGAAGGCCTCACTCGTCGCGTCCACCATGGCCTGGACCAGCTTGGGCGAGGACTCGATGGTGGCCTGGTTGGCGATCAGGCCGTTGCTGAAGAAGTTCAGCCCCTGGTCCGAATACCGAAGGTAGCGGACCTCTTTGCCGCTCTTGTTCGCGATGGTGGGGCCCTGATCGTGTGCGAAGCCGATCAGCCCGTCGACGCGACCCGAGAGCATCGCCGACATCTTGCCCGCCGAGTCGAGGCTCTGCTGGGTCACCTGATCAGCGGGGACGCCGGCCTTGTCCAGATAGATCGGGAAGGTGGTGGTCGGCGCGTCGCCCGCGGAGACTGCGATGGTCTTGCCCGCCAGATCGGCCGGTGTCCGAATATTCGAATCGGCGAACACCTGCACCGCCGACGGCGTGGTCTGCAGGAAGACACCGACGCTCTTGATCTTGACGCCCTTGTCGATATTGCTGAGGACGGCCGGGGTATCGGCCCAGCCGAAGTCGGTCTGCTTGGAACCGGTGGCCTGTGCGGTCTTGGTCGAGCCCTGCCCGGCCGAGATCTTCAGGTCGATGCCGTGCTTGGCGAAGATGCCTTCTTGCACCCCGTAATAGAACGGGGCGTGCTCGCCGTAGGGGTACCAGTTGAGCATCAGCGACACCGCGGTGGTCTTGCCGTCGGTCCCGGGGTCCTTCGCGTCGTTGCCGCCGCCTCCGCAGCCGGTCAATGCCACCATCGAGGCCACCGCGGCGGCGCCGATCATCGTGCGTGTGCGTGTTCGGAATTTCATGCGAGTTCTCCAGCTGTGGCGCGAGTACGGGGTGCGTTCGACATGCTCATGCGCCACCGACGACCGAGGCCGTGGAGCGACGGGAGGCGTGCCATGGGATGAGGAACTGCTCGGCGATCTCGATGATCGCGAACAGGATGATGCCCAGCATGGACATGATGATCAGGGCGGCGAACAGCATCGCCGTGTCGATATTTCCGTTGGCTTGCAGGATCACGTAGCCGAGTCCCTCGTTGGCGCCGACGAATTCGCCGACGACGGCGCCGGTGACCGCGAGGGTGGCCGCGATCTTGAGCCCGGACATCAGTTGCGGCAGCGAGGCGGGAAAACGCACCTTCACGAAGGTCTTCCAATTACTCGCGCCCATGGTGGAGGTGAGTTCGAGGATTTCCGGATCCACCGAGCGAAGCCCGGCCATGCCGGCGATGACGATCGGGAAGAACGCCATCAGTACGGCCACCAGGATCTTGGGGCTGGTGCCGAAGCCGAGCCAGACGATGAACAGCGGTGCGATCGCGATTTTCGGGATTACCTGCGCGAAGAGGATGAGCGGATACATCGTTCGCTCGATGCCGCGTGAGTAGATCATCACCAGGGCGACGGCTTCGCCGATCAGCGCGGCGATGACGAAACCGACCACGGTCTCGTAGGTGGTGACCCAGGTGTTCTCGAGCAGGTAGGTCGAGTTGTCGACGGTGGTGCGCCAGGTATCCGCCGGCGAGGGCAGGATGTAGGGCTCGACGAGCTCGAACTTCGTGACTGCCCACCATGCGGCGACGAGCGCTGCCACCAGCGCGAGCGGCCGCCACACGGTCGACCACACAGTGGCGAGGGATGGGAGCTTCCGGCGCCGAGTGCGGACGGGTTGCGCCGCTTTCGGTGCGGAGGAACTGGCCTCGACGGACGTGATTACCGCCATCTGGAGTCCTAAAGCTAGTAGTGGAGCGGGGTTCGAACTGCACCCGCTGGGAATGCGCTTTCCGAAGCTGGGACCGAGGCTAGTGTGACCGGCCACACAGTGTCAAGGGTTTCGAATTGCCGCAGGTCAGGAGGGCCGAAAAACAGTGCTGCCACGCAGGATCACGCGGCCGGGCGCGAATTCGTGTGCCTGCGAGGCCGTCGCCGAGTCGTCGAGCGCGAGCGCGACGGCGCGCTCGCCGATGTCGACCAGCGACAGCGCTACGGTCGACAGGCCGGGCACATGGTCACGCAGCGTCGGGATATCGTCGAACCCGGCGACACAGACGTCGTCGGGGACCGCGAGGCCGAGCTCACGCCATGCCGCGATCGCCCCGATCGCCATCACGTCGCTCACGGCGAAGACACAGGGCGCGGCGGTGTCGGCCTGGCCGGGACGCAGCTCCAGCGCCGCGGCGAGGCGTCGAGCGGCGCTGAAACCACCGTCGCGGGAGAAGTCGCCCGCGATCTCCACCAGCGGCGTCACGCCCTGCGTCGCGAGCGCTTCGACGAAGCCGTTGCGCCGGTCGACAGCGGTTCTGATGTGGCCGGGCCCGCCGATGAGGGCGAAGTCCCGGTGCCCGAGAGCGAGCAGCGCATGCGCCAATTCCGCTGATGCGACGCGGTTTTCGGGCTCCACGGCCGCGCCGAAGGACAGCGGCTGGCCGATCACGACCACCTTGCCGCAGTTGTCCAGATACCGCGCGCATTCCTTCTCGAGATCGCGGTCGAGATCACCGCTCTGGCGTGAACCGGCCAGGATGATCGCATCGGCGCGGTGCGAGATGAAGGTGCTCACGGATTCGCGTTCGATGTCGAAATCGCGTTGCGTGCTGGCCAGCAGGACGAGTTTGCCCGCCCTGCGCGCCGCCGTCTGCACACCCTGCACGATCGAGGAGAAGTAGGGATCGGCGATATCGTGCACGACCAGTCCGATGAGCCCGGTCGACGACCGCGCGAGCGCCTGGGCCTGGGCGTTTGCCACATAACCCAATTCGGCGGCGGCCGCGCGAACCCGGTCGGCGACGCCTTCGCCGGGCACCCGCGACGATCCGTTGAGCACGCGTGACGCGGTCGCCTGGGAGACGCCCGCCCGGGTCGCGACGTCTTGCAATCTCACAGCCGCCATGGCTTGGTGCCTCGTTCTCTCGGTGCGCGGGGGGGTTGACCGAACTTCGTGACTAGCATAGCTTGGAAAGCGCATTCCGACGCTGACTTGTCCACTCGATGTGTGCGGGCCCCTCCGCACCGTCCACGACCCATTCTGCGGTCGTCAGCCACGCAAATCAGAAGAGGCACATACCAATGCCCGATTCCCCCACTCCCCCGCGCACGCTCCGCATCGCCATGAACGGCGTCACCGGTCGCATGGGTTACCGCCAGCATCTGATGCGGTCGATCCTGCCGATCCGCGACGGCGGTGGCCTGCTGCTCGCGGACGGCACCCGCGTCCAGGTCGAGCCGATCCTGGTCGGCCGCAATGCCGCCAAGCTGGCCGAACTCGCCGAAGAACACGGCATCGCCGAATGGAGCACCGACGCCGCCGCGGTCATCGCCGACCCGTCGATCGATATCTACTTCGACGCGCAGGTCACCTCGCGTCGCGCCGAGGCACTCACCGCGGCGATGAAGGCGGGTAAGCACGTCTTCACCGAGAAGCCGACCGCCGAAACGCTGGCCGAGGCCGTCGAACTCGCCAGGGTCGCCGCGAACGCGGGAATCACCGCGGGGGTCGTGCACGACAAGCTCTATCTGCCCGGCCTGGTGAAGTTGCGCAGGCTCGTCGACGAAGGCTTCTTCGGTCGAATCCTCTCGCTGCGTGGCGAATTCGGTTACTGGGTCTTCGAGGGCGACGGTCAACCCGTCCAGCGACCCAGCTGGAACTATCGGGCCGAAGACGGCGGCGGCATCGTCGTCGACATGTTCTGCCACTGGAACTACGTGCTCGAGGGCCTGCTCGGCAAGGTCGAGGCGGTCACCGCGAAGGCGACGACCCACATCCCCACCCGATGGGACGAACAGCGCGAGCCCTATCCGGCCACCGCCGACGATGCCGCCTACGGGATCTTCGAGATGGAGAACGGCGTTGTCGCGCAGATCAATTCGTCGTGGGCGGTGCGCGTGTACCGCGATGAGCTCGTCGAGTTCCAGATCGACGGAACACACGGCTCCGCGGTCGCCGGTCTGCGTAAGTGCGTCGCCCAGCACCGCTCGCATACGCCCAAGCCGGTCTGGAATCCCGATCTCCCGGTCACCGAGCCGTTCCGCGATCAGTGGCTGGAGGTCCCCGCGAACGCTGAGCTGGACAACGGTTTCAAGCTGCAGTGGGAGGAGTTCCTCGCCGACGTGGTGAACGAACGGCCGCACCGCTACGGGCTGCTGTCGGCCGCACGCGGGGTTCAGCTGGCCGAACTGGGACTGCGCAGCTCCGCCGAAGGCCGTCGGATCGAGATCCCGGAGGTCACGCTGTGACCGCGACATCCACGGGTCTGTCGGTGGCGCTGCCCGTCGACGGCCGACTCGAACCGTACGTTCTCGGTGCCCCAGGTGTGTGGACGCGACCGCAGCGACCGATCATCTCGCGCGTGGCTTTCGCTGCCGCGCATGTGATTCCGCGTGCGACGGGCGACAACACGCCGGGGGCGCCCGCTGCCGTCGACTGGGAAGCGACGCTGGCCTACCGGCACGAATTGTGGTCCTACGGACTCGGCGTCGCCGATGCCATGGACACCGCACAGCGTGGGATGGGCCTGGACTGGCGGGCGACCGCGGAATTGATCCGCCGATCGGGCGGCGAGGCGGCATCGGTGGGCGGCAGACTCGCCTGCGGTGCGGGAACCGATCAACTCGACCTCGCCGCACTCCCCGCCGGATCGGCGGGGTTGGCCAGGATCGTCGATGCCTACCGTGAGCAGATCGACGTGGTGACCGAGGCGGGCGCGCAGGTGATCCTGATGGCCTCGCGGGCACTCGTGCAGGTCGCGCGGTCGAGGGCCGACTACCTCTCCGTCTACGAGAAACTGCTGGCCGGTGTCGATCGTCCGGTGATCCTGCACTGGCTCGGCACCATGTTCGATCCCGCGCTGCACGGCTATTGGGGCAGCGCCGATATCGACACCGCCACCGAGACCTTCCGCACGCTCATCGAGAACAACAGGTCGAAGATCGACGGGGTCAAGGTCTCGCTGCTCGACGCGGCCCACGAGGTCGCGCTGCGACGCGCGCTGCCCGACGGGGTGCGGCTCTACACCGGTGACGATTTCAACTACCCCGAGCTGATCATCGGTGACGCGCAGGGGCATTCGGATGCCCTGCTCGGCATCTTCGCGGCGATCTACCCGGCCGCGTCCACCGCGTTGCAGGAACTGGACAACGGCAATGCGGCGCGTGCGTCGCAGATCCTCGGCGCCACACAGGAACTCGGGCGCCATATCTTCGCCGCACCGACGTATTACTACAAGACGGGCATCGCGTTCCTGTCGTGGCTCAACGGTAAGCAGGCGGGCTTCTCGATGGTGGCGGGATTGTCCACGGGTCGATCCGTGTCGCATCTGGCCGAATTGTTCCGGCTCGCGGACAAGGCCGGACTGCTCTCGGACCCGGAACTGGCCGCGCACCGCATGCGGATCTACCTCGAACTGAACGGACTGGGCTCATGACATCGGTTGCGGCACAGCACATGCCATACGATCTGGCCGATCCGTATCGGTCGTTGTCGTTGAACACGGCGACGACCAAGCGGTGGACCCTCGCCGAGGCGGTGGACGGGGCCGCGCGCGGCGGGCTCGGCGCGGTCGGACTGTGGCGCGACCGGGTCGACGAGATCGGTGTCGCCGCGGCGGCCAAGCTCGTCGCCGACGCGGGGTTGCGGGTGTCGAGTCTGTGCCGTGGCGGCTTCCTGACCGAGCCGGGCGACGGCCGGGCGGCACTCGACGACAACCGCCGCGCCATCGACGACGCCGCGACGCTGGCCACGCGGGAACTGGTCATGGTGATGGGCGGTATTCCCGACCGCGACCTCGCCGCCGCGCGGGCGCGGGTCGAAGAGCGGCTCGCCGCGCTGGTTCCGTATGCCGCCGAACGCGGCGTCCGTATCGCTTTGGAGCCGCTGCACCCGATGTTCTGCGCGGACCGCGCGGTGATTTCGACACTGGCACAGGCGTTGTCGATGGCGCAGCCGTATTCGGCGGAGACCGTGGGTGTCGTGGTCGACACCTTCCATCTCTGGTGGGATCCGACCCTGGAACAACAGATCGCCCACGCCGGTGCGTCCGGCCGGATCAGCTCGTATCAGGTGTGTGACTGGTTGAACCCGATGACCGCCGATCCGCTGTTGTCGCGGGGCATGATGGGCGAGGGCGTGATCGACTTCGCGACTATCGGTGGGTGGGTTCGCAGTGCCGGTTACCGCGGCGACGTCGAGGTCGAGATCTTCAATGCCGCGGTCTGGGCCGCCGACGGCCACGACGTGATCGAGACGATGAAACAGCGCTACCGAGATCTGGTCCTTCCGTCCCTGGTGGGCTGAACTGGACGCGGGCGAATTTCGGTCGGCCGGAAACTCCCATCGACACGGCCGGGTCGGTAATGTTGGCAAGTGGCCAACTACGAGGAGACGACGGCGATGCCGAAGATTGTTTTGTTCGGGGCAACCGGGTACACCGGGCGCCTGACAGCCGAGGTCCTCATCGCACGCGGCGCTTCGCCGGTGCTGGCGGGACGCAACGGGGCCGCGCTCGACAAACTCGCCGCCGACCTCGGCGGGGCGCAGACCGCGGTCGCCGATGTCACCGACCCTGATTCCGTGCGGGCTCTGCTCGGGCGCGGCGATGTCCTGGTGACGACGGTCGGCCCGTTCCTGCGCCACGGCCGTCCAGCGCTGGACGCGGCGATCGCCGCGGGCGCGCACTACTTCGACTCGACCGGCGAAGGCCCCTTCATCCGCACCGTGTTCGAGCACGACGAGCAAGCCCGCACCGCCGGGTCAGCGCTGCTGAGCGCGTTCGGGTTCGACTACGTGCCGGGCAACCTGGCCGCGGGGCTGGCATTGCGTGAGGCGCCGACCGCTGTTCGTGTCGATGTCGGCTACTTCATGGAGAAGCCGAGTACCAGTGGCGGGACCCGCGCGTCCATGGCGGGAATGTTGTTCGAACCCGGCTTCGCGCTGCGCGCCGGTCAGGTGGTCGCGCAGCGCACCGGCGCACGTCTGCGTTCCTTCGACGTGGCGGGAAAGAGCCTGACCGGTACCTCGATCCCGGGCTCGGAGCATTTCGCGCTGACTCGCTCCTACCCGAACCTACGTGAGGTCGACGTCTTCCTCGGCCTGCCTCCGCTTGCCGCACAGGGGCTGCGCGCGAGCTCGCGACTGACCGCGGTCGTCGCGAAGGTGCCGCCGCTCAAGCGAGGACTCGACGAAGCCCTTGCTCGAATCGTCAAGGGCTCCAACGGCGGTCCCGGCACCGAGACTCGCGACCGCAACCGCACCTGGGTGGTCGCCGAAGCGCGCGACGCCGCCGGGAAAACATTGGCGAGCGTCACCCTGGCGGGTGGCGACCCCTATGATTTCACCGCGGCGATCCTGGCCTGGGCCGCCGATACGGCACTGGGTGGCGGCCTGCTCAGATCCGGCGCGCTGGGCCCGGTCGACGCGTTCGGCCTCGACGCGCTCCACGCCGCCGCCCTCGACGCGGGCTGGACCCGCCACCCCGCCACCTCCGCGAGCTGAACGGGCAGTTCCGCTATTGCCGGGTCTTCGGCGCCGTGGGTGTCGCCGACGGGGTCCGCGCCTCGCTGCGATGCTGGTCCCACCAGGAGGGGCCGTCATCGTGGGCGGGGTTCGGGTCCTTCGGCGGCGTCGACGGGCTCGGTATGCCCAGGACCCGCAGTCGCCAGTCGTCCTCACGGATCGCGGCCACGATCCGGACGGGAACGACTGCCGTGAGCAGCAGGTAGTTACCCACGCAGATCATCAGGCAGATCGGCGGAATGGAAACCACGATCGCGGTCCCGAGGGTTCCCATCTCGATCGGATCGCGGGAGATGGCGAGCAGGTTTCCGCAGATGCTGGACAGCACGGCGGCGACGAGCAACAACTCGTAGACCCGCACCAGGGAGGTGGCCTTCTCGTCGCGAATACCGACCAGCGTGATGAAGGTGCAGGCGACGAGTGCGACGGTGAGACCGACCACCACCGGCCACAACCAGGTCAGGTGTTCGGCGACGCCGGCCACCCGCGCGAGGGTGGAGGTGAAGGTGAAGGATGCGATCGCGGCAGCGACAACCAACGCTGACCCTAAGCCCACTAGCAGCTTCGGCACCGTGACTGGAATAGGGCGGGGGAAAGGGTCCGTGTGGTCCATCAGGCTCCATCCTACGGTCTACGGTCACCAAACATGCACGCACTCAACAGAGTACGGGCACCCACGCCGCAAGACGCCGTAGAAAACCGTCACGGGGGCGGTCACCCACCGCCGCGCACCCCTCCCCCGACGCCCACAGGGTCTACTTCGACTGCCCCAGAAGCGCTTCGACGGCACGTTCGGCGCTCTGGACGGCGCTTTCCATCGTGGCCGACCAGTCGGTGCGAGTCCAGTCGCCGACGAGCATCAGATTCGGGACCGAGGTGCGCTGTCCGGGGCGCAGATCGTCGGTGCCGAGCACCTGCGAGAAGGTGGCCTTCGGCATCTTCACCACATGGCCGGTCACGACTTTCGCGTCGGCGGCTTCCGGGTAGTAGCGGCGGATGAGATCCATCTGCTCGGTGACGATCTCGTCGTTGCTCTTGTGGATCTGCTCGTAGGCGCCGCTGGTGGTCAGGCAGTACAGCCAGGTTCCGTCGGGGGTGCGGTTGTGCATGCGCTGACGGTCGAAGACCTGATCGATCACGCCGGTGCCGCCGATGATCGCCTCCATGGCCGACTTCGTCTTCAGCGGCCGGTCCAGGTACAGGTTCGTGCTCACGATCGGGGTGACGCCCAGTTTGTCTGCGGCGGCATAGATTTCGGCGTGTTCGGGCAGGTCGTCGAGGAGTCCGCCGATATTGGAGTTCGGGACGGCGCAGATCACCGCGTCGGCCTCGATCACCGAGCCGTCCGCCAGCTGCACACCGGTCGCCTTACCGTCGGCGATGACGACCTTGCGGGCCACCGCCCGATAGCGCACGTCGACTCCGTAGCGCTCGAAGACCTTCTTCGCCCCATCGATGTAGAGGGTGTCCAGGTCCACGGTGGGGTAGCCGATCGTGACCCCCGACCGGTCCTGCATCCCGATCCGAACCCCGGTGGCGAGCACATCAGCGAACACCTTCGCCGACTCGATGTGCACCGGCTCCGCCGCGATGCCGAGTGCCAGCCAATCCCACAGGGCCTCACGGGCTTTCGCGGGCATGCCGACGCGCTGGAACCACTGTTCGGTGGTGATGTCGGCGAGGTCCTTCGGCTGCCACAGCGCCTGACGAACAAGTTCCAGCGCGGACCGCAGGGCACGCAGCTTCTCGAGCGGGCCCGCGTCGGGATGGGCGCCCATCAGCGTGCGCCATGCCCCGAACCCCTTCGTGTACAACATCACCGCGCGCCCACCCGGCCAGCGCAGACTTCCCGCACCGGGAAACTCCACGTACCGGCGGGTGCCGACGCTGTCCAGGTACCGCCACAGGCTGCGATATCCGCTGGCCACCACGTGCTGGCCGTTGTCGGCGAGGTCGTTCACTTCGGCGACGTGCATGGCCTGTGTGCGTCCACCCAGTCGGGCGCGCCGCTCCAGCAGGGTCACTTGTTTGCCTGCCTCCGCCAGCCACACCGCGGCTGCCAGGCCAGCCAGGCCTCCCCCGATGACGACGAACCGACGAGGGTCATTTGCATCCACCATTGATGCAATGTATCGCTAACTCTCTCTTTGCATCACGGAATGACCGGTTCGGATCCGCCTCCACCGTTGGTCAGTGCTGTTTCAGGCTGCCCACCGTGAGCGATCCGTTCGCCGGGGTCTGCCCGTTCTCCGCCGCGCGGACGTAGCTGTCGGGATCCTTGTCGACGGCCCGCACGCCGGCGTAGTTGCGCGCTTCGTACGCGGCGAAGGTGACGGCGAGCTGGTGGCGCTGCGACAGTCCGGCCAAGCGCCGGAAGTCGGTGAGGCCTTCGCGTTCCTCCTCGGCCATGTGGTCGCTGTTGGCGAGGTTGGCTGCCGCGACGGCGGCGTACCAGTCGTCGGTACCGACTCCATGACGCGCCACGTCGGCTACCGCGTCCCTGATGTCGTTGTGGTCATGGATGGCGTCGAGTGTCTCGTCCTCGACCGCGCTCGTGCGTTTCGCCGCGATCCCCGTTTTCAGCAATGCGGGGTAGAAGATCTCCTCCTCGGCCTGCGCGTGTAGCTCCAGAAAGGCCGCGAGCCTGTCCCAGATCGCCGACAGCGCGCCGGTGTCGGTGCGGTTGATCTGTTCCAAGATGGCGAACAGTCTGCGCTGCTCACGGTGGTCGTCGAGAATCAGCTCGGTAATGTCCACGATTCCTCCCTGATACGGCTGGTCAGATCAGCGCCGACGTTAACGCACCGCCGCCGTTTCCGGTCCGCACCAGCCCGAGTTTCCGGCGCCGCGTCGGGATCGGACCCGGGCGGCCTGCTCTTCGCCCCGAACCTGCCCGACGCAACAACGGCCGCCATCGTCGAACTGCGTCCGGGCGCGGTGGAGGTCTACCCGCGTCGGCACGGTCGAACCAGATCGGTGGCACCCTCGCCGAACCTGTATCAGGCGGGGTCGGTGGCGAATGCGGCGAGACGGGCGGAGACCACCTCGGGTCGACCGTCGTTCTGACGAGCCGCGGCGGTGAGGACGTCGATGTGGTTGTAGCCCGGGAGGTGGATCACCTCGTCACGGGGGCTGCCCGAGTCGGCGACCGGGATACCGCCGCTGCTGCGGAAGGTCAGGATGGGGTTGCGATCGACGCCGTCGAGGTGGATGTGATGACCGGCGAACGACGGTGCTGTCGTCTGTTGGAGGTCGAGACTCAGACGGGTGGGGAAATACCATTCGGTGAAGTCGAGGGGCGGTTCGCAGAGGCTGCGGGCCAGTTCACCGATGGCGGTTACTTCGCTGGTCGGGGATGTGTAGGGGGCGGTCAGTTCCGCTGTGTCGTCGTAATCGGCCCAGCGGTAGAGCGTGTCGGGGTGGTAAACGGTCGGCGAGACCTTCGGTGCGTCGCCGAACATGCCCATCGCCAGTGGACTCAGCGCGATCGAGTCGGGGAGAGGAAACGATTTCGAGCCGATCGGTCCGCCGACGGGGAAACCCACACTCGCTTGGAGGAATCCGAGTGGTTGGGAATTGTCGTCGAGGATCGCCCCGAGCACGGCTTCGTTGGTGGCGTTCAGGTCACGCACATCCGGTTGTCCGGTGACGAACATGGCGGCGTCCCGGGAGAGCAGGGTTCGCAGGGTCGCGGCGACATTGGGATTGTCGGGCAGTCGCCGGACGAGGTCGTTGACGCCGTCGGGGCTCAGCCTCGCCGCGAGGCCCGCCAGGGCGAGCAGGTTGGTGGTTTCGGGGTTGATCACCGCTGGCAGACGCAAGACCGGCAGCGCGGTATCGAGTTGCCACGACGCGGCTTCCACCGATCCGGCGATCGGTGCGGGAAGCTCGGGAACCTGGAGGCCACGCAGGCTCAGTCCGGCCTGGATGGCGGTGTCGAGCGCGAAATAGCCGGAGCACTGGTTGTATCCGGCGTCGTCGGTGGTTGCCGGATTCCCGTCGAAGTCCCACTCCGCGAAATAGCCGGTGACGAAGCCGCCCAGCGAATGCCCGCCGCACAGCACCTTTCGCTTGCGCACCGCCTGGTCGGGGAATTCGATTCGCAGCACGTCGTATTCGTCGCGCAGGGTTTGGGCGAGTCCCTGATCGCGCAACCACGCTGTAGCCGCGCCCTCGGCGTATCCGCCGAACCGGCGACCGTCGGCCTCGGCGCCGCCGAAATAGTAGTCCGCCGCGGTATCGAACGACCCGGTCCGTAAAGCGGCGGCGACCCCGGTGTGGTCCTCCAAGCAATTCGACCGACGATCCAGTGCCCAGAATTCGATATATCGTCCCGAGTCGGCGGCCAGCGCGACGGTATTGCGCGCCACGCTGTCGAAGGCGCCCGCACCCTCGAAGACGCCGGGTTGCGCGACCAGGACCCGCTCGGCGTCGGCCGAGGACCGCGGCCCGTCGACCGCTCGCCACCGCAGATACGCCAGGGTGTCGCACGCCTGCGGATGCGGGCTGCCCGGCGGCAACGGCACCGCGAGAGTCACTTTCGATGCGACGACCGACGTCACCGGCGACGAAGTCGAGTACACCGTTTCCGTGCGTCCGGGCACCTCACCACTGGCGACCGGTGTCGCGGCAGACACCCCGAATGCGGCCATCGCCACCGCTGTCACCAATGCCGAGACGCTGTTTCGCCGAAGTCGCATACGAACTTTCCTTCATTCACGGTCACCGATATCGAACCCTGTCCCACTGTGGGGTAACAGGAATAGGCCCACACCTGTTTTCGATCACAACGGCGAGCCGATCGAAGCGCAGCGGCATCACAGCGAACAGCCGGGTCCGAGAACACTTTTCCGGTCGCGGAATGGAATGTCATGCGTTCATCGAGTGAATGGTCCGGAGCCACGCCGTTTCAGCGTCAGCGAGAGTTCGTGGGCGTGGCGGAGCAACAGCGTACCCAGCACCTCGTGACGTTCGGCGCGGAAACGGCTCTCGACCCCGGTCAGACTCAAGGCCCACCGCGGCTCGTCGCGGCGGTCGAACACCGCCGCTGCCATTCCCCAGCTGCCCTCGACGAGCAGGCCCGGATTCACGCACCAGCCGGTTTCCCGGGTCGCGTCCATACGCGGCACGAGCTCGGCACGGGTATGACTCGCACCCCACTGCGCACTCAGGTCGGTGCGGCCGAGATAGTCCTCGATATCGCGGTCGGGTAGGTGCGCGAGAATCGCCAGGCCCGCTGAGGCGACACCGAGCGGGAAGCGGATGCCGACGTGCAGCACGTGCGAGCGCAGGGGAAAGCTGCCTTCCTCGCCCGCCAGGCACACCGTCTCGTCGCCACGGCGGGCGGACAGGAACGCACTCTCCCCGGTCTCGCGGGCGAGCTCCCGCAGCACGGGACGCGCCACATCGGTGATGTCGTAGCGCTCGGCGGCCAGCGAACCCATGAGGAACAGTTCCGGTCCGAGAAACCACAGACCCGAACCCGCGTCGCGGTCGAGAAAGCCCTCCTCGGCCAGCGACGAGAGCAGCCGATGCGCGGTGGGCCGCGCGAGATCGGCCCGACGTGCCAGATCGCTGGTCGACGCTCCCACATCGCCACCGGCGGCAACCGCACGCAGCAGCGACGCCGCGCGCCCGAGCACAGATGGATTCGGCTCTCCACTCACGCCCGCATCCTACGTCCACTCAATGGACGACATGACCCCTACCTGTCCACTCGCCGAGCAATTTCAGCTCCCCTGGATTTCTATATTGCCAGTATGAGCTGCTGGAGTGTTCTGTGAGGACATCGAAAGCAGGCGTCCAAGGAATGAACGGTAAGCAGAAGGGCAAGTCACGGATGAACTCGAAAGTGGTGGAAACGGCAGTCGACGCCGTCGCCGATATCGGCTCGGGGGCGACGGTGGCAGTCGGCGGGTTCGGGTTGTGCGGTGTCCCGGATGCGCTGATCGCGGCGATCGCCGAGGGCGCGGCCACCGACCTCGCCGTGTTCTCCAACAACTGCGGCGTCGACGACTACGGGCTGGGGATCTTGTTGTCGGCCGGGCGGATCGCACGGGTGACCGCCTCGTATGTGGGTGAGAACAAGGAGTTCGCACGCCGGTACCTCGGCGGAGAACTCGAGGTGGAACTGATCCCGCAGGGAACCCTCGCCGAACGCCTGCGGGCCGGCGGGGCAGGCATTCCCGCCTTCTACACCCCCGCCGGCGTCGGGACTCCGATCAGCGACGGCGGCCTCCCGTGGCGCTACGCACCCGACGGGTCGGTCGCGCTGGCCTCACCTCCGAAGGAAGTGCGCGAGTTCGGACAGCGCCGCTATGTCCTCGAGGAATCCATCGTCGCCGATTTCGCCCTCGTCCACGCCGCCGTCGGCGACACCGAGGGAAACCTGGTTTTCGACAAGTCGGCCCTGAACTTCAACCCGTTGGTCGGCATGGCAGGCCGGATCACCATCGCCCAGGTCGAACGGCTCGTCCCGGCCGGTGAACTCGACCCGGCACACGTTCACCTGCCAGGGGTGTTCGTCCAGCGCATCGTGCACACCGGCGCCCAGGACAAACGCATCGAGAAGCGCACCGTCCGACAGGAGGCCACCCGATGAGCTGGACACGCACAGAAATGGCCGCCCGCGCGGCGCGGGAACTCTCCCCCGGGGAGTACGTCAACCTCGGCATCGGTCTGCCCACCCTGATCCCGAATCACCTGCCCGACGGCGTAGCGGTGGTCCTGCACAGCGAGAACGGCATCCTCGGCACCGGCCCCTACCCCCACGACGCCGACGTCGACGCGGATCTGATCAACGCGGGCAAAGAGACCGTCACAGTCGAACCCGGTGCCTCGTTCTTCGACTCGGCGCTCTCGTTCGCCATGATCAGGGGCGGACACATCGACACCGCGGTGCTAGGCGGGATGCAGGTCTCGCGGAACGGTGATCTGGCGAACTGGATGGTGCCCGGCGCGATGGTCAAGGGCATGGGCGGCGCGATGGACCTCGTCCACGGCGCCCGCCGGGTGATCGTGCTGATGGAGCACACCACCCGCGACGGCGCACCCAAGATCGTCGAAACATGCACCCTGCCCCTCACCGGCCGAGCCGTCGTGCAGCGGGTGATCACCGACCTCGCTGTCCTCGACATCGCCGACGACCAGGTGATCCTGCGCGAGACCGCGCCCGGTGTCAGCGTCGAGCAGGTGCGCCGCGCCACCGGCACACCGCTGACGATCGGTACCCCCGCGCTCACGCCACAATTCTGAGCGGACTCTCGAGCAGTACCTTCAGGTTCGCCAGGAACTGGGCCGCCACCGCGCCGTCGATGGCGCGGTGGTCCGCGGACAGGGTCACGCGCAGGGTCTTGCGGGCAACCACCTTCTCGCCATCGAGGCGGAGCTCGTCGGCCGCCGCCCCGACCGCGAGGATCGCGGACTCGGGCGAGTTGATGACCGCGGTGAATTGCTCGATGCCGAACATGCCGAGGTTGGAGATGGTGAAGGTGCCGCCCGACATCTCCTCTGCGCGCAGCTTGCGATCGCGGGCGCGGGTCGCCTTGTCTCGGCTCTCGGTCGCGATCTCGGAAACGCTCTTGCGGTCCGCGTCCCGAATCACCGGAACGAGCAGCCCGGCCGGGGTCGCGACCGCGACACCGAGGTGTATTCCTTTGTGCCGCAACAGCTTGTCGCCCGCGAAGCTGACATTGACCGCGCCGTCCTTTCGCAGCGCGACGGCGACCGCCTTGACGAGCAGATCGTTCACACTGACCTTGCTCTCGCCCGCCGCGTCCAGCGTCGCGTTGATCTGTGCCCGGAAGGCGAACAACTCGGTGACGTCGATCGCGCTGGTCAGATAGAAGTGCGGCGCCTGCTGCTTGCTCTCGGTGAGCCGGATCGCGGAGACGCGCTGGATGTTCGTCAGCGCCACCTCCTCGAACTCCCCTGACGCCGGAACAGGTTGCACAGCAGTCACACTCGTCTCAGGTGACGACGTCGTGGCATCAGCGGGTTCGGCGGTCACGGCGCTGTGGGCCGCCTCCACGTCACGTCTGGTGATCCGCCCACCCGGACCGGTGCCGACGACAGCGTCGATATCGACTCGCATCTCGCGCGCGATCTTGCGGGCCAACGGCGAAGACTTGACCACCCCGGTCCGGCGCAGGCCGGCGTGCGCACCGGGCTGTGGCGCGGCGGCCGGGGTAATCGAGGGCGCCACCGCGGCACTTGTCGGATCCGCAGGTGCCGCAGTCGATGCGGTGCCGTCTCCGACGATGGCGATCGGTTCGCCGATCGGGACACGAACTCCCGGCTCGGCGAGGATCTTCTCGAGAACGCCGTCGTCGTAGGCCTCGAGCTCCATCAGGGCCTTGTCGGTCTCGATTTCGGCGACGATCTCGCCGCGGGTGATCTGGTCGCCGACCTGCTTGAGCCAGGCGGAGACGACGCCGTCCTCCATGGTGTCGGAGAGCCGGGGCATGACGATTTCGGGCATGATTGTGTCCGTCCTGTTCCTGGTTCTCAGCGCCGCCGGCCGACGGCCGCCAGGGTTTCGGTCACCGCTGTGTAGAGCGACTCCGCGGACGGCAAGGCCAGCTTCTCCAGCGGCTTGGCGTAGGGCAGCGGAACCTCGGCCATGGCGACGCGACGGACCGGCGCGTCGAGGTAGTCGAACGCACCGTCGGAGATGGACGCCGCGATCTCCGCGCCGATGCCGTAGGTGAGCCAGTCGTCCTCGCCGATCACCGCGCACCCGGTCTTGCGCACCGAGGCCACGATGGTGTCGCGGTCCAGCGGTCGCAGGCTGCGCAGGTCGATCACCTCCACCGAAATACCTTCGCCGGCAAGGCGTTGCGCGACCTCGGTCGCGACGGTGGCCATCCGCGAGTAGCCGATCAGCGTGATGTCGGTGCCCTCTCGGGTGACCGCCGCCTTGCCGATCTGGACAGGCGGAAGATCCTCGGGGACTTCGCCTTTGGTGTTGTACAGTGACAGGTTCTCCAGGAACAACACCGGATCGTCGTCGGAGATCGCCGCCTTGAGCAGCGCCCGCGCATCGGCGGGAGTGCTCGGCGCCACGACCTTCAGGCCGGGCACGAAGGCGTAGTACAGCTCGATATTCTGCGAATGCGTCGCCCCGAGTTGTTGGCCGCCGCCACCGGGAGTCCGGATCACCATGGGCACATTGGTCTGCCCGCCGAACATGCCGTAGATCTTCGCGGCGTGGTTGACGATCTGATCCAGCGCCAGCAGCGAGAAGTTGATCGTCATGATCTCCACGACCGGACGCAAACCGAGCATCGCGGCGCCGATCGCCGCACCGACGAACCCTTCCTCGGCGATGGGGGTGTCGCGCACCCGCTTCTCGCCGAACTCCGCGAGCAGACCGGCGGTGATCTTGTAGGAGCCTTCGAAGACGCCGATCTCCTCACCGATCAGAAATACATCGTCATCGCGGCGCATCTCTTCGCGCAGGGTTTCGCGCAGCGCTTCGCGATAGGTCATGACAGGCACAGTGGAAGTCCTCAGTGGGTGAAGAGCGGATCGGCGGGCAGACGGCGGGAATCGCCCGGCACGGGGGTGGCGTAGGTGTAGTCGAACAGGCTCGACGGCTCCGGGTGCGGGCTCGAATCGGCGAATTCGACGGCGGCGGCGACGCCGTCGGCCACCTCGCGGTCGACATCGGCCAGCGTCTGTTCGGTCAGCACGCCGGCGGCGAGCAGTCGCCGCTGCCACAGCTCGATCGGATCGTGCTCGCGTGCCGCGGCAACGGTATCGGTGCTGCGGTACTTGGCCGGGTCGACCACCGAGTGTCCCTTGAGTCGATAGCTCACCGCTTCGAGCAGCGCGGGTTTGCCGTCCCGGCGGGCGCCTTCGATGAGCTCGCTGGCCAGGTCGCGTACGGCCAGCACATCGGTGCCGTCGACCCGCTCGCCCCGCATGCGGTAGGCGGCGGCGCGCTTCCACAGATCCGGTTCCGCCGAGGACTTCTCGACCGTGGTGCCCATGCCGGTCTGGTTGTTGATCACCAGGAACACCACCGGCAGCCGCCACAGCGCCGCGATATTGAGCGACTCGTGGAACGCGCCGATGTTGGTGGTGCCCTCCCCCATCTGACACACCACGACATCGTCGCCGTCGCGGTAGTCGATGGCCAGCGCCGCACCGATCGCCAGGGGAACCTGTCCGCCCACGATGGCGTAGCCGCCCAGCAGCCGGGTCGCGGTGTCGTACATGTGCATCGAGCCGCCCCAGCCCTTCGAGGTGCCGGTGGTGCGGCCGTAGAGCTCAGCCATCACTCGACCGGGTTCGATGCCCTTGGCCAGCGCGTAGCCGTGTTCGCGATAGTTGGTGAACAGGTAGTCGGTGGGGCGCATCGCGGCGCCGAGGCCGACCACGGTGGCTTCTTCGCCGAGGTTGAGGTGGCAGTAGCCGCCGATCTTGGCCTGCTGGTAGCTCTGCGCGGTGCGCTCCTCGAAGCGGCGGATGAACAGCATGTCGCGGTAGAGACCGCGCAGAGTCTCGGGGTTCTCGGCCGCGACAGCGGGGTCGGCATCCGAAGCGGCCTCGGTCTGCTCGCGGGTGGGCTCGCTCCGCGTGGTGGTCGTGGTCATGGTCTAGCTCCTCAACGCTTGCGTGGCGCGATGTGCACCGGCAGTCCGAGTCCGGCCATGGCCGCCTCCATACCGATCTCGCCGAGTGTGGGGTGGGCGTGAATGGTGTCGGCCAGCTCGTCGAGCGTGGCTTCCAGCGAGATCGCGAGTGCGCCCTCGGCGATCAGATCGCTGGCGGACGGGCCGATGATGTGCACGCCGAGCACTTCCTGATGTGCCTGCCCCGCAACGATTTTGATGAATCCTTCGGTCTCGCCGAAGGTCTTGGCCCGCCCGAGTGCCGCGAACGGGAACTTGGCGGTGATCACCTCGTGTCCGGCGGCGCGGGCGGCTTCTTCGGTGAGACCGACGCTCGCGATCTCCGGGTGGGTGAACGTCGCGGCCGGGATGACCGTGTAGTCGATGTGGGCGTCGTGCCCGGCGATCACCTCGGCCGCGGTGATGCCCTGGTGGGAGGCGACGTGGGCGAGCAACGCCCGACCGGTCACGTCGCCGATGGCGTAGACGTGCTCGACTCCGGTCCGCAGTCGGTCGTCGACGTCGATGAAACCGCGTGCGTCCGTAGCGATTCCGGCGACATCGAGCCCGAGTTCGGCAGTGTTGGGGCGTCGCCCGACGCCGACGAGTACGACATCGGCGTCGAGTTCCTGTGCCGCCGGGCCGCCGACCGACGTCCGCAGCGCGTCACCTTCGGTGATCGCCGTGACGGTGGCGCCGGTCAGGACGGTGATGCCGCGCTTGCGAAACGATCGACCGAGCGTGTCGCCGATCTCCTTGTCCTCCAACGGAACCAGTCGGTCCTGCATCTCCACGACCGTGACCTGGCTGCCGAATGTGGCGAACAGGCTGGCCCATTCCGCCCCGACCGCGCTGCCGCCGATGATGACCAACCGTCGCGGCACCTCGGTCAGCCCGAACGCGCCGTCGGAGGTGACGACGCCGGGCAACTCCGCGCCCGGGATCGGCAGCTGCGCGGGCACCGAACCGGTCGCCACGATCACATCGCGCGCACTCACCCGGCGAATCGCCGTTCCCGCGGGCGCGGCGTAGCGAGGGCCACCGTCGAAGATCGGCGAGGCGCCGACCTCGTGCACCTCCACTACGGTCGGCTCGACGAACCGGGCGTGACCCTCGATCACCGTGACCCCGTTGGCCTTCAGCAGACCCGCCACACCGTCGGTCAGTTCTTTGACGATGGAGTCCTTGCGTTGCCGCACCGCGGCGAAGTCGTAGCGCACATTGTCGGCGTAGACCCCGAATTCAGCTGCGCTCGCCAGCGTTTGGAAGACCTCCGCCGAACGGAGCATCGCTTTGGTGGGGATACAACCCCAGTTCAGGCAGACACCACCGGGGCGCTCCTTCTCCACCACGCAGACCTTCAGGCCACGTTGGGCGGCACGGATGGCGGCTACATATCCGCCCGGTCCACCACCGATCACCAATAGATCGAATTCCGGCACTCGTGGTGCTCCTCAGCTCGACGATCGACCCGTCCACGGTCGTGGCTTGGATCATCTATCGAGTCTCAAGGTCCACAAATGCACAAACAATCTACCGACAGCCCAGAATTTCGGGCTCGAAATTGGGCGCATCGCCCAATCAGTCCTGGTGGTGGCCCATCTCCAGTGCGGCCAAGGCGAGGGAAAGCTCCAGGTAGGACCGCTGCCCTTCCAGTCGTCGACCCAGCAGGACGGAGATCCGCTGTAGCCGGTTGATCACGGTGTTGCGATGACAGTGCAGTCGCGGCGCGGCATTCGCCGCCGAACAGTTCTCCTCCAGCCAGATCGCCAGCGTGCGCAACAAGATCTGGCGCTCCTTCGTCGGCAGTTCCAGCACGGGGCCCAGGGTGCGAGCCACCATCAGTGCGGTCAGATCGGGCGAGCGCAGCAACAGCGCTTCGGGGTAGCGCTGCTCCAACGACACCACACCCCGCTCGGTGTCCGGCAAGGTCTCCAAGCCGAGCATCGCCAACGCATGGCCGGTCTCGATCTGCGCCAGGCCCTGCACCACGGGTGACGCCGCTGCTCGACCGCGGATCCGATTCCGTACCTGGTCCAGCACGGCGGAACCGTCGCGCTGCTCGAGCGAGACCAGTCCCACCACGGTCTCGACGCGATCGTGCCAGACCGACCTGATGCCCAGAGCCGCCAACGCGGCCTCGGTACCTATCTCCACGTTCGGGCGCTCTCCGCGCACCGCGACCACCAGGTACCCGCCGTGGGCGGGCAGGTTCAACTCACGCGCGGCCCGGGCGGCGAAGGTCGCGTCGCGGGCACTACCCGCCAGCAGATCCTCGATCAAGCCGTGGCGACGACGCTCGTCGCGGCGGACCTGCTCCAATTCGGTGCTGCGATAGGAGGTGACCAGCGCCGACGACATGCCGTCGATAGCCGACCAGGTGGCCACACCGATCCTGCGTACCTCGCCGGGCGGAAGTTCGCCTGCTCTGTCGAGCAGCGCCTCCCACACGATCTGACCGCCGAGCCGGAACGTCCGCAACATCACCTCCAGCGGCACACCCTGCGCCGCACGATTGCGGCCGATGGCAGCGGCGACATCATCGCGATCGGGAACGGTCACCTCACCGGCCACCCGGTCCAGCACCCTGGTCAAATAGCGGCAACACGCGGTGTGCAGGTCATCGCGGCTGACCGGCGAGTAGTCCGTCCATTCCGGGATATCGGTGAAGATCGCGGCGATCAGCTGCCGAGTCAGCACCGGGATATCGGTTCGGCACGCGGCCACCAGCCGCCTCGTACCCGACGAGGTCGGGGTGTGCTCGGTTCTCGCAGCCATAACGCCAGACGCTACGCCCGGCCGCGCCGCCGATCCCGCACGCTTACCGTGTAATCGAGGTTCGCCCGACACCGAAGGACACCGATGGGATTCGAGGACGAGGAGTTCGATTGTGACAGCCCACCATTGGCGATCTCACCCCACGACGCCCGCCGGTACTGGGGCGAGCACAGCCGCCACGATTGCGAGCTCGGCGCCGCCGCGCGGGAGGTCCTGACCGGATTCCGTGGCCTCCCATGGTCGAACGCGGCCTACCTCCACGGCCCCCGGGACTGGATGGACGCCTACCGACACCGAGGTCTGCCCACCGAGATCACCGCTGACGGGTCCGGCGTGGAGTTGGTCTGCGACGACACGGTCACGGCATTGCTCGTCCCCGCCGGACTCGCCGCCGCGACCTACGACCACAACGCGTTGGCTGTCCCCACGCTCGCCACGGCGCCACCGTATGTTCCGCTGCACCGGTGGGCGATGCTCACCAGGACCGCGCCCCTGTCCGACGAAGCCGGCGCAGTCCTCGCCGATCTCCACGTCACCGTCCTCGTGCCCGGCGATCGGCTACGGCTCCCCGCCGGCCCCGACAGCCGACTCGACCCACCGCACTACTGGCATGAATGGCCCCGACAGTCCCATCCGGGCAAGCCGGCCCTCGTTCTGCTTCTCCAAGTCGCCAACCTCCTGCTGCTCGGCAGCACGGCCGAGTGCCACCTGACGCCGATCAACGGCCGGCTCGAGGTCCGGCGCCACCGGTGACCACGCCCCGGTAGGAGGCGGCGTTCTGTCCGCGCGACAAATTCGAAGGACGAAATTCTCCGAATGATGCAGTGACACAACATATTCCCTGCGTCGATACTGGCTCCGGCCCGGGTTGCGGGATGGCACCGGCGCCGACCCCACCTGCCCGAGCCGCCGCGGTGGAGATCTCCGCCGCGCCGAAACGGCGCCGGAGTACACGTGCGGTGCCCGCCATGAAATGAGGGACAGTGCGAGTACTCGCGCGGATGGCTGTGGGTCGACCGAAAACCGTGGTCGCGGTGATCGCGCTGGTGCTCGTCCTCGCGGGCGCGGGCGGGGCCTCGCTGCAGCAGCGACTGTCCGGCGGCGGGTTCTGGAACGCGGACGCCGAATCCGCGCGCGCCGCTCGAGTACTGGCGGAGAAATACACCACCGGAACATCGAACGTCATTGTGCTGGTGGATGTCGCGGCCGCGTCGGGAACCGTCGATACGCCCTCGGTCACCGCCACCGGCCTGCGGCTGACCACCGAACTGGCCGCGGTGGCGGGCGTGCGTTCGGTGAGTTCGTACTGGTCCACCGGATCACCGGAGTTCCTGCGCGATGCCGATCGCGACAAGGCGCTGGTCGCCGTGGATGTTCCCGGTGACGAGATCGTGGTGGACGCGGTGGTGTCGCGACTGATCGACAGCTATCGGGATCGGGACTACGGCGAGTTCCACCTGCGCCTGGGTGGGGCCGCGGTGAGCTACCACGACGTGACCGAGCAACTCTCGCACGACATGAAAGTCACTGAGGCGGTGACGATTCCGATCCTGCTGGTGTTACTGGTGTTGGTCTTCGGCAGTCTGGTCGCCGCGGGACTGCCGCTGGTGCTCGGCCTGGTGTCGATCATCGGTACGCTCGGCATACTCCGATTGCTCACCGAGTTCACCCAGGTTTCCAGCTACGCGCTGAATCTGACCACCGTGCTCGGTCTCGGTCTGGGCATCGACTACAGCCTGTTCCTGGTGAGCCGATTCCGGGAGGAACGCCACGGTGGCCGCGACGTGCCGACCGCGGTCCGGGTGACGGTGACGACCGCAGGCCGGACCGTGCTGTTCTCCGCCGCGACGATCGTCATCGCGATGTCGGCGATGCTGCTGTTCCCGATGCCGTTCCTGCGTTCCCTGGCCGCGGCCTGCCTCTCGGTGACACTCCTGGCCGCGCTCGCCACCGTGACATTGCTGCCGGCCCTGCTGATGCTGTTCGGGCACCGCATCGACGCGCTCGACCTGCGCCGAGGACTCCGACGGCTGCGTGGTCGACCCGATCCGGCACCCCACCGGCCCGAAGACGGGTTCTGGTATCGCGCCGCGCGGCGAGTCACCGCGCGCCCCTGGGCATTCGGTGGTGCCGCGTTGCTGGTGGTGATCTTGCTCGGCGTGCCGTTCGCCGGGTTGAGATTGGGATTGACCGACGATCGGGCCTTGCCCGTGACGGTGGAGAGCCGCCAGGTCGGTGACGTCCTGCGCGCCGAGTTCCCCGCGACCGCGGCGGGCCGGTTCGACGTGATCGTCGACGGGCCGATCACCACGACCGAGCTGGCCGAGCTGACACAGCGCATACAACGCCTCGACCATGTCCGGCTGGTTCGTAGCGTGCCCGGGCCCGAGGGCGCGCACCTGACGGTGATCCCCGACCTGGACCCGTACTCGGGCGCCGCCGAAACCCTGCTCGACGACATCCGGCGGACGGACTCGCCCGCACCGCTGCTGGTCGGCGGCGCCACGGCCGAGAATGCCGATACCAAATCCGGCTTGGCGGGGCGACTTCCGTTGGTCGTCGCTCTCATCGTGGTCGCGATGCTCGTGCTGTTGTTCGCGTTCACCGGCAGCGTGGTGATCCCGCTGAAGGCGGTGCTGCTCAACACGTTGAGCCTGTCGGCGACATTCGGCGCGATGGTCTACATCTTCCAGGACGGACATCTGAAATGGCTGGTCGGCGATTTCACCGAGACCGGCTATCTGGCCGCCCCGGTGCCGGTGCTCGTCTTCTGCTTGGCCTTCGGGTTGTCGATGGACTACGAGGTATTCCTGTTGTCCCGAATCGCCGAGGAGCACCGCGCGCGGGGCGTGACCGCAGACGCCGTCGCCTACGGACTGGAGCGCACCGGCCGCATCGTCACCGCCGCGGCCGCGCTGATGGCGATTGTCTGTGTGGGACTAGCTTTTTCGGAGGTCGCCTTCACCAAGTTGATGGGCGTGGGGTTGACGCTGGCGGTGCTGATGGATGCCACGGTGGTCCGTGGCGTGTTGGTACCCGCCTTCATGCGCCTGCTGGGAGCCGCGAACTGGTGGGCACCGGCATTCCTGCGACGAGTCCACCGTCACATCGCGGTGCGTGAGAACTGACTCGTCGCCTCGCGAAGGTTTGGTTCCCGATGCAGTTTTTCGGGGTCGCATTCGTTTCGCGGAACCAATTATCCGGACAATTCGGCGTCCGGCCGGTTGGTTTTGCGCCTAAGTGACTTCCGTTACCGCACAACAACATTGGCTATCGGATAGCCCGAATGACACAGTGATCGGAGCGCCGTTTGGGCGCACGGACCACTCGTGAAATCGCCTGATCAGCCGGGCGAAGATCGCCACCGGACGAAATTCGGATCGCAGCAGCGTCGCGCGATCGAGCACATTTCAGCTCTTCACCTCAGGGGTACATCCATGTCCGTTTCCATGCGTTATCCGCTCACCGCCTATCAGCGCGACATCTGGACGATCGTGGAACATTTTCCCGGTCTGCCCAGCTATCTCTCGAACGTGGTCGGCCGCTTCTCGCTCGCCGTCGATGTCACCACGATGGTCGCCGCGATCGAGCGGACCTGGGCACGCAACGACGGCCTCCGGCTGCGGTACCGCGTCCTCGACGGTGTTCCCTACCAGGAACTCTCGACCGACCCGATGCCGCCGGTCCAGGTGATCGACGTCGGCGACGCCCCCGATCCGCGTGCCGAGGCGCAGCGTCGGATCGAGCTGCTCACCGGTTCGGCCATCGACCTCACCGGGGCGGTGCCCTTCCGGGCGCACGTCATCCGCGCCGGCGCGGAGTCCTCCTACCTCGTCTTGACCACCCACCACGTCGCCGCCGACGCGACCGGGCTGTTCCACATCGGCGCCCAGATTCTCACCGACTACGCCACGACGATGGCGGGGAATCCCATCGAGTTGCCGGGCTCGTCGTTTCTGGGGTGCCTGCCGTTCGAACGCGACTATCGGGCGAGCGATCAGTACCTTCTCGACCGCGACGCGGTGGTCGGCGGGCTGAACACCATCACCCCCGCGCTGTTCGACCGGCCCCGCGCCACCGATGGGCTGGCACCGGTCACGGCCTACGAGTTTCCCTTGGATCGCTTGCTGGTCAACCGAATTCGTGATGCAGGCCTGTCGCTGTACCCGTACTTCTGTGCGATGCTCGGCCTCTACCTGTCGCGGACTCTGCGCGCCGAGGAGGTCGCCATCGGCATCCCCTTCGGCAATCGCGGCAACCCCACCGAGCAGGCCACCATCGGCAACTTCGCCAACACGCTTCCGCTGCCCATCCGCACAGCAGGCCATCGCACCCTGCGCGACTTGGTGTCCACGGTGAAAGCCGATGTGCGCCGGATGAAGCAGCACGAGCGTTATCCGCTCGGCGATCTCATGGGCGAGTTGCGTCGCCTCGGCAACCCGGCGAGACAGCTGTTCGACGTGACGGTTGCCTATCCGCGCCTGCCCTCGGCCGCCGGTTTGATCGACGGGCTCGAGGAGGTGCAGCAACCCTCGCAGGGGTACAGCCCACTGGTCATGGCCTGGACGATCTCGGAGATCGATGACGACGGGCCGCTGCTGATCCGGCTCGATCACGCCGCCGACGTCTTCGATGTCGACTACCCGATCGAGTCCGTCGCCGCTCACCTGATCACGTTGCTGGAGGCGGGGATCGACGCCATCGACACCGATCCGTCGCTGCTGCCGATGGTGTCGGCGCCCGAGCACGACCTGCTGGTCGACCGCGCTCGCGCGACGGCGCGCGGCTACGACGACCAGACCACCGTCATCGCCCGGATCGCGGCCCAGGCCGAGCGCACGCCGGACGCGGTGGCGGTGCTCACCGCGGCCGGAACCACGATCACCTACCGCGCTCTCACCGAGCGTGCCGCCGCCCTGTCCGGCGTGCTCCGCGATTCCGGGGTCGAGGCGGGCGATCTGGTCGCGGTGCTGCTCGAGCGCGGTCCGGACATGCTCGTCGCGATCCTGGCCACCCTGCACGCCGGAGCCGCCTACGTCCCGATCGACCCCGGCTACCCCGCCGACCGGATCGCCTACCTGTTGGCCGATAGCGCCGCCGCAGTGGTGCTGACCGATGCCGAGCTGTCCAGCGAGGCAGTCGTGCTGTCACCGGAGAGCTGGTCGACGGACGCACCAGCACGGACTCCGGTTCCCACGGGTTCGGACCCGGCCTACGTGATCTACACCTCCGGCTCCACCGGTCGCCCCAAAGGCGTTGTGGTCGAGCATCATTCGGTGCTCAATCGCATCGGCTGGATGCAGCGGCGGTATCCGCTGAGCCCCACGGATGTGATCTTGCAGAAGACGCCGTCCTCGTTCGACGTGTCGGTGTGGGAGCTGTTCTGGTGGGCGGTCGAGGGCGCCCAGGTGGCGTTGCTGCGACCCGGTGGCGAGAAGGATCCCCGCGAGCTACTCGCCGCGGTCGCCGACTTCGGCGTCACGGTCATGCATTTCGTGCCGTCCATGCTGACGCCTTTCCTGGATCTGCTGGAGTCCGACCCGACCGCGGTGGCCAGGGCCGCCGGTCTGCGGACGGTGTTCTGCAGTGGTGAAGCGCTACTGCCCCACCAGGTCAACCGCTGGAATCAGACTTTCGCCGGGCTGGGCGCCACCGCGCCCCGGCTGGTCAACCTGTACGGCCCGACCGAGGCCACCGTGGACGTGTCCTACTACGACTGCCCCGTCGACCCGGCCCACACGGTGACCCGGGTGCCGATCGGCCGACCGATCGACAACACCCGCCTGTATGTGCTCGGCCCCGCCGACCAGCCCCAGCCGGTCGGCGTCGCGGGCGAATTGTGCATTGCCGGAGCCGGTCTGGCGCGCGGCTACCGCGACCGCCCGGAACTGACGGCGGAGAAGTTCGTCGCCGACCCCTTCCATCCGGGCGAGCGGATGTATCGCACCGGCGATCTGGCGCGCCGCCTGGCCGACGGAGAACTGGAGTATCTGGGCCGCATCGACCGGCAGGTGAAGATCCGCGGGAACCGGGTCGAGCTGGGCGAAGTCGAGAACGCGCTGGCCGCACTGCCCGGCATCACCGCTGCCACGGTCATCGATCGTCAGTCGCCCGAGCGCGCCACCTATCTGGCCGCCTATTGTGTGGCGGCGTCCGCACCCGAGCCCGCCGCGCTGCGTGCGGCCTTGGCCGAGACTTTGCCGGAGTTCATGATTCCGTCGCTGTTCGTTCGGGTCGACGCGATTCCGCTGACCCCGAGCGGGAAGGCCGACCGCGCCGCGCTCGCCGCGCTCACCGCCGAGAACCCGACCGTCGGGCACACCGCGCCCCGGACACCGGTCGAGGAACAGTTGGCGCTCATCTGGCGCGAGGTGCTCGACCGCGAGTCGGTGTCGGTGTTCGACAACTTCTACGACCTCGGTGGCGACTCGATCCTGCTGCTGCGCGTGCGAGCCAGGGCCGAGGCCAGGGGGCTGGTGATCAGCGCCCGTGACATCGCCGAATGCCCCACCATCGCCGAACTGGCCGAGCGAGCGGGCACCGGCGCTGTCGCCGCTGCGACTCTCGCGCCGTTCGAACTGGTGGCAGGCATCGACCGTGCCCGCTTACCGCACGTGGTGGACGCGTACCCGTTGACCAGGTTGCAGCTGGGCATGTTGTTCCACAGCCGCGAACGCGCCGAATCATCGCTCTACCACGATGTTTTCCGGTATTCGCTGCGGATGCCGTGGGACGATGCCGCCCTGCGCGCCGCACTGCGGCGATCGGTCGCCCGGCACCCGATGCTGCGCACCTCCTTCGAGCTCGCCGGCTACTCCGAGCCACTGCAGCTTGTGCACGCCCACCTCGATCCCCCACTGATGACCATCGACCTGCGCACAACCGACGCCGACGAGGCCGAGGCCTTGATTCGCGACCACGTCGAGCAACGACGCCTGCGCCGATACGTCTTCGAGCAACCGGGCCTGTTCGATCTCGCGGTATTCCGACTCGCCGACCGGATCGAACTGGTGCTCTCGTTCCACCACGCCATCCTCGACGGCTGGAGTGTGGCGACGCTGGTCTCGGAACTGCTGGCGGACTATCGGGGCACGGGCGACTTCCCCGCCGAACTCCCCTCCTTCGCCGAATACGTTCGTGCCGAGCGTGCTTCGCTGGACGATCCGGCCGACCGGGAATACTGGACAAGGGAACTCGAGGGCGCGGAGTCGATCCGGGTCCCCGGATCGCGTCCCCACGTTCCCGTCGACGCGACGCCTGCTGTGGGTCCGCCGCAGGCGCGTGTTTCGGTGTCGGTTCCGGTCGGCGCCGATCTGCTGGCCCGCGCCGACGCGGTGGCCGCCGCCGCGCATATCCCGGTCAAGGCGGTGCTGCTGGCCGCGCACTTGTGCACCGTGGGCCTGCTGTCGGGTCGCACGGATGTGACCACCGGCGTCGTCACCCACGGGCGGCCCGAGCGCATCGATGCCGAGCGCATGGCCGGGCTGTTCCTGAACACGATGCCGCTGCGGCTGGACTTCACCGGCCGTAGCGGGCGCGAGGTGCTGACAGGCGTCTTCGAGCGCGAGCGCAACAGCGCACAGCACAAGCGCTTTCCGCTCACCGACATCCAGCGGGAGACGGGCGTCGTCGTCGACACCGCGTTCAACTACGTGCACTTCCACGCCGCGGGCGCGGCCATGGACGTGCTGGACGTGACCCTGCTCGGCATCGACATTCGCGAGGACACCAATTTCGCCCTGCTGATCAACGCCATCCGAAACCCGCTCGACGCAACGCTGGCGCTGCGCGTCGACGGCGACCCCGCGTCCTACACCCGCGATCAACTGGTCGGCCTCGGCGAGACCTACCTGCGGGTCCTCGACCTGCTCACCGGCGATCCCTCGGCCACGGTGGACTTCGGCTCGCTGGGCCCTGTCCCACAACCACTGGTCGCCGCGCCCACGCCCGGCACGGTGATCGAACTGTTCGATGCCTGCGCGGCCCGCACACCCGATGCGGTCGCCGTCGAGTTCTGTGGCTGGACCATGACTTACGCGGAACTGCTGTCGATTGCCGACCGCATCGCGGCGAGCCTGGTGGCACGCGGAGCACGCCCGGGCGATCGCATCGCGATGGCACTGGACCGATCGCCCGAACTGATCGCGACGCTGCTCGGCATCGCCAAGGCGGGAGCGGCCTGCGTACCCCTCGATGTCAGCTATCCGCCCTCGCGTCTGCACGCGATGCTCGAACAGGCGCAGCCGTTCGCGGTGATCACCAGCGCGGGCCACGAAACTCTGGTGCCACCCCGGTATTCGCGACTCACCGTCGACGAACTGATCGCTTCGGACGTCACCGTCACGCTGCCGACGGGCGATCTCGACGCCACCGCGTATGTGTTGTTCACCTCCGGCTCCACCGGGACGCCGAAGGGCGTGGCCATGCCGCATCGCGCGCTGGCCAATCTGATCCGCTGGCAGCTCTCGGCCGCCGGCGGCTCTCTGCCCGTACCGGCGACAACACAATTCGCCCCGTTGTCGTTCGATGTGTCGTTCCAGGAGATCTATTCGACGCTGTGTGGCGGCGGTCGCCTCATCCTGCTCAGCGAGGAGCAACGCCGCGATCTGCCCGCGCTGGCGCGACTGCTGGCCAGCACCGGCGCCGAGCGGATCTTCCTGCCCTACGTGGCCCTGCAGCAGCTGGCCGAGGCCGCGATCCGGCTCGGCACGGCACCGGCCGGGCTGCGGGTGATCATCTCCTCCGGCGAACAGCTGCGCGTCACCGACGAGATCCGGGCGCTGTGCGCGGCAGGCACCGAGGTGGTACTGGAAAACCAGTACGGTCCCACCGAAACCCACGTCGCCACCCGATACACCATGACCGGCGACCCGGCGCTGTTCCCGGCGCTGCCACCCATCGGCACCGCTATCGACGGGGTGGAGATCCTCGTCCTCGACGACCGGTTGCGCCCGGTACCCGACGACGTGCCCGGCGAGATCTATCTCGGTGGAGCCGCCCTCGCCGACGGCTACGAGCACCGGCCCGACCTCACCGAGGCGGCCTTCGTGCCACACCCGTTCGCGCCGGGGAATCGGCTCTATCGCACCGGCGATATCGGTCGCAGGCTGCCCAGCGGTGCGGTGATCAGCGACGGCCGACGCGGCGGCCAGGTCAAGATTCGCGGGCATCGGGTGGAGCCGATGGAGGTAGAGCTGGCGCTGCACCGCGTCACCGCGGAATTGTCCGGCGTCAGCGAGGTCGCCGTCGTGGCGCACACCGCCGCGGGAAGTTCCAGCGCACAGACGCTGCTGGTGGCCTTCCTGGTCGGCTCCCGCGGCGATGCCGACGAATCGGCGATCGCTGCCGCGCTGCGGGAATGGCTGCCGGACTACATGATTCCCAGTCGCCTGGTCTGGCTCGACGCGATGCCGCTGACACCGAGCGGCAAGCGAGCCGACGCCGTCCTGGCCGGCATGGCACTGCCCGCCGCTACCTCGGCGGGTCGGGTTCGCCCGCGCACACCCGCCGAGTCGGGGCTGGCGGCACTGATGGCCGAAGCGCTCGGCCTGCCCGAGATCGGCGTGCACGACGACTTCTTCGCTCTCGGGGGTACCTCCCTCACCGCGATGCGGCTGATCGTGTCCATCGAACAGCGCTACGGGGTGTCCCTGCCGGTCTCCACCCTGGCCACCGGTCCCACGGTGGCCGCGCTGGCCGCGCAGCTCGACGAACGGGCCGAGGCGGGATTCGATCCGCTGGTGCCCCTGCGACCGGGCACCGGGACGCCACTGTTCCTCGTGCATCCGATCGGCGGAAATGTGCTCTGCTACCTCGAATTGAGCAGATACCTGCCCGATGACCAGCCGCTGTACGGCCTCCAGGCCGCGGGTCTGGAGACGGGAAGCACCCCGGCCGAGTCCATCGCGGAGATGGCGAGCAACTACATCGCCGCGCTGCGCCGCGTCCAACCGTCGGGGCCCTACCATCTGGGCGGCTGGTCACTGGGCGGGATGGTCGCCTTCGAAATGGCCCGCCAACTGGCCGAGGCCGGTCACGAGGTGGGCACGCTGGCGCTCATCGACACCATGACCGTGCGCCACGGTGACGGTATGCCGGTGCCCGAGCACGCGCTCTACGAGTTCTTCCTGTGGGAGTTGCTCTGGCTGGCGCGAGGCGCCGACACCGCCGTGATCGAGATACCGCAGGAACTCGACACCGACGACGCCGTCTTCGATTTCATCCTCGCCACCGCCGTCGAAGCAGGCGTGCTGCCGCCGACCGGATCCCGTGCGCTGGTCCGACGATTGTTCGAGGTGTTCGTGGCGGGGTGGCGAGCGATCGACGCCTACCGGCCGCAGGCTTACGACGGTGACATCACCCTGCTGCGCGCCGCACAGCCGCTGCCGCAGGTGCTGCGTCCCGCCCACGACCGGGCGGGCACCCTGCATCGCGATCCCACCAACGGCTGGGATGCCTACGCCACCGGGCATCTCGAGGTGATCGAGGTGCCGGGTGATCACCTGACGTTGATCCAGTCCCCTCATGTCGCCGAGGTAGCCGCCCGACTCACGCGATTGCTCGAACAAGCGGCGGCGACCGCATCATGACCCTGCCGAATCCCGCTACACAGCAAGGAAATTCAGTGAACTCTCCCGTGAAATCGGCACTGGTGGTCGGCGCAGGCATCGGCGGTCTCACGGCCGTCGCGGCCTTGCGCCGGGCCGGAATCGATGTCGTGCTGTGCGAGCGCGGCCCGGACCTGCGCGCGGCCGGTTTCGGCCTGTCGGTGCAGTCCAACGCCATGAACGCACTGCGCACGCTCGACCTGGGCATCGACGAGAAACTGCTGCGCGTCGGCGGACAGGCTCGATCGTTCACCTTCCGCCGACCCGACGGTTCGGACATGCGACGGGTCGACGTGACCGAGATCGACGCCGAATTGGGCGCTCCCGCAGTCGCACTCGCCCGCAAGGACCTCCACGACGTGCTGCTGGCTGCGTGCGGCGACGATCTGCGGGTCGAGCTCGGCGCCGAGGCGGTCGGCTTCACTGAGACCTCCGACGCGGTGCAGGTCGAATTCGCCGACGGTCGCACCCTCAGCGCCGATGTCCTCATCGGCGCCGACGGCATCAACTCCGCGATCCGCGCCCAGCTGCACGGCACCGAGGCCCCACGACCGGGCAAGTTCGTGTGCTGGCTGGCGCTGGTGCCGTTCGCGCACCCGGCGATCGAGCCGGGCGCCTCGATCCACTACTGGGGCAGGGGCATGCGCTTCGGCATCCACGACATCGGGCACGGCAATGTCTACTGGTGGGCCACCCTGACCACCACCGCCGAGCAGGCCGCCGACTGGCAGCACGGCAAGGACGATCTGCTGAGCAGATTCGCGGGCTGGGCACCGGAGATCGTCGACATCATCACCGCCACCCCGGAATCGGACATTCTCGCGCTGCCCGCGCAGGACCGGCCGCCGCTGACCGAGTGGGGCAGCGGTCGAGTGACCCTGCTCGGCGACGCCGCCCACCCGATGCTGCCCAGCCTCGGGCAAGGCGCGAACTCGGCGATCGAGGACGCGGTGGTGCTCGCGCACGCGCTGGCCACCCACGACGACGCCCGCACCGCGCTGCGGGTCTACGAACAGCGGCGGATTCCGCGCACCACGATGCTCGTCGACGGCTCCCGCAAGCTGGGCCGCCTCGAACAGACCCGCAATCGCGCACTGATCGTCGTTCGCGACGGCTTCATCGCCAAGGGCAACGAGGCGAAGCTGCAGGCCAGCCTGGCCGAACCGATGACCTGGCCCGGCCTGGGCGATCCAGAACCGGTCGCCGCGCTGCCCCGGCCGTTGTCCACCCTCGAACGCTGGCATTGGACCGTGGACCAGGTAGCGCCACTGCACATCGTGTCGCGGGTGCGCGTCACCGGCGATCTCGACGCCGACGCGGTCCGCACCGGGCTGTCCGCCCTGACTCGCCGGCATCCGATGCTGCACGCCGTAGTGCGCAGCGAAGACGGTCGTCGGCCACGCTTCGTTCCGATCGCGATGCGGCCGATTCCGTTGCGCGAGCTGACATCCGGGGACTGGACCGCCGAGTTCGACACCGAGTTGCGGACGCGATTCGACCCGGCGGCGCCGCTGCTGCGCGCCACCTTGATCACCGCCGCGCCCGGCGTCCACGACCTGGTGCTGACCTCCACCTACACCATCGCCGACGCGGTGACCGTGCTGTCGTTCGCCCGGCAGGTGCTCGAGCTCGCCGCCGAAGCAGGCGGCTGGATCGCCGAGGTGCCTGCGCCGCCTTCCCCGGAAGCCCTGTTCCCCCGGCCTTTCCGAGGTGGGCGGGGCAAGCTCGAGGCCATCGCCCGGCTCGCGGCTGACGGGTTGCGCGATCTGCGGGTCAAGCCGGTGCGGGTCAGCGCCGGTGCCGAAGTCCCACCCACGCAACGTTTCACCAAGCTGACCCGACGGGTAGTGGACGGGAGCCAGTACCGAGCGCTCCTCGCTGCCTGCGAGGAACACGACGTACCGCTGTCGAGTGTGGTCGCCGCCGCACTCGCCCGCGCGGCGGGAAACGACGCCGGTGCGCCGGAAGCCCACTTCCCGGTCGGTGTCTCGGTGCTGTTCCGTGAGCAACTCGATCGACCGCTCGATGCCACCCACACCGGCGCCTACCAGGCGATGATCGCGCTGCCGACACCGGCGGGACAGCCACTCTGGAAGACCGCCGCCGCATTCGCCACCGACTTCGCGAGTCGTATCGAACAGCGCCAACACCTGGCCAACCTGGGCGGAATCGGCTTCATGCTGCCCAAGACACCGGCACAACCGGAGAAGGTGGTGAACCTGCTGGACGCTCGCGGGCCGGGCAACCTGTGCCTGACCTTCGTCGACACCCGTGATTTTCCCACCCGCATCGGTGCGTGGGAGGTCTCCGGCGCCGAGGTCGTCTCCGGTATGTCGATCAGCGGTCTGATGATGCTGACCGTCGGCCACGGCACCGACGAATTGTCGTTGAACCTCGGCTACATCGAGGGACTGCTGTCGTCCGACCGCGCGGACGCGTTGATCGACACCCTCGTCGACGCACTGCTCAGCCTGGTTTCCACGCCGGAAGTCGCTGCTGTGCACTGAGTTCCGCGGCGAAAGCGATCGTGACCGGACCGGCTACGGCACTTCGGCATCGACACCGAAGTGCCGTAGCGGTGCGGATCGAGGCACATCGCCGGACGCGGCGTGGCGCCTAGACGGCCTGCACGGAGTCCCGTGAGATCCATGCGAGGAGTTCGTTCTCCACCTCGTCGCGGTTGATCTCGTTGAGGATCTCGTGGCGCGCGTCCGGGTAGACGCGGTAGGTGATGTCGGTGAGTCCGGCATCGCGATAGCGCTGGACCTGCAGATCACTCAGTCGCGCACCGGCATTGAGCGGGTCGCTGCCGCCGACCATGACATACAGCGGCAGATCCGTCCTGATGCCACGGGGCCGGGCGAGCCGTTCGTTGCCCAGCTTCGCCAGCAAGGCCATATTGACCGCATCGATTTCGAATCCACACCATGGGTGGGCCAGATACGCGTCGACCTGGGCTTCGTCGCGACTGAGCCAGTCGGCGGGGGTGCGGGTCGGTTGGAACCGACGGTTGAACAGGCCGAGCAGATCACCTTCGGCGGCGGCGATCTCGACGAACAATTCGTCTACCGCGGTGGTGCCGCACAGGACCGCGGCGTCGACCAGCGCGTCGTGATCGAGCAGGTACTGCTGCACGGCGAACGAGCCGAGGCTGTGCCCGAACAACAGCACCCGCCGCTCGGGATGGATCTCGCGCAGGATCGTGGTGAGCGCGCTCATGTCCTCGACGAGCAGATTCCAGCCGTTGTCGCCCAGGTCGCCCGGCGCTCCGGCCATGCTGTGACCGTGTCCGCGATGGTCGGCGGCGTAGACGGCGTAGCCCCGCGCTACCAGCCGTGCGGCGAGATGGCTGTAGCGCGCGCTGTGTTCGCCCATGCCGTGCGCGATCTGGACCACGCCGGTGACATCGTCGCCGGTGGGCAGCCAGGACCGGACGTGGATGGTCGTGCCGTCACTGCTGAGATAGCTGAACATGAATCACTCCTCTGTGATGTGCTGGCTGATGGCGCGTTTGAGAATCTTGCCGGTCGGCCCGGTCGGCAGGGCGTCGAGAAGCCACACCTGCCGCGGGTACTTGTAGGCGGCGACCCGGTCGCGGACGAATTCCTGGATCTGCTCGCCGGTGGTGGTCGCGCCGACGCGCAGGGCGACGGCGGCCACGATCTCCTCGCCCAGATGCGCGTCGGCGATCCCGATGACGGCGGCCTGGGTGATCTCGGGGTGCTCGTAGAGCACCTCCTCGATCTCGCGGGGGTACACGTTGTAGCCGCCGCGGATGATCATGTCCTTCTTGCGGTCGACGATGTAGAGGTAGCCGTCCTCGTCGCGGCGGGCTAGGTCACCGGTGCGAAACCAGCCGTCGGGGATCGCCGCGGTGGTGTCGGCGGGACGGCGCCAGTACCCCAGCATCACGTTGGGGCCACGCACCGCGATCTCGCCGATTCCGTCGATGCTGTCGACGAGTTCGACCTCGACGTCACGGATCGGCGTGCCGATCGAGCCCGGTTTGCGTGGCCTGCCCGCGTGGTTGAACGCGACCACCGGACTCGTCTCCGACAACCCGTATCCTTCGAGAATCACGCAGCTGAAACGCTTTTCGAAGCCGTGCAACAGCTCCACCGGCAGCGAGGCGCCGCCGCAGACGCAGCGGCGCAAGGTCGAGACATCGGCTTCGGCGGCGCCCGGTGCGTACAGCAGCGCCGAATACATCGTCGGCACACCGGCGAACACGGTGACGCCATCGCGCGCGATCGCCTCGAAGACCGCCGCGGGCTCGAAACGCGGCACCAGGGTCAGGCACGCGCCGCTACGGATCGCCGCGTTCATGGCGCAGGTCTGGCCGAAGGTGTGGAACAGCGGCAGACACCCCAGGATCACGTCGTCGGTGCCGATATCGAGCACGGTCGTGGCATAGATGTCGGCGTTGTGGACCAACCCGGCGTGCGACAGCGCGGCACCTTTGGGCGTGCCGGTGGTGCCGGAGGTGTAGAGGATGACGGCCGGTTCCTCGGCACTGATCGAGTGATCGGCACGGCGGGGGTGGTGTCCGGCGAGCAGTTCGGTCAGGAGGTCGGCGTCGATCGTGAGCGCTTCCGTCCCGGTCTCCCGCGCACCATGCGGACCCTCGCCGGGTCCGTCGACCCAGTCGAACAGCAGCACCGCCCCCGAATCCCGCAGGTAATAGGCGACTTCGCGCGATTTGAGCAGCGGGTTCATCGGCACGACCACCGCACCGGCGCGCAGGATGCCGTAGTACAGCACGACGAATTCCGGCACGTTCGGCAGCATCAGCGCCACCCGGTCCCCCGGTTCGATTCCACGGTCGTGCAGGAACGCGGCAACCCGCGCGGTGCACTCCTCGAGCTCGTCGTAGCTCAGCACGGTGGTGTCCGAGCGAAGCGCGGGCCGATTCGGGTGGCGCAGCGCGGAGTGCAGCAGGTTCTCGCTCAGAGCGGGCATCGGCAGATCCTCGGGACGATAGCGGTCGACAACGCGGAAATCGTCGCACCGCTGTGACGCCGATCCCATGGATCGCCGGACAACATCGCCGTGAGAGCATTGTCCCCAGGGACAATCACACCCCCGGTAAGCTGCGGAAATGGTTCGAAAATCGCCGCCAGGACCGATCGCCGATGTCGCCGCCGCACTGCTCGCGCGCATCGACGATCTCGGGCTCCAACTGGCCGAGCGCTTCATCGATGAACTCGAGACCTACCGCAACGAGAATCAGGTGCCGTTCGACACGATCCGCACCTCCTGCACCCGCAATCTGACGCTGATGGTCCAGCACTTCACCACCGCCGAACCGGTGGATCCCGAGCCGCCGAAAGAGACCGGCAGGTTGCGCGCCCAGCAGGGCGTGCCGCTGGCCGAGACCCTGCATGCCTTCCGGATCGGATTCGAATTCCTGTGGTCGGAACTGGTCGCCGAGGCCAGACGTCATCCGGCGGTCACCGACGCGGTGCTGGTCGACCTGGCGGCCGAGGTGTGGGCGTTGGCGGGCGAGTACTCCGTCGCGGTCGCGGCCGCCTACCGGGAGATGAGTTCGGAGCTCGTGCTGCAGCGTGAACACGAGCGGTCGGTGCTGGTCGAGGCGTTGTTCACCGGCGTCATCGCCGATCCGACCACGCTCGGTGAGGCCACGCGCGTCCTCGGGTTGCCGCCGCGTGGGCGCTACGTGGTGGTCGCCGCCGAGGTCGGCGTCGCGGGCCGGGAGGCGCTGCCCGGCATCGAGACCACATTGCGCCGTGCCCAGATCATCTCCGCCTGGCGGCTCCGGCCGGATCAGCAGATCGGCGTTCTCGCGCTCCCGGCGAATCGGGAGTCCGCCACGCTGGCCGCGCTGCGCAAGTACCAGGCGCGTATCGGTATGAGCCCACCGTACGAGTCGCTCACCGACACCCCGCAGGCGCTGCATTTCGCCCGGCTGGCGGTGGTCGGTCTCGGCGATCGTGCCGCCGGTGTCGCTCGATTCGACGACAATCCGCTGGGCATGGTGGTCGCCGCCGCGCCACTGGAGGCGGCGCACATGGTCGACATGCGCCTGCGCGAGTTACTGGCCCTCCCCCACGACGACCGCCTCCGCCTGTTGGAAACCCTCGAAACCTGGTTCGCCGCAGGCGGTTCCGCAGCGGCCACCGGCGAACGCCTCTATCTGCACGCGAATACGGTGCGCTATCGCCTTCGCCATATCGAGAAACTCACCGGCCGCTCCCTCACCGATCCCGCCGCGGTGCGCGATCTCGGTGCGGCACTGCAGGCGTGGAAGGTTCTGGCCACGGTGCGCGCGGATCCGAGCAGCTGACTGCTCAGGGAACCGCCGGCGGTCGCTCGGGGACCAGCAGGGTACTGATCACCGTGCCGATGCCGACGGCGTTGTTCTGGTTCGAGTTGGAAGTCGGTCCCAGGGTGGCGTAGACGACGACGGTCGTCTCGGTTTTCGTGTCGTAGAAGGCGACGCCGTCGTAGCCGCCGTAGGACGGGTTCATGAACAGCCAGTCGGCGAGATGGACAACGCCGAAGGCGAAGTATTTTTCCGTGGTGAAGGGTCCGAGGCCCGCGGTCGAGGGGCCCATCATCTGCTGGAACTGCTCGGGGGTGAGTCGTTCGCCCGTGCCGAGGGCGCGAACCCAGCGGCCGACGTCGGCGACGGTGGAGTTCATGTTGCCGCTGTGTAGGAAGGCGGTGGGGTTCCAGAAGGTGGAGTCTTCGAAGAAGTTTCGTTCGTTGGTGTAGCCGTGCAGGATCGGTTCGTCGATCTGCGGATTGAGCACTACGGTGCTGGCGTGCATCCCCAACGGGATGGTGATGTGTTCGGCGATCAGCTCGCCCAGCGGCTTGCCTGCCGCCTTCTGCAGGACTTCGCCGAGCACGACCAGATCGCTGTGGGCGTAGGCGAAGCTGGTACCCGGCTCGAACAGTGGTGGGCGGGCGTTGGCGCGCTCGAGCAATTGCGGTGCGGTCCATTCGCGGATCGGGTTCTCACCGAAGATCTTCAGGAACTCCGGTTCGGTCACGTAGTCGGAGATCCCGGAGGTGCTGTCGGCGAGCATCCGCGGGGTGATCTTGTCGGCGCGCGGAAAATCGGGCAGCCAGCGAGCGATGGGTTCGTCGAGTTTCAGCACGCCCTGTCCGTCGAGTCGCCACAGGACCGTGGACAGCATGGGTTCCATCGGCTGGCCCACCCGCAAGCGCATATCCGTGGTCGCGGGCACCCCGAGCGGTGATCCGCCCAGCGCCCCGAGAGCGATCCGATCCTCGCCGCGCCATGCGCCGTAAACCACGGAACTGAGGTCGAGTTCGCGCATCTTGGCGCCCACGATATCGGCGATCTTCGCCGCTTCGGCACTGTCGACCGGCGAAGAGTCGTCGGACTTCTCCTGTGCGGTACAGCCGCCCGCGGCGATGGCGAGCACAACCGCGAGCACCGCACCTGCTCTGCGGCATCGGCGATGCCCGGGCGACTTGCTCATGACAGAGATCCCTTCGTCGAGGAACGCTCACAATCAGCAGCGATGCCGAATCTACGCCTCCACGGAGCACAACCGGCTCAGACTCGCGAGCTGTCCGAAGCCGCCGACGCCGGAGTACGGCGCGTTCTCAGCCCACCTCGTCATCCCGGAAATGCGCGGCCGGGACGACGCGGTGGTTCGCCACAGAGACGAGGGCTGATCAGCTGATTTCAGCGGTCAGCGGAAGTGCGGATACCGAGGTTCCGACGTGCAGGGTGAATATGCCCGGTTCGACGACCCAGCCCTGGTCGGTCCAGTGCTCGAAGGCGCGTCGCGGCAAGTCGATAGTGGCGGTGACGGTTTCGCCCGGACCTGCCTCGACCGCGGCGAAGCCCGCGAGCCACCGCACCGGACGGTCGACGCCGCTGTCCGCGCGGGACAGATACGCCTGCACCACCTGGCGGCCCGAACGCTCACCGATATTGCGGACGGTGACGGTGGCGGTGTGACCGCTCACGGTCAGATCCACCAGCTCCCAACTGGTGTAGCCGAGCCCGTGTCCGAACGGATAGGCAGGAGCCACACCGGATTTCAGCCAGGCGCGATAGCCGACGTGAATGCCCTCGGTGTAGGGCAGGGCATTGTCGGCGGCGGGCTTGGTGTCCAGAACCGGCACGTCGGCCATGACCTTGGGCCAGGTGGTGGGCAGACGGCCGCCGGGCTCGGTCGCACCGGTGAGCACATCGGCGAGCGCATCGCCGAATTCTTGGCCCGGGAACCACGAAAGCAGGACGGCGGCGACGTCGTCACGCCACGGCATCTCTACCGGCGCACCGGAATTGACGACCACGATCGTGCGCGGGTTCACCGCGGCCACCGCCGCCACCAATTCGTTCTGGCGGCCGGGCAGCGACAGATCCTTGCGGTCGTAACCCTCGGATTCGATCGCCTCGGTGGTGCCGACCACGACCACAGCGACCTCGGAGGTCCGCGCCAGTTCTACTGCGGCAGTGAACTCTTCGTCGGCAGAGCGACGCGGGCGACCGATGCCGAAGGTGAGGCCCATGGCGGGCAGACCCTTGTCGAGCGCGGGAACCAGTTCGATGAGCACATCGACCTCTTCGCCCTCGGTGAGGGTGCGGCTGACCCAGCGCTGCGGCGGATTCAGCAACATCTCGACCGGATCGCCGCCCTCGGGGAAGACGGTCTCCGTGTGCGCGGTCTCGCCGTCGAGCTCCAGCCGCAGCGTGCCGACACCCGCGTAGCCGATCCGCCACTCCCCCGCCACATCGGGACGCAGGCGACCGCGGATCTCGAAGGACTTGGCCTGCGCGGCGAAGGGCGTGCCGAAGAGCATGAGATTGCCCGCGGTGCGGTGCTCGGAATTCAGGACCGTCTCACCGTCGAGGAAGCGCAGGTTCACACCCGCCGTGCCGGTCTCCGGATCGGTGACCAGATCCAGCGGCACCGCGATCATGTTCTCGTTGAGGTGAACGCCCGGCGTGTACACCACCGGCAGCACCTCGCGCAGGCCCTGCAGCGGTGAACTCGTGTGCGATGGAACGACCGTCGCGCTCCCACCACCACCGAAGCGCGGCTCCGCGGCGGCCGCGCCCAGCAGGGCGACCTGGGCGGGCTCGCTCAGCGGCAGTACACCGTCGTTGGTGGCCAGCACCATCGCTTTGGCGGCGGCGTCTCGGACCAACCGGCGTGCCGCTTCATCCGTGAAAGCCGGCGTCTGCCGCGGGGTTCCGTTCAGCGCACCCACTCGCTGCGCGAATCGCAGTATGCGGCGGACTTTTTCGTCGATCGCGGTCTCGGGCACCGTACCGTTGCGCACGGCCTCGATCAGCGGCGCGGCCCAGAGTTCCCACGGGCCGGGCATGGCCAAGTCGGTACCGTTGGCGGCGCCCTCGGTGGAGCGCACGGCGGTCCAGTCCGAGACCACCACGCCGTCGAAGCCCCACTCACCCTTCAAGGGCTCGTCCAGCAGCGGGTTTTCGGTCATGGTGACGCCGTTGACGGAGTTGTAGCCGTCCATGATCATCCACGCGCCCGCGTCCACGGACCGCTCGAACGGGTAGAGATACAGCTCGCGCAGGGTGCGATCGTCGACGATCACGTCGGCGGTGAACCGCTCGGTTTCGGAGTCGTTGGCGACGTAGTGCTTCGGGCACGCGCTGACGCCGTGATCCTGGACGCCGGTCACATAGGCGGCGGCCATCTCAGCAGTGAGCATCGGGTCCTCGGAGAAGCATTCGAAATGCCTTCCGCCGAGCGGGGATCGGTGCAGGTTGATGGTCGGGCCGAGCACCGCGTACACATTCTTGCGGCGCGCCTCGGCGGCGATGAGCCCACCGATCTCGGCGAGCAGCTCGCGATCCCAAGTCGCGCCCAGCGCCGAACCTGACGGCAGGCTCACCGAGGGATCGCGCTCGTCCCAGGTCTCGCCGCGCACACCGGAGGGGCCGTCGGAGACAGGCATCTCGGCCAGTCCGATGCTCTCGTCACCGGCGAAGCGGAAGATATTGGATCCGGAGATGAGCCGGATCTTGGCCTCCAGGTCCAGCTTTTCCAGCAGCTGTTCGATGTTGTCGCTCATGCCAGCTCTTTCCAGAAGTTCACCAGGTCGGCGGTTACTTGTGCGGGGACGTCCTCGTTCGGCACATGTCCGATGCCCGGGTACACCGCGGTCCTGGCCCGCAGCTGTCGAGCGAAGTTTTCGTGGACCTGCGGATCCCACAGATCGTTCGTGTCGCCGTAGGCGATGAGCAACGGCACGCCGGCATCGCGCAGCGCGGCGGGATCAGCCAGCGGCGGGGTCTCCATACATTTCAGAATGCCGAGGATGTTCGCTCTTTTGGTCTGCAGGAGCCGGTTGTGCAGGAATTCCGCGCGCTCGGGCGATGGCGTCTGCCCGGCGGCGTCCATGGCATCGCTCATCTGCTGCCAGAGAAATTCCCCGCCGGCGGACTCCACCACCTGCGCCACCAGCTGTGGCGGCGAGAATTTGATGTCCTCGACCGAGGAGGGGCCCGAGGCCAGCAGCGTGAGGCTGCGGAATCGCGCGGGCTCGTCGACCACGCTGACACGGGAGACGTAACCACCGAAGGAGTGCCCGACCAGGTGCACGGGCGCGTCCGGCGAGACCTGATCGACAACACCGCGCAGGTCGGCGACGAAATCGGCCATCGTGTAGCCGGCGATATCGTCGGGTCCCTCGGACTGCCATTGGCCGCGCTGGTCGTAAGCGACCGCGCGATAACCGGCCGCCGCGAGCAGCGGGAGCATGAGTTCGAAGTCTTCTTTGGAACCGGTGAAGCCCGGCACCAGCACCACGGTGCCGAGGTTCGGCGTACCCAGGGGCGGGTTGACCTCCCATCCGGCGAGCGAACCCGCACCGCCTAGAAGCGTGATCGATTCGATCGGCATCTCGGTGCCCTGAGTCATCGGCTGTCCTTCCTCGCACGTCCCGTCTCGGTACGGCTGGCACGAGTGTGCCAGCGGATATCCAGTCTACCGAGTGACCACTCGGGAGTGTGATCCTTTTGTTATCTATTGGGTTTTCCGGGTCCCCGGGTTCGACTACTGTCGCTGCTCATGACGCCGCACCCCCAACGCCGGAGACGGGGTGAGGACCGCCGCGAGCAGATCATCGACCAGGCGCTCGGGAGCTTCGCCGAAAACGGCTACCACAACTCCTCGATCGCCGACATCGCCACGCGCTGCGGGCTTTCCCAGCCCGGCCTGCTGCACTACTTCCCCAACAAGGCGGCCTTACTCGCCGCGGTCCTGGACTACCGCGATCGCCTCGACTACGACCGCCTCGGCATGGACCGCCGACTGCGCGGCAAAGAAGCTCTGCGGCAACTGGTCCGGCTGGTCGAGCACAACATGCACGTCCCCGGCCTCGTCCAGCTCTTCACCGTCGTCACCGGCGAAGCAGTCACCAGCGACCACCCCGCCCACTCCTGGGTGGTCAATCGCTACCGCATCCTGGAGACCTACCTGGCCGACGCCCTCGACGGCGGCGTCACCGACGGCACCTTCCGCCCCGACATCGACACCCGCGCCGTAGCCCGTCAGATCTCGGCCATGATGGACGGCCTGCAACTGCAATGGCTCCTCGACCCCGAGCGCGTCGACATGGCAGAACTCTTCCGCACCTACATCGACGACTTGACCACCCGACTGTCGACATAGGTATCGCGTCGACGGAGTCCTCGCACTCCATGCACTCGATGGTTATCGGTGGGCTAGTCGTGCGCCGGATCGGAGATCCGTTGCAAGTGCTACCCCGTCGGTCGCTGGAGATGACATGCTGAGGCTGTCGATGCGAGGAGGCGGCGCATGTTGGTAAAAGTATTGTCGGACAACGTAAATGAGCAGTTGAGTCGATCTCGTGACCAACTTCGTTCCGTGTCGACGAACCGAGCGGGGTGGCAGGAGGAGCACATTCGATCCCGCGGTGAGTTGAATGCTGCTCGGCGTTCCAAGCCACTGTGGCGGCAAGTGCTGTCGGTTCCCAGTGCTTCGGAAAAACTCGCTGCCGCCCGCGCCGACTTCTCAGCACGGGAGGTCGTTAAAGCGGGCCGGGATGTGCAAGATGCGGACAGACAGGTGCGTCAACATGGCGCAGGAGCTCACGGCGAAGATCTCTTCGCCCTGAATTTGTCTGCCCTGCGTGATGAGTGGGTCATGCTCCGGGGTTACTGCAACCGGCGAGGCGAGACCGACTGTGTATTGGTGGGTCCGGCAGGGGTTTGGGCTGTAGAGGTCAAGCGCCGACGCGTGTTGTTGCATGCGGTCGGTGACCGTTGGTTCTTGCAGAAGCTCAGTGCACGCGGAAACTCGTTCGAACTGGAGCCAGCAGCCGACCGGGCAGGACGTAGTTGGCCGCAGCAGGTCGGAGAGATCGCTCAGGATCTGGAGACCTGGCTACGTAGGCAGGGCCATGACGTCCCGGTCCGGACAGCGGTCATGGTTGTCCACGAGCAAGCGCGAGTCGTCGAATGCGTTGGTCCGGGCGTCGACTTCGTCGGAACTAATCCGCGCCAGTTCATGGAATACATGACTTGCGGAATCGACGTTCCGTTACTGGCTGCGGACCGCTGCGCGGCGATCGTCGATCTGGTAGTGCGCGATCACAAATTCCACACCGGACGCCGAAGGTCGAACAAAAATCGCCCACGGCCGCGTTGACCAAACCCTTGTCGAGCCATTTGCTCTAAAGACATCGTCGGGCCGGCAGATCGAGACAGACTGCTCTTCCGCCAGCACCGAAGGTTGTAGTCATTGGGAGACGACCTAGTCGTCAGGCCAGAAAATTGCCGCTACGAGCACAACCGCCGGAACGGCGAAGGCGATCACCAGGCCCGCCGTCATCAAAGGTCCGCACTGAAACCGACAGCCGTAGATGTGACACTCCGAATGTCACGCTCCTCCGCGGCTGTCAGGTACGCGTTTAGGTTGTCCAACGTCCCCGTGACCACAACCCGCCACGGGCTTTCCAGCTGGAATCCCCCAGGGGATGGACGAACACGCATAGAGCGGAGCGCGGCTCGTTCGTTCAACGACTCGACCGTAGGCCGAACTGGCTCCGTCATGACGTCTTCTGCTCCCGGCGCTCGAACCGTTTCAGCGCTTCGAGCAATCGCCGGATCACGGTCGGGGGTGCTACCTCAATTGGGTGTAGGCGCGTCGTATCGGGCGGCTGGCACTGTGGAAGCACGATTCCCCTCCTGCTCGGTGGCGAGCCTGCCCAGGCAACCGGGCTGGGATCGAGTTACCTGGGCGGCCCGTTGGCTACGGGACCATTCCCGCTCCGATGTCCAGAATTCCGCTCAGTGATGTTTTGCGGCAGTGGCATTGCCGGTGCCACGAGGTGGCATTCCTAGTGGCACACAAGCGAACCGGTCCGTACCGGGGCATCATGAGTTCATGCACACGGGCAAGCTCATTCGCGATCTGCGAGACGCGCGCGGGTGGTCGCAAAGTCGGCTTGCGTATGAACTCGGGCAGCACTCGGGGCAACCGATTACGCGGGAATACATCTCGCGTCGGTGGGAGTCGTGTAAGTCGGTGCCCTCGCCGTTCTGGCTCAGGCACCTAGCCGCCGTCCTAGATGTGCCCCTTGCTGTAATGGAGTCCGATACCGTGCAACGCCGACAGTTCCTATCCACGATCGCCGCTACCGTGGTGGCCCCCGTTGTCGCCTCCGACTTGCTGGCGGAGGGGTTCTCGGCACGCCTGAGGGGCGCGGGTCCCTCGGTCGACCGGTGGGCCCACACCCTCACCGGGTACGGAGCTGACTACATGACATCCGGGGCCGCCGAGATTCAACAGCGGCTAGCGATTGACCTTGCGGTGATTCAGCAGCAGTGCGATACCCCGCAGATGTGGACTCATGCCGCACGGCTGATGACGTTGTTCGCCAAGACTTTTCCGGGTTCGGACGGATCAAGAGCGGTCAGTTGGTATCGGATGGCCGCTGAGTCCGCCGACCATTCCGGCGACGTCGACACTCGGGTTTGGGTCCGAGGTCGGGCCGCTATCGCGCTGGGCTACGAAGGTGCGTCGCTTCCCATCGCTGAAATGTTCGCCGACCAAGCCCTGGCTATCTCCGACCAACCATCCCTGGGACGGTTGAACGCGTTGTACGGCAAAGCTCACGCCGCCGCCATCGTGGGCGACGCCGACACAGCGCGAGCTCTCGACCTCGAGGGCCGCAGGGTCTTCGACCAGGCCGGTTCGGAAGACGGCGAAGCCTCCGACTACGCCGTCCCGCATTGGCGGCTAGGCGTTTTCCGATCGCTGTTGCGAGCTCGTCTCGGCGACGAGGCCGAAGCCGTTTACGCCCAAGACGAAGCTCGGCGGGAGCTTCCGGCCACTCTTCCACGCTTCCGAACGCACCTGGAGATGCATCGCGGATTGATGCTCGTCCGCGCTGGCGACCGCGAAGCCGGGGTGGAGTACGCACAGACCGCGCTCAATGCTCTGCCGCCCGAAAAGCATTCGCTCACACTGCGAATGCTCATGGATGAGATAACCCGCTGACAGCGCTCAGGAAACAGGGCATCCAAGCCATGTAGGGGCGATCAATCTCCGATGCAGCGTGCTCCTTTGATCCCGACCGCGAGTTCGGCCCCATCGGCGGAGACAACCGAGACGCTGTTCACGTCCTCGGTGTAGGCGACAGCCGCTGCCGCAGTACAGATTCGGAGTGCGGTCTGCGCGCCGGCCGGATCGTCGGCCAGGTTCGTCTCGATCTCGACGGCGGTACATTGACCAGTTATCGAGACTCCGGTGATGGCGAACTCGGAAACGGCGTTCCTGATCTGGTCGACATCGCCGCACCCGTCGCCGGCCGGCTGGAGACTCGCGGTAGACGACGCTGATGCCGGTCCCCCGGCCGAGGTGTCCGATGTGCTCGCGCATGCGGCCGACATACCCAGTGCCGCACAGACAGCGAACCACCGCAACGCGGTGTAGGAGCTGCTCATCACATGGTCTGTGCGTCGATGAGCGTGCCGGTCGCGTGCACGACTTCGAGATGCTCTACCACCGGCTCGCCCGGGCGGTGACCGGCGAAGGCGGTGTCGACGGCGGGATGGATGCGATCTTCGAAGGCGCGAGAGCAGTGCGCCTCGGATTCCCACACGTCGATGTAGCGCAGCCCGCCGTCGGCGCGGCGCACACACAGGTGCAGAAGTGAGCCGTCCAGCGGCTCAGGACCGAGCTCTTCGATGATCCGGCGGTAGAGCTCCTCACCGATAGGGACGTCTTGAATGTAGGCGTAGACCATGGCGGTATCCCTTCTGAATTGATCCGAATTGGGTTCGGATCAATATTGGGTAGGATAGGCGTCCATGGACGAGAACGTCAAGGTCGGCAAGCGCCGATACAACGCTCCGCGGCGTGCCGCGCAGGCGGCGGATACGCGTCATGCGGTCCTCGACGCCGCCCGGCGCCTGTTCGTTCAGAACGGGTATGCCGCCACCACCGTGAGCGAGATCGCTACGGAGGCAGGCGTTTCCGTCGACACTGTCTATGCGTCCATCGGTCGCAAGCCGGTGCTGGTCCGAGAACTCGTCGAGACCGCCCTCTCCGGCACCGACCAAGCGGTTCCTGCCCAGCAGCGGGAGTATGTTCGCGCGATCGGCGAGGCGCGAACGGCCGAAGACAAGATCGCGATCTACGCCGACGCGCTGGCCGCGATCCAGCAACGACTCGCGCCGATCTTCCTCGCCCTGCGCGATGCCGCGACCACCGACGCGTCCTGTGCTCGGGTGTGGGCGGAAATCGGCGATCGGCGTGCCGCCAACATGCGTCGATTCGCGGCCGACCTGCGCAGCACGGGTCAGTTGCGCGCGGATCTGTCCGACGACGAGGTAGCCGACATCCTCTGGAGTATGAACGCGACCGAATATTGGGTTCTCCTTGTCGGCGAACGCCGTTGGACCGCGGAGCGCTTCCGGGACTGGATCATCGACGCATGGAGCCGCTCGCTGTTGACCGACCCCGAAGCGCCCCACGCCTGAGCCGGCACTGCCCGCCTGTCCCGACCCCCCGTTGGGGAACTGTCGAGGTGGCGGTCGTGTGCCATGATCGGCAGGGTGAACAATGTGGGCGATTCCGCATTCGATCGAGCCGAGTTCGATCAGCTCGTCGGCTCGCTGCGCGCGGAGTTGCACGTGCACTGCTATCGACTCCTGGGCTCGGTGCACGACGCCGACGATGCCCTGCAAGAGGCGATGCTGCGCGCCTGGCGTTCCCGTGCGAATCTCACCGACCCGCAGAAGTTCCGGCCGTGGCTGTACAAGATCGCGACGAACCGGTGCCTGACCATGCTCTCCCAGCGCGGACGCCGCGAACTGCCGATGGACAGCGCACCGAATGAGCCTGCGGCCGAGCGGATCTGGCTCGATCCATTGCCAGGTCTCGGTGCGGGCGAGCCGGGACCGGAGGCTCGCTACACGGCGAGGGAGGCCGTGGAATTAGCTTTTGTGGCCATGATCCAGCAGCTGCCGGGACTCCAGCGCGGCGTCTTGATCCTGCGCGATGTCCTCGGCTTCACGGCACACGAGACAGCCGAATTGCTCGACGTGACGGTCGCCTCGGCCAACAGTGCCCTGCAACGTGCGCGAGCGCGCGCCGAACGGGACGCGTCCACACCGTCACAGGACCCGGGTGATCCGCGGACCCGTCACCTCGCCCAGCGCTACGCGGCCGCGTGGGAGGCCGCCGACGTCGACGGCATCGTCGAACTGCTCGCCGCCGACGCCAGGTACGCCATGCCACCGCTGCCCGAATGGTATGCCGGGCGGGCAGCCATCCGAGACTTCCTGGTGGCCGAGCCGTTGCGCTGGCGCTGGCGTTTCCTGCCCACCGTGGCCAATGGTCAACCAGCCTTCGGTACCTATTCGTGGGATGAAGAGAGCCGCGTTTTCGCTGCCATGGCACTCGATGTGCTGGTCGTGCGCGACGGCGCGATCACCGACGTGGTGTCATTCCTCGATCCCACGCTCTTCCCCCGTTTCGCGCTACCGGGCACCGTGTCCGACTGATTTCTCGCCCGACGATTATTTCGGCACCCACCGCAGGGTCATATGGGCAGTGGGATGTTCCCACCGGCCGAGACCCGAGCGCTCGGCACATCGAAGGGAGACCGACATGTCGGAAGACCAGGCCCAGATCCGCACCCTGGTGCACGCGTGGGCGAGCGCCGTCCGTGACCGTGACCTCGACCGTGTCCTGGCCGACCACACCACTGACATCGTCATGTTCGATGTTCCGCCGCCGCAGAACGGGGTCCGCGGTATCGACGCCTACCGGGAAACCTGGCCGCCCTTCTTCACCTGGCTGGCGCGCGGCGCGGAGTTCGACATCGTCGAACTCGACGTGACCGCGGGAGCCGACGTCGCCTACGCGCACGCTCTGCTGCGCTGCGGCACTCCTGAAGACTTTGCCGCACAACCGGATACGCGCTTACGCCTCACTCTGGGCCTTCGCAAGGACCACGGACGCTGGGTCGTCGCGCACGAACACCACTCGTTCCCGGACACAACCGTCCCAGACCCGCAGCCGCGTCAGGACGCACCAACTTTGCGCTGAGTTGGAATTCCGCGGCTCCGGATCAGCCTTCACCGCCCGGCCACGTCCGTGCCGTGGCCGGGCGGTGTTAGTGACCCCGATCGCGCGGTGTCAGCAGTCGCGGTCCGCGGCCAGTGCCGCGAGCAGGTCAAGGTCTGCCAGGGCTGCGGCGTCGGATCCGACCTGCGAAATCGTCGCCATCGCTTCCTCGTACAGCTGTCGCGCTTGCAGGCGGCTCCATTCCCGTCCGCCTGCGGCTTCGATCAGCTCGGCGGCGCGGACCAATTCGCTGTCGTCGAGCGGCTTTTCGCGGAGGTAGAGGTCGGCGAGCGCGCCGGATTCGGGGGTGTTCGAGCGCAGGGCGAACACCACCGGCAGCGACTTCTTGCGGCTGCGCAGGTCGGAGAACACCGACTTGCCGGTGACGTGCGGGTCGCCCCAGATGCCGAGCAGGTCGTCGGTATGCTGGAAGGCGCGGCCCAGGCGTCTGCCGAACTCCTGCAGGCGCAGGAGTTCACCGGAGTCCGCGTTTGCGAACAGGCCGCCGAGGGCCGCCGAACATCCGAACAGCGCCCCGGTCTTCTGGTCGACCATGGTGAGGCATTCCTCGACCTCGACATCGGTGCGCCGCTCGAATCCCAGGTCGGCGCACTGGCCCTCGACGAGGTGCAGCACCGAGCGGCTCATCAGGTTCGTCGCTTCGACGATCGGTGTGTTCGGCTCCGCGGCGAGCAGGGAATAGGCCTGGGCGACCAGGGCGTCGCCGGCGAGGATGGCGGGCCCGATCCCGAAAGCGGTCCACGCGGTCGGGCGGTGCCGTCGGGTGGTGTCTCGGTCCATCACATCGTCGTGGAGCAGCGAGAAATTGTGCACCAGTTCGACCGCGACGGCTGCGCGCACGGCAGCTGCCACGTCACCGCCGGTCAACCGGGCGGCCGACAGAACCAGCGCGGGGCGAATCGCCTTGCCGCCGTCGTGCTTTTCCGGCCGCCCTGTCGGGTCCCACCAGCCGAAGTGGTACCCGACGATGGTGCGCACCGTGGCAGGCATCATCTGCACGGCCGCGTGCAGGGTGGCGGAGCAGGCCTCGCGACATTGCTCGAGTACGTCGACGGCGGTGCGGGGGCTCGGTGACACCGCGGGTGCTGTCACGGGTGCCTGTGCCAGGATCGGCGTGGTCGCGGCCTGCGGTGTGCTCATCGATTCACCTGCACTTCGGTCAGTGCACCGAGGGCGTCCGGAACAAGTACGGCCGCGGCATGATTGGCGCTGATGAGGTAGGAGGCGATCGCCCGGTCGTCGATGCCGGTGAAGCGGACGTTGATGCCCGGCTCGACTTCGTCAGGCAGGCCGGTCTGGCGCAGGCCGATCACCCCGTCGTCGGATTCACCGATCCGCATCGCCAAGATCGTGCTGGTCCCGCTCGGCGAGATCGGGATCTTGTCCGAGGGCAGTAGCGGCACATTGCGCCACGCGTGCACCCGCTTTCCCTCGACTTCGGTGGGATCCGGGTAGATGCCTCGCGCCGTGCATTCGTGGCCGAACTGGGCGATCACGCGGGGGTGGGCGAGGAAGAACGCGGTCTTGCGACGGCGAGCCAGCAGTCGATCGAGGTCATCGGGTGTCGGGCGGCCGGTGGCAGAGCACAACCGCTGACTCGGGTCGACGTTGTGCAGCAGGCCGTAGTCGTGGTGGGTCAGCAGGTCGCGTTCCTGGCGTTCCCGCAGCGCTGCTATCGACAGGCGCAGCTGCTGGTCGAGCTGGTTCATCGGCTTGTTGTAGAGGTCGGTGACCCGGGTGTGTACGCGCAGCAGCAGTTGCGCGATGCTGAGCTCGAGTTCGCGTGGTCGCTGGTCGTAGTCGACGTAGGTCCCGGGCAGGGTCGGCTCGCCCTGCTGGCCCGACAGCAGGCCGATCGCCGCCTGACCGTATTTGTCGGCACCGGTTCGTTCGGCGGCGACCGCGGTTCCGAGGTCGGCGACGTGGGCGGCCAGGCGGGGTTCACGGGCACACAATGCGTCGAACACCGCGCGCGGCAACGCCAGCACCGTGCAGGCGGTGCTCGCGGTAGCCGTGTATTCCCAAATGGCTTGTCCACCGAGCAGAGTGGCGGCGCCGAGGTGGCTGCCGTCGTCGAGCACGTCGAGCTGTACCTGCTGGCCGTAGTCGCCGGGGCCGGTCAGCACGACCCGGCCGTGGGCGAGCACATAGGCCGCATCGATTTCGTTGCCGAACTCGCAGATCGTCTCCCCGGCCGCGAACTCCTGCTGCGTGAACAGGCGGGCGAGCTCGACCAAGGTGTCGTCGTCGTCGAAATCGCGCAGCGCCCGCAATTCGCGCAGTTCGGCCGGGATCACCTGATAGCGGCCGTTGGCCAGCGTGCAGGTGACGTATCCGTCCCCGACGGTGTAGGTCAGGCGCCGGTTGACCCGGTAGGTCCCGCCGTCGACCTCGACCCAGGGCAGCATGCGCAGCAGCCAGCGGGGCGTGATTCCTTGCATCTGCGGAACAGATTTGGTGGTGGTCGCCAGTGTGCGGGCGGCGGCGACACCGAAGGCTGTCGGTGGGTTCTGGGCGGTGCTGGTCACGAGGAAATCCTTCCCGGCGAGGTGGCATGGGTGGCGACGCGCGGACGAATGCGGGCGGCGGCGGTGCCGATACCCGAGGGTCCCCACGTTTGGACCGGGCGGGCGGCAGTGTGCGATTGCCTGCCGATCGGGTAGTGCAGGTTCTCCGGGCGGTATCGGCTGGTGGCGCGATGCCAGTGCAGGATGCCCGCGATCCAATCACGCAGTTCGTCGATGTAGCTGGTGAGCGCCGCGCGAGCGGTGTCGTCGAGCCGGTGGTGTTCGAACAGGACCGGCAATTCGTCGTCGACGAGTCGCTGGAACTGCCGCATTCTGGCGCGCATCAGGTCGTCGACGACCTCGGCGGCGATGTCGCGGTCGCAATCGAAGAACGACTCGACCACCAGGATCGCGTTGTGCAACTCGGCTTCGAATTCGATCTCTTTTTGATAGGAGAAGAAGTCGTTGATCAAACAGCCGTAGTCCTGCGCGGCGTGTTCGATGCCGCGCATGGTGGTGGACTCGAACACCGCATCGGGGATCAGGCCGCCGCGGGCGATCTTCGACAGCGCGATCGTCAGATCCGAGCCGAAGGTGCGCCGGCGCATCTCCAGGTAGTCGACCGGGTCGGGGACCCGATGCTGGATGTGGTTGGCCAGCTCCCACAACCAGCTCTCGGTCATCGATTCCACCGCTTGCCGGAATGTGCGCCGAGCGGCCTGCGACATCGGCCGCGCGGTGCGCGACCACAGGTCCACCAACGATCGTTCCAGTGGATTGACCGGTGCCCCTCCAGGTTTCAGGTCCAACGGCATGAAGGTCGACAGTCTGGCGTTGCAGGCTTTCGCCCCTGCCATCGCGGCGGCACCCTGGGTGGGCGGGAAGACCGTGGGAAAGTAGTCGTCGCCCCAGGTCCCCCAGGTGAGCCATTCGGCCGACAGCGTCAGCGCCTCGAGATCGGCGTCGGGATCCAAACCGGCTGAACACAACGCGAAATCGAACCCGACTGTGTCCTCGCGAGCCCACAACTGCCGCCCACCGAGCTCCGGCAGCGGGTCGTGGAATCCGACCTGTTGCGCCCACTCGATGCTCGCCGCGCGCGCCACGGGCAGGTGCGGTGACAGACTCAACTCGAACGGCACGTCGAAGTCCGGCAGCGGCAATTGCCCGGTGCGGCGCAACGGAACCTGGCGATGACTACGCGCTCCGCCCGGCCCGGCCAGACCCTTCCAGAACCCGGGTCTGGCCAGTTCGGTGCCGAGCCCCGCGGGACCGAACGACATCGATCCCATCGCCGCGGAGCCGTTCATGTACCGATTGGACCGCAGATGCCATTCGTGGCCACCGGACTGCCAGTCCTGCAGGCCTTGCGCATACGACAGCGTCGCCGCGCACTGCACCGCGTCCAGCCCGTGCTCGTCGAACAGCAGGGGCAGTTCGGTGAGCACGGTGTTCTCGAACTGGTGGATTCGCGAGGTGAGCTGGTCGTTGACGATGTCGGCGGCCTGCTGCGGCGAACAGTCGAAGAACCGCTCCACCACCAGGACTCCGTTGTTCACCTCGCCTTCTTCCTCGGTCTCGCGCTGATACGAGAAGATGTCGTTGCGCAGGTGCACCGCGTCGGAGAAGGTGTCCTTGAGCACGCGCATCGGCCGGGTGCCGACGACGGTTTCGGGAATCTCGGTGCCGCGGGCGTACTCCACCAGATCGGCCGACCACGGTGCGCCGCCGACCCTGCGCCGCATCTCGATGTAGTCGATGGGGTTGGGAATCCGGGCGGTATTGATATTGCCGATCTCCCAGACACAGTCGAGCAGCAGGTTCCGGGTGCTTTCGCGAAACCGTTCCTGCCAGCCCTGCGACATCGACGGCACCGTCCGCGTCCACAGGTCGGCGAGACCGCGTTCATCGGGGTTGGTCGGTTCGGGCATCGCGGCACCGTCGGGCGGCATGAACGTGGCCAGGCGGTCGAGATACCGCCGGGCGCCGTCCATGTCGCCGGTGCGTTTGAACGCGTCGAGGAAGTGGTCGTCGAAGTAGAAAACCCAGGTGTACCAGTCGGTGACGGTGTCGAGCACCGGTGCGCTCGCCTCCGGATGGGTGTAGGCGCACAGGCCGGCATAGTCCATGCCGTCGAAACTCGCCTCCTCCCAGACCACGTCGCCACCGACGGTGTCGCCGAGCATTCCCATCTCGTAGGCCCACTGTTTGGTATGTGCCCGTGCTTGTTCCACGTGCGCGTTCAGCCGCGCGGGATGAGCGACGTAGAACTCGGGCAGCTCGAAGGGCTGCACGATGTCAGACCTCGGCGCCGAGCTGCACGTTCTCGAGGATCGCGAGGGCGTCGGGCACCAGCACGGCACCCGAGTAGTAGGTGCTGACCAGGTAGGAGATGATCGCCTTGTCGTCGATGCCCATGAAGCGCACGTTCAGTCCGGGCTCGTACTCGTCGGGAATCCCGGTCTGGCGCAGGCCGATCACGCCCTGAGCCGCTTCACCGGTGCGCATCAGCATGATCGAGGTGGTGCGACTGGCCGAGGTGCCGATCTTGTTGCACGGCAGGATCGGTATGCCGCGCCACGACGGCACCCGGTGCCCGTTCAGCTCGGTGCTCGTCGGGTAGATGCCGCGGCGGCTGCACTCGGCGCCGAAGGCGGCGATGGCCTTCGGATTGGCCAGGAAGAACGCGGGTTCCTTCCAGACCAGGGCGAGCAATTCGTCCAGGTCGTCCGGTGTCGGCGGGCCGGTGCGGGTGCTGATCCGCTGCCGTGGCGCTGCGTTGTGCAGCAGACCGAAGTCGCGGTTGTTGACCATCTCGTCTTCTTGGCGCTCGCGCAGGGCCTCGATGGTCAGCCGCAGCTGCTGTTCGATCTGGTCCATCGGCTTGTTGTAGAGGTCGGCGACTCGGCTGTGGACCCGCAGCACGGTCTGCGCGATGCTCAACTCGTATTCGCGCGGTGACAGGTCGTAGTCGACGAAGGTGCCCTGCAACTGCGGCTCGCCGTCATGGCCGGAGGCGAGCTCGATCGAACTCTCGCCGTAGGGGTTTGCCCGCTCATCGGCCACGGCATCGTCGAGCTGAGCCACCCGCACATGCTCGCGCAGTCCTTCGATCCGTGCGCTGACCTCGGCCAGAGCGCGGGAGGTGAGGACCAGGCAGGTGCACGCGGTGACGGCTTTGACGGTGAAGTCCCATGGCTGCGCGTCGGCACCGAGGATCCGTTCCCCGATGAACCGGCCGTCGGTCATGATCTCGAGAACGGTCGACTCGTCGTAGGCGCCGGTGCCGAGTTTGTCGGCCTTGCCGTGGGCGAGCACCACCAGCTCCTCGGCCGGCTGACCGGCTTCGGCGATGATGTCGCCGGGCGCGTACTGCCGTTCGACGAAGGAGTCCGCGAGCACCTGCAGGGCAGCGTCATCGGAGTACTGGCGCAGATAGCGCAGCTCACGCAGATCGGGTGCGAGAACCCGGGCCTGGCCGGCGGTGTCGTAGCAGGTGATCAAGCCGTCGCCGACCGTGTAGGTGAGGCGACGGTTGACGCGGTACACACCACCGTCGGCCTGCACCCAGGGCAGCAGTTTCAGCAGCCACCGAGAGGTGATGCCTTGCATCTGCGGCACGGATTTGGTGGTGGTTGCCAGGTTTCGCGCGGCCACGGTGCTGAGGCTCAGCTGGGCGGCGGCAATGGTTCCAGAGAATGGTTCAGCCAGTTCAGTCATGAGTTCTTCCTGCTTCTAGAGACATGGGAGAAACGAGATGACACACCACGGGGGAACGAACGAATCAGTTATCCACCGGCTATCGATTGTGGCAAAACGACTGTAGCGGAAAGCATGCAATACCCGAGGGCGATTGAGCTGAATTCTGTTGTGCACTAATGTAATTCAAAGCCTGGGCCGATTCGCGGCATGCGAAAACCCAGGTAGGAGCAGCCCTCGTGACACTGCAATGGGGATGCGAGGTAGTTGCTGCTATGGCTCACGAACGTCGCAACGCCGCCCTGGCCGCACCCGCGCTTCCCATGACCAACACCAGGGCGGTCAGCGCCCAGCGCCGCTGTTCGACGGCCACCGGCTGGGCGACCACCGCCTCCGGTTCCTGCTCGGGGGGCGGAAGAAACCTCATCGGTGGGGCGACCGGGACGGGTGGGCTCGGTACCTCTGGCGTGGGTGACGGAAGCGGCGGTGCGGGAGTGACCGCCACGCTCGGTGGTGGTACCGGGGGTGGTTCTCGAACCGGTGACGGTTCGGGTGCGGGCGGCACTGTCGGCGGCGGGGCCGAGGGCGATGGCATCGGTACGGGCAGCGGCGGCGGCGTGGGAGCAGGCAAGGGAAAGGGCGCGGGCGCCGGAACAGGCAACGGAAGCGCAGTCCGGGGCTCCGGAACAGGCATGTCCCGTCCATCGAACGGGCGGGCTGGAGCCGGCAACTCCAGACCTGCGCGGGGCGGTACCCGCTCCGGAGCAACCGGCAGCTCGTACGAGCGTTCGGGAACGGGTATCTCCAACCCACCGAACGGAGGAACGACCGGGTTCTCGAATGCCCTTCTCGGCGTAGTCGTCTCCGGTCGTTCACTCTGACCGGGGAACAGTGGTTCCGCGAACGGCCGCCGGGCGTCGGGGGGCTCCGGTTCCTCGAACCGAGGCGCCGATCGAGGAATCCCGCCCGGCGTCGGTTGCACGGTCGTGGCGCCGGGCGGCACGCGAGGCGTGTCCACGGGTTCGGCCGGAGCGGTGGTGAGCGCCCCGGCACGCGGAGTGCTTCGGGGCAGCACGACACTCGGCGGCTCGACCGACGGGGACATCGGAGTCGCACCGACCGACCCCGGCGCGAACAGGCCCATCCCCGACAGCAGGGCAGCCCAGATCCCTCTCCGCACAGTCATTTTCACCTCAGCTGCGCCAGCACAGCGTCGAAGGCTGTCGGTGCCACCGCAGCGGCCCGGCCGTAGGGATTCTGCAGTTCGAAGATGGTGAAGATCATGAACGTCACCACCGCCGCGAAACTGGCCACCACGACGACATGAATGCGTGCGCTGGTGCCGGAGAACAGCAGTGACAAACCCACCGACAGAATCGCGCCCAGCGCCAGCGCCAGCCACATCATCGGCGACAACGCGCTGCCCGCGGCCTCGATCCTTGCCTGCCTGGCCTCGTAGACCTCCCACAGCCGATCGGCCGCCGCGATCTGGCGCGAACGTTGCCATTCGTCGGCGGCGGGGGTGGCGGCAATGGCGGTGCGCACCGTCGAGAGCTGGTTCCACGCCTTGTCGTCGACATCTTCGCCGGAGGTCATGGCGGGCCATTCGACCTCGATCACCTGGCCGGTGTAGGCATGGACGGCCCTGGTGACGGTGCTGCGGGCAGGTTCGGACAACGCGTCCCCCGACCATTGCAAGGCGAGCAATCGGTCCGCTTCGTCGGACGCGGCCTTCGCCGCGCTCGCGTTGGTATCGAGCACGCCGATGAGCAGGAACGACGCCAGCACCACCTGCAGACCGCCGACGAGGGTGAAGACCTGCCCCACCGACTCGTTGGTGGCCTCGCCGTCGTGGCCCTTGCCTCTCCTGCGCAGCAAGTAGGCGGCGCTCCCGGCCAGTCCGGCGGCCACGATTACCCACAGCAGTGCTTCCCAGAGCATGTCTCGGTAGTCCTTCGTCGTCGAGGTGGGCGATGATGCGCGCCGGAAATCACTGAAGATTCATGTGGACCACCTCCGCGGAAGGGAGGACACGATGAGGAATCCTGCGACCGACAACCACGGAATAGCAAGGGGGCCAACGGTGTCGAGATTAGGCCGCGGGAACGAGTGCCGCAATGACCAAGCAAACCATCGACGAGCTCCGGTACAGACCGCCCGATGACCGAAATCGGCAGGCGGGACCGTCCTTCGAGGCGGTCGACCGCGCGGCTCTCGCACACGGTCCTGGCACGACATCCCGGCGAACCTGGCACGGAATGCGAGTGTCGTCCCCGCGTCGACGACGAGATCGACCCGACCGCATCAGGTCACCGAATTACGCTGTTATCCTTGACCTTTCGAGAGCGATTCCAGATTGTCGACAGGTGCAGGCAACCGGTGACGGATCCGCGTCCTACCCGTTTCCGGCGACCGCGCACCCCTGCGCGGAGGTGGGATATGCACAGCGAGGCAGACGCGCACGAGATCGAGGCCCGACCGCAGACCGAGCCCGACGGGCGGCGCTCGGATCGAACGACGATCGATCCGAGGAGCTCGACGCGAAAGAAGTCTGTTTTGTTCGAATTGGGGCAATCGACGAGCGAATTGATCCGACCGGAAACAATCTGTCCGCTGGAACGCCCCGGGCCCGCCGACGACCAGGGCGTGCCTCTGCGTGGATCGCGCGATCTACAGCGGGTGGGGTTCGGCTGCGAATTGCGCGCCCGCGAGGATTTCGCTGCCACGCTGTGGACTTCGAGCACCGGGTCGGTGTTGGTCGCCCGGCTGCGATCCTCGGACATCACCGCCGAGCGTGGTATCGGCGTCGACGACGACCACTACAGCCAGTACCTGCAACTGGGTTTGGTGCTGACCGGACGAGCCACGCTCGAGCAACGGGGCCATCGATCGACCGCGGTAGCCGGTGAGGCTTTCGCGCTGTGCCTCGACAGCCCGTTCCGCTCGACTCTCGCCCGATGCGACGCCCCGGCCACCGACGTGCTCTACCTCTACCTCCCGGTGGATTCGCTGACCGCCTGGGGCCTGAACGCCGCCGCGGCGGCCGGCCGGTCGTGGCCGCTGTCGCGGGCGGCGGTGTCCGCTCTGACGGTCGCTCGCGATATAGCCTGTGGCGCAACAATTCCCGGCAGCCTGCGGATAGTCGCGCGCATCGACGAGATCCTGTTCCGGGCGGCGGTAGTCGCTCTGCTGGAACGAGACCTCACCGACGCGACAAAGGAACTCACCGCCGAGGATGTGCTGCGCCGCCGCGCGGCCGACTTCATCGACCGCAACTTCGCCGACCCGACCGTGAACCCGGATGCGGTCGCGGTTCGGTTGCACGTGAGCAGGCGAACGCTGTTCCGGGCGTTCGAACTCCAGGGCATGTCCGTCGGGCGGCTCATCCGCACCCGCAGACTGGCGGCCGCGGCGAGCGCGCTCGGTGACGACACCCGCGGGCTCCGCGATATCGCCGACAGCTGCGGTTTCCGCACGGTCGACCAGCTTTCGCGAGCCTTCCGCGCCAAGTACGGGGTAACCCCCGCCGCCTACCGCACCGCACGACGCAGGGATGCCATGGCGGGGTGGTGACCGCTCACAGCTCGACGCCGAGCACCTCACGGCCGATCTCGCCGGCCAGCACCTCGGTCGAGTACGCCATGAGCTGCCCGGCCTCGGCATCGCGCAGGTGTCGCTGGATCGGCGACCCACGCAGATAGCCCGACGCTCCACCTACGCGCACACCCAATTGCGCGACGTCCACGGCCACCTTGTTCGCCAGATACTTCGCCCGTGACAGCGTGGCGAAGAAGGCGGGATTCGCGCTGTCGGCCTCGCGTAGGCCCTGGTCGTAGAGGGCGTGCGCGGCGGCGAGCCGGATCTGCACGTCGGCGACCTCGTGCTGCACCCACTGTTGGTCGGCCAGCGGATTGCCGAGGATCATCCGTGAGCGCGCGTGCGCGACCAGCGCGGCAAGCGCCGCGTCGGCGACACCGAGGGAGATGGCAGGCAACCCGGCCGGGATCACCGCGAAATCGCCCGGTCCCGGTGCGCGACCGCGATATTCGGCGCGCAACACGGTGTTGTCGAAGGCCAGCAGCTGACTGCGGGTCGCGCGCAACCCGAGGGTGTCCCAGATCGGGATGATCGATACCGACTCGTCCGGGATCACCCCGAAGAACGTCGGTACTCCCGAAACCAGCGCGTTCACCAGCAAGTAGTCCGCGATCTCACTGCCGGAGACGAACCGCTTCGCACCGGAGAGCGACCAGCCGCCCACCGCGGGCTCGGCCACCTGCTGCGGCTGCAGAAAGCGGTTGCCGCTGCCCGGTTCTGACAACGCGTTGGCGAACCGTTTACCCGCGAGGAACTCCTCGGCGAAGAACGACCCGGCCGAATCGCCGGTCAACTCCGCCAACGCGACGCCCGCACCGGCGTGCATCACCCAGATCGTGGCAGTGGACGGATCGGCCTTCGCCAGTATCCGGACCAATGTCCCGAACGACTGGTAGCTCAATCCGAGCCCACCCAGTCGGCGAGGCAGCACCGCCCGATCGACCTGAGCATCATGCAGCGCGGTCAACTCCGCGAGCGGAATCTCGGCCCGTTCGTCGTAGTCGGGCGCGTCGGCGGCGAAACCCACCGCCAGTTCGGCCACCCGATCCAGGATCTCCTGTTCGCCCGGCTCCGGCGACGATCCGACCTGCGCGCTGATCACGAATTGTCCTCCGCTCGAAAGGGTTTCGACCAGGATACGCAGTGCGTCGCAGGCTGCCGCGAGATCGGGATTTCGGTCGGCGGGCACCGCGGCGGTGAGCCCGAATCTGTCGCTCTCCTCGATCATCTGGGTGCTCGGCCTGTTTGAGAATCGATTGTCGAGGCATTCCGGGACCAGAGGCTCGTAGAAGGAGAACTTGTGACTTCCGGAATTCTGGTAGCTGTCATTGTCATCGTGGTCGTACTCGCCGGTGCGGCATTTCTGGCCCAGCCATACCTACGCCGGAGGCGTCTGCGAGGCCGTTTCGGGTCCGAGTACGACCGGGCCCTCGAACAGAGCGACGATCGCCGCGCCGCCGAACGCGAACTGGTGGAACGTGAGCGCAGGCACCACTCGCTCGAGCTGCGTGAACTGACTTCCGAGCGCAAGCAAGAGCTCACCGCGGCCTGGACGACCGTGCAGGAGCGCTTCGTCGACAAGCCCGCCGAGGCTGTCGGCGAGGCCGACCGGCTCGTCACGACCGTGATGGCCGAACGTGGCTATCCCACCGAAGGTTTCGATCAGCAGGCCGCCGATCTCTCCGTCGAGCATGCCGCGACCCTCGGTCACTACCGCGACGCCCACGACATCGCGATCAAGCACGCGGACGGAAAGGCGAGCACCGAAGACCTTCGGACCGCCCTCGTGCATTACCGCGCGCTGTTCCTCGATCTGACGAACGGCCACACCACGCACAAGAAGGACACCGTTTCATGAGCACCGAAAACAATCGAACCAAGACCGATGCGCGCACCGACGATGTCGAGCACGCCCCTCTCGGCGAACGCGATCGCCTCGCGGCGGGCAAGCATGTCGATCACCAGGTGATCGACGCCGAGGTCATCGATCCGGATTCCGGACGGGATCCGAAGGCCTCCGCTGCCACGGACGAGACGCGGCCGGATCACCGCCGCGACAAGACCGCCGCCGGCGGTCTCGCAGACGGCAAGCACACGCCCGTGGCGGCCCGCACCGCCGGCGAGGCCGAGGCGGATCTCACCGGTACCCGACCCGAGGTCGGCACCGACCGCGACGCGATCGTCGCCGAGGGGCCCGGCCACGAGAAAGACGCCGTTCACGCGGGGCGCGAGCAGGCAGTTACGCAGAAGAGCCCGGCCACCGAGGTGGAGGACGACGTCGTTCCGCTGTTCGACGAAAAGTCCCTGGAACAGCTGCGCGGTCGCTGGCGTGATCTGCAGGGCTCCTTCGTCGACGATCCCCGCGATGCGGTGTCCCAGGCCGACAATCTGGTCGGCGAGCTGATCCACGAGCTGACCAGCACCTACGCCGAACGTCAGAAGACCATCGCGGGCCGGTGGTCGGAGACCCCGGACACCGAGTCGTTGCGGCGCGCGCTGCGCAGCTACCGCGCGTTCTTCGACCAGCTCCTGACCCCCACTGCCTGACCTCGGCATCTGCCACAGAACCGTACGAGCGCTCGATACAGTCGAGCGCTCGTACGGTTCTGCCGTCTCCAGAGCCCTGCCAGTGATTGACCCGCACCGGTATGGGTACGCGCGCCGTATGGAAATCATCGTGATCGTCGCGCTGGTCGTGCTTGTTGCGGTTGTGCTGCTGAGAAGCAAGCGCACCACAAAGCCGCCGGACCGTCCCGACCGTCCGTCGTCCAGGGAAAACGACCCGAAATAGGTCGCAGGTGCCGCCGATTCGGAGCCGCGGGACCGGGTATGCGCCTGTGAGCAGCGAGGATGACCGAGAGCCGAGGAGACGATCCACGACATGGTTCAGGTGACGCGCACGATCAAGGCCCCGGTGGACGAGGTGTTCGCGGTGCTGGCCGACGGATGGTCCTATGCGAGTTGGGTCGTCGGCGCCTCCCATATCCGCGGAGTGGACGACGCGTGGCCTGCCGTGGGAGCTCGCATTCATCACAGTGTCGGACCATGGCCGGGCACGATCCAGGACACGACCGCGGTTCGCGCCATCGATTCGCCGCACAGCGTCGAACTCGATGCCAGGCTCTGGCCGTTCGGCAGCGCAATTGTCCGGCTGGAACTACGCGCTCTCGGCCCCACTTCGTGTGAGGTAGTGATGACCGAGCGAGCCGTTCGTGGACCGAGTCGATTCATTCCGCACGCGGCGCAGGCGCTGCTACTCGCGCCACGTAATCGCGAGTCGTTGTCACGGCTCGCCGATCTCGCCGAGGGCGGGTACGCGGACGCGAGGCCCGATAGTCGAGACAGGTGAAGCGCTCCCCCGGAATTCCCATGAGCCGAGTTAGAGTTGCACCGCGCGGCATTTCCCCTCCTGAGCAAACGCCGATCGGAGAATCATGGGACACCGGACGAATATCGCAGTGTTGGTCGCGACCGCGGGTTTGTTGATCGCCACGGGCTGCGGCACGAACTCGGACTCCGGCGGCAGCGCCACGAGCACGCCGGTCCCCGCGCAGGCCGAGCCCGCGTACGCCGCCACTCTCCGGCCGATGATCACCCAGCTGATAAAAGACAATGTCATTCCAGGCGCCGTCGTGGTCGTCAAATCGCCGACGAAGGGGAACTGGACCGAGACATTCGGCACCCGCGTCATCGGGGCCGACGACCCCATGTCGGTGGACGACTACTTCCGCATCGCCAGTAACACCAAGACCATGACGTCGACGGTCATCCTCCAGTTGGTTCAGGAGGGCAAGCTCGCGCTCGATGACCCGATCGGCAAATACTGGCCGGGTGTTCCGAACGGGGATCGCATCACGATCGCTCAGCTCTCCGAAATGCGAAGCGGGCTATACAGTTACACGTTCGACCCGCAATTCAACGCCTTGCTCGACAGTGACCCGAACAAGGTGTGGACGCCGGAGGAATTGCTCGCGATCGCCTTCTCGCACCCTGTTAATTTCGCGCCGGGTGAGAAATTCGATTACTCCAATACCAACATCATCCTGCTCGGTCTCGTCATCGAGAAGATCACGAAGATGTCGGCCGCCGAGAATTTCCAGCAGCGGATCTTCGAGCCGCTGGGCCTGAAGCACACCTCGCTGCCCGCGGCGGCGGACCCCTCGATCCCCGATCCGCACCCACAGGGGTACGCGTTCGGCACCAATGTCTCCACCATCGACACCTACGCCCTGCCGCCCGAGGAGCAGGCAGCCGCGCTCGCGGGCACGCTGCAACCCAGCAACGCGACCGACGAGAGCCCGTCGTGGACGTGGACCGCGGGCGCCGCGATATCGACAGTCGATGATGTGGCCACGTATGTGCGGGCACTGGTCGAGGGCGACCTCCTGGATGAACAGACCCAGCGGGTTCGCATGGACAGCATCCAGCCGATCGATCCCGCCGCTCCCGATGTCGCCGGATACGGTCTGGGAATCGTCCGGTTCGGTCTGCATCTGTTCGGGCACGACGGTCAAATGCCGGGATTCATGACCTTCATGGGCCACGACCCCGCCTCGGATCTCACGATCGTGGTCGCCACGAATCTCGCGACGGTGCCGTCGGGCGAGGGGTCGGCGCTGGTGCTGGTCAAGGCCATGCTGCCGACCTTCTACGGTCCCGAGGCGGTGCCGGGCAACCCGGCCGCGCCGAGCACCGGCGCGACGACCTCGCCCACCAGCCCTGCCGGACCGACCACGACGGGACGCTGAGGCCGCACCGAAGGACGACCAGAAGTTACTTTCTGTTCTCGTCCCATGCGAAGGCTGCCCGGCAGCAGATACGTGGAGCGCCGACCGAATTGGTGCCCTCATACAGACTGCACGCAGAATCATCGAACTCGAGGGTAACCACAAACAGGCTTGATAAGTTACTATCCATTCTAGATCCACGCACAACGGCCGACGAGGGTCGTCGACCGCACGATCGAGGTCCGTGGGCTCTCGATGAACAAGGATGCCGCGGACGGCCGCTGTCGACACAGCCGGTCGACGGCCGATGTCGTGTGGGCTGCGACCCGAAGGAGCCACGATGTCGATCGAACTGGACCGCTCGCCGTTGCCTGATCCGGCAAGTCTCGCAGGCCAGCTCGTCAGCCACTTCATCGACAATATAGCCACCCGCGACACCCAATTGGGCGACGCGATCCACGGTGACATCGCCACAGTGACGAAGAAGTGCCTGGAGATCGGCGACGGCGTCATCGCCGGCCGCAACGTCTCCGACCAGCTGGACTGGTTCTCGGCCGCCGCAGCGGGCTGGGCCCGCGAAGCCGTGCCGATCGACACCATCTTGGACGCCTTCTACGAATCACTGCGGGTGAGCGTCGACCGGATCTGCACTTCCGACGCGGCCTACGATCGCGACGCGCTGATCGACAGACTCCGCACGACCATGGCGATCTCGAACCTCATGTCCACCACGATGATCAACGCCTACCTCCGCGAGTACCGCGGGGTGGTCAGCGAACACCTCACCGCGACGCGCGCATTGACCGCCGCCCTCCTCGCAGGCCGAGCCACGACCAGCATGGCCCGCGACTGCGGCGTCAGCGTCGCCGAAACCTATGCGGTGATGGCAGTGTCGATCCCCCGAGACCCCGACGATCACGACCCGCAGATCGACGACGACACCCTCGCGCGGCGAAAGCTCCGCAGAGTCCATACCGCACTCGCGGAGCACTACGACGACGCTCTCGCCATGCTGTCGGTCGACGGCGGGACCATTCTGATTCCCGGTGCCGATACCGACGACACCCGACTCGACATCCTGATCGAGGCGCTCTCCCGCGCTGCCAGGGTCGACATCACAGCGACCCTGGTAACGACCACGACCGACCAGATCCCGGACACCGCACAGCTCGCTCATGACCTTCTCGACATCATCGAGCGGCTCGGCTACAACCCGCGCCTCTATCGATTCGAAGACCTGGCGCTCGAATACCAGCTCACGCGACCGGGCCCCGGCCTGACCAAGCTCGGCGAGCTACTCGCACCGCTGGACAACCATCCCGATCTGTATCAGACCCTGCAGATGCTCATCGCCAATGACATGAACCGTCAGCGCACCGCCCGACTCCTCCACATCCATACGAACACCATCATCTACCGGCTGCATCGGATCGCGAGCTTGACCGGGCTCGACGCGATGCACGCGTCAGGCCTGTGGCAGCTGAAGTCCGCGGTGATCGCCCGCGCATTCGAACTGGCACGGGCATCCCACCAGCGGCCGACCGAGGGCTCGGCGGCGACGCATGTCCGCCAGGCACGACTCGAACGGATACAGCCGCCATCGTTCGGGAAGCGCTGACAGCACGTGCCGACCGGTGACCTCTGCCCAGCGACGAGCAGACACGCTGCGCCGTCCACAAAGCCCGCGGCGCCCAGCTTGTAAGTTACCAAGCATTTCACTGATCTTCCTCACTGGAACACTTCCATGTTCACACTCGCGCCGCGAATACGAGCGGACGACCGTGTGCGACAAGGGGGCTGAATACCACCCTGGCCAGTAAGTTTACGGTCGACCTGCAACGATGTCACCAGCGCGAGCAGCGGGGTCCCGCAGGTTCTTCAAAAGCCTCGACCGCGACTCCAAACCTTGATAAGTTACTACTCATTCCGAGGTTCGACTAGCTGAGACACGGGATAGTTTCATCACACGCCGGGCCTGCGCATACTCAATGAGGAGTAATTTCATGGACGGGCTGAATAGACGCAACGCGTTGAAGACCGGCGGAATCCTGGGGGCGATCGGCGCACTGTCGATCGTGACGCCCGTACGAGCCGAGCCATGGACCTGGTCCCCCCAGGGATCGGTGGCCGGCAGCGGGTCCGGCGTCGACCCGATGACCGTGTGGGATCCCGAAGCCGACGAGCTCGTCGCCGGACTGATCGATCGCGGGGAAGTGCCCAGGGTCAACGAACTGTTGCGGACCTGGACCCGAAACGGTCAATCGTTACCGGGCGGTTTACCCACAGAGCTGCGCGACTTCATGGAGTACGCCCGCCAACTGCCGCAGTGGACCGATCTGGGCGCGCTGGGGACCGCGATCGAGTTCAACAAGAAGCGTGGACTGTATCTCGGTGTCCTCTACGGGTTCGCCAGCGGCATGATGAGCACCGTCATCCCCAAGGAAGCGCGGGCCGTCTACTACTCCAAGGGCGGCCACGACCTCAAAGACCGCATCACCAAGACCGCGAAACTCGGCTATGACATCGGTAGCGCGAATGCCTATGCCGCCGACGGGGAAATGATCGTCACCTGCGTCAAGACCCGCCTCGTTCACGCCGCGGTGCGCCACCTGCTGCCGCAGTCGCCGCACTGGGTGCAGTCGGCCACCGAAGACATCCCGATCAGCCAGAACGACATCATAGTCACCTGGCACAGCCTGCCCACCACCGTCATGAAGCACCTGACCGCCTGGAACGTGCCGATCCCGGCGCACGAATCGGCGGCGTTCCTGCATTCGTGGCAGGTGGCCGCGCATCTGCTCGGCGTCCGCAACGAATACATCCCCAAGTCATGGCCCGACGCGAATTCCCAAGCGGCACAGGTCCTCGACCCCATCATCGAGGCAACGCCGGAAGGGGCGAAGCTCGCCGACCGACTGTTGGGTTTGGGCGCCAATATCGACTTCGCCCTGCTGAGCAAGCCGATCCTCGGCGCGTTCACCCGCTTCCTGCTCGGCGATGCCATCGCCGACGGACTCGCGATTCCGCGGGAACCGGTCTGGGACCCGCTACTGCGGTTCAGCTGGGGTCCGTTCATCGCCGTTCGCGAGGGTCTGCTGACCGCGGTCCCGCCCCTGGGCGACCCCTACTGGCTTCTCGACGAATTCCTGCGCAAGGCCGCCCTGGTCTACCTGGCCGAACTGCGGATGCCGATCAGCATCGAGATTCCGACGATGAACCGCGACATGAACCAACCCCACCGCTGAACCACGGCAGGCGCTGCAATGACGTTCTACCCGCTCCAGTCCGAAACCCCCGAACCCTGCGAGGCCTCGTCGATCTACGAACAGGTCGGCGGCTATGAAGCATTACAGGCTGTCGTCGACGCGTTCTACACGCGAGTACTCGCCGACGAGGCGCTGGGCCCATTCTTCGCCGGCACCAACATGACTCGTATGAAGGGCCGTCAGGTCGAGTTCTTCTCCGCCGCCCTCGGTGGTCCGGACCCCTACATAGGCGCTGCGATGAAGCAGGTCCATCGAGGCCGCGGCATCACGAAGGTCCACTTCGACCTCGTCGCAGCCCACCTCGCCGATGCCATGACTGTCGCCGGAGTCCCGTCGGAGTTGCTGGCCCAGATCCTTGCCGTGGTGTCGCCGCTGGCCGATGACATCTGCTCGGGCCCGTGACCGAGGACAACATCCACCGTTCGACTCACCCACCGAAACCGAGGACCACCTATGCGTACCACCTTGAATATCGCCGCCGTCACTGTCGCGGCAGCGGCGCTCGTCGGCACCACTGCCGCTGTCGCCGAAGGGCAAACCGGGTCGGCGGCAATCGATTACGGCTCGTCGGCAGTGCAGTCGGCCGGCAGTTTCGTCGAGCGCGGCGACATCATCGGGTTGATAGTCCTGCTCGGTATCACCCCGATCCACATGCTGACCGGCGGCATCTGCGATCTGGCCACGTTCTCGGCCCTTCCTGATCCCTGCTCCCCCACCCGCTACTGACCCGAGCGATCCGCCGGCCGCCGCCCGTACAACCTGAGGCCGTAAACCGTTGACGTGGCTCATGCGGCCAGTCGTTTGGTCGAGCGGCGAAACGCCCAGACGACAACCACCAGGGCCAGCGCCAGCAGTGGGGCTCCCATGACGATCCTGGCGGTGGCGAGCCGGCCGGTGGCTTCGATGTCGTAGAGCCAGTCCTGGACGAAGTAGCGTGCCGCGAACATCGTGGCGAGCACGAGGGTGGCGAGATCGTGCCCGCGCAGTGACGGGCGGTCGCCTCGCCAATCGAACTTGTTTCCGTGCAAGGCGTTCCACAGCAGGCCGGTCAGCGGTCGACGTACCAGCAGCGAGACGAAAGTGACGACGGCACCGGCCAGACTGGCCCATATACCGACCAGGAAGAACCCGCCTGCCGAGCCGGTCCACGCGGCGACGCCACCCGCGACGACTACCCCGGCGAGCCCGCCGCTCGCCTGCATCACCGGCTCGCCGCGAGCGATCCTGAGCCCCATGATGCCGAGGGCGATGGCGATGGCCGACCCGATGGCAATCGGTAGGGCCACCAGCGCGTTCGCCACGACGAAGGCAACGACCGGGACGGCCGTGTAGATCATGCCCGTCGTACCGCCGAGTTGGTCGATCAGGCTCTGTGTCGGATCGTTCGTCGGTACACGCGGGACGGCGGTCTCGTCGACGCTGCCGGGTGTGCGGTGGGATTCGGGCTCAAACATGGCGCTCTCCGAACTGTTGCGCGGGAAAGGTCTTGTGCGAGGCACAGTTCTAACGTTCGTCGTCCCGGAGGCGGGAAAACAGTGCGCCCCAACACTGTTTCGAGTGACAACGCCACGGATGCGGCATGACATCTGTCATGACAGGGACGGCTGACAGGACCGGATTTGACCATGCCGTAGGGGCATGGTGTCTGATCCTGGCGACGAGCCCGTACGTCCTACTAATGACGGAGTCCGAATGAGCACCGTGATCGGTAATTCCCCACCCGAACTGATCGAGGTGGAGGGGTTCTTCGCTGACCCCTGCTTCGCAAGCCCGTCGATCTCGCCGGACGGGAGACGACTGGCGTATCTGGCTCCGAAGTACGGGCGAAAGAACGTGTGGGTCCGCGGAATCCACCAAGACCACGACGAGGCGGTCTGCGTCACGCACGACGACCGGCGTGGAATCTCGACGTTTCAATGGACCGGCGACTCACGTTGGCTGCTCTATCTACAGGACACCGACGGCAACGAGGACTGGCATCTACATCGGGCGGACCCAGATGCTCCCGAAACCGAATCGGTCGATCTGACTCCGTTGTCTCCTGGATCGCGGGTGTTCGGTTTCGAACCGCTGGCGTCGGCACCCGGCAGTGTGCTGGTCTGGATGAATTCGCGGCCGATGTTCATCGACGCCTTCCGGATCGACGTCGCTGTCGGCGAAACAGTGCTGCACGGAGAGCAACCCGAGCCGACGATCTCGGTCCTGCTCGACCGCGCCGGAGAACCCGCCTTCGAAACACGGCAGGCCGAGGACGGCACGCTGGAGATCTCCGCCGTGGACCCGGCGACCGGCGACCGGCGTCTACTGCGTCGGCTGGGAGGGGCCGAACACCCACTCGGCATCTACCCACAGATCGTGACACCGGACGGCAAGGGACTGCTGGTCGGCAGTTACCAGGACTCCGACGACCTGCGGTTGGTCCGCATCGACCGCGACACCGGCGAGGAAACCGTGGTCTGCGCGGTGGCAGGACACAGCCTGTGCACACTGGATCTCCACGCCCCGGGCGTCCTGCCACCCGCGGTCTTCCTCAGCCGTCGCACCGGCGAGGTGATCGCCGCACGGTTCGTCGGGGACAGGCCGAGGATCGAAGTGGTGGACCCAGATTTCGCCGAGGTCTACGCGCAGCTGGCGAAGCTCTCCGACGGGGTGTTGGGCACACTGTCGTCGGACGAGGCGGAGCAGCGTTGGATCGCGACGTTCGTTCACGACCGCGATCCAGCGGTGACCTGGTTCTACGATCACAGCACCGGTGCGAGCAGGCAATTGTTCAGGCCGTACCCCCATCTGGATCCGGCAGCGCTGGCCCCGATGAGCGCTGTCGGTTTCCCGGCGCGAGACGGGTTGCCGTTGACTGCCTTTTTGACACTCCCGGTCGGGATCGAGCCGCGCGACCTACCGCTGGTCCTGCTGGTCCATGGTGGGCCGTGGGCTCACGATGCGTGGGGCTACAGCCCCGAGGCGCAGCTGCTGGCCAACCGTGGTTATGCGGTGCTGCAGGTCAACTTTCGGGGCTCGACAGGGTACGGGCGGCGACACGTCACGAGCGCGATCGGCGAATTCGCGCGCGCGATGCACGATGACCTCATCGACGCCACCGACTGGGCCGTCGCCCAGGGGTACGCCGACCCGGACCGAATCGGAATCTTCGGCGGATCCTACGGTGGCTACGCGGCCCTGGTCGGCGTCACAGTGACCCCCGATCACTTCGCCGCCGCGGTCGACTACGTGGGGATCTCCGATCTGGCGAATTTCATGAACACGCTGCCTCCCTTCGCACGCGCGCACTTCACCAACAGCTGGTACCGCTACGTCGGAAATCCCGATGATCCCGAGCAGAAAGCCGACATGCTGGCACGCTCGCCCATCACCATGGTCGACAGGATCCGCACCCCGCTGCTGGTAGCCCAGGGCGCGAACGACGCCCGCGTCGTCCGCGCCGAATCCGACAACATCGTCCGATCCCTGCGTGCGCGAGGCGTGCCGGTCGAATATCTCCTCGCCACCGACGAGGGGCACGGCTTCGCCAACCCCGAGAATCAGCTGCAGCTCTACCACGCGGTCGAGCGCCATTTCGCCGAGCACCTCGGTGGGCGCCGTGGCTCATCGCGGCCACAGTAGCTGTTACGACTCAGCGGACCTGTCCTGGTCGGCCGGGTGACCGGATGCGGCCATAGACCGAGATGTACGGGCGAGGACGTCGATCTGTGCCGGGTTGTAAAGCTCTTCGATCGCGACCCGCAGGGCATGCCCGGCGACACGCGGACCCACCGGGGCGTCGACTGTGACGTCGAGCAGATCGGGGAATTCGGCGTGCACGGCGTCGAGATGGCGGCTCATGCGCTCGGCCAGTTCGGCGCGAGTGTCCACGTCGGCATCCGGTGCCAGCGCGTCGAGTTCGGCCAACACGGGGTCGGCTCGTGTCGCCTCGATCATCGCCAGGTACGCATCGAGTATTCGCGGGCTGACGATGCGCGCGAGCACGACCAGGAACGACCGATCGGGTTCGGTGAGCGGATGATCGGCGATGGGGGCCAGCTCGATGCCGAGATCGGCGGCATCACCGGCATCGCGCAGGAGCACGGCCAGCTGGTCTCGGCGTTGCTGGATGCGGGTCATCTCCTGTTCGAGTTGCGCGTCCAATCGTCGCAGCGCCTCGGACGGATGCTCGCGACGCTCGGACATGCCCGCGATCTCGGGCAAGGTCAATCCCAGCCCGACCAGACGTCGGATGCGAATCAGCGACAGCAAGTGCTCGACCCCGTACTGCTTGTAGCCGTTGGCCGCTCGTGCGGGCAGCTCCAGCAAGCCGATGTCGTGATAGTGCCGCACGGTGCGCAGTGTGGTCCCCGCGAGCTGAGCGACCTCGCTCGTACTCCACGTCATGCTCGACAACCTCCCCGCATTCGCGCCTCCGCCTGGACTGTGCTGTAACGGCATGCTGCCCACTGGCGCCTGACCTTCTTGCTTTCACCATGCCACCAGGAAGAGCATGATTGCTGACATCGCACGTCGACCTCATGCCCCGGCCGGGGCCGTTCTCGCCCAGCATCGTGGGGACAACTGACTATCGAGGGTGAGCGGCAAACCGTCGCGCAAGCGGGAATCAGTTTGTGCGTCAACGACATCGTGGCGGCGGCCTACCTGACCGAATTATCGATTCCCACCGGCACGCCGATCTGTCGCCTCTCACCGCGAATCCCGCAGCCGGTGTGCCGCGCATAGTCCCTCGGCCCGACCCATGGTCTCGACATCGACACGATGGCCTACATCGTGCTCAACGCAGGCTTCTCCACCGCGCTGCGCGCGGTCAAGATGGAAGAAGAGGGCATGGACCGCGATGCGGTGATCGACCAGACCGCCGACATGATCGGGCTCTGGATCAGCGCGGTAGCGCTGGAAGGCTCACCCGGCACCGAAGCGCTACGGGAGCGCACCCGACGCTGATCGCTCGAGCATGGCGATGCGGTTCGCCTCGACCGGCCAGCCGACCGAGGCGAACCCTTCCCCATGCACCCACACTCCGCCGCCACGTCGCGGGGCAAGGTTCACTCTAGGCGCTGCAGCGGCTCGAACACGGGAGCCGCGCCAGCGCAATCACAAGTGGCACAGGCAGCTTCGCCCGGACCGGCTCCGACGCGCGGTGCGGCCGCCTATCGAGCGCACTCAGTTGACTGGAACACCGCTCCGTCTCGGATCCACGCGCTCGAGCTTGGTCCAACCGGTCCAGCCCCGCTGCTTCAGCAACTCGATCAGTCGACGGGTCGGTGGTGCGGCGTCGAACGCCAGTGCGTCGAGCAATTCGACCAGGGACGGCTCGAAGCCGCCGCCGACGTAGTCCTCGCCCTGCTCATCAGCGAGCTGTGTGAGATAGGCGGCCATCTTGTCGACCAGGTCGATCAGCATCGAGTCGTTGTCGGTTCGGTCGAGGGCTTCGCCCAGGGTGCGGTAGAAGTCGACAAGCTGCGGGTGGGCGATTTGCGCCCGCTTGCGCGCCATCAACTCCAGAACTCGCTCGGGTGAGTGCGCGACCAGCGGGATCCAACCGTCGCGTTCGACCTCGACGATCCGCTCGTCGACACCGAGTGCCCGCAGGTGGTCGAGAAACTCCACCACCTCCGGCGGCAACGCCAGACTGTCCCCCGCGGCGAGGCGGGCGATCCGTTCACGGTGCCGCTGCCGCTGCCAGATCTCTGCCCGCAACCGCGTATCGATGTCCGCGATCGCCGCCGCGAATTCTTCGGCGTCGGCCTGGAGCAGTTGGCGCACGCGCGCCAACGGAACCCCGGCCCCGGCGAGGGTCCGGATTCTGATCAGCTCCACCACGGTGCCCGCGTCGTACCTGCGATAGCCGGAGTGGTCTCGTTCAGGCTCCGGCAGTAGACCTTTGGCGTGATAGTGCCGCACAGCGCGCACGGTCACTCCGGCATACGATGCGAGCTCGCCGATCGTCAGCATCGGATCAGTCTCCTCGGCCGCGACCAGTTCACGAAGCCGCCCGGTCGGCCGGAGTTCGCCCGCTCCGGATGATCCGGGCGACTTCCGGAGCATGCGTGAGGACGAGCGCGTGACCGGCATCGAGCCAGGACGGGCAGATGTCCGGCCGCTCGCGGACCAACCGGTCGATGCCTGCCCGCCAGAGCCGATTGTGCCGCGGCGCTCGCCCCTCGACGCTGTCACCGGCCATCGAGCTCGACATGATCACGCGGATCGGACGGTCGATCCGGCGGTACCGGTCGAGAATTTCGGACCGGATCACATCGAGCTCGAGATTGAGGTCGAGGATTTCCCGTCCGGTGAGCAACACCTGGCGCGCGGTGCCTTCGACGGTCTCCGGCCGGATCGCCAGGTCCTCCCAGAGTGCGCGAAATTCCGGCAGGTCGATCTCGGTGACGAACGGCTCAGGGATCGGATTCGCCCCATCGATGACAACGAGTTCGCTGACAGCGTCGGGATATTCGCCGGCGTAGTGCACGACCAGATCCGCACCGTAGGAGTGACCCGCGAGCACGGGCGCGGCGGGCAGGCCGCGGCGGCCCAGCTCCGCCATCACGGCGACGAAATCGCCGAAGAACGCCTCGAAGGAATAGCGGTCCCCGGCGGAGGAAAGGCCGTGGCCCCGTAGGTCGAAGGTCACCACGTCGAAGTCGCGCCGCAACAGGTGGACCAGTTCGTGCAGGTCGGCCTGTGTCGAAGCCAGACCAGGACACAGAACCAAGGGCCGCCCTTCGCCACCGCGAGACACCGGGATCGTGACGCCGTCGTGGCGGACCGTGAAGTGATCGGTTGTCGTAGTCATGCCGACCATGCTGCGGGGTTTCCCCTACGTCAGGGTCAACCGTGCGTTAGGCCATCAGACTCAGCAACCCCAGGTCCTCGGCCAGCGCGCCGTCCTGACCGAGCGCGGCGAAGTCGGCCTCGACGTCGGAGAGGGCGAGTTTGCCCGCGCGCACCGCTCGGTAGCGCACATACGACCAGAGGAAGACGTCGAGGTTGTCGAAGCGGGTCCCGCCCTCGAGCACTTCCTCCTCGTGGAACCACACCGCGACCTGGCCGGAGGTGAGCAGGACATAGAGGTTGCCGCCGCCGTCGGCGCCGAGGGAGAACACGTCCTCGTCGGTCAGTTCGGTGGTGTAGTCGGCATCGAGAATCGCGCAGCCGTTGTCGGCGAAGTCGAAAGCGTAGGACCAGTCGAAGATGTCGAGGAACTGCGGCAGCCGACCGGAGCGGACCCGGCGGTCGAAGGCCGCCAGCGCGGCGGCGTCGACAGGGGCCAATCTTGCGAGAAACGGCTTTACCGAACGGGTTTCGGCCGAGATGACGACGGGTTCACTGTCATCCGGGAACCAGCGGGCGAGATCGGCATCGAGGCCACGATCGGTGTAGCCGACGAGGTCGGCGAGGGTGAGCGTCACGCCGATATTGTAGAAACGATGTCCGACATGCGCAGTCCGGCATGACGTTCGGAAAGTCAGTGCTCGAGCGAGGGATCCCAGCGGTTGGCTAGCAGCGTGAAGCTCGGGAGGTCCTCGAGCGAGGTCAATGCCTCGTAGATGCGCTCGTACCGCGTCGAGGCGATCCGCCACGCCCCGTCCCGGTCGCGACGATAGGTGTCGCAATAGTATCCGCCGCCGCGGATCTGGACCTTCGCGCTCGGCACGAGGACAGTGTCCTCGAAGGCCCAGGAACCCGTCGCGGTATCGCCGTCGACCTCGATCTCGGGGTGGTTGGCGATGTGGATGGTGACGATCCCGGGCCCGAGGTTCTTCTCCATGAACGCCACGACGTCGGCCCGGTTGTCGTAGTGCAGCGGCTCGCCCATGGCTTGCGTGCCATAGCGCGCGGAGACGTCTTCGGCGAGGCAGTCCGCGAACTCGTCCCACAGCTTCAGATCGAGTGTGCGGAAGTAGCGGTGCTTGAGACGCTTGATCTCCTCGATAGCGACAAGGTCCATGGCAGGATTGTAGAACGTGTTCTAGATCCGGGTGGGCGTTCGGCCGACGTCGAAAACTTAGGATTGGCTAACCTTACTACGGTCAGTAGCGTGCTGAGCACTATCGGAGGTAACGACGGCAGCCGATCCGCGCCGTCTCGATTGTCCGCGAAGGAATGTCATGAAGAAGATCGCCGGCCTGCTCGCCGTCCTGGGTCTCGCCGGTCTGCTGACGGTGGGCGCCGCAACGCCCGCGCTCGCGGACCGCTCGGTGCGGGATGCGACCGTCGCCGACCTCTACATCCGGGACGCGGACCCGTCACTCGACGCCATCGCCGCGCAATTCGCGGCGCTGTGGAACCCGAATCTGCCGATGAGCGCCAAGCAGGAGGTCAGCTACCACGGCTCGACCGTCGGCCCGGCGCTGCAGGGCATTCTGTCCCAGGGTGGGGTCTACGACTTCCTGTCCATCCAGGAGCGCGCGACGTCGAAGAACATCACCGGCAACACCATGACCGCGACCTTGTCCGGCGTGATGGCGGGCTTCCCGGCCACGAGCGGGTCCTACAGCTACGTCCGCGAAGACGGCCTGTGGAAGGTCGACTGGAAGGCCACGTGCGAGGCCATGGGCGGCTGCACCGGCAATCCGGATTTCGGCTACTGACCACGATCCGTAATCGATGACTCGATCGCCGATGATCAAAGTTTCCAGAATATCTAAGCGATTCGGCGACCGGGTCGCGGTCAGCGACGTCAGCTTCGAGGCGGCCGCCGGGTCGATCACGTACCTGCTCGGGCCCAACGGCGCCGGAAAATCCACCACCATGCGGATGATCGCCGGGCTGACGACACCGGACACGGGCATCGTGCAGATCAACGAGCGGTCACTGCGCGAACTCACCCACACGATGCGCGAGGTCCGCTTCAACCTCGATACCTTCGCCAGGAACCCCAAGCACACGGCGAAACAGCATCTGACATGGCAGGCGCGCCTCGGCGGCATTCCCACCGGCGAAGTCCAGCAGGCACTCACGCGCGTCGGACTGGCCGACGTCGAAAATCGCCTGGTCGGAAAGTTTTCGCTCGGCATGCTGCAGCGGCTCGGCATTGCCACCGCGCTGCTGGGCGACCCACGGATCATCGTGCTCGACGAGCCCGACAACGGCCTCGACGTGGACGGCATCCTGTGGCTGCGCGAACTCCTGACCGGATTGGCCCGCCAGGGACGGACGCTGCTGGTCGCCTCGCACAATCTGACCGAAGTCGAGATCACCGCCGACCGGATCGTGATCATGGGCCGAGGGCGGGTTCTCTCCGATGCCGACCGTGACGAGACGATCGCGCTCGGCTCGGGCCCGCGTCGGCTCGAATCGGCGTACCTGACGGTGACTCGCGGCAGCGTCGAGTATCGCGGCGACACCGGTGCGCCGGGCGAGGTGGAACAGTGAGCGCACCAACGGATCTGAGCCGCGCGGTGCGGAGCGAACTGGCGAAATTGTCTTGGCGCAGCCCGGTGTGGTTCGCGATCGTGCCGCTCGCCGTCTTGCTGCCGATCGTCTTGAACGCGAGCTTGGCGATCGCCACCGCGATGAACAAGGTCAACGGTAGCGGCGGCATGGACACCAACAATGCCGGCTACTGGGTGATGATCTTCTCGACGATCGTGCTGATGTCCGGGGGCGTCTCCTCGCTCAGCAACGAATTCAAGTACGCGACAGTGGAATTGGTCTATTGCGCGCAGACCCGGCGCTGGATGCTGCCGGTGGCGAAGCTCATCGTGTTCGGGCTGATCGCAGCGGCGGCCACGCTGGCCACCGTGATCATTCTGCTAGCAGCTTTTCCGGTGATATTTCCCGACGTGTGGGGACGAGTCGAGCTGACCTCCTCGGCGGGCCTCCGATTGCTGTGGGGGCTTCCGGTTTTCGCGTTCTTCGTCTCCGCGTTGGGGATCGGGATCGCCGGGTTGATACCGCGTCCGGGCGTTGTCGTCGGTGTGGTGCTGCTGTGGAAGTTCGGTATCGAAACGTTCTCCGCCATGCTGCCGGTGAAGATCGGGAACGTCGTCGCGCAGTGGATGCCGTTCAAGAACGGCGAACTGGGCGCGGGCCAGTACCCGACGATGCGCCCGATCTTCGGCGGCGCCAACGGCTCGCTGGCGTATTTCGCGTTCATCGCTTCGGTGTTCTTCGTGCTCGGGATGGTGCGGCTTTCGCGCCGCGATGTCACGACGGACTGATCAGCGGAGCGTCACCGGAGCAGCGGGGATCGCAAATCGGGTAGCGTCTAATGCGCGCTTCTACTCGTTCGCATCGCTGCGAACGACCCTTCTCCTCGATCTGCGCGAATCTCTGGCCGCTCTCCAGAACAGCACCAACCATGAATGCGGAGATTCGTATGTCGCAACCCATCGACCCGAGGACGCCGCCATGACCGTCACAGACGAATACCTGAGCAACAACACCGCGTACGCCGCGCAATTCAAGGGCCCGCTCCCGCTGCCGCCCAGCAAGCACGTCGCCGTGGTGGCGTGCATGGACGCCCGCCTCGACGTTTACCGCATCCTGGGTCTGCAGGACGGTGAAGCGCACGTCATCCGTAATGCGGGCGGCGTGGTCACCGACGACGAGATCCGCTCGCTGGCCATCAGCCAGCGGCTGCTCGGTACCACCGAGATCATCCTGATCCACCACAGCGACTGCGGCATGCTCACCTTCACCGACGACGATTTCAAACGGGCCATCCAGGACGAGATCGGCATCAAACCGACCTGGTCCGCCGAGGCCTTCGGCGATCTCGACGAGGACGTCCGCAACTCGTTGCGCCGCATCGAACGCAGCCCCTTCATCACCAAAACCACTTCCCTGCGCGGGTTCGTCTTCGACGTCGCGACCGGGAAACTGAACGAAGTGCTCGACTGATCGTCGGTTGAGAATGCCCGAGCAGCCGCGCTGCTCGGGCACCTTCATCACTCGGCGCGCTTCAGGTGATGAGCTTGCCGAGGATGTCCCGCAGCGAGGCACGCTCCTCGTCGGTGAGCCTTCCGAAGAAATCGTCGGCGTCCTTCGTGCGTGCCTCGGTCAGGGTGTCGAGAGTTCGCCTACCCCGTGCGGTCACCGACACGAGGGTGGCGCGACGGTCTGTGGAGTCGGGCTCGCGCGTGACCAGTTCCGCCTTTTCGAGCGCGTCCACCACTTCGGTGGCCGACCGGGGGCTGATCCGCAACGCGTCGGCGACGGCCGACAACCGCAGCCCGTCGTGCTCGCCCGCCACCCGAAGCGCGCGGGCCTGGTGCGGGGTCAGCCCCATCGGCGCGTACACCGCCGACCAGCGACGACGCAGCGTCCTGGCCACCTGCATCAGCAGATCGCTCTCGTTGTCGGGCATAAACCCGCCTCTCGCCTTGTTTCCCCTACCAGATAGTGAGGTAACCTCAGCATAAACACAACCCAAGGGGGTTGCAGATGGAAGTGAAAGTCGCCGCCGGTGGCGGCCGCACCCGCCGACCCGACCCGGCCGACCGCGCACAATTGCGCGAGTCCCCGGTATCTCTGCGCCGGATCGCCGCGCTCTTCGCGCCGTACCGGCTTCAGCTCACCCTGCTGACCGTCCTGATCGTGGCGGGCTCGACGATCAGCCTCGCCTCGCCGTTCCTGCTGCGACTGGTGATCGATGACGCGCTGCCCCACCAGGACGTGTCGCTGCTGCTGTGGGCCGTGGGCGGCATGCTCGCCGTCACCGTGCTCACCGCGGTGCTCGGCGTCGGCCAGACGCTCATCTCCACCACCGTCGGGCAGCAGGTCATGCACGTGCTGCGGGCCGATGTGTTCCGCCACCTGCAGCGGCAGTCGCTGGCGTTCTTCACCCGCACGCGCGGCGGTGAGGTGCAGTCCCGCCTGATCAACGACGTCGGCGGCATGCAGTCGGTGGTCACCAGCACCGCGACCTCCATCGCGAGCAACGTCACCACCGTGGTCGGCACCGCCGTCGCTATGGCCGTGCTGTCGTGGCGGTTGTCGCTGCTGTCGCTGGTGGTGCTGCCGCCGGCGATCTGGCTGACCCGACGCGTCGCCCTGCTTCGCCGTGACATCACCGCCCAACGCCAACGCCACCTCGCCGACCTGCACGGTCAGGTCGAGGAAGGGCTCTCGGTGAGCGGCGTGCAGCTGGGCAAGACCCTCGGCACCGGCCCCCTCGCCTCGGCTCAGTTCGAGAAGACTTCGCACGATCTGGTCGGCCTGGAAGTGCGCTCGCAGCTCGCGGGCCGCTGGCGGATGGCCACCATGAGCATCCTCTTCGCGGCCATCCCCGCCCTGCTCTACCTCGCCGCCGGACTTCCGGCGACCAGCAGCGGCATGACCATCGGCACGCTGGTCGCCTTCACCACGCTGCAGGCCGGGCTCTTCCGGCCGCTGATGGCTCTGCTCAACGTGGGTGTGGAAGTCACCAGTTCGATGGCGTTGTTCAGCCGGATCTTCGGCTACCTCGACCTTCCGGTCGAGATCGATGAGCCCACCCAGCCGGTCGACCTCGACCCGCGCGATGTCGTGGGCGAGGTCCGGTTCGAGGATGTCGGTTTCCGCTACGACGCGGCGGGCCCCGACGTGCTCGACGGCGTCTCGCTCGTCGTGCCGGCTGGGTCGACACTGGCCCTGGTCGGCGAGACCGGTTCCGGCAAGACCACCCTCGCCTCGCTCGTCGCGCGACTGCACGACGTGACCGCAGGACGGGTGACCATCGATGGAATCGACGTCCGCGACTTGGAGCTCGGCACCCTGGCTCGCATCGTCGGTGTGGTGTCGCAGGAGTCCTACCTGCTGCACACGACCATTCGCGAGAACCTGCGCTTCGCCGCGCCGAGCGCCACCGACGCCGAGATCGAGCGCGCGGCCCGCGCCGCGCAGATCCACGAACTGATCGCCTCGCTGCCCCAGGGCTACGACACCGTGGTCGGGTCGCGCGGTCACCGGTTCTCCGGCGGCGAGAAGCAGCGCATCGCCCTGGCCCGCACCCTCTTGCGCGACCCGCGCGTGCTGGTGCTCGACGAGGCGACCAGCGCCCTCGACAACGAGACCGAGCGTGCGGTGCAGGCCGCCATCGACGTGGTGGCCCAGGGCCGCACGGTCATCACGATCGCGCACCGGCTCAGCACCATCCGCGACGCCGACCAGATCGCCGTCCTCCACCACGGCCGGGTCGTCGAGCTCGGCGACCACACGACGCTGGTCGACGACGGGGGACGCTACGCCCGGCTCAACGGCGCCGCCGAGGTAGTGGCGGCCTGAGCCGAAGGACATGGCTGTGCCCGCGTACCTATCAGCCGGTGATGAGGTGTTCGACCTCGCCGATATCGTCGAGCGTCAAGGTGAGGACGTCTCCCGGCTCGAGCCAGTTGCCGGTTTCCATCCCGCTGCCGCCGGGCAACGTGCCGGTTCCGAACAACTCTCCGGGATAGAGCTGTTCGCTGCGGGAAGCGTGGGCGAGGACTTCACCGAGGCTCCATCGCATCCCGGCGCTCGACACCGTCTCGACGGTATCTCCGTTGATTCTGACCGACCCGGTGAGGTTGTCGATGCGCGGCAGGATTTCGTCCGCGGTCACGGCTGTCGCCGACATCGAACTGGCGAAATGCTTGGATTTCTGCGGCCCGAACCCGCTGGCCATCTCGGCTCGTTGAACATCTCGCGCGCTGAAATCGTTGAGCAGGACGAACGCGCCGATCGCGGCCTCGGCCTGCTGCGGCGTCGCACAGTACAGCGGCTCGGCGAGAACGAATCCGATCTCGAGTTCGTAATCCAATGCCGACGAGTAGGCCGGCGCGCAGATCGGGGTACCCGACGGAACGAAGGTCAGATGATTTCCCAGGTAGTAGATCGGCTGCTGATAGAACAACGGCTTCGGCTTGAACAGTGGAAAGCTGCGACCGCTCAGCCGCTCCACCGCGACTGCCAACCGGTACTGCGCCGGATGGAATCGGCGCACCAGACCGCGGCTGGCGTCGATGTTGTGCTGCTCGAACAACATGAAGTCCCGAAATGATGCCGGGTTGAACGGCAGCAGCAGCTCGGACTCTCGTAGGTGCCCGTCGGCGATGCCGAGTTCCCACTGATCGCTGAACACCTTGCCCGCCAGCGGTTGCGGATGCGCGGACCACTGCCCATCACGCAAAGACTGTGTCTGCAATCCGTCCTCGGTCCGAATACGACGCAATTTCATCGACGATCCTCTGTTCGCTGTGGCCGGAGGTCGGCTCGGGCACCGTTGCCACCTCCGCACGTTGTGGCACTTCACAGACCTGCCCCAAGGCCTCGGCGTCCGCTCTCTGTGACCATAGTGTCGACGGATGCCGAGTCAATCAAAGCCCAACAGGCGCGGCGCGATCCAGCTGGCGGCGGTCGTCGGCGCAGGGTTGGCACTGTCCGGTCTCCCGGGCTCCGCCACCGCCGATCCGAACGTTCGATACCGTGGATACTCCGCCGAGGACCGCGCCGAACCGTACGCGAAATTCATGGCCGCGCACACCGCTCCCGTGCTGCCTTCGGTGACTGCGGCCTATCTCGGCGGCCCGACACCACCGGAACAGATCCCCGAGTTCTCCGAACTTCCGACGGACCTCTCACCGCACGGTATCGCCCCGGTGGAAACCGGCTACGGCACCACCGCATCCGGCGCGATCTGGGTCGCGGTCCATACCGAGATGCGGGGCGTCACCGCTGCCATGTGGGACTGGTGGTTCGCCTGGCACACCGTCGAATCCGCGCGCTACAAACTCTGGCACCCCGACGCGCACCTCTACTGCGCGGTCGCCCGAGACCGGTCGGCGGAACGCATTCCCGACCGCGAGAAGTACATCGGCAACATCGCCTACGTCGACGAGTACATCGGCCCGAAACTCCAGCAACTGGCGATTGCCTTCACCGACCCGCGTGCCCACGGCTTCCGCGTCCCCGATCAGCACACGATCATTCTCGGACGGGTCGGCAGCATCGTCGCACCGGTCGACCTCGGATGGCTGGCGCACCAGGTGAGGCCGACACCCGAGGGGTGCGAGATGCGCAGCCGCTTCTACCTCAATCTCCACGGCCTCCACCAACCCGATCTGCACCGAGCCGCGCAAGCGATCGAACGCGGGCCTGCCGTCGACCCCCGAGACCTCGTCCTCGATGTCGACCTCGCCCGCGAACTGCTCCTGCACTGCGGGCAGGAAATGAATCACCTGGCCGGATTTCTGCCGCAGCTCTACCAGGAATTCGCCCGCTGACGCCGATTCCGCGTGACCCATTCGAGCCCGCGGATCATCGGTCGAATGCGAGGTCGAGAATTTCGCTCCGAGGCAGTGACTGACAGGCGAGTCGGGTACCGCGAGCCAGATCGTGCTCGTCGAGGGTGTGGTTCTCGCGCATGTGGACCTCGCCTCGGCGCAGGGTGTACGCGCAGCCGCCACAGGTTCCCTCGCGGCACACATAGGGCGCGTCCAATCCGCGAGCGAGCAGCACATCGAGGAGCACGGCGTCTGTCGGCCAGGTGACGGAGTGGATCTCATCGTCGAGCTCGACCGTCGCTGTCGAGCTCGACGTACTGTCGGAGACCACCTGGGCGGGTCGATCGAAAGCATCGGTGGTCAGCGACACGAAGGTCTCGGCGTGAATATGCTGCGCGGCAAGGCCGTTGGCGGCCAATGCGCCGCGAGCTGCCGCCATGAACGGCGCCGGACCGCAGAGGTAGGCGTGTGACTGCGCGGGCACGGTGAGCCAGGACCGTAGGGCTACCTCGGTGGGTCGGCCGGATTCCGATTCCAGCCAGTGCGTGACGGTGAGTCGATCGGGGTGGCATCGGGCCAGCGCATCGAGTTCGTGAGTGAAGATGACGGATTCGGCAGTGCGGTTCGCGTAGGCCACCGTGATCGGATTGCGGTGTAGGGCAAGGGCCGTCCGCAGGATGGACATGATCGGGGTGATTCCGCTGCCCGCGGCCACCAGCAGGAACGGCGCGGTCCAGTCTCGCGGGACGAAGCTGCCCGCAGGTGCGAGAACATCGAAAACCGTTCCAGGCGAGGCATTGTCGAAGATCCAGTTGGATGCGCGACCGTCGGGGACGCGTTTGACCGTGATGGTCGGGCGGGCGAGTAGATGCGGCGAACTCGACAAGGAGTAGCAGCGAGCGAGCGACCCGCCCGGGCATGGCACCCGCAGTGTCAAGAACTGTCCCGGCTGGTAGTCGAACGGGGTCGCCGGACCCGCCACCGCATCCAGGGTCATCGACACCGCATCTGCTGTCTCCTGGATGACATCGCGGACTTTCACCTGGTAGATGTGCTGATCGAGCCCTGTGGCTGACATCGTCGTGCAACTCCCTCGTGGCGGGTATCGAGTCTCGGCGCCCCTGCAGCCACAGTGTGGACCACAAATGTGCCATTGACAAATGGCACATAAGCTGATGACACTGGGCTCATGACAACAACAAGGTCAACGGCGACCTCACGGTTGGCGAACACGGTGGCAGTGCCACCGTCACGACGATCCCGGCTGGCACTGGCAGCGGGCCACCACGTACTGCGTCCGATCAACTGCACACTTCCGCACAATCGAATCGGCATAGCCGCGGCCAGAACGGTGACAGCCGCGATCATGGCCGTGGGCGGACCACCCCCTCCAGGAACTCGGGTGACGCCGGTCCGGTCCGGTGCGGTACGCGGGGAATGGGTTCGGGCCGCAAGTGTCGAATTCGGCGACCGGGCAATCTATTTCGTCCACGGAAGCGGATACGTGCTCTGCTCGGCGCGGACGCACCGCGGTCTGGCGGCCCGGCTGTCACGCGAGACCGGGTTGCCGGTATTCGTGATCGACTACCGGCTCGCGCCGGAGCACCGATTCCCCGCCGCCGCCGACGATGTCGCGGCCGGGTACCGGTGGCTGCTCGGAAACGGTTATCGCGCAACAGATGTGCTCATCGCCGGTGACTCCGCCGGTGGCCATCTGACGATGGACCTCCTGCTGGACAATGCCAGGACCGCCACCCCGCAACCCGCCGGTGCCGTGCTGTTCTCGCCGCTGATCGATCTTTCGTTCGAGTTGGCCGAGCACCATCAGCGCCACGGCACCGAAGCCATGGCCTCGGCGCGGGTAGGCCGCAGCGCTGCCGAGCTGTACATCGCGCAGAACCGGCCGACTCACCGCGACTGCGGTTGACGATCCCGCCCGGCACTGCGCTGCCGCCGCTGTTCGTGCAGGCCAGCGACACGGAAATGCTGGTCGGCGATGCCGTGCACCTGCGCGAGATGGTGACAGCGGCCGGCGGCTCCTGCGAACTCGAGCTATGGCCAGGACAGGTCCACGTCTTCCAGGCCCTGCCGCTGTTGGTGCCAGAGGCCGCATCGGCACTGCGCCGAGCGGCCCGTTTCATCGCCGACGCACTGGCGGCATCCGATACCTCGACCCGAGAGCGAGTGAGCTGACCGTGGGAATACTGGATCATCTACCGGGCAACAGCCGTCGATCCTATGGCGCCAAGGCCGTGGTCACCGGGGCGGGCAGCGGCATCGGCCGGGCGTTCGCGCTCGAACTCGCGGCCCGCGGCGGCCAGGTGGTGTGCGCCGATATCGACAAAGACCGTGCCGAGCAGACGGTGCGATTGATCGAACGCGTGCACGGCGCGACCGCGCATGCCCTGTTCTGTGATGTCGCCTCCCGTGGCGACATGGAGAGCCTGGCACTGCACACCGAACTGCTGCTGGGCGGCCCACCCACCCTGGTAATCAACAACGCCGGCGTCGGCATCGGCGGCAGCCCCGTCGGCGAGATCGGTCTCGACGACTGGCAATGGGCACTCGGCATCAACCTGTGGGGTGTGGTCCACGGCTGCGAGCTGTTCACCCCGCAACTGCGTGCGGCCGGACGCGGCGGCATCATCAATGTCGCGTCGGCTGCGGGCTTCGCCGCCGCACCGACCATGGGCCCCTACAACGTCTCCAAGGCCGCGGTCATGTCGCTGTCGGAAACGCTGGCCGCCGAGCTCACCGGCAGCGGCGTCGCGGTCACCGTGCTGTGCCCGACCTTCGTCAAGACCAATGTCGCCCGCGACGGCCGCATCGACGCCACGGCGATGAACCTGGCCGAAACGCTGATGCGCTGGACCGGCTACTCCCCCGAGCGCGTCGCCCGGATGACCCTCGATGCCAACGACCGAGGCCGCCTCTATGTATTGCCTCAGCTCGACGCGCGGCTGATCTGGCTACTCAAGCGCCAATTGCCCACCCTCTACACCCGCGGCCTCGGCACCATCAATCGCCTGCTCCCACAAGCCGATACGAACCCGAAGCCCGTCACCACCACCGAGAAGACAGGAGTCTGAGATGTCCTTCGACTTCGACGACATGCTGGCCAAGATCAAGGCCCGACAGTGGGCACTGGCCGATATCGACTGGGACGCACCGGGCGCCGAACTCATCGACCCCGCATTGCACGCCAAACTGAAGCCGTTCATGGCCGATCTGATGTGGATCGAGAACGTCGGCGCGCGCGGATTCGCCGCTATGGCGCAGAAGGCACCCACGGAGACGTTGCGTGAGATCTACCGCTACTTCCACGCCGAAGAACAGCGCCACGCCAACGCCGAGCTGGCGCTGATGCGCCGCTGGGGGATGCTCGACGGCGACGAGATCCCGGAACCGAACATCAACGTCAAACTGGTGATCGACTTCCTCGACAAGCACGCCGACGGCATGTCGCTCTCCTTTCTCGGCACGGTCATTCCGATGCTCGAGGTCGCACTCGACGGCGCGCTGATCAAATTCATCACCGACGAGGTCACCGACCCGGTCGCGCAGGACGCGTTCAAGAAGATCAATGCCGACGAATCCCGGCACCTGGCCACCGATTACGCGGTCATGGAGCTGCTCGGGCACTCCCCCGCCCGCAAACTGCTCATCGACCTGGTCGGCGGCTGGGCCAAGCCCTCGCTGCTCATCGGCGTCCTGAGCTACGTGCCGCTGTTGAACAAGATGCGCGACAATGTCGTCGACATGGGCGTGGACGAGGAGCGCCTGTACGCGGCTATGCGGCGTTTCAGGGCCGTGGGTGAACGCAATCCGATAGCCAACCGCGTACCCATGTACCGCGTCGTGAAGATGCACGCCAATTGGGTGATCAACCGCGACCACCCCTACCATCTGCTCGCCGACGCGCTGGTGAAACTGACCGCACGTGTTCCCGACCGCTTCCTCGGACCGCAGCCGACCTGGTCCAAGGAACTGACCTACGAGCCCGTCGCGTGAGCGCCGCCGAGCCGCTGGATGTGGCGATCATCGGCGCGGGTTTCGCGGGCATCGGTACCGCGATTCGGTTGCGCCAGAAAGGGATCACCGACTTCGCGATCTTCGAACGCGGGTCGCAGGTGGGTGGCACCTGGCGCGACAACACCTATCCCGGCGCCGCGTGTGACATTCCCTCCCGGTTGTACTCCTACAGCTTCGCGCCCAATCCCGACTGGTCGCACACCTACTCCGGCAGTTCCGAGATACTCGACTACATCGAGTCGATGGTCGACGAATTCGACCTGCGACCCCGAATCAGGTTCGGGCACAACGTCACCGGGACCACCTTCGACGAGGTGAAGGGCCTGTGGACCATCGCCATGGCAGGACGTAAGCGCGCAGTTCAGGCGCGCACGATCGTCATCGCCTCTGGACCATTGTCCAATGCCAGTCTTCCCAGCATCCCCGGGATCGAGGACTACCAGGGGCACAAGATCCACAGTGCGCGCTGGGATCACGACTACGACTTCACCGGTAAAAAAGTCGCCGTGGTCGGCACCGGGGCCAGTGCCGTGCAGATCGTTCCCGAACTCGTACGGCGCGCCGCGGCGGTCAAGGTATTCCAGCGGACTCCGGGGTGGGTGCTACCCCGGGTCAACCGACCGACCAGTCAGCGAACCAAGCAGATGTATCGTCGGCTGCCGGTCACCCAGTCCCTCGCCCGCCGATGCTGGTTTTGGGGGCATGAGTCGGTGGCGCTCGGGGTCGTCTGGAACACGCCGCTGACCCGGGTGGTGGAATCGGTGGCCAAGCTGCACCTGCGTTCCCAGGTGCGCGACCCGTGGTTGCGCCGTCAGCTCACCCCGGGATTCCGGGCCGGCTGCAAGCGGCTGCTGATGACCAGCGACTACTACCCGGCATTGCAGAAGGACAACTGCACCCTGGTCACCTGGCCGATCGCCCGCATCAGCGAACGCGGCATCCGCACCGCCGAGGGTATCGAGCACCGCTTCGACGCCATCGTCTTCGCCACCGGATTCGAGGTGTCCAAGGCCGGCAGCCCGATCCCGGTGACCGGCCGCGACGGGCGGGTCCTCGCCGACGAATGGAGCAAGGGGGCCTACGCGTTCAAGAGTGTCGCCGTGGCCGGATATCCGAACCTGTTCCTCACGTTCGGACCGAATTCGGGACCTGGCCACAATTCGGCGCTGGTGTACATGGAGGCTCAGATCGACTACCTGACCGACGCCATCGGCATGATCCTGACGCAAAATCTGCGCACCCTCGAAGTGCGCCGCGACAAACAGGATCGGTACAACGAGCAGCTACAGCAGCGTCTCACGACGACGACGTGGAATTCCGGTTGCCGCAGTTGGTATCTCACCGAGGACGGCTTCAACGCGACGATGTTCCCCGGCTTCGGCACCCAGTACGTTCGGCAATTGGCCGTCGTCGACCCCGACGACTTCCTGTTCACCCCCGCCGACGCGGAATCGGTGATCGGAACCAGCGACCATGCCGTGGTTCCACTCGGCTAGGGTGACAACGATCCCTGTGTCCATGTCCCCGAGGACGCAATCCGGGGACATGGACACAGCCGGTGCCTGCTCGGTGGCCGCGAGACGAACAGGAGACGAGACGGGTGTCGGAGTACCGCATCGATGATCTCGCCCGCGCCGCCGGAACCACCGCCCGCAACGTGCGCTCCTATCAAGAACGCGGACTGCTCCCGGTGCCGACCGCCCGCGCCGGGCGCGCCCTGATCTACGACGACACCCACCTCGAGCGCCTGAAACTCATCGACGCGCTGCTGCAACGCGGCTTCACCACCGCCCACATCGCCGACTTCATCACCAGCTGGGAAACCGGCAAGGATCTCGTCGACGTCCTCGGTTTGCCGCGTACGGCGACTCCCGACCCGGTCGACGCCTCACTCGAGGTCCCCCTCGAACTCGTCGCGACCTTCCTCGGCGCCGAGGCGAACGACCCGACGATGCTGACTCGCCTCAGCGAGCTCGGCGTCCTCCGAGTTCGCGGCGACATGGTGGAATTCACCGATCCGCTCCTGCTGGAGACCTTCGCCGACCTGCGCGAGTACAAGTTCGACCTCCGCCGCCTCGCCGACCTACAGGCAGTGGTCCAGGATCGCCTCGACGACATCGCCCACCAGATGTTCACCGTCACCCGCGACCATCTCGTCGAACTGCACGGCCCCGGCTGGCTACCGACCACCGACGCCGAGATCGCCGAAACCACCACCATGATCAATCACCTGCGCGACGTCGCCGTCGCCGCCGTGCAGCACAGCCTCGTCCAAGCGCTCGACCGCACGTTGACCCAGGAATTGGGCGAATACCTGGCCACCACCGCCGAGAGCGGCTCTGCTGCGGACCCGGAATAGCTCCTCGTCCACCCGCCTACCTCCACGCGATCGCCGCATACCCTCCAGACCACGACATCTCGTCGCACGGCGGCGTCACATGGTGGCGATCGACTCCGGCAGAATCGTCGCCACCATCTGACGCCGCCGTCGTCGGGTGCGCTCGCGTAGCTGCGCGGTCAGAGCCTCAGTGGCTGACCGTCGTGCTACTTCACTTCTCGAAAGGCAGCACCGCGGCCAGCGCGCGTAGCGCCGCGAGGTAGTCCTCGTCCAACGGCTGGATCGCGACATGATCGGCACCCGCGTCCAGGTGCGCCACCAATCCGGCTCCAACCTCGGCGGCTGTGCCGTGGACGGCGAGGGCATCGACGAGCCTGTCGCTGCCCGGCTTGGTGATGTCGTCTTCGGTGAATCCCAAGCGGCGCAGATTACCCAGGTAATTCACCAAGCCCAGATACATCGACAGCGTGCCCCGGGCAACCTCACGCGCCCGCGCCGCATCCTCGTCCAGGACCACCTTCTGCTCCGCGACGAGTAACGCACTCCCGCCGAGGGTTTCGCGGGCGATCGCGGTGTGCGTCGGCGGGGCGAGGTAGGGCAGTGCGCCCGCGGTCCGGTCTCGGGCGAGTTCCAGGACGCGGGGGCCGAGCGCGGCCAATGCCCTGCGCTCCTTCGGCACACCCGCCGCGTCGAGTTCGTCCAGGTAGGCCACGAGCGCGTCATACGGCTTGATCGCCTCCGTGCCGTTGGCCTCCCGATGTCCGACCCCGATGCCGAGCAGGAAACGGCCGGGAAATCGCTGGTCGATCCGGTGGAAGGATTCGGCGACGACGTCCGCCGGCGCCGTCCAGATGTTCACGATGCTGGTGCCGACAGTCAGCGACTCCGTCGCCTCCAGCAGCGATTCGGTCACCGGCAGATCCGCCGGCGGCGAACCGCCGAGCCACAACGCGCTGTACCCCAATTCTTCGATCTCGCGGGCCGCCGCTGGGGTGAACCCCTTGTAATAGCGCCACACACCGAATTTTCCGAGATCATCACCGGTCATGCCGAAGGCAACGCGGGCATCCTCGCGACTATTCCGAGACCGATGCCGACGTTTCACAGAGCAGCTTGCACAACGGCTTCGGCGGCGACGGTCGAGGGGGCTCGGGCGTCGTCGAGCAACTCTCGAAAGCTCGCCCGGGTCCGGCGGGCCAGTCGCTGTTCGTCGCGCAGGCCCCATCGCCGCGCGACCTCGCCTGCCCGCACCGCGGGCCGCAGGAGCGTCGGCAGGTACTTCAGACTCGTGTTCGGCAGGCCGAGACTGTCGGCCACTTCCTCGCCGGCCCATCGTCGGGTGAGTGCGTACAGCGTCGCGACGAGGGGGCGGGTGCCGATGCCGATCATCGACTTCGGCAGTACGGTAGCCGGGTCGAAACCGTTTTCGATCAGCGCCTTCACCAGTTGTCGAGAATCCGCGTCGGCGGGTGTGTCCGTGAGTTCTTTGATCGCGATGATTTCCCTGGCCCGTGCCGCGTTGTAGGGCAGCAGGTCGTCGGGTACGCCGAGCAGGTAGCCGATATAGCGCCACATATGTTGGATGTCGTCGAGATCGCGTTCGGTGAAGTGCACTCCCGCATCGCGCATGGCCGCGAGCGGAATCGTCGAGAATTCACCTGATACGCCGTAGGCGGTATCGGTGAGGTTGATCGGCACCCCCCATGCCTCCTGATTCCATTCACCGGACTGGAGAATGCGTTTACGCACGCCGGCATGCATGAACCGGACGCGCACGGTCTCCCGGAAGCCGGGGCCGTGTCGTCGCAATGCCCCGGGTGACGTGGCCGCGAGAAACCACCGTCCGGTCTCCTGCATTCGTCGGCGAGACCGGTAGTTCAATTCGCCGGTGAAGGTGAGTGGCTTGACCCCTGCCCCCGATTGATATCCGGCCGCCAGCGCCGCGCAGTTGAAACTCAGCCCGATCCACAGGATCCCATTGCGCCACAACGCCGTCGAACCCCGCTCGAGCGCGTCCCCATCGAGCCAATCAGGCAGCTCAGCGATCGGCTCCAGCATGGTCGCGAGACTGTCCGGAACACCGGTTTCGCCATCGAGCCACGCGTTGACGGCGCGGAACGAGTGTTGCGGACGCGAGCCGAAGGAAGCGACCACCGCGTCGGCGAGCGAGTCCGCCTCTTCGAGACCCTGTTCCAATCGCCGCACGAGACGAGGATCGAAACGGTTGCGCGCGAGGTCTCGGTTCAGAAAGCGCGTGGTCGTCATGCATTACGACGTTAACAGGGGTTAGACACGCTGTCCAACCTCAATTCCTCACGCATGGAGGCTGTGCCAGACAATGGTCGTCAGTGCTCGGGTCAGGCGGGCACGTTCCTGCTCATCGCTGCCACCGATCATTCGGGAGCACGTGCGTTCCACCATCCAGACCAGTGCCGAGGCGGCCTCGACGGCAGGCAGATCGACGCGAACGGTTTCGCGCTGTTGAGCGAGTTCGATAGTGCGAGCGGATTCGGCGATGAACGCTTGCATGTTGTCGTCCATACGTCCGGCCACCTGCGCATCCGTCACAGCCGCGTCCATGACCGCATTGATCAACGGGTACTCGCGCGCGAATATCTCGACGAAATCGGCGAGGGCCGCCTCCAACGCGCCGCGATCCCCGGCGGCTCGCCACACTGCTGCGACACTCCCGGCCAACTCCGCGCGCACGTGATCGACAAGGCGCAGCGAGAACGCCGAGCGATCCGGAAAGTACAGATAGAACGTCGCACGACCGATCGCCGCCGCCCCGACAATCCGCGAAATGCTCAGATCTGCGAAGCGCGCACCGTCAGCACAGAGATCCGAGACGGCCGCGATCAGCCGCCGTTCGACGTCCGGTCGCCGTTCGTCACGCGATGCGCTTCCTGAAATTTCCGTCACGAGCTGCAACGTAGCGCGCCTCGGCAGGTCCGCGCCTGCTGTGACACGTATGTAGGTGTCGAGTATGCGCAGGTCCGACCTAGACTACTGCCGATCAACTGGTGGGATCTCCTGGAGTTCTCGCACTCGACAAGGAAACGAGGCGGGCGATGCGGTCGGGACCAAGGGTGAGTCGATGAATGACAGCAAGACGTTGCGGGACTGGTGGGTGGACCAGGCCGACTACCGATGGCTGGTGCGCACCCTCGCGGCTCGATCGTCGCTGGTACCGCTGAAGGTGCTGGTCGGTCTCGCGGGAGCGACGATCGCGGTGATGGGCGCGGTGATCGCGGGAACACCGGTGGGACCGCCCGGTCATCCCGGCGTCGCGTCGACGATCGGGGTGCTGTCCGGGACCCTGTGGGCGCTGCGCTGGTGGCTGCGGCCCTGGCCGAGCAAGACCGAGTCGCTGGTGCTGATCGCGTGTGCCGATGTGTTGTTCACGCTGGAGTTCCTGCAGTTGCAGGATCGGCTGTTCGGGGCGATGGGCACGGTACTACTTCTCGGTACCGGCAGTTACCTGAGCTTTTTCCACAACACCCGGGCGCTGGCCGTGCATTCGGCCTGGTCGCTGCTGTCAGTGCTGGTGCTGTCGGTGCGGATCGCCACCGGCGGCGAGGGCGTGCACCTGGCGGTCGCGGTCGCGCTGCTGCTCTCCTCGGTATTCATCGCGGTACCCGCGTTCCAATTCCTCTATTGGCTGTTGCGCACGGAATCGTTGTCGGACCCGCTGACCGAACTGCTGAACCGGCGCGGCCTCGAGAACCAGCTCCCGCAGCTGATGGACCGCAACCTCTCGATCTGTGTCATCTGCTTCGATCTCGACCGGTTCAAGAGCGTCAACGACACCTGGGGCCACCGCATCGGCGACATCGTCCTGGTTCGGACGGCGCGGCGGTTGCGCGATGCGGCCGGGGAGACAGCGGTGGTGGCCCGAACGGGGGGCGAGGAGTTCGTGGTCGCTGTCCCCACGGCCGCGGCCGCCGCGCGCGGCGAAGCCGAACGGTTGTGCCGTGCGGTCGCCGAACCCTCGGAGTCCGCGGTGGGGGTTACCGCGAGCGTCGGGGTGGCGGTGTTCGACGCGACAGCCTGTCCGCGATGTCCCCACCCGACCGCGGACCGGCTGCTGCAATCCGCCGACGCGGCGATGTACCGGGCCAAACAGTCCGGCGGGAATCTGGTCGTGGTCGACGAACTCACTCCGCCGTTGGATCATCGCCACCCGACCGATCCCGGAGACCAAAACTAGGGGCGGCTATATGTAGTCGGACCGGCCGATCTGCGGAACGGTTTGCGTCAGAGGTGTTCTAACGCCATCGACTGTCGGCGGGCATGCGTTGTCCGGTGAGATCGAATCCCTCGGCCGTGAAAGGCATCCGATGACCGAGCCCTCCCCTGCCGACGCCCGCCGCGTGGCGATCGTGACCGGCGCCGCGTCCGGTATCGGCCGTGCCACTGTCGAGTTGTTCGCCGAACGCGGGTACGACGTGGTCGCGGTGGACATCTCCGAGCACAGCTCGGCCGGATTCGGCGACGGCATCGTGACTCTGTTCGGCGATGTCTCCACGGATGCGGTGAACCAGGCGGCTGTCGACATCGCACTGAGCCGCTTCGGTCGACTCGACACCATCGTCCTCAATGCCGGCACCGGCGGCACCCCACCGCTCGAGTCCGCCGATGCGGTACGCGCGGCCGACCGCATCCTCGACGTGAATCTTCTCGGCCCGATTCGCGGGCTGCGGGCGGCGATTCCGGCGTTGCGTCGGTTCGGGGGCTCGGCGGTGTTGACCGCGTCGGTGGCCGGTCTGCGGGGCGACGCCGGGAACTGGGCCTACAACGCCTCCAAAGGCGCGTTGATCAACCTGGTCCGCGCGGTCGCGATCGACTACGCGGCTCAGGGTATTCGGATCAATGCCATCGCCCCCGGGCTCACCCGCACCGGTATCACCGCAGGGATCCAGCAGGACCCGGCGCTGCTCGCCGCGATCGAGCGCCGGATTCCGCTCGGACGGATCGCCGAGCCCCGAGAACAAGCGGAGGCGATCTGGTTCCTCGCCTCCCCCGCCGCCGGATATATCACCGGCACCACTCTCGTCGTCGACGGCGGCCTCGACGCCAACCTGGGCATATTGCCGCTACCTGGGCAGTCGTTCTGAACGCGGCTACTCGCTGACGCCGATCTCGGGCACCCTCTTTCCTCGACTCGGGCGCTGTGCTGTGATTGTCACCGGGAGGGCAACCATGCACAACGATCTCTGTGGCCGGGGCACGGGTCGACGAGCGAAACCGCCGAAGTGATCGCCCAGCGACGCCGATGAACCCACCCGACACCTCCCCGACATCCGCTCTGCGCTGGGTAGTTCCGCTGGCGGCCGGTGCCGTGGGTGCTGCCGCCGGGTTGGTCTGGTTGCGATGCGTCTACCTCGTGCTCGCATTTCGCCTCGTGACCGACCCCGGCTTCGATCCCCACGGATACGGACTCGTCGCGGGAACCGTGCTGTCGGTGCCCGCCGCTCTCGTCACCGCGGTGGCTGTCCCCTTCGTTTTCGCTCGCCATCAGCGAGCGCGGGTCGCACGGATCACCACCCCGGTCCTGATCGCTGTCACGGCCTTGCTGTGGGCCGCGTTCCTCACGGCCTAGGACCGCACTCGACACCCTGGTCGACCATCTACTGCACGCAGCGGTCAAAAATATGGACAGAACATTGGACATGTGTCTATACACTTGTTCACGCCGTGTGTACCGTACGTGCTATCTCTCGGACTCGGTGCCATGGCGCGGAGTCCGCTGTACAGATCGGAGCAATGCCCATGTCGTTTCCCCGCGCCGAACTCGACGAAATGATCCAACGGTGGCTGCAGGCGAACATCGAGTGCGAGCAGGCAGGTGACTGGCGGCCACTGGCGGAGTTCTATACCGAGGACGCCACCTACGGCTGGAACTACGGGCCCAAGCACGACTTCATGGCGATCGGGCGCACCGAGATCCGCGATTACGCGATCGGCCTGGAAATGGACGGCCTCGATGGCTGGACCTACCCCTATCAGGCCTGGGTCACCGATGAGAAGACCGGCGACATGCTCGGTCTGTGGAAGCAGGTCTGCGAGGTCAAACGCGCCGACGGCACGAACTACTCCCTCGACGGCATTCAGGGCAGCTGGTTCAAATACGGCGGCGACTTCCAATGGAAGTGGCAGCGCGACTTCTTCGACTACGGCAATCTCACCGTCCTGTTCACCGAGATGATCACCAACGACGACCTACCGGTCGGCGTGACCGAGCGCATCGAGCGCGTAGTGAACTCCAAAGGCAACCTGCCAGGCTGGTACCGCCTCGGCACCTCTCCGGTCCCGCTGTGGTGAACGCGATGACTGAAACAGTACGGGGCGTTGTCGCGCGCCGAGCCGGTGCCGAAGTGGAGATGGTCGACATCGTCATCCCCGAACCCGGAGCCCATGATGTCGTCGTCAAGGTGCTGGCCTGCGGGGTCTGCCACACCGACCTCACCTACCGCGAAGGCGGGATCAACGACGAGTTCCCGTTCCTGCTCGGCCACGAGGCAGCCGGGGTCATCGATCGGATCGGCACTGCCGTAACCCATGTCGCCGTAGGCGATTTCGTGGTTCTGAACTGGCGTGCGGTCTGCGGGAGTTGCCGCGCGTGCCGTCGCGGCCGCCCCTGGTACTGCTTCGATACCTTCAACGCCGAGCGGAAGATGACACTCGGCGACGGGTCACCGCTGACCCCCGCGCTCGGGATCGGGGCCTTCGCGGACAAGACTCTGGTGCACGAAAAGCAGTGCACCGTCATCGATTCCACCACCGACCCCGCCGTGGCGGGCCTGCTCGGCTGCGGGGTCATGGCCGGGTTGGGGGCCGCTCTCAACACCGGAAACGTCAGCCGTGGCGACTCGGTCGCCGTCATCGGCTGTGGCGGTGTCGGCGCGGCCGCGATCGCCGGGGCGCGCCTGGCGGGAGCGAGCACCATCGTTGCCGTCGACCGTGATCCGGCCAAACTGACCGGCGCGACCGCACTGGGTGCGACCCACACCGTCGATGCCGCGACCGAGGATCCCGTCGAGCGGATCCGCGAGCTCACCGGCGGTTTCGGCGCCGACGTCGTGATCGACGCGGTGGGCCGACCCGAGACGTGGAAGCAGGCGTTCTACGCCCGCGATCTGGCCGGAACAGTCGTCCTCGTCGGTGTACCCACGCCGCAGATGCGCCTGGAGATGCCGCTGCTCGACTTCTTCTCCCACGGCGGCGCGCTGAAATCCTCCTGGTACGGCGACTGTCTCCCGGAACGTGATTTCCCGACGCTGATCGAACTGTATCGCCAACAGCGCCTGCCCCTGGACCTGTTCGTCACCGAACGCATCGGCCTGGCCGACGTCGAAAAGGCCTTCGAGACCATGAAATCCGGCCGCGTACTGCGCTCCGTGGTGACGTGGTGAACCGGAAAGAGTTGACACTGATGAAATTCGGGATCGTCCTGTTCACCAGCGACCGCGGCATTCGGCCCGCGGTGGCCGCCCGGGCCGCGGAGGAGCGCGGCTTCGCCTCGTTCTTCGTGCCCGAGCACACCCATATTCCCATCAAACGGGAGGCGGCCCACCCGTCGACCGGCGACGCGTCGTTGCCCGATGACCGCTACACCCGGACCCTCGATCCCTGGGTGTCGTTGGCCATGGCGGCGGCGGTCACCGAGCGGATCGAGCTGTCCACCGCCGTGGCGCTGCCCGTGGAGCACGACCCGATCACCTTGGCCAAGACAATCGCGACCCTGGATCATCTGTCCGACGGGCGGGTGACGCTCGGAGCCGGATTCGGTTGGAACACCGATGAACTCGCCGACCACGGGGTGCCGCCGAACAAGCGGCGCACCGTGCTGCGCGAGTACATCGAAGCGATGCGAGCGCTGTGGACCGAGGAGGAAGCCTGCTACCAGGGTGACTACGTATCGTTCGGAGCGAGTTGGGCATGGCCCAAACCTGTCCAGCGCCATGTCCCGGTCCTCATCGGCGCGGCAGGCACCGAGCGCACCTTCGAATGGATCGCTCGCAACGCGGACGGCTGGATCACCACACCGACCGAAACCGACATCACCGCGCGTTTGGCGCTGCTGCACAAGATCTGGGCCGATGCCGGGCGCGGTGACCGACCACGCGTGGTCGCACTGGATTTCAAACCCGACCCGGCCAAATTGGCGCTGTGGGCCGGCGCCGGTGTCACCGACGTGCTGTACGGACTCCCCGACCGCACCGAGACCGAGGTGCTGCACTATCTCGACCGTCTCTCGGCGAAGCTCGCCGAGCTGACCGAGCTCTGACCCGAGAACGTTTCCCCGAGGTGTGGGCCGGGCTGCTACAGCCCGGCCCACACCTCGTTATCGCGCACGTGCGGTTTCGACCATGTCCTCGACCCGGGTAAATTTGACGCGAGGACGGTCGGCCGCAGCGCCGTTGGCGCGCTCCGCGGCGTCGATCAGCGCCCATCCGTCCCGGTCGACGAGGTTCGGGCAGCGACGCGACAGCAGGGCCAGCAGCTCTTCCCGATCCCCCGCCGGTGTGGCCAGGCGTCCGGCGGTGAAGTCCTCGACGATCCCGGCGACCGTCTGTTCCGCGTCGCCGCGGTTGGTGCCGATCACGCCGCGTGCCCCGCGCTTGATCCACCCGGCGACATAGGCACCGGGCAGTACCGCGCCCGCGCTGTCGAGCACCCTGCCGCCGTCATTGGGGATGATGCCCTTGGCCGAGTCGAACGGCACGCCGGGTACCTGCGCGCCGCGGTAGCCGACGGCACGCAGCACCAGGGAGGTATCGATGGTTTCCCCGCGCTCGGTCGCCACGGCCACCGGCCCCTGCGGGCCGCTGTGAATCTCGTTGTGTGCCAGCCGAAGTGATTCGACCCGGCCTTCGCCGGTGAGCGCGACAGGGGTGACCCGGAACCGGAAGTCGACGAGCCGAGGCGCGCCGGTGGTACCTCGCGTGCTGTATTCGTGCGCCAGGGTCAGCTTGAGGCGGGTGGTCGGATCGGTGGCCGGATCCGACAGTGCGGCGACCACATCGTCGTCGATATCGGCGGGATCGATGACGATGTCGGTACCGGACGAGTGCCCGAGCGCGAGGAATTCCGGGCCGGTGTAGGCGGCCTGGCGAAGGCCACGTCTGCCCAGCAGCAAAACTTCACGGATCTTGCTGTGGCGCAATGCTTCCACCGCGTGATCGGCGATATCTGTGCTCGCGAGCTGATCGGGATCAGTGGTCAGTACTCGCGCGATGTCCAGCGCCACATTGCCGTTGCCGACGATGACCGCCCGCTCACCGGACAGGTCGAAGCGGTAGTCGGCGTAATCGGGGTGCCCGTTGTACCAGGCCACGAATTCGGTGGCCGAGTGACTGCCGGGCAGATCCTCGCCGGGTATGTGCAGCCGCCCGTCGGCGGAGGCGCCGACCGCGTAGATCACCGCGTGGCAGTGCTCCAGCAGTTCGGCATGTGAGATATCGCGCCCGACTTCGACATTGAGGTGGAATCGGACCGAGTCGCGTTTGAACGCCGACGCGAACATGGTGGTGACGCCGCGGGTCTCGGGATGGTCGGGAGCGACTCCGTACCGAGCCAGCCCCCACGGCGTCGGCAGGCGATCGAACATCTCGACTTCCACATCGCCGCCCCGGCCGAGCAGATGCTCGGCGGCGTAGCAGGCCGCGGGGCCGGTGCCCACGATCGCCACGCGCAGCCGACCCGCCGCACGCGAGAGTCGGGCGGGCGCGGCGTCGACGGCGAATTCGGTGTCGAGCGGACGGTGCTGGAAGTAGGCGGCGTTGATCTCGGCGTAGCGCAGCAGGTTCACCGGCAGGTCGTCGGCGTCGTAGATCGAGTCCACGGGACAGGCATCCATGCAGGCGCCGCAGTCGATGCAGGTGTCGGGATCGATATGCAGCATCTCGGCGTTCGCGAAGTCGGGATCTCCGGGTCGCGGCCGGATGCAGTCGACCGGGCACTCCGCGACGCAACTCGCGTCGTTGCAGCATCGCTGGGTGATGACAAAGGCCATGAGCACACCTTCCATGGACGGTAGATCGGACAGGATCAGCCCGCGGTTCGCGGACGATCCGCCCCGCGTTCGGGGATCATCTGACGCAACTCCGCCATGGTCCACGGCGGCGCATCCCGATGGTCCCGGTAGCCCACGAGGGTGGGGGTCGGGCGTTCGAAGCGGCCGACGAATCCGCCTGCCGCGATGTAGATTTCACCGGTGATGCCGGCGGCGAGATCGCCGGCCAGGAACTGATAGAGCGGCGCCACGTAGTCCGCGGGGGGTGCGTCGAGCGAACTGCGCATCGTCGTCTCATCGAGCATCTGCCGCCGATAGAGTTCGAGAATCCGGGCCTCGTAGGCGAATCCGGAGGAAAGGCGCGTCTTCGCGCCGGGGCACACGACGTTCGCCCGAACTCCGTGCTCTTTCAGCTCCGCCGCGATCGCCAACGTCAGGCTGGTCACCGCTCCTTTGCCCGCTGGGTATCCCGTCCCGCCGTAGTCTCCGAGGTAGGCGAAAGAGCTCGTATTGATAATCGAACCTCGCCCTTTCTCGACCATCCGGGGCGCGGCGGCGCGGCAGGTGTTGAACACCGTGGTGAGATGCGAGTCCAGCAGGGCCCGCCAATCCCATGGCTTCGCGTCCAGAATCGACGAGGCGGGTGGTTCGGCGATGCCCGCGCAGTTGACGAGAATATCTATGGCGCCGAACTTTTCGACGCAGACGTCGATCGCCCTGGTCGCGACGGCCTCGTCCGCTGCGGATCCCGCCACCCCCACCGCCGAATTTCCGGAAAGTGTGATCGCCGTGGCCGCCCTGTCGACGGCCGCCTCGTCACGCCCGTTGATCACTACTCCCGCACCGTCTTTCGCCAGTAGTGCGGCGACAGCGAAGCCGATCCCCCGACTTCCGCCGACCACGACCGCTCCACGCCCACTCAACGATCGCTCGCCGTTCATCACGTTCTCCACTCACGTCGACCACATCCACAGCGCATCGAATCACGCTGTGGTCCAAACGAATTCCTGCCGCAATGCCGTATTGCCGTCAGGACATCAGGCGTCGCGCGATCGCGCTGCCGAACCCGTACTTCAGAGTGCCCGCGATCGCCGCGACCGACTCCTCGGTGTACGGGTACCAGATCCGTTCCCGCTTCAACTGCCACCGATCGAGCAGAATCGGCTGAGCGTGGGTGAATCCGCGCAGGCCGTGGCGGCCGTTCGTCTGCCCGAGGCCGCTGCGTTTACGCCCGCCGAACGGCGCCTCCGGCACTCCGTAGATCACGGCAGCGTCATTGTGGACAACCGATCCGGTGTCCAGACGCTTGGCGATACGCAGCGCTTTCGCCGTGTCCTTGGTGAAGACGCTGCCGCTGAGCCCGTACTGACAATCATTGGCCAGTAGGATCGCTTCCTCCTCGTCCGCGACCCGCATGATCGCCGCGACGGGGCCGAAAGTCTCCTCCCGCATCAGTTCCATGTCATGGGTGACCTCGACCGCGACCGTCGGTTCGAAGAACAAGCCGTCGGCGGTGTCGGCTTCCCCGCCGACCAGCAGCACGGCGCCACGGCGTTTCGCGTCCTCGAGGTGGCGGGTGACGATCGCCAGCTGGCGATCCCAGCACATCGGACCCAAGTCGGTGCTGTCACCGGCGCCATAGGTCAGCGATTTCGCCTTCTGCTGGACCAGCCGGATGAACTCGTCGGCAACGCTTTCCACGACATAGATGCGCTCCACGCTCAGACATACCTGGCCGCTGTTGAACATCGACAGGTACACCGCCCCCTCCGCGGCCCGTTCGATGTCGGCGTCGTCACAGACGATCATGGCGTCCTTGCCGCCCAGTTCCAAGGTGCACGGAATCAGCTGCCGCGCACAGGCTTCGGCGACCTTTCGACCGGTGGCGACGCTGCCTGTGAACGAGATCTTGTCCACCCCGGCGTCGACGAGGGCAGCGCCCGTCTCGCCGTCGCCGTGGATCAGCTGCAGCACGTCCGCAGGAACACCGGCTTCGTGCAGGATCTTCACCACCCAACCGCCCGAATGCGGCGTGACTTCCGAGGGCTTGAGCAGTACGGCGTTGCCCGCCAACAGCGCCTGCGCCACCGGATTCATCGACAGCACGAAGGGCGCGTTCCACGGTGTGATCACGCCGATCACGCCCAACGGGCGGTAGTGCACGGTGAGCTTCTTGAACGGACGGATATAGCCGTGCAAGCGTTCACGATGATCGGCGAGATCCCGCTTGGCTCGGCGGCTCCAGTAGTTCAGAAAGTCGCACGAGGCCAAAATTTCGATCGCCAAGGCTTCGACGCGCGGCTTGCCGGATTCGGCCCGAAGGGTGTCGACGACGTCGTCCTGGCGGGCGATCAGGACCTCGACGGCCGCTCGGATGATGGCAGCGCGCTCGCGCACCGGCCGTGCCGCCCACGCCACTTGGGCGACCCGGGCGCGGGCAACCGCTTGCCCGACCTCTTCGGCCGTGCTCACCACGATGTCGCCGACCGCTCCCCCGTGCACCGGACTGCTCAACCCGAGGCGACGTCGACCATCCGACGCCTGCGGCAGCGCTTGCACATTCGCCATGGTCGATCTCCTCAACTAGGTCTTCGAGGTGTCGATGCCGAGAAGGGCTATCATTGGACACTAACCTGGACACTTGTCTGGACGCTAGCATGGGGTGCACTCGAATGGCAATGACCGCCCTCCCCACACGGCCGTTTCCTTGAGTAGACAATTTCTGAAATCTGTATACAGCCGTAGATAACGTGTTCTAAATTTGGGCCATGGCTGCCACGGTCACCGAACTTCTGCTCGCGCGAGCCGAGGACGATTCCCTCGCGATCACCTGCCCCCACCGGACCTGGACGTGGCGCGAGCACATCGCCGACGCCCGACGCCAGGCCGCGACGATCCTGTCCGTCGCCGATCCCGCCCGTCCGATGCACGTGGGAACACTGCTGGGCAACACTGCCGAGATGCTCACCAGCCTCGCCGCCGGCGCGCTCGGCGGATACGTCACGGTCGGCATCAACAACACCCGGCGCGGCGCTGCCCTCGCCGACGACATCCGGCGCGGCGATGTCCAGATCCTGCTCACCGACGCCGAGCACCGAGCACTGCTCGACGGACTCGACCTCGACGGCGTCACCGTCTTCGACGTCTCGCTTCCACGCTGGGCCGAATTGCTGGCCAGCGCAAGCGAATTGACGCCGCACAGCGTGCCGGGCGCGATGGATACCTTCATGCTCATCTTCACCTCGGGCACGAGCGGGAATCCGAAGCCCGTGCGGCTCGCGCACATGATGGTGCCGTTCGCGGGACCACCGTTGGTCGACCGGTTCGGCCTCGGCTCCGACGACATCTGCTACCTGTCGATGCCGCTGTTTCATTCGGCCGCGATACTCGGCGGCTACTGCGTGGCCCTCGCCAGCGGGGCAGCCATGGCGCCCGCCAAATTCTCGGCCTCGACATTCCTGGCCGATATCCGGCGCAGCGGCGCGACGTACATGAACTACGTCGGCAAACCGCTGTCCTACATTCTCGCCACCGAACAGCAGCCCGACGACGCCGACAATCCGCTGCGCGTCGCTTTCGGCAACGAGGCGACCGACCGCGATATCGACGAGTTCACCCGGCGCTTCGGGTGCACGGTGTGGGACGGATTCGGCTCGACCGAACTGGCGATCATCATCACCAGGGAACCAGGGACCCCGCCGGGTTCCATCGGCAAGGGTTATCCCGGTGTGGCCGTGTACAACTCGACAACCGTCACCGAGTGTCCGTGCGCCGTCTTCGACGAACACGGCGCCTTGGCCAATCAGGACGAGGCCGTCGGCGAACTCGTCAACGCCGACGGGACCGGTCTGTTCATGGGCTACTACGGCGACGAGGAAGCCACCGCCGAGCGGACCCGCGGCGGTCTCTACTGGTCGGGCGATCTGGCCTACAAGGACGCCGACGGCTTCCTCTATCTCGCCGGTCGTACCGCCGACTGGATGCGCGTCGACGGCGAGAACCTCGCCGCGGGGCCGATCGAACGGATCCTGCAACGGCTCGACGCGGTCAGCCGGGTCGCCGTCTACGCCGTTCCCGACGACCGGGTGGGCGACGCTGTCATGGCCGCGATCGTCCTGCGCGACAACGCCTCTCTCGATCCGGACGAACTCACCGTGTTCCTCGGCGAGCAACTCGACCTCTCCCCCAAGGCCTGGCCGCGCTTCGTGCGCCTGGCCGCCGACCTGCCGACGACGGCCACCAACAAAATTCTCAAACGCACGCTCGTCGCGCAGGGCGCCACGGCAGGCGATGGCACCCTCTGGCGACGCGAATCACGCTCGACCACTTACGAAATCGCCGCACCGGAGGTGCCCGCCGTTGTCAGCAGATGAACAGTTTCCGCCACAGCTGACCGAACTCGGCTATTACGCGCTGTCGCGCCATCCCGTCACCCCCGCCGATCTCGCGGCCGAGGCGGTGCTGGCCGACCGGATCGGGCTGGGCACCGCCTTCGTCTCCGAGCGGTTCAACATCAAAGACGCCGCGGTCCTGTCGGGCGCACTCGCCGCCGTGTCGACCAGACTGGGTATCGCCACCGCGGCGACCAACCACAACACGCGTCATCCGATCGTCACCGCGAACATGGGCGCGACCCTCGCCGAGCTCAGTGGCGGACGCTTCGCGCTCGGTCTCGGACGCGGAATCGCGCCACTGTGGCAGGTTCTCGGGATACCGAACGTGACCGGTGCGCAACTGGCCGAGATCACCGACATCCTGCGCAGGTTGTGGCGCGGGGAGACCGTCATCGGCCACGACGGCGCGATCGGTTCCTATCCGGTTCTGCATCTCGGCGTGGCACTCGCTTCGCCACCGCCGGTGCTGCTGGTGACCATGAGCCCACGAACCCTGCAACTGGCAGGCCGCATCGCGGACGCGGTCGTCCTGCACACCTTCCTCAGCGCCGAAGCCACCGCGACCGCGGTGTCGACGGTGCGCGAGGCCGCCGAACGCGCGGGGCGCGATCCTGCCTCGGTGCGGATCTGGTCGGTCGTGGCCACTGTCGGCGACGACCTCGACGAGCAGGATCAACTGCGGCGTCTCCACGGCCGCCTGGCCACCTACCTGCAGGGCTATCCCGAGATTCTGATGCGAGCCAACGGCTGGCGCAGCGACGATCTCGACCGGGTGCGGGCGAGCACGGCCTTCACATCGGCGCGTGGCGCGATCGACGCGACTGCCGATGCCGCCGAACTCGCCGAACTCGCCGCGGTGATTCCGCGGGAATGGGTGAGCGACTGCGCGACCGGTTCCCCGCACGCCTGCGCCGCGGCGGTCGACCGCCAATTCGCACTCGGCGTCGACTCGGTGATCATGCACGGCGCCACCCCCACCGAATTGGTCCCGGTCGTCGAGGCCTACCGAGCGATCCGCTCGACCCGGCGCGCACTGCCCGCCAATCCGGGCTCGGTCGCATTGCCGGTCTCACCAGGAGTTGTCGCATGAGCGCCGAATACACCCCTCCCGGAACGGTTTCGGAGGACATCCCGACCGATCCGGCTTCGCTCACCCCCGCCTGGCTCACCGCGACACTAAGGGCGCACGGGCACGGCGTGGATGTCGAGGGCGTGACCGTGACGCCGGTGGGTTCGGGTCAGATGGCCGGCTCGTACCGGCTGCTGCTGCGTTATCGCGACAACACCAGCCTGCCGGTGCGCATGATCGCCAAACTCGCCATCGGCTCCGCAGAGCATCGCCGGTTCGGAGCGGGCGCCTTCCGCAACGAGGTGCGCTTCTACCGCGACTTGGCGTCGACGCTGCGGATCCCGGTCCCGGGCTGTCACGCCGCGGTCGTGTCGGAATCCGGCAGCGAATTCGTGCTGCTACTCGATGATCTCGCGCCGGCGGTGCAGGGTGACCAGATCGCGGGCTGCACCGTCGAACAGGCGCGCGCGGTCGCCGTCGCCGCCGCGGGGCTACACGGCCCGCGCTGGTGTGACAACACGTTGTTCCAGGTACCGGGCCTGTCGCTGCCCACTGCCGAGGATCGGGACCTGATGGACTCGGTACTCGGCCCGATGGCCGACGCCTTCGTCGAGCGTTTCGACGATCGGCTCACCGACCTCGAACGGGCCGCCGTCGCGTGGCTCGTCGCGTCCGCCGGTGAGTGGCTGATCGCCCCGCTGCGGCATTTCGCGCTACTGCACGGGGATCTTCGCGTCGACAATGTGATGTTCGCGCCGGACGGCACGGTGACGGTGCTGGACTGGCAGACGATCACCCCTGGGCAACCGCTGCGCGATATCGCCTTCCTGCTCTCGACGAGCCTCACGATCGAGGATCGCCGCCTCCACGAGCGCACCATCGTCGCCGACTACCACCGGGAACTCACCCGGCACGGCGTCACCGGCTACAGCGCCGAGCAGTGTTGGGCCGACTACGTGTCGTCGCTGATCCACGCGCCGCTGATCGTCGTATTCGGTTGCGGCGCGGCCGCTCCCACTCCACGCGGCGACCAGATGTTCCACACGATGCTCACGCGCAGCGCCGCCGCGATCGACGACCTCGTACCGGGCGCACTGCGCTGAATCCGATACTCGGTGCGATCGCGGCGGAGAAAGCCGGTGCGGCAACGACTTACGGCTACTCCTGGCCCGTCGCCATCGCCCGTACCCGGCCCAGCACATCCGGGTAGCGCCGCAGATGTGCGCCGCCGTTGAGATCGATCGCCGCTCCGGTCATCCACCTCGCGCGGTCGGAGGCGAGGAAGGCGACCGCGTCGGCGATCTCCTCCGGTCGTCCGCTGCGGCCGAGCGGAGTGTTGTCCAGGTACTCCTCGGTCAGCCCCGGCACCAACGAGACTCCGGCGACCAGTGGGGTGTCGACCAGGCCGGGAGATATCGCGTTGACGCGAATACCGCGCTCGGCCAGTTCCAACGCGGCGACCTCGACCAGCATGAGCACACCGGCTTTGGCCGAGCAGTAGGAGGCCATGCCGGTGCCTGGTTGGCGACCGTTGAGTGAGGCGATGCAGACGATGCTGCCGCCCTCAGTGGCGTGGCGACCCGCGTGTTTGAGGACCAGGAAGGTTCCGGTCAGGCAGACATCGATGGTGGTCTGCCAATGCGCCAGGTCGAGGTCGGTGATCGCGCCCGGAATCGAGAGCCCGGCACAGTTCACCACGGTGTGCACACCGTGTGCGGACTCGAATCCCGTCGCCACCGAGTCCTCGTCGGTGACATCCATTCCGATCGCGGTGACATCGCCGCCGAGCAGCTCCGCGGCAGCACGGGCCGCGCCTTCGTCGATGTCGGCGATGGTCACCCGGTACCTCTCGGCTGCCAAGGTGCGCGCGGTTGCCAGGCCGATTCCGGACGCTCCGCCGATCACCAGTGCGCAACGTCGATCGCCGGTCATGCTGCTCCCTCCGTGGTCCGAACCTGGCCGTGCGTCGCGTCGAGCAGATGTCGTCGTAAGAAGTGCGCCTGGTGGGCCACGGCGGTCTCGAACCACTGCTTGCCCGCGAAGAGGTCGAAATGGTCGCAGGGGTAGTGCCTGACCTCGGCGCGGGCCTTGAACGCCGCCTTGGCCGCGGCGTGTGGGGGCGCGGCACGGTCGAAATCGGCGATCTGCACGAGAACCGCGGCGGTGATGCGGTCCGCGTGCCGATCGGCCCGATAGCCGCCCAGCTCGAGTCCCACGGCGGCGTCGACTTCGTTGCGCCAGGTCGGCCCGGCCAACGCGGTGTAGGACTCGAAGTAGCCCTCGGCGGTCAATGCGGCCCGCTCGCCGGGTTTTCCGACCAGCGGCATCATGATCGGTGCGCCGCCGAGGCGCCCCGCGATCGCGCTGCGCACACCGGTCATCGCGGAGCGGGTGACCGCGCCGACGCCCACCTGACTCAGGGCGTTGCGACCTGCTGAGATGCCGTCGATCATGGGCGCCATCGCGATCACCGCGCGGATGTCGGTCCGCTCGGCGGCCACGCTCAACACGTGCCCCGCGGACTGGGAGATGCCCCACAACACTGTCCGCGCCGGATCGACGCCGGGCTGCGCGAGCGCCGCGGCGATCGCGGCGTGATAGTCCTGGATCTGGGCGGCCATCGAGACCCGTTGGCGCGGTTGACCGTCAGAGGCACCGAAGCCGCGGTAGTCGAAGGCGAGAACGGCGAGGCCTGCGTCGGCGAGGTGCCGCGCGAACGGCGCGACACCGGAATCCTTGGTGCCGCCGAATCCGTGCGCCATGACCACGACAGGCGAGCCGGTCGGCCCGGTCAGGGAACCATCCGATGCCGGAGGGAAGAACCAGCCATCGCAGGTGGTCCCCTGGGAGAGAAAGGAGATCTGCCGGTAGTCGTCGGTCATCGGGGCGCTCCTACGGTCGTGGTGTCGGCATCGGCCACCCGGGCCCACGACGGCGGACCCTGGACCCGAGCCCGTTGCGCTCCCGCCGGTAGTTCTCGGGTCCGCATATCGTGTTCGTAGAGGAAATAGTCGACCTGCTGGGTGTGGCGGGGGCGGTCGAGCATGTGCCCGGTGTAGCGCTGCTGATCGGCGACGATCACCTCGCGCATCCGCTGCGGCGCGGGCAGCCGGTACCGTCCGACCGCGTACGCCCCGACCAGCCGTGCCTGAGATTCGACGAAGGGGAACAGGGTGGGCGTCGACTGGGCGAATCCGGCGAAGACCAGGTCGTCGATGCCCGGCACGAACATCCGCTTGTACAGATCGATCCGATTGTCGGGTGCGCTGAGGAATTCCGGATCGAAGAACGGGAAGGTGATGTTGTAGCCGGTGGCATAGATGACGATGTCGAAATCGTCGCTGGTGCCGTCGGTGAAGTGCACCGTGTGTCCATCGAACCGCGCGATATCGGGCTTCGGGATCACATCACCGGATCCGAGGCGCAACGGGAGTTCGACCGATTGGGTCGGATGTGCCTCGAAGAACTTGTGATTGGGCGTCGGCAGGCCATAGCTCTCCGGGCGTCCCGAGATGAGCGGCTGGCCCCACTGCGCGATCTTGCGCTGCCACGAGTACGGGATGTGGGGGCTGGTCCGGAAGTACTTGTCCGCCGGTCGGCCCGCGATGTATTTGGGCACGATCCACCCGCCGGAGCGGGTCGACAGGGTCAGGGTGTTGCCCAGGGCTTTCGACGACAGTTCCACGGCGATATCGGCCGCGCTGTTGCCGAGACCGACCACGAGAATCCGCTGGTTCGAGAAGTCCATCGGTGTGCGTAGGTCGATGTAGTGGTGCGCGTGCAGTGTGGCGCCCGCGAACTCGCCGGGAAAGTGCGGATACCGCGGATCCCAGTGGTGTCCGTTCGCGACGACGAGCAGATCGAAATACCGGGTCCCGGTGCGCTGGGTGCGCAGCTCCCAGCCACCGTCGGGCAGGCGGCGCGCGTGTTCGACGCCGTTCTCGAATTCGATGTGGTCGGTCAGCTCGAAGGCGGTGCTGTAGTCGTCGAGGTACTGCTTGATCTGCGAGTGGTGCGGGAAGTCCGGGTAGTGCTCGGGCATGGGGAAATCCCGGAACGACAGCTGATGTTTCGAGGTGTCGATGTGCAGCGACCGATAGGCGCTGCTGTGCCCGTTCGGATTGCCGAACGCCCAGTTGCCGCCCACCCGATCCGAGGACTCGAAGCAGGCATAGGGCACGCCGTAGTCGTTGAGCATCTTTCCCGCGGTGAGGCCGCTGATACCGGCGCCGATGACCGCGGTCCGCGGTTGATACATATCCCGATCCCTTTCGAGCCGATCTGTAGACAGATTTGCAAGAGTGTCTACTCGCAGTTGTCACATTCTCAGATCTGTCCACTGCTTGCTAGGGTTTCGAGAAACCCGATGCCGTTCCCGCGGGAACGACGACCCTGGAAAGCGAGGAGCGTGACCGAGGCCCCGACGGCGACAGTCGTGGATCGATTGCTCCACGCCGCACAGAAGTTGTTGGCAACCAAGGGGATCCGAGCCACGACGGTCAGCGAGGTCGCCGAGGAGGCCGGAGTATCACGCGCCTGGCTCTACCGGCATTTCCCCGACAAGACCACACTGCTCGGCGCGGCACTCGTCCGGCTGACCGACGCTTTCTGGACCGATGCGCGGGGGCAACTCGATGCGATCGACACCTTCGGCGCACAACTCGCGGCGGGGGTGCGCATCGGCAGAGGGGCCTACGACGATCCCGGCGCATTGCTCATTCGGCTACGCACCGACGAACCCGAGGAATTCGCCCTGTGCACCGACGCGGGCGTCTCCGGCCTGATCCCCGACCTGGCGTCTTTCTGGCGTCCCTACGTCGAGGCCGCGGCGGCGCGGGGCGAGATTCATCCCGGTCACGACCTCGCCCAGGTCTCCGAGTGGGTGGCGCGGGTGCTGATCAGCCTGGGCACGATCCCCGGTGACACCATCGACCCCGATGACAGGGCGGCGGTGCTGGCGCACGTGCGGCGCTACATCCTTCCCGGCCTCACGGCGGATCCCGGCGCTTCCTGAGTCCGCATGCGATGGCCGGCTTCCGATCGCGTCGGATCAGCGGGTGCTCACGCAGACCACGTAGCGGCGCTGGTCGTAGACGACACCGCGGTCGCCGATCGTGCAGACGTTCACATCTGTCGTGTCACGGCGGACCTCGAGAACACGGACTCGACCGGGGACATCGGCGGCGCAGTCCACGTGCCTGACCGCGTCACCCTGAAGGTCGAGGCATTCGCCGACGGTCCAGTCGATATCCAGGCAGACGGTCTGGTCGACACCGCCCGGCAGGGTCCGAGGTTGGGCACGGTCGACGTCGCCCGGGCAGTGACCACCCGTGGACGCCAATTCCGTCACCCGGTAGCGGGAGTCGGCGCCACCGCACGCGACCTGCCGAATATCGGCCGAATTCGCATTCCAATCCACACAATCACCGACACTGAGTTCCACCCAGGGAATCTGCGTCGCGGACTTGGTCAATGTGGACGCGACACCACCATAGAAATCATTATTAGTTCCCACCGGTTGAGTCGCTGAAACCTCTGTCGGCAAAGTTTTTTCGGCAGAGGCATTGTTCGGCTGTGCGGGCCCTTCGGCCGCGAACCCCACGACGACGGAAAGCGCCAGGTAGAAGGCACCTGCCAGTGCGAACACCGCCCCCATGGACACGCCGAGTAAGGCTAGGTTTTTCCGACGCGCCATCTGTGTTGTTCCTACTCATCCGCTGGACGTCCCCGACCGACGTCCCACTCGCTGACAGTTCTTACACGGCACACACGAACGTTGTCTAATTGTGAATCTTCGTCTTTTTACAATGAGAAATCCTGGTCCGCCGCCCAATTCGGCAGGATTGACCAACGGCCGGAAAAGGGTGCTAGTGTCTGCCCGATCTCTCTGGCGGACAACATGGTTCGCGCCCCCGCAGGGGCACGCCGTTCTGCCGCGCAATTATTCGTGATGCGTAAAGGAATTCCCTGATGAAACTCGGTTACCTCCCTGCTGCCACGCTCCTTGTCGGCGCCACCGTCTGGATCAGCGCGGGAACCGCCGCCGCGCAGCCGATCGCACCGACCCCCCAGGCCACCACATCCGGGGTCGACCAGTCCGTGCGGTACGAGGCCACCCTCACCGAGTTCTCCCGGGTGCTGACCACCACCGTTGCCGGCGGCACCTTTTCCACCACCGACGACAACACCGCGGTGACCCTCGTCGCCGACTCCGGCGCCGTCGTCACCCGCATCCCGCTCATCTATCAGATCTCCGGCAAGCAGATGCGGGTGGCACAGACGATCTCCGACGACGGCCACCACCTCGTCCTCGCCCCGCAGGCGCGCACCGCCGAGATCGGCGAGATGCAGGCCATCAGCCCCATGTCCCAGTTGACCAACGAGATCAACCGCAACGTGGTCGGCGTCGTCGCGGGCGGCATCCTCGGCGGCCTCATCGGCACAGTCCTAGGCTTCGGCTTCCTCAGCATCATCACCGGCCCCGTCGGCCTGGTCCTCGGCGCCATCGCCGGCGGCTACGCCATGGGCGGCCAGCCCTTCCTCGACGCCGTCACCGCCGCCGTCAGCGGCCAGCCCTGACCCACTGACGCGCCCGGCCGTGGCATTCCCCGGCCGGGCGGTCCGATCACCCGAAGTAGGCCGCGTAGTCGCCGAAAGGAACCTGGCCGGTCGGGCTCGCGTTGATGGCGTCGGCGACCTGCGGGGGCATGGGAGCCCAGTAGGCCGGCATCTCGGCCGCCAGGGCCGGGTTCAAGATGTAGATCAGAGCGAAGTTCACGATCCACAGCGGCGGAGCCATCGACATGCCGACCACGGTGCTCACGCCTGCCTTGGTGTTGGTCACCAGTTGAGCCTCGCCCGAAATCTGTTGTGCCGCGAAGCCGTAGGCAGCTTGCACGGTGTAGGCCGACCGGTAGAGCGCGGCCAGGGTCCGCACCGCACCGTTGTCGCGCAACCAGGTGCCGACGTAACCCCCGGGTGCGAGCAAGGTGTTCACCTGCCTGGTCGGCGCGTCCGCGTTGGCCGGACTCTCCAACAGCCCACCGGGGTTCACATACAGTCCGTAGCTGCCCAGCACCGAGGGCGTCCTCTCCCCGTTGACCTCGGAATAGAGTGGGCGGCCGACCGTATTGGTGAGGATCTCGACGCAGGCGACGATCACCTCGGCCGCCTCGCGGCTGCCGCCGACGCCGCCGCCGGTGCTGAGGTCGCGATACTGCTGCTCGGTCAGCGCGTCTGCTCTGTCGAGACCTATCTGACCGGCGATCGTGTCGGCCCGTGCCTGACCGAGTGGTTGGTTGAGCTGCTCCGGACTCGTCATCAGTGGCGGCGCCACGTACTCGTAGGCGGGCGCACCGGCGAAGGGGATCGCGAATCCGGTGTCCGAGGTGTTTGCCATGGGTTGCCCCGAGACGGTCTGGATAGCCGTCACGGAGAGCAGGCACGCACCGATCAGTGCCAGTATCGGGAGGGCTCCGCGACGGGCGATCGAACCGCGCCGATGCCCCGAGCTCGCTGTCCACGTGTTGGCCATCGTCGACCTCTCGGAGCACCGTCGTAGGAGGTGAAACAGGTTTCCGAATCAGTCAAAGCCGTGTCCGGCACCGTGTCAAGCCCCGCAACGATCACGAAGGACGTGCGCGTGTCCCCCCGATCCGACCATCGGACCGGCCCACCCACCTCACCACGACATGCCTATTGCCGATAATTTGCCACCCGAAGCAGCATCGCTGACTCTCGCGGGTGTCGGCGCCTCGCCGCCTCCGTAGGTCTACACGGAGACGGCGACCTCGAACTAGTCGGCGTGCAGATACACCGGAACAGTCGCGTGTCCGTTGGAGATGAAGCTCGGTACCGGCGCCAACTCGGCCCGGCTCGTGGCCAGGCGCATCTGCGGGAACCGTTCGAACAGCGCGGGCAGCGCGACGGCCGCTTCCAGACGGGCCAGTGACGCGCCGATGCAGTGGTGCGCCCCGTAGCCGAACGCGAGGTGCTGCTCGCGGGTGGCGCGGGTGGGGTCGAATTCCGCGGTGTCGGCGCCGTGCACTTTCGGGTCACGGCTGGCGCCTGCGTAGGAGGCCAGGATGGCCTCGCCCTTGGCGATCCGATACCCCCCGGCGATGTCGATGTCCTCGACCGCGTACCGCAGGGGCAGGTGTGCCACCGGCGCCTGGAAGCGCAGTGTCTCCTCGACCACGTCTGTCCACGACACCTGGCCTGCGGCCACCGCGGCGCGCTGCTCGGGATGGGTGAGCAGGGCGACGATCGCTTGGTCGAGCAAATTCACCGTGGTCTCGTGACCGGCGTTGATCACCAGCATCAAGGTGTCGACGAGCTCCTTCTCGGACAGCTGAGAGTCGTCCTCGTCGCGCGTGGCGATCAGCACGCTGGTGACGTCGTCTCCAGGATGCGCACGACGGTAGGCAACGAGTTCGCCGACCAATCCGTACATTTCGAGGTAGTTGGCCTGTGCCTGCTCGGCGGTGAACGAGCCGTCGAAGAACCCGTCCACGCACTTGTGCAGCGCAGGACCCAAATCTTCGGGGACACCGACCAATTCGGTGATGACCCGGATCGGAACCGGGTAGGCGAAGCTGTCGCGCAGATCGACCGGCTCGCCGACAGGGGTGGCTGCCAGTGCGTCGAGCAGGTTCTCGGTGATCTCGGCGATCCGCGGACGCAGCGCGGTACTGCGGCGATGGCTGAAAGCCGGGGCGACCAGCCGACGCAGCCTGCGGTGATCGGCCCCGTAGGCGGTGAACATGCTGTCTACGGCCACCCACGGCAACAAGGGCCACGCCTCGGTGATCTCGCCGTTGATGAACGACATCCAGTGCTGTCTGGGGTCCTTCGACACCCGAGGGTCGGCGAGCAGGCTCCGGAGTACCGCCTGATCGGTGACCGACCAGGCGGGCACGCCGCCGGGCAGCTCGACCAGCGCCACCGGGCCACGCTGCTGAATGCGTGCCGACTCGCCTTGGATGTCGGCACCGGTCGTATCCAGCACGATCGGTTCCATGAAAATCTCCTCGATACCGGGGTCTGCGGCCCGTGATCGACAGTGCCGCAGCCATTTTCGATCACTCTTGTGGTGAAAAACCTACCTTGCGGACAGGCCACCGAGACGGCGGAATCAGGGAGTTCCCTGATGTGGTTTCAGGGCTTTCACCGGATGTCATCGACTCGGCGCCTGCCTACTGTCGATCGCAGAACCTCAGAAGGGACGTTCCTTGCGAAAACTCACCGCGGCACTCGCGGCCACCACGGTGTACGCGGCACTGGCGGTCTTGGTGTTCTGCACCATGATTTCCGAGACTGTCTTCCTGTACCCGAACTACTTTCACGATATTCCGGCGTCGCTGATCGTGGCCGACGAGTTCACCGCCGTCGTCTCGGTCGGCAGCGTGATGCGTCCGCTGGGCGCTGTCCTGATGCTGACCGGCGTCGTCGCTGTCGCAGCGACCCTCTGGGCGAAAAGGTCTCGAACCTGGACGCTCGCCTCGATGCTCTCGTCGGTCTCGGGACTGTTCCTGCTCTCGGCGCTGTACCTGTGGCCGCGGTGGACGATCCTGTTCGATGATCGCGCGCTGCACACGGTCGACGAATTGCACCGCACCGCAACCGAAATCGAGGTCGCGCACACAGTGCGTGTGGTGCTGGGAGCACTCACAGCACTGTTCGCCGTAATCGCGGCGCTGCGCATATACCGCGACCGGATTCTGCTCGGCGTCGAGTCGGCGACAGCGGCCGCACTGTCGATGGACCCGCGTTCGAAAAGCACCCAGTAGCTCGGTCACCCGACGCGGTCACCGTCGCCGGGCGCACAGGTGGGCGCTCGGCGACGAGACTGTTTTCTACTTCGCGACATCTCGCAGCAGTTGGCGTGAGATGGCGTACTTGTGCACCTCGGTCGGACCGTCGTAGAGCCGGAAGGCGCGGATATCGGTGAAGATCGCCGAGACCGGAGTCTCGTCACTGATTCCGATGCCGCCGAGTACCTGTACGCAGCGGTCGGCGACCTTGAACAGTTCCTCGGAGACCATCGACTTCACCATCGAGGACTCGTGGCGGCCCTTGCCTCCCTTGTCCAGAGTCCAGCAGGCCCACCAGATCATCAGACGGCATTGCTGCAGCGCGATCTCGTTGTCGGCCAACATGAAACCGACACCCTGGTGCTCACCGATCGGCTTGCCGAACGACGTGCGAGTCTTCGCGTGTTCGATGGCGATCGCCTGCGCACGGGAGGCTGCGCCGAGCCAGCGCATGCAGTGCGTGAGGCGAGCCGGGGCCAGCCGCAGCTGCGCGTAGCGGAACGCCTCCCCGACCGAGCCCAGGATCGCCGACTCCGGCAACACCAGGTCTTCGAACCTGACGACGCAATGCCCTTCGACATAGTTGCGATCCATCGTGTTCATGACCCGCTCGATGACGATGCCCGGCGTATTCCCGTGACACAGGAACAGTGTCGCGCCTTCCTCGGGAACATCGGCCATGATGATCCAGGTGTCGGCGTTGATCGCGCCGGTGATCAGCCACTTGCGGCCGTTGATCACGAACTTGCCGCCGTCGCGGACCGCCGTCGTCGTCAACTGGCTGGGATCAGAACCCGCGCCATCGGGTTCGGTCATCGCGAACACCGAACGCCGCGTGCCGTCGATGACGGGCTGCAGGTACTCGGCGGCCTGTTCGGGAGAGGCGACCTTCGACAGCAGGAACATGTTGCCCTCGTCGGGCGCGGCGCAGTTCATCGCGACCGGCCCCAGCGTCGACCAACCGGCGGCCTCGAAGACCACCGCCTGCTCCAGATGCGACATCCCCTCGGGCCGCTGCTGGATGGTCAGCAGACCGGCTGCCTTCGCCTTCGCTACCAGCTCGCTGCGCAGCTCGTCGGTCGGACCGTGCGAGGTGACGCGGGGGTCGCGTTCGTACGGAACAACTTCGGTTTCGACGAACCTCCGTACCCGGTCGCCCAGTTCAGCAAGCTCGGCAGGGATCTCGAAGTCGATCATCACTCTCCACTCATCAAGGATTGCGCACGTTCGAACAGGCGCAGAGTTGTCATATGCAGTCGCTCACCGAGACTCATCGGTGCCTTGCCGGCCAGCGCCCTGGCATAGGTGCCCTCGAGCACGATGCCGAGTTTGAAGCAGGCCAGCACGGTGTACCAATCGATCGCCGCGACATCGCGATCGGACTGTTCGCCGTAGCGGGCGACCAGTTCCCGGGCCGTGGGCAGGCCGCCCATCTTGGTCAATTCGCCGGCGAACTCGTTCGGCGCACCCGGTAACTGCCAGGTCGCCAAGAGCCAACCGAGGTCGAGCAGCGGATCACCGATCGTGCACATCTCCCAATCGACCACGGCCACCACATCGGGCCCGGTGCGGGAGAACATCACATTCGACGCATGGAAGTCGCCGTGCAGCACGCCCGGCGAAGACGAAGTGGGTCGGTGCTCGTCGAGCCAGCGCGCGACCTCGGCGACCGGCCCGATGGCCGGGCCCGGATATTCGGTGAACGCCGAGTAGGAGTCGAGCTCGGCGAGCCATCGAGGCACCTGGCGTTCGAGGAATCCGTCCGGTTTACCGAGATCGCCGAGCCCGACCGCGATGTGGTCGACCGCACCGAGCCTGGCCTGCGCGTCGATGAGGCTGAAGCACATTTGTCGACGGATGGCGGCGTCGCTCGCGTGCAGGTCGGGCAGTTCGACCCCGGCGTTGAACCCGGCGACCGGTTCCATGAGATAGAAGACCGCGCCACCGAGAACCGACTTGTCGCCACACGCGGCGATCAAACCCGCATGTGGGACATCGGTTTTCGCCAGGGCATCCAGGATGGTGAACTCGCGCCGGATGACATCGTTGCTGCGCGGACGGAGATGGCGCGGACCGCGACGCAGGATGTAGCCGCGGCCTTCGCGTTCGAATCGGACCATCACGTTCTGGGTCCCGCCGGTCACCGGCTCGACCGACACCAGCGGCCCCGATCCGAGGCCCTGGGTATCCATCCAGGTGGTCAGCGCTGCCAGATCGGTCCGCGTGAGAACGGCACCAGCATCGATCGCGTCTTGCTCGGACATGTTCTCCTCGAACGGGATCAGACCTCCTGAGCGCGGAGCGCCGAGGTGATGAGCAGTGCGGCACCGGCTCAGGATGTCTCCGGACAGGTTTCTCACACAGCCGATACCTGCGAGAATTGTGATTAACATAGAGTCCGGGTAAGTGCCCTGTCAACATCCGACAAGCCGCTACAGGGGTCGCACGACTCCGGAACCAGACGTTACTTTGTAGGTTCACGGCGCCCCCGGCGCCCAATCTGAAATGAAAATGTGTCTGAAAGTGTCTCCGAAACCGATGGCGAGTGGCGAGAATTGGCCCCGACGGTTCGACACGATTCAGCACCTGCCGCACCGTCTCGAATCCCCTTCGGCAACAGAGGTATTGGACGATGAAGAGGTTGTCGAGATCCGCCGCGGCGACATTGGTTGCCACCGTCGTCGCGGCCTGGACTGCGGCGGTCGGCGTCGCAGGGGCGCAAACACCCGGCCCGCAGCCCTGCACCCCGTACACCGCTATCTTCGGGCCGGGGACCTGGGAGACCACGCTGGGCGCCGATCCCGAGGTGCCTGTCGGCATGCTCGGGCCCGTCGGCGATGGCCTGCGACGGCAGTTCGGTCGTGACATCACGATCCTCTACGTTCCCTATGCCGCAAGCGCTTTCGACCAGGGTCTGACCTACGCGGAGTCCCTGAGCACCCTGGAATCCCGCGTGCGCCAGATGCTGCGCGGCCTGTGCGGCTCGACGCGGGTCGTCCTCGCCGGCTACAGCCAGGGCGCGGACGGCATCGGCGATCTCGCCACCGAGATCGGCAACGGCGACGGTCCCATCGGCGCCGATCGCGTGGTCGGGGTCGGGCTACTGTCCGACCCGCATCGTGATCCGAATACCACACTGTCCCTGGGAAATACGCAGCCCGGTCGCGGCATCGCCGGAACGCGGAACCGGGATTTCGGTGCGTTGACCGAGCGAGTTCGCACCCTGTGCGCCGACGGCGACCTGTACTGCTCCCTCGATGCCGCCACCTCCCCGTTCCTCGCCGTGTTGGGCAGAGTTCTGAGCGGTGATCCCACACCGATCGCAAACCTCGTCCCCGCTACGACCGATCCCACCAGCCTGATCACTCAAGCCGTCACCATGGGCGCCGGCTGGACCGCCACCGCGGCGAATCTGCCCACCATTGTCGACAACCTCACGCGCCTGCCGGAGTTCCTCGCGGCCGGTGACATTCGCGGTGCGCACCAGAGTGCGCGTGCGGTCAACGTTGCCCTTGCCCCGTTGGTCCAGGCTGCCGCGGGTGTAGACCGAGTGCTGGTCGCCGAGGTCATCCGCGCGGCCGCCGCCGTCGACCCCTCTGGTCGGACCGCGGGCCTCAGCGTGATCGCCGATGCTCTCATGGACATCGATTTTCTGAGTATCGCCGACAGTGTCGGCCGAATTCAGGAAATCCTGTGGCGTGCGGTCGAATCCCTCGATCGCAACGATCCTCTCGCCGCTGCCGCCGACCTGGCCACCTTGGCCGCCACCGGCGCCGACCTCACCGGGTCGGTGCTCGGCCCCGTCGCCGCCGGTATCCGAGCAGACCTCCACGCAACCACCCGAACTCTGCTCAGCATCACCGACCCCGACACTGTCGAAGAGCTCGTCCAACTCGGCCGCCAGGGTATGGACGTAGCCAACTTCTACGCCTCCGACGCCCACATCGACTACCGCGACGACGTCCAAATCCTGCTGAACTACCTCAGCTCCCAAGTCGTTTCGTAGCCCGTTGTGTCGGCTCGACCTGCATCGAGCCGACACAACGGCTTTCAGATCAGCACGACACTGCATCTCCGACGGAGTTGCCGAGCCGCACTCCCAGGACTCTCGATAATTCGCCGACATTGTTTGCACTGGGTGTCACCACATCACGTTCCCAACGGCTGATCTGGTTTCCGTCCGCGATTCCGATCCAGTCGGCCAACTCCGCCTGGGTGAATCCGGAGGCCATCCTCGCCGCCCGAATAGCTTTGCCGATCGTCGTGGACATGGTCTCCCCTCTCTCTCGATGCCCTCAGCACGGACCGCATCGGTGCGAGTGCCCCGTGGGCGAACACTCGTACTGCTGATGTGGTCTCGCGCAGCCACATTCGAAAGATATCGGTGAATCGATCTTCGAAGGAGACTGTGGCTGCACGGCAACTGACTGTGCACGCACAAATTTCGCGCGCCGCCGGGCGCGCGACTTCCGGCTACTCGGGTGGGTTGTCCGCGGCGGTGGCGCTGCGGCGCCAGTCACGGGGCGTCATGCCGAAAGCTTCGCGGAATCGCCGGGCGAAGTGGGCGGCGTCGCGGAAACCCACGGCGCCGGCCACCGATGCGATGGACCGGTGAGCGTAGCCGATGTCGATCAACATGTCGCGGGCCCGGACCAGGCGTTGTTCGATGATCCACTGCTCGAGGCTGATACCTGATTGCGCGCATATCTTGTACAGGTGCCGCACGGAGATGTTGTTGGCGGCGGCGATACCGGGGATCTTCAAGGTCGAATCGGACAGATTCGTCCGCACATAGCCGAGGATCTGCTCGATCAGCAGTTGTTCGGGGATGGCGGCGCCGTCACCCGGTCCGCGCCCGGCCGCCGAGATCAGTAGCGCCCGAACCATTTCCAGGCACGACTCGCCCACAGAGGCGGCGGCCGGGTCCGCTTCGAGCTGGTCGGCGATCCCGACGAGATGCTGGATCTGCGCCGTGACCATCGGGTACAGCGGCGATGCCGCCAGTCGTCCGTGAGCCGCGACGACCGTCTCCGCGGAAATGCCGAGGCGCTCCCTGGACAGCTGCAGGCACAGCGTCCCGCCGAGACCCTGCCAGCCGGAGGCGAACGCGGTGGCCAGGTCGATCACTTCGCAGGCGCCGGGTTCGATCAGCGTTTGCGCACCGAACTGTTCGTGCCTGCGGACCTGCCCGTTCTGAACGGTAACCGTCAGGGTGTCGCTGGGCGCGACTCGCTCGTGCCGACTGGTTCGGCAGACCTGGTGACCGGATACCTCCGAGCGGGTCAGCGCGATCGGGCCCAGCATCCAGGCCTGATGTCGGCTGACCACCTCGGCCGGCGAATCCAACATCTGCAGGTTCGCCCCGATATCGGCTTCCTGCAGGATTGCGGTGACCGCCTCCCGCCGGTCCGCCGGCGTGAAGTAGTCGGAGTCGATCAGCACTGCCATTTGTGATCTCTACTTCGGATTCTCGCCGGCGGTGGAGCCCCTCCCGTCGCCGGCCGCTACGCGTTTCGGGTGGTGGAAATTCGGGCAAAGCGATTGCATGGGTTCGTAGTCGGCGATGCTATCGCGCCGCGGCGCGCCCGTAGCCCGATTCGGTAGGGATTGCACACCGACTTCACCGGCCCACGATGACGTGTTCCTTTGCCGCGGTAGGCCGTAACGACAAGATTCGGCGTTCGGCAGATGTCGCTGTCGCAGCCCATTCCGGTCGCAGAGCCGCATAGGTGCACACATCGCGCCACCGGCCCTGGGTTCGATAGAGCTGCCGCAGCCGCGCCTCCGGCGTCAAGCCCACTCCCGACATCACCGTGTCCATCACCGGATGATCGTGCCGGTGCCCCGCCCATACCCGGTGAATCCCGAGCGGCCCGAAGGCGAATGCCGCCATGAGCCGCCCCGCCTCGATACCACCCGCCCGCAGCGCCCCTTCCGGAACCACGACCAGACCGCCGATCATGGCGTTGCTGCCGAAATCCTCTACCAGCAGCCCGATGGTGCCGACCATGGTGTCCGCACCCGGCGCCGTGATCGCCAGCGTGTACCTGCGCCGGGGAGTCTCGCCGCGCGAGCGCAGGGCGGCATCGAAGGACGCCGAGGCCGCCTGGACACCCATGCTGTCGGTGCCCATATATCGGGTCAAGAGCGGATCGGTGAAAATCCGCTGGTAGACGCCCAGGTCCCCGGCGCGCAGATCACGCAACCGCAGCCGCGCGCCGACCAATTCCACGTTGTGCAGATCGATCGTCAACGGACTTCCTCCATCGCCCGCACGAATGTCGGAGCAACCTGTGGACCTACCGCGGGGATGAGCTCGTCGAGGTCGACATAGGTTCGTCCCGACGGGATCAGCTCGCCGAGCAGAATCCGGCGAGCCGTATCCGCCACCAAGGCACCGCCGAGCATCACCCCGGAAGCGAGTTGAGGCCAGCTGGACAGGCTCCGGCCGATCTCACCGACAGCATCGCGCATCGCCGGACTCAGCCGCGGCTCGTCGACCACCGCCAGCAGAAACGACAGCCGCTCGCCCCGGCTCATTTTCGCGACATCGGACGAGGTCGACCCGCCGGTGCGGCCGTGGAACAGCGGGCGATGGGGTTCGCGATCGAAACGCTCCACGTCCAGCAAGCCGCGATCGTTGGTGTCCATCAGTACCGGGACGGCTCGGCGCCGCGCGTACTCGCGGACAGCGACTTTCGCCCAGACCGTGTCGCATTCCTCCACCACCAGATCCAACGGCCGGGCGCCGCCCAGGCCGTCGAAGAACGGTCCGATCGACTTGTCGGTCAACCCGTCCGCGAACACCTCGATGTCGAGATAGGGGTCGATCTCGAACATCTGACGCGCCGCCAGCACAGCCTTGGAGACCCCGAGATCACCAACCCCTGCCCGCAGCCGGTTCAGGTTCGACAGCCCGACGTTGTCGAAGTCGGCCAAGCGGAACGATCCGCCGACCCCTTCCATCGCCAGCGTCACTGCCGCGCTGTTGCCCACCGACAGCCCGACCACACCGATCCGCCGCGCGCGCAGGTCTCGCTGCTGCGCCCCGTCGATCTTGTTGCGATTGCGATCGGTCCGCACCCGCTGGAAACCCTCGCGCGGCAGCACATGGACCAACCGGCCGTTCCACGGATAGAACACCCATGTTCCCCACCGCCACAGCGGAGTCCCGCCACAGATCCGACGACGCGCCGCTGCCAGCGAACCCGTCGAATGCGCGATCGCGGGCTCCTCGCAGCGGATCAGTTCGTCGAGTTGATCTTCGATCGTGTCGTGCACGGCACTCACAGAACTCGACGCTGCCAACGCTTCCAGATCACGCAGTCCTTCCGGGCTCGATGCGTCGAGTAGCAGGGGAAGGAAATGCGATGTCGCAGCGCCGGGCGTGAGGACTTTCGGACGTGGAACCGAGCAATGCCGAACCATGTGTGTACAAACCTCCGACCCTCATGAGACGAACGGTCATCCGCTCGTCTCTGTCGACCAGGACGCGCAAAGGATACACACAGCACACCTTCAGCAAATCGACCTTCGGTCCAGCGGCATGGCGCGAAAATACCTCAGCCGAAATGGGACTACGAGCAATCCGGACGGCACGAAAGGCGACCGCTGAATCCCCGCCATCGGGCTCGCAATAATCCCGCAAGCATCGATTCCGGGGCCTCCGACCGCACGGGGGCGAGACTTCGTGTCACAGGCGCGACAGCAGCAATCGCGCCGCTTCGCCCGGGTGGGAGTAGGGCCACCAGTGTCCGGCATCCACCGCGACGACCTCGACGTCGCTGACCCAAGCGTGCACAGCGTCGGTGAGATCCGAGGCCAGGAATCGATCACCGCGCGGGGCCACGATCGTAGTGGGGACAACGCAGACCGCCGCAGGCCCACCGACAAGCCGTGCGACTACATTCGCGCGATAGAGCGCGATTCCCCGTCGCTGATTCTCCAGTGATAGCGGCGGCGCGTCCTCGAAGTATCCGGCAGCCGAGAGCAACCTGGGAATATGCCGCGAAAGAACGGGAACATGGAAGCCCCAGATATACCAGGAACGCGCGAGCTGCGAAATCACCGACGGCCAGCGCGGCAGCGCGACAGCGCGGGCCCTCGCCAGCTGACGTAGATGATCCAGGCTCGGCCCGGAGACTGACGTATACGAGGCGAAGGTCGATGCCGCGCGAGGTGCGGACATCGCCTCCCACGTCTGCACAGAGCCCCAGTCATGGGCAAAGACGTGGATCGGAGTTCGGGGGGCAGGAATCGAATCCACCACGGCGAAGACATCTTCGGCCAGTCGCGGCAGGGTGAACGAGCGCAGGGAGTCGGGATCGTCGACGACGGTATCGGTGCCGCCCCGCGTGTCGTAGGCGATGATGCGCACCCGATCGCCGAGCGCATCGATCATCGGCAGGAACAGCCGATGATCGTCGGGGTACCCGTGCACGAGCAGCACGGTGGTCTCGGCGTCGGGATTCCCGTATTGGAATACCGCGATCGTGGCACCATCGGTTCGCACTGTCCACCGTGTCACGCGCTGACGAATTCCCGATGCGCAGCCTCGGCCTGGAGCAGATTCGCGATCACCGTGAGCCGCAACTCGTCCTGCGCGGGGTCAGGATGGACCACGGCGGCGAGGGCTTCTCCGTCGAGGAGGTAGACCACGCTGAAGATGACGGTATCCAATCGCTCCGCGGCGATGGTGGCCGCGAACGGCAATGTCCTCGCCAGCTGTGCGATCTGCTCATGGTACTGAATGGTGAACGGCGTGAGCCTTTCCCGGAGCGCGGGGTCGCTGCGGGCGGCGATGAGCAGCTCGTACCACGCCCCGTTGATCGGAGCACGGCATGCCGCTCGCAGCAGGGTTAGGCAGTGGTCGATGGAATCGGTGCCGAGTCCGCTCAGTCCGGCACGGAATTCGGTGAACTGCCGAGAACGGACCTCTTCGGCTGCTGCCACCAACAGGTCGAGTCGCGTGGGGAAATGGCGGAACAGCGCCCCGGAGGACACCCCCGCCCGTGCGACGATCTCGCTGACTGTCGTTGCGGCATAACCTTTTTCGCACAGCGAGTCGATAGTGGCGTCGATCAGATTGCCGATGGTTTCGGTTCGTCGTTGCTGCTGGGTTCGACTCACGCGTTCACCGTGGCAGCTATGGAGTCATCGGCCCCGGCCCGCAGAAATCGACCGGCACGTTCGGACACGCCGAACCACGGCGCGAACTGCCCCTGTCGATAGGCGATCTTGCCCGCTATCAACGTCGCCGACACCGCTCGATCATTGCGGTTGACCATGCGGCTGAGCCCGCCGAACTCGGGCATGATCTCCTCGTGATAGGCGGTGACGTCGTCATCAAGGCCCGCGGGATCGATGATCACCACGTCGGCACGTCCACCGAGCCGCAGATGCCCGGCGTCGACACCGTAGAAATCACCGAGCTCACCGGTGAGTTTGTGTACCGCCTTCTCCACGCTCATGAACGGATTCCGTTCAGCTCGCGCGCTTTTCACACGATGGAGCAACCGGATACCGAAGTTGTAGAACGCCATATTGCGCAGATGCGCACCCGCGTCGGAGAATCCGACAGTGACCCCGGGCGCGTTGATCAGTCGGTCCATGGTTCGGGGCCGGTAGTTGGCGATGGTGGTATGCCAGCGCAATGCGCGCCCATGCTCGACCACCAGATCGAGGAAAGCGTCGACGACGTGGATATCACGAGATTTCGCGATATCGGCGACCGTCTGACCCACGAGTGAACCGTCGGGGCAAGCGGTTATCTGCACGTCCGCGAAGTCGCGGTGCCAGACCCGTGAGCTGAACTTCTTTTCGAAGTCGGCGCGGAACCATCGTCGATACGCTTCGTCGGACAGGAGTTCGTTGCGCTCCAACTCGTCGCGCAGGTGCAGTGCCGCCCGGCCGGAGCCGAACTCTTCGAACACCACCAGATCGATGCCGTCGGAGTAGACGTCGAACGGCGTGGGCAGATGCTGCCATCGGAACTGCCCTCGGCCCGGGCCGTTGACAACGGCCGCGATCGGTCCGAAGATCCGATGGATCCACGGCGACGCCTTGGGGTCGGCCGCGGCCAACAACGACACCTTCAACGACTTGCGTCCCAGACCTGTTGCGGCACCGAGGAAGAAGATCATGTCGTATTTGGTGTTGAGGTTCGGGATGCTCTGCAACAGTCGTCCTCGCTTGCGCAGGATCTTGTGCAACCGACGGAACTCGCTCCATCGGGCATAGGCCGACGGCAGCGACCTCGAACGATATCGATCACCGTCCAGCTTGTCCCATGGATTGGTCATCGTCGACATACCGAGCATTCCCGCGTCCAGGGCTTCGCTCAACGCCTCGGCCATCGCCCGAGATTCTGCACCGGTGGGCTTCTCGCGACGATCGGTCGACCGATCGAGTCCCATGACGTGCGCCCGCAGGTCGGAGTGCCCCACGAGCAAGGCGACATTCGGTCCCAGCGGCAGACGCTCAATGGCTTCGATGTAGTCCTGCGGCCCGGACCATGTTTTCGCGGTATCGACGGCTTTGAGGACGTGATCTCGCGGCAGCGCCTCCACGCGCGAGAACAGATCGGCGATGTCCACGGCGGTGCTGTAGATGGTCGACAGCGAGCAGTTGCCGAGCATGACGGTGGTAACACCGTGTCGGACAGACTCTTTGAGTCCGGGGCTGACGAGAACCTCGGCGTCGTAGTGGGTGTGGACGTCCACGAAGCCGGGCATCACCCACTGGCCTGTCGCATCGATGACTTCCCCGGCAGCGGAGGCATCGAGAGGTTGCGCGGAGAGGGCGCGGACGACACCGTCGCGAATCCCCACGTGGCGCACGACGCCGGGGCCGCCACTGCCGTCGTACACCGTGCCACCGCTGATGATCACGTCGAAGGGGTGAGGGTTCATGTGACCTCCGTCATAGATTCCCTGCACGCTAACTTAGATAGCGAGCACTCACAACCTTTTGGGGAAACCGGTATGAGCGAACGCTTTCGCAGCTGGACGGTCACCGTGTCGAGCGGGGTCTTCGAGCGGCCGTGACCAGGCCATCGTCGTCTTGCTACCGTGGTGCGACAGTTGTCGTACACAAGCGAGGTTGCCCGATTGTTCTTCCGAGCTTTTCACCCGGCCACGCGGTCCCCTGACCGCGTCGTCCTCGAATGCTTCGGAGAGTGCCATGCCAACCCAGATCACCGCGCTCGCGGTCAGTAAGTCGTTCGACGGCGATCCCGTTCTCACGGAGGTGACCTGTTCGCTCGACGTCGGCGAGCGCACCGGGATCATCGGCGAAAACGGCTCCGGCAAGACCACCCTGCTGCGTTTGTTCGCCGGGCGGGTGCAGCCCGACAGCGGCGAGATCATCGTCCACGCCGAGGGCGGCATCGGCTACCTCGCACAAGACGAGCAACTCCCCCAGCACCTCACTGTGCAGCAGCTCATCGACCAGGCCCTCACCGAGCTGCGCGCGGTCGAAGCCCGGATGCGCCGCCTCGAGATCGCGATGGCCGACGGCGACAAGTCCGGAATCGACGAATACGGTGAGCTGACAGTACTTTTCGACCATCACGGCGGCTACGACGCCGACGCGCGAGTGGAGCAGGCTTTCCACGGACTGGGATTGAGCCTGGTCGATCGCGACCGCACGATCGGTGAGTTGTCGGGCGGCGAGCAGGTCCGACTGCGCCTGGCCGCGGTGCTGGCGGCAGCTCCGGAACTGCTGTTGCTGGACGAACCGACCAACCACCTCGACGACGTCGCCCTGACCTGGCTCGAAGACCACCTGATCGCCCGGCGCGGCACGACGGTGGCGGTTTCCCACGACCGGGCGTTCCTCGAACGGGTGACAACCAGCCTGCTGGAGGTCGACGCGGACCGGCAGCGCGTCGTCCGCTACAACGACGGTTACCCAGGATTCCTGGCGGAAAAGGCGGCCGAGCGAGCGCGATGGGTGCAGGCGCACGCGCGATGGCTGGCCGATACCGCACGATTCCGCGAGGCCGCCGACACCACCGCCCGCAGGGTCGCACCGGGCCGGGCGATGGCCGACAACAACAAGATGGCCTACGGCCGAGCCGGTGGACGGGTGCAGCAATCAGTGGCCAGCCGGGTCCGCAACGCCCAGGAACGGCTGCGGCGTCTGCTCGCCGATCCGGTTCCCGCACCGCCGCAACCCCTACGATTCGCGCCCACCCTGGCGACCGCCGGCGGAGAGGGGGCCGGGCTCGAGGCCACCGACATCTCCGTCGCGGGCAGGCTCGAGCCGATCAGCGTGACGCTCGCCGCAGGCGACCGCCTGCTGATCACCGGCCCGAACGGCGCGGGCAAGACCACCCTGCTCCGCGTGCTGGCCGGTCAACTCGCACCCGACACCGGCACCGTCGCACGGACCGGCAAGATCGGCTACCTCGCGCAGGAACCACCGCCGGCGGTCCGCGGCCGCATGATGTTCGTCGCCTTCGCGCGCGATCGCCCGGGTGACCCGGAATTCCACGGCGACCAACTGCTCTCACTCGGTCTGTTCGACGTCTCTCAGTTCACGACGCGTGTCGAGGACCTGTCCACCGGCCAGCGTCAGCGCCTCGCCTTGGCGCGCCTGGTCACCGAACCCGTCGACGTGCTACTCCTCGACGAGCCGACCAACCACCTGTCGCCGGGTCTGGTCGAGGAGTTGGAAACCGCGCTTGCCCATTTCCCGGGAGCCATCGTGGTCGTCAGCCACGATCGGCGACTGCGCAGCCGCTGGGAAGGCAGCCACCTCGCCTTACAAGCGTCGGCCTCCGTGCGAACTACGTAGATATGCTGCGGCCCATGAGCCAGCCCCCACCGCCCTATTCATCACAGCCGATGCCTGCCCAGGGCGCACCGCAGCAACAGCCCGGACCACAGTTTCCGATTCTGGTGTCGACGATGAACGACGTGCCGGGCCACGAAGTGGTGCGGGTATTCGGTGAGGTCGCCGGGTTGACTGTGCGCAGCCTCGGTATCGGGAACAGCTTTTCGGCCGGATTCCGCTCGATCAGCGGCGGCGAGGTCCCCGAATACACGCAACTGCTGTACCAGGCTCGATACGAGGCGATCATGCGCATGTGCCAGCACGGTATGGCTTTGGGCGCCAACGCGATCATCGCGATGCGATTCGATTGCAATGGGATCGCCGGCTCGCTGAGCGAGGTGGCGGCCTACGGCACCGCCGTCGTCATACGGCCGATCCAGCGGCCTCCGGTCGATCCACCGGAATGAGCGGGACTGGGTATACGCCACCACGATCTTCGCCGATCTCTCGGTCACCATCGCGATGTGCTTGCGCTGCGTCGAATTCGCTGCGTGCGCCGATGCCGGTGCCGACCGGCTCGAGCGCCGGATCACCCCCGCGCGATCAGTAGGGTGTGCCCAACTCGATGCGCTCAGGAGGTTCCGCCGTGGCGGTGCACACGCTCACCCTCAATGTGGCTACGGCTGACGGGAAGGCCGATGCCTTCCTCGCCTATCCCGACGACAACGCTCCCCACCCCGCGGTTCTGGTCTTCTCCGACGCGTTCGGGCTGCGGCCGGTGGTTCGCCGTGACGCCGAACGCCTCGCGGCCCTCGGCTTCACCGTGCTCGTTCCGAATGTGTTCTACCGCAACGGTTCCGCACCGGTCGTCGAGCTACCCGACTTCATCGGGGCCGACCGACGCGGTGAGATCTTCGGTGCACTGCGCCCGCTGCTGACCGCGTTGACACCCGAACTCGTCGTCGCGGACGCCGAGGCGTATCTGTCGTGGCTGGCCGATTCTCCCCTGACCACCGGCAACCCGGTAGGCCTGGCCGGATACTGCATGGGGGTGCGCAACGCTCTGCACACCGCCGCCGCCTACCCCGACCGAGTGGCCGCGGTGGCCGGCTTCCACGGCGGCAGGCTGGCCACCGAGGACCCCACCAGTCCGCACGCCGTGGTCGACCGCATCGCCGCCGAGGTCTACCTCGCGCACGCCGACGCCGACCCCGGCCTCCCACCGGAACAGATCCACCGACTCGACGCCGCCTTCACCGCCGCGGGCACCACCTTCCGCACCGAGGTGTACCCCGGCGCCCACCACGGCTTCACCCAATCCGACACCGACGTCTACAACGCCGAGGCAGATGCCCGGCACTGGACCGAACTGGCCGACTTGTTCACGCGCGTCCTGCGCTGAACCGCTGCCGAAGGGACCTTCGCCGGATCCGGTCGCACCGGCCCTGTGCCTAGCGTCGGAAGGCGATCAGACTCAAGCGCACAACAGCTCTCGGGCTATCGTCCAGGGGGCATCGCGGCACGGGAGCCAGCGCGCTTTCTGGTGTTGGCCACACGAACAGCGGTGTGAAGACGGGCGCATCGACCCGCGCATGACAAAGGCTCTTAGGGCAGCGAACCATCGGTGACAATCGGGCCGGCTGCGAGGAAGATCGACAGGGGACCAACTGGTCGCAACCATGACGCGCTGGAGCGTGACGTCACTAGAGCCCACTCTGGCTGAATCACCACGCTCTCCAGGAGGTTGCGGTGACAGATGGGGTCGCATCAGCCGAGACGTCCGTTCGGGTAGAGCGCTGTGATGTCTGCGTCGTGGGGGCCGGCATCGCGGGGGTCAATGCCCTGTTCGTCGCCAGTCGATACCTGTCTCGCTCGCAGAAGGTCATCCTGGTCGACCGCCGCGAACGTTGCGGCGGTATGTGGGTCGACACCTATGCCTACGTTCGGCTGCACCAGCCACATGGCCTGTTCACCGCCGGAAATATCAAGTGGACACTCGGCCGGGATCGCTCCTACCTGGCAACCAAGGACGAGGTGCTCGCCCACTTCGAACACTGCCTGGAGATCGTCAGACAACGAGTTCAGGTGGAGGAGTATTTCGGCTGGACGCTGGATTCGCAGGAGGAGTCCGACGGGATCGTTCGCCTCACCTGCAAGTCCTCGGATGGCCGGCTCATGGTTGTCGAGGCGAAGCGACTGATCAAAGCCATCGGATTCGGGGTTGTGCCCAACGACCCGCTCGCGATTTCCAGCGCGCGTGTCGCGTCGGTGTCGCCCGACTTCTGCGATATGCGCAGGAACGAGATGCGGGCGAGCGACGCACCTGTATGGATCGTGGGCGGGGGAAAGACCGCGATGGACACCGCTCACACACTGATCACGGAATATCCCGGCCGGGAAGTGAACCTCGTGGCAGGTTCCGGCACGTTCTTTTCCGACCGTGACCGCTTGTTCCCCGCGGGCGGCCGACGATGGTGGGGCGGCGCGCTGGCATCCGGTGTCTTCCGGGAGTTGGGCCGGCGCTTCGACGGGACCAACGAGACCGATGTCGCGACTTGGTTTCGCACGACCTACGGCACGTGGTTGACCCCCACCACAGCCAACTATCTGCTGGGCTTGCTGTCCGAATCGGAGAACAGGACGATTGCCGACGGCCTGAACGAGGTGATCATGGACCACGTCGTCGATGCCGTCGACCGCAACGGCGATATCGACCTGGTGTTCCGCAGCGGATCGGCGAGGAAGATCCAACCGGGCAGCTGGATAGTGAACTGCACCGGATATCTGTTGCGCGGCGATCCACCGCCGCCCTACGAGCCCTACGTTTCCGACAGCGGTGCGGTCGTCTCGGTGCAGCCGCGCTCGGCGACCTTCCATCTGACGTCGTACATGGGTTACTTCCTGACCCACCTCCTGTTCTTGGACAAGCTCGAGGAAGTCCCGCTGTACGAACTCGACGCACTGGACCTACGGCGGAAGTCGAGCGCGGCACTTCCGTATGTGCTCGGCTCCCTGGCCATGCACAACCTCAGCCTCGCCGTCGACAGCATCCCGAGCAAAGTGTTCCTCGATTGCGGATTCGATCTCGATCGCTGGTACCCGCTGCCGCGCCGCATGATCGGAACGACGCGGTTCATGCTCACCCACCGCCGCGGACGCGAGCATCTCCGGCAGACACTGGACACTGTGCGCACCCGATTCGATGTACGCTGCGGTCCGATCCTGGTGTAGCTCGAAGAATCGAAGCCAGCCCGAAAGACCTGCGCGAGGGGCCTCGAAAACTGTCCGCACGACAAGAAGGCGGAGACGATGGGTATCGACGATCCAAGTGTCAAGGAACTCGCTGTCGACGAGTGCTGGGCGTTACTCCGTGTCGGGGAAGTAGGCCGCCTCGCGGTGTGGGTGGAGGACCATCCGGAGATCTTCCCCCTCAATTACGCGGTCGATCACGGAACCCTGGTGTTTCGAACCGCGCGAGGTACCAAGATGTCCGCCGCGTTGTCCGACGCACCCGTCGCGCTGGAAGTCGACGGCTACATTTCCGGATCTCACGAAGCCTGGAGCGTGGTGGTCAAGGGTCGTGCCGAAGGGATCCGCGAGATCGCTGATGTGATGGACACCGTGGATCTCCCCCTGTTTCCGTGGCAGGCCGGGGCGAAGGACTTCTTCATCCGACTCGTACCCACCATGGTGACCGGTCGCCGGTTCCCCGTTGCGGACCCGACCGCTTGGCGGACTCCCTTCTCGAACGTGCGACAGTCGCCTTCGGAGTAGGGCACCGTCCGACAGGCGGAACAAGGGCCCGTCGGGCCGACGCGACAGGCCACCGGCCTCGGTGGGCAGCGTCGTCCCGCCTCATCATTTTGGGCCGTTTTGTCGACTACCGCCCGTTAGAAAGATTGCGTAGCCTCATCCGAGCGCGAAGGTCCACCGATCCGCATACTCGGCGATGCAGCTCGAACCGACCGAAGTGGAGGATCGCACCCATGACTGCCGAAGACTGGCGGCACAACGGTGTCCGCGTGATCAAGGCGGATCAGCTCGATCCGAACACCGCGCAGACACCCGGGATGGAACGGGCGGCCGCGATCGATTTCGCCCGTGTCGGCGCGCAGAAGATCTGGGCCGGAACCGTCACGATTCATCCGGACGCCAAGACCGGTGCGCACCACCACGGCGCGCTCGAGAGTGTCATCTACGTGATCCGCGGCCGCGCCCGGATGCGCTGGGGCGAGCAGCTGGAATTCGTCGCGGAGGCCGGGCCGGGCGACTTCATCTTCGTGCCACCGTATGTCCCACACCAGGAGATCAACGCCAGCACCCACGAACCCCTGGAATGCGTGCTGGTGCGCAGCGACAGCGAAGCCGTCGTCGTCAATCTGGAGATCGAGCCGATCGAGAAGCCCGAAGCCGTGCATTGGATCGACCCCATCCACCGCCAGCCCTAGCCCTCGCCTGCGAGCCCTGAAATCCCCGCGCCGGTGGCGGCATTCCAGGAGCTGATCGGGTGGTCGTCGGCACCTTCAGCGACCGCATCGCAGCCGATGACGAACGGCGCCTCCGGAATTCCGGGGGCGCCGCTCTGGCACTTCAGACCGCGTGGGCGATCAGGCTTCGCGCAGTGCCGTGGCGATCGCGACGACGGCCGCGGACAACGCCCCGATCACCACACCGCCGAGGACGACCGCGGCGGCGCCGACCGTGAACTGATCCCAGCCCACCATGAGCGCGGCCACGCCGAGGACCACGAGGATCGCGTCGACGCCGACGGCGGCCAGGACAGCGTCGTCGCGGCTCAGTAGCCGAGGAGTCAGCGCAACGGTGGCCAGGCCGAGCAAGACGGACACCAGGCCGACCACGACGAAGACCGGCACGGCCATTCCGGTGCCGACGTCGGTCCCCAGGATCAGCGCGGCGAACGCGACGAGGCCGTACAGGACGCGGATCGCGCCCAGACCGCGCAGCGTCCACGAGGACACATCGACGGGGGCACCGCCGGTGGAGGTCTTGGTCGCGTACGCCATACGCACAGTTGCTACCTGGCTGGTCATATCCCGCTCCTTCGACATTTTCACACCTTCGTGCAATTGCACGTAACTGTGAAACTACGTCTATTGCACACCGATGTGCAAGAACTCGTGAAGGGACTCACACCCACCCGGGTCGGTGCCGGAGAGCACACCTCGAATCAGTTCGGGGACAAGTCGTTTCGACGAGCGATCGCCCGACGACCGCGATCAGTGCTGCGCGGCCTCAGCGGCGGACCGGGCGATCTCCGCCGCACCGGAACGGTCGACGCCGGCCGCGATCAGGCAGGCCACAGCTGCGTCGCGCGCGGCTTCGGCACCAGCCCATTCACCATCGCTGTGCGCCTTCAGCAGCTCGAGCACCAGCGCCGTCAGCACCCTGGCCAACGCTGCGGGCGGGAGGTGATCAGCGAAGGTTCCGTCGGCTTGACCAGCCGCTATCAACGTGATGAGCCGGGAGCGGACGGGCGCGAGCCGGTCGGCCATCCGCGCCCGCGACCCGGCTTCGTCCAGGCGCAGCAGCAGCTGGAACTCGTCGCCGACAGCCCACAGCGCGACCGCCATATCCGCGGTCGCCCGGGCCGGTTTTTGCGCGGTGTCGATCCCGTCGAGTGCGCGACCGACCTGTTCGAAGGCCTCGTCGAGCATGCCGTCGATCAGCGCTTCCCTGGTGGGGAAATGACCGTAGAGGGTGCGACGGACCATCCCTGCGGCGGCGGCGATGTCTTCCATGCTCGCCAGCGGATTTCGGAGCAACTCGTCCCCGGCCACAGCAACGATGCGTCGCCGGTTGGCCAGTGCGCGCGGCCCGAAGCCGACGGTGGTCGAGTGCGTCGTCGCAGTCACGTCCGTCCTTTCACCCACCACCATCCCACACCTGCGCAAAGGTGCACAAAAGGCCCTCCGCGCCTACCGGCGGGTGGGCCGCACGGGTCGCCGACGCGGCAATCTCCCTGAACTTCCGCCCGTCCTGATCCAAGTAGGCTCCGCAGCGCGCGGTCGGCCCTTTCCGAGGAGCGCAACGCCTGCGACGAGGCCACTCCGCGCACCATCACCCAAGCAGACATCCGTCATCGTCGATGCGGTGGATCTGCTCCCACTCACCCGTCGGGTCGCGGTAGATTCCGACTTCCCCGATCGCGTGGCGATCGGCAACCCTGGATCGCGCGAATACAATCGGCGCTGTGCAGCCACCCTTGCCCCCGGCACATGTGACCGAAGTCGGCAGGCAGGTCGACAAGTAGTTCCACCTCATACGGACCGATGAGCCACCCGACATAGCGAGGTACGAGTGCAGGCCCTGCATCGAATTGTCCTACCCATCACAGCAGCGGCGTTCATTGCCGCGACCGCCATCTCCGCACCGAACGCGCAAGCTGCCGCCGACTGCCCGGGCGCAGGTCAATCGGCGGTGCAGGTCGGCGCTGTGCCGGGGGGTGCCCTGGAAGGTCTCACCGTCGATTCGCAGGGCCGCGCGTACACCACAGACCTCGTGAGCGGACACGTCTTGCGGATCGACGCCCCCGGCGCCCCCGCGGTAGTCATCGCCACCGTGCCCAGCGGGGGCGCCGGTGCGCTCGCCTGGACCCGAGACGGCAAACTGCTCGTCGGTTACGGCGCGGACGCCCGGGTCGTCATCGGCGACCTGGTCCAGCTGGCGGGCATCGTCGAGGTCGACCCCGATACCGGTGCGGTGACACCATTCGCCTCGGGCCTCAGCGCCGCCAACGGCATGGACGTCGCCGCCGACGGAACCGTCTACGCCACCAACGACTTCGGCAACCTCGTCGGCCACGTCAGCCCGAACGGCGCGGTGCAGGCGGACTGGGCGCGATTCCCCAGCGCCAACGGTGCCGTGCTCGACACCGACGACGAATACCTTTATGTCTCACGTACTTTCGTCAATCCTGGTGTCAGCCGGATCCCCACCGCGAATCCCGGCGCACCACAATCGCTGCTGGACCTGTCCGGCACCGACACCTTCGGCACACCCGACGGGCTGACCCTGGACTCACAGAATCGACCCGTCGTCCCCTTCAACCTCTCCGGCCGCATCGTCCGCATCGACTCACCCGGTCAGTACTGCGTCCTCGGCACCGCAGCTCCGTCGACCAGCGTCGTCACCTACGGCCGCGGTACCACCGGATTCTCCGCAGGCCGTCTGTTCGCCGCCACCTTCACGGGCGCGATCTACGAGATACCAGGTGCCTTCGACTCCAACGCCTGAACGGCGCCTGATGGCTAGTGCCTCGTCCAGGAAATTTGCCTCGGCAACGGGTGTCGCGTTGATCGCGTGCCCGTGGCCGGTGATGCTCCCCGATGAAGGTGGTGCCGGCCAGGAAGCCGGAAGTGTTTGTGCGACAGATGACCACGGACGAGCCTCGCCACCCGATCTCGTGCGACAACCTCGATAGTGCCGGTCGGTGGGAGCGCCGGTACTGCGGGCTCGTACCAATGACCTGTGGCCTTGAAGGCCGAATTACATTGCGGTAGTTCGGATATGGTCAATCCAGCGGGGCGAGTTGGGACAGCTGATCGGGGGACAGCGTGGTGAACACGACGAACGACCGTGAGTCCGAGCGGTTTCTAGCGGCGGCCGCCGGGGTGATTACGAACTATCCGGCGGGCAAGGTGTTCATCGGCGCCGATGTTCTTCGGGACTTGGAAGACGCCGGCCTCCTGGCAATCGCCGAACGCCGGCGCCTCGGCCCACTGATGCTGCGCCTGCGTCGTTGCGGCATTGTGGAAAAGCTGGGAACACAATCAACGCCCGCACGCTCCCATGGTGGAGTGACCACCGTGTGGCGTCGCACTGCATTCGACTGAGAATCAGCCGCAGCGGGTCAACGGTGAAGATCCTCAGGGTCGAGCCGACCACCTCGGCCGGTCGCTGCTCCGACGAGCCGTGCCCCGCCGTACAACGACGGAGCACAGCTCGTGCGGATCAGGAACCGGTAGCGGCGTTCTGTGTACGCCGGATCCATTCCTCCACGTAGCGGTTGCTGGTGGCGAAACCCTCGATGAACTGTGTCGAGACCGCTTCTTCTACGGATTTGCCGAACACCGGCAGCCGGGACTCGACCGTGCCGGCGAGGGTCATGTGTGCACTGTCTGCGCCCCCTGCGGTCAGCACCATGACGGCGTCGAGCTCCATGCGGGCCAACGTGATCGCGCCATGAATGGTGCCCTCGCACCGATCCCCGGTCCAGGCGGGCCAGCGCTCCTCGAAGTCGAAGGTGATCTCCTTCGCGCGGGTCTTGCCGACACCGCGCGGGAGCAGCGTGCTCGCGATCTCGGTGGAGGCGGCCACCACGACGAGTTGGTCCTCCTGACGAAAATCGGTGAGGGTACTGGCCGCCTCGCTCACCGCCGGGATCCGCTCCACCCAGTGGTCGCGGCTCCACAGCGCCGCGTGCACTGCCGCGGCGGACAACGTGAACGTGTATTCGGCGGTAAAGGTTCTGGTCATTTGGTCACCTCAACTTCCTGCCCGGCGGTGCGGGCCTGTTCGGGTTCACCGGCCGGTGCGAGGACAGCCGGCGGACCGGATTCCTCCCAGCCGAACCGGTCGGAAATCCTGCGCAGCACCGCCGGTGACCACCAGGTCCACCGCGCGCCCATTATGCCGAGCACCGCGGGGACGAGGATCAGTCGCACGATGCCCGCGTCGACCCCGGCGGCCAGGGCGACACCGATGCCGATCATCTTGGTCGCGGCCACCCGCGAGGCACCGATCGCGGCGAGCACGATGGTCAAGATGATCGCCGCCGAGGTGATGGTGCCGCCGGTGCGCGCGATGGCCTCGACTACAGCACGGTCGTGTGGCAGCCCGGCACGATGCTCCTCCGTCAGGCGGGCCAGCACGAAAACGCCGTAGTCCATGGATAGTCCGAAGGCGATGCAGACCACCAGGATCGGCAGGGTGCAGTCGATCGTGCCGGTCGGGGTGAAGCCGAGCAGCCCGGCTAGATGACCCTGCTGGAAGATCAGCACGATCGCGCCCAGTGACGCTGTCAGACTCAGGCCGTTGACCGCCACCGACGCCGCGGCCAGTACGACACTGCCGGTCAGCAGAAACACCGAGATCAGCGCTACCAGGATTACGATCGCCACCGCGTACGGGCCGATTCGCCCGATGGCGGCCTTGGTATCGAGCAGGGTGGCGGTGTCGCCGCCGACCCGCAGACCTTCGGCGCGGGCAACCTGCTGGATCCGGTCCACTACGTGCTGTCCCTCAGGCGTGACCGGTTCGATGCCCGGGCGCGCGCTGACCAGCAGCACCCCGGTCTCCGGCAGCGCCGAGACGCGTGGGTCGGCGCGCAGGGGTGGCGGGGCGACCGCGAGCACGCCGTCCAGGGCAGCCAGTCGCGTCGAGATCCGGCCGATCTCGATCGGGTCGCTGCCGGCCGGGATCTCGATGCTGGCCAGCGGCAGAGCCCCGGCGGAGTAGTTCGAGCGCAGGGTCTCGTGGGTGTCGCGAATCTGCGCTCCGGGCGGGAGCTGCCGGTCGTCGACGGTTCCGTAGACCACGGAACCGAACGGGATCGCCAGCGCGACCAGCACCGCGGTGGTCACCAGTGCGAACAGGTGGGGACGCGCCAGCACGACCCGGGTGGACCGGGCCCACCGACTGTCGTCGACGCTCGTCGCCTCGGTGGCACGGCCACCGATCCTGGTGCCCAGCAGCCGGAGCGCGGCAGGCAGGCACACCAGCACTGCCAGGGTCGAGGCCGCGACGACGAGAACGCCCGCGTAGGCGAACGATCGCAGGAAGTACATCGGGAACAGCACCAGCGCCGCAAGCACCGCGCTGATGGTGGCCGCGGAGAACAGCACGGTGCGGCCCGCGGTAGCGACGGTCGCGGTGATAGCGCGATCGACATCCGCGGAGGCCGCCAGTTCTTCCCGGAACCGGCGCACCATCAGTAACGCGTAGTCGATCGCCAACCCCAAACCGACAGCAGTCGTGAGGTTCTGGGAGAACACCGACACCTCGACGAACTGCGACAGCAGTTTCAGACCGGCGTTGGTGACGACGATCGAGAACACCCCGACCGCCACCGGCAGCAATGCCGCCAGCACCCCGCCGAATACCCACAGCAGCACCATCAGCACCAGAGGCAGAGCGACGAGCTCGGCCAGCAGCAGGTCGGTCTTGATCGTCGACTGAACCTCGGCGCGCACCGCGACCGGGCCGCCCACCCTGATCTCGAGGTCGGCGGCGTCGGCGACCCGCTGGCGCACCGCACCGAGCGTAAGGTCCTGCGCCCCTTCGTCACCCAGGATGCGGGCGATCACCAGGGCCGAGCTCCCGTCGTCGGCCTTCAGCGCGGGTAGCGGCACGGTCCAGGCCGACACCACACCGGCGACACCGTCGATGCCGGCCACGTCGGCGACCAGTCGCCGTGCCGCTGCCGCGATGCCCGGGTCGTCGGCACCCTCCGGGGTGGCGATCAGCAGGAACAGATTCGGATCAGCCTGGGGCGCGACGCTTTCCACCGCGCGGGCCACCAACGCGGAGTCCGCGGACGGGTCGGCCGCGCCACCGGCGAGGCGGTGATCGGCGGCAGTGAGCTCCACGGCCAGCGCCGCCAGGAACACCAGCAGCGTCACCAGCAGAATCCGAGTGGGACGTTGGGCCACCGATACACTCACCGCAGCACCTCCCTGGCCAGGTCCTCGACCGCGGCGACGACGGCACCGGGCTCGCGAGACAGGTAGGAGTGACCGCCACCGAAGACGATGGTGCGGATCGGTTGCTCAGTGAACCGCTGCCAGTCGCCCGCGTCGTCGGCGCCGAAGTGTGGATCGTCGGCGGCGGCCACGCAGACAACGGGCGTGGGTAGCGGTGGGACCGCACCGGTCCGGTGGCCGGACAGCGCCAACAGGTCCGATCGCAGCACCGCGGTCAGCAGCGGGCCCAGATCGGGGTCGGCGTAGGCGCGACGGTCGTCGTCGGACAGATACGGCATCCGCCCGATGAGTTCGTTGTCGTCGTGGTCGGTGGGGTCGAGGTCGCCGTGCAGTCCCGGCGCACGAGAGGCCGACGCCACGAGCAGTGCGGGCGGGTCGCCGAGTGCATGCAGACCGAACGCGGTCTCCGCGGCGATCGTGGCACCCATACTGTGCCCGAAAAGCACTGTGGGAAGAGATGTTTCGGCGTGCAGTGCGGCCGCGACGGCGGCCCCGAGGGCACTCAGATCGCTCGGCGCCTGCTCACTGAATCGTTCCTGCCTGCCGGGGTACTGGGCAACGCACAGTTCGGTTTCCGGCGACACCAGCCTCGACCAATGCCGGTAGGCGCCGGCTGAGCCGCCCGCGTGCGGGAAACACACCAGCCGTAGGCTTGCCGGTGTCTCTGCGTCGAATCGCCAGTACGACGACGTCGACGATGTCGCGGCCTTCCTCACCCCGCCGCCTTCGTGACGAGCTCTTCGGAGGCCTCCCACAGTCGCAGACCCCGATCGGTGTCGTAGGACTCACGCGAGCTGGGGTGTTCCCGGCGGCCGGAGTAGTACTTGCCCGTGATGCCCGCCGTCTCCGGTGACGCGGTCAGCCAGGCCAGGTCGGCGGCGGAACGGGCCGCGGTGGCGGCACCGGGCAGCTTGGTCAGGATCGGGGTCATCAGTTGGTATCCGCGCCGGACCACCGACGGGTAGTCGCGCGCCAAACCGGTTTCCGGCATCAGGCCCGGGTCGAAGGCGCTCGCGGTGATTCCGGTGCCGTCGAGCCTGCGGGCCAGTTCGTAGGTGAAGTAGATGTTGGCCAGCTTGGAGGTGGCGTAGCGGATCCGCCCGTACTTGCCACCGCCGCGCTGGCCGGTGGGGTCTGCCAATTCGAGAGGATCGGCCCAACGCGGCGCGGGGAAGCCCATGGACTTGCTCGGGCCCTGGTGGACTTCGCTGGCCACATTGATGATCCGCGAGCCGGCGTGCAGTGTGCTCTTCAGCAAGTCGGTGACGAGCTGGAAGTGCCCGAGGTGATTGGTGGCGAAGGTCGTCTCGTACCCGTCCACGGAGGTCTGCACACCGGTGGTGATCTGGATGCCCGCGTTGCACACCACCGCCGACAGCCCCTGCGGGAAGGTCTGAGCCAGGTAAGTGCTCGCCGCGCGCACCGACTCGACCGAAGCGGTGTCGAGGGTGACCACGCTGAGCTCGGCCTGCGGGCTGGCCGCGGTGATGGTGGCGACGGCGGCCGCGGCGCGTTCGGGATTACGGCAGGCGAGGATGACGTGGTGGCCGGCGGCAGCGAGTTCGCCCGCCGTGCGCAGACCGAGGCCGGCGGAGGCGCCGGTGAGCAGGATGGTGTCGGACATGGGTGTGCCTTTCTGTCAGGGGTTGATGCCAGCGATGATCGAATGGAGACAGCGGTCCGCGACGGCCGTGACGGTCAGCGCGGGCGGCATCGAACCACACGAGCCCGGTAGGAGCGCCGAGTCGACGACGAACAGATCAGGACAGCCGTGCACCTGACCGAAATCATTTGTGGCCGAACCGATTACCGCGCCTCCGAGGCTGTGCGAGGTGGACGGCGCTCCGCTGGCGGCCACGCCGGTTCCGATGCGCGCGGCGGCCAGCCGGGCCGCGGTGTCATGGACCGCGGTGCTGTAACGAGCCAGTGTCGCGGTCTGCGGCCAACTCACCGTGACCCCGCCGGCACCGTTCGCCCGGACCGTGCCGGCCGCCGGTGGATCCGACACCGCCAGCAGTCCGCCTGCCAGTTGCCCGACGAAGGGAAAGGACAGCATCGTCATCGGCAGGTCGCCGGTGTCGTCGGTGAAGCCGAGGTGCGCCGGACCGCCCTGTGCGGCGCCGGGTGGCGGCCAGCCGGTGAGCGCGACGAGGTGATCGCCACCGGTTCCCCAGCGCCGCCCGACCTCCGAGTTCAGGTCGGGCAGACCACCGTCGGCCTGTGCTCGTACCAGCAGCGCGGTACTGCCGATCGATCCGGCGGCCAAAATCACCCGCCGGGCCTGAACCGTCCGGGTCACCACCGCCGCGCCCGCCACATTCAGGGTGGTGTATTCCAGCAGATAGCCGGAGTCGGTGCGGACGATCCGATCCACCCGGGACAACGGACGCACCTGCACGAGGCCGGTGGCCTCGGCCCGGGCGAGTACGGTCCGGTCGACACTGCGTTTGGCGCCGCTGCCGATTCCCCACATCGAGTCGCCCAGAATCGTTGAAGCCGGCGCGGTACCAGCGATTTCGGCCCGCACAATATCCCAGTCGACGGCCAGGTCGAGGCGGTGCGGGGTGAAGCCCGCGCGTTCGGCCAGATCGGCGAATTCGCGGGCGTTGGCGTAGGCCGGGGAGGCCAGCACATCGTCGGGGATCGGCGAGACTCCCAGCAGCGCCCGGGCACGCGGGTACCAGATCTCCGCCATCTCGCCGTAGTCCAACGCGGTACCGAAGGACCGCGCGAACCCCTCGGCGTCGGGGGCTGCCATCACCGCATTGTTGACCAGCGAACCGCCGCCGACGCCCGCGCCGAGCAGCCCGACGATGCCCTCGGCCGGAAAGGCTTGCAGCACACCGGTCGAGAGCACCCCGGCCCCGGGCGAGGGCACCCAGAAGGCCCGGTCGTCCAGGGCGCGGGCGGTGGCGAAGGTGTCACCATCCGGGGTGATCGGCCAGCGTCTGCCCCGCTCCAGGACCAGCGCGGTGTGCCCGGCTTCGGCCAGGCGCAACGCCGCGACCGCACCGCCGTAGCCGCTGCCGACGACGACGGTGTCGTGCTGCTCGGTATCCTGCGCCGCGGCGGGTACGGGCCGCAGCACCGCCGCGGCGCCCACCATCGACGCCGCGGCCAGAAACGATCGTCTACGCACCGGTGCCCTGTTCGACGCGCACCGGCAGGTAGGAATAGCCGAAAGAACCCTGCCGGGTCCGCAGGCGCGGCGGGTCGGCCGGGTCCAGCGAGAACCGGGGCAACACGGGGTAGAGCGCCCGGAACGCCTCCTCCGCCAGCAGTCGCGACAGCGACGAGCCGGGGCAGAAGTGCGCGCCGGCACCGAACGCGAGGTGGTCACGCTTGTTGGCGCGGTTCAGATCGAGCACCGCGGCGTCGGGAAACCTGGACTCGTCGCGGTTCGCCGAACCGATCACCACGTGGATCAGCCCGCCCTCGGGAATGTCGACCTCACCGATCCGCAGGGGCTGGGCGGCCCGGCGCAGCAGCCACTGGGTAGGGCTGTAGAGGCGCAGGAACTCGTCGATGAAATCCTGGGTGTCCTCGGGATTCTCGGTCAGTCGGCGGGCCAGGTCGTCGTCTTCGAGCAGCATCTTGAAACCGCCACCGAGCAGGTTCATGGTGGTCTCGTGACCGGCGGCGATGAACGACCACGCCATGGTGACCAGTTCGTCGCGGGTCATCTCCCCGCTCTCCTCCTGGGCGACCAGCTCGCCCAGGATGTCACCCTTGTTTTCCTGACCGTGGCGTTCCTGCGCCAGTTCGTCCATATAGTTGCTGAATTCCAGGACGTCCTCGTAGTAACCGGGCGCCAGGTCCGGGTCCATCCCGGCGGCGACGGCGAAGCCGTCCATCACACCCTGCGACCAGCGGCGCAACTCGGATTTGCGATCGAGGGGGATCCCGAGCATGCCCCCGACCACCCGCAGCGGCAGGGCGGTGGTGAACGCCTCGACGAACTCCACCCGGTCCTGCGCCAATACTTCGGCGACCACCTCGGCGACCACCTCGTGCACCCAGTCCCCCAGGGTGCGCACCATTTTGGCCCCGAAGCCGCGGTTGGCCATCCGACGCAACCGGGTGTGTTCGGGAGCATCGCGGTTGACCAGCATCGGCACGTTCATCATGCCGTCTCGGTGGATGTGGGAGGAGTAACTGTTCTTGTCCCGCAGTGCCTCGCTCACCTCTCGGTAGCGGGCGAGCACGTAGAGGTCGTAACCGTCCCAGGTGGCCTCGGGCAGGTGGTGGACCGGCGCATCGCGCAGGGCAGCGTATTTCGGCCACGGGTTGAGTCGGTACTCGGGGTCGGCCAGGTCGATGGTCAGCGCGGTCATGCTCGGTCCTCTCGGTGGGCGGCGGAATCGGCGGGCGGCCGGATGAAGCCGGACGACACGAATCGCCGCAGGTAGGTCTCGATCTGGGTGCGAGTCAGCGACGGGCAGTCCACGTCGGCCGCCCGCATCGCGGCCACGGTGGCCTCGCTCTGCGACAGCGGCAGCCGGACATGGTCGACCGAATCGCTGAGGAAAGGCATCAGCCCCATCAGTGCCATGCTCGTCGAGCCGCGACGCAGGATGCGCTCGCGCCACTGTTCGAACGGCAGCCGCTGCAAGGGGTAGCCGAATTCGGCGATGGTGTCGAAGAATTCGGGCCACGGCATCTCGCGGTCGCCGACCAGGTGGTAGGTGCCGCCGTACAGCTCGGGGTGACGAGTGCAGGCGACGATGGCTCGGGCGACGTAGTCGACCGGGGCGGGCTGGATGGGCATCTCGCCGCGCTTCGGCGCCACCCCGGCCTCGATGCAGCCCTTCACCAGCATCGACAGGTGATCGAGTTTGTTGAAGGCACCGGTGGTGCTGTGTCCAGCGGTGTTGATGCGGTGCACGGTGACCGGCAGGCCACGCTCGGCGGCGAAGCGCACCATCCGCTCCGAGATCCATTTGGTCTGGGCGTAGCCCACCACCAGTGCGCCGCTGTTCTCGAGAGGTTCGCCCTCGGTGACGCTGTCACGCAGGTACTCCCGGGAGGAGAACACACCCACGGTGGACAGGAAGTGGAACGGGATGGGCGCTGCCCAGGTGGCCAGGCGAAGCAGTTCGCGGGTGCCGCCGATATTCACGTCTTCCAGTCCCCGATAGGGGTAGGTCCACTTGACCAGGGCACCGGCGTGCACGATCTGGCCGATCTCGGTGGCCAGGCGCGAGTAGTCCTGCGGGGTGAGGCCGCACAGCGGCTTGCCCAGGTCGGCCACGATCGGCACGATCCGCTCCGAGTCCGCAGAAGTGCAATCCATTCCGTAGCCGGCCATGTTCTCGGTGAGCCGTCTGCGCGCGTGATCGACGTCGTCGGCGCGGACCGGGCAGTGGACTCGGACGCCGGTGTCGAGCAGTTCGCGGAGCAGGAACGCGCCGACGAATCCGGTGGCGCCGGTGAGCAACACGTCGGTCCGGCTGTCCCGCGGTACGCCGACCGGGGTGATGTCGGCGTCGAGGGTGGCCAGTTCGGTCATCTCCTCCACCGTCTTGCGCCGGATCCGCACACCGGTCTTGGAGCGTTGGGGGGCGCCTGCGACGGATTCGGCTGCTTCCCCTGCGATCTCGCCGACAATCCAGTCGCAGAGCCGACGTGGAGTCGGGTGGTCGAAGAGGGCTTCGAGCGGGACGCCGATTTCTAGGTCCTGTTCGATCTTGCGTTTGATCTCGGCGATCATCAGCGAGTCGACGAGTTCGCTGAACAGCGCGAAGGTGTCGATGTCGGCCTCTTCGCGACCGAGGACCGCGGCCAGGACGGAGACGGTGTAGCCGAGGACCGTGGCGTGCGCGGCCGTCGTGGGGGCGGTGCGCAAGGCGGCCAGGTCGGGTGCGGCGACCGCGGCCAGCCGTGCGGAGCCGTGCCCGCCGTAGCGGCCCGCCTGCACCAACCGGGCCAGCATGGCGCTGGTGACAGGCGCGAATCCGACGCCGGTGAAGATCACCGCGGGGCGGTCGCCCGCGTAGAGCGTGATGTCGCCGGTCGCCGACATCGGAGTGGATTCGGTGAGCTCGACAGCGCAACGCAGCAGTTCACCGTCGAAGTCGGTGAGTACCCGCATGTTCTCGAAGCCGGTGCCGAGCATGAGTGGCCGCTCGGGATCGGTGCCGTGCTCGTGGGTCCACGCGGCCGCGACGAGCTGGACACAGGCGTCGAAGGCGACCAGTTCGGTACGGACACCGGCTATCTCGCTGGCCGCGGTGGGGCTGGGACGGCCGATGGTGCCCAGGGCCGCGCCCGCGCCGATCTGAGCGTGCTCGACGACGCGGAAGCTGGGGCCCAGCGAGAACTTCGGATGCCAGATGCGTTCGTAGAACTCGGCGCTGTCGACCGCCACCGGCTCCTCGAGGAACACCTCGCCCGGCTCGATCGGGTCACCGTCGTCGTCCGCACGGACCCGCAACCGCACCTCGGCATGCTTGGTCCATTCCGCGAATTCTGAAGTGGTGCTGTAGATCTCGGCGGTCGCCAGTCCTTCTTCAAAAGCTCCGCACAGCACCTGGAGTTCGATCCGCACATCGTCCGGGGCGACCAGTGGGTGCATGATGGCGACCGTGTCGACCAGCAGCGCCTCGGTGCTCGCGGCCTCACCTGCCCGCAGCGCCAGTTCGAGCAGCACCACGCCGGGCACGACCCGCACCCCGTGCACGACGTGCTCGTCGAGGAACGGGATCGACGCGGCGTCGAGCTGGGTGGTGACGACCGAACCGCCGGTCGCGGTGCGCTGCACCAGCGGCGCCAATGCGCCTGCGGCGACCGGAACTACCGGGGCCGCAACGGATTCGGTGACGATGGTGGCGGTCGGGATCCAGTACTCGGTGCGTTCGAAGGGGTAGGTGGGCAGTTGTCTGCGGTGTTGGGGCCGCGGATGTGTGGCCTGCCAGGTGATGTCGGCGCCCGCCACCCACAGCCGGGCCACGGCCATGGCCTGCGCTGCCGCCGGATCCTCGGCGGCGACGGTGGCCACGGCATCGACCGCAGCGGCCGCAATATGATGCAGTACCAGCGACAACAGGGCGCCGGGGCCGAGTTCGACCACCGCGGTGATGCCCCGACCCAGCAGGGTGTCGAGGGCGTCGCCGAACTGCACGGTGTTGCGGGTGTGCTCGACCCAGTAGCCGGGGTCGGTCACCTCCTCGCACACGACCGCCCCGGTGGTGTCGGAGATGAGGTCGAGCACAGGCAGGCTCAACGTGATGTCGTCGAAGGCCTTGTGCAGGGTGTCCAGCATCGGTTCGACGAGAGCCGAGTGGAACCCGTGCTGCACGGGCAGCCGCTTGACGCGCACGCCGCGACCGCTCATCGTCGTCATCACCGATTCGACTCCGACGACCGACCCCGACACCACCGTGTCGGTGGGGCCGTTGGTTACCGCGACGGTCACCGTCGCGGCCCGCAGTTCGGGCAGGTCGGCGAGTTCGGCCGCGGTACAGCTGATCGCGGCCATCGCGCCGTCCTCGGCGAGTTCGCTCATGGCCTGGCCGCGGGTGCGGATCAGCGTGGCACCGTCGGCCACGGAGAACACACCGGCGAGGGCGGCGGCCGCATAGGCCCCGACGCTGTGGCCGAGCAGCACCTCGGGCTCGACCCCGATCGACTGCCACCACCGACCGAGCGACACCGACAGCGCATACAGCGCGGGCTGGGCGATCTCGGTGCGCGACAACGCGTCCTGGGACTCCGGTCCCCCGTCGATGAGCACCGACAGCGGCAGGGCGTCCGCGCCACCGAGCTCATCGATGACCGCGGTCACCGCGGGCACCACACCGTAGATGCCGGCCAGTGTTCCCGCGATGCGGGCACCGTGGCCGGGCGCGATCATCGCGACCCGCGGGATCGCGCCGGGGACGCGGCGGCCGGTCAGGCCCGATCCGGTAGCGATTTCGCGGAGCCCTTCGGTCAGTCCGAGGAGATCGGCGGCGACGACGGCCCCTCGATGGGCGAGGTCGGCGCGTCCGGTGCCTGCGGCCCAAGCGATTTCGGCGGGCGACCACTCCGGGTGCCGGTCGACAGTGTCGGCGAGTCCGGCCGCGACGGCAGCGCGGGCCGCGGCGGTGGCGCCGGAGACTTTCACGATCACCGGCGCGGCATCGGTAACCGTGGCGGGCGTCGGTGAGACCGGTGCCTCGGGCGCCTCGCCGAGCACGACGTGGGCGTTGGTACCGCCGAAGCCGAACGACGACACCCCGGCCAGTCTGGGCCCCGGCCCCCACGCGGTGTTCTCGGTGGGCACCTGGACGGGCAGCTGTGACCAGTCGACATGCGGATTCGGTTCGCGCAGATGCAGATGTGGTGGGATCTGCCCGTGGGCAACGACCAGGGCGGCCTTGATGAATCCGGCGATGCCCGCGGCGGCTTCGAGGTGGCCGAGGTTGGTCTTGACCGACCCGAGGCGGACCGGCCGGTCGGCGGGTCGGTTGACGCCGAGAACGGCAGCCACGGCACGCACCTCGATCGGGTCGCCCAGCGGGGTGCCCGTACCGTGCGCCTCCAGATACCCGATGTCGGCGGGCGCGGTGTGAGCTGCCGCCAGGGCCTGGCGAATGACCTCGCGCTGCGCGGAGCTGCGCGGCACCGTCAGCCCGGAGGTGCGCCCGTCCTGGTTCACCGCACTGCCCTTGATGACGCACAGCACCTCGTGGCCTGCAGCCCGGGCGGCCGACAGCGACTGCAGCACCACCACACCGCAGCCCTCGCCACGCACGTAGCCGTCGGCCCCCGCGTCGAAGGTGCGACACTGACCTGTCGGGGAGAGCATGCGCCCCTTGGACAGTGCCACCGTGACCTCCGGCGACAGCAGTGTGTTCACCCCGCCGACCAGCGCGGTCTCGCACTCCCCCGCCCGCAGGCTCTGCACCGCCAGGTGCAGCGCCACCAGCGAGGAGGAGCAGGCGGTATCGACCACCATGCTCGGTCCTTCGAGGCCGAGGGCGTAGGACAGTCGGTTGGCGCCGAAGTTGCCCGCGTTACCCGTGGCGACGTAGGCGTCGATGGAATTGACACCGTGCGCGGCCGAGCCGAGCCGCTCGTAATCGCCACCCCCCATGCCGACGAACACGCCGGTTCGGGTGCCACGCAGTGAATCCGGCGCGATACCCGCGTGTTCGAGTGCGGTCCACGCGACTTCGAGAACAAGTCGGTGTTGCGGGTCGATGCTGACAGCTTCGCGCGGGGAGATGCCGAACAGGCCCGCGTCGAACTGCTTCACGTCGTCGAGGAATCCGCCGTGCCGGGAGTAGGTGCGGCCGGGCACGTCCGGGTCGGAGTCGTAGAACCGGTCGAGGTCCCAGCGGTCGGGCGGTGTCTCGACCACGCCGTGTCGGCCTGCGATCAGCAGTTCCCACAGATCGTCGGCGCTGCTCACGCCACCGGGGAACCGGCATCCGATGCCGACCACAGCGATCGGTCCAGCGGTCGCGGCAACGGCCCGGTCCGCGGCCTCGCGGGCGGCGCGCACTTCGAGCAAAGCGCGGCGCAGGGTCGCCTCACGCTCGGTGGAGCGTACGTGTTCCTCAGTGCTGGTCATCGATCCTCCGGTTGTCGAGTTCCTGACCGAGCAGCTCGAGCAGTTCGGTTTCGGTGAGGTCGAGCAGCTCCTGCTCGAGGTCGGGCGTTGCGGTCGGAGCCGTGGGGGCAGCCTCGAGGCCGAGTAGATCGAGCAGATGGGCACTCAGATCCGCGACACTGGGGTGTTCGAATGCTGTGGTGACCGGAATTGTGTGTCCTACAAGCTTTTCCAGTCGGATCTTCAGTTCGACACTGGTGATGGAGTCCATCCCGGATTCGAAGAATCCCTGGCGCGGGTCCAGTCGTGAACCGGACGGGCGGCCGAGCACCGCGGCGACTTCCCGCTGTACGGCGTCCTGCACGGCGCGCTCGCGCCCGGCGACGGGCAGTGCCCGCAACCGGGCGAGGAACGGTTCGGCCGCGGCAAGGTCGGGCGCGCCCACGCCCTGGGCGGCCATCAAGGCCAGCAGTGGTCTGCGTCGCTTGGCCTGCATGACCGGCAGGAATCGGGGCCACTCGACCGGCGCCACGACGAGTTGGGTGTAGCCGCCGGCCAGCGTGCGGTCGAGCACGCCGAGCGCGGTGCCGGTGGTCAGTTCGGTAAGGCCGATGGACGCGAAGTAGTCGCTGTGGCCGTGCGCCATCGTGGAGTCGCTCCACCAACCCCAGTCCACGGCCAGCGCGGGTACACCCCGTGCCCGGCGGTCCCAGGCCAGCATGTCGAGGAAGTGGTTGGCGGCGCCGTAGTGCCCGGCCAGCGCCGAACCCCAGACCGCGGCGGCCGAGGAGAACAGGAGGAAGAAGTCCACCCCGCGCAGCGATTCCAGCGCGTCGAGCACCAAGCCGCCGTGCACCTTGGCCCGCAGCACGCGCAGGAACTGCGACATGGACATGTCGGCCACGGTCGCCGCGTCCAAGGTGCCCGCGGCGTGCACGACGCCGCGCACCGGCGGCCAGACCGGGTCGGCGTCGAACAGCGCGCTCATCTGTCCCGGGGCGGCGACGTCGGCGTCGGGCGTGTAGACAGTGACGCCCGAGGATCGCAGTGCGGCAATCGCTTCGACGACATCGGTACCCGCCTCGACCACCGGACTGCGGCCGAGCAGGATCAGGTGCCTGGCTCCGCGCCGCGCCAGCCAGTCGGCCAGACGCAGGCCGAGCGACCCGCGTCCCCCGGTGACCAGATAGGACGCCTGGGGATCGAGGACGGGCAGTGGTCCTTCCGGCAGTGGCGCGGCCGCACGCAGGCGCGGCACCAGGACCCGGTCTTCGCGGAACGCGATCTGGTCCTCGTCACCGCCCGCAGCCAACCGCGCGACGAGTCGCGCGGCATCGCGTTCGACGTCGGTGTCGGCCGGGTCGAGGTCGACCGCACCTCCCCACAGTGCGGGCTGTTCCAGACCGATCACCCGGCCGAGACCCCACAGCGGCGTCTGAGCCAGCGCGATGCGATGCGTGCCTGCCTGTGTCGCGCCCCGGGTCACTGTGAAGATCCGACCCGCCCGTCCAGTCCTGATCCAGGACTGGACGATCCCGAGCAAGGTGCCGATGCCGCGCTCGACGGCCGAGATCACCTGGTCGTGGCCGGTCTCGGCCGCCGCGGGCGCGTCCACCAGATGCACCACGCCGACCGGGCAGGTGACCGGGCCGAGGACATCGGCCCAGTGGGCGTCGCCTGCGGTGCGGGCGAAGTCACCATCGACCAGGATCGCGGTGGCGCCCGCAGCGGTGAGCTGCCGAGCCAGCGGTTCGGCCAGCTCGGTGTGGTCGGCCACGAGCACCCAGGCGCCGGAAACCGCCGCCTGCGCGAGTTGATCTTCTTGCCAGAAGATTTCGTATCGGTCGCCGGTGTCCTCAGGCAGGTCACTCGCGACGTCGACAGTGGTTGCCGGTACGCCGGGAAGCCAGTATTCCTGCCGCTGCCAGCGGTAGACCGGCAGCTCGACCCGGCGGTAGGAGCCGCGCGGGTACAGGGCGTCGAGTGCGACCGGGAAGCCGAGGTCGAACAGCCCGCCCACGACGCTCCGCAAGGTTTCAGCGACCGGGACATGCTTGATCATCGCGGCGAGGTAGTCGATTTCGACCTCGGCCTGAGACTGACGCACCGCACCGGCCAGCGACCGGTCGGGCCCGATCTCGACGACACACTGCGCGCCCGCCTCGAGCGCGGCGCCGAACGCGGCGGCGAACAGCACCGGCCCGGTCGTGGCGTCGGCCCAGTAGTCCGCGCCGGTCAGTTCGTCCTCGGCGCGGCGGCCGGTGACCGTCGAGTAGAACGGCACCGACGGCCGGGTCAGCTCGACCTCGGCCAAGTGGCTGAGCAGACCTTCGTGCGCCGGCGCCATCTGCGCACTGTGAAAGGCGTAGTCGGCGTTGAGTTCCTGAGTTCGGGCACCCTGTCCCACGGCGATCTCGGACACAGTCGCCACGGCGCCGGGCGCGCCGGCGATCACCGTCGCGGCGACACCGTTGACCGCGGCCACGCACAAGCCGTCACCGTCACCGTGGGTCCGGCGGTACTGTTCGAGCAGCACCTCGACCCGGTCGGCGGGCAGCCCGATCACGGCCATCGCACCGCGGCCGCGCAGCTCCGACATCAGTTCCCCGCGACGCACCGCCAAGCGCATCGCCACCGTGCGGGTCAGGGTCCCCGCGGCCCAAGCCGCGGCGATCTCGCCGACACTGTGGCCGAGTACCCCGCCCGGCCGCACACCCCACTCGGCCAGTCCGCTGGTCAACGCGATCTGCACCGCGCACAGCAGCGGCTGGGCGATACGGGTGTCGGTGAGCCGTGAATCCTGTTCCGGCCGTTCGAGTTCGGTGATAAGCGACCACCCCGCCACGTCCTGGACTACGGCATCGCAGGCGGCGAGTTCGGCGCGTAGCGACGGTTCGGCCAACAGCGCGCGACCCAGTCCTGCCCATTGGCTGCCCTGGCCGGAGAACACGAACAGCAGCCCGCCCCGGCCTCGGGTGATCGCCCGGTCCGGTGCCCCCACCTGCTCGGCCAGCTCACGCAGTGCGGTGACGGCGTCGCCGACCGTGCTCGCGACCACGCTGCGCCGGTAGGGAGCGGCCGAGCGGTGCCTGGCCACCGTGCCTGCCACATCACGCAACGACACGTCCCCGGTAGCGAGGGCATCGGCGAGCGCAGATGCATTGCCGGACAGCGCATCCGGGCTCGCGGTCGACAGCACGATCAGTTCGGGCCCGGACTCGTCGCGGACCGTTTCCACCTCGGTGGCAGGGGGTTCCTGCAGGATGACATGGGCGTTGGTCCCACTGAAACCGAAGGAGCTGACGCCCCCGATGCGGCCCGCACCGTGGTCGGGCCAGTCGGTGGGCTCGGTGGGAACCACCAGCGCGGAGCCGTCCCAGGCGATGCCGGGATTGGGGTTCTCGCAGTGCAGATGCGGTGGGATCACCCCGTGTTTGAGGGCCAGCGCAGTCTTGATCAGCCCGCCCACGCCCGCGGCAGCCTCGAGATGACCGATGTTGGTCTTGGCGGAGCCGACGAGCAGCGGTGCGGCGCTCGTGCCCGGGCGCAGCACGCTCAGCAGCGCCGAGACCTCGATCGGGTCACCCAGCGGGGTGCCGGTGCCGTGGGCTTCGACATAGCCGACCGATTCGGGCCGCACGCCCGCCGCGCCGAGCGCGTCGGCGACGACCTCGGCCTGCGCGGTGCCGCTGGGCACGGTGAGCCCGGCGCTGCGCCCGTCCTGGTTGACGGCGCTGCCGCGCACCAGTGCCCAGATGCGGTCGCCGTCGCGGCGGGCATCGGAGAGCCTTTTGAGCACCAGCACACCGCAGCCCTCACCACGGCCGTACCCGTCGGCGCTCGCGTCGAAGGTCTTGCAACGACCGTCCGCGGCGAGCGCGCCCATACTCTGCAGGCTCAGCACCGTCGCCGGCGAGAGCATCAGATTCACACCGCCGACCAGGGCGATATCCGAAGTGCCCGAGCGCAGCTCGCGTACGGCCTGATCGGTGGCCACCAGCGAGGACGAGCACGCCGTGTCCACGGCCAGGCTCGCCCCGCGAAGACCGAGCAGATAGGAAATACGGCCCGCCGCGACACTGAAGGTGTTTCCGGTGGCGAAGTACGGGTCGAGGGTTCGGCTGCCGTCGGCAGCCAACAGCTGTAGATAGTCCGTGGTGTTCATGCCGATGTGCACCGAACCGGCCACCCCGTCGAGTTGTTCGCGGGCGATGCCCGCGTCGTCGAGGGCCTCCCACGTGACCTCGAGCAGCAGGCGCTGCTGCGGGTCCATACTGCGCGCTTCGCGCGGGGAGATACCGAAGGCGGCGGCGTCGAACCCAGCGACCGCCCCGTCGAGGAAGCCGCCGCGGAAGCCACCCAGCGACTCGATTCGCAATGCCGCCCGGTCTGCGGGGACCGGGCCCGTACCGTCACGGCCCGTGCGTAGCAGATCCCAGTAGCTGTCGAGATCGTTAGCGCCGCCGGGGAATCGGCACGCCATGCCCACGATAGCGATGGGTTCGGCGTTTCCCACGCGAGCGCGACGCGACCGACCGACCGGCCCCTTCTCCTGACGGGCCAGGTAGGCCGCCAGTTTCGCGACGGTCGGATGTTCGAACACCACGGTCGGCGGCAAGGGCACCGTGTGTGTCTCGCGCAGGCGGGTCAGCAATTCGACCGCCATCGCCGAGGTGAGGCCGAGCTCGAACAAGCCGGCATCCGGGTCGATCCGCTCGTTCGCGGCCAGGCCGAGCATGCGGGCCAGCTCCCGCTGCAGAGCTTCGATCTGCTCGTCCACCGAGCGCGGACGCGTGGACGCGGTGAGCATGGTCTCCCCGGCCCCGGGCGTGCTCAGGTCGTCGGTGATCCAGTACGGCACGCGCTGGAACGGGTAGGTCGGCAGGTCCGGTACCCGATCCGGGCGTGGCGCCACCGCCCGCCATCGGACCGAACGGCCCGCCGACCAGACGCGTGCCAGCGCTTCGTTCAGGGTGCGCAAGGGGTTGTCGCCACCGGCGGAGGCCAGGCACAGCACCTCACCGGCGGTGTCGGCGCGGGAGACCAGCGGCAGCAGCGCACCCGGGCCCAATTCCACGACCAGGCGCACACCACGGTCGATGACCGTGCGCAGCGCGGCGTCGAAGCGGACCGGTTCGCGGGTGTGCTCCACCCAGTAACCGGGTTCGGTCAGTTCGGCGCCGAGGACCATACCCGAACTGTCGGAGACGAAGTCGAGGTCGGGCGCGGTGCGGGTGGCGGCTTCCCAGGCGGCTCGCAAGCGGGGCAGCATGGGTTCGACGGCCGCGGAGTGGAATGCCTGGGAAACAGGGAGCTTACGTGCCCGCACACCCAGGGCGCCGACTTCGGCGACGAGGGTGTCGATCTCGGCGGCCGGTCCGGCGATGACGACATCGGTGGCACTGTTGACCACCGCGATGGTGGCGCTGCCCTCGTGCAGGGCGAGCAGTTCGGCGGCGTCGGCGGCGGACATGGCCAGCGAGGCCATCGCCGAGCCGGGCGCCAGCTCCGACATCGCCTGACCCCGAGCGGCGACGAGCCGCGCGCCCTCGGCGATCGAGAACACCCCTGCCAGCGCGGCGGCCGCGTAGGCACCGACGCTGTGCCCGGTGACCAGGTCCGGCTCGACACCGACACTGCGCCACCAGGATCCGAGCGCTACGCCCAGCGCGTAGAGCGCGGGCTGGGCGACCTCGGTATCGAGCAGGTCGTCCTCGGCGGCCGCATCGGTGCGCACCAGCACCGACAGCGGCAGTTCGTCGACCGCGCCGATCTCGTCGAGCACCGCGGTCACCTCGGGAACCATGCCGTAGATCCCAGCGAGCGCGCCCGCGATCCGGGCACCGTGGCCCGGTGCGAGGAACGCGACCCGCGGCGGGGCGCCCACCCGGCGCGGCCGGGTGTCCGCGGCGGCGGCGACCTCACGAAGCGCGTCGATCAGTTCGGTACGCGATTCGGCGACCACCGCCGCCCGGACCGACAGATCGGCGCGACCGACACCGGCCGCCCAGGCGATCTCGTGCGGGCGCAGCGTGGGATCGGCGGCGGCCAGCTCGGCCAGCTGCCCGGCAGCGGCGGCCAGTCCGGCCTGATCGGCAGCTGACACCTTCACTACCACGGTGCCCGTCGACGGGGATCGTGTTCCGGTCGTCACCGGTTCGGGCGCGGCGCCGAGGACGATGTGGGCGTTGGTACCGCCGAATCCGAACGAGGAGACACCCGCCACACGCGGACCGGGGCCCCATTCGGTGACTCGGCGGGGCACCAGCACGGGCAGCTGGTCCCAGGCGATGTGCGGGTTGGGTTCGGTCAGGTTCCGATGCGGCGGAATGATGCCGTGTGACACCACGAGCGCCGCTTTGATGAATCCGGCGATGCCCGCTGCGGCTTCCAAATGACCGATGTTGGTTTTGACGGAACCGAGCCGCACCGGCCGTTCGGGCTCACGTCCGGCGCCGAGCACCGCGCCGAGCGCGCGCACCTCGATCGGATCACCGAGCGGAGTTCCGGTGCCGTGCGCCTCGACGTAACCGACCTCGGCAGGCGCGACACCCGCGGCGGCGAGAGCCTTCTGCACGACCAGTTGCTGGGCGACCATGCTCGGCGCGGTCAGGCCGGAACTGCGCCCGTCTTGGTTGACCGCTGAACCACGGATCACGCACATGATCCGATCCCCGGCCGCGACGGCATCGGAAAGCCTGCGCAGCACCACCACTCCGGCGCCTTCACCGCGCACATAGCCGTCGGCGCCCGCGTCGAAGGTCCGGCACTGACCGGTGGCCGAGAGCATCCGCCCCTTGGACAGGGCCACCGTCACCTCCGGTGACAGCAGCAAATTGACACCACCGGCCAGCGCTGTGTCGCATTCTCGTGACCGCAGGCTCTGTGCCGCCAAGTGCACAGACACCAACGAGGAGGAACAGGCGGTGTCCACCACCAGGCTCGGCCCCTGCAGGCCGAGCAGATAGGACAGGCGGTTCGCACCGAAGTTCGATGCGTTGCCGGTGGCGACGTAGGCGTCGATCGCCTCGATCCCCCGCACGGACGCACCCAGGCGCTCGTAGTCGCCGCCGCCCGCCATACCGATGAACACACCGGTGGCGCTGCCGCGTAGCGCGTCCGGCGCGATTCCGGCGTGTTCGATTGCCTCCCAGGCGGTTTCGAGGACCAAGCGATGCTGGGGATCCATGCTGGTCGCCTCGTGCGCCGACACCCCGAACAGGCCCGCGTCGAATCCACGGACGTCGGAGAGGAATCCGCCGTGCCGGGAGTAGGTGCGCCCCGGCGCGTCGGGGTCGGCGTCGAACAGTGCCTCGACGTCCCACCGGTCCGACGGAACCAGATCGACGCCGCTACGTCCGCCGAGCAGTAGATCCCACAGCCCTTCCGGGCCGTCCACGCCGCCGGGCAGCCGACAGCCGATGCCGACCACCGCGATCGGCTCGCCGGGATCGAGCTGCGCCACGGCGGCGGTGGTGTCGTTCGCGTCGTCGCCGGTGACGTCGACCAGCGCTGCGGCAGCCTCGGCGATGCTGGGGTATTCCCAGGCCAGCGTCGGCGGGATCTCGATACCGAGCGCCTCCGACAGGTCGCCGGCGATCCGCACCGCCTGCATCGAGTCGAGGCCGAAAGAGGCGAACTGCTCGCGTGGATCGATTTCCGCGACGGTGAGACCGGCATGGCGAGAGACCAATTCGACCATGAGGTCTTCGAGTTCGCGCCTGCCCCGGCGCGGCACATCCGGCACCGGCGCCGCCTGCGCTACCGGCTCGACCACCTGTTCGACGCCGCGACCACCGAATTCCCCAGCCAGGTAGAGAAGCCGACTTTCGGCTCGTTGCAGTTTGCCGCTCGAGGTGACCGGAATCGCGCGGGCCGGTACCAGCAGCACGTCGTACGGGGCGAGCTGGTGCTGTTCGGAGACAGCGCGGCGGATCGCGGCGAGCAGGTCGTCGTCGGTGAACTCACGTCGAGCGCGACGCGGCTTCTGCTGCAGCACCACCAGTTGGTCGGTGCCGTCCACCTCGATCGAGAAGGCGACACAGCGCGTGCCGTCCAGGCCTGGGTGGCTGTACACAGCAGTCGACTCGACGTCCTGGGGGTACACGTTGCGGCCGCGGAAGTTCATCACTTCCTTACTACGGCCGGTGACGAACAGTTCCCCGTCGACAAGGCAACCGAGGTCGCCGGGGTCGAGGTAGGGGCCTTCACCGGTGTCTGTGTAGCGGCCGAAAGTCGCCTCCGTCGCCGCCTCGTTCTCGAAATACCCGGACGCGACGCTCATGCCGCGAATCCAGACCGCGCCGACCGTGCCGTCCGGCAGCACCGAGCCGGTGGCCGGATCCACGATGCGGACCTCGGTATCGATGGTGACGCGGCCCGAACTCACCAACAGCGCGGAACGATCGCCGACTTCAGGCTCGAATTTCCCCACCGCCAGCCGTTCGGTGGACACGGAGGTGACGATCGGCTCACCCGAGCCGGGCCGGGCGCCCGTCACCAGCAACGTCGCCTCGGCCAGGCCGTAGCAAGGATAGAACGACGACGACGAGAACCCGGCAGGCGCGAATTTCTCGGCGAACGCCGACAGCACTTCGGCGCGAACCGGCTCCGACCCGTTCAGCGCATACTTCCAGCGCGACAGATCCATGGCTGCGATTCGCTCCGGGTCGGCCTTGTCCACGCACAATTGATACGCGAAATTGGGACCCGCACTGCTGGTCGCGCCCTCGCGCGAAATTACCTCCAGCCAGTACAGCGGATCGCGCACGAAAGTCATCGGCGAGATGACGACCACTGGAAATCCCGTATACACCGGTGATACCAGACCACCGAGCAGACCCATGTCGTGATAAGGGGGCAGCCAGCCTGCCCCGACAGAATTCTCGTCGAGGCAGAACGATTCCTGCGCCATACGCGCATTGTTCAGTAGATTGGCATGACTGACAATCACACCTTTCGGCGCCGAAGTGGACCCCGAAGTGTACTGAAGCAAAGCCGTTGTTTCGCCATCTATTTCCGGACGGACCCATGAATCCCCCGGCGTCGAAAATGTTTCCCTGGACGCTTCGAACCAGCGTGCGTTCCGCAGGGTAGGAATGGAATCGCCGCCCAGCGCCCCGAGATCGTGCCGGTCACCACCCTGCGCGGTCAGCACCGCGGTCGCCCGAGCCGATCGGGCGATCGTCTCGACCCTCGACAGGTGCCGATTGGACGCGGGCGGGTAGGCCGGAACCGGAATCAGACCCGCGTACAGGCACCCGTAAAAGTACATCGTGTACTCGAGTCCGGGCGGACACAGAAGCAGAATCCGTTCTCCCACAGCACATTCCGAGGCAAGTCGAACCGCAACCGACCGAGCTCGCGCGTCGATATCGGCATAGGTCAGCTCGTCGGTCTCGAAGCGGTTGGCTTTCGTCGGACGGACGAATCGCATCGCAGGCCGGTCGGGAGTCAACCGGCTGCGATGCACGAGGATGTCGACCAGAGTCGCTGGCAGGAAACCATTTGCGCCGGACATAATTCTCCCAGAGTTCGAATTTCTACAGACAGATAGACAGACCGATCGACAGATACACAACCCACAGAATCAGAAATCGCCGGATAACGGGTCGACAATGACCCGCAGGCGATCACGCACCGCGATCACGGCGGTTCAGGAAGGAATTAGGCGACGGCCGATCGAATCGGTGACCACCACGTCACCGTATTGCCTATGCGGTACCCGTAGGTTTTCAGTCAGGCCGGATCCCGATACCCATCGGCGGCCTTTTATCGATGCTAAAGAACATCGATACACGGAACGAAACAATGTAAATAGAACCCTCACCCTTCGTGATTCGAATGTTGACAACAAGGCTTCGATGACAGTGTCGACATCCAACAGAACCGACCCTAGCAACACCGACCCGAACCCGCGCGATACCTGCTGCGAGGCGCACAATCTGAAATCCTCGGAAAACCTGTATCACATTCACATGAACCATATCCAGCGAATTATCAGCAAATTTGATCAAATGTCCGAGAATGGCGCGTTCGCGCCGGAGCGCGCCCGACGAAATAGGGCCCGCCGAGCGGGCGAGATGCACGACAACCGGCACTCACGCCGGCCGACGTCGAGCGATGCCCGAGATGATGGCCGCGTCGACGAATCGCCGAACAGTCGCGAAGCCGCGTCGGCAGCTCGCGCGTGCCGATAGCTGCACCACATCGAGGGTGGTGAATTCGCGATACGAACCGTACGGGATGCCGTGATGCATACCACATACCGAACGGAATCCACGAACAGTCAAATCAACCAAAACGGACAACAAATCAGAGGGTCTCTTACCGGTTGATGCTCACCGATACCGCTGAGCTACAACGAGTTCGGCGCACCAGCGGTGACGCCTGGCTCGCGTCGTGGGCGGGTCACCGGAACGTCGGCGGCCGGCGACCATGCGACACCGGTCCATGACGGCGGACGCTGCGCGCCCGCGTCGACGAACCGCACGACTACGAACCGAAGGAGCGCTCGATTCTCCTTGCGGGCCGGTGAACTCCGGAAACCGTGGCCACCCACTTCGACTGCAGCGCAACGGAGACCCGGTATGTGGAACAGCTTGTCGCGCAGGGAGTTCGCGAACGCGTCAATCGAGGCACGGTCCAGCTGGGCGAGCCGCGCGGCCAGGATTGTCTCAGCGCCCGCGGATGCCGGCGCACAGACGGTGACGCTGCCGATACCGCTCGAGGTACCTCGATGGAAGACCAGCGGATTCGGTCAGAGGTGCAAGCGGCGAGGATTCTGGCCGGGCTCGATGAATCCCAGCCGAGCGCCGGCAGGCGCCATGACGGCTCCCCAGCGCTGCGCGGATCAGTTCAGGGCGCCGTCGTAGTCCGGGAACTTGAAGGTACGCTCGGCATGCCCGCCTGACAGGTCCGAAGGGCTGTTGCCGATATTGGCGACGATCGTGTAGCCGTTGCTCTCGATGTCGGCCCGGCTCGCGGTCTTGTACTCGGCCAAGCCGGCGTTGCCCGCAGACAGCGTGGTCGGCGCGCTGCCGTACAGCGCGTCGACCGGGTAGCCGACCGAAGTCAGGTTCGCCTGCGAGTAGGCGTTGACCAGGGCGGGCCTTCCGGTGACGAAGATGATCGCCGCGCCGTTCTGTTTCGCCCAGGTCGCCAGGCCGAGCACCGGTGGGATCGCCGGGATGATCAGGCCGGTGTTGTAGGAGGTCTCCAGCGTCGTGTTGTCGATGTCGAAGACGATCGCGGGCCGGGTCGCGCTGGGCAGCCGACCGGCGAGATAGGTCTTCGCCTCGGCCACGACGGGGGTGATCTCGCCGATCCACTGCGCGTACGGCGGCAGCTCGGACTGGTTGCCCGACAGCGACGACGAACCGCCGCCGGACAGGGACGACGAACCGGTGTCGGCACCCGCGGCGGGCAGTGGAGCTAGAAGTGCGGCCGCGACACCGGCGACGAGCGATGCAGTAACACGTTTCATCTATCGCACGCTAACAGCGGACCGTGCCACGCAGCTCACAATCCGTGCAGTCGGACTGCTACGCGGGCGCCCACTGGATCGGTGTCGGATACCTCGGCCAGGTGCGAGGAGACGGTCCTACGTGGACCCGCGGGAGCAGCGCGTGTTCCGCAGGGCGAAATTCGTCCCCAGCCGAAACCCCACTCACACCTGACTTTTGGCGACAGCGGGCCTGTCGCGAGTGACCATTGTGCGGCAGAACTCGACCTTGCGATCTGTCCGTCGGCCGAAGCTGACCCGTACCGCGCGGAGTGAGTAGTCGATCGCGGCGGCCGATCGCGAGCACATGCCGAGCGGGCCCTGACTGTCAGCCCGGATTCGGCACCGGACCGACGGCGACCGACGTCACGCCTTCGGACACGATGTCCACCGACAAGAGCTCGCGAACGATCTCCGCCCACTGCGCGAGCACCGCACGGTCGGCCCTTTCCGAGGAGCGCAACGCCTGCGACGAAGCCACTCCGCGCAACATCACCACCGTCAGCTCACGCACCGCCGGATATCGCGGATGTGTCACCAGCGACGGGCCGAACAGGGTGTCGATCACCCGGTGCAGATCCCGACCGGCCGCGCGTTCGGCGATACGCAGCGCCGCGGCCAGATCGGGATCGGTGCGTGCGGCCGACCACAATGCGAACTCCGCTTGCGCCGGTGGTTGGGAAATCGACTCGTACAGCGCGGCCAATGCGCGTTCGACGGGGTCGGCGCCCGTCCCGATCCGCGCGGCGGCGGCCTGCGTTGCTCGCTCGTTGAGCTCCACCAGATCGGCGACCAAGGCCTGCGACAGGTCTCGCAACGTCGGAAAATGATGCAGTAGCGCACCACGACTGATCTGGGCCTCGCGCTGCACCGCGAGGGTGGTCAGTGCCGCGTACCCGCGCTGCGCCAGCAAAGTTCTCGCGGCCTCGAGGATGCGGGCGCGAGTCGCCTGCTTCTGTTCGGCGCGTGAGCTCACCGCTGCATCCTCTCGCCTTCGACCCGGGACCGACAATTTCACAGTCAGCATTGACTGTCAAAGGGTTGATGGGTCAAGCTGCACAGGACGGCCGGTTCGCGAGCTGTTCGCATTCCGGCTGAATTGCCGCCCGCCGAAGGGAAACCCGTTGTCCGAGAATTCATCACACCGCGAGAACCGCCGTGCCGCCTGGTACGAGAACTGGACCGAGGGACCGGATTCGCCCTGGCAGCATCGACCGGAACCCGACTACCACCACGAATACTCGACGCTGACCTACGAGCGCGACGGGCGGATCGCCCGGATCACGTTCAACCGACCGGACAAGGGCAACGCGATCACCCCCGCCACCCCCCTCGATCTCGCGCACGCCGTCGAGCGTGCCGACCTGGACCCCCGAATCCACGTGATCCTGGTTTCCGGCCGAGGCAAAGGCTTCTGCGGCGGCTACGACCTCGGCATGTTCGCCGAGCAGGGCTTCGCCACCGGTGACGGCCCGGACGAGATCACCGGCACAGTCCTCGACCCGGTGGTCAACGCTGTCAACCACAACCCGGCGGGCACGTGGGATCCGATGATCGACTACGCCATGATGAGCCGCTTCAACCGTGGCTTCGCCAGCCTGTTGCATGCCGACAAGCCCACCGTCGCCAAGCTGCACGGGTTCGCCATCGCCGGTGGCACCGACATCGCGCTCTATTCTGATCAGATCATCTGCGCCGACGACACCAAGATCGGCTACCCACCCACCCGCGCCTGGGGTATCCCGGCTGCCGGGATGTGGGCACACCGCATCGGCGACGCCCGCGCCAAACGCCTGCTCTTCACCGGCGACAGCATCAGCGGCAAACAGGCCGAGGAATGGGGGCTGGCCATCGAGTCCTGCCCTGCCGAGGAACTCGACGAGCGCACCGAGGCGCTGGTCGAGCGGATCGCCCGCATGCCGGTGAACCAGCTCATGATGGCCAAACTCGCGCTGAACTCGGCGCTGCTGGCCCAGGGCGTCGCTACTTCTGGCATGGTCAGCGCCGTCTTCGACGGCATCTCCCGCCACACCCGAGAGGGCTACGCCTTCCAGATGCGCTCGGCCACAGTGGGTTTTCGCGAGGCTGTGCGCGAACGCGACGAGCCCTTCGGCGACTACAAGCGCGCGCAGTTCGAGCATGACAGGACAGAATGACATCGAACTGACATCGGCGAACAGTTGCAGCACAGCGCGACACGATCCTCTACCGCCTCGCTCTTGAAGATCGGCCGACCTACGTCGAGCCAGCGACTGGCAACGAGACAGCTGACGCCGACTACGCTCCACACGGGGACTCGAGCGGGGCAAGACCTCGACACCCGGGATCAAGTGGTGCGAACACGCTGAGTGTCCGAGGGCTGCGAGTGGAGCGGTTCGGCGTCCAGCTGCCACGAAGCCACCGGTTATTTCGGCTGACGTTCACCCCTAATCGTGCAGCACCGATCTGCTCTCCTGTGTCGGCGAGAGGAGGCGCGACGCAATCGATCAAGTGCTATTCACCGCTGGGGAAATGCCAACCACTCGCACTCGACGAGGTTCTCTCGCGCCGATCGGTGGCAGGTCAAATGATGCCATCGAGTTGCCGGTTGATGACAACCGCTGGGCTTGCACGTGAAACACGACGAGGTGTCTGCGAATTGGCCAGTCCCGTCGGCGACCCAAAGGTCATATCGGCGTTCTACCGCTTTTTGGAGACGTGCATGGTGATCCGCGCGGTGACGAAGGCGGTTCCGTCGGTATCGAGGACATCGACCGGGACGACGAGTTCGATCGGGTCGTCACCGAACTCGGGGATGTGGTCGAGAGCGGCGAGCGCAGTCACTGCGGTGGTTGCCTTGGATTTATATTCCACTGTCATGCCGACCGGGATCCAGCGGTGGGTGGTGGGGATGGTGGCGTCGGTCATCATGCCGCCTGCGAGTTCCGCCATGTTGCAGGAGGCGATCGCGTGATAGGTGCCGAGGTGGTTGTGGACGCCGCGGCGGTTGGGTGCGCTGACTCGGCACAGTCCGGGTCGTAGCTCTTGGAGAAGGGGGTGCACGCTGCGGAAGTACGGGGCTTTCAAGCACAGTGCCTGGGTGAACAGCCAGTTGCCGAACGGCAAGCGTTGCAGCGTGTTCCACAGGACGAGGTTGGCGCCGGCCTCGGAGGTCTGAGTGGTGGTGGTCATCGATTGGCTTCCTTCGATTGCGGTCGGTTCGAGCCGTATCAGCGCAGTGCCGCGGTGACGGCGCTGTACATGGTGGTTTTGATGGCGGCCAGCGTTGTGGGGTTCTTGCCGATGATGGGCGTGAGTCGGTCGAGGGCGGTGTCGAGGACCGCGGCTTCGGAGGCGGTGGCGTCGACGAGTCCGGCGGCGAGGGCGTCCGGGCCGCTGAAGCGGTGGCCGGTAGTCATGGCGGTCACCGAGGCTTGGGAGCTGAGCTTGGCCTGGATGAGCGCGGCCATTCCCGGGGTGAAGGGGATGTTGATGTCGACCTCGGGGAAACAGTAGTAACCGCGGTCCTCACGCATGACGCGGTAGTCGTGTGCGATGGCCAGCATGGCGCCGGCGCCGAAGGTGTGCCCGTTGACCGCGGCGATGGTGGGCAGCGGGAAGGTGAGGATGCGGGCGAACAGCTCCTGGACGCGGCCGACGTACCAGTCGGCGCGGTCTCCGTTGGCCATCAGCCAGTCCAGGTCGAGTCCGTTGGAGTAGAACTTGCCGCTGCCGGTGGTGATCAGGCCTTGGGCGTCGCGCTCGACGGCGTCGAGGTGGGTGTTGACGGTGTCGAGCCAGTCCGGGGAGAACCGGTTCTCGTCGGCTCCGAGGGTCAGCACGGCGATCTTGTCCTGGTAATGCAGGTTCGCGGTCATGGTGTTTCCTTTCACTTCGTGGAGGTTGCGCTGGTGGGCAGTGGTGGCGGCGGGGGCAGCGCCAATACCGCGCGGACGGCGGCTGCGAGACGTTGCCGCACGTCGGGATCGGGTTCTCGTCGGCCTCGTAGCAGCAGTGCGGTGGGCAGTTCCACCACGCAATCGCGGATGACTGCGACGGCCGCACGGTCGCCGCGGTCGAACACGCTGCGCGACAAACCGACGAACAGCTCACCCAAGGTCTGATCGAGTCGGCGTAGTTCCTCGGCGATGTCGTCGGGGATCTCGCTGGAACCGAGCAGTTCCCGCCGTGGCACGGTGAGCAGGAAACGGCCCGAGACCGGTTGCTGTAACAGGAATTCGGCGGGCGTGTCGGCGGCCGCGACGACCGCATCCTCGGGTGAGGAGCCTGCGGCCATCGCGCGGTCGACCGCCTCACGCTGCAGAGCCAGAAAGCGCTGCGCGGCGCGCAGCCAGACCCGGCCCATCAGCCCGGCGCGGGAGCCGAACGCGTGATAGATCGTCCCGTTGGATACCGAGGTGGCCTCCGAGAGAGCGCGGACTGTGACCGCGGCCGGACCGAATTCCACGGCCATCTGCTCGGCGGCATCCATCAGGCGATCGAGGTCATGTAAGCGGGGGCGAGGCATAACCGAAGAGTAACAGAGCGCATGCTCTATAACCAGTGACGATGTGCACAACCCGGCGTTTGCCCACGTCATCGGGGCCTGGTGGTGCGTTTTCAGAGTCCGATGCGGCGCCATCGCCGAGAAATGGAGCGCACGCTCTTGTTTAATATTAGAGCATGTGCTCTCATATGTGGAGTCCAAGCACCGGCTACCGAGCCTGAGACCTCACCGATCACCCGGCTACCGCGCCGAGGAGTTCACGGCGGCACCGAAGTAAACGATCGAGGCCGTGGCCGTACGCGGGCCCTCACTTTCACCTTCGGCCTGTTCGACTACGACGAAGGCAACGACGACATGCTTCGCCTTCAACCTCGACCTCCTGCTCGCTGCGAACGCCAGTAAACGCGTCGACTTCGGTGGACCGCATCGTCGAAAACCGTTACAGGACAGCGTTGTGCATAGCTAGCCACCGCATCGGGGCACTGACAATTGCGTGTCTCTCCCCGAACGCAACGGCCCTGATCCGGGCAGACGAGTGGAGGTTGGTGGATCGGTGCAGATCGGCGCGGGCCGACTCATCCGGTCGTAGCCCCGGCCCGACTCTGCTGGCGACCCGCGGTTATGACCCAAGACCCAAGCAGCTCAATCGGGTCGACAGTGCTGAGGTTGATGCATCGGCGCGAAGCTCGCCGACCACTTGAGCACGCGCGAACAGCTCGCCGATAGCTTCGACGCGAGGGCGCTGACCGCCGAACTCAGCGCATCACCGTTGCGAGCGACCACGCATTGCGACGATTCCGGTTGCCGGTCCTGGAGCAGGAATCTACGCGAGACCACCGCGTTCCAGCCTGACCCCGTCGAGGCCCTGTCAGCGGTCACCGTCGGCCTCGCCCGGCATTCGATGTCATTGCCGTGGTCGCAGCCTCAGCTCGGAGCGTCGGCCGCAGTCTCGCCATCCAACGACACTGGTCTACTGCATAATTCTTGGGCATCCTCACGCGAGAGGCCAAGTGCGACAAGTATTCCGACGGTCATCTCGTCCACGGTCACAGCACAATCGCGGTCGGGTTGTTGTAGCAGCAGGCGCCCGAGGCCGAGCAGTGATCCGGTGACCAGCGCCATCGCCAGATCCGTGTCTTCGACCACGAAGCGTCCCGCGCGAGTCGCGGCGGCGATGTCTCGTGTGGCGCGAGGCGCGAGGCCTTGCTCGGATTCGATCAGCGACGCGCCGGAGTTGACCAGGACCCGGCTCAGATCAGGCTGTAGTCGAAACAGTCGGCCGACGATCCGGAAGGACGTGGCGAAGATCTCCGCCGGATCGACGAGGTCGGCTGTGAGTGAGTCGAGGTAGTCGCCCAGCGACTCCAACGCGCTGTCGACCGCCGCGACGAACAGTTCTTCCTTGCTGTCGAAGTGGTTGTAGAACGAGCCCAATCCCACGTCCGCGGCCTGCGTGATCTCGAGGATCGGCGCGTTGAGCCTGCCCTCGGCGATGAAACGTTGCCCAGCGGCGATCAGAGCCGAGCGGGTGCGAGCTTTGCGGCGTTCGAGCCTGTTCGCGGTGGCGGACATCTTCGTTGGTCACCTTCTGGCAGTGGTTTCGGCTTTCCCGATCTTAGTTCACCGTCAAATCTGACGACTTCCTCAGCACCCTTGACTGATCGTTGAATCATAAGTGACGATATCGTCATCAAGTCACCGCACACGGAGGAGTAACACGGATGTCGGAGGTCCGCAGCGACGCACATCGCGACCTGCACGTCGATCAGGGTGCGCTGCCCGGCGAGCACCCCGGCCGTACCAGGAATCCGATCATCAAGGTCGCTGACCTCGCCTGGCTGGAGTTCCGCAAGCCCGATCTGCTCAAGGCCGAAGCCTTCGCGCTGGCCTTCGGGTTCTCTGTCGCCTACCGCTCCTCGGAGGAGATCCACCTGCGTGGCACGCAGGCGGGCACGGCGTGCGTGATCATCCGCAAGGGAGATCGCACCCGTTTCGTCGGCGCCGCGTTCCTGGCCGCCGAGGAGTCCGACGTATTCAGGCTCGCCGAGGTGACGGGTCATCGCGTCGAACGGCTACCTGAGAGCATCGGTGGAATCGGCGTCACCTTGCACGATCCGGGCGGCAAGACCGTGCGCGTTGTGTCGGGCGCGCACCGGCTGCCGCAGCTACCGGGCCAGCGTGCTCACCCACTCAACGTCGGTGACTCCGCTGCGCGGGTCAATGCGACGCAGCGGCCACCGCGCGTGCCCGCCGGTGTCGAGCGGCTCGGCCATGTGGTGCTCTCGCGTACCCGCTACCTGGAGAACCTGAACTGGTATCTCGAGCATCTCGGACTCATCGTCAGCGACTTCCTGTATTACGACGGGCAACGCGAACGCGGGCCGGTGATGGCTTTCATCCGCTGCGACCGCGGGAACACGCCCACCGACCATCACACCCTCGCCATGACACTCGGTCCCTCGGACCGATACGTGCACTCGGCGTATCAGGTGTGTGACCTGGACGCGCTCGCAGCCGGAGGCGAGTTCCTGGCCGAACGCGGCTATCGCCGGTCCTGGGGCATCGGACGACATATCCAAGGCAGTCAGATCTTCGACTACTGGCGCGATCCCGACGGTTTACTCGTCGAGCACTTCAGCGACGGCGACCTGTTCGACAGCTCCCTGGAACCGGGCTGGGCGCCGATGACGGCCTCGGGCCTGGCGCAGTGGGGCCCACCGGCGACCAAGGACTTCCTCGGCACAGCACCGAGCCGCCGATCGCTGCTGGAACTCCGGGCCATCTTCTCTTCGCTGCACCGAGACAACGAATTCGACGCCCAGCGCTTGCGGGGCCTGCTGAAAGTAGCCAACTCATGAGCATTTCCGTGCTGCGTACCGCCGACGCATGGTGGGTACTGACCCCGGACGGCGCCAGCCGAATCAACACCGCCGCCATGACCACAGGCGAACTCCTGGCCGACCGAGCCGCGATCGAAGCGGCGCGCGGCGGCAGCGACACCACGCCCGTGGAGACCTTGGCGCTCGTCTCCCCGGTGACCGCACCGTGTCGGGTTGTCGCGCAGATGACCAATTATGTTTCGCACGTACAGGATTCGGGGATGAACCCGGCGACCGTGCCGCTGACGTTCTTTCGCAAATCTTCGGGGTCCATCAGCGGTCCCGAGGACGACATCGTCAAACCGGCGCATGTGCGACTGCTGGACTACGAGATCGAGATCGGGCTCGTTTTCGGTGCGACGCTGCCCGTTGGCACCGAACTCGACGAGTCGAACATCGGCGACTTCATCGCCGGCCTGACCATCACCGACGATGTGTCCGCCCGCGACATCCAACTGCCCAAAACCCAGTTCTACGAGGGGAAATCGTATCCGACATTCACACCGGTCGGCCCGGTGTTACTCCTGCTGGAGACGGGCGAGTTCGACAGATTCCACGACCTCTGCCTGACACTGCGCGTCAATGGCGAAGTGCGCCAGAACAGCACGGTGGCGGACATGATCTACGGCCCACTCGAAACCCTGCGCGCTCTCACCGGATTCCAGCGCATGGACGCGGGCGACCTGCTGCTGACGGGCACCCCCGGCGGAACGGCATTGAAGGCTCCCGCCAAACCCATCGAAATCCTCGGGTCGCTGGTACCGCCCGCACTCAAGTGGAAGATCTTCTTCGACAAGCAGGCATCGAATCCACGCTATCTACAGGACGGCGATGTGGTGGAGCTGACTGTCTCGACACCCGACGGCGCGCTCGACCTCGGCATTCAGCGTACGACGGTGCGGTATGGGCACTGAGAGAGGCCGGGTCGAGCACTACCCGGTCGTGATCGTCGGGGCGGGGCCGACCGGTATGACCGCCGCGTTGCTTCTGGCGCAGTACGGCATCGAGTGCCTGATCGTCGATCGCTGGGACGAGGTCTACCCGCAGCCTCGAGCGGTACATCTCGACGACGAGGTGTACCGCATTCTGGCCGATCTCGGACTCAGCGACGAGTTCGCGGGAATCTCCCGGCCCGGCCGCGGCCTTCGGCTGGTCGACTCCGCGATCACCACGCTCGCAGAGTTCGACCGCGACCCCGACCGGATGCCGCACGGGTTCCCGCTGGCCAACATGTTCGACCAGCCGGATCTCGAGCGCGTACTGCGGTCCAGGCTGGCGTCGGCGCAGAGCGTGCGGATACGAGGTGGGTGCGAAGTGCTCGATGTGGCGAACCTGCGCGATCGCACTCGCGTGACCTACCGAGATGCCGAGACAGGTGAACGACGAGCTGTCACAGCGGAATTCGTCCTCGGCTGCGACGGTGCCAACAGCGTCGTGCGTACGTCGATCGGATCGCGCATGCGCGACCTGGGTTTCGAACAGCGGTGGCTGGTTGTCGACATCGCCACCGACGCCGATCTCGGGCAGTGGGAGGGCGTACACCAGGTGTGCGATGCCGAACGCGCCGCGACGTACATGCGCATCGGCGCATCACGCTACCGCTGGGAGTTCCGCCTGCGCGATGACGAATACGGCGACCAGTACGCCACGCTCGACACCATCGAGCCGCTCCTGTACCCCTGGCTGCGCGAGGTAAGAAGCCCCGCACTGACGCTGATCCGGTCCACCGAATACACCTTTCGTGCCCAGGTGGTCGACCGATGGCGGGACCGCAGGATCTTTCTGCTCGGTGACGCCGCGCACCTCACCCCGCCATTCATCGGGCAGGGCATGGGCGCCGGTCTTCGTGACGCCCAGAACCTGATCTGGAAACTGGTCGCCGTCATGAGCGCGGAACTACCCGACGACGCCCTCGACACCTATCAATCCGAACGTCAACCGCACGTCACATCGATAATCGGCCTGGCCGTCGCCGTCGGACGGGCGATGACGAGCGGCGCGGCGGCGGGTGCGGTGATCCGCAAGCGGATGTGGCCGCTCCTCAGCCACGTTCCGATCATCAGATCCAAGGTCACCGACAGCACCACACCGCGCCTTTCCCGGTCGATGTTCGTTGCGCGACATGCTTTTCGGCCCCTCGACCTGGCCGGCTCGATGTGTCCGAACTGCGTTGTCGAAGACAGCACGCGAGTCGACGAGATCGCCGCCGGACGCTTTCTCTTCGTCGCGACCACCCCGCTCACCCGCGAACAGCGGACCGAAATCGACCGGCGCGGCGCCGCGATCCTGGCGGTACCGGCGTCCTCCGAGCTCGGCGAATGGCTGCGCCGCGGACGCGCGACAGCTGCGATCGTGCGACCGGACAAAACCGTGCTGGCCACCTCCCGATCGGTCCCTTCCCTGCACACCCGTGTACCGAGCTGCCCCGCTCTGACCACCACGTCCACGCACAGGAGTTCCCATGGCGGTTGACATTTCCATCCCGCGATATCGCGAGAATCTCTTCAGTACCGAGGCGATCCTCGACCCCTACCCGCACTATGCGGCATTGCGCGCGGCCGGCCCAGTGGTGTGGCTACCACGCCAACGCGTCTTCGCGATCTCCCGATACGCCGAGTGCAAGGCCGTCCTCCGAGACGACGCGACCTTCGTCTCGGGGTGCGGGGTATCGCTGAACCCCGTTGCCAACCGCCTCGGACGGGGCACCACGCTCAACAGCGACGCGGAAGAACACGCCACCAAACGGTCCGTTCTCGCACACCGACTGACACCGAAGGCACTTCGGGAAGTGACAGATACCGTCGAGCGTTTCGCCGAAAGCGTCGTGGACAAGGCGTTGGCGAACAACCACATCGACGGGGTCGACGATCTCGCGACCGCACTGCCACTTTCGGTGGTCCCGGACCTCATCGGCTGGCCGCGCGACGGGCGCGCGGAACTGCTGCGCTGGGCCGGTGCGACGTTCGACTCGATGGGGCCGATCAACCGGCACTCCGTGCGCGCGGCGAAGGCGGCCTCGGAAATGCTGGTCTTCGCCCGCCGTGTCGCGCACGATCGATCGGTTCTCGACGACAGCATGGGCAGTGACGTCTTCCGCGCCGCCGACGAGGGCAGGATCGACATGAAGTCGTGCCCGGCGCTCATGATCGACTACCTGGCCCCGTCGCTGGACACCACCATCGGCGCGATCTCGAGTGCGCTCTACCTGTTTTCACAGAACCCCAGGCAGTGGCAGGCCGTGCGATCGGATCCGGAACTGATACCCCATGCCGTCAACGAGGTCGTGCGGATCGAATCGCCTTTGCGCGCGTTCTCCCGCACGGCCGCCCGCGATGCCGACATCGGTGGGGTGAAGATCCCGGGCGGAAGCCGCGTACTGGTGCTCTTCGCTTCCGCCAACCGGGACCCGGCCGAATGGGATCAGCCCGAGTCCTTCGACATCACCCGCGACGCGGCCCGCCAGCTCGGCTTCGGCTGGGGTGTGCACGGCTGCGCGGGCCGGACGCTGGCACGACTCGAAACCATCTCGATTCTGCGGGCACTGGCCGATCGTGTCGAACGTATCGAGCTGGTCGGCACACCGAAGTGGGCCGTCAACAACATCATTCGCAGGCTGGAACGTCTTCCGCTCGAACTCGTCGCCGCAGACCGGACGTCGGCATGAAGACAGCGATCGTCACCGGGGCGTCCTCCGGAATAGGACGGGCCGTCGCCACCGCCTTGGTCGCTCGCGGCTACCGCGTGCTCGGGACAAGCCGCGACAGCTCGACCGTGGCCGATCCCGTGCCGGGCGTCGACTACCGAGACCTGGACCTCACCGATCGTGGCTCGATAGCCCGGTTCATCGACGCACTCGACGGCCGAGCCGTCGATGTGTTGGTGAACAACGCCGGTGAGAGCCAATGCGGACCGCTCGAAGAGCTACCGATGGATGCGGTGCAGAGATTGTTCCAACTCAACGTTTTCGGTGCCATCGAACTGACTCAGTTGCTACTACCGGGGATGCGACAGCAGCGTCGCGGCAGGATCATCAACATCGGTTCGATGCTCGCGAGCTTCCCCCTCGCCTATCGATCGTCCTATGTCGCAACCAAGGCGGCCCTCAAAGGCTTCGCGACCGCCGCACGGTATGAACTGAAGCCGTACGGAATCGACATCACCACCGTCGAACCAGGTTCCATCGCGACCGGACTGTCCGGACGCCGCACCAAATACATCAGCAGCGACTCCCCCTACATCGAACAGTTCGACTCGGCGATCGCCGTCCTCGACACGAAGGAAGCCCAGGGAATTACGGCAGACGAAGTCGCTGGCACTGTGCTCGAAGCTGTCGATGCCGAGCAGACGTTGCCGCTCTATGCCGTCGGCAGCAATGCCCCTGCAGTGTTCCTGGCCCGCAGATTGTTGCCGCGCAGAGTAATCGAGGCCGTTATGGCCAAGACATACGGCGTCGGGTCCATGCGAACCCGACGTGCGCCATAGGCGTTCCCGCCCAGGCAAATCCCATCCAGCCGCGACCCGAGCGGGACACCCGCCCTGCTCGGGTCGAGCACTCAGCGAACCGCAGACCCCCGCCGACCGCCCGTCGGTCGGCCGTCATAGGACGCACCCCACCTCGCTCGATCAGCGAGACAGGGCGGGCGTCCACCGCGGTCCGCCAGTACACGTGACCACCGTACGGACGACAACGGCAACGTCCGTACCGACTTCGTAGAGATCTATCAGCCGATCCGCCGACATCCCAAGCGCAGAGCCTCACGGATATTTCCGCTCCAATGACTGACGAAATCGGCATATATGACTATTTCATCAGTTGAGCGATTCGTGGCTGCCGCTGTCGAGGTTTTACATGTTTTCAAGGGCCGGAAGGAACGCCCCGTGGAGCTTCTGCACAACACCGTGAACAGACCGTTTCGCATTCTTGCGATGGCCGCCGCAACATTGACGCTGAGCTGCTCCCTGCTTTTCGTCGATGACGAGCTCGGCCGCTCGACCGAGATCACCGCCGACTTCGAGAACATCGCGGGCATGTACGAGGGCAACGAGATCATGGTCCTCGGCCTCGCGGTGGGCAAGGTCGACAAGATCGTGCCCAAGGGCACCTACGTCGAGGTCCACATGACCATCGACTCGGGCGTCAAGATCCCGAAAGACGCGATCGCGGCGATCATCTCGCCCTCGATCGTCACCGACCGCCACATCGAGGTGAGCCCGCCCTTCACCGGCGGTGAGACCTTGAAGTCCGGCGATCACCTGCCCAAGGCGCGGACCAGGACGCCGGTCGAGCTGGACACGATGATCAAGACCATCGACCAGTTCGCCGCGGCCCTCAAGCCCGAACCCGGCCAGGAGGGTCTCGGCCCGCTGTCGGGCCGGGTGCTCTACCCGGTGCTCAACGGCAACGGCCAGAAGATCAGGGAAACCCTCGACGCGCTCTCGGGTGCGTTGAAGGTCGGCGTCGACAACAAGGACGCCATCTCCAACATCATCATCAAGCTCAACGAGCTCACGACGATGCTGGCCGACAACGATCAGTCGGTGCGCGACTTCAGCGACCGGGTGACCGCCATGTCGGGACTGCTCGCCGACCAGGCCCCCGGTCTGCAGGCCACCCTCGACCAGCTCAACCAGTTCCTGAGCAACACCTCGACGACCTTCGCCGGGCATCAGGAAGAACTGGCCGCCTCGCTGACGGGCCTGACCACGGTCACCAACCAGCTGCGTGCCAACTCGGGCGCGATGGTCGAGATCGTCGACGTGGTGCCGCTGCTCATGCAGAACCTCGACGGCGCGATGGACAAAGAAGAGGGCTTCATGCGCAACCAAGCGCTGATCGGTACCGCTCTCTCGGGCGAGATCGTCAGCGTGTTCTGTGAGCGGATCCAGATGCGGCCCGATGGTTGCCGCACCGGAAACGTCCAGGACTTCGGCCCCGACTACGGGCTCACCGCCGCACTGCTCGGACTGACGAAGATCGGTTGACTCGCCACGGTCCGGTCAGCCCCACGGTGTAGCCGTTTCGAATTGCGGCGCGGAGGCTGTTCGGTTCGTCGTGGTAATCGGGTTTCAATGGAACGGTTCCGTGGCACAAGGCACGGCCCGCGGGTATCAGGGGGCGAAGTTGCGCAGGTTGGTTGCTGGGGTTGTCTTCGTGGCGTTGGGCATTTCAGCATGTGCGAGCGCCACGGAGCAACGTGACCTTCCCAGCCCAGTCCCCACGTCATCATCGCCACCACCTACGACCACGACGGCTGTGAACCGGCCTGCCGCGTGGTCGATAGAGGTCGATGTCGGCGCAGCACAGGTCGCCGTGCTGGGAGACGTGGTCCTCACCCCTCGCGAGACCTCGTTCATCGCGGTGGACCGTGCATCCGGCCGTGAGCGGTGGCGCCGAGATCAGAAAGTCACCGGCGGAGCGGGATTCGAGTATCGGATCAGCGGTGAGCTGGTCGTGCTCTCCGAGCGTCGGGCCGCATCCAGTGACCCGACCCTGTTCGAAGTGGTCGAGGCAGCCACTGGCCGCGCCCGGCGGGCGGCACACTCGGCCACGACGTGATCGGAACCTGGCACCAGCAAGCTCCACCGGAATCGGCATACCTGCCCATCTGGGTGGGACCATCGACCGCCGGTCCCACATATCGGCCATGGGCGCCGGTAGCGACCGCCACCGGTGACGTTCTCCCCGGACGCGGCGCCAATCATGCTTGGTACACCTTCAGCGTTGGTGAACTACTCGTCAGCACTGACCACGACAGGAATGAGTACCTCTGCGAAGTTGCCCTGGAGGCAATCAGCGGCTCGACCGGAACGCGACAATGGTCGGCATCTGTACACGGTGGCCGACGCAAGGAGAACAACGACTGCCAGAAAAGGCTGAGTGGGTCGGAGCTCGGCCAGGTGATCGGCAGTGGCTCGAGGATAGCGGCCGTCACCGCTGACGGAACTCCTCAACTGTTCGATCTGGCAACGGGTTCCACGGTCTGGGCGGCCACCGATCGAGGCACTCCCCTAGACGGTGACGACCGATCGCTGCTGGTCAGCGAATTCGCTGACCAGAGCACCTTGTCACTACTAGATCTCGAGACCGGGAAGAAGCAGTGGTCGGTACCCGATCCGGGCTTCGACCCCTACCCGAGCCAACGTACGACGTTTCTGGTCGGTGATCGAGTTGTCGTGGGCGGCCGAATTCCGATCGGCGAATTCGCCGGCCGACCGACCACGATCATCTACGACCGCGAAACGGGTAGAGAAATCGATCGATATGTCGGCTGGGTCCAAGGGGCGGGTGCTGACTGGCTGGCACTGCTGGTGAGTGAGGGCAGCGGGTCCGACAAACTCCAGTTCCATCGCTGATAGCGGAAAAGGTCCGGGGTAGATCGGGGGGAGTCTGCGATATGGCATGGGATAGCCGCAACCCTCGGCGACTATCCGCGCGCGAGGAGGCTACGGGTAATTCGGCCCGGATGTGCCGAATTACCCGTAGCCCGGTCGATATCGAGGTGGTCGAAAAGTCCAAGTGCCATGTCGAGCTGGGTTCCGACGACCAAGGACCGGCTCGCGCTGTAAGTGACATCGCTCGACGCAGAGCTCGACGCCGCGCGCTGGTGCGTACTCGGACGCACCAGCGCGGACAGCAGAACTCGGGTCGAGCCGGGTGCGCTAGCGCTGGTAGACCTCGACGTAGGCGTTGGTTGCCACCGCGACGACGCCGGGGCCGGCGCCGGTGCAGCCGGTGGTGACGCGCTCACCGGCGGGGGTGAAGGGGTAGCTGAGGGTGTGGTACGGGCCGATGGCGTATAGCGGGAACGGACCGTTGGCGTAGAGGCCGATGCATTCGAGGCGCAGGACGTAGTTGCTGCCGCCGTCGGGTTGGCAGATCGCCGAGGCGCCGAAGAAGTCACGTTCGACGACGCAGTCCTGGGGCGCGGCCTGGGCGGTGCCGGAACCGATGATCGCGACGAAGGCCAGGCCCGAGATTCCGGCGGCCGCGAGTCGCGCTGCCGCGACGATGTTCTTGTTCATGAAAGTGCTCCTGTGTCGAGGTGGTCGATGAGCTTCGCCACGTCCGTGGCGTCGAGTTCGATGTCGAAGATCTCGGTGAGGATCCTCGGAACATCGGGGGGTCGCACCGCCCGGGTCTCGCCGGTGCCGTCCGGGTAGTTGGTGTGCAAGGTGAGTCCGTCGAGCATGTAGTGGACCTCCGGGTAGAGGCGCTGCGCGATGGGGCGGGTCGTGAACGGCGAATGCGTGGACGTCGAGACGTAGTAGTTGCCGACGACCTGGTCGATCGGGTACTGCGGGTTCATGGTGAAGGTGCGACGGTGGAGCCAGCCGTCGCGAGAGAAGTGGCGCAGGGTCCACAGGCCGCCGCCCAGCGCCTCGGAGTCGAGTTCGAGCATGAACAGCCATGCACCAGCGGTGAATTCGCCGTCGACGGGGGTCAGTTCGATCGGTTCCAGTGGTCCGGAGCCGAAACCGACGTCGCACAACCAGGCTCGCTCGTCGTCGGTCGTCGTGACGCGCAGCAGTGCGTGTGTGGCAGGAAGCAGGCGGGTATCCGCGCCGAGGAAAATCCGTCCGGCCAGGCCGGTGACGCCGAAGCCGAGCCGTTCCAGCACCGCGGCGAACAACGCGCAGTTCTCGAAGCAGTAACCGCCGCGACGGTGTCGAATCATCCTGTCCTGCATGGACTTCACGTCCAGCCTGACCGGCCGGCCCAGGATGATCTCGAGGTTCTCGAAGGGGAAGGTCGTGGTGTGCCGATAGACCAGCTCGCGCAATGTCGCCAGGGTCGGAGCGCGCGCACCGGTGAAGCCGATGCGGGTCAGATACGCGTCCAGGTCCAGGTCTGCACCGCACCAGGTGCTCACGCGCGGTCCGGCCGGCGGCCGAAGTGTTCGACCAGTCGGGAATAGCTGTCGTCGCCGTGGCCGGCGACCAGGGCATCGGCGATGAGTCGCCTGGTGTAGGTCGGCAGCGCGACATCGATTCCGCGGGAATCACTTTCGGCGATCAGGTCGTCGATGGAGGGCAGGTGGTGTTTGAGGGCGCCGAACGGGGTGGCGAATTCGGCGCGGTCGATCTCCCCGGCGAACAGCCCGAACAGCGACGGCAGCGCCGCCAGGGACGGCTGTGCCTGTTCGGTGTAGCGGCCGATCGGGATCCCGGCGGCGTGCAGCAGCGCTGCGGCGTGCAGGAATCCGTTGAGCAGGCCCCACATGATGTCGTGGAATGCCATTCCGTACAGCAGTGGCACGCCGGGGTCGGTGGACACGTGGGTCGCGCGTCCGCCGAGTGCCCGCAGGATCGGTTCGTGCCGGTCGAAGACCGGGCGGGGGCCGCCGAAGAAGATCACCGCGTCCGGTGAGCCGATCGCGGGGGCGATGGTCATGATCTGTCCGTGCAGGTAGTCCGCGCCCAGGGCGGCCACCACATCCGCTGCGGCCCCGGCCTGTTCGGACGGGCCGTCGGTCAGGTTGACCACGGTGCGCCCGGCCAGGGCGGTGCCCGCTGCCTGCAGCAGCTTCCCGGCTACCGCGCCGTCCTGGACGTTGACGATCACCAGTTCGGCCGCACGCACCGCCGCCTCCGGCGACTCCGCTAGCCGAGCGCCCGCGGCAACCAGCGGCTCGGCCTTCGCGGACGACCTGTTCCAGACGGTGAGCGGGTGTCCGGCCGACAGCAGGGCGGCGGCCAGCGCGGACCCCATTTCCCCCAAACCGAATAGAGCGATTGTCATGATTCTCCGATCTCGTTGCTTGCAGATGACGGTAAAATCTCAACTTTTGTTGAGATCAAGAGGGTGAGACGTAGGCCACCTCGACCGAGACCGCGCGCCGATTCGGCAGCGACCAGGCCGCGAGCACGCCGAGCAGGATGAGGGCAGAGGCCACGGCGACCGTGCTGCGCAGACTGTCGGCAGTGGCCATCCGCAACGCGTCACCGCCGAGACCGGTCGCGCCCGCGTTCGCGATGCCGACGAGCACCGCGAGTCCGGCGCCGATGCCGACCTGCATCGCGGTGTTGGCCATCCCGCCCGCGGTGCCCTGCTCCTGTTCGGCGACACCGGTGCCCGCGGCGGCGTACATGGTCGGATAGACGGTGCCCATCCCGGCGCCGTAGACCAGGATTCCGGCCACGATCGTGCGGTAGGAACCGTCGGCGACCATCCCCCCGGCGAGCAGGGCGCCACCCACCGCGCCGAGCAGCAACCCGACGATCAGCGTGACGCGGATGCCGATCCGTACGATCAGTCGCTCGGCGAGGAAGTTCGCGACCGCGATGACCAGCGACAGGCTCAGGAAAACCAGCCCGGTGACCAGCGCGCTGTAGCTCCACACGTTCTGCAGGAACAGCGTGAGGAAGTAGACGATGTTCTGCATGGTCGCGCCGAAGACGAAGATGACAGCCAGCACCGGCCCCAACGCGCGGGCCAGCCGTAATGGCATGAGCGGGCTGTCATTGCGCGACTCGATGACCAGGAACGCGGCCAGCAGTGCCACCGCGAGCGCGCCACCGCCGAGGACGGGCGCCGAGGTCCAGCCGGATTCCGGTCCCTGCGCCACGGTGAACACCAGCAGCGTCACGCCGACGGTCCCCGTGAGCGCGCCGGGCACGTCGAACCGACCCCCGTCGCGCGGACCATCCGCGCGCAACAGCGGGAACGCCGCCACCACGCCGACCACGACCAGCGGCACATTGATCAAGAACACCGCCTGCCAGCCGAACGCGCTGGTCAGCACGCCGCCGAGCAGCGCACCGAGGCTGAGCCCGCCCGCACCGGCCATCGCCCACACCGCGAGCGCGCGGATCCGCTGCCTGCCCTCCTCGAACATGGTGTTGACCAGCGAGAGCGTCGCGGGGAACAGCAGGGCCGCACCGATCCCCTGGATCGCGCGGGCGGCGATCAGTGCGATCGTGGTGGTGGCCAGGCCCCCCAGCAGCGACGCGACACCGAACACCACCAGGCCGAGCACGAACATCCGCCGCCTGCCGAGCAGGTCCGCGGAACGTCCGCCCAGCAGCAGCAGGCCGCCGAAGAAGATGGCGTAGGCGCTGACCACCCACTGCATGGAATGCCCGGAGAATCCGACGTCGCGTGCGATGTCGGGCAGGGCGACGTAGATGATCGTGAAGTCCAGCGACGTGATCAAGCTGGAGAAGGCGAGCAGGGCGAGTGTGGTGGAGGGACGTTTCATGACGGTGTCCTTCTCTACAGCGGGTAGGGCCGGGTTTCGCGGGCCACGTGCAGCGCGTGGGCCCACCAGGTGAGCTGGTTGAGCAGCGCGGTGGCTGCGGCGCCCGCACCGGCGGTGTCGAGCGGCTGACCGGCGTCGTCGAACTTGTTCCAGCACGAGTGGAAGCTGACGGTGTCGCGGATCGCGATGGCGTGCAGTTCGCCGAAGACCTGGCGCAACTGTTCGGCGGCACGCAGTCCGCCGGAGACCCCGCCGTAGCAGACGAATGCGACCGGCTTGGCCTTCCACTCGTCGACGTAGGAGTCGATGGCGGCCTTGAGCGCGGCAGGATAGCCGCGGTTGTATTCGGGCGAGACGATGACGAAGGCGTCGGCCCCCGCGAGACGTTTCGACAGCGCCGCGACCACATCGTCGGTCTGGTCGAGGTCGGCGGGGAGCGGCGTCTCGGCGAGGTCGATCAGGTCGAGGTCGAGCCCGCCGTGTTCGACGGCGTGATCGTGGAACCAGTGGGCGACCGTCGGCCCGAATCGCTGGGTTCGGGTGCTGCCGATGATGATCGCCACGCGCAAGAGATCGGTTGCGGGCACCAGGTCCACCTTCCGGTCGGGGGTCGTTGTCGTCATGACCTTCGCCGGTGCGGCCTACGCCGCTCTTACAGTCGCCCTACACGGCCGGGAAAGTCGGTCCGTATCGTCACGGTCATGCGGTTCGGTGTGCTCGGCCCCGTGACGGTGTGGACGGACCGGGTCGCGCCGGTCACGATCCCGGCCGGACAGGTGCGCACGGTGCTGGCCGTGCTCCTGGTCCATCGTGGGCGTTCGGTGTCGACCGATCGACTCGTCGAGGTGCTGTGGCCGCGGCGGGTTCCGCGGGATGCGGCGGCGGCGCTGCAGGTCAAGGTCTCGCAACTGCGCAGCGCGCTGGCCGCCGCCGAGCCGGACGCGCGGGCCCTGGTGGTGTCGGGTCCCGCGGGATACAGCCTCGACGTGACAGCCGATGCGGTGGACGCGGGCCGCTTCGAGAACTTGCTCGCCCACCTCGACCCGGATCCCCGGCAGCGGGCCGAGGCCCTGACCACCGCGCTTGAGCTGTGGCGCGGCCCGGCGTTCGCGGAGGTGGCCGACGCGGAGTTCGCGGAGGTCGAGATCGCCCGACTGGACGAACTGCGACTGTCGGCGGTGGAATCCCGGGCCGAGGCGCTGCTCGAACTCGGCGAATACGCCGCGCTGGTCGGCGAATTGGCGCCGCTGGTCGCCGAACATCCACTGCGCGAACGCTTGCGCGCGGCACACCTGTGGGCGCTGTACCGGGCCGGACGGCAGAGTGACGCGCTGGCCGAGTTCACCGATCTGCGCACGCGATTGCGCACCGAGCTCGGCGTGGATCCGAGTCCCGAGATCGTCGCCGTGCACCGGGCGATCCTGGCCAAGGACCCGCTGCTCACGCCTCGCTCGGCCGCGACGAATCTGCCAGGCCAGCTCACCGAGCTGATCGGACGGGCCGAGGCAGCACGCGACGTGCGGACGCTGGTCGGCGCGCATCGCTTGGTGACCCTGGTCGGGCCCGGCGGTGTCGGCAAGACCCGCTTGGCGATCGAGGCGGCGCAGACCCTGCTCACCGACCAGTCCGGCGGCGCGTGGTTCGTCGAGCTGGCCGGAATCGAGGAGACCGCCGCCGCGCGCGCGACCATCATCGACACCGTGCACGCGGTGCTGGGCATCCGTGGCGACGCCCGCTCCCCTGCCGGTCCACTCGACCAGCTGATCAGCGCGTTGCGCGGCAAGCGGGTGCTGCTCGTCCTCGACAACTGTGAGCACCTGGTGGCCGTGGTCGCCGAACTCACCGAGCGGCTGTTGCGCTCGGTCACCGAACTGCGCGTGCTGGCCACCAGCCGCGAACCACTCGGCGTGGCCGGCGAGGCCGTCTACCCGGTGGCCGCGCTCGAATTGCCCTACTCCCCAGCCGATATCGGTCCCGACTCGCTACCGAGGTTCAGCGCGATCCGCCTGTTCACCGCACGCGCGACGGCCGCGGCGCCCGGCTTCACCCTCGATGCGGGAAACGCCGCGGCCGTCACCACCATCTGTCGCCGACTCGACGGAATCCCGCTGGCCCTCGAGCTGGCCGCCGCGCGGGTGCGGGCGCTCGGTGTGCGGGAACTGGCCGCCCGGATGGACGATCGTTTCGACCTGCTGGTAACCGGGCACCGCGCCGGGCCGAGTCGCCAGCAGACCCTGCGCGCGATGATCGACTGGAGCTGGCAACAGCTCTCCGAGCCGGAACGAGCTGTGCTGCGCCGACTTTCGGTGCATGCCGACGGTTTCGGGCTGGCGGCGGCAGAGTGCATCTGCGCGATCGGCGAACTCCCTCGCCGACGGGTCCTCGATGTGCTCGCCCGGCTGGTGGACCGGTCGCTCGTCACGACGACCGACACCGACCACGGACCGCGTTACCGGCTGCTGGAAACGGTCGCGTTGTACTGCTCGGAGCGGCTGAGCGAGGCCGGTGAGGCCGACCTGGTGCACGAGCTGCGCAACGAGTACTACGCGACATCGGCCGAGCAGGCACGCGACCGGCTACGCGGCGCCGAACAGCGCAGATGGCTCACGGTAATGGACGTCGAGTACGCGAACCTGCGTGCCGCCGTTGAGGATTCATCGCGTCGCGGTAGCGGTGTCTTCGCGCTTAGGCTGGTAAACGCGATGGCCTGGTACTGGTTCCTGCGTGGCCGCATCGGAGAGGGTGTCCGGCTGCTCGACACCGCGCTGGCGACCTCCCGCGAGACCGCGCCCGTGTTGTGGGCCAGGGCCAACGGCTGGCGATCGGCGCTGATGCTGCTCGGCGCCGGCGACGCGGACCGTTCGGGATTGGTGCCAGCCGGGCTGGCCGGGTTCGACGAAGTGGACGATCCGGCCGGTCGCGCGTTCACCGAATGGCTACTCGCCGAGGTGCTGCTCGGCGGCGGCGACCAGGCGGTCAGCGACACTCTGGCACAACGCGCACTCGCCGGATTCCTTGCGGCCGAGAATCATTGGGGCATCGCCGCGGCCCTGAGCAGCGCCGCCCACCATGCCATGCTGCGTGGAGATCTCCCCGCCATGGCCCGCGACGCCACCGAGAGCGCGCGCCTGTTCACGAATATCGGCGATCGGTGGGGTCAGCTGCGCGCCACCGAACTGCTCGCCCGCCGCGCCGAGATCATCGGCGACTACCCCGAAGCCGCTAACCTGTACCGCGACGGTCTTTACCATGCCGAAGAGCTCGGGGTCTGGCCGCAGGTCGCCGACATGCTGTCCGGACTGGGCCGACTCGCCCTGCTCTCGAGCGATCTGGACCAAGCGCGCCGCCTCCACGAACGCGCGCTCGAGCTGTCGGTGAGCCAGGGCCACGAGCTCGGTCGGGTCTTCGCCGAGGTCGGTCTCGGCATCGGCGCCCGGCGTGAGGGCCGCCTCGACGATGCCGAACGCCACACCCGCGCGTCCCTGGACTGGAATCGGGATGTCGGCTACGCACCAGGCGTCGCGCACAGCCTCGCCGAACTCGGCTTCATCGCCGAACTGCGCGGCGATCCCGACCAGGCACGCGCACTACACGAAGAGGGCATCGCGGTCGCCCGCCGCACCGGCGACCCCCGCGCGATCGCCCTCGCGCTGGAAGGGCTCGCTGGGGCCGCCGCCCTCGCAGGGGATTTCGAACAGGCGAGGGCACTGCTCGCGGACGCCACAGCGGCACGTCACACCGCGGGAGCGCCACTGCCGGAACAGGAACGCACCGATGTGGACCGCATCGCGGCGGCGATTCGCGCGGCCGATCTCGGCACGCTGTAGGCAGGATGGACGAAAGCCACGCCGATCAGCGTGGATGCTCAGAGCGATCGGCCAGCAATGGGCTGACTACGGCTGGGAAGCTGGTCGCTTCGGATTCCCGACCAGCGACGAGTACGACAGAAACACTCGAACCTGGACTTCGGGTACACCGTCTGCATGTTCCCCTCCCCGGGTCGAAAATCATCGACACGCGGCTGATCGCCGCAGCAGTCCCGAACGTATTCGGCCCGTCACAACGGTCGTCGAGCGCCCCAGAACTAGAGGTCTGGCGGCCGACAGCCGTGCGCTGTCAGGCCGGTGCGATGCGTGGTCCCCAGTAGTTGAGGTGAGCGGCCGAGTGGGCGAGTGCGGTGCGTTCGGGAATGATGTCCCAGATTCCGTATTTGTCGTGGGGGAAGTCACGCAGGAAGTTGTTGAGGTCCACTGCGGTGGCGAACAGGCGGGCGGGATCGATCGGTCCCAGAATTCCCGAGTTCACCCAGTCGACAATGTGCTCGGCGATCCTGGTGATCATGGCGACCGGGTCGGTGAGGGTGAATTCGGTGGCGATGTCGTAGGCCTGTTTCAAGTAGGTGCCCGCGATGTTGGCATTGCCGTAGATGTCTCCGGGCAGGCAGTAGTCGAACCAGTCGATGGGGTGGGTTTCGGTGATGTTGTCGCCCGAGATGCCTTGGTAGGCCAGGGAATTGCCGAGATGGAAGGTACGGCCCAACCCGCGATGCGGTGAGGCGAGGGCGTGTACCCAGTGACAGTCGCCCCGTCGGCCCTGCAGTGGCCCGGACACGATGTCGCGACCGACCAGCGAGACCACTGCCCCGCCCTGGCTGTAGCCGAGCAGGCCGAACGACCCCTCGTGCGCGTTGATCAGTCTGGTCAGTTCGGCGATGCCCATGTCGCGGGAGGCGCGGTAGGACGGTCGGCCCAGAGCGTCGAGCAGGGCGTCGCCGCCGCCGGGGACGGGTCCGAAACTGGCGGGATAGTTCACGTATTCGATGTCGAACCATTGCGGGTCGAGGGCGTTGGTGATGCCGGTCAGCATGCCGATGGGGTCCGACGGGCTGATTCCGCCCGGATTGGCGTTGGCGGCGGCGACGGCTTCCCACGTGCCGGGCACACAGAACAGTGTGTGCTTGGCGAGGGTCAGGTCGGGGATGATCAGGGTCTGCCCGACGGTGATCATGTTCGGGTCGGCGAGCTTGTTGGCGGCCGCGATCAGCGGAAACCGCGCGCGGTCGCCGTAGAACCGCTCGGCCAGACCGGACAGTGTGTCGCCTACGACCACTGTGTGGGTGGCGGTGAGCCCGGGAACGATGAGCACCTGACCGACCCTGATCACGTTCGGGTCGGCGATCCGGTTCGCGATCGCGATCACCGGATACAGCGACGAGTCGCCGTAGAAGCGGCTGGCCAGCGCCGACATGGTGTCGCGTGCAGCAACCGTGTAGCGGATAGCCATGATCGACCTCTCGTCCTTGGGATCAGCATCGACGATTCCATTACTACGCAGAACTGACTCGAGTGGTGGAGTACTCCAAAATTGCGCCGATATCGACACCGTCGTGGTCGGACGGGGCCGCGACAAGCAGCCGGGCCCTGCCGGGAGACAGCCGCGGCACGGCGATCACCAGTGGGGTCTTCTGCCGCACATTCCCGATTCAGAGGGAACTCCAGACGACTCCACCGCTCCCCCACCGCCCGAGAACTCGCGACCCAACTCCGTGTCCCGGTCACCGATATCGCCCGAACCCTGTTCGCGGTCAACGTATTCCAGACGCACAGCCTCGACACTCCCGCTCGTGAGAGCGACGGCGATCCCAGCATGACGATCGCCGACACCTTCGGCGAAAAAGACCCCCGCTTCCAGCTGGCCGAGGACACGATCACCGTCGCGCCCTTGTCGGCACAGTTGTCGGCCGATGATCAGTAGCTGCTGATCTGGCGGTTCTATGACACGCTCGCCCAGGGCGAGATCGCGCAACGTCTCGGCATCTCCCAGATGGGCGTGTCTCGCAAACTCGGCAGACTGCTGGGTGGTCTGCGTGCCCAGACCACCGACGATCAGTCGCGCGCTAGTGGTGTGAACCGCGGGCCTGGGTTACTTGCCTGGTGCGAAGTCGCCTCGCCGTGGTCGGGGCCACCGGGCGTGGCTCCGGATGTCTGCGATCTGGCGCGCAGGGGTGCGCACATTCTGCGCAACATCGTGCGCAACCGGGTCGTCGCCGGGTCCTTCGCCGCCGTGGTCTCGATCATGCGCCCTATGATCGCCCGACACTGGATACACCGGTCAGGAGGCGTGAAAACGGATGAGCGCGAACGTACCTCGCAAGAAATTAACCATCGAGTTCGACGAACCTCTCACGGAGGAGCTATACGCGAACCTGGCATCGCTGGTGTGGATGCAGCTACGCACGATCGCCGACGCGGCCGATTTCGAGTTCACGGTCAGCCATGACGGCCCGGCCTCGATGAGCGAGAAGCTGAACCAACACTGGGATCGGTTCGCCCAGCAAGCCCAGTGGGAGACCGAATAGCCGGATTCCCCCGCGGCTCCCGGTGGTGCCGGTTTCTGGCTAGGATGGATCTCTTCGCCTATAAGGCGGAGTCCCCGGGAGCTGTGAGCCATGAGCGACCACATCCAAATGCAACCCCCCGACTACCACCGGTGTCTCGACACCGTGTTCGCCTCGCCAGTCGCCTGCCGGGAGCTATTGCAACGACTGTCGGAGATGACCGAGCACGACACCCACTCACGGTGGTCACCGTGGTTGGGGCAGGTGCCCCCGCCCCACGGCTCGCGGGTCGCCGAACAGATTCCGATCGCTGTGCGGCTGGCGATGCTGCAGGCCGATTACGACTCATGCCGCGAGATCCTCGATCTCAACGTCCGCGATCTCGCCGCAGTGGTCGGCGTGCACCCGATGCAGATGAGCTACGTCGAACTCATCGCCAGTGTGCGCAGGATCCTCGAGGATCAGCGAAACCGGATCCTCGAACTGGAGGCTGACCGGCCGGGCTGTCGTTAGAGCTGTTCGGAAATCGAAGGCGGGCTCAAACAGTCAGCGCATCACCCCTGTTCAGGTGCTGAGCATAACCTCGACAGGACTGTGGTAGCCGTGGATCTTGCGCGGGCGGTGGTTGGGCTCGTGGGCGATCGGCTTGACTGAGGCGGCGGAGGTCAGCGTTCTTCGGCAAGTATTGGCGCAGTAGGCGATTGGTATTCTCGTTCGTGCCTCGTTGCCAGGGCTGCGGGGTTGCAGAGGTAGATCGGCATCTTCGTGGCTGCGGTGATGGCTTTGTGGCGGGCGACCTCTCGGCCGCGATCCCACGTCAGAGTGCGGCGCATCGGTGCTGGGAGACTGAGCAGATACTTCGTCAGATGTGGTGTGACCTGGTCGGCCTTGATGCCGTCGGGCAGCGCCACCAGCGCGGTGAATCGGCTGGTTCGCTCGACGAGCGTCGCGATGGCCGACGGGCGGGACCCCATCACCAGGTCTGTTTCCCAATGCCCGGCGGTCTGCCGAGTTTCGACCTCGATCCGACGTTGGATGATGGGCACCAGGTCGGTGATCACACCTCACCCGTCGGGGCGGCGAGCTCGTTTCGGATGCCGCATCAGCCGACCGGTGCGCAACCTGCGAATCAGAGTTCGGTCGATCGCTGTGCGGCGTGGATCGAACAGGGTCAGGTAGATCGCTTCGTGGGAGATTCTCATCGACTCGTTGTCGTGGAACTGATTGCGCAGCAAACCGGGCGATCTGCTCAGGCGACCAGCAGGCCGCGAGTCTTTCCTCGACCAGTGCACGTAAGAGCGGGCTCTTCGCCAGTCCGGCCTGCTTCGGGCGCCGTGCTCGCTGATACGCCTGCTCATCGGGCATAGCGGCCCGATAGGAGGTGCGGCCACCGTTGCGGGCGATTTCCCGTGCGATCGTCGACGGCGATCGTCGGATGCGTGTGGCGATCGTCCGTGCCGAACAGCCCATCGCGAGTCCACGGGAGATCTCTTCGCGTTCGGCGATCGTCAGGTGCTGGATCCGTCGCTGAGGCGGCGGTCGGCGAACTCCTCCGGTCTGCGCGAGGAACCGCCGCACGTGTTGGGGGGCAGCCCGAGTGACCGGGCGGTCGCGCTGAACGACTCACCGGCCCGCCATTTCAGCCAGACCTCATCCTGACGAGCAGCCGACATCCCCATAATCTCGCACCCAAACCTCCACGCCGACATGATCGCGAAACCGTAGTCATCGAGCGTGTCGTGTACCGGGTGGATGACCAGCCCGGGGGTACTGGTTCGCGTCGCGGGTCCCCATGGGCGATTCTGACCTATCGCGTGGTCGCCGATCCCACTGTCACAGTACGAAGCTGGGTTGCAGACGCGATGCGAGTGTCCTGCATCCCGACCACCGCTGGCATGAGCTCGCCAAGACCTGGCAGACAGTCGGTGCGGGCGAGGAGTTCGTCCGCCAGGCCGTTGCCGCGCCGAAACCGTTGTGGCGAAACTACGTTTGCTCGGACTGCCGGAAACGCACAGGGCTCATGGGCACTTCGACCTCGAGATGGGCAGGACCATCCTCGACCTCTACCGTTCGGCGTGCGAAGCCGCTACCGGGCACCGGGAAGTGAGCAGTTTTCGGCCTGGCAGGTGAGCTAAAACCACTGTGCCGCGTGGAACGATCCACGCGGCACAGAGGTTTCGGCGGATGTCAGCCGACCGCGGTCACGGCCTCGACGATGACCTTCGCGACGGGGCCGGGCTGGGAGACGGTGAGAGCGTGCGAGGCACCCATGATCTCCACCGTGGCGCGGGAACCGGCGCGTTCGGCCATGAACCGGTGCGCGGCGACCGGGATGTTGTAATCGGCGTCAGGAAAGACGAACCACGACGGCACGGTCTTCCAACTCGGTGCGCCGGACTTGCCGTTGAGGGCGCGATCGTTGAGCGGACGCTGAGTGGCCGCGTCGATGGCGGCCTTGGTGTTGGGGACGTCGGCAGCGAACTGCTGGTGGAACTTGGCGGGCTGGATGTAGAGGTCGGTGCTGCCGTCGGACAGCGCCACCTTGTTGAGGGTGTCTCCGAGCGTGCTGCCGGGGAATTTGCCCGAAAGCTCGCCGATGGTCTCACCCTCTTCGGGAGCGAAGGCGGCAACGTAGACCAGCCCCTTGACCTTCGGATCCTGGATCTGGGAGATGACCTGCCCACCGTAGGAGTGCCCGACCAGGACGACCGGCCCGTCGATCGAGGCCACCACACTGCGGACGGAGTCGGCGTCGCCGGCGACACTGCGCAGTGGGTTACCCGCGGCGATGCTGGTCAGGCCCTGCTCGTTGAGCTTGTCGATCACCCCGTTCCAGCTGCTGGATTCGGCGAAGGCGCCGTGGACGAGGACGATGGTCGGCTTGGTGGCGGAGGGCGCGGGCTGGGCGGTGGCGCAACCCGCGCTGGCGATGGTTGCGGTGAGGCCGAGAGCGACGGCGGCGAGCTTGACGGCGGAGTTGATACGCATGACAGTTCCTCGAGACAGTGGTGGTGTGGAGTAGATGTTCGGCAGTGTCAGCCGACGACGGCTTCGATCGCGGTGAGGATGACCTCGGCGACCGCGGCGGGCTGCGATGCAGGCAGCGCGTGCGAGGCACCGACGATCTCGATCGTGGCGCGTGCACCCGCGCGTTCGGCCATGAACCGGTGCGCGGCGACCGGGATGTTGTAATCGGCGTCAGGGAACACGAACCACGACGGCACGGTCTTCCAGCTCGGTGCGCCGGACTTGCCGTTGAGGGCGCGATCGTTGAGCGGGCGCTGGGTGGCAGCGTCGATGGCGGCTTGGGTAGCGGAGATGTCGGCGGAGAACTGCCGGTGGAACTTGGCGGGCTGGATGTAGAGGTCGGTGCTGCCGTCGGACAGCGCCACCTGGTTCAGCGTTTCGCCGAGGGTGCTGCCGGGGAACTTCCCGGACAGTTCGCCGATGGTCTCGCCCTCCTCGGGGGCGAAGGCGGCAACGTAGACGAGGGCGGCGATCTTGGGGTCGTGGACCTGGGAGATGACCTGGCCGCCGTAGGAATGTCCGACGAGGACGACCGGACCGTCCACGGAATCGACGATGCCGCGGACGATGTCGGCGTCGGTATCGACATCACGCAGCGGGTTGGCGGCGGCGATGACGGTGGCGTCGACGGTGCGCAGCCGACTGATGACCCCGCTCCAGCTGGCCGATTCGGCGAAGGCGCCGTGGACGAGGATGACGGTGGGTGTGCTCATGATGGCTCCTGACAGGGTGTGAAGGTGATCAGTGCGCGAGGAATGCGAGGAGGTCGGCTTCGAACGCGGTGCGGAATTCGCCGTACAGACCGTGCGGTGCGCCGGGATACACCCGCAGAGTCGCGTTCTTGATCAGCTCGGCAGATCTCATCGCTGAGTCGTGGAGCGGGACGATCTGGTCGTCGTCACCGTGGGCGACCAGTACCGGCACGTCGATCCCGAGCAGGTCCGCGGTGAAATCGGTCTCGGAGAACTGGGCAACACATTCGTAGGCGGCGCGCACCCCGACCTGCATGCCGAGTCGCCAGAACGCACGACGCGCACCCTCGGAGACAGTCGCGTCAGACCGGTTGAAGCCGTAGAAGGCCTCGCTCAGATCCCAGTAGAACTGCGAGCGGTCGGCGGCAACGCCGGCGCGGATCCCGTCGAAGACCTCCATGGCAGTGCCGTCGGGGTTGGTGTCGGACTTGACCATCACCGGGGGCACCGCGCCGAGCAGCACCGCCTTGGCTACCCGGGCGCTGCCGTGGCGTCCCAGGTAGCGGGCGACTTCGCCGCCGCCGGTGGAGTGACCGACCAGGACCGCGTCGCGCAGGTCCAGGTGCTCGATCAGCTCGCTCAAATCGTCGGCGTAGCGGTCCATAGTGTTGCCGTCCCATGTCTGGCTCGATCGGCCGTGACCGCGGCGGTCATGGGCGATGGCGCGGTAGCCGTGCTCGGCGACCAGGCGGGCTTGCTCGTCCCAAGCGTCGGCGCTGAGCGGCCAGCCATGACTGAAGACCACCGGCTGCCCGGTACCCCAGTCCTTGAAGAAGATCCCGGCGCCGTCGGTGGTGGTGAAGGTGTTTGTCATGCCGAGGAAATTACGACCGAGCCCACCCCCCGCGAATCAGTCGAACGACTGCATCGATGACTGAGTCATGAGGGCCGCCGATGACTCAGTCACTGCCCGATTACGCCACCTACCTGCGTCGTCGCGTTGTGAAACCGTCGGGTCTCTGTCAGGATCGGGCAGGTGAATGGTGAGATTCCGCAGTCAGCGTTGATCGGTCGGGACCGGTATCTGTCCACGCTGCGAGACCTCCTGGATCGTGCCGTCGCCGGCAACGGATCGGCGATCGTCCTGCGCGGACCAGCCGGTATCGGAAAGTCAGCTCTGCTGAAGGTGATTCGGGAGGCGGCTACCAACCAGCACCTGACCGTCGTCTCCGCCGTCGGTGTCGAGAACGAAGCAGGCTTGCCTTTCGCGGGCCTGCATCAACTCCTGCGTCCCCTTCATGCGGAGATGGCCAAGCTGCCCGTTTCTCATCAACGCTCGCTGCGCGCGGCGTTCGGACAGGAAGACGGATCGCCCGACCTCTACGCGGTGGCGTTGGCCGCATTGCAGCTCATCGGTGAAGCCGCTGCGACGCGGCCGACGATTGTGATCCTCGATGATCTGCAGTGGCTCGACAGCTGCAGCGCCAATGTGCTCGGTTTCCTCGCCCGCCGCATCGGCAGTGACGCAGTGCTCGTGCTGGGCGCCGCCCGCGGATCCGAGGATTCCGCGCGACGAGCGGGGCTGCCGGAAATCACGATCGAACCGCTGGACGATCACGCTGCCGCCACGCTACTCGAGGCGCAAGCGCCCCTGTTGTCGAGCACTGTGCGGCAACGGCTGCTCGGCCAGGCCGCGGGAAATCCCTTGGCGCTCATCGAGTTACCGCGTGCGATGCGCGAGACCACGGATCGGGTGGTCGAGGATTTCCCGTTGACCGCCCGGCTCGAAGCCGCCTTCGCCGCGCGATCGGCCGAGCTCAGCGAGCCGGCACGGACCTTGCTCGTCGTCCTCGCCGCCGATGTCACCTGTGACGCGGGCAGGCTTCTGCGGGCGGCCACCGAACTCGCGGGCACCCCGGTCGGTACCGCGCACCTGCAAGAAGCCATCGACGTCGGCCTGGTCGAGATGGCGGGCCCACTGCTGCGTTTCCGGCATCCGCTGATGCGTTCGGCGACCTATGTCCGGGCGTCACTGACCTTGCGGCTCGGCGCGCATTCGATACTGGCCGAGGTACTCGCCGGCTTCCCCGACAAACAACTGTGGCACCGTGCCGCCGCCACACTCGGTACCGACGACGCCATCGCCGCGCAACTCGAGGACTATGCGCAGCGGTCGCGTGCCTGCGGCGCCATCATGGCCGCGGTGGCCGCTCTGGACCGTGCGGCGGAACTGTCCGAGCGTCCCGACCGCACCACCGCCCTGCTGCTGCACGCCGCGGAACTGGCGAGCGAGACCGGTGCGCGCCGCGAGGCCATAGACCTGTTGGACCGGGCCGACCTCAGCGTTCTCGGCCCGATCGAACGGGCGCGCTTGGCCGTCGTCGAGGAAGTCGTCGCGTTTCAGCGCTACGGCGACTCCGACCGTCGCATCCGGGAGCTGGTCGATATCGCGGCCGATGTGCACGTGGCAGGAAATACCGACCTGGCAGCGGGAATATTGTGGTGTGCCGCCGCCCGATGCTCGTCCCAGGACGCCGGCGACGTCACACGCAAAGACATTGCCGCTCAACTGGATACTCTCGGTCTGCCCGCACACGACGCCCGCGTTCTCGCGGTCGGCGCGCTGAGCCTGCCGTGGGAGCGCGGTCACGGAATCCTCGCGCAACTCGAACAGCTCGACCCCGATCGCACCGACGCGGCCACCCTGCGTTTGCTCGGCTACGCCGCGCTATTCCTCGGCGATTTCCGACGGGGCACAGCGTATATCGACGACGCCGCCGCGATCAGCCGCAGCGAGGGGCGACTCGGCCTGCTCTCCGGCATTCTCGGCGCAGGAAACTGGACTCGCATCTGGCTCGGCGACTGGGACACCGTCCGCGCCGAATCCGAGGAGGCTCGGACATTCGCCGAGGAGAACGGCCAGGAGTTCTATGCCGCGACCGGACGCGCCAATCTGGCGATGATCGCCGCGCTGCGTGGCGAATCCGCCCTGGCAACCGATCATCTGCGTGCGATCGACGCCAGCCCGCTGGCCGCCGGAATGCGCTGCATCCAGATCGCCGCGCAACAGACCCGCGGCGTGCTCCTGCTCCTGGAAGGACGCGCCGACGACGCGTTCGCGGCCCTGGCCCGTGTCTACGATCCGGCCGACCCGGTGAGCCACCCCATGCAATGCTGGTGGGTCGCCCCCGAACTCGCCGACGCCGCCGTAGCCTCCGGAAACATCGATGTAGCAAGGGAATTGCTCGCCGACCTACCGATATTTTCGAAGCGGGTACCTACTTCGATGCTGCTCGCCGTCGACGAATACAGCCGCGCCGTACTCGCCGACGGCGACCACGCTGACGCTGCCTACACCGCCGCGCTCACCGGCAGCGCAGGCGCGTGGCCGCTCTACCGCGCCCGACTGCAACTCCATCACGGCCGCCGCCTACGCCGCCTACGCCGCACCTCGCAAGCCCGCGAACCACTCCGCGAAGCCCGCGACATCTTCGACGCCCTCGGAGCCGACCCCTGGGCGCAGGCCGCCCGCAACGAACTGCGCGCCGCGGGTGAAACCAGCACCCGCCGCTCCCCCACAGCCCGCGACCAACTCACCTCCCAGGAACTCCAGATCGCTACCCTCGCCGCCGACGGCCTCACCAACCGTCAGATCGCGGAAAGGCTCTACCTCTCGCACCGCACTGTCGGCTCCCACCTCTACCGCATCTACCCCCGCCTCGGCATCACCAGCCGAGTCGAGCTCGCCGGAGCCATCTCAGCGATCAGCTGATCCGAGGGTATGCAAGCACTTGGGCTGAGGATCGACAACCCGGCACAGGTACGCGGGTGGCAGGAGCTCTACGCCCAGATCGAAGACGAGCTCGATGACCCGCGGTCATTGGCGCTTCCGGACTTGTCGACCCTGGTCACCTTGGCTAATGCGTTGGTAGCTCGATCCGCCGACGAGTACCACGGCTGGGGTGATGTGGTCACCTTCGCCGCGTGCACCGCGTCACGGATCGGTGAGGTCTAGGGGCGCCGAGTCGGTGATATCGACACCGCGACGTGGACATTGACAGTCCGCCGACAGACCACACTCGGACCCGGCGGACTCGACGACAAGGGAACCAAGGGCAACCGCCGCCGCTCCGTCCCGTTGATCAAAGAAGTCCGACAACTCGTCCTCGATCGCATTGCCGTCGTCGGTGCAGACAACACCGCCGCCCGTCTGTTCGTCGGCCCGCGCGGTGGACGGATCGCTACCGGCGTCCTTCGCGATGCCACGCATTGGGACGAAGCGGTCACGAAACTTGGCTACGAACCCACCCTGACCGGCGAGGGCACTGGCGACGGTGGCCGTCGGGGCGAACGATCAGACAGCCGTCATCGTCCTGGTCGCGCCCGCATGCCACGGCCACCTCGCTGCGACCACAGCGCGGCTCTGCTCACAGATCAGCGCAATCCGGCCGTGACACAACCGGCCCGCTCGAAGTTTCTGGCACGGCTGCGGGTAGTGGTCGGTAATTCAACTGCCCGCGAGAGGGTCACAGACCGAAATTCCTAGCACTGAGAACTATGTCGCCGTCAGCCACGGGTTCGGCGTTCGGGCAGCACCTCCCGCGCGATGCGTTCGAACTCGTCGAGTTGTGAATGGACCGGCCAGTCGAGGACGAAGTCCGTCATTCCTACCGCACCGAAACGGTCGAAGATCTCCTCGTAGCTGTGTTGGCCCCAGCGCGGATCCCACGGCCCGAAAATCGTGTACGACCGGCGGATCATCGCCGGATCGCGACCGGCGGCTTCGGCGAGGTGGTCGATTCTGTGGGTCTGCTCCGCCGTGGCCTGCAGGATCTGGATATCGGAAGCGCCGGGCGGACCATGGGTGTTCCACACGTCCGCGGTCGCTGCCGCCACCCGGAGCACCGTGGGTGACTGACCTCCCACGATGAGCGGCAACCGGGGTGACTGCCACGAACCAGGAGCTGTGGGGACCTCTTTTACCCAGAGCTCGTCTCCGGTGTAGCTGAACGTCTCCTCGCGCGCGTACAGCAAGCCGTCGACGATCGCCACATAGTCGGTGAACCGGCGCATCCGCTGCCTGGGCGGCCAAGGCTGTTCGCCCACACTGCGGTGGTCCCACGCGAACAACCCAGCACCAACCCCTAATTCGAAGCGACCGTAGGACGCGTGGTCGATCGTGATGGCTTGTCGGGCCAGTTGCGACGGTGGGCGCAGGATCTGGTTCGCGACAAGCATCCCGAGGCGGATTCGCCGAGTGCTCACCGCTGCGGCGGCCAGCACCGCCCAGCTGTCGAACCACCGTCCCCGTCGATCCCGTAGATCGCCGCTGTGGTCGGGCAAAAAGACCTGATCGAATCCCAACTCTTCGAGCCAGCGGATCCGTTCGAGCAGAACGGGAAAGGTCTCGTCCGGATACAGCATTACTCCGAACCGGGACTCGTGGTGGGACGGGCCGACTGTCACTGGGCAGTCCAGCCGCCGTCCATCACCAGCACCGAGCCGGTGAAGAATCCCGCTTCCTCTGTCGCGAGGTAGGCGACCGAGGAGGCCGCTTCCTCGGCAGTGGCGATACGGCCCAGTGGATGTAGTGAACGGAACATCGTCGCAGTGTCTTCGTCCGCTCCGACCGAGGACCGGTACATCGGCGTATCCACCGACGCGAACGCCACTGCGTTGATCCGGATATCTTGCGTGGCATATTCGAGAGCCGCGGCCTTCGTCAGCCCGATCACGCCGTGTTTGCCCGCGACGTATGCGCTGATACCTGCGCCGAATCCCACGAGGCCCAGTTGTGAGGCGTTGTTGATGATGACGCCGCCGCCGCGCCGCTGCATGGCGATGATCTCGTGGCGCATCGACAGGAAGGTGCTGGTCAGCACAGTGTTGACGTCGGCAGTCCATGTGCTGGGGTTCTGCTCGGCGACAAGTCCCATCGTGCCGAGTGAGCCCGCGTTGTTGAACGCGATGTCCAGCCCGCCGAACTGGTCTACCGCGGTGGCGACAGCATTTTCCAGATCGCTGTCCACTGTGACGTCGGTAGTGACGCTGACAGCCTTACCGCCGAGTTCGGCGATTTCGGCACAAACCCGGTCCAGCTGGTCGATTCGCCGGGCCGCCAGCACGACACTGGCTCCGCGCGCGGCGAGGATCTTCGCCGCGGCTTCACCGATACCTGAGTTGGCTCCGGTCACCAGAGCGACCTTGCCGTGGAGATTGCCTACGGTCATTGGCTTCCTTTCTGTATCGGGCGTTCGACCGGAACGCCGAGCAACGATCCGTATTCGGCCCACGATCCGTCGTAGTTCTTGATATCGTCGTGGCCGAGTAATTCCCGGAGTACGAACCAGGTGTGGGCTGAGCGAGCACCGACCCAGCAGTAGGTGATTACGCCAGCCTCGACGTCGAGTCCGGCGAACTGCGCGGCCAGTTCATCATCGGATTTGAAGGTGTCGTCGGGATTGACGACCATGTCCCATGGCAGATTGATTGCTCCCGGAATGTGCCCCGACCGTTGGGCGACCTCGTGCGGGCTGTTGCCCGGGGCGAAGGCGGGTCCGGCGAAGGCGGGCGCGAACAGCAGGCCGCTGTACTCGTCCGGTGTTCGGACGTCGACGATGCTCGTCGCACCGATCGCGGCGAGGACATCGTCGCGTCCGGCACGCACCGACGGGTCCGGCGTCGGCACGTGATAGACCGCTGGATGAGGTGCGAGCGTGTCCGTGGCCAGCGGGCGCTTCTCCAACTCCCACTTGCGGCGACCGCCGTCGAGGAGTTTCACCGACCGGTGTCGGTAGTGGGTGAAGTACCAATAGACCAGTGCCGCCAGCAGATTGGAGGCCACGGAATAGATGACGACGGTATCGTCGTTGCTGATCCCCTTCGCGGACAGCAAGTCAGCGAATTTGTGCGGCCCGATCAGGCCCAGCGTCAGATCGTCCTGGAACTCTGACCAACCGATCCATACGGCCCCCGGCACGTGGCCGCGCAGGTAGTCCGCTTGCTCGTTGCCGGTTTCGATGAACACCAGACCGGGTGCGCCGAGATTGTCCTCGGCCCAGGTGCCGCTCACCAGCGCGGTTGTGCGTCCACTGGCGTGCGATGATTCGCTCATGACACAGCCACTTTCGCGTCGTCGACGTCGGTGGCCAGGCGATCGCGATACCACGCCACTCCGCTCAGGGCGATTCCGGCGACGGTGACGGCCGCGGCGACCAGATACACCGATCGCAGGCCGCTGCTGTCGATGACGCGCCCGCCGAGCCAGCCCGCGAAGGCGGCCGCGAGCTGGTAGGCCGACGCGTTCACCGCCATAGCCAGTGTCGGCGCCGCCGCCGCGGTGCTCAGTACCCGTGACTGCATTCCGGGGATCACCGAGAAGCCCAGTGCGCCGAGGACGAACACCATCACCGCGATGAGCACGACGTTGGTGCTGACCAGCCACATGACAGCGAGAGCTGCGGTCAACAGGGTCAGCAACCCGATCTGCGACGGCATCAGGGCTCGGTCCGACAGGCGGCCGCCGATGAGATTGCCCACGGTCGCGCCGACACCGTAGACCAACAACCAGCCGGCGACGGAACCACTGGTGAAGCCGCTGACATCGGTCAGCAGCGGCGAGAAATAGGTGAACACCATCAGCACTCCGGCATTGGCGATCGCGGTGATCGCGATCGCCAATTGCACATCACGACTGCGGAATACCCGCATCTCGGCCATCGCGGACCCGCCTGCGTTCGCCACCGCGGGGACCAGCCGGATCACCAGCAGCAAACCGAGCGCGCAGACCGCGGCGACCGCGGCGAAGGTGGCACGCCATCCGTACTGGGATCCGATGAAAGTGCCCAGTGGCGCGCCCAGGATCATCGCCATGTTCATGCCGAAGACCAGCTTCGACACCGTCGAGGCCTGTTTGCCTTCCGGTGCTGTCGACACCGCGGTGACGATCGCGTTGGCGAAGAAGGTCGATGTCACCAGCGCGGTGAGGATCCGGGCTGCGAACAGGGCCTCGTAGGCGGGTGCGAGCGCCGAGGCGATATTGCCCACAACGGCGACCACCAGCAGTGTCACCATCAGGGGCTTGCGGGGAAACCGCGTGGTGAGCGCGGTCAGCGTCGGCCCACCGATGATCATCCCGATGGCGTAGGCCGTGACAAGGAGTCCCGCGGCCGGGATGGACACACCCAGATCGGTGGCGACATCGGGCAGGATCCCCGCGATGACGAACTCGCCGGTGGTGATGCCGAAGACACACAATACAAGTGATGCGAGACTCAACCGCATGATTCTCTTCTCTGTCCGAGTAGGAATTGGTCGATGTACAAGGACCCGGCGCTAGGGCATCGGCGCAGGACCGGCGTAGCTGTACCCGTAGGTGGTACCGAGCGAAATGATGTGGTCGAGATCGGGACCGATTTCCTCGGTCGGCATCCGGGTCGCCTGCGCCGCAGGCATCTCGGCCGCGAGGAACAGGTCGAACTGGGGTTTGTTGCCCAGGTCCGGCGTCGAATGAATGGTGAGAAATCTGATCTCATTCGAGATCGCGACGAATCCGTGCGGAACCATCCGCGGGATGACCATCGTCGTCCCGGCCTCGGCGAGCTGCTCCTGGCCGTCACAGACCATGCGCAGCGCACCGTCGAGCACCATGAACACCTCGTCCTCGATGTGGTGGTAGTGCAACGGGGTGTTGTATCCGCGCTGGCCGGTGTGCTCGACCACAGTGAAGGAGTCCCGAGTTGTGTTGCCCGGGACGCGGATCCGCGCGTGTCCATCGAGCAGGGAAACCGCGGTCTGCTCGGATTCCGGGATCAGGATCCCTTTGTCGTCGATCTCGATGTCCAGGTTGGTCATGTCACTCCTCAATGGATTCAGCGAGGAACGAGTCGGTTCCTCGGGGGCTGGCCAAGCTCTGCCACATCGCGACCGGGTCGTTGAAGTTGTTGATGAACGCTTCGGCGATCCGTTTGTCCTCGGCGGCCTTGGCGAACAGCGCGGTGGTGTGCGCCGGCGCAGGTCCGAGAAACGCGGCACTCCAGTCGACAACGTTGCGGGCATGCGCCCACAGCTGCTCCGAGGCGGCCCGGCAGAACGTCTCGTCGTATCCGCCTGCGTGCGCCACGAGCAGGTCGGCGAGTGCGAACGCTGTGTGTGAACCAAGATTCGCGCCCTGCGCCGTCAATGGGTCGTTGGTGATCCACGCGTCGCCGATCGCGATGGCGCACTTGCCGTTCGGCAAGGTTGCCCAGCCGTGGCGGACCATCGGCGTCACACTGCCCTGCGCCAGCTCGCCGGGTCCGACGAGCGCGAATTCCCGGCCATCGACACGTTCTCGCAGTCCAGGCGCGAATTCGCCGAGCAGTGCGAGGACGTCGCGGTAGAACCTCACGGGTTCGACAGCGGGATCGACCCGGGAGATCGGTTCGAGCGGTCCGCCGGGAACAGCTTCGAACGCGAGCACATCAGCGCGGCCCTGTGGTGTCAGGAACGGGATGCGGAAGATCTCCCCGATACCCGGGATCAGGCACAGGTCCAGCGATTGCGGTGTGTCCTCGCTGATTCCGCGGTACAAGCCGCTGCAGAGGATCCGCTGGGGAGCATCGAAGACCGAGCGCGATGCGTCACGCGGGAACAACTCTCGCATCGAGCGATCGCCGTTGGCCACTACGACCAGGTCGTGCTGCTCGGCCACTTCGGTGATCGGTCGTGCTCCGACGACGACTTCTCCGCCCCGCTCGGCGAATTCGGCGCACAGGTGCGGCAGGTAGAGCCGAAAGTCCACGACGCTCGACGGGGGCCGCAGCTCCCCGTGAAATGCCAGTGCGCGGTCACCTGTGCCGACGGTGACATCCCAGCGGCGTACCTGGGCGTCGGCAGTGTCCCAGTCGAAGACTCCGAGCTGGCGTTCTCGTTGCTGGGTAGGGCCGAATCGGGCGGGGAAGTTGCGAGGTCGCCCGGTGGCGAGCTGGTCGAGTTCCTGAGCGGAGTAGACCACGACCTCGATCCCGAGCTGCTGGAGCCGCAGGGCGAGCTGCAGCCCGGAAATTCCCGTGCCGACAATGCCGATGGTGGTCATACGGTGATCTCTCCGATCTGTACGGGAGCACGCAGTTCACGCGCCAGCCAGGCCACCGACTCGAGGGTGAACGCTGCTGCCTCCGGCGAAGCCATGGCCGACACCGGGATCAGCATCGGGTGTTGCAGACCCGCCTCGACCAGCTCGCCTATTCGGTCGAGCACGGTCTGTCTGCTCCCGACGAGTACCTGATCTGCCACGACCCGGTCCGGGATCACAGACATTGCCTGCTGTACTTCCTCGCGGGTCAGCATGTGCGGCAACAGATCCTTGAGCCCCTGGTAGCCGGCGCCGAAGGGGTGCTCGGCACCGTGCGCTGCCCACGCATCGGCTCCGGCGTGCAGAGCGAGAAACCGGATGGCGGTGGAGTCCAACAGCGCATGAGCTTGCTCATCTGTTTCGGCGACCACGACAGGCACCCCACCGGAGGCCACAATCGCCGCCGGATCCCGGCCTGCGGCCTCGGCCGCCTGCCGCACGACCCTCAATCGGCGCGTGTACTCATCTGGCACCATCAGTTCCGCCGGCAGCCACCCATCCGCGTACCTGCCGGTCAGGGCGAGCATCCGGTCACGACTGCCACCGACCCACAGCCGTGGCTCCCGACCTGCCGGAGCCCGCAGACCCATCAATGCTTGATCCAGGGTGAAGTGTTTGCCTCGGAAATCGTGCGGGCCGGGTCCTCCGAGCAGCATTCGCAGGATCTGCAGCGCCTCCTCCACGCGGTCGACTCGGCGATCGTGCGGTAGTCCGTAGGGTTGGAGGTTCTCCAACGCGCCTGCTCCGATGCCGAGCACCGGCGGGCGCTCGGTGAACTGCGCCAGCGTCAATACCGTCTGCGCCAGAACCGCGGGGTGGCGTCGATTCGGGTCGGTGACACCGACAACAAGCTGGACCGGCCCCGCCTGTGGTGCGAAGTTGCCCAGCACCGTGGCGAAATCGAGGCATTGATCCGGGGTCGGCGCCTGCGACGCCAGGTAGGTGAAGTCGGTATCCCATGCCTGGCTGGGGAAGGCGTTGATCAAGTGGTCGAAGACCAGGAAGGCATCCAGGCCGTGCGTGCGAGCCAGGTCGAGCAAGCCACGCCCGCCGTCGACGGATCCGACGGCGTCCCACACCAATCCGACGTTCACTGTCACTACTTGCTCCTCGTCGACTGAGCCGCTTCGATGAACGCCGCGGTGTGCTCGGGCATGCTGATGCTGTGCCACATCGCTGGTGGATCATCCATATTCGCGATGAACGCGTCGGCGATGCGCTGGTCACTGGACGCGGCGGTGAGAAGTGAGAGGACCTGTGGCGCCGGAGCACCGAGAAACATGTTGGTCCAGTCGACGACCGGTTGCGCCGTCGCCCACAACTTTTCGGACAGCGCCATACAGAAGTTCGCGTCGAAGGCACCGCGGTGCGATGCCAGTGTTTGCGCGACCTGAAAGGCCTGCGCCGAACCGAGATTGGCCCCCTGCGCGGTAAGCGGGTCGTTCACGATCCACGCGTCGCCGATCGCCAGGGCATGCCGGCCTTCGCCCATTTCAGCCCACCCGCGCCGGACCGTGGGCACCAACGCGCCCTGCATGACATCGATCGGCCTGGTCAGACCGAACTCGGTGTCATCGACGCGCTCACGTAGTGACGGCGCATAGGTAGTGATGAGGTCGAGTACCCGCTTGGCGAACAGTTCGGGATCGTCGCGATGCTCAGGCCCGGTCACGGGCTGGAACGCCCCACCAGGTACCGCCTCGATCAGCACAGCTGTCACTCGCCCGTCGAAGGAATGGAAGGTCGGCGCGTGGATCTCCCCGACCCCCGGGACCATGTTCATGCTCATACCCGGCGGATCCGGCGGCGCGATTCCCTGGAACAGCCCGCCCGCAAGAACTCTCGGCGCCGCCCGGAACGGCGAACGCGCCGGATCACGGGGAAACACCTGCTGCAGCTCACCGCGCCCCGCCGCGACGATCAGCAGGTCGTGGTTCGCGGCGAGGTCGACGAGATCGCGGCCGTCGGCCGGTCGACTCTGCACCACGGCTCCGCCGCGCCCGATCACCGATTCGAGCAGCCCGGCCAGATACATCCGGAAGTCGACGGAGCTGGCCGGTCGCGGCAACGCGCCCCGAAGGGCAAGTGATTGCTCACCGTCGATTCGCATGTGCATCCACGCGTTGTCGAATTCGCTCGACGACCAATCAGTGATGCCGAGCGAATTTTCCCGTTCCCTGGTGGATCCGAAACGGGTGACGAAATTCAGCGGCGGGCCGCGTCGGATCTCGTCCTCATTCTGGCGTGCATACAGGGTCGCTTCGATTCCGAGTTGTTGCAGCCTGAGCATGAGATGCAGACCGGATATGCCTGCCCCGACAATTCCGATAGACCTACCCATATCAGATCACTTCGACACGTTGCAGGTGCCGATTCGTCGGCCCACTGAACGCGTTTCGTCCGTGCACGAGCGAGAAGTTGTCGGCGATGAGGATATCGCCTTTCTGCCAGGCGTGGTCGTAGCAGTATTCGCGGCGGTGCAAGCGCTCGGACAGCTCCTTCACGAATGTCTCCTGCGCATCATTCTCGACACCGTCCACGGTGACCGAGACTGGGTTCTTATAGACGTTCGGATCCAGCGGTTCAGCGAAACGAAGCACCGGAAGGCCGGTCGCCGGGTGCTGCGAGACGAGCCGCTCGGTGACCTCGCCCCCGTAATGTGCCAGCTTTTCTGTCGAGTAGGTCAGGCTGATCTTCGACCACAAGCTTCGAGTCGCATCATCGACATCTCGATACACGGCGGTAGTGTCGCAGAACACGGTTTCACCCCCGGCATCTGGAGTCGCATCCAGACACTGGAAGAAAAACCATCGTGGATCCGATTCCACGAAGGCACCGTCCCAATGGAACGGCACGTCGCCGCTCGCGAAGAGATAGTTCTTCGGGTCGTCCTGAACGACCAGGTCGACGACTTCGCCGACCTCCCATTCGAGCACTTCGCCCCATCGTCGGCAGTAGTCGGCGAATTCCTGTTTTTTCAGCGACGAGAATCCGCGTAGCACCAGGACACGGGACTCCACGGCCCATCGGGCCAAGGTCTCGACCGGAATGTCGGAGATCTGCGCGTCACCATTTGCCTCGACCACACGACCGAATGGTCGCAGAGGGTTATGTGAGACCGTCATGCCGAAAGTTCCTCCTTGGATTCCGCAGTGATCTGTGGAGCGACGAAATGACTCGGGCGGTTGTGCCGCGAGACCATGGTCGCCCCGAGTTCTTCTGCTTTCCAACGCTTTACGAGTCGGCGGTGGACACCGTCGTCGAGCACGACACCGTGCCACGGGGTGAGCCAACTGTCGCTTGTTCCCACCAGATGCAGCCCGAACTTCTCCGAATGCGGCGGCTGCGGGTGAATCGACAACCGGAGCGCATCGGGGAAGTGTTCCGACACCACGCGACTCCATGCATTACTACGCCGAATGGTCTGATAGGCACTTGCCTTCGATTGATTGCGAATCTTCGTTTTCGAGACATCGCCCTCGCACGCACTCATCGCATCCTCGAACATGAAGCGATGAATACCATCGAAGAGCGCGCGCGTAGCAGCGTCGGTGCGAATGCTTTCCTTCAATTCTTCGAGCGAGTCGGAGTAGTCGCACTCGAGCACGTCGCGCAGCTTCGGGTAGTCCTGGCTACCAAAAGCGTCGTCCAATCCGAACATGTCCAGCGACATCCACCCCGCGGTGGCGACAAGCTTCTCGATTTCCTCGCGATATTCGGTCACAAGAATGTCGGATACACCGACCACGTCGCCGAATACATGACCGTCCGAACAAATAGTGATACGTGCGCCCGGCGAATAGAAGTGGCCGACGTAGTCGCATAGCGACTGTAAGAATCCGAGTGCTATATTCTCCCCCAGATCCGGAGTCGACCCCAGCACCTTACTCCGATTCGGCGACTTCGCCGGAAACGCTGGTATCACAAAATGAATGGCCTCGTTGCGACGGACGAAAGAATCAATCTTCGATTTACGATTCTCATAGGCTTCACCGATACGATCCGTCGTTGTGGGAACCCCCTCGCCCGACTGATGGACACGTTGATATCGGTGTAAAAACTCCAGAACTTTGCGCGAAACGTCGGTCTCCACAGACATGGCAGCAGCCACTCTCCAAACTCAAAATCCCCCCCAGTACGCCGGGAGATACCTGTGATTCTCGGTCCCCGTTGACCCGATTCGAACCGCTTACCACACAGCCCGCGTTCGATCCGGCAGTCGGTCAGCATCTCATGATGTCCGACCTTCCGTATCAACAGCCTGCCAGGCGCGCACACCGACCAGCAATGGCGCAACGATTAGAATCGGTGTAATTTGATAATGTGTCGATTATTGATCAATCCGAGCTCCGTCTGGCCAGCATCGACGATCCGACCGCTCATCAGCTGCGACTGCTGCTGACCCTCGCCGAGGAACTTCACTTCGGTCGCGCCGCGCGTCGGCTGTATCTGACCCAACCCGCCCTCAGCCAGCAGATCCGCTCCCTCGAGGAGCGCCTCGGCGTCTCACTGTTCCATCGTTCCAGCCGCCGGGTCGAGCTGACCGCCGCGGGGCGCGCGGTGTTGCCCGCAGCCCGCAGCGTGGTGGATGCCGCCGATGAGCTGCGCAATATCGCACGTCGCATGACCTCTGGCTCCGAACGTCTTCGGCTCGGGGTGTGCGAGAGCTTCACCGCGCTGGATTCCACCCGCAGCATCATCGCGGCGCTGACCGAACTGCACCCCGATCTCGGTCCGGACGTTCGAGTGCTGGATCGATTCAGCGATCAACTCCTGGCCTTGCAATCGGGTGAGATCGACGCGGCCTTCGCCCATTTTCCGGTGCCCAACGACCTGCACTGCGAACCACTCGCTGTCGAACCACGTCTGGCGTGCATCGCCAGCTCCGATCCGCTGACCGAGCGTTCGTCGCTGGAGCTGACCGATCTCGCCGAGCATCGGGTGATCAGCCTGGTATCACCGACGTTCCGAGCAGGCCACGACTTCTGGTCGGTGAATCCGCGCCCGGACGGCTCCCAGGTCCGCTATGCCGCACACCCGGGCTCGAGCTTCGAGTCGCTGCTGTCCACCGTCTCGCTCGGCGGCACGGTCGCCTTTGTTCCAGCAGTCGCCGCCGATCTCTACCCCCGACCCGACCTGCGCTACCTCGACGTCGAAGACCTCACCGAATGCACCTTCGGCATCGCCTGGCACCCGGGCAATCCGGTGCCGGCGAAGTTGGCCATCCTGAAAGAGGTCGTCAACGATTATCGGCAGGGTCGCTCCACTCGAGCGGATGCAACCAAGCAGGCGAAGGTAGCTGCGGACACCACGTAATGTGTTGAGGTACAAGGCTTTTGATTGGGGGGATCCATGCCACAAGAGCAGCATCCAGCCCGGACGAGACTGCCGTTGGCGCAGCGCTTCGCGAGCGCGCTGATCGATCTCGACGGCGTCGTCTATCACGGCACAACGCCCGTGGCCGGCGCCGTGGATGCGTTGACCTCAGCCCGCTCGGCCGGGCTCCGAACGTTGTTCCTGACCAACAACGCCTCCCGCACCCCGCACGAGGTCGCCGCACTGGTCACCGAACTCGGCCTGCCCACCGCTGAGCGAGACATCGTGACCTCCGCCCACGCCGCAGCAGCGTTGGCAGCTCGGCGGATTCCCGGGGCACGAGCACTCATGGTGGGCGGCGTAGCCATGAAGACAGCGCTGTGGGAACACGGCCTGACACCGGTCTACAAGGCCGACGACGACCCCGATCTCGTCGTCCAGGGCTTCGCACCCGAGGTCGATTGGCGCCAACTGGCCGAGGCGGCGTACGCGGTCGGGCGTGGCGTTCCGTGGATCGTCACCAACAGCGATATCGCGGTTCCCCGTGAAGGCGGAATCGCGCCCGGCAACGGCGCATTGGCCGAAGCGGTCCGCTTGGCCACCGGCGCAACCCCCGAATTTGCGGGCAAGCCCTACGAGCCGATCTACCAGGAAGCCTTGTCACGCACCAGCGGACCCCACTTGGTGATCGGTGACTCGCTGGATACCGATATCGCCGGCGGCAATCGAATGGGGCTACCCAGCCTGCTCGTCCTGACGGGAATCACGACACTACGTGACCTGCTGATCGCTCCGCCCCCTCATCGCCCCACCTACCTCGGGCTCGACCTGCAGGAGCTATTCCACACCAGAGAATCTGTGACCCATGACGGGGATCGATGGATCTGCGCCGGGTGGACAGTATCGGCATCCGATGATGACCTGACTCTTCGACCGCCAAGCAGCACCATGCCGACCAGAACGCAGCTACTGGACGCTGCTCGCACACTCTGCCATGCCGCCTGGGCCCGACCGGACCTGGAGACGAGCAAGGCGCTGGCCACTTGGCAGGACTGGTCCCGCCTCCACTGAACTCGGGCCCCGAGGCCAGTACGGAATCGGTACCGCCCGAACAAGTCAGCTGAACGGCCACGGGAAAGGCGGATGTCCCGAGGATTGGCCGGTGAGAAGCGATGTGAACAACTGCCACAACAGGTCGAACGCAACGGAGCCCATCGGTAACCCCTCGCATCGTCACGGGTTCGATCACCTAACACCGCGTCTGGCGGCCGATCAACAATAGCCAACCCATCCGTCCGCAGGCGGCTGAAACACCGCGTAATCGAGGTCAGCCGGCCCGCGCTCGCAGGCAGCATGTCTGGCGAGACCAGGGACAGCGACCGTGCGCCGCTCCGCGGCAGCCGGGTCGGCGTGGCAGCGGCGATGTCAGCGGAGGGTTGGCCGTAGGTCAGGACCCGGCGGGCTTCGTGCCCGCGGCCGGTGTGGGTCATGGCGAACACCACGAGTTGTCCGGCGTGCAGCGTCTTGTAGCCGGGCGCCTCGATGACGGCGTAGTCGCAGAACACCGCGGGCCTACCCGGTCCAGGGTCAGGAATCCGAACCCCTTCTTGGCGTCGAACCAGTCGACCCGGCCGGGCTGCCAGGATTCGGAACCGGTGGCGCTGTGCCCGTGCGGGTCGAAATCGATGTATGGGTCAGTAGGCGAGGCAAGAGATGTCGTCGACACAGGGAACACTCGATGCTTGGTCGATGTGGTCGGACAGGTCAGCGGTGTCGATGCTGTGTTCACAGGCGTCGGCGAGTACCGCAGTGACGTCGAGGCCCCCCTCGCGGTCGGCGTCGAAAACGAAGGCCTCCTGATCTGCACGGTCGGTCTGCGAGGCGGTCGGTAAAACGGCCATCGGGTCCTCCTCGAAATCACTGTCGGACGGAGCCGGTGGCCGAACCCCGCCAGGGTTCGGCCACCGGACGCGAGGGAAATCGGATTGAGCTCAATGGAAGAGTGCTGCGGGATCGATCGATACCCCTCGCCTCCCTTTCGATACCGGATCGTCGAAACAGTGGACGGCCCACTACTCGAGCGGCGGAAGACTGCGCTGGGTAGCCGTCGGCCACTCGCTTGATCGCAGGCTCGGCACCGAGAGCTGTGCCGTGCGGTGTCGCGACGGCTCACGCGGGCAGGGCGGGCACCATCTCACCCGGGCGCCGATGGCGTCGATCAACGCCGCGCAGTCGGGATCGAGCGCCGCCAGCGTCGTGTCGTACCACCACGCCCGCTCGAGGTCTGTGCCGTTGCCGCGGTTGACGATCGAGGCTGACATCGTCGACCTCCCCCACCGACTCAGGCGTTGATCACCTGGGGTTCACGGTCGTGATCGCGAGCGATCTCGATCTTGCGGGGTTTGGCCTTCTCCGCGACCGGGATCGACAGCCGCAGCACACCGTTGCGGTAGTCGGCGCGGATCTGGTCGGTGTCGAGGCTCTCGCCGAGGAACAACTGACGGCTGAACACCCCACGTGGGCGCTCCGCAGCGATCATCGACCGATTCGCGTCCAGGCCCGGCCGCGATGCGCGCACGGTCACCACATTGCGTTCGACATCCAAATCCAGCGATTCCGGGTCGATTCCGGGCAGATCGAACTCGACCACGAACTCATCACCGTCGCGCCAAGCATCCATCGGCATCGCTGCCGGCTGTGCCGCTGTGCCGAACATCTGCTGGGTCCACCGGTCCAGATCACGGAACGGATCGGTGCGCATCAACATGGTCGCCACCTCCAACTCACTCCATTCTCACTAGTATGACGATCAGATAACCTCTGCCATCTGACACAGATATTTTTTAGCACTCCACCTAGATGAGTGCAAGTACCAGAAACAAGTAATCTAGAAGAGAAACGTAGGAACCGAGAGGACACCCATGGTCTCCCCGCACAACTCAGGGCCGTCACCAGCACAGGCGGTGTATGCGATCTCCGTTGCCGCCGAGCTAGCCGGCATCGGGGTCCAGACCCTGCGCCTGTACGAACAGCACGGACTGGTCACCCCCGCCCGCAGCGCCGGTGGCACCCGCCGCTACAGCGGTGAGGACCTGACCCGCCTGCACCGCATCACCACCCTTACCGGTGACGGGGTCAATCTGACCGCCGTGGCTCGCATACTCGAACTCGAAGACACCGTCACCCGCCTCCGCGCGGAACGCGATCGACTACGCGCCAAACCGAAGTAATAATTTGGCGCAACCGCCACCTCTACGTCGGTCCCGGCAGCGCCTGGGAACTCGCCAACCAGCACGCGCATCAATGTCGGCACCGCTGCCACCGTGTCGTCCACTGACGACCCAATCAGGGTTTTCGAGCACCTCGCGATCGACGACTCGATCGCTCTCGGGCGCATCGAGGCCGTGGCCGTACGCGGTCCCCGTTATCACTTTCGATCTGTTCGACTACGACGAAGGCAACTACGACATGCTCTTCGCCTCCAAACTCGACCTCCAGCTCGCCGCGAACACCAGTGAGCGCGTCGACTTCGGTGGACCGCATCGTCGAAAACCGTTACAGAACAGCGCTGTGCACAGCGCGGGTGGGCGGCCCGCAGGTCGGCCGCCGCAGATCGGATCGAATCCAGTGAGGTCAGATCGAGGGCCTGCGGCACCAAAAATGCGGGCGGGCCAGCTGGCCGAGATCCTCAGCCAGTCGATGGCGGGCCAGGTGGTGCTCTGCGACCTCTTCGGCGCGCAGGGTGGCGTCCCCGAGCACAACGTCTCGGTCGAGGTGGTCAAGCAACACAAGCGTTCCTCTCTCACCACGCTCACAGCCATGACAAAGCTCGTGCGCCGGCACCTGCCCGAGCTCGGCAACGGTGCGCAACTGTTCTACCTGATAAGCCTCGTCTCGGCCGCAGCCCTGTCGTCCTACGTCCCGCCGCCGCCCAGCCTCCTCGCCGCCCATACGAACGAGCTTCACTCTCAGCGTGCTTCACATGGATCTGCGTGACGCTCTGCGGATCCCCTCCACCTCGTCGCTGCTGGACGTGCTGCCACGCGCCTGACCGTGAGGGAAAACCGCCGTGGCCACTCGTCGACCCGGCGCGTGTATTCGATCCCCCGATCCCTCCGACTGGTCCGGCCTTCCCCGCCGCACAACGCCGAACCCCCCGCTCGGCTGGGGTATCCCAACGGACCGATTCGGCATCTGACCGCAGGGCAGGTGGACCGGTATCGTGTAGCAGGCCGCTCGACCAGTGTGGCGATCGCGGACTTGTTGTATTCAGCACGGCGAAGTACCGGAAGCCCGCTGCGACGCCGACGAGATCGTATTGTGGATGATCCATCAATACGCACAGGTGGGGAACCTCGTGCTGTTGCTGGGCCGCGCATCGCGCTGGTTGCGTCAATATGGTGTGGACTCGCGGCGGCGGGGCACTCGGCCTCTGAGTGAACAAACATCAGCCCCGAGGAGGCCAGAATGAGCACTGTCATCGAAGCCGTCGACGGGGATGTGCCGGTAGCCGCCGCCTGCAACCGGTCAACCCAGTTCGAAACGTTTCCTGAGACCACCCGGGTTACCGTGCAGATGGACATTGATCCGGAGGGCTTCGTCGAAAGCGTGGCTGATTAAGCGGGTGTGCTCGATCGCAGCATAAAAACACACGATCTGATTGGTGGCCGAGACAATGACTGAACACAGCTTCAGCAAGGGCGACAAGGTCGAATGGAATAGCCACGGCAGCACCGTCGTCGGCACGGTCGAAGAAAGAATCATTTCCGATACCGAAGCCGGCGGCCGCACGGTCCGCGCATCCCCAGCCGATCCGCAGTACAAGGTGCGCAGCGACAAGAACGGCAGCGTTGCGGTGCACAAACCCGACGCTCTACGTCGACACCATGATTGACCGCCGACGGCTGCCGGCACGATTCGACCACCACCTCGAGGAACCCCTTGGCTCGCTACCTACTGGCCGCAACCCCCATCGCCGGCCACGTGCTGCCCATGCTGGGAATCGGCGCGGATCTGCAGCGACGCGGACATGACGTATGCCTGCTCACCGGCGACCAGTACAGTGACCGCGTTCGCCGAGCCGGAATGCACCTGGCGATCCTGCCCGGCGAAGCCCAGATCCCGTCCTCGGCCTCGGCGCCGCCGAGCCGACTCGCGCCGACGATCCGCCGCTATATGCGGGGGCAGGCAGAACTCGACTCGGTGTTCATCGCGCCCCTGGTCGCACAGTTCGACGCGATGGACGCGGTCCTGCGTCGCGAGCCGGTCGATGCTGTGTTGGTCGACCTTGCCTTCATCGGCGCGCTCGGCTGCCTATTGAAAGCGCATCCGCGTCCTCCGATCCTGGTATGCGGCGTCAGCCCGCTGACGTTGTCGAGCGCCCAGACCCCACCGTTCGGGATGGGATGGCCACCGCAACCCTCGGTGAATTACACCAACATGAACCGGTTCGTTCATCGTGTTCTGTTCGCCCGCACGCAGAACCGACTCAACCGTGCCTTGCGCGACGTCGGTGCCGGACGCTCACCGGTGTTTCTCACTGATTGGCCTCGACTGGCCGACAAATTGCTCCAGCTGACCGTGCCCGGCTTCGAATACCCGCGAGCTGACCTACCCGCCAATGTCAGCTTTGTCGGCCCGATACTTCCCAACTCAGCCGGCGAACCCGGGGTTGCGCCATGGTTGGATCAGCTGGGCACCGCACGCACCGTCATCCATGTCACCCAGGGGACCTGGGACAACACCGACCTCGATCAGCTCATCGGCACCACGCTGCGCGCGCTCGCCGACAGACAGGACTGTTTCGTCATCGCCACCACCGGCGGTGGCCCGATCCACACACTCCGCTGCCCCGTGCCGACGAACGCTTTCGTCGCGGATTACCTGCCCTATGAACAACTGCTGCCGAACGTCGATGTCGTGATCACCAACGGCGGATACGGCGGCGTCCAGCACGCGCTTCGCTACGGCAAACCCGTGATCGTCGCTGGAGAAACCGCGGACAAAGCCGAAGTCGCGGCACGCGTGGGATACACCGGGACCGGAATCAACCTCGGCACCGCACATCCCACACCGACCGACATCGATACCGCGGTCGATCAGATTCTGACCGACCCCAACTATCGAATCGCAGCACACCGACTAAGCCTCGAAATCGCCGCAGCAACGCCGCTCGACACAATCGCCAACGCACTCGCTGACATCAGTGTTCACCCGATCCCACGGGCCGACGCCGAGTAATCGGCCAACTGGTTTGGTTGCGACGTGCCTCGGTACTCGACTCACCGCAGACCACTGCGGCATCGTCCACTTTCAGGTCGCCACCGGCCACCCCCGCACCGTCGTGTCCGCACATACGTTGCACGACAGCGCGGCTGGTCACGGGCTAGATCGCCAAAACAGGCCGATCACCGATCGAGCGTGTCGTCGTAGCGCTAATCGGAATCCGACGGATCCCGCTCGGTTGGGGCACGCTGCCGACTGCTTCAGCGTGAGCGCCTCATGAGTGAACGACTTTCGCCATCGACAGCAGCAACTCGATCGCGTACTGCACAGATCGATCGACAACTTCCGCCGGATCACCGTCATACTGCCGGTGACTCACCCGCGCATCGCTGCGCGAAACCACACAGAACCACACCGAGCCGGCAGCCTCGCCGTCCTGCGGATCAGGGCCGCCGACACCGGTGGTGGCGACAGCGATATCGGCGTCCATCAGTGACCGCACTCCCTCGGCCATCGCTCTCGCCGCAGTCTCGGACACCACCGGCACCTCGGGAACCCCGAGCACGCACCGTTTGACCTCGGCGGCATAGGCGACGACCCCACCGCGATACCACACCGCGGCATCGGCTGCGGCGCCCAGCGCGGTAGCGACGTTACCTGCGGTCAACGATTCGGCAGTAGCGATCGTCACCCCACTTCGTTTGGCAACCTCAGCGAGCTGATCTGCTGTCGCCATATTATCCCTCGCCATTCACCCATCTCCCGCTTCGATCGACACCTAGCTTCGACAACGTCCGCCCGCACAGCGAACGCCGAGGAATCCTCAACGCGGTGTCGGCAAACTGGTTTGCGGTTGCGCGATCCCCCACTGCGGTCCGGTGCCTCGCGCAATAACCTCACAGAATCGGCCTACCCCCGGTCACCGCTAGCCTGGCACCGGAGATATAGCTACCGTCATCGCCGGCGAGCAGAACATAAGCGGCGGCGAGTTCGGCAGGCTGGCCCGCTCGGCCCAGAGGTGTGTCGTCACCGAACTTGCCGACCTTTTCCGGTGGCATGGTGGAGGGGATCAATGGTGTCCAGATCGGGCCGGGTGCCACGCTGTTCACCCGGATGCCCTTCTCGCCCAGCAGTTGCGCCAAGCTGGCCGAAAGATTCGAGACCGCCGCCTTGGTCGCGGCATACGGCGCCAAAGTCGGATTGGGCATGTCGGAGTTCACCGACGAACTGCCGATGATCGAGGAGCCAGGGCGCATATGCGGCACCGCGGCCTGGACCAGATGGAAGTACGCGCCCACATTCAACGCGAAGGTATACGCGAATTCCTCATCAGTGATCTCAGCCAGGTCCGTGTGCGTCATCTGATATGCCGCATTGCTCACCAACACATCGATCGTGCCGAATTCGGCGACCGCTCTTTCGATGACCGCACGACAATGCGCCGGGTCCGAAAGGTCACCGGGAACCAGCACCGCCCGCCGACCTGCCTCGGTCACCAGGTCGGCGACAACTTGGGCGTCTTGATCCTCGTCCAGATACGAGATCAACACGTCAGCGCCCTCGCGGGCGAACGCGATCGCCACAGCCCTGCCGATTCCGCTGTCGGCGCCGGTGATCACCGCAGTCTTGCCCGTGAGCTTTCCCGAGCCTCGGTAGGTCTTCTCCCCGCAATCGGGGACAGGCGACATCTGCGCCTGAATGCCGGGTACTTCTTGCTGCTGTTCGGGAAAGCCCATGATCGAATCCCTTCGCTCGCAGATCGCTGTCTCCGGGTGACTACCGCGATACCCGCGTGGCAAACAGCGGCGGCCGTGAGGCACAGGTGGCGCTTCGATCACCACATCGTGGTGGACTCGTCGTCCTCGGTGGCGTCGGAGAACCGGATTTACCGCTAGATGGTGAGCAGTATCGCGACCGCCGCGGCGAGAAATACCGCGACGATCACCACAGTCACGACGACGGCGGCGACCCCGGTCGGTGGAAATCTGTGGCGGGTACGGGGCTCTGGCGCCGACAGCCCCGAGGTTTGCGCCGTTTCCGGCGGTGTCGAGCCCGGCGGCACACCACCGCCTGTCTCCAAATCAGGGATACGAGCGGGATCAGGATCCATGGAAGCCATGGCTACACCTCCTCCACATCGCGCTCTACCCGCACACCCGCTACCCAATCACGGCATAGACGAGAAGCTCCCGACAATTCAGTCGACGGGGTAGTTCTGGGCGCGGAGCAATCCGGCCAGGTGGGCGGCGTTGCGTGCCATGGTGCGGGTGGTGTCGCGGACCGGGTCGGGAGTGCCGACGAGGTCGTTGTAGTCGATGCGACCCATCGCCTCGCCGTTCCAATAGGTGCACCCGTGGGCAGGGATGGTGAAGCCGATGTCGTCGAGCGCTTGGAAGGTGTCAGCGGCGATTTTGTGCGCACCGTCCTCGTTGCCGACGATCGCGGCGATACCCACCTCGCCGAACATGGCAGGTCGGCCGGCATCGTCGGTGTTCGACAGCTCCGCCTCCAGGCGTTCGAGCACTCGCTGCGCGACCGAGGCCAGATGACCCAACCAGGTCGGGGTTGCGAGCACGACGATGTCGGCGTCGAGGACCCACCGCCGGATCTGGGGCCACTGATCTCCATCGCCTTCATCGGCGCTGACACCAGGGCGAACGTCGAAATCGGCGATCCGCACCGACTTACCGTCGACGCCGTGGGTGGCCAGTTCGGCCAGCACTTGATCGGCGATGAGCACGCTGCTCGATGCAGCCGGGGAGGGCTTGAGTGTGCACACCAGGGCGAGGGCTTTCAGGGCGACAGTCATCGTGAATCCTTTCAAGTGATCAACTCGCGCGGACTACACGGAAGGTGCGCAGCTGCGGATCGCTTGCGTCGGGCACGTTCATTCCCGCGGCAACACCGTCACACAGGTAGTCCACGACTGCGGCGTCGATGCGCTCGCCCGGCACGATCGCGGGAATCCCCGGCGGGTACGGAGTGATCTGCTCGGCCGCTATTCGGCCTGCCGCACGGTCGGCGGGAACTGCCTCGGCCGGTGCGAAGAACGCATCGCGCGGCAACATCACCGACTCCAATTGCAACTCCTCGGGTAAGGGCAACCGGATCTGTACTGGGTTGAGATGGTCGAGTCCGGCTCGCCACAGGGCGACACCGTCCACGAGCGCGTCGATGGTGGATGTGTCATCGACGGGGGAAATGGTTGCCAGCACCCTCCGGTGATCGCTCAGCCCGACGTCGAGGCGCCGGTGCTCGCGCAGCCAATCCGCGGCGGCGTAGCCGGTGGTGCCGGTGTCCGCGACATCGACGACAACCTGGAGCAGATCGAGGTCGTGGGAGGCCTCGACACCGAGGAGTTCATCGTGCATCACACTGATGTCAGTGATCTCGGCGAGTTCGGTGCGCGCTCTGTTGGCCGATGCCAGTGCCTGCCCGAGCAGGTCGTGGCCGAATTCGACCATCTGCCGTCGCCACACCCGTCGAGCGCGGCATAGATCAACACGTTGGGGCTGGTAGTCATCAGCAGATCAGCGCAACCGCGTAAACGCACCGGATCGACCAGATCGCCCTGCAGATGAAAAACCGAACCCTGTTCGAACCCCATGCCCATCTTGTGGACGCTGACGACGCACACATCGGCCCCGACATCCATCGCCCAGGTCGGCAGGTCGGGATGAAAAGGCAGGTGCGCGCCCCACGCCTCGTCGACGATCAGCGGTTTGCCACGCGCGTGACACACCTGGGCGATACCGCGAATGTCGGCACAGGTGCCATAGGGGCTGGGGCTCACGATCAACGCGCCTGCAGCGTGCGGGTTCTCGCGCCACGCTTGTTCCACCTGCGCCGGCGACGGTGGATGGGACAAGTGCCGTTCGGTATCCCAGCGAGGGGTGATCCAATGTGGGCAGACACCGGAGAAGATCAACCCGGCCACGATCGATTTGTGCGAATCCCTGGCCACCAGCAGACCGCCGTCCTGGCCACCCGCGACGGCCATCATCGCGGCCTTCACCGACAGGGAGCTGCCGCAGGTCGAGAAGAAGGCCGAATCGGCACCGACCGCGTCGGCCATGAGTTCCTCGGCCTCGGCCAGGACACCGCCCCGAGCGAGCCGGTCGTCGAGCCCGGGAGAGGCGAGGATGTCACTGCGGAAAGCGTCGGCGCCGAGCGCGCTGAGCACCCGGTCATCCACGCCGCGACCCTGGCGATGTCCGGGCGGGGTGAACCCGTAGCGACCGAGATGGTGGTACTCGGCGACCGCGGCGAGCAACGGCGCAGTGGTGTGGTCCATCGGATCGGCCTCCTATCCCCCGAACCGAGAGTTCGGGTCACGGCGACACGTGCCCACTGGCGGTGCAGTCACCTCGGCGCCGTCCACATCCGGCCGATTGGCCGCCGCACTCTGGTGATGCCCGCGCTACCAGCCTCGAAACGGCTATGACGAGGACTTCATTTCGAGGCTGTCACAACTAGCCGACAGATCTCTACCGACGAGGTCGCCGATCCCCTGCGGCAGGCATGGCTGTGGTTTCGTCAGGTACCCCTGAAACGTCCAACTGCACGTGGAAGCGAGGCACGAGGCGATGACCAGTCAGGCACCGACAGCCGAGTACTCGAATGCACGGCGATCTCATTCTCGTGGTGACAGCTACGACGACATCGAGTCCTGGTTCGAGAAGATGCGGGCGCTGCAGCCTGGCGGTGAGCATCACGATGCGGTGCGGGCGGAGGTGATTCGGCTGTGCCTTCCGTTGGCTGATCACATTGCGCGCAAGTTCACCGGCCGTGGCGAGCACTTCGACGATCTGGAGCAAATAGCCCGGGTCGGGCTCGTTCTCTCCGTCGACCGATTCGACCTCACCCGCGGCTGCAACTTTCTGTCCTTCGCGATTCCCACCATCATGGGCGAGGTCCGCAAACACTTCCGCGATCGCACTTGGGCGGTGCACGTGCCACGCAGGCTCAAGGAAATTCAGCTACAAATAGGTCCGGCCACCGAAGAGCTGACCCAACGATTGGGACGGGTACCCGACGCGCAGGAACTCGCCGCAGAACTAGGGGTTGACCTTCGCGACGTTACAAAAGCGGTCATCGCGAGCAGCGGCTATCAGACGAACTCGATCGACGCAGTCACCAACGACGATCGGGACAACCCCAACTTGCCGATCTCCGACATGCTCGGCGCCGATGAACCTCGCTATCAGTTCACCGAGGACTCGATCGCTGTGCGACCGCTGATCGCCGCGCTACCTGGCGAGGACCAGCAAGTGTTGGTGATGCGGTTCTACCGAAACCTGACCCAGACTCAGATCGCGACACACCTCGGTGTGTCGCAGATGCAAGTGTCACGGATTCTGAGCCGAATCCTGAACTCGCTGCGCGAACAGGCCTTGGCCTAGCGGGGCGGGCCGCCCGGGGCCGGGTTCAGAGCGAACCTTCGCGACTCAGCCGCACTCACCCACCATGGGAGCCGATGTTCGGCCGACACGGATCACCACCAGTTCCTCGTCTCCTTGCCCGGGTTCGATGTAGCCGTTCTCTGCCAACCATCTCGCGCGAGACCGCATCACGGGACCGAACGCGACGGTGCCCGAGGTGATCACCTCGGCGTCGACCCCGCCTTCCCGCAGCTGCCTCAAACTACGGTCCGGGTCGCTGATTGCCGAGTGCACGATCAACCCGATGCCGCGTTCGGTGAGCAGATCCGGCAGCGTCACACACAGCCGATCGAGCACACTACGACCGTCGGGACCGGCGTCCCATGCCAGTCCGGCACCATGTGCGCGGGTTCGGGCCGCGGGCACATAGGGCGGGTTCGCCAGCACCACATCGAAACGCGGCAACCGCCGTGCCGCACTGAAGTCGCCATGAAGCAGCTCGACTGTGACACCGCGCAGGCGGCAGTTCAGCCACGTCGACATCAGCGCACGCCGCGACAGGTCGATTGCGGTCAAGCTCCCTGCGCCTGCTGCGGCCGCCGCCAAGGTCAGTACTCCAGTGCCAGCACATGCGTCGAGAACCCTGGCTCCCCGCATCGGCGGGAGCGCGCGGCACAGCAGCCAGCTGTCTGCTTGGGGCCGATATACTCCTGGCGCTCGAATCAGGCGCGGACCATTCCAACCATCGATGGGCCGAATATTCATCGCAAACTCCTCGGGTTCGAACGATGCGGTCCTCGAGAGCGGATGCCGCTACTGCACACGAGTAATCAGCGCACCAACTCACCTGCCGACAGGCCGGAGCGACGGGCTTGGCCCGAGCTCAATATCGACGGGCACAGAGATCAGGCATGCGGCCCGTTCTTGTTCACGGCGAAAGACCGCCGAGATCGCGGTGACCGCACGACACTCGTTGCGACCAACAGCACCGAGGAGTGATCGCCCGACAGTTCGAAAGGCCTAGGCAGCCCAGGCGGGGTGCCCCGAGGTAGTCGGAGGCCTCGCGAGCTCTCCACCGCGATGAAATGTGTCAGTGGATCATTGCCTCTTCCGCGCGATCGTTTCGTTGGCCGTCGCGGGGTATGCGGTCCCCATGACATCGTTTTGGTTCGCCGACGCACCGCTGCCGACCCGGTCCCCCCTGAGCGCTGACATCGAGGTCGACACGGCGGTGATCGGTGCCGGGATTGTTGGATTGACCGCCGCGTCGGTGTTGGCCGAGCGCGGCCGCGAGGTTGCCGTGCTCGAGGCACGACACGTCGGAGCCGTGACCACCGGCGCATCCACCGCGAAGATCTCGCTGCTGCAGGGAACTCGCGCCCAGGCCATCGCCCACCGGCACGGCACCGAAGTCCTGGCGCAATACATAGCCGCCAATCAGGTCGGTTTCGACTGGTTGCTGGAATTCTGCGCCAACCACGATGTCGCTACCCAACGTGTCCCCGCCATCACCTACGCGCAGAACGCCGGCGAAGCTGCGGCAGTCCGCGCCGAATACGAGGCCACCCGCGTTGTCGGGCTGCCCACCCAGTTGATCCACGAGCTCGACTTGCCATTTCCCACCTACGGCGGTGTCCGACTCCGAGAGCAGGCACAAGTCGACCCGGTCGCGGTGCTCGCCGCGCTCGCGTCCGATATCGAGGCGCATGGCAGTCGAATCTTCGAATCGACTCGCGCGCAGCGGCTTCGCCGACGCAACGACGGCGTCGTGATCGATACCGACCATGGTCAGATCTTCGCGGCGAACGTAATCGTGGCGACCGGATCACCTGTCTTCGACCGCCGCGCGATCTTCGGGCAGCTGATTGCTCAGCGGTCCTATCTGGCCGCATTCCAGGTCCCGGATTCAGTACCGCAGGAGATGTTCGTCAGCGCCGGTCAGCCCATCCGATCGCTGCGCTGGTGCCCCACCGAGTCCGGCGACGTTCTGCTGGTCGGGGGCAACGGCCACGACGTCGGCCGCGTCGATTCCGAAGCCGTCCACGTCACCGAATTGACGGACTGGACCCATCGCTGGTTTCCCGGCGCACGACTCCTCCATCGCTGGTCTGCCCAGGATTACCACCCGATCTCCGAACTGCCCTACGTCGGCGCCGTGCAGTTCGGTGCCGACGATGTGCTGTGCGCGACCGGGTTCGCCAAATGGGGCATCACCAACGGCGTCGCCGCAGCACTCGCTCTGGCCGACCGACTCACCGGCCGACAGCCCGCATGGCCGGGCGCCTACGACGGCTGGCACACCGGTGCGGTGAAGACGCTGTTCGCCGGCGCGCAAGCCAGTGCCACGGTGGCGCGGCATCTGTCGACCGGATGGCTTCACCTGCTCGATCCCGGCTCCGAACCGACCCCGGTCGAAGGACAGGGAAATGTCGATCGTCACGGCCTTCAGCCGACGGCGCGGTGCACTGTCCAGGGTCAGACCCACGCCGTGTCGGCAGTGTGCACCCACTTGCGGGGCATCGTGAACTGGAATGATGCCGAAAAGACCTGGGACTGCCCCCTGCACGGCTCGCGGTTCGCGCCGGACGGCACGGTGTTGGAAGGCCCTGCCACCGCGCCGCTCCCCCCGCTGCCTCAATAGGCTCACCGACCAGCACCAATCGTGCGCACATGCCCTGTAAGTGCCGTCACCACAGGGTATTTCCAGCGCAATAGCCGATTCATCAATGCAGTCAGGGGCATTCGAACATCGAGATCCAACGTGTGCTCGAATGAAGGAGAACCCGATGTTTATGAGCCGAACGCGCCGTCGCGTCCACCACATGGGTCGCGTCGCGTTGTTGGGCGCTCTCATATCAGCGGGTGTTCTTGCCTACGTATCGACTACCGAGTCGCAAGGCTTCACAGGGGTTTCTGCCTCTGCCGACGCACCAGTCATCGGTCCAGCCGCCGGTGCACGGTTGTGCGAGACAATGTGGGCCGATCTCGCTAGCTGGCGCCAACAGGGCAGCGCCATCGCTCGCGTGAGGTTCAACGGTGTCGTCCACACCTGGGCACTACGCAACGGCGCGATCAACATCGCCGTCGCCGACCACCGCGACGCGATCGACACGGTCACCCGCGACCAGTGCCCCAACGCACGCCAGCAGGTCACCCAGATCATCGACACCATGGACCTGGCCTCGGGGCTCATCGGATTCTGACTCCGCGAGCACCCGCTGTTTAGAAACTGGTTTGCGCGGTAGCACCACAGTGGCGGCCCCCACCCACGGCCACCGACATGATCATCCCGGCACAGAAGGAGCACCCATGGTCTCTCACGACATCATCGCCCAGTTGCGACAAGACATCACCACCGCCGGCGACGCAGGCGACGAAACGACGGCGGACCGTCTTCGCGCCGAGTTGTCGAAGGCTTTGCAACAGTCCGACGATGAATCCGCCGACCGCGGCAAATGAGAAGGACCGGTACCTGACCCGCCGACTACCTTGGCCCGGAATGGAGAACCATGTCGATGCAGGTAGCCGACTACGTCCTTGCGCGGCTGCGGGAATGGGGCGTCCAGCAGGTCTTCGCATACCCCGGTGACGGCATCAACGGCCTCGTCGCCGCCTTCGGTAGAGCCGAGAACTCGCCACGGTTCGTACAGAGCAGACACGAAGAGATGTCGGCCTTCCAAGCCACCGGATACGCGAAGTTCAGCGGCACGGTCGGTGTCTGTATGGCCACTTCGGGGCCAGGCGCGATTCACCTGCTCAACGGCCTCTACGACGCCAAGCTCGATCATGTGCCGGTAGTCGCCATCGTCGGCCAGACCGCCCGCAGCGCGATGGGCGGCAGCTACCAGCAGGAGGTAGACCTGCAGTCGCTGTTCAAGGACGTGGCGTCGGACTACCTCGTCGAGGTCAATGTCGCCAACCAGCTGCCCAACGCGCTCGATCGGGCAATCCGCACCGCCCTGACCCGCCGTGCGCCGACCGCGGTGATCATTCCGGCCGATCTGCAAGAGCAGCCCTACGAACCGCCAACACATGCCTTCAAAGAGGTGCCGTCGAGCCCGCCGAGCATTTCATCGACCACCTCGGTCCCTGCACGCACAGAAATAGAGCGAGCGGCGGAGGTGATCAACGCCGGAACCAAGCTGGCCGTGCTCATCGGCCAAGGCGCGCGCGGCGCGGCCGATGAGGTGCTCGCGGTCGCCGAACTGACCGGTGCGGGCATCGCCAAAGCGCTGCTGGGCAAGGACGTGCTCTCCGATGAACTGCCCTTCGTCACCGGGTCGATCGGTTTGCTCGGCACCCGCGCGAGCTATGAGCTGATGCGCGACTGCGACACCCTGCTGATTGTCGGCTCGAACTTCCCCTACAGTCAGTTCCTGCCCGAACTGGACCGAGCCAGGGCCGTGCAGATCGATCTGGACGGCGCGTCGATCGGCATGCGATACCCCACCGAGGTGAATCTAGTCGGTGACGCGAAAGCCACACTGCGCGCGATGATCCCGCTGCTGGACCGCCAGCAGGACCGATCCTGGCGCGACACCGTCGAACACAACGTGCGGCACTGGTGGCAGACGCTGGAACGCCAAAGCATGCTCGACACCGACCCGGCGAACCCGATGCGGGTGGTGTGGGAACTGTCGCAACGCGTTCCGGACAACGCGATCATCACCGCGGATTCGGGCTCGTCCACCAACTGGTACGCCCGCTGCCTGCGCATGCGCGCCGACATGCGCGGCTCGTTGTCGGGCACCCTGGCGAGCATGGGTGCGGGGGTGCCCTATGCCATCGGCGCGAAGTTCGCACACCCCGACCGCCCGGTGATCGCCTTGGTCGGCGACGGCGCGATGCAGATGAACGGTCTCAACGAGCTGATCACGATCCACCGCTACCAGAACCTGTGGGCTGATCGACGACTGATCGTCTGCGTCTTCCACAACAACGACCTCAACCAGGTCACCTGGGAGTTGCGCGGCATGGGCGGCACGCCGAAATTCGAAGAGTCGCAGACACTTCCGGATATCTCTTACGCCGATATCGCACGTTGCACCGGCATCGAGGCGATCACCGTCGACAACTCCGACGCCATCGGGCCCGCCTGGGATCGCGCGCTGGCCGCGGACCGCCCGATACTGCTCGACATCCACTGCGATCCCGAGGTGCCGCCCATCCCTCCCCACGCGACCACCGAGCAGATCAAGGACATGGGCCGCGCCGTACTCCAAGGTGACCCGGGCGCGTGGCATCTGCTGGTCCAAGGCGTGAAAAGCAAAGCTCAGGAATTTCGGCCTTGATCGACAAGCGGCGCGCGACCGTCGCACCCACCTGCTTGGGTCGGGAACAACTGGGTATGGCCTTCTCATGCCTGACTCGCTGAAGCGTGCGGTCACCACCCCGCTGCTGTACTTCTTCATCCTCGGCGACGTCCTCGGCGCAGGCGTATACGTGTTGGTCGGATCCGTCGCGCGTGAGTCCGGCGGCGCGGTCTGGCTGCCGCTGCTGACCGCACTCGTGCTGGCCACGCTCACCGCAGGCTCCTACGCGGAGCTCGCCACCAAATACCCGCGAGCCGGCGGATCGGCCCACTACGTCACCACCGCGTTCGGTCCCGCAGCTGGTTCGTTCGTCGGTTTCTGCATGCTCGCTGCGGGCATCGTCTCGGTGGGCGCGCTGGCCAGGGCGTTCGCCGGAGATTACTTGCAATCGTTGATCTCGTTACCGACTCTCCTGGTCGTCGTCGTCTTCCTGGCACTGCTCGCCGCGCTCAATATCCGCGGAATCAAGCAGTCCCTCGGTGCGAATGTGGTGGCCACGCTGGTGGAAGTCGGCGGTCTGCTGCTGATCATCGCCTTGGGCGCCTGGCTGATGCTGCGCGGTGATGCGGATCTGGGCCGGCTCACCCAGGTGGGCACCGCCGATCATGGCGCTATCGGGGCGGTGCTGGCGGGCTCGGTGCTGGCGTTCTACTCGTTCGTCGGGTTCGAGACCTCCGTGAACTTGGCCGAGGAGGTCAAAGATCCGCGGCGGTCTTATCCCACAGCGCTTTTCGGGGCGTTGCTGACAGCGGGGGTGGTGTACGTGCTGGTCGGTGTGGTCGCCAGTGCCTGTGTGCCTACCGATCAATTGGCACAGTCCAGCGGGCCGCTGCTCGAAGTGGTTCGCGCCGCCGGTGCCATCCCCGACTGGCTCTTCAGCGTGATCGCACTGGTCGCCGTCGCCAACGGCGCGCTGCTCACCGGCATCATGTCGTCACGATTGGCCTATGGGATGGCCAACGACGGGCTGCTGCCGCCGGTTCTGGGCCGTGTCCTGGCGAGCTGGCGCACACCGTGGGTGGCGATTCTCGCGACGTCGACCATGTCGCTGATCCTGGCGTTGACCGGCGAAGTCGACTCGTTGGCCGCCACCTTGGTGCTGTTGCTGCTGTTCGTCTTCGCCGGCGTCAACGCGGCAGTGCTGGTCTTGCGCCGAGACACCGGCGAACCCGACCACTTCCGAATTCCGACCATCTTTCCGTGGCTGGGCTTGGCTTCGTGCCTATTCCTGTTCACCCGGATCGACGGAGAGGTGTGGACGCGCGGCCTCGTGCTCATCGCCTTCGGCGCCGTGCTCGCCCTCGTCAACGCCATCCGGGCCCGCCGAAACGGCGTGAACGAGGCAGACCCAAACAGAGATGGCGAACCCACGACGACAAAGGAGGATTCTCATGCCGAGAACTAACGACACCGACGAAGAAGCCGACGAGCCGAAAGGCGGAAGACCCGGACCTACCGACCAGGGCCGCCAAGGAGGGATGGCAACCCGTGAAGTAGCCCCCGAGTTGAGCGAGCCAGAAGACCCGCAGGAACCACCCGACTGACCTGTCCATCTGTCATTCTTTCGAGGGCAGGCGCGGCAACCTTCACCGCCCTCTGTCAAGCGAGCGCTGCTGCAGATAGCGATGCCGATCGTTGGGCTTGACGCGCGCCGCACGACGAGCGAAAACGGCCCGAAGCTCAGAGGCTTCGGGCCGCGCGCGTCCGATATCAGGGTGGGGGCCAGGCTATCGCGATGCTCAACGGCCGCCGGTGACCAAATTGACGAGGAACAACCGCGCCGACGATGCAGTTGAAGAAGCTGAACCGCAGCCCACCGCCTTCGACATCCACCCCGAGAAGCTCGAGCAAGAATCCCCCGAGCAGACCGCCGACGACACCGACGACGATATTGAGCAGGATCCCTTGCGGGGCATCGGTTTTTATGATCTTGTCGGCGATCCATCCGGCGAGTCCGCCGATGATGATACATCCGAGAATACCGAGACCGAGCATGGCCTTCTCCCATCATCTCAATCTGTTGGCGAGCACTCGATGCGCTCATCCCATCGCGACGTGCGCGCCGAGTTCGTCAAGGGCAGGACCCGGTTGGCCATCTCCTCGAGAACGGATCGGTGGTGTCCTTGTCGGTGAAGACGTGTTCGACGTCGATCCCGTCGAGCTGACGAATAGTGTTTGCCCCAGGGTCGAGACCCTGGTGTAGACGACGCGCACCCCCACCGCTGACCGCCCTGCGCGTCACATCCCATGCCTGCTGTCCGTGCCACCTGCGACCACAACACGGCTCGGGCCGTCGGCGGGCAGTCACCCACCGACGGCCCGAGCCACAACCGTGGTCAGACGTAGGTGAAGGGCAGTGCGTTGCTGGTGCCGTTCAGCTCCACCTTGACGGTGACATCCACCGTGCCTGTCCCTGTCGGGGAGATGGCCGTGATCTGGGTGTCGGAGTCAATGGTGAATGTGGTCGCCGTCGTACCGAACCGGACGGTCAAAGGACCGACGTTGGCGAACCCGGATCCGGTGATCACCACAGTGCTGAACGTCGTCGCCGGGCCGGAGTTGGGTGTGAGGGTGGTGAGTACTGCTGCCATGGTTCGACTCCAAGTCGAAGAGAATGAAAATTGTTGTCCTGCAACGGATGTCGATCTTGTGGTGACAGCCGTCACATTCAGTAGGCCTCCGGTGGCAGTGCTTCGTCAAGCGATCCGGAGTGCGTTTTCGGTACGGTTTCGTCACGGTTTCGACCTGGTGGTTCGCGGCATATTCGCGGGGGATCCACACCCGACGAGCCGGGGCCCAACACCTGCTCGCGCGGAAGATCTCGACCAGCCTCCAGCACGGTGGACCATCGCGGCGCGGGTGACAAGCAAGGGTCTGTGCCGTTCTCGATATCCGATGAGTGCGGCCGCTGGCCAGAAGCCGACCCTTGCCGACTTGCCTGGATGCCAACACCCGCAGTCGTGGCTGCGGCTGGTGGGAGAAGCGGGCGCGGTGGTGGCGCCGATAGGCACCGAACACACTCAGACAACCGAGCAACCTCGGTGGGATGCAAAAAACCTGTTATGTCGGGTGTAGACATTCTCGAAGCTGGCGCAAACAGTCGCTGTCGTTCAGCAAACTTAGATGGCCGGGCAGGTGAGCTGCCCGGGACAAGTTCAACCGCTTCGCTTGGCGGAGAAGCGAATCCGGTGCAGTCGACCGGACCGCCGGCGGGGCGATGAAGCAAGGCAAGTGCACTAGCAACTGAAGTACCAGCAAGTGCATTACCGCAGGAGAAACCCGACGAGTGGATGGCCACTGAGTAGACCTCTACCAGTTCCGCATCCTGGAAGCTTCGGATGCGAAGTCTCGGACCGGGCCACCATGGCCGGTGAATTCAGTTGAACTCAATCCCCCAGTCGCAAATCAAGGCCCCCGCGCCCAGCGCGCCGGGGCCTTGCGTCATTGAACCCGAGAGGCCTTGTGCAGCACTCGAACACCCCTCGAGCCGACGGTGCCAGCGCCGTGGGCTAACTCGATGACGACACCCATCCCGCCTACAGCGTGGGGCGTGCCGCGGAGATCCTCGGCGTCACCCCAGCGTTTCTGTGTGGTCCCGACGCGGCCCGGCTACTGACTCCGCAACGCTCCGAGGGCGGGCACCGCCGCTACTCGCGCTACCAGCTGCATATCGCCGGGCGTGTGCGCGAGCTCGTCGATGTCGGTAACCCGCTCGACGCGTCGTGCCGGATCGTGATCCTGCAAGATCAGCTCGCCGGAGCCCAGCGCATCAACACCGACCTGGAGCACGAACTCGACGACCGCGACGATCCGGCGTAGGTCCGAACCGATCACGGCCCCTTTATGTTCCGCTCCGGGGTGTTCGGAAAACGATTCTTCGACACCGTTCAGTTGCGGTGGAGGCGATGACCAGGCAGCGGTTGCCTGGTCAATCAGTACCTGTGTCCTCCAGCTCGGCAATACGTGTGTTCAGTTGCTGGATCGTGCGGCGGATGTTTTCGATGAGCTCGACTGGACTCTGCTGCATGGGCGGAATGTCCATCACGTCAGCTTCAACGGTGGGTTCGGATTCAAGGACCTGCCGGTTGAATCGGTGCCATACCTCGCTCCGGGTCAACGGAAGCGTTGTCGGGCGAACACCCGCGATGGGCTTTTCCTGCCAATTCCGCTCACGCCACCGCGTCAGCGTCCGGGCACCGACGTTTCGGGGCTTTCCGGCGGCTGCGGCGCCCGGATGCGGGTGGGATGAGGGCCCGAACACGCCGCTGAGTTGGTCTCGATCTGGCGAACCGGCAGACACATTCGACCCTCAGGGTGCCTTCGTTGATCACCCTGAGGGTCGTGATCCGCGTACCTCTAATACCAATGCTTCCGGCCACCGACCGCGCGCCCCGTTGTACCGAGCAGGAAGAGGATCGCTCCGATAACGATAAGGACGATTCCGATCGTCCAGAGGATCGAGATCCCGGTCAGGAAGCCGATCAATAGCAATATCAACCCGAGCACGATCATGGTCGTACCTCATTTCACAGAACCTGAGCGAGAACGCTGTCAGGTAACTCCATTAAACACGCATACTCCGACATTCGGAAGACAACGCCCTGTGGCCGACGCGGCGCCGCCCGGGCGCAGGCTCGCCGTCCTAGAATGAACGTGAGGAAACCCGCGAGGGCTTGGTCTCCGGTCCGTCCCTCGAATATGGAGGAGGCTCGTAATGCGTTTGATCACCCTGCTCGTGCTCGTATGGCTGATCATTGGCGTAATCGCGGCCGGGCAACGCGGATATCTCACAGACGCAGAACAGAACTGCGCCAGTGTCGGGACGATTGCGGTGACCGTGATCGCGGGACCCCTGAACTATGTCGGGGTCAATCCCAAGGTGACCGACTGCCATGTGCCACAGCCCAGCCCCTGACCCGCATCGACGAGATCACCGAGATTGCAGTGCCAGCGCGGGCTCACAAGAACCGCCACGGCGTCGTCTCGGCCGCCCGGACCCGGCTCGTAGCGATCGCCCAACAAATCAGGGGGCTCATCTAATCTCTGCTCACCGATGAGCAGTCCTTCTCGACCTCGCAGCAGGCACTATGTGACGGGTACCGGACCGTCCGTGCCTTCTTATGCTGATCCCGTGGTGGTTACTGTTCGTGCGGTTGGCGTTTTGTCGACCGCCGATCGGGCACCCACCACTATCGGCTCCGAAGATCGGCACGCGGCGTAGGTTGCGCTCGGCGTTGGCCGAGCTCAGGGGTGGCTTTGAAGAAGGGGCGCTGCGAACCGGGTTTGGCTATGAAAGGCGTTGCGCGAGCACGCGATCAGAGGCATAGCTGTGGGCCGAGCGAGCCACCGTTTGATCCGGGCGGCTCGCCGCGAACCCCCTAGCGCCGCCGCCATCGCGTCACGGTGAGCCGCTGATCGTGTCGAGGTGGTGGCACACTTTGTCAGGCAGCTGGGACGCAATGTGAGTTCGTCCCGGCGTCGGTGTTTTATGCCTTACGCAGGTGCGGCGCCTGCTGACCACCTGAACGCCGAGTTCGAGGCTTGCCCAGTGGTGAGCCGCCGCCCATGACCTGGTCCCACCAGGGCTGCATGGGGCTGGGGTCGGGCCAGCGCATCGACGGCGCCTCCGAGTCGTTGCCGGAGCCGGTGATGCGGACGGGTCGATGATCGCGATTGTGGTTCATATGTCGATGTCCTTGTTCTGATGTCACTGAAATGAACTGTGTGATTTACGACGACCGGGACGTGACACGATCGTTCCTGTCGGTCCGCATGCCCGCCGACGCGACAGTGCCCGGAGCCAGCATCTCGGCCCCGATCGGCGTGTACCGGCTGCCATTTGGTGAGCCCGGTGATAACAATGACCCGGTCCAGGACCGACGGCACTGGATCGATCACGCTGATCGCCACGCCACGAGCTACGCCGAATTGGGCGCAATGTGGCCAGCTCCAGGATCGACGCGCACCCGATGAAGTCGGCGTTGTCGACATCGATGGCGCCGCGCTCGACTCCTTCGCCGCGGTGAGCGCGCGGTGCGTCGAGAAGAGGAAACGGGCCTGCGCTACGCCGGTGAGATCGTGGCCGCTGTATTGAAGATCCGCGAGAAGTCGACCTCCTCAGGGCATCGGCAGGTTCTGTGTGGTCAAGATCGACTGCTGTTTACCCAGTCCAGCACGCCTAATCGCCATGGTCACCGATTGTGATACTGCTGTTGCACACTGGTGGGGGCTACCAGGTGTCTGGCAGCGGACCGCTCCTCGGGCGTCGAGCCGGTGGCCATGAAGATCGTTCGGCGGCCGACTTCCACGGTGTGGTCAGCGAATCGCTCGTAGTAGCGGCCCAGCAATGTCACGTCTACAACCATGGCCTTGCTGGGGTCCTCGTCGTCGTCGTCGAGTACCGCGGCCAGCAGTTCGCGGTGCAACCGGTCTATCGTGTCGTCCTGTGCTTCGATTTGAGCAGCGTCGTCGGGATCGCCGGAGGCCAGGACCGCGGCGGCCGCCGTCGCCATCGCTACCGCCGCCGCGGCCATGCGAGCCATGATCGGGGCCATGGATGCGGGGACCGCGTGCTCGGGATGGCGACGACGCGCGATGTCGGCGATGTGCTCGGTCAGGGCGCCCATTCTGTGCAGGTTGGCGACCAATTGGATCGCGGTGACTACTTTGCGTAGCTCGCCGGCCACCGGGGACTGCAATGCCAACAGCGCCATGGTGCTGTGTTCGCACTGATCGCGCAGAATGTCGAGTTCCTGACAGATCTCGATGGCCCGCTCGCACTGTTCCAGATCGGCGTGAAGCAATCCGCCTGTCGCGGCCGCGATCGCCGCACGATCGTGCAGACACATCGTGTGTAGCTGCTGTGCGAGCTGCTCGAGGTCCTCATGGAAGCGCGTCCGCATAATCTCATTATCGCCCTCAGCTCGCGTCGCACCCAGATCTTGTCCGCAGCCGGTCAACGACCGCGAGGTGACGACACCGGCGTATGGCGACAAAAACTCCTCAGCTCAGCTCAGCTGAGCGGTGGGGTCGAGGACTATTTTGACGGCCCCGTCGGTCTTGTGCTGAAACATCTCATACGCCTCGGGCGCGGATGCGAGCGGAAGCCGGTGGGTGGCAAAGCTTTCCACGCCGAGCGGGTCGTTGTCGCCCAGCAGCGCCATGATGTCTTCGGCCCATCGCTTGACGTTGGCCTGCCCCATACGGAGCTGGATCTGCTTGTCGAACAGGACTCGCATCGGTAGTGGATCGAGCATGCCGCCATAGACGCCGACCACTGATATCGTGCCGCCCCGCCGGACGATGTCGATAGCCAGCTGGAGCGCCGCCAAGCGGTCCACGCCCGCGGCGTTCATCAGCTTTTCGGCCACCGCGTCCGGCAGGAGCGAGGCCGACCATTGCGCGGTGGCCGCGACCGGGGAGCCGTGGGCTTCCATACCGACCGCGTCGATCACCGCATCAGTGCCGCGCCCATCGGTGGCGTCGCGGATGATGTCGGCGACCTTGCCGTCGGAGGCATCCAAGTCGATGGTCTCGACTCCGAATCGTGCTGCGCGAGCGAGCCGTTCGGGCACTCGGTCGACCCCGAAGATCTTCAGGCCGCGCTGGGCGGCGATCCGGCAGGCCATATCGCCGATCGGGCCCAGACCCAGCACGGTGAGCGAGCCGCCCTCGGGCACCTGGGCGTATTCGACTGCCTGCCATGCGGTGGGCAGCACGTCGGACAGGTAGAGAAATCGGGTGTCGTCCGGCCCCGAGGGCACTTTGATGTGGGTGAAGTCCGCGTGCGGTACTCGCAAATACTCCGCCTGACCGCCCGGAACCTGACCGTAGAGCTTGGAGTAGCCGAACAATGCCGCACCGCTGCCTTGTTCGCGCACTTGCGTTGTCTCACACTGGGTCATCAGACCGTGGTCGCACATAAAACAGTGACCGCAACTGATCTGGAACGGAACCACGATGCGATCGCCGACAGCGAGGTCGGTGATCGCCGACCCGACTTCTTCGACGATGCCGATCGGTTCGTGCCCGAGTATGTCGCCTTCGCTCATGTAGGCGCCGAGTACCTCGTACAGATGTAGATCCGAGCCGCAAATCGCGGTAGAGGTGACCCTGATGATGGCGTCGGTGGGGGCCTCGATCTCAGGATCGGGCACCGTGTCCACGGCGACTTTACGTTTGCCTTGCCAAGTGACGGCCTTCATCATTGCCTCTCATAGTCGTCTACGCACGCTCGATGTCCGCTCGGTTCCATAGGTGGCGCCTACCCGGTCTCCACAGGACCAATCCGGATCCGCGACCCCGTCCCCCCGGATTGAGTGATGTCCGGTGGGGTATGCGGGGAATATCAGCCAGTTGCCGGGTGTCGAAGAACGAGCCTGGCCGACGTGCCGCTCGGGTCGGCGATCGAGACGAGCAGCTCAACGGTGCCGCGTTGAGCACAGCAGCCATAGTTCTTACACCTCGAGGGAGTATCGATGTCCACTGATGCAATTGTTATTTTGCGCGAGGATCACAAGGCGATCCGGAAACTGTTCCGAGACTTCGAAAAGGCGGGTGATGACGCATACGCCACCAAGGGGCATCTCGTGAAGAAGATCATCAAAGCGCTGACCGTGCACACCTACCTCGAGAACGAGTGCATGTATCCGGAGGTTCGTAAACTTCTTCCCGATCTCGAAGACGACATCCTCGAATCGTATGAAGAACACCACGTCGCCGATGTGCTGGTGATGGAACTGGCGGCGATGAAGCCCCACGATGAGCGTTTCACCGCCAAGGCCACCGTTCTGATCGAAAACGTCGACCATCATATCGACGAGGAAGAAGAGGAATGGTTCCCGAAGGTTCGAGAAGAGCTGGGGCGCAAGCAACTTCAGGAAATCGGTGCCCGGATGATCGAGTTGCGGAAGAAAGCGCCGACTTCACCTGACCAGCCCGGAGCACTGAAGAAGGCCGTACACGCGATGACCGCCTGAGAGATGATCGCTGCGCATCGATCTCGACGACCCCGCTCGCACACAGAGCGTCATCACCTCAGCGAACCCCGCCCTTGTGTAGGAGACACCGCAGCACTGTCCGCGCCGCTCGGTAAAGCGCTCCGCTGAATCGACTGCGCCGCCGGACCGGTCACGTCAGATCGAAGAAGTGAACAGGCGTTTTCCAGTCCGTCGGTGATCTCGGCCAGCGCGTCGACGATCTTGGGGGTAGGAGTCGGTGATCTCGCGCAGGTTCCGGCTCCACAGTCCGACACCATCGGATGCACAGCGGGCGATCGCGCGCACGTCCCACTTCATCTCTGAAGTACCAGCCGCCTGGCGGCCGCGGGGTTGTCCGGGTTCGGCCAGCATCGGTGCTGGTACCACCAGACCCGCAAGATCAGGCTAACCCCGGCCCACCTGCGGTTACGGTCCTTTCCCTATTCGGCGGGCGTGTTCAGGCCGTGCGCGACCGCCGTGCCCGCTGCCCGGAGATCTAAATCGGCCGTTCGGGGAGCGCGCCGGCCATGATGTCGTTCCACCAGGCTTGCAGCGGGCTCGGGTCGGGCCAGCGCACCGGTGAAGTGTCCATTTCCTGGGGTTGACTGAGACGGGGGTCGAGATCGTGATACATGAGCTACTACCTCGAATGCGTTGAATTCCTGCAGGATTCAGCGGCACGTTCGAGGAGCGTCAACGCGAACCGGGCACCGACACGACCACGCGGGCGGGCGCGGCGGACAGAGCTTGGTCCAGCGTGGTGTGAACGGATAGCCACTCGGCCAGCCCCGCGACCGTGACGACGCGGTCGACGACGTTGGGGAACGGGTTGAACACGCTGACCTGTACCCCGCGGGTCAGACCCTGCTGGGCGCGGTCGGCCAGGTCCAGGATCGGTCGGCATCCGATGAACTGGGTCGAGCTCAGGTCGACGACGAGGTGGCCGCTGCCGACGGCTTCGGTGATGGCGATATCGAGTATGCGGCGCCATCGAGGCTGGGTGTAAGCGTCGGCTTCGCCGTAGACGTGCAGTATCGCGACGTCGGCGCGCAAGTCTAGGTCGGCGTGTAGTCGTTCGCAGAGGTCTACGGGTTCACCGGCGACGGGAGGAAACAGGTCACCGCGGGGATGGGGAGGCTTCATGGAGAGCCCTCGGCATCTTCGAAGCATCAGCACGCTTCGGTATTGCACAGCCGATCCTGGCAGTTCAACACCAGCCGATAACCCATCTCACCACGGCACCGCGGTTTCCGCCACCTCCGTGACACAGTCGGTGCCATCGCCGAGCACTGACCCGTTCGACAACGACCATGTGCCGAACACCAGCAGGGACGGCGAGGTCGCGATCTCGATTCCCCGTGGCGGCCTCGCAGATCCGGGCCCGGGAGTCGATTTTGCCGACCCATGGACCACCCGAATCGGCGAGCCGGTCGCCGACCGCGCTGGTGGTGTACCCATGCTTTCGGTTGTGCCCTGAGACGGCCTGTCAGGCCCGCTCGGCAGTTGATGGATGCGGTGTCTGCTGGGCGGTGCGGAGTTGTTCGCGCAGCCGTGCGACGGTGTCTTCGAGTTCGAGGATGCGAGCCACCGCGGCCAGGTTGACACCCTCGCCGGTGAGGGCGCTGATGCGAGCCAGGCGGGTGAGGTCGGCGCCGCTGTAGCGACGAGTGCCTCCGGCACTGCGAACGGGCGTGAGCAGGCCGTGTTGCTCATACAGGCGCAAGGTCTGAACGCCGATCCCGGCCAGCTCCGCGGCCACCGAGATCGCATACACCCCCCGCCCGGCCGCCGGCTGGGGCTCGTGTTGTGGATCCAACTGTTCCTCACCTCGCATTCTGTGGCTGCATCCAGATTATCTGATAGCAGCCACTTGCGCTCTCCTTGTTCGAGTGCTAAATAATATCTATGTCAGATGACACAAGTTATCTGGCCGAGGATCTACCGAGATGGGAGAATTTGGAGGTGGCGACCATGCTGATGCGTTCCGATCCGATCCGGGATCTGGATCGTCTGACCCAGCAGATGTTCGGAACACCGGCCCGGCCGGCGGCGATGCCGATGGATGCCTGGCGCGATGGTGACGAGTTCTTCGTCGAACTCGACCTTCCGGGCATCGACGCGAAGTCGCTGGATTTGGATGTCGAGCGCAACGTGGTGACCGTGCGCGCGTCGCGACCGGAGCTGGACTCGAGTAGGTCGATGATCGCGGCCGAGCGCACCCGTGGTGTGTTCAGTCGGCAGCTGTTTTTGGGTGAGAACCTCGACACCGATGCCATCCGCGCCGACTACCGCGACGGGGTGCTGCGGCTGGTCATCCCGGTGGCAGAGAAGGCCAAGCCCCGCAAGATCGACATCGCCCGCCACGACGAACAACGCCAAGCCATCAACGCCTGAGTGCGGCGGGAGGTCGACGATGCCTGCCTCGATCACCGACACCACGCCCGGTCGCTGGTGCGACGACGCCGAGCTGGTGGCGCTGGATCCCGACTACGCCGACCTGATCGCCGAGATCGAGGCCGTCTTCGCCGGGATCACCCCACCACCACGACCGCCTGCCCGCCCCGACGGTGACAAGCCCGACCGGTACCGGGCACAACGGCGAACGCGGGCTTACCCGCTGCCCACCCGGCCGATGGCGCTGTGGTGGGCACCGACTCAGCGCAGCCCTCCGTGGCGACCGCGCGGCTGCGCTACCCCTGTTCCGATCACAGGTTCCGAAGCGAGGTGATGCGTAATCGACAGATTCCTGACATCGACTCTTCCAATGAGCTGAACAACAAGTTTTTCCTTCGGTCCCGGTGGCCGGGCAGCTGCCCGGCCACCGATTCCATCCCATACCAGCCTGTTTCGAGGAGGACCGCCATGACCGTGTTACCGACCGCATCCGAGGCCGACCGCGTCGAGCAGGACACCTTCGCCGACGACGCCGACCGCGACCTGGGCCCGGACTTCGACGCCGTGCAGCCAGATACACCCGGCCCGGCCGGACTCGGCTCCGCTGACCCAGCCGACCGTTTCGAGCAAGCATGGAGCACCCCCTATGCCGACGATGACGACCCCGCACTGCTGGCCTACTGACCCGCTCACCACCGACTCCACCCCCGACCCGGTCCATCGTGGTGACCCGGCCCCGACATGGATACCGGGGCGGGTCGACTGGTTCGACACACAGAAGGGTTTCGGGTTCCTGCACCCCGACGACGCCGGCCAGCCGGTGTTCTGCGACTACACCGCCATCGAAACCCCCGGCTACAAAACCCTGTACCCCGGCCAGCGGGTCGTGTTCACCACCACCGACACCGGCCGTGGCCCCGAAGCCATCCGGGTACTGACCTACGACCAGACCACCCCCGCCGCAGAAGCAGCCGGCCGACCGCGGTCGCGGATCCGATGCCGCCGCCACGCCGCCTGAACCAAACCCCGGCCATGTCCTGCCAGGAGCACCTCATGTCTCATCACACCGCCACCACCGTGGACTCCGTTGACACTGTCGCTGTTCGCTGGCCCGAGCCCAGCCCCCTCGATGCCTGGTGGACCGAAATCATGGATGGTGTCCCACCGCGGACCCGCAAGACCCCCGGTGAAGACCCGCACCACGTGGCCACACCGTCCTCGTGCCGGAGGCGGGCATGAGCACCGCACTTGCCGTCATCGTGGGCGTGACCGGGCTGTCGTGCGCCGTGGCCACAGCGGCCTGGAGCGCAGTCGCGCTGAGCTACTGGTGGGAACTGCGCCACCGCCGTAGTCCGGCCCACCAGCCCGCACCAGTCATTCCCGCCGCTACGTCCCTGCGGCCATCACAGCGAACAGCCTGACCCCTGCTCCAACGAGAGCTCGCTGGCCCTTCGCAAACGACCGCCTGTGGACGCTCGGCGCGGCGCCCCGGCCCTGACCGGGCTGGCCTAATCGCGCTGGTAAACGCGTTATCCACGCGGTTTTGGCTCTTCGCACCGGTCCATCTTCACGCTCTCGAAATGGGGTAGTAGGCCACTGTCTCGGGTCGGATGTGAACCGATGCCTTCCCACGGGAAGGGTGTCTCAATCCCGAAGTCCGAAACTGCCGCCTATCCAACATCGGCGACCGGTTCCGGTTTATTCGCCTGCTCGACGGTGAACTCTTCTCTCATGACCAACTCACGTAATCGGGTTCCGAGTACGCCGAGCATGGATCTGACCAGCACCACCCTCGTGTTGGTCACCTGTGTGTTCTTTCTGCTGGGTCTGACCGCCTTGACCGGGTCGCTGACCGTTGCCTTCGCCGGTGCCCTCAGCCTGGGTGTGGCGATGACGATGTCCTCCAAAATGCTGGGTCTCGACGGCCTTTAAGTCACCTCCCCCGTTGAGCTTTACGAACGCCAGGAGCTGATCTCCCATGCCCATCACCGCCACCGCCCTCCCTACCTATGAAAACGCCGAACCCCTGTTTGTGCACCTGGCGTTGACCGACCCGCACAGCCCCGAACACGACGCCTTGCGCGATCAGATCATCGAGATCTGCCTGCCGCTCGCCGAGAACATCGCCCGCAAGTACGCCGGCCGCGGCGAAGCGTTCGACGATCTGGTCCAGACCGCGCGCCTGGGCGTGGTCATGGCGGTCGACCGCTACGACGTGAGCACCGGATCACCGTTTCTGGGTTTCGCGGTCCCTACCGTCATGGGTGAAGTACGCAGGCACTTCCGCGACCACATCTGGCCGTTGCATGTGCCGCGTCGCGAGAAAGAGCTGCAGGGCAAAGTCAGGGTGATGACCGACGAGTTGACCCGTCGACTCCACCGCTCCCCTACCGCTCAAGAACTCGCGACCGAACTCGATGTTGCGGTCACCGATATCGCCCGCACTCTGGTGGCGGCCAACGCGTTTCAGACGCGCAGCCTCGACACCCCCGCGCGGGAGACCGACGGCGATGCGAGCATGACTATCGCCGAGACCTTCGGCGACGAAGATCCCCGCTTCCAACTGGCCGAAGACACAATCACCGTCGCACCCTTGTTGGCACAGTTGTCGACCGACGATCAGCAGCTGCTGATCTGGCGGTTCTACGACACCCTCACCCAGGGCGAGATCGCCCAACGCCTCGGTATCTCCCAGATGGGCGTGTCACGCAAACTCACCAGACTGCTCGGTGATCTGCGTGCCCAGACCACCGACGATCAACCAGTGCTCGCGGCTTGAACCGCAGCCCTGCCGGGTGAGAATTGCCTCGTCACGGGCGCCGGACCGCAGGGCCATCCGTTGAGGTCTGGCCGTCGAAGTCCTAGGTGAAGGACCAGTTTCCGTAGCGCTCACAATCCGCGACGGCCCTTCGGAAGAAGGCAAGGCTCGGGCGCTGGTCGGGGGCGGTCAGCGCCCGAGCATGCCGTCGGTGATCGCCGTGGATAGGAGTTGTTGTGATCGGGCGCATGGTGGATCGACTTCGCTAGGAAAGCCGATGGGGGTGACTCTTTTCTGCTCGTGCTCCTGACGTCCGTCCGCGAGCACCACCACGATGACCCGTTAGCCTGTCGGCATGTATCGGGGGATCTCGACGCCTTGACTATCGCTCGTGAGCCGGTTTGTCATCTGGTCGACGCGGGCGAACAGTATCTCAACGATCCGCAGTTCCGGCTGCAGCTGGGTCTGCTGGCCGCCCAAATCGCCTTGGCGGAACGGCTTCCCGGGGGGTTCCGGACGAGCAGCCTGTCCCACGCCCGGCTGTTTCTGCAGGCGAGTGGGACCGGCCCACGATCACGAGTTTCCTCGAGGGACTGCCCGGCATCGGCGTGCAGACGTTTCGGATCCTCGTCGATGAGGGTGGCAGATCGACGCCGTAGACCCGGCGCCCTCGTAGTCATCAAATCTGAAACGAAGCCCGCAGGTGCGGCGCCGACTGCTCGGCGAACTGGGGGTCATCAGTCCGAGGACCATCCCGCGGCTGCGGGCTTACCTTCGCGACGCAAGCCGCGCGCTCGCCGACCGCAACCGGCCAGCGCGACCTCGAAGCCGTGATAGGCGCAGCTGGCAGGGGCACGACCTGGCGGCTCAGAACCAACTATCAGCAAGCAGATTCAGGGAGCGCTGCCGCACTGCGGGGTCGTAGGCGTAGGTGACGGTGATGAGTTCGTCCGCGCCGGTGCGCTCGACGAACTCTTCCAGCTCCCGAACGACCGTCTGCGGCGCGCCGACTGCCTTGATACGCAGCATCGCGTGATCACGACCGCCCTGGGCAGCAAGCTGGTCGGGGTCGACGGGCGGCTGGAGCTTGCGTCGACGGCCGCTCTGGACATCGAGGAACATCTGCTCCAGTGTCGTGAACTCTCGCTCGGCCTCCTCGTTCGTCGGTGCCACCATGACGTTGATACCCGCCATCAGGTACGGCTCGGCGATCTGCGCGGTGGGGGCGGAACTGGAAAACGTGTCCCGGTAGACTTCGGCGGCCTCGTCCAGCTGATCGGGCGCAAAGTGCGAGGCGAGGGCGAACGGCAAGCCGAGCTGGCCGGCGATGGAGGCTCCGTTGACCGTGGACCCCAGGACCCAGATGGGGACCTCGGTTCCTGCGGACACAGCTGAGACGATCGGGGCGGTCCGGGCTGTTCCGTCTGCGCTGAACCAGCCCTGCAGATCGAAGATGTTCTCCGCGAAAGCCTGCGGTTCGCCGGATGACCGGCTCAGGGCGCGAGCGGTCATCATGTCGGTACCCGGGGCACGGCCGAGACCCAGATCGATTCGATCGCCGTACATATTGGCGAGAGTCCCGTACTGCTCGGCAACCATCAGCGGTGCATGGTTGGGCAGCATCACACCGCCGGATCCCACGCGGATCCGTTCGGTCACCGAGGCAGCCGCAGCGATCAGCAACGACGTGGCGCTGGCGGCGAGGCCGGCAGTATTGTGATGCTCGGCGAACCAGAGCCGGTGGTAGCCGAGCCGGTCTGCTTCCCGAGCGGCCTCCATCGAAGCGGTGATCCCGTCGCGGGCCGTTGAGCCTTCGGGGATGGCGACCAGATCAAGAATGCTCAGTGGCACGGACAATGTCGCGGCTTCCTCACGTTGACGGTTGACGACGTAGATATTGTCCGTGTCAACCATTCGAACCTGGGTGTCTATTCCTCGATCGCTTCGAACCGAGGTCCCAGCCGGTCCTAACGTTGTTCATACAAGCCTGAAGGGCGCCTGTTGCACGATGAGGTCACAGTGTGGCCTGCTCGACGTTGGGTTCTGGCCGCCGGTAAGGAGGATTATCGGTGGTCAGGCCGCCGGTCGGCGCGCAGCGTATGGATCGATTTGCCGATCTCTCTGTCCGCCCCCTACCCGCGTAACGCCGAAGGCCCCGAGCTCGCCGGGTGCTTGTTAGGTGCCTTCCGTCCCACCATCCGACTCCGCACCCTCGACGGCTTCCATCTGGCGGCCATTCTCGGTGCTCCCAATCAGTCACCAACCCAACGAGAGGGCGGGGTCTCCGGCGTCGGCCTCTTCTGGAGGTCGCGCGTGGTGACGGTGGGAAGCGCCCCACAGAAACCCCACACTTTGACCGGAATCAACGCGAATCCATGGGAATCGTTGAGAACAGTCTTCTCGCGAAAGCAGCTGGTGCTGAGCACTATTGGGCACTGATGCGTAGGTTCTGGACAACTGGAACCCGCGCCAGGGGTCAGAAGTACCAGGGCGAGTCGGCCGCCTTGATCGCGACGGCGGCGATACTTGGCACGGCCGCAGCTGAGTATCGGACAGTAGGTCGATCAAGCCGAAGATCCCGGTGTTCCCGCGCCGACCCGCTGCAGTGAGACGGACCGACGGTCCGCCCTATAGGCGGGGGCAGCGCTTCAGGAGCTGCAGATCATGTATCGCGGTTTCCTCGACTACGGCGTGCTGTGAGACCGGCGCAGCAGGCTGAGCAAACTTTCGGCAGCACTCAGACGCTGGCCGGTCCGGATCTACTGAACCTGACTGCGCGTTCCAGACTGCGCGGTTCGCCTCGACTGGACCAGCCGGTCGAAGCGAAACCTTCCCCGTGCACCCACACGCCGCCGCCACATCGCGGGGCACGCTCGACCTTAGTCGAGTCAGCAGCTCGATCATGCGAGCTGCGCCCGCCCCGACGGGGCGCACGCAGCGTCGGTTTCAGACCGACAAGCCCTGGGTCTGAGGGGCGGAAAGGTGATCCGCTGAACTCGCCGACAGGCTGCGCGAGACAGGCTACTCGCGGGTTCTCGTCAGGCCGCGAAGTTCAAAAACGTGGGGTTTCTGTGGGAATTGGCCAAAAAACGTCAAATCTCCGAAAATGCGAAACCCCCTCCGACCCAGGTCAGAGGGGGTTTTCACTGTCGGGCTGACAGGATTTGAACCTGCGACCACTTGACCCCCAGTTCAGCCGGTGGGCGAAAACTCCTGGTCAGAAGCATCTTTCACTGGTGCACCGATCGGCGCTGACATGGGGGTTGTTCGGCATCGTTCGTAGCGTGTGGTCCCGTTCTGGTCCCGCTGCAGCCCCGTCGACTACGTGGCGAATTACGTGCAATGACGCAGTCGTCCAGGTCAAGCGTTGTTGCCGAACTCGGTGTACTTAGTCGCGACGCCACGCGCCAATTCGACCCGGTAGCGCGAAGCGTTCTTCTGCATCTTTCTTTCGACGGCTCCGACGAGGTCGATATCTAGTACATCCGCCAACCGCAGCAGATAGATGAACACATCAGCGACCTCGTCCTCCACGCGGCCGCGTAGCGTCGGATCCGTTCCGACTGCCGCGCTCTCCTCTGGTGTGAGCCACTGGAACAGTTCGGACAGCTCACCCGCTTCACCCATAAGGGCCATGACCAGGTTCTTTGGAGTATGGAAACGCTCCCACTCCCGCTCCGCGGCGAAGTCCGCGACCATGCGCTGCAGCCTGTCGATTGACATGGCTACGTTCTAGCAGTTCGACTGATCAGTTCCCCACTGGGAGTGAGCTTGCCGCCGGCACTGCCAACCGAAGCGACGTCCATGACGCTGGAAGGAGCCATGGTGAGAGCAGCCTCGAACTGCGTCGGCCGGAGCTCTTCGTCAGCCGGGATGTAGTCCCGGTAGTGGGCGAGCCGACCGCCGCTTGCGATGTAGCCCCCGTCGTCTGAGGGGGTGAGCTGGATTCCTGAAACGACCACCAAGTCGATCGGTTGGGCGGAATCATTTGCGCGCGCATGATCAACTTCATTGGTCGTCAGAAAGACGGACGACCCAGCACCAGTCGTGCCTTTTACCTCGACACGCTTCTCGGCTCCGTCACGGGTGAACCTCACGTCGTAAGGCTTCCCCACGCGAACGGCGTCGGTCCAGCCCTCCACCGTCTCCAGGTAGTGGATCGCCATATCTTCGGCGTACAGCTCGACGGCCTTCCGCTTTCGCGGATCATTGATATAGCCCTGCCCTCCGCCACCGCGTTGCGGGACTGAAGGTATCGAGTCTGGTCCCAGCGGGACCGAGGACAGTTCGCTACCTTCCCAGCCACCGCGCTCGAGGAGACGGACAAACTCATCATCGGTCAACTCCAGATGCCGGGGCTTGGCGTGCGCAACGCTGACCGCTTGGAGCAGATCCTCAGGCAACTCTGCCGCCCTGATCTGCACGACCTCGGCGTAGGACGAGATCGCGAACCGGTGGGTGTAGCGCACCTCGCCGGCGTCCACCTCGTCCGGCCACAACGGTTTCAACCCCTCCGTGACGACACCCGAGTCGCGACGTGCGATGTTCAACGTTACGAAGGCGCGTTCCCTCCACAGGTCGGCCAGCGCCCTCGGACCATGCGGTAATCCATTCACCTCAGAGCAGATCACAAGCCACTCGAAGTCTGCACCGATGCTCTTGCCATGCCGCTCTGGTAAACCCCAAACCTGTTCGTGGAGACCCCACGCAACGTTCGACGTGAGCTTCTTCGGCACGAAGGTGACAACCACTCTGACAGACATACAGCACAGCCTATTCCAAGTTCCTTACGACGCGCTGGCCCCAAAGAAGCTGCGACCCAATTCATTTGCCGAGCCAGGAGTGACTCCTAGCTCCGCACGACAGCCGACCTTGATCTCCCCAGTTCAGCTGGTAGTCGAAAACCCAAGACCGACAGAATCGTTCGGTGGTGCACCGATCGGCGCCAATGCGAGGGTTGGAGGCATCGTTCGTAGCGTATGGCCCGTTCGGGTCCGCCAGAAGCCGAAGCTGAGCGCCCTCGGCCTCCTATTGACCAAGAGCGTACCTTGCTGCCCTCTCCGAGCATGACCATTCCGCTACGGATGCCTGGCGATGCAGCAAGCCTTTCCAACGGACCCGCCTCGCCCTGATTCTAGATGGGCATACAGACGATGCGGCCTCGACACAGAAAAGCCGCGTCACGTCTGTTTCCGCAGTCAGTCCTCGAATTCCTCCTCATCTTCGAGTGTCGTCTCGTCGTCCATGCTTGACACTTCTTCGCCATTAATATTCGAGGCGGATATCTTTGGTCTCGCATCGATAATCGAATATCTAATCTGCTTACCGGAAGAATTCGCCACCTCTCTCGCAATGCGGGGAAGTTCCGCGATTCTCTCGTCGCCGGACTTTGAGGTTCTGTACTGGATCGCGAGATACCACCCGGCAATACAGTCATCCGAGACTAGGTAGCTGGGAAGCTGATCCTTGACTCCATTCCAAAATTTGCCGTTGTGCACCTTCTTAACTTCAATAAGCATGCGAAATTTAGAGCCTGATGATATCTTGAAATCCACGGGCCCCCTTCCCAGTTCAACTTCACGATCGAGCTCAACATCAAAAAGCCGAAGATAGGATTGCGCCATACCCAGAAAAAGTAGTTGAGCCGCCTCTTCGCGCTTTTCTTTATCGTTCTCTTTCCAGAGGAGCGACCAGCCGCGCTGCTCTTCGATAAAGTGCCCAAATCGATCAATCACTGTCGAAATGAGGCCGATGAGCTCCTCCTGGCTGGTGGGAGGAGAGACGCCTTCGATGGGATGATCGGCCGCGAACTCTACTGGTTCGCGATCCCATGTAATAACGCCGAGCGGATCGGAAGAGAAGTCGTAGCCGGTCAGATCGGAACGGTCAGCCTGCCCGCGAACCCACTCCCGAACCCGCTCCGGATGCTCTCGCGCAAACCTCACAATATCAGCCTTGGCTGCACGCTTCCCTACGGCTAGGTTCAGCTGAAGCCGCAAATCTGAATTCAGGTCGGAATCGAACCAATCGCCAGCATTCAGAATGGGCAATGGATTGAGCAGCCTATCCGGCACGAGGATAATCGGACGGCCCGTGATCGGATTAGTGGGCAATTCGACCTCTTCGGTAATCCATCGAGCCTGCTCCAGGGAAACTCTAGCGTTTCTCAAGCGGTGTTTCCCCATATCGATCTCGTGCCTTCGGCATACGTCTTGAGTGTATTTCACAAACCGACATTTCAGCACATTACAGACGGCATCAGATATCCGGTCGGCGCCGATCCTCTCGACGAATATTCCCACTTCTTCGATATGTTCCGGACTGGTCAAGCCAGCGGCAATTGCGATTGCAATACCATCTGCGAGCGTGTTCGCCACCGCAGAGTTTGATCCTGAACCGGAAGTGCTAGATGCGGTGTACCCGAGCCCAAACTCTGCTGGCTCAGGAAAGGTAAGCAATCGACGCGCTGCGGCACTTTGCAGCGAAGTGGAAGATGTCGATCGGGCGATCAGTCTGTAGCACTCCTCGAAGTGTTGCAACAACTCCTCATGGCCCGCCGCCCACTCATGCCCTCCTTCAAGAACCAGCAGAGGGTCCACAAAGAGAGCCGTGTCAATAGTCAGATGGGGATCGAACCAATCGTCGTCCTGCGTGCGTGTAATACCAAAGTGCTCCGAAAACCTCACAACCCCACCCCTTTTTAGCCGAGTTCCGACCGTCGCCGACTGCGAAGGACGTCCCGTTACTCATCCATCATAGATCTTGACATCTGGCCGGAGACTGCTGACATGCTGCAGTACGTCTTGGTTGTTCCGTCGCTCCGGGGCTGTCGGCTTCCCGCGGCGGTCCCGCAATTCTCCGGGCATGGAGGTTGGGTCGGTTGCTGGCCGCTCACAGGCCGCCTGACTCGCCGGGAAACCACATCACCTCGGCAGCAAGGTACTCAGATACGACCATGCGGACTCGGGCACTATCGTCGTCGACATCTACAACGTAGCGGTAGCTTCCGCCTTGTACGACAACCCATCCATTGACCAGATCGGTTCCCTGAATGATCCGTCCAGATAGCCTAGTTCCGACCTCAGGTAGCAAAGTTTGACTGACGCATTCAAACTCCGCGCGCCGCGAGTTCGTTAACGACTCAATCGCAGTGAAGAAGGCGAAATCAGGCTTTCCCTTCCTCCAAATTCCATGCTCGATCAGCAAGTGACCGCGTGAGTTCTTCACGAAAACATTCTCTATTCGCCGTCTTTCCGGAGACCAGAGCGGAGGGCCAGTCTCAGGCAGGGTATGCACTCTCGCCGAAGCAATGCGCGCTTGCAAATCCGGACTTCTTTCGAGAACTTTTCGGACCTGTTCGTCAACCTGGTCGACGAGTTCTACTGAGCCCACAAGTACGCATCCAAGGAAAACAAACAGGTACTGTTCGTCGCTTGAGAATCCTAGGTTGCACTTTTCGCAAGTAGATAGAGTTGGCAACTCGGAGGGGTAAGGTTTTCGTAGAAGCACCTTCGAAGGAACATGATCAACAGTTTTCGGAATGTCTTGAAATGACCTTTCGCAATGTGGACAACTATCTGGCGGCAATGTGCGAGTTCGTTTGTCTATGAACTCTGGGACGTAGCGCATGAGGCGTAACCATACCAACCGATCGGAGGATTTCCTGCGTTTCAACCATAAGGGCCAGAATGACAGGATTCGAGTTTGCCACCTCGCCGTCCAAGGTTGCCTTCTTGGAGCGCATTCTAGCGACATGAGAAGTGGTCGAATATCTGACCTTCAGCACAGAATTCAAATCAATCGATTCGGGCTATTGAATCCCGGAAAGACCACCGCTCCGGAGGCAAGGCACTGCACCGACGAGCACCTGACCCGGACCGAGCCGGTGACCGTTCGGGCAGTAGCGGGGAGCCGGTTCCGTCCAGCGCCCGTTGCGCAGGTAGAGCCGGATCGATTCGCACATATGTTCGTTTATCCATCGATCTGTCAGCAGTTTCGATCCGGCCTCGGCCACGCCCGCAGGTCGCTACGAAACTCGATGGAACCGTTTTCCGTTCGGCAACGTCTAACCAGGCATGACAGAGACACAGCACGTAGAAGTTCTGCCAGCGCCGCAGTACGAACCGGCGCTGGGATCGGAACCGACCGGCGATACCGCGGCGATCTGGGCACGGTATCTAGCCACTCCGGCCGCGGTCGACCACGCCGAGGATCAGTAGCCGGCGGATTGGCGACCTGCCGCCCGCGTAGAGGAGGCGACGCCAGGCGGGCGGCAGGCTTCGGGCAATCGAACGTCTGCTCATGCCGATGTGCGTGCAATAGCCGACGGTAAGCAAATCGTTGCCAGCGACTAGGGGCCGCATCCGCTATGCCGAGCCCGAGGGGCGTTGTTCTGGTGATGCGATCAGGACAGCCTTCAGGACTGCTTCGTCTGCACCAGCAAATCGCAGAGCAAGTGCTGCCAGGAGCCGATCCCTTGTCGGACTGTCTAGCGGCATCTCACGGGTGATTTCGACCGCACCCTTGGACTGCTCGTCGGCACGAAGCTTGTCGAAGAAGTCAACCAAGAGCTGACGGCTCTCGTTAGACATCTTGAAGAAGAGGGCGGCTACTGCCTCGATGACCACCCCGCAGAGGCCCTGGACCACTGCAACGCCGACCTGGTCCCTGCCCCCCAAGCCCACTGTCACTGCCGCGACGATGATGAAGACGAAACCAGCCGTCGCGGCACCGAGAGAGAAGTAGAAGCTGATCTGGGACTGCGAAAGGCTTCGGGCGTGATACTCGTTGACCAGCGCAATTGTCTCGATCCCGACCCGACGCTCTTTCACGGCTTGCACGGCGGCCTCAGCAGCAGCGGCCGCCAACTCCAGTCGCAGTTCCTGACTGACCTCGACAGATTTTGTGCCCACGGACTGGGCCGACCACGAGTTATCGCCGAGCGCTTCCTGGAAGATCTGGACGAAGTCCACGCTCGGCTCTTCTTCCTGCAGCCTTTCACGCTCCGCAGACATGGATTGGCGAATGTCATGGACCAGCGAGGAAAACCTCTCCCCGGTTGCGTACGCCGCCACGACGGCAACCACTACTGTGAAGCCGGCCCCGAGGACCGCCACGATCGAGTCCATCGTCATAGGAGGATTTGAGCACAGCCATACGGGAATCGCCCCCTTTTCGCAACCTCCATCCAGATCACGTCGTAGAACCGGTCGCCGACGAGCGCGGGTGTGTGTCTTCGTACCGGCCGACAATAGGCCAGGTCAGACCTCCCAGCCTGCTTAAAGTTCCCGAAGCGAAATGCTCGATACTGCTACTTATCACCCGTTCTCGGTGACCACCACTGGCCCTATTCTGGGTTGGGGTGCGCATACCGGGGCTGGCTCACCGCCTGCCCGATACGGCCTGCCGTTCACGCGCAGAGGCTCACAGGTCAAGGGTGGACCTGTCCATCAGCGAAGCTGACGCGAATGCGCCCTTGAGGTGTGAGGGGCGCGGGATCACAATGCAGGCAAACCCAGAACAGGGCCACGCGGCCACCGGTCGCGATACCACCGCCTCACCGCGGCTTCCTTTGCTCGGCAACTCGCCCCCTACCTGACGACTGATGCTCGGAACCGCGCAAACGGTGACTCCGCAATCCCCTGACCTGTGTATTCGGTGCCAGTCGTCCAGGCGGTGAGGCACCGATTTCCGTTCGGCAATTCGCCGGGCAGGTGTGCCGGGCCTGGGGTCGACGTCGTTGGCGACCCGCTACCGGCTTCGTTGACGGCGGACCGGGAACCAGGGGCCGAAGCCCCCGGCCCGAGTGCTATCCCCAGCTTTCGAGCATGTCGCGGAACTCGGGGTCGGTGACCTTGTAGGTGAACCAGCAGCGGTTGCAGTAGTCGCCGTAGTCGGTGGCGATCTGGTCGGCAGGCTCGAGGCAGTTTTCGCACTGGTGGAGGCGGACGCCGTAGTTGATGCTGAGCATTTGAGGAGATCCTTTCCGGGGAGCGGGTCTAACTGAGGGCGTCTCGATCACGGCTGTGGTGGGTGTCCAGGGTTGCAAAGCAATCACGTAGTGACGCCGTAGGCGCTCTGGACACCCACCACAGTCGTGATAGCCCTCGAGTCAGTTAGACCTGCTCCCCGGAAAGGACCGGACAAGGGCGGTAGCTGCGGCGTCTGCCGACACCAGTGCGAAAACTGCCGGACCCGACCAGATCGACACTGTCGGCGACTACTGCAACCGCTGCTGGTTCACCGGTCGCGACCAGATGGGCGGGGACATGCTCGAACGCTGGGGATAGCACTCGTCCTGTGCCCGCTTGGACCAGGACCACAGCCAGTCGACCCGGCAAGTAGCCGGCCTATTCGTCGACGACTGCGGGAGGTCGATCGGGTACGGCTCCCGTCGCGCCCACACTTCACGGTTGTTCAAGAAGCGAGCTCGTAGAGGAACAGCCGCCTTCGGTATGCGCGTGCTCGTCGCCGACGTGCCGACGCGCCGGGCGGTGAGGTACGAGCAAGCCCGCTGCGCGTCGAAGCGCGGCGGCGGCGCGCATGCGCCGCCGCAGGCGCTCTTGACTCTATATAGCCGAATTCAGCAACCACTCCGTCGAAGTGACGGGCGTTGGACTCTTGGGATGCCGTGAACCCGGCCAGATCGGTTGCCGTTCTTGGCAATCCACCTCGGCCCGCTCGAGTAGGGTGGGTGCACCTCCAGCTCAGGGGCGGTGCGGCAGTTGGTCCAAGCCGTATCGCGCCGGGAAAGGAGGTGGTGGGAGATGGCGAAACATCGCCGGAGCAAAACAAAGGCCCCGGTCGACTACGGCACAGTCCTTGCAGGGGCTGCCGTGATCGCCGGGGCGCTCATGTTGGTCCGCCGAGTCTGGCTGGCTAGCTAACCCACCAGGGTAGGATGTCGTTCCCGCGGCGTCCTACCCGCTCAGCATCACTCACGTGATGGCTTCGATGGTAGTTGACACTACACAGTCTGGGAACTGTCAGAGTGTCTAGCCGACTGGCAAAGTTACCTCACAGCAATCATAATTTGTCGTATCCAAAGCGTAGGATGGTCAACGTGAACGAGGAAATGGCGAAACTTCTAGCGCCACTTACTGATTCGCGTCGCGCCCATTCGATCGCGGTCGGTCGCCGCATGGAGAGTGTTGCGGAGCTATTGCCGGAGCACCTGCGTGTCGACGCAGTGACTGCGGCATATCTCCACGATGTCGGCTACGCCGTGCCCGGTTTGGGATTCCACCCGATCGACGGCGCACGACTGCTGCGATCGCTGGGGTATTCAGCGGTGGTCTGCCACCTTGTCGCCTTCCACACGGCCAGCGTCGTGGAGGCCGATGTGCGTGACATCGACCCGGGGGTCTTCGAGGAATTCGAAGTCGAAGGCGTAGCTGGACTGGCGCTCGCTGACGACTTCTTGTGGTGGGCAGATCTGTCTACCGGACCAGCCGGTCAGGCGTTCACGGTCGACGAGCGTATCGACGAGATCCTGTCCAGATACGAGGCAGGAAGCATTGTCCACACGGCGATCAGCCGCTCCGCGCCACTGCTCCGGGCTGCTGTTCAGCGCGCGGCAGGATCGATGTAGGGCTCACTCTGGGTAAGTGCCCAATCGAGGCGTTTCCGCTGGCTGGGGTCCATCTTGAGCGACGGAATGCGGTCGATCGGCACCCATTCGACAAGCGTGCTTTCGCTGCTCGGAGTGGGGGCTCCGCCCACAGCGTCTGCCCGGTAGATGACGGTGAATTCCTGCCGGACCTCGTCGTTGCTGGTGTAGTGAATGACGTGATCGGGGTCGGTGAAGATTCCGACAATGCCGGTCAACTCGACGGCGACGCCGGTCTCTTCGTCGGTCTCGCGAACAGCGGTCCGGCTGAGGGATTCACCGGGATCGTGAGCGCCTCCGGGCATTGACCAGTTGCCGTTGTCAGATCGGCGGATCAGGAGCACCGTGTCGTCCTGGCGGACGAATGCGCCGGCACTTGGTCGGACGCTGTTAGCTGCGGGTGCGTTCGGGTCCTGGTGGTAGTCGATTCGTCGTCCCATCGCCTCACACTAGCTTGGACTTTCCCAATTCCCAGACCGCTTCGAACGAGTCCATGTAGTAGGTGAATAGGCGACCACCTCGGACCTTCTGGAAGTGCTGAACAGGTGACTTCGCTGCGTAGGCGCCGTAGCTGTGGGTGTTGACCAGCATCGAATCGCCGAAGCGATAAATGCTGTTGTACAGGGGTGTTTGGTGGATGCGGATTTGCACGTTCGGCGACGTCATCGTTTCCTCGAGGTACTCGAAGGTTGACTTGCAACGCTGGGGAAGCGACCGCAGGCCCTCCTCCTTGGCCCGCTTCTTGACCTCCCAGCATTCCGGATCGCCCAGCAGGATGCGGATTTCGACGCCCTCGGCGGCCTTTTTCTTCACGACGTTCACGAAGTCGAGCGACTCCACCAAGAATCCACCGGCGTAGACGAGCACGTCGATGCGGCCGGTTGCTTGACGCATGAGGGAACGCCACACCTCGTGTGGAACCTCGGGACGAGTTGGCCAGATCTGGACCAGTTCTGACAGCGAGGCGTTCGCAGATCGACTGCCCGCCAACAGTTCTGGCCAAAGATACGTCTCGTCCCTGTCGAGTTCCTTGGCGACTTTCAATCGCATGCTTGGATGCGGGCAGCGCCCCTGCGTGATCCAGCGTTCGACCGTCTTGGTCGAAATCTCCAGCTTGTCGGCCAGTCCGTTTTTGGTGAGGTTCGCGGCGTCCATCGCTCCGCGGAGTCGTTCGTTCGGCATGCGTCCATCGTATCGCGAAGTGTCCCTGAATGTCCCTTATCTTGGGTTTTTGTGTCCCCATATGTCGCGGGATTCTTGTGACACGGGGCACAGAGACCAACCGAATCGACACCCACCGAAGCCCCCAACAACCGAGGAGAAAAGATCATGGCTTTCAAGCGCGGCACCCGCTTTCCTGTCTCGCACGCCGAGGCGTTCCCGATGGGCCTGATCCTGCAGGGCCAGATCGAGCCGCTAATCAAGTACAACCCGGACCGCAACGCGGTGCCTGAGCAGCGACGCGACTACGACCCCAAGACCAACGAGGGCACTCAGCTGCTGATGTGGCGGGCCACGGTCACCGATCCGGATGAGACCAAGTCCAAGCGTGCCAGCTTCGACCTGATCTTCCTGGCCGAGCACGCGCCGGTTCCCTCGACGCCGGAGGTTCTGCCGGGGATGCGGCAGATCGTGCTGGAGGGCCTGATGGCCGAGCCGAAGGTGATGGGCCAGGGCGAGTTCAAGTACCTGGGCTACCAGTTCTATGCCGGTGGCATCGAGGGCGATAACTCCGGTGCCCGCAACCGCTCCGTCGCCGACAAGGCCGCGTGATCGACATGGCAACCATGACGTTCTTCGTCCAATCACCCGACGGATTCACGGTCGAATACGACGCGCCTAAGCGTCACGGCGACTACAAGATCGGTGCGTACGTGCGGATCAAGCTTCAGTCCGAACGTGGCCGCAACTGCCTGGCGCTGAGCATCGATGAGGTACGGCTCTTGGCCGAACAGCTCCCCGCGCTGGTCATGGCTCACGATGCCGCCGAGCACGTTCGGATCGAACAGGCCGCCGCTGAGAAGTCCGCGGCTGAGTCCAAGGCGGCGTGACCGTGAGTACGGCGGATCAGCAGCCCAAGAGTGTTCGGTGGGCTCGCTGGTCCGCCGTCCTCATCGTCCTTGTCATCGGTGGGGCCGCGTTCGTTCTCTCGTTCGCGGCTCTGCGTGACCTCGCGATCAGGGCCCACACTCCCAACGAACTCGCCTGGCTGTTCCCGGTGATCGTCGACGGCACCATCATTCAAGCCACTATCGCGGTCCTGGCCCTGGCCGACAGCCCCGAACGAACCTTCTTCACCCGCGTGCTCATTGCCGGGGCCACGGTCTCGATCGGCGGCAACATCGCTCACGCGCTCGTATCGGGTCACGGCGCTCTGGCCGCCATCCTCGCGGTGATCGCTCCCGCCGCGTTGCTGCTCGACACTCACGGGCTGGCGGTGCTGCTGCGCTCCCGCAACACCCCAAAGCCCGAACCCGCTAGCCCAACTGTCGAAGCCGAAACGGTCGAAACCTTTGCCCCCGAATCGGTTCCGGCTCCGATGCCGACGAGTTCACCGATTTCCCCGGCGCCGGTCCGGCCGACCACACCGCCGCCGGTGCGGGTGGTTCAACCTTTCCAGCCCCCGCGTCCCGTTCCGGTCGCGGTTCCTTCAGGAGGTAATTGACATGCAATATCCGTTGCCGCATTCGGTTCTGATCCCGTTGGGCGAAAAGGCCGCCCTGCGTGAGGTCGACGCGATCGACGCAAAGTTTGTCCACCGGTTCGACACGGTGGAGGTGAAGCTGGGTGCTTCCTGCCTGCTGCTCACGTTCGCTGATGCCGCTGACCTGGTGGACAAGCTCGCTGAGGCGCTGGATGCTCGCACCTCGTCCTTGCGGGTGGTGGCGTGATGGTCACGACCATTGTCGCGCTGTCGACGGTCATCGCGGCAGGTGTGTTGCTGTGGTGGCGTCACCTCGACGGCGTCATCCACCCCGGCCAGCAGGTCGACCCCCTCGACGGAGTGCCGGCCGAATTGCGCACCGCCGCGCTGATCCTCACCGATGCCCGCCACCTGTCGCTGATGTGGCCGGTGCTGGGCCTCGGGTCCGAGGGGAACTGGCCGAACGTGTTGTCGGCCGAACTGATCGAGTCCGGAGCCGCGATCGACGTGCAAATGGTCGGCGGGCAAAAACTCTCGGACTGGACCAACGACGAAACCACCGACGCACTCGCGCAGTACCTCGGCGTTCCGAAAGTTCTTGTCTCCCAAACCTCGCCGGGCTTCCTGCGGGTGGAACTGCGGACCTTCGACACCCTCGCCGCCTCGGTCACCGCGCCCGGTGTCGCCTCGATCGGGGTCGATCTGGAAGCCGTTCCGGTAGGGATTCGCGAGGACGGCCGGACCTGGCTGTTGCGTGTGCTCTACGCCCATATCCTGCTCGCCGGGGCGATGGGCTCGGGCAAAGGTTCGGTGCTGTGGTCGCTGATCAACGGCATCGGCCCCGCGATCAAGGCCGGGTTCGTGGATGTGTGGATGGCAGACCCGAAGGGCGGCATGGAATTCGGCCGCGGGGAACGGCTGTGGATCAGGTTCGAAACGACCGCGGACGGCATCTTGGCGATGCTCACCGAAGCCGTGTCGGTGATGGACGAACGCGCTGCCCGACTGCGCGCCGCTGGTGTCCGCAAACATGTTCCGACTGTCGATGAGCCGCTGATCCTGATCATCATTGACGAGGCCGCCGCGCTCTCGTCCTACGCGACTCGTGAGCAGCAGGAACAGTTCCGCCAGCTCACCGGCCTGTTGCTGTCGAAAGGCCGCGCGGTCGGGGTATCGGTGATCGCGGCATTGCAGGACCCGTCGAAAGAGACCATGCCGAACAGGCAACTGTTTCCGGTCCGAGTGGGTCTGCGTCTGGACGAGCCGACCCAGACCGCGATGGTCCACGGCCAAGGCGCGAAAGACCGCGGGGCGTTGTGCCACGAGATCCCCGACACCACACCCGGTGTCGGCTACGTCGGCGAAGACGGCACCACCGAGTTCGTTCGGGTCCGCGCCTTCTGGATCTCCGACGACCAGGCCGACGCCATCGTGGACGCCTACGCCCCGATCCCGATGACCCCTCCGACGACCGTGGATGACGATTTCGACCCGACCACCTTCGACCCGGACCACATACCCGGCGAAGACGATGAGCAGGGGTGGGCGGCATGAAACGCGGCCTGATCACCGAATCCCATGTCGTCATCTACTGCGATACCTGCGGGGATGTCCTCACCGATGCCGATGGCGAGTCGATCTGCTTCGACTCCACCAACCAGGCCGTGTCGTTCCTCGGCGTGAAGCTCGGCGGCTGGGCTTACGACGGCGACCGGATCACCTGCGACGCCTGCGCGGCCACCGCTGAATGCGAAGCGAACGGGCACCGCTGGCCGCCGACCTGGCAACAGGCGATCTGGCCCGCCTCCACAGCCGAAGCCGCCTGCAACACCTGCGGCATCACCAAATCCGAACTCACCCAGGAGAACTGACCATGGCACGCAAGAACACCACCGCCCGCACCGACAACGGCCTCGCTGACGTGATCGACTTCGCCGCCCGGAGCCGGTGCCGCTCCGAAGCTCGTGGCCTGGACCCGATCGCCGTGGCCGTGACCATGCTCGCCGAAACCGGCACCCCGCCGGCATGGGACGACTACAGCTCCGATGGTTGGGATGACGCGGCATGAACAGCTCATCTCGTCCCCGCCTGCTCGACCTGTACTGCAAGGCCGGTGGCGCGTCCATGGGCTACCACCGTGCGGGCTTCGACGTGACCGGCGTGGACATCGAGCCGCAACCGCGCTACCCGTTCACCTTCGTTCAGGGTGACGCTCTGGAATTCCTGACCGCTCACGGCCACGAGTTCGACGCCATCGCCGCGTCTCCGCCCTGCCACGATCACACCCCACTGTCCTCGCGTGCCGGGGTCAACGGTTCGGGATGGCTGCTCGGGGCGACCCTGGATCTGCTTGCCGCGCAGCCGGTGCCGTGGGTGGTGGAGAACGTCATGGGTGCGGATATGCGCGCTGACGCGGTGCTGTGTGGGTCGATGTTCGGGCTACGGACCTACCGGCACCGCAAATTCGCCATCGATACCCGGATCCCGTGGTTGCCCGCAGTGCCATGGCATCCGGCCCACACCGCCCGGACCTCGACCAAAAAGCGTCGCCGCGACTTCGACGCCGGCATGAACATCTCCATCACCGGCGACGTGGGCTCCTGGCTGGGTCCGGCGTGCATGGGCATCGACTGGATGACCGGTTCCGAACTGGCCCAAGCCATCCCACCCGCGTACACCCATCACCTGGGCCTGCACCTGCTCGACCACCTCGACAACACCACCGGTCTGGAGGCGGCATGAACACCGGCGACACACCCAAAAGCACTCGCAGACAGCCGAACCCGGTAGTGCAAGCCGCTGCCGCCAAGACCCGCAAACGTCGCAAGAGGATCGTCACCTTGCCGACCGATCCCACGCCGGGACAACTCCCGCTGTTTCCCGTGTCCGATCTCGATCCGGAGGCCCACCGATGAACAAGACCACCACCACGACGACGAACGACACCGACTTCGCCGACGCGATCATGGACATGCTTGGCAACCTCCTGGTCGCCATCGTCGTCGCCGCCGTCCAACTGGTGTGGTTGGCGGTGCTGTTCCCGATGCTCTCGGTCCCCGCCGGCCTTTCTATCGCGGCTGGATGGTTCTACGGCTGGCCGTTCGGGGTCGGCTTGGCCGGTGTGGCTGTCGCGGGGATGGTGCTGTGGCGAGTTTTGAGCCCGCAGACCTTCGAGCGCTGGCTCACCGGTCGCATCCGGTCCCGTTGGCTGACCTGGTTCCGCTACCGCCGCCGCTGGGCCGCGGTCATGGATGCCTGCCTGCTGATCAAGAAGGACGGCGACCGGGTGAGCGTCCCGCGGCTGATGGGAGTGCGGATCGGGGAATCGTTGGACACGGTCCGGGTGAAGATGCTGCCCGGGCACGCCCCCAGCGACTGGGAGAACCGCGCGGAGCACTTGGCCCACGCGTTCGGCACCCGGCACGCCCGAGTCGCGATCGTCGGCGCCAGCCTCGTCGAGGTCACCTTCCGCCGTTCGGATTCGCTCGCTGAACCGATCGTCGTCGACTTCGAATCGATGGCCGGTTTCAAGACGCTGCCGCTTCGCAAAGCCGCATGAGCATCACCATTGATCACCTAGCTGAGGGAGGCCGCACCATGGACACCACCACCACCAACGCCACCGACTCCGGCCCTGCGGCTTCCCTCGGTCGTACCACCGCCGCCCAGCGCCGCGCGATGCCTTCCCTCAAGGACATCGCTGCCTCGGCAGCAGAGAAGGAAGGCGTGTGCGCTCGGGTCATTCCGATGCGTGCCGTCGACGATTCCACCGGCAAGATCTCCTACATCGGTGCGCCGTGCAAATGCCGCTTCGAAGCGATCTGCCCGGCCTGCGCCAAGGCGTACCGCACCCTGCGGATGAACCAGCTCCGTGAGGGTTGGTGCCTGAGTAAGGAACCGGTCGATGAGACTGTCGAGCCGACTCAGGAGCAAACAGACTTGCTCACTGCCCGCGCGAAACTGTTCGACCAGTTCCGCCAGGCACGCGAACACGAGAACACCGAACTCGCCGACTCGATCCGTGAACAGGTCGCCGAAATCGACGTGAAACTGCGTGAACTCGGTGTCAAAGGTCGGTTCCCGTCGCTGGATGAAAAGCCACGCCGCAAAGCCAGGTCCACCCGCCGCCGCCAGGACGTTCCGAACTTGCCTCGTCGCAAGGTCGAAAAGCGCACCCTGGGTCAGGTTTACAACGGCTACCAGCCCTCCACCTTCCTGACGCTGACCCTCGATGGCTACGGCGCGATCAACAGGGTCTGGGACGCCAAGCAGAACAAGATGGTTTCCGACGGCTCACCCGTCGATCCGGAGACGTACGACTACACCCGTGCTGCCCGCGACGCGATCCATTTCGCCGCGTTGGTCGATCGCTGGGTGCAGAACCTTCGACGGGCTGTCGGCTGGGATGTGCAGTACTTCGCCAGTGTCGAACCGCAGAAACGTGGTGCCCCGCACCTGCACCTCGCTATTCGCGGGTCGGTGTCGAACAAGATGCTCAAGGCCGTCACTGCGGCGACTTACCGCCAGATCTGGTGGCCCCACTTCGACAAGCCGGTCTACCACGACGGGCAGATGCCTGAATGGGACTACGTCGCCGGCACTTTCGTTGACCCGCAAACCGGTCAACCGTTGCCCTCCTGGGATGACGCCCGGGCGGTGATGGACGAGGTAGACGACCTCGAACCGGCCCACGTGATCCGGTTCGGTGTGCAGGCCAAGCCGATTCAGATCCTCGGTGGCACCGACAAGATGGAACGCCGGGTGCGGTACCTGACCAAGTACCTCACCAAGAGTGTCGCTGACCTGCTCGAACCGGACTCTCGTCGTGTCGCCGAACACTACGACCGTTTGCACGCGGAGATGTGCGTTACGCCGTGCTCGGACAAGTGCGGGGTGTGGTTGCGCTACGGCATCGTTCCCAAGGGCGCCAGCGAGAAGACCCAGCCCGGCTACTGCAAGGGCAAAGCCCACCGCCGCGACACCCTCGGCCTGCCTGGTCGACGAGTCCTGAACTCGAAGAAGTGGACCGGCAAAACCCTGCCCGATCACAAGGCCGAACGCGCGGAATTTGTTCGGCAACAGCTCGCGGCGGTGGGCATCGTCAAGCCAGATAGCTCGCACGTTCGTGTGTATCCGGTCCCACCTGGCGATCCGGACGCACCTCCGCGTGAACACCTCGTGATGGCGCTGGTGAATGCGCGCTCGAAATGGCGGGTCGAATACACCGCTGCCCGCCTGGCCATGGGCGACAACCCGCCAGACCAACCGACTTTCGTTCAGCAATCGGCAGCGTAGGAAGGAAGACGATGATGACTCATCTAGTAGACGGCCGGTGGTACACAACCGCCCAACTCGCTACCGTCCTCGGGATCGATAGTTCGAGCCTGCGGCGCTGGCGTACCGCCAATCCACCCTGCGGACCGGCCTACATCCGGGTATCACCCCGCGTGGTGAAGTACAGCGCCGCCGACGTGGAAATGTGGCTCCTGAGCCTGCGCACGGACCCGACTCAGGCAGCAGCGTAATGGCGCAACGCGTGAATATCCCTGTGGGCGTAAAGCTTTCAGTGGACATCGAAGAACGAAGCGACTACGGCAAACGACCGTTTCGCGCCCGCGTGCGGTGGACTGAACCGGCGACGAAGAAACGGCCGACCGTCACCGAGCCGTTCGAAACTCGCGAAGAAGCCCAGGCGTGGATCGACCGGATGCAGCGTCTGGCTATGCAGGGCATCGATCCGAAGACTGCGACGATGTCTCTGGCCGACTACGGAAACGCCAATATGGACTTGGCGCTGCGCGGCCTCGAGAAGAAGACCACCGACCCCTATGGCTGCGGATGGCGGATGCGCGTTGTGCCGTCGTTGGGGCATATCCCGATCGGGATGATCACCAATGGCGCGATCGACCGTGCGGTGGTCGGCTGGATCAATGATGGGTCGGGCAAGTCGAGTGTCAAAAACACTCTGGCTGTGCTGGTTCGGGTCATGGAACAGGCCAAGCGTGACGGACTGAGGACGGACAACCCCGCCCAGGTACGTGGATGGCAGAAGCTCTACGCCCAGATCGAGGACGAGCTCGATGACCCGCGGTCGTTGGCGCTTCCGGACTGGTCGACCCTGGTGACGCTGGCCAATGCGTTGGTGGCTCGATCCGCCGACGAGTACCAGGGCTGGGGTGATGTCGTCACCTTCGCCGCGTGCACGGCGTCACGGATCGGTGAGGTGTCGGGGTGCCGGGTCGGTGATATCGATACCGCGACGTGGACGTGGACCGTTCGTCGGCAGACCACGCCCGGTCCCGGCGGACTCGACGACAAGGGAACCAAGGGCAACCGCCGCCGCTACGTCCCGCTGATCGAGGAAGTTCGACAATTGGTCCTCGACCGCATTGCCCTCGTCGGTGAAGACAACGCCGATGCTCGTTTGTTCGTCGGCCCGCGCGGTGGACGGATAGCTACCGGCGTTCTGCGCGATGCCACGCACTGGGACGAAGTGGTTACCAAACTCGGCTACGAACACCTGCGACGCCACGACCTCCGGCACACCGGCCTCACGTGGATGGCCGATGCCGGGGTGAGTCTGCACCTGCTCCAGAAGATCGCGGGGCACGCCGACAGCCGAACAACTGAGCGATATCTACACCCGGACCGGCGGGAGGTCACCGATGCCGGCGACAAGCTCTCGAACCACCTTCGGTCCCGTTCTGGTCCCGCTCTCCGTGTGGTGGGCTAACAGCAAAACCCTCTCCGACCAAGGTCAGAGAGGGTTTTCACTGTCGGGCTGACAGGATTTGAACCTGCGACCACTTGACCCCCAGTCAAGTGCGCTACCAAGCTGCGCCACAGCCCGTTCTTGCGCCCGTCTCCGGGTGCTCGAAAAGATTACCTCACGCCTTGGCGAAGGTACTAATCGGCTGGTAGATGCGCCTTTTTCCAACCTGGACGAGCGGTCAGCAGAGGTGCGGTGGAGCGTGACGGTGGGTGCCGAGATCATCGGGGTCCCATGTGGTTCCGGGAAGCTCGGAGCCGGGTCGACAATGTGACATACTCGTATCAGGCAGCATCGAGTCCTTTGGTGACCGAACTGCCCCGGCTGCGGTGAAGATCGACCCGCATCGCCTTCTTGAGCGCACATCCGCGACGTGCGCTTCAGATGTACCTCTCCCCCAGTTCTTCGACACCGCTCATTGAGCGCGCTGCACCCGCCCTCGTAACCAGTGGCCGAACCGGAGCCCTGCCGATTACCCGACTTCGCCGAGTCTTCGATCAGCAAGAGAATGGAGTGAAAGTCTATGTCTACCAACCCGATTACCACCGGCTCCGAGCGAGCGATCATCGAGAGCACGCTCGATCGCAACCGTGCAGCGCTCATCGCGACCGCACACGGCCTGTCCGACGACGACGCCCGCCGACGGCTCGTCACATCACTGACGACGCCGATCTCCTTGATCAAACATGCCGCCGCGGCGGAGCGGATCTGGTTCCAGCGGTTCTGGGCGGGACTCGACGCGGCCGAATGTGACGGGTACTCCAGCCGGGACGAGGGCACCTTCGTCGTTGCCGACGACGAATCACTGGCCGACGTGATCGTCGAGTTCGAACGGGCCAGCGCGCGATCACGGGCGATCGCCGCCCGCTTCGACCTCGACGAGACGAAAGACAATCCCCGCGAAGGGACGGTCAGTATGCGATGGACCCTGCTCGCCATGATCGAGGAATTCGCCCGCCACGCAGGTCACGGCGACATTCTCCGTGAGCAGATCGACCATCCACTGACGACACTCTGAGAGCCGCAAATATCGTGGGCCTGGCTAACCGATAGCTACCTTAGGGAAGTGCGTACAACCCCAGACGACTCCGGGTTGCCCGATTCGGTCGCATCCTCGACGCTGGGGCAGTCCTATCGAACCGGCGACTGCTATGTGGTCGGGCGCGAGAAGGTCCGCGAGTTCGCCCGCGCGGTTCAGGACGACCATCCCGTTCACCACTGCGAGCGAACGGCCGTCGACCGCGGTTACGGAGGTCTCGTCGCGCCACTGACCTTCGTCTCGGTACCAGCGCTTCTCGCCCAGCTCGAGATGTTCGATCGCGTCGTCCAGGGCTGTGATTTCAGCCGGATCACGCAGACCGACTACTCCCTCACCGTCGGCAGGCCGATCCTCGTGGGCGACTCGTTGCGCTTCGAGGTCGAGCTCGATGGGCTCCGAAAGGCGTTCGGAGGCACCCTCTTCGCTATCAAGTGTTCGGTCGTCGACCAGTACGGCGATCGGATCATCTCCCCACACGCACGTCATTCGTCGGCCGGTCGGAGGCGAATATCGCCGCGACGCGAATAGGCGACGGATTGCTGATGCAGAACTTCCGCCACGGCACGTCGATTCCACGACAGCACCACGCATTCGAGCATCCTGCGCCACACCTTCGGGCGACAACCGTGAACCCGGACCGGAATATGGTGCCGTTCAGCGCGGTAGCAGTCGGCGACGAGCTTCCGTCGAGAGTCGTGACCGTGAGGCTCGGCGATCTGGTCAACTACGCGGGCGTGGCGGGCGACCCGAACCCCATTCACTGGAGCAAGGCAGCGGCGGCATCGGTGGAGCTGGAATCGCCTGTCGCACAGGGCATGCTGATGGTCGGCATAGGTGCCGGGTATGTGACCTCATGGACAGGCGATCCCGGCGTGGTCACCGGATACGCGGTGCGCCTGACCAGCCCGGTCTCCGTGCCCGACAGCGGGGCAACGGTCGAGTACACGGGCAAAGTCAAGGCTTTCGATCCCGACCGCAAGACCGCGACGATCGCCCTCACCGCACAACAGGACGGCAAGCGGATCTTCGGGCGAGCGGTAGCCGTGATCGAGTGCGCGGATCGATAGCGCGTCTCAGCTGTCGAGGCTGACGGCGAGCAATCCGTCACTCACGCGAAGGCGCTCGGCCATCGTGACGAGGATGTCCATGGCCTCGCGCGACAATCCGACGACACGCAGCAACAGTGCGCGCGGCTCGTCGAGTTCCAGCTCGCGGATGAGCGTGTGATCGTCGGACTCCGGACGGTTCGCCGCGAGGAAGAAGTAATCAGGGGTGACCTGGAAATACTCGGCCAACGCCGCCACGGTTTTCGGGGACGGGTTGTCGCGATGCCCCGACCGCAGCTGTGACAGATACGGTGCGGAGATGCGGTGACCGGCCGCCTGCAGCATGCGCGCCACGTGGCGGTTCGTGCATAAACGCACGTCCGGCTCCGATGGGTTGTCGAAGAGCTCATTGAGGCGGGTGGCGAAGTGCGTCACAGCGGTTCCTCGGCGTCATGTTGATCAGAGAACCATCATGAGGCGCGGACTGTGTTTCCGGCAATAGTCCTAGCAAACTTGCGGACCTCATCACAGAAACTCGACAGGCAGTCTGTTCGGCATGACGACCGCCGACTCGACAGTGCCCTGCTCTATGCAAAACTGCAGAGTAGATGTCCCGCCCGTATCGAGGTGCGCACAGCGCCGGTGAAGGAGGCCTGACGGTGGGAGCCCGTACCGAGACGCGCCAGAAGATGCTGTGCGGTGCGATCGAACTTCTGGGCGAGCGCGGTGCGGCTGGGGTGACCGTAGACGCGGTGCTCGCGCGCAGTGGCGCTCCGCGCGGCTCGGTATACCACCACTTTCCTGGCGGACGTGCCGAGATCATGACCGCGTCACTCACCCTCGCAGGCGATGCGATCAGCGCCCTCATCACCGAGGCAGCCGATCGCGGCGCCCTCGGAGTGCTGGCCGGGATCGCCGAATTCTGGACGGCGACACTGCTGGCGTCCGATTTCGAGGCGGGGTGCCCGGTGGTGTCGGTGGCGGTCGGCGGATCCCCCGAAGACCGCCACTTGCAACCCGAGGTCGCCAACATCCTGCACCGTTGGCACGACACCCTGACCATCGCGATCACCGCGGAGGGTGTCGAACCGGCACGTGCGGCGCGCTTGGCCACCATGGCGATCGCCGGCGTCGAAGGGGCGGTGATCCTGTGCCGTGTCGACCGCTCCACCGCCCCGCTCGACGAGGTCGTCGACGAGTTGCGCGTACTGCTCGCCACCGCCGTCGACGCCTAGATCAGTAGGTCGGCCATGGTCCGCCCCGGACCGGTTTGGTGGCGGTGACGCGGTGCTCGTTGTCCCGGAAGCGGGGTTCGTAGTGGGTGAAGAACACCTTGGCGACGAGGTCACGGCGGCTGCGGACGCCGGTCTTGTCGAAGATGGCCTTCAGGTGCTGCTGCACGGTGTGTGCCGAGACGGTCATGTCGCGGGCGATCTGTGAGGTCGACGCGCCCTGCAGCACCAACCGGGTGACGTCGCGCTCGCGCTCGGTGAGCCCGTAGGCCGACATCAGCAGCGGGTAGATGCGGCCGGGATGGGCGGGTTCGATGATCACCGCGACCCTGGTCTGCCCGGTCGAGGTCAGGCGGGCGCCGTGCAACACCACCCAGGTGCCCGATCTGGACAGCGCTCGCGAGACGAGCACCTCGTCGGGGCGATCCTCGGCCGCGTTGCCGAACGCACGTGCGGCGAGGGTGATTACCGCGCTCGGCAGCTTCTGACGATCCCAGTCACCGTCGGGCAGATCGGCTATCCAACGCTGCACGCCCGCACTGGCCGATTCGATCTCGAATGCCGAATCCAGGACCAGCAGGCCGGGCGAATCCGCGTATTCGGGTTCGTCCGCCTGCCCGATCAGCAGGGACCGGCGGACACCGTCGGCCAGTGTCGGCGCCACGGTCGCCACGAATTCCTTCTCGGCGGGGTCGAACATCGCGGCGCCGGGTTCGCGATAGAGCGCGAGCGCTCCCCATACTTCACCGGAGCGGGTGCGCAGGCGCGCGATCATTTCCTGGTCCCCGCCCATCGTCATATTGCGTTGCCAGCGTTCACTTTTGGATGGGTCACCGCCGAGGGTGTCGTGCAGGGTCGACAATCCGGTCGCCGACCTGACGACGTCGACGATGCCGTTGCGTTCCTCGCCGTACTCCGCGGCCAGCCACTGCGGCGGAAACTCGGCGAGGCCGAGATGGAAGTGACTTGTCATCAGCAACGACGCGGGATCGAGGGTGTACCAGCACGGCGTCCAGTAGTGCGGGACGGCGGTGGCCAACACCTCTGTCGCCTGCTGCCACAGCGACACCAGATCACGCGGCTCGCGACACAGTCGCCCGATCTGGTCGGCGGCGCTTCGCATCGAATCCGTGCTCACCCGATCAACGGTAGGCCGTCGCCGGACCAGGGGAAATACCACGTTTGTGGAATGCCGCTCGGACCGGAATGCTCCTAACCTCGATATATGACGAATTCCGAAACCACGAATGTGCGACTCAGTCCGCCGCCGCCGGAATTGATGCGACTGATCAATCCTGTGGTTCGGCGCGTGTTGGCGACCCGATGGCTCGGCAATCGCATCCGGCGGCAGGGAATGGTCGAATTCACCGGCCGTCGCACCGGTCGCAGTCTGCGGATCCCGGTCTGTCTGCATCGAGTCGGTGACGAGACGCTGATCTTCACCGAGCGGCCGTGGCGCCACAATCTGGCCGGCGGCGCGCCCGTCACCGTCACCCATCGCGGGCATATCCGTCACGGTCGCGCCGTGCTGGTCGATGCCACACCGTCGCGAGTCGGTGCCGCGATGCGCGCGGCGATGGACGACGGTGCCCGACCGTTCGAGCTCGGACTGAAGGTCACCCGTGGTTACGACCCGACCGCCGACGATCTCGGTGTCATCGCGCGCTCGATCATTCGAATCGATTTCGAGGAATGAGGAAACATCATGCGTGTCAATCGAATCCAGCCCGATATCACTGTTCTCGCCGATGAACTGGAGGTTCCGGGTATCGGCCATCTTCCGGTGAATGCCTACGTTCTGCACGCGGCGGAACCGGTCGTCGTCGACACCGGACTCAGCCTTCCCGACCGCGGATTCATGGCGGCGCTGAGTTCTGTCATCAATCCCGCCGACGTGGAATGGATATGGCTCACCCATCCTGATCGCGACCACACCGGATCGCTGTTCGACCTGCTCGACGCCGCCCCGAACGCCCGGCTGATCACGACATTCCTCGGCGTCGGCATCATGTCGTGCGCGCGACCGGTCCCGATGGATCGGGTGTATCTGCTGAATCCGGGGCAGTCCCTCGACGTCGGCGACCGCCGCCTCACCGCGTTCCGGCCACCGCTGTTCGACAACCCGAGCACCGTCGGGTTCTACGACGAACTCAGCGAATCATGTTTCACCTCGGACTGTTTCGGCGCTCCGATGCCGAGCGCCGAACTCGCGACCGCCGACGACGTGGGGTACGCGCCGTCGGTCGAGATCCGCGCCGCGCAGCATCTCTGGGCGGCGGTGGACAGTCCGTGGGTGCACGCCGTGGACGAGAGAAAGTACCTTGCCACGGTGTCGGCTGTGCGCGCGTTCGACCCACGACGGATACTTAGCACTCACCTTCCGCCCGCATCGGGACGCACATCGCAGTACTGGGACATGCTTGCCGAGGCGCCGCAGGCAGAGCCGTTCGTCGGTCCCGATCAGGCCGCTCTCGAGCAGATGCTGGCGAGCTTCGAACCGTGAACGGTCAGGCGGGGCGCAGAATCCGCAACGCCGCCCGTTCGATGCGGTCGGCGATCTCGGAGTACGACTCATAGCCCATGCCCGCCCGCACCAGCGCGCCGGCGTAGATCATCTCGAGCCATTCGATGACCTCGTTGTCGGCGTCGGGACCGAGTGCGCGTGCGAGCCTGCTGCGGATCTCCATGCCGATGCGGGTGCGCAGGTGTTCGACGTCCGGGTCCGAGCCCAAGAGCGCGCCGGTGACCGCGCCGGACAACTCCTGCTCCTCGGCCACCAGTAGCGCGATGTTGCGTAGTTCGGCCAGCACCCGCACGGTCGGGTCGGGATCCTCGTTCGCGGGCGAGCCGGAGGCCAGTAAGCGACGCCAGAAGATCTCGGCGACCAGGTGCTCCTTGGAGGAGAAGTAGGTGTACGCGGTCGCGGTGGCGACGCCGGCCTCCGCGGCGACCAGGCGAATCGTCATGCCGGAGAATCCATCGCGGGTCAGCACCACCAGCGCGGCCCTGGTCAATCGATCGACGGTGTCGGCCTGCTTACCGGTCAATCGACGCCTGGTTGCTTCGAGGCTGATGGAATCGCTTTCAGACATGCGTCCGGATGTTACTCGGCAGTTCCGATGCCTCGGTGAACCGCACCGCGTGGGCGGGTTGTCCGGGATTGATTCGGAATACAGTCCAGAATAGTATCTGGACACATGTCTTATGAACGAAACACCAGGTCCGTCGTCGGTAAGGTAGTCGTGGTCACCGGCGGTGCCCGCGGCATCGGACGGGCGGTCGCGAGCGCGCTCGTCGACGCCGGATCGGTCGTCGCCATCGGCGACATCGACGCGACCACGGTCGCCCACACCGGAACAGAGATCGCCGCGACGGTTGCACAACACCTCGACGTCACCGACCCGGCCTCGTTCGCGACCTTCCTCGCCGAGGTCGAAAAGACCTGTGGCCCCATCGATGTGCTGATCAACAACGCGGGCATCATGCCGGTCGGCCGGTTCATCGAGGAGTCCGACGAGATCACCCGCCGGATTCTCGACATCAATGTCTACGGCGTCGCCCTCGGCACCAAACTCGTGCTGCCGTCGATGCTGGCTCGCGGCCGCGGGCACATCGTGAACATGGCTTCGATGGCCGGTGAGAACCCGACGCCGGGAATGGCCACCTACTGTGCGAGCAAGCAGGCCGTACTCAGCTTCACCGAAACCATGCGCCTCGAGCACCGCGGCACCGGCGTGCGGTTCTCGGCGGTCCTGCCGACGTTCACCAAGACCGAGATGATCACCGGAACCCGCGCGCCGCGCGCCTTGCTCGCCGACCCCGCCGACGTCGCCGCCGCGGTCGCGGCACTGATCGCCCGGCCACGACGACGCGTCTCGGTCACCCGCCTCGCGGGCGTGCTCGCCGCCTTCAACAAGCTGACTCCGCGCCCGATCGGCGAATTCATGGCACGCCGGTTGGGCGTGCACCGCACCTTCATCGATGTCGACCGCGATGCCCGCCGCGTCTACGACGACCGGCTCGCGACCGACTGACCGCTCAGGCGCCGGTGCGGGAGAGGATCACCACGGGGATCTCCCGCTCCGTCCACGACTGGTAGGCATCGAAATCGGCGTAGAGCTCGGTCAACCGCGGCCACAGCCGTTGCCGCTGTTCGGCATCGGCGACGCGGGCCAGCACCGGGTAGTGCTCGGCGCGGATCCGAACGTGCGCGTTCGGATCCGCGAGCAGATTCAGATACCACTGCGGGTGCTTCGCCAGGCCGCCTTGGGAACCGACGATCACCAGATCCTGGCCGTCGACGAGGTAGAGCAGCGGCGCGGTGAAGATCTTGCCGGACTTGCGACCTCGATGTTCGAGCAGCAGGGTCGGTACCGGCTTGCGGAACCCGGCGCCGATCCGCCAGGTCGCGCCGACGCGCCCGTTGGTGCGGCGATAGACCCACGCCTGCGCGCGCGATCCGTATCGGATGATCCGCGTCGTCATCGGCGCGTTCAGCCCTTTCGGCTGATTCTTCGGCATACCCATCGATCGCACGCTACAGCGGTCGCGGACGGCCGGGTTCGGTGTGGGTCATTTCTTGCGCCGCTCCTGCGCGATCACCTTGCCGACGGTGCCGTCGAGCGTCGTCCCCGACGGCCAGCCGACGTAGTGGCACAGGAACAGCGCGATCTCGCGCAGCTGCTCCTCGGACAACTCACCGTTGCGCAAGGCCGCGCCGATCTGGATCTCGGCGATGTCGAAATTGCCCTGCGCGGTGAGCGCACCGAGCAGCAGCAGCCGCCGTTCGCGCACGGTCAGCGCGGGCCGCGACCAGATGTCGGCGAACAGATGGTCGGCGGTGACGGCGAAATGGTCGCCGGGGCCGTCGGCGAATTCCCAGCCGTAGACCTCGCTCATCTTGGCCAGGCCACGCCGGCGGACGTCGGCGTTAGTCTCTCCGTCGGTGGTCATGATGTCTCCTTGTCGAGCGCGGGGTGGGCGACGCCGAGCCCCTCGGCTAGGCGCGTGATGGCGAGTTGTGCCAGTGGCAGGTCGACGTCGAGCCGGTCACCGAGTTCGAGCGCCAGCGACAGGTCCTTCTCGCCGAGATCGCGCACGTGACCGAGGATGGGGAACCAGAAGTCGTCCGGCTCGATCGGCGCGGTGGTGTCGCGCAGCATGATCGCGCCCGGCCCACCGGTCACCGCGTCGGAGTGCCGGACCACCTTGCCGAGCGCGGTGAGACTGATTCCGGCGGCCTCGGCGAGCCGCTGCGCCTCGGTGGTGGCGGCGAACGAGATGAAGTGGAGCAGGTTGCGCGCCAACTTCATGCGCGTGCCCGCTCCGACCGGACCGGCGTGCACGATCAGGTCGGCGAAACAACCGAACGGCGCCCGGATCTGGTCCACTGCGGTGTCGCTGCCGCCGACCATCACCGCCAGCCTGCCCTGGGTGGCGCCGGGGGCGCCGCCGCTGACGGGCGCGTCGACGAACTCGACCTCGTGCTCGGCGCAGCGGGCGGCCAACTCCTGCGCGGTCCGGTCACTGATGGTGGAGTGCACCGCGACGACCGTGCCCGGCGCCGCCGTACTGAGGATGCCCGCCGGGCCGGTGAGGACCTCGGTCACCTGCGCGTCGTCGATGACGGTCACGCAGATGATGCGCGCGTGCGTCGCGACCTGCGCCGGATCGGCGACCGACCGCGCGCCCGCCGCGACGAACGCTTCGGTGACCTCGGCGCGGACATCGCAGACCGTCAGCCCGCCCGGCCATTCCAGCAGCCGTCGCGCGATCGGCGCGCCCATATTGCCCAGGCCGATGAAACCGACCGGGGCACTGGTGGATTCGGTGGTCATCGGATGATCTGTCCGCCGTCGACATTGAGGATCTGGCCGGTGACCCAGCCCGCGTCGTCGGAGAGCAGGTACAGGCAGGCGCCCACCAGGTCCTGCGGGGTGCCCATTCGCTTGATCGGGATGCGCTTCACCATGTCCTTGACCATGTTTCCCGGCGTGACAGTCAGGGTGGCTTCGGTGTCGATCGGGCCGGGCGCGATGGCGTTCACCCTGATCTGCGAACCACCGAGCTCGGTGGCGAGCTGCTGGGTGAGGCCGTTGATGCCGACCTTGGCCAGCCCGTAGAAGCCCGAGTACAGCCAGGCGGCGGTGGAGGACTGGTTGACGATCGAGCCGCCGCCCGCCGCGATCATCGGCTGCCAGACCGCGCGCGTCACATTGAGCGCGCCGTCGAAGTTCACGCCCATGAACTTCTTGTAGTAGTCCCACGGCACGGTGAGCAGCAGATCGAGCTTCATCTCCCCGTAGATGGCCGCGTTGTTGACCAGATGGTTGATGGCGCCGAACTCGGCGACGGTGAATTCCGCCAGTGCGGCGGCGGATTCGGGATCGGCGACGTCGACGCGACGGAAGGCCGCCGACCCGCCGTCGGCGACGATCTGCTTGGCCACCTCCTCGCCGCGCTCGACATTGAGATCGGCGACGACGACATTGGCGCCTTCGGCGGCGAGCGCGGCGGCGTAGACCGCGCCGATGCCCTGCGCCGCGCCGGTGACGATCGCGGTACGACCGGTGAAACGTGCCATGGTTTTCAGCTCCTGAGTGTGGATGATTCGGTGAGGTCAGGCGGGGGTGGCGATCAGCTTGGTCTCGAGGTATTCCTCGAAACCGGCGACGCCCATCTCACGGCCGATGCCGGACTGCTTGTAACCGCCGAACGGCGCGTCGGCGTGATACCAGAGCCCGCCGTTGACGCTCAGGGTCCCGGTCCGCACCCCCGAGACCACGCGCTCGACCCGGTCCGGATCGGTACCCCAGACCGAGCCCGACAGACCGTAGGGCGATTCGTTGGCGAGCCGGATCGCGTCGTCGTCGCCGTCGTGGGCGATCACGACGAGCACCGGCCCGAAGATCTCCTCCTGCGCGACGGTCGCGGAGTTGTCGAGCCCACTGATGAGCGTGGGTTCGATGAAGTACCCGCGCTCTTTGTCCGCGGGCCTGCCCCCACCGACCTCGATGCGCCCGCCTTCGGCGCGCGCGCTCTCGAGGTAGCGCTCCACCCGCGCCCGCTGCCGCTCGGAAATCAGTGGCCCGCAGACGGTTCCGGGCTTGTTCGGGTCACCGGCCTTCAGGCCGCGCAGCGCACCCGCGGCCGCGGCGACCGCGGCGTCGTAGGACTCGCGCGGCACCAGCAGCCGGGTGGTGAGTGCGCAACCCTGGCCCGCGTGCACGGCGACCGTGAACGCGGTGTAGCTGGCGGCGGTCGCGATATCGGCGTCGTCGAGCACGACGGCGGCGGATTTGCCGCCCAGTTCGAGGAAGGTGCGCTTGAGTGTGGCCGACGCGCCGACCATCACCGAGCGCCCCGTCTGGGTCGAGCCGGTGAAGGTGATCATGTCGACGCGTGGATCGAGGACCAACTGGGCGCCGATGCCGTGATCGGACGAGGTGACGATATTGATCACGCCCGCCGGGATATCGGTGTGCTCGGCGATGAGCGGGCCGAGCACGGCCGCGCACCACGGAGTATCCGGAGCCGGCTTGAGCACCAGGGTGTTACCCGCGGCCAGGGCGGGCCCGATCTTGGCCAGGTTGATCTGGTGCGGGAAGTTCCACGGCGTGATGGCGCCGACAACGCCGACGGCCTCGCGGCGCACGACCCGACGGCTGGAGATGCCCATCTGGTCCCTGGTGCCGAGATCGGTTTCCCAGACGTAGTTCTCGGCCAGGTCGGCGGCGAAGGACAGATCCGCGATCGGCCCCTCCAGCTGCGGGCCGCTGGTCAGCATGACCGGCGCGCCGACCTCGGCGATCGTGATCGCCCGTAGTTCCTCGAGGTTCGCGACGAGCACGTCACGCAATTGACGGAGGCAGTGCGCGCGGAACGCCGGATCGCGCGACCACGGTGTCTCGTCGAAAGCGGTGCGCGCCGCGGCGATGGCCGCCTCCATATCGGCGCCCGAGGCGTCGGCGGCGTAGCCGAGCACCTCCTCGGTGGCGGGATTGATTGTCTCGAAGACACCGGAGCCACCCGGAATCAACTTGCCGCCGATCAACAGTGGTGTGCCTTCGGGAGGGACGAGGCCGTTCATAGCGAGGCTCCGATACGTGTCTGGACAGGTGTACGGAATATAGTTCGGTTTATCGACAAGACGCAAGACCATACAGTCCATTGGCCTGTACACCCGACTGTAGTAGCATCCGGACACATGTCCGAAATCGCGCCTACCGGCATCGAAGCAACGCGCCGACGTCTGACCGAGAAGCAGGCCGATACCGTGGACCGCCTGACTGTCGCCGCTGTCGACGTTTTGTCCCGCGAGGGCTACTCGGGGACGACGATCCGGCTCGTCGCCGCGGCCGCGGGCGTCGGCACCGCCACCGCGTACACCTACTTCTCCTCCAAGGAACACCTGATCTCGGAGGTGTTCTGGCGACGACTGGTCGCCATGCCACCGCTCGAGGCAGGCGATGCCGATGCGACCACGCGCGTGGTCGCCGTCCTCCGACAGGTCTCGATGCTGGTGGCCGACGAGCCCGCGCTGGCCGGGGCGGTCAGCAGCGCGCTGCTCGGCGACGATCCCGACGTGCATCATCTGCGAGTACGCATCGGCATGGAGATCCGCCACCGGCTCGAACAAGCGCTCAGCGCGAAAGATCCGGAACGCCTGGCCGCACTCGAACTGCTGTACTCGGGCGCACTCCTACAGGGCGGCATGGGCCTGCTGTCCTACGAGCAGGTCGCCGATCTGCTCGAGATGTGTGCGCGCCGGTTGATGATCGAGCCCGCCACCGACGACTGACGCGCCGATCGAGCCTTGTCGCGCGCTCGCCTCCGTAGTACTGTCCAGACACATGTCCACCAAGTGTCTGGACAGTATTCCGGGAAGGACGTTCCAATGACGCTGGTCAAACCGCAGCGCGTATCCGGAGGCGAAGAAGAACACGGGCACCTCGCCGAGTTCCGCACCGACCCGATCGCCCTGATGCGGCGCGTGCGCGCCGAGTGCGGCGATGTCGGGGCCTTCGAACTCGCGGGACGTGATGTCGTCCTGTTGTCCGGCGCCGAAGCCAATGAATTCTTCTTCCGCGCCGGCGACGACGATCTCGATCAGGCCGCGGCCTACCCGTTCATGAAGCCGATCTTCGGCGAGGGCGTCGTCTTCGACGCACCGCCGGAACGCCGCAAGGAGATGCTGCACAATTCGGCCCTGCGCGCGGACCACATGCGTGGGCACGCGGGCACCATCGCCCACGAGGTGGACCGGATGGTCGCCCAGTGGGACGACGAGGGCGAGATCGACCTGCTCGAGTTCTTCGCCGAGCTGACCATCTACACCTCCTCCGCCTGTCTGATCGGCGTGAAGTTCCGCAATCAGCTCGACGGGCGCTTCGCGCACCTCTATCACGAACTAGAGCAGGGCACCGACGCCCTGGCCTACGTCGATCCGTACGCGCCGATCGAGAGCTTCACCCGGCGCGACGCGGCGCGCGTCGCCCTGGTCGAGCTGGTGCAGGCGATCATGGATCAGCGGGAGGCGAATCCGCCCGAAGGCAAAGACGACCGCGACATGCTCGATGTCCTCATCTCGGTGAAGGACGAGAACGGGGCACTGCGGTTCTCGGCCAGCGAGATCACCGGCATCTTCATCTCGATGATGTTCGCCGGCCACCACACCACTTCGGGCACGGCGGCCTGGACGATCATCGAACTGCTGCGTCATCCCGAGACGATGGCCGGCGTCGTCGCCGAACTCGACCAGCTCTTCGCGGACGGCGCCGACGTCAGTCACCATGCGCTGCGCCAGATTCCGAATCTGGAGGCCGCGCTCAAGGAGTCGCTGCGGTTGCATCCGCCGCTGATCGTGCTCATGCGGGTGGCGCGCGCGGAGTTCGAGGTGTGCGGACATCAGATCGCACCGGGCGACATGGTCGCAGCCACCCCCGCGGTCTCCAACCGGATTCCGGAGGACTTTCCCGACCCCGACGCCTTCGATCCCGCGCGCTATCTCGATCCGCGCCAGGAGGACATCCTCAACCGCTGGACCTGGATTCCGTTCGGCGCGGGCAAGCATCGCTGCGTCGGAGCGCCGTTCGCACTCATGCAGCTCAAGGCGATCTTCTCGATTCTGTTGCGGGACTGGGAGTTCGAACTCGCTCAGCCCTCGGACACCTACCGCAACGATCATTCGAAGATGGTGGTTCAGCTGGAGCAACCCTGCCGCGTCCGTTACCGCCGCAGGCAGCGCTGAGCGCGGGCGGAGAAGCACTGTGACAGCGTCGTCCATTCCCAGCGGATTCGATTTCACCGATCCGGCACTGTGGGAATCCCGCAACCCCGTCCAGGAATTCACCGAGTTGCGCCGCACCGCCCCGGTCTGGTGGAACGCCCAGACCGACCCGCAGTCGGGCGGGTTCCGCGACGGCGGCTACTGGGTGATCAGCAAGCACGAGGACATCAAGGAGATCTCGCGCAATCCCGAGCTGTTCTCCTCCCAGCGCAAGGGTTCGGTCATCCGGCTGCCCGGTGAGGTGACTCCCGAGCAGATCGAACTCACCGGCGCCCTGTTGCTGAACATGGATCCGCCCAAGCACACCAAGATCCGCCGCATCATCTCCAAGGGGTTCACGCCGCGCGCGGTCGAGGGGTTGCGGGCGGCGTTGACCGAACGGGCGGCGGCGATCGTGCACGCGGCGCGGGCGGCAGGCGGCGGCGATTTCGTCGAACAGGTGGCGTGCGAGCTTCCGCTGCAAGCCATCGCCGAACTCGTCGGCGTCCCCCAGCAGGAACGTCGCAAGCTGTTCGACTGGTCGAACCAGATGCTCAACTACGACGATCCGGAGTACGGCGACGCGACCACGACCGACACCTCGTCGACCGCGGCTATGGAGATCCTCGGCTACGCCTGGAACATGGCCGAACAGCGGCGCGCCGAGCCGGCCGACGACATCGTCAGCAAGCTGGTGCACGCCGATCTCGACGGGGAGGCGCTGGGCTCCGACGAGTTCGGGTTCTTCGTGATCCTGCTGGCCGTGGCGGGCAACGAGACCACCCGCAACGCCATCACCCACGGCATGAAGGCGTTCATCGACAATCCGGATCAGTGGGAGCTCTACAAGCGGGAACGCCCACGGACCGCGATCGACGAGATCGTGCGGTGGGCGACCCCGGTGACGGTCTTCCAGCGCACCGCGACCGCCGACACCGAGCTCGGCGGGCAACTCATCCGCGCTGGTGATCGCATCGGATTGTTCTACAGCTCAGCCAATTTCGACGAGGATGCCTTCGAGCGCCCGTTCAGCTTCGACATCCTGCGCGACCCCAATCCGCACCTGGCCTTCGGCGGCACCGGCACCCATTTCTGTGTCGGAGCCAACCTGGCCCGGCTCGAGATCGAGCTGATCTTCAACGCCATCGCCGACGTGATGCCCGATCTGTCCCAGGTTTCGGAGCCGCAGCGGCTACGGTCTGGGTGGATCAACGGCATCAAGCACTGGCAGGTCAGCTACGAGTCAGGAGAACGGGACTGATGAGGATCGCACTGCTGTCCTACCGGAGCAAGCCGCACTGCGGCGGGCAGGGAGTGTATGTCCGGTACCTGAGCCAGGGGCTCGTCGAGCTCGGCCACGAGGTCGAGGTGTTCTCCGGGCAGCCCTATCCCGAGGATCTCGATCCGCGGGTGTGTCTCACCGAGGTGCCGAGTCTGGACCTCTACCGCGACGACGACCCCTTTCGCACACCGCATCCCCGCGAGATCCGCGATCGCATCGATCTGCTCGAGCTCGCCACCATGTGGACGGCCGGGTTTCCCGAACCGCGCACGTTCAGCCTGCGCGCGGCCAGGCTGTTGGCTTCGCGCGCACAGGATTTCGATGTCGTGCACGACAATCAGTGCCTGGGCTACGGCCTGCTCGACATCGCCGAGCGGCTGCCGCTGGTGGCGACGGTGCACCATCCGATCACTCGCGACCGCGCGGTCGATCTCGCCGCGACGCCGTGGCGGCGCAAGCTGTTCGTGCGGCGCTGGTACGGCTTCCTCGGCATGCAACAGCGAGTCGCACAGCAGATTCCGGATCTGATCACGGTGTCGTCGTCTTCGGCGGCGGATATCGCCGAAGACTTCGGCGTGCGGCCGGGACAGCTCCATACCGTTCCCCTCGGCGTGGACACCGAACTGTTCCGGCCGCGCGAGACACCGCGGGTGCGGGGGCGGATCGTCGCGGTCGCCAGCGCCGACAAGCCGCTCAAGGGCATCGCGCACCTGCTGAAAGCCGTGGCCCGGCTGCGCCATACCGGCGATGTCGAACTCCGGCTCGTCGCGAAGCTGGAACCGAACGGCCCCACCGAGAAGCTGATCGCCGAACTCGGCATCGCCGATATCGTCACCCCGGTCAGCGGAATGAGCGACGAGCAGTTGGCCGAGCTGCTCGCCTCGGCCGAGCTCGCCTGTATTCCGTCGATGTACGAGGGGTTCTCGCTGCCCGCGGTCGAGGCGATGGCCAGCGGGACACCGCTGGTCGCCAGCCGGGCGGGCGCGCTGCCCGAGGTCGTCGGCGAGTGCGCCGAACTGGTCGAGCCGGGCGATGTGGACGCGCTGACCCGGGTGCTCGGCGAACTGCTCGCCGACCCCGCCCGACGCGAGCTCCTCGGCGCGGCGGGTCGGGTTCGCGTGCTCGAGCTGTTCAGCTGGTCGGCCGTCGCCTCGCAGACGGTCGCGATCTACGACCAGGCGATCACCCGCCGCTCCCCCACCCCGCCGGGCACCGCCCGATGACTCCCCCGCCTGACCCTGTGCAGCACCTGGAGGCCTCATGTTGACCGTCGATTTCGACCGCTTGGGCGTCGGCCCCGGATCACGGGTGATCGACATCGGCTGTGGCGCGGGCAGACATTCCTTCGAGGCCTATCGCCGCGGAGCCGACGTCGTCGCGTTCGACCAGAACGCCGCCGACCTGGCCGATGTCGCGGTCATGTTCGAGGCCATGGCCGCGGCGGGCGAGGCGCCGGACTACGCCAAGGCCGAGACCGTGCGCGGCGACGCCCTCGATCTGCCCTACGGCAACGAGGAATTCGATGTGGTCATCGCCTCGGAGATCCTCGAGCACGTTCCGCAGGACACGCAGGCGATCGCCGAACTGGCGCGGGTGGTCAAACCCGGTGGCGCGCTGGCGGTCACAGTGCCGCGCTGGCTGCCCGAACGCATCTGCTGGGCGCTCTCGGACGAGTACCACGCCAACGAGGGCGGCCACGTGCGCATCTATCGCGCCGACGAGTTGCGCGACAAGATCACCGCGCGCGGTCTGCGCTACCACCACCAGGACTTCGCGCACGCGCTGCACGCACCCTTCTGGTGGCTCAAATGCGCTGTCGGCGTACGCAATGACAAGCACCCACTGGTGAGCGCCTATCACCGCATGCTGGTGTGGGACATGATGTCGGCGCCGGCCGTGACGCGCACGGCCGAGCGTGTGTTGAATCCGCTGGTCGGCAAGTCCGTCGCGCTCTACTTCACGAAACCGGCGGTGCGCGGCGATGCCCGTTGAACTACCGGCCCTTCCCGGAGTCCTCTCCGCGCGCGATATCCGCCAGACCGCCGAATCCATCGCCGCCGCACAGGAACCCGATGGCGCGATTCCCTGGTTCAGCGGCGGTCACACCGATCCGTGGGACCATATCGAGTCCGCGATGGCACTGACCGTGGCCGGCCTGTGGGACGAGGCCCGTGAGGCCTACATCTGGTCGGCGAAATCGCAACGCTCCGACGGCTCGTGGCCGATGCAGGTACGCGGTGGGGTGATCGAGAATCACGACGCCGACACCAACTTCTGCGCCTACCTGGCCACCGGCGTCCTGCACGCCCTTTCGATCACCGGCGATACCGGTTTCGCCGCCGAGTTGTGGCCGACGGTGCGCGCCGGCATCGACTTCGTGCTCGGCCTCCAGCTGGGCGCGCACGGCGAGATCCATTGGTCGGCAAACGAATCCGGATCCTCCGGGGAAGCCTTGCTGACCGGCTGTTCCAGCATCTTCCACAGCCTCGGCTGCGCGGTGACGCTGGCCGAGCGAGTGGGCGATCCACGCCCGGACTGGGCCGCGGCCCGCGACCGGCTCGGCCACGCCCTGCGCCATCGTCCGGAGGCTTTTCTGGACAAGAGCCGCTACTCCATGGACTGGTACTACCCCGTGTTGGGCGGTGCGGTGCGCGGCGTCGCGGCCACGGATCTGATAGCTCGGCGCTGGAACGAATTCGTCGTCGGCGACCTCGGAATCCGCTGCGTCTCCGACGCACCGTGGGTCACCGGCGCCGAGACCTGTGAACTGGTGCTCGCCTTGGACGCCATCGGCGACACCGCTGCCGCCGCCACGCTGTTCGCCAATATGCAGCATCTGCGCGAATCCGACGGTTCCTATTGGACCGGACTGGTTTTCACCGATGGCAAGCGCTGGCCGGAAGAACGCACGACGTGGACGGGGGCGGCGGTCGTGCTGGCCGCCGACGCCCTCACCCGTACTTCCCCGGGCAACGGCATCTTTCGCGACGCGCTGCCCGGCTGAGGCGACTCAGCCGCAGGCGGCGGTGCGCTGCAGGATGCGCAGTGAACCGGTGACCGAGAGTTCGCTGAACTTGCCGCTGTCGAGCGCGCGGCGATAGATGTTGAACGGCGCGCGGCCGCCGTCGGCGGGGTCGGGGAAGACGTCGTGGATGGCGAGCAGCCCGCCGCCCGCCACCCAGGGCACCCAGTTGTCGTAGTCGCGCTGCGCGGCTTCCTCGGTGTGGCCGCCGTCGACGAACAGCATCCGCAGCGGGGTGCGCCAGATGCGCGCCGCGGCGGTGGACGAGCCGATGATCGCGGTCACCGTGTCGGTGAGCTGCGCCCGAATCATGGTGCGCCGGAACGTGGTCACGGTGTCGAAGACGCCGGTCTCCGGGTCGACCAGGGTGGTGTCGTGGTACTCCCAGCCCGGCTGGTGCTCCTCGGAGCCGCGGTGGTGGTCGACGGTGAACACAGCGGCGCCGGTCTCGCGCGCGGCGGCGCCGAGATAGACGGTCGACTTGCCGCAATAGGTGCCGATCTCCATGATGATTCCGTCGCCCGCGTACGCGCGAGCGGCAGCGTAGAGCGCGTGTCCCTCGTCCGGCGGCATGAATCCGGTGACCTGTTCGGCGAGTGCGAACAGGTCGCTGGTACCGGCGGAGATTTCGTCCAGAGCTGCCATGCGAGCCACGCTAACATATGAACTGGAATACAATCCGGACTACTGTCCGGAAACCTGCTCGGATAGTCGAGACCAAAAGGAGAACACCGATGAAGACTCGTCTGAACTGCCCCTGCGGCGTCGCCATCAAGGGCACCGACGAAGACGATCTGATCAAGCAGACCCAGGCGCACCTGGCCGAGAACCACCCCGGACACGACTACACCCCCGACGAGATCCTCTTCATCGCCTACTGAGTCGGCTATTTGGTCGGCAGCGCGTTCTGCAGGCCACCCACCTCGGTGATCTGCCAGTCGGCATTGCGGTCGACAGTGAGCGAGTAGGTGACGGTGGTCCGCGTTCCGCCGGGCGTCTGGGCGCTGGTGGAGACCACATCGAGGTAGGCGTTGACCTTGTAGATGCCACCGCTTTCCGAGGTCACGGCCGCCGAGAGCGGAGTCGCCTTCGATGTCCACTGCAGTGGGAGCAGGATCTGCTCCAATTGCGGTGCGGTGGCGTCGAATTTCGCGGCCAGTTGCGGGGTGGTGCCGGTTCGCAGTCGGGTGAACCACGCTTGCACGTCGCGGTAGTCGATGGTGGACGCGCCGACCCCGTAGTCCGAGGCGATCTGTTCGACGTGCCGGGCATCGGCGTCGCGGGCCTCGCGATCGGCGATCGTCGCCTCGGCCGAGAAGTACAGCGACGCGAAGGTGACCACCGCGGCGACGAGGACCGCGATCGTGGCGGCGCTCAGCACGGTCGACAGTCGCAGGGATACGGTGCGCGGCTGCTGCTCGGCGGCCTCGGTGGTGGTGGCTTCTTCGGTCGCTGTACTCATGGTCTGTCCTTCGTCCGACTATTTGACGCCGATGCGCAAATGCACTGTGCCGTCGGCGTCCACGCTCTGCAGGGCTTGCTCGATCAGGGTGCTGAGGTCGAGGGCGGGTGTCCGGTTCACCGCATCGGTGACCACCGGACCCAGCACCTGCCCCAGCGGGGCGATGCTCGGCCCGATCTCCTCGATCAGGGTGGCGAGCTCGGCCAGGAACGGCACGAGGCCGTCGCCGGTGAAATAAGAAGGCACCGGACGGCTCTCGACGAGCTCCGATCCCGATTCGACGATCGCGTTCAGCGTCACGCCGAACTCGCCGAACAGTGGACCCGCCGTGCCGAGCGAGGGCCCGAACCATTCCATGTTGCCGCCGAGGGCTTGCACATCGGCGAACAGTTGCCGGACGGCCTCGGTGCGGCTGAGCAGGGTGGCCGCGAGCAGGGTCGATGATCGCTGCAGGGTCTGCATCGCGGTGTCCGTCCCGGCGAGCGCGCGGTCGAAGGTGTCGACCAGGTTCGCGATCGCCTCGGGATGGATCTGCTCGAGTAATTCGACCAGTCGGGCCGACAGGGCCGTGATGGTCATCGGCAGGTGGATCCGGTCGGCCGCGACGACCTGGCCGTCCTCGAGATACGGGCCCGCACCCGATTCCGGCGCGAAGGCGATATACGGCTCGCCGAGGGCCGAGAGCTGCTCGATCCGGACGTTGCTGGACACCGGGATGCGGTACCGGCTGTCGATCCGCAGCCGAACGAGCACCCCGCCTGCCTGTTTGCGCACCGACTCGGTGCGCCCGACCTGCACACCGGCGAGCAGGACAGGCGAATTCGGCGCGAGCCCGCCCGAGTTGTCCAGCCGCATGTCGGCGGTGATGTAGCTCAGTCGCGGGTCCAGCCGCAGCACCCCGAGCGACATGTACCCCACACCGAAAACCAGGACCGCCGCGATCGCGGAGAGCGATACTGTCGCGCGCAGATTCATCGTAGGAGTCCGATCATCCGCAGGGTGTCGACGATGCGGGCGGTGTGCTCGTCGGCGGGGGTCGAGCCGGTCGACGGCCCGAGGGTGACTTCGACCAGGTCGACCTTCGGGCCGTGGGTCGCGAAGGGCACGAGATCGGTGTTGATCAGGTCGATGAGCGCCTTCGTGTTCGACGGTGAATCGGCGTCGAGCGGGCGGCTGCCCAGCAGCATGGGAACGAGGGCGCGGGTGGTGTCGTCCAGGGAGGACAGCAGTGGGCCGAGCCACTGCGCGCTCGGCGCGACCGGGCCCAGCGCGGTCAGCACGAAGATGACCCGGATCTGCGTGTTCACCGCATCGGTGGTGTGTTGGACGCCGTAGGGGGTGAGCAGTTCGTCGAGAATCGGCAGGTTCTGCTGCATGCCCTCCTCGACTGTGGCCTCCAAGCCGTCGAGCAGGGCGTCGACCGAGTGCAGGTGGTCGCCGAGGTCGGTGATGTCGGCACCGAGAATGCCTGCAAGACGGGCGGTGTCGCGCGGATCGTCGGGGAACACGCCGTTCATGGTGCGCACGATGGATTGGAAATCGGTCACCGCGCCGCTGCCGATGAAGGTGGACAGCCCGGCCAGGATGTCCTCGATCGGGGGTGACTGGGTCGTGTCCGCGAGTGGGATGGTCGCGCCCGGCCTCAGCTCGCCCGTCCTCGCGGGCACCGGTTCGGTCAGCGCGATGTGGACGTCGCCGAGCGGAGTCTCCTGGCGGAGTTCGGCGGTGGTGCCGACCGAGAGCCGCACCGACTGCGCGATGGCGACATCGGCGACGGCATAGCCCGGCACGGCCGCGCGGTCCGGTGTGGCGGCGACCGGATCGACGAGGGTGACCCCGGTGAGTATGCCGACGCGGACACCGGCCGCGATCACCTTGGCGCCCTGCGGGAGATTGAGTACATCGGCGAACTCGATCCGCAGCTGATACGTCGGCCCGTCGACGCCCGAACCCGGTACCGGCAGGTCGGCGGGCTGGAAACCGCAGCCGGTGGCAGCGAGCAGCACCGTGAACAGGAGCAGGACAACGCGTTTCATCGTGCGCTCACCGCCCCGAGCAGCAGGGGCAGAGCAGGAATCGTCATCGCACCGCTTTCGGTCGCCTGGCAGGGCTGGCCCGTAACGACCTGCACGGCCGCACACACCTGGGTCGTGTCTTGCTGGGCAAGTACGAGTTTCGGTGGCGCGTAACCGATGGTCAGTGCCCCGCTGGCCGGGTCGACGGCGCCGGCGAAGCCGCTCGCGACGGCCGGGGCCATGGCGATGACATCGGCGAGCGAGCCGACGCCCGCCGCGATCATGCGCGACAGATCCGGCACCGAATTCAACGAGCGCAGCGCGGGCGATCCGAACATCACGATCACGTCGTTGAGCTGGGGCAGCAGGTCGGCGAGCGCGGCGACGATCTCGATGATCGGCGGGAACGCGATGGTGACGATGTCGTCGAACGTCTGCGGCAGCCCACTCACCGTGGTCTCCACCTGCGACCAGCCACTGCGCGCTCGGTGAGCGAGCTCGGTGAGCGCGTCGAGCAGTTGCCCGATGTGGCCGATCGCCGCGTCGGGTGCGACCAGCGCCCTGCTCAGCGCGGCGATGATCTCGTTGATCTGATCGCCGGTCCCCGCTGTCGCGCGATCGAGCGCGTCGACTCCGGCCCCGACGGCGGTGCGCTGCTGACCGGTTTCGCCCGCACCGTTGAGCTGGTCGGCGAGCCCGGCGAGGGCGTCGAAGGTCTGCGTGAGGCTTTTGGGAGTCAGTGTCTTGGTGATGCACGAGCTCGAATTCCAGCCCGGCCCAGCGGGTTCGGCCCCGATCAGGGCCAGTCGCCGGTCGGCGATCAAGGTGTCGCTGACGGTCACCGCTCCCACGTCGGTCGGCAACTTGCGATCGGCGCGGACGGTGAATTCGACGCGCGCCACCGCACCGTCGATGCTGATCTCGGTGACGCTCCCGACCTGCACTCCCATGACCGTGACCGCGCTGCCCTCATACAGCCCGATACTGTCCGGCATGTCGGCGCAATAGCTCCGCATCGGCGGATTCGGCGAGCTCAGCCGCAGGCCGATCGCACCGGCCAGCACGAGCGCCACGACGACCACGGCCGACATCAGCCCGCGCGATCCCAGGATCTTGTTCAGCATCAACAACCACCTCCCGGCAGCGGCACGCACAGGGCGGGGAGCTGGATGGTCGCGCCGGACTGGTCGACACTCACCCCGCCGCCCGCGGGCATCAGCGGGAGCAGCCGCTGTTCGAACGCGCGCACGGATTCCAGCAGGGCGCCGAGGCGCGCGCCGAGCTGCTCGAGCGCGGGGATGGCATCGGCGAGCGGCTGGGCGCGCTCCTTGATCGACGCGTCCCACGCCCGTCCGAGCGGCGTGAGGTCTTGCAGGATGACCGCCAGGTCGTACAGGGATTCGGCAACCTGCACCTTGTTGGTCTGGATGATCTGTTCGAGCGTGCCGAGGGTGATGACCAGATCCGCCAGCACATCGGCGTTCGCGTCGAGCGCGGTCAGGTATTCGTCGGCGATGGACAGGGCACGGGAGATGTCGGCGTTCTGCTCGTCCAGGATCGCGACCACGTCACCGGCGGCGCGTACCGTCGAGCGCACGGCGTCCGGGCTCTTGTCGATCGCGGTGGACAGTGCGGCGAGGTCCTGGCGGAAGACGCTCCCGTCGATCCGGCGGACGGGCTCCACCGCGTCCTGGAACGCCTTGGTCAGGTTGTAGGGCACGATGACTCGCTCCATGGGGATCACCGCGGCGCCGAGCGGTTTCGTGCCGGCGGGCAGGACGGCCAGGTAGTAGCCGCCGACAAAGGTGAGCATCCGGATGTCGAGGGTGGTCTGGTCGCCCAGGAACGCGTCCTCGGCGACGGTGAATTCCATCCTGACCCGATCGGGCAGCAGGGTCAGCGCGGTCACCTTCCCGACGGGTATCCCCGCGAGCCGCACGTCGTCGCCGGTGCGGATCGAGCCCGCCTGGGCCATCTCGGCGGAATACGTACGCTCAGCGGTGGTTCCGGTGACATAGACCGCGCCGATCGCGATCAGCAAGAGCACGGCGGCGCACATTCCCGCTATTCCCCAGCGCAATTCGCCCGCCCGCGGATCGGCGGCGCGTGCGCGCGCTATCGGTGACACAGCAAGATCCCCTGTCCGGCGATGAGTACTTGCAGAGGTTGGGGAGCCGTAGCGGCACCGTGCGAGCAGGTGAGGTCGGGCCCGGTGGGCGGAATCGCCTGTGTCATCGCCTGGATGAGACCGGGCATGCTCTCGAACGCGGCCACCGCGTCATACGGATCAGGGAACGCCCTGCGCAGCGCTACATCGAGGTCCCCGCCGGGTTCCCCTGTGACCCCGAAGACGGTGAGCATGCTCCGAAGTGGTTGCAGCACACCGGGGATGCCGTTCGCGAAGTCGACGAGTCCGGGCAGCTTCTCGGTGATGGTGATGAACAGGTTGGTCAGATTGGTCAGCAGGGTCATCGCATTGCCCGACTTTCCGCCGAGATGATCGGCCACCTGGGCGAGGTTGCCCACCAGCGTCGACAGCACCGCCTGCCGATCGGAGGCATACCGGCTGAGCTTGTCGATGGCGCCCAGCGCCTGCCCGACGCCCGTCCCGTCGCCCTGGACCACCGCGAGAATGCTGGTCGCGAACTGATTGAGATCATCGGGCGAGAGTTCGGCCAGCACCGGCTGTAATCCTTTGAACAGTCGCGTGATGTCGAAGTCGGGCACCGTCTCCGCGGTGCCGAAGACCGAGGCCGGATCACGCTGTCCCGCAGGCTGTTCGGGCTGCTCTATGTCCAGATACCTGAAGCCGGTGAGATTCTGGTACCGGATGGCGATGACGGTGTTGGTGAACACCGGCCGATCCCTGCTGACGATAAACCTCACGCGAGCCAGCGCCCCGTCGAGTTCGACCGCACGCACCTTGCCGACCTGCACGCCGTAGAGGCGCACGTCGTCGCCGGCGCGCAGGCCGTTCGCATCGGTGAACAGCGCTGTGTAGGTGTCGGTTTCGCCGTCGATCGGTCGCTCGATCACGCGCAGGACGCCCACCAGCACCAGACCCATCAGCAGGACCGCGGCGGCTACGCGTACCAGCAGGGAGCGTGTCGTCATCAGCGCGCGCCCCCGAGTATCGAGGCCAGAGGTGCCGCCAGACCGGGCACCACATCCAGTTCGACCCCGGCAGTGAGCACGGGGCCCTCGGGTGTGTCGCGAAAAGCGGTGTCGAGGCGGGTGAGCAGTTCGCTCAGTTGCTCCGCCGAACGGTGCGGGGTGCTGACCGATGCGGAAAGGCGGTCGAGGACAAGGCTGATCATGGGCAGGATTCCACCGAAATACTGTTGGGAGGTGCTGAGCAGTTGGGTCACCGTCGGCAGCAGTTGGTATTGGATGTTTTCGAACATCTGGCCGAAGCGTTGGAGTTGGTCGGGTACCGCCAGGTACTTGTTCGTGTACTCCGCGTTCAGCAGCGTCAGCCCGCCGGTGAGCATGGGCGGCAACCCGGTCAGCGCGGAACCGAACTGTTCGAACAGCATCGACGGCGGGAGCTCCCGGGTCTCGGCATAGGAGCGGGCGGTCGTGCCGATCGCCTGCAGCAGTGGCGTGAAGGCCGTGAGGTCGCGCGAGATCGTGCTGAGCAGTTCCACGAGTTTCGGTGTCAGCACCTCGTCGGTGAGCTGGCCCGTCGATGCCAGCAGGGCCGAGAGCGTGGCGTCGTGGACTCGATCAGCTTCACGATCGGTCAGATCGACCGTCGAGCCGTCGACCAGCTCCGCACCGCCCGGCGTCGAATGCAGCTCGATGGCGCTGATGCCGAAGAGGTTTCCCGGCGCGTAGTCGACGGTCAGGGCGTTCGTCAGGCCGAACAGCTGAGAACCACTCAGCGTCAGCTCGATTCGCTGCTCGCCGCGGCCCGCGAAGTCGATCGCGGCGACCGAGCCCACGCGTACGCCGTCGAGCCGGACATCGGTGCCCTCCCCGACGCCCTCGCCGACTTGGCCGACCAGCAGTGCGACCTGGATCCGGTCGTCGGGTTCGCTGTCGGGCACCACCCGCCAGACGAGCACGCCCACCAGCGTGAGCACGACGGCGAGGGTGCCGATAACGCGGGCGCGCAGTGGCCCGACTTCGGTACCCGGCAGAGCATAGGCAGGCATGGCATCACCCGGTGAACGTGACGGGGGATTGGAATCCCCACAGCAGAATGGTGGCGACCATGTCGAGCGCGATGATCGCCACCAGGCTCGCCCGAATGGCGCGCCCGGAACCGATGCCCACGCCCTCGGGACCGCCCGTGGCGAAATAGCCCTGATAGCAATGGATCAGCACGACAGCGACCGCGAACACCATCACTTTGACAGTCGCGGCGAAGACATCCCAGCCGACCACGAACTGCTCGAAGTAGTGGTTGTACGTGCCTGCCGGTGTCCCGTGGATGGTCGTGACGATGAAGGCGCAGGAGAAATAGCTCAGGATCAACGCGACCACGAATGCCGGTGCGACGGCGAAGATCCCGGCGATGACCCGCGTGGTCACGACGAACGGCACCGACCTGATGCCGAGCGATTCGAGGGCGTCGATTTCCTCGGAGATGCGCATGGAGCCGATCTCGGCGGTCATTCGGCACCCGGCCTGCGCCGCGAAGCCGATCCCCGCCGCGATCGGCGCGAGCTCGCGGGTCACGCCGAAGGCCGAGATGAGACCGCTGAGTTGCCCCAGCGACAACAGGTCGAGAGCACTGAACGCCTCGATGCCGATGGAGGCGCCCATGGCCGCGCCGAGCAACAGCATCAGCGGCACCACACCGCCGCCGATGATCACCGAGCCGCGACCCCAGGTCATGTCCGTCACCATCGTGATCGTCTGACGGCGGTAGTGCACCAGTGTGTAGGGCACCGACGAGAGCACCTGCCAGCAGAAGCCGAGGACGAACCCGATCGACTCGATCGGGCCGAACGGGCGGATACCACGGCGGCGCAGCCAGCCGACCCACCGCAGCGCGGCGGGATAGTAGGGCGCGCTCATCAGGCCATCCTCACCGGGAAGAACATCGTGACCACCTGGGTGATCACGGTGTTCAGCACAACGGCCGCGGCGATCGACATCACCACGGCCGCATTGACCCCGTCGGCGACACCGCGCGGTCCGCCTTTGGCTTCCAACCCGCGTTGACAGGCGATCACGACGACCAGGAAGCCGAAGATCAGCGCCTTGACCAGCGATACCCAGACGTCGATCGAGGTGGTGAAGGCGCCGAAGGACTGCCAGTAGCTGCCCGGGGTGACGTTCAACGCCGACACCGCGACCAAGAAGCCCGAGCCGACGCCGATGAAGATGATCAGGATATTGAGCAGCGGCGCGACCAACATCATGGCCGCGATGCGGGGCACGACCAGGCGTTGCACCGGGTCGATGCCCATCACCCGCAGTGCGTCGACCTCCTCGCGGACGGTTCGTGCGCCCAGGTCGGCCGCGATCGCGGCGGCGCCCGCCCCACCCAGCAGCATCGCGGTGGCCATCGGAGCGCCCTGCTTGATGACGCCGAGTCCGCCCGCCGCACCGATCATCGAATCGGCGCCGAGTTCGGACACGATATTGCCGACTTGCGCGGAAACGATGACGCCGAACGGAATGGCCATCAAAATACTCGGTACCGCGGTGACCCTGATCAGAAACCAGGCTTGCGTGAGCGTTTCGTGTACCTGGAATCGCCCGCGAATAGCGTCGATCACACCGATGTAGCTCGCTGCCGCGCCGATACGCAAAGCGCGGCCCAGAGTCGCGACACTCGAAAGGACAGTGTCGGAGAAGTTTCGACGAATTATCTGCCCGGCACCGGCCTGTTCCCCGTCCTGCACATCTGTATCGCTCGCGTCCGTCGCACCACCGTTGACCGGTGCAACTTCGTCGTCTACCCGTGCCATGGCGGTGACGGTACCATATGATTTGGACCACATTCCAGACACTGGTCCAGATATTTGACCGGCCGGAAACTCGGCCTCCACCAGCCGGTCAGCCCCCGCAAGGCCCCTGAAAGCGTTGTGCCGAACTCGTGTCGATGGTACCGTCCAGACACATGTCCAGCTACCTGTCTCCCTCGGGGTTGTCCGCCCCCGCCGCCGAAGGGGACGACCTATCGAAACCGGGGTATTCGCGATGACCAGCGCCACAGTGGAGCCCGTGGCATTCGACCCGTACGACTACGGATTCCACGAAGACCCGTACCCGACTTACCACCGATTGCGCACCGAGGCGCCGCTTTACCACAATCCGGAGCTCGATTTCTGGGCACTTTCCCGGCATTCCGATGTGCTCGCGGCATTTCGGGACAGCAATCGGCTTTCCAGCGCCAATGGCGTCTCCCTGGACCCGGCGGCCTGGGGTCCGCACGCCCATCGGGTGATGTCGTTCCTGGCAATGGACGATCCGCGACATATGCGTATGCGCAGGCTCGTTTTCAAGGGTTTCACCCCGAAACGCGTCGCCGAGATGGAAGTACGGATCCGGGAGATCACCCTCGAGCATCTCGAGCCGGCGCTCGCGCGCGGCAGCTTCGACTGGATCGACGAGGTCGCGGGCAAGCTGCCGATGGACGTCATCTCCGAATTGATGGGCGTGCCCGAGCCCGATCGCGCCGAGATCCGCCGCTTGGCCGATCTGGTGGTGCACCGGGAGGAGGGCGTGCTCGATGTGCCCGTCGACGCGATCGACGCCTCGATCCGACTGTTCGGCTACTACGCCGACATGGTCGCCCAGCGCCGCGCCGCACCCGCCGACGATCTCACCTCGGCGCTGCTCGATGCCGAGATCGATGACGACACCCTCACCGACGAGGAGATCATCGGCTTCATGTTCCTGATGGTCGTCGCCGGAAACGAGACCACCACCAAGCTTTTGGGCAATGCGCTCTACTGGGCCGGCGCCAACCCCGCGGAGTACGCCAAGGTCGTCGCCGAGCCGGAGCTGGTCAGCGACTGGGTGGAGGAAACCCTGCGCTACGACACCTCCAGCCAGATCGTGGCCCGCACCGCGGCGGTCGACCTCGAGTACCACGGCGGCACCATTCCGGCGGGCGCGAAGGTGTTGTTGCTGATCGGCTCGGCCAACCGCGATCCGGCCGCCTTCGACGACGGCGACAGCTACGTCATCGACCGCAGCAGCAGCTCCGCGCTCGCCAGTTTCGGCGCGGGCGTGCACTTCTGCCTCGGCGCGCATCTGGCCCGACTGGAGGCCACCATCGTGCTCGGCGAATTCGCTTCGCGGGTCTCGGCTTTCGACGTCGACGCCGACGGCATCGCCCGAGTGCACTCCACGAACGTCCGTGGCTTCGCCAAACTCCCCATCACAGTAGAGGTCAGCTAGTGCCCCGATTCGAACCCCATCCCGAGCGCAGGCCCGTACTGATAGCAGGCGCCTCCTCCGGCATCGGCGCCGCGAGCGCCGTCGCGCTGGCCCAGCTCGGCCATCCGGTGACGCTGGGCGCGCGCCGGGTCGAGTTGTGCGAGGAACTCGCCGCCAAGATCCGCGCCGACGGCGGCGAGGCGTACGCCCACCGGCTCGACGTCACCGATGCCGCCTCTGTCGACGAATTCGTGACGGCCGCCGAGCGCACGCACGGCCCCACCGAGATCCTCGTCTCCGGTGCGGGCGATATCGAATTCTCGCTGGTGGGCGAGATGGACCCGGAACGATTCCTGTTCCAGGTGCAGGTCCACCTCGTCGGCGCCCAACGCCTCGTCCACCGGGTGCTGCCGGGGATGACAGAGCGTCGGCGCGGCGATCTGGTCGTGATCAGCTCCGACTGCGCCGACCATCCACGGCCGCGCTCCGGCGCCTACAGCGCCGCGAAGAACGGTCTCGAAGCGATGGTCGGCCAGCTGCGCATGGAATTGGAGGGCAGCGGCATTCGCGCGTCGCTGGTCCGGCCGGGCCCGACCCTGACCGGAATGGGCATGGATTCGACCCCCGAGATCGTCGGGCCGGTGCTGCGGGACTGGAAGGACTGGGGCTTGGCCCGCCATCCCTACATGCTGCGTCCGCAACATCTCGCCGACGCGGTGGCGACGGTGGTCTCCGTCCCGCGCGGGGTCCACATGGTGCTGGTCGAGGTGCAGCCCGAGGCGCCCCTGCGGCCGGTGCCGGACGGAGGCGCGTCATGAGAATCGTGGTCGATCTGGATCTGTGTCAGGGACACGGGGTCTGCCAGGACGAGGCGCCCGCGGTCTTCACTGTGCCCAAACGCGGCCTGGTCGAGATCGTGGACGCCACCCCCGGCGACGCGCAACGCACGGCTGTCGAGGCCGCGATCCGCTACTGCCCCACCCAAGCACTGTCGATCGCCGACGGTGGCGAACCCGACTCCTCCGTGAAAGGCACAGACTGATGGCAAGTTTCGAGCGGGCCGAACTCGACGAGATGGTTCGGCGCTGGGTCGTGGAGAACCAGCGGTGTGAGGAGAAGGGCGACTGGAAGCCCCTCGCGGAGATGTACACGGTAGATGCGACCTACGGCTGGAACTACGGCCCCAAGCAGGAGTTCATGTCCGTCGGTCGCGACGAGATCCGCGACTACGCCCTCGGTCAGGAGATGCTCGGCCTCGAGGGCTGGACCTATCCGTACCAGGAGTTCGTCATCGACGAGCGCAGCGGCACCGTGATCGGCTTCTGGAAGCAGATCAACGAGGGCAAGCGCGCCGACGGCCGCCACTACTCCCCCGAGGGCATCGGCGGCAGCTGGTTCCGCTACGGCGGCGACTTCCAATGGTCGTGGCAACGTGACTTCTTCGACTTCGGCAATGTCTCGGCGATGTTCCTCGACATGATCACCGACAACGCGCTCTCGCCGGGCATGCACAAGCGCATCGAACGCTCCGTCTCGCGAGACCCGCTGCCCGGCTGGTACCGCATCGGCGAATCACCCGCTTCCCTGTGGTGAGCCCGATGAGCAGCTTCGCCGGGCTGTCCCGGCATCAACTGGCCGCGCTGGTCCCCGAGCTGTTGCTGTGCGGTCACCTCATCGATCGGTCCGGGATGGCGCACACCATCGCCGCCTTCGGCCGGGAGGGGATGACGGCGGTGGCCATCGAGGAGTGGCAGCTGGCCAGCCCGATCTACACCCGCCGGATGCAGCGGGCCCTGCGCTTCACCGGCGACAGCGTCGAGACCATCTTCAAGGGGCTGCAACTCGATATCGGCGCGCCGCCGCAGTTCATGGACTTCCGGTTCCGGGTCGACGACCACGATCACGGCGAGTTCTGGCTCGATCACTGCGGTGCGCTGGCCGATGTCGAGCCGATGGGCGAGGAGTTCGTGGTGGCGATGTGCCACGACATCGAGGACCCCACCTTCGACGCGACGGCGCTGGCCACCAATCCGCACGCCCAGGTTCGCCCGGTGCACCGCCCACCGCGCCGGCCCGCCGACCGGACCCCGGTGTGCGCGTGGACAGTGGTCATCGATCCCGCGCACGTTCCGCCCGCGGTGCCGCGCAATGCCGCGCTCCTGGCGAATTCCGTTGCCGCGGGGCTGGAATTGGCCGAGATCGATCCCGGCGACGAGGGCATGTCCGACTACACCGGGCCGCTGCTCAGCGATCTGCGGTTCGCCGATTTCTCCCACGCGGCCCTGCGACGGATGGCCGATGAGATCTGCCTGCAGCAGCATCTGCTGACGCTCGGGTTCATGGTCGCCATCAACGAACGCTCCGATGCGGAGACCGCGCTCGGGATCGGGCGCAAGCAGTTCGCCGGGATCGCCGGACTGACCTCCGAGCGAATCCGTCGATGCCTGGCCCTCGGCGACGATTCGCACGCGCTCGCCACGGTCCTGCGGCTTCATCCGGCGCTGAACCCGGTGAACTACACCGGAGTCGATATCGCGGTGCTGTCCTCCGGTGTGCGCCTGCGTTTTCCGCACGTCAGTGGGGCGCGAACCGACGGGGCCTGGTCTTCGATGGTGACACCCGAAGACCTGCGTCCCCTCGATGCACTGGTCCGCGGGGTCAACCCGCGCTTCGTCGCCCGCGTCGCGGCGACGGACGAGGACGGCTGGACCGTCGACATCGACCTGGCCGAGCAACCGTTCCGAGAAGCATCCGAGGTCGCGGTGACCCGCTTCAGCACCGGTGCGGGCTTCTCCTTCACCGACCGCGGAAAACCCCTGCCACTCACCGTCGTGTGAGAGATCGTCAAGAGATGGACTGACATGGCCAACAACTTCGCCGACCTGTTCGAACACTCCGTCGACGCCATGCCCGATCGCATCGCCCTGATTCAGCGCGATCGTCGAGTGACCTTCCAAGAACTCGATATTCGGGCCAACCGCCTGGCCAACCAGTTGGCCGAGTCGGGCGTCGGCCACGGCACGCACGTCGGTTTCCAGATGCACAACAGCATCGAGACCATGGAGACGTTGCTCGCCTGCTTCAAGCTGGCCGCCGTCCCGATCAACATCAACTACCGATACGGCCCCACCGAGCTGGCCTACGTCTACGGCAACGCCGACCTCGAGGTGTTGATCTACCACGCCTGTTACGGCGAGACCGTCCGCGCGGCCCTCGAGGTGACGCCGACTGTGCGCCAGTCGATCTGCGTCGACGACGATCGTGATGTCGGCGTACCGGGGGCGGGCGCGGTCCTGTACGAGCAGCTCGTCGAGGCGGGAAACCCGGTCCGTCCCTCGGTCACTCGCACCGCGGACGACCTGTTCATGATGTACACCGGCGGCACCACCGGCATGCCGAAGGGCGTCATGTGGCGTCAGGAAGACATGTGGCGGGTGCTCGGCGGCGGGGTCGACTTCTACAGCGGCGAACCGGTACGCGACGAGTATCAGCAGTCCGCGACCGGCGCCCAGGGTGTGCCGAGCATCTGGTTCGTGCTCCCGCCGCTCATCCACGCCGCGGCGATGATGCCGACGTTCAACGCACTCTGGTCGGGCAATACGGTGCTGTTCGAGCCGCGTTTCGACCCGGCGCGGGTGTGGCAGTCCGTCGCCACGCACCAGCCGCATGTCATGGTCATCACCGGCGACGCGATGGCTCGCCCGCTGATCGACACCTTCGTCGAAGCACCGGTGGACGCCTCCTCGCTGCTCGTGATCGCCTCGGGGGCCGCGCTGCTGTCGCAGCCGGTGAAGAACGCACTGCTGGAGCAGTTTCCGACGTCGATGGTGTCGGACTCGATCGGCTCGTCCGAAACCGGTTTCGGCGGTATCGGTTTCGCGCAGAAGGACGACGATCCGGCGCGCGGCCCCCGGGTGCAGACCGGGCGCGGCGCGGTGGTCGTCGACGAGGACGGGCGGCCCGTCGCTCCCGGCGAGGAGGGCTGGCTGGCCAAGACCGGCGCGGTCCCGCTCGGCTACTACAACGACCCCGAGCGCACCGCACGGCTGTTCAAGACGGTGGACGGCGCCCGCATCGTGGTCACCGACGACCGCGCCCGCGCCGAATCCGACGGCTCCATCACCCTGATCGGCCGCGGCAACATGGTGATCAACACCGGGGGCGAGAAGGTATTCCCCGAGGAGGTCGAGGCCGTGGTGAAATCCCACGACGCGATCTACGACGCGGTGGTCATCGGCGTCCCGCACGAACGGTGGGGCCAGCAGGTCGCCGCGATCATCTCGATCGCCCCCGACCGCACCCTGGACTTCGATGCCGTCCTGACCCACCTGCGCCCCCACCTCGCCGGATACAAGATCCCCAAACGCATCTGGACAGCGGAAACGATCTCCCGCTCCCCCAGCGGCAAACCCGATTACCGCTGGGCGAAGGACTACGTCACCGACCGCACCCCTGACCACCGGACCGATTGAGAAGACACTCTCGCCACAGCGGTATCCGCTCCAGAACTCGGCGGAAACCGCTGTGGCGCCTTTCGACCGTCAGATGACCTTGGCGTCGATCAGCAACGTCCAGATCTCACCCTGGTCGACGACCTCGACGCCGAGCTTCTCGGCCTTGGCCAGCTTGCTGTCACCGACCCCGGCGCCGGTGATGAGCATGTCGGTGTTGGCCGAGACCGAGGACGCCGCCGTCGCCCCGGCCTGCTCACAGAGGCGCTGAAAGGTGGGGCGAGCGACCTTTTCGCCGGAGCGCGGGTCGCTGATCGCACCGGTGATCACGACCGTTTTGCCCTCGAGGGGGGCGCCTGCCGCGATGACCGGCGGCAGGTCTTCTTCGCGCACATCGAGACTGACGCCGAGTTCTCGTAGGCGGTCCAGTTCCGGCCGCAGTCGCGTCAGGTGCGCGACCAGGGAGGCGGCGACCTTCGGGCCGATGTCCTCCACCGCGACCAGTCGTTCCTCGCCCGCGTCGGCGACCTCCTCCAAGGAGCCGAAGCCCGACCGGGCCAGGCGCGCGGCGGTGCCGTCGGAGGCCATCGGGATGGCAAGGCCGATCAGAGCGCGGCGCAGGCCGACCTGACGGCTGGCGTCGATCGAATCGATCATGCGCGCGGCGGAGACCTCGCCGACTCGGTCGAATTCGAGCAGCTGCTCTTTGGTCAGCGTGTAGAAGTCCGATGGGCTCTCGAGAATGCCCGCCTCGGCGAGGCGTTCGATCCACACTCCCCCGATGGCGTCGATGTCGGCGGCGGCGCGCGAGGCCCAGTGGATCAGCCTGCGCACTGTTTGCGCGGGACAGGAAACGTTGGTACAGAACAGTTCTCGGCTGTTGCCCTGCTCGGTGACCGGCTGACCGCACGAGGGACACTCGGTGGGCGAGATGATGTCGATTTCCTCGCCCGTGCGCTTGGCGGCGTCGAGCACACCCGCCACGAACGGGATGACGTCACCCGCGCGGCGCACCAGCACCGTGTCGCCGACCTTGATGTCGCGAGCGCGGATCACCTCTTGGTTGGCCAGCGTCGCCTTCGTGACCGTCGTGCCGCCGACGAACACCGGCTCGAGCCACGCGACGGGGACGATCTTGCCCGTCTTGCCGACATCCCAGATCACCTCGCGCAGCAGCGTGGTCTTCTCCTCGGCGGCGAACTTGAACGCCAGCGCACCGCGCGGTGAGTTCGACCGGGTCCCTGCCGCCGCGTAGGCATCACGGTCGGCCAGGCGTAATACGGCACCGTCGATATCGTAGTCCAGATCGTTGCGACCCTGCTCGATCTCGGTGATCGCCGCCTGCGCCTGCGCGGCGTCGGCGCACAGGCGCATCTGCGCACCCGCGACCCCGATCGCGCGCAGCCCTTCTCCGAGGTCGTGCGCGGCGTCGTCGGCCGAGGTGTCCAGGTCGAAGCCGAAGAACTGTAGGCGCCGTTCGGAGACGGTGGCCGGGTCCTTCGCCCGCAGGGTGCCCGCCGCGGCGTTGCGCGGGTTGATCAGCGGCTTGTCCGGGTGGGCGGTGTTGTAGGCGAGGAAGGTCGACCGCAGCATCACCGCCTCGCCACGCACCTCGACGCGGCCGGGCAGGTCGATCCGCTCGGGGACACCGTCGACGAGGGCGCGGACCAGCGGGGTCACGTCGTCACCGGTGGTGCCGTCGCCACGGGTGACCGCCCGCGCCAGTCGCCCCTTCTCGAAGACGAGAGCCAGCGACAAGCCGTCGAGCTTGGGCATCACGACCACCGACTGACCGGGGAAACGACCGAAGAACGCCTCGACCTGCTCGGGCTTGGTCGCCTTCTCCAGCGACAGCATCGGCCGCGAGTGCCGTACCGGAGCGTGCAGCACGGCGGGCGCACCGACCTGTTCGAGCGGATTCGGGTCCGGCGTGAGGTCGGGATGGGCCTCGATCAGGGCTCGCAGCTCGTCTTCGATCGCGTCGAATTCCGCGTCGGCGACCAGCGGCGCGCCCTGGTAGTAGGCGTCGCGCAGCGCCACCATCCGGTCGGCGAGTTCTCGGATACGTTCCCCTGTTTCCACGGACAAGACGCTACCGATACCCACCGACAACTCGCGCGGGTGGCACGCGGCGACGTCCTACTTCGCGTCGCCGTAACACTGGACGACCGCGGTGGTGAACGGGAACCGGACCGGCGTCTGCCCGAAGACGATCCGGCCCGCGGCGTCGGCGGCATCGGCGATCGCTTGGGCCACCGCCGCGGCCTCCTCGGTCGGGCAGTGCACGATCACTTCGTCGTGTTGGAAGAACACCAGTTCCGCGCGCAGGTCGCGGATCGCGTGCCGGATTCCGGCCAGCACCACCAGGGCCCAGTCGGCGGCGCTGCCCTGCACCACGAAGTTGCGGGTGAAACGGCCGCGGGCCCGGGCGGCGGAATCGGCGCGGGTGTCGCGGGGCGCGTCCGTGTCGTCGAGCCCGACCGACAACGGCGTGCAGGTGCGCCCCAGCCAGGTCCGCACCAGGCGGCCTTCCTCGCCCGCGTGCGCCGCGTCGTCGACGTAGGCCACCGCGGCCGGGTAGCGCCGGCGCAGGCCGGCGAGGTGGGTCAGGGCGTCGCCGGAGGTCTGTCCGTAGATGGCGCCCAGCAGCGCGATCTTGGCTTGGTCCCGATCGCCGCCGAATCCTCGAGCCGCCAGGTCCGCGTAGAGGTCGTCGCCACGGCCTGCCACCTCCATCAGTCCGGGATCACGCGAGATCGCCGCCAGGACCCTCGGCTCCATCTGGTCGGCGTCGGCGACCACCAGCGACCATCCTGGATCGGCCCGGATCGCCTGCCGGATGATCTTCGGGATCTGTAGTGCGCCACCACCATTGGTGGTCCAGCGCCCCGACACTGTGCCGCCGGGTAGATATTCGGGGCGGAAACGGCCGCCGTGCACCCACTGCTCCAGCCAGGACCAACCATGCGCCGTGTACAGCCGATAGAGCGATTTGTAGGCCAGCAGCGGCGCGACAGCCGGGTGATCGATCTGCTGGATCTCCCATTTCCGGGTGGAGGACAGCAGGATTCCGGCGCGACCGAAAGCCCTGATGATGTCGGCGGGCAGATCGGGCCGGACTCGCACCCCTGGCCCGAACGCCCGCGACACCTCCTCGGCCAACTCCGCCATCCGCCGCGGTTCGGATCCGCCCGGAAAGCGCTCGCCCAGCATCGAATCCAAGAGTTCGCGGTGGACATCGGCGCGCCACGGAATGCCGAGCTGCCCCATCTCGACAGCGACGAGCATGCCCGCCGATTCGGCGGCGAGCAGCAGCCGCATGCGCTCGGGATGCTCGGCCCGAGCGGTGCGCGCGACCTGTCCGGCATAGACCGCCAGCAAGGCGGTGAACTCGTCGATCCCCGGCGGCAGCGGCACCGGGCCCGATTCGAACAGCGACGGCTGGGTCTCCGCGGCCCGCACGCGAGCGTCCGGCGGGACAGCCAGGTTGTGCAACCGCGCCCAGCCCGCCGCCAGCGAGCGTGCCTGCCCCGCCTGTCCTTCCTCGTGTCCGATCAGCAGCGACTCCGCCGCCTGGACGTCGTAGCACCGCTCGACCCACACGCCCGCCGCCAGCAGCACACGGTAGATCTCGGCCGTGGACCGCCATACCCACCGGTCGACCTCAGGGCGGGTGCGTACCGCCTCGACGAGCGAGGGCTCGTCGAGGATCGGTCCCGCCGGGTGACCGTCCTGATCGAGCGGACACAACCGAGCGCCGCCGTCGCCCGTCTCCGCTATCGCCCATCTCACCTGCCGGATTCTGGCACCGGGGTACGACAATCAGCGGCAACCGCACGCCGACGACCAGCACCGACACCTCAGGAGACGCTCACCGCGGCCTGTTCTCGACGCTCACGCGACGGCATCGCCAAGGTCAGCACCGCGAGCGCCATCGCGACGACGGCGATCGCGCCCATCATCATGATGCTGCCGCCCAGGCTGTGCGAGCTGAAGAACACCGTGGTCAGCACCGCGAGGCCGACAGCATTGCCGATCTGTTCGATGGTCGGCAGCACACCGGAGGACTCGGCCATCCGATTCGCGTCCAACCCGGACAGCATCATCGGTTGCAGTTGCACGCCGAACAGCCCGACACCGAATCCGGCCGCGAACACCGGACCGGCGCAGAGCAGCGCGTTCGCCACACCGTCGACCAGATACAGGTACACCCCGCCCGCGGCGATGCACCCGCCGAACAGCGCGATACCGGCGGCCAGCGCCCAGATATCCCAGCGGGGAACCAGAATCAGCGAACCGAGGGCGCCGGCGCCCGCACCGACGGCGAACAGGGTCATCACCATGCCGGTGAGCAGCGGCGAGTAGCCGAGCACATCCTGCATGGTGATCGAGGCGGCGAACACGAACGCGGTGAAGAGTCCGAAGAAGACGCCGACCAGCACCGAGCCGATCCGGAAGCCCTGGTTGCCGAACAGGTCGAGGCGCACGAGCGGGTTGGCGCCTCGCGCGGTGCGGGCGCGCTGCTGGGCCAGGAACACCGCCGCCAGCACGAGCCCGGCGCCGGTGACGGCGATGAGGTGGAGCCGCCACCCGTGCTCCTGGATCTGAGCCAGGCCCGCGATCAGGGCGAACAACCCGAGCCCGGACAGCGCGGCGCCGACCAGATCGAGTCGGTGCCGACCGACCGGGCTGTTGCGGTCCAGGAATTTCCACGCCAACCCGAACGCGAACAACCCGATCGGCAGGTTGATCAGGAAGACCGACCGCCACCCCCAACCACCGATATCGATGGTGAGCAGGACCCCGCCCACGATGGGCCCGAGCATCCCGGCGAATCCGGCCACTCCCCCATAGAGCGCGAAGACCAGGGGATGGCGTTCGCGCGGAAAGCCGGCCGTGAGAAGAGCGATGGTCTGGGCCGCCATGCCCGCCCCCGCCGCACCTTGGACCACGCGTGCGATCACGAGTTCAACAGGGCCACCGGCCAATCCGCACCATACGGAGGCGGCGGTGAAAGCGACCACCGACACCAGGAACATCGTGCGCCGACCGACCATCGCACCGATCCGTGCGGCGGTGAGCAGGGTGCAGGCGAATGCCAGCGCATAGCCGGAGATCACCAGCAGTTGCGCCGATCTGGACGCTCCGAGGTCGGCGGTCAGGCTCGGCAGCGCGGTGTTCACGATCGTCACGTCGATCATCTGCATGAACACCGCGATCAGACAGGCGCCGAACGCCAGCCACCGGCCGAACTCGGCTACCTGCGCCTTCGCGACCCCGGTGGTTTCGCTCATGACACCAGTTCCATCGTGGCGCGCGGGGCCGACATCGACATCTGGGTCGGGAAACTCAGCTGCACCATCCGATGCGGCGCCGCCACCTCGAACAGCGCGATGAACGGCGGCACGACCGAGCCGACCATCTTGTCCAGCATCCCGTTGACCTGCTCGAAGCCGGGCCGCAACCGCACCTGCCAACACGGGAACACCCCGGCCGTCCCCGCGAAGACGACCTGTTTCTCCACCCGGACCAGCAATGGCCAGTGCACGGAGGAGGCGAGCCACACGTCGACCGTTTCGACCAGCCCGTCGGCGAATTCCAGTCCCCGCAACATGGTCAGACCGGCGGCGATCGGCATCACATTCGGGGGGAACGGACCGGGCAGGCCACCGAACTGCAGATGCACGGTGTCGACGAAATTCACCTCTTCGCGAGAAACCACCGTCGCTCCCGACCGTGTCTGCGCGCGATAGCTTTCCGCGTGCAGTCGCCCGTCGATGCGCCCGATTCGCTGTTCGACCGTCATGACCAGTGCACGGTCGCGCCCACTCTTGTCCTCCGGGCTCGCCTCGATGGTCGTGTGGTAGCCGCCCCGGTCGTGCACGACGACGTGGGACACCTCGAAGCCGCCGGGCTCGCCGGAGATGCCGACGCGGTATCTCGACTTCTCGCCGTCGGGAATGCCGGGATCACGAAAGATGGTCGGTTCGAATTCTTCTCGGATCATGGGTGCTCCGCGGCGCTGTCGATGATGGCTCCGAATACGGACTTCATGGCGGCCAGGTAGCGCCGCACCGACTCCTGCGCGATCGCGGTGTCGGGGAAGATGACGCTCAGCGTCGTCTGTCCCGGTAGCCGGTTGATCCAGATGAGGGCTTCCTCCGAGGCGGCGCGGTTGGCGAAGACCCCGGCTTTCATGCCGTCGAACAGTTCGTTGCCCAGAAATTCCCTCGCGTCGATGAACGAGATCATCGGGGTGACCCACCCCGGCTCGGCCTTGATCTCGGAATCGGCGGGCAGCAGGTCGAGAACACGGTGAAAAGAGGTGGGCGCCAACAGCAATCCACTGTCGTAGGCCCGTTGCGCGATCATGAGCGCGCGGGCGAACGTGGTGCGTTCGCTGAGCGGGAACGCGACCGGAACGAGCGTCACGTACCAGCCCACCGAATTGTTCTCGGCCGCCGTGGTTCTGGTACTGACCGGGGTCATGCCGAAGTAGTAGTCCGAACCGACCAGCTCGCGTTCGGCCAGTGCGGCCGCGGCGAACACACCGCCGACGAATTCGGCGCCGTTGGCCCGGCAGACCTCCTCGAATCGATCGGCCTGTTCGTCGTCGAACAGCACGACACTGAGGTGGGCGCTGCGATGGTAGCCGTCGGTCTTCTCGCCCAGGTCGAGCGGGAACGTCGGCAGCCGGTTGTCGTTGCCGCGCAACAGCGCGAGCCATTTCTTCACACCCGCCGAGGACAGGCTCTGCTGATCGCTGAAGAGCCGCTCGTTGCGGCAGTAGTCGAGATAGCTCGCCGCGGGAGCGAGCGGTTCGGCCTCGTCCCACAGTTGCGCCGCGTAGAGCTGGGCGAAGTCGGCCGCGGACAGGTACTGCCCGAGACCGTCGGTGTGCAGATGGTCCACGGCCAGATACACGGTGGTGGAATCGCCGTGCTCGATGGTGCCGAAGGTGAAGCAATCCCATTGGAACGGGCCGGGTGTCGTCTTCTCCACGTGTCGGCAGATCGACTCGGGGTCGTCGATGTGGCCGTAGTCGACCGGGACGAACTCGACATCGGCCTCCGGCACCAGATGGCGCCGCACTGTGCCGCCTGGTTCGACGGCGAACCAGGTGCGAAAGGTGTCGTGGCGCATCAGGAATGCGTGGATCGCCCGGGTGATGGCGTCGCGGTCGAGGTCGCCGGTGGGGATCTCGGCGGTGACCAGGCACAGGCCGGAGAACCGGAAATCCGCGCCGCCGTGCCGGTCGGCCAGCCGCAGATACTGCTCCTGCTGTAGCGAGGGCGGCGCCGGATGGGCCGGCGCCCCGGCCGCGCGCGCGACCGAGTCCGCCGAGGCGAACCAGGTCACGAGCCGACCGGGAGACGGGCGCCATTCGTCGATCAAACCGAAGTCGACCATCAGTGCGATCCCGCCATCGAGACCTCCGCCGATCGGTCGACGGTCCAGCGGTCGGGCACTTCGACACTCGGCGGGGCGGATTCACCGGGCGCCGGCGCCACCTCCGGAAGTGGCGGTGTCACCGTGGGTTCGGAGGCGAGAATCAGCTCCGCGACCTTCGGGCCCGCCTGTTCCAGGCTGAACGAGCGCCCCATCTGCATCGACATCAGGTCGATGCCCAGCGTCTTGGTGACGCGCGCGCCCAGTTCGACCGCCATCAACGAGTCGAGCCCCAGCTCGGGCACCGGCACCGTCATGTCGATCGACTCGACCGCGACCCCCATGACGACGGCGAGTTCGTCGGCCATCTTGCGGGCGATGGCCGGTCCGCGCTTGGCCTCCTCCATCGCGGCGAGTTCGGCACGGAGCCTGGCCAATTCGGAGGTGTCCTTGGCCGAGGATTGGGCCAGGGCGGCGGTACGGCCGGTGCGCACCAACTGTGGGAAGGTTCCGGTCAGTTTCGCCCAGTCGGTGGGGATGATCGCCGCGTTCGTCACGCCGAGGCGCAGGGTCTGTTCCAGGTAAGCGGTGGCGTCGGCCATGTCGATCGGACCGAACCCCACCAGGTCCAGATACTTTTCGGCGGTTTCGTCCGAGGCCATGCCGCCCGAGGCGCCCGACAGGTGGCCCCAGCCGATGCACAGTGCGCGCTCACCGGCGGCAGCCCAGCGCCGTGCCAATGTTTCGACGGCGACGTTGGCGGCGCAGTAGTTGTACTGACCGTAGATCCCGTACATCGAGCCACCCGAGGAGCACAGGACGAACATATCCAGGGTGATGCCCGCCTCGGCTACCGCCTGGTGGATCACCTGCGCGCCATGGACTTTGGGTCGATAGACCCGGTCGAGCTCGTCGATCGCCATGCTGGCCAATCGGTTGTCGGCCACCGCCCCCGCGGCGTGGAATACCGCGCGCAACCGATGGTGTTCGCTGTGCGCGCGAGCCACGATCGCGCCGACCGCGGCGGCATCGGTCACGTCGGCGTGTTCTTCGATCACCTCGATACCCACCGCGCGCCACGCCTCGAGCTGGCGTCGCGCCGGCTCGGTGGCGGCGCCGCTGCGCCCGACCAGCACCAGCCTGCGCGCACCGCGCATCGCCAGCCAGCGACCGATCGCCATGCCGAAGCCGCCGAACCCACCGGTGATGAGATAGCTTCCGGCGCCGTCGATCTCGAGTGGCGGCAGGTAGGGCCGCACGGGCGGCTGCGGGTCGTCCATCCGCAGCGCGACGCGGCCGACGCGCGAGGATCGCAGTGTCTCCTCGAACGCCTGGCTCACCTCGTGCGTCTGGAACATCTGGTACGGCAACGGGGTGTAGACACCCTCGGTGACCTTCTCGAACACCCGCTGGAGCAGTCGCGAGAGCCGTTGCGGACGCACCGCGACCAGGCGGTCCAGATCCATCGAGTAGTAGGCGAGATTCTTGTCGAAGTTGGCCAGTTCCAGCAGCCCCCCGGTGTAGATATCGGCCTTGCCGACCTCGACGATGCGCCCGAATTCGGCCGCGGCGTTGAAGTTCTGGCGCAGGATCTCACCGGGCGCGCTGCTGACGATCACGTCGACGCCCGCACCGCCGGTCAGCGCGAGAACGTCGTCGACGAAGTTGAGCGAACGCGAGTTCACCGCGAAGTCCGCGCCCATGGCCAGGACGTGTTCGCGACGCTCGGGTGAGCTCGCCGTGCCGATGATGCGGGCGCCGATCGACTTGGCCACCTGGATGGCCGCGGTACCGACACCGCCTGCCGCGCCGTGGATCAGCACGGTCTCGCCCGCTTCGAGGCGGGCCAGGTCGTGCAGGGCGTATTCGGCCGTGCCGAAGGCGATGGTGCTGGTGCAGTAGCCGGGATCGGTGTCGGCGGGCACGATCACGGCCAGCGCTCGATCGACGACGGCGAATCTGCGCATCATGCCCTTGGACGCCACCGCGACCTTGTCACCGACCGCGACATCGGTGATGTCGGCGCCGACCCGCACCACGGTGCCGATGCCCTCCATGCCGGGCACGGTGCCGAAATACGTCGGTGCGAGTTCGCGTTCGCCGAGCAGTCCGATGACCTTGAGCGGATCCTTGTAGTTCAATCCGATCACCGCCATCGCGACCTCGATCTGGCCCGGCGCGGGTTCCGGACGCGGGCACTCACGCCACGCCACCTGCGAGAGCAAACGCGTGCGTGGCATGTCCAGCTCGAAGTTCACCTCCGGATCGGCCAGCGGATGCGACGTCTCCAGCTCTTCGATGCGCTCGGGCAGCGGCTTGGTCACCATCGGCGCCAGGCGCTTGCCCGCGCGCAGCAGGACCTCGTCGCTGTTGTCGAGGGTGAAAGCGCCGGGCACACCGAGTTCGGTGACGAGTTCGCCGATCGTGGTGGCGGGCTCGGTGTCGATCAACCGCCAGCGCAGTGGGGTCTGCTCATTGAGCAACACCCGGCGGCCGCCGGCGAGCGCGGCTTGGCGCGGGTCCGGTGCCACCTCGCTACCGGGAGCCGTGAAGGCGGATTCGGTCACCAGCGTGGCGTGGACGTTGCCGTCGCCGAAGCTGATCTGCGGCGGGGCGCCTTCCACAGTCGGGGTGACGTATTCCGACACCGCGACCGCGACGCGCTTGAGCGTCCACAGGTCCGCGACGTCGTCGGTACCCGCACCGACCACGACGCAGACGTGGGTGCGCTGCGTGTCGTCGGCTTTCGCCGCCTCCAGATTCGCGACGAGATCGGACTCCAGTTCGCCGCTGTCCGGGTCGACGAGCACCACTCGCGACCCGGGGATCGCGGCGGCGAGTTCGGCGGTGCGCGGGTTGTCGCCGAGCGCGACGATCACGGTGGATACCGACCCGGCTTCGACCAGGGCAGCGGGGTCGATCGGGTCGCGCTCTTCGAGCACCTCGGTGTAGTAGAAGTCGGCCATCCGGTGCAGCGGGCTGTCACCGGGCTTGAGCGCGCCGATCTGCAGGCCCGTCAACCGCGCGACGAGCTTTCGGTCGCGGTCGAGCAGGTCGACATCGGCGCGCAGGCGGGCGCCGGGGTCGCGGCGGGCGACGACGGTGATCTGCGCGGGCAGTTCGGCGAGCAGCCGCACCGCGTTCACTCCCACGGGCACCATGACGCCCTCGTTGATCCGTTCGTCGGCGAAAAGCATCGCCGCGCACTGCATCGCGGCGTCGACGACGGCCGGATGCGCCAGATGCCCCGACCCTTCGGCGATGCTGCCGTCGACGGTGGCCAGCACGACGTCGCGTCCGACCCGCACCGAGGTCACCCGCTGGAACGTCGGACCGTATTGCAGGCCGGCCGAGGCAAGGCCCGCGTAGAACATCGCCGGGTCGACATCGACACCGATCTCGATGGTGGGCAGCTCGACTTCGGTCTGTTCGTGACTGCCGGTCAGCGAACGCCCCGTCGAGTGCACCGTCCACGCTGTACCGGTGGCGCTGCGCGATCTGATCAGGAAGCGGCCGCTGGCCTCCTCCACGCTCATCGCGACCAGCGGAACATCGGGGGCGCCCATGATCAGCGGCGCGACGAACCGAACCCCTTCCAGCGCGACCTGTTTGCTGCCGATCCGGGCGGCGGTGGCGCTCAGCGCCGCGTCCAGGTACGCCGCACCCGGCATGATCTTGACGCCGTTGACGACATGGTCGACCAACCACGGCAACAGTTCGGTGCCCACCTGCAACAACCACTCGGGACGCCCCTCGACATCGGGATCACCGAGCATGGCGTGGCCGCCGGGCGTGCCGAGGCGGGCCTGCTCGAACAGTGGCAGCGCCGAGTGCAGACGGGTGCGCTGCCAGGGATACCGTGGCAGCGGCACGTGCGCGGTGACGCCCCGCTCCGCCGGGAACAGCAGCCCACGATCGAGCACACCGGCGGCGTGCAGACCGATGAGGGTGCGCCGGAAGCTGTCCGAATCGGATTGCTCGCGGTCGAGGGTGGGCACCGTGGTGCCGTTCACGTCCGCGTCGACCAGCGCTTCGCGAATATTGCCCGACAGCACCGGATGTGGACCGACCTCGAGGAAGATCCGATTGCCCGCGGCGATCAGACTCCCGATCGCGGCGAAGAACCGCACCGGCTGACGGACATTCGACCACCAGTACTCCGCGTTCCAGTCGCCCTCGGTGACCAGCTCACCGGTCACCGAGGAGTACAGCGGCACCGACGGCGTCTGCGGCGCCAGATCGGCCAGCGCCGTGCGCAGTTCGTCGTGGATCGGATCCATCAATCGGCTGTGATAGGGCACCTCGACCCTTATCCGACGAGCGAATATGCCGTCCTCCGTGAGCTTTTCGGCGATCTCGTCGAGCCGGTCGACGTCGCCGGACAGGGTCAGCGACGTGGGGCTGTTGATGGCCGCGATGTCGACGCGCGGATCGCCGGCGATGAGCGCGTCGGCCTGCTCCTTGGTCATGCCGACGGCGAGCATCCCGCCGCTTCCCGCGGTCGTGGCCTGCAATCGCGCCCGGTGATAGGCCACGCGCACCGCCTCGCGCAGCGACAGCATGCCGCTCACATACGCCGCCGACACCTCACCCACGCTGTGGCCGACGATGGCAGCGGGGACGATGCCGTATTCGGCCAGCTCGCGCACCAGGCCCACCTGCACGAGGAAGTTCGCGGGCTGGGCGACCTCGGTGCTGGTGACCCGGGACTCGTCCTCGGGCTTGCGCAGTTCCTCGATGATCGACCAGCCCGCGATCGCGCGGAATTCCGCGTCGATCTCCTCGGCGGTCTCGGCGAACACCCCGCCTGCCGCGAGCAGACCACGGGCCATCTTCCAGTGCTGGGGACCCATCCCCGAGAACACGAACACCGGTTCGGCGGCGCTGGAGGAGACTGTGCGGCCGGCGTCACGGCCGGTACCCGACGCGTACGCGCGCAGTTCGTGAACCAGCTCGTCGGTGGAACCGTCGAGGAGCACGCCGGTACGGAACGGGTGGTGCGACATTCGGGTCCACGCCGCTTCGGCCAGTCGATCCGGGTCGGCCCCCGCGGTGATCAGGTCGGCGAACCGGCTCGCCAACGCGCGCGCGGCACCGGTACTGCGGGCCGAGATAGGCAGGATGCCGAGGTGGCGGGCCGGTTCGGTCGGCGATTCGGGCGCGCGGAACTCCTGCAGGATCGCGTGGGCGTTGGTGCCGCCGTAGCCGAAACCGTTGACCGCCACCGACATCGGCCCGGCGTCGTCGGGCAGCGGTTGCGCTTCGGTCTGCACGTGCAGGCCCAGCTCGTCGAAGGGGATGTCGGGGTTCGGGTTGTTCAGCCAGCCCTGCGGCGGCAGCGTGCGATGTTGCAGCGCCAGTGCGGCTTTGATCACGCTGGCCACACCCGCGGCAGCCTCGGTGTGACCGATCGTCGCCTTCACCGAGCCGACGCCGATGGTGCCGGTGCGCCCGGACGGCGCACCGAAAACCGCACCGAGAGCGCGCAATTCGACCGGATCGCCGACCAGCGTTCCGGTGCCGTGCGCCTCCAGATAGGTGATCTCGTCCGGCGCCAGGCCCGAGCGCTCACAGACCGCGCGGGCCAACGACTCCTGCGAGTCGGCGTTCGGGACCGTGATCGCGGTTGTTCGCCCGTCCTGATTGGACCCGGTGGCCTTGATCACGGCGTAGACGCGATCACCGTCGCGGACAGCGTCTTCGAGCTTCTTCAGCGCCACCATGCCCGCGCCTTCACCGCGACCGTAGCCGTCGGCGGAGGCGTCGAAGGACTTGCAGCGACCGTCGGTGGCCAGGAAACCGCCTTTGCACATGAGCACGAAGGTTTCCGGCTGCAGCATCACATTGACACCGCCCGCCAGCGCGACCTTGCAGTCGTCGTTCTCCAGCGCCTGGCAGGCCAGGTGCAGCGCGACCAGCGACGAGGAGCACGCGGTGTCGACGGTGATCGCCGGACCGACCAGGTTCAGCGCGTAGGCGATCCGATTCGACAGCATCGTGTAGGAGGCACTGGCCGGGGTGTGCATGTCGGTGTGGAACAGCGCGGGGCCCACCACGCCGATCACCGACTGGTCCACGACGAAACCGCCCACATAGACCCCGATCTGTTCGCCGGCCGAGCGTCCCGCGATCCCGGCGTCGTCGAGGGCCTCCCAGGTCACCTCGAGCATCAGCCGCTGCTGCGGGTCGAGCACCGTGGCCTCACGCGGGGAGATCCCGAAGAAGTCGGGATCGAACTCCCACGGATCATTGGTCATGAAGGCGCCGTGCTTGGTATAGCTGCGCCCCGGCGTCCGTGGCTCGGGGTCGTAGTAGCGGCGCCAGTCCCAGCGGTCGGCGGGCATCTCCACCACGCCGTCGCGCTTGTCGACGACAAAGTCCCAGAATGATTCCGGGGAGTCGATCCCGCCCGCGAACCGACATCCGATTCCGACAATGGCAATATCCGACACGTGATTTCCTCCGGTTCGACCGGCCTGTGGCATTGACCGTTGGTGTCAACGTAGAAGCCCACCACCGTGACGATCGTCCGATTACCGACCTCTGGAATTTCGGACGGGTAATAGCGCGCCTCTCTGTGATCGGGCCCATAGAGCGAAGTCATGCCTCACAAGAAGACTCGGAGAGTCGTTGTGACCGGCCGCAAGATTGCGTGGTAGCGACCGAAAAGGATACTGACAGTGACAAGTTCGACGCATCGCGAGCAGTTGGGAGGCGAATGTGTTCGCCGAGTTGACACAATGGGCAGACACCGTCGTGCGTCGGCGATATTTGGTGATCTTGATTATGGTGACCGGATTGTCGGCACTGGGAACCTACGGGCTCGGACTCGGCGCGGATCTGAGTTCGAAAGGGTTCGACGATCCGTCATCGGAATCGGTTCGTGCGGCGCACGTACGCGACAACGCATTCGGCCGTGATCACAGCAGCGATGTGATTTTGTTGTTTCGGGCGCCCGAGGGCGCAACTATCGACGATCCAGCCTTTACCGAGACAGTCGTAGCGGGACTGAACAGTCTGCCGCAGCGTTTCCCGAACGAAATCGACCGGATCAACGGCGCGTATTGGCCCACCGATACCGGCGTGGCGCTTCCCGACGTCTTCGGCTCGCCCGAACGTGACTACGCGTTCGCCTCCGTGGCGGTCAGCGGCCTCGATCCCACCGAACAGGGCCGCAACTACCGCAAGATCGCCGAGGAGTTCGTGATCCCCGGGGTCGAGGTCGAACTCGCCGGCGGGCAACCGGTCGCTCTCGCGTTGAACGACACCATGGTTCAGGATCAGCGACGCGTGGAGTTGTTCGCCATCCCCGCGGTCGCGATCCTGTTGTTCTTCCTGTTCGGCGGCGTCGTCGCCGCGGCGCTGCCGCTGATCATCGGCGGACTCACCATGCTCGGCGCGTGGGGCCTGCTGCGCTGCCTCACCGCGGTCACCGAGGTGAACTCCTTTGTCTCCCCTGTCGTCTCGATGATCGGCCTCGGCCTGGCGATCGACTACGGGCTGTTCGTGCTCAGTCGTTTCCGCGAGGAACTCGCCGACGGCCGCACGGTCGACGACGCGGTCCGACGATCGGTGACCACGGCGGGGCGCACGGTGTTGTTCTCGGCCTTGATCGTGGTGGTCGCGGCGGCGGGCATTCTGGTGTTCCCGCAGGGCTTCCTCCGATCGTTCGCCTACGGCGCCATCATCACCATTTCGCTGGCGGCGCTGACCTCGATCACCCTGCTGCCCGCGATGCTGGCCGTGCTGGGCAGGCGAGTCGACTGGCTCGGCGTCGACTGGTTCCGCAAACCGGTCGCGAGCGACCGTGTCCCCGACAACAGGTGGGGCCGATTCGCCGCGGGCGTCATGAAACGTCCGCTGGTGGTGGCGATTCCGATCTGCCTCGGATTGCTGCTGCTCATCGTCCCGATCCAGAATCTGGCCTTCGGCTCCATCAACGAGCGCTTCCTCCCGCCGACCCATCCGACGCGGGTGGCCCAGCAGCACTTCGACGAACTGTTCCCGCTGCGCCAGATCGACCCGATCGACCTGGTCATCATCACTTTCGACCCAGAAACGGCCGAGACCGTCCGCGCCGACGCCAACCACGCCCCCGGCATCGGCGCGCCGTTCGCCGAGCCGATGCAGTCGCCGTTCCAGCCCCAGGTCCTCACCACCCACACCGTGCTCGCCGGTTCCGACGACGCCGAGGCGACCGTCGACTATCTGCGTTCGATGCCGCTGCCGCCCGGCACGACACTGATGGTCGGGGGCAACCCCGCGGTGGAGAAGGACAGTATCGACGCGCTCGTCGAGCGGATGCCGCTGATGATCGCGTTCGTCTTCCTGGCCAGCACGCTCCTGATGGCGCTGACCTTCGGTTCGCTGATACTGCCGCTCAAAGCGGCCGCGTTGAACCTGCTCGGGCTCGGCGCCACCCTCGGCGTGCTGACGTGGGTCTTCATCGATGGGCACGGCGCGGGGTTGCTCGGCTTCACCCCGCAACCCATCATGTCGCTGGTCTTGGTCGTCATCGTGTCGGTGGTCTACGGGCTGTCGACCGATTACGAGGTCTTCCTGCTGTCTCGCATCGTCGAAGCCAGGGCGGCGGGAGCCTCCACGACCGAAGCGGTGCAGGCGGGGATCGCCCGGACGGGCCGCATCATCACCGCTGCCGCGCTGATCCTGCTGGTGGTCACCGGCGCGTTCGCGTTGTCGGATCTGCTGATGATGCAGTACATCGCCCTCGGCATGGTCACCGCGCTGTTCATCGACGCCACCATCCTGCGGATGCTGCTGGTGCCCGCGTCCATGCGGCTGCTCGGGGACGTCTGCTGGTGGGCGCCGACGTGGCTCACACGCTTGCAGCCCACTCCCGAACACGAATCTCTCGCCCACTCGACACCTTCCGGAGCTGCTCCGACGCCAGTCCGCGGCGACCGGGACTGACCCCGGAGTACCACCATGAAAGTCCGGAGCGGCACCGTCGACGTGCCCACCGCATCCGCCGGCGCGCTACCCGCCTTCGCATGGCGCGAGGTGTCGATTGTCGCGACCGTGGCCGCGACCCTGTTCCTCGCCAGGATCGACCGCTATCGCATCGGCGGCGACGAACTGTATTTCCTGGCGGCCGGGCGGCATCCGTCGGTGAGCTATGCCGATCAGGGCCCGTTGGTTCCGCTGCTGGCGGCACTGTCGGACTACCTCGCGCCGGGATCCACCGCCGTCCTGCGGTTGCCCGCACTGCTGTTCACAGTGCTGGCCGTCGTGCTCAGCGCGGTGATGGCCAGGGAATTCGGCGGTGGCCGACTCGCCCAGACCGTCGCCGCGCTCGCCTACGCGACCACCCCGATGGCGGTGATGCAGTCGGCGATGCTGAGCACCTTCGCCCTCGACATCACCTTGACGGCGACGCTGGCGTGGCTGCTGATCCGCTGGGTACGGACCCGCGAGGACTACCTACTGGTCGCAGCGGGCTTCGTCGCCGCGGTCGACTTCCAGGTCAAGTGGCTGATTCCGATCGTCTGGGCGGTGCTCGCCCTCGGTGTGGCCGTGTTCGGGCCGAGGGAGATGCTGCGTCGGACCGCGTGGTGGCTCGGCTCGGGTCTGCTCGCCGGGTCGGCTGTCCCGATTCTGTGGTGGCAGCACAGCAATGGCTGGCCGCAGTTGGCGATGGGCGCGGTCGTGCGCGACGAACAACTCGCCACCGCCGGGTTGACGGCGGTGCCGTGGACGATGATCCAGGTCACCGGGGCGGGCGGGCTGCTGTTGCTCGCGGGCATGTGGGCGGGCCTGCGCGCCGAGCGATTCCGGCCGTACTACTTCCTGATTCCGATGATCGCGCTCGGTCTCGGCGCGGTAGTACTCGCGGGTCTGCGCCCCTATTTCGTCGCCGGTGCGTTTCCCGGCCTGTTCGCGGCGGGCGCGGTGTATCTGGCAGACCGTGGCTTGTCCCGGCTCGGGGCGATCGTCAGCGGTGGCATCGGCGCCCTCGCGACCGCGATCTGTGTCGCGCTCGTCCTCGTGCTGCCCCTACCGGAGTCGGCACTACGACAGCCCACCGACGACTATGCACAAATCCATTCGCGCAGTCTGCTTTTCGGGCTGGACGGCTGGGACGACCTGGTCACCGCGGTGGCCGAGACCTACGACCGGGTACCGCCGCGCCAACGTGAGGCTCTGGTGATCGTGACCCAGAACTATTGGCAGGCAGCCGCACTCGACGACCTCGGGCCCGCAGCCGGCCTACCTGCGGTGTTCAGCCCGAACCGCGGCTACGGCTACTTCGGCACACCACCCGACACCGCCACCACCGTGCTCTACGTCGGGGTCGACGATCCGGGCACCGTGCTGGGAACCCGCTTCGACCGGACCACCCTGCTGACCCACATCGACGAAACGCTCGGCTTTCCCGGCGTGAACCGCGGCGTCGCGGTGTGGCTGTGCGACGGGCCGAGCCGACCGTGGTCGGTCGTGTGGCCCGATGCCATGCAGCTGCGGTTCGTCGACGGGACGAGCCGCCATGAGCGATAGCGACGACACCGGAGCGAACGGAGACGAGACAGTGGTGCATTCGATGCTGCGGCGGCTGGCGCTCGCGGTGGCGCTCGCCGCCACCGGCCTGCCCGTCGTCGCGACCGCGCAGGCGGCCCCGGACCTGGTCGCGGCCCACGCCATGGCAGCGGCACTACCGGCGCCGAACGGCTCGTTCGCCGTTTCGGCGGCCGCCAACGGCCCCGGCAAGGTGATCGACCTGACCGTGCACTCGGCGGCGATGAACCGCCCGGTCACCGTCGCGGTCATTCCCGCCGCCGATCCCGCGGCGCCCGCGGGCTCGCTGTATCTGATCAACGGGGTGGACGGCGGCACCGACACCCCCGATTGGCGGGAGGGCAGCAACTGGTTCACCAAGACCGACGCCGTCCAGTTCTTCGGCGCCGCACAGGCCAACGTGGTGATGCCGATCGGCGGCGCGGGCACCTTCTACACCGACTGGCAGGCCGACGATCCGGGCACCGGACGCAATCGTTGGCTGACCTTCCTCACCACCGAACTACCCCCGATCATCGACTCGGCCTTCCACGGCACCGGCCGCGACGCGGTCGCCGGTTTGTCGATGGCCAGCGCGGCGGTGTTCCGGATGGCGCAGGAAGCGCCGCAACGATTCCGGATGGTCGGCTCCTTCAGCGGCTGTATCCAGACCAGCAACCCGGCCGGACAGGCGATGGTGGCCTCGATCGTCACCGCGCGGCGCGGCAACCCGCTGAATATGTGGGGGCCGCCCACCGATCCGGCCTGGACGACCAACGACGCGGCCCTCAATGCCGAGAAGCTGCGCGGAGTGCAGGTGTATGTCAGTACCGGCAACGGCCTGCCCGGCCCGCTGGACACCCTCAACGGCCCCGGCGTCAAGAGCAATCCGATGAAGCTGCTCGACCAGTTGATCATCGGCGGTGTGCTCGACGGGATCACCGTGGTGTGCACCGCGTTGTTGCGTGACCGACTGGCCGCACTCGATATCGCGGCGACGTTCGATTTCCGCCCGGCGGGCACCCATTCCTGGGGTTACTGGGAGCAGGACATGCACGCCTACTGGGAACGTGCCGCAGCGCTGATCGTCCCGTAGACACACGAGATCAAGGCAAGGTCGTATTCGGAATATTCCGACGGAACTTCACTCACCCCCTGGCGCCTTTGTGCGGGAAACGCACGTCCGAGCACGAACCTTGATGAGCCTACTCAATACCGGTCCACCGAGTACCGAAAACCCGCTCGCGAAATCTACCCTTCGCCCATGACAACTCGACGTTCCCCGCCCGGCAGTTCCACCTGCAGTACGCGCACCATTCCGCCGCCTCGATCGCCCGATCGAAGTCAGCAGTGGACCGACTTCGCCGAAAAGGAACTCCGATGCCACCGAAACCCGTCGACCGGCGAATCCGCCCGAAGCAAGAGCGCGCGAAGGCGACCAGAGAACACATTCTCGACACCGCTGCGGAGTTGTTCGGCCAGCGAGGAATCGACAACACCTCTACCAATGTCATCGCGGCGCACGCGCAGATCAGCATCGGAACGCTGTACCGGTATTTTCCGGAGCGGTCCTTCCTCGTCGACGAACTCCTCGATCGGCTGATCACCGACGTCGAGCAGGATTTCACCCAGCGGGTATTCAGCTTGACCGTGGATACCTCGCCGACCAGCAGCGACGACTACGTCGCGATCGCGTCGGAGATTCTCGACGTCTTCGCCGATGCGCTGGCCGCCAAGTCGGATCTGGTTCGCGCGCTCGTGCGCAGCGTGCAGTTCTACAGCAGTGGGTTGCCCGAATTCGAACCGCGACTGCGCATGCTGCTCAAGCTCATCGTGATCCAGTTCGTCGGGCCCGGACACGACCATGACCACGACATGATGTCGTGGGTTCTGGTCAACACCGGTTTCGCCGCGGTGTTGCGCGCCTCGGCCGACGACGTGGCCGACGGCGACCGCGCCGCCGCCATCGCCATGACCGCGCGGATGATCGGCACCTGGCTGTACGCCGAGGTGCGGCGCAACGAATAGATCCCTCGCGCGGGCAGCTACACCGAAACCTCCTCGCGGGCTTGGAGATCGGCCAGCACGAGGCGCAGCAGTTGCTCGGCACGGATGCGCTGCCAACCCAGCATCGGGTGCGGACTGAACCTGGCCTCCTCGAACAGTGCGACAAGTTCGTGCGCGCCGTCGTCGTGCAGCACGCCGCTGTCGAAGGCCCGCTCCAGCACCTCCCTCGGGGTATCCGAAACCAGCGGTGCCGCAGCACGATCCGCCGCCAGCCCGGCCTCCATCGCCACGTAGCAGGCGATCACCGCGGTCCGCGGATCCTGCCCCGGCGCGTTCATCGCGGCCAGGCCCATCTCGGCCGCCCTGGTCAGCGAGTCGACCGTGTTCGCCACTTGCTCCTCGGTGAGTTCCACTCCTTCGACCAGGGGCGTCCGCCGCCCGGAGACGGTGACGCCGACGAGACCGACCAGCGCGATGCCGATCAGCACGATCGCCAGCCCCACCGCCCCCAGCAACGCCGTCCCGCTGAGACGCGACGAGTCGACCGCCGAGTCGACGACCTGCACCTCGACAGCGCCCGAGATCGGCGGCGTCCCTTCCGCGACGGTCGCCGGTGAAGCAGGTTGCCGCCGGGCGCCGGGCAAGACGAACAGCATGGTGATGCCGACAGCTAACGTCAGCGCCACAGCGCTGAGCGCGACGGGAGCCAGCACCGCGAACCGCTTGAACGACAGGCGAACCCCGAGATCGCTGTCGAGCGCGGGCATCGCCAAGGGCAGCCGATGCTGACTGACAATGACTCCGGCGAGCAAGATCACCACCGAGACCAGCAGCAGTACCGGCATCAATGCGACAGCCACCGGCGAAGCATTGCCGGTTTCACTGTGAACGGTGGTTCCAGGTAAATGTCCGTGCAGCGCGATAATCGCTGCGACAATCAGCACGACCGCCGCGAACGCACGACCTATTGGCGCCAATATCTTTCCCACTGCTGTACCGCCGAACCCCTGGAAGCCACCCGAAATGCCCACATAATGGCATTTCGCCCGCCCACCAGGAACCAACCACACCAGGTTTGGTCCAACTCCCTCAGTGTCGGCCGATTCCTTGTTCCCCACAACATTTCCTACCGCGGGGCAATGAAATTCTCAGCCGGGCATGTCAATCGGCGAGAAAGCGCTCGGCGTTCGCGTGCGCCCACTGACCGAAGGTGGTGGCGGGCTTGCCGGTGATGTCCTCGACGCTGGTGATGGGCAGCGATTCCGGGGTCGGGGCGAAGTCGATCAGGACGTTGTCGACGTACCAGGTGGCGTTGTCGCCCATGGTGGGCCGCAGGGCGGCGATGGTTTCCTCGCGAGTGGAGGTACGGAAGGTGAGCTCGCGATCGAGCGCGTCGGCCAGATGTGCGAGCAGGTCGGTGCGACTGAGGATCTCCGGGCCCGCGAGGGCGTGTGCGCGGCCGAGGTGACCATCGGTCAGTAGCGCGGTCGCGGCGACCGCGGCGATGTCGTTCATGGCGATGGGCGCGCTCGCGGTGTCAGGGTGTGGTTCCCGGACCGCACCGTTTTCGCGGATCTGCTGGGACCAGGTCAGGGTGTTCTCCATGAAGTCGGCGGGCCACAGATGGGTCCAGGCCAACCCGCTGCCTTCCACGGCGTTACACACACTGCCCCACCAGCTTTCGGGCTCGCCGGACAGATCCACGACGTGCCGCACACCGGCGGCCCGCGCCAGCTCCAGCACCTCGGTGACAGTGCCCGGCGAGGGTGCCAGATACATCCGGTCGACGTCCTCGAAGGCCGCGGACAAGCTGCCCGGTCGCCCCAGATGGCCTCGGACCACCTGAACCCCCTCGGGCAGTGCGGCTTTGTCCGGGTCGATGGTCAGCGCGCGAATGTCGGTGGCACCTCCCGCGATCAACTGGTCCACGACCAGCCGCCCGATATTGGCCGTCGCCCCGGTAACCAGGATTGTCATCGGTTTTCCCTCCGTCTCGGCTCGTTGGACCCTTCGATCCTGCCAACGAAATCCGACCGGCGCACATGGCAATGCGCGCCGGAATCTCCGCGAGCCCACGGCGCCGCAACGAGCCCGCCCGCCACGACAGGGGGCTTTCGCGTCTCGGCCTGACCCGGATAGCGCGTGTTCTCCGCGCCGGTAAGCCCGACCGGTCACGGATACGGCCCGTGCTGCCATGGATGAGGACCGTCGTCGACGACGTCGTCACGCACACGCGGATGAACAAGTTCCAAACCGTCGGTTGGGCGCACTGGTTCGCGAAGGTCAGGTTCCTGCTCGACGTGGACCTAAGGCTTAACCGGAGCCCGAGGTGGAACCGGAGCCGGTGGCCGAGGTCGCGTCCGCGACTACTGCTGCGCCGAAGGCTGCTCCCGCTGGTGGCGGTCTGGGGATGAAGGGTGGCGCGAAGGCTCCCGGTGGTGGACTCGGCATGAAGAGCGCTGCCAAGGCTCCCGGTGTGAAGCCTCGAGCCGTCGAATCGCCCACGGCAGAGGAAAATTTCCGGTAACCGTATCGATATCTACGGTATGGCAATGTAATTCGCTCTATATGTCGAAGTGATGATGTTTTTCCGGTATCACTCCTGGTGGGTTCCACGGAATCGATGACGATGCGAAAATGTCCTCGGACCGAGATCCGGTCCGGCAGAGGATGTTCCGCCGGATTCGGCGGGCAGACTGGAGGGGCAGGATGCATTTCTCGCGATTCAGCTCGATCGCCGTTCTCGCGGCAGGAGCTGTGGGCCTCGCGGCCACCACCACCGCGCAGGCCGCACCATCACCAGCGGTTCCGATCGTGCAGGGCGTCGACGGCGGCGTGGCGTTCACCGCGAGTCCGCGAGCCGATGGCTCCGGGCTCACCGTGTCCGCCCCGGACGGCACCTTCAGTGTCGCCGGGGGCGCGGTCACCCTCACGAACCGGGAGGGGCGGGTGGTCGCCGCGGTGCCGACCCGCATCATCACCGGCGCAGGCGATTTCGACCTGGTGGCGGGTATCTCCGCCGACGGCCGTTCCGCGACGCTGACTCCCACCGCCGCACCGGCCGTCGTCACCGCCAACATGGCGGAGTTCATCGACGCGGCCGGTGACGTCGAGGCTCGCAAACAGCACAACGCAGGCATCGGCGCGCTCATCGGCGCGGGTATCGGCGCAGTGCTCGGATTCTTCCTCGGCGGAGTCGGCGCACTGGTCACCATCCCGATCGGCGCGGGTATCGGCGCCCTCATCGGCTACTCGACGCCGTAGCGGGTCCCCAGTGGTGGTCGGCCGTCGGACGACCACCACTCACGCCGCTGTCCACGCCCGTCGGTCGACCCGGCCGGAAGGCGTACGGATCTGGTGACTCGGCCGTCTCACCTGCGCGACTAAGGTCGGCAGTGTGATTCGGTGGACCGAGCCCAGGAGGCAGCGATCATGAACGCGTCGAACGAGCGCACACCCAGCGCGTGGGAAGAGATCATCGCTGCGGATCCGGGGCATTCGAGGCGCTATGTGGAGCGGTTTCGGGACCTCGCCGCGCAGGGCACCGACATCGTCGGCGAGGCGAGGTTGATCGATGCGATGCTCGGGCGTGGCAGTCGCGTGCTCGACGCGGGATGTGGGCCGGGGCGCACGGGCGGATACCTCCACGACGCCGGGCACACGGTGGTGGGGGTCGATGTCGATCCGGTGCTCATCGATGCGGCACGCGCGGATCATCCCGGTGCGACGTGGCTGGTCGGCGACCTGGCCGAGCTCGATGTGCCTGCCGCCGACTTCGACGCCATCGTGTGTGCGGGCAATGTGATGACCTTTCTTGCCCCGTCCACCCGGTCGGCGGTGCTGGCGGGGTTCGCCGGGCATCTCGCGCCGGGCGGCCGGGTGGTCACCGGGTTCGGCGCGGACCGCGGCTACGAGTTCGCCGAGTTCCTGACCGATGCCGAATCGGTCGGTCTCACCGCCGATCTGTTGCTGTCGACCTGGGATCTACGGCCCTTCACCGACGACTCCGACTTCCTGGTCGCGGTGTTCTCGCACACACCCGACTCGAACCCACGTGACGCATGATGGGCAGCGACGAGCGATAGACCGGGAGGCACAGGTGTCGGAGACGACAGTGGACGAGGTGATGGCCGAACTGGCCGACCTCGACGATCCCAGGATTCGTGCGGTGAACGAGAAGCACGGCGACGATCACGGCGTCAACCTCACCGAGCTGCGAGCACTGGCAAAACGCTTGAAGACCCAACAGGTATTGGCCCGCCGGCTCTGGGACACCGACGACACCGCGGCGAAACTGCTCGCGCTGCTGATCTGCCGCCCGAAGGTCTTCGAGCGGGACGAGCTGGACGCCATGATCCGCCGGGCACGCACCCCCAAGGTCCACGACTGGCTCGTCAACTATGTCGTGAAGAAGAACCCACACGCCGAGGAACTGCGCACGGCGTGGTTCGCCGACCCGGATCCGGTGGTCGCGAGCGCGGGCTGGGCGCTGACCACCGAACGAGTCGCGAAGAAGCCCGATGGCCTCGACCTCACCGGTCTGCTCGACCTCATCGAGGCGCAGATGAAGACCGCGCCCGATCGCCTGCAGTGGGCGATGAACCACTGCCTCGCTCAGATCGGTATCGACCATCCCGACCACCGCGCCCGCGCCCTCGACATCGGCGAGCGTCTCCAGGTCCTGAAGGACTACCCGACTCCCCCTGGCTGCACCTCCCCGTTCGCACCCGCGTGGATCACCGAGATGGTGAGTCGGCAACAAGGCTGACGCCGACCGGAACCATCGCGGCCGCCTAGCCCTCGACGATCCGTCGACCCGCCGTACTCCCGAAAGTTGGTCACCCGTCGTGGCCCGATGGCCGTTAGCGTGTCGGCATGGGTGTGGATGAGATCTGTGATCGGTTCGTCGAGGACTACGCGGCCGCCGATCCGGTCATGGCGACCATGTTCGGCATCGCGGGGCACGACGATCGCCTGACCGACTATTCGCCTGCTGGACACGAGCTTCGGGCGCAGATCGCCCGAAACGCGCTGCGCGCCATACTCTCCGCGCAACCCGCCGATGACGGTGAACGGGTGGCGAAAGCCGTCTTCGCCGAACGCGTAGGGCTCGACGTGGAGATCCATGACGCCGGGCTCCCGCTCGCCTCGCTCAATGTGATCGAGAGTCCGGTGCAGAACATTCGGATGGTGTTCGACGTGATGGCCGCCGAGACCGCCGCGGACTGGACGGTGATCGCGCAGCGTCTCGCAGGGGTGCCTGCCGCGCTGTCCGGCGTGCGCTCGTCGCTGCTGGTCGCGGCGCAACGCGGACAGATCAGTGGGCTGCGACAGGTCGTCAAAGTCGCCGAGCAGGCCGACACCTGGGCCGGTTCCGGCGCGAAGGTCGGATTCTTCACCGCCTTCGTCGCTGCCGCCGAAGAGATCGACGGTGCGCCGCTGGCGCGACTGCACCAGGGCGCGCACGCGGCCCAGCAGGCCTACGCCGAGTTCGCCGAGTTCCTGCGTGCCGAGCTCGTACCGCTGGCTCCCGCCAACGATGCCGTCGGCGAGCACACCTACCGACTCTGGTCGCGCTATTTCACCGGCGCCGACCTGGACCTGAGGGAGGCCTACAGCTGGGGCTGGGCGGAGTTCGCCCGGCTGGAGACCGAGATGCTGGCCGTCGCTGACCGGATCGCGCCCGGGGCCTCGCTCACCGAGACCGCGGCCGCGCTCGACGCCGATCCGAAGTACCGGGTGAGCGGGCAGTCGAAGCTTCGCGCGTGGCTGCAGAAGATGTCCGACGAGGCGCTGGAGTCGTTGCGCGACGAGCACTTCGACATTCCCGACGAGCTCATGCGACTGGAGTGCACCATCGCGCCGCCCGGCGGGGTGGTCGGGGCGTATTACGTCGGGCCGAGTGCGGATTTCCGCCGTCCCGCTCGCATGTGCTGGTCGGTGGAGCCGGGGAAAGAGGACTTCGCGACCTGGCGTGAGGTCAGCACCGTCTATCACGAGGGCGTGCCGGGCCATCATCTGCAGATCGCGACCGCTGTGCGCGAGGCGGACTCGCTCAATCGGTACCAGCGGATGATGTCGTTCGTCTCCGGGCACGGCGAAGGCTGGGCGCTCTACGCCGAACGCCTCATGCAGGAGCTCGGCTATCTCGACGACGACGGCGATCTGTTCGGCATGCTGTCGCAGCAGCTGTTTCGCGCCGCGCGGGTGATCGTGGATATCGGAATGCACCTCGAATGGGAGATCCCCGGGGGCAGCGGCTTCCACGAGGGCGAACGCTGGACTCCCGACCTCGGCCTGGAGTTCCTGCTGACCCGAACGGTCACCGATTCGGCCACGGCCCGCGACGAGATCGACCGCTACCTGGGGTGGCCGGGACAGGCGCCCGCCTACAAGCTCGGTGAACGCCTGTGGCTCGCGGCCCGCGACGAGGCGCGCGAACGCGCGGGCGCGTCGTTCGACGCCAAGCAATTCCATACCCGCGCTTTGCGATTGGGCGGCATGGGTCTGGACACCATGCGGGCGCAACTCGCCGCCATGGCGTGAGGGTTCGTCAGAACAGGCTGGTCTGCGCGGGTTCCGGCGCCGCCGCGATCGTGGGATCGAGTTCGATGCGGCGACCGACGAGCCGGGTGTCGTTGACCAACACGAGTTCGCTCGCGCCCGCGGGGTCTCGGCACGCGATGGTGTGACCGTGCGCGGTGACCGCGTCGATGACGTATTCGCCTGGTTCCCCGGCGATTTCGGTGGCGACCGGGAAGCGGCCGTGCGCCAGGATGGTGGCGTAGAAGTCCCGCCCGCCCGACCAGGCGATGTCGGTGCGTGCGATATCGGTGGGCAGTGCGCTCGCGGCATGCTCGGCCGCGTCGGCGACGGCTGATTCCAGGGCAGCCCACGGGCGCAGCGGTTTCGTCAGAATGCGGGTCTTGGTGACACCGGCGACCGCCTGCCCGATGCCCGCTCGCTCGGTCACCGTCCGTTCGAGGTCTCGGACATGGAGTCCGTCGGGGGAATCGGTGATGAATCGAGCGACCAGCGCACCCTGTTCGAACAGACGGCGATTGCGCCGCGACGCCGAGGCCGTACCGACCTTGGTCATCCCGTCACCGAAGTACGCGATGTAGAGGTGGTGCGGTTGCGACATGTAGTCACGAACCTGTTCGGGCAACGCCGTGAGCGGACCGCGATGGCTGTGCACCACCGACCACCCCTCGTTGATCCGGCACTGCTCGCACTGGCGCCCCGCGTCGAGCCGTGCGCGGCGAGGACAGGCCAGCCGTCCCCGGCGCCCGCCGCCGAACCCGTGGTAGCCCAGGCAGAATCGGCCGGAGTCGGCGATCCGAAAGGCCAGCCGCGTGCCCACACCGGGCAGCAGTTCGGTGGTCCCGTCGTCGCCGAGCAGCTCGTAGAACCATCGCCCCTGCTCGTCCCAGCGAGTGCCGCAGTACAGGGCCGTGGAGATCATCGGTCGAACCTACACCGGTCGGTCGGTGCGGATCACAAGCCGAGGGCCGAAAAATATCCGAACGCCCAGTAACCCCCACACGATTTCCCCCGCCGCGAATCGGTCACCTACCTTGAGCGCACAGCAGGGGTGCGAAACTGGTAAGGGGAAAACAATGGACGATCTCGAGCTGCTACTCGACACAGCATTCAGCGTGACATCGACTGTACAGATGGATAGCCTGACCCATCAGCTGAAGGTCGCCGTCGAATCCTGTTCCCGTAGCGGAATTCCCTTTCCGCGGATCTGGGAGGAGGTCGAGGACGCTCTCGACATGGTCCCGGCGGATATCCCCGCCGAGTACCGCACGGAATTCAGGCTCTACCTCAGTGATCACGTGATCTCGGCCTTCATGAATGTACCGTCGGACGCGAGACTGCTCCCCGACATGTGAGTTGTTTCGGACCGATGCCAATCCCCGATCACCGGCATTGGACAGATTCCAACGCACCGCCGCCCGGACTTCGCCGCTGTTAGCGTGCGGCGGTGCGTATCTGGCTGTTCCCGACGATCGTGTTGACCTTGATCGGTGCGCTGATGGCCACGATGTATCTCGGCTACGTCGTCGACCCGGAGAAGAATCTGCACGACTTCCCGATCGCGCTGGTGGACCTGGATGTGGGCGACACGCTCGGCTCGCCACCGCAGTGGCGCGATGTCGGCAACGAGATCACCGAGGCACTGCGCGCCGGTGTGCCCGCGGACAAGATCGACCTGCGCGTGATCGGGATAGCCCAGGCCGAGCGACAGCTCCGCAGCGGCGAACTCTACGGCGCGATCATCATCGCGGGTGACTTCACCAAACGTCTCGGCAATCTCGGTACGGGGAGCGTGGTTCCCGGCGAGATCGAACGCCCCACGATCACCGTGCGGACCAATCCGCGCACCGGGGCATTCGCCTCGGCGATCATGGGGCGGGTCAGCGATCGAGCATTGACCGAGGTGAACGCGCGGATCGGCGAACAACTGCTCGCGACCGTGACCAGCGCACTCGGCCCGGACTACGCACTGCCGGGGACCACCGCTGTGGCATTGCGCAACCCCGTCGAGGTGATCCACACCGAGTTCCATCCGCTGCCCGACGGCAGCGGCGCCGGACTCAGCGCGTTCTTCTTCGCACTCGTGCTCCTGCTCGCGGGCACGCTCGGGGCGATGATCGTTCACACGATGGTGGACGGCGCGCTCGGGTTCGTGCCGACCGAGTATGGGCCGTGGTCGCCGCACGTGCCACCCGCGCGGATCTCCCGATTACGCACCCTGCTGCTCAAATGGGGCGTCCTCGTCGTCGCCGCGCATCTGGTCTCGGCAGTGCTGCTGGTCGTCGCGCCGATGGTGGGAATGCCCGTCGCACAACCGCTTCCGCTCTTCCTCTACAGCGCTTTCGCCATGATCGCCGTCGGAGTCACGGGCCTGTCGGTGCTGGCCGCGCTCGGCTCGGCGGGGCTACTGGTGAACCTGATCGTGTTCGTCATTCTCGGACTGCCGTCCTCGGCCGGGTCGGTGCCGATCGAGGCCACACCTCACTACTTCGGGGTGCTGGCCTCGTTCGAACCGCTGCATCAGGTGTACACGGCGGTCCGCGCGATCCTGTATTTCGACGGCGACCTCGGATCCGGGCTCGCGAGAGGGTTCTGGATGACCCTTCTCGGCCTGACGATCGGACTCGTTCTCGGTGCGGTGAGCACGTCGGTCTATGACCGCGTCGGATTGCACCGCCACCGATCGGCGACCGGCGGCGCCGCCCGCCTGTGAGCCCGCACAAACCCGGATGTCAGGGGATCGTGATCCCACCAGGCCATCCGATGGGATCGGGGACTACGCCCTCCGAGGTGGCTATGTTGCGATTCACACAGGACCACAACCAGCCCCATTCGCTGTCTGCCACGACGGAGTGCCTTCGATGAATTCTTCAGCCATGGATCGGATCTACGATCCGCTCATCATCGCGAACGGTCGAACCGCATCGAGTTTCCTGGGAAACGCCGACGAGTTGGTGTCACAGCTCGTCTCCTATTTCGCCGAGAACGTCATGCCGTGCCAGGCACTGCCCAGCGAGGCGATGCGCGGCGACGTCACCGAGTTCACCCGCCGCTGTCTGATGCTGGCGATGGAGATGCTGGACAAGCGGACGACCCCGTCGGAGCCGCAACTGGTGGCGTTGCGCGCGGCATCGGCCCAGCACGCACGGGAGGGGGTACCCGTCGCGACACTGCTGCGCGCGTACGCCGAGGGGTTCCGGATCGGCTTCGAACTCGTCATCGGGCAGGTGACCGCGGCTGATCTCGCCGAGGTCGTCGCGGGTACTCGCCTGCTGCTGCGCACGCTCGAGGTCATCAACGCGACGGTGACCAGTGCCTATCTCGAAGAGCAGCGCCAAGTCGCCAAGGAACACCAGACCGGTGCGCAGACGATGATGTCGGCACTGCTGAGCGGCCATGGCATCGGCGCCCTCACCCGGCAGACCGGCATCAGGGTGGCCGACTCGTATCAGGTAGTGGCACTGATGATTCCGGAGCTGCCCGAGGAGCACGACCCACGCGTGGACGCCCAGGTGGTCGCGCGGCGCAAACTTCGACGCGTGCAGGCGGCGCTGGCCGATGCCTTCGCCTCCCGGTCGCTCGCCCTGCTGAGCACCACCGGCGGAACCCTGCTGATCCCGAGCGACGAACCCGACACGGCGCGGATGACCGGCGACATCCTCGCCACGATCAGCGCGACCTCGGGGGTCGAACTCACCGCGACCCTGGTGCCCGCCCCGACCGACCAGATCCCCAAAGCCACCGAGGAAGCACACGAGCTGCTCGATCTGGTGCGTGGCATCGCCAAACCCGCCGGCCTGTACGAGCTCTCGGATGTGGCGATCGAGTATCAGCTCACCCGTCCCGGTCCGGCGCGCGAGCATCTGGCCGGTGTCATCGCCCCGCTCGCCACCCATCCCGAACTGCTGGAAACGTTGCGGACCTACATGGCGACCGGTCTCAATCGCAAAGCCACCGGCCGGCGACTTCACGTGCACCCCAACACCATCGACTACCGCCTGCGGCGAGTGGGCGGCCTGACCGACCTGGACCTGACGACCGCGGAGGGCATTCTGCGGGCTCGCATCGCGCTGCTCGCCGACGACATGGTGCATACCCGGGGCGCCGCGTAGCTCGCACGCGACGCCCCGGGGCCGGCTCACCCGATCAACTCCTCGGCTGCCGCGACACCGGATCGGTAGCAGGCTTCCAACTGCGCCCCGAGTAGGTAGTCGCCCGCGAGCTGCAGTCCCGCAACGGATTTCGTCTGCTCGCGCAGCGCCGTGCGGAATCCGGCGTGATCGGGGAGGTAGGCGCAGTGCGCCGCGGCCCAACTGCGCGTTTCGGTGCGCACCCTCGCGATCGACGGTCCGCCGAGATGACCGCGGACCTTCGCCTCGGCCTCGTCGATCCAGGTCGCCAACTGTCGCGCATCCGGTGTCGGCCTGGCATCGCGCCCGCTGAAGGTGTAGCGGACGATGTCGAGATCGTTGACGCCGTAGACCCCGGCGGCGCTGCACGGCCCCGAGTCGAACGCGATCGATCGAACGACGCTGCCGAAGAACGGCTGCTCGTACTGCACCACCGCGACCGTGGACGGCTGGTATGCCACCTGGCCCAACACCTTGCTCAGCGCGGGAGCCACGGGTTCCACCAGAGTCGCCGCCGCGTACGCCGGGACAGCCAGCACCACCCCGTCATAGGCGGAAAACGTCGTGGCGCCACCGTTTTCGGAGGTATCGAGCCCGATCACCCGGCCCTCCCGCAGCACGATGCGATCGACGCGGGTGTTCAGTCGGACCGATACCTGCCCGGCGAACCAGTCCAGGACCGGTTGCAAACCGTCGACGAGTTGGTCGTATCTGTCCTGCACCATGCCGAGGCTCACCCCGAACGCGCCGAGGTACACCTCGTCCGGTTCGGCGGCATTGAGTCGAACTGTCAACGGCCGCAGTACAGTACGACCGAACTCGGCTCCGAAGTGCGCGCCGAGCGCGACGTCGTCGCCTGCGGTTCCCGCTGTGCCGAAGTACTCCGATCCCAGGTAGCGGTTGCGTTCGTCGAACCGTACGCGCGCACCGTAGTAGAGCATGCGCGCCGCGTCGACCGGCGAACCCGTGCGCAGCAGATGGCGCAGGAAACCGGCGATGCCGGGGTTGTCGAGGGTCACCAGTTCGCCGTTGACGATCTGCGAGCTGTTGATTCCGAACGGCTCGTAGGTTCGCTCCCCGGACGCGGCGATGAACTCGCGCAGCCGCTGATAATGGCGGCCGATGTTCTTGCCGCCCAGCATGATCGGCCGACCGCCGAGGGTGTCGAAGCCGCAGCGGCCACCGAGCACCGCGTCCTGCTCGATCAGTTCGACGCTGTGGCCCGCCCGATGTAGTGCGAAGGCGGCGCCGATGCCGGACAAGCCGCCACCGATGACCGCGTACCGCTTCGCCGATGCTGTGGTCATGATCCGAGGTTCTCCTGTCGTTGCCCGGACACGGGATAGTGCGCCAGCTCGACGTGTGCGAGGGCGATGCGGTTGCCGTACTGGTGCAGCGCCACCTCGACCGTGATCTCGTCCAGGTCGCGATCGCCGACGGCCGCCGTGGTGCAGGTGATGGGGGCGTCCAGCTCGGCGAAGTCGGTGAACTGGGCTTCGAGGTCGAGTACCGCGGCGACCGGCGAGGCGAGCAGACCCGTCGCGGTCGCCGCCAGCACCGCGGCCTGCCGGAACACCTCGAGGAGCAACGGCCCCGGCACATGGTCGTATTGGTGGTCGAAGAAGCTCGGATGCCCGCGATCGACCACCACGACCAGGTCCTGGGCCGCGGTGCGGGCGAGCACGACATTGCGGGGGTCGCGCCGCCCCACGAGTTCCGGCGGCAGGCGCCGTACCGCATCGGGACCCACCGCGACGAGCGCCGAGCGCTTGCCCTGCTGGAGTTCGCGGAACTCGTCGTAAGCGTCACGGGGGAAGGTGATTCCGCTGCCGCGCACCGTCATCGCGAGGGCTCCGCGGATGGTCAGCGTGGCGTCGAAGGACACGTCGTGGTAGTAGCCACGCCCGGTGCCTGCCGCTCCCGGTCGCAAACGCACCACTCCCTCGAGCGGTTCTCGTTCGCTGTCGCGGAACAAGCTCAGGTCCTCCACCGCGAACGACATCCGCTGCAGGCTGGCCGGCGCGTCGGCGGGAACACCGAGGTGTCGTTGACCGACTACGAGCAGCGACTGCCGGACGGCCTCGACGGCGGAGAACGGATCATGGTAGGGAACCAGCCGATCGAACCACAGCGAGTGCGCCCGCGGCACCTGCACGGCGGCGAGGTATTCCGAGCTTCCGACCATGGCCGTGTCGGCGACGTAGACCTCCGCGAGCCCGCGCCGGTGGGCCAGCGCGGCGGGCACCAATTGTTCGAAGCCGAGGGTGCCGCGCACCGGCGACAATCGCCCGTTCATGCGAGCACCGCCTCGTGGGTCGACGCGTCGCTCCAGATCCGGGCGGCGAGTACAGCGCCGAGCGCCCGCGGGGTCGGGTGGGTGAACAGGTCCTCCAGCGAGAGAGCGGTGCCCGCGGCGGCATTGATTCGGCCGCGCAGTTCGAGGGCGGACAGCGAGGTGAGTCCGATCGCGAGAACCGTGGCATCGAGATCGATGTCGTCTTCGGTGAGGTCGATGAGGATCTCACGGATCTGATCCACGACCAGGCCCACCGCGACATCGGAGCGCTCGTCCTCGGGGACGGTCTGCCAGTCCGGATGCGTGGGCACCACCTCCCCTGCCGGTCCCTCGCGTCGGCCGATGCTCCGGTCACCGGCGAGTTCGGCTCCCGCGACGCCGATCATGCTCTCGAGTACGGCACTGTCGGTGTGGACCCAGTAGCGGCGGTGCTGGAACGGATAGGTCGGAAGATCGACCGCCCTGGCCGTCTCGTCGGAACACAGCGCCGACCATCCGACTTCGGCACCGGCAACCCACGCTGCCGCAACAGCTTTCACCACCGAGTCGGCTTCGTCGGTACCGGGACGCAGCACCGGGACCGCTGTGCTGCCGGTATCGGCGAGTGCCTCGTAGACCAGCCCGGAGAGGGTGTCTCCCGCGCCGAGTTCGAGGTAGGTGCCGACGCCGGATTCGTGCAGCCACACCACGCTGTCGTGGAAACGCACCGGCTCACGGGCCTGACGTACCCAGTAGTCGATCGAAGTCAGCTGTCCCGGTGTCGATGCCATGCCGGTCACCGTGGAAACGACGGGGATGCGCGGTTCCAGGAGTTCGACGCCGGCCACGACGGCACGGAACTGCTCGGCGATCAGATCCACGTGCGGCGAGTGGAAACCGCGATCGACGCCGAGCCGGGTGACCCGTCGACCACGTTCCCGCCAGTGCCGTGCGAGCTCACCGACAGCCGCGACATCGCCCGCGATCACGGTGGCGTTCGGTCCATTGGCCGCGGCGACCGACAGTTCGGACTCTCGACCGGCGATCGATTCGGTGACCTCGGCACACGATGCCCGCACCGAGACCATCGCGCCCACCTCCATCCGTTGCATCAACCGACCGCGCGCCGCCACCACCGCGATCGCGTCGTCCAGCGACAGCACACCCGCGACGTGCGCGGCGCAGAGTTCACCGATGGAGTGTCCGACAACGAAATCCGGTGTTGTGCCCCAGGATTCGAGCAGTCGGAACAGCGCCACCTGCAGTGCGAAAGCAGCGGGCTGGGTGTATTCGGTCCGGGTGAGCCGTTCCCCCGATCCGAACAGCTCCGCGCGGAGCGGGTGCGCGAGATGGGTGTCGAAACCGGCGCAGACGTTGTCGAGCGCCTCGGCGAAGACCGGGTACGCGTCGTAGAGCCCGCTGCCGATGCCCGCGAGTCGGTCGCTCTGACCGGGGAACATCATCGCCAGCTTGCCGCCGGTGCCGTGATGCGCGAGGACGGCCGAGGCGGCGGTGTGGCCGTCGGCGATGGCGGCGAGCCCGTCCAGGAACTCACCGCGGGTGTTCGCCACGACTACGGCGCGATGGTCGAATCGCGTTCGCGTGGTTGCCAAGGAGTAGGCGACATCGGCCAGGCGGTGCGAGGAGTTCGCGACCGCCTCGCCGATACGGGCCGCCTGCTCGCACAGTGCGGCGGCGGTGCGCGCCGACAGCAGCCACGGCGTCGGCGGATGGGACGGCCTCGTCGGATGGGCGGAAGCGGGTGTAGGCAGGTCATCGGCCGCGCAGGGTCGCGGTGCTTGCTCGACGATCACGTGGGCGTTGGTGCCGCTGATGCCGAAGGAGGACACCCCCGCCCTTCGTGCGTGCTCGGTGCGCGGCCACGGTTGTCGCCGCAGCGCCAGCCGGATGCGGTCCTCGGCCCAGTCGGCGTGCGGGGTCGGCGCGTCGACATGCAGCGTGGGCGGGATCATCTCGTGCCGGATCGCCTGGACCACCTTGATGAGTCCGGCTATCCCCGCGGCCGACTGTGTATGTCCCATATTCGATTTCACCGACCCCAGCAACACCGGTGGCCCACCGTCGCGCTGCCCGTAGGTCGCCAGCAGAGCCTGTGCCTCCACCGGATCGCCCAGCACGGTGCCGGTGCCGTGGCCCTCCACCATATCGATATCGGCCGGGCGCAGACCGGCATTGGCCAGCGCGGACCCGATCACCCGCTGCTGAGCCGGTCCGCGCGGTGCGGTGAGCCCGTTGGACGCACCGTCACTGTTCACCGCCGAGCCGCGCAGCACCGCGAGTACCCGGTGTCCGTGGCGCTGCGCTTCCGAAAGGCGTTCCAGCAGAACGAAACCGACACCCTCACCCCAGGCGGTGCCGTCCGCGCCCGCGGCGTAGGACTTGCACCGCCCGTTCGGCGCCAGCGCCCGCTGACGCGAGAACAGCGCGAACGGCATCGGGGTGGACATCACCGTGACGCCCCCGGCGAGCGCCATCCCGCACTCCCGCAGGCGCAACGACTGCATCGCCTGATGAATCGCGACCAGCGACGACGAGCAGGCGGTGTCGACGGTGACCGCCGGACCCTCCAGCCCCAACAGGTAGGCGACCCGCCCCGCCGCCATCGAGGCGTGATTGCCGGTGAAGTAGTAGGTCTCCGCACCGTCCCAGGCCTGAGTGGCGCCGAATCCGTACCCCTGGTCGCTGAATCCCACGAAGACGCCGGTGTCGCTGCCGCGCAACGTCGTCGGGTCGACGCGGGCCTGCTCGACCGCTTCCCAGGCGAGCTCGAGCAGCAGCCGCTGCTGCGGGTCCATCGCCTCGGCTTCGCGCGGGCTGATCCCGAAGAACCCGGCATCGAATTCGCCCGCCCCCTCGAGGAAACCACCGTCACGCACATAGGATTTGGCGAACTTGTCCGGGTCGGGATCGTAGAACCCGTCGACGTCCCAGCCCCGATCCGCCGGGAACTCGGTGATCAGGTCGCGCCCCTCGATCAGCGCCCGCCACAGGTGATCGGGTGAGGCGATCCCGCCGGGGAACCGACACGACATTCCCACGATCGCGATCGGTTCCCGCGCACGTGCCTGCTCGTCACCGAGCTGCTGTCTGGTCTCCTGCAACTGTCGGGTGGCGCGCTTGAGATAGGCGCGCAGTTCCGCTTCGTCGGCCATTCGACTCTCGCTTTCTGGTCCGGCTCAGACCGAACGGACCTGGTCGATGAGATCGAAAAGGGCGTCGTCATCGGCGCCGTCGATGTTGTCGACGACATCGTTCGCCGCGTCACCGCGCAGGGTGCGCACGAGGTCGTTGATCCGCACCAGCAGTTCGTCGACCCGCTCCGGCGCCAGCTCCACTCCCACGCAACCCGCGGCCAGCGCGTCGAGTTGTCCGACGATCCGCGCGGCCGGGTCGTCCACGGGGGCGATCTCGGTGCGCAGGTAGTCGGCCAGTGCGGCGGCATTGGGATAGTCGAAGACGATCGTGGTGCGCAATTTCGCGCCGGTGGCCGCTTCGAGCCGGTTGCGGAATTCCACGGCGCCCAGCGAGTCGAAACCGAGGTCGGTGAAGGCGGTTTCGGCGGGCACCGCCTCCGCGGAGGCGTGACCGAGTACAGCTGCCGCGTGCGACCGGATGACGCCGAGGATGACCGCCTCCTGCTCGGCCGGTTCGCGGCCGGTCAGGCTCGCCAGCAGCTTCGCCGACTCGTCGGAGCCGCCACCGGCCGCCCGGCGCGGGCCGCGAAGCAGCGACCGCAGCATCGCGGGCATCTCGTCGACGTCGCCGAGCGAGCCCAGTGCCGTGAGGTCGAGCCGTGCGGGCACCGCCAGCGGTCTGCCGGTCGACAGGGCGCTGTCGAACAGGGCCATGCCGTCGTCGTCGGTGAGCGGGATCAGCCCTTCGCGGCGCATGCGCCGCAGGTCGCGTTCGGTCAGGTGACCGGTGATGCCCGTGCCGCGTTCCCACAGTCCCCAGGCCATCGCGGTGGCGGGCAGGCCGCGGTGGCTCCGGTGCTGGGCCAGCGCGTCGAGGAAACCGTTGGCCGCGGCGTAGTTCGCCTGGCCGGGGTTGCCGAGCAGACCTGCGATCGAGGAGTAGAGGACGAACATCGACAGGGGGTGTGCCCGGGTGACCTCGTGCAGATACCAGGCAGCATCGGCCTTGGGGCGCGACACTGTCGCGATGTGCTCCGGGGTGTGCTCGGTGAACAGCGCGTCGTCGACGACGCCCGCGGTGTGCACCACCCCGGTCAGCGGGTGCGCTGCGGGTATCGCCGCGACCAGTGCCGTGAGCGCGGCGCGGTCGCCGACATCGCAGGCGGCGATCTCGACCTGGGCGCCGAGTGCGGACAGTTCGGCCACGAGTTCTGCCGCACCGTCCGCGTCGGGTCCGCGACGGCTGGTCAGCAGCAGGCGGCGCACCCCGTGCGCGGTCACCAGGTGCCGGGCGGCCAGCGCGCCGAGGCCGCCGGTGCCGCCGGTCACCAGGACGGTGCCGTCGGGGTCCAGTGGGGTCGGCACGGTCAGCACGTACTTGCCGACGTGGCGTGCCTGGCTCAGCTGCCGGAACGCCTCGGGTGCCCGTCGTACATCCCAGCGGGTGACCGGAAGTGGCGTCAGGACACCGGATTCGAAGAGCGCGCGCAGCTCGGTCAGGATCTCGTGCAGCCGGTCGGGGCCTGCCTCCATCAGGATGAAGTTCTGGTATCGGACGCCCGGGTGGGTGCCCGCGATCTCGTCGGCGTCGCGCAGGTCGGTCAGGCCCATCTCGATGAACCGACCGCCGCGCGGGAGCAGATCCAGCGACGCGTCCACTTTGTCGCCGGCGAGTGAGTCGAGCACGACATCGACGCCGCGTCCACCGGTGGCGTCGAGGAACTTCGTCTTGAACTCGGTGGTTCGTGTATTGCCGATCCGCTCGTCGTCGAACCCGTTCGCGCGCAGCACATCCCACTTGCCAGGGCTGGCCGTGACGAAGAGGTCCAGCCCGAGATGGCGTCCCAACTGCACCGCCGCCATACCGACGCCACCGGTGGCGGCGTGGATCAGCAGCGACTCCCCCGCCCGCACCTGCGCCAGGTCGACCAGCGAGTAGTAGGCGGTGGCGAACACGATCGGCGCGGCCGCCGCCTCCTCGAACGACCAGCCCGCGGGAATCTTGATGACGGTCCGCCGGTCGGCCACCACCGTGGCGCTCACCCCGGTGAAGATGCCCATCACCCGATCGCCGGGCGCGAAATCGACGACATCGGCGCCGACTTCGACGATCACACCCGCGCCCTCACCACCGATGGCGGTATTCGGGATCGGGTACATGCCGAGCACGATCAGCACGTCACGGAAGTTGACACCCGCCGCCCGCACCGCGATCCGCACCTGCCCCGGTCCGAGCGGTTCCGCCTCCGGTCGGGTGGCCAGAATCATGTTGTCGCCGTGCAACGTTCCGCGCCCGTGGTCGACCAACTGCCAGTCGTCGCCGCCGAGCAACTCGGCGGACCCGACCGTGTCCGCACCGGCGCGCACCAGGCGCGGCGCGTGCGTTTCACCGTGCCGGAGCGCCAGCTGCGGCTCGGTGGTGAGGGCGGCGCAGCTGAGCACCGCCTCGCGGTAGTCGCCGCGACCATCGAGATCGAGCAGCGCGATGCGGCCGGGGTTCTCGTTCTGCGCGGTCCGCAGCAGACCCCACACCGCCGCGCCTGCCAGGTCACCGACATCTTCGGCGCCGTGGGTCGCGACAGCACCACTGGTCACGAAAACCACCAGGGCCTTGGCGAAATCGTCGTCGGCGAGCAATTGCTGCACCACCGTCTGCACGGCGGTCACCTGCTCGCGCACAGCGGCCGGTTCCACCGAACCGACGCCGGCTTCGGGAACGCGCACGACGACGAGGTCGCGGTCAGCACGTTCGCACCGCTCGACGGTTACGCCGCCGGACGCGAAGTCCAGTTCGGACCATTCACCGTGTCCCGCAAGGGGTCCGGGTGACGGAACGGTCACCCAGTTCACCTCGTAGAGTCCGCCGTCCGAGGAGGATGCCCGCTGACCCAACGCCGACAGGGGAATCTCGCGCAGCGCCAGCGATTCCGCACCGGCGACCGGCCTACCCGCCGAATCGGTGAGTTCGAGGCCGATGCGGTCGGCGCCGACAGGGGTTATCCGAACACGCAGCGACGACGCGCCGACTGCGTGCAGACACACGCCTTCCCAGGCGAACGGGAGGCGGATCTTGCCGGATTCGGTCGGGCCGACCGTGCCGGTCGCGATCATCGCGTGCAGTGCGGCGTCGAGCAGTGCCGGGTGCAGACCGAATTCGGCGGCGTCTGCCGTGGCCGATTCGGGCAGCGCCACCTCCGCCAGTACATCGTCGCCGTGGCGCCAGATCTGACCGAGGCCGCGGAAGGCGGAGCCGTAGTCGTATCCGGCTGCCGCCATCGCGTCGTAAGGATCGCCGACGGTCAGCGCGACCGCGCCCGCGGGAGGCCACGCGCCGCCATCGACTGTGGCAGCCGCGATCTCGTCCGACGGTCGCACGGTACCGGTGGCGTGTCCGATCCACGGCAGCTCCGGCGCGGACGCTTTCTGCAGACGCGAGTACACCCCGATCGTCCGATGACCCGATTCCTGTGCCGGTCCGACCAGTACCTGCAGTTCCACCGCGCCGGTCTCGGGAATCACGAGCGGGGCCTCGAGCACGAGCTCGCCGACGACCGGGCACTGCACCGATCGACCCGCATGCCAGGCCAGTTCGATGAACGCGGTGCCGGGAAGCAGCACCGCGCCGCCGATCCGGTGCCCGGCCAACCAGGGATGCGAGTGCAGCGACAGCAGCCCGGTCAGCAACAATCCGCCGTCCTGAGCCAGACCGATCTTCGCGCCGAGCAGCGGGTGATCGTCGGCGTCGAGTCCGGCGCCACGCACATTGCTGCCCTGGCTCACCTCGAGCCAGAACCGCTCACGCTGGAAGGCATAGGTGGGCAGGTCGATCGGGCGGGGGTCGGCGCCCGCGAAGAGGGCGGCCGGATCCAGTGCTGCCCCGTGGGAATACAGCGCGGACAAGCCGGTGACGAACGCGAGATCACCGGCGACGCCGGGCCGCTGCAACGCGACGGCGGTCATCGCCGCGCCGTCGTCGACGATCTCGTGCACCATCGCCGTGAGCGCGGCTCCCGGCCCCATCTCGGCGAAGCAGTTCACCGCGCCCTGTTCGCGGGCCCACCGCACCGCGTCCAGGTAGCGGACCGGTTCGCGCAGGTGACTCACCCAGTAATCCGGCGAACACAGCTGCGCGGCCTCGGCCACCTTGCCGGTGAGCGCCGAGATCACCGGCACGGTCGGCGGGCGGTAGGTGAGTCCCCGACAGACTTCGCCGAATTCCGCCAGCACCGCGTCCATCTGGGACGAATGGAACGCATGGCTCACCCGCAACCGGGTGGTTCGCACACCGTCGGCCGCCAGTCGCTCGGCGATGGCGTGCACGGAATCCGCCGCACCCGAGACGACGACGGACGCGGGCCCGTTCACCGCGGCGATGCTGACATCGCCGTGTCGGCGCACGAGTTCGGCCACGGTCTCCGCGTCGGCGGCGACCGCGATCATCGCCCCGCCGGCGGGCGCGGACTGCATGAGTCGACCACGTGCGGCGACCAGGGTGCAGGCATCCGCGAGCGACCAGACCCCGGCCACATAGGCGGCGACGATCTCACCGATCGAGTGACCGAGCACGAATGCCGTTCGCAAACCCCATGATTCGGCCAGGCGGTACATCGCCACCTCGGTGGCGAAGAGGGCGGCCTGGGTGATCTCGGTCCGGTCGAGCGTGCCCGCGGTGTCCTGATCGTCGAAAACGGCAGCGCGCAGCGGTGTTTCGAGATGCTGGTCGAACTCCGCGCAGATCTCGTCGAAGGCGGCCCGGTACACCGGATAGCCCTCGTACAGCTCGCGCCCCATCCCCGCGCGCTGAGCGCCCTGGCCGGGGAACATCACCGCCGTGACCGCCGCGGTGACAGTGCCACGCACCACGTTCTGCGCCGATCGCCCGTCCGCGAGCGCGCGCAGCCCGGCGGTCAGCTCCTCGGCGTCGTGGCCGACGATCACGGCGCGATGCTCGAACCGAGCACGGGTGCCCAGCAGTGCGGCGCCGACATCGACCGGGTCGGCTGTCTCGAGCCGGTCGAGCAGCGCGCTCGCCTGGGCGGCCACCGCGGCGGCCGAGCGCGCGCTGACGACCCACGGAATCACCGGCGGTGCGACGGTTTCGGCCGCTCGCTCCACCTCCGGCGAGAATTCGCCGCGCTCGATCACCACATGCGCGTTGGTGCCGCTGATGCCGAAAGACGACACCGCGGCGCGCGGCGGCTGCCCGGTCGCGGGCCACGCCTGCGCCTGGGTCACCAGCCGGACCGAGCCCGACGACCAATCCACATGCGGCGTCGGCTCATCGACATTCAGCGTCGGCGGCACCACCCCGTGCCGCATCGCCATCACCATCTTGATCAGCCCACCGACCCCGGCGGCGGCCTGCGTATGCCCCATATTCGACTTCAGCGAGCCGAGCAACAGCGGCTCCCCGCCCGCGCGCTCGGCACCGTAGGTGGCGAGCAGGGCCTCCGCCTCGATGGGATCGCCCAGCCGGGTCCCGGTTCCGTGCGCCTCGACGACGTCCACGTCCGTCGTGGCCAACCCCGCGTCCGCCAGCGCCGATCGGATCACGCGCTGCTGGGACCGCCCGTTCGGCGCGGTCAGACCGTTGGACGCGCCGTCGGAGTTCACCGCGGTGCCACGCACCAGACCCAAGATCGTGTGCCCGAGACGCCTGGCCTCGGAGACCCGCTCGAGCAGGAGCATCCCGACGCCCTCGCCCCACGCGGTGCCGTCGGCGCCCGCGGCGAAGGATTTGCACCGGCCGTCGGCCGCCAGCGCGCGCTGGGTGGAGAACGCGACGAACGCGGCCGGGGTCGACATCACGGTGACACCGCCTGCCAGCGCCATCGTCGACTCACCCGAGCGCAACGATCGCACCGCCTGATGAATCGCGACCAGCGACGACGAGCACGCCGTGTCCACGGTGACCGACGGGCCTTCCAGCCCCAGCACATACGACACCCGCCCCGAGGCGATGCTCGACGCCTGACCGGTCATCAGGAACTGATCGATCGTCTCGCGCAATCGATCGTCGATATCGCGCGACGACGGGCCTTCGGAGTCCGGCATCAGGCCCACGAAGACGCCCGTCGCACTGCCGCGAACCGTCGTCGGGTCGATGCCCGCCCGCTCGAAGGCTTCCCAGGCGGTCTCCAGCACCAGCCGCTGCTGCGAATCCATCGCCTGGGCCTCACGGGGGCTGATCCCGAAGAAGCTCGCGTCGAATCCGGTGGCGCCGTCGAGGAATCCGCCCGTTCGCACATACGACTTGCCCGGCACACCCGGCTCCGGATCGAACAGACCCTCGATATCCCAGCCGCGATCGGTCGGCCACTGCGACACCAGACTGCGCCCGTCGACCGCCGCCTGCCACAACTGCTCCGGCGAGGTCACCCCACCCGGATAACGGCATGCCATGCCGACAATGGCGATCGGCTCGGTCGCCCGCGCTTCCACATCGTCGAGGCGCGCGCGGGTGGTCTGCAGTTCCCGGATCGCCTTCTTCATGTAAGTGCGTAGTTCGTCTTCGCGAGCCATAGGGCAAACATCTCCTGCATCAGGGGTATCGACAGGGAAGCGAGCAGTGCGGCGGGATCGGGTATTCGCCCAGCGATCTACTCGACAACACTGACCGGCGCCACGCTACGACAGCGGGCAAGCGAATTCGCGGCGCGCCGAACCTCTTTGGGAAACGACCAATGGCCGCCGCGTCGTCCCTGACAATTTCCAAACGCATTGCCACCGCGCGACCGCGATTCGTAAGGTCATGCGCCATGGCAAGGACTCCCGATCCGATACCGGATCAGCACGGCCGACGATTCGTTATCACCGGGGCCAACGGCGGACTCGGCGAGGTGGTGACCCGCACGTTGGCCGCTCATGGCGCCACGGTGATCATGGCTTGCCGGGATACGAAACGGGGGCGAGATATCGCCGAGCAGCTCGACGGCGATATCTCCGTGGCCGCGTTGGATCTTGCCGACCTGTCCGATGTGCGCCGGTTCGCGCGCGAGTGTGGCGAATTCGATGTGCTGATCAACAATGCCGGGTTGATGAATGTGCCGTTCGCTCGTACCGCCGACGGATTCGAAACACAATTCGGCGTCAACCATCTCGGGCACTTCGCGTTGACGGGCCTGCTGCTGGATCGGATCAAGGACCGGGTGATCTCGTTGTCGAGCATTTCCCACGGGTGGACCAACGCACTTCCGCTCGACGATCTGCGCTTCGAACACCGTCGATACAGCCGACATGCGGCCTATCCGGAGTCGAAACTGGCGACCCTGATCTTCGGCCGTGAACTGCAGCGCAGACTCCGCGAGTCCGGGTCGACATTGCGTTCCTATTCCGTGCACCCCGGTGTCGCGCCGACCGGGCTCGTCGCCAAGACCCAGACGCCACTCGATTACGTCGCCGAGCCGTTCATCCGCCTGGTCGGCCAATCACGCACCGCCGCGGCCCGATCCATGCTGTATACCGCCACCGCACCCGATGCGGACCCCGACATCTATTGGGGCCCGACCAAGCTGTTCAAGACCCGAGGGCCGGTCGGCGCCTGCCCGTCGAGCGCACTGTCGCAGGACCGAGCCCTGTGGCAACAGTTGTGGACGGTGTCCGAACGCGCCACCGGTGTCCGTTTCCCCGCGTCGGCGGTGATCCATGAGAATTAGTCTGCGCACCCTCACCTGTGCCCTCATGGTCGGACTGCTCGCCGCCTCGGGCCCGCCGTCGGCCGCCGGGGCGCCACCGGTGTATCCGGCGCCTGACCCCGACCCCTTCTACGCCGCGCCCGCCGACATCGCGAGCAAGGAACCCGGCGCCGTGCTCGCGGTCCGCGTTCAGGAGCCGCTGCCCTATTTCCCCACCGCCACAGTCACTTTGGTGAAGTTCCGATCCAACGACTCACAGGGTCGACCGATCGCCGCGACCACCACGATCCTCACTCCGAAGGATCATCGTCCCGGCGCGCCGCTGCTGTCCTATCAGCACATCATCAACGGCCTCGGCACCCAGTGCGCGGTCTCGCGCGCTCTCTACGCCTACGATCCCAATCTGCTCTATCGTGCTGTGCCGCTGCTGAATACGATGCTGCTGCGCGGCTGGAGCATCGCCCTGCCCGACCATCTCGGCCCGAACGCCGCCTACGGCGCGGCCAAACTCGGCGGCCAGATCACCCTCGACGGCATTCGCGCCGCGACCAGGGTCGGAGAACTCGGCCTCGCCGACAGCCCCTCGGCCATGCTCGGCTACTCCGGCGGCGGCATGGCCACCGGCTGGGCTGCCGCGCTCGCGCCCCAGTACGCGCCCGAACTGCGCCTGGTCGGCGCCGCGCAGGGCGGCGTGCCGATGAACATCACCACGATGGCGCGCGCACTCGGTTTCGCCCCGCATCCGATGTTCGGGCTCGCGATGGCCGCCGCGCTCGGGCTCGAACGCGAGTACCCCGATCGCCTTCCGATCAGCGCGCAGCTCAACGACACCGGCTTGGCGGTGCGCGATGCCATGTCCAACGGTTGCACCGTCGAACTCATCGCCGCCGGTGCGATGCACAGCGCCTCCGATCTCGCCTCGACCGTGTCCCTGATCGACGACCCGCGAGCGTGGGAAGTGGGCGATGCCAACAGCCTGGAGCTGTTCGAGCCCGTGCCGACGATGCCGATCTTCGAGTGGCACACCCCCATCGACCCGCTCATCCCCGTCGACGCCGTCGATCGCACGAACGAGCGCTACTGCCGGGCCGGGACACCGGTGCTGTCCGAGCTCTATCCGAGCCCCGATCATCTGGCCACCGCGGTCATGGGTTTTCCGTCGGCCGTCGCGTGGCTCGATGCCCGCTTCCGCGGCGAGACCGCCCCGAGTAACTGCTGACATCTCGAGAGATAGGGAATTATCATGCGCCGGATATTGACGGCCGCGTTGACGGCGCTGTTCTACAGCCTCACCGTCGCCATCTTCGCTCCCGTGGCGACGCCGGAACCGCACTACCCCACACCCAATCCCGATCCCTTCTTCACCGCACCGGCCGATATCGGCGACTTCGCTCCCGGTGACGTGGTGCGGCAGCGCAAGTTCGACCTCGGCGCCTATCAGGGCACCGACATCTGGCACGTCGCCTTCCGCTCGACCAACTCCGCGGGCGACCCGATCATGGGTGTGACCACGGTCTTGATCCCCGCCGGCGTCACGAATCCGCCGCTGGTGTCGTATCAGGCGCTGATCAACTCCCTCGGCACCAAGTGCAACCCCTCCACCTCGCTGATCAACGACGAGACCCCCGACGCGTTCGGCGCGGTACTGCCGCTGGGGCGCGGTTGGGCGGTCGCCTTGCCCGACTATCTCGGCCCGAATGTCGCCTACGGCGCGGCCAAGCTCAGCGGCATGGTGACCCTCGACAGCGTGCGTGCGCTGCAGCGAGCGCCCGAACTCGGCCTCGGACAGTCCCCGATCGCACTCGCCGGGTACTCCGGTGGCGGCTTGGCGACCGCGTGGGCCGCCGCCATGCAACCGACCTACGCACCGGAGTTGACGCTCGCCGGCGTCGCCGCGGGCGGCATCCCGGCCGACCTCGAGCAGATGGCCCTCGGGATCGGCTTCGGCCACCATCCCGGTTTCGGCCTCGCCTGGGCGGCGGCGATGGGCCTGGAACGTGAATACCCTCGGCGTTTGCCCATTTCCGACCAGCTCAACGGCGAGGGTCTGTGGTTCCGCGACTTCACCGCCGACGAATGCCGACGCTTTCTGCTGTTCCACGGTATCGCCCGCAGCGCCGAACAGCTGGCAGCGACCAAATCCCTGATGGACAGCCCCGAAGCGCGCGCGGTGTTGCGCGAGAACAGTTTGCGCTACGACCCCGCGATCCCGGAGACCCCGATGTTGATCTGGCAGGGCGTCTTCGACGGGCTGACACCCTTCGACGCCGTCGAGGACGTGGCCACCCGCTACTGCGCGGCGGGCGCGCCGGTCACCTTCTCCCGCTATCAGATCGCCGAACACATGACGACCGCGGTGGCAGGTCTGCCCGAGGCCTGGAACTTCATCGAAGCGCGATTCCGCGGCGAACCCGCGCCGACTCGCTGTTGATCACAGCGCGCCGAGCAGGTCTTCCAGATGGATCGGGACATGACGGAGGCGGACGCCGGTGGCGTGGTAGATCGCGTTGCCGACCGCGGCCGCCGACCCGACGATGCCGATCTCACCGATTCCCTTGCTGCCCATCGGGTTCAGATGCGGGTCGTGTTCGTCGATCCAGCTGACATCGATATCGCCGATATCGGCGTTGACGGGGATGTGATACCCGGCCAGGTCGTGGTTGATCACCGTGCCGAGGCGCGGATCGAAATCGCTCTGTTCGAGTAACGCCATCGACAGTCCCATGGTGATCGCGCCGACGAACTGCGAACGGGCCATGCGCGGATTGATGATGCGACCCGCGCCGAAAACACTGACCACGCGCGGGACCCGGATCTCGGCGGTGTCGGTGTCCACGCGGACCTCGACGAAGTGGGCACCATAGGCGTGGGTCGAAAAGTCCTCTCGCTCAGGGTATTCGGGGGCTTGCACGGTGATCTCGGCACCGTCGGCGGGTTCGTACCCGAATCGGTCACGGAAGGCCCGCGCGGCCGCCACCACGGCCGAGCCCCACGACGCCATGCCGGACGAACCGCCCGCGACCGTCGCCGCGGGGAGATCGGAATCGCCGATGCGCAGCTCGATGCGGCCCGGGTCGACACCGAGCGCGTCGGCGGCGATCTGGCCGAGCGAGGTCCAGGTGCCGGTGCCGATGTCCACGGCGTCGATGGCGACTTCGTAGCGGTCGCCGGTGCGGCGCACGCGGGCGCTGTTGCCCGCGGCGGTGTCGGCCGGGTAGGTGGCCGCCGCGACCCCGGATCCGATCAGCCATCGGCCCTCGCGTCGCGACTTCGGCGCCGGGTCGCGTTCGGCCCAGCCGAAGCGCTGCGCTCCGGTACGCAGACACTCGGCCAGCCCGCGTGTGGAGAAGGGGCGCCCCGATTCCGGGTCGACCTCGGGTTCGTTGTGGATGCGCAAGGCGATCGGGTCCATGCCGAGAGCGACCGCGAGTTCGTCCATCGCTGTTTCCGCCGCGAACATCCCGGGGCAGTGCCCTGGCGCCCGCATCCACGATGCGACGGGGACATCCAGCGTCGCGAAACGGTGCGAGGTCGATCGGGCGGCCGCCGCGTACATCACACGGCTGACCACCGCGGTCTGCTCGGCGAATTCCTTCACCGTGGAGGCCTGGGCGATCGCCGCGTGGGCGATGGCGGTCAGGGTGCCGTCATGATGCGCGCCGAGCCGGACCCGCTGGATGGTCGGTGTCCGGTAACCGACGAGGGAGAACAGCTGCTGTCTGGTCAGCGGCAGTTTCACCGGTCGTCCGCCGGACAGTTTCGCCGCCATCGCCGCGACCACGATATTGGCGTGCGGCTCGCCCTTGGATCCGAAGCCGCCGCCGACGAAAGGCGCGATCACCCGCACCTGTTCGGGCGCCAACCCGAACAGCGGCGCGATCTTCGCCCGCACGACATGTGGGCCCTGGGTGGAGTCGTACAGCACCAGGGTGTCATCGGTCCACTGCGCGACGGTGGCGTGCGGTTCCATCGGATTGTTGTGGACCATTGCGGTCGTGTAGGTCTGGTCGATCGTGACCGGGGCGATGGCCATGGCCGCGTCCACGTCGCCGATCGAGGTGTCGGTGGGAAAGCCGCCGCTCACCTCCTCGGGAGCGTGGAGGTTCTCGCTGTCGGCGTCGAGCACGACGTCGGCGGGCCGCTCGTCATAGGTCACGCGCACCTGCGCGGCGGCTGCACAGGCCACTTCCGGGCTCGTCGCGACGACCGCGCCGATCACTTGCCCGCGGAACGCGATCTCGTCGTTCTGCAGGATGAACAGTTCGTTGTCGTCGTCGACGGCCAGCCGGGCGGCGTTGTGGTGGGTGAGCACCGCGACCACACCATCGATCCCTTCGGCCACGGAGGTGTCGATCTCGCGGATACGGCCGCGGATGATCGTCGACTGGATCACGAAGCCGTACAGAGGATCCGGTTTGCGGATGCTCCATCGCGTAGGGCGCGACACCGCGGAGTTTGGCCGGTCCGTCGAGGCGGGTGGGTGAGGTGCCGATCGCCGGTGTGTTCACGGCGCCTCACTCAGCTCACGCAGGGTCGCGACGAGGACGTTGCGCGCCAAGGCGATCTTGAAGCCGTTCTGACGCTGTGGGCGCGCGTCGGCGAGTTCGGCATCCGCCGCGACGGCGAAGCTTTCCTCGGTGGCAGCCCGCCCGCGTAGTTCGGCCTCGGCGGTGTGCGCTCGCCATGGTTTGGCCGCGACACCGCCGAAGGCGATCCGCACATCCCGCACGACGCCGTCGGCGATGTCGACGGCGGCCGCCACCGAGACCAGCGCGAAGGCGAACGACGCACGGTCGCGGACCTTGCGGTAGGTGGAGGTGGTAGCCCACGCGAGCGCGGGCAGGTCGACGGCGGTGATCAGGTCCCCGTGTTCGAGGACGGTGTCGCGTTCGGGTTCGTCGCCGGGCAACCGGTACAGGTCGACCAGCGGGATCTCGCGCTCGCCATCCGCACCGAGCACTCGCACTGTCGCGCCCAACCCGACCATCGCCACCGCCATATCGGAGGGATGGGTGGCGATGCACCGACTGGACGCGCCGAGGATGGCCTGGTCTCGATCGAACCCGCCGATCGCCGAGCACCCGCTGCCCGGCTCGCGCTTGTTGCACGGCACGGTCGAGTCCTGGAAGTAGGGACATCTGGTGCGCTGCAACAGGTTTCCGCCGGTAGTGGCGAGGTTGCGCAGTTGGGCGGACGCTCCCGCCACGAGGGCGGCCGACAGCATCGGATAGCGGGTCCGGATCACCGGATGCGCGGCCAGGTCGGCGTTGCGCACCGCCGCACCGACGCGTACGCCACCGTCGGGCAGGTCGGTCACCTGATCGAACGGCAGACCGCTGACATCCACCAGCTTGCCGGGCGCGATGATCCCCAGTTTGAGGTGATCGACGAGATTGGTTCCCGCGCCGAGGAATACGGCGTCGGGCTCGGCGAGAACCGCGGCAACCGCTTGCCCCGCGTCGGTGGCGCGTTCGTAGGCGAACTCTCTCATCGAGCGACCTCCTGGATCGCCGCGACAATGTTCGGATACGCCCCGCAGCGACACAGATTGCCGCTCATCCGTTCCCGGATCTCGTCGGCACTCAACGCGTTCTCTGCCATCGGATTCGCGCTCACCTGACTCGGAGCGCCCGCCTTCACCTCGTCGAGCATGCCGACCGCCGAACAGATCTGCCCCGGCGTGCAGTATCCGCACTGGAAGCCGTCGTGGTCGAGGAAGGCTCGCTGAACCGGATGCAGGTCGTCGCCGTCGGCGAGTCCGTCGGCGGTGACGATCGTGGCGCCGTCGTGAGCGACGGCCAGCGCGAGGCACAGGGTCGCCCTCCGTCCGTCCAACAGGACCGTGCACGACCCGCATTGCCCGCGATCGCAGCCCTTCTTCGGGCTGGTGACGCCCAACTGTTCGCGCAGGACATCCAACAGGGTGGCGCGGGTGTCGACCTCGACCACCCGCGTCCGCCCATCGACGATCACACTGATTCGCGCACGCATCGAACGGCCTTTCGTCGTGGGACAGGCGACTCCACAGACAACCGCAGCCGACCCTTCCGGGCCCGCTACCAGCACCTACGCAACTGCGGTGCGCACGCGCACGTCGGCCACGCTACCAACCCCGGCGCCTGAGCGTCGGACGCCGCGACCACACCCGCCGTGGTTTCGCCGGTCACCGTGACCGCCGTTCGGCTCCTCCCACGTGAGCGCCTCAGCGGGCGAAGCGGGCGTTCACCCAGGCGAGGGCGTCGGCATTGCCCGCGCCGAGGACAGCCCGGTGATCGACGCCGGGGTAGGTGCGGTATTCCACGGATCCGCCGCTGAGCTGCTGCTGGGCGACCATGGCGTCGGTGCCCGCGGGCAGGACGACGGTGTCGGCCCTGCCCTGCAACACCAGCATCGGGGTGGTGAGGGGCAATCCGCTGGGGTCGTTGTCGTCGAGGACCTTCACCAGCGCACCGGGGTCGGCAGCGGCGGAGAACGTCTCACCCGCGCCGAGGCCACCCCAGGAATCCCGCTCCCGCAACTGTCCGATGCAGCGGTCGTCGGCCTGATCCACCATCGAATCAGCCTTCTTTACAAGGAATTTCGCGGGGTCGACAGTGGCGACGGTCTGGGCGCCACGAATGAACAACGGCAGGAACGACACCGACCCGGCCGGCGCGTCGACCTTGTCCGCGATGCCGGTTCGCTCGGCGAGGGCGAAGCCTTGCACCACCGCACCGAGATGCGAGGCAGGCGCCATGGCCACCGAACCCAGCAACCGCAGCTGCGGAGCCCACTGCTGCGAGCGCGCGTTGGCGTACACCGCGGCCTGGCCACCCTGGGAATGCCCCATCGCCACCCAGCGAGTTCCGATCTCGGGCGCGATCGCGCGCGAGGCCAGCGCCATGTCCGCGACCGCGCGCTGCTCGGCCTCACCGATCAGATATCCGTGCGGCCCCGGCGTGCCGAGACCCTGATAGTCGGTCTGCGCCACCGCGTATCCGGCAGCCACCCACTGAGCCAAGGTCTCGCGAGTCAACGAGGTGTAGTCATGGGCCGGGAATTCGGCGCCGGTGTCGCGCGAGGGCGCGCACACGTCGGCGGTGCCGGTGGTTCCGTGTGCCCAGGAGATCAGCGGCCAACCACCGGGCGGCGGAGTTCCTTCGGGAACAGCGACCGTGCCCGACACAGCGACCGGCTGCCCGTGCACATCCACCGACCGGTAGAGCACCAGGAAATTGCGCGCGCCCGGCAGGCCGGGATCGCCGACTATCGGCCGGAACGCGATCACCGATCCATGCTCACCCGCCACGGAGTCCGGTGCGGGAGAATAGAATTCGAGATCTACGGGCGCGGCGTCCGCGAGAGCGGTCGGTACCGCCGAAACAGCGATGGCCAGTATCACGGCGACTGCCCGCGCGCACCGATGCGCGAGGATCGACGCCGATTTCATGCCTGAATCCGTCACCACTGTTCCTCCCGATACGCCGTGTCGAACTCTCGTCGCGGTCCGACTGCGGCGGAATATACAGCTCACACGAGGCGGGGCTTCGTGCCGCACCGATGAGTTTCGAGGCGCGAGGGCGTCGTACTGGTAGAAGACATCGGATCAGAGATCCGCGCGCCCGACACCGAGAGGAACGAGTTATGAGGATCGCTACGTCGAAGGACGGCACCGAACTCGCGTATGACGTGTCCGGCGACGGACCTGTTCTGGTCTACATCACCGGCGCGACGTGTTTCCGGAGGTTTCGGCCGGTCGTCACCGATGTGGGGGTGTTCGCCACGAAGTTCACCGTCTACAGCTACGACCGGCGCGGGCGTGGGGACAGCGGGAACGAGCTGCCGTATGCGATCGAGCGGGAAGTCGACGATATCGAGGCCGTGGTCGACGCCGCCGGCGGGCGCGCGATTCTCTACGGGCATTCGTCGGGGGCCGCGCTGGCGCTTGAAGCGGCGGTCCGGATGCCGGACAAGATCGACCGGGTCGTGGTCTACGACGCGCCCTATGTGCACGACGAGGCCGAGCGGGCGTCCTACGCCGAGTTGGGCGAGACGGTACGCGCGCTTCTCGGTGAGGCGAAGAACGCGCGAGCGCTGAAGGCATTCCTGCGCGGGATCGGGATGCCGGGTGCGTTCATCGCGCTGCTACCGCTGTTCCCCGGCTGGAAAACGATGAAGGCACTCGCTCCCACGCTGATGTACGACATCGCCATCACCGAGGTACTTCCCCCGGTGGAACGTTTCGAGAACATCCGGGTACCGGTGAAGGTCATTGTCGGAGAGAAGAACCCGCCCGGCATGCAGCAGGTGGCGCGGGAGTTGGCCGCGGCGATCCCCCAGGCGACGCATCGGGTGCTCGCCGGGCAGGACCATATGGTCAGCGCCAAGGCGTTGCTCCCGCTCCTGACGGGTTCCGCCGCGAACGAGTGAACGGCGCCTAGGTCGTCATCCACGACGCCGGCGGGATGGACTGCCCGAGCCCGAGCCCGAGCGTGGGCGTGGCGGCTATGGCTTCGGTGCGGCTGACATAGACCGGAAGCCACTGGGTCAGGCCGGCGGCGATGATGATCCGGTTGGTGACCGACGGCCCGGGAATGACCACACTCGTGCGCAGCGCGCTCTGTTGGGCGCGGGTAGCCATGTCGAGGATCGCCCGGCACGACATGAAGGTCACATCTCTGATGTCGATCACCAGATGGCCCGACTCGCCCTCCGCTGCGATGGCATCGTCGAGAATCACGCGCCACTGGAGCAGATTGCACGCGTCGATCTCGCCGTGCACGTGCAGCACGGTCGCCGTGTGATGGAGGGTGACCTCGGCGCGCAGTCCCGAGTCGGATTCCTCGACTCGGACGGTCTTGTCGCCATGATTGGAAGGGGTGTTCACGAGTGCTCGATCCCTCGACACCGGCAGGGGTACACACTGCTCCCGCCGATCCTGGTAGCTCAAGCTCGGCTGGTGTTTCCATTTGAGCACGCCGAGTCGGTGCTGTCAGCGATTGTGATGGATCTGATGCGCACGGGTCACGGTCGGCGACATCCTTCGAGGGTGGCATCGGCGAGTTCGCTGATGACGTCGGCGATCTCGCGTCTTCGGTTCCACGCCGCCAGTTGTCGGCGCGCGCCGTTTCCGCGCTCTTCGAGTCTCGCGACCGTCTCGGCGACGAAGGTGTGGTCGCCACTACGGCGCAGTGCCGGTGTGATGTCGTCGATGAGCTCGGCGAGTAGTTCGCGATGAGGAACGACACGACCGGCGACGAGGTCGAGGCCGTCGCCGTCCAGACCTGAGCGCGCGGCGTTCCAATAGGCGGCGCGCAAGACCTCGCCGGACACCGCGGGAGCGGGAATGTGCTCGGCGATCGCCCCGAGCGCGGTGCTGACGATTCCGCGGATGAGCGCGGCCAGCAGGGCGGATTCCTCCACGGTCGCCGGAACATCACTGACCCGGATTTCGACGGTCGGGAAGCTCTCCGACGGACGGACATCCCAATACACCATCTTGTTGTCCAGGATGCTGCCGCTGGCGCGCATCATCGCGACGATCGATTCGTAGTCGCGCAGTGAGGTGAAATACGGTGGCGGACCCGCACTGGGCCATCGACGCCACAGAATGCTGCGCCAACTCGCGTAGCCGGTTTCGCTGCCACGGTAGATCGCGGAATTCGCGGTCAACGCGAGCAGGATCGGCAGCCGCGGGCGGACATAGTTACTGACCAGGACCGCTGTATCGCGGTCGGGAACGGCCACGTGCACGTGGCACCCGCACAGCCCCTGCTCGTGGGCGATCATGCCGAAGGAGTGCGCGATGCGCTGGTAGCGCGGTGTATCGGTGACCGGATATCCCTCGACCAGGGTCGGCGGCACCCCGACCGCCAGCAGGCGGGTTCGGTGCTCGGCCGCGCACTCGGCCACCCGGCGCCGCGAGGTCCGCAATTGCGCCGACAGGGCCTCGATATCGGAGTGGACCGCGCTACTGGTCTCGACCTGACAGCTCGTCAGCTCCAGCTGCAGATCGATACCGGCCCGTTTCGCGGTAGCGGCGACCTGGGTGTTCTTCGCCACGGGCGCCCCGGACTCGGGATCGGTGAGCAGAAACTCCTCTTCGACACCGACCGTCGGGACATGTGCGGACACTGCCATCACCTCCAGCACCTGTGGAGCGAGCGCGGGTCATCGGCCCGTGTGGGACCGATGACCCGGGCGGCGTAGAGCAGGTCAGTCGCGGAAAGCGTCCTTGACCTTCTCGCCTGCGTCCTTGAGGTTCGACTTCGCCTGCTCGCCGCGGCCCTCGTTCTCGAGTTTGCGGTCGTCGGTGGCGCGCCCGGTAGCTTCCTTGGCCTTGCCTGCCAGCTCTTCGGCCTTGTTCTTCGCCTTGTCAGCGATACCCATGGTGTTCCTTTCAGGCTGTTTCTCGGCCGACTCGCGGCCGTGGGCCGTCCTGGGGACCCGTCAACGGCCTACCCGGGTCTGCCGGGTGCAAACAGGCGCGACGACCAAGGTGAATAATCGGGGCATGACCGAACCGGACGACGAATCCATGGCAGAGCGGGCTCTGGTAGAGCGCGTGATCGGAGTGGGCGACTCGTTGACGGTCGGCCGTTTCCGGTTTCGATCCGCGACCCGGCAGTGGGAATGGTCCGACGAGGTCGCGCGGATGCACGGCTACGAGCCCGGCACCGTGCCGACGACCGACATGCTGGTCTCGCACAAGCATCCCGACGATCGGGATCGGGTCGCGGCGATGATCACCACGGTCCAGGACAGCGGCGTGTTCTCCAGCCATCACCGCATCGTCGATACGCAGGGGCAGGTGCGCGATGTGCTGGTCGTGTCGGAGCCCCTCGCCGACACCGACGGGACGGTGATCGGCACCGAGGGCTACTACATCGACCTGTCCGATACCGCGGCCGGATACCGGCGAGAGGCGCTCGACAGCACCCTGCCCGGCCTGCTGGAGGCGCGCGTGGTGATCGAGCAGGCCAAAGGCGCGTTGATGCTGGCCTACGGCGTCAATGCCGACCAGGCGTTCCGGGTGCTCCGGTGGCGCTCGCAGGAGACCAATGTGAAGCTGCGCGCGATCGCCGAACATGTGGTGGCCGAATTGCCGACCGTGGCCAGAGACGAGGTGCGGCTGCGGACCCGGCTCGATCACGTGCTGCTGACCGCGCACGAAGGCGCCCCGATCGACACCGTGGGCTAGGCGATCGACGGGGACGCGCTCAGCGAAAGACCGGCGGCGGCACGGGGTCGGGGCCGGGCGGGGCAGGCGGAGCGGGCACCGGATCACCGGGTCCGGGCGGAGTCGGCGGGGCGGGCACCGGAGCCGGGCCGGGCGGTACCGGCGGAGGTGGCACCGGCGCCGGGCCGGGCGGTACGGGCGGCGCGGGCACGGGGTCGCCAGGACCCGGCGGGAACGGGTCGGGTGCGGGACCCGGCGGCGCGGGCTCCGTGGGTGCGGGCACCGGGCTCGGCTCGGTGAGCTCGATCGCGAACATCTTCGCCTCCTGTTCATCAGTGCACGCGGGCGCGCGAATCGAACGCCCGCGAAGGCCGCGACGCAGGTCGAGCGGGCACACCACGATGACGCCGTTGGCATCGTGATGGGACCACGCTCGACCTGCCCCGAGGTACTCCGGTGTCGACACCGTCGAACGAACGCGTGGCTCGGCCGGTTCTTCGGCGCCCGTTCTACATTCGGCCGATGGCCACAGGCAGGGAATGCCCGCCTGCCTTCACTCGAAACGACGAGGGCAACCCAAACGTCGGCACGATTCAGGACTCGTCTTCGATCCGCGCCCACGCGCGATGCTCACCCAGGTCGGTGAGCAGTCCGCTCGCGGCCGCTCCGGAATCGGCGACAGTGATTCCCGGTGCGTCGGAGTCGATGTCGTTGCGCTGCAGCACCGATACCGCGGTATCGACCGCCGCGATCGCCTTGCCGTGCCGCCACATCTCCTCGACCAGCAGGTTCACCCTCGGGTCCGCCGGGGCGGCCAGCAGCAGCGCACCGTCGAATTCGACCGACCGCATCGTGGCGAAGGTCCGTGCCACCGGCACGCCGTCGATCACTCCGCCGCGTGCCGCCACGACCATCGGCCTCACCTTGGCCTCTTCCAAGGCGGTCGAGACCTCCCGCACCGCGTCGGCCGACGTGGCGTCGTCGACCAGCACGGCCACCGTCCGCCCGTCCACCGGGAAACTGCCGCGCCGCTGCGACAACGCGGGACTCGGCGCGAGCTCCACCCGTTCGCTGTTCGGGGCCGGCTTGTCGAGCCCGAGTTGCCCGGCGACGTAGTCGGCCAGCCCGTCGTCGACATTGACCAACATCTGCAGACCACGCTGCTGGATCGTCTCGGACAGGCACTTGCCGAGTTCGAACGAGAACGCGTCGGCCAGATTCCGCTGTTCGCCCGCGGTCAGGCTGCGATAGAACATCCGCGGCTGCGAGTAGTGGTCGGCGAACGACACCGAGCCCGCGCTGTTGGCGGAAGTCCGCAATTTCGCGGTCGGCGGCGGAATGGGCGTCGGGGACTCCACATAGGCGTCGTCGGCGAAACTCGCCGCGTAGGGGCAACCACCGCCCAGCGAATTGGGTTTGTAGGCAGCGACTCCGGCGTGCACGGCACCCTGGTGCATACCGTCACGGGAGAGATCGTTGACATCGGCGTGCGGTGTGTTGATCGGCAGCTGGGTGAAGTTCGGGCCGCCGAGGCGACTGATCTGGGTATCGAGATAGGAGAACAACCTGCCCTGCAACAGCGGATCGTCGGTGACTTCGATACCCGGAACCAGGTGCGTCGGGCAGAAGGCGACCTGTTCGGTTTCGGCGAAGAAGTTCTCCGGATTCGCCGTGAGCCGCAGGGTGCCGATCGTCTGCACCGGCGCGAGTTCCTCGGGGACGAGCTTGGTCGGGTCGAGCAGATCGATGCCCTCGAAGAGGTGCTCGGGCGTATCGGGGAACACCTGCACGCCGAGATCCCACTCCGGCGCCATGCCCGCCGCGATCGTGTCGGCCAGATCCCGGCGATGGAAATCGGGGTCGAACCCGGCCGTCAGCTGGCATTCCTCCCACAGCATCGAGTGCACGCCCAGCCGCGGCTTCCAGTGGAATTTCACCAGACTCGTCGTGCCGTCCTCGGCGACCAGCCGGAAGGTGTGGATGCCGAAGCCCTCCATCATCCGCAACGAGCGCGGCAGCGCCCGATCGGACATGTTCCAGAAGGTGTGCGCGGTCGCCTCGGTATGCAGGGTGACGAAGTCCCAGAAGGTGTCGTGGGCGGATTGCGCTTGCGGGATCTCGCGGTCCGGCTCCGGTTTCCCGGCGTGGATCACATCGGGGAATTTGATCGCTTCCTGGATGAAGAACACCGGGATGTTGTTGCCGACCAGGTCGTAGACCCCTTCGTCGGTGTAGAACTTCACCGCGAAGCCACGGGTGTCACGCACCGTGTCGGCCGACCCGCGTGAGCCGAGCACCGTGGAGAACCGGACGAAGACCGGTGTGCGCGCGTCGGCGGCCAGGAACTTCGCCCGCGTCAGCGACGCGGCGGCGCCGTTGGCCACGAACACCCCGTGCGCGGCGGTACCGCGGGCGTGCACGACCCGCTCGGGGATGCGCTCGTGATCGAAGTGGGTGATCTTCTCCCGCAGATGGAAGTCCTGCAGCAGCGTCGGGCCCCGCGGACCCGCCTTGAGGGCGTGATCGGTGTCGGCCACGCCCGCGCCCTGCGGGGTGGTGAGCCGAGGGCCCTGTTGGGCGCGCACAGTCGCCTCGCCGGGAAGCGGGGCGCCGGTGGGGCTGCGCAGCGCGGGACCCTCCTGGTCGGGGGCCGGGCCCGCCTGCTCGCACGGTGTCCCCGGGTCCTCGTCCGGCGGAGTGGGCGGGTGGGTGAACTCGGACGGAACATCGTGGTCGGTCATTATTTCGTCGTCCCTTCGTCACACTCGCGGAATTCGGAAAATCAGGCTGCCGCCGTCCCCGATGGACTACCGCGTTCTGCGCTCGGCAAACAGCGATTCGACCTCGGCGGGTGACGATTCGAAACGGCCACGAGGCGTGACCTGATGGTTACGGGGTAACCTCCGACCAAACAGTCGGTGATGAGGGAGGTGGCGTGCGAGCTCGAGATCGCGACACCGCTCCCCGCTCGAGAACCGTCGGATTCCAGGTGCCCGCCGAGCTGGACCAGCTGAGCATGGTGCACGCGCTCGCCGAGACCGTCCTGCTCGTGGGTGGTTTCGCGCTCGACGAGGTGACCGATCTGCTCCTGGCACTCGACGAGGTCGCCACCGCGTTGATGATGATCGCGACACCGGAATCCCAGCTCGACTGCTCGTTCACCGGCGGCGACGGCGCCCTCGGCGCCCGGGTGAGCGCACTGGCACGAGAGCCCGACGCCCTCGACGAACAATCGTTCGGCTGGCACGTCGTCGCGACGCTCACCGACGCGCTACGCACCGATTACGCCGGCTTCGACCCGGCTCGCGGCGGCTACCCGACCACCGTCGAATTCGGCTGGATCCGGAGATTGCACGGACCTACCGAGTCGTGACCATCGGGCGCTAGCCTCATAGGTAGGGCATAGCCCCGGGTCCCGGTGGGTACCCCATGAACACATCTGCAACCGCCTGGAAGTGAGGCAAGTAGCGATGACATGGGATTCAACTGCAGCAGCCGATCGTCCGACCGCCCGGCGATCACATTCGCACGGTGACAGCTACGACAACATCGAACCGTGGTTCGAGAAGCTGCGGGCGCTGCCCGACGGCGACGAGCATCACGACGCGCTGCGCGGCCAGGTCATCGAACTGTGTCTGCCGCTCGCCGACCATATCGCCCGCAAGTTCAACGGTCGGGGCGAGCAGTTCGACGACCTCGAGCAGACTGCCCGGGTAGGGCTGGTGCTGGCCGTCGATCGCTACGACGTCACCCGCGGCTCCTCCTTCCTGTCCTTCGCGATCCCGACGATCATGGGCGAGGTGCGCAGGCACTTCCGTGATCGCACGTGGGCGGTGCGCGTGCCGCGTCGGCTCAAGGAGATCCAGCTCAGGATCGGACCCGCCACCGAGGAGCTGTCACAGCGGCTCGGCAGGCTGCCCAACGCGCGCGAACTCGCCGACGAACTCGACGTCGACCTGGTCGAGGTCACCCGCACGCTGGTCGCGGGCAACGGCTATCAGACCAACTCCATCGACGGTGTCACCCACGACGGTCGCGACAATTCCTCGCAGCCGATCACCGACACCCTCGGCTCGGAGGAGCCCTGCTATCAGCTCACCGAGGACGCGATGGCGGTGCGCCCGCTGATCGCCGCGCTCCCCGCCGAGGAGCGGCGGGTGCTGATCATGCGGTTCTACGAGGCCAAGACGCAGGGCCAGATCGCCGAGGAACTCGGCGTCTCCCAGATGCAGGTTTCCCGGATCCTGTCGCGAACCTTGGCGTTGCTGCGCGAGCAGGCACTCGCCGAGCCGACGCCGACACGGTGACAGCGACGTCGGCACGTGCCAGAATTGTTCCAGGTTGAGACCTCCAGCCGACCCTGGTTCTCGTGTGCCGCTCTCAGCAAGTCGGCCGGTACCGCCTCGGCGGGCGCGGGCCGGAAATTCCTGTCGCACAGGAGGTTCTATGTCTGTCGTCATGGATCGTCGGCATCCGAGCCGGCTGCGCTGGTATCGCGGAAGCTCCGCGGCTGCCGCGGCGGCGTTGGCGCTGCGTGACCCGGGACGACCCGGCTGCTGGGTGCTACGTGGCGGTATCGAACTCGACGCGGCGCGGATGCCCCGATTCCGTGCGTTGCTCGACCGTTCGGTGCGTTCCGGCGCGCGGGTGGTCGTCCTCGATCTACGCGATACCGAGTTCCTGAGCCTGCGGGTGGCCGTGCTGCTCGGCGTCGCCAAAGCCGATGCGTGGGCCCGCGGGGTCGATATCCGCCTGCTCACCGCAAGCCGTGAGGTGGAGCGGGCACTCGGCCTGGTCGGCGTGCGGCCGCTATTTCGGTACTACCGGTCCATCGACGAGGCGTCGGGATCGGAATCCGGCTGCTGAGGAGCTGTTTCACTCCCCCGATTCCAGGGTATGCGCAGGATGAAGCCACTCCAGCGCGGTTCGGGAGGAGGACATCGTGGATTCGAGCGACAGGATCATCGCCGATTCGATACATGCGACATCGATCCAAATTCAGATCGACGCCGACCTCGGTCAGGTTGTCATGCTCCGGGCCGTCGCCGAAACCGTCGCCCTGATAGCGGGTTTCACCGTCGACGAGGTGGCGGACACGCGAGTAGCGCTCGACGAGGCCGCCACGTGCCTGATCCTCGGCGCGATACCCGATTCCCAGCTCCACTGCGACGTCGTCGCCGACAGCTTCCGGATCCGGATCGAGGTAGGCGCGGTGTGCGGGGACACCGACCCGATCGACACGGCGGGGTTCGGCTGGCATGTGATGCACTCGATCACCGACCACCTCACCGCCGATCACGACCCCTACGACCGGGCACAGGGCGGTTATCCCGTCGCCATCGCCTTCACACAGGTTCGGCGGGTGCACTGAGCGGCTCGCGCAGGGAAGCGCGGTCCTCGTTCCAGCACTTCAGGACGTGATCGGCGAAGCGGTCTTCGAGCAGGTTCGTCGCCTGGATACCGAAGACGATCGAGGCGGCCGAGCCGGGTTCGGCATCCAGCAGCCCGGCGATGACATCGCGCCGCATCACCTGCTCGTGCACGGCGTCGGCCTCGACATGCTCGGCATAGAAGTGCGCGCACGCGGGATGCGGGAGCAGCGTGCGGGCCAGCTCGGCGAGACGCCGCGAGGCGGGCGACGACGTGATCTCGGCGGTGGCGAAATGCCCGATCAGTGCGCCGCGTAGCCCGCGATGCAGGCCGAACAGCGACATCATGTCCACCAGCGCGAGCATCGGCGCGGGCACCGTGTCGAGGTAGTGCAGGTAGCCCGGCTCGAGGTCGGCGCCCGCGAGCAGGTCGGCGAACAGTTGGGCGTGGACGCGTTCGCCGCGCCCGCCGCCGAACTCGTCGAATTCCACCGCCACCAGCGACGCTTTCACCTGCCCGCGCAGACGCGGGATCACCCAGGCATACGGGTCGGCCTCGATGTGGTGGTAGATCGAGCGGTGGACGAAGTACTCGCGCAAGTGATCGGCGGTCCCCCGCTCGGCGAGGAATCCGGCGATGCCGTCGGTGTCGCTGGTCGGTTCGAGTAGGCGGTCGAGTTCCCCCTCGACGTCGTCGCCACCGGGGACATCGGCATGCAGCGCCGTGAGCAGGGTGTTCTCCAGGTCGCGGCGCACGCGCAGGAGGCCGGGGTCCCATTCCCAGTTCTCGTCGACACCGGCGAACCCCTGATAGTGCAGTTCGTAACAGGTGTGCAGGGTCAGCAGGAGATCTTCGCTGTAGGGGTCGAGTCCGGCAGCCTCAGGCACTGCCGAACCTGGTGTGCGCGTGAGCAATTCGACCACCGCGGCGGACAGCTCGCCGCGGGGGCGCGGAAGGGATCGGCCGGGCATCATCGAGTGCTCCTCGGAGGGCGTCGGCGCCGATGGCTGGTATCGCACAGCGGGTAGGTGCTCGACCGACGGCACAGACACAGCGCCACCACGAAACGGTCGCAGTGCAGCACGGCGCCGTCGGCGGTGACCAGGTCGACAGGTCCGTCGATGAGCGCCGGTCCGTCGTCGGTGAGCACGACCCGGCGCGGTTCAGGCGGGGTCGGAGACAACAGGGGACGAGCTTCGGTCGACACGGATCACCACCAGTTCCTCATCGCGCTGACCATGGGAGATGAACCCCTTAGCGGCCAACCATCCGGCACGCGAGCGCATGACCGGTCCGAACGGCACCGTTCCCGTCGCCACGATCTCCGCGTTCGCCCCCAGCTCACGGAGCTGGTCCAAGCTGCGCCCTGGGTTGCTGACAACCGAATGCACGATCAACCCGACGCCGCGTTCGGTGAGCAGGTCCGGCAGCATCGCGCACAATCGGTCGAGCACGCTCCGGCCGTCCGGGCCTGCGTCCCACGCCAGGGCCGCACCACGCCCGCCCGCCCGCTCGACGGGCACATAGGGCGGGTTCGCGACTACCACGTCGAAGCGCGGCAACCGCAGCGCGGACGCGAAATCGCCGTGCAGCAACTCCACCGCCACCCCGCGTAATCGACAATTCATCCACGTCGACATCAGCGCCGACCGGGACAGGTCGACCGCGGTCAGACTGCCCGCACCCGCCGCAGCGGCCGCCACCGTCAACGCGCCGGTACCCGCGCACACGTCGAGCACCCGGCCGCCGCGCAGCGAGGGCACCTCGTTCAGCGCACGGGCCAGCATCCAGGTGTCGGCCTGCGGGCGGTAGACGCGCGGCGCTCGGAAGACCACCACCTCAATGACCCCGCGGTTCACCCAGGGCCAGACCCTCTTGCGCCTTCACCCGCCGATGTTCGGCGACCACGAGCCCGATTCCCAGCAGCAGGCACACCGCACAGGCCACCCCCGCGATCACAGCCCAGCCCGCGAAGCCGTACCCGGCGGCGGTGAGCGTGAGACCGAGCAGCACCAATCCGATCGCGGCAAGAATCAATCCGGGCCAATTCCTCGCGTCTCTGATCGACTCCCCCGCGTGTGCGCGAGTGGTCCGAGCGTCATCGGGGAACTGCTTCTCCGTCTGGTTCATGGACGTGCTCCTTTCGAGGACGAGACCGCCCTGTAGTCGGCATGCCCGCAAACCGGCAAAGCAATCAGCCGGCACCCCTGGCGCACCGGCCAGTGGCCGGTCCGATCAGGTGGTTCAGTTCGTCTCGATGACCTCGGCGACCGGGCGGCGCGGGGTGGATTCCAGCGGGGCCGCGGCGTGCGGCATGACGCCGACTCGGATCATGACGTGGGGATAGGCACATTCCTGCAGGACTGTGGTGCGGATCTGTTCCCGCAGGTCGAGCATTCCCAGCGGTTCGGATTGCAGGCTGGTTGCCAGGCCGAGGTAGGTCGCCTGGAGCAGTATCGCGCTCGTCGCCTGACCCGCGCTCAGCTGGGAGAGGCGGTTGTCGTGTGGGGTACACACGACCAGCCAATGGGCGGAGTCGGGTTCGTCGGTGTACTCCGACAGTTCCGCTTCGGCGAAGACCCGCACCGGCAGTTCGTCCGAGGCCCTGGCGGCGGGGGCGTTGCGGGCGGGCACGCCGGTGGTCTCACCGTGGCAGCCGCTCCACTGGTCGAGTTCGGCGAGATAGTTCGTGTCCGTCGCGTGTCGGGCGGCGGCTCGGCGCATGGGGGCGGCCAGCTGCGCGAGCATGCGGTCGGGGACGTGCCTGGCAGCGGCCCCGAACCGGGAGGCACACCGCGAGACCGCACGCAGGTCGTGTGCGGCCACCGGCAAACCGGGATAGCGGCGCCGATCGGATTGCCGCAGGTGGATGGCGGCGGCGAGGCGGATGTCGAGATCCGACGGCGGACGCGGCGTGAACTTCATCGTCGCGAGATGGTCGGGCCGATCAGGATCGGGCATCCGGTCGATGTCGGCCTGCCAGCCCAGCATGGCGAACGCCACTTCGAGATGATGCAACGCGGCGCCGCAACTCACCACGAGAGCGCGCGCCAGGGGATCGGTCGCGGTGACCTGTCGCCCGAAGTCGGCGAACAGATCCACCCGGCCTCGCTGGATTCGCCACCGCCAGGGCTGGGTGTTGTGCACCGAGGGAGCACGCACCGCCAATTCCAGCGCGTCTCGGCATGTTGTGATGCTCGGCATATCCGGCCAGTCTTCCTTCCCGTGCAGGTAGGCGTTCTGAGGGCGGAACCGACCATAGGCTGCGAACCTGTGAAATCACACAGCCGGATAGACCTCGGTGGGGACGCTGGTGGCCGCCGCCCAGTGCAACAGGCAGTCACGGGTGTCGAAGTGCCGCACGTCGCCCGCACTGTGGTCAGGACCACCTCCCAGGGCTTCGGGGTCCTGCACGGCGCGGGCTGACCGGGCTCGGTCGAATTCCGAGCCCGGTCGGCCGCGTACTACGCGGGCAGTCGAGCCTCGATCGCGGTGATGATCCGCGGGCGCAGATCGGCGACGCTGACGATGGCGTCCACCGAGCCGACCTCGACCGCGCGCTGGATGTTGTGGACGCGGTCGAACTCCGCGGCCACATCGCCCAGCTTCTCCGCACGCACCGAGGACCGCGTCTCGTCGAGTTCGGCGCTCAGCTCCGCTCGATCGGTGCCGACAGCGTTCGCGACCCGGGATTCCAGCTCCCGCACGCGCGGATCAGCCGCGGTCCTGGCCTTCACCTCACCGGCGAACACCACCGCCGCGGCCGGTGCGCCGCCGAGCACCGAGGCGAACGAACCTTCCAGCGCGAGCACCGTCATGTTCGGGTTCAGTGCCTTCGAGAACACCACGAACGCGCCGCCGTGGTAGCGCGAGATCACGCAGAACACGATGGGGCCTTCGAAATTCACGATGGCGCGGCCGATTTCGGCGCCGTACTCGAGTTGCAGCTTGCGCATCGATTCGGGCGAGCCGTCGAAGCCGGACAGGTTGGCCAGCACCACCAGCGGGCGGTTGCCGCTGGCGGCGTTGATGGCCCGTGCGGCCTTCTTCGACGAACGCGGGAACAGGGTGCCCGCGGTGTAGGTGTCGGGCCCGTCCGTGGACGGGAAGCCGCGCCGGGCCACATTGCGTGACTCGATGCCCAACAGGCACACCGGGATTCCGCCGAGGTGCGCGTCGTGCACCACCGCGGTCTCGGCGTCGGCCATCCCGGCCCAGCGTTCCAGGACGGGGTGGTCCTGGTCGGCCAGTGCCCGCATCACCGTGCGAATGTCGAAGGGCTTCTTACGATCCGGGTTGGCGGTGGCGGAGAAGATCTCGCCGACGGTGGCGAAGGTGCTGTCCGCCAGCACATGCGGGAAGCTCGAGATATCGCGGTCGACGGGATCGCCGGTCGCCGCACGGCGCGGCGCCAGCTCTCCGGGGGCGACGTAGGTGTGGTCGTAGTGCGCCATCAGGACATCGCGGGCGGCGGACAGGTTCGGCGCCCAGTACTGCGCCTGCCCGTTCGGGCCCATCACGCGGTCGTAGCCGCCGATGCCGAAGTTGTCCTCGGCGGAGACGCCGCCGGAGAAGTCGAGCGACTGCTTGCCGGTCAGCACCATGGCCGAGTCGGGGGTCATGACCAGCACACCCTTGGTGTGCATGAGCATGGTGGCCTCGGCGTTCCAGTACGGCTGCGCGCCGACGTTGATGCCGGCGACCACGATGTTGATCTCGCGACCGTCCTGGGTGAATTCGACGATCCGCTTGAGCGCGGCCGCGACCCAGTCCATGTTCTCGGTACCCGAGGCCATCGAGATGCGCGCGCCCGAGGACAGCGCGTACCACTCGAGCGGAACCTGCAGGCTCTCGGCCAGATCCAGCGCGGCGATCACGCGACGGCATTCCGGTTCCGACAGTGCCCCGAGCGATTTGGTCGGGTCACCGAGCAGCAGCACCCGGGTGACACCCTGTGGATGCTGCACGGTCGGCGTGGTCACCACACCGGCGACGATCGCCGCGGTGTTGTGGCCCTTCGGCCGATCGACCGGCACCAGCGCGTGGTCGGCATCGAGATCGTATTCGGCGAAATCGCCGAGCAGCGAGGTCAATTCGTACGGGTACACGGTGTTACGAGCCGCGGCGCGCAACACCTTCTGCCGGTATTCGTCCAGCGGCTCGACGGGCTCGTCGGTCCGTTCGCCGACCGTCACCTCGGATTCGCCGTTGGGGCGGAACGAGATACGCACACCGACCTTGGTCAGCTCGCCGGTCTCGGGATCGCGCTGGCGGGCGATGAGCAGGATCTCCTCGAGCCCGGCGCCCGCGGCCGTCGGCAGCACGTGGCCGCCGATGGTCTCGAGCTCCGCGCGGGTGACATCCATGTGCGGCCAGATGTACATCACGATGCGGTTGGTGTTGAGTCGCTTGGCCGAGGGGAACCGCGACTGGGCCCGACGGATCGAGTCGACGCAGGTGGCGATGGCGCTCTCGGCGGTGGGCAGGGCCACCAATCGGCCGTCGTGATCGCGCAACGCCGCGAGGTCGCGGACCTGGGCGAAGGCGATGAGGCGCTCGTCGGAGGGATTCTCCTTGGCCACGCCGCGGAACAGGTAGACCTCTTCGTCCGAGGACGGCAACCGGGTGAGGTCGAACTTGCGCAGTCGCTCCAACTGCATCCGCTGCGCGATGTAGGGGTGCAGCCCGCGGATCAGCCGCTCCTCGGCCATCCCGGTCACCGACGGACGGAAGGTGAAGTGGTGGTGCATCACCGAGCCGCCGCTGCCTGCGACGGTGGCGGTGATCCGGTGCACCTGGTTGGGCACCGGATGCGCGCCGAGCACCTCCTGCAGGGCCGCGGCCATCGCGTCGAAGTCCTCTGGCTGCGATTCCCAGCTGAGGTAGATGTCGGCGTCGATGGAGACAGCGCCGGTCGCCAATTCGGCGAGCCCGTCGAGTGCCGAGTCGAGCTTGTCGAAACTCACGGCGGTCGAGACCAAGGTCGAACCGTAGCGTTCGGCGACGACGAAGGTGGTGTCGCCGACCTGCTCGGTCCGAACGCCGGTGAGACCCTTGTTGCCGTAGTAGCGCCGCGTCAGCACCTCGAGCATCGAGGTGTGGTCGGGCTTGTCGCGCTCGAGCCGCTGGCCGAGCAACCGCACCAGCGGTTCGGTGCTGCGCACCATCTCGGCGATCCTGGCGCCGCGATCGTCGGCCTGCGGGTTCGCGTCCAGGTAGCTCAGGTGCTTACGGACATTGGTGTACACGCGAGCACGGTTGCGGCGCAGCAGCGGCTGGCCGTACCAGGCGTAGACCAGACCGCGGGCGAGATCGGCGATCACCGGGAAACGCACCTGCGTCGCCGCGACGAGACGCTCGAGCGCCAGGCCGACGGGTTCGCGCAACACCTGGTCGGGCATCGGCTCGGTCAGCCATTCGCGCAGCAACGCGGCGACCACGGTGACGGTGTCGGTGGGACGCTGCTGAGCGAGGAAGATCCGGAAGACCGCCGATTCGAGGTCGGGCGTCCGGTCCAGCTCGGTGATCCCGTAATGGCGCAGCGCCGTACCGAGTTTGGCCTGGTACGACTCGGGGAGTCCGGCCCGTTCGACGTCGAGGCTCTGCAGGTAGGTGTGGAAGTACTCGCGGGCGCTGTGCACGTGGCCGTGGCCGTGATCGTCGTCGGCCGACCGATTGTGGCTCAGTTCGGCGAGGTCGGCGAACATCTGCACCAGTTCGAGCTCTTCGGCGAGCGGGCGCAGGCTGTCGGCGACGGCTTCGCGACGGGCCGTGAGGTAGTCGTCGAGGACGCGACGGTCGTCGTGCGGGTCCACGTCGAAGCCGAGCAGCAGGCTGCTCAGGTCCTGCAGGCCGCGGGCTACGCGCTCGTGGGCGCGCAACGGCGTTGCCGCACTGGGCAAGTCGAGTTCGACGGTGCCGGTGGTCTCGGCTTCGGCGGCTTCGTCGTCGTCGGCGAGGGGTTCGAGCCGCAGCAGCGGCGCGCCCGCCTCGACCTGGGTGCCGACGGAGACCGCGCATTCCTTCAACCTGGCCCGGAACGGTGCGCGCAGCACCGTTTCCATCTTCATGCTCTCGAGCACGAGCACGGGCGCTCCGGCCTCGACCTCGGCGCCGACCTCGAGCGGGGTGCCCACGACCAGCGCGGGAGCGGGCGAACGGACGACACCGCCCTCGTCGCGGCTGATCCGGTGGGTCACGCCGTCGACATCCACCACGTGGGTGGGCCCGTGGGTGCCGGTGATCAGGCGGTAACGGGTGCCGTTGACGACGATCTGGCCGGTGTGGTGATCGAAACGCTCGAGATCGACATCGGCGGTGCGCAAGTCGCCACCGGCCTCGATGCCGACGCGGAAGCGGTGCGCGCCGATCCGGGCCACGCGCACGCGATATCCCGCGCCACGCAGTTTCAGATCCAGGGGTCGACCACTCTCGTGCTGCACCTGCGGACGTCCGCCGGACGCGGTCGACAGCAGTCGATTCCGCTCGACCCGCTCGTCTTCCTCGTAGGCGTCGATCGCGGCCACGGCCAGCGCGACGGTGGAGTGGCGGTGGGTCACCAGGCGGCCTTCGCCGCGCACCCGGTCGATCCAGCCGGTGTCGGCGCTGGCGTCGATCACCTCGGGCTGATCGAGCAGGTCGAGCACGAAGCTCTTGTTCGTCGCGCCGCCCGCGATGACGACGCGGGTCTGGGCCATGGCCCGGCGCAGTCGGCCGAGGGCCTCGTCGCGGTCGCGGCCGTAGGCGATGATCTTGGCGATCATCGAGTCGAAGTCGGCGGGGATCGTGTCGCCCTGGCTGACGCCGGTGTCGACGCGAATGCCGGGGCCCGCGGGCAGATCGAGTCGCACGATGCGACCGGGGGCGGGCGCGAAGTCGCGGTCGGGGTCTTCGGCGTTGAGGCGGGCTTCGATGGCGTGGCCGCGCTCGACCGGCGGCTCACCTTCGAGCTTGATGCCCGAGGCCACCCGCAACTGCGCGTGCACCAGGTCGAAACCGGTGGTGAGCTCGGTGATCGGGTGCTCGACCTGCAGGCGGGTATTGACCTCGAGGAACGCGAACAGCTTGTCGCCGGGGTGGTACAGGAACTCGACGGTCGCCGCGCCGCAGTACCCGACCGCGATCGCCAGGCGCTCGGCCGAAGCCTTGAGTTCGGCGGTCTGCTCGGCACTCAGCACGGGAGAGGAGGATTCCTCGATCACCTTCTGGTTGCGCCGCTGCACCGAGCAGTCGCGCACGCCCAGCGCCCACGCGGTGCCCTGACCGTCGGCGATCACCTGGACCTCGACATGGCGGGCGCCCGTGACCAGGCGCTCCAGGAACACGACGCCGCTGCCGAAGGCGCGGGCGGCTTCCTGCTTGGTGCGCTCGTAGGCGTCGACGAGCTCGGCTTCGTTGGTGATCACGCGGATGCCGCGACCGCCGCCACCGGCGGTGGCCTTCAGCATCAGCGGGTACCCGATCTCGGTGGCCGCTTCGATGGCGTCCTCGACGGTGTCGACCGCGCCCCGGCTCCACGGCGCGACGGGCACGCCGACTTCCTCGGCGATCAGCTTGGCGCCGATCTTGTCACCGAGCTTGCGCATCGCGTCAGCGCTGGGCCCGACGAAGGTGACGCCGATGTGGTCGCACAGCTCCGCGAACGCGGGATCCTCGGCGACGAAGCCCCAGCCCACCCAGGCCGCGTCGGCCTTGGTGGCGACCAGTGCGTTCTCGAGGGCCTTGAGGTCCAGATACGGGCGTGCCGATGCCGGACCGAGGTCATAGGCGATATCGGCTTCCCGGACGAAGGTCGCGTTCCGGTCGACGTCGGTGTGCAGGGCTACGGTTTCGATAGGTAGCCCGGTTGCCGCCGCCAGATCACGGACGGCATGGATGAGGCGCATTGCGGCCTCGCCCCGATTCACGATGGCGATACGGCTGAACACTCGCCGACTCCTTCCATTTACCCAGGACATCGTCCTGCGGGTGAGGTTTGCAACTCCCGGTCCGTGCGCAGTCTGCACCCCCGTGTCCCATAAGGAAACACCGTGCGGGGGTTACCGGCACGTAGCCAGAACTCGGGTGGCCGCCGAGCACCATACAACTCGACGAACGCGAGCGGGCGAAGGCGCCGAGATGACGGCTTGTGGGCATTGTGATGCCGCACAGTTGAACAATCACATTCCCCAAGCGAGTGGACGGCCAAGGTCTGCGGTCCCGGACCATCCACTCACTTCGAAATCCTATCAATCATGTTGACCTACAACATATTCGAGGTGACTTCCCGCTCCTTCGGCCCGCGGCTCCGCCGATGTCGCCGTCACCGGTCGGTCCCCCTGCCCGCATCGTCGGCGACACGCCGTTCGCCACCTGCGCGTCGCGTGAACGCGGGTCGAACCATCCGCTGTCATCGGTTCCATAACTTCGCGCCCGAGATAGTGAATTCTGCCAGCCCGCGCGCCGAATCGGTCACTTCGGCACCTGGGCTTCTACCGTCGGGTCCGTGTCAGAAGCCTCCTCCGATAGCGCCACCCCTTCCTACGACTACGACGTCTTGATCGTCGGGTCGGGGTTCGGCGGCAGTGTCACCGCCCTGCGGCTGGTGGAAAAGGGGTACACCGTCGGCGTCCTCGAGGCCGGTCGCCGGTTCGCGGACGCGGACTTCGCGGCGACCAACTGGGATCTGCGCCGATACCTGTGGGCCCCGCGCTTCGGCTGCTACGGGATTCAGCGCATCCACCGCCTGCGCGACTGCTTCATCCTGGCAGGCGCCGGGGTCGGCGGCGGTTCGCTCAACTACGCCAACACCCTCTACAAACCCGGCGAGGCGTTCTTCGGCGACCGGCAGTGGGCAGGCATCACCGACTGGGACGCCGAGCTCAGCCCCCACTACGACCAGGCGCGCCGCATGCTCGGCGTCGTGCGCAATCCGCACATGACACCGGCCGACACCATCATCGAGTCGGTGGCCGAGGAGATGGGAGTCGGTGACACCTTCGTGCCGACCCCGGTCGGGGTGTACTTCGGCGAACCCGGCCAGACCGTCGCCGACCCCTACTTCGGCGGGGTCGGACCCGAGCGCACCGGATGCATCGAGTGCGGCGAATGCATGACCGGCTGCCGTCACGGCGCCAAGAACACCCTGGTCAAGAACTATCTCGGCTTGGCGGAGAAGGCCGGGGCTGTGGTCTCGCCGATGACCACCGTGACCGCGATCCGGCCGCAGTCCGACGGCAGCTGGCTGGTCGACACCGAACGCACCGGACGCTGGGTCCGCAAACACCGCGCCACACTGTCGGCGCGACACGTCGTGCTGGCGGCGGGCACCTGGGGCACCCAGCACCTGCTGTTCCGCATGCGAGACACCGCGATACTCCCCGAGATCTCGCCGCGGCTCGGCGTGCTCACGCGGACCAATTCCGAAGCGATCCTCGGCGCCGGACGCACCGAGGTCGACCCGGACGTCGACATCACCAAGGGCGTGGCCATCACGTCGTCGTTCCATCCCACGCCGAACACCCATGTCGAGCCCGTGCGCTACGGCAAGGGTTCCAATGCCATGGGATTGCTCAACACCTATCTCGTCGACGGCGATCACCGACTGCCGCGCTGGTCGCGAGTCCTGCTGATCGCCGGGCGCCACCCGGTGCAGACCGTGCGACTGCTGCGCACCAACCGGTGGAGCGAGCGCACGCTGGTCCTGCTCGTGATGCAGAGCCTCGACAACTCGATCACCACCTACACCAAACGAGGGGTGTTCGGTCGCCGGTTCACCAGCAAGCAGGGGTTCGGCGAACCCAATCCGTCCTGGATCCCGCCCGGTCACGAGGCGACGCGCCACGTTGCCGCGAAGCTCGGCGCCACCCCCGGCAGCACCTGGCCGGATGTGTTCAACGTCCCGATGACCGCGCACTTCATCGGCGGCTGCGTCATCGGTACGGATGCGGGCAACGGCGTCATCGACCCCTACCACCGGGTCTTCGGCTACCCCGGTCTGAGCGTCGTCGACGGCTCGGCGATCTCGGCCAACCTCGGTGTCAATCCGTCACTGACGATCGCGGCCCAGGCCGAACGCGCCGCCGCGCTGTGGCCCAACAAGGGCCAATCGGATCCGCGTCCGGCGATGGGCGATCCCTACGAGCGGATCGCCACGGTGGCGCCGAACGCCCCCGTCGTCCCCGCCACCGCGACCGCCGCATTGCGTCTGCCGATCTGGCCGGTCACCGCGACCGTACCGAAGGACCGCTGAACGCGCTGTAGAGAATGCGATGAGATAGCTGGGCGAGACTTTGTGATCTCTCCCGCCTCCCCTGCTTCTCGCGCTGTCACACGGTGATTCGACTACCGTCGCGCACAGCACTTGAGTTGGTTGGAAGGTGGCAGTAAGCGTGGTAAGCACCAAGGCGAAGCTCGACGGGCTGGCTGAGATTCTGGCGATCGCCGCGGAACCAGCAGGTGAGGCCGCCGTAGCCAAGCGAGCGAAGAAGGGCGTTCCGAGCGTTCGCGAGCGGATGAACATGCTGCTCGACCCTGGAACATTCATCGAGATCGGAGCGTTGGCACGTCAGCCCGGACAGACAGATGCCCTCTACGGTGACGGACTGGTGACCGGTCGTGGGCTGATCCATGGCCGGACGGTGGTCGTGATCGCTCACGATCCGACCGTGTACGGCGGGTCGGTCGGCATCACAGCGGCGCGCAAGTTCATGCAGGCGCTGAAACTCGCGTTCGACAACGGCTGCCCGGTGGTGACGATCAACGAATCCCCCGGCGCGCGGGTTCAGGATGCGGCCGGTTCGCTCGCCTCGTTCGGCGATATGACCCGGGTGCTGGAGAAATTGTCGGGCTATGTGCCGCAGGTATCGATCATGCTCGGCAAATGCGCGGCGGGCTCGGTCTACGGGCCGATCAATACCGATGTGCTCGTCGGCACGAAAGATACCTACATGTTCGTCACCGGGCCCGACGTGATCAAGGCCGTCAACGGTGAGGACATCAGCGCCGAGGCGCTCGGTGGCGCGGAGGTGCAGGCCAAGCGTGGCACCCTGCATCACGTCGCGGACGACGAGCAGGAAGCCTTCGACTGGGCCCGCAACTACCTCAGCTTCATGCCGTCGAGCTGCCTCGAACAGCCGCCGATCGTCAACCCCGGCCTGGAACCCGACATCACCGCCTACGACCTGGAACTCGAGACGATCATCCCGGATTCCGATCGTGCGGGTTACGACATGCACGACGTCCTGTTGCGCCTGTTCGACGATGGTGAATTCCATGAGATCCGAGCGGCTTTCGCCCCGAACCTGATCACCGGGTTCGCCAGGGTCGACGGCTATCCGGTCGGCGTGATCGCCAACCAGCCACTGGTCCTCGGTGGGTCCGTCGACGCCGCCTGCTCGGACAAGGGGACCTACTTCATCCGGCTGTGCAACGCCTTCAACATCCCGCTGATCTTCGTCACCGACACCCCCGGTGTGCTGCCTGGCCTCGATCAGGAAGACGCGGGCGTGATCATCCGGGGCGGCCGGATGCCGCGGGCGATCATCGAGGCGACGGTACCGATCATCAGCCTGGTGGTGCGCAAGTCCTATGGCGGCGCCTACGGAATGATGGGGTGCCGTCAGGTCGGTGCCGATGTCAGCTTCGCCTGGCCGACCGCCCGGATCGCCGTGATCGGCGCCGAAAGCGCGGTCGACCTCGCCGCCAAACGCCAATTGGCCGCTGTCCCCGAGGAACACCGCGCGGCGGCGCGCGATTTCATGATCAACCAGTACAACGAGACCATCGCCACCCCGTGGGTCGCCGCCGAGCGCGGCTACATCGACGCGGTGATCGAGCCCTCACGTACCCGCCTCGAGATCCGGCACGCACTGCGCCTGCTGCGCGACAAGCCGCCGGTCAAGCCGGAGTTCAACCCGCGCAAGCACCCGCTCTATCCCATGTGATCAGCCTGCGCGCGAACTGGTTTCGCTCGAGCTTCGATAGAGCTCTGTTGATCCGGACCCACGGTGGGCCCGGATCAACAGAGCCGCGCGTAGATGGCACAGGCCGGAAACATCGTTGAGGTCGAACCCGGTCATCTGACCGATCCGTTTCAATCGGTAGTCGACGGTGTTGGTGTGAATGAACATCAGGCGCGCGGTCCGCGCACGCTGCATATTCGTGGACATGTACACCTCGAGCGTGCGTAATAGTTCAGGATGGGCTTCGAGGGAATCCACGATGGAGCTCAGATAGTCGCGCGCGGGGCCCGGTCGGGTCAGCTGATATTCGAAGGCCAATTCGTGCGGGCGATATACCTTGCTCGGTCCACCGAACCGATGCACGATTTCGACGAGTTCATGGACTTGCTCGGCGGCGTGCGGGATTTCGGCCGGCGTCGCCGATGTGGCCACCGCCCGCACCGGCACCTGTGCCGCCGTGGACAGGTGCACGATCAACTCGTCCAATTCCACCTGGGTGAATTCGTGTGCGGGCAACAGCAGCGTGCCGCCGTCCACACTCAACAACGACAGCACCCTCCCGTCACAGCGGTCCGCCAGTTCTGCCTGCACGCGGCGCAATTTGCGTCGAGCGACGACCTTCGCATCGAGGGTGGGGTCGAATTCCTCCGCGTGCGGCGGCAGTTCGAGTGCCATCACGTGATAGCGATCGGCGACCTCGATGCCGCACTCCCGCGCCATCGTCGAGGTGTTCTGGCCGCCGAGCAATGCCGAGGTCAGCGTGTGCACCGCCGTGTGGTGCTCGCTGTCCACCGATCGCAGTTCACGAACGTAGGCCACCGACACCGCCGAGGTGATCATCTTCTGGGCGTCCATCAGCCGCCGGGCCACCCCGACGACGGTGTCGTAGTCGTGGTTGGTGACATTGGTAATGACCAGGTCGAAGCCGAGTTTGAAGCCCTCGTGCACCGCGTCGTGAATGGTGTCGATCGGGATTCCCTCGCGCGCCCAGTCGGCGGCGGCGGCCTGCACCCGCTCCACGCGCCCCGGGATATCGCGGCCGTCGAGCATGCTCCTGGTCAGTTCCAGACAGACGCGAGTCACCGTCGTGACGTCTCCGTCCAGCGCTTCGCCGGGCAGCGTGCCACACGGCACGACATTCTCGATGAAATGCACCACCATCTGGCGGGATATCGTCCGCACATCCTTGAGGGGGTTCGATACCGGCCGCCCCGAAACTGTCAGGAACGGTTCGATGGAAGTTGCGCCAGCCATGATGAATCCTTCCCACCCAGATCACTGGGCAAGCCCCCAAACTACCGTGAACGACAATCCCCCGTCCAACCTTCGTTTGTGACAAAACGTAAGAGAACGGCGGATCTATGATGCTTTCCGACAAGAAAGCCCGCAGGCCTGCGGATCTACTCCGGGTGCGGCGGTGGCGGCTCCGAACGGAGCCGCGCACATCTTCACCCCGTGACCGGTGCCGCCACCGCCGCATGTATCCGTGTTAGCCGGTCACAGACAGAGACTGACCTCGAGCACCGGAAGCGGAAGAGGGACACACACTTCCACCGAACCCGAGACGGGCGCCGGCGCCGCCGCCGTAGCGGTACCGGCGCCGATCGCACCGGCGGACAATACGATGGCGGCGACGGCGAGCGGACGAGAAATTCTGGAATTCATACGGTCATCCTCATTTATGTTCTGTGAGACATCCCAGCTTCGGGACATCTCGATCAGATCACGAACGTGACACCGATCGCTATCATCACGCACAGGTTTTGACGTTCCTATTCCCTTTCCGCGGGATTGTCATGGATTTCCACAACAATTTCCTCCGCGAATTACTCGCGTTTCGCAGCGCCGTCAGGTATCGCGTGATCTCCTACCGCGCGCAGGGCTCGAGATCGGTTGCGGCACTTGGCGCATGAGCCATCTGCGTGGGCCACCGCCGGGGAGGTCGATCACCGCGGTCGTGTCGAATCCGAGGCGTTCGTAGAAGGCGAGGTTGTCCGGGTTCGTTGTCTCCAGATGTACGGGAACACCGTCGGCCGCCGCTCGATACATTCCCGCCGCGATCAGGTCCTGTCCGTGTCCGAGTCCGCGCGCTTTCGCGGAGACGCCGACCGCCATCAGGTGCCAATGCTGCTCCCGCACGCCCGCCGCGTAGGTCGCCTGTGCGCCCGCGCGCGCCTGTGCGGCGTGTGAACCGTAGGTACGCAACGCTGCGAGCTGTCCGACCGACCGTCGCTCGGGGCAGGATGTGAAAGGTCGCCAGCCAGACCGCGACACCGACGATCGCGCCGGTGCTGTCGAGGGCGAGGTCCACCCCATCGCTGCAATCGCGGGAATCGTCGAGCGAGGATCGAAACGACCGGACGAGCCTGGCCCTGCGGGTGGATTGCTTGGGGTGCAGCCACAGGGTCGCCGGGTCGTCCGCCAAGGCCGCGGCCAACAGTTCGGCGGCGCCGCCGAAGTCCTTCCTGTTGCCGGGGCGAATCCGCCGAGCATTCCCGTGTACCGCATCTCCCACGGGCGGAATGATAATGGCGAGTGGTCCATGGGGCCGCTCGAGCTGGACGGTCAGACCGGGACGGCTCGACCCCGCAGGTAGGCGATGACGCTGTCGGCGCCGCAGTCATCGGGATCGGCGAATCGGAACCGGTTCACCGCGTCGTCGAGTCTCGGTCCCGGGCCGTGGTCGGCGAGCAGAACGACGATGGCTTCCAGGGTGGCGGGTTGCGGATTCGGGTCCGCCAGTAGTTCGTCGAGGTAGGCGTCCGGTTCGAGCAGGCGCAGCGCCCGGCGGGCGTAGGCATGCACGCGCACCGGCAAGTCGGCGCGAATGGCGTCGACGTCGGCCTGTAGCGCGGGGCGCGACCGATGGGCCGGATCGACCCGCAGCGACCACAGCCCGGTCAACTCCTCGCCCATCCCGCGATCGTCGATCAGTGCGGGCCCGGTCGCCTGTTCGAGCGTGGTCGGTGGGAGTCCTCGCACGGTATCGCGCCAGTTGCGGTAAATCCACCAGGCAGTCGGCGTCGCGCCGAGTTCCAGGCCGAATCCGATCGCCTGCTGACCGTCGGTCCAGCTCCGCTGAATGCGGGTGCGGCGGATCGTTGCGACGCCGCCGGTGGTGATCTGCGTCCAGGCGGCGTCCGTTCCGTGAAAGCCGTATGGCCGCAACAACTTTCCCGCCTCGCGTGTCAGGCGGCGTAGCGCAGAGTCCGGTCCGTCCATGTGAGCAGAATAAAGGTGCGCACCGACAAGTTCGGTTCACCGACGCTGAGCGCCCGCTGTGGCCGCATGTCGCGGCGCTCGACCGCGACGGCGGTGCGGACTAGGAATCCACGGCGCGCGCGCCCGTCGTCGCGGCGAGCACCGCGGCGGTGACCTGCTCGGGCGACTCGACCATCACCAGGTGCCCCGCACCGTCGATGACGATCGCCCGCGACGGTGTCAACGTGCGGTTCAGCGTGGCGCCGGCGCGGGCGCACAGCACGCGATTACGACTGCCCCAGATCGTGGTGACGGGTGGAAAGCCGGCGGGCGGCACGAAGCTGTCCAGTTCGCCGAGCAGCGGAATCTCGCGAGAGATCGCGGCGGTGACCATCAGCCGTCGGGGTTCGGTCCAGCTCTCGCGCAGATGCGCGACGATCTCGGCCGGGGCGTTGTCCGAACCGAGTTGTTCCGCCACGAGCAGCCCGGCCACCGGGCCGGGAATGCGAACGCGGGCCAGCACCGAGTCGATGTGCAGCCGTCGGCCGAGCGCTGCCGCCCATGCGGTTCGGGTCGGTCGCAAGGTGGCCGGGGTGAGCGGGCTGCTGAGCACCAGCGACCGCACCCGGTCGGGATCGCGCCGCGTGTACAGCAGCGACAGCGCACTGCCGAAACAGTGGCCGACCAGCGTCACATCGCGCAGATCCCGCTCCTCGATGAACGCGGTGACCATGGCCAGATAGTTTTCGACCGTGTACCCGGTGTCGGGCGCGTCCGAATCGCCGTATCCGATGAGGTCGATCGCGAAGACCCGATGGTTGCGCTTCAGTGCGTCGAATTGCGCACGCCAGATGTGGCGGTCGCCGCCGAGGTTGTGCAGGAAGACGATCGGCGGCCCCGCACCCGCCTCGTCATAGGCGATCGAGGTTCCGCGAAAGTCGAAATGCCGCATCCCGGGGCTTCCTTCCAGTGGCAGCCACGTGACCACGTCGTCGTGGTCTCACCACGGTAGCGCCGATACCCGCGAGCGGGATGGCGGTCGGCATCAATCCAGACAGAACTCGTTGCCCTCGGGATCGGTCATCACGATCCATCCCGCACTCATCGGCGGCTCGGGTTCGAAGCGCTCGACCCGCTTGCCGCCCAGCGCGACCAGCCGCTCGCACTCGGTCTCGAGGGCCGCCATCCGCTCGTCGCCCTGCAACCCGGGCGCCGCCCGAACGTCGAGATGCACCCGATTCTTGGCGACCTTGCCCTCCGGCACCTGCTGGAAGAACACCCGAGGGCCGTGCCCCTCCGGATCCTCGATGGCCGACTTCGAGTTCCGCTCTTCGGCCGGAACACCGATCCGCGCGAGAAACTGGTCCCACACGACCAGCGGGTCGACCCCGGCAGGGACCTCGACTCCGGGTGGCCCCGGATGCACATAACCCAGCGCGTCACGCCAGAAGGTCGACAGCGCGGCCGGGTCGTGCGCGTCGAAGGTGATCTGAATATGGCGGCTCATCATGACTCCGTTCATGGCGGCTGAACACAGGTGGGAGACCTTTCCGTCACCGTATGTCAGGGGTCCGACAATCTGCCGCGATGGTTGCCGGGGCCGGTGATTCGCCCAGTCCGAATCTGTCGTGGACGGTCTTCATCCACGCCGGCGCCCACCAGCAGTCGTCGCCGAGCAGTTTCATCGTCGCGGGAACGAGGAGCATGCGCAGCACGGTGGCGTCGATGATGAGCGCGGCGATCATGCCGTAGGCGACGTATTGCATCAGGACCAGGTCCGAGAACGCGAAGGCGCCGGTGACCACGAGCAGGATCAAGGCGGCGGCGGTGATGATGCGGCCGGTGTGCGCGGTGCCGATACGGACCGCCTCGGTGGTGGTGGCGCCCTTGGCCCGCGCTTCGACCATGCGCGAGAGCAGGAAGACCTCGTAGTCGGTGGACAAGCCGTAGATGATCGCGATGATCATCACCAGCATGTTGGCCTGAATGGGTTGCGGGGTGAAGTTCAGCGGGCCCGCGCCGTGACCGTCGATGAAGATCCAGGTGAGGATACCCAGCGTCGAGCCGAGGCCCAGAGCGCTCATGAGGGCGGCCTTGATCGGCAGGATCAGCGAACCGAAGGTCAAGAACATCAGCAGCGTGGTGACGAGCAGGACGAGGGCGATCATCCACGGCATGCGCTCGAGCAACGCGTCGAAGCTGTCCTTCTGGATGGCGGGGACGCCACCGACGAGCATCCGCACGCCGTCGGGCAGTTCGATGTCGCGGAGATAGTCGATGGTGGCGTCGGCGGAATCGGAGTCCGCGAGTGTCGTTTTGGTGCGGTACACATCCGACTGCACCGGCGACCGCGACGGCAGTTCGAACTTCGCCGCCAGACCGGGCGCTTGATTGGCCAGTTTCAGGGCGGCGCCGATCGCGACGCTGTCGCCGGAGACGAAGATCAGGTCGATCGGATCGGATCTGCGGCCCGGGAAGGTCGCGTCGATCTGCTCCTGCGCGACGCGAGTGCTGTTGTCCGGCGGCAGATATCGTTCGCTGAAGCCACCGAAGGCGAGATTGCGAGCAGGCAGGATCAACAGCACCAACACCACGCACAGCACCCCCGCCACCTTCACCGGATGCTTCATCACCCACTGGGTGCTGCGGCCCCAGAAACCGTTCTCCACCTCGTGCGCGGATTTCGTTCGCCGAAGCCGCCTACTTCCCCACATGTCCACGCGCGCCCCGAGAATCGCGAGCATCGCGGGCAGCAAGGTGATGGCGGTGAGCGCGGCCAGCGACACGGTCGCGATGGCTCCATAGGCGATGGATTTCAGGAACCCCTGCGGGAACAGCAGCATGCCGCCCGCGCTGGCGATGATCATCGTCGCGGAGAACACCACGGTGCGCCCCGCCGTCGTCATCGTGCGCCGTACCGCCGCCGCGGCGGCGTGGCCCTCGGCGAGTTCTTCGCGGAAGCGACTCACGATGAACAGCCCGTAGTCGATGGCCAATCCCGCACCGATCATCGAAACAACCGGCGCGACAAAAGAGTTCACCTCGGTGACGTAGGTGAAGGTGCGCACGATCCCGCTCGCGCCCAGCATCGTCAGCCCGCCGACGATCAATGGCAACGCGGCAGCGACCACACCGCCGAAGATGAAGAACAGCAGCAGCGCGACCACCGGAAACGCGAGGAATTCCATCCGGCGGATGTCGTCGGCCAGGGTGTCGTTGAGCGTTCCCGCCACCGGTTGCAGGCCGCCCACCTGCACATCGACCCCGGGAATCGCGAAGGCGTCCTTCGCCTTTCTGGTGTTGCGCAGCATCTCGGTGTCGTTGTCGCCGACGATCGCGACAGCGGCCACAGCACGGGTGCGGTCGGATGTGGCGAACAGGGAACCGCTCGCCCGACCGGTTTCCGTCTGCCAGTAGGCCCCGTTGACGCCGGCAATCACCCCGGAGTACGCCTGCGGCAGGCTGTTGAGATTGTCGACGATCTTGCGGCTGAATTCGGGATCGTCGACGGTCTTGCCGGGCGGCGCGGTGTAGAGCACGACCACGTCGAGGTCGTGATTGCGACCGAACGCACTGTCCGCCAAGCGCCCCGCCAGCGCCGATTCCGAGCCGGGGTCGTCCATGCCACCGGAACTCAGCTCGTCGTGCAGCCCGAGCCCGTACCCGCCGAGCCCGAGCAGTGCGGCCACCACCACGCCGAGCACACCGAACCGGAACCGATAGACCACATCCCCCCAGCGCGTGAACACTAGCTCGTCGTCCGTTCGTCGGCTCCGAGTGCAATCTTCAAGAGGCCGCATCCTTTCAGGTGGTCCGCCCGATGTGCCTCCCACCAAAAGTACCGCCTCCCCGCTAGTTTCCATGGAGCGATTTATATTCCTTGACAGGAATATTCACTGGAGTGAATACTCAGATCATGGACGCGGTCGCATCAGCTCTCGGAGACGGCGCACGGTGGCGCATCGTCGAACTCCTCGCAGAGCACCCCCGCTCGGTCGGCGAACTGGCCGACCTGACCGGTTTGCGGCAGCCCCAAACCACCAAGCACCTGCAAACATTGGCGCGGGCCGGGCTCGTCACGGCCTTTCCACTGGGGCAACGTCGCGTCTACGCCGTCGAGTCGGCACCGCTACAGGAACTCGCGAGCAGACTCACCGACCTGGTCGCAACCATCTCCACTCATGCGGACGAGCGCGCGGTCATCGAGCGATACCGCGCCGCTATCGAGGCGGAATCGCTTGCCGCGCAACGGGATCGCTGGGCGGACGGGCGGAAATTCACCTTCGAGCGCGAGCTGACCGCGTCCCGGGATCTCGTCTGGCAGCACTGGTCAGATCCGACCCTGCTCCGATCCTGGTGGGCCCCAGCGTCGATGACGATCACGCACTGCGTCATCGAGCCGAAGAAGGGCGGTCGCGCCGCACTGGACTACCGCGATGCCGAAGGACGGCGATACCGCTCCGAGGGGCGAGTCACGGCCGTGAGGAGACCGGGCCACCTCGAGTTCGACCTCTCGGTGCTCGATGCGGCGGGCGCCGTCTCCTTCACCGGCCACTACACCCTGACCCTCGAGCAGCGGTCCGGCGCCACCCGCCTGAGCCTCGACCTGACCATCACCGAAACCACCGTCGAGGCCGTCCCCTACATCGCCGGCATCGAAACCGGCTGGAGCCGAGTCCTCGACAACCTCGCCGACACACTCCCCCACAGCAAGGAACAGCCATGACCGAGCGCACTGTGACCGCGAATATCGGCCTCACCCTCGACGGACGCTACAACGGCCCCGGCGGCCCCGGCGACATGCAGGCGATCGTCCGCTACGCCACCACCGAGGTCGCCCGCGATCACCTCACCCGCATCTGGGAGGGCGCGACGACGGCGCTGCTCGGCCGGGTCAATGCCGAAGGCTTCCTGGGGTTCTGGCCGACGGTCGCCGCCGACGAGAACGCCGACCCGCGCGACCGCGCCTACGCGAAATGGCTGGTCGACACCGAGAAGGTCGTGTTGTCGACCACGCTCACCGAGTCGCCGTGGGAGCGCACCCGCATCGCGAACGCACCGGCCGCCGACGTCGTCACCGCACTGAAAGCCACCGGTACGGGTGACATTCTCGTCAACAGCAGCCCGACCGTGATCAAGGATCTGCTCGCGGCGGACCTGATCGACCGACTGCACCTGCTGCTGTGCCCCGAGATCGCCGGCGACGGACAGCGACTGTTCGACGACGGCCTACCCGGCTCGCGGTGGACGCTCACCCGTCACGAGGTCGGCGAACTGGGCGAGACGGCCCTGACCTACGACCGCGCGCGCTGATCGACACCGACCTCACGCAGCGCGGTGACCAGGAAGTCGTTGACCGCGTCGGTTCGCTCGAGGTGCACGAGATGGCCCGCACCCGGAAGTTCCACTACCGCACGGAGATCGGTGACATTCGCCCGCAGCGTGGCAAGCGGGTCGCGGCCGCTGAAGCCCTCCATGTCGGGGTCGTTCTCGCCGTAGAGGAAGTAGGTCGGGACCTCGATCCGGGCATCGGCGAACGGCTCGGCGAGTTCCCAGTTGCGGTCCAGATTGCGGTACCAGTTCAATCCCCCGGTGAAGCCGGTCCGCTCGAAGTCCGTGGCGATGGTGTCGAATTCACTGTCACTGAGCCAGGTCCACGGCAGTGCGGGCGCCTGGGGCAGCACATCCAGATAGCCGAGCCCCGGCGGGTTCTTCCAGGTGTCGAGATAGTGGTAGTCCCCGGAGAGCGAGAAGTAGACGCGGGACAGGAATTCCCTCGGCCGCGCGGCGAGTTCGACATCGGCGACGCCGGGCTCCTGGAAGTAGGACAGGTGCAGGAAATGGCGTTGGGCGGCCTTCGTCCAGAAGGCCGACGGCGGACGCGGCGGGCGCGGCGAGTACGGATTGTTCAGCACCACCAGCGCTTCGACGCGTTCGGGAGCGCGCAGCGCCAGCTCCCACACCAGTTGGGCACCGAAATCGAGGCCGACGAACACAGCCTTGTCGGCGCCGATGTCGTCGAGCAGCGCCAGGAGGTCACCGATCACGGCCTCGTTGGTGTACGCGGCGACCTCAGCGGGCGCCTCGGTTCGACCGTAGCCGCGAAGGTCGGGCGCGATGGCCCGGAATCCCGCCTCGGCCACGGCCGCTATCTGCCGGTGCCAGATAAACCCCGTGTGCGGAAATCCATGACAGAACACCACCGGGTAGCCCTGCCCCTGCTCGGTGACATGCATCCTGATTTCGCCTGTATCGAGAAATCTCTGCTCCACTACCGCCTCCAATTTCTAGAACGTGTTCTGATTTGACGGTAGTGTCCTCAGGTCATGAGCGGAACACCCAAGATTCTGGCCGGGCGCGTCGCGGTCGTCACCGGGGCAAGTCGCGGCATCGGCAAAGGCATCGCCCTCGAGTTGGGCGCGGCCGGGGCGACCGTGTACGTCACCGGACGCACCACCGAGCCCGGGAAGCTGCCCGGCACCGTAGGCGAGACCGCCGCGATGGTCACCGAGCTCGGCGGACGCGGCGTCGTGGCAGTCTGCGATCATCGCGACGACGATGCGGTCGAGAAGCTCTTCACCCGGATCCGCGAGGAGCAGGGGCGCCTCGATGTGCTGGTCAACAATGTCTACAACTCCCCCGCCGCCGCCCGCTGGCTGGGCCGCAAGTTCTGGGATGTGCCACCGAAGGCGTGGGACGAGACCTTCGAGATCGGCGTGCGATCGCACTATGTGGCCAGCGTTTTCGCCGCACCGCTGCTGATCGAGTCCGCGGGCCTCATCGTCAATGTGTCCTCCCCCGGCGCGCGGCGGTACATGCACAATGCCGTCTACGGCGTCGGCAAGACCGCTCTGGATCGCCTCACCGCCGACCTCGCGCACGATCTGACCGGCACCGGCGCGACCGCGGTCTCGATCTGGCCCGGGATCGTGAATACCGAACTGTTGCAAATGGTTCCGGCCGACGAGCACGGCCGTCGCCAGGTCACCCTGCCCGGCGAAGGCACCTTCGATCTCGACACCGCCGAGTCCCCACGCTTCCCCGGGCGCGCCGTGGTAGCGCTGGCCGCCGATCCCGGCCGGTCGACGCGCACCGGGAAATCCTGGAAAGTCGCCGATCTCGCCGAGGACTACGGGTTCACCGACGTCGACGGACGCATCCCTCGCGCCGACTGAGCACTCCTCGGTGGATTCTTCGGCGACGTCCGAACACCGGTCGACGAACTCGGCATGCTGCTGAAAGTCGACGGCGGCGACACCCGCTTCCGCGATGAGCTGCCACGTCGCGCAGGCTGATCGCGATTGGTGCCGAGCGAATAACCCGCGGCGCGGTCAACTAAGATCGGCGACGGTAATTCTCGGCACCCGAACGAACAGGACTCCCATGGCGCGCAAAGTCGTTGTCACACTTGTCGATGATTTCGATGGCACGTCCGCTGCCGATGCGACTGTCACATTCGGAATCGATGGGGCGGCCTACGAAATCGACCTGTCCGATGCCAACGCGGCAGAGTTGCGTGAGGTGTTCGAACAGTGGGTTCCGTACGCGCGTCGCACCGGTCGGGCCAAAGCAGGCGCCGCACGTCGCCTCGGCTCGGCACCGGCAGCCGAATCCACCCGCCGCAACGATCTGACCGAGATCCGCGCGTGGGCTTCGCAGAACGGGCACACCGTGTCCAGCCGCGGCAGGATCTCGGCGGAAGTCATCTCGGCCTATGAGCAGGCTTCGGCCTAAAGCTTCGGTTCGTCGACAGCACGGCGCGCATTCCCTCCGCGCGCCGTGCTGTTTTCGTCTAGTTGGGCATCGGAATATCGGCTTTGAATCGCTCACCCGGCGGCAGACCGCGCAGCACCGCACTGGTCCAGGCCACCGCGGGCGGCCAGCCCGCGACGGCGTTGACGATGTGTTCGGGCAGCGGCATCGTGTAGAACCGCAGGTCCGCGCCGCGGTTCCAGTAGTCGTTCACCGTCGGCAGGACCGCCGATGTCGGGATCAGTTCGTCCCAGATTCCGTGCCACCAGAAGATCGGGCTGTCCGGAATATGGTGCCCCAGACTCTGGTCCGCGAGAACCTCCATCACCCCCGGCGCCGTTTCCAGTGACTTCCCCGGCTGGAAATAAGCACTGATCGGCCGGTACGCGCCCGCTGCGGCGATCGTGTAAACGCAGCGACTCCGCATATCCGCCACGATCGCCTGACCTTCGGGGGTCAGCAATTCCTTCGCGTCGAACTGGTCGGGGAATTCCCGCGACAACGCGGCGAAGCCGAGCCACATCGTGAAATTACTGGCGCCGGTGAGGCCCGGCTGCTGGGCGATCGCGTAACGGGCCTGGGCGCGGAGATCGGCGGGGAATCCACCCACCGCGGTGCCGAGCAACCGCACATCGGGGGCGTAACTCTCGCGAAGTTCGGCCGCGCGGATCGAACCCGAGCCGCCGCCGGAGTACCCGTAGAGCGCGATCCCGGAGTCCGTCAGGCCCAACGCCGAGTTCTTCATGGCGCGCAGACTGTCGAGCACCATTTTGCCTTCGTCATAGGTGTTGAAGGTATTGAACTTGCCGTCGAAGTCGGCGACGTTGATCGCGAATCCCTGCGCGAGCCAATAGACCGCGAGCGCGGCTTCTTTCATCGTGCCCGTCTGCAACGTGTACGACGGGTTGCACGATGAATCGGTCGCGTCGATGGCTTCCTGGAACGAGACCACCGGTCGCGAACTGCCCGACCACGGGATGCCGGGAACGATCACCGAGGTCGCGGTCGCGATCGGATTGTCGTGGACGTCGTTGCTTCGGAACAGCAGTTGCTCGGTGTGCACCGGGAACGGCAGTCCGAGCAGACGCGTCTGCACCGTTCGGGAGCGGATGATCTGTCCCGGCGCGTAGGAATTCAGGTCGGCCGGGTCGTCGTACCAGGGATCCTCGGCGGGCACCGGGATCGGCAGCAGGTCGTAGAGCTGGGGTTCGGCGGGCAGCTGCGGGAGCTGGTTCTGGTCCGGCGGGAAACTCGGGTACGGGTCGGCGGCGGCGTTGCCCGCGCTCGACACCGCCAGACACACCGCTGCCAGCGGCACTGCCGCCCACCTCGTTCTGAACATTCGTCCCCGGTTCGGTCGACCGCGTCCACCCCGGCGACTCGGGTGAATGGTGGCTGCCGCGCTGCGCTGCATGGCGTCTCCTCTACTTGGTGACGCCGATTACAGCACGAGCGCTTGTTTCTAACAAGAGTGCTTGTTCTTAACTGCCGCCGACAAGGGCTCCGCCGCGACGACCCGGTGACCGGGCCATCAGCTCGGCGATGACCACGAATAACCTTGCGCGAGTGGACAACAGGAAGAGTGGACAACAGCGCACGGTAGAGTGCGCGGGATAGTTCGCAGGGGTGTGGGAGCTGGAATCGGGGGGATACCGTGAACGAAATCTTGGCCTTGATCGGGGTCGGTGGGCTGATCCCGACTGTGATCGCGGCGGTGTCGGCGTGGTTCTCGACGACATTCAGTCGCCGAATCAACAAGCGGACGATCGAAACCACCATGACAGGCGACGCCGTTGCTCCCGCCGTCTCGATACCGACCGAACCAGCGGCGCCGGACACCGACCACATCCTGACGCCGCGACCTCGAACGGAGGAATATCTTCGGCAGGTGCGCAGCGCGATGGCGCAGAGCACGGCGTTCTTCTGGGCGTACATGATCAGCGGGTGCTGTGGAGTCGTGGTCGTTCTCGCCGCGGCGTCGATGGTGGCGTTCGGCAATCGAGACGCCGCCGCCGCGACCTCGATCATGGGTGCGGTGCCGGTCGGGATCACCGCGTTGTTCTACAAGCGTTCCACCGACCTCGACAAAATCGTGGGCGAGAATCTCGCCCGCCTCGGCAAAGCCGACGAGATCGCCGAAGCCAACCGCACCGCGCACGATGTGGTGTCACGCATGGGAGTGGGCGCCGATCAGGACCGGCTGCTGGCCATGATCGGGGTGCGGCAACTCTTTCCGTCCGCGACACCCGCCGAAGTCGCTGAACTCCTGCGGACCGTGCCGGTCGAATCCGGACACTGAGCCGTCCGGTACGACTGCCGGTACTGCTACGCGCGACACCCACGGCGTCGAATGATGTGCACGGAGCGTGTCGCCGACACCGGACCAGTTCAGTTGCCGTATTGCGCTGTCTCCGGGCGCTCGATCAAGAGCACGTGCGCGACCTCGTCGGCGACCGGGCGGTGCCGGATTCCCTTGGGCACCACGAACAATTCGCCCGGATGCAGGGTGACGGGGGCACGGTCTTCCAGTTCGATCCGGAAGGCGCCGTCCCAGCAGAGGAAGAGTTCGTCTTCGTCGTGGTGGTGCCAGGGGAATTCGCCCGACAGTTGGGCGACGCGGACAACGGTGTCGTTGACCATGGCCAGCTCCTGCTGTTGGAAGGGGCCGGGCAGGGCGGCGATGGCCGCGGGGATCGATACCGAACCGGTAGTGCTCGAGGCTGTCATGGTGATCATCGTCGAGCTGCTCGGGGCGACGATCCAGCGCCAATCGGCCATAATTGGTTTGGCTATGGATCCAATTACTGTGACAGATCGGCTCGGTCGCTGGTCGGCGGGGCGCGGGCCGCTGTATGCCCTGCTCGCGGCGGGGTTACGCGGGCTGATCGAGGACGGCGAACTACCTCCTGGCGCGCTGCTGCCGCCGGACCGCAAGCTGGCCGTCGCCCTGTCGGTCGGGCGGAGCACGGTCGTGGCGGCCTATGACTTGCTGCACGACGAAGGGCGGATCGTTCGACGACAAGGTAGTGGCACCCGTGTCGCGGGTTCGCCGCAGGTCGATCCGCCGGAAACCACCAGCGAGCCGATGTTCCTCGACCTGCTCGAGCCGCGATCCGACGTGATCTCGCTGGCGTGCGCGGCACCGGATCGACCTCCCCTCGCATTGACCGAGTCCTATGCGGCGATGCTGCCCGCCTTGGCCGCCACGACCGACGACATCGGCTACTACCCGTCCGGCCATCCGGCGCTTCGGGAGGCCGTCGCCGAGTACTACCGAGGGCGGGGTCTACCGACCGAGGCCGGGCAGATCCTCGTCACCACCGGTGGGCAACAAGCACTTTCACTGCTCGCACGCGCCTTCCTCCGGCCTGGCGATCGCGTTCTCGTGGAGGCTCCGACCTATCCCGGCGCGTTGGAAGCCTTTCGCGCGGAAGCGGCCGTCGTGTCCGGCCTGCCGCCCGGGCTGGACGGTTTCGCGGAAGCGATCCGCGACCAGCGCCCCACACTCGCCTACGTGATCCCCACCTTCCAGAACCCGACAGGCTCGGTGCTGTCCACGCTCACACGGCGCAGGATCGCGGAAACATCAGCAGCAGAGGGGATTCCGCTCATCGATGACGAAGTCCTGGCCGAGCTCGGGTTCCTCGGCCACGAGACTCCGCGACCACTCGCCGCGTTCGCGGACACCGTGATCACCATCGGTTCACTGAGTAAGAGCGTCTGGGGCGGACTGCGAGTCGGCTGGATCCGCGCGGCCTCCCCTGTCGTCACCAAGCTCGCCAGGCTTCGCGCGGTGCACGATCTCGGCGGCAATCTGCCCGCCCAACTGGCCGCGGCCGAGCTACTCCCCCGCCTCGACGACCTGCTGCGCGCGCAAGCCACCGAGCGCCGACTTCGCCACAACCATCTCCGCGCGGAACTCACCCGCCGCATCCCCGAATGGGAGGTTCCGCCGGTCGAGGGCGGACAGACCCTCTGGATCCGGCTGCCACACGGCGACGGCCCTTCCTTCGCGCAAGCCGCACTGCGCCGACATGTTTCGATCCTCGCGGGCAGCGGCCTGGATCCGACCGGCGGCAGCGAGCGCTACCTGCGGCTTCATTTCCTCCATCCGCTGGAAACCCTCACGACGGCAGTCGACCGTCTCGCCGAAGCCTGGCGCACCTACCGCCCACCGAACAGACCCACTGTCACGACACCGCCTCTGGCGATGTGACGTCTCATCTCGGTGTTCCTCCGTCTCGACGTGCGCCCGAACCCAGGCGAGAGCGGTCGGCATCGCCCGCCGCCTCGGCACGGGTTGACCCTGACGCTGCGTCAGGGTTGCACCCTTGTCGCATGACGAACGACAACACGTCCTCGACCCGGCACGCCCCGCCGGTCGGCGGATTCGAGGAGATCGACGGCACGCGCGTCTTCGCGCACCGGTCGGGCAGCGGCGGACCGGCGGTGGTGTTCCTCCCCGGTGCGAGCGCGGTCGGTCTGGACTATTTCGTTGTGCAGCAACAGGTTTCTCAGTTCACCACCGCCGTCGTCTACGACCGCGCCGGCACCGGCTACAGCGATCCACTGCCCTTGCCTCGCACCGCCGAAGCGGTTGCCGAGGAACTGCAACAGCTGCTGCGCGCCCAAAACATCTCCGCCCCTTACATTCTCGCGGCGCACTCCCTCGGCTGCCTCTACGCCCACCGGTTCGCTCAGCTGTACCCGCAGGACGTGGCCGGACTGGTCTGGCTGGACGGCCTGCATCGCGACTGGGACGAGTTCATGCCGTCGGCGATGCGGCTGGCGGCGGCCGCGGCGCCCACGCCCGATCTCGAACAGGTCGAACAGATGCGCACCGCACTGCGTGAGCTGCGCGGCGAGTTGCTCGCGGACTACCCCGAGCACGTGCGGCAGCCGCTGATCGACGCCAAGTCGAGTGCCGAATGGATCCGTGCGGGCTTCGCCGAACGCAGCGGATTGACCGAAGTGGCAACCGAACTGCGCGCCGGGCCGAACCTTCCCGATGTTCCCCTGGTAGCGCTCAGCGTGCTGGGCGCCGACCCCAGCCAGTCCGCTGAGGCGCTGGCCGAGATCCACGACGCCAGGCGACGAATGGACGCGGCCGTCGTCCACGGAGTCTCGCGGGGAGAGCAGCGCATCATCACCGACACCGTGCACCACCGACTCTGCTTCGACCGTCCCGATGCCGTGGTCGAGGCGATCCGCGATGTCGTCGACCAGTTGGCAGGCCCCTAGAATCGGCGCGGTGCTCACCATCGGCCAACTCGCGGCGACTGCCGATGTGACCGTGCGCACCGTGCGCCATTATCACCAGGTCGGGCTGTTGCCCGAGCCGGAGCGCGACGCCTCCGGCTACCGCCGCTATCCCGCGCAGGCGGCGGTGGATCTCATCCGGATCAGGACCCTCGCCGACGCCGGCGTCCCCCTGTCCAGGATCGACGCACTGCTGCACGCGCAACCGACCGAATTCGCCTCCGCCATCAGCGATATCGACGCGGCGTTGCAGCGCAAGATCGATCAGCTCGCCGAGTACCGCCACCGGATCGCCGAACTGGTCGGCGGCGAAAGCCTCTTCCTTCCCACCGAAGTGGTCGCCATCCTGAACCGGATGCGCGGTCTCGGCATCAGCGAACAACGCGTGCGACTGGAACGCGACTCCTGGATCCTGCTGCAAGCGTTGGACGCCGACGCCCTCCCCCAACGAATCCGCGAGAAGAACGCCGAATTCGACGACCCCGAAACCACCCGCCTCTACCTCGCAGTGGACGAATCGGCCGACTGGGACCCCCACGATCCACGCCTCGACCAACTCATCGACGACCTGGACACCTGGCAAATCCGACACCACCGCCCCACCACCCGATCCACCGAACTCGTAGCCTCCCGAATCTCGGAGTCCACCCCCGCCTGGCAACGCATCGTCAACGCCCTCACCCACCGAGCCCAACAGCGGGCCACCGAGCACGGCCGGTGACGTCCCTCAGAAGCGGAGCCGGGCGACGATGTCGCAGGCGGTGAGCCAGCCGAGGCCGAATTGTAGGGGTGGGGCGTTGGTGACGGGGATGACGGTGACGTCGGGCGGACGTAGAACAGGGGGCTTGTTCGGTGGTCAGTAGACGCCTTGCCTGCGCCGACGAGGACGAGGATCTCCTGAAAGGTTCGGCGACGCTTCACCGTCGGGTACTGAGCTGCGTACCCGGCTCAGCGCAGGACCAGCTCGCGAAGGGCCGCGGCCACGGATTCGGGGTCCTCTTCGGCCATGAAGTGACCCGCGTCGACGGTGCGGTGGTCGAGATCCGGTGCCCAACTCGACCACAGCGCCGCCGCTTCGAATCCGAGCGCCGCGCCCCAGTCCTGCTGCAGGACCGTCACGGGCATGGACAGCCGAGCACCTGCCGCGCGGTCGGCGCGATCGTGGTCGATATCGATGGTCGCCGAGGCGCGATAGTCGGCCACGATCGAGGGGACGGCTTCGCGACTGGCCTCCAGATACGCGGCGCGCACGGGCGCGGGGATTGCGGCGGGATCCTTGGTCCACAGGTCGAGGAAGTAGGCGAAGAACGCGTCGGCGGCGGCCGAGATCATCTGTTCGGGCAGACCCGACGGCTGGGCCATCAGGTACAGGTGGAACCCGACTGCGGCGTCGACACCATGCAGAACTTCCCACATGTCGAGGGTGGGTAGCACGTCCAGGCAGGCGAGGTGGGTGATCGTCGCGGGGTGGTCGAGTCCGGCGCGGAAGGCCACGAGGGCACCGCGGTCGTGGCCGGCGAGGGCGAAACGTTCATGGCCGAAAGCCGCTGCCACGGAAACGATGTCGGCTGCCATGCGCCGCTTGGAGTAGGTATCGGGTGCGGCGTCGGCGGGTTTGTCGCTGTCTCCGTAGCCGCGTAGGTCCGGCACGATCACGGTGTGGTCGGTGGCCAGGTCGGCCGCGACATGACGCCACATCAGGTGGGTCTGTGGGAAGCCGTGCAGCAGCACGATCGGGGCACCCGAACCGGCGACGGCGACGTTGAGCGCGACCTCGTCGGCGACGGGGAAGCGGTGGTAGTCGAATCCAGCAATAGTGCGGGTCATCGCGTTGACCTCTTTCGTTCGAAGGCTGGTCCGCGGGGTCTGAGCGGATCGAGTTCGAGCGTGCGGTGTCGCGATGAGCAACCGATGAACGCGCACTACATTGGCCTGATGCGGTTTCAGGTGCTCGGTCCCGTCGCCGCGCACGACGACCTGGGCGGACCGGTCGCGCTGCGCGGGCCGCGCTACCGCGAGGTGCTCGCGCGGCTGATCGTCGCCGACCGGCGCGTGGTTCCGGTCAGTCGTTTGGTCGACGATCTGTGGGACGAGCCGCCCGCGGACGCGGTGGGCGCGGTGCGCACCTTCGTGGCCGGACTGCGGCGCGCGCTCGAGCCCGACCGCCCGCCGCGCACACCGGCGCGTCTGCTGGTCACCGAGGGGCTCGGTTACGCGCTGCGGGCCGAACCCGATGCCGTGGACGCGTGGCGGTTCGACGATGCGGTCCGGATGGCATCGACTCTGCCTGCCGGACAAGCCTTCTCGGTACTCACCGAGGCTCTGGGCTGGTGGCGCGGACCTGCCTACACCGACTTCGCCGATGCGGGGTGGGCCCAGGCCGAACGATCGCGGCTCACCGAGCAGCGACTGCTGGCGGTCGAACGCCGTGCCGAGGCCCAAGTGGCACTGGGCGCCGCCGCGGCAGCGGTTCCCGACCTCGACGCGCACGTCGCCGAGCATCCGTGGCGCGAAGACGCGTGGGGCCTGCTGGCCACCGCCCTGTATCGCTCGGGCCGTCAAGCCGACGCGCTCGCCGTCCTCGCCAGGGCCCGGCGGATGCTGGCCGAGGACCTGGGCATCGACCCGGGACCGGCGTTACACCGCCTGGAACACGACCTGCTGCGCCAGGCGGCACACCTCGACCCGGTCGCGACCGATTCCACCGCGCAGGTCTGGGAACAGGCACGCGCCGCGTACGACAGCGCCGTCCCGCCACGCACCAGAACACGCCTGGAATCGACCGCCGGACTGATGCGCGACCTCGCGGTGACGGGCGGTGGCGGGTTGGCAGCGGCACGCGCACACCGGATTTCCGCTGTCGTCGCCGCCGACGAACTCGGCGACCCCGAATTGACCGCACGGGTGGTCGGCATCTACGACGTACCCGCGATCTGGACCCGTTCGGACGACCCCGCGCAGGACCGACGACTCGTCGACATCGCCGAGAAGACCCTGTTGCTACTGCCCGCCGACGACGATGCCGACCGGGCCAGACTGCTCGCGACGATCGCCGTCGAATCGCGCGGCGGCCTGCCGGTGGACGATCCGACCGAGGCCGGTCTGCGCCCGTTGCGCGCCGCCCGCCAAGCCGAGGACATCGCCCGCCGACTGCACGACCCCGCACTGCTGGCCTTCGCCCTCAACGGAGTGTTCATGCAGAGCTTCCAGCGGGCCGGACTGGCGCAGCGGCGCGACGCCGTCGGCGCCGAGATCGTCGCGGTAGCGACGAAGAACAAGCTCGCCACCTACGAGGTGCTCGGCCATCTGATCCTCGTTCAAACGCGCTGCGCCCTGGCTGATCACCCCGGCGCCGACCGGCACGCCGATGCCGCCGACGCGCTCGCCCAGCGCTACGAACTGCCGCTGGTCGAGGTGTTCACCACCTGGTTCCGCGCCCTACGCACGAGCGCGACAACAGATCTCGCGACCGGCGAGGCGGCGTATCAGGCAGCCGCTACCGCCCTCACCGGTGCCGGTATGCCGGGGCTCGAGCACGGCCTGTTGCCGCTGGCCGAGCTGAGCCTGTATCTGCGACACCAGCAGACCGCGCGGATCGCGGCGATCGCCCCCGACACCGACTGGGGACCCTACCGACCCTGGGTCGAGCCCACCCTGCTCGTCGCCCGAGGGAGGCTCGACGACGCGCGCAATGCCCTGCGCGACATCACCTCACCACCGCGTGACCTGTTGTTCGAAGCGCTGTGGGCGATCGTGGCCCACGCGGCCGTCGCCGTCGATGACGTCGAGATGATGCGCCGAGCCCGGACCCAGCTGACCCCCGCCGCGGCCGAAACCACCGCGCAGAGCGGACTTCTCAGTGTGGGTCCGGTTCGGACCTACCTCGACGACATCGAATCGGCGTTGTCGTCACGCCATCGGGACGACCAGCGGGCTACGTGAAGACATAGTCGGTGAGCGGGAAATGCGTACTGCGCCAAGCGGCTTCGACGGTAGAGCTGGGACGCAGGGGCACGTCGCCGTGTTTGTCGAAGTAGTAGCTGTTGGCGGTGGCGCAGCTTTCGTCCCAGAACACCTGGCCGCCGCGACGGGCGAGCATCTCACGGAAGAAGCGGTCGTTGGCTTCCTCGCTGACCTCGATGCGGTCCGCGTCGTGCGCGCGGGCGTGGTGCAGGCAGCGCAGGATGTGGCGGGTCTGGTTCTCGATCAGGGTGAAGTACGACGCGCCGTTGTAACCGTAGGGGCCGATGATGGAGAAGAAGTTCGGGAACCCGGGGACGCTGACGCCCTCGTAGGCTTGCAGCCGGTTCTTGTCCCACCAGGTCTCCAGATCGCGGCCGTCGACGCCGCGCAGGTCATAGGTCGGCATATTGCCCGATTCCATGACTTTGAAGCCGGTGGCGAGGATCAGCACGTCGGCCCGGTGTTCGGTGCCTGCGGCGGTGCGGACGCCGGTGGCGGTGATCTCGCTGATCGGATCGGTTTCCAGCGTCACGTTCGAACGATTGAAGGTCGACAGATAGTCGTTGGAGAAGCTGGGCCGTTTGCACCCGAGGGCGTATTGCGGGGTCAGCGCGGCCCGCACGGCGGGGTCCTTCACCTGGCGCCGCAGATGGGCAAGGCCCGCGCGTTCGCCGATCGCGGCGGTGGGCAGCGAGTTGTGATAGTGGGCGGCCAGCGGAAAGGTGAACTCGACGTAGGTCTGACTCACCAGTCGGGTCAGCGTTCGTCCGCCGGGGACCTTCAGGGCCAACCGAGCGGCGAGGGGCAACGGCAGGTCGGGGCGGGGCAGGCACCAGATCGGCGTGCGCTGGAAAACCGTCAGGTGCTCGACCTGCGAGGCGATCTCCGGGATCACCTGGACCGCAGAGGCGCCGGTGCCGATGATCGCCACACGCTGTCCCCGCAGATCCTGGTGGTGATCCCAGCGTGAGGTGTGCATGACGGTTCCCGCGAAGGACTCGATGCCGGAAATCTCAGGGAGTTTGGGTCTGGTGAGCACGCCGGTCGCGCTGATCACGAAACGCGCGGTCACGTCGCTGCCGTCGGCGGTGTGCAACACCCACCGGTCGGCCTCCTCGTCGAAGTCCGCGCCGGTCACGGTGGTGCCGAAGCGAATGCGCGGTCGCAGTTCGTATTTGTCCACGCACGACTCCGCGTAGGCCTTGAGCTCGCGGCCGGGCGCGTAGACCCGCGACCAGTCGGTGCGCTGCTCGAAGGAGAACTGATAGCTGAACGACGGAATATCTACAGCGACACCGGGATAGGTGTTCCAGTGCCAGGTACCGCCGACACCGTCGGCCTCGTCGATGATCACGAAGTCGTCGAACCCGGCCTTGCGCAACTCGATCGCTACGCCGATCCCGGAGAACCCCGCTCCCACGATGACGATCTCGTGCTCGATTCCGGTGGTGGTCATGCGATCTCCTTCATCAGTTCCGCCGACGGGTGCAGGCGGCCGGGCCGAGCGACCGTACGTACGACATGGCCTGCGTCATCGGCGTAGACAATGGCGTCCACCCGGTGCTCGATGCCGTCGACGGTACGCACGCCCAGCGGCACCAGTCGGGCGATCGGCCAGGTCACCAGCGTGCAGTGTGGTTGTCGCAGGGCGCGGTAGTAGCTGTTGTGTACCGCGACGCCCGCGGTGTCGTCCGGCGTCAGGCGGTGACGCAGCCACGAATCACGCACCTGGACAAAGAGATTGACGCGAGCGGCGAGCCGAAGCAGTCCTTGCGGTGCGCGGCGCAGCGTCGTCGCCGCGGGCGCCGGTAGGCGTGGGAGGACCCAGACCGCCTCGGTCTGGAACACCGTCACCCGCGCGGCTTCGGCGGCGATGCCGGGCAGCAGTCGCGCGGCCGCCGCCCCGCTGCCGATGATCGCGACCCGCTGACCGGCGAATTCGTGCCGGGGTGCGAAGGCCGTGCGGTGTACCTGGGGGCCGGTGAAGGTATCGGCGTCACGCAGCGTCGTCATTTCGCCACCGGTTCGTAGGTGAGCTCGTCCGACCAGGACGGGCGACGGCCCAGGACACGGATCGGGAACCAGTCGATACAGGCATTGGAGACGTCGGCCAGCAGCTGGAACGGCTGGCGACGGTGAATAGTGGCTTTCCCGTGCATCTTCACCACGTGATACAGCGGGACCCGGCGGATGGCCGGGCTGCGCTCCCCCACGTTCTCGTAGCGGCGCACCGCCTGCCACAGCTTCTCCTCGTCGAGGCCGAGCGCGATGATGTTGGTCGACATCCGCGACAGCAGTGGCGCGTACAGCAACGCGCCGAGCACGAACGACGGACGCACCGCGAAACCGGCTGTCTCGATGGCGATCCGGCGCAGCGGGCCCGCGCCGAGCTGTTCGAGGACCTGGAATCCGACTGCCAGGTGCCGGGATTCGTCGCTGTTGATGTGGCGGAACACCTCGTGGCACACCGGGTCCTCGACCTCGTCGAGCAGGAATTTCACCAGTGCGCCGTCGAGCGCGGTCTCCAGCGAGGGGATCACGGTGCCGAGCACGGGCAGGGTGAGCTGGTCGGCGTAGCGGTCGAGCCAGCTGATGACCAGGCGAATGTTCTTGTTGGGCAACGGCATCGCATCACCGTCGGGGAGCATTCCCCAGCGGCGCATCAGCGCGAGCTCGGCGTTGGCGTGCTTCTGTTCCTCGGCGTGGAAGTAGCGGTAGATCTCACGCAGTGGGCCGGGCGGCGCCTGGTGGGTCAGCGCGGCGAAGCCCCGGGCGCCGACGTGTTCGATCCACACCAGGTCGGCCATGAAGGTGGCCAGCCGTGGACGTTGCTCGTCGGTGATGGTGTCGGCACCCGGTGCGTCCCAATCGATATCGGCCAGCGCCCACTGCTTGGCGCGAATGGTGGCGAGCATCTCGGGATAGGCGAACGTCATTGTTCGATCTCCTTCGGTGGGGTGGATCAGCGCACGACCCGCTCCAGCAGGCCCGCCGAACGGGTATAGGTGGTGGGCAGCCAGCGTTTGGCCTGCCAGAGCATCTTGGCCTCGAGCTGCGGCACCACATAGAGCTCGCCGTGGTCGACCGCGTCGAGGGTGGTGCGGACGATGGCCGCCGGTGCGCGTCCGGTCCAGCGCAGGAGCAATCCGCCCAGGCGTTCGGCGGTGTCGTCCATGGGCGAATCCGCCTGCATGATATTGGTTTTCACGCCGGTCGGGCACAGCACCGTGACGCCGACGCCGGTGCCCGCCAGCTCGGCCGACATCGTCTCCGACAGCGCGAGCACGCCGGCCTTGCTGACGTTGTAGGCGGCCATCCGCGGTGCCGCGCCGAACGCGGCCGCCGAGGCGACGTTCACCAGCGAACCGCGCCCGGCCGCGCGCAGGATCGGCGCGAAGACGTGGCAACCGTGGATGACGCCCCAGAGATTGACGCCGAGCGTGCGCTGCCAATCGTCGAGGGCGAACTCGCCGACCACCGGCCCGCCCGCGCCGATGCCCGCGTTGTTGACCACCACGGTGGGAGGGCCGCCGAACCAGTCCTGCGCGGTCGCGGCCAATTGCGTGACCTCATCGATCACGGTGACATCGCAGCGGGTCCCGATCGCTTTGCCGCCCGCCGCTTCGACGAGTTCGGCGGTCTCGTCCGCGTGGTCCCGATCGATGTCGGAGCACAGCACGCGACCGCCGCGGCGACCCAATTCGACGGCGAACGCGCGTCCGATCCCACTGCCCGCGCCGGTTACCACCGCATCGGCGTTCGTGGTCCGGCGATGACCGCCGAAGGGGAACAATCGCATGGCAACTCCCGGGTCTACCGGCGAGACTCAAATTGGTGGCATCTGCCACCAGTGGCCGCACCTGACACCAATTAGGCGCGCGGAGGTGTACTTTGTCAACCATGGATGTGCGCGCACCGGCACGGACGTGGGGCGGGCGGACCGCCGAGGAGCGCAGGGCACGGCGACGGGTCGGCCTGGTCGAGGCCGCCCTCGATATCTGGCTCGACCACGGGTGGGCCGCGGTCACCATGCGCGGGGTCTGTCAACGGGCCTCGCTCAACGACCGCTACTTCTACGAGCACTTCGCCGATCGCGACGAGTTGCTCGCCGCGGTCTGGGACGAGGTGCGCACCGAGGTGTTCGCCGAGCTGGTGAACGTCGTGGTCGACCAGGCCGACCGGACGCCACTCGAGATCACCCGCGCGACCATCGCCCGCGCCGTCTCGCTCCAGACCGATCTCCGCGGGCGGGCCAGGATCCTGCTGGCCGATCACGCCGGCAGTGCCGTGCTCGAACAGCGGCGCAAAGCCATGCTCACCGACGCGACCGATGGGCTGATCGCTATCGCCTGGCCCTATCTACGCCCCGATATCGACGAAACCGCCATGCGCATGAGCACACTGGCCGGTATCGGCGGTTTCATGGAACTGATGTCGGCCTGGCGCACGGGCGTGCTCGACGTGGACGCCGAGCGCATCGTCGAACACAGCAGTGCGATCGCGATGCAGCTCGGCGCGAGATTCCTGCCGACCGAGATCATCGGCGACCAGGATTCCTGACGACAGCGTGGGGCCGACCCGCGCCGCTTCGATGATGACTACGCGGACCCCTTCAGTGCGCGCAGACCGGCGGCCATGAATTCCGGCGTGGCATCGGCGGCCCGGTCGGCGGCGGATCCGGTATCGGAGCCCTGGAGGGCGCGGTGGGTGATGCCTTCGCCGATGATGCCGAGCTTGAAGTTGGCCAGGGCGAGATAGAAGCCCCAGTTGTCCAGCTCGCGCCCGGACGCGGCGGCGTAGGTCTGGGCGAGGTCGTCGGGCGTCGGTAGGCGCGAGCTGGTCCACGCGGCGCGGGTACCGAGGATCATGTCGAATATCGGGGCCCGGTACACGCACATCAGAGCCACGTCGGTGAGCGGGTCGCCCAGGGTGGAGAGTTCCCAATCGACTACGGCACGCACGGTTTTCGGGTCCGTGCTGTCGAGGATGGTGTTGTCGATCCGGAAGTCCCCGTGCACGATCGAGGCCGACGACTCCTGCGGGATCGCGGCGGACAACGCGGCGTGCAGGGTTGCCACATCGGGGAGCTCGCGGGTTTTGACCCGCTCCCACTGGGATGCCCAGAGCTTGACCTGCCGGGCAACGAAACCGTTCGGCCGACCGAATGATTCGAGCCCGACCGCGGCCGGGTCGACCGCGTGCAGCTCGGCCAGCACGCGAACCAGTTCGCGCGCACTGGAATTCACCTGCTCGTCGGTGAGCGCCGCCAGCTCGTCCTGATCGCGGTACACCGTCCCGTCCACGAACTCGACGACGGTCATCGGCGCGCCGAGCGCGGATCCGGTCGCATCGAAGGCGATCGTCTTCGCCACGGGCACCGCGGACTTCTGCAGCGCGCTGGTGACGGTGTACTCGCGGGCCATGTCGTGTGCGGACGGGGTGAGCCCGGCGACCGGCGGACGGCGCACCACCCAGCGCGAGACGTCATCGGCGGCGGCGAACGTCAGATTGGACCGGCCACCACTGATCAGTTCGACGCGCAACTCGCCGCGCACCTCGACGCCCTGCCCGCGCAGGAACTGCTCCAGCGCGGCGATGTCCATGCCCGGCAGTGTCATTCGGATTCTCGCTTCGCGCGCTTGGCCGCGCTCACCGCGCGTTTGGCGATGGCCCAGCGGTGCACCTCGGACGGGCCGTCGTAGATGCGGAACGGACGCACTTCGCGCGAGAGCCGCGCCAGCGGGAGGTCGGCGGAGACACCGAGACCGCCACACATCTGCATACTGCGATCGACGATGCGGAAGATCGCTTCGGCGGCATAGGTTTTCGCGATGGAGGTCGCGTTCGCGGCAGGTTCACCACGGTCGAGTTCCCAGCAGGCGCGGGTCAGCAGCGCGCGCGTGGCGGCGATGTCGATCTCGTTGTCGGCGATCATCTTCTGGACCATGCCGAGGTCGCCGAGCCGTGAGCCGAAGCCCTCGCGCTGCGCCACGTGCGCGACCGCGACGTCATGGCCGCGGCGAGCGGCGCCGAGCCAGCGCATCACGTGGGTCATACGGGCGGGGCCGAGGCGCACCTGGGCGTATTCGAAGCCGCGGTCGACCTCGCCGAGTACCGCCGATTCCGGAACGAGCAGGTCGTCGAAGAAGACCTCGCAGTGGCCACCGATCATCGACTTGTCGAGGGTGTCGAGGTGACGGCCGACGCGGATGCCGGCGCTGTCGGCCGGGGCGAGGAACATGGTGGCTCCGCCGCGTTGGCCGGGCTCGCCCGAGGTGCGGGCCATGATGATGAAGAATCCCGCGCCGTCGGCGCCGGTGATGAACCATTTGTGGCCGTTGACGCGCCAGCCGCCGTCGGCGCGGACCGCGCGGGTGCTCAGCGCGGACGGGTCGGAGCCCGCGCCGGGGGCCGGTTCGGTCATGGCGAAGGCCGAGCGCACCTCGCCGCGCGCGAGCGGGGCGAGAAACTGCTGCTTCTGCTCCGGGTCGGCGATGTGGGCGAGCATGTGGACATTGCCCTCGTCGGGGGCGGCGATATTGAGGGCCGTCGGGCCGAACAGCGAGTAGCCCGCCTCCTCGAATACCGGAGCGCGACTCGACATGTCGAGACCGTGGCCGCCGTATTCGATCGGCGCGTGCGGGGCGAAGACACCCGCGTCGCGGGCGGCCTGCTGCAGTTCGATGCGCAACTTCTCGCCGCCTGCCGCGGCGATGTCGCCGTCGTGCGCGTCTTCGACCGGGAGCACGTGTTCGCGGATGAACGCGCGGGTGCGCTCGGCCAGGCTCTGCACCTCGGACGGATGGGACAGGTCGATCGGCACGGGTCCGCTCCTCGGCTCGGTTGCCGAACGCTCGCTCGGCAATAGACTGCAATGACAGTGGCATGTGGGCATTACTGCTGTCAACAGGACTGGTCACCGAGCCGTTGTGTTCAGGTATTCTGAACAACATGGAGTCGACGACAACCGAACACGCGGTGGGCGCGCGGGTGCGCCAGGCGAGGACCGCGGCGGGGCTGTCGCTGCGGGCGGTCGCCCAGCGGATCGGCGTCAGTCCGGCCACGCTGAGCGCCATCGAGACCGGCAAGACCGGCGCATCGGTCGCGCGCCTGCGATCGCTGGCTGTCGAGTTGGGCACGACGGTGGCCTGGCTGATCGGCGACCAGGCCAGCACCCGAGCTGATGACACACCGGGCTCCGAACGCCGCGCGGTGCCCTCCCCCGAGCCCCCTTCGCGCTCTTCTCGCCGCCGCGCGCTCGACGAACCCGGCCCGCACACCTACGCCACAGCGGATTCCTGGCGCGAGTTCCCGCCGCTGGATATCGACCCGGTGCTCGCCGCCGCCATCGACTCCTTCGTCGAGACCGGCTACCACGGCGCCACGATGCGCTCGATCGCGGCGCGTGCCGGCATGAGCGTGCCCGGCGTCTACCACCACTACCGCGATAAACAGGACCTGCTGGTCCGCGCCCTCGACCTCACCATGGACGAATTGCATCGGCGGGTACGCGCGGCACGTCTCGACGGCGCGAACGGCCGCGAACGAGTGATCCGGGTCGTCGAGGCACTCGCGCTGTTCCACACCCACCACCGTGAACTCGCCTTCATCGGCGCCAGCGAGATGCGCAGCTTGAATCCGGCCGATCGCGATCGAATCACCAGCTCCCGCAACGAGATCCAATACATTCTCGATGCCGACATCGATACCGCGCTCGCCGAAGCGCACAGACCGACCGACCGCGCCCGTGACGCCGGGCGTGCCATCGCGACGATGTGCACCGCGCTCCCCCAATGGTTCCGGCTCGACGGCCCGTCCTCCCCCGAACAGATCGCCACCGCGTACGCGGATTTCGCCCTCGGCCTGCTCGGCTTGGCACTCGGAGGCCGAGAAACAGCACAGCCGCGATAATTCCCCCGATGACGTCTGCGGCGGCCGACGGGAATCGGCCGACCCGTTCCGAGCAGACAGACCAGCCGCGCACGGGAAATACCCCCGTGCGCCGCTGCTGGTCGACGGTCAGTTCACAGCGTACGGATACGTGTCGGAGCGACCCTGGAACGACAGAATCCGCGGGTTCTGCACCCGACCGTCGCGAATCTCGATCGCCCGGCGAATCGTTTCGCTGCCATCCCACGCTTCGGGACCGCCGAGCACGACGGGCAGGTACTCGAGCAGGGCTTCGGAGTTCTCCCACGTCGCCGAGTCCCAGAGGAACGAGGGGCTGTGGTCGACACCGTAGTAGTGCAGATCGTCACCGACGGTGAACATCGGATCGGCGAACGAGGTCGGGCGCGAGAACTCGAAGCCCATTCCCTCATCGCACGAGACGTCGACGAAAAGTGTTCCGCGCGTGAACAGTTCGAGGTCTTCGTTCATGACGAACGTCAACGGGTCCTCGGTGTCCTGGAACATGCAGTTCACGATCACGTCGTAGTTGGCCAGCATCTCCGCCAGCGGCCCCGGCTCCGGCGCCTTCAGCGCGAGCGTCCGGCCCGGCAGTCCCGGATCACGCTTGAAATGCTGCATCCGCACCGAGGCGAACGGCGAGGCCACCGCCGACACGCTGCGCTGGGTCAGCACCGTCACATCACTGATTCCCAGTGCCGACAGCGCCCGCACCGCACCACGCGCGGTGGCGCCGAAGCTGATCACCGCCGCGCGCATCCGGCGACCGTAATCTCCACTCACGCCGCGCAATTGGAGAGCGTGCATGACCGAGCAGTAACCGGCCAGTTCATTGTTCTTGTGGAACACGTGGACGCTGAAAGCACCCGACTTGGTCCAGTGGTTCATCGCCTCCCAGGCGATCAGGGTCAGGTCGCGGTCGACAGCCAATTGGGTCATGCTCGGGTCCTGCACACAGTGCGGCCAGCCCCACACGATCGTGCCGGGGCGCATCTGCGCGAGGTCTTCGGCCAGGGGCTTGGCCAGGAGCAGCACATCGCATTCGGCGAAGAGCTCGTCTCGCGTGCGATGGCCCGCTACCAGAGGGGCGAGAACATCGTCGGGGTAGCCGAAGCGATTACCGTAACCGTGTTCCAGGTAGATCTGACCGCGCAGCTCGGGACTGATGCGGTCGAAGTGAGCCGGGTGGATGGCCAGCCGGTGTTCGTTTTCCTTGCGAGAGGTCGCGACGACGCCGACCGTCAGGTTTTTCACAGTTGCTTCACCTGGTCAGCCTACCCGTAGGCCCTTTCAGCTCTCCGCTTCGTTGGTGATGTCGTCGAGCGACGCCCCCATGGTCTCGGGCACCCGGCGATAGCAGAACACCAGCGAGATCGCGGAGACGACCGCGAAGAGGAAGAACATCGTCGAGGCGCCCCACAGTTCGCCCAGCGGCGGGAATATCAGCGAGACAGTGAAATTTCCCATCCAGATGAGGAAGGTGCAGATACTCATCGCGGTGGCGCGGATCGGGGCGGGGAAGATCTCCGAGATCAGCAACCAGGTGGGCACGCCGACACCGAGCTGGAACGCGCAGACGTAGATGATCATCAAGGTCACCAACACGTAGCCGGTGGCGGTGCTCTGCGTGAGTCGTTCCATCAGACCCATGCCGACCAATGCGACGACCATGATTCCCAGCCCGATGAACATCGGCGGGCGCCTGCCGATCTTGTCGACCAGGCTCATGCCGAGCATCACGCCGATCACCGCGCCGATACCGATGCCGATCGAGGACGTGATCGCCGCGTTGTCCCCCATCCCCGCTTGGGCGAGAGTGGACGGCGCGTAGTAGATGACGGTGTTGACGCCGACGAATTGCTGGATCAAGGCCAATCCGACGCCGGTGTAGAACAGCGCGCGCACCTTCGGTTTGCGCAACTGGTCGCTCAAACTGTCCTTGACCGCCTCGTCGGCGGCTTCGGACTGTTCGATCTCGGCGATCGTCGGCTCGACGTTCTCGGGGTAGTAGGACTGCTCGAGCACCTTCTTCGCATCGGCGGTGCGGCCCCGCTTCAGGTACCACCGCGGTGAATCCGGCATGAAATACATGCCGATCACGAGTGCCGCGGCGGGAATGGCCGCCATCGCGAGCATGAGCCGCCAGTTCCCGGTCGGGGCGAGCAGTGCGTTGACGATATAGGCGAGCAACTGCCCGCTGGCGATCATCAGCGAGTTCATCGAGACCAGGCGCCCGCGATAGGTCGGCGGGGAGATCTCGGAGACGTACATGGGCACCACCAGCGAGGCGGTACCGACGGCGACGCCGAGGACCAGACGGGTGATGATCATGACCGTGGCATCGGGGGCGAGCGCCTGGGCGAGCGCACCGACGAAGAACAAGGCGCCGGCGAACAGCAGCGTCATCCGCCTGCCCCACCGGTCGGCCATCCAGCCGCCGGTGATCGAGCCGATCGCGGCGCCGATGAGCAGCGAACTCGTGATGACGCCGACCTGGGTCTGACTGAGCGCGAAGTCGGGCGTGAGGTAGACCAGCACGCCGGAGATGACGCCGGTGTCGTAGCCGAACAGCGCGCCGCCGAGCGCGGCGATGACGACGACGGTGAGCACGAATTTCTTGATCCGGGCCCGCATCGCGACCCGCTCGGGCGACTCGGGCGGGGTATCGACCGGCGGTTCGGTGACCGGCGAGGCGACCACTTTCTCGGACCGATTCATGATGGCACCGAGCCGCTCCGGCTCCTTATCGGTGGATCCACGAGGGAAATCGGGCATGTCCGCACCTCCGCCGGATGGAGTAGGTCGATTCCTGCACACTGATCGAGCTCGCAAGCTCGGTGACAGCTCGAAATCCACGCACATTTCGTCGACGACGAGAGGTAAGTGACGATCGGGGAATGTTATCCCACCCCCTGCGGTGGATAACATTCCCCGATCAACACGCTTTTATCGGAATCGCCGTCACTCGAAATGCTCGACATTTGCCGGTCAGTACCATTTTCGCCCGACTCTCGCGCACGGCCGATCGTTGCGCTATCGCCGGTGCAGCGACCAGACGCTGACCGCACCCCAGAGCGCCAGGCTCACCGCCGCGGCCATATAGAGGAGGTAAGCCATCACGACCAGGACGGGACCGTAATTGCCCACCCAGTCACCGAGGCGAAGTAAGCCTGCCACGCCGAGACCGAGCAGGATCAGACCGAGGATCAACCCGGGCGTCGCCAGCGGGGCGATGGGCGATTCGATCGCCGATGCCGCGGCGAGGCGGCGACGTCGTTCAGTAACTGAAAGATTGCTGTTCGAGTCGAAGTAGATGCTGCTCATATCAACGTGGCCCCTTCCGGACAGCCGTGCCGACACGGCCGATAGACGATCCGCATCGAATCTTTCGATGACCGTCGCGCCGCGGCGGACTGCGAGCCGCCCGTGACCGAGAATCGGTGTAGATCCGGTTGATGATCACGAACGGTTAACGTTCAGCAATTACGAGCTTGCCAGCTCGGTAGGTCAGAGAATAGCGGGTGTGATCTGCATCACATCGAACAATTGTGCGACACAACTGGATAACGCGCGTTACATATCCGAAGAACACGGGTCGGAACTGGCGAAACTCCCCTAGAACTGGACATTTGCTCAAGAAACCGACATGAGTGTCATTTACCGAACCGTTACTGCCCTGACGTGGGAAAACGAGCCATGACTCGCACCGCGATCCAGTTGGTACGTCCACGAGCCCTTCGACACGGCACCGTGACGAAGACCGATCAGCGAGTGCGACACGCGCCCCGAACCCGTACGCCCCGAACCCTTTCAGTCGCTGTGTCGCGCAGAAACCGGGCCGTGACGCGGGATGTCTTTGCCCGGGCCCACGGCGCGCTGTGAGCATCGCAGAAGGGGGCGTCGACCCGCGGTTGAACCGATCGTCACGACCGGAAACTTTCCGGCCGCGACATCTACGTGGGTTCGAACTAGCGAACGCGTCGCGTCGGCTATCTTGCATCTAGTTTTTTCGATGCTGCTGGATCGTTCGTGTCGCTTCGCCGAAATCGCGTGCCGCGTGAGATCCACGCCTCGCGCTGTCGGCGACCCTCTCAGACGAAGGGACGCCGGTCACCATGCCCGCACCCGTTATCCTCCACGGCCGCATCGCACGGCTGGAACCTCTCGCACCCCACCACGTACCCGGACTGATCGCCGCGGCCGCCGCGCTCGACGGACCGGCCGGGTTCACTGTCGTCCCCCACGGCGAACAGGAGGCACGCACCTATGTCTTCCAGGCCGAAGCGGCGCAACTGGCAGGCACGGCGCTGGCCTTCGCGATCGTCACCGTCGCCGACGAGTGTGTAGTCGGGGCGACCCGATTCACCCGGATCGACTACTGGCAGGGACCACTGACCTGGCCGTTGTCGGCCGAACCGGTCACCGCGTTGCCGGGCGGGGCGATCCCCGACGCGGTGGAGATCGGCAACACCTGGCTCACCCCGGCGGTACGGGGCGGTCAGGTCAATCTCGACTCCAAGCTGATGCTGTTGGCCCACGCCTTCGACAGCTGGGGCGTGCGGCGGGTGACCCTGCGCGCCGACGCCCGCAACCTGCGCTCCCGGGCGGCGATCGAACGCCTGGGCGCGGTGAGTGACGGTGTGCGCCGGGCGCATTCGCGTGGGCTCGACGGCGAAGTACGTGACACCGCGTTCTATTCGATCCTGCACGACGAATGGCCGGGGGTGCGCGGACGGATCATCGAGCAACTGGCCGCTCGCGCGGCCCTGCGGCGCGCGCCGTTGATCCCGGCGACCGTGGAAGCCTTGCGGCCGTTGGCTTCTTCGCCGATCGGGTGAGACCTCAGCCCCGCAGCGACTCGATCCGGTCGATGACCAGCGCGGCGAGTTCGTCCGGGCGCTCCTCCGGCAGCCAGTGCGAGCCGTCGAGCACGGCGAGGCGGTAGTCACCGGTGACGAATCCACCGGTGAGCTCGGCGCCGCGGCGGGTCAGCCCCACGTCGCCGGTGCTCCACACATGCGTCACCGGCACGCTGACGCGCGCCGTCACGGCGCGCGGCGTGGTGAGCGCCAGGGCCCGATACCAGTTCAACGCGGTGGTGAGCGCGCCCGAATCGATGATCTCGGTATGCACGCGGGCGATCGAGTCGGCGGGCATACCGGATTTGGCCAGGATCCGATCGAAGACGGCAGGCCGCGCGCGAATGAAGCGCTCCGGGAGCACCGGCAGCTGGAACAACGCCATGTAGTACGAGCGAAGCAGCTGATCACTGCTGATCATCGAGCGGGTGAAGGCGCCGGGGTGCGGCACCGACACGGTCACCAGCGTGCGGACGAGCTCGGGGCGGGCCGCGGCCACCGACCAGGCGACCATCGCGCCCCAGTCGTGTCCGACCAGATGCACCGGACCACGATCGATGTCGTCGATCAACGCGACCACGTCGTCGACGAGTTCGTGCACGCGGTAGGCCATGCGGCCGGCCGGACGGGCGCCCGGTGAATAGCCGCGCTGGTTCGGGACGATGGTGCGGTAGCCGCGGGCGTTGAGCAAGGCGGTGAGCGGCTGCAGCGAGGTGGCGGTCTGCGGAAAGCCGTGCAGCGCGACGATGACGGGGCCGCCGGCTGGGCCGGAGTCGACGAGGTCGAACTCGAGCCCTGCCCGGGTGAAGGTGGTCAACTGGCTACTCAACGAACCCTCCGATTCGGTAATTTACTCTTTGGTAAATTACTACCGGCTCGGGCGTGACGTCAACAAGGCTCATCTGCCCGTTCCACCGTGCACCACGGCGACTTCCGCACCGCCGAGGTCGAAGGCCCGGTGCAGAATGCGCACGGCGTCGTCGAGGTCGATGTCGCGGACCAGCACGGAGATGCGGATCTCCGAGGTGGCGATCAGGTCGAGGTTGATGTTCGCCGCGGCCAGCGCCTCACAGAAGGAGGCGGTGACGCCCGGATTGTTGCGCATGCCCGCACCGATCAGCGAGACCTTGCCAACGCGGTCGTCGTACCGAACATCGGCGAAGCCGATCTCGGCGCGGCGCTCACGCAGCAGGGCGACGGCACGCGCGCCGTCGGTGGCGGGCAGGGTGAAGGTGATGTCGGTGCGACCGGTGCCGGTGTTCTGCACGACCATGTCGATGCCGATCTCGGCGTCGGCGACCGCGCGGAACACCTTCGCCGCGTAGCCGGGTTCGTCGGGCAGGCCGACGACGGTGACCTTGGCCTCGTTGCGGTCGTGCGCGACGCCGGTGAGCACGGCCTGGTCGGCGGGGATGTCGGCCATCGAGCCGAAGACGGTGGTGCCGATCGTGTCGGTGTAGGACGAGCGCACGTGCACGGGCACCTGGTAGCGGCGCGCGTATTCGACGCAACGCAGCATGAGGACCTTCGAACCGCAGGCCGCCATCTCCAGCATCTCCTCGTAGGAGATCTGGTCGAGTTTCTGGGCGTCGGCCACGATGCGCGGGTCGGCGGTGAAGACCCCGTCGACATCGGTGTAGATCTCGCAGACGTCGGCATGCAGCGCCGCGGCCAGCGCGACCGCGGTGGTGTCGGAGCCGCCACGGCCGAGGGTGGTCACATCGTGGTTGTCCTGGCTCACGCCCTGGAACCCGGCGACCAACACCACCTCACCGTCGTCGAGCGCGCGGCGCACCCGACCCGGATCGACATCGATGATCTTGGCGCGACCGTGGGCGCCGGTGGTGATCACGCCGGCCTGGGAGCCGGTCAGCGATCTGGCGTCCGCGCCGAGTGCGTGAATAGCCATGGCTACCAGAGCATTCGAGATTCGCTCCCCGGCGGTGAGCAGCATGTCCAGCTCCCGAGGTTCCGGTGCCGAGGCGATCTGCCCCGCCAATTCGAGGAGCTCGTCGGTGGTGTCGCCCATCGCCGAGCAGACCACCACGACATCGTGCCCCTGCTTCTTCGTCTCCACGATCCGCTCGGCGACCCGCCGGATCCGCTCCGCGGTGGCTACCGACGAACCGCCGAATTTCTGCACAACCAGGGCCATCTACGAAGTCCTCTCCCCTGCTCGCCCGCGTGCGATCCGCGGGTGACCCTTCGAGTATCCAGGCAATCCGGGCACGGCCGTACCAATTCGGAAACGAAAATGGCTGCGGCCGAATGGTTTCGGCCGCGATACTGGCGGGCAGGGGGTGGCGCGCGCTGTGTCGGCTCCCGGTTCGGCAGTCTCGGCGTTAGGCGAATTCCCATGACCCATCAGCACATCGCTGTTCTCGGCACCGGCCCACTCGCCGCGGAGGCGGTGCGGATCATTCGCGACACCGTCGACGATCTGAGCGAGCGTGCCGGAACGCGACTGGTGCTCGGTGCGATGCCGGATGCCGAGCTCGTCATCGACGCGACCGAGACTGTCGCCTCGGCGCCTGCCGTGCTCGACGCGCTGCGGGCGGGACGGTCGGTGATCACCGCGAATACGGCGCTGGTCGCCGAGCACGGTCCCCGGTTGTCTTCGGCCGCTGAGGAATTCGGAGCCGATCTGTTCTTCGAGGCGGCGGTGACCGGCGGGGTCCCCGTGGTCCGGCCGCTCACTCAATCGCTGTCGGGTGATCGGGTGCGGCAGGTGCTCGCGGTCTTCCCCACCGACGGGACCAACGCGGTGGCGCAGGCGGCGATCCTGGCGACGCTCGCCTTCCACACCCGAGTGGACGTCACCGACGTGCATTTCGAGGAGTTCGGCACGGCCGACCCACACGACCTCGCCGCCGCGGCAGCGCTGTCGCTGCGGCTGCGACCCCTGACCGTCTGCACCAGGATCAGTGAGCGACCCGGCCCCGAAGCCGGTGGCAAAGAAAGCATTTCGGTACGCGTGCACCCCGCCCTGCTGCCGGAGGCACACCCGCTCGCCCAGGTGGACGCCCGCTTCAGCGCGGTGACCGTCGAAGCCGACAGCGCCGGACGACTGATGTTCACCGGCCGCGACTCCCCGACCGCCACCGCGTCAGCTCTGCTCGGCGACCTGGTCACCGCCGCGCGCAATCGCGTCAACGGCGGCCGCGCACCCCGCGCCTCCTACTACGCCGAACTCCCCGTGAGCCCCCTCGGCGACACCCCGACCCGCTACTACCTGAACCTGCGCGTCACCGACCATGCCGGCGCCTTGGCCCAGGTCGCCTCGATCTTCGCCGACCACGGGGTGAGCATCGAGCGGGTCCGCCAAGAGCACCACAACGACGCCGCCCACCTCATCGTGCTCACCCACCGCGCCAGGGAATCCGCCCTCACCGACACGGTCGACGCGCTCACCGACGCATCCTGCGTGCGCGCGGTGCTGACACGCTGGCGGGTGGAGGGTGCGTCAGATGCGCCCGGCCGGATTCGCCGCGCCGGGCGTTGAGTACACCGCGGCGGATCCACATCGTCGCCCATTCGAGTGAAGGTGACCTATGGTGCGTGACGCCAGTAACCAAGACATAGCGACCTTCGGTCGCGAGTTGATAGAGTCCGGATTTGCAACGAGCGACTCGCTCATAGGGTGCGACTCTGCACAGATCGCAGAGGTCTATTCCGTCGCACCCGAAGGCTTCCCTATCCCTGATGAGTATCAGGCTTTTCTTGAATATATGGGACAGAAGGCTGGCACGCTCTTCAGCGGAACTGACCTATTCTTTCCGCGGATGCTCGATGCCATAGAGGCGGCCGAAGACGTCTCCGGCAAGGGATTAGAGTTGGATGGCCAGTTCTTCTTCGGGCATCACCAAGGTTATAAAGTGTATTTCTTCAAGCGCGGATCCAGGGCAGTCTATGCCTATCAGGAGGGCTCTTCCGAGGACCGGGAGCTTGCAGAGGGGTTCATCGAATTCCTTCGGCAGTCCTGGCGTATCCAGCAGAAGACTCGCGAATCCACGGAGGCGATGCGTAGGGTGAGAAATCAATTGTAGGGTGCCATGGGGGACTCAAAGAAGTCCTATTCACGAGGCCCCCACCGTTCGGTCACCCAAACCACAGGAATCGCCGACATCGAACTGCGGCGCGACCTAGACCGCGCGCCCGGGCACTCATCGATAACTACAGGCTGAAAGCCACCGCGCGCAGGATCAGGACGGCGATGAAAACCACGGTGAAGGCGAGGTCGAGGGAGAAGTCGCCGATGCGTATCGGCTTCAACACTTTCCGCACGGGAGCGATGACCGGCTCGGTCGCGGCGTGGGTCACCTCCCGCGCCTTGCGCGCCCACTGTGGACCGTTGCCGAGGGCATCGATCCAGTCCACCACCATCCGGGCGATCAACAGCACCAAGAAGATGGTCAGCGCGTAGCCGACCAGGGTTCCGACAAGACTCATGACGCACTCCCTCGCGGAGGCCACAGAGGACCTCTTACCGCTATCAACGTGCCCGACATTGCCAAGGTGTCCACCGACTGGTTGTTCTCAGCCGATTATCAGGCCCGCGGTCACGTTCTTCGGGGTGATCGCGGGCGCGGCGTGGTGGCAACTGAACGGCGAGGGCGAGCGGCGTCGATTACTCGCCGCGGCGGGCTCCCGTCGACTCGTAGCGGCGAGTGAAGTCGAGAATGCGGGCAGTCACCAGTTTCGGGAACTGGTGGAAGAGACCGTGTCCCGCTCTCGGGACGATCTCGATTTCGCAGGTCGGCACGTTGTCGCGCAGGCGTTGTTCAGCGAGTTCGGGATCGACCACCAACGACTCCGACCCGATCAGCACAAGGGTCGGAGTGGTGATCGTGGCAAGCCGCTCGTCGGTGAACAATTTCGGGTAGCCGATTGTGGGGATGTACCCGAGAGCCGCCTTCACACCGGCGAATTCCGCGTCGGTCAGGGTGACGCCGGGGTTGAGCCGCGCGTTCATCGTGCGGAGGTTCTTGTCCGTGGGCCGGGCCCCGACGCGGAGCATCATCCACAGCAGGCTCCATTTGATCTTCGTCAAGGTGCCGCTCGGCTCCACCACGTTCACGCTCGCCAGTCGTTTCTGCTGATCGGCTGCGATGACCAGCACCTGCCACGCGCCCTGCGAGTAGCCAACCAAGTGAACCCGGTCGACGCCGAGACCGTCGAGCACCTCACCGAACCAGGTACCGAAGCCCGATTCGTCGATCGGCGCGGTCTGCACGCTCAGACCGGGGGCGCCGATCATTTCGGGCATGTAGACAATGCGGTCACGAGCGAAATCCTCGATGACGTGGTCCCAGGACAGGCTGTTGCCACCGAGTGAGTGCATCAGCACGATCGGCACCCCTTCTCCCGCACCGGCTTTGCGGACGCGAGTGGTTCCGAAGGAGGTGCTGATGTCGACCGTGGTCGACGGGATCCGCCACTTCTTTTCCAGTTCGCGATAGGTCCGCAGATACTCCTCGCGCGCCTTGTCGTTCTTGAACCGCCCGATCTTGGCCATGACCACCCCTGTATCTCGTTGGTGATATCAACGTACCACAACAATGGTATGGGCGTACCATGAAAACCTGCCGGGACAGAAGGAGGCGCGATGCCACGGTTGGCCGATCACGAAGAACGGCGCAGATCGATCACCAGTGCCGCGCGACGGGTGATCGTGCGGGGCGGACTCGAAGCCGCGACGTTCCAGTCCGTCGCCGCCGAAGCGGGGGTCTCGGTGCGGTCGGTGCAGTACTACTTCGGCACCAAACGGGAGTTCCTGCTCGCCACGCACCGCGCGGTCGTCGAGGATTCCGGCGCCCGGATGGCACAGGGGTTCGCGACGCTCGGGCCGGACGCCGGTCCGCGCGATATCGTCCGCACGATCCTGCTCTCGGTCCTGCCCCTCGACGAGCCCAGCCGATGCGATGCCGTGATTCTCGGCATCTTCCACGCCGCGACGCTCACCGGTCCCGATGTGGCATCGGCCGACACGGTGGGGGCGCCGAACTACATCGTCGACGCGGTCGCGGGACAACTACGGCAGCTGCGCGGTCCCGACGCCGACGAGACGACGCTCGTCGCCGATGCCGAGGTGGCCTTGCTCGCGGTCGGTGGGCTGGCACAGGGAATGCTCACCAATGACGACTACGCCTCGCGCGCGACACAATTGGTCGATCACCTGCTGGACCGGGTAGTCGGCAGCTGAAAAACGAAGAGCCCCGGCGATATTCGCCGGGGCTTTCGTCTGACACACGAATTACTTCTTGCGTTCCTTCTTCTCGCGCACGCGCACCGAGATGCGCACCGGCGAACCGTCGAAACCGAACTCCTCACGCAGACGGCGCTCCAGGAAGCGGCGGTAGCCTGCCTCGAGGAATCCGGTGGTGAACAGCACGAACGTCGGCGGGCGAGTGCTCGCCTGGGTGGCGAACATGACGCGGGGCTGACGGCCGCCGCGCATCGGCGGCGGGGTGGCCGCGATGACTTCCTTGAGCCAGGTGTTGAGGCGGCCGGTGGAGATGCGCTTGTCCCAGGACTCGAGCGCGGTTTCCATCTGCGGCACCAGCTTGGCCACGGCGCGGCCGGTGTGGGCGGAGATGTTGACCCGCTGGGCCCACGGCACCCGCACCAGATCGCGATCGATCTCGCGCTCGAGCATGTAGCGGCGGTCCTCGTCGACCAGGTCCCACTTGTTGAACGCCAGCACCAGCGCGCGACCGGACTCGGCGACCAGGCTGATCACGCGCAGATCCTGTTCGGTGATCGGCACCGAGGCGTCGATCAGCATGATCGCGACCTCGGAGGCCTCCAACGCCGACTTCGTGCGCAGCGACGCGTAGAACTCGGTGCCGGTGGCATTGGAGACCTTGCGACGCAGACCGGCGGTGTCGACGAACTTCCAGGTCTTGCCACCCAACTCGACCAGCGAGTCGACCGGGTCGACGGTGGTGCCCGCGACATCGTGGACCACCGAACGCTCATCGCCCGCCAGCTTGTTGAGCAGGCTGGACTTGCCGACGTTCGGCTTGCCGACCAGCGCCACGCGACGCGGTCCCGCCACAGCGGTGCCTTCGCGCGGGGTCTCGGGCAACGCGCCGAGCACGTCGTCGAGCAGGTCGCCGGTGCCTCGGCCGTGCGCGGCCGAGACCATGCGCGGCTCGCCGAGACCCAGCGACCACAGTGTGGCCGCCTCGAGCTCGACCTTCTGGTCGTCGACCTTGTTGGCCACCAGGATCACCGGGATCTTGGAGCGGCGCAGCTTGCGCACCGCGGCCTCGTCGGTCGTGGTCGCGCCGACGGTGGCGTCGACGACGAGCAGGATCGCGTCGGCGGTCTCCATCGCCACCTCGGCCTGGCGAGCGACGTGCTGCTGCAGACCCTTGGCGTCGGGTTCCCACCCGCCGGTGTCCTGCACCATGAAGCGACGCCCGGCCCAGTTGGCCTCGTACGAAATGCGGTCACGGGTGACGCCCGGAACGTCTTCGACGACCGCTTCGCGGCGGCCGAGAATGCGGTTGACCAGGGTCGACTTGCCCACATTGGGGCGCCCGACCACGGCGAGCGTCGGCATCGCGACGTGCTGTTCGCCTTCGCCGTCCGCATCGATATCGAGAACGTCCCATTCGGACTCGTCGGTCCAGGTTCCGTCGCCTACGAGAATCTCTTCGATCATCGCGGACCTCCTGTCGTGGCCGAAAGCTGCTGAGCCACCACGCGATACAGCTCCTCGATGGTCTGTGCCATCGTCAGGTCGCTGGTGTCGACGAGCACCGCGTCGGCGGCGGGGCGCAACGGCGACACTGTGCGGGTGGAGTCGAGGGTGTCGCGGCGCTGCACGTCGGCCAGCACGGCCGAGTAATCGTCGCCGCGGCCCTCGCGGATGTTCTGAGCATTGCGCCGTTCGGCGCGTGCCTCCGCGGAGGCGGTGAGATAGATCTTGGCATCGGCGCCGGTGAGCACGACGGTGCCGATATCGCGACCCTCGACCACGATGCGCCCCGACATCGCCGCGATCTCGCGCTGCAGGGCCACGAGCTGCTCGCGCACCGGCGCCACCGCGGAAACCGCCGAGACGGCCTTGGTGACCGCGTCGCCGCGGATCTCCTGCGAGACGTCCTCGCCGTCGAGCTCGACGACCTCGTGGCTGGGATCGGTGCCGATCGAAAGCGGCAGTGCCGCAACGGTTTCCGCGATCGCGGCCGCATCGGTCAGCTCGACGCCCGCACGCAGCACGCGCAGGGTCGCGACCCGGTACATGGCACCGGTGTCGAGGTAGCGGGCGCCCAGGCGCGCCGCCAGACGACGCGACACGCTGGACTTGCCGGTACCGGAGGGTCCGTCCATCGCGACGATGAGCGTCGCGTCACCGGTCATCCGGTCGCTCGCGAACTCCAAGGGAAAGTCCACACCGTTCACAGCTGCACCGCCTCGTAGAGTTTGCCGATCTCGTCGCGGCCGAGCACCCGCAGCGTGCCGGGGCGCTGGTCACCCAGTGCCACCGGGCCGAGGTGGGTGCGCACCAGCCGGATCACCGGGTGGCCGACCTCGTCGAGCAGCCTACGCACGATGTGTTTGCGGCCCTCGTGCAACACGAGCTTCACCAGCGACCGGCCCTGGTAGGCCTCGAGCACCATGAACTTGTCGACCTTGGCCGGCCCGTCCTCGAGCTCGACGCCTTCGCGCAGGCGCTTACCGACCAGGCGGTAGTTCACCTCGCCGTCGACGGTGGCCAGGTAGGTCTTGGGCACCTCGAACGAGGGGTGCATCAGTCGATGCGCCATCTCGCCGTCGTTGGTGACCAGCAGCAGGCCCTCGGTGTCGGCATCGAGACGGCCGACGTGGAACAGGCGCTGACCAGCGGCGATCCGCTCGGCGATGATATCGCCGACGCAGGGGCGCCCCAGATCGTCGGACATGGTGGACTGCCAGCCCTTGGGCTTGTTCAGCACCAGGTGCACGAGTTCGTCGCGCACCACGACCCGGGTGCCGTCGACGCGCACCACCGCGTTCTCGGCGTCGATGCGCAGACCCTGCTCACGCACGATCTTGCCGTCTACCTCGACGCGACCGGCGGCGATCATCTCCTCGGCGGCGCGACGTGAAGCCACACCCGCCTTGGCGAGGACCTTCTGCAGGCGTTCGCCTTCGCCCCACGGGAGCTTCTTGGGGCCCTCGGTGACTTCGGCGTGCTGGTGACGCGCGGGCTTGGCGTTGTTCAGGATCGTCGGAGCGACGACCTTCTTCTGCGGCTTCGAGGAGGTCTTCTTGCGCGCCGCGAAGGCTTGGGAGCCTGCCGAAGCGCCGCTGCGCTGACCAGCCGTGCCGCCACGCTGTCCGCGGTCTGCGTCACCACGCGGGTAACCGCCACCGCTGGAAGCACCGGTGCCGCGACGGTCGTCACGCTGACCTCCGCCCGCGGGGGCGCCACGACGGTCGTCACGCTGGTAACCACCGGCGGACGGGCCACGACGGTCACCACCGGCCGGGGCGCCACGACGATCGTCACGCTGATAACCACCGGGCGAACTGCCGCGGCGGTCACCGCCCGCGGGGCCGCTGCGACGATCGTCGCGCTGGTAGCCACCACCGGTCGAGGTGCCACGGCGACCGCCGGACTCCGCGTCACGCTGGAAGCTGCCCGCGGACCGGGCGGCTGTCTGATTACCGCGCTGGAAGCCACCCGCGCCGGTGCCGCGTCGGCTGGGAGCCGCTGCGCGGGAGCCACCCTGCCCGGTGCGCGCACTGTCGCCACGGTTACCCGCGGTTCGATTCGCGCCACTTCGGGGCTGGTCGCTGCGATTTCTTCGATCCGGTGTGCCATCTCGGCGAGCGGAATTATTCATCTGTCCTGTCAATCGTCGGTGCCGAGATCCATGTCGGACTCGGCGGGTTTCTTCAGCCTGGTGAACCGCGGATCGGTTTCCAGGCTCTCGCTGATCTCGTCGATCAGATCGACGCCGGGAAGCAGCGGCGCCAGCAGTGGCAGGTCGCCGAGAGAGGCGAGCCCGATCCGTTCGAGGAACAACTCGGTGGTGCGGTACAACGTGCCGTTGGTTTCGGGGTCCTGACCTGCTTCCGCGATCAAGCCTCTGGCCAGCAGCGTGCGCATCACTCCGTCGACGTTCACTCCTCGGACCGCGCTGACCCGCATGCGAGTCACCGGCTGGCGGTAGGCGACCACCGCCAAGGTTTCCAAGGCGGCCCGGGTCAGTTTCGTCCGGGCCCCATCGAGCAGTACACGCTCGACATAGGGCGCGTACTCCTGTCGAGTATAGAAGCGCCATCCGTCACCGACGAAACGCAGGTCGATGCCGCTGCCCCGTTCGGTCAGTTCCGCCGCCATCGCGCGGAGCACGGTGTCGATGCGCTCGGTGGTGTCGTGCAGGGCCGCTGCCAGCTGTTCTGTCGGCGCGGGGGCGTCGACGACGAGCAACATCGCCTCGAGCGCCGAGCGCACTTCGAGGTCGTCGAGTGGCTCGGAGGTGAATTCCACCACTGCCTCGGTCATCCGTAGTCCTCCTCGAAAGTCAACGCCGCGGCCTCGGCGTCGGGATCCAGCTCACCGAGCCAGCTCACCGCGAGGGGCCCGAGCGGATCCGATTGGTCGAACGCGATGGTCTTGCCCCGGTACAGCTCGAGCAACGCCAGGAATCTCGCCACGATTTCCACCGGGACTGTGCAGTCGACCACCAATTCGGCGAAGGTCGTCCAGCCACCCGGACCGCGTTGCTTCAAGATGGCCAGCACCAGCTCGGCCTGTTCGGCGACCGAGATGGTGTGCATGTGCAGATGCCCGAGCCCGACTTCGGCGATCGGGCGTGGTCGAAAGGCCGCCGCGGCGATCTCGGCGAACGCGGCGATATCCACGCCGAGGGTGACCTCGGGCAACAGTCCTTCGAACTGTTCCTCGAGCGCCACCGAGCGCGGATACCGGCGCAGCGCCGCGGCTTCCAGCTCGGCGAGCAGCTCGGCCACCTGCTTGAACGCGCGGTATTGCAGCAGTCGCGCGAACAGCAGGTCGCGAGCATCGAGCAGTTCCAGGTCGTCGGCGTCGGTCATCTCGCCCGAGGGCAGCAGTCGCGCCGCCTTGAGGTCGAGCAAAGTGGCGGCGACGACGAGGAATTCGGTGGTCTGATCGAGAATCTTGTCCGCGCGCAGCTTGGTGTTGCCTGCCAGTTCGGCGGTCAATGCCTTGGTGTAGGCGATGAACTCGTCGGTGACCTGATGAAGCGCGACTTCGGTGACATCGAGTTTGCGCGAGCTGATCAGCGTCAGCAGCAGATCGAACGGCCCCTCGAAATTAGTGAGCCGCAGATGAAAGCCGGTTTTCTCCTCGGCCGGCACCGCGTCTTCGGGTACTGCTTGCACCGCAGGTGTAGCTCCGATCACCGGCCAGACCGGTGGATGACCTCACGGGCCATCGCTCGATACGACTCGGCGCCGCCCGATTTCGGCGACCAGGTGGTGATGGGCTCCCCGGCGACGCTGGCATCGGGGAAGCGCACGGTACGCGAGATGGCGGTGTCGTAGACCAGATCGCCGAACACCTCGACCACGCGCGACATCACCTGACGCGAATGCAGCAGGCGCGCATCGAACATGGTGACCACGATGCCGTAGAGGCTCAGCCGCGGGTTGAGGCGGTCGCGCACCTTCTCGACGGTGTCGTTGAGCAAGGCGAGGCCGCGCAGCGAGAAGTACTCGCACTCCATCGGAATGATCACACCGTCGGAGCAGGCCAGCGCGTTGACCGTGAGCAGGCCGAGCGAGGGCTGGCAGTCGATGAGGATGTAGTCGTAGCGATCGCGCACGCTGTGCAGGGCACGCCCGAGCGATTGTTCGCGACCGACCTCGTTGACCAGCTGGATCTCCGCGGCCGACAGGTCGATGTTGCTCGGCAACAGGTCCATGCCGTCGACCTTGGTGGTCTGCAGCACATCGTCGACCTTGGCCTTGCCACCGATCAGCAAGTCGTGCACGGTGAGATCGAGATCGTGGTGCGCGACCCCGAGCCCGGCCGAGAGCGCGCCCTGCGGGTCGAGGTCGACGAGCAGCACCCGGCGGCCGTATTCGGCCAGTGCCGCACCGAGATTGATGGTCGAGGTGGTTTTTCCGACCCCGCCCTTCTGATTGCACATGGCGACGACGAGTGCGTCGCCATGTCGCTGGACCTGGGGTGGATCGGGAACCAGTCGCAGCGGGCGGCCTGTCGGGCCCATCTCGACGGCCTCGGCGACCTCTTCCGGTCCACCGTCCCACGGTGTTTCCGCTGTCGTCACGATCCGCTGCTCCTTATATGTTTCCTTGCCGGTAACCCCTGTCGAGGGTAGCGAGGCCGATACGGGACCGGCTCGCTTTCGTACGGTCTGACTCTGGGGTAGACGCTACCGCTCGGACCGGTGAGGTACAGCATGGCAACGCCGGGCGTGTTCGCACGATACCTGCTCAGCGCGTATCGGAGGTGATGGTTCAGGTGGCACGGGGATGGGCGGTGGCCCACACTTCACGCAGAGTGCTCACCGTGACGAGGGTGTAGATCTGGGTCGTGGTCACCGAAGCGTGGCCGAGCAGTTCCTGCACCACCCGCACATCGGCGCCACCGTCGAGCAGGTGGGTGGCGAAGGAATGACGCAGGGTGTGCGGTGAGACCGTCGCCCCGATCCCGGCCCGCTCGGCGGCGGTCTGCAGTACCTGCCATGCGCTCTGCCGTGACAGCCTGCCGCCGCGAGCGTTGAGGAAAAGCGCTCCGCCGGAACCTTTCCCGCTCGCGGCGAGGGTGGGACGACCGCGCACCAGATACGCGTCGACGGCGGCCAGGGCCGGACGGCCGACCGGCACGAGGCGCTGTTTTCCGCCCTTGCCGTGCAGAACCACACAGCGTTGCTCGGCGTCGATGTCGTCGACGTCGAGCCCGACCATTTCCGAGATCCGCGCGCCCGTGGAGTAGAGCAGTTCCAGCAGTGCGCGATCGCGCAGTCCGCGCGGTCCTCCGTCGGAGCCCTCCGGTTCACCGCCCGCCGCCTCGAGAAGTCGCAGAACCTGGTCGTAGGGCAATGCTTTGGGCAACCGGCGTCCCGGCGCGGGTGGTTTCACCGCGTGCGCCACATCGGTATCGGTGATGCCCTCGGCGGCGGCGAAGCGGTGTAGTCCGCGGACCGCGATCAATGCCCTGGCCACCGAACCGGCTGCCAGGGCAGGATGATCGGCGCCGCCGGAACGCAAGGCCATGGTGAATTCGGCGACGTCGCCTCGGGCCACCGCGCTCAAGGACTCGACGCCACGTCCGGTGAGGAAATTGCGGTAGCGGGCCAGATCACGACGATAGGCGCCGAGGGTGTTGCGCGCGGCTCCGCGCTCGACCGCGAGGTGGTCGAGGTAGGCGTCGATCTCCCGCTCGAGCACGCCCTTGCCTGTCTAGTACGCGGGTTCGGCTGCCGAGGCGCGCGCCGCTGCTGTGCTCACGCGTGGCTACCGTGAGCCAGCGCCGACTGCGCCTCGGCGGCTTTGCGCCGCAGGAACTTCGTCGGTTGACCGGGCCACGGCGCGTCGGGAGAGCGCAGCGGCGCCCCGCTCGCCTGAGCGGCCGCGTAGGCGAGCACGCCCGCGACCGCGGTCGCGTTCACGATCTCGCCCGCCAGTGCGGCGCGCACCGCCTCGTCGAGCGGCAGCCGCACCAGTTCCAGATCCGCTTCTTCGTGTTCGGGATCGGGCCGGTCGGTGACGCTGAGACCGGTCGCGAAGAACACCCGAAGCGCCTCGTCGGTGAAGCCCGGCGACAACGCCACATCCACCAGCACCGACCACTGCGCGGCGGCGAGGCCCGTCTCCTCGGCCAGCTCACGCTTGGCCGCGGTGAGCGGGTCCTCACCCTCGATATCGAGCAGCCCGGCGGGCAGTTCCAGCAGCCGGGTGCCGATCGGATGCCGATACTGACGGATCAGTACGACATTGCCGTCGTCGTCGAGCGCGAGCACCGCGACCGCACCGTGGTGCTCGATGACCTCGCGCTCAGCGACCCGCCCGTCCGGCATCCTGACCTGATCCTGGCGCAGAGCCAGGATCGCGCCGCTGTAGAGCACCCGGCTCGACACCGTCTCGAAGTCGTGACTACCGGGCTCGCTCATGCGTTCCTATCGCCGATGTTCCTAGGCCTGCGCGGGCTGCTCCGCGAGCTCTTCCTCCGGAAAGTCTACGGGAAGGCGTTCGGCCAGTTTGTATTTCAACGCGGCGCTGATCAGCGCCGCGAACAGCGGATGCGGTCGGGTCGGACGGCTCTTGAGCTCCGGATGCGCCTGGGTGGCGACGAAGAACGGATGCACCGAAGCCGGGTATTCGACGAACTCGACCAGGTGCCCGTCCGGCGAGGTACCGGAGAAGACCAGCCCGCTCTTGGCGATGGCGGCGCGGTAGGAGTTGTTCACCTCGAACCGGTGCCGGTGGCGCTCGGACACATTCTCGGTGCCGTACGCCTGCGCGACGACCGAGCCCTTCTTCAGGGTGGCGGGGTAGGCGCCCAACCGCATGGTGCCGCCCAGATCGGCCGCACCGGCGACCACGTCTTCCTGATCGGCCATGGTCGAGATGACCGGGTTCTTGGTGTCGGGCTCGAATTCCGCGGAATTCGCGTCGGCGATACCGACCGACCGTGCCGCCTCGATGACCACACACTGCAGACCCAGACACAGCCCGAGCAGCGGGATACCGCGGTGGCGGGCGTAGCCGATCGCCCCGAGCTTGCCCTCGATGCCACGGATGCCGAACCCACCCGGGATCAGCACGGCGTCGACATCACGCAGCGCCGCCTGAGCGCCGACCTCGGTCTCGCACTCGTCCGAGGGCACCCAGCGGATGTTCACCTTGGCGCGATGGGCGAAACCACCCGCGCGCAGCGCCTCGGTCACCGACAGGTACGCGTCCGGCAGATCGACGTACTTGCCGACCAGCGCCACCTCGACGGTCTCGCGCGGGGCATGCACGCGATCGAGCAGGTCGCCCCACACCTTCCAGTCCACATCGCGGAAGGGCAGCCCGAGCTTGCGCACCACATAGGCATCGAGGCCCTCGCTGTGCAGCACCTTCGGGATGTCGTAGATCGACGGCGCGTCCGGCGTGGAGATGCACGCCTCCACATCGACGTCACACATCAGCGCGATCTTGTTCTTGAGACCCTGCGGCACCTCACGGTCGCAACGCAGGATCAGCGCGTCGGGCTGGATACCGATATTGCGCAACGCGGCCACCGAGTGCTGCGTCGGCTTGGTCTTGAGCTCACCCGAGGGCGCCAGGTACGGCACCAGCGACACATGCAGGAAGAACACATTGTCGCGACCCACATCGTGGCGGATCTGGCGGGCCGCCTCGAGGAACGGCTGCGACTCGATGTCACCGACGGTGCCACCGATCTCGGTGATCACCACATCCGGCACATGCCCCTCGAGATCAGGACCCTGCATCGCCAGGATGCGGCTCTTGATCTCGTCGGTAATGTGCGGAATGACCTGCACCGTATCGCCCAGATACTCACCGCGACGTTCCTTGGCGATCACCGTCGAATAGATCTGACCGGTGGTCACGTTCGCGTCCATCGTCAGATCGCGGTCGAGGAAGCGCTCGTAGTGACCGACGTCCAGGTCGGTCTCCGCGCCGTCTTCGGTGACGAACACCTCGCCGTGCTGGAACGGGTTCATGGTGCCCGGATCGACATTGAGATACGGGTCGAGCTTCTGCATCGTCACCCGCATGCCGCGCGCGGTCAGAAGCTGACCGAGGCTGGAGGCGGTGAGACCCTTACCCAATGAGGAGGCGACGCCACCGCTCACGAAGATGTGCTTGGTGGCATTTTTAGCCTGATTCCGTTGATGACCCACGGACCACCACTGTACCGCTAGTCCGCCTCTCCGCGTATTTTGCCGGTCGTTTGCGGGCCCGCGTGTTGAGCTGCCGGGCCTGCGGAGCGGGGTGGGAGACCGCTGGACGTGCCCGGCGAGTTACCCATGTTCTCGCGAAATCAGGAGTTTTGTCGGGACGCGAGTCGCGGGAACTCGCCTCGGGAAGGTGGTGAGGTTCTCAGTCAGCGGGGCATGGCTACCAGGGTCAGCGAGGTCGCTGTCGGTCCCGTGCCGTAGCGGCCCGCGCCGCCGGTGAGTTGTTCGGTGAGGGCGAGTGCTGTTGTCACCCGGCCTGTTTCGCGGTCGAGGTTGTCGACTGTGGTGACTGTTGTGGCCAGGGGGGCTTGGGATCGGACGGTGGCTATCGGGGCGTTGCCTTCGGCGGCGCCCGCGCGGCCCGCGAGGACGGTGCCCGCCGCTCGTGCTCGCAGGGCGCCGGTGAAGCGGGCGATAGTCGCGCCCTGGCCGGTGTCGGATTCGACACCGTTGCCGGTGACGACGACGGCGAGTTGTGCGGGGCGGGTCGGGGTGTCGCCGTAGGTGAGGAAGCCGCCGCCGCGGAGGGTCTCGAGGATCAGGGCGAGTTCCTGGGGAGTGCTGCGTGGCTGGTTCGTCGTGGGGTCCTGGAGCAGCGCGAGGCCGAGCAGATCGCCCGCGAGGCTGCCCTGGTCCACGGCGCCGGTGTTCAGTTGGGCGCCCGCGGGGACGATGTTGGTCAAGGTAGAGCGCATGCGGTCACCCTCCCCCGCGTCGACGAAGGACTCGGTGAGGGCTACGCGGCCGGTCACTGTCGCGCCCGCTGTTTGCAGCGAATTGCTCACGCCGTCGATGTCGCCGGGGTCGGCATCGGGAGTGGTGAGGACGACGACCGTGCGGTCGGCCAGGGTGCCGCTCAGGATGCGTGCTGCCGAGCCCGCGATGAACTGATCGGCGGAGTCGAGGCGGGCGGTGAGTTGTGCGTTCTGGGCGGCCAGTTCGTCCACCTGGGTGTTCAGGTCGGTCTTGTCCGACCGCAAGCCCGAGATCATGCCGCCCGCGAGGGTGTGTGAACCGAGGACCACCCCGATCGCGAGCGCGAGGAAGATCGCCGCGATCGAGATGGCGTGTTGGCGCAGCGAGATCACAGCAGACCACGCACCCACAGGACGAAGCTGTTCCAGTACCCGATGGCCCAGTCCAGCATCTCGGAGCCGTTGTGCGAGGCCAAGATCACCACCACGATCGCCACCAGCGCGGCCAGCACCACCAGCGCCACCGCGGCGCCCGCGGAACGATGCCGGTACAGCGTCGACACCGCGTTCGCGTCGACCAGCTTCGCACCGACCTTCAACCTGGTCAGGAAGGTGGCCGGATTGCTGTCGCGACGCCCACGGTCGAAGAAGTCCTCGAGCGAGGCAGGAGCGCCCGCCAGCACGATCAGGGACGCGCCGTGATGATCGGCCAGCATCAACGCGAGGTCGGTGGGCGAACCCGAGGACGGGAACGTGGTGGCGCCGATACCGAGATCCTGGATGCGCTCGAGCCCCTTGGCATGCCCGTCGGTGTCGGCGGGCAGGATCATCTCGGCGCCGGATTTCAATGTCTCGGTGCTGATCTCGTCGGGATCGCCGACGATCAGGTCGGGCGTGTACTTGAGTTTGCGCAAGGTATCCGCGCCGCTGCCGACCCCGATCAGGATCGGCGCGTACTCCTTGATGAACGGCTTGAGTCGCTGCAGTTCCGCGAGATGGCCCGAGCCGTCGGCGATCACGACCACGTGCCGGTCGCGCATGTCCAACTCGATATCGGGCACGCCGACACCGTCGATCAGCAGCGCGCTCTCGGTGCGGACGAATTCGGTGGTGTTACCCGCGAACGCGTCGAGGTGGTCGGCGAGGCCGTTGCGCGCCTCGATCATTCGATCGGCGATGGCCGACTCGTCGAATTCGATGCCCTCGACCAGGACCTCGGGTTCTTTCTTGGTGAGCTTGTCGGCGTAGACGATGCCACCGTCGATGCGGACCTTCGACCCGTCCTTGATCCTGCCGAACGCGTCGGAGGACACCGTGTCCATCAACACGATCCCGTTGGCCACCAACACTTCTGGTCCCAGATTGGGATACCGTCCGGAAATCGATGGGGAGGTGTTGATCACCGCGAGCACCCCCGCCTCGACCAACCGGTCAGCGGTGTGACGGTCCAGATCGGTCTCGTCGAGGACGACCACATCCCCGGGCCCGACCCGCCGCAGCAATCGTCCGGTATCGCGATCCACCCGGGCGATCCCGGCGACACCGGGCAACGTTTCCGTGTTCCGTGACAACAACGCCGGCATCTTCATGAGGCCGATGATGAAGCCAAACCCTCAACCTTTGGTGGAGGCGCGCCGAATCACCAGTCACATTCGTCACTGTGATCTATCGGGTCCCACCGGCCCCACTCAGCACCATCTGCACCAGGAGTTCCAGCTGGTCGGCGATGCGATCGAGAGGTTCGGCGCTGCGTTGCGCACGGCATATCGCCACGCTTCCTTCGACTGCGGCGATGACCAGGGTGGCGGTGCGCTCCGCCTGGAGCCGCTCGGCGCCGTGTGCGCACAACGACGCCGTGAGCAGTTCCGACCATCTCGCGAAGGCCGCCGCTGCCGCTTCCCGAGGAGCCCCCTCGGCGTCGGGCGAGTCTTCGATCGAGACCGCGAGAACCGGACAGCCCGCGCGGAAGTCGGTGTCCACCACGATCTTGCGCCACATGCGCAGGAAGGCCCGCAGCCCGTCGACGGGACCGTTGCCGAGCTCGCGCTCGAGCACCGACGCGGTGAGGTCGCCCGCGAAGGCAACCGCCTCGGTGGCCAGCTGCGTCTTGCCGCCGGGGAAGTAGTGATAGGTCGATCCCAGCGGCGCACCCGCATGTTTGGCCAAGTCACGCACGCTCGTGGCACCGAGGCCGCGCCGCCGGATCAGGTCGGCCGCACCCGCCACCAGCTTCTGGCGCGAATCCGGGGAATCCGCTGATGTGCTCGACTTCCTCACCTCCTGGCTATAACAACCGTCATATAGTACCGTTCTGCGATTATAACGATCGTTATAAGACGTTCGATCAGGCCGCGAAGGAGCGCACCATGCCGATGATTCACCTGACCCTCCCCGCCGAGGTACTGGCCGCCCAGGCACGCGCCGACTTGATGAAGTCGCTGCCCGCGACCTTGCTGAAGTGGGAAGGCGCCCCCGACAACGCGTTCTTCCGCGCGCAGGCTTGGTGCCGCGTCGAGGAGGTCACCGACGGCGGCTTCGCGGCGCTCGACGACGGGCTCGCCCGGTTCCTGGTGACGGTGACCGTTCCGGCGGGTGCGCTCTCGGAGCGCCGCAAAGCCGGACTGGTCAAGGAGGTCACCGACCTCGTCCTCGCCGCGGCGGGCCTCACCGAGGCCGACGCCCTTCGCGTGTGGGTACTCGTCCACGAGCAGCCGGAGGGCACCTGGGGAGCCGCGGGCAACGTGGTGAAGTTCCAGGAACTCGCCGCGCTCGCGCAGGGGCGGCACACGAATGCGTGAGCTGCAGTTCATCCGTACCGGGCACCTGGAGTGGCGGGAACGCCCGACCCCGGTGCTCCAGGATTCGCGCGACGCGATCGTGCGGCCCTTTGTCGCGGGGCGCTGCGACGGCGACACGATGCCGATCCACCGCCATGTCTCGCGAGCGATGCAACTCGGGCTACCTACCGCCGGGCACCAAGGTTCCGCTCATGCACATGTACGCCAACGACGCCACCTTGAAGATCGGCGTCTCCAACGTTCGACCGGTCCTGCCCGAACTCCTGGATTTCCTCGCGCGAGAGGACTTCCCCGCCGAGTTGGTCACCACGCTCACCGCCGACTGGGAGGACGCACCGCACGCGTACACGGCCCGCACCACCAAACTGGTCCTGCGCCGCGACCCTCTCCACACCGCCGAAACTGGTCAGGCTGTGACGCGCTGAGGTGATTGCCGGATGACACCGGCGGCGATTCGCGGTGCCGTCCGCGGCGACCGCACCGGAAAGAATCCGGCAACTACCCGTATGCTCCGGGTCACACACATTTCGGACAGGAGACACATTCATGCCACGCAGCACCGTCGAGACGGTTTTCGACGCACCTCGCGACATCGTCTACCGCCTCTTCACCGAGCGTGAGAGCGTCAGCCCGTACCTGCCGATCCAGGTCAAGCTCGTCAAAGCGGGCGACCCGACCACCGGCGTCGGCGCCCAGCATGTGCTCGGCTTCGGCAAGGTCGGCGTCACCGAGGAGATCACCGCGCTGGTTCCCGGCGAGCGGATGGAATACAAGATCGTCAAGGGCGCGCCGGTCAAGCGCCACGTCGGCGCCATCACCTTCGCCGACACCACCGAGGGCGGCACCCGCGTGGTGTACACGATGGAGTCCGAGCCGTCGCTGCCCGTGCCCGCGCCGGTGCTCGAGTTCGGCCTGCGTCAGCTGACCAACCAGCTCATCGGGGGCGTGCGCAAAGCCCTGCGGTAATTCTGCAGCGCCGGCGCGATCGAGTTCGCACCCCCTTGTGCACCGTCGATCAGGTGCTGTTGCTTGTCGCCTACGCAACAGAACCTGATCGACGGGACGCAGCTAGGCCGGGGCTCGTTCGGCCCTGGCGGTTTCCAGCAGTTCTTCCGCGTGCGCGCGGCCGGTCTCGGTGTCGTCCAGACCCGCGAGCATGCGTGCCAGCTCCACCACTCGTTCCTCGTCGGTCAGCGTGCGAACCCCGCTGTCCACCTTGCCTTTTCCGTCGTCGGACTTGTTCACCACCAGGTGGGTGTCGGCGAAGGCCGCCACCTGGGGCAGGTGGGTCACGACGATGACCTGGTGGGTGCGGGCCAGTCGGGCAAGGCGCTTGCCGATCTCCACCGCGGCCCGGCCGCCGACCCCCGCGTCGACCTCGTCGAACACCATGGTCGCGCCGTGATCGGAACCGGCCAGCACCACCTCGAGCGCGAGCATCACCCGCGAGAGTTCACCGCCGGAAGCGCTCTTGCTCAAGGGCAGCGACTGCGCGCCGGAGTGCGCGGAGAGCCGGAATTCCACTTCGTCGCACCCGTTCGATCCCGCGTGCAGCTGTACCCCGCCGATCTCGAGCGGCGCCGAATCCTGGGCGCTGGCCGGGAGCGGGCGGACGTGGACTTCCAAACGCGCCTTGCCCATCGCCAGCCCACCGAGCTCGGTGCTCACCGCGCTCGCCAGCTTGCCCGCCGATTTGGCGCGCGCGGCACTGAGTTTGCGTGCCGCCTCCCGTACCTTGCCCGCGGCGGTCTCGACCTCACCGGCCAGCTTGGCCAGCGCGTCCTCGGACACATCGAGCGAGTCCAGACGCGCGCGCGACTCGTCGGCCCAGGCGATCACGCCGTCGATATCGGGTGCGTATTTGCGGGTCAGGGATTTGAGTTCGGCCTGTCGATTGAGCATCGTGTCCAGCGCGCTGGGATCGGACGGCAATTCCGACAGGTAGCTGCTCAGTTCGGTCGTCACGTCGACGACCACCGCGATCGCCTCGCCCAGCCGGGGAGCCAGCGCGGCCAGCGCCGGGTCGTCGGCGGAATCCAGGCGGGCGCGGGCACCGCCGAGCAGATCGAGCACGCCGCCGCCGTCGGCCGGTGCGTCGCTGGGGCCCGACATCGACTCGTGCGCGGCGACGGCCGCCTCGCGCAACGAATCGAGGTCGCTGAGCCTGCGGATCTCGGCGACCAGGCGGGTGTCCTCACCGGGTTCGGGCGCGATGCCGTCGATTTCGGTGAGCGAGTACTTGAGCCGGTCGGCCTCGAGCGCCAATTCCCTACTACGCGCGGTGCGTTCGAGCAGTTCGGTGCGCGCGTCCAACCAGGACCGGCGATGCACCTGGTACTTGCGCAGTAGCCCGGCGACCCCGTCGCCGGCGAACTGGTCGAGTGCCGACAGTTGCTGTTCGGGCCGCTGCAACCGCAACTGGTCGTTCTGACCGTGCACGGTCAGCAGTCGCGAGGTGAACTCGCCGAGCACCGCGGCGGGCACTCCGCGCCCACCTAGGTGTGCGCGCGAACGTCCGTCGCTGTTGACGGTGCGGACCGCGATCACGCTGCCGTCCTCGTCGGCCTCGGCGCCCGCCGATTCCAGCACGTCTCCGACCGCCGCACGGGCCGCCTCGTTCACGTCATCGACGACGAAACGGCCCTCCACCACGGCTTTCGTCGCGCCCTGGCGTACCCGTCCCGCGTCGGCGCGCGCACCGCTGAGCAGGTGCAGGCTGGTGACGACCATGGTCTTGCCCGCACCGGTCTCGCCGGTGAGCACGGTCAGACCGGCATGAAACTGCGCGGTGGCCGTCGAGATGACACCGAGTCCGTCAATCCTGATCTCTGTCAGCATCAGTGCTCTTCCGTTCGCTGTCTGCCCCGCCAGCCGGTGACCGGCAGCTGGAACTTGCGCACCATCCGGTCGGCGAACGGCGCCGAATCGAGCCGCACCCACCGCACCGGATGTTCGCCGCGCACCACTTCGGCACGGCCGCCTCGCGGCAGCGCGAGGGTTCGCCTGCCGTCGAGGAACACGATCGCATCGTGCCCGGTCGCCACGGTCTCCACCGCGATCCGCGAATCCGGACTGGTCACCAGCGGCCGCGCGAACAACGCGTGCGCATTGCTCGGGATCACCAGCATCGCCTCGACTTCGGGCCAGACCACCGGCCCACCCGCCGAGAACGCGTAGGCGGTCGACCCGGTGGGCGTGGAGATGAGAATGCCGTCGCAGCCGAACGCCGAGACCGGCCGCCCGTCCACTTCGAGCACCACTTCCAGCACACCCATGCGCTGCGCGTTCTCGAGGCTGGCCTCGTTGAGCGCCCAGCCGTGTTCGACGATCGTGTCGTCGACGCGCACGGTGACATCGATGGTCATCCGGTTTTCCACCTGGTAGTCGCGATCGACCACCTGCGAGAGCGCCTCGTCGAGATTCTCGGCCTCGGCTTCGGTGAGAAATCCGATGCGGCCCAGGTTGATTCCGAGCACTGGCACACCGGTGGGCCTGCCGAGTTCGGCCGCGCGCAGGAAGGTGCCGTCGCCGCCGAGAGCGAGCACCATCTCACAGCCCTGTGCCGCGGACGGGCTGTGCGGCACCACCCGCACCGGGTATCCGGCTTCGTCTTCGAACCGGGTGCTGTCGGCCTCGTCGGCCAGCACCCGCAGGCAGATGCCCGCTTCGGCGAAGATCTTCGCCACCCGGTGCGCGGTCTCGATGATCTCCGCGCGGCCGGGATGGGCGACGAGCAGGATCTCCCTGCCGCCGGGACGCGTACTCACTGCGGACCCTCCTCGACAGCGTGTGCGACCAGCGCCCGCACCTGTTCGGCGTCGTAGTCGAACGGGCCGACCTTGCGCAGCCACAGGAAGTACTCGACATTGCCCGACGGGCCCGGCAGCGGACTGGCGACCACACCGAGGGTGCGCAGTCCGAGCGCGGCCGCGGCGTTCGCCACCTCGCACACCACCTCGGTACGCAACGCCGGGTCGCGCACCACCCCACCCGAGCCGACCCGGTCCTTGCCGACCTCGAACTGCGGTTTCACCATCGGCAGCAGATCGGCGCCGTCGGCCGCGCAGGCCGCCAGTGCGGGAAGGACGAGCCCGAGCGAAATGAAGGACAGGTCGCCGACGACGATTTCGACTGTGCCACCGATGGATTCGGGGGTGATGTTGCGCACGTTGGTGCGGTCGAACACCCGGACCCGATCGTCGTTCTGCAGTCGCCAGATCAGTTGGCCGTAGCCGACGTCGACGGCGACCACTTCGCGTGCACCCTTGTTGAGCAGCACGTCGGTGAAACCGCCGGTCGACGCACCAGCGTCCAGACACCGCTTATCCGCGATGCTGAGCCCCTCGGGTTCGAATGCCTCGAGTGCGCCGAGCAGTTTGTGCGCACCACGCGAGGCCCACGACACCTCGTCGGGTTCCTCCCGCACGATCAGCGGGGTTCCCGTCTCCACCGCCGTCGCGGGTTTCACGGCGACGGTTCCAGCAATCAGGACGCGGCCCGCACCGATCAGTTCGACCGCGTGTTCTCGCGATCGCGCCAATCCGCGGCGAACCAGTTCGGCGTCCACGCGCGCTCGCCTGGCCACCTCAGATCTTGTCCACTGTCGCCAGCGCGTCCACCAGTACGTCGTGCGCCTGCTCGAGGATGCGCGCACGGCGGGTGATGTCGGCGCCGGTCTCGGTGTTCTCCGCCGGGCTCACGGCGGGACGCGGACCGAGTTCGGCGAGCAGTGCATCGACATCGGCCTTGATCCTGCTCGGATCGGCCGGTTCCTGATGTGCCGGGGCACCGGGCAGGTGAGCGCCCGGCACGGGAATCCCGGGCCGGGGTGGCTGTGACGCGCCGTTCGGCGGTGAACTCGCAGTACTCATCGTGGCGTCAACGCTATCGGATTTCCGAATCGGCTGCGCGCACCCGTACCGCCCGGCCGGGATGCTGTCGCAACAGTTCCGCGATGTCCGCGGGCGCGGCGGGCTCGGCCAGGGCGGTGTCGTTGAGGGCGTCGAGGGTGGCGGCGATATAGGTGGGGATCCGGGCCGCGGGTGCGTCGATCACCTCGTCGAGGGTGCTGACTCCGGTCAGCACCAGCAGCGAGTCGAGGCCGAGTCCGTTGGCGCCCTCGATATCGGTGTCGAGACGGTCGCCGACAACCAGTGCCCGGCGGGTGCCCGCTCGCTCGATCGCGTCTTCCATCAGTGGTGCGTAGGGCTTGCCCGCGACCGACGGCTCGCGATCGGAGGCGGTGGCCAGCGCGGCGACCATCGAGCCGTTGCCCGGCGCGAGTCCTCGCTCGTTGGGCAGGGTGCGGTCGGCATTGGCGGCGATCCACAGCGCGCCGGCGCGCAGGGCGTAGGCGGCTTCGGCGAGGTCGGGCCACGCGGTGGTCGGCGAATGACCTTGCACGACAGCCGAGGGCGGGGTGTCGCCGAACCGGCGGATGGGCTCGAGCCCGACGGCTTTCACCTCGGCGACCAGATCGTCGGTGCCGACCACGAGCACCCTGTCACCGGGGCTCAGACGTTCGGCCAGCATGCGCGCGGCGGCTTGCGCACTGGTCACCACGTCGTCCGCGGTGGCCGGGTAGCCGAGCTCGTCCAGGTGGTGTGCCACGGCACCGGGACCGCGCGCGGCGTTGTTGGTGACGTAGACCAACCGTTGGGCCGAATCACCGTCCGGTACCAGCGCTTTGGGAGCACCCTCGATGACCTCGGGTCCGCGGTACAGCGTTCCGTCCAGGTCGAGCAGCAAAGCGTCGTATTGATCGCGCAGCCGGTTCATCCACCCTCACTCCGTTGTCACTGCCGGGCCGAGCACATCCGCGACCCTAGGCGAAGGCACCGACAGCTTCGGTTCTGCTGCGCTGTCGAATAGCATTCGCACCCTTCATGATCGAGCATGTGCCGAGTATTCGTGCACGGTGTGCCGCTTCCCACTTCGGCGACCAGCGAGTCGCGGGCGAGACCGTCGCCTGCTCCTGACCCGGCCGCCCTGGTTCGGCACCCTTCTGACATGCAAAAGGCCGCAGTCCGGGAACCCGTGAAGAGTTCTCGGCCCGCGGCCTGGTGCAGATCTACTGCGCGTCGCCGGTGAGTTCGGTTGCCCGCTCCTCGGCGTCGGTTTCGTCGTCGAGGTCGGCGGCCGCGGCGTTGAGGAACCACTGCAGTCCGTCGTCGGTCCGGCCTGCCGCCACCAGCGCATCGGCGTAGGCGTAGAACAGGCGCGCCGCGGCGGAACCGGTGCGCGAGGGATCCAGGTCCGAAGCCTGCAGCGTCACCACGGCCTGGTCGAACTGACCCAGATCCATCCGGGCGCCGGCCACCACCATGCGCAGCTCGGCGGCTTCGTCACCGGTGAGCGTCTGCGCTTCCTCGCTGCGGCCGAGCTCGATGGCCCGTTCCGGCCTGCCGAGACCACGTTCGCAGTCCGCCATCACCGCGAGCAGCCCGGCACCACCCGACATCCGTCGCGCGGTCCGCAGCTCCGACAGCGCCTCGGCCCACTCCTCGGCGTGGTAGGCCACCACACCGGCGGTCTCACGCACCACCGCGATACGGCCCGCACGCTGCCGCGCGGCCCGTGCGTGTGCCAGCGCCAGGCGCGGGTCGTCTTCGAGCAACTCGACGGCCATCACCATGTGCCGGGCCACCGAATCGGCGTTGTTCTTGTCCAGGCTCAGCAGATCGCGGCGCACGGCCGGATCCAGATCGGAGGCCTGCACGTCCTCGGGCAGATCGGGCTCCTCCGGACGAGCCGCACGGCGATCGTCCGGCCGTCCGCCCGCCGTGCGAGCACCTTCGCCGCCACGACGACGGTCCTCGCCACCGGACTCCGAACCACTCCGCGAACGGTCGTCACGATCTGTCCGGGTGCCGCGATCGGCGAATCCACGCCGCTCGCCGCGATCGGAGTCACCGCGAGCCCGATCGCCGCGATCGGCACCGCCGGAACGATCGTCTCGACCGGTACCACGCGGGCTGTCATCGCGATCCGAATCGCTACCGGCACGCAAGGTCTCGCCGTGATCTGCAGCGTTCCGGGGATCATCGCCGTGGTCCGAAGCGCGATCGCTGACGGCCGGAGTTTGCGACTGACCATCAAGGGTCACAGCGCTCCGCGATTCGTTGTCGTCTCGATCCCCGGAGCCTGCCCGGTCGTCACTATCCGACACTTCGCGAAGGCGATCGCCCGCATCCGCGTCGGCGTCAGCCGATGTGCTTGCGGTGGCCTTGTCGACGTCGGCTACCCGAGCCTCATTCGACTCGGAACGCTCGGATGAGGCGTTCTCGGACTGCTCAGTGGACGCAGCCGACTTGTCGGTCGCTGCCGCGGAGATGTTGTCCGACTCGCTGATCGAGGCCGCGCTGTCGTCGATGGTCGACTCGTCGATGTCGGACGCGGCCGAGACGACGCCGAGTACATCGCTTTCGCGCTCTGTGCGCTTCTCGCGGTAGGTGCCGTTGAGCGGCTTGCCGTCCTCGCCGACGAACCGTCCCTGACCGCCACCGGCGCGAGCATCGCGCTTGAAGCCGCCGCGACCACGATCGTCGTCCCGTCGGGGACCCCGATCGTTGTCATCACGCTTGGGGTAGCCGCCCTTGTTGCCGTCGTCGCGACGCGGGTAACCACCCTTGTCGTCGCGCTTCTGGTAACCGCCACGATCCGAACCACCGCGCGAGCGATCATCACTGTCATTGCGACGGAAGCCACCGCGATCCGAGCTGCCGCCACGGTCGCTTCCACGATCGGAGCTGCCGCGCGAACGGTCGTCGCCTTCGCCGCGACGGAACCCTCCGCCGGAGCCGCCACGGGGGCGGTCGTCGTTGTTGCCGCGGTATCCACCACGGTCACCGCCGCGATCGTATGCACCGGAGGGACGGTCGCTGCCGCCTTCATTCCGCTTGAATCCGCCACGATCGCTCGAGCCGCCACGACCGGCGTCATCGCGGCGCTGGTAGCCGCCGCGGTCGCCACTGTCACTGCGCTTGAATCCACCGCGATCGTTGTCGTCTCGCTTGGAGTAGCCCCCACGACCTGTGTCATCGCGCTTGGGGTAGCCGCCACGACCGGCGTCGTCGCGCTTGGGGTAGCCGCCCTTGTTGCTGTCGTCCCGGCGCTGGTAGCCACCGCGATCGGAGGAGCCGCCGCGATCCGAGCCGCCACGGGGGCGGTCGTCGTTGTTGCCGCGGTATCCACCACGGTCACCGCCGCGATCGTATCCACCGGACGGACGGTCGCTGCCGCCTTCATTCCGCTTGAATCCACCACGATCGCTCGAGCCGCCACGACCGGCGTCATCGCGACGCGGATAGCCCCCACGGTCGCCACTGTCACTGCGCTTGAAACCACCACGGTCACTGCTGCCACCGCGATCGTCACGGTTGTATCCGCCACGATCGTTGTCGTCGCGCCGCTGGTAACCGCCGCTACGACCGGCGTCGTCGCGCTTGGGGTAGCCGCCCTTGTTGCCGTCGTCGCGTCGCTGGTAACCACCGCGATCCGAACTGGCACCACGATCGGAACCACCACGGGGACGGTCGTCGTTGTTGCCGCGGTATCCACCACGGTCACCGCCGCGATCAGCGGAGCCGCTCCGACCGGCGTCATCGCGGCGCGGATAGCCGCCACGGTCGCCACTGTCACTGCGCTTGAAGCCGCCACGGTCGCTGCTGCCACCGCGATCATCGCGGTTGTATCCGCCGCGCTGGCCCTCGGGACGACCGGAGCCGCGATTGTCGTCATTGCGACCGGAGCCGCGATTGTCGTCATTGCGACGGAATCCACCCCGATCGGAGCTGCCACGATCGGAACCACCACGCCCGGCGCTGCTTCCCCGGCTGCCGGCGTCGTCACGGCGGAATCCGCCGCCTTCGCCACGGCCCGAGCCGCGAGTTTCACCGTGTCCGCCGCGGGGGCGATCGGTCGGTTCGCCTCGCCGGCCGAAACCGGGGGCGTCTCCGTCCCGGCGGAAAGGCTTCCGTCCGTCGTTGTGTTCCGACACGGCGATCCCTCTCTAGGTTCCCCGGCCTCCGGGGAGTGTTGTCATGGCCCCGCCACTAAGAATTCAACCACGGACGAAGGACGGGGCATCGTCCGCCTGGCGTACCGAACTCGCATCGAGCCCACAAACGCCGATAGGGGACCCAAATAAGGGTCCCCTATCGCGAAGGATGTTCCGGCAGTGTCCTACTCTCCCACACCCTGTCGAGTGCAGTACCATCGGCGCAGGTGGCCTTAGCTTCCGGGTTCGGAATGGGACCGGGCGTTTCCCCACCGCTATAACTACCGTAACTCTATGAAACTGTCACACAGAGAGCCACCACCAGAAAATCCAAACCCTCCCTCACGGGAAAGCATGAACAACTGGTCGTTGTCTCCATGATCTGTGTGCTGTTTCAGAAACCGCACAGTGGACGCGTAACACCTTTGTAGTAAGCCCTCGGCCTATTAGTACCAGTCACCTACACCAGTTACCTGGCTTCCAATTCTGGCCTATCAACCCCATGGTCTGTAGGGGGCCTTAACCCATCAAGTGGGAGAGAAACCTCATCTTGGAACAGGCTTCCCGCTTAGATGCTTTCAGCGGTTATCCCTTCCGAACGTAGCCAACCAGCAGTGCTCCTGGCGGAACAACTGGCACACCAGAGGTTCGTCCGTCCCGGTCCTCTCGTACTAGGGACAGCCTTCCTCAAGTTTCTTACGCGCGCGGCGGATAGAGACCGAACTGTCTCACGACGTTCTAAACCCAGCTCGCGTGCCGCTTTAATGGGCGAACAGCCCAACCCTTGGGACCTACTCCAGCCCCAGGATGCGACGAGCCGACATCGAGGTGCCAAACCATCCCGTCGATATGGACTCTTGGGGAAGATCAGCCTGTTATCCCCGGGGTACCTTTTATCCGTTGAGCGACACCGCTTCCACTTGCCGGTGCCGGATCACTAGTCCCGACTTTCGTCCCTGCTCGACCTGTCAGTCTCACAGTCAAGCTCCCTTGTGCACTTGCACTCAACACCTGATTGCCAACCAGGCTGAGGGAACCTTTGGGCGCCTCCGTTACATTTTGGGAGGCAACCGCCCCAGTTAAACTACCCACCAGGCACTGTCCCTGAACCAGATCATGGTCCGAGGTTAGAAGTCCAATACGATCAGAGTGGTATTTCAACGACGACTCCACAAACACTAGCGTGCCCGCTTCACAGTCTCCCACCTATCCTACACAAACCGTACCGAACACCAATACCAAGCTATAGTGAAGGTCCCGGGGTCTTTTCGTCCTGCCGCGCGTAACGAGCATCTTTACTCGTAATGCAATTTCGCCGAGTCTGTGGTTGAGACAGCAGAGAAGTCGTTACGCCATTCGTGCAGGTCGGAACTTACCCGACAAGGAATTTCGCTACCTTAGGATGGTTATAGTTACCACCGCCGTTTACCGGGGCTTAAATTCTCAGCTTCGCGGATAAATCCGCTAACCGGTCCTCTTAACCTTCCGGCACCGGGCAGGCGTCAGTCCGTATACATCGTCTTACGACTTCGCACGGACCTGTGTTTTTAGTAAACAGTCGCTTCTCTCTGGTCTCTGCGACCCCACCCAGCTCCAACCGCAAGGGTTATCACCGGGCGTGGTCCCCCTTCTCCCGAAGTTACGGGGGCATTTTGCCGAGTTCCTTAACCACAGTTCTCTCGATCGCCTTAGTATTCTCTACCTGACCACCTGTGTCGGTTTGGGGTACGGGCCGTGTACCAGCTCGCTAGAGGCTTTTCTCGGCAGCATAGGATCACTGAATTCCCCTCAACGGGTACGCATCACCTCTCAGGCTATATGAGACACGGATTTGCCTATGTCTCGCCCTACAGGCTTACACCAGGACTTCCATCACCTGGCCCAGCTACCTTCCTGCGTCACCCCATCGCTTACCTACTACAGCCAGGGTCGTATGCAGCCGTCCCTCTTCTCACCCGAAGGCTCGATAGAGAAACATTTGGATACTTAGCACAACTGATTCAGCATTGGGCGCGGATACACGGGTACGGGAATATCAACCCGTTGTCCATCGACTACGCCTGTCGGCCTCGCCTTAGGTCCCGACTCACCCTGGGCGGATTAACCTGGCCCAGGAACCCTTGGTCATTCGGCGGACGAGTTTCTCACTCGTCTTTCGCTACTCATGCCTGCATTCTCACTCCCGTGGCCTCCACAGCTAGTTCACACTGCTGCTTCCACGGCCACAGGACGCTCCCCTACCCATCCACACACCTGGCCTGAATCCGAAGAAACAGACGGGCTATTGTGTGAATGCCGCGGCTTCGGCGGTGTACTTGAGCCCCGCTACATTGTCGGCGCAGGATCACTTGACCAGTGAGCTATTACGCACTCTTTCAAGGGTGGCTGCTTCTAAGCCAACCTCCTGGTTGTCTAAGCGACCCCACATCCTTTTCCACTTAGTACACGCTTAGGGGCCTTAGCCGGCGATCTGGGCTGTTTCCCTCTCGACTACGAAGCTTATCCCCCGCAGTCTCACTGCCACGCTCTCACACACCGGCATTCGGAGTTTGGCTGACTTCGGTAAGCTTGTAGGCCCCCTAGGCCATCCAGTAGCTCTACCTCCGATGTGAAACACGTGACGCTGCACCTAAATGCATTTCGGGGAGAACCAGCTATCACGGAGTTTGATTGGCCTTTCACCCCTACCCACAGCTCATCCCCTCAGTTTTCAACCTAAGTGGGTTCGGGCCTCCACGACGTCTTACCGTCGCTTCACCCTGGCCATGGGTAGATCACTCCGCTTCGGGTCCATAATGTGCGACTAAAATTTCGCCCTATTCAGACTCGCTTTCGCTACGGCTACCCCTCGACGGGTTAACCTCGCCACACACCGATGACTCGCAGGCTCATTCTTCAAAAGGCACGCCATCACCCCACACATCCGAAGATGGAAGGCTTTGACGGATTGTAAGCGCACGGTTTCAGGTACTATTTCACTCCCCTCCCGGGGTACTTTTCACCTTTCCCTCACGGTACTAGTCCGCTATCGGTCACCAGGGAGTATTCAGGCTTACCGGGTGGTCCCGGCAGATTCACAGCAGATTTCACGGGCCCGCTGCTACTCGGGAGACATCCACAACAGCCAAGAAGTTTTCGTTTACCGGACTATCACCGTCTATGGCAGGCCGTTCCAGACCACTTCAACTAACCACTTGGTTTCTTACTGTTGCCCTGATCGGCAGATCAGAGAAGAATGTTCCCACTACCCCAGCTAGACAACGACTGCCGTCTATCACATCTAACTGGTTTAGCCTCATCCGCTTTCGCTCGCCACTACTCACGGAATCACTGTTGTTTTCTCTTCCTGTGGGTACTGAGATGTTTCACTTCCCCACGTTCCCTCCACACACCCTATATATTCAGATGCGGGTAACACGACATCACTCGTGCTGGGTTTCCCCATTCGGAAATCCTCGGATCTCAGCTCGGTTGACAGCTCCCCGAGGCTTATCGCAGCCTCCTACGTCCTTCATCGGCTCCTGGTGCCAAGGCATCCACCGTACGCTCTTAAACACTTACTAACAAAGATGCTCGCGTCCACTGTGCAGTTCTCAAACAACACACCCCAGAAAGTTCCGTACCCAGACCTACCCAACCCTCGCGGGCCGGCGGTTTCGAGGAAAACTCTCTCGGATCGTTTGTTTTGCCATGAAAAAACACTTCGCGTGTTCTTTCAGGACCCAATAGTGTGTCGGTATACCCATCGCGGATGATCACTGAGGACCATCCGTATGCGATGAAAGTTGTCAGCGTTCCACCCATGAGCTCCAGCCGGACCACGAATGGGTCCGAAACTGTCTCTGCCAGCAGCGATCTCGACTCTTCGAGACACTCACTGGAGAATTGCTCCTTAGAAAGGAGGTGATCCAGCCGCACCTTCCGGTACGGCTACCTTGTTACGACTTCGTCCCAATCGCCGATCCCACCTTCGACGGCTCCCTCCACAAGGGTTAGGCCACCGGCTTCGGGTGTTACCGACTTTCATGACGTGACGGGCGGTGTGTACAAGGCCCGGGAACGTATTCACCGCAGCGTTGCTGATCTGCGATTACTAGCGACTCCAACTTCACGGGGTCGAGTTGCAGACCCCGATCCGAACTGAGACCGGCTTTAAGGGATTCGCTCCACCTCGCGGTATCGCAGCCCTCTGTACCGGCCATTGTAGCATGTGTGAAGCCCTGGACATAAGGGGCATGATGACTTGACGTCGTCCCCACCTTCCTCCGAGTTGACCCCGGCAGTCTCTCACGAGTCCCCGCCATTACGCGCTGGCAACATAAGATAAGGGTTGCGCTCGTTGCGGGACTTAACCCAACATCTCACGACACGAGCTGACGACAGCCATGCACCACCTGTACACCGACCACAAGGGGGCCTACATCTCTGCAGGTTTCCGGTGTATGTCAAACCCAGGTAAGGTTCTTCGCGTTGCATCGAATTAATCCACATGCTCCGCCGCTTGTGCGGGCCCCCGTCAATTTCTTTGAGTTTTAGCCTTGCGGCCGTACTCCCCAGGCGGGGTACTTAATGCGTTAGCTACGGCACGGAGTCCGTGGAAGGAGCCCCACACCTAGTACCCACCGTTTACGGCATGGACTACCAGGGTATCTAATCCTGTTTGCTACCCATGCTTTCGCTTCTCAGCGTCAGTTACTTCCCAGAGACCCGCCTTCGCCACCGGTGTTCCTCCTGATATCTGCGCATTTCACCGCTACACCAGGAATTCCAGTCTCCCCTGAAGTACTCTAGTCCGCCCGTATCGCCTGCAAGCTTAAGGTTGAGCCCCAAGTTTTCACAAACGACGCGACGAACCGCCTACAAGCTCTTTACGCCCAGTAATTCCGGACAACGCTCGGACCCTACGTATTACCGCGGCTGCTGGCACGTAGTTGGCCGGTCCTTATTCTACAGGTACAGTCACTTGCGCTTCGTCCCTGTCAAAAGCGGTTTACAACCCGAAGGCCGTCATCCCGCACGCGGCGTCGCTGCATCAGGCTTGCGCCCATTGTGCAATATTCCCCACTGCTGCCTCCCGTAGGAGTCTGGGCCGTGTCTCAGTCCCAGTGTGGCCGGTCACCCTCTCAGGTCGGCTACCCGTCGTCGCCTTGGTGAGCCGTTACCTCACCAACAAGCTGATAGGCCGCGGGCCCATCTCGCACCGATAAATCTTTCCACCACCGAACATGCATTCAGAGGTCATATCCGGTATTAGACCCAGTTTCCCAGGCTTATCCCGAAGTGCAAGGTAGATCACCCACGTGTTACTCACCCGTTCGCCGCTCGTGTACCCCGAAGGGCCTTACCGCTCGACTTGCATGTGTTAAGCACGCCGCTAGCGTTCGTCCTGAGCCAGAATCAAACTCTCCGTTGAAGACTCTCGAAACAACCCTCCCAAAGGGAGAGCGAATCAAAATTATCTAACTAGAGTCCGAAAACCTAGCAAATGCGAACACCAGCAAAAAAATTCGCTGTTGTTCAATGTCCAACCTCCCACGACCGGGGGGTACATGAAAGATTGGAACCAATAATAATTATTGGCACTGACATTCATCGACACACTATTGAGTTCTCAAAGAACACACGCACAAACGGAATGACCGGATCTTTCCGGATCTTCCGAAGGGCAACTGTTCCAGCCTAACCTCACGTCCAGACGATGTCAATCGTAAGCCTGGTCACAAGATCTTCAGCTCCGTCAGGCGCTTTCCCCGTACTACCGCGTTTCCCTTGGCCCGCCAGCCTCTCGGGCTAGCGTCTCGGCTCCGGGTTGGTGTCCGTGTCGCTCTGACTTCCAATAAGTTACGCGCCGGATAACGCCGCGTCAAATCGCCTGGACAACACCGGATCTCCGCAGGTCACGGCAGTGCGCTCAGCCGCTGCGCCGGCCTGAATCACACGCATGTGACTCAGGCCTCCGCAACGACGTCAGGCTATCCGATGCACGCCCGCCATGTTCTTCTTTCCGCGCCGCAGCACCAGCCACTCACCGTGCAGGTAGTCGGCATCGGACGGAGTCCATTCGACGTCGCTCACCCGCTGGTTGTTCACCGACGCGCCGCCTTCGTTGACCACCCGGCGGGCCGCTCCCTTGCTCTCGCACAGCCCGGACGCGACGAGCAGATCGACGATCGTGTTCGGTTCACCGGGCACGACCTCGGCCACCTTGCCGTCCACCGCGGTTTCGCGCAGTGCCGCACCGAGCGTGGACAGCGGAAGTTCACCCAGCTCACCGCGACCGAACAGCGCCCCGCTGGCCAGTTCCACCGCGCGGGTCTCGTCCGCGCCGTGCACCAACGTGGTCATCTCCGCCGCCAGGCGCTTCTGTGCCTCGCGGGCGAACGGACGTTCCGCCGTCGCCTGCTCGAGTTCGTCGAGTTCTTCGCGGCTCAGGAAGGTGAACCAGCGCAGGTAGCGCACGACGTCGGCGTCAGCGGTGTTCACGAAGTACTGGTACCAGGCGTAGGGGCTGGTCAGTTCCGGGTCGAGCCACAGGCTGCCGCCACCGGTGGACTTGCCGAACTTCTTGCCGTCGGCCGAGGTCACCAGCGGCACGGTAAGCGCGTGCACATGCGCGCCGTCGACTCGCCGGTTCAGCTCGACGCCGGCGATGATGTTGCCCCACTGATCGGAGCCACCGACCTGCAACGTGCAGCCGTGCTCGCGCCGCAACTGCAGGTAGTCGTTGGCCTGCAGCAGCATGTAGCTGAACTCGGTGTAGGAGATGCCGTCGCCTTCGAGGCGCCGCTTGACGGTGTCGCGGGCGAGCATGACGTTCACCGAGAAGTGCTTGCCGATGTCGCGCAGGAAGTCGACGGTCGACAGCGGGCCCGTCCAGTCCATGTTGTTGACGATGACCGCCCCGGTCGGCGATTCGTCGAGGTCGACGAAACGCTCGAGCTGGCCCCTGATCCGCTGTGCCCACTCGGCCACGGTGTCGGTCGAGTTCATGGTGCGTTCGCCCACGTCACGCGGGTCACCGATCATGCCGGTCGCGCCGCCGGCGAGCACGATCGGCCGATGTCCGGCCAGCTGGAAGCGCTTGAGCGCGAGCAGCGGGACGAGGTGGCCGGCGTGCAGGCTGGCGGCGGTCGGGTCGAAGCCGGCATAGAGCGTCAGGGGTGCGGCGGCTGCGGCAGCGCGCAGCTCGTCCAGGTCGGTGGACTGCGCGATCAGGCCGCGCCAGGTCAGTTCGTCGAAGATGTCGCCGGTCACGCTGACCTATCTTTCCGCATGCGGTTCGTCAGTCGCGTGCGCGGGTGATCCAGGCGAGCAGATCCGCTTCGACCTCGTCGCGGTTGGTTTCGTTGAGGACTTCGTGGCGGGCATCCGGGTAGACCTGGTAGGTGAGGTCGTCCAGGCCCGCGTCGCGGTACCGCTGCACGAGCAGATCGGACAGCCGCAGCTTGTTGTTGAGCGGGTCCTTGTCGCCCACCATCACATAGATCGGCAGGTCGGAGCGCACGGTGCTCGGGTTCGAGAGCCGAGTCTGGGCGTTGGCCGCGAGCAGACCCATGTTGGTGTCGTCGATAGCGAAACCACACCAGGGGTCGGCGTTGTAGGCGTCGACCTGGGCTTCGTCGCGGCTGATCCAGTCGGCCTCGGTGCGGGTGGGCTGGAATTCGGCGTTGAAGAAGCCGATGAGGTCACCGCCTGCGGCCGCGATCTCGCCGAACAGCCCGTCGACGGCGGTCGTGCCGCTCAGGACGACCTCGTCGACGAGGTCGGAGTGGTCGAGCAGGTACTGCTGCACGGCGAACGAGCCGAGGCTGTGGCCGATCAGGGTGACGGGCAGACCGGGGTGACGTTCGCGCAGGATCTCGGTGAGCGCGACCTCGTCGGCGACGAGCAGGTTCCAGCCGTCGGGGCCGAGCTCACCGGGGACCGGGCCCATGCTGAGACCGTGGCCGCGATGATCGTCGGCGTAGACGGCGAATCCGAGGCCGGCGAGTCGTTCGGCGAGATGGCCGTAACGGTCGGAGTGCTCGCCCATGCCGTGCGCGATCTGCACGACACCGCGCGGCTCGGCATCCGTGGGGACCCAGCTCCGCACATGGATGGCGGTGCCGTCGCTGCTGGGGAAAGTGAACACGGGCGCTCCTGCTCGTACGGTCTTTCGACGTGGTCTTCGATCGTCGCATTCCGGCCCGGTTCGCCCAATTGGATTCGCCGACGAGATCGGTGGGGCGATCTTGGCTCCGCGACCGAACTCCTCGTCGGCCGAAACTCCTCGGCACGCCGATAATCGCCGGAACCCCGTGGGCTCCGGCGATCGTCAGCGTGTCGAGTCGCGGATCAGCGCACCAGCGCGGTGATGGTGGCGCGACGTTCGTAGGCGATCCAGGCGAAGATCGCGGCCAGCACCAGCGGGAAGATTCCCATCGCGGGCTTGTCGGCGATGAAGGCCTGCGTCGCGGCGGCGAGCACGGTGAGTACGGACAGACCCGCGGCGGCCAGACCGCTGAGTCGCGGCACCATCAGGCCGATACCGCCCGCTACCTCGACGACTCCGATGAAGATCAGCAGCCCGAGGGGGATTGTCAGGTTCTCGGGGGCGTTCTCCATCAAGGTGTTCGGAATGACGAGCTTCGGACCGCCCGAAGCGATGATGAAGAACAGGCCGAGCACTACCTGCAGGGTCCACAGGACGCGGTTGCGGATCTTGCCGGGGCGGTAGGAGGCGGCGTCGGAGAAGTTCGCGGAGGGGGTTGCGGTGGTCATTTCGTGTCCTTCGGGTCGGTCGCGCTCGGTCGGTAGCGCGTTCACCAGATAAGACGGACCATCGCCCACGAACTCATCGCTGTCGGCGAAGGATTTTCACCACGGGTGCTAAGCCCTCGGTTCGGGCGCGCGTGGGCTGCGCCGATAGACCGAGACGGCGGGCGAGGCCGGAAGCCAGAACCGCCATGGCACCTCGGCCGCGACGCTGACCCCGACGCGCGGACCCGAAGAGATATCTTCTTGTGGCACAGGCAGTTTCAGTTCGAGGTGCAGGGCGGAGAAGGGATCGAACAGTTCGGTTCCGTAGTCGGACATGCTGACGCCGAGCGCGCTACCGACATTGCCCGGTCCCCTGGCCAGATCGGCGTCTTTGCGGGCAGCGGGCCTGCGCTCGCGCGCGAGATCGATGCCGTCGACCACTTCCGCCGCTCGAACGAGCACCGCACCGGCCGCACCGTCGTAGCCACCGGTCACGTTCACACACAGGTGAATTCCGTACGAGCGATAGACGTAGAGCCGCCCGGCCGGACCGAACATCACCGCGTTGCGGGCTGTCGGTCCTGGCCAGGAGTGGGCGGCCGGATCCGGCCACGGACCGCCGGGATCGCTGCCGTAGGCCTCGACCTCCACGATCCGCAGCGCTACCGGACCCGCTCGCAGGATCGCGCCGAGCAAACGGTGCGCGGCGGCGGGCGGATCGACGGCCAGTTCCTGGGCGGACACACCGTCATTCTCGCCCGAACCGTCGCGCCCGAGGCTGCCGGGTCAGGCGTAGGCGCTGTGCCTGCCCTCCCGCAGAATGCGCCGGTCGTCGACGATCACCACTGTGTAGGCGAGCGCGGCGAGTTGCCCCCGAACGAGCCGATACACCCCGGGGCTCAGGACCTATAGGGCGAAAGCCGCTGCCCAGAGTAGGTACTGCGGCGGCAGGTGGGTGAATCCGCCGACGACGACCATGGTGGCCTATCCGCGTTGAGCGGGCAGATCCGCCGGATCGCCAGGGCCAGCCGCCCGTTCCCGCGAACCCAGCGCGAGGAGCGAATCCGCCCGGTGTCAGCCTGTCAGCCGAGGAGGTCGGTGCCGCGGTACAGACCAGCGAGTTTGCCGGGGTTGACCTGGAACCGCAGGTTCTGGATGTGTCCGTCGACGAGATCGAAAGTGAAGGCTGCGCCGGGGTTTCCGGCGAAGGACGCCAGGGCGCCGAGCTCGCCGTTGATCTCGGCCGCGGTGAGTTCGAAGCCGGTGGAGGACGGTTTGGCGAGGACACCGAGGATCCAGCGGGCGACATGGTCGGGACCGTGCAGCGGGCGACGCGCGGCGGTGACCACGCCGCCGCCGTCGGACCAACACGTGACATCGGGGGCGAGTAGGTCCATCAGGGCATTGAGGTCACCACCGGCGCAGGCGGCCATGAATCGGTCGGTGACCCGGGCGCGAGCGGATTTGTCGGTATCGAATCGTGGGCGGCGCGACTGGACGTGACGCTTCGCGCGATGCGCGATCTGGCGCACACTCGCTTCGGAACGGTCAAGGGCTTCGGCGATCTCGGCGTGCGAGTAGCCGAACACCTCGCGCAGCAGGAACACCGCGCGTTCGACGGGGGTGAGGGTTTCCAGCACGACGAGCATGGCGGTGGAGACGGTATCGGCCAATTCGGTGTCCTCGGCGATATCGGGCGAGGTCAGCACCGGCTCGGGAAGCCAAGGGCCGACGTAGCTTTCGCGGGTCGCGCGGGCGGAGGTGAGCCGGTTGAGCGAGAGATTGGTGACCGTGCGGACCAGGTAGGCCCTGGGGTGGGTGACCGCGGCGCGGTCGGTGTCGTTCCACTCGAGCCAGGTGTCCTGCAGGACGTCCTCGGCATCGGTGACGGTGCCGAGCATGCGATAGGCGGTCGCGAACAACAGGCGACGGTGTTCGAGGAACGGATCCTGGTCAGCCACGGCGTCAACCTACTTCACGCGGCGGCGCGGGTTGCGCTACCGCCCTTGGACAATTGCACGGTCATGGTCATCCTCTTGCTGGCCTTGAAGGTCGGCACGGGACTGCTGCTGACCATCTCCTTGTAGGTGCGCGCGGCCCAGCCGGTCAGGTAGAAGCGGCGCGGACTGTCGTCGGCCTTGGTGAACTGGATGACCGCGTCGCGGCGGCCCAGACTGACCGGCTGGTGGAAGTAGCCGAAACGGAACGGACGGATCTTCTTGCCGCGCAGTTCGGCGGCGATCACGTCGGCGGTGTAGGCGGCGGTGGGCAGTCCGCTCTGGCAGGTGCCGTGTACCCGACCCCACGCCTGACGGACGGCGGCGGCGTCACCGATCGCGTGAACCTCGGGGTGCGACACCGACTTCAGTGTGGGGTCGACGACGATCAGTCCACGCGCGTCGGTCTCGATGCCCGCCTCGGTGGCCAGCGGCGAGACCCGCACGCCGGTGGTCCAGAGGGTGAGGTCGGCGTCGATCACCGTGCCGTCCGCGAGCTCGACCGCGTCGGGCCGCACTTCGGCGGCCCGCGCGCCGATCTCACGGACGACACCGAGCCGATCCAGCGTCTTGTTCAGATGCGCGCGGGCCTTGTCGCCCATCATCGCGCCCGGCTCGCCCGAGCTGATCAGCGTGACGCGCAGGCCGGGGTGGCTCTCGGCGATCTCGGAGGCGGCTTCGATACCGGTGAGACCGCCACCGCAGACGGCGACGGAACCGCCCTCGGTAGCGAGAGTGGCCAGCTTGCCTGCGAATTCATGGGCGCGACGCGGGTCGTCGAGGGTCATGGCGTGCTCGGCGACGCCGGGCACCAGGGTCGTCTCGGCGGTGCTGCCGAGGGCGTAGACCAGTTTGTCGTAGGCGAGTTCGCCGATGCTGTCGACCTGGACGCGCTTTGCGGCGGGGTCGATCGCGGTGACCCAGCCCTGGACGAATTCGATGCCGGTACCGTCGATGATTTCCGGGATGTCGTGGTGCGCGAGTTCCTGACCTGCGGCGATCTGGTGCATCCGCAGCCGCTCGGTGAAGCGGGCCGACGGGTTGACCAAGGTGATCGCCACATCCAGCTTCCTGGTGCGCCGCGCCAGGCGGATCGCGGCCAGCATGCCGGTGTAGCCGGCGCCGAGAACGACGATGCGGTGCGTGGTGGTCATTGCGGTGCTCCTTGTCGATGGGATGTGCATAGGACAAGTGAGCCGTGCCGAACGTGACAGCCTTGAATGTGACCTGCATCACCCCCCTGCCTCGGGGTGCTTCCAGGGTGAAGATGGGGGCGCTTCCCGATGTGCGGGGAGGGTCTGAATTCCTACCGTCGGTGCATGTCTTCTCGTGCTCGCCCGCGACGCATTCTGCTCGGTGTCGCCGTTGTCGCCCTCGCCCTGATCACCGCGATCGCAGGCGCGGTGAGCTGGACATGGGCCTCCGCCGATGTCTCCACCGTGGGGACAACGGAATTCACTCGGCCACTGGCCATTCCACCGCTGGCCGAGTCGTCCCTCGACGCCGACGGCGCCCGGACGTTCTCTCTCGATATGCAGTCCGGGACAACGACCTTCGAGCCCGGGCGCGCCACCGAGACCTGGGGTTTCAACGGCAGCTATCTCGGCCCGACACTGCGCGCGGCCCGCGGCGAGCGCGTGCGGGTCCAGGTGCGCAACCAGTTGCCCGAGGCATCGACGGTGCACTGGCACGGCATGCACCTACCCGCCGCCATGGACGGCGGGCCACACCAGATGGTCGATCCCGGTGGGTCATGGACGCCGGAATGGACTGTCGACCAACCTGCTTCGACTCTCTGGTATCACCCACACCCCCACGGTGCGACCGAGGACCACGTGCGGCGCGGCCTGGCGGGGATGTTCCTGATCGACGACCTCCCTAGCGCGCACCTGCCGCTGCCGAGCACCTACGGCGTCGACGACATCCCGGTGATCGTGCAGGACATGCGCCTGCGCGGGCGCCGTCTCGACGGCGCGCACGCGATCTTCCGCGATACCGGGTTTCTCGGCGATCGCACCATGGTGAACGGCACCCTGGCTCCCTATCAGGAGGTCGGCGACGAATCGGTGCGGCTGCGCCTGCTCAATGCCTCGACCGCGCGGATCTACACCTTCGCCTTCGACGACGCCCGCCCGTTCACCATGATCGGTTCCGACGGCGGTCTGCTCGAACGGCCCGCCACGCTGGATCGGATCCGCCTCTCCCCTGGTGAACGCGCGGAGATCGTGGTGCGGATGCTGCCCGGCGAACGCACCGTGTTGCGCAGCGAGAAGCTCGACGCGGGCCTCGGCTTCTGGTCGAACCGTTTCTCCGGTGGCGACGACACCTTCGATGTCCTCGAACTGCGCGCCGCCGCCACCTTGCGACCCTCCCCCGCACTACCGGATGCCCTTGTGCCGCCGTCGATTCCCGACAGCGCGGACTCGGTCGTGCAGCGTCGCTTCGACCTGACCCTCGGCGGCATCAACGGTGAGCGCATGGACATGAGCCGCATCGACACCACCGTCACCCGGGGCACCACCGAGACCTGGGTGGTGCACAACATCGACGGCATGGCACACAACTTTCACGTCCACGATGTGCAGTTCCGGGTGCTCGACTACGACGGCGCACCGCCCCCGCCCGAGCTGACCGGCGCCAAAGACACGATTTTCCTGCCGCCCGACACGGCCGCGACTCTGGTTCTGCGCTTCGACGGACCGGCCGATCCGACGACGCCGTACATGTATCACTGCCACCTCCTGTGGCACGAAGATGTCGGAATGATGGGCCAGTTCACCGTCGTCGAACCTGGTCAGCAGGCCGAAACACCCACGGGACACGCCCACTGACCTTGCCACACCGACACCATCGCGCTAAATTCATCGCGTAGTGAATTCAACACTCGATGAATTGAGGCGACCATGTCGCACACCGCACCGCCACCGATCGCCGTCCAGGTCGCGGGCCTGACCGTTCAGCGCGGAAAACGCCCCGTCCTGCGGGGTCTGACCCTGGACATTCCGCGCGGCTCGATCACCGGCTTGCTCGGTCCTTCCGGCTGCGGGAAGACCACCCTGCTGCGCAGCATCGTGGGAACGCAGCTGGTGGAGTCGGGCACTGTCACCGTGCTCGGGGAGCCGGCCGGCAGCGCCGGGTTACGCCGTCGGGTCGGCTATGTCACCCAGGCGCCGAGCATCTACGCCGACATCAGCGTCCGCGACAACGTGGCCTACTACGCCGCGCTCTACGGGCGCGGCCGCGACGACACCGAATCCGCGCTCGGCGCAGTCGGTCTGGCCGATCACGCCGATCAGCTCGGCGATCAGCTCTCGGGCGGGCAGAAGACCAGGGCGTCGCTGGCGTGCGCGCTCGTCGGCAAGCCCGAGCTGCTCGTACTCGACGAACCGACGGTGGGCCTGGATCCGGTGTTGCGCGTGGAGCTGTGGAAGCAGTTCCGCGAATTGGCCGCGGCGGGAACGACTTTGCTGGTGTCGAGTCACGTGATGGACGAGGCCGAACACTGCGACAAGCTGCTGCTGATGCGCGAGGGCGAACTGCTCGCCCAGCTCAGCCCCGACGAACTGCGCGAGCGTACCGACGAACAGAACCTCGAGGCCGCTTTCCTGACCTTGATCACGATGGGAGAGCACCGATGACCACCCTGCGCCCCTACACCGCGACCACCGGCCGGATTCTGCGACAACTACGCAACGATCACCGCACCGTGGCGATGATCCTGGTCGTTCCCGCCCTGCTCATGACCCTGCTGTACTTCATCTATCAGGACGCACCCCGCGCGCCGCACTCCCCGCTCACGATGTTCGACCGGGTGGGCATCACCATGCTGGGGATCCTGCCGTTCATCGTGATGTTCCTGATCACCGCGATCGCGATGCAGCGCGAACGCACATCGGGCACCCTCGAACGGCTGCTCACCACTCCGCTGAGCAAGCTCGATCTGCTCGCCGGGTACGGCAGCGCGTTCTCCTTGGCCGCGGGCGCACAGGCCGCGGTCGCCTGCGTGGTCGCGTTCTGGCTGCTCGGGCTCGATGCCGCGGGCAGCCCCGGGTGGGTCATGCTGATCGCGATGGTCGACGCGATCTGCGGGGTCGGGCTCGGACTGCTGGCGAGCGCCTTCGCGCGCACCGAGTTCCAGGCCGTGCAGTTCATGCCGGTGATCGTCGCGCCGCAGATCTTCCTGTGCGGGCTGTTGGTTCCGCGCGATCGGCTACCCGAATGGCTCGAGGCGATCAGCAATGTGATGCCGTTGAGCTACGCGGTGGACGCGCTGCAGCAGGTGTCGGTGCACGCCGAGCCGACGGGCGCGATGTGGCGCGATATCGCTGTCGTCGCCGGGTTCGCGGTGGTGGCGCTCGGCCTCGCCGCGGCTACTCTGCGTCGACGCACCCCCTAGCGATGCCAGGCAACGACGAGAGGATCACTCATGAGTGACGGCGAATCCGGTTCCGGCACAGCGAAATCCGGTCGCACGGGGCGCAGGCCGGGTAATGCCGACACCCGGCTGGCGATTCTCGACGCGGCGCGGGTGCGGTTCGCGGGCACCGGGTTCGACAAGACATCGATCCGCGCGATCGCGGCCGACGCCGATGTCGACCCGGCGCTGGTGCATCACTATTTCGGCAACAAGCAACAACTGTTCGCCGCCGCGGTGGACTTCCCGGTCGACCCGGACACGACGCTGCTCGCCGTCGACGCCGCACCGCTCGACGAGCTCGGGCAGACCATCGTGCGCGCGGTCGTCACGGTGTGGGATTCCCCCGCCGGACCCGGCATCGTGGCCATGGTGCGCAGCATTTTCGCGGGCGGCGATCAGAATCTCGCGCGGTCTTTCCTGCTCCAAGTGGTGCTGGAACGGGTTCGCGTGCGGATCGCTACCCCCGCTGACGACGGACGCGCCAGGGTCTCGCTGGCCGCTGCCCAGATGGTGGGGGTATTGACCGCCCGCAAGATCATCGCACTGGAACCGCTGGCCTCGATGCCGATCGATCTCGTGGTCGATGCTGTGGGCCCGGTTGTCCAGCGCTATCTGACGGGCGATCTCGACACCGGCAGGTGGTGAGGCCGGTCAGGATTCGGCGACGAAGAATTCGTGTTCGGCGGCGGTGACGTCGCGGGCCTCGTCGACCAGCAGCACCGGGATGCCGTTGTCGATCGGGTAGGCCCGGCGCAGCCGGGGGTTGTAGAGCACACTCACATCGGCTTCGGTACGCACCAGCTGCAGCGGGCCCTTGTCCTGGGGGCAGGCCAGCAGGCCGAGCAGGGTTGCGTCGATGGTGGATTCGTGCGCCATAACCGACAACCTACCCCGCCGTCGCCGACGCCGGAGAATCCGTGCCACGGCGGAACGAGATGTGGCGGTGTCCGAAGTAGCTGCCGACCGCGACCAGGCCGAGCACGACGACCGCCGACGGCATTCGCGGCAACCCGAACACCGAGACCGCGAGCGAGAGCAGCGCCATATTCAGCACGAGTCCGCCCGAGTTCACGACGACGAACCCGAGGAAGTCGCGCAGCACGTGACCGCGCACCCGGAACACCAGCGTCCGGTGCAGCACGAACGCGCTGACGAGGCCGATGCTGTAGGCCAGCGCCACCGCGACCGCGGGCGGCACGGAATCTCCGAGGACGGCCATCCACGCCACGGTGAGCACGATGCCGAGGACGGTGTTGAAGCCGCCGATCAGCGCGAACGCGAGTTCCTGGCGACGCACGACACGCAACAGCAGGCCGGTCGGCGCGTCGGCTACCTCTGGCGAGTCGGCTGTCACGAGCGCACGTCCACCATTTCGGGTTCAACGGGTTCGGCGGGATCGGCACTCGGTTCGGGGGTATCGGTCTCGACACCGCGACGACGTCCACGCACGTGAACCCACTGCGCGACACCGAGTCCGGCCAACCCGGCGAGGGCCGCCGCGATGCCGATCTTCCACCCCGGCGGACGCCAGGTGACGTCGAGTTCAGCCTTGTCGGTGCCCGCCGGAATGTCCACCGCGACGATCGACTTCGCGATCTGCGTCATCGGAATCGGGGCGCCGTTCAGGGTGGCCCGGTAGCCGGGCCACGCCAGGCGCCCGAGCACGATCCGGCCGCCGGTCGGCGAACTGACCTGCATCCGGCTGTTCGTGTAGCTCTCCGACAGCGAGGTCGCGGTGACGCCGGCGGCATCGGTGATCCGACCGTTCTCGCTCGAGATCGGCCCGTCGACCCGCTCGAGCACACCGATGTAGGCCTCGTGGCCCGGGTAGTCGACCCACTTCCACCCGGCGGGCGGTTCCTGGTTGACCACGTCGGGGAACAACGCCTTCTGCACGACGACCCGGTCCAGGTTCATCAGATCCACCAACGGCCGCCCGGTGGTGGCCTCCGGCGCGAACATCCGCCGATAGGCGTCGGGGCAGACGCTGCTGTCCCAGCGCATGCAGAGCAGTTCGCCGAAATAGAAGTGCCCGGTCGGGGTGTAGCCGTTCACGTAGTTCAGGCCGAGGCCTTTGGCCGAGTTGCCGAAGACGAGCGACCCGTACGCTCCGTCGACGCTCTTGTCTTTCGGCTGGAGCAGCCCACGGTCACCGAGCTGGATGGTGTTGCCGGTGAAATCCGGGAACTTCGCCGCGGCCTCGGACCGCGAGGCGGGCAGGTTCCACGACATCGGCGTCGGCTGCGCGTCCCGCACCTGCAAGTAGACGATCGGGAACATCGCGGTGATGGCGAGCAGGCACGCGACGGCGACGCCACGGGTCTTGTCCAGCCAGATCAGGCCGGCGCCGAGCGCACCGATCGCGGCTGCCGACAGCAGGTGCCAGTACCAGTCGTCGGGCGCGGCCGAGAACGACCGAACCCACAGCAACAGGATCAGCACACCGGCGGCGATACCACGATTCTTCAGGTCCTTGGTCGTGCCGTAGCGACCGAGCAGCACACAGACCAGCACGAGCAGACCGATCGCGAGCATCGGCAGCACCCGCACCGGCCAACGCAGCGGCCCGACTGTGCCGGGCCCGGCCGTCCACATCAGCATCATGATCGCGAAGATCCCGACGGCGCTGAGTTCACGCCAGCAGTCCTTCGCCCTGCGCCAGTCGATGAAGGCGAGCGCCGGCACCAGGAACCACGCGATATAGGTGACCGGCATCGGCTGGATGTAGCCCCACCACGACGTGAACGCGGGCAGCGTGCTCGGCAGGCTCGCGTTCAGCGACTCCGACCACGGCACGGTGAGGAACTGGTCGTTGATGATCTGCGCGGTACCACGCCAGGTCACCTTCGCCGAGAGCATGCTCGGCAGGTACGTCAGCAGACCGGCGAGTCCGGCACACAGCGACACCAGCGCCAACCGCAGCACCGGCCGCCATGCGCGCTGGTAGATGATCTCGCCGACGGCGACAGCGAACAGCATCAACGCCGCTTCGACGGCCGGGAAGATGTATTGCACCGAAATCGTCAGATACAAGAAGACGAAAACCGGGATCGGACCGCCGGTCCCCCGCGCGTAGCGCACCGACGACGCCCACGCGTGCACCATCCACGCGGTGCCGGTGAGCGCGGTCATCCAGCTCGCCGTATCGAAGAACAGGAAGAAGCCGGAGAGCGGGAACGCGACGCCCGCCACCGCCGACCATGCCGGTCGACCGCCATAGGCCAGGCAGATCCGGTACACACCGAGGCCCGCGATGATCGAGAAGATCAATTTCACCACGGTCGCGTAGAGCGCGATGTTGTCCACCGACGGCGCGATCAGGTCGATCAGCAGCTGCGGCGGATTGAACAGCCCCGCGTCGTCCATCGTGTTGTTGCCCGACATCCACTGTTCGGGAACCATCGTCGGGAACCGGCCCGCGCGCAGCTCGCGACCCAGCGTCACCCACAGCGAGGTGTACTGCGACTCGGTGTCGTCGGTGAAGAAATGGCGTGCGTTGGCCAACAGCACGGCGACGTACCCGAGGATCACCCCGATCGTCGTGACGAGCCCCCATCGCACGACATCGCGTCGCGAATCGGGGTCTCTACGCGCATCGAGTACAGCACTGTCGGTCACGAGTCCCAGACCCTACATCGACCGGCCCTTCATGGTGCAGTGGGTCGGGCGAGTTTCCCTCGGCGCAGCACCGAGAACGCCACGCTGTACCGTGTTAAAGTTCACCGGCTCGGACTCTGCTGTCACGCCAGGGAGTACCGGCACGCACCGTCTTCGAAAGTCGATCCAGCTGATGCCGATTCCCACCCCGCCGACCTACCGCTCCGCTCCTCCGACGCCGAACGGTCATGCCGACGCGTCCGGCGGCCCTCGGCCGCACCGGGTTTCGGTCGTCGTGCCGATCTACCGCGGCGAGGACACCATCAGCGCCCTGGTCGGTGAACTGCACAAGCTGAACCAACCGACCGAAACACCCGGTGGCGTCACATTCGTTGTCGACGAGGTCGTCCTCGTCCACGATCACGGCCCCGACCACTCCGATGTGGTGCTCCAGGAACTGGAACACATCTTCGACGAGGTTCGTACCGTGTGGTTGAGCCGCAACTTCGGCCAGGACGCGGCGACCATCGCGGGCATGTCGGCGGCGAGCGGTGACTGGATCATCACCATGGATGAAGACGGTCAGCACGATCCCGCCTTCATCGGCCGGTTCCTCGACGCGGCGCTCACCGAGCGGGCCGACCTCGTGTACTCGAAGCCGGTGAACACCCGCCCGCACGGTTTCCTGCGCAACATCACCTCGCGCGGGGCGAAGATCGTCTTGGCGACACTGTTCGCCTTCCCCGACTCCAGCCGATTCGAGAGCTACCGACTCATCCGCGGCGATATCGGTCGCCAGCTCGCCGGGGTCGCGTCCAACGGCGTGTACCTCGACGTCGCGCTCACCTGGGTGGTCGGCACGGTCGCGCAGGTGCCGGTCGAGCTGCGGGCCGAGGGCCGAGACGAGTCCGGGTACAACTACCGTCGACTGTTCTCGCTGTTCTGGAAGATGGTGTTGTGCAGCGGCACCCGTGGCCTGCGGCTGGTCAGCATGCTCGGCGTGACCCTCGCGCTCGGTGGGCTCGTGTTCGCCGCGGTGATCGTCGGCCAGCATCTCACCGGGGACGGTGCGCCCGAAGGGTGGGCGTCGATCATCGTCGTGCTGCTGCTGTGCTCGGGTGCGACCTTGTTCTCGCTCGGGTTGATCGCCGAATACCTCGGCGTCGCGCTGCATGTCCTCGTGGGTAAACCGTTGTACCTCACCGTCGATTCACCGACTCCGCGTCCCGGTCAGCGGGAAGCGACCACCGCAAAGAGAGAGACCGACCGGGTTGAGCAGTGACCGCATCATCTTCAGTCGACCGTTTCGGGCGCGCCAGGAATTGGCCAACCTCGAGGCGGTGCTGAACTCTGATCACAGTCACGGCGACGGCGCGTTCACCGCGTCGGCCACTGCGAAGATCAAGGCCATCACCGAGGCTCCCCACGCGCTGCTGACCACCTCGTGCACCTCCGCGCTCGAAATGGCGGGCCTGCTGCTCGAATTGGGCCCCGACGACGAAGTGATCGTGCCGAGCTTCGCGTTCACCTCGACCGCCACGTCGATGGCCTTGCGCGGAGTGACCTGCGTTTTCGCCGATATCGATCTCTCGACCGGCAACCTCGATCCCGCTTCGGTCGCCGCCGCGCTCACGCCGCGCACCAAGGCAGTGGTCGTCATCCACTACGGCGGCGTCGCCGCGGACATGGCCGAGCTGCTCGCGCTCGCCGACACACACGGCTTCGCGATCATCGAGGACAACGCGCACGGCCTCGGCGGTCGCTGGCGTGGGCAGTCCCTCGGCACCATCGGCACACTCGGCACACTGAGCTTCCACGACACCAAGAACGTGCATTGCGGTGAAGGTGGCGCGCTGCTGCTCACCGACGAGATCTTGATGGCACGCGCCGAGATCATCCGGGAGAAGGGCACCGACCGGGCCCGTTTCCTACGCGGCGCGGTCGACAAATACTCCTGGCAGGACATCGGTTCCAGCTACCTGCCGAGCGAACTCAACGCGGCGGTCCTCGACGCGCAGCTCGCGGAATTCGACGTCATCCAGGCCGGCCGTCACCGGGTGTGGAACGGCTACGCGAGCGCGCTGCCGGACTGGGCCGCGCGCAACGATATTCGCCTGATGACGGTCCCCGACGACCGTGAGCACACCGCGCACCTGTACTACCTGCGCACCCCGACCGAGGCCCGACGCGACGATCTGATCAGCCACCTCGGCGCTCTCGGGATCTCCGCGCCGTTCCACTACGTACCGCTCGATTCGAGCCCGGCCGGGTTCAAACTCGGCCGGACCCCGAATCCGTGCGTGCGCAGTGCCGAGTTCTCCGGCACGGTCGTCCGGCTCCCGCTGTGGCCCGATCTGAGCGACGCGCAGGTCGCTCGGGTCGTCGACGCGGTCACCGCGTTCACCGTCTGACTCAGACGTCGAGAACGTAGAGCTTCTCCCGACCGCCCGCGATCAACGCGCGGTAGGACACCCGTGACCCGTACCGACGGAAGAAGGCGTCCAGACTCGGCTCGGTGAAGCGGGCTTCCTGGGCGCCGTCGCCCGCGTTGGTGAACCGCCTACCGATCGTGGCCAGCACTCGATTGTCGCTGGTCGCGAGGTTGCGCACCGGCTCGGCGATGATCACCTGGGTTCGGGCCGCCGCGAGCATGCGATCGATGACCGGCCCCGGGTCGGGCAGGAAGTGGTAGAGGCTGGCCTGCATGATCAGGTAGTCGGCGGGCGGCAGCGGGTCGTCGGCGTGCACATTCCAGACCTCGCCGCGTCCGCCGGCTCTGGCCAGTTCGGCGACGAAACCCTCGTTGAGATCGAGCCCGCGATAGTCGACGGATTTTTCCTGCAAATGTTTGGTGAACAGGGTCGCCGGGCCGCAACAGACATCGACGACGCTGGCCCCCACTGGTATCAGGGCGGAAATCGGTTGAAAACGCCCGTCGTAGTGACGTCCGTACAACCCCCGCATCAGGACTTCGTAGACGGTTCCGCTGCGATAGATCAGGCTGGTGCTCACGAAAAGATCCTCTGGAACATCGGTGAAACGACTAGCCCACGCGATGTTACGGAAGATTCGGTGTCCCCGCCGATCGAGTGATGGCCGGCGGGGACTCGCTCAGCTCAGCAACCGCGCCGCGTCCGACGCGGTGAGCACCTCGTAGGCCTCGGTTTCCCGGTTGTAGATCCAGGTGCCCGGGCCCGCCTCGGGCAGACCCGCGGCCTGTACCGCCGACGCCGAGGGGCGGAAGCTGGCGCTACGCGGGATCTCGTCGACGACGTAGACCAGGTCGGGACGCTGGGAATCCTCCAGCCCGCGCATCGCCTCGGTGATATCGCTCGGTTCGATCCGGAACCCGTGACGCACGCTCAGCGCGGCCGCGGCGATGACCCCGACCGAGGTCTTCAGTCCGAACGCGACCTCCATGTCGACCGGGGTGATGTCGTTGAGCATGTCCACGATCGGCTGGGTGAACACCGGGCCGCGCGCGGTGCGGATCACCGTGTCGCGGCGGTCGACCAGCCAGTAGTCACCGTCGCTGTCGCGCCGGAACAGATTCTCCGTCGGCCACCAGGCGTCACCGGCCCGGAATACGCCGCGCAGCCCGCCGTCGGAGATGTCGCCACCGTCGACGGCCTTGCCGAGCAGCAGGCCGGGTTCGTTATCGGCGCAGCGGCGCGCGAATCCGTCGTCGCCGACGAGGATCTGCTCGCTGATCGGGTCGTAGGCGACCAGTTCCACGCGTGCGGTGCCGGGCACGGGCCTGCCCTTGGAGCCGATCTTGGCGCCGGTGACATTCGCCAGCACCACATCACCGTCGATCGAGGCGTAGAACTCGAGCACCCTGGCCGGGACGAACTGTTCGACGGTGCGCCGCCAGAGTCCAGCGGGCATACCGGAGCCGATGAACAAGCGGATCGGGTGGTTGTGGCCCGCGGGGAAGACCTTGGCATCGAGCAGATCGCGCAGCATGGTCCAGGTGTAGGTGACGACCGTGACGCCGTAGCGATGCACCTCTTCGGCGAAGCGGTTCGGGTCCATGTCCACCGGCCTGGCCAGCGCGATCCTGCTGCCACCGGCGATCGCCCCACCGAGGCTCACCAACAGCCCCGACGAATGATGCAGTGGCGCAAGGCAGTACACGGTGTCGCGACGGTCCAGATCGGCCGCGCTCGCGGTGCCGAACGCCGACAGCGCCCAGCGATGGTTGGTGATGTACTTCGCCTCGAGGCGCTCGCCCGAGCCGAGCACGAGGACGAACGCGAGTTCGCGCGCCAGCCCCGGGTTCGGCCGGTACCACGCGGGCACCCTGACCTTCGCCGGGTCGATCTGCTCCAGGTCGACCACCCGGTCGCTGGTGGCCACCGCGAGCGAACGACTGTCGCCGCCGCCGAGCACGAGCACCCTGGCGGCGGTCGCGGCGGCCGAGCGCAGGTTCTCCGGGTCGGTGATCAGCGTCTGCACGCCGGTCAGTTCGATGGCGCGGTCGAGTTCGGCGCCGGGCGCGAGCAGCACCGCGACAGCGCCGATCCGCGACAGCGCGGCCACCGAGGCCAGCGCGCTCGGTCGCGTCTCCATCATCACGCCGACCCGCATCGCGGGCCGGATGCCGACGGAGATCAGGCCGCGCACCACATTGTCGACGCGCTCCTCGACCGCGGCGTTGGTGTGCACCCGGTCGTCGAAGAGCACCAGGTCCTTCTGCGGCGCGCGGGAGGCGTGCTCGCTGAGCAGTTTGCCGAGCGAGATACGGGTGTGCGGCTGGATCATCCCGAGCCGCGTCAGCCGAGGCAACGCACGCGCGGCCTCGCCCGCCATCTCGATCGATCCTCGAATCGTGTTGCCCGCGATGCCTTCCAGCGCCTTGCCGACGCCCGCGCCCGCCTCGGCCAACCCGGCGGCGGTGTGCACCATCCGGGTGGCGGCGGTGCGCGGCGCGTTGCTGGAGACGTGTTCCTGCATGGGCACGATCTGTTCGGGCAACGCGCCGTTGCCGTCCATCCACGTGATCCAGTCGCGCACCATCGGCCACGTGTGATTGGTGGCCGTCGAACCGGCGACGAGCCCGAAGTGGCCTGCCACCAAACTGGCTTCGTACACCTCGGCATTGGGCGCGGCCCGGACGATGCCACGCACGGCGGCGGGCTGACCGATGTCGTCGACCTCGCCGACGAACGCGAGGATCGGGCACTTCAGCTCGGCGAGCGACACCGGATGGTCGCGAATCACGAAGCCGCCGAGCATCATCCGGTTGTGGGCGACGAACTGCTTGAGCAGATCGGCCACCGCCGGGCCCGCATAGCCCACCCAGCCGTCGCTGTTGAGGAATCGGCGCTGTCGTTCCTTGGGCAGCAACGCTTCCCGATCGTGCAGTTGCAGCAGGAAGTCGATGCGCGACTTGGCGGTCTTCATCGGGTCGAGCATCTGGAAGCCGATGCGCACCATCGATTCGGTGATCGGCAGCCGGTGCATCACGTGGTCGGCGAGGAAATCGGCGACTTCGGAAACCAGACCGTAGGGCAGGCCGAACGGCATCCCGTTGACGATGTCGACGGGGCTACCGAAGGTGACGATGGAGGCCACGCCCTTGCCGAAGCGGTAGGCGGCGGTCTGGTAGGCGAACATGCCGCCCTGGGAGTACCCCATCAGGTGCACCTGCGCGCCGGTGGCCTCACAGACGGAGTCGATGGCGGAGTTCACCGCGAGTACATGGTCGGCCAGGTCGCGTTCCCAGCCGCCCTCCTCGGTCGCGGGAGAGCCGAAATCGATGACCCAGCAGTCGATTCCGCTGGCGTGCAAAATGCCGACCGCACCGCCCTCGGCGTTCACGTCCCAGATGTCGGCGTTCACCATCAACGGCGGCACCAGCAGCGCCACCGGACGGCCCGGCGTCGAATCATCGGGGAAGTAGTGCCGTAGCCGATACATGCGGCGACGCTCGACGACCTCGAAGGGCGAGGACTCGACATCGTGTGACAATCCGCCGAAGCGGATCACCTCCAGCCCGTTCTGCGCGGTAGCCAGCAACCGCTGCACCGAACCGACCACACCTTTTGGACTGATATCCACCGTTCCCACCTGGCCCTACTGCTTAAAGTGACACACCTCACACACCCCGATGTGCTCATATGAGCTAACCACATCGGACCTCCATTATGTGTCGGCTGTGACAGGCCGCATGTTCCGGCGATTCGAATCACATGCCCCGCTCCACGGTCGATCACGCCGAGGTCACAACTCTCCTACGGTTCGCTGTCACGTCGCGACGAGGCCGAGCAGCGGCCCAACGGACACCGCCGATCCCGCACAGCATTCGATGCCGACGACTTCGGCCGGCTCGTCGTGTCGCCCGTGGACCGACCCCGGACAGCACTGTGTCCGCAATCTCCTCCCGTACAAGGGATCTCCCGGTCAGCACCACGTTTTACCGAATACCCGACGGACGGTCACTTCGAGCACCTACCATCGTCGACGTCCGGAACGTACTGACGCACATCAGATTTCGTGTAACACCGTTTCACCAGCCCGGTTGCCGGGCGGGACCGTTCGCTTCGCACTGTTACCCACCCCCAGCCTGTCGCGCGCTTCTCGAGCCGTACAGGCCGATTCGCCGTGCCGAATTCCACCCAGGTGAGGACACATGCCATGACTCTCGGATCCGAACCACAGATGCGGGCCACCGGCTCGCGCCGCCCGGCAGTCGAACGCGCCGTCGACGTACGCCGAGCGATCACCCAGCAACCGCGCGGGGGCAGCTTCGCGTGCCTCATGATCGTCGCCGATAGGGTGGCCAGGTGACCGAACAGCTCGCCGACCCGTCGACCGACCGTGAAGCACTGCCCGTGGAGTTGGTCGACGACGCAGGTGTGGCGATCGGGGCGTGCTCGGTGGCCGACGCTCATCGGCCACCGGGCACGCTGCACCGCGCCTTCTCCGTGCTGCTGTTCGACCGGCACGGGCACGTCCTGCTCCAGCAGCGCGCAGCGGTGAAGACCAGGTTCCCACTGCAGTGGGCCAACACCTGCTGCGGGCATCCGACGCCAGGTCAGGCGGTGACGGAGGCGGCCGCGATCCGGTTGCGCGAGGAGTTCGGGATGGCGGCCGAGCTCACCGAAGTCGGCACGTTCACCTACCGGGCCGGCGACGAGACGACCGGCCGGGTCGAATACGAATACGACCACGTCCTGATCGGTGCCGTCGGCGATCCGGCCCCGCGGCCGGACCCGACCGAGATCGCGCACTGGGCGTGGCTCGCTCCGCAGGCTGTGCGTGCCGATCTGGCGGCGAACCCCGGCAAGTTCACGCCGTGGCTGGCACAGGTGCTCGAGATCGCCGGACAGGCCCACCGCCCCTGACCGGGCCCGTCCGTGCGATCTCTTTTTCGTTTCCGCTCGTCATCGCGGCAGACCAGATAGATGCGCATATCTACATCAGTCCATGTTTTCAATTCCTTGGCTAACTCACAGGCTCACCACAGTCCGCGAACAGGCCGCCCGACAAAGCTGAACAGCGAACGGTCCGCACGATGGCGAGTGAGGTAACGATGGTCGAGGTCGAGATCAACGACGACACGGTGACGGTCAATGTGCTCGGTGGGCATCGCCTGCTCGCCCTACGCCAGCAGGTCGTGATCGACCGCGCCGCGATCACCGAGATCGTCAGCGCCGAAGTGGACCTTCGGCCGCCGTGGGTCCGCGCCCCCGGCACCTTCATTCCCGGCGTGATCGCCGCGGGCGTCTACCGCGGCAAGGGCCGCAAAGAGTTCTGGGACACCACTTTCGGCGGCAGCGCGGTGCGCATCGACCTGGACGGGCCCGATTTCACCCGCCTGGTGGTCGACGTCGACGATCTCGACGCGGTGCTGAACGCACTGGCCACCGAGACCGCCGGCGTCTGAAACGGCCTTCACGAACCGAAGGATTCCAGCAGGCCCACATAGGTCTTCGCGGGCGGTGTCGCGAACTCTCCCCTACCCGACTTGCGCAGTCCCATCGTCAGCAGCGACTGCACGGTCAACGTCGCCGCCGCGACACCGTCGATCACCGGCACCCCGATCTCGGCACGAATGTGCGCGCACAGATCGGCCATGCCCGCGCACCCGAGCACCACAGCGTCGGACCCGTCCTGTGCGACGGCCACCCGGCACGCCTCGGTGACTATCTTGCGCGCGTCCGGGTCGGTATCGAGTGCGAGTACCGGTATCTCACACGCGTGTATCCCCCGGCAGAACCGCTGCATCCCATAGTGTTCGGCAAGATCCGCCGCCCGCCCGATGGTGCGGTCGAGCGTCGTGACGACACTGAATCCGCGACCCAGGTGACTCGCGGTGCGCATGGCCGCCTCGGCGATCCCGATCACCGGTCCCGCGGCCAGTTCCCGTGCCGCGTCCAATCCCGGATCACCGAAGCAGGCGATGACATAGCCGTCCACGCCGTCGGTCTCACCCTGCCGGATCGCGGCGAGCAGGCCGGGCACGCTCATCGCCTCGTCGTAGTGGCTCTCGATCGAGGTGGGCCCGATCTCGGAGGTGACCGCGTCGAGCAGTGTGCCCCGGCCCGCGACGGCCAGCGCGCACTGCTCGATCGTGTCGGTCATCGCCCGCGTGGTGTTCGGGTTGACGACCCTGATGCGCATCAGACACCGACCTCCTCGGCAGCGGCCGCGCGCCTGGCGCCGGTCAGCAGGTAGTAGACGACGAAGCCGATGCCGCAGCCGATGAACCAGCTGTACTGGGCGGCGGTGTGCATGCCGGGCAGGCTGTTGGCCAGCACCGGGAACACCGCGACAACGGCGGCGACGGCGGTCGCGATGATCGCGGCCGGGTGGTAGCCCTTCGTGTAGTAGTAGCTCCCGGCCTCCGACATCGTGAACAGATCGTCGACGATCACCTTCTGCTTGCGCACCAGGTAGTAATCGCAGATCAGGACCCCGAACAGCGGGCCGATGAAGGCGCCGAGCACCTCGAGGGTGTAGTGGATGACGTCGGGATTGTTGTACAGATTCCAGGGTGTGATCAGCACCGAACCGACCGCCGCGATCATGCCGCCCGCTCGCCAGCTGATCCGCTGCGGACTCACGTTCGAGAAGTCGAAAGCCGGTGAGATGAAGTTGGCGACGATATTGATCCCGATGGTGGCGATGGTGAAGGTGAGCGCGCCGAGCACGATCGCGAAGGTGGAATCGATCTCGGCGACGGTGGCGACCGGATCGGTGATGAGTTCGCCGTACACCGGCAAGGTCAGGGAGGCGGTGACCACGACCAGCACCGAGAAGAGCAGGAAATTCACCGGAAGCCCGAGGAAGTTGCCTTTCTTCACCGCGGCGAAACTCTTGCCGTATCGGGAGAAGTCGCCGAAGTTGAGCATCGGACCCGAGAAATACGAGACGACGAGCGCGATCGCGCCGAGCATCACCGGCACCGAGGCCCAGCCGGTGTATTTCACATCGCCGAGATTCAGGTCGATGGCACTCCAGCCCGCCTTCGCGATGAGGTAGCCGCAGAGCAGGAACATGACGACATACACAGCGGGACCGCAGAAGTCGATGAACTTGCGGATCGATTCCATGCCGCGCCAGAACACGCACGCCTGCACCACCCACAGCAGCAGAAAGCTGCCCCAGCCCAGGGCCGACAGGCCGAGGAACCCGTAGTCGGCGGTGACGGCATAGGGCGCCAATCCTGGAAACAGTTTCACCAGAACGACATCCAAGGCCGCCGACGCGAGGAACGTCTGAATGCCGTACCAGGCCACCGCGATCAACCCGCGGATGATCGCGGGAATGTTCGCGCCGAGCACGCCGAACGCGCTGCGGCAGATCACCGGATAGGGCACACCGGTGATCTGACTCGGTTTCGCCACCAGATTGCAGAAGAAATACACGATGGTGATGCCGAGGAGCAGCGCGGCGAGTACCTGCCAACTGGCCAGACCGAGCGCGAAAAGGCTTCCCGCCGTGACATATCCACCTACGCTGTGCACGTCCGACATCCAGAACGCGAAGATGTTGTACGTGCCCCAACTCTGCTTGCGCAGCGGCGCCAGATCATCGTTGGTCAGCCGCGGATCATAAGTGGGAGGTTCGTCGGCGAGAGCCGCCGAGGACGTAATGGTGTCGGTCATGATCGTTCCCGTCCGAAGGGTACATCTGCTGAGCTGACGGTAGGTTTCAGCAGTTGCCCTGCGGTTTCCCGGGAATTTCGCGGCTATTGCACTGAAGATATATCTTCCGGCGCGAGCAGCCCGGTATCGGTCGGCAGGGTCGCGACCACCGTCTCCAACCTGCGGTGGTGCTCGTCGGCGGCCGCGAGCAGACGGTCGATATCGCGCGCGAGGAACGCGTCGAGCATGGCGATGTGGTCGCTGTGCAGCCGCTCGCGATCGAGCCGGTCGATATGGACCATCGACTGCACCGGCTCGGTGACATTCCACGCGGCTTCGAGCATCTGCAGCAGCCGGAACATCCGCGACGGCCGCGTCAGCGCCACATGGAAGCTGCGGGACTGCCGCTGGTAAGCCTCGGGATCGTCGTCGAGGATGGCGCGTTCGAGTAGGTCGTTCACCGCGAGCAGGTGCGCGCGTTCGGGCTCGTCGGCGTGCATCGCGGCCGCGGCGAGCGACGCCGTCTCCAACGTGTCACGCACGATGTACATTTCGCGCAGTTCACGGGCGGTGAGTTGGGCCACCTGATAACCGCGCTGCGGGCGGTGGGTGACCAGCCCCTCTCCGATCAGCGTCTTGAGCGCCTCACGGACCGGGATATGACTCACCCCGAACAGCTCGGCGACTTCACGCAGCGGGATCACGGTGCACGGCGGTATGGCGCCGTCGAGGATCACCCGGCGCAATTCGCCGAGGATCACCTGCGGTCGGCCTGGCTCATCGACCACAAGCCTTGCGAGCAGCGCCGATCGTCGTCTCGAGGACATGCGGACATGCTATGGCCGGAGTATTGCGCGCGGGCTGCCCGATGTGACGGTTGGGAAACGATCACCGTACCGACCGGTCCCCAGTGTGCGATGGCATGCTCGAGTCATGGGAGTTACCACAACACAGACGGTGGATCGCCGTTTCGTCCGCTTGGTCGCCGTCTTCGACCATCTGTTCCGCAAACCCGCACACGGTGGCGGCGCACTGTGTGTCTATCTGCACGGCGAGCCGGTCGTGGACGTGTGGGCGGGCTACGCGAGTCCGGGTGTGCCGTGGACGGCGGAGTCGGTGGCCTTGGGTTTCTCCACCGGGAAAGGCGTGGCCTCCACGGTGATCCACCAGCTGGCCGATCGCGGGCAGCTCGACTACGACAGCCCCGTCGCCGAGTACTGGCCGGAGTTCGCCGCCGCGGGCAAGGCCGACATCACCGTGCGCGATGTGCTCACCCACCGCGCAGGCCTGCACCGTCTGCGCGGTCTGCTGCCCGGTCCGATCGAGAGTTTCCTCGATGACGAAGCCGTCACCGCCGCGCTGGCCGCGGCCACTCCCGACCCTCGGCACCGGATCACCAGCGGCTATCACGGAATCAGCTACGGGCACTTGGCCGCCGAGATCGTCCAGCGGGTCACCGGCCGCGATTTCGTCGATGTGGTGCGCACCGAACTCGCCGAACCCCTCGACGCCGAAGAGCTCTGGTTCCGGGTGCCGCACGACCAGCGCCACCGCATCGCCACCACCTTCCCGCGCCTGCGCGCCGCGGGCATGGACTGGGACACCGGCTCCGACCTGCTCACCCGCACCCGCTTCAGCGCCGCCGCCGAAACCACCCCGCGCGGTTTCGCCGACCTGATCGTCGATGCGCGCGTGCATGATTCGGTGATGCCCGGGGTGAACGGCGTCTTCTCCGCGCGCGCCCTGGCCCGCCTCTACGCCGCCCTCGCCAACGGCGGCGAACTCGAGGGCACCCGCATCCTGTCCCCCGACTCGATTCCGCGCTTGGCCACCCGCCAGGTCTTCACCCCCGACTATGTCCTGGCGTTTCGTATCCCGTGGGCCCTCGGCTTCCACGGCGTCCCCATGAAACCCTCCAAGGCCGACCCCATCTCCGCCTTCGGCCACTTCGGCCTCGGCGGCTCCGGCGCCTTCGCCGACCCCGCGACCGGCCTGTCCCTCGCCTTCGTCACCAACCGTCTCGGCGGCAGACTCACCCCGTTGGGCGATGCCCGCCTCACCCGCCTCGGCGCCATCGCCCACAACATCGCCAAGACCGAGCCTGGCACCTGACACTGCCCGGATCCGAGGCGGTCCCGGAACCTACGCCTGGCACCCGGTCGGGCCTGGCACTATGTGGCGGATGGAGACCGTTGGGCTGGAACGGATCGAGGAAGCCGCGCATCTGTTGGAGCCGGTGATCCGGCGGACGCCGATCGTGGGATCGCGAGTGTTGTCGGAGCGGGCAGGCACGCAGGTCCTGCTCAAATGTGAGAACTTGCAGCGGACCGGGTCGTTCAAGCCGCGCGGCGCCTACAACCGGATCGCGCACCTTCCCGCGGCCGATCGGGCGCGGGGAGTGGTGGCGGCCAGCGCGGGCAACCACGCGCAAGGGGTGGCGTGGGCGGCGAGCGAGCTCGGAATCGCCTCGACGGTGTTCATGCCGGTCGGGGCCTCGCTGCCGAAGCTGGTCGCTACGCGCGCCTACGGTGCCGACGTGCATCTGGTGGGCGACACGATCGATGAATCCCTGGTCGCCGCACAGGAATTCGCCGATCGGACGGGCGCGACTCTGATCCATCCCTTCGACCATCCCGACATCGTCGCCGGTCAGGCGACGGTCGCGCTGGAGATTCTCGAACAGGTCCCCGACGTGGGCACGGTCGTCGTGCCGACCGGTGGCGGTGGGCTGCTCGCGGGGGTCGCGGTGGCATTGCACGCGTTGGCGCCGAAGGTCCGGGTGATCGGCGTGCAGGCGGCCGAGGCGGCGGCATGGCCGGATTCGCTGGCGGCGGGCCGACCGGTTCGCGTGCCGAGGATGTCGACGATGGCCGACGGTATCGCGGTCGGGCTGCCCGGCGCGGTGCCGTTCGTCCATATCGCCGAGCTGGTGTCCGAGATCGTGACCGTCGACGAGGACACCCTGTCGAGAGCACTGCTGCTCTGCCTCGAACGGGCCAAACTCGTCGTCGAGCCCGCGGGCGCGGCGGGCGTCGCCGCCGTGCTCGCCTCCGCGCTCCAGGATCTGCCCGGCCCCGTGGTGACCATCTTGTCGGGCGGAAATATCGACCCACTGTTGCTCACGCGCGTGATCGGCCACGGTCTCAGCGCCGCGGGCCGCTACCTGGCTATGCACGTCACGATCGATGACCGCCCGGGAGCCCTGTCCGCACTGCTCGCCGTGGTCGGGCGCGCGGGCGCGAGCGTGGTGGACGTCGTGCACTCGCGGACGGGTCCGTGGCTGGCCGTCGACGAGGTCGAGGTGTCACTCACCGTGGAGACCCGAGGTGCCGCGCACCGCGACGACGTCCTCGACGCGCTGCGTGCCGCGGGTTTCCGCGTCCACGCCGAGCTCTAGGAACGGGGCGCGCCGACAAGCCACAAGCGCACGCTAGCTGTCGCCCTCGCGCGCTCGGTCCGGAGGCCAGCGGTCGGTGATCAATTCGGTCATCTGGTCCACCCAGGTGTCGTCGAGGGCGGCGTCGTGGCGGATGAGAATGCGGAAGATCGCGGTGCCCGCTACGACTTCGGCGAGCATGGGGAGTTGATCGTCGGCGCGGCGTTCGTGGCCGAAGCGGGATTCGAAGGCGGCGAGGTCGCCTGCCAGTCGGTCGATCATCATCGTGTGCACTTCGGGGGCGGCGACGGTGTCCGCGATCAATCCCGGCAGCGCCGAGCGCACCTCGGGGCTGTCGAACATCGTGCGGACCGTCTCGACCAGCGCCCGGATGTCGGCGCGGATATCGCCGCCCGAAACCTCCGGTGGCGCAATGACTTCGGCGGACAGCACGGCCTCGTGGACGAGCTGGGCCTTGTTCGACCATCGCCGGTAGATGGCGGCCGTGGTCGTGCCGGCGCGCGCGGCGATCGCCGACAGCGACAGCGCGGGGTAACCCATGTCGAGGATCAGCTCTCTGGTGGCCGCGATGATCGCGGCATCGATTCGGCTGTCGCGTGGGCGCCCCGGGGTGGATGGCGCAGACCTCTTGCCTTCGCTCCCGCCTTCTGTTGTCATGGTCACAGCATAATTCCAATACGGCATGCATCATATTTGAGGAACGCCTGTGAATCTGAGCCCCCTCGACGAGTACCCGCTGCATCAGGCGGCGGCGCCCCTCACCTGGCCGGCCGCCTCCGATCGGAACTTCTACGATCGGTCCTACTTCAACGTGCTCGACCGGGAGGGACGCTTCATGGCGCTCACCGGGATCGGCTATTACCCGCGCCTCGGGGTCAAGGACGCGTACTTCGTCGTCCGCCGGGGCGACACCCAGACCGCGGTGCGGCTGAGCGACGCCATCGATGACGACCGCCTGCACCAACATGTCAACGGCTACCGGATCGATGTCGTCGAACCCCTGCAGGAGCTACGCCTGACCTTGGCCGAGACCGAGGGCATCGCCGCGGATCTGACCTGGCGCGGGCTGTTCCCCGCCGCGCTGGAGCGGCCGCACGAGATGCTGACCGAGCGGCGAGTGACGTTGCAGGCGTGCCGCTTCGCCCAGGTCGGGACGTGGGAGGGCTGGATCGAGGTCGACGGCGAACGGTTGACGGTCGAGCACGACACCAGTGTGGCGAGCCGTGATCGCTCGTGGGGCATCCGCCCGATCGGCGCACCCGAGCCCGCCGGTCGCCCGGATGTCGCGTTCCGCGGCATGTGGTGGCTGTATCTGCCGCTCGCGTTCGACGACTACCAGCTGTTCCTGATCCTGCAAGAGGATCCCGACGGTCACCGCAGCCTCTACGACTGCACCCGCCGCTGGCGCGACGGTCGCGTCGAGCAGCTCGACGGTGTGCGCGCGACCATCCACTACCGGCCCGGGACGCGGATCCCGACGGGCGCGCACGTGGAGTTCATGAACCGGGCGGGTGATCGGATCGAACTCGACGTCGAATCGAGGTTGTTCGCGCCCATCGCCTTCGGCTCGGGTTACGGCGGCGACTCCTCGTGGGCACACGGCACCTGGAAGGACGGCCCGTTCGCCGAACGCGTCAGCTACGACATGACCGATCCGGAGGTCATGGCCAGAGCGCCGTTCAGTCTCATCGACCACGTGGGCCGGGCGGTGTGCACGGAAGCCGACGGGCAGACGCGCGAGGGCGCGGGCCTGTTCGAGCACGGCGTGATCGGACCGCACTATCCGTCGGGGTTCTCCGACTGGACCGACGTGGCGAAATAGGCACGGTGCCATGAAGATCATGACAGCGCTCTACGGGCCTACGGATGCGGTCGAACGCGCGACCGTGCTCCAGGAGGCGGGCGCATCCGGGGTATTCACCTTCGAAGGACCGTTCGACGTGTTCACGCCGCTGGTGCTCGCATCGGCGGTCAAGGGGCTCGATGTGATGTCCAACGTCGCGATCGCGCTGCCCCGCAATCCGATTCAGCTGGCACACCAGGCCAACGATCTGCAACTGCTCAGCGAGGGACGGTTCATCCTCGGCTTGGGCACGCAGGTGCGCGCGCAGATCGAGAAGCGTTACGGGGTCGAGTTCGACCGCCCGGTCGCGCGCATGAAGGAAATGGTGGGGGCGTTGCGCGCGATCTTCGCCGCCTGGAACGACGGTGCGCGACTGGACTTTCGCGGCGAGTACTACCGACACACCCTGATGACGCCGACCTTCGTCCCAGGGCCGAACCCGTACGGTCCGCCACCGATCTATCTCGGTGCGCTCGGGCCGCGGTTGACCGCAGCCACCGCGGAGGTGGCCGACGGTCTGCTGGTGATGCCGTTCGGCACGAAACGGTTCCTGCACGAGTCGACGTTGCCTGCTGTACGGGCCGGTCTGTCGGCTGCCGGACGCTGCGAGGACGACTTCGAGGTGGTGCCGGAGATCATCGTCTCGGTCGGTGAGGACCACACCTCGACCCGGATGCTCTTGGCGTTCTACGGTTCCACCCCGGCCTACCGGCCGGTGCTCGACGCCCACGGCTGGGGTGATCTGCAGCCGGAGCTCAACGCGATGTCCAAGCAGGGACGGTGGCGGGAGATGGCCGCCCTGATCGACGACGACATCCTCCACACCATCGCCGCGTGCGGCACTCCGGCCGAGGTGGCCGCGCATATTCGCGATCGGGTCGACGGTGTGTCGGACCGGCTCTGCCTCTATCAGCCGGGGCCCATCGCTGTCGACGCGCTCGCCGAGATCGTCGACGCGCTGAAAGGATCCACATGTCGCTGACAACGATCGAATTCGACCAGGTCGTCGACGACAGCTACGGCGGCAAGGCGGCCGGGCTGGCCGAACTGCGCCGTCTCGGACTCGCTGTGCCGGTCGGCTTCGTCATCGCCGACGCATCCGCACAGGGCGGCATCGATGCGGTGACGGAGCGGTTCTCGGAGCTCGCCGCCGACGCGACGTCCGTGGCGGTCCGTTCCTCCGCGGTCGGGGAGGACGGGGACGACCAGTCCTTCGCCGGCCAGTACGACACGGTGCTCGGAGTCGACTCCGTCGATGCCTTCGCCGCGGCCGTGCGCGAGTGCGCCGCGTCCGTCCATTCCCGGCGAGCCGCGTCCTACAGCGAAAAAGCTCCCGCCACTATGCATCTGGTGGTGCAGCAGATGGTCGACGCGCGTGCCGCGGGCGTGGTGTTCACCGCGGATCCGGCGACCGGGCGGCGCGACCTCATGGTAATCGACGCCATCGCGGGGCTCGGCGAAGCGCTCGTCGACGGTACGGCATCGCCCGACCACATCGTCCTCGATTCCCATGGCGATACCGTCGTGTCCGAGGTCGGCACGGATCCCGTGCTGTCGCAGGAGGAGATCGCGGAGATTCGGTCCGATGCGCTGCGCGCCGCGCGACACTGGGGCAGGCCGATGGACCTCGAGTGGGCGATCGACCGCTCCGGCACGCTGTGGTGGCTGCAGGCCCGACCGATCACCACCCTGCCCGGCGACCTCAACGAGATGGATTCACCGCTCGCGGGCGCCGACCACGTGTACACACGCTGCAACATCGGCGAGATGATGCCGGGCGCCTTCTGCCCGTTGACCGCCGCGGTGTCCGGCTATGCCATCGACTACGCGATGCAGATGACGCAGGTCGTGGCGCGGGCACAGCCGAGGTACGAGCGGCCGTGGCTGCAGGTCGGCTATTTCTACGGGCACATGTTCCTGAACCTGACCGAGGGCACGGCACTGAGCTCGGGCCTGCTCGGCAACTCGCTGGAGCAGTTCTCCACGTCGATCTGCGGCCGGGTCGTCGAGGAGCTGAAGGCCGAACCGCCGAAACCGTTCGCCCGCAGACTCGTCAACACGATCCGGCTGACCACGCACGCGTTGTCCGCCGGGCCCGCGATCCGCCGCCTGGACGACAAGATCGCCGGCTTCGTGATTCCGACCGGCGACGACCCGCGAGAAATACTGCGCCAGTTGGAGTTCGGTGTCGAACAGTATTGCGACATCACGCTGACTCATGTGCGGTCCTCGTCCCGCGCGGCTGTCGCGGCCAACATTCTCGAGGGCGTGCTGACCAAACAGGCGGTCGAGAACGGTCTCGACGCGGACGAGGGTCGTGCCGAGGCCACCCGGCTGATGGCAGGCGCGTCCGATGTCGAGAGCGCGCTCATGGTGGAGGAGCTCGACGCGGTGGTGCGAACCGTCGCCGCCGATCACGCGGCCGCCGAGAGGTTCCTCGCGGCGGAGCCTGCCGACGCGGTGATCGAGCTGCGAACGGCGAGTAACCCCGGCGGCGAGGCGTTGCGACAGTTCTCGGCTCGACACGGTCACCGCGGGTATCGCGAGCTGTGCATGCGCGATCCGTCCTGGGCCGAGGACCCCGGCGGGCTGGGAGCGATGATGCAGGTCATGCTGCGCTCGGCACTGGATCCGGCCCACCGCACACCGCTGCCCGCGCCCGAGAAGACCGCCGGCTCGGCGACAATCCGGTTTCTCGCTCGGCTGGCGCAGGGCGGCGCCCGCGGACGCGAGAGAACGAAATCGAAGATGGCGCTGATGGCGCACGCGCTGAAGCGGGGCTACCGCCACCTGGGAGCGGTGCTGGCCGAGTCGGGGCGACTGCCCGATGCCGACCTCGTCTTCTTCTTCGACCGTGCCGAGTTGGCTCGCGTCGTGGGCACCGATGACATCGCCGACCTCGTGCGGTGCGCGCGGCAGCGCCGAGAAGCACTGGCGTACCAGAACTCCCTCGAGTTCGACGACGTGTCGGTGGGCAGGCCGACGCCGCGGCTCGCGCCGCCGCCGCACGCGATCACCGATGACCAGATCGTGGGCAGGCCGGCGAGCCGGGGCAGCGTCGAAGGCGTTGTGCGCGTGGCGAAGTCGATCGTCGACGCGCGAGAAGTGCGGCCCGGCGAGATCCTGGTCGCCCCGGTCACCGACGTGGGGTGGACACCGTACTTCACCGTTATCGGCGCGCTGGTCACCGACATCGGCAGCTCGGTGTCACACGGCGCTGTGGTGGCGCGCGAATACGGTCTCCCGTGCGTGGTCAACACCCTGGTGGCCACGACGGTGTTGCGCACCGGAGACCGGGTGCGGGTGGACGGGGACCGAGGTCTGGTCACCCGGCTCGGACCGCCCTGACGATCAGCTCAACCAGGCGCGGGCGTCGGCGGCGGTCTCGCGGACCTCGTCGAGCTGTTCGGCCACGCGCACACCGGCGGTGCCACCACGGGCGTTACGCGATGCGATCGAGCCCTGAACCGTGAGGACCTCGCGCACACCGGCGGTGAGCGCGGGGTCGACGGCGGCGAACTCCTCGTCGGTCAGCTCGTCGAGACCGACACCGCGCGTCTCGGCGACGCGCACGCACGCACCGGCCGCCTCGTGGGCGACGCGGAACGGAACACCTTGGCGCACCATCCATTCCGCGATATCGGTGGCGAGGGTGAACCCGGCGGGTGCGAGTTCGGCCATGCGGTCGGTGTGGAAGGTCAGGGTGCCGACCAGACCCGCGATGGCAGGCAGGAGCAATTCGAGCTGGGCGACCGAATCGAAGACCGGCTCTTTGTCTTCCTGCAGGTCCCGGTTGTACGCCAGCGGTTGGGCTTTCAAGGTGGCGAGCAGTCCGGTCAGGTTGCCGATCAGACGGCCCGCCTTGCCACGGGTGAGCTCCGAGACATCCGGGTTCTTCTTCTGCGGCATGATCGATGAACCGGTGGACCAGGCGTCGGCCAGGGTCACGTAGCCGAATTCCGGTGTGCTCCAGATGATGACCTCTTCGGCCATCCGGCTCAGATCGACACCGATCATGGCCAGCACGAACGCGGCCTCGGCGGCGAAGTCGCGCGAGGACGTCGCGTCGATCGAATTGGCCGCGGAGGCGGTGAAATCCAGTTCGGCGGCGATCTGCTCGGGGTCGAGGCCGAGTGAGGAACCGGCCAGCGCGCCCGAACCGTACGGGGAGATGGCGGCGCGCTTGTCGAAATCACGCAGACGTTCCAGATCACGCAGCAGCGGATGCGCGTGGGCGAGCAGGTGATGCGCGAGGAGCACCGGCTGGGCGGCCTGCAGGTGGGTCTTGCCCGGCATCACGGCGTCGGGATGTGCGGCGGCCTGGGCGACGAGCGCGTCGACCACGTCGAGCACACCGGCCGCCACACGGCGGACGCCGTCCCGCAGCCACATCCGGAACAGGGTCGCCACCTGGTCGTTGCGCGAGCGACCGGCCCGCAGTCGACCGCCGAGTTCGGTGCCGACCCGCTCGATCAGCCCGCGCTCGAGCGCGCCGTGCACGTCCTCGTCGGAGTCGGCGGGGCCGTAGGCGCCCGAGGCGACGTCGGCGGCGAGTGCGTCCAGCCCGGCCAGCATGGCGGGCAGGTCGTCGTCGGCGAGCAGCCCCGCCTTGTGCAGCACACGGGCATGCGCCTTGGACGCGCGGATGTCGTAGGGAGCCAGCACCCAGTCGAAGTGGGTCGACTTACTCAACGCCGCCATCGCCTCGGCCGGACCGGAAGCGAAGCGCCCACCCCAGAGCGCACCTTCGTTGGTTCCACTGTGGCTCATGGTCGATGTCTCCTCCGGTCGGTATGGCGGGCACAGCTGGTCACGACACCGGCCGATCCGTGGGGACCGGCCGGTGTCGAGACTACGAGGGTGACTCTGTGCTTATTACTTCTGGTTCAGGTCGCGGCGGGCGGCGACCTTCGAGGACAGGCCGTGGATCTGGACGAAGCCCTTGGCCAGCGACTGGTCGAAGGTGTCGCCCTCGTCGTAGGTGGCCAGGTTGAAGTCGTAGAGCGACTGCTCGGAGCGACGGCCGTTGACCACCGCGGACCCGCCGTGCAGCACCATCCGGATCTCGCCGGTGACGGTCTGCTGGGTGTCGGAGATGAAGGCGTCGAGCGCACGCTTGAGCGGGGAGTACCACAGGCCGTCGTAGGCCAGCTCGCCCCAGCGCTGCTCGACCTGCCGCTTGTAGCGGGCCAGCTCACGCTCGACGGTGACGGCTTCGAGGGCCTGGTGCGCGGTGATCAGCGCGATGGCGCCCGGCGCCTCGTAGATCTCGCGGCTCTTGATGCCGACGAGCCGGTCCTCGACCATGTCGAGACGACCGACACCCTGACGGCCCGCGCGGGTGTTCATCTCCTCGATGGCCTGCAGCACCGAGACCGGGCGGCCGTCGATGGCGACCGGCACACCCTTCTCGAAGGTGATGATGACCTCGTCGGGCGCCTCGAAGTTCACCGTCGGGTCGGCGGTGTAGTCGTAGACGTCCTTGGTCGGCGCGTTCCACAGGTCCTCGAGGAACCCGGTCTCGACCGCGCGGCCCCACACGTTCTGGTCGATGGAGAACGGCGACTTCTTGGTGACATTGATCGGCAGGCTGTTCTGCTCGGCGAAGGCGATGGCCTTCTCGCGGGTCCAGGCGTAGTCACGGACCGGGGCGATGACCTCGAGGTCGGGCGCGAGCGCGCCGATGCCGACCTCGAAGCGGACCTGGTCGTTGCCCTTGCCGGTGCAGCCGTGCGAGACGGTGGTGGCGTTGTGGAACTTCGCGGCCTCGACGAGGTGCTTGACGATCAGCGGACGGCTGATGGCCGAGACGAGCGGGTACTGGCCCATGTACATGGCGTTGGCCTGGATGGTGGGCAGGCAGTACTCGTCGGCGAACTCGTCGCGCGCGTCGACCACGATGGCCTCCACGGCGCCGCAGTCCAGTGCGCGCTGTCGGATCGCGCTCATGTCCTCGCCGCCCTGGCCCAGGTCGATGGCCACGGCCACCACCTCGGAACCGGTCTCCTTCGCGATCCAGCTGATGGCGACGGAGGTGTCAAGCCCACCGGAGTAGGCGAGTACGACGCGATCGGACATGTCTGTTGTGCTCCTCGAAGTCTGGTACGTAAAAGGGCTGCCCTGAGCAGTATGAATGCTCCGGCCGCCGGTCGGCTCACGCCGTTGCTACAAATGATTATGCATGATGATGCAATCTCATTCATAACCGGGGGGTGCGGCCCCGGGCCGACTCCAGCGAAATAGCCGATCACCTGCGACGACACCGTCGCCACCCTAGGCGAGTACGCTCAGCTATGAGACGCTGGTCACAGCAGATAGCCATTGGGTCGGGACCGAAGGAGAGCCATCATGCAGTCGCTACGTGATTTCGCCGAGGCCAACTACGACCTGATCGGCACGGTGGTCATCGGACTCGGAAACCTCGGCCTGACGGTGGCCAAGGCCGTCATCGACCTCGGCACTCCCCTGCTCCAGGGATTCTTCGCCTGACCCACCGACCTCGAATCCAGGGAGCACATCATGGATGAAGTCCTGCAGTTCCTCTCCGACAATTACGAAGCGGGCGCCAATCTCGGCCTCTATATCGGCCGCGCCGTCTTCGAGATCACCGCCCCACTGACCCTGCTGATCCTGAACTTCCTCAACTCCTGACACCTCACCTGTGGCACTCTGGGAGAGCACTATTCGGCTCGCCACACGTGAGGACGAACAAGATGCTCCATTACATCGCGCAGGAATTCTCGACCCTCGGCAACGGTGTTCTCGATGTCGGCAGAGCCGTCGTCGACCTGGTCCAGAACATCATCGACATCGCTGTTCCGAACAATCGCGGCGGCGGCGCGGGCGGTGGGCAGTACCCGTTCAACTGACGGCGCGTCCCCACTTTCGGTGTGAGGTACCGCTGAGGGCAGAGCCGCGCGGCTAGTGTGCGAATCATGACCGACGATGTGCGGCTCGACACAGGCTCCGCGGGTCTCACGATCGCCCCCGACGACGGCGGCGCGATCCACAGCCTCACCGTCGACGGCACCGAACTGCTCCGGCAGGATCCGGGCACCGGCTGTTTCGTCATGGCGCCGTGGGCCGGTCGGCTCGGCAACGGCGAACTGACCGTCGGCGACCACACGTATCGGATGCCGATCAACAACCCGCCGCACAGCATTCACGGCACCGCCCGCGACGGAGCGTGGGAGGTGGTCGCGGCTTCGCCGACCGAGGCGACGATCAGCCATCGTCTCAGCGATCCGTGGCCGTTCGCGGGCACGGTCACCCAGACGTTCACCCTCACCGACACCGGCCTCACCCTGGCGATGCGCATCGCCACCGATCACGACTCCTTTCCCGCCCAGGGCGGCTGGCATCCGTGGTTCCTGCGCGAAGTCCCGCCCGCGACCGGGCCGGTGCGGCTCGCTTTCGACCCGGCGTGGCAGTACGAACGCGGCGAGGACTACCTGCCCACCGGCCGCGAGATCGCCCCGACGCCGCCACCGTGGGACGACTGCTTCGCCATGCCCAACGGCGTTCTCGCCCACCTCACCTGGCCCGGATTCCTGGAATTCACCATCACCAGCCCCGTCCACGACGTTGTCGTCTGGACCCTGCCGGAACAATCCCTGTCGGTGGAGGCCCAGTCCGGCCCACCCAACGGCCTCAATACCGAACCACGGATGGTCACGCCCGACTCGCCACTCGATGTGCGCGTCGACTGGACCTGGCAGCGCCTGTAGCGGAACCGCACGACTCCGCGGCCCGAGTAGCCCGGCAGCACAGCCGATTACGGTGAATCCGTGCCGATTACGTTCGCCCATCCCGTCGCGGTGCTGCCCTTCGCTCGATATCTCCCCCTGACCGCACTCGTCGCGGGATCCATCGCCCCCGACGTGGTCTACTACCTGCCTGGCCCTCTGTCCGGCACCACAACCCACTCGGTTGTCGGCGTCCTGTGCTGGGACCTGCTGATCGGCCTCGTGTTGCTCGTCGCCTTCCGACTTTCCGCCGGCCCTGCCTCGGCCCTGCTCCGCCTGGCGCCCTCCTCTTCCCCTGATCCCAGATCAGCCGGGCGCGAGGTGGTTTCGACGGTCACCGCCATCGTGCTCGGTGCCGCAACTCACGTTGTCTGGGATTCCTTCACCCAGACAACAGGTTTCGCGGTCCAGCACGCGGCGCTGTTGCGGACGTCGGTCATCGAGCCGCACAAGACCTACAACGTCCTCGGCTATCTCTCCTCGCTCCTGGGAACAGCGGCCCTCACCTACCTCGTAGTGCGTCGCGCCCGGCGCACCGTCCGCACTCCTACGTGGGCGCACCGGGCCGTCGTCGCCGCCTTGCTCGCCGCGCCCGTCATCGGTGCGGTGCTCGCCGTCGACGACCCGGTCACCCGGGTCAGCACCTACGACCTGGTCCGGCACACGATCGTCGGTGCGGCTCAGGCGATGATTGTCGCCTGGGCCGCCTACACCGTGCTGTGGCATCTCGGCACGGGTCGGGTGCGCTCACTGCGACGAGCGGACGCTGCGGAAGGTGAGCGCGACGAAGAAGGTCAGGGCGGCGATGACGGCGGCTGCCGTGAAGGCGGCGGTCATGCCGCCGACCAGGGCGTGGGTCGGTGAGCCGCCCGCGTCTCGCGCGGCGGTGCCGAAGATCGTCACCAGGATGGCCAAGCCCAGCGCGCCGCCGGTCTGCTGCATGGTCTGCAGGGCGCCGCCCGCCGCACCCGCCTCGTCGGGCGAGACCGTGGACATGATGATCACGTTCAGCGGCGAGAACGCCAGCCCGATACCGCAACCCATCGCGACCATCGCCACGAACAGCAGCGGGAAATAGCCGGAGTTCTCCGACAGCCGGGTCAGCAGTACGAGTCCGATGACCATCGCGACGGAGCCGGTGAGCGTCACCGGCTTCGGGCCCGAGCGTGCCAGCAGCCGCGGAATCAGCCGGATCATGGTGAACATCAGCACCGCCGTGGGCAGGAACGCGAAACCCGTTGCCAACGAGCTCATTCCCAGCACATCCTGCAGATACTGCGTGAGGAAGAAGAACATCGACATGCCTGCCATCGGCCCGAGGAACATGTTCAGATAGGCGGCGCCGCGGTTGCGATCGGCGAACAGGTGCAGGGGAAGAAGTGGTTGTGGCGCACGCAGTTCGATCGCGATGAAGGCCGCCAGCAAGGCCGTCCCGACCGCGAGCCAGATGTCGGTGCCCGCCGCGCCCCAACCGTGCGAGGCGGCACTGATGAAACCGTAGACCAGGGCGGCCACGCCCGCGGTCGCCGTCACCGCTCCCGGCAGGTCGAGCCGGGCTGCGCGACGCGGCAAGTCGGGCAGGTACCGCAGTGCGAGCACCGCGATGACCAGGCCGAACGGCACGTTGATGAACAGCACCGAGCGCCAGCCGAACCATTCGGTGAGCAACCCGCCGACGATCAAGCCGATCGCGAATCCGGCGCTGGACATTCCGGAGAACAGGGCGAGCACCCGGATTCGAGCCTTGGGTTCGGTGAACGTCGTGGTCAGTAGCGCAAGGGTATTCGGCCCGGCCATGGCGCCGCCGATGCCCTGGAGCACGCGGGCCGCGAGCAACCACCCGGCCGACGGCGCCAGGCCGCCGGCCAGTGAGGCCACGGTGAACAGCACCACGCCCGCGATGAACATGGTGCGCCTGCCGAACAGGTCGCCCGCGCGGCCGCCGAGCAGCAACAGGCCGCCGAAGACGAGCGTGTAGGAGTTCATCACCCAGGACAGGCCGGTCGCGCTGAACTCCAGGTCTGTCCTGATGTGCGGCAGCGCCACATTCATCACGGTGATGTCGAGAATGATCATGAGCTGGCAGGTCAGCAGGGTGACAAGCACGATCCGTGGCCGAACGCGTTCGACCCGATCGATGTCGGAGAGTGTGGGGGTAGTCAAGAACGCTCCATCAACAAGGAACTCAAACGGAGAGAGTCTCCGTTTATGACAGAGTTAGCATAGGGAGAAAGTCTCCGGTTCCGCAAGACTAAACGGAGACTTCATCCGTTTCCAATGGAGGATCTTGTGGACGCACCGTCGCGGCCGATGCGCGCCGACGCACGCCGCAATTACGAGCGCATCGTCGACTGCGCCCGCGACGCGTTCGCCGAGCACGGCACCGACGCACCGCTGGACGACATCGCGCGACGCGCGGGAGTCGGTCCCGGCACGCTGTATCGCCACTTCCCGAATCGCACCACGCTGATGGAAGCGGTGTATCGCGCCAATATCGAGACACTCGCCGCACGCGCGGACGAACTACGCCGAACGCACGCCACCCTCGACGCGTTCGACGCCTGGTTCGGCGAACTGGTCACCTACATCCTCGAAAAGCACGGCCTGGCAACCACTCTCAAAGCCGCCATCGACCGAACCTCGGACACTTTCACCGCCTGCTCCACCCTGCTGGCCGAGGCCGCGGCTGCTGTGCTGATCCCGGCGCAGGAGGCAGGCGCGATCCGCCCCGAGGTGAGCCCCCGCGACATCCTGCGCCTCGGCCACGGCATCGGCGCGGGCTGCCAGGCCGCCCCGGAGTCGGCCCCCCTGCTCACCGACGTGGCGCTGGCCGGCCTCCGCGCCCAGCGCTAGCGGCGCTCAGGCCAGATCTTCGATCTTAGCCGCCAGTTCGGCGCCGGTGAGCGGCTCGCGGGCGATGACGGCGATGGTGTCGTCGCCGGCGATCGTGCCGACGATGTAGGGCAGAGCGGCGCGGTCTAGGGCGCTGGCCAGGAAGTGGGCGGCGCCGGGCGGGGTGCGCAGGACGGCGAGGTTACCGCTGGCATCGGTGGAGACGAGCAGGTCACCGAGGAGTTTGGACAGGCGGCCGGTGCCGCCGGTGACCCCACGCACGGGGCTGCCGTCCTCGGGAACGATGTAGACGCCCGCGCCACCGTCGGCCGCTCGCAGTTTCACCGCACCCAGTTCGTCGAGGTCACGCGACAGGGTGGCCTGGGTGGTTTCGATGCCCTCGGCCGACAGCAGGGCGGCGAGCTCGGTCTGACTGCGCACCGAGTGCGAGGTCAGCAGCTCGATGATGCGGGACTGGCGGCCGGCGCGGGTGCGGGCGATGGCGGGCGAGCCCTTCTCGGGCGCGCTCATGCCTGCGCCTCGCTGTCGCTCGGCTCCGGCATGACCGCACGGGCGGCTGTGTTTTCCGGCCGCTCGCTGCGCTCGCTCATCGCCCGGCCCCCACGCCGGCCCCGGTTCGCGGTCTCACGCGGCGGCTTTCGCGAGCAGCCACACCAGCAGCGCCTTCTGGGCGTGCAGACGGTTCTCGGCTTCGTCCCAGACCACGCTGTGTTCGCCGTCGAGCACCTCGTCGGTGATCTCCTCGCCACGGTGCGCCGGAAGACAGTGCAGCACAATCGCTTCCGCAGCCGCGTGGGCGAGCAGCTCGGTATTGAGCTGGAACGGACGGAACGGGCCGACACGGTCGAGGCCGTCGTTCTCCTGCCCCATGGAGGTCCAGGTGTCGGTGACGAGCACGTCCGCGCCGGTCGCGCCGACCACCGGGTCACCCGTGACCGACACGGTCGCACCGGTTTCCGCGGCGCGCTTGGCGGCGGCGTCCAGGATCCACGGCAGCGGTTCGAAGCCCGCGGGCGCGGCCACGGTCACGTTCATGCCCGCCGTCACACCACCGAGCAACAGCGAGTGCGCCATATTGTTGGCGCCGTCGCCGAAGTAGGTGAGGTTCAGCCCGGCCGGCGATCCCTTGCGCTCGCTGATCGTCTGCAGATCGGCGAGCACCTGGCAGGGGTGGAACTCGTTGGACAGCGCGTTCACCACGGGAACCGTTGCGGTGACCGCCATCTCGTCGAGGCGGGACTGTTCGAAGGTCCGCCACACGATGGCGTCGACGTAGCGCGAGAGCACGCTGCCGGTGTCGCCGAGGGTTTCCTCACGGCCCAACTGGGTGTCGCGGCCGTCGACGACCACCGCGTGGCCGCCGAGCTGGGCGATGCCCAGTTCGAACGAGAAGCGGGTGCGGGTGGAGTTCTTCTCGAAGATCACGCCGACCCCGCGCGGGCCGTCCAGCGGCCGGTGCAGGAACGGGTCCTTCTTCAATGCGGCGGCGATGGCGAGGATTTCGGCCTGTTCGGCCTGGGTCACATCGTCGTCGCGCAAGAAATGACGCAGGGTCACTTGGTCGCTCCCTTAGCATCGGCGGCGGCCTTGTCGAGGATCTCGGGCAGGTCGGCGACGAAATTATCGGCCTGGGTTTCGGTGAGCACCAGTGGCGGCGCCAACCGGATCACGTCGGGCTTGGCGGGGTTGAGCAGGTAGCCGGCCTCGCGCGCCCGTTCGTCGACATAGGCGGAGATGTTGTTCTTGAGCACGATGCCGATGAGCAGACCCGCACCACGCACGTGGTCGATCTCGGGATGCTCGAGCAAGGCGATGCCGTCGCTGAGCTTCTTGCCCACCCACTCCACGTGGGTCAGCAGGTTGTCGGAGTCGATCGTGCGCAGCACGGCCAGAGCCGCCGCGGCGCAGACGGGGTTGCCGCCGAAGGTGGTGCCGTGCAGACCCGGTGTGAGCAGTTCGGCGGCCCGGCCCTGGGCCAGCACGGCGCCGATCGGCAGACCACCACCGAGGCCCTTGGCCAGGGTGATCGCGTCGGGCACGATGCCCGCCGCCTGATGCGCGAAAAACGTTCCGGTGCGCCCGATTCCGGTCTGCACCTCGTCGAGGATCAGCAGCGCCCCGGCCCGTGAGGTGATCTCGCGCGCCTTGGCCAGGTAGTCGAACGGCGGGACGACCACACCGCTCTCCCCCATCATCGGCTCGAGGAATACCGCGGCGGTGTCGGAATCGACCACGGCTTCGAGCGCGGCGGCGTCACCGTAGGGCACGTGCACGACGCCGGGCGGCATCGGCTCGAACGGCGTGCGCTTGGCCGGCTGACCGGTCAGGGCGAGCGCGCCCATGGTGCGTCCGTGGAACGCCTCCTCGGCGGCGACGATCTTGGACCGTCCGGTGAGTCGCGCGATCTTGAACGCGGCCTCGTTGGCCTCGGTGCCGGAGTTGCAGAAGAACGCCTTGCCCTCACCGTCGCCGAAGTGGGCCAGCAGCTTCTCGGCCAGCTCGATCACGGGCTCGCTGGCGTACAGGTTCGACACGTGGCCGAGCGTGCCCAGCTGCTGGGTGACCGCTTCCAGGATCGCGGGGTGGGCGTGGCCGAGACTGTTGACCGCGATGCCACCGAGGAAGTCGATGTAGCGCTTGCCGTCGGCGTCGTAGAGCACCGCACCGGCGCCGCGCACCAGCGCGACCTTCGGGGTGCCGTAGTTGTCCATCATCGCGGCCGACCACCGCTGCTGCAGCTTCTCTACTTCGCTCATGATTGCGTTCCATCCGGCGACCCGGCGGGGGTCACCATGGTTCCGATTCCTTCTCCGGTGAACAGTTCCAGTAGTACCGAATGCGGCACGCGCCCGTCGATCACGTGGGCACTGGGGACCCCGCCGAGCACGGCGCGCAAGCACGCTTCCATCTTCGGCACCATGCCCGCATCCAGGCGCGGCAGCAACTTCGCCAACGCGTCGGCGTCGATCTGACTGGTCAGCGAGGAGCGGTCCGGCCAGTCGGTGTAGAGGCCCTCGACGTCGGTGAGCACCACGAGCTTCTCCGCGCCGATGCCCTCGGCCAGTGCGGCGGCGGCGGTGTCGGCGTTGATGTTGTGCACCACGCCGTCGGCGTCGGGGGCGATGGTGGAGACCACCGGGATGCGGCCCGCGTCGATCAGGTCGAGTACGGCGCCGGGGTTGACCTCGGTGACGTCGCCTACCAGGCCGATGTCGGTGGCGACGCCCTCGACGGCGACGGTGCGCCGGGTGGCGGTGAACAGGTGCGCGTCCTCGCCGGAGATCCCGACCGCGTACGGGCCGTGCGCGTTGATCAGCCCGACGAGCTCACGGCCGACCTGACCGAACAGCACCATCCGCACCACGTCCATCACCTCGGGGGTGGTGACGCGGAAGCCGCCGCGGAATTCGCCTGCCATACCGAGCCTTTTCAGCATGGCGTTGATCTGCGGGCCACCGCCGTGCACGACCACGGGGTGCACGCCGACGGTGCGCAGGAACGCCATGTCGGCGGCGAAGGCGGCCTTGAGTTCGTCGTCGACCATGGCGTTGCCGCCGTACTTCACGACCACGATCTTGTCGCGGAACTTCTGCAGCCACGGCAGCGCGCCGGCGAGCACGTGCGCTTTGTCCAGCGCCGACAGGCTGTTCACGACGCTCATGAGCTGTACGCCGAGTTCTCTTCGACGTAGGCGTGCGAGAGGTCAGTGGTGCGCACCATCGCGGTGCCCTCGCCCACATGGAGCTCGATCAGCACGTCGATGTCTTCGCCGGACAGGTCGACCTCGCGGGCGCCGGGCGCGCCGACACTGTCGACGCAGACCGGATTGCCGTTGAACGACACCGCGATCCGGTTCGGGTCGAGGGTCACCGGCGCGATGCCGACGGCGGCGAGCACGCGACCCCAGTTCGGGTCGGAACCGAACAGCGCGGTCTTGACCAGACTGTCGCGGGCGACGGCGCGGGCGACGGTGAGCGCCTCGTCCTCGGAGGCCGCGCCGGCGACGGTGACCTGGACCCGCTTGGTGACGCCCTCGGCATCGGCCATCAACTGGGCGGCCAGGTCGTCACACACGGTGAACACCGCGGCGTCGAGATCCTCCTGCGAGGGCGCGACGCCACTGGCGCCGTTGGCCAGCAACAGCACGGTGTCGTTGGTGGAGCAGGAGCCGTCGACATCGAGCCGGTCGAAGGTGTACTTCGTGGCCTTGCGCAGCGCGGAGTCGAGCTGCTCGGGTGTGGCCACGGCATCGGTGGTGAGCACGACGAGCATGGTGGCCAGCGACGGTGCGAGCATCCCCGCGCCCTTGGCCATGCCGCCGACATTCCACTTGTCCTCGCTGTGGAACGCCGACTCCTTCGGCACGGTGTCGGTGGTCATGATGGCATGGGCGGCATCGGAGCCACCCGACATGCCGCCGCCCATCTCGTGCACGATCTCGGTGATGCCGGGGACGAGCTTGTCCATCGGCAGACGGTCACCGATGAGCCCCGTCGAGCAGACCGCGATCTCGCCCGCGCCGGTCTCGGTGCCCCAATTGCTCAGTGCCGCGGCGAGTTCCTCGGCGGTCTTGTGGGTGTCCTGGAAGCCGCCGTGGCCGGTACAGGCGTTCGCGCCGCCGGAATTCAGGATCACCGCGCGCACGTGACCAGTCTTGAGCACCTGCTGCGACCACAGCACCGGCGCGGCCTTGACCTGGTTGCTGGTGAACACGCCGGCGGCCGAGTACTCGGGGCCCTCGTTGAGCACCAGCGCGAGGTCCGGCTTGCCGCTGGCCTTGATACCGGCCGCGATACCCGCCGCACGGAAGCCGAGCGGCGCGGTGACGCCCTGGGTGTGGATCAGTTTGCCGTGGTCCGGGGTGTGCGGATCAGGGGTCGTCACGGTGCCACTCCTACGGTGGAAAGTCCTGCGGTCTCGTCGAATCCGACGGCCAGATTCATCGATTGCACCGCGGCGCCCGCGGTGCCCTTGGTCAAGTTGTCGATCGCGCCGATCACCACGAGCAGACCCGCGTCGGCATCGACGGTCACCTGCAGGGTGATGGCGTTGGAGCCGAGTACCGAACCGGTCTGCGGCAGTACGCCTTCGGGCAGCAGGTGCACGAACGGTTCGTCGGCATAAGCCTTGTCGTAGACGGCGCGCGCCTGTGCGGCATCGACCTTCGTCGGGGCGGTGCAGGTGGCGAGGATGCCACGCGGCATCGGCGCCAGCACCGGGGTGAACGACACCGAGACATCCACGCCGCCCGCGGCTTTCAGGTTCTGCGCGATCTCGGGGGTGTGCCGGTGCGCGCCCGCGATGCCGTAGGCCCGAACGCTGCCCATCACCTCGGAACCGAGCAGGCCGACATCGAGTTTGCGACCGGCGCCCGAAGTGCCGCTCACCGCAACGACATTCACGGCGGGTTCGATGATCCCGGCGGCGATCGCCGGGGCCAGCGCCACACTGGACACGGTCGGGTAGCAGCCGGGCACCGCGATCCGCCGGGCGCCGGTGAGCTTCGCCCGTCCACCGGGCAGTTCGGGCAGACCGTAGGGCCAGCTGCCCGCATGAGGGCTGCCGTAGTACTTCTCCCAGGCGGCGGCGTCGGTGAGCCGGTAGTCGGCGCCGCAGTCGATGATGACCGTCTCGTCCGACAGCGCCTGGGCGATCGCGCCCGACTGACCGTGCGGGAGGCCGAGGAACACGATGTCGTGACCGGCCAGGATTTCAGGGGTGGTCTCGTCGAGGATCCGGTCGGCCAGCGGCAGCAGGTGCGGCTGTAGCGCGCCCAGCGCGGTGCCCGCGTTGGAACCGGCGGTCAGCGCCCCGATCTCGAGGCGCCCGGCTCGGTATTCGGGATGCCCGAGCAGTAGACGCAACACTTCGCCACCGGCGTATCCACTCGCACCGGCAACCGCCACCCGCAACACGGGTCCTCCCGACGAATCAACCATGTGATGATTATGCACGACTGTGCAAGCTCATTCATGAGCGGGTGTGACCGACTTCGCCTCCGACGCCCCGATCAGGCGCGCTACCAGCGGAAATACCAAAACGGTCGTCGCGCCCGCCGCGACCAGGATCGAGGCGACATCAGCGGTCAGCAGCCCCGCCTGGGTGGCTACCTGGGTCACCGCGACGATGATCGGCAGGCCCGTCGCGGCATAGAGGGCCAATTCGATCCGCTCGCGTCCGGTCGGCAGGTTGTCCCCGCGCGGCATGAATCGCTCACTCAGCCAGACGGGCACGCCCCGGGCGATCGCGATGATGACCACGAACCACAACCACAGCCCCGGGTTGCGGCCGACCGCCGACACATCGATGCCCATCCCCGACACCACGAAGAACACCGGGATCAGCAACCCGTACCCGATGGCCTCCAGCGACGAGTCCACATCCGGGTGACCCGCCGCGATGAGCCGCCGCAAGATCATGCCCGCGGCGAAGGCGCCGAGCACCACATCCAGATCGAATTCCTCGGCGACCACCATCAGCACCAACAGCAACAGCACCACCCCACGCACCGGCAGCTGCGAGGTACCGCCCCCCAGTTTGCCCAGCGCGGCGCCGAGATCGGGCATGCGGTCGAGCATTCGCAACGGCACGAATCCGACGACAAGGGCCGCCACCGCGAACATCAAGACGATCACCACCGCGCTCCCGGGACTTCTACTGGTGAGCAGCGCCGACATCGCCACGATCGGCCCCAGCTCACCCACGGCGCCGTGCGTCATCACCGCGCGCCCCAGTGGCGAATCGACGACTCCGGACTGCTTCAGGATCGGCAGCAGGGTGCCCAGGGCGGTGGAGGTCAACGCGATAGCGACCGCGACACGCGTGCCTGTCGACTTGTCCGCAGCCAGCACGGCGATCGCGAACGCGAACAGCAGGCACACGATCCACACGATCCACGCTGTGTGCCCCGATCGGCCACGCAGCAACCGCGGATCGAGCTCGTAGCCCGCCAGCAGGAACAGCATCCCCAGCCCCAACTCGCTGACCAGGTCGACGCCACCCGCGCTACTCGCCCACCCGAGCACATGCGGCCCGACCACCGCCCCTGCCACCAGCAGGATCACCACATCCGGCAGGTACCCGCGCACCAGCCGCGACAGCAGCGGCGCGACCACCGCGATGAGCGCGATCCAGAACAGCGAGACGATCGGCGAGGGATCGCCGACGCCGGCGGAAGCGAGCAGATCCATGCGGCTCATCGTGGCACAGCGCCACCACCGATCCGCGAATTCGCGCGCGGCCGATCCTCACCCCGCCGGACGAGGCGTGATGGGCGGATCGTCGGCGGCGGCGCCCGGTCGGGGCAGGAGATGAGCGCGGAAGAGGTCGATCGACGGGACCGGTCCGACTCAGCTCATTTGTGGACGATCGTTTCACCCGCACCGGGCTTCCAGACGGTGATGTCGAGGCGGTCGTCGACGACTTCGACCGTGGAGGCGCCGGTGAGGTCGGCGATGTAGAAGTGGTCGAACTTCTCGCCGCGGATGTCGAAACCGCTGTCGTCGAACAGCTTTTGGGCGAAACGGGCGTGGACGGTTTCATCCTGGAGGTCGGTCACGGTGCCGAAGAGTTTCGCGTCGCCGTCGGAGACCCTGGTGTCGACGGTGGCGGTGTGCAGGCAGAAGCGCGGGTCGCGGGCGAGGTCGTCGAATTTTCGGGTGTTCGGCATGCCGGCCAGGACGAGCATGCCTTCGAAAACCACCGGTTCGATCGGGCTGATTCGTGGCCATCCGTCGGCACGCAGGGTGGCGAGCATGCACAGCTTGCCGGTGGCCTGATGCCGACGCAGGAACAGGGCGGCGACGTTCGGTGCTACTTCGGTGAACTGGCTCCACGTGGTCATATCTCGCACGGTACGACCAAACCTTGACATCTCGTGTCAGGTTTTGCGGCTAGTCTCGAGAATATGCGGGCGAGCAGGTTGGTGCAGTTACTGCTGCTGTTGCAAGCGGGCGGCGGGGCGACCGCGAGCGAGTTGGCACGGCAGCTCGAGGTCTCGGTGCGCACGGTCTATCGGGACGTGGAGGCGCTGTCGGAGGCGGGCGTTCCGGTGTACAGCGAACCGGGGCGCGGTGGCGGTGTGCGATTGATCGACGGCTACCGCACCCGACTCACCGGCCTCACCTCCGACGAAGCCGACGCCGTCCTGCTCGCCGGCCTACCCGGCGCCGCCGCCGACCTCGGCCTCGGCACCGTGCTGGCCACCGCCCAGCTGAAGATGCTCGCCGCCCTCCCGCCGGAACTGCGCGGCCGGGCCACCCGCATCGCCGAACGCGTCCACATCGACATGCCCGGTTGGTTCGCACGCCCCGACGAAACTCCCACGCTCGCCACGGTTGCCGACGCCCTCTGGCACGACCGCCGCCTCGCGATCACCTACCACCGCCGCGACCGCACGGTGGAACGAACCCTCGACCCGCTCGGCCTGGTCATGAAGGCAGGCACCTGGTACCTGATCGCCCGCGAGCACTCCGACATCCGCTCATACCGGGCCGGCCGGATCGCCACAGCCGTATCCACCGGCGAATCCTTCACCCGGCCTGCCGATTTCGACCTCGCCGCGCACTGGCAGGACTCGGCCGAGCAGTTCGCGCGATCGATGCTGCGCGTCAGCGCCCACTGCCGGATCTCCACCGCCCACCTGAGCCTGCTGCGTCTGATGAACGATCCGGCCGCGGTGCGCGAGGCCCTCGCCTCCGCGGGTCCACCCGACGCCGACAGCTGGGCCGACATCACGATTCCCGCCGAGTCCTACGAGGTCCTCGCCCACGCCCTGCTCCCGTTGGGACAGCACGTCGAGGTCCTCGACCCACCCGAGCTGCGCGCGAGCATGACCGCCACCGCCGCCGCCATGCTCGCGCGCTATCACCGCCGGATGCCGCTCACCGCTGAGCCGACCGGCTGAACTCGACGCAGTCCGGGCACTCGTCCACGATCGGGTGGGTGCAGCGCAGGACATGGGCGAGAAAGTCGATGGTTCGGGTGAGGTCGTCGACGCGAGTGCGCAATTCGGCTTGTTTGTCCGCGAACACCGCCACGCGGCGGGTACGAGATCGGGCGGCGAACAGATCCTTGATCTCGGCCAGCGACAGCCCGGCTCGTTGACAGAGCTGGACGAGACGGGCTCGCACGATCAGGTCGCCGCCATAGATCCGTTGTCCGCCGGGCGCGCGGGGTGCAACGAGGACTCCCACGTCCTCCCAGTGGCGCAGGACATGGGTGGCGACACCCAGCTCGGCGGCGACATCGCCGATGCGGCGCGACTCGGCGGTATTCGACACATTCGCCCCTTTACTTCAGGTCGACCTGAAGTTTTAGCGTAGTTCGCATGGGACACAACGACAATCGGACGCAGTCGATCGACCCAGTCGCGTCGCCGGACCTGTGGCGGTGTTGCCGATCGGTGGGGTCGGCGGTGACCGGCGCCCTGCGACCACGCCGACCCGACCACAGGTTCCTGACCTCGCTGCCCGACAACGGCCTCCCCCGCGGCACCACGACGGTCGAGCTGACGGTTCTGGCGCAGAACGCCAAGCGGGTACCGACGGCGGCCGTCGTCGAAGGCGTGTTCGCCCCGCGCCGGATCGAATCCGCGATGACGGCCTTCGTCGTCCGGCATCCGAAGGCCACCTTTCTCGTCGACCCCGGCATCTGCGTGGATGTTCAGGACCAAGCGGTGGCCGAGCTCCCCCGCGTTCTGCGCGTCGCGGTGACGCCACCGAGCGACATCATCGATATCCGAGACTCTCTGCACCGCAGTGGAATCGCCGCCGACGACATCGACTTCGCGCTACCGACGCATCTGCACTGGGACCATATCGCCGGGCTCCTCGATCTGCCCGAGTTGGCACTGCGGCTGCACCGGCCCGAGCACGACTGGGCAATGGTGGGTCCGGTGGCACCGGTCGGCGGCGTGCGGCGAGCCGTTCGCGACAGGCCTCTCGATGTCTACGACCTCGACGGTCCACCTGTTCTCACCTTCTCCGGCAGCCACGACCTGTTCGGAGACGGCGCCGTGGTCCTGGTCGATCTGTCCGGCCACACGCCGGGCAGCGTCGGCTTGCTCTTGCGCACCGAGCGCGGCCCGGTCCTGCTCGCGGGCGACGCGGTCTGGCACAACCTCCAGGTCGAGGAGCTGCGTCAGAAGTCGGGCTATCCGGGCATGCTGGCCGACAACGACCGCACCGAGACCTGGCGAACCGTCCATCGCCTGCACGCGATCCGCGACGCCGTCCGCATCATTCCCAGTCACGATCATCGGGCGGCGTGCGTGTGGACGCAGGACCCACACGCCTCCCGATCGAGCCAGATCTGAGGCAGTCGAGGTTCGCCGACGCCCAACGCGGATCAACAGGTCCAGTCGAGAATCTCCGCCATGGCACGGAGCTGGGTCGAGGTTGGAGTGAGGCGCAGTGCCGTGTTGCGAAGAGCGACCAGGGGCCGTGCGGACAGTTGGCCGACGATGCCGATCCGGGCGGAGCGCGCGGTGATCATCTCGGTCCGGGGGCGGCGTTCCCGGTCGTAGCGAGCGAGGCCGTCGGGCTCGCCCGCCAGCTTTGCCAGCACCACGGCGTCTTCGAGGGCTTGGCAGCCGCCTTGGCCGAGGTTCGGCGTCATGGCGTGGGCGGCGTCGCCGAGCAGGGCGATGCGGCCCGCGGTGAAGGTCGGTAGGGCGGGCAGATCGTAGATATCGTTGTGCAGCACCGTGTCCGGGTCGGCGGCGGCGAGCAGGGCCGGGATCGGATGGTGCCAGTTCGCGAAGAGATCGCGGACTTCGGCGAGACTGCCGGTGGCGTTCTCGACGGCGTTGTAGACCGCGAAGCAGTAGACGCGGCCGTCCGCGAGCGGAGCCATGCCGAAACGCGCGCCCCGGCCCCAGGTTTCACCGAACTCGGTGAGCGCCTCGTCGATGTCGACCACCGCACGCCAGGCGGTGTAGCCGGCATAGCGCGGTGCGACGTCGCCGCAGACGGCACGCCGGACGACGCTGCGGATCCCGTCGGCACCGACGACCAGATCAGCGGAGGAGGTGCCTGCGGAGTGGACCACCATCCCGTCAGCGGTCACTTCGCGAACCGTGACGCCGGTGCGCACGATGCCGTCATCGAGCGCTGTCCGCAAAATGTCCAGCAGCCGGGCACGGTGGATCACCACCGGAGCTCCGAAGCGCTCGCGCAGCGTCGCCACGTCGGTGCGCGAGAGCCATCGCCCACGGTCGTCTCGAATTCCGGCCGACACCTCCGCCATTCCCTGCGCACGGACCGTGTCGCCCACGCCCAGAGCATCCAGCGCGCGTAAAGCGTTGGACCACAGAGAAATTCCGGATCCCACCGCCGCGACTTCCGGCGCTCGCTCCAACACCTCGACAGACCAGCCCCTCCCGGCAAGCGCGAGCGCCGCGGCCATTCCGCCGATTCCGCCGCCGACGACGATTGCTGTGGACATCGCACACTCCCTCGTTCCGGTATCCCCGTGACCGTACTACGCCTGTAGTGACAAACACTACGAATGTAGTGCGACTCACTACGGGCGTAGTATCGGCACGTGCCCACCAAACGCGAACAGGTCCTCGACGCCGCCATCGAGGTACTGGGCACCGGCGGATCGCGTGCGCTGACCCACCGCGCGGTCGACGGGGCCGCCGACCTGCCGCCGGGTTCGACATCGAACTATTTCCGTACTCGCGAGGCTCTGCTCTGCGGTGTCGCCGAACGCCTCGAGCAGCGCGATCACGCCGACTGGGAGACCCTGAACCGCGCACTCGGCCCCGCTACCGTCGAGCACCTCATCGACGGTCTCGCCCTGTTCGTCACTCATGCGACAACCACCGACCGCATCCGCACGCAGGCACGCCTGGCCCTGTTCGGCGAGTCGCAGACGATGCCCGCGCTCGCCGAATCACTGCAGCGCGGGCACCGGCGGCTGCGGGCCTGGGCGGTCGAGATGGCCGCTGCCGTCGGCGTGGCCGCCACCGATACCGGCATCCTCGTCGACTATCTCGACGGCGCGGTCGTCCACCGGCTGACCGGCGCGGAGGACGGCAAGGATCCCCGCGAAGCGCTCGCCCGGCTCACGCGCGCGCTACTCGACTGATCGACCGGCGATCTCGCCCGGAGATTACCGGCTCTGCGTTCAGACGATCGAGAACAGCAAGGCCGCGACCGTGAAACTCACCACGGACAGAATGGTTTCCAGGACAGTCCAGGTCTGCAGCGTCTGTTTGACGGTCATGTTGAAGTACTTCGCGATGATCCAGAAGCCACCGTCGTTCACGTGGCTGAGAATGATCGAGCCCGCCGCGATCGCCATGGCGATCAACGCGATCGACATCTGTGAGTAGCCCTGCTCGGCAACCAGTGGGGCGACGATGCCGCCCGTGGTGACGATGGCGACCGTCGCCGAACCCTGTGCGATCCGCAACCCGCAGCTGATCAGGTAGGCGAGCACGATGATCGGCAGACCGGCCGCCGACATCGTGTCGGCCAGCGCCGTGCCGATGCCGGTGGCCGAGATGACCTTGCCGAAGAAGGCGCCCGCACCGACCACCAGCAGCACCATGCCCACCGGTTTGAGCGATTCGGCGGTGATGGTGCTCAGTTCCTGCACCGTCGAACCGCGCCGGATCCCGAGGAGATAGAACGCGACGAGCACGGTGATGAGCAGCGCGACCGCGGGGGTACCGAAGAAGGTGAGCACCTGCAGCAGTGCCGAATTCTTGTCCAGGAGTTGGTACCCGAAGGTGGCGCCCAGGATCAAGACCAGCGGGATCGCGATGATGCCACCGATCAACCCGACCGAGGGCGGCGCCTTCGTGATCACCGCGGTCCCGCCCGAACCTTCAGCCGGCTCCGGCTCCGGCTCCAAGGGCACGAACTCATCCGGCACCGAAACCTGCACGCGCTTGCCGATATAGGAGCCCCAGACGATGCCCGCGGCGAGGAAACCCGGGATGCCACAGACGAAGCCCATGAGGATCAGCCAGCCCAGGCTCACCCCGAGCAGCCCACCGAGCGCGACGGGACCGGGGTGTGGCGGCAGGAACGCGTGCGTCATCGACAGACCCGCGAGCATCGGCATGGCGTAGAGGACCAGCGATCGCCCACCGCGCTTGGCCGCGACGTAGACCAGCGGCGCGAGCACGAAGATGCCGATATCGAAGAACACGGGGATACCGAAGATGAGGCCGAGCAGGCCCATCGCGACGGGAGCGCCCTTCTCGCCGAACATCTTCAGCAGCTTGTCGGTGAGAACGTCGGCACCACCGGATCTTTCGAGGATCGCGCCGAGTACGGTGCCGAGCCCGATGATCACCGCGATGTGGCCGAGGATGCCGCCGAAACCTGTTTCCAGCAGTGACTCACCGGCTTTCAGCGGTGTACCGACGATCTGGGAGATCGGCAGTCCGGCGGCCAGCGCCAGCAGCAGTCCGGTCAGCAGCAGCGCGATGAACGGCTCCAGTTTGACCTTGATGATGGCGATGAGTAGCACAGCGATCGCGAGACCGCACAGCACCAGCAACCCGGGGGTGGTGGTGCGCAACCAGTCGATGGTGGCGCCCATGGAAGAACCTCTCAATCAAGCGAATGAACGAAATGCGCGGCTTTGGAGCCGATGTGGGACCAGCGCGCGGCCTCGACGTCGGACGGGGACACCACTTCGGTGCCCGCGGTGACGGCGATCGCGCCCGCTCGGAGAAAGTCGCGGGCGTTGTGGGAATCGACGCCGCCGGAGGGGATCAGGAACATGTGTGGGAACGGGCCGAGCAGATCTTTGACGTACTGCGGACCGAGCGCGCGAGCGGGGAAGATCTTCACCGCCGCCGCCCCCATCTCCGCCGCGGCGAGGACCTCCGAGGGCGTGAACGCGCCCATGATCACCGGAACCGCGCGCGCTACAGCCACTTCCGCGACCTCCGGACGCAGTGCGGGCGTCACCAGGAACCGGGCGCCGACCTCGATGGCCGCTTCGGCCTGCTCGCGGGTGGTCACGGTGCCGACCCCGATCACGGCGTCGGTGACCGCGGCGGCCCTGCTGATCGCGTCGAGCACACCGAGGGTGGTGAAGGTCAGTTCGACCGCCCGCAGCCCGGCGCCCGCGAGCGCGGCGGCGAGCGCGGCCGGGTCGGGGATGTCGGGGGCGCGGACGACGGTGAGGGCCCGGTCCGCGCGGATCACGTCCATGGCCTCCGACGACGAGCTGAGCATCGGGTTCATCGAGTTTCCTCCTTCGTGGTGTCCAGACGTAGGGCGCGTCCGGCGCGCACGCCCGTCGCGGTGCCGTTCTCCAGCGCGAATTCGCCGTTGACCAGCACGTGCTCGATACCGCGTGCCTGCTGTTGGGGATGGTCGAAGGTCGCCGTGTCGTGGATCGTCGCCGGATCGAAGACGACGAGGTCGGCGGCGTACCCGGCCCGGATAAGGCCACGCTCGGCCAGGCGCAGGCGCGCGGCCGGTCGGCCGGTGAGGTGATGCACGCAGTCCTCGAGGCCGAGAACGCCCAGTTCCCGGACGTAGCGCGACAGGTAGCGCGGAAAGGTGCCCCAGGCGCGCGGGTGCGGTCGGGCCCCGACGAGCAGACCGTCGCTGCCGCCCATGTGGCCGGGATCGACCATGATGGCGCGCACGTTCTCCTCGTGTCCGACGTGCTGCAGGATCGTGGTGGCGAGTTGGTCGCGGCGCAGCAGATCGAAGAACACTGCCACCGGGGCGATGCCGCGCGCCGCTGCGATCTCGGCGACCGTGCGGCCGACCACGTCCGACAGCGCGTCGTCGCCGACGCCGCTGATCTGGATGGTCTCCCATTCGACGGTGACACCGTGGCAGCCGTCCGAGCCGTTGACGTCGACATCGGCGGTGATCCTGGCCCGCTCGGCCGGATCATCCAGTCGAGCCAGTGCGGCGTCGGGGCCGCCCGACATCGCCCAGCTGGGCAGCAACGCCGACAGGGTGGTCGAGCCGGGCAGATAGGGATAGGTGTCGAGGGTGATGTCGCAGCCGTCGGCGCGGGCCGCGGCCAGCAACGCGAGAAATTCCGGTGCGCGGCCACGGTTCACGCCGAAGTTCATGGTGGCGTGGGTCAGGTGCAGCGCGCAGCCGGTGGCCTTCGCCAGGCCGATCATCTCCGCGTAGGCCTCGAGCGCACCCGCGCCGTAGGAGCGGGTGTGCGGTGCGTAGAAGCCGCCATAAGAGGCGACCACCGCGCACAGCGCGGCGAGTTCGCCGGTGTCGGCATACATTCCGGGTGTATAGGTGAGTCCGCTGGACATCCCGACCGCGCCCTGATCGAAGCCCTCGGCCAGCAGCGCGCACATCCGGTCGATCTCGGCGGTGGTGGCGACCCGCTGTTCGCTGCCGACCACCAGCATGCGCAGCGTGCCCTGCGGGACGAGGTAGGCGGCGTTGGGCGTGATGCCCTGGTCGAGGCGGTCCAGGTATTGCGCGACAGTGCGCCAGCTGAAATCGAAGTCCGCCGGGTTGCCGTTCCAGCCCGCGATCTGCTTGCGCACCACCGCGAGTGCGGCCTTGTCGATGGGCGCGTAGGACAGCCCGTCCTGGCCGATCACCTCGGTGGTGACCCCCTGGGTGATCTTCGGGAAATGGTCGGGATGGGTGAGCAGATACAGGTCGGAATGTGCGTGCATGTCGATGAATCCGGGCGCGAGGACCGAACCGGGCTGCACCGCGACGACTCTCGCATCGGCTGCGATGGTGCCCGGTGGCGCGATCTCGGCGATGCGGTCCCCGCGGACCAGAACGTCGCCGCGGGTGCGTGGGTCGCCGGTGCCGTCGACGATGTCGATGTCACGGAAGAGCAAGTGCGTCATGGTCATCCGTCAGAAGTGGGTGCGGATCAGGTCGACCACGCGCGGGTCGGGCGCATCGGCGCTGTCGAGCACCGGGATGCGGCGCCACTTGTCGAACGCGGTGCAGGGGTGTGAGAGGCCGAGCCGCACGACGGAGCCGACCGGCAGATCGGCCGGATCCGCGCCGGGCATGCGCAGGAAGGTGTGCTGATCGTTCAGCGCGGTGACCACCGCGTTCGGCGGAAGCGTGCCGCCGAGGACCTGCTGGGGCACCGGCAGGCCTTCGTCGAAGGGGAAATCGCGTTTGCCCCCGTCGAGCAGGGCCAGTTCCGGTTCGGGTCGCGAGACCACCCGAGCCCAGCCGTGCATGGCCGAACGAAGGCCGGGTTCCTGCGCGGGCGCGGCGAGCGGGGAGATCCCCGCGTAGAAGCCGTCGTCGTGGACGAGGTAGGCGCCGCTGCGCAGGACCACGGTGGTCGCCACGCCGCGCGCACCCTCGGGATCGGCCAGTCCGGCGAGTGCGTCGACGACGAGTTCGGGGTAGGCACTGCCGCCGGCGGTGACGACCGCCGGACCCGAATAGGCCCCCGCCGCGGCGAGTTCGGTGTGCAGCGCGGCCAGTTCGCCGAGATAGCCGCGTACCGCCGCGACGCCCTCGGTGCTGCGATCGTGCGCCAGCGCGCCCTCGTAGCCCGCGACACCGGCCAGGCTCAATCGCGCACTCGCGCCGACAGCGGCGGCGACCGCGCGCGCTTCGGCGCGGGTGCGGGCGCCGGTGCGGCCGTGCGGTCCGCCCAGTTCGGCCAGCACCCGCACGCGCGGACCAGGGGCGGTCTCGCGCAGGATCTTGTCCATCAGTTCGACGGTGGCGACGCCGTCTACCCAGCAGTACAGCTCGAAGTCGGGATCGCGTGCCGATTCCGCTGCGGCCCACGCCAATCCGACCGGATCGAGCAGCGTATTGGCGAGCACGATCCGGCCGACGCCGAACGAGCGCGCGAGCTGCGCCTGCCACGCGGTGGCCAGGGTGATCCCCCACGACCCGGCCACGAGCTGCTCGCGCCACAGCTGCGGCGCCATCGTCGTCTTGCCGTGCGGGGCCAGCGCGACGCCCGCGTGGGTGGTCCACTCGGCCATGAGGTCGCGGTTCGCGTCGAGCCTGCCGCGGTCGAGGGTGAGCAACGGCGTCTGCCACTGATCCAGACGCGGTGCGCCGTCGAGGTATTCGCGCACGGTGCTCCCCCACGCCGCGGGCGGCGCGCTCTTGTCCTGGGGTCCGAGCACCTCGCCGGCGAGGGCGTCGACGACGCCGTTGTCGATGATCACAGCATCCCTTTCTCCTCGACCGAACCCGGGTGGCGGCTCGATCGGTCATGTCGGATATACATTGCGTAATATGCAACGATGGTTGCGCTGAATGTTTCTGCTCGTTATTGTGCATCCCGAGGGCAGTGACCGCAAGCACGAAAGGGCGAACAAGGTGACCCAAGCAACAACCACTCGGCGCAGGGCGGTCACCGTCGGCGAGGGCCTGGCTGTGCTGATCGCGGGCGCGGGGCCCCTGGAACAGTCCACGCGGTTCGAGCGCGGAGCGGGCGGCGCGGAGGCCAATGTGGCCGTGGTGCTGGCCCAGCTCGGCGTATCGGCGGCGTGGCTCTCACGGGTCGGCGACGACGGCTTCGGGCGATACCTCGTTGCCGAACTCGGCGCGCAGGGGGTGGACGTCGGGGCGGTCGCCGTCGATCCGACGCGGCCGACCGGGCTCTACGTCAAGGAACGCGGTGCTGGCTCCGGTGCGGCCAACGACCTGGGCGCCGACGCCAGCCGGATGCACTACTACCGCACCGGTTCGGCCGCCAGCGCGCTGTCCACCGCCGACCTCGCGGCCCAGGCGTCGCTGCTCGACGGCGCCGATCTCGTGCACTTCACCGGCATCACCCCGGCGCTGTCGGAGTCGGCGACCGAACTCACCCGCGCCCTGCTCGCCCGGCCACGGCGCGGACTGGTCAGCTTCGACCTGAATTACCGTCCGGCGGTGTGGGGTTCGCGCGTCGACGAAGCCGCCGACGAGCTCGACGCGCACATTCGCGGCGCCGACGTGGTGTTCCTCGGCGCCGACGAGGCCGAGGAGATCTTCGGCACCGGCGACCCGGCCGCCTTGCGCGCGTTGTTCCCCGAGCCCGCCCAGCTGATCGTCAAGAACGACAAGCACACCGTCACCGGCTACGACGGCGAGCTCTCGATCGAGGCACCGGCACTGGCCCTGGCGATCACCGAACGCATCGGCGCCGGTGACGCCTTCGCCGGCGGCTACCTCGCCGCCCTGCTGCACGGCGCGGACCTGCGCACGCGCCTGCGGTACGGCCATCTGTGCGCGGCGGCGGCGCTGACCGCGACCGGCGATGCGGCGAAACTGCCACCGCCGGAAGATATTCAGCGCCTCGCGCTGCTCCCGGACGATATCTGGGCCACGCTGCGCTATCCGGCGGCTCTGGATGAAACGATCAGCGCATGAGTCAAAGCGTGTCGCGGGCCCTGTCCATTCTCATCGCCCTCGGCGAGAGCTCGCAGTCCCTCGATGAGCTGGCCGTCCGGCTCGGCGTCCACAAGTCGACAGTGCTGCGGCTGCTGCAGACCATGCAGACCGATCGTTTCGTCGTGCGCGACAACGCGCACCGCTACTCGCTCGGCACCAGGATGTTCGAATTGGCCAGTCGCGCACTGGAGAACCGTGATGTGCGTACCGTCGCCCGCCCGCACCTGAGCGCGCTGGGCGCGGCCACCGGGCAGACCGTACATCTGGCCGCCTACGAATCCGGCGACGCTGTCTACATCGACAAGGTCGACGCCGAGCAGGCGGTGCGGATGTACTCGCGCATCGGCAGGCCCGCGCCGCTGCACTGCACCGCCGTCGGCAAGGTGCTCGTCGCCGCGCTGCCCCGCAGCGAATGGCCCGCGGTGGCAGCGCGATTGGACTTCCACCCCTTCACCACCCGCACCCTGCGAACCCCCGAGCGGTATCTGGCCGAACTGGATCTCGTCGCCGCGCAGGGGTTCGCCGAAGACCACGAGGAACACGAGAGCTTCGTCAACTGCATCGGCGTCGGCGTGCGCGACGGGATCGGTTCCGTTGTCGCCGCGGTGTCGGTCTCGGTTCCCGATGTGCTGCTCGACCACGATCAAGTGCTGGCCCTGTTGCCACAGGTCAGGGCGACGGCCGAGGCCATCTCCACCGAACTCGGCTGGGACCCCCGCCGAGACGTCCCCGCGAGGAAAGGCTGAACCATGTCCGACAAGACCGCCGTGCGCACCGCCGACGCCCCGGCGCCCGCCCACACCTTCTCCCAGGGCGTGCGCAAGGGCCCGTTCGTCCAGGTGTCCGGTCAGGGCCCGGTGGATCCCGAGACCAACGAGTACCTGCATTCCGGCGACGTCGCCGCCCAGACCACCCGCACCCTGATGAACGTCAAGGCGATCATCGACGCCTCCGGCGCTACCTTCGACGATGTGCTGATGCTGCGGGTCTACCTCACCAAACGTGAGGACTTCGCGATCATGAACGAGGCGTACGGCGAGTTCGTCACGAAGCACACCAGCAACGGCGTACTGCCCTCGCGCACCACCGTTTTCACCGGCCTGCCCCGCGCGGAGATGCTGGTCGAGATCGACGCGATCGCCGTCGTAACCGACTGAGCCACGGCGATTCCCACCATGTCGTGGACGCCGTCGGTGCGTGCGTGTTGTGATGGGGCGCCCCCACACGGGGGTGTTCAGCCCGTCCTACCCCCGAGGATCAGCCTATGTTCGCCAAGTTCGCCCGCCCGCTCGCCGTTGCCGCCCTCGCCGTGTCCGTGACCGCGATCGGCGCCGGAACCGCCTCGGCCGCCCCCGCGCAGCCGGTCGTCGGCTCGGTGTCGATCTGCACCGGCATCCCGGTCGGACCGTTCACCATCAGCGTCTGCCTCTGAGTGTTATCCCGAGTTGCGCAGGGCGGTGGCCAGGCCGTTCATGGTGAGCAGGATGCCCCGCTTCACCAGTTCGGAATCGTCACCGCCGCGCAGCCGGGCCAGCAGGTCGACCTGGAGCTGGTTCAGCGGCTCCAGGTAGGGGAAGCGGTTGTGGATCGATTCGGCCAGTGACGGGTTGTCGCTGAGGAGTTCGGTGTGGCCGGTGACCGCCAGGTACATGCGGATGGTGCGCGCGTGTTCGTCGGCGATCATGGCGAAGATGTCGGCGCGCAGGGTTTTGTCGGTGACGAGCTCGGCGTAGCGCGCGGCGATGTCGAGGTCGCTCTTGGCCATCACCTGGGCCAGGTTCGACAGCACGGTGTTGAAGAACGGCCAGCGCTGGTAGAGGTCGGTGAGACGCGCGAGGCGGGCCGGGTCGTCGCCGACCCAGTCTTCGAGGGCGGTGCCGGTGCCGTACCAGCCGGGCAGCATGACCCTGGCCTGACTCCAGGCCATCACCCACGGGATGGCGCGCAGGTCCGAGACCGAGTTGGTGGGTTTGCGGGAGGCGGGGCGACTGCCGATATTGAGGTCGCCGACCTCGGCGACCGGAGTGGATTCGCGGAAGTACTCGACGAAGCCCGGGGTGTCGTGCACCAGGTTCGCGTAGGCGGCACGCGCGCGGGCGGCGAGGTCGTCGAGCAGTTCGTAGGCCGGTTCGGCGTCGTCGCCGAGGCCCTCCACGTCCAGCAGCGTCGACTCGAGCGTGCCCGCGATCAGTGATTCCAGATTGCGATGTGCCGCACCGGATTCGGAATACTTCGCGGCGATCACCTCGCCCTGTTCGGTCAGTCGCAGCGATCCGCGCACCGCGCCCACCGGCTGCGCCAGGATGGCGTCGTAGCTGCGGCCGCCACCGCGACCGACAGTGCCGCCGCGACCGTGGAACAGCCGCAACCGGATCCCCGCTTGCCTGGCCACCTCCACCAGGTCGAGTTCCGCGCGGTAGAGGGCCCAGTTCGCGGCGAGGTAGCCGCCGTCCTTGTTGGAATCGGAGTAGCCGAGCATCACTTCCTGGCGCATGCCCGCCGCCTCGACCAACTCGCGGTAGACCGGAACCTCCAGCACCGCGGCCAGCGTCGCCGAACCGGCGCTCAGGTCCTCGATGGTTTCGAACAGCGGGACGATGCCGACGGGACAGCTGGGCGCGGTGTCGGCGCTGCCCGGGTCGAGAATGCCCGCTTCCTTCAGCAGCAACGCCGCTTCGAGCATGTCGCTGACCGAGGTGCACATGCTGATGATGTAGTTCGGGATGGCGGCGGCGCCGAAGGTCTCGATGACCTCCTTGGCGGCGCCCAGGACCCCCAGCTCCTTGGTGGCGAGCTCGCTCAGCTGCGCGTTCGGCCCGAGAAGTGGTCGGCGCGTGCGCAATTCGGCGGCCAGCAACTCCACGCGCTCGGCCTCGGACAGGCTCGGATAGTCGGGGTGCACACCCGACCACGCCAGCAGTTCGGTGACGACCTGTTCGTGCACCTCGGAGTTCTGGCGCATGTCGAGGCCCTGCAGGTGGAAGCCGAAGGTCTCGATGGCGTGGCGCAGCGCGGCGAGGCGGTCGTCGGCGAGCAGTCCGTCGCCGCTGGCGCGCATGGACTCGTCGATCGCGTCGAGGTCGTCGAGGACGGCTTGAGGTGTCGAATAGGGGGCGGCGCCGGCATCGAGGCCCTGCTCGGGCAGTTCGCCCAGCGCCTGCTCGGCGGTGGCACTGAGCCGCCCCCGAATCGCGTGCAGCGCACGGCGATACGGTTCGTCGGCGAACAGGCCGGGGTCGGGATACCCCGCGGCCGAGAGCTCCGCCACGAGGGGCGACACCTGCACCAGCCGCGCCGATTGCGACAGGGTCTTCTCCAGTTCGACCAGTTCGTCCAGGTACCGGCCGAAAACGTAGGCGGCGGCCTGTTCGGCTGCCGTGTGCACGACCTCCGCTGTGACGAACGGGTTTCCGTCGCGGTCGCCGCCGATCCACGATCCGGGCCGCAGGATCGGGCGCGGCAGGAGTTCCTTCTCGGGCCAGCGCGCCCGCAGCGCGTCCCGCACCTGCGCGTTGATCGCGGGGATCACGTCGTAGAGAGTCAGGTCGTAGTAGCGCAGCCCGACCGAGATCTCGTCCTGGATCCGCAAGCGCGCCAATCGGATCAGCGCCGTGCGCCACAGCGTGAGTACCTCGCGCCGGATCCGCAGTTCGGATTCGTCGAGACCGGACTCCCCTGGTTCGAGGCGGCGACGAAGGCGCATGAGCTCGGTGATCTTGGACTGCACGTCGAAGACGGTGCGCCTGCGGGTTTCGGTCGGATGGGCCGTGATCACCGGGGAGACGAGCGCGTCGGTGAGCAGGTCGGCCACCACCGAACCGTCGAGCCCGGCCGCGTCGAGCTTGTCGTAGGTGGCGGCCAGCGAGGAATCCTGCGGCGGCTCACCCGCCGCCACGTGCGCGGCGCGGCGTCGATCACGCTGGATGTCCTCGGCCAGATTGGCCAGCAGCACGAAGTAGCTGAACGCCCGGATCAGCGGGATCGCGACCTCGGTGGGCGTGCCGTCGAGCATATCGGCGACGGCGCTGCGCTCGACCTCCTCGCGGCGCACCCGGAACGCCTCGATCCGGACGCGCTCGATCAGGTCGAACACCTCGGGACCTTCGTGGTCGCGGATGGTGTCGCCCAGGATGCCGCCGAGGAAGCGGATGTCCTCGCGCAGCGGCCGGGTTGCTTCGGGTTCCATCTCGATTCGCGATTCGCCCATGGTCAGACAGTATTGCCGCGGGCCCGCGGGCGCGACCCGACGCCGCACCCGCCCCGCATGTCGCGCTCAGCCGTGGTGGCGGGCGGTGAAGCGGATCTGGTTGCCCCACGGGTCACGGAACGCGCAGTCGCGGCCGTATTGCTGGTTCACGATCTCCTGGGCGACCTCTGCCCCGGCGTCGCGAATCCGGGCGAAGGTGGCGTCGACGTCGTCGGTGGCGAAGATGACGGTGGATTGGGCGCCGCCGTCGATGCGCGCCTGTGCGGCCGCCCGGTAGGCGGCGTCGGGGGACATCTCGGGGACCTCGAGCACGAATTCCAGATTCTTCTGGTCGACCGGACCGACCGTCAGCCAGCGGGTGTTGTCGCCGAACGGCATGTCGGTGCGGACCTGAAGGCCGATCAGGTCGCGATAGAAGGTGAGAGCCTCGTCCTGGTTGCCCACGAGCAGCATGACGTGGGTGAGGGAGAGATCTTCGCCGTGGCGCATACGGTCTCCTCTGGTCGGGCACGGATGGGCGCGCCGACGTTGTCGGCGCCTGCCGTCCAGAGTAGCCAGCAAACCTAGAGTTGCCGGATCACCCGCGCCGGATTGCCCGCCGCGAACACCCGGTCCGGCAGATCGCGGGTCACCACGCTGCCCGCGCCGACCACCACATCGTCGCCGATCGTCACGCCGGGGCACACGATCACCCCGCCGCCGAACCACACGTTGTCACCGATCCGGATCGGCGCCGCGGATTCCCACCGCTGCCTGCGCTTTTCGTGATCCTGCATCGGATGCAGTGCGGTGAGCAGTTGGCAGCGCGGCCCGATCGAACAGTCTTTCCCGATGGTGATCGGCGCGCAATCGAGCAGGATCGCGTCGTAGTTGAGAAAGCTGTTCGATCCGATCTCGATCAGGTAGCCGTAGTCGCACTGGAACCGCGGCATAATCCACGACCCCTCCCCCAGCTTGCCGAGGAGATCGCCCAGCAACTCGGTCCGCCGCCCGGTCTCGTCGGGTCCGGTGCGGTTGAACTCGTCGCACAATCGTTGCGCCCGTTGCCGTTCGGCCACGAGTTCTGGATCGTTGTCCCGATACAGCTCCCCGGCCAGCATCCGCTGCTTCTGTTCGCCCACCCCGCCGAGTGTAGGGGCGGGCGAACAGGGCCCGAGTGCACTGCTAGCGGCGATCTACTTCGCCGGGTCGACCCCGAAGGTCTTCGCGATGTCGTCGAGCACCGCGTGCGCGCCGGTGAGTCCGACCGAGGTCAACCACACCAGGTCGTCGACCGGAGTGACCTTGCCACGCAGCTGATTCCACAGCGGATTGGCCGCGGCGGCCGCCTTGCGCTGGGCGGCGGCGTCCTCGCCGTTGCTGGTGAGGAAGATGTAGTCGGCGTCGGCGTCGAGCAGACGCTCCGGGCTCAGCGTGATCGAGAAGTCGTTCTTCGGATCGTCGGACTTGTCGAGTTGGTTCAGGCCGGTGTCGGCGAAGATGTCGCCGACGAAGCTGACCCGCTGCATCAGCCGGTCCTCCTTGGGCAGGAAGCGCAGCAGCGACACGGTGGGCGCGTTGCCGCCGTTCTTCTCCTTGATCGCCGCGCCGATCTTGGCCGCACGGTCCTGGTACGCCGCGAGCTTGGCCTCGGCGAGGTTCTCCTTGTCGACCGCCTTGGCGAGCAGCAGGAGATTTTCCTTCCAGGTGGCGCCGGTGGTCTGGCTGAACACGACCGGGACCGTGCCTGATCCGAGCTTGATGCCCTTGAACTGCTCGTACTGCTTCTCGTGACGCACCTTCGCCGACACGATCAGATCCGGTCGGGCGCCTGCCAGCTTCTCGATGTCGGGGGTCTGCAGGTTGCCGATGTTCACCGCCCGCCCGCCGCAGGTCTGGGCGGCCGCGCCCAAGAACGCGGGCAACTTCTCACCCATGGACTGGTACGTCGTGTACGCGACGACTTCGGTGTTCAGCACCAGGGCGGCGTCGACGAATGTCTGGTCGAGGGCGGCGATCCGGACCGGTCGGGTGGTGATGGTGGCCGGGTCGACCACCGTGCCGACATTCGCGCCCGCCTTGTCCTTGACCGCCCCCGCCTCGATGGTGCGCGGGTAGGCGCCGCCGTCGAGGTTGCTCGCGGTATCGCAATCGCTGCCCGCGGCGCCGGTGTCCGACCGGTTCTGGCCACACGCGGACAGGCTCAGTACGGCGGCGGCGACTGCCGCGGCGGCGGCGAGCCGACGGCTCAGTGGGGTGTTCATCGAGGTCTCCCGGGTGGTTCAGAGTTCTTTAGGGTTGCTAACCTAGCGAAGCCTTACCTAATTACCAACTATGAAGAGGGATAGTGCCCGCATCGCCGCCCGGAGTCGTGTTCGCCAACACGCGGTCTCGCCGGTTGCTACTCATCGCCGGACTCTTGGCCGCGGTGTTCGCGGCCGTTCTGCTCAGTTTGGCCATCGGCTCGAAATTCATTGCTCCCCTTGATGTTCTGCACGCGCTCGGCGGCACGACCGACACCGAGACCGGCGCCATCGTCAACGGCCTCCGCCTGCCGCGCACGCTGCTCGGCGTCCTGGCCGGTCTCGCGCTCGGCATCGCGGGCGCGGTGATCCAGGGGCACACCAGAAACCCCCTGGCCGATCCGGCGTTGCTCGGCATCACCCAGGGTGCGGCTCTCGGCATCGTGCTCGCGGTGATGATCGGCGGCATCTCGAGCCTGTTCGGTTACGTGTGGTTCGGCTTCGCCGGTGCGCTGATCGCCACCATCACCGTGTTCGTCATCGGCGCGACAGGCCGAGGCGGACCCACGCCGGTGACCCTCGCCTTGGCCGGCGCCGCTGTCAGCTACCTGCTGCAGGGGCTGATCTCGGCGGTGGTGCTGTTCGACACCGATGTCACCGACATCTACCGCTTCTGGAAGGCCGGGTCGCTGGTCGGGTCCAACCTCGACGTGCTCGGCAAGGCGACACCGTTCGTCCTCGTCGGGATCGTCCTCGCCCTGGCCAACACCTCCGCGCTCAACGCGCTCGGCCTCGGCGAGGACACCGCCCGCTCGCTCGGCCATCGAGTCTTCCTGGCGCGCACTGTCGGCATCGGGTCGATCGTGCTGTTGACCGGTGCGGTCGTGGCGATCGCCGGGCCGTTGGGTTTTGTCGGGCTCGTCGTTCCGCACCTGGCGCGCGGCATCACCGGGCCCGACTACCGCTGGCTGGTGCCCGTCGCCGGACTGCTCGGCGTGGTCATGGTGTTGGTCGCCGACATCGCGGGACGGCTGGTCCTGGACAAGGGCGAACTGCCCGCGGGCATCATGCTCGCCTTCGTCGGCGTCCCGTTCTTCATCGTGCTGGTCCGCCGCCGAAAGCTGGTGAGCATATGAGTACCGTCCGGGCGGTCCGGCTGGGACCGGTGTCATGGCAACTGCGACTACGCACGACGGCGGTCCTGTTGCTCGGACTCGCGATACTCGCCGCCGCGGCCTGTGTCGCGCTCGCGCTGGGCACCTACACGATGCCCGACGGAGGTCCTGTCACGCCGTGGGATGTGCTCGCGGTGCTCACCGGTGGTGGCGACGACGGCCTCGCCTATGTGGTGTGGGACCTACGGCTGCCGCGGATTCTCACCGGCGCGCTGGTCGGCGCGGCACTCGCGTTGTCCGGCGCGATCACCCAGGGCATCGCTCGGAACCCGTTGTCCAGTCCCGATATCCTCGGCGTCACCGCGGGTTCGAGCGTAGCCGCGGTCGCGGTGATCGCCCTGTCCGGCAGCCGCGGCCAGATCAGCGGAGCCGCCGCCGAGATCGGGGTGCCCGTGGCCTCCATGCTGGGCGGATTGCTCGCCGCGCTGTGCGTTTTCGTGCTGGCCTGGCGAGGCGGGATCGAAGGCTATCGGCTCGTGCTCGTCGGCCTCGGCGCCGGCTCGCTGCTCTCGAGCGTGACCTTCTGGCTGCTCAGCGTCGGCGACGTCGATGTCGCGACGCGAGCGGTGACCTGGCTGACCGGCAGCCTCAACGGCAGCAGTTGGATCCAGGTGACACCGGTGGCGATCGCCTTGGCGATCTTGGTGCCGGTGGTGCTCGCGGGCACCCACCTGCTCGGCGCGCTGCACTTCGGCGACGACACCGCCCGCTCGCTCGGCGTGCGGCTCAACGCCGCCCGCCTGACGCTGCTGGTCCTGGCCGTGCTGCTCGCCGGAGTCGCCACCGCCTCGGCGGGCGCCATCATCTTCATCGCGCTCGCGGTACCGCAGGTGGCGCTGCGCCTGACCGGTTCGGCGCAACCCCCGCTGCTCACCTCGGTGGTGCTCGGCGCGGCCTTCACCGTCGCCGCCGATCTCGTCGCCCGCACCCTGCTGCCCGCGGGCGAACTCCCTGTCGGGGTGATCACCGCCGTCCTCGGCGCGCCCTATCTGATCTATCTGTTGATGCGGCGCAACCGTGCCGGGAAAGCGGGCGCGTGATGACCGTTCGACTACAGGCCGGCGAGCTGACCCTCGGCTACGGACCGACCACCGTCGTCGACGGTCTCGACCTGGACATCACCGGCGGCACCGTCACCGCGGTGATCGGACCCAACGGTTGCGGCAAATCAACGCTCCTGCGCGCGATGGCGCGGTTGATGCGCCCCACCGGTGGCCACGTCCACCTGGACGGCAAGCGGATCGACCGCATGTCGACCAAGGAAGTGGCGCGCGTGCTCGGCATCCTGCCCCAATCACCGCTCGCCCCCGAAGGTCTCACCGTCGCCGACCTGGTCGCGCGCGGCAGACATCCGCACCAGCGCTGGTACCGCCAGTGGTCCGACGACGACGAATCCGCCATCAACGAGGCCCTGACCTGGACCGACATGGTCGCGTTCGCCGATCGCCCACTCGACGAGCTGTCCGGCGGGCAACGCCAGCGCGCGTGGATCTCGATGGCGCTGGCCCAGAACACCGACCTGCTGCTGCTCGACGAACCCACGACCTTCCTCGATCTCGCCCACCAGATCGAAGTGCTCGACCTGGTCCGGCGCCTGCACGCCGAAGCGGGCCGGACGGTGGTGATGGTGCTGCACGACTTGAATCTCGCCGCGCGCTACGCCCATCGGCTGGTCGCGATGCGCGCGGGCCGGGTGGTTGCCGCGGGAACGCCGGCCGAAGTTCTCACCGAGGAGGTGGTGGCGGAGGTATTCGGGCTACGCGCGAAAGTGATCGAGGACCCGGTCACCGGAACCCCCTTGGTGGTCCCGATCGGCCCCGTCGACACCGATGCCTCGACCGAATCGTGAACAGTAGGGTCATGGGGTGACATCTGGGCGGACGCGACACAACTACACCGGCACCTCGGTGGCCGAACGACAGGTCGAGCGCCGGGCGCTGTTCATCGACGCGGGACTGACCGTGTTCGCGGAGAAGTCGTACGCCAACAGTTCGCTGACCGATGTGTGCGCGGTCGCGGGGTTGTCGCGTCGGCAGTTCTACGAACAGTTCGCCGGGCGCGAGGAACTGCTCGTCGCGGTATACGACGCCGTGCAGGACAAGGCCGGGGCGGCGGTGGCCGAGGCACTGGCGACGGTGGAATCCGACGATGTGCGCGCACTCGTCGACGCGGCGATGCGGGCGTACACGAAGGCGATCACCGACGACATCCGGTGCGCCAAAGTCGCTTTCGTCGACATCGTCGGGGTGAGTCCCGAGATCGAGAAGTACCGGGCGCAGGTCAGGGATCGATGGGGCGAGGTGGTCGCCGCGATCGCGGCCGGGCGCGACGGGGTGCGGATGCCACCCGGCGGATGGCGGGTGCCGATGGCGGCGTTCATCGGCGCCGTCAACGGCGCCGTCCACCAATGGAGCCTGGACGACCCTCGACCGCCCGTCGACGAGCTGGTCGATGTCTTCTCCACCATCCTGAACAGCCTGATCTCGGCGGCGCCCTCCGATAGCTGATTGCGATCCACGCCACACTCATGTCATAGTTGCCGCAATTGAGACGAAGGAGTCTCAATAGATGTGAGGACTGTGCGCGATGAGATCTCCTTTCGTTCAGCGATGGCTCGCCCTTGCCACCGGCTTGCTCGCGGCGGCAACAGTGGTGACGGCCGGGCCGGTATCGGCCGAGCCGGCGGCCCCGCCGCCCCCGCCGGTGATTCCGCTGCCGCCCGAGTTGGATCCGGGCTTCTACCTACCGCCCGCCGACCTCGTAGCGGCGACGGCGCCGGGCGCGATCATCGCGGTTCGACAGGTTCGGATCGCCGATTTCGGCCTGCTGCCGATCGATGTCGACGCCTGGCAGGTGTCGTACCGATCCAACAACAGTCGTGACGAGGCGATCCCCGCGGTCGCCACCCTGATCAAACCGCGCGGGCAGGCGCCCTCGCCGCGCAAGCTGCTGTCGGTACAGCTGGCCGAGGACTCGACCGCGGGCTACTGCGCGCCGTCCTATGCGCTGCAACATCTTTCGGTGGCCGCGGTGGCGGGCCAGATCGTGGTGCCCGCCGAATTCCTGTTCGCGCAAGCCGCGCTGTCGCAGGGCTGGGCCGTGGTCGTCCCGGACCATCAGGGTCCGAATTCGGCCTACGCGGCCGGACCGCTGGCAGGCCGGATCACCCTGGACGGCATCCGCGCGGCGACCAGCTTCGCCCCGCTCGAGGCGGGACCGACCGCGCCGGTGGGGCTCTACGGCTACTCCGGCGGTTCCATCGCGACCGGCCATGCCGCCGAACTGCGCAGCACCTACGCGCCCGAACTCAACATCGTCGGCGCGGCCGAAGGCGGCGTCGGCGCCGATCTCAGTGCCGCCCTGACCATGGCGAACAACCAGCTCACCTCGGGTCTCGTCTTCGCCGCAGTTCTCGGGCTCACCCGCGAGTACCCCGATTTCGCCGCCTATCTCGACGAACGGCTCGACCCGCTCGGCAAAGCGCTGACCGCGATCAAATCGCCGCTGTGCGTGCAATATCAGTCAGCGCTGCTGCCGGGCCTGAATCTGACCGGCATGATCGGCTCCGACGGCAATCCCCTCGATGATCCGCCGGTCGCGGCCATGCTCGCCGACACCCGCATGGGCAAGTCGGTCCCCGATATGCCGCTGTTCGTCTGGCATTCCGCGTGGGACGAGATCCTGCCGCTCGCCGCCACCGACACCCTGGTCGACACCTACTGCCGCGATCCGAACACGTCGCTGACCTACACCCGCGACCACGCCAGCGAGCACATCGTCGCCGAAGTGGTCGGCGGTCCGGCCGCGCTGCTCTGGCTCCGCGACCGCCTCGACGGCGTCGCGGCTCCCACCGGCTGCACCATTTCCGACGCGGGCACCATGGCCGCCACCCCCGGCGCCCTCGACTTCCTCGGCGACTCGCTCGCCGCGAAGTTCGCCTCCCTGTTCGGCATGCCGCTCGGTAGCCGCTGACTCGTCAACTCGGCGATACACATTGACGTTTGACGTCGATTTGTATCATACTCGCCGGGTTCGTCGATCATGAGCAGGAGGTGCCCCGTTGACCGACAACGCCCGGGCCGCGCTGGAGATTCTTCGCGATGCGAGCCAGTTCAAGTGGTATGTCATTCCGCTGTTGCTCCTGGTCGTCTACATCTACGCGGTCGAGGTCGAGCGGCGTAATTGGAATGTGCTGTTCGCCGGGCTCGCGCTGTGGGGCATGGACTGGTTCAACGAGATCTGGAACGCGCTGGTCTTCCACTTCACCGAGCGGGCTCCGGTCTGGGCGGCGAGCGGACCGACGGCCTATCAGATCCTGATCGGGCTGAATATCGAGATCTGCTTCATGTTCGCGATCATGGGCATCGCGGCGGCGAAGATGTTGCCGCCCAAGCAGACCCGGATCTTCGGGTTGCCGAACCGACCGGTGCTCATCGCGCTCAACTCGGTCGCGGCAGTGGGTGTGGAGGTCCTGCTGAACAAGGCGGGAGTTCTCACCTGGGATTGGTCGTGGTGGCAGCCGAGCTTCCCGTTCCTGATCTGGATCATCGGGTACGTGCCGTTCTTCGCGGCCTGCTTCTTCGTGCACGATCTGCCGAGCGTGCGAAGCAAAGCGCTGGTGGTCGGCGCCATCTTCGGGATCGACGCGATCGCTCTCATCGGTTTCGGCGCGGCGGGGTGGCTGTGAGGCGCCGGCTCCGGCGCTCGGCGCTGATCGCGGCGGCCGGGCTGGTATTCGCCGGGGTGACAACACAATCGGCGGTAGTGGCGGACCCGGGGTGCCTGCCGGTGGGTACCGTCGGCACGCCGGAGGTGACAGTCGACGAATCCACCGCCGGCCTCGCGGCGTTCACCCCGGCGACGGTCGCGCTCCCCGAGCAGGTGCATCTGCGCACCACCACCGAGTCGTTCAACCGGCGCTGGAGCTTCGCCGCGCGCGACGGTCAGGCGTATGTGAAAGAGGCTGCTGCCCTGGGTGGTTGGCGCACGGTCGCACTGCCGGGCTGCCTGGCGGGCACGATCACCGGCGTCTCGGCCGACGACGACGAAGTGATGATGATCGACCGCGACGGCCGGTTCATCACGATGGACCACGCGCTCAGCGCCCCCGCGGACTGGAACTGGAGCAGCCGCTACGGCACTCCGCTGTGGACCGGCCCCGGCAACACCTTGCCGCCCGGCGCCTCGACCTGGTCGTGGTCGGTGCTCTCGCCCGACGAAGATCACCGGTGGACCGACACCGCGGGCAACGAGCATCCGGTCGGCGGCGCGAAGGTGTCGCATGTGTTCGCGCTGACCCACGGCGGTCAGCGGATCCAGTACGTCGACCCGTGGCTGCCGGTGGATCACAGCTACGAGATGGGCACTCCGCTCGGTGGGCGGTTCCAGGCCGTCGCGTTGTCCACCAGCGCGTCGACCTCGATGGTGGTCAACCGGTACGGCGACTTCTACACGCGCCTCTACGATTTCGACATCTCCGGCGCGGACAAGGTCTTCTTCCGCTACTCCTACGAAGACCAGCGCGGCCTGCCCGAAGCGCCGGACATGCTCTCCGAGCGCATCGACCCCCGCTTCGCGGCCATCCAGTTGCCCGCACCGGACTGGGTCGCGCAGCCGAAGGTGCCCGGCGAGATCACCGACCGGATCTCCGTGCACCGGACCGGGCCCGGCTCGGCGGCGCGGGAGTTGCGCGCCGAAGGTCGCGACGGTGGCCGGACCGGGTTCTGGCGCAAGATGCTCACCGACGAGTCGTGGAGCTTCGTCGCCACCGATCAGCCGCTTTCCGGTGCGGTGCTGGAGAACTCGCCGGTGAACCGCGCGCGGGAGACGCTCGGTCCCGTGTCGCCCTACGACTACCAGGGCGTCTCGCCCCAGGGGCGGACCGCGCGGATCCAGTCCTTCGATCCGGCCGTCTCCCCCACACCGCTACGGATCGAATTCGGTGACGGGAGCGGGCTCGACGTCGTGCTGCACACCGTCGACGGCTTGCGCCAGACGCCGCAGCAGCCCGGGATCACCGGTCAGCCGCGGTTCTTCGACGGGACCGTCGAGGTGTCGCGGGAACTGCTGGCCACGTTGGATGCGCAGCCGCCCACCGTCCGTGATTTCGTGCGGAACACGCTGGGCGGGCACAGGTTCACCGATACCTCCGTCGATGTCACCGACGCGCGGTTTCATCTGGCTCTGTCGGATCTCACCCTGATTCGGCGCTGATCACCGCCGGGGGTGGACTCAGCTCACCTCCCGGTGGCGGGGTTGGACGCGGTGCAGCAGAACCTGCTCGAGGAGCGCGACGAGGACATCACGGACGGAGTCGCGGTCGCGGGCATCGCAGTCCAGCACCGGGATCCAGTCGTCGAGGCCGAGGGCCTCGCGAACCTCACCGAGGTCGAAGCGAGTGGCGTCGGCGAAGCGGTTGACCACCACGACGAAGGGCGTGTGGTGTTCTTCGAAGTAGTCCAGGACCGGATAGCAGTCCTCCACCCGGCCGGTGTCGACGACGATGACCGCGCCGAGAGCGCCGTCGACCAGGTCGTCCCACAGGAACACGAACCGGTCCTGACCGGGCGTCCCGAACAGGTAGAGGATCAGGGATTGCTCGAGGGTGATGCGACCGAAGTCCAAAGCCACTGTGGTCGCGGTCTTTTCGGCGCGATGACCGGGATCGTCGATACCGAGGGAGACCTCGGTCATCGAGGCTTCGGTGACCAACGGCTCGATCTCGGAGATGGCGCCGATGAAGGTGGTCTTCCCGACGCCGAAGCCGCCGCTGACCACGATCTTCACCGAAGACGGCATTGCTGGTGCCTTAAAGTGCGCGGACAAGGTCGCGGATCCTCTCGATGGCGGCGGTCGACAGTTCGGGCGCGTCACGGACGGTGACATGTCCCGCCGCTGCCAGATCGCTGACGATCACCTTGGCGATGCCGATCGGAACACGCAGGGCGGCCCCGATTTCGGCGATGGAGTGCGGTGTCAGGCACAGCTGCACAACGGTGCGCTCCTCGAACCGCAGCGGCGCCGACAGCGCGGACGGCGGTGCCTGGACGAGGGTTTCGATGCGCAGGCCGTCCAGCACCGGGACGGTGCGGCCCGCGGTGAGCACGAACGGGCGAACGAAGCGGTCGTCGACGTCGTCGTGGGCGGTGGGGGTCACCGGCACCGACGGCAGGGGGCCACGCCAGCCCGCGGGCCGGCTCATCGGGATCATGCGCGGGTCGGGCAGCCGCGGGAGATCGGGATCTCTCATCTGCGCAGCGACTCTCGCAATTCGCTGATCAGCAGCGGGTCGAGCAGTGATCCGGCGCGTTCGGCGAGGACGGCCATCTCGTAGCCGACCAGGCCGACATCGCAACCGCCGTCGGCGATCACGCCGAGGCAGCTGCCGTCGCCCAGTGCCGACACCAGCAGGAAGCCGCGCTTCATCTCGATCATGATCAGCTTCAGACCGTCGAAATCGTAACTGCGCGAGGCACTGCGGGCGAGGCTGGACAGACCCGAGACCATCGCGGCGAGCCGGTCGGCGCCGGTGCGGTCGAGCCCGTCCGACATCGCGATCAGCAATCCGTCGGAGGAGACGGCGACGGTGTCGCGCACGCCGTCGGTGTTGCGGACGAAGTTGCCGAGCAGCCAGTTGAAGGTGTGCGGATCGGTGGTCGGTAGGTGGGTGGTCACCGGGTCTCCTTGGGTCTGGTCCGATCGTCAGCGGGTGGGATCGAGTGGGGTGGCGGTGGATTCGGTCTCGCCGCCGCGTTCGTGGCCGGTGCGGAACGAGGAGAGCATGCTGCGGGTCTGGTCGGGGGTCCGTTCGACGACCGGCGGCCGGGCCTGCTCGACGGTCGGATCGCGGCGGGGTCGCTCCGGTGCGCCGGTGATCTTGGCGCGTTTGCTGCGTTTGACCAGGCCGTTGCGTGTGCGTTCGACGGCAGGGGCACCGGCGGGTAGCTCGCGCGGCTGCTCTAGCGTCGAGCCGTTGTGGCCTCGGGGGGCTCCCTCGGAACGCTCCGGAATCGCCGCGCTGTGGCTATCGTCGGCCGATGATCCGTTACGGACCACACCGTCGCGCGGTGAGTGCGCGGAATCAGGTGCGCTGCTGAGGAATTGCACGTAGACGGAGTCGTTGGACGAATGGTTCGCCGAGGTCTGACCGTAGTCACTGCTCGGTCCGGACTCGGCGTCGCGGCTGTGCCGAGGTCGGCCGTTGGTGCCGGGCCACGTGGCGCCGTCGCCGGGGAGGGAGCGGGAGGAACCCGAACCTGCCACCCCGGCGGGGATCTCGTGGCGTCGCGGCGTCGTCGAGCCGGCTGTGACGCCGTTGCGGGCCTGCCCCACCGAGTGGCCTGCGGCATCACCATGCCCGGCGATCGCCACCGCGCTCCTGCCCGTGGCGACCGCACCGTTGCGCGTCGGTGTTGCCTCGGCACCGGCCGAATGCGCGTCCACCACGACGGTGGCATCGTGCGCCGGCGCCACGAGGTCCGCCGAGCCCGTACCCACGCCGGAGCCTCGGGTGGCCCCGTTTCTCGAATCACCTGTCTGCCCGGCCTTTTCGTCGGCGAGTAGCGACGGCGGGAGGAGTAAGCGGGCGACGATGCCGCTGACCGGCGACGTATTCAGTTCCACGTCGATGCCGAGTCGACCCGCCAGTCGACCGACCACGTAGTGGCCGAGGTAGCGGGTGGAGGCGACGATGAAGTCCTGCTCGCCGCGCAGCCGGGCGTTGGCTTCGGCGAGTTGTTCGGCGGGCATGCCGACACCGTGGTCGACGACGGCGAGCAGGTAGCCGCCCGCCACCTTGCGGCCGTACACCTCGACTTCGAGATCGGGCGGGGAGAAAGCGAGCCCGTTCTCGATGAGTTCGGCCAGGATGTGCGCGAGTTCGCTGACAACGGCGCCGGTCACCGCGATGTCGTCGATCCGGCGCAGCACCACCCGCCGGTAGTCGTCGACCTCGGACAGACCGGCGCGGATCACGTCGGTGAGCGCGATCGGTTCGGCCCATCGCCGGGGGCTGGCCTCGCCGACCAACACCAGCAGGCTTTCGGCGTTGCGCCGCATGCGGGTGGCCAGGTGGTCGAGTTCGAACAGGTTCGACAGTGCCTTCGGGTCGAGTTCCTCGCGCTCGAACTCACTGATCAATCCCAGCTGACGCCGCACCAGGTTCTGATTGCGGCGGGCCAGGTTCGCCATCGATTCGGTGGTGTTGCGCCGCACCAGCGCCTGCTCGGAGGCGAGGTCGAACGCGGTGGTCTGCACCCGGTCCAACGCGCTCGCGACAGCGGCGATCTCGATGCTCGCACCGCGCGGCGTGCGCACCGGCGCGGGCGGATCCGGATGGGCGTCGGCGGCGCTGTGCCAGGCTTCGATCACCTCGGGCAGTCGCGTGGAGGCGACATCGTCGGCCTCGGTGGCCAACCGGGCCAGGGGGCGGACGATGGCCCTGATGCTGGCGAGGACGAGCGCGAACTCGGCCGCGATCGCCGACAGCGCGGCCGCGGCGAAAGCGGCCAGCATCAGCGCGGCGTCCAGACGGAGCTTCTCCGCCCGCGTGCCGACGTCGTCGCCGATGACCTGCTGCACGGTCCGCTGCTCGTCGATGACCGCGGTCATCTGTGCCCACCACATGGCCGGGTCGACCGGCTGGGTCAGTGGTCCCAGCGTCGAGGCGATCGCGATGTTCTCCGATTCGGTTGCCCGCATGGCGTCTTCACTCGCCAGTACCGCGTCGAGCCGAGCCTGCTGGGCGGGCGTCACGTCGTGGCCGAAGGCGGTGAGCGCGGCATTGCGGGCGGCCCGGATGTCGAGGAACTGCACGTACTCCCCCGACGCGAATTCCCCGGCGGCGAAAACGCCGTTGAGGAACCCGCGCTCGCGGGCCGTGAATTCCTTCGCGTCGCCGAGGGCGTAGAGCGCTTGCAGGCCGTGCCGGACGGCCGGGTCACGCGCCTGGTCCAGCCCGAGCGAGAGACGGTTCAGCGCGTCGATGCCGTCGGTGTAGAACTGGAACGCCGCCTGCCGGGTGACATTACGATTGTCGACCTGGGAACGGATCGCGGGCAGCCCCGCCAGATGGCCCAGCGCCGAGCGCACCTCCCCCGCACCGGGCGGCTCGCCCACGATGGCGTTCACCAGGGCGCGCAGGGCGGCGTCGGTGCCCGCACGCTGGTCGGTGACGGGTTGACGCAGGCGTTGATCACCGCCGAGCAAACCGTTGCTCAGCCCTCGCTCACGCTGCACCTGCTGCACGAGGTCCTGCGCCGCCAGCGCGACCGCCACGGCGTCCACGGCTTCCCCGCTGCGACGGTAGGCGCTGACCTGTGTCGCCATGGTCAGCCCGAGCAGCGCGAGCACCAACACCAGCGACACCACCAGGATCCGGGCGAGCTGACCGGAGATGGTGCGCGGCCGGATCAGCCCGGCGCCGGGCCGCCGCCCTCGAGCGTCACCGTCCGATCGAGTTCCGGTCGGGTTCGGCCGGGAACGTGCACGCACACCTACTCCTTTGCAATGCCACCGCAACGTCGGTCGCGGTGGCCCACGGAAAGTCAGGTGCAAACTTGCACTCCGCGCGGTGCGCGGTCAATGCGGAACGGTGTAAAGCAGCAATTCGTGCACTGATCTAAACATGCCGGAAATCCAGCGGGCTTCGTGTAGCCGAATGCTCACAGTCGTATCGTCAGCGAGTTGGCCGACCGGTTCACTGACGGATACATACAGGTCACCAGAGATCGTGACGCGCAACACATTTGACGCGGATGCTCAGCGGGACAATTCGAATGCTGGACTCGATACCAGTTGCGACGATGGCGCGCAAATCGAAAAGCAAAGTCGAATCGGTCGATTCGCATTGCCAAACGGTATTCGCGGAATTACTCGCCGCCGAGAATTCCCAGCACCTGATCCGAGTAGAAGAAAGGCTCCAGGCGCTCCCTGATCAGCCCGGCCAGCACCCCGTTGCGCTTGGCGGCCTCGATGACGGCCGGACCGTAGCGCAGGATCTCGGCACTGATGTCGTCGGCGTCGAGGCCGAGTTCGGGCAGCATCGCCGAGAGGGTGTGGTTGCCGTACTTGGTGTAGAACACCTCGACGCATTCGCGCACGAGCAGGCCGAAGTACTCCTTCTCCCTGGTCGTCACCGCGATCTCGTAGCAGATCTGGACCAGTTCGTTGAGGTCCTTCTGGGTGAGGTATTCGCGCAGGCCCGCGACGGGCTCGTCGGCGTGCAGGTCCCAGAATTCCATCGCGGCCGAGTGCACCGGGGCGTCACGCAGCATGTCGCGGATCGCGTTGTTGGTGCGCTTGAGCGCGAACAGCGCGCCCTTGCCCGCGAGGTCACCGACGAAGGTGCTGTCGGCCGCGACCTTCTTGGCCCGATTGGCCGCGGTCTGACCCAGCGACATCAGCGAGGAGACGCCCGGAATCTTCTCGGCGCGTTCACGATTGGCCTGCATGAAGTCGCCGATCAGCTTGTCGACGAAACGCGAGGCCACGGTGGCGACGAGCGGGCTCTCGGTGAGCCGGTCCAGGATCCGCTCCTGCGCCTGGTGCATGCCGAAGATCTTCTCCAGCAGCGCTTCCACCGGTTCGCGGTCGACGACGTCGCCGAGGGTGTATTCGGTGTTCGACGCGATGTGGTCGTAGATCGCGTCGGAGAAGATGCCGACGGTATCGGCGATCACGGGGCTGCCGCCGATGCGGTCGAACACCGTGGCCACCGTCTGCTCGCCCTGCTCGAGGGAGACCACGTCGCCGAACCGAATCGTCTCGCCGACCGCCAGCACGGCGGCCACGTCGCGGGCGATCACCTCGGCAAACCGGTCACCGGTCACCTCGGCGAGCAGGAATTCCACCTGCGCGTCGAGCAGTCGGTCGGCAATCTGGCGCGCCTGCGTCATTTGTGTGTCCACCCATCACGGTCGTTGCTGGAGGGGAGGACGCGTGGCTACTTGTCGCCGGAATCGTTGCCCTGCACCGATTTCCGGATCTGATCCAGCCGCTCACGCGCGGCCTTTTCCCGCGCCTCCCATTGTTCGTCGACGCTCCGCCCCGCGGGAGTCTGCCGGTCGAGCTCGTCCATTCCCTGCGCGGTGCCGAAACGCTGCTCGACCTTATCCCGAACCGAGTCGAATGTCGGCACTCCGGAAGTGGAATATCCGCCGGTGGCGGTAGGTGCGCCGGTCACCGGCAGTCCGGACGGTACCGGCGGTACCGGGATCGCGCCTCCGACCTGCCCGGATGCGATGGGCACCACATCGGCGTCGACGACATCGGTGTCCAGAGTCACAGGTGATCCGGTATCGGCATGACCGATGTCGGCCTGGGCCAGTGCGGCGGCGACCGCGACGAGCCCGGGACGTCCGGCGACCGCGGCGCGCAGCACCGAAACCAGCTCGTGGTCGGGTAGCGCGGCCATGCGGCCGAGGAGTTCGCTCGTTTCGCTCATACCGCCAGGCTACGCAGCATCGGTGACCGCCGACCAGCGTTATCGCGCCGCCCAGTCGGCGATGATCTTCGCCCACTCGGCGCCGAGGGTGTCGATCACATCGTTGTGGCCCGCGCCGGGGACCACGATCAGCTGTTTCGGGTCCTGTGCCGCCGCGTACAGGCGTTCGGCGTGGCGCAGTGGCAGGAGTTCGTCGCGGTCGCCGTGCATCATCAGCACCGGGACGCGCAGGTTCGCGATGTGTCGCAGGCTCGGGTACGCGTTCGGGATCAGCGGGGCGGGCAGGAACGGGTAGACCGAACGCGCGGCGGCGCGCATGCCGCTGAACGTCGACATGAGGATCATGCCCGCGGGCGGATATTCGCCCGCCAGTTCGAGCAGCACCCCGCCGCCGAGGGATTTGCCCAGGTAGTAGACCCGCTCGGGATCGACCTCCGGTTGGTCGAGCAAGGCTCGGCGGGCGGCTCTGGCGTCGAGGTAGGTGCCCTGTTCGCTCGGGGTGCCCGTGCTGCGGCCGAAGCCGCGGTAGTCGAACGCCAGGACGTCGAAACCGGCTTCGACCAGCAGCGCGATGATCGAGACGCGGTCGCCGATGGTGCCCGCGTTGCCGTGCGCGTAGAGGATGTGGCCGCGTGGGCGCTCGGCGCGCACGAACCAGCCGTGGACCTCGATGCCGTCGGCGGTGCGCATGGTCAGATCGCGGTAGTCCAGACCCTGTGCCGCCGGGGTCTGGGCGAGGTGTTTCTCGGGGTGGTAGACCAGCGCGTTGAGAACGCGGGTCGCGGGGTGGCGGATCACTTGCCGCGACCTGCCTGGAAACCGAAGTCCCAGTTGTAGAGGCGGGCGATCTCCACGACGCCACCACCCGGTTGACCGGCGGGCGGTCGGACGAAGGCGCCTTCACGCCGTACCACGAACTCGCCGTTGACGTTCTCCAGCACGAACAGCACCGCGTCGCGGGAGTTGTCGGTGCAGCCGTCGAGCGTCATCTCGATGGGCGCGGAATTCACCGTGGTGAGGGTGACGGTGGCGTGCACATTGCGGAAATCGCTGGCACCGTCGTAGATCGAGGCGAACACGAGGATGCGCCGGATGAACTGGGTGTAGTCGAGGTTCACCGACAGGTTCTCGCCGGTGATGCTGGCGCCGGTGCGGTCGTCCTGGTCGAGGTGGATGAACGGCGGTTCGTAGAGGGCGCCGAAGCGGCGGTCGAGGGCTCGCACGGAACCGATGGCGCCGTTGACCAGTTCGAAGAAGCAGCACAGGTCCAGGTCGATGTTCTTGCCGCGGAGTTTGCCGAACAGACGGCCGGTGGCGGCCATCGAGGTCCAGTTGAGATTCACGCGCATGACGCCGCCGGTGGCGCCGTGTTTGGTCAGCGAGACAGACGGGGCTTCTTTGGTGAGCGAGACCTTGGCCAGATTGACCGGAGGTGGTGGGGGCGGGGCGAATTGGGGTTGCTGCGACGGCGGGACGTGAGACTGCGGCGGCGGCGTGTACTGATTCGGCGGGAAAGCGGGAGTCGGCGGCGTGGGCGGTGGAGTGACGGGCCGGTTCGGCTGCGGCGCCGGGATGAACGGCTGCGTCGGCGGTGCGTAGGACTGTTGCTGGTTCGGCCGGCCAGAGGCGACCGACTGTCCCTGCGGCTGCGGGGGCGCGGGCGGTGCCGCGGGGGCATCGTCGACGGAGATGCCGAAATCGGTAGCGAGCCCGGCCAATCCGCTGTCGTAGCCCTGCCCGACCGCGCGGAATTTCCACGCACCCTGGCGTCGGTACAGCTCACCGAGCACGAAGGCGGTTTCGGTGGTCGCCCCGCTGCTGTCGAAGCGCGCGACCTCGGCGCCGTTGGCGGCATCGATCACCCGGATGTAGAGCCCACGGAACTGCCCGAACGTTCCCCCGTCGGCGGAGGCGGCGAGCACGATCGTCTCGATCTGCGGCTCGACCTGCCCGAGATTCACCGACAGGGCGTCGACAACGTTCTGCCCCTGCTGTTTTCCTTCGTACCGAACGGCCCCCGAGGGATGCACGGCCTGGTTGTAGAACACGAAGTCGTCATCGGAGCGCACCTTAGCCCCGGCGAGCAGCAACGCGGAGGCATCGGCATCGGGCACACCCTGCCCCGACTGCCAACCCAATTCGACGCGGACCGCGGAGGCAGGCACCGCAACATTGGCGCCTTTCATCATCGACACACCGTCCAACCTATCCCGCGCCCGACCCGTCGCCCCTACTCCCCCGCGATCTGGCGCGAGGGACAAGCACTCACGACGAAGGCCGCCCGGTGGAGCCGGACGGCCTTCGGGTGTCGAGTGCGGATCAGCCGCGCAGTTCGGCGCCGACGGCGGTGGTGGCCGAGGCGACGGCGGCGTCGCGGGCGGCGCTCGCCTCGTCTTCGGTGAGGGTGCGGTCGGGGGCACGGAAGCGCAGGGCGTAGGTGAGGGATTTGCGGCCCTCGCCTGCCTGGGCGCCTTCGTAGACGTCGAACAGGGCGATGCTTTCGAGCAGGTCGCCACCGCCGGTGCGGAGCGCGGTTTCCACCTGCGCGGCGGGCACGGTCTTCTCGACGCTGATCGACACGTCCTGCAGGACGGCCGGGAAGGCCGAGATCGTCGGGGCGGGCAGGGACTCGTTCAGCGGGAGGGCGTCGAGATCGACTTCCAGCGCGCAGGTGCGCGGCGGCAGACCGGCACGCTCCAGGACAGCCGGATGCAGTTCGCCCGCGTGACCGACGACCACACCGTCGACGAGCAGTTCGGCGCAGCGGCCGGGATGCCACGGCAGGTAGTTGGCGGATCGGCGTTCGATGACGATTCCGGCCGCGTCGGCGATGTCGTCGACCAGCGCGAAGGCGTCGGCCGCCTCGGCCGCACGGCCCGGCCCCCACGGCCCACGCGGGTCGTGCTTGCCGCTGAGCACCGCGGCCACGTGCACCGGCTGGGCGGGCAGCGAGGCTTTGAGCTCGGCGATCTGCTCGTCGGTGGGACGACGATCCACCGGCAGCGCTTCGACCGAGTGGGTCTGCGCGCCGGGCCGCACCACCTGGGCGATGCCGTAGATGGTCAGGTCGCGCGCACCGCGGGAGATATTGCGGATGGCCACTTCCAGCAGGCCCGGCAGCAACGTGGTCGCCAGTTCGGGGCGGTCGCTGTCGAGGGGGTTCAGCACGCGGGTGGTGTTGCGACGCGGGTCGTCGGCGTCCAGACCCCACACCTCGAACACCCCACCGGGCAGGAAGGCGGGCGGCGGCACCTCGACGGCGCCGGCGAACGCCAGCGCCCGGCTCACCGCACGACGTCGCCGCTGCTGCGCGGTCAGACCGCGGCCGCCGGGTGCGGTCGGCAGGATGGACGGGATCTGCTCGAGCCCTTCCAGCCGCAGGACCTCTTCGACCAGGTCGGCGGGCTGGGCGAGGTCGGGGCGCCAGCTCGGCGGGGTCACCAGCAGCTGGGTCTTGCCCGCGTCGTTGACCTCGATCTCGACGCCCGCGCCGATCTGGGCGAGCCTGCGCACGGAGGTGCCCGCCGGGTAGGTGACGCCGGCGACGCGGTCGGGCAGGTCGATGTCCATCGCGATCGGCGCGACCGGCTCCAGGGGCACCCGGATGTCGGTGAGCGCGGATTCGATGGTGCCGCCGGTGATGTCGGCGAGCAGGGTCGCGGCGCGGTCGAGCGCGGCGATATTGATCTCGGGATCGACGACCCGTTCGTAGCGCTTGCCCGCCTCCGAGGAGAGCTTGTGACGGCGCGAGGTGCGGTACACCCGCAACGGGTTCCAGACGGCGGCTTCCAGGACCACATCGGTGGTCTCGGCGCCGACCTCGGTGCTCGCACCACCCATGACACCGGCGAGGGAGATCACGCCGGAATCATCGGCGATCACCACGTCCTCGGCGTCGAGGGTGCGCTCGGTGTCGTCGAGGGTGCGCAGGGTCTCGCCCTTGTGCGCCGAGCGAACGACCAGGCCGCCGTGCAGCTTCGCCGCATCGAAGGCGTGCAGCGGCTGACCTAGCTCGAGCATCACGTAGTTGGTGACGTCGACGGCCGGGGAGATCGGGCGCATGCCCGACAGCATCAGCCTGCGCTGCAACCACAGCGGGCTCACCGCGTTCGGGTCGATCCCGGTGACGCGGCGCGCGCCGAAGCGGGTGCAGTCCGAATCGTCGTCCAGGCGCACCGCCCAGGCGAGCGCTTCGGCCTCGGGCAGCGTGCGCACAGCGGGGTCGGCGTACTCGAGGTCGAAGCCGCACGCCAGTTCGCGGGCCAGCCCGCGTACCGAGAAGCAGTAGCCGCGATCGGGAGTGATGTTGAGTTCGATGATGGTGTCATCGGTGCCGAGCAGCACATTCGCGTCGTCGCCGGGCTGCGCGGAGCCCGGCTCGAGCACCAGGATGCCGTCGTGATCCTTGCCGATGCCGAGTTCGGCGACCGAGCAGATCATGCCGTTGGAGGTGTGACCGTAGGTCTTGCGCGAGGAGATCTTGAACCCGCCGGGCAGCTCACCACCGGGCAGCACGACCACGACGAGGTCGCCGACCGCGAAATTGCGTGCGCCACAGACGATTTCCTGCAACTCGGGGTTGCCGACATCGACCTTGCAGAAGCGGATCGGCTTCTTGAACTCGGTCAGTTCGGTGATCTCGGCGACGCGACCGACGACCAGCGGCTTGTCGATGTCACCGCCGATCGGCTCGAGCTTGTCGACCTCTTCGACTTCCAGACCCACCCGGACGAAGCCCGCGTCGAGCTCTTCCGCCGACACCGACCACTCGGGGGTGGTGCGCTGCAGGATCTCGGTCAGCCAGGACTGTGCTACTCGCACTTGACGTTTCGCTCTCTCTCTAAGACCGGATACCGAAGGGCAGGGTGAACCGCACATCACCCTCGACGATGTCGCGCATGTCGGCGATGGTGGTCTGGAACTGCAGGGTGCGTTCCATGCCCATGCCGAACGCGAACCCGGAATACACCTCGGGGTCGATGCCGCTGGCGATGAGGACCTTCGGGTTGACCATGCCGCAGCCGCCCCACTCGATCCAGCCCGCGCCGCCCTTCTTGTTCGGGAACCACACGTCGACCTCGGCCGAGGGCTCGGTGAAGGGGAAGTAGTTCGGGCGCATGCGCGTACGGGTCTCGGGGCCGAACATGGCCTGCGCGAACGCGTCGAGGACACCGCGCAGGTGCGCCATGGTCAGGCCCTTGTCGATCGCCAGACCCTCCACCTGGGAGAACACCGGGGTGTGGGTGGCGTCGAGCTCGTCGGTGCGGAAGGTGCGACCGGGGCACGCGACATAGATCGGCACCTCACGCTCGAGCATGGACCGCACCTGCACCGGGGAGGTGTGCGTGCGCAGCACCTGGCGCGAACCCTCCGGGGCGATGTGGAAGGTGTCCTGCATGGTGCGCGCCGGGTGATCGGGCAGGAAGTTCAGCGCGTCGAAGTTGAAGTGCTCGGTCTCCACCTCGGGACCCTCGGCGACCTCCCAGCCCATCCCGACAAAGAAGTCGGCGATCTGCTCGGAGATGACGGTGATCGGGTGCCGGGCGCCGACGGGCTGACGACGGGCGGGCAGCGTGACGTCGATCTTCTCGGAGATGAGCACCGCCTGGTCGCGCTCCGCCAAGAGCGCGGCACGGCGCGCCTCGAACGCGTCCGATACCCGCTTGCGCGCGACGTTGACCCGCTTACCGGCCTCGGCCTTCTCCTCCTTGGGCACACTGCCCAGCCCACGCTGCGCGAGCGCGATCGGCGACTTGCCGCCGATGAAGTCGGTCTTGGCGACCGCCAGCGCATCCAGATCAGCCGCCGCGGCAAACGCCTTCTCGGCCTCCGCCGCCGCTGCCGCGAGTGCCTCCTCGGTCAAAGAGGCGTTTTGCTCGACTCCGCTGTTGTCGTCGGCCACGATCTTCTCGACTCTCCCCTGGGGATCGGTTCGCGGGCGCGTCATTGCCATCCCGCATCGGTGCTGCGTAAATCCTATGGGATGGGGTTCGCGCGATTCATCCGGATTACTCGCGAGCCGATCGTCGCTGGTCCACGGGTCCGAGTGCGGACCGACCAGTCCAGGTCAGGACGATGATCGACCGACTCGCGCGCTGAGCTCTGACCGCCCGCCGCCGAACTGACGCAGCCGTCCGGGGCCGCGCGACTCTGCGCGCCGCCGATTGGGCGACTCGGTCGACAACCGTCGAGCCCACGACCCGCGATAGTTTCCGCACCGACTCCCAGCAGGTCGACGACGAGCAGTTCTCAGCCGAGTCGGCGGGGTAGCCGAACCCCTCGACCACATCATGTTGCCCACCTGCCCCAACCACACAGTTAAGTGCGGAGAGATCCGTACAGCCTGTGGCGCCCAGCCCGAAATCGTCTGTTTCTCAGGGCAATCGGAAAGCGATCGGAATCGGAGGGAACCGAATGGGTTCGGGGCGCGTCCAAATGATCAAACACACCAGCGTGTTCGACTCGAGAACAGGACGACTCGATGGCTGAACAGACCTGCGATCCAACGCCTCCGCAGGGGCGGCGTGCCCGGCGTACCGCTCCTGGAAGCGGTCTTGCGTTGTGTGGCTTCGGGATACGACCCGCGGGGCGACATTCGTCTCCGCGCGTGGAGAGTTTGTGCGCGCGTCGTCCCGAACGGCGCGAGGCCGCCCCCGAGCAGGGGCAGCACCCGGACGGTGTCGGGTGACGGGGGTCGGCGACCGTCGGGGCAGATCGGCGGCCGGTTTGTCCTACATTCGGTTCCAAGCCGCCCAGCCCGATCGGCACGGCCGCTATCCAGGCGTGTTCGGGCTGGTGAACGGGTTGTGGATGGAGGGGCAGTTGAGCGCCGAGGAGGTGCGGTTCCGGCGCTCGGGCAATGATTGGTTCAGTGAGAATCTGACGAATCCGAGCGATGTGGATCCACACGTGTACGACCGCGACCTGCATCCGGGGGCGGCCTCGTGGTTCAAGTCGAGCGCGGTGTCGATGATCGAGCGCGTCGGTGGCTATCTCGCGATTCTCGACGCCCACGGAATCGAATGGGAGCGGCGGGAGTCCGACGCGCCGGGAACCGTCATCTATGACGATGCCCAGCAGGTGGTCGTGCGGCCGAACCGCAGTCGGCCGGGGCAGCCGACTGCGGTCGGTAACTATTCCGCGGGCGCGCTGTGACGCGGAAGGAAAACCGCTACCACCGCGGCGAAGGCGACTAGAGCCGCGCCTACCCACACCGCGGGAACCAGCCCGTCGACGTAGGACTGGGGGTCGGTGTAGGAGCCGTAGGAGGCGAACACCGAGGCCAGCACGGCGATGCCCATGGCCACGCCCACCTCGCGGACGGTGCTGCTGATGCCCGATGCCATGCCCTGATCGGCGGGTGAAGCGCTGGCCATGACGATGGTGGACGAGGGGGCGAAGGTGAGACCCATGCCGATGCCGCCGAGGACGAAGGGGGCGACGAAGGCGAGGTAGGGGACGTCGGCGGTGGTGATCATCGCCATCCAGGCGAGCGACACCGCCAGGCAGAGCTGGCCGATCGCGATGAGCGTTCGGGCGCCGACGCGGTCGACGATCAAGCCGGCCAGTGGCGCGACGACCATCGGAACCATCGTCCACGGCATCGTGCGGATGCCCGATTCCAGCGGCGAGTAGCCCTGCACCACCTGGAAGAACTGAGCGAGCAGGAAGATCGAGCCGAAGACGCCGGCCGAGAAGCCGAACGACACGATGAAGCTCAGGCTCAGACCGCGGGATCTGAACATGCGCAGCGGGAGCATCGGGTCGGTGACGTAGGTTTCCCAGGCGACGAACGCGACGAGCAGCGCGACGCCGCCGATCAGGGCGGTGAGCACCTGCGGTGCGGTCCAGCCGTCGTCGGCACCGTGGATGACACCCCACACGAGCGCGAGCACTCCACCGGCCGAGAGCAGCACACCCAGGTAGTCGAGTTTCCTTGCGGCGCCCCGTGATTCGGAGAGCATACGCGCGGCGAACGGCAGCGCCAGCAGACCGATCGGGACATTGAGCCAGAAGATCCACTGCCAGTTCAGGCCGTCGACCACCGCACCACCGACGACCGGCCCGACCGCCACACCCAGACCGGCGATGCCGCCCCAGATGCCGATCGCGGCGCTGCGCATCGTCGCGGGCACCGCGGCGGCGAGCAGGGTGAGCGACAACGGCATCACGGCCGCACCACCGACGCCCTGCACCGCACGGGCCGCGATCAACATCCACGGTTCGGTGGCCAGCGCGCACGCGCCGGACGCGACGACGAAGATGCCGATACCGGCCAGGAACACCCGGCGTCGGCCGATCCGGTCACCGAGGGCCGAAGCCGACAGCAGCAGCGCGGCGAAGGACAGCGTGTACGCGTTGATGAACCACTGCAGGTCCGAAAGTGATGCTCCCAATTCGGCTTTGATCACCGGCAGCGCGTTGGTGACGACCAGATTATCCAGCGTCACCATGAACATCGGGATACCGACGGCGGCGATGACCGCGCCGAGCGGTTTGTTCTTCGCCCCGGAGATCGGCGGCACTTCGGCGGCGTGCGCGTCGCCGGATTCGAGTGTTTGCGTCATGCCCAGCCCTTAGTTGTTATTGACTGATAACTACATGCTCATGGTTATGCATCGACTGATAACATGTCAAGAGGCAACCGAACGAGGAGGCACTGGCGCCATGACGAGAACCCGGATGACCGCGACCGAGCGCAGCGCCCAGGTCCTCGAAGCCGCGATCCACGCGTTCGCCGAAACTGGTTATGCCGCAACGAAGACCGACGAGATCGCCCGGCGGGCGGGAGTTTCGCAGCCCTATGTGATCCGCCTGTTCGGGACCAAGCAGCAGTTGTTCATCGCCTGCATGCTCGAGGTGTGCACCCGCATCGAGCAGGTGTTCCGCGACGCCGAGATCGCCCCGGGCGCCGACACCGCGGAGGCATTGCACTCCCTCGGCAACGGCTTCGACATCTTCCTGAACGAACGCGAACTGCCCCTCATCCTGCTGCACGGCGCCGCCGCCAGCGCTGATCCGGCGATCGGCGACCACATGCGAGAGCGGTTCGGGCGCATCTATCGTCTGATCGGCGAACTCACCGGCGCCGATACCTCGCAATCGCGCCACTTCGTCGCCACCGGCATGCTGCTCACCATCATGACGGCGATGCAGGTCGCGGGCAGCGACGCGATCCCCCTCCCCTGGGCCACCGAAATCCTCGCCGACCTGGGCGGCGCTGTCACGCCATCATCCTGACTCCTGCGCACTCCGCGATGCGAGGGGCCGACTACTTCTGGCCGCTTTCCAGCTCCCGGATTCGTTTCGCGGCCTCCGCCAGCCGCTTCTTCCTTGCCTCGTTGTCGGTCTTCTTCAGATCCTCATAGACCTTTTCGTCGGAATCGCTGAACCGCAGGATCATTCGCGGAATGCTCAGCGTGATGATCAGCGACGGCCACACGATCCAGGCGTAGTCCCACCCGACGATCACCTGCAGCACGAGAAAACCGATCAGGGTGATACCGACGATGATCCAGTCGATCGAGGCGACCATGTCACCGCGGGCACGCAGGGCGGAGAGTTCGGCCGCCGCGGTGGAGACCGCGACCGGTCCATCGCCGCTCTTCGTCACGGCGTCGTCGGCAGTGGGCACTGCGAGCAACCGCCCGTCCAGCCTGGTCAGCGGCACGCCGCCCGGCAAACCGCGGAACGGTTCGGTGAGTTCCGCGAAGGTGCGGGCGGCGGCGACGGTGCCCGAGCGGTCGTAGAACTCTGCGACGTCGAGCCGCCCGTCGGCGAAATGCTTGCCGAGCACGTCGAGCGCGTGCGTCCGTTCACCGTCGCTGAGACGCAGTCCGTCGGGATCGGGAGTCGCGGGCATAGCAGCACTTCCTCGGTAGCGCAGGACGTCGTTCATCGAGTCTAGTGCCGCTTCCACCCCTGCGCGATCGATACCGAGCGCGGCCCTTCGCCCTACTTCGCGTGCTGGACGCGTGCGCCGGCGTAGAGGCAGATAGCCGCTGCCGCAGCCAGATTCAGGCTTTCGGCGCGGCCGTGAATGGGGATGCGGATGCGGTGATCGGCGCGGGCGGCGACGGCGGGGTCGAGGCCGTGGGCCTCGTTGCCGAAGAGCCAGGCGACCGGTCCGCTGAGGATGTCGTCGGCGTCGTCGAGGTCGACCTCACCGGTGGCGGCGGTCGCGAGGATCGTCACGCCGGCGGCGGAGATCGCGTCCAGCGTCGCGGTGATATCGCGGCTGCGAGCCACGGGGACGTGGAACAGGCTGCCCGCGCTGGCGCGCACGCATTTGCCGTTGTGCGGGTCGACGGTCTCGCCCGCCAGCACCACACCGTCGGCGCCGACGGCATCGGCGACCCGGATCAGGGTGCCCGCGTTACCGGGTTCGGCGATCTCGACCGGGACGGCGAGCATGCGCGGGCCACGGTCGAGGATCTCGCCGAGCGGCACGTCGACGAGTTCGCACACCGCGACGAGGCCGGGCGCGGTGACGGTTTCGCCGAGATGTTCGGCGGCGCGATCGCTGACCAGGGTGGTGCGGACGCCGTCGGCGGCGGCACCGGCGATCAGCGTGTTCTCCCGGCCGGCGGCCGCGAGTGAATAGAAGATCTCCCGGACGCGACCGGTCTCCAGGGCGGCGGACACGGCGTTGGCGCCCTCGGCGAGGAACAGGCCGGACTTGCGGCGCTGCGCCGCGCGCTGGAGCTTGACAGCGGAAACGACCCGCGGGTTGCGCTCGGAGAGCGCGTCCACGGGTCGTTCCGACAGATCGCTATGTGTTGTCAAGCTCAGGCAGCGGTGGCCGGGGCGTTGACGTCGGCCGGCAGTGCGGCCTTGGCGACAGCCACCAGGCCGGCGAAGGCCTCGGCGTCGGAGACCGCGAGCTCGGCGAGGATCTTGCGGTCGACCTCGACACCCGCGGCCTTGAGGCCCTGGATGAAGCGGTTGTAGGTGATGTCGTTCAGACGCGCGGCGGCGTTGATACGAGCAATCCACAGCTTGCGGAAGTCACCCTTGCGCGCCTTGCGGTCGCGGTAGGCGTAGGTCAGCGAGTGGAGCTGCTGTTCCTTGGCCTTGCGGTACAGGCGCGAACGCTGGCCCCGGTAGCCCTTGGAGGCCTCGAGGATGGAACGGCGCTTCTTCTGAGCGTTGACGGCCCTTTTGACGCGTGCCACTTTGGTAGTCCTTGATCATCTGGGGGCGCGGCGGCGCCCGAATTCGGTAGTTGTCGGCGTCCGGTTATCCCGGCCGCGGAATCGTCGGGTTGCGACGGTCGAGCTGACCGGAAAGGTCAGGCGAGACCGAGCAGCCGCTTCACGCGGGGGACGTCGACGGAAGCGACGGACTCCGTGCCTTCCAGACGACGAGTCCGGCGAGAGGACTTGTGCTCCAGGAGGTGGCGACGGTTCGCCTGCTCACGAAGCAGCTTGCCCCGGCCGGTCACCTTGAATCGCTTCTTGGCGCCGCTGTGGGTCTTGTTCTTCGGCATGGATTCCTCTATCTAGTCGTTGAAATCGTTTACTGCGGGTCGGCCGGCGCAGCCTGCTCGGCAGGCGCGGCCTGCTCGACCGGTGCGGCCGTCTCGACCAGCGCGGCCGGTTCGGCACTGGCGGGACCGGTCGGCAGCGGCTGACGTGTCGCCGCCGGCGCCGAGGAGTCCTGCTGGGCCTTCACCCGCGTCTTCGCGCCCTTGTGGGGAGCGAGGACCATGGTCATGTTGCGGCCGTCCTGCTTGGCCGAGGTCTCGACGAACCCGAGATCGGCCACGTCGGAGCCCAGACGCTGGAGCAACCGGAAGCCGAGTTCGGGACGCGACTGCTCACGACCGCGGAACATGATCGTGACCTTGACCTTGGACCCGGCTTCGAGGAAGCGAACGACGTTGCGCTTCTTGGTCTCGTAGTCGTGGTCGTCGATCTTCGGACGGAGCTTCTGCTCCTTGATCACGGTCTGGACCTGGTTCTTACGGGACTCGCGCGCCTTCTGCGCGGTCTCGTACTTGAACTTGCCGTAGTCCATGATCTTGCAGACCGGCGGACGGGCATCGGGTGCTACCTCGACGAGGTCGAGGTCGGCTTCGAGCGCGACGCGTAGTGCATCTTCAACACGCACGATCCCAACCTGTTCGCCGCCGGGTCCGATGAGACGAACCTCGGGAACACGGATGCGATCGTTGATGCGGGTCTCAGTGCTGATGGGGCCTCCTAGGTCAAGCGGTGTCGTCTTAACGACCGCACGCAATAACTGCAACCCCTGTTTCAACACGAAAGCCCCGGTGCGGTATTTCTCCGCCACGGGGCCCGATGTCGACCGATCGCCCACAGCCGAAGCCCTCACGGGCTCGGTTGTCGACCCCCGCGTGCCAGGCACACGGGAAACCCACCACAATGAGCGGGTGACCGGGACCGTTTATCCGAACGAATGCTCGCCGGTAACGGTGGGAGTCGGGCTCCACTTATCTGCCCCACGGATGCATGACACATCCAGGGGCGGTCGTCAGCGAACAGCCTAGCATGGCGTTGGGCTATGACCGAATCGCACCTGGCCCGAGCATCCGGAATCCGGCTCGCTATAGCCTGATCAGCATGACTGACGAGCTCGATCCTCCTGTGCGCGACCTGGCCGACATCCCCGCCGTCGAGGTGATCAGCCGAGCTGCCGTGATGCTGATGAGCTCGGCCGCGGAGAAGCTGGGCCTGGCCGAGGAGAGCCCGAATTCGGGTGCGGGCGTCGACCTCGACGAGGCGCGCCGGGTGATCACCGCGCTGGCCGGGCTGGTCACCGCGTCGGTGGAGTACCTCGGCCCGCACGCGGGTCCGATCCGCGAGGGCCTGCAGGCGCTGCAGCGCGCGTTCCGCGAGGCGTCGTCGGTGCCGGACGCGCCGGGGACGGGCCCCGGCGAGAAGTACACCGGCCCGGTGCACTGAGAGTTCTGTCAACGAAAAGATCCGCCGACGCAGTGCGTCGGCGGATCTTTTCTGTGCTGCGAACGAACGTCGCGACTCAGACCACGGGGGTCGGCGTGGGGCCACCGGGGGTGACCGACACGGCCGATCCGGAGGAGATCATGTTCGCGAGTGCGGTGAGCAGGGCGGCGCTTCCGGTATCCATTACAGGCGTTCCTTTCGAATCCAGGTCAGACGGTCGGCTTGGTGGGCTCGTAAGCCAACGAGGACCCGCCGGCGAGGAAACCGAGAATCTGGGCGATGAGCGCCGTGGTGGCTTCATCCATGAGGACGTTCCTTTCGAACTACACGACGATCGAGCCGTCGACAAACCGCTACGACCCGGCGATCCGGGGACGGTGAGGCGAATGTTACCTACGACTGTTTCACTTCGTGGCGCTTTAGGAAAGTCCCTTTCGGGATGTCTCGAAAGAAGGTAGCCGGGTTCAGCGCAGCGCGGCCGCCTTTCGGGCCAACCGCTTGGCCGCGGCCGTCTCCGCCGGTGCCTTCTTGGCCGCGGGGGCGGCTTTCTCGGCAGCCTTCTTCGGTGCGGTCTTCTTCGCCGCGGGCTTCTTCGGTGCGGGCGCGGCCAGTACCTCTTTGAGGAACTGTCCGGTGTAGCTGTCCGACGCCGCGGCGATGTCTTCGGGGGTGCCGGTGGCGACCACGGTGCCGCCGCCGGAACCACCCTCGGGGCCCATGTCGACGACCCAGTCGGCGGTCTTGATGACATCGAGGTTGTGCTCGATGACGATCACCGTGTTGCCCTTGTCGACCAGTCCGTTGATCACCTTGAGCAGCTTGCGGATGTCCTCGAAGTGCAGCCCCGTGGTCGGCTCGTCGAGGATGTAGACGGTGCGCCCCATCGACCGCTTCTGTAGTTCGGCGGCCAGTTTCACGCGCTGGGCCTCACCGCCGGACAGGGTCGGCGCGCTCTGGCCGAGGCGCACATAACCCAGGCCGACCTCGACGAGGGTCTTGAGGTAGCGGTGGATCGAGGTGATCGCCTCGAAGAAGTCGGCGGCCTCGTCGATCGGCATGTCGAGAACCTCGGCGATGGTCTTGCCCTTGTAGTGCACCTCGAGGGTTTCCCGGTTGTAGCGGGCGCCGTGGCAGACCTCACAGGGGACGTAGACGTCCGGGAGGAAGTTCATCTCGATCTTGAGCGTGCCGTCGCCCGAGCAGGCCTCGCAGCGACCGCCCTTGACGTTGAACGAGAACCGGCCGGGCTGATAGCCGCGCACCTTCGCCTCGGTGGTGGAGGCGAACAGGGTGCGGATCTTGTCGAAGACGCCGGTGTAGGTGGCCGGATTCGAGCGGGGGGTACGACCGATCGGCGACTGGTCGACCTGCACCAGTTTGTCGAGGTTGTCGAGACCGTTGATTCTGGTGTGCCTGCCCGGCACCTGACGGGCGCCGTTGAGCTTGTTGGCCAGGACGGTGGCCAGGATGTCGTTGACCAGGGTCGACTTGCCCGAACCCGAGACACCGGTGACCGCGGTGAGCACCCCCAGCGGGAACGCCACGTCGACATTGCGCAGATTGTGCTCGGTGGCGCCGACGACGGTGAGCCTGCGCTTCTTGTCGATCGCGCGGCGCACCAACGGCAGCTCGATCTGCTCGCGACCGGAAAGGTAAGCGCCGGTGAGGGATTCGGGCACGTCGAGCAGTTCGGCGTAGGTGCCGCTGTGCACAACCCGGCCACCGTGTTCGCCGGCGAGCGGACCGATGTCGACCACCCAGTCCGACGCCCGGATGGTGTCCTCGTCGTGCTCGACGACGATCAGGGTGTTGCCCAGCTTCTTCAAGCGCAGCAGCGTCTCGATGAGCCTGCGGTTGTCGCGCTGGTGCAGGCCGATCGAGGGCTCGTCGAGGACATAGAGGACACCGACCAGGCCCGAACCGATCTGGGTGGCCAGCCGGATGCGCTGGGCCTCACCACCGGACAGGGTCGCGGCGGCGCGCGAGAGCGTGAGATATTCCAGGCCGACATCGAGCAGGAAGCCGAGCCTGGCCTGGATCTCCTTGAGCACCTGACCGGCGATCGCGGTCTCGCGCTCCCCCAGCGTGAGCGAGTTCAGGAAGTGCGCGCAGTCGCCGATGGACAGCTCGCTGACCTCGGCGATCGACTTGTCGGTGCCGTCGGCGGCGAGGGTGACGGCCAGGATCTCCGGGCGCAGTCGTGAACCGTTGCAGACCGGGCACGCCACATCGCGCATATAGCCGTCGTAGTGCTCTTTCATCTGCTCGGACTCGGTGTTCTCCATGCGCCGCTGCAGGAACGGCATCACGCCTTCGAAATCGGCGTAGTAGGAGCGCTTGCGGCCGTAGCGGTTGGTGTAGGCGACGTGTACCTGGTCGGAGCTGCCTTCCAGCACGGCCTTACGTGCCTTCGCGGGCAGATCGCGCCACGGGGTGTCCATGGAGAAGCCGACCGCCTCGGCCAAGCCGGAGAGCAATCGGTTGAAGTACTCGGCGGTCTGCCCGCGCGACCACGGAGCGATCGCGCCGTCGGCCAGGCTCAGGTCCGGATCGGGCACCACGAGTTCCGGGTCGACTTCCTTGCGGATGCCGAGGCCGGTGCAGTCGGGGCAGGCGCCGTAGGGCGAGTTGAAGGAGAACGAGCGCGGCTCGAGGTCTTCGATGTCGAGGGGGTGACCGTTGGGGCAGGCCAGGCGCTCGGAGAAGCGGCGCTCGCGGTCGTGGGCGTGCTCGTCGCGGTCGACGAAATCGAGCACGACGATGCCGTCGGCCAGGCGCAGCGCGGTCTCGATCGAGTCGGTGAGGCGCTGCTTGGAGGCGGCCTTGACCGAGAGGCGGTCGATGACCACCTCGACGTCGTGCTTCTCCTGCTTCTTCAGCTTCGGCGGATCGGTGAGCGGATACACCACCCCGTCGACCCGCACGCGCGAGTAACCCTGGGTCTTGAGCTGGTCGAACAGGTCGACGAACTCACCCTTGCGGGTACGCACCACCGGCGCGAGCACCTGGAACTTGAGGCCGTCGTCCATGGCGAGCACCTGGTCGACGATCTGCTGCGGGCTCTGCTTGGCGATCAGCTCGTGACACACCGGGCAGTGCGGCGTGCCCGCGCGGGCGTAGAGCAGGCGCAGGTAGTCGTAGACCTCGGTGATGGTGCCGACCGTGGACCGCGGGTTGCGGTTGGTCGACTTCTGGTCGATCGACACCGCGGGCGAGAGACCCTCGATGAAGTCGACATCCGGCTTGTCCATCTGCCCGAGGAACTGTCGCGCGTAGGCCGACAGCGATTCGACGTAGCGGCGCTGCCCCTCGGCGAAGATCGTGTCGAACGCCAGGCTCGACTTCCCGGAACCGGACAGACCGGTGAACACGATCAGGCTGTCGCGCGGCAAATCCAGGTCTACACCTTTCAGGTTGTGTTCCCGAGCTCCGCGCACAGTGAGGCGTTCCGCCACCTGGTGAATCCCTTCTCCATCGTCATCCGCCGATCGGACATAATCCCCCGCCGACAATGCTAGGCCGGGGGTCCGACAGGTTTGGCTGGAGCGCGGGTGCGCTCGCGTTCGCGGCCACTCCCGTCCTGTGGATCAGGCGCCGTTGCCCGCTCCTTCCGCACCGACGCGACGGCACCGGATCGACGGCACGGCCGCGAACCTCCGACCTTCCTCGCGGTCGGGTCGTCGTCGTCGAGTTTCGGCTCTACGCCCACGATTTCGGTGATGCGGATTATGTTTGACGCCAGGGGGGAATCGTTCGACATGATGAAGGAGCCGGCGTGCTCGAGGTATTCCTGGTCGACGACCACGAGATCGTGCGGCGAGGGTTGATCGACCTGCTCGAGGGTGATCCAGAACTCACTGTGATCGGTCAGGCAGGCGGCGTCGCCGAGGCGATGGTGCGCATCCGCGAGGCCCGCCCCGACGTCGCGGTCCTCGACGTGCGGCTACCCGACGGCAACGGCATCGAACTGTGCCGCAACCTGCTCGCGGAGTTCGACGACCTGCACTGCCTGATCCTGACCTCGTTCTCCGACGAGCACGCCATGCTCGACGCCATCCTGGCCGGCGCCAGCGGCTATGTGGTGAAGAACATCGACGGGATGAAACTGGCCGACGCGATCAAACAGGTGGGCGCGGGCCACTCGCTGCTCGATACCCGAGCGGCCGACGCGCTGCGCGCCCGTCTGCGCCGCAGCGCCGAACCATCGGGGCCGCTGGCCGGGCTCACCGACCAGGAACGCCGACTACTCGAACTGCTCGGCGAGGGCCTGACCAACCGGCAGATCGCCGCGCGCATGTTCCTCGCGGAGAAAACGGTCAAGAACTACGTATCGCGACTGCTGGCGAAACTGGGTGTGGAGCGACGCACCCAGGCCGCCGTCCTGGCGACGAAACTGCGCGAGCCGTGAGGGCTCAGGACGGGACGACGATGGTGAGGTCGCCGTCGTAGCGGCGGTAGAGCAGGTTCCCGCGGCCGCTGTGGCTGTCGGTGAAGAACAGGTAGGGCAGCCCGGCGGCGCACAACGCGTCGGAGGCTTCGTCCTCGGCGAAGATGGGAGCCGCGTCCTGAACCACGCGCACCGGCATCGCGCTCGCGGTCAGCGGCAGCTCGGCCGACGAGTCCGCCGCGGCGGTGTGCCGCTGCCTGGCCAGCGCGACACCGTGCGGGTCCGCCCAGGTGACGATGGCGTCCTCGCCGGTGTCGGCATCGGTGAACAGGTAGGCGTCGTAGTCCATCGCGTCCAGGACGGTGCTGGCTTCCAGCGGGGTGCCGGTCATCAGCGCACAGTCCTTGCGGCGGATGATCGGTCGCGTCTCGGTGATCTGGGCCAGCGGGCGACGGGCCGGATCGGGCCACGCGCCGCGCGCTTCCTTGCCCGCGCGCCGGGCGAGCTGACGGTCGAGCCGTTCGGCGGCGAAGGTGACCGCGAAACCGCCGGGCCCGGTGACCTGGACGCGGGTGAAGGTGTCGTTGGTACGGATATTGGCCTGCACCAGAGTCGGCTCGTCGTAGCCCTGCGGCGCGGTGACGCGCACCCTGGCCGGACTGTCGAGGTGGTGCCTGCGCATCACGCGGGTGATGGCGCGAACAGCACGGGTGACATCCTGGGCCGGCACTTCGCCGCGGGTGGTCACGGCGAGCTCCGGGTCCGCGGCGGTCGTCCAGTGCTGGGTGCTCGACAACGAATTCATCATGTGCCCCACTTCTCGATCCCAATTCCCGGTGCCCAATGCCACCACTACCGCCGGTGCGAGTGAAGGGCCGAAAGTCCCCTCATTGCGGACTAGACTTCGAATGGACTCACTCGAGGAGCTGCGAAGACGGGGTACTGCGATGGCGAACGACGGTCGGGGCGGCCGCTATTCGGCTGACCAGACGGTGTCGCGGCAGATGTTGCGCAGCCTGCTCGGCGAGGTCGCCGATCGGGTCGAAGTGATGATCGGTTCGCGCGATCGGATGGACGGTCTCGTCGAGGCCATGCTCACGGTCACCGCGGGTCTGGACCTGGACGAAACCCTGCGCACCATCGTGCGGACCGCGATGAACCTCGTCGACGCCCGCTACGGCGCGCTGGCGGTGCGCGGCCACGATCAGCAGGTCGCGCAGTTCATCGACGAGGGCATGCCGGATCAGATCCGCGACCGGATCGCGCGATTACCCGCGGGCCACGGCGTGCTCGGCGCGGTGTTCGCCCACAAGGCGCCGCTGCGGCTGGCCGATCTCACCCAGCACGAATCCTCGATCGGTTTCCCGGCGGGACATCCGCCGATGCACACCTTTCTCGGTGTGCCCGTACGTATTCGGGACGAAGTCTTCGGCAGCCTCTATCTCACCGAAAAATCCGACGGGCAGCCGTTCACCGAGGAAGACGAAGTCCTGGTCCTGGCGTTGGCGGCCGCGGCGGGGATCGCGGTCGACAACGCGCGACTCTACGAGCAGGCACGCACCAGGCAGGCGTGGATCGAGGCCACCCGCGATATCGCGACCGAATTCCTGGCCGGCACCGAATCCGACCGGGTGCTGGGCCATGTGGTCGATCACGCGCGCGGACTGACCGGATCGCATCAGGCCTTCCTCGCCTCGGTGCCGGTGCCCGACGAATTGCCCGGTGAAATCAGCGAGTTGGTGGTCACACAGTGGACCGGCCCCGACGCGGGCCAGGACTGGCAGACCATTCCGATCGCGGGGACGGTGGTGGGCGACGCGTTCAGCAGGCGGACGCCACTGCGCTTCGACGATGTGTCGAAGGTCTCGCTCGGCGTCGAGTTCCCCGTGGCCGAACTACCCGGTGCCGGACCGGCTCTCGTGCTGCCGCTGTGCACGCCCGATGCCACCCTCGGGGTCCTGGTGACGTTCCGGCCGCCGGGTTTCGCACCCTATTCCGACGAGATGCTCGAGCTGACCGCGGCGTTCTGCGATCAGGCCGCGTTGGCGGTGCGGTTGGCCGACGCGCAGCAGCGGATGCGCGAACTCGACCTCGTCGCCGACCGCGATCGGATCGCGCGCGACCTGCACGATCATGTGATCCAGCGACTGTTCGCGATCGGCCTCACCGTACAGGCGACCATGCCCAAAGCAGTGGTTCCCGAAGTGCGGCAACGACTTTCGACGGTAATCATGGATCTGCAAGAAGTGGTCCAGGAGATCCGCACCTCCATCTTCGATCTGCACGCGGGCAGCTCCGGCCACAGCGAGGGACTACAGCAGCGTCTCGAAGTGGCGATCCGGCGCCAGACCGCCGACATCGCCCTGCGCGCGACGATCCAGGTATCGGGCCCACTGTCGGTGCTCGATCCGCAACTGGCCGACCACGCCGAGGCGGTGGTGCGCGAGGCGGTGAGCAACGCGGTGCGCCACTCCGGCGCCGACACCGTCGCCATCGTGATCGAGGTGGCCGACGATCTGGTGATCATGGTGTCCGACAACGGCTGGGGCATCCCCGCCCACGTCATCCGCAGCGGGCTGCGCAATCTCGAACAACGCGCGCAGGAGGCGGGCGGGAACTTCGAGATCGGTCCGGCCGAGCGCCCCGACGCCGACGGCAACCACCCCGAGATGCCGGGCACGCAGCTGCGCTGGGCGGTGCCGCTGCCCCAGGACGCGCCGACGACCGGCGGGTTCGCCCTCGCGGCCGGACCCGAGACGGGCGAGGACTGAGTCAGGCGGGGGCCAGGACCACGGCGGCGTTGTTGCCGCCCATTCCCATCGACAGTTTCACCGTCGGGCCCTCGATCAGCGGGGTCGGGCCGTCGAGCAGTCGCGGGTGCGCGGGCGCCACGATCGGCGCCGACGCGACGATGCCCCGCTCATAGGACAGTGCGATCGTGGCGACCTCGATCGCCGCGCACGCGCCCTGACAGTGCCCGGTGAGGGGTTTGAGCGCGGCGATGACGGGCCGGTCGTCGAAAACGGTGGTCAACACATCGCGTTCGGCGGCATCGCATTGCCTGGTCCCGGTGCCGTGCGCGTTGTAGTACGCCACGTCGGCGGCGTCGATCCCGGCGTCGGCCAGTGCGCGCTGCACGCACGCGATGATCTGGGCGTGGCCGGGATCGACCGAGACGACATGGAAGGCGTCGTTGGTCATCGCGCCGCCGAGCAGTCGCGCGTAGGGCAGCTCGACCGCGTCGGTGAGCAGCAGCGCCACCGACGCCTCCGCCATGGTGAAACCGAGCGAGCCCTCCTGGAAGGGTCTGCAGGCGGTGAACGGTTCCGCCTCGGCGATCGCGGCGCCGAGGCCGACGAAATGTTCGAGCATGTCCGGGGTGGCGGAGAGGTCGGTTGTGACACACAACACATCGTCGACCAGACCGGCGTCACGCCACATCTTCGCCGTCAGCAGGGCGACGTTGCCCGAACTGCACGCCGCCGACACATTCATCGCGGGCCCGTGGAAGCCGAACTCCTGCATCACCACCGAAATGGGTGTCGACGGCAGCATCCGCAGGTAATCGCGCGAGCGCCGATGGCCGTCGTCGCGACGGTAGAAATCGCGCCAGTCGGCGACATCACCCAGGGTGAACGCGTGGATGAGGCCCACGGTGCGGCCTTCGCGGCGCCACCCACGGGCCTGCGCGTCGTCGATCGCCTCGGCGGCCGCGGCGTAGACGGCACGCCCGAACAGGCCGGTTCCGTGCGCCGCGTCACCACCGTCGGGTATCCGCCCGACCCAGGCATGCTCATCGCGTCGGGGCCCGTAACCGGGGTACAAACGGGCAGCCGGTTTTCCCCCCAACAATCCCTGCCAGAGCAATTCGCGACCCCACCCGTAACTCGAGACAACACCGATTCCGGCAAGCGACATAGAATCGGTTCGGTGGGTCATGCCGCCCGTGAGCACATCCGGTGTCACATCGCTCCTCGCGGATTTTCATGAAGGATCACCAGACTAGTCCGGTATGCCGTTCGCAGACCAGGCCCAGATCGGGGGTTTCGCAGTGGGAGAAGGAAGGACCGACGCGGCGAGCGCCGAACAGCTCGCGCAGCGCTACCGGTCGCTGGTCGAACACACTCCCGATGCCATCTGTGTGCACGAGTCCGGGACGATCGTCTACGTCAATCCGGCCATGGTGCGCCTGCTCGGCGCCCGCTCGGCCGACGACGTGATCGGCTTGTCGATCACCGTGTTCGTCCACCCCGATTCTGTGGCGGCCATGCTCGAACGGATCGACCAGCTCACCGCCGAGGGTTCGGCATCGCCGCCCGCCGATATGGACCTCGTCCGGGTGGACGGGCGAACGGTCCCGGTGCAGACGGTGTCGGTCCTGACCGTGTGGCAGGGCGAACCGGCCTACCAGGTGGTCGTGCACGACCTCACCGCACAGCGGGCGGCCGAGGCATCGGCGCGGCGGGCGGAATCGTATTTCACGACCGTGGTGTCCCAGCTCGAGGAAGGCGTGCTCGTCGTGGATCGGCGGGGTCGCCTGGAGTCGATCAACCCCGCGGGCAAACGCATATTCGGCATCGCCGACGACGAGGAGGTCATCGGGCGTCTCTTCGGCGACCTGCCGATGAAGATGCTCGACAGCGCCGGGCAGCCGTTGCCGCCGGGCAAGCATCCGATGGCGCACACCCTCGCGACCGGCGAGGTGGTCACCCAGTTCGTCTTCGGTGTCGAGCGCGCCGACGGACACCAGGTGTGGGTGTCGTGTAACTGCCGCTTGCTCAACCCGGAAAGCCCGGATTCCTCCGGGGTGTCCTCGTTCTCCGACATCACCGCGTACCGGGCCAGCAGGCGCCAGCTCGAGTTCCAGGCCACCCACGACGCACTGACCGGGCTCGCCAATCGTTCCCTGATCCTGTCGCAGCTGGCCTCGGCGCTGGCACACGAGGGCGGCAGCATGGTCACCACGGTGCTGTTCATCGACCTCGACGGCTTCAAGGCGATCAACGACACCCTGGGGCACGCCATCGGCGACACGGTGCTGCAGATCGTCGCCCAGCGGCTGCAGCAGGCGCTGCGCAGCGAGGACCTGGTCGGACGACTCGGCGGCGACGAATTCCTGGTGCTGCTGGCGGGCCATCCACAGCGCGCCGACCTGCCCGCACTGGTGGAGCGGCTGCGCATCACGATGGCGGACCCGATCATCGCCAGCGGTCACCGCCTCGAGGTGAGCGCCTCGGTCGGCATCACCGAACTCGGCCCGCACGAGAACCGCACGCCCGAGGCCGTGCTGCACGACGCCGACCTGGCGATGTACCGCGACAAGCCGTCGGCGCATCGTGAGCTCGGTCTCGGTCAGAATCGACGCTCGAACAACACCCACGCCTCCTGACAGACTGGTCGGCGTGATCGTCGAACACGTGCTGCTCCCCGTGCGTCCCGGTGTCGCCGCCGATTTCGAGGCCGCCTTCGCGCAGGCGTATCCGATCATCGCGGCAATGCCCGGTTTCGGCGGGTTGTCGTTGTCGCGCTGCGTCGAGCGGCCCGACGCCTATCTGCTGCTGGTGCGGTGGGCACAGTTGACCGACCACACGGTGGGATTCCGTGAGTCGCCGGAATACCAGCGCTGGCGTGCGCTGTTGCACCACTTCTACGAGCCTTTCCCGGTGGTCGAACACTTCACACCGGTCCTCGGTGACGAAGTCTTCCCGGTCGCGGCGGCCACGCCCGCGGACACGTAGACTCGACAACTCTGTTCTCAACGCGGTGACAAAGGAGTCCTGTTTTGCCCGACCGCCTCGCCGACGTCTCCCCCGCCGCGAACAACCGCGAGATCGAACAGGAGCAGCAGTACCTCTCGGTGCTCTACCACCGGCTCGACGCCATGCGCGAGTACGCGCAGAACCGGCTCAAGACCGTGCTCCTGGAATCCGGTGGCACGCCGCAGGCGCGCAGTGAGCGCGAGTCGTTCACCCAGCTCTACAACGAGGACCTGTCCAAATACGACGCCGCCGAGCACGGGCTGTGCTTCGGCCGAATCGATCTCGAGGGCACCGAGGACGAGGCGCGCTACATCGGCAGGCTCGGCATCCTCGACGAGGACAACGACTACGAGCCGCTGCTGCTCGACTGGCGCGCCCCGCTGGCCCGCCCGTTCTATCTGGCCACCACCGCCAATCCCGAAGACGTCACCCGACGCAGGCACATCCGCTCGCGCAATCGCGCGGTGACCGCGATCAACGACGAGTACCTCGATCTCGATGCGGCCCGACGCGACGGTGTGGTCGGCGTCGATGACGGTGTCGGCGGCGAGAGCGCGCTGTTGGCGGCGCTCAACGCCGCGCGCACCGGGCACATGAACGACATCGTCGAGACGATCCAGAGCGAGCAGGACGCGATCATCCGCTCCGAGCACAAGAGCGTGCTCGTGGTGCAGGGCGGGCCGGGTACCGGCAAGACCGCGGTCGCGCTGCATCGCGCGGCGTTCTTGCTCTACACCTACCGTCAGCAGCTGGCCAAGAGCGGCGTGCTGATCATCGGCCCGAACGCCACCTTCCTCGACTACATCGGTCAGGTGCTGCCCTCGCTCGGTGAGACCGGTGTGCTGCTGTCGACCATCGGCGACCTGTATCCGGGTGTGAAGGCGGTGCGCGAGGATTCGCTGCGCGCGGGGGAGATCAAGGGCTCACTGGACATGCTCGAGGTGCTCAAGCAGGCGGTGCGCGACCGTCAGGAAGTGCCGTCGGAGCCGGTTCGCCTCGCTTTCGACGGCTATCCGGTGACCCTGGATCGCAAGATCGCGACCAGGGCGCGCGGTCGGGCCCGCTCCTCGCGGCGCCCGCACAACCTGGCCAGGCCGATCTTCGCGTCGGCGGTGATCGACGCGCTCACCGATCAGCTCGCCGCGACGATGGGCGCCGATCTGTCCGGTGGCACGAGCCTGCTCAGTTCCGCCGACCTCAGCGAGATCGGCGACGAGATGCGCGCCGACCCGCACGTGCAGGCCGCGATCAGCGCGTTGTGGCCGGTGCTGTCGCCCCAGGACGTGCTCGCGGATCTGCTCGCCGACCCGGCCCGCCTCGACCGCGCGGCCAAGACGCTGAGCGCGCAGGATCGCGCCGAGTTGGTGCGTTCCGACGACGGCATGTTCGGCGCGGCCGACGCCCCGCTGCTCGACGAGCTGGCCGAACTGCTCGGCGTCGACGACACCGAGGAGCGCGAACGCTCGCGTCGCCGGTGGCGGGCCCAGATCGAGGAGGCCCAGGACGCCCTCGACATCCTCACCGGTTCCGCACCACAGGACATCGAGGACGAACTCGATCCCGAGATCCTGATGGCCTACGACCTCATCGACGCCTCCCAGCTGGCTCAACGCCAGGAGTTCGGCAACCGGCAGACCACCGCCGAACGCGCGGCGGGCGACCGGACCTGGACCTACGGGCACGTGATCGTCGACGAGGCACAGGAACTCTCGGAGATGGCGTGGCGAATGGTGATGCGCCGCATCCCGAATCGCTGGATCACCGTCGTCGGCGATGTCGCCCAGACCGGCGATCCGGCGGGCGCGTCGTCGTGGCAGCGGGTGCTGGAACCCTATGTGGCACAACGCTGGAAGCTCACCGAGCTCACGGTGAACTACCGCACCCCCGCCGAGATCATGGCGGTCGCGGCCGACGTGCTCGCCGCGATCGATCCGGGCGCCGAGGCGCCGCGTTCGGTTCGCGAGACCGGCAATCCCCCGCGCGCCTACCGGGTGCCGCCCGCCGACGTGGTGGGCGAGGTCGCCCGGTTGCTCGAAGCCGAGCACGGTCCCGGCACCTCCGCGGTCCTGGCACCCGCGGCCTGGGTGCCCGAATTGTCCTCGCTGGCAGGCGAATCCGTTCAGGTGCTCACCGTGCACGACGCGAAGGGCCTCGAGTTCGACCGCGTGTACCTGGTGGAGCCGCAAGCGATCCTGGACGAGTCCCCGCGCGGACTCAACGACCTGTATGTCGCGCTCACCCGCGCGACCCAGCGGCTGGCCGTGGTGCACACCGAGCAGCTTCCCGAGGTGCTGTCCTCGTTGGGCTAGCGGTCACGACCGGAGCGCCGTTGACGCGAGCAAGCCGGTGACCAGCGCCTCCAGCCCGGCGGCGTAGGTGCTGTCGACGTCGAATTCGGTCCAGCGGGAACCGATCTCGGCCAACCGGGGCAGTTGCTCGGGGTCGAGGTTCGCGAAGACCTCCGCGCGGTAGGTCGGCCCTTCCTCGGCGCGCCGCGCCGCTCGGCCGGTGACGATCAGCTCGCCCGCCGTGTAATGCCAGATGGTGCGGTACGCGGCCACCGCGCGCTCGAGGGGAAGGCCGGCGGTGATCGCCGCGTCGATGATGGTCTCGGGGAACCACAGCGCCGAGCGGCCGAGCAGGTCGCCGTCGGCGAGCACGTCCACGATCCACGAGTGGGCCGAGAGGGCGTCGCGCATCGCGGTGGCGGCCACCAGGATTCGCTGCCGCGGGTCGTCCGGAAGCGCGGGCCAGGTAATCGCGTCGGCGTAGTCGTCGAGGAGCAGGCGCAGCAGGTCCTGTTTGTCGCGGACGTGGTGGTAGAGCGCCATCGGCGTGCAGCCGAGTTCGGTGGCGAGCCTGCGCATCGTCAGCTTCTCCACGCCGTCGGCGCCGATCACCCGATGCGCCGCCGCGACGATGTCCGCGCGGGACATGCGCGCAGGTCTACCGGTACGCGCTGGTTGGTCCGACTGGGAGGTGGGCATGGTCCCATCTTGCCCAGGCGAAGCCAGGGTGTGGACAAGGGGCTGCGGCGGAGTTAGTTTTTATACGTGTATAGAAACACTTCTCCCCCTCGTCCCGGCACCGCGCTGACCGCGGTCGCCATCGCACAGTTCGTGATCGCTCTCGATATGGCGGTCGTGAATGTGGCGCTCCCGTCGATCGGCGACGCGCTCGGCTTCGCACCGCTCGACCTGGCCTGGGTGGTGCACATCTACGCCCTGACCTTCGGCGGTTTCCTGCTGCTCGGCGGCAAGGCGTGTGACCTGTACGGACGGCGCAGGCTGTTCGCGGGCGGACTGCTCTTCTTCGCGATCGCTTCGCTCGCGGGCGGATTCGCGCAGGAGCCATGGCAACTGGTGGCCGCGCGTGCCGCACAGGGCATCGGGGCCGCGGCTATCGCACCGGCCGCACTCGCCACGCTCACCACGACCTTTTCCGAAGGGCGGGCCCGCGTCCGAGCGCTCGGCGTCTGGGGTGGGGTCAACGCCGCGGGTGGCGCGCTCGGCGTGCTCGTCGGCGGACTACTCACCGAGTACGCGAATTGGCGCTGGGTGATGCTGGTCAATATCCCGATCGTCGCGATCGCGGGGTTCGCCTTGATCAGGGGCGTACCCGCCGACGCACCGACGGGTAGGCGGACCCCGCTCGATATCGCCGGCGCGGTGCTGGCGACGGGCGGTATCGGACTACTCGTCACCGGCGTGATCCGCACCGACCGCTACGGCTGGGCTTCTCCCGAGACAGGCGTGACCCTCGCCGTAGCGGCAGCGCTGCTCGCGGGCTTCCTCGTGGTCGAGGCACGCTCGACGAACCCGCTGTTGCGGCTGGGCCTTTTCGCCAACCGCTGGGTGAGCGGTGCCGGTTTGTTCGTCTTCTGCGCCGCCGCGGGTCAATTCTCCGCCTTCTACCTGGTGTCGCTGTATATGCAGCAGGTACTGCACATGAGCGCGGGAGCCACCGGGGCCGCCTTCCTCCCGTTCTCGGTGTGCGTCATCGTGGGCACCCTCGTCGCGACCCGAATGGGCGTCCATATCTCCCCCAAGCCATTGCTGGTCGGCGGCGGTCTGCTGACCGCCGTCGGCATCGGCTGGTTCGCACTGATCAGCCCCGACGGCGGCTTCCTCACCGATGTCCTCGGGCCGTCGATCGTCGGCGGCTTCGGGCTCGGACTCTGCCTCGCCCCCGTCGCGGTGGCAGCCGTCAGCGGCGTGGCACCCGGCGAAGCAGGGATGGCCTCCGGCGCCTTCAACAGTGCCCGCCAACTCGGCGGCAGCGTCGGCGTCGCCGTACTGGCCACGCTTGCGGCGGGTCGCACCGGCGCGAGCGCCGATCCGGTCGCGCTCAACAACGGCTACGCCCTCGCGTTGGCGATCGCCGCTGTGCTGTTCGCCGCCGCCGCGGTAGTCGCGGCCACCGTCCTACCCACCCGGCTCGACCGCACCGAAAACCCGGTCCGCGAGGACATTCCCGCGGTGACCCCATGAAAGGAACCCCGATGACACCCATCGATCTGTTCGCCGGCGCCCTGCACTTCCAGCCGGAAGGCGCGGTGCGATCGGGCCCGCGCCGCATGGCCGCCGCGTCGGGCGGCTGGCAACTGGCCGCCTTCCATGTCGACACCGACGCCGACGTCCACGCCGACCAGTGGGAGATGCACCCCTCCAGCGAGGAAGCGGTGTGCTGCCTCGCCGGTTCGCTGCGGCTCTATCTGCGGCCGGAGCGTCCGGACGAGGCGGAAACCGCGGTGCGGCTCACGGCGGGAACCGCGTTCCTCGTGCCGCGCAACCGCTGGCACAGAATCGAACTCGACGAACCGTCCGACATCATGTCGATCGGGCTGCGCGGTGGCACCAGGCAGGAGCCCGTCGCACGCTAACCGGCGGCTACCCGCCGAAAAAGGTCGAGGGCGCCGGTTTCCCGGCGCCCTCGACCTTTTCAGTACCGACAGTGAACTAGCGGACGGTGTGCACGATCAGCACGTCCGAACGGGACTTGCGGGCTACATCCGAGGGGACGGAGCCGAGCAGGCGCCCGGTGAGGGTGTTGAGGCCTCGGTTGCCGACGACGAGCAGGTCCGCGTCCACCTCGTTGACGAGGTCGAGCAGCGAATCCACCGGCTCACCGACGATCGCGCGATCGACGATGTTCTTCGCACCGGCGGCCACGGCCTTCTCCCGGGCGACAAGCAGGATCTCGTTGGTCGGGGCCGAGCCACGGACCTGGTAGGCCTCGTCCTTGAGCACATCGGCGGCGGCGGCGACGTCGCGATCGTCGGTCGGGAAGAAGGCGCAGGCCAGCACGAGAGTTGCCCCAGCGTCCCCGGCGAGCGCCGCGGCCTTCTCCACCGCCACGTACGACGAATCCGAGCCATCAGTACCGACGACAATGGTCCGGTAGGCGGTCATCTCTCCTCCAACTTGGTCGGTGCCAGCACCGAACCACTCGGGAATCGAGCGTCAGCGCGGCAATTGGCTCGACCCTAACGCCAAATCCGGCCGATTTATCAGAAATCGCAACAGATCACACCGGGAGTGTTGACGCCGCTACCCGTTGTCACGGTGGCCTTCGCGACAGTGGAGAAGATCGACCTGCGGCAATAAGACCGCAGGTCGAAGAAATTGTGGCCTATCACAACACAATCAACACCGCAGTGCGCCTGGGACTTTGATCACATCAGCCGGAGAAACTCGGGAGCCCGCAGGCGGCGCTTCCGGTACCGGTATTCGGGGCGACGGTCACCGAGGCGGGGGTGATCCACCAGGACCGGTTGAAACTGTCGACCTTCGCCGTCACCTCGTGCGCGCCGGCGGCGGTGGGACGCCACGAGGTCTTGGTCTCGCCGATCGTCGGGACCTCGACCGTGCCGATCACCACGCCGTTGTCGTAGAAGGTCACCGGCGCGCCGGTATTGCCGGAGCTGTAGCCGACGACGTTGACCGCGACCAGGGTGTAGGAACAGCCGACCTGCGGATCGGAGCTCGATACGCCGACCCATTGGCCGTCCGAGATATCGGCGTGCGCGCCCGGTGCGAGCAAGGCCGTGGCGGCCAATGCGGTCGCGAGAGCCCCGCCGAAACGCGAGGTCCGTTCGAAAGATGTTGTCACTGTTGATGTCCTGACTTCTCCACGCAGCAGCTGCCGCTGCGAATGCGCAGACACTATCGACGAACGCCACCGTCTTTAGTTTGAATGACAATATTTCAGACCCCCTACTTCTTGGGTCTGTACGCACGATCACCGCGCGGCGGGGACCGCGCTCACCGCTTGTGCGCTGCGGGCATATTCCATCGGCGACATCCCGATCTCGGCGGTGAATTCACGACTGAAATGTGCCTGGTCGAAATAGCCGAGCTCGGCGGCCAGTACCGCGAGATCAGGGCGGCCGCGTGCGAGCAGATCTGCGGCATCTTGCAACCGGAACCGGCACAGCACCCATTTCGGACCGGCCCCGACATAGCGGCGGAACAGCCGCTGCAGGGTGCGGATCGGGATCGCGAACCGATCGGTGACCTGGTCGACCCTGGTCAGCTCCGGATCCTCGGCCATGGCCGTGACGATGCGCGTCACCAGCGCGTAGTGCGGATCGTCGGTGCGTCCACGGCCCGCGAAGAATTCCTCGACGATGACCCGTCTGCGCTCGTCGGACTGTTCGGTCAGCACTTGCTCGGCCAGCTCCGCAGCCTCGGGTATCACCGCGCCCAGCGGCGCCGAATCATCACGCAGGGCTCCCACATTTATGCCGGTGAACGCACCGAAGCCGCCGGGGGCGAACCGGATTCCGAAGGTCTCGCCTTCCCCGGCGAGTTCACGCACGTATTTCGTCGTGCACACACCGTTGACGAAACCGCCGGTGCGAGTGGTGCTGCGCTCGAAGGTGACATTCACGCACGGAAACGACAGCACCTCGGCCGAATAACTGGGCTGCCCGCGCAGATCCCAGCGCACCACCCAATACCGGTCCGCGAACTCGGCCAGCGCGGGTCCGACCCCGAGCCGGTTCAACGATCGGTGTCTGGCCTGCTCCTCGGGGTGCAGAATTCCTTTCACATCACCGGGATCCGGTGCCGCCGTCATCACCGGCCGATCTGTCGTGTTCTTACAAGACGGGCTGTCGGCGCCGGAGCAGGATCGGAGTCATGACCGATCCCGTTGCGCCCATTCCCGAGGGCTACCACTCCATCACCTGTTTCCTGGCCGTACCGGACGGAAACGCGGCCATCGACTTCTACACCGCGGTCTTCGAGGCGAAGGTGCTCAGCCGCGCCGATCAGCCCGACGGCCAGCCCGCGCACGCCGAACTGCTCATCGGTGATTCCACCCTGCAGCTCGGAATGCCCATCCCCGACAGCAATGTTCGCGCGCCGCAGGACTGGGTGCACACCTCGGTGGTGCACTACTGCCCCGATGTGGACGCGGTGATCGCCCGTGCGCTCGAACACGGTGCCCGCAGCGCCGAGGAGCCGCAGACCTTTGTCACCGGCGACCGCTACGGCGTGGTGATCGACCCCTTCGGCCACCGCTGGGCGGTGATCACCCGCGTCGAGGACGTCTCGAAGGAAGAGGCCGACCGCCGTGTCGCCGCGTGGATGGCCGAGCAGGCGTAACGACCGACCGGGCCGGGTCCACAGTGGCCTCGCCTCCGAGCAGCACGCGCGCGATCGGGCGCGCGGCTCGGAGGCGGGGCAGCCCGGAGGCCGTGGCGTCGGCATGGTCAGGAAATCCCCGCGGCGTCCATCCCGCGCAGCTCCTTCTTCAGGTCAGCGATCTCGTCACGCAACCGGCCAGCCAGTTCGAACTGCAATTCGCGGGCGGCGTTCATCATCTGCGCGGTGAGTTCGGTGACCAGGGCAGCCAATTCGGCCCGAGGCATCGACTTCACATCGCGTTCGGCGTAGATGCCCGAACTGGCCCGGCCCGGCTCACCCTGAGCGCGCCTGCCGCGGCTGGCATTGCGGCCCGATCCGCCGACCGCCACCTCGTCCTCGGCCTCGGTGTACACCTGGTCGAGGATGTCGGCGATCTTCTTGCGCAGCGGCTGCGGGTCGAGGCCGTGTTCGGTGTTGTAGGCGATCTGTTTTGCCCGGCGACGGTCGGTCTCCTCGATGGCGTGCTGCATCGAGTCGGTGATCTTGTCCGCGTACATGTGTACTTCGCCGGACACATTGCGCGCCGCGCGGCCGATGGTCTGGATGAGGCTGGTGCTCGACCGCAGGAAGCCTTCCTTGTCGGCGTCGAGGATCGCCACCAGCGACACCTCGGGCAGGTCGAGGCCCTCGCGCAGCAGGTTGATGCCGACGAGCACGTCGTATTCGCCCAGGCGCAGCTGCCGGAGCAGTTCCACGCGGCGCAGCGTGTCGATCTCGGAGTGCAGGTAGCGGACCTTCACGCCGAGGCCGAGCAGGTAATCGGTGAGGTCTTCGGACATCTTCTTGGTGAGCGTGGTGACCAGGACCCGCTCGTTGCGCTCCGCGCGCTCGCGGATCTCGTGCACCAGGTCGTCGATCTGCCCCTTGGTGGGCTTGACCACGACCTTCGGGTCGACCAGGCCGGTCGGGCGGATGACCTGCTCGACCACCTCGCCACCGACCTGACCCAGCTCGTAGTTGCCGGGAGTCGCCGACAGATACACCGCCTGACCGATGCGTCCGGCGAATTCCTCCCAGGTCAGTGGACGGTTGTCGACTGCCGAGGGCAACCGGAAACCGAAATCGACCAGGTTGCGCTTGCGCGACATGTCACCTTCGAACATGCCGCCGATCTGCGGCACCGTGACGTGCGATTCGTCGATCACCAGCAGGAAATCGTCGGGGAAGTAGTCGAGCAGGGTGGCCGGCGCCGAACCTGCCGGACGCCCATCGATGTGGCGCGAATAGTTCTCGATACCCGAGCAGAAGCCGACCTGACGGATCATCTCCAGGTCGTATTCGGTGCGCATGCGCAACCGCTGCGCCTCGAGCAACTTGCCCTGACGCTCGAATTCCTCGAGCCGCGCGGCCAGTTCGGCCTCGATGTCGCCGACCGCCCGCTCCATCCGCTCCGGGCCCGCCACGTAGTGGGTGGCCGGGAAGATGCGCGCCGAATCGACTTGGCGCACAACATCACCGGTGAGCGGATGCAGGTAGTAGAGCGCCTCGATCTCGTCACCGAAGAACTCGATGCGGATCGCCAGCTCCTCATAGGACGGGATGATCTCGACGGTGTCGCCGCGCACCCGGAACGAGCCACGGGTGAAGGCCATGTCGTTGCGGGTGTACTGCACGTCGACGAGCAGGCGTAGCAACGCGTCGCGGTCGATCTCGCCGCCGACTTCGAGCTGCACCGACCGATCCAGGTACGACTGCGGGGTGCCGAGTCCGTAGATGCACGACACCGACGCGACCACGACGACATCGCGACGCGAGAGCAGACTCGAGGTCGCCGAGTGCCGCAGCCGCTCGACGTCGTCGTTGATCGAGCTGTCCTTCTCGATGTAGGTGTCGGTCTGGGCGATGTACGCCTCGGGCTGGTAGTAGTCGTAGTACGAGACGAAGTACTCGACCGCGTTGTTGGGCAGCATCTCGCGCAGCTCGTTGGCGAGCTGCGCGGCGAGGGTCTTGTTCGGCGCCATCACCAGGGTGGGCCGCTGCAATTTCTCGATCAGCCACGCCGTGGTCGCCGATTTACCGGTACCGGTGGCACCGAGCAGGACGACGTCCTTCTCCCCCGCGTTCACCCGGCGCTCGAGCTCCGCGATGGCCGCGGGCTGGTCGCCGGCGGGTGAGTACTCGCTGACCACCTCGAACCGGGCGCCCGAGCGCTCGATCGTGCCGACGGGGCGGTGTTCGGAATGGGCGATCGGGTGACCCCGCTCTTCGTACCCTTCCGTCGGGATCTCGGTTGCGAATGCCATGGACCCAGCTTAGGCGCGACCACTGACACGTTCTGGCTCCGGCGAGCAGGGCTCCCGTTCGCCACACCACGCGCCGCGCCGACGACCGTCGGTCACCTCGTTGTCGTTCCCGTGAACTTCTGCTCATCGATACCGTCACAGCGCTGCGCGATGATGACGACGACCACAGGCACGCAAACCGGCGGCGACTGCCGTTTCCCCTGGTATAGGCGATGACGTTCGAACGCGGCGAATGCCCGGCATTGCGCCCGATGTCCGAAAAGTCCTTTGTACCAAGGATATTCGACGATGGTGGTCTCGAATCGAACCCGCCACTGACCCCGACCCGGGCGTACCCTGAGCTGATCATCGGCACGTGGTGAAGGACAAGGCCATGAGCGTTCTGCTTCCCCTGCTCGTCGCGGCTCCAGCGGTAACCGGGTTCGCCGGCTATTTCGCCAGAGAGATACGCGGCCCGCACGCACCGCCCACTGATCCGACGCCCGTCGCACCGTCCGCCAGACCCCGGGTCGAGTACTTCGACCTCGCCGAGCTGTCCAGCACCGACGCCAAGGGCTACATCCACGCGGTCGACCGGTACGAGGTCCAACCGTGGGGGATCTACCTGGCCCGCATCCTCGACCGGCCGCACGGTCGCTACGAGGAGTCGTGGATGTTGCCCGGCCACGCCGTTCGCGCCACCATCAGCCACGATCGGCCGGGCCATCACCGCAGCCACGACTACGTGCTCGACATCGTCGAGTTCGTCCAGGTCGGGCCGAAACGGTGGCGGGCCACCGACTACTTCCTCGACATCGCAGTGCGGCGCGGCCGGTCGTCGACGCTGTCCGGGTCGAGTGAACTGCTCGCCGCGCACGCCGCGGGCCATGTCGACACCGAGCACGCCGATCGGGCCTTCGAACGCGCCGCGCGCGTGCTCGACGGCTTGGCCGCCAACGACCACGATGTCGAACAGTGGTTGCGCTCCCGCGACATCACGCTGACCTGGATGTAGCCGGCGATCGGGCGAGGGTCGGCACGCGCCGGTAGATTCTGCGCTCATGACGCAGGCATCCACCGTGCACGTGCATCCACCCAAGGTGGAGTACTTCGACGTCGCGGCCAGAACGAACACCGACCCCAAGGGCTTCGTCCGGCCGGTGGAGACCTACCGGGTGGAGCCGTGGGGCCTGTACATGGGTCGCCACTCCGATCACGCACACTTCCACTACCTGGAATCGTGGGTGCTGCCCGATCTGTCGCTGCGGGCGTCGAAGCTCCACTACAACCCCGGCGTCGAGCAGTGGCAGGACATCTATGTCGATGTCGGCGCGTTCACCAGGGAGTCGCCGACGCTGTGGCGCTCGGTCGACCACTATCTCGATCTGCTGGTGCGCACCCGACGTGACGTGCGGCTCGTCGATGTCGACGAGCTGCTGGCCGCGCACACCGACGGCCTGCTCGACGCCGCGCAATGCCAGGCCGCGATCGAACACGCGACCGCCGCGATCGACGGGATCGCGGCACACGGGTATTCCCTCGAGGACTGGTTGAGCACCTTCGGGATGACCCTGACCTGGCGCCGAAACGACGAACCGCCCGGCCCTCGGTAGGGTCCGGGCGGTTCGCGGAGCCGGTGTCAGCCCGCCGACAGGCTCGGCAACAGATCCGCGAGGCCGCCGCCGCACGACGCGCTGCCGGTGCTGCCCGCCGGGCCGACAGTGACGGTGATCGTGTCACTGATCAGCAGCTGCCGAGCCTCGAGCTTGTGCTGGCCCGCCGTGGTCGGCTTCCAGGTGATGCTCACCGTGCCCGACACCAGCGACGGCGACACCGGGCTGCCCGGGATATCCACCCCGTTGTCGGTGAACTTCACCGAGGTCAGCCGGTCGACCTCGACGCTCGCCGTCAACTTGTAGCTGCAACCGACCTTGTGGTCGGTTCCGGCCACGGCGAGATTGCCGACCCAGGCCGAGGCCTGCGGAGCGGCCAGCACGACGCTGGCGGCCACGGCGCCGAGGGCGGTGATGCCGAAGCCCGCACGGCCGAACTGACGGTGATGTGTTGTCATAGGCGCTACAACTTCCCTGTGAATCGAGTCACCCTGTAGTGACTTCGCACAATTTACACAGCGCGCTGTAGCGTGCGGACAGTTTCCGAAACATTGATGTTTAACAGATTGGTGCGCGGTTCACGCGCGGGCGCGGGCCCACTCGGTGACCACCGGATAGACGGCGTCGAACCACGGTTCCTTCACCACGTAGTAGGCATCACCGGCCGCGTCATAGGTCAGATCCGCCGCCGCGAGTTCGGCCCCGCGCTTGACCGCCAGATACTCCGCCCGCGCGCTGTCGTTCGCCCGCAACCAGTCGCGCAGGTCCAGCGCGAACCGCTGGCCCAGTGAATCCTGCACGCGCAGATGGATATTGGCGGGTCGGCCGGGGTCGGCATTGCCGTGCAGGCGTTTTCCCCACCGGGTGAGGTCGGTGCCGTCGGGATCGCCCTCGCTCGGCTTCGGATTGTCGTGGGTCACCCGAGTGGCCGGTGGGAACCCGCCCGTCGTGAGCGCGTCGGTCAGCGATTCGGCCGTGGCCATGTCGGCCACCGTCACCTGGATGTCGATGATGTCCTTGGCGGGCAGGCCGTGCACCGCGGTCGATCCGACGTGATCGATGCGCACCGCCGACGCGCCGCACGCCAGATGCAGCCGCGCGATGATCCTGCGCGCCTGCACGTCCCATTCCGGGTCGGTGACGAGGCGGTACTCGGCGCGCGCGCGGACGCCCTCCCGCTGATTGCGCTCGAACGGCACCAACCGTCGCGTCCACAGGTCCCGGACCTGCTCCTCGACCACCTCCGGTGCGCCGTTGTTGTCGAGCCACACATCGGCGACCGCACGGCGCTGTTCGTCGGTGGCCTGCGCGGCGATCCTGGCGCGCGCGTCCGCTTCGGCCACCCCGCGGTGTTCGACCAGTCTGCGCAGCCTGGTCTCCTCCTCGGCCCCGACAACCACGACGAGCTGCATCAACGGCGCGAGCCCGTTCTCGACGAGCAGCGGAATATCCTGCACCACAATGGCATCCGCGGCCGCGTCGCCGATCAGTTCCGCGGTGCGGGCACCGACCAGCGGGTGGGTGATGGCGTTGAGCTTGCCCCGCGACACGTCATCGGCGAAGGCGACCGCGGCCAGCGCGGGCCGGTCGAGACTGCCGTCGGGGCTCAGGATTCGCTCACCGAACTCCTCGACCAGCGCGGTCAGGCCCGGCGTGCCGGGGGCGACGACCTCGCGGGCGATCGCGTCGGAGTCGATGAGCACCGCCCCTAGCTCGACCAGTGTCCGCGCCACTGTGGATTTACCCGCTCCCATGCCTCCGGTGAGGCCGATCCGCAACATGGGCCCAGTCTCGCATCCCGACCGACGGGCCGGGGCAGGTCCCACGACACGCCCACGCGCGCAGCGGCGGGAGATCCCCGGCCGGGCGCGTCGAGTGGATTAATCTACCGCGCAGGCGAGAAGGCCGCACGACTACCGACGGGATGATCATGGGTACCAGGAACGACCGGACGGCTCGCCACCGTCTCGGCATGCCGGGCGGTGTGCACTGCATCGAATTCCCGGCCGTGGCGGCAACTCTCGCCGAATACCGACGCTCCTGGTTCAGTACCCTGCTCTCCCCGGCCAGACACAGCTTCGCCGCGATGCGCAAACGCCCCAGGATGGCCACCGGCTACTGGTCGCCCGCCGCGGCCGCGAATTGATCGGTGGGCCCGGCGCATCGCCGAGCCCACCACCGGCTCACGCCCCGACGAGACCACTCGGCGCGCGCCGGGTTCCCGGCTGTTGCGTCGGCATCGCATTCGGCGGCACCGGGTACGGCACGCCCCGCCCCAGGCTGCCCGCCGCGATATTCGGACCACACTGCACGATCGCCGCGTCGGCCTTGGGCCGCGGGTCGGGCAGCACCGGTTTCGCGGCATTCGGCGCCGCCGCGAAGTCGAACGTGGAGGTCATGTCGCCGGTGATGCCGCGTCGCCAGGCAGTCAGGTTCGGCACGTCGACCCCGAATCTGGTTTCCAGCAAACGCAATTGGGACGTGTGGTCGAAGGTCTGCGAGGCCACCAGCCCACCGCGACTGTACGGCGAGATCACCATGCACGGCACCCGGTAGCCCAGTCCGATCGGGCCGGCGATCCCGCCCGCCGCGGGCACCCGGTCCAATGGCACCGTCAGGAATTCACCCGGGGTGCCGGGCGGTGGGGTCGGTGGGGTGACGTGGTCGAAGAAGCCCCCGTTCTCGTCGTAGCTGATGATCAGCGCGGTCTTCTCCCACACCGCCGGATTCGAGGTGAGGATATCGAGCAGTTGCACGATCCCGAGCGCGCCGAAAGCCGCGGGCAGCGCGGGATGTTCGCAGTGCAGTAGCGACGGCACCACCCAGGACACCGCGGGCAGGGTGTTATTTGCGACGTCGGCCTGGAAGTCGTTCGGGTAGATCGGTGCGATACCACGGCGCGCCAGTTCGGAATTCGGGTCGGCGGCCTGCGTGAAGCAACCCATCATGCCGTCGAGGATCATCGACGAGGCCGGACCGGCATCGCGATTGCTGTAGATCTTCCACGGGACCCCGCCCTCGGACAGGTTCTCCGGGTAGGTGCGCCAGCTGTAGACGTTCTTCGGGATCAGCGTCGGCGTCTCCACCAGCGGACCGCCCGCCGAGCCGTCGGGGTCGATGCTCGCGCTCATCCAGTACAGCCGGTTGGGGTCGGTGGGGCCGAGCACCGAGCAGTGGTAGTTGTCGCAGAGGGTGAATGCCTGCGCGAGCTCGGTGTGGATCGGAATGTCCTCCGGCAGGTAGTAACCCATCGCCGCGGGCGCGTTGTCGGGCCCGACCGAGGCCACCGACATCGGCATCCAGCCGTCGTTGCGCCCGTCGGCGAAGGCCTTGTGCATGCCGGGCCAGGTGTGGTCGGGGTCGTTGATGCACTCCCCGTCCAGCGTCGCGCCACGAGTGGTGTCGAGCCGGAACGGTTCGACGAAACCCGTTGCGGTGGGCCCGATTCCGGGCGACCACCCGTACTGACGCCACGACGTGGACGCCTCGCCGAACCCGCGTACCCCCGACATCGTGCCGAAATAGTGGTCGAAGGAGCGGTTCTCCTGCATGAGCAAGACGAAATGCTCGATATCGCCGAGCCCGCCCATGCCGACCGGATCAGCGGCGAAGGCCCGATCGATAATCGGATTCGCCCAGGTGGCAAGCGTTCCCACGGCACCGGCGGCCATGGCCTTCGCAAGGAATTGTCGCCGGTTGAGACCGGCGAAGGGACCAGAACTCATCGTGGGTGGAGCACCTTTCCCGTAGGGGATGGAGCAATCGCGCACACGCTACACCCACCGGAAAAGGCCGAAGGCCCCGGTCCGTGTGGACCGGGGCCTTCGGTAATGCAGTTGTCGATTCAGCCGTGACCGACTGAATCAGGCGTTGCCGGAAAGCTTCTCCCGCAGAGCCGCGAGCTGGGCATCGCTGGCCAGCGAGCCGCCCGTGGACTCGGCCGGACCGGAGGTGGACGCAGCCGCGCTGCCACCGGTCTCGGAGGAGTAGTTGCCCGCGACGGGACCACCAGCGGCGGCCTCGGCGGCAGCGTCGGCTGCCATCTTCTCCATCTGGGCAGTGTGCATCTTGTGGCGACGCTCGGCCTCGGCGTAACGGCCTTCCCACTCTTCACGCTGCTTGTCGAACCCGTCGAGCCATTCGTTGGTCTCGGGATCGAAGCCCTCGGGGAAGATGTAGTTGCCCGCATCGTCGTAGCTGTCGGCCATGCCGTACTTCGACGGGTCGAACTCGGCGTTGTAGTCCTCGTTCGCCTGCTTCAGCGACAGCGAGATACGACGACGCTCGAGGTCGATGTCGATGACCTTGACCATGGCGTCGTCGCCGACGGCCACAACCTGGTCCGGGACCTCGACGTGGCGCTCGGCCAGCTCGGAGATGTGAACCAGGCCCTCGATGCCCTCTTCGACGCGCACGAAGGCACCGAAGGGAACCAGCTTGGTGACCTTGCCGGGCACGATCTGGCCGATGGCGTGGGTCCGGGCGAACTGACGCCACGGGTCTTCCTGAGTCGCCTTGAGCGACAGGGAGACGCGCTCGCGGTCCAGATCGACGTCGAGAACCTCGACGGTGACCTCGTTGCCGACCTCGACGACCTCGGACGGGTGGTCGATGTGCTTCCAGGACAGCTCGGAGACGTGCACCAGGCCGTCGACGCCACCCAGGTCCACGAAGGCACCGAAGTTGACGATGGAGGACACGACGCCCTTGCGGACCTGGCCCTTCTGGAGCTGGTGCAGGAACTCGCTGCGGACCTCGGACTGGGTCTGCTCGAGCCAGGCGCGACGCGACAGAACCACGTTGTTGCGGTTCTTGTCGAGCTCGATGATCTTGGCCTCGATCTCCTTGCCGACGTACGGCTGGAGGTCGCGGACACGACGCATCTCGACGAGCGAGGCGGGCAGGAAGCCACGGAGACCGATGTCGAGGATCAGGCCGCCCTTGACGACCTCGATGACGGTGCCCTTGACGGCCTCGTCCTTCTCCTTGAGCTCCTCGATCGTGCCCCACGCGCGCTCGTACTGCGCCCGCTTCTTCGACAGGATCAGGCGGCCTTCCTTGTCCTCCTTCGTGAGGACCAGGGCCTCGACCGCGTCGCCCACGGAAACGACCTCGTTCGGGTCGACGTCGTGCTTGATGGAGAGCTCGCGGGAGGGGATGACACCTTCGGTCTTGTAACCGATGTCGAGCAGGACCTCGTCACGATCGACCTTGACGATGGTGCCTTCGACGATGTCACCATCGTTGAAGTACTTGATCGTTGCGTCGATGGCGGCCAGGAAATCCTCGGCGGAGCCAATGTCGTTAATGGCTACCTGCGGCGAGGTGACGGTGGTGGGCATATGTGGGTTTGCTCCGGACGGATTGTGGTCGGTTGCGGACATTGGAACTTTCGGAACGCTGCGAAATCACCGCGACGATGCGACGATGGGGATACGGGTAAGTATCGCACGGACCGCCGCACTTGCCGCTAGATCAACTCAGCGTGCATGAGCTTACGCGACCGTGGGCGAGCCGGGCAAACCACCCCCGCGCCACGCCGACACGGCGCGCTGCCGTCAGATCGGCTCTCCGCGCAAGTGGTCGACGAGCGCATGGAACACGACGAAGTCGGGCGTCTTGCGGACCTTCGAGAGGACCACTCGCCGACGTCCGACCTCGGCGAACACAGCGTCACCGAGGGCTACGAATATCCTCGTGATCTCGGCGATGGGCACTCGTTTCGCGCGGTTTCCGACCTCGGTCGCGGTGACCCACAGCTCCCCGAATTCCGCTCGACCGCCCGCACCGATCACCGCTAGGGCGCTCGGCAGTTTGCCGGCCACAACCCCAGCCTCGATGGCGGGCACCCATACTCGCTGACCATCGTAGCCGGGGTTCAGCGCGAGCCGTTCGCCGTCACTGCCGATGAGGGTCAGCGTGACGGCATCCACGCCCGCCCTCCGGTGCGATCGAAAGTGCTTCCGCTCGAGCAGTTGGATCGCGTCGTACCGAACCGCCCGTGGCCGACCCCGCAGGGAGCGAACGACACCATGGTCGAACAGGTCGAGTCGCGAATTCGTCCCATAGGCCAGGCGGTCATACCCCAGGGTTGCAGCCCCGAAGCCCAAAGCCATCCACAGGGTCGCCAAGAAGTACCCGAGCACCCACACCGAGCCCTCGTCTCCGTATATATACAAGTAGATCGCCAACGCGGTGATCGCGATGAATGGCAGAGCGAATTTCGCGAGACGCCCGATGGACGTGGGCGCGATGCGGTGTAGCGATCGGTGTGCGCCGAGGCCCGCCTGATCGGCTTCGGCCTGAATCCGCGCGCCCAGCGTCGCATCGATCGACAACGGTCGACTTGTCATCACGCGATCCCCCGAACCTGCTCACTCTCGCCAGGATCGTACGCCGATGCAGTCGGGGTCAACGGCCGAAACGGCCGGTTTCGGGCCTCGCTAGGCTTGGGCCGTGTCAGACGATGAACGCCACGCCCAAGCCAACGCGTTGCTCGGAACCTCGGCCACCACGCGAACCAAGGTCGACTCGGTCGCGAGCGAACGGGCCAACCGGCGCTGGTGGGACGCCGACGCCGAGCAGTACCACCAGACCCACGCCGACTTCCTCGGCGTCGACTCCCCTGGCGGGGAGTTCGTGTGGTGCCCGGAGGGCCTGCACGAGGGTGACATGGGCTTCCTCGGCGACGTGACCGGCAAGACGATCCTGGAGATCGGGTGCGGTTCGGCGCCGTGCTCGCGATGGTTGGCAGGCCACGGCGCGTTCCCGGTCGGGCTCGATGTGTCGATGGGGATGCTGGAGCGTGGCGTGGCCGCGATGGAGCAGGGCGGGCCGCGGGTGCCGCTCGTCCAGGCCGGGGCCGAGGCGCTGCCCTTCGCCGACGCGTCGTTCGACCTGGCCTGCTCGGCATTCGGCGGCGTGCCGTTCGTCGCCGACTCCGCGCTGGTGATGCGCGAGGTGGCACGGGTGTTGCGGCCGGGCGGGCGCTGGGTGTTCTCGGTGAACCATCCGATGCGCTGGATCTTCCCCGACGATCCGGGCGAGGCGGGTCTGACCGCCACGATCCCGTACTTCGACCGCACTCCCTATGTAGAGGTCGACGGCGACGGCGTGCCGACCTATGTCGAGCACCACCGCACGATCGGTGATCGCGTCCGCGAGATCGTCGGCGCCGGCCTGCACGTGGTCGACATCGTCGAACCGGATTGGCCGGAATGGCTCGACCGCGAATGGGGTCAGTGGTCGCCGCTGCGCGGGCAGATCTTCCCCGGCACCGCCATCTTCATCGCCGAGAAGCCCTAGAACTCCGGGAGCGCGGCGAACGACGGATCGACGCGCACGTTCGGCACCGTGTCGGCGACCCAGCGACGCGCCCTGGTCAGGGCATGGTCGGGGAACTCGGCATCGAAGCGGACGTCGTCGGACAGCAGATAGGGCAGCCGTCCGCGCAGGCCGGGCGCGTACGGGTGGGGCGGGCACATCTCGTCGCGCCGCACTTGCCGCCCGATCAGGGTCTCCCGCGCACCGGGCACGCCGGTCTCGGGGCAGATGATCTGGAACACCGCCGAGCACCGATCCTTGGGCACCACGATCGACGCCGCGAAGACGAGTTCCCCGCGTGGTCCCCCCAGCTGGGTCTTCTCCACTCGCAACAGGGCGGGCAACTCGTCGACCCACACCACGAAGGCCTCGATCAGGCAGCCGGTCCGCGCGTGGTGCTCGGCCAGCCGCCTGCGTAACCGTTTCAGGTCGTCGAGTCGGGCGGGCAGGTCGGGCACGCCGTTGACATAGTTCAGCGCGACGACGTCACGAGTGGCCGGATTCCCCCAGGTCGTGTCGTCCAACTGTTGCATTCCAGGAATGTCGAACGAGATGGGCACCGGATCAATTTACCGGCGCTGTCGACTTCGGTTGTCCCCGTGCGGCGCTCGGCGCGTCGATCAGGGAAAATCGCGCTCTTCGACCACATCGACGAGCCAGGCTTGGTGACCGATCACCATCGCGCGGCTGCGCGGGGTGGCGAGCACCGACGCCAACGCGGTGCCGAACGCCTCGGCGGTCGTCCGGTCGTCGAAGTCGAGATCGATGAGCACCCGCTGTGGCGTGCCCTCGACACGGCCGACGCGGTAGCGACGCACCCCGTTGTCGGCGCGGAATCGCTCGTACTGGTCGAACGCGGCCTTCCAGTCGTCGTAGTCGTGAACGGTGTTGTCGATGTGCAAGGTGACGGTCATGATGGCCTCCGTTGTCGTGCCGATGGGGATATCTCGATCATCGGCCCGTCCGAAGCGCCGCGACATCCCTGATCCTGAGGGTATTCCGCCGTAGGCTGGGACATGTGCCGAGTACCTTGGCCGACCGGATCGGCCGTCTGTGCCGGGCCGATCACTCCGCCAAACGACTGCGTGAACTCGTCCTGGTCGAGATCCGCGCGACGATTCCGTTCGCCGGTCATGTCTTCGCGCTCACCGATCCCGTCACCGCGGTCGCGACGGCGCCGCTCGCCGACGTCCCCGGCCTCGACTTCGGGCTCCTGCCGGACTTGATCCGCGCCCGCTACCTCACCCCGCTCAATCGCTGGGACACCGTGCGCGGCACCGGCGCTCACTCTTTGCTCGGCGCGACCGACGGCGACCCGAACCGGTCCCCGCTGTGGCGCACCGCTCAGCGCGATCTCGGCGTCACCGACTCCGCCACCGTCACGTTCGCCGACCGCTACGGCTGCTGGGGTTTTCTCGAACTGCTCCGCTACACCGAATCCCCCTTCACCACAGCGGAACTCGACGCACTGGGCACGCTGACGCCCACGGTCACCGTCGGCCTGCGTCGTACCGTCGGGGCCACGTTCGTCGAATCCGAGGCCCGCCTTCCACCCCTCGGCCCCGCGGTCGTCCTCCTCGACAACGCCCTGCGCGTGCGCTCGCAAACAGCGGCCGCCGCGGATTCCCTGCTCCGGCTACTCCCCCCGGACGAACCGATGCCGCCTGTCCCCGCCTCGGTCTACAACGCGGCCGCCGCCCTGCTCGCCATCGAGGCAGACACACCCCTCGGCCCCGCGACATCACGCATACACCTGGGTGGCAATCGGTGGCTCACCGTCAAAGCCGACCGTATCGGCGCCGACATCGCGGTGGCCCTGGAACCGAGCACCGCCACCGAACGCCTCGACCTGTTCGCCCGGGCCCACGGACTCTCCACCCGCGAATCCCAGGTCCTGACCCTCCTGGCGACCGGCCTGGATTCCCACGAACTGGCCACAGAGCTGTTCCTGTCCGAACACACGGTCAACGACCACGTCAAAGCCATCCTCGCCAAATCCGACACCCGAACCCGCCAACGCCTGCTGTCCCGCGTCCTCGGGGTCGGTTGATCGGCCGTGCGATCGATCCGCTAGTCGCGCTTCGGCTTTCGACCCGCTTGGTCGAGGGCCAGGCGCAGGGCGTATTCGATTTGGGAGTTGATGCTGCGCAGGTCGTCGGCCGCCCACTTGGCTATTGCCTCGTGGACGGCCGGGTCGAGCCGCAGCAGGATCTTTTTGGGGTCCCTCTTCGGCTGGGTCATCGGGCGGCTCAGGAGTAGAGCGATCCGGCGTTGACCACCGGCTGGGTGGCGCGGTCACCGCAGAGGACGACGAGCAGGTTGGAGACCATGTTGGCCTTGCGCTCCTCGTCGAGTTCGACGGTGCCCTGTTCGGCGAGGCGATCGAGCGCGAGGGCCACCATGCCGACAGCGCCCTCGACGATCTGGGTGCGGGCCGCGACGACCTGGGCGGCCTGCTGACGAACGAGCATGGCCTGGGCGATCTCCGGGGCGTAGGCGAGGTGGGTGATGCGGGCCTCGATGACCTCGATGCCCGCGGTGAGCGTGCGTTCACGCAGCTCGACGGTCAGTTCCTCGGCGACCTCGGCGCCGTCGCGCAAGCTGGTGCGGGCGTCGTCGTGGGCATCGTAGGGGTGGGTCGTGGCGAGGTGCCGTACCGCGGCCTCGGACTGGGTCTCGACGTATTCCTCGTAGTCGTCGACGGCGAAGGCGGCCTTGAAGCTGTCGACCACCTTGTAGACGACGACGGCCGCGATCTCGACGGGGTTGCCGTCGGCGTCGTTGACCTTGAGCTTCTGGGTTTCGAAGTTGCGCACCCGCAGTGAGATGGATTTGCGGTCGGTGAGCGGAACCACCGAGAAGAATCCCGGGTCACTGACCGAGCCGATGTAGCGGCCGAAGAAGGTGACGACCTTGGCCTCGTTGGGGTTGACGATGATCAGCCCGGTGGCGAGCAACCACACGACAAGGACCACCACGACGGCGGCGACCGCGCCTGCCCAGGCCAGTGCGCCACCGTTGTGCTGGGTGGCGGCGATGAACGCGAGAACGGCAGCGCCCCCGAACAACAGGGTGAACACCAGCCACCCCAGCACGACGACGAATCCGTTGGCGCGGAATGCGGACCGCAGCTCCATGACATCCTCCCGATATCTGAGTGATATCACTAAGATAGTAGATATCGGGAGGACGGGCAAGGGGCGTCAGGAACCGGGGACGATGTTGCGGTTGGCCCGAAACATGTTCCGGGGGTCGTATTTCGCCTTCGCCGCCGTCAATCGGTGGTAGGTGTCCGGGGAGTATCCGGCCGCGGTCTGGGCCGCGTCCGCCGCACCGCCCGCGCCGTAGAGGAACGCGAGGCTGTGTCCGATCGTCCACGGCGCCAATGCTTCTCGAACCGCGGCCAGTCCTTCGGGCGCGGCGTCGCCGGCACCGGGTCCGGTGATCACCCGCACGATGTATTCGGCATCTCGATGATCGATCGACGCCGGGCCACCGTGCCGCAGGGCGGCGCCGAGATGGCGGATGTCGACCACGGCGTCGACGCGGCCGCCCGGCGCGGTCAACGCGCGCAGCGCGGACAGGCCCTGCGACGTCAGCTCCGAGAGCAGCGCGTTGGTCGCGGCGTAGGCGTGCGGGAAGGGCGGATCGCTGTGGATGGTGTGCGATTCGGCGTAGGGCATCGTGCGCAGATCCTCGTGCAGACGAGGTCCGATCCGCCGCAACGGCGCCACCCACTGCGCGCCCTCCTCGTCGGTCCCGTCGTAGGCGATCCGGATCGAGGCAACGTGGCGGCCCCGCAGCGATTCCGGCACGGGCGGGATGTCGGGATAGGTCAGCACCGCGATCGTGGAGGTCAGCGCGCTCGGCACGGTCGCGGTCCATTCCCGCCACGCCGCCAGCGCCGCATCGACGAGTGGCGCGTCGAAAACCAGCTGACCACCATAGATTTCGGCGACGGGGACGAGGTCGAGTTCGAGCCCGGTCACCACGCCGAAGTTCCCACCCGAACCCAGTACCGCCCCGAACAATTCGTCGTCCGGGCCGAGTGAGCGCACTCGGCCGTCGGCGGTGACCAGTTCGATGCGGCGGACATGATCGGCGGCATAGCCGAATTCACGCGCCAGCAGTCCGAGCCCGCCGCCGAGCACATACCCGACGACGCCCACCGACGGCGACGACCCGTTCAAGGGCGCCAACCCGTGCCGAGCGGCCGCCTCGACCAACGCCCCCGCACGTACCCCCGCACCGATGCGGGCGGTCCGGGCCAGCCGGTCGATGGTGATGGTGTCCATGCGTCCGGTCGTGATGAGCACCCCTCCGTCGGCAGCGACGGACAGGCCGTGCCCGGTCGCCTGCACAGCGACCGCCAGCCCACGCCGGGCGGCGAATTCCACCGCGGCGCGCACGTCCTGGCCGTGCAACGCGCCGACCACGAACGCCGGGCGGTGCGTGTAGGCGGTTTGGAAGCCGGCGACCTCCTCGGCGTACCCGGGGTCGTCCGGCGTGAATACGGGACCAGCGAACTTCGTTGCGATATCGGTCATGTCTTCGACTCTGCGCCGACCGGAAGAATAAGTACAACAGATAGTTCTTCTCCTACCTATAATTGACAGTTATGGAACTGCGGCAGCTGCGCTACTTCGTGACGGTCGTCGACGAAGGCGGGTTCACCAGGGCCGCCGAGCGGCTGCACCTGACGCAGCCCGGCCTCAGCACTCAGATCCGGCAACTCGAACGCGAACTCGGACAGCGCCTGCTCGACCGCGGCGCTCGCACCGTGACGCTGACCGATGTCGGGGCCGCCGTGCTCGAGCACGCGCGCGCCGCCCTGGCCGCCGTCGATCGGATCGGGGACACGGTCGGGGAGTTCACGGGTTTGCTGCGCGGGCAGGTCCGGGTCGGCATGATCTCCGGAGCGGCGTCGGAGGTCTTCGATGTGGCGGGGGTGCTCGCCGATTTCCACCACGACCATCCGCAGGTCGGGATCAGCCTCACCGAGGACACCGCCGAACGGATGCTCGCCGCCGTCGAGCACGGCGAGCTCGATATCGCCTTGACCGGATTGACCGGCGCCCCAATAGATTCCAGCATCGGTCTGCACGTGATCCTGCACACCGCACTCGTCGCCGCCGTCGCTCGCGACGAACCCGTCGACCCCGCCGAATCGGCGGGCTCCATCGCCTTGCACGCCCTCGCTGATCGCCGCCTCATCTGCCTCACCCGGGGCACCGGCCTGCGCGGCGTCTTCGAACGTTCTTGTGCCGCTGCCGGTTTCACGCCGGACATCGCCTTCGAGGCCGCCGCTCCCCCGCTACTCCTCGAACTCGCCGCGCGCGGACTGGGAACCGCCATTGTCCCCGCCCTCACCCCCGCCGAAGCAGACGCCTTCGGTGTGCGAACCCTCGATATCGTCGAGCCCACCCTCCACGGCCGACTGGCCCTGGCCTGGCGCACCGACCCCCCACCCGGTCCGGCGGCGAAGGTGCTGCTCGGGCAGTTGCGCATCGCCTTCGGTGGTCACGCCTGAGCCGTCGTCCGAGTGGCGCGACCGGTCAGGATGGGGATCTCAGACGGGCGATTTCGGCTTCGAGCTCGGCGTTGTGCTGTCGGAGCCGGTCGATTTCGGCTTCGAGTGGAGCGCGTCCGGCGCGGGCGTAGTCCTGGATCCACTCGGTGCGGTAGCGGGGAGTGATGTTCTTGGTGCAGTTGCGGTCGAACGCCTCGATCCGCACCACGAACGCCCGGTCCGAGCGCGCGTCGATCGGGCCCGCCGACGTGGTCAGGAGTCGGTCGAGGAGCTCGGGATCATCGGCGCGTTCGACGACCTCGGCACGGCCGAAGATCTTGACCCTGGTGCGCGTCGGGTAATCGATGAAGAACAGCGCGACCCGATCGTCGGTGTCGAGATTGCCCAGTGTGACGAACTGGTTGTTACCCGGGTATTCGGCCCATGCGATGGTCGCGGCATCGAGCACGTGCACGAAACCCGGTGGTCCGCCCCGATGTTGGATGTAGGGCCAGCCGGAGCCGGTGACGGTCGCGAGGTAGAACGAGTCGGCCGCCCGGATCAGGCCCGCCACTGGCGGCTCCAGTTCTTCGGGCTCGCCGATGTCGGCGCCGTGGGCCATCCGCCTGCCGTGGACGGTGAAACCACCACCGCTGTGCTGGCGGCGCGCGGTGGCCGCGGAGAAAGCGATGGCTCCGTATCGGGTCGGCTTGTTCACCCCACCCACGGTACGACTCGTGATTCGTCAAGGATCGGTCCGCCGTGCCGCTGATGTCGGCGCGGGGGTCAGCGCTACGCTTTGGCTAACCGATGAAGGAGAGCTCGACCAGGACGAGGAAGGGCGTGCGTGGTGGAGTCGACTACTGCTGCGAAACTGCAAGAGCTGCGGGACAATCTGACGGCGGCGCGGGAACCCGCGGGGGATGCGGGTATCGCCAAGCGTGCGGCGAAAGGAATACCGGGCCCACGCGAACGCATCGAAATACTTCTCGACCAGGGCAGTTTCACCGAAATCGGCGCGCTGGTGAAACAGCCGGGCGCGGCCGAGGGCCTCTACGGTGACGGTGTGGTCACCGGACACGGCAGGATCGACGGGCGACCGGTGGTGGTGATCGCCCACGACCAGACCGTATTCGGCGGTTCGGTGGGTGAGATGTTCGGGCGCAAGGTCGCGATGGCGATGGATCTGGCGGCCGATATCGCCTGCCCGTTCGTGGCGATCAACGACTCCGGCGGTGCGCGGGTACAGGACGCGGTCACCTCGCTGGCCTGGTACGCGGAGATGAGCAGGCGGCAGACCCGGCTGTCCGGGGTGGTGCCGCAGGTGTCGGTGATGCTGGGCAAATGCGCTGCGGGCGCGGTGTATTCGCCGATCAATACCGATGTGCTGATCGCGACCGAGTCGGCGTACATGTTCGTGACCGGTCCCGAGATCATTCGCGAGACCACCGGCGAGGAAGTGACCCTCGACGAGCTCGGCGGCGCGTTCAATCAGGCGCACAACGGCAATATCCACCACGTGGCAGCGGACGAGAAGTCCGCATTCGATTGGGCGCGTAATTATTTGAGCTTCATGCCGTCGAACTGCTACGAGCGGGCGCCGCTGGTGAATCCCGGTCTGGAACCGGAGATCACCGACTCCGATCGCGAACTCGACGCACTGATACCGGATTCCGATCGCATGGGTTATGACATGTACGAGGTGCTGCTGCGGATCTTCGACGACGGGGAGTTCCACGAGATCGGCGACGGCGCCGCCCGCAACCTGATCACCGGGTTCGCGCGGGTCGACGGGCGCAGTGTCGGCGTCGTCGCCAATCAGCCGCTGGTGGCCAGCGGCGCGATCGATGCGCGCGGGTCGGACAAGGCGGCGCACTTCATCCGGCTCTGCGACGCGTTCGACATTCCGCTGGTGTTCGTCGTCGATACGCCGGGCGTGCTGCCCGGGGTCGAGGAGGAGAAGATCGGCGTCATCAAACGTGGCGGCCGGTTCTTCTACGCGGTGGTCGAGGCGACCGTTCCGATCGTCACCGTCGTGGTCCGCAAGGCCTATGGCGGCGGCTACGCGGTGATGGGGTGCAAGCAACTCGGTGGCGACATCAACCTCGCGTGGCCGACCGCGCGGATCGCCGTGATGGGCGCCGAAGCCGCGGTGGGCCTGACCCAGCGCAAGCAGCTCGCCGCCGTTCCCGAGGCCGACCGGCCCGCTGTGCGTCAGCAGATGGTCGACTTCTACAACGCCGCCGTCGCCACCCCGTGGATCGCCGCCGAACGCGGCTATATCGACGCGGTCATCGAGCCGTCGAACACTCGCCTGGAAATTCGTAAAGCGTTGCGCCTGCTCGGTGACAAGCACATCGAGCAGGCGCCGCGCAAACATCGCCTGATGCCGTTGTAGCGGTTCCGTGAGCCGGACTTCCGAGCCCGGCTCACGGGGTTACGCCCCGACCGGATCTTTTTGTGCCACAGCAGCACTCCCGACTCGGGGCCGCCGAGCGATTTCACGAACGAGCAGATAGATCGGGAAGGCGATGGGCGACAACAGGATGGTGCCGACCAGCAGCGGGCCCATCAGCAGCGGATGGACGTCGCGCTCGCGACTGTCGAGGTAGACCCAGCGCCCGAGGAACAGATCCCACGCGATGATCTGTGCCCACAGAGCGGTGAGCACAGCGGGATCGGCGGTGGCTTCGGTGATGGCGGCCAGCGACGGGGACGTCACCAACGACCACATCGCGCCCAATACCGGTACCGCGACGATCGCCCAGACCACCAAGGGCACCAGCACGATCCACGGTGAGGAGATGATCGTGCGGGTCCAGCGCCAGGTCGGGGCGAAGACCATCAACGCCCAGAACGGCACCGTGACGAAGAACGACAGGTCGAACAGCGTGCTCATGCGGTGGCTACCTTTCGAGTGCCGGTCGCGCTCGCGACCGAGATCATTACTCCGACAACAACTCCGGTGACGATCGCGGCCGCGGCGGTGAGCGTGGCCTGATCGGGATGGATCAACGGCTGCCCACGCAGCGCCTGCCAGGTGACCAGCGCGAGCACCGCCGCGTAACCCGCCGACGCGGTGATGATCAGGCCGAGCCGAACACGCACCGACCGCAGCAGCGCGATCCTCGGCGCCAGCACAATCAGCAGTGCCGCGAGCAACGGCAGCGCCTGGAGGGCGTGCATGCCGAAGAAGTGCGGAATGCGCAGGTCGCCGTGGGTCGTGCTCCACCCGGTCAGCGGCATGCCGGGCGTACCGTCGGGCGCTCCCACCGTGTGCGCGCCCGCGATTCCCTCGACGCCGGATTCCCGCTGCGGCATCAGATTTCCCAGCGCCAACCCGACCAAGGTGATCGCGATGCCGAGACGAATCGACCAGGTGATCGAGGCGTCGCCGAGGCGTGCGCGCATCAGTCCGATCCCGATCACCAGGGTTGCCAGGAACAGGATGACGATGGTCGACCCCATGATCACCCAGAGGGTGCCGTCCAGGGCGGTGGTCATGTTGTAGTGGCTGCGAGTCCCGCGGATCACCTGCCCGAAGATGATCACCTGCTCGATCACCCCGGCGACCACGATCACCGTGGCCATCCGTGCGGCGAGCCGAGAAGCATTGGGCCGCAACGACATCAACCAAGCAAGCGCCACGCTGTAGAAGACGAACGAGATCGCGAACTTGGCCGGCTTGAACCAGGCGGTCGACCCGGCGATCATCCGGTCGTCGACCAGCATCCCGATCAGGCCGACCACGACGAGCGCGGCGTTGACGGCGGCGAAATACATCAGCGGTCGATGCAGACGAGTTCGAGGGCGGGGCAGCGAGGGAACGGTGAGAACTGACATCGAATCTCCCAAAGATAGATAGCTATACTATCCGTTATGGATAGCTAGACTATCCGCTATGGGTGACGTAGGCAAGGGGTAGGAACACAACGGAGGTAAGAGTGCGAATCTCGGAGTTGAGTGAACGCAGCGGCATCGCGGTGGCCACCATCAAGTACTACCTGCGCGAGGGACTACTGCCCCCGGGTGAACGCAGCAGCCCCAATCAGGCCAGCTACGGCGAAGACCACCTGCGTCGACTGCGCCTGATCCGCGCGCTGATCGAGGTGGGCGGGATACCGGTCGCCACCGTCTCCGATGTCCTCGCCGCGATCGACTCCCCCGAGATGCCCCTGTTCCACGTGCTCGGGGTGACGCAGGACAGTCTGGCCACACCCGTGCCCGCCGCCCACGACGCCGAATGGGACCGCGCGTTCGAGGCCGTGCGCGCGGAGATGGACCGGCGCGGCTGGGACATGAAACCCAGTCCACAGGCCATCGACACGCTCACCGGAGTGATCGTTCGACTCGCCCAACTCGGCTACCGGGACTGGGCAACCACCACCCTGCCCACCTATTTCGACAGCACCCGCGCGGTCGCGGAGAACGACGTGGCGTCGGCCCTGTCCGCGGGCGGACGCGACGACATCATCGACGCGGTCGTCGTACTCACCGTCCTCGGCGACACCGCACTGGCCGCCATCCGCCGTATCGCCCAGGCCCAGGTCTCCCTGGAACGCCTGAAGAACCAGGAAACCCCCTGAGAAAACCTCAGGGGGTCAACTGATCTCGCCGAAATACGCGGGAAGACGGGCAGTCAGAGCAGACGTGACAGGAAAGCCTGCGTCCGCTCCTGTTGTGGATTGGCCAGCAGTTCACGCGGCGGACCCGACTCCACGACCACACCGGCATCCATGAACACCAGTTCGTCGGCGACCTCGCGGGCGAAGCCCATCTCGTGGGTCACCACCAGCATGGTCATGCCCGAATCGGCCAGCTCCCGCATCACGGCGAGCACCTCACCGACCAGCTCGGGGTCCAGTGCCGAGGTCGGCTCGTCGAACAGCATCAGCTTGGGATCCATCGCCAGCGCTCGCGCGATGGCGACGCGCTGCTGCTGACCACCGGACAACTGCGCGGGGTAGGCGTTGCGCTTGGCGGAGAGCCCGACCCGCTCGAGCAGGTCCTCGGCCCTGGCGATCGCCTCGGATTTGCGGATCCCGCGCACCTGGATGGGCGCCTCGATCACGTTCTCCAGCGCCGTACGGTGCGGGAACAGGTTGAAATGCTGGAACACCATGCCGATATCGCGACGCTGCACGGCGGCATCGCGCTCGTGCATCTCGTAGAGCTTGCCGTTCTTCTCCCGGTAGCCCACGAGATCGCCGTCGACATAGAGCCTGCCCGCGTTCACCTGCTCGAGGTGATTGATGCACCGCAGGAACGTCGACTTGCCCGAGCCGGACGGCCCGACCAGGGTGAGCACCTTGCCGCGCTGCACCTCGAGCGAGATGCCCTTGAGCACCTGCAGCGCGCCGAAGTTCTTGCACACCCGGTCGGCCAGCACCATCGGCGGGACTGCCACTTGTGGTTCGGTCATTTCGCCTTCACCGCCGCCTGCGCCGTGGCCAGTTCCTGGAGCTGCTTGGCCGTCAGCTGCCGGGTGGCACCGCGCGAGTAATAGCGTTCCAAGTAGTACTGACCGACCATGAGGATGCTGGTGATCGCCAGGTACCAGGTGGCACAGACGAGCAGCAGCGGGATCGGCTGGAAGTTCACGCCGTAGATGTCACGGGCGCGGCCGAACAGGTCGGTACTCAAGGGAATCGCGGTGACCAGCGAGGTCGTCTTGAGCATGCCGATCAGCTCGTTGCCGGTGGGCGGGATGATCACCCGCATGGCCTGCGGCAGCACCGTGCGGCGCATGGTCTGTGTCCACGACATACCCAGCGCCACCGACGCTTCGCGCTGACCCTCACCGACGGAGTTGATGCCCGCGCGCACGATCTCGGCCATGTACGCGGCCTCGTTGAGTCCGAGGCCGATCACCGCGAACAGGAACGCGGCCTGCAGGTTCTGCACATCGACGTGGAAGAACTGCGGACCGAACGGCACGCCGAGATCGATCTGCTTGTACAGCGAGGGCACCAGACCCCAGAACACCAACTGCACGAACACCGGAGTGCCACGGAAGATCCACAGGTAGATCCACGCGGCCGTGCGCAGCACCGGGTTCGGCGACAGGCGCATCACCGCCAGCACCGTGCCCAGACCCACCGCGATCGCCATCGCGAGCACGGTGAGTTCCAGGGTGACGATCGCACCCTGGGTGATGCGGGTGTCGAACAGATACTTGCCGTAGGTATCCCACCGGTAGGCGGGATTGGTAGCAGCACCGTAGACGAACAATCCCACCAGGATCAGGATGATTGCCGCCGCGATCCAGCGGCCCGGCCTGCGCAGCGGGACCGCTTTGATCGGTTCGGGTTCGGTGCCCGGTCCGGGCACCTCCACCGTGTCTTTCTCGTCGGTCACGTCAGCTCACTGCGCCGTTGATCACCGAGGTCTTGATCTGACCGTCCTGCACACCCCAGTTGGTGGTGATCTCGCCGTACTTGCCGTTGTCGATCAGGTGCTGCAGCGCCTTCTGCAACGACACCGCCAGCGGCGAGGTCTTCTGCACGGCCCAGCCGTAGGGCGCGGAGTCGAACAGCGGGCCCGCCGCCTCGATCTTGCCTTCGCTCTGCTTGATCGCGTACGCGGTCACCGGGGAATCGGCCGACATCGCGTCGACCTGGCCGAGCATCAATGCGTTGGTCGCGGCGCTCTGCTCGTCGAATGCCTTCATATCGATAGCGGGCTTACCCTCGGCGACACACTTGGCGCTCTTGGCGGGAATCTCGTCGGTGTGCTCGACCGTAGTGGCCTGTACGGCGACTTTCAGGCCGCACGCATTGTTCGGATCGATCGTTTTACCGGTTTGCTGGGCCCACTGGATGCCCGCGGAGAAATAGGTCGTGAAATCGACCTGCTGCTCACGTTCGCGCGAATCGGTGATCGAGGACATACCCACGTCGTAGGTCCCTGCCTGAATGGCGGGAATGATCTTCTCGAACGAGGATTCGACATAGTCGACCTTCAGTCCGAGGGTGCTCGCGACGGCGTCGAGGAGGTCCACATCGAAGCCGACGATCTTGCCGCTCGCGTCCTTGTACTCATTGGGCTGGTACGGCACGTTCACGCCGACGACCAACTTGCCTGCTTGCTTCACTTTGTCGGGGACCGCCGCGGCGAGCGCGTCGACCTTCTCCGCCGACACCTTGTCCACCGAGGCGCCGTCGCCCTCGGTGTTCTCGGCGCAGCCGGTCAACAACAAGGCACCGCCGGCGACGGTACACAGCAGCCGCACGGCGCCACGGCCGAGGACAGTTCGAACAGACAAAGGAGCCTCCACATTTCACGTCGACGCCGGCCACGTGTCAGCGCCTGTTTGGCAATGTATGCGAACCGGACACAGCGTGGTGCGACAGTAACCGAAGATTAATCAGCCGATGTGAAAGGGGTCCCTTCACCTCCGGTGCACACGGGCACTGACCTGTTCGGTGAATTCGCTGGTGGAAGCCAGTCCGCCGAGATCCGCGGTCGCGATTCCGGCCGCGAACGTCGCCGCCACGGCACGGGTAATCCGATCGGCGGCATCATGGAGAAAACGATTGTCGTCACGAACTGCCAACCAGCGCAACAGCATTGCCGCCGACAATTGCAGCGCGGCGGGATTGGCCCGATTATGTCCGGCCAGACCCGGCGCCGCGCCGTGCACGGCCTGTGCCATCGCGCGCGTGTCGGAGCAGTTGAGCGAGGCGGCCATACCGAGGGAACCGCTGAGCTCACCGGCCAGATCGGAGAGGATGTCGCCGAACAGGTTCTCGGTGACGATCACGTCGTACTCGGCGGGTGAGCGCACCAGGTGCGCCGCCATCGCGTCGACGTGTTCGTCGTCGACGGTCACGTCCGGATACTGCTCGGCCACCGCGTAGCAGACGTCACGGAACAGGCCGGTCGTCATCGGCAGCACATTGGCCTTGTGTACCACGGTGACCCGCTTGCGCCGACCCCGCGCCAGGCGCAGCGCCTGATGCGCGATCCGCTCGCACGCCTGGCGCGTGATCACCGCGACCGCCATCGCCACGTCCTCGGTGGGACGGAACTCCCCCGAGCCCGCGAACATGTTGCGATCCGCGTAGAAGCCCTCGCTGTTCTCCCGAACGATCACCAGATCGAAATCGGGCGCCATCGCGCGCACCCCGGTGAACGCGACGGCGGGGCGGATGTTCGCGTAGAGCCCTAGGCGTTTGCGGATGACGCCACCCGGCGCCACCCGCATGTCCGACGGGTAGGAGGCGTTGTCGTGGGGGCCCAGGATCCAGGCGTCGAGATCCTCGAGGGCGGTCAGCGTCTGTTCCGGCAGCGGGTTGCCGTAGGCGGCGATCGCGTCGTGCCCGATCACCAGCGGAACCCACTGCACCGGGGCGAGCCCGGCCGCGCCGATCGCCTCATCGACGACCGCTCGGGTCGCGGCTACCACCTCGGGGCCGATTCCGTCGCCGTCGATCACTCCGAGTCGCAGGCTCGCCTTCGTCGCGTTCACTCCGCTATCTTCGCGCGCACCCGCCCGGCGGTGACCACGCGGGCCGTGCTGACACGCGGCCTGGACCGAATTTCTGGCCGTTGTAGTGCGGATTCACTGCCCGACCGGGCCGTGACGGCCGGAGCCTCGCGCGATCGGGGGAAGATAGTAGGACGCCGCGGCGTTACAGCCGAGGACACCGACAAGGAGAGGACGTCATGGCCACCCAGACGCTGACCCAGCAGAACTTCGACGAAGTCATCACCGGAAACGACGTGGTCCTCGTCGATTTCTGGGCTTCCTGGTGCGGTCCGTGCCGCAGTTTCGCGCCGACCTACGAGACCTCGTCGGAAAAGCACACCGACGTCGTCTACGGCAAGGTCGATACCGAGGCCGAGCAGGGACTCGCCGCTGCCGCCAACATCCAGTCGATCCCGACCATCATGGCCTTCCGCGAGGGCGTGCTCGTCTTCGCCCAGCCCGGCGCGTTGCCGCCTGCCGCGCTCGAGGATCTGGTGACCCAGATCAAGGACCTGGACATGGACGAGGTGCGCAAGCAGATCGCCGAGCAGCAGGAGTCCTCCCCCGCCGAGTAGTTCGGCGCCGCGTCTTTCGCGCGCAACGCCAAGGGCCCGTTCACCTTTCGCGGTGAACGGGCCCTTGGATGTTCGGGTGGTGTCAGCCCGCGAGCAGGTTGACGCCGGCGATCATGGCGCGCACGGTCGATTCCGCGCTGTCGGCGGCTGTCGCCACCGCCCAGCCACGCCTGCCGTTGATCTCGCAGTGCATGAACGTGGCGATGCCGTCGGTGGTCGGGCGCTGATGGAAGCGCAGGATCTCGAGGGGGTAGCCCTCGTCGTAGAGCGCGGAGGTCATCGCGGCAACGGGGCTGCCGGTGGCGATGACGGTGCGGAGGTGGTCGCCGAATTCCAGGGTGGCGGTGAAATCCGTTCCGGAACAAGACCATTCGCGAAGCGCGATGGATCCGTCGGCACGGGTGTACCGGTCGAGGAAGGCGGCGGGGTCGAGGTCGGTGAGCTCGGCGCGCAGGCCCTTGGGGGCGGCGTCGAACAGGGCATGGTCCAGTGTCAGCGTCATTGCAGGTGAGGTCTTCCCGAAGATGTCTTCGTTGGCAGGATGGGACCAGCAGAACGATGAAAAACAGCCCGCAGCGTAGGGGCTGGTCCGAATCAGACCCCGCTACGGCGGATTACTACGGGAAGAATTCGCCGTGAAGCTACCTGCGCGGTCTGCGCAGCAGCGACCGCGAGGTCGCGGTCAGCGACTAGCAGCGCGGCACAGCGGGCGGGATTCGGCACGCAGTCGAGGATAGGGCGATCGCTTCGAATCCGCAACCTGGTTCACCGCCCGGAGTGTCTACCGGTGAGTACCATCACCGCAGCTCAGCATCGGTAACATCGCCCCCGGCTACGGCGATGGGTACCGTATCGGGTATGGGGCTGCTCATGGCGATGACGATTCCCGGGCTCGCGTGTCTGCTGATCCTGTTGGCGTTCGTCGAGGTGGCGATCAACCGGGTCGCCGGGACACGTTTTCTGCCGTGGACGCGCAAGCGTGGCGGCACGGTCGCGTCGGCCACCGGATTCGAACATCTCACCGCGATGTTCCAGGGGTCCAAGCACCACGAGTTCGAGCAGCGCCAGAGCACGCTCATGCATCGGGAGAACCCGTCGGAGGGTGCGCCGCCGCGAGATCGGGTGGATCTGGCCGGCGGGTCGGCATCGCTGGTCGCCCGCGAGCGCTGACGCCGTTCGTAGCGCACGTTGCAGACGAAAGCCTCAGCGCGCCCTAGGTTTTCGACGACACCGCCGCCGCTGCTCGATCAGCGCCCCGGCAGGGGCTCGACCGAGGCGAGAGCCCGCGCCGAACCGTTGACATCGACCTGCACGCGCAGGCTGTCGGGCTGCGAGCTCGTCCGCAACACCACCTTGTCGCCCATCATCACCGGACCGACGTGTTCGACGATCGCCCGGTACGGCAACCGGTGGCGGTCCGGGTGCGCCGCGAGCGCCTCCTCGACCGCTTCCCAGTAGACGGCGTTGTTGACGTGGCCGAGCCGGTCGACATCGGTGACGCGCAGCGGGAACGGCACCGACTCCACGTGTGGGTCGTCGAGTTCGGTGAGGGCAGCCTTCCAGCGGAGGCGGTGCTCGGTGGTGCTGGCCAGCATCGGCGCCATGAACGCCTCGCTCATCCGGGCGGGCCGACCGGCGACAGGGTCGATGTGGATCAGGAAGGCCGCGGCCTCGATGTGCCCACTCTTCTCCCCGCGCAGCTGAATTCGCATGTCGCACCAGCGATTCGAGAGCGCATCGGCCCAGCGGCGTAGCTGCACGCGGTCGCCGAACACGATCGGCTCGTACACGTCGATGACGGTGCGTCGCACGATCCACGCCTGATGGGTGTGGCCGTCCTCGACGGCATCGAGGTGGTCGAACCCGATGTCCTGCAGGTACCGTGCCACCGCGTCGAGCCGCAACCGGTCGTCGCCGTCGGTATCACCCAACCGCACCGGCCATGACATCGCGAAGGCCTGCTCGATATCGGGGCAGTCGGGCAGCGGGGTCGCGATGACGTCAGCAGTCATAGGGCCGATGCTGCCACAGTTGGCCACGCCCGCCCCGATCCGACGGACCCGGGCACGAACCGGCCGCGGTCGGCCCGAGCCCGGTCCCCGTACGACGTGGCGAGCCTCTCAGCGGCCCACCGACCGAAAGCATTGAATCGCAGAACTTTTCGTCCGTAAGGTCGGTGCGAAGCCCCCGGAAAGGACGGATGCGATGCTGATCGACTTCACACCGGACACAGCGCTCTATCCCTTCGAGTCCCGCTGGTTCGATTCCTCCGCCGGCCGGGTGCACTACATCGATGAGGGCTCCGGGATCCCGATCCTGTTCTGCCACGGCAGCCCCACGTGGAGCTTTCTCTATCGCAAGATCATCATGCGACTGGGTGACCGGTTTCGTTGCGTAGCAGTCGATTACCCGGGCTTCGGCCTGTCCGAGCGGCCACCGGGCTACGGCTACACCATCGCCGAACACTCCACTGTCGTCGGCGAGCTCGTCGACCGTCTCGGACTCGACCGGTTCGTGATCATGGGCCAGGACTGGGGCGGGCCGATCGGTACCGCGGTGGGCGCCGACCGCGCCGACCGGGTTCGCGGGCTGGTACTCGGCAACACCCTGTTGTGGCCGACGGATACCTGGCCGCAGAAGGCATTCAGCCGGGTCATGGGCAGCGCGCCTATGCAGCGGCGGATCTTGCGTGACAACCTGCTCGTCGAGCGTTTTCTGCTGCGTGAGCTGCGCAACACCATCAGTGACGCCGAGGCCGAGCACTATCGCGCGGTGCAGCCCTCGCCGGAAGCCAGGCAGGGCATCGCCGCGATGCCCGGACAGATCCTGGCTGCCCGCCCCTTTCTCGAGCAGCTGGCCACCGACGTGCCCGCCCGACTCGCGGCCACCCCGACGCTACTGATCTGGGGCATGAAGGACATGGCTTTCCGCCCTGCGTCGTTCCTGCCACGGATGCGCGCCACGTTCACCGATCACCAGGTCGTCGAGTTGCCCGACGCCGGACACTTCGTCCCCGAACACGAGCCCGGCACGATCGCCGAAGCTATCGTCCAGCGTTTTCGCTAGCGCCGCCTGGACAGTGCGCCGGTTCCAGTCGTCGAGACCGAGCGAATCTCTGGCTAATAAAATGTGACCAGATCGTGAATCTCCCGCGCGTCGCCGCCTGGAACCGGCGATCGCACTGTAGCGTCGCCGCCGCTAGGCCAATTGTTACTGCGTGAAAGGAATTGTTCGACATGGCATTCGAAGTCACTGGGGCTATCGGCGATCACTACAACGAAGCCGGTGGCGCGTCCAGCCCGCTGGGTGAGCCGACCTCGGCAGAGCAGGACGCCCCCAACGGTGGCAAGTTCCAGGAATTCACCGGCGGAGTCATCTACTTCAAGCTCCCGACCGGGGCCAAGACCGTGTACGGCGCCATCCGTCTGGCGTGGGAAGCCGAAGGCGGCGCGGGCGGCCGACTGGGCTACCCGACCACCGACGAGCAGGACATCGACGGCGGCAAGATCAGCCAGTTCGAGAACGGCTCGATCAGCTACTCGATCGCCGACGATGCGGTAACGGTCAACGCGTAATCAGCGTTGCCTGACGATGGGCACCTACCCGCGCGGGTAGGTGCCCATCGTGGCGTCTCGGCTGCCTCAGTGCGCGGCCGCGTCCCAGCTGCGGCCGGTGCCGACGGAGACGGTGAGCGGCACCGAGAGCTCGATCGCGGCCGACATCTGTTCGCGGGCAAGGGCTTCGAGCGCGTCGCGTTCGCCCTCGACCACCTCGAAGACGAGTTCGTCGTGGATCTGCAGGAGCATGCGCGAGCGCAGTCCGGCGTCGTGGATCGCGTTCTGCACGTTGATCATCGCGACCTTGATGATGTCGGCGGCGGTGCCCTGGATGGGAGCGTTGAGCGCCATCCGCTCGGCGGATTCGCGGCGCTGGCGGTTGCTGGAGTCCAGGTCGGGCAGGTAGCGGCGGCGACCGAACAGGGTTTGGGTGTAGCCGACCTTGCGGGCCTGATCGACGACGTCGGACAGGTAGTCGCGAATGCCGCCGAAGCGGTCGAAGTAGACGTCCATCTGCTCTTTGGCCTCGGTCGTGCTGATCTTGAGCTGGGCGCTCAGCCCGTAGGAACTGAGACCGTAGGCCAGGCCGTAGGACATGGCCTTGATCCGGCGGCGCAGCTCGGGGCTCACCTCCGCGATCGGGATGTCGAAGGCCTTCGATGCGACGAAGGTGTGCAGGTCCTCGCCGGAGTTGAACGCCTCGATCAGACCGGCGTCGCCGGACAGGTGCGCCATGATGCGCATCTCGATCTGGCTGTAGTCGGCGGTCATGAGTTCGGCGAAGCCGGGGCCGACCACGAACGTGTCGCGGATCTGGCGGCCGGTGTCGGTGCGGATCGGGATGTTCTGCAGGTTCGGCTCGGTCGAGGACAGGCGGCCGGTCGCGGCGATGGTCTGGTTGAACGTGGTGTGCACGCGGCCGTCGTCGGAGACCGACTTGAGCAGGCCGTCGACGGTCACCTTGAGCCGGGTCGCGTCGCGGTGGGCGAGCAGGTGCTCCAGGAACGCGTGGCCGGTCTTCTCGAACAGTGATTCCAGCGCGTCGGCGTCGGTGGTGTAGCCGGTCTTGGTGCGCTTGGTCTTCGGCATGTCGAGCTCGTCGAACAGCACCACCTGCAGCTGCTTGGGTGAGCCGAGGTTGATCTGCTTGCCGATCACGTCGTAGGCGGAGTTCGCCGCCTCGGTGACACGGTCGGCGAACTGCTGCTGGAGGTTTTCGAGCTGGGCGACGTCGACCGCGATGCCCGCTTCCTCGAGCTGACCGAGCACCCCGAGCAGCGGCAGCTCCATCTCCGTGAGCAGCGGGGTCGATTCGATCGCCTCGAGTTCGGTATCCAGGGCCACGGCCAGGTCGGCGACCGCGCGGGCGCGCAGCATCTCCTCGCGCGCGATATCGGCGGCGACGGTGTCCTCGTCGTCGAGCAGGGAGAGCTGGCCGGTGTCGCCGGTCTCGACGCGCAGTTCGCGCTTGAGGTAGCGCAGGGACAGGTCGTCGAGGTTGAAGCTGCGCTGGCCGGGGCGCACCAGGTAGGCGGACAGGGCGGTGTCGGTGGCGAGCCCGCCCAGGGTGAAGCCGCGCCCGCGCAGGGCGTGACCGGCGGACTTGGCCTCGTGCAGGGCCTTGAGCACCTCGGGGTCTGCCAGCCACGTCGCCAGCGCCGTCTCGTCCTCGGGGGTGAGCACGGTCAGATCGATGTAGCCACCCTCGCCGTCGGCGGCGGCGATGGCCAGCGCTCGCGCGTCGCCGTGCACCGGGGTGCCGGTCCCGACGATCGAGAGGCCGTGGCGCACACCGGCTTTCGCATGCTCGGCCAGCCAGTCGGCGACCGCGCCCTGATCGAGGGCGCCACCGCTGATCTCGAAACCCGATTCGGCTTCCGGCTCGGGGGAACCGAGGGTGTCGAAGAGCCGGTCGCGCAGGACCCGGAACTCGAGGTCGTCGAAGAGCTGGTGGATCTTGTCGCGGTCCCACGGAGCCTTGGCCAGCTGATCGGGGCTGTAGGGCAGCGGCACCTCGCGCACCATCTCGGTGAGCTGGCGATTGAGCACCACGCTGGACAGGTTCGCGCGCAGCGATTCGCCGACCTTGCCCTTCACCTGGTCGACCCGGTCGACCAGGGTGGCGAGGTCACCGTATTCGCGGATCCACTTGGCGGCGGTCTTCTCCCCCACCCCGGGAATGCCGGGCAGGTTGTCGCTCGGGTCGCCGCGCAGGGCCGCGTAGTCGGGGTACTGGGCGGGCGTGAGTCCGTACTTGGTCTCCACCTCGGCCGGGGTGAAGCGGGTGAGATCCGACACGCCCTTCTTCGGGTAGAGCACGGTGACGTCGTCGTTGACCAGCTGGATCGCGTCGCGGTCGCCGGTGACGATGAGGACCCGGAAGCCCTGGGTCATCGCCTGGGTGGTGAGGGTGGCGATCACATCGTCGGCCTCGTAGCCGTCGATGGCCATCACCGGGATGCCCATCGCGCCGAGCACGTCCTTGGTGAGTTCGACCTGCCCACGGAACTCGTCGGGGGTGGCGCTGCGATTGGCCTTGTACTCGGGGTACGCCTCGGTGCGGAACGTCTTGCGCGACACGTCGAACGCCGCGGCGACATGGCTCGGCTTCTCGTCGCGCAGCAGATTGATCAGCATCGAGGTGAATCCGTACACCGCGTTGGTGGTCTGACCCGTCACGGTCTTGAAGTTCTCCGCCGGTAGCGCGAAGAACGCGCGATAGGCGATCGAGTGCCCGTCCAGGAGCAGCAGCGTAGGCCGCTCGCCATCGGGGGCAGTGGTCGTTGTCGATGCCTGCGCAGTCGTCGGTGAACTCACGCGCATGAGTCTAGGCACCCCCACCGACAGAACCGGCCCCGCATCGCCCGAGAGCGATGCGGGGCCGGACACTCGCCGAATCCCCGGTCAGTCGACGCCGAGGTAGGCCGACTTCACCGCGGAGTCGGTCAACAACGCCGCACCCGGGCCGGACTTGGTCACCTCACCGGTTTCCAGGATGTAGGCGCGATCGCTGCGGGTCAGAGCCTGTTGGGCGTTCTGTTCCACGAGCAACACGGTGGTGCCCTGGCGGTTGATCTCGCTGATGATCCGGAAGATCTGCTGGATCACCATGGGAGCCAGACCCATCGAGGGCTCGTCGAGCAGCAGCAGCTTGGGCCGGGCCATGAGGGCGCGCCCGATCGCGAGCATCTGCTGTTCGCCGCCCGACATCGTGCCGCCGACCTGCTTGCGGCGTTCGGCCAGGCGCGGAAACAGCTCGAAGACCCAGTCGAGGGTCTGCTGGTACTCGGTCTTCTTCTCGAAAGGTCTGCCGTAGCAGCCCATGTCGAGATTCTCCGCGACCGTCATGCCGGGGAACACCCCGCGACCTTCGGGCGCCTGGATCAGACCCTCGACCACCCGATCGTGGGCCTTCATCGTGGTGATGTCTCTGCCCTGGAACAGGATTCGACCCGAAGTGAGCGGCAGCAGACCCGACAGCGCCCGCATGGTGGTGGTCTTGCCCGCGCCGTTGGCACCGAGCAGGGTCACCAGTTCGCCCGGGGCGACCGAGAGCGAAATGCCGTGCAGCGCTTCGATCCGGCCGTAGTTCACGACCATGTCCTGCACCTCGAGCAGCGGCGCCACCGACTCGACAGCGGCTGGTGGCTCCTCCTCACGCTCGTGCGCCGACACGGTGACGGGCTCCGAAGGCGAGGTCACCCCCTCCGACGCGGCTGCCACGGAGCCCTCGCGCACCTCTTCGACGGTGTCCGCGTCGGGAACGCCGAGGTAGGCCGCGATCACCGCCGGGTCCTCGCGCACCTCGGTGGGCAGGCCGTCGGCGATCTTGCGCCCGAACTCCAGGACCACGATCCGGTCCGTCACGCCCATCACCAGGCGCATGTCGTGCTCGATGAGCAGCACGGTGTAGCCGTCGTCGCGGATCTTGCGGATCAGATCCATCAGCGCCGACTTCTCGCTGGGGTTGAAACCGGCAGCGGGCTCGTCGAGGCACAGCAATTTGGGCTCGGTGGCCAGCGCCCGCGCGATCTCGAGCCTGCGCTGGTCGCCGTAGGACAGGTTGCGGGCCTTCTCCACCGCGCGCGGTGCGATGCCGACGAACTCGAGCAACGCCATGCCGCGTTCGATGGCGTCGCGTTCCTCGCGCTTGAACTTCGGCGTACGGAACACCGCGCCGGGCACCGACGTGGTGTGGCGAGCGTCGGTGCCGACGACGACGTTCTCGAGCGCCGTCATCTCGCCGAACAACCGCACGTTCTGGAACGTGCGCGCGATACCCATGCGGGTGATCTCGTTGCGCTTGGTCTTGGCCAGTGGCTGACCGTCGAAGTGCACGCTGCCCGACGCCGGCTTGTAGACACCGGTGATCGCGTTGAAGCAGGTGGTCTTGCCCGCGCCGTTGGGGCCGATCAGGCCGAGGATCTCGCCGCGGCGGATCTCGAAACTGACCCCGTCGAGCGCGGTCAGACCGCCGAATTTGACGGTCAGACCGTCGGTACGCAGCAGCGGTTCGCCGACGGCGGTCTCGATCGCGCGATGCGGCGCGACCACCTCGGCGACCGTCTCGGCGTCGGCGAGTTCGGGCAGCACCGCGGTGACGTCGACCTCGCCCGCGGGCTCGACCTCGGGCGGCGGCCGGTAACCGGCCTTCATGTCTTCGTTGTCGTACAGCGCGTCTCCCGCGCCCGGCCCCGTCATTGCCCTGCTCCGATCGATTCGGCCGCCGGCTCGCGCACCGGTGTGCGCGTCACGGCCTGGTACACCTGTCTGCCGTAGGCGAGCAGCTTCTGCCGCACCGGGAACAAACCCTGTGGCCGCAGAATCATCATCACCACGAGCGCGATGCCGAAGTAGAGGTACTTCAGGTCACCGAGGTTCTGCGCGCCGCCCGGACGGAACAGCAACACACTGCCCAACAGCAGCAAACCGAGGACCACCCCGACGATCGCCACTCCGATCACCACCCGCCGGACCCACACGCCCAGCGACTCCTTCTTCCACCGCCACAGCAGCCACAGTCCGATCAGCAGCGCGACATCGAGGCCGAGCATCAGATAGCCGGTCGACTCGCTGGACACCAACTGCACCGACTGCAACCGCATCGGCAGGTAGGCGATGAGGAACGCGCCGACGATCACGCCGAGTTTGTTGCCCGAACCACCGAGCACCACCGCGCACAGGAACAGCATCGACAAGATGATGTCGAACTGTTTGGGGTTGACGTAGGTGACCTGACCGGCGTACATCGCGCCGGACAGTCCGCCGACCGAGGCCCCGATCACGAACGCCCACAGCTTGAACTTGAAGGTCGGCACGCCCATGATCTCGGCGGCGTCCTCGTCTTCGCGGATGGCGACCCAGGAGCGGCCGACCCGGCTGCGCTCGAGGTTGCCGATGATCAGCAGCACCACGATCACGAAGGCCATGCCGAGCCAGAACCACCAGGTGCCGTTGCTCGCCCGCTGGAAGGGATTCCAGCTGCTGGTGTCGCCGAGGTTGCCCGGGGAGAAGAAGCCGCCGGGGTGCGCCTCGGATTCGCCGACCGCGGGGTACGCGATCTTGGAGAGCCCGAGGCTGCCGTTGGTCAGCTCGGTCAGGTTGTCGGCCATCAGCCGGACGATCTCGCCGAAGCCCAGCGTCACGATCGCGAGGTAGTCACCGCGCAGGCGCAGCGTCGGCGCACCGAGGATCAGCCCGGCCAGCGCGGTCAGCGCGATCGCGATCGGCAGGCAGGCCACCCACGCCCAGCCGGGTTCCAGCCAGCCGCCGTCGGTTTGGTTCCACGGACTGTTCGGACTGGTGAGCAGGCCGACCGTATAGGCGCCGACGGCGTAGAAGCCGACGTAACCGAGGTCGAGCAGACCGGTCTGGCCAACCACCACGTTCAGGCCGATGGCGATCAGCGCGTACATGGCGAATTGCGCCATCACCCCGCCGAAGCTCACACCCGGAGTGTCGAGCAGCGGGGGCGGGAACAGCGGCATCAGCGCCAGCAAGGCGATGATCGGCACGCCGACGGCCCACTGGGCCGGACGCGAGAGCCCGTCCCACCAGACCCGGATAGCGTCGCCGACGCCACGTCGATCCTGGTGCGCGACAGGTGCTTTCGGGGTTTTCGTCAGGTCGGTCATGCGCGTGCCCTCCCCAGGCTCTCGCCGAGGATGCCGGTCGGCCGGAACATCAGCACGGTCACCAACAGGACGAACGCCACCACGTCACGCCATTCGGTACCGAACAGGATCTGTCCGTACTGCTCGGCGACGCCGAGGATCAACCCGCCCAGCAGCGCGCCACGCAGGTTGCCGATGCCACCGAGCACCGCGGCGCTGAAGGCCTTGATACCGAGGATGAAGCCGCCGGAGAAGATGATGCCGGTGGGGATGTAGAGCGTGTACAACATCGCGGCGGCGCCTGCCAGCAGCCCGCCGATGAGGAAGGTCAAGACGATGACCCGCTCACGCGAGACGCCCATCAGGGTGGCGGTGTCGGGGTCCTGGGCCACCGCGCGGATGGCGCGGCCGAATTTGGTTCTGTTGATGACGATCTCGGTGGTGACCGCGAGCACGATGGCCGCGGCGAAGATCACCAGCGCCACATTGGTGACCGGCGCGCCGAGGAAGGTGAACTGCACCTTCGGCTCCACGAGCCGGATACCGGTCTGGGCGTTGGACCCGCCGAGACCGGGCTTGATCTTGGGCAGGATGTAGTGGACGAACTCCTGGATCACGAACGACATACCGATCGCGGTGATCAGGAAGGCCAGCGGTTTCGCGCCCCGCCTGCGCAGCGGCCGGTAGGCAACCCGTTCGAGCCCCACCGCCGCGATGCCGGAGACGAGCATGCCGAACAGCATCGCCAGGCCAAGATACAGAACCGTCAGCCCGACACCCTGGGAATACACGTTGCCGCTGGGCGCGAAGCCGAGCAGTTCCAGTCCCACATAGGTGCCGAACATGCCGAGCATGAAGATCTCGGAGTGGGCGAAGTTGATCAATCGCAGCACGCCGTAGACCAGCGTGTAGCCGACAGCGACCAGAGCATAGATCGAGCCGTAGGTGAGGCCGTCCACGGTCAATCGCCAGAACTGGTCGATCACCCCGGAGACGTTGAAATCGATGGACCCCTCGGCTAACAGGGATACACCGAGCGAAGCCGCTGATGTCATGGTTACTCTCGCGTCAGGCGAGCGGTGCGCGTGGCATCTACAGCCACGCGCACCGCTGCGCACATCGTCTGAACTACTTGACCTGGTACATCCAGATCTGGATGTTGGCCAACTCGCCGGTCTCGCCCCACTTGTACTGGCGGGCGACACCGGTGCCGTCGTAGTTACGGACATAGTCGACGAGCTCGGCGCGGGTGACCTTGCCGGAATCGATTCCCTTGAGCAGGATCGTGGTCAGGTCGTAGCCCTCGACGGAGTAGACGCCGGGCGCCTGGCCGTTGAGCGCCTTGTAGTCGGCGGCGAACTTCTCCGGCGCGGGGCTGCACGGGCACGACAGCAGCGCGTCCTTGGACGAGGAACCGGCCTGCCGGACGAACTCGGGATCGTTGGTGCCGTCGGCGGAAACGAAGGCCGCGGTCACGCCACCGGAACGCAGCTGCTGCACGAACGGCGCCGCCTCGGCGTAGTAACCGGCGTAGAAGATGGCGTCGGGCTTGGCCGCGGACAGCTTCGAGACCGCTGCCGAGAAGTCCTTGTCACCTTCCTTGACGCTCGTCCCGCAGGAGGCGTCGGCCGCGGGACCCGCGGCGGTGATGAAGGCCTTCGCCAGACCGGCACCGTAGTCGGTGTTGTCCTGCACGACGCAGATCTTCTTGAAGCCCTTCTCGCCGGTCAGGTAGTTGGCCACGGCCGGACCCTGCGAGTCGTCGTTGCCGAGACCGCGGAAGAAGGTCTTCCACCCGTTCTGGGTGAGCGTGGGGTTGGTGGCCGACGCCGTCAGCGTGGGCATGCCTGCCTCGCTGAGGATCTGGCCGGTCGCCTTGGTCTCACCCGAGAAGGTCGGGCCGACCAGCGCCACGATGTTCGGGTCGGCGACGATCGTCGGAACCACCTGGCTCGCGATCTGCGGCTTGCCCTCGGTGTCGAACTGCTTCACCGACACCTGACAGTCCGGGTTGGCCTTGTTGTGCTGGTCGAGCGCGAGCTTCACGCCCATGATGATGTTGATGCCGAGGGCGGCGTTGCCGCCGGTCAGCGGGCCCGCCATGCCGAGGGTCAGCGGCGCGCACTTGGCCTTGCCGTCGCCTGCGGGGTCCGCGGCCGCACCGGCGTCGGTTGTCGCGACGGCCTTACCCTGGGTATCGAGCTGAACGACCGACTGGATGGAGAGATCGGTGTTGCCGCCACCGCCGCCATCGGACGACTTGTCACTGCATCCGGACAACACCAACGACGCGGCAGCTCCGATAACCAGAACTCCTCGCGTCGACCGACTGCGCCATGTCGAACTGAGCACGTCTCACCTCTATGTCCTGTGCTCCCCGGGTTCACCGAGGGGGCCGACCACGTTCAGCCCGCAGAGAACATATCGCCGCTTTGTTAGATCCGCATCACATTCGCATCATGTCGGACGCCTCTTGTCCAGCAATAGTTCACATTATTGTTTCGCTTGCGTAAACATTTCCTGCTTTCGGCCCGCGAGGCAGCGAGAGCCGAACCGTGTCACTGCGGGGTGAGGTTCTCCAGCACGACTTCGGCGACCGCCTTCATGGTGGTGCGGCGATCCATCGCGGTGCGCTGAATCCATTTGAACGCTTGCGGTTCCGACAGCCCCTGGGTCTGCATGAGCACGCCCTTGGCCCGCTCCACCAGTTTGCGCGTCTCCAAACGGTCCGACAGATTCGCTACTTCTGTTTCCAGCGCGGTGATTTCGTGAAAACGACTGGCCGCGAGTTCGATCGCGGGGACCAGATCGGATTTGGTGAACGGCTTGACCAGATAGGCCATCGCGCCGGCGTCCCGTGCTCGCTCGACCAGGTCGCGCTGACTGAACGCGGTCAGAATCACCACGGGCGCAACACGTTTCGACGCGATCTCGGCGGCGGCATCGATGCCGTCACGGCGCGGCATCTTCACGTCCATGATGACCAGATCGGGGCGCAGCTCCTCGGCGAGCTCGACGGCCTGCTGCCCGTCGCCCGCTTCGCCGACGACGTCGTAGCCCTCTTCCTTGAGCATCTCGACGAGATCCATCCGGATCAAGGCCTCATCCTCGGCGACGACGACCCGCTTGGCCGCGGCCTCACGCGTGGCGCCGGCTGCATTCGTGCTCATAGGTTCGACCCCTCTGGATTCTGATGCCTGTCGATCACACCACGACCGGCGTTGTAAAGAGTACCTTTTGCTTCCGCGCAGAGAACGCGCCTGCGATGAGATCGCGCACACCCTGCGCCGGATACTCCCCCGCGGAGCGCGGCTGCTTGCGCCGCGCTTCCGCCGTGGTGCCGAGTGTGGGACTCGAACCCACACGTCCTTCCGGACAACGGTTTTTGAGACCGTCGCGTCTGCCAGTTCCGCCAACCCGGCGCACCGCGGTCACTATAGCGTCTCGGCGCGCCGGGAAGCCAACCGCCGGTCGAACCGGACCCCGGCCTGGCCCGTAGTACCTCGTAAGGGCACCACGGAAGGGGCTGCGATCATGCGCGTGCACAGAACTACGGTCGACCTGGACGCCTACCCCGACCTGGTGATGATCCTGCTCGGCATGCGGGTGCGCACCCCGCGCGGCGTGCTGCGACTACTCGGGGTCGGCCCGAAGTTGTATCGCTCACATACCGACCGGCCAGACGGATTACTCCGGCACGAAGACATCGTGTGGTCGATGTTCCCACCCCACTGGGGCGCCAGGCAGTACTGGCGCGATCTGGATTCGCTCGAGCGCTGGACGCGATCGGAACCACACCGGCAGTGGTGGCGGGAATTCCTCCGCGATTCCGGCGGCACCGGCTTCTGGCACGAGGCCTACTTCCGCCGTGGCGGGATCGACGCGGTCTACGACGACATGTCGACCACGACCGGACTGGCGGCGTTCGCGCCGGTCGTACCCGCGCGTGGCCCGATGTTCTCCACCAGAGGCCGCGTGCACGGCACCCCACCGGCCGTGCCGCCGGTTATTACCGAATCGAATTATTATGACCGGAAAGAGTGACGGCCGACACATATCATTGCGAGGTTTCCCACCCCTATCTCGCGGGTATCACGGTCACACACAACAGATTTGCGCATCGTGAATGATGTACGGAATTCAACCGAAAGGTGAATAGGTAGTACCGCGCTTGTGATGGTTACAATTCCGGCCTACTCCGTGACAATCGACCCGATTACGGTGTCGGTATGCACGTGCTCTTCGTCTGCAACTCCAATGTCTGCCGGTCGGTGATCGCCGAACGGCTCACCCGGGCGTTCGCGACAGAGCACCGACTACCCGGCCTCACCGCGGAAAGCGCGGGTACTCGCGCCCTGGTCGGTTTTCCACCCGAGCCGATGGCCGTGGAAACCATCCAGGGCCTCGGCGGCGACACCGCCGGATTCAAGGCCAGAAAGCTCCGGCCCGAGATGGTCGATCGCGCCGATCTGGTGCTGACGATGACCGATTCCTTACGCGACCAGGTCGGCGAACTGGCTTTCGGCGCCGCACCGCGCACCTTCACCCTCGCCGAGGCATATCGCATCGCCAAGGTCACCGGCGCGAAATCCATTGCCGCCCTGCATCATGCGCGCAACAACCTGGCCTATGTCGGCCGGGAGAACATCGCCGATCCGATCGGCCTCTCGCCGGAAGCCTTCCTCGAGGTCGGCGACCGCATCGCCGAATTGCTGTTCCCCGTCCTGGGAGCGCTCGCCCCGCACGAGCAGACGAAACTTGCCGGCGAGGGCGATCGCCCCGGCCTGGTAATCGCACCCGGCGCGCCTGCCGGGCCCCTGTCGGCCTTCCTCGCCGCGCAGCGCGGGCGCTGAGTCCTCGCTAGGTCTGTTCGCCAGGGCGCGCAGGGATTAGACTTCGGCGCGGACGTGGGTGGTTACCCCTTGCAGGTTCGACACACGACGGGACTACAGACTTGCCGAAACGCATTTCGGATGTTTCGCTCCATGTGTACGTGACGCCGGAGATCCTCGACCGCATCGTCGCCAGTGTTCGAACGGTCCTCGACGACCACGTGCACGACCGCGATATCTATGCCTGGCGGTTCACCATGCCTGTCGACGCGAGTGATCCGATTCATCGTGATCTCGAATCACAATGGCGCGCAAGCTTTCCCGGCTGCGAGCCGAGCGCGGAGAGCACCTACGAGATCGCGCTGAGTCTGGTCGGCGATCCGGCCGATCTCACCGACGCCGATATCGCCGACCTCGAGCGCGGGCTGGCACTGGCCGTGTACGGCGTGCCCTTCACCTTGCGCGCCGATCAGCGCACCGACGTCGTCGCACCCGAACTCGACCACGAACTGCGGTGAGCTGTCCGCCCGCATGGGCCTTCAGCGGAACTCAGCGCGCCGGGAAATGCCGGATGACGCCTTCCTGCACGGTGGTGGCGATCAATTCGCCGGTGCGTGAATAGAACCGGCCCGTCGCCAACCCGCGCGAACCCGCCGCGACCGGCGACTCGGTGGCGTAGAGAACCCACTCGTCGAAACGGAACGGGCGATGGAACCAGATCGAATGGTTCACCGTCGCCGCGAGAATTCGGTCCAGCCCCCACGACAAACCGTGCGTGGTGATGATCGAATCGAGCACGGTGGTGTCGGAGGAATAACCCAGCGCGGCGGTGTGCAGCAGCGGATCGGCGGGCAACGTGCCGTCGGTACGCATCCAGACGCGGTTGTGATTGAGCTTCTCGCCGGTGCCCTTGAGGATCCACGCCGGATCATTGGTGTAGCGCATGTCGATCGGGTGCGGCGCCTTGATGAACATCTCCAGCTTGTCCTCGAAGCCGGCGAAGCTCTCCTCCACCCGGGGCAGGGTTTCGGGATCGGGCACGTCGGGGCCCTCGTGGGAGTGCTCGAGGCCCTTGCCGAAGTCCTGGAACGCGGCCAGCATGACGAACAGCTCCTGGCCGTCCTGGCTGGCCGTCACCGTCCGGTTGGCCAGCGCGCGACCGTCACGGTGACGCTGCACGTGATATTCGATCGGCTTCTTCACGTCGCCGCCGCGCACGAAATGCGCGTTGATCGCGTGCAGCGGCCGATCCCCCGCCGTCCGACCGGCCGCGATGATGGCCTGCGAGACCAACTGCCCGCCGAACGTGCGGCTCCACACCTTCTCCGGGTGCTTGCCGAGGAAGGTGTCCTCGCCGATCAACTCGAGGTCGAGCAGGTCGAGCAACACCCGCAGATCGGGTGTCGGCTCGCCCTGGGTGGTCTCGAGTTCGATCGAACTGTTCACTACTAGTGGTCCTCTTCGCCGATGCGGTGCACGTGGATCAGGTTGGTGGAACCGACGGTACCCGGAGGGGAACCGGCGACGATGACCACCAGGTCACCCTTGCGATAACGCTCCAGCGACAGTAGCGCCTGATCCACCTGGTGGATCATCGCGTCGGTGGTGTCCACCATCGGCACGATGAACGTCTCGGTGCCCCAGGTCAGCGTGAGCTGGCTGCGGACCTCCGGCATCGGGGTGAAGGCCAGCAGCGGCAGCGGGGTGTGCAGGCGGGCGAGACGACGCACGGTGTCACCGGACTGGGTGAAGGCCACCAGCGCCTTGGCGTTGAGCCGCTCGCCGATATCGCGGGCGGCGTAGGAGATCACGCCACGCTTGGTGCGGGGCACGTGGGTCAGGGGTGGCACCCGCGACGTCTCGGACTCGACCGCGGTCACGATGCGGGCCATGGTGCGCACCGCGTCGATCGGCCAGGCGCCGACCGAGGTCTCACCCGACAGCATCACCGCGTCGGCGCCGTCGAGCACCGCGTTGGCGACATCGGAGGCTTCCGCGCGGGTGGGGCGCGAGTTCTCGATCATCGACTCGAGCATCTGGGTGGCGACGATGACCGGCTTGGCGTTCTCGCGCGCCATCTGGATCGCGCGCTTCTGCACCAGCGGCACCTGCTCGAGCGGCAGCTCCACACCGAGGTCACCGCGGGCGACCATCACCGCGTCGAAGGCCAGCACGATCGCCTCGAGGTTCTCGATCGCCTCCGGCTTCTCCAGCTTGGCGATCACCGGGACCCGGCGGCCCACGCGGTCCATGATGTCGTGCACGAGTTCGATGTCGGACGGCGAGCGCACGAACGACAGCGCGATGAAGTCGACGCCCAGCTCCAGGGCGAATTCCAGGTCGGCGATGTCCTTTTCGGACAGGGCGGGCACCGACACGTTCATGCCGGGCAGCGACAGGCCCTTGTTGTTGCTCACCGGGCCGCCCTCGGTCACCCGGCAGACGACGTCGTTGCCCTCGACGGCTTCCACCGTGAGGCCGACCTTGCCGTCGTCGACGAGCAGCCGGTCACCGGCCTTGGCGTCCTTGGCGAGCTCTTTGTAGGTGGTCGAGACGCGGTCGTGGGTGCCGTCGACCTCGTCGACGGTGATCCGCACCTGCTCGCCGTTGGCCCACACGGTCTTGCCGTCGGCGAAGCGGCCGAGGCGGATCTTGGGGCCCTGGAGATCGGCGAGGATGCCGACCGCGCGGCCGGTCTCGTCGGAGGCCGCGCGAACCATCTTGTAGTTGTCGGCGTGGTCGGCGTGGTCGCCGTGGCTGAAGTTCAGCCGGGCCACATCCATGCCGCTTTCGACGAGCTCACGAATACGATCCTGGGTGGCAGTGGCCGGGCCCAGGGTGCACACAATCTTCGTCCGTCGCATCACGGCCCCTAGCCTAGTACTCGGGCCGCGCCGCGTCTTTTCGCCTGCCGGGTAGCACGCCGAGTTCGACTCGTGTTCACGAAAACGCTTGCTACCGAACGGCAACGTGGCGCGACAGCCGTGTCTCGAGACGGCTCTGGCCGAAGCCCAGGATCAGGCAGATCGCCCAGTAGTAGAGCGCCGCGACACCGTAGAGGGCGAAGAAGTCGAAGGTGGGCGCGGCGGCCAGCTGGGCGGTGCGCAGCAGTTCGGTGACCAGGATGGTCGAAGCCAGCGAAGTGTCCTTGACCAGCGAGATCAGCGTGTTCGACAGCGGGGGTACCGCGATCCGGGCGGCCTGCGGGAACACGATGTCCCAGAGCGTCTGGACATAGGACATGCCCAGCGATTGCGCGGCCTCCCACTGTCCGTGCGCCACGCTCATGATCGACGAGCGCACCACCTCCGCCGCGTACCCGCCGACATTGAGGCTGAACGCGATCACCGCCGCCGGGAACGGATCGATGACGATCCCGAACTGGGGCAGCGCGTAGAACACGATGAACAACTGCACCAGCAGCGGGGTGCCGCGGATGATCGAGATGTAGAAGCGGGCGGGCACCGACAGCACCCGCCGGGTCGACATCCTCGCCAGCGCGACACCCACCGCGATGGCGAGGCCGATGACGAAACTGATCGCGGTCAGCGGCAACGTCATCGTCACCGTGGCCTTCAGCATCGGCACCAGGTTGTGCCGGATCAGCTCCCAGGTAGCCGGATCCATTCGCTATTTGCTGACGTCGGTGCCGAAGTACTTCTCCGACAACCGGGCCAGGGTGCCGTCGGCCCGCAACTCCGCGAGCGCCTTGTCGACGTCGGTGATCAACGCGGTGTCGTCCTTGCGCGCGGCGAAGGCCTGCTTGCTGGTCTCGCCGGTCCGGGCCGCGACCTTGATGCCGGTGTCACCGGTCTTCTTGGTGTACTCACCCACGGCGAGCGTGTCGTTGACGGTGGCGTCGACCCGACCGGCCTTCAACAGCTGTACCGCCTGCACGAACCCTTCCACCGCTTCGACTTTCGCGCCGGCGCCCGCGGCGACCTTGCTCCAGTTGCTGGTGGCCGACTGCGCGGTGGTCTTGCCCGCCAGGCTCGCCAGCGAGGTGATGGTGGTGTTGTCGGATTTGGTGACGATCACGCCCTCGGAGGTCGTGTACGGCTGTGACAACGCGTACTTGGCCGTGCGCTCGGGGTTCACGGTGACCTGATTGGCGACAAGGTCGAAACGCCTGGACTCGAGACCGGCGAAGATCGAGTCCCACGGGGTCTGCACGAATTCCACCTGCTTGCCGAGCTTCTCGCCGACCGCGCGGGCGACCTCGACGTCGTAGCCGGTGAGCGTGCCGCCCTCCTGGTAACTGAACGGCGCGTAAGTGCCCTCGGTGCCGACCTTCAGCACATTCGGATCCGAGGCGGACGAGCAGGCCGACAGGCCCGTCGCGGCGACGACAGCGAGTACGGCGGCGGCAATGAATTTGCGCACGGACATCCCTTTCTCCGCTGCGCGTACGGGGGTACACGCAGGCCCAGCGACGCTACGGCGCCGCCACAGACCGACACAGAGTATCGCTCACTGTGATCGCAATCCCGGTGGGGAAACGCGAAAACGGGCGCTCCGCGTGAGCAGAGCACCCGTCTACATCCCCATGTGGGCGACGAATCAGTCGCGCAGCGGTCGACCCTGCGCATCGGGCACCTTGCCGGTGAGCATCATGATGCCGTCGATCAGCGGCCAGATGGCGCCGAGGCCGCAGGTCAGCCAGGTGACCGCGATCTGGGCGATGCCGAGGCCGGTGTAGCCGAGGTAGAAGCGACCCACACCGAAGCTGCCGAGGAAGATCTGCAGCAGACCGGCCATCAGCTTCTGCTTGTCCGAGAAGGGCACGCCGTACATGTCCCGGCCGTAGGGCGCTTCCGGATCGTTCGGGTTGTAGCCCTGCGGCATGGCCCCGTACGGCGCGGCACCGTAACCCGGCTGCGGCTGCTGGGCGTACGGGTCGGCGGGCTGACCGTACTGCGGCTGCGGCGCACCGTACTGCGGCTGGCCGTAACCCGGCTGCGGCTGCTGGGCGTACGGATCCGACGGCTGACCGTAGGCCGGCTGACCGTACTGCGGGTGCGCGCCGCTGTCCTGCGGCTTGCTCAGGTCAGGGCCGTACTGGGGATTGGGGTTGTAGGGGTCGGTCACTCATGTCCTCCATCATTCGTGCGGGTACCCATCGTGGCCCCCGGCCAGTGGCGATCGGCCGAACGGCGGTGCGCCCGCGACGATCACGCCGACATTGTTGCCGGTACTGCCCTGTGTTGTCTTGTCGGGTGCCACCGATCGGCGCGCGCCATACATTCGGAATATCGCGGCGGGCGTCCGCAATGTTGCCGGACGCCCGCCGAAGCCACGAAAACTGTCGTGGATCAGGACTTCTTCGCACCTGATTTCGTCGACTCCGCGGAGTCGTCGGTCGCGGACGTGGAGTCCTCACCGACCGCCTCCGCCGCGGCCTTTTCGTCGGCCGCATCGTCTGAATCCTGTTTCACCGCAGCCGAATCCGACTTCTTCGTGACATCGACGGCCGCGGTCTCGGCGTCCGTCGCCGCCACGGTGTCGTCGGCCGCACCGGCCGCCCGCAGCGCGGCGAACTGCCACGGCCACGGACGCGGCTCAGCATCGGGCTGCAACTGCGCCGGTGTCTCGCGGCCCTTGGTCGCCAGCGCGAAGTAGGCCATGGCGCCGAGGAAGACGAGCGCGGAGGTGAACGAGTTGATCCTGATGCCGAGAATGTGGGTGGCTTCGTCGCTGCGCAGCAGTTCGACGAAGAAACGGCCGAAGCTGTAGCCCGCGACATAGAGCGCGAACAGGCGACCGTGACCGATCTTGTAGCGCTTGTCGAGCAGCACCAGCGCGATGACGACCAGCACGTTCCAGACGAGCTCGTAGAGGAACGTCGGCTGCACGACCTCGAGCACGCGCCCGGTCGACACCCCGTTCATCATGTCGCGCGCGCCGGTCTCCGGGTCGAACCGCTCGTAGATCTCGAGACCCCACGGGACCTCGGTGGCGCGTCCGTAGAGCTCCTGATTGAAGTAGTTGCCGAGCCGGCCGATCGCCTGTGCCAGCAGCACCGCGGGCGCCACCGAGTCGCCGAGCGCGGGCAGCGGGATCTTGTATATCCGGCAGCCGATCCAGGCGCCGATGGCGCCGAAGAACACCGCACCCCAGATGCCGAGGCCGCCCTGCCAGATATAGAGCGCCTCGACGGGGTGCTTGCCCTCGCCGAAGTACTTCTGCCAGTCGGTGGCCACGTGGTAGATCCGCCCGCCGACCAGGCCGAACGGCACCGCGAACATCGCGACATCGAGCACGGCGCCCGGCTGACCACCGCGCTCGCGCCACCGCCGTTCCCCCCACCAGATGGCGACGACGATGCCGAGAATGATGAACAGTGCGTATGCCCGCAGCGGGAAGGGTCCGAGTTGCCAGACCCCCTGGGGCGGACTCGGAATATAGGCCAGGACTGAGTTCACCCGGCCCACGTTAGTGGAGAGTCTTACGGGCGTGTTGCCGCGACCCGGATGGCGGACGGCGGGCCGGTGACAAGCGATGGGCCCGGCCGCTGATCAGCAGCCGGGCCCATCGCTTGTCACTTCTAGGATCGAACGGTCGCCGAACGCACACCCTCGGCCAGTTCGGCCGTCAGCGCGCGGACCGCGTCGAGGCCCTCGGGGACCGCCGAGACCAGCGCCGAACCGACGATGACGCCGTCGGCGTACGCGGCGATCTCGGCGGCCTGCGCACCCGAACGCACGCCGAGGCCGACGCCGATCGGGATGTCGGAATGCGCGCGGATGCGCGAGCACAGCGCGGGGGCGGCCGAGGAGACCGCGTCGCGCGCACCGGTCACACCCATGGTCGAGGCCGCGTAGATGAAGCCACGCGAGGCTTCCAGGGTCTTGACCAGACGCTCTTCGGTCGAGGACGGTGCGACCAGGAAGATGCGATCCAGATTGTGGGTGGACGAGGCGACGAACCAGTCGTCGGCCTCGTCGGGAATCAGGTTCGGGGTGATCATCCCGGCGCCGCCGGCCGCGGCCAGGTCGCGGGCGAAGGTGTCGACGCCGTAGCTGAGCACCGGGTTCCAGTAGCTCATCACCACGGCCTGACCACCGGCGTCGGCGATCGCCTCGACGACGGAGAACACGTCGCGCACCCGCACCCCGCTGCGCAGCGCCTGCTCGGCGGCGGCCTGGATGACCGGGCCGTCCATCACCGGATCGGAGTAGGCGACGCCCACTTCGACGATGTCGCAACCGGCTTCGACCAGGGCACGGCAGGCGGCGATGGATCCGGCGAGGTCGGGAAAGCCCGCGGGCAGGTACCCGATCAGGGCGGCCCGACCTTCGCTACGCGCGGCGGCGAAGGTGTTCGCGAGACGGGACTGCTGACTCACGGCCGTTCCTCGCTGACGCTCGTCGCGGCCGACGTCACGGACGCTGTGTTGTTGGTTCGCTCGCTGCGCTCGCTCACTGCTTGTTCTCCTCGGCGGCGTCGTCATCGAACAGGCCGAACCAGCGGCCCGCGGTGTCCATGTCCTTGTCGCCACGACCGGACAGGTTGACCAGGATGACCGCGCCCTCGCCGAGTTCCTTGCCCAGCTTCAACGCGCCCGCCACCGCGTGCGCGGACTCGATCGCCGGGATGATGCCCTCGGTGCGCGAGAGCAACAGCAGCGCGTCCATCGCCTCGGTGTCGGTGATCGGCCGGTATTCGGCGCGGCCGATGTCCTTGAGGTGGGCGTGCTCGGGGCCGACGCCCGGGTAGTCGAGACCGGCCGAGATCGAATGCGATTCGATGGTCTGGCCGTCCTCGTCCTGCAGCAGGTACGAGTACGCGCCCTGGAACGCGCCGGGGGTGCCGCCGGTGAAGGTGGCGGCGTGGCGGCCGGTTTCGACGCCGTCACCGGCCGCTTCGAAACCGACGAGGCGCACGCCCGCGTCGGGAATGAACGCGTGGAAGATGCCGATGGCGTTGGAACCGCCGCCGACGCAGGCCACGACGGCATCGGGCAGCCTGCCCGCCTGCTCCGTGGACTGGATCTGCTCGTGCGCCTCCAAGCCGATCACGCGCTGGAAATCACGCACCAGCAGCGGGAACGGGTGCGGGCCCGCGGCGGTGCCGAAGCAGTAGAACGTGTCGTCGGCGTTGCTGACCCAGTCGCGCAACGCCTCGTTGATGGCGTCCTTGAGGGTCTGCGAGCCCGAAGTCACCGGAATCACCTCGGCGCCGAGCAGCCGCATGCGGGCCACGTTCAGCGCCTGGCGGGCGGTGTCGACCGCGCCCATGTAGATCACGCAGTCGAGGCCGAGCAGCGCGCACGCGGTGGCGGTCGCGACGCCGTGCTGGCCCGCACCGGTCTCGGCGATGACGCGGGTCTTGCCCATTCGCTTGGCGAGCAGGGCCTGGCCGAGCACATTGTTGATCTTGTGCGAGCCGGTGTGGTTGAGGTCCTCGCGCTTGAGGAAGATCCGCGCGCCACCGGCGTGCTCGGCCAGCCGGGTGCATTCGAACACCGGCGACGGACGGCCGGTGTAGTCGCGCTGCAACCGGTCGAGCTCGTCGAGGAAGGTGCGATCGGTGCGGATCTTGTCGTACTCGGCGGTGACCTCTTCGATCACGGCCATCAGCGCCTCGGGGACGTGGCGTCCGCCGTAGACGCCGAAGTGGCCGCCCGCGTCGGGTTCGTAGTCGGAGTGCTGGGCGACGCCGGCGCTCGCCGGGGGAAGCACCGTCACCGGATGCTCCGGCGGGCCGGCTTCGGGCAGGACGGGTGCGTGCCCGCGGTCACCAGTTCGGACACGGCCGAACGCGGGTTACCGCTGGTCACCAGGCCCTCGCCGACGAGCACGGCATCGGCGCCTGCGCCGGCGTAGGCCAGCAGGTCGGCGGTGCCGCGGATGCCGGACTCGGCCACCCGGATGACCTCGGAGGGCAGGCCCGGCGCGATCCGAGCGAACACATCGCGGTCGACCTCGAGGGTCTTGAGGTTGCGCGCGTTGATGCCGATCACCGTCGCACCGGCTTCGAGGGCGCGGTCGGCCTCTTCCTCGGTGTGCACTTCCACCAGGGCGGTCATGCCGAGGGATTCGGTGCGGTCGATCAGCGAGGCCAGCACGTCCTGTTCGAGCGCGGCCACGATCAGCAGGATCACGTCCGCGCCGTGGGCACGGGCCTCGTGGATCTGGTACGGACCGACGACGAAGTCCTTGCGCAGCACCGGGATGTTCACGGCGGCGCGCACGGCGTCGAGATCGTCGAGCGATCCGCCGAAGCGGCGGCCCTCGGTGAGCACGCTGATGATGCGCGCGCCACCGTCTTCGTAGGCCTTGGCCAGCACGGCGGGATCGGGGATGTCGGCCAGCGCGCCCTTGGAGGGGCTGGCTCGCTTCACCTCGGCGATGACACCGATTCCGTCCTCGTGCAGCGCGGCGTGTGCGTCCAGCGGTCCCTTGACCGCGGCGGCAGCAGCTTTGATCGCTTGAAAATCGAGGAGGGCTTCGCGAGCGGCAACATCCGCTCGGACCCCGTCGAGAATCGAGTCGAGTACCGTCATCTGGCTCGAATCCTTTCTGGGGAGACGCACTTCTCGCCCGAGAGTCCCCTCAGGCGCTGTCTCACCGATGCTGGTAAAGAATAAATGCCCGTCGCGCGTGTCACTGCGGCGGGGGTGCTGCCGGTCACTTGTTTCCCTCGGCCGGACGCTGGTCGGCGCCCGCGGTGTCGGAGGTGTCGGTCGGGTCGGTGCCCGCGTCGAGCGCGTCCCACAGCACCCGGTCCGACAGTGGCGCCGCGGTTCCGGTCTCCGCGTTCTGCTTGCTCACCGCGGCGCTGGCGTCGGCCTTGCGGAACACGGGGTTGTCGTATCTGTCGGAGACCTCGGCGCGTTCACCGGGGCGGCGCGTGAGCAGGATGCCCGCGGCCAGTGCCAGGCTCGCCGCGACGATCGACAGGATCGCGGGGGCGAGGTGCGTCTCGGCGGAGCTGACCACCGCGCGCACCGGCAGCTCGGCCAGCGTGCCCGCGCGTTCGGCGGTCCTACCCGCCCCGACGGCCAGCGCGAAGCCCGGCACCGCGGCGGCCGCGGCCACCACCGAGATCACCACCCCGAGCAGCTGACGCAGCACACCCTTGACCGCGAAGACCGCTGCGATCGAGGCGACCAGTACCAGCGCGAGCGGGGTGAGGGCGCCGAACCACACGCCACCGTCGAGGTCGTCGGTGCGCGGTTCGGTGAGTCCGTCGGCCGAGTGCACCGTCACCCACGTCATCCGCGAGGACGCCCACAGACCGGCGGCCGCCAGCGCGAGCAAGACGACCGGAACGATCGGCTTCGCTGGCGGGGCGGGCGTGGCGCTCGTCGCCGACACGTCGGTGTCAGCCGCGTCGACGGACCGACCGGCGTCGTCTTCTCCTGGTGTGGCCGTCATAAGGCCCCGCCTTCGTAGGTGCGCAGCGTCTGTGCCGCCGCGATCGCCTTGAGGACCGCCATGGCCTTGTTGCGGGCCTCGGTGTCCTCGGCGATCGGGTCGGAGTCGGCGACCACGCCCGCGCCCGCCTGGACATAGGCGGTGCCGTCCTTGAGCAGGGCGGTGCGGATGGCGATAGCGGTGTCGGCGTCGCCGGCGAAGTCGAGGTAGCCGACCACGCCGCCGTAGATGCCGCGACGGGTGGGTTCCAGTTCCTCGATCAGTTCCATCGCCCGCACCTTCGGCGCTCCCGACAACGTGCCCGCGGGGAAGCAGGCCCGCACCGCGTCGAGCGCGTCCTTGCCCTCGGCGAGCAGCCCCGACACCGTCGAAACCAGGTGCATCACGTGGCTGTACCGCTCCACGTGGCGGTACTGGGTGACCTTCACCGTGCCGGGACGGCAGACCCGTCCGAGATCGTTGCGACCGAGGTCGACGAGCATCAGGTGCTCGGCGTTCTCCTTCTCGTCGGCGAGCAGATCCTTCTCGAGCAGGACGTCGTCCTCGGCACTCTCGCCACGCCAGCGGGTGCCCGCGATCGGATGTGTCGTGGCCACCCCGTCTTTCACGGTGACCAGCGATTCGGGACTCGATCCGACGATGGAGAACGCGGTGCCGCCCTCACCGTCGGGGATGTGCATCAGATACATGTACGGGCTCGGGTTCGAGGCCCGCAGCATCCGGTAGACCGCGAGCGGGGACCCGGTGTAGTCCATTTCGAAGCGCTGCGAGAGCACCACCTGGAACGCCTCGCCCGCCTCGATCTCCTTGATCAGGCGGCGCACGCCCGCACCGAATTCCTCGGTGGTCCGTCGGCGCAGGAACTGCGGTTCGGGCTGGTCGAAGACCGACACCGTCGAAGGCGCCGGGGTGGCCAGCGCGGCGGTCATCCGGTCGAGCCGGGCGACGGCGTCGTCGTAGGCGGCGTCGACGCGGGAGTCGGTGCCGTCCCAGTTCACCGCGTTGGCGATGAGGGTGATCGCACCCTCGTGGTGGTCGAACGCGGCCAAATCGGTGGCCAGCATGAGCACCAGCTCGGGAACTTGCAGATCGTCGGTGGCGAGTTCGGGCAGCCGTTCGATCCGGCGCACCGCGTCGTAGCCGAGAAAGCCGACCATGCCGCCGGTGAGCGGCGGGAGACCGGGCAGCCGTTCGGTGCGCAGCAGTTCGAGCGTCTCGTGCAGCACGCGCAGCGGATCACCGCCGGTGGGTGCGTCGGCGGGCACCGTACCCAGCCAGGCGGCTTCCCCGTCGACGACGGTGAGCGCGGACGGGCTGCCCGCGCCGATGAACGACCAGCGCGACCACGAACGCCCGTTCTCCGCGGATTCGAACAGGAAGGTCCCAGGCCGGTCGCCGGCCAGTTTGGAATAGGCCGAGAGCGGAGTTTCGGAGTCCGCCAGCACCTTTCGGGTCACCGGGACGACCCGGTGCTCGGCGGCGAGCAGCCGGAACTGTTCGCGGGTCGTGGTGGTTGGTGTCGACGCGCCCTGCATGTGCCCATCATCCCAGGCGTGCCGCCGCCGACGCGCGCGGACCCGACCCCGCGCCGAATCAGGCGGTGACCGGCATCACTACACTCTCGCGCGTTCCATGTCGCATGCGGTAATCCCCTTTCCGAGAGGAGCAATGTTGTACCCCTCGCACCAGGGCGCACAGGACGGCCGGCTGGCTGTCCCGTCGCAGCAGCACTACGGTCCCGGCCAGCAGGCGGTGTCCACGAGCGCGCTCAATTCGTTCGTCACCTACGCCAAGGCCATCCAGGACCTCGACAAGAAGAACTTCCCCGACGAGTACGCCGGGCACAGCGACCGAATCCGTGAGCTGGAACCCCTCCTGCGCGCGCACGGCATCCTCGACGTGATGCAGATCCGCAATCCCGACATCGCGGCGCTGCTCGACAAGTAGGCCGCGCGGATCCCCGCTCGTCTGCGTGAGCGGGGATCTTCCTTACCGGGTCGCTGATCGTTACTGTCTGGGCATGCAGCCAGGCCAGCGCGCTCCGCAGTTCGAGCTCCCCGATCAGTCCGCCCAGCTCCGCTCACTCGACGACTTGCTCGCCGACGGCCCGGTGGTGCTGTTCTTCTACCCCGCCGCCAATACCCCGGTGTGCACCGCGGAAGCCTGCCACTTCCGGGATCTGAGCGGCGAGTTCGCCGCGCTCGGCGCCTCGTGCGTCGGCATCAGCACCGACAGCACCGAGGTGCAGGCCGGTTTCGCCACCAAGCAGCGCCTCGATTACCCCGTGCTGTCCGATCACGACGGCGCGGTGGCCGCCGAATTCGGCGTCAAGCGTGGACTGCTGGGCAAACTCGCCCCCGTCAAACGGCACACCTTCGTCATCGACACCGACCGCACCATCCTGAAGATCATCACCGGTGAACTGCGCGCGGCCGTGCACGCCGACGACGCCCTGGCTTTCCTGCGCGAACGCAGCCACACCCCGGAGTAGTACCGATCGACGAATCGCCGGGCGACGGATCGCCGCCCGGCGACCTCGACGCACATACGCTGACCAGATGACAACCGGCGAGGTGCAGTCGAGCGGTCAGAAATCCACAGCCGTCATCTGGCGCAACCGGGCGATCATGACGCTCGCCACGGTGGTCGTGCTGGTGATCGCCTACTTCGTGCTTTCCTCGTTCATCCCCCGATGGTGGGCGCAGCGACTGGCCAACACCGTGCACGGCAGTTTCAGCTCGGGCATCTGGTGGGGACTGGTCTATGGATTCGTCTTCACCCTGCTGCCACTGCTGCTGCTGATATTCGCGGTGCGGGTCTGGAAGCGCAAGGGCGGCAAGTTCATGGCGGGCGCGGCGGTGATCGTCGCACTGGCCTGCTCGCTGCCGAATCTGATGACCTTGACGATCGTGCTCGGCGGCAACAATGCCGCACACGCCGGTCAACGCATTCTGGATGTCGACGCACCGGCCTTCCGCGGGGCCTGCCTGGTGGGCGCCATCCTCGCGGCGGTGGTGTTCGCACTGGCGCTCGCGCTGCTGGGCAAGCGTGGATTCAGCCGTCACCGGGCCGCCAAGGCCGCCGCCTCGACGCCGGAGCCCGTCACCCCGCCGATGACCGGCGATCGATAGCCTTCACACACTCCCCCGCGGTGATGTGAGTGACCTCACGACCACCACCAACTCGCGGACGCCACAGCGACGTCGTGGCAAACTCTTTCTTGTGCGCGCCCAACTCCACCATGTCCGCCGTCCGGCCGCGAGGCAGTTACGGCCATGACTCAGTGGCTCGACCCCGTCGAACAACGCGCATGGCACGCGATCGTCGCGCTCATGACCCGGATTCCCGGCGCGCTGGACACCCGGCTGCAACGCGAGTCCGGGCTCACCCATTTCGAGTTCCGAGTGCTCAGCGTGCTCTCGGAGGAGCCGGGCCATCGTCTGCAGTTGAGTGATCTCGCCCACAAGGCAAATGCGTCGCTATCGCGACTGTCGCATGTGGTGTCGAAGCTGGAACGACTCGGCTGGGCGCGACGCGACACCACCGCGGGTCGACGCGGCGTGCACGCGGTACTCACCGACGCGGGTTTCGAGAAGGTGATCGAAGCCGCCCCCGGCTATGTCGACGCCGTGCGCAAGCTCGTGCTCGACGGTCTCACCGATCAGCAGACCGCGCAACTGGCGGTGCTCGGGGAAGCTCTGTCCGACCGGTTGAATCGCATCCTGGCCGAAGACGACGACTAGTCCGCGGCGAGCAGGACGTCGGCGTCGAAGCAGGTGTGGGTGCCGGTGTGGCAGGCCGCGCCTTCCTGGTCGACGATCAGCAGCAGTGTGTCGCCGTCGCAGTCGAGGCGCACCTCGTGCACGTACTGGGTGTGCCCGGAGGTCTCGCCCTTGACCCAGTACTGCTGCCGCGAGCGCGAATAGTAGGTCGCCCGACGGGTTTTCAGGGTGCGGGCCAGCGCCTCGTCGTCCATCCACGCCATCATCAGCACGTCACCGGTCGCCTTCTCCTGCGCGATCGCGGCGATCAGTCCGTCCTCGGTGCGCTTGAGGCGGGCGGCGATGGCAGGGTCGAGGCTCATGCCTCGTTTATAACAGCAGCCAGTTCGATGGCCACCAGCAGTTCGACGAGGTCGTTCACGCTGCGCACATTGCGACCGGTGAGTTCCTGGATCCGGCCGAGGCGGTATTTGGCCGTATTGAGGTGGATGTGGAGGGTGTCGGCGGCCTCGCGCAGATTCATGTCGGCGGCGGCGAAGGCGCGGATCGTCTCGGCCAGGGTCCCGCCGCGAACACGGTCCTCGGCCAGCGCGCTGCCGATGCGCGGGTCGACCAGCTGGCGGGTCGTGTCGTCGGCACGCAAGAGCAGGTATTTGAATGGCGTGATCTGCGGCAACGCGAGTACCCCACCCCCTTCGGGCAGGAGCTCGAGCGCGGCCTGCGCCTGCCGGTAGGCGCGCGGAATCTGGGCGACCTCGGTCACCGTGGTGCTCACCCCGATGGCGAGGGTGATGCCCTCGGCGCCCAGTTCGTCCTGCATCGCGCGCAGCCGCTCGCACAGTCCGTCGGCCGCGGCGCCCGCACCGAGCGCGGGCACCGCGACGATCTCGGATCCGCGCACCACCGACAGGGTCCGCAGTCCGTTGACCGTGCAGCGGGCAAGCGCCGCGGACACCAATTGCCTTGCCTGGAGCAGACTTTCGGACGAGTCCTCGCCCCGGTCCAGGACCACCGCGGTGACGACGACCACCGGCGTGGCGCGTTCGGCCCCGATGCCGTGCGCGGTGGCCACCGACAGGTGCGGACCGCTCGCGGGCAACGCGCCGTCGAGCAACGCGTCCATCAGAGCCTGCGAGTCGCGCCCCGATTCGGCGGCCACGTACTGCTGGAATTCCAGATAGGCGTCGGTGGCCTGGGTACTGATCAGATCGGTGTAGCGCGCCAGCGGGCCCGCCAGCGACAGCACGGCCGCGCGGCCCGCCTCGGAATCGCCCGCGTGCGCGAGCAGCGATTTCCAGATGGCGCGCTGGCCGAGCCGGAACGCGGCGATGTAGTCGACCAGCGGCAGCCCGGTACGGGCCCGCCGCGCCGCCGCCTGCCGCGCGTAGGCGACGTCGGACGGGCAGACGCGTCGGTGCTCGAGCAACGCACCGAGCCCGGTGCGGCTCAGCCGGGCGAGCTGATCGTGCACGTCATCGAGCAGACCGGGACCCGCGGTGGCGTAGCCGGGCAGCTCGGCGCGGATCTTGGCCATCACATCGTCGGCGATCTCGTCGGCGTGGTCGTAAGCGGCGCCCGCTATCCGGTGACGCTCGGCCCGCACCTGATCGGACTCGGTCGAAACGGATAAAAGTGATCCAGCTGACATATTTCGGGAGTGTGCATGCAACGCGCCCACAGTGTCAACCACGTCACACTGTCCGCAGCGGACGAGCACCGGCCGAATTTCTTGGTCCGCAACGTCCGATGTGGGCTCCGACCTGCGGTCTTAGTGTTCGTCACATGCTCGAGATAACCAACCTGACGGTGCGCTTCGGCGGCATCACCGCTTTACAGGACGTCGGGTTCACGGTCGCTCCCGGCGAGATGGTCGGCCTGATCGGACCCAACGGCGCCGGCAAGACCACCCTGTTCAACTGCATGACCCGGCGCAATCGGCTGACGTCGGGCACCATGCGTTACCTCGACACCGATCTGTCCACGGTGCGGCCCGACGCGCTTGCCTCGCTCGGCATCGCCCGCACGTTTCAGAACCTCGGCCTGTTCCCCCGCCTCTCGGTGCGCGAGAACGTCCTCGTCGGCGCGCACCACCGGGCCTGCGCGGGCTTCGTCTCAGCCGGCCTGCGGTTGCCGAAGGTCCGCAAGGAGGAAAAGCTGCTGCGCGCCGAGGCCGACGAACTGCTCGAACGCCTCGACCTGACCGCGGTCGCCGACCACCCGGCCGCCGGCCTGCCCTTCGGCACCCTCAAACGCATCGAACTCGCCAGAGCGCTGGCGGTGCGGCCACAACTGCTGCTACTCGACGAACCGGTGAACGGCTTGAGCCACGGGGAAGTCGACGAATTCGCCGCCCGCCTGCGTGGCCTGCAAGCCGACCTCGCGCTCACCGTGATCGTCGTCGAACACCACATGGGTTTCGTGATGGGCACCTGCGACCGGGTGATCTGCCTCGAATTCGGCCAGGTGATCGCCGAGGGCGAACCCGAAGCGGTGCAGCAGGATCCGGCCGTCATCCGCGCGTACCTGGGGGCTTCGGCATGAGCGAGCACTGGCCGACGGCCGACAACGCGTTTCTGACAGTCACCGATCTGCATGCCGGTTACGGTGCGGCGAAAGTCCTGCACGGCGTCAGCTTCTCGGTCGAGCAGGGCGCCGTGTGCGCGATCCTCGGCCCCAACGGCGCCGGTAAGACCACCCTGCTGCGCGCCCTGTGCGGGATGATCAAGGTTCGCGGCAGCCTGATTCTCGACGGTGACGAAGTATCCGGTCGCGCACCGGAATCGATGGCGCGCCTCGGCGTCGCCCACGTCCCCGAGGGACGCGGCACCTTCGCCCCGCTCACCGTCGAGGAGAACCTGCGTCTCGGCGCCTACACCCGCCGTGACCGCGCCGCCGTCGACACCGACCTGCGCCGCGTCTACGACTACTTCCCGATCCTGCGCGACAAACAGCGCGACGCCGCGGGCGGCCTGTCCGGCGGCCAGCAGCAGATGCTCGCCATCGGCCGAGCGCTGATGCTGCGCCCACGCATGCTGCTGCTCGACGAACCCTCGCTCGGCCTCTCACCGCTGGTCACCCAGGAGTTGTTCAGGATCGTCGCCACCATCAACGAAGAGGAACGCACCACGGTGATCGTCGTCGAACAGAACGCCCACCTCGCGCTCGGTGTCGCCCAACAGGCGCACGTCCTGGAAACCGGGCGCATCGTGTTGTCGGGCACCGCCGCCCAGATCAGGGCCGATGAGCAGGTCACCCGCTCCTACCTGGGAATCCAGGTGAAGCCGTGATCGAATTCCTGCAGCAACTCGTCGAAGGCCTGTCCGCGGGCGCTATCTACGCGGGTCTCGCGCTGGCGCTGGTGCTCATCTACCGATTCACCGGGATCGTCAACTTCGCCCAGGGCGAGCTGGCCATGTTCTCGGCGTTCCTGGCCTGGCAGCTGAGCCAGATCATGCCGTTCTGGGCAGCGCTGATCCTCACCCTCGTCATCTCGTTCGCCGGCGGCATGCTGATCGAACGGGTGGTGATCCGTCCGGTCGAGGGCGCACCCGAGATCACCCTGGTGATCGTCACCGTCGGTCTGTTCTTCACCATCCACGCCGCCGCGGGCTGGATCTGGTCGTATCAGACCAAATCGTTCCCGAATCCCTTCCCCGAGGGGGCTCTCCGTGGTGGCGGCCTGAGCGTGGGCTACGGCAGTCTCGGTATCCTGCTCGTCGTCGCCGTGGTCATGGCGCTGCTGTATCTGCTGTTCCGCTACACCAGGATCGGCCTGGCGATGCGGGCGGTGGCGTGTAACCCGCAGTCGGCCAAACTCGTCGGCATCCGGGTCGGCACCGTGCTCGCGCTCGGCTGGGGACTGGCCGCGCTGGTCGGTGCGGTCTCGGGGGTGCTGTCGGCGCCGCTGCTGTTCCTCGACCCCAACATGATGGGCGGAGTCCTCATCTACGCCTTCGCCGCGGCGACGCTGGGCGGGTTCGATTCGCCCGGCGGCGCGGTGGCGGGCGGTCTGATCGTCGGCGTCGCCGAAACCCTCACCGGCGCTTACGTCGACGCGATCGGCACCGAACTCAAGATCGGTGTCCCGCTGGTGATCATCCTGGGCGTGCTGTTGCTGCGCCCGCAAGGTCTGTTCGGACACGCGGCGGTGGAAAGAGTATGAGCGAAACCAACATTGCGGCAACGCCTTCGGCAGCTCCTTCGGCAACGCCGGTCGCGAAACCGATCCCGCACCGGCTGACGACGCTGCGCTGGCCGCTCCTCGCGACGGCCGCAGTGCTCCTGCTGGCCTGCCTCGCCCCCTTCCAGCTGGTGCCCTTCCACACCTTCCAGCTGGCCATGGCGATGATCTACGCGGTCACCCTGCTCGGCCTGAACCTGCTGGTCGGTCACACCGGCCAGATCTCGCTCGGCCACGGGGCCTTCTTCGCGGTCGGCGCCTACACCGCCGCGATCGCGATGGAGCGCTGGGACCTACCGTATCTCGCGACCATCCCGATCGCCGCGGCCGTCACCTTCGTCCTCGGTTTCGCTCTCGGCGTCCCGGCGCTGCGACTGCGCGGGCTGTACCTGGCGCTGGTCACCCTGGCCATCGCGATCTTCCTGGTCCCCCTGCTCAAGCGGTTCGACGGCCTGACCGGCGGCTCGATGGGACTCGTCGTCGACAAGCCGGTGCCGCCCGCGTGGACCGGCCTCGCCGAGGACCAGTGGCTGTACTTCCTGGCGCTGGCCACCACTGTGCTCAGCTTCGTGTTGGTCGCCGGGATGCTGCGCTCGCGAGTGGGCCGCGCGCTGCACGCGGTGCGCGACAACGAGATCGCCGCCGAGGTGCTCGGGGTGAACCTGGCCCACTACAAAACGCTCGCCTTCGCCTGGAGCGCGCTGCTCGCCGGCATCGCGGGCGCGGTCTACACCTGGGTGATCGCGTTCGTCTCGCCTGATTCGTTCGCGCTGACGTTGTCGATCACGCTGCTGGCCGGGCTGGTCGTCGGCGGGCTCGGCACCACCTGGGGCCCGCTGCTGGGCGGACTGTTCGTGATGTTCGTGCCCAGCTTCGCCCAGGACGTCAACCAAGCCGCACCCGGCGTCATCTTCGGACTGCTGATCATCGCGGTCATGTACCTCGCGCCGAAGGGTTTGGCCGGCCTGGCCACCCAGTGGACGCAATGGCTCGGACATCGTGTCCGGAAAGGGAAAACTCATGCGCACTAGGGCAATCCGCTCCATCGGGGTCACGGCCGCGCTTCTCGCGACCCTCACCGCGTGTGGTGGTCGTGGCGAGGAGACCGGCTCCGTCGGTCAAGGCGACTGCCAGGGCCAGCAGACCACCGGCATCACCGACACCACCATCAAACTCGGCGGGGCCTACCCACTGTCGGGTCCGGCCTCGGCCTACAGCGAAGTCCCCAAGGGCGCCAAAGCCTACTTCGACTACATCAACGCCGAACAGGGCGGCATCGACGGCCGCAAAGTCGAATACATCGTCCGCGACGACGGCTACCAACCGCCCAAGACCGTCGAGGAGACCCGCCGCCTGGTCGAACAGGACCAGGTCTTCGCGGTATTCCAAACCCTCGGCACGGCAACCTCGTCGGCGGTCACCGACTACCTCAACCAGCGCAAGGTCCCCCAGGTCTTCGTCGCCACCGGGGCGAACAAGTTCGGTGCGGGCACCGAGCACCCGTGGACCATCGGTTGGCAGCCCAGCTACCGCACCGAGGGTCTGGCCTACGCCCAGTACGTGAAGGCGCAGCGGCCCAACGCCACCGTGGCGGTGCTCTACCAGAACGACGACTTCGGCAAGGACCTGCTCGCGGCGTTCACCGAGGGCGTCGCCGGCAGCGGGGTGAAGGTGGTCGCCGAGCAGAGCTTCGAGGTCACCGACCCCACCGTCGACGCCCAGGTGCGCAACCTGGCCAACTCCAAAGCCGATGTGCTGCTGAACTTCTCGACGCCGAAGTTCGCCTCGCAGGCGCTCGCCGCCGATGTGCGCAACGCCGACTGGAATCCGTTGCACGTGCTCGCCGTGGTCTCCAACACCATGGCCACCCTGCGTCCGGTGGGCCTGCCCAACGTCCAGGGCACGGTGACCGCGGCCTTCCTCAAGGACGCCGCCGACCCGCGCTGGGCCTCCGACTCGGGCATGCAGACCTACCGATCCAAGCTGGCGCAGTACGCCCCCGGCGCCGATCCGGAGAACCAGCACGCCATGGCCGGATGGACGATGGCCGAGAGCTTCCGCAAGACCATGGAAGCGGCGAAGTGCCCGACGCGCGAGGGCCTGCGTGACGCGATGCGCTCGCTCGACAACGTCTCCGCCGACCTGATGCTGCCCGGCATCTCGATGAAAACCGGTGCCGACGACGGCTATCCGCTCCAGGCCGTCGGTATCCAGACCTTCGTCGGCGAGCACTGGTCGCTCACCGACGGCGGCCTGATCGACACCAGCGGCAAGTAGTCGCCCCTCGATGTTGCGCAGCGCAGCCCAGCGTGCGCGGCTTCTCGAAATATCCGAACGATGAGGATCCGAATATGAAGTTGTCAACCACTCTGGCCACGGCGGCCATGACCGCGCTGGCGCTGTGCGTCAGCACCGGGACCGGCAATGCCGATCCGGCACCGCAGACCGAGGTGCGCTACGAGGTGAGCAGGCAGGGTGACTCGGCGGTGTTGTCCACCGACGGCAAACTGCACATCGTCGACGGCCAGCTGCTGCTCACCACCGGCGCCGACACCCCGGTCGCCGCGCTGCCGCTGACCTACCGCATGGACGACAAGGTGTTCCCGATCGCGGCCACCATCGACGGCGGCACCGCGACTCTGACACCGTCCAAGGAGAACGGCGCCCCGGTGGCCGCGGCCACGAACGTGATCACCCAGGACGCGGCCGCGCAGCAGATCGCCGAGTCCTTCACCCCGCGTGATCAAGCCGCGCTCGGCGTGCTCAGCCAGCGCCTCGGCGTCGGCGGCGCCGTGGCGGCCATCGTCGGCGCGGTGGTCGGCGGCGGCATCGGCTGTCTGGTCGGCGGTGCCGCGGGTGCGACCATCGCCAGCCCGGTGATCGTGCTGCTGGTGCCGTGGGTCGGCGCCACGGTGGCCGGTTGTGTGCTCGGCGCGGCCACGCTCGGCGCGGTCGGCACGATGCTGGGCCTGGTCACCGTCGGTGGCCCGCTGGCGGTCTTCTCCGCCTACCAGTACTTCTCGACGATTCTCGCGCCGTGCCCGGCCGAGCTCGGAGCGTACTGCAAGGACCCCGCGGTTCCCACACCGCCGAAGTAGTCTCCCACCGCCGTTCTCGCCGGCCCGCCCGATCAACTCGTCGGGCGGGCCGGCTCGTGGCCGTTTCCGGCCGGTTAGGAATCTCATGCGCAGAACAGTTTTCGATGCCGAGCACCGCGCCTTCCGGGCGTCGATGCGCGCGTTCATCGAGGACGAAGTCGTGCCGAGTTTCGGCAGGTGGTACGACGAGGGACGGGTGCCGCGCGAATTCTATTACCGGCTGGGCGAACTCGGGATCCTCGGCTTGGAGGTGCCCGTCGAGTACGGCGGCTCCGGCCTCGCGTCGATCCGCTACCGCGCCGTGCTCGCCGAGGAGATCGCGCGCGCCGCAGTGTCTTTCGGTGGTTCGAGCGCCCATGTGTCGCGCTGTCTGCCGCTGCTCGACGCGCTGGCGACCGCCGAACAGCGGCAGCGTTGGCTGCCGGGATTCGTCACCGGTGAGACGATGTTCGCGCTCGCGGTCGCCGAGCCGGGGACCGATACGGAGCCCGCCGGCATGCGGACCACCGCGCCGTTGTCGCTGGACGGCACCGAATACCTGCTCAACGGTTCGAAGACCTTCGTGATCGGTGGTGTACACGCCGACCGTGTCATCGTGTGCGCGCGCACCGCGTCCCCGAATTCCTCCGACCCCTCCTACGGCCTGTCGCTGCTCGTGGTCGATGCCACCGCGCCCGGGTTCCGGGTGGGTCGCGCACTCGACACTCTCGGCCGAAAGGTCTCCGACACAGCCGAACTCACTTTCACCGATGTACGGGTGCCGGTGAGCGATCGCCTCGGCCAGGCGCATCGCGGCCATGCTCATCTCGCCACGCAGCTGCCACGGGAACGTCTGACCATCGCCGTCGGCGCCCACGCGCAGGCCAGGGCGGCGGTCCGTTTCGCCCACCGCTTCACCACCGAGCGCACCGCGTCGGCGCACTCGGTGGCGAGTTTCCAGAACACCGGGTTCGAACTGGCTGCCTGCCGCGCCGAGGTCGATGCCGTCGAGGCGGTCGTCGACCGCGCGCTGGCCGCCCACGATCGCGGCGACCTGACTCCCGCCGACGCGGCCGCGGCCAAACTGTTCTGCACCGAGTCGGCGGGGCGGGTGATCGACCGTTGCCTCCAATTGCACGGCGGCATCGGCTATCTCGCGGACTCCCCCATCGCCCGCCTCTACGCCGACCACCGGATCGACCGCATCATGGGCGGCACCAGCGACGTCCTTCGCACGATCATCGCCGCCGAGATGGGCCTGTGAGACCGGGTCAGCGGGCGCGGTTCAGCTCCCCGAGCAGGCGCCAGGTGCGCTGCTGGTCTTCGGGCGTGGTCAGATCGGTCTGCGAGAACACCACATCGGTGGCGCCCGCGGCGAAGTAGTCGGCCACCCGTGCGGCGACCGTCTCCTCGTCGCCGATCACCACCAGTTCGGCGGCCCGCTGCGCGCCCGAGAGCGCGACCACCCGCTGATAGGACGGAATCGTGTCGTAGAAGGCGGTTTTCGCCGCGGCGATGTCGCGCGCCGCGGCGACGTCGCTGGTGACGACACCGGGAACCATCGCGACGATGCGAGGTCGCGGCCTGCCTGCCTCCGCCGCGGCGGCCCGCAACGGCGCGACGATGTGCTCGGCCAGCGCCTCGGGACCGACCAGGAAGGGCAGGGTGCCGTCGGCCAGTTCGCCGGTGGCCCGCAGCGCCTGCGGCCCCATGGCCGCGACCAGCACCGGCACCGTCGGGTCGGCGCCCGCCACCGCCGTGGGCATCGGATTGGCGGCCGTCAGCGTCTCACCGCGGAAGTCGACCTCACCCGTGTCGAGAATCGACCGCAGCGCGGTGAGGAATTCACGCAGCCGCAGGGCGGGCCGGTCGAACGGCCCGCCGAACGCGCGCTCGGACAGCGATCGGGCGCCGAGCCCCAGCCCGAGTACGAACCGGCCGCCGGTCGCCGCCTGCGCGGTCTGCGCCTGGCCCGCCACCAGCAGCGGATGCCTGCCCGGTACCGGCACCACCGAGGTCCCCACTTCGATCGCGGGCACCGCCCGGCCGATCAAGGCCGCCAACAGGATCGAATCACTACTGAAAGCCTGTCCCGACCACACCGAGCTCAGCCCGACCTCAGCGGCCACCCTTGCTTGGTGGACGGCCGTGTCCACGCTATTGGCGGATGGGTCGAGAGTGGACGGGGACAATGCGATTCCGATGCTCATCCCGGTGACAACACCGTCCACCACGGATCCCAACGCGATCGACGCACGCTGATTCCATCGTCCGCGCAGCGATGGATCGTGGTGCGTAGCCACCGAAAGTTCTCGGTATCAGGCGAATTCGGCCCGCGACCCGAGTTCGTGTCAGCGGACGGTGATGCCGTCCGCGCGCATCGCGTCTTTCACCTGACCGATGGTGAGGTCGCCGAAGTGGAAGACGCTCGCGGCGAGTACCGCGTCGGCGCCGGCGTGGACGGCGGGCGGGAAGTGCCCCACCGCACCGGCGCCGCCGCTGGCGATCACCGGTACGCGCACCGCCGCGCGCACCGCGGTGATCATCGGCAGATCGAAACCGGCCTTGGTGCCGTCGGCGTCCATCGAGTTCAGCAGGATCTCGCCCACGCCGAGTTCGGCGCCGCGGATGGCCCATTCGACGGCGTCGATGCCGGTGCCGCGCTTGCCGCCGTGCGTGGTGACCTCCCAGCCGGACGGGGTGTCGGGCGCACCGTCGGGCACGGTGCGCGCGTCGACCGAGAGCACGATGCACTGCGCGCCGAAGCGCTGCGACATCTCGAACAGCACTTCGGGGCGCGCGATGGCGGCGGTGTTCACCGACACCTTGTCCGCGCCCGCGCGCAGCAACCGGTCGACGTCGTCGACCGTGCGCACGCCGCCGCCGACGGTGAGCGGGATGAAGATCTGTTCGGCGGTGCGGGTCACCACGTCGAGCATGGTGCCGCGGTCGCCGGTGGAGGCGGTGACGTCGAGGAAGGTCAGCTCGTCGGCGCCCTGGGCGTCATAGGTCGCGGCCAGTTCCACCGGATCACCCGCGTCGCGCAGGTTCTGGAAGTTCACGCCCTTCACCACACGACCGGCGTCGACGTCCAGGCACGGGATCACGCGGACGGCCAGGGTGCTCGGCGCGGTGGTGCTCGCTCGTTCGTCGGTGCGCGGTGTCATGCGGTTCACCCTCGTTCTTCTTCGCTGACGGTGCAAATCATTTCCAGCAGTTCCTCGTGCACGCCCGGCGCTGCGGCCAGCACCGAACCGGAGGTGATGGTCCACGGCGCGCCGGCGAGGTCGGTGACCACGCCGCCCGCGGCGCGCACCAGCGCGACCCCGGCCGCGTTGTCCCACGGATGGTGCCCGAACACGACCGCGCCGCCGAGCACCCCGGACGCGGTGAACGCCAGGTCGATGCCGGTCGCGCCGTGCATCCGCACCCGCGAGGACAACCGGCTCAGCGCACCGAGCAGGTCGAATCGGAACTGGCCGGGGATGCGGCCCGCCGAGTCGAGGTTGAAGGCGCCGAACCCGATCATGGAGTCGGCGAGTTTGCCCGGCGCCAGTGGCGGCAACGCCACACCGTCGAGGTATACCGGTCCACCGGTCACCGCGGCGTAGCGACGGCCGAGCATGGGCAGCCAGGTCAGGCCGATCACCGGCTCGCCCTCGTGCACCAGTGCCAGCAGCGTGCCCGACATGGGGTGGCCGGAGGAGTAGTTGAAGGTGCCGTCGATCGGATCGAGCACCCAAGCCGTGCCCGAGGTGAGCGCGGGCCCACCGAATTCCTCGCCGTGCACCGCGATCCCGGTGCGTTGCTGGAGCTCGGCGGAGATGGTGCGTTCCAGCTCGAGATCCAGTTCGGTGGCGAAGTCGTTGCGGCCCTTGGTCACCGCGCTCGGCGCGCCGAGGCCCTCGACGAAACGCGGCACCACGCCGTCCAGGATCTGGGTGGCGACGGTCAGCAGGTCGGTCAGTTCGGCAGTGCTCGGCGTGGCGGTCATCAGTGGGGTCAGCGCACCGCGGCCAGCGCTTGCGGCAGCGTGAACCGGCCCGCGTACAACGCCTTGCCGATGATCGCGCCCTCCACACCGTCGTCGGCCAGGCCCGCGATGGCGACGAGGTCGTCGAGCACCGAGATACCGCCGGAGGCGACCACCGGCGCCTCGGCGGCGTTGGCGACCTCGCTCAGCAGTTCCAGGTTCGGCCCGGTCAGGGTGCCGTCCTTGGAGACGTCGGTGACGACATAGCGCGCGCACCCGTCGCGTTCGAGGCGTTCGAGCACCTCCCACAGGTCGCCGCCGTCGGTCACCCAGCCGCGACCGCGCAGGCGCCACTGCCCGTCGATCTGCTTGACGTCGAGCCCGACCGCGATCCGGTCGCCGTACTCGCCGAGCACCCGGGCACACCACTGCGGGTTCTCGATCGCCGCGGTGCCGATGTTCACCCGCGCGCACCCGGTCGCCAGCGCCGCCTTCAGCGAGTCGTCGTCACGGATACCACCGGACAGTTCGACCTTCACATCGAGCTCGCCGACGACCTGGGCGATCAGTTCGCGATTGCTTCCCTTACCGAAGGCCGCGTCCAGATCGACCAGATGCACCCACTCCGCGCCCGCTTGCTGCCACGCCAACGCCGCGTCCCGAGGCGACCCATAGCTCGTTTCGCTACCGGCCTCCCCTTGCACAAGGCGCACGGCCTCACCATTGGCGACATCGACAGCGGGCAACAGCACAAGACTCACCCATTCAGACTAGTAGGTCTGTGTCCGCGTTCCCGCAACGGTCCGCGGCGGTGAGGCCCGTGTCACGCGAACCCCGCCGTGCGCGCTCGGTCGGCCGCGGCGACGATCGGCGACGAGATGCCTGTCGAACCCGACCCAGCTCAACAGCCACCCGGCCCTGATCCTTCGATTCGACGGCGTCATCGACGCAGTCTTCGCGGTACGCGTCGAGGACCGTCTCATCACCGGGCTGCTACTCCGTGCGCGATCCCGGACTCCGTGCGCGATCCCGACAAGCTGTCGCGGACGGATACCGCGATCACGCTGCGACGTTCGACCCGGCCGGTATTCGCCACGCCGCCGCGCTTGCGCCGAATCCTGTTGAGCGGGCGTTGATTACATCTGATGTCGGTGGTTCTGAATACAGTTCGCTGCGACGCGCGGATCCGCGTCGGCTGGACCGATCAAAGGAAAATTGTGTTCCGTACAGGTGTACTGGGTAGCTTGCTGGGTTCGATCGCGATGGCGGCGGTGATCGTAGCGCCGAATGCGGCAGCGGACGCCCCGGACGCGGCGCGGCTCGCGGGCTGCGATTTCGGCCGTGAAGTGTCGACCTACGACCACGCACACGACCTCGACGGCTACTTCGAGCGTGTCCTCGCCCGGAGCACGGGCGCATTCCATGCCGAGTTCACCGAGTCCAGGGGCGCGCTGGCAGCAGCCATGCGTCAAGCGGAGGTTCGCTCCACCGCCGAAAACATCACCTGCGGTGCGGTGAGCGGCGATTTTCTCAACGCGGACGTTCTGGTGACGATGACACAGATCCGTTCCAACGCGAACACTCCCGAACCCCAGCGCCTGAACATGGTCATCAACGTCAAGCTGACCAATGTCTGGGGCCGCTGGCTCTTGCACGAACTCGATTCCCCGCTGCTGAAGTAGTCAGCCGAGGCGGCGGCGGAGTTCGGGGAGTCCGTCGCCGGTGAGGTCGTCGAGGGCGACGGTACGGCCGACGACGGCCAGGGCGATGGCCTCGCCCGGGCCGCGCACTTCCGGGCCCTCGCCCGAGGACCACGACACGTCGGTGGCGACGAAACGCAGATTCTTGGTGAATCTGCCGGGGAAGGCGAAGGGGTCGGGGTAGGACAGCACCGCGATGAGGCGGTCGGCGGGGATCGTGCGGGGACGACCCAGCGGGCGCCGGATGTCCTGGTGGTGGACCACGAGGTCGGAGAGCATGAGCCGGGGCGAATACTTCGACAGCCGACCCGACTCCTTGTCGAGTTTGTCCACCAACTGCTCGGTGGAGATGCCCGAGAACGATTGCGCGAGAGCATTATTGGTGCGCTTCACCGAGCCGCGACTCTTCAGCACCACCCCCGCGTAGCTCAGCGGACTCAGCGTGTCCTGCATCAGATGCCCCACGACATCGCGAACCCGCCACCCCGCGCACAGCGACGGCGTCTCCCATTCCCGCTCGCTCAACCCCCGCAGCAGTTCGACCAGTTCGGCCCGTTCGTCGACCAACATCCCCCGATAACTCATACCGCCACCCTAATCGGGCCGACCGCCTCGGCGAATCCTTCCACGGTCGGATTCTCCTGGGCGAGCGATGATGACCGACCGTGATCCGTCCAGCTCCGCTGACCTGGACCGACGCGGTGAAGCCGACCGCACGACCGTGCCGCGATGCGCGACAATGAACGCCGCGAACTTCTCCTCCACCTCCACGAACAGGATCGGCGAACCTTGGCCAAGCAGAATCGTCGGCGCCGGACCGGTCGCAAGCCGACAGCCGCTCCCGGACTTCCGATCGATGCCGCGGTGTCGGGCGATCCGTCGCAGGTGGCCGATGCGATCGCGACCGTCGCCTTCCTGGCCGCACAGGGCGACAAGAGCGCGATCAAGAGTTTCGTAGAACAGGTATCGGGCGCGGTGTCGGCCGCCGGGGTCCAGCTCGCCGCGCGACGAATCATCGCCCGCGCCTTCGAGTTCGGCTGGTTGCCGATGGATGTTCACGAGGCCGCGCGCAGACGGGTCGACGAGTTCGCGGTCGGCTATCTGACCGACCTGCTGGCCGGCCACCGGGTCGGCTTCGGGGCCGAGTCGGTCGACGAGATCTGGCAGGCCCAACTGGACGAACTGGGCGCCACGGTGTGGTGGACAGCCGAGCGCCCCCACCTCGAACAGTGGGCCGATCGCGCACTGCTCACCGCCGACGAGGCCCTCGAATCAGCCCTCACCGCCCTGGCCCTGCTCATCCAACTTCCGAAACTCGAGCAGATCGTTCCCCTCCCCGGCACCCGGACGCAGACCGTCGCCCACCACCACGTCGACGAGAAAACCCTCGGCCGGGTTCGCGGCCTCCTCGCCAAAGCCGAGTCGACGTCCTTCGCCGAGGAAGCCGAAACCCTGTCCGCCAAGGCGCAGGAACTCATGACCAAGTACGCGATCGACCGCGCCCTGATCGATTCCCAGCGCACCGACCCCGACCTCCCCGCCGCCCGCCGTCTCTGGCTCGAAACCCCCTACACCGACGCCAAAGCCCTGCTCATCGACATGGTCACCCGAGCCAACCGCTCCCGCGCGATCTTCGTCGCCGACTGGGGTTTCGTCACGATCGTCGGCGACGACCCCGACCTCGACGCCGTGGAAATCCTGTCGACGTCCCTGCTCGTCCAAGCCACCCGCACCATGATCGACAACGCCGCCACCGAGGAATCCCGCTCCCGCCATTACCGCAAGGCCTTCCTCACCGCCTACGCCACCCGCATCGGCGAACGCCTCGCCGAGGCCGCCGAGGCGACCATCGCCGACTCCCCCGACCCCACCCGCCTACTCCCGGTTTTGGCTACCCACCAGCAACGAGTGGACAAAGCCTTCGACGCCTACTTCCCCACCGTCCGCACCCGCGGCATCACCATCCGCAGCGCCGAGGGCTGGACCGCCGGCACCGAGGCCGCCGACCGCGCCGACGTCGACAATCCCTGACCCGACAATGGCTCGATGCCCTCGCTCGAGCTACAGCGATCCGATCCAGTTGCGCAGCAGCTGAGCACCCGCGTCGCCGGACTTCTCCGGGTGGAACTGCGTAGCCGACAGCGGCCCGTTCTCCACCGCGGCCAGGAACGGCACACCGTGCTCGGCCCAGGTGAGCTTCGGGGCGGCGATGTGCTCGTTGTCGGGCAGTTCCCACTGTTGGGCCGCGTAGGAGTGGACGAAGTAGAAGCGGGTGTCGGCGTCCATGCCGGCGAACAGGGTGCTGTCGGCGGGGGCCTTCACCGTGTTCCAGCCCATGTGCGGCAGGACGGGGGCGTCGAGGCCCGCGACCGTGCCGGGCCATTCGCCGCAGCCTTCGGTCTCGACGCCGAACTCGACGCCGCGGTCGAACATGACCTGCATGCCGACGCAGATGCCGAGCACCGGACGCCCACCGGCCAGGCGCTGGCCGATGATCCGGTCACCGCGCACCGCGAGCAGCCCGGCCATGCAGGCCGCGTACGCGCCGACGCCGGGAACGACGAGTCCGTCGGCCGCCAACGCGGCCTGCGGATCGGCGGTGACCTCAACCTGCGCTCCCGCCCTCACCAGCGCGCGTTCGGCGGAGTGCAGGTTGCCGGAACCGTAGTCGAGCAGAACAACCGATCTCACAGCACACCCTTCGTGGACGGCACACCGCTGACCCGCGGGTCGATCTCGACGGCGGCGCGCAGAGCCCGCGCCACAGCCTTGAACTCGGCCTCGGTGATGTGGTGCTGGTCGCGGCCGTAGAGCACCCGCACGTGCAGGGCGATCCGGGCGTTCTGCGCGATCGACTCGAAGACGTGCTTGTTGAGCACGGTCGAGTATGAGGCGCCGGGGCCCGCACTGGGAATGATGGTGTGCACCAGGTGCTCCGGCTCGCCGGTGAACACGCAGTAGGGGCGACCGGACACGTCGACGGCGGCGTGCGCGAGGGTCTCGTCCATCGGGATGAACGCGTCGCCGAAGCGGCGGATGCCCTTCTTGTCGCCCAGTGCCTGGCCGAGCGCCTGACCCAGCACGATCGCGGTGTCCTCGACCGTGTGGTGGGCTTCGATCTCGATGTCGCCCTCGGCCCGCACGACCAGGTCGAACCCGGCGTGCGCGCCCAGTGCGGTCAGCATGTGGTCGTAGAACGGCACCCCGGTGGAGATCTCGGTCTGCCCGGTGCCGTCGAGGTTCAGCTCCACCAGAATCGAGGACTCTTTGGTGACGCGTTCCACCCGCGCTGTTCTGCTCATGATGTGTTCCTCCACAGGTGGATTCAGTGAGTAAGGTCGGTGCCCGCGATATCGCGGCTCACGCGCAGGAATTCGTCGTTCTCGGCGGCCAGGCCGATGGTGGCGCGCAGGTAACCGGGGATACCGACGTCGCGGATCAGCACGCCCGCGTCCAGGTAGTGCTGCCACGCCGCGCCCGCATCGGTGAACCGGCCGAACAGCACGAAATTGGCGTCGCTGGGGATCACCTCGAAGTCGAGCGCCGCCAGCGCGGCGGCGACCCGGTCGCGCTGAGCGGCCAGTTCCGCGACGCTGCCGAGGGTTTCGTCGGCATGGCGCAGGGCGGCGCGCGCCGCGGCCTGGGTGACGACCGACAGGTGATACGGCAACCGCACCAGCAGAATCGCGTCGATCACCGCGGGCGAGGCGGCCAGGTAACCCAGGCGCCCACCCGCGAAGGCGAACGCCTTGCTCATGGTCCGGGTGACCACCAGCTTGGTCGGGAACCGGTCGATCAACGTGATCGCGCTCGGAGCCGCCGAGAACTCGCCGTAGGCCTCGTCCACGACGACGATGCCGGGCGCGACATCGAGAATCCGCTCGAGCTCGTCGATCGGAATGCTGTGCCCGGTCGGGTTGTTCGGACTCGTCACGAACACCACATCGGGGCGGCGTTCGGCGATCTGGGCCACCGCGTAGTCGATGTCGAGCGAGAAGTCACCGCTGCGCTTGGCCTCGACCCACTCGGTGTCGATGCCCTCCGAGATGATCGGGTGCATCGAGTACGACGGCACGAAACCCAGTGCGCTGCGACCGGGCCCGCCGAAGGCCTGCAGCAGCTGCTGCAGAATCTCGTTGGAGCCGTTGGCCGCCCACACGTTCGCGGTGTCGACAGCGACGCCGGTCTGGCGGGTCAGGTACTCGGCCAGGTCGTGACGCAGTGCGACGGCGTCGCGATCGGGGTACCGGTGCAGGTCCGCGGCGGCGGCCCGCACCGATTCGGCGACGTCGTCGATCAGCGCCTTGCTCGGCGGGTGGGGGTTCTCATTGGTATTGAGCTGGACGGGCACCGTCAATTGCGGTGCGCCATAAGGCGATTTGCCCCGCAGGTTGTCGCGCAGCGGCAGCTGGTCCAGGGTCGCCGAGGCGCCGGGCACGGTGGGAGTGCTCACGACAGCGCCTCGAAACGCGCCTGCACAGCCTGGCCGTGCGCGGGCAGATCCTCCGCGTCGGCCAAGGCGACAACATGTCCGGCGACATCCTTCAACGCCGCCTCGGTGTACTCCACGATGTGGATGCCGCGCAGGAACGTCTGCACGCTCAGCCCGGAGGAGTGGCGCGCGCAGCCCGCGGTCGGCAGCACGTGATTGGAGCCCGCGCAGTAGTCACCCAGGCTGACGGGCGCCCACGGACCGACGAAGATCGCGCCCGCGCTGCGCACCCGCGCGGCGACCGCGGCGGCGTCGACGGTCTGGATCTCGAGGTGCTCGGCGGCATAGGCGTCGACCACCCGAAGGCCCTGCGCGATGTCGTCGACGAGCACGATCCCGGACTGCTTGCCGCTCAACGCCTCCCACACGCGATCGTGGTGCTTGACCACGGCGAGTTGAGCATTGAGCGCGGCGTCGACCGCGTCGGCCAGCGCGACGGAATCGGTGACGAGCACACTCGCCGCGAGCACATCGTGCTCGGCCTGGCTGATCAGATCAGCGGCCACATGTACCGGATCGGCCGTGGCATCGGCCAGCACCGCGATCTCGGTCGGGCCCGCCTCGGCATCGATGCCGACCAGCCCGCGGCACAGCCGCTTGGCCGCGGTGACATAGATATTGCCGGGGCCGGTGATGAGATCGACGGGCTCGAGCGCCCCACCGTCGGTATCGATACCGCCGTAGGACAGCAACGCCACCGCCTGCGCACCACCGACCGCCCACACCTCGTCGACGCCGAGCAGCGCGGCGGCCGCCATGATCGTCGGGTGCGGCAGCCCGCCGAACTGCGCCTGCGGCGGCGAGGCCACCACCAGCGACTCGACGCCGGCGGCCTGCGCGGGCACCACGTTCATCACGACCGAGGACGGATACACCGCGTTGCCGCCGGGCACATACAGCCCGACCCGCTCCACCGGCAGCCACTTCTCGGTGACGGTGCCGCCGGGCACGACCTCGGTCACCGTGTCGGTACGCCGCTGATCAGCGTGGACCTTCCTGGTCCGCTCGATCGCCACCTCGAGTGCGGCGCGCACAGCCGGGTCCAGCTCGGCCAGCGCCTTGGTCAGTTCGCCGACCGGAACCCGCACCACGGCGGGCCGCACGCCGTCGAACTTCTCGCTGTAGTCCAGCGCCGCCGCGGCGCCCCGATCGCGGATGTCCTCGACGACCGGCCGCACATGATGCAGCACCGAGTCCACGTCGACCCCTCCGCGCGGCAGCGCGGTGCGCAGCTCGGCAGCGGAAGGAGTACGACCGCGCAGATCGACGCGGGCGAGCTCGATGCGGGGAGTCATATCGGGGTACGGTCCTGTTCTGTGGTGGGGCTCAGGTCAGGTACCAGCCTAATGGTCGCCCGCCATCGGTTTTCCACCCACATCCCGCCGAGGCGACGGACCCGTCCCTCGGATCCGTCGCACGTACCAGCTAGCGGGTGTCCCCGTCGATCCGCAGACTGCCGCCCGAGCTCACCACGCGCATGACCATGGCCTTCGTCGAGCCGTTGATGGTAATGCTGGCCAGGCGCATATTCGTGGAGCCGTCGGCATTGTTGCCACTGACCGCGGTGATGCTGGCGAAGTTCTCGACGGTGCGGTCGTTCCAGTATTCGCGGAACGCGGACTCACTGCCGTACACGTCCTGCGCGGCGGGGGTGAGCAGCGACCACGAACCACCCGGATTGCTGAAGAAGTTCTCGACCAGCAGACCGGCCGAACCGATGTCGACGGTGCCGACATTGCTGGCCTGCCCGAGCGGCGGAACCGCCGCGCTCGGCTTGGGAGCCGCCGAGGCCTGCACCGAAGTCGGCGGACTCGCCTGCGGGCGCGGTGAATCGGAATCGGAGCTGCTCAGCGCGCTGACGGCGACGGCGATCGCCGCGATGAGCGCGCCGACACCGGATCCGATCAGCACCGCACGCCCCTTGCCCGCCTGCTTGCGCGGGGGGGCGGGCATGGGATGGGCCTGGGTCTGCGGGTGCGCCGCGGTGTCCTGCCGGACCTGCGGACGCGGGTTCGAGCGGATCTGACGGGTCGTGGCTGTGGACGCGCCGGCATGGGAGGCCCGGCGACCGGACTGCCGGATCACCTGGGTGGTCGCCGCGGAGTTACGGCGATTGAAAGCCTCACTGGCAGGCACGAATCCGGCGGGGACCGCGTCGTCCTCGGCGAAGGAGGCCAGCGCGTCGCGGGCTTCGGTCATCGTCGGACGGTCGAGCGGATCCGGGCTGAGCAGATCGAGCAGGAAGTCGGTGGCGGGGCCCGCGTTGTGGGGCTCGCGCACCTGACCGTTGGCGGCGGCGTAGAGCACCGCGAGGGGGTTGGCGTTGGCGCCGTAGGGCGGTTCGCCTTCCAGCGCGTGGAAAAGCGTTGCGCCGAGGGCGAATACGTCGGCGGCGGGCGTGGGATCGGAGCCGCGCGCCACTTCGGGGGCCAGATAAGCGGCAGTTCCGCAGATCAGCCCGGTCTCGGTGAGCGTCACGTCGCCGGCCGCACGGGAGATGCCGAAGTCGGTGATCTTCACCTCACCGTGGTCGCCGAGCAGGATATTGCCCGGTTTCACGTCGCGGTGCACCAAACCGGCCTGGTGCGCGGCGATCAGCGAAGAAGCGACCATCTCACCGATGCGGGCGACCTCGAGCAGTGGCAGCGGGCCCTTCTGGCCCAGTTCCCCTGCGAGGCTGACCGACTTGAGGTACTCCATCACCAGGCACGGATCACCGTTGTGCTCGGTGATGTCGAATACCACGATGGCATTGGGATGCTGGAAGCGCGCAGCGTTGCGAGCTTCCCGAATCGCGCGCTGGCGCAACACATCCCGCTCGCCCTCGGGCAAGCTGGGTTTGATATGGATCTGCTTCACTGCCACGGAGCGTTGGAGGCGTTCGTCGACAGCACGCCATACAACGCCTGTGCCGCCGCTACCAATACGCTCGACCAGGCGGTAATGCTCCGCGATCTTCTGACCGGTATCGATGGCGCCTACTCCGAACCTTCTCGAAATTGTGACATCCCGCGTATTGACCATGGGTATGGTCCGCCGCCGAGTGTAGCTGGCGCAGTGGTGACCGCGTGCGGCAGCGGGGGGATTGCTCGCCTGCGGGGGGGAAAGACGACTCATGGTGTCACACGTAGCATCCGTCCCGCTGCCTCGACCGCCGGTCCGGAGCTTCCGGCGTCCGCGACGAACACCGCGAACGCCAGATCACCCTCGATGCCGACGAACCAGCCGTGGGCATGAGTGTCGTCGAGATACTCCGCGGTACCGGTCTTGCCGAGCAGACCGGGGATGTCGCGCAGCGCGGTGGCTGTGCCCGCACTCACCGTCTCCCCCATCATGGTCTCTAGCTGCGACGTCACCGTCGCGGGCACCGGCGGCGACGTCCGATCCGGGGTGCCGGGACGGCCGCGGATGAGGCTCGGCGCGGGCGCGGAACCGTGCGCGAGGGAGGCCGCGACGAGCGCCATCCCGAACGGCGAGGCGGTCACCGTGCCCTGTCCGATGCTCGATTCGACCCGTTGCGCCGGATTTTCGGCGGGTGGAACTTTCCCTGTGACAGTCGTCAAGGCGGGTGTCACATAATCCACCCCGAGGCCGAGCTGCTGGGCGGCCGCGGTCAATCCGTCGGCGGGCAATTTCACTCCCAACTCGGCCATCGTGGTGTTGCACGAACGCGCGAACGCGGTGTGCAGGGGCACCATACCCAGGTCGAAGCCGTTGTCGTTGGGAATCGTGCGGCCCTCGATGGTGGCCCGGCCCGGGCAGGGCAGCACAGTGTCCGGGGTGACGCCGCCCGCTTGCAGGGCCGCCGAGACCGTGACGGTCTTGAACGTGGAGCCCGGCGGGTAGAGCCCGGTCAGCGCGATCGGGCCCTGGGCGTCGGCGGGCGCGTTCTGGGCGACGGCCAGCACCTCGCCGGTCGAGGGTCGCAGCGCGACGATGGCGGACGGGGTGGCGATCGGGGTCAGTGCGTCCTCCGCCGCGTGCTGGAGGTCGATGTCGAGGGTGCTGGCGATGTCGGGAGTCGGCTTCGCGTCGGGTCCGGCGATGCGCTGGGTGCCCTCGGCGGTCTGCGCGCGGATCGCCCAGCCCGCGGCGGTGTCGGCTTGGTCCTGCCAGACCTCGGCGAGTCCCCCGATGGTGGGTCCGGCCAGCGTCTTGTCGACGGTGAGCAGCCGGGTCTGTGGCGCGAGCGTCACGCCGCGCACGCCGGTCAGCGCCTGCTGCACGGGCGCGATGTCGGCATCGCGCAGGGCGACGGCGGTGATCGGTTTGCCCTGTGCCGCAGCCAGATCCGTCCGTAAGGTGGCCTCGCTGACGCCCTGGGGCGCTAACAGCGCGGCGACGGCGGGCAGGTCGGCATCAGGTGCGACGTTCACCAGCGTGACCACCTGCTGGGTCATCAGGTCACCACCGGAGGCGTCGAGCACTCTGGCCGGTCGCGGCGACCGGGCTGTAGCTGAGCGGACCCAGGTCGAGGCCGGGCGCGACCGTGGTCGGCTGCCAGGCGATCTTCCACCCGTCGTCGCCGGTGGTGGTTCCGGCACTCGAGTAGGTCCACGCGTTGCGGCCGTCGGGGCCGAATCTCCAGGTGGATTCCAGCGTGAACGACGTGTCGTCGGTGGACGACACCCGGACCGTGTCGTTCTTGCCGAGGTTGTCGAACAGCGCCGTCAGGACCGGGCGGGCCGCCTCGGGCGCGTCGGTGAGTTCGGCAGCGGCGGCGGCGTCTCCGCTGGTCAGCGCGGCGGCGAAGGACTCGGCGACGGTCTGTGGTTGGTCGGGTCCCGACGAGCAGGCCAGGGGCAGCGCAGCGAGCGCGACGAGTAGGACCGATGCCTTCCGTGGAGTGCGCACGGGTCCGAGACTAGCTCGCTCCGTGGTGCCGGTGGGGTTGTCGTTTCTGCTGTGACGAGCCCATCGGCTACCACCACCCGGTGATCGCCCCGATCTGGCGGCCGAGTTCGGGAGCCAGCGAGCGAGCATAACTGGCGGTCAGGTGGTGCTCGTCGCGATAGATGAGCACATTGCCCTCGACCACCCGGCAGCGCTGCGGTCGGCAGACGGCATCGGACAGGTCGAGCGGATGGATATTCGGGTAGCCGGCCGCCGGCACCTCGGCGGGATCGTGCGGGTCGAGGACCTCGCCGCGATCGAGCCCGCAGCTGTCGGGGTCACCGCGGTGGGCCAGGCAATCGGTGGCTCGGTAGAGAACGCCGTCGCGGCGCAGTCGTGGGGTGTCACGCAGCGCGAGCACGTTGAAGCCCCGGTCCTGCATCGCCGTCCACACCTCGAGGTATTCGGCGGGCACCTCATCACCCACACCGTTCATGCGGTAGCGGGTGGACAGGGTCAGCACCCAGTCCGGCGGTTCGGCCGACAGCCGGTCGAGCACCTCCACCGACCATTCGTGGCACTCCGGGAACGGCCACTCGGCGTAAGACGGCTGATCGGCGAGGACCACCGGGCATCCTTCCTTGAGATAGGACACCACCCGGAACCCGTGTTCCACGGCGAGCGGTTCCAGCGCGGGCAACCAGTGTTCGGAGTGCGAGCCGCCGACCAGTGCGATCGAGCGGGTGGCGGTGGGGTCGCCGTAGGTACAGACGCGGACTTCACGATTGGGCGTGATACAACCGTCGGTGGTCGGTGCCGGGGTGTCGGCCTGGCCTTCGAAGACCGTGGGGCGCATGGGTTCCGGGGAGTACTCGGCGCCGGTGTACAGGGCGGCGGCGCCCGGATAGCGGTGGGTGTCCAGTGCCTGCGGCGGCACCGCCGGGTTGGCCACCAGCACCACCTGCCATCCCACCGAGGCGATCAGGACCGCCACCGCCGTAGCGGTGACCAGGGCGCCGGCCGCCTTGCGAGTTTCCGCCCGCTCACCCCGAGGCGGCATCCGCAGCGGCGTCTCGATCAGCCGAGTGGTCGCGTAGGCCAGCACCAGCGAGGCGCCGATCACCACCAGCCCGTCGACGAGCCCGGCATTCGCGCGCCCGGTCTCGCCCAGGTAGAAGATCAGGATCGGCCAGTGCCACAGATACAGCGGGTAGGCCAGCGCGCCGAGTTCGGTACACACACGTCCGGCCAGCAGCCGGTTCGGCCACGCCTGTGTTGCCGCCGCGAACCCCGAGGCGATCACCAGGCAGGCGGCCGCCACCGGCCACAGCGCCGCGACGCCGGGGAACTGATTCGCGCCGTCGAACAGCGGTCCGCACGACAGCACCATCGCCAGCCCGAGCGCGGCCGCGAGCCCACGCAACCGATTCGGTAACCGCAACCAGGGTGCCGCGACGGCCAGCATCGCACCGGCCAGCAGCTCCCAGCCGCGCGCGACGCTGTCGTAGTAGGTCCACGCTTGGTGCTGCCCGGTCCCCGAAACGGCGTACCAGAACGACAGCGACGCCAGCCCGCCCAGCACGACCACCAGTGCGATCCGCCCGGCCGAGCCTCGTCTGCGCAACCAGGCCCACCCCGCCAGCAGCGCGAGGATCACCAGGTAGAACTGCCCCTGCACCGACATCGACCACAGGTGCTGCAACGGGCTCACCGAGGGATCGGGTGAGAGATAGTCGAGCTCGGCCGTGGCCAGATACCAGTTCTGGCCGTAGAACATCGAGGCCAACGTCTGCGCGGCGGCCTCGCCCAGCTGGGTATACGGCCGCATCACCACCGTGGCGAGCAGAATCGCCCCTAACACCACGACCAACGACGGCATCAGCCTGCGCACGGTCCGTCGCGCCGTCTCCTTGGCCGACACCGCGCCGCTGCGCTCCACCCCGCGCACCACAGCGCCGGTGAAGAAGAACCCCGACAGCACGAGGAAGACGTCGACTCCGCCGGATACGCGGCCCGCCCACACGTGGAACGCCACCACGAGCGCGATCGCTACCCCGCGCAGCCCGTCCAGATCCTGGCGCCGTTCGACGGTGCCGCGATCCGCCGCACCCGGCACGAGCGGCGATGCGGTCCGGATATTCGGCACCAACGACCCCACAGAATCGGCCCCCACAACAGATTTGTTTCCCGGCAAGTAACCATCAATTTGCCGTAGGGACACCCAGGAAGCAAACCGCCGTGCCGCGCGGAGCGGGTGCTATCCCGTTCGCCAGGGTGTGGTCGCCAGCGTGGCCGCGTCGGCTTCGTCGAGGTCGATGTCGAACACTTCGGCCAGTACCTTGGTCAGCTCGCTGGGATCGAGGTCACGCGAAGTGGCGGTGCCGTCGGGGTATTCCGAACTCAGCGTCAGGTCGTCGAGCACATGGTGGACCTCGGGCAGGAATCGCTGGAGGAAGGGGCGGGTGGTGAACGGTGAGCGTGGCGAGGTCGACACGAAGTGGTTGCCGACCGCGTAGTCGATGCGGAACTGCGGGTTCTCGGTGAAGGTGTAGCGGTCAATCCAGCCGTCGCGGCTGAACTGGTACAGCACCCACAGGTCACCGGCCCGGTGTTCCAGCCGGTAGCGCCAGTCGCCGAGCGAGAATTCGCCGCCGCTGTCGATCAGTTCGAACGGTTCCAGCGGTCCGAAACCGAATCCGACATCGCAGATCCAGACGCGATCGTCGTCAGGGGTGCGCACGCGCAGCAGGGCATGGGTCGCCGGCCGCAGTACGCCGGTATCGGCCACGCCGTAGGTGACCCGCCCGCTGAGTCCGCTGACCTCGAAACCGAACCGTTCGAGCGCGGCGGCGAACACCCCGACGTTCTCGTAGCAGTAACCACCGCGACGCTGACGGATCAGCTTGCTCTGCAGCGAGTCGAGGTCGAGCGGGATGCCACGTCCGAGGATGATCTCGAGATTCTCGAAGGGGATCGAGGTCGTGTGGGCGCGCACGAGTGCGCGCAGGGTGTCGACCGACGCGGTGCGCGGCCCGGTATAGCCGATTCGGGCCAGGTAGGCGTCCAGGTCGAGCTCGGCGCCGCGCCAGCCGTGATCGTCGGGCACTGGGTCGGTCATCGCATCCTCGTTCCGGTCGGTGTCTTTCGCACAACCGTGGCTCAGCGAACGTTGTTCCCCGGCGCCTCAGGCCGCGCACTTCGCGCCCGCGGGCGCCGGGGGCGCGGTGACCAGGTCGCGCCCGACATCGACGACATAGTCGCTGACCTGCGGCGCGAGCGGCTCGGTCCCCGCGAGCAGCCGCAACACCACACACCCGCCCTCGAACAGCGCGGGCCCCACATCGTGGTCACCGGGGACGATCGCGCCGGTCAGATCGCGCCCGCTGACCACGGTGTAGAAGGAGAACGGTTTGCCCGCCGCGGTCAGCGCCGCGCGCAGTTCCACGCTGGTGGCGAAGGGGACGATGGCATCGGCGGTGCCGTGGATCAGGAAGGCCCTGCGCATGCTCATCCGGTCGGCGAGCAGCGCGGGCGAGCGCTCGATGTAGGCGAGCGGGCAGATCATCGGTGTGCAGCCGCCCGCGTCACGTTCGATCTGTCGCGGCAGGGCCGGGTTCACCGACCCGCTGGCCGCCCACATGGTGAAATCGTCGGCGGGGCCGTAGTTGTCGACCCAGTAGTCGAACAGTCCGGGCGGACCGTGTGCCACCGCGAGCCCGCTGGTGATGCCGCCCTGACTCCATCCCCACAGGACGGTGGACGCGATATCGGGATGCTCGCCGCGATACCACTGCGTCGCCGCCACCAGGTCGTGCCAGCCCGCCCACAGATTCCAGTCACCGGTGCGCCACGGGCCGTCGGCGCTGCGCAGATCCATGAGCAGAATCGGCGACCCGCCCGTCCGGGCGAGCGCGGACATATACGGCGCGAAATCGGCCGAGGACCCGCCGTGACCGTGGACCGCGACCACCAATTTCGTGATCGGGATATCGCCGGGGACACAGCGATACGGCTCGTACACGCGCCCGGTCGCACGCTCGCCGTCCACCGTGATCGCGACCTGTCGCAGATCTACGCCCATGGTGCACGGCGATTGAGCGCGCGAGGCGGGGCCGACCGAGGCCGCCATCGCGCACAGCAACGCGCACACCGCCACGACGACTCCGACCCGCTTCATGCCGCGATTGTCCGCTACCGGTCGGCGGGGGTCCAGCACATCCTCACGCGCTCCCACCCTCACATGACACGGTCCTCGCGACCTCTACAGTTGCAGGGGTCGCGAGGACCGCCGGAATCCGAGTATCGGTGCGGGTCCGTCCGAGGTGACCTCAGCGCAGCGCGACCTCCGACCCGCGATGCAACTGCACCGGCGCCGTCTTGCTCGCGGTGTCGGCGTTGATCCCCTTGGCGGCCGAATTCGCCTGTTCCAGTTGGGGTTTGCGATCCAGCAACGTTGTCGTGAGCACGCAGGCCAGGTTCGCGTCGAGGTCGTCGCGCACCACCAGCAGGTTGGGCACCACGATGGTCGGCGTGTCGGCGGACAGGCCGTAGGTGGCGGCCGGGATCGAGCCCGTCTCGTAGACCGGGTTGATCTCCTTCAGTTTCGGCAGCACCCCGGTGATGTCGAGGAAGCGGACCTTGTCCTTGGCGGTGGTGAACAGGTCGGTGATGCCCGGCGTCGGCAGGCCACCGGACCAGAACATGGCGTCGATGGACCCGTCCTTGAGCCCGTCGACGGTCTTGGTCAGGTCGAGGCGCTGGGCGGAGACATCGCTGTCCGGGTTGAGCCCCGCGGCTTGCAGCACGCGCTGGGCGATCACCTCGGTGCCCGATTTCGGCGAGCCGGTGGAGACCCGTTTGCCGCGCAGGTCGGCGAGGGAGTTGATGCCCGCGTCGGTGCGCACGATGACCTGGGTGTAGTTGTCGTAGAGCCGGGCCAGTGCGCGAATCGGCTGCGCGCTGGTGAAGCTGCCCTTGCCCGCGACCGCGTCGGCCGCGGAGTCGGCGAGCGAGAAGCCGACCTGATAGGTGCCGCCGACGACCTGCTGGATGTTCTGCACCGAGGCGCCGGTCTCGGCCGCGGTCGCCTTCACGGTGCCGCCGGTGGCGGCGGAGACCTGCTCGGCGTAGGCGTTGCCCAGCGCGAAGTACACCCCGGTCGCGTTGCCGGTGGCGATGCCGATCCTGGTGTCCTGCTTCACCGCACAGCTCACCTCACCGCCCGTGTCGGCCGTCGGGGTGTCCTGACGTCCACCGCAGCCGGTGAGTAGCGCGGCGGCCGCGACCACGGCGACAACTGTTCTGACCATGAGGTCCCCTTTCGTCGACGGCGAGGCCGCCTGCCTGTTCCCGCGGATCACGGTGTGTCCGTGGATGTTCTGTTCGCCCGTTCGACCAGGCCCGCCACCGCGGCGAGGACCAGCAGTCCGAGCCCGATCCCGGTGGCGACCGGATTCGGGTACAGCAGGGTCAGCCCCGCCGCGGCGGCGATCGCGCGCGCGATCGGGCCGATCGCCCCGATGCCGAACAACCATCCGCCCGTCGCCGCGGCCAGCGCCGCGACACCCACGCAGGCGGCCGCGCTGACCCAGAGCACGTCGAGCACCGCGCCGAGTCCGAGCAGATGCTGTCCGGAGTCGGTGAGCACGAACATCAGCGGCACCAGGAACGCGGGCAGCGCATAACGCAGGGCGTGCCACATCGTCGGCATCGCCTTCGCGCCGGTCACGGCGGCCGCGCCGACGGCGGCGAGCGCGGTCGGCGGCGTCACCTCCGAGAGCACCGAGAAGTAGAAGACGAACATGGCGGCGGCGGGTGCGGCCACGTGCAGGTCGAGCAGCGCGGGCCCGATGATCACCCAGCCGATGACGAACGACGCCGTCACCGGCACGGCGAGGCCGAGCAGCGACAAGGCGATCGCCGCCAGCACCGCGGTGGTCGCCAGCACCACGGCGGGGTCGTCGGACAGGACCGATCCGGCCTTGACCAGCAGCGCGGCCAGTTGGGCACCGAGGCCGGTCTTGGTGGTCATCGCGGTGATCACGCCGGCGGCGGCACACACCGCGACCACGGGCAGCGCCGAGCGCATGCCATACGACAGCGCGCGCAATGCCTCGATCACGAACTGCCCCACGCTCTTCCGTGACCAGCTGAACCCACCGGCCTTCGGAGCGGAGCCACGGTCAGCGATCGCATCGTCAGCCGTTTCCGCAACCCCCTGTCCGGCGGGTGTTTTCGTGAGATCGGCGACCGCGGGGCTCGTACTCTCGTCGGAGGTGGTCCGCAGCATCCGGTCCGGGATCGCGAGCAGCAGGGCGAGCACCGTCGCGTAGACGACCGCGCGGGTGGCGCTCACGCCGGCCAGCAAGAGCACGACGATCACGAGCAGCGACGAGAAGTGGTAACCGAAGCGCCCCAGCAGCTTCCACCACGGCGTCGGCAGTGGCCCTTCGGCCAGATCCGCGGGCGCGCGGCCTTCCGCGTGGATGCGGCGCGCGTCGATCTCGACCGACAGCAGGATGCCGAGGTAGTACAGCAATGTCGGGATCAGCGCCCACCCGAGCACCGTCACGTACGACACGTCGAGGTACTCGGCGACGATGAACGCCGCGACGCCCAGCGTCGGCGGCGACAGAATCGCACCGACACCCGCCGCTGCCAGCATCCCGCCCGCCTGCTCGGGCCGGTACCCGGCCTTGCGCAGAATCGGCCAGGTCACCGCGCCGGTGCTCACCGCCGTCGCGGTCCCCGACCCCGAGACCGTGCCGAGCAGAAACCCTGACGCCACCGCCGTCCGCCCCGCCGCACTGTGCGAGCGACGGAACAACGACACCGACAGATCGACGAAGAACCTGGCGGCACCGGAGAATTCGAGCACGGCCCCGTAGAGCGTGAACAACACGATGTAGCTGGCGGCCACGTCCAGCGGTGTGCCGTAGAAGCCGCTGCCGGAGTTGTAGAGCGCGTCGACGATCTGATCGACATCGAGCCCCGCGTGCGCGATCGACCAATCCTGCGGCAACAGCCCGCCGTAGTACCCGTACCCGAGGAACACCAGACACACGATCGGCAAGATCACCCCGGTGGTACGCCTGCACGCCTCGAGCACCAGCACCAGCAGCAGCCCGCCCATCACCACATCGAGCGGCGCCAGCATCCCCTGGCGATCGAGGAAGGCGTCGTATCCCCCGCCCGCGTCACCGATCCGGATCGGCAGCACCGGATACAGACACACCACCACCGTGATTCCGGCCAGCACCCAGTCGAGCACCGAGGGCCTATCAGCCCGATCGAGGGGACCCCACCACGACCGATAGCTCAGATACACCAGCGGCAGCGCGACAGCCAGAAAAATGACCAGGTAGTACTGGCTGCCCTGCGCCAACGGCCGAAACACCTGCCACACCGACAACAGCGCGAGCCCGAGCGCGACGACACCGACCAGCCGACCGGGAAATCCGGAGAGCACCCGCGCGGGCCGCTCTTCGTCGTCCACCCCCAGATCAGCCGCAGAGACAACAGGTGGCGCCGCGTTCATGAGCGGACGATAGCAACGAGATTCCTGCCCGGTGACGAAATCGACAACCGCACAGTCTGTACAAAATGGACACTACGCGCGGGTGACGATCACCCTTGCCCCACAACGGGATCCGCCTCGTAACCGCTCTGGTCCACACCGGGCGCCCCGAATAACCCCCTCGATCCCTGCCGAACCGGGGTGGATACTGTCATGGTGGCTGGGATGCGACGAATCGTCGTGGTGGGGACATCGGGGTCGGGCAAGAGCACGCTGGCCCGACGGATCTCGGCCCGGCTCGACATCCCGCACATCGAGCTGGACGCGATCCATCATCAACCGAACTGGACGCCGATGCCCGCCCCCGATTTTCGGGCCGCCGTCGCCGAGCGGATCACCGAGGATGCCTGGGTGGTCGACGGCGGATATCGAAGCAAACTCGGCGATCTGGTGTGGCGACAGGCCGATACAGTGGCCTGGTTCGATCTGCCCCGGTCGCTGGTCATGCGCCAGATCGGCCGCCGGACGGTGGGCCGCGCACTGGCCGGGCGCGAGCTGTGGAACGGCAATCGAGAACGCTGGAGCCAGATGTTCTCGCTCGACCCGCAACGATCGGTGATCATGTGGGCTTGGACGACCCATGCGAGGAACCGGGCGAATTACCTTGCGGCACAATCCGACCCGGCATTTCAGAATCTCACCTTCATTCGGCTCGGCTCACATCGCGAGGCCGCGGCGTTCCTCGACAGGCTCACCCCCGCACCACCGCCGAGCTGACACGCCCTCGCCGTCACGGCCGAGCCGACCCGCTCGCGCAGCACATGCGCGTGGTTGTCGGTGTCCCCGCATACCATCCGCTCATGCTCTCGATCGATACCGCGCAGCGTCGCGCCAGACTGGCGACCAGGCATCGCCTCGCGCCGTCGGCCCGCTCGAACGACCCGGTCGACATCGCGCGCTCGATGGTGGTGCTGCACGCCACCGACCCGGCGACGGTGTTCCTTTCGGTCGGCGCCCGTGGCCTCGATCTCACCCCGGCCGATGTCGAGAGGGCGCTGTACGACGACCGCGCCCTGATTCGCATGCTCGCCATGCGCCGCACGATGTTCGTCGCGCCGACCGAGTTGCTGCCCGTACTGCAGGCATCCACCTGCGATGCGCTGGCCCACAAGCAACGCCGCACCTACGGCCGCTACATCGAACAGGCCGGCGTCGTCGACGGTGACATCTCGACGTGGCTCGCCGACGTGGAAGCCGAGACCCACGCGGCCTTGCTGACTCGCGGCGCGGCGACCGGCGTCCAACTGAGCAAAGATGTGCCACGGCTGCGCACCCAGATAGACACCGCGCCCGGCAAGTCCTATTCCAAACCGACCAGCATCACCACCTGGGTTCTGGTCGTCCTCGGCGCCGAGGGCCGCATCGTGCGCGGCCGCCCGAACGGCAGCTGGACCAGCAGCCAGTACACCTGGGCCCCCGTGGAAACCTGGCTACCCGATGGGTTTTCACCGTTGCCGGCCGCGCAGGCCCGCGTCGAACTGGTGCGTCAGTGGTTGCGCACCTTCGGTCCGGCCCCCGTCACCGACCTGAAATGGTGGACCGGCTGGACGCTCGGTGAAGTCCGAAAAGCCTTGGCGGAACTCGACACAGTCGAAGTAGACCTCGACGGCGCCCCCGGCATCATCCTCGCCGACGACCTCGCGCCCGTCCCCACCCCTGAACCCTGGGCAGCCCTACTCCCCGCCCTCGACCCGACCCCCATGGGCTGGCAATCCCGAGCGTGGTTCCTCGGCCCGCACACCCCCGCCCTCTTCGACACCAACGGCAACATCGGCCCCACCATCTGGGCCGACGGCCGCATAGTGGGCGGCTGGGCCCAACGCTCCGACGGTGAAGTAGTGACCCGTCTGCTCGAAGATGTGGGCGCCGACACCGCAAAACTCATCGACGCCGAAATCGACCGCACCACAACCTGGTTCGGCGATGTCCGAGCCATCCCCCGCTTCCGCACCCCCTTGCAACGCGAGCTCACCGCCTGAGGACGGTCCAACCCACGGCGAAGCGCGAACGGGTGGATCGCGCAAGACTATGTGCAGCAGTTGGGATCGAGCACCGTGCACAGCGCGGACAGTGCGTCGCGACGGGCGCGGTGGATGGTGTTCATCCCTCGCCGTTCGGACTCCACCAGACCCGCTTTACGCAATTGGCCGAGATGGTGCGAGACCGTGGACTCGCTCAGACCGACCGCGGCGGCGAGATCGCCGCCGTTCTCCTCACCGAGCGGGCTGGTGAGCAGCAGTGACAGCAATCTGACCCTGGCCGGGTCGGCGATCGCCTTGAGCCGCAATGCCACCTCCAGCGCGGCGGCCTCGTCGACGGGCCCCGCCGCCACGGGCGCGCAGCAGACGGGGGCGGACATATCGATCATCGGTAGCGCCTTCGGCATGACATCGACCCTACTCGCGGTATTGACATATGTCGAAAAGGTGAGCAGACTCGACCTCACAAGTTCTTCGATATATGTCACACAAGTGGAGGTTCGATCATGTCTCGTATCCAACTGGCCCTCAATGTCGACGACCTCGACACCGCCGTGCGGTTCTATTCCACTCTGTTCGCCACCGAGCCGGCCAAGCGCAAGCCCGGCTACGCCAACTTCGCGATCGCCGAGCCCCCGCTCAAGCTCGTCCTGATCGAGAACGCGGGCAAGGGCGGGTCCATCAACCACCTCGGGGTCGAGGTCGAATCCTCCGAGCAGGTCCACGGCGAGATCGCCCGACTCTCGCGAGCGGGCCTGTTCACCGAGGAGCAGATCGCGACCACCTGCTGCTTCGCCACCCAGGACAAGGTGTGGGTGACCGGGCCGGGCGCCGAACGGTGGGAGGTCTACACGGTGCTGTCCGACAGCGAAACCTTCGGCACCGCACCCGAGCTCGGCCGCACCGACGCCGAAGCGGTCGACGTCTGCTGCGGCACCGCCGCCGAAGCCGAGGCCGAGGGCGCCTGCTGCGGCACCGAGGCCAAGGCGAAGGCGGTCGACTCCGGCGCGAGCTGCTGCGGCTGATCCGGACCCCGTCGCGAGCGAGTTCACTCGATGTTCGCTTGCCTTCTTGATTAGACATCGATCAATATCGACGTATGTCGAATCAGGATCTGCCGCTGAGTGTGGCCGCACCCTCGTGTACGGCCACACTCAGCACCCGCGCGCCGATGACCGGCGAGACCGCTACGGAGCTGGCCGTGCTGTTCAAGGCGCTCGCCGACCCGGTTCGACTGCGACTGCTCTCGGCGATCGCGTCACGCGCCGGTGGCGAGGCCTGCGTCTGCGATCTGTCGACGGGGATCGACGTGACCCAACCGACCATCTCCCACCACCTGAAGGTGCTGCGCGAAGCCGGTTTGCTGACCAGCGAACGCCGCGCGTCCTGGGTGTACTACCGGGTCGTCCCGCACGCGTTGGCGCGGCTGTCGGACGTCCTCGCGATCGAGGCCGGAGCGGTGACCCTATGAGCACCGCGACCGAGCATCCCGCCGTCGTGGGCAAACTGTCCACACTCGACCGTTTGCTGCCGGTCTGGATCGGGGTCGCGATGGCCGCCGGTTTGCTGCTCGGGCACCTGATCCCCGGCCTCGGCGACACGGTGAGCGCGGTCGAGATCGACGGCATCTCCCTGCCGATCGCACTCGGCCTGCTGATCATGATGTACCCGGTACTGGCCAAGGTGCGCTACGACCGCATCGACGCGGTCACCGGCGACCGCAAGCTGCTGATCGGCTCGCTGGTCCTGAACTGGGTACTCGGCCCCGCGCTGATGTTCGCCCTGGCCTGGTTGTTCCTGCCCGACCTGCCCGAATACCGCACCGGCCTGATCATCGTCGGCCTGGCCCGCTGCATCGCCATGGTGATCATCTGGAACGACCTGGCCTGCGGCGACCGCGAAGCCGCTGCCGTGCTGGTGGCCCTGAACTCGGTGTTCCAGGTCTTCATGTTCGCCGTGCTCGGCTGGTTCTACCTGTCGGTCCTGCCCGGGTGGCTCGGCCTCGAACAGACCACGATCGACGTCTCCCCCTGGCAGATCGCGAAATCGGTCCTGATCTTCCTCGGCATCCCGCTGCTCGCCGGGTTCCTCTCCCGCCGCCTGGGCGAACGCGCCAGGGGCCGCGACTGGTACGAGCAGAGATTCCTGCCCCGGATCGGCCCATGGGCGCTCTACGGTCTGCTGTTCACCATCGTGATCCTGTTCGCCCTGCAGGGCGAGCAGATCACCGCCCATCCCGTCGACGTCGTGCGCATCGCCCTGCCCTTGCTGGCGTACTTCGCCGTGATGTGGGGCGGCGGCTACGCCCTCGGCGCCGCCATGGGCCTCGGCTACGCCCGCACCACCACCCTCGCCTTCACCGCCGCAGGCAACAACTTCGAACTCGCCATCGCGGTGGCGATCGCCACCTACGGCGCCACCTCGGGCCAAGCGCTCGCCGGAGTCGTGGGCCCCCTGATCGAGGTCCCCGTCCTCGTCGCGCTGGTCTATGTCTCGCTGGCGCTGCGTCAGCGATTTCCCACCACGACGCCCTCGGCCTCCCCGACCCACTGAAAGGCATTGCCCCACATGACCACCAAGCCCAGCGTGTTGTTCGTCTGCGTCCACAACGCCGGTCGCTCCCAGATGGCCGCCGGTTTCCTCACCCACCTCGCCGGTGACGCCGTCGAGGTCAGGTCCGCGGGCAGCGCGCCCGCCGAGACGATCAACCCGGCCGCGGTCGCGGCGATGGCCGAACTCGGCATCGACATCGCCGGCCAGACGCCGAAAATCCTCACCTACGACGCCGTGGAAACCTCCGACGTCGTCATCACCATGGGCTGCGGCGACACCTGTCCCGTATTCCCCGGCGTGAGTTATCGCGACTGGGTCCTGGAAGACCCGGCGGGCAAGGACACGGAGTCGGTGCGCCCGATCCGCGACGAGATCAGGTCCCGCGTCGAAGCCCTTGTCGCCGAATTGGTGCCGACCCACGCCTGAGTCCCGCCCTCACCCCGGTGGCCGGAACGCGGCGAATTCGTCGGTGACGCGCAGCCCGGAGTCGGTGAAGCGATACAGAGCCGCGGGCCGACCTCCCGCCCGACCGGAGGGCGCGGTGTCGCCGGTGGGCGTGATCACCTTGCGGCGGGTGAGAACTCGCTGGAGGTTGGTGGTATCGACGTCGTAGCCGAGTGCGGCGCAATAGATTTCGCGCAAGGTCGACATGGTGAACGTGTCGGGAGCCAGTGCGTAGGCGATGTTGGTGTAGGAGAGTTTGGCGGCCAGGCGGGTGCGGGCGTGGTCGACGACGGTGCGGTGATCGAAGGACATGTCGGGCAGATTCGAGACCGGGTGCCAGGTGGTGTCGGACGGGAGTTCGGGTTCGGTGGTGAGGGGGACGAGGCCGAGGTAGGCCGAGGCGATGCGGCGCGGGGCAGGCACTCGGTCGGGGTTGCTGAACACCGACACCTGCTCGAGGTGGTGCAGATCGCGCACGTCGACCTTCTCGGCAAGCTGGCGCCGGGCCGAGGTGTCGAGGTCTTCGTCGTCGCGCAGGCGGCCGCCGGGTAGCGACCACGTGCCTTTCTGCGGATCGAGCGCACGTTCCCACAGCAGAACCGCCAACTCGGGGTGCTTGGCGCCTCTACCTGCGGAAATACTTGAGGGGAAGCGGCGTACCTGGAACACCGCGGTGAGCGATTCGTGGATGGTGTTACTATGGGGCACGTTTTCGATTATAAGTCGAAAACCTGGTTAGGTGCGAATCGCGGCGATGGAGCCGCTCGCACGATGAAGGGAGCCACCATGGCGACGACGACTGCACAGCGGACGCTGATGGATTCCGTCTTCGACGGACCCACGGGCTACGCGGGTGTCGAGGCGACGCCGGAATGGGCGCAGGAGGTGCGCCGCCTGGCGCGCGAACGCAATGCGACCATCCTCGCGCACAACTACCAGCTGCCCGAGATCCAGGACGTGGCCGACCACGTCGGCGACTCGCTGGCGCTCTCGCGCATCGCGGCCGAGGCCGAAGAGGACACCATCGTGTTCTGCGGCGTGCACTTCATGGCCGAGACCGCCAAGATCCTGAGCCCGGCCAAGACCGTGCTCATCCCGGATCAGCGTGCGGGCTGCTCGCTGGCCGATTCGATCTCCGCCGAGGAACTGCGCGCCTGGAAGGCCGAGCACCCCGAGGCGATGGTGGTGTCGTATGTGAACACCACCGCCGAGGTGAAGGCGCTCACCGACATCTGCTGCACCTCTTCCAACGCCGTCGACGTGGTCGACTCGATCGACCGTGACCGCGAGGTGCTGTTCCTGCCCGACCAGTTCCTCGGCGCGCACGTCAAGCGTGAGACCGGCCGCGAGAACATGCACATCTGGGCGGGCGAATGCCACGTGCACGCCGGGATCAACGGCGACGAGCTCACCGAGCAGGCCCGCACCCACCCCGAGGCCGAGCTGTTCGTGCACCCGGAGTGCGGTTGCGCCACCTCGGCGCTGTATCTGGCCGGCGAGGGCGCGTTCCCGGCCGAGCGGGTGCACATTCTGTCGACCGGCGGGATGATCGATGCGGCGAAGGCCTCGCACTCCAACCAGGTGCTGGTGGCGACCGAGATCGGCATGCTGCACCAGCTGCGCAAGGCGGCGCCCGGGATCGACTTCCAGGCCGTCAACGATCGCGCGTCCTGCAAGTACATGAAGATGATCACCCCGGCCGCGCTGCTGCGCTGCCTGGTCGAGGGCGCCGACGAGGTGCACGTCGACCTGGCGATGGCCGAGGCCGGTCGCGCCTCGGTGCAGCGGATGATCGCCATCGGCAATTCCGGCGGTGGCGAATGACCGCCGCCGCGGTGCCGAGCCGGTAACGACCATGACGGTTCCGGTTTCCTGGGAGGCCGAGGTCGACCTGGTCGTCATCGGCGGGGGCGTGGCCGGTCTCACCGCGGCACGGACGGCGTCGTTGCGTGGGCTGCGGGTGCTCATCCTCAGCAAGGGCGGTCCGACCGATACCTCGACCCAGTACGCGCAGGGCGGCATCGCTGTCGTCGCACCGCTCGGCGACTCGGTGGACTCGCACGTGCTCGACACGGTCGAGGCCGGGGCCGGGCTGTGCGAGGTCGACGCGGTACGTTCGATCGTCGAGGGCGGGCAGGCCGCGGTGGCCGCGCTGACCGATCTCGGCGCGGTCTTCGACCTCGGTCGTGACGGGCAGATCTCGCGTACTCGCGAGGGCGGGCACAGCACGCGTCGCATCATCCACGCCGGCGGCGACGCCACCGGCGCCGAGGTGCAGCGCGCGCTCAACGCGGCGGGACTGCCGGTGGTGTTCGGCGCCGCCGCACTGCGCGTGGTGACCGGCGTCGACGGCGTCCGGGGCGTTATCGCGGTGTCGGACAACGGTTTCGGTGTCGTGCACACACCCGCTGTCCTGCTGGCCACCGGCGGGCTCGGGCAGCTCTACGCGCTGAGTACCAATCCGCCGGGCGCGACCGGTGACGGTGTGGCGCTGGCATTGTGGGCGGGAGCGGCGGTGGCCGATCTCGAGTTCGTGCAGTTCCATCCGACCGTGCTCTACACCCCGGGCGGGGTGGGCAGGCGGCCGTTGATCAGCGAGGCGGTTCGTGGCGAAGGCGCGATACTCGTGGACTCCCACGGGCACTCGGTGACCGAAGGGGTGCATCCGCGAGGTGACCTGGCTCCCCGGGATGTGGTGTCGCGCGCGATCGCCGAGCGCATGCGGACGTCGGGCACCGACCATGTCTTCCTCGACGCGCGCGCCGTCGACGGGTTCGCCCAGCGGTTCCCGACGATCACCGCGTCGTGTCTGGCGGCGGGGATCGACCCCGCGGCACAACTGATCCCGGTCGCGCCCGCCGCGCACTACCAGTGCGGTGGCGTCGTCACCGATACGCACGGGCGCACCGGCGTCGCGGGGCTCTACGCCGCGGGCGAGGTCGCCAGAACGGGCCTGCACGGCGCGAACCGACTGGCCTCCAACAGTTTGCTCGAAGGACTGGTGGTGGGTGAGCGGGCGGGCGCGGCGGCGACCGAACGTGTCGGCACCCGCGCGCGGGTCGACGAGATCTCTTCGTGGACACTGGAATTCGCTGATCGCTCGGTGGTGCAGCAGGCGATGACCGAGCACGCTTCCGTCGTGCGTGACGGCGCCGGACTCACCGAGGCGCTGACGCGTATCGATGCGGCGAGTTCGATCGTGCCGATGCTCGACACTGCCGAGGCTTCGGTGACCGCGGCCCCGCACCTGCGCCGAATCGAGGACGCGGCGCTCACCGTGACGGCGCGCGCCCTGCTGCACGCGGCGGCGGCACGTCAGGAGAGTCGCGGCTGCCACACCCGCTCGGAGTATCCAGGGCCCGTCGACGGGCAGCGGCACAGCATCGCGATCGCTCTCGACGCGCACGGCGCACTCGAGCTGTCCACCGCGGCAGTCGATTTCGCGCCCTTGCCGACCGGGGCGCGGTGACATCGCACGCCCGGTCTGTTGTTCAAGCAATTCCGGCGGAGCGAGACTCGCCCCGCCCGATCGACGCGGCGCACAGTCGCCCGGAGAACAGGAGTGCAGTGATGGCTCTGGACGCCACCCTGGACCGTGATCAGCTGCTGACGCTGATCCGTACCGCTCTCGACGAGGACCTGCGCTACGGGCCCGACGTCACCACGGTCGCCACCGTCGCCGAAGACGCCGTGAGCAAGGCCTCGGTGGTCTCGCGCCAGCACGGCACCGTCGCGGGCATCGACGTCGGGCTGCTCGTGCTCGACGAGGTGCTCGGCGCGGACGCCTACGAGATCACCGCGCGAGTCCCCGACGGCACCCGGGTGGAGCCGGGCACGTCGGTACTGAGCATCGTCGCGCCCACCCGCGGCCTGCTCACCGCCGAACGGACGATGCTCAACCTGGTGTGCCACCTGTCCGGCATCGCCACCGCGACCGCCGCCTGGGTCGACGCGGTCGAGGGCACCGCGTGCAAGATCCGCGACAGCCGGAAAACGTTGCCCGGCCTGCGCGCCCTGCAGAAGTACGCGGTCCGCGTCGGTGGCGGCGTGAACCATCGGATGGGGCTCGGCGATGCCGCGCTGATCAAGGACAACCATGTGGTCGCCGCGGGTTCGGTCGTCGACGCCCTGCGCGCGGTCCGCGCATTGGCCCCGGATATCGCCTGCGAGGTCGAGGTAGACAGCCTCGAACAACTCGACGCGGTGCTCGCCGAGAACGTCGAACTGGTGCTGCTGGACAACTTCGCGCTCTGGCAGACGCAGGCCGCCGTCCAGCGCCGTAACGCGGCGGCTCCCGACACGAAACTCGAGTCCTCCGGCGGACTTTCGCTCGATCAAGCCGCCGAGTACGCGGGCACCGGCGTCGACTACCTCGCCATCGGCGCCCTGACGCACTCCGTGCGCGTACTCGATCTCGGGCTCGATATGTGAAACCGAAGGCCGGTCCCGGCAGTCCGTACAGTCGGAACATGGCATTGCAGTACGACATCCAGCCCGCCCCGCCGTTGCAGCTGACACCGGGCTGCACCGTCTACACCGGCGTAGTGCGGCTCGCCGTCACGGGGAGGTTCCTCCATTCCCTTCGTGCGGCGGCCGACGAGTTCGGCGTATTGATCCCCGATGTGGCGCCCTTGCGCGACATCGCGGACGAACCTCGGGTGTGGGCCGAGGCGTATGTCATGAGCACCGTGTCCTCCCCCGCCGGCGGATTCCCCGCCGGCGTCGACTACGTGCGTGCCACGTTCCTGGCTGATCCGCGCGGCGGCACCGACCGTCGGCTCCACCTCGGCGGCGCCGCGTACATCGGCAAGGGGATCGGCCTCGGCTACCGGATCACCGTGCAGACCGCATAGCCGTGTCGGCAGGACGAAACCGGAACAGCCCGGCCCCGTTCAGGAATCGTGGCGACGATCGCGATGCTTCGACGAGCGCCGATAGGTGCGTCCGCTCGGTACCGCGGTGGCGGCCGACGAGCTGCGCAGGGCATGGCGGCGGCGCCAGGCGACCAGATCGGGTCGCTCGGCGGGCTGCGCTGTGCCCTGCTCGGCTGTGGTCTTCATGGTCAAGGTCCTCCCCCGAAACAACGATGCCGCCAGGATAGGGAGCGGGTACGACCACATTCCACTGGTTTTCGGGTGAACCGATCCACGCGGCCCGCTATTCCTTGTCCACCGCAGGCTCGGCCTGTGCGGGCTTGCCCGGTTCCTCACGCGACACGGGCTTCTTCTCCATCGGCGCACCGATCAACACGTCCGCCCAGCGCGTGGTCGGATCGATGTCGAACAGCAGCGCCTTCACCAGCAATGTCAGCGGAATCGCCAGCAGCGCACCGAGCGCACCGAGCACCCACGCCCAGAACACCAGCGACACGAACGTGATGGTCACCCCGAGACCGACGGCATCACCGACGAACTTGGGTTGAATGATCGACTGGATCACGAAGTTGATCGCCGAATAGACCACGATCACCCAGATCATCAGCTCCGGCCCGCTGTCGAGCAGGGCGAGCAGCGCGGGCGGAATGACGCCGATGACGAACCCGACGTTCGGGATGTAGTTGGTGATGAACGACAGCAGGGCCCACAGGATCGGCAGCGGCACACCCATCAACCACAGTGCGCCACCATCGATCACGGCCACGATCGCTCCGAACACCGTCGACACGATGAGGTATTTGCGTGTCCCGGCAACGAAATCGCCCAGCGCCTGCGCGATCGCGGGCCGCTCGTTGGCCACCATCGCCAGCCGGCGGTTCATCGTCATCCCGTCGACGGCCATGAACAGCAGCAGCGCCAGCACGAAGAACAGATTCGAGAAGACCCCGAGCACGCCGCCGAGTACCTCCTCGATCACACTGGCGGCCTTGCCCATATCGATCCCGCTCAGCGCATTGTGGATCTGATCGGAGCTCACCCCGACACTCGACAGCCAGTCGCGCCCGTGGTCGAGCAATCTGTTGAGTTCGTCGGCATAGTCGGGCAGCAGCGAGGCCAGCTGCACCGCCGACAGCGCCAGCGCGCCACCGATTCCGAACAGAATCGCGACCACCGCCACCAACGCCGCCGCCATGCCGAGCCAGGCGGGCCAGCCCTTGCGTTCCGCCCAGGTCTGGATCGGCTGCACCGCGATCGTCAGCATGAGTGCGAGGAAGATCGGTCCGACCACGCCGGAGAAGGCCTCCAGTCCGGCGATGGTGACCACCATGGCCGCGAGCGACAGCAGCACGATCAGGCCGCGTGGAATCGACCATTCAGCAGGCGGGGCCGTGGTCGCGGGTTCGGTGCTCGGCTCGGACATGCGCCGAACGGTAGCCACGCGACGGTGCGGCCGCCTCCCCCGTTCCGGGTGAGATCCCGGCTCAGGCCGTTTTCATCTGTGGCGTCGGCGGCGGCGCCGCGGTGCTGCGCGTGACCCGACCCAAGGCCCAGAACCCCAGCTCGACCACCCAGAACACCAACAGCGCAGCGGTCACCACCAGCACCGGGACCGCGAGGAAGACCAATGAGGGCACCGCGATCAGCAACCAGCCGAGCACGTCGACCGCACGCGCCCCGCGCAACCGGCTACCGAGGCGCACCGCCGTCCACATCATCCAGCGTCGCGGCACCGACACCCCGGCCTCGTGCAGGCTGCGCCGGAATATCCCGTCCGCGTCGGCGGGTCCGACTTCGGCTGTGCGGCACAGATAGTCGTGCAGGATCGCGGCCCTGGTGTAGGCGCCGTAGCGCGGGATCAGCCACACCAGCGCGCGCGGCACCGAGGCGAAGTCGGTGCGGAATCCGGCAGGCACCGTGAAGGTTTCGACCGCGCCCTGATAGGTGAGCGGTTCGGTGAGCCGCCAGAATTTCGCGTCGAGTTCCTCGACGACCGGACCACCACCGATGAATGCCACGACCGTTCCTCTCACACCAACACCAGGCACCTACCTGGTGTTATGCGAAAATGGTATCGCGCAATGATCGCTCAGCCGCGTGGTTGCGAACTCGGATCGAAATCGCCGCTGGGCCGATACTGTTCGGCTCCGTACGGCAGGCGATAGCCGTCGGGATCGTCGCCGAAATCGGCCGGGCGCAGGTCACCGAGCAGTCCGGCGGCACCGGAACCGAGATCGACGGACGGGTGCAGCGCGGCGAGAAACAACAGCACGAGGGCAGCGAGGAAGGGCTGGATCAGCAGGGCGAGATCGGTGCCGACTTCCGCCGGCAGCGCGATGATCTGGCCGATCGCCGGATCATCGGGACGCGGATGACGCACGCCCGCAACCCATTCCCCGATCCACATCATCAGCGCCGCGCCGAGCCCCGAGGCGAACAGCATGCCGAGCACGAGAGCGGGCCCCCGGGTGGTCCGGACCCGCCAGGCACCGACCGCACTCAGCACCGCGACCACCGCGCCGACGCACAGGAACATCCCGACCGCGTCGAACAGGTGCAGGCTCTCGCCGGTGAGCACGGCGGCGCGGCCGGGCTGGGTCACCCGCAGCCGCTCGGTCGGGGCGAGCAGACCCCACACCACCCCGGCCGCCGCACTCGCCCCCAGCACCGCCGCGACGACGATGCCGACGCCGACGACCTCACGACGCAACACCTCAGGACGCTCCCCGCGGCCGAGCACTACCGACGTTCCAACCGTGCCGATTCGATGACACCGTGGCGCGAGCACTTGGCCCACCAACCATCGGGGCTGATCTGCACGACCATCCGGCGCCCGCACTGCTCGCAGAACCGTGGCGGTTCGAGACCGAGCGCGGCCGACGCGGGCATCGCGTCGTCGAGCCCGGGCACGATCCGCTTACCCGTGAACGGGTTGTAGCGCTCGTCCAATGCTGTTACCGCCTCTGCGAAGTGCGACTCACCTGCCGCGACCTGGGTCGATACTCGATCGTACACAGCGTTTTACAGGGTGTCGTTGAGCGCCTTGATCGGCATGCTCAGCTCACCGAGCAGGTCGAGATCGGACTCGGCGGGGCGGCCGAGGGTGGTGAGGTAGTTGCCGACGATGACGGCGTTGATCCCGCCGAGCATGCCCTGCTTGGCGCCCAGGTCGCCGAGGGTGATCTCGCGACCACCGGCGAAACGCAGGATGGTGCGCGGCATCGCGAGCCGGAACGTGGCGATCGCGCGCAGCGCGTCGGCGGCGGGCAGCACCTCGAGGTCACCGAACGGAGTGCCGGGTCGCGGGTTGAGGAAGTTCAGCGGAACCTCGTCGGGGCTCAGCGCGGCCAGCTGCGTGGCGAACTCCGCGCGCTGCTCGATGGTCTCGCCCATGCCGAGGATGCCGCCACAGCACACCTCCATGCCCGCTTCGCGCACCATCCGCAGGGTCTCGAAGCGCTCCTCGTAGGAGTGGGTGGTGACCACCTTGGGAAAGTGCGACTTGGCGGTCTCGAGATTGTGGTTGTAGCGGTGCACGCCCATCGCGGCGAGCTGGTCGACCTGCTCCTGGTTCAGCATGCCCAGCGAGCACGCCACCTGGATGTCGACCTCGTTGCGGATGGCCTCCACACCGGCGGCGACCTGCGCCATCAGGCGCTCGTCGGGACCACGCACCGCGGCGACGATGCAGAACTCGGTGGCGCCGGTCTTGGCGGTCTGCTTGGCCGCCTCGACCAGGCTGGGGATGTCGAGCCAGGCCGCGCGCACGGGCGACTGGAACAGGCCCGACTGCGAGCAGAAGTGGCAGTCCTCGGGGCAACCGCCGGTCTTGAGGCTGATGATGCCCTCGACCTCGACCTCGGGGCCGCACCACTTCATCCGCACGTCGTGGGCGAGTTCGAGCAGCGCTTCCAGGTGCTCGTCACCCAGGCGCAGTACCTCGACGGCCTGCTGCTCGGTGAGGCCCTCGCCGCGCTCGAGCACCTGCTCACGGGCGATGGCCAGAATATCGGTCTGGACGGGTGCCTGCGTCACGACGTGATGTCCCTTCGACGGGGGTGTGCGCACGAGCCGTGGGTGTGATCCACCCGGCGTGGCCGTGCAACTTGAACGGTGTTCAGGATAGGGTAGCGGCTGCGAGTGAGTCACGACACTCGGGTCGGAAAATCGGACGGAAGGACGCGCGTGCAACTGCGGAAGACGGATGTGGTCGATGCCGCCGTCGCGATTCTCGATCAGTACGGGCTCGCCGACCTGACGATGCGCCGGCTCGCCGGCTCGCTACAGGTACAGCCGGGGGCGCTGTACTGGCACGTCAAGGACAAGCAGTCCCTGCTCGGCGCGGTGGCCGACCGGATTCTCGCGCCGATGGACGAGCCGATCACGGCCACCGAATGGCCCGCGCAGCTCACCGAACTCGCCCACCGACTGCGCGACTGTCTGCTCGCCTATCGCGACGGCGCCGAACTGGTCTCGGCCACCTACGCCTCGCGTCTGACCACGAGCAAGGCGCGTGAACGCCTGGCGGGCATTGTCATCCGCGCCGGAATGACCAGGGAGGAAGCCGATCTCACGGCCTACACCCTGCTCTACTACGTGCTCGGTCAGACCGTCGACGAGCAGTCGCGCATGCAGATGGACTCGGTCGGCGCGCTGCCCGAGGACAACACCCCCTTGCTCGACACTCCCGATCCCACCGCGCGATTCGACTTCGGTCTGCAGCTGTTCATCGCGGGCGTGCGCACCATCCTCGGGGCCCGCGTGCGCTGATCAGGGTGGATCATTGCGATTGGCCTCCTGATAGCGGCGCACGAACGGCAGGACCTGCGCTTCGATGACCTCGTTGTATTCACGGGGTCGCTGAACCGGATTCGCGTGCTCGGTCCGAGTCGGCCGCACCACGGAGAGGTTGCCGTTGACGCCGCCGGACTGTTCGATCAGCACCCGGTGTGAATACTCCACGTCCACCACGTCATCGCGCGACGCCTCGCGGGGCCGGATGAACACGATCGCCGGGTTCCGCTTGTCCGGATGCGGCTTGCCGAGCGCCCGCAGATCCGCCGTGCCGCCGCCTGCCACGATCGCCAGGAACTGCGCCTCGATCAACCCGTTGCTGGCGGCATCACGGGAGAAGATCTTGTCGCGCAATACCTCTGAGGCCGCGTGCCCCATGGCGCGGTAGTCGATGTCGAAGAAGAGTCCGTCCCGCTGCGCGAAACGTTCACGCCGAGCCGACATCTCGACCACGAAGCGCAGGAGTCTGCTCTCCCTCGCCCCGGGCAACCAGCCCACCCACCGCACCAGATCGGCGCCGCGGCTGCGACTCTCGGGTCGGACCGCGTCCAGATCCATCGGCGTGCAGTCCAGCACAACGGCCACCAATCGCCGATCGCTGCCCAGGTGGATATGGCGCGCCACCTCGAGCGCGATGATCCCGCCCATGCTGTGACCGACCAGCACGATATTGCGAACATTGCCGTACCGCGCGGCCCGCACGATCATCTCGGCGATGACCTTGGTGTCGATACCGGCGTTGTCGTAGCGCACCGCCCACACAACCCCGAGGCGGCTGAGCGCGGGCAGGGCTTTGGCGGTCGGTGCCGCGTTGACTCCCCCGAGTCCCACCATATCGACGACCGCGGTATCCCAATCCCGCGCGTCAGCGGGCAGATTCGCGGGCAGCAACTCCGGCGTGGTCTGTGCCAGCCGATCGCGTTCGGGAGCCACATCGTGCACCCAGTACTGCCCGAACACGATCATCGCGACCAGCAGCACCCCGAGAATTCGCAGCACCGCCAGCCTGGTCCGGCGCCAACTGCGCCACCCGTGTCCCAGCCTGGTTTCCCGCAACCGATCCCGCCGACGCGCATCGTCGAAGTCCGCGACGGTGGACGGATGCCGATCGAATGACGACATCCCTCCACTGTAGGCACGCCCGCGCGGTGCTCTGCCCTACCTGGCGCGTCGGCTACCGCTCGTACCGCTGTGCGTAGCTGGTCGGTGGCTCGCCGAAAATCTTGCGGAAATCGCGGCTGAGGTGCGGCTGGTCCGCGTATCCGAGGTCGGCGGCGAGGACCGCCCAGTCGATGTCGACGCCGTCGGCGAGCCGCTCGGTGATCTCGTGCAGGCGGTAGCGACGGATCACCCACTTCGGCCCGATCCCGACATGTTCGGCGAACAGCCGCTGCACCCGGCGCACACTCAACCCGCAGCGGCCCGCGAGCTCGTCGACCGTGGTGAGGCCCGTGTCGTCGGCGATCATCGCCACCATTCGCCCCGCGCGCTCGGCCTCGGGGTCGGCGGCGGGCAGGTGCGCGCGCAGGTGGCCCTCGACCGAACCGACATCGACCGGGTCGGGCGGTTCCGGGCCGAAAACCGTTGCCGCGTCGATCGTTCGATCTCGCAGGTCCGACACCGGCCCGTTCAGGAACGGACGGAACGCCCCGGGCCGGAAGGCCACCCCGAACACCGACCCCGAGCCGGTGAGCTCGCGGTAGACGTGTGACGACGAGGGACCGTGCAGTTCGGCGCGACCGTCGCGGAAGGTCAGGTGCACGTTCGGCAGCGGCACCACCAACTGCCGAAACGGCCGCTCGTAATCCCAGTCGACGGCCCAGTACCGGTCGACATACCGCGCGAGGTCCGCCGAGGGTGCGATGAACCGGTGGCGCTGCGACATCTGCCAGGCACCGCCCAGTTCGCGGGGGTCGCGTTCCACCCGGCGAGTCTATGTCGCGTTTGTTCAAGACAGCGCGGCGTCGCGGTGGTTACCTCGGTACATGTCCGACACCGAACGAGTAGCGCACGCCGCGACGCCACTGTCGAAGCTCATCCACACGGTCGATCCCGCCCGACTGTCCGACCCGACCCCCTGCGCCGAGTTCGATATCCGAGCCCTGCTCAACCACCTGCTCTTCTGGGGTCCATCGCTCGTCGGCGCCGCACGCAAGGAGGCGGTCACACCCCCGGCAGCCGCCGAATCCGACATCGATCTGACTGCGGGCGACTGGGCCGCGGCCCTCGATGCGCACCTCGACGCACTCACCACCGCGTGGACCGACCCCGCCGCGTGGCGGGGAGTCACCCACATGGGCGGGCCGACGGAACTGCCCGCACCGCTGGTCGGCGGGATGGTGGTCGGCGAACTGATCGTCCACGGCTGGGACCTCGCCCGTGCCGTCGGCGCCACGCCACACTGGGACGACGATCTCCTGCGCGCCACCTACGACGAGACGGCCGCCACCGCCGAACAGGGTCGCCAGATGGGCATCTACGGCCCCGAAGTGCCCGTCGACGGCACCGCTCCCCTGTTGGACCGCATCCTCGGCCTCACCGGACGCGACCCCTCCTGGCCGTAGGCGTGCGCGATCAGTTGCTGTCCACCGACTCCCGGGGCTCGCGCAGACCCCGGGTCTGCTGTTCGGGCACCGCGACCGGGGCCACCGGGAGTCCGGGGAACCAGCGATACATCGCGGCCGCTCCACCGAGACCCGCGACAGCGAGCGCGCCCGCCGCCGCGCCGAGCACCGTCACCGCGCTGATCGCGCCGACCGCGATCGGACCCGCGAACATGCCGATGTCATGGGTGAGCCGCCAGGCGCCGAGGAACTCCGCGCGCTGGCCTGGCGGCGCGACATCGGCTCCGACAGTCATGATCACGCCGTTGCTCAACCCGTTGGCGAAGCCGAGCAGCACGGCGACAGCGGTCAGCCCGACCACCGACCCCGCGAACGGCAACGCCGCATACCCCGCCGCGAAGGCAATCATCGCGGGAACGCCGATCGCCCTGCGACCGTAGCGATCCAGCCAGATTCCGGCCGGATACGACATCAGCACGTCCACCGCGCCCGCGATACCGAAAATGATGCTGGTGGTCGCCGCGTCGGCACCGATGTGCACCGCCCACAACGGCAGCAACGATTGCCGTGCCGCCCGTGCCGCGCCCATGAGCAGAGCGCCGAGTCCGAGCGTGCTGAGCAGCCTGCGATGCTCCACCACCACCGCGCGAATCGTGTTGTCGCTGACTACCGTCGGCGAACCATCGGTCTCCGGCATGGCGAACACCAGCGCACCCGCGACGAGCATGGCGACGAGTTGGATCCACAACCCACCGATCGGGCCGAGCCAGTGCACCGCACCCGCCCCGAGGAACGGTCCGGCGAAGAACCCGAAGCGCATCCACCCGGCCAGCGCCGAAAAGGCCCGTCCCCGATCGGCACTCGGCACCACGGCCACGATGTAGGTCTGTCTGGCCAGCCCCCACACCGCACCAGAGGCACCGTTGATCAGCAGCCCGACCGCGAACACGGCGATATTCGGCGCGAGGATGGCCACGAGCAGACCCAGCGCGCAGGTGAAGGAACCGAGCGCGATCGCCCTGCGCTCCCCTGTGCGCGCCACCAGCCAGCCCGCGGGCAGATCGCCGAGGATGAGCCCGAAGCCCATCATGGCGACGACCACGCCCGCGGTGGCGACCGACGCGCCGAGTTCGAGTGCGCGCAGCGGCAGCATGGGAGTCGCTGCGCCCGAACCGATTCCGTAGATGGCCGACGGAACGAAGACCGCCAGCGCCATGGACCGCAGCTGGGTCACGACGCCGCCGCCGACCGGCGAGTGCCGTGTCGGCTGCTACAGCCCACCGTCATCCGGCTAGTGCGGCACTGCGGGCGAACTGACTCTCCGGGCGTGCGAGCCCGAAGTGATCGCGCAACGTGGTTCCGGTGTACTCGGTGCGGAACAGCCCGCGCTCCTGCAGGATCGGCACCACCGTTTCGGCGAATACCTCGAGCCCACCGGGGTAGTACGGCGGCATCACGTTGAAACCGTCCGCCGCGCCCTGGGTGAACCACTCTTCGATGGTGTCGGCCACCTGCTCGGGCGTGCCCGCGAACACCCGGTGGCCGCGCGCGCCGGCCAGCCGGTGCAGCAGCCCACGCAAGGTCGGCCGTTCCCGCTCGACGATGCCCGCCACCACCTGCAATCTGCTGCGCGCGTTGTCGGTGACATCGCCCGCTCCCGCGAACGCTTCCACGGGGACCAACTCGTCGAGGGCGAGGCTGCGCAGCGAGGTGCCGGTGATCGATTCCAGCTGCTTGAGCCCGTATTCGGGCACCGTCAGCTCGTTGAACTCGCGTTCCAAACGCAGTGCCGCGGCCTCGGTATCGGCGATGAACGGGCTGATCCCGGGCAGGATCTTCACCTCGTCGGCGGTACGGCCGAACTCGGTGGCCTTGGACTTGATATCGGCGTAGAAGGACTGCGCGTCCGAAAGCCGTTGATGGGCTGTGAAGATCGCCTCCGCGTACTTGCCCGCGAAGGCACGACCCTCGTTCGACGCCCCGGCCTGCACCAGCACCGGACGGCCCTGCGGTGTCCGCGCGGAGTTGAACGGCCCACGCACACTGAGATGTTCGCCGACGAAGTCGATCGGATGGATCTTGTCCGGATCGGCGTACACACCGGCGGCGCGGTCGAGCACGATCGCGTCGTCCTCCCAGCTGTCCCACAGCCCGACCACCGCGTCGACGAATTCCCGTGCGCGGGCATAGCGTTCGGCGTGATCCGGGTGGCGTTCGAGCCCGAAGTTGGCCGCGGCCAGATCGGTGCCGGTGGTGACGATGTTCCAGCCCGCCCGCCCACCGGAGATGTGGTCGAGCGAGGAGAACAGCCGCGCCAGGTTGTAGGGCTCGTAGTAGGTGGTCGACGCGGTGGCGATCAGGCCGAGATGTGTTGTCGCCGAGGCGATCGCGGTGAGCAGCGTGATCGGCTCCAAGCCGGGCGCGGCGTTGTGCCGAACATCGGTGCGCAGCGCGGGGCCGTCGGCGAAGAACACCGCGTCGAGCTTCGCCGCCTCCGCGGTACGCCCGATCTCCTGGTAGTAGGAGACGTCGTAGATGCGGTCGGGCCTGCTGTCGGGATGCCGCCAGGCGGCCTCATGGTGCCCGGACGGGTAGATGAACGCGTTCAGACTCAGTTGACGCGGTGCACTCATGACGCCTGCTTCACTTTCTCTAAATCTGTCGTGTCGACGCCGAGCCCGGTCAACAGCACTTCCCGCAGCCGGACGAACTCCGGGTGGGCGTGCCTGCGCGGGCGCGGGGTCTCGATGCGCTGATCGATCGTGATCCGGCCCTCGTCGAGGACCAGCACCCGATCGGCGAGCAGCACGGCCTCGTCCACATCGTGGGTCACCAGCAGCACGGCGGGCCGATGCCGCTCGCACAGGGCTTGGAGCAGGGCATGCATCCGAATCCGGGTCAGCGCGTCGAGCGCGCCGAACGGTTCGTCGGCCAGGAGCAGTTCCGGCTCACGCACCAGCGACCTGGCCAAGGCCACCCGCTGCTGTTCACCGCCGGAAAGCTCACGCGGCCAAGCCTTCTCGCGTCCGGCCAACCCGACCTCGGCCAGCGCGGATCGCCCGCGCTGCTGCGCGTCGCGCCCGGTCAGCCCGAGCACCACATTGTCGAGCACCCGCGCCCACGGCAGCAGCCGCGAATCCTGGAACACCACCGCGCGCTGCGTCGGCACCGTCAGGTCACCGGATCCGGGTACTTCGGAATCGAGTTCGGCCAGTGCCCGCAGCAGCGTGCTCTTGCCCGAACCGCTGCGCCCCAGCAGCGCGACGAACTCACCGCGCCGGATCTCGATGTCGATGCCGTTCAGGACGATGCGCTCGCCGAAGCCACGTGTCAGGGCGCGGGTACGTACGACGACCCGCTCGTCGGAGCTCAGTCGCCCAGTGTCTGTCGCCATGCCAGCACCTTTCGTTCCGTTGCCCGCACGGCGAGATCACCGAACAGTCCGAGCAGCCCGTAGATCACCAGACCGACGACGATCACGTCGATCTGGCCGTAGGTGCGCGCCTGGGTCATCAGGTAGCCGATGCCGCTGGTCGCGTTGACCTGCTCCACCACCACCAGCGCCAACCAGGAAATGGTCACCGCCAGCCGCAGCCCGAGGAAGAAGCCCGGCAACGAGCCCGGCAACGCGATGCGCCGCAGGAATCCCCACCGCGACAGCCCGACGGTCTCGGCCAGTTCCACATAGCGCGCGTCGACGCTGCGCAGGTAGGCGTGGGTATTGATGTAGATCGGGATGAGCACGCTGGTGGTGATCACGATCAGTTTCATCTGCTCGCCGATCCCGAACCAGACGATGAACAGCGGAATCAGCGCCAGCGTCGGGATGGCCCGCTTGATCTGCACGGGACCGTCGACCACCGCCTCACCGATCCGGCTCAGCCCCGCGACCAGCGCGAGCACCACGCCGATCGCCACACCGAGAACGAGGCCGATCACGGCGCGCTGCAACGAGGTCAGCAGGTTGGACTGCAACCGGCCGTCGGCGATCAGGTCGCCCGCAGTCTGCGCGACCGTCCACGGCGCGGGCAGGGTCTCCGGGTCGATGGCACCGATCGCGGAACCGATCACCCAGGTACCGATGAGCAGGGCCGGACCGAGGGCGAAGCCGAACGGGATCGGCTTGCCCGGCCCCAGTGTGCGCCTGCCCCGCCCACGCGGGGCGAGCGCCTCGACCGGGGCCGTGCTGGCCCTGAGCTTGCGCAGCGAGCCCGCGTCGATGGTGGCCATCAGCTCGCCGCCGGTGCGAACGCGGCCCCGCTGGCAGTGACGGCCTCACTGACCGCGGCATCGAAGCGCAGGTCGAAACCGTCGACCGCCTTGATCTTCTTCGGCAGCTCGCCCACGGCGTCGATCGCGTCGATCGTGGTCTGCTGCCGGGCGATCAACTGCTGGTCGAGGTGCGGGAAGGTGTAGGTGCCCAGCGATTCGACGATCCGCTTGGCGTCGTCGGCGCTGACCTTCTGGCTTCCGACGTAGTAGCGGGTGGCCCATTCCTCGCGGTGGGTGTTGGTCCACTGCCAGGCCCGCACGAACGCGCCGACCAGAGCACGGGTCGCGGCGGCCTTCGCCGGATCCTGGACCACCGCCCGGCGCGCGTACAGGTAGGCGAGGCCGCTGTAGATGCCCGTGGTCTCCGAGTCCGGGATCAACGAGGCGCCCTCGGTGCGCAGGAACCGGGTCACATTGGGTTCGATCAGCGGCGCGACGTCGACCTGAGCGGTGCGGACCGCGTCGGGGAACTCGGCCAGCTGCAGCCGGACCAGCTCCACATCGGTGGGCTTCAGACCCGCCTTGGTGAGCGCCTTCAACACCGCCGCCTGCTGGGCGGTGCCCTCGGCGTAGGCGATCTTCTTGCCCTTCAGGTCCGTGAGCTTGCTGATCGAACGGCCCGGCGCCACAGCGAGTTTCAGCGCCTGAGGGTTGGTCTGATAGGAACCGATGATCGGCACGTCCTGGCCCGCGGCCAGCGCGTGGATCGGCGGCACATCGCCGACCTGACCGACGTCTGCCGCGCCCGCCCGGAAGGCCTCGAGGATGGCCGGGCCGCCGACGAAGTTGGCGAACTCGATCTTGAACGGCAGCTTGTCCAGTTCGCCGGACAACCGAAGCGCCGACTGCAGACGCTCCGACTGATCGGCGACGACGAGCGTGGTCCCCGGCGGAACCTCGGTGGGCAGTGGCGCGTCGGGGGTGCCGACCGGTGTGTCGTTGCCTTGCGCGCAGCCGGTCAGGCCGAGCGTCGCAACGGTTGCCATCGCGAGGAGTGCGGCGGTGGCGCGGCCACGCAGGCCGGGTCGAAAGGTGTTCGGTCGGTGCATAGGAGGATTCAAGCAACCGCGATCACCCCCGAACACCATTAGCCTTGCCATGATTTGAAGTGCTCGGCTACTTCTCGGCATCGAGTACCGCGACGGAGTCGGACGTCGTCGCGGCGCACCGTGTTTCAGTCGATCGTGCCCCGCTCAGCCAGCGCGACCAGCTTGGCCAACGCCATCTGCCAGGTTCCCTCGTTGTCGGCGAGACTGAGCCCCGGCGGAACCCCTTCGTGCACGACATCGAGGTGGGTGCCGCCGTCCACGTCGGTCAATGTGAAAGTGACCGACTGCGCACCGGTCATGTCCGGCCGCTCCGTGACGAACTCCAGCACCTCGACCACCTGCTCGTCCGGAACGAGCGAACGGAACGTCCCGAAGTAGGCATCGTGCTGCAGATCTGTCTTCTCCGCGTCGGTGGAGGCGTCGTAGGTGATGGTGATCGAGAACGATCCGCCCTCGACCGGCTCGAACCGATGCACCTCGCTGGTCATCCCGTCGGGCACCATCCAGATACCCACCGCGTCGCCGTCGAGCAACAGGCGGTAGACGGTGGAGCGAGGCGCGGTGATGTGCGTACCGATCCTGGTGGTCGCCATGACTTCACGATAGTCGCCACACCGACGTCGATCGATCAACTGCCGCAGGCGCGTGCCAGTGTCTGCAGCGGGTCGGTCAGCACGTCGACGAACGCCAGTTCCGCGGCCCCGATCAGCGGGGCGTCGTCGGCCAGCGCGGAGGTCCGCAGCCGTACGCGCTCACGGACCGCCAACAGCCCGTTCACCGCCAACCGGCTGCGGACCTGCGCGGCCGAGGCGAGGTAGATCTCGCGCAGCACCCCGCCGAACACGACCATCGTCGGGTTGAAGATATTGACCAGGTTGGCCACCCCGAACCCGAGCCAGTCGCCGACCTGGTGCAGCGCGTCGCGGGCGGTCGCGTCACCACGGGCGGCCGCGTCGACGATCGCCTCGACCGCCGCCCGGCCGGTGAGGTCGGCCCGGCCCGCCACCGCGATCAGCGCCAGCTCCCCCGCCTCCGCCTCCAGGCAACCGCGCGAACCACACCGGCACGCCCGGCCGCCGGGGTTCACGATCATGTGCCCCACCTCGCCGCCGTAGCCGCCCTCGCCGCCGAGCAGCTCGCCGCCCATGATGACGCCGCCGCCGATGCCGACTTCACCGTGCAGATAGATCAGATCCGACACCCCGGCGCCGACACCGCGCTCACGCTCGGCCAGCGCGCCCAGGTTGGCATTGTTGCCGACCACGACCCGAACACCGAGCCGCTCGGACAGTTTCGCGCCGACCGGCACATCCACCCAGCCGATATTCGGCCCGTACCGCACCACGCCGTCGCCCTCGCGCACCATGCCACAGAACGCGAGCCCGACACCCACACAGACGCTGTCGGGCCCGGCCGATCCGATCATCGTCTCGGCCATCACCGCCAGTGATTCGATCACCTCGTCGGGATCGAATGCCATACTGTCACGCGGTGTTTCGCGCCGGTCGAGAATCACGCCGCCGAGACCGACCCGCGCTACCGCGAGCCGGTCGGCGCCGACATCCAACGCGAGCACATACACCCGCTCCGACTCGGGCCGCACCACCAGCGACGGCCGTCCGGCCCGGCCCGTCTGGCGTGGCAGTTCCTCACTCACCAGCCCGGCAGCGGCGAGATCGGTGGTCAGGGCCAGAATCGTGCTGCGGTTCAAGCCCATCCGCTCGGCCAGCACCGCCCGCGAGACCGGGCCGCTCACGTGGACGTGGCGCAGCAACGCGGCGAGGTTACGGGTTCGGATCTCGTCCGGGGCGGGTGCAGCCCTCACTCGGCCCAGCCTTCCCGGTCGATGGTCAACTTCCTGGCAGCGAACGCTTGCGCGACAGCGCGTCCACCCCCGCCGCGAGCAGCAGGACAAATCCTGTCACAACGAATTTCGTGCCCGCGCTGTAGCCCATCAGCCCCATCCCGTTGTTGATCACCGCGACCACCGCGGCGCCGAGCACCGCGTCGAGCATCCGGCCGCGACCACCGAACAGGCTGGTACCACCGATCACCGCCGCGCCGACCGCGGTGAGCAGCACATCGGAACCGCCGGTGTTCGGATCGACGGAGTTGGCCCGCGAGGCCGCGATCAACCCGCCGACGGCGGCCATCGTCGAACAGAGGACGAACGCGCTGATCTTGATCCGATCGACCGGAATGCCCGCGCGCCGAGCAGCTTCCACACTGCCGCCGACCGCGTACACATGCCTGCCGAACGAGGTGCGATTGAGCACGAACGTCCACAGCAGCAGCAACGCGATGATGATCGGCACCACGATCGGCATGCCCTGCAGCGAGTTTACCTCCGGGTTGCGGCTGCGCTCGTCATTGAGCACCAGCACCGCCACCCCCGCGACGAGCGCGACCGCCGCGATCCGCAACGCGACCACCGGCGCCGTCTCGCCGGTGAGCCCGAGTGTGTTGCGCGCCCGCAACTTTCGGTACTGCACGAACGAGAACCCGCCGAGCAGCACCAGATACATCACCCAGCCGAGCAGGGGCGGCACGTTCTTGTTGGCGATCGCCAGGATCGTCTCGTCGTGAATGGAGATATTGCGGCCGTTGTCCATGATCTTCAGTGCGACGCCCTGCAGCGCGAGGAACGCGGCCAGCGTCACCACGAACGACGGGACACCGATCTTCACCACGATCGCACCGATCGTCAGCCCGATCACCACGCCGGTGAGCAGCGATACGAGCACCGCCGCGTACCAGGGCCAGCCCTTGTCGGTGAGCAACACCGCGAGCACCGCCGCGCACACACCGCTGGTGAAGCCGGCCGACAGGTCGATCTCCCCGAGCAACAGCACGAAGATCAATCCCATCGCGATCACCGCGATGGCGGCGCCCTGGGTGAGCAGGTTCGCGATATTGCCCTGGGTCATGAACACCGGCCGCGCGATCCAGAACACGACCGACAGCACGACCAGCGCGATAACCGAGGGCAGCGCACCCATGTTGCCGCTGCGAATCCGCTCCACATAGCCGGTGACCAATTCGGTCATCGGCGCGGCGGGCTCGGCGGCCTTGTCCGTTACGACCACACTCATGCCCGCACTCCGATTCCGAGACTTCCGCTGCGGCCGGAGGTGATCAGTTCCACGACCTGCGAATGGGTCACATCGGCAGTCCGCACCTGCGCGGCCATCCGGCCCAGATACAGCGCCGCGATGCGGTCCGACACCGCGAACACGTCGTTCATGTTGTGCGAGATCAGCACCACCGCAAGACCTTTGTCGGCCAGGCGGCGCACCAGCTCGAGGACCTGCTGGGTCTGGGCGACACCGAGCGCCGCGGTCGGCTCGTCCAGAATCACCACCTTGCTGTTCCACAGCACGGCCTTGGCGATGGCGACGGTCTGGCGTTGTCCGCCGGAAAGGCTCGCCACCTTCTGCCGCACGGACTTCACCGTCCGCACCGACAGACCGGCCAGCGTCGCGCCCGCGAGTTCCTCCATGCCGTACTCGTCGAGCACGATGCCGTGCTTCTTCTCGCGGCCGAGGAACATGTTCTGCACGATGTCGAGGTTGTCGCAGAGCGCGAGATCCTGATAGACGATCTCGATCCCCAATTCGGCCGCGTCCCTCGGATTGCCGATCTGCACCGGCTCACCATCGAACAGCACCTCGCCCGCGTCGATGGCATGGGTGCCACCGACGCACTTGACCAGCGTGGACTTGCCTGCGCCGTTGTCGCCGACCAGGGCTGTCACCTCACCGCGGTAGGCGGCGAAGTCGATGTCGTGCAGGACATGAACCGGGCCGAAACTCTTCTCTAATCCGCGCAATTCGATGAGCGGGGTCTCGGTCATCAGCGCACGCCGTTATCGGCGCAGAGCTTGGTGAATTCGCCGGTGCACAGCTCGGCCTTGTCGACGAAACCGTCCGCCACGACGTCGTTCACGTTGTTCTTGAAGATCGCCTTCGGCTCGAGCAGCACCGCGGGCACCTTCGTCTTCGCCTCGGGGTCGTCGACGGTGCTCGGCGCCTCGCCCTTCTCACCATTGGCCAGCGCGATCGCCAGCTTCGCGCCGGCGGCGGCCTCGAGGTTGATCGCCTTGTACACGGTCATGCACTGGTCACCGGCCAAGACGTTCTGCAGACCCTGCACCGTGGCGTCCTGACCCGTCACCGGAATCTGCCCGTTGAGCTTCTGCTTCTTCAGCACCGCGATGGCGGCGTTGGCCAGACCGTCGTTGGCCGCCACGGCGCCACCGAGGTTGGGCGTGCCGGTGAGCATCTGTTCGAAGATGGTGCCCGCCTTGGTGTTGTCCCACTCCGGGACGGCCTGATCCGGGCCCTTCACGAATTCGCCCGCGTCGAACTTCGGCTTCAGCGCGCCGTCGTAACCGCTCTTGAACAGGGCGGCGTTGTTGTCGGTGGGGCCGCCGTTGAGGTAGGCGACCACCGGCTTGGCCGCCTGCTTGTCGGCCAGGCACTTCGCGAGACCGTCGCCCATGAGCTGTCCGACCTTCACGTTGTCGAACGACACATAATACGGCGCACCGCCGCCGAGGGTCAGCCGGTCGTAGTCGATCACGGTGACGCCCTGCGCTTTTGCCTTCTGGATGACGGCCTTACCGGTGCCGCTGTCGAGGTTGGTGATCATCAGCACCGAGGCGCCGTTGGTGATCATCTGATCGGCGATGGTCTGGAAGGCGTTCTTGTCGCCCTGGGCGTTCTGGATGTCCGCCTTGATCCCCGCGGCGTCGAACGCCTGCTGGAGATACTTGCGGTCCGCTGTCTCCCACCTCGCCGAGGTCTTGCTGTCGGGCAGGATCACGCCGATCTTGGCGCCGCCTCCCGAGGAGTTCGTAGTGTCGTCGCCGCAGGCGGTGACCGAGGTGAGAAGTGCGATCGAGACGGCCGCGATGCCGAAGATCCCCTGACGCATGAGCGTGGGCCTTTCGTGGAACCACCGCCTGTGGGCGGTCGTGCTGGAGTGAATGTTGTTCTCGACAACATACTCCAGGGTGACCTAGCCCACTCGTGATTCGGACATAGTGGTCCGACGAGGTTCCCCGGGAACGCAAAAAGGCCCTCCAACCGAAGTTGGAGGGCCTTTCGCAATGATGTTCCGGCAGTGTCCTACTCTCCCACACCCTGTCGAGTGCAGTACCATCGGCGCAGGTGGCCTTAGCTTCCGGGTTCGGAATGGGACCGGGCGTTTCCCCACCGCTATAACTACCGTAACTCTATGAAACTGTCACACAGAGAGCCACCACCAGAAACCCAAACCCTCCCTCACGGGAAGACCTGGACAACCAGTCGTTGTCTCCATGATCTGTGTGCTGTTTCAGAAACCGCACAGTGGACGCGTAACACCTTCGTAGTAAGCCCTCGGCCTATTAGTACCAGTCACCTACACCAGTTACCTGGCTTCCAATTCTGGCCTATCAACCCCATGGTCTGTAGGGGGCCTTAACCCATCAAGTGGGAGAGAAACCTCATCTTGGAACAGGCTTCCCGCTTAGATGCTTTCAGCGGTTATCCCTTCCGAACGTAGCCAACCAGCAGTGCTCCTGGCGGAACAACTGGCACACCAGAGGTTCGTCCGTCCCGGTCCTCTCGTACTAGGGACAGCCTTCCTCAAGTTTCTTACGCGCGCGGCGGATAGAGACCGAACTGTCTCACGACGTTCTAAACCCAGCTCGCGTGCCGCTTTAATGGGCGAACAGCCCAACCCTTGGGACCTACTCCAGCCCCAGGATGCGACGAGCCGACATCGAGGTGCCAAACCATCCCGTCGATATGGACTCTTGGGGAAGATCAGCCTGTTATCCCCGGGGTACCTTTTATCCGTTGAGCGACACCGCTTCCACTTGCCGGTGCCGGATCACTAGTCCCGACTTTCGTCCCTGCTCGACCTGTCAGTCTCACAGTCAAGCTCCCTTGTGCACTTGCACTCAACACCTGATTGCCAACCAGGCTGAGGGAACCTTTGGGCGCCTCCGTTACATTTTGGGAGGCAACCGCCCCAGTTAAACTACCCACCAGGCACTGTCCCTGAACCAGATCATGGTCCGAGGTTAGAAGTCCAATACGATCAGAGTGGTATTTCAACGACGACTCCACAAACACTAGCGTGCCCGCTTCACAGTCTCCCACCTATCCTACACAAACCGTACCGAACACCAATACCAAGCTATAGTGAAGGTCCCGGGGTCTTTTCGTCCTGCCGCGCGTAACGAGCATCTTTACTCGTAATGCAATTTCGCCGAGTCTGTGGTTGAGACAGCAGAGAAGTCGTTACGCCATTCGTGCAGGTCGGAACTTACCCGACAAGGAATTTCGCTACCTTAGGATGGTTATAGTTACCACCGCCGTTTACCGGGGCTTAAATTCTCAGCTTCGCGGATAAATCCGCTAACCGGTCCTCTTAACCTTCCGGCACCGGGCAGGCGTCAGTCCGTATACATCGTCTTACGACTTCGCACGGACCTGTGTTTTTAGTAAACAGTCGCTTCTCTCTGGTCTCTGCGACCCCACCCAGCTCCAACCGCAAGGGTTATCACCGGGCGTGGTCCCCCTTCTCCCGAAGTTACGGGGGCATTTTGCCGAGTTCCTTAACCACAGTTCTCTCGATCGCCTTAGTATTCTCTACCTGACCACCTGTGTCGGTTTGGGGTACGGGCCGTGTACCAGCTCGCTAGAGGCTTTTCTCGGCAGCATAGGATCACTGAATTCCCCTCAACGGGTACGCATCACCTCTCAGGCTATATGAGACACGGATTTGCCTATGTCTCGCCCTACAGGCTTACACCAGGACTTCCATCACCTGGCCCAGCTACCTTCCTGCGTCACCCCATCGCTTACCTACTACAGCCAGGGTCGTATGCAGCCGTCCCTCTTCTCACCCGAAGGCTCGATAAAGAAACATTTGGATACTTAGCACAACTGATTCAGCATTGGGCGCGGATACACGGGTACGGGAATATCAACCCGTTGTCCATCGACTACGCCTGTCGGCCTCGCCTTAGGTCCCGACTCACCCTGGGCGGATTAACCTGGCCCAGGAACCCTTGGTCATTCGGCGGACGAGTTTCTCACTCGTCTTTCGCTACTCATGCCTGCATTCTCACTCCCGTGGCCTCCACAGCTAGTTCACACTGCTGCTTCCACGGCCACAGGACGCTCCCCTACCCATCCACACACCTGGCCCAGACCACTACAGTCTGGACGGGCTATTGTGTGAATGCCGCGGCTTCGGCGGTGTACTTGAGCCCCGCTACATTGTCGGCGCAGGATCACTTGACCAGTGAGCTATTACGCACTCTTTCAAGGGTGGCTGCTTCTAAGCCAACCTCCTGGTTGTCTAAGCGACCCCACATCCTTTTCCACTTAGTACACGCTTAGGGGCCTTAGCCGGCGATCTGGGCTGTTTCCCTCTCGACTACGAAGCTTATCCCCCGCAGTCTCACTGCCACGCTCTCACACACCGGCATTCGGAGTTTGGCTGACTTCGGTAAGCTTGTAGGCCCCCTAGGCCATCCAGTAGCTCTACCTCCGATGTGAAACACGTGACGCTGCACCTAAATGCATTTCGGGGAGAACCAGCTATCACGGAGTTTGATTGGCCTTTCACCCCTACCCACAGCTCATCCCCTCAGTTTTCAACCTAAGTGGGTTCGGGCCTCCACGACGTCTTACCGTCGCTTCACCCTGGCCATGGGTAGATCACTCCGCTTCGGGTCCATAATGTGCGACTAAAATTTCGCCCTATTCAGACTCGCTTTCGCTACGGCTACCCCTCGACGGGTTAACCTCGCCACACACCGATGACTCGCAGGCTCATTCTTCAAAAGGCACGCCATCACCCCACACATCCGAAGATGGAAGGCTTTGACGGATTGTAAGCGCACGGTTTCAGGTACTATTTCACTCCCCTCCCGGGGTACTTTTCACCTTTCCCTCACGGTACTAGTCCGCTATCGGTCACCAGGGAGTATTCAGGCTTACCGGGTGGTCCCGGCAGATTCACAGCAGATTTCACGGGCCCGCTGCTACTCGGGAGACATCCACAACAGCCAAGAAGTTTTCGTTTACCGGACTATCACCGTCTATGGCAGGCCGTTCCAGACCACTTCAACTAACCACTTGGTTTCTTACTGTTGCCCTGATCGGCAGATCAGAGAAGAATGTTCCCACTACCCCAGCTAGACAACGACTGCCGTCTATCACATCTAACTGGTTTAGCCTCATCCGCTTTCGCTCGCCACTACTCACGGAATCACTGTTGTTTTCTCTTCCTGTGGGTACTGAGATGTTTCACTTCCCCACGTTCCCTCCACACACCCTATATATTCAGATGCGGGTAACACGACATCACTCGTGCTGGGTTTCCCCATTCGGAAATCCTCGGATCTCAGCTCGGTTGACAGCTCCCCGAGGCTTATCGCAGCCTCCTACGTCCTTCATCGGCTCCTGGTGCCAAGGCATCCACCGTACGCTCTTAAACACTTACTAACAAAGATGCTCGCGTCCACTGTGCAGTTCTCAAACAACACACCCCAGAAAGTTCCGTACCCAGACCTACCCAACCCTCGCGGGCCGGCGGTTTCGAGGAAAACTCTCTCGGATCGTTTGTTTTGCCATGAAAAAACACTTCGCGTGTTCTTTCAGGACCCAATAGTGTGTCGGTATACCCATCGCGGATGATCACTGAGGACCATCCGTATGCGATGAAAGTTGTCAGCGTTCCACCCATGAGCTCCAGCCGGACCACGAATGGGTCCGAAACTGTCTCTGCCAGCAGCGATCTCGACTCTTCGAGACACTCACTGGAGAATTGCTCCTTAGAAAGGAGGTGATCCAGCCGCACCTTCCGGTACGGCTACCTTGTTACGACTTCGTCCCAATCGCCGATCCCACCTTCGACGGCTCCCTCCACAAGGGTTAGGCCACCGGCTTCGGGTGTTACCGACTTTCATGACGTGACGGGCGGTGTGTACAAGGCCCGGGAACGTATTCACCGCAGCGTTGCTGATCTGCGATTACTAGCGACTCCAACTTCACGGGGTCGAGTTGCAGACCCCGATCCGAACTGAGACCGGCTTTAAGGGATTCGCTCCACCTCGCGGTATCGCAGCCCTCTGTACCGGCCATTGTAGCATGTGTGAAGCCCTGGACATAAGGGGCATGATGACTTGACGTCGTCCCCACCTTCCTCCGAGTTGACCCCGGCAGTCTCTCACGAGTCCCCGCCATTACGCGCTGGCAACATAAGATAAGGGTTGCGCTCGTTGCGGGACTTAACCCAACATCTCACGACACGAGCTGACGACAGCCATGCACCACCTGTACACCGACCACAAGGGGGCCTACATCTCTGCAGGTTTCCGGTGTATGTCAAACCCAGGTAAGGTTCTTCGCGTTGCATCGAATTAATCCACATGCTCCGCCGCTTGTGCGGGCCCCCGTCAATTTCTTTGAGTTTTAGCCTTGCGGCCGTACTCCCCAGGCGGGGTACTTAATGCGTTAGCTACGGCACGGAGTCCGTGGAAGGAGCCCCACACCTAGTACCCACCGTTTACGGCATGGACTACCAGGGTATCTAATCCTGTTTGCTACCCATGCTTTCGCTTCTCAGCGTCAGTTACTTCCCAGAGACCCGCCTTCGCCACCGGTGTTCCTCCTGATATCTGCGCATTTCACCGCTACACCAGGAATTCCAGTCTCCCCTGAAGTACTCTAGTCCGCCCGTATCGCCTGCAAGCTTAAGGTTGAGCCCCAAGTTTTCACAAACGACGCGACGAACCGCCTACAAGCTCTTTACGCCCAGTAATTCCGGACAACGCTCGGACCCTACGTATTACCGCGGCTGCTGGCACGTAGTTGGCCGGTCCTTATTCTACAGGTACAGTCACTTGCGCTTCGTCCCTGTCAAAAGCGGTTTACAACCCGAAGGCCGTCATCCCGCACGCGGCGTCGCTGCATCAGGCTTGCGCCCATTGTGCAATATTCCCCACTGCTGCCTCCCGTAGGAGTCTGGGCCGTGTCTCAGTCCCAGTGTGGCCGGTCACCCTCTCAGGTCGGCTACCCGTCGTCGCCTTGGTGAGCCGTTACCTCACCAACAAGCTGATAGGCCGCGGGCCCATCTCGCACCGATAAATCTTTCCACCCGAAGTCATGCAACCTCAGGTCATATCCGGTATTAGACCCAGTTTCCCAGGCTTATCCCGAAGTGCAAGGTAGATCACCCACGTGTTACTCACCCGTTCGCCGCTCGTGTACCCCGAAGGGCCTTACCGCTCGACTTGCATGTGTTAAGCACGCCGCTAGCGTTCGTCCTGAGCCAGAATCAAACTCTCCGTTGAAGACTCTCGAAACAACCCTCCCAAAGGGAGAGCGAATCAAAATTATCTAACTAGAGTCCGAAAACCTAGCAAATGCGAACACCAGCAAAAAAGATTTCGCTGTTGTTCAATGTCCAACCTCCCACGACCGGGGGGTACATGAAAGATTGGAACCAATAATAATTATTGGCACTGACATTCATCGACACACTATTGAGTTCTCAAAGAACACACGCACACACTTCTACCCACAACATGTCGTCGGGGTTTCGGTGAGGCAAGGGTTCAAACTTAGCTCAGACAACCAGCCGGAAGCAAATCCGATCCCAGTCGCACTGAACACGCAATCAGTCAGGCGCTCATCGTACTACCTCGTGTCCCGGCCGCTGGGCGGCTGAGTCGGTGTCCGTGTCGCTCTGACTCGAATAAAGTTACGTGCCGACAAACACGAAGTCAAATCGGGTGGTCAAGGGTGGTTTCCACGCAGCAGGTCGGCAGTGAACCAGCCGGGCGCGGCCGTGGTGAAGCGGTGGCGATCCCACTGCCCCGCGCCTGCGGGAATCGCGCCGACTATCGGAGTCTCGGTGACTCGCGGAAGGTCGTCCCGATTGCACTGAGCGGCAAGGTCGGGTTCGGTCGGCCACGAGCCGATGACCAAGCCGGCACAGGGAACACCGGCCGCGGCGAGCGTGCGGGTGGTGAGTTCGCTGTGGTTGAGGGTGCCGAGGCCGGCCGCGGCGACGACCATGACCGGAGCACCGATTTTCTGGGCGAGGTCGAGCAGGGTGAACTCCCCCATCCGCACCAGCAGTCCACCCGCGCCTTCGACCAGCACCACGTCGGCGTCGGCGAGCGAATCGACGGCGGCGACGGTCTCGCTCAGCGTCAGCAGGGGCATGGCCGCGCGGCGTGCGGCGGTGTCGGGGGCGAGCGGGTCCGGGTAGCGGGCGAGCTCGAGGGTCCGGGTCACCCCGGTCAGGCGGGTGACCTCGGCGAGGTCGCCGGGCTCGCCGGGCGCGATGCCGGTCTGCGCGGGCTTGCAGACCGCGACGGTGCGGCCCTCGGCCTGCGCGGCGGCGGCCAGTGCCGCGGTGACGACGGTCTTGCCGACGTCTGTCGAGGTGCCGCTGATCAGCAGGACGGTCATGCCGTCACCGTTTCCTTGCCGCGAGCCGACGCGAGGACATCGCCGAGGACCTCGGCGATCGTCTCGAGTTCGGCGGGTGTGAGGTCGGCACGAGCGGTGAGGCGCAGCCGCGAAGTGCCTTCGGGGACCGAGGGCGGGCGGAAGCAGCCGACGTCGAGACCGCGGGCACGACAGGCCTGGGCGGCGTCGAATGCGACTTGGGCTTCTCCGAGGACCACCGAGACCACTGCGGAATCCGGGTCGGACACTCCGGCGATCCGGGCGATGTCGGCGGCGCGGTCGAGCACGCGGGTGGCCATCGACGGGTCGCGGCGCAGCAGTGCCAGCGCGGCGCGGGCCGCGCCGACCGCGGCGGGAGCGAGACCGGTGTCGAAGATGAAGGTGCGGGCGGCGTCGATGAGGTGGGCGCGGATCCTGGCATCGGCCAGCACTGCCCCGCCCTGGGCGGCGAATGCCTTCGACAGGGTCGCGGTGACCACGAGGTCCGGTTCGCCTGCCAAGCCCAGTTCGTGCACGAGTCCACGGCCGCCCGCGCCGCGCACCCCGAGTCCGTGGGCCTCGTCGACGATCAGGATGGCGCCGTTCGCCCGGGTGACGCGATGGAGATCGGCCAGTGGCGCGAGGTCGCCGTCGGCGCTGAAGACCGAATCGGTGAGAACCAGCGCGCGCTCCTCGGCGCGGTCGGCGAGCAGTCGTTCGACCGCGTCGACATCGCGGTGCGGTGCGATCGCGACTCTGGCGCGGGAGAGCCTGCACGCGTCGACCAGTGAGGCGTGCGAGCCCGCGTCGGAGACCACGAGGGTGCCGCGTCCGGCGAGTGCGGTGACCACACCCAGGTTGGCGGCGTAGCCGGTGGCGAAAACCAATCCGGTTTCGGCGCCGACGAATTCGGCCAGTTCGGCTTCGAGGAGCGCGTGCTCGGTGGTGGTTCCGGTGACCAGGCGCGAACCCGTGGCTCCCGCTCCCCACCGGCGCACCGCCGCGATGGCACCCTCGACGACTTCGGGGTGCCGGTGCAGGCCGAGGTAGTCATTGGAGGCGAGGTCGATCGCGGGCGATTCCGCGGCACGCTCGCGCAAGTGCCTGCGTAGCCCGGCGTCGACCCGCTCGGCCGCGCGCTCGTCCAACCAGCTCAACGGATCCTTACTCACAGTTGAGCAGCATACTTGAACACCGTTCAGGACGGTTGCCCGCGCACTCATCGAAGCGCTGCCACAGCGGTCGGCGCGACGCTCGACCAGTCGGTCCTGCGAGCCGCACCGCGTCGGCCCCGGTGCCGATCCGCCGCGAGGTTCATGCGACCGAGGCCTTCACCGCCGCGCGCACGGCCTCGGTGATGGTGGCGATGTCGGCGGTGGTGCTGATGAACGGGGGCATCGTGTAGACGAGGTTGCGGAACGGGCGCAGCCAGGCGCCCGCGTCGACGGCGGCATCGGTCGCGGCGCGCATCTCGACGGGTTCGTCGAGTTCGACGACGCCGATCGCACCGAGCACGCGGACCTCGGCGACGCCGGGCAGCTCGGCGAGCGGCGCGAGGCCAGCCCGGAGTTCGGACTCGATCCTGGCCACCTCGCCGCGCCAGTCTCGCGAGCGCAGCAACTCGATCGAGGCGACCGCGACGGCACAGGCCAGGGGGTTGCCCATGAAGGTCGGCCCGTGCATCAGCCCGCCGTGCGCCGCACTGATCGTCTCCGCGATCCGCGCGGTGCACAGCGCCGCGGCGAGAGTGAGGTAGCCCCCGGTGAGCGCTTTACCGACGCACATCACGTCCGGCGCGACGCCCGCGTGGTCGGCGGCGAACAGCTCGCCGGTGCGGCCGAATCCGGTGGCGATCTCGTCGAAGACGAGCAGGACGTCGTTGTCGTCGCAGATCCGCCGAAGTTCGGTGAGGTAGCGAGGGTCGTGCCAGCGCATGCCGCCCGCGCCCTGCACGACCGGTTCGACGATCACCGCGGCGAGCTCGTCACGATGGGTGGCCACGGCGTGCTCGAGTTCGGCGACATAGTCGGGTTCGAAGTCGCGCGGGGGCGCGGGGACGAAGACCTGCTCGGTGAGGACGTCGGTCCACAGCGCGTGCATACCGCCGTCGGGGTCGCAGACGCTCATCGGGGTGAAGGTGTCGCCGTGGTATCCCCCACGCCAGGTGAGCAGGCGATTCTTCGCCGGGCGACCGACGCCGCGCCAGTACTGCAGGCACATCTTCATCGCGACCTCGACCGAGACCGAGCCCGAATCGCAGAGGAAGACCTTGTCCAGGCCCGCGGGCGTGAGTTCGACCAGCAATTGGGCCAGGCGGGTGGCCGGTTCGTGGGTGAGCCCGCCGAACATCACGTGACTCATCCGCTGCGATTGCGCGAGCAGCGCCGCGTCCAGGACCGGGTGGCAGTAGCCGTGGACGGCCGCCCACCACGAGCTCATCCCGTCGACGAGTTCGCGACCGTCGGCGAGGGTGAGCCGCGTGCCCGCCGCGCTCGCCACGACCAGCGGCTCGGTCGTGGCCGGAAATCCGCCGTAGGGATGCCAGACATGCTCGGCATCGAGGGCGGTGATCTGCTCGGGGCTCAGGTCCACAGGTTTCCTCGTCGTCGCCCGGGGCTGCCGAGACGACAGCCTTGAACGCCGTTCAAGTTATCACTTGTCGCCGGTCGCGGACCACGGTCAGCGATTCCGCGCCGAGCTCGGCAGCGATCACCCGCTCGATCGGCTGAATGTGCTGCCCGGCCGGTCCCGGCGGTTGCTCGCGTCCGACTCCACCTGAGCAGCGGTCGGAGAGCGGCCGGTCACATCGTGCGCGGTGGGACCAGAGGTTCCATTACTGTCGTAGCATGTCGAGCCCGAACGACCGATCCGATGAGGTGTGGCCGGGCACCGCGTATCCGCTCGGCGCCACCTATGACGGCGGGGGCACGAACTTCTCGGTGTTCTCCGAGGTCGCCACGAAGGTCGAGCTCTGCCTGATCGCCAAGGACGGCTCCGAGACGCGCGTCGATCTCGACGAAGTCGACGGTTATGTCTGGCACGCCTATCTCCCTTCCGTCATGCCGGGTCAGCGGTACGGCTTCCGCATCCACGGCCCGTACGAGCCGGAGCTCGGATTGCGCTGCGATCCCAGCAAACTGCTGCTCGACCCGTACGGGAAGGCGTTCGACGGCGAGTTCGTCAACGACCCCTCCCTCTACACCTACGGACTGGATTCGCTGGGCCACACGATGACCGGGGTGGTGATCAACCCGTTCTTCGATTGGGGTCCCGACCGGCCGCCGAACCGGCCCTACCACGAGACGGTGATCTACGAAGCGCACGTCAAGGGCCTGACGATGACGCACCCGGATATCCCGGAGGATCTGCGCGGCACCTATGCGGGCCTGGCGCATCCGGCGATCATCGGGCATCTGAAGTCGTTGGGCGTCACCGCGATCGAGCTCATGCCGGTGCACCAGTTCTTCCACGATCACGTGCTCACCGATCAGGGACTGCGGAACTACTGGGGCTACAACAGCATCGGGTATCTCGCACCGCACAACCAGTATTCGGCCCGGCCGCGCGGCGACGGTGCGGTCGCCGAGTTCAAGGCGATGGTGCGTGCGATGCACGCCGAGGGCATCGAGGTGATTCTCGACGTCGTCTACAACCACACCGGCGAGGGCAATCACAACGGCCCGACACTGAGCCTGCGCGGGATCGACAATGCCGCCTACTACCGGCTCGACGACACCACTCCCGAGCACTACAAGGACTACACCGGCACCGGCAACAGCCTCAATGTCCGCCACCCGCACACGCTGCAGCTGATCATGGACTCGCTGCGGTACTGGATTCTGGACATGCACGTCGACGGTTTCCGCTTCGACCTCGCCGCGACGCTGGCGCGCGAATTGCACGATGTCGACCGGCTTTCCGCGTTCTTCGACCTGGTGCACCAGGATCCGGTGGTGAGTCAGGTCAAGCTCATCGCCGAACCGTGGGACGTCGGCGAGGGCGGCTATCAGGTCGGCAACTTCCCCAGTCTGTGGACCGAGTGGAACGGCAAATACCGCGACACGGTGCGTGATTACTGGCGTGGGGAGCCCGCGACGTTGGGCGAGTTCGCCTCCCGGCTCACCGGGTCGTCGGATCTGTACGAGTCGACGGGCCGCCGGCCGGGCGCCAGCATCAACTTCGTCACCGCGCACGACGGCTTCACGCTGCGAGACCTGGTGTCCTACAACGAGAAACACAACGATGCCAACGGCGAGGGCAATCGCGACGGCGAAAGCCACAATCGATCGTGGAACTGTGGCGTCGAAGGCGAGACCGACGATCCGCGGATCCTGGCGTTGCGTGCTCGTCAGCAACGCAATCTGCTGGCCACACTGATCCTGAGTCAGGGCACGCCGATGCTCGCCCACGGTGACGAGATCGGACGCACGCAGCTCGGCAACAACAATGTGTACTGCCAGGATGCGCCGCTGGCGTGGATGGACTGGTCGCTGGCGCAGACCAATGCCGACCTGCTCGAGTTCACCCGCACGGTGATCGCCCTGCGCACCGAGCATCCGATCTTTCGGCGGCGCCGTTTCCTGGCCGCCGGTCCGAGTGACGACCAGGGACACCGGCGGGAGATCGCCTGGTTCACGCCCGCGGGCAGCGAGATGACCGACGACGACTGGGACAGCGGTTTCGGGAAGTCGCTGGCGGTGCTGCTCGACGGCGACGGCATCGCCGAACCGGGTCCGCGGGGTGAGCGCATCACCGACGACTCGTTCCTGCTGTGCTTCAATGCGCACGACGAAGCGATCGATTTCGTACTGCCAGGCCCGGACTTCGGTGCGCAATGGTCGCTCGCCCTGGATTGTTCGACCCCTACCGGCGCGGCCGACGCGGTGCACGCCGCGGCGGCGACGCTGCCGGTTGCCAGCCGCTGCCTGCTCGTATTGCGCCGAACCGCCTAGCCGCCGAGCGAGATCATGACCGAGACCTATGTGACCGACCCGCTGACCATGCTGCATCGCGCGCCCGTGCGGGCGGGCACGGTGCGCAGCACCTACCGGTTGCAGCTGCGCCCCGACGCGCTCACGTTCGCCGATGCCCGCGCGATCGCCGAATACCTCCAGCAGCTGGGCATCTCGCACCTGTACCTGTCGCCGATCCTGACCGCGGCGCACGGGTCGACGCACGGTTACGACGTCACCGATCCGACCACCGTCTCGGCCGCTCTCGGCGGGCCGACGGGACTCAAGGTCCTCTCCGACGAAGTACGCAGTCGCGGCATGGGATTGATCGTCGACATGGTGCCCAACCATGTGGGCGTCGGCGATCCGCGACAGAATCCGTGGTGGTGGGATGTGCTGCGCAACGGGCAGAAGTCGAAGTACGCCAAGTATTTCGACATCGACTGGAGCTCGGGCAACGGCGCGGGCGGGCGGCTGGCGCTGCCGGTCCTGCAGAACGAGAACGACCCGGCCGCGCTGACCGTGGACCGGTCGGGGGCCGAGCCGATGCTGGCACTGCACGATCTGCGGTTCCCGATCGCGGCGGGCACCGACGGCGACAACGCGCTGCGCATCCACGACCGCCAGCACTACCGGCTGGTGAGCTGGAAGGCGGGGGTGTGTACCTATCGGCGGTTCTTCGCGGTGAGCAGTCTGGCGGCGATCCGGCAGGAAGACCCGGAGGTGTTCGAGGCGACGCATCGCGAGCTGGCAGCGTGGTGCGAACACGATCTGATCGACGGCGTCCGGGTCGACCATCCGGACGGATTGTCGTATCCGAGTGCCTATCTGACCCGGTTGCGCAGGCTGATCGGACCGCAGCGGTTGCTGCTGGTCGAGAAGATCCTCGCTAATCGCGAACCCCTCGACGCGACGCTGCCGATCGACGGAACCACCGGCTATGACGCGCTGGCCGATCTCGGTGGGGTGCTCATCGATCCCGCGGGTGAGACGACGCTGACCGAACTGTCCCAGCACGTCGCGGGACACGGTAGCGATCGGTCGTGGTTCGGCGAGACCGAGCATCGGATCAAACGGGCCGTCGCCGAGACCATTCTGGCGCCCGAGATCCGGCGGTTGGTGGCCGCGATCAAGCGCGACGGCAACGCGGGCAGTTTCGACACCCTGGCGGTGAGCAACGCGACCATCGAGGTACTGGCCTTCATGCCGGTGTACCGGGTGGACTACGCGCCGCTGGCCGGGATGACGGCCGCGGTCGTGGCGGAGGTGGAGAAGCGCAATGCCGAACTGACGGTGCCGCTGTCGGTGCTGGTGACCGCACTGTCGGTGGGTGGCGAAGCGGCGAGGAGGTTCTCGCAGGTGTGTGGGGCGATCACCGCCAAGTCGGTCGAGGACACCATGTTCTATCAGGGCGCGCGGCTGGTCTCGTTGCAGGAGGTGGGCGGCAATCCGGCGCGATTCGGCCACACCGTCAACGACTTCCACCTGTCCAACAGTGAACGCGCGCAACGCTGGCCCGCGACCATGACGACGATCTCGACCCACGACACCAAACGTGGCGAGGATGTGCGCGCCCGGATCGGGGTGCTGTCGCAGGTGGCCGATGTCTGGTCGCAGCGGGTTCGCGGCTGGCTCGAGACCACCCCCGCGCCCGACGGCGCCACGGCGCTGTTCCTGTTGCAGAACATGTTCGGGGTGTGGCCTGCCGACGGACGGCCCGCCTCCTCGGTGCCGGGGCTGCGCGATCGGCTGCACATGTTCGCGGAGAAGTCGATTCGCGAGGCCGGGACCAAGACGTCGTGGGAGGAGCCCGACGCGGAGTTCGAATCGGCCGTACACGGTTGGCTCGACGCGGTGATCGACGGGCCGGTCGGTACCGGCATCGGCGACCTGGCGCACGAGCTCGCACCGCACGCGTGGTCGGACGCGGTGGCGCAGAAGCTCCTGCAGCTGGGCGCGCCGGGGATTCCCGATATCTACCAGGGCACCGAATTGTGGGAGGACTCCCTCGTCGACCCCGACAATCGGCGGCCGGTCAACTTCGCCACCCGCGTGGGAATGCTCCAATCACTCACCGACACACCGACTCTGGACACCACCGGGGCGGCGAAGATGTGGGTGGTGGCCTATGCGCTGTGGTTGCGCAGAGAGCGGCCGGAGTGCTTCGTCGGTGGGATGTACCGGCCGCTGTATGCCATCGGTGAGCACGCGCATCGGTTCATCGCCTACGGGCGAGGGCCCGCGGGCGAGGCGCCGGAGGTGATCGTGGCAGCGACCCGGCATTCGGTGGGGCTGACCACGACGGGTTGGCTCGACACCACGTTGCCGCTGCCGCAGGGCAATTGGACCGATCGACTCACCGGGAACACCTTCGCGGGGAGCGCGCGGGTGGACAAACTGTTCGCCCGCCTGCCTGTCGCGTTGCTGGTGCGCTGAAGCGCGAGGCGACACGCATCACGTACAGGCGAAGGACCGACGCGTGTGCGTCGGTCCTTCGGGTCCGGCTCAGTGGCCGCGGCGGAGGCCGAGGTACTGCAGGGCGGCGAAGCCACCGACGGTCACCGACTGCAGCACCGCCCACACCGCGCCCACCGTGGTGAGACCGAGCGCGCCGGTCGCCAGCGCGGCAAGGCCGGCCACGACCCAGGCGGTGTTGCCGATCGCCACCGCCGACGCCGCGGCCCGGTTGACGGGCGACGAGCGGCCGACGAACGCGACGGCGAGGCCGTAGGCGGTGAGGAACGCGCCGATCGCGAGGCCGACGTCGGCATCGAGTCCGAGTAGCCGTTCCAGCGGTCGCGCCAGCGCCAGGTAGGCGATGCCGTTGACGGTGGTGACGACCGCGTCGAGGCGCAGCGACACCCGCAGCAGGTTCTCACCGGAGGCGAACAGTGCGGACAGGCGGGACGGGGCGGTGGTGGTCATGGCGAATCTCCTTGGCTGAGAATGGGTTACGTGGTGGCGGGGACCTGGTCGAGGAAGCCGTAGACGCTGTCGATACGGCCGTCGGCGAGGACGGCGACGTCGAAACCGATCACGACAGCGGGAGCGTCGACGGGGCCGAGACCCCAGGTGAAGCGGACCTGGTCGTGATGAGCGTCGACGGGGCCGGCCAGGGTGAAGGTCCAGTCGGGGAACTGCGACTGCACTCCCGCGATGGCGGCTTCGAGTTCGGCGTGACCGGTGACCGCGACCAACGGGTCGACGTAGCGGGCGTCCGGGGTGAACAGCCGGGCGACCGCGGAGCGGCGGGCGGCGGGCTCTCGGGTGTTCCAGGCTTCCAGGTACTGTGCGACGACGGTGTTCATCTCGACCTCCGAAATAGGCGTTGAGCTGGTATTTCGCGGGTTGTTCCTGCGATGACACCAACGTTATGGCGCGAGGGGGGTCGGTCGAATCAGTCGCCTATAGGTACTTTTCCCGTCGCGCCTACTGGCGATACCGGTACGGCGATACGGTGGAGCCCATGCTGCACGGACGCGACACCGAACAGGCCATGATCGATGACCTGCTCGACGGGGCGCGCGCGGGCCGGAGCGGGGCCATGGTGCTGCGCGGCGAAGCCGGGATCGGGAAGACCGCGCTGCTGGATTACGCAGCGGCGCAAGGTATCCCGACGGTGCGCAGTGCGGGCATCGAGTCCGAGGCCGAATTGCCCTTCGCGGCTCTACATCTGCTGGTCCGCCCCGGCATGGAGCTGGTGGGGCAACTGCCGCCGCGGCAGCGCGAGGCACTCGAGGCGGCTTTCGGATTGGGCGAGGGCGCCCCCGCCGATCGGATGCTGATCGGGCTGGCGGTGCTGACCCTGCTCGCCGAGGAGGCGGCGCAGGGGCCGCTGCTGTGTGTGATCGACGATGCGCACTGGCTGGACCGGGCCACCGCGGAGGCGCTGCTGTTCGCGGCCCGCAGACTCGATGCCGAGGGGGTGGTGATGCTGTTCGCGACACGCTCGGGACCGCAGGACTTTCCCGCTCCCGGACTGACGGAACTCGTACTGGCGGGGTTGCGTCCCGATGCCGCGGCGGCACTGCTCGACGCCGGTACCACTGCGTTGAGTCCGGCCATGCGGTATCGGCTGCTCACCGAGTCGGGCGGTAATCCGCTCGCGCTGCTGGAACTTCCGGCGGTGGTCGGTGAGACCACGGTCGACGAGGGCAATCCGCTGCCGCTGACCCAGCGGTTGCAACTGGCCTTCCACGGGCGGGTCACCCGCCTGCCCGCGGCGACCAGAACCGTGCTCCTGATCGCCGCGGCGGCAGGCGCGGCGGACCTCGCCCCGGTGCTGCGTGCCGCGTCCACACTCGGCGCGTCACTACCGGATCTGCAACCCGCGCAGGACGCGGGCATGGTGGCCACCGACGGTCGGGTGCTCAGCTGGCGCCATCCACTGTTGCGCTCGGCGGTGTACCAGGGCTCGGCGCTCACCGACCGCCTCGCCGCCCATCGCGCCCTCGCCGACGCACTGGTCGACGACGACGCCGCCGACCTGCGCGCATGGCACCTCGCCTGCGCGGCAACAGGTCCCGACGAAAACACCGCGACCACGCTGGAGCGAACCGCCGATCGTGCCCGGCGTCGTCACGGCTTCCACGGCGCGGTGGCCGCCTACGATCGCGCGGCGGCGTTGAGTACCGACGCCGGTGCGCGGGTGCGCAGGCTCGTCCTCGCCGCCGAGACCGCGACCGAGGCCGGTCTCACCGACCGAGCGGAGCGACTGGCCGAGCGAGCCGAATCGCTGTCCCACCGGGCCGAATTCGATACCGGCGGGGTCGGACGTGTCGACCGAGCGGAGACGGACCCGACGGGCCGGTCGCCCGCCGCCGGTTCCGATGCGTCCACGTTCGCGCTGCGGCTGGACCTGGTGCGCGCGCAGGCCGATTTCGCCGGTGGCAAACCGGGTTCCGCGCATCGACGGCTGATGTCGGCGGCCGTCGCGGCGCGCGAAACCGATCCCCGTGGCGCTGCCCGGATTCTGACCAAGGCCGTACACACCGCGTGGTACCTCGGACCCGATGAGCTCGACGAAGTCGCCGCCGTCCTGGCGACGCTGCGGCTGGTGGAGGACGATCCCGCGACGCCGATCGTGCGATATCTGACCGGATCGGTGACCGGCCACCGGGTCGCCGACCTGCGCGACGCGGCGGCCGCCGCTCGGGTCGGCGGAGCGGACAGTCCAGCCGACCTCGTGCAGCTGTGTGGCAGCGGCTTGGTCGTCGGCCAGGACACACAGGTCGAAGAGCTCGCCGGTGAGTTGGTCAGGGAATGCCGGGAGCAGGGGCGGATCGGTTTGCTGGCACCGCTGTTGTTCTTCCGGTCCGAGGGGTTGTCGTTCGGCGGGCGGCCACGGGAGAGCCGGATCGCGGCCGAGGAAGGATTGCGAATCGCCCAGGACATCGGGCAGACGCAATGGGTCAGTCAGATCCACGCGTTCCTGGCGTATCTGGCTGCCCTACAAGGTGATTCGACAGCCTGTCGCGACCACGCCGATCGTGCGGTGGCCGAGGAATTCGGTGGGGCGAGCGCGGTGGGCGCGTCGTGGGCGCACGCGGCCGTGGCGCTGCTGGCGCTCGGCGAAGGCAGGCTGGAACAGGCGCGGACCGAGCTCGCGCATATGACGATCGAGCCGGCTCGCCACCACGTCATCGGGCTGCGCACGCTCCCGGATCAGATCGAAGTGGCGGTTCGCCTCGGCGCGACGGACCGGGCGACCGAAGCACTGGATCGACTCACCCACTGGGCACAGCGTGCCGGACAGGCGTGGATCGCGGCGCTGGCGGCCCGCGGACGCGCGCTGCTGGCCGACGGATCCGACGCCGAGCAGCACTTCGTGGCCGCGCTCGCCGCGAACCGCCCGTTCGACGAAGCCCGCACCCGGCTGCTCTACGGCGAGTGGCTGCGCCGCGACAAACGCAAGGTCGACGCGCGGACTCAGCTGGAACTGGCCATGGACCTGTTCGATCGGCTCGACGCGACGCCGTGGAGCGAACGCGCCCGCACCGAATTGGGCGCGCTCGGCGTCGGCACGGGCACCAGAGCGAGCGGCGGCCCGCTGAGCTCGCTCACCCCGCAGGAATCCCAGATCGTGCGCCTGGCGGCGCAGGGCTTGTCGAACCGGGAGATCGCCGCGCGGTTGTTCCTGAGCCACCGTACGGTCGGCCATCACCTGTACAAGGCGTATCCGAAGCTGGGTGTGCTGTCGCGCGGTGAGCTGAGCGCGCTCGACCTGACGGAATGAATCGCGTCAGGGCTGGACGGGTCGAATCAATCGCGCGAGGCGGTGCGGGTCGCGCCCACGGTCCAGCGGACGGCGGCGACCGCTGCCGCGGCGAGCACCGCGACCTGCGGCGACCCGACGACCAGCAGCAACAGCGCACCGACCACGAGCGCGGCGACCAGCGCCTCAAGCTTGTAGACCGGCCAAGCGCTACCCGCGATGTCGACGGTCGCGGATGCTGCCGATGAGGTGAGCACTGCCATGCAAACCAGGATAGGCGCACATCGAAGTTCGGGCCACCGAACTTATCCGCTTCACTCTGTCGGGAACATCACACAGCGATGATTCGTTGTGCAGGTCATGCCACTGACAGGAGAGTACGCACCGAGCACTTCGGACTGGGCACGCGAACAGGCCGAGACCTACGAGAACTCCGGCGGTGCCGAGGGCACTTCGCTGCAAGGCAAACCCGTCATCCTGCTCACCACCAAGGGCGCCAAGTCCGGCAAGCTGCGCAAGACGCCGCTGATGCGGGTCGAGCACGACGGCGAGTACGCCGTCGTCGCCTCGCTGGGCGGGGCGCCGAAGAACCCCGTCTGGTACTACAACATCAAGGCCGATCCACACGTCGAACTGCGCGACGGCACCACCACCAAGGACTACACCGCGCGCGAGGTCTTCGACGACGAGCGAGCGCAGTGGTGGGAGCGCGCGGTCGCCGTGTGGCCCGACTACGACGAGTACACCAAGAAGACCGATCGCGTGATCCCGGTCTTCGTCCTCACCCCGCGCTGAACCGCAGGTCGGAACCACCCGCCGTGTCGAGCACGGCGGGTGGTTCCGCCGACGGAGCGTGCGAGGAGCCTCGGTAGCATGGTCGGGGTGTCCCACATCGCTGACGTCGCCGAAGTGCCCGTAACCCGTCCGCCGCTCACCGCGGACGAGATCGACGCCGCCGCGAAGCGAATTTCCGGGATCATCGAGCCGACGCCGCTGCAGTACAGCGCGCGACTATCGGCAAGCACCGGTGCACAGGTGTATCTCAAGCGCGAAGACCTGACCGCGGTCCGCTCCTACAAGCTGCGCGGCGCCTACAACCTGATGGTGCAACTCACCGCCGCCGAGCGCGCGGCCGGTGTGGTGGCCGCCAGCGCCGGCAATCACGCGCAGGGTGTGGCCTTCGCCTGTCGAACGATGGGCGTGCGCGGGCGCATCTACGTGCCGACCACCACCCCCAAGCAGAAGCGTGACCGCATCCGCGTGCACGGCGGCGAGTTCGTCGAACTGATCGCCGTCGGCGAGACCTACGACGCCGCGGCCGCGGCCGCCGCCGACGATGTGGCCCGCACCGGCGCCACCATGGTTCCGCCGTTCGACGACTCACGCACCGCCGCGGGCCAGGGCACCATCGCCGCGGAATTCCTCGAGCAGCTCGGCACCGCGCCCGATCTGGTGGTCGTGCCGGTCGGCGGCGGCGGCTGCCTCGCCGGCATCGGCACCTACCTGCGCGAACGCGCACCGCACACCGGCCTGCTCGGCGTGGAACCCGCGGGCGCGGCCTCGCTCACCGCCGCACTGGTCGCCGGTGCTCCGGTGACGCTGCCCGAGATCGACCCGTTCGTCGACGGCGCCGCCGTGCGCCGCATCGGCGAACTGCCCTACCGGGCGGCCGCCTCGTTCGGCGGGCGGATGGTCTCGCACGCCTCGCTGCCCCTGCTCACGACGCCCGAAGACCACACCGGCACAGCACCTTTCCGGGTGATGCTGGTCGACGAGGGGGCCATCTGCACCGCGATGCTCGACCTCTACCAGAGCGAAGGCATCATCGCCGAACCCGCGGGCGCGCTGGCCACCGCGGCACTGGCCGAGATCGACATCGAGCCCGGCAGCACGGTCGTGGTACTGGTCTCGGGCGGCAACAACGATGTCTCGCGCTACGGCGAGATCATCGAACGCTCACTGGTGCACCGCGGTCTCAAGCACTACTTCCTGGTGGACTTCCCGCAGGAGCCCGGCGCGCTGCGCCGCTTCCTCGACGATGTCCTCGGCCCCGACGACGACATCACGATGTTCGAGTACGTCAAGCGCAACAACCGGGACACCGGGGCGGCGCTGGTCGGAATCGAACTCGGCGCCACCGACAACCTGGCCTCGCTGATGCACCGCATCGAGGAGTCCCCGATCCAGGCCGAACGCCTGGAACCGGGTTCCCCGGCCTACCGCTACCTCACCTAGGGTGCCCGCGCGGCGGTTATGCCGCCGCGCGGTCCTCGCGATGTCCGGCCTCGCGGCCCGCCGCGCGCACGCCCGACAGCACCAGCGGCAGCAGCCAGCCCATGGCGACCTGGTCGTAGGGCAGCAGGATCTGGTCGAGCCGGTTGTGGACGTAGGCCACCGAGAGCCCCGACTGCGGGTCGACCCAGCCGAAGGAACCACCGAGGCCGATGTGGCCGAACCCGTTGCGCGCACCGGGCGCGGGCATCGAGTGGTAGCCCAGGTGCCACATCATCGGCAGGTAGAACAAGGCGTGATCGAGCCGGTAGGTCTGGACCTTGCGGATCGCGGCGTGGGTGCTCGGCTGCAGGAAAGGCGAGCCGTCGACGGTGACGCCGTCGGCCAGCGCGGCGTACATCTTCGCGAGGCCGGTAGCGGTGGCGACCCCGTTGCCCGCGGGCATCTCGGTGCTCAGGATCGGCGGGTGGTCGCCGTCGAGAATGCCGTCGAGGCCGGGCACGAACAGGCAGCGGGCGGCCGCGCCGAGCGGGCCGGGTAGCCGGAAGCCGACCTTGCCGAGGAACGCGGCGGCGAGCGGATGCGCGGCGAAGCTCAGGTGCGCGCCCGCCAGCCGGGCGTACTCGGTCGAGGAGCCGGCGCCCGGATGGCCGAGGTGGATTCCGTCGATGCCGAGCGGGTCGGTGACCTCGGTGCGGATCAGCTCGCTCATGCTCTTGCCGGTGACGCCCCTGGCCAGGCCCGCGAGCAGCCAACCGTAGGTCAGGGCGTGATAGGTGGGCACGCCGAGCATCCGGTCGGGAGCGGCCATCGCCAGCCGGTCCTCCATCAGCTCGTGATCGAGGGATTCTTGGGCGCTGTTGGCGACCGCCGACAGCGACGAGAGTCCGGCGCGGTGGGTGAGCACGTCGGCGACGGTGATCGAACCCTTGCCGTGCGCGGCGAAACGCGGCCAGTATTCGGCGATCGGCGCCTGATAGTCGATGAGTCCACGGTCGGCGAGCCGGTGGATGACGGTGGCGGTGACGCCCTTGGTCGCGGAGAACACGATGGAGCCGGTGTTCGCGGTCCACGCGGTGTCACCGGCACTGCCGATCCAGAAATGGGCGAGTGGTTCACCGTGCCGATATACCGCGAGGGCGCCACCCGCGCCGCGGCGGTGGCCGATCAAGCCGGCGAAAGCCCGCACCAGCGGGCCGAACCCGGCAGGGGCGAAGCCCCCCACACCGGCCGGGAGGGCAGCGCTATCCTGCCCGTAAGCGTCGTTGCTCATCATCCAACTATACGGCGTTAGGCCTATTCGGCAATGGCGCGTTTCGGACTGTGGCCGACCCGTGCCCTGTCGTCATCACTCGGTGACCACCGTGCTCGCGTGGTCGCCTTCTTCGAGCACGGCGAAACTGTGACCCGAAATGAGTGTTCCCGCACCACTTTCGGTGGCAGGCGACCAGGCGAGCAGCACACGACCGTGCACCGGGATGACCACTTCGTCCTCGGCGAGGTTGCACACCACCGAGATTCGACCACGACGCAGGATGAACCAACGCTGTGCTTCGTCATAGTCGGCCCACACTCGTTGCAGCCATGGGTCGGTGAACTCCGGCCTCGACTTGCGCAGCGCGAGCAGGCCGCGATAGCAGGCGAGCAACCGCGCGTGCGGTTCGCGACCGACCTCGGTCCAGTCGAGCTTGGAGCGGGTGAATGTGGCCGGGTCCTGCGGGTCCGGCACCTCCTCGCTGGCCCACCCGTGCTGGGCGAATTCGGCGCGGCGCCCCGTGGCGGTGGCCGCGGCGACGACGGGGTCGGTGTGGGAGGTGAAGAACTGGAACGGGGTGCGCGCGCCCCACTCCTCCCCCATGAACAGCATCGGGGTGCTCGCCGAAAGCAGCACCAGCGCCGCCTTCACCGCGAGTTGGCCGGGGGTGAGGTAGTCGCTGGGGCGGTCGCCGAGCGCGCGATTGCCGATTTGATCGTGGTTGCAGGTGTAGCCGAGCAGGGCGCTGCCGGGGACGAGGTCGCGCGGGATGGGCGCCCCGTGGGTGCGACCGCGGAAGCTGGAATAGGTAGCGGCGTGGAAGAACCCGTGGGTGAGGGTGTGCATGAGACAGGCCAGTGAGCCGAAATCGGCGTAGTAGCCCTGTCTTTCGCCGGAGACAGCGGTGTGGACGGCGTGGTGCAGGTCGTCGTTCCACTGGCCGGTCAGTCCGTAGCCGCCCGCCGCGCGCGGGGTGATCAGGCGGGGGTCGTTGAGGTCGCTCTCGGCGATCAGGCTGAGCGGTCGGCCCAGATGCGCTGCAAGCGCGGTCGTTTCGACGGTGAGCTCGTCGAGCAGGTGGGTGGCGGTGCGGTCGACCAGCGCGTGGACGGCGTCGATGCGCAGCGCGTCGATATGGAACTCGCGCAGCCAGCGCAGGGCGTTGTCGATGATGTAGGCGCGGACGCCGTCCGAGCCGGGACCATCGAGGTTGAGGCTCTGCCCCCAGGTGTTGCGGCCGGAGGCGAGGTAGGGGCCGAAGCGCGGCAGATAGTTGCCGCAGGGGCCGAGGTGGTTGTAGACCACGTCGAGGCAGACGGCCAGGCCACGAGCATGGCAGGCGTCGACGAAGCGTTGCAGGCCGTCGGGACCGCCGTAGCTCTCCTGCACCGCGTACCAGAGGACGCCGTCGTAGCCCCAGTTGTGGGTGCCGTCGAAGGCGTTGACCGGCATGAGCTCGACGGTGGTGACGCCGAGGGTGACGAGGTGGTCGAGATGGGCGATCGCCGCGTCGAAGGTGCCGTCGGGGGTGAAGGTGCCGATGTGGAGTTCGTAGAACACCGAGCCGGCCAGGGGTCTGCCGGTCCAGTTCCGGTCGGTCCAGGCCGTCGGGTCGAGGTCGTGGACCGCGGAGGTTTCGTGCACCCCGTCGGGTTGACGGGCCGAGCGCGGGTCGGGCAGCACCGTCGGATCGTCATCGACCAGGAACCCGTATCGGGCACCCTGACCTGCGTCGACGCGCACCGACCAGTTGCCGCCGCCGTTTCGGCGCATCGGGTGCTCCACCCCGTCCAGTTGCAGCCGCACCGCTCCCGCCTCCGGCGCCCACACCCGAAACTGCCTCATCGGCCCAGCATCGCATGCCCCGCGCCGGTGTGCTCGATCAACGAATCACCGCGGGTACGCGGCGACCCCGACCGGTCCGGCGCCGACGCACAGCGACTGCCGCTCGTCGAGGGACCTGATGCGCAGGGTGTCGCCGCCCCCGAGCAACCGGACGTACACGGTGTTCAGGCCCGCGCGCACGTCGGCGATCGTTTCGGTCTCGCCTTCGAAGGACAGGGCGATCCGGCCGTCACGGTCGGCGTTGTAGTTCAACTGGGCGGTCCAGTCGCGGATCTGCATGGGTCCGTCGAGTGGGAGGTTGGCGCCCGCGGTGCCGCGCACGCGGTGGCCGCAGCGGGGTTCGGGGCCCTCGACGATGGCGCGGTTCCACCAGACCTGGGCGTCGACGATGTCGCCTTCGTCGGTGATCATGCGCAGGCGTGGGGTCGACAGGGCGAAGGTGGTGGGTGTCGCGATCGGGGCGAAGACGCGGTCGGTCATGTTCTCGGGGAAAGCCAACGGGTTCAAGACATTCCACGGAACCTCCTGCGGCAGCAGCGGCGCGTCGGCGGCTCCGGGAAGAGCAGCGCGCACTCCGGTGACATAGGTGCGAGCCGGGCTCGGTTCCCACGATCTGGTGAAGGTGATCGTCGAGTACACGCTGCTCGCGAGGAACAGCATGATCGCCACGACACCAAGTACTTGCCGCGCTCGACCGTCACTGCTCTCGATCGAAGCCGACCCGCCGACGATGCGACGACGGGCGCTCGACAGAACCCATTGTCGTGCAGGCTTGTTCGGTCCGGGCGCTGCACTCGACCGTGACCGACCGGGCGCCGCGGCGATCAGCGCGAGCGCGACAGTGGCGATGACGGCGAAGTCGGCGAAGTAGCGCAGGGACTGGAGCAGCAGGCCCGCGGTACTCGGGCCGTCGCGCAGGAGGACGACGGGCGCGATGGTCAGGACCGCGTACGCGACGATGCAGGCCCAGACCGCGACCACTCGGCGACGGGTGCGAATCGTCCACGCCGCGAACAGGATCAGCAGCAACCAGCTCAGCGCGACCAGCAGGCCAGGCGGATCGGCCCACGGCGTGGCGGGTTGCCAGCGTTCCCAGCGCCACGGACCGCCGAGCAGGGCGGGCACCAGCCCGTCCGACAGCGCCCGGCTCCACAGGGATCCAGGGTGTTCGGGAGCCGAGAGTCCGCGCGGGCGTTGGATCACGAGCAGGAAGCCCGCCGACCACACCAGCAAGACCGCACCGGCCGCCGTCCACAGTGCGGCGCTACGGCGGGCGGCGTCGCGCACCGACCCTCCCGAAACGTGAGCCGCGAGCACGGTCACCGCGAAAGCCACCGGTAGCACGACCACCGATTTCTCGAAGAACAGCAACGCCACCGCGAACACCACCGCCCCCGACACCGCGTACCGGCGCCGCCCGGTCCGCACCAGCCGCACAGCGTCCGCGCTCACCCAGGCCAGCGCGATCTGCAACGGCAGCGCGTTCACCGCCGCCGCCCACCAGGCGAACGCGGGCACCGTCAACGGCACGAACAGGGCGAACGCCAACGGTCCCAGCATCCGTGCCCGAACTCCGAGCAGCACGACGACCAGGCGCAACACCGCCAACGACGCGAGCAACTGCAACGCCACCACCACGAGGACCGCCGCCGTCCACTGCAGCGGCGCCACTTCGGTGACCAGCCAGGTCAGCACGAAGGCCAGCGGCATCACGTGCCCGTCGTGACTGGTGAACAGCAATTCCGTCGAGAACACCGGCTGGCTGCTCACCCGTCCGATCAGCAGGAAATCGTCCCAGTAGAAGAACCCGGAACCGGCCACCCACCCGCGCAGTAGCAACTGCGCCACGATCAGACAGGCCGCGGCGATGAGCACCGCCCGCCCCGACAACGCGAGCCGCCCCGGCCGAGACGACATCTCGGCGGGCGATGGCGAGTCGAGCAGCGGCACTGACGTCACGTCTCACGACGCTAGCTCGTAGTTCGCGGGGCGGCCATCACGACCCACCACAGGCATGCCACCGATGGCCTGTGCCCGCACACAGCCTAGTTTTGTACCGACCTGTTCAAAACATGCTACGGTCGTCGCCATGGCCAGACCCAAGGAATTCGACGAGGACCGTGCGGTGGATGCCGCGATGCGTGCGTTCTGGTCCGCGGGTTACGAGGCGACCTCCACCCAGGACCTGTGCGCCGCAACAGGTTTGGGTCGCAGCAGCATCTACAACACCTTCGCCAGCAAACGCGACCTGTTCGATCGCGCACTGCGGCACTACATCACCATGAAGAACACACCCCTGTTCGACCTCCTCGACAGCGACGCACCGGCCAGGGAGCGGATCAGCGCCGCCCTGCACCGGGCCGCCGACGCACCCGACACCGAACCGACGGGCTGCCTCGTCGTCAACTCGATCGTCGAACTCGCACCCCACGACGCCGACATCAGTGCCACGCTGCGCGCCGATCAGGAGCGCCGCCTCGACGCGCTCATCGCGACCATCGTCAGCGGCCAGCGTGCGGGCGAGTTCGCCGACGATCGCGATCCCCGCGCCATCGCCGAGTTCCTGACCGCCACGATCAGCGGCATCCGGGTCGCGGCGCGAGGCGGTGCGGACCACGCCACCCTCACCTCGATCGCCGACACCGCGATGCGCTGCCTCTGAGCTCACCGAACCCGAGCCGTCTTTCGCTATGCCCTCATTTTGGACTGATTGATTCAAAACTGTTCGACGTCAGAAAGGGTTTGTCATGCCGACCGCTGTCTACATCCTCGGCCTGTCCATCTTCGCGCAGGGGACCTCCGAGCTGATGCTCGCCGGTCTCCTCCCCGAAATGGCCGCCGACCTGGATGTCTCCATTCCCAGTGCCGGACTGTTCATCTCGGCCTTCGCGCTGGGCATGCTGGTCGGCGCGCCGCTGCTGGCCGTGGTGACGCTGCGCTGGCCGCGCCGCGACGCACTGCTCGCCTTCCTCGCGATCTTCGTCGCCGCCCATGTCGTCGGCGCGCTGAGCGAGAACTACTGGGTGATCTTCGGGACCAGGGTGGTGAGTGCCTTCGTCTACGCCGGGTTCTGGGCGCTGGCGGCGGCGACCGCGATGAGCCTGGTGGCACCGCGATTGCGTGGACGGGCGATGAGCATCGTCGCGGGCGGACTCACCATCGCCACGATCGTCGGCGTGCCCGCGGGCACCGTGATCGGCCAGCACTGGGGCTGGCGCGCGGCCTTCTGGGCCGTCGCCGGACTGTCCGCGCTGACCATGATCGGAGTGTTCGCGAAGATTCCCGGCGGTCGGCCGAGCACGGTCGCGGCGCTGCGCGGCGAATTGCGGGTGATGGCGAACCCGCGACTGTGGGTGTCCTACGGCGCCACCGCGCTGTCGACGGGTTCGGCGTTCGTCACCTTCGCCTATCTCGGTGCGTTGCTGGCCGACACCACCGGGATCGCGGCGGCGTGGATCCCGGCGGTGCTGGGTCTGTACGGGGTCGGCGGATTGATCGGCATCACGATCGGTGGGCGCTTCGCCGACGCGCACCCGTTCCGCACGCTGTACGTGGGAGCCACCGGGATGACAGTGGCCGCGGCCGCGATCGCCGTCACCGCGCACTCCCCCGCGGCGATGATCGTGCTCGTCGCGCTGCTCGGCGCTTTCGGATTCGCCACGAACCCGGCATTGAACACCCGCGTCTTCACGCTCGCCGACGGCGCGCCGACACTGGCCGCGGCGACCAACTATTCGGCGTTCAACATCGGGATCACGGTCGGCCCGTGGCTCGGTGGACTGGCCATCGGCGCCGGGCTCGGCTTCACCTCGGTGGGTTGGATCGGCGCCGGGCTCGGCCTGGCCATGCTCGCCACCGTGGCACTGTCCCACAGGCTCGAGCGTGAACCCGGTACCGCCACCGCATCTTCCACGACTCGCGTACCCGAGTTCATCCCGCAGTAGACCCTCGACGACGACACGATCCGCAGGGCAGCGGGTCGCGTCGTCGTTGCTCGCTCAGCCCAGGCAGCCTGGTCCGAGCAGTGCTTTCAGATCGCCCATCAAGGCCGAGGACGGGGAGACCCGCCAGGCGTCGTCGAGTTTGAGCATCGTGGTCTTCTCGCGGGCGCCGACGTGGCGGATGAAGACATCCGAGGTGCCCTGGTGGCGGGAGAGGACCTTCTTGAGTTCGCCGAGCTTGTCGGGCGTGCACATGCGAGTGGTCATCACGACCGCCACCGGCTTGGCCACGCCGATGGCCGAGAGATCGGGCACGACAAGGTCGTTGGCGATCAGCGAGATGCGGTCGTCACGCACGGAGACGCGGGCCTTCACCAGCACCACGGCGTCTTCGACCACATCCATGCCGTACACCGAGTACGACTGCGGGAAGAACAGCACCTCCACCCCACCGGTGAGGTCCTCGAGCTGGGCCGAAGCCCAGGCCAGGCCGTTCTTGTTGATGCGGCGGTTCACCGAGGCGAGAATGCCGCCGATGGTCACCTGCGCGCCGTCCTTGACGTCGCCTTCCAGAATCGCCGGAATGGGGGTGTCGACCTGGGCGGCCAGCACGTGCTCGACGCCGTTGAGCGGATGCCCGGACACGTACAGGCCGAGCATCTCTCGTTCGAGGGCGAGCTTGTGCTTGGTCTCCCATTCGTCTTCCGGCACTTTGACGTTGAACACCGACGCCATCGAATCGTCGCCGTCACCGAGGCCGCCGAACAGGTCGAACTGGCCGATCGCCTCGGCCTTCTTGGTCGACATCACCGCGTCGATCGCATCGGAATGGATCAGCAGCAGGCCCTTGCGCGGATGCCCGAGTGAGTCGAAACCGCCTGCCTTGATGAGGGATTCGGTGACCTTCTTGGAGCAGGCGATCGCGTCGATCTTGTTCAGGTAGTCGGAGAAGTCGGTGAACTTCGACTTCTCCTTGCGCGCGTTGATGATCGAGCCGACCACGTTGGTGCCGACGTTGCGGACCGCGCCGAGGCCGAACCGGATATCGGTGCCGACGGAGGCGAAGTTCAGCTCCGATTCGTTGACATCGGGCGGCAGCACCGTGATGCCCATCTTGCGGCAGTCCGAGAGGTAGATGGCGGCCTTGTCCTTGTCGTCACCGACGGAGGTGAGCAGACCTGCCATGTACTCGGCCGGGTAGTTGGCCTTGAGGTAGGCGGTCCAGAAGGAGACGAGGCCGTAGCCGGCGGCGTGCGATTTGTTGAACGCGTACCCGGCGAACGGGAGAATCGTGTCCCACAGCGCTTTGATGGCGGGCTCGGAGAAGTCGTTGGCCAGCATGCCGTCGCGGAAGCCCGCATAGGCCTCTTCCAGCACCGACAGCTTCTTCTTACCCATGGCGCGGCGCAGGATATCGGCTTGGCCGAGCGAGTACCCGGCCACCTTCTGCGCGATCTGCATGATCTGTTCCTGATAGACGATCAGGCCGAAGGTGTCGGCGAGGATCTCTTTCAGCGGCTCTTCGAGCTCGGGGTGGATCGGTTTGACTTCTTGCCGGTTGTTCTTGCGGTCGGCGTAGTCGTTGTGGGCGTTCATGCCCATCGGGCCGGGGCGGTACAGCGCGAGGACGGCGACGATATCGCCGAAGCCGGTGGGCTGCATGCGGCGCAGCAGGTCGCGCATGGCGCTGCCGTCGAGCTGGAACACGCCGAGAGTGTCGCCGCGAGCGAGCAGTTCGTAGGTGGCCGGGTCGTCGAGCGGCAGGTTGTCCATGTCCAGATCGATGCCACGGTTGGCCTTGATGTTCTCCAGGGCATCACCGATCACGGTGAGGTTGCGCAGACCCAGGAAGTCCATCTTCAACAGGCCGATGGCCTCACACGACGGGTAGTCCCAACCGGTGATGATCGCGCCGTCCTGAGCGCGCTTCCACACCGGGATCGCGTCGGTGAGCGGCTCCGAGGACATGATGACCGCGCAGGCGTGCACACCCGCGTTGCGGATCAGGCCTTCCAGGCCTTTCGCGGTCTCGTAGATCTTGGCGATATCAGGGTTGGAGCCGATGAGCTCCCGCACCTCGGCGGCTTCCTTGTACCGCTCGTGGTCGGGATCGGTGATCCCCGAGACCGAGATGTCCTTGGCCATGATCGGCGGCGGCAACGCCTTGGAGATCTGATCGGCGATAGCGAAACCGGGCTGGCCGAACAACACTCGCGCCGAGTCCTTGATCGCGGCCTTGGTCTTGATGGTGCCGAAGGTGATCACCTGCGCCACACGGTCGCTGCCCCACTTCTCAGTGGCGTAGCGGACCATCTCACCGCGGCGACGATCATCGAAGTCGATATCGATATCGGGCATCGACACGCGCTCGGGATTGAGGAATCGCTCGAAGAGCAGACCGTGCGGGATGGGGTCGATATTGGTGATGCCCATCGCGTAGGCGACCAGCGAACCCGCGGCCGAACCACGGCCCGGGCCGACCCGGATGCCGACCTCGAGCGCGTGCTTGATCAAGTCACCGACGACGAGAAAGTAGGCCGGGAAACCCATCTCGCAGATGACTTTGAGTTCGAAGTCGGCACGGTCGAGATATTCGCGGGAAGGACCGTCCGGGAAGCGACGATCGAGACCGTCGAGGACTTCCTTACGCAACCAGCTGGCCTGGTCGTGACCTTCTGGCACCGGGAAGATCGGCATCCGGTCGCGGTGTGCCCAGACATCGTCGTAGGGCTGAACACGCTCGCCGATGAGCTCGGTGTTGTCACAGGCGCCGGGGACTTCGGCATCCCAGATGGCGCGCATCTCCGCGGCCGACTTGAGGTAGTAGCCGTCACCATCGAACTTGAACCGGGTCGGGTCCGACAGCGTCTTACCGGTCTGAATGCACAGCAGCGCTTCGTGGTTGACCGACTGGTCCTTGGTGACGTAATGGCAGTCGTTGGTCGCGATCGGCGGGATACCGAGCTGCTTACTGATATCGATCAGGCCCTCACGGACCCGGCGCTCGATGGACAGACCGTGGTCCATCACCTCGAGAAAGAAGTTCTCGGCGCCGAAGATCTCCTGCCACTTCGCGGCGGCTTCGAGCGCTTCACGCTCGTGACCGAGGCGAAGACGCGTCTGCACCTCACCCGACGGGCAACCCGTCGTCGCGATGATGCCCTCGGCATGCTGGGCGATGATCTCCTCGTCCATGCGCGCCCACTTGCCCAGCTGACCCTCGATCGAGGCCAGACTCGACAACTTGAACAGGTTACGCAGACCGGTCGCGTTCTCGGCGACCATCGTCATGTGCGTGTAGGCGCCCGAGCCGGAGACATCGTCACCCTTCTGACCCGGGTCACCCCACTTCACGCGCTTGGTGTCGAACCGCGAGCCCGGTGCGATGTAGGCCTCGATGCCGATGATCGGCTTGATGCCCGCCTTCTTGGCCGAGTTGTAGAACTCCGAGGCGCCGTACATGTTGCCGTGGTCGGTCATGCCGACCGCGGTCATGCCCAACCGATCCGCCTCCGCGAACAGTGGCGAGATCTTCGCCGCTCCATCGAGCATCGAGTACTCGGTGTGGTTGTGCAGGTGAACGAACGATCCGGACGGAGCCAAGACGGTCCTTCCTCCCATTGAGTCGGCGGGGGTTGGCCCTGGCATTCTATGCACGGGGGTCCGACAGAATTCGCACTCGGCGCGCGCGCCTCGAACGGCACCTCGGCATGGACCGGCGTGTCGTGGTGAACGTCACCGGCATACTCGGTGGGTGCACTCCGATCGGCCCACTCGTTGACCACCGTCATCGTGGTCGTTGTGATCGCCGCCCTGCTGGTCATGGCATTGCTGGTCTGGCGGCGGACCCAGCGCGTCGTCACCACACCCGCCCAGCGCGCCGTCCATCAGGCGCTGCACACCGCGTCGCTGGCCGCGGTGCCGTTGCGGCGCGGATTGACCGAGGAGTCCGCGAGCGAGGCGGCGCCGCACCTGCGTGCTCTCGCCGGGGCGGAGGCGCTGGGCGTGGCCGACGCCGACGCGACGCTGCTCGCTTGGGACGGTCCGCGGACGGGGATGCTCGCGCTGTTCGCCGACGCGGCGCAGCGGGCCGTCGCCGATGAGCGGCCGGTGTTGGTGACCGGTGACGAGCACACGTTGATCGCGCAACCGTTGCTGATCGATACGGGAGCGGCGGTCGGTGTGCTCGCCATGGTGACAACCGGGAACCCGGGGCCGGGCATGCTCGGGGCGGCCGCCGAGGTCGCGCGCTACGCGTGCGGGCAGTTGGAACTCGCCGAGTTGGATGCCTCGAGGGCTCGGGTCGACAGGGCCGAATTACGTGCGCTGCGAGCCCAGATCAGCCCACACTTCATTTATAACGCGCTCAACACCATCGCCTCGTTCGTTCGCACCGACCCCGATCGGGCCCGCGAACTGATCCTCGAATTCGCCGACTTCACCCGCTATTCCTTCCGTGCCGCAGGCGAATTCACCGTGCTGGCCGACGAATTGCGCAATATCGAGCGATACCTGGCCTTGGAACAGGCCCGCTTCGGCGACGCCCTCGATGTGCGCCTGCGCATCGCGCCGGAAGTCCTCGGCGTCGTGCTGCCCTTCCTCGCCTTGCAGCCACTGGTCGAGAACGCGGTCCGACACGGCCTCGCCGGCGGCGGCCGCGGCGGCCAGCTGAGCATCGTCGCCACCGACGCGGGCACCGACTGCCTGATCAGCGTCGAAGACGACGGCATCGGCATGGACCCCGATCTCTTGCGCTCGGGTGCCCTCGACGCCGTCGACACCGAGTCCGGCCCGGCCCGTACCGGTGAGGCCGCACATGTCGGCTTGGCCAACGTCGACGACCGCCTGCGCGCCGCCTTCGGCAACGACTACGGCCTGGTCGTGGAAACCGCGCCCGGCGCCGGGACGAAGGTCAGCATGCGCGTCCCGAAATTCCGCGCCGGAATTCGCGCCTGATTCCCCTCGCGGGGCATTGTTCGACACCGCGCCAACAGGGCCGGTTACGATGGATGGGTTGTGACCTGGAACACCGATGAACCCTCGACCGCTCTGCGGGTGCTCGCCGTCGATGACGAGAAACCGGCGCTGGACGAGCTCGTGTACCTGCTGAGCACCCAGGCGGGAGTCGGTGAGATCTATCGGGCGAGCGAGGCGACCGGGGCGTTGCGATTGTTGCGGGCGCATCCGATCGACGCGGTGTTTCTCGATATCGATATGCCGGGGCTCACCGGAATGGAGTTGGCGGGAATTCTGTCGGAGTTCGCGGAGCCGCCCTCGGTGGTTTTCGTGACCGCCCACGATGACCACGCGGTGGCCGCCTTCGATTTGGGTGCGGTGGATTATCTGCTCAAACCGTTGCGGGGCGCGCGATTGGGCGAGGCGGTGCGCCGGATTCTGGCGGGGCGGGTTTCGGTGCCCGCGACGGTGGTCACGGAGTCAGCCCATCCCAGTGAGGTGATTCCGGTAGAGCTCGGTGGGGTCACCACGCTGGTGAATCGGGCCGATGTGGCATGGGTCGAGGCGGATGGGGACTACGCGCGACTGCATACCGGGAGTGGGTCGCACCTGGTACGGATTCCGTTGTCGGCCTTGGAATCACGATGGGAGGACGCCGGTTTCCTTCGGGTGCACCGGTCGTATCTGGTGGCTTTGCGATTGGTGACCGGATTGCGGAGTGCGGGCAATGCGACGGTGGTGTGTTTGCGGGCCGAGGGGGCGGCCGGGGCGGTGGAGTTGCCGGTGAGTCGACGGCAGGTGCGCGAGCTCAAACAGCGGCTGGTGCACGGACCTCGGCAGAACTGGTCGCAGCGGTGACGGGTCCGCAGCGACCGCCGCGCGAACGGGTGGTGTTGGCACGACGGCGCGGGGCGCGTCAGGTGCGCACCCGCACGGAAGTGGTCGAGCAGACCGATCTGGGCGCGGCGTTGATCGGGGGGTTGATCCGGGCGCAACTGGGCTTGGCCTTGCGCCTGGGACTGGTGGTGGCGGTCGGTTTCGGCGCGCTGCCGGTGCTGTTCCGCGTCGACGCGATCGCCGAGGCCACAGTGGTCGGCATCCGACTGCCCTGGCTGATTCTCGGCGTGCTCGCGTTCCCGACGCTGTACGCGGTGGGGTGGTCGTATGTTCGCCTCGCCCAACGCAACGAAGACGATTTCCTGGAACTGGCCGGGGACTGACGCCGAGCTCATGAGCCCCGACAATCCCGCGCTCACGGTCGCCGCGCTGCTGCTGGCGGCGCTTGCCACCGTCGGCATCGGGTTTTACGGCGTGCGCCTTTCCCGCACGACTTCGGACTTCCTCGTCGCGTCGCGCACGGTGGGTTCACGGTGGAACGCGGCGGCGATTTCCGGTGAATACCTTTCCGCGGCTTCGTTTCTCGGCGTCGCCGGACTGATCGCCAAATACGGCGCCGATGCCCTCTGGTATCCGGTGGGATTCACCGCGGGATATCTGGGCCTGTTGATGTTCGTGGCCGCGCCGCTGCGCCGCTCCGGTGCGTACACCGTGCCGGACTTCGCCGAATTCCGGTTGGGGTCGATTCGGTTGCGGCGCATGGCTGCCGGTCTCGTCGTCTTGGTGTGCGCGGTGTATCTGATCCCGCAATTCCAAGGGGCCGGACTCACGCTGCACATTCTGCTCGGAGTGCCCCCCTGGGTGGGCGCGGTCGCGGTGGGCGCGATCGTGCTGGCGAATGTGATCGGCGGCGGAATGCGGTCGGTGACCCTGGTGCAGGCATTCCAGTACTGGCTGAAATTGACCGCGGTGGCGGTGCCCGCGCTGGTGCTGGGAATGCATTTCCTCGCCGACGAACGACCGGTCGACACCCCTGTGCCGCCGACCGTCGACGAGCGCACCACCGTCGACATCTCCACCGATGTCGTCGTCCACCTCGACGTTTCGCAGCAGGTCATGATCACCGGAACGCTCGACGGTCGCCCCGTCGCAGGTCCGGTCGTGCTGGCGCCGGGCAATCACACGCTGGCCGAGGGGACCGAGTTGATCCTCGCGCCGGGTTCGGCCGTTCCGGTGGTGGCCGGCGCACCGGCCGACGGCGCGAGCTGGGTGGCCGCCGGCGGCGGATTCGGCAGCGAACACCCGCAGTACCAGGTGTTTTCGCTGATCGTGGCGACCTTCCTCGGCACCATGGGCCTGCCACACGTACTCGTGCGCTTCTACACCAACCGCGACGGCCCGTCGGCTCGCCGTACCGCGCTGACGGTGATCGGGCTGGTCGGCGTCTTCTACCTGTTCCCGATCCTGCTCGGCGTCTTCGCTCGCCTCTACGTGCCACAACTGTTGATCACCGGCGCCTCCGACGCGGCGGTCGTACTGCTGCCCGGTGCGGTACTCGGCGGACTCGGTGGACAACTGCTGGCCGCGCTGGCGGCGGCCGGGGCGATCGCGGCGTTCCTGTCCACCTCGTCGGGACTGCTGGTCAGCCTGGCGGGCGTGCTCAGTACCGACGTGCTGCGCGGTCGCATCCGCGACTTCCGGCTCGCCGCGCTGGTCGCGGGCCTCGTCCCGCTGACGCTCGCGGTGACCGTCGCGTCCCTCGATCTGTCGCGCACTGTCGCACTGGCCTTCTCGGTGGCCGCGTCGACCCTGTGTCCCCTGCTGGTCCTCGGTATCTGGTGGCGCGGACTCACCGCGACCGGCGCGGCAGCGGGCATGCTCACCGGCGGCGTCACCGCGGGGGGAGCGACCGTGCTCGCGGTGCTCGGCGGCGTCTCCCCCGATCTGGCGAACGGCTGGCCCGCCGCGATCGTCGACTATCCCGGCGCGGTCAGCGTGCCTCTGGCCTTCGCGGTGACGATCCTGGTGAGCCTGGCCACCACGGGTCAGGATCCCCGGGCGGTCGCTGGGGTCTTCCTGCGCATGCACGCGCCCGAACGGTTCGGCATGAGCGCCGACCGCGACCCCGAGACAGCCGCCCGTCGGTGATCTCGCGACGACCGTTCGTCGCACCACACCGACCGCTCACCGCACGGGCGCCCACCTTCACCGAGTGACCCACACCACACCATCATGCGCCCACGTCCGGGGACCTACCGTCATCTCCACGCACGACCCCCTCCACGCTAGGACGACCGGCATGACCCAAACCGACACCGAGGCGCCAGATCCGCGCACGCCGAGTGCCGACGAATGGCTCGCGGTACAAGCGAGTCCACAATTCCAAGATCTGCGCAATCGACTGCGCCGCTTCGTTTTCCCGATGACCGCCCTGTTTCTGACGTGGTACCTGAGCTATGTGCTGCTCGGCGCCTACGCGCACGACTTCATGGCGCAGAAGGTCTTCGGCAACGTCAATGTGGGTCTGCTGCTCGGCCTCGGGCAGTTCGTCTCCACATTCCTGATCACCGGGCTCTACGTCCGTTTCGCCAACCGTGAGCTGGATCCGCGCGCCGCGGCCATCCGCGAAGAACTCGAGGGGGGCCGGGCGTGAGTACCCTTGCCGCATCGTCGACGGTGGGCAACCCCGTCGCCAATATCGCCATTTTCCTGCTGTTCGTCGCGGTCACGATGGTCGTGGTGATCCGGGCCAGCCGCAACAATGCCAGTGCCGCCGACTATTTCACCGGTGGACGCGGCTTCTCGGGTCCGCAGAACGGCATCGCCATCGCCGGTGACTACCTGTCGGCCGCGAGCTTCCTCGGCATCGCGGGCGCGATCGCCGTCTACGGCTACGACGGGTTCCTGTATTCGATCGGGTTCCTCGTCGCCTGGCTCGTCGCGCTGCTGCTGGTCGCCGAAATGCTGCGCAACACCGGCAAATTCACCATGGCCGACGTGCTCAGCTTCCGGCTGAAGGAAGGCCCGGTGCGCACCGCGGCCGCGCTGACCACCCTCACCGTCTCGCTGTTCTACCTGCTCGCGCAGATGGCGGGCGCCGGTGGCCTGGTCGCGCTGCTGCTCGATATCTCCAGTCGCGCCGGACAATCCGTCGTGATCGCGGCCGTCGGCGTGCTGATGATCGTGTACGTGCTGGTCGGCGGGATGAAGGGCACCACCTGGGTGCAGATCATCAAGGCGGTGCTGCTGATCGCGGGCGCCGGGCTGATGACGGTGCTGGTGCTGGCCAAGTTCGGCTTCAACTTCTCCGACATCCTCGGCGCCGCACAGGAATCGGTGAGCGAATCCACCAGCAAGGCGGTCGCCGCCCGCGACGTGCTCGCTCCCGGCGCGCAATACGGCGGCAGCGAGACATCCAAGCTGAACTTCCTCTCGCTCGGACTTGCCCTGGTGCTGGGCACCGCGGGTCTGCCGCACGTACTGATGCGCTTCTACACGGTCCCGACCGCGAAAGAGGCTCGGCGCTCGGTGGTGTGGGCGATCGGCCTGATCGGCGCCTTCTACCTGTTCACCCTGGTGCTCGGTTACGGCGCGGCGGCCATCGTCGGCCCGGACCGGATCCTCGCCGCGGCGGGTGGCCAGAACTCGGCGGCTCCGCTGCTGGCCTTCGAACTGGGCGGGGTGATCCTGCTCGGGGTGATCTCGGCGGTCGCGTTCGCCACGATCCTCGCGGTCGTGGCCGGACTCACCATCACCGCGTCGGCCTCGTTCGCCCACGACATCTACGCCAGTGTCATCAAGAAGGGCAAGGTCGACGAGGTCAAGCAGGTGCGGGTCTCGCGGATCACCGCGGTGGTGATCGGCGTGCTCGCGATCGGTCTCGGCATCCTCGCCAACGGCCAGAACATCGCGTTCCTGGTTGCGCTGGCGTTCGCGGTGGCGGCGGCGGCGAACCTGCCGACGATCCTGTACTCGCTGTTCTGGAAGCGCTTCAACACCTCCGGCGCGCTGTGGTCGATGTACGGCGGCCTGATCTCGACCATCGTGCTCATCGTGTTCTCGCCCGCGGTGTCGGGCAGCAAGACCGCGATGATCAGCGGTGCGGATTTCGACTGGTTCCCGCTGTCCAACCCGGGCATCGTGTCCATTCCGCTGGCGTTCGCGCTCGGCGTGCTCGGTACGTTCCTCGGTGGGCGTGGCGAGCAGGTCGATCAGGCCAAGGCCGCGGAGATGGAAGTCCGGTCACTGACCGGCGTCGGTGCGGAGAAGGCGATCTCGCACTGACGCCAACCCTGCCCGTGCCGGTGGTTCGCCCCACCGGCACGGGTTCTACCCCATGCTTTTCGAAGGAGAATTTCTTGTGACCAGTTACCCGCCTGCCCCGGAGTTCGTCGCGACGGCCGAGGCCGATGCCTCGCTGTACGAGCGGGCGCGCGCCGATCGCGACGGTTTCTGGGCCGAGCAGGCCAACCGGTTGCACTGGCACAAGCCCTTCACCGAGGTGCTCGACTGGACCGACGCGCCGGTCGCGCGCTGGTTCGGCGACGGCGAGCTCAACGTCTCCTACAACTGCGTCGACCGCCACGTCATCGACGGACACGGCGACCAGGTCGCCATCCACTGGGAGGGCGAACCGGGCGACTCGCGCGCGATCACCTACGCGGAGCTCCTCGATGACGTGTGCAGGGCCGCCAATACTTTCACCGCGCTCGGTCTGGTCGCCGGTGATCGGGTCGCGATCTACATGCCGATGGTGCCCGAAGCCATCGTGACGATGCTGGCGTGCGCGCGACTCGGGCTCACCCACTCGGTGGTGTTCGCCGGGTTCTCCCCCACGGCCTTGCGCCAGCGGGTCGACGATGCCGAGGCCAAGCTCATCGTGACCACCGACGGACAGTGGCGTCGCGGGAAGCCCGCCGCGCTGAAATACGCCGTCGACGAGGCGCTGGGTTCGGACCCGTCGAGCGTCGAGCATGTGCTGGTGGTGCGCCGGGTCGGACTCGACGTGCCGTGGACCGAGGTCCGCGACCTGTGGTGGGACGAAACCGTCGCGGTCGCTTCGCCTTCGCACGAGGCACAACCCTTCCCCGCCGAACACCCACTGTTCATCCTCTACACCTCCGGCACCACCGGAAAGCCCAAGGGAATCCTGCACACCACCGGCGGCTACCTCACCCAAGCCGCCTACACCCACCACAACGTCTTCGACCACAAAGCCGGACACGACGTCTACTGGTGCACCGCCGACATCGGCTGGGTCACCGGCCACAGCTACATCGTCTACGGACCACTCGCCAACCGCGCCACCCAGGTCGTCTACGAAGGCACCCCCAACTCCCCCGACGAACACCGACACTTCCAGATCATCGAAAAATACGGCGTCACCATCTACTACACCGCACCCACCCTGATCCGCACCTTCATGAAATGGGGCCGCGAAATCCCCGACGCACACGACCTGAGCACCCTGCGCGTACTCGGCTCCGTCGGCGAACCGATCAACCCCGAAGCATGGCGCTGGTACCGAGAAGTGATCGGCGCGAACAAGACCCCGATCGTCGATACCTGGTGGCAGACCGAGACCGGCGCCATCATGATCTCCCCGCTGCCGGGCGTCACCGCGACCAAGCCCGGCGCGGCGATGGGCCCCCTACCGGGCATCTCCGCCGCGGTCGTCGACGACGACGGCACCCCACTGGGTGCCGACGGATCCGGTCTGCTCGTCCTGGATCAGCCGTGGCCGTCGATGCTGCGCGGCATCTGGAACGACATGGACCGCTACCGCGAAACCTATTGGCAGCGTTTCGCTTCCGAGGGCTGGTACTTCGCCGGAGACGGCGCCAAGCTCGACGCCGACGGCGATCTGTGGATTCTGGGGCGCGTCGACGACGTCATGAATGTGTCCGGTCACCGTATCTCCACCGCCGAGGTGGAATCCGCGCTCGTCGGGCACCCGGCCGTCGCCGAGGCCGCCGTGGTCGGCGCGTCCGACGAGACCACCGGTCAGGGGATCGTGGCCTTCGTCATTCTCACCGGCGCGGCCGGTGCGGCCGAGTCGCTCGTGGCCGAGCTGAAGGCGGCGGTCTCGCTGGAGATCAGCCCGATCGCCAGGCCGCGCGAGATCCATCTCGTGCCGGAGTTGCCCAAGACGCGCAGCGGCAAGATCATGCGCAGACTGCTGCGCGATGTCGCCGAGGGTCGCGAGCTCGGCGACACCTCGACACTGGTCGACCCGACGGTGTTCGAGTCGATCGCCACCGCGTGAGCGGTCGGCGACGCAGGTCCTCGTCACCATGATCAGTGCCCGACCCTGCCGAAAGGACACAGCGTGAGCGCGCCGGATGGACGTAGTCCGCGCGACACCGGGCATGCTGGAACGGTGGAGATGCCAATATTCCCGCTGGGCGCGGTGATGCTACCCGGTGAGTCGCTGTCGTTGCAGATCTTCGAGCCGCGGTACGTGGCGCTGGTCGAGGACTGCACGGATGGGCGGCGGGAGCCGGAATTCGGTGTCGTGCTGATCGCGCGCGGGCACGAGGTGGGAGGTGGTGAGGTGCGCACGGAGGTGGGCACCGTCGCCAGGATCACCGAGGTGATCGAACTGCCCGGTTCGCGATACCGGTTGCGCTGCAAGGGAACCGACCGCATCCGCGTCGAGAAGTGGCTCGACGACGCCCCCTATCCCCGGGCGGAAGCCGAGCTCTGGCCGGACGGCGACGGTGCCGACGACGGCGAGTTGCTGGCGGGCTTGCGTGAACGTGCGGACCGTCTGCACGCGCTGACGGCCCAGTTCGCGCGGCGCAACGGCATCCGCAGGCCGCCGCCGTCGGCATGGCTGGACGATCTGTCCGACGATCCGACCACCCGCTCCTACGAGCTCGCCGCTCGCCTGCCGATCGGCCCGACCGACCGCCAGTCGGCCCTGGCCGCCCCGGATCCGCTCAGCCGGCTCGCCGCCCTGTCCACCTCCGTCGACGACGCGATCGCGATGATGGAGTTCCGCCTGCTGTGAGGTCAGTCCGTCGACGCGACGGTGATCACGATTTTCGCGCGCGCGTGTTCGGTCTCCATGTACTCGATCGCGGCGGGCGTTTCGGCCAGCGGATAGGTCCGGTCGATGGCCGGGCGGACCATGCCCGACTCGATCAGTTCCCGCAGTTCGGTCAGTGCCTCCGGAGTCTGCGCGGCCGTGGGAACCCGGATGGCGGGTTTCACGAACGGTCGAGCCAGCTGACCGCGCGCGAGCAGGCCGACCGGGCCGAACCAGCTGCCGCCGTCGAAGTTGCCGCCACCGGACAGCACCAGCGTGCCGGTGGGTTCGACCAGGCGCAGCAGTGCCCGCAGGGTTCGTGTTCCGGCCAGGTCGAGGACGGTGTCGTAGCGGCCGGTCACGATGTCGCGGGTGTAGTCGACGACGTGCTCCGCGCCGAGCGAGCGCGCCGCCTCGACATTGCGGGTGCTGCACACCCCCGTGACCTGCGCGCCCCGCGCCCGGGCGATCTGGACCGCGAAGGTGCCGACCCCACCGGACGCGCCGATGATCAGCACCCGCTCGTCCTCGCCGACGTGACGCAGGCAGGTCAGGGCGGTATTGGCGGCCAACGGCACCGCCGCGGCTTCCGCGAAGCTCAGATTCGCCGGTTTCCGGTCGAGCAACGCCCGCGGCACCGCGAGGTACTCCGCGAACGCACCGCTGACCGCCTCCCCGAACACCTCCTCGCCCACGGCCAGGTCCGTGACACCGTCCCCCACCGCCTCGACGGTCCCGGCGAAGTCCCCACCCTGCACCGGGTTCGCCGGCCCACGGCGACCGAACACCGACCGATCCATCCACCGCGCGATCTTCGGATCCCCCCGCATCACATGCCAATCCCGCGCGTTCACCGACGCGGCACGCACCCGAACCAGCACCTCGCCCGCACCCGCCGACGGCCGCCCGACCTCCTCGGCCGCCAACATCGCCGCTGACCCGTATACCTGCTGCACAATCGCCCTCACATCGAGAACGCTAGGCTCCCCGACCGCCGACCACATCAGGGAATCCCCTGATCCACGCGGAGATTTCGCGCAGGGTGCGGACCGGCCCTCGAAGCACCGGAGCCACGCGGCGAATCGAGTACCTACGCGTCGGACAGCGCCTGTGATCGAGTTCGGTCGAACCGGGAGGGGAGGTGGGACGTTGACAGGGAAGGAGCCGGTCCGCGGACCGGCAGGGTACCGAGTGAACCGGAGAACGAGCGATGACCATCAACGATTTCTCGCTGAACCGCCGCGCTGTTGTCGTCGGCACGGGGGTGTTGGCCGCCGCGGCGACGCTGACCGCGTGCGGCGCAACCGAGACGGGCGACTCGGCGCCTGTGGCGCCCGGGCCCGGGGCACCCGCCGGTGCGCTGGTCAGGGTGGCGGATGTCCCGGTGGGCGGCGGGGTGATCGTCGGCGACACAGTGGTCACCCAGCCGACCCCGGGTAACTTCGTCGGACTGTCGTCGACCTGCACGCATGCCGGGTGCAAGGTCACGACCGTGGCCAAGGGCACGATCAACTGCCCGTGCCACGGCAGCCGCTTCGAGCTCGACGGCGCCGTGCGTGGCGGGCCTGCCACGAAGCCGCTGGCCGCCGAACCCGTTCGCGTCGAAGGGGACTCGATCGTTCCCGCGTGAACCGACGATCAGCCGGCGGCGTCCATCATCTCGGACATGCGCCGTTCCATTTCCTCCGGCGAGACGTCTTCGATGTGGGTGGCCACCGTCCAGCGGTGACCCCACGGATCTTCGAAGGCGCCGCTACGGTCGCCGTAGAACTGGTCGGTCATGGGGGTGGTCGCGGTGGCGCCGGCCGTGAGCGCCGCGGCGAAGGCGGCGTCGGCGTCGGCGACGTAGACCATCAGGTTCACCGGGGAGCCACCGACGGACTTCGGGTCGACGAAGCCGATCTCGGGGACCGGGTCGCCGACCATGAGCACCGAATCGCCGACGAGCAGTTCACTGTGGACGACGGTGCCGCCGGGCCCGTCCATCTTCATGCGCACGGTCGCGCCGAAGATCGCGGTATAGAAGTCGATCGCGGCGGCCGCTCCCGCGCACGCCAGCCCCGGACAGATCCGCGGATAACCGTCAGGAAAGGGGGAAACATCAGACATCGGATACCTCCGTGTCGAGAGTGATGCTCGGACCGAACCAGCGTATTCCCCTCGCCCGATCGGGGAAAGGCCATCACGCGCTGGGCCGACCATTGAGATCAGGACTAGTAGAACTGGTTCTACTCATGTAGAACTGGGTTCAGGTTGTAGAACCTGTTTCAGTTTTGCTGTCGAAGTCGGAGGGCCGGGACGTGCGCTACGGGGTTGTGTTGTTCACCAGTGACCGGGGCATCACGCCCGCCGATGCGGCCAAGGCCGCCGAGGACGCCGGATTCGACGCGTTCTACGTCCCCGAGCACACCCATATCCCGGTCGTGCGCGCCGCGGCCCATCCGCAGACCGGGGACTCCTCGCTCCCCGACGACCGGTACCTGCGCACCCTCGACCCGTGGGTCGCGTTGGCCACCGCCGCCGCGGTCACCGAGCGGATCACCCTGTCGACGGCGGTGGCACTGCCCGCCGAGCACCATCCGATCACCCTCGCCAAGACCATCGCCTCCCTCGATCACCTGTCCGGCGGCCGGGTGGAGCTGGGTGTCGGATTCGGCTGGAACACCGACGAACTCGCCCATCACGGCGTTCCCGCGAACAAACGACGCACGGTGCTGCGCGAGAACCTCGACGCGATGCGGGCACTGTGGTCGCAGGAGGAAGCCGAATTCTCCGGCGACTTCGTGAAGTTCGGAGCGAGCTGGTCCTGGCCGAAGCCGGTGCGCGCGGGAGTACCGGTGCTGCTCGGCGCGGGTGGTACCGAGAAATCGTTCGGTTGGCTCGCGGCCAACGCCGACGGCTGGATCACCACCCCGACCGAAGGTGACCTGGGCGCCAAAGTCGAACTCCTGCACCGCGTCTGGAAGGACGCGGGTCGCGACGGCACCCCGAGGGTGATCGCGCTGGCGGGTCGTCACAATGCCGAGCAACTCGCTCGCTGGGCCGACCTCGGCGTCACCGAGGTCGTCTTCGGTCTTCCCGACAAGAGCGCCGACGACGTCCGTGGCTATCTCGGCCACCTCGGCGGGAAACTCGCCGTCTCGGCGTAACCGGTTTCAGCCGCGGAGCTTGCGCACCTGCGCCGCGGTGAGATCGGAGAGCACGCCGGGGTCGACGACTTCCGGCGCGGTGACAACCACCTGAACCAGCGTGTTGCCCACCTGGACCAGCGATGTCGCCGAGGTGAGGGTGAGCCCGTCACTCGTCGCGGTCAGGGTGAACGCCGAGCCCGCGTCGCCCGCGGGCGGCTGCGCGAGCGCGCTGGTTCGATATTCGATCCGCACGCCCGCGTCGTCGCCGGAGTAGCTGGTACAGCGCCGGGGCTGGGCCTGGAGCGCGTCGAAGGCCGGGGCCAGCGCCGCGTCCGGGTAGCTCGCGGCGTCGATGTCGATGGTGGCGAAGCTGGGCCCCGCGAACTGCACCGACGCGGCGGCGGCCGACCCCGGCCACTGCTGCGCGATCGGCGAGAGCAGACGCCCACAGTCCGGCGGATCCGTCAGCGCCGCGGGCGGTACGGCGGGCTCGGCGGAGTCACCGCGCGGCGGCACCACCGCGAAATCACCGGGCAGATCCGGAGCGGCGAGCAGACCCGCCGACAACTGCGCCGCATCGCGAATGACAGCGCCGGTTCCCGGTGCGGCCGTGACGGCGGCGGAGAACGGACCCGATCCCGGCGAATCCACCGCGTCGTCGGACCCACAGCCCGCGACCGCGGCCAACCCGACACAGGCCGATACAGCCGCGCCGACGCGCAGCGCACCTGCTCGCATCACTCCGTCCAGGAAACGCGGGTCGACTGCGTCTGCACCAGGGTGCTCACGCTGCGCGCGTCCCGATAGGTCTGCTGGCCACCGATCTCGATGGAACCCGAAACCGGCAGCGGCATACCGAGATCGATGGTGATCGATCCGACGCCTTCCATCACGTAACCGTCGATGTCGAGCTCACCCGCGTCGTTGGGCAGCTCCCAGACAGTGTCGGTGGGCGTCTGATTCACCTGCAGATCGATGGTGAGCCGGTCGCCCTCCCGGCTGGTGAGCGTGGCCGTGGTGATCTGGTCCAGGGTGACCCCGCCGGTGATCGTCTGGTGCACCGTCCACACCGCACCGACCCCGACGGGCTGGTCCGGGAACGCGATCGACTGATACACAGCCTGGTAGAAGGCCTGTTCGAGCGCGGCTCGCGCGGTATTCGGGGTATCCGGCGACGGGGCCATGCGCAGCTCGGTGATCGCGCCGAAGTCGCTCATCCCCAAACCGGCGTGTGAACCGTCGGCGGAAGTGAACGCCTTGTTGAGCGCGGGGTCGGGGGTGGTGACCGCGCCGACGGTGAGGTCGACGCCGTCGCTGCCCGCGCGCGCGGTCATCGGGATGGTCAGCGCGGCGGGCGAGAAGTCTCGGGCGGGCTGATCGTTGACCTGCTGCTGGATCCGGTAGTCGGTGCGCAGCGTCACTTCCTGGGTGGTGCCCGCCGCATAGCGCGGCCGCAGCAGATCGCGCGGCTCTTCGCCGGGCGAGACCATCGTGGTGACCGCGGCCGAGATCGGCACGGTGACTTCCTTACCGATGCCGAGCGGCTCGGTGCCGTCGACCTCCGCGGCAGGGGCCGATTGATCGGCGCACCCGGCGCCGAAGGTCGCGAACCCGAGCACGAGCGCCACCAGTAACACCCCGGGGCGCGCGATGCGGGGTACGCGAGATCTAGACAACACCGTCACAGCCATCAGGGTACGACCGCTTCCTGAGTAACACCTGGGACTCCTCGGCACCGCGGCGCAGGCCGGATCACCACTAGGGAATGATGGACGCGTGAGTGAAGACCGGCCCACCGACAACGCTGCCGTCCCCGAGACCGGCGACGACTCAGCCACCCCCTCGGCCGCTGCCACACCCGAGGCTACCGAGACGGAGAAACCCGCTGGTCGCCGCCGTTTGACGACGCTGCTGATCATCGCCGTCGTCCTGTTCGGGCTCGACCTGCTGACCAAATGCCTCGCGGTCGCCTTCATCGACCCGGGCGAATCGGTGCCGATCATCGGCGATTTCGCGCGGTTCACCCTGGTGCGCAACCCGGGCGCGGCGTTCTCGATGGCGACCGGCATGACCTGGCTGCTCACCCTGATCGCCGCCGCGGTGGTGATCGGCGTGATCCGGATCGGGCGCACCCTGCGTTCGCTGTGGTGGGCCATCGGCCTCGGCATGGTGCTGGGTGGGGCGCTGGGCAATCTGGTCGACCGGCTCTTCCGATACCCAGGCCCGCTGCAGGGCCATGTGGTCGACTTCGTCGCCGTCGGCTGGTGGCCGGTCTTCAACGTCGCCGACTCGGCCATCGTGTGCGGGGCGATCCTGCTGGTCGCGCTCACCGTGTTCGGTTTCGAACCGGACGGCACCCGCAGCGGTCGCAAACACACCGAGGAGACCGTATGAGAGAAACCAGAACCATGCCCGTCCCCGACGGCCTCGACGGGATGCGGGTGGACGCGGGACTCGCCCGCCTGCTCGGCCTCTCGCGGACCGCGGTCGTGGCACTGACCGAGGACGGCTCGGTGCAGATCGACGGGGTCGCCGCGGGTAAGTCCGATCGACTCACCGCGGGTGCGTGGCTGGAAGTGATCTTCCCCGAACCCAAGCGCGCACTGACGGTCGAGGCCGCCCCGGTCGACGGGATGAACATTCTCTACGCCGACGACGACATCGTCGCCGTGGACAAGCCGATCGGCGTCGCCGCGCACTCCGGCGTCGGCTGGACCGGACCGACCGTGGTCGGCGGCCTGGCGGCGATGGGCTATCGCATCTCCACCTCGGGCGCGCACGAACGCCAGGGCATCGTGCACCGGCTCGACGTGGGCACCTCCGGTGTGATGGTGGTGGCACAATCCGAACACGCCTACACGATGCTCAAGCGCGCCTTCAAGGAACGCACGGTCGACAAGCAATACCATGCACTCGTGCAGGGACACCCCGATCCGAGCAGCGGCACCATCGACGCGCCGATCGGGCGCGCGCGGGGCAATGCCTGGAAGTTCGCGGTGACCGGCGACGGCAGGCCCAGCGTCACCCACTACGACACCATCGAGGCGTTCCAGGCGGCCAGCCTGCTCGACGTCCACCTCGAAACCGGCCGCACGCACCAGATCCGGGTGCACTTCTCGGCGGTGCGCCACCCCTGCGCGGGTGACCTCACCTACGGCGCGGACCCGACGCTGGCCAAACGCCTCGGCTTGGAACGGCAGTGGCTGCACGCGCGTCAGCTCGGCTTCCACCATCCCGCCGACGGTCGCTGGCTCGAGATCACCAGCGAGTACCCCGCCGACCTAGCGGGCGCCTTGGACGTATTACGCAATGCCTGACGACCCGCGGTCGTCCGAACCGGCGCCGGACACGGCGCCGGACGACCGCGGGGAACCGCCCGCCGAACCGGCAACACTCGGGAACATGCCCGCCGAGCCGGGATCGGGGGCCGACGACGGCGATTCCGACGACCGACGACTCTCCCTCCGCAATGCCGCCGTCTACGCGGTCGCGGCGATCGGCGCGGTGATCCTGCTGGTCGTCGCCTTCCGCGAGCCGCCGCCCGCGTCGGCGGTGGCGACCGACCGGCTCGGGCCCGCACCCGGCGAGCAGGTTCAGCGCTACCTCGACGACGCGCGGGCCACGCTCGACGGTGACGATGCCGACCAGCACTGGGCGCTAGTCTCGCTCGCCGAATACCTGACGCCCCAACAGATTCCGGCTACGGCCGAAGGGTTGCGGGTCTCCGGGGTGATCCAGCACGTGCCGGTCGATCGGGTGCAGACACCGGTGATCACGGTCGCCACTCCGGCGGGCGACGAGCCCGTGGTGAAATCCGCCGCGGCGGCAGCGGGTCTGGTCGCGGCACAACAGTTCCGCGATCAGCGCAGCGCCGAGATCGCCCGTCTCACCGAGTCGCGCCTGCGCGCGGGCTGCGCGTGCACGGCGGGCATCGTCGTGCGCGGCACGCTGCCCCAATTGCGTGACCTCGCAACACGATCCGGAGTCCGGGCGGTGCAGGCGCTCCCGGCCGACGCCGTCGCGGGCAGGTTCGCGGTGAGCCCGTTGCTGCCGGGCAGCGCCGATACCGTCGCCCCGACCCCCGATGACGGCCCGGTGCCGACCGAGTAGCACTCCGGCCGGCTACTCACGGCCGATCGTCGGCACGACGCGACTCGGCCAGTTCCCACAGCGTGCGTGCCCGGTCCACATCGCCTGCCTGGTCGTAGGCATCCGCCATCACTTCGAGCGCACCGGCGTCGAGCCGGTCGATCGCCACGATGAGATCGGAAAAGAGATCGTCCAGTTCGTCGGGGGTCACCGGGTGGTCCCGAGACGGCGCGACAGCGTTACCTCCATAACCGGCAAAGGTACTCCAACACCGAATGCCGGTCCGGCACAAGGGTTCTGGAATCGGTTACGGCAGGGTCAGCGACTCCTCACGCCCCCTGCGCGCCCACCGGAGGAAAGAGCTTGCCCGCACCGCCGGAGCGCCGGGACTGCACCCACCAGGCCAGCTCGACCAGCACGATGCCGATCGCACCGCACACCACCGCGGCCAGCGTCAGCCGCGGGTTGGACGGGTCGAGTTTGAAGAACTCGCGGGTGAACGGGATCGTGAACAGCGCGACGTAGGCGAGTACGGAGACCGCGATCAGCACGACCTTCCACCACACATACGGCCGCGCTACCAGCACGAGCACCCACACCGCGATCATGATCAGCGTGATCAGCGCGGTGGTGCCCGCCTGCACCTTCTGCGTCTCCGAGGCTTCCGGTCCGGCGTAGGCGATGAGGTAGGACACGAACGTCGCGATGCCGATCACCACACCCGAGGGCACGGCCAGGCGCATCACCCGGCCGACGAAGCCGGTGCGGGCGCGCTCGTTGTTGGGCGCCAGCGAGAGCACGAACGCCGGGATGCCGATGGTGAACCAGGCCGCGATGGTGACGTGGCGCGGCAGGAACGGATACCCGATGGGGTCGTAGCCGAAGATCTGCGAACCGACGCCCGCGATGCCGACGAGGAAGGCCAGCAGCACCGAGTACACGGTCTTGGTGAGGAACAGGTTCGAGACACGCTCGATATTGCCGATCACCCGACGGCCCTCCCCCACCACGTACGGCAGGGTCGCGAACTTGTTGTCCAGCAACACGATCTGCGCCACCGCGCGGGTGGCCGGGCTACCGGCTCCCATCGCGACGCCGATATCGGCGTCCTTGAGCGCCAGCACGTCGTTGACGCCGTCTCCGGTCATGGCGACGGTGTGCCCACGCGACTGCAGGGCGCCGACCATGGCGCGCTTCTGGTCGGGACGGACCCGGCCGAAGGTGGTTTCGTGATCGAGGATGTCGGCGAGCGCGGCCGGATCTTCGGGCAGGGTGCGCGCGTCGACAGCGTGATCGCCGCCGGGCAGGTCGAGCGAGGAGGCGACCGCGCCGACGGACACGGCGTTGTCGCCGGAGATCACCTTGATCGAGACCTGCTGGCTCGCAAAGTATTCCAGGGTCTCCTTGGCGTCGGGCCGCACCTTCTGTTCGAGCACCACCAGGGCGGCGGGCTCGACCCGGCCGGGCGCGTCGTCGGCGTCGACCGGGCGATCGCTGCGCGCCAGCAGCAGCACACGCAGACCCGACGAGCCCAGCTCCTCGGCATGGGCGGCGTCGACGGAGCCGGAGTCGAGCAGCACGTCGGCGGCGCCGAGCAGCCAATCCCCTTGGGCGCCATAGGAAATGCCGCTCCACTTCTTGGCCGAGGAGAACGGCGCGATGGCGGTCTGCGCCCAGCCGGGCGAGTCGGGCAATGCTTCGGCGATGGCCTGCACGCTGGCATTGGGGCGCGGGTCGTCGCCGGCGAGCGCGGCCAGTGCGGTCTTCACCTGTGCCTCGTCGAACGCGCCGAGCGGTTCGACCTGGGCCAGGCGCATGCCGTTCTCGGTGAGGGTGCCGGTCTTGTCCGCGCACACCACGTCGACGCGGGCCAGGCCCTCGATCGCGGGCAGTTCCTGGACCAGGCACTTGCGTTTGCCCAGGCGCACCACACCGACCGCGAAGGCGATCGAGGTCATCAGCACCAGGCCCTCGGGGACCATCGGCACCAGCGCCGCGACCATCCCGGTCACGGCGGGTCGCCACGATTCCCCGCTGGAGACCAGCTGGTTGTAGATGCTGAGCAGACCGGCCGGAATCAGCAGGTAGGTGATGAACTTCAGGATCTTGTCGATACCCGAACGCAATTCGGAGTGCACCAGCGTGAACTTGCTGGCCTCCTCGGCCAATTTCGCCGCGTAGGCGTCCTTGCCGACCTTGGTCGCGCGGTAGGCGCCCGAACCCGACACCACGAAGCTGCCCGACATCACCGGCGCGCCGACACCCTTGTCGATCGGGTCGGCCTCACCGGTCAGCAGCGACTCGTCGATCTCGAGCGCGGCGGCCTCTTCGACCTCGCCGTCGACCACGATCTGATCGCCGGGGCCGAGCTCGATCAGATCGTCCAGGACCACCTCGCCGGGCGCGACCTGCTCGGCGACGCCGTCGCGGCGCACCGTCGGCTTGGCCTGGCTGACGATCGCCAGCTCGTCCAGGGTCCGCTTGGCCCTGACCTCCTGGATGATGCCGACCGCGCTGTTGGCCACGATGAGCAGCCCGAACATGCCGTCGATGATCGAGCCCGTCGACAGGACGAGCAGGAACAGCACGCCGAGAATCGCGTTGATACGGGTGAAGACATTCGCGCGAACGATCTCGCCGACCGACCGACTCGCCCTGGCGGGGACGTCGTTGGTGCGCCCGTCACGGCGGCGCTCATCGACCTGTGCTGCGGTGAGCCCGGCGGCCGCGGGTTCCTGCACGGATAGGGACATGCTCGCCAGATTAGCCGGTCGTAACATGGGATGAATGCAGCGCAGCTCCTCCCCACCCGGTGTCGTTTTCGGTGCGGGGGCCTACCTCATCTGGGGTTCGTTCGCCGCTTTCTTCGGGCTGCTGTCGTTCGCCTCGCCTGCCGAAGTGGTGGCGCAGCGGATCGTCTGGACGCTGGTCGTGGTGCTGCTCGTGCTCACGCTGACGGGGCGACTGGGGAACTTGCGCGGGATCGATGCCAGGACCTGGCGTCTGGCGGCCGCGGCGTCGGCTGCCTTGTCGCTGAACTGGGGCGTGTACGTCTTCGGCGTCACCACCGGGCACATCGTCGAATGCGCGCTCGGTTACTTCATCAATCCGCTGGTCACCGTCGCCATCGGCGTGTTGCTGTTCCGGGAGCGGCTCACCCGGGCGCAATGGGTGGCATTGGGGCTGGGCGCGCTGGCGGTGGTGGTGCTGACCGTCGACTACGGCAGACCGCCGGTGATCGCGCTGATCCTGGCCTGCTCGTTCGCCGCCTACGGGCTGGTGAAGAAAGTGATCCGGCTCGACGCGCTGCCCGGGATCGCGGCCGAGGGCATTGTGGCCGTGCCTTTCGCATTGGCCTTCCTGATCGTCTTGATGGCCACCGGCCGCAGTGAGATGACCTCCAGCCCCGCGCATTTCGGCCTCATGCTCGCCACCGGGCCGGTCACGTTGCTACCGCTGCTGCTGTTCGCCGTCGCGGCCAAGCGGGTCCCGCTCTCGACCATGGGCATCCTGCAGTACCTCACCCCCGCCCTGCAGATGGCCTGGGGCGTGGCGGTCATGCACGAACCCATGCCCGTGTCGCGCTGGGCTGGATTCGCCTTGATCTGGACGGCGCTGGCGGTGTTCACCACCGACGCCCTGCTGCGGGCGCGCCGCACCCGGCAGCTCTCGGTGAGCGAGACGGCGGCCGCGACCACCCACTAGCCCGAATCGGTGTCACACCGGAAGCTCGATTCGGTGTCACCCCGGCGTGAATCGCCGGTGGATCACAAGCCGACCGGTAGGCTTGCCAAGCGGATAATCGGATAGCGGACACACCCGAGAGGGGTGGATTCTGTGCACGATGCGGGGTACTCGGATCGGGTCGCCGGCGTGCTGGTCGGTACCGCCGCCGGTGATGCGCTGGGGGCAGGCTACGAGTTCACGCACCCGGGGCCGGACACGGTGATCGACATGATCGGCGGCGGGATCTTCGACTGGGCGCCGGGCGAGTGGACCGACGATACGTCGATGGCCGTCGCCGTGGCGGTAGCCGCGACCAGTGGGCCGGGAATCGATCTCGACGCGGTCGCGGCCGGGTTCGTCTCCTGGTACGACTCGAAGCCGCCCGATATCGGCAACCAGACGCGAAACGTGTTGTCCGCGAGGCCTTCCTCCGCGCTGGACATGCAGGCCGTAGCGATGTCGCTCACCGGCCGAACCGGCGGAAACGGCTCGCTGATGCGGACCGCGCCGGTCGCGCTGGCCTATCTCGACGATGCCGCCGAATGCGTCGCGGCGGCGGGCCGGGTCGGGCTGCTCACGCACTACGACGAGAACGCTGTCGAGGCGTGCAAGCTGTGGACCTACGCGATCCGGCATGCCGTCCTGAACGCCGATTTCGACGGGGTTCGCGAATACGTCAGCGGCTCATCGCAATCCGCGTATTGGACCGACCGTCTCGACGAGGCGGAGAAGGGCACGCCCGCCGACTTCCCGAACAACGGCTGGGTGGTGCACGCCCTGCAGACCGCGTGGTGGGCGATCACGAGCACCGATCAGTCGACGCCCGAACACCTTCCGCTCGCCTTGGAGATGTGTGTCCGCGCCGGAAACGACACCGACACCACCGCGGCCATCGCGGGCGGCCTCCTCGGCGCCCGCTGGGGCGCCTCGGCCGTCCCCGCCCGCTGGCGCGGCCTCCTCCACGGGTACCCCGGCCTCACCGGCGCCGACCTTCCCGATCTGGCCCTGCGGATCGCCACCAACTCCCGCTGACGCGGGGCAGCCGATCACCGCCGTGGTGGCGGCCCGCATTCGGCGATGCTCACCTGACAGCGTGGTTGTCGAACGTCCTCCGGCTACCAGGCGGTGATCGTCGGACCGGGGGTCCAGGTGCCCCAACGGTTTTCGGAGTCGACGGTGACCTTCGCGGGGCCTGCGGTGGTGTCGAGGGGCAGATACTGCTCGAGGGAGCCCCAGTCCCTGTCCCAGTCGTTGTTCAAGTACGTCGGCAGGGTGCGGGCGGTGAACAGGAGTTGGGTCCAGCCGAGCGGGCCACCACCGTCGTGGCCCTGCCACAGGTTGGTGATGGTGGCGCCGTTGCGGTCGGGCAGGATGCGGTATTCGGGCAGTTCGGCGATGCCGTTGTAGGTCGGCATCTGGTTCTGGCACGGGAAGTGCAGTCCCACAGCCCAATCCAGCAGGACCGGGGCCGTGCGGCCGACGACCGCGCTGAGCGTGGTGGTCTGCGGCATGCGCGGCGGGGTGAGCGCCAGCCACTGGTCGGCGCCGAGATCCTTGTCGGCGGCGACCAGCCGCACGACGCTGGTGTCCGAGGGCAGCTGATCCATCGGGACCCGCAGATTGCGCCACATCGGCGCCGGGCCGATATCGGTCGGCGCGATCTGGCCGGTCACGGTGACGGTGCCGTCGGCCGCGGCGGTGCCGTATTCGACGGCCAGTTCCTGGCCGGGGTGGACGATGCCGTCGGCGTCGACCGAGCGGATCCGGCCTGCCACCGACATCGCCAGCAGCGGGCCGCGCGGGCCGTCCGGCAGGCGGAACCAGCCCGTTGTCAGCGCGGCGGGTTCCTGGGCGCCGGAGCGGTAGCTACCGAGGACGGGGGTGGTCGCGGGGTCGAGACCGAACGGCAGTTGCAACGAGCCCTGCCGCGATTCCGAACCCGCCGAGGTCGAGGCGTCGCGCAGCTTGTCGGGATCGTCGGACACCGAATTCGCTTGGCCGGTGGTCGATTCCACCTCGTCGGAGGTGAGCACCGGCGCGACGCCGTCGGCCCGGAAGCCGGTGGAGTCGGTGCCGTTCATCGTGGTGGTCAGGTCACCGGACAGCGGCGCGAGCATCGAGGCGTTCGGGTCGGTTTCGACCAGAACCTCGTCGGCCATCCCACACCCGCCGGAGAAGGCCGCGGACAGGTTGGAACCGGCGAGGGAGTACGCGGGGTACTGGGAGACGGTGGCCTTGGCGAAGGAGGCCACTTCGAACAGCACCATCACCGCGGCGGCGACGGCAAGGACGGGCGTCCCGGCGAACCGTCCCACCTCGGTCTTCGGATTCGGGTTCGGATGGACGTGGAACCACGCCGCCACCGCGAGCGCCAGCAGGGTCAGACCGACGAACACGGTCGAGACGCCGTAGCCCGCGACGGTCGGCGGCTTGTCCCACCAGGGGATTCCCCACGAGGAGACGTACCAGTACCCGTTGGCGCCGACCCAGGTCATGGCGAGGGTGAAGAAGATGCCCGCGGCGAACAGCGCGCGATTGCGCAACGGCCGCAGCACATCCGAACTCACCGCGACGGCCGTGACCGCGGCGACACAGGTGGCCAGACCCGCGAACACACCGAACTGGTGGGTCCACTTCGTCGGCGAGAACATCATCAGCACCATGGCGGCGAGGGTGATGCCCAGCATGCGCCGGACCGGGCCGACCGCGGTGCCGGGGATGTGGCCGCCGCGGCGCAGCATGACGGCGGTGCAGACGATCAGGCCGATCAGCATCACGAAGACACCGAATCGCCTGGTCAGCCAGCCGTCGGCGTTGAGCTGCAGCAGATACTGGTAGCGCAGGAATTCGAAGAACCAGGATTCCCCCGGCCCGATCACGCTGTGCACGGCGAACATCTCCCGCACGCCGGCGAAAGTCCGGTCGGCGAAGACGACGGTGAGCACCACCGCGCCCGCGGCCAGGATCGGCAACAACTGCGCCGCGTAGCCCACCGACTTCGACCGCCGCACGATGATCGCGGTGACCACGCGCGCACCGGCCACCAGCGCGCCGAGGCAGATCAGGCCCGACGGTGCGCCCGTGAGGGTGAACGCGGCCACGATCACCGCGACGGCGAACGGCACGAGTCGCCGGGTCGCGATCGCGCGTTCGACCGAGACCCAGGTGACCAGAACACCCAGCGCGACAACGAATTCCGCCCGCAGACCATTGTTGTAGGGCAACCAGAAGGCGAGGAAGACGAAGGCTGCGGTCCAGGTGGCGACGCGTTCGCGACGCACGGCCACGCCGAGGCGCGGCAGCACTTCGCGGCTGATCAACCACCAGGTGAGCACGCCCGCGCCGAGGGCGGGCAGCCGAACCAGCGGGCTGACTGCGGAGATGTGGGTGAGCCAACCGATGATGTCGACGTAGGGGGTGTAGAACGGGCCCTCGTCCACGCTGAACCAGCGGTAGTAGTTGGACATGTTGCCCGAGCTGCGCGCACCCCTGGCCATGCCGAGGATGTAGCCGTCGTCGGAGGTGTTGGCGCCGATGAAGTGCCAGACGACCAGCACCGAGAACACCAGCCAGTCGACCGGGCGCAGCCGCCACCAGCGCTGCGGCAGGAATCGGCGCGCGGAGCGACCGTCGAGGGCGTCGAGGCGGTGGAGGGCGAACAGCGAAATGGCCGTGGCCAGCAGGCACAGCACGATCGCGGCCAGTTTGGGCCAGGTCGGGGACGACGTGTAGCGGGCGTCGACGTCGACGCGCACCGCGAGGTCCGCGGGTGCGGCGCCGGTCAGCTCACTGAACACGCCGACGACTTGCGGACGCAGATCGGCTGCCACGGCGGCGCCGTCACCGAGACCTGTTGTGGTGACCGTGGATTCCTGCGGAGTGATCGCGATCGTCAGCGCGCAGGATCGGTCCAGCACGTCGGCGAGCGGAGCCGTCCATATCAGGGTCGAGCGGGAGACCACATCCACGCGGCCGGGGCGTTCGGCGGTATCGGCGACCACCTTCACGACAAAGCCGTACTTCTCCATGTCCGCCGACTGACGCGGCACGGTGGAGACAGCGACACCGCCGGTTGCGGCCAGCGAGCTCAACGAGGCACACGGCACCGTCGCCGACAGCGCGGCGGGCGCGTAGGCGACGAGCGGGGATTCGACCGCGGCGGGCGAACCCTGCTGGGGCCACGACACCGTCGCGGCGTCGACCCGCACGGGCAGGAACGGGATCACCGCGGCACTGAGAATGCCGATCAGACCCGCGACGATCGCGACGATGCGCGCCCACCCCGGGCGAGCTCGTCGCGCGGGCCCCGAAACATCCTTGGGCGGATGCCCCTGCCGCACGATCGTCTCTACCACGGGGCCCGATAGTAGCCGCGCCACCGACAGCAGGCGAAACACCGTCTCGTCTCGCACGCGAAAGCCCCGTCCGGAAACATCCGAACGGGGCTGGAGCGGGAGGATCAGGGGCAGGCGACCGAGGTCTGACCCAGGTTGGTCATCATGCCGCAGGCCCACGACTTCTGGACCTTCCACTTGCCGTCCTCGGCCACGAACGGCACGTCGACGACATTGGTCTGACCGTTGACGGTGAAGTTGGCCTTGGCGTTGACGCTGTCGCCGAAGGAGGTCACCTCGGTGACCTGCACCTGAACATTGGCGTCCGAAGCGGCCTGGGCCAAGCGGTTCGGCAGCTCGGGATCGGCCTCGCCACCCTGCACGAAGTCCAGCTTCTGATCGTTGGGGACCGCCGGATCCAACGCGGTGGTGAGCTGCTCGTTCAGCTGCTCCACGGTCGGCACGGGGGGCAGGTTCGCCGCCGCCGAGGCCGAAGCCTTCGCGCTGCTGGTGACCTTGGCGGCGGGCTTGTCACCCTTGTCGTCGCTGCACGCGCTCAGGCCGAGGGCGGCGACCACGGCCAGTCCGGCGATCGCTACACGTCCGGTCGTACGAAGCTTCAACTGCTCGTCCTTTGCGTTCGAGGTGGGAGTGGTTCCATCGCGGTAGCCGAGGCTACTCGCTCACGTGAGACTGGCGAGCGGATCAGCCCGTGTCAGCCCCGTGTCGTCGGCTGGAAAGGTACGCGCCGCGCCGGGACCTGTCGAACTGGTCTCGAAACGCACGGTCACCACGCCGTACCCCGCACCCTGCACCCAGCCGTGCCCGAACTCCGGGTGACTCACGTCCATACCCGGAAACCACAGTCCCACAGGCAGATTCGGCTGATCCTCCGGCGACGGCGGTGGCGGGTCCTCGACTGTGCCGACATCGGCGGGTACCGCCTGATCCAGTTCGGGGAACAGCGATTCCTGGCGCACCAGCGACAGTCCGCCGTACCCCACACCGACGAGGCGGATCGGGCCGAGCTCAGCGGGATCGATCGCCGAGCGTTGCGCGGCCGCGGCCAGGGTGGTCAAGTCGGCGGTGGCGTAGGGCAGCGTGAACGACCTGGTCACGATGGCCATGTCCGACTTCTTGAGTTTGAGGACCACGGTGCGGGCGGCGCGGCCGTCGCGTTCGAGCCTGCGATGCGCCGACGCGGCCATCGCCGTGACAGCGGCACGCAGGTCGGCCATGGTGACGATGTCGCGCTCGTAGGTGTTCTCGGCGCTGATCTGCTTGGCCTCGGCGCGTTCGGTGACCGGGCGGTCGTCGATCCCGCGCGCGAGCCGGTGCAGGGCCGCGCCCATGCTGCCACCGAGGGTCGAGACGGCCTCCGACTCCGGCAGTGCGGCGAACGCGCCGACCGTCTCGATACCGAGGCTGCGCAGCCTCGCCTCGGCCACCGGACCGATTCCCCACAGTTTGCGCACCGGCAGCGCGGCGAGCAGCTCGCCCTGTTCCGAGGGTGAAATGACCCGCATCCCATCGGGTTTGGCCAGGCCGGAGCCGATCTTGGCGAGTTGTTTCCCGGTCGCCGCCCCGATCGAGGCGGTGAGCCCGGTCTGCGCCCGCACCAGCGCGCGCAGCATCGCGCAGTAGTCCTCGACCTGCGCGACACTCGCGCCCGCCAATTCGGCCGGTTCGGCGAAGGCCTCGTCGAACGACAGCGTCTCGAGCACCGGAACACAGCTGCGCAACGCGTCGAACACCTGCGCGCTCAACACCGAGTACAACGCGCCACGCGGCGGCACGACCACCGCCGACACGCCGATCAGGCGCCGGGCTTGATGCATCGGCATGGCCGAGCGCGCGCCGTAGACCCGGGCCTCGTAGCTGGCCCCCGCGACGACACCGCGCTGCGTCGCGCCGCCGACGAGGACCGGGCGCCCGCGCAGGGTGGGTCTGGTCAATTGCTCTACCGAGGCGAAGAAGGCGTCCATATCGATGTGCAGCACCCAGCGACGGGCGGTGACCGCCGCATCGGGCCTGGCCGGAGCCCCGGCGGCAGGGGTGTGGGTGCTCACGAGGCGCAATCTACGCCGGGCGACCGACAAATTCCTCGAGCACATTGCCAGCCGTCGCACACAGATCACACAGCCGAATATGTGATGATCGGGAGATGAAGATCCGCAAGGCTGTCATTCCGGCGGCGGGCATCGGCTCCCGGCTGCTCCCGCTGACCAAGGCGACGCCGAAGGAGATGCTGCCGGTCGGGGACAAACCGGTGATCGAGCACACGGTGCGTGAGCTGGTGGCCTCCGGGATCACCGACATCACCATCGTCGTGAGCAGCGGCAAGTCGCTGATCCAGGATCACTTCCGGCCGAATCCGGCGCTGGTGGCGCAGCTGCGCGCCGACGGCAAGTCCGCCTACGCCGATGCCGTGGAGGAGGTGGGCGAGCTCTCCCGCGAGGGTCACATCACCTACCTCGACCAGCACGGCCCGTACGGCAACGGCACGCCGGTGCTCAACGCGGCGCGCCACCTCGGCGACGAACCGATGCTGGTGCTGTGGCCCGACGACGTGTTCGTCGCCGAGGTACCGCGCGCCCAGCAGCTGATCACCGCCTACGAATCGACGGGGTGCCCGGTGTTGGCACTGCTGCCGATGTCGCCGGGCGAGTCGCAGCGCTACGGCGTGCCGGTGGTGCGCGAGGACCTCGACGACGGACTGCTGCGCATCTCCGGCCTGATGGAGAAGCCCAAGCCCGAAGACGCGCCGTCGGCCTTCGCGGCGATCGGTGGGTATGTCGTGACGCCGGGCATCATCGATGAGCTGCGTACCCAGACCGAGAACTGGTACACCCACCAGACCGGCGAGGTGTACCTGACCGACGCGATCAACAACTACGCCGCCGAGCACGCGGTGTACGGCCAGGTGATCCAGGGCCGCTGGTACGACACCGGCAACCCGGCCGACTACCTGGTGGCCCAGTTCGCCTCGGCCCTCGCCCATCCCGAATACGGCCCGCTCTTGCGTCAGCTGGTGGACGAGAACTAGAACCTTCTGATCGCGTAGATGTCGAATTCGCGCAGCGGGCGCAGGCCGACCGGGACGCCCCAGTCGTGGGCGTCGAGGAGTTGGCCCATGCCCGCGTAGATACCGACATGGGAGCCGTCGCCGTTGAGGATGACGACGTCGCCGGGTGCCAGACCGCCGAAAGTCACCGGGAGGCCGACCTTGGCCTGCTCCCAAGTGGTGCGCGGCAAATTGACCCCGACCTGCCGGAACGCCCACTGGACCAGCGCCGAGCAGTCCCAGGAGTGCGGGCCCATGGCGCCCCACTCGTAGGGTTTGCCGAGCTGGGTCATGGCGGCGGTGAGTGCGCCGATACCGGTGGCGCTGGGAAACGGAATCATGCCGGAGCCGCTGGAACTCCCCGACGATGATCCCGACGAGCCCGAGCCCGACGAGCTACCCGGCTGCGAGAGAGCGGGACCGGCGAGGGTTGCTGTCGTGGTGACGGTGGCGACGAAGCCGAAGGCCAACCGTCTCAGGATTTTTCGCTTCATGTGCGCGCCCTTCCTCACGGCCGGGAGCTGGGCTTCCGGCTGGTCGGCTATCGGGCGGCATCGCCTGATCCTCGGGTGAGCCACCCACTGATCCGGTGTCGCGCCGGGATGTCACCATCACCGGCGCGGCACCGTTTCCACAGGACAATCATCACGAGCAGTCACTGTCGCCTCAGCGGTTCCATGCGCATCAGCAGCAACATCACGATTGTGCCGGACGGGCTCGCGGATGTCATCAACTTCAGCAACTTTCCAGCATATATTTGAGAACGCTCAGGCGATGTGAACCAATGCCGCCCGGATGCCGGCGCGCACCGTGTCGCTGTCACCGACACCGCCGCTGATGGTGACGCCGTCGCGGGTGAGCAGCAGGGCGCGGGCCGCGTCGTCGGGGGCGGGATGGCCGCCCGCACGCAGGTGCTCAGCCATCAGTTCGCGAAACCAGGCGCGATACTCGTCGACGACGCGACGCACCGGGTGTTGCGGGTCGGGGAATTCGACGGCGGCATTGAGAAAGGGGCAGCCACGGAAGCCCGGGCCGCAGCTGATGTCACGGAGAGTGTCGAAGATGGTGGTGATGGTGGTGAAACCTTCACCCGGCACCGACTCCAGCGCGTCGCGCTGACGGGCGTATTCGCGCTGCAAATAGGCGACCACCAGATCTTCTTTGGTCTTGAAGTGCCGGTAGAACGTGGCCTTGGCGATACCCGCCTCGGCGATGATCCGGTCGATGCCCACCGTGTGGACACCCTCGGTATAGAACAACCGGGTTGCCGTGTCGAGTAGCCGTTCACGAGCCGCACTCATCGCCTGACCTGTGTCCTTTCCGGGATTCAGCGCTTCCTCTTGACGATACCAGACAGGTCTGTCTACTCTGGGGAACACAAGCGAACAGACAAGTCTGTCTAGGAGGACAACATGGCACCCCTCTACACCGCGGTCGCAACCTCGGTCGGCCGCGACGGCCGTTCCTACACCGATGACGGCGTCCTCGATCTGACGCTCGCCCGCCCCAAGGAGATGGGCGGCGACGGCGCGGGCACCAACCCGGAGCAGCTCTTCGCGGCGGGCTACTCGGCCTGTTTCGCCAGTGCGCTGCAGTTGGTCGCCAAGCGGATGAAGCTCGACGCCGACGATGCCTCGGTGACCGCCGAAGTCGGCCTGAACGCACTCGAGGGCGGCCGGTTCGGACTCTCGGTCGTGCTGCGCGTGGAACTGCCCGAGCACCTGCACAACGAGCAGGGGCAGCAACTCATCGAGGCCACCCACCAGGTGTGCCCGTACTCCAACGCCACTCGGGGCAATATCCCGGTGGAACTGGTTGTCGAGTAACCGCATCGACGCGAAAAAGGGCGGGACCAGCTGGTCCCGCCCTTTCGCTGTCGCGAAGTCCTAGGCCTTCGCGACCGACACCTTCACACCGCCTGTGATCTCGGCGGCATCGGCACCGGCGTCACCGAAGGTGAGTGCGGTGGCGAGGATTTCCCCGGCGATCAGGTCGCGGTGGGTCGCGGCCCACTCCGCCCGTTCGGCGGGCACATCCAGGACCACACTGATCCGGTCGGACACCTCCAGACCTTGCGACTTGCGGGTTTCCTGCAGGTCGCGGATCAGGTCTCGGGCCCAGCCCTCGGCCTCGAGCTCCTCGGTGACCACCGAGTTCAGCACCACCAGGCCGGCATTGCCGGGCAGGGCGGCGGTGGACTCGGGTTCGGCGGCCACCAGACGCTGGGTGTACTCCTCCGGCAGCAGGGTGATTCCGGCGGCGGTGACGACGCCGTCGGCGGATTCGCTCCACTCCCCCGCCTTGACGGCCTTGATCACCGTCTGGACCTGCTTGCCGATGCGCGGGCCCGCGGCACGCGCGTTGACGACCAGCTCGAACCGGCCGTGCGCGGAGACGTCGGTGGTCAGGTCGACCAACTTGACGTTGACCTCGTCGGCGATCAGCTCGGTGAACGGCGCGAGCCGCTCGGCATCGGCCGCGGCGATGGTGACCTCGGCCAAGGGCAACCGCACCCGCAGGTTCTGCGCCTTACGCAGACTCAGCACGGTGGAGCAGACCACCCGCACCTCGTCCATCGCGGCGACGAGTTCGGCATCGTGCGGCAGCTCGGACTCCGCCGGCCAGTCGGTGAGGTGCACCGAGCGCTCGCCGGTGAGCCCACGCCAGATGACCTCGGTGAGGAGCGGCAGCAGCGGCGCCGCGAGGCGGGTGACCACTTCCAGCACCGTGTGCAGGGTGTCGACCGCGTCGCGATCCTCGGACCAGAAGCGCGAACGCGACCGGCGCACATACCAATTGGTGAGCGCGTCGGCGAACCCACGCAACTCGTCGGCGGCACCGGCGATGTCGTAGGTCTCCAGCGCCTCGGTGACCACGTCGCGGGTGACCGCGAGCTTGGCGAGGATGTAGCGGTCGAGCACGTTCGGCGAATCCGTGCGCCACACACCGGGCTTGGAGGCGTAGAGCTGCAGGAACGTCCACGCGTTCCACAGCGGCCGCATCGCGTGGCTCACGCCCTCGCGGATGCCGCGCTCGGTGACGATGAGGTTGCCGCCACGCAGGATCGGCGAGCTCATCAGGAACCAGCGCATGGCGTCGGAGCCGTCGCGGTCGAAGACCTCGTTGACGTCGGGGTAGTTGCCCTTCGACTTCGACATCTTCAGACCGTCGTCACCGAGCACGATGCCGTGCGCGGCCACGGTTTTGAACGAGGGCGAGTCGAAGAGTGCGGTAGAGAGCACGTGCAGCGTGTAGAACCAGCCGCGGGTCTGCCCGTTGTACTCGACGATGAAATCGCCGGGGAAGTGGCTGTCGAACCACTCCTTGTTCTCGAACGGGTAGTGCACCTGGGCGTAGGGCATCGAGCCCGATTCGAACCAGCAGTCGAGCACCTCGGGCACCCGGCGCATGGTCGAGTTCCCGGTCGGGTCATCGGGATTGGGCCGGGTGAGCTCGTCGATGTGTGGGCGGTGCAGGTCGGTGGGGCGCACGCCGAAGTCGGCTTCGAGCTGGTCCAGCGAACCGTAGACGTCCACCCGCGGGTAGGCCGGGTCGTCGGAGACCCAGGCCGGGATCGGGCTGCCCCAGTAGCGGTTTCGGCTGATGTTCCAGTCGCGCGCACCTTCGAGCCACTTGCCGAACTGGCCGTCGCGGATGTGCTCGGGCACCCAGCTGATCCGCTGGTTGAGCTCGACCATCCGATCGCGGAACTTGGTGACCGCGACGAACCACGACGGCACGGCCATGTAGATCAGCGGCTGACCGGAGCGCCAGCTGTGCGGGTAGGAGTGCTCGATCGTCTCGTGCCGCAGCAGCTTTCCGGCGGCCTTGAGGTCCTTGATGATCACCGGGTTGGCGTCGAACACCATCAGGCCCTCGTACGGCGGCACCATCGAGGTGAACTTGCCCGCCGGATCGAGTGGCTGGACGATCTCGATGCCGTTGGCCGAGGCGACGTCCATGTCCTCTTCACCGAACGCCGGTGCGAGGTGGACGATTCCGGTGCCGGAGTCGGTGGTGACGTAGTCGGCGGTGAGCACGCGGTGCGAGTTCGGGTGGCCCACGAAGAAGTCGAACGGCGGGGCGTAGGACAGGTCGGCCAGCGCCGCGCCGTCGTACTCGCCGAGCACCTCCGGCTCCTCGCCCAGTTCGCGGCTGTAGTGCGAAAGACGCTCGGCGGCAAGCAGATAGCGCTTGTCATCGGCGCCGCGCACGTGCACGTAGCGCACGTCGGGGTGCACGGCGATCGCGAGGTTGGACGGCAGGGTCCACGGCGTGGTGGTCCAGATCAGCGCGTTCGCGCCGTCCAGCGCGGCGAGGGGGTGCTCGGCGGGGACGGACAGGCGCATGTCGACGGTGACCGCGGGGTCCTGACGCATCTTGTACGCGTCGTCGAGGCGGGTCTCCTGGTTCGACAGCGGCGTCTGCTCGTACCAGCTGTAGGGCAGCACGCGGAAGCCCTGGTAGATCAGCCCCTTCTCGTGCAGCGACTTGAACGCCCACATGACCGACTCCATGAAGTCGAGGTCGAGGGTCTTGTAGTCGTTGTCGAAGTCGACCCAGCGGGCCTGGCGGGTGACGTAGTCGCGCCACTCACCGGTGTAGCGCAGCACCGACGACTTACAGGCGGCGTTGAACTCGGCCAGCCCCATCTCCTCGATCTGAGCCTTGTCGGTGATGCCGAGCTGCTTCTCGGCTTCGATCTCGGCGGGCAGGCCGTGGGTGTCCCAGCCGAAGCGGCGATCGACTTTCTTGCCGCGCATGGTCTGGAAGCGCGGGATCAGGTCTTTGACGTAGCCGGTCAGCAGGTGGCCGTAGTGCGGCAGACCGTTCGCGAAGGGCGGACCGTCGTAGAAGACGAACTCACCCGCACCGTCGCGGTTGTCGATGCTGGCGCGGAAGGTGTCGTCGCGGGCCCAGTAGTCGAGCACCTGGGTTTCGAGCTCCGGGAACGTCGCGCCCGCAGCCGCGCCGAAATCGACCCGGGGGTATGCGCTACCGGTAGTTGTCTCGTCCGCCATCGCGGATTGCTCCTCGTGCCGCCGCGCCGTGAGCGCGGAATGTGGGCACGGGGACGATGTCGGCGCCGGTGCGCCGTACCGCGGTACCACCCCGTTTGCTCGCGCTGTCCCTCGCCGGGGAGCGGCACGAGCCTCTCGTTGTGTGAGCTGTGACGGGCTCACCCGTTCGGTTCTACTGAGCGCCGCGCGCCGTTCTTCCGAAGGCTCCCCGGTGATAGCCGGATCGGCGCCATGTGTAGTTCGATTCTAACCGGGTGCGTCCAGTCGATATTCCGCGCCCAGTCAGTTCCGCCGGGCGTGTCGACCGGGTGGGACCGGTTCGTTCTCGGGTTTTCGGCTGGTCAGCGCGCTCACGAGCAAACTCGCGGCACCGACGACACAGATCAGAATGCACCCCCACGCCCATACCACCGAACCGGTGGCGAGCGCCGCGACGAGCAGTGCGAAGCCGATCGCCGCAAGAACAAGCGTCAAGACGAGCATGGTGACTCCCAAGCCAACCGAGCAGCCCGACGATAACTGGGCATTCCCGAATCACGCGACGCGCTGCGTCGCGCGACTCGGGAACCAGTTTACTTGCCGCCCTTGGCGAAGGAAGCGGGAGCCAGACTGTTGGCCGAACCGTTGGTCTCGCCCGCGAACTCGCCGCCGTCGACCGGCACGGCCGACCCACGGTTCTCGAGCTCTTCCAGCTGCGATTCCAGGTAGGACTTCAGGCGCACGCGGTACTCGCGCTCGAAGGTCTTGAGCTGCTCGATACGGCTTTCCAGCACCGTGCGCTGCTGGGTGATGGTGGCCATGATCTCGGCGTGCTGACGCTCGGCGTCGGCGGTGAGCGCCTCGGCCTTGTCCTTGGCCTGCCGGATCTGGGTGTCGGAGCGGTTCTGCGCGTCGGCCAGCATCGCGTCGGACTTCTGACGCGCATCGGCGATCATCGCTTCCGAACGGGTGCGGGCGTCGCCGACCAGTCGCTCGGAGTTTGCTCGCGCGTTGGAGAGCAGTCCCTCGGCCTCGGTCTTGGCGTCGGTGGTGAGGCGGTCCGCCATCTCCTGCGCCAGGGTGAGCACCTTCGCGGCCTGCATGTTCGCGTCCGGGCCGCTGTTCTGCACCGGCGCCGCGACGGGCATCGGGGCGGGCGGCGCGACCGGGACCGGCTGCGGAACAGGTTCCGGCGCGGGAGGAGGTACCTGCTGCACGGGCGCCTTGACGGCGCTGACCGGGGCAGGTCCGCGGTTGTTCTTGGCGTCGGCCAGCTCGGTGTCGAGTTCGGCGACCCGCTGACGCAGGTCGGCGTTCTCCTCGATCAGGCGCGAAAGCTCCTGTTCGACGAGATCCAGGAAGGCATCGACCTCGTCCTCGTTGTAGCCGCGCTTACCGATCGGCGGTTTGCTGAACGCGACGTTGTGCACATCGGCAGGAGTCAGCGGCATCGAAGGATCCCTTCACGCGTCTTTTGGAGAACTAGCAAGCGGTCTACTCGTTTCATTGTGTCACACGGAGGTCACGGGCTGACCGAGCCTACCCACGATCGACATCAGGATGAAGACGAGGAAGAGCAGGACCATTATCGAAAGATCGAGACGAATCCCCCCAAGATTCACAGGAGGTATCAACCGCCTCAGCAGTTTCACCGGAGGGTCGGTAACAGTGAAGATCACCTCTAGGACGATCACCACTACACCAGTCGGGCGCCAGTCGCGCGCGAAACTGCGAATGAACTCGACGATCACCCGACTGATGAGCAACAGCCAGAAGATGAAAAGCACGAGGTACAGAACCGCGAACAGGGCCACGGCTTCACTCTGCCGCAAAATCGGCAGTGCGCAAAATGGCCGCGCCGCGCAGTGCGCGGGCGGCCATCTCGGTATCGGGTGCGCGTTGTCTATTTCTGGTTGTAGAAGCCGTTTTCGGCGATGCGGCGGCGTTCTTCCGCTGATACGTCGACGTCGGCCGGTGAGAGCAGGAACACCTTCGTCGCGACCTTGTCGAACGAACCACGCAGTGCGAAAGCGAGTCCGGCCGCGAAATCGACCAGCCTTTTGGCATCGGCATTGCTCAGGTCGACCAGGTCCATGATGACCGGATTCCCCTCACGGAACCGTTCACCGATGATCCTGGCCTCGCCGTAGTCGCGTGGACGCAGCGTGGTGATCTTGGACAAGGGACCTCCGTCCTCGAAGATCCCAGGACGCCGCGCGGGCGCGGGCTCGGGGCGCATGCGCTCCTCCAGCCTGCGCTCCTCGGCGTCGGGATCGACCGCGAGCGCACCACGAGTGGAGCCGCGCATACCGGGTGCGACACCGCCTGCCCGGAAGGACCGGCCCGACGACGGTGCCGTTTCGATCCTGGTGGGGCGACGCGGCGTCTCATAGCGATCGTCGGCGTAGGTGTCGGCGACATAGTCGTCACGACGCGCCTGGTAGGCCGACTTGTACGCCGGCTGTGGGAAGTCGTCGGCCTCGTCCTCGAAACGGTCGGAGCCGTACCGGTCTTCGGCATAACGGTCGTAGCCGCGCGGACGGACGCGACCCGCGCGCTCCTCCGCGCCGCGAGGGGCATGATCGTCGACGTAGTCGTCTTCGTACTCATCGAGCGGAACCATGCCGAAGTACGCCTTGAACTTATGCAGGGTACTCATCTGGTCGACCTTCCTTCGGCCCCGGTGGCGGCCGGGTGTTGAAGTTCTTGCTCAGCGCCTCTTCAGCCCAATCGTATGTGTCGAATGTGACTGGTGAGGTTTCTTTGCTACGCCGAGGTTATCGGTCGCGCGCCCATCAAGGCGGTTCCGACACGCACACACGTCGAACCGTGTTCGACCGCAATCTCCAAATCACCCGACATACCTGCAGAAAGGTCGGTGGCGTCGGCGTGTTGCGCAAGCAGCGAAGTGTGCAATGTCGCAAGATTCGCAAACGACACATCACTCGGGGCGTCAAGGGGCGGAATCGCCATCAGACCGGCCAGATGCAAGCCGGGCGCCTTCGCTACCAGGTCGGCCAGGGAGAGCAGATCCGCCGGTGCGACACCCCCGCGTCCGGGGTCGGCGTCCAAGCTCACCTGCAGCAGCACCCGCAGCGGCGCGATACGCTCGCCGGCTGCCAGTGCGTCCTGCGCGGCACGGTCGAGAGCGTTTGCCAGCCGTTCGCTGTCGACCGAAGCCACGGTGTGCGCCCACCGCGCCACCGCGCGTGCCTTGTTGCGTTGTAAACGGCCGATCATGTGCCATTCGACGTCGTCGTAGCCGAGCTGATCGACCTTCGCGGAGGCTTCCTGCTCGCGGGACTCGCCGAATTCGCGGCGGCCGAGGGCGTGCAGGATGGCGACATCGGTGGCGGGAAAGAACTTCGTCACCGGGAGCAGACTGACCGAACCCGCCGGGCGACCCGCCGCTTCGACGGCGGCGTCGATGCGGGCGAGCAGGCCGTCGAGACGAGCTGAGAGCTCCGCGGCGCGTCCCGTTTCGGTCACGCGGCCGAGTCCATCCAGATCACGCCGGCGATGCGGCCGGTGGGGGCGCCGCGGCGGTGGCTGAACAGGGTTTTGTCCTCGATGGTGCAGCGTGGGTCAACCGCGATTCCGCTGACACCCGCCTCGGTGAGCTGTCGGCGGATACCCGCCCGCAGGTCGAGGCCGGGGGTCTTGCGAACGGTGGTGGTCGCGCTGCCGGGGAGGTGTGCTTCGACGTCGGCGCGCATGGCGGCGGGGACTTCGTACTGGCGACCCGAGGCGGCGGGGCCGAGGAAGGCGCCGATGCGGTCGATCCGGGCGCCGACCGAGACCATCGCCTCGAGCACGCGCGGCACGATGCCGATCCGGGCGCCGATGCGCCCCGCGTGGACGGCGGCGATGACGCCCGCCTCGTCATCGGAGAGCAGGATCGGCACGCAGTCGGCCGTGAGCACCACCAGCGCCAGTCCCGGCACGGTGGTGACCAGTGCGTCGGTCACCGGTACCGGTTCGGCGCGCGGGCCGTCGACGATCTCGACGGTGCGCCCGTGCACCTGCTCCATCCACACCAACCGATCAGGGGTGAGGCCGATGCCTTCTGCCAGCCGAACCCTGTTGCGACGCACAGCTTCCGGATCGTCACCGACGTGGTCGCCCAGGTTGAACGAATCGTAGGGCGCGGCGGAGAAGCCACCGGCGCGAGTGGTGGTCACCCGGCGAACGGTCACGGTAGGAGGTGCGGAAGTCATGTGGTCGAGCGTAGTGCCGTGGTGAGGTCGCGCGGTCCACGCCCGGGGTGACGTCGGTCAACCCGGGTACGAGGTCCGCCGGTCATGCCGACGAATCGGCGCCGTCGAGATCGCCGAGCCTGCGGGCGATGCCCGCGCGGCCGGTCAGTCCCAGTTTGCGCAGGACCCGGCCGAGATGGTCCTCGACGGTGCGCGGACTGAGGTAGAGGTGCTCGGCGATGGCCTTGTTCGTGTGGCCGTGAGCGGCCAGCTCGGCGACCTCGCGCTCACGCCTGGTCAGGGCGGCGGGCGCGCCGACTCGCTGGGCGCCTGCGAGCCGACGCTGCGCGGTCGTCACCTCGTCGAGCAGGCGAACGGCGCCGGTCTCGGTGAAAGCCGCACGGGCGGCGGCGAATCGGCTGGTCGCCTCGCCGAAATCACCGCGTCTGCCCGCGATCGCACCGGCGAACAACTCGGCTTGCGCACGGTTGACCACCATCCCGGCACGCGCGAACGCCGCGATCGCCATCTCCGCCGCCGCGGCGGCCGCTGCGGTATCACCGATGGCCGCCGCGTAGTCGGCGCGTGCCAAGGCTGCCGCGCCGACCTGGCTGCCGAGTCCTTCGCCTGCCCGACTCGGCGGCGCTGCATCCGACACCGCGGGGTCGCCGGTGCGACAGGAGACGAGTGTCGGCTCGATGCCTGCGTTCGAGCGCTCGTCCGCGGCCGATGGCGACTCCGCGTCCACCGACGCGTCACCGACCGGGGCAGATGCGTCGGGGATGCGGGTAGGGCGGGCGCTCTGGGTGGTGGCAGTCGCCGCGGCGGCGGCCTCGGCTCGGGTGATCAAGGTGTCGGCGGTCGAGAGATCGCCGATGACAATCGCGGCGTGGGCCGCTCGGGCGAGGTGGGTCGGGTGGAGGGGACCCGGTCGGTCCTCGGTCGGCATCGGGCCGGGGAGGGCTCGGGCGGTATCGGCGAGGGTTGTCTCCACGACTTGTCGCCACCAGCGCATGGTGGGGCGTGGGAGGGCGGCGACGGTGTGCCACTGGGCGGCGACCGCTTCGGGCGCAGCGGTCAGTTGCAGGGTGCGCAGTTTCAGTGCGCCGGCGAAAGAGAGCAGGTCGGGGTAGTGGAAGGTGGTCGCGGCATCGGTGGCTTCGTCGGCGGCCGCGATGGCGTCGTTGAGACGGCCGAGTTTGGCCAGGCAGTAGGCACGGACAGTATGGAGTTCGGCCAGGGCGTAGGTGCGGCCGAAGCGTCGGCTCACCGCGATCGCGCGATCCAGCTGACGTAGGCCGCTCGCGTCGCGGTCGAGGAAGTACGCGCACCAGCCGAACACGGGAGCGGCGTGGACTACTTCGCGCAGTGCGGCGTCGGTGAGCCGGCCGAAGGCCCGGTCGCAGGGATCGTAGAGCTGTGCTGCCTCGACGATTCGCGCGTCGGCGAGCAGCCCGAGGCAGCGCAGAGCGGTCGCGGCGGCGCGCACAGCCGGGTCGTCGATGGCATCGGAGTCGAACAGGGCGGTGAGGCGGTCTCGGCCTTCGGAGTCCTGGTGGTCCTGCATTTCCAGGATCGCGAGTTCCAGTTGCACCGGTCCGTCACCGGGTCGGCGGGGCAGGGTCGCACCGTGGGCGAGCAGTGTTCGTGCCTGATCGATGCGCCCGAGCATGCGCGCGCAGCGGGCCGACAGCAGCAGCGCCTCCAGTTGGTGCCTGCCCGTGGTGGCCGCCGCCGGCTCGAGCGTCTCCCCCGCCTGCGCGGCCGCACCGGACAGCAACTGGGCCCGGCCGAGTGCCAGCGCCTCGGCGAGCGGGTCGTCGGTCGCGGGGGCGACGCGGGCGGCGGCCGAGAGCCAGCGCGCGCTCGCCGCCGGTGCGTCGGCGAGCACCTGTTCGGCGGCCAGTCGTAGTTCGGCGCCCGCGATCTCGTCCGCGCCGAGCAGGGCGTGCTCGAGATGGCGTGCGCGCGAGGGCATCGACGCGTCGCGGGCGCGCAGTGCGAGGGCGGCCCGGCGGTGGGCCATCGCACGCCATGCGTGGCCGGAAACGCGATAGGCGGCGGTGCGGATCAGCGGATGGGCGAACGTCACCGCGCCGTCGCCCACACCGACCACGCCGCGCCCGACCAGGCCGTCCACCGCCGCGACCACCACGGACTCCGTCAGGGCGGCTGTCGCGCACAGCAGTTCGAAATCGGGTGGAACCCCGCACACCGCGATGGCCTGCGCGACCAGCCGCTCGGTTTCCGGGAGTTGGGCCAGTTCGGCGCGGATCGTCCGATCCAGCGCCGCGAAGTCGTTCGACGCGGGGTCGGGTTCCTCGCCGCGCAGCGCCCGGTCCAATTCGCGGTCGGGTAGATCGGCGAGCAGCGTCAGATACAGCGGATTGCCATGGGAGGCACTCAGCAGTCGGGCCCGTCGGCGCGGATCCTCGCCCGGCAGCAGACCGTCGACATCGGCTTCGGTGAACGGCGGAACTCGCACCTGCACGGTCCGCACCCGCGGCGCCCGCACCGACCGGGCGATCGACGGCGGGCAACCGCCTTCGCGGAAGGCGAGCAGCAGCCGGAATCCGCGCACGGGGCGGTTGCGAATCAGAAAGTTCAGCAACCGCAACGATTCGAGGTCCGACCATTGGAGATCGTCGACGACGAGCAGGGTCTGCTTCGCGCCCAGCTCGCGTCGCACCCGGCGAGCCAGGTCGGCACCGTCCGGTGACGATGCCACGATCTCGCTGCTGTCCGGCATGCCTGCCTGTGGTGCGGCCGACGCCTCGTCCGAGCTCTCGTCCAGCTGCTCGACGATGTCGTCGGCGAGGTAGCGCGGCTGGGCCCTGGCGTCTTCGGTGCCGGTGACCATCAGCACTCGACAGTGGGCGGCGCCGACGAACTCGGCGATCAAGCGGGACTTGCCGATTCCGGCCGGACCGTCGACCAGCAGCAACCAGGGCGCGTCGGGGCCGGTGAAAGTCGTGGTCAGTGCGGCGAGTTCGGCGGCGCGGCCGACGAAAGCGCGTTCGAACATGACACTCCGTACCTCACTGGCGAAATCGGCCGTGCACGGCCGGATCAGAGCATAACGGTGCCACCGACCCGGAATTACCGTGGTTTCCCGGATGCTCGGCGGCCCGGGGTGAGGTTGGGTGATCGGGGCCTACACCGCCGAAGGGTCCGCGGTGAGGTTCTGCAGAAAGAAGGTTCGCATGACGTTCACCGGCAAGGGCATGGTTTCACGCTTCTCGCTCGCACTGCTGGCGGTCACGGCACTCGGTGCCGCGGGTTGCTCGGCCATCGACAAGGTCTCCGACGTGGCCAAGGACGCGAGCAAGTCCGACACCGCCCGCTCGAAGGTCGGTGAGTGCATCAACGTGATCTCGGCGTCGATGATCGACTCCAAGACCGAGCCGGTCGCCTGCTCGGCCGAGAACGCCGTCTACCAGGTCGTGCAGGTCCACGACAAGAAGGTCGAGTGCCACGAGGACTACACCTCCTACGAGGAGACCTTCGGCAGCGGCGGCACGGTCGCGTTCCTCTGTCTCGCCCCGAATTTCACAGAGGGCAGCTGTTACAACGAGGGCATGATGACCGGCTACAAGTTCGTGCCGTGCACCGCCTCCGACGCCAGCTTCAAGGTCGTCAGCCGCGTCGACGGTCAGGTCGACGAGCAGCTGTGCGGCGAGGACGCCGACCAGGTGCTCGTGGTCAATGATCCGAAGATCACCTATTGCCTGGGCAGCGCCAAGGGCTGATCCCGCGCACAACGCGAAAGCGCCCGGACTCGACAGGAGTTCGGGCGCTTTCGTGTCTGCGCATGCTTATCGACGCATGAAGTCCGGGACGTTGATCTCGTCGTCGTCGTCGCCGTCGTGCACTTCCGGGTTGTTGACGCGGTTCATGGCCGCCTCCGTCACCCGCTGACGCTCCGACTCCCGGTACCGCTCGGTATCGCGGTAGTTCGGCGCCGCGGCCCGACCACCGGACACCCCGGCCGTGGCGGGCTCGGTGGGACGCGACGGCGCCTCGGACGGACGTCCTTGGCCGATCTCGCCCGCACGGCCCGAACCGATCGGGTTCGCCCCGGTGCGGCTGCTGGTAACCGTGCTGGTCTCGGTATTGCGTCGAGACGGGCCGCCACCGTCGAAACCCGCGGCGATGACGGTGACGCGCACCTCGTCGCCGAGCGAATCGTCGATGACCGTACCGAAGATGATGTTGGCCTCGATGTGGGCCGCCTCCTGCACCAGCGAGGCCGCCTCGTTGATCTCGAACAGGCCGAGATCGGAACCGCCCGCGATCGAGAGCAGCACGCCGTGCGCACCATCCATGGAGGCCTCGAGCAGCGGCGAATTGATCGCCGTCTCGGCCGCCTTCACCGAACGACCCTCACCACGCGCCGAGCCGATGCCCATGAGCGCCGATCCGGCACCCGACATCACGCTCTTGACGTCGGCGAAGTCGACGTTGATCAGACCGGGGGTGGTGATCAGGTCGGTAATACCCTGGACACCGTTGAGCAGCACCTCATCCGCGGAGCGGAAGGCGTCCATCAGACTCACCGCCGCGTCGCCCAGCTGCAGCAGCCGGTCGTTCGGAATGACGATGAGGGTGTCGCACGACTCGCGAAGTAGGTTGATCCCTACTTCGGCCTGGTTCCCGCGCCGCTTGCCCTCGAAAGAGAACGGCCGGGTGACGACCCCTATAGTCAGGGCGCCCAACTTGCGGGCGATACTCGCGACGACAGGGGCGCCACCGGTACCGGTGCCACCTCCCTCGCCCGCCGTGACGAAGACCATGTCGGCGCCCTTGAGCACCTCTTCGATCTCGTCCTTGTGGTCCTCGGCGGCCTTGCGACCGACTTCCGGATCGGCTCCGGCTCCGAGTCCTCGGGTGAGTTCGCGGCCGACATCGAGTTTGACGTCGGCATCGCTCATCAGCAGGGCTTGCGCGTCGGTATTGACCGCGATGAACTCGACTCCCTTGAGTCCTTGTTCGATCATTCGGTTGACGGCGTTCACGCCGCCGCCGCCGATACCGACGACCTTGATCACTGCAAGGTAGTTGTGCGGGGGCGTCATGGGCTCTCGCCTTCCTTCGATCTTAAACCCTCAACCTCAACCATAGGGTTGGCGTTATGTCAAGTATCCGACTGCTGCGGAACGCTATTCGCAGCCACTGCGATCGCGGCGCAGGCGCGCCGAGATGAGAGCCAGAATCTTGTGCCACAAAGAATGTCGCTCACTTTACCGTGACCAGATTCGGACTCGAAACGTCGAACACGGTCCCCTCACGGGTCAGTAGCGGTAACACGACGGCAGCTTTGCGCTCACCGTCGCCCGTGCCGCCCCACACTACCTTCCTGCCATCGCGAAGGCTCAGCGAGACGTCCGAAATCGACCGTGCGACAACCTCGCCCACCTGCACCGACAAGGCGGGCGGCAGGGTGACCAGCACATCCACCGCCGCCCTGGCCGCCGCGGGCCCGGTGAACGAGCCCTCGGTGAGCAGTTTCGGCACCCCGATGGGCAGTTCGGGCTCGATCGCGAATTCGACGCTCTCGGCGTCGATCAGGTGGGCGCCGTCCGGGGCTTCGAAAAACACCACCGGAGTTCGCTCCACGACGGTGACCAGCACTGTCGAGGGGAATTTACGCTGCACTCTGACCGAGCGCACCTTCGGGATCGCGGCCACGCGCTGGGCGATCGCGGTGGTATCGATGCGCAACATCGAACGGCCGTCCGGAATTTCGAGTCGACCTCGCACATCGGCGTCCGGAACCGCCGACAGGCCGTCGATGCGCACGGTGCGCACCGACAGAGCCGGGGTGAACCAGGCCAGGGCCACCAGCAGGGTCACCACGACCACGCCGACCGCCGTCCAGAGACGGTAGCCGTGCCACCCGCGCGCGGCGGGCATCGGCAATCTCACCGGCCGCCGGCCTGCGGCCTGGCCCGCAGGCCGTCGAGGATCTGGCTGCCGAGCATCGTGACATCGCCCGCGCCCATGGTGATCACGACGTCACCGTCGCCCGCGAGCCCCGCGACCTGCTTGCCGACCTTGGACATATCCGGCTGGTAGTGCACGGGTTCGGTGACCGACTGGGCGACCAGCGCGCCGTTGACGCCGGGCAGCGGGTCTTCCCGGGCGCCGTAGACGTCGAGCACGACCACCTCGTCGGCCAGGCTCAACGCGGCGCCGAACTCCGCGGCGAAAGTGGCGGTGCGGCTGTAGAGATGCGGCTGGAACACCACGATCACCCGGCCGCGCTGCAGGCGGGCGCCGTCGCGCGCTTCCTGGGCGACCAGTTGGGCGGCGGCCTCGAGCACCGCGCGGACCTCGGTCGGGTGGTGGGCGTAATCGTCGAAGACGCGCACCCCGTTTTCCCGGCCGGTGAACTGGAACCGGCGATGCACGCCGCCGAATCCCTCCAGGCCCTGCACGATCTCGTCGATATCGGCGCCGGTGGCGCGGGCGGCCAGCAGCGCCGCCAGCGCGTTGAGCGCCATGTGCCTGCCGGGCACCGACAGTCGCAGCGACCGCGGCACGGTTTCGCCGTCGAGCTGGAACTCGACGATGCCGCCCACGTCTCGCGGTTGCCAGTCGAGCAGGCGGGCGCCGACGGGCACCGGAGCGTCGGCCAGATCGCCGGATCCGTAACCGAGAACCTCGATCCCGCGTTCGGCCATGCGCGGCGCGACCCGCTGGGCCAACGCGAGCGAGCCGGGATCGTCGAGGCACACCACCAGCAGGCCGCCGGGTGCGAGCCGGTCGGCGAAGTCGTCGAAGACCTGGATGTAGGCCTCGTCGGTGCCGAAGTAGTCGAGGTGATCGGATTCGATATTGGTGACCACGGCGACGTCCGGGTCGTATTGCAGCAGTGAGCCGTCGGACTCGTCGGCCTCGGCGACGAAGATGTCACCGCTGCCGTGGTGGGCGTTGGTGCCCGCCTCGTTGAGCTCGCCGCCGACCGCGAACGACGGATCGGCGCCGCAGTGCTGCAACGTGACGATCAGCATCGAGGTGGTCGAGGTCTTGCCGTGGGTGCCCGAGACCAGCAGGGTCCGGTGCCCGCGCATCAGCGCGGCGAGCACGGTCGGGCGCATCAGCACGGGGATGTCGCGCCGATTCGCCTCGACCAGTTCGGGGTTGGTCTTCGGGATGGCGGCGTAGGTGGTGACGACGACCGTCGGGCCGCCGGGCAGCAGATCGAGCGCGTCGGCGGCGTGGCCGATGCGGACCTCGGCGCCGCGAGCCCGCAGCGACAACACACCGCGGCTCTCGCGGGCATCGGAACCGGAGACCAGCCCGCCGCGCGAGAGCAGGATGCGCGCGATACCGGACATGCCCGCGCCGCCGATGCCGACCATGTGCACGCGTTGGAGTTCGGGGGGCAGGGCCGCGCCGGTGGAATCCCCGATCTCCTGTTCCGGCTTGCTCATCGGGCGACCTCGGTGACGATCCTGGCCACCGTGTCGGCGGCATCGCGATGGCCTGCGCCTGCGGCGGCGCGGCTCATCTGCGCGAGTCGAGCGTGGTCGAGCAGCAGCGGAATCACCTCATCGATCACGTATTTCGGGGTCAGCTCGGCGTCGGCCACAATTGTGCCACCGCCCTGCGCGACCACTGGTCGGGCGTTGAATTCCTGTTCGCCGTTGCCGTGCGGCAGCGGCACGTAGAAGGCGGGAAGTCCGACCGCCGACACCTCGGCCACGGTCATCGCGCCGGATCGGCACACCACCGCGTCGGCGGCGGCGTAGGCCAAGTCCATCCGCGACAGGTAGGGCACCGCCACATACGGCGCGGGCGCGTCGGCGGTGCTCACCTCCACGCTGTTCTTCGGCCCGTGCGCGTGCAGCACCGAGACGCCGGCGGCCGCGAGTTGCGGTGCGGCCGCGGAGACGGCCTCGTTGAGGCTGCGCGCGCCCTGTGAACCACCGAACACCAGCAGCACCGGTCCCTCGGCGGGCAGTCCGAAGTGCGCGCGAGCCTGCGCTCGCAAGGCGGGACGGTCGAGTTCGGTGATGGAGGCGCGCACCGGAATACCGACGACCTGAGCACCCGCCAGGCCCGAATCCGGGACGGCGGCGAGCACTTTCGCGGCGAGTTTCGCGCCGACCTTGTTGGCGATACCGGCCTTCGCGTTGGCCTCGTGCACGATCACCGGCACCTTGCGCTTGCGGCCGAACAGCCCACCGCGCGCGGCGAGATAGGCGGGCAGTGCCACGTAACCGCCGAACCCGATGATCACGTCGGCCCCCACATCGTCGATCACCGCCCTGGTCGCCTTCACCGAGGCGAGCACCCGGCCGGGTAGCCGCAGCAGATCGGCGGAGGGCTTGCGCGGCAACGGCACCGGCGGGATCAGTTCCAGCGGATACCCGCGTTCGGGCACCAGTTTCGTCTCGAGTCCCCGCTCGGTACCCAAGGCGGTCACCCGGATCGAGTCGTCGAGCCTGCGCAACGCGTCGGCGACAGCCAGCGCGGGTTCGATGTGGCCTGCGGTTCCCCCGCCTGCGACGATCACCGACAACCCGGATCGCGGGTTACTCACCTGGATCTACCTCGTTCTCTCTATCTCGAATCGATCTCGCGAAGGCGTGCGTCATGCGCCGCCACCTCCGCCGGTCCGCCGTTTCACCGGGCGGTGTGGCATCGGGTAGGTCGGCTCCCATGCTCGTGTCGACCGTAGCGAACTCGTGCCGCGGCTCTCCGGCGCGCGTCGCCTGCGGTCGGCGGGCGGCTGGCGGCGAGGGGCCTGACGTGGGCGTTCGGTTCTGGGGCGCGGCGCGACTTTTCGCGGCGCCGGCGGGCTGTACACCTCGGGCACCGGCAGTCGCAGCAGCCTGCTGAGTCGCCCGTCCTGGCCCGCCTTCAACGCCGAGACCGCTTCCGGCTCGTGCCGCGCGGCGCTGGCGATGATGCCGAACATGAACAACGTGATCGCCAGCGACGAACCACCGGCCGAGACCAGCGGCAACTGCAGACCGGTCACCGGCAGCAGCCCCACGACATAGCCGATGTTGATCAGCGCCTGCGCGGTGATCCAGGTGGTGGCGGTGGCGGTGAGCAGCCGAAGGAACGGGTCGACCGAGCGCAGCGCGATGCGGATGCCCGCGTAGACGAACAACGCCAGCAGCGCCAACACCAGCATGCAGCCGAGGAAGCCGAGTTCCTCGCCGATGATCGCGAAGATGAAGTCGTTGTGCGAGTTGGGCAGGTAGCTCCACTTCGCGCGGCTCTGTCCGAGGCCGCGGCCCCAGATACCGCCGTCGGCGAGGGAGTACTTGGCCTGACGCGCTTGATAGTTGGCGCCCTGCGGATCGTCACCGGGGTTGAAGAACGCGCGCACCCGGTCGGAGCGGTAACCGGCCGACAGCGCCAGCACCGACGCGGCCACCAGGCCGGTCACCATGATCCCGACGAACAGCCGCACCGGCAGCCCACCGAACCACAGCAGCGCCATCAGCACGATGCCGAGCGCGATGGTGGTCGACAGGTTCGGTTCGAGCACCACCAGCAGGCACACCAGCAGGCCGGCGGGCACCAGCGGCACGAGGATGTCCTTGAGCGCCGCACCGCGTCGCGAGGCGAGCAGGTGCGCGCCCCACACCACCAGGGTCACCTTGACCACTTCCGACGGCTGGATCGACAGCGGGCCGATGTCGAACCAGCGCCGCGCGCCACCGTGCATCGCGCCGATGCCGGGGATGAGCACCAGCACCAGCGCGAGCACCGAGATGCTGAAGACCGGAAACGACCACTGCCGCAACAGCCGCAGTGGCAGCCGCAACGCCACGTAGAAGGCGATCGCGCCCAGCCCGGCGAACATGGCCTGCTGGATGAACAGCGAGTAGGCCGAACCGCCACCGGCGTAGGCCTCGACGCTCGACGCCGACAGCACCATCACCAGACCGAGCACGGTGAGCAGGGTCGCGATGGTGACGATCAGATGGAACGACGCGAGCGGCCGGGCCAACCAGGCTCCGAAGCGCTCCCCCGCCCAATTCGGCTGTCCCGAACCGCGTCGGGTAGCACCCGCGCTCTTGCCGACCCGACTGCTGTCGACGCTGCCCCGGCTCTTACCCACGCTGCCCCCTCTCGGGCGGTGACGGGTCGGCCGGACGCGCCTTCGTCACAGCGCCCGCCCGATGTCACCGTCTTCCAGTGCCGTCACCGCATCCACGAAGCACCGTCCGCGATGGGTGTAGTCGTCATACATATCCAGGGAAGCGGCCGCGGGCGCGAGCAGGACGGTGTCTCCGGCGCGGGCCAGGCCCGCCGCGGCGCGCACCGCGCGGCCCATGACCGCCTCGGCTCGCTGGGATCTCGACGACTCCATGTCTGCATCGTCTCCCGCATCCAGCTCGATGACCGGGACTTCGGGTGCGTGTCGCGCCATCGCGGCGGCGATCACCGGCGCGTCGGCCCCGAACAACACCGCGCCGACCAGTCGATCACCGATCTCCTCGATCAGGTCGTCGACGCTCGCGCCCTTGAGCAGACCGCCCGCCACCCACACCACCTGCGGGTGCGCCATGATCGCGGCGCGTGCGGCGTGCGGGTTGGTGGCCTTGGAGTCGTCGATGAACTCGACACCACCCAGTTCGCGGACGAACGCGGTGCGGTGCGGGCCCACCTTGTGCTCGGCGAGACCTTCCTTGACGAACTGCGGCGCCACATCGATGGCCCTGGTCAGCGCGGACGCGGCCAGCGCGTCGGCGATGCCCGCGGGTCCCGGCGGGCTGATGTCGCTGGTCTCGGCGAGGATCGCGGCCTTGGTGAAGGCGCGGTCGAGGAGCTTGCCGTCGACCACGCCCAGCTCGCCGTCGGCGGGGACGCCGATGCGGAAGCCGACCGTGCGGCGGGCCTTGGCCTTACGCGCCAGGGCGCCCGCGACCGGATCGTCGAGGCCGACGACGCCGACGCGACCGGTCAGCGCGCGCGCTTTCGCGGCGGCGTAGGCATCGAGACCGCCATGCCAATCCAGGTGATCCTCGGCGACATTGAGCACGACGCCCGCCTCGGGTCGCACCGACGGCGCCCAGTGCAGCTGGAACGAGGACAGCTCGACGGCCAGGACTTGCGGACCGGGGTTGCGGCGCAGTGCGTCCAGGATCGGCAGGCCGATATTGCCGCAGGCCACGCTGGAGATGCCCGCGGCGCGCAGGATCGAGTGCGTCATCTGGGTGGTGGTGGTCTTGCCGTTGGTGCCGGTGATCACCAGCCACTTGCGGACCGGGCCGTAGATGCGGGCCTGATCGACCCACCAGGCGAATTCGACGTCACCCCAGACGGGTACGCCGTCGGTGACCGCCGAGACCAGCACCGGCGAATCCGGTCGCCAGCCCGGGCTGGTGATCACCAGCGCGAACCGGCTCAGGTCGGCGCCTTCGAGTTCGACGCTGGTGGCGATCTCGAGGCCGAGCTCGGCGGCTTCGGCCAATGCCTTGGCGCCGTTGTCGGTGACCACGGGGTGGGCGCCGATATCGCGCAGCGGTTCGATCAGCGAGCGTCCGGAGACGCCCCAACCGGCGACGAGAACGTCACGACCACGCAGGAATTCGAGCATCGGGCCCGGAGAACGCAGGGCGCGGGGCGAGTGTTCGACCATGTCTCTACTCACCCGACCTGTGACAGATATTCGCTGTAGAACAGGCCGAGGCCCACTGCGGCGGAGATGCCCGCCAAAATCCAGAACCGGATGATCACCGTGGTTTCGGCCCACTTACTCAACTCGAAGTGATGATGGAACGGCGCCATCTTGAACAACCGATTGCGCGTGGTGCGGAACACCGCCACCTGCAGCATCACCGACGCCGCCTCGGCGACGAACAGCGCGCCGATCACGGCCATCAGCAGCTCGGTGCGGGTGGTGATCGACAGACCGGCGATCAGACCACCCAGCGCCAGCGAACCGGTGTCGCCCATGAAGATGCGCGCGGGCGCGGCGTTCCACCAGAGGAAGCCGATGCACGCGGCGGCCGCGGCGGCACAGACCAGGGCCAGATCGAGCGGGTCGCGCACGTCGTAGCAGCCGGGGCCGGGATTGGTGGAGCAGGAATTGCGGTACTGCCAGAAGGTGATGATCACGTACGCGCCGAGCAGCAGGCTCATCGAACCGGCCGCGAGACCGTCGAGACCATCGGTGAGGTTCACCGCGTTGGACCAGGCCACGACCAGGAACAGCACCCAGACGACGAAGATGAGCGCGCCCATCGACACCGTGCTCCAGTCGCGTACATACGACAGGTGCTTGCTGGCGGGGGCGAGCCCGTCGGCGCTGCGGAACTGCAGGGCCAGTACCGCGAAGATGACCGCGGCGGCGGTCTGCCCGATGTACTTGCCCGCGGCCGAGAGTCCGAGGTTGCGCTGCTTGCGCAGCTTGATGAAGTCGTCGAGGAATCCGACGACGCCGAGCGCGGTGGTGAGCCCGAGCACGAGCAGACCCGACGCCGTCGGACCTTCCGCGTCGTAGCCGATACCGATCAGGTGCGAGCCGAGATAGCCCGCCCACATACCGATCAGAATCGCGACGCCACCCATGGTGGGGGTACCGCGCTTGGCCTGGTGGCTGGCCGGGCCGTCGACCCGGATCTCCTGACCGAAGCCCTGCCTGGCGAACACCCGAACCAGCAACGGCGTCAACAGGATCGACACCGCCAGTGCGATCCCCGCCGCGAACAAGATCTGCCTCATCGAGCCGTTTTACCTTCCGCTGCCCCGGTCAGGTGCTCGGCGACGGCCCACAGGCCCACCGCCTTCGACGCCTTGACCAGTACCACATCGCCTGCGGCGATCTCGTCGTCGAGCAGCGCGATCGCCGCGTCGATATCGGGAACGAGGATCGATTCCTCGCCCCATGAGCCTTCCATCACCGCTCCCTGGTGCATGCCGTGGGAGGGTCGTCCGGTGCCGATCACGATCAATCGGTCGACATCCAGGCGCACGGCCAGGCGTCCGATCGCGTCGTGTTCGATCACCGAGGTGTCACCGAGCTCGCCCATCTCGCCCAGCACGGCCCAGCTGCGCCGGTTGGCCGGTTTGGCGAGGGTGACCAGCGCTTTGAGCGCCGCGCGCACGGAGTCGGGGTTGGCGTTGTAGGAGTCGTTGATGACGGTGACACCCGCGGGGGTGGTCGTCACGTCCATCCGGCGGACCGAGGCCGCGGTGGCGCCGGACAGCGCCTCGGCCACGGTCGCCAGATCGGCGCCGCATTCGAGGGCGACCGCCGCGGCTGCCAGGGCGTTGCCGACCTGGTGTTCGCCGTGCACCGCGAGCTGGATCGGGATCGATTCGCCCGCCACGTGCAAGGTGAAACGGGCGCGGGCCTGGTCATCGGTGATCACGTCGGTGGCGCGGATGTCGGCGTCGCCGGACAGGCCGACCTTCACCACTCGCGCCTTGGTCCGCGATGCCATGGCCACGACGTTGGGGTCGTCGGCGTTGAGCACCGCGAGGCCTTCGGCGGGCAGTGCTTCGACGAGCTCGCCCTTGGCCTGGGCGATCGCCTCGCGGCTGCCGAATTCCCCGAGATGGGCGGTGCCGACATTGAGCACCACGCCGATCCGGGGCGGTGCGATGCGGGCCAGTTCCGCGATGTGTCCGCGACCGCGCGCGGACAGTTCCAGCGCGAGGAACTTGGTGTCGGGACCCGCGCGCAGGGCGGTCCACGGGTGGCCGAGTTCGTTGTTGAACGAGCCGGGCGGCGCGACCACCGCGCCCAGCGGCGCCAGCACCGCCGCGAGCAGGTCTTTGGTCGAGGTCTTGCCGGAGGACCCGGTGACGCCGACGACGGTGAGCCCGGTCCGTTCGGCCAGCCGCTCGGTGCTCACGCGGGCCAGTTCGGCCAGCGCCGCCAGCACGGCGGCACCGGAACCGTCACCGTCGGCGCTGAGCGCGACCGAACTCGCGGGCACCGAGCCCAGATCGGGCGCCACGACGATCGCGGGCACGCCGACCGGGCGGGCGGCCAGTACCGCGACCGCCCCGGCGGCCACAGCCGCGGCGGCGTAGTCGTGTCCGTCGGAGTTGGCTCCGGGTAGGGCGAGGAACAGATCGCCGGAACCGATTCGGCGCGAATCGAATTCGACCGAACCGGTCACCAGTGCCTGGGGGTCGGGTACGTCGTGCAGCTCGCCGCCGACGACGTCCGCGATCTCCCGCAGTGTCATCTCGATCATGAAACCGTCAAGTCCTCCGAGTCCGTGTGCGGACTGTGTCGTCTCCGTAGGGCATCCAGCGCCGCCGCGACCACCTCGCGGTCGTCGAAGGGATGCTTGACGCCCTTGATCTCCTGCCCCGCCTCGTGGCCTTTGCCCGCGACGAGTACCACGTCGCCCGAACGCGCCCAGTCGACTGCGGCGGCGATGGCCGCCGCGCGGTCACCGATCTCGCGGATCTCGCCGCGATCGGTGTCCGGGAGTTCGTGCGCACCGGCCACCACGGCGGACCTGATGGCCGCCGGGTCCTCGGTGCGTGGGTTGTCGTCGGTGACGATCAACAGGTCGGCGCGGGCCGCCGCGGCGCCCATGAGCGGGCGTTTGGCCACGTCACGGTCGCCACCGGCGCCGAGCACGACGGCCAGCCTGCCGACTCCGGCTTCGGTGAGGTGGCCGCGCAGGGTCGTGACGACCGATTCGATGGCGGCGGGCTTGTGCGCGTAGTCGACGACGGCGAGGAAGTCCTGGCCGTGCTCGACGCGCTGCATCCGGCCCGGCACATCGACAGCGGCGAGCGCCGGGGCCGCCACGGCGGGATCGACGCCGGCCGCGGCGCAGGTGGCGACGGCCAGCAACGCGTTGGCGACGTTGTAACGACCGGGCAGGCGCAGGCGCACCGTCAGTTCGCCGTCGGGTCCGACGGCGGTGAATTCCTGTTCGCCGCCGGTGGTCTTGACCTCGCCGCTGACCTGCCAGGTGGCCGCGCCGGTGGTCGACACGGTGACCGGCTCGACCAGGTCACCGGCCAGGCGGGTGCCCCATTCGTCGTCGACGCAGATCACCGTGGTGCGCGCGGCGACCGGCGAATCCGCGTCGAACAGGCGACGTTTCGCCGCGAAGTAGTCCTCGAAGTCCTTGTGGAAGTCCAGATGATCCTGGGACAGATTGGTGAACGCGCCGACCGCGAAGCGCACACCGTCGACCCGGCCCAGTGCGAGCGCGTGGCTCGACACCTCCATCACGACCGCGTCGACGCCCTGCTCGACCATCGCGGCGAACATCGCGTGCAACTGCGGCGCCTCGGGCGTGGTGAGCGCGCTCGGCACCCGCTGCCCGCCGATGCGGGTCTCGATGGTGCCGATCAGCCCGGTGGACAGTCCGGCCGCGGCCAGACCGGCCTCCACCAGATACGAGGTGGTGGTCTTGCCGGAGGTGCCGGTGATGCCGACGATGCGCAGCCGATCGCTGGGATGGCCGTAGACCTCGGCGGAGAGTTCACCGAGTACCGCGCGTGGCTGCTCGCGCACCAACACGGGTACCGCGACGTCACCGATCAGCTCGGCGCCCGCGGCATCGGTGAACACCGCCACCGCGCCGTTGGCGATCGCGTCGGCGGCGAATCGGGCGCCGTGCGCGTTCGCGCCGGGTAACGCCGCGAACAGGTCACCGGCGCGCACCGCGTTGGATCGTTGCTCGATGCCGGTGACGCTCACCTCGGCGGACGCCGGAGTCGCCGTCGTGGCGCCGGTGAGGTCCGCCACGGCCTGCAGCGACGTCGACATTGGAGTGGTTGGCCGGAGCGCGTGCGGGCTGGACTGCGCGGGCACAAGGCTCCTCTCTGAGAGTGATCGAGCGCGTAGGCGAGACGAGCAGTCAGGTTACCGACGCGCGGTGTCGGTCGGACAACGCGGGTTGAGTTAATTGTTGTTCTCGGCCCGCCCGCCACCGGACTGAGTGGGAGGCAGGCAAGAGGCGGGCAACCAGGGGCCGAGAACTGCGGCACCAGCCGTTATGTCACCGCCTCCAGCACCAGTCGCTTGGGCTCCGGGGACGGCGGCACGCGGTCGCGCTGCAACGCCCAGGAGGCGATGCTGTGGAACAGCGGGGCGGCGGACCCGCCGCCGGTGCCGTCGGAGCTGCGCACGGGCGCGTCGAGCATCATGCCGATCACGTAGCGGGGATTGTCGGCGGGCGCCATCCCGGCGAACGTGCTGTAGAACGACGAGGTCGAATAGCACCGGCACGCGGGGTCGACCTTCTGTGCCGTGCCGGTCTTGCCCGCCACCTGGTATCCCTCGATCGAGGCGGGGACGCCGGTACCCATCTGGACGCCCATCGGGTCCTTCTGCACGGTCGCCTGGAACAGCTCGCGCAGGGTGTGCGCGGTCTGCGGGCTCACCACGCGCACGCCGTCGGGCTGCAGTTCCTCGGTGCGGGTGCCGTCCGGGGCGACCTTGGCCTTGACGATGCGCGGCGGAATCCGCAAGCCGTCGTTGGCGATGGCCTGGTACATGGCGGTCATCTGCAGGGTCGTCATCGAAAGACCCTGACCGATGGGCAGATTCGCGAAGGAGCCGCCGGACCACTGGTCGCGGGCGGGCACCTGGCCGCCGCTCTCGCCGGGCAGACCGACGCCGGTGCGCTGCCCGAGCCCGAACCGGCTGACCATATCGGCGAACCGGTCCTCACCCACCCGCTGGGCGAGCATGAGAGTGCCGACGTTGGAGGACTTTCCGAAGATGCCGGTCGTCGTATAGGGCGCGACGTCGTGTTGCCACGCGTCGTTCACGGTGACGCCCGACATGCGGATCGAGCCCGGCACCTGCAGCACCTCGTCGGGAGTGGTCACGCCGTATTCGATGGCGGCCGCCGCGGTGACGATCTTGTTGACCGAGCCGGGTTCGAACGGTTCGGCGACCGAGGGGTTGCCCATCTTGCCCGAGGCCCAATGATTCGGGCCGAGTGCGGGATTGAAGGTGCCGTCGTTGGCCATCGCGAGCACCTGGCCGGTCTTGGCGTCGAGCACCACCGCCGAGGCCGAGGACGCGCCCGACACCTGTTTGGCCTGTTGCACCTGCTGCTGCACGTAGTACTGCAGGTCCGCGTCGAGGGTCAACTCCACGCCGTAGCCGTTCACGGCGGGCTGCAGGTCGCGGTAGCTACCGGGGATCACCGCGCCGTCGGAGCCCTGGTCGTAGGTGCGTGAGCCGTCGGTACCCGACAGCACCGAGTCCAGCGCCGATTCCAGGCCCATCTGACCGTGCCGGTCGCCGCCGATCGCGCCGACGACATTCGACGCCAGCGAACCACCGGGATACTCGCGCAGGTCCTGGCGTTCGGCACCGACCTCCGGGAATTTGGCGGTGATCTCGGAAGCTACCCGCGGATCGACATTCTTGGCCAGGTAGTGGAACTTCTTGTCGCTGCGCAGTTTGTCGAGCAGTTCCTGCTCGGTGGGTGCGCCGAGCTTCTCGTGGATGAACTTCGCGATGTCCTTCAGCCGCTGCTCGGGATCCGGTGCGCTCGGCTTGAGCTTCTTCGCTTCGGCCAGTTGCTCGCGCACCGTCACCGGCTGGAAGGTCAGGGCTTTCACGGTGAGCGTGAAGGCGAGCTGATTGCCGTGCCGGTCGGTGATGGGACCGCGCACGGCCGCCTCGGTGGCCTTGATGGTGCGCTGTGAGGCCGCCTGCGCCGACAGCGCGGGGGCGGCGAGACTCTGGATGTAGAGCAACTGCAACGCCACCACCGCGAGAGTGGCCAGCAGGGTGACCCGGCCGACGCCGAGGCGAAGGCGGATCGGCCGGTCCGGCGAGAGCGAGCCCGAACGACGGGCCCTCGACGAGACCGGCCCGCGTCGCTGCTGCGACGCGGGCCCGCTCTGCTTCATCGAGGACCATCCTGCGATTCGACGACCTGCGGCTGTTCGCTCGGCGGTCCGGCCGCGGGGGCTCGTTGTCCGGGGGCAGGCGCGGCGACACCCGGCACGGGTAACGGCGCGTCGACCGGGGCCGACGGGTCGGCCACGACACCCGGTGCGGGCGGTGGCGTGTCGGCCGAGACCAGCGGTTCACCCTGACCCGCGACGTCGATCCGATCGGGCACGGTCGTCGAGGCGAGCGGAGCAGGGGCACCGCCCTCCACCGGCGCGGGAACCTCACCGTCCGCCGGAGCGGGGACGGCCGCGTCGACCGGAGCCGGCGCGATCGGGGCCGGGGCGGCCGCCGGCTGCGGCGCGTTCACGGCGGGGGGCGTCGGCGCGGCCGGTGACGCGAGCACGTTCGACGGAACACTGGTGGGCACAGCGCCGCGGGGCGCGCTCGCGGTAGCCGCACCGGGCTGCACGGGCACCACGCGCTCACCCTGCGCCTGGGCGTGGCCCGGCGCCGGACTCGGCGTGGTGGTCGGCGGACCGTTCAGCGGCGGCACCGGCGCACCCTGTGCGGGCGTCGGGTTGCCGATCACGGTGACCTCGCCGTCGGGGCCGAGTATCAGCCGGGCCGGATCCTTCGCGGGGATCATGCCGAGTTCACGTGCGCGAGCAGCCAATTCGGGAGCCGAGTCGGCGGCGGCGACCTCGCGCTGCAGCGCGGCCCGCTCGTCGTCGAGCTTGCGGTTGACCGCCCTGGCGTCACCGAGCTGGTAGCTGTCCTCGGCGGCGCGGGTGGTGAGCAACAGGGTCAGGGCGAGGCCGCAGCCGAGCAGTCCGATGATCGCGGTGACGAACGGGATCCGCCCCGCCATCGTCGAGGACCGTTCGGGCAGTTCGATGCCGTCGAGCAGCTGTTCCCTGGTGCGCTTGCGGGCATAGGCCCGCTGTGCCGCACCGGACTTCACTCGTTCGGCCGCCTCCACGCGCCGGGCAGCCTTGCTCGGCACCGCGACTGTGCTCGTCCGCACGCTCATCGTGTCCCCTCCTGTGTCCTCCCTGACCTCTCCGCGATTCGTTCAGCCGCGCGCATCCGCACCGGCGCGGATCGCGGATTGACCTCGATCTCGGACTCGGTCGCTTTTTCCGCTCCACGGGTCAGCATCCGGAATTCCGGGCCCATGCCGGGCAGTTCGACCGGCAGGTCCATCGGCGACCGGGAGATGATCCGTGGCGCGAGTTCGTGTTTGACCAGTCGGTCTTCGAGCGACTGGTACGACATGACGCAGATCCGTCCGCCCACACGCAGTGAATCCAGCGCCGCGGGCAATGCCTCCCGCAGCGAGTCGAGCTCACCGTTGACCTCCACACGCAGCGCTTGGAACGAGCGCTTGGCCGGATGTCCGCCGGTGCGGCGCGCCGCGGCCGGAATGGTCGCGTAGAGCACCTCGACGAGTTCGGCGCTGGTGGTGAACGGCTTGACCGTCCGCCTGCGCAGCACCTCCGACGCGATCTTGCCCGCGAACCGTTCGTCGCCATAGGTTTTCAGGACCCGGGCCAGATCGCCGTGGCTGTAGGTGTTGAGCACGTCGGCCGCGGTGATTCCGGTGGTCGGGTCCATCCGCATGTCCAGCGGCGCGTCGACGGAGTAGGCGAAGCCGCGCTCGGCCTCGTCGAGCTGCATCGACGACACTCCCAGATCCATGAGAACGGCTGAGACGGAACCGGTTTCGTCCAGTCCCGCTTCGGCCAGCGCCGCCGGGATGCCGTCGTAGCGGGTGTGCACCAGCGTGATCCGGTCGGCATAGGGCGCCAGGCGCTCGCCCGCCATGCGCAACGCGGTGGTGTCGCGATCGAGACCGACCAGACGCGCTTGCGGGTAGGTGCGCAGGAAATGCTCGGCGTGCCCGCCCAATCCGAGGGTCGCGTCGATGTAGACCGCGCCCGGCTCACTCAGCGCGGGGCCGAGCAGATCGTCGGCGCGCTCGAGCAGAACTGGCACATGACGGGGGTTCTCGGCGTCATGGTTCACCTCGACCTCCCGGGATACTGCCTCGCGTCGCAGACAGGTCGCCTTGCCACACAGTGCTTTTCGAATGAGTGCTTGTCGAACGAGTGGGTGATGCGAATGCTTCGAGGTCTCTGACCGGGGCAAGGCACCTGGCGTCGGGGAAGTACGTCAGGGTCCACGCCCGGGCAGAGGCCTCGCAGCACTCGCGTGCTCCGGGTCAGAAGATTCCGCCCAGCGACTCGTCTCCGGCTTGCGCGTAGTCCTCCTCGTGTTCTTCGAGGTAGGTCTCCCACGCCTGCTTATCCCATATCTCGAGGAAGTCGACCGAACCGATCACCACGCAATCCCGCGAGAGGTTCGCATAGCGCCGATGATCCGGCGACAGCGTGATCCGGCCCTGTGCGTCCGGACGTTGCTCGTCGGTGCCTGCCGCCAGCGCTCGAACGAAAGCCCTTGCCTGCGGGTTGCTTCGGGACGCCGACGCGGCTCGCCGCGCGAGCGCGGTGAACTCGTCTTTGGGATACACGGCCAGGCTGTGGTCTTGGCCTTTCGTGACCATCAACCCTCCCGCCAGATCGTCTCGAAATTTCGCAGGCAACGTCAGCCGCCCTTTGTCGTCCAATCGGGGGGTGTAGGTACCGAGGAACATCTCGGCCACCTCCCTACTGGATTCACCTCGCCGTACGGCCTCTCCTGTAGTGCGCGACCCACATTACCCCACTTTCCCCCACTTTCAATCGAAACCCTGAGTGATCCTGCTCCCCGCCAACACAATTCCGCAGGTCATCCCAGCTATCACTGAGATTCGCGGTTATCCGGTGTTCGGGCAACCCGCGCGGGTCGGCAACCTGCGGTTCCGACAACGTTCAGCAAACATCGCAGGTGCGACGTGGGCCGGATGCCCGGGTGGGGGAAGTGTGGGGAGCGGTGGGGAAGGTGGGGGGACGGCCCTGCCCGTGCGCCACCAGCGCGGGGGCCCACAAACGCACGAAGGCGGCGCCACACCCGGTGGTGGGTGTGGCGCCGCCTTCGTGGTCGGCTAGGTCTGAGCTATTCCTGCTCGAACCGTCGTCGGAATCGGTCTTCCATGCGCTCGGAGAAGCCGCCGGACTTGCGTTGGCGACCGCCTCGGGCAGCGGGGCCCGTCGCCGGGCCGCTGCCCGCCGCGGGAGACTCGGTCGCGTCCGGTCGGGCGGCGCGACGCGAGGTGCCGATCATCAGCAGGACACCAGCGCCGAACATGGCGATGAATCCGACGAGACTGATGATCGGGAAACCGCCCGGTTTGAACGGGGCGGCGATGCCGGCGACGAGCAGAAAAAGGCCGACGGCGAACAACGCCGCAGCTTGGAGTCTGCGTCGACTCGACGTGGAGCGAAGACGTCCGCCGCGAACGGACGAGGCGAACTTCGGATCCTCAGCATAGAGAGCGCTCTCGATCTGTTCGAGCATGCGCTGCTCGTGCTCGGAGAGTGGCACGGTACCTCCCCCGGCACTAGGCGTGGCTGGTCGCCTCCGGGTAGGCGACGGGTAGCCGACCTTGGCGGCTATCTGCTCCCCATGATACGAGTTCGATCGGCGGCGTACCACCTACTCGGTCATAACTAAGCGGTCATGTCGCGGCCACGACTCGGCTGCGGGAGGCTCTTAGCCGCGGTTACCAGCGCATCGTCGACGTCGTAGAGGAATGCGCCCACCCGTGAGCAGAACTCGTCGGCTTGTGTGTCGGTGATCGCGCGGTCCAATCCGGCCTCCAACGCGGCCCGTAATTGCGAGTGCGCCTCGAAGTAGTCGGCCCACATCACGAATTCCGGGCTGGCGCGTCTCAGTAACACCCAGGCGCTGCGGGAGCGCGCTCGCGGCGCGCGGTCGGCGCCGGTGAGCGCGATCATCGCGCCCGCGCCACGCAGCGCGGCCAGGTACGCGGTGCGGAACCGCTCTCCCGGTTCGTGCTCCCATGCCGAATCGGTGAGCAGAGCATCGGCCTGACGTAGTAGCCCGCCGGCTCGCCCATCGTGGCCCGCGTGCGCTCGACCATCGTTGTGACCAGCCATCTGCTGCCCCTTTCGCCCCTCGCACTGATCGAACTAACATTCGAACGTTTGAATTGAGATTGAATATAGGGACACCCACCGACAACTTTCCGCGTCCGCGCGCCATCGACGAGAGCCATGACAGCCGTCAAGCCGAATCACACCCCCGCACCCGTCGTCGTCGACCTCAGCGTCGCCGCCCTGCGTGCACGCCTGCACGACGCCCTGTCGGTCTATGTCGCCGCCATGGATTACCCCCGCGGCACCGAACACCATCGCGCCCCGATGTGGACCGAACACACCACAAGGGCGGGCTGGCGGGCGGTGGCCGCGGTGCTGCCCGACGATTCGGGCGGCGTCGACCTGCGCACCGCGCCGATCCTGGCCATCGCCTACGGCTACAGCGGCGCACCGCGGCAGTGGTGGCACCAGCAGGTACAGACCGGAATGCGGCGCTGCGGATGGCCCGACGCCGCCGCCCGCGACCTGCTCGCCGACTATTTCGAACTCACCGAACTGCACGTGCACCCGGCCGCGCAGGGGCGCGGCATCGGGGCGCGGCTGCTCGAGCGACTGCTGGCCGACCGTGCCGAGGCGGCCGTGCTGCTGTCGACGCCGGAAGTCCCGGAGGAGGCGAACCGCGCCTGGAAGCTGTACCGACGGGCCGGATTCACCGATGTGATCCGCAATTTCGTGTTCGCGGGCGATACCCGTCCGTTCGCCATCCTCGGGCGCAGGCTGCCGATGCCGCCCACGCACCCGTGACGACAGTAGTGGTCGGTTCGGGCCACAACGCACTGGTCGCGGCGTGTTATCTGGCGCGAGCCGGGCAGCGGGTACAGGTGCTGGAGCGCGACGAGGTGCCCGGTGGCGCGGTGTCGACGGTGGAGCGGTTCCCGGGGCATCTGGTGGATCGCGGATCTTCGGCGCACATCATGATCCGGCACACCGGGATCATCGAGGAGCTCGAGCTCGAGCGGTTCGGGTTGCGCTATCTCGACTGTGATCCATGGGGGTTCACACCGTCGGACGGTGTGCGCGCGCCGATCGTGTTCCACCGTGATCTCGACGAGACATGCGCGTCGATCGCGGCGGCCTGCGGTGTCGAGGACGCTGACGCGTATCGGCGTTTCGTCGGCGTGTGGGGCGAGCGCAGCGCACGGGTGATGCGCTCGTTCGGTGGGCCGCCGACGCCGGGCAGGCTGCTTCGCTCGTTCTGGGGGCTGGACGCGCGGGCCGGTGGATCGGCGTTGTCGCGGGAGTTCTTGCAGACCGGTGACGCGCTGCTGGACTTCTGGTTCGACGACGAACGGCTCAAGGCTTCGCTCGCGTGGTTCGGCGCGCAGTCGGGTCCGCCGATGTCGGAACCGGGGACTGCGTCGATGGCCGGGTTCGCCGCGCTCATGCATACCTTGCCGCCCGGTCGCGCGGTGGGCGGCAGTGGGGCGCTCAGCGCGGCGTTGATCGCGCGTCTTCGTGCCGACGGTGGCGAGCTGCACACCGGTGACGCCGTCACCTCGCTGCGCCGATCCGGCAGCGGCTGGCAGGTCTCGACCGAGTCGGGCCGGACCCTGCACGCCGACACGGTGATCGCGGGCTCCCACATCCTGTCGACCCTCGACCTGTTGCGCGCGGGCGATTTCGACGCCGCTGTCCTCGACGATTGGCAGCGCCGCATCCGGGTGGGCCCCGGCATCGGCATGGTGGTGCGCCTGGCCACCGATCGGCTACCCGGATACCCCGGGTCCTCCCCCGCCGAATCCGCCCGTGGTCTGCAGTTCCTCGTCTCGGACCGCCGACAGCTTCGCCTGGCCCACGGCGCCGCGCTGGCCGGCTCGCTGCCGCCACGTCCGGTGGTGTTGGCGATGAGTTTCAGCGCGCTCGACCCGTCCATCGCGCCCGCGGGCGAACATCAGCTGTCGCTGTGGTCGCAATGGCATCCCTATGCGCTCGCCGATGGCGGCGACTGGGCAGCACACGCCGAGCACGAGGCCGATCGGATCGTCGCCGAGGTCGAACGGTACGCCCCGGGTTTCACCTCGTCGGTGCGTCGACGATTCACGCAGACGCCGGTCGATCTCGAGCGGGAGATGGGTCTGCGCGGCGGCAATGTCATGCACGTGGAGATGTCGCTCGATCAGATGATGATGTGGCGCCCGCTGCCGGAGTTGTCGGGTCAGCGCGTCCCCGGCGCTCCCGGCCTGTACCTGACCGGTGCGTCCACCCACCCCGGCGGCGGAGTGTCCGGAGCCAGCGGGCGCAGTGCGGCCCGCTTGGTTCTGGGTGATCGCCGTAAGCGCCGCTTCACCCTGCCGTCCAAGCGATGAAAGCGTCCTCGTCGTACCGCCTGAGTCCGTTCGGGTGCACACCGCCGCGAACTCGCTGGGTTCGGGTCGATTCCCGCCGTGCGATTCCCGCTGTCTTCGCGCTGGCACTGGTGCTCGTGCAGATCACCTATCCCTTGAGCGCGGGTGTGGCACGCGATCGGATCACCGTTGCCGTGGTGGCTCTGTCGGCCGCGACGGCCTTGTCGCACGCGGCGACGACCCGCGGATTGCGGTGGGCCTGCGGATTCTTCGTCATCGTGTCCGGGCTCGGGCTCATCGCGGAGATCGTCGGCACCGCGACCGGATTCCCCTTCGGCAGCTATGCCTATGCCGTCGAGCGGCTCGGACCCGCGTTCGCCGATGTTCCGCTGGCGGTGCCGTTGGCGTGGACCGGTGGGCTGTATCCGATCTGGATCGTCGCGAGCATGCTGGTGTCCGACGGGCCCCAGGTCGGGTCGAACGTACGGCGCGTGGGACTGGTCGCCCTCGGTGCGGTCGGCTGGGATCTGTTCCTCGATCCGCAGATGGTCACCGACGGCCAGTGGGCGTGGGCGGTCACCGACGCCGGTCTCCCCGGTCTGCCCCAGATCCCGTACACGAACTACCTGGGCTGGGCGCTCGTCGCCGCGATCATGGCGGTGCTGCTCACCGTGCTCGACCAGCGCCTAGCACCCGCGCGCGACCCCTCGGTGGCGGTCCCGGTCGCGGTGTTCGGGTGGACCTGGCTCGGCTCGACCCTCGCGCACGCGGTATTCCTCGGTCTCCCGGCTTCGGCTATCTGGGGTTTCGCCGGTCTCGGCTTGCTCGGATTCCCGTTGTTCCGGCGTGCGCGGCCATGGGCAACGCGCGTTCTGGATAGCCGACCCCGCCGAGACACACCCCGATTCGGGACGAAAACGCCTGATCGGCACGGGTGAGCGGTGCACGGTGGGCCCGTCGTGTGGGCTCTGGGGCCTGAGCCTGGCACGATGTCAACCGTGCAGCCGAGTCCCGTCGCCGAGATGCCCGCTCCTTCGCCGCGTCGTTCCGTGCCCGCGCGGCGCGTCGCGGCCGTTGCCGTCCTGCTGGCATTGCTCGTGCCCGCGCTGGCCGGGTGCCTGCGGGTGCAGGTGTCGATGGGGGTGTCGTCGAACGACCGTGTGTCGGGGCGGATCGTCGCCGCGGTGGTGCCGACCGGGCCCGAGGACAAGGGACCCCAGCTGAAGGCGCCGGAGTCGTTGGCGGCGAAGGTGCGGGTGGAGAACTACAACCAGGACGGGTACGTCGGCACCCAGGTGTTCTTCGACGACCTGTCCTTCGGCGAGGTCGGCCAGCTCGGCGGGCTCTCGGATCAGACGCAGGGCATGTTCACCCTCGACTTCCAGCGCAATGGCGATCTGGTGAGTCTCACCGGTCGGGTCGATCTGGAATCGGTCCCCCCGCACGGCTCGGATGTGCAGTTCTCCGTGGCGTTCCCGGCCCGCGTCGCCAAGACCAACGGCACCCGCGAGACCACCGACAGCGAGAACACCGTGTCGTGGAAGCTGCCCGCGGGCGAGGTGTCGACCATGCGCGCCGAGGTGAAGTACGCCGACCCCAACACCCGTTCGTTCGCGGGCTGGGCGGGCATCGTCGGCGGCATCACCCTCGCGGTGGCCGCGCTGATCGCGGGACTGGCGTTCCGTGATCGCAACCCCGGCCCGCCGAACGCGCCGCGCGGCGGCTTCTCCCCCTCCGAGATGTGGCGCGAGATCGCCAGTCGCAGACTGGGCCGTTGACGTGGGCGCGGCGGCCCGCTACCTGACCTGGGTCGGCACGGGTCTGGCCGCGCTCGGCGCGACCACCGCCGCCTACAACCTGGTCACCCTGCGCACCCTGCCACGCGGGGTGGCGGGGGTGATCGAACCGGTCACGGTGTGCGTCCCCGCCCGTGACGAAGCCGCCCGCCTGCCCGCGCTGATCGCCGACCTCCGCGCCCAAACCGGCGTCCCCCGGATGAATGTGCTGATCCTCGACGACGCGTCCACCGACGACACCTATGAAGCCGCACTGGCCGCGATCGCCGCGGACGAGCGCTTCACCGTCCTGCGCTCGGCCGCCCACCCCGCCCCCGGCTGGACCGGCAAAGCCGCCGCCTGCGCGCGCCTCGCCGCCCGCACCGACGCGGCCGCCCTGGTCTTCGTCGACGCCGACGTCCGCCTCGCACCGCACGCCGTCGCCGCGGCGGTGACCGAATTACGCAGGCGCTGTGCGGGTTTGGTGTCGGCCTGGCCGATCCAGGAAGCAGGTTCGACCACCGAGCGCTTGGTCCAGCCGTTGCTCGCGTGGTCGTGGGCGTCGACCCTGCCGGTCGGCCCGGCCAATCACAGTCTGCGACCGTCCACCGCCGTCGCGTGCGGGCAGTTCCTCGCCGTCGACGCCGAGGCCTACCGCGCGGGTGGTGGTCACGCGGCCGTAGCGGCCAGCGCCACCGAGGATCTCGACCTCGCCCGTGCCGTGCGTCGCGCAGGCCACCGCACCGCCCTGGTGACCGCGGGCCCGGCCGCCAGAACCCGAATGTATACCGGCCCCACCGAGCTCACCGACGGCTACACCCGCTGGCTGTGGTCGGCCTACGGCGGCCGTCTCGACACCGGCGCGGCCATCGCGATCCTTGCCGCCCTTGCCTATTGGATCCCCCCGCTGGCAGCGGTCTTCGGCCGCGGCCGCACCCGCCGGGCAGGTCTGCTCGGCTACCTGGCCGCCGTCACGAGCCGAATCACCGCCCGCACCATCGAGACCCGTCGAGCGCCTACGGGTCCCGACCTGGCTTCGGCCGTTGCCCACCCGCTCTCGGTGGCCCACTACCTCAGCCTGTGGATCCGCTCGCACCATCGTCACCGCACCGGACGCTTGCGCTGGAAACAGCGCCCCCTGGTCACTCCCGACAACCCGGTCGCCCAACGCGCCTGAGCCCCACCGTCGGACGGTGCGCTCACTCCACTTCGGTGATCCCGATGGTCGGAAAGAAGAAACAGGACCGGCCCGCGTTGTCGGTGGTGCCGAAGACGGCGGCCAGCACAGTGCCCCGACCGGTATCGACAGGCACAGCACGAACACCGCCGACCGGGATCGCGGCGAAGAGGAAGTCACGAATGGCGGTCTCGGCGAGCGGACGCAACTCGACGGGAACCTCGGGCGGCACCATCGCACGCACGATGTCGGCGATCGGACCCATCGAGGCCATCCCGCCCCGCCCGGTGCTGATATTGAGCCAGGCCACCTGCATGCCGGAGGTCTTCGTGGCGGAGGTGTCGGGCGCGAGCCCGTAGGGCAGGAAGGTGAACAGCGTCTGACCGGATTTCACGGCCGAGAGATCGAGCCCGGGGAGCGGGAGGGAATTCGTCGGCCAGGGGCCGGGTACCGCGCCCGCGACCGCCGGGACGAGGCCCGCACCGTCACCGGTGCAGTTCGCGGCGACCGTGGGGTAGAGGAACGGCTGGATCCCCATGGCTTTCAGCGTCTCGACGACGGTTTGGTAGGCAGCGAGCAGATCACCCGGCCCCGCCGCGGGCGTGGCGTTCGGTGCGTCCCTGGTGACAACAGGCGTCACCGGCGCGGCCGGTTCGCCGGCGGCCGAGGGCACGGCCAGCAGCAGCGCGGCGGCGCATGCCATCAGCGAGGTCAGTGTGGTGGAACGACGCGGCATGATCACGACGTACTCCTCATCGACGCAGAGGAGCCCGACGCTACCGCGTGCGAGGAGTGAATCAGGGCAGGTGAAGTAACCCGCCGTTCGGCGCGTCGCAATCTCGCAGCGACCGCAGCTCGATGTCCGCCCGCAACTCGCCGCCCGATCCGGCGACCACCGCGCAGCACTCCCGTGTCACCCGCGTGGACGACCGATCGTCTCGCCCCCCGATCACGACCGTCCGCGGGTCACTGACCACGCCGAACCGGGGCAATTATGACTGCGTCCACGGCCGCCTCCAAGCTCTGCGCTCACGATGATTTCTACCGTTGTGCGCAGTCGTGCATATGCCACATGCTGATTCAGCTCGGGCCACGAACCCGGGGCGCAACCATCCAGAGCGACCGAGAGACCTGGCTCGATGACGTCGCAGCAACCCGCCCGTTTCGGGGTGTGGGTGCTTCTGCCGGGATCGATGGAGGAGATTTTCGTGCTGACCGTGGGCTACCGCCGCCGACATATCGACCAGTGCCGGGTGACAGCGACGGCGTGTCGGGTCTGAGCGCCGCCAGATCGCGAACCCGTCGCTGGCCGGGTGGAGGTCACCGTGCCTCGTTCCACTGTTTTTCGAAGGACTCCCATGACCGCGTCTGCCGTATCCGGCGCCGAGACCGCGCCCTTACCGCCCGGCGACGCTCCCCCCACTGAGCCGGAATCCGCCGACAAGGCGCCCGAGGATCTCCCCCGGATCGCCGGATCGTGGCACCCGTGGCGTTGGGCCGTCGGGGCGGTCGCGCTCGTGGTGGTAGCCCAGTTCGCGCACGGTCTGATCACCAATCCGGGCTGGGACTGGGGCACTTTCGCCCAGTACTTCACCGCGAAGTCGGTGATGGCCGCGCTGAAGGTGACCATCGAGCTGACCCTGTGGGGCACCGTTCTCGGTTTCGTGCTCGGCACGCTGCTGGCGATCGGGCGGGTGTCGAACAATCCCGTCCTGCGGGTGATCGCGTGGACCTACATCTGGGCGTTCCGTTCGATCCCGCTGATCGTGCAGCTGCTGTTCTGGTTCAACATCGCGTACCTGTATCCCCGCCTGTCCGTGGGTATTCCGTTCGGACCGGCCTTCTTCGATTTCGAAGTCAACGGCGTGATCAGTGGTTTCACCGCGGCGGTGATCGGTCTGGCCCTGCATCAGGCGGCGTACTCGGCCGAACTGATCCGTGCGGGTCTGCTCGCCGTGGACGACGGTCAGCTCGAAGCCGCCGCCGCGCTGGGCATTCCGCGCTGGCGGCAATTCCGCACGATCGTGTTGCCGCAGGCGATGCGCTCGATTCTGCCGAACGCGGCCAACGAGGTGATCAGCCTGTTCAAGGGCACCTCGATCGTGTCGGTGATGGCGATCGCCGAGCTGTTCTACCAGGTGCAGGTGATCTTCGGCCGCAACGGCCGAGTGGTGCCGCTGCTCATGGTGGCGACCGTCTGGTACATCGTGCTCACCACCGCGCTGTCGATCGTCCAGTACTACATCGAACGCCACTACGCCAAGGGCGCGCACCGCGAGCTGCCGCCGACACCGTGGCAGCGGGTCCGCGCCAAGGTCGCCGAGATCGCCGCCGGTGCGGCCGCACCCCGAGGAGCAACCCGATGACCGCAGCGGTGCTGGCGCGCGGAATCCGCAAGTCCTACAACGGCACCGAGGTGCTGCGTGGCGTGGATCTGGCGGTGGGCACCGGCGAGGTGGTCGCCGTGATCGGGCCGTCCGGCTCCGGCAAGTCCACGCTGCTGCGGGTGCTCAACCATCTGGAAGCGCAGGACGCGGGCACGGTGCACGTCGACGGTGAGCTGATCGGTTACCGGCAACGGGGCAACATCCTGCGTTCGCTGCCCGACCACGCGGTGCGCGCCCAGCGCAGCCACATCGGCTTCGTGTTCCAGCAGTTCAACCTGTTCCCGCATCTCACCGTGCTCGACAATGTGGTGCTCGCCCCGATCTCGGCGCAGCGCCGCCCGCGCGCCGAGGTGGTCGCCGAGGCGAAACAGCTCCTGGATCGGGTGGGCCTGGCCGATTTCGTCGACGCCTACCCCCGGCGGCTCTCCGGCGGACAGCAGCAGCGCGTGGCCATCGCGCGGGCGCTCGCCTTGAAGCCACGGCTGATCCTGTTCGACGAGCCCACCTCCGCACTCGACCCGGAACTGGTGGGCGAGGTCCTCGCGGTGATCCGCGATCTCGCGCACAGCGGCACCGCCCTGGTGATCGTCACCCACGAAATCGGATTCGCCCGTGAGGTCGCCGACACCGTGGTGTTCCTCGACGAAGGACAGATCGTCGAACAGGGCCCGGCGGCCACCGTTCTCGACCAACCGACACATCCACGCACGCAGGCATTCCTGTCGCGCGTGCGCTGATCATCCCTTCCACGAACAGGTTCGACACTGATGAAGCTCTCCACACTGATCGGCATCGTCGCGGCGGCCACGCTGTTGACGGCAGGCTGCACCGCCGATCCCGAGGCCGCCGACACCGTGCAGGCCGGTGCGGTCACCTACGACCTGTCCCCCGCCCAGGAGGGCAGGGTGCGCGCCGCCAAGGTCGACGCGATCGCCGCCGAGGTGCCCAAGGCCATCCGCGACCGCGGCACGCTGGTGGTGACCGGTCCCGCCGGTTCCGTACCGCCGCTGCGGTTCTACGCCACCGACGACCGGACCGTCATCGGCTCCGAGGTCGACTTCGCCACCCTGGTGGCCGACATCCTGGGCCTGAAGCTCGACATCCAGGTGGCGGACTGGTCGCAGAACTTCGTGCGCGTGGATTCCGGTGAGGTGGACGCGTTCATCTCGAACGTGACCGTCACCGAGGAGCGCAAGGAGAAGTACGACTTCGCCACCTACCGCACCGATACCGTCGCCCTCGAGGTCCCGAAGGACAGCCCACTGACCTACACCGACCGCAAGAGCCTGGCGGGCAAGCGGATCGGGATCGGCGCGGGCACCAACCAGGAACAGCTGCTGGTGAGCTGGAACGAGAAGAACGTCGCCGAGGGTCTGCCCCCGATCGACATCGCCTACTACCAGCAGAGCACCGACTACTACTTGGCGCTGGCTTCCAAGCGCATCGACGGCTACATCGGCCCGAACCCCGCGGCCGTGTACCACTCCGCCACCAGTGACGGCAAGATCATCGCCACGTTCTCGGGCGCGGGTGAGCAGCTGCAGGGCGAGATCGCGGCGCTCACCAAGAAGGACAACGGCCTGATCGGCCCGATCCACAAGGCGCTGCAGCACGCGATCGCCGACGGCAGCTACCAGAAGATCCTCGACCGCTGGGGCCTGGATTCGGAGAAGGTCACCGAGTCGCGGATCAACCCGCCCGGTCTGCCGAAGAAGCCCGCCGCATGAAATTCCTGCTGATGACGCTGATCACCCGGGTGCCAGATCCGGTCACCGGCGTGGTGCCGTCGACCCGCGATCGCCTGCACGAGGTGATCGAACAGGCAAGGCGCGCCGAGGAATTCGGCTACGACGGCTTCGCTGTCGGTGAGCGGCACGAGGATCCGTTCCTGTCCGCCGCTCCCCCGGTGGTACTGAGCCATATCGCGGCGCTCACCTCGCGGATCAGCCTGTTCACCGCGGTCACCACCTTGAGCCTGCTCGATCCGGTGCGCGCGTTCGAGGACTATTCCACCCTGGACAACCTGTCCGAGGGCAGGCTCGAACTGATCATCGGCAAGGGCAACGGCGCGGCACAGGCGCAGCTCTATCACGTCACCACCGAGGATCAGTGGGACCGCAATCGTGAAGGGTACGAACTGTTCCGGAAGCTGTGGGACAGCGACGACGTGACGTGGTCGGGACAGTTCCGGCCCTCCCTCACCGCCGCCAAGGCCCTGCCGCGACCGCTACAGCCGCGATTGCGGATCTGGCACGGCAGCGCGACGAGCAAGGAATCGGTGGAACTGGCCGCGCGCCACGGTGACCCGGTGTTCTCGGCCAATGTCACCAACCCGATCGAGCCGTACGCCGAGCTGATCCGCCACTACCGCGAGCAGTGGGCGCACTACGGTCACGACCCGGCCGACGCGCTGGTCGGCGCGGGCACCGCGGGTTTCCACGTCGCACGCACCTCGCAGGAGGCCGTCGAGGTGTTCCGGCCGCTCTACGAGGCCCGCACCGCCTTGCAGCGCAAGATCGGCAATCCGGTCGTGTTCGAGACCATCGAAGACTTCGTCGCCCGCTCCTCGGCCTTGATCGGCAGCCCGGAGCAGGTGATCGACAAGGTCGGCCGCTATCACGAGCAGTTCGGGCACGAGGTCATCCACCTGTCCGCCGAACGTGACGGCCGCACCGACAACCAATACCTGGACAGTCTCGAACTGTTCCAGGCCGAGGTGGCGCCCGAACTGCGCCGCCGCATCCCCAGCCGTCCCCTGGCCACCGGCCGTCAATTCTCTGGAGTTACCTCGTGATCCGTCCCCGTCATCGCATCGCCGCCCTCGCCGGCGCACTGGCCGCCGCCACCACGGTGGTCGCGTGTGGCAGCGACTCCGGCGGCTCGGGAGGTCAGGCCGGACCGCCGCAGCCCGGCGGCACGCTGCGCTACGGCCTCTCGCAGGCCCCGACCTGCTCGGATCCGGCGCAGTCGGCCAGCAATCAGACCATCTATGTCGCCCGCCAGATCGTCGACTCGCTCACCGATCAGGACCCGAAGACCGGCGCGATCACACCCTGGTTGGCCAAGAGCTGGGAGGTCAGCCCGGACGCGAAGGTGTTCACGTTCAAGCTCGCCGACGGCGTGACCTTCAGCGACGGCACCCCGCTCACCGCGGAATCGGTGCGCGACACCTTCGACTCGACGATCAAGCTCGGCGGGGCGAAGGCCGCGCTCGGCGTCAGCTATCTCACCAACTATGTCGGCACCACCGCCGTCGACAAGCTCACCGCCCGGGTCGAATTCAGCCAGCCGAACGCACAGTTCCTGCAGGCCACCTCGACCCCGCAGCTGGGCATCCTCGCCCAGTCCACCAATGCCAAGCCCGCCGAGGCGCGGTGCGCGGGCGACAACATCGGCAGCGGACCGTTCACCTACGCCAGCTGGAAGCAGGACTCCTCGGCCACGCTGGCCAAGCGGGTCGGCTACAACTGGGGCTCGGCCGTTTTCGGACACCAGGGCGAGGCGTACCTGGACAAGATCGAGTTCACCGTGGTCCCGGAATCGGGTGTGCGAACCGGCAGCCTGTCGTCGGGTCAGCTCGATGCGGTCAGCGACGCGCTGCCGCAGGACGCGCCGCAGATCGAGGCCACGGGCGGGCGGGTGCTGTCCACCTCCAACCCGGGAACCCCCTTCGGCTTCCAGCTCAATGTGACTCGTGGTCCGCTGCGTGACCAGGCCGTCCGTGTGGCTCTGCTGACCGCCCTGGATCGCAAGCAGCTCGTCGACACCGTGCTCGGCCCGCAGTTCAAGTACGCGACCGGCAGCCTGGCCTCGGCCACCCCGGCCTACCTGGATCAGTCGGCCCGGCTCGCCTACGACCCGGCCAAGGCCAAGGCCGCCCTCGATCAGGCGGGCTGGGTGCCCGGCGGCGACGGTATCCGCGCCAAGAACGGTGAGCGCCTGAGCTTCTCGGTGACCTTCAGTCAGGTGTTCGCGGGCAACCAGGCGATTCTGGAACTGGCACAGCAGCAGCTGCGCCAAGTCGGGGTGGATCTGAAGCTCGACCTGGTCTCCGGACCGGAGAGCACCGCGAAGATGAACTCCAAGGACTACGACTCCTTCTACGGCAACTCCACTCGCGCCGACGGTGACATCCTGCGTACCTCGTTCTCGCTGGCCGGTCGCAATCTCAGCGTGCGCGGCCCGATTCCGGCTCTGGACGAGGCCCTGGACAAGCAGCTGGCCACCAGCGACCCCGCGGCGCGCAAGGAACTGCTCGCGACGGTGCAGAAGCTGGTGCTCGACAACGGCCTGTACCTGCCCACGATCGAACTGTCGCAGGCGATCGGCGCGGCCGGGCACACCCAGGACCTGAAGTTCGAAGCCTCGGCGCGCCTGCAGTTCTTCGACACCTGGCTGAGCGGGCACTGATCATGGGCCGATACGTGGGTTCGCGCGTACTGCAGGCGGTCTGGGTGCTGTGGGCGTCGTTCACGATCTCCTTCCTCGTGCTGTACGCGCTGCCCTCGGACCCGGTCTCGATGGCGGCCGACGGTGCCGGTCTCGGCACCCCGGTCGACAAGGCCGCGGTGGCGCAGATGCAGGCCCGCTACGGGCTGGACAAGCCACTGTGGGAGCAGTACGTGACCGCGCTCGGCAACGCCGTCACCGGCGATCTGGGCCGGTCCATCAACACCGGCCAACCCGTCACCGAGGCCCTCGGTGACGCGATACCACCCACGCTCGGGCTGGCTTCTCTCGCACTGCTTTTCGCGGTGATCGGTGGGACGGCGCTGGCCTTCGCGGCTACCTACACGCGACGGCCGTGGCTGCGCAACACCCTGAGTGCGCTCCCGCCACTGGGTGTTTCGGTGCCGACCTTCTGGACCGGTCTACTCCTGCTGCAACTGTTCTCTTTTCGGCTGCACTGGTTCCCAGCCTTCGGCGGGACCGGGGTGCGCGGGACACTGCTTCCCGCGCTGACCCTGGCCTTGCCGATCGGAGCGGTGCTCGCTCAGGTTCTCGCGGCCGGGCTGGAACAGACCTGGCGTCAGCCTTTCACCGACGTAGCGGTGGCCAAGGGCGCCTCGCGGTGGTGGGTCCAGCGCCGCCACATCGCCCGCCTGGCGAGCGTGCCCGCCTTCACGATCGCCGGGGTGCTGGTCGGCACGATGCTCGCGGGGTCGGTGGTGGTGGAGTCGGTGTTCGCCCGCGCGGGCGTCGGCCGACTCACCCAGACCTCAGTGCTCAATCAGGACATTCCCGTGGTCCAGGGCGTGGTGTTGCTCTCGGCGCTGATCTTCGTCGGCGTGAATCTGGCGGTGGACCTGCTCTATCCCCTGCTCGATCCACGCATCACCGGATCGCGGCGCAGTCTTCCGGTCGAGGCGCGAACCGGCGCGGCTGCCGACAGCCCACTGCCGGTCGCCGCGGTCGGCGCGACGTCCGTGGCCGCCGCAGACCTCCGGACTCGCACCACCGACCACGAAGGGACCGAGCATGGTTGACGTTCTAGTGCGACGTGAGGTGGTGGCCGATCGGCCCGTCGCGGCGGCCCGCGTCGCGCCCCGCGGTCGCGGTGCACAGGTCATCCGCTGGACGCGCGGACACCTCGGACTCGCGCTCTCCGGTGTCGTTCTCGTGATCGCCGTCGGGTGGGCCGTGGCGCCATCGGTGTTCGCCTCCGGTGATCCGCTCATCGGGGTACCCGCGGAGAAGTTCCAGGCACCCAGCGCCGCGCACTGGTTCGGCACCGACAATCTCGGACGCGACCTGTACACGCGGATGGTGCACGGTGCGGGGCTCTCGCTCACCGCCACCCTGACCGCGGTCGCGATCGCGTTGGTGGTCGGGTCGGTGCTCGGGCTGCTGTCCGGCGCCGCGGGCGGCATCGTCGACACCGCGATCATGCGGGTCGTCGACGTGCTGCTGTCCATCCCGTCGCTGTTGCTGGCGCTCGCCCTGGTCACCGCCCTCGGTTTCGGAACCCGCAATGTGGCTGTCGCCGTGGGTATCTCGCTGATCGCGAACTTCGCCAGGGTGATGCGGTCGGAGGTGCTGCGGGTGCGGCACGCGCCCTATGTCGAGGCCGCGCACGCCTCCGGGGTGCGGTGGTACGCGGTGCTGTTCCGCCACGTCCTGCCCAACTCCTTCCAGCCCGTGCTCGCCTTGGCCGCCGTCGAATTCGGTATGGCGGTACTGGCCGTGTCGTCTCTCAGCTTCCTCGGCTACGGCACCAAACCGCCGACCCCCGAATGGGGTTCGCTGATCTCGGAAGGCCGCAACTTCCTCGCCTCCGCCTGGTGGCTCACCACCCTGCCCGGCCTCGTCATCATCGCGGTGGTGTTGTCAGCCCAGCGTCTCGGCCGCTTCGCGGGAAGGACCGAAAAACGATGAACGACAAGAAGAACGCAACGCAGCGCGCCGCGACGGACGGACCCTTGCTCCAGGTGGAGGATCTGCATATCGCGTATCGCACCGGCGCGGGGCCGGTCGCCGCGCTGCGCGGGGTGTCGATCGAGGTGGCGCGCGGAGAGGTGGTCGCTCTCGTCGGCGAGTCGGGGTCGGGGAAGTCGACCTTGGCGCACGCGGTGATCGGGCTGCTCGGGGATTCGGCGCAGGTCGTTTCCGGCAAGGTCGAATTCGCCGGTGAGCGGGTCGATCCGGCTGACGAGAAGGCCTTGCGGCGGCTGCGCGGGGCGCGGGTGGGGTTCGTGCCGCAGGATCCGGGCCTGTCGCTCAATCCGGTGCTGCGGGTCGGCGATCAGGTGGCCGAGGCGCTGCTGGTGCATCGGCTGGCCGACCGACGTGGAGCGGGCCTGCGCGCGCTCGATCTGCTGGAGGAAGTCGGGCTGGACCGGCCGGAGGTGCGGGCACGGCAGTATCCGCACGAGTTGTCCGGTGGACAGCGGCAGCGAGTGTTGATCGCGATCGCGCTGGCCTGCGGACCGGAGTTGATCATCGCGGACGAACCGACGAGCGCCCTCGACGCGACGGTGGCGCGGCAGGTGCTGGATCGGCTCGCCGAACGGATCGCGGCACGCGGCACGGCCGTGCTGCTGATCACCCACGATCTGGCCGTCGCCGCCGAACGGGCCGATCGCCTGGTGGTTCTCGAGCAGGGCGAGGTCGTCGAATCCGGCACCACCGCACAGGTGCTGACCCACCCGGCACAGCCGTACACCCAGCGTCTGCTCGCCGCGTCCCCTGCGCTGTCACCCACCGAATTCCGGCCCCTACGTTCCAGAGCGGAAACACCTTTGCTGTCGGTTCATGCCCTGCACAAGCGATTCCACGCGGGCGCGGGCTCCATCACCGCCGTGGACGAGGTGGAGTTCAGCCTCGATCGCGGGGAAACGCTCGCGCTGGTGGGCGAATCCGGTTCGGGCAAATCGACGACCGCGCGGATCGCCCTGCGGCTGACCGAGGCCGACAGCGGAACGGTCACCTTCGACGGCCACAATCTCAGCAGTGCCCGCCGCAATCGCTTGCGCGCGCTGCGTCAACGGTTCCAAGTGGTGTACCAGAATCCGTACTCCTCACTGGACCCGCGCTGGGAAGTCGCCGACATCATCGCCGAACCCCTGCGCGCCTACGGGGTCGGTGACCGCGCCGCCCGCACCGCACGCGTGGCCGAGCTCCTCGAACAGGTGGCGCTGCCCGCGGATTTCACCACTCGCAAGCCCGCCGAACTGTCCGGCGGGCAGCGTCAACGGGTGGCGATCGCCCGCGCGCTGGCCCTGCGCCCCGACCTGCTCGTGCTCGACGAACCGGTCTCCGCGCTCGACGCCTCGGTGCAGGCGCAGATCCTCGACCTGCTCGACGGTCTCCAGACCGAGCTCGCCCTCGGCTACCTGTTCATCTCCCACGATCTGGCCGTGGTGCGCCGCATCAGCGACCGGGTCGCGGTGATGCGCCACGGCCGCATCGTCGAAACCGGGCCGACCGCGACCCTGTTCACCGATCCACAGCACGCCTACACCAAGGAGTTGCTCGCGGCGATCCCGAGACCTGATGTGCGTATCGATCCCCTCGACGGAAAGGACATCAACCGATGAGTGAGCCGACACTGTTCCTCGGCCTCGAAACCGCGGGGACCGGAACCCACCCCGCGTCCTGGCGGCGCGCCGACTCCGAGGCCGAAAACCTGTTCACGGCCGGATATTGGACCGCCGTGGTGTCGTCGGCCGAGCAGCTCGGGTTCGACGCGGTCTTCCTGCCCGACTCGTTCGCCGTCCAGGAGGGCGGCGCCGGCGTGACCCGCGGCCGACTCGACGCCGTCGCGATCGCCGCCCGCACCGCGCCACCGACCGGCCGGATCGGCCTGATCCCGCAGGCCTCGGTCACCCACACCGAGCCGTTCCACGTGTCGAAGGCGGTGAGCGCGCTGGACTTCGCGAGCCGAGGCCGCGCCGGCTGGGAAGTGACGGTGTCCACCGACCAGGTCGAGGCGAAGGCGTTCGGCCGCAAAGAGGTTCAGCAACCCGATTCGCTGTGGCACGAGGCCGACGAAGCGGTCGAGGTGGTGACCAGGCTGTGGGACAGCTGGGAGGACGACGCCGAGATCCGCGAGGTCTCCACCGGCCGGTTCATCGACCGCGACCGCCTGCACTACATCGACTTCGCCGGTGACAACTTCTCGGTGAAGGGCCCGTCGATCACTCCGCGATCGCCCCAGGGGCAGCCGATTGTCACGGTCCGCGCCGACGACGCCGCCTCGACCGAGGTCGCCGTCCGCCGCGCCGACATCATCCGGATCACCGCGCCCGATCTCGCCACCGCGACCGAACGCCGCCTGGCCCTGCGCGCCGCCGTCACCGCCGCCGGCCGCGACCCGGATACGGTGCGGATCCTGTTGGATCTGCCCGTTCACCTGGCTGATTCGGCCGACGAGGCGTGGGCAGCGGTGCGTGAGCTCGACCGGTGGGCGGCACGGTCCGACGCCGCCACCGACCAGTCCCCTCTCGATGCCGGTCTGCTCCACCATGTGGGCACGGCCGCCGCGCTCGACGATCTGCTCGGCGAGATCACGCGGTCCGGCGTGGTCGACGGCGTAGTCCTGCGACCACTGGCCCTGCGCGCCGCGCTGACCGCGCTCACCGCCCACCGCCCTGCTGCCGCACCGCAAAATACCGGCGCGGCGGGCACCCTGCGTGACCGCCTCGGTCTCCCCCGCCCACTCAGCCGATACGCCACGACAGGAGCAGCGCTGTGACCTCGAAACCGCGCAAGCAAGTCCGCCTTGCCGCGCACTTCCCCGGCGTCAACAACACCACCGTCTGGGCCGACCCGGCGTCGAAGTCGCAGGTCGATTTCACGTCCTTCGAACATCTCGCGCGGACCGCCGAACGCGGCCTGTTCGACTTCTTCTTCCTGGCCGAGGGGCTGCGGCTGCGCGAGCATCGCGGGCAGATCCACGACCTGGACGTGGTCGGCAGGCCCGACACGTTCACCGTGCTCAACGCGGTGGCGGCGGTCACCGAGCGGCTGGGGTTGGCCGGCACCATCAACAGCACCTACAACGAACCGTTCGAGGTGGCCAAGCAGTTCGCCTCGCTCGATCACCTCTCCGGCGGTCGGGCCGCGTGGAACGTGGTCACCTCCTCGGACGCGTTCACCGGCGAGAACTTCCGGCGCGGAGGCTACCTCGAACACAGTGAGCGGTATCGGCGGGCCGAACAGGTGGTCGCCGCGACCAGGGCGCTGTGGGACAGCTGGCCCACCGACTCGCTGGTGGTCGATCGGGAGCGCGGCGTCTTCGCCCGCGAGGTTCCCGAGACCACCTTCCGCAGTACGCAATTCGACTTCGCGGCGCCGTTCGTCGTCCCACCGAGCCCGCAGGGACACCCGGTGTTGCTGCAGGCGGGCGATTCCGACGAGGGCCGCGAGTTCGGCGCGAAGACCGCCGACGCGATCTTCACCGGGCACGGCACCCTCGAGGCGGGGCAGAAGTTCTACGCCGATGTCAAAGGTCGGCTGGCCAAATACGGTCGTGCGCACAGTGATCTCCTAGTTCTGCCGGCGGCCACGTTCGTCCTGGGCGACACCACCGAGGAGGCCCACGAACGGGCCCGCGGCATCCGTTACCAGCAGGTGAGCCCGCAGACCGCGATCGCCTTCCTCGAACAGGTCTGGGGCCGTGACCTTTCCGGCTACGACCCCGACGGCCCGCTGCCCGATATCGAGCCCGACGCCGCCGCCGAGATCACCCGGGGCCGGGTCCGGCACGCGAAAGATCCGCTGGCCGTGGCGAAGGCGTGGCGTGAGCAGGCCGAGGCGGGCAACCTCAGCATCCGCGAGCTGATCATCGAGGTCACCGCCCGTCAGCAGTTCATCGGCACGCCGGCCCAGGTCGCCGAGCAGATCGACCAGTACGTGCAGTCCGATGCCTCCGACGGTTTCATCCTCGTCCCCCACCTGACGCCCGCCGGACTCGACGAGTTCGTCGACACGGTGGTCCCCGAACTGCAGGAACGCGGCAGTTTCCGCACCGAATACACCGGCACCACCCTGCGCGACCATCTCGGTCTGCGTCACCCCCACCACACCGTCGCCGAAGGAGCACGCGCGTCATGACAATCACCGTCGAGAACCCGACCGCCACCACCACATTCGCCGACGACTGGGCGCGCTGGCACCATGCCCGCGAAGACGGCCTGCGCGATCCGCTCGGGTGGCTCAGCCTGGCCGGGCTGCACTGGCTCACCGACAGCCCGGAGCGCCTCGACGGTGTCCCCGGCACCTGGTGGGTCACCGACGAGAAGGTGTTCATCACCGCGCAGCCCGCCGACCGGCTCGATGTCGACGGCGAACGGATCGGCGGCGTGCAGATCGTGGTCCCCGTGGAGGGCGCGCCGGGGGTGAGCGTGCTCAACGAGGCGAGGGTCCTCGAGGTGATCCGCCGCTCCGGCAAGTACGCGGTGCGCGTGCACGATCCGGCCGCTCCGACGCTGACCGCGTTCACCGGGGTCTCGGCCTATCCGGCCGACCCGCGCTGGGTCGCGACCGGGCGTTTCACCGCGTTCGACCAGGCACGCACCATCACCACGGGCGCCGTGGTGGACGGGCTGGAGCACCAGCACAGCGCTGCGGGAATCATCGAATTCAAGATCGGCGACAGCCACGAGGCGCTGCTCGCCTTCGGCACTCCCGGCGACCTGAAAGTGCTGTTCACCGACGCCACCAGCGGCGTCACCACCTACCCGGCCGCTCGTTCGCTCGCCGTCGGAGCGGTCGAGGCCGACGGCACCGTGACCCTCGACTTCAATCGGGCGGTGAACTTACCGTGCGCGTTCACCGATTTCGCGACCTGCCCGGTGGCGCCACGCGAGAACCGGCTGCGCGTGGCGATCGAAGCGGGAGAACAGGATCCGAAGCTATGAGCGTTCCGCTGTCGATCCTCGATCTGTCGCCGATCAGCGAAGGGTCCAGTGCCGCACAGGCATTGCGCAATACCGTCGATCTGGCCCAGCATGCCGAGCAGTGGGGATATCACCGCTACTGGCTGGCCGAACACCATTTCGTGTCGGTGGCGAGTTCGTCGTCGCTGACCCTGCTCGGCCTGGTCGCAGCGGCCACCTCACGCATCCGGGTCGGAACCGGGGCGGTGCAGGTGGGCCATCACACGTCCGCCTCGATCGTGGAGGCGTTCGGCACCGTCGACGCGCTGCATCCGGGACGACTCGATGTGGGTCTGGGCCGGTCGGGACATCGACGCAGCCAGTTCGGCGCCGAGACCGCGACCACGAGGGGCGGGCGTCCGGTGCTCGACGCGGTGACCGGACGCACCGAGATCCGCGACGGCGTGGTGGTGCCTCCGCCCTTCGATCCGCGCCGGGTCACCGACCGCTCGAGATTCCTCGCCTCGGCCGAGGCATTGCAGCAACCCGGTGCGGAGTCGTTGGACTTCGCGGACCAGGTGGCCGAGGTGCAGGCGCTGATCGCGGGCCGCTACTTCACCCCCAAGGGGGTGGAACTGCACGCGGTTCCGGGTGAGGGCATCGACGCCGAGGTGTGGTTGTTCGGCAGTTCGGCGGGCGAAAGTGCCGAACTGGCAGGCAAATCGGGGTTGCCGTTCGCGGCGGCCTACCACGTCTCGCCGGGCACCGCGCTGGATGCGGTCGCGGCGTACCGGGCGGCGTTCCAACCGTCGGAGCAACTGGCCCAACCGCGCGTCATCGTGTCGGCGGATGTGGTCGTGGCCGCCGATGACGACACCGCCGGTCATCACGCGAGCAGCTACGGACACTGGGTGCACAGCATCCGCAGCGGCGGCGCCACCGAATACCTCGACCCCGCGACGGCGTCCCCGCTCACCCCGGACCAGCTGCGCCTGGTCGCCGACCGCCTGGCGTCCCAGATCGTCGGCTCGCCCACCACGGTGGTCGAGCGGCTCGACGCGCTCCAAAAGGTCACCGGCGCAGACGAACTGCTGATCACCACCATCACCCATGACCACGCCGACCGCCTCGAATCCCACCGTCTGCTGGCCGAGGCATGGGGACAGCGAGCCGCCCGCGCCGCCTGAACACCTCGACCGACCCCTACCGATGAGGGCGCCCCGAGATGTCGACTCGACTACGGGGCGCCCTCAGGCTGTCTGTCCATCGCCGTTCGCAATCGCCCGAGCAAACGCTCGAATTCCGCGAGCTGGGCGGGCTCGTATTCGGCCAGGATCGCGTCGTGCTCGGCATTGACCGAGCGGAAGAACTCGTCGGCCAGCTGTCGAGCGTTCTCGCTGCAGCGCAGTGTCACCACTCGCCGGTCGGTGTGCTCGCGGCTGCGGGTGATATAGCCGGCCTGTTCCAGCCGGTTCAGCAGGGTCGTCATCGCCCCTGACGTCAGGGTGATCCGCTTGCTCAGCAGCGCGGGAGGCAGCGGCTGCGCGGCATGTTCGGCGGCGGCGATCTCCATCAGCGCGAAGGCGTCGGTGGAGTGCACGCCGAGCGTTTCCCCGAATCGGCGGCCCAGTTCGGTGAAGCTCTTGCCGTAGTCGATGAGCCCCGCGGCGAGTCGCTGCCGCAGCATCACGACATCGCCGGTTTTCCGCTCCACCATCTCGTCCTGAGGCATAGTGCGGACAGAAACCGAGACTCCACCGCTGCGCTTGTGGCTGGGGCTGATCGCCGTCTCGCTCGGCGTCGCGTTGATCGTGGTCGACCTGACGATCGTGAACGTGATCCTCGCGCCGATCGTCGAGGATCTGGGGATCACCTCGATTCAGGCGCAATGGATCCAGGAGTCGTACGCGATCGTTTTCGCGGCGCTACTGCTGGTCGCCGGCCGACTCAGTGACCTCTACGGCGCGCGCAGGCTGTTCCTGGTCGGACTGGCGGTCTTCGGCGCCACCAGCCTGCTCGCCGCGCTCGCACCGAGCGGCGGCCTGCTCATCGCGGCCCGTTTCCTGCAGGGCATCGGTGGGGCGATGATCCTGCCGACCTCACTCGCCCTGGTGAACGCGGCATTCACCGGAAAGGCTCGCGGGCAGGCCTTCGCGATCTGGGGATCCACGATCGGCGCGGCCGCGGCGGTCGGCCCGCTGCTCGGCGGCTGGCTCGCCGACTTCTCCTGGCGGTGGGCCTTCGGCATCAATATCCCGGCGGTCGCGCTGATCACGGTGGCCGTGCTGATCTACCTTCCCGCAGCGCCGAGGAACACCGGTCGCGTCGATTGGCTCGGGGCGGTCCAATCCGCGCTCGGTCTCGGCCTGCTCGCCTTCGCCATGATCGAGGGACGGCACTATGGCTGGCTGGTCGTCGCCGAGCCGTTGAGCATCGGTGAGTTCGTCTGGCGCAGTGGACCTTCACCGGTTCTCGTCGCGTTCGTCGGCGCCGCGCTCGCCCTCGGGCTCTTCTGGCGCAGACAGGCGATGCTCGGCCGGGCCGATGGGCAGCCGCTGGTCGATGTTCGGCTGTTCTCGATCGATTCGTTCCGCCGGGGCAATGTGGTGACACTGATCGTCGGCGTCGGCGAGTTCGGCATCATCGCGGTGCTGCCCCTGTGGATGCAATTCGCTCTCGACTACACCGCACTGCAAGCGGGACTCGCCCTGATGCCGCTCGCGATCGGCAGTTTCGTCGCCAGTGGCGCGAGCTTCTCGCTGACGGCCTCGGTCTCGGCCCTGGGGCAGGTCAGGATCGGCTTGGCACTGGAAGCGGCCGGGCTGGCACTGCTCGGCTTGTTCGCCGCGGCGGACAGCAGTTGGTGGTCGATCGCGCTCGCACTGTTCGTCTACGGCATCGGCGTCGGCTTCGCTACCGCCCAGGTCACCAATATCGTGCTCGCCGACGTGCCGGGTGAGAGCGCGGGTCAGGGCTCGGGAATTCAAAGCGCGGCAAGGGAACTCGGCTCAGCACTGGGCATCGCGGTCCTGACCACGGTGTACTTCAGCACGGTCGGCACCGGCTTGCGCGAGCGACTGACCGATGCCGGGTTGCCCGAAACCGAAGTGCGGCAACTGGAGTCGACCGTCACCGACAGCGCGGGTGCCGCGATCGGAGCTCTCGCCGAGAATCCGCAGACCCTGCTCGTCGCGGACGCGGGCCGCGCGGCCATGGCCGCGGGCATCGAGGTGGCGAGCTACCTGTGCGCGGGCCTGCTCGTCCTCGCGTTGATCACTACCGCCTTCGTCGCACCCGCACGACAGGACTGATACCACCGAGTGCGGGGGTCGCGGACTCGTGCCGTGGCCTCCGCGCTCGTCGAGTTCGCAGCCGTCACACTCTTACCTTCTATACGTAGGCGTATATCAGCGGTATTCTCCAGTTATACGCAGCCGTACACATGGAGGTTCCCGCTATGCGACTACCCGAATCGGCCCACACCGACCAGCCCTGGCGCATCCACGAGATCGCCCCCGACTTCGACGTCGAGGACATCTGGCGATTCCGCACCCCAGGCGGCGGCCCCGACGACTTCCGTGCCCTACTGGCCGCTCTCCAGGCCGAACGCGCCTCCGAGGCCACCGGCATCAGCGGCCTGCTGTTCAAGATCCGCTGGAAGCTGGGCGAACTATTCGGCTGGGACCGCGACGACGCGGGCACCGGCGCCCGAGTCGCCTCCCTCCGCGACCGCCTCCCCGCCGACCTCCGCGACACCGACGTCCCCACCGAGGACAGCCCCCTCACCGGCCTCTACGTCCTCCACAACGAGTACGCCGCCGAAATCGCCAACGGCACGATGCACGGCATCATGCACCTCGGCTGGGTCCCCGACACCACCGGCTACCACCTACAGATGGCCGTCCTGGTGAAGCCCAACGGCTGGTTCGGCCGCTTCTACATGGCCCTGATCAAGCCCTTCCGCTACGGCATCGTCTACCCCGCGATGACCCGCAGCTGGGAACGAATCTGGAACGACCTCGCCGTCACGCGGTAGTCGACGCGTTTCTGCCGGGTGGACAGTCAGGTGCCGTTCATCACCGCGAGCACATCCGGAGCCGCGAAGAAGCGGGTACGGGCTCGGGTTACTTCGACGAGAATCCCCGCCTCCACCAGCTTTTCGACATTCAAGGTCGCGGAGCGGTGGGTGACATCGAGGGCCTTCATCGCGTTGGCGATGCCGATGATCGGCGACCGGAACAGCTCGTCGACCAGGATCGGCAGCAGGCCGGATGAGCGGGCTCGCGCCACCCTCAGCCTGAGTTCGGTACGCAGCGCATCCAGGCGTACGGCGCGGGCGAGGCTGTCGCGAGCCTGCTCCTCGATGACCTCGAGAAAGAAGTCGAACCAGCCGAACCAGTCGCCGTCGGTCGAAACACGCAGCAAACCTTCGTAATACCTGTCCCGTCGTGGCTCGATATAGGACGACAGGTCGAGCAAGGGCCCCGGCAGCAAGCCCCACTCGACCAGGAGCATCACCGCGAGCAACCGGCCGATGCGGCCGTTGCCGTCGATGAAGGGATGGATCGCCTCGAACTGATAATGCACCGCGGCGATCGCCAACAGCGGCGGTAGTTCCCCGTCCGCATGCAGGAATTTCTCGAAGGCATCCAGCCCGAGCCACAGCGATTCCGGCGGCGGCGGAACGTATTTCGCGGTGTCGATCGTGGAGCCGGGAGGGCCGATCCAGTTCTGGCTGCGCCGGAATTCGCCGGGAGTGGCGTAGTCGACGCGAACGCCCGTCATCAGGATCCGATGCGCTTCCCGCAACAGCGACAGACTCAACGGCAAGCGCCTACCCGGATCGAGAACATGATCCATCGCGCTCATGTAGTTGAACACTTCCTGGACGTCACCCCGAGGGTGGGCAGGACGCTCGACCTCATACATCGCCACATCCGACAACGACGCGACAGTGCCCTCGATCCGGCTCGACAACACGGCTTCGCGACGCACCAGCGCCCGGCCGAACAGCTCAGGACTGGGTAGACCACGCCCGAGCCCGGCCAGCTCGCCGACCGCCCGATCCGCACTGGACAGCCTGCGGACGAGCTTCGGAGACATCTGCACAATCGGCGGCAGCGGTGGTGGCGCGAACGCGCGATATCCATTCTCCGCGCGCACCAGGTTCACCTGCTGCGCCGTGGAGAAGTCCTCGATGCGCATCAGCACAAGCCCTCGAATCGGCATTCAGTGATACTTTTCGGCCGAAAGGTATCACTGTAAAGGGTAGAGCTACTTAAGTAGCACCGCCAGCCAGTTGTGCTACTTTTCGCGCGAAAAGTAGCACACGAGCCCGCTTCTACGCGCTCAGCGGGGCCGCGGTTACTCCGTAGCCGAGGTTGGTGAGGACTTCGCTGGTGGCTTTGGCGAAGTTCAGGGTGATGAAGTGGAGGCAGGGGGCGCCTTCGTCGGTGAGGCGTTGGGCCATTTCGGTGGCGATCTGGATGCCTTCGGCGCGGACCGCGGCGCGGTCCTCCTCCGGACCGGTGCCCGCCGCGCGGGTGAGGCGGGCTACGACGTCGGCGGGGACGGGGCGGCCGCTGAGCTCTTCGGCGCGGGCGACGGTGCGCAGGGAGGTGATGGGCATCAGCTCGGGAATGATCGGCTTGGCGCCCTCGATGGGGTCCATGGCGATCACGCGGTCGCGCAGGCGCAGGTAGTGCTCGACGTCGAAGAACATCTGGGTGATCGAATACTCCGCTCCCGCACGGAGTTTCGCGGCCAGGTGGTGGGTGTCGTGGTCGAGGTCGGGCGAGCGGTGGTGGCCCTGGGGGAACGAGGCGACGCCGACGTGGAAATCGCCGAGGTCGCGCACGATGCGAACCAGTTCCTCGGCGTATTCGACACCGCCGGGGTGCTTGGCCCATTCGCCCAGCGGATCGCCGGGCGGGTCGCCGCGCAGGACCAGGACATTGCAGATGCCGGAGTCGGCGTAGGAGCCGATCAGCGAGCGCAGTTCGGCGATGCTGTGGCCGACCGCGGTGAGGTGGGCGACCGGGAGCAGGGTGGTCTCCTGCGCGAGGGCACCGGTGATGCGCACGGTGCGGTCACGCGTGGAGCCGCCCGCGCCGTAGGTCATCGACACGAAGGCGGGATGCATGCGTTCGAACTCGCGGACCGCACGCCACAGCCGAGCCTCGCCCGCCGCGTCACGCGGGGGGTTGAACTCCACGGAGAAGGGCACGTTACTGCCCGAGTGAGTGCGCAGACTCTGCACCACCGAGGGGGTGTTCGAGACGATCGACGGCCGCTGGGCGGGTCGATCTGGGGTCGAACTTCCCCGTCCATTGTCGAAATCCACCGGCTCAGTCTAGTGGGAAGGCAGGACGCTCCGGCACCGACTGGGAATCCGGCCGCCGAACACCGGGCATTGCGTCAAGTCCGATGGACGCGCCGCGGCGACAGAACCCGCCGACACGCCGGGTGTGGGTTGCGTCGCAGCGGCGCTGTGCGCCGGGAGCGCACCGGGCCCGCCCGCGTATCGTTCGAGACAACGCTGGTGACCGCACCACCGAGTGCCCAACCGGTCCCGCTGTTCGCCCACTTCGCCCCTGGAGGCCGCCCTGTCCGCCGGAATCGGTACCCCGCTCTCCCGGTCCGCCGCCGATGCTCTGACCTCGGTCGATCTCGTCGCGCTGACACCGGGAACACCGGCCTTCGTCGCCGCTGTCGAACAGGTGCTGACCAGTTTCTTCGCCACCCGGCGGGAGATCGTCGAGCCGCTGGGACCCGTCTTCATCGATGCCGTCGAGGCGCTGCAACAGTTCGTCGTCCGTGGCGGCAAGCGGACGCGGCCGGGGTTCGCGTGGACCGGCTGGCTCGGCGCAGGCGGCGACCCCACGGGGCCCGACGCCGCCGCGGTACTCACCGCCTGCTCGGCGCTGGAATTGGTACAGGCGTGCGCGCTCGTGCACGACGACATCATCGACTCCTCGCGGACGCGGCGCGGGTTCCCGACCGTGCACATCGACTTCGAGGATCGGCACGAGGCGGCGGGCTGGCCCGGCGACGGCGCCGCCTACGGCTCGGCCGTCGCGATTCTGATCGGCGATCTCGCGCTGGCCTGGGCAGATGATCTGGTCAACGAAGCCGGGTTGAACCCACACGCGCTGGCCCGGTTCGCCCCGGTGTGGGCGCGGATGCGGACCGAGGTGCTGGGTGGGCAGCTCCTCGACATCAACGGCGAGGCCGGCGGCGACGAATCGGTCGAGGCCGCCTTGCGGATCAACCGGTACAAGACCGCCGCGTACACGATCGAACGGCCGCTGCACCTGGGTGCGGTGCTCGCGGACGCCGACGACGCGCTGGTGGACGCGCTGCGGACCTACGGGACCGACGTGGGGATCGCGTTCCAGCTGCGTGACGACCTACTCGGCGTGTTCGGCGACCCGGTGGTGACCGGGAAGCCGTCGGGCGACGACCTGCGCGAAGGCAAGCGGACCGTACTGATCGCCGAAGCGCTGCGCCGAGCCGACGAGGCATCCGCGGACCTGATCAGGACGGGTCTCGGCACCGACCTCGACGATGCCGCCGTCGATCGGTTGCGCACGGTGCTCACCGACCTCGGCGCGGTCGACGAGGTGGAGCGGCGGATCGCCGAACTCACCGAGACCGGGCTCGCCGCGATCGCGACCAGTTCCGCGACGCCGACCGCCAAGCAGTTGCTCCACGCCATGGCGTTGGCCGCCACTCGCCGTGCCGCCTGATAGGAAAAGTGTTGTGGGACAAGCGAATCATGTCGTCGTAGTCGGAGCCGGGTTGGCCGGTCTTGCGGCCGCGCTACATCTGCGGGGCGCCGGCCACGAGGTGACGGTGCTGGAGCGGGCCGATCATCCGGGCGGACGGGTGGGTCGCTACCGGTTCGACGACTACGAGATCGACAGCGGCGCAACGGTACTCACCCTGCCCTCGGTGATCGACGACGCGCTGGCCGCTGTCGGGCACACCAGGCAGAGCGTGGACCTGCGCATCCACCGGCTCACCCCCGCCTATCACGCGCGCTTCGCCGACGGCAGCGCCATCCGCGTCTTCGACGATGCCGACCAGATGGCCGCCGAGGTCGAAAGCGCTTGCGGGCCCGCCGAAGCGCGCAACTACCGGCGACTGCGCGACTGGCTCGGTCGCATCTACGACGCCGAGTTCGACGAGTTCATGAACGCCGATTTCGATTCGCCGCTCGATATGGTGCGCACACCGCGCGCCAGGGCCGCGTTGGTCGCGCTCGCCAAGCTCGGCGGGTTCGGCAAGCTGGGGCCTCGCGTGCGGTCCTACCTGCGTGACGAGCGGCTGACCAGGCTGTTCACCTTCCAAGCTCTGTACGCGGGCATGTCCCCGGATGACGCGCTGGCGGTCTACGGCGCGATCCCGAACATGGACACCTGCCTCGGGGTCTACTTCCCCGAAGGAGGGATGCGCGCCATCACGGCCGCGCTCGCCCAGGCCTTCACCGCCGCGGGTGGTCAGCTCGTGCTGAACGCCGAGGTCGACGGCATCGACTACGGGACGCGCACCGACCGGATCGCGAACACCGGTGGCAAACGTGCCGAAGCCGTTCGCACGACAGACGGCGGCACCTATCCCTGCGACGCGGTGGTGCTCACCGCCGACATCGGCTCACTGCCTCGATTCGGCCTGCAGCATCGCCGCGGCCTGCGCGCTTCGCCGTCCGCGGTGGTCGCCCACGGCACCGTCCCCGCCGAGATCGCCGCGAACTGGCCGGTGCAGGCGCACCACACCATCGAGTTCGGCGCCGCCTGGGCGCAGACGTTCGCCGAGATCGCCGCGCGCGCGGGTCGCGGCCGACTCATGAGCGATCCCTCCCTGCTGCTCACGCGACCCGCGCTGACCGACGCCGACCTGTTCATCGACCGGGCGACCGGCCGCTTCGAACCGCTGTCGCTGCTCGCGCCCTGCCCCAACCTGACCGCCGCCCCATTCGACTGGAACCGCCTCGGCCCGGCCTATCTCCGCGAACTGCTCTCGGTACTGGAACAGCGCGGCTACACCGGAATCGCCGAGCATTTCCACGTCGACCACCTCGACACACCCGTCACCTGGGCCGCCCGAGGAATGATCGCGGGCACGCCGTTCTCGATCGCGCACCTGTTCCGGCAAACCGGCCCCTTCCGGCCACGCAATCTGCCAAGGGGTGTGGACAACGTCGTTCTCGCAGGTTGCGGCACCACTCCGGGGGTGGGTGTGCCCACCACGCTGCTGTCGGGCAAGCTGGCTGCGGCACGAATCACCGGCAGCCGGGCACACGCCGGTACCGACCACCGGGTTAGTGTTCCCACTTGAAGCCGTAAACTGACGGCCGACTTATCAGCTCGCGGTTGCGACCGCCGACCATCCGGGGGGACCGACCGAACATGCCGCCCTCCGAGACGACCGTAGGCACAATGGACAACACGCGCACACTCGAGCGCCAGCGCCACCTACCCGCTCGAACCGACCCCGGCGTTCGGACATGGCTGCGCACCGCAGGTGAGTTCGCCAGGAGCCCCGAAGGCCACGCGGCCCTCATGGGATTCTTCGGCGCGGCCATGATCACCTTCGGTGGCTTCGGCGCGGGCGCTGTCCGCAAACGCGACCCGCTGCTCGAGGCGCTGCACCTGTCCTGGCTCCGGTTCGGCCACGGGTACGCGTTGTCGTCGATCCTGATCTGGATCGGCGTGTTGATGATGATCACGGCGTGGGTTCGACTCGGCCGGATCACCACCAGCAAGGGCGAATCGACGGTCACTCTCAACGAGTTGCGGGCGATCGTCGGAATCTGGATCACCCCACTGCTGTTCGCGGCGCCGATGTTCAGCCGCGATGTGTACTCCTACCTTGCCCAGGGTGCGCTGCTCCGCGACGGTTTCGACCCCTATCAGGTAGGGCCCGTCGCCAATCCGGGTGTGCTGCTGGACAACGTGAGCACGGTCTGGACCACCACCACCGCACCCTACGGTCCCGTGTTCTTGCTGATCGGCCGCGCGATCACCTCGATCACCGGCGACAATGTGATCGCCGGAACCATCGCGCTGCGCTTCGCGATGCTGCCCGGGCTGGCGCTGATGATGTGGGCGGTGCCGTATCTGACCAAGCATCTCGGCGGTAAGCCGACGGTGGCGCTGTGGTTGGCGGTGCTCAACCCGCTGGTGCTGGTGCACCTGATCGGCGGCGTGCACAACGAGATGCTGATGGTCGGGCTGATGTGCGCGGGCGTCGCGCTCGTGCTCGAACGCCACCATGTGGCGGGCATCGTGGTGGTCGCCATCGGCGTCGCGATCAAGGCGACCGCCGGGGTGGCGTTGCCGTTCCTGGTGTGGATCTGGATTCTGCACGAGAAGGAACGACGAGCCGCCGAGCGTCGAGCCGTGGTGGATTCCGATGCCGCGCTCGCCGAAGAGCAGAAACACCCCGACGCTGCCAGACCGTCCCCGGATATGCCGCACCCACTGCTCGTCTTCGCCAAGATCGCTGGTATCGGCGTGGGCGTGTTCGCGCTGGTATTCGGCGCGGCGTCGGTGATCGCGGGGGTCGGCTTCGGCTGGGTCACCGCGTTGCAGGGTTCGAACAAGATCATCAACTGGCTTTCGTTACCGACGATTCTCGCGCACATGGTCACCTGGGTGACCCCGCTGGATCGCGACGCGGTGCTGCAAGTAACCCGTCCCCTGTGCCAGATCGCCATGGTGGTGTTGCTCGTCGCGACATGGTGGCGGTTCCGCCACAGCGAGCGTGAGGCCGTGATGGGCATCATCATCGCCTTCGTCGCGATCGTGCTGCTCTCCCCCGCCGCGCTGCCCTGGTACTACTCGTGGCCGTTGGCGCTGGCCGCCGCGTTCGCCCTGTCGACCACGACGTTGATGTGGCTGGTGGGAATCTGCACGTGGTTGATGCTGGTGTTCCAGCCGGACGGGTCGATCGGGCTCTACAACTTCTGGCACGTCGCGCTGGCGACGTTCGCCGCCGTGGTCGCGGCGGTGTCGCTGAAGACCGTTGATCCGCTGCGGCTGCGTTCGGCCACGTCGAAGGCCGTGGCCGGTAAGCCTGCGCCGCCCGTCCGGGCATGAGTCGTGCGCGGGAGCGCCGGGCATGACCGCGTACTCGGTACTTCCCGAGGCCCTGCCGCCGAGCGGCGATCTCGACGCGGCGTACGCGAGTTGTCGGCGGATCGCGGCTGAGCACGGGCGCACGTACTACCTGGCGACCGCGCTGCTCTCACCGGAGCGCCGGCGGGCCGTGCACGCGCTGTACGCGTTCGCGCGAATGGTCGATGACATCGTCGACCACGCCGACAACCACGCCCGTGTCCTCGACCCGCGCGACGGCGCACGACAGGTCGTCGATGTCTCCCCCGCCGCGCATCTCGACCTCGTCGAGAGACAACTGCGCACGGCCCTGGCACACCGTGGCGTCGCCACCGCCGACACGCGCCGCCGCCAGATCGTCACTGCGGCCGCCGACACCATCGCCCGCTACGACATCGCGCACGGCCACATCTGGACGTTCCTCGACGCCATGCGCATGGATGTCCCCGGCACGGCCACCCACCGCATCCGCTACGCCACGATGAGCGAGCTGCGCGAGTACATGCGCGGATCCGCCGCCGCTATCGGCCTGCAACTGCTGCCGGTCCTCGGCACCGTCGTCCCCGTCGCCCAGGCCGAACCCGCGGCCGCCGCCCTCGGCGAAGCCTTCCAGCTCACCAATTTCCTGCGCGACGTCGCCGAGGACCTCGATCGCGACCGCATCTACCTGCCCACCGACGAACTGCGGGCATTCGGCGTGGACGAAGCCCACCTGCGCGCCTGCCGCCATCGCGGCCACACCGACGCACCCCTGCGACGCGCGCTCGCCCACCTGATCGCCGTCAACCGCGACATCTATCGGCAAGCCGTGCCCGGCGTCGCCCTGCTCGCACCCCGGGTACGCCCGGCGATCGCCACCGCGGCCACCCTCTACGCCGAGATCCTCGACCGGATCGAAGCAGCCGATTACCAGGTCTTCACCAGCCGGGCCACGGTCCCCCACCGTCGCCGACTCCTGGTCGCCGCCAAAGGCTTGACCACACCCACCGGCCACCGCTGGTCGCCGGTCGAGAAACCGGATCGAGGCTGCCGTCGACTACCGCTGTGGTGAACCCGTTCGATCCGGTCCGACGATCAGAAGGGTTCGGCGTGGGCGCGGCGGACTACCTCGCGGGCCAGGTGGCCGTGCAGAGCGTCGACCGGGCGGCCGGGGAGGGAGGGGTCATCGGTGTAGAGCCACTCGAGGATGTCCTCGTTGCTGTACTTGCCGTCGCGCATCACGGTGATCACGCCGGGGAGCATGCGGACGATCTCGTCTTCGGAGTCGAAGAAGCGGGCGGGAATGCCGGGGATGCCGTTGCGGCGGATCGCGAGGATCTGGTGGTCACGCAGCAGTTGGTGCACCGAGGTGACCGGGATACCGAGGATGTCGGCCGCCTCGGGGAGCGAGACGATGGTTTCGGTGTCGGGCAGCACGTCGTTGCTGCAGGGGAAGGCACTCACTCGCACAACGGTAGTACGTGTCGAGGCGCACGCATCGTCTGGCATGCCCACACCGCCCGGTTACCATCGTGGTGGCCGCACACGGCGGCCGGTTGAATGCCGGAGGACATCACTTGATCGGCCAGATGCTGGAAGGGCGCTATCGCATCGATGCGCCGATCGCTCGTGGCGGGATGTCGATGGTCTTCCGCGGGACCGACACCCGGCTCGATCGCCCCGTCGCGATCAAGGTGATGGACCCGAAGTTCGCCGGCGACCCCCAGTTCCTGAGCCGCTTCGAGTTCGAGGCGCGCGCGGTGGCCAAACTCAAGCACGCGTCCCTCGTCGCGGTCTACGACCAGGGTGTCGACGGTGAATACCCGTTCCTGATCATGGAATTAGTCGAGGGCGGCACGCTGCGTGAGCTGCTGCGCGAACGCGGGCCGATGCCGCCACACGCCGTGCGGGCCGTGGCCGAGCCGGTGCTGCGCGCGATCGGCACCGCCCACGACGCCGGCCTGGTGCACCGCGACGTGAAGCCGGAGAACGTGCTGATCTCCGACGCGGGCGAGGTGAAGATCGCCGATTTCGGCCTGGTCCGCGCCGTCGCGGCGGCCAACACCACCTCCGCGAGCGTGATCCTCGGTACGGCCGCCTATCTCTCCCCCGAGCAGGTCACCACCGGCACCGCGGACGCGCGCAGTGATGTGTACTCCTTCGGCGTCCTGATCTTCGAACTGCTCACCGGGCGGGTGCCGTTCACCGGCGACAACTCGCTGTCGGTGGCGTATCAGCGGGTCGAGAACGATGTACCCGCGCCGAGCAACTTCATCGGTGGCGTGCCGCCCGAATTCGACGCACTCGTCGCCAAGGCGACCTCCCGCGACCCCGCGCAGCGTTTCGCCGACGCCAACGAGATGGCGGCGAGACTGCAGTCCATCGCGATGGAGCTGAACCTGCCGCCGTATCGGGTGCCCGCACCCCGGGATTCGGCCGAACATCTCAGCGAGAGCTATCAGACCGGCGCCGCGCATCATCCCGGCGAGCGCCCGGTCACCCCGCCGCCGATCGCCGCGCACCATTCCCACGCACCGGAGCCGCACCACACCAGGGTGGTGACCGCGCCGCGCCCACGGCCGGAGGAGTACGCCCCCGCGCCCGCGGCGACCGCGTTCGGCACCGGCGACAGCCATGCTCGCCGAACAGGCCTGGTATGGGTGGGCATCGTCGTCGCGCTGACCCTGTTGGTCGGCATCGGCGGCTGGTGGGTCGGCGTCGGCCGCTACAGCTCGGTGCCCCCGATCGCGGGCATGGACTCCGAGCGGGCCGTCGCCGTGCTGCAAGAGGCCGGTTTCGAAACAGAGCTGCGACAGAAAGCTTCCGACACGATTCCGGTGGGCGGGGTGGTCGGCACCGATCCGTCGGCCGGGTCGCGGGTGACCAAGAGTTCCACGATCGCGGTGCTGATCTCGAACGGCAAACCGCGAGTGCCCGATATCAAGGCGGGCGATCAGATCAGCGCCGTCAACCAGGCGATCCGCGACGGCGGCCTGCAACCGATCGACGCCGGTGAAGCGGCCAGTACCGCACCGAAGGGCTCACTGGCCAAGGTGGAGCCCGCGCCGGGCACGATCCTGCCGATGGGCGGTCAGGTGAAGGTGTACCGCAGCAAGGGATCTCAGCCGGTGAACGTGCCCGATGTGCGGGGCAAGACCGCCGAGGAGGCAGCCAGCGCGCTGACCACCGCGGGCCTGGTTGTTCGCGATACGCGCGTGCAGTTCGACAAGAGCATCGAGGGCGACAAGGCCATCGCCACCGAGCCCGCCGTCGGCGCCACCCTGCAATCGGGCGACACCGTGACGCTGATCCTGTCGAACGCGGTGAAGGTGCCCAATGTGATGGGTCAAAGCGTCGGCAGCGCCCGTTCCAAGCTGCAACAGCTCGGGCTACGGGTGGAGGTCAAATCCCTCACCGACTCCGACAGTTCGCTGGTGATCGGCCAGGTTCCGGGCTTCAACTCGAATGTGGAGGCGGGCAGCGTCGTAACGCTCACCGCCCTGCCTTGAAGGGGCAAGGATCCCGAGAAGGATAAGGAAAAGCCCGGGCGCGGTCCTCGCTGACCGCCCCCGGGCTCGCTGCGCGCACCCCGAGTCCGCCATGACCGCACTACCGACCACGTACGACCGACCTCGAGGAGGGTCCGCCGCGCAGCGGCGGTTCGCGGCCGTCCCGCTGTTGCGGTGCCGTTGCGTAGGCGACGAAGGAGCAAGCAACGGCACCGCAACAGCGGGACCGCCATGGCCGCGAACTCGAGCGCGCCAGCGCTCCAGAACTACCGCAGCATCTCGGCTACCAGGAACGACAGTTCCAGGGACTGCTGGGTGTTCAGGCGCGGGTCGCAGGCGGTTTCGTAGCGGCCGCCGAGGTCGAGATCGGAGATGTCCTGGGCGCCGCCGAGGCACTCCGTGACGTTCTCGCCGGTCAGCTCGATGTGCAGGCCGCCGGGGTGGGTGCCCAGCGCGTGGTGGACCTCGAAGAAGCCCTGGACCTCGTCGACGATGCGGTCGAAGTGGCGGGTCTTGAACCCGGTGGACGACTCGTGGGTGTTGCCGTGCATCGGGTCGCACTGCCAGATCACCTGGTGGCCGGTGGCCTGCACCTTCTCGATGATCGGGGGCAGCACATCGCGCACCTTGCCGTTGCCCATGCGCGCGACCAGGGTGAGTCGGCCCGGCTCGTTGTTCGGGTCGAGCCGCTCGACGTATTCCACGGCCAGATCCGGCGTGGTGGTCGGCCCGATCTTGAGGCCGATCGGGTTCGCGAGGAGTTCGGCCAGCGCGATGTGGGCGCCGTCGAGCTGACGGGTGCGCTCGCCGATCCACAGGAAGTGCGCGGACAGGTCGTAGAGCAGCGGTTCGCCGGTTTCGGACTCGCTCAGCCGCAGCATGGCGCGCTCGTAGTCCAGGACGAGGGCCTCGTGTGAGGCGTAGATGCGCGCGGTCTTCAGGCTCGGGTCGTTGACCTGACAGGCGGCCATGAAACGCAGCCCGCGGTCGATCTCCTCGGCGAGGGTCTCGTAGCGCGCGCCCGCGGGCGACTGGGCGACGAAATCGCGGTTCCAGTCGTGCAGGCGGTGCAGGTCGGCGGTGCCCGCGCTGGTCAGGGCGCGGACCAGGTTCATCGCGGCGCTGGCATTGGCGTAGGCGCGGACCAGTCGGGACGGGTCGTGGCGGCGCAGCGCCTCGTCGGCGACGAGGGAGTTGACCATGTCACCGCGGTAGGAGGTCAGGCCGAGCGCGTCGGTGTCGGAGGAGCGCGGCTTGGCGTACTGCCCGGCGATCCGCGCCACCTTCACCACCGGCATGCTCGCGCCGTAGGTGAGCACCACGGCCATCTGCAGCAGCGTGCGGATATTGCCGCGGATGTGGGGTTCGGTGTTGTCGGCGAAGGTCTCCGCGCAGTCACCGCCCTGCATGAGGAACGCCTCGCCGCGGGCCACCTGGGCCAGCTGCGCCTTGAGGTCCTCGACCTCGGCGGGCAGGCAGATCGGCGGCACGCTCTCGAGCACGGTGCGCATGGTCGCGGCCTCGTCGGCGTCCCACGACGGCTGCTGCAGGGCCGGGCGGGCCAACGCAGCATCGAGGCGACCGCGCAACTCGTCGGGCAGCGGTGGCAGTTCCGGCAGGCGGTCAATGGGTACGTCGACGGTCCAGGTCACCAGTTAAGAATACGGCCCCGGGCAACGGGCGAATATCCGGCGTACCTGCGCCGGGCACCGCAGACCCGTGCGCGGTGCGCGCGGGGCACCGACATAGGGTTTCGTCAACCCGTCGTGGGTCCCTCGCCCGTCGTGTCGGACCCCCGCCAGCAACCTACCGACACGAAGAGGCGATCTCCCTGCGATATTTCTACGACTCGGAATTCATCGAGGACGGCACGACGATCGATCTGATCTCGATCGGCGTCGTCTGCGAGGACGGGCGCGAGTATTACGCGGTGTCCACCGAATTCGATGCGAAGCGGGCAGGTCCGTGGGTGCGCAAGCACGTGCTGCCGAAGCTGCCGAGTGCCGGGTCGCCGCTGTATCGCACCAGGGAACAGATCCGCGACGACCTGTTCAAGTTCTTCCTTCCGCGGCCGAGTGTGCAGCCCGAGCTGTGGGCCTGGGTCGGCGCGTACGACCACGTGGCGCTGTGCCAACTGTGGGGTGACATGACCGCGCTGCCCAAGGGCATGCCGCGCTACACCAACGAACTGCGCCAGCACTGGGCCGTGAACGGCAGCCCCGCCCTGCCGCCCATCCCCGACGACGCGCACGACGCGCTCGCCGACGCCCGCCACAACCTGGCCAAATTCGAGGCCATCGAGACATACCGGCGCACCCCGCGGCTGTAGGAACAAAACGAAGGCCCCGAGTCGAATTCGACTCGGGGCCTTCGCGCTACGTGCGGTTCGGTCAGTGACCGGACGGCTCGCTGTTGTTGGCGATCGCCTGCTGTTCGGCGAGAACGGCGAGCATCCGGTGCTCCTCGCTCTCCTCGATCTCGACCCAGCGCTCGCCCTCGGCCTTGGGGTCGGCCTTGAGGAAGCTACCGGTGCCCGGCTTGCCCGCCGAACCCAGCTTGTTCATCTTCTTGGGCACCGGGGCGCCCTGGTATTCCAGCGGGATGGCATGGCCGTGTGCGTCGACCCCGCCCAGCGGCTGGTGCACCTCGATGTACTCACCGTGCGGCAGACGCTTGATCACGCCGGTTTCGATGCCGTGCTCGAGCACCGCCCGGTCACTGCGCTGCAGACCGATGCAGAACCGATAGGTGATGAAGTACGCGATCGGCGGCAGCAGCAGCACGCCGATACGACCGATCCAGGTGGTCGCGTTCAGCGAGATGTCGAACTTCAGCGCGATGATGTCGTTGACGCACGACAGCGTGAGCACCACGTAGAACGCGATGGACATCGCGCCGATCGCGGTCCGCACCGGCACGTCGCGCGGACGCTGGAGCAGGTTGTGATGCGCCGTGTGGTCGTTGGTGAGGCGCTTCTCGATCCACGGGTAGGCGATCAGCAGCGTGAACACCAGACCCATGATGAGCGCGACCCAGAACACCGCCGGGATCGTGTAGTTGCCGATGTAGATCTCCCACGGCGGCATCAGACGCGCCATACCGTCGGTCCACATCATGTAGAAGTCGGGCTGCGAACCCGCCGACACCTGAGAGGGGTTGTACGGACCGAGGTTCCAGATCGGGTTGATCTGCAGGACACCGCCCATGATGCCGACGATGCCGAGGGTGAACGCGAAGAACGCGCCCTGATCGGCGGCGAACACCGGGATGATGCGCGCGCCGACCACGTTGTGCTCGGTGCGGGCCGGTCCGGGGAACTGGGTGTGCTTCTGGTACCAGACCAGCGCGACGTGCGCGCCGATCAGCGCCAGGATGATGCCGGGCAGCAGCAGCACGTGCGCGATGTAGAGGCGCGGGATGATGATGTCGCCGGGGAAGTCGCCGCCGAACATCAGCCAGTGCAGCCAGGTACCCACGACCGGGACACCGATGGTGATGCCCGAGAACGCGGCGCGCAGACCGGTACCGGAGAGCAGATCGTCGGGCAGCGAGTAGCCGAAGAAGCCTTCGAACATCGCCAGGATCAGCAGCAGCGAGCCGATCACCCAGTTCGCCTCACGCGGCTTGCGGAACGCGCCGGTGAAGAAGATGCGGAACAGGTGGATGATGATCGACGCCGCGAACAGCAGGGCCGCCCAGTGGTGGATCTGCCGGACGAACAGACCGCCGCGCACCTCGAAGGAGATGTTCAGCGCGGTCTCGTACGCCCGCGACATGCCCACGCCGCGCAGCGGCTGGTAGGCGCCGTCGTAGACCACGTGGGTCATCGACGGGTCGAAGAACAGCGTCAGGTACACACCCGACAGCAGCAGGATGATGAACGCGTAGAGCGCGATCTCACCCAGCAGGAATGACCAGTGGGTCGGGAAGACCTTGTTGATCGACCGCTTGACGAACGCGGCGGCGCGATACCGCTCGTCCATCTCGTTTACCTGGCTCATGAACGACGCTCCCAGAAGGCCGGGCCGAGCGGCTCGATGAAGTCGCCCGCGGCGACCAGGAAGCCCTCGGAGTTGACGGTGATCGGCAGCTGAGGCAGTGCGCGGGCGGCGGGACCGAAGACCGGCTTTGCCCACTCGGTCGCGAGGAACTGCGACTGGTGGCACGGGCACAGGATCCGGTTGGTCTGCTGCTCGAACAGCGAGGTGGGGCAGCCGAGATGGGTGCAGATCTTCGAGTAGGCGAAGTAGTCGCCGAAGTTGAAGCTCTCCTGACCCTTGCGCTTGATCGCCTTCTCGGCGTCTTCGGTGCGCAGGCGGATCATCATCACGGCGTTACGGATGCCGCGCAGCGACTGCAGCGTCTCGTGCGAATCCCCGCGCCACTTCTCTTTCCACGGGAACACGGTCTCCATCGAGCCGGCGTCGAGATCTTCCGGGCGCACCAGGACGACGTCTTCCGGGCGACCGGTGTCGCGGCGGATGTAGATGGTCTCACCCGGGTAGTCCGGGGTCCAGCCCGAGACCCACAGCGGCGACTTGTCGCGCTTGGCCCACGGGTTCTTCACCATGCCGCCGACGAACACCAGCAGTGCGCCGATACCGAGCACGCCGACGCCGGCGCCCGCGGTACCGAGCATCATCTTGCGGCGACCGAGGGTGGAGGTGTCGAGCGCGTCCTGCAGCTCAGCTGCCAGGGTGCGCCGCTCGACCTCGTCCGACGGGCCGTCGTGGCGCTGCTGGATGGAGATCTCGGCGGGGATGAACCGCTTGCGAATCAGCACGACCGCGATGCCGATAACCAGCACCGAGATGCCGAAGGTCAGGCCGACGAGCGGGGTGAACAGCGAGTAGGCGCTGTGGCCCTCGTCGCCGTAGCCCTTCCACTCCCACGGCCAGAACAGGAAGACACCGATGAGCGCGGCGGCGGCGAGGCCGGAGACGGCGAACCAGAACGTGACCGCACGTTCGGCGCGCTTCTCGGCCTTGGTGCCGGGCACCGGCCACCGCTCGTTGCGGTAGACGACATCGACATCGTCGCGATTGGTACCGAGCTCGACCAGCTCGTCACGCGACATCGCGTCCAGTTCGTCTTCGGTGGGTTCGCGACCCATGTCGCTGTGCTCCTGTCCACTCATGGCTGCATCCAATTCGTCATGCTCGGGCGCGCTGCGTGGTTACGCTGCGCTGCCGCCTCCGCGCGCTGACCGATCATGACCGCGATCCGATCCACATCGCGGCGCCGACCACTGCGGTGATGCCGATGACCCAGATCGCCAAACCTTCGGTCGCCGGACCGAAACCGCCGAGGTCCCAGCCGCCGGGCGACTTCTCCTCCGCGGAGTTCTTGACGTAGGCGACGATGTCGCGCTTCTCCTCCGAGGTCAGCTGCCGGTCGGAGAACTTGGGCATGTTCTGCGGGCCGGTGACCATCGCCTGGTAGATCTGCTGCTCGCTGGCCTCGGCCAGCGGCGGCGCGAACTTGCCGCCGGAGAGCGCACCACCGCGACCGGTGAAGTTGTGGCAGGAGGCGCAGTTCATGCGGAACAGCTCCGAACCACGGGCGATGTCGTCGCCGCGCAGCGATTCCTGGGCGATCTCACCGTTGGCGTCACGGATCACCGAGGGGCCACCACCGTTGGCGGCGACATAGGCGCCGATCGCGTCGGTCTGGTGCGCGTCGAACTTCTCCGGCTTGCGCACCGCCTGGGCACCGTTGACGGCCATCGGCATGCGGCCGGAGGAGACCTGGAAGTAGACCGCGGCCTCGCCGACACCGATCAGGCTCGGACCACGATCGGCGACACCCTGCAGGTTCGCGCCGTGGCACGTGACGCACGAGGTCTCGTAGAGCTGCTTGCCCTCGCGAATGAGCGCGGACTGGTCCTCGTGCGCGGTCGCGACCTGGGCCTGCGGGGTGAGCGCGGTAGCCAGGAAGCCGGCTCCGACCAAGCCGATCATCAGCGCGAGAGCACCCGCGATACGACGGCGGGCGCGGCGCTGCTTACGCGCCTTGGCGGCCTGTGCGTCCTGCCCGGCGCCGGGGCCGGCGGGCTCTTGGGCCGACGGGGGAGATGAACTCATCTGTGTCCCTTTGGAGTAGACGGAACCGACTTGTGCAAATGCTGTGTGCGCCGCGCGCTAACGGACGAAGTAGATCGTGGCGAACAGCCCGATCCAGACGATGTCGACGAAGTGCCAGTAGTACGACACCACGATCGCGGCGGTGGCCTGGGCGGGGGTGAACTTGCTCAGCGTGGTGCGGACGAGCAGGAACACGAACGCGATCAGACCGCCGATGACGTGCAGACCGTGGAAGCCGGTGGTGATGTAGAAAACCGAGCCGTACGAGCTGCCGGCGATCGAAGTTCCCTCCTCCACCAGGTGGTAGTACTCGTAACCCTGCCCGGCGACGAAGAACGCGCCCATCAGCAGGGTGATCGTGTACCAGCGACGAAGGCCGAACACGTCGCCCTTCTCCGCGGCGAACACGCCCATCTGGCACGTGAACGAGGACGCGATCAGAACGGCCGTCACCGGAATCGCGAGCTTCATGTTCAGCTCGGTCGGCTCCGGGGGCCAGTTCCCGTGCGCCTGCGCGCGAGCAACGAAGTACATGGCGAACAGTCCGGCGAAGAACATCAGCTCGCTGGACAGCCAGATGATGGTTCCGACGCTGACCATGTTGGGCCGGTTCAGCGAATGCACACGCTGAGTAATGGCCGATCCTGGGGTGCCTACTGCGGTCGTCACGGGGTAAGTATGACTCTTCGTAGTACGACACATGTACCCGGGTACGAAAGTTTGTGGCGCCAGTCGGAAAACCCACGCACAGAGGGGGTCTACGACGTCCGTCGGCGTGTTGGCGACGATCGCGCGACAACCCATTGTGACAGCGTTGGATGTGGATAGGCTGAGACGAGGAGGCGACGATGGTCGTGGTGCGGATGTGGCGGCGACTGTTCGGTGGGTCGGCGCGGAAGTTGGACCCCGAGCGTGAGGATCTCGTCGTGGTCGCATCGAGTTTCGACGATGTCGAGGCTTGTTCTACCGCGCTGGACCGCGCCACTGAGCTGGATCGGGAGGCCGACGCGGTGTTGCGCCATCATCTGCGGCTGCCCGCGGGCCAGATCGAGGCCGCGTGCGAGATCGCCGGATACGACGGATACGAACGCGCCGAGGCCACCGCCACCGCGCCGGACCTGGTTCCGATCATCTTGCAGCGGGTACAGCGGCTCGATCCGCTGACCTGTTCGCAGGAACGCTCGCGAATGGCCGGGCTCGCCCAGCGCCACGACGGCGTGGCCGACGGTTGGGACGCGCTGCAGCCGCCGCGCACCGCCCCGTAAACTTGTCCGACGGCGCAAATGTCCTTGCGCCACCTCCGCCTGCCCGATCTACTGTGGCGCAACGGTGTCGTTTAAGGAGAAGCAGAGCAGATGAGCGTGCGCAGCTGGCCCCAGGTGCTCGGAACCCTCGCCGACGGTGGCGACCTGGCCGCGGACGACACCACCTGGGTGATCGACGAGATCTTCACCGACAACGCCACCGCGGCCCAGATCGCGGCGTTCGGCGTCGCCATGAAGATCAAGGGCCCGACGCCGACCGAACTGGCGGGCATGGTGGCCGGGATGCTCGGGCACGCGCGCCTGGTTCGCATCGACGGGGACGCGGTCGACGTCGTCGGTACCGGCGGCGACCGTTCGGGGTCGGTGAACATCTCGACCATGTCCTCGGTGGTCGTGGCCGCGGCCGGGGTGCCGGTGGTCAAGCACGGGAACCGAGCGGCTTCGTCGAAGGCCGGTGGCGCCGATGTGCTCGAAGCGCTGGGGGTCAAGCTCGCGCTCGGACCCGAGTCGGTGGCGCGGTCGGTGCGCGAGACCGGGATCGGGTTCTGTTTCGCGCCGCTGTTCCATTCCGGACTGCGTTTCGCCGGGGCCGCGCGCAAGGAGATCGGCATCCCGACCGTGTTCAACGTACTGGGACCGCTGACCAATCCGGCACAGCCGAGGGCCGGGCTGATCGGGTGCGCGTTCGCCGATCTCGCGCCCGTGATCGCGGGGGTGTTCGCGGCGCGCGGAGCGAGTGCGCTGGTCGTGCGTGGGCGCGACGGGCTCGACGAGATCACCACCTCCGACCTCACGGATGTGTGGGTGGTCAGTGGCGGGCGGATTCGTCAGACGGTGCTCGATCCGACGCGGCTCGGCATCGTCAGGGTGGATCTGGACGACCTGCGCGGCGGGGACGCCGAGGCCAACGCCCGCGTCGCCCGCGATGTGTTCGCGGGAACGCCGGGGCCGGTGCGTGACGCGGTGCTGTTGAACTCGGCCGCGGCGATCGTGGCCTACGACCTCTCCCGCGGGGTCGGCGATGTCGATTCCGATCTCGACGCGGCGCTGGTCGGCGGGCTCGAGCGCGCCGCCGCTGCCGTCGACAGCGGGGCGGCGGCCAAGTTGCTGCAGAGCTGGGCCGAACTCACCCAGGTGCTCGACGAGCGCTGAGCCCGAGGGCTCACTCCCCCAGCGAGAATCCGGCTTCCACGTCGGCGCTGGAATAGGACTTGAAGGCGATGTGGGTGGTGGTGCGCACCACGCCGTCCACCTTGTCGATGCCCGAGGTGACCACCTCCGCGATGTGCGCGTGGTCGCGGACGCGCACGATCGCGATCAGGTCCACGTCGCCCGCGCAGGAGTACACCTCGGCGACTCCTTCGGTGTCGGCGAGGGCCTGCGCGGTCTCGGGGATGCGAGAGTTCTGCGCCTGGATCATCACGATCGCGGTAATCATGGGATCACTCTAGAACTTCCGGCCCCTCGGTGGCCGCTTTGAACCGTCGCATCAGGTCATAGCTCTTCACACCGGGCGCCGACTCCACCGAGCTGGACACGTCGACACCATAGGGCCGATGCCGGGCGATCACGGCGGCGACATTGTCCGGGTCGAGGCCGCCCGCCAGCACGACTCGCCCTGGCTGCGCGCGCACCCAGTCGGGGAACTCCTCGAAGACACCGGAGCCCGCGCTGGCGTCGTAGAAGAAGTATTCGCTGGCCTGCTCGGGGGCGGGCGGGTTCGAAGAACAGAAGGCCAAATTCGGCAGGTCGGCCCACTGGTAGAGCTGCACGACGTCGAACGCGTCGGCCACCTCGGCGACCTCGCGCGCCTCGAGGGCGACGGCGAAGGTCGTGATGCGACCGCGTGCGTAGTCGGCGAGGGCGCGCGCCTGCGCGGGGGTGCGGTAGCGCTTGCTCTTCGTCGTCACCATGACGCCGATCGCGGAGTACCCGAGCTCGATCGCCCAGTCGATCTGCTCCTCGGTGGTCAGACCACACACCTTCACGAACATCCGCCGCTGCTCCTTCATTCACAGGACCCCGCACACGGAATCCGGGTCCATGATCCCAGGACGCCGCAGCGCACCGCCGAGTAGTGCCTCGACCGGGCCGAGTCGTGCGGCCGATCTCGGTTCGTCATCGTTCGGCGAGGTACTGCTCCTGCTCGCTCTTGGTGGTAGCGGCGGTACGCGCGAGTTGCGCCCACCCCACCCATCGCGCCGCACCGTGCAGCGGTTCGCGGTAGCCGTCGCTGGTCCGCACGATCCGCGCGCCGGGTTTGGCAAGCCAGCGAGCGATGACGCCGACTTCCTCCGGTGGGGCTCCGCGCAGGGGTGGGGTGTGGTCGTCGAGGTCGACGATCACATCCTCGACGAACAATGCCGCTTCCGGCGTATTCACCCGAAGGGACTCGCCCAGTGGACGCTGGGTCCCGTTACCCGACGACGCGATGCCCAGGTCGGGAATGACTGTTTCGGCGGCGGCGACGATCTGATCGACAACAGCCATCGGCGGGGTGCCGCGGGCCGCGGTGCCCGCGGCGGCGAGGCGACCGTAGCGGATGACGGAGAATTCCCAGCCGCCCGCGCCGTCGGGCAGCGCGATGATGAGTTCCGCGAGGCGAGCCAGGGCCGCGAGACGCTGGGTGCGGTGCAGTTTCGTGACAACGGCGGCGGTGCGGTCACGCAGGCGCGCAGCTGCCTCGAAATGCTCTGCGGTGGAATGGGTTTCGATGCGATCGATCATCGCGCGCAGCAAGGTGTCGGCCCGGCCGGTGAACAGGTCGCGCACCGCTTCGGCGGCCGGAGCGTAGCTCGTCGCGTCGTGGTCACCGTCGTGGCGGGCGGCGGGACAGCCGCCGACTGCCGCGGGTGGGCAGGTGTGTTTCGCCGTGCGGGTGAGGCGAGTGGCGCAGGTTCGCATCCCGGCGAATTCGGCGATCGTCGACGCTACATCGACCGCGTCCATCCGAGAGTTGAACGGCCCCAAGGCTGTTCGGGTCGGGGTGCGCACGGCTACCAGCCGTGGGAAGGCCTCGTCGCTGAGCGTGAGCCACCACCCACGCCGGGGAAACTTCGAGCGGCGGTTGTACGGCGGGGCGTGCGCGGCGAGCAGCCGGAGCTCGCGCACCCCCGCTTCGAGGCCGTGCGCGCACACCACATGGTCGACCCGAATCGCCAGGGCCACCATCTCTTTCATGCGGCCTCGGGTCTCCGAACCGGTGAAGTAATTGCGCACGCGACGGCGCAGATTCACCGCCGTCCCTATATAGAGGACTTCCTCCGACGGTCCACGGAAGAGATAGACGCCGGGCGCGGCGGGCAAGTCGGTCGCGAAAGTGCGCTTGGCACGCTGGGTTCCGGTGACGCCGGGCAGATAGTCGAGCAGTTCGGACAGGCTGTGCACGCCCTGATTGCCGACCCGCCCGATCAACGCGTGCAGGACGTCGACGGTGGCGCGGGCGTCGTCGAGCGCGCGGTGCGTCGGTGTGGTCGACGCACCGAGGATCTGCGCCAGCACCCCGAGCCGCGCCGACGGGGCTTCGTCCCGGGTGAGCACCCGCCGCGCCAATTTCACGGTGCACAGCACCTGCGGATTGGGCCACGTGATGTCCTGACGCGCCGCGGCCGCTTTGAGAAACGCGGTGTCGAATCGCGCGTTGTGCGCCACCAGCACCGCCCCCGCCGCGAACTCGAGGAACCCCGGCAACACCCCCTCGATCCGCGGCGCGTCGTACACCATCGCCGTGGTGATCCCGGTGATCTGCACGATGGCGGGCGGGATCGCGTACCCCGGATTCACCAGTGTCGCGAACTCCCCCAGCACCTCTCCCCCGCGCACCTTCACCGCCCCGATCTCGGTGATCGCGTCCCGATCAGCGCTGGTCCCGGTCGTTTCGAGGTCGACGACGACGAAAGTGGTGGCATACAGCGGGGTATCGAGCTCGTCGAAGGCCAACTGCCGGGCGGCAGCCGGGAGCGGAACGGGATCGGGCACGGCGAGCAGCGTAAGGCGAGGGTCCGACAAGCTCGCCGCGTCGAACGACTCGGCGGTGACCGGTCATCCCGAGGTTCGGCCGCGGCCCACGATCTCCGGGGCGCCGGCGAGGTACGCGTCCCGGCTCAACCGCCCTGCGGCGCGTTCGGGAGGGACGGACGCGGTGTCGGCCAGGGTTTTCCGGTCGGCCAACGGTCCGACGGGAACTTCGGCAGACTCGGCAACGGCCGAAGGTAGCTGGGCGGCAACCGGTAATAGGACCGCGGGTAGGTCGTTGTCCGCGAGGTCGATCCGGTCGACGGCGAGTCGGAGCCCCCGGCCACAGCCAGCACGCCGTGCCACACCAGCGCCACGAGCGCCAGCGCCGACCAGACCACATGTTTACGCTTGACGCCGCCACCCTTGTTCCTCGCGCGATACGGCCGGGACGCGTCGGCAGACGCCGGGACCGGTGTCGGGTTCTCGTTCGGTATCTCCGCCAGCAGTGCCCGCACATCCGGTCCGTACGCCGGATCGAGTTCCGCGGCCCGCCGCAGCCACCGCTCGGCCTCTACCCATCGGCGCCGTTGGAAGGCATGGTTGCCCAGCAGGTAGATGGCCTCGACGTTGTCCGGATCCAAGCGCAGCGCGTGCTCGATCGCCGCCCGCCCGGCCGCCGCACGCTTGCCGATCGTGCGGGCGTCCTGCCACAGCACGCGGCCGCGGACCACGTGGAATACCGCGTTCTCCGGCGCGATCTCGATGGCGCTGTCGATGGCCGCGAGCGCGGCGTCCCGATCGCGGTGCTGCAGCGTCGTCGCGAGGATTCGGTAGCTGTCGGCCGACCAGGGGTCGAGCTCGACGCATCGACGCGCCGCGCGCACCGCCTCGTCCGCGTGGGCGGTGGCGGCGGTCGGGTCGGCGTCGACACGCTCACCCAGGAGCCCGTATTCGCCCAGCGCGAGGATTCGCCACGCGAACACGTTGCCGGGGTGCGACCGCAGCGCGGCCCGAGCGGCGTCGGTCGCCGCGGCGTTCACACCGGATCTCAGCCAGGAGTACGCCAGCTGCGCCTGGGCGTCGCTGTTGTCGGGTTCGGTCGCCAGCACCGGCGCCAGCTCCGCTCGCGCCGCCTCGAACCTGCCCAGGTCGATCAAGGCGGCGGCGCGGTCGAGTTGTTGTTCGCTCATCGGCGTCTCAGCGCCGCTTCATCCGTCTGAGGTAGGTCGCGAGTTCGTCGTAGCTGCCATCGCCGTTGGCGAATTCGACGACGTTGCGGGCGGATTCGAACCAGGCTCCGGTGCTCGGCCGGATCTGGGCCAGCGCCGCCCGCACGTCGGCCATGCCGATCGGGCGGACCTCGCCCGATCGCATCGAGTCGGCCATGGCCAGTTGGGTGGCCGAGGTGCAGACGTGGGCGAGATCGGCACCGGAGAGGCCGTCGGTGTGGGCCGCGAGGGCATCGAGGTCGATGCCTGCCACGGGGCGGTCGCGCAGGTGGTAGTGCAGGATCGACTTGCGGGCGGCGAGGTCGGGCAGGCCGACGAAGATCATCCGGTCGAAGCGGCCGGGCCTGCGCAGTGCGACGTCGACATCCCACGGATGGTTGGTCGCGCCGAGCACGAACACCCCCTCATTACTGTGGGTGGCCGAATCCATCTCGGTGAGCAACTGGTTCACGACCGTGCGCATGGTCGTCGAGGCCTGCATCTGGCTGCGTTTGTGGCCGAGCGCGTCGACCTCGTCGAGGAACAGCACGCACGGAGCGTTGCGCCGGGCCATCTCGAAGATGCTGTGTACATTGCGTTCGCTGGCGCCGGTGTAGATGTCGAGGATGTCGGTGATCTCGATCGGATAGAAGTTGGCGCCGAGTTCGCCCGCGACCGCCGAGGCGATGAAGGTCTTGCCGCAACCGGGCGGGCCGTAGAGCAGCAAGCCGCCGCGCGCGGAGGTGCCGAACGCCCTGGCCAGTTCCGGATTGCGCAGCGGGCCGAGCAGGGTGAGGTCGAGTTGCTGTTTCACCTCGGACATGCCGCCGACATCGGCCAGGCGCAGGCTCGGACGTTCGACGGTGGCGGCATCGCCATCGGTGACGAACTCGGTGGGGACGCCGTGCACGAATGCCGGTTCGATGATGTCGCCGACCTCGTCCTCGGCGGCGGCCCAGTCGAAGTCCGGCTGAGCGGCGGCCGAGCCGGACGCGGGGGTGGCGGGGGCGGCCATCGAGGTGGCGGCCGGCGCTGGAGAACCACCGGACAACGCTGTCGTGCAGCGCATCATCAGGGCCAGGACCTGGGCATTCCCCGGTTCGTGGCCGAGCGCTGTCCCGCAGTGGGCCAGCGCGTCGGCATAACGCTCCCGCTCGATCAGCAGCTCGATAACGCACACGCGCAGCGCGAGCACCCCCGGCCTGCGATCCAGCATCGTCAGCATGTCGGTCAAAACCTGGTCGTCGGCCACCCGCGCCCCCTTCGAACTGCGAACATTCGGCCGTACCCTAACCGCCACAACGGCTTTCCCGCCAAGCGGCGCGCACGCCAATACCACGGAGCAGCCCGTCCCGCGACCCGACACAAAGCAAACCCGCGAAGTCCGAAGCCGACAATTCGGCGCGAGACTTTCGTTCTGATGCGAACAAAATGACCGAGATCAAACTCAATAGTGACCGGGCTCACATACTTATCGAATTCACATGAGTTCATCAGATTTCAACGGGTAAGCAGCCTTACCAATCCGTGCGCGTCGCGGCTTACGGCGCGCCGCCCGCGAGGCGGACCCTACGGCGAACCGGCGATGATCACCGCGAGCATGCGCCACCTGCGGATTTGCCGATTTCAGAGGCGAAAACCACCGCGTGAGCCCTATTGGCGACGCGCCGGTAGCGCGCGAAAATCGCGATCGCCGCGACCTGGCGTTATCGTTTCGTGATCGCATGTGACCCAGCTCGCACGCTTTCCCCGGTGATATCACCCGGAATCCCCATTGGACCGATGTCCGACTTTACAAACCCCCGTGATGTCTTCGTAACCTTTTCGAGACCTCACGGAGTCCCGCCGATCGGAAATGGTCAGCGAGACGAAGCCCGCCGCGTCAAACGGACACGGCGTCGTGGGGCAGATTGGAAGTTCCGCATCATGGCGAACAACACCGTCAAGCGTCAGGCGCAGCGTGCCGTTGCCGTCGGAGCCGTCGGCGCTGCCACCATCGGCGCGTTCCTCCTGCCGGCCGCCCCGGCATCGGCCACCCCGGTGACCGTGCCCGGCATCGGCACGTTCGAGGTTCCGAACGAGATTCCGCTGCCCCAGGGTGTGCCCGGTATCGAGATCCCGGCCGCACCGCAGGCCTTCACCGCACCGCGCGCCACCGCCGCCGACATCGCCCTCGATGCCGCACTGAGCAAGATCGGCTCGCCCTACGTCTACGGCGCCGCGGGCCCCAACGCCTTCGACTGCTCGGGTCTGGTCCAGTGGGCCTACTCCCAGGCGGGCATGGACATTCCGCGCACCAGCGACGCCCAGCTGGGTGCGGGCACCCCGGTCTCGATCGACGAGCTCCAGCCCGGCGACATGGTGTCGTTCTACGGCGGCGGCCACTCCGGCCTCTACGCGGGCGACGGCAACGTCGTGCACGCCTCCACCGCGGGCACCCCGGTCCAGATCGCGTCGCTGTCGTCGATGCCGTTCGCGGGTGCGCGCCGCTTCTGATCTGCCGGGCACGGTGCGTCGTTCGCGGGGAAGGGCGCACCGAAGCCGCAGTGATCGTCCGGGTGTATGCGCCGTCCACTGGGTTGGACGGCGCACGTACCTTTTACTGGACACGAATGCATGCGGTTCCGTAACCTGATCGAGACCTTCTCGGCTGACGAGGAGATCGCGCTCAGGTATTGCGCTGTATCGGCGGACAACGAGAGAACGGGGCACGGGCCACTGTGACTGCACACCACCGGAATGCGCACGCTACGCGTGGTTTCGCCGGAACCCTTTCCGCCGCGATCCTGGTGTGCGCGATCTACACCGCCGGTCCCTCCGGCGCCGACCCCGTCGCCCTGCCGACCACCGCGACCGACGCCATCTCCCGGATGGTCGACCTCTCGCGCCAGTCCGAACAGCTCAACCAGCAAGCGCTCACCGCGCAGATCGACCTCGACGCCAAGCTCGCGCTGCAACGCGACGCCGACGACAAGGTCGCCGCCACCTCCGCGGTCGTCGAGGCCGCCCGCGCCGAGGTGCGCAAGTTCCAGCCGATGATCGACCGCACCGCCGTGGCCGCCTACACCGGCGTGCGCACCAACAGCATGTTCGCCGTGCTGTCGAGCGGTTCACCGCAGCAGTTGCTGGACAAGATGTCGACGCTGGACGTACTCGCCCAGCAGACCACCGAGACGGTCCGCCAGTTCAAGCAGGCCGCCGATGCCGCCACCGCGGCCGACACCGTCGCCCGCACCGCCGCCGAGGCCGCGCATGCCGCGACCACCGCCGCCGACGCGGTGCGCGCCGATGTCGAGCGCAAACGCCAGGATCTCGCCGCGTCGACCACCTCCGTGGTCGAGGCGTGGAGCCAGCTCTCGGCCCGGGACAAGTCGACCCTGGCCGGTTCGCCGTTCCCGCCCGGCTTCGACCGTGATTCGTTGCTGGCGGGCCTGGTTCCCGGCAGCGGCACCAGCGCGCTGGCCGCCGCGCTCACCCGCGTCGGCGATCCCTATGTCTGGGGCGCCACCGGGCCCGACCAGTTCGACTGCTCCGGACTCGTGCAGTGGGCGTTCAAGCAGGTCGGCAAGAACGTGCCGCGGACCAGTTCCCAGCAGGCGGGCTACGGCACGCCGGTGTCCAAGGACGAACTGCTGCCCGGCGACGTGATCCTGTTCTATCCCGACATCACTCACGTCGGCATCTACGCGGGCAACGGAATGATGGTGCACGCCTCCACTTTCGGTGTGCCGGTCGCTGTCGCGCCGATCAACACCACCCCGTATCACTCGGCCCGGCGATACTGAGCCGGACCGGTGACCGATCCGTTCCCCCGTTCGGGCCTGCGTTCGTGGTTCTCGTCGAACGGCCGCCTCGAATTCTGCATCACGCTCGCCTCGGTGACGCTGCTGACCGGAGCGTGCGTCGCACTGATCCTGCTGCCGCGCAACGCGGGCTCACTACAGCTGGCCACCGACGAGGCCGAGGTGCTCGACACCTCCGAGGGCCTCGACAATCCGCGGCTGAGCCCGGTGCGCCGCGAGCTACAGCCCTACGGCCCGATCCTGGTCCGTGAAGTCGCCGACGGTGCCACCTCGCCGGCACTACTGGTGGCCCATCCCAGCCATCGTGCCGACCTCGATGTCCTCGAACAGCAACTGGGCCAGGCCATTTCGGATGTGAGCGCGGTGTGGGGCACCGACTGGAATCGCGCGCCCGTCGTGGTCGTGGCGAGCACGCCCGCCGAATTCACCGCGCTCACCAGGTCCGCGGGCGCCACCGGCACCGACGTGGCCGCTGTGTCGCTCACCGGGTCCTACGCTCCGGGCACCCAGCCCACCGACCAGCGCATCGTGTTCAACCCCGACGCGCGGCGGCGGGTCGGCGCCGAGGGCCTGGCCACGCTGCTGCGCCACGAGCTCACCCACCTCGCCACCAGAGCCGACACCACCGACGGCGCGCCGTTGTGGATGTTGGAAGGCTTCGCCGAGTACGTCGCCCAGCGCGATCAGAAAACCACCTTCTCCCAGATCGCGCCCACGCTGACCACCCGGTTGCGCGCGGGCGCCCTGCCCAGCGAGTTCGTCGCCGATGCCGACTTCACCGGTGTCGACGCGGCCTACGCCTACGAAAGCGCATGGAGCACCTGCGCGTTCCTCGCCGACCGCTACGGCACCACCGCCCTCACCACGTTGTACAAGCGGCTGGCGACCGGCCCGCAGTCCCCCGCGGCGCAGGACGCCGCGTTCGCCGCCGAGCTCGGGGCCTCGCGCGCCGAGGTGCTCGACGGGTGGCGGGCCTGGTTGCGCGGTCGCGCTGCATGACGAGCGCGGGTACGCCTGACCACGTCCGCCCACCTGTCAGCCGACCGATTAGGTTGTTCTCTTATGGCCCGAACTCTGCTGGTTACCAACGATTTCCCGCCTCGGCCGGGCGGAATCCAGTCGTATCTGCAGGCATTGTCGAATCAGCTGCCGACCGAGGACCTGGTGGTGTACGCACCGCGCTGGCGCGGTGACAGCCATAAGAAGTTCGACGCCGCGCAGAAGTTCCAGGTAGTGCGTCATCCGACCACGCTGATGCTGCCGACCCCCGCGGTCATCAAGCGGGCGAGCGCGCTGCTGCGCGAACACCGGTGCGACACCGTGTGGTTCGGTGCGGCCGCACCCCTGGCGGTGATGGCGCCGATACTGCGACGCGCGGGCGCCGAGCGCATCCTGGCCAGCACCCACGGTCACGAAGTGGGCTGGTCGATGCTGCCCGGTTCGCGCCAGGTGCTGCGTTCGATCGGCGAGCACACCGATGTGGTGACCTATGTCAGCAAGTACACCCGTGGCCGCTTCGCCTCGGCGTTCGGCCCGCGCGCGGCGCTCGAGCACCTGCCGCCGGGCGTCGACCCCACCGAATTCCGGCCCGACCCGGCGGCCAGGGAAGAGCTGCGCGCCCGCTACGGACTCGGCGAGCGACCGACCGTGCTGTGCCTGTCGAGGCTGGTCCCGCGCAAGGGCCAGGACATGCTGATCGTGGCGATGAGCGAGATCCGCGAGCGCGTCGACGGCGCGGTGCTGGTGATCGCGGGCGGTGGACCGTACGAGACGCGGCTGCGCGCGCTGGCCGAGGCCCTCGGCGTGCAGGACAGCGTGGTGTTCACCGGGCGGGTGCCCTCGGGCGAGCTGGCCGCCCATCACACGATCGCCGATGTGTTCGCGATGCCGTGCCGCACGCGCGGGGCGGGCCTCGACGTCGAGGGTCTGGGGATCGTGTTCCTCGAGGCGTCGGCCTCCGGGGTCCCGGTCGTGGCCGGCGATTCCGGCGGCGCCCCCGAGACCGTGCGCGAGGGCGAGACCGGCATCGTGGTGCACGGCCGGTCGGTCTCGCAGATCAGCGATGCCATCGTCGAACTGCTCACCGACCGGGACAAGGCCGCCCAGATGGGCGCCGCGGGCCGCGCCTGGGTGGAGCAGAACTGGCACTGGGACCGGCAGGGCGCCCGCTTGCGGGAACTGCTGCGGTGACACCCTGCCCGGACCCGGTGTGGCGTCCACTACGCTCAGCCGGGTGAGCAGTATCCAGGTCGCTGATCAGACCTTCCTCGCCGCACCGGGCGCCGCGATCGCCGAGGTGCTGAGCGCCGCAAACAACTGGCGCCGCTGGTGGCCCGATCTGCGCCTCGACGTGCGCGAGGATCGCGGCGACAAAGGCATACGCTGGACGGTGGCGGGCGCGTTGACCGGCACCATGGAGGTATGGCTGGAGGCAGTCCCCGAGGGGGCGATCCTGCACTACTTCCTGCACGCCGAACCCGCGGCCGAACCGAAGTCGGCGCGCGCGCTGGCCGCGGCCAATCGGTCCCGCCGGGTCGCGGGCCGCGCCATGGCGTTCGAACTCAAGGCACGGCTCGAAGCCGGTCGACCCGCAGGCGTCGCACCCGCGGTCGCCGCCCCCTGACGCACGTTCTCGGCGCGCCTTCGCCGATGGACCGACCGGTAAGGGTGCGACAAAGGAGAACCGCGGCACCAGCCGCCATAAACCAGAGAAGAGGGCTTGGGCGCCATGGCTGACCGGACTCAGAGATCGATCCTGATCGACGCACCGTCGCAGCAGGTGATGGCCGTCATCGCGGATCTGGAGTCCTATCCGGAGTGGGTGGCTGCCGCGAAGTCGGTGGAGGTCATCGAGCGGGACCCGCAGGACCGCGCGGCCACCGCCCGGTTCGTGCTCGACGCGGGCGTCGTCAAGGACACCTACGTGCTGTCCTACACCTGGCGGGACGACGGCAAAGCCGTGTCGTGGCGCCTGCTCAGCGGTGACCTGCAGAAAGCCCAGGACGGCAGCTACGAACTGCTCGACCGGCCCGGCGGCGGCACCGAGGTGGTCTACGAGCTCACCGTCGACCTGAACATCCCGATGATCGGCATGTTCAAACGCAAAGCCGAGAAGGTCATCACCGATACCGCGCTCAACGAGCTGAAGAAGCGGGTCGAAGGCTGAGCGCCCCGGGCGGTACCCGCGTCGAACTGTTCGTCGGCAAGGGTGGTGTCGGGAAGACGACGCTGGCCTGCGCGACGAGCATGGCCTATGCCCGCTCGGGTCAGCGTGTGCTGATCGCCTCGCTGGATCAGGCCCATTCGCTCGGCGACGCGCTCGGTTTCCGTTTCCCGCACGATCCGGGCACCGTCGCCGGAGTGGCCATGGTGGCACCCGGTATCGAAGTGATCGAGATCGACTCCCTCGCCCTGCTCGAAGACCGTTTCCGCGATGTGGTGGCGATGCTGGCCACGGGCGGCGGCCACGATCACGGCTTCGACCTGGCGGCGCTCGACCCGGCCGAACTGACCGGACTGCCCGGTGTGCAGGAACTGTTGATGCTGGTCGAGATCGGCCAGTACGCCGAGGAGAACGACTGGGACGTCATCGTCGTCGATTGCCCGCCCTCGGCCGACATGCTGCGCATCGTCACCGCCCCCGACACGATGCTCAACTACCTCGAACGGCTCTGGCCCGAGCACGCGCGCACGATGAGCGCGATCGGGCTCGACCTGCGCAAGGCGGTGCTCGCGGCCGCGGTCGAACGGATCGTGGTGGCGGTGACCCAGGTTCGCGACCTGCTCGCCGACCGCACTCGCACCAGCGCCCGCCTGATCACCGGCCCCGAACAGGTCGCCGTCGCCGAGGCGCGACGGGTGCGGTCGGCGGCCGCGCTGCTCGGCCTGCGGATGGACGCGGTGGTGGTGAACAAGGTGCTGGCCCCGGTGCCGCCGCCCGGCGACGACGCCCACCCGGCCGTGCACTGGTACCTCAACCGCCGCGCCGAGCAACTCGAAGTGGTGGCCCGGCTCCACGAACAACTCACCGACGTCCCGATTCTGATCGCCCAGCACGCCGGTGCCGAACCGGTGGGGGTGAATTCGCTGTCGGCGTTCTCGCATTCGGTCGACACGCCGCCCGCCCCACACGCGCAGGGCACGGAATCGGGGGAACCGGTGGTTCGATGGGAGTCCGGCTCCGGTGTCGACTCCGTGTACGCGATGCGGATGCGGCTACCGGTGGTCGATCCCGGCACCTTGCGGCTGGGCCGAGTGGAGGACGATCTGATCGTGGGAGCCGACGGGGTACGCACACGCGTACGGCTCGCGCCGGTGCTGCGCCGCTGCACGGTGGCGGGCGCCGAACTCGATACCGGTCACCTCGTGGTCCGCTTCCGGCCCGATCCGCGGGTGTGGCCCGCCGATCCGAACTACACGAAGGCCACCGCAGATGAGCACTGACTCCCAGTCCGAGCGTCACGGCCACGACGGCTTCGCCGAGTTCACCGAGGAGCTGCGCCTACTCTCCGAAGTCCTACTCGCCCGCGTCGAACCGGTGCTGCGCCGCACCGCCGCCGACGGCCGAGCCGACCTGGGCGGCTGCGCCTGGTGCCCGGTCTGCGCGGCCGCGGCCCTGGTGCGCGGCGACCACCACGACGTCGTCGCGGCCCTCGCCGAACACGGCACCTCCCTGGTGACGGTCCTGCGCGAAGCCCTCGCGGGCATCCCCGTGGAACCGGTCCTGCCCCCGGAGTGGGCCGATCACGCTGCGGGCCACCCGGATTCGACCGACGGCCCCGGCGCCCGAGTACGTGCGGCACGCCCTGCTCCCGATCCCACCGCAGCGGGTCCCTCGGGTGAGCACCCCGCATCCGGCCAGCGGGAGCACGCCGCCGCCGCGCAAGCCGACGCCGACGGCGGTCCGAGGCGGGGCACGTCCCGCAAGAACGCTGCCGGCGCCCCGCGCCCGCGCCGGGTCGACGAGTACTCCGCGCCACGCACCTCCCGCACCCCGCAGGCCCCCCACATCGCCCCCGAATCGGCCGATGCCGTCGCGAACGCGTCGGGCACAGGCGCTTTCGCCACCACCGAGGATCGTTCGGCCACCGCTCGCGCGCCACGCTCGCACTATGTCGACATTCCGGTGACGATCCGGGGATGACCAGCCGGATCGACCCTCAACACCTGCTCACCGTCGGCATCGACGTGGGTGGCACGAACATTCGCGCCTCGGTGGTCGACGCCGAGGGCGAGGTGCTCGACACCGTGCAGGCGCCGACCCCGCATTCGGCGCGGGCGCTCGAGGACGCGATCGACCGCTCGGTGCGCGAGCTCGCCCGGCGCCATCCGATCGCGGCGGTCGGGCTCGCCGTCGCCGGTTTCATCTCCACGGATCAATCGACGGTCCTGTTCGCCCCGCACCTGCCGTGGCAGAACGCCCCCGTCGCGCAACGGCTCACCGCGCGTCTGGGCCTGCCGGTGCTCCTCGAACACGACGCGAACGCCGCGGGCTGGGCCGAGTACCGCTTCGGCGCGGCGGCGGGCGGGCAGACGGTGGTGCTCGTCGCGATCGGCACCGGCATCGGCGCCGCGCTGCTCATCGACGGTCGGCTCTATCGCGGCAGCCACGGCATCGCCCCCGAACTCGGCCATCTCCAGGTCGTCCCCGAGGGCCGCGCGTGCCCCTGCGGCAAACACGGCTGCTGGGAGCGCTACTGCAGTGGAACGGCGCTGGCCGACACCGCCATCGAAATGCTCGCCACCGACCCCGTGCGCTCGGTGCTGGCCCGGGACGTGATCCGCGATCCCGGCTCGCTCACCGGCCGACGGGTCGCGAACGCCGCCCAGGACGGCGACCCGCTGGCGGTGCGGGTGATGGCCGACTTCGCCCGCTGGCTCGGACTCGGCCTCGCTTTCGTCAGCGATCTGTTCGATCCCGACCTCGTGGTGATCGCGGGTGGCGTGAGCAGTTCGGCGCCGCTGTTCCTCGACGAGGCCCGCGAACACTACGCGAGCGCGGTCACCGGAGCCGGGCATCGGCCGCTGGCCAGACTGCGTACCACCCAGCTCGGAGAGGCAGCGGGAATGATCGGCGCAGCGGAGTTGGCCAGGGCGGCGATCGACACGCCGGTGGCCGGTCGCGCAGCGAGATAAGGGTCACAGGCATGTGCTCCAGCTACCATCCTGGGTTGGTTGTGACCTGCGACCAGCGGTAAAGTCGTTGTCCGACGAGGCTCTACACAATTATCCCGGTCCCTGGGGAAAGGACGCCATGTTCTACTGGCTGCTCAAGTTCGTTCTCGTGGGACCGTTCATGCACATGTACAACCGGCCCGAGGTCGAAGGGGTCGAGAACATCCCGACCGACGGCCCGGCCATCATGGCGGGTAATCACCTCTCCTTCTCCGACTGGCTCTTCGCTCCCCTGCTGAGCCCGCGCCGGATCAACTACCTGGCCAAGGCCGAGTACTTCACCACCCCCGGCTTCAAGGGCCGCCTGCAGAAGTTCTTCTTCAGCGGCACCGGCCAGTACCCGATCGACCGCAGCGGCGCCTCGGCCGCCGAGGACGCGCTCAACGCGGCCACCAAGCTCCTCGACGAGGGCCGACTGGTCGGCCTGTACCCCGAGGGCACCCGCTCCCCCGACGGCCGCCTCTACAAGGGCAAAACCGGCATGGCGCGGCTCGCGCTCGAGACCGGCGTCCCGGTGATCCCGGTCGCGGTGATCGGCACCGACAAGGTGAGCCCGCCCGGACCGTTCAAGTGGCGTCGTCAGAAGGTCACCCTGAAGTTCGGTGCGCCCCTCGATTTCTCGCGCTACGAGGGCATGAGCGGCAACCGCTTCGTCGAGCGCGCCGTCACCGACGAGGTGATGTACGAACTGATGCGCCTCACCGGCCAGGAATACGTCGATGTCTACGCGCACAGCCTCAAGAAGGGCGTCGCCCCGACCGACAACCAGCTCGACGCCACCCGGATTCCCGAGACCAAGGCGAGCTGAGCCGAAACCTGGTCACGCGCTGATCGACTGGACGGTCTGCGCGATCGACTGTCGTTGCCCGGACACCCGCGCGCCCGATTGATACCCTGTGCCAGGCACGAGCCGATGGGCGGGTGGGCCACCAGAGGTGGCGGGCGTCGGCGGACAGCGAGGTAGGCATGGCCGGAGGCGAATCCGACGAGGGTCGCGTCATGGCGTTCACCCGCCGTACGACACCGCGCGACGGCAATCCACCCACCGGCCGGGTAGTACGCAGCGCCCGCTTGGCCGCGGTCCCGGTCGCCTACGCGGGTCGGCGCATCGCAGGCTTCGGCAAACGCGCCGCGGGCCGCGACCCCGCCGACGTGGACCGCGACATCCGCGTGCGCACCGCCGAACACCTCTTCCAAGTGCTCGGCGAACTCAAGGGCTGCGTCGCGAAACTGGGCCAACTCCTCGGCCTGCTCGAACTCGGGCTTGCTCCCGATCTGGCCGAGCCGTACCGCCAAGCCCTGGCTCGCTTGCACGATTCGGCGCCCGCGATGCTGCCCGGCGCGGTCCACGCGGAACTCGCCGCCCATCTGGGCCCGCACTGGCGCTCGCTGTTCCTCGAATTCGAGGACCGCGCCTCCGCCGCCGCCTCGGTCGGCCAGGTCCACCGCGCTCGCTGGCACGACGGCACCCAGGTGGCGGTCAAGGTGATGTATCCCGGTTCCCGCCGCGCGGTACTGGCCGACCTGCAAGCTCTGCGTCGCGCGACCCCGCTGTTCACCGCGCTGCTGCCCGGCGCCGATACCCGCCCGGTGGTCGAGGCGCTGTGCGACGAGATCCGCGACGAACTCGACTACGCCCGTGAGGCCGTGAACCAGCGCGCCTTCGCCACCGCGTTCGCCGACGACCCTGACGTGGTGGTGAGCCGGGTGATCGCCCAGCGCGGCGACGTCCTGGTCACCGAATGGCTCGACGGCGTTCCCCTGTCCCGGTTGATCGTTCGCGGCAACGCCGACGAACTCGATCGCCTCGGCGTGCTCATCATGCGCTTCTTGTTCTCCGCCCCCGCCCGCGCCGCCCTGGTCTACGGCGACCCCCACCCCGGCAACTTCCTTCGCATGCCCGACGGCCGCCTCGGTGTCGTCGACTTCGGCGCCTGCACCCCGTGGCCCGCCACCTTCCTCGACGTGGCGAGCGATATCGGCGCTGCCGTCATCGCCGACTCCCCCGCCGACCTCGAGGCCGCCATGCGCCGCCACGGCTTCGTGGCCCCTGGCCGCGAGCTCGACATCACCACCGTCGCCGCCCGCCTGCAACCGGTCCGCGAAGCCCTCCTCGCCCCCACCTACCCGCTCTCGGCCGCCTGGCTGCGCGAACAGGTCCGCCTGGCCACCGACCTGCGCCTCTCCAACGTCCTGCGCCAACTGACGATGCCCCCCGGCCACACCCCCATCCTCCGCTCCTTCCTCGGCGGCGTAGCGGTCCTGTGCCAACTCCACACCGCCGTCCCCCTCCGCGCCGAATGCACCCGCTGGTACCCCGAAACCGCCGCCGCAGCAGGGCTCTAGACACTCAGCCGAGTTCGGCCCGTCGTACGGCATCGTTCATGTTCCGTTGCCTTGCCAACGACCGGGTGTTACGACCGATGGCGCACCGTGAGGCTCATGGCTGTCTCGGATTTCGCGATGTCTCGGCGCACACTGCTGCGCGCCACCGCACTCGGTGTGGTGACTGCTCCTGCCCTGGTGGCCTGCGGTGACGACGGGCCCACGCTGGTGCGGGCCCGGCCCGCGCTCACGCACGGGATCGCCGTCGGTGATCCGCGTAGCGACGGCGCGCTGATCTGGGCTCGGTCGGATCGGCCCGCCACGCTGGTGGTGGAGACCTCGGCGACCGAGAAGTTCAGCGACGTCAAGCGATTCACCGGGCCGCTGCTCACCCCGGCCACCGATGGCACCGGGCGCGTGCGGGTGAACGGCCTGCCCGCGGGGCAACTCGTGCACTACCGGGTGCGCCTCGACGGGGAGGACGGGGCGAGCTCGGAGACTCTCACCGGCGTCTTCCGCACGGCGCCGACCGCGCCCTCCGACATCTCGCTGCTGTGGTCCGGTGATGTCGCCGGCCAGGGTTTCGGCATCAACCCCGACCTCGGCGGCATGAAGGTGTTCTCCACCATGGCCGCCCGCGACCCGCACCTGTTCCTGCACTCCGGCGACTGCATCTACGCCGACAACGCCCTCGCGGAGTCCGTGACGCTGCCCGACGGCCGGGTCTGGAAGAACATCACCACCGAGGCGAAGAACGCTCCCGCGCAAACCCTCGACCAGTTCCGCGGCAACTACGCCTACAACCTCACCGACGACAACTACCGCCGGTTCAACGCCACCGTCGCCCAGATCGTCCAGTGGGACGATCACGAGACCACCAACAACTGGTCGCCCGGCGGGACGGTCGCCGCCGACAAGGGCTACACCGAGCGCAGCATGGACACCCTCGCGACGCGGTCCTGGCAGGCCTTCCACGAGTGGATGCCCTTGGAGCCGAAGGAAGCCGTCGACGGCCGTCTCTACCGCAAGATCTCCTACGGCCCGCTGCTCGACGTGTTCGTCCTGGACATGCGCGCCTACAAGGACGCCAACACGGCCAATACCGCGCCCCGGGGTCAGATCCTCGGCGCCGCCCAGATCGCGTGGCTCACCGAGGGTCTGAGGGATTCCACAGCCACCTGGAAGATCGTGGCCGCCGATCTGCCGCTCGGCGTTGTCGTGCCCGACGGCAAGACCGCCTTCGAAGGCCCCGCCAACGCCGCCCCCGGCGCACCCTCGGGTCGCGAGGCCGAGATCGCCCAGGTGCTCTCGGCGATCAAGGCGAACAGGGTCGCCGATGTCGTCTGGCTCACCGCCGACGTCCACTACACCGCCGCGCACCACTACTCTCCCGCCCGCGCCGCCTTCACCGATTTCGACGAGTTCTGGGAGTTCGTCTCCGGCCCGCTCAACGCCGGCGCGTTCGGCCCCAACCCCCTCGACCCCACCTTCGGGCCCGAAGCGGTCTACGTCCACGCGCCGCCCACGCCCAACGCCTCCCCGCTGGACCCGGAGTACCAGCACTTCGGTGAGGTGAGAATCGACGGACGCACCGGAGAAATGACCGTCAACTTGTGCGACGCGACCGGAAAAGTCCTGTTCACCAAGCAACTCGCGCCCACGCGGAAATAGGTGCGAAGTACCCTGCGCAAGAACCGCCCACCTGTGGTTAGCTATGCGGTCATGGGCACGCCGCATACCGTCATCTCCGAAGAATATCTCCCCACCGACACGGCGGATGTCGTTCGCACTGTGCGTGATTCACGCGGTCGGTCGGAACGGTTGACGGTGCGCGGCGGTGAACAGACCGAAGAGTCCTTCGGCCTGGCCGATCAGCGCGGCGTGCTCTCCCTACGCAAGATGAACTCGGTGCTCGACATCAACCTGGGCAGGCGCACCGTGCGGGTGCAGGCGGGCGCGAAGCTGTCCGAGATCGACCGCCGCCTCGGCGCGCACGGTCTCGGCCTGCCGGTGGTCGGCGATCATCGCGACATCACCGCGGGCGGGTTCGCCTCCGTCGGTGGGGTGAGCACCGCCTCGCACCGCTACGGCATGTTCATCGACCAGATCGTCGACCTCGAGTACGTCGACCCCGACGGCCGGATCGGCACCTGCGGGCGCGGCCATCACACCGAGCGTTTCCACCGTCTTCTGGGCGCGGGCGGTCGCGCGGGCATCATCACCGCCCTCACTCTCGATGTGGTCGAGGTCGACAAGGACCACACCATGCTCACCACCGACGCCGACCGGTTCCTCGACTTCGACTCCTTCGTCGAGCACGCCACCAACGAGATCACCAACCCCGGCAGCGCGGCCCTCCAGGTCGGCCGCTGGGTCGACACCGCCCCGCTGAAGGTGGCACGCCCTGTCGGTGCCGGCCAGGTGACCCTCGGCGCCGTGCGCTTCGGTCAGTGGTCGAGTCTGTATCCCACCGCCCCCACCCGTGGCCTGCGGGCCCGGCGTGAGGTCGGCACCCGTACCCGCAAGTCGTTGGGCGCCATCGCGTCCGCGGCGGGCGGACGCGCGGGCATGCCGGTCCGCAACGCGGCGGCGGGCGCGCTGATGTTCGCGCCGAAGGTGCTCACGATGCGCGATGCCGAGTACCTGGCCGACACCGTCATCAATTCCTCCGAGCGCGGCCCCGCCTACCGGGTGGGCGTGTTCGCTCCCCTGGCCAACTACGGTTCGGTCTTCTACGGCCTGCACGACCTGTTCTCGGCCCACCGGGAACGCTCGGGCTGCTTCACCGTCATCTCCGCGATGACCTACGGCGTGCGCTCGGAGTACCTGCGCGCCGAAGCCGCCGCCCGTGGCCTCACCCCCGCCGACTACGGCCTGATCACCTTCACCTGCCGCCTGCGCCCTTCGGCCCTGCCCTCGGAGCAGCTGCGCGAGATCGTCTCAGGCATCGACGACATCTGCCGCTCGGAACAGGCCTTGCGCTACAGCGTGTAGCTGACAGACGAAGAAGGCCCTCACCTGAAACGGTGGGGGCCTTCTTATTTCGCGCAACGCAACCCCGCGGGGTCGACCTCGGGGAGGCATCGCGAGCGCAGCGAGCGTCGCGGCCGCCCCGAGGAAAAACGACCCGAGACAATGCACCGCAGGTGCGAGTCTCGGGTCGTTTTTCGTCAGGGCAATCAGGGCCGCGACTCGAGCGCGCCAGCGCTCCGATAATTCAGTGCTTTTCGGCACCCAGGTAGTACTCGAACACCAGGCCGGCTGCGGCGGCGAGCACGAGCACCACGCCGAGGCCGATCAGCCAGAACTGGAAGAACGCCAGGCCCAGCGCGGTGACCGAACCAGCGGCCGCGAGCAGGATGGGCCAGAAGCTACCGGGCGAGAAGAAGCCCAGGTCACCGGCGCCGTCCACGATCTCGGCCTCTTCGTAGTCCTCGGGCCGCAGGTCGATGCGGCGCGCGACGAACCGGAAGTAGGTGCCGATGATCAGCGACAGGCCCGCGGTCAGCACGATCGCGGTGGTGCCTGCCCACTCGATGCCGGTGCGCGACTGCGCGGTGAAGAACCCGTAGACGATGCCCACCAGGATGAAGAAGGCCGTGAGCAGTTCGAAGATCCGCGCTTCGATCCTCATATCAGAATCCTCACTTGCTCTCGTTCACCGAAGCGCTCTTGGCATCGCGCTTGGTGTTGAAGGGGTACGTGGAGGTGGCCACCGGCGACTCGCCGATCGATGCCAGCGCCTCACCGTTGGTCTTGCCCTCGATGCGCGCCTGCATGTACTTGGCGTACTTCTCCGGCGTCACCGCGCGGACCTCGAAGTTCATCATCGAGTGATAGGTGCCGCACATCTCGGCGCAGCGGCCGACGAACGCGCCTTCCTTCTCGATCTCGGAGATCTGGAAGACGTTGTCGGACTGGTTTTCCTTCGGGTTCGGCATCACGTCGCGCTTGAACAGGAACTCCGGCACCCAGAAGGCGTGGATCACGTCGGCGGCGGCGAGCTGGAACTCGATGCGCTTGCCGGTCGGCAGCACCAGGACCGGAATCTCTTCGCTGGAGCCGTAGGTCTCGACCTTGTCGTAGTGCAGGTACGAGAGGATGTCGTTGGCCGGCTTGCCGTGCAACGGACCCGGCTGCGGGTGACCCTTGTCGTTCTTCAGCTCTCGGTACTCGGCGAGCTGCTCTTCGTTCAGCAGCTCTTTCTCGGTGTCGATGCCGTTCCAGGTGAGACCGCCGACATTGTTGATGTTGCGGTAGCCGAACTTCCAGTTCCACTGGAAGGCGGTCACGTCCACGGTGACATCCGGGTTGTCGGTCTTCTCGTGCACGTAGTTCTGCACGACCACGGTGAAGTAGAACAGCACCGCGATGATCACGAACGGGATCGCCGTGTAGGTCAGCTCCAGCGACACGTTGTACCCGGTCTGACGCGGGAACTCCGGGGAGTTCTTGCGCTTGCGGTGGAAGATGATCGTCCAGAAGGTCAGACCCCAGACCAGCACGCCCATGGCGAGCGCGGCCAGCACCGACCAGGTCCACAGCTCGCGCATCCGGGTGGCCTGCGGGGTGATACCCGATGGCCAGCCGAACCGGAGCCAAACATTGTCGATCGAGCAGCCCGAGACGAGCATCGCGGTGATCCCCAAGGACACCGCCAGCCCGGCCCGCCGAAGGATCCGGCCCTGCCGACCCTTAACGGGTCGTGCCCCGATCTCTTCGCTCGCCTTGTGCGCCACGCTCACGCCTTCCTGGTCGCCACACATTCCGACACATTGCGTCGTCCGGGCGGCGATTCGCCCGTTCGACACCTCTTCAAAGCAGTTTCAGGCCGTCCCGAAGTATTGCCGCTGTGACGCCTGCACACCTGAGAAGGACCTGAGTACTACGCAGCGTAGACCAAAGCGGGCACTGTCTTGTCGCGGGGTCACTTTCGACACTCCGCCGTGACCGCCTGGATCGTCGCGACCTGGGGTTTGACTCTTATCCGGTTGCCGCGCACCCCGAGCGAGCGGGCGAGCGCGGCGTGTCGGGCAGGTGTGCGGCATACTCGGACACAGCGTTTCGGCCCGTTTGTGGCCACCCCATCATCGAACGAGAGAAGGTTGGGCGACACCGTGTGCGGACTGCTCGGATTCCTGACAGCTGACACCGCGACGACCGCGGTGGTCGATCAGGTGTACGACGCGCTGCACTGCCAGCGGCATCGCGGCCCGGACGAGAAGGGCACCTGGCACGACGATCACATGATCTTCGGGTTCAACCGCCTGTCCATCATCGATATCGAGCACTCGCACCAGCCGCTGCGCTGGGGCCCCGCGGACAACCCGCAGCGCTACGCGATGACCTTCAACGGCGAGATCTACAACTACCTCGAACTGCGCGAGCAGCTGGCCGCCGAGCACGGCGCCGAATTCCCCGAGGGCAAGATCTTCGCCACCGACGGCGACGGCGAGGCCATCGTGGCCGCCTTCCACTTCTGGGGCCCCGAGGCCGTGCGCAAGCTGCGCGGCATGTTCGCCTTCGCGATCTGGGACACCGAGACCTCGGAGCTGTTCCTCGCGCGCGATCCGTTCGGCATCAAGCCGCTGTTCATCGCGACCGGCCCCGGCGGCACCGCCTTCGCCAGCGAGAAGAAGAGCCTGCTGGAACTGCTGAGCCCGCTCGGAGTGTCCGACGAGCTGGACCCGCGCGCACTCGAGCACTACACGGTGCTGCAGTACGTGCCGGAGCCCGAGTCGCTGCACCGCAATATCCGCCGCCTCGAATCCGGCAACTACGCCACGGTGAAGGTCGGCCAGGAGCCGGTCGCGACCCGCTACTTCCGCCCCGACTTCCGCGTTCGCCCGTTCGCCGGGGGGTCGGAGAAGGCCCGCTACGCCGAGATCGCCGCGGCGCTCGAGGACTCGGTCGCCAAGCACATGCGCGCCGACGTCACCGTCGGTTCGTTCCTGTCCGGCGGCATCGACTCCACCGCCATCGCCGCGCTGGCCATGCGCCACAACCCGAAGCTGATCACCTTCACCACCGGCTTCGAGCGCGAGGGCTACTCCGAGGTCGACGTGGCCGCCGAGAGCGCCGAGCTGATCGGCGCCCGCCACATCGTCAAGGTGGTCTCCCCCGCCGAGTTCGCCGCCGCGATTCCCGAGATCGTCTGGTACCTCGACGATCCGGTCGCCGACCCCGCCCTGGTCCCGCTGTACTTCGTGGCCAAGGAAGCCCGCAAGCACGTCAAGGTGGTGCTCTCCGGCGAGGGCGCCGACGAGCTGTTCGGCGGCTACACGATCTATCGGGAACCGTTGTCGCTCAAGCCTTTCGAGTACCTGCCCGCCGGTGCGCGCAAGCTGCTCGGCAAGCTCGGTGACAAGATCCCCGACGGCAGGCGCGGCAAGTCGCTGCTGCAGCGCGGTTCGCTGCGCCTCGAAGACCGCTACTACGGCAATGCCCGCAGCTTCAACGACGCCCAGTTGCGCGCGGTCCTGCGCGACTTCCGTCCCGAGTGGACCCACCAGGACGTCACCGCCCCGATCTACGCCCAGTCCGCGGGCTGGGACCCGGTCGCGCGCATGCAGCACCTCGACCTGTTCACCTGGCTGCGCGGCGACATCCTGGTCAAGGCCGACAAGATGACCATGGCCAACTCCCTGGAACTGCGCGTGCCGTTCCTGGACAGCGAGGTCCTTCGCGTCGCCGAGGGCATCCCGTTCGACCAGAAGATCACCAAGGAGACCTCGAAGTACGCGCTGCGCCAGGCTCTGGACGGGATCGTGCCCGATCACGTCCTCAACCGCGCCAAGCTCGGCTTCCCGGTCCCGCTGCGCCACTGGCTGCGCGGCACCGAGCTCTACGACTGGGCCGAAACCCAGATCGCCGAGTCCCAGACCGATCACCTGCTGAACAAGCCGGCCATCCTCCAGATGCTCCGCGACCACAAAGCGGGCCTGTCCGACCACAGCCGCCGCCTCTGGACCGTCCTGGTCTTCATGGTCTGGCACGGCATCTTCGTCGAGGACCGCATCAAGCCCGAGATCCAAGAACCGGTCTACCCGGTCTCGCTGTAAACCCACGAAAACGCCCCCTGGCTCGAAAGAGTCAGGGGGCGTTCGTGTTCGGTAGGTCAGAGCAGTGAAGACAGTTCGTCGGCGGCGTCGCTGCCGTAGGCCTTGGTGAGGCGCTCGAGCGCGTCTTCGGTGTTGAGGGTCCACTCCTGGGTGCCGGTGGTCTCCAGGATGAGCACGGCGATCAGAGAGCCGAGCTGGGCGGCGCGTTCCAGGCTCAGGCCGGCGCGGTGGGCGGTGAGGAAGCCCGCGCGGAAACCGTCGCCGACGCCGGTCGGGTCGACCTTGGCCACCTCGGGCACCACGCCGACGCGGACCTCGGTGCCATCGGCGTCGACCACGAGCACCCCTTCCGAGCCCAGCGTGGTGACGCGGATGCCGACCTTGGCGGTGATGTCGGCTTCGCTCAGACCGGTCTTCTGCTGCAGCAGGGCCCACTCGTACTTGTTGGTGAACAGGTAGGCCGCGCCGTCGATCAGTTCGCTCGCCTGCTCGCCGTCGAGGCGGGCCAGCTGCTGGGACGGATCGGCGGCGTAGGCGATGCCCTGCGCCTTGGCCTGGCGGGTGTGGGCGACCATCGCGTCGGGATCGTTCGCCCCGACCAGCACCAGGTCGACGTCATGCGCGGCGGCGATCGCGGCGATGTCGATATCGCGCGCCTCGCTCATCGCACCCGGATAGAACGACGCGATCTGCGCCATCGTCTCATCGGTGGTGCACACGAACCGCGCGGTGTGCGACGTCGCGGAGACATGCACCGCGGAGCAGTCGACGCCGCTGTTCTCCAGCCACTGCCGGTACTCGGCGAAATCGGCGCCGACGGCACCGACGAGCACCGGGCGCTGCTTGAGCAGCCCCATCGCGTAGGCGATGTTGCCCGCCACTCCGCCACGGCGGATCTGCAGATCGTCGACGAGGAAGCTCAGGGACACATGATCGAGTTGATCAGCGAGCAGCGCATCGGCGAACCGGCCGGGAAAGCGCATGAGGTGATCGGTGGCGATGGATGCGGACACGGCAACAGGCACGAGGCAGGGCCCCTTCGACGCTAGAGGTAGGAAAACAAAGAAGTCCGGGATCACCGGATCCCGGACTTCCACGTTAGCAAGCGCTACCGCCTGTGGTTCACCTGTTCGCCACCTCGCCACGCAACCACCATATTCCCGGGCGTGGCCAGGACGGCGCCGCTAACTCGCAGCGCCGTACGTCAGTTGAAGCTGTCGCCGCAGGCGCAAGAACCCGTGGCGTTCGGGTTGTCGATGGTGAAGCCCTGCTTCTCGATGGTGTCGACGAAGTCGATCGAGGCGCCGTCGATGTACGGGGCGCTCATGCGGTCGACGGCCAGCTTCACGCCGGAGAACTCGACGACGATGTCACCGTCGAGAATGCGATCGTCGAAGAACAGCTGGTATCGCAGACCGGCACAGCCACCGGGCTGCACGGCGATCCGCAGGGCAAGGTCGTCACGACCCTCCTGGTCGAGCAGCGCCTTCGCCTTGATGGCGGCAGCGTCGGTCAACGTCGCACCGTGGGTCTCGGTGGCGGTCTCGTTCTGCACAGTCATGGACACTCCTAGTTCGACTCAGCCCGTCAACGGACCTCAGGTGCACAGCGCACGACTGATTCCAACGCTGTCGCAGCAACTGCTATTCCTATTTTGCCACCCTCGGCGCAGCCAGTAGACGCCACCTGGGTGCTTGTGCCCACACTACGCCCTGTGACGGCGTGATCTGTGTCGTAGCCCGCGCGAGATGAGACCGGGCTCACCGCTGAGCGGACCGCATTTCCCCCTGCTCGACATCATCGAATAGCCTGGTGAACGTGAAATTGTTTCGTCGCGACGAGTCCAGCACCATCGACGAGTCCGTCGACCCGTCGGTGTCGGGCTCCGAACAGGCCGCCGCCACCGCTTCGACCACCCCCGGTAAGGGCAGGCCGACGCCGAAAAGGCGTGAGGCCGAAGGCAAGCGGCGCGGCCCGGTCGCGCCCGCCCCGCTGACCGCCAAGGAAGCCCGCGCCCGCCGCAAGGCCGTCAAGGGCACCAAACAGGACCGCAAGGCCGCCGCGGCCGACCGCCGCGCCGCCGTGCAGGACCGCCGCGCGCGCATGCTGGCCGGCGAGGACAAGTACCTGCTGCCCCGCGATCAGGGCCCGGTCCGCGCGTATGTGCGCGACCTGGTGGACGCCCGCCGCAACCTGGTCGGGCTGTTCATGCCGATGGCGCTGGTGCTGATTCTGTCGATGTTCGTGGCCCCCGGCCTGCAGACCATCGTCACGCTCGCGATGCTGGTGATGATGGTCTTCATGATCATCGAGGGCTTCGTGCTCGGCAAGATCGTGAGCAACCGGGTGATCGAACGCTTCCCCGACACCACCGATACCGGATTCAAGCTCGGCTGGTACGCCTTCGTGCGGGCCTCCCAGATCCGCAAGATGCGCGCTCCGAAGCCCCGGGTCGGCCCCGGCGACGCGGTCTGACGTTCGTCTCGACTCCTCGATGCCGTCTCATCCCTCCGGATGGGGCGGCATCGTTGTTTTCAGTGGTGACCGGTCCGGATGTAGTCGGCATAACCTGCGATGGCGTCGAGCTCGGCGTCCATACGCTGGGCGTCGCGGTCCACGATCCCGGTGGCTCCGGCGGTGCCGCGACCGATCACGACGGCGAGTCCGATGATGACGGCGAAGACGATCAGAAAAGTAAGCATGGCAGTAATTTTGCGCTCGATGATTTTCAGCCGAAAGTGGCTGTTCTGTCATTGTGCGTAAAGATTCAGCCAGCTACGATGAGGCATGCTCTCGAAGGTTGCCGTGGTCCTCAGCGACCGGCTCGCCATGTTCGAATTCGGCGTGGTCTGTGAGGTTTTCGGCCTCGATCGCACCGCCGACGGCCTGCCCGGCTTCGATTTCCGGGTCTGCGGCGCCGACCCCGGCACGCCGCTGCGCTCCACCACCCCCGGCATCTCCGTCACCCCCGAGTTCGGCCTCGACCAACTCGCGAAGGCCGACCTGGTCGCCATCCCCGCCTCCCCGATCGACCAGTACGACGACCGGGTGCTCGACGCGGTGCGCGGCGCCGCCGCCGCGGGCGCGACCGTGCTCACCGTCTGCTCGGGCGCCTTCCTGGCAGGCGCGGCCGGTCTGCTCGACGGCCGCAAGTGCACCACCCACTGGCGTTATGTCGACCGCCTCGCGGCGATGTTCCCCGATGCCACCGTCGACCCCGACGTCCTGTTCGTCGACGAGGGCAACCTGATCACCAGCGCGGGCACCGCCGCGGGCATCGACGCCTGCCTGCACCTGGTCCGCCGCGAGATCGGCACCGCCGCCGCCAACGGCATCGCGCGCCGCATGGTCGTCCCGCCGCAGCGCGACGGCGGTCAGCGCCAGTTCATCGAACAGCCGGTCCCCGAGTGCAGCTCCATCGGCCTGTCCACCACCTTGGCGTGGCTCACCGAGAACCTCGCCCACCCGCACACCGTCGACGAACTCGCGGCCCGTTCCAGCATGTCCACCCGCACCTTCGCGCGCCGCTTCGCCGCCGAGACCGGGACCACCCCGGTCAAGTGGCTCACCACCCAGCGCGTCCTGTTCGCCAAGCAACTGCTCGAAACTACCGGCATGCCCCTGGAGCGAATCGCCGACGAGTCCGGCTTCGGCTCCGGCGCCCTGTTACGCCACCACTTCCAACGCCAGGTCGGCCTCGCCCCCACCGAATACCGTCGCCGCTTCGGCGCGGCCGGCTGAGCCGACGGTCACTCCGCCGCGGAATTCCGCGTTCCGCATCGGCTTCGGCGACGGTTTGGAGCGGCGCGGTGCGGCGCTGTCGGGATGCTGTGATGCCGCACAATCGGCTTGACTCGATCAGCGGAAACTGGTCGGCTAGCAGGGTGTTTGACGCTGGGTGGGGTAGTTTTCGTCGGCTGAGCAGAGCTCTCACGATCGTCGCGGCGGCCGTGGTCGTGTCGTCGGTCGGCACGGACGCGGCTGTCGCCGTGCCGATCGCGGCACCGGTGACGCGGACGCCCGCGGGCGGTGTCGAGGATCTGATCGTGCCGTCGAGCATGGGCCCGATCAAGGTCCAGGTGCAGTGGGCGGCGCGCGGCGGCAGTTCGGCGCTGTATCTGCTCGACGGTCTGCGCGCCCCCGCCGACCACAGCCAGTGGACCACCGACACCGACGCACTGCGCCAATTCGCCGGGGACGACGTCACTTTGGTGTTCCCGGTCGGCGGCAACTCCAGTTTCTACACCGACTGGTACCGGCCGAGCAGCACCAACGGCCAGAAGACGACCTACAGGTGGGAAACGTTCCTCACCCGCGAACTGCCCGACTTCCTGGCCGGATACGGCGTCTCCCGCACGAACAACGGCATCGTCGGCGTCTCCATGGGCGGCAATGCCGCCGTGACACTGGCCGCCCACCATCGCGACCAGTTCCGGTTCGCCGGATCGTTCTCCGGGTTCCTCAACCCGGCGGCCCCGATGTGGAACCCGGTGATCCGCGCGGCCATGTTCGATGAGGGTCGTTTCAATATCGACGACATGTGGGGCGCCGCGGGCGATCCCGCGTGGAGTCGCAACGACGCCACCGTCCAGGCCGAACTGCTGCGCGGCCTGCCGATGTACGTGACCAGCGGCAACGGCGTCCCCGGCCCCCTCGACCTCCCGGGCGGCGTCGGTAACACGATCAACGCGGCCGCGATCGAGGCATTCGCCGTGATCACGGCGAGCACCTTCCGCGACCGCACCGCCGCCCTCGGCATCCCCGCCCGCGTCGACTTCACCAACGGCACCCATACCTGGCCGTACTGGCAACAGTCTCTCGCTACCGCCCGCCCGATGATCCTGGAAGCTCTTTCCGTTTCGTAGTCGGGGAGTTACCCCTGTTCCCGCGACATCGGCGGGCGGCTACGGTGCTCGGATGTCCACTCGCATCCTCGTTCTCGGCGGTGCGCGGTCCGGCAAGTCGGCCTACGCCGAAGCCCTGCTGACCGACGCGCCCGCGGTTCGTTATCTGGCTACCGCTGTTCTCGACGCCGCCGATCACGACTTCGCCGACCGGATCGCCGTCCACCGCGATCGTCGTCCCGCGCACTGGACCACCGTCGAGAACACCGAACCCGCAACGGTTCTCGCCACCGAGACGCCCGCGACACTGCTCGACGACATCGGCACCTGGATCACTGCCCGCCTCGACGCCCGCATGGCGTGGGATGCTCCGCGCGGCACCGTGGCCCCGGACTGCGACGAGCTCGTCGCGGCCGTCGCGGCCTATCGGCAGCGGCTGGTGATCGTCTCGCCCGAGGTCGGGATGGGTGTCATCCCCGCGACCCGCTCGGGGCGGCTGTTCCGCGACGAGATCGGCACCCTCAACCAGCGTCTCGCGCACGCGTGTGATGAGGCCTATCTCATCGTCGCCGGGCTGCCGATTCGATTGAAATGAGCCGGGTCGGTCGGCGCCGCGCACCGTGATCCGGGCAAGATGAGCGTCGAACACCATGTACCACCTCCGAAAGGCTTGCCAGTGACTCACGGATTCGACCCGGTCGCGGCCCCGGATGCGCAGGTGCGCGCGGCGGCCGAGCAGCGCCAGACGCAGCTCACAAAACCGGCCGGATCGCTGGGACGGCTCGAGGAACTCGGCAACTGGGTCGCCGCGTGCCAGGGAGTGTGCCCGCCCGCGCAGTTCGAACGCGCCAGGGTGGTGCTGTTCGCGGGCGATCACGGGGTGGCGAAGCACGGCGTCTCGGCGTATCCGAGTGAGGTCACCGCGCAGATGGTGGCCAATTTCCTGGCGGGCGGCGCGGCCGTGAACGCACTGGCCGCAGTGGCGGGCGCGACCGTGCGGGTCGTCGATATCGCCGTCGACGGCGACACCGAGCCCTCGGTGTCCCAGCACAAGGTGCGCCGCGCGAGCGGTTCGATCGACCGTGAGGACGCCCTCAGCGAGGCCGAGGTCACCGCCGCGCTGGCCGCGGGCCGGGCGATCGCCGACGAGGAGATCGACGCGGGCGCCGATCTGCTCATCGCCGGTGACATGGGTATCGGCAACACCACCCCTGCCACCGTTCTCATCGCCATCCTCACCGGCACCGAACCCGTCGCCGCCGTCGGTCGCGGCACCGGCGTCGACGACAAGGGCTGGATTCGCAAGGTCGCCGCGATCCGCGACGGCATGCGCCGCGCGCGACCGGTGGCCACCGACCCGGTCGACCTGCTCCGCGTCGCCGCGGGCGCCGACTTCGCCGCGATGGCCGGTTTCCTCGCCCAGGCCGCCATCCGCCGCACCCCGGTCCTGCTCGACGGCGTCGTGGTGACCGCCGCCGCCCTGGTCGCCGAAGACCTCGCCGCGGGCGCGAAAGCCTGGTGGCTGCCTGCCCACCGCTCCACCGAACCCGCCCACGACCTGGCCTTGAAGCACCTGCGCCTGACTCCACTGATCGATCTCGAGATGCGTCTCGGCGAAGGCTCCGGCGCCCTCACCGCCCTGCCGATCCTGCGGGCCGCCGTCGCCACCCTCGCCGAGATGTCGACCTTCGCCGACGCGGGCGTGAGCACATCGGCCGAGGAATCGGACACCGTCGACCTGGCCAAGTGAGCGAACCGAACGCGGGGGAATCCTCGTGAACGCGCTACGGCTGGCCGTGTCCTGGCTGACCGTCGTTCCGGTTCGAGGCCCGGCAACGGTGGACCGGCGGACAGCCGGGCACGCGATCACGCTCGCCCCGGTGATCGGCCTCGCGCTCGGAGCCTGCACGGCTGCTGTCCTCTGGCTGCTGGTCGGCGCGGGTCTGACCACCCTTCTCGCAGGTCTGCTCGCCGTCGGCCTTCTCGCGCTGCTCACCCGGGGCATGCATCTGGACGGGTTGGCCGACACCGTCGACGGCCTCGGCAGCTACGGCCCGCCCCAGCGCGCCCGCGAGATCATGAAGTCCGGCGGTGCGGGCCCGTTCGGCGTCGCCGCTGTCGTTTTCGCCGTCGCCATCCCATCGGTGGCGTTGGCGACCCTGGCCGATCAGCAGCGCTGGCTCGCGATCGTCCTCGCCGTCGCCGCGGGCCGAGTGGCCGTCGTCCTCGCCTGCCGCACCGGCATCCCCGCCGCCCCCGACGCGGGTTTCGGCGCATTGGTCGCGGGCACCCAGCCGCGCGCCGCCGTGCTGATCTGGCCGGCGCTCGCCGCGATCACCGCCGTCTGGGCGGTACCAGACAACCTCTGGCTCGGCCCGGTGGTGGTGATCGCCGCCCTCGCGCTGACCGTCGCGATCACCCGCCACTGCGTCCGACGTTTCGAGGGCCTCTCCGGCGATATTCTCGGCACTGTCGTGGAAATCACGGTTTCGATTGCCGCAGTAGGCTTCTCGCTGGAGTTATAGCTGCTCGCACGGTTACCGCAAACTCGGACTGGTCACAAGTCCAAGATATCGGCAATTGTGTGCTCCCACAGACCGTCCGGTCAACGGTACTCGGGTGCGTCGCCAGCACACCGGTGGCAATACAGTGGACCGCATGTCATCCGAGCGCCTCTACTTCCGCCAGCTGCTGTCCGGCCGGGACTACGCCGTCGGCGATCCGATCGCCACGCAGATGCGCAACTTCGCGTATCTGATCGGCGACCGGGAGACCGGCGAGACCCTTCTGGTCGACCCCGCCTACCAGGCAGCCGACCTCGTCGACGTCGCGGAGGCCGACGGCATGCGCGTGTCCGGCGTGCTCGCCACTCACCATCATCCCGACCATGTCGGTGGCACCATGCTCGGATTCACCCTCGGCGGCGTGGCCGAACTGCTCGAGAAGACCAGCGTCCCGGTGCACGTCAACAAGCACGAGCTCGAATGGGTCGCCCAGACCACCGGCATCGCCCCCAGCGACCTGACCGGCCACGACCACGGCGACAAGGTGACGGTCGGCGCGTTCGACATCGAGTTACTCCACACGCCCGGCCACACGCCGGGCAGCCAGTGCTTCCTGTTCGACGGCCGCCTCATCTCCGGCGACACCCTGTTCGTCGACGGCTGCGGCCGCACCGACTTCCCCGGCGGCGACTCCGACGAGATGTTCCGCAGCCTGCGCCGACTCGCCGCCCTCGACGGCAACCCGGTCGTCTACCCCGGCCACTGGTACTCCGAAGCCCCGAGCAGCGCACTGGCTACTCTGCGCGACAGCAACTACGTCCTGCGCCCGAAGTCCCTGGGCGAGTGGCAAGCGTTGATGCCGGGATAGCCACACACACGCACAATCCCAAGTCCGCCATGACCGCACTCCCAGCCCCCACCCGCGACCCCTAGGGAGCGGCGGCCACGAAGTGGCCGGTCCGCGGCCGGGTCGCCGGTCAGGCGCCGTTGCGTACGCGACGAAGGAGCAAGCAACGGCGCCTGACCGGCGGCCCCTCAGGGCCGCGGACACGCGCGCGCCAGCGCGCCAACAAACACAGCACAAGCTGGGACTACCGAACCCCCGGTCCCGACCACCTCCGCCTACAGCGTCCGCATCCACCCATGCGTATCGGCGAACGTGCCACGCTGGATTCCGGTCAACGTATCGCGCAACGCCATCGTCACCTCACCGGGCTCCCCACCGCCGATGGCGAACTCACCGTCACCGGATTTCACCCAGCCGACCGGCGTGATCACCGCGGCGGTCCCGCACGCGAAGACCTCACTGATCTCACCGGACTCGGCGCCCTTGCGCCATTCTTCCACCGAGATCTTGCGCTCCTCCACCGAGTAGCCGGAATCGGCGGCCAGGGTGAGCAACGAGTCGCGGGTGATGCCGGGCAGCAACGAACCTGACAGTTCGGGAGTCACCAGGCGTGCCTCGGAGCCGGTGCCGAACACGAAGAACAGGTTGTTGGTGCCCATCTCCTCGACGTAGCGGCGCTCGCAGGCGTCCAGCCAGACGACCTGGTCACAACCCTGATCGGTGGCCTGCGCCTGCGCGAGCAGCGACGAGGCGTAGTTGCCCGCCACCTTCGCCTCGCCGGTGCCGCCGGGGGCCGCGCGCACGTATTCGGTCGACAGCCACACCCGCACCGGCTTCACACCGCGCGGGAAGTAGGCGCCAGCGGGCGAGGCGAGCAGCAGGTACTTGTACGCCGAGGCGGGCTTCACGCCGAGGCCCGCCTCGGTGGAGAACATGAACGGCCGCAGGTACAGCGAGTCCTCGCCACCGGCGGCGGGCACCCAGTCGGCGTCGACGTCGAGCAGCTGGCGCACGGATTCGATGAACAGTTCCTCGGGTAGCTCCGCCATCGCCATGCGCGCGGCCGAGCGGCGGAAGCGCGCGGCGTTGGCATCGATGCGGAAGGTCGCGATCTCGCCGGAGGGCTGACGGTAGGCCTTGAGCCCTTCGAAGATCGCCTGACCGTAGTGGAACACCATCGTCGCCGGGTCCATCGAGAGCGGGCCGTACGGTTCGACGCGCGCGTTGCCCCACTGGCCGTCGGCATAGTCGATCGAGACCATGTGATCGGTGAAGAACCGTCCGAAACCGGGGGCCGCCAGTACCTCTGTCCGCTGCTGCGCCGAAATGGGCGCGGGGTGCGGAATACGGGTGAACTGTGCGGCGACTGTCATGGTGCGATCCTATCCGGGCAGATTCGATGCTGTCTCGCCCCCACTACGGGGGAGTTACTTGGTCTTGGTGTCGACGAACGGCGGCTTCACGACCGTGGCGCGCAGCTTGCGTCCGCGCACGTCGACCTCCACCTCGTCGCCGGGTTCCAGCGTCGCGTCGGTGTCGAGCAGCGCCAGCGCGATGCCGACCTTCAGCGACGGTGAGAACGTCCCCGAGGTGGTCTCGCCGACCGGCTCGCCATCGCGCAGCACTGTCTGGCCTTGGCGCAGCACGCCGCGATCCAGCGCCTTGAGCCCCATCAGCGTGCGGCGCGGGCCGTCGGCCTTCTCCTGCTCGAGTGCTGCCTTGCCCCAGAATTCCGGCTTCTTCCAGCCGACGGCCCACCCGGTGCGGGCCTGGTTCGGGGTGATGTCGAGGGAGAGTTCGTGCCCGTGCAGCGGGTAGCCCATCTCGGTGCGCAGGGTGTCGCGCGCGCCGAGTCCGGCCGCCTGGCCACCGGCCGCCTCGACCTCGGTGATCAGCGCCCGGAACACCGGCTCCGCGTCCGCCCACTTCGGCAGCAGCTCGTAGCCGTGCTCACCGGTGTAACCGGTGCGGCACACGCGCACCGGGCGGCCTTCCCACTCGGCGTCGGCGTAGGCCATGTACTCCATCTCGGTGGGCAGGCCGAGGGCGGTCAGCACCTCGGTGGCCTTGGGCCCCTGCACCGCGAACACCGCGTAGTCGCGATGCTGGTCGGTCACCGTGATCCCCGCGGGCGCCGCCTTCCGCAGCTCCGCGACGACCGCCGCCGTGTTCGCCGCGTTCGGCACGAGGAACACCTCGTCGTCGCCGACGTAGTAGGCGATCAGGTCGTCGATCACGCCGCCGTCTTCGGCACAGCACAGCGTGTACTGCGCCTTTCCCGGCCGGATCCGGCCCAGGTCGTTGGTCAATGCCGAGTTCACGAACGCCGCGGCGCCGGGCCCCGACACCGTCGCCTTGCCGAGGTGGCTCACGTCGAACAGTCCGACCGTGGTGCGCACCGCGGTGTGCTCGCCGACCGTGCCGCCGTACTGCACGGGCATCTCCCACCCGCCGAACGGCGCGAAGGTGGCTCCGAGCTCGACATGTACGGCGTGGATGGGGCCCTCGAGCAGCGCGGTGTCGGTCATGGGCCGAAGTTTATCGGTCGCGCGCGGCCGGTCGAACCGGCACCATGCCCCTGCAATTGGGGGGCGTTCCGCGGGGTTCGATTTCCGTGCTTCGGTGCGAAGATCGACGTCATGATCGTTCGCACAATCACCGCAGGCACCGTGTTGGTCGCCGCTTCCTTGTTCGTCGCCGCACCCGTCGCGCAGGCCGATACCGGCAGCGCCGATTCGGCTTCCTCCTCGATCAATATCGGCTGCCTCATCCAGTCGCTCCAGGGGATACCGCCCACCGCCGATTGCAACCCGCCCTCGATTCCGGCGCAGTAAGTACGGCGTTCTTCACCGACGGCGCGCCGCGCCTGCCATCGAGGGGTGCAGGGGTGGCGCGGGTCGAGTCCAAAGAGCGTGATGCCCAACGGCTGTAGGGTTCATACCGTGAGTGATTTGCCCCGAGCTCGGTTCGGCCATGTCGCCCGGATGGACGACACGATGAGCCGCGCGGTATCGCGTATACCGGAATCCGCAGTCGATCGCGGCATGCTGCGGTTGACCCGATCGGCCAACACCGGCGGCCTCTGGCTCGCGGTCGCGGCGGCGCTCGCGGTGAAGCCGGGTCCGCCGCGCCGCGCCGCGCTACGCGGCGTCATCGCGCTGGGTGGCAGCAGTTTCGTCGTGAACCTCGTGCTCAAGACGCTGATCCCGCGACGGCGGCCGCCGGCCGAACTGATGCCGCTGGGCCGCAGGCTGGTCGCCGCGCCCGCGTCGTCGTCCTTCCCGTCCGGCCACAGTGCCAATGCCGCCGCCTTCGCCACCGCCGTCGCCCTGGAGAGCCCGCGGGCCGCGCTCGCCATCGCGCCGGTGGCCGCGGCCGTCGCCTATTCCCGCATCCACACCGGCGCGCACTGGCCGTCCGACGTGCTGGTCGGCGCGGGCGTCGGCACCGCTATCGCGCTGACCACCCGCCGCTGGTGGCCGATCCGCGAATCCGACGAGGCCGACGCGCACGTCGTGCACGGCGCACCGATCCTCGCCGACGGCAAAGGCCTTCTGCTACTGGTTAATCCGCGCTCGGGCGACTCCAGCTACGACCCCACCGACGACATCGCCGAGATTTTGCCCGCCGCGACGCTGGTGCGCACCGAACCCGGTCGTGACGCCGTCGAGCTCCTGCAAGAAGCCCTCGACGCCGCTGTCGGCGGCGCGGCCGACGCCGACGACCGCACCACGGTCCTCGCGGTCGGCGCGGCAGGCGGCGACGGCACGATCGCCGCGGCGGCCGCCGTCGCGGTCGGCAACGACCTGCCCCTGGTCGTCATCCCCGCGGGCACCCTGAATCACTTCGCCCGCGATCTCGGCGTCTACGACCTGCGCGAGGTGGCCGACGCCACCGGCACCGGTGAAGCCGTCGAAGTCGACATCGCCGCAGTCGGATTCGACACCCCCGACGGCCCGTACACCCACCACTTGATCAACACCGCGAGCATCGGCGCCTACCCGGAGCTGGTGCGCCTGCGCGAGAAGTGGGAAGACCGCTGGGGCAAGTGGCCCGCCTTCGCCGCGGCTCTCGTGGTCACCCTGCGCCGTGCCGAGCCGATCCACATCCGGCTCGACGACCGCTGGCACGACATGTGGTTCCTGTTCATCGGCAACGGCCCCTACCACCCGCACGGCGCCGTCCCCGCCTTCCGTTCGCGCCTCGACGAGGGCCTGCTCGATGTCCGCTGGCTCCGCGCCGACGTCCGCTTCTCGCGCACCCGCGCCGTCATCGCCCTGATGCTCGCCGCCATCGGCCACAGCCGCGTCTACGGCGAACGTCAGATGCACGAACTCACCGTCACCTCGAGAACTCCTGTCGCCGTGGCCGCCGACGGCGAAGTGGTCGGCATCGCAACCACTTTCCGGTTCTCCGTCGCGGGTCGGATCCCGGTCTACCGCCGCAACGAGGACAACCCCCGCTGGGAGAACCGCCCGCGACCGCACCACCGCCGCCCTCTGGCCTGGCTCACCGACCGCCGACGCTGACTTCTTCACAAACCCGTCTCGTCTCGATCACCATCGCCCACAACAACCTTGCGCCCCGGGCCACCGGTACCGAGGATGGATGGATGAGCTCGCCGGACGGTGGACGTCCGATCACCGCAACCGAAGCCGATCGCCGCTGGGACCCGTGGACCCCGAGCGTGGTCGCCGCCCGCCTGGCGACCTGTCCCGTGCGGTGGGCCGTCGCGGGCGGCTGGGCCCTCGACCTGTTCGCCGGCGGCATCTCCCGCGCCCACGACGACATCGAAATCACCGTCCCCCGAGCGGATTTCCCCCATATCGCCGCCGAATTTCCCGAATACGAGTGGGACATCGTCGGTGACGGCGAGTTGTGGCCCTATCCCCTGGCCGAGAACCGCCTCGACCTCCACCAGACCTGGCTCCGCGATCCCTTCACCGGCGCCTTCCACCTCGACGTGTTCCGCGAGCCGCACGACGGCGATACCTGGATCTGCCGCCGCGACCCCGCCATCACCCTCCCGTACGCCGAACTCATCCGCACCACCACCAACGGCATCCCGTATCTGATTCCCGAGGTCGTGCTGCTGTTCAAAGCGAAAGCCAACCGTCCCAAGGACTACAGCGACTTCCACCGCGTCGTCGGGCTGCTCCCGGAGCACCGGCTCACCCGCCTGAACTCGTGGGTGACCCTGCTCTACCCGGATCACCCGTGGTCGACCGAGATTCAGTCGGCCATCCGACACCAATCTCTTCGATAGTCGGCCCAATCCTGCGGCGTGGCGGCGAAATCCACGTACATCGCCACACCGAAGTTCGCCCGGCTCACGTCGGCCCGGGTCAGACCGAGCCGGATGCCCCGCACCGCCGCGGCGACGGTCTCGGCGGCTCCGCGATGTCCTCGGTCGTCGGCCCAGAAGGCGGGGGCGCCCATCAACAGGTCGACGCCATCGGGTGTCACCTCGGCGGCCAGCTCGGTCTGCTGCGCCACATACCCGCTGTACAACGCTCGCGTCGGCATCGCCGTGTCGTAGGACATCACCGCCACCTGATCGGATCGACGCGCCACCTCGGCGAAATAGTCTTGGCTCCACCATTTTCCGTGATCGGCCACGGCCGACCCCAGCGAATGCAGACCCGGAAGTGGATCGATCACCGGCGCCGATACCGACAGCCGCACCCGCGCCGCGGACGTCACCGAATGTGTCGCGTCGAGCAGCGCCAGAAATCCCGGCGATCCCGATCGAATGGGTTCGAGGTCGTAGTGCACGCCGTCGAACCCGTAGTCGAGTACGCGCCGCGCCGACGCCACCACTCGCGCCCGCGAGGCCGCCGATTCCACATCCAGTCCGTCGAATTCGGGCTGCACGATGTCGCCGAGCCACGACTGCACCCGAATTCCCGGTAATCGCGCGTGCACCGCGTCGACGAACCATCGCGCACGCGGAGCCAGATCGTCGCGCAGACTCCCGTCGTGCTCCAACGGACCCGTGTGGACATACAGATCCCTAACTCCGGTACCGGCCAGCAACTTCGCGAGCCCGTCGATATCGGCGTCGCTCTTGCGCCCGTCCACCCAGGCATGCCCGAGCCAGACCGCGTCCTTACCCCGGGTCCGCGCCTGGTCGGCCTGATCGCCGATGTTGTGCACCAGCAAGGCCGTGACCACCCCCGCCACCGGCAACGACACCCCGACGACCACCACGAGCGCGATCACCGCACCCCGCGCCCACCACGACCACGCCCGCCATCTCCCCCGCATCACTCCCCCTTGTTCGAGATCCCCCGATACTACTGACACGTACCGACAAGCAAACTTCCGACAAATCACCCGCCCGTGAAACACTGTGCGCCGCTGAACAATTGAATGGAGCACAATGAAATACGTCGCAACCCTCGCTGCCGCCGCCATCGCGGCCTTCGCGTTCGCGATCGCCACACCGACCGTGGCCGCCGCACAGCCCTCGAAGTGCCACGGCTCGTACACCCCGTGCCTTCCCATCGTCAGTGATGTCGACTGCGAAGGCGGCAGCGGCAACGGGCCCGTCTACACCGGCCGCGTCACGGTGATCGGACCCGACGACTACGGCCTCGATCGTGACGGGGACGGCATCGGCTGCGAGTGAACAGCCCGAGGGGCGTGCGATGAACGACATCGCATGCCCCTCGGGATCACCTACTCAGCGGTTGCCTTCAGGCCCCCAGCCCTGGTCACCGGGCTTGCCCAGATCAGGACCATCGGGGTAACCGGGACCACCGGACCCCGGACCACCGGCGCCCGGGCCGCCGTAGCCGGGCCCACCAGTGCCCGGACCACCGTAGCCGGGCCCACCCGCACCCGGACCACCGTAACCGGGCCCACCAGCGGGTCCGCCGTAACCCGGACCGCCGTACCCCTGTCCACCTTCGGGACCGCCGTAACCGGGGCCGCCGTAACCCTGCCCGCCTTCGGGACCGCCGTACCCCGGCTGCCCACCGAATCCACCGGCGGGCCCGCCGTATTGCTGCGGGTAGCCCGGCTCAGGAGCCTTCGCCGCGCCGGCGACCGGCCCACCGGTGACGACCCGGTACGCATAGGTCGAGGCGATGATCGTCAACGGGATGGTGACGAGCAGACCGATGCCGCAGAGCAGCGCGCCGACGACGTTGATACCGAACAGCGCCAGCGCCAGCAGCAGCAGCGGACCCGCGTTGCTCGAGATCGCCGCGAAGCTCGACTTGATCGCGGTGACACCGTCCTGGTCGCGGTCGATCACGAATTGCATTGTCCACCAGGTGAAGAACGCGATGACCAGGCCGGGAAGAATGCACAGCAGCAAGCCGATGCCGGTCGCCAGACCCACCAGCAGGCCGGCCACGATCACCGCACCCACATTGGTGAACTGGAAGAACGCCCCGAATCCGGGCTTGTTCCCATCCGTTTCGTGCAGCGCGCCACGCACGAATGCCGCCGAGATCAGATAGCCGATCACGGTGCTCACGATGGTGCCGATGATCTGCCAGAGCCCGAACCCGAAACTGACACCGCCGTCATAGTCGGTGTCGGTGTTGTTGCCGAGGCCGAACAGGAAGCTGATCACCGCCTGGATCAGGAAGGAGACGACCACCATCCCGATCCAGACGAGCGCGTTGTCCTTGAATTTCGTCCACCCGTACCCGATGGCGTCACCGACACTGAGCGTCGGTCCCGCCGGGGGGTAACCGGGTTGCTGCTGTCCATATGTCATCCGAATCGCTTCCCCTCATCGTTCGAGACGGCCGATGCCGCTCATATGAGTACTCCGATCCGACGTCACGGTCACGCCGACACAGCCGATCATGACATATGGAAAACGCTACTTGTCGGTGTTCTCCCGCTTCGGGAGTTTCCAGCCGGGACGAGGAAAATGGCAGGTGTAGCCATCGGGGTAGCGAATCAGGTAGTCCTGATGCTCGGGCTCGGCGTCCCAGAACGCACTCGCCGGGGTCACCTCGGTGACGACCTTGCCCGGCCACAGGCCGGAGGCGTCCACATCGGCGATGGTGTCGAGCGCGATACGGCGCTGCTCGTCGTCGAGATAGAAGATCGCGGAACGGTAGCTGTCACCGAGATCGTTGCCCTGCCGATCCTTGGTGGTCGGATCGTGGATCTGGAACAGGAACTCGAGCAACGCGCGGTAGTCGGTCCGCGCCGGGTCGTATTCGATCTCCACGGCCTCGGCGTGGCCCGGATGGTTGCGGTAGGTCGGATTGTCGTTGGTTCCGCCGGTGTAGCCGACCCTGGTGGCCAGCACGCCGGGCTGACGACGAATCAGATCCTGCATACCCCAGAAGCATCCACCGGCCAGAATCGCCTTACGAGTGTCGCTCACACATCCTCCTTCATAGGGCTCTACGGTCGCACGAATCGGCCACAACCGCCTCTATGGAACACCGGTTTCAGCGACGGAATTCCCGTCAGTATTGTTCCGGCCAGCGTTACCTCAGCAATGTCCACGTGCACTTTCATGTCAGGCGAAGCAGGAGGAATACGGCGCAATGCCACGGTTTGTCATTTCCCAGTGTTTGGCGATCGGATTGGCGGCAGCAGCTCTGATGGGGACGGCGGTGGGGAGCGCGGGGGCGCATCCCGGTGCCGACGACACCATCGCGCAGAACGCGGCGCCCTGCGAGGAGGTACGGCAGGCACGTCAGAACAACCGGGGAGTCCGCGCGGCGACCCCGGCGGCGGCCGGCCAGATCGACGCGGTGTTGATCACCGCGAAGACCCGTACCCCGATCGCGGGCGGAAGGATCGTCCTCACCGGCATCGACGCGTGCGGCGACAATATCCACCGGCACATGTCCACCGGCGCCACCGGCCAGGTGAGCTTCCGCGGACTGCTACCGGGGCGCTACCAGCTCACCGCATACCGCAACGACTCGTCGGCGAAGTCGATCACCAGGGCCGATGTCGAGTTGTCGACGCCCTCGCTCAAAACGATCCAGTTCACCGCGGGTTCCGCCGACTGATCGAGGCGGGCGGGCCGGGCAGTCGCTGCCCAGCCCGAAACCCGATGACCCCCAGCGCGGTCGCGTGTCCCGTGATACAACTCACCCCAGAACGAAAAGGGGTGGTTTCCGCATGGAACCGACAGCCGAACAGCGGGCCGCGCTGGGCATGATCTGCGATACGTTTCTCCCTGGCGGGGGGCCCGGATTGCCCGCCGCGACCGAGATCGGCGCGGTCGACACGATCTTCCGCATCCTGGGGCGCAACCCCCGCGAAGCCGAGCAGAAGCAGCTGGCAACGCTGTTGGGGCTCTGGGATTCTCGTGCGTTCGGCCTGATCACGGGCAGTGGCCTGCGCCGGTTCTCCACACTCTCGCAGGAGCGACGCGAGGCCGCCCTGCTGCGCCTGGCCGATTCCGGCCTCGCCCCGGCCCGAGCGATCTTCCAGGCCCTCAAACAAGCGTCTCTGCTGGCCTACAACGTGAGCCCCGGCCCCACCGGGAGCAACCCGCTGTGGAAGGAGATCGGTTACCCGGCGCCGGTGGGCCGCCTCGCGAGCGCCCCGAAGCCGCCGCTGTCCCCACTGCGGTTCACCGAAGCCACCGCGCTCGACTGCGATGTCGTCGTGGTCGGCTCCGGCGCCGGTGGTGGCGCCGCGGCGGCGGTGCTGGCCGAATCGGGCCTGAACGTGATCGTGCTCGAGCGCGGAAACTACTACGACGACCAGGATTTCGGCAACGGCGAACTCGACGCGCTGACCAGCCTGTACTCACCCGGTCCCGCCGCATCGGCGGAAGGCCAGATCACCCTCGTCGCCGGTTCCTGTCTGGGCGGCGGCACCGTGGTCAACTGGAGCACCTCGCTGCCGACACCCGACTCGGTGCGCGCCGAATGGGCCGAGTCCGGCGTCCCACAGTTCGCCTCCGACGAGTTCGGCGACGCGCTGGCCGCCGTGCAGAAGCGGATCAGCGTCACCGACGCCAAATCACCGCTCTCGGCGCGCGACGGCATTCTCGAGCGCGGCGCGCGTGCGCTCGGCTGGGATGTGGATACCCTGCCGCGCAACGTCAGCGATGCCTGTGACGCCGGGATCGAGTGCGGACGTTGCGGTTACGGCTGCCGCGTCGGCGCCAAGCAGTCGGCGACCAAGACCTGGCTCGCCGACGCGGCCGAGCACGGCGCGCGCCTGGTGGTCGACGCCGACGTCCGCGCGATCACCGTGAAAGCGGGTCGGGCCGAATCGGTGTCGGCGGTCACCGCCTCCGGGGTCGAGATCACGGTCCGCGCCAAGGCGGTCGTGGTCGCCGCGGGCGCGATCCAGACGCCGGCGCTGCTGCGACGATCGGGTCTGCGCAACAAGAACATCGGTCAGCATCTGCGCCTGCATCCGGCCGCCGCGGTGTTCGGTTTGTTCGAGGAGGAGATCCGGCCGTGGGAGGGCGCGCTCCAGGCCCGGATCAGCAGGCACCACGCGAACCTCGACGGCAACGGGTACGGCGTCATCTACGAGACCGGCCCCAACCACCCCGGCCTGGCGACCGGGTTCATGAGCTGGCGCGGTGCGGCCGAATATCGCTCTCGCCTGCTCGATTTCGCGCGAACCAGCTCGGTCGGCGTCATCACCCGCGACCGGGATCCCGGCACCGTGTCGATCGACAGCAGCGGCGAACCGGTGGTGAAGTACAAACTCTCCGCCTACGACGCCAAGCATCTGCACACCGGCATCGTCGGCGCGGCCTCGGTACTCGAAGCCGCGGGCGCGCGACAGATCTACTCGGGACATCAGGCGGGCGTTTCGTTCGAGCCGGGAACGCGCGGCTCGCTGGCGGAGTTCGGCGCCGCCGCCGAGAAAGCGGGCTACGGACCCGGCCAGTGTTCGATGGGCGCCCTGCACATCATGGGCTCGGCCAGGATGGGCGGCACGCCGGAGCTCTCGGCGACCGATCCGGACGGCGCCACCTGGGATGTGCCCAACATCGTGGTGGCCGACGGGTCGAGCTTCCCCACCGCACCCGGTGTGAACCCGATGGTCAGCATCGAGGCGATCGGCTACATGAACGCGAAACGGCTCGCGGCCCGGCTGAGCTGAGACCTGCGCCGCCGACGATCCTCGGGCCGTCGGCGGCGACCGTGCCGATCACATCGCATCACGCGCCTGGATCCGTGTGATGCGAGGCTCCGATGTGTAGTGGACACGTAATGTGGTCGGTACATATGTGGTGAATCCGCCGGGGCCGGCGGGGTGAGTTCACGGAAGGGCTGAGATGGACAAGGCGACCCAGTTGGTCGAGTTCGAGACCATGCTCCTCGGCCGTCACAGTCTGCGATCACGCCGAGGGCCCGACGCCATGGACCGCAGCGCCTATATCTTGCTCAGCCGGCTGCGGATGGGTGGACTGATGTCCATCGGGCAGCTCAGTGACGCACTGGGTTTGGACGCCTCGACCCTCAATCGGCAGACCGCCGCCATGATGCGCACCGGAGTGCTCGAGCGGATTCCGGATCCCGAGGGCGGGATGGCGCGGAAATTTCGGGTCACTTCCAAGGGCGAGCGCCGGTTGAACGCCGAACGGGCCTTGATCGTCGACGCTCTCGATTCGATCCTCGCCGACTGGCCCGCCGAGGATATCGCCGCCTTCGTCGGCTACCTGCGGCGATTCAACATCGATATCGAACGCCGGTCCGGCGAGTACTGGCCACGGCCGCTCGCGACCCTGCCCGCCGACCACTAGCGCGACTGCGACCCACATCACGATTCCTCGATCGAGTTCACGCGCCCAGCAATGTGTACTATACACAACTAGTGCAGCATGCATGTCTTGTGCTCTGTACATAACTTGCTGGTCGACAGGAGCGGTACGTGGGGATTTCGGAGAAGACGGCCCGGCCCGGAGTGGTCGTGGGCGTGCTCGCCTTCGGCGGCACCGTCGCCGCGATTACACAGACGGCGGTGGTGCCGATCATCGGGCAACTCCCGGCACTGCTCCACACGAGCGCGGCGAACGCGTCCTGGGTGATCACGGTGACGCTGCTCGTCGGAGCGGTGTTCACCCCGGTCGCGGGCAAGCTCGGCGACCTGTACGGAAAACACCGCATGCTGCTGGTCTCCGGGGGATTCCTGATCGTGGGCGCCGCGGTGGCCGCCATGTCCTCCTCGCTGGTCCCGATGTTGATCGGACGCGGCATCCAGGGCATGGGGGTCGGCTTGATTCCGTTGGGCATCAGCCTGATGCGCGATGTGCTGCCCGCCGAGCGGCTCGGATCCTCGATCGCGCTCATGAGCGCGTCGCTCGGCGTCGGTGGCGCGTTGGGTCTGCCGGTGTCGGCCGCGGTCGCGCAATACGCGAGCTGGCGGGTCCTGTTCTGGGCCGCGGCGGCGCTGAGCGCCCTGATCGTGGTGCTCATCGCGACCCTGGTGCCGGCCGAGGCGAAGCGGGGTGACGCGGGTGGCCGGTTCGATTTCGTCGGCGCGGTGGGACTCGGCGCGGGACTGGTATTCCTGCTCCTTCCGGTGTCGAAGGGCGCCGGGTGGGGCTGGACCAGCGCCACGACGCTCGGACTGTTCGCCGCCTCGGTGGTGACGCTGGCCGCATGGGGGTGGTGGGAATCGCGGACTTCCGACCCGCTCGTCGATCTGCGCACCACGGCGCGACCGCAGGTGCTGCTGACCAATGCCGCATCCGTGCTGGTCGGCTTCGCCATGTACGGCCAGGCGCTGATCGTGCCGCAGTTGATGCAGTTGCCCGCGGCCACCGGCCACGGCATGGGACAAACCATGCTCGGTATGGGTCTGTGGATGGCGCCGGGCGGCCTGATGATGATGGCGTTGTCACCGGCGGGCGCGAAACTGTCGGCCGCGCGCGGACCCAAGGTCACCCTCGCGGTCGGGGCGCTGATCATCGCCCTCGGCTATGGCTCCTCGGCCGTGTTGATGGGGTCGACCTGGGGCCTGATGACGATGGTCTGCATCACCAATATCGGTGTCGGCCTGGCCTACGGCGCCATGCCCGCCCTGATCATGGGCGCGGTGCCGCTGTCGGAAACCGCCTCCGCCAACAGCATCAACACGCTGATGCGCTCGCTCGGCACGTCGGTCTCGGCCGCCGTCGTCGGTGTGGTGCTGGCCAATATGACGACCGACTTCGCCGGGCACGCGGTGCCTTCGGAGGCCGGTTTCCATGTCGGCCTGCTGATCGGCGCCGCGGTAGCGCTCGTGGCGGCGGGTATCGCCCTGACCATTCCGCGCCGATCGGCCGAGCCCACCGATCTCGATACCGAACTCGCGACACTGTCAGCGCGGCCGGTGTCGGTGGCGAAAGCCTAGGACCGTTTGATCCCGGCGAGCACCGCCCGTAGGACGTCCAGGTCCGGGGCGGTGGTCAGCTGGTTGCGGGGTGCTCTGGCGCGGAGTCGGCCCTCGTCGATCAGGTCGCCGATGAGGATCTTCGTCGTGGTCAGCGGCAGGCACAGGTGGGCGGAGACCTCCGCGACCGACAGCGCGGTGCGACACAACTCGACGATCGCGTCGTATTCGGGCGCGAGCAAGCGTGAGCGCACGCCCGAGCGCGCGTCGACGAGCAGGGTGGTGAGCTCGAGGTCGAGGCGCTGCGCCTTCGCGCGCCCGCCGGTGACGGCGTAGAGGCGAACCAGCGGGCTCGCCTCGTCCTCGTACCAGTGTTCGCGCTCGTCGCTCATGGTCTCGGCGAGACGGCGGGGAACTGACCCGAGATCGCCGACTCGGGATCGCTCGCTTCGGCCAGCGCCGTCGGGATCAGCACCACCACTCGCACGCCGCCGTACACCGATTCCGACATCCGCACCGAGATGCCGTGCCTGCCCGCGAGCGTGGCGACGACGAACAAGCCCAGCCGCGAAGTTCCGGCCAGCGTGCCGACACTGAAGGCGGGCGGATCGGCCAGCATCGCGTTGCGTTGCGCCAGATCGGCTTCCGGCATGCCGAGACCCTGATCGACGATCTCCACCGCGACACCGCGACCGACCACGATCCCCGACACCGAGACTTTGGTCTCGGGTGGGGAGAAGGCCGTCGCGTTGTCCATCAGCTCGGCGAGCAGATGGATCACGTCGGCGACGGCATGCGCGGAGATCCGCACCTGCGGCATCTGCTTGGCCGCGATCCTGGTGTAGTCCAGGCTTTCCGCGATCGCGCCGCGCACCAGATCGATCAGCGGGACCGGGTTGCGCCACCGACGACCCGGCTGTTCACCGCCGAGGATGATGAGGTTCTCGGCGTTGCGCCGGGCACGGGTGGCGAGATGATCGAGCTGGAACAGCAGATCGAGCTGATCGGCGTTGTTCTCGTCGCGCTCGGCACGGTCGAGCAGGGAGAGCTGGCGGTGCACCACCACCTGGCTGCGGTGGGCGATATCGAGGAAGACCGTGCTGATTCCCGCCTTGGTCTGCGCCTCGGCGACAGCGGCCGACATCGCGGCGACGTGGGCGCGGTTGAACGCCGCGGCGACCTGGCCGAGTTCATCGGTGCCGAAGTCCAGCCGCGAGCCCTCGGCCGAGGTGTCGACAGTCTCACCGGCTTCGACCTTGCGCATCACCTCGGGCAGCCGCTCATCGGCGAGCTCGAGGGTGTCGTGGCGCAGGCGGTGCATCCGTTCGATGAATCGATTCGCCATCAACAACGCGACGAGGAAGGCTGCGACCGCGGCCAACGCGATCAGCGCACCGCCGAGCAGCGCCGTGTCGGAGTCGCGTTCACCCTGCTGCCTGGCGATCACGTGGGCGTCCCCGCTCTGGTCTTCCCACAGTTTCTGCAGAGCCAGTCCGACGAACTTCGACGCGTCCTGCCATTGCGCCAGACTGATGGGAAGTTCCGTCTCCGGGTCCTTCGCGGACACCGGTCCACGAAGGAGCAGCGCGTCCTGCATCGCGATTACCTGCTGCCACTGCGGACTCGCGGTGATCTCCGACAGTTGCGCCAGTCGGCGGCCTTTCAGCACCGAGGCGGAATAGGCGGCCTCACCACGGAATTCGCCGACCCGACGGCCGAAATCGACCACCTCGGCACTGCTCATCGTCCCCGTGGTCAACGCGACAGAACCGAGAGTGTCGGCCTGCGACAGCGCCTCGGCCGCCCGCAGCTGGTCGACGGCGTAGCCCAGTTCGATGCCGACCTTCGCCTCCGGGGCGACCCGGGCGGCCAGCATCGAGGCGGCGATGATCGTACTGATCACCCCGGTGTACAACGCGAACACTTCCTCGGCCGGAATCCGCAGGGCTTCCACGCCGTTGCGCACCACCGGCACCATGGCGAAGAGTTTGTTGTAGCCCTCGATATCCTCGCGGGAACCGTCAGGGTTCAGCGCGCGAGCGGCGTCGCCTTTGGCGATCACCGCGGCGAGCGCCTCATCGGAGCGTTGTTTGGCGGTGACCAACGCGGGAGCCGACGACATGTCACCGGCCAGCCGCAACAGCGAGAGTCTGCGTTCTTCCTGGAATGCCGACACCATGAGGATCGCGGGGGCGGTGGTACTGCTCGCCAATTCGGCCCATTCGGTGGAATCCCTGGCCGAATTCACCAGATAGACGGCGCCGCCACCACCGACCACCAACAGCATCACGCTGGAGATGAGCACCATCGACAGCAATCGGATACGCACACTGACCCGGCCACGAACTCCGGTACGTCTGATATTCAAATCTGAAATCTTTCCACTCCCGGAAGGCCCCCGGCGCGCCGCTACGAGCTGGTGCCGTTGGTGGGCCACCGCCACGCGTGTCTCGCCGTGAGACTAACCGACTACCCGACCGTGCGCGTGATCTAGCCGGATGTCGAAACATACGATGTATCAGGCAAACCTGTAGCTTTCGACACAATTCCCCTCCACTCATTGGAGAAGCACATCCGTCCCGCCACGTCGCTAGTGCGCCGCCGCCGCACGGACGCGGTGGCTCGACAGGTGGCTCAACACCGCCTGATTCGCCTCCCAACCGTCAGGAAATTTCACCGGGACCCCGAGATGAACCGGGTCGGCGGAGGGGTGGGCGTCGAGGAGTTCAGGGATTCCCGCGCGGCCGACGAGGATGCAGGCGTGGCGGTGCCGGGAGGCCAGCACGCAGAGCCTGCCCGCCTCCAGATGGAAGGCGCTGGCGTCACGCCGGCCCGAGAGTGGGTGCAGCACAAGGGTGACGTCGTATTCACGACCCTGGAGGCGGTTGGCCGTATCGACGGTGACGGGTTCGGCGCAGGTGCCACGCAAGGCAGTGCGGATGGCATCGGCCTGGTCGCGGTGCGCGGTGCCGATCGCGACCCGTTCGGTGGTCACGGGGTGACTGCCGGATTCGGAGTGGGCGTTCGCGCCGCGTTCGATCAACCGGGCCGCGATCGCGGCGATCGCGGCCACGGCTTCACGGTCGGTGCGCAGGGTGTGCCGGGCGGGCAATTCGTACCAGCCCCAGCCCGATTCGGCCGCCTCCTCCAGCACCGCGTCGATCGGGCCGCCCATGCCGCGGGTCGTGAAATCCATGCGCCGGTCGCCGAATCCGGTGCCCGACTGGAATTCGGTGAAGGGGTAGAACGCCTTCGACACCACCGGCGCCGCGGTAGCGGGCAGTCGCCATGACACCGGCAGCCGGTGGGTGGGGATGTTGTCGTTGTTGGCCAGCATCACGCTCACGGCGCTCATCGTCGGATCCCAGGTGAGCCCCGCCCAGCGTGCGGTCTCGACGGTCGCGAACGGATCGAGCTGTCCCGGGTCGCCCACGAACAGCCCGCGATCGAAGCGATTCGCGATGCGCAACAGCATGTCCGAGCGCATCTGGTACGCCTCGTCGATGATCGCGTGCGACCAGCTGCCCTCGGTGATGGTGGCCCACTTGGCCGCGGTGCCGATGACGATGGTGCGGTCCTCGAGATCGCCCGGCTGCTTGGCGACCCGGACATTGCCGTGCCGGTCGACCCGGTCGCTCACCACGTAGGCGGCGCTGGAGAGCCGTCCGATCCGCAGCGCGGGGTCGGCGACGGCCAAGCGGTCGATGAGGTCGTCGACCTGTTCGTTGGTCTGGGCGACGATCATCCGCTGATCGCCGTCCTCGGCGAGCTGGCGGGCCGCGCGCACCACCAGCGTGGATTTGCCCGCTCCCGGCGGGGAGTCGACCACGATCGCGCGATGGCTCTCGTCGCGCAGATCGGTGAGAATTCCCGCGACGGCCTCGTCCGGCGTGGTCACTGGATTTCCTCCCCTTCATCGTCGGTGGGCGGCGTCCATTCCGGTGGCGGACCACCGTGGGTCCACGGAGTCTCCTCGCGCGCGGGCAGATTCAGCATCCCGTTGAACGGCGTGGGTTTGAAGCGAGCGAAACCGAGGTCCTCGCCCTCCTCCGGCACGCTTCCCGGTTCGGCGACAAGTTTGCGCCCCATCCCACCGGACAGTTCGAGAACCATGCTGTCACCGTCGATGTCGACAACCAGCCCGGTCTGCTTCGGCCGTTCGACGCACGTCAGTTCCTCGCCGACCACCGCGATGAACGGATCGGTGGTGCGAATATGAATGTGCGGGCGCAGTTTCGGACGCGACCCCGAACGGTCGAGACGATCCGGTTCACTGTGCACGACGGTGCCGCGGAAAGCCGCGCCGCTCACCCGATGTTCGAGCATGCGCAACGGATCGTCGAAGGCACACTGGGCCTGCAGCGCTTCCGAGGCCCGTTCACGCTCCAGCAGCCTGCGCACCGCGGGAACGGCGGAATCGCGGCGGGCCTGCGGAACACCCTCCTCGATATCGGCGGCGAAGCGGGAGAACGCACCGCGATCATCGGTCCACCGATTCTCGACGCTGGCGCCTTCCGGCAGTGCGCTCAGCAGCTCGATCGAGCGCCACATCAGCCGCCAGGTGGGTTCGAGCTGTCCGCGCAGGGAACGCTCGAGCCGTTCGGCCGCGACAGCTCTGGCCGACTCGTCGAGTGCGGCGTTGTAGGCGGCGATCAACGGTGCGAGTTCTTCGTTGTCGAATCCGGGATCGGTGGCCGGGCCCGCGGGCGGCGACAGCAGCGGATCTTCCGCCAGGGCAGCGGCTTCCGCACCACTGAGCCCCGCAGGCGGATCGATCCACCCGAGCAGCGCCGCGAGATTGCCGTCTTCGAGAGTGGACTGGCCCGACGCCCAGTGCGACGACAGCGCCGCCGTCATCGCGGGCAACACCGCCGAACCGGGATGTTCGGCCCGATCACCGAACCAGGTGAGCCACCGCCCGAGCAGCGGAATCGACGCGGGCACCGGATTGTCCCCGTCGACCCGGTGAAACCGCACCGACCGTCCCAGCAGCTTCAGAAAATTCACGCCGCCGGGGTTGGGCGTCCACATCTGCGGTGCGTCCAGACACCGGGTGTAGGTCTCGCCCGCCTTGCTGGTGAGTTCCTCGGTCTCGACGAGAAAGGTCGACAGATAGGGCAGCACCACATCGGCCAACTGCTCGATGAACCGCAATCGCAGCACCCGGTCGCGGGGCTGCGGCACCGTCAACACGTTCTGGTCCCCCGGCGAGGTGCCGATCATGATCGCCACCGGCGCCGCCGCCTCCCCCGCCAGCCGCAACGGCACCGCGACCAGTGGTCGCTCGGCGAGATGGATGTGGCGCACCGCCGCGGTCGCCTGCGCGCGGCCCGCCCGCACGGCCTCGGCCTTGGCCAGGGCCGCCAGCACGCTCATCCGGCGATCTCCCACCGCAACCGATGCGCGGTCCGCAGCATGGCGGTGATGTCGGCGTGCTCGGGGCCGGGTTCCAGCGTGCCGTCGGCCAGGCCGAGAACGGTGTGGATGTTGTCGATGCCACCGACCACATCGCACACCCCACGACCGAGCGCGTCCACCGAACCGCAGGTGCGCGCCTCGTCGCGGCAGGCGAACGCGAGCTCACAACTCGACATGCACTCGGGCGCGTAGCGAGCCGGAATGGCGGCGATCGTCTTCTCGAGGTTCTCCCCCGGCGCGAACGTGGCCTCCGGCGGCAACAGGTCGAGCAGATCGGGAATCGCGGTGAGCCTGGTCAATTGACGCGAGACCACCGCGAGCTGCTTACGCAGATCGACGAGTTCGGCGGTAGGACGATTCGAGAAGTCTTTCGCGCACACCAGAATCACATTGTGCGACACGATCTCCGGCGACTCGCCGATCTCGGCCATCAACTCGCGCAGGGCGATCACATACACCGCGGACTGACGCGCGGCCGCCGCCACCTGTGCCGGATCGGCCTGCCCGTCGATCACGGGGAAGGCCTTGACCTCCACCACATGGAACTTGCCGTCCAACTGCACGGCCACAACATCGGGTTCGAGATAGGCGGTGGCGCCCGCGATATCGAGCCGCAGCATGGGGTGATCGAACAGGGTGCCGTCACCCGTCGCGATCGTGCTCTTCAACAATTGCCTCGTGCGTTGATAGCGCACCGCGTTGCCGGTGTTCTCCCCCACCGAATTCAGGTCGTGGTAGGCGACTTCGGGAATCGTGAAACCCAGTTTGTCGCGCAACAACGCGAGCAGTTCCGCGCAACCGTTCGCCTTGACCATCGCCTCGAAAGCATTACCGCGCGTGATGGCGAACTGGGACTGACCGAATTGTGGTGGGAATCCCAGCGATTGGGCGATCACGGTCTTGTCCACCGCGGCCGCGTCGAGCAGGGCGCGGCGGGCACATCCGGGGTTGGCCGTCAGCGCGGCGATGGTGCGGGCATTGTGCCTGGTCGCGGGGGCTTCACCGCGCAACTGGTCCAACTGTGCTGCGAGAGTGTTCATTCCACCTCGATTCGTCGCCGATCGGCTACGCCGAGCCGAACACCGAATAGTTGTGCGGCCGGATCCGCCAGCTGATCCGCCGCCCGTCGCGCGGCCGCGGACCGTTGCCGTGCGTCCTCGTCCTCGTGCACCGCGAGCTCACGCCGTGCGGCCTCGATCACCTTCGCCGGGTCGAGCGAATCCGGGGCACTGGAGATGCCAGGAATCGATACGGCGAGCCGCCACAGTACGCGCAATCCCGACGTTTCCCCCGCAGGCTGCGCCGAAAGGTGTTCCGCCAAGCGGATAGCCGACACCAGCAGCCCCACCCGTGGACTCAACGGACCGACCATCCGCCGTTCCAGCGGCCACGAACTCACCGCCATCAACCCACGGGCGGGGGCGAGCAGATCGGTGGTGAGCGCCGCGCACAGGTAGTACGGGCGCGCGTACGGCGCCGACCGGAAGGAACGTTCCTCGTCGCGCCGCAGACTGGTCAGCCGGGCGGGCAGCAGCTCGCCGGAAAAGAACGCGTCATGGGTAGCGAGCACCAATTTCGGCGAGGACGGCACCGACAGCAAGGTCAACGCGCGATGCACGTGTTCCCGCACCGGCACCCCCGGCGCCTCCGACGGCTCGTCCGGAATCGACCCGAGAACCGCGGCGTCCCACGCCGATTCGGCCCGGCGCAATTCCGCGCGCAATTGCCGAGCCCCGGCCCGATCCCCACCGGCAGCGGCCCGCCGCACCTCGGCCCGCAAACCGGAGATGCGCACCTCCAGCTCTTCGGCCGAGTCCGTCACGAGTCGGAGCGTATCCACAGCTACCAGTATTGTCCAGTAAATCCCAGTATTTCTGTGACGGCCGGACAAACGCACCGCACACCCGCGCACCCGGACTCGTGATGCGAGCACCGATAGCGACCGAATAACCTGGGGCAATGACCGCAGTCGCAGATCGTTCACTCGGACCAGAATTGGCGCGCACCGAAACCATCGCCCCCGACACCGACGTGCTGGTGATCGGGTTGACGTCGTCGGAGAACGGCCCCGCCATCGTCCCCGCCGACCTGTTCGGCGACGTACTCACCGCCGAGGTCCGCGCGGAACTGCTCGACGCACTCGGCGCGGTCGGCGCCAAGGGCAAGCCGGAGGAACTCACCCGGGTGCCCGCGCCGTCCGCCCTGGCCGACGTCACCAGTGTGCTCGCCGTGGGACTCGGCGCGGCCGACAAGGTCGACGCCGAACAGGTGCGCCGTAGCGCCGGCGTGGCCGGGCGCGCGCTCAGTGGCACCGAACTCGTCGCCACCACCCTGTCCGGTGTCGATCTCGGCGCCGCGGCCGAAGGTTTCTACCTCGGCGCCTACACCTTCTCCACCTTCAAATCCAAGAGCGCGCCCAAGCCGGACGAGCGGCCGGTGGTCCGCGTCGAGTTGCTGGTTCCCGAACCGGAATTCGGCACTCTCGAGCTGCTGCGCGCCCAGCTGGTCGCCGAGGCCATCGCCACCGCGCGCGATTTCGTGAACACCCCGCCGAGCGCGCTGTACCCCGCCGAGTTCGCCGACCGGGCCCGGGTACTCGCCGAAGCGGCGGGCCTCGAGGTCGAGGTGCTCGACGAGAACGCCCTCGCCGCAGCCGGTTACGGCGGGATCATCGGCGTCGGCCAGGGTTCCTCGCGGCCGCCGCGGCTGGTGCGCATCACCTACGCGGGCGGCCCGAAGAAGGTCGCGCTCGTCGGCAAGGGCATCACCTTCGACACCGGCGGCATCTCGATCAAGCCCGCCGCCAACATGGAGAACATGACCTCCGACATGGCGGGCGCCGCGGCCGTCGTCGCGACCGTGCTGCTGGCCGGGCGCCTCGGCCTGCCGGTCACCGTCACCGCGACCGTCCCGATGGCCGAGAACATGCCGTCGGCTACCGCGCAGCGCCCCGGCGATGTGCTCACCCAGTACGGCGGCACCACCGTCGAGGTCATCAACACCGACGCCGAAGGCCGTCTCATCCTGGCCGACGCCATCGTGCGCGCGGTCGAGGACGAGCCCGACTACCTGATCGACGTCGCCACCCTCACCGGCGCGCAGATGGTCGCGCTCGGCACCCGCACTCCCGGCGTGATGGGCACCGACGAATTCCGCGACCGCGTCGCCGCGATCTCGCGTTCGGTCGGCGAGAACGGCTGGGCCATGCCCCTTCCGGCCGAGCTGCGCGCCGACCTCAACTCCAAGGTCGCCGATCTGGCCAATGTCGCGCCGCACCGCTGGGGCGGCATGCTCTCGGCCGCGCTGTTCCTCAAGGACTTCGTGCCCGAGGGCGTGCAGTGGGCCCACCTCGACGTCGCGGGTCCGGCCTACAACACCGGCGGCCCGTTCGGCTACATCGGCAAGGGCGGCACCGGTGTCCCGGTGCGCACGCTCATCACCGTGATCGAGGAGATCGGCGCGGAGTAGTCACTCCTCCAGCTCGGCTTCGCGAGCCCGCCGCTCCTCGATGCGGCGGCGGGCATCGAAGTCGCGCATGCGCTGCGGATAGCCGGTGCGGTTGACGTCGTAGACCGGAATCTTCAACGCACCGGCCAACCGGCGCGCGCCCTTTTCGCCGACGATGCGGCGGGTCCATTCACCATCCGCGGCCACCAACACTGCTGTGACATCGGTCACAGTGGTTTTCGGTTCGACGAAGGCTTCGACGCCCCGCCGCGTGCGCGCCCAGTCCGCCAGGGCGCTCACCTCCGACGCGCGCTCGCGAGCGCCTGACCTGCTCGCACCGCGCCCACCACGGAAACGATCCAGCAAACCCATCCCGCTCGACCTCCTACATTCCGGCGGAATTCTGCTCACCGCCGTACATTCCATGGTGCCAGCTTCGCCCGGATCGCCGCCCTGCGCTACACCCGCGACGGACGAGTGCAAGGATGGTTGCCGGAACAAGAACCAACGTTTCCCGGGTGCTCCGCCGAGACCGGCGGGGTGGACGAAAGCCGCGACCCGCGACGGATGTCCGCCGGGTACACACTCAGAGGAGTCAGAGGACATGGCCTTCTCCGTCCAGATGCCAGCCCTTGGTGAGAGCGTCACCGAGGGCACGGTGACCAGGTGGCTGAAGCAGGAAGGAGACACGGTCGAGGTCGACGAACCGCTGCTCGAAGTCTCCACCGACAAGGTCGACACCGAGATCCCTTCGCCGACCGCGGGCGTGCTCTCCAAGATCGTCGCCCAGGAAGACGACATCGTCGAGGTCGGCGGTGAACTCGGCGTGATCAGCGATGCCGGCGAAACCCCCGCCACCGCTCCTGCGCCCGCTTCCGCGCCCGCCGCCCCCGAGCCGGCCCCCGAACCCGAGCCCGAGCCCGCCGCGCAGGCCCCCGCCGCCGAGGCTCCGGCCCCGGCTGCCGCGCCTGCCGCGTCCGCCGGATCCGGAACGCCGGTGAAGATGCCCGAACTGGGCGAGTCGGTCACCGAGGGCACCGTTACCCGCTGGCTCAAGGCCGTGGGCGACACCGTCGCCGTCGACGAACCGCTGCTCGAGGTGTCCACCGACAAGGTCGACACCGAGATCCCTTCGCCGGTCGCGGGCACGCTGCTCGAGATCACGGCGCAGGAGGACGACGTCGTCGATGTGGGCGGTCAGTTGGGTGTGATCGGTAGCGGCCAGCCCGCGGCCGCCGCTCCTGCACCCGAGCCCACTCCCGCTCCCGAGCCCGAACCGGCTCCCGAGCCCGAACCGGCACCGGCTCCCGAGCCTGCCGCCGCGGCGCCCGCGCCGAAGCCGGCTCCGGCTCCGGCTCCCAAGCCCGCTCCGGCTGCCAAGCCCGCGTCCGCTCCTGCCCCGGCTTCGGCCAACGGCAGCACCCCGTACGTGACCCCGCTGGTCCGCAAGCTGGCCGACGAGAACAACGTCGACCTGTCGAGCATCACCGGTTCCGGTGTCGGCGGCCGCATCCGCAAGCAGGATGTGCTCGCCGCCGCCGAGGCCAAGAAGGCGCCCGCCGAGGCACCGGCTCCGGCCGCACCCGCGCCTGCGCCTGCGGCCAAGCAGTCCGCCGCCCCGAAGCTGGCCGCCCTCGTCGGCACCACGCAGAAGGCGAGCCGGATCCGTCAGATCACCGCGACCAAGACGCTCGAATCGCTGCAGACCACCGCGCAGCTGACCCAGGTCCACGAGGCCGACGTCACCAAGATCGCGCATCTGCGTCAGCTCGCGAAGGCGTCGTTCAAGGCACGGGAGGGCGTGAACCTGACGTACCTGCCGTTCTTCGCGAAGGCCGTCGTCGAGGCGCTCGGTGTGCACCCGAACGTGAACGCGTCCTACAACCAGGACACCAAGGAGATCACCTACCACGCGTCGGTGCATCTGGGGATCGCGGTCGACACCGAACAGGGTCTGCTCTCGCCGGTCATCCACAACGCCAGTGACCTGTCGCTGGCCGGTCTGGCCCGCGCGATCGCCGACATCGCCAACCGCGCGCGCACCGGTGGGCTCAAGCCCGACGAGTTGTCGGGTGGCACCTTCACCATCACCAATATCGGTAGTGAGGGCGCGCTCTTCGACACCCCGATCCTGCTGCCGCCGCAGGCGGGCATGCTCGGCACCGGCGCGATCGTGAAGCGCCCGGTGGTGGTGACCGACGAGGCCGGTGGCGAGTCCATCGGCGTGCGCTCGATGGTGTACCTGCCGCTCACCTACGATCACCGTCTCATCGACGGTGCCGACGCGGGCCGGTTCGTCTCCACCATCAAGCACCGCTTGGAAGACTCAGCGTTCGAGGCCGATCTCGGCCTGTAGCCGAGGAATTCGATGAAGGTGGTCATCGCCGGTTCCTCCGGCCTGATCGGGACGGCGCTCGTCGCGGCACTACGCCGCGACGGGCACCAGGTCTCCCGTTTGGTGCGCCGCACTGCGGCCGCACCGGACGAATACACGTGGGATCCCGCGCGCGCCCAGCTCGACGAGCGGGCGTTGCGCGGGGCCGACGCGGTCGTGAACCTGTGCGGCGTCGGCATCGGTGATCGCCGCTGGAACGGCACGTACAAGCAGTTACTCCGTGACAGCCGCATCACCCCCACCGACGTGCTGGCCACCGCGGTCGCCGCCGCCGGCGTGCCGACGCTGATCAACGCCAGCGGCGCGCACTACTACGGCGGCGAGACCGGTGACGCCGTCGTCGACGAGACCTCACCCGCCGGAACAGATTTCCTGGCCCTGCTGTGCCGGGACTGGGAAGCCGCCACCGAACCGGCAGCCGAAGCGGGTGTGCGCACCGTGCTGATCCGCAGCGCCGTGGTGCTCGCCCGCAACGGCGGCCTGCTCAGCAAGCTGCAACCGCTGTACTTCGTCGGCCTGGGCGGACGACTCGGCAGCGGCCGCCAGTACTTCCCGTGGATCTCCCTCGACGACGAGGTCGGCGCCATCGTCTTCGCGCTCACCCACCCCGAGATCTCCGGCCCCATCAACGCCACGGGCCCCGCCCCCGTCACCAACGCCGAGTTCAATCGGGCCCTCGGCCGCGCGCTGCACCGGCCGACCCCGTTCATCGTCCCCGGTTTCGCCGTGCAAGCCCTGGTCGGCGAGCTGGCCGACTCGATCCTGCACGGCCCACGCGCCATCCCCGCGGTGCTGGAGGAGGCCGGGTACACCTACCAGCACCCGACCCTCGGCGCCGCCCTGTCCGCCGCCGTCGGCAGACAGTGAGCCCATCATGCTGATCCGCGACGCCGACAAGGCCGACCTCCCCGCCGTGCTGGCCATCCACAACACCAACATCGCCGAGTCGACCGCGATCTGGGACACCGACGAAGTCGACCTCGACGACCGCCTCGCCTGGTTCGCCACCCGCACCGCCGCCGCCATGCCGATCCTCGTCGCCGAGATCGACGGCGAGGTCGCCGGCTACGCCTCCTACGGCCAGTGGCGCCCCAAATCCGGCTACCGCTTCACCGTCGAGAACTCCGTCTACGTGGACAACCACTTCCAGCGCCGCGGCGTAGCCACCACCCTGCTCACCGAATTGATCGCGCGCGCAACAGATTCCGGCCGCGTCCACGCCATGATCGCCGCCATCGAGTCCGGCAACAGCGCGTCGATCGTCCTGCACGAACGCTTCGGCTTCCACACTGTCGGTGAGCTCCCCGAGGTAGGCCACAAATTCGGCCGCTGGATGGACCTGACCCTGATGCAGCGAAACTTCCCCGTCGAACCATGAACCAGCTCGGTCGCTCGACCATCGCGAGTGCGCGCGACCGGCAGCCCCGAACAAGTGCTCCACGCGGCCCGTCGGCCCTGAGTGGCCGGGCTGACCGACCGGCACCCCGGGGCGTAACGTCAAAGCTGTGAACGACACGCGCCCCACCGCGTCCGCTCGATTCGATTCGACCCCGGTCGTGGTCGAGGATCTCGGACTCATCGACTATCACGCCGCCTGGGAGCTGCAACGGCAGACCGCCGATCAGCGCGCAGCGGGCGAAGGCGCCGACCGGCTGTTCGTGCTCGAGCACCCGTCGGTCTACACCGCGGGTCGCCGCACCGAGGCCGAGGATCTGCCGATCGACGGCAGCCCGGTGGTGCAGGTAGACCGCGGCGGCAAGATCACCTGGCACGGTCCCGGCCAGCTGGTCGGCTACCCGATCATCCGCCTCGCCGAGCCAGTCGATGTCGTCCACTACGTCCGGCGCCTGGAAGAGGCCCTGATCCGGGTCGTGTCCGGGTTCGGCATCACGTGCGGCCGGATCGAAGGCCGCTCCGGTGTGTGGCTGCCCGCCACCGAACTGCTCGCCGAGCGCAAGATCGCCGCGATCGGGGTGCGCGTGCAGCGCGGCGTCGCCCTGCACGGCATCTCCCTGAACTGCAATTCCGCCCTCGACGGCTTCCAGGCGATAGTGCCCTGCGGCATCAAGGACGCCGGCGTCACCACCCTGACCCGCGAACTCGGCCGCGAAGTCACCGTCGCCGAACTCAAGCCTCTCGTCGCCGCCGCGATTGTTGCCGCGCTCGACGGCGAAATTCCCGTCTCGCCGCATGACATTGATCGCACCACCACACCGGCGAACGCGCAGGCCCCGAGCGTAGAGTCGGTGCGGTGAGTTCCGTAGACGCCTCTGCCCCCGCCGGACGCAAGCTGCTGCGCATCGAAGCGCGCAACGCGGAGACCCCGATCGAGCGCAAACCCAAGTGGATTCGCACCCGCGCCACCATGGGCCCCGAATACACCGAGCTCAAGAGCCTGGTGAAGTCCGAGGGCCTGCACACGGTCTGCGAAGAAGCGGGCTGCCCCAACATCTTCGAATGCTGGGAAGACCGCGAGGCCACCTTCCTCATCGGCGGTGAGCAGTGCACCCGCCGCTGCGATTTCTGCCAGATCGACACCGGCAAGCCCGCCGCCCTCGACCGCGACGAGCCCCGCCGCGTCGCCGAGAGCGTCCAGTCGATGGGGCTGCGCTACTCCACCATCACCGGCGTCGCCCGCGACGACCTCGACGACGGCGGCGCCTGGCTCTACGCCGAAACCGTGCGCGCCATCAAGGCGAGCAACCCCGCCACCGGCGTCGAACTGCTCATCCCCGACTTCAACGCCGACCCGGCCCAGCTCGCCGAGGTCTTCTCCTCGCGCCCCGAGGTCCTCGCGCACAACCTGGAAACGGTGCCGCGCATCTTCAAGCGCATCCGCCCCGCCTTCCGCTACGAGCGCTCCCTCGCCGTGCTCACCGCCGCCCGCGAGGCGGGCCTGGTCACCAAGTCCAACCTCATCCTCGGCATGGGCGAAACTCCCGACGAGGTCACCGAGGCGATGCGCGACCTCCACGAAGCGGGCTGCGACATCCTCACCATCACCCAGTACCTGCGCCCCAGCCCGCGCCACCACCCGGTCGACCGCTGGGTGAAGCCGGAGGAATTCGTCGAGCATTCCCGCGTCGCCGAGGAACTCGGCTTCGCCGGCGTCATGGCAGGCCCCCTGGTCCGCTCCTCCTACCGAGCAGGCCGCCTCTACGCCCAAGCGATGACCCACCACGGCCGCGAGATCCCCGAAGCCATGGCCCACCTCGCCAAGGAAGGCACCGCCTCCCAGGAAGCCAGCTCGGTCCTGGCCCGCTTCGGCAGCTGACTTAGACTAAGGGTCCCCTCACCCCCTCGGAAGGACCCATGTCGAAGTTCGAGAACGTCTCCGTCAATAAGAAGGCCAACGTCTACTTCGACGGCAAGTGCGTCAGCTACAGCCTCGAGTTGCCCGATGGCACCTCGGTGTCGGTCGGCGTGATCCAGCCGTCGTCGCTCACCTTCGGCACCAACGCTCCGGAGATCATGGAGGTGGTCGCCGGTGAGGCCAACGTGACGTTGGCCGGTACGACCGAGGCCGTCACCTACCGTGCGGGCGAGTCGTTCAAGGTCCCCGGCGACAGCTCGTTCGACATCGAGGTCGTCGACACCCTGCACTACGTCTGCTACTACGGCTGACGAACCGGAGCCGGGGCGACCCTGTCGGTCGCCCCGGATCGCCGGAGCTACTTCACAAGGAACTCGTCCTTGTACAGCCGGTTGGGCCGCGGGGCCGTGGCCTCGCTCAATTCCACCTGAAAGTCGCTCTCGCGCTTGGTCCTCGGTCGGTAACTGCCACCGAAGGTGACCATCACCGACCCGCCGACACCGGTCGTGCCGCGAGCCGACGTCGTTTCCCGGCCGGCGTTGAACACCGTCGCCACATCGCGCCCGTCGTTGCCGACAGCGATCTTGCCGTCATGGAAGAACTGCACGAACGTCCCGTTGTCCGCGCCGACGGTGGCAGCCACCGTGTGACCTTTCTCCGGGTCGAGCTCGAACTCCGCATCGCACTGCTGACGCCGATCCACGGGACCGGGCTCACCGAGTGTGCGCCCGATACCGAGCAGCACAGTCTCGCCGAGGGCATTGTGCCGCTCGCGACCTTCTTCGGTCCACAGGTGGGTGGTCGACCAAACCTTCACGCGCCCGTCATCGAAAAGCGACACCCGGTCGTCGGTGCCGTTGCTGATCAGATATTTCGCACTGTTGGGGGCCATACTCCCCATCTTCCTCGCTTTCGCGCGCCGAGATCACCCGTTCGGTTGAGTCGATCGCCCAAAACGCACTACATGCCAGGTCAGAAGCTTTTGTGCGGTACACCGACGGTAAGACCACCGTCCACCACGAACTCCGCGCCGGTCGAATACGAGGACTCGTCGGACGCCAGATACGCCACCAGCGCCGACACCTCATCCGGCTCGGCCGCCCGCGCGAGCGGAATCTGCAGGAAATCCGCGGGAATTCCCTCGGTCATCGGCGTGGAAATCAGTCCCGGATGCACCGAATTCACCCGAATCCCCTGCGGCGCGAGCTCGAGTGCCGCCGACTTGGTGAGCCCACGCACCGCGAATTTCGTCGCCGTGTATCCGTGCAGACCCGGACTACCCCGCATCCCCTCCACCGAGGAGATGTTCACAATCGACCCGCCACCAGCAGCTTTCATCGCCGGAACGGCCGCCTGCATCCCGAGAAAAGTCCCGGTCAGATTGATATCGATAATCCGCTGCCACTCGTCCAACGCGAAGTCCACCAACAGATTCCCATTGACGATCCCCGCGTTGTTCACCAGCACATGCAGCCCGCCGAACTCCTCGACCGCCGCCGCCACAGCCCCCGCCCACTGCTCCGGCTCACGAACATCGAGATGCCGGTACACCACCGCGTCCCCGAGTTCCTTTGCCACCGTGGCGCCTTCGTCATCGAGAACGTCCCCGATCACCACCGACGCCCCCTCGGCGACAAACCGCCGAGCATGCGCCGCCCCCATCCCCCGAGCCCCACCACTGATCACCGCGACCTTGCCGGCCAACCGTCCCATGTCCGCACACTCCTTCGTAGATTCGAACCCCTCACACCGTATGAGGATGGTCCGCACGAATGGGCGGTATTGCTAGAACACGTTCTAATTCAGCCAGTTGGACGGCGATGCGCTCACAGGAGCGCCGATCAAGCCGACCGCGAGCCGAGATCAGCAGGCGATGTTGGCCGCGCCCGACGACTTGAAGGAAATGTGCACGTGGTCATAGTGGTTCTGCGTCGGGCTGCCGCGATCCTCCATGTAGGACCAGCCGTTACCGTCGTTGTAGCGCTGCTGCCAGATCACATAGGTGACACCGAAGCGCGCCTTGTTGGCCAGGACGAAATCGGCGATCGTATTACCCAACGCGGCGTTCGATGTCATGACGTCGAGCGCCTGCCCCGCGCCGTGGTCACCGTCGTAGCGACCGTGCGCACCACCGATATCGGCGACCCCGAACATCTTCTGCAGCAGATTGCCGACCTGCGCCACATGCGGCAGCGTCCCGTTGAACTCCGTCCCGCACAGGACCTTGACCTTGAGCGCCGACAAGGCGGCCAGCTCGTCATCAGCCCTGACAATCGGCCCGGGTTGCGGTGCATCGTGCATCGGCGCGGCGGCGATCGGGTCGGCCTCGATGGCCGAAGTCGACAGCGGTTCGACCGAAGCCACTGCCTCGACCTCCCCCGCGCCCGGCCGCATCACCATCATCAACATGCCGGGAATGGTTGCCGCGAGACTGCATACGGCCAGCGGCATGCGGCTCTTGGGAGCCGACGGTTTGCGATGCGAAGCAGTCACGATGTAGATCACCAGTCATTGTCGAGAACAGGTCACTGTAAGATTACGAAACGGTCGCGGAAATGTCACGTCCAGACGCACACTACACAGTCGGACCAGCATCTATCACCCGACGCGATCCCGCAATCCTTTCGCCGCGTGTCGTTATCAAGACGGCCTGTCGCGCCGCCTGACGCTTCAGCTGTCGCCTACATCACTGGTTCGATCCGTCGACATAACAAAGTTCCGTCGACTCGCTCGAACCCATCGGCCATCGCCGCGCTATCCGAGCAGCTTGTACGCAGTCGGGGTCGAGCTGCCGACGCGCCCTAACAGCTTGTTCACCGCGCAGGCGGCCAGTGCGGTCGGACCACATTCGCCTAACCTCAGGCGGCCGAATTCCCCACCGCTGACGAGCGCCCCACCAATGTCGGTGCCCCTTGCTACTTTTCGTGCATTCGATCTCCACGAGCTCAGCGAGGACGCATGACCGCCGAAACCACCTATCTCGAACTGTCCGACGACGCGGGCTCCTCGCACAAGTTCTACGAGGTAGTCGTCACCGGAACGAACGTCAATATCCGCTACGGCCGCATCGGCGAGCAGGGTCAGTCCAAAGCCAGCTCCTTCGCCACCGAGGACAAGGCGAAGTCGGCCGCGCAGAAGAAGATCGGCGAAAAGGTGCGCAAGGGCTACGCCCCCGCCGTCATGGGCGCGCGCGAACGCCGCACCGTCACCCGCCGCAGCATCACCAGCCAGCGCTCCACCGCCAAGTCGGCCCCCGTCCTGTGGCGTTTCGACTCCGGCGCCGCCGCCTTCGGCATCTTCGTCGACGAGCAGCGCTGCTGGGTCGGCAACGAGGACGGCGAGGTCTTCACCCTCTCCCCCGCCGGCGTCGTCACCAACAGCTACCGACTGCCCGACGCCGTCAAATGCATCGTCGCCGACGACTTCTGGATCTACGCGGGCTGCGACGACGGCCGCGTCTACGACCTGTCCGGCAAGGTCCCCCGCGCCGCCTACGACGTCTCCGCCGACGACGTCTACTGGCTCGACATCCACGACGGCATCCTCGCCGCCTCCGACTCCGCGGGCGGCCTGACCGTCATCGACCACGAAGAGGAATCCCTCTGGTCCGCGCGCAGCAAGGGCAACTCCGGCTGGATGGTCCGCGTCGACCCCACCGGCGTCTACCACGGCCACAGCGCCGGCGTCACCAAGTACCACCTGGAAACCGGTCGCTCCCAGTGGAATTCGTCCACCCGCGGCGCGGTCCTGTTCGGCTGGCAGGAATCCGACACCGTCTACGCGGGCACCTCCCACAACCAGGTCGAGGAAATCACCAAGCAGGGCAGCGCCACCCGCACCTACCAGTGCGACGCCGCCGTCTTCTCCTGCGCCGCCTCCCCCGACGGCCGCTACGTCTTCGCCGGCGACTCCCACTCCTCGGTCTACTGCTTCGACGCCACCGGCACCCGCCTGTGGAAACTCGCCACCGGCTGCGGCTCCGCCTACTCCATGCAGTACCACGACGAAAAGCTCTACCTGGTCACCACCTCCGGCGCCCTGGCCTGCCTCGACGTCAGCGAATCCGCCATCCGCGACGCCGACCAAGGCGTCCTCCCCACCACCCGCTCGGTGAAGGCCCCCGAATTCTCCGCCGTAGCCCCCAGCACCACCCTCGAACTCACCACCGACGTCGGCACCGGCGTCATCGTCGAATGCCTCCAACACGGCGACTCCCTCCGCGTCCACGTCATCTCCCCCGGCTACGACCCCGCCTGGAACGTCCAATTCCCCCGCGACATCCGCCACGCCGGCGCCCGCTACGTCGTCGACGCCGTCTCCGAATCCGCCCGAGGCGGCTTCTACCGAGTCCGCGGCGACATCCGCCGGTTGGGCTGAGTGCCCGGTGACATCCCCACCGCGGCCCAACCCCGCCGCCATGCCGAGACACCGCCCGTCACCCATCAACAAGCCGGCGACGATGGCCTGGACTCCGATCACAGAATCGGAATACATCCACGAACGCCGCGGACTCGCCGCCATCCTCGAACGCTTACCGTCCGCGAGTCCGTGGCGTGCCTGGTCCAACTTCGAGTTCCCGGCAACCGGCGCGAAGCCTTTCGAGATCGATCTGTTGCTGACCACCCCGAGCGGCCTGCACATGATCGAGCTGAAAGCCTGGTCCGGCTCGGTCGACGTCGAGACCGACCATTGGATTCAGACCGCGGCGAACGGTCGGCGAATAGACCACGGAAATGTGCTGGAGCTGGCGTATTTCAAGATCATGCTGCTGATGAAGCAACTGCAGCGTGCAGGTGAGGCCGCGATCGTGCGAACCGGAGTCTGTTTCACCGACAGCCGTGTCCACCTGAACCTGCCCGCGCTGAACCGCCGCTACGTCCACACCGTCGGTGAATTGGTAAACCGCCTGTCCCGACCGACACACGACGTCCGCCACCGCATGCCACCGGATCGCGTCGCGCGAATCGAGGAGGCGCTCGCGACATTCGCACTCCCCCACCCACCGCGCGACTGACAGGATGACTCGTCCGGCGACTCGAAGTTCGCCGGACGTTTCGCCGCCAAACCGCACCTGCGGCGGGTCCACCCGGCAGTTCAACCCAGGTCGTGGTCGATCCATTTCAGTTGATGCCGCAAGCCACCTCGCCGATGCCTCAGAGTTCGCCCACATCCGGGTTCAACGCCGCAAGACTGACAAAGATCGGCACCCCTGGATCCGCCGCGACTCCCCGCCCGCGCAGAAACGCATCGAGCATGCCCCACACCAATTCGCGCACCCTGCTGACGAATTCACCGGTATCCGGCTCCGCGTCACTCGGCCACAGATCGGTGAGAACGATCATCACCGGCACCACGTAACGGCACTATCGTTGCCCGTACCGGCAGTACGAACTACCGGACATCACATCGAAGGAGACGGTCCGTGTCGGACGCCCTACGCCAACTCACCGCAACACTCGGCGCCCCACCACCACCCGACTTCGCCACCCTCACCCTCGACGAGCTGGCACTCCTCGACAACTACGTCCGAGCCGCCCTCGACCACCGCAAGTCCGCCCTCGACGACGCCCTCGACTCCGGCATGCGCCTCATCCCCCGCCTGGCCCGCCCCGCCGTGAAGAAGGTGCTCGGACTGTGACCGCGACCCACCACACCACCGTCGAACTAGCCAAACTGGCCCGCGTCCTCGACCGCGACCCCGCCGAACTGGCCTTCCTCGCCACCCTCCCACCCACGGCCCTCCGCGAATTCCGCGACCAGATCACCGATCTCACCGCCCGCCGCGAAGCCCGCCGCATGCAACGAGTAGGCGCCGCCGCCAAACTGGTCCCCGCCCCCATCGCCGCCAAGATCACCGAAGCCGCCTTCGGCCCCGTTCTCGCCGCCGCGCTCGCCGGCTCCGTCGACCCAGCCCGCGCCGTAGCCATCGCCAGCGCCCTCTCCCCCAGTTTCCTAGCCGACGGCACCCTCACCCTCGACCCCCGCCGAGCAGTCGAACTGATCGCCCGAGTCCCCGGCCCGATGGCAGCAGCCGTCGCAAGCGAATTGATCAGCCGCGGCGACTATCTGACAATGGGCAACCTCGCAGGCTCGGTCCCCGACTCGGTCCTGCGCGCAGCCCTCCCCCACGCCTCCGACCTCGACATCCTCCAGGTCGGCTACTACCTCGAGGAAACCTCAGCCGCCGACCGCCTCCTCACCATCGTCACCGACCGCGTCCCCGGTGTCATCCGCGCAACCCACGACGCGGACGAATGGCCCAAAGCAATCACCTTGCTAGCCCTCCTCGGCCCGACCGAACGCTCCAAACTCGCCAACGTCGTAGCCGCCCAGGACGACGAAGTCATCGACGGCCTACTCGCCGCAGTAGAAGACGTAGACGCCTGGGACACCCTCCTCCCCGTAGCAGCAGGCATGTCCCCACAACCCCTACAACGCCTGGCCCAACGCCCAGCCATGCAAAACCCCACCCTCCTCACCAAAATCGCCGACCTAGCCCTAACCCAAAACCTCTGGCTCTCCCTACTCCCCCTAGCCACCCACCTCTCCCCCACCCAACTCCACACCGTCGCCGCCCGAGTAGCCACCGAACCCGACGACTCCCTCACCACCCTCATAGAGCAAGCCCACGCCGAAAGTCATTGGCCCACCCTCCTGCCAGTAGCCCTCGCCCTCTCTGCCCCGGACCGCAAACGCCTGGCTTCCCTCCCGGTAATGCACCGCCCCGCCTACCTCACCGCCGCCATCGAAGCCACCGCCACCCACAACCTCTGGCCCGAAGCCCTCCCCCTCCTCAACGACCTCCCCACCACCACGCACGACACCCTCGCCACCGCCATAAACACCCTCACCGACAACAGTTTCCGAGAAGCGCTCGAAGCTGCCCCCACCGCCGACTGCACCACAACCCTGATACAAATCGCCCTCCGCCAGGACGTCTCATCCCGACTCCGCTCCCTGACTCTCCTCAACGAATCCGACAACCTGGAACTCTTCGTCGCCACCGTCACGACGCAGGACCCGGCGATCTGGCAATCGATCTCCGAAGCCCGCGAGGAAATCCCCCAACCCCTCCGCACACTCCTCGCCAACCAAGCAACCCAGTGCGGCCGAACCGAACTCGGCATCGACCTGACCGCCGGCTGAGCCGCCGCCAACTACCCTCTGCCTATGCACGCCATCGGCAGCCGTCGGCGAAGCCAACCCGCCCCACCTCACGCAGTCTTCGCCGCCCTCACCAACCCCGATCGCGACCCCACCCGACCCTGGCTCATCTTGCTGACAGACGAACAACGGCCCGAGGTCCTCGAAAGCACCTACCCCAACCGCGTCATCTGGACAACTCTGTGGCCCAAACACCCTACCGCCCAACTACATCTCGACCTCCCATCCGACAACCACGGCGGCACTCACCTCCGCTGGACCCTCTACGTCACCTCCCCAGACCTCGACACCTCAACAGTCGGCCACCTCCGCCACCGCATCAACACCCTGATCAACGCAAACCTCCGACGCTCATTCGGCCAATGATCCGAACATGTCGGCGGCCCCTGTCACACTCCCCATATGACGGTCTACGGACGCAATGCCTACCCTGATGTCTTGGCGGACAAGCACTCCCGCATCCGCGCACCCCACGTGCGACCACTGAACGACCTAGCCGACAAGATCGCCGACGCCGAGGGAATCCCGCACGGCCACGTGCCGTACGTCGACCCCGATCTAGGTGGAATCAAGGCACGAGCACTCGTCCTGCTCGATAATCCGTCCACTAAGGCCGAGGCCGCGCGCAACGGAGGTTCCGGCCTGATCAGCCCCGACAACAACGACGCGACGGCAAGAAACTGCCGCGAGGCCTACGCCGCCCACGGCATCGACTGGCACTCAGTCGTCAACTGGAACGTCTGCCCATTCCCCACCGGCCGCGAAAACGGAGCGTCCCTGGCCTCCGAACGCGACCGAGGCACCCGATGGACCCGCGAATTCATCGCCCAGTGCCCCGACCTGGAAATCGTGCTGTGCCTGGGCAGAGCAGCCGAAGACGGCTGGCGCCGCGCCGCCATCCACCGCCCGGACCTGTACGTATTCCCGGAAGGCGTGCCGCACTGTTCCCAGCGAGGCCTGGCCCCGAAAGCTGCCCGACACCGCTTCGATGTAGCGATCGGCCAACTGGCCGCAATGTTGCGCCGCTAACCGCCGAGATCAAGGACCGCGCGGGTATCCCAACGGTAGGTGTGGTCTTCTCGTCTTAGGACGACCAATTCGACTTGGTTCACCCGCGCGTTCACGCGCTCGGCCCCGCGCAGCTCTGCGACAGCGTCGAAAACCTCAACTGCAGTACGGTCAATGTTGTTGTAGGCGATACCCAGATGCGGCCGGAATCGTGCAACACGCGAAGCGCTCGCGACGCTCCGTAACGCTTCCCCGGTACAGGTCGACAGCAGCTGATGCAGATCGAGGAGCGGGTCCCACGGTGCGACGGAGAATCTGATCGCACTACGTGAGCCGCTCAGCGGCCCTACCGTTAGATCGAACGGCTTCACATCCGAAAGATATTCACGCGCAACGGAGATCAGTCCATCAATCTGCCCCTCGGCAACATCGTCCGTGGAGCCGATCCCCATCATGGTGATGTGCAGGGCATCCAGTGGAACTGGATCGAACCCGCCGATCGCCAGGGCCTGCTGGCATTCGGCAGCGAATTCGATCAGACCGGCGTCATCGAAAGTCAGGTACCAGTAGTAGCCCGTGCGCCCCGGTGCCCACTGTTTCACAGTCCAGTGATCACGTAGGACGTCGATTTCGGAGAAGGCGCTCCAGTCGTTTCGCGCGATGGCTTCCGATCCGATGTCGAGTCCGGCAGCAGTCGAGGGAACGGGCCGTTCGATGTCATGACCGGCTGCTCAACCTTTCCCCGTTGACGTGCGTGTAAACGAGTTTACGGATCACCGGCCGGACGCAGCACCGAGGTGCTGAACGCCCGACCAGGTGATCAAATTCGTTGCGGTGCTGCCATTCCCAACTGACCCAAACCCCGGTCCAACGTACGGGCAGCCATGACGTGACCGCCGCGGCGAGGGCCATGAGTCATGTGCGGTCTCAACGCGCCGTCGCCACTCGTCGCATAGTGGTCGGCATATCCATGGCCGCGCGAACGAGTTCGCTAGAGCGCGTTCCAGCGCCAAGGTCGGTCAATTTCGCCCCGCAAGCAAGCAAGACGATGGCACACCTCATCCTCTGCGCCCTCGCTGGCTTCTGACCTCGACAGCGCGAAGACGGTCCAGCGGAGTTCCTGCATGTCGGCAAGCAGACGAAATACCGAATCCGTGGTGACGTCAGCGCCATAGGTGTCGACGAATGCTAGGTAGTCGGCCTCCGATAGACGATCGAAATCGGTGTGGTCAGCTGCAATCTGAATGAGATCCCACCCCGGTCGGCCCAGTGAGACGCGGTCCAGATCAACAAGTATCGGCCTGCCTCCATCCGGAACGACGAGGTTGCCCTGCCACGCGTCGCCGTGAATGACAGTTTTCCGAGCAGGAGGCTCGAGCTGGGAATACTGTTTGCACAGCCCGTCGTGGTGGTCGAGAAGCCAAGCACGGTCCTCAGCGGCGAGGTGGCCTGTCGACGTGATTGCTTGGCGAAGACCGGCGAATGGTTCGTGCTCCGGGAGCACAAACGTTGTCGGCGGCGCGAGGGCGTGAAGTTGGCGAAGCGTGATCGCGAGTTCGGTAGTTGTCGCCGCGCGGTGGTCCGGAATCCGCTGCCACCAGGTGATCGGACGATCATCTACCACGGCTAAGGGATTAGCGACGTCGGCAACGTAAACCGTTGGTATCCCAGAAGCATTGAGCCACTGTGAGATTCGCAGTTCTCGTTCGGCCGCATCAGCTGTTCCGGTCTTGCCGACCCGTCCGATGATGTCGCCCACGCGATAAATCGTGTTGGACCCCGCCCGGACAAGTTCCGCACGGGTCGGATCGATGCCGCTGATAGCCGCCGCTTTTTCGAGAATGGACAGCGAGCTCGCCTCGTTAGGCTCGGGGCTGCTCATGAAGCTGACTCGCGCGGTGTCGCTGTGACGATGAGGGCGCGTAGCTCACCGACCTCGGTGATGCGGCGGTGTGTGCTCGCGACCGCTGCCAGCCCACGAAGCTCGGTCGCGATACGTGCCGATTTCAATGCGCGACTACGAACCACTGCTTCGATTCCGATCGCGGCCGCGTCGCGGGGGTCTCCGACCTTCATCGTCAACGCTGCTAACCGAATCTGTGAGAACGTTCGCGATCGGGGATATTCGGAGCCTTGCATGTCGATGGCGTAGCGCAGCCGAGGTGCGGCGACGTCGATCGAGTTGAGTGCCTCGGCGGCCAAAGCGAGCGCCTTTCCGGTACTTCCAAGGTGTTCGGCTGTGTCGTAAAAACACATCCACGGCGGGTCAGTGGCTGGTGCGCGGGCCTCGAATAACTCATCTGCGCGGGCGACCTCCGCAACGACCTCATGGGTACGTCCCGAAGCGGCCAGATACTGCGCGCGCATGGCATTCAGCATCGCACGCACGGTGAAGGCCAGGCGGTCCGACCGGACCTGGGCGAGTTCGATAAGGGAGAGAGCGCTGTCCGGATCCCCGACGAACGCCGATCGCCGCGCCATATCGGCGAGAGCACTAGCGCGAAGATCCCACGATCCCGCGGAGTCCGCGCACCACAGCGCGAATTGGAAGTATCGGTCGGCATCTATGAACTCACCAGCGTCAAAAGCGGTGTACCCCACGACACTGCTGAGATTGCCGACCGCCTCGAACAACGAGCGGCGCCGACTGGCGCTGACCGAACTATGCACCATCGGTGCGAACCTCATCAGCGCTTGGTTTGCGGCCACGATCGCCGAGGAGCCTCCACCGTGTAGGTTTTCGGTCGATGCGGCAGTCTGTGTCGCCGCGCGGACAGCGTCGATCTCGGCATTGCCTACCCGGCCGGATCGCGGTCCGGAGAAATCGGATCCTGGTAGGAAACCGATTGCCCCGGTCGACGGGCCGAACGGACTGAACAGATTCACCGCGAGAGCGCGGTCCGGTCGCTCCTCGGCGGGTTGGCGCCGGCGAGACCGAACAAAGCCGAGTTCCGAATCTGACGCCCCGAGAACATGGTTCATGGCGCGGCGATAGTCAGCACTCGGCCACCGCACAACTCCGCGTTCGTACCTGGCGATCGCGTGCGCGTCGAGATCTCGTCGTACGCCAGTCGTTCGCCACACGTGTTCGTTGATCGCGTCGGCGAGTTCAGCGCGGCTCATCGTCGTATTCGGGACGACCCGCGACGGCGTCCCTTCTCGACGTTGCTGTAGCTGGATGTTAGGTGACACGCCACCTCCGTACGACTACGGGACGTGCCCGAGTGTAGTCGGCTGCCCCGTCGTGAGTGGCGGTCCTTTTTGCCCTATAACTTGCCCTCTTCCTTCAGCTTTCAGCGGCGGATGCTTGGACGTGCACTACCCCGAACACCGGGGTTTCACGCAAACGCTCGCGACAACGACTGCTACGACATGCGACGTCGCCGCTGTACCTACCAGGGGGAATGATGAGCACGGCGAACCTAACCGATGTCGAGCGACAAGTGCTCGACGCCCCTGAACCCGGTGGCCTGATCACTCCCGACATCCGCGCCCTTCAAAGCCGGCCAGAAGGTGCAGGAGCGGCGCGCCACCACGTCTCGGCGGCTGAGGAAGTCTCCGTCGGTGAATCGGCGCGGGCAGTAGCCCGCCCGGCGCCCGGCACGCCCGGCCGACCCGGAGATAGTCGATATGTGGCGCTGCTCGGTGCCTTGTCCGGCCTCGAAAACGAAGGTTTGGCCTGTTCTGTGCCACTGCCCCCGGCAGAACTGAACCAGCGCGCCAGCGATTGTGTCCGACCCAGACCAACAGCCCTGGCCGAGGGCGACCTCACGCCGTCGCGCGCCGACCTCGTCAAGGCGTTCGATGCGATGAAACAAGCCGGTTGGTTGCGATGACCCAGACCAACCCCACCGCGGCCTTTGCCGAGACACCCCGGACACGATGCGAGTTCTACCGGGGCATGTGCTCGCTACCGACCGTCGTCGACCCGGCAACGGGGCGAATCACGATGCGGGCCGGGTTCGTCGGGGCGGTGATGATGCCGATCGATTTGGCCCAGCAGGTCAAAACCAACCTCGACGTGCGCGGTATCGCGCCTTTGTCGATCATCGGGCACCCGCGCGCCAACATGTGGACCTTCCTAGCAAGGGCCGATATCCAGCCGATCGGCGACCCCGACGAGGTGGCGCGATTGTGGAAGGCGCGGGTGGTGGTAATCCGCGATGGCGATATCGCCTTGCCGTCCCCGGTACCTGACCCGCTGATGATCCGCACGTGGGTGTCTCCGGCTATCAGTGCGTTCCGCCCGTCGGGGGCCGTGGTGATCGAATGCGCGTTATCGATCTTGAGGCAGACTCGACGATGAAAACCGGCAGCCACTCACCATGCCCCGACGAACCCGACATTCGCATTTTTCTGTCGAATTAGCCGGTGTGCGAATGCATTTTGCGGCGTGCTTGACCGCTGCACTGGTGTTCGTCTGCGATGTGGCCACCAGCCGCCCCGGCACGGTCACCGTCTACCCCGGTCACTGCGCCGGAATGCGCCGCCTTCCCAACGAGCGGCTGTTCCTACAGCCCTGACCAAGGCACCGCGTGCCTTTCGACAACCCCCTGACCTTGGCACGGCCCAGTGAGACCACACGAATTCTCGCTCGGCCTTCCCTACGGATTCAGCACCCCGCTGCCTGAAACCCGTGCGCGTACGCCGCCATCAGCAACTCGCCCTCTGAATAGCAGCAACTAGATATCTCGTAATGACTTGCAGTACAACACTTTTCGCTGGCGCAGCTCCATATAACGAAGCCGCGTCCAGCATCTCAACCGCTCGCGCCGCGGCAGACACCGCGATCCGGCACATGACAACGGAGGACTCGATGACCATCCACCAACTGGTCGTTATCGGCTACGACGAGATCGTTCGCAACAAGTACATGCCCGTCATCCGGGACGCGATCGCTGAGGGTCACCTCGATTCCTGGTCGCTGATAGACCTCGAATCCGAGCGAGAGGTCGTCGAAGCGCGGCTTGTCGGTGCGGACCCGCAGCCGCGCACGAAGTTCTTCGTCCAGTCCGATCGAGGTGACCCGGCCCTGGCTCTGGAAACAGCCCAGACAGCGCTGCGTTTCCTGCGGCTGCCTGGCCTGCCGATGCTGGCCTATATCGCCACCGAGGTTGGCTCGCACGAGCAATATCTGCGCCGGTGCGTGGCCGAAGGAATCAACTCGCTGGTAGAGAAACCGGTTCTGGCTCCGATGATCGACGGAGCGTTCGAACCCGCACTGATCTCTACCACCATGGCCGAGCTGATCGCCGACGCCTCAGGAAGGACGGCGCGGCACTCGGTGATGACCTTGAGCCGCTACCACAGCATCTACAACGATCGACTCATCCAGCCGCTGCGCGATCGGATGCTCGCGTGGAAGGCGCCACTGACCTCATTCCATCTGCGGGCCGCAGGCGGAGTCTGGAATCTGTCACATGAATTCGTGACCCGTGACGACCACCCTTACCGTCATGGGTACGGAATGTTGATGCACGGCAGCTACCACTACGTCGACCTCGCGGTCCAGGTGCTCGCGCTAAACAAGCTGCTGTTCCGGGGCCGGCCGCTGCGATTGCAAGTGTGCTCCTTCGGCGCTTTTCCTGCGGACCAAGACCAGCGAGTGTCGGCCCGGGCAACGAAGATGCTCGGCGGACACTCGAAATGCGCTGCGCTGGCACGTGAACCGCGCCGGTACGGCGAAACCGACATCACCTCCACGTTCCGGCTGATCGACGCCGAAAGCGATACCACGATCACCCTGGGCACTCTGTCTTTCGAGCAGACGACACCGTCGATTCGGAGCTGGCGGGCATTTCCGGACGGGGTGTACAACAAGAACGGCCGGACCAGCAGCGTCGACCTGGAAGCGCAACTGTCGACGCTGTATTCGGTTCACGTCCACTGCTACGACGTCCCTCGCGGGCCCGATGCCGACAAGATAGGCGCGGTCGCGGAGATCCTCACCCGCGCCAATGCCTCGTTGCTCACCGACGATGAGTACGTCTCGCGTGAGACTTTCGACGGCCTCTTCCACAGCGATAGCAACCGCGCCCTGATGCAGAACTGGTTGCGCGGCAGCGAAACCCGTAGCCGACTGCAGGACCACTACCTGCCGATGCGAGTCACCGAAGCTCTCGCCCTATCGCTGCGCATCCCCGGCCAAATCGTGGAAGTCGACGGATTCTAGGAGCCCACGCATGTACCTAGCACGTTCTCAAAAAGACGTCACCGCCTTCTATCTCGCGGCCCTGGCCGGTGAAGCGCCGACCGCGGAGCGGCTGTCGGCACCGGTTTCCGACAGGTTCGCCGAATTCCTGAACGCTGTCGACGTCCAGGCTCCTCGAACCGCCCTCGACCTCGGATACGGCAAAGGCACCTACACCGTTGCCTTGGCCCGAGCCGGCTTCGAAGTCGTGGCCGTCGACCAGGTCCCGGCTCAGATCCTGCGTTCACGACTAGCGGGGCTCGCGGACTCTGCCGACCGGATCGAGGTGGTTCAACGAAGAATCGAAAACTTCTCCGTCGAAAGGCAATTCGGCGTGGTCGTCGCCAAAGATGTCCTGCACTACCTGCGCCAGGATCAAGTCCGCGAGACCCTGACCCGCTGCATCCAGCGTGCCCCGATCGGCACAGGACATTTCCTCGAGGTGTTCACCGACATCATCCGCACCGACCGGCAAGGACGTCGAGTGTTGATCGAGGACGAAGCCGCCTACACCGCTGACACCTTTCGCACCACGATCGAACGCCTCTATACCGGATGGGAGTGCCACATGAGCTTGACCCGACACCGCGAGCGCAATACCGACTCGCCGCACAACTACTTCGAAGCCAACAGGATCACTGTCCACGCGCACCGCAACACCGACCACGATCCCCGCCGATGAGAAAAGACTTGCTCGGCCTCACGGTAATCGTGCCTTGCTATAACAGCGGGCAGTTCGTTCTGGAGTCGGTCGACTCTGTTGTGCGACAACCGATGTCAAATCCGCTTGAGATCATCGTGGTCGATGATGGCAGCGACGACCCCGAAACGCTGACAAGCATCGACGCTTGCCTCGAGTTCCCCGATGTCCGCGTCGTGCGGCAAGGCGCTAACGGTGGCGCCCAAGCCGCCCGCAACGTCGGCCTCGGCATTGCCCGCTACCCCTACGTCCTGCCACTGGACTCCGACGACCGGCTGTCCACCGATCCAGCCCTCCTCGTAAACGGCAGCTACCCCGAACAAGCGGTCCAGCTCCTGGCTTCCTCACCGCACCTGGCGTTCATCCACACCTACTCGCAGATGTTCGGCGCTTTCAACGGGCTAACGATCTCGGCCTATCCCTGCCGCGAAGAGCTGCTGGTCCGCAAACACCACGCACCGATGTCGATCGTCTACCGCCGCGCCGATGCCCTCGCCGCGGGCGGATATGACCGGGAAGTCCGCAAATGGCAGGACTGGGCGTTCGCGATCAGCCTCCTCGCCGCCCGCCACCGGCGCGGCGAAACGAACGAGATCAGCTGCATACCGCGCCCGTTCCACGGGTACCGCGTCCATAGCCGTTTCGCCCGTCTGTCCGCCGCCCAGGTCGATGAACTGAAATCAGTGCGCCTCGTGGTCGAGAAGAACCTCGACTACTTCCATGCGGTCCTCGGCGAGGATCGCCCTGCCACCGAAGTAGCGGCATTCGTCTGCGCGAGCAAACCCGACCGGCTAACCGACCTGCTGCACATGGCCGCTGCCGACCTCGACCAAGCGCTGACGCTGGTTCGAGAGCGCAAAGCCACCCTCGGCAGTCCTGTCGACGTTCTGGGTATCCCATGACCGACACGAACGCGACCCCACCTCCCACCGGCAGCGGAGAGACCGCCGATGGGCAGGCAATATGCTGGGCGACTGTGACCGATACCCACCGCCCCGACAGCGCCGACCCCACAACCCTGCCGACGACTTTCGTACCGGTAGAACTAGAGGGTGAGCTGTACGTACGGTGGGTAGCCAACGGCTACTTCAAAGCCGACGAGACCAGCGACAAACCCGCCTACACCGTCGTCATCCCGCCCCCTAACGTCACTGGCCGCCTGCACATGGGCCATGCCTACGAGCACACCCAGATCGACGCGATCACCCGCCGCAAACGCATGCAAGGCTTCGAGACCCTGTGGCAACCCGGTATGGACCACGCCGGCATCGCCACACAGAACGTGGTCGAACGCGAACTCGCCAAAGAGGGCCTCTCCCGCCACGATCTCGGCCGCGAAGCGTTCGAGCAGCGTGTCTGGCAGTGGAAAGCCGAGTCCGGTGGTGCCATCTCCGATCAGATGCGTCGCCTCGGCGACGGCGTCGACTGGGACCGCGAGCGGTTCACCATGGATGAGGGGCTCTCGCGCGCTGTCCAGACGATCTTCAAACGCCTCTACGACGACGGCCTCATCTACCGGGCCGAACGCATCATCAACTGGTGCCCGCGCTGCGCGACCGCGATCTCCGATATCGAGGTCGATCACAAGGACCTCGACGGCGAGCTGGTCTCGATCCGCTATGGCGAGGGCGATGACCAGATCCTTGTCGCGACCACCCGGGCCGAAACGATGCTCGGTGATACCGCCGTGGCCGTTCACCCCGACGACCCCCGATACAGCCACCTCGTCGGCCGCGAGATCGAGCTGCCGCTGACCGGTCGCCGTATCCCCGTGGTCGCCGACGAGCACGTCGATCCTGAATTCGGTTCCGGCGCGGTGAAAGTCACTCCCGCTCACGACCCCAACGACTTCGAGATCGGCCAACGCCACAGTTTGCCCTCGCTCACGGTGATGGACGACCACGCGATCATCACCGCCCCTGGCCCGTTCCAAGGGCTCGATCGTCTCGAAGCTCGCAGCGCCGTCGTCGCCGCGTTGCGCGCAGACGGACGCATCGTCGCGGAGAAGCGGCCCTACATCCATGCTGTCGGGCACTGCTCGCGCTGCGGCACCGTCATCGAGCCGCGCCTGTCGATGCAGTGGTGGGTCAAGGTCGCACCACTGGCCCAGGCGGCCGGTGACGCCGTCCGCGACGGCCGCGTCGCCATCCACCCGCCCGAGTTAGCTGGCCGCTACTTCGACTGGGTCGACAACCTACGCGACTGGAACATCTCCCGCCAGCTGTGGTGGGGACACCGGATCCCCATCTGGTACAGCCCCACCGGCGAAACCCGGTGCGTCGGCGCTGACGAGACCGCCCCAGATGGTTGGACACAGGATCCCGACGTCCTCGACACCTGGTTCTCCTCGGCACTATGGCCGTTCTCGACCATGGGCTGGCCCGACCAGACCGACGCCCTGGCGAAGTTCTACCCGAACAGCGCGCTGTTCACCGGGTATGACCTGCTCTTCTTTTGGATCGCCCGGATGATGATGTTCGGTCTCTACGCCACCGGGCAGTCACCGTTCACTGAGATCGCCCTGCACGGCATGGTCCGCGACAAGCACGGCAAGAAGATGTCCAAGTCGTTCGGCAATGTGGTCGATCCGATCGAGTGGATGGACTCCTACGGCACCGACGCACTCCGCTTCGCCCTCGCACGCGCCGCCAACCCCGGCACCGACGCACCAATCGCCGAAGAATCGGTCGCGGGCAGCCGCAACTTCACCACAAAGCTCTGGAATGCGAGCCGATTCGCCCTCCTCAACGGCGCTACCACCACCGGGCCGCTGCCTGCGGCCGAGGATCTCTCGGTCACCGACCGCTGGATTCTCTCGCGCCTGAGTGCCGTGATCGCCGAAGCCGACGGCTACTACGAGGACTACCAATTCGCGAAACTGTCCGAGTGCCTGTACCACTTCGCCTGGGACGAAACCTTCGACTGGTATCTCGAACTGTCCAAAGCCGTATTCGCGCAGGGCGGTCCAGCCTCAGATGCATCGCGTCGGGTCCTCGGGCACGTGCTCGATACCTTGCTGCGGCTGCTGCATCCGCTCGTGCCGTTCGTCACCGAGAAGTTGTGGACCACCCTCACCGGCGGGGAATCGGTCGTCATCGCGACTTGGCCGCAAGATTCCGGCTTCCGCGACCCGGCGGCCGAGGCCACGGTCGCCCAGGTGCAGCACCTCGTCACCGAAGTTCGACGGTTCCGCTCGGAACAGGGTGTACGAACCAGCCAGCGCGTCCCCGCCGAACTCGAGCTCACCGATGCCCTGGCTGGTCGCGAGGCGGCCATCCGGCAGCTACTTCGCCTCGATCCCCCCACTGACGCCTTTCACTCGACCGCGACGCTGCCGATCGGCGAATCACGCGTCAGCCTGGACTTGTCGCAGGCGATCGACGTCGATGCCGAGAAGCGTCGCCTCGAAAAGGACCTCGCTGGCGCGCTCAAGGAAATCGAGGCTGCCGCAAAGAAGCTGAGCAACGACAGCTTCCTCTCCAAAGCTCCCGACGATATCGTCGCTGGTATCCGCACCCGTCATCAGAACGCCGAGCTGGATGCTGACCGAATTCGCGAGCAGCTCGCGATGTTGCTCGGATAACCCTTCGACCGCGAGGCCCCTGGCACTCCCTGGCCGCACTCTCGTTACAGCACTCGGGACAGCGGGCCTCGCGGCATCCCAATCGGACATGGTCTACTCGGGACCAACTTTTGTTCGGATGCCTTCACTGGAAGTCTTGCGAAGCCGATAATGAGTCTTGAAACGCGGAGCCTCCCCACCCGAGCCTCCGAAGACGTTTCCCACGCCGACACGATTGGAAGCAATGATTGGTCGGCGTATTCAAGGCTGACCCGCGTAGAGGATCACTCACGGCCCGGGTAGCGGACACCCGTTACAGCTCGTCGCCTCGACCACCGAACCCGGACTTGCGGAAGATCGCGCCTACATCCTGTCCGGTCAGTCGGCCTGTACGACGGCGAACTCGAGCAGAAGTGCGGTCTCGACGAGTTCACGGGGACGACGCGGACCACGTTCAGCTTGCCGTGAGATCTTCGTACGCCTCGGCGGCTGGGTGCTGCCATGGTAAGCACGGGTACTGCGCTATCTGCCATTCGATGTGTTTCATGGCGGCCGTGATCAATTCGGTCGGTTCGTGGGCGACTTCGCCGTACGTGCGGCTGCGCCCGTCGTGAACGGTATCCCACTTGGATTTGCCGCTTTTACGGGTCGTCGCCCCTTGTTCGTGACTGCCGAACCCTGTGAGCTTGCTGTTCCACACCGGCTGATAACCGACCCGCAGACCGTTCTCACCCAAGTCCGCGTGCACGTCCGGCATGAGCAAGGCGCGGAATCGGAACTCCTTGATCGGTAGACCGCCCTCGATGATCGACTTTCGATGCGAGCGGAGCCGCGAGGAGACAGGACGGGCCGCGCCGACGGTCTTTCCGGTCGCGCTGTTGCTCGACCGCGCCTGTCCCGCGTACACGGGGATCTGGAACTTCGAGAGGGGGCGATACAAGTCGATGCTTTCGCCTCGGTAGTACAGCGCGTAGAGGCCGGAGCCGTCGAAGCGCGGGATCTCGTCCTCCATCGAGACCAACGGTTGCCGCTCGAGCATCTCGCAGATCGTGTTGGCGAGCCGGGTCGTCGACAGTGGGTCGAACGACTCGGGCGAGTACTTCGCGTCCACGTTCACCTGCTCGCCCGGGTATCGACATCACGTGGTGGGGACGAGACGAGCATCGGGTGCTTCACTCGTCGATATCCGACGTGTCCACGGCGGCGTCCTCGGGAAGGGACTCCGGTGTCACGTCGATGACTTCTCCCGCTCGGTAGTAGCGCCACGCGCTCCTGTACTCCTCGGTTTCCTTGTACATGATCACGTACCCCATCAGGGCTGTGATCTGCCAGCCCTCCGGCAGGGCGGCGGCCACGAGGCGGAATGCCTCGTTCGCGGTGAGATCCGCGCGGGCGACGTCGAGGATGCCCCCACTCAACTGGGATGGGAGCTTCTCGTAGCGGAAAACGAAGGGCAGTCCGGACTTCAACGCTCCGAGGAACGTTCCGACCGTCGTCGCGCCCGCTTTGAGACCAGGGACGGGCACGTCAAGGTTGATCGGGAACTCGACGTCGAAGTGCTTCTCCTTCAGGACCGTCCTGTCCCGCTGCCGTCCCGGATCCTTATTGCCGAAGCCGTTGTTGTTCCAGGGAACGCCGCCCTTGCCCTTGTAGTGGCTGATCAGCAGCTGTTCCGGCGCCAGGGCGGAGAAATCCTCGGCGACGTACAGACACGAGAAGGTGACCCTGGTGAGAGGAATGTCGCGGCGGCCGGCGATCTTGCGCAGGTGCTGACTCAACCGGTCACGGAGCGACCTGTCGGCCTTACCGACGTAGACGAACTCGCCGTCGAGATATAGCTGATAGACACCGGGGCGCTCGTCGACACCCTCGGTCAGGTTCGCCTCGGTCAGCGGGATGGCGACCAGCATCGCGAGCGCTGCGGCGAGCTGATCCCCCAGCGCCTTGGTGATGCTAAGCCGGAAGTCGCTGTGATGAGTTCCCCCACCGATCGGCAACATGTGCTGACTCATCTCGGTTGCCCTTCGATCACGATCACGAGAGAACTCTATGGACTCGACTTCTGTCAATCGGACTCACCACGTCCGGAACCGTTCCTGTCAGCCCCCCGCGGTATGGTTCGCCCATGGATGACCAGCCGGGAAACGTGACCAGGACACGGACCAGCGTCGAGTTGTTCGCCGGTGGTGGCGGACTCGCGATGGCCGTTCATCAGGCAGGCTTCCGGCCCTTGCTGTTCAATGAGTTCAACAAGCGCGCCTGCCAAACCCTGGTCGCCAGCGCTCGCAAGACCCTGGGCACCGACGGCTTGGTCGAGATCGAGGATGTTCGACCGAAGCCACCGGCAGTAGGGCAACCCGCGCCTCTCTACCCGGCCGACGTCCAGGACCTTGATCTCAGCGCTTTCCGGGGGGAGGTTGACGTCCTCGCCGGTGGGCCGCCCTGCCAACCGTTCAGCGCCGGTGGTGTCGCCAAGGGCGACGAGGACAAGCGCAACATGTTCCCGGCGATGTTCGAGGCGATACGCCAGGTACGCCCGAAGGCTGTCATCTGCGAGAACGTCCGTGGTCTCCTCCGGCCCTCGTTCGCGGACTACTTCCAGTACATCGTCAACGAGCTCCGGCTCCCCCACCAGCAGCGCGTTGACTCGACGCGTTGGCAGGACCACGACGCCCAGCTGCGGCGGATCCTCGCCACCCTCCCTGACAACGACATTGACGCCGAGCACTACAAGGTCGTCGTGGTTCCCGTCAACGCCGCCGACTACGGAGTCCCGCAGATACGCAACCGCGTCGTCATCGTCGCGTTCCGGGCGGACCTCGGCGTCGATGTCGAGGCGTTCGAGAAGCTCGTCAAGACACCCCGATACTCCGAGGCGGCGCTGTTCCGCTCGATCAGGAACGGCGACTACTGGCGACGGCACCCCGACGTTCCGGCGCATGTGCGGGCCCGAGTCGAGGAACGCATACCTCGGGTCGTGAAAGAGGACGACTGCCTCCCCTGGCGTACGTTGCGCGACGCCATCGCCGGATGCGGCACCGACGCCACGCTGCCGAAGCTGCCTGCGGTCGACCTGAAGCGACTCGACGAGAAGTTCGACTTCGGCGACAAGATCGGCGTCCAGCATCACATCGGATGGCCTGGCGCGCGAATCTACAAGGGCCACACCCCGAACGAGCTCGACCGCCCCGCGAAGACGGTCAAGGCCGGAGTCCACGGCGTGCCCGGTGGCGAATCGGTCATGCTCCTCGATGAACGCGACCGCGACCCTGAATCCCCCGACGGCTGGACCTACCGACACCGCTACATGACCGTGCGTGAGACCGCCCGCGTGATGACCTTCCCCGACGAATGGCTCGGCTCCGGACCTCGTGGTGAGCAGATGCGGCAGCTCGGCAACGCCGTCCCGGTCGTGCTCGGTCAGTTCTTCGCCTCGGCTGTCGCCGACGCCCTTACCGCCGCCGAGGCGACAGAGGCCGACGCCAGCGACACGCTCGTCGCGACCCACTGAAACGATGCGTGAGCGGACTGACGAACACGGCTGGAACCAGCACCTACCGTCAGCGCGGGCGTACAAACGGCGCCAGGGGGCGGTGGCCCCGGCGATCGAGCAGGACCGTGCCGCGGGCGGCCGTCACCGTCGAAGCGTCGATCTCGGCGACGGGCGCGTGGCGCGAGCGTCGGTCTCGCTCCGGGTCTTTCGACGTACTCGCCGGATCCGCGCGTATCTGCGGTGGTCGTGTGATGGCAAGTCCGTGGAACGCTACATCTGCGAGGTCACTCGCGACTCCCGCAAAGAGAATTTGGCGCAGGCGTGGCGAGAAGCTCACGCCCAGCGGCTAGCTGGTGACGAACCGCTACCTTCCGAATCGAGCGCGTCATCTCCCGCCGTGCGCGCGGTGATGCGCGCGAACCGCAGACGCGACACTGGACCGGAAATGGCGCTGCGGAAGGAACTCTATCGCCGAGGTCTTCGCTATCGGGTTGATGTCAGACCGCTAGCGGGACTTCGCCGTACAGCTGACATCGTCTTCGCCACCGATCGCGTAGCCATCTTCGTCGACGGCTGCTTCTGGCATGGTTGTCCATCACATCATCGCCCAGCGGTCAAGAACTCGGACTTCTGGCGCCGAAAGATCGACGCCAATCGGGACCGGGACAGGGATACGTCTGCCAAGCTTCACGAAGCCGGTTGGACGGTGATTCGCGTGTGGGAGCACGATCGTCCGGACTCGGCAGCTGAACGGATCCAGGCTGCGGTTCGCAGGCATCGACGGTCATCTCACCGGTAGCCGAGCGGGGAGCCGGTCGTCAGTTTCGCGGCCCGGCGATCGGCGTTCGATTCTGTCAGACCACGGCGTACTGCAGCCATCCCCCTGCTGCGGTTCGACCGGCGATCAATGTGCCGCGCAAGGTCATTCAGACTAGCCTTGGGTCTTCACCGTGTCGCGTGTGCGCGCCGGATCCCCGCACGGCTGGTTACCGGCGCGCGCTAACCTATGGCGGCAAGCCATGCCAGGGCATGCAGAAGGGGAGACCTGTGACAGAGCAGTTCGTCAACATCGAGCCGCACCCACGGATTCTGACCGTCCTAGGGGACATCGAGTTCAGCCCGTTGCAATGCCTGTCAGAACTCGTCGACAACGCGTTCGACGACTTCCTGTCGAATCCGCCCGAGGATAACGAGCGACCAACCGTCAACATCAATCTCCCCGGCAAAGATGGTAATCACCGTACTGCCGAGGTATGGGTCACTGACAACGGCCGAGGCATGGACCTGAGCACCCTCACCAACGCCGTGCGAGCGGGCTGGTCAGGCAACGCCCGTTACGGCGCGCTGGGTCTCTATGGGATGGGCTTCAACATCGCAACGGCTCGCCTCGGCCGTCTCACGACCATCCGGACGACGCGGGCAGGCGATCCCTCTTGGACTGTGCTGGACCTGGACCTGGATGCCTTGGTCAGGGGCGGCAGCTATGACGTGCCGACCCGTCAAGAGCCCAAAGCGTCGCCCGATGAGCACGGCACGCAGATCATAATCAAGAATCTGAAGACCGACCAGTGGCAAGATCTGGTACGACGCGCCGATAAGCTGCGAGAGCAGTTGGGCGACGTCTATTCCTACCTGCTCCGCGAGCGTGGATTCCTGATCACGGTGAACGGCAGGAAGACCCAGCCGAGACTGCCATGTGTCTGGGGGTCCAACCGCGAGGTAACCCGTAGGGGCGTCACCATTCCCGCCGTTATCCCGATCGACGAGCACCTGCTCCCTGCTATGGCCTGCTTCAACTGCGGATGGTGGAGTCCGCGCGGAGTAGACAAATGTGACGACTGCGAAAGCACGAAGATTCAGGAACGTCAACGGCGGATCTGGGGCTGGATCGGTATTCAGCGGTATCACCACGCGAACGACTACGGCCTCGACTTTCTGCGTAATGGCCGGAAGATTCTCACCCGAGACAAGAAGCTCTTCTTCTGGGAGGACCCTGATGGCATTGAAGGTCCCGATCTCGAATACCCCATCGATAGCATTCGTGGCAGCAAAGGCCGAATCGTTGGGGAGATTCATTGCGACCACGTCCCGGTGTATTACACCAAGACACGCTTCATAGAGGAAAGCCCCGAGTGGATCAAACTGGTACGTGTGGTACGTGGCACAGTTCCGCTCAAAGAGCGGAAGGCAATGCAGCTCTACAACCGGACAAATAACAGCTACCTCGGTCGGCTGTACACCGGATTCCGGCGGGACGACCCCGGCCTGAACTACCTGGTCCCAGGTGCCGACGGAAAAGCTCTTTTCGACAAGGCTATCGAGTGGGCGGACAGATTCCGCAAGGGCGACCCCGACTACCAAACCGACGACACTTGGTACGACTCCGCATACCGCCACGACCATCCAGTTACAGTCGATCCCCCGGCCGCCGGTGCCGACCCGTTCGAGACTATGGGGCTCAGTCATGACCCAGCTGCTACAACCCCCGCTAGTACTTCGCCCAATCCAGCCCCCACGACCGACGACAACCGCTCCCAGACACTCGACGAGCGTTTGGAGAGCTACCGGGCAGCTGGAGAGCAAGTGGTGGACATGTCTGGCGAATACGAGGTCAAGGGGCACGGCTCGGTTTCGTTGACAATATGGGCGGTGAAGGGCGTCGCTCTCGCCGACCAGAAGGAAACACCAGTACCAGCGTTCGCGCATCTTCGCAAAGCACCCCACGTCGAAGTCTTCGTCGACATCACACATTCCCTGTTCACCGAGTACGGCGTTGATTTCCGCGACATGGCGATGGTGGAATTGGCCGAATGGATCCGAGTCGCGCGAGCGGCGGAATCCAAAACCCTATCGACCGTCCTCGCTGATCTGAAGAGCCGAGCCACCGACCAGAAGGTAACAGCGCAAGCATTGACTGCACGCGCCAGCCGTCTGCTCGACCGCGTCAAGGACGCGATGCAGCGGGAAATCAAGGGTGGGGCGCCGACCAGCTATTGGGACATGCTTCAGGAATCCGAGAAGGTTCGAGCCCAACAGCGTTTCGTCGTCGAGGGCGGTAATGGCGGCTGGGAGTCTTCGATCGAGTCCGGGGATTTCGTCACGTTCTTGCCGCCCAGTGCGGTGGTCCGACTACTGGAGCTGCGCGCCGAGGCGTTTCTCGATGGAAAAGTGTTCCATCGACCCTACTCCAACCTGTCCGACCTAGAGTCGCGCGCCCTGGTACTTACGCGCCTGACCGGCCTGGTCAGCGACCTCGCAGTGATGGCTGAGCACCAGCCGAAACTCGATATCGACGAATTGGCGCGCATCCGACTCAGTTGTCTGTTGGTCGAACGCGATATCGCCGACAGCGAATGAGGCCCCCGATATGTCTGACGGATTCCTCGTAGCCAGTTTTCTGCGTGAATTGGGTCCCAATCAGTTCCCTCGCCAGATCGAGAGATTGTTGTGGCACATGGGCTTCGGCGCTGTCACCAATATCGATGGCTCCGGCGATCATGGTGGCGATATCCTCGCTACAACCGATGGTCAGGACTGGGTTCTGCAATGTAAGTGGCGGAAGCAAGGTGCTATCTCCGCAGCTGGCGTCGACGAGGTCGCCCGGGCCCGCGAGCACTACCGACGAGATAAGGCGGCGATAGTCACGAACACAACGCTCAGCCCCGACGCTAAACGTCGTCTCGACAGACTGTCGCTGATCGGTCCCCGTATCCACGAATGGCCAGGCGATACCCTCCGGAACGCTTGGGCAAAGGTTCCGGAGCGGTTCGGAGCGGTTAGCTTGCGAAACTATCAGCGAATTGCCATCGACAAGGCAGTCCGCGAATTAGATACGACCAGCCGAGCTTTGGTAATCCTCGCCACCGGTCTGGGCAAAACCATCGTCGGAGCAGAGGTCATCGACAAGCACTTGCGTCAGAGTCCAGGCGACATGGTGCTAGTTGTCGCCCACACCAAGGATCTCGTCGACCAGCTCGAACGCGCTATGTGGCGGCACTTACCAAAGACCGTGAAAACCCGCCTAGTCACCGGCGACGAACGCCCGGACGATCTCTCCGGCGTTACCTTCGCCACCCTCGGTAGCGCCCTATATATGGTCCGGCGAGGATATCGTCCCGCGCTCGTTGTAGTCGACGAGGCACATCACGTCGGGGCAGACGGACAGTATGGTGAGCTCCTCGATTCACTTTCCGAAGCACGGCAAATCGGCCTCACCGCGACTCCATGGCGCGGCGACGAGTACGACATCACGCACAGATTCGGCGAACCAGTGATGAAGGTCGGCATCGAGGAAGGCATGCGGCGAGGCTATCTCGCTCAGGTCGACTATCGACTATTCGTTGACAATGTGGACTGGGATATGGTTCGTTCAGCCAGCCGCCATGGGTACAGCCTGGGTGAGCTCAATGCCAGACTGTTCCTCCCCCAACGCGACGAGGCAGTCCGCGACGAGCTGGCCGCCGTTTGGGGTAAAACACCCAACCCCCGTGCACTGGTCTTCTGCCGAACCGTCGACCACGCCGAACGCCTCGCCGATCTTCTGCGTCGTACCCCGAATTGGCCAGGCGCCCTTGCCATCCACGCAGGCTTGCCCAAGTTCGAACGCCAATCCCGTCTGATGGCGTTCCGCTCCGGCGAGGTTCCCATCTTGACCTCGGTTGATATTCTCAACGAGGGTGTCGACGTACCCGATGTCAATATCCTGTGTTTCGTCCGGGTGACACACAGTCGCCGCATCTTTATCCAGCAACTGGGCCGCGGCCTGCGCCTTCGTGAGGGCAAGGAGCGCGTTACCGTACTCGACTTCGTTAGCGACCTCCGACGGGTGGCGGCGGCGCTGAATATCAAGCGTGCGCTTGCTGACTGCGGTGACCCCGAGGAACTCCAGGGCATTACTCCATCCCGAGTCCAGTTCACTGATCAACGAGTGGCGTCCCTCATGGAAGAATGGATCAAAGACGCCGCGAGTCTCGAAACAGCCTACGACGAGGTCCGGCTCCAGTTCCCGGACTCGACCACGATTAGTCAGCGGTGATCATGCCCCCGAAAGTGCCGAGTCTCATCAAGTTCCAAGTGGCTACCGAGCTGTATCAGCGGGCCGAGGACATCGACTGGGAGCTACTTACCGATCGCGAGCGTTCCGCGTATTACGGGCAGTGGGTCGAAGACGCGAAGATCGGTGGCGTACTCTCCTCATGCCTTCCCCATGGTGATATCCGCGTCTGGATCAAGGATGGGCCAATGAAGGAATATGTGAGAGCGTTGGAAGGAATCGGCACATATGCTCGCTGCGCCACAAAGCGATTTCCACCACATGAGACGCTCATAAAGCTCGGCCTCGGGCCCTCATGGAACCTAGTACCGAAGTCCGTGGCTGAAAAGCCCATGCACTGCATGGCGGATTTCGGACCACGCAGGCGCTACGTCTGCTGGGGCGCGCCCCATACCTTCAAGGACCTGGTCTGGGCCGCCCTTGGCGAGGCAGTAAAATCAACTGAAGCACCGCTGATAATAGTCACAACGCGCACCGGCCACCCGCAATCGTTTGAGGCTGAGTCTTTCCAGAAGGCTGTCGCCGAGCGTTGCGGCCTGCAGATTGCCCACGTCAGCCGCAAGCTCACGCCGATTAGGGTGGTATGAACTCGGGCGCGAAGCCCCGACTGACGGTACAGCCCAGAGCGATCAATAGCTGAAGCCTTTATCACAGAACCAGTCAGACGACGCAGCGGCTAGACATACTGCAGTTTCCCAGCCGTTCGGTTCTGCGGCAGCGAAGGACCGCGCCGAATCTCGGAAGTGGTCCTGTACGGCACCTTTACCTACCTGCTGGTGAAGATCTGTCAGCATTAGCCTGATACCCGCGAGATACCGATTCGCTTGCGCAGCATACAATTTCTTTAGGCCGAATAGATCGAAGTGTTCCTGGGCACGAGCGGTCAACTCCGGCGCCCATGCAGGCTGGGGATCAACATAGTATTCAGGCACATATGGAGTAGTTTCGATGATCCGAGCTCGGAGCCAGGGTTCCGGGCCAAGGTCATCAAAGTATGTATTTAGCGTCGGAGTTTTCGTGTCCAGCTTCGTGTGATTGCACGTTTCGCAAGCCGGTATAAGGTTGTCCGGAGTCACTACGAGAACTGGGAACACCGATTTCGGCAAGTGATGATCCAGCGTTGTTGCCGGCCGAACATTACACAAAGCACATCGCTCATTGTTTGCGTCACGGAGCATCGTGTAGTACTTACGTCCAGGTCGGCTCTTGACCAGACGAGCCTCATAAAGCCATTCGAAGTCGTCCGCAGTTGCCATTCCAACTGGCACGAACGCAGAAGCCAGCAATGTATCGAGGCCACCGCTCAAGCCAGCGCTGGCATATGCCGCGCTCGCCGTTTCTACGTTTTCACTATTTAGTGACAAGCGAATCTTCCGATTTGAATCGGCGATTGTACTACAGCACGCCGAAAACACGTCGCGCACAGTGACGGTGGGACGAACGGTTCGTAGCATATTCAGCGCTCCGCAAAATACACCATTGATTGAACAAGAGCCCTTGCTTCCGCTCCCAGCCTTCCGTTCAATCGCTCAAGGACTTGGTCGAATCCACCATCTTCTGCCGTTACCTCCCCGACAACCTCAGCGAGCGTTCGATGAAAGCCCGAGGCTGTCACTTCGAGACCGAATATTTCCTGGGTCAGCGTGCCAACATTCTCACCGTAGGTCTCGATCGTTGGACGTTTTGCCTGAATCGAACCGCCTATCAGGCTGATCTTCCATACGCAATTGCTCGGGACTTCTTGTACGACCACCGGCGAGTGAGTCACAATAATCGCGGCTGCGTTGCGACTTTCAAGTAACTCTGTTAGCGATCCCATAAAAGCCGACAGCAGCGGCGGATGGAGGTGCGACTCCGGCTCGTCGAGGAGAACTAGTGTCGCCTCCTCGACCGTCTCCACAAGTTTGGTCAGTGTGAGGAGCACGATCTTGTGCCCAGAGCTGAGTTCGCCGAAAACTTCGCGCGCCTCATCACGGATTTCGTCGTCGGCGAGCTGAAGTAGCCGGTCCACTGAATCAGCGAACAACGGGTCACTCTTGAGGAATTCGAGTGATCGCTGCCATCGATCGAGTCGACCACCATCGACGCATTTTTTCAGACTCGTGCCGAATTGCGATGCCAACACAACATGATTCTTTAGTGTAGTGGGCGTTTTCTCGTTTTTCGTTATTGTCTTCAGCCCAATGTACGTGTAGCTGACAGCCCCCTTTCCCACAGGTTGGCCACGAGGCGGCTCGAAGGCGTCAAACGCACTAAACGCAACCGAGACTACATTCGTAAACCGATTGACAAGGCGGTCGTCACCTGTGTGGTGGAACGTCAGCGTGCCAGCCGATGATCCAGGCTTGGTTAAGGCAGTCGTAATATCGTGGAGCATGTGCGACTTTCCGACCCCATTTCGGCCGATAATCACATGCACGTTGGATTTCGGGGCGATCGTTGGCTCGATTTCGAAATGAAGGACCGCCGGCACTGCCTGATCGCCGTCACGATTTCGTTCAGAAGTCTTATAGGAGAACGAGTACGGCGACAGCTTCGCACCACCCAACGCGATACGGTGAAGCTGCGTACGAACAGTAATAGGCCTTACTGAGCGTAACAACGAAATCTTCGTAACCTCAAGCTGTTGCACCCGGTCAAGTATCGCTAAATCGAGGGCAACGTCCCGCAATGCCGCCAGAATCTCGTGCCTAATCCTAGGATCACCCAACTGGTTAAGATTGTCGTAGTATTCGTCACCCTGTCCAAGTGAGAAGAATTCATAAGGGAGCGCCGAAAAGCGCTCGGGCACTTTAGGCCGAGGGATCCCGGAAGTATCACCTATCTTAACGCTTCCGATCTCGTGGACATCGGTTCCACGGACGACCCAAAGCGTCCAGGCCGTCTTCCACCCGTAGTCGTCCCAGTTGTCAGCCTCAAGGTAGGCACCATCGGCAGAAAGCGGCGTTGGTCGGTTGAAGCGCCCGAGCGTTGCGAACTGCACGTTGTCACCCCCGAAGTCACCATGGGTCCGCCGATCGGACGTCACGACAATGATCGATCTTAGCGGATGTCGGTGTACCGCATGTAGGCCTTCGAGGTCGAACTGCTCGAACCGATTCTGGTTTGGCTGCATGACCCAGAACGTGCGCTTACCGGCGACACACATCGACGGTGTCGTTGCGACAGTCGAAAGTTGGGTTGTCCGACGCATGTTCCTTCGCCTGACAACATCCGATTTGGGCCGCGTGGTCGCCGACTTCATCCGCATCCGCAACGATGCATCCGACGCCAAACTTGCCGACCGAGTTGCGAAGCACCTGTCCAGACTGAACGTCTCCAGCACTTATTGGCCCGGAGACAACGAGATTCGTGCGGCGCTCGCTGCTGAAGCCGCCTACAGACGCTTCAAGGTCGCACGTCTGCGGGTCTTCATGGAAGCGATCGAGAACCGGTTCAGGCGGGTGACCAACCAGCCACAGGTGCTGCGACGCGGCTACCCGATCGAGCACATCCTGCCGCAGAAGTGGAAGGACAACTGGGTTGTCGACGGACCCGAGGCCGAGATCGAACGCGGAGCGCATGTGCACCGGCTCAGCAACCTGACCTTGCTCACCGGTTCGCTCAACTCCAAGGTGTCCAACGGCGCTTGGGATCTGAAGCGGGACGCAATTCGATAACACGACACCCTGCTACTCAACACTCAGCAGTATCGGCGACGAGCAGTGGGCGAAGGAAGCCCATCGAGGCTCGGACCGCACGCATCATCGACGTGCTACTCGCCGTGTGGCCGGTGCCCCAAGGGCATACCGGGCAGGTGGTCGACCCCCGAGACAAGAACCAAGACTGGGTCGAGGTGAAGGACCTCGTTGCGGCTGGACTCCTTACGCCAGGAACGACACTGACGCCGCGACAGGGGAACTGGCGATCGTGTGAGGCCCTCATTCGCGATATCGGCACGCTGGAAGTGGAGGGCCAATCCTTCGGGTCACCCTCCGGAGCGGGTCGCCATGTCAAGGGCAGCGTGACCAACGGCTGGACCTTCTGGAGCCTCCCGGACGGCGGCGACTCATTGACGTACGCGCTGCATTCCGCGGTGAGAAGCCGACGGGCGACAACAAGACCACTGCACTCTCCGAACCTGGCACTACCGAATGACCGCAGTGACTGCGCAGAGGTGGAGATCGCTACGCCGGGCGGAATCGGACTGACCACGGGTCAGGCGATGGTGCGCGGTCGGTCAGCGTTGGCCCGGGCCCCTTGCCTTTGCCCATTGGACGTCCTGCCTTTTCGCTAGCCATCTCCAAAATGCCTAGCCCCCAACGGGTCACAGCGAGGGGCTTCTACCAGGCGGGGCGGATCGTTTTAATAGGTAGCCGTGCACGCTATGGAGACTCGCCAGGGTGAAACAGCAATAGCCCAAGCGCAAGCAACGGACGCGTTGGGCAACGGCTACTGATCCACGCCGGCCGCTGACCAGTTCACCCGACCGGCAGGTCACATCCGCTGCGGTGCCGCGATTCCCAACTGCCCCAATCCGATTTCCAGGGTACGGGCAGTCAACTGGCACAACGCGATTCGATTCGAACGTATCGGTTCGTCAGCCGCGAGGACCGGGCATGAGTCGTAGAACCGGTGTAGGCGCGGGCCAGTTCGTAGAGATAGCCCGCCAGCCGGTGTGGCTCCAACGTGTCGGCCACCTCGGCGAGGACAGTGCTGTAGCCATCGAGGCACAGAGCGAGTTCCCGCTCCGCTGGTTCCATCGGCCCGCCGATATCCACGATCGCCGAGGTTGCGGCATCGGCTCTGCGCAGGATCGAACAGACCCGGGCGTGGGCATACTGCAGGTAGACACCGGTATTGCCGTTGAGCGTGGTCATGCGGTCCGGGTCGAAGGTGTAGTCCTTGACCCTGGATGTCGACAGATCCGCGTACTTCACCGCACCGATTCCCGCCTGCTCGGCAATCGCCTCGAGCTCGGCCGACGACAGGTCCGAGTTCTTCTCGGCGACCACCGCACGCGCACGCCCGACAGCTTCGTCGAGCAGGTCCATCAACCGAACCGTCCCGCCTGCACGGGTTTTAAACGGTTTGCCGTCCGGCCCGAGGATGGTGCCGTAAGCGACGTGAGCGACCTCGATGGCCTCGGTGAGCCAGCCTGTCCGCCGTGCCGCTTCGAAGACCAGCTGGAAATGCAGAGCCTGCCGCGAGTCGGTGACGTACAGCAGCCGGTCTGCGTGCAGTGAGGTGATGCGGTACCGGATGGTGGTCAGGTCGGTGCTGTCGTAGCCGTAGCCACCATCGCTCTTGCGGACCATCAGGACCGCTGGCTGATCATCGGGTCCTTTGACCTGTTCGGACAGCACGACAACCGCACCGTCACTCTCGACCGCGACGCCCTTGTCCAGCAGTTCGGTGACGGTATCAGCGAGCTTGTCGTTGTAGAACGGCTCACCGAAGTAGTCGTCCGGAGTGAGCAGCACACCGAGCCGGTCGTAGATCGCGCCGAACGCCTTCTCGGACTCCGCGACGATCTCCCGCCAATGGGTCATCGTGTCAGGGTCACCGGCTTGCAGCGCAACTACGCGAGTCCTGGCCCGGTCGGCAAAGCCTTCATCCGAGTCGAATTGTTTCTGGCCGCCTTGTACAGGCTGTCCAGCGCAGACACCGAGCTGGTCTCGTAATCGAGTTCCACTGCGTGCCAAGTGGATCCAGGGTGCTCGTCGATGTATTGGATGAGCATGCCGAACTGTGTACCCCAGTCGCCCAGGTGGTTCGCACGGACGACATCGGCGCCGAGGAACCCGAAAACCCGAGCCAGACTGTCACCGATGATGGTGGTCCGCAGGTGCCCGACGTGCATTTCCTTCGCCACGTTCGGCGCCGAGTAGTCGATGACGACCCGTTGCCCGGCTTCGGTGGTGGGGACGCCGAGCCGGTCATCGGCCAGGCGCGCTGCGACGGATTGCCAGACCGCTGCATCGGCCAGGGTGATGTTCAAGAACCCTGGGCCTGACACTTGTACATCAGCGATCACACCATCGGCGAGATCGATCTGAGTGACGAGCTCAGCGCCGAGCTTCGTCGGCGGGATACCGACCCGCTTCGCCAACGGCAGCGCGGCATTGGATTGGCAGTCGGCGCGATCGGAACGTCGCACTACCGGGTCCGCATCCGCCGCTTCCGGACGGACTCGGGCGATCGCCTCCGACACAGCGGCAGCGACACGTCCGAGCAGCGGCACAACACCGGCAGAGCTCACCTTGGGTTCCTTTCGCGTGGATGGTGAACTCATTGTCCCAAGCACATCAAGCGGAATATCGGCTGCGACTCAGCCGATCGCGTCTCCCCTTCAATGAGCGATGGTCGGGAAGCCGGCAGGAGCAAGCACATACCACCTACAGACGTACGCTGACCTGCGAGGACCAACGCTTCCAGGAAGGTGTGCTGATGACCACTGCTGTTCGGTTCGCTGTCGGACTGATTGCTGCGGCCACACTGGCGTTGGCAAGCTGCGACGGCAACCCGCCGCCGACCGCACCTAGCGGGTCGGTATCGCCGAGTACGACGGCGTCCGCGTCTTTGTCCGAGGGGCCCGCTGCGTCGACGTCGTCGACCCACCTCCCAGAAACCACCACCCAGGCCCCTTCGGCTGAGTTGACCCCGCACGCCTCACCGGCACCGCCCGCATCCTCACCCACGATCCAACAATCAGAGCCGACCTTCTTGTATTGCGAGAACGGCACCGCGATATACAGTGATCAGTCGTACGTAGTTGGGGACCCACGCTGCCCACAGCCCACCGCTAACGAAGACCCGCACGGTCGCGACTACCAGTGTGATGCGCAAGGAACCAACTGCACCTACCCCGATGGCTCTCCGGTCCCGGGTTATCGGCGGTGCGGCACACAGTGTGGTGAAGCACCGACTTCTGGTGAGGTTCAACGCAAGTGGATGGAATGCATCGCTGTGAAATCGGTAGAGCAATGTCGAGCGGAGCAGTGAGGAGCTGTCGATAAAATCGCTGCGCCCGTTCCATAGTCCATACCTCTGGGACGAGGAAGAACAGCCAACAGATTTGCGCCCCGCTGTGTATCTGCGAGACCGCATCTTCTGTGACCAGACCCTCCGTACCCCACCCATGAAGCACCTTGATACTAGGGTTGACCATATGGAAAAACGCGTCCAGGTGAAGATCTGTGGTATCAGGTCCGAACTCGACCTCGCTGCGGCGTTGAGTGCTCGGCCCGATGCCGTGGGGTTCATCTCTGGCATCACGCACTTCAGCGAGGACGCGCTCACACCGGAGCAGGCCGCCGCCCTGTCCGCACAGGTATCGAGCCGAGTCGGCGCACGCTCGGTGAAGCGTGTGCTGGTCACCCACCTCGAAGACGCTGACGCGATTTTGCAGCTTGCGCAGACGGTCGATGTCGAGGCTATCCAGGTGCACGGCTTGGTGAATCGAGCCAACTTGCGAAAGGTGTACGAGCACAGGGGCAATCGCGAGATCCTGCGGGCGGTTCATGTCACCGACGAGGGCGTTTTCTCCGCGGTCGAGGACGTCGCCAAGTATTGTGACGTTATCCTTCTGGACTCGCGCACGCCCAGCCGTCTCGGGGGAACCGGGCAAACTCACGACTGGAACATCAGCAAGAAGATCGTCGAGGCGATGGCCGGGCGCAAGGATGTGGCGTTGGCCGGTGGTCTCACCCCGGACAACGTCGGTCGGGCAATCGACCTCGTGCAGCCCTATGGTGTGGACGTCAATACCGGCGTCGACGACGCCGGCGGCAACAAGTCCAAGGCGGCCTGTGCTGAATTCGTCAAAGCCGCGACCCGGGAGCTCGCCTCGACTTGTCATCCAGCACAACAGCACTGAGCACCAGTGCCCCGCCGATCACCGCCCCCACCGTGATCGGCGTGTTTGTGAAGATCGCACTCACCACGGCCGCGAAAACGGCTTCGTTGAGCCCGATGATGCTCGCCGTCGTCGCATCCAGGCCCCGCAGGCCCAGCCAATAGAGGCAGAAGCCCGGTCCGAGCAGTAGCGCCCCGACCAGGATGAGCGATCCGGCGGTCCGAGCGTCCGGTGGATCGGTCAGGATCAGTCCGCCGCCGAGCACACTGGCCACCACCAACTGCCATCCCGCCGACGCGATCGTCGGTCGCTGTGCCGACTCCCGGGCGATGAGGCTGACCAGCAGTGCGACACACACCGCGCTACCGACCGCGAGACCACAGCCCAACAGTGCTCTGTCCATTCCGATTTCAGCCGAGCTGCCCGGTACCGCCACTGCCACCGCGGCACCGACCAGCACGAATTCGACGCCGACGAGCACCGTCGGTCGGCGCCGCCCGCGGACTATCTCGGCGGCGAGCAACAGCAACGGCGCGATCAGGTGCAACGCCACCACCACGGGCAACGGTCCACATTTCAAGGCTGCGACGAACAGCAGCAAGTTGGCTGCCTCGAGCGCGCCCAATCGCACATAGAGGCCGGGCGACTCCAGCAATGTTCGAATCGGACCTTGGCGGCGTGCGCCTGCGACGAGGAGCAAGGTCACTCCGCCCCCGGCGGCGACCAGCGCCGAGGAGGCGAGGGAACCCTCGAGCGCCGCCAGCGCGGCACTCGACATGCCCCACACGAAGGTCGCCGCGAGCATGATCCACGGCGACGATCGTGTGAGCGATGACCGGACTGCGGTCAAAAAATGTAGGTCACGATAGGCAGCACCACAGCAGTGAACCCGCCGAAGACGCCCGCCGCAATAGCCCGCTGGGAGAAGTTGGGGAATCGGCTGGTCAGCCAGGCGAGTGTGCCGAACGCGAGTACGAAGGTGCCCCACACGATCAAGCCTCCCGCGGCAGCACGCTCAGGGAGCGGGGCCTCCTCGGCCAGGCCCGCCTTCAACAAGGCTCCGAGCCCCACGATCGTCAGTCCCGCGGCCAATGCCAGTACGAACATCGCGAAGCCCGCATGGCTGTTCATCACCAGTCGGCGTGACCCCCATTCGGTCACCACCCGGCCATCGCTGTGGTGCGCGCCGTCGACCTGACAGATCAGGTCGAAAACCCTTCCGGGGTTGACGGTTTCGGCGACCGCGGTTCGCGCGTGCACCATGGCCTCGACGGCCAGGGTCGTCGAGTACGCGGTGATGAACCCCTCGCTCGATGTCCGGAATCCGCCGCGACTCGGCAGTTGCTGAGTCATCACCTGCAAATCGAACAACGCGGTCAACGCCGCCCGGACCGCCGGATGAAAGATCAGCGTGCCATCGGCGACCAGCACGGCACCGACTGCCGCATGCAGCCCGAGGTGGGTCCAGATATGGGCGACATCGCCACGCAGGAAATGTTCGTCGCCGTTGCAGTTGGCACCGCTGGCGAGCCCGTCGAGCATCCGTTCGATCGCCAGCTCGGATGCCCGCCTCGCCCGCCTGCCACCCACCGACGCATACTCGGGACGGGCCAGCACCGTGGCGATGTGTGCCGCCGAATACAGCGGTTCGGCGCGGACGTCGTCGGACAGCATCGTCAGCGCCAGAAAGGTCACGCCGCGTAGCGTCGCCCGAGCCACTTCCATGTCATCGGCCGCGTATGGCGCCAGTGCGTGCATAGCGGCAGTCGTCGCGGTCAGGGACACGGGACCGACAGATCCGGACATTCGATACCCGCCCGATTCGGCATCCTGCTCCTGGATCAACGTCCTGATGCACTCGCGGACGTCGGAATCGTCCTCGGCCACCCCGAGACAGTGCATCGCCCGCAGCTGCCACGCGATGTCGATCGGCCCCGTGAACTCCCCCGCGCCCGCGGTGGGCGGCACAATCCTCTGCCTACGCACCAGGTGGAGCACTTCGTCGGCCCGCGGAACGGGAATCCCCGCCGCAGTCAGCGCACACACCACCTCCGCGGTGTTCTGCGGATTCGGCGGCACATCATGGACCCAGCCCCAGCCCGCGCCACCCGCGCCATCGGAGAATTGGTAACGCTCGAACCACTCGACCGCCAGTCTCATCCGCTCATCGAGATTGGACATGTCCCCCACCTACCGATCTGTGTCGAACCCATTCCAGCCCAGGTTCTTTCACTTACTAGATGCTCCCAGACGCCGAAGGAGTTCACAGACACCGTGGCGAATCACTTGATGAACCCGCAGGTCCTGTCGGTGGTGCGGCGTAATGTCACGCATATCGGCGTTGCGGGTGACCAACCGGAGGTTCGCGATGGACGTACTGCTCGGAATCGGAACACGTAAGGGCTTGTTTCTGGCTCGTAGCAAGGATGGGCGGGCCAGTTGGACGGTGTCGCCGCCGCAGTTCCCGGTGGCTGATGTGAAGGCGTTGGCGATTGATACTCGGCAGGGGACGCCGCGGGTGCTCGCCGGGGTGTTGAACAGTCATTTCGGGCCGACGTTGGTGGTCAGTGATGATCTCGGGGAGACGTGGAGTGAGCCGGATGATGCTCCGCTGAGCTTCCCGGAGGACACCGAAGCGGCATTGCAGGGTGTTTGGCAGATCGCACCGGCTACAGATGCTGAGCCCGATGTGGTCTATGCGGGCGTCGAACCGTCGGCGTTGTTCCGGTCGACTGATCGCGGCCGGACGTTCGAGCTGGTCAGGGGCTTATGGGAGCATCCTCATCGTCCGCAATGGGAGCCGGGTGGTGGCGGGTTGGCTTTGCACACCGTGCTGCCGCATCCGGTCGATACGCGGCGGATAGCGGTGGCCATGTCTACCGGCGGGGTCTATCAGACTTCCGACGGCGGCGAATCGTGGACGCCGACGAACAAAGGCGTCACAGCGGATTTTATGCCCGGCGAATTGCCGGAATGGGGGCAGTGCGTGCACAAAGTCGCCGTCGATGCCGAATCGCCGAGCACCATGTACCTGCAGAACCACGGTGGTGTGTTCAGGAGTACCGATGCAGGGGTGAGCTGGCAGTCGATCGACGGTGGGTTGCCGCCGTCCAATTTCGGCTTCCCGATCGTCGCGCATCCGCGTAAGCCGGGGGTGATCTACACCTTCCCCCTAGTTGCGGATATGGAGCGCTTCCGCTTCCCACCCGATGCCACCTGCGCGGTGTATCGCAGCGAGGACGGAGGTGAGACATGGTCGAAGCTGAACGATGGGCTCCCGCAGGTCCCGTTCTGGGCCGCGGTCATGCGCGATGCCATGTGTGCCGACGAAGCCGACCCGACCGGCATCTATTTCGGCACCCGCAACGGCGAAGTGTATTGCAGCGCAGACGAAGGCGACCATTGGCAGCTCGTGGCCGACAAGTTGCCAGATGTGTTGTGCGTGCGCGCCGCGGTCATCGGTTAGCACGATGGCTCGGGTCTGCCTGCCCTCGATGCTCCGCACCTACGTTGACGGCGCCAAGGAATTGGACGTCGACGGCGCGACCCTGAAACAGGTTCTCGATGCGCTGCGTGAGCGATCGCCCGGCTTGGAACGTCGACTCCGCGACGAACGTGGGGCGTTGCGGCGGTACGTGAATTTCTATGTCGATGGTGACGAATGCCGTCTGCTCGACGGCCAGGACACCGCTGTCGGTGCGGGCACCGAGGTGATGATCATTCCTTCGGTCGCCGGTGGATGATCCGTATTCTGTTGGAGCACGATGCTTACCGGAAATAGGGTGTGGCCTGCACCCATTGGAACCCTCGTGAGACAGCCGGGTACTGCGCGAGGTCGACCTGGTCCAGTTGCATTCGCACCGGTCGGCCGCCGAGCGAGCCTTCCAAGATCAGCCGATCCGGTTGTGGCTGAACGTAACTGAATGTCGCGAGTTTCCATTGGTGTGTCGTGTCTTTCGACAGCGTGATGGTGTGCTGGTCGGTGTCGATCCGGGCAGGGAACGAGACAAGTGAATCGTCGAGCCGCTGCATGGTTATGCCCTGGGGGATGTCAAAGATGATGCGGCGAAATCGTTCGGTGGCGCTCGGCATTCCGCCGTTGGGCGGCGATTCGCGGAAGTCGACCAAGGCTGGCACTTCCTCGCCGCCAACCGAGTACACGGTGACGTTCCAGATGCCGTAGAGCGGCGACTTGGGCCGTGCGTTGCCGTAGGTGTACCAGCCGTCGTATGCCTCGACGGTCGTCGCGCCGAGCAGCCATACCCCCATCAGTACCTGGGCTGCCAGAAGGATTCGACCACCGCGTGGCGTCGAAAGCAGAGATGCCTGCGGTCGCGCTTCTACTGCCCGGCCGAGTAGGGCTCGAACGATGCGAACGATGTCGGGTGCGGCCAATACCGTTGCATACAGGAACAATTGAAGCGCAAACAGCTTCACCGGCACATCGAAGGTGAGATTCATCAGAAGCACCTGAAGAGCCACGATGACGGCGAGCACAGACCCGAGCCCTGCGGTCACCGGCAGGATCAGCAGCAGCGCCGCGGCGACTTCCGCCGCACCCAAAGCCCTCTCATACGGCTCCGACAGCGACGACTGCGCCCACAGCACCGCCATCGGGCTCATATGGCCGAACGGTTCGACCAGCCGCTCGAGGTTGAACGACATCTGGGACGGCAGCACTTTGATCATCCCGTACAGCAAGAGAGCGCTGACCAGGGAAATACGCAGCAGCAGCCGGAACCACTCGTACAGTCGTGCGTAGTTCGGGCGGCGTCGGTCGAGGACCGACCAGGCGGCGGTGACCGGCACGGCGACCAGGAGCAGGGTGAAGACAGCGACCCATTTCGCAGCAGTGTCGCCGCTGCCGGTGACCGTGTAATCGATACGCACGTCGAAGATGTGGGCGCCGACCCAGTCGGTGAGCGGATGCAACGCCGTCCATTTGGCAACCTCACTCACCGTCTCCTGCGGCACACCGAAAGTGCGCAGCAACGCGTGCAGCAGCCACACCCCGGCCATCCCGACACCGAGAACGACGAACCCGAACCGGAAGAGCACTCGGATAGCCGGATGCCACCGCTCCACGACTTCCAGTTCGACGTCGACGATGGGCTCCCGCTGAGCCAACACCCCTGCCACCATCCATCACTCCTACGGTCGAAAGCCGTGCGGGTGAAACGCTATGGCAGCGAGCGTGACTCGGAAATCCAGCAAAATCGTTGCCCCGAGCATTCGGGTCACGCGTCAATTCAGAACAGTCCACACATTGCTGTCCGGCCCTTGACCGAGGCAGAACATCTCCTCACCCTCGGGCGACGTCGCTACTACCGAGCCCACTTCACAGGGAGTACCAGGGGTGCGCGTGCCGAGCAGCGGCGCTGACTGCACCCATTTCGCGCTCGGCCCGCCCGCCTTGGTGCATTTGAGGGTGCTGCCGTCGGCGGCGGTGGCGTAGTTGTCACCGGGCGGGGTGCAGGGGACTCCGACTGCGGGAGTCGCCTTCTTGGGTGCGGACCTGGTGGTAGTCGCTGCAACGGTAGTGCTTTCGGGCACGAACTCCGGAGTGATGGCGGTGGAAGTCGGTGGAGCGGTGGTCGGCGGCCGAGTCGTCACGGTGGCGGGTGCCGGAGCGGTCGCGAGGGCGATCGTGACCTTCGCCGGTGCCGGGGTGACGAAACGCGGCGCGTCCATCGGAGCGCTGACGTCCTGGACCAACGGAACGAACTGCAGCGCCACCATTTCAGGTAATGCCTGCACCACGGACCAGCCCTCGACTTTGGTTCCCGCCATGGGAGACGCGCTGTACGAGTACGACTCGAAGCAGTCGTCGGCGAGGATGGCGTGCTCGGTCCGCTGGGTGATGCCGGCGCGGTCCACGGTGGTGAGCAGCCACTGGTCGGGTTGCGACATCCGGCTGGTCCCGATGCTCTCGACCTGGGCGCGAACCCCCAAAGCGACGCGGCCCGGAAGCAGTTCGGTCACGCACTCCGCGGGGGCGAGCGCCACTTCGGTGAATGTAATGACGCCGACGTTCGCGCCATTGGACGCGTCGGTGAACGCGAAGGAAGTGCCGAGACCCGGCGTCGGCGCGGCACCGGCCGAGGTGGTGGCCGGCGAATCTGCGCTCCCACACCCGGTGACACCGACCAGAACGACTGAGACGGCGATAGGCGCCAGATAACGCTGCATGGTTGAAATCCCCTCGTACGGAAGCGAACCGGAAAGCATTGCACGACGCGGCGCCCTGCTGGAAATGCGCCGGATACATGACCCCAGTCATTCCGAGAGCAGCGACAGTTGACACCTGATCAGAGGCTGTTCCTGGCAGGTGCGCGGCTGGCACGTGCTGGCACCTACTGGAAGGACGAGGTCTGTCGATACCTGAGGGTGCTGCGCAGGGCCGGCTTCGACGCCACCGCGCTGGAGAACGACGACGGCTCGCAAGTCGGACCGGTCAAGGTCGGTTCGGTGCACCGTGCGAAGGGACTCTCCGCCGCCAAAGGTTTGCTGAGCGTCGTGACCAACATGCCGCACGAGCCCGAAGGCGACGCTCATCGAGTGACGGATACTGCAGTGCGACAACTGGATTCGAGCAAAGTTGAAAAGGCCTCCGAACCGGAGCCGACGACTCGTCTGTGCCCTCGCTCGTGAGCCGTACCGTGATGTAGCTTGGCCGCATGCAGGTTCGGGGATTCAAGGACAGTGATCGGGCGGAATTGCGTCTGCTGTTCGGGCGCGCGGGGCAGGGATCGCCTACTGAGTCATTGTGGGGACACACAGACTCCGAAGCAGCGGTGTATCTCGATCCCTACATGGAATCGGAGCCCGAGTCTCTGTTCGTGGCCGAGGAGGGCGGGGAGCTCGTCGGGTACCTCACCGGGTGCGTGAGTACCGTGGCGTTTCCGAGTGAGGACACACGCATTGCCGACGCGCTGCGTCGGTATCGACCGTTTCGGACCAGGCAGGCTGTGGTGTTCTTCGGTCGCAGTACGGTCGATGTGCTGGGGGCTGCGATCCGGAGGACGGCGACAGCCGGTGAGTTCGATGATCCACGGTGGCCTGCGCATCTGCACATCAACGTCGCGCCGGAAGCGCGGGGCACCGGGGCCGCCGCGGGGATGATGGACCTGTGGTTCGACCGGCTGGTGGCCGAACAGGTGCCGGGGTGCCATCTGCAGACGTTGGTCGAAAATGTCAGGGCGGTGCGGTTCTTCGAACGGATGGGTTTTACGCCGCACGGTGAGACTCCGACGGTGCCTGGTCTTCGCTACCGGGGCGCTCGCGTTCGCCAGTTGACGATGGTCCGATCGTTCTGAGTGCGGCTCCACGTGAGTTTCAGCCAACCTCACTGGTATGGGTTTCTTACCTGAACGCAAAAAGGCCCCCAACCAATGGTTGGGGGCCTTTCGCAATGATGTTCCGGCAGTGTCCTACTCTCCCACACCCTGTCGAGTGCAGTACCATCGGCGCAGGTGGCCTTAGCTTCCGGGTTCGGAATGGGACCGGGCGTTTCCCCACCGCTATAACTACCGTAACTCTATGAAACCAGACAGCGCTCCCCCTACGGGGTTTGCTGCAGTGTCTGTTGTTTCAGAAACCGCACAGTGGACGCGTAACACCTTCGTAGTAAGCCCTCGGCCTATTAGTACCAGTCACCTACACCAGTTACCTGGCTTCCAATTCTGGCCTATCAACCCCATGGTCTGTAGGGGGCCTTAACCCATCAAGTGGGAGAGAAACCTCATCTTGGAACAGGCTTCCCGCTTAGATGCTTTCAGCGGTTATCCCTTCCGAACGTAGCCAACCAGCAGTGCTCCTGGCGGAACAACTGGCACACCAGAGGTTCGTCCGTCCCGGTCCTCTCGTACTAGGGACAGCCTTCCTCAAGTTTCTTACGCGCGCGGCGGATAGAGACCGAACTGTCTCACGACGTTCTAAACCCAGCTCGCGTGCCGCTTTAATGGGCGAACAGCCCAACCCTTGGGACCTACTCCAGCCCCAGGATGCGACGAGCCGACATCGAGGTGCCAAACCATCCCGTCGATATGGACTCTTGGGGAAGATCAGCCTGTTATCCCCGGGGTACCTTTTATCCGTTGAGCGACACCGCTTCCACTTGCCGGTGCCGGATCACTAGTCCCGACTTTCGTCCCTGCTCGACCTGTCAGTCTCACAGTCAAGCTCCCTTGTGCACTTGCACTCAACACCTGATTGCCAACCAGGCTGAGGGAACCTTTGGGCGCCTCCGTTACATTTTGGGAGGCAACCGCCCCAGTTAAACTACCCACCAGGCACTGTCCCTGAACCAGATCATGGTCCGAGGTTAGAAGTCCAATACGATCAGAGTGGTATTTCAACGACGACTCCACAAACACTAGCGTGCCCGCTTCACAGTCTCCCACCTATCCTACACAAACCGTACCGAACACCAATACCAAGCTATAGTGAAGGTCCCGGGGTCTTTTCGTCCTGCCGCGCGTAACGAGCATCTTTACTCGTAATGCAATTTCGCCGAGTCTGTGGTTGAGACAGCAGAGAAGTCGTTACGCCATTCGTGCAGGTCGGAACTTACCCGACAAGGAATTTCGCTACCTTAGGATGGTTATAGTTACCACCGCCGTTTACCGGGGCTTAAATTCTCAGCTTCGCGGATAAATCCGCTAACCGGTCCTCTTAACCTTCCGGCACCGGGCAGGCGTCAGTCCGTATACATCGTCTTACGACTTCGCACGGACCTGTGTTTTTAGTAAACAGTCGCTTCTCTCTGGTCTCTGCGACCTCGTCCAGCTCAGTCCGTAAAGAACGTCACCAGACCAGGTCCCCCTTCTCCCGAAGTTACGGGGGCATTTTGCCGAGTTCCTTAACCACAGTTCTCTCGATCGCCTTAGTATTCTCTACCTGACCACCTGTGTCGGTTTGGGGTACGGGCCGTGTACCAGCTCGCTAGAGGCTTTTCTCGGCAGCATAGGATCACTGAATTCCCCTCAACGGGTACGCATCACCTCTCAGGCTTCATGCTGTGCGGATTTGCCTACACAACGCCCTACAGGCTTACACCAGGTATTCCATCACCTGGCCCAGCTACCTTCCTGCGTCACCCCATCGCTTACCTACTACAGCGAAGGTCCTGTGCAGCCGTCATCCCTCTCGCCCGAAGGCTCGATAAGACAACATTTGGACAGTTAGTACCACTGATTCAGCATTGGGCGCGGATACACGGGTACGGGAATATCAACCCGTTGTCCATCGACTACGCCTGTCGGCCTCGCCTTAGGTCCCGACTCACCCTGGGCGGATTAACCTGGCCCAGGAACCCTTGGTCATTCGGCGGACGAGTTTCTCACTCGTCTTTCGCTACTCATGCCTGCATTCTCACTCCCGTGGCCTCCACAGCTAGTTCACACTGCTGCTTCCACGGCCACAGGACGCTCCCCTACCCATCCACACACCTGGCCCAGACCACTACAGTCTGGACGGGCTATTGTGTGAATGCCGCGGCTTCGGCGGTGTACTTGAGCCCCGCTACATTGTCGGCGCAGGATCACTTGACCAGTGAGCTATTACGCACTCTTTCAAGGGTGGCTGCTTCTAAGCCAACCTCCTGGTTGTCTAAGCGACCCCACATCCTTTTCCACTTAGTACACGCTTAGGGGCCTTAGCCGGCGATCTGGGCTGTTTCCCTCTCGACTACGAAGCTTATCCCCCGCAGTCTCACTGCCACGCTCTCACACACCGGCATTCGGAGTTTGGCTGACTTCGGTAAGCTTGTAGGCCCCCTAGGCCATCCAGTAGCTCTACCTCCGATGTGAAACACGTGACGCTGCACCTAAATGCATTTCGGGGAGAACCAGCTATCACGGAGTTTGATTGGCCTTTCACCCCTACCCACAGCTCATCCCCTCAGTTTTCAACCTAAGTGGGTTCGGGCCTCCACGACGTCTTACCGTCGCTTCACCCTGGCCATGGGTAGATCACTCCGCTTCGGGTCCATAATGTGCGACTAAAATTTCGCCCTATTCAGACTCGCTTTCGCTACGGCTACCCCTCGACGGGTTAACCTCGCCACACACCGATGACTCGCAGGCTCATTCTTCAAAAGGCACGCCATCACCCCACACAACAAGTTGCGAAGGCTTTGACGGATTGTAAGCGCACGGTTTCAGGTACTATTTCACTCCCCTCCCGGGGTACTTTTCACCTTTCCCTCACGGTACTAGTCCGCTATCGGTCACCAGGGAGTATTCAGGCTTACCGGGTGGTCCCGGCAGATTCACAGCAGATTTCACGGGCCCGCTGCTACTCGGGAGACATCCACAACAGCCAAGAAGTTTTCGTTTACCGGACTATCACCGTCTATGGCAGGCCGTTCCAGACCACTTCAACTAACCACTTGGTTTCTTACTGTTGCCCTGATCGGCAGATCAGAGAAGAATGTTCCCACTACCCCAGCTAGACAACGACTGCCGTCTATCACATCTAACTGGTTTAGCCTCATCCGCTTTCGCTCGCCACTACTCACGGAATCACTGTTGTTTTCTCTTCCTGTGGGTACTGAGATGTTTCACTTCCCCACGTTCCCTCCACACACCCTATATATTCAGATGCGGGTAACACGACATCACTCGTGCTGGGTTTCCCCATTCGGAAATCCTCGGATCTCAGCTCGGTTGACAGCTCCCCGAGGCTTATCGCAGCCTCCTACGTCCTTCATCGGCTCCTGGTGCCAAGGCATCCACCGTACGCTCTTAAACACTTACTAACAAAGATGCTCGCGTCCACTGTGCAGTTCTCAAACAACACACCCCAGAAAGTTCCGTACCCAGACCTACTCGACCCTCGCGGGCCGGCGGTTTCGAGGAAAACTCTCTCGGATCGTTTGTTTTGCCATGAAAAAACACTTCGCGTGTTCTTTCAGGACCCAATAGTGTGTCGATATATTCACCGCGATATCGGACCGAGCCGACACCATGATGCGAAGAAGTTTGTCAGCGTTCCACCCATGAGCGTCCGCAGCTCCACGAAAGGGAACTAAACGGTCTCTGACACAACCACTCTCGACTGTTCGAGGTGTTCGTGTAGATGTGCTCCTTAGAAAGGAGGTGATCCAGCCGCACCTTCCGGTACGGCTACCTTGTTACGACTTCGTCCCAATCGCCGATCCCACCTTCGACGGCTCCCTCCACAAGGGTTAGGCCACCGGCTTCGGGTGTTACCGACTTTCATGACGTGACGGGCGGTGTGTACAAGGCCCGGGAACGTATTCACCGCAGCGTTGCTGATCTGCGATTACTAGCGACTCCAACTTCACGGGGTCGAGTTGCAGACCCCGATCCGAACTGAGACCGGCTTTAAGGGATTCGCTCCACCTCGCGGTATCGCAGCCCTCTGTACCGGCCATTGTAGCATGTGTGAAGCCCTGGACATAAGGGGCATGATGACTTGACGTCGTCCCCACCTTCCTCCGAGTTGACCCCGGCAGTCTCTCACGAGTCCCCGCCATTACGCGCTGGCAACATAAGATAAGGGTTGCGCTCGTTGCGGGACTTAACCCAACATCTCACGACACGAGCTGACGACAGCCATGCACCACCTGTACACCGACCACAAGGGGGCCTACATCTCTGCAGGTTTCCGGTGTATGTCAAACCCAGGTAAGGTTCTTCGCGTTGCATCGAATTAATCCACATGCTCCGCCGCTTGTGCGGGCCCCCGTCAATTTCTTTGAGTTTTAGCCTTGCGGCCGTACTCCCCAGGCGGGGTACTTAATGCGTTAGCTACGGCACGGAGTCCGTGGAAGGAGCCCCACACCTAGTACCCACCGTTTACGGCATGGACTACCAGGGTATCTAATCCTGTTTGCTACCCATGCTTTCGCTTCTCAGCGTCAGTTACTTCCCAGAGACCCGCCTTCGCCACCGGTGTTCCTCCTGATATCTGCGCATTTCACCGCTACACCAGGAATTCCAGTCTCCCCTGAAGTACTCTAGTCCGCCCGTATCGCCTGCAAGCTTAAGGTTGAGCCCCAAGTTTTCACAAACGACGCGACGAACCGCCTACAAGCTCTTTACGCCCAGTAATTCCGGACAACGCTCGGACCCTACGTATTACCGCGGCTGCTGGCACGTAGTTGGCCGGTCCTTATTCTACAGGTACAGTCACTTGCGCTTCGTCCCTGTCAAAAGCGGTTTACAACCCGAAGGCCGTCATCCCGCACGCGGCGTCGCTGCATCAGGCTTGCGCCCATTGTGCAATATTCCCCACTGCTGCCTCCCGTAGGAGTCTGGGCCGTGTCTCAGTCCCAGTGTGGCCGGTCACCCTCTCAGGTCGGCTACCCGTCGTCGCCTTGGTGAGCCGTTACCTCACCAACAAGCTGATAGGCCGCGGGCCCATCTCGCACCGATAAATCTTTCCACCCGAAGTCATGCAACCTCAGGTCATATCCGGTATTAGACCCAGTTTCCCAGGCTTATCCCGAAGTGCAAGGTAGATCACCCACGTGTTACTCACCCGTTCGCCGCTCGTGTACCCTGAAGGGCCTTACCGCTCGACTTGCATGTGTTAAGCACGCCGCTAGCGTTCGTCCTGAGCCAGAATCAAACTCTCCGTTGAAGACTCTCGAAACAACCCTCCCGAGGGAGAGCGAATCAAAATTATCTAACTAGAGTCCGAAAACCTAGCAAATGCGAACACCAGCAAAAAGTTCGCTGTTGTTCAATGTCCAACCTCCCACGACCGGGGGGTACATGAAAGATTGGAACCAATAATAATTATTGGCACTGACATTCATCGACACACTATTGAGTTCTCAAAGAACACACGCACACACTTCTACCCACAACATGTCGTCGGGGTTTCGGTGAGGCAAGGGTTCAAACTTAGCTCAGACAACCAACCGGAAGCAAATCCGATCCCAGTCGCACTGAACACACAATCAGTCAGGCGCTCATCGTACTACCTCGTGTCCCGGCCGCTGGGCGGCTGAGTCGGTGTCCGTGTCGCTCTGACTCGAATAAAGTTACGTGCCGACAATTGCAATGTCAAATCCCCTAGTCAGGGGATATTTTCGCAGTGTTCATGTATGAAAAGGCGCATGGCGGAGGAACATAGCGGGAAGCGGCGACGGTTGCGTCGCATCGCGAAGGCCGGACTTGTCGTGGCGGGTGGACTGGTGTTGGTGACAGCTGGGGCGAACATCGCGATGTGGACTTTGTCGTCAGGCCATAGAAGTGATGCGGCGACCGCGCCCAGCGCACCCGTCGTGATCGTCCCGGGTGCCAAGGTCGGGCCGGACGGAACTCCGATGGCCTACCTCCGGGGACGTCTCGATGTGGCGATCGAGTTGGTCGCGGCGGGCAAGGCCGAACAGATTCTGCTGTCCGGGGATGCCGGCGGCTCGTCGGGCGACGAGATCGCGTCGATGACGCGCTATCTGCTCGACCACGGTATCGATCCGGCCATCGTCCGGTCGGATCGTGCTGGGCTTTCCACACGGGAGACCTGTGAGCGGGCGAGGTCGATGTTCGGCGTCGATCGGGCGATCATCGTGAGCCAGTATCAGCATCTCCCCCGTGCGGTGGCGTTGTGCCGGGCAGCGGGGATCAAGGCCGACGGGGTGGTGGCCTATTGCGAGTGCAGGCAGATCACCGAGGTACGCAACAACGTTCGTGAATGGCTTGCAGCACCGAAGGCCGTGGCGGAGATGATTCTGCGCTGATCGCGGGCCTGGATCGCAGAGAGGCGACCAAACGGCGCCATCTCGCAGGTCGTGTCGGCGGCCGCTCGGGAGGCGTAGTGACTATGTGCGGGTTCACCAGCGCGTAAGGCGGGCCCGCCAGGAGGTTGCGGCACCCCTGTCGAATCTGTTCTCGGATCGTCGCTGGGTCGACGAACTCCAGGTACTCGGACAGCACCGCGAACTCTCCGGCGAGGTCTTCCAGTTCCGGGGCGGGCGGATCCGGGTATCTGGCGAGCTCCCGTAGTTGCACTGTTATCCCACCCAGGTGGAAGGCCGACGCGCCCTCGTCAGCCAACAGATCTGTCGCGTGATCTCGGGCCAGCCGGAGTCGTACCCCTACTTCTCTCGCCCGCCAGTCGGTCACCACGTTCAGTTCGGCCATCGCGGTGCGGAACAGTTCGGGGGCTCCACCACAGTCCGTTCGGTGTAGGCAAGCGAGCTCGACCAGTGCCGGACTCTCGAGCCCACGTGCGAGTGCCTCGGCGGCGGCCATGGACAGGTCCGCGCCGTCGAGCTCACCGAGCACGAACAGGTCTGCGGCGTGGGCTAAGTCGTCCATGATTCCAGCGTGCGTGGCCGAAGGTTCACGGGTCAAAGGGTTTTCCGAGCGCGCGGTGGCGGTTTCCGGACTCTCGGCGGTCAGCCCTGTACGTCGGTATGTGCGGCGCTGATCGAGGAGAACGAGGGGAAATTATCAAGGCATCTGCGCGCACAGCGGCCGTGGTGATCGGGACTGTTGTCGGTGCGGGTTCTGCTGTGGCGGAATCGGAGCCGATGAAGAACATCTTCGTCGCCGGGGGACGGTTGCGGGCGGCGGCGCGGTTGCCGCGACGGTAGGACCAGCATCGATGGGCTCGCCACGTCCGACGCGACCGTCGGGGTGACGTGCCAGTGGAATCCGGATCGCGTACCGTGATCGGGGTTGTCTGCAATGATCGCCGACCGGATTGGGGTGCATCGTGGGCGGTTCCGAGCACGCGGCGCGGCTCGTGCGTTTCTGGCAGACCGTGGAGTTGTTCGGTCCACAACTAGTACCGGACGTCGAGACCGACGGACTGGTGGTCGATCTCGCGGCGGATGAACGCGCGCCGTGGGAAAACCTTGCCGCCCTCCCTCCGTTGAAAACCGGGCGGGTGTGGCAGTTCGTCGTGTACGGCGGTCTGTTCCAGTTGGGGCGTGCGCGGGAATCGCTGGTGCGAACCTTCGGCGAGGATCAGCTCGAGGCCGACGCTCGACGGGCCGGGACCACAGCGGCTTTCGCGGTGACGCTGACCGACAGCGGAGTGGTTGTCGGGGGCTCGGCGACCTTGTCGGGCTTGGCGTGGGCCGTGAATCGGCTTCGAGCGCCGGGACCCCACGATGTCGGCTGGGCCGACGGGTTCGACCACGACTCGGCGGCATTCACTGCCGCGCTCGACACACTCACGCGAGACGCGCGGACCGACAACGAACAGATGGGTCCGGCACCGCGGTGGCGTGCGCTGGATGTGGCGGGCCGGGGGGTGGCGGCTTCGGTGATGGCGGCGGGGGCGGATGGGGTCATCTCGCCCGGGCTCGCCGGGATGTCGGCATTGGCCTTCGCCGAACGGTTCGCCGCCGCGAACGACGAGGATATCGCCGAGGCTCCCCGGTTGACCGGGCGTGACCTGCACATATTCACCGGCGAACTGTGTGCCGCGTTGGGCATTCGATCGGAATTGCGGGCCGGGGGCGTGCGGGTGGCGTGCGTCCAGATCGCGGCGCGTGACGCCGACAGCGATGCCGCCGAGGATCGGCTGAACAGCGGGCTGGGTCCCGACCTGGCCGAACTCGCGAAGGCGGTGGAACGCGGCGATATCGGCGCGGCGCTGCGGAACTACCTCGTGGCGGCGGAAGGGCTGGCCGTCGACGACCGGATCGATGTGCGTCGACGGCAGGACGCAGTGGTCGAAGGACTGCTCCCTCAACTCGTTCCGGACGGTCGCTGGCCCGGCGACCCGCTGGTGTCGGGTCAGCAGTTCGCGGTCGACCGCGCGCTGTCCGAATTGCGTGATGGTGCCGGGATTTTCGCCGTCCACGGCGCGCCCGGGACCGGGACGACGACGATGCTGCGAGACCTGCTGGCCGGGATTCTGGTCGAGCGGGCCGCGCAGTTGTCGGCATTCGACGATCCGATGGCGGTGTTCGCGGGGATCACCGAGCAGGTCCAGGTGGCGAAGAACTACACGGTGGGCGCGCACCGATTGGCGAACAGCGTGACCGGGTTCGAAGTCGTCCTGGCGACGGGCAGCGACGCCACCGCGGCCGATGTGGTCGCCGAGGTCCAGCGACGTGGCGCGATCGACGGCGAGCTCAATCACTTCACCGACCTGGCCGAACTCGTCGGCGGTGCACCCGCGTGGGGATTGGTCGCCGCGGCACTGGGCGGAACGCGACGAACATTCGCCGAACAGTTCTGGTTCGGGGATCGGTTCGCCGCCGAGCGGAAGACCGGTGCACCGAACGGTGGGATGCTCGACATCCTCAAACAGGCCGAGGCCGACCCGGATTCGATTCCGGATTGGTCGACCGCGGTGCGCGACTTCACCACTCGTCGGGCCGAGGTACGCAGGCTCGCACAAGACCGGCAGAACGTCGCCGATGCGGTGGCCGACCTGCCCACGATGAACGCGGGGTTGCAGTCGACGGCGGTCGAGATCACCGATGCCGATGACGCACACGCGCATTGGCGAGAACGTCATCAGCTGGCGACCGAACATCTGCGGGCCGCGCAGGCCGCGCATCATCGGGCAGGCAAGTTCCTCACCGAGCACGGTGGGCGCAAGCCCGGGTTCATGGCATCGCTGTCGACGGGTTTCCGGGCGGGGCGACGGTGGAGTGCGCGCAGCAATGAGTTGCTGCGCGAACGACATATCGCCGAGGCGGAGATGCGGCGACGCCAGACCGAGGTCGAATACACGCGCGAACAGTGGGCGGAGGCGGCCGAGAACGGACGCACGCTCATCCGCGAGCACGTCGAGTTGACGGAGCGGCGGGCGGCGGCGCTGGACATCATCGAGCGTGGGCGCGAGAACTGGTCGCGCACGATCCCGTTCGGTGATGTCGCGGGTGACGACGAGCAGTTCCAGCTGTGCAATCCCTGGGCCGACGAACAGTACGCGAGCGCACGGCGCGAGCTGTTCCTGTCGGCGTTGAAGTTGCATCGCGCGTTCCTGCTCAACGCTGCGCCGCGGATTCGCGACAATCTGATCGTCGCCATCGCGTTGATCCGTGGTGAGCTCGCGGTCGCGCCGAAACCGGAAACCGTTGCGGCGGCGTGGCAGACGCTGTTCTTCGCCGTGCCGATGATCACGACGACCTTCACCGCGCTGCCTCGATTGTTCGCCGGACTCGGCCCCGAGGCGCTCGGCTGGTTGTTCGTCGACGATGCCGGGCAGGCTGCGCCGCAGTCGGTGGCAGGCGGGTTGTGGCGGGCTCGGCGTGCGGTGATCGTCGGTGATCATCGTTCACTGGGGCCGGTTGGCGTGCTGCCTACTTCGGCGCAGGAAGCGTTGGTACAGCAGTACGGACTCGATGCGGAGTGGATGCCGGACCAGGCGTCTGCGCGCCAGGCGGCTGATCGTGGGGCGCGGTTCGGAACGTGGCTGATGCCCTCGGATTCGGTCGCCCCGGTGTGGGTCGGTACACCGTTGCGGGTCCATCGGCGCAGCGACCGGCCGATCTTCGAACTCACCCATCACATTGCCTATGGCGATGATCTGCTGGTGTTCGCCACCCCGGACCGGCCGGAATTCCCCGGGCACGATCGGTGGATCGATGTCAGATCCGTACGGGCCGAAGGCAATTGGATTCCCGGTGAAGGTGAAGCGCTCGCCGCGCTGCTTGCGCGGTTGACCGAGGACGGGGTGGCCGCGGCCGATATCCGGGTGGTCAGCCCGTTCCGTGATGTCGCCGATGGCGCGCAGGAGGTCGCGCGTGAGGTGCTCGGCGCGGATTTCGCGGAACGGCAGGTGAGTACTGTCCATGCGATGCACGGCAGTTCGGCCGAGGTCGTGGTGCTGGTCCTGGGGACATCGCCCGCCGCGGGCGGGTCGCGACGGTGGGCGGCGACGAATCCGAATGTGCTCAATACGGCGGTCTCGCGGGCACGGCGGCGGGTCTACGTGATCGGCAACTACCGATTGTGGAGCAGCCAGCGGTATTTCGACGACCTCGCCAGGCGCTGGACGGTCGAGACCGAACAGTTGGTCGATCAGACCGTGAGCCGGTAGAAGCGCCAGAATCCGAAGTCCTCGATCGGGAGGACGTCGACGGCGGTGAAACCGGCCTTCTCGGCATACTCCCCCAGCTTCGCCGAGCGCATGACTGTACCGGTGCCCGCCGATCCTGGATGCGCCATGCCGTCGGGCAGGCAGACCAGCAGGCTGAAGCCGTACATCAGGCGGTCGATATCGCTCGCGGGTGCGGTGAATTCCGGGGCGACGGCCTCATCCATGATGATCACCGCCCCACCTGGACGCAGGGCTTTGCGCATCGAGGTCAGCACCTCGACGGGGTGCGGCATGTCGTGCAGGCATTCGAACGCGAACAGCGCGTCGTAGGTGGATCCGGGGAGGTCGGTGGCGGCGTCGGCGTGGTGGAAGCGCACGCGGTTGCCGAGCTCGGCGGCGTTGTCGGTGGCCATCCGCACCGAGGGTTGGTCGATGTCGTAGCCGTCGACCGCCAGCTCGGGGTAGGCGCGGGCAAGGGCGATGGCGGACCAGCCGCCGCCGGAGCCGATGTCGGCCGCCTTGGCGTTCGGGCGTGAAAGCAGCGCGTGGACGTCGGGGACCCCGGCTAGATCAGTAGCGAGACGCTTTTCGAACCAGGGGCGGTTCATGTCCGACTGGGATTCGCGCATGTCGGCGCCGTATTCGGACCAGCCGACGCCACCGCCGTCGCGGTAGGCGCGCACGAGCGCGGGCATCTGGGCAGCGGCGCCCGCCAGCATACGAGCCAGTGGGGCAAGATAATTGAGACTGCTCGGGTCCGTGAGAACTTCCGCGGCGCCGGCAGGGAGCGCGAACCGCCCGTCCGTGGTCACCGTCAGAATCTCGGTCCCCGCCTGCTGCTCGAGCCACTCCTGCGCATACCGGCGATCCCCGCCCGCCCGCGCGACCAACTCACCCGCATCCGCGGGACCACCCTCGGCCAATGCCCGATACCAGCCGAGCCGATCTCCGAGATGCACCGCCAGAAGGTCGATCGCCCCGAGCGCGGCCCCGAACAACCGATCGGCGAACTGCTCACTGGTCTGATCCGCTCCACTCACCGGTCGTCCTCCTGTTGTGCGACACGAATCGGCATCGACCCGCTGACACGGACTACGCACGGCCGAGACCAACGGTTCACCCGCCCAACGATTCGATCTCCGACCTATCTGTTGCGGGGTGTTAGCGAGATAATCATAGGCGAGCTTCGAATGATCGGAAAAGTCATGAGAACAGTGCAATTAATCGGATCAGCAGGTTGCGCTGCTGTAGCTATCGCCATCGCGATGCCGCCGTCAGCCACCGCCGATCCGGTTTCCGACATACTTCACAACAGCGAATCGAGCCAGCTCCGTACCGCACCGGGTCGCGACTGTCACTCGTCCTATGATCCTTGCCTCCCGATCGTCAGCGACGTGGACTGCGAGGGCGTCGGCGATGGACCGGTCTTCACGGGGCCCGTTCGCGTGATCGGGCCGGATGAGTACGACCTCGACCGCGACGGTAACGGATTGGGGTGTGAACCCCGCTGATTCACCGGCGTACAGCCGCGAAACCTACGGCGAATCGAACAAAAGGGCGCCGGATTCCACGGTGGTGCCGATGGTGTCGGTGTGGACGGAGTTCTTCGCTGAGTCCATGACGACGACGGGGCAGATGATCGAGTAGCCGGTGGCGGCGGTTTTCGCCGGGTCGAAGGTGACGATGGGAGCACCCGCTTCTACCGTGTCGCCTTCGGCGGCAAGGAGTTCGAAGCCTTCGCCTTTGAGTTTCACCGTGTCGATGCCCAGGTGGACCAGGACGCCGACGCCTTGGCCGAGGATGACGAAGGCGTGCGGGTGGAGTTTGAGGATCTTGCCCGCGATGGGGGCCGTCACCATCAGGGGGCCGCGGGTGCGGTCGGGGTCGAGGGCGACGCCGGAGCCGACGATTTGTTCGGCGAAGACCTGATCGGGGACCTCGGACAGGGCGATAACCGTGCCGGGTAGCGGGGCGAGGACCCGGATGCTCACAGGATGTCCTCGATATCGTCGGCCAAGGTGTCGGCTTCGGGGCCGACGACGACCTGCACGACCGAACCCGACTTGAGCACACCGTGGGCGCCCGCGGCCTTGAGCGCGGCCTCGTCGACCTTGCTTCCGTCCTTCACCTCGGTGCGCAATCGGGTGATACAGGCCTCGATCTCGACGATGTTGTCGGCGCCGCCGAGGCCCGCGACGATCGCTTCCGCTTTGGACATGTGTTCTCCCTTTCCACGGTGATTGCCGGTACCAGTATGGGAGCCTCGAATGTGCGCCACGTCATATTCAGCGGTTGACATCCGATCTCCACCTGGTCAAACTGACAACTGGTTATGACCGGACAGTACCCGTCGGGTACACCGGTTCACAACAGTTAACCCGGATCGGCGGGCAAGCCGGTCCTCCCTCGCCGAGACCGCCGGGAAGCCGGCACGAAGAAGGTCGACATGACTGCCGTAACCGACACACCCAAACAAGAATCGAAGGTGTTCGCGGGATTGCAGCGCCTCGGTCGCAGCCTCATGCTGCCGATCGCGGTGCTCCCCGCGGCGGGCATCCTGCTGCGCGTCGGCCAGGACGATCTCCTCGGCCGCTTCTCCGCGCTGGAAAGCGCCGCTTCGGTCATCTCGGCGGCCGGGCAAGCCGTGTTCACCTGGCTGCCGCTGATCTTCGCCGTCGGTATCGCGATCGGCTGGGCGAAGAAGGCCGACGGGTCGACGGCGCTGGCCGCGGTGGTCGGTTACATGGTGATCAACGGCGTCTTCGACGCGATGTCGCCGATCGTGCTCGAAGGAAAGACCGACCCCAAGGGCGCGCAGGCACTGATCAACTACGGCGTCCTCGCCGGCATCGTGATGGGTCTGCTCTCGGCGATCCTGTGGCAGCGGTTCTATCGCACGAAGCTGCCCGATTACCTGGGCTTCTTCAACGGCAGGCGACTGGTCCCGATCCTGACCGCGTTCACCGGCCTGATCGTCGGCGTCGGCATGGCGTTCCTGTACCCCGCGTTCAACGCCGCGCTCACCTGGGTGGGCGAGGCCGTCGCGGACAACTCGGTTGTCGGTGGCGGCATCTACGGCACGGCCAACCGCCTGCTCATCCCGACCGGTCTGCACCACATCCTGAACTCCACGGTCTGGTTCCTCGTCGGCGATTACAACGATGCCTCCGGCCAACTCGTGCGCGGCGACCTCAACCGCTTCTTCGCCGGTGATCCGACCGCGGGCACGTTCATGACGGGCTTCTTCCCGATCATGATGTTCGCGCTTCCCGCTGCCGCGCTTGCCATTTGGCGCAATGCGCGGCCGTCGCAGAAGAAGCTGGTGGGCGGGATCATGCTGTCGACCGGTCTGACCGCGTTCGTCACCGGCATCACCGAGCCGCTGGAGTTCTCGTTCATGTTCGTGGCATGGCCGCTGTATGTGGTGCACGCGATCTTGACGGGCACGTCGATGGCGCTGGTGAACGCGCTCGGCATCCATGACGGATTCACGTTCTCCGCCGGCGCGATCGACTACCTGCTGAACTTCGGCAAGGCGACCGACGCGTGGCTGCTGATCCCGATCGGGCTCGGCTACGCGGTGATCTACTACGCGCTGTTCAGCTTCGTGATCAAGAAGTGGAACCTGCGGACCCCCGGTCGCGAGGCGGAAACCGACGTCGAGGCCGGCGTGCCCGACACGGCCGCGGTGGAGGCGCAGGCCGCGCTGACCGCCACGGGCGATACTCGAACCGATGCGCCATCGGTCGCCGAAGTCGAATCGAAGTTGGACAAGAAACTGGAAGGTGAGTGAGGCCATGAGCACCCGCACCGTCATCGTCGGATCCGAGGTGGGGCTGCACGCGCGGCCCGCCGCGAAACTCACCAGAGCCGTGCAGGCCGCGGGGGTGCCGGTGCGGATTTCGGTGGGAGGTGGTGAACCGGTCGACGCGGCCAGCGTGCTCGCGGTGATGACACTGGGCGCCGACCACGGGGCCGAGGTGACCCTGCACGCCGAGGATGCCGACGAGGTCTTGGACCAGTTGGCCGAACTCATCGCCTCCGACCTGGACGCCGCCTGATGCCGGAGCAGGTGATCCGTGGGCTCGGGGTGAGTCCGGGCGTGGTGTGCGCGCCGTGGTTGCGGTTCGGAGCGCAGTTCGAGACCTCGGCGGCCGATCCTGTCGGCGGGTCGCCCGCCGAGGAGCTGGCCCGGGTCAAGGACGCGCTCGGTGGCGTCTCCGACGAGATGACCGCTCGGGCCGCGCGGGTGACCGGCGTTGCGGCGGAGATCCTTTCGATGTCGGCGACGATGGCCCGTGATCCCGGCATCGTCGCCGCCACCCAGAAGGAACTCGAGGCCGGAATGCCGACGGCGCACGCGGTGCACCTGGCGTTCGAGGGATTCTGCGCGAAGCTGGAAGCGCTCGGCGGGTACATGGCGGAGCGGGCGACCGATCTGCGCGATATCGGCGGACGCACTGTCGCGGTGCTGCTCGGGCTGCCGATGCCGGGCATTCCGGAGCCGGGGTATCCGTTCGTGCTGGTCGCGCGGGATCTCGCACCTGCCGATACGGCGATGCTCGGCGACAGTGATGTGGTCGGATTGCTCACCACCGAGGGCGGGCCGACCAGCCATACCGCCATTCTCGCGAAGTCGCTCGCCTTGCCCGCGGTGGTGAGCTGTCCGGACACCGATCGGCTCGTCGAGGGGGTGCCGGTGCTGCTCGACGGCACGACCGGCGAGGTCGTGATCGATCCCAGCCCTGAACGTCAGCGGGCCGCTGTCGAGTTGGCCGCCGCGGACAAGGCGCGGATCGCGGCTGCCAGCGGGCCGGGACACACCGCCGACGGAACGCCGGTGCATCTGCTGGTGAATATCGGCACCGTCGACGACGCGGTGAAGGCGGGCCCGGTCGACAGTGAGGGCGTGGGGCTGTTCCGCACCGAGTTCATGTATCTCGGGAAGGCGTCCGAGCCGTCGGTGGACGAGCAGACCGCTTCCTACACCGCGGTTCTCGAGCAGTTCGCCGGGCGGCGCGTCGTAGTGCGGACTCTCGATGCCGGGTCGGACAAGCCGCTGCCGTTTCTCGACCTCGGCAGCGAGGAGAATCCGGCGCTCGGGGTGCGTGGGCTGCGGATCGGCACGGTGTTCCCGGAGACGCTTGCCACGCAGCTCACGGCACTCGCCCGCGCGGGCCAGGCGACCGGGGCCGATCTGTGGGTGATGGCGCCCATGGTCGCCACCGCGGACGAGGCTGCCGGATTCGCCGCGCTGGCTCGGGAATCCGGGTTGACGAAGGTCGGGGCGATGATCGAGATCCCGGCGGCCGCGTTGCGCGCCGCCGATCTGCTCGCGCATCTCGACTTCGTGAGCATCGGGACGAACGACCTGAGCCAGTACACGTGCGCGGTCGACCGGATGGCGGGCGGGCTCGCACAGCTGCTCGATCCGTGGCAGCCGGCGGTACTCGATCTGATCGCGATGGTCGGTGCTGCCGGTGCGGCGGCGGGTAAGTCGGTCGGGGTGTGTGGTGAGGCGGCGTCGGATCCGATGTTGGCGCCGGTGCTGGTGGGGCTCGGAGTGACGAGTCTGTCGATGTCGGTGCCCGCTTTGCCCGCCGTGCGGGCGGCGCTGGCCGCGGTGGATATGCAGCGGTGCCAGGACGCGGCGGATGCTGCGTGTGCGGCACGGAATCCGCAGGGGGCGCGTGAGGTTGTTGCGGCGATCATCGGGCGGTCGTGAAAAGGGTTGTTGTGTGCGGGGTCCGGCCGTCGGTCGGACCGCCGTGTGGCTTCCGTCGTCGGTCGTCGAAGACGGTGGGCACCCTCCTGTCGGCCACTGTCGTGCGGACCGAGCGAGCCTTTTCGGTGGTCGGTTTCGCGTCCACCTCGTTGTGTCCGGAAGCTGTCGGCCGCCCCGGTATCAGGCGTGGCCGGAAGGGCTGGTTGTAATGGGGGTTCTGCGCGGTCGACTCGTAGGGACGGCCGAGGGTGAGATTGCGGACGGGATCGTCGAATTCGATGACAATCGGATCACCTGGGTCGGCGCTGTCGCGAATCATTCCGATTCCGAGCGACTTCCGGCACCGAGCAGTGATCTTGTGCTTCCTGGGTTGATCGACCTGCACTGCCACGGTGGCGCCGGGTTCGGGTTCCCGAATGCCGATGCGCGGGGTGCTCGGGTCGCGGCGGCGCATCATCGAGGCCAGGGTACGACCGGATTGCTGGGGAGTTTGGTGTCGGATCAGCCGGACGTGTTGGTCGCGCAGGCGGCGATACTGGCTGATCTCGTCGAGGACGGGGCGTTGCTCGGGGTACATCTCGAGGGGCCGTTCATCAATGCGAGCCGTTGTGGCGCACAGGATCCCGCGGCCATCATTCCCGGAGACCCTGCGTTGTTCGAGCGGATCTACGCGGCGGCGCGCGGCACCGTGCGGTCGATGACACTGGCTCCCGAGACCGCGCATTTCGACGAGCTGCTCGCCGCGATGCGGCGCCATGATGTGCTGCCGAGCCTCGGGCACACCGATGCCGATGCCGCGATCACCGCGGCGCGCATCGCCGATGCTGGTGGCGGGCCGATCACCGCTACCCATTTGTTCAACGGGATGCCCGCACTGCACCACCGCTCCCCCGGACCCGTCGCCGCCTGTCTGGCCGCGGCCGGGCGGGGTGAGATGGTGGTCGAATTGATCGCGGACGGTGTGCATTTGGCACCCGCGACGGTGGCCATGGTGTTCGACACCGTCGGGGCGGAGCAGATCGCGCTGGTGTCCGACGCGATGGCGGCGGCGGGCATGAGCGACGGTGACTACCGGCTGGGCGCCCTCGATGTTCAGGTGCACGACGGTGTCGCCCGGCTCGCCACCGACGACGGTTCGCCCGGGGCGATCGCGGGCGGCACGGCACGACTCGTCGACGTGCTGCGCTGGACCGTCCTCGATGCGGGCATACCGCTGTCCGACGCGGTCATCTCCGCGACACGTACTCCTGCTCGCGTCCTCGGCCTCGAGGGCGAACGCGGCAGTCTCACGGTCGGTGCACGTGCCGACATCCTTGTCACCGACCAGTCATTGCGGCCGCGACGGGTTTTCGTCGCCGGAACGGAAGGAATCTGATGGAAATCGTGATCCGGGCTGATGAGAACGAGGTGGCGAGCACGGTCGCCGATATCGTCGGCCGCTATGTGACAGGCGGCAACGCGATCCTCGGTTTGGCTACCGGGTCGTCGCCGCTGGGGAGCTATCAGGAGCTCGCACGCCGCTATCGTGAGGGTGAGCTGGACTTCACGACCGCGAGCGCTTTCCTGCTCGACGAGTACGTGGGGCTGCCGAGGGATCATCCGCAGTCGTACTTCTCGGTGATCCGGTCGGAGTTCGTCGACCACGTAAATCTCGACCCCGCCCGGGTGCTGAGCCCGAACGGCGAGGCAGGCGATGTCGCGGGAGAAGGCCGACGGTATGACGCGGCCATCGCCGCGGCGGGTGGGGTCGACGTGCAGTTGCTCGGCATCGGTACCGACGGACATATCGGGTTCAACGAGCCGGGGTCGGCGTTGACCTCGCGCACGCGGGTGAAGACGCTCACCGAGCAGACCCGCCAGGACAACGCGCGCTTTTTCGACGGACCGGAGGACGTGCCGCATCACGTGCTCACCCAGGGTCTCGGCACCATCAACGAGGCCCGGCATCTGGTGATGATCGCGCTCGGTGCAGGCAAAGCCGAGGCGATCGCCGCCGCCGCCGAGGGACCGTTGTCGGCGTTCTGCCCGGCCTCGGTCATGCAGTGGCATCGCCATGTCACGGTGGTGATCGACGAAGCCGCGGCGAGCAAGTTGAAGTTGGCGGACTACTACAGGTACGCGCTGGCGAACAAGCCCGCCTGGCAGTCGTTCTGACGTGACCGCGCTCGAGTTCGCGGTGCAAGACGTGGCGGGTGCGCTCGGCGCAGGCCGCGCCGGGGCGGATCGGGTGGAATTGTGTGCGGCGCTGGGCGGTACGGGTGGGCTGACGCCGAGTATCGGGACGATCGAGGCGGTGGCGGGAACCGGGATTGCCGTCCATGTGCTGATCCGGTGCCGGGCCGGCGGTTTCGTGTACTCCGACGCTGCTGAGCTCGCGGTGATGAACGCTGATGCGCGCGCCGCCGTTTCGGCCGGCGCGTCCGGTCTGGTGATCGGCGCGCTCACTCCCGCCCACCAGGTCGACGACGAGGGTCTACGCCGTGTTCTCGATGGTATCGACGTCGACGACATAGAGCTGACCTTTCATCGTGGGATGGATCAGATCCGCGACCGCGAGGCCGCGCTGGACACGCTGATCGCCGAAGGCATGACCAGGGTGCTCACCTCCGGTGGGGCAGCCACCTGCGCCGAGGGTCTCGACGGACTCGCCGCACTGGTCGATCACGCGGCAGGGCGGATCCAGATCATGGCGGGTGGCGGAATCACCGTCGGCGACATCCCGGCATTGCTCCGGACCGGCGTCGACGGCATCCACCTGTCGGCCCGACGTGTCGTCGCCGACGACGGCGGACCCGGCGGGGGCGGCACGACCGGCCACGAACAACTGGACGAAGAGCTCGCGGTCGCCGCTGCTCGTCAGCTAATCGCTGTAGACCTGCCGACTGCCCCGAAATCTCGGCCTGATTCAGGCTGCTGAACCCACCCGCATGCGACCGACTTCAGACGAGAAGGTCAGTAGGAGTTCAGCTTTCGCGGACCACGATCGCGGTCGACACCTGCCCGGACCGCTGCGACTACCCTGCCGTCAGCGACTTTTTCAGGCGCGCTCGGCGAGGATCAACTCCGCTTCGCCGGGATCGCAGTCGAAGGCCGCTTGCACGGCCGCGACGGCCTTGTCGTGTTCGCCGGCCGCGACGAGCTGGTCGATATCGGCCCACTGATCGGTGGGCGGGGCCACGGAGGGGTCGAGACGGCGGTCGAGGCGTTCCCACATGCGGGCCACGGTGGGGTCGTCGGCGAGGAGTTCGCCGAGGTGGGCCTTGAAGGTGGGGTGCTCGGTGCGGTACATCCCCATCCAACTGCTGGTGAGCGGACTGGCCTCGGCATTGGCGGTGCGGTCGGCGAGTTTGAGGATCACGGCCCTCGGGTGCGCGGCGATCTTGGAGTAGGCGTTCTGGTTTCGCGCCTTGCGGTCGGGGCCGATGCCGGTGACCGCCCAGACCAGGTCGAGAACCTCACGACCGAAACGAGATTCGACGTCCTCGGCCGTGATCGGGGTGTCTTCGACGACGTCGTGGAGCCAGGCCGCGAGGCCGAGCTCACCGCCGTAGCCGAAATCGTCGAGGACACCACGAACGGCCGCGAGATGGGTGATGTAGGGATGCTCGCCATAGCGCTGATCGCCATGTGCCGCGAGGGCGAACTCCCGTGCTTCGATTTCGCGCTGATCGAACTCCATGCCGCACCCCCGTGCTCGATTGGTGATCGTGTCGAGATCGACCCTAACCGAGGGCACCGACACGGTGCCGAGATCAGTGGTGGGCGACCGGCTTCACCGCGGTCAGGATGCCCGTCTGATCGCGGCTCTGGGTGTAGGTGAGATCGGTGAAGCCGACCGCCTCGACCCGGCCGGTGTAGTGGCGGATATCGGCGGCGGCGAACGGATCGCCGCCGCGGCCGAGGAACAGCGAGAGCACCTTCCGCATGCGGGGGGACGGTGACGCGTCGGCGAGCAGGAGTCGTCCGCCTGGTCGCAACACCCGCCACATCTCGGCGATCGCGGCGCCACGCTGCGACTCGGGAATGTGGTGCATGACGAAAGTGCAGGTGACAACGTCGAATTCGGCATCGGGCAAGGGCAGCGACTGCGCCGGGCCGACCACATACCGATGGTGCGTGGCACGATCCCTGTCGCTGTTGTCGGCGACCGCGGTGGCCGAAGGGTCGACGCCGACGGCAGCGCCGCTCGGCCCGACCGCGTCGCCGAGAGCTCGGACGAGTTTGCCGGGACCGCAACCGATATCGAGTGCGCGAGCCCCCGGGTGCGCACCGGAGCGTGTGACGAATTCGGCGAGCAGCCGAGGATGCCTGCCGAGGAAGAACACCGAGGTGAACAGGTTGTAGCGACGCAGTCCTGCGATGACGAGGCCCGTGTCGGCGTCGTCGACGAACATGGGGGTGAGAAGCTGATTTCGGGTCATGAGTTCATGGTCGGACGCCGTCGAGCGCGTCACCAGGAGCAGAATCGCCCGAGGTGTCCGTTATCGAACAGATCCGGGGAAACCGTGCAGGAGGAAGCGATGGCCGAGCACCCTGACCGCCGGGTTCGACGCACCAGGGACACGCTGCACAAGGCGTTGATCGAGCTGATGATCGAGCGCGGCTACGACAAGGTGACCGTGAGCGACATCATCGCCCGCGCCGACGTCGGGCGGTCCACGTTCTACGCGCACTACCGCGACAAGGACGACCTGCTGCTGGTGAGCTGCACCGAATTCCTGCGTCGCGAGATCGTCCGCACCACCACGCCAGGTTCCCCACTCGTACCGCTGCGCGTGATGTTCCATCTCGCCGCGCAGTATCCCGAGGTGTACGGCCCGCTGATCGGGCCGAAGGCGACCGCCACCGTTGTGCGCGCCTACCAGCAGTGTGTCGCCGAACTGGTCGGTGAGCTCCTCGGCGAGCAGCCCGCAGGCACGATCGCGTTCGTTTCGTGCGGGTTGCTCGGCGTGCTCGGCACGGTGATCGAGCCGAACGCGCCGACACCACCCGCGCAGGCGTGGCAGCGATTCGAGTCGCTCGCGCTGTACGGGCTCAGTGGGTCCGGCGGCCCAGATCCGGCCACGGTGGGCGGCGCAGAATCGCCAGTGCCGCAATGACCGCGGCGAGCAGGCCGATCCACTCGCCCAATTGAGCGATGCGATTGGTGTCCATCGCGGGCGTCCAGTGCACACGTCCCTCGTGCACGACGAACAACCCGACCGGGCGGGCGTGGCGCAGGACGCCGCTACCGCGCGAGACCGTGATGATGGTCGTGCCGTCGGCCGTGTCGATCGGCTCGCCGAACACCATCGGCGGCTCGACCACCATCTGTTCGAGGCGATCCCTGATCGTCATCGCATCCCCGTCTCGTCGTTCGGCAGTGCCGTCGAAGATACGCGCCTCGAGGACCCTCTGTCGGCTGCCATGATGGTGAGTGTTCACAGCCGTGGCGAAAGGTGCACCGATGCCAGAGCAGACGTTGTCGACACCGTGGTCTCGATCGTTGGGTCTGCGCGTGCCGGTCGTGAACGCGCCGATGGGTGGCGCCGCGGGGGGACGACTCGCGGCGGCGGTCAGCGCGGCGGGTGGGCTCGGGACGATCGGGATGGGCAGTGCGGGGTCGGTCGCGGCGTTGCGGCGCGAGTTGGCTGTCGCGGGGACGCCGGACGGTATCGGGCTCGTCGACTGGGTCCGCGCCCGCGAAACCGGCCTGCTCGAAGCCGCGATCGCCGCACGTCCACGGCTGATCTCGGTCAGTTTCGGCACCGATTTCGACTGGGTGCCGCAGGTGCGGGACGCGGGCATCCTCGCCGTCACCCAGGTGTACGACGCGCCCGGCGCGCACCGGGCTCAGGATGCGGGGATCGACGTTCTCGTGGCGCGCGGTAGCGAAGGCGGCGGTCACGGGGCCGACCGACTGGGCCTGCTGCCCTTGCTCGACGCAGTTCTCGAGATCGCCACCGTGCCGGTCCTGGCCGCCGGGGGTATCGGCTCCGGGCGCACACTCGCCGCCGTGCTCGCAGCGGGAGCGGCGGGAGCGTGGCTAGGGACCTGCCTGGCGGCTGCCGAGGAATCACTACTGCCCGAATCCGCCCGCCTGGCGATGCTCGCCGCGGACTCCAGCAGCACCACCGTCACCACCGCTTTCGACGAGGCGCTCGATCTGCCTTGGCCACCGATCTATCCGGCGCGCGTCTTGCGCAACGAGTTCACCGACCCGTGGGCCCGCCCCGACGCCGACGACCTACCCGACGCCGAACGCCTGCGCGCGGCGATCGCGGTCGACGATCCCAAGCTCGCGCCCGTAGACGCGGGCCAGGGCGTCGGTTTGGTGACCCATATCGAACCTGCGGCCACTGTCATCGACCGCCTGTGCGGGGACGCGGCCGAGCTTCTGGCACGCCATGCGTAGTCGAGCCCGCGCCGGTCGGTTGCGACACCGAACACCGACCGGCCGGGTTCGCCACAGTTGCGGAAATATATAGATCGGTCTAGTTTTAACGGGTGGGAAAAAAGGGAGCCGAAACGCGGTGCAAGTTGATCAGGGCGACACGGTCACTGATCGAGTCGCACGGATATTTCGGCGCCGGGCTCAATCAGATCGTGCAGGAGAGCGGAGCGCCGCGCGGGTCCCTGTACTTCCACTTCCCCGGCGGCAAGGACGAATTGGTGGCCGCGGCGCTCGCCGAGAGCGGTAGCGATATCGCGGGGATCATCCGCACGATCGAGGCGACGGACGCACGAGATTTCGCGCGCAAGATGATGAACCTGCTGGGTGATCAACTGGAAGCTTCGGACTGGACTATCGGTTGCCCGGTGGCGGCTGTCGCCCTGGACACCGCGTCGACCAATGACGCCGTGCAGCAGGCCTGTTCGGCGACGTATCGACTCTGGGAAGAGGCGATCCGGGAACGGCTGATCGGATTCGGCCATCCCGAGCCCGAACGGATCACCACGGTCGCGCTCGCCCTGATCGAAGGCGGGCTGGTACTGGCTCGCACCCACCGCTCACGCCAACCGCTGCAGCACCTCGCCGACACCATCGACGTTCTGGTCTGAACTCCCCCGCCTCCGCCCCGACCTCACGTCTTCAAAATATGTAAATCGGTCTACTGAAAGTAGGACACCATGGCACACACCGACTCGGTCGTTTTCGGCGCCGCCGGATTCATCGGCCGCGCAGTGGTCGCCGAACTGCTGCGTACCGGGCACACCGTCACCGCCGCGCTGCGTGCGGGCAGTCAGGATCGGCTGCGGACCTGGCTCGACACACAGAGCGTCGACACGGCCGCGTTGACCATCACCACCACCGATATCGCCGAACCGGATCTCGCGCTGGGCGACACGATCGACGGGGTGCGCGATGTGTACAACGCGGCCGCGTTGATGAAGTTCGGGCTGGATGCGGAGGTGGCGCGTCGGGTCAATCTCGACGGGGCGGTGCACGTCCTGGAATGGGCCGCACGGCAACCCGACCTGCGGCGCGTCGTGCACATCACCGGCTATCGCGCTGCCGAGGACGGCGGCGAGCAGGACTACGGCAACGGCGCGTACGAAGCATCGAAAGTCGAGGCCGATGTGCTGCTGCGGCGCATCGCGGCCGGCCGTGACATCCCGCTGACCATCGCGAATCCCTCCGGGGTACTCGGACCCGGCCAGTATTTCGGGCTCTCCGACATCATCGACAATCTCTGGCGAGGGCGCCTGCCCGCACTGCCGGGCTCCGCCGATACCTTCGTCCCGGTCGTCGATCTCGACTACGTGGCCAGGTTCATGGTCGGGCTGCCCACGCAACCCGATACGGTCGGCAAGTCCTATCCGCTGCTGGATGCCGCGACTCCCGCACTGCCCGAACTGATTCGGCTCGTCGCCGATCATCTCCACGTCGCCGCGCCACGCTTCACGTTGCCGACCGCGCTGGTCCGTCGACTGCCACGGGCGGTGACCCATGCCGATCCCGAAGCGCTGTCGTTCCTCAGCAGCGACCGCTACGACACCGGCGACAGCGATCTCGTCGCGCGGCGGCTCGGCGTCGCGCATCCACCGGTCGGTGAACTGCTGCGCACCTATGCCGACGGGATCGTCGCCAGTCGCAACGGCACCGTCGCACCCGCACCCGAATCCGGATTCCGCGACGGTACCTGGGTGTTCGGCGAGCAAGTCGAGCCGGATTACGTTCTACTGCACGGCATTCCGGTCGACAGCGATTCGTGGGCCGAGGTGGTGCGCGAAGTGGACGGACCGGTTCTGGCGGCCGATCTCCCCGGGCTGGGACGTTCGGCGGCTACTTCGCAGTCGACCGGTGACTGGATGGCGGAGCTGATGGCGCCGGTACGGACTCGACCGATCATCGTGGGCCATTCGTTCGGCGCCTGGCCCGCCATCGAATTCGCGCTGCGCCATCCCGATCGGGTGTCACGACTCGTGCTCATCGCCCCCGCTTTTCTGCAGCAGCCCGCATCCCGGCTCACCGGTTCCCCCATCGCCGCCGAGGTCGTCAAGCGGATGTCGCCCGCGGCAGTGGCTGCGCGACTCGGCATTCCAGAAGGACCCGCCGTCGACTCCGCCGTGGCGAATCTGCGGCGGCCCGGCGTCGCCCAGCGCACCTTCGCGGCTTTGCGCGCCGCGGGTTCCTCACGAGGCGAGCTCGCCGCCAAGCTCGCCCGGGTCACGGTTCCGGTCGACATCATCGTGGGTGCGCACGATCCGCTGATCGAGCCGACCGATCGGCCGGTCACCACGATCCCCGATACCGGGCACTACCCGCAGCTGACCCATCCCGATCTGGTCGCGCGCGTTGTGCGAGGCGAAGGGCTGAACGCTACAGGGCGATACGTGGAAGACAGCCCGACGACGAGCCGTTAGCCAGACCGGCCGCATGCGTGGCGACTCGGCCGGGCCGACGGGCGGATCCCCCTCACCCGGTACCGAGTTCGATGCGAAGTGCGTTGTCGTTCAACATCTCCGGGGAGAGTGAGATGGTCTCCTCGGTTCGCCACCGCGCGTGCCAGACGGGGACGCCGCCGGGCAGGTCCAGTTCCCGCGGCGTGGTGAGCAAGGGCAGGTCCAGTCGGGCGGAGGTGACCGTGACGGCGGCGTTCGTCGGCGTGTGCGACCACACGTCGTCGACCGCGTTGGTGATCCGGACGCCGAGGCGGTGGCCGGTGGCCAGGCGGGCGTCCTGCCAGAGCAGCCGGATCTCGGATTCGGGGCGGACCGGGGCGATGCCGCGGGTGATGACCGTGGCACGGCCGTCGGGGGCGATGTCGTAAAGCTCCAGTGCGACAGTCGCTTCGGGCGGGCCGGAGAGGGTCAGCGCCGCGGTGGCCCGGCCCGCCAGGTGCACGGGCTCGGTGACCGGCGCCGAGATCGACCAGATCTCCCGGTCCGCGCCGGGCAGCAGACCACGATCGTTATAGATCCCGGTGCGCAAGACGACCGACGCTCGCCGGGAATCCGTGGGCGGCCACACGGTTTCACCACGCCAACCGCCGTCGAACTGGCCGACGGTCACCGGCGGACCCGGTACCTCGACATCAGCGCCCGCCACGTGTTTGTCCAGGAACGCGTAGAGCTCCGAGCCGAATTGGGGTGTGCCGCACTTCTCCCGGCAGTCCGAGTGGCCCCATTGGCCGAACCAGGCGCGATGTTCGCCGGGGCCTCTGGCTTCCCATGCCTCGATGATGCGGTCGGCTCGGGTGTTGGAGTCGAGGAAGCTCTGGCCGAGGAACAGCGGGGTGGTGTTGCCGCGGAGGGCCTCGACCATGTCGCGCTCGCGCCAGTCCGGGTTGGCGGCGTTGTGGTCGGTGGTGAGGGCGAGGTAGCCGGCGGCGCAGTCCTGGGTCATCTGGATCGCATTGGCTTTGTACTCGTCGCCGTCGTCGGGGTGGCCCGGGGTCGACGCGATGGCCAGGTGTTCCGCGCCCGCGGTGTCGGCGGGGCGGATCCCGTCCTCGGTCAACGGTTTTCCGCCGAACTTCCACGCCGTGCCCTGCATGTAGAGGTAGGAGTACGGATCGACAACCGGCTCGAACGCCGCCACCGCCGCCAGTCCCTTCGGCTTCGCGGCCAGCGCCATCATCCCGGTCCAGCCCTCGTAGGACGTTCCGACCACGCCGACCCGACCCGTCGACCACGGCCTGCTCGCCGCCCACTCCACCGCCGCGGCCACATCCGACCGCTCCCCCGGCCCACCGAAATCCGGGCACCCGTTGGACCCACCGAACCCGCGCAGATCGGCGATCACATACGTGTATCCGGCCCGCAGCGCCCACTCGACCGGCAGGTTGTCGGTCGAGGGTCCACCACCGGGCCGAGGCTGGGACAGGTAGGCCAGATGGGCCCGGTACGGACTCGCCGTCAACAACACCGGAGTCCGCGCGTCAGCCGCCACACCCGGCGGCCGAAGGACATCGGCGTGCAGCCGAGTCCCGTCCGGCGCGGTGAAATACTCCTGCGTCCACGTGAACGCCACATTCACCGGCTCGGCCGTGACCGGCGCCGCCATCCCGAGCACCAACGCCACTCCGGCCACCGCCCGCGCCGCCACAACACCCAATCGCACCCCCGGACTATTGCCGGTCGTCGCCCCGCCGTCCAGCCCCGATTATCCGGGGCGTGTCGCCGACCTTCGGGCCGCCCGCATCCAACTCGGCGAGCAATTCCAGGCTGTCCCGGTAGAGCGCCAGCTGCTCCGCTTCGTCATAGGACGCCGCAGAGGATCGGACCGGCGTGCGCCGCACGAGATATTCGCCGGTGATCCCTTCGCGGGCCGGCGCCGCGACCAACCACGCGAGGTCCGCGCCGGATCCTTGCGGCGTGCGGACACCGGGGAGTACGACGAGGGTGCGCGCGATCGTCTTCCAGGCCAGCCGCTGGAAAGCGCCCGCGTCCCTGGCCAATCCGGTTCCGGGCATCAGACCTGGGTCGAACGCGTTCACGGTGATGTCACGCGGGGCCAACTCGCGGGCGAGGTGGTAGGCGGTTCGCAGGTTCGCCAGCTTCGAGGTGGTGTAGCGGCGACGGGCGTCGCGCTGTGCGGATTCGGTCGGCGACGGCGGGTAGGCCAATTCGCGTGCCGTGGCGTGCAGTGGGTGCGGCATCCCGGTGAACTGGTCGGGGTCATGGGTTCCCGAGGACACCAGCAGGATTCGCGCCGGTGCGGTGAAGTGGTCGAGCAGGTCGAGGATGAGCCCGAGGTGGCCGAGGTGATTGGTGGCGAAGGTCGCTTCCATGCCGTCCGCGGTAAGGGTCCGACGAGTGAACTGCACGCCCGCGTTGCACACCAGGCCGGTCAGCGGTGGCAGGTCGGCGGAGGCGAGTTCGGCGACGAACGCGCCGACCGACGAACGCGAGGACAGGTCGAGCGCCATGCCGTGCGCACCGATCGTCGCGGCCAGCTCCCGAGTTCGAGTCGCGTCGCGACCGGTGATCACCACCGTGTTGTTCGGGTCGAGGGCGAGGGTCTTGGCGCATTCGTAGCCGAGCCCGCTCGTGCCGCCGGTGACGACGAGGGTTCTGTCACTTGATGTCATATGGCACAGTCTGCCACGTGTTGCTGTCGTGCGACACTGTCTCGATGTCGCTGCGGGAACTCAAACGGGAACGGACCAGGCAGTCCATCGTCGACACCGCGTTCCGCCTGTTCGCCGAACGAGGCTTCGACGGCGTCACCGTCGCCGAGATCGCGGCGGCCGCGGAGGTCGGCACCCGCACCCTGCACCGCTACTTCACCAGCAAAGAAGAGCTGGTCTTCCCCGAAGACGATGACCTGCGCGCCGACCTGGCCCGACTGCTCGCCGAACGCCCCGAGGGCGAACACCCCGAGACCACCCTCGCCGTCGTCATCACCCCACTGATCAGCAGATTCGGCGGCGAACAACTCGCACAGGCACGAACCCGCGACGCCCTCATCACCAGCACGCCGGCGCTACAGGCCCGCGACCTGGCCAAACAGGCCGCCGTGGAAAAGCTCATCGAACACCACCTGGCCCGCCAACTGGGCGTCGCTGTCGACAGCGACGTGCGGCCTGCCCTGTGGGCGAAGATCGGGATGGCGTGCTTCTTCTCCGCGTATCGAGTCTGGCTCCACGAAGGCGGCAACCTCGACCGACACCTGATCGATGCCCGCACGGCGTTGGCCGAATCCGTTCCCCGATTCACGTGACGCGCCTCGCGGTCGAGTAGATCGACGAAACGCCCGCGCCACCAACTCGGCCGGATCACTCACCGCACACGAACTGATCAAGGGACCAACTTCGTTGTCGGTTCGGGCATTCATCCAGGGCAGGGGATGTAATCTGGCTGCCTTCAGGGGGATTCGGAGCGGTCCCCTCCAGGGAGGGAAGTCCGAATTGGCAGACAGTGTTGTATCGACTTGTGGTGCAACGCGTTCAGTGGTCGAGCGCGCTCAGCTGCGCTCGGTTCTGATCGCGGTATCGACCGTGCTGTGCTTGACCGGTACGCCCATGGCGGTCGGTAGTGCGGATCCGCTGACCACTCCGCAGAACGACCCGTTCTACACCCCGCCGTCGGGCTGGGACTCGCAGGCACCGGGCACCATTCTGCATTCGCGACCCGTCGAGGTGGCCTCGCTGACGCCACAGGCGCAGGACGCCGACGCCTGGCAGTTGCTGTATCGAACGACAGATACCGACGGCCGACCCATGGCGACCGTGACGACGGTACTGCGCCCACGAACCGGGCAGGTCAACGGATTGATCACCTATCAGGCTGCCACGGATGCCTCGGCCCCCCAGTGCGCACCCTCCTATGTGCTCCAGCAAGGAGCGCCGGACAAGTACGACTCCTCACTGGATCTGATTCAGATCGACCAGATGTTGTCGTCCGGTCATGCGATTTCCGTACCCGACTGGGAGGGACCGAAGGGGACGCTGTTCGTCCCGAGGCAGCCGGGTTACGCCGCGCTCGACGGAGTGCGCGCGGCCCAGGGATTCGCGCCGCTCGGCCTGTCCGGCACCGATACTCCGGTTGCCGCGATGGGCTACTCCGGCGGAGCGTACGGCACCAGCTGGGTCGCACACGTGCAGCCGACCTACGCTCCCGAAATACGACTGGTCGGGGTCACCATGGGTGGCGGGACAGCGCCCATCGGCAGCTACATGGGGACCCTCGATGCCGGCCCGTTCTCCGGTTTCCTGCCGTCGCTCCTGCCGGGCATGATGCGCGCCGATCCACGTGTGGCGGCGGCTTTCGACAAATATCTGACGCCTGCCGGGCAAGCGCTGATGGCCGCGGGGGACGGCAAATGTGTGACACCGAACGTGGCTCAGCACGCGTTCCTGCGCATGGACGACTACCTGACGATTCCCTTTGCGCAACTTATCGAGGAGATACAGGAGTCGTTGGCCGAGCTGGACTTCGCCCCCTCGTCGCAGACCGCGCCGCTGTTCCTCTACAACGCCGTGCACGACGAGATCGTCACCATCGCGGGGCCCGACAAGGCGGTGGCACAGTGGTGCGCATCGGGGGCACGAATCACGTATACGCGGGACCAACTGAGCGAGCACGTCAGCCTCGCGATCAGTGCGACTCCCGCGGTCCTGCGTTGGGTCGATGAGCGTCTGGCAGGGCAGGCCGCGCCGGACGGTTGCTCGACGCGCACGGTGACGTCCATGTCGCTCGGTGGTTCATAGCGCACTACCTCGACGTATCCGGGCATCTGTGCCCGAATACAGACGAGTCCACCCGCCCCGTAATCACGTTCTGTGATCACGGAGCGGGTGGACTCGAAACCGTTCTACTGCGTATCCACTGCGGACGGAGCGGGCCGGTCAGGCCCGTTCCCGCAGGTCAGGATCACACGTCGTAGTAGAGCTCGAACTCGTACGGGTGCGGACGCAGGTTGACCGGGGCGATCTCGTGCTCGCGCTTGATGTTGATCCAGGTCTCGATGAGGTCAGGCGTGAAGACGTTGCCCTCGGTGAGGTAGTCGTGGTCCGACTCGAGGCGATCGATGACCGTGGCCAGGCTGGTGGGGGCCTGGGGGATGTTCTTGGCCTCCTCCGGCGGGAGCTCGTAGAGGTCCTTGTCGACCGGAGCCAGCGGCTCGATCTTGTTCTTGATGCCGTCCAGGCCGGCCATCATCATGGCGGCGAAGGCCAGGTACGGGTTGCCCGAGGAGTCCGGCGCGCGGAACTCGATGCGCTTGGCCTTCGGGTTGTTGCCCGTGACCGGGATACGCACGGCAGCCGAGCGGTTACGCTGCGAGTACACCAGGTTGATGGGGGCTTCGTAGCCCGGCACCAGACGGTGGTACGAGTTGACGGTCGGGTTGGTGAACGCCAGCAGCGACGGGGCGTGGTGCAGGATGCCGCCGATGTAGTGACGCGCCAGATCCGAGAGGCCACCGTAGCCGGCCTCGTCGTGGAACAGCGGCTTGCCGTCCTTCCACAGCGACTGGTGCACGTGCATGCCCGAGCCGTTGTCACCGAAGAGGGGCTTCGGCATGAAGGTGACCGACTTGCCGGCCTTCCACGCGGTGTTCTTCACGATGTACTTGAACAGCTGCAGGTCGTCCGCCGCCGAGAGCAGCGTGCCGAACTTGTAGTTGATCTCGGCCTGACCGGCGGTGCCGACCTCGTGGTGGCCGCGCTCGAGCTCGAAGCCCGCGTTCTGCAGGTTGGTCGAGATCTCGTCGCGCAGGTCGACGTAGTGGTCGTACGGGGCGACGGGGAAGTAGCCACCCTTGTTGCGGACCTTGTAGCCGAGGTTGCGGCTGCCGTCCGGGTTGAACTCCTTGCCGGTGTTCCACGAGCCCGAGACGGACTCGATCTCGTAGAACGAGCTGTTCATCTGCGAGCCGTAGCGAACGCCGTCGAAGATGTAGAACTCGGCCTCGGCACCGAAGTACGCGGTGTCGGCGATGCCGGTCGAACGCAGGTACTCCTCCGCCTTACGCGCGATGTTGCGCGGGTCGCGGGAGTACGCCTCACGGGTGAACGGGTCGTGCACGAAGAAGTTCAGGTTGAGCGTCTTCGCGGCACGGAAGGGGTCGATCCGGGCGGTGCTGAAGTCGGGGAGCAGGAGCATGTCCGACTCGTCGATCGACTGGAAGCCACGCACCGAGGAGCCGTCGAACGCCAGACCCTCTTCCGCCAGGTCGGCGGTGAACGCCTTGGCCGGGATCGAGAAGTGCTGCTGGACGCCGGGCAGGTCGGAGAAGCGGATATCGACGTACTCGATGTCCTCTTCCTTGATGTACTGGATGACCTCTTCGGCCGTGCTGAACGTCACTTGCTCTCCTTACGAATCGGTTCCCAGCCAGTCGCGATGCTGGCCCTTTCGAACGACCTGCGTGCAGTCGCCACGAAGGGGTTCGTCGCGACCTGACGCTAAGGACGCGGTGTTTCCCAACAGTCAAGGCTGTGTTTCGCCAGTGTTACGCGAGCCGGATGCCTGGGTGATGTCAGCCATCCGGGCGCGACCTTCACGCTAATCCTGCCATCCGCGTGATCCCGCGCTGACGTGACCTCCATTAATGCGGTCGTGGGCGGCCGATCGCGCGCCACTATCCTGGGTCCCATGGCGCGTATCACCGGCACATGGCTATCCGGATCCCCGGGCGAACCCGGCGACTCGGACATCTCCGGCTACCCCGGTGAGCTGTACGGGCTGCCGCGCGAGGGAGCGGGCTCACTCGCGCCCACGTGGCGCCGAGTCGTCGCGCTGTTCATCGACTGGTTCATCGCGGTCGGGATCGCCGCGGTGATCACCCGCAGCTTCGTGTCGTCGTCGGTGCCGCTGCTGGTGTGGTTCGTGGTCGGCGTGGCCGCGGTGACGCTGTTCGGGTTCACCCCCGGCCAGTACTTCCTGAGACTGCGGGTGCTGCGCATCGACGCACCGGTGGCGGTCGGGTTCGTGCGCGCGCTGGCCAGGCAGGTGCTGCTGGTGTTCGTGGTGCCCGCGCTGTTCACCGATGCCGACGGTCGCGGCATGCACGACCGGGCCACCGGGACGGCGCTGGTCAACGCTCGCTGAGCTGTTGGGCCCGCTCGCGGTGGCGCACGGTCATACGATCGGGCCGTGTCACTGAATCCGGCCTTGCTGGCCGTACGTTTCCTGCTCGAATTGATCGCCATCGCCTCGTTCGGCGTCTACGGATGGCGCGCCTTCGACTCACCGTGGCGGTACCTGCTCGTGGTGGTACTGCCGATCGCGGCCGCGACGCTGTGGGGTGTGTTCACCCTCCCCGACGATCCCGGACGCGGCGGCGGTTCACCGGTGCCGGTCTCCGGCCCGGTCCGGCTGCTCGTCGAGTTCACTGTGCTCTTCGGTGGCGCCGCGGCACTGTGGGCCGCTTCGCTGCCGCGCCTCGCGTTGATCTCGGCGGCCGTTCTCGTCGGTTACCACCTACTGGCCTACGACCGGGTTCTGTGGCTGCTGACCGGTCGCTCACCCAACGCCTGAAACGTCGCGAGCCCGTCACCGGACAGGGTGACGGGCTCGTGGCGGGACTGGGTCAGCGGCGACGGATCGCGCGCTGCATGCCCTTCATCTTCGCGCCGGGGGGCATCGGGCCCTTCGGCATCGCGGGACCACTGCGCGAACTCAGGGCCGAGAGCCTGCCCTCGATCTGGTCGATCCGCTTGACGTCGATGTTGCGCGGCAGCTTGGTGAGGTATTTCTGCAGCTCCTTGAGGGGAGTCTGGCCTTCCTCGTTGCCGACGATCACTTCGTAGATGGGGGTGTCACCGACCAGGCGGGCGGTGCGCTTCTTCTCCTGCGCGATGAGCGAGCGGACCCGCTGCGGCGAACCCTCGGCGACGAAGATCACCCCGGGCAAGCCGATGACGCGGTGCACGGCGTCGAGCTGGGTGGTCGCGGCGACGCCGTTGGCGACCCGCCACTTGCCCTGCAGGTTCTCCAGCACCCACGCCGCGGCGCCCGCCTGACCCTCGGCCTTGCGGTACACGTTCTTCTGCACGCGGCGTCCGAACAGGATGAATGCCAGCAGCACACCCAGCAGCAGACCCAGCGGCAGCAGGAACCACTGCATGTCGAAGATCAGCCCGATGAGGAAGAAAACCACCGTGGTGCCGACCAGTGCGCCGATCATCAGCGGCAGCAGCGCCTTGTCTTCCTTGCGCTGCATGTTGAACGCCTGCCACAACTGCTGACGTCGCTCGCGTGATGCCTGCTTACGGGCCGCTTTAGCCGCGGCCCTGGCTTCCTTCGACGGCTTGCCGCCCTTGCCTCCTGCCATGGTGCCAGCTTAGATGGCGCGTCGCCGGACCGTCTGACCGCATCACGCCGCGCCACCATCGCGGCGGTTCGGGCGCCTTTGCCGGGCGCAGGGCCTCGCCACGGGCCACAATGGCTGAGATGCGCCCGATCACCGAGAACACCGCCATGTCCCCCGTCACCGAGGGCGTCGACGACGAGGTCGCGCAGCGGCTGGCCGTCGCGTTGCAGTGCGCGACGGTGTCGACCGAGGATCCCGCGCACACCGCCGACGCGGAGTTCGTCCGCCTGGCCACCCACCTGGAGACCTCGTTCCCCCGCGTGCACGCCGAGCTGACCTTGACCAGCTTCGGCCACAGCAGGCTCTACCGCTGGGACGGCGCCGAGCCGGGCGCGGTGTCGGCCATCCTGCTCGCCCACCAGGACGTGGTGCCCGCCGACGACGCGCAACGCTGGACCCATCCCCCGTTCGCCGGTGTCGTCGACGACGAATTCATCTGGGGTCGCGGCGCGATCGACGACAAGAGCCGCGTGCTCGCCGTCCTCGAGGCGGTCGAAGGGGCATTGGCGGCCGGAATTCGCCCGCGCCACACCATGTTCCTCGCCTTCGGGCACGACGAAGAGGTCTTCGGCGACGGCGGCGCGGTCCGGATGGCAGAGCACCTGCGCGCTCAGAATGTGCGCGCGCAGTTGCTGCTCGACGAGGGCGGGGTGATCACCGACGGCGTCGCCGACGGGGTCGACCGGCCGGTGGCCAGCATCATGCTCGGCGAGAAAGGGTATGCGACGGTTCGGCTTTCGGTCACCGAGACCGGCGGTCACTCCTCGATGCCGGGCAAGCAGACCGCGGTGGGACGGCTGGCACGTGCGGTCGCGCGCGTGCAGGATCATCCGATGCCGCTGCGGCTGACGCCGGTGATCACCGACATGCTCGCCCGCATGCGCGAGGCGATGCCCGAACCACGACGCAGACTGCTCGAACTCACCGACACGCGCGGGCTGGCGAAACTGACCGGCCCGCTCGTCGCCCGGATCATGGCGGCGGGCCCGACCACCGAGGCGCTCGTCCGCACCACCACCGCGCCCACGGTGATCAGCGGCGGCGTGAAGGCCAATGTGCTCCCCCAGAGCGCCGAGGCGCTGGTGAATTTCCGTATCCTGCCCGGTGATTCGGTGGCGGCGGTGCTGGCGCACTGCACCAGGGTGATCCGCGATATCGGCGTGGCGATCGACCTCGTCGGACCGGCGTCGGAGCCCTCCCGGGTCACCGAGCCCGGCCCGGCTTACGACCTGGTCGCCGAACTGGCCTCGAGCGTGGTGCCCGGCATCGTGACCACCACCGGGATCGTGCCCGGCGCCACCGATTCACGCCACTACGACGGCTTGGCCGTGACCCGGTGCAACTTCGCGCCGATCGTGGTGAACGCGGCGGATCTGGAACGTATCCACGGAACCGACGAACGGATCTCGCGACTCAACTACGCTCGGCTGATCGAGTTCAACCGGCGTCTCATCGAGCGGCTCGCCGCGGCGCCCGAAGCAGGAGGAGCGCCACGATGACGACCGACACCGGCGAGTTCGCGGGGCACGGCGGCAAAATCGCTTGGCGCGCATGGCAACCCGAGACGCCGCCCCGCGCGGTGGTGGTGCTGGTGCACGGCGTCGCCGAACACTCGGGCCGCTACGAATACGTCAGCACAACCCTGGCCGACGCGGGTTTCGCGGTCTACGCGCTCGACCACATCGGGCACGGGCTGTCCGAGGGGTCGGCGGCCAATATCGGTTCGATGCAGGGCGCCGCCGACAATGTCGCGACCTTGCTCGACCTCGCGAGCGCCGCCCATCCCGGTGTCCCCCGGTTCCTGCTGGGGCATTCGATGGGCAGCCTGGTGGTGCTGCACCTGGCGACTCGCGGGCCGCTCGACGTGGCGGGCATCGTCGTCTCCGCGCCACCCCTATATATCCCGCTCGGCAATCCGATCCAGCGCCTGGCCGCTCCGCTGCTAACCCGGCTCGCGCCGAATCTCGGGGTGCTGACCCTGGATTCGTCCACGATCAGCCGCGATCCCGCGGTGGTTCGCGCCTACGACGACGATCCGCTGGTCTTCCGCGGCAAGCTGCCCGCGCGGACCGCGGTGGAGATCCTGCAACACACCGCACTGGTGAAACAGCGCCTCGGCGCGCTCACCGCGCCGCTGCTGGTGCTGCACGGCACCGCCGACTCGATCGCGTCTCCGTCGAGCGCCGATCTGCTCGAACGCGACGCGGGCTCGAAGGACGTGACGGTGCTGCGCTACCCCGGGCTCTACCACGAGGTGTTCAACGAACCCGAGCGCGCGCAGGTGCTCGGCGATGTCACCGACTGGCTGTCCACCCATGTTACCGGTCAGTAAGGTTCTACCCGGGCGACCTAGTAGACTCTGCTCATGACCACGTCTTCCGGCGCCGTTGCCTTCATCCGCGCGAGCTGGCACAGCTCCATCGTCAACAAGGCGCACGAGGGCTTCCTCGCCGAATACACGGGCTTCGGGTTCGATCCCGAGGTCGTCGAGGTGTTCGACGTCCCCGGAGCCTTCGAGATCCCCCTGCACGCCCAGCGCCTGGCCCGCACCGGCCGCTACGACGCGATCGTCGCCGCGGCCCTGGTCGTCGACGGCGGCATCTACCGCCACGACTTCGTCGCCTCCGCGGTGATCGACGGCCTGATGCGCGTGCAACTCGACACCGATGTGCCGGTGTTCTCGGTGGTGCTCACCCCGCACCACTTCCACGAGCACAGCGAGCACGTGGACTACTACACCAACCACTTCGTGACAAAGGGAGCCGAGGCTGCCCGCGCGGTGGCGAACACCCTCAGCTCCCTGCGATCACTGCCAGCTTCGCACTGACTTATTTGAACTGGTTCAAGCAGGCCTGTTCGCCGCTGAGGACGCCGGTGCGGAACGCCTCGAGGCGCTGATATCCGCTCGGCACCACCTTGCCGTTGACGTCGGAGGCCGCGAGGCCGTCGGCGAGCAGGCCCGAAACCGCCTCGTCGAGGTCACCGGCCGACAGGCGCGGATCACTGCTCGGCTCGCTGAGTTTCGTGGTGAGCACGCCCGTCAGGCACGCGGTGCGCAAGCCGGCGGACTCTGCCCCGGTCAGGGACAGCTTGCGATCCTGCTGCACTGCGAGTGCATAGCGGGACACGAACACTACTGCGGCGTTGTAGTCGCCGGTGACGACCGCAGAGAGCGGTTCTTGCTTCGTGCTCGTACCCTCGCCCCCACGCTTGGCCATCGCTGGAACGTCGGTGCCGATGGTGTTCGTGGCCGGGCAGAAAGAAGCCGGCTCGGTGGTGGTGGTCGACGCGCAGTTTCGGGTGACGCCGGAATAGTCGAACCTCGGGGCATTCTTCACCGGCATCGACTTGCCCAGTTGGGTGGCCAATGTGGTCAGAGTTTCCTGATCCACGGGAAGTTGTTTCTCTTTCCCGTCGTCGATAAAGGTGACGGGCAGCCCCGCGCGACGCTTCTCGATCTCGGCCTCGTTGATGTCCTTGCAGGTCTGAGCACCCGTGGTGTAACCCATCTGCACCGCACTGACCCGCTCGAACGCCGAACCGTGGACGGCGTCGGGGTCATTGGGGTCGCGGTCGCGCACGGCGACGGTGGCGCCGAGTACACCGTTGAGGCCGTCGGTGGTGTTGAGCGTGAAGTGCTTCGAATTGCCTTCTGCCACATGGCGAAGGAACACACCGGCCAGGCAGTCGGCCTGCTGTTCCTTGACCAGCGCGTCAGTGAGGAACCCGCGCAACAGGTCAGCTTGGGACTGGATGGCGTGCCCGTATTCGTGGGCGAGCACCATCACCACCGACATCTCCTTGTACTTGTCGACCAGCAGCGGCAGCAGGACGGTGCGGTCCCAGCCGATGGTGTGGTCGAGCGGGCAGTAGGCGGCGTTGACCAGCTTGTAGGTGCTGCTCTTGCAGAACTGCACCGACTCCGACTCCGGCGCTTTCGCCGACCACGAGATGTACTTCGAGGCGGGCTTGAAGTTGCCCCGGAAAGTCTTGGAATACTCGCTCTGCCAGTACTCTTCGATGTCGGCGATGGCATTGAGAGCGAGCTTGTCGATCTTGCCGTTGTCGCCGTTGTCGGCCTTCTTGTCCGTGTCGGGCACACCGGGACGCGACCCGCTGGGGCCGGTGGACGACGCCGCGCCCGCCACCTCCCACGGATTGTCCATGACCGGCTGCGCCTGGTCGCCGGCGACTGTTGTCGCGCCGCACCCGGATACGAGCATGCCGATGCTCACCAAAGCTGCCATGGTCGCGCCGAACCGATGTCTTCTCATGCGCTGTCCTCCCCACAATGACGCGGACGCCTTGCGGTCCGCGATCGAGCGCTCACATGGTAAACGACCACTGTCACAGGTCCATTCGGATCGTCGCCAGCACCGCGCGATGGTCGGAGCCTCGAATGGTGAGCGTGCGGATCTGTTCGGCCACCCCACCTGCGACGAGGATGTGATCGATTCCGATCACCGGTCCCCAGCGGCGATCCGCCGGGTAGGTGAGCAGCACACCGTCACCGGTCTGGTCGGCGGCCGAGGCGAACGCACCGTCGAGCAGCGCTCGGTAGGCCCAATGATCATGTGTCGCATTGAAATCCGCGCCGACGATCGCGGGTGCGCCGGTCGCCGCGAGGATCTCGTCGACCTTGCCCATCTCCGCCGACCAGGCGTCGAAGTCGATGTTCGGCGGGATCGGATGGAAGGCGAACACGGGCATCGGGCCGCGCTGCGGATGTTCCATGATCGCGGAGATGTTGCTCATGATGAAACCGTCGTATTTCTTGGTGTCGCGCAACGGGTATCGGCTGTAGATGCCGGTGCCGCCACCGCCCGACTGCGCCGGTTCCAGGTAGAAGTAGGGCAGCCGCTCCTCGAGTCCGGCCCCGCGCAGACCCGCGATCGAGTCGATGGTCAATTCCTCGACGGTGAGTACGTCGACGTCGTTGTCACGCACCGCACCGACCACGGCGACCGGGTCGGCCTTGCCGAAGAGGATGTTCGACTGCATCACGACCAGTTCCGGCCCTTCGGCCGCCCTGGCCTCCGGAATATAGGACGGCACCACCAACCACGCTGCGCCGGCGAGCACCAGTACCGCGGCCCCCGAACTGCGCCATCCGCGCGCGAGAAGCATCAGCACCAGCCCCACGACCGCACCGAGCATCAACCACATCGCCCCCGACGCCAGCAACACCATCGACTTCTGGCGCCAGTCCACGACGTGCAACACGATCCCGACGACCGCCGCGACCACCGCGCCCCACCCCAGGACGAGCAACGCTCGTTCCACCCATTTACGCATCATGGCGCCACCCTAAGCGGCCCCACTTGTCACTCCCTTGTGAGCGTCTTGAAGAGTGGAGGCCGTGTATATCGAAGAATTCACCGCCGCGGGACCGCTCACCGAGCAGGCGGTCGAGGCGCTGATGACCGTCGCGAACAGATACACCTCGGCGATCACCCTGACCGTCGGCGAGCGCACCGTCCAGCTACCGGTGTTGCCGGTGTGCTGGGACGAACTGCCCGTGCGCGCGGGCACCTCGATCACCGTCGAAGCCGATCGCGGCTACCGGCCCGCCGACCTCGAAGATCGCACCGCGCTGACCGACTTCGTCTCGACCTTCCAGCGCACGACCGGGCAACCCTAGAGCGGCAGTCCTGCCTCGATCCAGTTGTAGGCCTGGATCTTTCGGGACTCGGGATCGTTGACCACCTGGTTGATCAGGTCGTTGATCTGGTCGTTGGACAGGGGGTAGCCGTAGTGTTCGGCCGCGCCCGCCGACGCCCACAGGGACGCGAAGAGTCCGGGACCGCCGAGGATGTGGGCCAGCGCGGTGGCGACCTCCTCGACGGTCTCGAGGACGCCGTGCACGAGGGCGATCGCGATGTCTTCGTCCCCGGGCGGCACGCCGGGGGCCAGCGCACCGGATTCGACGGCGCGCTGGGCCAACCAGGCCCGCGGGACCAGCGGGCTCGGGCCGATGGCGTCGCCGAGGTAGTAGCGCCATTCGCCCGGGTTGCCCTGGTCGAAGGCGTGGATGTAGAAGGTGCGGGTGAGCGCCCACAGGGCGATGTAGCGCAGGGCGAGCTGTTCGGCGCCGAGCAGCGCATCGGGGCCGTCTGCGCGGTCGTGCTCGAGCTGATTCCAGGCGAAGCGGAACCAGACCTGTTCGGAGTTGCCGACCCAGGTGGCGGGCAGGCGGTCGGCCAGCGCAGCCAGATCGCCCACGGGGCCGTCGATGCTGGTATCACCGGAGGCTTCCACGCGCAGGTTGTCGACGTACCCGCGCAGGGCGTCGACGGAGGTGAACACCGCGTAGCCCAGCTGGGCGAAGCGGGTGAGGTCGGCATTGGACGGTTCGAGCACGAGCACCACCGGCATGCCGACACCCGGCTGTAGCCCCTCGGGCCAAAAGGCCTCGGCGACAGCGAGTTCGCGCCCGGTGACCGGGTCGGAGACCTCGCTGTCGAGCAGCGGGAAGCCGAAGCCGTCGGCGACGAGGTCGTCGACGAGCGCGTTGACCTGGTCCACCGCGGGATCGCCGACGGTCACCCCGGCGACACCCACCGTCAGCAGGGTCGGGCGGTGCAGCTTGCCGGTGCGCAGCTTTTCGAGGAAGGCATCGGCCGAGGCGGAGAGCAGCTTGCGGCGTGCGCGCAGGAACTCGCGATAGTTCTCCACCCGCCACAGCGACGGGTCGGTCGGAATCCACTGCGAGGCGAGCGCACCCGGATTGCGGCGCTCCACCTCGGCGAAGTACTCGGCGGGCTCGCGCTCGCCGAGCTCGGCCTCCGACCCTGGGCCGAGAAAGCAGAAGTTGGCGATCGCGTTGATCTCGTTGCGTTCGTAACCGGCATCGCGCAGCAGGGTTTTCGGGAACAGGTAGTGCACCTGCACGGGCGTGCGCTCACCGAACTGCTCGATGCCGAGTTCCGAACCGCTGCCGAGATCGCGCGAGCCGTCGACGCGGGTCAGCATGTACAGCAGCGGATAGAACCGGGAACCGCGGGTGGCGCCGGCGAAATCGTCGGCGCACAGGTCGAGCGAGCCGCCGCGCAGCCGTTCCAGCGAGCCGATCAGCGCGTCGATGCCGCCGCGCTCGAGCGTGTCGTAGTCCTGCTGCAGGAAGGTCTCGGTGGAGCCGCTGAACCGGCCCCACAGCGCCGAGTGCACGTACCAGTACAGCACCCGGTCGCGGTGCAGATCGTTGTCGAAACGGCCGCCGTTGAGAAACAGCAGCCGGGTGATCACCGGAATCGCGTAGCGCCCCATCAGGACTCGGTCGTGATCGAGTCCGAGCCTGCCCGCCACGGTGTCGAGGAAGGTGTCGACCTGCTCGGTGGTGGCCACCAGCGCCTGTTCGAATTCCGCGGGCGCGAGATCGCCGAGCGCGTCGAAGTGCGCGCGCCCGTTGCCGACCGCGATCACATTGCGCAGCAGCCAGTCCAGGGTGAAGGTGTAGCCGTCTTTGTCCCAGCGGATCAGGTGGTCGCGCAGGTTGCCTCTGGCCTGCGGCCACTGCGCGCACAGCGTGGCCAGCGCGAGGTCGCCCTTGGACAGCTTGGTGCCGCCGGAGTTGACCCGGTTGAAGATGTCGACCACCTCGTCGACCGTGCGATCCGATCCGGTGATGGTCTCGACATTGAACTCGCGGTTGGCGACCTCGCGAACCTTGTTCAGCCGATCGAGATAGAGGGCAAGGGTTTCCGGCGACTCGTCGGGGAACCTGGACAGGTAGTGCATCGGGCCCTGGGCGAACAGTTCGGTGATGTCGATCCAGGCCGGCGCGGTATCGCGGCCGGGCACCTGGAATTCGAACAGCTCACGCTCGACATCGAAATGCAGACCGGTGAACGCGATCTCGTCGCCCTCGAAGAACGACGGCGCCGTCCCGCGCATGATTCCGTAGAGGGTGGTGATGCGCTGCTGCCCGTCGAGCAGCAACTGGCGCAGCCCCGAACCGGTCGTCGACCCGCGCACCGCGATGTCCTCGGACCCGGTCTCCCACACCAGCAACCCACCGACCGGATACCCCAGATACAGCGACCGCATCAGTCCGCGCACCTGGTCGCGGTTCCACACGTAGCCACGCTGGAATTCGGGCAGCAGCACAGCACCGGAGTCGATCTGGTCGAGCAGGGAGGACAGACGTGTCACGGCAGCCTTTCGATCGAGATCCGGTGGCAGACAAGCGCCCCATCGTTGCACGAATCGTACCGACACATCCCGACATGCCAGCGGCCGAATGGAACTGGTGCGGTCACTCCATCCCGGACACGGCGGCCCGGAAGGCATCGGAGGCGTAGAACGGGGCCAGCCTGCGGCGCAGCACGGTATCGAGATAGCCACGCTCGTCGAGTGTTTCCAGGACCGGCGGGCCGAAACGCAGCGCCTCCTCGAGCATCTCCGCGCGCCCTACGCCCAGCTCAGCCAGTAATTCGGCAAGGGGGGTGTCGCCGTATTTGTCGAAGACGTGGTCGACGCCCTCGTCGAGCAGGGCGCGGAAGTAGTCGGTATCGCGGAAGGTCCGCCAGAATTCGAAGACGAGCACGACGATGTCTTCGACATCGGTGGCCGAGACCAGATCACGGAACGAGCCGACCGCGTCGCCGGTGTGTTTGCGCCAGGTCTCGCGGGCGCTGTCGAGCAGCACCTCGTCGACGTCACTGCTGTTGCCGCGCAACACGAATCGCGCGCCGGTGCGGGTGAGCCTGCCGACGCCGCTCTCGATCGCGGGCATCGCGGGTTCGGCCAACCGCGACAGCGCCCCGCGCAACGATCGGACCAGCCCTCCCCCTTCGGGATGCAGACCGTCGTCGACCGCGGTGACCACCGCGCGCTGGACCGCCTCGACGCACGCGTCGACGGTCACCGGACTGTCGAGCACCAGCCGCACCAGGCGGTGGGTGAGGTCCAGGTCGGCGACGGCGTCGACCAACTCGTCGAAGCGGCGGTTGTCGACGAGTTCGCCGACTTCGATCTCGTCGTTGGCGCGATGGTTGTACAAGCGCGTCGCGATCTCGCCGACGAGTTCGGGAATCGCGCCCTCCACCGGAACCTGCACGGCGAACTTGTGCGCGACCGCCTTGATCTGCTCGCGGGTGACCGCCTCGGCCAGCGTCAGCTCCGCGGCCTCGTCGAGCGCACCGTCGATCTCCTCGGTGACGAACTCGAGGAACCCGGCGGGCTCACGCAGCTGCTGCTTGGTGAACGCCACATGCGCGTCGAGCACCCGCATGGCCAGGTCGACGTGCCCGCCACGCCCCGCGTTCGTCTCACCCATACCGCCCAGATTGGCACAGTCCACGACGCGATGGGAAAAGGGCACTCACATTGGTTGCCGACCGTCGCGACACGCCGGTTTTCGACCGCAAACTCAGCCCAGATTGCGTTGCGAGAAAGTGCTAGGCGCGGTTTGCTGGCGAGTATGGCATACTGGGTTGCTGAGACTGGGCTGATCGCAAGTGATCGCCATGGCTCACCTACGGAAAAGACTTTTAAAACATGACTCAAGGCACCGTCAAGTGGTTCAACGGCGAAAAGGGCTTCGGCTTCATCGCCCAAGACGGAGGCGGCCCCGACGTCTTCGTTCACTACTCGGCTATCGGCGGCTCGGGCTTCAAGTCCCTCGAAGAGGGACAGCGGGTGGAGTTCGAGGTCGGCCAGGGCCAGAAGGGCCCGCAGGCCCAGGACGTCCGCGCCATCTGATTTCGGCGTGAACTGAAAAAGCCCCGCACCACTGGTGCGGGGCTTTTTCATGTCCGGACTATCCCCCGAACACCCGCTCGACGACCGCCTTAGCGCGCCGGGTGATGCGCATGTAGGTGTCGAGGAATTCGCTGCCGTCGTCGTTGGGCCAGCCCGCTACCCGGGCGACCGCCGACAGCAGTTTGCCGGGGCCGGGAAGCTGGTCGGTCGGTTTGCCCTTGACCAGGACGAGGGCGTTGCGAGCGGCGGTGGCGGTGATCCAGGATTCGCGCAGCAACGCGACGTCCTCGGATTCGAGGATGCCTTCGGCCTCGATCACGTCGAGCGACTGCAGGGTCGAGGTGTTGTGCAGCGCGGGGACCTCGTGCGCGTGGCGCAGTTGCAGGAGTTGGGCGGTCCATTCGATGTCGGCCAGACCGCCGCGACCCAGTTTGGTGTGGGTGGCCGGATTGGCGCCGCGCGGAAGGCGTTCGGCGTCGACGCGGGCCTTGATGCGGCGGATCTCGCGCACCGATTCCTCCGACACCCCGCCGGTCGGGTAGCGGATCGGGTCGATCACGTGCAGGAAGCGCACGCCCAGATCCTGATCGCCCGCCACCTGGTGAGCGCGCAGCAGCGCCTGCACCTCCCACGGCTGAGCCCATTGCGCGTAGTAGGCCTGATAGGCGGCCAGCGTGCGAACCAGGGGCCCGCTGCGGCCCTCGGGGCGCAGGCCCGCGTCCACCTGCAACGGCGGGTCGACGCTCGGTGCGCCGAGCAGCCGCTGGACCTGCTCGGCGATGCCGTTGGCCCATTTCACGGCGGTGGCCTCGTCCTCGCCGGGGCGCGGATCGCAGACGAACAGCACGTCGGCGTCGGACCCGTAGCCCAGTTCCATGCCGCCGAGCCTGCCCATGCCGATCACCGCGAAGTCGGCGGGCGCGGGCCCGCCACGTTCGGCCTCCGAGGCGCGAATGACCGCGCTCAGTGCCGCCTCGAGCACCGCGACCCAGACCGACGACAGCGCCGCGCACACCTGCGGGACGTCGAGCATGCCGAGCACGTCGGCCGAGGCGACCCGGGCGAGTTCGTGGCGACGCAGTGAACGGGCCGCCGCGACAGCGCGTTTCGGGTCGTCGTAGCGAGCGGCCGCGGTCTGCATGCCGCGCGCGACGTCTTCGGGGTTGGTGCTGAGCAGCTGCGAACCACCGGGCCCGTCGGCGTACATGCGGATGGTGTCGGGCGCGTTGATCAGCAGGTCGGGCAGATACTCCGAGGAGCCGAGCACGATCATCAGGCGCTGGGCGACGGCGCCTTCGTCGCGCAGTTCACGCAGGAACCAAGTCTGGTCGTCGAGCCCCTCGGAGACCCTGCGGTAAGCGAGCAGGCCCGCGTCGGGATTCGGTGTGTCACCGAGCCATTCGAGCAGGGTCGGCAGCAGCAGCGCCTGGATGCGGCCCTTGCGCGAGACGCCGCCGGTGAGGGCTTTGAGGTGGCCGAGCGCGTTGGCCGGGGCGTTGTAGCCGAGGGCGGCGAGCTGGCGGACGGCGGCGTCGGGGCTCAGGCGCAGGGCGTCGGAGTCCATCCGGGCGACCGCGTCCAGCAGCGGGCGGTAGAACAGCTTGGCGTGCAGGCGGCGCACCCGCACGGCATTGCGGCGGATGTCGGTGTCGAGCACGCCGACCGCGTCCTGGCGGCCGTCGGGGCGAATATGGGCGGCGCGGGCGAGCCAGCGCATGCCCTCCTCGTCGTCGGCGGCGGGCAGGGTGTGGGTGCGCTTGAGCCGCTGCAGTTGCAGGCGGTGTTCGAGCAGGCGCAGGAATTCGTAGGAGGCGGTGAGGTTGGCGGCGTCCTCGCGGCCGACGTAGCCGCGCGCGGCGAGTGCGGCCAGCGCCTCGACGGTGTTGGTGACATGCAGTGCGTCGTCGACCCGGCCGTGCACCAATTGCAGTAGCTGCACGGCGAATTCGACATCGCGCAGGCTGCCCGCACCGAGCTTGAGCTCACGCTCGCGCATGTCGGCGGGGACCAGATCCTCCACACGGCGACGCATCGCCTGGACGTCGGCGACGAAGTCGGGGCGTTCGGAGGCGGTCCACACCATCGGCATCAGGGCGTCGCGGTACTGGCGGCCGAGTTCCATGTCACCGGTCATCGGCCGGTTCTTCAGCAGCGCCTGGAACTCCCAGGTACGCGCCCAGCGCTTGTAGTAGGCGAGGTGGGAGTCGAGGGTGCGCACCAGCGCGCCCGCTTTGCCCTCGGGGCGCAGGGCGGCGTCGACCTCGAAGAAGGCCGAGCTGGCCACGCTCATCATCTCGGCGGCGAGCCGGGTCGCGGTGGCGTCGGCCGGTTCGGCGACGAACACCACGTCGACATCGCTGACGTAATTCAGTTCTCGCGCACCGCATTTGCCCATCGCGATCACCGCGAGCCGGACCGACAGCTCGCCGTTCTTGCACACCCGCGCGACCGCGACCGACAGGGCGGCGGTGAGCGCGGCGTCGGCCAGATCCGACAGATGCTTGCCGACCACCAGGTACGGCGGGACCGGCTCGTTCTCGACGGTGGAGGCGAGGTCGACGGCGGCCAGCAGCATCAGCTGATCGCGATACCTGCTGCGCAGCAGCGCCACCGCCTCGGGCCCGGCGATGCCGGCGCGGAACAGCATCGGTCCCGCGTTCGGACCGGTCTCCGGGACCGCGTCGACCGCGTCGAGTAGATCGGCGATCAGCTCGTCCCGGCTGGGAAGCTCCTTCTTGCGCAGCACTTTCCACGCGGCCGGGACAGCGACCAGGTGGTCGCCGAACGCCGTCGACGACCCCAGCAACCCGAACAGCCTGCCGCGCAACGTGGTGTCGGAACGGATCGCCGAATCCAGTTCGGGCCATGCGTCTTCGAGCGATTCGCGAAGACGCACGAGCGTGCACAGGGCCAGGTCGGCATCGGGCGAACGCGACAGTGCCCAGAGCACGGGCACCCCGTCGACGTTGTCCCAGCCGAGCTCGCGCAGGGAAGCCGCCGCCGTCGGTTCGAGTAAACCGAGCCGGCCGACGCCGGGGACAGCGGAACGGGCAGTCGGTGGCCGGACCATAGCTGCAATCCTAGCGGCTGGCGCCGCGGGTTTCGGCCCGGGACCGAGGCGGCCGAAACCACCATGGACCGCTTAGAGACTCAGGTATTCCTTCAGCTCCCAGGGGGTGACCTGTGAGCGGTAGTCGGCCCATTCGCGGCGCTTGTTGCGCAGGAAGAAGTCGAAGACGTGTTCGCCGAGAGTCTCGGCGACCAGCTCCGAGCGCTCCATCGCCTGCAGCGCCTCGTCGAGGGTGCCGGGCAGGGTGCGGAAGCCCATCGCGCGACGCTCGGCGTCGGTCAGCGACCAGACATCGTCTTCGGCCTCGGGGGGCAGGGTGTAGCCCTTCTCGATGCCGCGCAGACCGGCGGCCAGCAGCACCGCGAAGGTCAGGTACGGGTTGCAGGCCGAGTCTGGGCTCCGGATCTCGACGCGACGCGAGGACGACTTGTTCGGGGTGTACATCGGCACGCGCACCAGCGCCGACCGGTTGGACCGGCCCCAGGAAGCCGCGGTGGGAGCTTCGCCGCCATGGATCAGGCGCTTGTAGGAGTTGACCCACTGGTTGGTGATCGCGCTGATCTCGGGGGCGTGCTCGAGGATGCCCGCGATGAACGAGCGCGCGGTGCCCGAGAGGTTGTTCGGGTCGTCGGGATCGGCGAAGGCGTTGTTCTCGCCCTCGAACAGGCTCATGTGGGTGTGCATGGCAGAGCCGGGGTACTGGGAGAACGGCTTGGGCATGAACGTCGCGCGCACGCCCTCGTCGATCGCCACCTCCTTGATGAGGTAGCGGAAGGTCATCACGTTGTCGGCCATCGAGAGCGCGTCGGCGTAGCGCAGGTCGATCTCCTGCTGACCGGGAGCGCCCTCGTGGTGGCTGAACTCCACCGAGATGCCCATCGATTCCAGCGAGTCGATGGCGTGGCGGCGGAAGTTCGGCGCCGCATCGTGCACGGCCTGATCGAAGAAGCCGCCGTTGTCGGCCGGGGTCGGCTCGTAGCCGTCCTTGAGCTGGTCCTTCAGCAGGAAGAACTCGATCTCGGGGTGCACGTAGCAGCTGAAGCCCGCGTCGGCGGCCTTGTTCAGCTGACGGCGCAGCACGTGGCGCGGGTCGGCCCAGGACGGCGAACCGTCGGGCATGGCGATGTCGCAGAACATCCGGGCCGAGTGCTGGTGTCCCTTGGAACTGGCCCACGGCAGCACCTGGAAGGTCGACGGATCGGGCCGCGCGACCATGTCCGCCTCGGACACGCGCGCGAAGCCTTCGATGGCCGAGCCGTCGAAGCCGATGCCCTCCTCGAAGGCGCCTTCGAGCTCGGCGGGGGCGATGGCGACGGACTTGAGGTAGCCCAGCACATCGGTGAACCAGAGACGGACGAAGCGGATATCCCGCTCTTCGAGCGTCCGCAGCACGAATTCCTTCTGGCGATCCATACCGGCGAGCGTAAGCACCCGGCGTTAAATCCGTGTTACATACACAGACGGGTTTGCGATCGCGTCACATCGTTCGCACATCTCACCGGCCACGACGGGGCGTGGTGAGCAAATCTGGCTCTCAACATGTGAGACCAGGAGCGGGCGTGGCGAGATCGACGAGGTAGTTGATCACCGCGTCGTCGAGGCACCGATCGCCCGCGACGAGAGCCGCGGTGTGCCGATTGCCACGGAAGGTGATCAGGTCGGCGCCCAGCTGTGCGGCCAGGTCCACACCGGCCTGATACGGGGTGGCCGGGTCGTCGGTGGTGGACACCACCACGGTGGGCGGCAGGCCGGGGGCCGAGATTCGATGCGGGGTGCTGGTGTTGGGCACCGGCCAGGCGGCGCACAGTTCCAGCGGGGCGGCGCCGGTGCCCTTGCCGTCGTCGAGGAACGGGGCGGCCTTGCGGTATTCGGAGTCCTGGCGGCCGGTCACCGCGGGATCGGTGATGCGGGGATCGTCGACGCAGCGGATCGCGTTGAACGCGTCCTGGGTGTTGGCGTAGGTGCCGTCCTGGCGGCGGCCGTCGTACATATCCGCCAGTTGCAGCAGGGTGTCGCCGTTTCCGGCGCGCAGTTCGGACAGCCCCTGGGTGAGGATCTCCCACAGTTCGTCGCTGTAGAGGGCCTGCTGGACGCCGGTGATGGCGTCGTTGTAGCTGAGGCCGCGCGGGTCGGCGGTCGGTGCCGGGGTCTGTTCGAGTGGGCCGACCAGTTCGCGGAAGCGGGGCACCGCCTGGGCGGGATCGGTGCCGAGGGGACAGTCGGGGTTCTTCGCGCAGTCGGTGGCGTAGGCGGTGAACACGCCCTGGAAGCCCGCCGCTTGGCGCAACGATTCCTGGACCGGGTCCTGCGAGGAGTCGACGGCGCCGTCCAGGACGAGAGCGCGCACGTTCTGCGGGAACTTCTCCGCATAGGCGGAGCCGAGGCGGGTGCCGTAGGAGTAGCCCAGATAGCTCAGCTTCGCGTCACCGAGGACCGCCCGCATCACGTCCATGTCCTGGACCACCTCGCGGGTGCCGACATGACCGAGCAGGTCCACACCCGAGCGCTGGGCGCAGCGGTCGGCGTATTCGCGGTTGTCGGCCTCGGCGTCGGCGATGCCGGCCGGGGTGTTGCCGGTGGGCCGCTCGGCGCGTTCGGCATCGGCCTGTTGCGGGGTGAGGCAGACGATCGCGGGCAGCGACGAGCCGACACCGCGCGGATCGAACCCGACGCGATCGAACTTCTCGGCCAGTTCGGTGCGGTTGCCGACGCCCACCATCGAGAGGCCGGAGACGCCGGGACCGCCCGGGTTCATCAGCAGTGAGCCGACCTTCTTGCCGGTGGCCGGGATCCGCGAGAGCGCGATCTGGGCGGTCGGGCCGTCCGGGCGCGCGTAATCGATCGGCACGGTGATCCGCGCGCACTCGGTTTTGGGCGGCAGCCGGTCCTCCGGACTGCCGTAGCCCTCGCACGAGCCCCAGCTGATCTGCTGGTCGTAGAAGGTGTTCAGACCCGACGGCGGCGGGGGCAGCTCAGCACGCGGTGTGCCGTCCTCACCGGTGCCGCATCCGGTGACGATCAACGCAGAGACAGCGCCGAGGAGCACGACGAGCCGGCCTAGCTGCACGGTGGGCCCACCTTTCCGCGCCCTGCGGCGCACACGATGCGCCCGGATGGGCTTGCTTCACGGTAGCCGAATCGTGGATGTGACCGATCACACCGACGCCGGGCCTTAAACCCGTGCGGGCGCAGGTGGCACACTGGGATTGTCAGAAAAGCCCGGGGACCCGGTATGGGCCTCGAGGAACCAGACGAAAGGGACGATGATGTCCGTATCCGATGAGCAGAGTCCTGCCTACGGTGCCACTCCCGCCGAAGCTGTCCCCGCCAAGCCACGCCGCAAGACCCGCGTCCAGCATCTGCAGCAGATGAAGGCCGAGGGCGAGCGCTGGTCGATGCTGACGGCCTACGACTACTCGTCCGCGCGGCTGTTCGAGGAAGCCGGTATCCCGGTGCTCCTGGTCGGCGATTCCGCCGCCAATGTCGTCTACGGCTACGACACCACGGTGCCGATCACCATCGACGAGCTCATCCCGCTCGTGCGCGGCGTCGTGCGCGGCGCACCGCACGCCCTGGTGGTCGCCGATCTGCCGTTCGGGACCTACGAGTCCTCGCCGCAGCAGGCCCTCGCGACCGCCACCCGCTTCATGAAGGAGGGCGGCGCGCACGCGGTCAAGCTCGAAGGCGGCGAACGCGTCGCCGAACAGATCGCGCTGATCACCTCCGCGGGCATCCCCGTGATGGCCCACATCGGGTTCACGCCGCAGAGTGTGAACACCCTGGGCGGATTTCGGGTCCAGGGCCGTGGCGACGGTGCCGAGCAGTTGGTGGCCGACGCGATCGCCGTGCAGGAAGCCGGTGCGTTCTCGGTGGTGATGGAAATGGTCCCCGCCGACATCGCGGGCCAGGTCACCCGCAAGCTGACCATCCCCACCATCGGCATCGGCGCCGGCGCCGACTGCGACGCCCAGGTACTGGTCTGGCAGGACATGGCCGGCTACACCAGCGGCAAGACCGCCAAGTTCGTCAAGCGCTTCGGCAACGTCGGCGACGAACTCCGCACCGCCGCGGCCGCTTACGCCGCGGAAGTCCGCCAGGGCACCTTCCCCGGCCCCGAACACAGCTTCTGAGTTCGACCCGTGCGGCCGCTCCCGCGAGGGGGCGGCCGTCGCGTGTGAAAGGTTCTTGTCCGCGGCTGATGGCAGACTCGATAGCGACACTGTTCGACTAGCAGAGGTACCGATGCCGCGACGCCGTTGGATTTCTCGTTCTGTGCTGTTGACGGCGGGCATGCTCGCCGCCGCGACCCTGACCGCCTGCGGAGGTGCGCCACCGGCGTCGACCGGCAGCGCGGGAACCACCACCTCGGCCGCGCCGGCCACCACCGCTCCGGCCGGGACGCTGACGATCAGTCCCTCCTCCGCCGCGCAACTGTGCGACATGATCCGGCCCGAGCTGTCGAACTTCCGGGTACAGGGCCCGACGCTCGGCCGGATCTCGCTCAACGCCATGGTGCACGACTGGGGCTTCCGCAACGGCGGCATCAACGGCCACGTGCTCGCCGACAAGGCGATGATCGACCGAGTGACCACCGAAAGCTGCCCCGAGGTGCGAACGGAGGCGCTCACCGCCCTCGAATTGCCCTCGCTCGCCGCGGGATTGGCGTTCTGATGCGCACCCTCTACCCCGAGATCGAGCCCGCCGAGCAGGGACTGCTCGACGTCGGCGACGGCCAGTCGGTGTACTGGGAGATCAGCGGCAACCCCGACGGCAAGCCGGTGGTGTTCGTGCACGGCGGACCGGGCGGCGGCACCGGGCCCCTGCAACGGCGTTTCTTCGACCCGGCGATGTACAAGATCGTGCTGTTCGATCAGCGCGGCTGCGGAAAGTCCATGCCGCACATCGCCGATGGGGCTTCCCTCGACACCAATACCACGCCAAATCTGATCGCCGACATGGAGTCGCTGCGCGCGCATCTCGGGATCGAGCGCTGGCAGGTGTTCGGCGGTTCGTGGGGCTCGACCCTCGGCCTGGCCTATGCGCAAGCGCACCCGGAGCGGGTGACCGAACTGGTGCTGCGTGGCATCTTCCTGTTGCGGCGCAAGGAGATCGACTGGTACTACAACGGCGCCGCGGGCAACGTCTACCCGGCCGAGTGGGCGAAATTCCTCGCGCCGGTGCCTGTCGAGCACCGCGATGACGACCTCGTCGAGGTGTATCACCGGCTGCTGCACTCCCCCGATCCGCAGGTCGCACTCGATGCCGCGATCGCTTGGTCGACGTGGGAAGGCGCGACGAGTTCGCTGCTCCCGCAACCGGATCGAGTCGCCGAAACCGCCGAGGCGCGCTTCGCCCTCGCGTTCGCCCGGATCGAAAACCACTATTTCCGGCACGGCGGATTCCTCGACGAGGGACAGTTGCTGCGAGACATAGATCGGATCGCCGACATCCCCGGCGTGATCGTGCAGGGCCGCCACGACATCGTGTGTCCCGCGGTGAGCGCCTGGGATCTGCACACCGCGTGGCCGTCCTCGACCCTGCACATCGTCGAGGACGCCGGGCACACCGCGCACGAGCCCGGCATCACCCACCACCTGGTGGAGGCGACCGACGCGTTCGGGAAGCGAGGCTGACATGCCGAAAAAGGCCGGAAAAGCCGTCGTCGCGGCACTACGCGAGGACATCGACCGGCTCTTCGACGCCGAGCCCGACGTCCGCGCCGATGCCGACGATTCGGTCCACCAGATGCGGGTGGCCACGCGCAGGCTGCGCAGCGTTCTGCGCTCCTACCGCACGCTCTTCGACGCCGACGAAGCCGCCGCCACCGAAGCGGAGCTGAAGTGGCTGGCCGACCTGCTCGGCGTGGCCCGCGACGCCGAGGTCCGCGCCGAACGGTTCACCGCGCTGCTGTCGGACTACGACGAAGCCCCCACCGAGATCACCGATGCCCTGGTCGGCGCGTCCCGCACGGCCTACACCGATGCCCACGCGGAGGTATTGAGCGCACTGGATGCCAAGCGCTACCGTCGCCTGCGCAAAGTGCTGAAAACCTGGCGCACCGATCCCCCACTCGCTCCGGACCTCGCCCGCGACAAGGCAACCGACGTCTTCGAGCGGGTCCTGCGTCGCGACCGCAAACGCCTGCGCAAGTTGGTCTTCGCCGAACCCACCGCCACCCCCGCCGACCGGGTGGAACTGCTTCACGACATCCGCAAGGGCGCCAAGCGGTTACGGTATTCCTGCGAGGCGGCGACCACCGTCCTCGGCGCCGACGCGGGCGATCTCGGCTCCCGCGCCAAACGCCTGCAAACCGTGCTCGGCGACCACCGTGACGCCGTCGAGTCCCGCGAAGCGATCCTGGCGGTGGCCGCGCACGCGCACGGCCCCGCGGCCACGGTCTACGAGCTTCTGGCCGATACCGAAGAAGCGGCCGCGGGCCGAGCCATCTCCCACTATCCCGCGGCCGCGGCCTTCATCTCCGTGCGGAACTGACAGTCCCCGACGATCAACGGGCCCCGTCGTATTCGAACCCGATCGTCCGAGTACTCGGATCCGCGACAGCCAACCGCACAGCGACCGTCTGTCCTTCCGGCGGCCGCCCCGCACAGCGCGCGAGGATCGGCGGTTCGCCGACGAAGATCTCGGCGGGCCGAGACCCGTTGGCATCGCGCAGAACCACGGCGGAGAACTCGGCGCCGACCCGAGGCTCGAGAATGGTGGCCTCGGTCAGATCGACGCAAGCACGATCCACCTTGTTGGCCACGCCGTCGGTGCGCCGCATCGTCTCGGCGGCCCCCTTCAACCCGTCCACCACCCATTGCGGGACCTCGACCCCGGCGGAGTAGGCCAGGCAGATCTCGGTGGTGAACCGATCGGCCAGCCGTCGCAGCGGCGCCGTCACATGCGCGTACGGAGCCCCGATCGCACTGTGCGTCAACTGTTCCGACGACGGGTCGTCGAGTTCGACGAGCAGCGTATAGCTGGCCCCCCGCAACAATCCGGTGGCTTCCGACATCAGCACCAGCGCCGCGGGCGTGTTGGCGTCGAGCCCGGCCAGCATCCGCCCCACCGGCATCTCGGCGGGCCACCGCACGCCCAGCGCCGCCGCCGTACGCCGCATCGACGCGATCGCGCTCTCCGGCGGCGGCGGCATCGTGCGCAGCAGGCCGATACCCTTGTGCTCCACCATGATTCGCGCGGCACACATTCCGGTGAGCAGCGAGATCTGCTCGTTCCAGTCGTCGGCGTCAGTACGCGGCTCCAGCTGCAGGCGCCAGCCGTCACCGTCGGGAACCACTTCCTGCGCGGGCAACCGCAGCGAGATGGCGCCCTGTTCGAATCCTGCCTCGATCCGCAGCCGACCGAATTCGGGCAGCGCGAGCAACGACGGATGCAACGTCGCGGTGTCGGCAGCGGCCTGAACCTGCGCGTAATCGAACCGCTCCCGCGAACGAACCAGCGCGCGCGTCACCGAAAAGCTCAGCGGCACAGCATTATTGTCGAGTTCGATGGTCCACAACGCGGCGGGCCGGTCGACGCCGGGCAGCAGACTCGCTGTGCCCTCGGACAGCACCGTCGGATGGAGCGGGACCGTGCCGTCGGGCAGATAGAAAGTTTGTCCGCGCGTTTCGGCTTCCGCGGCCAGCGCACTGCCCGGCACGATCACCGCACCGAGATCGGCGATCGCGTAGTGCAGGGTGAAGCCGGTGGGAGTGCGTTCGATATGTAGCGCCTGGTCCAGATCCAGTGCGCCGGGCGGGTCGATGGTCACGAACTCGATATCGGTCCGATCGACCCGAGTGCCCGCGAACGCGTCGACCGCGTCGCGGGCTTCGGAGACTGCCTCGGCCGGATACTCCGAGGCCAGTCCGAATTCGGAACGGATGGCGCCGAAGTCGACCGGCGCCGAGACGATCCGCTGGTGGAGTCGGAAACCGGACATCCGACCCTGATTCTGCGAACTACTCGTCGTGTGTGATCCGAAGTCCATAGCTCGCAGACTAACGAGTTCTACTTCAGGGCGAGCATGGTGCCGTTGAGCTGATCGAGCGGGCCGTACACCGTGAACGTGACCCGGCCGTTGGGGACGGCGGAGGACACGGTCGCGGCCGCGTCGAGCGCCTGACCGAACGAGGCCGCCGACGGGTGCGGCAGACCGGCGACCGTCAGGCCGAATCGAGACTGATGGACCCAGGCGGTATCAGCCGGGCTGAGGTCGACCTGGACCCCGCCTGCGAGCGGGGTCACCGCGACCGCGCTCGCCGAACCGGCACCCAGCGTTGCGCAAACCGCAGCGGCTCCGGCGATCAGTGCACCGGCGACAATGGAACGAACTACCCGCATGTAAATGTGACCTGCTTCCGCGATCGAATGTATTGGGCCCGAGGAAGTGGCAGCGAGCCCTGCCGACGGCGATCACTCTATGACCTCGCTCACGTTCCCGGCGAGTTCCAGCGCATTTTCGCTGTCCGGACACACGAACGCCATGACTTCGCGGGCAATTGTTACTGTGGCGGCGGCGCACTCGGCAGCTGCCGGGTTGTGCGGCACTCACGTCGATAAATGGGAGTTTGCGAACGTATGTCGTGGCTGATTTTCGATTACCTGTCGCCGATCCTCGGACCGGACGCGGCCAGCTATTGGGCCCATCTGCTGGCGATTAACCCGGGATAGCTCACCGCTTCGATCCAGAACATGTCGCTTCCCGTTAACCACAGGGGAAGCGGCGTGTTTCCTGGGCCGCTAGCATCCCGCTGCGTGAGTAGAACTACCGCCGCCATCGCGGCCAGCGCCACCGTCTTCGCCCTGCTTCTGGCCGGCTGCAGCGACGACTCTTCCTCCGCCGGCGCCCCCACCGCTTCCACCACGGCCGCGCCGACCTTCCAGGTCGAAGCGAGCAAGGCGGGCATGTTCGTGGTGAGTTACCGCAACGCCTTCCCGAAGCTGGCACAGGGGCGTGACGACGCCGCCGTGGCCGCGGTGCTGAACCATTCCTGCTCCGAGATCAAGGCGGGCAAGTCCGAGGCCGATGCCGTCGCCACGATCATCAAGGCGGCCAAGAACGGCGACACCTCCGCGACCACCGAAGAGGCCACTGCCGTCTACCAGATGTCCAAGCTGATGTGCTGAGCCGGCAGCGGTGAAGCGAGGCGGCGGCTCCCGGTGGGAACCGCCGCCTTCTCGTTTCGTGGGCGGGCGAGCCGGCCTGTAAGCCGGATCCTGTCCCCGATTCGCATCGGGGGGCGACCATCCATCTGGACACACCGTCGCCGGGTGCCTCGAGCGGTCCACCCGCAGGCTCGGGCGAGCAGCCCTCGAACACCTGCGCAGCCGCACCGTTGCCGATGCGACCTTCGACCTTGCTCCGGGCGGGGTTTACCTAGCCGCCCCGGTCACCCGGGGCGCTGGTGCGCTCTTACCGCACCGTTTCACCCTTACCGCACTCGCGTGCGGCGGTCTGTTCTCTGTGGCACTGTCCCGCGGGTCACCCCGGGTTGCCGTTAACAACCGCCCTGCTCTGTGGAGTCCGGACTTTCCTCGGCACCGGGCAGCGGCACCGTTGGTGCCCGTTCCCGTTACCGCGGTCGCCCGGCCGACTCGTCCGCCGGTACAGAGTACTCGCTACGGTATTGACTCATGGAACGTGTCGACGTCAGTTTCCCTTCGGGTGAGCAGCAGTGCGCCGCGTGGCTCTACCTGCCCGACGGCGCGCCTCGTCCGCGCCCGTTGGTGATCATGGGACACGGGCTGGGGGCCACCCGCGAGATGGGGTTGGATCGGTATGCGCGGCGGTTCGTCGCCGCGGGAATGGGGGTGCTGGCGTTCGACTACCGAAATTTCGGTGCCAGTGAGGGTTCGCCTCGCCAGGTGATCGACATCGCCCGTCAGCGGCAGGACTGGAAGGCCGCAATCGCCTACGCGCGCAGCATCCGGGGCTTCGATGCCACCCGGATCGCGTTGTGGGGCACCTCGTTCGGCGGTGGACACGTGCTCGCGGTGGCGCCCGACGACGATTACCTCGCCGCGGTGGTGGCCCAGGTGCCGTTCACCAGCGGATGGGCGTCGGGAATGGCGAAGGGCCCGATCAGCCTCACCAAGGTCGCCACCATCGCCGCCACCGACCTGCTCTTCGGCCCGATCCGCCGCAAACCCGTCCGCATCCGCCTGGCCGGGCGCAAACGCTCCGCGGCGTTGATGAGCGCCACCGACGTGCCGGAGGGCTACGGCCGACTCGCCGAGGAGAGCGCCACCTACGACCCCAAAGTCGGTGCTCGCGTGGCCTTCTCGACCCTCTTCGATTCCCCCGGCCGCCGCGCCAAGTCCTTGAAGGTCCCCGTCTTCTACGCGATCGCCGAGAACGACTCGATCGCGCCCGCCGGGCCGACCCGCAAGGCCGCCGAACGCACCAAACACGCGGTGGTCAAGCAGTATCCGGTCGGCCACTTCGACGTGTACTTCGACGATGTCTTCGAACAGGTGGTGCGCGACCAGACCGATTTCCTGGTCTCGGTCCTTCGTCCCTGAACTGCCCGGATACGCCGCGACGGTCGGGCACCATGGGGTGATGGAACAGATCAGCTCGCGCACGATGTACACCAACCCGTGGATGCGGTTGCGGGAGGACACTGTTCGGCGGGCGGACGGCTCGGTGGGGATCTACGGCGTTCTCGACAAGGTCGACTGGGCACTGGTGATCCCCTTCGACGGCACGGGATTCCACCTCGTCGAACAGTTCCGTTACCCGCTGGGGATGCGGTGCTGGGAGTTCCCCGCGGGCACACCGCCACACGGCACCACTGTGACGCCGGTCGAGTTGGCGCACAACGAATTGCGTGAGGAGACCGGGCTGCGCGCCGACCACATGCTTCGACTCGGCGCCCTGGCCGCGGCACCCGCGCTGACCGACCAGCGCGGCCACTGTTTCCTGGCCACCGGCCTCACACCGGGCGAGCCGGACCGCGAACACGAGGAGCAGGACATGCGGACGGCCTGGTTCTCCCGCTCACAGGTCGAAGCGATGATCCTGCGCGGCGAGATCATCGACGCCCACACGGTAGCCGCCTACGGCCTGCTGCTCATGCACGAACGCGGTCTCGGCTGACCGCAGCGACTTGTTCCCCCAACGACGAGGGGCGCAGCACCTGTTCGGTGCTGCGCCCCTCGTGGTTTCGCGGGTTGATCAGATGGGCTGGAAGCCCGCGCCCACGCCGCCCGCGCGGTTGAGCACATCCAGGATCACCTGGATGGGCTGGAAGTAGGCGGGCGAGTGGATCGGGTTGGCGCCGCCGGTGCAGGGCACGTCGAAGTCGACCGGGCCGAGGCCGGTGAGGCGGCCCTGGTTCATGCCGACGAGGCGGTCGCCCACCACGACGGGTCCGCCGGAATCGCCCGGCTGCGAGCAGTACTGGTTGATGGAGGTGCCTTCGAGCTCACCCCACACCACGCCGCAGCTACGACCGCTGGTACGGCCGTCCGAGCACACCGTGGTACCGGGGCCGGGCGAGGCGCCGATACCCGCGACGGTGGTCTGGCCGATGGTCCGCACCGGCACCACCTTCGACGCATCCAGTTGCAGCACAGCGAAATCCAGGTAGTCGCCGTCATCGGAATACGCGACCGTGCCGATCACGCCCGCCTTGAGCGCCTGCTCGGCGCCGACGCGCGAACCGGTCGGCGCGCAGTGCCCCGCGGTGAGACCGACGAGGCGGCCCGCGCCGTCGTGGCCGATGGCGGTGAGCGAACAACCGGAGTCGTTGTCGAAGACGATGCCCGAGGCCGCGCCGAGCACCACGCTCGGGTCGGCCGTCACGCTACCCGCACCCGCGGACGCGGTGAGCACCCCCGCGATGGCCGCCGCAAACGCCGCCATCCGTAGAAACCTCATCAAGTACCTTTCCTTGTGGCCGCGGCATTCCGCATGCCCGAAAATCTTTCGGGAAATACGGCGTCGTCGTTACGCCGACCGTGCGCCGGGGCGACCGTACCGTGCCCGGGCGACAAGCGGCTAGCTCACAGGTACGAGGTGTCGTTGACCAGGCGCACCGAGGCGCCGCCGTCGGGATAGAACTCGGCCACGCACAGCGACGCGAGGTCGAGGTGCAGGCGGTACAGCAGCGAAGGGCCGACGCCGAGGGCCAACTGCAACAGGGTCTTGATCGGGGTCACGTGGCTGACCACCACCACGTTCTGGCCCGGGTACAGCGCGACCAGATCGCGGCGCACCCCCTCGACGCGTTCGCGCACCTGATCGAAACTCTCGCCGCCGGGCGCGGGAATCGAGGGGTCGCCGAGCCAGTCGCGGTGCAGCTGCGGATCGCGCTGGGCGGCTTCGGCGAAGGTGAGACCTTCCCAGTCACCGAAGTCGGTCTCGGTGAGGCCGTCGAGGATGCGCAGCGGCACGTCGAGGGCGCTCGCGGCGGCTTCGGCGGTGGAACGGGCCCGCTGCAGCGGGGAGCTCACGACGGCGGCGATATCGCCTTTGGCGGCAAGCATTTTCGCGGCGCGTTCGACTTGCTCGCGACCCAGGTCGGTCAGTGGCGGGTTGCCTCGGCCGGAGTAGCGGCGCTCCACCGACAGGGCCGTCTGGCCGTGGCGCAGCAACAGCAGGCGGGTCGGCTTGCCGAGGGCGCCGGTCCAGCCGGGCGAAACCTTGTTCGCGTCAACCGCTTTCGGCACCGAGACTTCGTCACCGGCGGCATGTCCGGCCGCGACGGCCGCGCGCACGGTTCCGGTGAGTTCACCGTCGTCCATCGCCTCGTTCGCGAGTCGGTCGGCGTGGGAGTTCTCCGCGCGTGGAATCCAGGTGAAGCTCACCCGGTCGAATCCGGCGACCAGTGCCCGTGCCTGCTCGGCGAGCGGAATCATCGAGGCGTGCTTGATCTTCCAGCGTCCCGACATCTGTTCGACGACGAGCTTGGAGTCCATCCGCACCGTGACGACGCGCGCGCCCAACTCGGCTGACGCCGCCAAACCCGCGATGAGACCGCGGTATTCGGCCACGTTGTTGGTGGCGACGCCGATGAACTCCTTGCGTTCGGCGAGCACCCGCACGTGATCGGCGGCGAACACCACCGCGCCGTAACCGGCCGGACCGGGATTGCCGCGCGAGCCGCCGTCGGCTTCGACGATCACCTCGGTCATCGACGCGCCGATCCGGTCACAGCCCCGATTCCTTGGTACGCACCATGATCGCGCTGCACTCCGGGCAGCGCAGGACCGCGTCGGGCGCGGCCTTGGCGATGCGCTGCATCTCGCCGCGGTCGATCTCGATCCGGCAGGCGCCGCAGCGACGGGCCTGCAGCAGGGCCGCGCCGACACCGTGCGCCGCGCGCTGCTTGTCGTAGACGGCGATCAGCTCGTCGGGGAACAGGCCGATCAGCTCGGAACGGTCCTTCTCGCAACGCTGCTGCGCCACTTCGAGATCGGCCATCGCCTCGTCGCGCAGGCGTTCGGCGTCTTCGAGGTCGTGGTCGGCCTTGCTCAGCCGCGCACCCGCGTGGTCGTGGTCGGCGAGCATCGCCTCGCGCTGCTCCATCACGGTCAGCAGTTCGTCCTCGAGCACCGAGCGGCGACGCTCCAGGCTGCCCAGTTCGTGCTGGAGCTCGGAGAGCTGCTTGGCGGCGACGGTGCCCGCGGTGAGCATGCCGCGATCGCGGTCCTCACGCTTGCGGACGGCGTCGACCTCGCCCTCGAGCTTGCGGATGTCGCGGTCCAGATCGTCGATGCCGATCTCCACCGCCACGGCCGCGTCCTTGTAGCCGTTGCGCTCGGCCGCCAGACGTGCCACTTCCTGCTGCTCCGGCAGCGCGGAACGGCGATGGGCGATGCGCGTCAACTCGGCATCGACTCCTGCGAGCTGCAACAGCTTGGTCTGGACCGACGGTTCGACATTCAACGCGCACGAACTCCTGAACACAGTGGACGGATGGATCGATCAACCGTACCGCGCCGCGGGGTGTGATCACGCCATGACCCGAAGACACAGGAACCGAATGCGCTCGGCGTGCGTCGGTCTACCTCCGATATCGGCGGCGAGGGATTAGCCGCTGACCGTCCACGGGTCGGTGCGCAGGGTGCTGACGCGGGTCTGTACCGCGGGGAGGGCGGTGTTGACGAACTGTTCGGCCTGACCGCACCAGGGGAACTCGGTGGCCCAATGAGCGGCATCGACGAGGGCGGGGCCGCCGCGGCGGAGGTGTTCGTCGACGGGGTGGTGGCGTAGGTCGGAGGTGAGGTAGGCGTCGACGCCGGCGCGGATGGCCTTGTCGAGATAGGAGTCGCCCGCGCCGCCGCAGACGGCTACGCGTTCGATGACGCGTTCGGGATCGCCCGCGGCGCGCACGCCCCAGACGGTGCGTGGCAGGCCGACGCCGACGCGGGCGGTGAACTCGCGCAGGGTTTCGGGCTGTGCGAGTTCGCCGATGCGGCCGATGCCGAGCGAGGAGGGCAGGGGTGCGCGTTCGGTGACGTGGTAGGCCGGTTCCTCGTAGGGGTGGGCGGCGCGCAGGGCGGCGAGTACGGCGAGGCGGGAGGTGGGGGGCGCGATCACCTCGACGGCGTCCTCGGTGACGGTTTCGACGGCGCCGATCGCCCCGATCGCCGGGTTGGCGCCTGCGAGCGGCAGAAATTGTCCGGTGCCCGCGGTGTACCAAGCGGCCTCGCGGTAGTCGCCGATCGAGCCGGCGCCCGCGGTGAACAACGCCGACATCAGGGAAGCCGTATGGGTCTGGGGCACCTGGATGACCCACTTGTCCACGGAGGCGAGCGGTTTGGGGTCCAGCGGGCCGGTGACGGTGAGGCCGACGGCGGCGGCCAGCGCGTCGCTCACGCCCGGGTCGGCGGAGTCGGCATTGGTGTGGGCCGAGAACAGGGCACAGCCGGAGCGGATCAACCGATGCAGCAGTGCGCCTTTCGGCGTATCGGCGGCGACGGTGTCGACCCCGCGCAACAACAGCGGATGATGCACGACCAAAGCCTGTGCGCCCCAACCGATCGCCTCGTCGACAACGGCGGCGGTCGCGTCGACGGCGAACACCACCTTGGTGATCGCCTGCGCGGGGTCACCACAGACGAGCCCCACCGAATCCCACGATTCGGCGAGTCTCGGCGGGTACGCCGCGTCGAGTACCCCGATCAGTTCGGCCAGGTCGGTCACCGCTGTCTCCTTCGCTGCGTCGGAACATTCTGCACTGCCCGCAGGTCACCCGGATCGGTCTGGCCATGATCCGGTCGCGCGTCGAGCATTCGGGATCGAGTCACCACAGCGCCGCGCTCAGCGCGTGGATCAACCGGTCGACCTCGGCGGCGCCACGCACCGCGACACGGAGGTGGTCGGGACCGAGCCCGGGGAAGGTGTCGGCGCGGCGCACCGCGATGCCGAGGTCGGCGAGGTGTTTGCGCAGCAGTGCGCCGTCGGGGACGCGCAGGAGCAGGAAGGGGCCGGTGGCCGGGGTGTGGACGTCGACGCCGAGCGCGGCGAGTCGGTCGATCATGGCGGTGCGGTCCGCGGCGATGCGGTCCGCGTGCTGCCGGGATTCGGCGACCGCGGCGGGTTCGGCGGTGGCGATGATCGCCTCGAGCTGGAGGGTGCCGAGTGGCCAGTGCGGGCGGCCATGGGTGAGCCGGGCCAGGACTTCGGGAGCGCCGAGGGCGTAGCCGCAACGCAGACCGGCCAGTGCCCACGTCTTGGTGAGACTGCGGAAGACGAGGACGTCGGGAGCGGAGAGACCGGCCAACGACTCCGGTTCTTCGGACGCGGGGCCGGATCGCCCGTCGCCTGAACCATCGACGCCGTGACCGGCGACCGCATCGGCGAAGGCCTCGTCGATCACGATGGTGCGGCCTGGTCGGCGCAGTGCCCGCATCGTCTCGGCGGGATGCAGGATCGAGGTGGGGTTGGTGGGATTGCCGACGACCACGAGGTCGGCGGCGTCGGGGACCAGGACGGGGTCGAGGGTGTACGGGCGTTCGAGGATCACTCGGGCGACCGGGACATCGGCCTCACGTAATGCGAGTTCCGGCTCGGTGAAGGACGGGTGGATGACGGCGGCGAGCCGGGGTGCCAGGCGTGGCAGCATCGCGAAACCCTCGGCGGCGCCCGCCAGCAGCAGCACCTCGTCCGGCGAGCGGCCGTGGCGGGCGGCGACGGCCGCGCGGGCGGCGCGTTCGTCGTCGGAACTCGGGTAGCGGCCGAGGTCGCCGAGCCGGGCCGCGAGGCGTTCGCGCAGCCAGTCCGGTGGAGCCACGCCCTGGACGTTCACGGCGAAATCGAGCATGCCCGGGCGCGCTTCCACGTCGCCGTGGTGGCGCAACATCGCGGGGTCGACAGAGTCCTCGAGCACAACTGAACACCCTACGTGGCGGCGAATCGGCGGCACGGGCGACAATGGCTCCCGTGGGTCCCTTACATGTCTCGTTCATTTGCACAGGCAATATCTGCCGGTCACCGATGGCCGCGAAGATGTTCGAGGCGCACCTCTACCGTGCCGGCCTCGCGAACCGGGTGCGAGTGAGCAGCGCGGGCACCGGTTCGTGGCATGTCGGCGATGCGGCCGACCCCCGCACCGAGGCGACCCTGCGCCGGGCCGGCTACCCGACCGAGCACACCGCGGCGACCTTCGGTCCCGAGCACAGCGACGCCGACCTGATCATCGCCCTGGACACCGGGCACGACCGCGAGCTCGCGCACCGCGGCGTCCCCACCGACCAGCGCAGGTTGCTGCGCAGCTTCGACCCCGCTGCGGACGGCCCCGACGTGCCGGACCCGTACTACGGCGACCAGTCCGACTTCGACCTGGTTCGCGACCAGATCGAGGCCGCCATCCCCGGCCTGCTCGACTGGGTCCACGCCGAACTGGACGCCCGCGAGCCCGCCGACGTGCCGCTCTGATGCGCAAGATCGCCTTCCTGCTGCGCCCCAGCTGGCTCATCCTCGCGGTGGTCGTCGCCGCCTTCGCCTACCTGTGCTTCACCGTCCTCGCGCCATGGCAGCTCGGCAAGAACGACAGCACCGAGCACCGCAACCAATTGATCGCCGACTCCGTGCAGGCCGACCCCGTGGCCGTGACCGAGGTCCTCGACGGCGACACCGGCACCCACACCGAATGGCGCAAGGTGACCGCGACCGGCGCCTTCGTCCCCGAGTCGACCGTCCTGGTCCGGCTACGCCACCTCGACGGCGCCCCCGGTTACGCGGTCCTGGCCGCCTTCCGCCTCGACGACGGCCGCACCCTGCTGGTCGACCGCGGCTTGGTCGCGTCCGTGGACGGCACCCGCCCACCCGCGATCGCCGACCCACCCGCGGGCCCACAACGGATCGAGGCCCGAGTCCGAGCGTCCGAGGGCGTGGTCCCCGACAAGACTCCCAGCACCCAGGACGGCTTCCGCCAGGTGTACACCGTCGACACCACCCAGGAATCCACGGTCATGGGCACCCCCCTCACCCCCATCCCGACCGGCACCGACAAGGGCGGCTACCTCCAACTGGCCGCCGACCAGCCGGGCGCCTTCACCCCCACCCCGCTCCCCCAACTCGACGCGGGCCCCTACCTCTCCTACGGCCTCCAATGGCTCGCCTTCGGCTTGATGGCACCCCTGGGCCTCGGCTACTTCGTAGTCGCCGAACTCAAAGCCCGACGCCGAGACCGCGGCCGACCGTCGGCACCGACGAACCCCACACCCACGCCGACCACAGACACCCCTACCCCCGCCCCACCCACCACCGAAGCTCGCCTAGCGGACCGCTACGGGCGCAACCGCTGACAGCTGTTCCGCTTCTCCGCGCATTCAGCAGGTCCTCCGGTGGCCGGACCGGCGCGCACGGCCCCGCACCAGGCTGATCCCGACAGCCACCACAAGCGCCGCGACCTGCACGCCCGCCGACATCCGCACCGCCCGCCGCAGATCCGCGGCCGTAGGCGTGGGTCCGTCACCCAGAGTCGGCCGAAGCTCGATCCCGTGCCGATACTGCGTGCGCCCGCCGAGCCCGATCCCGAGAGCTCCCGCCATGGACGCTTCGACGACCCCCGCATTGGGACTCGGATGACCAGCCGCGTCACGTCGCCACGTCCGCAACGCCCCCGCCGAACTCCCGCCGACAAGCGGCGCGAGGGCTGCGGTCAGCAACCCGGTCACGCGAGCGGGCACGAGATTGGCGACATCGTCGGTCCGCGCGGCAGCCCAACCGAACCGTTCGTACCGCTCGTTCCGGTAACCGATCATCGCGTCGAGAGTGTTGACCGCGCGATAAGCGAGCACCCCCGGCACCCCCGCCACAGCACCCCACAGCAGCGGGGCAACCGTCGCGTCCGAGGTGTTCTCGGCGATGGATTCGAGAGCGGCGCGCGCGAGTCCATCGGCATCGAGGACCGACGGGTCGCGTCCACACAGCGACGGCAACAGTTCGCGGGCACCGGCGAGGTCGTCGGCCTCGAGGCGGTCGGCCATGGCGAACCCGGCGCGCACGAGGCTGCGGCCACCCAGCGCGGTCCACGTCGCCGACGCGGTGACCAGGACACCGCCGCGCCCCCGACCGCGGGTGGCGAGCAGCCCGATTGCGACGACCGAGCCGACCGCGATCACCTCGTGCACCACCCCGGCGCGACGATCGTCGACGTAGGTCTTCGCTTCCAATGCCGCTGCCGCCGAACCGAATCCGGCCACCGGATGCCACCGCCGCGGATCGGCGAATACCCGATCGAGCACGAACCCCAGCACCAGCCCGACCGCCGTCGATGTCGCTTCTCGCACCGGCCGAGGGTAGCGGGCGGCGGGGATGTCACACCGGCGACCGCTGGTTCGTCATCACTGTGACGGCACTTCTAGACTCGCCGGGACCGAGCAAGATCAACCGAACGGGCGCACACCATGACCTCATCGCAGCCTCTGGATCAGTCCGAACTGGCTCGCCGCTTCGAGGAACATCGCCCCTACCTGCGCCGACTCGCCTACAGCACGCTCGGCAGCCTCACCGACGCCGAGGATGTGGTGCAGGACGCGTGGCTGCGCCTGCAACGCCAGTTCGACGCGGGCAAGGCCGACGAGATCGACAACCTGCGCGCCTGGCTCACCACGGTCATCGGCCGCCTCGCCCTGGACCAGCTCGGGTCCGCGCGTGCCCGCCGCGAACAGTACGTCGGCGAGTGGCTGCCGGAACCGGAAGTCACTTCCTGGGACGATCCCGCCGACCGCATCTCCCAGGACGAACGCGTCACCACGGCGCTGCTGGTGGTCCTCGAGTCGCTCTCGCCCGCCGAACGCACCGCGTTCGTGCTGCAGGATGTGTTCGGCATGACCGGCCCGGAGGTCGCCGAGGTAGTCGGGCGCACGCCCGCCGCGGTCCGCCAGCTCGCTTCTCGCGCCCGCAAGCATGTCGAGAACGGCACGCCACGTTTTCCCGCGTCCCCGGTCGAACAGGAGAAGGTCGTCTCGGCGTTCGCGCTGGCCTGGCGGTCGGGTGATCTGAGTTCGCTGCTCGGCGTACTCGACCAGAACGTGGTCCTCACCGCCGACGGCGGGGGCAAAGTGCCCGCCATCCGTCGGCCGGTGCGCGGCGCGGAGCTCATCGCCAAGATGCTGCTCGGCTGGTACGACACCGCGAACGGCTGGGGTCGGGCGGTGCTGGTCAACGGCATGCCCGGCCTGGTCGTCTTCGACGGCACCAATGTCGGCGTCTTCTCGTTCGTCATCGACGCGGGCCGCGTCGTGGCGATCAATGTCGTCCGCAATCCCGACAAACTCCGCGACCTGCCCACCGAGGGCGACCCGGACTGGTACCTCGGCGGCGGCGAGTAGCCCGTTGCGGTCAGGCGCCGATCGAATACCCGTGCGCGGCCGCGACTTCGGCGGACAGCAGTTTGCCGTCGACAGCGGTGAGACCCGCGGCCAGACCGGGGTCCGCGGCGCATGCGCCGCGCCATCCTTTGTCCGCGATCACCAGCGCGAACGGCAGGGTGGCGTTGGTGAGTGCCACGGTCGAGGTATGCGGCACCGCACCCGGCATATTCGCCACGCAGTAGAACAGCGAATCAGCGACGGGGAAGGTCGGATTCGCGTGCGTGGTCGGCCTGGTCGAGGCGAAGCAACCGCCCTGATCGACGGCGATGTCGACGAGGACCGAGCCGGGCCGCATCCGCGCGACGAGTTCGTCGGAGACCAATTTCGGCGCCTTGGCTCCCGGCACCAGGACCGACCCGATCACCAGATCTGCCGCGACCACGGCCTTGTCGATCTCCAGCGCGTGGGAGGCGAGGGTGCCGACCCGGCCGGCGAAGCGTGCGTCGAGCACCCGCAACCGCGCGAGATTCGTATCGAGCACGTTCACCCTGGCTCCCATGCCGACCGCGATACTCGCCGCGTTCGTTCCCGCGACGCCGCCGCCGAGCACCACCACGTCGGCCGGTCGCACCCCGGGCACACCACCGAGCAGTACGCCGCCGCCACCCATCGGCGCCATCAGGTGATAGGCCCCGACCTGCGCGCTCAGCTTGCCCGCCACCTCGCTCATCGGCGCGAGCAGCGGCAGTGATCCGTCGGGCCCGCGCACGGTCTCGTAGGCGATGGCGACGATCCCTGAGGACAGGATCGCGTCGGTGCATTCCCTCGACGCCGCCAGATGTAGAAAGGTGAACAGCACCTGATCGCGGCGCATCAGCGGATATTCCCGCGCGACAGGTTCTTTCACCTTCACCACCAGATCCGATCGAGCCCAGACCTGGTCGGCGTCGGCCGCGATCCGCGCACCCGTGCCGAGATAGTCGTCGTCGGCGAATCCCGACCCGACCCCGGCGCCGGCCTGCACGAGCACCTCGTGCCCGTGCGCGACCAGTTCAGCGGCGCCCGCCGGAGTGAGCGCCACCCGGAATTCCTGCGGCTTGACCTCCGTCGGCACCCCGACGACTACGCCCGTTCGCGTCATCCGGCAAGCCTAGGACCTGCACCGGAGCTCACCCGCCGCCTCGATCGCGTGTCGCGACCGCCCCGACTACGCCGGGGCCGCGGTCGCCGGGCTCGACGTCGTTTCCGGGGCGGTCGCCGGAGCCGTGGTGGCGGACGGCGATGTTGTTTGCTCCGTTGTCGTCACCGGAGGCGGGGTGGTGGTAACCGGGGCCACGGTTGTCGTGACCGGTGGGGCCGTCTCGCCGCACTCGTTGTGACCACAGGTGTCTGTTCCACAATCCGGGCCCGGCATGCACGTGTGCCCGGGCGGGAGTCCACATTCGTTGTGACCGCAGGAATCCGTTCCACACTCCGGGCCGGGCACACAGGTGTGGCCGGGCGGAATCTCGCCCTGCGCGGGCGCGCCCGGCGCAGCCTGGGTGGGCGAGTGATAGTACGACGACTCCGGCGTCGAACCGCCGCCCGAACCTCCCGGATCAGTCGGGGCCGCAGGCGAACTCGTCGGCGTCGCCGATGTCGTCGCGGTCACCGAAGTCTTCGACGCCGAACTCGATCCCGACCCACCGGAATCGCCGCCATCCGACGAACACGCACCGACCGCGAAGACGACCAAGGCCATCAGCACGCCGAGAACTACGCGAGACAGGTTGCCCCTCAGTAACTTCCGCAACACGTCTTCTCCTCAGCACACGGACCCGCGCCTACCGGAAGCAGGCGCGGGTCGACGAAAGATGTTAGATAGCAGAACTATTCAAGGAATCGCCGCTCACACCGAAAACATTTCACCCCGCACCGGAACGATCAGTTGGTGCGCGCGATCGGCGTAGGCGAAGGTGCGCTCGAGGTAATCCAGCGACTCGCTGAAGTGACCCCAACCCTCCGCGTGCACGGCGACGATCACCGCGTCCCCGAGCACCTCGGCGGCCGCGACGGCGGTGCGGGCATTCAACGTGACATCGCTGTCGCCGAACCGCCCCACATTGGCCCCGCCGATGTTCAACACCGCGGCGTCGATTCGTCCGATCCGCTCGACGATCCGCTGCACCAACTCCACCGACGCGTTGTCACCGGAGACGTACACCGTGGGCTCCCCCGGCGCACGCAACACGAATCCGGTGACCACACCGCTGAGCGGCTCGCACCCCGGCGGCCCGTGCAGCGCGGGCACCGCCGTGATCTCCACCGCTCCGACGGTCACCGTCTCCCACGGCACCAGAGGGCGCACACCCTCGATCCGGGCCGCGGCGTCGGGGGTCGACAGGACCGTGTCGACTTCGGTGAGAAGCGCGCGACCGGCGTTGTCGAGGTTGTCGGCGTGCTGATCGTGCGAGAGGAGCACGACATCGATCGTCCCGATCTCCTCGACCGGCACAGCGGGACCGCTGAGCTTGTGCAGGGTGATCGGCCCCGGGTAGTCGCCGGGCTCATCGAAGGTGGGATCGGTGAGCCAGGTCAGTCCGCCATAGCGGAAACGCAAGGTCGGACCGCCGATATGCAAGGCGGCGGCGAGAGCGGGGCGGGTGATCATCTCGGTCATGTGGACAACTTTCGCCCAGCGAACCCTGTCTCGACAGTGGCCTGCAGGCCGTACACCGATAAGATCGGGCCATGACCTCGGTGGCCGTGATCGCGTTCGACGGAATCAGCCCGTTCCACCTGTCGGTGCCGACCCTGGTGTTCGGCAGATCCGGCATCGGCGTCGAAAACGCCTCCCCCTATGACGTACGGGTATGCGCCGAGGAGCCCGGAACACTGTCCACGGCAGCAGGTTTCGACATCACGGTCAGACACGGACTCGATATCGTGAGCACCGCCGATCTGGTGGTCTTCCCCGGCTGGCTACGCGACCGAGGAATTTCGCCCGCGCTGAACGAGGCGGTCCATAAAGCCCACGCCAACGGCGCTCGGCTGATCGGGCTGTGCCTCGGCTCCTGGGCGATTGCGGCGACCGGTCTCGCCGACGGCCGCGACGTCACCACCCACTGGGCCGCCGCCGACGCCCTCGCCCTGGCCTACCCCGCGGTCAACGTGCGCGCCGACACCCTGTGGAGCGACCTGGGCGACGTGATCACCTCCGCCGGCGTCGCCGCGGCCCTCGACTGCTGCCTGCACATCGTCCGCACCGACCTCGGCGCACGCGCTGCCACCGAACTGGCGCGATCGTTGGTCACCGCCCCGCACCGCAACGGTTCGCAGGCACAGTACATCCCGATCGCGGTACCCGACGAAGACCCCGACGACCCGATCGAATGCGCGATGGCCTGGGCCCGCGCCCGCCTCGATACCGCCGTCGACCTCGACAACTGGTCGCGCGAGGCGCTGATGTCGCGACGCACCTTCACCCGCCGCTTCCGCGATCGCACCGGCACCAGCCCTCAGCAGTGGCTGCTGCAGCAGCGCATCGACCATGCCCGGCTGCTGCTGGAGTCGACCGACGACACCGTCGACCGAGTCGCTCGCGACACCGGTTTCGGCAGCACGGTGAGCCTGCGCCACCACTTCCACCGCATGCTCGGCACCTCGCCCGCGGCCCACCGCGCGCAGTTCCGCGGCGCGGCGCAATAATGACGTTCATGATCATCAAGGTGAGCGGGTTCACTCCCGAGATCGACGACACGGCCTGGATCGCGCCGAACGCGACCGTGATCGGCCGGGTGCGCCTCGGCGCCGAGGTCGGGGTCTGGTACTCGGCGGTCCTGCGCGGCGACCTCGAACAGATCAGCATCGGCGCCCGCACCAATATCCAGGACGGCTGCGTGCTGCACGCCGACCCCGGTTTCGCCCTCACCGTCGGCACCGGCGTTTCGGTGGGACACAACGCGATTCTGCACGGCTGCACCATCGGCGACGATGTTCTCGTCGGCATGGGCGCGACGGTGCTCAACGGCGCGGTGATCGGTGCGGGCAGCCTGATCGCGGCCAATGCCCTGATTCCCGAAGGCGCGCAGATTCCGCCCGGCTCGCTCGTGGCGGGCGTGCCCGGCAAGGTGCGTCGTGAGCTCACCCAGGCCCAGCAGGACGGGATCAAGCTCAACGCGGCGGTGTATCTACACAATCTGACCAATCACCGTGATGCCGAGGTGTTGTGACTAGTCACACTGAGCAAGTGTCCAGTAGGTTTCCCTGATACCATTTGTCCTGCGTATTGCGTGCCGATCATGAGAGTGGCGATCGGCAACCGGATACGCGAGGCAGGAGGTATCACGGTGGCATACATGCATTCCGGTGTGCACCGAGCGACGGGTCGGCTCAGCGTTGCCGATATCGCCGCCCAGCCCGGTGGCATCGAGGCACTCCACATCCGCGTTCACGAACTCCGTTCTTCCGGAGTGCATTTCGCGGCCAATGCGATCGAGCAGGAGATGGCCGCGTTGGATCTTTCCCCATAGGGATAATGGGGTAATGCCTACTGTTTCGTCGATCCTCGCGCGGATACTCGACAAGCCCGTCACCGATGGGGAAAAGCTGCTCGACAGTGCGCTGTCGGCGTTCCTGGACTACGGGATCAAACGCACGAGCATGGGCGAGATAGCGCGGCGGGCCGGCATCAGCCCGGCCACCCTCTACCGGCGCTACGAGTCCAAGAACGACCTGGTCGAAGCCGTCGGCGTGCGCGAAGCGCAGCGCTACGTGACCGATATCGACGAGCGGGTACGCGCGGTCACCGCACCCGACGAACAGCTCGTCGAGATCTTCGTCGCCTTCGTCACCACCATCGCGGGCAACGAACTACTACGCCGGTTGCTCAGCACCGAACCGGAGATCATCCTGCCCCGCCTCACCACCGAGGCCGGACCGATTCTCGCCGTCGGGCGCGCGTATCTGGCCGAGAAGCTGCGCGAGCTGCAGGTCCCCGAATTCGACCCCGATCTGGTCGCCGAGATCATGGCGCGGCTGGCCCTGTCGCTGGCGCTGACCCCGGACGGGCTCATTCCGCTCGACGACGCGGAAGCCGGGCGGGAATTCGCGCGGCGCACACTGCTACCGATGGTCGGTATCCGCGACCTCCCCTGACACCCCGAACGCCGCCGCCACCACCTCATCGATGCCCGCGTCAGCCACCGGCACACCCTCTTCCAGCAGAGCGCGCACCCTTCGCACGACCTCACCCGCCGCCGCGCAGGCCGGATCGGGCAGCGGCAGTCGCGCGACGTACTGGGTGATCCAGCGGCGTCGACCGGAGTAGAGCCGGTTACCGCAGACGGCATCGTAGAACCGCAGCCCCAGCGCCGAATTCGCCACGCCCATCAGCAGATACGCCAGGTCGGTGGCCGATCGGCCACTGCCGAGATCGGTGAGCGAGATCCAGTAGCAGTCGCCGTTGACGACCGCGCCCGACCGATCGAGTGCGAAGCGTGGACGTTCGCTGATGTCGGGGAACACCAATTTCGGGGCGCCCCAGAGGTGTGGGCGCTGCGGCACCCAGATCTCGAACCACTTCCGGCCACCGTCGAGGACATAGCGTCGACCCGACAGCACCTGTTCGTGAGATCGCAGATAAGCAGCCGCACCGGGGAACTCGGCGAGATCGATCGGGGTGCGCCGGGGCTTGCGCAGATCGTAGGGATAGAGCACCCTCGTGCCACGCGCCATCGCGACTCGCCACGGTTGCAGATCGTGGTGGGTGATCAACTCCCGCAGCAGCTCGGGCTCCGGCGTCGGATCCATCTGGTCCCACCGGTCCGAGATGAACACCCGATCCGCCGTGGTCTTGATCCCCACCCTGATGCGCGCCGCCTCCCCGAACGAACGCCAGGTGCGATCGGCGATGCGGCCGAGCCAGTGATCGACCGACGGGCGCGACATGCGCCAGGCGGTGTCGCAGGGACGATCGGACCGACCACCGTCGACCGGGTCCACCACCGCAGGGCCGGGTAACGACCCGCCTGTCGGGAGCGTTGCGACGCTCGCCGATTCGCCGGTCGCCAGCACGCCGACCTCCACCGCGAACACCCGCCCTCCTTCGCGGACACGACAGGCGTCTTCGCCCGCCAGCGCGTCGAAAAGCGTGGTAGCGCAGTCGGATTCGACTCCCAGCTCCTCATAGACCGAGACATAGCGGCAGTCGGGTGGGCCGGTGGCGCGCAGAGCCACGGTGATCGCGGGCAGCACCGCGGCGGCGAAGAGTTTGGTGTCACCGAGGTCGTAGAGCTCCACCGGTGTCAGTTCGGCGGTGAGGATTCGGCGCAGGTTCGCCCCTGCCCGGGTGGTGAGAAACCGGTTGGCACAGAGCAATCCGAGCACTCCCCCGGCAGCCAACAGCCTCGGCGCGATGGCCACGAAGGGATGGGTGAGATCGATCCGACCGCGTAGGCCGAACTGCTTGCTCAGCAGTTGGGCGGTCGCCCCACCCAATTGCTGGGTCCGGACATACGGCGGGTTGCTGATGATCAGGTCGAACGAGCCGTCGGCCAGGTGAGCGGATGCCGCGAGGAAATCGCCCGCACGGCAGTCTATTTCGACACCGAGCGCGGCCGCCCGCCCGGCGGTTTCGTCGACCGCCTGTCGATCCAGGTCATATCCTGTGAGATGAACCGTGACATCCGGTGCGCTCGAGGCGATTTCCCGATGCACCGCCAGTAACAGCTCGCCGTCCCCGCACGCCGGGTCGAGCACACGCAGTTCCCCGGCGCGGGGGGCGTAGCGCAGCGCCCGTCGCGCCAGGAACCGCGCGAGCTCCGGTGGCGTGTAGTGCCTGCCGTGCCGTTTGCGCTCCTGCGCGTCGCGGGCCTGCAAAGCCATGCGGTCGATTGTGCCCCGGAACCGCCCCGATGCGGCGCAGGCGCGAGCCGGGCCGCACTGCGGCATCCTCACCTGCGCAAACGCGATCGAGTGTTTCAAACGGTGGTTTGCACCACTTCGGCAGGGGTAGAGCGACAAGTGGTCGATAGGTAACGTCTGTCCGGTTTCACCCCGCTGCACCGAAGCCGAGGACGATGTCGAGACTCAGCACGCTGACCGCCGCACTCACCGCCGTAGCCCTCGCCGCGCTGCCTGCGTCTGTCCCGGTCCTCGCGCACGCCGACCCCGGACAATATGCGCCGACCATGGTGATCCTCGACGCCTCCGGCTCGATGGAGCGCCCCGATCAGGGCGGCACCATGATGGACTCCGCCAAGCGGGCGATCCGTAGCTTCGTCGCCTCCGCGCCCGCCGAATCCTCCGTCGGTCTCACCACTTACGGCACCGGCACCAGCAATTCGGAGGCGGACAAGGCGGCGGGCTGCCGCGACGTGCAGGTGCTGCAGCAGCCGAACACCATCGACAAGCCCGCCCTCATCGTCGCTGTCGACGGCATCCAGGCACGCGGCTGGACTCCGATGGGCACCGCGCTGCGCCAGGCCGCCGACGCGCTGCCCGATGCCGGGCCGCGTTCGATCGTGCTCGTCTCCGACGGTGACGACACCTGTTCGCCGCCGGACCCGTGCGAGGTCGCCCGGGAATTGAAGCAACAGGGCCTCGACCTGATCGTGCACTCGATCGGATTCGCCGTCGACGACAAGGCACGCGCCCAGCTCACCTGCATGGCGCACGCCACCGGCGGCACCTACAGCGATGCCGCCGACGGCGCGGCGCTGGAACGCATTCTGCCGCGGGTCAGTTCGGCCGCCCTGCGCAATTACCAGGCCGCCGGCACGCCCATCACCGGCACCGACGAATACCGGACCGCCCCGGTCGCGAAGCCCGGCCAGTACCTCGACACCATCGGCCAGCAGCAGAAGCGGTTCTACGCGGTCGACGTGCCCGCGGGCGCCACCGCCTATTTCACCGGGATCGTCTCGTTCCCCCGGGCGAAGGGCGTTTCCACGACCGAGGACATGAACGCGCTGGAACTGCGGGTCTACGGCCGCGACGGCGTGGACTGCACCATCCGCGAGCGTGAACTCGAGACCAGAGCCAGCGATGGTGTGGCGCTCACCGTCGCAACATCTTTCGAGGGAGCGACCGAGGAACCCACCAGCGCTGATTCGGCGAAGTGCAAGGGTGCGGGTCTCTACTACTTCGAGCTGAACTGGGATCTGGTGGCCAAGGGCTCGCCCGCGCGACTGCCCGTGGAAGTGCTCGTCGGCGTCGAACCCGGGGTCACCGATCCCGGACCGGCCGCGGCGAGCACCCCGGTCACCTTCACCGACCCGGCCGGGCCCGCGCAGCCGGTGAGCGGTGCGGGCTCGTTCACGGCCGCCGCCACCTTGCCCGGCAGCGGCAACTTCACCGACACGCTGCAGTCGGGTGAGTACGTCTTCTATCGCGTCAGGCTCGACTGGGGACAGGGACTGGCCTACCGCGTGCGGTTCGCCGAGACCGGCGGCGCGAACAGTACCGCCGCGTCGAATGTGGAAACCACCCTGTATTCGCCGCTCGGTCGCAAAATCGACTCCGACACCGCCGCGTACACCGGCAGGTCGAGCGCCGAACTCGCGCTGGCCTCGGTGCCGGTGCGATACGCCAATCGGGAAGAGTCCGACGCGCAAGTCCAGCGGGAGTCGGTGGCCGGTTGGCACTACATCGCCGTCAAACTCGGCATCCCTCTGGGCGCGGACGCGATGCCGCCGACTCCGGTTCAGCTCGACGTCACCGTGTCGGGCACGGCCGAACCCGGGCCGACCTACCTCGGTGTCAGCACGCAGGCGGTGCAAGAACAGCCAGTCGCCGTGAGCGGTCCGGCCACAGTCGCCCGGCCGTGGGCCCTGTATGTCCTGATCGGGGCAGGAGCGGCGCTGGTCGTCGGCATCGGTGTCGCGATCGTGGTCGTCGCCCGTCGACGCGACTGAATCCGGCTCCGCCGACACCCCGAATTCGCGGTGTCGGCGGGTTCCGCGGCGGTGACCCACCTGCTAAGTTAGTCTCAAAATGAGACTAGTTTTCCGTAGCCAAGGGAGCCGCGCGATGGCGCAGACCGACCACGACAGCGATTTCGCCACCCTGCGCCGGTTGGCCGACGAACGCTGGACCTGCCGCCAATTCGCCCCCGAACAGGTCGACCGCGCGACCATCGAAGAGCTGCTGACTCTCGCGCAGCGCACCCCCTCGTGGTGCAACACCCAGCCGTGGCAGGTCGTGGTCACCACGGGCGAGGGCACCGACCGATTCCGCAAGGAACTCCTTGCCCACATCCAAACAGTCGGCACCACACCCGATTTCGAATTCCCCGCCGCCTACGAGGGCATCTACCGCGACCGTCGCCGCACCTGCGGTTTCCAGCTCTACGACAGCGTCGGCATCGTCAAGGGCGACCACGAGAAGACCATGCGCCAGATGGTGCGCAACTTCGAATTCTTCGACGCCCCGCACGTCGCCATCGTCACCTCCGAAGCCGACCTCGGCATCTACGGCGCCATCGACTGCGGCCTCTGGCTCGAGAACTTCCTGCTCGGCGCCCAGGCCCTCGGCCTCGGTGCCGCCCCCCAGGCGGCCCTGGCCTCCTACGCCCCCTTCATCCGCGAGTACTTCGCCATCCCCGACACCCGCAAGGTCGTCTTCGGCATCTCCTTCGGCCACCCCGACCGCGACCACCCCATCAACAACTTCCGCACCGATCGCGCGCCTCTGGAGGACCAGATCACCTGGCATACGTCCTGAGTCAGGCGGGACGTGCGGCCGAGGTCATTCCGGGACCGGCTTCCAGCTCGATATCGCGAGCGGTGACCTCCAGGTCGCACTTGTCGCAGGTCAGATGCGCGTGCGCCTCACCCGTGCAGCCGCGGTGCCGGTATTCCACCGGCGGCCCGTCCGGTGCCATATAGGTGTCGCCCCAGTCGCGGATCGCCATCAGGATCGGATAGATGGCGTGGCCTTTCTCGGTGAGGCGATACTCCTCGTAGGCACCGTCGTCGGCCGGGCGTTTCACCAGGATCTCGTGCTCGACCAGTCGCTCGAGGCGATCGTGCAATCGGCTCCGTGAGATGCCGAGCGCGCTCTGGAACGCGTTGAAACGACGCACTCCGGCGAAGCAGTACTTCAGGATCAGCAGGGTCCAGCGATCACCGAAGATCACCAGCGGCCGCGTGATCGAGCACGGGACATCTGCGAGTTCTTCATAGCGCACCCTGCCATTATGCGCGGTAGCCCCCGTCGCTGGTTCGAACCAGCGACGGGGGCTACCGGAGAACGGGTCGGATCAGAGCGGGATGTTCTTGTGGTGGCTCTTGCGTGCCGGTGCCGACGCCAGGGCCGCGGCGATGATGCTGCGGGTTTTCGCGGGGTCGATGACCTCGTCGACTACGCCGATGGCTACCGCGCGTTCGACGCCGCCTGCGAGCTGCTCGTGTTCGGCGGTGAGGCGCTCGTGGAGGGCTTCGCGCTCGGACTCGGGGGCGGCGGCGAGTGCCTTCTTGTGCAGGATGCCGACGGCGGCCTTGGCGCCCATCACGGCCACTTCGGAGCCGGGCCAGGCGTAGACGGCGGTGGCACCGAGGGAACGGGCGTTCATGGCAATGTAGGCGCCGCCGTAGATCTTGCGAGTCACCAGGGTGACGCGGGGAACGCGGGCTTCGGCGAAGGCGTGCAACAGCTTCGCGCCGCGGCGGACCACGCCCTCGAGCTCCTGACCGACGCCGGGCAGGTAGCCGGGGACGTCGGTGACCACGACCAGCGGGATACCGAAGGCATCGCACAGGCGCACGAAACGTGAAGCCTTCTCGGCACTTTCGGAGTTGAGGCAGCCGCCCAGGCGCAGCGGGTTGTTGGCGAGGACGCCGACGGTGCGACCGCCGAGACGACCGAGGCCGGTGACCATGCTGCGGGCGTAACCACCCTGGAGTTCCTCGAACGAGGATTCGCCGTCGACGTTGTCGAGCAACTCGTGCACGATCGGCTTCACGTCATAGGCGCGCTTGGCCGACTCCGGCAGCATCGCCTTGAGGTCGACGTCGCCGTGCTCGGCCGCGATCAGGTCGAAGTCGCCCTGCTCGGCGAACATCGAGACCAGCCGACGCGCGCGGTGCATGGCATCGGCCTCGTCGTCGGCGGCGATGTGGCAGACGCCGGACTTCTTGAAGTGTGTGGTGGGACCACCGAGGGTCTCCATGTCGACGTTCTCGCCGGTCACCGAACGCACCACGTCGGGTCCGGTGACGAACACGCGGCCCTCGGGCGCCATGATGACCACGTCGGTCAGCGCGGGACCGTAGGCGGCGCCACCGGCGGCGAAGCCGAGCACCACCGAGATCTGGGGCACGAGACCGGACGCGCGAACCATGGCCTCGAAGACCAGGCCTACCGCGTGCAGCGCCTCGACACCCTCGGCCAGGCGCGCACCACCGGAGTGCCACAGCCCGACGACGGGAATGCCGGATTCGATCGCGGTGTCGATCGCGTCGACGATGTGCTTGCAGCCCTCCACACCCATCGCGCCGCCCATGACGGTCGCGTCGGAGCAGTAGGCCACGGTGCGGACCCCGTCGACCTCGCCGATCGCGGCGAGCACGCCGGAGCGGTCGCGCGGATGCAGCGGCAGGACGGTGCCGGGGTCGAAGAAACGTTGGAGCCGACCCAGTGGGTCGCGCGGATCGGTGGTGGTGTCTTGAAACGCGGGAGCAATGATGGTCATCGCGCTCACTCCTTCGAAAGAGATTGCCGCTGCGGCGGCTGCTGTGGCGAACCGCCGGTGGGGGTCGAACCATTCAGTTGGCACGACCCCCACCGGGGATCGGAATGCAGTCGGCGGCTTATGCCCGACCGAAGGCGAGCGCGACGTTGTGCCCACCGAAACCGAAGGAATTGTTGATCGCGTACTCGATTTCCTGGCGACGGGCTTCCCCGTGCACCACATCGAGATCGATCTCCGGATCCTGGTTGTCCAGGTTCAGTGTCGGCGGAACAATGCCGTCCCGGATAGCGAGCACCGTGAGGATCGACTCGAGGGCGCCGACGGCACCGATCGAGTGACCCAGTGCCGACTTCGGCGCGTACACCGAAGCGTGCTTACCGATCGCCTTGTGGATCGCGTTCGCTTCGGCGGAGTCGCCGATGGGCGTCGCGGTCGCGTGGGCGTTGATGTGGGTGATGTCGCTCTTGGTCAGACCAGCGGTCTGCATCGCACGCGTCATCGCCCTGGCCGCACCGGTGCCCTCGGGATCGGGAGCGACCAGGTGGAAACCGTCGGACGTGATACCGGCACCCAGCAGACGAGCGTGGATGGTGGCACCGCGAGCCTTGGCGTGCTCTTCGGTCTCGATGACCATGAGCGCGCCGGCCTCACCGAAGACGAAACCGTCGCGATCCTTGTCGAAGGGACGCGAAGCGCCCTTGGGGTCGTCGTTGCGGGTACTCATCGCACGCATCATGGAGAACGCCGCGATCGGCACCGAGTCGATGAAGCCCTCGACACCACCGGTGACGACGATGTCGGCGTCACCCATCACGATCATCCGCCACGCGTTGGCGATGGCCTCCGAACCCGACGAGCACGCCGAGACCGGAGTGACCACTCCCGCCCTGGCCTTCAGCTCGAGACCGACGACCGCCGACGGACCGTTCGGCATGACCATCTGAACAGCCAGCGGCGAGATCTTGCGATAGCCACCGTTCTTCAGCTTGTCGACCGAGTCGATCAGGGCGTCGCCGCCGCCGAGTCCGGTGCCGATCGCGACGCCGAGACGGTCGTTGTCGACCTCAGGGCTGCCCGCGTTCTTCCACACCTCACGACCGAGGACGGTCGCCAGGCGCTCGACATACGCCATGCGGCGGATCTCGACCCGGCTCAACAGGGTGTCGGGGCTGACCTTCAGGTGACCGCCGATTCGCACCGGCAGGTCGTATTCCTCGATGAAGGAATCCTCGAGAACGTCGATTCCGCTCTCACCGTTGAGGAGTCCCTTCCACGTCGCATCGACATCACCTGCGATCGACGTGGTCGCCGCCATCGACGTGACGACGACGTTGGGGAAGTTCCCGTTCAAAGTACTGGGAGCAGGAGTGGTCAAAGTTCGGCCCTACTCGCCGGCGCTGTCGAACTTGGCCTTGAGCTCGGCGGCGACGTCGGCGTTCTCGGCCTCGAGCTTCTGGACGTAAGCGACGGAGTCGCCGACGGTCTTCAGGCTGGCCAGATCCTCATCGGGGATCTTGACGCCGTACTTGTCTTCCATCTGCACAGCGATCTCGACCATGGACAGCGAGTCGATGTCCAGGTCGTCGACGAAGGACTTCTCGAGGGTCACCTCGGAGGGTTCGATACCCGTAACCTCTTCGATGATCTTGCCGAGTTCTTCGACGATCTGTTCCTGGGTCAGAGCGGCCACTTTGGTGGCTCCCTTCTTGTTGCTATTTGTAGGGTTCGTGAACGGCCTGCACTTCGCTGTGCACGACCGCCGGGGGGAAAGCTAGCCCGAGGTGGTCAGTTCGACCAACGCGGGGAGGTCTTCGGGGGTCTTGAGGGCCAGATTGGGCGTGCCCTTCAATTCCCGCTTGGCGATGCCGACCAGCGTGCCCGCGGGCGGCAACTCGACCACGGCCGAGACGGCCGCGGCGCGGATGGTCTCGTTGCACAGGTCCCAACGCACGGGGCGAGTGACCTGAGCGGCGAGCTTTTCGATCGCGTCGGCGCCCGAGGTGACCGGTTGTCCGTCGAAGTTCGACAGCAGCGTCCGGATCGGGTCGCTGGGCGAGATCTGGGCGATGGCATCGGCGACAGCTTCCTGTGCCGGGGCCATGAAGACGGTGTGGAACGCACCGGCGACGGGCAACGCGCGGACCCGTGCCTTCTCCGGCGGGTTCGCGGCGAGCTCCGCCAGAGCTTCCAGGCTGCCCGCTGCCACGATCTGGCCCACCGCGTTGCGGTTGGCCGGGACGAGATCGAGTTCGGCGAGCCGTGCGAGCACGGTGGCTTCGTCACCACCGAGCACCGCGGACATACCGGTCGGCTCCAGCGCACAGGCCTTGGCCATCTCCCGGCCGCGGATGGCGGCGAGGGCGACTGCCTCGTCGGCGGTGATGACACCGGCGACAGCGGCTGCGGCGAATTCACCGACGGAGTGTCCGGCGACGACTGTATCCGCCGGAATCGACCCGGGGGCGATTTCGGCGAACGCGAGCAGTGCGGCGGCGACCACGAGCGGCTGCGTCACCGCGGTGTCGACGATCTCCTCGGCCGTCGCGGTGGTGCCGAGACGGACCAGGTCGAGGCCGGCGGCCTTCGACCAGAGCTCGAGGCGATCAGTCGCACCGGGAAGTGCGAGCCACGGCGTGAGCATGCCGGGTGTCTGGGACCCCTGTCCAGGGGTAAGCAACGCGATCACCCCCTAAGACAACACTGTGACCCCCGCCGCATGAGATGTCGGCGCGAATGAAGCTTTCCGATCGCTTTTGTAGGGGTCCCACAAAATCCGAGGTGGGGTGTCGGGATCGACCGTTTCCCCGATCCCGTTACAGGGGGTCCTTGGCCATTGGGATGGGTGGGGTTTCTGTGACAGGAGGAGACGATTCGTTATGCGTTCGTGTCAAACGGCCCACTGTTGCTGCAATTCGGAGCACATACGCGTCGCGAGGATTCATCGGATCACGGCCGGTGACTTCGCCGATTCGCTTGAGTCGGTACCGGACGGTATTTGGATGGACGTACAGCTGCCGAGCGCAAGTTTCTACTGCTCCGCCACAATCCAGGTACGCGTCGAGTGTGTCGGATAACGAAGATCCGGCAGCGGCCAACGGGAGCACAAGATACTCGTTCAACGCCTCTATCGCAGCTCTATCGCCCAGCAACGCGCGTTCGGGCAACAACTCCGTCGCGTGAACGGGCCTTGGCGCCCCGCGCCAGCCGACAACGGCCTCCATCCCCGCCAATGCCTCGATCGCCGACGCGTGCGCGGCGCCGAGGGTGCGCATCGTGGGGCCGATCACCACCGGGCCGTCGGAGAACACCTCGGCCAGCAGATCGGTGAGGAACGGCGAGCCGATGCCCGACTCCCCCAGGTGCCCGCTCACCACCATCACCAGTCGCGCACCCTGCACCACCGCCAGCGCGGCCCTGCCGTGTTTGGTCGCGATCGTGTGCACGGCGCCGACCGTCGACACGCCCTGGTCCAGCGGCGGTGTGCCGACCAGCACCGTGGCGGGCGCCGTGGCGTCCCAGTTCAACGTGGCGGCCCGCGAAAGCATGTCCGGACCTGTGTCGCCCCGGACCACCGCGTCGACCACCAGGGCCTCCAGGCGGGTATCCCAGGCGCCGCGCGACTCGGCGGCGCTGGCATACACCGAGGCGGCCGCGAAGCCGAGCTCACGCCCGTATCGCAGCACCGCCTCGGTGAGCGCCACCAGCTGACGATCGTTGCGCGCCAGCGCGGGCAGCCACTGTTCGAAGAAGTCCATGGCCACCCGCACCATGTCCACGGTCTGGCGCAGCGTGAGCCGCCGCGCCAGATCCTGCGGAATCACCTGGAACGCGTCCAGGCTGAAGCGGATATCGGAATCGGGATCCTGCAACCACTCCAGGAAGTTCACGACCGCCGTCTGCACCAGCATCTGCACGCCCGCTCGCTGCGCGGCGTCCAGATCGGCGAAGAACGGCAGCCGATCCTGCATCGACCCCACCGCCTCGGTGGACAGCCGGCCCGAGAACTGCTTGACCCGCTTGAGCAGCGTGTCGGGCAGCGGATCACGGGTCTGCCGATTCGGGGACAGAGCCCCCGTCGGCAGATAGACCTCGTGTTCGCTGGTGCCCTCGGTGATCCGACGGGGCCGCGGCGGTTTGCGCTCCACAGTCCAATAGTCCGCTACGCGAGTTCCTCTGCCGCGTCCGCACTCGGCTTCGGCGCGGCGGACACGCTGTCGATGCCGTATTTCGCGGCCGCTTCCACCGCCTTGGCCTTGTCGAACGTGCCGTCCCTGACGAGACCTTCCAGCACCGCGACCACGATGGACTGCGCGTCGACGTTGAACACCCGGCGCGCGGCCGTGCGGGTGTCGGAGAAGCCGAACCCGTCGGTGCCGAGGGTGATGTAGTCGCCGGGCACCCACTGCCGGATCTGATCGGGCACCGCACGCATCCAGTCCGTCGCGGCGACCACCGGGCCACGCGCGGCCGAGAGCGCCTGGGTGACATACGGCGAACCCGAATCGACATCGGGGTGCTTGAGCGCCGCGATCTCCTTGTCGAGCGCCTCCCGGCGCAGCTCGCCGAACGAGGTCACCGACCACACATCCGCGGCCACACCCCACTCCTGCGCCAGCATCGCCTGCGCGCGCAACCCGTCGGGCACGGTCACGCCGGAGACCAGGATCTGGGCACGGACCTCGCCCTCACCACCATCCTGGTACAGGTACAGACCCTTGAGCAGACCCGCCACGTCGAGGTCGTCGGGCTCGGCCGGCTGCTGGTAGGGCTCGTTGTACAGGGTGATGTAGTAGAAGATGTTCTCCCCGCCGAACGTGCCGACCGCGGACACCTCGGTACCGGGCAGCTCACTGGCCGGAGCCTCGCCGCCGCCGTACATCCGGCGCAGTCCGTCACGCACGATGTGCGCGATCTCGAACGAGAACGCCGGATCGTAGGTCACCACCGCGGGATTCGACGATGCCAGCAGCAGCGACTGCCCGTCGTTGTGCTGCAAGCCCTCACCGGTGAGGGTGGTGCGGCCCGCGGTGGCGCCGAGGACGAATCCGCGCGCGAGCTGGTCGGCCGCGGCCCAGAAGCTGTCGCCGGTGCGCTGGAACCCGAACATCGAATAGAAGATGTAGAGCGGGATCATCGGCTCGCCGTGGGTGGCGTAGGAGGTGGCGACCGCGGTGAACGAGGCGGTGGAACCGGCTTCGTTGATGCCCTCGTGCAGGATCTGGCCGACCGCGCTCTCCTTGTAGGCGAGCATCAGTTCCGCGTCGACCGAGGTGTAGAGCTGGCCGTTGCGGTTGTAGATCTTCAGCGTCGGGAACCACGAGTCCATGCCGAAGGTGCGGGCCTCGTCGGGGATGATCGGCACGATGCGCTTGCCGATCTCCTTGTCGCGCAACAGTTCCTTGACCAGGCGCACCAGGGCCATCGTGGTGGCGACCTTCTGCTTGCCCGAACCCTTGCGCACCGAGCGGTAGGCCTCGTCGCCCGGTAGTTTCAGCGGTGCGGCGGGCGAGCGTCGCTCCGGCACGAAACCGCCGAGTGACTTGCGCCGGGCCAGCATGTACTCGATCGCCGGATCGTTCATGCCGGGGTGGTAGTACGGCGGCAGGTACGGGTCCTTCTCCAGCTCGGCATCGCTGATCGGGATGCGCTGCAGATCGCGGAAGTCCTTGAGGTCCTGCAGCGCCAGCTTCTTCATCTGATGGGTGGCGTTGCGGCCCTCGAAGTGCTTGCCGAGGGTGTAGCCCTTGATCGTCTTGGCCAGGATCACCGTCGGCTGGCCCTTGTGCGCCATCGCCGCCGAGTACGCCGCGTAGACCTTGCGGTAGTCGTGGCCGCCGCGCTTGAGGTTCCAGATCTCGCTGTCGGACATGTTCTGCACCAGCGCCTTCGTGCGCGGGTCGCGGCCGAAGAAGTGGTCGCGCACGTACGCGCCATCGTTGGCCTTGTAGGTCTGGTAATCACCGTCGGGGGTGGAGTTCATCAGGTTCACCAGCGCGCCGTCGCGGTCGGCGCCGAGCAGCGCGTCCCACTCGCGGCCCCAGACCACCTTGATCACGTTCCACCCGGCGCCGCGGAAGAACGACTCCAGTTCCTGGATGATCTTGCCGTTGCCGCGCACCGGGCCGTCGAGTCGCTGCAGGTTGCAGTTGATCACGAAGGTGAGGTTGTCGAGCGCCTCGTTGGCGGCCACCTGGATCAGGCCGCGCGACTCGGGTTCGTCCATCTCGCCGTCGCCGAGGAAGGCCCAGACGTGTTGGTCGGAGGTGTCCTTGATGCCGCGATCGGTGAGGTAGTGGTTGAACCTGGCCTGGTAGATCGCGTTCATCGGGCCAAGGCCCATCGACACCGTCGGGAATTCCCAGAAGTCCGGCATCAGCCGCGGATGCGGGTAGGACGGCAGGCCCTTGCCAAGGCCGCCGTGGCTGTATTCCTGACGGAATCCGTCGAGCCGGTCCGTGCTGAGGCGGCCCTCGAGGAAGCCACGCGCGTAGATGCCGGGCGAGGCGTGGCCCTGGATGTAGACGTGGTCGCCGCCGCCGGGGTGATCCTTGCCGCGGAAGAAGTGGTTGAAACCCACCTCGTAGAGCGCCGCCGAGGACGCGTAGGTCGAAATATGACCGCCGACACCGATTCCGGGGCGCTGCGCGCGATGCACCATGATCGCGGCGTTCCACCGGATCCAGGCGCGGAAGCGGCGCTCGACTTCCTCGTCACCGGGGAACCACGGCTCGTTCTCGGTGGGAATCGTATTGACGTAATCGGTGGAGGTGAGCGCCGGAATCGAGACACGGCGTTCGCCTGCGCGCTCGAGCAAGCGCAACATCAGGTACCGCGCGCGGCCGGGGCCTTCGCGGTCGAGCATGTCATCGAAGGATTCCAGCCATTCGCTGGTCTCCTCGGGATCGATATCCGGTAGATACGACGCCACTCCTTCGCGGATGACCCGCACCCGTTCACCAGTGGGTTTGGTGGTGGATTCACCGCCCGCGGCGGAGGTCGCTACTGGATCGTTGGAAGCTGCAGAGTGGATCAGGTCGGTCAAATCTGCTCCTCGTGATGGGGGCTGAACTGCTTGGTCGGCGTCGCTATCCCCGGGCCTGCCCGCTTGGTGTGCGGACCACCCGTTACGAAAGGTTCGGGTGCACCCCCATCCTTACCGAAACGGCTGCCCAGGTCATCACCTGAGCGGGAATACCATTAGGTAGGTTCTGCGGGGGAATACGAGTCGCGCAGGTGAGTGAGAGGGAACGCCGAACGATGAGGGTGCTGCACGCGCGTCGGCTGGGGCTGATCTGCGCCTTTGTCGCCGTGACCGCGGGGTCGGTGATAGCCGGTTGTGCCGAGCAGATCCCCGGTACGCCGACGACCGACGCGGCCGAAGTGGCCGCCTACAAAACCGCGGCCGCCGCGTCTTCCTCGGCAGCCGCGTCCTCGCGCGCCGCGGCGGCGCGAGAGCGGGCGATCACCGACAACTGTGGGCAGTTCGCCACCACCACCGGGGCCGGCGTCACCGCCTACAACGACTTCGTCTCCGCGCACGACGCGAACGCCCCCGACTACGCCGCCAAGCGCGAGTCCGCGGCTACCACCCTCGACAACGCGGCGACCAAGGTCGAGTCGGGCATCGTCACCGCGGCGGGCGCCTTGCCGACCGAATTGGCCGACAAGTTCACCGCCTACGTCGTCGCGGCGCGTGAGCTGGCCGCGCAAACCAGAAAGATGACCTACAACTCACCTGTCGGCAAGCTCAACGAGGCCAGTCGGGCCATCAACCAGGCACGAACGGCCGTCCACGACGCCTGCTGAGACGGCCGATTTTGCCCTGCCGACACGCGGCATACGGTCCCAATTCATCCGATCAGCTTGCGCTGCGGCCGATAACCATGTTCGCTTGCACCTATCTTACTGTCGGAAGTTTAGGGAGGACACCACCGTGGTCGCCGCGGCGGACGCGCAGAACTACGCTCAGAAGCTTGGCATTTCTCACGGCTTGGTTGTTCAGGAATTGGGCTGGGACGAGGACACCGACGACGCATTGCGCGCCGAGATCGAGGAGGTCAGCGGCGGCGAAATGGTCGACGAAGACTCCGATGAGGTCGTCGACGCCGTCCTGCTGTGGTGGCGAGAAGGTGACGGCGATCTGGCCGACGAGCTGATGGATGCCATCAGCCCGCTGGCCGATGAAGGCTTCATCTGGGTCCTCACCCCCAAAACCGGTCAACAAGGCCATGTCGATCCGAGCGAGATCGCCGAAGCCGCACCCACGGCCGGCCTGACCCAGACATCCACCATCAGCCTCGGCAGTTGGACGGCCTCACGGCTCGTCCAGCCGAAGGCACCGTCCAAACAGCGCTGAATCCGCCGTTCGCTAGGGTCTCAGTTGGGCTCGCGAGCCCGGCTGGGACCCGACACGACGGAGGATTCGTAGTATGCCGCTAGAGGTTGGCACTCTCGCGCCGGATTTCACGCTCAAGGACCAGAACAACCAGCCCGTCACCCTGTCGGACTATCGCGGCAAGAAGAACGTGCTGCTGGTGTTCTATCCACTCGCCTTCACCGGCATCTGCCAGGGCGAGCTGTGCAAGGTCCGGGACGAGCTGCCCAAGTTCCAGAACGACGACGCCGAGATCATCGCGATCTCCGTCGGCCCTCCACCCACCCACAAGATCTGGGCCGCGGAGCAGGGCTACCTGTTCCCCCTGCTGTCGGACTTCTGGCCGCACGGCGCCGTCACCCAGTCCTACGACGTCTTCAACGAGAAATCCGGCTACCCCAACCGCGGGACCTTCGTTGTCGACAAGTCCGGCTACATCACTTTCGCGGAGATGAACGGCCCCGGACAAGCCCGTGACCAGGCGGCTTGGGAGAAAGCCCTCGCCGCGCTAGATTCATAACCCGACACCGCCGGTACTCCCCGGCGGTGCCAGGGCGTATAGCTCAGCGGTAGAGCACTGGTTTTACACACCAGCGGTCGGGGGTTCGATCCCCTCTGCGCCCACCTAGGAAGTTGCAGGCAGCAGACCTGCAAGATGGCCTGAACGTTTGCGTCTGCCCCACGCCATGGGCAAACGTGGGGCAGGGTAACCGTCCATAGTGGCCCTTGGCGGTTGGTCCGACGCCGCGCCGAGCATCCATCGCCCGAGCGGCACGACTCCGGGACCGGCATAAGCTGATCTTGTGGGTCTCACGGTGCCTGCACCGATGCTGGCGAAGGCCGGACGGCCACCACAGCCGCCAGGCGGCTGGTACGCGGAAATGAAATGGGACGGCGTCCGCGCGATCGCGCACTGCACCCCGACCAGGATCAGCCTGTTCAGCCGCAACTTACGCGAGATCACCGGGTCCTACCCCGAGATCGTCACCGCGCTGACCGAGATCACCGACGGACGCACCATGCTGCTCGACGGCGAACTCGTCGCCCCCGACAACCACGGCGCCCCCTCCTTCTCCCGATTACAACGACGCATGCACGTCCGACGCCCCACAGCCCTGCTGATCGACCAGGTACGAGTCGACTACATCGTGTTCGACCTCCTCGGCGTCGACGACCAGACACTGCTCGACGACCCCTACCACACCCGCCGCGCCGAACTCGCCGACCTCACCCTCGACGACGGTGAGCACGTGCGGGTTCCCCCGATGTGGCCGTTGGCCGAAACCGCCGCCGAGGAACTGCTGCGGGTCGCCGCCGATTCCGGGATGGAAGGCATCGTCTGCAAACACGGCGACTCGGTCTACGAACCCGGCCGCCGCTCGCCCGCGTGGACGAAGGTGGTCTTGCGGCGCACGACCGAGGCCGTGATCGTCGGCGCGGTCCCCGGCAACGGCGCCAACGCCGCCACCTTCGGCGGCCTCGTCCTCGCCGGACACACCCCCGATGGACGCCTGCGCTACATCGGCGGAGTCGGCACCGGTTTCACCGCGGCATCACGACGCAGCCTCCGCGCCGCACTCGACAAGGTCCGCCGCGAAACCAGCCCCCTCGACAACCCACCACCGCCGCCCATCGAACACACCGCGTGGTGGGTCGAACCGATCTTCGTTGCCGACATCGAGTACCGCGAGATCAGCGGCGACGGCCTACTACGACACCCCAGCTTCCGGGGAATCCGAACCGACAAAACTCCACAGGAGATCACCCTCCCCGATGCGGACGGATAGCGATCGGCCCCAAGCTTTTCGAGGTGTCCCACGCAGTCCGGGGCAGGAGCGCTTCCGATTTCGGCGGGTGACGATCGTCCCGGAGAGAACCGGAGCACCGCGTGATCGGCACCTGCCGTCATTTCGCGGTGATCAGCTGCACGATGACGGCCCCGGGCCGGACTTCGACACTGGCCCTAGGGTGCCGGGCAGGCGGCAGCGTCCAAGGCGCGGGAGCCTTCGTCGTAGCGGTCGTCCATCAGGTCCTGGTTGAGGGCGATGGTTACGGCGCGGCCGGTGGCGGGGACTACGCCGTCGTAGGTCACCGTGCCCGAGAGGCCGCCGGTGTGGCCCCAGAGTTCGTTGCCGCACGACATGGTGATCCGCGCCAGGCCGAGGCCGTATGCCCATGTGCTGTCCACTCCGGTCGACCGGACGTTCTTCATTTCCGCCAATTGCGTGGGGGGAAGCAGCTTTCCGTCCAGCAGGGCGATGAAGAAGCGGTTCAGGTCCGCGCCGGAGGCGACCATTGCGCCTGCCGCGCCGGCCCACGAGACGTTCTGGCTGGTGTAGTCGACTCGCACGCCACCGATTTCGGTGTAGCCCTGGGGATGTGGGCCACGGATGTCGACTTCGTCGGGACTCGGATAGTAGGTGTCGCGCAAGCCGAGCGGCTCGATGATGCGGTGGGTGATCTCGGTGCCGATCGGATTTCCGGTGATCTTCTCGATCATCATCCCGGCGACGGCGTAGTTCGTGTTGGAGTACGCCCATTGCGCATCGGGCTCGAAATCGGCGGGCGTGGTGAGCACGGTGCGGATCGCTTCGGCGATATCCGTTGTCCCCCATCGGACTTCCTCGGTGAGCCCGGCGATCTGGCCCGGTTCGGGTGGGGTCCCGAACTCGGCCGCGTATTCGGGGAGGCCACTGGTGTGCTGCAACAGGTTTCGGATGGTGATCCGATTGCCGTCGATGCCCGGCCCGTGCACCACGCCCGGAAGATACCGTTCCACCGGCGCATCCAACTCGACCTTGCCCTCGGCCACCAATTGCAGCATCACGGTGGCGACGAACGGCTTGGTGTTGCTGGCTATCCGGAGCCGAGCACCGTCGGGGAACGGCCTGCCCGTATTCAAGTCCGCTACCCCTGCGGTGACCGTCCAGGTGTGGCCGCCATCGGTGATCACCGCCTGACCGCCCGGATAGCCCTGGCGCACCGCACTGTTCAGCGCGTCGGTGACCTGTGCTCGGCCCGCCTCCATGGCATCGGGCGCATTGTCCAGGCCGCACGATGTGGCCATCACAACCGTCATCCCCAGCATCGCAAGTCTCATTCGCATCCCATGAAACTAGGGCGAACGACCTGCTCTGAGGAGCCTGCAGCCACCCCGATACCCGGTGGTGCCTGCACCACTACCGACCAGCCACCACAGGTGACCTCCCTGCAGGGAGAGATGAGCTGCTGTCCGAACCCGGAGGGATTGCGCGGCGGCAGTGACCAGTCCAGCGGCGATGGCGAGGGCCCGCGGTGCGCAATGCCCGGTTGGAGAGAGTTCACCGGACAGCGGGAGGCGGGCAAGGGCGGAACTCGTCACGCAATGGAACTCAGTCCGGGAATCGACTATTACGTATAACAACTCACGCAATAAACGTCGCTGGTGTTCCACCGACAATAAGCCGAATAGCGGCAGGTGTTGATGTGAACCATCACTGAATTGCTCGACGATGGCAACGAAATCGAGGAGCATTTCAACGAGGCCGATCACCCTTCTCAGTGTGCCCTCGGCGATACCGCCACGACGCACGGGCTGAGCGGGCTTTCAGCTCGGCCGTCGGGCCCGTCCGGACAAGTCTCCATAGCCGTCCCGAAAGTGAAACACTTCCGCTACACTTCCATTCTCGATGATGCCGATTTCGGATAATCGCAACGCGCAGTGGCTATTTCGTCGCACAGTGCGCGGTGTGGTGGTTGCGTCGCAGCCGGCTTCGGCCTTTCCAGCCGGGCTTCGTCGGATCGCCACGTGAATGGGAGAACGCAACGATGCGTAAGGTTCGAATTGCACTGGCGTCGGCTCTGACCGGCGTCGCGATGCTGGGGACAATGGTGAGTGCTACCGGATCCGCCTCGGCAGCTCCGGTAGCACAGATCAATTGGGATACCCGCGTCGAAGGGGCGACGGTGGTCGCCGAAGTCAGTTCCGGGAGTTTCCGGCGCGCTGGAAATGCGGTCGAGCTCACCGACTCGGCCGGGACGGTAGTCCTCCGGGTGCCGTTGACGTTCGAGCTCGCCGGTCGGTCGATCCCGTTCGCCGCCGATATCAGCGACGGCACACTGCGATTGACGGCCGATCAGGCACAATCAGCCGCGCTCGAGCTTGCACCTGTGTCGCCGGTACCCGCCGAAACACCGGTAGCCGCAGCCGTGACCGCAATCAGCAGCCCGTCAACCGAGAGCCGTCAGCGCGACATTCCCGGCGCCATCGAATTGGGGCGAGTCATCGGTGCCGCAGTGGGCGGTGCGATCGGTTTCGCCGCCGGCTGCGCGCTCGGCGGGCTCGGAACCGGTGCCGCAGTAGGTGCCACGACCGCTGGAATCTTGGCCGTCGCCGGTGCGATTATCGGCTGCGTCACGGCGGGAGTCAGCTTCGTGCAGGTCGGATCCGTAGCAGGTAGCGCGGTCGGCGGTGGGGTCGGCGCCGTAGTCGGTACCCTATTGCCCGCGTGATCCTCCCAACCCCTTCGGGCAGCAGCTCGTTGGGCACCGGCTCCTCCAGCCTGTTGCAGTCGGTGTTCACCGCGATCGGATGCGCCGTCGGCGCCAACTCCTGCGGGTCCATCATCATCCCCACATAATCGGCCCGCACAGCAGCTCCTTTTTCGACGGCGCAGAACTAGTGCTCGCAATCGGTGTGAATCGGCGGACAGTAGATGGTGGTGGAACAGGCGAGACAGGTGTGCGTTCGGTGATGTCCGCCGATCCGGCGGCAGGGCATCACGCTGACGAGCGAGCGCCCCGCCCCGAGTCGGTGCCCATTCGGGCAGAAGCGCGGCGCTGGTTCCGTCCAGCGTCCATTGCGCAGGTAGAGCCGAATCGAGTCGCACATATGTTCGATTATGCACTTCGTCGGATAGGTCCTACGACCGGGCACACCGACCCCGCGGCGAGCAGGGCGCGCCCGTCCGCTCATGCCCCCAACTGCGGCTGTCAGTAGTCGAGGGCGTGTTCCGGCTGGCAGACGTACAGGGGGGATGGCAGGTAGCGGACGATGGCGTCCAGCAGTGGGGCGATGTCGTCGCTCGCGAGGGGCGTGTCGCACAGGATGGGCACGACGTCACCGTTGCGAGTGCGGCGGCGGATGCGGTTGTGCAGGTCTCGGAGAAGGAGATAATCCGCGGGGTCTCGGTCGGCCAGGGTCTCGACGAGTTCGCGGTACCACCGCTCGACGGGTTCCCCATGACTTCCTACGGATCCGGGCAACACCATCGTGACCAGGTCGAGGACGCCGTCGAAGTCGGCACAGGTGCCCGCGGGGACCTGCAATACCAACGGCGCCGCCCCGCGAATCTCGGCGATCGTGCGAACACAGCGGTCGAAGTCCGCGCCCGGGCGATCGAGTCCGGTGATCAGGCACAGACGGGCGACCTGGTGGTCGTCGGCGACTCGCAGCATGGTTTCGAGCCGCGGGGTGCTGTGCGCGGCGGCGTTCACGACCGCGATCACTCCGTCGGCTACGCGGATGGCGCGTTCCAGGTCGGCTACGGGGGCCTCGCTCGACAACTCGACGACGCGAATCGTGTGCTCGAGGTGATCTGTCGACCAGTGGACCGTGTTCTCCGTGTCGCCGAAACATCGGCGCAGACGTTGGACCACCCGGGCCGTCCCGTCGGCGTCGCCGATGATCGTGACGTTGCGAATCGACTGCGGGTCAATAGCTTTCGTGCCCATCGCGCGGTACTCCAGATCGATGTCATCGCATCCTCGATCCGCTCACCGTACCCGCGCCCGAGCAGCGCTGGAACGGAATTCCGCCCCAAAGTAGAACGTGTTCCTATACCGTCGGCCACGTGCAGAAAGAACAACGCCCCGCCGTGGCTGACTGGTTCACTGCGGACGACGGCCAGGTTCGCCTCGTGGGAACTCGCTGCAACGACTGCGGCACGCCGTACTTCCCGAAGAACACTCTCGCCTGTCGCAATCCGCAATGCACGGGTACCCATGACGGCTCCGAGCTGGTCGAGTACCTGTTCTCCACGCGTGGCCGGATCTGGTCCTATGCCGACGCTCGATACAAGCCGCCCGCGCCCTACGTCTCGGCCGATCCCTTCGTGCCCTACGTCGTCGCGGCGGTGGAGCTCGAGGTCGAGCAGATGGTGGTTCTCGGGCAGGTCGTGCGCGGTCTCACGGTGGACGACCTGGCCGTCGGCATGCCGGTCGAATTGACCGTCGGCACGCTGTACGAGGACGAGGACGCGGAGCACACGGTGTGGATGTGGAGGCCGGTCAATGACTGATACGAACGATCGCGACATCGCCGTCCTCGGTGCGGGTATGCACCCGTGGGGCAAGTGGGGGCGCAATTTCGTCGAATACGGTCTGGTGGCGGCGCGCGCGGCGCTGGCCGATGCCGGGTTGAATCATCGCGACGTCGGCTACATCGCCGGCGCGGACACCATCCGCAACGGCTACCCCGGATTCGTCTCGGGCGCGACGTTCGCGCAGGCGCTGGGTTGGTCGGGTGCGCAGATCTCGAGCAGCTACGCCGCCTGCGCCTCCGGCGCACAGGCCATCGCCAACGCGCGCGCCCAGATCCTGGCCGGGCTGTGCGAGGTGGCGCTGGTGGTCGGCGCGGACACCACTCCGAAGGGCTTCTTCCAGCCGGTCGGTGGCGAGCGCCGCGACGACCCCGACTGGTTGCGTTTCCATCTGCTCGGCGCCACCAATCCCATCTATTTCGCGCTCTACGCCCGCCGCCGCATGGCCTTGCACGGCGCCACCCTCGACGACTTCGCCGCGGTCAAGGTGAAGAACTCCCGGCACGGCCTGAACAACCCGAATGCGCGCTACCGCAAGGAAGTCTCGGTCGAGGAGATCTCCGCCTCGGCGATCGTGTCGGACCCGTTGCGGCTGCTCGACATCTGCGCGACCAGCGACGGCGGAGCCGCCTTGGTGCTGACGTCGATGGATTACGCCCGCCGCCACGGCATCGCGGATCCGGTGCGCATCTCCGCGCTGTCGACGGTCACGCCGACGTTCCCGAAAACCGTGCTCGACCTGCCGGATTTCTCGACGGATTCCGCCGTGGCCGTCGAGCCCCCGTCACGCACCTTCCGGTCCGCCATCGCCCACGCCGCCTACGAAGAGGCCGGAATCGGTCCCGCCGACCTGTCCTTCGCCGAAGTCTACGACCTCTCCACCGCTCTGGAACTGGACTGGTACGAGGACATCGGGCTCTGCGAGACGGGCGAAGCGGAGGCTCTGCTGCGCAGTGGCGCAACAACATTGGGCGGACGAGTACCGGTGAATCCCAGCGGCGGCCTTGCCTGCTTCGGTGAGGCCATCCCCGCCCAGGCCATCTCCCAGGTCTGCGAACTCACCTGGCAGTTGCGCGGCCAGGCCGACGGCCGCCAGGTCGACAACGCCCGCGCGGGCATCGCGGTGAACCAAGGTCTGTTCGGTCATGGATCGGCGATCATCGCCACTCGCTGACCCTGGAGATCTACCGAAACCCCGGGCTCTGTCCGGGGTTTCGGCATCCCCGCGCACCGACGCTGGTTCAGCTCGCTATTTCGGCCGGTTCGCGCTCAGCAGTCAGGTCGGCGACTCGGCTTCGGGCATGTTCGAGAGACCGCAGTAGGCGCTCACCGCCGAATTCATCGTTGCCCGTGTAGACGAACTCGACGTCATCGACACCGATGAAGCCCAGCGCCGTGCGCAGATACGGCTCTACGTGATTCATGCTCGCCAGCGGACCACCCATCTCGTACCCGGCATCGCCGGTGCCGACGATGACGAAGGCGCGCTTGCCCGAGGTGAGTGGTGTGTACGGTGCCGCGGCATCGGGGTCGAAGGAGAACGTGCGACCGACCCGGACGATCTGGTCGATATAGGCCTTCAGCATCGCCGGTACCCCGAAGTTGTACATGGGCACTCCGAGCACCAGCACGTCGGAGGCGAACAGCTCGTCCACCAGCCGGTCGCTGTGGGCAAGAACCTCGCGCATCTGCGGGGTGCGCTGTGCCGGTGCGGTGAAGGCGGCGGCGATCCACTCCTCGGTGAGGTGCGGCGGCGGTTCGTGGCCGAGGTCGCGGCGGATCACCGTGTCACCGGGTCGGCCCTCGCTCCAGCGCGCGACGAACTCCCCGGTCAGCGTGCGGGTGTGGGAGCGCGAACGGCGTGGGCTCGCGTCGAGCTGAAGTAGCTGGGCCATCTCTGATGCTCCTGTCGGGACCGGGTCGGTGTACGGGATCGAGCCTGCCCGAGGGGGAATATCCGCGTAAGAACGCACATTTCTGTTACCCAGTACCCTTTTCCATACCTTTGCCGGTGAGACGAGGACGTGCGTGACGAAACGTAAGCGGGATCTCGATTTCGACTGCCCCGTCGAAGTCACCCTCGATGTGATCGGCGGCAAATGGAAGGGCATGATCGTCTTCCATCTGAGTGAGGGAACGGCGCGGTTCAACGAGATGCGCCGCGCCATGCCGCACGTGACCCAGCGAATGCTGACCGCGCAGCTGCGCGAACTCGAGCGCGACGGCGTGCTCACCCGCACCGTGTATCCGGAGGCCCCGCCCCGCGTCGAGTACGAGCTGACCGACTTCGGCCGCGGTCTCGTCCCGATCATCGGGCTGATGGAGACCTGGGGCGAGCAGTATCGGAAGCAGTTCCCGCAGGCCGGGTAGTCGACCGACACGCGTGCGCCGGATCCGAGCCGGACCCGTGCGCGCGGGGTATCGGTACCGCGCGGAATTCGGGATACTGTTCGTTACCCCGCAGACCGGGCGCTTCGACACATCGGAGGAACTGCCGTGGCCACAGCGATGACCGATCCGTCCACCATCATGGTCGCGCAGGGCACCGAAGGCGGTGGCGCTGCCCTCGATCAAGTCGCGCTGATGACCGGCGCGTCCGCGGTGGTCGGTGCGGTTCTGCTGTGGGTGGCCTACCTGCATCGGACGCGGCGCATCACCTGGCTGCAGCGGCTGGCCGACTTCAGCGGTCGCATCATGAACCGTCCCGGCTGGGTGGCGCTGCCGATCGCGATGTTCCTCGCGACCATCCTGACCGCGTTCCTCGGCTTCATCTGGGACGTGAGCCTGCATGTGGGCAAGGGCCGCGACGCCGGACCGCTGGCCAATCCGGCGCACTACTTCATCCTGGTCGGCCTGTTCTTCCTCTTCATGGCGGGCATGCTGGCCGTGATCCTGCCGCTCGACGAGAAGCCGGGCAGGGCCGCGGTGAAGATCACCCGCGACTGGTACGCCCCCGTCGGCGGCATCTTGATCGCCGGTGCCGGTTTGTACGCGCTGATCGGCTTCCCGCTCGACGACATCTGGCATCGACTGTTCGGCCAGGACGTCACACTCTGGGGACCCACCCACCTCATGCTCATCGGCGGCGCGGGTCTGTCGCTGATCGGCGTCCTGCTGCTCGAACTCGAGGGCCGATACAACCGGCCCGATCCCGAGCGGATCGACGGGCGGTTCCTCTGGGCGATTCAGGCCTTCGCCTTCGGCGGCCTGGTGATCGGACTGTCGGTGTTCCAGGTGGAGTTCGACTTCGGCGTCGAGCAGTTCCGGCTGGTGCTGCAACCGATGTTGATCGTCTTCGCCGCCACGATCGCCCTGATCTCGGCGCGGTTGACGCTGGGCCCACTCAGCACGTTGCTGCTCGTGGCCTTCGCCTTCTGTGTGCGCTACATCGTCGCGGTCCTGGTCGGCACCGGATTCGAGGCGCCGCGCAACGTGTTTCCGCTCTATCTCGGCGCCGCGATCGTGGTCGAACTGCTCGCCGTCGTGCCGCTGATCCGCCGTCCGCTCTGGTGGGGCGCGCTCACCGGGCTCGGTGTGGCGACGGTGGGCATCTGGCTCGAATCCCTGTGGATCGAGCGGATGTTCGTCAATCCCTGGGTCGGCGGGATGTGGGTGGAACTGCTCGCGATGGCGGTGCCGGTGGGTGTGGCGGGCGGTCTGATCGGCGCGATGCTCGGCACCGTCTTGCGCGGCGAGGCACTGCCCAAGCCCGCGGTGCGGCGCGGGATCGTGGTCGCCGCCGTGGTGATCGCGGCCGCGGCGACCGCGAACGGGGTGATCATCCGGGTGCCGGAGAACGCGTCGGCGACCGTCGCGCTCACCGATGCCGATCCCGAACAGGGCGGGCGAATGGTCACCGCCGACATCCGGCTCTCCCCCGGGGATCTCATCGGTCCCGATCCGGAATGGGTGGAGATCCTGGCCTGGCAAGGCGGTACCGGCGACGACAGTCCCGGCCACGGCCTCGTCGTGGACAAGCTGCGTCGCGTCGGCGACGACCACTTCGTGTCCACCCGGCCCGTACCCGTGCACGGCACCTGGAAAACGGTGCTGCGCTTGCAGGACGGGCGCATGCAATCCGCGCTGCCGATCTTCATGCCGCTCGATCCCGGCATCGGCGCCGCGGAGGTGGCCGCGCCCGCGAGCTTCACCCGGCCGTTCGTCGAGGAGATCTCGGTGCTGCAGCGCGAGCGGTCCTTCGACCATCCGTCCTGGCTGATCGCCCTCGCGGGCCTGGTGGTGCTGGCGTGCTCCCTGGCTTTGATCGCGGCGATGGCGTGGGGCGCGGCCCGGGTCAACGACCGCTACCTGGCGGCGGGCAGCACACCGGACCAGAAGGCAACGGTCGAACCTTGATCCGCCAGGAGAACGTCGATCTGCTCGCTGACCATTCCATCCTGCTGGCGATTCCGGCTTTCCTGCCCGCGGTCGCCTTGGTGGGTGTGATGCTGTTCATCGCGATGCGCGACCGACGCGCGGAGAAACGCGAGAAGGACGGCACAGAATCCGCGCAGACCGACCGCACCGAGGAGATTCCGTGACCCTTCGTCGGCTCCGGTTCGGCCTGCTCACGGTCGCCGCGGGTGCACTGCTGGTGGGCTGCTCGTCGAGCGAACCGACCACCGAACCCGTGACGACAGTCCGCACCATCGACATCCGGATCGCGAACGGCGCGGTGTCCCCGACCAATACCCGCACCGAAGCCCAGGTCGGGCAACGCATCGTGTTGCGGGTCGACAGCGACGCCACCGACGAACTGCACGTCCACTCCGCGCCCGCGCACACCTTCCCCGTCGCCGCGGCGGCCGGCCAGGAGTTCGACTTCACGGTGACGGTGCCGGGCCAGGTGGAGATCGAACTGCACCGGATCGGACGGACGGTGACGACGCTGCTGGTCCGGCAGTGAGTCCGCTCGCCCACGGCCTCAACGGCGCCACGGACCTGCCGATTCCGCTCACCTACGCGTTGATCGGCGCGGCGTGGGCGCTGACCTTCTCGTTCGCGCTGCTGTTCTTCGCCTGGCGTGAGCCGCGCCTCGACCCCGACTCGTCGGGATTCGTGCTGCCCGCGCCGGTACGCCGGTTCATCGACGCTCGCGCGACGCGGACGGTCATCGCCACGGCGAGCGTGCTGGCCACTGCCTGCGTGATCGTCATCGCGATGTTCGGTTCCTCGGATCCGGCACGGAATCCCGTGCCGGGAGTGCTGTACATCGGCGTCTGGGTCGGGGTGATGGTGGCGTCCCTGCTGATCGGACCGGTCTGGAAGGTCCTCTCCCCCGTCAGGGCGCTGCACCGCTTCGGTTGCCTACTTCTCCGACGCCCGCCGGAGCACGGAATTCTCCGCTATCGCGACGAATGGGGTTATCTCCCAGCCGCTCTCGGCCTGTTCTCCTTCGTGTGGCTGGAATTGGCTTGGCGCGCACCAGGGTCGGTGGGCTCGGTGCTGACCTGGCTGCTCGGCTATCTGGTCGTGACCTCGATAGGGCTCGCGCTGTTCGGCACCGCCTGGGCAGAGCGAGCCGATCCACTCGAGGTGTACAGCACGCTGCTGGCGCACCTGAGCCCCTACAGCCGCGACCGCACGGGGCAGCCGGTGTTGCGGATGCCGCTGAACAATCTCGCGGGGACTCCCGGACTCGCTGGATCTGTCGCGGTCGCGGCGACACTGCTCGGATCCACTGCCTTCGACAGCTTCTCCAGCTTCCCGTGGTGGCGCGAACTGGTCGACGACCTGGCTCCGGTCGTCGACGCGACACTGGTGCGCACGGCCGGACTGCTGGTCTTCATCGGGGTGGTCGGCGGGCTGTTCTCCGTCGCCGCGCGTGCCACCGGCGGTGTCTCCCCCGCCGATCGCGCGCTGCTACCGCGGCGGCTGGCGCTCAGCCTCACTCCGATCGTTGCGGGCTATCTGATCGCCCACTACCTCACGTTCCTCGTCGAGAAAGGGCAGGCGACGGCACTGCTGTTCGCGGACCCGCTCGACCGCGGATGGAACCTCGCGGGCCTGGCCGACCGAGACGTGGCCTACGTGCTGTCGAGTCATCCGACGGTGCTCGCCACCTGCACAGTGCTCGCGGTCCTGACCGGCCACATCCTCGGCGTAGCCGCCGCTCACGACCGCTGCCTGCAACTTCTCCCACCTCGTCACCGCCTGACCGGCCAGCTGGCGTTGATGCTGACCATGGTCGGCTTCACGTTCACCGGGCTGTATCTGCTGTTCGGTGGTTAGCCGCGCCTCCGCGAAAAAGGGGATGAGCACCGGGCTGCGGGCCACCGATGCGGTCTCGGGTGCGTTCGCCGACAACCCGTCCTCGTTCCGAGTCTCCGAGAAACTCGGCTACGAGCCCGACGGAATCCAGCGCCTGACGGTGCGCGAGAAAGTCACGGTCATGCGCCGGGTGCGGCTCTCGCGCACGAGATGGGAGAGCCACCAGCGAACAACCGTCAGGATCGACGGGCTCACCCCCTGCCTGCCCTTGTTCGGCGCCGCATGAACTGCTTCGAGCGACCGGCTGGGTTTGTCGGCCGCTCGAAGGCGTCAGCTTCTAGGAAGTGACTCGATGGGTCTCGCCGACGGTCAGCGTGCACTGGCCGTCGGCACAGGAGCGCTGCAGCCGACCCCTCGACAAGATCTGCATCAGCCCGATCGCCCAGCACGTCGGGCAGCCGCGCAGCGCGATCAGACCGACGGGCAGCAACAACACACTGAACAGCCCGGCGACCGGGATCAGGGCCACCGATCCGACCAGCGCACCGAACCCCACCGCGCCGCGCACCAGGTGCTCGGGCACGGACTTGCTCGCGAAATCATCACTCATCATGTCCTCCGGCAACGTCGGCAGACGTGACCTGTAGTGCCTGTTGAACTGCCGCCCGAGCGCGGTGCAGTCGCGATTTCATCGCCGCGGTACTGAGCCCGAGCGCATCGGCGACCATCCGGCCGCTATGGCCCTGAATGTCGCGCATGATCAACACGCTGCGCTGGTCCGCGGGCAAGCCGGCAACCGCGGCCGCCACCCGACCCGCCTCCAGGCGTCGCAATACCTCGTCCTCAGCCGAAACAGCCGAGGTGTTGTCCGGCAAAGGGATTCGACCCGACAGACTCGTCCGAGCCCGACGCAGACACTCGTTGCGAACGATCCGGAACATCCACGACGCCAGCGCACCAGAGGCCCGCAACATCCCGATCTTGCGATACAGGATGATCAGCGCCTCCTGCGCCGCGTCCTCGGCGTCTTCCGTTGTCGCACAGAGGGAATGAGCGAATCGCTGGATATGCGGATGCGAACCCGACACCAACGCCGCGATCGAATCCACGTCACCACCCTGCGCGGCGACGATCAACCCCTGGTCGGGCCAGCGCGATTCACCCACGCCCGGCTCGTTTGCGCCGCACGACGACCATGCACGTGCACAGCAGCACCACACCGACGACCACACCGATACCGATGACCACAACAAACCTCCGTGTCCCGTCCCGACGTCCGTCGCGACACACATAAGAGGCACCGGCGACGCGAAAGGATTCACCGCACCCGAAACCAGCCCGCGCTATGTTCGCTCGACCCAACCGGAGCGGCAGGAACTCTCGATAGCGCCCTGACCGATCGATCGGTGGTCACGATCGCTCTCTGCGCACGTTCTAGGTGCCGCCGGTTTCCACAGTATCCACGCCCGGGTCCGCGGTTTCCGACCGGTAAGCGCGGGCTACGAGCGCGGCGCGCAGTCCCCACTGACCATCGGCGCGGGCGGGATCGAGGCCGGTGATCCCCGCTATGCGCTTGAGTCGATGGTCGATGGTGTTCGGGTGGATGAACAATCGCCGTGCCGCTCGCTGGCGGTTCTGATCGCTGAGCATGTAGACGGTGAGCGTTCGCAGCAACAGGGGGTTGGCCACCAAAGGGTCGAGTCGGCGTGCCATGGACTCCCTGACCGCCCCCGGCCGGGTGAGCTGGTATTCGGCGGCCAGCTCAGCGAAATCGTAGAGGCGGGTCTCGGGCTCGGCCGAGAGCACGCGGGTCAGCCGATTGGCGACGTCGACCATGTCGTGCAGCGTCGGTGACATCTGCGGGATCGCGTCGACGGCCACTTCGAGGTGGACGGCGGTGACGACGGCGTCGGCGGCCTCAGCGACTACCCTGACGAGTGGTTCCAGCTGATCAGCGGGCAGCGCGGTACTGGGGATCAGGATCGTGCCGCCGCTGTTGCTCAGCAAGGACAAGACCTCCTTGCCGCCCCTTTCGGCGAGATCGGCCCGGATTCGCCGAATCACCCGCCCGGAAGCTGCCCGGCGATCCACGCCGCCCTCGACCCCCGAGGAAGAAGGCAGGATGGACAGCGCCAGCAGGTGGTAGTGCTCGGCGATCGACAAGCCGCATTCACGCGCCATCGCCGTCGCCACGCGGCCGTTGAGCAGCGCGGTGGTGAAAGTGTTGACCGCACATCGGTGTTCGTGTGCGGTGCCGCGATATTCGCGCAGGTAGGCCATGGTCACTGTGGTGGTCATCAGATCGAGCAGATCGACGGTGCGTGCTCCGATGTCCACGCATTCGGCGACTGAGTCGACCGCCGACCTGCTGGCCACCAGTTCATGGGCCATTCTCGAACCCTCGTGCAGGGCATGCAGGATCACATCGATGGGCACACCGCCTCTGGCCCACTGCGCGGCGGCCGATTCCAGTTGCGCCACTTCGCGTTCGGTAGGAGCGCCGCGCCCGTCGAGAATCGTGGTGGCGATCCGCAAGCAGTTGACGGTCACCGCGGTGATATCGCCACGGAGCGCTTCGTCGGGCAGGGTCAGGCATCTGGCGACGGTCAGCTTGAAGTGCCGGACCATCTCCTCGGCAAGAGATCTGGTGTCGCGCAACGATATCGCGGCAGGTCCGAGAGATCCCGCGGTTCCGGAACCAGACGACACCCCTGCCGGCGGCGCCGACTTTCCCGTCGGCGACGGCGCGATCAGTAGACCTCCTTGCCCATGCGTCCCGTTGCGCTCGCGCTCCTCCATCGACAACTCCTCTTCGAGTCGTGTGGTCTCGCCGGCCACACCATAACCGGACATCTGAATCCGGTTACTGACTGGTAGTGTGTCCGACATCACCTCATCAGTCAAGGTGCGACCTCTACCGCGACCACCGACCGACCCTGCGGCCGCCTGTGATCGCTCCAGGTAGGACCGTGGGATAACCGTCAGAATTTCCGACAGGTGCCGCGAACCCGGGAAGAATCGGGCATCAATCTGAGAGTCTTCCTCTCATGTTGAAGAGTTATATTTCGCGAGTCGGAGGCGGGACTTCCCGACGCCGTCGAAGCGTCCGATCCGGACTGCGGGTGGTTACCACGGCGGCTTTGCGAACGCTGTGTGTCGCCGCGTTGCTCGCCGCCGCCGGCGGCGTAGCGCACGCCGACGATCCGGCGCCCGCACCCGCACCTTCTGCTGGGTGTGGCCGACCGGTTCCCGCTCGCGGCGAAACGACCGTGCAATTCCGGGGCACCGAGAAAACGGGCCAGTATCGGCAGCATGTCCCCGCCGGAGCCGATCGCCCGCTGCCGGTCGTGATCGCCCTGCACGGCCTCCTGGAAAATATCGACATCGCCGATGCGGGTAGCGGCTTCGGCGAATACGGAGACCGAGAAGGGTTCGTCACGATCACCCCTCAGCTCGATCGGCTCGGTTTCGCACAGTGGGAGTACGGTCTCGGCTCCGCCGACATGACCTGGATCTCGGAAGTGCTGACAGCTGTGGAGTCCAGCCTCTGCGTCGACACCCGCCGCATTTTCATCGCGGGACTGTCGATGGGCGCCTTCGCCACCAGTTCCCTCGGCTGCCAGTTCGCCGATCGTGTCGCCGCCATCGCCCCGGTGTCGGGGCTACGAGATTTCAGCTGGTGTCAGCCCACCCGGCCCGTGCCGGTCATCGCCTTCCACGGCACCGATGACGCGATCGTTCCGTATGCGGGACAATCGGATTCCGGTTCAGCCTCCAGGCCTGGCGGTGGCGAGGACAGCGGCGTAGGCCGGCACCCGGTGACCGACAGTGCGGCGGCCTGGGCGCGGCGCGATGGGTGCACCGGCGCTCCGGTGCGGGCCACGATCGCCGCCGACGTCGTGTTGGATCGATACTCGTGCCCGCCCGGCGTCGACGTTCAGCTGTACACGATCACCGGGGGCGGGCACATCTGGCCCGGGACCAGTTCCCCGCTGTACCCGGAATTCATCGTCGGCAAGAACACGAAATCGATCAACGCCACCGCCCTGATCTGGGACTTCTTCCGCACTCATCCGATGAACACCTGAGCGAACCACCCCGCCGACACGAGCGCACGCAATACTTTTCCATCCCGCCACTCGCCGTCAAGGACGACGAGCGGTGACGATCCAAGCGCGGGATTCGAAGTACACGCCGCTGTCGGTCTGATGGTCGGCCAGGATCTCGCGGAGTCGCGTGCGGGCTTGTTCGGCTTCGGCGGGCCCGAGATCGGCGAGGGAGGCGGTGAATCCCGTTAGGCGGAGCAGGTTGTCGTAGGCGGCGCCACTGTCGGGGCCGTAGTACACGGGCTCGTCGATCTCGGTGAAGTCGATGTCGACGAAACCCGCTGTCGCCAGCATGGATTCGGTGACAACGGGGTCAGCGAGTGAAAACGGACCGCGACCCGGCGTGGGGATCGTGGTGGCGAGAACGTCACTGAACACAGACGCCCATTCGTTGCGGTCGTGGCCTTGCCAGACCAGCCACGCGAGACGACCCCCGGGACGCAATGCGCGCGCGATATTGGTGAACGCCGCGACCGGATCGTCGAAGAACATCACACCGAACCTGCTGATACAGAGGTCGAAAGATGTTGGAGGAAAAGGATTCACCTGGGCGTCCGCCAGCTCGAAGCCGATATTCGACGGTCCTTCGTCCTCGCTGATCCGACGGGCCCGTTCGAGCATCACCTCCGAGATGTCGACTCCCACCGCGCTCCCATCTACGGCCGCACGGGCAGCCTCACGGGTGGTCTGCCCTGTGCCACAACCGATGTCGAGCACGCGATCATCCGGGCCGACCTTCGCGGCAGCGAAGAAGCGCGCAGTGTGCAGCCTCAGTTCGGCGTCGTAGTCGAACAGATCCATCGTCGTCCTCCGGAAGCTGTGTCCTCGGTGCGAGCTGCGACAGTCGGCACGCACTCGGCCTGTCCCGCATTCATTTCTACGTGACACCGACGCGGCGACCCGCCAGGATGGGTCGATGTCGACACGAGAACTCGTCGTCCTCGGCACAGCCGGGGCTGTGCCCACCCGCCGCCGCAACCACAACGGCTACCTCCTGCGCTGGGACGGGCAGGGCGTGCTGTTCGATCCGGGCGAGGGCACACAGCGTCAGATGTCGCATGCGGGCGCTTCGGCGACCGAACTGCATTGGCTGTGTATCACCCATTTCCACGGCGACCACTCGCTGGGCGTCCCCGGCATCGTGCAGCGACTCGGCCGCGACGGGGTGCCCCACGACGTGCACGCTGTGTACCCCGCCGAGGGCGCCGAGTATTGGGAACGACTGAGATACGCGACGAGCTATTACGGCTCGCCCAGCGTCGTCGAACACCCGGTGAGCGGGCCCGGCGAAACGTTGCAGGGCAACGGTTTCACCCTCACCGCACTCGCGCTGGCCCACAGCATCCCCACCTACGGCTACCGCCTCGCCGAACCGGACAGCCGAACATTTCTGCCCGAGAAGCTCCGCGAGCACGGCATCTCCGGCGCCGCGATCCGAGAGTTGTCGGGGCCCCTGCTCGAGGAATGCTCGACACCGAGACCGGGCCAGAAGGTGGCTTTTATCATGGATACTCGCCTGTGCGACAACGTTTTCGAGCTCGCCGATGGCGTCGACATGCTGATCATCGAGTCCACCTTCCTCGACTCCGAGACTGATCAGGCGCACGAACGCGGCCATCTCACGGCACGTTAGGCGGGCGAGGTCGCACGCTCCTGCGGGGTGAACACCCTTGTTCTGACCCACTTTTCGGAGCGCTACACCGCGAGTGAGGATCACCTGTTCATCGAGCAGGCCGCCTTTCCCGGCGCCGTTCTCGCCCACGATCTCGACCGCGTCGCCCTTCCGGCACGCCGCACGGGCAGCTGAAGGCAGCCGCGGCATTCCACCGCGGCCGCCCGCGGATCCGCTAGAAGCCGAAGCTTCCGGTCGACGGCGTAGCGGTCGGAACGTTGACGGTGACCAACTCCGAGAACGCGAACTCGGCGCCGTTGACGCAGCCGCCGCGTGCGGTGATCGTGGTGCCGGGCCCGAGGCCGTCGAGCGAGGTCACGACCGTCTTGCCGGGGTCGGCCAGCGATTCCGGTGCGCTGTCACCGAAGAAGACGTGGTTGTTCTCGGGGCCGACGCCCGCTTCGGCCCAGCACTGCCCACGGTCGTTGGGGTTGCGCAGAGTGGCGGTGACGGTGCCCGCCGCGGTTCCGGCGAAGGTGATCTCGGGTGCTACGAACGGCGTTGCCGCGCCCGCGGGCGCGATCGCGACGGGACCGAATGCGACTACGGCGGCGGATGCGGCGAGGAATGCTCCAGAAATTCGTCTGTTCATCATCTCTTCGATGCTGCACGACAACGAATTTCGATACAAGGAAAGTGGTGCCCCTGCAATCAGGGGCTGGCGCTCAGCGCTGACCTCGGCGCGCTTCGAGCGCGTCCAGGATCAGGTCCAGCCCGAATCCGAACTCGCCCGAGTAGTCGTACCCCGGTTGCAGGGCGTGGTCGACGATCATCTCCGTGAGATAGGGTAGCTCGTCTGCCGGCAGGTTCGCGAGAATGCCGCCCGCGACTGCCTCGACGTCCGCCGGTACAGCCACGGGCAGGTTCGCCTCCTGCAGGACGAAACCGCCCACATAGCTGTCGATCAGCGAGACCGCGTGCGCGGCCATCGGCAGCGAGAACCCGGCCCGGCGAAGAACTCCCAGGACCGCGTCGTGATGACGCAGGGTCGCCGAGCCGGGATTCCGACGCGAATCCATCAACCCGAGCGCCCAACTGTGTTGCGCCAGCACCGAACGTGCCGAGCGGGCCCGCGCCCGGATCGCCTCCCGCCAATCAACACCTCCGGCCGCCGGCAACTCGATCGCCGCGAACACCGCGTCGACAACGCCGTCGAGTATCGCGTCCTTGTTCGGCACATGGTTGTAGAGCGACATCGCCTCCACCCCCAACTCCTGCGCCACCCGCCGCATCGTGATGGCCTCCACTCCCCCACGGTCGGCGACCCGAATCGCGGCATCCAGCACACGATCGCGACTCAGCGGTTGCCGTACGGGCATGGGACCTCCTCGGTGACGAAGCGTTGACAAGCTTACAGATGTAAGTCAGCCTTACAGTTGTAAGTCACGCTGGCCCGAACAAGGGAGCACCTCATGCCTATGCCGATCTGGTGGGGCAAAATCAACAAACGCGTCTTCAATCCCCGCGCCGTCGCAGGTGGAAAGTGGCCGGTCCTCACCCACACCGGCCGCACCTCGGGAAAGACCTACCGCACCCCGCTCGACGCCCACCCCGTCGACGGCGGCTACCTGTTCGTCCTCGTCTACGGATCGACCTCGGACTGGGTGCGCAACATCCTGGCCACCGGCACGGCGCAGCTCCGCAAAGACGGCCGAGAGATAGCCCTCACCGCACCACGCGTCGTCGGCAGAGACGAAGCATTTCAGGCACTGCCCCCAGAAATCCCCCGCCCCCCGAAACTCCTCCGCATCAGCGAGTTCCTCCGCATGGACCTCGCCGACTGACTTCGCCCCCGATCATCGGGATGGTCGTGGATCAGGTGTCAACCGACGTCCCGCCGCAACCAGGTGACTTCCGCGCCGACGCTGTCGGTCCCCTGCCGGTACGCCTCGAGGTCCTCGTCCCACGGCGCGCCCAGGGCTCGGTCGAGCTCGGTGGACAGGTCGAAAGTTCCGTGGACGTCGAGTTCCTTGGCGGCCTGGAGTAAGGCTCGTAATCGCATTTCGCCCAGCATCACGTCACCGTTGGCGCCGGTGGATCCGTGCCAGAGCCCGAGGGCGGGGACAAAGCTGTAGCGCTCGCCGTCGACGCCTTCGCTGGGGTCCTCGGTGACTTCGAAACGCAGCACAGGCCAGGTTCGCAATGATTGGGCAATCCGGGCCGCGGTACCGACGGGGCCGACCCAGTCACTGCTGGCGCGGAGGTGCCCGTCGGCTGGTTGGGTGTTCCAGCGTAATTTCGCGGGGGACGACAGCGCGGTGGACAGCGCCCATTCCACGTGAGGGCACAACGCGGCGGGCGATGAGTGGATGTAAACCACACCCGCCGTCGCGTCAGCGAACTGACTCGATGCGCGCACTTACCAACACCTCCAGCCTCGACAAGGAACGTCTTCCCCAACGGCCCGTCGTGGTCTGGCGTGGCACGAGTGTACTGAAGTGTGCAGTGTTGCGCGTGTTACTTTACTGCGTGTTATGTGTCTCTGCGATAACGGAATCGCTGAATTTCGGCCACGCTGTTCTGGCCCAGTCACCGAAATTCTCGTCGCTCAGCGCGATTGTCGCCACCGCAATTTCCGGGTCGACCCACAGGAACGTGCCGGACTGGCCGAAGTGCCCGTAGGTGCGGTCGGAATTGGCTGAACCCGTCCAATGCGGGGTTTTTCCGTCGCGGATTTCGAATCCCAATCCCCAGTCGTTGGGACGCTGGGAGCCGTATCCCGGCAGCACTCCGTTGCGGTCGGGGAATTGCACCGAGGTCGCGTCGTCCAAGGTTTGCCGAGATATCAATTGAGGTGCCAGCAACTCGGTGGCGAATAGCGTGAGGTCAGCGAGGGAGGCGCTGCCCGCGTGGCCGGCGGAACCATCGAGGACCGCGGTGGCCATGCCGAGCGGCTCGAAAACCGCTTCGCGCAGATATCGCGGAAATTCGATACCGGTCTGCGCGGTGAGGAAATCGGCGAGCAGTTCGAAGCCCGCGCTCGAGTAGATGCGGCGGGCGCCGGGTTCGGCGAGCACTTCGGGTGTGGCGAACGCGACGCCGGAGGTATGGGCGAGCAGGTGCCGCACGGTCGAACCGGGCGGGCCCGCCGGTTGGTCGAGTTCGACCGCGCCTTCCTCGATCGCCACGAGCGTGGCATAGGCGACGAGCGGTTTGGTGACCGAGGCGAGCCGGAACACCCGCTCGGTATCGCCGATGCTCGACACACCGTCCGCGGTGACCACGGCGGCGGCGGCGTTCTTGACCGGCCAGTGCTGAACCTGCTGCAACGATCGCATATCGGCAGCGTACGAGACGCGGCTACGATCGAGGACACCATGAGTCCCGCACCATCGATCCACGGCGACGTGGCGGCCGGTTTCGGCCCCGTCGCCGACGCCTTCCGCCGCAACTTCACCCACCACGGCGAGATCGGCGCCGCCGTGGCCGTCTACGCCGGCGACCAGCCACTGGTCGATCTGTGGGCAGGCCATCGCGATCGCAAACGCGAGGTGGCGTGGGAGCGCGACACGATCGTGCCGGTGTTCTCGTCGTCGAAGGGGATGTCGGCGTTCACCCTGGCGACGGCGGTCTCGCGGGGGCTGCTCGACTACGAGGCGCCGGTGGTGAAGTACTGGCCGGAATTCGGCGCGCAGGGTAAGGAACGTGTCACCGTGCGTCAGCTGATCGACCACCAAGCCGGCCTGTCCGGGCTGGACCGGATCGTGAAACTGCGCGAGCTGATCGATCGTGACGCTCTCGGTGCGCTGCTCGCCGCGCAGAAACCGGCGTGGGAGCCGGGCACCCGCCACGGTTATCACGCGCTGACGCTGGGTCTGTATCAGAGCGAATTGCTGCGGCGGGTGGATCCGGCGGGCCGCAGTCTCGGCCGATTCTTCGCCGAGGAGATCGCGGGCCCGGTCGGCGCCGATCTGTTCATCGGCCTGCCCGAGACCGAACCCATGGAACGCGTAGCCCAGCTGTCGGCGACCAAGGGCTTGGACATCTGGCGCTACGAGCGCCGCGATATCCCGCTGCGGATCGGCGGCGAGGTCTACGCCAAGCGCGGCTATTCCTATGCGGCACTGACCAATCCGCGCCCCGGCGCACCGGCGCGTGCCGCCCGGCGGGAGTTCCTCGAGATCGAGTGGCCCGGCATGAACGGTGTCGGCAATGCCCGCGCGCTGGCGAAGGTCTACGGCGCCGCGGCGGGGCGGACCGGCGCGCTGCCCATCGACGACGATGTTCTCGACCTGCTCGCCGCCGCCGACACCGCCGACGATGTGCCCGCCGATGATCTGGTCCTGCACACCAAGAGCCGATACCACCTCGGTTTCCGTAAGTCGCGCGGCACTTTCCGTTTCGGCTCGGACAAACGTGCTTACGGCACAACCGGTTTGGGTGGCTCCTTCGGATTCGCCGATCCGACGACCGGATTGGGCTTCGGTTACAGCATGAACCGCCTCGGCATGGCGATTCTCGACGATGTGCGCAGCCGTAACCTGCGCGAGGTCGTCGTGCGGTGCGCCGACTGACCTGTTCGTCAGGCACGGACGAGGTCACCACGCTCTAGGCGGAGTGTTTCCGGACAAGCGTGGTGACCTCGATCGGTGCGCTCAGTGCGCGGTGACGCCGGTGATTTCGTTCGGCGTGCCCGCCACAGTGGCGGTGGCGGTGACGTTTCCGGCGGCCAGGTCGACGCGGTGCACCTGCTTGGCGGCCGGGTCGCTTACGTAGGCGATGCCGTCGCGGACGAACAGAGCCGGGCGAGCGGCTTGCCAGTCGAGCGGCTCCTGCCAGGCGCCGAGCACGGGAACGGTGCGAACCACCTTGCCCGCCAACGGATCGATCACGTGGATCTTGCCGTCGGTGCCGAGCACCAGCGCCTCACCCTGCGGGCCGCGAGCCAGCGAACGGAAGGTGTAGCTGGTGCCGAGATCGACCAGGCGCAGTGTGCCGTCGGTGGTGTTCACCAGCGACACCTGCTGCGGGCGTTCGAGTTCGGCGTCCTTGTCCTGCTTGTAGTCACCGAGCACGATCGGCGACGCCTCGCTGCCGGCCATGTTGCCGATCCGGCCGTAAGGGGTCGGGCTGGTGACCTTGGTGATCTTGCCGTCGCGGTACACGACTGCGCCGGTCTGGCAACCGATCACGACCGCCTCGCCCTGAGCAGCGGCCTCGCCGTGCACGCCGGGGCAGTCCTCGTTACGGGTGAGTTCCTTGCGGTCCTTGTCGAGCGCGACGACGCCGACGCGCTTGTCCTCGGTGCCGAGGGTGAGCACCAGATTCCCGTTGCTCAACTCGATCGCGACGCCGTGGTGCGGTGCGGCGGCCTTGTAGACCTCCATCGGCTTACCGCTGTCGACCTGCGCGGTCTCGAGAATGGTGACCTCACCGGACCCGTCGGCGAACAACACGGTCTTGCCCGCGTGCCGGACGACGTGGCCCGGCTTGGCGGCGGGGAACTGGGTTCCGGTGAACGCGCCGTCGTAGGCGTCGAAGACGCGGAAGCCCTCCTTGGTCGACACCATCAGATGGTCGTCGTCGCCGACTGGATTGAGCCGGTTGTATCCGTCGATCTTCACGTCGGCCCGCTGGGTCAGTGACGCGCCGTCGAGGACGTAGATCCCGCCGTCGTAGGTCAGGGCGATCGGTTCGGCACCCGGCGTGCGCTGATGTTCGTGGCCGGAATCCTCTGTGCCACAACCGCTCAGCGCCACCACCGAGGCGAGTACCCCGGACATGGCCACCATCGTGGTGGTCCGTGACCTGTTCATGTAATGCTCCATCTCTTTGTGCGTGAATTAAGCTGTCGGCCCGGATAAACCACGGGCGATGGACTCGGTGTTGACGCGAGCCATCTCCAGATAGGTGCCCGCGCCGCCACCGGGTGGGGTGAGCGATTCGGTGTGCAGGGCGATCACCTGCACCTGCAGACCGGTGTGTTCGGCGAGGACGCGCGAAAGCCGGTCTGGCTGTGCGGAATCGGCGAAGATCGCCCGCACCCCGGCGGTCCTGATCGCGGTCGCGAGGTCGTCGAGATCGGAGGCGCTGGGTGAGGCGAGGGTGGTGCCGCTGGGGATCACCGCGCCGATCACCCGGAACCCGAATCGCTGTGCGAGATAACCGAAGACGTGATGGTCGGTGACCAACTGCCTGCGCTCGGCCGGGACGGCCGCGAACCGCTGGGTCATCCACCGGTCCAACTCGTCGATTTCGCCGAGGTAGCGCTGCGTATTCGCCCGCACCGCCGCGGCATCGACGCCGTCGACTTCGGCGAGCACCTCGGCGCTGATCGCCTCGACGGCCATACGCACCCGACGGGGATCGGTCCAGAAGTGCGGATCAGGTTGCCCCGCCGACTCATCGGAGGTGTACGCGATCGGATCCACCCGCTCGGCCACGGCCAGGGTGGGGACCCCGGCTGCCGCGGCGGCCCCCACATGCCGCGCGACGCCTTCCTCGAGCCCGAGCCCGTTGTGCACCACCAGCGCGGCGCGCTCGATATCAGCCGCCTGACGTGCGGAAATGGCGAACGAATGCGGATCTGCCCCCGCCTGCATCAACACCGTCACCGGCACGGTGTCACCGACGACGGCCCGGGTCAGATCGCCGAGAATGTTCGTGGTCACCACGATCCCGGACCGCTCGCTCCCGCTGGTACACGCGCTCACCAACGGCACGAGAAGTGCTGCGGCAGCCAGCAACTGAATCAGCCTGCGTAGTCGATCGGTTCGTGAGGTCCGACGGTCATCGGGGAACAGGTGCTTCACAGGCCCGTCTCCACCATCAGCGAGGGCGCGATGTCCAGTGAGAACGTGCGCGCGACGCGGAGGTTGTCGTTGTAGGCGATCTCGTGGACGACGCGTTTCCGAGAATCGTTGATATAGGCCCGTTCCGAGTCGACGCGGATCACCGGATCGCCTTCGACGGGCCCTCCGAGCAGCGGGGTACGCGCTGTTTCCGTGCCGGTTGCGGGGTCGATCCCGTGCAGCACGCCGTCGCGGGTGAGGACCAACAACGCCGATCCCTCGCCCGCGGTGTTCACCGCGATCGGTTCGGCGATCGGAGTCCGCGTCCAGTTCCTCTTCCTGATGTCGAGCGTCCAGACGGCGTCGCGGCCTGCGATCGCGGTCAGGGTGGTGCTGCCGGGGCGATGGGTGAACGCGGTCGCACGCTCCGCAGTGGGCGCCGGATAGGGGACCTTCTCGGCGACGAAAGCGTCGTCGCGCTGCGCCACCACGAGCGCTCCGTCGGCACAACCGAAGACGACTCCGCGCCTGGTCACAGCCTGGCCCTTCGGCTGCGGACACGGGGTGGACTGGACCTGCCCCGCCGCGCCGTCACGCCCGCGCACCTCGACCCGGCCCGAGCTGTCGGCGACGACGAGCCGCTCGGCATAGGGCACCGCGATGCCATCGACCCGACGTTGCGTTCGGGCGATACCGCCGTCCAGCTCGGCACGGTCGAACACGATCGTCGCACCGGAGCCGAGCACCACCGTCGCGACGGCGGCATCGCTGTACGCGCCGACCACTCCGGAACCACCCGAAGTTCCGGGGCTCGCATCCGCCGGCTCGCTTGTCGCCGTATCGCCGGCGACCGCACCGACATCGCGGCTCGGCGCGCGGTAGTAGTGCCGGTGGTCGCCGTGGTCGACGGTCCATGCCCCGCTGTCCACGATCTGTACCGACGCACCCGCGCTCAGATACGCGAAGCGCCCGTCACCGACCGCGCCGACGGTGGGGACCCGCCGGTCACCACCGCTCGGCGACGGCGCGGTACTTGGCGATGAGCTCGGGTCCGGTTGCGCTCGCACACTTTCCGGGCCGATCGGCGTGACCTCCTCGGTCAGCAGATCGATCACCCGGACGGCTCCGGTCGCATCGGCGACCACCACTCGTTTCTGGGCCTCGCTCATCTCCTCCGCGCCGGCGACGAACCCGTGCGGCACGGCCTCCTCGACGACCGGCGCCTCCCCCGCCCCGCAGCCGACCAACGGCACGGCGGCGAGGGCGAGTACTCCCACCCGACCGACCCGTTCCCGCAGCGCGGAGACGATCGCGGACAGGAAGAACGAGCCGACGGCCACGGCCGCGATGGTGGCCCCCGCCGCGGTTCCCGCATGCCACGAAATGACCAGTCCCCCCACGGTGGACAGCCCGCCGATCAGCGCGGCGATCGCCATGACCACCGGTACCCGGTTCGACCAGAACACCGCGGCGGCGGGCGGCGCGATCAGCAGTCCGAAGACCAGCAGCGTCCCCACGACATGAAACGACGCCACGATCGCCAAGGCCACCAACCCCACCAGCGCCGCGTGCGCCAGTTTCGGATGCAGTCCGAGGGTGTGCGCCTTGCGCGGATCGAAGGTCAGCGCCACGAACGCACGATGACCGAGCACTGCCACCACCAGCGAGATACCAAGGGCTGCAACGAGATACCACAGGTCGACGGCTCGCACGGCCAGCACATCGCCGAACAGGAACCCGGTCAGATCCACCGCGAACGACTGCGAGCGCGACACGATGATCACCCCGGCTGCGAGCATCCCGACGAACAACAGCCCGATCGCGGTATCCGGCGCGAAGCGCTTGCCACGGCTCAGCACCGACACCCCGGCAGCCATGGCGGTGCAGCTGACCGCGGCGCCGAGCATCAGGTTTCCCCCGAGCAACGCCGCCACCGCGACGCCGGGCAGCATCCCGTGCGCCATCGCGTCACCGAGAAATGCCATGCCGCGCACCACCACCCAGGTTCCGGCGAGCGCGCACACGCACGAAACGAGCAGCCCACCCCACAGCGCGCGTTGCACGAATGCCACCTCGAACGGGGCGAACAGCCAATCCATAGCGCGAAACGATATACTGAAAATGATTATCGTTTCAATTGAGGTGAGATGAACCACACAGATGACGCGGCGATCCGGATCGAGCGCCTGACGGCCGGTTATGCCCGACGACCCGTGCTCCACGAGGTGACCGCCACGATCCCGCGCGGGCAGGTGACCGCGATCGTGGGACCCAACGGCTCGGGAAAATCGACCCTGCTCGGCGTCCTCGCCGGAACCGTGCGGGCGCAGGAGGGAACGGTGCACCGCGGCACCACCCGGCGTCCCGCCTTCGTGGTGCAGCACACGGCGATTCCGCCCACCCTGCCGATCACCGTGCGTGAAGCGGTCTCGATGGGACGCTGGGCGCACCGCGGACCGTGGCGGCGACTGACTCGGGCAGATCGCGAGATCGCGCGCACCTGCCTGGAAAGAATGGAGCTCACCGATCTGGCGACTCGGCGGCTCGACACCCTGTCGGGCGGACAACGCCAACGCACCCTGCTCGCCCAGGCGCTGGCGCAGGAATCCGATCTACTGCTGCTCGACGAACCGGCGGCGGGCTTGGACGAGACCTCGCAGGCCGAGATCTCCCGCGCTCTGGCGCAGATCAGCGCGGCCGGTGTGACCGTTGTGCAAGCCACCCACGATCTGGACGAGGCAGGCAGGGCCGACCACTGCCTGCTCATGCGCGACGGCCGGCTGAAGGCCGCGGGTCACCCCAAGAAAGTGCTGGTCAGAGCCTAGAGTCGAGAGCATGACCGAGAAACCCGACTCCGTCGACGCCTACCTGGCGGCCCAGCCGCCGGCCGAACGCGCCATCCTGCAGCAGATCCGCGACACGATCCATCGCGCGGTACCGGACACGGGCGAGAAGATCAGCTACGCGATCCCGGCCGCCACCATCGACGGCCGGGTGTTCATCTTCTTCGCGGGCTGGAAGTCCCACGTGAGCGTGTACCCCGTCCCCGAGGGGGACGAGGCGCTCCAGAAAGCCATCGAGCCCTACAACTCGGGTCGTGGCACCTTGAAATTCCCACTCGGCGAACCGATCCCGTACGACCTGATCGCTCAGGTGGCGGTTCGTCTCGCCGAGCGGGTCGGCGAGCGCTGACTACCAGTCGGCTTCGGTGTAGCGGATGATCCCGCGAATGTTCTTGCCGTCCAGCATGTCCTGGTAGCCCTGGTTGATCTCTTCGAGCGAGTAGGTGCGGGTGACCATGTCGTCGAGATTGAGCTGGCCCGCCTTGTAGAGCGAGAGCAGTTGCGGCGCGTCCTGGCGGGCGTTGCCGCCGCCGAAGATGCAGCCCTTCACCGTCTTCTGCAACATCGACAGCAGGAAGGTGTTCATCTTGACGTCGCCCGCGTCCATGCGGCCCATCGAGGTGACGACGAGGGTGCCCGCCTTGCCGGTGAGGATCAGACCCTCTTCGACGTAGTCGCCGTGCATCTCACCCATGGTGAGGATGACCTTCTCGGCCATCCGGCCCTCGGTGGCCTCGATCATCGGCATGATCGCGGCGGCCATGCTCTCGTAGGTGTGGGTGGCGCCGAACTTCTGCGCCTGTTCCAGCTTCCACGGATTCGGGTCGATGGCGATGACCTTCGAGGCACCGGAGAGCACAGCACCCTGCAGCGCACTCATGCCGACGCCGCCGATGCCCGCGATCACCACGGTCTCACCCGGCTGCACCTGCGCGACATGGGTCGACGATCCGAACCCGGTCGGCACGCCGCAGCCGACGAGGCACGCGACCTCGAACGGGATGGTGGGATCGATCTTCACCACGGAGGTGTGGTGCACCGTCATGTACGGGGCGAACGTGCCGAGCAGGCACATCGGGATGACGTTCTCGCCACGCGCCTGGATGCGGTAGGTACCGTCCGAGATCGCCTGTCCCATCAGCAGTCCGGCGCCCAGGTCACACAGCGCCATGTTCCCGGCGACACACGCGGGACAGCGGCCGCACGCGGGGATGAACGACAGGATGACGTGGTCGCCCACGGCAAGGTCGGCCGGACAGTTCGGGCCGAGCTTGGTGATCACACCCGCACCCTCGTGTCCGCCCATCACGGGGTAGGCCGGCATCGGCGTCGCGCCGGTGACGATGTGATGGTCGGAGTGGCACATGCCCGCCGTTTCCATCCGAATCTGCACTTCACCGGCGACGGGGTCGCCGACCTCGATCTCCTCGACCGACCATTCCTGATCGGTGCCCCACAGGATCGCGCCCTTCGTCTTCATGCCGGTAGACCTCTCGCCAAGCTCGTGCCTCGTTGTGACTGCACTCACCCTAGCCACAAATCACCGGTTTCTGAAACACGTTCTAGAAAATTTCCGAGAGTTTTCTATCCGCGCACGTCATGGACGTGGTGGACGAGGTCGTGCAGGAAGTACCGACCCAGCGAGCTGACCGTGAACAGCGATCCGTCGCTGCGCGCACCCCGCAGCCCGAGCCGATCCGACGGCACCGAGGCGAACGCGGCAGCCACCCGATCAGCGGCGACAGTCAATTCCCGCGCGACGACCGCGGGGTCCTGCTCACCGTAGCGCTCGGCGACGGCGGTCGCGTCCTGATCCCAGTTCTCGAACCGCGGCACCTCGACGCCGTCGCCGCCGAGCATCAGCGCGAGCCTGGTGTCGAAGATTCGGCACACGTCGCGCACGTGGGCGCCGTACTCGAGAACAGACCAGGTGAGCTCGTCGGGACGCACCCGAGCGTCGTCGCGTTCGAGCGCCGAGCCGATCCGGGCGGCGCTGTCGACGACGATCTCGGGAACGGCCGCGTACGCGGTGTGCTCGGCCTCGAATCCACATTCGGAGCAGGCACGTTCGAGGACCCAGGTCCAGTTCTTGGTGTCGGGGACGATCATGGGAGTGAGCCTAGGATGTCTTTTTCTTGCGCTCCATCAATATCGAGCCAATTATCGGCGAGATCCGGGCATCATTCCGCGAGCTGGTTCGCTTGCTCGAAGAGTTCCAGCGTCACCGCGTGGAGGAAGTCGCCGACCTGTTTGGGCGCCTTGCCCGCGAACGCCCGCGCATAGGTGCCTTCCAGGACAATGCCCAGCTTGAAGCAGGCCAGCACGGTGTACCAGGTCACCGCGCCGAGGTCGCGGTCGGAGAACTTGCCGTAGTGCTCGATCATCTCCGCCGCGCTCGGCAGGCCGCCGACGGTGCCGAGGGTGCCCATCAGGCCCGCGCCGACGGTACCGGGTTCGGGTCGGGTCGCCAGCTGCCAGCCGAGGTCGAGCAGCGGGTCGCCGATGGTCGACATCTCCCAGTCGACCATCGCCGCCACCTCGGGACTGTCGTAGTCGAACATCATGTTCGCCAGGTGGCAGTCGCCGTGCATGATGCCGGGCGTCGGGTCCGTCGGCCGGTGCCGTTCGAGCCAGTCACCGATCTGCTCGAGACCGGGGATCTGCGGGCCGGGGTAACCCTCGTTGCCGCTGTAGGAGTCGAGCTCGCGCAGCCAGCGCGGTACCTGCCGTTCGAGGAAACCCGCGGGGTGGCCGTAGTCGTCGAGGCCCAGCGCCTGGTAGTCGAGCGAGCCGAGCCGGGCGATGGCCTCGACCGCGGACAGGCCCATCTGACGCCGGATCTCGGGATCACCGGCGTGCAGGGCGGGCAGTTCGGTCTGCGGGTTGAAGCCGTGGATGGGTTGCATCAGGTAGAAGACCGCGCCGATCACCGACTCGTCGTCGCAGGCGGCGATCACCCGCGGCGAACGCACCTCGGTGTCGGCGATCGCGCCGAGCAGCCGCGATTCCCGGCCGATCACCTCGTTGCTCTTGGCGCGCAGATGCTTGGGCCCGCGCCGCAACACGTAGTCGCGCCCGCCCCGGGTGAAGCGCAGCATCACGTTCTGCGTGCCGCCACCGAGCGCGGTGACCGCCTCGAACTCCGTCCCGGGCAAGCCCTGCTCGTCCATCCACCGCCCGATCGCCACGAAATCGGCGATCGCCGGGTCAACATCGACAGGTTGAGAAACAGCCATGGGGCACATTGTGCCCCGGCAGCGGTGGGGACTGCGAGGGAATGCGCGCGCGCACGCCCGGCGTAATGTTTCTGCCACGATGCGCACGCTCTTGATCGACAACTACGACTCGTTCACCTACAACCTCTATCAGCTGATCAGCGAGGTCAACGGGAGCGAGCCGACCGTCGTGCGCAACGACGAGGCCGAGGGCGCCCTGAACCTGGACCACTTCGACAATGTGGTGATCTCGCCCGGACCCGGCCGGCCGGACCGGGCGCGGGACATGGGCGTGTCGACCTCGCTCATCGAGCGGACCGAACTGCCGCTGCTCGGCGTGTGCCTCGGTCATCAGGGGATCGTGCTCGGCGCGGGTGGGACGGTGGAGCGCGCGCCGCAGGCCAGGCACGGCTTTCTCGATCAGGTGACCCATGACGATCGAGATCTGTTCGCCGGTCTGCCACAGGGCTTCACCGTGGTGCGCTACCACTCGCTCGCGGCGCGCAGCCCGTTGCCCGCGACGCTCGAGGTGACCGCCTCGACCAGCGACGGGGTGATCATGGGGGTGCGTCATCGCGAGCGGCCGCAGTGGGGTGTGCAGTTCCATCCCGAATCGGTGTCGAGCGAGTTCGGTGCCGCGCTGCTGCGCAACTTCGCCGACCTGACCAAGGCGCGCGCGCAGGTTTCCGCGCCCGTCGTCGTGCGCGGGCCCTCGGCGGCAGTGCCGACCTCACCCGAACGCTCATTTCGCTTGCAGCACAAGGTGATCGAACGAGCGATCGATACCGAAGCGATCTTCCTGCGCCGCTGCGCCGACGCCGCGAGCGCGTTCTGGCTCGACAGCGAACACGTCGAACCAGGACTCGACCGGTTCTCCTTCCTCGGTGACGCGAGCGGACCGCACGCCGAAATCGTCGGCTACCGGGTCGGTGACGGCTCCGTCACCGTGACGGACGTCGAGGGCACACGCACCGTCGCGGGCACGGTCCTGGACTATCTCGACCGCGAACTCCGGGCTCGGCACTGTGAGACCCCACCACTGCCTTTCGATTTCGCGGGTGGCTACGTCGGCTATCTCGGCTACGAGGTGAAAGCCGATTGCGGTGGGCGCAGTGCGCACCGCTCCCCCACTCCCGATGCCCAGTGGATCTTCGCCGACCGGCTGATCGTCGTCGACCACGAGGCAGGACGAACCCACCTGCTCGCGCTGAGCGAACCCGCCACCGAGCACGACGCGCAGCGGTGGCTGCGCGAGACCGGCGACGCCCTTGCCGATCTCCCGACCTGGGCCAACCCCGCCGACCTGCACGTGCCCGCCGATCCCGACGCCGTGCAGGCGCATCTGGTGCGTGGCCGCGACCGCTATCTCGCCGATATCGCGGTGTGCCAGGACCGGCTGCACGCGGGCGAGTCCTACGAGATCTGTCTCACCGACGCGGTCGTCGTCGCCGCGGCGCCCGATGACGGACTCGACTTCTACCGGCGACTACGCCGCTGCAATCCCGCCCCGTACGCCGCCTACCTGCGCTTCGACGGGCTCGATGTGGCCTGTTCCTCGCCGGAGCGGTTTCTCGAGATCGACCGGGACCGGGTGGTCGAGAGCAAGCCGATCAAAGGCACCGCCCCGCGCGGACGGACCGCCGACGAGGACGAGCGCCTGCGTCGCGCCCTGGCCGACGACCCGAAAACGCGCGCCGAGAATCTGATGATCGTCGACCTGCTGCGCAACGACCTCGGCCGCGTCTGTGAGGTGGGTTCGGTGCACGTCCCGAAGCTGATGGATACCGAAACCTATTCCACCCTGCACCAATTGGTGTCGACCGTGCGCGGGACGCTGCGTCCCGACGCCGGCGTGATCGACTGCCTGCGCGCCTGTTTCCCCGGCGGTTCGATGACCGGCGCCCCGAAGCTGCGGACCATGGAGATCCTGGACGAACTGGAAACGCAAGCGCGTGGAATCTATTCGGGAACCATCGGCTTCCTCGGCCTGAGCGGCACCGCCGACCTCAATATCGTCATCCGCACTGCCGTGCGCTACGACGGCGAGTGGCGGATCGGCGCGGGCGGGGCGATCGTGCTGGATTCCGATCCCGAGGACGAGTACGCGGAGATGGTGCTCAAGGCCGCGGCAACGTTCCGCGCGCTGCCGCCCGGAACGTGAGCATCACCGCCGACGGCGGCCGCGCTTGTCCGGCTCCGGTTCCGGTGCGGGTTCCTCGCCCCCACGCCCGGTGATCCGCCCGAGCAGGCCGACGCCGGGCAGCTTGGCCACCGCGCCGAACACGTCCTCACCCAGCGAGATCATCGCCTCGAGCCGCGGCAACAGCCGGTCGTAGGTGGCGAACACCGGATCGGCCAGCGCCAATGTCCGATCGAGCCGATCAATGGTGCTGTTGAGCCGATCGACCGCGATCGAGAGGTTCTCCACCAGATCCGGCAACTGCGCGGCCAGCTGCGCCGAGGCGGGCGGCAGCCGCACCGCCGCGTCGAAGGCATATCCGGCCGTCTGCTGAGCGGCATCGATGGCCTGCCCCGCCGCGGTCTGCGCAGCCCCCACCGCCGCCTGAGCCGCCGACAACAATTCGGCCCCCGGCACCTTCCGCGCCTGCGCCGCCGGAGCAGCCTCCTGCGCGCGCCCCCGTTTCCTCGGGTTCGTCATGACACCACTGTGCCGCAAGGACGCCGCAGACGCAGGGAGGAACACCAAGGCCCTTCGCTTCGTGTCCTTCCCCCTGACCGCACTCTCAACCACCACGACCCGACCTCGAGGAGGGTCCGCCGCGAAGCGGCGGTTCGCGGACCGGCGGGGCCGCGAACTCGAGCGAGCCAGCGCTCCAACAAACCTGTCGTACCGACATGGCATCATGCGAGCACCATGGAACTACGCAAGGGTGCGCACGCGCCGGTCCCGACATCGCTTCTCGCCGTGGTCGTTTCATGGCGGTCGGCACATGCCGTAGACGCGCACGCCCTGCTGGTCACCGAATCGGGCCTGGTCCGCGGTGACCGGGATTTCGTCTTCTTCAACGCGCCCCGCCACGCCTCCCAGGCGGTCACCCTCGACCAGGAGCCCGCCCCCGGCACCGCGCGACTGAGCGTTTCGCTGCCCCGCACCGAATCCGAGGTGGCACGCATCGTCATCAGCGCGTCCCTCGACGACGCCACCTTCGACCAACTCCCCGACCTCACCTTGACCGTGCACGCCGCCGACGGCCCGATCGCCCGGTTCACCATCGACGGCATCGAGGATGTCCAGGCGATGATGTTCGGCGAGTTCTACCGCCGCGACGGCCAATGGCGCTTCCGCGCGATCGGCCAGGGTTGGGCGGGCGGATTGGCCGGGTTGGCCACCGAATTCGGGGTCACGGTGGACGAACCCGGCGCCGGCCGTGCTGCCACCGAATCGAGCACCCCCGCGCGACCGACCCACGCCGTCATGGGCCGGTACGAAGGCTCGCCCGACCAACGGCACCGAGCTGTCACCCCCGCTGCCGCCTATCCACTCGACGAAGTCCCGACGACTCACGCGCCCGCACTCACCCGCCGCGTCATCGAGGTCCCCCCGCCACCACCGCCGGATCCGGAGCTCGCCGACTGGCACCCCGATCCGGAAACCCCCGATCAGCTCCGGTGGTGGGACGGCGACGAGTGGACCTCCAGCGTCCACCCACACATCCACGATCACCGCACCCGATGCACGCGGTGCGGCAATCCCTTGCGGCGCAAGCTTTTCGGCGGTCACGGACCGTGCAAGAACTGCGCCGAGGAGATCGAGGAATTCCTCACCCACTGGCGCAACAGAGCCAGGCGCGTGCTCACGGGCCCCGGCACGATGTCGCAGGAATGGACCGAGGTGTGGGCCGCCCTGCGCTTCCAGCGCATCGACGAGGAGCGCGGCCGAACACTACTGCGCGACGCGGGCTTGACCCAGGTCGAGCGCATGGTCGCCTTCGCCTTCGCCGACGGTGAGGTGTTCGCCGACGAACTGGATGCCTTCGAACACGTCGTCAGCGAGCTGGCGCTGTCGGGCGCCATCGTCGAGGATCTGCGCCGCCGAATGCATCGCGGCCGCACCCTGTCCCGCCTCCGCGCCGGCGAACTGCCCACCCTCAACACCCCCGGCCTGCACCTGGACCCCGACGAGCGCGTTCACCTCGACCTGCCCGCCGTCCACATCCGCATGCTCGCCCGCGGGCCACGCAACACCGAGGGCCGACTCATCGGCAGCTCGAAGAAACTGCGCTTCGTCGGTGACGGCACCGGCATCGAATTGCCGTGGAACCGAGTGGTTTCGGTGCATCCCGAGCACGGCACCGTCGTGCTCGCGGCGACGTCGGCGCGGGGCGGCGCGACGTTCGGCGTCACCGACCCCGACTATGTTGCGGCAGCACTGGAGGGTGCGCTGCGCGTGTCGAAACGCCTGGTCCTGACGCCGGGACAGCTCGACAGCCGCAGTATCCCCCAGGATGTGAAAGCCCAGGTGTGGCAGCGCGACGGCGGCGCGTGCGTCGAGTGCGGCGACGGCCACTACCTGGAGTTCGACCACATCATCCCGCTCAGTCGCGGTGGTGCGACGAGCGCGACGAATCTGCAGATCCTGTGCCGGGCCTGCAATCGCGCCAAGGGCGCGCGGATCTAGCTGAGGATCGCGTTCATGATGGTGCCGCCGCTGGTGGCGATCACACCGCCGATCATGGCGCCCGCGATCATCTTCGGCGACTCCATCGCGCTACCGTTCCACTTCTCCCAGGCGAACTTTCCACCGGCGACGGTGATGGCGAGCACGCCCGACAGGATCATGAACCAAGTCAGGTACTGGACCATTTTCATGATCTTGTCCGACAGCGGAGGCGCTTCCGGCGTCGGGTTGCCGATCTGCGCGTACGTGGTGATGGTGTCGGCCATCGACGTCAGAATGATGCTCATAGCCTGCTCCCCTATCGCGTGACGCGAACTGCGTTCCAGCCCTGCCGTATTCGAACGTGGTCCAGGATACGGGCGCGAACCCGCTGCACACCAACAAAACCGATCGGTTCGATCGGATGGGCGCCGACACGGCGGCACAGGACCGGATACCATCAGTGCAGAGTTCATCGTCCTCCCGTTCCTCCGAGATACCGAGTGAGACCCCATGCTCCTGGCCGCCGTCACCGATACCTTGGCGCAGATCGGCAATCCGACCCCCGAAGCACCGCCACTGGCGGACAAGATCATGCAGCTGGTCAGGTACCTGACCTGGTTCATCTTGTTGTCCGGCATCATCGCCATCACTGTCGCGGGCGGAAAGTTCGCCTGGGAGAAGTGGACCGGCAGTTCCATGGAGTCACCGAAGATGGTCGCGGGCGCGATGATCGGCGGCGTCGTCGCCACCAGCGCCGGCACCATCATGAACGCGATGCTCTAGGTTCCTGCTCCGTTCGGCACGGCCCGGGATCAGCCCGGGCCGCCTCGACCGGCCAGGAAAGAATCGACCCGAGTCCTGTCGAGGATCGACAGAACTCGGGCCTGATGAGCTATCGAGTGTCGGCGCACAGCATCTACCTCCTGTCGTCGCATGGGCCGGTTCGGCTAGGTGTAGAGCCGGTCCACGAAGGCGTTCAGGTTTTCCACCACGCGCTGCGCCTTCTCCTCCGGCGTCAGGTCCTCGCGGTACCGACTGCCCATCGACGGCCGCTTCTTGTTGCGGGCATACAGCGAACAGGCCAGATCGGTGCACATGTAGCTGCCGACCGTGTTCCCCTTGCGCCCCGACTCGCCCGTCTTGCTCGCGGTCATCAGCGAAACGCCGCCACCCGAGTGCGTGGTGAGACAGATCGTGCACATCTGCGTCTTGCCCGATCCGCCGGTCTCGTGCCGCAGCGCGACACTGACCAGCCCGTCCTCTCTCGGCACCGAGATATAACAGCGCCCCGCGTACGACGGGTCGGTCCAGCCGAGGAAGTCGAGATCTTCCCAGGGCCGTTCACCCAGGTCACGCGGCACATTCAACCGCTTGGCGTCGCCCTTCGAACAGTTGACGAACGACGACCTGATGTCGCGTTCGGTAATGGGTTCCATGCGTTGATCCTTCCAGTCTGCGAACAGCAAACGGTAGACACGCTAACGATCCCCACCTGCGGAGACAACCGAATTTCCGGCAGCCGGTGACGAGCATCGCAGTGCCTAGCGCGTTGCCGGTTCGAGTACGGGGTAGTCGGTGTAGCCGGTGGCGTCGCCGCCGTAGAAATGGGCGTCGTCGAACGGGTTGATCGGGGCGTCGTCGCGCAGCCTGGCGACCAGATCCGGGTTGGCCAGGAACGAGCGACCCAGTGAGATCAGGTCGGCGCCCGCCGCCAGGAGGTCCTCGGCCGCCGCCTTGCCACCGTCGGCGGGCAGCGGAGCGCCCCAGCCGAGGACGGGGTTGGCGATCAAGGGGCCGGTCCAGTCCTGACGGATGCGCTGGAAGACCGGCGACCGCGGATCGGCGAACACGACATGCAGGTAGGCGAGACCGCGAGCGTTCAGCGCGGCCACCAGCTCGGGATACATTGCGGCCGTGTCGCTTTCGACGATGTCGTTGGCGCCGACACCGGGCGCGATGCGCACACCCACCCGCTCGGCGCCGATATCGGCGACGACCGCGTCGACCACCTCGAGGGTGAATCGGATGCGATGTGGGATCGATCCGCCGTAGCCGTCGGTGCGCCGGTTGGTGTTGTCGGACAGGAACTGGTGCAGCAGCATCCCATTGGCGCTGTGCACTTCGACCCCGTCGAACCCGGCCGCGATCGCATTTCGGGCGGCGGTGGCGAAGTCGGCCACGGTGGAACCGATGTCCTCGACGGTCATCTCGCGCGGCACGACCGCGTCCCGCGAGCCCGCGGCGGTGTGGATCGTGCTCGACAAGCGGACCGGCGACGGCGCCAGCGGCACCGCGCCACCGTTGTCGGGATGACCGACCCGGCCGCCGTGCTGCAGTTGCAGGAAGGCGCGGCCCGATGCGGCGTGCACCGCCGCTGTGACCTCGCGCCAGCCGGCGATCTGCGCGTCGGTGTAGATACCGGGGATACCCGCGAAGGTCGTGCCGACGCGGTTCGGGCTTGCGGCCTCGGCGATGATCAGTCCCGCGGTGGCGCGCTGGGCGTAGTAGGTGGCCATGAGCGCGGTCGGGCTGCCGTCCGCGTCGGCGCGGTTGCGCGACATCGGCGCCATCACCAGTCGGTTCGGCAACGTGAGTGCGCCGAGGGTGGCCGGATCGAAAATGCTGGGTTGTGCTGCGGTGTTCGTCATGGCAGGTACCGTAAATCCTGACACCCATGTGAGATTCAAGTCCGAGCGGGAAAGACCAGGTGGCGCATGCGAATCGGAGAGCTCGCGAAGCGGACCGGGGTGAGCGAGCGGTCGCTGCGCTACTACGAGGAGCAGGGCTTGCTGGTGTCCGGTCGCACGCCGGGCGGGCATCGCGACTACCCGGACGCGGCCGTCGACCGCGTCATCCACATTCAGGAGTTGTACGCGGCGGGGCTGTCGAGCAAGAAGATCGCGCTGATTCTGCCGTGCATGCGGGACGCCGACGGCCGGGCGAACGAACGCGCCACTCCTGAACTGGTCGACGAGCTGCGCGTGGAACGCGACCGGATCGATCGCGCGATCGCCGACCTGGTGCGATCGCGTGGCGTTCTCGACGAGGTGATCGACCGGGCCGCCGACGGGCTACCCGTCAGCTGATGATGCCCGCCGTCCGGGCGGCGCGCAGCCAGTCCGGGAATTCGCCGAGCAGGCGGCGGTAGAGCTCGGCGTCGTCGACCTGGTCGATATCGTCGAGGGCGAAGAAGCCCGCGTTGTCGACGACGCGGCCATCGAGTTCGTCGAGGGTGCGCAGTACGCCGAAGTTGGCTTTGCCGAGGCCGATGAACTGCCAGAAGGCGGGCAGGTGGGCGGCCTCGCGCATCAGTGCGGCGATCTCGCGCTTCTTCGCGAAACCGCCGTCGGTGAAGAACAGCACCAGGGTGGGCTCGGTCAGGGTGTCGATGATCGCGCGCATGATCGGCAGTTCGTCGTTGCGACCGCCCATGGCGTCGTAGTCGATGCCCTCGTGCGTGCCGGTGAGGTGGAGGTAGGTCTGCGCCCATCGCTCCCCGTCCGCGACGGTGATATCGGGCAGCTTCGCGTAGGTCAGTGCGTAGAGGTAGGCCTCGAGCGTGCCGTCGTCATCGAGTTGGGTGGCAACCGGAATCATCCGTTCGACGACCCGATGCACGGTGCCGCCGCGATACATCTTCTGCATGCTGCCGGTCTTGTCGATCACCAGCACCACGCGCGCTCTGGCACCGAACGCGCTCTTGTCGATCAGCACCTTCGCGACCTCACGCTTGCGCATGTCCAGCGTCTGCCGCTTGTCGAACGACAGCGCCGCCTCCCCCGGCACGGTCCGAACCTCGGGCGCCGCGACAACGTCCGGCTCGTCGTCGACGCTCACCCCGTGATCGGTGACCAGGTCGGCGAACCCGCCCGCGTAGCCCTGCCCGACAGCGCGGACCTTCCATTGGTCGCCCCGGCGATACAGCTCGAGCGCGATCACCACCGACTCGCGATCGAGTCCGTCGATCACGTACTCGTGCAATACATTCCCCGCACGATCAGCGACCGATGCCACCGGCGACGCGGCGGTTCCGAACGTGTCGCCCTGCGCCGCGACAGTGATCACCGCGCGAATCTGCGCGATCTCGCCCGGCACCGCGCCGAGTGAGATCTCGAGCCCCGCACCGTTGAGCCGAACACCCGGCGCCTGTGGCTGATTGAAGAAGACGAAGTCGGCATCCGAGCGAACTTTCCCCGCCTCGGTCACCAACAGCGCCGAGAGATCGGCCGCGACCCCGCCCCGAACCGACAGCACCACCTCGCCCGGAGCCAGGCCGGCGTTCTGCCCCTTCACCAGCGCAGCAGCCACTGTCGCTCCTCATCTCACACCGTGCTCGGCCGTAATGCCCACACCCTAGCGAAAACGAGCTAGATCCAACCCTTCTCACGAGCTTTGAGTGCTGCTTCGTAGCGATTCGACACGCCGAGCTTGGTCATCGCCGAGGACAGGTAGTTGCGAGTGGTGCCCGGGGAGAGGTGCGCGCGTTTGGCGATGTCCTCCACCGACGCGCCGTCGGCGGCGAATTCGAGGACGTCGGCCTCACGGGCAGTGAGGACGGTGTCCCCCGCGCTGATGGCCTCGGCCGCGAGTTCGGGATCGACGTATCGACCCCCGTCGTGCACCGACCGGATCACCTCGGCCAGCGTCGCCGCCGAGGTCGTCTTGGGCAGGAACCCGCGCACTCCCGCCGAAAGGGCCCGCTTGAGATAGCCGGGCCTGCCGTGACTGGTGACGATCAAAGTGCCTGCGCCAGGGGTGATCCGCAGCAATTCGACGGCGGTGTCGATGCCGTCGATGCCCGGCATCTGCAGATCGATGACGGCGACCGCGGCGGGCTCACCTTCCTCGGCCCTGCGACGCCATGCCGCGACGAGTTCCGCACCGGAGCCGACGTGGGCGACGACCTCGAGATCGGGTTCGAGGCCGAGCATCGTCGCCATCGCGGCGCGGATGAGGGTTTCGTCGTCGGCGAGAAAGACGGGAATCACTGATTCTCCCAATGGATTTCGAGGGTGAACTCGTCGCTGGACGTGGCGATGTCGAGGGTCGCGCCGACGGCGGCGAGTCGTTCGCCCAGGCCGCGCAGCCCGGACCGTTCACCGATCGCGCCCTGCGGGCGATCGTTGCGCAGCGACATGCCCGACCCGCCGAGGGTGAGCGTCGCGGTCGTCGCGGCCGAGTGTTCGACGATATTGGTCGTGCCTTCCCGCACCACCCAGGCCGCGACTTCGTGGAAGGCCGCGGGCACCTTGGCCGCATCTCCCTCGACGACGAGTGCGCATCCCGCCGCCGACAGCAGTGACCGCGCCCCGGCCACCTCGCCACGCAGGTCGATATTGCGGTAGCCGCGCACCAGGGTGCGCATCTGCCCCATCGACTCGACCGCCAGCGTTCTGACCTCTTCCATCTCCGCTGTCGCCCGCTCGCTGTCACCCGCTCGCGACAGCGCCACCGCCAGTTCGCTTTTCACGGCGATGGCGGAGAATCCGCGCCCGACGACATCGTGCAGATCCCGGGAGAAACGCAGCCGTTCCTCGGCGACCTGGAGTTGCGCCTCGACACCTTTGGTTCGCTCCAACTCGTCGATGATTCCCAGGCCCCATACCGTGAGCCGGGTCAACACGATCGCGCATATCCCGGTGATCAGAAGCGTCGCCGTCCCTTGCAGGCCCGTGCGCAGCGGCGTTCCGAGGACCAGCAGCGGGGTGGCCACACTGAGTCCGATCAGAATCCACCACTTGTGGCGCATGAACGGGATGACGGAGAAGATCGCCATGATCACCGCGGCCATGCCCACCATGCGCGCGCTGACGACGATCGCCTCGTCGCCGGCCACTCGGGCGACCACCCCGCTGATCGCCCACAGCGCGGCCAGCACCGCGATGGCCATCGGCAACATCCGTGGTCGCGTCACCACACCGGGGTAGGTCGCGAAATCGGGCTGCGCCTCCAGTGCGACAGCGGCCGCGATGCCACCGACGACGATCCCGAGTACCGACGGCACCGACTCGGCACCGATCGCCAGCACCACGACCAGTACGGCGATCACCGCCTGGAACGAGCCCCGGGTGTAGAGCCGGAACTTGGCTGCCCCCGACAACTCGTGCCACCAGGCGGTCGCGCGCATCACCCGCGATCGTCCCAGCGGAAGCTCTTGCGGGTCAGCGCGAGCGCCAGCACGGTCCATAGCGCCAGTGTCGCAAACGGTCGGCCGGATTCGGTGACGGTGTCCACGAAGCTCAGCGCGGCGTCGGATTCGGCGACCGCCGACGTCGTGCCCGCCGCGCCGAGGGAGATGAGGTCGGAGACGGCGGCGAACGGGGTCCAGTCGGCCAGCTGTGCCAGCCGGTCCGGCAGCACACCGCGGATGGAGGACATGCCGAGCATCGCGATGATCATCACCGGCAGCGAAGTGATCTGCGCCGCCTCCGCGTTCTTGGTGTACGCGCTGGTCGCCAGCGCGAGCAGCGAGAACAGCACCGTTCCGCCGACCAGTGCGACCACGATCGCCAGCGGGTTGACCGGCGCGGGGGTGCCGGTTCCGTAGACCACCGCGGTGACGACAGCCGTGCACGCGACCGTCATGATCGCACCGGGTATCGCCGGAGCGAGCTGGATCTGCCAGTCGGTTGCCTCACCGGTGCGCAGCCGTTTCAGCACCCCTTCGCTGCGGCGGGTGGTCACCATCGACAGCACCGAGTAGTACTGCACGAACAGCAAGGCCAGCAGCGCGAGCAATTCGAAGGTCACGGCCGCCATCGCCGCTGTCGGCTCGGCATCTTTGCGGGCGATGAAGAAGGTGGCCACCGGAATGCCGATCGGGAACACCGTCGCCATGTAGACGAGAGTCTTGTTGCGCCGGAACTGCAGCCACTCCGCCTTGGCGAGAGCGGTGAGCGGTCGACGGCGGAATCCATTGGCGGGCAGGGTGGTAGTCATCGTGCTCCGATCAAGGTGGGAGTGGTGGTCTCGGCGATATCGAGGAAGACCGATTCCAGCGACGCGGCCCGTGCTTCGAGCCCGGTCAACCGCACGCCCGCTTCTCGTGCCCAGCCGAGCAGCTCGAACAGGTGGCCCTGTAAGTCGTCGGTGCTGATGGTGACTCGCGCGTGCGCGTCCACGCGGGCGCCACGGAACTGCGGCACGGGCAGTCCCGGGTGGTCGAACGCGATCCGCGCCGGATGGTCGTCGACGATGTCGCGCAGCGTGCCCCTGCGGGCGATCGCGCCCTTGTGCATGATCGCGATCTGATCGGCGAGTGCTTCGGCCTCGTCCAGATAGTGCGTGGTGAGAACCATCGTCACCCCCGACGCTTTGAGGTCGGCGAGCAATTGCCATGTCCCACGGCGACTTTCCGGATCGAGGCCGGTGGTCGGTTCGTCCAGGAACAGCAAGCGCGGCTGCCCGAGCAGGGCGCACGCCAGATCGACGCGGCGTTGCTCACCACCCGAGAGCGAGCCGACCCGCACGCTCGCCCGGTCGGTCAGGCCGACCTGGGCCAGCACGGCCTCGGCGGTGGTCGGATCGGTGCACGTGCCCCGCCACATCTCCAGCGTCTCGGCGACGGTCAACTCGGCGGGCAGCCCACCGGACTGCAACATGATGCCGAGCCTCGCGCGGACCTGGGCGCGGTGTCGGAGGGGGTCGAGGCCGAAGACTTCGACCTCGCCCGCCGAGGGGGCGACGAGCCCTTCCAGCATGTCCAGCGTCGAGGTCTTGCCCGCACCGTTCGTCCCGAGCAGCGCGAACACCTCCCCCTCGTGCACCTCGAGGTCGACACCTTTGACGGCTTCGAATGCGTCCTCGCCGCGACCGTACGTTCGGCGCAGCCCGCGTGCGGTGATGACGTCTGTGTTTCCCATGCCTTCTACGGTGGTCGATGCAAGGTGTCACCAGTAGTAAGCGCAGTCACCGATGTGCGATGGGATTCGCACGGGTCGGTCATGACATACGTCATCGGTCCCCGGCTGTGCGCAGGAGCGCGACGCCGTAGGCGATGAACCAGACTGTCCACAGCAGCCAGCCGGACAGGCCGATGAGACCGAGTGGACCGCTGTGGTCGATGATCGCGGGGGTGATCGTCGCGGCGGTGAATTGCAGTGCGGCAGCGAGGAATCCGACTGCCGCGTGCCAGGGTTTCACCAGTCCCCCGAGTCGGCCCGCGATGGTCAGGCCGACCAGTGCCGTCGCGAGGAATGTGCCGTTCAGTGCGAGCAGGGCGTCCTGCAGAGCCCACAGCACCGCACCCTCCCCGCTCGAAGCGCCCAGGGCGTAACGGATTCCGACGATCACGGTGAAAGTCGCGTTCTGCAGAAGCAATCCGGCGAAACCGACCGACGACCACCCTGTGCCCGCCGCCCGCTCGGCCGGGCGCAGCGCCGCCAGCGCACCGGCGCCGAACAACACGGCACAGAACCAGCCCAGCGGCACCGGCGCCATCGCCAGCGCGACTAGGTCACGGTGCTCGACGAAGAACGCGGCGGCCGTGTGCGAATCGGTCCCCGGCTTCGGCAAGCCCGCCGGTACCAAGATCAGATTGGCACCCAGGATCACCAGCGCGAAACCGATCCCGGCGACGCCTGCGACCCGCCGAAACGTCACACCGCTCGACAGATCAGATTTATCACTCATACTTTGAATATAAGTACCGTAAACCGAAAGAGGAACCCCGTGGCCACCGACCCACCTCGCCGTCGCTACGACTCTCTTCGCCGCACCCTGCAAGCCCAGGCGACCAGCATCGAGATCGCCCACGCCGCCCGCCGCCTCTTCGTGGAGCACGGCTGGGCCGCCACCACAGTCCGTGATGTGGCCCGCGAAGCAGGCGTCTCCGTTCCCACCGTCTACTCCGCCTACGGCAACAAAACCGGCCTCATCCAGGCGATAGTCGACGCCGCCGACCTCTCCGCCGACGCCCCTCTCATGCTCGACGCCCTCGAATCCGCCGCAGGCGACCCACGCGCCCAACTGGCCGCCATGGCCGCCTACGACCGCCGTCTCTACGAACGCGCCGCCGACGTCATCGCCCTGATCCGCGAAGCGGGTCGCACCGAACCCGCCCTGGCCACCACCTACATCGACGCCCGCCACCGGGCCGACCACACCCGCGTCGAGGTCTTCGGCTCGTGGCCTCCCGGCACCCTCCGCGAGGATCTCCCCACCTCGGTCGACATCTACGCCGCCCTCTGCACCATCGACGTCTACAACACCCTCATCACCGAACGAGGCTGGTCCCCCGACCGAGTCGAATCCTGGTGGACCACCACCCTCGCCCGCGAACTACTCGCTTGAGGATTCACGATCCACCGGTCGAGCACCAGGTCTACTATTGAACGTAGTAGAACAAACATCGGAGGGGCGATGAACGATCAGAACAATGCCGATCCCCGGCGTGCGGCCGAGAGGTCTTTGATGGCACGTCTGGTGGAGTCGAGTTCTCAGTTCCTGAACAAGCGCGGGATCTTCCTGGGCCGCCGATCGACGAAACTCCATGTGGCCCTGTACCGCCGGACCAACGGCCGAGTGGGCGGCCACCTACCCGCCTGGCCCGACGCCCGAATACTGCTCCTCGACCACGTCGGCGCCAAGTCCGGCACCCACCGAACATCACCGTTGATGTACCACGCCGACGGCGACCTCATCGCCCTAGCCGCATCCAATGCCGGCCAACCGACCCACCCGGCCTGGTTTCACAACCTCAAAGCCAACCCGGACACCACCATCCGAATCGGCGCCCGATCCCACCCCGTCCGAGCCCGCGTCGCCACCGACGCGGAACGAAACCTCCTGTGGCCGAAGTTCATCGAGTTCTTCCCGAGCTACGACTTCTACCAACGCCACGCAGGCAACCGCACAATCCCGATCGTCATCCTCACCCCGCGCACCTAGGTGCCGTCCGAGCAGCATCACCGATCGGCCCCCTCCGCTGCCGTGCGGCGAAGACTTCGATTGGCGCACAAGAATTTCCCAGCCATTTGCTGAAGCCACAACGCTTCCGAGATGCATCATCAATGCATGAGTTTTACGGTGGCCTACCTGCAGTACGCCGGATCTGGTCCGATGCGGCACGAAGAGAAGCTCCTCACGGAGGGCCTCGGAAAACTCGACGTCCCCGTCCGCCACTACAGCCTGAAGCGCATTCAGCGCAGGCAGTTGGCGTTGGGGCCCGGCATTTTCATCGCCGGGGACATGGATGCGATGCACGGCGCGATGCGCCAACTGGGCATCCCGATACCGCCACCCGACGACTATCCCGCAGTGCTTCGCGGCTTCCTCGGACGGAAGGTGTGGGCGTCGACGCTGGGTGAGATCGAGCGCTCGATGGACGGCGGCTCCTCCCCACCGGTTTTCGTCAAACCCGCGGACCGCCGAAAGGCCTTCACGGGCTCGGTCTGCTACTCGGAACACGATTTCGCCGCATGGGGGAACACCAGTCGGCGCCAGCGCGTCTGGTGCTCCGAGGTCGTCACCTGGGTGTCGGAATACCGCGTCTACGTCATCGGCAGGCAGATCGTCGCCGTCGACCACTACGAGGGTGACAATTCCGTGCCGCTGAACATGGAAGCAGTCGAGTCAGCGGTCACCGCCTACTACCGTTCCGGAACCGCCCCCATCGCCTACGCCATCGATTTCGGCGTACTGGCCAACGGTGAAACGACACTCGTCGAGGCCAACGACGGCTACGCCCTCGGCGCCTACGACATCACCGCCGACCAGTACACCGCGCTGCTGATGGCCCGATGGCGCAATCTACTCACTTCCGAGGCACGGCCGACAAGCACCACGAGCTTCTAGCGTCGACTCATCGACGCCGGAGGGAGGGGTCGAGTAGAGCCGGTGGGGTGTCGTGTTTTTCGTGTGGGGCGAGGTCGGTGCCCGGGGCGACGATGGCATCGATCGCGTCGAGGACTTCCGGCGGCAATACGGTGTCGGCGGCGGCCAGTTGGGAGTGCAAGTGGTCCATGGTGCGTGGGCCGATGATGGCGCTGGTGACGGCTGGGTGGGCGGTGACGAAACCCAGGGCTAGTTGGATCAGGGTCAGGCCCGCCTGGTCGGCCACTGTGGCGAGTTGTTCGACGGCGGTCATCTTGGCGCGGTTGGTCGGGGTGGTGGTGTCGTAGCGGTCGGGCATGAATGTCGAACGGCTGGTGGTTATTTCGCGGTCGGCACGGATCGCGCCCGAGAGCCAACCCGAAGCCAGTGGGCTCCAGGCGAGCACGCCGAGGCCGTATTCCTCGGTGACCGGCAGGACGTGAGTTTCGATGCCGCGCTGGAGGATCGAGTAGCCGGGCTGTTCGGTGACGTATCGGCTCAGGTGGTGTTCTTTGGCGGCCCACTGCGCCTGCACGATGCGGTAGGCGGGAAACGTCGAAGATCCGAAGTAACGGATCTTGCCCGCGCGCTGTAGATCGGTCAGTGCCGCGAGAGTTTCCTCATCGCTGGTTTCGGGGTCCCAGCGGTGGATTTGATAGAGGTCGACGTGATCGACATCGAGTCGGCGCAGGCTGTCGTCGAGTGCGGTGGTCAGCCATCGGCGCGAACCGCCGCGGTGGTTGCGCTCCTCGCCCATCGGCATGCTCGCCTTCGTGGCCAGCACGATGTCGTCGCGACGGCCCGCGATGGCCTTGCCGACCAGTTCCTCGGATTCGCCCTGGCCGTACATATCGGCGGTGTCGATGAGATTGACGCCGCCATCGATGGCGACGTCGATCATGGCGGTGACCTCCTCCTGTGTGGACTTTCCCAGCTTGCCGAAGTTCATCGCGCCGAGCACGAGCGTGCTGACCTGAACGCCGGTACGGCCCAGAGTGCGGTATCGCATGGCGGTTCCTCCCAGATGAGCTTGGTTCGGTTCGCCGGTTCTGGCATCCTCAACCAAGCGGAACGATGTTCCGCTATTCAACATACGGAACACTGTTCCGTTTGCCAAGAGGAAGGCTTCGCGACCGTGGTCGACAACCCGATCGAGGCGCCGCGTAAACGCGCGGACGCCCGGCGCAATCAGCAAGCCCTACTCGACGCCGCCGCGGCCGCCTTCGTCGCCTCCGGCGTCGACGTCCCCGTCCGCGAGATCGCCACCCGAGCCGGCGTCGGCGTCGGCACCATCTACCGCCACTTCCCCACCCGCGCCGACCTCATCGTCGCCGTCTACCGCCACCAGGTCGAAGCGTGCGCCGAAGCCGGTCCCACCCTCCTCGCCGCCCACGGCTCCCCTCAAGCCGCACTCGGCGAATGGATAACCCTCTTCGCCGACTTCCTCACCACCAAACACGGCCTGGCGGAAGCACTGCAATCCGACGCGGCGACCTTCGAAACCCTCCACACCTACTTCCTCGACCGCCTGGTCCCCACCTGCGCCGCCTTGCTCGCCGCTGCCACCGCGGCAGGTGAAATCCACCCCGACATCGACCCGTACGAACTACTCCGCGCCGTCGGCAATCTCTGCATCGGCGGCAGCACCCCCCGCTACGACCCGCGCCGAATGGTCGCCCTGCTCGTCGCGGGACTGAGCGCGAAGTAGACGCGGAGCCTGGCACTCCGCCTCAAATCTAGCAACGCTAGACAGACTAGCGAGCGAATGTTATCTTTGCTCCAGCTTCTAGCGTTGCTAGATTTTGGAGAGGGAGCTCGGAATGCTTATCGTCACCGGCCAGATCATCGCCGTCGTCGCCGTTCTCGCGAATGCCGTCGTCTACGGCACCGATGTCTGCGGGGCCGTCATCATGCGGTCTGTGTACCGCAAGCTCGACGACGCGACCGTGACCGTCAGCGCGGGATGGGGTCACTACTACGGCGACAAGCGGATGCCGATCGTCGGGGCGGGCGGTGTGGTCGCCGCGGTGCTCACCCTGCTGATCGCACTGCTGGCCGGCCAGATCGGCGCCGCTGTCGCGGCAGGCATCACGGTGGCAGCACTGCTCACCTGGCTCGCCTTCTACGTGCGCGTCGCCAAGCCGATCAATACCCAGCAGACAGCCGCCGCTCTGAGCGGCATCATTCCGGCCGATGCCCGTGCGCTGCAGGACAAGTGGGACAGCATTCTGAAGTACCGGGTCGCGCTGCAGTTCACTGCCCTCGCCGGACTGTGTGCCGCGCTGATCCTGTTCTGATCCCAGAAGTCACAGCGCCGCCTTGACCGTGCCTACGGCACGATGGGGTCGTGGGCGAGAACTCAGTCGGGCCGCTGCCGCGACCCTCGGCTTCCGAACGATCATGGTCGCCGACGCCAATGCCGCACGAAACGACCACGAACGCAACGCGACCCTCCACACGATCCACCGCTCGTACGGGGACGTACGCCCGTCCTCCGACGTGCTCGAGATGCTCGACCCAGCCCAACGAACTGCTAACGCGAGTAATTGATTTCAACGATGTCGTCCTCCAGCTCGGAGACTTCCACCTCTGGGTTGAGACCCGCGACAATATCGGCCGTCAGCGGACGCAGCGCGTAAATATGCTCAGCACAGGAGAGATTGACGCTGGCCCCGTAGTAGTCCTCGGCCCAGGCCTTGTACGCGTCGGGAGTGCCTTCGAGTACTAGATCGAGTAGGTCGTGAGCACCGTGGCCAGTCGCCGAAACGCTCCAAGCAGCGGCGTCGGCCGCCCGCCAGAAGCACCCGGTGACGGCCGGGGAGCCTGTGTGATCGGCGAAGGCAGGCTCGGTGACATAAGGCCCGAAGACGGAGGGCACAGCCTCGAGAACCTGTGGAGCATTGGAGGCTTCGTGGTCGAAACTCTGGCCGTAGACGCCCACCGCGGAGAAGACGATGAACCAGTTGTCGCCGGAGCCATTTCGCATCGAAGCGAGTGCCTCGCCGTCACCCCAAGCCGCGTTGTAGGAGTAGTAGCGACCCTCCCATTCGGGGCTGAGAACGGCATCGAGCATCGCCATCGCCTGACAACGCCGACGAAGAGTCGCAATGTCGGGCAGGCCGGGGATCAGCTGGTTCACGGTTCGATCCAACCCGAGGATCCACGGAGCGACAGCATCGGGTGGGGAGGGGAAGTGGGGCGGGTGGGGCTCGAACCCACGACCAGCGGATTATGAGTCCGCGGCTCTAACCGACTGAGCTACCGCCCCTCGCCGCGGGGGTCTCCGCGGGCGAGTCGCATGGTACCCGGCGGAGTGCGAGGTTGACCACTTGGCGTGGTGGTCGTGTCGGGCCGGGTACAGGAACGGCGATCGGGACGCGGCTTCCGAGGAAGGCGCGGCGACCGATCGCCGTTGTGTGCTACACCCGAGGGTAAGGGTTACGAGCGCTCGGCTCGTTGGCCTCCCCGCACTCGAACTTCGCGTTCGCGACGCTCGATGCTGCCCCCTGGGTTGCTGGCCACTTTGATGACTCCTACTACCAACAACAGAACCGCAGCTATCACTGCGACGATAATCAGTCCCTGCACGAACATAACTTAACGTGTATTCCGTTGCGGCGCACAATAAGTTACAATGACGCGCCGAGCGTCAACAAGGTACGACCAAGGGCGGAACGGTCTTCGATCGCCGCATGAGCCTGGCGCACGTCCTCGATCGGGAAGGTCTGCCCGATAACGACTTCGAGCGAGCCCGTGGCTACCGCTTCTTGAGCACGGGCGGTGATGCCGACCCAGTCGACGTCGCCGCCGACGATATCGAACAGGCCGAGTACCGTGACGTCACGCGCGACCGCCGCATCGGTGTCCCCCTGCGCGAAATCTCCTGCGGCGGAACCATATCCGAGGAACAGACCCTTGTCGGACGCGGCGATCAACGCAGCGCCACCGATGGCGCCACCCGTGCCGTCGAACACGACCGACGCTCCCCCGCCGGTGATCTCGCGGACTTGCTCCTCCCAACCCTCGGCGGAGTAGTCGACTACCGCGGTGGCGCCCAATCGTGTTGCGAGTGCCAACTTTTCCGGACCGCGAGCCGCGGCGACAACCTGCGCACCCGCCGCGACGGACAGTTGGATGAGTAGGGTGCCGAGTCCACCCGCGGCGGCGGTGATCAACACCCACGAATTCGGTTGCACTGCAGCCTTGTCGAAGACAGCAAGGGCGGTGCGGCCGTCATGGGCGAGGCCGACGGCCTGCTCGGTGGTGAGTCTGTCGGGGATCTCGGTCAGCGTGGCGGCCTTGGCAAGGGACTTCTCGGCGTAGCCGCCGATGGGCAGGCCCCCGCCGATACCGCTCGCGGCGGTCTGGGTGACCACACGCTTGCCGATCCAGCCGGGATCGACCTCGGCGCCGACCGCGCTCACCACGCCACCGATCGCACCACCGGGGACGTAGGGCAGACTCAGCGGGAAGTAGTCCTGACCCCATCCGCTGCGCAGCCGGGTGTCGAGGAACATCACGTCGGCGACCTCGACGTCGACGACCACTTCGGCCGAATCCGGTTGTGGGGTGGGGAATTCCACTACTTCCAGAACCTCTGGCCCACCGAATTCCTTGACCTGCACTGCACGCATGGCGACTCCTTCGTGACGTTGACCGAACGGGTCAAGGATGAAACCTCGAGCCGAGTTCAGGTCAAGGGCACTAGGACGTAGGTCACACGATCAGGACCCGCCGCCGCAGCTGCTGCTGCTCCCACCTCCGCAGCTGCTGCTACTCCCGCCGGAACAACTGCTGCTGCTCCCGCCGGAACAACTGCTGCTGCTCCCGCCGGAACAGCTACTGCTGCTCCCGCCGCCGCAGCCACTGTTCGAACCGCCACCGCAACCACCGGACGGACCGCCCGGATCCCAGGGCTGACCCGAGGTCCCGTCGACATATCCGGTCATCCCGGCCGACCCGGCCACCCATCGCCGATCCAGCGGCGGCGCACCCTGCGACTCAGTCGACTTCTTGATCAGCCACACGATGGTCGTCACCACCACGCCGATACCCACCGCTATGAAACCGAGCACGAGCATTATCACCATGCCCGCAGGCTAACGCCCGAACCCGCTCGCAGCACCCCCACCTCCGGTGGCCTTACAGTGAATTGTGGCGTTCTCCTTCCTCCGACCAGGCACACGGCAAGTCGACCTCCCCACCGTCGACCGCACCGTCGCCGCCCTGCGTCTGCCCGAAGCGATCTTCAAGACCTCGCCCTGGCAGCCTCGCGACCTCGTGGAAACCGGTCTGCGCCAATGGTTACGGTGCTGCGGCGCCGCCATTCGCGACGACCAGGTGATCGGCATGCCCTCGCACGCGGTCGACGAGGCGTGGCACGGATTCATTCTCTGCACCCAGCTCTACGCGAACTTCTGCGAGCAGGCTTACGGACGATTCCTGCACCATTTCCCGGAGGGCGTCGGGGAGAGCACGCAGAATCACGGCACCATGGTCGAACAACTGGGCCGCACCGTGGTCGCCTGGTCGCTGGTGGCGCACCCGGACGAAGAGTGTGTGCTGTGGGACCTGGACCGCAAGGTCGGCGTCGAGGACCCGTGGGGCGTGGACGCCCGGCACGTTGCCGCCGTGGAGGAGCAACTGCGCCGGGCGTAGCCGACTCAGACCAGCTTCATCCGGCGGGCGGCGAATCGCACCGCGCCGGGTGCGATCCGGTTGATCCGATACTGCACCCACGATTCCGGCGTCACCGGCACGATGTCGCGCCCGGTCCGCACCGCCTTCACGATCTGCGTCGCCACCCGGTCGGGGGTGTAGCCGCGCCGCTCGTAGAGCTTGTCGAACTTCTGCTGCGCGGCCGCCTCCTCCTGAGCGGAGACACCCGAGATGCGGGTGGTGGCGACGATATTCGTATGCACGATGCCCGGGCACACGGTCGACACCGAGATGCCGCGGTCGGCGAGTTCGGCACGCAGGCAGTCGGAGAACATGAACACCGCCGACTTGCTGGTGGCATAGGCCGCCATGTCACGCTGCGGACTGTAGGCGGCCATGCTGGACAGGTTCACGATGTGCCCGCCGAGCCCACGATCGGCCATCGCCGCGCCGAAAGCCCGGCAGCCGTTGACGACACCGCCGAGGTTGATCCGCAGCACGCGGTCGAACTCCTCCGACGGGGTGTCGAGGAATCCGCCTGCCTGGCCGACGCCGGCATTGTTGACCAGCACATCGGGCACGCCGTGCGCGGCGATCACCGTATCGGCGTGCGCGCGCACCGCGTCCTCGTTCGACACATCGAGCGGGTAGGAGTGCGCCACACCACCTTCCGATGCGACGAGCTCGGCGGTGGCCTTGGCGGCGAGCTCGTTGACATCGGAGACCACCACTTCGGCACCGAGCCGCGCGAAGGCCAGTGCGGTCTCGCGGCCGATGCCGCTACCCGCACCGGTGACGACAACCAGCTTGTGCTCGAATTCCCTGCTCGCAGTGCTTACTTCGGCCTTGGCCAGTCCGCGCGCGGTGCCCGCACCGTCGAGCGCGTCGATCAGCTCGGTGGTCGCGGTCGCGAGGAGCTCCGGATGTGAGAACGGCATCCAGTGCCCGGCGGGAACATCGCGACGCCAGAGCCGGTCGGTCCATTTGCTCGCATCGTCGTAGCCCGCGGGCCGTACGGCGACATCGCGTCCTGCCACGATCAACTGCACCGGCACCTCGGTGTGGCGCTCGCGCGGGGACAGCATCCTGGCCACGATGTTGGCGCGATAGATGAGCAGCCCGTCGACCATGTCGCGGCGGAAGGTCGGGCCGAGCTTCACATTGACGGCGGGGGTGTCGTTCATGAGGGAAACCGCGCGCTGCCACACCTTTTCGGTGCCGATGGCGTTGAACGTGGCGCGCGGCAGCCCGGGAGTCATGAAGAAGAAGGTGTAGGCCGAAGAGGCGAGCTGGGTCATCGGCTGCCACACATTGCGCAGGGTGGGGCGGGAGAGCCGGTCGCGCACCCAGCTGGACAGGTGGTCGAGGTTGGGGCCGGAGACCGAGGTGAACGAGGCGACGCGCGCGGTGGCCTGCGGCTCGCACACCGCTTCCCACACCTGCACCGAACCCCAGTCGTGGGCGAGGACGTGCACGGGACGGTCGGGGCTCACCACGTCGATCACGGCGAAGAAGTCGCGCGCGAGTTCGTCGAGGCGGAAGTCGCCGGTGCGCTGGGTGCGGGTGGACGCACCGTGGCCGCGGGTGTCGTAGGCGACCACGTGGAAACGCTCGGTGAGCAGCGGAATCACCCTGTCCCACAGGTGATGGGTGTCGGGCCAGCCGTGCACGAGCACGATGGTGTCGGCGGCCGGGTCACCGTATTCGAACACGGCGATGTCGAAATCACCGCTGCGGACGGTGCGCTGGTTCGCAGGCTGCGGGCTGTCGTTCGTCATGATCTGTCGGACTCCCTGTCCACTGAGTTTTCCCCGAAAAGGTTCACAGGTCGAGCACCAATCGCTCACCGCGGGAACGGGATACACACGCGAGCATGGCGCCCTCGGCACGATCGGCAGCCGAGAGCACGGTCTCACGATGGTCCGGTTCGCCTGCGCGGACCCGCACCACGCAGGTGCCGCAGAAACCCTGCCTGCACGAATAGGGCTGGTCGGGGCGCGTATCGAGAATGGTGTCGAGCACGGTGCGGTCGGCATCGACGGTGACCACCTCACCGCTGGAGGCGAATTCGATCTCGAACGGCGTGCCGTCGACGACCGGCGGCGGCGAGAACCGCTCGAAATGCAGCTCCACTTCGGGCATCTCGCGCACCGCGGCGACGATCGCCGAGGTCATCGGGGTCGGGCCGCACGCGTAGACGGCGGTGCCGGGACCGACGCCGGTCAGCAGATCCGCCGCGCCGGGCAGACCGTGTTCGTCGTCGGTGCGCACGACGACATTCGCGCCGAAACTCTCGATCTCGGCCAGGAACGGGATGGTGTCGCGGCTGCGCCCGCTGTAGACCAGCGTCCACGGCACACCCAGCCGGTGCGCGAGCCGGGCCATCGGCAGAATCGGCGTGATGCCGATGCCGCCTGCGACGAAATGCAGCCGCCGCGAAGGTGATCCGTGCCCCGGCACCGCGAACGGGAAGGCATTGCGTGGCCCGCGGACCACCAATCGACTGCCGACCGGCAGTGCGTCGTGCACCTCGATCGAGCCGCCGCCACCGCCGGCAATCCGGCGCACCGCGACCCGGTAGGCGCGCTGGTCCGCGGGGTCGCCGCACAGCGAGTACTGCCGTAGCTTGCCCGACGGCAATTCGAGGTCGAGGTGCGCGCCGGGCCGCCAGCGCGGCAGGACTCGGCCGTCGGGTGACTCGAGGCGCAGGCTCACCACGTCCTGGTCGTGCGCTTCGATCCGGCGTTCGGTCACCACCACGGGCAGGCGGCGGTCGGCGACGCGCGGTCGCAGATCATTGCGGTTGACCAGCGCGGTCCAGCGCAGCCGGGCGGTCGCTACGGCATCGATGATCCTGATCGCCGGGTCGTGGCGACGCTTGCCGTAGAGGTCGGCCGGGATGTCGCGAGTGGTCACGACGCCGCCGCACGGGCACCCGGCGAAGCGGCCAGGTAGGCGATGGCCTGAGCCGTGGAGCCGACCGACTGTGGGTTGTATCCGGGCTGGAAGGTCGACAGCGCACTCACCAGCAACGACGGAACACCGGGCAGCGCACCACGCCACATCGCCGCGAACACCCCGCCGAGCAGCCGCGTGTAGCCCCGATCGGACATCCGCGGGTCCTGCTGCACGAGGAACCGCGCCCCACGCACCAACACCACGAGGAAGATCGGGAAGACCAGCGTCATCGCCGCGCAGCGGCGCACGTACCCGACCCCGAAGTACTCCGCGACGTCGTGGGCGACATTGCGATGCTCGACTTCTTCGGCACCGTGCCAGCGGAACAGGTCGACCATTCGCGGGTCGGCGCCGAACTTCTCCAGGTCGGCATTGAGGATCCAGTCGCCGAGCCAGGCGAAGAAGTGCTCGAGGCAGGCGATGAAGGCGAGCCGTTCCACCAGCATCTGGCGGCCGACGCGATCGTCGCCGCGCGCTCCGAGCGAGATGCGGAACAGGTATTCCATCTGCCGCAGATAAGGCTCCGCATCGACGCCGTGCGCGGTGAAGACGTCCTCGAGCACCTTGCCGTGGGTCTGCGCGTGCATGGACTCCTGGCCGATGAAACCGAGCATGTCCTCGCGCAGCTTCTCGTCCTTGACGTAGGGCAACGCCTCGCGATAGGTCTCGATGAACATGCGCTCGCCCTCGGGCAGCAGCATGTTCAGCGCGCTGATCAGATGACTGGCGACGGGTTCGGCGGACATCCACTGGAGGTCGACGCCGGACCAGTCGAAGGTGACATTGCGCGCGTGCAACGCCACCACGCCCGGATCGATCTCCGGGCGTTCTCTTCCCCAAGGAAATAGCTTCATCGGTACTCCTCGATCAACCGCGCACGGTTACCCGCGCACCAGGTCGCGCCGTTGCGTCCTACTCGGTAGCTCCGATGATACAACTATCCATAACTTTACGTAACACTTAAATTTGTCAGGCGGCTTCGCCGAAGATCGCCAGCGCGACCGGCGCCGCCACCAACAACGCGCATATCACGGCATTGACGACCTTGTACTCGACCAGAATCCCGACGTATTCGCGCAGGACGGCACTGGGGAGGTAGTAGCGTGCCGTCGGGGCGCCGACGGCCTGGGCGTCGAGCCCGACCTGACGGGCGAGCACGGCGGTCCGCAGGACATGGAAATTGCTGGTGACCAGCAGAATGCGGCTGTCGATCCCGCGCCGGGCGAGCAGTTCCCGGCTGTACAGCAGGTTCTCGCGGGTGGTCGTCGAGCGGTCCTCCCGCAGGATCTCGTCGTCGCGCACACCGTGCTCGACCAGGTAGTCGGCCATGGCCGTACTTTCGGCGACCTTCTCGTCGGAACCCTTGCCGCCGCTGGTGACCAGCAGCGGCGACGGGCCGTGCGCAGCGCGCCAGATGCCCAGCGCGCGGTCGAGCCGGCTCGCCAGCAGCGGCGGGACCCGGTTGCCCAGCAGGCCGGAGCCGTGCACGACGATCGCGGCGGCGTCGTCGGTGCGGGTCACCCCGCTGTAGACGACCGAATAGAACAGGAACGCCACCAGCACGAAGCCGAGATAGGCGGCGACGAGCACGACCGCCACCAGCAACACACCGAACACCGTCCCCTCAGCGATCACCGCCATCAGCAGCAGCACATACGGAACCAGCAGCGCGAGGCCGAGGCCGAAGGAGAGCATGTTCGCCGGGCGCACACCCTCGCGGCGCAACATCACCACGCCGTTGAGCATCAACAGCCCGGCCAGAGTCAGCACCAGCAGCGGCGACAGCGCGAGCGCGAAGAAGACCAGAGTTCCGGCGGCAGCTCCTTCGGCGCCCGAACCGATCAGCGCGGCGCCGACACACAGAATTCCGAGCAGCAGCACCACTCCATTGCTGAATCGGCGCCGCTCCTGACGGAAACACAGCGCGAACACACCGAGCAGAACCACACCTATCGCCAGCAAGATCACCAGCCCACCCTAGTGAGCGCCAGGCTCGCAGCCATCGCCAGTCCTCGACGGGTGGCCTGAGCAAAACACGGAAATGGACTCGACCAGCTAATAACAAGCAATCAACGCTCGGCGGCGAACCGTCGTTTCAGCAGTACGCCGGGATTCCACCGGCGTCCGCGACCGCGCGTCAGCGGGTAGCAGGCGAACCCGATGGCGGCCGCGCTCGCGTGCCCGATATCGGTGAACGTGCGGTTGAGGAAGATCGGCGGAACCACCACCGCGAGCACCCCGAGCACGTACACCCAGCGCCACGGCGTCACGAACCGGTACGCGAGCACCGCGGCGACACCGGCCAACCCGTAGCTGACGCCCACATCGAGGATGTACATCGCCCGTTCGGGCGCGTCCTCGCTACGGATCGCCCACAGCACCACGCCCTGGCTGAGATAGGTGGCGCCCACGTGCGCGAGCACCACGACCACGAGCCAGCGCAGGGTGCCGAGCCAGCGTTCGGCATTGGCGTGAAAGAGCGTGAACAGCACCGCGTAGGCGAGCCATCCGCTGCCGTCGGTCCAGAACGCGCTGGTGATCAGCACGCGCACGGGGTCTTGGCCGAGGTGGTGCAGGTTCGTCGACCGGTGATCGAGCCACTGCCTGGCCTCCTCGGGCGGGAGGAGATCGATGATCACCGTCGTCACGGCGAGAGCGGTCAGCCACAGGTAGGTGCCGGGCGCGCTGCGGATCCACCGCCACCCTCGGTTGGCCATCCTGCTCGGTGCGCCCACCAGAACAGTGTGCCAGGCACCGATTGCCACAGCATTGCTGTGGACTCCTGTTTCCTCGGCCGATCCGCGGGTAGGCGGCCATCAGAGTCGACATCCCGATCGGAGGAGGTGCGGGTTATGCCCCAGCAAGCGTGGAGCGACAAGCGCGAACGGCAGTACAAGGACATCAAGAAATCGGAGCGCGAGCGTGGCCGCAGCGAGAAGCGCTCCGAGGAGATCGCCGCGCGGACGGTGAACAAGACCCGCGCCGAGCACGGCGAGACGAAGGGGTCGAGCGGTCAACGGAGCCAGGGCAACGGCAAGACCCGTGATCAGCTCTACGAGGAAGCCCGCCGCCGCAATATCGACGGCCGCTCCAAGATGAACAAGCAGGAATTGGCCAACGCTCTCGGCCGCAGCTGACCCCACTGCGAAAGGTGCGCCATGCAGCTCGGATTCAAGTTGGCGGCCGAGGCTTTCGGCCCGAAAGAGCTTGTTCGACAGGCGGTTCGGGCCGAAGCCGCCGGTTTCGATTTCGTCGAGATGAGCGACCACTTCCACCCGTGGCTCGACAATCAGGGCCACTCACCGTTCGCGTGGACCGTCCTGGGAACGATCGCGGCCCGCACCGAGCAGATCGGGCTGGCCACCGGCGTGACCTGCCCGATCATCCGCTATCACCCGGCGATCATCGCTCAGGCCGCCGCCACCACGGCGCTGCTGTCCGACGGGCGGTTCACCCTGGGAATCGGTTCGGGCGAGCGGCTCAACGAACACATTGTGGGCCATGAGTTTCCGCCGGTGGCGATCCGGCAGCGGATGTTGCGCGAGGCGCTCGAGATCATCCGATTGCTGTGGCGCGGCGGTTACCGCAGCTACTACGGCGAGTTCCTGGAGCTGTCGGACGCGCGGGTGTTCGATCTGCCGCAGACCCTGCCGGTTATCGCGGTGGCCGCGGGTGGGCCCAGCGCGGCGAAGATCGCCGCCGAACTCGGCGACGGGCTGTTCGCCACCGAGCCGGATCCCGAACTCGTGCGGACCTTTCAGCAGGAAGGTGGCTCCGGCCCACGCTACGTCGAAGTGGGTGTCGCCTTCGCCGAGACCGATCGCGAGGGCGCCGAAGCCGCGCTGTCGACGAACCGGTGGTCGACCGGGGGCTGGAAGGTGATGAGCGAGCTGCCCAATCCCGCGAACTTCGCCGCCGCCTCGAGCACCGTGCGCGTCGACGACATGCTCGAATCCTTTGTCTGCGGCAATGATCCGAAACGCTACGTCGAGGCGGTACGCCAGGCCACCGACGCGGGGTTCGATCATGTGGTGCTGATGAACGCGGGACCCGACATGGACGCGTTCCTCGACTTCTACAGCAGCGAACTCGCACCCCTGTTGCGGTCGGAGATCTGACGACCCGCGCTCCGGAGATGCCGGAAACGGCGAACCCCGCCTCGAGGCCGCGTGATCGAGGATTCGTCGCGCGGCCGGAGGCGGGGTCGACCGGATGTCACCAGCCGGGATCGGTGTCCAGGGGGACGTTGATCCAGCTCGGGCGGGACGGGTCCAGCTCGAGGTGCTGGGTGCGCAGGCCGCTTTCGTTCAGCAACGGGCGCAGCGGGATTCCGCTGGGGAAGTTGCTCGCGAAGACGTCGACGCGCAGGCGGTGACCGGGCAGCAGGACACCGTCGGTGGCGCGGACGCCGATGTCGATCGTCGTCGGCTCGCCGGGCACGATCGGCTGACGGGTATCCAGGGTGAGGTAGGGATACGGGTCGGTGTAGTCGCCGTTCGGTGAGCGGGTTGCTTTCGGCTCGTCGATCGTGCGCAACGACGCCGTCAGCTGACCCTGCGACCAGACCGTCGAAGTACCGTCGGGCGCCACATCGTTCACCGTCACCGTCCAGTAGCCGTCGGTGGCGTCGAGCACGGTGTTCAGGTGTGCGGCGATCGGTCCGGAGATCCTCGTCGGCTCCGATACCGGCGCCGTGGTGAAGGTGAGCGCGGCCCCTTCACTGATCCGGGCGTCCTTCGAACAGACGTCGGGGAGCGGAAGAATTCCGGCCGTGCCCTGTGCGGCGTCACGCGAGCAGATGGTGGTCAGGCTCGGGTCCACCGAGAGACGCTGTGCGGCACCGGGAGCGGTGCGCAGGCTGCCGTCGTGGCGAGCGCCCGGCGCGGTGCCGGAGGAGGCCGGGTCGAGGTACAACCGCCGGTGCTGCATGCCGGGCCGAGGGAAGGCGACGTCGGTGGTCCACTGCTTACTTCCCTGCTGCCACAACGTGACCGGGTCGTAGCGATCGATGCCGTTGTCGATTCCCTTGAGCCACTTGTCGAACCACGCGCGCTGCAACGATTCCAGCGGAGCGGGCGCACCCGGCTGACCGAGGCCCGAGCTCACCGTCACGTGGTAGACGTCGTCCATGACGAGCTTCTTCTGCTCCGCGGGCACGTTCACCGCGTTGTAGATGCGCGGGGTGGAGTAGGTGAAGATGTCGTGCCAGCCGCCGTAGAGGAAGGTCGGCACCCGCACCTGTTCGGGCGCGCCGACCCATGCGGTCCGCAGCGGGCTCTCGTCGTCGAGGATCGCGCCCATCTCCGGCGGGATCTGCTCGATGTTCGGCGTGGTCAGTGCGGCGATGAGCACGTTGAAGAAGGTGAACGGATCAGTCACCCTGTCGCGCAGCCAAACCCAGTCGAATTTCCCGTTCAGCATCGACATCAGGTCGGGCAGCAGCTTCGCGCCGTCGACAGCGAGCAGCCAGGCCGGGATGAACCCGATCCCGAGCGCACCACCGGGGGCCGCGACATCGCGGATCAGGTCGCTACCCGGCACGACCGGGAAGATCGCCTTGAGCGCCTCGGGATGCCGCTGCGCGGTCTGGAGCTGGTTGATCCCCGAGTAGGAGATGCCGCTCATCCCGATCTTGCCGTCGGACCAGCGCTGTTTCGCCGCCCAGTCGACGACTTCCACGCCGTCGATCTGCTCGCGTTCACCGAACACCTGCCAGGTGCCCTGCGAGAAACCGGTGCCGCGCACGTCGACGACCACCTGGGTGTAACCGCCGCGGATCAGGTTCCGGTCGACGCCGAAGGTGCGCGCCGCGCCGCCGGGCAGCGCGCGCATGATGTCGCTGAGGCTGCTGAAACCGAACGGCGTGAAGTCCAGGTTCTGCAGCACCGGCAGCAGCAGGTCCGACAGGCCGGGCACCGCGAGCGCCGAGTCGGCGAGGTTGGAGACCAGCTTGGTGTAGGGCGTCATGTTGACGATGGTGGGCGTCGGCTCCGCGATGGGCTGACCGTCCGCACCGGCCGGGTGATAGACGTTGGCTTTCAATACGGTGCCGTCACTCATCGTGATCGGCACGTCCCACTCGATGAAGACGTTGGGGTACTGCTGCGGTCCGTTGTGAGTGGCGACGAATTGCGCGTCGAGCCCCTCGGCGTTCGGCGATGCCTGCCCGAACGGCGCGAATGCGACGGCGCCCGCCAAGATGACGACGGACGCGGCCAGCGCGGCCAGTCGCCCACGATGTTTGATCATGCTTCGGTTCAGCCCTCCACCATCGGGAACCACGACGTTCCCGTACCGGGAAGTAACGTAGCGTGCGTCACGTTCGATCGCAAGAACATGTTCTGGGCGATCCACGATCAAGCGCCCGCGCGCACCCCGCCGCGGCCGCCTGAAACAATTGACACCGTGACAGCGTCCGAACTCGACGACGGTCGCCGCTACCGCGGCGCCGCACCGGGGCAACGTCAACAGGAACGCCGCGCTCGGCTGATCGAAGCGGCCACCGAGGCCTTCGGCGTCGACGGCTACCGCAACACCACGGTCACCACGATCTGCACGGCGGCCGGCGTCGGCAAACGCTACTTCTACGAATCCTTCACCGATAGTGAAGATCTGCTGCTCGAGGTATATCGCGAGACGGCCGCCAGGATGATCGAGGCGATCCATACCGGGCTCAGCGCTCCCGACACCGACGTCGATACCCAGGTGCGCGTCGGCCTGACCGCTTACTTCCAGCTCATCCGCGACGACCCACGGGTTCCCCGGATCGCGTTCTTCGAGATCCTCGGCGTGAGCCCCGCGGTCGACCGGGCCTACTACAGCGTTCTCGATGCCTTGGTCGACATCTGCATGGCCTTGGTCGCCCCGCACGTCGACCTGGAAACCCATCCCGCCGTCAGTGTGCGGACGGTGCTGTTCGGACTGGTCGGCGCCATCGTGATCATCGCCCAGAAGTGGGTGCTCGACGAATACCGCCTACCGCTGACCGATGTCGTCGAAAGCGGGTGTCTGGTGATCAGCGCGGTATTGGCGCGGATCGGACCGGAGGACAAGGCGACCCGCTCCGTCGAACACGGCGCGAACTGACCGTCAGAGTCCACTGGTGAATTCGGCGAATCGCCGGGCGATCCGCTCGGGGTATTCACCGTTGATCGCGTGCGACGCGTCCGGCCAGACCTCCACCTGCGCGCCGGGGATCAGGCGGGCAGTGGCGGCGGCCTTCGCCGAGTCGTGGACGATGCTGCGGCCCGCGAACAGGGCAAGAGTCGGCACCGTGAGTGCACGCAACTGGTCCTCGGTAGGGCGGGCCGGCAACGGCTGAGCGCCCCGGTAGTCCTTCATTCCGGAGGCGATCAGCCGACCTTCCGGCACCGACTCGTCGACCGGGACGCCACCGGAGATCCAGCTCAGCAGCTTGTTGCGCAGACTCGCGGGCATCATCGGGATCGCGCTGCCGAGCGAGACGACGATCATCTTCCAGCTCAACGACGCGAAGGTATTGGCCGGATCGAGCAGAGTGATCGAGGCCGTGCACTCGGGACGGTGCAGCGCGGTCTGCACGGCGAGGTTCGCCCCGATGCTCACACCGAGCAGATGTGCACGCGGAACGCCCAGTCCCGCAATGGTTTCCGCCACCCAGGATGCCTGGTCGGCCCCGTCGGTCAGCTCGCGGTGCTGGGTGCTCGCGCCCGGTTCGCCGATGCTGTCGACCGACCACACCGTGCGCTGCTCCGCCAGACTCGCCAGGTTCGACCGCCACATCGGTGTCGAAGCCTGGCGCCCGGACAGGAGCACGACGGGAATGTCACCGCCGGGTCCGAATCGATACGCGCGGACCGGACCGAAGGAGGTCGAGATCGCCGCCATCGCATCGGGTTTCGGCAGTAATGCCATGCCGTCCACGTAGGCGGCGGCGAATCGGTCGAAGCCCGGCCGATCGGCGAAGTATCCGACCTTGCCCGCGGGTCGCCCGATCGTGGGATCCAGGAACAACGAGTCCTCGGCCATGGGGCGAGGATAGCCGTCGGAGGTCCACGGTGAAGCCGGCCATCGCGCGTATTCTCGGGCGGTGACGCCAGAACTTCGGCACCTGCGCTATCTGGCCGCCGTCGCCGAACACGGGAATTTCACCAGGGCCGCCGAGGAACTGCACGTGTCGCAGCCGACGCTGTCGCACCAGATCAAGCAGCTCGAGCGCGCCGTGGGGGCGGTGTTGCTCGACCGGGCCGGGCGCAGTGTGCGGCTCACCGACGCGGGCGCGGCCTACCTCGCGCATGCCCGCCGGGCCGTCGACGAGGTCGCCGCGGCACAGCGGGCCGTGCACGACGTCACCGATCTCAGTCGCGGCGTGCTCCGCTTCGCCGCGACCCCCACCTTCACGCCGTATCTGATCGGCCCGCTCATCGCGCGATTCCGGGCGCGCTATCCGGGGATCGCTGTCGAGTTCGGCGAGTCCTCCCAAGATGTGATCGAGTCCGAGCTACTCGACGACCACATCGACCTCGGTATCGCCTTCGATCCACCGCGTCTGCCCGGCATCGCGGCCGAAGCGCTGTACGAGGAGGCCTTGGCCACCGTGTTGGGCATCGCCGCGCACCCCGACCGACCCGAGACCATCGCACCCGGCGATCTGGTCGGCCACGATCTCGCTTTGCTCAATTCGTCTTTCGCGACCCGCCGCCACATCGACAGCTACCTCCACACGCACGGCGTCTCGCCACGAATCACGGTGGAGGTCGATTCGATTCAGGCGCTGCTCGAGGCGGTATCCGACTCGAACCTGGTGACGATCCTGCCCGAGGCGGTCACCGACACCCACCCGCGGCTTGCTCGAATCCCGTTGCAGCCCGGCATGCCGCGACGAACCGTCACCCTGTTGCGCGCAGCGGAAACCTACCGCAGCGCCGCCGCGACGGCTTTCGCCGAACTGCTGCGCGAACACGTGCGGTAAGCGCGCGAAAGCGCGGTGCCCGAAACGGCGGTCCGGTTCAGCGCAGCAAGGCCACGATCGCGTCTTGATCGAGGCGTTCGGCGTTCTGGAGCGCGGTGCGGCCGTCGGCGTCGCGGATCTGCGGATCGGCACCCGCGGCGAGCAGCGCGGTGACGGTTTCCTGGTAGGGCTGCGAGCCGTCGCCGTAGACGATCGCCTCCTGCAGTGCGGTCCACCGCGGTGTGTTCACGTGGTCGACGTCGACTCCCGCGGCGATCAACATCCGCACGGTGCTCACATGCGCGTGCTCGCTCGCCGGGATGAGCGCCGTACCGCCGTAGCGGTTCACACTGCGCAGGTCCGCGCCATGGCGCAGGGTCGCGGCGAGGATCTCGTCGAGGCCCTCGGCGCCGGCGTACAGGTAGGCGGAGTCCTGGAGGTCGTCCACGGCGTTCACGTCGGCGCCCGCCTCGATCAGCGCCACCGCGGCCGCGCTCGCCGTGTTCTTGGTAGCGGCGACCAGTGGCGTGCGCCCGTTGTCGCCACGCGTCTCCATGTCGGCGCCGCGGGCGATCAGGTCGCGGACCCGGGCGGCGTCGTCGGCGACTGCCGCGTCGTAGAGGTCGTCGTCGAGTGCGTGGTCGAGCTGCCGGGTCTGCGGTGCGGCGGTGGATTCGCCTGGCGCCGCCGAAGCCGGTGGTGCGGTTTCCGGGGTTCCCGGGTCGGCGGAGCAGGCGCCGATCCCCACCGCGAGAACCGCGAGCGCGAGCACGGCCGCGCGGGGGCCACGAGCTGTCGGACGAGCCGCATTCATCAGGTGTCTCCTCTGGTCAGGTCACCCTCCACCGTGCCGACCCGGCGCCACCACGTCCAGGACGCAGCGCCGATCACCACCATCGACAGCATCTATGTCCCGAACGAGCACCACCGATCTGGTTCCCGACGAAAAGTAGGCACCGACCCGTTGATCGACGTCGTCTCCGGGTAACCCTCGAATATGACTACTCACGAGAACCGCCAACTCGACGAGGTCATCGAGCGGTTGATCATCCGGTACCCGACCATCGCGCCCGCCGAACTGGCCGACATCGTGCACCACGTGTACGACGCGTTCGGCAAAGTGCACATCCGCGACTATGTTCCGTTGCTCGTCGAGCACCACGTCAAGGAAGAACTCGGCCCGCCGACGGGCGAGATCCCACCCATCCCGAACTGATCGGGCGCGCGGCACCGCTAGCGTTGACGTCGATACGTCAACCATGAGGAGGTCCGCATGCCAGACACCGTCCGCGCGGTCATAGCCCGCGCGAAGGATGCGCCCGTCGAAACCGTCGACATCGTGATTCCCGATCCGGGACCCCATGATGTAGTCGTCCGCGTTCAGGCCTGCGGTGTTTGCCACACCGACCTGCACTACCGCGACGGCGGGATCAACGACGAGTTCCCGTTCCTGCTCGGGCACGAGGCTGCCGGTGTGGTCGAGACCGTGGGCGCGGCCGTGACCCACGTGGCCGAGGGTGACTTCGTCGTCCTCAACTGGCGCGCGGTGTGCGGTGAATGCCGAGCGTGTCGGCGCGGACGACCCTGGTACTGCTTCGACACCCACAACGCCAGCGTCCCGATGACGCTCACCGACGGCACCCCGCTCACCCCCGCCCTCGGGGTCGGCGCGTTCGCCGACAAGACCCTCGTGCACGAAAAGCAGTGCACCAAGGTCGATTCCGAGACCGACCCGGCCGTGGCGGGTCTGCTCGGCTGTGGCGTGATGGCCGGGATCGGCGCCGCCATGAACACCGGCAATGTCTCGCGCGGCGACAGCGTCGCGGTGATCGGCTGTGGTGGCGTGGGTGACGCGGCGATCGCCGGTGCGCGCCTCGCCGGTGCGGGCACGATCATCGCGGTCGACCGTGATCAGCGAAAGCTGGACTGGGCCAAAGACTTCGGCGCTACCCATACCATCGACGCGACCAGCGAGGACGTGGTCGAGCGGATCAAGGAACTCACCGGCGATTTCGGCGCCGATGTGGTGATCGACGCGGTCGGTCGTCCGGAGACCTGGCAGCAGGCGTTCTACGGGCGCGATCTGGCCGGCACGGTCGTGCTCGTCGGTGTGCCGACTCCCGACATGAAGCTGGAGATGCCGCTCATCGACTTGTTCTCGCACGGCGGCGCGCTGAAATCCTCCTGGTACGGCGACTGCCTGCCCGAGCGCGACTTCCCGATGCTCATCGACCTCTATCGCCAGGGCCGACTGCCGCTGGACCGGTTCGTCACCGAACGGATCGACATCGACGGGGTCGAGCAGGCGTTCGCCGCGATGGCGCAGGGCCAGGTGCTGCGTTCGGTGGTGGTCTGGTGACCCGCATCGAAAGAGTCGTCACCTCGGGCACTTTCGCGCTCGACGGTGGTACCTGGGATGTCGACAACAATGTGTGGCTCATCGGCGACGACACCGAGGTGCTCGTCATCGACGCCGCCCACGACGCCGACGCCATCGCCGCCGCGGTCGGCAACCGTCAGGTCACCGCCATCCTGTGCACGCACGGCCACAACGACCATGTGACCGTCGCCCCGGAACTGGCCGAGCGCCTCGACGCCCCGGTCCTGCTCCACCCCGGCGACGAGCCTCTCTGGCGCATGACCCACCCGGACGCCGACTACCGCTCCTTGGCCGACACTCCGCGAATCACGGTGGCGGGCATCGACATCGACATTCTGCACACCCCCGGCCACTCCCCCGGCTCGGTCTCCCTGCACCTCCCCGATCTCGCTGCCCTGTTCACTGGCGACACCCTCTTCGCGGGCGGCCCCGGCGCCACCGGCCGCTCGTTCTCCGACTTCGACACGATCATCGATTCGATCCGTGACCGGTTGCTCACGCTCCCGGAGGAGACGACGGTCCACACCGGCCACGGCGACACCACCACCATCGGCACGGAGCGGCCCGCGCTCGCGGAGTGGATCGCCCGAGGACACTGACCGGACGCCGCCCGATCGTTGCTCGCCATAAGCGCGGGCGCGGTCGCGGCCGTCGTCGGCGGCGGCCGTTGAGATCGCGCTGCGCGCAACCCGTGAATCCGGCATCGCCCTGCGCGATCGTGGGTGGATGACTTCCACCGCCGCGCCATCGACCACCGATTCCGAGCTGGACGCCGTCTTCGCCCCGATCTTCGACCGGATCGCCACGGGCGCGGTCGAGCGGGAGGTCGACCGGCGGTTGCCGTTCGACGAGGTGGGCTGGCTGAAGGAAGCCAGATTCGGGGCGTTGCGGGTGCCGGTCGAGTTCGGCGGGTACGGCGCCAGCGTGCGACAGCTGTTCCGGCTGCTCATCGACCTGGCCGCGGCCGAGTCGAATCTGCCGCAGGCACTGCGGGTGCACTGGTCGTTCGTCGAGGATCAGATCCTGGCGGAGGCGGGGCCGGAGCGGGAGCGGTGGTTGCGGGCGGTCGCGGCGGGCACTCTCGTCGGCAACGCGATCACCGAGCCGGGGGTCGGCGCGGTCGACCGGTATCGCACCCGGTTGACCCGCGACGGTGACCGACTGCTGCTCAACGGCGTGAAGTACTACAGCACCGGATCGCTGTTCGCCGATCACATCCTCGTCGCGGCCGACCGTGACGGTGAGCGGCTCGGCGTGCTGGTCGACGCGAATGCCGAGGGGGTGGTGCAACACGATGACTGGGACGGTTTCGGGCAGCGGCTCACCGCGAGCGGCACCACCGAGTTCACCGATGTCGTTGTTGCCGAAGACCGTGTCCTCGGCCCCGGTTACGGTGTCGCGGGCCCCACCTACGGCACCGCCTACCTGCAACTGGTACAGCTCGCGGTGCTCGCGGGGATCGCCGCGCGCGCCGAACGCGATGCCAGGGAATGGGTGAGCGCGCGCACCCGCACCTACACCCACGGCTCCGCCGATCTCCCGCGCGAAGACCCGCTCGTCCAGCAGGTGATCGGCAAGCTGTCGGCCGCGGCGTTCACCGCGCGCGCGACGGTGCTCGCGGTGGCAGATGTGCTCGACCGGGTACTCGACGCCGGAGCGAAAGACGAACAGGATCTCGTGGCCGCCGAATTGGCCGCCGCGCAGGCACAACTCGGGGTGATCGACATCGTGCTCGCCGCCACCACCCAGTTGTTCGAACTCGGCGGGGCCTCGATCGTGTCCGAACAGCTGCGCCTGGATCGGCATTGGCGTAACGCCCGCACCATCTCGGTCCACAATCCCGCCATCTTCAAAGCGCGTGCGGTCGGCGACTACCTGCTCAACGGCACCGAGCTGCCGTTCGGCTGGAGCGCGGGCGAGCGGAACACCGGCACACCGGCTTCCGCGAATCCGGAGGATTCGAGCGCGGCGCGTCCCGAGGCCGCATCGCGATGAGCAGGCCGATCCGGTTCAACGCCTTCGACATGAACTGCGTCGCCCACCAGTCGCCGGGGCTGTGGCGACATCCGGCGGACCAGTCGCACCGCTACACCGACATCGGCTACTGGACCGAGCTGGCGAAACTCCTGGAGCGTGGGCGCTTCGACGGGATCTTCATCGCCGACGTCCTCGGCACCTATGACGTCTACGGCGGCAACGACATCGCCGCACTGCGCCAGGGCGCGCAGACACCCGTCTCCGATCCGCTGCTGCTGGTGTCGGCGATGGCGGCGGTGACCGAGCACCTCGGTTTCGGGATCACCACCGGTACCGGATTCGAGCATCCGTTTCCGTTCGCCCGTCGCCTGTCCACCCTCGATCACCTGACCAACGGCAGGCTCGGCTGGAATGTCGTGACCGGGTATCTACCCTCCGCGGCAAGGAATTTCGGCGCCGACGATCAACTCGACCACGACGAACGCTACAACCAGGCCGACGAATACCTCGAGGTGCTCTACAAGCTCTGGGAGGGTTCGTGGGAGGACGACGCGGTGGTGCGCGATGCCGAACGCGGCATCTACACCGATCCGGCGAAGGTGCACCACATCGGCCACTACGGCAAGCACTACACGGTGCCGGGGATCCACGTCTCCGAACCGTCACCGCAACGGACGCCGGTGATCTATCAGGCGGGCGCCTCACCGCGCGGTGTCCGATTCGCGGCCGAGAACGCCGAGGCGATCTTCATCGCAGGTCCGTCGAAACGAGTGCTGGCGCAGACCGTTTCACGCGTGCGCGACGCGCTCGAGGCGGCGGGGCGTGACCGGTACGCGGCCAGGATCTACGCGTTGGCCACCATTATCACCGACGAGACGGACGAGGCGGCGCGGGCCAAACGCGAGGAGTACCTGTCCTACGCGAGCATCGAAGGCGGGCTCGTGTTCATGTCCGGCTGGATGGGAATCGACCTGTCGCGCTACGACCTCGACGACCCGATCGGCGACGTGCGGAGCAACGCCATCCAGTCGGCGGTCGCGGCGTTCCAGGAATTCGACGACGACGGCCGCGAGTGGACGGTGCGCGATATCGGGCGCTGGGCGGGCATCGGCGGGATGGGTCCGGTGTTCACCGGATCCGGCGAGACGGTCGCCGACCTGCTGCAGGAATGGGTCGCCGACACCGACCTCGACGGGTTCAACCTCGCCTACGCGATCACGCCGGGAACATTCGAAGACATTGTGCGCCACGTTGTTCCGGTGTTGACCAAACGTGGGGTCTACCGCACCGACTACGAGCCGGGCACCTTGCGCAACGCCCTGTTCGGGGCCGGTGATCGGCTCCCGCCCGAACATCGCGGCGCCGAATATCGTCTGGGCGGCCCCCGGTCCACCGTGCTGCCGCACTCGGAGTCGCGACCCGAATCCGTGGAGGCACCCGCCGGCTAGCCTGCCGTCGCCGCCGATGATCAGCGCCGGGACCGACCGTCCCGGCGCGATCGGCGCGCGCCGGTCAATTGTCCGAATACGTTGATGCACTGAATATTCGGATCGATTCCCGCTGATTGCAACACTCATCATCGAGCGAACGTAAGCGCACCATTCCGGTATGACATCGCAGACACCCGTTTCCCGCTCCATTCGTTCGGCCGCGGTAATCGGCGCCGGCCAAGCCGGCGTCACTGCGGCGCTAGGACTTCTCGACGCCGGTTTCACCGTCACCCTCTACAGCGACCGAGATCAACGCTCCCTCCGTAACGACGTGCCCGCCACCGGCACCGCCCTGGAATTCGGCGAGACCCAGCAGGCCGAGGCCGCGCTCGGACTCGACAGCTACACCGGCCGCGCACCCCGCCACACCGGGCTCAGCGTGCGCATCGCCGGACCGGAGAACGCCGAACTGATCGCCTTCGACGGCACCTTCGACGGTTACGTCGGCGTCGCCGTCGACACCCGCCTCAAGGCCGATGAACGCCTCACCACGTTCATCGAACGTGGCGGAAACTTCGTCGTCGAACCAGTCACCGTCGAATCCCTCGACGCGATCGCCGCCGCCAACGAGCTCACCCTCGTCGCCACCGGCCGCGGCGGACTGGCCGATCTGTTCCCGATCGACGAAGAGCGCACTGTCTACGACAAGCCGCAGCGCTCGCTGCTCACGGTCACCGTGACCGGCCTCGGCTTCGACTCCGGGGTGTTCGCGCACCGCAGCCCGGCGGGCGGCGCCCACAGCCTGTTCTCCATTCTCGCCGAACAAGGCGAGGCGTGGTGGGGGCCGTACCTGCACAAGGACGCGGGCCCGAGCTGGGCGTTCCTGGGCTGGGCCCGACCCGGCAGCGATTGGGAAACCCGTTTCGCCGCCGCCGATTCCGCCGAATCGGCGCTGCAGATCGTGAAGGACCTCTACCGCGACTACATCGACTGGGACCTGCCGGAGGTGCAGGCCACCCAGGTGATCCCCGAAGACCCGCACTCCTGGCTCAAGGGCGCGGTCCGACCGGTCGTGCGGGCCGGGGTGGGACGCACGGCGGGCGGCCATCTGGTCGCCGCCCTCGGTGACACCGCGGTCGCCTACGACCCGGTCGCGGGCCAGGGCGCGCAGAGCGGGCTGATCCAAGCCCAGCGCCTGGTCGCGGCCGCCGCCGTGCACGACGGACCGTTCGACGAGCAGTGGATCACCGACCAGTACGCCGCGTTCCTCGCCGCCCGCAGCGACGCCGCCGCCAAGGTCACCCGGCTGTTCCTCAGCGACCCCGAATTCGGCGACATCGGCGGCCAGTTCTTCGCCACCGCCGCCGTCGACCCGAAGTTCGCCTCGGCCCTGGTCGGCCTGCTGCACCGTCCACAGCCGTTCCTGCCCATCGACTCCCCCGCCGACGCCGCCGCCTACATCACCGAGGTGACCGGGGCCGACGCGGGCGAGCTGCTGGCTAAGTTCGCCCCGGCAGGCCGCTTCGAACGCTCGACGTTCGCCCCGGCCGCCGTCGGGTAACAGCCACCATCGGGCCGACCGTGGGCGTGTACGCCCACGGTCGGCTTGTTCCACAGCGGCCGAGCCCTGGGAACTAGAGGCAACACCGACGCGAGTGACCTCCCTGGCCACCGAGAAGGCGTCGATCACGAATCGCGCGATCGTCGCCCTCGCCGTGGCGGTCCGGCGAAGGCTGGGTCGAGCGGGTGCGGCAGCTCGGCCCTGTCGACGCGGCCTTCGATCTGGCGGGCTCGGGGTGATCGGCGGGCTGGTCGAGCTGACCGGGGGCCCACAGGCGGTTGTCTCCATCGCCGATCTCGATGCGCCGAAGCTCGGGGTCAGATTCTCCGGGGTCGCGAGGAGTGTGCCGGACGCACTCGTCGAGGCCGCCGCCCTCATCGCGCAGGGAAAGTTGCGCATCCCGGTCGAGAAGTCGTACCCCCTGTCCGAGGCGGCCGCGGCGCACGTCGACAGCCAGGCCGGCCACTCCCGTGGACGGCGGGTCGTCGTGGTGTGAGGCGCGGGTTCGGCTGCCACACCCAGGGGTGGACGGAGGCCACCCCTGGGTTCGCTGGGTGATACCTGCGGGCACTATCCCCATCGCCACAGAGAGCGGATAGTCATAGTCAACCCCTATGACTTTCTCCCCTGTGAAGGAATGGCGACATGCAGCCCAGTTACGTGCACCACGTCAGGCAGCAAGTTCTCGCCTACGGAGAGACCCGCTCCTACACCTACCTCCGTGAGGCGGGTCGCGAGCTCGTCGAGGAGACCGCCACCTTCCGCGACCTCGATCGCGACGCCCGGGCTGTGGCCGCGTGGTTGGCCGCCCGCCCGGAATCGTCGGAACCCGTCGTCCTGCTCTACCTCGACGGTATGGCCTTCCTGCGGGCCTTCCTCGGCTGCCTCTACGCGGGCGTCATCGCGGTGCCCGCCCCCCTGCCGCACGACGAGCGCAGCACCCGACGCGTCGCGGGCATCGTCGCCGACGCAGGCGCCCGCTTGGTTCTCACCACCGCCAACTTCCAGCCGATGGTCGCGGCGGCGACCACCGCCGTCGTCGCGGCGACCGACGAAGAATACGGCGACCCCGACGCGTGGCAGATGCCCGATATCGACACCGGGACCATCGCGTTCCTGCAGTACACCTCCGGCTCGACCGGCACGCCGAAGGGCGTCGTCGTCACCCACGGCAACCTGCTGCACAACGAAGCCGCGATCTGCTCCTCGATCGGGATCGACGACGCCTCGACCGGCGTCACCTGGATCCCGCAATTTCACGACATGGGCCTGATCGGATCGCTGCTCGCCTCGATCTACGCCGGCGCGAATCTGGTGTTCATGTCGCCCACCACCTTCCTCAAGCGCCCCGTGCGCTGGCTGCAGGCGATCGACAAGTACCGCGCGACCTGCACCGCCGCCCCGAACTTCGCCTACGAACTGATCGCCAAGCGAGTCACCGACGAGCAATTGGCCACCCTCGACCTGTCCACCCTCGAGGTGGCGTTGTGCGGCGCCGAACCGGTCCGGGAACGGACCGTCGCCGCGGTGCGCGAACGATTCGCGAGCGCGGGGTGGCGCCCGACCGCGCTGCTGCCCGCCTACGGTCTGGCCGAGGCCACGCTGCTCGTCACCGCGGGACCGATCGACGCACAGGCTGTCGTCACCGATGGGACCGACAGCGTGCTGGTCGGTTGCGGACAACCGGCGCGCGGTCTCACCGTCCGCATCGTCGACCCGCATACCGGGCAGCAGGCCGTCGACGACACCGTCGGCGAGATCTGGATCCAGGGCGACAGCGTCGCCGCCGGCTACTGGAACCGGCCCGAGGAGACCCGGCACACCTTCGACGCGCATCTCGGCGAGGAAGGACCGTTCCTGCGTACCGGCGATCTCGGAATGCTGCGTGATGGCGAGCTGTTCGTCACCGGGCGGCTCAAGGACCTGATGATCATCAACGGCCGAAACCTCTACCCCCAGGATGTCGAGGAAGTGGTGGAGCAGCTGCACCCCGCGCTGACCACCGGCGTCGCCGTCTCCATCGAGGCCGGTGGCCGGGAACGACTCGTCGTCGTGCAGGGCGTCAAGACAGCGCTGCTGCGCGATACCACCCTCGCCGAGCTGACCTCGACGATCAAGATCGCGGTCGCCCGCGGGTTCGACGTCCCCGCGCCGAGCGTCGTCCTCATCGAAAGCCGCTCCGTGCACCGCACCACCAGCGGCAAGGTCCAACGGGCCTCGATGCGCGAAGCCTTCCTCGACGACAGCCTCTCGACCGTCCTGCACGAAGATCTCGAACCGGCCCTGAGCCGATCATCGACCGCAACCCGCTGAGGAGCCGAAATATGTTCAGCACCATCGACACCCACGCCACGACCGTCCAGGACTGGCTCATCGACCGCGTCGCGGACTACACCGAACGCGCACCGCACCAGGTGGATCCCACGATCCCGCTCGCCGAACTCGGCATGGATTCGGTGTCGGCGGTGGCCCTGTGCGGTGAGATCGAGGACCGCTGGATGCTCGACATCGACCCGACCCTGGTCTTCGAATACCCCACCATCGCGGCCATCGCCACCTACCTCACCGCCGAAATCGCCGTCGCGGCATGACCGACATCGCTGTCGTCGGCCTCGACTGCCGCTTCCCCCACGCCGCCGACCCGGCGCAGTTGTGGCAGTTGCTGATCGACGGCCGCGACGCGATCTCCGAAGTCCCCTCGAGCCGCTGGAACGCCGACGACTTCCACGACCCGGCGGGCGCGCCCGGCACCATCAACACCCGCAGCGGCGGATTCATCGACGACGCCGACGCCTTCGACGCGGAATTCTTCGGCATCACCGCCCACGAAGCCGAGTCGATGGACCCGCAACAACGCCTGCTCCTGCAGGCCACCTGGCGAGCCTTCGAGGACGCCACGCTCGACCCCCGCGCGCAATCCGGCTCGCGGACCGGGGTCTACGTCGGGGTGATGGCCAACGAATGGGCCAACCTGCAGATGAGCGACTACGCCGCGATCACGCCGCAGCACGGATCCGGCAACGGATATTTCATGACCGCGAACCGGCTGTCGTATCAGTTCGACCTCGCGGGGCCGAGTATCGCCGTCGACACGGCATGCTCCTCGTCACTGGTCGCGGTTCATCTCGCGTGTAATGCCCTGGCGGCGGGCGATTGCGACCAAGCCGTCGCCGGTGGCGTCAATCTCGTGCTGACCCCGGCGGTCGGCGTGTTCTATACCCAGGCAGGTCTATCGGCCCCGGACGCGCGGTGTAAACCGTTCAGCGGCAACGCCGACGGGATCGTGCGCGGGGAAGGCGTGGCGGTCCTCGTCCTGCGCCGCCTGGCCGATGCCGAGGCCGCGGGGCTGCCGATCTACGCGGTGATCAAAGGCAGCGCGGTCAATTCCGACGGGCGCAGCAACGGCATCACCGCACCGAATCGGTGGGCCCAGCAGAAGGTGATCGGCGAGGCGTATCAGCGGGCGGGCGTCCAGCCCGAGGACATCGACTTCATCGAGGCGCACGGCACCGGAACAGTTCTCGGCGACATGATCGAGGTCAAGGCGCTCGGCAAGCTGCACGCGAGCAACCGGGCGCGGCCCTGCGGAATCGGATCCATCAAGGGCAACCTCGGCCACACCGAGGGGGCGGCCGGTGTCGCCGGACTCATCAAGGCTGTCCTCAGCCTGCATCACGGCGTGGTCCCGCCGTCGAGGTTCGCCGACCAGGAGAATCCGCGGCTACAGATGACACAGCAGGGCTTGCGTCTACTCGCCGACCCCATGCCCCTGGACGGCCCCGCGCACGGCGGTGTGAGCAGCTTCGGCCTCGGCGGCACGAACGTGCACATGGTGCTGGCGAGCGCCCGCACCACCGAGCATCCCGCGACAGCCGGGGCGGGGGTGCTCACGCTCTCGTCGGACAGCGAAGACGGCCTGCGACGCAACGCGCTTCGAATGTCCGAAGAGTTGAAGTCACTGCGGCACAACCACTTCGATCAGCTCTGCTGGACGAGTAATCAGGTGAAGTCGTCGGGCCGCCACCGGCTCGCCGTCGTCGCCCACGATCGCGACGAGGCGATCGCACAGCTGAGCAACGGTCCGCTGTCCGGTGTGGCGCGACCGGCGCGCATCGGCTGGATGTTCACCGGTCAGGGGTCGCAATTCCCCGGCATGGGGCGCACCCTGCACGCGGCGAGCCGCGGGTTCCGGCAGGCGCTCGACCTGGTCGATGCCGCGATAGCCCCCTATCTCGGCCGCTCCATCCGAGAGCTGCTGCTCGACGAGCACGCCGACGTCGACCCCACCGCGCTCGCCCAACCGGCGATCTTCGCCATGGAATACGCCGTCGCCAAGACCCTCGCCGACCTGGGCATCCGGCCCGCCTGGCTGATCGGGCACAGCATCGGCGAATTCGCGGCCGCCGCCGTCGCGGGCGTGTTCGATCTCGACGACGCCTGCAAACTGGTCACCGCGCGTGGTCGGCTGATGCAACGTCTGCCTGCGGGCGGCGCGATGCTGGCCGTCCGCGCCACCACCGAGCGGATCGCCGATCTGCTCGCCGCCGAACCCGCTGTGGTGCTTGCCGCCGTCAACGGCCCGGAGGATCTAGTCCTCTCCGGCGAGGCCGAGGCGCTGTCCCGGATCGGTTCGGCGCTGCGCGCGCGATCGGTGATCGCGAAGCCGCTCACCGTGTCCCACGCGTTCCACAGTCCGCTGATGGCGCCGATGCTGGCCGAGTTCGAAGCCGTCGCCAGTACCTGCGCCTACCGCACCGCCGCCCTGCCGATCTACTCGACCGTGTACGGCCGACCTCTCGACCCCGACGAGGTGATGGATGCCAAGTACTGGACCGAACACGTCCGTGCCACCGTCCTTTTCGGCGATGCCGCCCACGCCGCGCTCGGCACGGACCCGACCCATGTCGTCGAGATCGGACCGCGTCGGATCCTCGCCGCGTCGGTGCGCAGGATCGATCCCGAGCTCGGCGCGCGCTACCTGTCCCCGAGTCCCGGCCCGAGCGCGACCGGCGACGAACTCGCCGCCACCGTGGCCGCGCTCTACTGCGACGGTCTCGACCCCGAATGGAACGAACTCTACGAACCCGGGCAACGTGTCCGTCGGCGCCTGCCGGTGTACGAGTTCTCCGTCGCGCACCGATTCTGGGTGGAACCGCCCGCTGTCAGCGAGGTCGGCGCCTCGGCATTCGATCCGAAATCCCTACCGGCACAGGCACAGAACGAGGCAACCATGATCGATCCACTGATCGCGCTCTTCCGTGAACAGAACGCCGTGCTGGCAAGCCTGCTGGCAACTCCCGCCGAGGCACGTGGCCGGGATCTCGACATCGGCACCGCGCGCGGTGCTCTCGCGCCGGACGCGGTCGCGGGGATCGTCCGCGCGGAACTGGCCAGGGTGAGCGGGTTTCCCGCCGACCGGCTGCACGACGCCCGAACACTCGGTGACGGACTGGGTTTCGACTCGCTCATGCTCACCGACCTGTTCGCCGGTCTGGCCCGCAAACTCCCCGGCACGACCATCGACCCGACCCTCATCACGGGGGAAACGACCCTGGGCGACGTCATCGCCCACTTCACCGGGCAACTCACCGATTCGCCCGCCGAGACGAACATCCCTGCCGCCCCGCTCACCTACTCGCCCGAAACCGTCTCCCCCGCAGCCGAAGCCAGGCCGACCACCGTCGAACCCGAATATCTGATCTCCGACTTCGCCGAGGTGCGAGCCATCGCCGACCGGCTCGCGGGCGCCGAAGCGCTCGGCCTGTCCAACCCGTACTTCCTGATCAACGACGGCGTCACCAGGGACACCTCGTTCATCGACGGCAGCCGGGTGGTCAACTTCGCCAGTTACAACTATCTGGGCATGTCGGGCCATCCCGCGGTCGTCGCCGCCGTCCAAGACGCAGTGGCTCGCTATGGCAGCTCTGTCTCGGCCAGCCGCCTGCTCTCCGGTGAGAAGCCGATCCATCGCGAACTCGAGGCCGAACTGGCCGCCCTGCTCGGTACCGAGGACGCGATCGCGCTGGTCGGCGGCCATTCGACGAACGTGACGATCATCGGCCACCTCGTCGGACCACAAGACCTGGTGATCCACGACAGCCTGGCCCACGACAGCATCTTGCAGGGCTGCCAACTGTCCGGCGCGACCCGCAGACCGTTCCCCCACAACGATCACGCCGCGCTAGACGCGTTGCTGACCGAGATCCGTCACCAATACCGCCGGGTGCTGATTCTCATCGAGGGCGTCTACAGCCAGGACGGCGACATTCCCGATCTGCCCGCGATCATCGAGATCAAGAAGAAGCACCGCGCGCTGCTGATGATCGACGAAGCACACAGCGTCGGAGTGCTCGGCGAGACCGGCGGCGGCATCGGCGAATACTTCGATGTCGACCGCCGCGACGTCGAACTGTGGTCCGGCACGATGTCGAAAGCGCTCGCGGGCTGCGGCGGCTATGTGGCGGGCAGCGCGGACCTGGTCCGGTTCCTGAAGTACACCACCCCCGGCTTCGTGTACAGCGTCGGAATGACGCCGATGAACGCCGCCGCGTCCCTGGCAGCGATGCGCCTACTGCGTGCCGACCGCGAGCCGCTCGACCGCCTGCGACGCAACTCCGAACTCTTTCTGCGCCTTGCCCGCGAGGCGGATATCGATACCGGCGACAGCCGCGATACCCCGATCATCCCGTGCATTGTCGGCGACTCGATGCGGACGCTGAAACTGTCCACGGCGTTGCTACGGCGCGGGATCAACGTCAACCCGATCATCTATCCGGCCGTCCCGGAAGACCTGGCCCGACTCCGCTTCTTCGTCACGGCCTGCCACACCGACGACCAGATCCGCGAGACCGTCACCGCCCTCGCCGAAGAACTCGCCCGGATTTCCGCGCCCGATCTCGTCGACCACTAGGTCCGGTGCCGCTCAGCCGGTCCAGTCGACTCGCTCGGCCATGGCGAGGAGTTTGTCGCGGCGGTGCGGGCTCGTCTCACCGATCCAGGAGATCAAGCCGTACACGTGAGCACGAAAGTCGTTGTGTTCGTTGCGGTTCTGCGCGGATGCGCCCGTGCGCAGACAGTTGTGCAGGAGGGCGCGGACCGCGTCGTAGCGGTCGCGGGGTGCGGCCGGACGGTCGTTGACGACCAGACCGGCCAGCACCTGTCGCTGGTGGGCGCGACGGATCAGGGTCTTGCCGGTGTGCACGGTGAAGCCCTCGTCGCCGGCGATTCGGGTCACCGCCCAGATCAGCCGGGCGGTGTCGAGGTCGGCGTCGCCCGAGAGGGCGAGGTCGTCGGCGTAGCGGGTGTAGGTCAGGCCGTGGCGGTTCGCGTAGCCGGTCAGGCGGCGGTCGAGGCCGCGTGCGACGAGGTTGGCCAGGCGGGGCGAGGTCGGCGCGCCCTGCGGTAGGTGGCGGACACCGAGCAAGGTGCGCTGGGAATAGTCGAGTCCTCGCAGTTCGGCCACCGGTGACGCGGTGGTGCACAGCTCGGCGAGGACGCGGGAAACCACGGTGGAATAGCCGCAAGACGCGAACACCGCGCGCACCCGCGCTACCGCGATCGCCGGAAAGAAGTCGCGGAGATCCTGTCTGATCACCACCGCGGCTCCCGCATGTGGAGCGGCGAAAGTCGCGGCGTTGCAGCCCTTCTCGAAGCCGTGGCACGCGGGGTCGACGGGAATGCCCGCGAGAACCCGATGCAGGATCCGTCGCTGGATCTCGCGCAATCGCACCTTCGGCGCCTCGACCAATCGCAGCCCGGTGGACTTCGGCAATCGCCGATACCGGTAGTGCGACAACGGCTGCGACGCGCGCCGCAACCAGCCACCCCGATCGGCGAACCAGTCGAGCTCGGCCGGCGTCACATTCAGCAGCAGGGCCAGCGCGGCGAGATCCGGGATCTCGACCGCGCCGAATCGCATCGGCACCACTACGGGATCGAGAGCGACGATGGTCGTCGGCAGCTTCGGCAGGTCGACCAGTACCCGGCGCAGCGTGTTCACCGGATCGACCGGCTCGACCGGGATGAGGTCGATCACCCGTCCCGCGATCTCCTGTGCCGGACCCGGCTCGATCACGTCGGCGAATGCCTCGGCCAGCGGCGACAGACCCCAGTCGTCGTCGAGCAGCTCGAACGAGCGCGCCAGCCGCACAGCCAGCTCGCGCTCGATCGCCCGGCTCATCGGCATGCGACGGTGGCGGGGCGACCAGAATCCTTCGTCCGCGGTGCTGCGAGGCACGCGAAGCGTGCGCCCTTGCTCCGGACGCTGAGCCCAACTGACAAGACGCTCCCAGGGGTTACCCCTGAGGTGGGTCGACCCGACCCGCTCTCACCCCGCCACCGTCGCACCGAGCCACTGTAGCCACAACAGCGCGCAGGGAGTCATCCGTTTCGGGTGAGTCGATCCCGATGCCGACGTGTGACCATCGCAGGGTCCGCAGTGTCCTCGTGTGCCGACAGGAGCTGAGAGTGCGCGCCAGGATAGTCCGCACCCGTCGCCTGCGAGCCGGTCTGTCCCAGCTGGCCTTCATGCTCGTGGGGCTCGGGATAGGACTGGTCGTCCCGAGAATCGATTCGGGACCGCGCGCGCCCAGCGCCCAGGTGGCGGGCGCGCTGCTCTCGATCGGAATCGGCCTGCTCGGCGCGGTCGCCCTCATCTTCTCCATGCTTTTCCTGGTGGTGCAGTGGGTGGCCACCACTTTCACACCCCGGTTGATGATGTTCCGCGACGACCCGATCGTCTGGCGGACCTTCGGCTTCGCCCTCGGATTGGTCGCCTTCTGTGTGACCGCCGCCATCACCGTCGGCAGAAATCCCGAGGTATCGGTATTCGTACCGATACTGGCGATGCTGCTGTTGCTCGTGCTGATCGAGCAGTTGCGGACACTGCAGTTGCGAGCCTTCTCCGCTATTCAATTGGCGCCCGTGCTCGGCACGATCGCCGACCGCGGGCGCATCGTGCTCGACGCCGTGTACACCGGACACGACCGCGAATCGCGGCCCTTGCCGCCGTCGCCGACGACGATCGTCTGGCAGCGACCTCCCGTGGTGCTGCAACGGGTCGAGGTGACCCGGCTGATCGATGCCGCTACGGCCGCGAACGCGGTCATCGTCCTGCGGGCGATTCCCGGCGCCACACTGCATCACGGCAGTCCGGTAGCGGACGTGCACGGCGGCGAACTGTCCGCCGCGACGGTGCTCCGCGCGCTCGTCGTCGGCGACGAACGAACCTTCGACCAGGATCCGCTCCTCGCGTTTCGACTGCTGTCCGATATCGCGCTCCGCGCGTTGTCCCCGGCGGTGAACGACCCGGCCACTGCCGTACAGGCCTTCGACGAATTGGAAGATCTGCTCGGCTGGGTGGCCGCGAGACGTCTGGAACCGCTGCGCCACACCGACCACGCCGGCGTCGAAAGACTCGTCGTTCGACTGCCCGGATGGGAGGAATTCCTGCGAACGAGCGTCGACGATATCGCGTTCGTCATCAGCTCGCCGATGGTCGTCACCGGTCTGCGCGACGCGCTACGGCGAGTACGCGAGCGGGCCCTGGCCGAGCACACCGAACAGCTCGACAGACGATTGGCTCTGCTCGACGACAAGGCGGCCGAGCTATGACGAGGAGCGAGCCGTTCGCCACAGTCGGGCCCAGTCGAAGGCCGCGCTGGCGGGGCGCACTCCCGGCCTGTCCCTGGGTACTCGCACGCGCAACGCCCCCGGCCGGATGGTGCACCGTACCGGAGTGTCGAGGAGCAAGGATTCGCCGTCGATGCCCGCCGGAATCTCGGGGGCGTCGGCGTCGACGGTCAGCTCGATCGCCGTTGCCTGCGCCAGGCCACGAAGCCGGGTACGGCGCAGCAGGCCGACCGCGTCCCTGGTGCTGGTGACCGACAGCGTGACCGCGCCGAGCACACCACGATCGAGGCGGACACGACGGCTCAGTCCCGCCAGATCGTTGCTGCCGTACGGGTTGTTGCTCACCAGAATCGCCTGCGGTCCGTCCACCGTGATCTCACCGATCCGGGCGAGAAGTCTCGGGCCGCTGTGCCCGTTGAGCAGATCGGGCAGCAGTGCCAGCACCGTCGCGGTCTTGTCATCTCGGTAGGCCGGACTGCGCACGATTTCCGCGTACACCCCGAACGAGGCGTTGTTGACGAAGGGACGCCCGTTGACGATGCCGAGGTCGACGCGCAATTCCACCCCGTCACGCAGCGCGTCGAGTGACCGGGTGGGATCGGCGCGATCGAGTCCGAGGTCCATGGCGAAGTGGTTGCGGGTTCCGGCGCTGATCACCAGGAACGGCAGATCGTGTTCGACGGCCACCGCCGCGACCAGCGCCTGGGTCCCGTCGCCGCCCGCGACGCCGAGCAGATCGGCCCCCTCCGCGACCGCCCGTTGGGCCAGTGCGGTGACGTCGATTTCCTCGGGCCCTTCGAGGAGAGCGACTCGGGCACCCAACTCTTCGGCTTTGCGCACGAGGTCGAATTTCGACACTTTGCCGCCACCGGAGCGCGGATTCATGATCAGGAACGGACGCTGTGCCGGTGGAACGGAGTATTCGGGCATCGTCGAGTCCGTGCCGCTGCCGCGCAGAGCGATGCGAGCGGCGACGACGGTCACCAGCGCGAGCACGCCGGAGACCAGAACGACCCACAGCAGGTTCGCGCGCACGAACGAGACCACGACGACGATCGGCGCGAGCAGGGCGACGCCGAGGGCGATCCATCGCAGTATTCCGAACCGGGTGACGAACGAGTAGAGCGCCGCCACCGCGACCACGACACCGCCGACGCCGATGATGAGCAATGCCACGGCGCCGACGACGCCCGCGGCGAGCACGGGCACCACCGCCGCCGCGGCGGCGCAGACGAATGCCAGCCGCGCCCACCAGCGTCGGGCGTGGCTACCGGTCGTGTCGGTGTTGGTCATGGAGGCCGATCACTTGGCGGTCGTTTTGCGCGCCCTGGTGCGGCGCGCGGGCTTGGCCGGTGTCGACTTCGTTGCCGCCGACTTCGTTGCCGTCCTCGGTGCCGACTTCGGTGCCGCGGGGGCCGGTTCGGTGGCGGGATCGTCACGCCACTTGATCTCGATTTCGATCTCGGTCTCGTCGCCGTCGACTTCGATCTCTAATTCCCATCGAACCCGGTCGGCGACAACGATCTCGATCGAGTCGCCACCGGTTTCGAATTCCACTTCGGAACCGTGGGCGATAGCTCGGCCGATCGTGATGAGCCGCTCGCCTACCTCTTTGCGGGAGAGCTCGGATTTCCTCTTGATCTCCAACTTCGGCACGGCAACTCCTGACTGGATTCAGCGTGGATGTCTACTCACGCTAGCCGCGTCGGCGAGTCGGACGGATCACCCTTTTCGGATGAGCTGCGCCTGCCACCTGACGCTCAACCTGCCCGGGCGACGCTGGACACGCAGAAGCCGTTGGCGGCATGGTCGAGAGTGAGGTCGACCGCTGACGTCACACCGTCGGCACTGGTCACCGGCGCGCTCACGGTCACGACCGAGTCCGAGGAACCACGGATCGTGAGTGCCTTGTCCTCGAAGCGCCGCACCCCGGACAGGGCGTCGCCCGGCTGGGCGCCGTCGCACAGCAGTGGGTAGTCCGGTTCTATGTCGGCGGGGTTCACGGGGTAACCGACGACCCGGCTCAGATAGCGCTCGGCGGTATAGCGCGCTTGCTCCTCGGTGAGCCTGGGCGCCGATCGGTCGCTGACGATCGGGCAGCCGTAGACGGACCGCAACTCGCTGGGACGCAAGCTGACGTGGAGCGCGTCGTTCTCCCAATACGGTCCGAACCGGCCGAGGACGCCGGGCCGACGTACAGCGTCGACGATCTGCTCGACGTCGCCGTACATCCCGGGGATCTCGGCGGGTGACTGGGTCCAGCATTTGCGGATCAGCGCGCTCATATCCCCGGCGAGCACATCGTCGAGCCAGGGACGCAGAACCGTCGCCGCCTTCGGACTGCCCGGGACCGCACCGATCTGCGCGACCGGCGAGGTCATCGGCGCGTCCGGTCCGCCCCGATCCTCGGCGGTGAGCACAGCGAACGCGGTCACCCCGGCCACCACCGCCGCGCCGCCCACCCCGAGCAGGACTTTCCTCGTCAGCGATGCGCCGGAAGCACGCGAGAGTCGCGTTTCTCGCTGCAGCACAACGGTATCCCCCACCACCGGCTTGCCGGTGAGGGCAGCGGTCGCCGCGTCGGCGAGCTCGCCGCAGCTGGCGTACCGGTCGTCCGGGTTCTTCGCCATCGCCCGCGCGATCACCGCGTCCATGGCCTGCGGCAGCGCCGGATTACCGGCCGACGGGCGCGGCGGCGGTTCGATCAGATGCGCGCTGATCATCGCGGCCGGACTCTCCCGCTGGAACGGAACGAACCCGGTGAGCAGCTCGTAGAGGGTGCCGCCGAGGGCGTACACATCGGTGCGCACATCGAGCGGATGCCCCTCCAGCTGTTCGGGTGCCGCGTAGGCAAGCGTGCCGAGCACCGATCCCGCGGAGGTGAGACTGGTTGTCTCCCCCATACTTCGCGCGATCCCGAAGTCGGTGACCAGTACCTCGTCGGTGCCGTCGTCGGCACGCGCGATCAGCAGGTTCGCCGGTTTGATATCGCGATGCAGCAGCCCCTGCCGGTGCGCGTAGTCCAGCCCCGCGGCCGCCTCGGCGACGATGCGAACCGCCCGCTCCGGCGTGAGCACCGACAACCCGTGCCGCAGCAATTGCGCCGCGTCGAGCCCGTCCACGAACTGCATCGCGATCCACAGCCGGTCACCGTCGACCCCGCGATCGTAGATCTGCACGACATTCGGATGCCGCAGCCGCGCAGCAAGATCGGCCTCACGCTCGAATCGCGCCCGAAATGTCGGCTCCACCGCCAGCCGCGCGTCGAGCACCTTCACCGCGTCCTTGCGCGGCAGCCGCGGATGCTGGGCCAGATACACCGCCCCCATCCCCCCACCGCCGACCCTGCGCTCGATGCGATACCCCGCGAGGATCGCCCCAGGCCCGAACTCCATCACCGCTCCTTCGCGTCACGACCACCCACGTGACTGCGATCAGGCTATCCGCCGCGGCCCACGACTGCCGGAAGTCGGATTCGCCTGCGCCGGTTCAGCGATCACGCGAGCGAGTTCACTGCGTGCCCGCGGCCTCCGCGACGATGTCGCCGAGTTCCCGGCTGCGATCGAAATACGGCCCGAGCGGCCCGTAGAACCGGAACTAGGAGAACCATGAAGGCATCAGATCTCCGCGCGCTCGCCCCATTTCGCCATCCAGCTCGCGTTCTCCAGCGCGATGGTGTTCTCGCAGTCCGCGACGAACTCCGCCCACCGGACCTGGTCGGTGGGTGATCCGTCGGTGCGCCAGCGATCGAGCCGCCGTCGAAGCCGATCCGCGGTGGCCAGGTAGGTCATCACCAGGAAGTCGTACCGCTTGCCCGCGAGGTAGGCCAGCAACGATCCGCTCATCGTGGTCATGACCGCGACCCAAGGAGCGATCCGCCCCGACGCTTCCGCACCGACCCCGGTGTTGATCGCGGCGACGATCGTGGCAGCGAGGCCGAGGCCGATGGCGGCGCGGCGCAGCCGGGTGGCGCGGGTGCTGTAGCAGCGGGCGGCGGGTAGGTAGTAGTCGTCGATCTGGGCCCTTATCCGGTCGCGGACGTACTCATCGGGGTGCATCGATGGTGGCGCCTGGACGGCTTCGCCGCTGGGTACGAGCAGTGGCAGCAGGTCCTCGGCCGACTGCTCGATGTCATCGATATCGGCCTGCAGTCGGCCGTACTGTTGCGCGTCGCCGGTGGCGCGGCAGGTGAGAATTCGGTGCTTGATGCCTTCGGAGACGGCCCGCGCTCGGGTCCAGCGGCGGGTCGATTCCGCGGTGAGGTACTGGGCGGTGAGAAACGTCGCCACCGCCAGCGCCACCGCGCCCGAGAGCGCCACGATGCGGGTCGGTGTGCCCGCCGAGCGGAGGATGGTGGTGGTCGAGGCCGTGGCGATCGCGCCCCAACTCCCGAGGAACAAGACTGTGAGGCGCACGCGGTCCAAGCGGCGCTTCATCCGGGTAGCGGTGCTCGACCAGCGAGTTCGCCTCTGCCAGAGAGTGTTCAGAAGGTCGTCGTCGGTGAGCATCCGCTACTCCTCCTCACCGGCGATCGGTAGTCCCTCGCACAGCTCGATGTAGTCGATCTCCGAAGAGACCCAGGTCCGCCACATCTCTCGGCTCATGTTGTGCGTCAGTTTGGCGCAGAGTTGCTCGGGCGAGGCGGTCGGCACGGGCCATATCCGGATGGTCTCGTCCACACTCGCCGACATGATCCGAGAACCGTCGGGCGTGAAGTCGACAGCGGTGACGAGGGCGCCGTGGCCGACGACGGCCGGGCCGACCTGGTCGTGGGTCGCCACATCCCACAACCGCAACACATTATCTGTGCCGACGGTGACCAGTGTGCGGCCGTCCGGCGAGAATCGGACCATGCTGGCCGGTCCGTCCTGCACCATGGGTTCGTCGATTTCCTGGCCGGTCTCGGCGTTCCAGATGCGAATCCTTGTGTTTTCGTAGCCGACGGCGAGTAGGCGACCGTCCGGGCTGAAGCTGATGCTCTTGACCCACGCATCCCCGGCCATCGGCCGGCCGACCGGTTGGCCCGTGTCCGCGTCCCACAGCCGCACCGAATAGTCGGTCGCGCCGGTGGCGACGTGCCGTCCGTCGGCATCGATCGACACCGCTTGTACGGAGCTGTCGTCGTGGCGCAGCTCCGGTCCGATCGGCCGCATACCGGCCATATCCAGAATCCGGGTAACACCGTCGGCGTCGATCACCATCCTGCGCCGATCGGAATCGTGGGCGAAGTTTGTCGTCTTCGGTGGCAGCGAGATCGGCGGCCCGATCGCGGCGCCCGAAGCGGCATCCCAGAACTTGATATCGGTCCAGGCCAGGGACTTGGGGCTGAATTCGGCGGACTCCACCTGTGTGCCGTCGGATGTGTACCCCGCGAGCTCGAAGTGGCCCTGTTCGCCACGGATCGAAGGACCGACCTGCGCACCGGTGGCGATATCCCATTGCCGAATGGTGCCGTCCGCACCGCCGGAGACGATATGCCTGCCGTCCGAGCTCACGTCCGCGCCCAACACCCGCGTGCCGTGGTGCATGGTTCTCCCACCACCCATATCCCACTCGCGGACGGTGGAATCCATGCTGCCGGAAAGGATTCGACCCGAGTCTGGGTGCAGCGCGACGCTGGACACCATGAGCTCGTGTCCCTCCAGCGGCGCTCCGACGGGCTGGCCCGTCGTCGCATCCCACAGCCGGATCGTCTTGTCATCGCTTGCCGAGGCAATCGTGGTGTCGTCGCGACTGTAGGTCACTCGTTCGACAGCGGCAGTGTGCCCGCGCATCGGCTCCCCGATCCGCCGGTGGGTCCTGGTATCCCACTGTTGGAGATCGAATCCCGCCACCACCAGCCGGTCACCGTCGTGATCGAAGGCAAGACTGTTGACCGCGCTGTCGGTGTAGACGATCAGCGGTTCGCCCGAGGGCAGTCCCGACTCTGCGTCCCACAAACGAACAGTGCCACCGATGTCGCCCGCGGCGATCAGCCCACCCGCACCGAACGCCACCGACGTCACCGGCATACTGTTGCCGGTCATCTCGCCGATCTGCTGGTGCGTGTCGGCATCCCAGAGCAGAACGGATTTGTCCCAGCTCGCCGAGACGATGCGGCGGCCGTCCGGACTGAACCCGACGCCTATGACCGTCCCACCGTGGCCGCGCATTTCCGTACCGACCTGCTGCTGAGATCCGGTGTCCCACAGCCGCACCGTTCCGTCCCGACCCGCGGACACCAGACGGGTGCCGTCCGTGCTGAAGGCAATGCGCAGCACCTCGGTTTCATGGCCTTCCATCAGCCCACCGATCGGCTTCCAGGTCGCCGCGTCGAGAAGCTGAATCGCGGTACCACGAGTGGCCGCGATCCGCTTCCCGTCCGGGCTGTAGGCGACGTCGCTGACATCGGCCCCGTCCATGTGGACGATCTTGTGAAGTCTTCCTTGCTGATGAACAGCGTTGAGCAGAGCGAACTCCTGCTTGTTGTCAGTCGGGATTCGATACGCGGCCATGGCCATCTGCATTCCCAGGATGTCGTCACTCTTGCCCGGCCACCTGCCCGACAACATGAGCTGCGAATTCGCCGCCAACGCCACCACTGCCGCGCGACGGCTCTCGGCGACGGCGCGTTCCTGCGCCCGATCGGCGCGCACCCACAGGAAACCCGCGATCAGCGCGGCAACCATGGTCAACGCCAGCGCAGCACGCAGAATCCGCGACCGCCGGTGCAATGCCCGCGCGCTCCGCTGCGCGTCCTCCTTCGCCCGACTCTCCGTGGCCGCCAACGCTTCCGCCGCCTGCTGACGATCCCGCGCCGCCCGCAGCTCATCCTCCCGGTGCCGACGTTCCTCGTCGATACGCTCGTCCTCGGCCTGTCGCGATTCCAGCAGCAGACTCCGCACCGGGTTGAGACGCTCGCGAAATCCTGGTGCGGCGGCGAGTGATTCGGCATCGGTGAGTCGCGACCCCGACAGCAGCCATTCCTCGCGCCGCCCGTTCTCCTCCCACGCCTGCGCGGCCCGCTCGAGATTGTCGGCCGCCTCGAGATCGGCAGCCTCCACTCGCAGCCAGTCGGCGAGCGTATCCCATTGCCGCAGAAGGCTTTCCAACGCGACCTCGACGACAACGGCCCCGTCGCGCTCGTCCTTGACCAGCAACCTGCGCGCGACGAACGCCTCGAGCAGCGGATGACTCTCCGGCGGCAGATCGAACCAGCGGGCGGGGCGGCGCATCGGCTGGTCGTTGCCGGAGTTGATGGTCGCCAGCCACGGCACGAACGCCCGTCGCAGGATCGCCAGCTGCTCGGCGCGGACCTGGGGATCGTCGTCGAGCAGTTCGTCGACCTCCCGCTGGACCACGCGCCGCAATCCGCCGAGGGATTCGTAGTGCGCGAGGGTGATCTCCCCGTCCCCGTAGTCCTGATACAGCCGAGCGAGGGTGAGCGAGAGCAACGGCAGGGTGTCGGCGCCGCGCGACCAGTCGTCGAGCAGCCGTTCCACCAGGTCCGGGGCGAACGACAACTCCGCGCCCGCTTCGCTCGCCCGCCGCACCGGCCCGACGATGACCTCCTTGAACTGGGCCTGTGGCATCGGTTTGAGATCGTCGAACGGCCGCACCGCGACCGACGCCAGCATCGGCGCGGTCTGCAGCGGTTCGTACCGGTCGGAGCGAATGGTGGCGACCGCGATCATCGTGATCCCGCGCTCGCGGTCGAGCAGGCCGCCGAGCAGCGTGAGCAGCACGCCTGCCTGCTCGCCTGCCTCGGGACCGAACAGTTCCTCGGCCTGGTCGATGGGCAGGATCAGCGTCGGCACCGGATCCTCGTCGGAGTCCAGAACGCGCTCCCGTGCGGCCTGCTGGGCTTCGATCAGCCAGGCCCGCACCTGTTCGATGTCGCGGACACCGTCCTCGATCTCGGTGAGCCCGGGTCGACGCAGCCCGACGCCGACGCGCAACGCATGGATCGACCGCGCGAATCCGGCGTCGCCGGTGAGCGCCCTGCGGTGCGGACGCACGATGTCCATGGTGAGGAAGTGTCGGTCATCGCGTGCCAGACGAGGCAGCAACCCGGCCCGCACGAACGACGACTTACCGACGCCGGACGGACCGAGGACGACGAACAGGTGGCCGCCACCGAGGCCGCGTAGGCCGCGCACCGCGTCCATCGCTCGCCCGATCTGCGCATCGCGGCCGAAATATACTGCGGCATCCACGGATTCGAACGGTTCCCACCCTCGGTAAGGTGCGCGACCCGGGTCGCCGGGCGGTGGCCACGCGAAGGTGTCGGCGCCGATGCCCGCGGCCCGCAAGCCGTAACGGAGCCGCTGCAACCCCTCGGTCAGGAATTCGACCGTTTCCCCGCCCACCGAGATCGCGGTCTTCGGTCCGTCCCCGAACAGGTCGCAACGCTGCCATTCACTGGTCATGTCACGCCCCGTCAGCGGTTCGAGGCGGACGGTGAAGATCGGCTTGTTCATGGACTCCGCGTGGCGGTATTCGACCTTGCATTCATGAGAGCTGTCCCAGTTGTCCGACAGCAGACAGATGACCGCCTCGCAGCGGTCGCCGGCCCGACGCAATGCGTCCTTCCACCGGACACCGGCCGGAATCCCGGTGCCCGGGTCGAGATCGAGGAAGATCTCGCCTGCCAGACCGGGCTCCGCCTCGATCAGCCAGGCCCGCAACGCGACCGCCTCGCGGCTGTCGCGGCTCGAATGGCTGAGGAACAGCCGCGCGATCTTGCCCGAATGCGCTCGCGCCGAGCGCGGGTCGCCCCCGCGCTCGGCCGAACGATCGGCGTTCATGACAACTACATCCGCGAACGGTCGATGCCCGCTTCGACCAGCGCCGACCGCGCCACATCCTTCGCACAGGCGGTGAGCGCGCCGAACGCGCTGATCCGGCTGAACGTCTGCCCGGTATGGACGACATTGTCGTTCTCGTCGTCGCCGTCCACGATCGGCACCGCACCCGCCAGCAGCCATTTGCGAACATCGGCGACCGACGGCATCGTCCCGGCCACCCGCAGATGGAATTGCTGAATCAGCAACACGACGCCGGCGACCACGGGCGTGGCCTGACTGGTGCCGTGCTGGATCGACTCGCCGCTGTCGTTGCGGATCCCGGAGGAGGTCGTCGGAGCGCCCGGCGCGAAGATATCGGTCGCGCAGTCACCGCCCACGCTCACGTGCAGACGCTGGGAGAACGGCGTGATCCGGTCCGGCGCCGTCGAGAGTGCGGTCGCCCCGGAGCCGTAGCTGAACGACCCTTCGTCGGCGTCGTAGACCGCACCGACACTGATCGTCTGACGAAAGATCGCCGGGTAACTCATGCCTTGGCCACTGTTGTGGCCGAAGTAGTCGTTACCCGCCGCCACACAGCAGGCGACGCCGACGTCGGTGAGCTTCTGCATCGCATCGCCGATGCCATCGCCCGCGAAATCCGCGTCCGAGATGCTGTTGTCCGAAGCGCCGAGCGACATACACACCGCGGAGATACCGAGCGATGTTCGATTGGCCAGCACCCAGCGCAGCGCGTCGCGGATCGCCGAGAAACTACCGCCCCCGGAGTTGCCGAGGACCTTGACGGGCACGATCTTCGCGCGCGGCGCCATCCCGGTGTGCACGCCGCCGGCGCAGATGATCCCCGCCACGTTGGTTCCGTGCCCCTGCCCGTCGGTCGGATCGGTGGGCGAACCGTTGTTGTCGGAGGTGAAGTTCCGGCCCGCCCGAACCCGCCCGGCGAAATCGACGTGGGTGGTGCGCAGCCCGGTATCGAGGACAGCGACCGTCATGCCGGACCCGTCGACGTTGAACTTGGTGCGCGCTTCCGCCGCACGCACCAACAGATCGACCTCGAGCAGTTCGGGCATCACCGTCAGGTCGGTCTGCAGCGGCTTCTCGACAGGTACGACGGATTCGAACGCGACGCCGGCGACCGGCTCGGCAGAAATGGTGTCGGACATGATGATTCCTTCCTACAAAGCCGAGTACGCGACGATGAAGTCGTAGACGTCGCGAGTCATCCGCCGCCCGAAGTTGGGCTTGCTGTTGTCGCCGATCGCGCCGGTGGCGCCGCGCAGCACGCCCACGACATAGGGCCATCCGTCGGTGTCGTACACATAGAGTCCCGACCCGCTGTCGCCGTACCAGGCATCCATGAAGAAGTTGATGTACTGACCGTTGAGAATGCCGTTGCCCTCGTTGCCCCAGATCTGGGGTTGGGCCTTGTCACTCGGATGGCCGTAGAGGTACATCCGGTTGCCGCTCACCACGTTGTCGGGCGCGACCCACAGCCCCTTCCACCCCGACGCACGGCCGGGGAAGTCGCCGTATCCGGAGAATTCGATGACGGCGTAGTCGAACCGCGCGTCGCCGCCCGCGTTGTTGACCCAGCCGCCGGGGACCGTCACGTTGTACCCGCCATGGCTGCCGAAGGGCATCGGCGTCGGGTCCTGGCGATCGGTACCGGGTGCGACGGAGGCGAACGGAAGCCAGTTCGTCCCGTTGTGCACCACGTGCGCCGCAGTCACGGCGGTCGACGGCCCGACCATCGTCGCCGACCCGGAATATCCCCCGCTCGGGAGCGCGAGATAGGCGACCGTGCTCATCGGATACACGGTGTTGTCGCGGCGCACGACGCGGTTGTCCGAGCCGATGATTCCCGACAACGCGTGCAGCGACGAGGAATCGAGCTGTTCGGACCGGGAGCGCGACAGCGCGGTGTAGGACGCTGTGCGGCGTTCCCGTTCCTCCCGAAGCAGCTCGACGAACGTGGTGGTCGGCGCCTCGGTCGTGTACTCCTTGCCGTCGTTGTAGATCACCGGCCGCAATGCTTCGGCGAGCTCGTAGTCCGACATCTCCAGGACAGGGCCGAGTTCGTCGCCGTACGGCGGTTCGATACGGGGATACACCGAGTTCGGTGAGAACTTCGCGTCGCCGACCAGAGTCAGCGGTTGACCTTTGGGCGAAGTCAGCGTGGTCATTGCGGTAGACATTCGTGCTCCTCGATACTCGAGCGGCTCCGATGTCCCAAACGCCAACGTCAGCCGCAGATTTTCAGGCTGTTTCGAACGTACGAGGATGTGCGTGAGCTGACACGAGTACCGGGCTACCCCAATTTCGCGTGCCGTACTACGTGCTCCGAATGCGACATCGCACCCGCCGCGTATCGAGCCACTGACCGATCGTCGGCGAATAATGCTGCTAGGCAGACGCTTTCAGTCGAAGTCGGTAACTTTTTGCTGCGCAGGCTTCGAGCCGTCGGCGGTGGAGGTAACCAAAGGGTCTTCGGGTGCCAGCTTCAGAACCGATGGCAGGCCCGGCGAACGACGGGTGGACGCTGATGGCCGGACAGAGCCGCCATACGGGTGAACGTGGACGATGTCGTCACCGCGCAGCCACGACTCATAGACATCGACGATGAGCCGTATACCTACCGCAGCGCGCTCCAGGCAGCCGAGGACCTGGATGGCTGATCCCCACCGCGCTGTTCGAGTTTCCCTTCACGCTCGCGGTGAGGGCGAGAACGCGGCGTAGCGGTCAGGTGGGGTCTGGGTCTTCGACAGCGGCCAGGAAAGTCGGCAGGCGGTTGCCGGGGACCTTCTCGGCAGGTTCCGTACTTACGTCGCTGAGATTCTGGGCGCTGAACAATGACACCGGTGCGGTGCCGAAAACGTTCAGGTGCGGATCGGTCATGAGCATTCCCCCGTGTATCGGTTTGTCTGAGCTGTAGTTTCGCCGAGCCTAGTGGAGGGACTCCCCCACAATGACACCCGCCGACAACACAGCCACAACCCGCTGACTCGCGGTGTGATCACTGAGTGGTCCTGGTCCACCGACAGGGTCGCCGACCAGATCCGACATCGGCCCGGTGAGCTCAGCGGCGCAGCTGGTTGTGCGGGATCAGCACCGTGGTGCGCTCGTCGATCGGCTCCATCGGCTCCAGCTTCGGCTGGGTGCTCAGCTTGTCCGACAGCTTCTGCCGGCTCACCGACACCAGCTTCCTCGTCACCGGACTACCCGCGACCGCTCGCGAGGCCGCAGTGATCTGTTCGTAGCGCGCCCGACCGGCCTTCGTGCCAAGCACATAACCGGCCGCTACGCCGATGATCAACCGCAGCATCTCCTGGAGCTCCTCCCACGTCTGTGTGCGGGTCCATCCTGCCCCAGCCGCCCCACCCCTGTCGATCCGGCCACCGTTCGACAGCACATCGTTATACGCCGCATGTCCGCAGGTAGCGCCCCGATTTGGGTTCCCGCGACACGATGCGCTAAAGTTTCATCTCGGTCAGCCCGCCAAGGCAGACCGCCTGAGTGTAACCACCCAGGGCAATCCCCTATAGCTCAATTGGCAGAGCAGCCGACTGTTAATCGGCAGGTTTCTGGTTCGAGTCCAGATGGGGGAGCATAAAAAGCCCTCTACCAGCGCAAGCAGGTGGAGGGCTTTTCGGTTGTGCGGGGAATCTCCCCGTATCCACTACTTTTTGACTACAAACGCGGGACTACTTGCCCCTCCACGAACTGGTCGAGGGCCTTTCTTGCGTCAGGGCCGGCAGTTCGCCGTTCGAGGAAATGGCGCTCCGTTGTCGCCAGTTTGCGTGTGACAGTTGACCCTGTGCTTCCGAAGCGCCTAGGTCGTCACGGACCCCCGAGGAGTTCTTCGTCCGGAAGGCGTCCGCCGAGCCGCGGTGATGGCCGCAGCCGGCAGACTGTCTCAACTTGGAGCGTGAATCCCACCCCCATGGTGTCATTCACTGCGGCAGTAGGCGTCGTCCGGTGATTGTGAGCAGAATGTCCTTGGCAGGCAAGGCAATCGGGGCTCCCTCGCCGATGGTGTAATCGGCGTCGGTGGCCTGCAGTCGGATTCCGGTGAGGTCGACGCCGAAGAAGGACAGGCCCTTGGGCTCGACGTGGGCCAACACCGTGGCGATTCGGTCGGTCGGGGCGGCGGGCAGGCCGAGAGGTTCGGTGATGTCGAGGCCGTGGATGACGTAGTGGGACAGGGCGCCCGCGGTACCGCCGCCAGGGGGTCGCCAGGGGTGGGCGATGTTGTCGCGCAGGCTGTTGAGTAGTTCGGCGTCGCTGAGGCGGGCGGTGTCGGCGCGGGCGGCGATGTCGCAATAGCGGTTGATGTTGAAGCGGGCGCGGGCCAGGCCGAGCATCATCCGGGGCCCGCTGGTGCGGTACGGGACGGTGATGTGGGCGACGACTTCACGGATCGCCCATCCCTCGCACAGAGATGGTGTCCCCCACTGGTCGGCGGACAGGTCGGCGAGCAGGTCGGCGAGGCGGGCACGTTCGGCGACGGAGTGGTCGAGGATACTGGTGTCGGGCATGAGTTGTCCTTGATCGATCGGCAGTGTCACTAGTGGTACGTGCGCGGCCGCCGGAATTCATCGGTCAGGTCAGAACGGTCGGCAGTCCGAATTCGGGGAATCTCGGGCCGCTGCCGAAGAAGGTGATCAGCCGGGCAATCCGACCGTCGAGTGTTTCGAATGCGACCAGTGCGAAGGGGCGCGCTACGCCATCCTCGTCGAGCCGGTACTGCGCTGCGCCCGCTGCCCCGTTGAAGGTGACCGGCAGAACGCGGTCGCCGCGACAGGCGTCGGAGGTGGTCATGACGGCCGCGATGGACGCGCCGCCGTCCAGACGCCAACCGAAAGGCGGCATCGACACTCGCGCGTCCTCGTGTAGAACGGCGGTGAGTGCGGTGATGTCGTGGGCTTCGAACGCGGCGATGTAGCGCTGGAGCAGGTCACGGTCGTGGGGTGCGTCGGGGTCAAGCGCGGTCGGAGTGTCGCGGGTGGTTCGCAGGGTGGCGCGGGCGCGTTGCAGGGCACTGTTGATCGCAGCGGGGGTGGTGTCGAGGATGTCGGCGGTCTCGGCGGCGGTGAAGGCGAGCACCTCGCGCAGGACCAGGGCCGCGCGCTGTGTGGGTGGCAAGTGTTGCAGGGCCGCGAGGAAGGCCAGGCGGACGGTGTCGCGGCGGGTGACGATGTCGGCCGGGTCGGCGCCGAGGGTGTGGCTGTCCGGGGCGGGGCTGATCCAGTGCTGGTCGGGGAGGACGGCGTCGGGGTCGAACGCGGTGGCGGGGCCCTCCCAGTGCAGCATGCGACGTTGGGCGGCTCGCAGCATGTCCAGGCAGATGTTGGTGGCGATGGCGTGCACCCAGGTCGACAACCGGGCGCGGGTGGGGTCGAAGGTGTCGAGACGGGTGTAGGCGCGCAGCAACGTTTCCTGGGTGGCGTCCTCGGCGTCGGCGGAGCTGCCGAGCATGCGGTAGCAGTAGCCGGTGAGCGGGACGCGCAGGGCCGCGAGGTCGGTGGTGCCGGCGCCGGAGATCACTCCCCGATCGTGGCACGGCGGCAACCGCACTCCAGCATTGACGTAGGTCTTACCTGTGATCGCGGTGGTCATTACTCGCGTTTGCGGAAAGAGCAGTTCTACGAAACCGGACGGGTACGGATAGCGTCGGGAGCCGTGTCACCAGAAGATGTAGCGCAGTCCAGCCGTCTCACCGCCGCCATCCGGGTGGTCGCGGGTCTGCTCGTGCTCGCGTCGATCGTCGAGGTGGTGCGGCGCTTATCGAACCCCTACCCGCTGGTGGCGCCGCTGTTGTCCAACGATGTCTACGAGGTGCATGTCGACTTCGACACCTTCTGGAACTCGGCTGTGGCGCTCACCCACGGCACCGACATCTACGAGACGCCGGCGAAGCTGAGCAATCTCAATCCGCCACTGGTCTCGATGCTGCTCACGCCGTTCGCGGCGCTGGATGTGGTCACGGCCTACCGCGTCTTCGCGGTGCTGACACTGCTCATGATGGTGGGCTCGGTGGTGGCGGTGTGTTCGGAGCTGCGGTTGCGCCCGGCTGTCACCGCGCTGGCCACGCTGGCTGTGCTCGCGTCCTCGCCGCTGTATGGAACCCTGATGCTCGGCCAGATCTACCCGCTGCTGTTGGTCGGGCTCGTTGCCGGGTGGATCGCGCAGCGGCGGGGGCGGCCGGTGCTCGCGTCCGTTCTGTTCGGCATCGTGGTGGCGCTGAAGCCGTCGCTGGCACCGATCTTGCTGCTCGCGGCCGTGCAGCGGCAATGGTTGCCGTTCAGGGCCGGAATCGCCGGCGCGGCTGTCGCCTCGCTGATCGGGGTGCTCGTCGCCGGGCCGTCGAGCGCGGCGGGCTGGCTGCGCATCGCCTTCTCCGCGCCGGTGCCGGGCTGGGTGGACAACGCGTCGCTGCCGGGGCTCGCGGTGCGCTTCGGACTGCCCTCCGAGATCGGGACGGTGTTCGGGCTGGCGGTGCTGGCAGGCACGCTGTGGTGGTGTGGACGTCACCGCGACCGCATCGACCCGGGCGGCACCGCTCTGTGGGCGGTACTCGCCGCGGCCCTACTGTTCTCGCCCATCGCGTGGCACAACTACCTGATGCTGCTGTGGCCGGGTGTGCTTGTGCTGATCACGCTGGGCCGTGGCGAGATCACCGCCATCGCGCTCGCGGTGCCGGTCTTCCCGGTGTCCTTCGAGGTGGAATTGCCGCCTCACAGCAGCGTCACCGCGGCCGTGGCACGGTCGTTCTATTGTGCTGTCCTGGTGGGCTATTGGGTGGTTCTGGTGCACGGAGCGACACTGTCCGCGCCGGGCTCCTCGCGATCGTCTGGCACGGCTACGAGCAAGCCACCGGCGGCCGCGGCGCGCCCCATACCCAAGGAACAATCCGCGGTGACACACGTTGTCGCCTCCGAGCCCTGACCGTTCACGCAGTCGCCGTTCCAGCCCAGAACAGGACCTTGTCCCCCGAACTCCGGCGTAGCGAGCAGGTTGTCGGATTCCGCAGCCTGCGGTTCGTGCTGAAAGTTGGGATCGGTAGGGGGCGAGTGTGGCATCTACTTGCGCCATGACATCTTCTCAGCTTCCCCAGAACCAGCCGCAGTCCGCCGGCTTGGACAAGAAGACCAGCGCCATCCTGTCGTACGCGCTGGGCTGGCTCACCGGAATCGTCTTCCTCTTCGTGGGAAAGAACGATCCCGATGTGAAATTCCATGCTGCACAATCGATTATCTTCTTCGGGGCGGTCTCGGTGCTCAATATTGTTCTGAGCATCGTCGGCTCGCTGCTCGGAGCACTGGGGATCATCTTCAGCCTCGCCGGACTCGTGCTCGCGGTCTTCGCGGTCGTCGTCTGGATGATGGCCATGGTCCGGGCGAACAACAGCGGCGGCGTCCGCGTGGAGCTTCCCATTGTCGGGAAATTCACTGCCCCGTATGCCGATCAGTTGGCCGGTTCGGTCAGGTAGCGGCTTCCTCGAAATCCCCACAGCAGCCACGCCCTACACTCCGAAGATCAATGGCCCGAGGCTATCTCGGGCCATTGACGTCTGCGTATCTACCAGGGCAAACATCGCGATTTGTCCGCGGTTAATGCATTCGTGGTCTGGGCTGGTCGCTGGCATAGTGATTCCACATGGGACGGACGTTCGAGGATCTGGTCGATGAAGCAGCGTCGGCGCCGGTGGAGGGGTGGGACTTCTCCTGGCTCGATGGGCGGGCCAGCGAAGCGCGGCCTTCGTGGGGTTATCAGCGGCTGATGAGTAGTCGGCTGAAGACCGCCACCGCTGCGCTGGACATCCAGACCGGTGGTGGCGAGGTTCTGGGTGAGGCGGAGTCGTTTCCGCGGACCATGGTTGCCACCGAGTCGTGGCCGCCGAACATCGCCAAGGCGACGGCATTGCTGCACCCGCGCGGCGTTGTTGTCGTGGCCGCGCCCGACGAGCCACCGTTGCCGTTTGCTGATAACGCGTTCGACCTGGTCACCAGTCGGCATCCCGCGACCGTCTGGTGGTCCGAGATCGCCCGCGTACTGCAGACGGGCGGAACGTATTTCGCGCAGCACGTAGGGCCTGCCAGCGTATTCGAACTGGTCGAGTACTTCCTCGGTCCGCAACCGGAAGCACGGCGAGGGCGCCATCCCGACGACGAGGCCGCTGCCGCGCGCGCCGCCGGCCTGGAGATCGTCAGCCAACGGACCGAGCGCCTACGCATAGAGTTCGATGACATCGGTGCGGTCGTGTATTTCCTGCGCAAGGTGATCTGGATGGTTCCCGGGTTCACCGTGGAGGGCTACCGCGACCAGTTGCGTCGGCTCCATGATCGAATCCAGCAGGAGGGGCCGTTCGTCGCGTACTCCAGCCGCACACTCACCGAGGCCACCAAACCATGACCCCCAGGGCTGTCAGGCTCCGGCCGCGTAGCCCTCGTTGCCCATCGCCTGCGCCGCGAGGCTCTTGCGGTACTGCTCCAGCGCCACCAGGTCACCGAACAAGGTCATGTAGGTGTCGGGCTCTTCGCTGGCGGACAACCGCTGCAGCTTCGATTTGAGTTCGGCGATCTGGCGGCCCACCCAGGCTTCCTGGGTGCGGGCGAGGATGCCGGTGATGAAGCGCGGGGTGTCGTTCTGGGTGCGCACCGGGAGCTGCTCGTTGGCCAGTTCGGAGACCAGGGCGCGGATCATCAGGTCGTCGGTGTGGTCGGCGACGGCGGCGACCCATTCCGCGCCGCTGAGCCCGGCCGCCGTGCCGCCCGCCTGGGCGATCATGATGCGCACCGCCACATAGGCGGGGTGGGTGAAGGCGGCGGCGTCGATGGCGTCGAAGGCGACGCCCGCGATGCCGGGGTATTGCAGTGCGGCGCTGAGGGATTGGCGCTGCGCGAACAGCACCGGATCGTTGGGTGCAGGCCGCACCGAGGAACTCTCCTCGACGCGGGGCGCGGGAATCGCCGCGGCACCCGACTTCAGGGCAGGCGTGGCATTGCCGCCCGTGCGGTTCTTCTTCGCCTCTTCACCGACCCGGCGCACGACCAGCTGGATATCGTCCCAGCCGACCCAACCGGCCAGCTTGGTGGCATACCCCTTGCGGGTGGCGTTGTCTTTGATCTGAGCCACCACGGGCACCGTACGGCGCAACGCTTCGACGCGGCCCTCGACATCGTCGAGATTGTGTTCGGCGAGCAGACCACGAATCACGAACTCGTACAGCGGGGTTCGTCGCGCTACCAGATCACGCACGGCGCTGTCGCCGGAGTGCTGACGCAGCTCGCACGGATCCTGCCCGTCGGGCGCGACCGCGATATAGGTCTGTCCGGCCAGCCGCTGATCACCGCTGAACGCCTTCAACGCCGCAGCCTGGCCTGCCGCGTCACCGTCGAAGGTGTAGATGATCTCGCCGCGCCAGAAATTGTCGTCCATCAGCAGCCTGCGCAGCACCTGCAGGTGCTCCTCGCCGAAAGCGGTACCGCAGGACGCGACCGCGGTTTTCACCCCGGCCAGGTGCATGGCCATCACATCGGTGTAGCCCTCGACGACCACGGCCTGATGACCCTTGGAGATGTCGCGTTTGGCGTGGTCGAGGCCGAACAGCACCTGAGACTTCTTGTACAGCAACGTTTCCGGCGTGTTCACGTATTTGCCGGGCATGGTGTCGTCGTCGAACAGCTTGCGCGCGCCGAACCCGATCACCTCACCGCCGAGATTGCGGATCGGCCACAGCAGGCGACGATGGAACCGGTCGATCGGACCGCGCTTGCCCTGTTTGGACAACCCCGCCGCTTCCAGCTCCTTGAACTCGAAACCGAGGCGCTGCAGGTGCTTGGTCAGGCCGTCCCAGCCCGCGGGCGCGTAACCGCAACCGAACTGCTGCCACGACGCCTTGTCGAAGTTGCGGTCGGTCAGGTACTTGCGGGCGGTCTCGGCCTCGGGTTCGTGCAGCAAGGCCATGTAGTACTCGTGCGCGGCGGCATTGGCGGCGACCAGCCGCGAGCGGGTGCCGCGGTCGCGCTGCACCGAGGTGCCGCCGCCCTCGTAGTTGATCTGGTAGCCGATGCGATCGGCCATCTGCTCGACGGCCTCGACGAAACCGATGTGTTCCATCTGCTGCAGGAACTTGTAGACGTCGCCGCCCTCACCACAGCCGAAGCAGTGGAACAGCCCATGGTTGGGACGCACATGGAACGACGGCGACTTCTCGTCGTGGAACGGGCACAGACCTTTGATCGAGTCGGCGCCCGCGCGCTTGAGCGCCACGTACTCACCGACTACGTCTTCGATCCGGACACGTTCACGGATCGCCGCGATATCGCGATCTGGGATTCGTCCGGCCACGGTGAGCGAGTCTAGTCGGGTCTGCTCAGCGGCAGTCCAGCGAGGCGGCGACGCGTTCGAACCGGCTCTCGGTGTAGGAGGCGATCTGGTCGATCACCACGCGCACGCGTGCGGCCTCGGTGGTGGCGGCGTTGAACCAGGGCAGCATCTGATCGTCGAGGTGGGCGGGCGCGGTGGTGAGCAGGCGGTCGGCGACGGCCTGTACGCGGTCGCGCTGGGTCTGCTGGCGGGCGAGGTGGCCGGGGTCGGAGCGCACGTAACGCAACGCCACGGTCTTGAGGACGGCGACCTCGGCGGCCACGATCGGCGGCACGATCAGATCGGCCTCGTAGCGGATGAGCGGGCCCTCGCCGTAGCGCTCGTGGGTGGCCGCGATCGCGGCGGTGGCGAAGCGGCCGACCAGTTCGCTGGTGAGCCGTTTCAACGCCACCGAGGCGGCGAAGCTGCCGTCGTAGGTCGCGGCGTCAGCCACGATGTCGAGTTCGGAGAGCCGCTGGGCGGCGGCGGCCAGCGCGTCGATCGACTGGTCGGGGTGCTGGCCGTGGCCCTGTTCGGCGAGCGCGGCCTGTTCGGCCGGGTCGGCGAGGGCGCGCAGGTCGATGCGGCCGACGATCACGCCGTCCTCCACGTCGTGCACCGAGTAGGCGACGTCGTCGGACCAGTCCATGATCTGGCATTCCAGGCTCTGCTTGCGGTCGGGCGCGTCTTTGCGGACCCAGGCCAGGCGTTCGAGGTCGTCGTCGTAGGCGCCGAACTTGGTGCCGGAACCGCTTCTGCCCCACGGGTATTTGAGGGTCGCGTCCAGGGCTGCCCGCGTCAGGTTGAGCCCGAAACTTTCGCCGTCGGCGTCGAGGATCTTGGGCTCGAGGCGGGTCAGGATGCGCAGGTTCTGCGCGTTGCCTTCGAAACCGCCGTACTCGTCGGCGAATTCGTCGAGCGCGCGTTCACCGTTGTGACCGTAGGGCGGGTGGCCGATGTCGTGGGCAAGGCCCGCCAGGTCGACGAGGTCGGGGTCGGCGCCGACACCGTCGGCGATGCTGCGTCCGATCTGGGCCACTTCGAGGGAGTGAGTCAGGCGGGTGCGCGGGGTATCGCCCTCGCGCGGGCCCATGACCTGGGTTTTGTCGGCGAGGCGACGCAACGCGGCGGAATGCAGCACCCGGGCGCGATCGCGGGAGAATTCACTGCGATGACCCTTGTCCGCGGCACCGGGCCATGCGGTCTTGCCCGGCTCGTGGACCATCCGTTCCTGGTCGTGCGGGGTATAGCTCTGGGTCATCTCACTGTCCCGCCTCGTAGGGGAAATCCGCCGAGAAATGAGTGAGCTGGTACCAGAGCAGCGCGCCGGTTTCGCGGGCGATGCCGTGGAATTGCGACTCCCTCGTATAGACGGCCGGTCCGGTGCGGGTGGGTGCGGTCCACGCCTCCAAGCCCGCGTCACGAGCCATCGTCCTGGTTCGCAGTGAATGCCACGGATCGCTCACGAGTACGGCTGATGACATGTCGCGCTCCCCCATCGCTGTCGCGACGGCTTCGATGCTGCGCAGGGTGTCGGAACCGGTTTCCACGGCGAGGACATTCTCGCTGGGCACGCCCTTGTCTTCCAGATACCTTTTGCCCGAAGCGGCTTCGGTGTACAGGTCGCCCTCCTGCTTGCCGCCCACGGTGATCACCGTGGGCGCCACCCCGGCTTCGTAGAGCCGCCACGCCTGATACAACCGGGCCTCGAACACCGACGACGGCGTCCCCGAATACTGCGCCGCGCCGAGCACCACGATCGCGTTCGCGGAGGTGTAGTCGTCGATCCGCGCGACCTGCCAGACCCGGACCGCCGTCCCGGCCACCAGCACCAACCCCATCAGCACCGCCCCGGCGATCAACCGGACGAACCACACCGAGACCGTCGACACCAGCCCACGCGGATGCCTGACATCCAGGGCGGGCGTGGCCGTTCGCGAGAAACCCGATTTCACCCTCGTCAGTCTGCCAGGTCGGTCCGACGCGTCGTGTGGTCAGCGGTCACCAGCGGATTCCGTTCCGGTGAACTACCGATCGGCGTCCACGAGATCGTCGCCGCGACGTCGACGAACGAGCGGATCAGCGGGCTGTGCGCGGCGCTGTTCCAGGCCAGCACGAGGCTGCTCGGCGGCTTGTCGACGAGCGGGACCACCACCAGCCCGTCCGGAACCGGATGACCGAGCGGCGTGAGTCCCACGGTGCCGTTCCACAGGACTGTCTGCTGGCATTCGTGGACAGTCCGCACCACCGGCCCGGTGTCGGGATCGGTCGGGTGCGACCAATAGCCGCGCCAGATCGGGTCGGTGTCGGGAGGCAGCTGGAACCAGTGTCGATCGGCCAGCTCTCGCAAGTGCAGGTTCGGGCGGTCGGCGAATGGATCGTCCCCGCGCAGGACGACGCCGACGGGGTCGGTGCGCAGAACCTGTGTGGTGATGCCTGTTTCGTCGAAGGGCGTGCGGGTGAGAGCGATGTCGACCCGTCCGGCGCGCAGCCCCGCTGTCGGATCGGCGAAGTCACCTTCTCTGATGTGCACCTGTATATCGGGGTGCGCGGCTCGGTAAGCGGCCGCCAGTCGGGCGCCTGCCTGTTCGGCGAAGGTGCCGATGGTGACGGTGGTGTCCGCCCCGGCGGCGACCGCGACCCTGGTGCGCACTCGATCGGCCTGGACCAGCAGATCACGCGCCTCGTTGTAGAGCACGACACCGGCGGGCGTGAGGGCGACGCCGGTCGATGAGCGGCGCAGCAGTTCGTAGCCGAGGTCGGCCTCGAGCTGCTTGATCGCCCGGCTCAGCGGCGGCTGGGTCATATACAGCCGAGCGGCAGCGCGACCGAAGTGGAGTTCCTCGGCCACCGCCGTGAAGTATCGCAGGAGACGGAGGTCCATGAACTGCGACGATACCCGCTCGGTATCGTCCTCGTCTGATCGGACTTGGACGCGGGCCTTCTTCCGATGGTCAGGTGGAGCCCATGAGCGTCATAGTCCTGATCGGGCGAATCCTGTTCTCCGCGTTGTTCATCGGCGCGGCTGTCGGCCATCTGAGTGCGGCAAAGGACACCGCGCGATATGCCGCGAGCCGGGGAGTGCCGTCGCCCGTCCTGGCGGTGTACGCCTCAGGTGCGGCCATGCTGGTCGCGGGAACGAGCGTGTTCCTCGGAGCGTGGGGCGATCTCGGTTCGCTTGTCCTGGTGGTGTTCCTGGTGCCGACAGCCTTCCTGATGCACGCTTTCTGGAAGGAGACCGATACTGAGACCAAGCAACACGAGATGGTCCACTTCAACAAGGACCTCGCCCTAGCCGGTGCCGCGCTGGTCTTCTTCGCGGTCTTCGCCTACACCGCCGACCTGGGCCTGACTCTCACCGGACCGGCTCTCCCGCTGCGCTGACTCCCGAAGCAGCCTCACCAACCCCGCGCACGCCATTCGGGCAGATTCGCGCGATCGGCGCCGAGAGTGGTGTCGTCGCCGTGGCCCGGGTAGACGACGGTCTCGTCGGGGTAGCGGTCGAAGAGTTTGGTGGTGACGTCGGTGAGGAGGGTGTCGAAGTCGGCGGGACTGTGAGTTTTCCCCACTCCACCTGGGAAGAGTGAATCGCCGGTGAAGAGGTGGGTGTGGCCTGTGTTGTCGGTGAGGGCGAGGGCGATCGAACCCGGGGTGTGGCCGCGCAGGTGGATGACGTGCAAGACGAGGTCGCCGATTTCGAGGGTGTCGCCGTCCTCGAGCAGGCGGTCGGGGCGGACCGGGAGGTGGTCGGCGTCGAGGGTGTGGGCGGCGGTGGGGACGTCGAGGGACTTGGTGACCTCGGTCAGCGCCTGCCAGTGATCGGGGTGGCGGTGGGTGGTGACGAGTTGCTCGATCTGGCCGGGGGTCTCGAGCGTGGTGAGTTCGATGATGCGCTCGGCGTCGTTGGCGGCGTCGATCAGCACGGCAGCGCCGGTGGCGGTGCTCTGGATCAGGTAGGTGTTGTTGTCCATCGGACCCACCGACATCTTCACGATGCGGGCGCCGGGGACGTCGCGCTGCTGGGCTTCCTCGCCCGCGGTGACGTGACCTGTGTACTGGCGAGCGACTGTGACCATGCGTCCGATCGTAGAAGCCACGCGCTGCGATGTCGCGCTCGTGTCGGTCGCGACGGTTAGATTCGACACATGCCGCTGTCGAGTTCGGCCCCACGTTCGGTTTCCGTGCTCTGCGCGGTGTTCGCCGTGTTGAGTCTGCTGTGCGCGCCGAGTGCCGTCGCCGAACCGCCCGCGCGGATGGGTCCGCAGGTGGTCGACACCGCGAACGTGCTCAGCGCGGGCGACGAGGGGCACGTGCTCGACGCGGTCGATACCCTGTACCGCGATCACCAGGTCAAGCTGTGGGTTGTCTACGTGCGCACCTTCGGGTCGATGGCGGCACGGGATTGGGCCGCCCGTACGTCCGACCTGTCCGGCTTCAGCGATCGCGACCTGCTGTTGGCGGTGGCCGTCGACGATCGCGGCTACTGGCTCGACGGCACCCTTCCCGACGGTGTGACCGACAGCGAATTGGACTCGATACTCGCCGGCTCGGTGGAACCCGCTCTGCGAGAACAGAAGTGGGCGCAAGCTGCCATTTACACCGCCGAAGGCATCGGGTCCGCGTTGACGGGCACAAGCGTGCCGTGGGGTGTTCTGATCCTCATCGGTCTGGCCGTGGTTGTGGTGGCAGGCGGTCTGATGTTGTTCGCGCGCAAGCGCCGTGGCGACCGGGATAGGGCCGAACTGACCAACGCGCGTGCGGTCGACCCGACCGACTCGGCTGCCCTGGCGAAAATGTCGCTGCCGACCTTGCACGCGCTCTCCCGCGAGCGACTGGTCGAGATCGACGATGCCGTACGGACCAGCGCCGAGGAATTGACCTTGGCCACCAGCGAATTCGGTGATACCGCGGTGACGCCGTTTCGCTACGCGCTCGATGCCGCCCGCGCCGCCACCGCGAAGGCGTTCACGATTCGCCAGCAACTCGACGACGCCGTCCCGGAGACGCCGGATCAACAGCGCGCCATGCTCATCGAGCTGATCGCGACCGCGGGCAAGGCCGATCGCGAACTCGACGCGCAGGTCACCGATTTCGACGCGATGCGCGATCTGCTCATCGACGCGCCCGCCCGGCTGGACGCGCTCACCCGCGACATCGTCGAACTGACCGCGCGCATGCCGGGCTCCGAAGCCGAACTCGGCCGCCTGGGTTCGACCTATCCGCCCTCGGTCATCGCGCCGATCCACGACAACGTGCGAATGGCGCAGGAGCGGATCACTTTCGCCGAGAACAACATCGATTCCGCTCGTACAGCGCTCACCCAGCCTGTCGGGCAGCAGGGTGGGGCGGTCGCGGCGATCCGTGCGGCGGAGGGTGCGATCGGGCAGGCCAGGACTCTGCTCGATGCGGTCGACCAGGCCGCGACGAATATCCAGCAGGCCCGAGACGGCCTCCCCGCCGCCCTGGACGAATTGCGCGCTGACCTGAGCTCGGCGAAGAGTCTCACCGAATTCGGCGGCGCCGACCTGGCCGCCGCGGTCTCCTCCGCCACCGCGGCGCTGAATACCCCGAACTCCGACAGCGATCCCCTCGGCGCCTTCCACCACGCGGTCACCGCGGATGCCGAACTGGATCGGGCGATCGCGGCAGCCTCGGATCGCAAACTGGCAGTAGAGGATTTGCGACGCAGACTCGACCGCACCCTCACCGACGCGGCCGCGCGCATCGATGCCGCGTCCTCGTTCATCACAACCCGTCGCGGCGGTGTCGATGCCGAGGCGCGCACCCGGCTCTCCGAAGCGCAGCGTCATCTCGACGAGGCACGCAGGCTCGCGCCCGGTGACCCCGAACGCGCACTCGTCAGCGCACAGACCGCCGCCGACCTCGGCGGCCGGGCCATGCAGCAGGCGCAGGCCAGCGTGCAGGCCTGGGAGACCCGTCAGCCGATGTCAGGTGGCGGGTCCCAGACCGGTGCGGTGCTGGGCGGAATCCTCCTGAACGAACTGCTCCGCGGCGCGATGAGCGGCGGTTCGCACCGTGGTGGCTACGGCGGAGGCGGCGGTGGCTACCGCCCGGGCTCCTACGGCGGCTCGTCGGGATCACGACGGGTCAGCCGGGGCGGCAGATTCTGAGGGCTTGACTCTCTCACCGTGTGAGGCCGTACACCGGAAGGCGTCATGTTCAGTATCGGAGATTTCGCCAGGCACGGCCAGGTGTCGGTGCGCATGCTGCGCCACTACGACGCGGTGGGTTTGTTGCCGCCCGCCAAGGTCGACGCGGCCACCGGGTACCGGTTCTACGCGGCGGCGCAACTGGCTCGCCTCAACCGGCTCATCGCGCTCAAAGAGCTCGGGTTCACGCTGGAGCAGGTGGGCAGAATGCTCGAGCCGGGGCCCGACGCGGCAGAACTGCGCGGCATGCTCACTTTGCGCCGAGCCGAGTTGGAACAGCGGATCGCGGCCGACCGTTCGCGGTTGACCGAAGTCGAGGCGAGACTCCGAATCATCGAAAAGGAGGGCGTCATGCCCGATCAGGATGCGGTGATCAAGTCGGTGCCCGCGGTCAGGGTGGCCGAATCGTCGGGCTGGGCTTCGGGATTCGAACCCCAGGCCATCAGCCCGGTGATCGGGCCGCTGTTCAGCGAACTGTCCGACCGGCTGGCGAAGGCCGGGATCACGATCGCGGGCCCCGCGATCGCCTACTACGACGCGCGGGACGACGGCACGGTGGGCGTGCACGCCTGCGTGCCGGTGAACGTGGAACCCGCTGCGGCACCGGACTTCTCGATCGTCGATCTGCCCGCGCTCGAACACGTGGCGACCACCGTCCATCACGGGAATGTGAGCGGCATCGGCTCGGCGTGGCAGACGCTCGGCCGCTGGGTGGAGGACAACGGGTATCGCACCTGCGCACCGGTCCGCGAGGTCACCCTGCACTGGACGCCCGATCCGGATGGCTGGGTCACCGAGCTACAGGAGCCGCTCGCTCCGCGATGATGTCGCGTCAGCGGTCGGCGAGCGAGACCCGCGTCGCGGCGGACAGGCCGACGTGGATCGAATCAGTTCCGGGTTTGTGGCCGCCGATCTCAGGCGGTCGCGGCTTGCCGATCGGCGGACGACCAGGACAGCTCCGCTGCCACGGCATCCAGTAGTTCGGCGGCGAGCACGCCGCCGCCCAAACGGCCGATGGTCAGCCTGCCGAGATAGGTGTAGACGAGGAAGGTCACGGCCGCGGACGCCCCCGTCGACGGGCGGGGGTGTGCGGAGAGGTAGACGATCTCGTAGTCGTCGAGGATCACCCCGGCGGGTGCGCGGAACGTGGGCACCGTTCCGGTGTTGGTGAGGGCGATGTGGCCTGCGGTGGAGTGGATTCGGTGGGGTCCGAAGAAGTCGGGGAAGTGCAGGACGGACTGTTCGATCACGCCCTCGGCCAGGTCGTCGTGCAGGCTCGTGCCGATCCGGCGTGCGAGGACGACGAGATCCTCGGTGTCGGCGGCATCGGCGCGGAACGCGGCAAGGCCGGACAGGTTGGTGCCCGCTACCGCCTCGACCGGCGGGTCGAGGCGCCTGCGTAGATCGACCGGATACACGCACGAGACGCTGTCCGCACCGGAGAGATCGACATAGGCCCGCAACACCGCGGCGGTGACCAACCCGTTCACGCTCACCGCGTGCGCACGAGCCAGGTCGAGCACCCGCGCGGTCGCGACGGTGTCCAGCTGAATCCGCGCCGGCCGCGCCAGCGAGGCCGGCGCCGCTTCCGACCGCTCGACCCCGCTCACCGAGTCAGCGGCGAGGAGCGGACGTGTCACCGGCTCGAGCCCCGACCGCCGCGCACGCCGGATACCGCGCTGTGCCAACAACGCCTCCAGCGACGTCGGATACTCCGCTACTCCGGTAGCCGACTCCGCGACGGCGGTCACCGGGTCCGCTCGAGCCGCGATCTTCCCGGTCTCCACGTAGTCGGTGTAGTAGCCCCACAACCGCGCGAACAGTTCGACACAGTGCCCCGCGTCGGCCACGCTGTGGTGCACGAACAACGTGACCCGAGCCCGATCCTCTTCGGCGAGAACCACATCCAGATAGGCCAACTGAGCTCCGGGGTCCATGGACTCGGCCGGAACCCGAACCTCGTCGGGATCGCCGAAACTCACCCACGCCCCGACGGCCTCGATATCCCCGGGACGCAACAGGATTCCGTTCTCGTCGGCATCCTCGACGATCCGGCACACCAGAATCGGGAACCTCTGCTGCAGTGCCGCGAAGGCCGCGCCGAGCCCGGCCGCGTCCAGTTCCCCCAGCACCGTGACCGACCGTCCGGTGAAGGTCGCGTGCCGCACGAATCGTTGTTCTGACGGGTCGAGCACCCGCACCACATCTTCCGGTTCCCACAGCACAACGAAGATCGTGAGGCAAGCGCCCATCCAACGCAAACCGTCAGCTACGCAGTGTGATCAACGTAGCTCGATCAAGATCATCAGGTCGTGGTGGTTTTTTCCTCTCGGCCGATGTCTCCGCGATGGCCTGGTGATCATCCGTCCAGGCCACAGGCGTGCAGAAACCCGCGCCGGGTAGCCGACGCGGGTTTCTAGAGCGGGGAAATCAGGCGCCGATCAGACGGGCTGCCAGGTAGGACTCGACCTTGTCCAGGGCGATGCGCTCCTGGGCCATCGAGTCGCGCTCGCGGATCGTCACCGCTTGGTCGTCGATGGTGTCGAAGTCGACGGTGATGCAGAACGGCGTACCGATCTCGTCCTGACGACGGTAGCGGCGGCCGATGGCGCCCGCGTCGTCGAAGTCGACGTTCCAGTTGCGACGCAGCTGGGCGGCCAGATCCTTGGCCTTGGGGGTCAGGTCGGCATTGCGCGAGAGCGGCAGCACCGCGGCCTTGACCGGCGCGAGGCGCGGGTCGAGACGCAGGCTGATCCGCTCTTCGGTGGTGCCCTTCGCGGTCGGCACCTGGTCGACGGTGTAGGCGTCGACCAGGAAGGCCATCAGCGAGCGGGTCAGACCGGCCGCGGGCTCGATGACGTAGGGCGTGTAGCGGTCACCGCTGGCCTGGTCGCGGTAGCTCAGGTCGACGTTGGAGTGCTCCGAGTGCGTCTTGAGGTCGTAGTCGGTGCGGTTGGCGATGCCCTCGAGCTCGCCCCATTCGCTGCCCTGGAAGCGGAAGCGGTACTCGATGTCGGTGGTGCCCGCCGAGTAGTGCGACAGCTTTTCCTTCGGGTGCTCGAACAGGCGCAGGTTCTCCGGATCGATGCCGAGGTCGGTGTACCAGGCCAGGCGGGTCTCGATCCAGTACTTGTGCCACTCCACGTCCTCGCCGGGCTTGACGAAGAACTCCATCTCCATCTGCTCGAACTCGCGGGTGCGGAAGATGAAGTTGCCCGGCGTGATCTCGTTGCGGAAGCTCTTGCCGATCTGGGCGATGCCGAACGGCGGCTTCTTGCGCGCGGTCTCCTGCACGTTCTTGAAGTTGACGAAGATGCCCTGTGCCGTCTCCGGACGCAGGTAGTGCATGCCCTCTTCGTCGTCGACCGGGCCGAGGAAGGTCTTGAGCAGGCCGGAGAAGTTGCGCGGCTCGGTCCACTTGCCGGGCTGGCCGGTGTCGGGATCGTTGATGTCGGCCAAGCCGTTGGCGGGCGGGTGACCGTGCTTGGCCTCGTAGGCCTCGATGAGATGGTCGGCGCGGTAACGCTTGTGCGTGTGCAGCGACTCGACCAGCGGATCGGAGAAGGTGGCCACGTGGCCCGAGGCCTCCCAGACCTGGCGCGGCAGGATCACCGAGGAGTCGAGGCCGACGACATCGTCACGGCTGGTGACCATGGTCCGCCACCACTGCCGCTTGATGTTGTCCTTCAGTTCGACGCCGAGCGGACCGTAGTCCCACGCCGACTTGGTGCCTCCGTAGATCTCACCGCACGGGTAGACCAGACCCCGGCGCTTGGCGAGGTTGGCAACGGTGTCCACCTTCGACTTGGGTGCCACGCGAGATTTCTCCATCCACTGCGAGTCGGAATTGTTCGGCATGCCGTACCGGTGTTCGATGCGGCCTACCGTACGTAAGTGGGTCCAGCGTATCGGGACCCGTCCAGTGGGTTTGCAGCAGCCGAGGTGTCCGCGCGGCGCGTCATTTGACATGCGCAATTATGCATATCAAAATGGAATCTGTTTCCAATAAGGAGTTGGTTCATGACCACCGAGGCTGCGCCCGCGCACCCGCACAACCCGTACCACTCCCCCGCACCCGCCGCCGTGCCGTCGCGCACGGTGCTCGAGGACGCGGGCGAGCTGCTGCGGGCACTGGCCGCGCCGGTACGCATCGCCATCGTGCTGCAGTTGCGTGAGTCGCCGCGCTGCGTGCACGAGCTGGTCGACACACTCGGCGTCACCCAGCCGCTGGTCAGCCAGCATCTGCGCATTCTCAAATCGGCGGGCGTCGTGCACGGTGAACGCTCGGGCCGCGAGGTGCTCTACGAACTCGTCGACGATCATCTGGCCCATATCGTGGTCGATGCCGTCGCCCATGCCGAGGAAGGATAAACCGTTGGCAGACCACACCTCCGCGAAGCAGGTCGGGGTTCGCAGCACCCGTCAGCGCAGTGCCATCTCGGCCCTGCTCAGCGATACCGACGAGTTCCGTTCGGCGCAGGAATTGCACGACGAGCTTCGTAAACGCGGCGAGGGTATCGGCCTGACCACCGTCTACCGGACCCTCCAGTCCCTCGCCGACGCGAACATGGTCGACGTGCTGCGCACCGATACCGGCGAATCCGTCTACCGCCAGTGCTCGAGCGGCCACCATCACCACCTGGTCTGCCGCCATTGCGGGCGCACCGTCGAGGTCGAGGGTCCCACGGTCGAGGCGTGGGCCGAGAAGATCGCGAGTGACCACGGATTCACCGAGGTGAGCCACACGCTCGAGATCTTCGGCACCTGCCGCGAGTGCGTGCACAGCCGGGCCGACGCGAACGAGGACACACCGGCCTCCGTGTGACTCACATCACATAATGGAACCTCCGCTTCGTGTGCCCCGTCCAACCTTCACGAAGGGACCGGCCCGCACGGGCGCGTAGTCCTTCGGCATCGAAGGAGGGGCCATCGTGAGTCCGACCCTGGGCGTCGAGCCCGATCAGTTGAAGACCATGGCGACGACCTGGCGTCGGGAGGCAGGCGAAGTCGACGCGCTGAGCTGGTCGGCTGCCGGCGAGGCGACCGGCGACGGCAGTGATGTACTCGCCGCGGTGCGAGGGCTGTCCGACCCGGCTTCGCAGGCGATGGACTCGATCGCGACCCGGTACACGACGCTGGCCGACCTCGTCGACAAGTTCTCGGCCGACATCCAGGCCAAGGATGTCGAGACCGCGGGCGAGATCGGGAAGCTCGGTACCCGCTGATGCGGCCCACGATCCCTCAACTCGACACCTGGAATCTCGAGGGCCTGCACCGCGCCACCGAAGCCGCTCGCGCCAATGCCGATGTCCTGTCGACCTCGGTCGACGATTGCTCACGCGCGGTCTCGGCGGCGGGTAGCTGGCACGGCCAGACCAAGGACGCGGCCTCGCGGCGCATCGACGAGGAAGTCGATCACGGGTACGAGGTGCGCACCGTGCTGCTGCGGGTCGCCGACGATGCCGAAGATGCCTATCTGGGCCTGAAACACTCCAAAACCTATGTGCTGGAACAGAAGAACCTCGCGGTCGCGCAGGGTTTCTCGGTTGGCGCCGACGGGCGGGTGACGCATCCCGATCCGGGCAGGGAAGGCGACGCAGGGGTTTTCCAGCTCAACCTGTTGAGCGGGTTGGACGAGCTCGAACGCCTCGACAACTTTTTCGGTGCGCGCCTGCGCGAGTCCGTGGGCGACCTCGGCGCGATGCGCGACGGCCAACCCGACATCACTCTCGCCGACGGGTCGGTCCAGGATCCGGATGCCGTGGCGATCCAGTTGGCGGCGATGTCGCCGGATGAGCGGGCGACTTTCCTGGCCGGGTTGAGTCCTGAGGCGCAACGTCAGCTGGTGATCGCGGCGCCGGAGAAGCTCGGAAATCTGAACGGGGTGCCATTCGTGATGCGGATCGAGGCCAACGAGATCAATATCCGCAATGCGCTGACTTCGGAGAAGGCCGAGCCGAATCGGGACGAATCCCGGGTCAAGCAGTTGGAGGCGATGCTGGCGCCGATCCCGAATCCCGAAGTCGCGGAAGCTCACACGGATACGGCCACCGCAACCGGCAAGGACGCGACCCCGCAGCTGGGTATGGTCGACCGCAAGTTCGTCATGTTCAGCACCGAAGGTAATGGGCGGATGATCGAGATGATCGGGGACATGAAGCCGGGTGCGCCGGGCGTCGGTGTCTATGTGCCTGGCACCAGCACGAACCTGAACGGTTCCGGTTCCAATCATGTGGCCGCCTGGAACCTGGCAGACAAATCCGGAAGCCCGATATTGCTGTACATGGAAGGTGACTTCCCACAGCGTCTGACAAGTGTGTCCGACGGTGCGCCGAGTCCGCGGTTTGCGGCGGATATGGCACCCAGGCTGGTCGACTTCGGTCGCGAAATCGACAGAGAGGTCGCGGCGTCCGCACCGGGAACCCCGGTGTCCTATGTCGGTCATTCCTACGGCGGATCAATCGTCGGCTCGGCCGAGCAGTTGGGTCTACGGGCCGACCGAGTGCTGCACGCCTCGTCGGCGGGAACCGGTGTGTTCGACGTGGTTGGAACAATCCGAACCCGAACGTCCAGCGTTATTCGATGACCGCGCCCGGCGATCTGATCGGTGTCGTGCAGTCCTATCCGGATGGTGGGCTGACTATTCCCGGTGGGATCCATCTGCCCGGCAATCCGCACGCCTCGGACGTCCTCGGTGGCGATCCCGATGAGGTACCCGGCGTGACCCGCCTGGACACCGGCTATTACAGCGACGAATCCACCGACCACCGGAACGAGGTCGTGTTCGGAAGCGATGGGCACGGCGGTTACTGGGACGATCGGAACTCGACAGCGTTCGAGAACATCGTCGGCGTCATCAATGGATCGGACGCGACAGCCTACGTCGAGCGCGGGATCGAAACACCTTATGTCGACATCGGTTTGGGAGACAACGGCGACGGCCGCAAGGAAGGATTCGACGCCGCGAAGGCCGCCGCTGCCGCGGCCCTCGCGGACGCCTTCGGCAACCCGAACCTCGACCCGTACGCGAACCCTCGCATCACCGACAACCCCCGACTCGGCGAGAAGATCGACATCAAATGAGGATCATGACCGTGCTCGCGGTGCTCGCCACCACGACTCTGACCGGATGCGGCGGCTTCATCAACAAGGGTCCGACCAACCAGGAGATCGAGGACACAACGGGGCTCACCGTCGCCGAAGCGAGTCCGATTGTCGAGCACAATCTCGCACTCGTCTGGCCGCAGCAGGTGACGATCAAACGCGGCCCGCTGCCCTATTCCGGCGTCGGCTGTCGGACCAACGACTCGATGATGTCGGAGGGGCCGCCGTGGCACCTGCGCATCACGAAGGAGCAGATGAACCCGTCCCAGGAGTTCATCGACCGTGCGATGGCGAACCTCGAAGCGATGACCGCACGGGGATTCGCTCTCGAACCGAGCCGGCGACCGGACGCCGTCCCGGCGGATCGGTACTACCGCGATCCACGCGGCTACACCATCTCATCGTCCCTCGACACCGACGTCGGGCCGACAAAAGAGGTGCGGTTCTCGATGACCGCGACCTCACCGTGCGCGGCGGAGTAGGACGGAACTGTCGCGATGAGCATCGCAGTGACTACGATTTCGGAGGCGGGGGCGTCATGAACGAGCATCGGTTCTGTGGGAGGGACGAAAGCATGGCAGTTCGAGGCAGCGCAGTTCGGATGTTCGGCATGCTCGGGGCAGTGGGGTTGGCTGTCACGGGGTGCGGGGGTGGGGATCAGGGGACGGCTGGTCCGCAGACGAGTGCTGTGAGTGTGGCGGCGAGTCCTACTTCGGTGGATGCCGAGGCGAAGGTGTGGGATCCGTGTTCCTTGCCGGATTCGGCGGTGAGCGGGGCTGGTCTGAACGTCGGCAGTCGAAAGAACGAGGTGGCCGGGGTCGACTTCACAGGCTGGAAGACGTGTAGTTGGCAGGACTCTGCCAAGCAGTACACGTTCTCGGTCCTGTCGTCGGAACACACACTCGCCGAATCCCGTGCGCGAACAGACTTCACCGACTTCGCCGAGACGACTGTGGGCTCCCACAAGGCGCTCCAACTTCGGACAACCGGATCCACGTACGAACTGGGTTGCACTGTCGCCGTTGAGGTCCCGAATGGGTCTGTCCTGTTCAGGCTGCTGAACCGCGTCAGCGCATCCTCGCCGCCTGCGCCGTGTCCGGAGGTGCGCGAACTCACCGACAGCCTCGCTCGATACCTTCCCGAGAGCTAGTGGGTGACCATGCTTTTGAGCATCGATCCCAGCGAATGGAGCCAACTCTTGGTTCAGGCGGAAGCCGGTCAGCTCTCGCTCGATCCCGAAGTCGGCAAGGACCTGGACAGGGTGTGCGACGACCACCTGGATCGGCTGGAAGAGGTTTACGCCCAGGTTGACCAGGTCCGCAATATCTCCGGCTTCGGCTCGTTCGACTCGAGTCAGACGCTGGAGCGGAAGTTCTCGCTGACCGCGTCAGGAGGCGACCGCCCGCTGGACGAAGTCCTCAAGAAGCACATCGAGGCTGTTCAGACAGCGAAAGAGGTTGTCGCCAAGGCGATTGCGAACTTCGTCGCCCAAGACGAGGCGACCGGCGCCGCGATCTCCGCGACGGGAGAACACCTGTGACCTACGAGGATTACAAGAGCAAGGTGATCGCCGCACAGGAGCAGTGGAATATCGAACGGGCCAAGATCTACGAGCGGCAGATCGCGGGCAACTACTCCACGATCTTCGACGGCGACATCCAACCGCCGCACATCACCACCCCCGACAACTACGACAGCATGGCGCTCGAGCAGATGCAGGCAGCGGTAGCGGCGATGAAACCGCGACTCGTCGATGACGCTGTCACCGCGTGGGCGAATATCGGTGGTGCGCTGATGGGCACGTTCACCGGTTTCAACGAGCAGTTCGCGCGCACCGTCACCGGCGCCGACGGACACAGCGGGTGGACGGGCGCGGCGGCTTCCGCCGCTGTCGCCGCTGTGAACAACTATGCACAGCAATCGATTCCGCTCTCCCAGGCCGCGACCGCGATCAGTCTTAAACTGAGCGAGATGCGCACCGGAATCGAACAGACCCAAGCGTTGATGCCCGGCCTCACCGAGCGCACCGACGTCACCGGCAAGTCCCTGCCCGCCGACGGCGTGATGAAGGTCGACGACCACAATCGCGACGAAGCCACCCAGGAGGCCAGGCGGATCCTGCGCTCGGTGTACAGCCAGGTCGCCGGTCAGACCGACAATGGTGTCCCCTTCCTGCCCACAGCACCGACCATCGCCGGCGATGATGGCGGCCCCGGTAGCAATGGCGATACGAACACCGTTGGTAATCAAGGTGATTCGACGTCCGACAGCAAGAGGGACGAAGACCCGGCAACGGAAGCGTCCGACGACGGCGCGACGACCGATGATGTCGGCACCGAACCATCGCCCACTACAACATCTTCGACCGACACCGGCTCGACCGCACCCCAAAGCACCACCACCACCACAACGCAATCCACCACGACGACACCGGCGGCCACGACGCCGACCAGCCCCGGCGCGGCGACTCCGGTCGGCGGCAGTCCTGGCGTAGGCGGCAGTCCCGGCGGCGGCTCGGCCGGCGGCCGCCCCGGTGGCAGCAGCCAGGGCGGGAGCGCTTCGCCCTGGGGCAGCAGCGGGACCCCGACCAGCGCGTCCCCCGGCAAAGCAGTACCGGGCGGCCAGTCCCCCGCCGCGGCAGCGGCAGCAGCTGGAACCCGCTCGGGCACAACCGCCGGCGGCGGTCGCGGCGCGGCGGGCGTGGGTGGCATGGGCGCGCCCGGCGCGGGCCGCGGCGCCGCCGACCAGGACCGAACCAAAGATATCCCCGACTACCTGATCACCCAGGAAAACGGTGAGCTCCTGCTCGGCACGAACGAGATCAGGACCGTACCCCCCGTGCTCGGCGGAGACGGCGACAGTGCACCGAACTGAATTCACCGGAATCGAGTTCGAGATCCTGTGGTCCGGCTACGGCCGCGATCGCCTCCCTTACCCCCTCCAATACCGCACCGACATAGCCGAATTCGACGAACTGAAGCAGCACCGAGAAGCGGCCGTCGACACACTGCTCCGCAAATACGACCCCGCGGTAGAGCGCGCGCTGTCCGTCTTGCTCGACCCCGAGGCCAGGGTCGAATCCAAAGGCTATGTGGGCCAAGACAACGCGAACATCATCCGCTTCCACGGCGCGGTTCGCGGCACGATCGGCGCCACCCTGCAGCAAGCGCCGGGCCCCACCGAGGACACCGGCGCCGACGTCACCCTCACCTACTGCACCCCCATCCAGGTCGCCGCCCTCACCGTCGCCGCGCTCCCCCGCACGAAACCGGGCAAGAAACCCCCGGTCGAGGTCAGCCGAGACCAACTGGCCGCCGAAGAAGACCACTTCGAATACCGAGCGGGCCGCCTCAGCTCCGTCGAGCAACTGAACCGCGTCTTCCACCGCCCCCGCAAAGCCTTCGGCGAAATCTCCGCCCTCTCCGGCCCTGCCCTGGACTCCCGCCCGACCCCCGCCCGCACCTTCTGGTGGATGGATTACCCCGACGGCCGCTACTACGTGAAAACCGGCGATCCCATCGTCGCCGAACCCCTCCCCACCGACCGCATGATCGCCGGCGTCCACCGCATGCTCACCCGAGCCCAGCGCTACCACCAGGAATTCGGCACCGACGACTACCGCACCGGGTGACCGAGTAGCCCCTGCAGCGATTATCCTGCCTATTCGCTTCAAATTATGCAGCGAATAGGCGGTAGTATCGCTGCATGGCGAACCGTGGGTACATCTGGGAGGCGACGAACTGGCCTCGCCTCACCTACGATGCCGCGCTGCTCGCCAAACCGACGGCAGAGGTCGCGCTCGCGCAGGGGCGCCTGCACGGTCGACTCACGCACGCCGACGACGCCACACAGGAACGCGCGGGCTTGGAAGCCCTGACCACTGACGTCGTGCAATCGAGCGCTATCGAAGGCGAGTTACTCGATGCGGCGTCGGTCCGATCGTCCATCGCTCGCAGGCTGAGTGTCGATATCGGGGCGACAGCCCCGACCGACCGCAGGGTCGACGGTGTCGTCGACATGATCCTCGACGCGACCCGCCATCACGACCAACCGGTGACCGCGGAGCGCCTGTTCGGCTGGCACGCCGGACTCTTTCCCACCGGCTACTCCGGCATCTCACGAATCCGGGTGGGCGGCTGGCGAACCGACGAAACCGGCCCGATGGAGGTGATCTCCGGACCATACGGTCGGCAGCGAATCCACTTCGAAGCCCCACCCGCATCGCGCGTCGCCGACGACATGGATCGCTTTCTGACGTGGCTCGACGCGGAAACCCCCGAACCCGCGGTGCTGAAAGCCGGCCTGGCACACCTGTGGTTCGTGACGATTCATCCCTTCGATGACGGAAACGGCAGAATCGCCCGCGCGATAGGCGATCTCGCCTTGGCCCGTTCCGAACGCAGCCCTCGCCGCTTCTACAGCCTGTCCGCTCAGGTCCAGCGCGACCGCAAGAACTACTACGCCATCCTCGAAAGTACCCAACGCGGCGACCTCGACGTCACCACCTGGCTGCTCTGGTTCCTCGATGCGCTTCACCGGTCCGTCGACAACGCTGATCGCACCATCGACGCAGCGCTCGCGAAAGCCCGCTTCTGGCGCACTTGGGACGTCACGAGGATGAACCCCCGTCAGAGGGAAATGCTCAACCGAATCCTGGACGGTTTCAACGGGAACCTCACAACCCGCAAATGGGCAATCATCACCGAAACGTCCCAAGCTTCCGCCCTCCGCGACATCAACGAACTCATCGATCTCGGCGTATTGCGACGATCGGACTCGAGCGGCCGTAGCACATCCTACGAACTGACGGAAGCCATCAAACCGATCGAGAAGTAGCCGTTGGGCGAGATCAGCGCAAAAGATGCTCCGCACGAAAGCCGTTCGTGCGGAGCATCTTCGCGGTGACGGTCAGGCAGGAACTGCCACCGGTTCCGGAGCTGCGGTAGGGGCGCTCGTCTGGCGGGAGCGCAAGGCGCCGACGCCGAGGAGGGCGACACCGCCTGCCGCCCAGGCGAGCAGGACTGCGAGCGGGGCGATGGCGCCGGCACCGTCGAAGTAGGCGACCGAGCGGAGGAGCGAGGCCGCGGCGCCAGGGGGCAAGGCCTGGCCGATGGTGCCCCAGGGCTGGGGCAGGAGTTCGGGGGCCGAGGTGGCGGCGGAGAACGGGTTGCCGATCAGCAGCATGGCGAGGGCGCCGATGCCGATGCCGGGTCGGCCGATGACGGCGGCGACGGAGAAGGAGGCGAGGCCCGCGATGGCGGCCAGTTCGAGGTAGGAGCCGGGCAGGATCGAGAGCCAGGTGTGGAAGATCAGGGTGCTCAGGAGCCCGCCCGCGATGCCGAACGCGGCCAGACCGGCGAAGCGGGCGCCGAAGGCGGGGATCAGCAGGGTGAGCAGAACCCCCGCGGCCATGCCGGACATGACCAGGGGCAGGACCATCGAGCCGAAGCCGGCGCCGCGCTGGTCGTCGGGGTCGATGGCGATGACGTCGTGAACGGGAGCGGCGGCGACCCCGCTGAGCTGCTGGGCGACGGCGGTGAGCTGCTGGGCGACGGCAGGCGAGGCAGCGGAGGCGACCAGGACCTGCGGTGCGCCGTTGCCGGTGACGATGGCGCCGTAGATCTCGTTGTCGACCATCGCGCTTCGCGCCTCCTCCGCGTCGGCGACGGTGGTGATCTCGAAGGCATCGGGATCGCGCTGCCGTAGTTGCTGAGCGACCTGAGCGGAGGCAGGGCCCGCGACGGCGATCGGCAGATCGCGCGGGCTGATATTGACGGCGGGCCAGGCGAAGGCGATCAGCATCAGGGCCTGGATCGCGGTGGCCGCGAGGCCGAGAGCTACTGCTCGGCGGGTGATCGTCATGCGGTTCATCCCCTTAAAGCGAATGTTCGTTCTTTTTGGTGTTTCTACCGTGACACCGCCCACCTCACTTGTCAAGAACGGACATTCGTTTTACGTTGGATCCATGCCCCGAGTCAGCGAAGAACACCTGGAACGCCGCAGACAGCAGATCCTCGACGCCGCGCAGCTGTGCTTCGCCCGCAAGGGCTTCCACGAGACCTCGATGCAGGACGTGTTCGCCGAATCGCAGATGTCGGCGGGTGCGGTCTATCGGTACTTCACCAGCAAGAACGAGATCATCGGCGCGCTCGTGCACCGGACGATGGGGCCGTTGCGCGAGCGGCTCGCCGAGATCATCCGCAGCGAGCCCCTGCCTCCCCCGGCAGACGTCATCCGGCTGCTCACCACCGAGATCGTCAAGCGGAGTGGACCCGATGGGCCGCTGCGGCTGGCCCCGCAGGCGTGGGCGCTGGCGCTGGTCTCGCCCGAGGCGGCAGTCCCGGTCAGCACCGCCATCGCGTCGATGCGCGAGCTGTGGTTCGAGTACGCGGACCGATTGCGCGAAACCGGCTGGCTGCCCCCCGACACGGACTCCGACGTGATCGCCAAGACGATCATCGGGTTGCTGCCGGGGTTCATCCTGCAACACCTGCTGCTCGGGGATGTCGAACCGGACGATTTCGCCCGCGGTCTCGCGATCATGCTGCCGGGACCACCGCATCACCCCGGGTGAGCAATGACACTGTTGCCACCGGCGCCCAACGGGTAGGTTCGGGGGCGGCAACCGGAGGGGGTCCCGAGCGCCGGACATCGTTGAATACCGATCCGACCAGGGGAGTTTCCTGTGACATTGCACCGTCGAACCCTTCGATCACGCGGCCTGGCCGCACTGGCGACAGTGACCGTCGCGGCCGCACTGCCCGCGGCCATGGCCGGCACCGCGCAGGCTCGGATGATCGGCGGATTCGAGGTGGGCGGCGCGATCGAGGCCGAGTACGACCAGGCGGGCGGGCCTTCGCTGGGCGAGCCGACCTCGCCGGAGGCCGATGCGGCGGCCGGTGGCAAGTACCAGACCTTCGCCAACAACGCGGCCATCTACTGGCACCCCGACACCAATGCCAACACCGTCGCGGGCCAGATCCGCGACAAGTTCGCCGAGACGGGCAACGAGTCGGGCAAGCTCGGCTACCCGACCACCCGCGAACAGAGCACCCCGGTCGGCGGCGGTCGCTTCAACCACTTCCAGAAGGGCTCGATCTACTGGTCCGTCGGCACCGGCGCGCACCAGATCAGCGGCCCGATCCGCGACAAATGGGCTGCGCTCGGTTGGGAGTCGAGCCCGCTGGGCTTCCCGCTCACCGACGTCTCCGCGGCAGGCAAGGGCGACGGCCAGTTCACCATGTTCCCGACCGGCGCCATCTACTGGACGTCGAAGACCGGCGCGCACGCGGTCTGGGGCAGCATCCAGGCCGACTGGATCCGCGCGGGCGGCGAGGGTGGCCGCTACGGCTACCCGACCAGCGACGAATACGACTACCAGGGCGGCAAGGCCCAGGATTTCCAGGGCGGCAAGATCACCTGGAAGCCGGAGCGCTGAGTTCGACGGTGGCGGGGCCGGTCCCCGCCACCACCTCCGTTCGAACCGCGATCGGAGCTGTCAGGACGCGAGAAGCCCCTGACGAGCTCGGCTCGCGCCGGACAGAACCAGCAGCAGCATGGTGGTGAGGGCGCTGTCGTCGAGGCCTTCGGCGGGGAAGGTGTAGCGCAGGATGACATCGCCCAGTTGGCCGCGGGCGATCAGCGTGACCGAGCCGAACTGGATCTCGTTGTTGCGTTCGGCGACGCGCTTGTGCAGGGCCGCCTTGAGCGGGCGATCCCAGGCCAAGACGCTGGTCAGGGACAGGACGGTGAGGCCGGGAGCGAGGGTGACGGCGCGGATCGAGCACAGCGCGCCGTCGTATTCGAAACCCAGCGACCTGTCGGCGTCGACGCGGACTTCGATGTCCTGCATCTGCAAGCAGGCACCGGCCCGCGCCTGCAGGTCGAGTTCCGGGGTGAGTAGCGCATCCATGTCGGCTCCGTCTTGACTGTCGCTCATTTGGCGCCACCGAAGCGACGATCGCGCTTGGCGTATTCCAGGCACGCGTCCCACAGGTTACGCCGATCGAAGTCGGGGAAAAGCGTGTCCTGGTAGACGAATTCGGCGTAGGCGGCCTGCCAGATCAAGAAGTTCGAGCTGCGGAACTCACCGGAGGGGCGAAGGAACAGGTCGACGTCGGGCATATCGGGTTCGTCGAGATATTTCGCGACGGTGGCCTCGTCGACCTTCTCCGGGTCGATCTCGCCCGCGGCCACTCGACGCGCGATTTCCCTTGCGGCATCGGCGATTTCGGCACGGCCACCGTAGTTGACGCACATGGTCAGCGTCATCACGTCGTTGTCCCTGGTGAGCTCTTCGGCGACCTCGAGTTCCTTGATCACGCTGCGCCACAGGCGAGGTCGGCGACCGGCCCAGCGCACGCGCACACCCATCTCGTGCATCTCGTCCCGGCGGCGGCGGATCACGTCGCGGTTGAAGCCCATCAGGAAGCGCACCTCGTCGGGGCTGCGCCGCCAGTTCTCGGTGGAGAAGGCGTAGGCGGACAGCCACTTGACGCCGATCTCGATGCAGCCTTCGACGGAGTCCATGAGCACGGCCTCGCCGCGCTCGTGTCCGGCGGTGCGCGGCAGGCCGCGTTCCTGAGCCCAGCGGCCGTTGCCGTCCATCACCAGCGCGACGTGGTTGGGCACGAGCTCCGGCGGGATCGCGGGCGGGCGCGCGCCGGAAGGATGCTGGGACGGCGGGCGCACGGTGCGGGTGCCGCCGTCCGGCTTGCTCGCGGGAGAAGAGTCACGACGCAGGATCACGGCATCCATCCTGCCTGATCGCCAGGTGCGGGCTGCACGGGCTCCGGATTGAGGAGCGAGGCGGTAGGTGGGAGCGTCGAGCTGTCAGCTGACCCGGCCGACGACAGCGGCGTCGGACCGGTCAGTGGACGGGGATTCGATGCGGGATCGCTCGATCAGCGGCAGCGTGCGCAGCTGACGTTCCAGATGCCACTGCAGGTGGGCGGCGACGAGACCGCTGGCCTGACGACGGACGTTGTCGGGGACGCTGTCGATGTAGGCCCACTCCCCCTTCAACAGGGCCACGAGCAGATCGAGCACGCCGGTGATGGGCGTGCTCGCGCCCGGCGGTCGGCAGTGCACGCAGACAGCGCCGCCCGCTGCCACGTGGAAGGCGCGGTGCGGGCCGGGGGTCGCGCAGCGGGCACATTCGTCGAGCGCGGGCGCCCAACCGGCAAAGCCCATGGCGCGCAACAGGTATGCGTCGAGGATCAGTTCGTGCGGACGCTGCTTGGCGGCGATGGCGCGCAGGGCGCCCGCGGTGAGTACGTGCAGCTTCGGGGCGGGTGCGCGTTCTTCGCCCGCGAGGCGTTCGGCGGTTTCGAGGATCGCGCATGCGGTGGTGTAGCGGCCATAGTCGTCGATGATGTCGGCGGCGAACGCCTCGACGGTGATGACCTGGGTGACGATGTCGAGTGTGCGACCCGGGTGCAACTGCACGTCGATGTAGGAGAACGGCTCCAGCCGCGCCCCGAACTTCGACTTGGTGCGCCGCACCCCCTTCGCCACCGCCCGGACGAGCCCGTGTTGCCTGGTCAGGAGCGTGACGATGCGATCGGCCTCGCCCAGCTTGTGCTGGCGAACCACTACCGCCTCATCCCGATACAACCGCACGTGGCCAGTCTTGCATGCGGGCCCGACACCGCGGTCACGGACACGGGTCAGGATCGGAGCAGGCCGGCGATGAGCAGCAGCAGCGATTGCTGGGTTTCGAGGCGGGCGCGGTCGGGGTCATCGGCGTGGGCGACGATGAGCGAGGCTTCGGTGATGGCGCTGAGCAGCAGTTGCGCGAGTACCGGCACCGGGGCGACCGGGATCAGGCCCGCGTCGGTGGCGCGTTGCAGTTCGGCGGTGATGAGGCCGAGTCCGTGACGTGCTTCGAATTCACGGAAGGCGGGCCAGCCGAGCACGGTCGGGGCGTCCATCAACACGATGCGCAGCATCTCCGGGCGGGCACAGATGTCGAGAAACCGCGCCAGACCAGCGGTCATGCCGCCGATGATGTCGGCGCGGTCGGCAGCGGCCACGGCGCTCGCGATCTCCTCGGTGGCCTCGGTCTCGACCTGTTCGAGGACGGCGAGGAACAGTCCGCGCTTGTCGCCGTAGTGGTGGTGCAGGGCGCCGCGGGTGACGCCGGCGGCGGCCACCAACTGCTCGGCCGACGTACCGGCGAAGCCGCGCTCGGCGAACAGGCTGCGGCCTGCCTGCTCGAGCGCGGCTCGGGTAGTGCGGGAACGATCCTCCTGACTACGGCGCTGCATGCAGCCGAGTGAACTCCACGATCAGTTCGGTGAGCAACTCCGGCCGGTCCTCGGAGACGAAAGTGTAGGAATCGTCGATGGTGCGCAGGCTCGCCCGTGGCAGATCGGCGGCCAGTCGTTCGGCCAGCGCCATCGGGAACAACTTGTCCTCGGTGGACCACACCACGAGCACCGGCAGATCGACCGTGGGGAAACGCCGCGCAGCGGCGATGGTGCACCGGTTGTCCACCCCGGCGGCGAAACGACGCAGATCGTCGCGAATGGCGGCGTCGCGTCGGGCGGGCCCCAAGTAGGACTGGGCGATGTCTTGCGGCAGTGCGTGTTTGGTCACCCAGCCGAAGCCGAGTGGCAGGCGCTGCGCGAATTTCCAGCGCATCGGCGCCAGTAGTGGGCGGATCACGCCGGGGATCTTCGCCACCTTCAGCAGACCCGCGAAGGGCTGGGGCGGGAACACTTCGTAGCAGTCGACGGCGGCCAGCACGACGCGGGCGATCCGTTCCGGTCGGCGGGTCATCAGGATCTGGGTGAGCGCGCCGCCGGTGTCGTTGGCGACGACGGTGACATCGGTGAGGTCGAGTGCGTCGAGGAACTCGGCGATCAGGTCCGCGATGCCGGTGGGGCTCAGGTCGGCGTCGGGCAGCGGGATGGTGTGGGATCCGAGTGGCCAGTCGGGTGCGAGGCAGCGGTGTCCGGCGGCGACTAGGCCGGGCACTACTCCGCGCCAGATATCGGCGTTGACGAGCAGTCCGTGGACGAAGACCACCGGCGATCCGGTACCGGTGTCGTGATAGCGGATGCGGCCGGACGACAGGGCGATCTCGTGCGCCGGGCCGAGTGCTGAGCTGATTCCCATGGGTCCTCCCCTGGTCGAATGCTGAACTTCTCCACTGTTACATACATCCCGTATGTATGTCTATACCCACCCTAGGGGATGTGGACGGCTGACCAGCTTCGAGTTACCGTCGAGCCAAGTACCTGCAGAGATGGAGTCACATGTCCGTGCCCGACCACATCGCGCCGCATTCCTCGGCCGACCTCGGTCTCACCGACCTGTCCGCGGCCATCGCCGAGGGCGGCGTCTCCTCGGTCGCGGCCGTCGCCGACGCGCTCGACCGGATCGAGGCATCGCAGCCCACGCTCAACGCGTTCCGGGTCGTGCGTCGCGAAGCCGCACTCCGGGAGGCGGCCGAGGCGGACGCGCGCGTGGCGGCGGGTGTGCGGCTGCCGTTGCTCGGTGTGCCGATCGCGGTCAAGGACGACACCGATATCAGCGGCGAGGTCACCGCGTTCGGGTGCGGCGGCGAATTCGCGCCGAAGACCGCCGACGCCGAATCGGTGCGCCGGTTGCGCGCGGCGGGCGCGGTGATCGTCGGCAAGGCCAATACCTGTGAGCTGGGGCAGTTGCCGTTCACCAGTGGTGACGCGTTCGGATACACCCGCAATCCGTGGGATCGCACGCGCACGCCGGGTGGGTCATCGGGCGGGTCGGCGGCGGCGGTCGCGGCCGGATTGGTCCCGGCGGCACTGGGTTCCGATGGTGCGGGGTCGGTGCGAATCCCGGCCTCGTGGACGAACCTGGTCGGGATCAAGCCGCAGCGTGGACGCATCTCCACCTGGCCGCTGGCGGAGGCGTTCAACGGGCTCACCGTCAACGGCCCGCTGGCACGCACCGTGCGTGACGCGGCGATGCTGCTCGACATCGCCGCCGGACCCCACGACGGCGACCGGCACCGACCAGCGCCGATCGATGCGAGCGCAGCGGTCGGGCGCGATCCCGGCAGGCTCAGAATCGCCCTCTCCCTCAGCATTCCGTACACCGCGACCAAGACCGCGCTCGATCCGCAGATCGCGGCGGCCGTGCACGCGCTGGCGGGCACTCTGCGCACGCTCGGCCATACCGTCACCGTGACGGACCTGCACTACGGGCTGATGATCGGCGCGTCCTTCCTGCCGCGCTCGCTGGCGGGGATCAGTCGCGTGCACCGGGATATGCCCGGAGCCGTTGTCGACCCACGAACCACGGCCAATGCGCGCATCGGCCGAGTACTCAGCGGGCCCGCACTCACTGCGGCGCGACTCGCGGAACCACTGCTGCACAAGCGAATCGGATCGTTCTTCGACGACTACGACCTTGTGTTGGCACCGACAACGGCGACCCCTCCCCCACAGGTGGAACAGATCGATGGCATCGGCGTCGGCGCGACGAACAGCCTGATCACCGCCGCGTGCCCCTACACGTGGCCGTGGAACGTGCTCGGCTGGCCGAGCGTGAATGTGCCTGCGGGCTTCACCGAATCCGGGCTGCCGATCGGCGCGCAACTGATGGGCACCGCGGACAGCGAGCCGTTGCTGATTTCTCTTGCGGCCCAGCTGGAATCAGAACTGCACTGGGACCGCAACCGTCCTGCGCGGTGGTGGTGATTCACCGGATGCGCTAACGCCCCGGTTCGATCCACCCTTCGAGATCGCTCTTCGTACCCGACGGACAACCGTCCTGGCCGGTCTGCCGAGGAAACATCATCAGGCAGCGCTGCGGGCCTGATCCGCCGACCGCGGCGGTGACCAGGACCGCGATCGACGAGCCGTCGGCGACGCGGCTGGTCGAGAAGCCGAGCGTGCCGGTGACGCCGCGATAGTCGGACTCGCGTAGCTGGACCGCGATGGCGGTTCGGTTCGGTGGGAGGTCGGCGAGGACGCCACGACTGTTGCGCACAGCTTGGACGAACAGGCCGCTCACGTCGAAGGCCAGACCGGTGCGGTCGCCTGCCCAGGTGGGCCGGTAGTCGGTGAGCCCGGCGTAGCCACGGAGGTCCTGGATCAACCCGGCCAGTTCGGTACACAGTTGCTCGTGTTCGAACGGCACCGGCTGGCCGCCGAGTTTGCCGATGCCGCTGACACAATCGGCGCCGCCGAGCATGACCGGCGAGGCCTTGGACACATAGCGCACGGTGAGGTTGGCGGGGAGTGCGGCGGTGGCTTTCGGATCGGTGATCAGCCTGGTCACCGCGTCGTTGCCGAGGATCGCCGGACCCGCGCCGCTGAGGCAGCCGCGACTCACCGATTTGGCGAAGGTCGGGAAGTCGTCGTTGCGGCCCGCGAAGAACAGCAGGGTGCGGCGGTTGAATCCGGCGGTTTCGCACGGCGCGGGAAAGCGGTAGAGCTGCTGTTGTTCGCGCCAGCTCATACTCTCCTGCGCCACCCCGCGTTCGGTGAGTTCTTTCTGTACGTCCTCGACCAAAGTGGTCACGTACAGGTCACCGGCGGCCTCGGGGTGGTAGATCGCCACCTTGTCGTAGCGGGGCGCGCCGTTGAGATCGCGAGCACCCTGCACGTAGTCGGCGACGAGGCGGGCCTGCACCCTATTGCTCGGTGCCGCTTGGAAATACAGCGGAGAGGCCTCTTCGAGACCATCGGCGGACAGCGTTGTCGCTACCGCGGGCACACCCAGCTCGCCGAGACGGGTGATGGCCCTGCGGGTTTCGTCGTTGCTGCGATCGATCCCGACGACGCCGAGCACGCTGGGGTCATCGGCCACGAGCTCGCGCAGCGGATTGTCGACCACCCACCCGGCATGGCGCATATCGGAGCCGCCGTTGGCGATGATGATGCGCAGCAACGGTTCCGATTCGTCGGAGGCCAGTAACGCGCGACGCTGCTGCACCGCCAGACCGGCGAGTTCCTCCACCTGGGCGTGCGGGTAGCGCACATTGGTGTCGACGTAGCTGAGGCCGGCGAAGTACACCAGCGAGACCAAGGGACGGTTCGGATTGCTCGCCCGCGCGTCGGACGCGGCGACGTTGAGCCGGAACACCTCTCGCTGCATCGCCGACAGCTCGGGGTCGTCGGCGAAGGTCTGGCGGGGGTTGTCGCTGTAGCCGACGCATTCACCGCCGCGCAGACTCACCGAGACACCGCCGGTCCACGGCCAATGCGAACACTGCGCCCCGCGCAACGGCGGAAAGTAGACCAGCGTCGCGGCCACGGCGATCACGATCGGAATCAGCACGCACAGACCGACGAACCAGCTGCGCGCGGCGAGCGGCGGCGCGGGCGGCAGTGCGAGACCACGGAATCGGGCGTCGCTCACGCGCGGGGTGGTGTCGGGCGGCAGGATCGCGCGCAAGGGGAGGAACCACGCGTCGGCCTGGCGATGAGTGCGCCGGTTGTCGATCTCGCGCAGCCACTCCTGCAGCGGGTCGGGCGGCTGCGGGGTCGGCGTGTCGGCGAGACTTTCCAGGGTGCGCAGCGGGCGCAGATCACTGATGTGCGAGAGCTCACCGACCTCGCGGCTCGGCCCCTCGTCCCGCAACGCCACGACCACCAGCGGATCGAAAAGTCCCGTCTCGTTGCGGATTTCGTTGATCCAGGTGAGGATGCGCGCACCGTCGCTGCCCTCGGCGAGACCGCCGAGCAACGCCACCGGGTACGCGGTGCGCCGCCAGCTGGACGGGCGCCAGATCCGACGCCTGTAGGCGTCGCGCAGGTCCTCGAGAAACGCGTGTACGAGCAGCTTGGCGACCTGCTCCTCGTTCTCGTCGACCCGATGCGAAGCGGTGAGCCGGGACGCGAAACCCAGGAAACTGCCCGACAATTCGGGCGCCAGATAGCGCTGGTGCAGGAACCACCGCGTCACCTTCGACATACCGGGGATGCGCCCGGACACCCACAGCCACAATCGCAGCACCGGCCACAGGGCGAGCACGCCGAACACCACGCGCGAAATCGTGTCGCCCGCAACACCTTCGGCGGTATCGGAGCGGCTCGTCGGCGAACCGCTGCGCAGCAGTTTGGGCAGCCTGCGGCGCAATTCGTCGGGCGCCTCGGATTCGTCGGAGGTCACCCGCTGGCGGGTCAGCCAGTCGGCGGTGCGGTAGCGCGGGAACTTGATCGCGCCCATCGCGGTGTCGTCGGCGGCGAAACCGGCCACCAGATGCTGGACGATCGGCAGGCAGTGGCCCGGGATCTCCGGCTCATTGGCGTGCGGGCCCACGTCGATCGCGTTGAGGTCGGGGGTGAGCTGGGTGCGCGGCAGGTCGGGCGCGTGCAGGTCGAGCTTGACGCGCGGGGTCGCCCGCCTGCCGTCGGAGTCACTGAGCCAGCTGTATATTTCGCCGACCAACGCCGCATGCCCGGTGACGCCGACGATTTCGACGATCGGGCGGGGCAGCGCACGCCGCCGGCGTACCAGGGTGCGTAGCACGCGCGGGCGGGCGTCGGGAATCTCCAGCGCCCGCAGCAGCTCGAGCAGTTTGCCGACATCATTGGCATCGGACACTTCCACGGCCTCCCCCGGACGTTCAGTAACCACGCCGAACGAACCGACGTGTTCGCCGACGATACCCCGAACCGCCGACACTCAAACGGTCAAAAGCCCAGCTTCCCCAGCTGTTTCGGGTCGCGCTGCCAATCCTTGGCGACCTTCACGTGCAGGTTCAGGTAGATACGCGTACCGAGAATGTGCTCGATCTGTTTGCGAGCATTGGTGCCGACCTCTTTGAGGCGGGCGCCGTTCTTGCCGATGATGATCGCCTTCTGGCTGGGCCGCTCGACATACAGCAGGGCATGCACTTCGAGCATGTCCTCGTTGGCCGCATAGGGCTCGATGTCTTCGATGACCACAGCCAGCGAGTGCGGCAGTTCGTCGCGCACGCCCTCGAGCGCGGCCTCGCGGATCAACTCGGCCATGAGGGTTTCCTCCGGCTCGTCGGTGATCTCCCCGTCGGGGTAGAACGCCGGGCCTTCGGGCAACTGCGAGGCGATCAGGTCGACGAGCACCTCGACCTGTTCGCCCTTCACGGCCGAGACCGGAATGACCTCGGACTCGGGGCCGAGCAGCTTCACCAGCGCCATCAGCTGATGGGCGATCTCGTCACGGCCCACCTTGTCGATCTTGGTGACCACGCCGAGGATCTTGGTCTTGGGCGCCATCATCTTGATCTGCTCGACGATCCAGCGGTCACCGGGGCCGATCTTCTCGTCGGCCGGGATGCACAGCGCGATCAGGTCGACCTCGGAATAGGTGTCGCGGACGAGGTCGTTGAGGCGCTGGCCGAGCAGGGTGCGCGGGCGGTGCAGACCGGGGGTGTCGACCAGGATCAGCTGGGCGTCCTCGCGGTGCACGATGCCGCGAATAGTGTGGCGGGTGGTCTGCGGGCGCGAGGAGGTGATCGCGATCTTGGTGCCGACCAGCGCGTTGGTCAGCGTCGACTTGCCGGTGTTCGGGCGGCCGACGAAACAGACGAAGCCGGAATGGAATTCCTTGCCGGACTCAGCCACCGCGCACCTCGCTCAGCACGGCGCCGGTGCGGTCGGTGCGGACGATCGAGGCCGAAGGAGAGACCTCACGGACCGCGTCGATACCCGCGTCGTCGGCGTCACCGGCGACGACGACCGCCGCTTCGAACCCCTCCGCTCCACTCGAGATCGCGGCGGCCACCGCGGCCTGCAACGCGGTCAGGCGCAGGGCGGTCAGCGCTACCTCGCCCGCGGCGTAGGTGCGCCCGTCGGTGTCGCGCACCGCGGCGCCGCTCGAGCCTCCGGTGCGGCCGAGCGCGCCGCGCGCCAGCACCAGCAGTTTGTTGTCCTCGGCGTCCAGTTCACTCATGGTTTTCTCCGTTGTCGTCGGGCACGCGCACCTGGTCGGTGTCGGCGGTTGCCTCGTCGGTCGCACCCTTGCGGGGCTTGTCGGTCTTCTTCTCCGCTTTGTCTGCTTTGTCGGCGACCCGGCGCACCAACACGGTGTTGACGCGCATGCGACCGCGCGCGTCGGCGCCACCTTCGCCGCGCAGCACCAGCCCGTAGACGGTCACCTTGGAGCCGGGCAGCGGGACGCGGCCCAGCTCGTGCGCGAGCAGCCCGCCGACGGTGTCGACGTCGTCGTCCTCGATGTCGAGGCCGTACAGCTCCCCCAGGTCCTCCACCGACAGCCGCGACGAGATGCGGTAGCGGCCGTCACCGAGGTCCTCCACGGGCGGAGTCTCGTCGATGTCGTATTCGTCGTTGATCTCGCCGACGATCTCTTCCAGCACGTCCTCGATGGTTACCAGCCCCGCGATGCCGCCGTACTCGTCGACCAGCAGCGCCATGTGATTGCGCCGCCGCTGCATCTCGTCGAGGAGTGCGTCGAGCGGCTTGGAATCGGGCACGAAGATCGCGGGTCGCATGACCTCGCGCACCGATACCTTGCGCGCGCGATCGGCGTAGGGCACAAGGTCTTTCAGATAGACCACGCCGCGCACGTCGTCGACGTTCTCACCGATCACCGGGATCCGGGAATGGCCCGACCGCACGGCCAGCGACATCGCCTGGGCGGCGGTCTTGTCGTCCTCGATCCACACCATTTCGGTGCGCGGCACCATCACCGCGCGAGCCGGGGTGTCGCCGAGTTCGAAGACCGACTGGATCATCCGACGTTCGTCGTCGGCCACCACGCCGCGCTCGCGGGCCATGTCGACCACCTCGCGCAGCTCGATCTCGGAAGCGAAGGGGCCGTTGCGAAATCCCTTACCCGGGGTGATCGCGTTGCCCAGCAGAATCAGCAGCCGACTGACCGGGCTGAGCACCGCGCCGATGATCTGCAACGGCACGGCGGCGGCCAACGCGATCGAGTAGGCGTGCTGGCGGCCGAGGGTACGCGGGCCGACGCCGATCACGACGTAGGAGACAACGACCATCAGCGCGGCGGTGACCAAAAGCGCCGTGCTCTCGTTCCACAGGTCCAGCGTCGCCGCCGCCAGCAGCACAGTGGCAGTGATTTCGCACAGAATACGTAGCAGAACAACGAGATTCACATAGCGCGGGCGGTCGTCGACGATCGTGCGCAGCCGCGCGGCGCCGGGGCGCTCCTCGCGGACCATGTCGTCGAGCCTGGCCCGTGACACCGTGTTCAGTGCCGAGTCCACGCCCGCGAACACCCCGCCGATACCGATCAACACGATCGCCAGCGTGATCAGGGTCAGTGCTGTCACGCGGGGCCTTCACCGGGCGCGGTGAAACCTGCCTTGCCGAGTAGACGGTCGTCACGCTCGGCCAGCTCGGCGCGGCGCTGTTCCTCGCGCAGGCTCACGTACCACTCCTCGAGCAGCTGTGCCTGCAGCGCGAACATCTCCTTCTCCTCCTCCGGCTCGGCATGGTCGTAGCCGAGCAGGTGGAGCACGCCGTGCACGGTGAGCAGGGCCAGCTCGTGGTCGAGCGAATGGTCGGCCTTCTGCGCCTGACCCATCGCGAACTCCGGGCACAGCACGATGTCGCCGAGCATGGACGGGCCGGGCTCGGGGCTGTCGGGACGACCGCCGGGCTCGAGCTCGTCCATCGGGAACGACATCACGTCGGTGGGACCGGGCAGGTCCATCCAGCGCACGTGCAGGTCGGCCATGGTGTCGAGATCGACGAGCACCATCGACAGCTCGGCGGCCGGATGGACGTCCATCCGAGCGATCACGAAACGTGCGACGCTGACCAGGTCTTCTTCGGGAACGTCCATGCCCGATTCGTTGGCGATCTCGATGCTCACCTGTTCAGGGTACGGTGCCGACCCGACGCCGCCGGGAGCGGCATCGGGCCAGCTTGATCGTGTCCCGCCCCGATTCCGCCGGTTAGCGGCGGTCGGTACGGCCCGCTGCCCTGCGCTGGGCCCGATTGCCCGGGTAGTGCGGGCCGGGGACCGCGCGGGTCTCGGATTCGAAGCGGTCGTAGGCGTCGACGATGTCGGAGACCAGCCGGTGGCGCACCACGTCGGCGCTGGTGAGCTCCGAGAAGTGGATGTCGTCGATATCGGTGAGGATCTCCGCGGCCGCCCGCAGACCCGAGCGCTGCCCGTTGGGCAGGTCGACCTGCGAGATGTCACCGGTGACCACCATCCGCGAGCCGAAGCCGAGGCGGGTGAGGAACATCTTCATCTGCTCGGCCGTGGTGTTCTGCGCCTCGTCGAGAATGATGAACGAATCATTGAGGCTGCGACCACGCATGTACGCCAGCGGCGCGACTTCGATGACACCCGACGCCATCAGCTTGGGAATCGCTTCGGGGTCCATCATGTCGTGCAGCGCGTCGTAGAGCGGACGCAGATACGGGTCGATCTTGTCGTTGAGCGTGCCGGGCAGGAAGCCGAGCCGCTCACCCGCCTCGACCGCGGGCCTGGTCAGGATGATGCGCGTGACCTGCTTGGACTGCAGCGCCTGCACCGCCTTGGCCATGGCCAGGTAGGTCTTGCCGGTGCCCGCGGGGCCGATGCCGAACACGATGGTGTTGTCATCGATCGCGTCGACATAGCGCTTCTGGTTGAGCGTCTTGGGGCGGATGATCTTGCCGCGCCGCGACAAAATGTCCAGACTCAGCACCTCGGCGGGCGATTCGGACACGCCCTCGTCGGTGAGCATCGAGATGGTGTGGCGCACCGCCTCGGGGGTGATCACCCGATTGCGGCCGGTCAGCGCCACGAGCTGCTCGATAACCCGCTCGGCCAGCGCCACGTCGCCGGCTTTACCGGTGATGGTGACGGTGTTGCCGCGGACATGGATATCGGCCGGGAGCAGTTTCTCCAGCTGACGCAGGTTCTGGTCGGCCGAGCCGAGGAAACCGAAAACCGACTCCGGGGCGAGCTCGATGCTGGAACGCACGGTCCGCGCCGCGGGACCAGCATTGTTACCGCCTGCGCCGATGTCTGATACGGGGTTGGTGGGGTTGCCGATCTCGCCTGAGTTCTTCAAAAGTGGCTACAGCCTGCTTCCGGTTTCGACCTGGTGTTCGATGAGATCAGTTTACCGCCGAGCACTGACACCGCACAGTGGTTAAAAATGTGCCCGTGGTATGTCCGGCCCATTCCTGCTCACCAGCGCGAGGTCAACGCCCCCAGCGCACCGAGCGCGACAGCCGCCGCGGTGGAGGTACGCAGGACGGTGGGGCCGAGCAGCACGATGTCGGCACCGGCCTCTCCCAGCGCTGCCAGTTCGGCGTCGTCGAGGCCGCCTTCGGGGCCGACGATCAGGACCACTTCGCTAGCCTGCGCCAGCGGCAGCTCGGTGAACTTGCCCGCGCCGGATTCGTGCAGGGCCGCGACGATCGCACCGTCCGCCTTGGCTTTTCGCACCAGCTCGACCAGATCGCGGGTGCGGTGCAGGCCGGCGATCTCGGGAATGTAGGCGCGACGGGACTGCCGGGCCGCGGACTTGGCGGCGGCGCGCCATTTGTCGATTCCCTTGGCGGCCTTGGCCTCCCAGTTCGCGACGCAGCGCGCGGCCTGCCAGGGGACGATGAGGTCCGCGCCCGCCTCGGTCATCAACTCGACGGCCAGCTCGGAGCGGTCGGACTTGGGCAAGGCCTGCACCACGGTCACCTGCGGGGTGGGCGGTGTGGCCAGCCGGCGATCGCGGACCGCTAGCTCCAGGCGGTCCTTCTGGGCCGCAACGACTTCGGAGTCGGCGAGCACACCGTGCCCGTCGGACAGGGTGATCGGCTCGCCGACCTTGATCCGGCGCACGGTCGCCGCGTGGCGACCCTCCGGACCGTCCAGCACCGCGACGGCGCCCGGTTCGGGCACCTCGTCGAGGTAGAAGACCGTCGCGGCCACGGCCTCAGCGTCCGCTGAACGACGCGCGCAGCCGCGCGAACAGGCCGCTGTTGTGCTCGGACTGGGTCGACATCACCTCGGCGCGATCCTTGTCCCGCATACCCTTGAACTTGCGCAGCAGATCGGTCTGCCTGCCGTCGAGCTTGTTCGGCACCACGATGTCGAGGTGGGCGAGCAGGTCGCCGCGCGCGCCCGAACGCAGGCGCGGCATGCCGTGGGCACGCAACTGGATGACCTCGCCGGGCTGGGTGCCCGCCGCGATGCTGAGCTCGGTGGGGCCGTCGAGGATGGTGTCGACGACCACGGTGGTGCCGAGAATCGCGTCGACCATCGGCACCCGGACGGTGCAGTGCAGGTCGTCGCCGTCGCGAACGAAGGTGTCGTGGGGCTGCTCGACGACCTCGACGTAGAGGTCACCGGCGTGGCCGCCACCGGGGCCGACCTCACCCTGAGCGGCGAGGCGGACCCGCATGCCGCTGGCGACACCGGCCGGGATGGGCGCGGCGATCTCGCGACGAGCGCGCACTCGGCCGTCGCCACCGCACTTGTTGCAGGGGTCGGGAATGGTCTCGCCCGCGCCACGGCAGGTGGGGCACGGACGCGAGGTGAGCACCTGGCCGAGGAACGAGCGCTGCACCGACTGCACCTCGCCCGCGCCGTCGCAGGTCTCGCAGCGGATCGGCTTGGAGTTGCCGTTGGTGCCGGAGCCCACGCAGACATCGCACAGGATCGCGGTGTCGACGGTGAGATGCTTGGTGACGCCGACCGCGCATTCGGCCAGGCTCAGCCTGGTGCGGATCAGCGAGTCGGCGCCGGGCTGCACGCGGCCACGCGGCTTGCGCTGGCCACCGCCCTGGCCGCTCATCCCGCCGAAGAAGGCCTCGAAGACATCGCCTAGACCACCGAAGCCCGCACCGTTGAATCCTGCCCCGCCGCCGCCGTTTTCGAGCGGGTCACCGCCGAGGTCGACGATCCGGCGCTTCTCGGGATCGGTCAGCACCTCGTAGGCGGTGGAGACTTCCTTGAAGCGGGCCTGCGCGCCCTCGTCCGGGTTCACGTCGGGGTGCAGTTCGCGGGCCAGTTTGCGGTAAGCGCGCTTGAGCTCCTGGTCGGTGGCATTCTTGCCGACGCCGAGCAGTCCGTAGTAATCCCGTGCCACGTGAGTTCTCTAGTCCTTGGTCGGTGTGGGCCGGCCGAGCGCCGGGCGCATCCTTTAGTCGAATCCACTCAACTTTACCGGCCGAAGTATCGACCTTAACAGCCCGGTTGTTGTCGTTCCCGCGCTGGCTTCACCTTTCGGCGAGCACCTCGCCGATGTAGCGGGCGACGGTCGCCACCGATGCCATGGTGCCCGGGTAGTCCATGCGGGTGGGCCCGAGCACGCCCATACCGCCCAGTACGGCACCGGCGGCGCCGTAGCCGGTGGAGACCACCGAGGTGCCGCGCATCTGCTCGACCTGGGTCTCCTCGCCGATCTGCACCATCACCTGACCCGGCTGCTGCGCGGCGGCAAGCAGTTTGAGCACGATGACCTGTTCTTCCAGGGCTTCCAGCACGGTGCGTAGGGAGCCGGGGAAGCCGAAATCGGCGACATTGCGGGTGAGGTTGGCGGTGCCGCCCAGGACCAGGCGCTCTTCCGGATGCTCGACCAGCGTCTCCACCAAGACGGTGGAGACCCGGATCAGCACGTCGCGAATCTTGGCCGGCGCGCGTTCCGGCACCCCGGCCACCGCGGCGCTGGCCACCGAGAGCAGCTTTCCGTCCATGGCGCCGCCGAGCAGACCGCGCACAGCGACGAGGTCCTCGTCGGAGATCACCGCGCCCAGGTCGACGATGCGTTGGTCGACCCGGCCGGTGTCGGTGATCACCACCAGCAGCAGGCGGGCCGGATTGAGCGCGACGACCTCGATGTGGCGCACGATCGCGGCCGAGACGGTGGGGTACTGCACGACGGCGACCTGGCGGGTGAGCTGGGCCAGCAGGCGCACGCCGCGACGCAGGACGTCGTCGAGGTCGACACCGGATTCGAGGAACTCCATGATCGCCCGACGTTCGGCGCCGGAGAGCGGTTTCACCTCGGCGATCCGGTCGACGAACTCCCGGTAGCCCTTGTCGGTGGGGATACGCCCCGAGCTCGTGTGCGGCTGGGTGATGTAGCCCTCGGCCTCGAGCACCGCCATGTCGTTGCGGATGGTGGCGCTGGAAACACCCAGGTTGTGCCGTTCCACGAGGGACTTGGAGCCGATCGGCTCCTTGGTGGCGACGTAATCCGCGACGATCGCTCGCAGGACCTCGAAACGTCGATCCTCGGTGCTCGACGCCATCGACCCCACCTTCCTCGCTCGTGCCTGGTACGTCACGCCTGCCGTGCTGCGTTCGCACAGGGTCGCACGTCGACGCTCGCAGCGTCTTGTTCTCCAGTCTAATTGTCTTGTTCTCGATCCCCGGATCGCACGGCTGTCCGGCATCGAACTGTCATACGGGATATCCGGCTGTGGGGGCGGCGTCCGGTCCGCCGACTCGGTCGAACGCGGTGACGAGTTATCCACAGGCCCTAGTTGTCCACAGATGCGGTTCCGGGGGTTGTCGAGCTCGGGGGGCGGGCGTAGTTTCGGGGCTGAATCAGGTCATCTACCAGCGATTTTCAGCTATCGGCAAGTGGTGCGGGGAGGAAACTGCGATGCAACAGGGTGGGGTCGGCGAGGCGTGGCAGATCGGGTCGAGCGCGGTCGCGGTGCGACCGGCGGAGTTGGCCCGGATCGATGATGCGTGTGCGGAATTCCTGGGGGTGATCGCGCGGATTCGGGCACTTGCCGTGGAAGTCGGCGATCAGACGCAGTGGGGATTGGGCGAGGGGCAGGCACGGTTGATATCCGGTTCCGCTCTGGTGGCGCGATTGCGTTCCGTGGCAGCGGCGAAGGAGAACAGCATCGTCGCCGTCTCGGATGCGCATTCGCGGGCAGTCGGCGATATTCGCCGGTCGTTCCGGGATGCGCGCGATCTGATGGTGATCGCCGACGAAGAGTGGGCTTATCGACTTCGGTCGGTGGAAACCTTTGTAGGACAGCAGATTTCCACGGAGTCGGTGTGACCGGCCACGCGCCGAGCGGTATTCGGAGCAGCGGGAACACATATTCGGACTATTCGAGCGGCGCAACGAAATCCGGTGTTCCCGGCGGAGGAGAGAACACACATTCCTGGCGACACGGGGAGATCGTCGCGGCGTTCGCGGGCCTCGAGGTGACCGACGCGTTGAGGCAAGCGGACAGGTTCGAGCAGATCGCCCGGTGGTGGGACGACGGCTTACGCGCCTTCCGGCACGCGGTGGATGGGTCGCTCGCATCGGCATGGTCGGGTGTGGGCGCCGTCGCGGCCGGTTCCGCGGTCGAAGGCTATGTCGCGCGAGCGCACGATCTGACGCTCGCGTTGGAGGAGTTGCCGGGCGTGGTTCGGGCGGCGGCCGAGGCGATCGTGGCGACCAGGTACGCGGTCGGGTCGCCGGTTGTCGAGGATTCCGACGCCGCGGCGTGGTCGGTGAGCTCGGCGGTTCACGCCACGGGCTCAGCATCGGCGCACGGTGCGGCTTCGGCCGCGGAGGAGGATGCGCGAGCCGCGATGCGGCAGCGGTATGTATTGCCGTTCGCCGAGCTGGTCACTCGCATTCCCTTGCTGCCCATGCCGCTTCGGTCCCTCGACTCCGACGCGACGACAGGTGATCGACAGTCGCTGATCGACGGCGTGGGGCAGTCGCGGGGCGACAGACGTACACCGTCTCCGGTCGAGATCGCGACCGGAGGCGCAGAGAACGAGACCGCAGCGACCGGGGAGGACTCTGCCCTGCACGACGCGATCAGAGATTCGGAAACCGTGGGGCGGGACGGTCTCGGAACGGAGGTTCCGAACGATGGTTCGGAAGGGTTCGACAGCCAATCGGCGGAATCCGAGGACGGGGCGGTGGATTCTGGCACCGCTACGACGGTGACCTCGGCATCGACGGCCGCCACCGGCATGACGCAACCGGGCGGTACGGCTGCGCTGACAGTACCTGGCGGCTCCGGACTACTCACCGCGCCTACGGGGACTTCTTCCGCAGCCATCGACCCCTCGGTCGTTTCGACGGGGCGCGACCCATCGGCTGACCCAGTACCTGGGCGAGCCTGGCCGAACGTCAGCCCGAGCGGGGCCCGTGGCCTGACGCCGGGTGGCTCCGCGCAGTATCGGCCGCCCGGTCAGCGTGACGTGTCCAGGCCGGGGATCGGGCACAGCATCCCCGGTTCCGCAGGTCCGGTCATCGGCGCCGCACCGCCGTCAGGGCATACCCCGACGAGGTCGGGCGATCGTTACTTCCATTGCGGCGGAGCACTGCCGACAGGACCAGGCGTGGAGGCCACACGTGGTCTGCCGGAGTACTTGATCACGCAGGCGAACACCGCGGAACTGCTCGGTGAGCCACGACCGGCAATAGCCGGTGGGGTGATCGGGGGTGGCGATGATCTCGCACCCGGCGAGCAACGCTCATCGGCAACTCGAGGCTGACGGCGATGTCAGCGAGTCGGCGAGGGCGTCGGCAGTGGCCGCCCGAGTCGGGCGGCCGGTGCCGGATCAGACGCGGGCAGCAGCGCCGCAGCGAGCGGCGGAGTCGGGGGCGCCGACCTGCTTGCCCGCGAGTGCGTCGAGACCGAGCATCGCCAGCAGCGATGTGCAGTCTTCGGCGTCGTTCGAATGCGAGGCGACCGTCCGCGCGGCGACCGCGCATTGACGAGCGTTCTCCGCCTTCTCAGCAGAGCGCGCTTCGGCGAATTCGCTCTGCTCGTGGACGAGGGTGATGTGCCGTTCGGTGGACATATAACTCCCTAGGATCGACTCGAAGCCTACGCCCCTAATCGTTATCTTCCACCCGGAACCCACCGAACATACCCTTAGAGCACCCCACTGTTCCGAGCCGCTCACCAGGTGTGCATTGGATTGATACCCCACTACGACCGGGCATTCTCTGGTATCGATCCCAAGGCTGAAAAATTTCGAAATTCAGATCACGATGACATCACCGCCGCGCGATTCCTCAGCGGGCGAATTGATCAGTCGAGAAGGTCGCGGACGATGCCGTCGGCAAGGAGACGACCTCGGTCGGTGAGCACCAGGTTCTCGCCGGTGATGCTGGCGAGGCCGTCGGCGAGGATCCGGTCGAGGGCGGGGGCTGCGGACGGGGCCAGGTCGGCGAGGGGCAGGCCGGTACGCAGGCGGACGGTGAGCATGAGGTGTTCGGTGTAGCGCTCGTCGTCGGTGAGGGCTTCCCAGCCGGCGGCCGGGAGGCCGCCGAGGGCTACTCGGTCGGCGTAGCGGGCGGGGTGTTTGACATTCCACCAGCGAACGCCGCCGACATGACTGTGCGCGCCGGGGCCCGCGCCGAGCCAGTCACCACCGTCCCAGTAGCCGAGGTTGTGCCGGCAGCGCGCGGAATCGCTTGCGGCCCAATTGGATACCTCGTACCACGTCAGACCGGCGGCGGCGAGGCGGGCATCGATGCGTTCGTAGCGGGCGGCGAGGACATCGTCGTCGGGTGCGGGCAGTTCACCACGGCGGACTTTGCGTGCCAACGCGGTTCCGTCTTCGACGATCAGGGAGTAGGCAGAGACATGATCGACACCGGCCGCCAGCACCTCGTCCAGGCTCAGGTCCAGGTCGGCGTCGGTCTCACCGGGAGTGCCGTAGATCAGGTCGAGGTTCACGTGATCGAACCCGGCCGCGCGCGCTTCCTTCGCCGCGGCGACCGCGCGCCCCGGGGTATGCGTGCGGTCGAGCACCTTCAGCACGTGCTGTGCGGCGGACTGCATACCGAGCGAGATCCGGGTGTATCCGGCCGCGCGCAGCCGCTCGAAGAACTCGGGCGAGGTGGATTCCGGGTTGGATTCGGTGGTCACCTCGGCGTCGGCGGTCAGGGTGAAGTTCGCCCGCACCGCATCCAGCACCGAGGCCAGACCGTCGCCACCGAGCAGCGACGGCGTTCCGCCGCCGACGAAGATCGTCGATACCTCGGGGGTCGCGCTCGGCAGGGCACCGAACTCGGCCGCGGCGGTCGCGAGCTCGCCGCGCAATGCCTCCAGCCACGACTGGGGCGAGGCCGAAGTACCCAACTCCCCCGCCGTATAGGTGTTGAAGTCGCAGTACCCGCAGCGCGTGGCACAGAACGGCACGTGCACGTACACCCCGAACGCGCCGCCCCCGAAATCGCGCAACACCGGCCGATCGGCATCGGCCGGTGTCACGCCGGGAGCCCCGGAAGCAGCGCTGGTAGTCACGCCTCCAGTCTGCCGGGCCCCGGTACCGCGCCCCGCGCGACCCCTCTCGCGTCAGTCCGTCACGACCGGGGTGTTCTGGTTGGCGGTGAGCACCCAGCCGCCGTCCTCCTTCGTCATCACATACATCGGCGTGCCCTGACCGGACAGCTCGCCGTCGAGGGTGAAGTAGCTCTGGCGGATCTTGACGGCGGCGACATCGGGCCGCAGGAAGAGCACGTGCTCGACGTCGTAGGTCGCGGAGCCGTGCGTCGTCGCGCCGGGCAGCACCTGAGCGGTGAACTCGGCGATAGCCGGGCGGCCGAACAGGCGCTTGCCATGGCCGGTGGTCCAGATCGCGTCTTCGCGGAAGACGGCGACGAACTCCTCGGCCAGTTCGTTGGCCTGGGCGTGCGCGATGGTGTCGACGACGGCGCGGATAGCCGCGAGTTCGGCGTCGAGGTCGGCGGGGGTCTGACCGGTGGCAGTGGCGTCGTTGCTCATACGACTACTGTGCAACCTCGAGCGCGCTCCAGGTCAACCGAGCTGTGCGACACCGCACACGCGCCCGCTCGGGCGTATCACAGGTCGGTTCCGGGCGGTGGGCTATGACCCCCGTCACAGAACAGGACGGCCGTCCAGGGAATTTCCCCCAAAAGTGCGGGAAATATCTCCTTGCGGTCGGAACGACCCGGTTGACGTGGCACAATAGGCTCATGCACGCAACTGGAGTACGACTCGTGGCCCGTCGCCACGTCGACTTCCAGCGTGTCTGCAGCGCCTGTTGTCGGCCCGGTTTCCACCGGTAGCGCAGCGGCGTCCACGCCCGGGTATCCCCCGGTGCCTTCGACTTTCATCGGCCCGCTGACCGCCTGACGCGAGCCAGCCCCTCGCGCCTTCAGCACGGATGTCCAACCACCCCGCAGGAGCGACCCCACCATGACGTCGAGCACCGACGCCGGTTCGACCGAACAGTCGACGGCGCAGGCCCGCACTGAGCGTTCAGCTGCCCAGCGCCCGGCCCGCCCGAGCACCGATGCCCCGGTCGCACCGCGCGCCCGCACCGGAAAGCCGGTCCGCCGCCGCTCCGAAGGCCAGTGGGCCCTCGGTTACCGCGAGCCCCTGAACCCGAACGAACAGTCCAAGAAGGACGACAACCCGCTCAACGTGCGCGCGCGCATCGAGAACATCTACGCCAAGGGCGGCTTCGACTCGATCGACAAGGCCGACCTTCGTGGCCGATTCCGCTGGTGGGGTCTCTACACCCAGCGCGAAGAGGGCTACGACGGCAGCTTCACCGACGACGACAACATCGACCTGCTCGAAGCCAAGTACTTCATGATGCGGGTGCGTTGCGACGCGGGCGCGCTCAGCGCCGCCCAGTTGCGCACCGTCGGGCAGATCTCCACCGAGTTCGGCCGCGACACCGCCGACCTGTCCGACCGCGAGAACGTCCAGTACCACTGGATCGAGGTCGAGAACGTCCCGGAGATCTGGCGTCGGCTCGAGTCGGTCGGTCTGCACACCACCGAGGCGTGCGGCGACTGCCCGCGCGTGATCCTCGGTTCGCCGCTGGCCGGTGAGTCGCTCGACGAGATCATCGACCCGACCCCGGCGATCGACGAGATCGTCAAGCGCTACATCGGGAAGAAGGAGTACTCCAACCTTCCCCGCAAGTTCAAGACCGCGATCTCGGGCCAGCAGGATGTGGTGCACGAGATCAACGACATCGCCTTCGTCGGCGTGAACCATCCCGAGCACGGCCCCGGTCTGGATCTGTGGGTCGGTGGCGGTTTGTCGACCAACCCGATGCTGGCCCAGCGCGTCGGCGCGTTCGTGCCGCTCGACGAGGTGCCCGATGTGTGGGAAGCGGTGGTCGCGCTCTACCGCGACTACGGCTACCGCCGCCTGCGCACCAAGGCCCGGCTGAAGTTCCTGATCAAGGACTGGGGCATCGAGAAGTTCCGTCAGGTTCTCGAGGACGAGTACCTGAAGCGCAAGCTGATCGACGGCCCCGCCCCGGAGCAGCCTGCCAAGCCGATCGACCACGTCGGTGTGCAGAAACTGCGCAACGGCCTGAACTCCGTGGGGTTCTCCCCCATCGCCGGTCGTGTCTCGGGCACCATCCTGAGCAAGGTCGCCGACGCCGCGGAGAAGTACGGCTCGGATCGCATCCGCTTCACCCCGTACCAGAAGCTGATCGTCCTCGATATCCCCGACGACCAGGTCGACGCGCTGATCGACGAGCTCGAACCACTCGGCCTGCAGGCCCGCCCCTCGGTCTGGCGCCGGAACCTGCTCGCGTGCAGCGGCATCGAGTTCTGCAAGCTCTCCTTCGTCGAGACCCGCAAGCGTTCACAGGTACTCGCGCCGGAGCTCGAGCAGCGCCTGGCCGATATCAACGCCGAACTCGATGTGCCGATCACCATCAACATCAACGGCTGCCCGAACTCGTGCGGCCGGTCCCAGATCGCCGATATCGGCTTCAAGGGCCAGCTCGTCGACGACGGCACCGGGAATCAGGTGGAAGGTTTCCAGGTTCATCTCGGTGGCAGCCTCGGCCTGGACAGCGCGTTCGGCCGGAAGTTGCGGCAGCACAAGGTGACCAGCGTCGAGCTCGGTGACTACATCGATCGCGTCGTCCGCAATTTCGTCAAGAACCGGGAATCCGGGGAACGCTTCGCGGTGTGGGCTGTTCGCGCCGACGAGGCCGACCTCCGATAGTCGATGAGGAGATCCCCACTGTGACAACGAATCTCGCGGCAAAAATGTCCGAAGAAGAACTGCGTACGCTCGCCGAGCAGGGCGCGGCCGAGCTGGGCCCCGATGCCTCGCCCGCCGACCTGATCGCGTGGACCGACCGCAACTTCGGCAACGGCTACATCGTCGCCTCGAATATGCAGGACGGCGTGCTGGTTCATTTGGCCGCGCAGACCCGACCCGGTGTGGACGTGCTGTTCCTCGACACGGGCTACCACTTCGCCGAGACCATCGGCACCCGTGACGCGGTCGAGGCCGTGTACGGGGTGAACGTGGTCAATGTGCGCCCCGAGGCGAGCGTCGCCGAGCAGGACGAAGTGGTCGGCAAGGATCTGTTCGCCCGTGACGCCGCCGAATGCTGCCGGCTGCGCAAGGTCGTCCCGCTGAAGCGGTCACTGAGCGGCTACAACGCGTGGATCACCGGCATTCGCCGCGTCGAGGCGCCCACCCGCGCCAACGCGCCGCTGATCTCGTTCGACGAAGCCTTCGGCCTGGTGAAGATCAACCCGATCGCGCCGTGGTCCGACGACGAGATGCAGGCCTATATCGAGGCCAACGGCATTCTCGTCAATCCCCTGGTGGAGGAGGGTTACCCGTCCATCGGCTGCGCGCCGTGCACGCGCAAGCCCGAGCCGGGATCCGATCCGCGCAGCGGCCGTTGGGCCGGTATCGCCAAGACCGAATGCGGATTGCACCAATCATGACCATCACCACCACTGGGAGTGAGCCTGTGAGTACCAACACCACCGAACGCGAGCTCGGCCTGACCGAGTTCGACACCCTCGCGGCGCTGGAATCCGAGGCGATCCACATCTTCCGTGAGGTCGCGGGCGAATTCGAGCGCCCCGTGATCCTGTTCTCCGGCGGCAAGGACTCCACCGTCCTGCTGCACCTGGCACTCAAGGCCTTCTGGCCCGCGCCGCTGCCGTTCACGCTGCTGCACGTGGACACCGGGCACAACCTCGACGAGGTGCTCGAGTTCCGCGACAAGGTGGTCGAGCGCTACGGCCTTCGCCTGCACGTCGCCTCGGTCGAGGAATACCTCGCCGACGGCCGCCTGACCGAACGCCCCGACGGCATCCGTAACCCGTTGCAGACCGTGCCGCTGCTCGACGCCATCACCGAGCACCGCTTCGACGCGGTCTTCGGCGGCGGGCGCCGCGACGAGGAGCGTTCGCGCGCCAAGGAGCGGATCTTCTCGCTGCGCAACGCCTTCGGCCAGTGGGACCCGAAGCGTCAGCGGCCCGAGCTGTGGAACCTCTACAACGGCAAGCACGCCGCGGGTGAGCATGTGCGCGTGTTCCCGCTGAGCAACTGGACCGAGCTCGATATCTGGCGCTACATCGCCCGCGAGGACATCGACCTGGCCTCGATCTACTACGCGCACGAGCGTCCGGTGTACTCGCGTGACGGCATGTGGATGACTCCCGGCGTGTGGGGCGGTCCGAACGAGAACGAGGTCCTGGAAACCCGTTCGGTGCGCTACCGCACCGTCGGCGACGGTTCCACCACCGGCGCCATCATCTCCGACGCCGCCGACAACCAGGCCATTCTGGCCGAGGTCGCGGCGTCCCGACTGACCGAACGCGGCGCCACCCGCGGCGACGACCGTGTGTCGGAAGCCGCCATGGAAGACCGCAAGCGAGAGGGTTATTTCTGATGTCCGACCTATTGAGGCTGGCCACCGCCGGTTCTGTCGACGACGGTAAGTCCACCCTGGTCGGACGCCTGCTCTACGACACGAAGTCCGTGCTGGCCGATCAGATCGATGCCGTCACGCGCGCTTCGGTCGACCGTGGGCTGTCCACGCCCGATCTGTCGCTGCTCGTCGACGGCCTGCGCGCCGAGCGCGAGCAGGGCATCACCATCGACGTGGCGTACCGCTATTTCGCTACGCCCAAGCGGTCTTTCGTGCTCGCCGATACCCCGGGGCACGTGCAGTACACGCGCAACACGGTCTCGGGTGCCTCCACCGCGCAGCTGGTGATTCTGCTGACCGACGCCCGCAAGGGTGTCATCGAGCAGACCCGTCGCCACGCGGCCGTGCTGGCGCTGCTCGGTGTGCCGCGTCTGGTGCTCGCGGTGAACAAGATCGACCTGGTCGACAATCCGGCCGAGGTGTTCGCCGAGATCTCCGCCGAGTTCAACGACCTCACCTCGAAGCTTGGCTGGGCCGCCGAAGACGTCATCGAGATCCCGGTCTCGGCGCTGCACGGCGACAATATCGCCAGCCGCTCGGAGAACACCCCGTACTACGACGGTCCCTCGCTGATCGAGCACCTGGAATCGGTTCCGGTGGACGCGGATTCGACCGGCACGCACGCGCTGGGTCTGCGTTTCCCCGTGCAGTACGTGATTCGCCCGCGCACCGCCGAGTACCCCGACTACCGGGGCTACGCGGGTCAGATCGCGGCGGGTTCGGTCTCGCCCGGTGACGAGATCGTGGTGCTGCCCTCGGGCAAGAAGACCACCGTCGAGCGCATCGACACCCCCGACGGCGAACTGGCCGTGGCGCAGGTGGGACGCAGCGTCACGCTGATCCTGGCCGACGAGGTCGACATCTCGCGTGGCGACATCATCGCCTCGGCGCACGACGCGCCGGAGCCCATCGACACGTTCGACGCGACCGTGTGCTGGCTCGGCGACAAGGGTCTGCGACCCGGCGCCCGGCTGCTGCTCAAGCACGGCGCCAAGACCACGCAGGCCATCGTCGGCGCGCTCGTGGAGCGGTTCGACGAGCAGACGCTCACCGCGCAGCCGAACCCGGAATCGCTGGAGCTCAACGACATCGGTCGGGTCTCGCTGCGGCTGGCCGAGCCGATCCCGGCCGACGACTACCGCACCAACCGGCACACCGGGTCGTTCCTGCTGATCGACCCCGCCGGTGGCAACACCCTCGCGGCCGGCCTGGTCGGCGACGTGCTGGCTTCGGTCGAGGTCGGTACCGCGGTCTGATGTATCGCCTGTCCGCCCCGCCGCGTGGTGCCGTCCCGGCGCCACGCGGCGCAGGCGGGCCCGCGTTGATCGCGGTCGCCCACGGCAGCCGTGATCCGCGTTCGGCGGCGACCATGGCGGCCGTGGTCGCCGAAGTCGCCGCCGCCCGGCCAGATATCCCGGTTCGGCTGGCTTTCCTCGATCTCAGCGCCCCTTCGGTGAACGAGGTCGTCGACGATCTCGCCGCGCGGGGGCACACCGACGTGATCGTCGTGCCCCTCTTACTCGGCAGCGCTTTTCACGCGCGAGTCGACCTTCCGGCGCTACTGGCCGAGGCCACCCGTCGGCACTCCCGGCTCCAACTCTCCCAGGCACCTGTCCTCGGCCCCGACCCGCTGCTCATCTCGGCACTCGCCGATCGGGTCGCAACGGCGTGCGGACTCCCGTCACTCGCGGCCCCGATGGCGACAGATTCGCAACCGGCGGCAGGTCACGCCTCGATGGGACCACCGTGGCTCGCGCCGCTCAGCGTGGTGACTCCCGCGACCGGACCGCTAGGTGGCCCTTCGCTGGGGATCGCCGTCGCCGCTGTCGGATCGCGCGATGCCGCGGCCAATCGCCGGACCTCCGTCGTGGCGCGCCGGCTGGCGGCGGTCACCGGCCGCCCCACCGAAATATGCTTCGCGACAGTGGAACCCGGCCTCGCTCCGGCCGTGGATCGACTGCGCGCTCGCGGCGCGGAAAGCATCGTCGTCGCGCCGTGGTTCTTGGCGCCGGGGCTGCTGACCGATCGACTGATCGCGGCCGCGCCCGAGGTCGTGCATGCCGACGTCATCGGCGCGCACACCGCGCTGGTCGACGTGATCTGGACCCGTTACGACGTCGGCGTCGCCGCCGATCTCGAACTCTCCGCCTGATTCCAGCGCGAATGCCGACTTCCTTACCGATGTCGTAACTCGTCGTAACTCGACCTGCGATATCCTCTCCGCCCTCGCGAGTGCAGGCCATCGGAGTCTTCACCGTGACCCGCGCCCCCCATTCGATGGACGCCGTCGGCGACAAGGCCGCACGTCACCGAGATCGACGCCCCACCGACCAACAGGTCTACAGGCCCCACATGTCGGCACACCAGTGCCACGGCTCACACACCTACACGCCTTGCAACATACCCCCAGGGGGTATAAGTTCGAGTCAACACACAGCGAACTGCGAGAGGCGAAACGATGACCATCAACGCCCACGGCGATCATTTGAACCACAGCACTCACGAAGCGCCCGCCGACAACCACGGCCGACAGGAGGCCGCCGAGCACGCCGCACCCCTAACTGCCCACAGGGGGCACGGTCCGGCTACGCATACCGCCGAACACGGCGGTTCACACTCAGGACATGCGGCCGGTCACGCCGGACACGATGCGGGTTCACCCGGCGGACTGCAGATCACGCAGGACGGATACACGCTCGATCTCGATACCGCGATCGCCGAAGCGGGCAGGATCGACTTCCGGTTTCGGATCCTCGGCCCGGACGGATCGGCCGTCACCGAGTTCGACGCGATTCACGATCGGGAACTGCACCTGATCGTGACGCGACGGGAGTTGACCGGGTTCTGGCACGTGCATCCGCAGCGGGAAGCGGACGGCACATGGGCGATCCAGCTCGAACTGCCCGAGGCGGGGGCTTACCGGGTGTTCACCGATATCGCCCCGCGAACCCTCGGCCGGACGATCACACTCGGCGCGGACCTGGCCATCGCGGGACACTATGCACCGCAACCGGTTCCAGCGGAAACCCGCGCCATCGCCGTCGACGGCTATGAGGTGACCGTCGACGGCGAGCTGCGCGCCGAAGGCGATCTGCTGACGCTCACCGTGCGCGAGAACGGCGAGCCGGTAACCGATCTACAGCCCTACCTGGCGGCTTTCGGCCATCTCGTCATCCTTCGCGCAGGAGATCTCGCCTACATCCACGTACACCCCAACGGCGAACCCGGCGACGGCGTCACCCCCTCGGGCCCCGAAATCACCTTCCACACAGCGGTTCCCGGCCCGGGCGTCTACCGACTGTTCCTCGATTTCAAGCACGACGACGTAGTCCGCACCGCCGCCTTCACTCTCACCGCCGCTCCCCAGCACGCCCCCGATCACAACCACCACCAGTGATCCCGGCCGTACCCACGCACCACACGGAGCACAGACGGCGCCGCTACCCTCACCGGTGGCGGCGCTGTTGCGTTCCGCCTCCCCGTCGAAACAGTGTCATCTCCGCTGCGGCCCGATCACCCTGGAATCCCCAGCCATCACCATCGCAGAACTCCGCGCCGCGTATTCCAGCCGGAATCTGGACACGGGCGAGCTCGCCAGCTCCCGCGAGTGACCCATGCTCTCCGGAATCACTGACCGAAGCGGGTCGACGAAGCAGCGTTTCCCGTCGCGCCAGAGCTGAATACGCGCAGACCGCGAGGGTGCCCGGCTAGGCCCCACTCGACGCGTCCGACAACAAGCGAGTCGCGATGGTGCGGGCCGCTTCGACACGGGCCGAATCACCGGTCTGGCGAGCGATATTGGCGGCGCTCACGATCGCGTCGAGCTCGAAGACCAGCAGATCGGGGTCGACGTCGGCGAGTTCGCCCATGGCTTGGGCCTTGCGGACCTCAGCGGCGAGGAAGGACAGCCAGCTGTCGTGGTCGGCTACCACTGCGTCGCGCACGGGGCCGGGCTTGCTGCTGAATTCGGTGAGGGTGGCCACCCGGAAACAGCCGCCGGGGAAGGGGGGATTCTCGATGTGGGCGAACCAGCTGTCGACCATCGCGCGGACCCGGGTTCCGCCGCGCGGGGTGCGCAGGCCGGGGGCGACGACACGCTCGATGAAGATGTCGCGGCCGGCCTGGACGGCGGCGAGTTGCAGGGCTTCCTTGGTACCGAAGAGGGTGGCGATGCCGCTCTTACTGATGCCCAGGTCGGTGGCGAGCCGGCCGATGCTGAGGCCGTCGAGACCTTCGACGGAAGCAAGTTCGGCGGCGCGACGGGCGATGGTGGCGCGGGCACGGGCGCCCTTGGCCAACCGCTGGTCGCTCGATTCCGTCAGCTGGGTCATAGAAATCATTCTTCCACTGCGGGGTTGCGAAGGCGAACGATCGGTCGTACTTTTATTTGCGAACGAACGTACGTTCTTATTTCTCCCCCGAAGGACTCCGTATGACCGACGTGTCAGCTCGGCCCGAAGATCCGCTCGACTCCGCGACTCCCGACGCCAGCGCCGCGGGCGGCACCCTCGCAGTGGCCGCGGGCGCCGCATTCATCGCCTTCCTCGATCTCTCCGTTGTCAACATCGCGTTCCCGACGATCGCCCTGAGTTATCCCGGCACCTCCACCGGCACGCTGACCTGGATCGTCAGCGGCTACGCGATCGCGTTCGCCGCACTGCTCACCCCGGCCGGTCGCATCGCCGACGCCCTCGGCCGGCGGCGTCTGTTCGCCCTGGCACTGGCCGGATTCGCCGTCACCTCACTGCTGTGCGGGCTCGCACCCGGCGCGGACTGGCTCATCGCGGGACGAGTTCTGCAGGGCATCACGGCGGCATTCATGGTGCCCGCGGCACTCGGACTGGTCTTGGAGGCCACGCCTCGGGCGAAGATCGGCGCCGCCATCGGCGTCTGGTCGGCAGCCGGCGGGTTCGCGGCGGTGGTCGGTCCGGCGCTCGGTGGCGCGTTGGTCGAGGTGTTCGGCTGGCGTGCGGTCTTTCTGATCAATGTGCCGATCGCGGTGGCGTTGATCGTGCCGGGGCTGCGGCTGCCCGGCGGCGACAAGGCGGCGGGCGAGACGGCGCTGCCCGATCCGCTCGGCACGCTCGCCGTCGCGATCGGACTCGGCGCGATCGTCGCCGCCGTCACCGAGGGTCAGTCATGGGGTTGGACCGCGCCCGGCACCCTCGTCGCCTTGCTCGGCGGTAGCGCGTTGACGGTGTTCGCGCTGGTTCGCTCGCGTCGACATGCCAACCCCGCGGTCGCCGTCCAGCTCTGGCGTGAGCGGCAATTCGCGCTCGCGAACGCGGGTTCGTTCCTGTTCGGCGCCTCGATGTTCGCGTGGCTGCTGGCCGGGCCGCTCTTCCTGAACGCGATCTGGGGCTACTCCGTACTCGAGTCGGCGGCGGCGCTGACCGTCGGCGCCGTGGCATCGATGGTGACCGCCGTTGTCACCGGCCGGATCACGACACCGCGTGGACAACGGTGGGTGGGGGTGCTCGGCGGGCTGATGTCGACAGCCGCGCTGGCCTGGATGAGCACCGACGCGTTCGGGCCCGAACCCGCGCTGTGGACGACGTGGATCCCCGCCGGTGTGCTCGGCGGCGGTGGGATCGGCATCGTGGTGACGGTGCTCGGCACAGCGGCGGCGAATTCTGTTCCACCGCAGCAGTTCGCGGCGGGTATCGGGATGAACCTCACCGCTCGGCAGGTGGGAGGCGCACTCGGCATCGCCGTACTGGCGGCGATCTTCTCGGCGACCTCCGACGACCCGCTCAGCGGTTTCCACATCCTGTTCGCCGTGTGCGCGGGGATCAATATCGCCGTCGCCGTGGTACTCGCCTTGCCCGCACAGGCCCGTTCGACCAACTGAACCAGGAGATCGACATGTCTTCCAGCACACCACTGTCCGTAGAATTCACCGTCGAGGCCGAGGACCCGCTGGTGCCGGCGTCGGAGCAGCTCACCGCACTCCTCGCGGGGGCACCGTGGCAGCGTTTCGCGGTGCTCGGCGATTCCATCGCCGCGGGGACCGGGGATCGAAGCCCCGGTTACGCCCCGACCGGCTGGGCCGACCGGGTCGCGGCGAGCCTCGCGTCGGTGAATCCCACACTGGCCTACCGCAATACGGGGCGCATCGGTGCGACCAGCGGCCAGGTCATCGAGCGGCAGCTGTCCGAAATCCTGGATTTCGCACCGGATCTCGTGCATGTCAGCTGCGGCGGCAACGATCTGTTCACGGCAGGAGGCAATGTCGATCAGCTGCGAGAGAATCTGTCCACGATCCTCACGGCGCTGGCCGCCACCGGGGCGCAGCTGTCGATGTTCACGATGGCCGACGTGTGGGACGTCGAACGAATGGCGCCGATGCGCCCCATGCGGTCACAGATGATGGTGCTCAACGAGGTGCTGCGGGCGGTGGCCGACGAATTCGATGCGGTACTCACCGAATTCTGGACGCACCCACTGCGGTCGCGACCCGAGTTGATGAGCGCCGATCTCATCCACTTCACCACCAGCGGGCACGCGGTAGTGGCCGGTGAGGTGGCCAGGTCGCTGGCCGCGCGCATCGACAGGGCATAGTGGACGCACTGCGCGGGACACTCAGCTGTTGTCGCGCACCAGTCGAGTGCCGAGTGCTACCAGTTCTGATCTGACCTCGGCGGGGCCGACGACCTCGATGTCCCCGCCCCAGCCCGCCAGCTGCCGGGCGAGCATTTTCGTGGTGTCGGCGGTGATCTGCGCTCGCACCCGGCCGTCCGGGGCCGGGCCGAGCAGGGTGCAATGGCGGCCCTGTTGGTCGGCCAAGGTGGGGGCGAGACCGGCGGAGACGAGGACCGTCGCGGCGACAGCGGCGCGACGGCCCTCCATCCGCTCGACAATCTGTGACCACTGCGCCTGTAGATCGAAATCCGCAGGCCGCTCAGCTGTTTCCTCGAGGGTGACCACGTCGACGACACGGTCCAGCCGGAAGGTGCGCTGCCCGCGTTCAGTGCCCGCGACGAGGTACCAGACCGTTTCCTTCTCGACCAGGCCCCAGGGATCGATCGTGCGGACCGTGCGTTCACCCCTGCTCAGATAGTCGATGCGGACGCGGCGGCGATCCACCACCGCCCGTTGCACAGTCTCGAGCACCGCGGGCGCTTCCGGGTCGGGGCGCCCCCAGCGGGCCGGATCGACCACGACGGCGTCGGCCGCGGCGGCCGCATCGGCACGGAAGGTATGCGGGAGGGCCCGAACCAGCTTGCGAAGCGCGGACTTCAGTTCGGGCGCGGCCTGGGCCGCCGGACCAGCGAGCAGGAACAGCGCCCTGGTCTCCCCCGCCGTGAGTCCGGACAAGTCTGTGCGTGCGCCGCCGATCAGCGACCAACCGCCCCCGCGACCCGATTGCGGGTAGACCGGGATGCCCGCGGCCGACAAGGCCTCGAGGTCACGCCGGGCCGTCGCCACCGAGACCTCGAGCTCGGCGGCTACCTGGGCGGCGGTCACCCGCCCGCGCGCCTGCATCAACAACAGGGTCGCTACCAATCTATCGGCTCGCATACTCGGCAATTCTGCCGAACAAAGTGCTCATTCGGTGAGCACTTTGCCTGGCAAAGTCGTTTTCACACCGAAGCGACAACCGAATGGAGCAGACATGCTGCGCGGAATGGCCACCACCACCTACTACGCCGACGACCTCACCGCCGCCAAGGACTGGTACAGCGAATTCCTCGGCATCGCGCCGTACTACGAGGTCCCCGGTGGGTACTACGAGTTCCGGCTCGGGCCGTTGCAGGCCGAGCTGGGAATCATCAACCGCGCGTACGGCCCGGCGGGCGCGCACAATGCGCCGGGCGGGGGCGGGGTGGTGTTCTGGCAGGTCGACGACCTCGCGGCCACCTTCGCCCGACTGCTCGAGCTGGGCGCCACCGAGTACGAGCCGATCACCGAGCGTGGGGAGGGTACGGGCTTCGCGACCGCGGCGGTCCTCGACCCGTTCGGCAATGTGCTCGGGATCATGGCCAACCCCCACTTCGTGGCGATGACAACCTAGGAAATCAGGAGAACCAGCGTTCGAGGACGGTGGCGACACCGTCCTCGCTGACGTGACCGGTCACTTCGTCGGCCAGGGCCAGCACGGACTCGGGCGATCCGGCCATCGCCACTGAATGTGCTGCCCAGCGCAGCATCTCGCGGTCGTTGAAGCCGTCGCCGATGGCCAAGGTCGCCTCGGCCTCGATGCCGAGAAGAAGCCGAAGTTGTTCCAGCGCCCAGCCTTTGGATACCCCACGGCGGGAGACGGTGAGCCATGGGCCGAACTCACCGTGCACCCAGGACGCGTCGGGAACGTCGAAGGTTTGCAGCAGACGCAGCATTTCATCGGGGGTGCCGTCGGGCCACCAGCCGTTGAGGCGCGGCGTCGGCACACTGCTGAGCTCGCGGTGGTCGACGAGCTGGAAGTCGCCGATCGAGAACTCCCCCGGCCCGTGCCCGGTCGCCCAGATCCCGATGCCGACCCGTTCCGCGGCGAAGACCATCTCCGGGAACAACGCGCGCAGCGCGAGCACCGCCGGTCCCGGATCGAAGGATTGGACCGCGACCGGCTCGCCGCGCGCCACGTCGATGTGCACAGCGCCGTTGGAACACAACGCATGCCCCTCGGCGAGCCCGAGCTCGCTCAGCACCGGACGCGTGGTGAGCAGGGTGCGCGTGGTGACCACCACATGCGCCCCCGCCGACACCGCCGCGCGCACGGCGGCCCCCACCCGCGCACTGATCTCGAACCCTGTCGCCAGCAGAGTCCCATCCACATCGAGCGCGATCAGCTTCGGCGCTCCCCCGACTTCAGCCACTGTCCTATTGTGCCCGCCCCCACCGACACCCACCGCCGTTTCACCGCCGCCACGATGCGGACAACCCGGCATCCGTTGCGGCACTTACCGTCGCGGGCCTCGACGATGAACCAGCGCAAACCCGAATCGAGAACGTGCGCGACGATTATTCGCCGCGGCACCGTCTCATCGATCCTGACAGCACGTGGTTGCCGGCTCGGGCATCAGGCGAGCACTTGCCGCGCGGCAGCACTTTCATCGCGACGACGGAGGCAAGCGCCTGATCGCTGGCGGCACTCCATCAATGGAGCAGCGCTGTCGGCCTCTGGCCTGACCCGAGACCGCAGACCGACCCCGCAGCGACGCATCGAATATCGACGCACACCAGCGCGTTCCGCCGGATCAATACGGATGTACGCCAGCGTGGCCGGCTAGTCAGCGGCGAGAACCGCCGCCGCCGCCGCCACCGCCACCGCCGCCACCGCCGCCACCTACGGAGCCGCCCGAAGACGCTCCGCCCTTGGAGCCACCCGAAGAGGCTCCACCAGCCGAGGCACCGCTCGAGGAAGCACCGCCTGACGATGCACCACTGGAGGACGCACCACCAGACGACGCGCCACCGGAGGACGCGCCACTGTCGGCTCCACCACCGGACGCACCACCGCCCGACGCACCACCACCGGACGCACCACCACCGGACGCACCACCACCTGATGCACCGCCACCCGACGCACCACCACCGGACGCACCACCACCCGACGCACCACCACCTGAGGCTCCGCCACCCGACGCACCGCCACCTGACGCATTGCCGTCGGCTCCACCGCCGGATGCACCACCACCGGACGCACCACCATCAGATTCGCCGCCGGACGCGCCACCACCGGTCGAACCACCGCCACCGGTCGAAGCGCCACCGCCGGACGCGCCACCACCGGACGCGCCGCCGGAAGAATCTGTGCCGCCGGTGGTTCCACCGCCGGCCGAACCTCCTGACGCACCGCCGTCAGCGCTTCCGCCGGTCGGCGCTTCTCCCGGGGTGCTTCCACCAGGATGGGAAGCTGGTGTGTCGGTATTCGTTCCATCCGCCGAAGCAGATCCTCCGACTTCGGCAGAGGTACCACCGGTACTCGGTGCCGATGTCCCACCCGACGCGGGCGCGGTACCGGCCCCCGGAGCATGGCCAGGGTCTGTCGCACCGGGTGCGGTCGGAGTGCCCGGGGATTCCGGCGTGCCGGGGGTCGAGATCGGTCCGTTGTGGGGAAGTTCGGGCGTGCCGGGTTCGGCCGGGGTGTTCTGGGGTCGGTCGGGCTTCTGGCCGAAGGGCAAGGGGTTGATGAAGCGGGCCGGGTCGCCGTAGGTGGTGCGGGCCAGGAACGGCGACTTGCAGTCGTCGCGGAGGTCCTGACGCCCGAGAACGCCACGGTCGGCGCCGCTACCGTTGTGCGCGCCGGGACGTGATTTACCGCCGGGCACTGACGCGGGAGCGATGAAGTTCTCATAGGCGCTGCGCGCCGCGGCCACGCCCGCGACCTGGATGCGGCCGGTGACCGGGTCGATCTCGCTGACCAGGCCTGCGGTTCGAGCCGCGAGGAGGTCGGCACTCATGTCGTAGAGCAGCGCGTCGACCGGGGCGTCGAGAACGGGGAAACGGTCGAGGACCGGCATCAGGCCGGGATCGAAGGGGCTGCCGAACACCGTCATCGCCGACATGGCGAGCGCGGAAACGACTGCCGCGCTGGAGAACACCGCGACGTGCGGCACCGGACCACCGCTCTGCTGCTCGGGTGCGAAGGTGCGAGCCGCCAAACCCGCTGCACCGGAAGCGATCACCTGACCGGGGTCGGCCACGGTGACGAGCGGAACACCGAGTTCGGCGAGGGTGCGGGCGACTTCGGGCGGGCGCGAGGCGCCGCCGACGACGAGGATGCGCGACAGGTCGGCCAACCGCAGGCCCGCCGCGGCGACGCTCTTGCTGACCAGCGGGAAGGTGTCGCGGATGTGTTCGGCTCGCAGCGCGTCGATGTTCACCATGGAGGTGAGGGTCTGGGTCGCGCGGCCGAGCCCTGGTCCACTCGCGTAACGGGCGACCATCTCACCGAGCGGCTTGCCACCGAAATCGGTAGACCGCGTGGGGGTTCCGACCATCGGGTGGTGCGGCCAGTCCGGTCCGACACGCAACACCGTGAGGTCGAGACTGGTGGCGCCCAGGTCGTAGACGAGCACGAAGCCCGGATCCAAGGGGCCGCGATCGATCTCCAGCCATTCCGCGGCGGCGACCGGTTCGGGCACCAGCAGGACCTCACCGGCGCCCGCGAGATGCAGCGCCTGGCCGAGTAAGGAGACCTGTTTGTCGGTGTAGACCGCCGGATAGGTCAAGACGATTCCGGCCGGTGTCTCGGCCAGTTCGATCAGGCCGGTGACCACGGCGGCGATCAGATTGGTCGCCGAGTAGAAGCGCCCACCCATCACCATCGGCTCCGGCTCGCGGGTCAGATCCGCGAAATCCGTGATCGCCGAGGCGAATTCGTTGATCGCGCCGATGCGGGGCCTACCCGCGTCGTCGAATGTCAGTGCGGTGCGTCGTGTGCGCACCGCCGGTTTGGCCGGATCATCGGCGACTACCGCCGAAATCGCATTGACCGCACCGATACTCAAGCCCAGACCTCTGGTCATGTTTTTGCTATCCCGTCAACGCACCGTGACCACGTCCAGCACGCGAGCGCACCATGTGGCCGCGGTCGTCTTCCAAACAGCTCGCCTAGATTAACTGGCACGTCCGCGAATTGCTGCCAGATTGATACGGAATCCGCAACCATGCGCCACCACAAGGTGATTCATGCAGGTGAGATCGTTGAAGGTTAAATATCCACCCCCCTGAACGTGCTACCGATGATGCACAGACTCCGAGAGACAGCTACCTGCGAGTAATCGGACAGAGCGCCCAATAGATACATTCCTATGGTTTGTTATCCCGGGCAATAAGCACACTTACCGACCGGTAACCAATTCATTTACTACCGGGATGATTTCCCAGACGGCGAATCACATTCCCTCATAATGCAATTGACCCACTAACTGGTGACACGTCAACACAGCGACCGATTCCGACCAGCACGGCCCAGTGCCCGCCGGTTGACCGAAAGAACGGACAGATACCGTAGAAACGCCGAAAGCCCGCAGCGTCTGCCAGTGACGTTGCGGGCTTTCGGTTTCAGATGATCAGCTGCGAGCGAACAGTCGCCTCACCGAACGCTCGCGCGGCACCGCGGCGCCACCGGCGACCGCCTGCGGGCGACGGGCGCGAACCAGTCGGTCGAACTCCTGCGCGTCACGAGTGGGCTCGCGCAGCGTGCCACCGTTGAAATCGTCGGCGAGCTGCTGCACGGTCTCCTGTGCACACGACTTGTTGGTACCGATGAAGCCGGTCGGGCCGCGCTTGATCCAGCCGGTCACATAGGTGCCGGGGAAGACCTCGCCGCCAGGGGCGGTGAGCACCCGGCCCGCGTCGTTCGGGATCACCGCGCGGGCGTCGTCGAACGGCAGATCCGCGGTCGGCACGCCTCGGTAACCCACCGAGGTGAGCACGACACCAGCCTCGAGAAGCGTGGTATCGCCGGTCGGCCTGGCGGCCACCCGACCTTCGGCGTCGGTGACGAGCTCGTTGCGCTCCACCCGCACCCCGGTGACCGTGTCGGTGCCGACGATCTCCACCGGCGAGGACAGGTAGCGGAACACGATGCGCTTGCGCGCGCCGAACGGGCGATTCGCGACGCTGTGCAGCAGGCGCAGCTTCTGCTCGACCTTGTAGGGCAGATCGGGCGTGACCGCGGGCAGTTCACCCTCGATCGCGATGTCGATGTCGGCGGCCACCAGGCCGACGAACTCGGGCACCGTGAAGGCCGATTCGGCCGGACCACGACGACCGAGGATCACGACCTCTTCGATCTTGCTCTCGCGCAATGCCTTCAGCGCGTACGGCGCGATGTCGGTGTCGGCGAGCAGGGCCGGATCGACGGTCAGGATGCGGGCGACGTCGAGGGCGACGTTGCCGTTGCCGACGATGACGACCCGCTTCTGGTCCAGATCGAAACGGTCGTCGGCGTGGTCGGGATGGCCGTTGTACCAGGCGACGAAGTCGGTGGCCGACACATTGCCCGCCAACCCCTCGCCCGGGATGTCGAGCTTACGATCCGAGGACGCGCCGACGGCGTAGATCACCCCGTGGAAGTGCTCGAGCAGCTCGGCATGGCTGATGTGCTTGCCGATCTCGACATCGAGGTAGGTACCGAAGTCGTCCTGCTTCGACATGATGTCGAACAGATCCGCGACCTTGCGGGTGTGCTTGTGATCGGGCGCGACGCCGAGGCGGGCCAGACCGTAGGCCTGCGGCAGACGATCGAACATCGTGACCGCGACGCCGGGCTGGGTGAGCAGTTCGTCGGCGGCGTACATCGCCGACGGGCCCGACCCCACGATGGCGACACGCAGCGGGGAGCGCTGGGTGTCGATCGCGGGCGGCATCACCGGTGTGGCCAACGTCGGCCGGTCGCGCTGCACGCGGTAGAAGTCGGCGTTGATCTCGATGAACGGTTTCTGTTCGTCGGTCAGCTTCTTCGACGAGGTGATGGCATCGACGGGGCATGCGGTGGCACAGGCACCACAGTCCACGCAGGACGAAGGATCGACGTAGAGCATTTCCGCGGTACGGAAATCCGGCTCGTCCGGCGTGGGATGAATGCAGTTGACCGGGCACGCGTAGACGCACGAGGCGTCACTACAGCATGACTGGGTGACAACGTATGGCATCGATCTGCCGTCTCAGGCGGCGTGCTTGGCGGAGCGCTTGGGCTCCGAACGGTACCGGCTGGAGGGGCCGTCGATACCGAGCAGCTTCCACACCCTGCGCGCGACCGGGTTCATCAACCCGATCTCCTCGGCCAACGCACGCACGTCGACGTAGTAATCGGCGAAGGTCCGCTTCGATTCCTTGGAACCGTAGAACAGATCCTTACGCACCTCGGCGGGCATATCGAACTGCTTGAAGAACGTCTTCGGCGGCGTCGCGATCGCGCGACCGAGGATGAACATCACGATCGGCATAGCGATCGAGAGCACAGCCTTGTTCACCGCGGGCTGGGCGGGCACGTTCTTCTTCAAGAACTCGTGAGCGAAGGAGATATGACGAGCTTCCTCGGCCACATGGATCGCCATCACCCCACGCATGATCGGGTGGATATCGTCACCCGAGCGCAGGATGTCCTTCTGGATATGGTCGATCGGCTCCTCACCGGCGAGCACGGCCATGAAGAAGAAGTTCGGGAACAACGCACCGGCCGGCGCGGCCAGATGACGCAACTGACGCACGAGCGGGTTCATACCCGGCACGTCGGCGACGCGGTTCACCATCTCCTGGAACATCAGAGTGTGGTTGTGCTCTTCGATCATCTCGTGCGAGCAGTACCGGAACTCCGGGTCGTTGTTGTCCAGATTGAAGATGTGCTGCATCATGCCGATGATCAGGATGGCCTCGAACTGCAGGCCGACCTTGGCGACGTTGGCCTGACGGACCTTGCCGATCTCGATCTTCTTCTCCAGCGGCAGCGCCTGGTACCAGGGGTGGCGACCGATGGGATCGGCCGAGGTCACCAGGACCCAACGCTCGGGCTTGCAGTTCGGATCGAAGTCGGGGGCGTCCCAGTCGATGTCCTCGAACGGGTCGAAGTGGCGATCGACCGATGCCTCGGACAGCATCAGCAACTTCTCGGCGTACGCCTGAGCCTCCGCGACTACAGGATCGACGTCAGGGGTGGTGGGCGCAGACATCGTCGTCACTGCCTCTCCTCTAGGGACGTTTACTGTTTCCAATGGTTACACCTACAGCGAGTCACGTCAACTCTGCGCATTGCCGGATTTTGCGTGTTCGGCGCGTCGAAAGCCCTGTTGAGAAAGCTACTGGCCAGTAAAAGCGCTTCTACCTGTGACACTGCGTCATGCACAGTCTGCGACAGCCTGTAGTGGGACGCGGAAAATAGTTGTCCACCGAGCGCGTCGCTCAGGCCGACGGACCGCCGGTACCGGTTACCTGCGCCGATTCGCGTCCGGTGGCGGATCGCGGACCATCGGCGAATCCCCCGACAACGCGACCGGGGCCCCGCGACGTATGTCGCGGGGCCCCGGGTCGCAGCAGGGTGGATCAGGCGTGGGGAAGGTCCGGGATCCGGGTGGCACGGGCATAGACCGTCTCGCCCTCGGTCAGGTGTAGCGCCGCGGCGTCGCCACGGGTGACCTGGGCGGCGAACTGGTCGCCGGTCGCGGCATTGCGCAGTTCCAGGCGCACCTCGAAACCGAGACGCACGATCCGCTCGACCGTGGCCCTGGTGACGCCCGCCGATTCGGCGGTGCCCTCGTGTTCGGCCAGCGCCATGCTCGGATCGCGGCCGACACGGATGTCGTGCGGGCGGACCAGATGACCGTTGAGCCGGGCGACCGCGCCGAGGAACGACATCACGAACTCGTTGGCGGGCCGGTCGTAGACCTCCTCGGGCGAGCCGACCTGCTCGATACGGCCCTTGTTCATCACCGCGATCCGGTCGGCCACATCCAGGGCCTCCTCCTGGTCGTGGGTGACCAGCACGGTGGTCACGTGGACCTCGTCGTGCAACCTGCGCAGCCACTGCCGCAGATCGGTGCGCACTTTGGCGTCGAGCGCGCCGAACGGCTCGTCGAGCAGCAGCACCTGCGGGTCGACAGCCAGCGCGCGGGCCAGTGCCATGCGCTGACGCTGACCGCCGGAGAGCTGCGCCGGGTAACGGTGCTGGAAACCGTCGAGACCGACGATGCCGAGCAGTTCGTCGACGCGCTTGTCGATCTCCTTCTTCGGCCGCTTGCGGATGGTCAGGCCGAAGGCGACGTTGTCGCGCACGGTCATGTGCTTGAACGCGGCATAGTGCTGGAACACGAAGCCGATATCGCGCTTCTGCGGCGCCACGTGGGTGACGTCGTTGCCCGCGATCACCACCACGCCCGAATCGAGGGACTCGAGGCCGGCGATCGAGCGCAGCAGCGTCGACTTGCCCGAGCCCGACGGTCCGAGCAAGGCGGTGAGCTGGCCTGCGGGGATGTCGATGCTGACATCGTCGAGGGCGGCGAAGGAACCGTAGTTCTTGCGGCCGTTGGTCACGGTGATCATTCGGTACCCCGCTTGCGTTCGAGGAGAGTCATCAGGAGGAGTACGACCAAGGCCATGCCCATCAGCAGCGTGGCCGCGCTGTAGGCGCCGAAGGTGTTGTGGTCGTCGATGTAGCGGCCGTGGACCAACAGCGTCAGCGTCTGCGACCGGCCCGGCATCGCGGTGGAGACCATGATCACCGCACCGAACTCGCCGAGCGCGCGTGCCACGGTGAGCACGACGCCGTAGGTCAGACCCCAGCGGATGGCGGGCAGGGTGATCCGCCAGAACGTCTGCCAGCGCGAGGCGCCGAGGGTGGCCGCGGCCTGCTCCTGATCGTCACCGATCTCGTGCAGCACCGGCTCCACCTCGCGCACCACGAACGGCAGCGTGACGAAGATGGTCGCGATCACCATGCCGGGCAGGCTGAAGATCACCTTGAAACCGAGTGACTCCAGCCCACCGAACCAGCCGCCCGCACCCCACAGCAGGATCAGTGACACACCGACGACGACCGGCGACACCGCGAACGGCAGGTCGACGATGCCCTGCATCAGGCTGCGGCCGGGGAACTTGCTCCGGACCAGCGCCAGCGCCGTCACCACGCCGAAGACCACGTTCAACGGCACCACGATGATCACGATGATCATCGACAGCTGGAACGCCGAGATGGCCGCGGGCGTGGTGATCGACTCGATGAACGCGCCGATCCCCCGCTCGAACGTGCGCAGCAGGATGATCACCAGCGGCAGCACCAGCAGGATCAGCAGGTAGGCCAGCGCGACCGTGCGCAGCGAGATCCTGGTGAACGCGGACAGTTTCATCGAGCCGCCTCTTCCTTGCGCGACGTGCGTTCGGCGAGGATCCGCAGCACCAGCAGGCTGACGAACGAGATCGCCAGCAGCACCACCGACACCGCGGCGGCGTTGACCGGCCGGTCGACTTCGATCTGCTGCTGGATGTACTGCGAGGTCATCTGGGTCTCGCGCGGGATGTTGCCACCGATCAGCACCACCGAGCCGTATTCGCCGATCGCCCTGGCGAAGGCGAGGCCGCCGCCGGAGATGATCGCCGGAGCCAGGGTGGGCAGCACGATGCGGCGGAAGGTGACCCAGTTGCTCGCGCCGAGGGAAAGCGAAGCCTGCTCCACTTCCTTGTCGACCTCGATCAGCACCGGCTGTACCGATCGCACGACGAACGGCAACGTCACGAAAGCCAGCGCCACCACCAGACCGGCCTGGGTGGCGTTGAGATGGATGTCGACCGGGCTGTTCGGGCCGTAGAGCGAGAGCAGCACGATCGAGGCCACGATCGTGGGCAGCGCGAACGGGAGGTCGATCAGCCCGTTGACGATGCCCTTGCCGGGGAACTCGTCGCGCACCAGCACCCAGGCGATCAGGGTGCCCATCACGACATTGATCACGGCGACGATCACCGAGACGCCGACCGTGATGCGCAGCGAGTCGACCGCCGAGGGCGCGGTGACCGCGTCCCAGAAGCCCGACCAGCCGTCTTCGAAGGAACTGACGGTGAGCGCGGCCAGCGGCAGCAGCACGATGATGCTGAGCCACATCACGGCGACGCCGATGCCGAACGGGCCCACCGAGCCGGTGACGCGCAGCCACGACCAGCGGGGTCCGCGCGGGGTCGGCGGCTTTTTGTCCAGTTTCACGGCCACGCCGGAATCGGGGGTTTCCCCGGTCCCGGCGGGCCCACTGCTGTCAGTCACAGTTTTCCAGTATCACGTGTGAGCCGGGTCACCGACTACTTGGTGGCCTTGTCGTAGATGACAGCGACCTTGCCGGTGCCCTGCGCGAACAGATCCTTGTCGACGGCCTTCCAGCCACCGAGGTCATCGATGGTCCACAGCTTGGCCGGGGTCGGGAAGTCCTTGGCGAACTCGGCGGCGACCTTCGGATCCACCGGGCGGAAGCCGGCCTGCGCCCACGCCTTCTGGCCTTCGGCGGTGAACAGGAAGTCGCGGAACGCGGTGGCCTTGGCCAGGTTCTTGGAGTTCTTCAGCACGGCGACCGGGTTCTCGATCTTGAAGGTGGTCGGCGGGTTGATGTGCTCGATCGGGTCGCCGTTGCGCTCGGAGAAGATGGCCTCGTTCTCGTAGCTCAGCAGCACGTCGCCGGTGCCCTGGAGGAAGGTCTCGGTGGCTTCGCGGCCCGACTTGGGCTGCACCTTCACGTGTTCGGGCGAGATCAGCTGCGACAGGTAGCCCAGACCGGCCTGCTGGTTCTTGCCGCCGTCGCTCTTGGCGGCGTAGGGCGCGAGCAGGTTCCACTTGGCCGAGCCCGAGCTGAACGGGTTCGGGGTGACGACCTCGACACCCGGCTTCAGCAGGTCGTCCCAGTCCTTGATGCCCTTGGGGTTGCCCTTGCGGACCACCAGGGTGACGACCGAGCCGAAGGGGATGCCCTTGGTGGCGTCGGCGTTCCAGGTGGACTCGACCAGGCCGGCGTCGACCAGGCGGGTGATGTCGGGCTCGACGGAGAAGTTCACGACGTCGGCCTCGGCGCCGTCCTTGACCTTGCGCGACTGGTCGCCCGAGGCGCCGTAGGAGGCCTGGATCTGCACACCCTTGCCCGCGTCGGTCTTGTTGAACTCGGGCACGACCTTGTCGAAGCCCGGCTTCGGGACGGCGTAGGCGTAGAGGTTGAGGGTGCCCCCGCTGCCGTCGGCCACGGCAGCGCCGCCGTCGGTCGAGTCGCTGGCGCCACCGCCGCAGGCGGTCAGGGCGACCGCGGCGACAGCAGTGACAGCGATGGCGGCGGCGCGGCGGCGCGAGCCGATCCAGGTGTTGCGAGACATCGGGGTGAACCTTTCGGGAAAGGACCTGCGGCACAACGATTTTCGTGGCCGTAGGGAGTGCTCATGTCGATCGGTAGACCTGCCGCGTATGGATACGCGACAGTTGGCGCGACTCGGGCCCATCGGCCTCCGGAGTTACGGACAACGACTGCGAAAGGAAAGCGCGCGCCAGTCTACTGGGCAGAAACGCGCAGACGAGTCCGGTAGCCGATCATCGACAGAGGATGTCCGCGACCGCGAGGTTGCCGACAGCGATCAACGCCAACTCATGGCGGATCTGCGGGGCGACACTCGACGACACAGGCAGACTGTAGCAGATTGCGCCATGATGATCGCAATCGACGAGAGTTCTCTAACCAGGGGGGATTTCATCCTATGACCATGGCTCCAGACCGGGTGCGCACGCGTTTGCCGGAGATCAGCACGCGCGCTTGGGAACACCCGGCCGACCGCACCGCACTCGTGGCGCTGCGCTCGCTCAGCGGCTTCGACACGGTGCTGCGGGCGCTGTCGGGATTGCTGCGGGAGCGTCAGCACCGGTTGATGTATCTGGCCACCGCGGTGCGCGTCGACGATCGACAGTTCCGCACGCTGCACCAGTTGCGTGCGGATTGCATCGGCGTGCTCGACGCGCAGTCGACGCCGGAGATGTTCGTGCTGCAGGACCCGTCGGTGAACGCGTTCACGATCGGGATGGACAAGCCGTTCATCGTGCTCACCACCGGCCTGCTCGAACTGTTGGACACCGAGGAACTGCGGTTCGTCGTCGGCCACGAACTCGGGCACGCGCTGTCGGGGCATGCGGTGTACCGCACGATGCTCATGCACCTGATGCGCCTGTCGGCCTCGGTCGGCTGGATGCCGGTCGGCGGTTGGGCGCTGCGGGCGATCGTGGCGGCGCTGATGGAGTGGAGCCGCAAGTCGCAGCTGTCCGGAGACCGGGCGGGCCTGCTGTGCTGCCAGGACGTGGAGGCCTCGGTCCGGGTGCACATGAAAACCGCCGGCGGCGTGTGGCTGCACGAGATGAACCACGGCGCGTTCCTCGACCAGGCCGACGATTACATGCGCTCGGGCGACCTGCGCGACGGCGTGCTCAAGCTGCTCAACCTGGAGCTGCAGTCCCACCCGTTCTCGGTGCTGCGCGCGGCCGAGCTGCGCCGCTGGATCCAGTCCGGCGACTACGAGCGGGTGCTCGGCGGCAGCTACCCGCGTCGCGAGCAGGACAAGAACGCGAGTATCAGCGACGAGGTCAAGGAGGCGGCGCGCCACTATCGCGAGACATTCGATCAGTCCGAGGACATGCTGGTTCGCACGGTCCGTGATCTCGGCCGCGACGTGGGCTCGGCGGTGAACACGGTCGGCCAGGAATTCGGGCGGACGGTTACCGACCTCGGCAAACGGTTCGACGACTGGCGTAAGAACTAGCCGCTGGGTCGGCGCGGGCGATCGCCCGCGCCGGTCACCGCGTGAAGAACCAGGCGATGACGACGAGAACGAGCAGGGCGATGAGCGCGAGCTGAACGCGAGAACGTGGCATCAGCGGGCACCGCTGCCGACAGTGGGGCGTTCGGCGAGGGTGACCGGCATCGACGGTTCGATGCGATCGTCGCGGCGCAGTACCCGGAAGGCCATGCGCAAGCCACGGTCGAGCAGGAAGGCGATGGCGAAGCTGATCGGGACCATGCCGACCAGCACCACGAGAAACTGGGGAATGAAGGGCAGCCCGGCTACCCAGAGTTCGAAGCCGTCCCACCAACCTGCGATGCGTTGCACGTCGCCCAGCCTAGTCGGTCACCGTGACCGCCCTTGCCGTCCGCATCGGGTGCGGGAGAATTCCGGGCCACAACCAGCCGATCGACCGCGACCGCCGACTACAGCGGTGGACGCGCGCCCGTACCGCCGTGATGATGGGGTATGGAGTCTTCCAGCGCTGACAGCCTGCCGATTCTGAGTCCGGTCTCCGCCATCGGCCGCCGTGGCGCGTTTCCACCGATCGACGACTACGCCTTCCTGTCCGACTGCGAGACCAGTTGCCTGATCTCCAGCAGCGGCTCGGTGGAGTGGATGTGTGTGCCACGTCCCGACTCCCCCAGCGTCTTCGGCGCCATCCTGGACCGCAGCGCCGGGCATTTCCGGATCGGCCCCTACGGCAAGAATGTGCCGGCGGCACGGCGGTATCTGCCCGGCGGGATGATCCTGGAAACCACTTGGCAGACCGAAACCGGTTGGCTGATCGTGCGCGACACACTGGTACTCGGCCCGTGGCACAACAACAACGCCCGTTCCAAGACGCACCGACGCACCCCGATGGACTGGGACGCCGAACACGTCCTGTTGCGCACGGTCAAGTGTGTGAGCGGCACCGTCGAGGTCGAAATGAGCTGCCAGCCCTCGTTCGACTATCACCGGGGCGGAGCCAAGTGGGAGTACACGGGCAAGGTCTACGAGCAGGCGACCGCGCGGGCGTCGAGCGATCCCGAGAGCGGGCCGTCGCTGGTTCTCACCACCGATCTGCGCCTGGGCTTGGAGGGCAGGGAGGCGCGCGCCCGCACCAGGATGGCCGAGGGCGACGAGGTGTTCGTCGCGCTCACCTGGTCGGAACTGCCCGCGCCCGCCACCTACGACGAGGCCGCGCAGAAGATGTGGGCGACCACCGAGTGCTGGCGACGCTGGATCACCCAGGGTGATTTCCCCGACCATCCGTGGCGCAGCTTCCTGCAGCGCAGCGCGCTCACGCTCAAGGGCCTCACCTACGCGCCGACGGGTGCGCTACTCGCGGCCTCCACCACCTCACTTCCGGAAACCCCCGGCGGACACCGCAACTGGGACTACCGCTACACCTGGGTGCGCGACGCGAGTTTCGCGCTGTGGGGCCTGTACACCCTCGGTCTCGACCGCGAGGCCAACGACTTCTTCGCGTTCCTCGACGACGTCACCACCGGCGAGAACGGGGACGCGGTCCCCCTCCAGGTGCTCTACGGGATCGGTGGCGAACGCCACATCACCGAATACGAGCTGCCGAATCTGGCCGGCTACGACGGCGCACGCCCGGTCCGCATCGGCAACGCCGCCTACGACCAGGACCAGCACGACATCTGGGGCACCATGCTCGACGCGGTGTACCTGCACGTGAAATCGCGGGGGCAGGTGCCGGAATCGCTGTGGCCCCTGCTCGAACGCACCGTGCACGCGGCCATCGCCAACTGGCGCCGACCCGATCGCGGGATCTGGGAGGTGCGCGGCGAACCACAGAACTTCACCTCGTCGAAGGTGATGTGCTGGGTGGCGCTGGATCGTGGCGCGCGACTGGCGCAGTTGCACGGCCAGCACGAGCGCGCGGCCGAGTGGTTCGCGATCGCCGAGGAGATCCGCGAGGACGTCCTCGAATTCGGTGTCAACAAGGACGGCGTCTTCACCCAGACCTACGGCGGCGACACCCTCGACGCCTCGCTGCTGCTGGTGGTGCTGACCCGCTTCCTGCCGCCGGAAGACCCGCGCATCCGGGCGACGGTGCTCGCCATCGCCAACCATCTCACCGTCAACGGGCTGGTGCTGCGCTATCACACCGACACCACCGACGACGGCCTCGACGGCGAGGAGGGCACCTTCACGATCTGCTCGTTCTGGCTGGTCTCGGCGCTGGTGGAGATCGGCGAACTCGAACGGGCCACCAATCTGTGTGAGCGGCTGCTCGGACTGGCCAGCCCGCTGCGGCTCTACGCCGAGGAGATCGACTCACGCACCGGTCGGCACCTGGGCAATTTCCCCCAGGCTTTCACCCATCTGGCGCTGATCAACGCGGTGACCCACGTGATCCGGGCCGAGGATCAGCGCAACGCGGGTCAGTTCCAACCTGCGCACACACCGGCCAACCGGTCGTAGGGGATCAATACCCGAGACGTTCGGCGCGGGCTCGCAACCCGGCCACGGTGCGCAGGCCCGCGTCGATCTCGGTGATGCGCAGTTCGCGATGGTCGCCGTAGCGCAGGCCGGTTTCCTCGGCGGCGCGCAGGGCCTCGTCGGCGGTGCGGCCCACTTCGGCGGCGATCTCGGTGTAGTGGTCGCGCAGCACCCGCTGTAGTGCGCGCAGACGGTTCCGCGATTCCTTGCCCACCTGGAAGATCACGTCGTCGGCCAGGCGGGCGACAGCCACCTTGGCCTCGGCCTGCCTGCGCTGCTTGCGGTTCTTGCGATCGTCCCAGAGCGCGTTCACGCCGAGCAGCACACCCGCGCCCGCGGAGTACCAGTTGACCAGCGACATGCCGAGCAGACTGGTGGCCAGACCGACCATCAGGATGCCGCCGTAGGAACCACGCAGTGCGGTGAGCAGCTGTTGCCCCACACCGGCTTTGGCACTTTCCAGAGGTTCCAGCGGCTGGACCGGCTCCAGCACTTCGCCGGGGTTGGTCAGTCGCAGCTCGGGCAGCGGCGGAGTTCGGTTGTCGGGCGGGAACTTCGAGGCCACCTGCTCGGTGAGCTCGACGGCGCGGTAATGCGCCATCACGAAGTTCTCCTCGACCGCCTCACAGATGCGCGCGTCGAGTTCGGACGCGAAATCGGACCACTTGCGGGCGGGATCGGTGCGGGTGATCTCGGCCTCGGCCTCGCGGACCAGGCTGCGTAACCGGTGCCGCAGATCGTGTTCGATATCGGCGCTGAGCTCGGAACTGCCGTCGACGAGGGTGACCTGCCAGGTGGCGGTGCGCTGGCGTAGCTGATCGGCGGTGGTGCGCGCGGCGGCCAGGCGCTGGGTGATCTCGGCGCGCCTGCGCGGGTCGCGCAACGTGTCCGACTCGGCCCGCAGGGTGACGGTGAGCTGGTCGGTGATCAGCACGATATCGCGTACCGCGGCCGCCACGGCCACTGAATCAGCCTGGGCGACAACATATTCCCGCAGGTGATCGATGAGCTGGGGCACCCCCGACTCGGCATCGCGCTGCTGGTCGCCGCGCTCGGTGGCCTCACGATGCAGCAGAGCGGAAACGGGAGCCACCGCGAAGTTCAGCCCGGCACCGTCGAGCAGCGCCCGATTGCGCCGCTGGGTCAGCGACCAGTGCGGGTTGCGGTCGATCTTGGTGAGCACGCAGACCACCGACGGACACACCTGCTCGACCCGGCGCAGGTAGTCCAGCTGCGCTTCGGTGAGTTCGGCGGCGGAATCCGCGGCGTAGAGGACCACGTCGGCGGCGGCGATCATCGACCAGGCGGCCGCCTCGTGGGCGGTCGAACCCGGAGCGTCCATCACGACGAGACCGTCGGCCAGCAGGGCGCTCGGCTCGGCGAATTCGGCGCGCAGCACGCCGAGGGCGGTCAGCGCGGGCAGGGGGTTCAGCGGATCGACGGGTACCCGTTCGACTCGGCTGCCGGGCGCCGATTTCACCAGCGTCGCCTTCGGCGCCTGGCCGTATTCAACGATCACCGGAACGCTGGGCTTGCCCTCGGTGGCACTGACCGGAGAGCCGACCATGCTGTTCACCAGCGTGCTCATCCCCGCCTGCGGCTCACCGACGACGACGATCCGGACCCGTGGATCACTGAGCCTGGCCCGCACCATGCCGAGGCGGGCATCGAGATCGTTGCGGCCGCCCGAGCGGACCAGTTCCCGCAGTTCGTCGACCAGCGCGACAACGGGAGCCATCACATCCGGATGCTTCACCGTCGCGGTCTGCAGTCCGGCTGCGGCAGACAACTGTTCCTCACTCTCGTCACATCGACACGGCCGAAATCGTCGTGTCAGACCACGAAGTCATACCCATGGTGCTCGACGGGAAACGCGGCGGCGAGCAAATCGCCCCCACCGATGCCCGTATCGAACAGTCCGGCCGAGACGCCATGGTAACCGCCGTCGTGCTGGTCGAACTCGGCGGCGATCGGCTTGGTCTCGATGACCGGGGGTTTTACCGGCGCGACGGTGGGCTGCACGGTGACCGGCGGTGGGGTGACCACCGACGGCGGATCGATGTCGACGGTGGGCTGCTTGGTCGGCGCATCGATGGTCGGCTGCTTCGTGGGGGCGGTCGACTGGGTGGTGGGTACCGGCACGGTCGTGTGCGGCGTGGTCGGGCTCGGCACGTCGACGGTCGGGGTGCTCGTGCCGGTCGAGGGTGTCGTCACACTGCCGGAGGTGCCCGGCTTGGTGGTGAGGTCGTCGTCGGGGACGGTGGGCTTGGCCGGACCGGTCGGCGAGACGGTGGTCGGCACCGGCACCTTGGTGATTTCGGGCATGGTCGGGACCGTGGACGAACCGGGCAGCTTCACCGTGGTCGGGGTGTCGATATCGACCGTCGGGACCTTGGACGGGACGGTGACCGGCACGGTCGTCGAGGGTTGCGAGCCACCGGTGACATCGGGCAGCACAACGGGTTTGGTCGGCGTGGCCGGGGCGAACAGCGCGGGCACCGAGGCCGCGGGCGCGGTGAGCGGCGAAACACCCTGGTGGCCGAATACATTCGCGATCGGGGTGGAAGCGACGTCGGGCTGGATGGTGGTCTGCAACGGCGTGCTGACCACGGGGTTGACAGCGACCGGCGCGGGCGCGGCCGGCGCGATCGGGGCCGGAGCGGGAGCAATCGGCGCCGGAGCGGGGGCGAACGGGGCCGCGGCGACGGGTGCGGGGGCGGCCGACACGACAGCAGGGGCCACGGGCCCGGCGACGGCAGGGGCCGCGGGCGCACCCGGCAGACCGATGCCCGAGGACGAGGAGCCGGGCAGACCGGGGGCACCCGACGACGAGTTGCCGAGACCGGTACCACTGGACGAGGAGCCGCCGAGGCCGGGCCCGGTCGGCGAGGTGGCCGCCGGATCACCGGGAACCTTCAGGCCGTCGCCGAGCCACTGGCCGTAGTCGTCGAGCTGATCGCCGACCTGGCCGACCTGCACGTCGACCTTCATCTGTGAGGTCGCCCATACACCGTCGAGCCCGACATGGACATCGACCTGCCAGTCGGTGGTCACCATCGCGCCGATACCGTCGAACATGCCGTCCAGATCGCCGATTCCGTCGAATATGCCGGTGGTGCCGGACGGGCTGCCACCGGGCAGGCCGACGCCGTCATAGCCGGGGATGCCGAAACCGTGCCCGGGCAGACCGTCGTAGCCCGGAATACCGATGCCACCGCCCGGCACATGGTCGAAACCGGGCAGGCCGTTGCCGACGCCGGGCAGGTCGAAACCGGGGAAATCGCCGCCACCGGGCAAACCCTCGAACCCGGGGAGGTCGAACCCCGGGTCCGGAGTGGTGCCGGGCAGCGGGTGCGCGCTGTCGTATCCGGGTCCGGCCGGGGTGTGCCCGTAGCCAGGAATGCCGATGCCGCTGGACGACTCCTCGTCGGCGGGGATCCGGAATTCCCGATCACCATCGGAGCCGGGAATCTCGGGGTGCCAGCCGGATTCGTCCGGCGCGGCGACCATCGATATGTCGGGATTCGTCGGCGCGAAGAACGGCGTGTGCGGCGCCACGGGGGCGGGCGCGGGCTCGACGGCCAGGTCGGGGAAGGTCACGATCGGGCTCGGCGCGTCCGGGCTCGGGTCGGTGGGCACGGTCTGCTGCGACCAGCCCGCGTACCGGCTGTCGGCATTACTGGTGCCCGGTTCGCGCGAAGTCCCGTTGGCGGCGACCAAGGCGCCACCGGTGACATAGGCGCCGGCCCTGGCCACCCTGGCTACGCCGTTGGCGACCCGGTAGGCCGTGTCCGACCCCTCCGGCCCCTCTTCGCGCGCGGCACCGTCGTCGAAAGGCAGATCACGCGTCATCAAAGCTCCAACACTCGCATCGCTGTAGTTCCCCACCACAACAAGCGGCGAAGTGAGGCCCATCCAACACTATTTTCCGAATCTCGGCCTGTCATTTCGTGCAGGCCGGTTGGTACTCACCTTATGGCGAACAACATGTTTCGGCGAGCCCGGGGAATCAGGGGCGCCGACGATCCGAAGAGAACTCTAACGATTGCTCAACGGAGTGTGAAGTTCAGCGCCATAGCGTCGGGGCTCGCCGGCCGAGGGGTCGGCGAAACTCTCAGTCAGGAGCCCCGACCATGACCGCATTCTCGACCCGCCGACGCCGCACAGCTCTCGCGCTGCTCGGTGGCGCCGCCGTGATCACCGCCACCTCCGCGGGCATCGCGACCGCCGATCCGGGCGCACCGTCGCACGGCGGTGAGCGCACGACGATCATCTGCACCGATCCGGGCGGCGGCGTACCGGACCAGCCGCCGCTGCAGGACGGGCCGGACATCGGTTTCCACCATGCCGTTCCCGCCCAGCCGCGCGTCGAATTCCGCCACGTCGCGCCCGGTGAGCCTGTTCCCGGCCATGGCGGACCGCGGGGGGACGGTCCGGTCGAGTGCACACGGATCGCCCCCGACGGAGAGCGGACCATCGTGATCGCGCCGCGCGGGTTCTCCGAGACGGTGCCCGCCCCGGGTAGCGGCTCCGCCGACTCGACTCCCGCGCACCCTTTCTGACCAGCGACAACCATGACCGACACTAGGGTGAGTGCATGACCGGACAGCAGATCTTGGTCGTCGACGACGAGGTCCGCGTGCTCGCGTCATTGCGGCGCGGCCTCGAGCTCTCCGGCTTCGACGTGATCACCGCACCCGACGGCGCTCGCGCACTCACCCTGGTGGGGTCCGCCGCGCCGGACGCCATGGTGCTCGATGTGAACATGCCCGAACTCGACGGCGTCGGTGTGGTCACCGCCTTGCGCGCGATGGGCAACGACATCCCGATCTGTGTGCTCAGCGCGCGCAGCGCGGTCACCGATCGGATCGCGGCACTCGAGCGCGGCGCCGACGACTACCTCACCAAACCGTTCGATCTGGGCGAGTTGGTCGCCCGGCTGCGCGCGCTGTTGCGTCGCAGACCGGTGACGGCCGCCGTCACAGCCGACACGATCCAGGTCGGTGAGGTGGTGATCGATCTGGCCGGGCATCGGGTGCACGCGGGTTCGGCGCCGATCGACCTCACCAAACGCGAGTTCGAACTGCTGGCGATGCTGGCGCGCAATGCCGGGATCGTGCTCGAGCGCGAACAGATCCTGTCGACCGTGTGGGGTTACGACTTCAGCACCGACACCAATGTGGTCGATGTGTTCGTCTCGTATCTGCGCCGCAAGCTGGAGGCCGACGGCGTCGCGCGGGTGGTGCACACCGTGCGCGGGGTCGGATTCGTCCTGCGGGATCAGCCGTGAAGGCCTCGTGGTCGTTGCGGGTCCGGGTGGCGCTGGTATCGGCCGTGGTCGCCGCGATCGTGGCGGTCACCCTCGGCCTGACCTATGGCGCGCTGCTGAAGGTGGCGGGTACCAGCCAGCTCGATCAGACCGTGTCCAGCATGCGGGTGCAGGTCGCGCAACGATTCGACGGTGATCCGGAGAATCCAGGGGCTCCTCCCCTACCCGGACCCCCGGTCCTCGCACCGCCCTTCCCTCGTGAGCACACGATCGTGGTCCCCGGCAGCCCGACGGATCAGTCGCTCGCGCAGGTGCAGGGCGCGCCGGGTCTGGTGGTCCGGCTCGACCCCGATCGCGAACTCGTCGACGCCGCCATCACCCGCAGCCAGCTGATCGGGCTCGGCATCGGCGTGGCCGGGGTGATCGCCGCCGCCGTATTGGGTTGGGTACTGGCCGGATTCGCCGCCCGCCCGCTGCGCAGACTGGCCACGGCCACCCACGAGATCGACACACTCGACGAGTTGCCACCGCTGTCCGGACGCGGCGCCAAGGAAGCCGAGGAACTCTCCGACGCGATCAACCGGATGCTCGCGCGCCTCGAGACCGCGCACGGCGAGACCCGGCAGGCACTGGCGAGTGCCCGCGACTTCGCGGCCGTCTGCGCCCACGAACTGCGCACTCCACTCACCGCCATGCGCACCGATCTGCAGGTGCTCGCGGGCACCGAATTGCCCGCCGACCAGCGCGGCGGGGTGCTGGCCGACGTCCTGGCCGCCGAGGGCCAGATCGAGCGCACCCTCACCGATCTGGAACGTCTCGCCGTCGGCGAGCTCACCGATCATGACGCGTTCGAAGATTTCGAACTGTGTGAAACCCTCGACCGCGCGGTCCAGAACGCCCGCCGCGCGAATCCCGGCGTCGACATCACGCTCGCCGCCTGCGACCCGGTTCCGGTACACGGGTTGCCCGGCGGGATCATGCTGATCGTGACCAATGCCGTGGCCAACGCGGTGCTGCACGGGCACGCCACCGAGGTCACCGTCGCCGCGCGGGCCACCGGAAACGGCGCCGAGATCACCATCGACGACAACGGCGCCGGCATTCCGGAACACCTGTCCCCCACCGCTTTCGACCGTTTCGCCAAACGCCCCGGCTCCCCCGGCTCCGGCCTCGGGCTCGCCTTGGTTCGCCAGCAGGCCGAACTGCATTCCGGCACAGCCGAACTCGACAGCAGCCCGCTCGGCGGCGTCCGCCTGCTGGTGGAAATAGCTCAGGCGCCGGTGAGCACCGGCGCCTGAGAGTCGTTCTGGGACTTGCCCACCTACTTCTTCGGTTTGTCCGAATCCGAGGACAGCGCCGCCACGAAGGCTTCCTGGGGGACCTCGACGCGACCGATGGTCTTCATGCGCTTCTTGCCCTCCTTCTGCTTTTCGAGGAGCTTGCGCTTACGGCTGATGTCGCCGCCGTAGCACTTGGCGAGAACGTCCTTGCGGATCGCCCGAATGTTCTCGCGGGCAATGATCTTCGCGCCGATCGCGGCCTGGATCGGCACCTCGAACTGCTGACGCGGGATCAGTTCGCGCAGCTTGGTCGTCATCTTGTGGCCGTAGCCCTGCGCGGCGTCGCGGTGCACGATCGCGCTGAACGCGTCGACGGCCTCGCCCTGCAGCAGGATGTCGACCTTCACCAGATCGGCTTCCTGCTCGCCCGCCTCTTCGTAATCGAGGCTGGCGTAGCCGCGGGTGCGCGACTTCAGCAGATCGAAGAAGTCGAAGATGATCTCGGCCATCGGCATGGTGTAGCGCAGCTCGACGCGGGTCTCGGACAGGTAGTCCATGCCGCCCAGCTCACCGCGGCGCTGCTGGCACAGCTCCATGATCGAGCCGATGAACTCACTCGGCGAGATGACGGTGCACTTCACGATGGGTTCGTACACGTGGCGCGACTTGCCCTCCGGCCAGTACGACGGGTTGGTGACGACATGTTCGGTGCCGTCCTCCATCTCCACCCGGTACACGACGTTGGGCGCGGTGGAGATGAGTTCGAGTCCGAACTCACGCTGCAACCGCTCGCGGGTGATCTCCATGTGCAGCAGGCCGAGGAAGCCACAGCGGAAACCGAAGCCGAGTGCCACCGAGGTCTCCGGCTCGTAGGTGAGCGCGGCATCGTTGAGCTGCAGCTTGTCCAGTGCGTCACGCAGATCCGGGTAGTCGGAGCCGTCGACCGGATACAGACCGGAGTACACCATCGGGCGCGGCTCGCGGTAGCCGGTGAGGGCTTCGGTGGCGCCGTTGCGGGAGCTGGTGACGGTATCGCCGACCTTCGACTGACGCACGTCCTTCACGCCGGTGATCAGGTAGCCGACCTCGCCGACGCCGAGACCCTGGGTGGGCTTGGGTTCGGGCGAGACGATGCCGACCTCGAGCAACTCGTGGGTCGCGCCGGTCGACATCATCTTGATCTTCTCGCGCGGGGAGATCTTGCCGTCGACCACGCGGATGTAGGTGACCACGCCCCGGTAGGTGTCGTAGACCGAGTCGAAGATCATCGCGCGGGCCGGTGCGTCGGCGTCGCCCACGGGAGCGGGGACGGCCTCGATCACCCTGTCCAGCAGTTCGGTCACGCCGACGCCGGTCTTGCCCGAGACACGAAGCACGTCGCCCGGCTCGCAGCCGACGATGTGAGCCAGCTCGGCGGCGTAGCGATCGGGATCCGCGGCGGGCAGGTCGATCTTGTTCAGCACGGGAATGATCGTGAGATCCTTCTCCAGCGCCAGGTACAGGTTCGCCAGCGTCTGCGCCTCGATGCCCTGGGCGGCGTCGACCAACAGGATCGCGCCCTCGCAGGCCTCTAGCGCGCGGGAGACCTCGTAGGTGAAGTCGACGTGGCCCGGGGTATCGATCAGGTGCAGGACGTAGTCGGTGCCGTCGACCTGCCACGGCAACCGCACGTTCTGGGCCTTGATCGTGATGCCGCGCTCACGCTCGATATCCATCCGGTCCAGGTACTGGGCGCGCATGGCGCGCTCCTCGACCACACCGGTCAGCTGCAACATCCGATCGGCCAGGGTCGACTTGCCATGGTCGATGTGGGCGATGATGCAGAAGTTCCGGATCCGGGACGGATCGGTGAACGTCGTATCGGCAAAACTGGAAGCCACTCCACTCCTCGCGGGGTATAGGCGAACTGCGCCCATCGTCCCATGCGTGCCACCGCGACTGTGCCACCGGTGCGCTCCAAGGGTGGGTCGGCGTTATATTTCAGGGATGGCCAGCAGTTGGAACAGTCTCGGCAAGCAGCTCGGCGTCATCGCCAAGGAGCAGGGGCCCAAAATCGTGCGCAAGCAGGGGCCGCGACTGCTCGAGAAGCTGGTGGACGCCTTAGCGACCAAGTCCGGACCCGCCGTCGCGGTTCGCCCGACGGCCTCGACCCCCGTACCGACGGCTCATCGCGCCCGCCAGATCGTCTACTGCCCGCAGCTCGACGGGCGCGCCGACCCCGGCGAGATCGTGTGGACCTGGGTGCCGTTCGAAGAAGACCCGACCAATGGCAAGGACCGACCGGTGCTGGTGGTCGGACGCGACCGCAAGACCCTGCTCGGGCTGATGCTGTCGTCCAAGGCCGACCGCGCGCACGACCACAACTGGGTCGGGATCGGCACCGGGCCGTGGGATCACGACGGCAGGCCGAGCTGGGTGCGACTGGACCGGGTGCTCGACGTCCCGGAGGACGGCATCCGGCGCGAGGGCGCGATCGTCGAGCGCAAGACCTTCGACCTGGTCGCGCACCGCTTGGTCGCCGAATACAGCTGGAGCTGAACAACAATCGACCCCCGACCCGGGCGCGCCGGATCGGGGGTCGATCGTTCGGTAGCTAGGTGCGCACGACCTTGGACCGGCCGAAGATCAGGCCGTAGAGCAGTGCGCCCAGTGCCCCGCCGATCAGCGGGAACACGATGAACGCCCACACCTGCCCCATCGCCCCGACCTGATACGGCGCGACGCCGAGGCTGCGCGCCGGGTTCACCGAGGTGTTGTCGATCGGCAACGAGACCAGGAAGACCACGGTGAGGGTGACCCCGATCGAGAGCCCGGCCAGCGGCACGTCGGAGATCTGATCGGTCGAGGCCAGCACCACGAACACCAGCAGCGCGGTCAGCATCACCTCGATGATGATGGTGGCCGCCAAGCCGTACCCGTTCTGCACGACCACCTCACCGAGTGGCCCGGTCACCGCCGACGGGCTGTGCGCACCCCAGCCGTTGGCGCCGAGACCGTCGACGGTGCGGTCGTAGGCGGGCAGATTGTTGGCCAACGCGAACAGCACCAGTCCGGCGAGGAACGCGCCGACCAGCTGAGCGATGACGTAGCCGACCGCGCCGATCGCGCTGATCCGCCCGAGCAGCAGGTGCCCGAGCGTGACAGCCGGATTGACATGACACCCCGAGATCGGCCCGATCGCGTAGACCAGGAACATCAGCGACAACCCGAAGGCGAAGGCGACGCCGAGCGAGCCGACCCGATCGCCCGCCAGGACCATCGTGCCGACGCCACAGATCACGAGGATGAAACTGCCGAGCCCCTCGGCCGCCCACTTCTTCGGCTCGGGGACGACTTCGATTTCGACGAGTTCCTGTGCAGTGGGAGACATCGGCTGCCACCTCTCCGGGAGGAATCAACCCCGCGGCGAGCGGGGTCCGCACGAGCCTCTCGGACATTACGCGAGGCGGGTGACCTCCACAACGACCTCCAGGTCCGTCGAGCCGCCGCCGGAGAACACACCTTTCAACGGCGGCACGTCGGCGTAGTCACGTCCGACACCGACCGAAACGTGCTGTTCGTTGACGGCGAGATTGTTGGTCGGGTCGTATCCCCACCACTGCCCGGTCCAGGCCTCGATCCACGCGTGCGACTGGCCCGCCACCGTCTCGCCGATCTCCGCGCCCGGCTTCGGATGCAGATAGCCCGATACGTAGCGACTGGGAATTCCCATGCTGCGCAACAACACCAGCGTCAGGTGTGCGTAGTCCTGGCACACGCCGCGACGCTCGGCGAAGGCCTCCAGCGCCGAGGTGTGCACCGAGGTGGTGCCCGCGATGTAGTCCATTTCCTTGTGCACCCACTCGGCCGCGCGCACCACCGCCTTGGCAGGCTCCTCACCGCGCGAGAGCTGGCGCGCCACGGTCGACAGTTTGCGATCGCGCGGCACATAGGCGGTGGGACTGAGCATCTCGTCGAACCGGTCGATGACCCGCCCGCCCTGCAGCTCGTCCCAGCTCAGTTCCTCGGTGGGTTCGGCGAACGGTTCGGTCTCGACCACCGAGGACCCGGTCACCTCGAGTTCGGTGTGCGGCGCGTGCAGGTCGAAGGCCGTCACCGCGGTGCCCCAGTAGTCGGTGTAGCGATAAGCCCTGGTGGCGGGCACGGTTTCGACGCGATTGAGGATCACGTTCTGTCTGCTGTCGGCGCGCGGGGTGAGCCTGGCCTCGTTGAACGAGCGCGTCACCGGCGCGTCGTAGACATAACCGGTGGTGTGCACCACCCTGATCCGCCAACTCATAGCTCTCCCTCTACCTGCACGCGGCTGTCCTGCTTGCTGCGCACATCGGTCCACGCCACCCACGGGGCGGCATGGAAATACTGGCGTGACACGGCTTCACTGAGCTCGCGGCACGATTTCTGCAGAGCGAGCAGGCGGCTCTGCAGATCTTCCAACAACACTCCCGGCGGCAGGAATTCGAGTTCGCTGCGCGCGCGTCCGAGCACCCGCTGCGCCTCGTGCCGCGCGCCGACGCGGCTGCCGGGACGCTGATCGAGTTCGGTCAAGCATGCCTCGGCGACCCGCAGCGTGTGGAACACCGAACGCGGGAACAGACGGTCGATCAGGATGAATTCGGCGACCCTGGCGGCGTCGAGGGCGCCGCGATGGGTGCGTAGGTAGGTGTCGTGCGCGCCCGCCGAACGCAGCACGGTCACCCACGCGGGCGAGGAGGTCTTGTCACCGGCACGCGAGAGCAGCAGGCGCACCATCATGTCGACGCGTTCGATGGACCGGCCGAGCAGCAGGAAGCGGTAGCCGTCGTCGCGACTCAGGGTCGAGTCGGTCAGTCCGGTGAACATCGCCGCCCTGCCCTTGATGTAGGAGAAGAACTCGTGCGGGCCGAGGCCACGCGCTGCCCGCTCCGCCGCGGCCATGCCGTTGTAGGTGGCATTGAGGCATTCCCACATCTCGCTCGAGGTGACTTCGCGTGCGCCGCGGGCGTTCTCGCGGGCCTTGGTGATGGAGTCGCTGATCGAGACACCGTGGTCGTGGCTGTAGGCGACGAGATCGGTGACCGACCACACGTCGAGGCTCAGGCCCTCGGGCGGTTCGATCCCGAGCACCTTCAGCAGCACGCGGGAGGTGCGGTCCGCGTCGACGGTGGCGTCTTCGAGCAGTTGGTGGACTGCCACGTCCAGGATGCGCGCTGTATCGTCGGCGCGCTCGACGTATCGACCGATCCAGTAGAGGGATTCGGCGTTTCGAGCAAGCATTTCCCTATTCCCCGATCAACCGCTGTGTCTGCTGTTGTTGCTGCTGTTGCTGATTGGCCTGCGGCGTGCTGAGTTCGCGACCGAGCTCGAACGAATCCGCTTGCGGCGGTTCGCTGACGAGTTCGGGTCCGGCCAGTTCCCGGTCGACCGACCCCGCGCGCCCGGCCAGCACCCAGGTGTCCTTGCTGCCGCCGCCCTGACTGGAGTTCACCACGAGCGAGCCCTCCGGCAGCGCGACCCGGGTGAGACCGCCGGGCAGCACCCAGATGTCGTCGCCGTCGTTGACCGCGAACGGACGCAGGTCCACATGGCGAGGCGCGAGATCGTCACCGATCTTGGTCGGCACCGTCGAGAGCTGCACCACCGGCTGAGCGATCCAGCCACGCGGGTCGGCTTTGATCTTGCGCTTGATCGCCTCCAGTTCGCGCGCCGACGCGTCGGGCCCGATCACGATGCCGTAGCCGCCGGAACCCTCGACCGGTTTGACCACCAGTTCCCCGACCCGATCGAGCACTTCCTCGCGTTCGTCGTCGAGCCAGCAGCGGAAGGTGTCGACATTGGGCAGGATCGGTTTCTCGCCGAGGTAGTACTCGATGATCTTGGGCACGTAGGTGTAGATGAGCTTGTCGTCGCCGACGCCGTTGCCGACCGCGCTCGAGATCACCACGTTGCCCGCGCGCGCGGCGTTGAGCACCCCGGCGACGCCGAGCACGGAGTCGGGGCGGAAGTGCATCGGGTCGAGGAAGGTGTCGTCGATGCGCCGGTAGATCACATCGACCTGACGCTCACCAGCGGTCGTGCGCATGTAGACGACGTTGTCGCGGCAGAACAGGTCGCGACCCTCCACCAACTCGACGCCCATCTGCCTGGCCAGCAGCGAATGCTCGAAGTAGGCGGCGTTGTGCACGCCCGGTGTGAGCACCACCACGGTCGGGTCGACCTCGTTGGGCGCCGCCGAGGCCCGCAGCGCGCGCAGCAGGTGGCCCGGATAGTCGCCCACCGCGCGCACCCGGTGCGAGGAGAACAGATCGGGGAAGACCCTGGCCATCGTGCGCCGGTTCTCCATCACATAGGACACCCCCGACGGCGAGCGCAGGTTGTCCTCCAGTACCCGGAAGTCGCCCTTCTCGTCGCGTACGAGGTCGATGCCGGATACGTGGATGCGCACACCGTTGGGCGGCACCAGCCCCGCGGCCTCGCGATGGAAGTGTTCACACGAGGTGACCAGCCGCTTGGGGATCACCTGATCACGCAGGATGTTCTGCTCGCCGTAGACGTCGGCCAGGAACAGCTCCATCGCGGTGACCCGCTGTTTGATCCCGCGTTCGAGCTTGGCCCACTCCGCGGCGGCGATCACCCGGGGCACCAGATCCAGCGGGAACGGCCGCTCCTGACCGGAGAGGGAGAAGGTGATGCCCTGGTCGATGAACGCGCGGTCCAGCGCGTCGGAGCGTTTGGCCAGGTCATCGACGTCATTGGCCGCCATCGCGGCGTGGATTCCCTTGTACGGTGCCCGTACTTTTCCGGACCCGTCGAACATCTCGTCGAACGCGTCGGCGAAGCGGCCTGGGCCGTACCCCTCGAACAAACCGGTGTGCGTGTCTGTCGGATGGCCGTTCGTTCTCACCATGGCCGGTGATGCAGATCGAGCCGTACTCGGCGCAGTGGTGGAGGTCATGACAAAAACTCTGCATCACCCGGCGGCAGGGTCGTGTGTGACACAGGTAAATTCTTTGCATCACCTGAATCGGGTGAAATCGGCGTCGTCTCCCCGGTCGAGTGGATAGTAGGGCCGATTTCGCCGGGGGGTGCCGAGCTGGTAACCTCGATCTTCGGCGCGGTGTTACCCGTAGTTCAGCACCATCTGCTGCATCGTGGGCGCGCGCCCGACGAGCTTTCAAGGAATACCACCCAGCGACAGGAAACCAGAGGATACAGGCGTGGCCAACATCAAGTCCCAGATGAAGCGGATCCGTACCAACGAGGAAGCGCGCAAGCGTAACCAGTCGGTCAAGTCCGCGCTGCGCACCGCGATCCGCAACTTCCGTGAAGCTGCCTCCAGCGGTGACAAGGAAAAGGCTGCTGAGCAGCTGCAGTTCGCGAGCCGCAAGCTCGACAAGGCCGCGTCCAAGGGCGTCATCCACGCCAACCAGGCGGCCAACAAGAAGTCCGCGCTCGCGCTGGCTCTGAACAAGATCTGATCCTCGGCGAGCCTGGTGCTCGCTGGTAATACCTCGCAAGACGCAGCCGCCGTGGCCTCGATGACCACGGCGGCTTTTGTCGTTCCTTCCCACCGGCTACCATTCGCGCCATGTTGACGGTGTACGCGAATCAGACGGTGGTACGAGGCGATGACCTGGCCGAGGTGATCCGCGCGGCGGAGATCCTGAGCATCGGTCTCAAGGTCGAAAATGTGATGGTGCCCGACGAGGAGGGTGGCTACGGCGCCGCGTGGATCGTCACCCGTGAAGACGAAGTTCCCCTCTACGACGAGTGGGAGGGACGCTACGACGATCTCGACGACGCCGACGACGAGGATGTGGACGTCTCGCTCGTCGTCGCCGGCGAGTAGTCAGTTCACGCAGGGCACCTGCCCCGAGGTGATATCGCTGCGAACCGGCTTGCCCGCGTCGGGAGTCTCCGTCTCCGAGGTGGTCGTGCTGGTTCGCCAAGCGCCCGCGGTCGACTCCGACGACCAGGCGGCAGGCGGTTCCGTGCGTTGTCCGGTGCGCTTGGCGGTGGTGGCAGTCGGTACCGGCATACCGAAGGCCGCGGCGATCTCGCGGCGGATCGCGGACCGGTCGACGATGTTCACGTCCTGGCCGTTGATCACGTCGTAGCGCAGCACCGGCAGGGTGCGGAATTCGACCTGCGGATCGTCGGCGGCGCCAAGGGTACGCACGAATTCGGTCATGTTCCAACCGTCCGACAGCACGATATTGCGATGGGCCACATCCATCAGGGCCGAGAGTTTGCCCGGGTCGGTGAGCGTGCCCGCGCTCCGGAGCTGTCTGGCGACCGAGGTCAGGAACGCCTGCTGACGGTGCGTTCGGTCCAGATCACCGTTCTCCAGTCCGTGCCGCTGCCGGACGAAGGCCAGCGCCTGTGCGGGATCCAGCTGCTGACGGCCCGCGGGGAAATCGGCACCGGAGAACTCGTCGTCCTTCACCGGCTTGTTCAGGCAGACTTCCACGCCGCCGAGCGCGGCGGCCAGATCGTAGAATCCCCCCAGGGTGACCTCGGCGAACCTGTCGATCGGCGCCCCCGTCAGCTCCCGGACCGCCGCCACGGTCGAGGCCCGGCCCGCCTCCCTACCCGCCTGTTCCAGCTTGCGCTGATCGGTGACGCCCCGCGCGATCAGCTGATCCTGCACGGCGGCCTTCTTCAACCCGTACGCCTCCTTGATCTTGGCGTGGGTGTAGCCGGGTATGCCGCTGACCGGCACATAGTCGTCGCGGGGAATCGATACCGCGACGATCTTGTCCATCGCGGCCGGAATGTGCACCAGGATCAGGGTATTGGCGTTGTATCCGCCCTCGTCACCGTCGCCCGCGTGCAGTTGGTCGAGAACTTCGGACGGCAGTTCGTTGCCGTTCTGATCGCGCCTGGTGTCCAACCCGATCAGCAGGATATTGAGATCGCCCCCGAGTGAATGCGGTGCGTCGTCACCGATCGCCCGCGACCGCAAGAACCCCGCGTCGAAACTCCCCGCCGTCGACCACCCGTACGCCGTGACTACCACCACCGCGGCCGACAGCACCGCCGCGACGACCCTCACCACCTGCCGCGCTGTTCGCCCCGCCGAGCCCCGACCGCGTCGACCGCGCCCGCCTTTTCCATCCCGGCTACCACTCGGCTCAACCATCTCATGATCAACTGTGCCAGCCGCGATGGCGACCGGGCATCGCGATTCGATCCCGATTGGATGGCGGTGCGGCGCGCCGGTTCAGTGGGGCCGGGTGCCGAGATCCTGGGAAATTCGCAGCAGAATGCCGTCCGGGTCCTGCACCGCGAACTGGCGTACCCCGACCTCATCGGTGGCCCGCCGATACCAGCGGTCTTCCAACGGCAGGTAGAGGTCCCGGCCGGTCGAGGTGATCGCCGCGTGCAGGTCGGCGACGTCGTCCACGTCGATGGTGAGGTTGATGCCTCGCCCGTACGGATGCTCGAGCGGTGCGTGTGGGTAGAGCCGGTCGTGGCGGGTCGGTTGTTCGAGCATGAGATCGACGCCGTCGCGTTCGAGGTAGGCGAATCGCTCTTCGGGCCGCTCGTATCGGACACGGAATCCGAGTAAGCGGTAGAAAGCCAGGCTGCCCTGCAGGTCCGAGCAAATGAGTTCGGGGATCAGGCGTGGCACCTGGCTCAGCCGGTGGTGCGGAGGTCGAGGATGCGGGCGAGGGCGTGTTCCACGGCGTAGGTGGCGTCGGCGGCGCCACCCTTGACGTCGGCGTTGAGGGTGGCGACCACCTGTAGGGCGGTGCCGATGGTGGCGGGATTCCAGCCGCGCGCTTGGGCCTGGGCTTTTTTGATCTTCCAGGGGGGCATGCCGAGTTTCTGGGCGAGGGCGAACGGGTCGCCGCGGCCTGCCGAGCCGACTTTGGCGATGGTGTGGACGGAGTCGGCGAGGGCGTCGGCCAGCAGGACGTGTGGGACACCGCGGTCGGTGGCCCAGCGCAGGGCCTCCATCGCGCCGGGGCGGTCGCCGGCGACGGCGAGATCGGCCACGTCGAAGCCGGTGACCTCGGCTCGGCCGGAGTAGTAGCGACGGACCGCGTTCGCGTCGACCTTGCCGCCGGTGTCGGACACCAATTGTGAACAGGCGGCGGCCAATTCGCGCAGCTCCGAACCGACGGATTCGAGCAGGACCTGAACGACTTCGGCCGGTACCTTGACCCCGAGCGTCCGGAACTCGCCCCGCACGAACTCCGCCCGCTCGGCGCCCTTGTTGAGCTTCGTGCACTCGTGCACGGTCGCGCCCTTCTTCTGTAGCGCGGGTGCCAGCGCTTTGGCCCGGCCGCCGCCCGAGTGCAGAACCATGAGCACCACACCGTCGGGCGGATCGGCCGCGGCCTCGGTGATCACCGCGACAGCGTCCTTGCCCGCCTCGGCCGCCGACTCGAGCACGATCACCCGGTCTTCGGCGAACAGCGACGGACTGAGCAACTCGGCCAGCTCAGCGGTGCTCGCGTCCCCGGCGCGCAATCGATCGACCGGCACCGAGTCCGGATCGGGCGCACAGGCCCGCACCTGCGCGGTCACCTTCGCAACCGCACGTTCGACCAGCAGTTCCTCGTCGCCGAGGACCAGGTGCACCGAGGCAGGGCGTTCGCTCACCAGGCGATCCTACGTACGCCCACCGACAACCGGGACACGCGCCACCTCCCGCGATTCACCCTGAATCCATGGCCCCGCCATCGGGGTGCGGGTCTGTGACGCGCAGGTGGCGCGCGTCGGCGGGACGTCACAGTCCGCAGTTCGGAGGCGGTACCCACGATCACGACGTCACCGTCGACGTCGGTCCGAGCCACGGTGGTGCCGAGCGCGGCAAGGGCGGTGATCACCGTCGGGTGCGGGTGGCCGAAGGTATTGCCCGAACCGGCGCTGACCAAGGCCAGGCGCGGACCGACAGCACGAAGGAATTCCGCTGTGGTGGTGCGCGACCCGTGATGCGGCACCTTGAGGATGTCCGCCCTGACATCACCGCCACGCACGATCCGGTCCTGTGCCTCGGCCTCGATGTCACCGGTGAACAGGATCGTCCCGGCCGGAGTACGCGCCCGCATCACCAGCGACCGATCGTTGGCCTCATCGGCAGCCAATGATGTCGGCTCCTCCCTGCTCGGTGCCAACACACGCAATCCGACTGTCCCGAAAGTCATTTCGTGCCCTGCGTGCAGTTCCATGAGCGGAATGCCGGCCGCACCAGCGAGTTGCGCCACCCGCTCGACTCCGCCGGAGTCGTCACTGTGGCCGTGCGATTCTCGCTGGGAACCGGTGTGGTCCGTTGGCCGACTGTCACCCTTCGCCGGCCTCTCCCCCGGTGCTCCACTCGGGCAGACGACCTGATCGGTCCCCGTCCTCGGACGCGTAGGGCCACCCGCAGTCGGCGCTCGCTGCCTCTGGTGTGCGGCCGCGGCCGGCTGCGGTTCCCCTGGCGCGGTCGGTGTCGGTGCTGGGACCGACGTCACCTCGTGGGTTCGGTTCGCGACGGCGCAGGTTCGGGCGATGGCTGGGCGGAGTTCGCCCGGGGCGGTGGCTATCGCGTCGACGGTGCGGCCCCGGAGGGCGCCTGCGAGTCCATTGATGTGGTCGGCGTGTGGGTGGGTGAGGACGAGGAGGGGAATGTGGGCGATTCTCAGGCGGTCCAGGCACGCCCGCATCGGGCGAGGATCGGGGCCGACGTCGATGACGACGGCGGCACCGGGAGCGACCGACAAGGCCAGGCCATCGCCCTGGCCGACGTCGCACATCGCGAGCACCCACCCCGGTGGCGGCCAACCCGGCTGCAAGAAGCGCACCGGGAGCAGCACTATCGACACACCCAACGCCGCTACGGCGAGAAACCTGCGAGTGTGCGACCACCGCAAGGCGGCCACGACCGCCACGACGACCACTGCCGCGACCGCTCCCCCGGCCGCACCTCCCGGCACCGTTACCGCCGCGCCCGGCACCGCCGCAGCGCGATCGGCGACGCCGAGCAACCACCACATCGGTGGGCGGGCACACCAGAGCACCCACACCGCACCACCACCCCACCCGCACGCTACGACAGCGCCCACCGCACCGATCACCGTGATCAGCCCGACCACCGGTGCGACGAGCGCGTTCGCCACGATCGCCACAAGGCTCACCCGCCCCGACAAGGCGACCATCAGCGGCAAGGTGACGACGAACGCGGCCGCCGATACCGCGACGATCTCCGCCGGTGCGCGCCACCATCCGCGCGCTCGCAACCAGTCCGCCCAACTGGGCGCCAGCAGGATGAGCCCCGCCGTCGCGATCACCGACAGTGCGAATCCCGCGCTCACCGCCAATTCTGGTGCGACGGCGAGCAATCCGATCACGGCCGCGCACAACGCGGGTAGCGCCTGTTTGCGCCGTCCGGTGAGCAGAGCCAGCACTGTCACCGAACCCATCGCTGCCGCGCGCAGCACACTCGGGTCGGGCCGTGCGATGACGACGAACAGGACGACGACCCCCGCCGCCGCGGCGGCGCTGATCCGCGGACCTGCCGTGAGCAGTCGAGTGAGTGCCAACAGGGCCGTCAACACGATCGTGAAATTGGCTCCACTGACAACACAGAGGTGCTGCAGTCCAGCCACTTCGAACGCGTCACGCACTTCTTCTGACAATGCGACGGTATCGCCCACGACGAGCGCGGGCAGCAACCCCGCCGCGGTCGGCGGCAGGGCCGCGGCGGACGCCTCGACCAGGTCCGATCGCACGCTCGCCGCGAGCCGCTGCCACCACGGCGGCTCGCCGATTCGCTTCGGTGCATCGGTGGCGCGCAGGGTGGCAACAGTCAGATCCGCCCGGCTCGGCTCACTGACCTCGGCCCGGAACCGCACCAGCTGTCCGGGCGACAACTCCGCCCATTCGCTCCCCTGCGCGAGCACCACGATCGAACCGCCCGCCTGCGTCCACTCCCGACCATGACCGAATTCGCGCAGACCCGCGCGAACGATCCACCGCCGCTCACCACCGAACCCGCCGGCGCGCATCGGCTTCGCATCGTCGGTGACGACCGCGAACACATTCACCGATCGACCGAACGACTCTCGCAGCGGGTGTGATTGGACATGGTGCTCCTGCCAAGCACCCGCAGCCGCGAAGCCTGCGCCGAGCAACATCGTCGCCAACCCGGTTACCGCGACAACCCGCCACCGCTCCCGCCGATGCGCCATCGCCCACAACAGCACCACCCATAGCCCGATCGCCACCACCACGGCGCCTACCGCCACCACCGAGCCCGCAACCCACCCCATGGTCACCGCGACGATCGTCGCCACCCAACACCCGAGCGCCGCGGGCACCAGCCGCATATCGAGCACCTGATGCTCCACATCGGCGACGACAGCCTCCCCCTGCGGTCCTGCGCTCATCCGCCGATCCTGTTCCGGTCTTCCCGCTGCGTGCCGGAACCGCGCTACCCATGTCCGCCGAAGCTTCTCGGCCCTCACCCGCGGCGTGGACCTCGATGCTCGCCGCTCGGCTGACTCCTCCCGCGCTGCCTCCTCGCCCAGCGCCGCTCTCATCCGCCGACCACGTCGTCACGTCTGGACCTACTGCTATCCGAATGCCCCGTGGGTATGTTCGCGGCGCACTGTGTTTCGCCGAGTCCGATCGCGCAGGCCGCAGGAAGGTCGCCGGGATCCGAGGCCCGGTCGTCCAGCGTCCTCGCGGATCGGTCCGTGGCGCGCAGGCTTTCCTGCCGCACGCATGGCCACATCGGGCAGGTCATACGGCCGCCTCCGCTGGGTCAGCGACCACTTGGTGATCGGTCGCGGTGCGGCAGCTTTCGTGTTCTCCGCTACCGCACGGAGGCATCATGTCGTCACCAGCTCGCGCAGTCGGGCCAAGCGTGCCGGACCGATGCCGTCGACCTCGCCGAGTTGAGCGACATCGGTGAAACGGCCGTTGGTCGAGCGCCACGCGAGGATCGCTTTGGCGGTGACCGGGCCGACTCCGGGTAGGGCGTCCAATTCGGCTTCGGTCGCGGAGTTCAGATCGACGCGGGATTCGGCGCCCGGACCACCCCCGGTGCTGGGACCTGCGGAATCAGAACCCACTTTGCTCGGGCCTGCGCTGTTCGGCGCGGGTGGGGAGGCGCGACCGGCACCGATCATGATGCTGCCGAGGCGTGGTTGTCCGACCTGGGGGTCGGTGGCACCGACGACGACCTGGTCACCGTCGGAAAGTCGTTGGGCCAGGTTCAGGCCTGCCAGATCGGCGCCTTCTCGGGTCCCGCCGGCTTTCTCGAGAGCATCGGCGATCCGAGATCCGTCCGGCAGTCGGTGCAGCCCAGCACGCTCGACCAAACCGACCACGCTGACGACAACCTCAGCACTCGTACTCGGTCCTCGGCTCGACACGGCCGAAACTGCAACGGTCGGATCGGCCTGCACCGCAATGCTCTCCGACCGGAGTACCGGCACCGGTGGCACCGCCCGCGCCACGGGCTGATCGCGCAGCACCAGCACACCGGTCAGCACCACGGCGATGACTCCCACCAGGCCGAGGACTATCGCTCCGCGACGACCCGGATCCAGCCGTGCTTCACGAAAGCGCTCGGGCACCAGCCGGTTTCGTCCTCGCGAGGCACCGTCGTCGAGCCACCCCGGTGTCGCGACCGCTCCCGGTGGCCCGGACGAGGGTGCGAGTTCGTCTTCGTCCCACTGCCCTGCATCGTCGTCGACGCGCGAATCAGCCGTCCCGGAACCCCTCTCGGACTCGCGCGGCGGTCGACTGCTCGGTCGTACTCGCTCGCGAACCGCCAGACCACCCAGCCGCTGCCGTACCCGCTCGTGCTCCTCGTGTCGTGACATGGCAGCGACGCTATGCCGACGCCGAGCTGACGAAGACTCGCTGACCTGGGCCGGAAAGAAACCTGTGGATAACTCCGAGCCTGTGGACAACCCGCCCTCGGCGACCCTCACGCACGGATTCCGGCCTGCCCGAGTGGATACCGTGCGCCCATGGCCGACTCGAAGTACTCAGGTACGTATGGAACCCGCACAACGATTCCGCGACTTCGCACTCCACGAGGCGCGCGACAATTCCCCGCTCTATCACCGACGAGCACTGGATATCAGCACGGATCCGGCGACGCTGGCGCTGATCGCCGGATTGCCGACGGACAAGCAGCAACCCAACCTGATCCTGGCTGCCGCGCGAGTGAACGGTGCGAACGCGGTTCCCTACAGCGAGTTCCGCGCACAACTGCGCGAGAACTGGCCTGCGATCTCCGCCACGGCACTGACCCGGCGAACGCAGACGAACGAAGCGGGCCGAGCGGCGACACTACTGCCGGTGCTGGCCCGGCTACCCGGACCCCTGTCACTCATCGAGGTCGGCGCCTCGGCGGGACTGTGCCTGTACCCGGACCGTTTCAGCTATCGCTACGCCGGAGCCGCGTTGGATCCGTCCGACGGTCCGTCGCCGGTTGTGTTGACCTGCGAGACAACCGGTCCGGTGCCGATCCCGGACCGGCTCCCCCGAATCGTCCATCGAGCTGGAGTGGATCTGAATCCGCTCGATGCCGGCGACGAGGACGACCAGCAGTGGTTGTCTGCGCTCATCTGGCCGGGTCAGGGCGAGCGGCTGACTCGGCTGCGCGCGGCCTGTGCGATCGCCGCCGCCGATCCTGCGACCATCGCGACCGGCGACTTGAACGAGCTCGTCACCGAGTTGGTTCACGAGGCACCACGCGACAGCACGGTGGTGGTGTTCCACAGCGCCGTGCTCACCTATCTCTCGCCGCGGGCGCGCGCGGACTTCCGTGCGACGGTGCAGGATCTGCCCTGCCATTGGGTTTCGCAGGAGGGCACCGGGGTGATCGCCTCGCTTGTCGATCGGCTGCCGGCACGCGAGTCGGCGGCGGCCCGGTTGGTACTCGCCCTCGACGACGAGCCGTTGGCGTACGCCGGGCCGCACGGCCAGTCGCTGGACTGGTTCGGCCCGGCGTAGCGACCTCAGAGTCGGCGCATCACCGACACGACGCGGCCCAGGATGACCGCTTCGTCGCCGTCGATCACGGAGTAGGCGGGGTTGCGCGGTTCGAGGTGGACGTGGCCGTTGCGACGGCGGTACACCTTGACCGTGGCTTCCTCGCCGATCATGGCGGCGACGATGTCGCCGGAGTTGGCTTCTCGCTGACTACGGACCACGACGAGATCGCCGTCGCAGATCGCGGCGTCGATCATCGAGTCACCGCGTACTCGCAGACCGAAAACCTCACCGCGGCCGACCAGTTCACGCGGCAGCGTCATGACATCGTCGGGGTTGTGTTCGGCCAGGATCGGGGCGCCCGCGGCGATGTCGCCCACGACGGGCACCGACACCGAGGCATCGGAGTCGGCAGCGGGTGCGCCGCGCAGGAACAGGCGCACGTCGATGGGACGGGCCATGGTGGCGGCACGGCGCAGGAAACCGTCCTCCTCCAAGGCCTTCAGGTGTTGGGAGACCGTGGATGTGGAGCGCAGGCCCACCGCGTCGGCGATCTCCCGTGTGCTCGGCGCGTAGCCGTGGGCGAGTACCGAATCCCTGATCACGGCGAGGATATGTTGCCTGCGGGGAGGCAGGTTCGCGGCGTCGAGGTGGTCGAAGTCGTCGTATCCGGTCATCGGGGAATCCTAGATCCCCCCGCGATCACCACTTCAGTCCAGGTTCCTCGCGAAACAGTTCGACAACGGCAGGACGTGATACGGCGCGAACAACGGAATCCGGTGATAGCCGCTGCGTTCGTAGAAACGCACCGCGTCGGGCTGCAGATGCCCGGTCTGCAGGATTATCCGGGGCCTGCCCGCCGCTCGGACAGCAGCCTCGGCCGCGTGCAGGAGCGCGGTCGCGGTTCCGGTGCCGCGATAAGCGGGGCGGACGAACATCCGCTTGAGTTCGAGATCATCGGAGTTCCACCGCAATGCGGCGTGGCCGGCTGGTTCTTCCGCCGCGTAGGCGACGAAGGTTCGGTGCACGCTGGAAAGATCGACCGCATTGGGCGCGAGCCCACGCTCGGCGAGCTCGAGATAGGCGTAGCGAGGGCCGACCTCCGCCGACATCTCCGCGCGCAGCGTCTCGGCATCGGGATGTTCCCAGTCGACTTCGAGTACCCGCAGTGGGAGGTCGGTGCGTGGAGAGGTGGTGCCAGCCATGCCACCTACGGTAGGCACCGGATCGCCGCCTCCGACGGGTTTACCCTCAGCGAGATTCTGAACCGGCACCGCTCAGACACATCCGCCCGGCAACACCGCGACGGCGACCGCGCCGACACCGAGGTGCACACCGAGCGCGGGGCCGAATTCGGCGACATAGAGTTCCCGAACCTCCGGCAGCTGCTCACGCAGTTGCGCCGCGATGTTCTCGGCGGCCTCGGGGGCACCGAGATGCTGAATCCCCAGGGCCGCACCATCGGAGGCGGCCGCGTCCACCGCGGCGGCTACCAGCTTGGTGTAGGCGCGAGATCGGGTGCGCACCTTCTCGCGCATTTCGAGCTTGCCCTCCACCAGCTGCAGCAGCGGCTTCGTCACCAGTTCGCTGCCGAAGAACGCCGCGGCACTGCTCAGCCTGCCGCCCTTGCGGAGTTGCTCGGTGCGGTTGACCAGGATGAACGTGCGAGAACGGGTCGAGGCCGACACCGCGCACTCGTAGACATCGTCGAGCGCCTCGCCTGCCATCGCCCTGCGCGCGGCGGCCAGCACCGGCAGACCGGTGGCCAGACCGGCGCCGAGCGAATCGACCACGCGCACACGATCTTCGGCGTCCATGTCGCGCACCGCCTGGCGACCCGATTCCCAGGTCGCCGACAATCGGCGCGACAGATGCACCGCGACGACCCCGTCACCGTCGCTGTGGCTCAACGCGCGTTCGTAGGCTTCACGCAGTTCTCCTGGCGAAGCGGCCGAGGTGGTGACCGAGTCCGCCGTGTAGTCGATCTCGATCGGATCGACGCCCTCCCGGATCTCCCGCTCACCGACGAGCACATGCAACGGCACCACTTCGATACCGAGCTCGGCGACGAGATCAGCGGACAATCCCGCCGCCGAATCGGTGACCACCACAACGGCCACGGACTACCGGACCTCCTGCAGCGCCTTGGTCATCGCCGTCGCCACTGCCGCGTGCCCAGCCCAGCCCCAGTGGATGCCGTCCGGGTTCGCCGAGCCCGACTCGATGTCGTCGCGCACGGCCTCACCGAGGTCGACGAGCGGCACCGAGGTGCGACCGGACCACGCCTGCAAAGCCTTGACCGCCCGTGGCCTGCCCCGATGCACCCGCCCGTAGGCATCGCACTTGTGCACCGACGGCAATACCGCCACGACCGGCAGCTCGGGCCGCAGGTGGTTCAACGCGGTCCGCGACTGCTCCAGGTAGTCCACGCTCACCCTCGGCGGAAGGGCAACCGGGCGACCGAGTTTCGACAGCTTCGGCTGCAACCAGTTGTACGTCGCTCGCACGCCACGGCGCAGCCGCGGCGGACGGATGTAGCGGATCATCTCCCGCAGCGCGGTGGGCAGCGGAGACGGCAGGGTGTCCATGCCGCCGACGGCGAACACGACCGCCCCGGCACGCGGTACCGCGGCCCATACCCGCGGATCACCGATCAGCGCCCAGTACGCATCGCGACAGGTCCAGCCGATCCGCGCGATCAGCTCGACATCCCAATCCAGTTCCGCGGCGACCATATTCGGCCAGATTCGCGGATCGTCGGCGGGCAGACCGCCTTTCGGACCGTAATAGGCGAGCGAGTCCGCGATCACCAGCAGCACGGGGCGCGGTGCGGCGGACTCCACCGGCCTCGGCGAACCGGCTTCCTCGACGAGCAACGAACCGGCGGCTGCCACAGCAACCGATTCGCCCTGCGGTGCAACCGCGTTCGTAGCCGCCGCGACGACGAGATTCGCGTCGGCGGCAGGAGAAGCCGTCAGCAAGCTTTCTGCGGAGTCCAGGTCCGCGTCCAGGCGTGCAGCGGCGGGATCGATTGCAGAGGCGACCGCCGCGACCTCGACCGAAGCAGCTCCGGGATCGTCGACCGAGGTAGTGACCTCGGCATCGGACAGAACCGGATCGGCCGTCTCCGGTCGGAGTGTTTGTGGCACAGCCGAATCGATCGATCCGGCGGCCTCCGCGAGCGACTCGGTGACTACCGCCGGATCCTCGGCGGAGACGTCGCCGACGGGAGCCGAATCCGCAGCCGACTGGTCGGTATCCGTATCTACGACAACAGAGTCCACGCCGCCGGATTCGGCTTCCCGCACAGCGGAACTCGATGCGATCTCGACCGCGCCGAGTTCACCCTCGGCATCGTCACCGACCGAGCTCACCGCGCTGTCGGCGTCGACGCTGTCGTCCGAGGGAACCTCGACTGCCGACGACTCGGAATCCGCTGCCTCCGAGCCGGACTCGTCGGCCGCTGCCTCCGAGTCGACCGGCTCCGGTTCAGGTACGACCGGCGGGGGAACCGGGCCGAACAGGGCATCGGGCAGCGATCGTTCGCTGCGTGCGGTGACCTGCTTGAAGAGTTCGTCCGGTACCGAACGGATCGGCTCCTCGCGCTCCGCGCGAGCGGGTGGCGGACCGAATAGCGCGTCCGGCAATTGCCGACCGGCTTTGGCCGTCACCTGCTGGAACATCTCATCAGGTACTGATCGGTCGGGCTCTTCATTGGACATCGGGAGCTACCTTCGCCGCTGCGTTCCACACATCGAGGCGCCAGCCGGGTCGGTCGACATCCGGGCCGTGACTGGAAAGCTGCACCCAGCTGGTATTGGCCAACCCGCCGAGGGCAGGCCAGTTCTCCGGTGGCAGTTCCAGCAACGCGGCCGTCAGAGCAGCGATCAGCCCGCCGTGCGCAACCAGGATGATAGTCCGACCGGGCCAATCCTGCCGCTCGTTGTACAGTTCGCGCACCACAGGCAGTGCCCGCGCACCGACCTCGAGCTTGCTCTCGCCACCGGGCGGTGTGTAGGTGGCGTCCAGACGCCACTGCACACGCGCGCCGGGGTAGTCGGCATCGACTTCGAGGTGGGTCAGGCCTTCCCAGTCACCCAGGTTGGTCTCGCGCAGCCGCTGATCGGTGAGGACAGGCAGATCGCTGATGTCGCCGAGCGCCTGCGCGGTTTCCTTGGCACGGCGCAGATCGGAGGCGTGGATCGCGATGGCGTTGCGTGAACCCAGTTCGCGCGCAGCCTCTTTGGCCTGTTGGCGACCGAGTTCGGTGAGATCGGTGTCGATCTGGCCCTGCATCCGGTCGGCCGCGTTCCATTCGGTCTGCCCGTGCCGCAACAGGATCAGGTTGCGCACATGGGCGTACTTGCTCACTCGTCGATTCCCTCTACCTGCGCGTCGTCGTCCGCTGCCGGAGTCGGGATTGCGGCGATGCCCTCGACGGGAACTGCCGGGCAGTCACGCCACAGGCGCTCGAGTGCGTAGAAATTGCGCTCGTCGTTGTGCTGGACGTGCACGACGATGTCGACGTAGTCGAGCAGTGCCCAGCGGCCCTCACGGGTGCCTTCGCGACGGACCGGCTTGTGGCCGGCTTCGCGCAGCTTGTCCTCGATGTTGTCGACGATCGCGTTGACCTGGCGCTCATTGGGCGCCGAGGCGATCACGAAGCAGTCGGTGATCACCAACTGCTCCGAGACGTCGAGCACTACGACATCGGTGGCGAGCTTGTCGTCGGCCGCGAGTGCGGCGACCGTTGCCATCTCGATCGCTTCGGTAGAGGCACTCATACGGTCTCCTCCTGTGGGGTCAGACCCTCGATCATGTGGCTCAACGTCAGCTACCTTCCGTTCCTGCGGGCACGTAGAGGTGCCGCTTCGATATGTACTGCACCACGCCGTCGGGGACGAGGTACCAGACCGGCCGACCATCCGCTGCGCGGCGGCGGCACTCGCTCGACGAGATGGCCAGCGCGGGGATCTCGACCATCGTCACGGCGTCGGCGGGAAGGTCCCGCAGATGCTCCTCGAGATGGTCGGTGTTCAGTTCGTAACCCGGTCGGCTCACCCCGACGAACTTCGCCAGTTCGAATAGTTCGGTCCAATCCTGCCATGTCAGGATGTTGGCCAGCGCGTCCGCACCGGTGATGAAGTACAGCTCCGCGTCGGGATGCGTGTTTTGCATCTCCCGCAGGGTGTCCACCGTGTAGGTGACCTTGTTGCGTTCGATGTCGGCCCGGCTGACGGAGAACCTCGGGTTGGACGCGGTGGCGATGACCGTCATCAGGTAGCGATCCTCGGCGGGGCTGACCTGCTTGTTGACCTTCTGCCACGGCTGACCGGTCGGTACGAAGATCACTTCGTCGAGCTCGAACCGGTTCGCGACCTCGCTCGCCGCGACCAGGTGGCCGTGGTGGATCGGGTCGAAGGTGCCGCCCATGACGCCGAGCTTGCGGCGCGGCCGAGCTGTTTCGTGCATGAGGTCTGAGCTTAATCCGGCCGACCGGACCGGGGCGGACCGGACTACTGCGGGCCCTCACGGCGCTCGCGAGGCCGGGCCGCCTGCGCGCACATCTGGGCGAACTGGGCACGGGTGTGTTTCAGCTCTTCGACGAGGTGCGCGGCCGGATCGGCGGCGACCAGACGATTGAGTTCGGTCAGCAACACATCGATCGTCACCCACCACGGCCCGCGCACGCGCCCCTCTGGTCCGCGCAGTTGTAGCCAGGCGGCGGCGCGCAGGCAGCGGGCCCTCGGCACGATCTTGTCCAGTTCACCCCACAGCCCCGCGGCGCGCAGGTAGCCCCCGAGTGCCTCGGACTCCTGCCCACAGCACTCGCGGGCGACCGCGGCCGACCACACCAGATCGGCATGACGGCGGCGCTGCGCGGGCGAACCGGCGATCAGCCGGGCCGCCTCGGCGAACTGCCACGCGGCCTGGCGGTAGCGGCCGAGGTGATTCAATGATTCGGCGAACTGGGCACGGACCCGGGCGAGCTCGGTGGGTGGGTAGCCGACAGTTCCGGTGAGCAGCGGACGGTCGAAGGCGACCACCGCCTCGCCGTGTCTGCCCGCCCGATGCCAGGCACGCCCGGCGACCAGCCACAGATGGACAGAATCGGCCTGCGAGATCGACTGCCAACTGGCGGCAGCCGAGGCGGCGGCACGGGCCATCTCACGGTCACGCCCCGGCTGGGCGGCGACGGCGGTGACCAGCTGGGTGCGCATCGCGGCGAGTTCTCGGCCCTCCAGTTCACCGGCGCCGACAACGAGCGCCCGCCGCAGCTGCTCCTCCGCCGCGGCCGGAGCATCCACGAGCCGTGCCGCAGCGATCCCGGCCAGCCGCCGCGCGGCCCGGGCCCCCGAACCGGGCGCGGGGCCTCGAGGGGCACCATCCGGAGCGGCCGCTTCCCATACTCCGACCGCATCGCTCGTCGGCCCCGGCGCACCTTGCCGTCCCCGGTCTCCGGCCGCGGCTGCATCCGGCGCTGCGATGGTTCGACGTCCCGGATCTTCCACCGCGTCGGCCGGACCGCCGATGATGATGGGTTCGCCTCGAGCGCGATCGGTCTCGTTCGTGAGCGGGTCGGTCACCGAGCGAACCACGCCCAGCCGGCGAGGGAATGACCCGATCGCACCTTCCCTACGTCCGATATCCGTCGTTCGGATCGCTCGTCGTCGCTCGACGCCCCTGCCAGCATGGGCGTGATCTTCGTTGTGGCGCCATGTGAGGCGCTTAACGTCGGCTGAAAAGCTCAGGCAGTGGGGCGCTTGGACTTCGGGAGCTTGGCGACGACCGCGTCGTAGGAGGCGTCGATCAGTTCGCGCAGTTCGTCGTCGGGGACCGCGCCGCCGACGCGAATACTGTTCCAGCCGTAGCGGCCGATGTAGGCCGACGCGGTGACATCGCCCGGGTAGATGCTGACCAATTCGTCGGCTTCGGTACGGTCGCGGCCGCATTTGAGGCCGATCGACGTGCCAGCGCCGAGGAAGGCGAACACTTTGTCGCCGACCTTGGCGACGGTGTCGCCCTCCCACGGCTCGTCTTCCCAGGCACCCGGTTTCGCCAGGCAGTAGGCCAAGACGTCAACGCTCATCCTCAGCTCCTTCAGACGGGCAACAACCTGGAGACCACCTCGGTCAGCTGTCGAGCTGATCGGCATTCGTGCATCTCGATCACCGAGCCGTAGTCGCGAGCCGCCGAATCCCCTGTCCCCCACAGATTCTTGGGTTCGGGATTGAGCCAGTGCGCGTGCCGGGCGGTACCGACCAGTTCGCGCAGCGTGTCCAGTTGCGGGTTGCGGTAGTTGGTGCGGCCGTCGCCGAGGACCAGCAGCGAGCTGCGGCTGGTGACAGCCTCGCCGAAGTTCTCGGCGAAACTGGTGAGCGCGTAGCCGTAATCGGAGTGCCCGTCGGCGTCGATGATGCGCGACTCGGTGAAGATCCGGGTCATCACATCGTCGAGGCCGGCGTACGGCTCGAAGAAACCGGTGACCTCGTCGGTGCGGTCGACGAAGGCGAAGATCCGCACCCGCGAGAACTGCTCACGCAACGCGCTCACCAGCAGCAGCGTGAAGTTGCTGAACCCGGCCACCGAGCCCGAGATGTCGCACAGCAGTACCAGTTCGGGTCGGCCGGGGCGAGGTTTACGGTTCACCAGGTCGATCGGCACCCCACCGGTCGACATCGACGCGCGCAGGGTTTTGCGCAGATCGATCTCGCCGCGCCTGGCCCGTTTGCGTCGCACCGCCAGCCGGGAGGCCAGGATCCGAGCCAAACGCTGAGTGCCGCGCCGCAATTCGGTGAGCTCGCGTTCGGAAGCACGGAGGAAGTCGGCGTCCTCGGCCTGGCGGGCGACACCATAGGTCGCCACGCGTTCGCGCCCGATCTGTTCGGCCACGCGCCGGTTGGTCTCGGCTTCCACCCTGGCCCGGAACCCCGCGATGCGTTCCCTGGCGACACGGCGGGCGACCTCGGTGTCTCGCTCGCTCGCATCCGGCGGCAGGCCGAGACCCGCGAGTATCTTGGCCAGCAAGGACTGGGGCGCAACGTCTTTGAGTGCCTGGTACGCGGAGAACGACGGTCCGCGCGCGGACTGGTACTGCCCGAGTTGCTCGACTATCTGCCCGGCCAGCAATTGCTGTTGGGGGCCGCTGTCCTCGGCAGCGAGCAACTCGGCCAGTTGCTCGCGTAGCGCGGCGAGGTCGACCTGCCCGTCGGGGGTGCGCGGCAGGTCCGAAGCCTCGCCGGTGCGGTCACCGACGGCGACGGGGAACCACAGGTCGAACAGTCCGTCGAAGGTGGCGCGATGGGTGGGTCTGCGCAGCAGCGCACAGGCCAGTCCCTCGCGCACGGCCTCGCGATCGAGCAGGTCCAACACGGTCAGCACCCGGCCGGCGTCGACGGTTTCCGACGGGCCGACCGGCACGCCACGGGCCCGGAGCGCACCGACGAAACCGGCGACGTGGCCGCCGATTCCGTGCGGTGCCGGTGCGGTCATGATCAGGCCAGTTTCAGCTCGGCCAGCGCGCGCTGGTGATCGCTGCGGTGCTTGAGCACCACGCCGAGCGTGGCGCGCACGGTCGCGTCGTCGAGATCGGCGGCGCCGAGTGCGAGCAAAGTGTTGCCCCAGTCGATCGTTTCGGCGACCGAGGGCAGCTTCTTGAGTTGCATGCCGCGCAGCACGTGCACGACCCGCACCAGTTGCTCGGCCACGATGTTCGGGAGTTCCGGTACGCGACTGGCCAAGATGCGGCGCTCGAGGTCTTCGTCGGGAAAGTCCAGGTGCAGATACAGGCAGCGGCGTTTGAGCGCCTCCGACAGTTCCCTGGTGGCGTTCGAGGTGAGCACGACGAACGGCTTGCGGGTGGCGGTGATGGTGCCCAGTTCGGGCACGGTCACCGCGAAATCACTGAGCACCTCGAGCAGCAGGCCCTCGATCTCGACATCGGCCTTGTCGGTCTCGTCGATCAGCAGCACCGTCGGCTCGGTACGGCGGATGGCGGTGAGCAACGGGCGCGAGAGCAGGAATTCCTCGGTGAAGACGTCGGCTTTGGTTTCGGCCCAATCGTTTTCACTCGACGCCTGGATTCGCAGGATCTGCTTGGCGTGGTTCCACTCGTAGAGCGCGCGGGCTTCGTCGACGCCTTCGTAGCACTGCAGGCGAACCAGTTCGGCGTCGGCGACCTGGGCCACCGCTCGCGACAGTTCGGTCTTGCCGACACCGGCCGGACCTTCGATGAGCAGCGGCTTACCCAGCCGATCGGCGAGGAAGACCGACGTGGCCGTTGCCTTGTCGGCCAGGTAGCCGGTGGTCGCGAGCCGGTCGATGACATCGTCGACCGAGGTGAAGATCGGATCCTGTACGAGAGTCATGATCACACCGGCCGAGTCTGGCCGTCGCCCCACACGATCCACTTCGTGGAGGTGAGTTCGGGCAGTGCCATCGGGCCGCGGGCATGCAGCTTCTGGGTGGAGATGCCGATCTCGGCACCGAAGCCGAACTGCTCACCGTCGGTGAAGGCGGTGGACGCGTTCACCATCACCGCGGCGGCGTCCACACGAGCGGTGAACTCGCGGGCGGCGGCCAGGTCGGCGGTGACGATGGCCTCGGTGTGGCCGGTCCCCCAGGTGTTGATGTGCTCGACGGCGGCGTCGAGATCGTCGACGACCTTCAGCGCGATGTCCATGGTGAGGTACTCCTCCCCCCAATCGGCATCGGTGGCCGGGACCTGACCGGGCAGATCACCGTGGATGGTGACGCCCGCGTCGGTGAGTGCCTGGCTGAGGCGGGGCAGCGCGGTCTCGGCGACGGCGGCGTCGATGAGGACGGTCTCGGCGGCATTGCAGACGCTGGGGCGGCGGGTCTTGGCATTGAGCACGATGGCCTCGGCCATGTCCAGGTCGGCGCCCGCGTGCACGTAGACGTGGCAGTTGCCGGTGCCGGTCTCGATGGTGGGCACCTGCGCGTCGCGGACGACGGCGTTGATCAGGCCCGCACCGCCGCGCGGGATCACCACGTCGACGAGGCCGCGGGCCTGGATCAGGTGGGTGACGCTGGAGCGGTCGTCGCTGGGCAGCAGCTGCACGGCGTCGGCCGGGACACCCTGGGCGACAAGGGCTTCGCGCAAGACTTCGACCAGCGCCGCGTTGGAGTTCGCGGCCGAGGACGACCCACGCAGCAGCGCCGCGTTGCCCGACTTGAGGGCGAGGCCGAAGGCGTCGACGGTGACATTGGGCCGTGCCTCGTAGACCATGCCGACCACGCCCAGCGGAACACGGGTCTGGCGGATCTCGAGGCCGTTGGGCAGGGTGGAGCCGCGCACGATGACGCCGACCGGGTCGGGCAGCGTGGCGACCTGACGCAGACCCGAGGCGATGCCGTCGATGCGGGCCTTGGTGAGCCGCAGCCGGTCGAGCAGATTCTCCTCGGTACCGGCGGCTTGCGCGGTCGCGATGTCGGCGGCATTGGCCGCGAGCACGCGATCGGCGGCGGCGAGCAGGGCGTCGGCCGCCGCGTGCAGTGCGTCGTTCTTCTGCGCCGTGGTCAGCTGAGCCAGCACACGGGACGCGACGCGAGCCCTGCGTGCGGCGTCGTGCACCGCTGCGCGGATGTCCAGCTCGGGGGTCACTTCTACCGTCATGGGTATCAGCGTACGCAGTCCGCCGCGCGCACTCGACGCCGCCCGCCGCGCGGAATACGGCTCCGACCGGCGGCGGGACCGAGTTATCCACAGGTTCGACGGAGCGGTCGACGCAGATATCCACACCGACGCCCCGCAGGTCGGGTGGCGCCGTCACCGCTAGATTCAGCACTATGGATCGCACCGATTCGCCGACCGTCGTCGTGCTGGGCAGCGTCAATATGGACCTGGTCACGACGGTCTCGCGCAGGCCCGCACCGGGCGAGACGGTGCTCGGGACCGAGTTCGCGACGGTACCCGGCGGAAAGGGCGCGAATCAGGCGATCGCGGCGGCACGGTCCGGGGCGCGGGTGCGGTTCCTCGGTGCGATCGGCGAAGACGCGTTCGGAGCGGAACTGACGGCGACGCTGTCGGAAGCGGGCATCGATACCGCCCTGATTCGCCGGGTCGACGGTGCCAGCGGGATCGCCTCGATCATCGTCGACGACACCGGCGAGAACAGCATCATCGTGGTGGCGGGAGCCAACGGCCGGGTGACCGATCTGACGGCCGCCGAACTCGCGGCGATCGCCGCGGCCGACATCCTGTTGTGCCAGTTGGAGATCCCGATCGACACCGTGCTCGCCGCCGCCCGACACGCTCGCGCGTCGGGCACCGTCGTCGCGCTGAATCCCTCACCGGTTCAGCCGTTGCCCACCGAACTGTGGGCTGCCGTCGACCTGGCGATCGTGAATTCTCTGGAGTACGAACAGTATTCGGCCGAGCTGGCCCAGGTCACGCACGTGGTGCGCACGCTCGGCGGGGACGGGGCGGTGTATCGCAGCGAGGACGGGACCGAGCTTTCAGTCTCAGGACTCGCCGTCGATGTGGTCGACTCGACCGGCGCCGGCGACGCGTTCACCGGCGGACTGGTCGCTACCTGGAACCAGGGCACGACTACTGCGCTGAACTGGGCGAATGCCACCGGCGCACTGGCGACAACCCGCCTCGGTGCCAGCTCGGCGATCCCCGACCGCGCACAGATCGCGGCGGCGATCACCACCGACTGACCTGCCGGGCGCGGTGAAAATCAGATGCGCCACATCCGTCCCACCCATACCGTTGGTCCTTCATCAAGGAGAGGACCGACCATGTTTCCCGTCGAGCTGCGCGGTACGCGAGCGCAGACGCTCATGTGGGCCAACGAGCACGAGATCGAGCAGTCAGCACTGCGCCAGCTCCGCAATATCGCGAATCTGGAGTGGGTGCACGGGCTGCGCGTGATGCCCGATGTGCACCTCGGCAAGGGGGCGACGGTGGGCTCGGTCATCGCGATGCGTGGTGCGGTCGCGCCCGCCGCGGTCGGCGTCGATATCGGGTGCGGGATGGAGAGCGTGAAGACCGATCTCACCGCCGCCGATCTCCCCGACGATCTGCGATCGCTGCGCAGCAGGATCGAGCAAGCGGTCCCGGTCGGCTTCCAGGCGCACAAGGATGCCGTGAACGTGACGAAGCTCGGTGCGGAGCTCGCGGGTTCGCACGGGCAAGCCGCATTGCGCGCCAACAGCTGGGAGCGGTTCTGGCGCTCGTTCGGCGAGCTGCATCCCGGGGTCTCCCAGCTGGAGTCCAAGGCGCACAAGCAGATCGGCTCGCTCGGCGGCGGCAATCATTTTATCGAAGTCTGCCTCGACACCGACGATGCCGTCTGGATCCTGCTGCACTCCGGTTCGCGCAATATCGGCAAGGAATTGGCCGAGCGGCACATGGCGGTGGCGCGTGCGCTGCCGCACAACCAGTCGCTGCCGGATCGGGATCTGGCCGTCTTCGTATCCGGCACCGCGGAGATGGACGCCTACCGCCGTGATCTCACCTGGGCTCAGGAATACGCCGCGCGTAATCGTGCGGTGATGCTGTCGCTGGTGTGCCGGGCGGTGCGTGACGAATTCGCCGGGCGGGACGTGCGTTTCGACGAGCCCATCTCCTGTCACCACAACTATGTGGCCGAGGAGATCATCGACGGTGTGCCGATGCTGGTGACCCGTAAAGGTGCGGTGCGGGCCGGATCCGGCGAACTCGCGTTGATTCCCGGGTCGATGGGCACGCGGTCGTATGTGGTGCGGGGCAAGGGGAATCCCGCGTCGTTCCAGTCGGCCTCGCACGGTGCGGGACGCCGGTTGAGCCGGTCGGCCGCCAAGAAGCAGTTCACGGTCGCCGATCTGGTCGCACAGACCGAGGGCGTGGAATCGCGGAAGGACGCGGGCGTGGTCGATGAGATCCCGGCCGCGTACAAGGACATCGATCAGGTGATCGCGGCGCAGGCCGATCTGGTCGATGTGGTGGCGACGCTGCGTCAGGTGCTGTGTGTGAAGGGGTGAATCCGCGTCGATCACCACAAGGAGCAGCAGCGCGGCCGTGACGATCCGCAGGGTCGAGTCGAGTGGTCGGCGGCAGCACAGACGATGGTCCCCCGTCTGTGTTGCCGATCGAACCTGTCGGAGGGGTGCGGCACGATAGGCGCATGACCTCACCCGCAGGCAACGATGTGCTCGACCTGACGGCTCCTGACCTGCGCGAACGAGCCGAGGAGCTGCTCCGCGAGCTAGCCGGGCCCGACGCGCGGTTGCGGGAGGATCAGTGGATCGCGATCGAAGCGCTGGTGGTGCAGCGCAGGCGGGCGCTGGTGGTGCAGCGGACCGGGTGGGGAAAGTCGGCGGTGTACTTCATCGCGGCCAAGCTCTTGCGGGGGGCGGGGCGGGGGCCGACGGTGATCGTGTCGCCGCTGCTGGCGCTGATGCGCAACCAGGTGGCGGCCGCCGAGCGGGCCGGGGTGGTGGCGGCCACGATCAACTCGGGCAATGTCACCGAGTGGGACGAGATCCATCAGCGCGTGGCCGACGGCGAGGTCGATGTGCTGTTGGTGAGTCCGGAGCGGTTGAACAATCCGGACTTTCGCGATCAGGTGCTGCCGCGTCTGGCCGCCGACGCGGGGCTGGTCGTCATCGACGAGGCGCACTGTGTGTCGGACTGGGGGCACGACTTCCGGCCCGATTACCGCCGCATCCGCACGCTGATCGCCGACCTGGGCTCCGATGTGCCGGTGCTGGCGACCACCGCGACCGCCAACGACCGGGTGGTCACCGATGTGGCCGGCCAGATCGGCACCGACACGCTGGTGTTGCGCGGCACGCTGGATCGCGAGTCGCTGCACCTGTCGGTGGTGCGATTCGACGACGCGGTGCGGCGCACGGCGTGGCTGGGTGAACAGCTCACCCGGATGCCGGGTTCGGGCATCATCTACTGCCTCACCGTCGCCGCGGCCAACGATCTGGCCGACCTGCTGAATTCACACGGCCACACCGTCGCCGCCTACACCGGCCAGACCGACCCAGCCGAACGTGAACAGCTCGAAGCCGCGCTGCTGAACAACGAGGTCAAAGCGTTGATCGCGACGTCGGCGCTCGGGATGGGCTTCGACAAGCCCGATCTCGGTTTCGTCGTGCACGTCGGAGCCCCGTCCTCGCCGATCGCGTACTACCAGCAGGTCGGTCGTGCGGGCCGCGGCACCGAGCGCGCCGAGGTCGTCCTGCTGCCCGGCCCCGAGGACGCGCGGATCTGGAGTTACTTCGCGTCCGTGGCCTTTCCGCGTGAGCACATCGTGCGTTCGGTGCTCGCCGCGCTGGACACCGACAGGGCGATGTCGACGGTGGCGCTCGAACCGCTCGTCGAGCTGAATCGGTCCCGGCTCGAGATGGTGCTGAAGGTGCTCGATGTCGACGGTGCCGTGCGGCGGGTGCGTGGCGGGTGGCTCTCGACCGGCCAGGACTGGACCTACGACACCGAGCGCTACGAGGGTTTGGCCGCGGCACGCGACGCCGAGCAACAGGCGATGATCGACTACCAGTCGACGTCTACCTGCCGGATGACCTTCCTGCGCCGCCAACTCGACGACCCCGGCCTGGCCGGGCCGGCCACGGCGGAACTCGATTGCGGCCGCTGCGACAACTGCACCGGCACCCGCGCCGACACCACCGTCGACGATGCCGCGATCGCCGCCACCCGAGCCCGCCTCGACCGACCGGGTCTCGACCTCGCACCGCGCAAGCAGTGGCCCAGCGGCATGGCCAAATTGGGGATCCCGTTGTCGGGCAAGATCTCCGGTGGCGCCGAGACCGGCCGCGTACTCGGCCGGCTCACCGATCTCGGCTGGGGCATGCGTTTGCGCGCCCTGCTCGACGCCCCCGACGCACCGGTCCCCGACGCGGTCTTCGACGCCTGCATCGCTGTGCTCCGCGACTGGACCTGGACCACCCGCCCCACCTCGGTGCTGGCCCTGCAATCCCCCCGCTATCCCCAGCTCACCACCAGCCTTGCCGCGCGTCTGGCCCAGATCGGCAAACTCGACGATCTCGGCACCCTGCACACCAGACCTGACCGGCCGCCGGTCTCCGCGGCGAACTCCGCCCATCGAGTGGCCGGGCTGTTCGACTCGTGGGAGGTCCCCGACCTCTCCGGGGTCGACGGGCCGATCCTGCTCGTGGACACCCTCACCGATACCGGCTGGACCATGACCGTCGCCGCCCACGCCCTCCGCACCAGCGGCGCCGACGCAGTCCTGCCCTTCGCCCTGGCGACCCCCACCTGACCCACCCACACGCCAAATGGCCAACACGCCGCCCAGATTGTGGGCGCCGATGATCTCCGGTGCTTGAATGCGCCTATGACCAGGACCACATTTGCTCGAACCCTGATGGCCGTCGCCGCGGGCTGTGCGGCCGGATTCACCCTCTTGACCGTTCCCGCCCAGGCATCGAACGAGAACCCCCTCGACTGCGCCGGCGTCCCCGGCGCGCAGGCCGCCGCCGACCGCGAGAGCGCCATCCGCGGCATCGCGATCACGCCGTTGTGCTTCAGCGGCGGCCTCTACAGCGGCGTGCACGCCGGCATCCCGCTGGCCGTGCTCAATCCGCTGACCATGCCCGGTACCGCGAGCGTGTGCATCGCGGAACGCGAAACCGTCGAGGCGGCAGCCAGATTCGAATGGACCGACCGAGTCCATGTGATGCCGATGTGCATCCAGAACCGGGCGTTCGGGGTCTACGAGCTGTAGTTCGGCCCCCGCACGGAGCAGTCCGCACGGAGTTTATCCGTGCGGACTTTTTTGCCTCTTGATCTATACGTATACATCTACTTATAGTGGGTCAGACGGAATCCACGGACATCACCGAAACAGACCCACGACGACGGCCCGAAACGAGGGGCACGCCGCTCGTACACCCATGCCCATATGCGCACTGCATTATCGAATCGGAGCGATCGATGACCACCGAACCCCACCCCACGACCACCGACCCGGAGACCGACGGCTTCGCCCCGATCATCGTCAAGGTCGGGCCCGGCGGCGGCCGCACCCAGCGCTTCACCGGCCGACAGGTCGGCGAATCACGTCGGGTGACCCGCAAGGCCATCGACACCGTCCGGGTCTACCTCACCCGTAAGGGCAACTACCTGGTGCACAAGCAGACCTCCGCGTGGGCGGACTACAACGAGCTCGGCGACTGGACCGAGGACTGGAAGAACTGGCGCTCGATCCTCGGCAAGGGCGAGCAGAGCTGGGGCGACTACACCACCGAGGTGGTCGACTCGCTCGACGCGCTGCGCCCGCTCGTCTCGCCGAAGGTCCACCTGATGATCGTCGACCGCGTCCAGCACCCGCTGAACCACGACCTCGACGTCTGATCAGCAGGCCGGGAAAGGACCTACCACCATGTTCGCCAGACTGGGACGCGTCGTCGTTCACCACCCCTGGAAAGTGATCGGCCTCTGGGTGCTCGCGATCGTCGCCGTGTTGTCGACGGCACCGACGCTCACCGCGACCACCGACCAATCCGAGTTCCTGCCTTCGCATTACGAGTCGATTCAGGCGATGACATTGCAGGAGCAAGCATTTCCGCAGTACGCCGCGCCGGCTGCGCTCATCGTGGTGGTTCGCGCGGACGGCGCGGCGCTGACCGAAGCCGACTCTGCCGCGGTCGCCGCGACCGCCGACGCACTCACCGCGCGCGATATCAAGGGCGTCACCGGCCTTCAGGTGACGCCGCCGTCGGACAACCGTCTGGTCCAGGTCATCGCGGTACAGATGACCAAGCTGACCGACGCCGCCGACAAGACACAGGGCGCGGCGGTGAAGAGCCTGCGCGAGCAGCTGCGGGAACAGGTGCGTGACACCGGGTTGAAGGCAGGCATCACCGGAACGGCGGCACAGACCCTCGATCAGACCGAGGAGGGTGAGAAGGGCATGGCGATCATCGGCGTCGCCACGATCGTCCTGATCCTGGTGCTGCTGCTGATCATCTTCCGCAGCCCGGTGATCGCTTTGCTGCCGGTGATCACCATCGGTGCGATCTCGAGCACCGTCAGCGGCCTGATCGCGATGGCCGCCAAGGCATTCGACCTCGATATCGACACCTCGATCAGCGCGATCCTGCTGGTCGTGCTGTTCGGTGTCGGTACGGATTACATCCTGTTCCTGATGTTCCGCTACCGGGAACGGCTGCGGGCAGGCGACGATCCGAAGACCGCGATGGTCAATGCCGTAGCCCGCGTCGGTGAGGCCATCACCTCGGCGGCGGCCGCCGTGATCATCGCCTTCATGGCGCTGACGCTGTCGAGCCTCGGGATGTTCCGGGCGCTGGGTCCGGCGCTGGCGATCGCGGTCGCGGTGGCGCTGCTGGCCGGCCTCACGCTGGTGCCCGCGATCGTCTCGCTGTTGGGCACCAAGGTGTTCTGGCCGTCGAAAGCTTGGCAGGTCGAGCCGCGGGGCGCCCGGTTCGGCGCGATCGGCGCGGCGATGGGCAGGCGCCCCGGCGTGTTCGCCGTTGCCTCCGGCGGCGTACTGGTGGCGTTGGGGGTGTTCGCGATCGGCTTCGATCCGACCTTTGATCTGAGCTCGGGGTCCACCTCCGACGCCTCCGAATCGGTGGTCTTCACCGCCGAGCTGCTCGAGGGCATGCCCGCGGGCGCCACCCAGCCCTCCGATGTGCTGTTGCATTCGCCCGGCGGACCGCTGAGCGATGACCAGCTCACGACCTACCGGACAGCGTTGACCCAGGTCGAGGGCGTCGGGCAGGTCGAGCAGGCGCAGCTGTCACCGGATCGGACCATCGCGAGCTTCCAGGTGACGCTCACCGACACACCGGAATCCGACGCCGCACTCGACACGGTGGCCGGTCCGCTGCGTGAGATCGCGCATCAGGCGGCGCCCGCGGGGGCCACAGCGGCGGTCGGCGGGATGACCGCGATATTCGTGGACTTCAAGGATGCGATGAACCACGACTACGCGATCGTGTTCCCGGTGGCCGCGATCCTGATCATGCTCGTCCTGGCACTGCTGCTGCGCAGTCTCGTCGCCCCCTGGTACCTGATGGCCTCGGTGTTCCTCGGCTTCGCCGCGACGCTCGGTGCGACGGTGCTGGTGTTCCAGCAGATCCAGGGCGAGAACGGCCTGATCTTCACGCTGCCGGTGATCATGTACCTGTTCGTCGTCGCGCTGGGCACCGACTACAACATCCTCATGGTCGCCCGCCTGCGGGAAGAAGCCCGCGAAGGGCACACGCCACGGGAAGCGGCGGCGCTGGCCGTGCGCCACACGGGGCCGACGGTGGCCGCGGCCGGTCTCATCCTGGCGGGCACGTTCGCCTCGATGATGTTGGCGGGCAACAGCACCCTGTCGCAGATGGGCTTCGCCATCTCGGTGGGCATCGCGATCGCCGCGTTCGTCATGGCGCTGTTCTTCACTCCCGCGGTGACCGCGCTGCTCGGGCGCCGCGCGTGGTGGCCCGGCCACGGTGGTGACAGCGACGAGGACACCGAGTCGCGCTGGGCGCGGCACTCCTACGCCGAGAGCTACTACACGCCGCCGACGGAGCACAGCCGCTGACAACGAGCAGTCCGACGCACCACGCGAGGCAGGTCCGCTCCCCGTCGGGAGCGGGCCTGCTCGTCTATCGTTGGGCGGGTGGCCAAGTCTGCGGCGCCCGCGGTCGAACTCTCGGTGGGTGAGCACACGGTGCGGGTCAGCAATCCCGACCGGGTGTACTTTCCCGAGCTCGGCGTGACCAAGCTCGACCTGGCACAGTACTACCTGAGCGTCGGGGACGGGATCGTCAACGCCCTGCGGGATCGGCCCTGCATGCTGCACCGATTCCCCAAAGGTCTCCCTGGCGGAAAGGTGCATCAGAAGCGGGTGCCCGCCGGTGCGCCGGACTGGATTTCGACGGTGCGCGTGCATTTCCCGCGCTACGGCAGGCATGCCGACGAGCTGTGCGTGCGCGAACTCGCGGACGTGATCTGGGCGGTGCAGATGTCCACGGTGGAGTTCCATCCGTGGAATTCGCGGGCTTCCGATACCGAGTCACCCGACGAATGGCGCATCGACCTCGATCCGATGCCGGACTGCTCGTGGTCGCGGGTGCAGCGGGTCGCCGGGGTGGTGCACGAGGTGCTCGACGAGCTCGGGGCGGTCGGCTGGCCGAAGACCTCCGGTGGGTCCGGGCTGCACGTGTATGTGCGGATCGCGCCGGAGTACGGGTTCGGGCAGGTTCGCCGGGCGGCGCTCGCGTTCGCGCAGGAGGTGCAGCGGCGCGCCCCCGAGGATGTGACGACCGCCTGGTGGCGCAAAGACCGCGATCCCGCGCAGCTGTTCGTCGACTACAACCAGAACGCACGCGACCACACCATCGCCGCCGCCTATTCCGTGCGGGGCGTTCCGGAGGCGACCGTGTCGACCCCGGTTCGCTGGACCGAGATCGACGACATCGCCCCGCGCGACTTCACCATCCAGACCGTGCCCGCCCGATACGCCGAGCTCGGCGACCTGCAGGCCGACATGGACCAGGCCGTCTTCGACATCGCTCCCCTGCTGGAACTGGCTGATCGGCACGGCGTCGAGGAACCCGTCGACCTCGACGAATCGTGAGCCGTCCGGGTACGGGGAGGGTGCGGCTGCGCCGTCGACGGCGACGAGGAAGAATCAGAGTCCGGCGACCGTGTGGGGCGCCGATGACAGCGCGCGAGCCGTGCAGTGCGGCGCAAACAGCCGATCGACCCAGGAGGCACCAGTGCAGGATTCCGCGACCACGATCGCGATCGCCCCGGACCAGCCGGCGCCGCGCTTGCTCGAGAAAGCGGTGGTCGGGGCGGGCGCTCGGGTCGGTGAGCTCGCGGAGGCCGACGCACTGATCTGGACCGGCAAACCCGGCGACTTTCCGACGACCCTGCCCGCGTCGGTGCGCTGGGCGCAGTTGCCCGCCGCCGGGATCGAGGACTTCTTCGGCGCCGGGGTGTTCACCGCGCACCCACACGTGCAGTTCACCTCCGCGGCCGGGGCGTTCTCGCACAGTGTCGCCGAGCACGCGCTGATGATGTTGCTGGCCGGGGTGCGGTATCTGCCCGAGCAGTTGCGCGCGACGTCGTGGCAGCAGCGCGAGTTCTTCCCGCACATCGGCTCGCTGCGCGGCAAGACCGTGACGATCGTCGGCGCGGGCGGGATCGGGCGCGCGTTGATCCCGATGCTGGCGCCGCTGGGCGCCCATGTGATCGCGGTGAACCGGTCGGGACGCCCGGTGAGCGGTCACGGCATTCCCGCCGATGTGGAGACGGTGTCCACCGATCAGCTCGCGCGGGTGTGGTCGCACACCGATCATGTGGTGGTCGCGGCACCGGCGACGGCGCAGACCCGCCACCTCATCGGCGCGGACGAACTGGCCAGGCTCAAGCCGTCGTCGTGGGTGATCAATGTGGCCCGTGGCAGCCTGATCGACACCGACGCGCTGGTCGACGCGCTCACCGGCGGGTTGATCGGTGGCGCCGGACTCGATGTCACCGACCCGGAACCGCTGCCCGACGGGCATCCGCTGTGGACGCTGCCGAACGCGATCATCACCCCCCACGATTCGAACCCACCGCAGCTGCGGTTGGCGGCGTTCGCCGATCATGTCGGCGCGAATGTGGCGCGGTTCGTCGCGGGTGAGCCGTTGGAGGCGATCATCGACACCGCGCTGGGTTACTGAGGTACTCAGCGGCGGCAAAAGATTCCATTCGGGTGGATGGGACCTGATCGGCATGCCGGAATTCGATACCGCGGGTTAGGCTGTCCCTCGTCCTGGTTCGGTAAGGATGGGATCGGCAATGGGATGGACCTTCACCGCTGACGAATTCGCGCACGTCTGGCGGGAATCGGGTCAGGATCGCATGCCGTTTCCGCTGCGCGTGCTCGAGTCGCCGCGCACCGAGAACGATGCGGACCGATTGCGCGCGGGACTGCGCGACCGACTACCCGGGGGCGACCCCGACCTGGCCGCCTGCCTGCGGATCATCGCCGAACCGCACGTCAGGGTCGTGCTGGTGGGCGGCGCCCATACTCCCGGCAGCGAAATCCGACTGCTCGCCTGCGCGGTCTACGACCACGCGGTGCTGGTGGTGCAGGATCCGAGCACCCGGCCCGATTACGGTGGCAGCGTGCGTGTTTCGATCGGGCACACCGCGGGGATCGGCGCCCGCGTCGCGGCCTGTCTGCCCGATACACCGCCCGGTCGCGAACCCGCGCGCGAGGCCGCGACCGACGCTGTGCGCGACGAGGAAGCGGTCCTCGCGACCCATCCCGCCGTGCCGCGCATCCAGCGATTATTGCGCAAGCCGCACACCGCCGAGGGCCACATCCGCATCGAAACCGGGCTCGACCGTCCGACGCCGAGTCCGCCGGTGCACTACAGCTGGATCGATGTGGCCAACGATGGTCGATACCTGCTGCGAGCGGGCGAAACCGTGCACGTGGTGCCTGCGTCAACTGGGCAACTCGCGGCACAGTTACAGCGAAGGTTGGTGCCTGCGCACAGTTCACACAGCAGAAGGTCCGGCTAATCTGGACTCCACGCTTCATCTGGAGGGGAGACGCGATGACGATCGAGAGCAGTAGAGCCGAGATCTCCCGGTTCCGCAGTGCCGCCGTGGCGGGGACACTCACATTCGATCCCGATGCCGCACGTCGGTGCGCCGACCTCTACGAACAGCAGGCCGAGCATCTCGCCCAGTTGCGCCAAGGGCTCGAGAATGCCGCCGAGACAGAGGGTTTCGGCGGTTTCGTCTCCGCCCAGCAGTTGCAGGCAGGCTTCGCGCACAAGGCGCGTGACGCCGCCGAACTGCTCGACCGCTACATCGAGGCGGCCTACCGGATGAAAGAGGCGTTCCTGCTCAGCGCCGGCCTCTACGAGGAAGCCGACGCCGCCGCGGCCGCCGCCCTACGCGCGGTCGATACGAGGGTGCGCGGATGAGCACCGACCCCACCTACATCAGTGCGATGGAACATTTCGAATCCATGCCGCACGAACAGATCTACACGCGCGCCCAGCAGATCGACGCCGGCGCCATCCTCGGCGCATCGATGACCTGGCTGGAGACCGCCGCCACTCTCACCGGCTCGATGCCGCTGACCAAATCCGGCGCCGACCGGGTGATCAACGAAACCGGCTGGACCGGAACCGCCGCCGATGCCGCCGCCGCGAGCACCCGCAGCTTCGCCGCCTCCATCGACGAACTCGCCGCGGTGATGGCCGAAGTCGGCGCCCGCCTCGGTGGTGTCGCCGCGGCTGCCGAAGCCGTGAAGCTGGCCGTTGTCGCGCCGGGCGGGTCGGGTCCGATCGGGGCGATCGCCCGCCTGCTCGAGTCCGCGCAGGTGATCGACGCGCAGATGGCGGCCGAGGCGCTGCGCCAGGAAGCTGTGCTGGCGATGAACATGATCTACAAGCCGGCGTATTCGCTTGCCGGAACGGGTGTTCCAGCTTTGCCCATCGCGCCCGGGGAGTCGCAAGCGCCGTCGGGTCGAGGGGGCTCGCCCTCGCAGGGTAATGGGTCGACGCCGAGCCCCGGTACGAGTCCCTCGGCACCACAAGGCAATTCGCCGGAATCGTCGCAGGACCCGGAATCCACTGAGACCCCAGCGCCCGGCACCACTGTGACGCCGGGCGGAGAACCTACAGACCGGACTCCGGCACCGACGGAAAGCCCTGCGCCCCAGAGCTCTACTGCCCCGTCCCCGACTCCGGACACACCTGCTCCGACTACCGAGCCGCCAGCGCCATCTACCGAAGCGCCAGCGCCCACCAGCGAAGCACCCGCACCACCTGCCGAAGTGCCAGCGCCCACCAGCGAAGCACCCGCACCACCCGCTCCCACAACCGAGCCGCCAGCGCCACCCGCCGAAGTGCCAGTGCCTACCGGCGAAGCACCCGCGCCGCCTACCGTAGCGCCCGCTCCGACTACCGAGCCGCCAGCGCCGCCCACTGAAGCGCCCGTACCTACTTCTGAAGCGCCCGCGCCCCCGAGCGAGCCGTCTACCCAAGCGCCCGTGCCGCCTACGGAAGCGCCGGTGCCCGCACCGCCCAGCGAACCGCCCGCTCCACAGAGCCAGGCCCCGACCACTCCGCCGACGAGTTCGCCCAGCGAGACACCCACGCCCCCGCCTTCGTCGCCGAGCCAGCTACCGACACAGCAGGATTCGAATCCGCCTGCCCCGAGGCCGCCGACTGTGGAGGCTCCGCCGACGACGGAAACCCCAGCGCCACCGCCGGTCTCGCCGTCCCCGCAGCCGAACGTGCCACCGCCTACCTCGGAGCAACCGGCTTCCCCCGCCCCGCCCGGTCGGCAAGCGCCACAACCACTTCCGCTGCCAGGCATGCCCGACATGTCCGACCCCGGGGGTCAGCCCGGCGTCACCGGACCGGTTCCAGGGACCGAGGGCCCGGCGGAACCTGTCCGGCCCGCACCACCCACCGACACCGCGCAGCCGGGAGTGGTCCCACCACGGCGGTAGTTCGGCGATGCCGGTCCGTCATCAGGCCGACGCTCCCTGCGCGACCGCGAAGAGTTGGGCTCAGCTTCCGGAGCAAGATGCGCGCTCCGCATTCCTCGTAGCACCGCGGACGAAGGATTCTGCGGCAAATGACGCCGCAGAGCCGCTGCTGTATGCCGCCACCCGGCGCCGATCGCCCACCGGGGCGTCAGCGACGACCCACTCGGGATATCCGGCAAGCACCCCTCGAACGCGGCAGCCGGTCGTCTCGGTGGCGCCATCGCGGGAACCTCCACCGACCCGAGAATCGTGGCCTACTGCGTGCAGGTGCGGGACCTCGTGTGGGAAGCGGCGGTTTCGGTGCGGATCAGACCTTGACGAGGTCGTCGGCGTGGATGACCGGACGCTGCATGGTGTCGGGGAGGTCGGTGGTCGAGCGACCGAGCATGGTGGTGAGTTCGGTGCTGTCGTATTCGATGACACCGCGGGCGACGACCTCGTCGTCGGGGCCGAGCAGATCGACCACATCGCCGCCGAAGAAGCGGCCGCGAATGCCGGTGATGCCTGCCGCCAGCAGCGAATGGCGTTGCGCCACCGCGTCCACCGCGCCCGCGTCGAGCAGCACCGCGCCACGGGGGTCGGCGGCATGCCGGACCCAGAACTTGCGGCCGGACAGGCGGATCGGACGCGCGGCGAAAGCGGTACCCACCAAGCCGTCGGTGAGAGCGGACGAGGCGTCGGCGGCCGAGGCCAACAGGACGGGGATGCCCGCGTCGGCGGCCAGGCGGGCGGCGGAGAGCTTGGAAGCCATGCCGCCGGTGCCGAGCGCACCACCGCTGCCCGCGATGACGCCGTCGAGGTCGGCGCTGCCGCGCACCTCGGGGATGAAGTTGGCGGCGCCTTTGCGCGGGTCACCGTCGTAGAGGCCGGCCACATCCGACAGCAGGATCAGCGCTTCGGCACCCACCAGGTGCGCCACCAGGGCGGCCAGGCGGTCGTTGTCGCCGAAGCGGATCTCCTCGGTGGCGACGGTGTCGTTCTCGTTCACCACCGCGATCGCGCCGAGTGAACGCAACCGGTCGAGGGTGCGCTGGGCGTTGCGGTGATGCTCCCGACGGGCGAAATCGTCGGCGGAGAGCAGGATCTGGCCGACGGTGCGGTCATAGCGCGCGAACGAGGTACCCCAGGCGTGGGCGAGAGCCAACTGGCCGACGCTGGCCGCGGCCTGCTTGGTCGCCAGGTCCTTGGGCCGCTTCGACAGGCCGAGCGGTGCGAGTCCCGCCCCGATCGCGCCCGAGGACACGACCACCACGTCCGACCCCGCCCGCATGCGGGCTTCGACCGCATCGGCCAGCAGATCGAGTCGGCCGGTGTCGAGCCCGCCTTCGAGGCTGGTCAACGCCGACGAACCGATCTTCACCACGACGGTGCGCGCCGACACGATCGCCGCGCGCCCCTGACTCAGCTCCGAACCCACCTGCATCGTCCAACTCCCTGCACCGTGATCACCGAGCTACCTCGCCAACCCATCGCAGTATGCCCATCCAATGGTCTTGTCCGACAGTGAATTTCGCCGAACGCGACCACTCTCACCCTTTTCGTTCACCGTTTTCGTCGAGCAGACCGCGCCGCGCCTGCGAGGCGAGCTTGCGCTCGGCCGCGCCGATACGGTCGTTGGTCTCGAGCCGCAGGTCGGTACCGCGGCCGGTCGGCTGCATATCCACACCCGCCGAGATCATCGGCTCCCATTCGAAGGTGACACCGGCGATGGTGACCGGGCAACCCGGCTGCGCGCCCTGCTTGACCAGCTCGGCTTCGACACCGAGGCGAGCCAAGCGGTCGGCCAGGTAGCCGACGGCCTCGTCGTTGTTGAAATCGGTCTGCCGGATCCAGCGCTCGGGGCGAGTGCCGCGCACGATGAAGCCACCGGCTTCCTCCGGGTCGGCGATGACGCTGAAACCGGTCTCGTCGGTCGCGATCGGGCGGATGATGGTGCGCTTGGGCGCGGCCTTGGGGTGATCCTCGCGATACTGACGAACCATGTCGGCCAGCGCGAAAGTCAACGGGCGCAGGCCCGCGCGGCTCACGGCGGAGATCTCGAACACCGGCCAGCCACGTTCGGCGAACTCGGCCGACACCATGTCGGCCAGCTCGGCCGCATCGGGCACGTCGGTCTTGTTGAGGATCACCACGCGCGGGCGGTCGGCCAGATCGCCGAGGCTGGCGTCACCGGACAAAGCGGGCTTGTAGGCGGCGAGCTCGGCTTCGAGCGCGTCGACGTCGGAGACCGGGTCGCGGCCGGGTTCCAGGGTCGCGCAGTCGACGACGTGGGCGAGCACCGCGCAGCGTTCGATGTGGCGCAGGAAGTCCAGGCCGAGGCCGCGGCCTTCGCTGGCGCCGGGGATCAGGCCGGGCACGTCGGCGATGGTGAAGGTCGTGTCACCGGACAGCACGACGCCCAGGTTGGGTACCAGCGTGGTGAACGGATAATCGGCGATCTTCGGCTTCGCCGCGGACAGCACCGAGACCAGTGACGACTTGCCCGCGGACGGGAAACCGACCAGCCCGACGTCGGCGACCGACTTCAGCTCGAGAACGACATCGACCTCGTCGCCCTCTTCACCGAGCAGCGCGAAACCGGGCGCCTTGCGGGCCTTCGACGCCAGCGAGGCGTTGCCGAGGCCACCGCGGCCGCCACGGGCGATGATGAATCGGTTGCCCGCGCCGACGAGGTCGCAGACCACCTTGCCGTCGTCATCGACGACGACCGTGCCGTCGGGGACCTGCAGCACCAGATCGGCGCCGTTCTTGCCCTCGCGGTTGCTGCCCTCGCCCGGCTTGCCGTTGCCTGCCTTGGCGTTGGGGTGGAAGTGGAAATCGAGCAGGGTGTGGACGTTGGCGTCGACCTCCAGGATCACGTCGCCACCGCTGCCGCCGTTGCCGCCGTCGGGCCCGCCGAGCGGCTTGAACTTCTCACGATGCACCGAGGCGCAACCGTGTCCACCTCTACCGGCACGAACATGCAGCACGACGCGGTCGATGAATTTGGACATGGGTTGATCCTCCTCCTTCTGACTTGTCGTTTTCGGTAAGGGTGGACGAACACGACAGAGCGGGTCAGGAAATCCCTGACCCGCTCTGGTGTCCGTGGGGAGCGAAAGCTCCAGGCGGTCAGGCCTGGACCGGCTCCGGTACAACGATGTTCACGGTCTTGCGGCCACGCTTGGTGCCGAACTCGACCGCGCCCGCCTCGAGGGCGAACAGCGTGTCGTCGCCACCACGGCCGACGTTCACGCCCGGGTGGAAGTGGGTTCCACGCTGACGGACCAGGATCTCGCCCGCGCTGACCTTCTGGCCGCCGAAACGCTTCACGCCGAGGCGCTGGGCGTTCGAATCGCGGCCGTTCCGGGAGCTGGATGCGCCCTTCTTATGTGCCATTGCTTCGTCTCCTCGGGAAAATTCTTACTTGATGCCGGTGACCTTGATGACCGTCAGCGGCTGACGGTGACCCTGGCGCTTGTGGTAGCCGGTCTTGTTCTTGAACTTGTGGATCCGGATCTTCGGGCCCTTGGTCTGGTCGATGACCTCAGCGGCCACGGAGATCTTGGCCAGCTTGTCGGCGTCGGTGGTCAGATCGGCGCCGTCGACGACGAGAACCGGGGTCAGCGCCACGGCGGTGCCGACGGGACCCTCGATCTTCTCGACCTTCACCAGGTCACCGACCGCGACCTTGTACTGCTTTCCGCCGGTCTTGACGATTGCGTACGCTGCCATCGGTCGGCTTCCTCCACTCACATTGGTCCTGCACATGTCCACGCCGCAGCTGCGACGCGTATTCCTGGGCTCATCCCCGCAGAGCGGGGGAAGAACGTTTGCTGCCTGCGGTATACACCCGGCCTGTTCGGCCAGATGCTCAATCACTGGGCAGCGACCGACCTAGGTTACCAGAGCGGTATCCACTCCCCCAATTCGGCCGGTCAGGGCCCGAATCGGGAGCTTGCGTGCGCGGGGTGATCCGCGCACGCAAGCGTCGGGCTATTTCGATTCGGCGGCCGGAGCGCCCGCGGGACGGCCCACGGCGCGACGGCGCGGCTTGCGTTCCGGGATGACCACCGGCTCCGCGGCGAAGTCCACGACAGCCGCTGCGGGCGGCTGTTCGTTCGCCGACAGGACGAACACGGCTCCCGCGCTGTCCGGTGCGGGCGCCGCCGTCGACCGGGCTACGCGACGCCTACGAGGCGCCCGCGGCGCGGGTTCCTCGGCGACCGGAGCCGATTCTGGCTCCGGTGTCTCGACGACCGCGGCCGGTTCGGGCTGCGGGGTCTCCACGGCCACGGCCGGTTCGGGCTGCGGGGTCTCCACGACCGGAGTCTCGGCGGCGGCCTCGGCGGGCGCCGAGCTCACCGCTTCCTCCTCGACCTCGGCGGCCTCGGGTTCGGTCTCGCCGGAGATGACCCCGGTGAGCGGACCCTCGGTGCTCTGCTCGGTGTTCGCGGCAGCGGCGCCACGACCCGCCCGGCGCGAGCGCGAGCGCGAACGCGACCTGGTCGGCTCGGCGGGCGCTTCCTCGACGGCCTCGGTGTGCTCGTCGCTGTGCTCGTCGTCGTGATGGCCTGCCATCGCGAGCACGACCGGGTGGGCGCGCTTGACCGCGATGTCCTCTTCGGCGTGTTCGGCGGCCGGTGCGGTGCCGTTGGTCGCCGGGGCGGCGGTGGTGGCCGGCTTGTCGCGATCCTTGCCGCGGCGACGGCGCGAACCGCTCTCCTTCGACCTCGGCTCCTCGACGCCGGACCCGGAGTCCACCGGGTAGGAGTGCACGAGAATGCCGCGACCGTGGCAGTGCTCACAGGTGGTGGAGAACGCCTCGACCAGTCCGGTGCCCAGCTTCTTGCGGGTCATCTGGACCAGGCCCAGCGAGGTGACCTCCGAAACCTGGTGGCGGGTGCGGTCGCGTCCGAGTGCCTCGGTGAGACGACGCAGCACCAGGTCACGGTTGGATTCGAGGACCATGTCGATGAAGTCGACGACGATCATGCCGCCGATATCGCGCAGCCGCATCTGGCGCACGATCTCTTCGGCCGCTTCCAGGTTGTTCTTGGTGACGGTCTCTTCGAGGTTCGACGAGCCCGAGCCGGTGAACTTGCCGGTGTTGACGTCGACGACGGTCATCGCCTCGGTGCGGTCGATCACCAGGGTGCCGCCCGAGGGCAGCCACACCTTGCGATCGAGCGCCTTGGCCAGCTGCTCGTCGATCCGGTAGGCATCGAACACGTCGACGCCGTTGTTCTCGTGCCGGTTGACCCGTCCGAGCAGGTCGGGCGCCACGGTGCGGACGTAGGTCTCGACGGTGCTCCACGCGCGCTCACCCTCGATGACCAGCTTGGCGAAGTCCTCGTTGAACAGGTCGCGGATGACCTTGACCAGCATGTCGGGCTCTTCGTAGAGCGCCTTCGGTGCGTTGGTCTCCTTGGCGGCGGCCTCTTCGATGGTGCGCCAGGCCGCCTGCAGCCGCTCGACGTCGCGAGCCAGCTCGGGCTCGCTGACGCCCTCGGACGCGGTCCGGATGATCACACCGGCGTCGGACGGGACGATCTCGCGCAGAATCTCCTTGAGACGCTTGCGCTCGGTGTCGGGCAGCTTGCGGCTGATCCCGGTCGATGTGCCACCGGGCACGTACACCAGGAAGCGACCGGCGAGGGAGATCTGGGTGGTCAAGCGGGCGCCCTTGTGCCCGACCGGGTCCTTGGACACCTGCACCAGCACCTGATCGCCGGGCTTGAGCGCCTGCTCGATCTTGCGCTCACGACCACCGAGACCGGCGGCCTCCCAGTTCACCTCACCGGCGTAGAGCACACCGTTGCGGCCGCGGCCGATGTCGATGAACGCCGCCTCCATGCTGGGCAGCACGTTCTGCACCTTGCCGAGGTAGACATTGCCCACCATCGACGCCTGACCGGAACTGGTCACGAAGTGCTCGACGAGGATGTTGTCCTCCAGGACCGCCACCTGGGTGGTGGTCTGGTGGCCCGGTGCGTGTTCGGCGGGGTCGAACGCCTTCTCGCGCACGACCATCACCCGGTCGACCGCCTCGCGGCGGGCCAGGAACTCCGACTCGGTCAGGATCGGCGGACGGCGACGCCCGGCCTCCCGGCCGTCACGGCGGCGCTGACGCTTGGCCTCCAGGCGGGTGGAGCCGGAGATGCCCTGCACTTCGTCGGGGTTGTTCGCGCTGGAACGTTCGCGACGCTTGTTTCGGGGTTCGCGCTCGTGCACGACGGTGTTCGGCGGATCGTCTTCGGTGGCCGCCTCGGCGTCGCCGGACTCACCACCGACCTTGCGACGGCGACGACGACGGCGACGACGGCTCGCGCCATCGGAGGATCCGTCTTCGTCATCGGTCTCGGATTCGGTGTCGTCGGCCTGTTCGGCCTCGGCGCCGACCTGCTCGGCCGGCTGCTCGGCCTCGTCGGTGTCGTCGTCATCGGCGTCGGACTCGTTGTCCTCGCCGTCGGCGGACTGCTCGCCGCGACCGCGACCACGGCCACGACGACCACGACGACGGCGGCGCGGCTGGCCGTCGGCGTCGTTGTCACCGGACTGATCGGCGGACTCGTCGTCGGCCTCGGCTTCGGGCTCCTCGGCCTTCGGCGCGACGGGCTGCTCGTCGACCGGCGGTGCGGCGGGCTCTTCGGTCTTCTTGGGGGTCCGCTCGGCGCGACGGCGCTTGCGGGCCTCCTCGGCGGCGGTGGCGTCCGGCGGGAGGAACAGCGGCATGCCCACCGAGGCGGGCGCCTCGAAGGTGACCGGCTCGGCCTGCGCGGGGCTCTCGGACACCCGGTGGGTGAACAGATCGGTGTGCGCGTCGTCGCGCATCGCGGCGAACACCTCGTCGGTGCGCGCGACGTGCGGCGCGGAGAACAGCGACGCGGGCGCCGCGGAAGTGTCGGCCGGCTGCTCGGCGACGGGTGTGGACGCGGCGCGCTTCTTCGCGCGCGTAGTCGGTGCTGGTGCTTCGTCGGGAGCGCCGGGTTCGGCGTCAGCCGCGGCGATCGCGTCACGCACCGTTTCGGCGACCGAGCGGTCGACATTGGATTGCACGCTGCGCGCCTCGGCGCCCAACTCGGCCAGTTTGGCCAGGATGCGTTTGCTGGTCACTCCCAACCGTTTGGCCAGTGCATGAACTCGAATTCGCTCCGGCAATTGATCGGCATCCTGTTGTGTTGTGTCCAGCGGCTCTTTTTCGGCCACGAAGTCTCCTCGGGCCCCCGGGCGCGTCCTTCCCCGGTACGGGAGTGACGCGGCCGACGCGGGGGCATCGTCCGTGCACCTCGTACCCGATGGTACGAGGGTCATCTGGTCTCGCCCCGCGTGTCCGGTCGCACCTTGATCGATCGTCTGGCGCGCCAACCGGTCACACGGCGCCTGGCTGTACGGCGTGGCACCGCGCTTTCGAGCGCTCATCCAGCGTGCCGGTGCGGGCAACCCCAGCAACAGGGCCGTCCGTGGCAGCGATGATCGGCATCAACCGCGGTGTCAATCCGGTCATGTCCGCCGCCGCGTCACGTACCTGCGCGACAGGTCGGCGTCGAACACATCCATAGTCAGTATCCCATACGGTTCGCGCGGAGATCGCCATCGGCGCAACTCACGCGAACTCCGCCCCGCTCGCGGCCGTTGTTCATCCGGCGGATCCAGCGAGCGAGGGCGACCCGGCCGAGCGGAGTTCGATACCGCCTGACCGGGTGTCCTACTACCTTCGGTGCGCTACTGACCGCTGCGGGTCAGGCGGGAAATTCGGGGAACCAGAGGGCGATCTCGCGCTTGGCGGACTCGGGCGAGTCGGATCCGTGGACCAGGTTGAACTGGGTCTCCAGGCCGAAGTCGCCGCGGATGGTGCCGGGCACGGCCTTCTCCACCGGGTCGGTGCCACCGGCGAGCTGACGGAACGCCGCGATCGCGCGCGGGCCCTCGAGGATGGCCGCGACGACCGGGCCGGAGGTGATGAATTCGATGAGCGAGCCGAAGAAGGGCCGCTCGGCATGTTCGGCGTAGTGCTCGGCCGCGAGTTCCGCGGACACGTTCTTCAGCTCCAGCGCCTGGAAAATGAGGCCCTTGCGCTCGATGCGCGCGAGGATCTCGCCGGTGAGGCCACGGGAGACACCGTCCGGCTTGATGAGTACCAACGTCTGCTCAGTCACGGGGTAACCCTAGCGTCGGCCGTGTCGGCACGCCGATCGGGCCCTCGAGCGGTCAGGACTTGGTGCCCATTCGCTGACTGGGGAGTAGGCCTGCGTACCAGCAACCGTCAGGACTTCGTATGCATTCGCTGACTGGGGAGTAGACCTGCGTACCAGCAACCGTCAGGACTTCGTATGCATTCGCTGGCTGGGGAGTAGGCCTGCGTCCATGCGGCGCTGGACGTCCGAGCGCAGGACGAGGATGAATGCCCAGACCGCGATGAACACCACCGCGATGACGCCGATCGAGAGGTGGATGAACGCGCCCGCGAGCAGCAACACCTGCAGACCCAGGTTGAACGGGATCGCCCACGGCTTACGCTGCACCCCCGCGCCGAGAATCATCAGCACCGAGAGCACCACGAGGTAGGTCCCGGAGAACCAGGTGACGCCGCCGCCGACATCGGCGACCACCGGCAGCGCCAGCAGGACCACGATCGCCTCGAGGATCAACGTCCCCGCCATGACTCCGCGCAGACCCTTCCACGGATCGTTGGCGGGAGGAGGCACTTCACTCATGCCGGAGCCTTTCCGAACAGGGCGCGCGCGGCGCCCGCGGTGACGACCGACCCGGTGACCACCACGCCGGCGCCGGAGATCACATCGCCCTCGTCGCCCGCCTGCTCGGCCAGCGCGATCGCCGACTCCAGCGCGTCGGGCAGGGTGTCGGCGGTGATCACTCGCTCGTCGCCGAAGCGCTGCACGGCCAGGTCGGCCAGTGCGTCCACATCCATGGCCCGCGGTGAACCGTTGCTGGTGACGACGATTTCGTCGAAGACCGGCTCGAGCGCGTCGAGAATCCCGGCGGCGTCCTTGTCGGCGAGCACCGCGACCACTCCGACCAGCTTGCGGAAGTCGAACTCGCCGGTGAGCGTCGCGGCCAGCGCCTGCGCACCCGCCGGGTTGTGGGCGGCGTCGACGAAGATGGTCGGCGCGTTGCGCATCCGTTCCATCCGCCCCGGGCTCGACACTGTCGCGAAACCGGTTCGCACGGCCTCGATATCGAGCTGGCGATCCGCGCCAGCGCCGAAGAACGCCTCCACCGCGGCCAGCGCCAGCGCCGCGTTGCGGGCCTGGTGCTGGCCGTGCAGCGGTAGGAAGATCTCGTCGTAGACCCCGCCGAGTCCCTGCAGGGTGAGCAGCTGTCCGCCGACGGCGACGCCGCGTTCCAGCACCCGGAACTCCGCGCCCTCGCGGGCCACCGCGGCGTCCTCGGCCACGGCCCGGCGCAGCAGCACGTCCATCACCTCGGGCGCCTGCTCGGCGATGACCGCGACGGTGTCGGTGGGGATCAGCGCCTCGGGAGCGCGCTTGATGATCCCGGCCTTCTCCTTGGCGATCGACTCGAGGTCGGGGCCGAGGTAGTCGGTGTGATCGAGGCCGATCGGGGTGATCACCGCGACCTGGGCGTGGATCACATTGGTGGCGTCCCAGGTGCCGCCCATGCCGGTTTCCACGACCGCCACGTCGACCGGCGCCTCGGCGAACGCGGCGTAGGCCATGCCGGTGAGCACCTCGAACTTGCTCATCGCCGGGCCGTCGGATTCGGCGGAGCGCTGGTCGATCATGCCGATATAGGGCGCGAGCTCGTGATAGGTCGCCACATAGTCGGCCGGCGAGATCGGCGCGTTGTCGATGCTGATCCGCTCGGTCGCCAGCTGTAGGTGCGGGCTGGTGATCCGGCCGGTGCGCCGGTGCAGCGCGGTGAGCAGGGCGTCGATCATCCTGGTCACCGAGGTCTTGCCGTTGGTGCCCGCGATGTGGATCGCCGGATAGTTGTTCTGCGGGTTGCCCAGCAGATCCATCAGGGTGGCGATCCTGGTGAGCGACGGTTCGATCTTGGTTTCGGGCCAGCGCTTGTCGAGTTCGGCCTCGACCAGGGCCATCTCGGCGAGGTCGACCGGCGACGGCCCGGTACCGAGCTGGGCCGCCGTGTAGTCGGTGCCGCCGAAGTCGGCGTCTTCGGGGTCGAGGTCGCCGGGGCCCGTGTCGCTCACTTGGCGCTCAGCTCCGCCAGGCGGGCGCCGATGCGCGTGACTTCGGCCGCGGCCACGTCACGTCGCCCGGTGATCTTGTCGACCACCGGCTGCGGCGCCTTGGCCAGGAAGGCCTCGTTGCCGAGTTTCGCCGTGGTGGTGTCGAGGTCCTTCTGCGCGGCCGCGAGGTCCTTCTCCAGCCTGCGACGCTCGGCGTCGAGGTCGATCGCGCCGGAGGTGTCGAGCTGCACGGTGACGGTCGCGCCGGACAGCCGGACCTGCACTTCGGCGGTGGTGGCGAAGTCGTCGCCCGGTTCAGTGAGACGGGCCAGATTCGCCACCGAGTCGGCGAACCCGCCGAGCCCGGCCTCGTCGATTCCGACGAGGGTGGCCTTCACCTTCTGCTTGTCGGCCAGCCCCTGATCGCCGCGGAACCGGCGGATCTCGGTGATCAGCCGCTGCGTATCGGCCACCCGCTGAGCCGCGACTTCGTCGGTGGCGATGCCACCGGCCTGCGGCCACGGGGCGATCACCAACGATTCGCCGCCGGTGAGCGCCTTCCACAGCGTCTCGGTGACGAACGGGATCACCGGGTGCAGCAGGCGCAGCACCGCGTCGAGCACACTGCCGAGCACCACCGCGGTGCTCTCGGCGCGCGCGTCGGACTCGGCGAACTGCACCTTGGACAGCTCCAGGTACCAGTCGCACAGCTCGTCCCACGCGAAGTGGTAGAGCGCCTCGCAGGCCTTACCGAATTCGTAGGCGTCGAAGGCGGTGTCGACCTCGGCGCGCACCGCGTCGAGCCGGTCGATGATCCAGCGGTCGGCGTCGGTGAGGGTCTCGCGCGAGGGCACCTCGCCGGTGCGCGCGCCGTTCATCAGCGCGAACTTGGTGGCGTTGAACAGCTTGGTGACGAAGCTGCGCGAGGCCAGCGCGTGCGCGTCGCCGACGGACAGATCGCCGCCGGGCTGGGCGCCGCGGGCCAGGGTGAAGCGCAGGGCGTCGGCGCCGTAGGAGTTGATCCAGTCGAGCGGGTCGATGCCGTTGCCGCGCGACTTCGACATCTTCTTGCCGTGCTGGTCGCGGATCAGGCCGTGCAGGAACACGTCTTCGAACGGGACCTGCTTCTGGGCGCCCTTCCCGGCGGTGAGCACCGGATCGTCGCTGACGTACATGCCGAACATCATCATCCGGGCCACCCAGAAGAACAGGATGTCGTAACCGGTGACGAGCACGCTGGTGGGATAGAACTTCGACAGCTCGGGGGTCGAGTCGGGCCAGCCCATCGTGGAGAAGGGCCACAGGCCCGAGGAGAACCAGGTGTCGAGGACGTCGGGGTCCTGCACCCAGCCCTCCGGCGCTTCCTCGCCGGGGCCCAGGCACACGATCTCGCCTTCGGGTCCGTACCAGATCGGGATGCGGTGGCCCCACCACAGCTGCCGCGAGATGCACCAGTCGTGCATGTTGTCGACCCAGTCGAACCAGCGCGGTTCCTGGCTGGCCGGGTGGATCTTCACATCGCCTTCGCGCACGGCGTCGCCCGCGGCCTTGGCCAGGGTGTCGACCTTGACCCACCACTGCATCGACAGGCGCGGCTCGATCGGCTCGCCGGAGCGCTCGGAGTGCCCGACCTGATGCTTGTAGGGGAACTTGCGGCCGACGATGCGACCTTCGGCCTCGAGACGCTCGCGGATCTTCACGCGAGCCTCGAAGCGGTCCATGCCGTCGAATTCGGTTCCGCTGTCGGCGATCCGGCCGGACTTGTCCATGATCGTCGGCATCGGCAGGCCGTGGCGCAGGCCGAGTTCGAAGTCGTTGGGGTCGTGTGCCGGGGTGATCTTCACTGCACCGGAACCGAATTCGGGGTCGACGTAGTCGTCGGCGACGATCGGGATCTGGCGACCGGTGATCGGGTGGTAGAGCGTGGTGCCGATCAGCGCCTTGTACCGCTCGTCGTCCGGGTGGACCGCGACGGCGGTGTCGCCGAGCATCGTCTCCACGCGGGTGGTGGCCACGATCACGTGCGGTTCGTCGTCGTTCAGCGAACCGAACCGCATGCTCACGAGCTCGCCGTCGACCTCCTTGTGGTCGACCTCGAGGTCGGAGATGCCGGTCTGCAGCACCGGCGACCAGTTCACCAGGCGCTCGGCGCGGTAGATCAGGCCCGAGTCGTAGAGCCGCTTGAAGATCGTCTGCACGGCGCGCGAGAGGCCGTCGTCCATCGTGAAGCGGTCGCGGCTCCAGTCGACGCCGTCACCGAGGCGACGCATCTGCCCCTGGATCTGCCCGCCGGATTCGCGCTTCCAGTCCCACACCTTGTCGATGAACAACTCACGCCCGAAGTCCTCCTTGGACTTCCCGTCGACGGCGAGTTGCTTCTCCACCACCGTCTGCGTGGCGATACCCGCGTGGTCCATGCCCGGCAGCCACAGCACCTCGTAGCCCTGCATCCGCTTGCGGCGGGTGAGCAGGTCCATGATCGTGTGGTCGAGCGCGTGGCCCATGTGCAAGGTGCCGGTGACGTTCGGCGGCGGCAGCACGATCGAGTACGGCGGCTTGCCGGAGGAGGCGTCGGCGGCGAAGTATCCGGCGTTTACCCAGCCCTCGTACAGGTCGGCCTCTACCTCGCTGGGGTTCCAGCTCTTGGGCAGGGCATCGGCACGATTACGCGAGTTGTCAGGGGCTGCGCTGGTCACGTCCCAATCCTAAGGGGAGCGGCAACCAGCTTTTTCCCCGCCTACCCGAGGACAAGAAAAGACGGAATCTTCGGTGGATGAGGGACACCGAAGACTCCGCCTACAGCACTGATCCTACCGGCGATTAACCCCGCCGAGCGGAATCCATATGGAATTCTCAGCTTCTACACCGCACTGGTCGGCAAGGCTTGTGACGCGCCACGACGACACGCGGAAACCCTTGTCCCCCAAGCCTGGAACCCGAAAAATCCGGGTAACCACGGATTGCCGTTTTGTCCGTTTTACCGGACCCTGGAGAGGGTGACGCCCCCGCTCGATTCCTCGTCCCCCGTTTCCCCGTCGGCACCGAAGATCATCACCCCGATCGCGCTGGTGGACCTACGCGCGAGCGAGGTCGAAGAACTGCGCTACCCCAGCACCACCGTGCTGGTCTTCGCCGGCGTGCCGGGCGCGGGAAAGTCCACCGCACTACACCGCTTCTTCGGCGTGGGCCCCGATGCCGAACATCCGGTGCGCACCGCGTCCGGCGCCCTGGTTCTCGACTCGAACCACACCCGCAATCGCCTGCGCCACCGGTTGGGCTGGGCGCCCTATTCGCTGTGGCGCCCGCTGGTCCACTTCGCGCACTACCGCGCGATCCGCGACGCGATCCGCGCCGGCGACGGCCCGGTCGCCATCCACGACTGCGCGACCTTCCGCTGGAGCCGTCGCCTGATCACCCGCTGGGCCGAGCAGGGCCGCCGCGAACTGCACATGGTGCTCATCGACGTGCCCCCGGAGCAGGCCAGATCCGGTCAGATCAGCCGAGGGAGAAGCGTCAACAGCGTTGCCTTCACCGGACACTGTCGCCGCTGGGAAACCATGATGGATTCCCTCGGCGCCCGCGACACCACCCTCGCGCCGGACCCGAACCCGCTGTCCTCGACATCGGTGGTGATCATCGACCGTCCGACGTTGCACGCCGTGTCCCGCATCGCCTTCGACGCGGCCTGATCAGGGCACCAGCACGCTCAGCGCGCCCGGCATCGCCTGCACCGTCACCGGCAGCATCCCGGCCGGCTCACCGTCGGCCGTCGCGTACCCGCCCTCGGCGCCGACGGTGATCCGCCGGGCCCGATAGCGCTTCGTCGCGGGATGGTCGATCCGTTTGCCTGCCGACAGCGCGGGCAGCAGCCGCGCCATCTCCAGCCGCGACACCGCACCGACCACTGTGATGTCGAGATAGCCGTCGTCGGCGAGTGCTTCCGGACACACCAGCATCCCGCCGCCGTAGGTGCGGGTGTTGCCGATCGGCGCCATCACCGCGTCGGTCAGGATCACCACGTGCGAGTCGGGTGGATTGTCGAGCGCACCGGGCGCGAGGCCGGACAATTCGATCCGGAACGGCAGGGTGTAGCCGCGCATGAGTTCGACGACAGCGGCGGCGGTGTAGCGGAGCGGTCCGCGGGGGTAGCGCATCTTGTTGGCGCGCAGGGTGACTCGTGCGTCGAACCCCGTACCGACCACCGTCGCGAACCAGGTGGGTGCGGTATCCGGAGATTCGATCCGCCCCAGATCGATGGTCCGGGCTCGACCGCCAAGCACGATCTCGACGGCCGCCTTCGGGTCTCCGGTCGGTATGCCGAATTCGCGCGCGAGGTCGTTGCCGGTGCCCGCGGGCACCAGCCCGAGCGGCACCCCGCTGTGCGCGAGCGCGGCCAGCAGCACGTTCATCAGACCGTCACCGCCGACGCAGATCACCGCGTCCGGCCGGTCCTGGCCCGCGACGAGCGTCCTGACCTGCGTCACCGACTCGTCAGCGCTCGGCGCCCGCACCTCCACCACCTCGACACCACGGGCCAGTAGGTCGGCCAGCACCGTCTCGGCGACGCCGTCGCCGCGGCCCGCCCCGGAATGCGGGTTCGTGACGACCACCACGCGCCGCACCGATTGTTCGCTCACGACTCCGCCTCGCTAGCGCTCGGCTCCGTCGTGCGCGATTGCGCGCTGCGCATGTGGTTCACTCGCCAAGGCTCCCTCACGGCACCAGCTTCCCAGGATTGAGCACTCCGGTGGGGTCGAGTTCGCGCTTCACCGCGCGCAACACCCGAACCCCCAGGTCACCGATTTCGGCGCCCATCCACGGACGGTGGTCGGCGCCGACGGCATGGTGGTGGGTGATGGTGCCGCCCGCGGTGACCATCGCGTCGCTCGCGGCGGATTTGGCGATGCGCCACTGCGCGATCGGATCGTCGAGCTGTTTGGCCACGACGGTGAAGTACAGCGATGCCCCGGTCGGGTAGGTGTGCGAGATGTGGCACATGACCAGCGCGGGTGTGCCCTGCGCGCCGAGCGCGTCCATCAGCGCGCCGGTGACCTTCACCTTGAGATTGGCCAGATTGGCCCAGCTGGTGGCGGTTTCGAGGGTCTCGCACAGCACGCCGACATCGAGCAGTGCGTCGCGCATGTAGGGCGCGGCGAACCGACCGTGCTCCCACTGCTGTGCGGGCGCCTCGCCGAGCGCGGTGCCACCCGAAGCCGCGAGCAAGGCACTCGCTTCGGCCGAGCGGGCGGCGACGTGGGCCCGGCTGCCTTCGAAGGTGGTGACGGCGAGGCAACCCGAGACCGGGTTGCCGCCGACATCGGCGGAACGCGCCAGGTTCAGGCCCGTCTCGGCCTCGTCGGACAAACGCATCACCGTCGGCGCGGCGCCCGCCTGCACCACCGTGCGCAGCGCGGCGGCTCCGGCGGCAAAGTCAGGGAACGACCAGGCCTGGTAGCCAACGGTTTCCGGCACAGGGTGTACCCGCAGGGTGACCGAGGTGATGACGCCGAGCGCGCCCTCCGACCCGACGAACAACTCGCGCAGGTCGGGTCCGGCCGCCGACGCCGGGGCGCGACCGAGGTCGAGGGTGCCCTGCGGGGTCGCGATCACCAGGCGTTCGACCATGTCGTCGAACCGGCCGTAGCCCGCCGACGCCTGACCCGACGACCTGGTCGCGGCGAACCCGCCGATGCTGGCGAATTCGAAACTCTGCGGAAAGTGTCCGAGCGAGAGCCCGTGCGCGCCGAGCAGCTCCTCGGCCTGCGGCCCGGTGAGTCCGGCGCCGAGGGTGGCGGTGCCGCTGGCCGGATCGACCGCGGTGAGCGTGTCGAGCCTGCGCAGATCGAGCGCGATCACGGTGTCGAACTGTCCGCGCACCGGATCCACGCCGCCGACCACGCTGGTTCCGCCACCGAACGGAACGACCGCGATGCCGTGTTCGGCGCAGTACGCGAGCAGCGCGAGGACCTGTGGGTGGTCAGCGGGGAAAACGACGGCGTCGGGGGCGTCCTGCGGGGCGCTCGCGCGGCGGCGCAGCAGGTCGGGGGTGCTCTTGCCGCCCGCGTGCCGGAGCCGGTCGATGTCGGCGGTGGTGAGATGTTCGTCACCGACGATCCCGGCCAGGCCCGCCCGATCGGCGTCGGTGAGCGTGCTGGGGATCAGCGGCACCTCGTTCTCGTCGCGGCGCGTGACCGGGTCACCCGAGATCCCGAACACCTGCGATAGCAGGCCACGGATCTGCGCCGACAGCGGCTGATGACCGGCGGCGACGCCCCAGGCGTCCCACACCATGTTCGGCGCCAGGGTGGCAGACCCGGATTGTTCGCGTTGCGTCTCGACCATGCGTTACATCATGACATATAGTGTCAAGCAGTAACCAACGATATGTCCCAGAGTCGACATCCGTACCGCTGTCGGATGTCACTACCGGCCATTCGCGACGGCAACCCTGCTGGTCCGCTCGATACCCTTGGGCGATTCCAGCCCGACCACGGCGCTTCTTTCCCGGCGCCACCGAACACACCGGCGGTGAAGCACGATGATCGATCTCGCGACCCACGCTGACCAGCTTTCGCCTACCGACGTGGCGATTCTCGATGCCACGCGGGCCTGCGTCGTCGATTTCGGCGTTCGCCGAACCACGCTCACCGAGGTGGCGCGGCGGGCGGGCGTGAGCAGGCCGACGGTCTATCGGCGCTGGCCCGACACCGGGTCGCTGATCGCCGAGCTGCTGGTCCGTGAACTGCGCACGATCGTCGCCGAGACCATGCCCGACACCGGTCTCGGCCGGGATCGGCTGGTCCACGGCATCGTGTCGGGCGCGGCGGCGATTCGGTCGAACGCGGTGTTCGCCAAGATCTTCCGCACCGACACCGACCTGATGCTCACCTACGTGTTCGGCCGGTTGGGCCGTAATCAGCGCACGCTGATCGGGCTGTTCGCGACGGTGATCAAACTCGGCCACCGAGACGGATCGATCCGGGCGGGTGATGCCGAGCACATGGCCACCATGCTGCTGCTCATCACCCAGTCGGCGGTGCAGTCGGCGGGCACGGTGGAGTCGTTGCTGGCCGGTGCGGAGTTCGACGCCGAATTGTCCAGGGCTATCGAGGGTTATCTGCTCCCGCTACCCGACAAGGACCCTGATGTCTGCTGACTCCCCCTCTTCCGGCGCCACCCTGAACGCGGCGCGACGCACCACCGACCTCACCGCGCTAGGCGAGAATCCCGAGGTCGACGTGGTGGTGATCGGCGGCGGCGTGACCGGAACCGGCGTCGCCCTCGACGCCGCCGCGCGCGGTCTGCGCACCATCCTGGTGGAGCGCAACGACTTCGCGTTCGGCACCAGCCGCTGGAGTTCGAAGCTGGTGCACGGAGGGCTGCGCTACCTGGCGAGCGGACGGGTCGGGATCGCGCACGAGAGCGCGGTCGAACGCGGCATCATGTTGCGCACCACCGCACCGCATCTGGTGCGCCCGCTCCCCCAACTCGTTCCGTTGCTGCCGGGCATCAAACTGGCCCAGAGTTCGCTCATCCGCGCGGGGTTCGCCGCGGGCGACGCGCTGCGGATCGCGGCGCACACCTCCGTCGACACGTTGCCGCGCTCGCGCCGGGTGGCCGCCGCCGAGGCCCTGCGCCTGGCGCCGACTGTGCGGCGCGACGGGCTGCGCGGCGGCCTGCAGGCGTGGGACGGTCAACTCGTCGACGATGCCCGCTTGGTCGTCGCCTTGGCTCGCACCGCGGCCTCGGCGGGCGCGACGGTCCTCACCCGCGTGGAAGCCGTCAGCGCCACCGGTGATTCGGTCCAACTGCGCGACACCCTTTCCGGCGAGACCCTGACCGTGCGGGCGCGCGCGGTAGTGAACGCCACCGGCGTGTGGGCGGGCGAGGTCGACCACAGCATCGAGCTGCGGCCCAGCCGCGGCACCCACCTCGTCTTCGACGCCGCGGCCTTCGGTGGACTCGGCGCCGCGCTGACGGTGCCGGTACCGGGCAGCATCAGCCGGTTCGTCTTCGCGTTGCCCGCCGCGCACGGCCGCGTCTACCTCGGCCTCACCGACGAGGACGCGCCGGGCCCGATCCCCGACGAGCCCCAGCCCACCGAGACCGAGATCGACTTCCTGCTCGACACGATCAATACCGCCCTGCGGGAACCGTTGACGCGCGCCGACATCCGCGGCAAGTTCGCGGGCCTGCGCCCACTGCTCAAGACCGCCGACGACAGCACCGCCGACATCTCCCGCGAGCACGCGGTCCTCACCGCCCCGGACGGTCTGATCACCGTCGTCGGCGGCAAGCTCACTACCTACCGTCAGATGGCCCAGGACGCGGTCGACGCGGCGGTGGCGCAGTCAGCGCTCACGGCCGGTCCCTGCCGCACCACCGAACTCCCCCTCGTCGGCGCGGTCTCCGGAGCCGCCCGCGATCGCATCGAGGCCCCGCCGGTCCTCATCGAGCGCTACGGCAGCGAAGCGGGCCACATCGTCTCCGCCTGGCTCGCCGACCCTGCCCTCGCCGCACCGGTCGCCCCCGGAATCGACGTCACCGCAGCCGAATTCGACTTCGCCATCACCCACGAGGCCGCCCTCACCATCGACGACCTCCTCGACCGCCGCACCCGCATCGGCCTGATCCCCACCGATCGCGAAGCCGCCACCCCCGCGGCCGAAGCCGCCTTCGCCAGGCACGCCGCGATCACCCGCTGAGTACCCCGAGTCGCCGCCGGTCCGGCCGCGAGCGCCGTCAGTCGAATCTCCAGGTCGCGAGCTCGGCCCGCATACACGCGCGAGGCCATTCGTCGAGGCCATGGGCAATTTCGGCGGCACGGATCGCGCGCAGGCCCGGCGGCTCGTCCGCCACGGGGATGTAGGCGAAGCCGAGGCGTTCGTAATACGGACCGTTCCAGGGGACTTCGGCGAACGTGGTGAGCGTGATCTCGTGGAAGTCGTGGTCTTTCGCCCACCGCACCGCGTGGTCGATCAGTCGCTTGCCGATCCGCGCGCCCGCGTGGGCCGGGTCGACGGAGACCTGGTCGATGTGGGGCTGACCGTCGACGAGACCGAGAACCAGGTAACCGACCGGGTGATCGTTGTCGTCCGGCCACACCCACGCGCGCCCCTCGCGAACGAAGGTCAGCAACACCTCTCGCGGCGGCGGGTCGTCCTCGGCGATCGCGATCATGCCCACCTCGCCGAACGGCGCGCCCGCCCGCCGCTCGATCTCCTGCAGGTCCGCGATCTCCTCCGCACGCGCGAGCCGAGCAGGTCCACCGGCCACCGGGGTGGCGACGATCCCGTTGAGCAGCGTGCGCAGAGCCCAGCGCGCCCGGATGTCACCGTCGGTGTGGGTGGCGCGCTCCACCGACTCGGCCGCGATATGCCGGTAGATCAGGTCGACGGCCCAGGTGGCGGTCGCGGGGGCGAGGCCGCCTTCGCGCAGGAGGGTCCGCAACTGTTCGATCAGGCCGAGGGCGTGCTCGGTGGTCGGGAACCGGCCGAAGGTGACGAGCGCGAGACCGTCGTGGCGGCCGAGGGCCTCGATCGCGGTCTCGACCAGCTGGGTCACCCGCGCCCGCCAGTCGCCCTCGGTGGGCACCCGGACCTGGGACAGGACGTGATCGAGCATGCCGGCCAGCAGATCGTCGCGGTGGGCGACGTAGACGTAGAGCGACGCGGCGCCGGTGTCGAGTTCCTTGGCGACCCTGCGCATGGTGAGCGCGGCCGAGCCTTCGGTGTCGAGGATGTGCAATCCGGTCTCGATGACGAGATCGCGGCTCAAGGGCACTTTCGCCGGTCGGGCCCGGCGGCTGACGGGTGCGGCGTTCATGCGCCGATCCTACGCGTCCGACGAACACCGTTTGGCACGAACGCTGTTCGAAGTTCGCCTTCGAACCTTATCCCCGGGCGTCGGGCCATCTATGCTGGCGGCGGAGAGCTAGGTCGCGGTCTGACGCACAGCTGGGGGTCGGCCGTGGCGGGCGGTAAAGGCCAGTCCGACAAGGAGGCGTTGATGCACGCGCATTCGTCCACCGTGGCCATCGTGCCGGGGACCGGGATCGTCGCCAGATTCGGCGATGTCGTCGTCTATCTGGCCGGGGAGACGCCGTCGACCGATCGGTTACTCGGCGCGGTGGAAACCGTCGCCAACAACACTGCGGCGAGCGCGCCCGGTGCGGCTTTGGCACAGCGTCTGGCGGGCGTGGTGTTCGGCGGAGCTTCTGCCCCACCGCCTTTCGGCGTACTCGCCCCGACTGCCGACGGCATGCTGATCCTGTTGCGCGGCGCGGTGATCGCCGAGATCTCCGGCGCGGAGGGCAACCGCCGCCTCGCCGGCGACCGGGCCTTCACCTGGGTCGACGAGATCATCCGCGAACCGGTCCGGCGCATCGCGGTGGGCGCCGAACTGGCCGACCCCACCAGCGCCAATCCACGCACGGACCTGCGCGCAGGCATCGTCACCGGCAACGGCTTCGTACTCAACCTGGGCCGACGTCGCAATCCCCCGCCCCGCCGGGTCGAATCCGTCGACGAACCCGCACCCACCGAGGCCACCGGCTTCCAAGCCCTTCGCGCCCCGACCTCGCGACCCACCGACCCCGGCGACGCGCTCCCCGCCACCGCCGGTTTCCCGGCACCGACGCCCGATAAGCCCGCGACCTCGGGTATCCAGCCCGACGCTGGCCGACCCGAGAGCGAAACGGTGAGCACGGGCAGCCGACCGACCACCGGCGACGGTGTCACCGTGAGCACCGGCCCGCGCAACTCCCCCAATGCCGACGCGCCCCGCGCCTGGTCCCAACCGCTCGAAGCCGCCAAGCGCGCCGAACCGGTCGCGCTGAGCAAAGGCACGGCGCCCCACAGCAGTTCGCGGGGCGCACTGGTCACCGAAGAAGGGCTGAGCTACCCCTTGGACCGGCCCTATGTCCTCGGCCGTAATCCCTCGGGAGAAGAATCGGTACGCGCTTCCGCGGCGACGCCGATCCTGATCGAGCGCGATCGGCTCGTCTCGCGGGTCCATGCCTTCGTCGCCCCCGACCGTGGCAAGGTGTTCGTCCGCGAGGCTCCCGCGACCTCCGGAACGTTCTTCGCCGCCCCCGACAGCGAACGCTGGTCTCGCGTCGGCACCCTCCCGATCGAATTGCAACCGGGATGGCGCCTGCGGATCAACGACTTCCTGCTGACCTACTGCGTGTAATTCACGTACTCCAGATCACTCACAGACCATCCCGACGCCCGTGCATCCAGCTCCACGGGCGTCGGATCGCTAATCGGCTCAGGCCTCGAGGGCGTCGAGCAGGGCCGCGCGCTGACGAGCACCGAGGCCACCGATACGGCGATCTTCGGGAATCTCGGCCTGATCCATCAGCTTGGCGGCCTTGACCGGACCAACGCCCGGCAGTGCCTTGATCACGGCAGCGACCTTGGTCTTTTTCACCAGGTCATCGCTGTCGGCTTTCTTGAGCAGATCGGCGACGGTGACCTTGCCCTCCTTCACCTTGCCGATCAGTTCCGAGCGCGCCTTGCGCACGGCAGCCGCTTTGGCCAACGCCTCGGTGCGCTGTTCGGCGGTCATCGTAGGCAGTGCCATGTCTCCTCCGCTTCCACTCGTCACTCGAACATCTGATTGACGGACCGAGTAAACAGCACGAAATCGGCAGCACCAGTCCGACACACCGCGAGGATACGCCGATGAGTTTTGCGTGCCGAACCCGTCGTAATCGATGAAGGCCCCGCAAGACGGACCAAACGGACGAAAAGACCGACCAGTTCAGGCCGGAGTAACACCCCGATGACCAGCAACGACACATCATCAGAAGCACTTTTACGGGATCAAGGTTCAACGGCGAACCACGGAGGATCAACGAAGCTCCTCGGCCCCGGGCGCGACCGATTCCCGAACGGTCGTCACCGTCTCCCGTTCTGCTGCGTCAACAGCTACACAGTTGTGCGCCAGACATTTTCAGCGCCCTCGGACCGAGTAATTCGGGCCCGCGGGTGTTCTCCCCCCGCTAGATGCGCAACAATGACGCGACCCGGCGAACCCTTTTGCTACCTGGAGTTGCGATGCGCGAGGAACACCCGCTCGATCACGAGGTCACCGCACTGCCTGTGCGGGTGGAACGGGCCAGGCGCCGCATCGCCTATCAGTCCGATCCGGCCTTGACCGACGCGCTGTCCGAAGCCGAGTTGAGCGCCGAGCGCGAACTCGCCGAGAAGATCCGCACCTACGAGCGCGACCAGCGCTGGAAACAGATCAAGGCTGCCTCCTCGCACGCCGACCGCTTGCGCGACACCACCGCGGAGCTGGAGCGTGCCGAGATGTCGGACCTGATGCTGGCCCGCAAGGCCATCGCCGCGCAGCGCCGCGAGTCCAACCCGCGCGCTCGCCTCGCCTCGCTCTATCAGCACCGCACCTGGTCGCTGCGGGCGCTGGCAGGGGTGGTGATCACGGGCATGCTGTGGTCGGCGGTGAACGTCCAGCACAACATCGCCCCCGGCGGGCCCACCGATCCGCTCTACTGGGCCAGTTTCGGCCTGGAGGCGATGATCAGCGTGTGCCTGATCATCATCATGATCGGCACCACGCGGGTGGCCGAGTGGGGCGTGATGGGCAACCGCAACCAGGTGCTGATCGCCGAGCTGTTCCTGCTCACGCTGACCATCGCCCTCAACACCTACCCACACCTGAGCGCAGGGCACTGGTACGACGCCGCTGTGCACGCGGTGGCCCCGGTGATGATCGGTGTCGCGCTACTCATCCACAATGCCGCCAGCGCCCGCTACAGCACCGCGATCGTCCGTGCCAGCGCGGAGATCCCGGCAGACGAGGCCGACAATCTCCTGTCCGCGCCGAGCATGGGCAATCCGGCCGCCACCTAGCATCCACCGATACACAGCGAAGGGCCCCTCCGGATCAGATCCAAAGGGGCCCTTCGCTGTTGGTTTGTTACGCCGACTTCTCGCGACGCTCGGGACGCTGCGCCTTCCGCGGCACGATCGTCGGGAGGACGTTGTGCACGACGGTGTCGGCGTTCACGACCACCTTGGCGACGTCGTCGCGGCCGGGGATGTCGTACATCACCGGCAGCAGAACCTCTTCCATGATGGCGCGAAGGCCACGAGCACCGGTGCCGCGCAGGATCGCCTGATCGGCGATCGCCTCGAGGGCGTCGGTGGTGAACTCGAGGTCGACGCCGTCCATCTCGAACAGGCGAACGTACTGCTTGACCAGTGCGTTCTTCGGCTCGGAGAGAATAGTGACCAGCGATTCCTTGTCCAGGTTCGTCACCGAGGCGACGATGGGCAGGCGGCCGATGAACTCGGGGATCAGACCGAACTTGATCAGATCCTCCGGCATCACGTCGGCGAAGTGGTCATCGGTGTCGACCTCGGCCTTGGAGCGCACCTCGGCGCCGAAGCCGATACCGCGGTGGCCGGTGCGGTCGGAGATGATCTTCTCCAGGCCCGCGAACGCCCCCGCGACGATGAACAGCACGTTGGTGGTGTCGATCTGGATGAACTCCTGGTGCGGGTGCTTACGACCGCCCTGCGGCGGCACACTCGCCTGGGTGCCCTCCAGGATCTTCAGCAGCGCCTGCTGCACACCCTCGCCCGAGACATCGCGGGTGATCGACGGGTTCTCGCTCTTGCGGGCGATCTTGTCGACCTCGTCGATGTAGATGATGCCGGTCTCGGCGCGCTTGACGTCGTAGTCGGCGGCCTGGATCAGCTTCAGCAGGATGTTCTCGACGTCCTCACCGACATAGCCCGCCTCGGTGAGCGCGGTGGCGTCGGCGATGGCGAACGGCACGTTCAGCATCTTGGCCAGGGTCTGCGCGAGGTAGGTCTTGCCGCAACCGGTGGGGCCGAGCATCAAGATGTTCGACTTCATCAGTTCGACGGCCTCACCGCGGCTGTCGCGGCCCTTGTCGCCTGCCTGGATGCGCTTGTAGTGGTTGTAGACCGCGACGGCGAGGGTCCGCTTGGCGGTGTCCTGGCCGATCACGTAGTTTTCGAGGAAATCCCGAATCTCCGAAGGCTTGGGCAACTCGTCGAGCTTCACTTCGCTCGACTCGGCCAACTCTTCTTCGATGATCTCGTTGCACAGATCGATGCACTCGTCGCAGATATAAACCCCAGGGCCCGCGATGAGCTTCTTGACCTGCTTCTGGCTCTTTCCGCAGAACGAGCACTTCAGCAGATCGCCGCCGTCTCCGATGCGCGCCATCTCGTAGGTCCCTACTTCCTTGTCCGAGTGCGACCGTCGTCCCCCGATTGGGCCGGAAATACGTCTCGGTGCCGTCAATCAGAGCAATGGTCCCTGAGTCGACCGTACCTGTTGTGCGCGAATGAGGTCGACAACTCGCGCATGTTTGTCATGAGTGCTGTGCGGGTCCTCACCATTGTGAGCCACCGCGGGTGAAAAAGCCGGGCCCGCCGCCCAGATCAGGACAGCGGGCCCGGGCGTGTCACTTCTGTCCGCTGAGCTTGCGGTAGTCGAAGACCTGATCGATGATGCCGTATTCCTTGGCTTCCTCGGCGGTCAGGATCTTGTCGCGGTCGGTGTCCTTGCGGACCTGCTCCTCGGGCTTGCCGGTGTGGCGCGAGATGGTGACTTCCATCAGGCGACGCATCCGCTCGATCTCGGCCGCGGCGATCTCGAGGTCGGACACCTGACCCTGCACACCGCCGGAGGACGGCTGGTGGATCAGGATGCGCGCGTTGGGCAGTGCGGCACGCTTGCCGGGGGCGCCGGCGGCCAGCAGCACCGCGGCGGCCGAGGCGGCCTGACCCAGGCAGACCGTGACCACGTCGGGGCGCACGTACTGCATGGTGTCGTAGATCGCCATCAGCGCGGTGAACGAGCCACCGGGCGAGTTGATGTACATGGTGATGTCGCGGTCGGGGTCCTGGGACTCCAGCACCAGCAGCTGCGCCATGATGTCGTTCGCCGAGACGTCGTCGACCTGGTTGCCCAGGAAGATGATGCGCTCCTCGAACAGCTTGTTGTACGGGTCGGAGGTCTTGACGCCGAACGAAGTCTGCTCGGTGAACTGCGGCAGGATGTAGCGCGACTGCGGGTTGGCGGCAGCAGTGCCGCCCAAGCCTGCGCGCGGGTCGATCAGATTGGCCATCTTGGTCTCCAAGCTTGTCTCGAGTGTGATGGGGCGCGGGCCTGCGCTACTTCGCCTGGTTCGCGTGGGCGACCACGTGGTCGATGAAGCCGTATTCCAGGGCTTCCTTCGCCGTGAACCAGCGGTCGCGGTCCGCGTCCTCGGTCACCTGCTCCACCGACTTGCCGGTGTGCAGCGACTGCAGTTCGTTGAGCTCACGCTTGGTGTGGGCGAACTGCTCGGCCATGATCGCGATGTCGGCGGCCGAACCACCGATGCCCGCCGAGGGCTGGTGCATCATGATCCGGGTGTGCGGCAGCGCGAAACGCTTGCCCTTGGTGCCCGCGGTCAGCAGGAACTGCCCCATCGACGCGGCCAGACCCATCGCGACGGTCTTGATGTCGCACTCGGCGAATTGCATCGTGTCGTAGATGGCCATGCCGGCAGTTACCGAGCCACCGGGCGAGTTGATGTAGAGCGCGATGTCCTTCGTCGCGTCCTCGGCCGAGAGCAGCAGGATCTGCGCGCAGATCTTGTTCGCGATCTCATCGTCGACCTGGGTGCCCAGGAAGATGATGCGCTCGCGAAGCAGCCGTTCGTATACGGAATCACTGAGGTTGAGTCCAGCGGTAGCGGCTGTCATGACCCCTGCCTGGTTGATCGTCACGGATACCTGCCTTCTCTTCTCACCGATTGCTACGGCCATACGAATACGGTTCGTCGTCACAAACACTAACGAAGCAGGGCGGCACCGAACTCCCGGTACCGCCCTTCTTCGCTCACAGCGCAATCAAATCACGCCGCCGAAACCTACTCAGCAGCGGCTTCGTCGAGCTCGACTTCAGCGGAATCCGCAGGGTCACCGAACATTTCGGTGGTGTCGACCACGTTGCCGTCGGAGTCGGTAACCTTCACCTGACCGACAACTCCGGCCAGCGCCTTGCCGCGTCGCACATCGGCGAAGACCGCGCCGAGCTGACCCGCCTGCTGCACCTGCTGGATGAACTGCTCCGGCGACATGCCGTACCGCTGTGCCTGGAACAGGATTCGCTCGGTCAGCTCCTGCTGGCCGACCTGGGTGTTCTCGGCCTCGGCGATGGCGTCGAGCAGCAGCTGGGTCTTCACCGACTTCTCGGCGGCTTCCTGGGTGTCCTTGTCGAACTCCTCGCGGGAGGAGCCCTGCGCCTCGAGCGCCTCGGCCAGCTTGGCCTCGTCGTGATCGAAACCGTGCACGGCGTCGTGGACCACGGCGTCGACCTCGGCCTTGACGACGGCCTCCGGCAGCGGGACCTCGACGGTCTCGAGCAGGGTGTCGAGCACCTTGTCGCGGATCGAACCGGCCTGCTCGACCTTCTTGACGCGCTCGACGCGGCCCTTCAGGTCTTCCTTGAGCTCGTCGATGGTGTCGAACTCACTGGCCAGCTGGGCGAACTCGTCGTCGGCCTCGGGCAGCTCGCGCTCCTTGACCGACTGCACGGTCACGGTGATCACGGCTTCGGAGCCCGCGTGGTCGCCGGCGACCAGGGTGGAGGTGAACTCGGCGGACTCGCCGGCCTTCAGGCCGATGACCGCCTCGTCGAGACCCTCGATCAGCTGACCCGAACCGACCTCGTGCGACAGGCCGGTGGTGGCCGCCTCGGGGACGTCCTCACCGCCGACGGTCGCCGACAGGTCGATCGACACGAAGTCGCCATCGGCCACGGCGCGCTCGACACCGGTGAGGGTGCCGAAGCGCTGACGCAGCGAGGTGAGCTGCTCCTCGATGTCGTCGTCGCCGATGGTGAAGGAATCGACACTCACCTCGATGCCCGAGTAATCGGGCAGGGTGATCTCGGGGCGCACGTCGACCTCGGCGGTGAACGCGAGCTCTTCGCCGTCTTCGATCTTGGTGATCTCGATCTCGGGCTGGCCGATGACCTTGACCTCGGTGGTCTGCACGGCCTCGGCGTAGCGGGCGGGCAGCGCGTCGTTGACGACCTGCTCCAGCACGGCGCCACGGCCGACACGGGTCTCGATCAGCTTGGCCGGAGCCTTGCCGGGACGGAAGCCGGGGATCTTGACCTGCTGCGCCAGCGCCTTGTACGCCTTGTCGAAGTCGGGCTTCAGCTCCTCGAAGGGCACCTCGACGTTGATCCGGACCCGGGTCGGGCTCAGCTGCTCGACGGTGCTCTTCACGGACATACTCCTTGGTTCGTAGTTCATGGTGGTGTCCCCACAAGGGGCGTCGCGCCATAGTCAGGCACGGCTAAGCCAGGTGCGGCGCATAAAGCGCATCCCGACCAGGGTAGTTGACCGCCCGCGCGGTCGCGCAATCGGTGTTTGGTTGAGGGTGCCGCTACCGGCCGACCTGCACGGCGTCGGTCACGAAGACCAACGTCTCGTTCGGCGGCACACCGTTGCCGCCTTCGCCGTAGCCGAGGTTCGGCGGCACGATCAGCAGCCTGCGGGTGCCCTGCTGTACGCCGATCAGGCCCTCGTCCCAGCCCTGGATGACCTGGCCCGCGCCGAGGGTCAGCCCGAACGGCTTGCCGCGCTGGAAGGAGCTGTCGAGTACCTGCTTGTCCGACCAGGTGACCAACTCGTAGTTCATGGTCAGCGGCTGTCCGGCCGCCGCGCCGGGGCCGTTGCCGACCACCAAGTCCTTGACGATCAAGGACTTGGGCGGATCGCAGGTCTCGGGGATGGTGATCTTGGGCGCCTCGCCGAAACCGCCGCTGACCTTCACGTCGTCGGCGGTGCATTCGAGACCCGTGCTCGCGGGATTCCCGCCGACCGAGCTCGAGCTCGACGAGCTGGTCGAATCCGCGTCGGAGCCGCAGGCCGCTGTCGTGATCGCGGCAGCCGCGACGAGTCCGATTCCGATGATCCTGCCGAGAGAATGCATGGCCCGCACAGTAATCGACTGTCGTAGCCGGGTCGGAAACCGGCACGACGGTAGGCTCGGCGGTGCGATTCCCTACCGGGTGTCACCGGTCCTCGATCGGCGCCCGTACATGCACCGCGGCGCGGACGGCGCTGCGAACTCACCGATTTCGAGGAGAGTCCGCGATGACCGGGAACAGCTCGGGCGACACCGCCGCCGACAACGTGGGAGACGCTCGGGGCGAGACCATCGCTCCCACGCCCTACGTCCTCACCGACGCACCGGGTCCGCTCTCGCGCACCGAGCTCGTCGCGGTCGACACGTGGTGGCGGGCGTCGAACTATCTCGCGGTCGGCCAGATCTATCTGATGAGCAATCCGCTGCTGCGCACCCCGCTGGTCGCCGAGGACATCAAGCCGCGCCTGCTCGGTCACTTCGGCACCGTGCCCGGACTGAATCTGGTGTGGGCGCACGCCAACCGGGTGATCCGCGATCGCGGCCTGAACGCGGTATACGTCGCGGGCCCCGGGCACGGCGGGCCCGGGCCCAACGCCTGCGCGTGGCTCGAAGACGCCTACACCGAACTGGAACCCGACATCGCACGCGATGCCGACGGCATGCGCAGATTCTTTCACCGGTTCTCCTTCCCCGGCGGCGTGCCGAGTCACTGCGCGCCGGAGACGCCGGGGTCGTTCCACGAGGGCGGTGAGCTCGGCTACAGCCTGCTGCACGCCTTCGGCGCCGCCCTGGACAACCCCGACCTCATCGTGTTCTGCGTGGTCGGCGACGGCGAGGCCGAAACCGGGCCACTCGCGGGCAGCTGGCACGCGAACAAATTCCTCAACGCGGGCCGCGACGGGGCGGTGGTGCCGATCCTCGCGCTCAACGAGTACAAGATCGCCAATCCGACGATCCTCGCCCGCATCCCCGAGGCAGAGCTGGTCGAACTGCTGCGCGGCTACGGCTACGAGCCGCTGATCGTCTCCGGCGACGACCCCGCACCGGTCCACCAGGCGATGGCCGAGGCGATGAACACCTGCCTGGACCGGATCGCGAAGTTCCAGCGGGCCGCGCGCGAGGACGGTGACACGAAACGTCCCCGCTGGCCGATGATCGTGATGCACACGCCGAAGGGCTGGACCTGTCCCCCGGTGGTCGACGGCGAACAGGTCGAGGGCACCTTCCGCGCCCATCAGGTGCCGTTGCCCAACGCGCGCACCGACCCTGATCACCGGCGGGTGCTGGAGTTGTGGTTGCGGTCGTATCGGCCGGAGGAATTGTTCGACCACGACGGCTCGCCGGTGCCCGCGCTACTGGAGCAGGTTCCGGCGCATCCGATGAGCCTGAATCCTGTCGCGAACGGCGGCTCGCTGATTCGCGATCTCGACCTGCCCGATTGGCGCGACTACTGCGTGGATGTCGTGGCGCCGGGGGCGGGTCAGCACGAGGCGACCAGGGTGCTCGGCAGCTGGCTGCGCGATGTCACCGCCCGCAATCCGCACAACTTCCTCACCTTCGCGCCCGACGAACTGGCCAGCAACCGGCTCCAGGACATCCTCGAGGTGACCGGGCGCGACTGGCAGGAAGAAGTCGGACGCTGGGATGTCGATCTCTCGACGGTGGGTCGCGCGGTCGAGGTGCTCTCCGAGCACATGTGCGAAGGCCTGCTGGAGGGTTACCTGCTGACGGGCCGACACGGCGTCTTCACCTGTTACGAGGCGTTCATCCACATCGTCGACGCCATGTTCAACCAGCACGCCAAATGGCTCGACGCCAGCCTGAAGGTGCCGTGGCGGCGCAAGATCCCCAGCCTGAACTACCTGCTCACCTCGCACGTGTGGCGCCAGGACCACAACGGATTCACCCATCAGGATCCTGGTTTCCTCGATGTGGTGGCGAACAAGAGCCCCGATATCGTGCGCGTGTATCTGCCGCCGGATGCCAATACCCTGCTGTCCACCTACGACCACTGCCTGCGGTCGCTGCACTACGCGAACGTGGTCGTGGCGGGCAAACAGCCGGGGCCGGACTGGCTTTCGGCCGAGGAAGCGGGGCTGCACTGCACGCGCGGCCTCGGGATCTGGGAGTGGGCGTGTCACAACGACGACCTCGGAACCACGCCCGATGTGGTGCTGGGATGCGCGGGCGATGTGCCGACCCTGGAAGCCCTGGCGGCGGTGGCGATTCTGCGAGATCGGCTGCCGGACTTACGCATTCGATTCGTCAATGTCGTCGACCTGATGCGCATGCTGCCCGCCGACGAACACCCGCACGGCCTGCCCGATGCCGAGTTCGACGCCCTGTTCACCACCGACCGTCCGGTGATCTTCGCCTTCCACGGCTACCCGTGGCTGGTACATCGGCTCACCTACCGCCGCACCAATCACGCCAACCTGCACGTGCGCGGTTACAAGGAGAAGGGCACCACGACCACCCCCTTCGACATGGTGATGCTCAACGATCTCGACCGCTTCCATCTGGTGCTCGATGTGATCGACCGCGTGCCCGGACTGCGTGAGCGGGCGGCGGGTCTGCGCCAGGAGATGGTCGACGCCCGGTTGATCGCGCGCCGCTGGACCCGCGAACAGGGCGCCGACATACCGGTCGTCGCCGACTGGGTCTGGCCCGACTCGGCGATCCCCACCGCGGGGTAACGCGGTTGCGGCGCGGGCCCGCCCTACACGACGATGGAGGGGATATGACCGAACCCCGCCGCACCGACCTACTCCCCCGCGACCGCCGCGACCTGACCGGACCGTTCGACGTGATCGGCGACGTCCACGGCTGCCGCAGCGAATTGGAGACCTTACTCGGCGAGCTCGGCTACGCCATCGACCGCGACGATCGTGGTCGTCCGATCGGCGCCTCCCATCCCGACGAGCGCACCGTGGTCTTCGTCGGCGATCTCGTCGACCGGGGTCCCGACACCCCCGGCGTGCTGCGCCTGGTGATGGGGATGGTGGCCGCGAAGACCGCCCTGTGCGTCACCGGCAACCACGACCACAAGCTGATGCGCGCACTCGACGGTCGCAACGTCCGCATCGCGCACGGCCTCGAACAGTCGCTGTCCCAGCTGGCAGACGAAGACCTCGAGTTCCGCGCCGCCGCACACACTTTCCTGCGCGGCCTGCCGAGCCACTACTTGCTCGATCGCGGCAAACTCGTCGTCGCCCACGCCGGTCTCCCGGAAAGCCTGCACGGCAGCACCTCCGGCCGAGCCCGCTCCTTCGCCCTCTACGGCTCCCCCACCGGCGAACTCGACGAACACGGCTACCCCATCCGCTACGACTGGGCACAGGACTACCGAGGCGCCGCCACCGTCCTCTACGGCCACACCCCGGTGCCCACCCTCGCCTGGGTCAACAACACCCTCTGCCTCGACACCGGCGCCGTCTTCGGCGGCACCCTCTCCGCCCTGCGCTACCCCGAGCTGACCACGATCTCGGTCCCCGCGGAACAGGTCTGGAGCGAACGCGCGGGCATCACCCCGACCGTCTGATGAGCACAGGGCCTAACCCTCACCGCGCTCCTTCTTGATCTTGCGCCAGCCACCCGCCCGGTTGTCGGCGATGATCTGTTTCAGCATCGTCGACAGCGCCCGTTCGTTGATGGCCTGACCCTCGTAGACGGCGACCGTTCGGGCGGTCTTGTTGTCGTGGCCCCCGGTGATGATGTGGTCGGGGTCGGGGACGATCGCGCCGTCGTAGAGGAAGATATTGACGTGCGTCTTGGCGGCGAGCAGCGCGCAGATATTGCCGTCGAGCACGAAGTAGGGCTGGATTCGACGTTTGACCGTCTCGGTGACCGCCGGGTCGGCGGCGTGGACGAGTTCGCGCACCTGGCGACAGATTCCCTGCTGCCAGACGGGCAGCGCGTCGATGTAGGCGTCGACTCGCGGATCGGCGACATAGGTCATCGACCGATCCTGACACATCGGATGTCGCTGTCCGACCAGGTCGGACCAGCGGTTTCTCACCAGGCGACAGGTTCGCCGCGGCCGGATCGTCGCCGAATCGTCAACGCCGAATCCGGGTGTGACGTGCGGATTCGGACCCCGATGGGCCTACGATCAGCAGCGGACGACCCGACTCATCGATGAGGAGAGGTTCATGCGCCGTACATTTCTCGCACTGTCCGTACTCGCTCCGCTCGTGGTCAGCGGTGTCGCGAGCGCCGATCCGGCGCCCGCGGGGACGGGATCGCTGACGGTGTGGACGTTCACCGGCCGGGAGCCGGTGCCGGTGAATCGGGCCGATATCGCGGTCACGCCGTGCGATGCGAAGCAGGTGGTCGCCACGCTGGTCAGTGGGGCCGACGGGCGGGCCACGGTGGCGCTGCCGGTGGGCTGCTACGAGGCGAAGGTGGTAACCGTGCCCGGCGGCTGCGGTTTGGCCGTCACAGAGCCGGTCCGGGTCACCGTGGCAGCGGGCACCGAAGCGCGCGCGGACTTCCGGTTCGGCTGCGCCTGAGGCGACTTCAGTCCTTCGGGCCACCTGCCACATAGATGACCTGACCCGACACGAAGCCGGCGCCCTCGCTGGCGAAGAACGAGGCGGTGTTGGCGATGTCGTCGGGCGTGCCGACCCGGTTGACCGGGATCTGAGCGGCGGCAGCCGCTTTGAACGCCTCGAACTCGACGCCGACGCGGGCGGCCGTCGCAGCGGTCATCTCGGTTTCGATGAAACCGGGTGCGATCGCGTTGGCGGTGACGCCGAATTTGCCGAGTTCGAAGGCGAGAGTCTTGGTGAAGCCCTGCATGCCCGCCTTGGCCGCAGCGTAGTTGGCCTGGCCGCGATTGCCGAGCGCCGAGGTACTCGACAGGTTGACGATACGACCGAACTTCGCCTCGACCATGTACTTCTGCACGGCACGGGTCATCAGGAAGGCACCGCGCAGGTGCACGTTCATGACGGTGTCCCAGTCGTCGACCGACATCTTGAACAGCAGGTTGTCGCGCAGCACGCCCGCGTTGTTGACCAGCACGGTCGGCGAGCCGAGTTCGGTGGCGATCCGCTCCATCGCGGCGGCGACGGCCGCTTCGTCGGCCACATCGGCGCCGACCGCGAGAGCTTCGCCCCCGGCTGACGCGATGGTGGCGACGGTGCCCGCGCAGGCGGCTTCGTCGAGATCGAGCACGGCGACGGCGTATCCGTCGGCAGCCAGCTTGACCGCGACCGCGGCGCCGATGCCACGGGCCGCTCCGGTGACGATCGCGACCTTACGTTGCGTGGACATCCGTCTCCTACAAGCCTGAGCTGGGCGAATGGTGATGGTCGGGGTGACAGGATTTGAACCTGCGACCCTCCGCTCCCAAAGCGGATGCGCTACCAAGCTGCGCTACACCCCGATACCTCACCGGCGAGAGAACCGTCGAGGCAATACATGTTTGAGCGGGTGACGGGAATCGAACCCGCACCATCAGCTTGGAAGGCTGAGGTTCTACCATTGAACTACACCCGCAGGCATACGACATCGATGGGATCGCCACGATGTCGTGTGCGCCACGACTGTACCGAACCCCGCGCGAAAAATGCCAATCCGGCCCCTGCCTGCCCGATTGATGCGCCTCGGCCAGCGGTGTACCCAACTTCTCCGCGATCAATCGCTGCTATGCCCGATTAGGGCCTAATGACCCTAGCCCCGAAACGTCGTCCCGGCGACGATGGTTCGTGCGCCCATGGGGACCGGCGTCTGCTCCACCGGGGGATTAAATAGGATAATTTTCCTTGAAAACCCGCCACGTGGGCGGCGAGTAGGCCACCATGAGAGTGCGCGTGACGACTACTGCCACATCGTCACAACCCGCATCCCGTGCCAGGAGGGACCCATGGCGACGCAACGTCCACCGCCCCGCGGAGGGCATCACGCTGCACGTTCAGGGCTCCCGAAAAAACTTTCGGAAAGTGTGTAACGCCCGAGGCTCTGCAGCGATGTCATAGCCGATCGCCATTCGCGAGAGACCAGAGAACACGTTTCAGAACGTGAATTTTCAGTCTCGGGTGGCTTGCTAGGATCCTTTTTGCCGGACGGGGGTATCTGGAAAGGGGGCGGTGAGCGTGTGCCGAACTCGGTGGACCCAACCGCGTAGCAGTGCGAATGATCGAGGTGGCAAGACCGTCGCCACCTGCCACCGGTGATCTCGATGACCCACATCGAGCCACCGGTCGCCGCGATGGCCCGCGCCTGGGCCCGCGCGGTATGCGCCGAACCGGGCTCTTCTACGGCGCCGCACCAGTTGGAGCCGGTGCTCGTCGACATCGTCGAGCGGCTGCTGCACCTGGCTCGGACCGAACCGTTCCCGGTACCACAGGCGCGCAAGCTCGGCGCACGGTTGGCCGAGGCACCCTTCGAACGCACCAGGATGCTGGCCCATGCCAGTCGCTGGCTGCTCGGCTTCCCCTCGGGGGTTCCGGGTTCGCTGGTGGCGACCCGCTGGCCGCTGGTGGCCAGCCAGGCCATCGACAGCTACGCACAGGCACTTCAGGAACGCGCTCTGGCGCAACAGGAACAGAACATCTCGGCGAAAGTGTCACTGCGCGTACAGGAGATCGCCGCGCTGCAGCACCGCTTGCGCCACGAGGCGACCCACGACGCACTCACCGATCTGGCGAACCGCACGCTGCTACAGGAACGGGTGCGCGCGTTCGCCGCCGACCCGAGCCGCGGTGTCGGTGTGCTGGTGGTGGACCTCGACCGCTTCAAACAGATCAACGACGGCTACGGACACGCGATCGGCGACGAGGTACTGGTCGAACTGGCCAACCGGCTGCGTGAGGTGTGCCCGCCCGACACGGTGATCTGCCGATACGGCGGCGACGAGTTCGTGGTGGCGGCCAACCCCCGCCGCGACACCCTCGGCGAGCTGGCACACCGTGTGGTCGCGGCACTGCGCGACCCGGTGTGGTCGAGCGCGGGCCCCGTACCGGTTTCGGCCAGCGTGGGCACCGCTTTCTGCCCACCGGGAAAGACGTGCGATTTCACCGACCTGTTGCGTCGCGCCGACCGCGCGATGTACTCGGCGAAGTCGGCGGGCGGGCGGCGTTTCGCGCTCGCTGAATCGGGCGACCCCGAACTGGGAACGGCGGTCGCCGGCTGAGTCGGATCGCGAAGCCTGCACTTCGCGGTCCGGCTCAGCCGATTACTCTGCGGGCTGACAGGTGGGGCACCAGAAGAGGTTTCGGCCTTCCATGACCTTGTGCGCGATGGGGGTGGCGCAGACTCGGCAGGGTTCGCCCTGGCGGCGGTAGACGTAGGTGCGGGGGCGGTCTTTGCTGTACGACGGTGCGCCGATGTCGTGTTCGGGGCGGACCACGTGCATGCGGCCGGTGGTGACGCCGATCGGCATGAGCTCGACCAGGTCGGCCCAGAGGGCGTCCCATTCGCCGGCGGTGATCGAGGTGCCGGGACGGAACGGTGAGATGCCGTGGCGGAAAAGGACTTCCGCGCGGTAGACGTTGCCCACGCCGGCGATCAGAGCCTGATCCATCAGCAACGCGCCGATTGCCCTGCGGGAGCGCCGAATTCGCGTGCCCGCGCGTTCGTGGTCGGCGTCGGCACGCAACGGGTCGGCGCCGAGGCGCGCGGTGAGCGCGTCCACTTCGGGCGGCGACAACACTTCACACGCCGTGGGTCCGCGCAGGTCGGTACCGAAATTCGTTGCGGCACCGACCATTCGCATCCGCACCTGTCCGACCGGTGCCGCCATCGGCAACTCGACCTCGCTGAAGATGCCGTACAGCCCGAGATGCACATGCACCGTCAGCCCGGACGCGTAGTGATGCAGCAGATGCTTGCCGTAGGCCTCGGCCCGCTCGAACACCTGCCCGTCCACGAGCGCGGCGCCTTCGGTGAACCGCCCCTGCGGACTCGAAACCCGTACCACCCCACCGGAAAACCGCTGCTGATGGAGCTGTGCAATCCGATGAAGAGTGTGCCCTTCAGGCAAGGAAACACACCCTCCTCGAAAACTCACCAACTGATTTCGCTAGCACACGGGTAACTCACCGGGTACGGGCTGACCTGACACGCACCTCACCGTCGGCCGCGTCAGCGACCCGGTCCGTGCCGAAGTCTGGCCAGAATACCCGGAGAGGCGGCTCAGATCTCGGGGGCGATGCCGGTCTTCTCGTAGTCGGCGAGGATGTCGATGCGACGCTGGTGGCGCGCCTCGTCCGACCAAGAGGCCGCGAGGAACGCGTCGACGATGGCGAGCGCTTCGGCGGTGGAGTGCATGCGGCCGCCGATGCCGATCAGGTTGGCATTGTTGTGTTCGCGGGCCAGCACGGCGGTTTCGACGCTCCAGGCCAGGGCACAGCGGGCGCCCGCGACCTTGTTGGCGGCGATCTGCTCGCCGTTGCCGCTGCCGCCGAAGACCAGGCCGAGCGAGCCCGGATCGGCGACGGTGCGCCGCGCCGCCTCGATGCAGAAGGCAGGGTAGTCGTCGAGAGCGTCGTATTCGAGGGCGCCGCAGTCGACGACCTCCACTCCGGCCTCCTGCAGATGGGCCTTCACGTGATTCTTCAGTTCGAAACCGGCATGGTCGGCACCCAGGTAAACGCGCATGGCTGCGATTGTCGCAGGCCCGCTTAGAGTCGTTTCATGCACCCGCACGAACCGCATTCCCCGCATTCGGCGGGTTCCCCGCCGGAGCACACGGGCAGCCAGCCCGAGCGAACATCGTCACCGAACTCCGACACTGCGCCGCCGTCGCCGTGGGCACAGTCTGATCCACGGACCGGCGGTTTCCCCGCGCACGACAGCCCACCGCAGCCGCCGACCGGCTCGTATCCGCCCGTCGCCCCTGCTCAGTACGCTCCGGGTCAGTACGCCCCCGGCTACTACCCGCCGAGCGGTCCGCCCGCGCCGCCGCAGCACCGACCGCGCGGACTGATGCCGTGGGATCGGCCCGCCCGGCATCCGTGGGAGATCCCGCTGCTGATCGTGGTCATCATGATCACCACGGTCGCGTACCTGCTCGCGCTCCTGCTCATGACGGTCGAACTGTTCACCGATCCCGTCGTCGACGAGAAGGGCGTGGAGCAGACCGGTTCCCTGGTCACCAGTCCGTATGTGCTGCTGCTGTTGTTCGCGCCGGTACTGCTGTGGGCCGGTCGTGGCCTGAACTTCGCGACCCAGCGCGTGAACGGCGTGAAGATGTCGCCCACCCAGTTCCCCGAGGGATACCGCCTCGTGCAGGAGGCGGCAGCGCGATTCGGGATGCACAAGGCACCGGACGCCTATGTGATCCTGGGCAACGGCCAGATCAACGCCTTCGCCTCCGGACACGGGTTCCGCCGGTTCGTCGTGGTCTACAGCGACCTGTTCGAAATCGGCGGCGCCGCACGCGAACCGGACGGCCTCGCGTTCATCATCGGCCACGAAGTGGGTCATATCGCCGCTGGCCACGTGTCCTATTGGCGTCAGCTCGGCATGTTCGTCGCACCGTGGTTGCCGGTGCTCGGGTCGTCGCTGATCCGCGCCCAGGAGTACACCGCCGACAATCACGGCTTCTGCTTCCGACCGCACGGCGCGGCCGGCGCGATGGCGACTCTCGCCGCGGGCAAGTACCTCAACAGCGATGTCGGCGTCGACGAGATGGCCGACCGGGCCGCACTCGACAGGGGTGGTTTCATCTGGCTGGTCAACGCCATGGCCAGCCACCCGGTGCTCACCTGGCGGATGTGGGCGCTGCGTGACCGCAGCAGGCCGGGGCCGATGTTCTGGCGACCGAGCGCACCGCACCCCGGGATGATCCCGCCGCAGCGCGGTTATCCGCTGAACTCGGCGCCGCCCCCGCTGCCGCCGAAGCCGGTCTGATCGGTCGGGGGTGCTGTGAGCGGCGCCCCCGACCCGCACGATCAGTCGAAGACCGGGTCCTCGGTCCTGGTGCGCTTGAGCTCGAAGAAGTGCGGGTACGAGGCCAGCGCGACCACGCCGTCCCACACCCGGCCCGCGTCCTCACCGCGCGGAATCCGCGAGAGCACCGGCCCGAAGAAGGCGGTCCCGTTGATGTGGATGGTCGGCGTGCCGACATCGGGGCCGACCTTGTCCATGCCCGCGTGGTGGCTGGCCCGCAGCGCCTCGTCGTAGTCGGTGCTGTTCGCGGCCTCGGCGAGTTCGGCGGGCAGTTCCAGTTCGGCGAGCGCGTCGGCGACGACCGCGTCGAAGGTCTCCTGCCGCGTCTCGCGCTCGTACTCGGCCTTGCGGTCGTGGATCCGGGTGCCCAGCGCGGTGTAGAGCGGCGAGAGGATCTCGTCGCCGTACTTCTGACCAGCGGCGGTGACGACCCGAACCGGACCCCACGCGGCGGCCATCAGCTCGACATAACGCTGCGGGAGGTCGTCTTTGCCCTCGTTGAGCACCGCCAGGCTCATCACGTGGAAGCGCGCTTCGATATCGCGCACCTTCTCCACTTCCAGGATCCACCGGGAGGTGATCCAGCACCACGGGCACAGCGGGTCGAACCAGAAATCGGCGACATCCTTGGTGGCCTGCTCGCTCACGATGGGTTCCTCTCGGGTCAGCTGTGGCGGGCCGGGTCTGCCCCACCGACTGGTGCAACCGCATCGCCGCCGGAATCGTTCCCGTGGGCGAAAACGCGCACTAAGCTCGGGTTGCGAGGAGTCCGGGTCGTCCGCGAGAAGGGGTCCGTTCATGAGCTCGAATCAGCATTTCGTCGTTATCGGTGGAGGTCTGGGCGGAGCGAAGATCGCCGAAGCCCTCCGCGCCAACGACTTCGACGGTCGCGTCACTCTGCTGGCCGCCGAAGACGAGCTGCCGTACGAGCGCCCGCCACTGTCCAAACAGCATCTGGCGGGCACCCAGCAACTGCCCGATTTCACCGTCGACTCGGCCGCCTGGTACCGCGATCACCACATCGACCTGCGGCTGGGCACCACCGCCACCGCGTTCGATCCGATCGCCAAGACGGTGACGCTGCCCGACGGTTCCACGCTCGACTACGACAAGCTGGCCCTCGCCACCGGTTCGCGAGCCCGCACGCTCGATATTCCCGGCGCCGACGCCCCGAATGTCTACACGCTGCGCACCATCGGCGATTCGAACGCACTGCTCGAGATCCTGCGCACGGATCGGCGCCTTGTCATCATCGGGGCCGGGTGGATCGGACTCGAGGTCGCCGCGCAGGCCCGCGCCAAGGGCTCCGAGGTGACGGTGATCGAAACGGCCGAGCTGCCGCTGGTCGGTGTGCTGGGTCCGGAGATGGGCAGGTTCTATGCCGATCTGCATCGCGCGCACGGCGTCGACCTGCGCGTGAACACCTCCGTCGACGAGATCCTGACCGACGACGGTGAGGCGACGGGCGTGCGGCTCGGCGACGGCACGGTGGTGCCCGCGCAGGCGGTGCTGGTCGCGGTGGGGGCGCAGCCCAATATCGAGACGGCGACCGCGGCCGGACTGGCGAGCGACGGCGGCGTGCTGGTCGACGCCGCGCTGTGCACCAGTAACCCCGATGTGGTCGCGGTGGGCGATATCGCCGAGCAGGAGCATCCGCTGTTGCACCGGCCGGTCCGCGTCGAGCACTGGGCGACCGCGCTGAACCAGCCCGCCGTCGCCGCGAAGACGATGCTGGGCAAAGCCGCTGTCTACGATCGGCTGCCCTACTTCTTCAGCGATCAGTACGACGTCGGGATGGAGTACTCCGGCTATGTCGGGCGCGGTGACGACGTGCGGGTGGTGGTGCGCGGCGATCTGGACGAGCGCGAGTTCGTGGCGTTCTGGCTCGACGCGCAGAACAGGGTGCGTGCGGGGATGAACGTCAACGTCTGGGACGTGACCGACCGGATCAAGGAGTTGATCGGATCGGCGCAACCCGTCGATCCCGACCGGCTGGCGGACACGAACATTACCCTGTGACCCAGTTCACACAGATGAGAGTGTCGAAGACCGCGGATCAGCTCCGACCAACTGTCGAACGCGCCACATGGGCGCACCGAACAGGAGCCGAACCATGAAATTCATGCTGGTCAAGACCTATTCCGAGGCTGCCTACTGTGACATCGCGCTGCCGGATTGGGCACCTGAGGACATCGCCGCCCACATCGACTTCCAGCGGGCGCTGGGCGAACAGCTCGCCGCCGCGGGTGAACTCGTCGACGCGCAGGGCCTTGCCGCACCCGATCAGGCGATGATCGTGTGCTCCGACGGCCGCTCGGCGCCGGTCGTGACCGACGGGCCGTTCCCGGAGACCAAGGAGTTCCTGGCCGGTTTCTGGGTGGTCGATGTCGATTCGGTCGAGCGCGCGGTCGAGATCGCCGCGCAGGCCTCCGCGGCGCCCGGCCCCGGCGGCAAGCCGATCGGTGAATACATCGAGGTGCGTCAGATCATGAGCGCGCCCGACGTCGCGTGACCGAGACCCTGCCACGCGTCGAGGACCTGCTGCGTGAACTCTCACCGCAGGTCCTCGGCGTACTGGTCCGCCGCTTCGGCGATTTCGACCTCGCCGAGGACTCGGTGCAGGATGCGCTGCTCGCGGCGGCGACCCAGTGGGATCGCGACGGACTTCCGGACAATCCGCGTGGCTGGCTGATCCAGGTCGCCCAGCGGCGGATGGCCGACGCGGTGCGGGCCGAGGTGGCGCGGCGACGCAGGGAAACAACGGTTTTCGTGCGGGAGGTGCCCGTCGACGCGATCGAGCGGGACGACACCCTCGATATGTACTTCCTGTGCTGTCACCCCGACCTGCCGCCCGCCGGGGCCGTCGCGCTGACCTTGCGCGCGGTCGGCGGGTTGAGCACCGCCGAGATCGCCACTGCCTTCCTGGTACCGGAATCGACCATGGCGCAAAGGATCTCGCGGGCGAAGAAATGCCTGGCCGAATCCGACCGACCGTTCGCCGACGGCGCGCACGACAGCACTCGGGTCGGTGCGGTGCTGCAGGTGCTGTACGTGATCTTCACCGAGGGCCACACCAGCAGTTCCGGTGCGGGCTTGCGGCGCGGCGATCTGTCGGCCGAGGCGATCCGGCTCACCCGCGCGCTGCGCCGGCTCCTGCCCGACAACACCGAGGTCACCGGGCTGCTCGCGCTGATGCTGCTCACCGACGCGCGCCGGGCCGCCCGCTCCGGACCGCACGGCGAACTGATCCCGCTCACCGAACAGGACCGCTCCCGCTGGGACCGCGCGCAGATCACCGAGGGCCTGCGGCTGCTCACCGCGACCATGCCCGCCGGGTTGACCGGGATCTACCAGATGCAGGCCGCCGTCGCGGGTCTGCACGCCGAGGCCCACCGCCCCGAAGACACCGACTGGGCACGAATCCTGCAGCTCTACACCATGATCGAGCGCCTGACCCCCAACCCGATGATCACCCTCAACCGGGCCGTCGCCACCGCGATGGTGCACGGTCCAGCCGCGGGGCTGGCGGTAGCCGACAGCGTCGCCGAACCACTGTCCCGCTCGCATCGCCTCGCAGCCGTCCGTGGACACCTCCAGGAGATGGCCGGTGATCACGTTGCGGCTGTCGTCGAATATCGCCGCGCCGCACAGCAAACGGCGAGCGTGCCCGAACGCGACTACCTGCTGCTCCGCGCCGCGCGCCTGCGCGTCGGCGACGCGAAGTGACACCGGCGATCGAGCGGTGTGACGCACTGTCCGCACCTGGCAGACTCGGTCGGATGACGGACGTTTTCAGCGCGGGTGTGCTGGTGTATCGGCGGGGCGAGGCCGGAATCGAAGTGCTGCTCGGGCACATGGGTGGGCCGCTGTGGGCGAAGAAGGACGCGTCGGCATGGTCGATTCCCAAGGGTGAGTACGTGGCCGAGGAGGAGTCCGCGCGCGATGCGGCCCGGCGCGAGTTCACCGAGGAGCTCGGGCTGCCGGTGCCCGAGGGCGAGTGGACCGAACTCGGCGAGGTGAGTTATCGCAGCGGGACCAAGCGCAAGTTCCTCACCGTGTGGGCGGTCGAGGGCGATCTCGACCCGGCCGAGGTCGTGCCGGGAACCTTCGAGATGGAGTGGCCGCCGAGGTCGGGCCGGGTCGCGGAATTCCCCGAGATCGACCGGGCCGACTGGTTCGACCCCACTACCGCGGCGGAGAAACTCGGCAAGGGCCAGCGTCCCTTCCTCACCCGCCTCACCGATCAGCTGAACTGAGATCGGAGTAGATTTCGACTATGCCCACCGACCTGCAGCTGAAGATCACGAACAGAGTTCACCGCGTGCTGCTGACGGTGAGCGGCGGCCGCCTCGGCAACTCGTTCTTCGGGATGCCGTCGCTGCAACTCACCACGATCGGCCGCAAATCCGGGGAACCGCGCAAGGTCATGCTGACCGCGCCGATCATCGACGGCGACACGATCGTGATCGTCGCCTCGCGCGCCGGCGATCCCACCCATCCTGCCTGGTTCCTGAACCTGCGCGACAACCCGAACGTCGAGGTGTCGTTGCGCGAGGGCCCCGAGCGCCCGATGACAGCCCGCGTAGCCACTCCCGACGAACGCGCGACGCTGTGGCCTCGGGTCACCGCTGCCTACAAGGGCTACGCCGACTATCAGACGAAAACCACGCGCGAGATCCCCTTGGTCCTGCTCACGCCGAGGAACTGACCCATCTGCCGACGGGCACACGGGGACGCGGCGGGCATCGATCACGATGCCGCCCTAAACCAGCGCGGCCCGGAACTCGGTGGGGCTGGTCCCGCGTAGGCGCTTGAAGGCCGCGCTGAAGCCGAACGCATCGGAATAACCGACGGTGGTCGCCACTTGGGCGACGCTGCGCGCCGGGTCGGCGAGCAGTTCTTCGGCTTCGGCCATCCGCCATTCGGTGAGGTAGGCCAGTGGCGGTTCACCCATCACTTCGGTGAAGCGTCGAGCGAACAGGGCGCGCGAGACCGCCGCCTCGGTGGCCAGGCCCGCCACGGTCCAGCGGTGGAACGGCCGGTCGTGGATGGCGGTGAGCGCCGGGCCGACGATCGGGTCGGCCATTCCCCGGTACCAGGCAGGCGCGCAGTGCTGCTGTTCGGCGAGCCAGGTGCGCAGCGTGCAGACCAGCGCCCAGTCGAGCAGCCGGTCCATCAGCGCCTGCGAGCCCGCGCTGAACCGGACCGCGTCGGCGGCGGATTGTTCCAGCCACAAGCACATTTCAGGGTCTTCGTGGACCACCATCACCGGCGGTAGCGCGCGCAACAGCCGTTCGTGGCGTCGCCCCGACGCCCGGTAGGCTCCGACGAGCAGCGAAGTCTCCCCTGGCACACCGGTTGTCGACGGCGTGACGATCAATTCCGATGTCGCGCAACTGGTATCGGTGGGGCCGAATCCGTCCGGCACGAAACAGGACAGCTCGTAGCGCTCGTGCGGACGGTCGAGCGCGGCGGGCGTGTCCGCCAGGTAGAAGGGTTCACCCGCCTGCACTAGCGCGGTGTCGCCGGCGACCAGACTCGTGCGTGATCCATCGGCGAGCACCAGCGTGCCGCCGCCGCGCAGCACCGTCACCATGATCAGCGGCGCACGGTCGGCGAAGCGAATCGTCCACGGCGGGCGCAGCACGGCATGGGCCACGACCGATCCTTCGGCACGAATGCCACTCAGCAATGAACTCAACGGATCCACTTCACCAGCGTAGACGAATTCCTATCGACTAGAGATGATCGCCCATAGATCGTCCACATGATTCGCGGTTGACTCTAGGGACCGGGCCGACCAGCCCGGACCCGATCGAACAGGAGCTCACCGTGACCCAGTCCGCCGCCACCACGACTGCCACCGCCGAACTGACCACCACCGGATCGAGCACCACCGAGACCTCCACACCGAGCCCCACCGCGCTCGTGGTGCTCGGTCACCACCGCTCCGACTCACTGTCGGCCCATGTCGCCGACCGCGCCGTCGGGCGTCTCACCGCCGCCGGGTACACGGTGGATTTCCTCGATCTGCATGCCGAGAATTTCGACCCGAGGATGACCGTGGCCGACCAGCCCGAGTGGGGCAATCGCGACAAGGTCTACTCCCCCACCGCCGAGGCGCACATGCGGCGGATGCTGGCCGCCGACGTCGTTGTCGTCGTGTTCCCGGTCTACTGGCAGAGTGTGCCCGCCCTGCTCAAGGGCTGGATCGATGCCGTCTGGAACTACGGTTTCGCCTACGGTCGCAGCAAGCCGCGACTGGCGGGCAAGCGCATCCTGTGGCTCGGATTGGCCGGCGCGACAGCCGATGACGCGATCGTCCCCGGGATGCAGCAGTTGCTGGAAGCCCAGCTCAACGAGGGCCTGGCCTACTACAGCGGTTTCGCGGACTCCCGGGTCGGCCTGCTTCCCGACGCCGAGGAGCAGCCCCAAAGTCTCGACGCCGAGGGCAATCTCGTGATCGGCGAGGCGATCAGCGGAGACGCGCGAACCGCCCACTACGCCGCCTTCGACGCCAAGGCCGAGGGCTTCGTCGACGCCTTGCTCAGCGCGAGTCGCGTCGCCGCCTGAACCGACCGTTCGGCCGACCGGGAACCTGCTCCGGTCGGCCGAACACGAGGCCTCACGCACTGATCCCGTCGCGCACCGAAGCTCTCGGTAGCGACGTCGAGCGGTTCAGAGCCCGGTGAGCGTGCGGCGCAGCACACTGTAAAGCTCTGTGGGCGTGCCCGATTCGACCGCGGCCTTGTCGATCAGGTCGATGGCCGCGGCGGTGAACTCGTCGCTCTGGATCTGTACGTAGTCGTCGGGGGTGTCGATGCCGACGGCCTGCCCGGCCAACGAGGTCGCTATCGCCTGCAGGAACGGGATCGTCAGCGCGGCCAGGTGCGCGGCGGTACCGCCGGTGGTGCGGACCATCGTGGCGCCCTGCTGGAACGCGGCGAACATGGCGTACATCGCGCCCAGGATCGACACGTCGTACATGGCGGCGGCGCCGAGATCCTCGCCGACGAATTCGGCCCTGCCGAACAGTTCCAGCACCGACCGGTGACGATCGAATGCCGTGCTCACCCCGCTGTAGATCACGAGGGAAGCCGGGCCGCCGATCATCTCCGGCGATGCCATGATGCCGCCGTCGATCAACTCGACCTCGGCGGCCGCGGCCCACCTGCCCAGCGAGCGCGCCTGCTCCGGAGTCGTGGTGGTCAGGTTGACCACCGTTCGCCCCCGCAACACCGCCGCGGTGGGCTCGATGTGCTCGCGCACGGCAGCGTCGTCGAGGACACACAGAATCACCAGATCGGCCGCCGCCATCGCCTCGGCCGCGCTCCCGGCTACCCGCGCACCCTGTGCCGCCAGTGCCTCGGCCCGCGACGCGGTGCGGTTCCACACCACCACCTGATGACCGCCCGCCAGCAGCGCCTTCGCCAGCGCGGTGCCCATCGCCCCGAGACCGATCACCGAAACATGCTGCGCTGCCAGTGAATTCGTCATAACTGCCTTTGCGTCGAAGTTCTCGTTGCCCGTTCGGGAACGCACTTCTAGGTTCGCCTTCTGCACTACAATCGACAAGTACCGACTATGAAGTGCAATACCCACCAAAAGGTAAGTAAGGACATCATGAAGCAGCGCGTGCGTCCGTATTCCTGCGAACTCGACGCCGCGCTCGACGTCGTCGGCGGCAAGTGGAAAGCGCTGATCCTGTGGGCCCTGTCCACCGGCACCCAGCGCTTCGGCGACCTGAAACGCCTGATACCCGGCGTGACCGAGAAGATGTTGATCCAGCAACTGCGCGAGCTGGAGCACGACGGGATCATCCATCGCGAGGTCTACGCGCAGGTTCCCCCGAAGGTGGAGTACTCGCTCACCGATCGTGGGGTGTCACTCAACGCGGCCCTCGCCACACTCGGCGCCTGGGGCAGGGAGAACATGACCCATATCTGCGCGGTCAAAGGAGTCGACGCACCCGTGCACTGAAGCGCCGACGCAAGGCCGGCGCCGCTCAGGTCACGCCTGAATTCCCGCCCACTTCTGACCGGTGATGCGCTCGTAGGCCTCTTCGTACTTGCGGCGAGTGCCTTCGACGACCTCGGCGGGGATCTCCGGGCCCGGGTATTCCTTGTTCCACCCGGTGGAGGTCGACCAGTCGCGCACGAACTGCTTGTCGAAGGAGCTCTGGGCGCGGCCCGGCTCCCACTCGTCGGCAGGCCAGAAGCGCGAGGAGTCCGAGGTCAGCACCTCGTCTCCGAGGGTGAGCACCTCACCGTCCCACCCGAATTCGACCTTCGTATCGGCGACGATCACGCCCGCCTTCGCCGCGTGCTCGGCCCCGCGCGAGTAGATCTCGAGGGTCAGATCGCGCAGCTTCTCGGCGACCTCGCGGCCCTCCTGGTTCACCACATCGGCGAAGCTGATCGCCTCGTCGTGCCCCTCGGAAGCCTTCGTCGACGGCGTGAAGATCGGCTCGGGCAGCTTGTCGCCGTCGCGCAGACCCGCGGGCAGCGCGATCCCCGACACCGTCCCCGACCGCTGGTACTCCTTGAGCCCCGACCCGGTCAGGTACCCGCGCGCGATGCACTCGACAGCCAGCATCTTCAGCGGCTTCACCCGAATCCCACGCCCGGCGAACTCCGCGGGCACGTCGGTCGCCGAGATCACATGATTCGGAATCCCGGTGAAGTACTCGAACCACCAGTTCGACAGCTGCGTCAGCAACGCGCCCTTGTCCGGAATCGGCGTCGGCAGCACCACGTCGTAGACCGACACCCGGTCCGACGCGACGAGCAGCAGGGTGTCGCCGTCCTCGTAGAGGTCGCGAACTTTCCCGGCGTGCACATGCTTCAACGTCGAGCCTCCGAATCTCCGGTGCGGTACCTGCGGGTTTCCCCGAACTCTACCGGCCCACCCGCGGCCGCTCTCAGGCCTACCCGGCCCACCCGTCGACGGAAACTCGTGAGCGGGCGCCGACGGCAAGTGGCATTGTGGACGCCGAACTACCGTGCCGTGTTCGTCGACGACGAAGGAGATCAATGTCCGCCCCGAATCTCACCCGCGACCAGGCGGTCGAACGCGCGGCCGTGGTGGCCGTGCAGAACTACCGGATCGAACTCGACCTCACCGATCAGCCGCGCGGAGCGGGGTCCGAGGTGTCGGACACCTTCGGGTCGAAGACCACTGTCGCCTTCACCGCCACCCCTGGTGCGAGCACCTACATCGATCTGGTGGCGCACCGAGTGCGGTCGGCGGTGCTCAACGGCGTCGCACTCGACGTGAGCGCCTACGACGAGTCGACCGGCATCGCGTTGCCGGGGCTGGCCGAGAACAACGAGCTGGTCGTCGAGGCCGATTGCGAGTACTCGCATACCGGTGAGGGCCTGCACCGGTTCGTCGATCCGACCGACGACAAGGTGTACCTGTACTCGCAGTTCGAGACCGCTGACGCCAAGCGGATGTTCGCCTGCTTCGACCAGCCCGATCTCAAGGCCACCTTCGACATCGTCGCCACCGCGCCCGCGGACTGGGCCGTCATCTCCAACGGCGCCGATATCGAGCAGCACGAGATCGGCGCGGTCGTGCGCCACACCTTCGCCACCACCCCGCGGATGAGCACCTACCTGGTCGCCCTGATCGCGGGCCCGTACGCGAAGTGGTCCGACACCTTCACCGACGCGAGCGGCGAGATCCCGCTCGGTCTGTACTGCCGCGCCTCGCTGGCCGACCACATGGACGCCGAGCGACTGTTCACCGAGACCAAGCAGGGTTTCGAGTTCTACCACAACAACTTCGGCGTGCCCTACGCCTTCGGCAAGTACGACCAGCTGTTCGTGCCGGAGTTCAATGCGGGCGCGATGGAGAACGCGGGCGCCGTCACCTACCTCGAGGACTACGTGTTCCGGTCCAAGGTGACCCGCGCGTCCTACGAGCGTCGTGCCGAGACCGTGCTGCACGAGATGGCGCACATGTGGTTCGGCGATCTGGTCACCATGAAGTGGTGGGACGACCTGTGGTTGAACGAGTCGTTCGCGACCTTCGCCTCGGTGCTGTGCCAGGCCGAGGCCACCGAATACACCAGCGCCTGGACCACTTTCGCGAATGTGGAGAAGTCCTGGGCCTACCGCCAGGACCAGCTGCCCTCGACCCACCCGATCGCCGCCGACATCCCCGACCTGCACGCGGTGGAGGTGAACTTCGACGGCATCACCTACGCAAAGGGCGCTTCGGTGCTCAAGCAGCTGGTCGCCTACGTGGGGCTGCAGCCGTTCCTGGCCGGCCTGCGCGACTACTTCGCCGACCATGCCTATGGCAACGCCACTTTCGATGATCTGCTCGCGGCGCTGGAGAAGGCATCGGGGCGTGACCTGTCGGACTGGGGCACGCAGTGGCTCAAGACCACCGGGCTCAATATCCTTCGCCCCGATTTCGCCGTCGCTGCCGATGGCACGTTCTCGAGCTTCGCGGTCGAGCAGGAAGGCGCCGCGCCGGGCGCGGGCGAGTACCGCGTGCACCGGATCGCCGTGGGTATCTACGACGATGTCGACGGCAAGCTGGTGCGCACCAAACGAGTCGAACTCGATCTCGACGCCGCCGGGCGCACCGAGGTACCCGAGCTCGTCGGTGTGCCGCGCGGTGCGCTGGTGCTGGTCAACGACGACGACCTCACCTACTGCTCGCTGCGCCTGGACCCCGATTCGCTCGACGTGGTCGTGCAGCGCGTCGGTGACATCGCCGATTCGCTGCCGCGCACGCTGGCCTGGTCGGCGGCCTGGGAGATGACCCGTCAGGCCGAGATGAAGGCCCGCGATTTCGTCGCGCTCGTGCAGCGTGGAATCGGCTCCGAATCCGAGATCGGCGTGGTGCAGCGGCTGCTCATGCAGGCCAACACCGCCATCTCGAGCTACGCCGACCCGGCATGGGCCGACCAGGAGGGCTGGGCGGCATACGCCGACCGGCTGCTCGAGCTGGCCCGCGACGCCGAGGCGGGTTCGGATCATCAGCTCGCCTTCGTCAACGCGTTGACCGGGACGAAGCTGGAAACGCGCCACACCGAGGTGCTGGCGCAGCTGCTCGACGCCGACCCGGCGGCGGCCGGCCTGCCCGGTCTCACCGTCGACACCGACCTGCGCTGGCGCGTCATCACCGCGCTGGCCGCGGCGGGTCGGATCGACGCCGACGGTCCGGCCTCCCCGACCATCGACGCCGAACTGCAGGGCGATCCGACCGCGGCGGGCAAGCGTCAGGCGGCCACCGCGGCCACCGCGCGCCCGATCGCCGAGGTCAAGGCTCAGGCGTGGGACAAGGTGATCGGCGACGACTCGGTGCCCAACATCACCGCCCGCGCCATCGTCGGCGGGTTCGCCCCCGCCGGTCAGGGTGACGTGCTCGCGCCGTACGTGGACAAGTACTTCGCCGAGATCCCCGCGGTGTGGGACCGCCGCTCGAGCGAGGTCGCGCAGACCGTCGTGATCGGCCTGTACCCGCACTGGGCGATCACCGAGGAAGCGGTTGCCAAGGCCGACGAGTTCCTGGCGGGCGACCACCCGCCTGCCCTGTACCGCCTCGTCTCCGAGGGCCGAGCTGGCATCGAACGTTCCCTGCGCGCACGGGAATTCGACGCCAAGTAGTTCGACCGAAGGGGCCCGGTGTCGCGATGTCGCCGCACCGGGCCCTTGCCCTGTCCGGAGCTGGATGACTGTCGCGCCCGCGCTGGACGGTCTTGCTGCTGTGAGCGGATCTGCTGGGGGCAGCAACGGCGGCGCGCGGGGGTGTGCGCGGGGCACCGTGGACTCATGGCACACGACGACAAGAACCCGATGTTCAGCTGGCGAGCCCGCGAACAACTGTTCGGCCGCCGAATCCTCGTCCTCGACGGCCCCCTCGACGACGACAACGGCACCCTGCTCATCACCCAATTACTCACCCTCGCAGCACAATCCCCGGAAGCCGGAATATCGCTGTGGATCCACTCCCCCGGCGGTTCGGTCCCCTCGATGCTCGCGATCCGCGATGTGATGCGACTCGTTCCCTGCGAGGTCTCCACTCTGGCTCTCGGCTTGGCTTGCAGCGCAGGTCAATTCCTGCTCTCCTCCGGAACGCCGGGTAAGCGCTACGCCCTGCCCCATGCGCGGGTCCTGATGCACCAGGGGTCGGCGGGGATCGGCGGCAGCGCGGTGGAAGTGGAGGTGCAGGCCGACGATCTGCGCCACACCGTCGACACGGTGCTCGGCCTCATCGCCGCCGACACCGGCCAACCCTTCGACCGCATCTACGAGGACTCACTGCACGACCGTTGGTTCACCGCGCCCCAGGCACTCGAGTACGGGTTCATCGACCACATCGTCGAATCCTTCGACCAGGTCGTCCCGAACCGGCATCGCATCGGGATCACCGCATGAGAGCCGGTCCCCGAAACACCATCGCCAGGAAGGCGAGCTCATGACCTACACCATTCCCAATGTCGTGTCGCAGCATCGCGGCGGCGGTGAGCGGATCACCGACATCTACTCGCACCTGCTCAGCGAACGCATCGTGTACCTGGGCACCCCCATCGACTCCGGCGTCGCCAACGCGCTCATCGCCCAGCTGCTGCACCTGGAATCCGACAGCCCCGGCCAGGCGATCAGCCTCTACATCAACTGCGAAGGCGGCGACCTGTCCGCCATGCTCGCCGTGTACGACACCATGCGATTCATCAAGGCGCCGGTGCACACCACCTGCGTCGGCCAGGCGATCGCCGTCGGCGCCGTCCTGCTCGCCGGCGGCGCGCCCGGCCACCGCGCGATGCTCCCGCACACTCGAATCGTGTTGCACCAACCGGCGACTCGCGGCCAGGGCACCATTCCCGACCTGATCCTGCAGGCCGACGAGATCGTCCGGATGCGCGCGGCGATCGAGGCGATCCTGTCCGAGCACACCGGCCAGACCCCGGAAACCCTGCGCCGCGACACCGACCGGGACCGGGTCTTCACCGCCGAGACCGCGCTCGAATACGGGTTGGTCGACCGGGTCCTGCACGAGCGCGAGTGATCGCCCCGCTCCCGCTTCGCCGACCACGTCGGTCGGTCACTGTCCACCGGATCCCGGCCACAGTGACCGCCCAGCGCGGTGGTTACCTCACTGCTTTTCGATGCGGTCCAGGTACACGCGGCGGGTGGTGTCGTCGACGCGAGTGATGGCGGCGTCGTCGTGGGCCGCCTTGCGCAGGGCCCGCAGCACCGGCTCCGGCACGAGACCGGACGCATTGGCCAGCACGCCGACATACCCGGGCACCGCGGTCTCGGCCGCGCGGGTCCTGACCGTGCGGACCACGGCGGCGGCGATGTCCTCGGGGTCGACGGCGGGCAGGATGCCGTAGTCGATACCGGAGCTGAGTTCGGTGCGCACCGCGGACGGGAGGACCGCGCTCACACTCACTCCGGTGGCGTCCATCTCCAGCCTGGTGGCGGCGGTCAGGCCGACCACCGCGTACTTGCTGGCGTTGTACACGGCCAGCCCCTTGATCGGGAACTTGCCCGCCAGCGAGGCCACATTCACGACGTGGCCGTAGCCTCGCGCGACCATCCCTGGCAGGGCGAGGCGCATGCCGTGGATGACGCCGTAGACGTTGACGTCCATCGTGAGCTGGTCGATGCGGTCGGACTGGTCGAGGAACGGGCCGTTCGGCATCACGCCGGCGTTGTTCACCAGCACGTCCAGCGGGCCGCGCCACCGGGCGGTCGCATCGAGAAACGCCGCGTAGGAGGCCTTGTCGGTGACGTCGAGCGCGTGGCCGATCGCGTGGTCGCCGATCTCGGCGGCGGCCTGCACGGCCAGCGCTTCGTCGAGGTCACCGAGCGCGACGTACGCGCCGTGCTCGACAAAGGCTTTGGCCGTGGCGAGTCCGATGCCGCGCGCGGCGCCGGTGATCGCGATGGTGGCGCCTTCGAGGTCGATCCGGGGGTAGCTCATGTCGTGGCCTCTCGTCGGTGGTGTGCGTGTGCGCTCATGCGGACACCGCTACGTCGTGGGTGATGGTGAAGTCGGCGGGGTCGAACGCACTGACGCGGGTGGTGAGCTCGCCGGTGGACCAGGGCCAGCTGAAACTGTTGCGGCCGTTGGCATCCATGTAGTAGCTGTGGCAGCCGCCCGCGTTGTAGACGGTGCTCGCCAGCGCGGCTTGCACCTGGTCGACGTAGCGCGCCTGCACTTCGGGACGCACGTCCAGCCCCGCCCAGCCTTCGCGCCGGGCGCGCTCGATGGCCGAGACGAGGAAGGCGACCTGGGCTTCGAGGATGGCGAACGCCGAGGAGTGGCCGGTGCCGAGGCTGGGGCCGAGCACGGTGAACGCGTTGGGGAAACCGGTGGTGACGGTGCCGAGGTAGGCCTCGGGCGAGCCCTGCCAATGCTCGGCCAGCGTGCGGCCGTCGGCGCTGCGGACGATGTCGGCCAGCGGGGTGTCGAGGATGTGGAAGCCGGTACCGAGGATCACCGCGTCGACCTCGGCGGTGGTGCCGTCGGCGCCGATCACGGTGTTGCCGCGGAATTCGGCGACGCCGGTGGCGTACACGTCGACGTTGCTCTTGGTCAGCGACTGGAGGTAGCTGTTGGAGAACAGGATTCGCTTGCAGCCGAGCAGATAGTCCGGCGTCAGCTTCGCCCGCACCGCCGGATCGCGCACCACGACACGCAGATACGCCGAGCCGACGGTCTGGACGGCTTGCATCAGCGGTCGCGGATGCCGGAAGGCGACCCCGAGACCTTCCATCATCGCGTATTCGATCGCGCGCAAGACCTTGTGCGCGACCGGGAATCGTCGCATGACCGCCTTCTCGAAACCGGGCACGGGATGATCGAGTTTCGGCAGCACCCACTGCGCGGTGCGCTGGAACAGATGTAGCTCGGCGACCTCGGGTTGGATCGCGGGCACGAACTGCACCGCCGACGCACCGGACCCGACCACCGCGACCCGCTTGCCACGCAGGTCGTAATCGTGGTTCCAGCGCGCGGAATGGAACACCTCGCCGGGGAATTCGGCCAGACCCGGAATCTCGGGTAGGCGCGGTTCGTTCCACGGACCAGCGGCCGAGACGACGAAACGGGCACTCAGCGGACCTTCGCTGGTCTCCAGCCGCCACAGCTGCGCGGCATCGTCGAACTGCGAACCCTCGACCGTCACGCCGAAGCGGGTGTGCTCGGCCAGCCCGTGCTCACGCGCCACCCTGTCGACGTAGTCGAGGATCTCGGGTTGGGTCGCGAACAGCCGCGACCACTCGCTGTTGGGCGCGAAGGAGAACGAGTACAGCCCGGACGGAACATCGCACGCGCAGCCGGGATAGGTGTTGGCCCGCCAGGTGCCGCCGAAGGTGTCGGCTTTCTCGACGATCACCACGTCCTCGACCCCGGCCTCGATCAACTTGATCGCGGCACAGATGCCGGACACCCCCGCTCCGATCACAACGACCTCGTGGTGGCGACTCATACGATTTCTCCTTCGAACGAAACGAGCGGCGCGCCGATCACGGCGCGAGTGGATACGGAACCGGCTGCCCGACACGAGGGGCCCGCGCGGCGACGGCGTCGGCCCACCCGACCCCGAGTCGGGAATGCGCTGCGTGGTCGTCGGCCGCTGCCGAGAGCTCTCGGACGGCGCTTCGCGAAAGGGCGATTCACGCGAGTCGGCCCGCGGAATCACGCAGCGCATCGGCGACTCGGGTCGCCACAGCGCGGCGGGCAGCGGCGACAGTGGCCGGGCGGCGGGCCGAATCCATGAAGTTCGGACCCATGGCGGCGAGTTCTTCCGGGCCGGGTTCGACGCGGATCACCCGGGTGCCCGCGGCGCGCAGCAGGGCCACTTCTCGGTCGAGACCGCGGGTCATCTGTTCGCGGAGCAGACGTTCGACCCGGTTCAGGCCGGTGGCCGGTGCGCCGCCCTCGGACGTCATCGGGGCGATCACCACCACCTCGTCGAGTTCCAGCGGCCCCAGCAGATCGGCCGACACCGACGACACCGAACCGCCGTCGACGTAGTCGTGGCCGCCGATCCGCACCGGGGGGAACCACCCGGGAATGGCCCAGGACGCGGCGATCGCGTCACCCAGCTCGACCGGTTCCGCACCGGACGCGCCCGATGTCCCGACTGTCACGATGCCGTCGGCCGTTTGGTTCGCACCGAAGGCGACTCGCTCACCCGTTGCCGCGTCGGCGCCGACCACCCAGGTCGCGGGGTGACTCACCCAGCCGCTCGGCCCGCTCAGCGCCTGACCGAAGGAACGCAACCACCCGGCGTCACCGCGACCGCGCGGAAGGAGGCCGGCCAGCGCGGTGTAGGGCGAACGCGCGCGCAGACCGGCGCCGACCAGACCGAGGCCGGGGAAGCCGAGTCCGGGCAGCGGCGGAATTTTGCCGGGGTCGACGGCGACGTGCGCGGCCAGGACCGGGTCGGCGTCGGGAGCCGCGTCGAGGGCGGCGAGCAGGTCGGCGGGGGTGCGACCGGAGCCGAGCGCCGCCACGAGTTCGGAGCCCGCGGAGGTCCCGATCAGCACATCGGCGGTGCGGGTGTCCCAGTTCATCGCGCGTTCGACGGCGTCGAGGGCTACGGCGGTCCAGGCGAACCCGAGGAGGCCACCGCAGCCGATCGCTAAGCCACGTCGTGTTGTCATATTTCGAATACTAACGGTATTTGAATTCCAGCGGTAGTCCATCTTGCTAAACTCCTGCACATGGCCAGGATGACGCGCAAGGAGTCGCACGCTCTCACGCGTGAACGACTGGTCGAGACAGCCAAGCGGCTGTTCATGGCCGACGGCTACAACGTGACCCCGCTGGAGAAGGTGGCCACCGAGGCCGGGTTCTCCAAGGGCGCGGTGTACTCCAACTTCGCGACCAAGCACGAATTGGGCCTGGCCGTGATCGACGTCGTCCACGTGGAGCGCGCGCAGTCGCTCGTGGACGCGATGCTGCCGCACGACGACATGGCGGAGCGGATCGAAGGGTTCGCGCGATGGGCCGACGAGAACATCGGTGATGTCGGCTGGACCGCGCTGGAAGTCGAGTTCGCGACGAGCACCCGGCACATGCCCGAGATCCGCACCGAACTCGCCGATCGCCGACGTACCCTCACGGCGATGCTCGCCACCGTGATCCAGACACAGGCCGATCAACTCGGCCTCGAACTCCCGCTTCCCGCGGAAGACGCAGCGCTGCAACTACTCTCGCTCGGTATCGGCCTCGGCGTGCAGCGCGCGATCGACCCAGAACTCCCCGTCAGCGCGATCGTCGACCTACTCCGCAGCCAGATCGCCGCCGCCCGGACGAAAACGTCGGTGGACAGTTGATCGCCTGAGCGTCACGCGACCATCGCCCGAGTGCGAAGGCCGGTTGATCGGCCGGCGAGTAGGTGAATCAGGCTGCGAGCAGGACCGCGTTCGGGGCCAGGGCGATCGGGGCGGAGTGGGAGGGGGCGATCTGACGGTTGCCGCCGAGCACCACCGCACGCGTAGGCACCAGCGCGTGCCTGCGCAGGGATTCCGCCACCTGGGCCACAAGATCGCCCAGCGAGGTATCGAGAGCGCCCGCCAAGGCCGCGATCATCTCGCTCGACGGCTCTTTGAGACCGCGCTCGACCTCGGAGAGGTACTGCGGCGAGATGCCCGCGCGCCCCGCGGTGTCGACGAGGGTGGAGCGCTGTTCCAGGCGCAGCGCGCGCAGGCGTTCACCTAGCGCCTCACGCCAGAGTGGTTCCGGCCGCGACCGCTGTTCGCCGCGTCCGCCTGGAATCACCCGCAACCCGCTGTGCTCGCCCATATTCCGAGCGTAGGGATCCCCGGACCGAAACACCCGACTCTTCTGCTCTGGGCGTAACCCGAGCCCTGAAGGGGCCCGCCCTGATCTGGACTGAGCGGAGGGTGCGACGAAGGAGTACCCGGAGGGAGGGAAGATCAGGGGCCCGAAGGGCCCCGCTCGAGCGCGCCAGCGCTCCAAAAACTCAGCGGGTGATGCCGAAGCGGGCGTCCGCCCAGCCGAGCGCGTCGGCGAAGGACGCGGAGACGATCTCACTGTGGTCGATGTTGTCGTATTTGCGGTAGTCGACCGACTCGCCCCGCCCCTGCTGTTCGGCGACCATCGCGTCGGTCGCCTGCAGCGGGACGGTGAGGTCGGCGCGACCCTGGAGAACGAGAACCGGGACGGTGAATCGCAGCCCGCTCGGGTCGTTGTCGTCGAGGACTCGCAACAGCCCGGAGACGTCGCCGTCGGCGGTGAACACATCCTTCGGCGACAGACCGCCCCACTTGTCTTTGTCGCGCAGCCCGCCGGTGCATTCGGAGTCGGCGACCGGCAGCAGGGACTGCGCACGGCCGGTGAGGAATCGGGCGGGGTCCACATCGGTCACCGTCTGGGCGCCGCGAACCAGCAGCGGCAGGTACACCGACACATCGCCGGTACCGAGCTTGCCCAGCGGATTCGACGCCGCCCATTTCGCCATGCGCACCTGTTCGCCGAGGTGTGAGGCGGGCGCCAGCGCGATGGCGCCGAGCAGGGGCGTGTTCGGCGTCCACCCCGCGGCGTCGACAGCGGCGAACAGTGCCGCGTGGCCACCCTGCGAATGCCCCATCGCCACCCAGCGCGAGCCGACAGATTTGTCGACTGCCCTTGCCGCCGTAGCGATGTCGGCCATCGCGCGCAGCTCGGTCTCGCCGATCATGTACCCGTGACCGCCCGGCGTCCCCAAGCCCTGGTAGTCGGTCCTGGCGACCGCGTACCCCTTGGCCACCCAGCGAGCCTGTTCGTCCCTGCTCGGGGACGAGCCTTCCGAGCGCGAGGCCGCGCAGACATCGGCGACTCCGGTACTACCGGGCCCCCAGGAAATGAGCGGCCAACCACCCTCGGGCGCATCCCCTTCGGGCACCGCGAGCGTCCCCGACACCGCGACGGGCTTCTCCTGCGCATCCAGTGACCGGTACAGCGTGAGGTAGTTGCGGGCGCCGGGCACCGCTTGCGCACCGGTGAGCGACTGCGTGCGGATCACCGAACCACGCTGTCCCGGAATCGATTCCGCACCGGGGTTGTAGAACGCGGAAAGCGGTGCGGCCGCCGCGAATTCGGCCGGTCGGCTGTCCTGGGCGCAGGCCGATGCGAACAGCGCGAGGCACCCCGCCGTGATCACCCGAGCAATACGTGTGTGCAAGTTTCCCCCGATACGCCGACGGCCTATGACGTGGCCGATAAACCGCCGACCAGGTTACTCGATGCCGTCCAACGGATTCAGCGCAGGACCCGACCGAGGAAGTCGCGGATCAACGCGGCGATCTCGGGTCCGTGCGTCTCCAGCGCGAAGTGACCCGCGTCGAGCAGATGCAGTTCGGCATCGGGCAGGTCGCGCAGATACGCGCGGGCGCCATCGGCGCCGAAGATCTCGTCGTGGGAACCCCAGGCGATGAGTGTCGGCGGCCGGTGCTCGGCGAAGTACTTCTGGAAGGCGGGGTAACCGTCGAGGTTGTTCTTGTAGTCGAAGAACAGTTGCAGCTGGATCTCCTTGTTGCCCGGGCGGTCGAGGTAGGCCTGATCGAGGGTCCACGCATCCGGGCTCACCAGCGCGAGCCGGTCGGCCGGAACACCGTGCGTGTACTGCCATTTCGTCGCGTCGAGCTCGAGCAGCTCGCGCACCTGCGGCTCGTGGGTGACGCGGTCGTTCGCGTGCGCGAACAGCACCTCCCAGAACGGGGTGAACCCTTCGAGGTAGGCGTTGCCGCTCTGGGTGATAATCGCGGTGATCCGCTCGGGGTGACGCGAAGCGATGCGCAGGCCGATGGGGGCGCCGTAGTCCTGGATGTAGATCGCGAATCGGTCGACGCCGAGGGTGTCGAGCAGTTCCAGGGTGATCGCGGTGAGTGCGTCGAAGCTGTAATCGAATTCGTCGACCGTCGGCATGGCCGACTGGCCGAAGCCGAGATGATCGGGCGCGATCACGTGGTAGTCGTCGGCCAGTGCGGGGATCAGGTTGCGGAACATGGCCGAGCTGGACGGGAAGCCGTGCAGCAGAAGCAGAGTCGGCTTGTTCGCCTCGCCTGCCTCGCGGTAGAAGACCGAGCGGCCCTGGATCTCGACCGTGCGGTGGCTGATCTGGTTCATCGTGGATCTCTTTCTGTGGGGGGTGATACTCGCGCCGAGCCCGGGATCTCCGGCACGCTCGGCCGGGGCGGGATTCAGACGGTGACCGGTTCGCGACGGCGAGCCGGGGTGATCAGTCCGACGGCGACGACGGAGAACACCAGGCCGAGGGCGAGATAGCCGCGATAGCTGTCGGTGAGGGCGTGCACGACGGTGGCCACGCCGAGCCCGGAGGCGGCGGCGAGCTGGTGGATCACCCAGGCGGGCGCCAGTGTGCGGCCCATCCGAGCGGGGTCGAGACCACGCGACAGGATCGCCATGGTCAGCGGGATGACCGGGAACGAGGCGATGCCGAACAGCACGGCGACCACGGCCAGCACCTGCGGCCCCGGTACGAACACCGCGGGAAGCAAGGCGGCCAGGCGCACCGAATACAGCACCCGCAGTAATGATTCCGGTGGGTAGTGCCGCAACAGCCGCACCATCGCGGCCGAGGTCAGCCCGGCCGCCAGCGCGGCCGACGCCACGAGCCTGCCCGCACCGGCCACCGACCAGCCCTGTTCCACCGCGTGTTTCGGCAGCATCAAGACCACCACGTACATCGTCGCTGCGTGGAAACCGAAGGACACCAGCACTTTCCACCGGTCGGCCAGCGATTCTCCGACGCCCGCGCCGGTGCTCACCCGCTGGCCGGCGGGCAGCAGCAGCCACAGCACGGCGGTGGCGGCCAGGCCGATCGCGCCGAGCAGCGCGAAGGTGGCGCGCACACCGATCGGGTCGAACAGCGCGGTCGCCGCCCACGGCGTGATCAGCTGGCCGAGGTTGATGCCGATCGCGGCCCGTGCCATGGCCGGGCCTACCTGCGCACCGTGTGCCCGCCCGAGCAGGGTGGTCACGGTGAGGGTCGACGAGGCCGCGAAGCCCAATCCGCCGAGCACCATGTAGGCCGCGACGAACTGCCAGGTCTGGGTGACCCAGGCCAGCATCACGTAGCTGCTCGAGATCAAGGTGAGCCCGCCGATCAGCACGCGTTCGGGACCGAGCAGGTCGAGCAACCGGCCGATGCCCTGCTGGGCCAGACCGGTGACCGCGGTGCTCATCGCCGCGGCCATGGCCAGGGCGGTCGCCGAAACGCCGTACGCGGCGGCGGTGGGGGCGAAGAACACGCCCATGGTGAAGTTCAGGCCGAATGACACGGTCATCGCCGCCAGTCCTGCCCACGCGAGATGCTCACGCCGCATACCCGTCACGTCCTAACTCGCTAAATCAATTTCAGCGGTTAGAACACGACGATCAGGAATCGTATTTCCTTCGTCTCGGAAGCCATCGGCGCGAAATCGCTTCGCAGCCGGGCAATCTCGGATTCAGCGGCGCGCAGGTCTCCTACGCCGCAGACACGAACGGCGCGTTCACCAGGAGGTGAACGCGCCGGACGGTGGAGAACGGACTAGCGACCGATCGCCGCTGCCATCACGCGGGTGGCCGAGATCAGACCGTCGATCAGGTTGCCCTGACGGAACGAGGCAAGGGCGGCGGTGACCCCGAGCTGGCAGATGCGGTCGTTGGCGCGCTCGGCCACATCGGCACCGGAGCGAACCTCGATCGCGCCCTGGTTCGGGGACACGGCGATGAGCACCGAATCGGCCGACTCCGGGGTGTTCGGCAGGATCGCGTCGGCACCGGCCGCCGGATCGGAACCGAGATCGCCGAGGTAGATGTTGAAGCGGATCTTGGTGGCGCGGGTCGCCTCGGTGAGCGCGTTGTCGAGGGAGATGCGCTCACGATCGGTGAACGGCACCTCGTCGAACACGGTGCCCGGCTCGTGCACGCCGGACACTCGGCCGCTGCTGGTCAGGGCGAACCCGTGCGGCAGGTCGGCCTCGACCACCGCGGGCCAATTAGAACTTGCCACTTGCCCGGCCTCCGATCAGCTCCGCGTGCGCGGTTTCGAGAGCCGCATGACTGCCATGCGGCTCGGCGGTGTGGTGGCCCGCCGCGGCGGTCACCTCATCGGTAGCACTCCACAGCACCGGCCGGTGGGTCCACTTCTGCCCGAGTGCGAAGTGGGCCGGCTTCTCACCGGGGAATGGCTTACCGAGATAGGACAAACCCGCGATCGCGAAGTAGATCGCGGCCGGGATGCCGACGAAGATCAGCACTGTCTCGAGAATGCTCACGCACCAACGGTAGACGATGCTGTGTAGTAGTTCATCCTCCGGCTGGCAGTTCCCGCGCCGCGTGTCCGGTGCGGCTATACCAACCAGGCCGCCGCGTTCGGTGGCAACCGGTCGTCGGCGACCGGCGCGCTCGACAGCAGCACCTCCCCCGGCGGCAGCTGGATCGGGCCCTCGGAGGCATTGAGCACGCAGATCAGCCCGCCCGGACGACGGAACGCGAGACAGCCGTCGGGACTGCCGTACCACTCGATCCGCTGGCCCGCGAACTCCGGCCGGGTGGCGCGCAGGTCGATCGCCAGGCGGTACAGCGACAGCGTGGAGTGCAGGGTTTCCAGTTGCGCTTCGACGGTGCGGTCGGCCCAGTCGGCGGGGATCGGCAGCCACGGCTCGCCCTCGGTGAAACCGAACGGCACGGCCGCGCCCTCCCACGGCATCGGGACCCGGCAACCGTCACGACCGCGTTCCTGGTGGCCCGTGCGCTCCCACACGGGGTCCTGCAAGACCTCGTCGGGCAGATCGTCGACGTTGGGCAGGGCCAGTTCGGCGCCGTTGTAAATGAACACCGCACCGGGCAGCGCGAGTTCGACCATCATCATCGCCCGCGCCCGCGCGACGCCGGTATTGCCGCCGCCGTAGCGGGTCACTTCGCGTTCGATGTCGTGGTTGGACAGCGTCCAGGTGGGTGGGGCGCCCGCGTCGGCGACGGCCTCGAGGGAGTGCGTGATCGCGTCGTGGACGCCCTGCGCGGTGAAAGGGGTCTCGGCGAGACGGAAATTGAACGCCAGGTGCAGCTCGTCCGGGCGGACGTATTCGCCGAAGCGGACGTTGTCGTCGACCCACACCTCGCCGATCGACACCGCGTGCGGGTAATCGTCGAGAACCGTGCGGATGCGGCGATGGATGGCGTGCACGCCGGGGTTGTTGAAACGGGGATCGTCGTCGTCGTGCACCAGCATCTTGGTCTCGACCTTGTCCATGTCGGGCAAGCCCTCGGGTTTGGCCATGCCGTGCGCGACATCGAGGCGGAAACCGTCGACGCCACGGTCGAGCCAGAAGCGCAGGGTCTTCTCGAAATCGTCGGCGACCTCGGGGTTGTCCCAGTTCAGGTCGGGTTGTTCGGGTGCGAAGATGTGCAGGTACCACTGCCCGGGAGTGCCGTCGGGCTCGATGATCCTGGACCAGGCGGGGCCGCCGAAGATGCTGGGCCAGTTGTTGGGTGGCTCGTCCCCGTTCTCGCCGCGACCGTCGCGGAAGATGTATCGGGCGCGTTCGGGGCTGCCCGGCGCCGCCTCCAGCGCCTCGGCGAACCACGCGTGCTCGACGCTGGTGTGGTTGGGCACCAGATCCATCGTCACTTTGATCTCGCGGTCGTGCGCCTCGGCGATCAACTCGTCCAGCGCCTCCAGCCCGCCGAAGAGCGGGTCGATATCGCGCGGATCGGAGACGTCGTAGCCGCCGTCGGCCTGCGGTGACCGCATCACCGGACAGATCCACAGCGCGTCGACGCCCAATAGCTCCAGGTACCCCATCTTCTCGCGTACACCGCCCAGATCGCCGACACCGTCACCGTCGGAGTCGGCGAACGAACGTGGATAGACCTGATAGAACACGGCGGTTTTCCACCACGGAGCGGTGCTTGCTTCCCCCGGCACCGGCGAGGCAGGTGTCTGTGTCACACCCGCAATATTGCCAAAGATCGCCCGCAATATTCATGTGGGGCGAGACTTTCTGCGAATCTGGCAAATCACCAGCGTTCGCCACGCCATGACGAAACATCATGGTAAAAGGCGGAATGCGCGCGAAACCGGCCCGCCACCTGCCGGTCATCAGCGAACAGCGGGCACCCGCGGGGTCACGCGAGGTCGGAAAGGCGCTGTTCGCCTGGTCACATCGGGGTGTTTTGCAGGGATGCTGCGGGAATCCCGGTGTACGCCTGGGTCACATCGGGGAGTTTTGCAGGGATGCGGCGGGAAACCCGGTGTACGCCTGGGTCACATCGGGGAGTTTTGCAGGGATGCGGCGGGAAACCCGGTGTACGCCTGGGTCACATCGGGGAGTTTTGCAGGGATGCGGCGGCCATTTGGAAGTAGTCCAGCAGCGCCTTGCGGTGTTCGTCGTCCAGGATCGACGGTTCGATCTCACCGACGGCGATCCGCATGCACCGCATCCAGGCGTCGCGCTCGAGCGGCCCGATGACGAACGGGTTGTGGCGCATGCGCAGGCGCGGGTGGCCGCGCTCGTCGGAGTAGGTGCGCGGACCACCCCAGTACTGTTCGAGGAACATCCGGAACCGGCGCTCGGCCGGACCGAGGTCCTCCTCGGGGTACAACGGACGCAGGATCTCGTCGGCCGCGACCTCGCGATAGAAGACCGACACCAGACGGCGAAACGTCTCCGCGCCGCCCACGGCTTCGTAGAAGGAGGTCGTTGTCTGCTCACCGGAAGTCACGCGTTCCATTGTGCCCCGTTCACCACGGTCACGAACGCGCTGCCCTTCAACCACAGTTCATCCGGAAGTTTGAAAAATAGCCGTGCAATACCGCCGGAACCATGGTCAACTGAGGGCAGTATCGGCCCCAGATACCACATGATCCTGCCAATCATGAAATTGAGGTCAACAGGATGAAGCAGCGACCGGGCGCCCGTTCACACGAGGCGCGAACGCACCGACAACTCCAGCCCGCCGACGTCCACAATCGTGGCTCGGGGGCTGTTCCGCTGCATATCCTGTCCGATCACCATCCGGGCGCACACGGTCTTCACGACCTGCCGCATATCCCCGCGCCGCTGCATCTCGCCGGAGACCACGACGCCGCCGCATGGCGCAAACGCCGGGTCCTCCTCCTCAACGCCACCTACGAGCCACTCACCGCGCTGTCCGCGCGTCGCGCTGTCGTGCTGCTGATCTGCGCCAAGGCCGACGCCGTCCACGACGATCCCGAAGGCCCGGTCCTGCACTCCGCGGGCTCCGAAGTGGCGATTCCGTCCGTCATCCGCCTGCGCACCTACGTGCGGGTGCCCTACCGCGCCCGCGTGCCGATGACCCGCGCCGCGCTCATGCATCGCGACCACTACCGATGCGGTTATTGCGGCGGCAAGGCCGAGACCATCGATCACGTGATCCCCCGCAGCCGCGGCGGCGAGCACTCGTGGGAGAACTGCGTCGCCAGCTGCGCCCCCTGCAATCACCGCAAGGCCGACAAGATGCTGGCCGACCTGGGCTGGCACCTGCGCCACCCGCTGGTCTCCCCCAAGGGCCCGCACTGGCGGCTGCTGTCCACCACCGCCGATCTGGACCCGATCTGGTTGCAGTACCTCGGCGAAGGAGCCGCCTGACACACCGCGCGCGAGCAGTTCAGGCGCTCTCGATGACCATCGTCGCCCAGGTTCCCGGTTCGAGGGCTTCGAAAATGTGGGGGAGATCACCCAGGTAGCGGATGTAGTCGCCCGGGCGCATTTCCACGGGCTCGTCGGCCGGACCGACCATGGCGTGACCCGCCGCGAGCACGACGTGTTCCACGACGCCGGGAGTGTGCGGCTCCGAGCGCCGGGTGTGGCCCGGTTCGGCCGCGATGCGATAGACGTCGCAGCGGGTGTGCGACTGGCCTGCTGCGAGCAATGTCACCCGATAGTCGGCGTCGGCCGCCGGTACCGGCGAACCCTCGTCGGCGCGGATCACCTGGACGTTGGATCGAGGCGGGTCGAGCAGCCGGGAGAACGGCATCTCCAGGGCAACGCACAGTGCCCACAGGGTTTCCAGGCTGGGATTGCCGGTACCCGATTCCAGTTGGGACAGTGTGGATTTCGCGACGCCTGCCCGATTGGCGACCTCGGTCAGCGATAAGCCGGCGCGGGCGCGCTCACGGCGCAGCGCCGCGGCGATCACCGCCTGGGGCGGTCCGACGACGGGGTCCTGCCGGTCCATCTACGCCTCCTGGGGGCTGGCGATACCGCGTTGACTTTACCCACCCAGTGCGTTCAATATAAACAACATGCGTTCGATCTGGCGAACACTCGACCGAGGAACCGTGGCTGCCGTTGCCGCGGCGTGCTTTGCCGTCGGCCTGTTCGGGGTGTCCTACGGCGCTTCGACGATCGCGGCTGGATTCCCGATGTGGATGCCGATCGTGATGGCGGTGACGGTGCTGGCAGGTGGGTCGGAGCTGCTGTTCTTCGGGATCGTCGCGGCCGGGGGCAGTCCGCTGGCGGCGGTGGTGGCCGGACTGCTGCTCAACGCCCGGCATCTGCCGTACGGGTTGTCGGCGCCGGAGGTGTTCGGGCACGGCTGGAAACGGGTGCTCGGCATCCACGTCCTCAACGACGAGTCGGTGGCCTTCGCCGCCGCGCCGGGCGATCAGGAACGCAAACGCGCCGCGTACTGGGCGTGCGGGATCGGGGTCGCGCTGTGCTGGCCGCTCGGGGCGGCCCTCGGGGCGGCGCTGGGTTCACTGGTGCCCGACACCTCGGCGCTCGGACTGGACGCGGTGTTCCCGGTGATCCTGCTGGCGTTGATCCTGCCCGCCCTGCGCGATCGGGCGACATTGCGGCCGGTACTGGTCGGTGCGGGGTTGGCGGTGGTGGTCGCACCGTACGTACCGGCCGGACTTCCGGTGCTGATCGCCTTGGGCGGGCTGGTCTTCGCGCTGCGCCCGCCGACGCCTACCGCCGAGCCGGTTACGCCATGAACGCGCCGTACCTGCTCCCCGCCATGCTGGCACTGGCCGTGGGAACGTACGCCCTGCGATGGACCGGCCCCGCGATGCGCCATCGACTGCGGCTGTCCCCCAGGACAATCCATCTCCTGGACACCGGCGCCCTCATCCTGCTCGCCGCCCTGGTCGCGACAGCCACGCTGCCGACCGGCTCCGGCCACCTCGGCATCGCCCTGCCCGCCGGCGTCGGCGTCGGCGGAGTCCTCGCGTGGCGGCGAGCTCCCCTGCTCGTCACGGTGCTCGCCGCCGCCACGACGACCGCCCTGCTGCGACTGGTCGGCGTGCACTGACCCCGACCACGGCAGTCAGCTGGGCGACAACGGTATTCCCCCACCGAGCCGTCGCGCGACGGACCCGTACCGGGCATCCAACCGCAACCAGGTGCGGGTAGCACGGACCCGAACCAGTTCCGAGGGCTGGATCCGACGTGACTCCGTCTTCTCCCCCGCGTGCGGAATGAAATCCATCGCGGTGAGCGCGAAGACGACGCGCATCGGTACCTGGACCTCGATATCTCCGGGGCCGGTGACAGTGAGAACCGACTGGTCGAGCAGGGAGGCGGGCGGCCCCTTGGGACCGCCGTGTTCGCGGGCCACATCCGCGCCGCGCTCGGCCAGCTCGACCAGGGTGCGTGCCGGGACGTCGTCGACATGGGTGAAGCCGTCGGTGGGCGGGAGGGCGCCACGCCAGGCGGAATCCATCGAGTAACCGAGGTCTATCGGGTGCCCGGTTCCCAGTCCCGCGAGAACCGCGTCCGCACCGACAGTGACATCGTCGACGCCGAGTTCAGCGGTGATCGTACGCACCGCGAGAGTCTCGAACCCCGTTGTTACCCAAGCTGATACGAGGCTCGATCCCCGCCGCCGCAACCGGACGACAGCGGCCGGGTCGAGGCGGATGGCGCGGGTGAGGAAGGTGGCCAGGTTCTCGCGTTCGGCCGGGTCGGGCGTGTGTAGCACCCGCTGTTCGGAGCTCACGAAATCAGGCCCGCCATAGTGCCAGGTAGTCGCGTTCGGACTCGCTGAGCCTGCGCAGCCGCTGGGTGTCGATGTCGAACGCGGCGAGCTGGGTGGTCGCGAGCACCGCGGGCGGCGAATCCGGGGCCGCGCCGTTGGCACGCACCTCGTAGCCGACGGTGAAATCGACCGCGCGCAATTGCTTGACCCACATGGCGATGTCGAGCGGGGTGTCCTCGTGCCGCAACTGCCCGCGGTACTTCACGTGCAGGTCGACAAGCACACAGCCCTGCCGCCCCATCGACGCCGTCGGCTTGTCGTCTCCGAACAGCCACGGAATCCGCGCCTCTTCCAGCAGGGTCACCATCCGAGCATGGTTGACATGCTGGAACACATCCATATCCGACCAGCGGATCTCGACCTTCGCGTGAAAACGCTGCGGCAACACCAGATCCGGTGCGGGCGTGGCGGTGTTGCCGTTCGGCGAACTCGTCACCGTGGTACCTCCGATTGGGCGCCCACCCCGCTCACCATGCTCCGCACCTGTCGCGCGGCAACCGACAGTGTGGCGAGGTCGTGGGTCCCGGACTCGAACAATTCCGACAGTGCCGCGCGCGCACGGCCCAGCCGGGACTGGTTCTTCGACTCCCAGTATGCAATTTTCTCGTCCGGCGTTTCCTCCGGGTCACCCGCGGACAGCACATCGAGGGTGAGCGAGCGCAACGAACCGTACATGTCGTCGCGCAGGGCGAGCCGGGCCAGCGCATGCCAGCGGTCGCCGCGTTCGAGGTGGCTCACCGCCTCGAGCAGCCAATCGATCTTGAGATGGTCGTTGAGCGCGTAGTACAGGGCGCCCACTTCGGCGCCGTCGCGGTCGGTGATATCGGCGATGTCGACGATGTCGAGCAGTGGGAACATTCCGAGCAGCCCGAACACCTCGGTGGACAGGTCGGTCGGTGCGCCATGGGCGATCAACTCGGCGGAGCCCTGCGTGAGCGAGGTGACGTGGTGCCCGCGCAACCACCCCGGTACCTGCGGGGCCAGCTTCTGCACCCGGCGGTGGTACCGGTTGATCTCGGCGCCGACCGCGATCGGCTGTGGCCGGTTGCTCAGCAGCCAGCGCGATGCGCGATCCAATGTTCGCTTGGATTCCAGTTCCAGCAGGTCACAGACCCCGGCGGGAGCGTCGGCGCTGCGGATGCGCGACCACACGTCGTGCAGCTGGAAGATCTCGGAGGCAGCGGCGAACGCGCGCACTGTGTCGGAGGTGGTGGCCCCGACCTCTTCGTTGAGGCGATGGGCGTAGGTGATGCCGCCGTAGTCGACGACCTCGTTGACGATCATCGTGGTGATGATCTCGCGACGCAGCCGATGCTTCTTGATCGCCGCACCGAACTGTTCACGCAGCGGTGTCGGGAAGTAGAGCGGCAACTTGCTCGCGAAATAGGTGCTGTCGGGCAGGTCGGTATCGAGCAGGTCGGCCTTGAGTCCGAGCTTGACGTGTGCGAGCAGGTTGGCCAGTTCGGGTGAGGCGAGCCCGGTGCCCTCCTCGACGCGACGAGCGAGTTCGGCCTTCGACGGCAGCGCTTCGAGTTCCCGATCCAGGCCGCGCCGCTGTTCGAGGTCGGCGATCACCCGGCCGTGCACATTGAGCATCTGGGGCGCGTCGGTGCGTGCGATGCCGATCAGCACGTTCTGATCGACGTTGTCCTGCAGCACCATTCGGGCGACCTCGTCGGTCATCGAGGCCAGCAGCGGATTGCGGTCGGCGGGGGCGAGACCCCCGGCGCTGACCACGCCGTCGAGCAGGACCTTGATATTGACCTCGTGGTCGGAGCAGTCAACGCCCGCCGAGTTGTCCAAGGCGTCGGTGTTCATCTTGCCGCCGCCGCGGCAGAACTCGATTCGGCCGAGCGCGGTGGCGCCCAGGTTGCCGCCCTCACCGATCACCTTGACCCGCAACTGGTTTCCGTTGACGCGCACCGCGTCGTTGGACTTGTCGCCCACCTCGGCATTGGATTCGGTGCTCGCCTTCACATAGGTGCCGATGCCGCCGTTCCACAGCAGCTGCACCGGCGCGAGCAGAATCGCGCGCACCAACTCCGGCGGAGAGAGCGTCTGCACCGAGTCGGGCAGGCCGAGCGCGGTGCGTGCCTGCGGCGAGATCGGCACCGACTTCACGGTCCGCTCGAAGACGCCGCCGCCCTCGCTGATCAGGCTCCGGTCGTACTCGGCCCACGAGGATCGCGGCAGCGCGAACAACCGCTCACGTTCGGCGAAGGAACTCGCGGCATCGGGGGTCGGGTCGAGGAAGATGTGCCGGTGGTCGAACGCGGCGACCAGCCGGATGTGCGGCGAGAGCAGCATGCCGTTGCCGAATACGTCACCGCTCATGTCGCCGACGCCGACAACGGTGAATTCCTGGCTCTGGGTGTCGATGTCCATCTCACGGAAGTGGCGTTTGACCGCTTCCCACGCGCCCTTGGCGGTGATGCCCATCGCCTTGTGGTCGTAGCCGGCGGAGCCGCCGGAGGCGAAGGCGTCGCCGAGCCAGAAGCCGTAGCGCAGGGCCACATCGTTGGCGATATCGGAGAAGCTGGCGGTGCCCTTGTCGGCGGCGACCACCAGGTAGGTGTCGTCGCCGTCGCGGCGCACGACCCGGTCGGGCGGCAGCACCGCACCGGTGGCCAGGTCGACATTGTCGGTGACGTCGAGCAGCCCGGAGATGAAGGTGCGGTAGCAGGCCACGCCCTCGGCGACGCTCGCCTGACGGTCGACGGCCGGGTCACCGATCGGCGCTGGCGGACGCTTCACCACGAAACCGCCCTTGGCGCCGACCGGCACGATCACCGCGTTCTTCACCGCCTGCGCCTTGACCAGCCCGAGAATCTCGGTGCGGAAGTCTTCGAGCCGGTCCGACCAGCGCAGACCGCCACGCGCCACCGAGCCGAAGCGCAGGTGCACGCCCTCGACGCGGGGCGAGTACACGAAGATCTCGAATTGCGGTCGCGGCTTGGGCAATTCGGCGATCTCGCGCGGCTCCACCTTCAGCGCCAGGTATTCGCGCGGGTGACCTTCGGCGTCGAGGACGTAGTTGTTGGTTCGTAGCGTGGCCTTGATCAGGCCGAGTATGGCGCGCAGGATGCGGTCGGCGTCCATGCTGACCACTTCGTCGATCCCGGCCCGCACCCGTGTCTCGAGCTCGACGGCGGCTTCGGCCGAAACCGTGGCCGGATCGAATCGGGCGGCGAACAGGTCGACGAAATCGCGCGCGACCTCGGGATGGGCCAGCAGCACCCGCGCGATATTGACCTGGGAGTAAGGGAAACCGGCCTGCTGCAGGTACTTCGCGTACGCACGCAGGATCGCGACCGACCGCCACGGCAGGCCCGCACGCAGCACGAGTTCGTTGAGACCGTCGGCTTCGGCACGGTCGTACCAGACCGCTGCGAAGGCATCGGTGAACAAGGTGCGCAACGCGTCGACCTGACCCGGCGCTTCGAGTAGTGCGGCGTCGAGGTCGCCGCCCAGTGCGTTGCGCACGAGTTCGGGACGGGCCTGCAGGCCGAAATCGTAGATCCAGCGCTCGGTGCCGACCTCGCGTTCGAGCTGGTAGGGCCGTTCGTCGACCACCTCGACGCCCAGGCTCTGCAGCACCGGAAGGACCTGGCTCAGCGATACGCCGGAGCCGGCGATGTAGAGGCTGAACCGCCACGAACCCGGCTCCGCTTCGGGCCTGCGGTACAGGTACTGGTCGATTCCGCCCTCGGTGAGCTGTTCGAGGCGAGCGATGTCGGCCAGCGCGCGAGCGGGCGCGAAGTCTTCCTTGTAGCTCTCGGGCAGTGCGTCCGAATACCGTTTCACCACAGCGGGATCGAGCACGGTGGAGGAGGCGACCGCGTCACCGATCCGGTCGTCCCAGGTATGGCTGGCCGCGTTGAGCAGGTTCTGCAGGCGCAGCCGGTTGTCCTCGGAGGTGTCGGGAGCGGCCTCGCCGCTCGCCTCGCCGGGCAGCATCACCGTGAAATACACACTGGCGAGCTCGCTTTCGCTCACCCGCGCCGAGTAGTCGATATCGACACCGCCGAGTTCGGCGACCAGGATCTCCTGCATCTCCAGGCGCACCGCGGTGGTGTAGCGATCACGCGGCAGGTACACCATGCAGGCCACGAAGCGGCCGTAGCCGTCGCTGCGCAGGAAAAGCCGTACCTGCCTGCGCAATCCGACGCCGAGCACCGCGACGGCGGTGCGGCGCATGGTCTCGGTGTCGGCGGAGAACAGTTCGGTGCGCGGGAAGGACTCGATCACCTCGAGCATCGCCTGCCCGGAATACGAATCCTTGTCGAACCCCGCCCCCTCGATCGCCGTGCGCACCCGACGGTTGATCACCGGGATGTCGAGTACGTTCTCGTGCACCGCACTCACGGTGAACACCCCGATGAACAGGTGCACACCCACCTCGACGCCCGCGGCGTCGACATCGGCGACACCGACGAAGTACGGGTACACCGAGCGGTGCACGGTCGCGCGCACCAGGCCCTGGGTGAGCAGCAGCAGCGGACGGTCTTCACCGTTGATGGGCACCTGGAAGTCGGTTCCGACATCGGGGCGAAGGACGCCGAGGCTCGCGCCGGGCACCGAGGTGGACACCGTGTGGCCTGCCTCGACGCCGCGCCGGTAGCGGGCATAGCCGAGCAGGGTGAAGTTACCGGCGGCCAGCCAGCGCAGCAGCTGGGCGCAATCGGCCACATCCACGCCGGGGAACGGCGTGGAGCCCGCGGCGGCGGCACGGTCGAGCTCGTCGGCGAGCGAGCTCTGCACCGCGGCCATGGCCTCGGTGTCGTCGATCACCTGCCGGACGTCGTCGATCACCTCGGGCATGGTGCGTTCGATGTGATCGAGCTGGGCCCTGCTCGTCGACGGGTGCAGCTGCAGGTGCATCCACGATTCGGTCAGCCCGGTCGCGCCCTGGCCGTCCACCTCGTGCGCCGCGGCGCCGGTGAGGTGGCCGTTCTCGTCGCGGGTGACCTCGAAGATCGGATGGATCACCTCGGAGACACTCACCTGCATCCGGCCCAACGCCGCGGTGATCGACTCCACCAGCAGCGGCATGTCGTCGGTGACGACCTGTACCGCCGCACCCATCCCGGTCCCGTCCTCGGGGTGGTGCACTCGCACCGTGGCCTTGCCGGGGCGACGAACGGCGGCCAATTCCATGTGGTGCCGGAAGATCTGGGTGATGCCGGGGATCGGGAAGTCCACGTCACCGGCGTCGACGTGTCGGAAATACGCCTCCTCGAGAGTCGCGAGATCGCCGCGCAAACTCTGCGGCATCCCCGCAGCCCACGCCGCGCTGGAGATTTCCGACGAGACCGTCATCGTTTAGCCCACTCCCATGGATTGTGGTTCGCTTCGATTTCGCAACTCAGGTGACGCATTTTCGAGACTAGCTCCGGCTAAGCGAACCCGCTGAGGGAATTCGGGCTTGCCGCGCCGGTAACTTGCGGAATGCTGGGTGAACGCCCGTGGCTCCGATCGGCACAACGCCGACGGCCCGGCGGAGCGACCGTTCACAGATCGTTCCACCGGGCCGTCATGTCGGCCGCGCGAATCAGTCGCGCGTCAGCTTACGGTGCGTAACACGGTGCGGGCGTGCGGCTTCGGCGCCGAGACGCTCGATCTTGTTCGCCTCGTACGCTTCGAAGTTGCCCTCGAACCAGAACCACTTGGCGTCGTTGTCGCTGTCGCCCTCCCACGCCAGGATGTGGGTGCAGGTGCGATCGAGGAACCACCGGTCGTGCGAGATCACGACGGCGCAGCCGGGGAACTGCTCGAGCGCGTTCTCCAGCGAACCGAGAGTTTCCACGTCGAGGTCGTTGGTCGGCTCGTCGAGCAGGATCAGGTTGCCGCCCTGCTTGAGGGTCAGCGCCAGGTTCAGTCGGTTGCGCTCACCACCGGAGAGCACCCCGGCCGGCTTCTGCTGATCCGGACCCTTGAAACCGAACGCGCTCACATAGGCGCGCGAGGGCATCTCCTGGTTGCCGACCTGGATGAAGTCCAAGCCTTCGGAGACGACCTGCCAGACATTCTTCTTCGGGTCGATGCCCGCGCGGTTCTGGTCGACATAGCTCAGCTTGACCGTCTCGCCGACCTTCACCTCACCACTGTCGGCCGATTCGAGACCGACGATGGTCTTGAACAACGTCGTCTTACCGACACCGTTGGGTCCGATGACGCCGACGATCCCGTTGCGCGGCAACGTGAACGACAGATCCTTGATGAGCTGACGGTCGCCGTAGCCCTTGTCCAGGTGCGATACGTTGACCACGATGTCACCCAGTCGCGGACCCGCGGGGATCTGGATCTCCTCGAAGTCCAACTTGCGGTGCTGCTCGGCCTCGGCCGCCATCTCCTCGTAGCGACCCAGTCGAGCCTTGTTCTTGGCCTGGCGGGCCTTGGCGCCGGAGCGGACCCAGGCCAGCTCGTCCTTGAGGCGCTTCTGCAGCTTCTGGTCCTTCTTGCCCTGGACCTCGAGCCGCTGCGCCTTCTTCTCCAGGTAGGTGGAGTAGTTGCCTTCGTACGGGTAGGCGCGACCACGGTCGAGCTCGAGGATCCACTCGGCGACATTGTCGAGGAAGTACCGGTCGTGGGTGACGGCCAGCACGGCGCCCGGGTAGTCGGCGAGGTGCTTCTCGAGCCAGAGCACACTCTCGGCGTCGAGGTGGTTGGTGGGTTCGTCGAGCAGCAGCAGATCGGGCTTGCTCAGCAGCAACTTGCACAGCGCGACGCGGCGACGCTCACCACCGGAGAGGTTGGTGACCGGCTCGTTCGGCGGCGGGCAGCGCAGCGCGTCCATGGCCTGCTCGAGCTGGGAGTCGACATCCCAGGCGTCGGCGTGGTCGAGGAACTCCTGGAGCTTGCCCATCTCGTCCATGAGCTCGTCGGAGTAGTCGGTGGCCATCAGTTCGGCGATCTCGTTGAACCGGTCCAGCTTGACCTTGACCTCGCCGAGGCCCTCTTCCACGTTGCCGCGGACGGTCTTCTCCTCGTTCAAGTGCGGTTCCTGCATGAGGATGCCGACCGTGGCGCCCGCGCCGAGGAACGCCTCACCGTTGTTCGGCCGGTCCAGGCCCGCCATGATCTTCAGCACGCTGGATTTACCCGCGCCGTTGGGACCCACCACACCGATCTTGGCGCCGGGAAGGAAGTTCAAGTACACGTCGTCGAGGATGACTTTGTCGCCGTGCGCTTTGCGAACCTTGATCATCTGATAAATGAACTCAGCCATACGCGGAAGCCTATCGGTGGGAGAAACGGGGACGGGATACGGAAGGGTCGAGTGCCGCGGAAACGACCCTCATGCGTCGACCTGCTCGGCACCGTTGGTACTCGACACCACGTCCGGCGATCGCGCGGGGACAGCATCCGCCACGGTCGTACAGGCTACGGCAACGGCTTCGGTCGACGCATACCCGGTGGCAGCGTCGTCGGCCTCCGGTAGGGCAGCGCCGCGGGACTCGGAAATATTCCGCACCGCGGCGTGCGGCAGCGATCGCATGCCTTCGGACCGGCGAACAACGCTCGCGTGGCACCGCGCCAGATCCGGCCCGACCGCGATCGCGCGCATCTCCAGATCCCGCCGCTCGGTGCCGTCCTTGCCGCGGTACTCGTGCGAGCGGAGTTGCCCGTAGGCGATGACCGGGTCGCCACGGTGCAGCGATCGATCCACCCCCGCCACCAGCCTGCGCCAGCACGAGACCGTGAGATAGAGCGTGCCGCCGTCGGTCCACTCCCCCGTTTCGGCGTCGAAGCGGCGCGAAGTGCTCGCCATCCGGAAGGTCAGCATCTGCTCACCGTTGCGGAGATCGCGCCGCATCGGGTGGGTGATGACGGTCCCGACCACCGTCGCGTGTGCCTCGTACATCCTGTTCGCCCCCGCTCGAATCCACCGTTGTTGCTCTGACCACCCAACAATGACGTGGGGAACGGGGGTGTGGGAGGCGCCGAGTGAATCTGTGGATGAAACGGGCGGTTGTGGATATCGACCGTGTCAGAGGACCGGAAGCTCGGTATTCGCCCCGCACAGGACCACAATCGGGCGTACGCCGGGCTCCGGTAGGTACACGCCGCTCTGCACGGCGGCCAGCGCGGCGGCGCCTTCGAGCTCGACCACCACACGGAACTCACGCCAGAGGTATTCGCGTGCGGCGCCGACCGCGTCGTCGGCGACCGCGAGAGCGGGCATCTGGTGTCGCCGGGCGATATCGAAGGCGATATCGCCGACTCGGGTCGCACACAGCAGCTCGGTAGCTCGCGGCGGTACGTCGATGTCGACCGGTTTGCCCGCCGCGAGGGCCGCCGAGAGCACCGGGATGTGCTCGGATTCGATGCCGACGATCTCCCTGCGCCTGCCCAACGCCGCGCCGAGGCCCGCGATCAGCCCGCCCCCGCCGACCGCGGCCAGCACCGGTGGCCTGCCGCGTACCTGTTCTTCCAGTTCCAGCCCGATGACACCGGCGCCGGCCACCACGGCAGGCATGTCGTAGGCGTGGAGATGTTCGGCCCCACGCTCAGCCGCCAGGGTAAGGGCCCGCCGTTGCGCCTCGGCGTAGCTCGTTCCGTGCCACAGCACTTCGGCACCGTGCGCCCACATCGCGGCCACCTTGGTGTGCGGCGCGGACTCCGGCACGACGATCGTGCATTCCTTGCCCAGCTGCGCGGCGGCCAAGGCCACCGCGATGCCCGCATTGCCCGCTGAGGCCACAACCACGTGGTCGGCGCCGCTCTCGGTGGTCAGCAGTGCGTTGAGCGCGCCACGCACCGTGAACGTGCCGCCGTGCTGCAGGAATTCCATTTTCAGTGAGACCGGCACCGGCCCGTTCGGCCCGTCCACACTCGTGTGGAACACCGGTGTCTTGCGCACCCGACCGGCCAGCCGCCGTCGCGCCGCTCGCACATCGGTGCGCAGCACCCGCTCCGGCTCGGCTCGCTCGGTCGATTCACTCGCCGACACGCCGGATCGGCTCACCGGCGGACCTCGCCGTCCCGACGCGCCAGCTCGGCGTACATCGCGTTGTAGGCGGACAGGTCGGCGTCGTTGTCGCGGTCGGCGGCCCGGTCGGTGCGCTTGGCCAGCTTGCTGTCGCTGCGTGACCACTGGATCAGCAGCGCGAGCATCACCACGACCAGCGGAACCTCACCGCTGGCCCAGGCGAAACTGCCGCCGTTGCGCTGGTCTGCGAGCAGGTCGATATTCCAGCCCAGGTCGAGGGTGCGATAGAACCAGTCGCCGAGCACGGTCGTCATGCTCATCAGCGCGATGCCGAAGAACGCGTGGAACGGCAGCGTGCCGAACACCATCGCGAGCTTGGTCAGCGGCGCCACCTCACGCGGCTTGGGATCGATGCCGATCACCACCCAGTAGAACAGGTAGCCGCTGAGCAGGAAGTGCGTGTTCATCATCAGATGGGCGGCGTGCGAGTCGACATAGGTGTCGAAGATCCCGCCCAGGTACAGCGCGTAGAACCCGGCGACGAAGATCACCGACGCCACCACGGGCTGGGTGAGGAAGCGCGAGACCGGGTTGTGCACGGCCGCCAGAATCCACTCGCGCGGGCCGGGCACACCGCCGCGTCCGGCGGGTGGGAGCGCGCGCAATGCCAAGGTCACCGCGCCACCGAGGGCGAGCAGGATCGGTCCGAGCATCGACAGCGCCATATGCGCGCCCATGTGCACGCTGAACCTCGCCGGTGCGTAGCGCCCGACCCCCGACGAGGTGGCCAGCAGCAGCACCAGGCAGCCGCTGCACCAGGCGATGGTGCGTCCGACCGGCCAGGCGTCCCCGCGCTTGCGCAGCCGATGGACGCCGAGCAGATAGAGCGCGGCGAGCACGATCGCCAAGGTTCCGAAGATCAGGTCGAAGCGCCAGTCGAACAGCAAACGACTCACCGTGGGCGGGCCCGCGAGGTTGTAGCCCAGTTCCACTTCGACCGGCGTCGGCACCGTGGTCGGTGGCGGCGGCGGAGTTCGGCCGAGGCCGACGGCCAGCCCGATGGTCGCGGCGAAGATCAGCATCTCCACGCCCGCGAAACGGATGAGCGCGCCGCGGTCGCGCGGGTCGGCGGCCAGCGCGGGCAGCGAGGCCCGGCGCTGCAGGTAGCCGATGGCGCCGAGCACCAACAGCGCGGCCGCTTTCGCGAGGACCAGCCTGCCGTAGGTGGTGGTGAACAGGTCCGACACCGGCACTCGCACCCAGGCGTTGACCACGCCGCTGATGCCGATCACCACGATCGAGATGGTCGCGGCCACCGAGAATCGCCGGGCGGCGATATCGGTATTCGCGCCGCCGCGCATCGCGTGCGCCAGGACCGCGACCAGGCCGCCCACCCAGACCGAGGCCGACACCATGTGCAGGATCAGCGAATTGGTCGCCACATCGTGGGACCCACCGGAGGACGAATGCCCGGTCAGCGCCAGCGGCATCATGGTCACGAACGCACCGACCAGCAGCACCGGCGTCCAGCCCCACCGCAGCGCGCAGCGGCAGCCGATCGCCACGATCAGCGCGAACAACACCGTTGTCCGCCAGGCGCCCGCCACCTCGACCTGTGTGATCACCGGCCACAACACTTCGGGGCGCCAGAGGGCGCTCACCGGCTGACCGGTCGTATCCGACACCGTCAACGGCACCAGCAGCGCAGCACTCGCGGCCCACACCAGCGCGGCGTCCGAGGCCCGCCGAACCGCCCGATATCCGCCGACGTCGAGCAAACCCCCGTCCCGCGGGGGCAGCAGAAACGCCGCGAACAACAGGGACCCGACGGTCACCGCGGCAGCCAGATCGGCCACCGCGCGCAACGCGGGCAAGCCATATGTTGTCAACGCCCCCGGATCGGGTATACCGAGCAGGCTGAGCGCATGCGCCGCCGACAATCCGACCACCATGGCCGCGACCACCGCGGCGATACACCCGGCCACGACACTGAGCAGACCGAACGACGCCGCCGGACCCGATTCCGCCGGTGGTCCGCCGTCGACGGCGGGTCCCGCGGAGGAGTCCTGCGATAACGACATGACAACGAGGGTAGTTCGGTGTGCCCGGCCACGCCCTCATGGGGCGTCACACCCGAGCCCCCGCTCGACGATCCGGTCAGTCGCTATACTTTTCGAGCTGGACAGCATGGCCGACTTCGGCCAAGGTGGATGCGACTGCCTCCGTAGCTCAGTTGGATAGAGCAAGGGCCTTCTAATCCCTAGGTCGCAGGTTCGATTCCTGCCGGGGGCGCAAAGCGGCCCTGACCTGCATGAACATGCGGTCAGGGCCGCAGCTGGTTCCGAGCGCGACGCTCTACCAGCCAGGAACTCTCACATCGGTGACCTCACGGGAGCGTCCAGAACACCCTCGTCACCAAGTAGAAGAAGATCGCGGCGAAGGTCAGGAAACCCACCGAACAGGCGAGTCCGACCAGGTCGGTGCGGGGGTCGGGGCGTGGGTCCGATCGCATCCAGAATCCCAGCGCGCGGGTGACGATCGGCATCACCACCCAGGTCAGCAGGCTGACCGACAGGATGTTCCCGACCAACAGGCTGATCCACAGCTGTGCGCCCGGCCAGATCTCGGCGATGGCCACGGTCAGGATCACGACCGTCGGGTACAGCCCTACCAGCACCGACAGTGCCGTCTTCCACGCCGCGGGACCGCCTTCCTCGCCGGTCCGGCTCGGCGGAAACCAGGACCCGTAGGGGTTGGCGATGCGGTGCACCTCGAACTCGCTGAAGTCCGGCGCTTCCTCGAGCAGCGCCTTGCGCTGGGGCGATTCGAGCCAATGGTCGAGATGCTCGGCCGAGGCGAAGGAATAGATGATCGTCCAGTCACTCTGGACACCGGGAATCGGCCGATGCAGCCCGGATCCGCGAAAGCCTCGAAAGGTCCGCTCGACCTCGGTCACGCGTTCCTGCCAGGCGATGAACTCCGTCTCGCGTTCGGGCGCCACGGGATGCGAGACGACGACAGTCACCACCTCTTCGTCCGGCTCGTCGACCAGCACATGCTGCGTAGACGGCTGCTCGAACAGCGCCGTTCCCCTCGCGATGAGTTCGTCGCGCGTATCGCTGGCGAGCCAGCGCTCGAGGTCGACGATGCTGTCGAACCGATACACCACCGACCAATCGGACTCGGCGTCACCCGGTGGCGTCACCTCGGCGCCGAGGAATCCCGGGAAGGCCGCCGCGGCGTCGTTGACCTCGGCCTGCCACCGTCGGAACTCGCCCTCGCGGCCGACTCGAGGCTGCTGAGTGATAACCACCGTCGCCGAGGCGGGCCTCGGCGGCAGCGCTTTCGACGCCGACATGTCAGTACGGGTGCTTATCGGGTTTTTCGGCCCAGGTCTTGTACGCTTCGGCGCCCAGATCCCTGCGGAACTGCTCGATTTTCACGGACCGCTCGGACAGCGGCCTCGTGAAGTCCTCGTATTGGTACGCGTCGTCGAAGCCGATTTCGCTGGTGTCGGCCAGATCGCTCGCGAAATGCACGGCATCGAGTCGCGCCCAATAGATGGCACTCATGCACATGGGACAGGGTGCGCCGCTGATGAATATCTCCATCCCCATCAACATTTTCGCGCGTTCGGGAACCTTGTCGGCCGAGCCCTCGGGTCGCGGGACCAATTCGAGCGTCGCGTCGTTCTGGTACTCCTTGGCAATGGTCGGGGCCTCGTCGTTGAGGACCAGGGCAGCCTTGCGGATGGTTTCGATCTCGGCATGCGCGGTGGCGTCACCGGTGAGTAGCACTCGATTCTGCCCTCGCGCGACGATCACTCCGTCCTTCGCGATGACGGCGCCGAACGGTCCGCCCCAATTGTTGTCGACAGACTCTTTGGCCAGTCTGCAGGCCTCTTCCATGAGTTGATCCGGTGTCATCGGATAGTGCACCTCGCAGTGTGGTTCGGACATCGTTCACCTGACGGCTGTTCGATGCCGTCGCGGCTCCGACCACACAGAAGAAATTCGGCCTCCGCCGCACATCGAATCTACCTCCGGCCGGACCGCTGCGGAATAGCTATGAAATAGCGAGGCGTTGACGTCGGGTTCTGCCGACTCACCCTTTTCGGGTGAGCCGCGCCAGCTGTCGGTGTGTGAATCTGAGTTTCGTCCCTCTGGTCACAGAAGCGAGGCCCGATGCCCGAGAGCCCTGGCCCATGAGTTCGAGCGGCCCGTCGCGTGCGGTGGCCGCCGGATCCGGGGTGGTGCTGCTGGTGCTGGCGTCCGGTCAGTTCCTGATGACGCTGGACACCTCGGTGATGAACGTGTCGATGGCGCAGGTCGCCGAGGACCTCGACACCACCATCACCGGCATCCAGACGGCCATGACCCTGTACACACTCGTCATGGCGACCTTGATGATCACCGGCGGCAAGGTGGGCACCATCATCGGTCGGCGTCGAGCGTTCGCGATCGGTCTGGTCATCTACGGGGCGGGTTCGCTGACCACCTCGTTGGCGCCTAGCCTGCCCGTGTTGCTGCTGGGCTGGTCACTGCTCGAAGGCATTGGCGCCGCCCTGATCATGCCCGCGATCGTCGCCCTGGTCGCGGGCAACTTTCCGCCCGAGCGCCGCAGCGCCGCCTACGGCCTGGTCGCGGCGGCCGGTGCGATGGCCGTCGCCGCGGGGCCGCTGATCGGTGGCGCGGTGACCACGTTCGCGTCCTGGCGGTATGTGTTCGCCGGCGAGTCGGTCCTAGTCGTGATCATCCTTTTCGCATTGCGCCGGATCAACGACGTCGCGCCGGCGAAGGTCCGGATCGACCTGATCGGTTCCGTGCTCTCCGTACTCAGTCTCGGCATGATCGTCTACGGCGTGCTGCGTTCGAGTGAGTGGGGTTGGGTCCAACCCAAACCAGGCGGCGCCGATATCGCCGGGCTCTCGCCGGTCGTGTGGCTGCTGCTGGGCGGAATGCTGCTGCTCTATGTCTTCGCGCGCTGGCAGAACCACCTCGCCGATACCGGTGGCGAGCCGTTGGTCGACCCCGCGCTGTTCCGCAATCGGCAGCTCACCGGCGGGCTCACGATGTTTCTCGGCCAGTACACCGTGCAAGCCGGGGTGTTCTTCACCGTCCCGCTGTTCTTGACCATTGTCCTGGAACTCGACGCTTTGCAGACCGGAATTCGCCTGGTTCCGCTGTCGGTGGCCTTGCTGCTGTCGGCAGTCGGAATACCGAAGATCTGGCCGCGCGCCAACCCTCGCCGCGTCGTCCGGGCCGGAATGGCCGCCATGATCGTCGGCATCCTCTTCCTCGTGGCGGGCATGGATCCCGGCGCCGACGCGAGTGTGGTCGCCATCCCCATGTTGTTGATGGGAGTGGGATTGGGAGCCTTGGCATCCCAGCTCGGCGCGGTCACCGTGTCGGCCGTGCCGAACGAGCAGAGCGCCGAGGTGGGCGGGTTGCAGAACACGGCGTCCAATCTCGGTGCGTCGCTGGGCACGGCGTTGGTGGGATCGGTACTCATCGCGACGCTGAGTACCTCGGTCATCGCCGGGATCAACGACGACCCCGATGTGCCGACCTCGGTGAAACAACAGGCCACCATCGAATTGGCCGCGGGCGTCCCTTTCCTGTCCGACACCCAACTGCGAGAGGCGTTGCAAGGCAACGCAGTCCCTGAGCCGCAGGCCACCGAGATCCTCGAGGTCAACGAGCAGGCCCGACTGGACGCGCTGCGAGTCGCCTTCTCCCTGACCGCCCTTCTCGCCATCGCGGCACTGTTCGGCACCGGGCGGATCCCCCGGCATCCCCAAGTCGGATCCGCTCCAACGAGTTCGCAGCCGCGTGCTCCGGGCGGCTGATCGAAGCACCACGCACGCAAGACCCATTTGTCCGCCGTTCAACAGACGAGGAGAATCCATGAACGTCAGAAACAGCATCTGTGGGATCGCATCGATCGCGGTGGTCGTGTTGATGACCGCGGCGTGCAGCTCCGACGATGACACATCAGCCCCGGCGGTCACCTCGACAGTCACCTCGACGACCACCGACACCAACGCGATGCGCAGCAGCGTCGCCTCGACCGCGTCCTCGGTCGTGAGCTCCGTGCGCGCCACCGCGCAACAAGCGGTGCAAGACGCGATCAACACGGTCTTGTCCGCCGCACCGATCACCTTCGCCGAGGGCAGTTCCGACCTCAGCACTGTCGCCGTCACGACCCTCAAAGCGGTAGCGCTGCCGTTGCAGGGCAACGACACCGAGATCCAGATCACGACCTACGCCCAGGATTCGAATGTCGCCTCGGCCAAGACCCTGGCCGAAGCCCGCGGTGACAACATCGCGGCCGCGCTCGAAGGTGCCGGCGTCGACAAGTCGCGCATCACGGTGAAGTCCGACGCGAATCCCTCCGACCCGGAGGTCGATCCCAACGAGGCCACGATCACCGTGGTCGACGAATAGCTGGTCGTCGCCTGCCTTACATATCGTTGTGACCTGCGCCGATGCCGACCACGGAGGTGCGATGCCGGGACAGGGTCCGGGGCCGGGTAATCTTTCGCCCCATGTGGATCATCCTTGCCATCTCCGTGGTCAGCTCGGTCGCCATCGCGATCTTGTTCGCGACGGGCTTCCCCAAGGACTGAGCTTGTCCCGATAGCCCCGCGCGCGGCGAGCGCCAGCGATCCGTGCCGTTTTCGTCCTGACTGGTGGCGATCGGCCTAGAGTTGACTGATTGTGCGGGGCAATGTGGTGGGGGATGGTGGGCTTGCTTTCGCAGTGCGGCGTCGTCGCAAGCCTGGGGCTTTCCGGGTGTATTGGACGCTGGCGCGGGCGGGGTTCAAGCGACAGGCGCAATACAAGCTGGCGATGTTCGCCGGGCTGTTCACCAACTGTGTGTTCGGATTCGTTCGTGCGGCCGTGATGGTCGCGGCGGTGCGGGCCGCCGGTGATTTCGGCGGGTACGACGAGGGAACCATCGGCGCCTATGTGTGGTTGTCGCAGGCGCTGTTGGGCGCCACCCAGTTCATGGGACCGCAGATCGACCTGGTCGACCGGATCAAGTCCGGTGACGTGGCGATCGATTTCCTGCGCCCGATCGATGTGCAACTCGGCTATCTGGCCACCGATATGGGCCGCGCCGCCTGCACGATCCTGCCGCGTGGGGTGCCGAGCATCGTCATCGGCGCTGCCACCTTCGGCCTGTCGATGCCGAGCACGCCGGTGGCCTACGTACTCGGCCTGATCAGTGTGCTGCTGGCGGTGGCGTTGTCGTTCCTCTGTCTGTTCGCGGTGGCGCTGATCGGGTTCTGGGTGGTCGAGATCCGCGGCATCCGGGTGCTGTATCAGATCGTCGGAACGTTCCTTGCCGGGCTTTTCGTCCCGGTGCACATGTTCCCCGACTGGCTGCGTGTCGTAGCCATGTCTACGCCGTTTCCCTCCATCCTGCAGGCCCCGATCGATACCCTGTCAGGGCGGGCCGCTGGGTCGGAGGCCCTGATCATCGTTGCGATACAAGGCTTCTGGGTGCTGGCGATCGGACTGCTCGGCAGGGTGTTGCTGCGGGCGGGACAACGCAGGCTGGAGGTACAGGGTGGCTGAACCCGATTCCGCGCGCGTTGTTGCCGGGACCTGGTTCACGCCCTATCTCGCAGTATTGCGTTCGCGTGTGAAAGCCCAGCAGGTGTACCGACTCTCGTTCGCCACCGAGGTGTTCAGCGCCTTCCTGATCGGGCTGGTGGAGTTCGGTGAGGTGTGGGTGATCTTCCACAATGTCGGCACCCTCGGCGGCCTCGATGTCGACGCGGCGCTGCTGCTGTTCGGGTTGTCCAACACCTCGTTCGCGCTGGCCCAGGTCGCGGTCGGGCACTTGGACTCGCTGCCGTCGATGATCCGGATGGGCACCCTCGACGCGTATCACCTTCGCCCGCAACCACTTCTGTTGCAGCTGGTGACCAGCGACATCTCGTTACGCAGACTCGCGCGGGCCGCGGTCGCGGTGATCGTGCTCGGGATCGGGCTGTGGCGCAACGATATCGACTGGGGCATCGCCCCGGTTACCTTGATCGTGATCACCCTGCTGAGTGGAATTGCGCTGTTCTGTGGCCTTTTCGTATGCGCAGCCGGACTACAGTTCTTCCTGATAGACGGTGCCGAGCTCACCAACAGCTTCACCTACGGCGGTTCGTTCGCCGCGATGCAGCCGGCCTCTGTGTTCCCGACACCGCTGAAACTGTTGTTCGGGTTCGCGATTCCCGTCGCGTTCACGGCGTACGTGCCGACCATCGCCCTACTCGGACTGCCGGGGCCGCCGCTGCTGCCCGCGTGGTCGGCGTGGCTCACGCCACTCGCCGCGGCGTGGGTGTGGCTGCTCGCATCGGCGGCATGGCGGATCGGTACGAGGCACTATCAGGGAGGAGGGGGATAGATGATGGACGAGCACGAGAACCAGGAACCGATCATCGACATCGATGACCTCACCCGGCAATTCACCGTCTACCGCAAGAACGGCCGGCGCTGGCGCCGACATCGCGACACCATCACCGCTGTCGACCGCATGAGTTTCCGGATCGAACGCGGCTCGGCGGTCGGCTATATCGGCGCCAACGGCGCGGGCAAGTCGACGACCATCAAGATGCTCACCGGCATCCTCGTGCCGACCACCGGAACCGTGCGCACCTGCGGCCTGGAGCCGGTGCGTCAGCGAAAGGAACTCGCCTCGCGCATCGGGGTCGTGTTCGGGCAGCGTTCGCAACTGTGGTGGGATCTGCCGCTGCACGAGTCGTTTTCGATCCTGGCGGCGATCCACCGCCTCGATCCCGATATCGCCGACAAGCGAACCCACGAACTGGTGGAACAGCTGGAAATGGCCGACACCCTCGACACCCCGGTCCGCCAGCTCTCGCTCGGTCAGCGGATGCGCGCGGAAGTGGCGGCCGCACTGTTGCATTCGCCCGAGCTGGTGATCCTCGACGAGCCGACGATCGGCCTTGACGTGCTGTCCAAACAGCGATTACGTGAGTTCCTGCGCGCCGAACGGATCGAGCGCGGCACCACGCTGCTGCTCACCACCCACGATATGGGCGATATCGAACGACTCTGTGATCGGGTGCTCGTCGTCGATTACGGCAGGTTGGTGTACGACGGTTCACTGACCGGGCTCGGTGCCACCGTCGGCGCGCGCCGGGTACTGGTGGTCGACCTGGCCGCTCCCACACCGGATCTCGATGATCTGCCGTGCGGGGCCCAGTTGCTCTCCAGCGAGGCGGGCGGCATGCGCCAGCGCCTGGCCTTCGACGCCGAGAAGACCACCGCGGCGGCTTTACTGGCGGCGGTGTCGGACCGGGCGCAGGTGCGCGATCTGTCGATCGAGGAACCCGATATAGAGGACGTGGTCCGCCGGATCTACGAGTCGACCCGCTGAATTCAGCTCGGCCCGTCCGGGTTTCCCGCGTACATGCTCACCTCGCCGCCCTCCCCCAGGAAGGCATTGACCAGCATGATTCGCTGCGCGCGCAGTTCCTCGTCGGCGGGGGCTCCGGTGGTGATCGAAATCTGCGGGATGGCCGCCCAGTTCACGACGTAGCGCTCGGGTGGACCGTCGTCGTCGGACAGGCGAGCGAGCCGGAACACCGACACCGCACGACGTTCCATGAGGCCGCGCACGACATCGGCGATGCGCTCCGGGGCTTCCAGGGCGAACAGGAACCCGAAGGTCAGCTCAGGCGAGGACACGTAGGCGGGCACAATTATCGAGGTTAGTGCATTCGGCGCCGAAATGATTGCCGGAAATGTGCCCCGGGGTTATCGGGGAGTACTCACCGGGAGACCCGGCCGTAATGGTGGATAACAATTTCTGCCGACAACCGGGTTTGTCCACCGTGCTATTGCGCGTCGCCGCCGGATCGCGCTTTCCTGGGAGAGTCCCGATTTTCCCCGGGCCGTCTTCTCCACCCGCAGCGTCGCGGACTTTTGTCGGCGTCCGGGCGGGGCTACGCCGGTGCCGGGGAGCGCACGCCGACACCGCCTCCTCGGCCCTGGCGTATCCATGTACACAGCGTTGTCAGGGGCAGCCACCATGCCGATCGATCACGGCCACCGTCTGGACGCCGCACAGTTACCGACACCCTCGGCACTGTTGCGGGCTTTCCTCGGAACCGACCACCCCGACCCGACGCGACACCGCGTTCTCGACGCCGCCCGCGACCTGGCGAGCTGCCACGATCGCCGCCGCCGAGCCCTGGAGCAGGCACGCGACCCCGCCGCGTCGAGCAGCACCGGCGCGGCATACGGACGCCTCGTCGACGACATCGACAACGACCGCATCGCGCTGATCGCCCACATCGACGAGTGGGTCGCCACCCATGTCGAACACCGCGTCGGCGCCTCGCTGCACACCGAGACCCTCGGCGCGGTGATCGATCGGATGGCCGCGAAATGGATCGCCGCCCAGCAGGCCATGGCCGGACCGGCACCAACGAAGACGACACCACGGCAGCGGGAGGCTCGCACCCATCTGCAATGGTGTCGTCTTGCGGAACTGACCGACGGCTATCGAGATCTGATCACCGATGTCACCGAGCACCGCAGGCGGTTGCCGGTGTGGTGAGGATCAGGCCTGCTCGCCCGTCACCGGGGCCTTGTTGTCCGTAGCCGGGGCTTTGTCGTCGTCGGCCGGGGCTTTGTCGCCCACGACCGGCTCCGCGAACGCGGCCCGCGCGCCGAAGTCATCCGCTACCGGAGCGTCGAGGTCGACGAACTCGGTCTCGGTGTCCACGAAAGCCGCATCCCGCTCGGCATCTCGACGAGCGGCTGCCGCGGCTTCGCGCATCTCGATCGCATCGGTGAGGAACTCACCGATCTCACGAGCGACCTCGGCGACGGTCCCGGTGATCAGCGAGGCGATTTTGCCGACTCGCTGCGCACCGGAAGCCGTCAATTCCTGGACCAGATCCTTGTTGCTTTCGAATTTCCCGACCATTTACCCGCTCACCGTGGAGGTTTCCGGCTGATTTCGCATAACGATAACACCGGGCTTGGGGTCACTCTTCGTGAAACGATCGGGCAGCGCGAGCTTGAAGATCTTGGCCCAGACCGAGCCGATCTGCTTGGAGAAACGGCCGGTGTTGTAGGGCAGGCCGTACTTCTCGGCCAGCGCCTTCACCTCGGGCGCGATCTCCGGGTACCGGTTGGCCGGGATATCGGGGAACAGGTGGTGCTCGATCTGGTGCGAGAGGTTGCCCGACATGATGTGGAACAGCCGCGAGCCGTTGATGTTGGCCGAGCCGAGCATCTGGCGCACGTACCACTCACCGCGGGTCTCGACCTCGGTCTCCTCCTTGGAGAACGTCTGCACGCCCGAGGGGAAGTGCCCGCAGAAGATGATCGAGTAGGTCCACACATTGCGCACCAGGTTGGCCGCCGCGTTGCCCGCCAGGGTGGAGACGAACAGCGGGCCGGTCAGCGCCGGGAACATCACGTAGTCCTTGAGAACCTGCTTGCCCGCCTTCTTGCCCTGCCCCTTGAGCAGTGGCTTGATGTCGGACCACTTGCGCTTGCCCTTGATGATGTTGTCGGCCTCGAGGTCGTGCAGCATCACGCCCCACTCGAAGAAGGTCATCAGCAGGAACGCGTAGAGCGGGTTGCCCAGGTAGTAGGGGTTCCACTTCTGCGCCTCGTCGATCCGCAGGACGCCGTAACCGATGTCGCGGTCCATATCGACGATGTTCGTGTAGGTGTGGTGCATGTAGTTGTGCGAGTGCTTCCACTGGTCGGCCGGGCAGACCGTGTCCCAGTCGAATTCGCGGGAGTTGATACCGCGCTCACGCATCCAGTCGTACTGGCCGTGCATGACGTTGTGGCCGATCTCCATGTTGTCGAGGATCTTCGACACACCGAGCGCGGCGACGCCGGCCAGCCAGAACGGCGGCAGGAAGCCCAGGTACATCAGACCGCGGCCGGCGATCTCGAAGCCACGCTGGGTCTTGATGATGTTGTAGATGTAGTCACGGTCGCGTTCGCCGAGGTCGTCCACGACGCGGGCGCGCAGCGCGTCGAGCGCGGCGCCGAGTTCTTCGACCTGATCCGGGCTCAGGATGACCGGACCGTCTTTGCCTTCGGTGAGGATCGTCATGGCTGTATCTCCCCTTGTTGGTTCTGGGTAATCGGTTGGCTAGAGCGCGATGTCGACGTCGCCGACAGGGGCGTTGATGCAGATCTGGATAGGCTTGTCGGGGTCGGCGTCGAGCTCGCCGGTACGGACGTTGCGGGTGCAGCCGGAGACCTTGGTCGCGGTGCAGGAGAAGCAGATCCCCATGCGGCAGCCGTATTCCGGGGTCAGGCCGGATGCTTCGGCCTGCTCGAGCAGCGTTGCTCCGGTGTTGTCGGCGGCGACGTCGCTGCCGGAGAAGGTGACGGTGCCGGTGGCCTCGGACGGATCGGTCGGGACCGTGGTGAGCGTGAATTCCTCACTGAGCACCCGATCTTCGAGACCCTCGGCTTCGAAGATCGTCTTGACCGCCCGCATCAGCGGCGGCGGCCCGCACACGAAGGTCTGCGCGTCGGCGTACCAGGGTGCGACCCGCTCGAGCTCCTCGTAGTCGAAGAATCCACTGCCGGTGGAGGTCTCACCGTCGATCACCGTGCCCGGCTCCACCGGGTAGCGGTACTCGATACGGAAGTTGGCGCGACGCTGCGCGATCGAGGACAGCTCGGCCCGATGCGGCACCATCTCGGGCTGACGGGCGTAGTGCAGGAAGGTGACCTGCCCGGTGTAACCCTCGGCGTCGAGGGTCCGCAACATCGACAGTACCGGCGTGATGCCGCTGCCGCCGCTGACCAGCAGCAGCTTGTCGGGCCGCTGCTGCGGTAGGTGGAAAACACCGGAGGCGGGCGCCAGGTCGACGACCATCCCGGGCTTGGCATTGGCGTGCAGGTAGTTCGACACCAGCCCGCCCGGGTGCGCCTTGACGGTGAGCTGCAGGTAGCGCTCGCCCCGGCTCTCGGGGTCGATCGGCGAGTAGCAGCGGGTGTGGCGCACGCCGTTGATCGAGACGCCGATCTGCACGTACTGCCCGGCGGCATGGCCGCGCCACTGCCGCGAGGCGCGCAGGGTGAGGGTCACCGAGCCCGGCACCGCGTGCGAGACATGGGTGACTTCGGCGCGCAGCTCCCGGGCGGTGAGCCCGGGATTGACGAGTTCCAGGTACCGGTCCAGCGGATGCGGCGTCGTCAACGTCTGCACCAGGTCGATCAGTCCCACCATGTCGCGTTGCCCCTTTGAGAAGTCCTTCGACGTGCGCTTCAAATTTCAGTGCACGTCTGTACACTCACCAGTGTGCCCGATGACCCCGGGCCACTGTCAACCGGCAATAATGTGAGGCGGACAACATAATGACAAAGGCCGCTATGGTGAACGGATGTATGCTCACCGATGTGACTGAGCAGGCAGGAACCCGCAACGAGCGCAAAGCGCATACCCGGGCAGCCCTCCTCGACGGCACCTTGGCCTTGGCCTCGGAGCGCGGATTCGCGGCATTGAGCCTGCGTGAGATCGCCCGTTCTGCCGGCATCGTGCCGACGGCCTTCTACCGCCACTTCGCCTCGCTCGACGACCTGGGCGCGACGATCGTCGATGAGGGTGTCACCGCATTGCGCTTGGCATTGCGCGAGGTCAGGCGCAAGCCCGACGCCCATCTGGCCGATACGGTCCGCTTCGTCTTCGAGCAGGTACGCGTCAAACGCGCACTGTTCGGTTTCCTCATTCGCGAGCGTCACGGTGGGCCTGCCCCACTGCGTCAGGCGATCGCGATGGAGATGCAGCTGATCGTGCGTGAGATCGTCGCCGATCTCTCTCGCCTGCGTGCGCTGGATTCGTGGAGCACCACCGAGCTGGAGATCGCCGCGGATCTGCTCGTTACCACTGTTACCGACGGTATTGCCGCTTTCGTCGCGTCCACCTCCCGGGAGGAATCGGCGATCGTGGAACGCACCGTCATGCAGATGCGCCTGATCGCGTTGGGCATCTCAGGTTGGGTACCCAAAAACGCGGACTGAACTCGGAGCACGGGCGTTCACACAACTCGGCGGCATCCCGCCCGTGATACGTCACATATCGGCGGAAACCGCGCGCGACGGCGCGTGTACCGGGAGCAGGACCAGCAGGCCCACCGCCAGCACGACCAGTAGTCCGGCGATTCCGGCGCGGTCGCTGTGGAAGACGGAGACGAAAACGCCGAACAGGGCGGGCGCCAGGAACGACACGGCCCGACCGGTGGTGGTGTACAGGCCGAACAACTGACCCTCCCGTCCCGGCGGCGCCAGGCGCGCCAGGAACGACCGAGCCGAGGCCTGCGCGGGACCGACGAACACGGTGAGCGCGAGCCCGAAGATCCAGAACATCGTCGAGCCCGACACCAGCAGCAGCGCGACGCCGCAGACGAGCATCCCGACCAGCGACGACACGATCACCCGCTTGGGCCCGATCCGGTCGTCGAACCGTCCGGCCACCACGGCGGCCAGCCCGGCCACGACATTCGCGGCGATCCCGAACAGCAGCACATCGGCGTCGGCGAACCCGTACACCGTCACCGCGAGCACCCCACCGAAGGTGAACACGCCCGCCAGCCCGTCCCGGAACACCGCACTGGCCAGCAGGAAGTACACCGTGTGCCGATCCTGGACCCACAGTTCCCGCACGTCACGCCACAGCACCCGGTAGGAACCGAGGAAGCCGACCTTCGCCGCCCCCGGGTCGGCGCCGGTGCGCGGCATCTCGGGCACCGCGAACAACACCGGCAGCGCGAACACGGTGAACCACACCGCCGCGAGCACGATGACGAGCCGGACATTGAGTCCCTGATCGGTGGGCATCGCGAGCAATCCGCGGGTGTCACCGTCACCGGCGAGGAATCCCACGTAGCAGATCAGCAGCAGCACGATGCCGCCGAAATAGCCCATCGCCCAGCCGAATCCGGAGACCCGGCCGACCGTGGCCGGAGTCGACACCTGCCGCATCATCGCGTTGTAGGGCACGCCGGCGAGCTCGAAGGTGGCCGAGGCGAACGCGAGCAGCGCCAGACCGAGCCAGAGATCGTCGTAGTCGTCGCGGACGAAGAACATCAGCGACATCGCGCCGACCGTCAACGCCGTCAAGGTCGCCAAGGCCCGTTTACGCGAGCCGACCGCGTCGAAGTACTGCCCGCAGACCGGCGCCGTCAGCGCGACGACCAAACCGGCCCCCGCCAGCGCCCAGCCCAGCCACGCACTCGCCGGTGTCGTACCCGGCAGATCCTTGCCCACCTTGTCGGTGAGATACACCGAGAACACGAAGGTCAGCGTCACGGCCTGGAATGCCGACGACCCCCAGTCCCACAGCCCCCACGCCAATACCTGCCCGCGTCCGGCCGCCTCGCCGACGGTCTCGGCCGCGTTCACCTCGGTCATAGGCCGAAGAGTAACGGCGAACGAACAACCACGCGGCCCATAACGCGTGCACCCGTGTTTCGACGGCCCCACGCCGTTTACCGCATCGGCGCCGTCAACTCATATGAACCTGGTTGCATAGTACCCAGCGTTCCGGATACTCTCGTGCCATGGCACTGGAGCACGCGCTACTGGTCTCGCTCACCGAGCGGGCCGGCTCGGGGTATGAGCTCGCACGCCGATTCGACAAGTCGATCGGCTACTTCTGGAGTGCCACCCACCAGCAGATATACCGGGTTCTCAAGCGGATGGAGTCCTCCGGCTGGGTCACCGTCGAATCGGTGAACCAGCAGGGAAAACCCGACAAGAAGGTGTACTCGGTGGCTCCGGCCGGTCAGGCCGAGATAGCCCGCTGGCTCGCCGAGCCCACCGACGCCACCCCCGCCCGCGACGAACTCGGCGTGAAGATCCGCGCGGCCGCGTACGGCGACATCGATGCGATCTGCGCCGAGGTGGAGCGCCATCGTGGCCAGCACGCCCAGCGCCTCGACGAGTACCGCCTCAGCGAAAAGAAATTCTTCCCGGTGCCGGACCAGCTCTCCGGCACCGCTCTGCACCAGTATCTGGTGCTTCGCGCGGGCATCCGCGCGGAGTCCGGCTACCTCGAATGGTGCGACGAAGTACTGCAGGCCCTGCGACCGCGAAAAGGTGACGACCGCCCATGACTGCCTATCCCCATCTGTTCGAGCCACTCGATCTCGGCCACACCACGCTGCGCAACCGCGTGGTCATGGGCTCCATGCACACCGGTCTGGAAGACCGCGCCTGGGACACCAACAAGCTCGCCGCCTACTTCGCCGAACGTGCCCGCGGCGGCGTCGGCCTGATCATCACCGGCGGCTACGCCCCCAACCGCACCGGTTGGCTGCTACCGCTGGGCGGCAAGCTCACCAACAAGACCGAGGCCTACCGGCATCGCACGATCACCAAGGCGGTACACGCCGAGGGCGGCAAGATCGCCATCCAAATTCTGCACGCGGGGCGCTATTCCTATATGCCGACCAGCGTTTCGGCTTCGGCGATCAAGTCCGCGATCAACCCGTTCAAGCCGAGGGCGCTGTCGTCGAAGGGCGTGGAAAGCACCATCGACGACTACGCGCGCTGCGCGGGCCTGGCCAAGTTCGCCGGATACGACGGCTGCGAGATCATGGGCGGTGAGGGCTACTTCCTCAACCAGTTCCTCGCGCCACGGGTGAACAAACGCACCGACAAGTGGGGCGGCTCGCCGGAGAATCGGCGTCGGCTGCCCGTCGAGATCGCCCGGCGCATCCGGGCCGAGGTGGGTCCCGATTTCATCATCGTGTTCCGGTTGTCGATGGCCGAACTCGTGGAAAAGGGCCAGACCTTCGACGAGATCGTCGCTCTGGCACAGGAATTGGAGGCCGTCGGCGTCGATATCCTCAATACCGATATCGGTTGGCACGAGGCGCGGGTGCCCACCATCGTCACCTCGGTGCCGCGCGCGGCGTTCGTCGAGTTCACCGCGAAGATCGCGCGCAAGGTGAACATCCCGGTCTGCGCGTCGAACCGCATCAATATGCCCGAGATCGCCGAGGAGATCCTCACCCGCGGCGACGCGGCGCTGATCTCACTGGCCCGCCCACTGCTGGCCGATCCCGAATGGGCCAACAAGGCCAAGGGCGACCGCGCCGACGAGATCAACACCTGCATCGCCTGCAATCAGGCCTGCCTCGACCACGCCTTCGGCAACAAGAAGGTGTCGTGCCTGGTCAACCCGCGTGCGGGCAGCGAGACCACCCTCAACCTGCTGCCGACTCGCCGGGCCAAGCGGGTCGCCGTCGTCGGCGCGGGTCCGGCCGGTCTGTCGGCGGCGGTGAGTCTGGCCGAGCGTGGCCACCACGTCGACCTGTTCGAGGCCGACGACAAGATCGGCGGCCAGTTCGACATCGCCCGCCGCATCCCCGGCAAGGAGGAGTTCGACGAGTCGATCCGCTACTTCCGCCGCAAGATCGACCTCACCGGTGTCACCCTGCATCTCGAAAAGCGGGTCAGCGCTGAAGAATTGATCGCGGGCGAGTACGACGCGGTGATCCTGGCGACCGGTGTGCGCCCGCGCATCCCCAATATCCCCGGCATCGACCACCCGATGGTGCTGTCCTACGCCGAACTGGTGAAGGAGGAGAAGCCGGTCGGCAAGAAGGTCGCGGTGATCGGTGCGGGCGGTATCGGTTACGACGTGAGCGAATACCTCACTGTCGAAGGACATCCCACACTCAAGCTCGACGAGTGGAAGGAGGAGTGGGGCGTCGACTCCGAGAACGAGCAGGTTCCCGGCCAGCTCAAGAAGCCCAAGCCCTCCCCCGCGGCCCGCGATGTGGTTCTGCTGCAACGCAAGTCGACCCCGTTCGGCAAGGACCTCGGCAAGACCTCCGGGTGGGTACACCGCGCGGCTCTCAAGGCCAAGGGCGTCGAGCACGTCGGCGGCGTGAATTACGACCGCATCGACGACGCGGGCCTGCACATCAGCTTCGGCGAGAAGCACGAGAACCCCCGCGTGATCGAAGTCGACAACGTGATCGTCTGTGCCGGACAGGAATCCGTCCGCGAACTCGAAGAACCCCTGCGGGCAGCGGGGGTCGACCTGCACCTCATCGGCGGCGCCGACCTGGCCGCCGAGCTCGACGCCAAGCGCGCGATCGACCAGGGCACCCGCCTGGCCGCACGCATGTAGTTTTGGAGCGCTGACGCGCTCGAGCGCGGCCCCTGAGGGCCGCGAGTCAGCCACCGTTGCTGGCGGCTTCGCCGCGGACGCAACGGTGGCTGACTCGCGGCCGGGCCGCTTCGCCGCTTTGCGGCGGACCCTCCTCGAGGTCGGGTCGTGCGGGGCTGGGAGTGTGGTCAGCGCAGAGCGAGGTCGCGTATTGCGTCGCGTAGTTCGTGGCCTTCTTCTGTTTCGTACCAGCGGAGGTGTCCGAGAAGCCAGTCTTGATAGGCGATTTCGGCGTTGCGTGGGTCGTGGGCGACGCTGAGGAAGTAGTCGATCTCGGAGAGTTCGTAGCCGATGTGGATCAGCGGGAGCAGGTCTGGGAGCAGGGTCTGTTCGGCGGTGGACAAGGGTCGTACCGATCGATATCCCTGGATCAGAGCGGCGATCTGGTCCGCGCGGACGTGCGCGGGTCCGCCCTCGCGCAGCGACACCCAGTCGATCGCCGTGCGTTCGATGGCGGTGGCGAGGTCGAAGACGGCCGTCGTCCGGTCCGCCAGCCCGAAATCGATCACCGAGGTCACCTCGTGGTGGTCCCACAGCAGGTTGGTTCCGTGCCAATCCCCGTGCGTCCACAGCGGTTCGACATCGGTGAGTTCGGCCCGAAACCGGGGAACCTCAGCGCGCCAGTCTCTTTCCCCGAGGAACCGAGCGACGGCCGGTCGGCGGGCGATGTGCCACTCGAACGCGCTCACCACGTCACCGTGCATGCTCGCCAGCAACGGTCGAGCTGGTCGGGCGGGAGCGTCGAAACCCGTTGCGGCCTGATGCAATCGCCCCAGCATCACTCCCGCGCCCACCGCATCGTCGACGTCGCGATAGGGCGACCACGAGAAGTCCGCGCGATACCGGTCCTGGCCCGCCCCCGCGTGGTGCACCTCGTACACGAACTCCGGCGCAGGATGATCGTCAGCGCGAGACGGCTGCGCCCAGTCACCCACGGCGGCAAGCGCTTCGGGCACCGGAATCCCTCGGTCACGCAGATGCGCCATGAACCGGTGTTCCTCGCCCAGCGCCACCTCGTCGCGCAATCGCACCGGCATCCGCTTCACGACGAGCCGCGCACCGTCGGCCGAGCGCACCCCCACCGTGGACGACAGCGGTCGCGCACCACGCCATTCGATCTCCGCGGGCGCCGATCCGTTCCAGGTCGCGGCGATCGCGCGGGCGATCTCGTCCTCGGTGAGCGCGGGCCACGTCGGCTCGGCCAGCGGGTCGTCACCCATGCCGAACACCTGCGGGCTCGAGTCAGTTGCCATAACGCCACTCATGCTATTGCCGGGTGCCCGTGTTCCCGCGGTGCCACCCGTCGACGCGGGCACCGCGCGGCCTGAGCCGATCCCTTAAGCTCCCCCTCGTGAGCTTGCCCTCCCCCACTGCAGACAATCGTGCCGTCGTCACCGGCGCGTCCTCCGGCATCGGCACCGCGCTGGCCGCCGAACTGGCCGGGCGCGGCTATTCGCTGATCCTGGTCGCGCGCCGCGGTGAGATCCTCACCGAGCTGGCCCAGCGGTTGACCCTGGCCCACGGCATCACCGCCGAGGTCCGCGCCGTCGACCTGGCCGATCGCACCCAGCGGGCCGGCCTCGTCAGCGAGCTCGCGGTCCGCGATATCGCCGTCCTCTGCAACAACGCGGGCATCGCGACCTTCGGCCCGGTCGCCGAGCTCGACTTCGCCTACGAGCGCATGCAGATGGAGCTCAACGCCACCGCCGTGCACGACCTGTCCCTGGCGGTGCTGCCCGGCATGATCGAGCGCAAGGCGGGTGGGATCCTGATCAGCGGTTCGGCCGCGGGCAATATGCCGATCCCGAACAACGCGACCTACGCGGCGTCCAAGGCGTTCGCCAACACCTTCTCGGAGTCGCTGCGCGGCGAGCTCAAGGGCACCGGCGTGCACGTCACCCTGCTGGCCCCGGGCCCGGTCCGCACCGAGACCCCTGCCCCCGAGGACCAGTCGATCGTCGACAAGATGGTCCCCGATTTCCTCTGGGTGTCCTCCGAATACACCGCCAAGGTCTCCATCGACGCGCTGGCCCGCAACAAGATGCGCATCGTCCCCGGCTTGATCAGCAAGGGCATGAGCGTCGCGGGCAACTACGGCCCGCGCTCGTTCACCGCGCCGATCGCGGGTGCGTTCTACAAGAAGCTGGGCGGCTGACGCCCCCGTCAGCAAGTCGTCAGGAACGGTCGCCGGGTGGTCAAGGACCCGTAAACACCGAGTTCAGCAGCCCGCGAACGGCGTAGTCCTGGAAGCGGCCCCGCCGTCCGAGTGCGGGGGCGTCCTCCTGGAGGAGACCACCGTGACGTTGCTCGATATCTTCCCGTCCCTGCGCGCGAGTACGGTTCCCCGGCTCGACCCCGCGGTCTGGCCCACCGACACCCACTACGACGGCGAGGGCCGGATCACCCTCGCCGGCGTGGCGCTGCACGACATCGCCGACCAGTACGGCACCCCCGTGCGCGTGCTCGACGAGACCGAGGTGCGCGAACGCTGCCGGGCCTACCGCAAGCTCTTCCCCGATACCGAGATCGTCTACGCGGGCACCGCGCTCATGCTGCGCACCGTGGCCCGCTGGGTCGCCGAGGAGGGCCTCGCGGTGCAGGTCGGGTCGGCCGGTGAACTGGAGGTGGCGCTCGCGGCGGGGATCGACCCCCGTCGGATCATCTTGCAGGGCAACGGAACTCCGTTCGACGAACTCCGCACCGCGGTGAACGCGGGCGTCGGCCGGATCGTGGTCTCCTCGCTCACCGAGATCACCTTGCTCGCCTCACTGGCGACCCGCCCGCAGCAGGTGCTGTTGCGGGTGGCACCGGGGATCGAGGTACCGGGACGCTCACGATTCGGATTCCCGCTCGGCAGCGAGTCCTGCGCGGCGGCCGTCGCCCGGATCATCGCGCAGCCGAAGCTGATCCTGTCCGGACTGCACTGCCATCTCGGCGCGCAGATCCACGATCCCGACCTGTACGGCGAGGCGATCCGCCGGATGATCGGCGAGATGGCCTGGATCCACGCCGAACACGGCATCCTGCTCACCCACCTCGATATCGGGGGCGGGCACGCGGTGGCTCGGCGTGGCGGCGACGCGGAGCTCAACCTCCATGAACTCGCCGACATCCTCGAAGACGCGCTCGACGCGGGCTGCGCACGCCACCATTTCCCCCGTCCCGTCCTCGCGATGGAACCGGGGCGCGCGATCGTCGCCCGGGCGGGTGTCACGCTGTACCGGGTGCTCGCCATCACCGAGGTCGCCGACGGCGGCACGTGCGTGATCGTCGACGGGGATACCGCGGGGCGCGACGATGTCAGCGCACTCGTGGTCAACCGGCATCCGGCCGGGCCCCAGCTCACCGCCTCGGTTGCGGGCAGGCACGGGGCCGCGGGCGAGCTCATCGCCGCCGAGGTCAGGATTCCGGCCGATCTGCGGGCGGGCGAGGTGCTCGCGGTGCCGTGCACCGGCGCCTATCACCCGTGCGCGGCCGGATATCGAACAGCGGGCAGGCCGCCGGTCGTCGCGGTCGCCCACGGCCGCACCGAGCAGCTGCTCCGGCGCGAGACGACCGCCGACCTGCTGATGCGCGAGCTCGCCCGATGACGCGCTGATACCCGAGCATCCGTGACGACCCGCTCAGCCGAGCCCGGCGCGTGCGGCCCGCCGATCGACGGGCCGCACGCGATCACCTGCGACGGGTGCCGAAAATGCTGCGGCTGATCTCACGTCCGGCCGCACTCGCCGCCGAACGCAGGAAACTCTTCACCGCCGGGTTGGCCATGATCCGCTCGGCGGCCGAGTCCTCGTCCCGCTGGGACGCCGAACGCTCCGGTATCGGCGGCGCGGATTCGGGTGCGGGCTCCGCGGCCGCCACGCTGGCCAGCAGCATCTCGTAGGCCGATTCCCGGTCGACGCTCTGCCCGTACTTGCCCTGCAGCGCGCTCGACAGCGCCTTGGACTTGATCGCCTCGTCGCCGACGGTGTCCATCAGCGAGCGTGGCGGCGCGATCTTGGTCCAGGCGACAGGTGTGGGCGCGCCGGTCTCGGAGAGCACGGTGACGATCGCCTCGCCGGTACCGAGCGAGGTCAACGCTTCTTCCAGGTCGTACACCGACGACTTCGGGTACGTGCGCACCGTCTTGGACAGCGCCTTCTGATCGTCGGGGGTGAAGGCGCGCAAGGCGTGCTGGACGCGGGCCCCGAGCTGGGAGAGCACGGGGTTGGGGATGTCGGTGGGCAACTGGGTGCAGAAGAACACACCGACGCCCTTGGACCGGATCAGCTTCACCGTCTGCTCGACCTGCTGCAGAAACGCCTTGGACGCCTCGGCGAACAGCAGATGCGCCTCGTCGAAGATGAACACGAGCTTCGGCTTGTCGACGTCACCCACCTCGGGCAGCGTCTGGAACAGATCGGCCAGCACCCACATCAAGAATGTGGAGAACAGCGCGGGTCGCGCCGCCTGCTGACCGAGTTCGAACAGCGTGATCACGCCGAGCCCGCCCGCGGTGCGCAGCAGATCGACCGGGTCGAGTTCGGGTTCGCCGAAGAAGGTATCGCCTCCCTCGGCCTCCAGATTCACCAGCGCCCGCAGGATCACCCCGGCCGTCTGCGAGGACACGCCACCGATGCCCTTGAGGTCTTCCTTGCCTTCGGGGCTGGTCAGGTGGGTGATGACCGCGCGCAGGTCCTTCAGATCCAGCAGCGCCAGGCCGCGCTGATCAGCCCAGTGGAAGATCAGGCCCAGCGTGGATTCCTGAGTGTCGTTGAGGCCGAGCACCTTGCTGAGCAGGATCGGGCCGAAGGAGGTGATCGTCGCCCGGATCGGTACCCCGATGCCTCCGGTACCGAGCGAGACGAACTCGGTAGGGAACGTCCCCGGCGCCCAGTCGGTCGCGCCGGTCTCCGCCGCGCGCGCCCGGATCTTCTCGGTGTCGGCGCCGGGCTCGCTCAGGCCCGACAGATCGCCCTTGACGTCGGCCATCACCACGGGAACGCCCGCGCGGGACAGATGTTCGGCGATGCCCTGCAGGGTCTTGGTCTTGCCGGTGCCGGTCGCACCCGCGACCAGTCCGTGCCGGTTCATCATCCGCAACGGAATACGCACGCGCGCAACAGGATCGGCGACGCCGTCGACCATCACCGTGCCCAGTTCCAACGCAGGTCCGCTGAAGGCGTAGCCCTCGGCGATCTCCGCGGCCGCGACGGATGCGCTCGGCTCGCCGGATGACGGTGGCTTCGAGGCGGATTCCGCGCTCGCCGCCGCGGCTTCCTGCTCGGCGGCCTCCGCGGCTGCCATGGCCTCGGCGGCGACGCGTGCCGCGTCTTCGGCCGCCTTGCGTGCCGCTGCCGCCTTCTCCTGTGGGGTGGTCATTCGCGCGTCCTCCGTCTGCTCACTGGCACGTACGCAAGAAATGCTCGAAACGTCTGTGGTCAATCCCAGGCAAACTGTATCCGGGCCGGTCACCAGGGTGGCGAACATCTGGCTATGTCGTCGGCAAACCTCGTACGCCTCGCCCACGCGACACACCTGCCGACCCGGTTCGCGGACCCACCATTAGGGTGACTCCCGTGTCAGACAAACTCTTGGTCTGGATGGATTGCGAAATGACGGGGCTCCGTCTCGACAGCGACAAGCTGATCGAGATCGCCGCGCTCGTAACCGACAGCGACCTCAACATTCTCGGTGACGGTGTCGACATCGTCATCCACGCCGACGACGCCGCCCTGGCCTGCATGCCACCGGTCGTCGCCACCATGCACGCGAAATCCGGTCTGACCGAAGAGGTTCGGCGATCCACCGTCACCCTCGAGCAGGCGCAGCAGCAGGTACTCGACTACATCCGCGAGTACGCGCCCACCGCGCGCACGGTGCCGCTGTGCGGCAACTCGATCGGCACCGATCGCGGCTTCATCGCTCGCGACATGCCGGAACTCGACGCGCACCTGCACTACCGGATGGTCGATGTGAGCTCGATCAAGGAACTGTGCAGGCGCTGGTACCCGCGCATCTACTTCGGTCAGCCGGAAAAGGGCCTGGCCCATCGCGCGCTGGCCGACATCAAGGAATCCATCCGCGAGCTCGAGTACTACCGGCGTACCGCGTTCGTGCCGCTGCCCGGACCGACCACCACCGAGATCGCCGCCGCCGCACAGGCCGCCACCGATGCCGTGGATGTCACCGGTTCGAGCCCTCTACCAGCGGATTAGGGCCTGACGCCAAAGTCACGCTAGTATCGACGGCGCCGGTGATTCACCGGTGATGGTGACCGTAGTTCAGTTGGTAGAGCACCAGGTTGTGATCCTGGATGTCGCGGGTTCGAGTCCCGTCGGTCACCCCGAAGAGAAGGCCCGGTCCTCTGGACCGGGCCTTCTTTGCTTCCCAGTAGCCGCGGTTACGGACCGACTCGGGCGGCCCCGTTCTCGGCGCGGCTCGCTCGGTGCCTTCGGACGGCCGAGCGGTTCGCACAGGCCGGGCTGCAGAAGCGTTGTCTGCCGTTGCGCGAGGTGTCGGCGTACACCTGCGAGCACCCCTCCGCCGCGCAGGCGCCGAGGCGGTCCATACCGAGCCCGGTCAGGTGCAGTGCGGTGCCGACGGTGATCAACGCGGCGATCTGACGATCCGTCGCCACGCCGGGGTCACGAAAGTGCAGATGCCAGCCGTCGCCCACATGGTCGGTCAGGCGGGGCGGAGACGCGTACTCGGCCAGCAGCACATTGAGCAGGGTCGCTCGCTCGGCGCGGTCCGCGCACTCCACTACCCCGCGCCAACGCCCCAGAAAGGCCGTCACCGCCGCGAGATCACCCTCGGACACCGGCGCACTCAGCACCAAGCCTGCGTCCACACAGCGCCGCGCCAGCTCCGCGGCGCTCGCACACGGATCGTTGAGCAGGCCGATACCCAACAGCACCGGCTCCCGGCCGTAATGGTTGTAATGCACAATGCCATTACATCAGACTCGAACCATGAGCAGCCACCCCACACACACCTGGCAGATCGAGTCGCGCCACCGGACCAGCGAGGGCCTCGTGGCCTATCAGCGCTGCGGCTGCGGCGCCCGCAGAGTGGTTGTCGACCACCTGAGCGTCGCGTCCGAGATCCATCGCGACGAACCCGACCTCGCCGAGGCCGGATAACCCGCACCACCATGACGAAGGTCACGTTTGACCGCTACACTTTGGACCGCTGCCCAGATGTGGGGCAGATCTCGCCATCGCGTCAGCGCTCGACCGGAAAGACCCCTTGATGAAGCGTTCCACCGTCGTCGCCATCCTCGCCGCCACTGTGCTCGGCCCCGTCGCGGGGACCGCAACAGCATCGCCCGGCCTGCCCCTCACCGACTTCGCGGCGGAGACCCCCATCGGCGACTTCGGCCTGCCGAGCGATCAGCCCGAATCCGGTTCGGCACAGAGCGGCTCCACCACCGGCCTCGAGACCACCGGATCCTCCGGCACCGGCTCGGCCGGCCTACCCAACCTCGACCGAATGCTGTTCGGCGGACGCATCCTGTGCGGCGCCCTCGGCAGCGCGCTCGCCGTCGCGGGCGAGGCGATGATGGACTGCAGCCAGCTGCCCACGCCGAAGTGAGATAGCCACGGACACAACGAAGGGGCACCGGAAACCTCCGGTGCCCCTTCGTTGTTCGCGCTTTGCCCGACTACGGAGCGTCGGCGTTGCCCGCCTTCCATTCCGGCCACGCGATGTTCCAGTCGCCCAGCCCGTCGACACCGGACAGGGTGCCGCCGACCGTGTTCTTGATCACCGTGATGTCACCGCGCTTGGCGTTCTCGTAGACCCAGCGCGCGTTCGCCGGACTGAGATTCAGGCAGCCGTGGCTCGCGTTGGAGTAACCCTGCTGCCCGACAGACCACGGCGCCGAGTGGAAGAAGATGCCGCTGTAGGAGATTCGCGTCGCGTAGTCGACCGGCGTGCGGTACCCGTCGGACGAGTTCACCGCCACACCGTAGGTCGAGGAGTCCATGACGATCTTCTCGTGCCGGTCGCTGACGATGTAGACGCCGTTGTCGGTGGGCGTGCTGTCCTTACCCATTGAGGTGGGCATGGTCATGATCACCTGACCGTTCTTCTCCACCACCACCTGCTTGGTGTTGTCGTCGGCGGTGAAGACCACCGCGTCACCGATGGTGAAGAACGAATGGATGTTGTCCTGGCCGTACAGACCCTTGCCCAGGTCTTTGCCGTAAACGTTCACATCGATGGTCACCTTGGTTCCCGGTGTCCAGTAATGCTCTGGGCGCCAACGCACTTCGCGATTGTTCACCCAGTAGAAGGCACCCTCGACAGCGGGCTCGGTGGTGATCTTGATGGCCTCTTGCACGGCACGGCGGTCGGGGATGTTCTCGTCGAACTGGATCGCCACCGGCTGACCGATACCGACCACCTCGCCCTCCCCGGGCAGCAGGTACGGCTTGGTCTGACTCTTCGGCGAGCTGGTGGTGAAGCTCAGCGTCGAGGAGTTGGCGCCACCGAGCCCGATGGCCGAGGCGGTGAGCTTGTAGGTCTTGCCGTAGCCGAGCACCTCGGCGGTCGACCACGAACGCCCATCCGCTGCCAGCTGACCCGCGACGGCGGTGCCCTGCTGATTGGTCAGCGTGACGTCGGTGAACTTGCCGTCCTCGACCTGGAAAGCCATCGGCATGCCGGGCGAGACGCCGACCTGCCCGTCCTTGATGGTCGAGACCAGCTTCGGCTTGATGAGCTCGGCGAGGGGGTTGCGATCGATCGCCACCTCCACCCCGGTGCCCTCCGCAGCCGAGCACGCCGACGCGCCGAGCGCGAACACCGCCAACAGCACCACCGGAACGATCGTCCGTAGCGACCGAGGTCGCCCCCGCTTCTTACCCATGTCAACCCCGTTTCCGTACCGACGCGATTACAGTGCGCCGCAGATCCCACCGACCGAATCGCTAGAGCCATCCGTGTAGGCGGGGGGCGTTACGAACTCGACGTCTCGCCCATTCTGCCAGCTAGTCCGGCCGGTTCCAACGGGAAAGCCCCCGCGACACGACCAAGTCACAATCGTTAGATACGCGCGGAGGCCGCCGGTGTTAACAACACTCAGGATGCGGCATTGTTGCTGGTCAGCGCCCGATTTCACTTTCCGCCCCACCGCCTGCTAATGTTTGTTCCGCACCGGAGACGGGGCAAAGAACAAAGACATGCGCCATTAGCTCAATTGGCAGAGCAGCTGACTCTTAATCAGCGGGTTCGGGGTTCAAGTCCCTGATGGCGCACCACAACGAGGCCTTTGACCAGGTAATTCGGTCAAGGGCCTCGTTTGTTTGCTCTGCCGTTACCGGAAGTTCGCCGGCCGAGCATCGAGGCCGACATCCGCGCTCGACCATTCGGTAGCGTACGGCGGTGATGTCGACAGGGAAGCCGTCCCGCAGGCTCAACGCGGAGGACTGGGTCACCGCCGCGATCGCGGCGCTCGGCGAGAGCGGGCTCACCGGGGTCGCCGTGGAACCGCTGGCGAAGCGTCTGGGAGCCACCAAAGGCAGTTTCTACTGGCACTTCAAAGATCGCGGCGCCCTCGTCGACGCCGTGCTGGCGCGATGGGAGCAGCTGGGCACCGACGAGGTGATCGCCCGGCTCGACGCACTGCCGGACCCCGTCGAGCGGTTGCGACTGCTGTTCACCGAAGTCATCGAGTACGCAACCGAGGGCAGGGAGGAACTCGCCCTGCTGGCCGCCATCGACCAGCCCGTGGTCGCAGACGCCATGCGACGGGTCGCGGCGCGGCGGATCGAGTACGTGGCAGCCCAGTTGCAGCTGCTCGCGGTGCCCGCGCGGCAAGCGAGTACGCGTGCGGCAGTGGCCGTCGGCATCTATCACGGGATCAACCAGCTGGCACGTGTCGCACCCGAGACCCTGCCCGCCACCGGCGAACTGGTGGACGACATCGTCGGACGGCTACTCGGGCCCGCTCAGTCGAGCCCGAGACGCAGCGAGACCCAGTAGAGCAGCCGCGCCCGCATCGGCCGGCGATACGGCTCGGGCGGGGTGCCGACGGCGGTCTCCGCGTTGTCCAGCAGTTCTTCCAGCAGTGCGTCGTGCAGTGGGCGAACAGCCAGATGCCAGCCGAGCAAACCTGACAAACCCCTGGTCTCGGCACGGATCACGTGGCGCAGGGAACTGGCCGCGCCTTTGTCGACCACCTCGAAGGCATGGGTGCCGTCCAGCATGAATCCCGGCGCGAAAGTGAACTCGACGAACTCACCGGGCCGATAGGCGGTGCAGGTATACGGCACGGAGCCGTGGCCGCCCGCGGCGCCGGCGGCCAACGGTCCGTCCAGCTCGAGCGGCGGCCAGGCGGGGCTGGGCCACAACGAATTTCCCGCGACAGCGACCTTGTCGATCAGCTCGCCGACCTGGGCGGCGGGCGCATCGATCGTTCGCTCGTGGATGTTCTCGATCATGATTCGACCTCTCAGCAACCGTCCGCCAACCATACGCATGCGTACGGAGCGCGTAAAGGTCGGACGCCCCCTCGACCGCTTGCCAGATAACGGTCACGGTCTCGTTATCGAACCGCCATGGATAATCCCGCGCCGATGCGCTCAGAGCCCGATTCGAACTCCCCCGAACTGCGAAAACCCCCGCGAAACCTGATTCGGGCAAACTTTTTATGTGACGGCCGCCACGCAGATCAGGCTCGCAAACCTCCTGCATACATAACGATTCTGCAACTGCCCGGCAATGAACCAAGATCGGCAACGTTTGCCGTTCAAGTTTCGTTCACCTTGCGTTAACCCGTCGTGACCATTCTGTCATCAGGTCACAAACGGACCTGCGGTTTGGTTAGCCCGGAAGTATCCAACCTCCGATAGCACCGAACAGCGCGTGGTCTCCCCGCAGCCAGCTGTGGAGCACCGTGCGACGCCAGCGATGAACTGCCATCGAGCGTTCGTCCCCCGACAGTGTCGCACCTTCCCATACAGACAGAAACAACGCATCGCCTGACCGGCGTGTACTCCCGTGCGCGCTGCGCGATCCATCGCGCCCTGATTCAGGGCCTGCGTCGCCAGACAGAGATGAAGGAACAGAAAAGCAATGCTCAACAAAGACAAGCTCAGCACCGTTATCGGCCGTCGCTCGCGCCGTGAGGCGTTCACCGTGGCAGTCGCCGCGGTCGGTCTGGTCGCCGTAGCCGCGTCCTCCGCCGTCTCGTTCGCCGACGACAGCGTTCCCGAGCGTGCCGCCATGGTCGTCGAGCAGGCGGAGAACATCCCCGCTGCCGCCGCACCCGCCATCCAGGCCATCCCTGCCCCGGCGCCCGCGCCGGAAGCCGCCCCCGCACCGGCCCCCGAGGCCGCTCCGGCCCCGATGCCCGAGCCCGCACCGGCCCCCCGCGCCTACGAGAACAACCTCGACGGCTGGATCCGTGAGGCGCTCGACATCATGGCGGCCAAGGGCATCCCCGGCACCTACGAGGGCATCCACCGCAACATCATGCGCGAGTCGACCGGTAACCCCCAGGCGATCAACCTGTGGGACATCAACGCGATCAACGGCATCCCGTCCAAGGGCCTGCTCCAGGTGATCGACCCCACGTTCGCTTCCTTCCACGTCGAGGGCACCCCCTTCGACGTCTGGAACCCGGTGTCCAACATCGTCGCGGCCTGCAACTACGCGGCCAACCGCTACGGCTCGATGGACAACGTCAACAGCGCGTACTGATCCACCGTCACCAGGCGCTCGACGTCGACAGCGCCTCCTGAACTACCTGACGGGTGAACGCCCGCGCCCCGGTCATCGCCGACCGGAGCGCGGGCGTTTCGTCGTAGAATCACCGTCGTGCCAGACAGCGCCGATCAGGCACCCGATCACGCGCATTCCGACGCGGCTACCGCCAGCCGCGTCGCCAAGGCCCGCCGCATGGCCGCCTACGCCTGGTCACGCGATATCCGCAGCGCCGAACTGCTCGCCCTGCCCACGGCCACCCTGCGCAAGCTGGCCCGTGCCGCCGACACCAACCCGCCGAGCACCGGCGAGACCTGGCAGGTGGTCGCCGACCTGCTCGACCAGAAGGACGCCTGGGCCGCTCGCAACCCCGAGCACGCCGCCGCGGTGCGCACCCACGCCGACGAGAAACTGCTGTGGGTCAAGCCGCCGGTGAAGCCGTGGGAGTCCTAGCGCTCACGCCTCACGCGAGCAGCAGCCCGAGGGCCAGCGCGAGCATGACCACCGCGATCAGCGAGTCCAGGACCCGCCACGCGATCGGGCGCGCGAAGAGCGGACCGAGCCGGCGAGCACCGTAACCGAGCGCCGCGAACCACAGGACGCTGGCGAGCATGGCGCCCCCGGCGAGGAACCAGCGATCGGGCGTCGCGTAGGTGCTGGCGAAGGAGCCGAGCAGGACCAGTGTGTCCAGGTACACGTGCGGATTGAGCCAGGTGAGCGCCAGACAGGTGAGGACGGAGGCGCCGACGGCCACCGAGGCGCCCGCCGCTTCGGCGATCAGGCTCGACGAACCGAGGGCGCGCCGAGCCGCCGACAGCGCGTAGCCGACCAGAAAAGCCGCCCCCGCGTACCTGGCAACGGTCAGAACCGCCGGAAACGACTCGACGACCGTGCCGAACCCGGCCACTCCCGCGCCGATCAACACGATGTCGGACACCGCGCACACCGCGATCACCGGCAGCACGTGCTGCCCTCGCACCCCTTGGCGCAGCACGAACGCGTTCTGCGCGCCGATCGCCACGATGAGCGAGAGCCCGAAGCCCAATCCGGAGAGGGCGGCCAGTGCCGCCGATGATGCCGTCACACCCTCGACGCTAAGATCCCGCCAATATTCAGTCCAGCTAATGATTCTTAACAACCATTAGAGTTGCTTAGGTGGATCTCCAGTTGGACCAGCTGCGCGCCCTCGACGCCGTTCTCACCGAGGGCACCTTCGACGCGGCCGCGCGCCGACTCGACCTCACCCCGTCGGCGATCAGTCAGCGGATCAAGGCACTGGAGGAATCGGCGGGGCGCGTGCTGGTGCAACGCTCGAAACCGGTGCGTCCCACCGAGTCCGGGCTCGCGGTGCTGCGGCTGGCCAGGCAGGTGGAGCTGCTCGCCGGCGACACCGCGCGCGAACTCGGCGATGCCGACCGCCTCGCCGACCGGCCGATCCGCATCCCGATCGCCGTCAACGCCGACTCCCTCGAATCGTGGGTGATGCCCGCGCTCGCGCGCGTGCCCGCCGGGATCACCTTCGACCTGCACCGCGAAGACGAGGAACACACCACCCGGTTGTTGCGCGACGGCACGGTGACGGCCGCGATCACCGCGACCGCGACGCCGGTACAGGGCTGCACCGTCACCCCGCTGGGCGCGATGCGCTACCGCCCGACCGCGACACCGCAATTCGTCCGTACCTGGTTCCCCGACGGCCCGACCCCGGCCGCCTACACCCACGCGCCGGTCGTGCACTTCGACCGCAAGGACGACCTCCAGCTGCGCCAACTGCGCCGCCGCACCCGTCGCCGGGTCGACCCACCCGGTCACTACGTGCCGTCGTCGAGCGCGTTCGCCGACGCGGTGCGGCTCGGACTCGGCTGGGGCATGCTGCCCGACCTGCACACCGAGAAAGACCGCACCGCAGGTACTTTGGTGAACATCGAGGGCGATTCCCACATCGATGTCCCGCTGTACTGGCAGCAGTGGAAACTGCACTCCCCCGCGCTCGCCGCGCTCGCCACCGCGATCGGCGCGGCCGCGGCGGCAGCACTGACGATGCCGGGTTAGCTATCCGTCACGTCGGCTGGGCGTCTCGTCGAGATCCGGAACCACTCGCAGCCCCCACTGATTGGCGCAGTTGGTACACACCCACGTTCCGTTCATCTCCTTGTAGGTGTACTCGTTGTCACAGGCGGGGCAGTTCGACGAATCGTTCATGGCAGATCCTTGTGAGTCGTGAATTATCTAGCAGCGGAGAGGAATTCGATGAGAACCCGATTGACCTCGTCGGGCCGCTCCAGATACCCGTAGTGCCCGCACCGCTCGATCTCGGCATAGGTGGCCGTCGGGATCGCCTCGGCGACCTCCCGGCAGAACCGCGGCGGCACCATCTGGTCATCGGCGAACCCGACGACCAAGCTGGGCACCGAGATTCCCCGATAGGCCGCCCGCCGATCCTGGGACCGATCCATTCCCGCTTGCGCCCGAGTGCCGGGAGTTCCCTTCCCCGAGGTGAATTCGAAGATGTCGAGCCACTCCTGGGCCTTGGCCGGATCGGCCAGCGTGTGCGGCGACAGATTCACCATCGCCTTGACCGCCGCCGCGTACTCCGGCGGCAACTGAATTCCCTTGTCGAACAACGCCTGCTCGCCCTTGCTGAGCGTGCTCGTCACCGGATGCGGACGCGCGGTAGCGGCGAACATCACTGCCTTGCGCAGCAGCTCCGGTCGAACCAGCGCGAGTTCGGCGACGATCCGCGACCCCATCGAGGTGCCGACCACATGCGCCGGGGCGCCGAGGTGCTCGATCAGCGCGGCGGTATCGCCGACCAGTTGCGCCATGGTGATCCCGGCAGCCGACTCCGACGACGGCGCGATCCCCCGGTTGTCGACAGTGGCGACGGTGAAGCCCGCCTTGACCAGAGCGGGCACCTGATAGGTGCGCCAGACACGTCCAGGACTTCCACTACCCATCACGAGCAGGACCAGAGGTCCCGAACCGGTGACGTCGTAGCTGAGCTGAATGCCGTTGAGCGAGGCGATGGGCATATCTCAAACTACCGCCACGGCAGGACGGGGTCGCCAGTGAGGACAACCGCGCGGCCGACTCAGCTCGTCGCGGCGAAATAGGCGGTGCGAACAGCGACAGTCGCGGGGGCCGGGAAGTCGGGTGCGCCGGAGCCCAGTGGACCGACCTTGACCACCCAGGTACTGGTCGAGGTATCGATGGCCGTGCGGGCGGTGGACGGCTGCAGGACCACGTCGTTGCCGCCGTCGCAGGAATAGGCGCCGACCAGACCGTCGGAGCGGCCACCCCAGGCGCCGCCGACGCGGATGCGGCAGTGGCGGCCGTCGGCGAGTTCGAGTGCCCACGGCTCGGGCGATGCGGTTTTGCCGATGTCGGCGACCGGCGGGTCGACGGTGTACAGGCGCAGCCCGCGCTGCCACGGGTCATTCGCACACAGCAGCGAGGCCCTGTCGGGAGCCGCCCAGCACACATTGGCCGAGTCGGCGGAAGCACCGCATTCGTAGATCCCCGCGGTGGTCGCCGAGCGGCTCGGCGACATGTAGGAGCAGTCGAGGGTGCCGACCGGGGTCGGACTGGTCAGGGCGAAGCCGTTAGCCGGTTGACCCGCGGCGTCGACGGCGACCAGCGAGACGACATCGGTCGCGACCGGCGGCCGGGGCACGGTGGAGGCAGGTGCGCCGCTCGGTACGCCCGAACCGGTCGGGCGAGGGCCCGGCGTCGTCGGGGCGATGATGACCGGTGGCAACTGATCCGGCGCCGTCGTCGGACCGCCGGCGCCGGGCAGTTCGGTGACGGGTGCGCCCGAACCCCACGAGTCACCCCGGGCGGTGGTCGTCGCCGGTTGCGCGGTGCCGCTGTCCGTCGAGCATCCCGCGACCGACACTGCGCACAGCATGCCCACTGAAACGATGAACCCGGCTGCCTTCATGCCACCACCCCTGTGTGCGAAGTTCGAGCCCTGTCTACAACGCATCGGGGGCTGGGCGCGAATCGTTAACCGGCCGAATCGTTTCGGGCCTCGCCGGCCGCTTTCACCTTCTCGGCCAGCGAGCAGATCGCCGCGCTTTCCGCGTCGGACATCCGGTCGATGAACACCTCCCGCACCAGTTCGACGTGCTCGGGCGCGGCCTCACGCAAGATCGTGCGTCCGGCCTCGGTCAGCGACACCACGATTCCGCGCGCATCGTCCTCGGCGGGTACTCGATCGACGAGTCCGCGCGTCGCCATCCGGGCCAGTTGTTTGGACAACCTGGACTTGTCCCAGCAGACCTCGGCGGCCAGGTCCTTGGCTCGCAGGCATCCGCTGGGAGCCGCCGACAGCGGTACCAACAGCTCGTAGTCGGCCATCGATAGTCCGTGTTCGCCCAGGCCCGCGGCTAGGACGGCGTCGAGACGCTGACGCATGAGGATGTAGGACCGCCAGGTCTTCTGCTCTTCTTCGGACAACCATCGGGGCACGGGAATGATTCTAAGGCCATGATGGTTGACATGGAAACCAACTGACTTGCGAAGCTCCCAGGAGGCACCCCATGCCAGCTATCACCGTCGACGACATCATGGTGCTGCCCCGGCTGCCCCGCCCCGATGTCACCGAGACCCAGCGTCCGGTTCGCCAGATCGTCACCGCCGCGCGCCAGCAGGAAGGCGCCGGGTTCGAGGTGACCCGGCCGTTCCCCAGCGTCGACCTCCGTTCGGCCGACCCGTTCATCCTGCTCGACCAGATGGGCCCGGTGGCCTATGAGCCGTACGCGGCCAAGGGTGCGCCCTGGCATCCGCATCGCGGCTTCGAGACCGTCACGTACATGCTCGACGGCACCATGGTCCACCACGATTCCCAAGGTGGCGGCGGCGTGATCGGAGAGGGCGATACGCAGTGGATGACCGCGGGCTCCGGCATGCTGCACGACGAACTGCCCGAGGAGAAGCTCGTGATCTCCGGCGGCACGTTCCACGGAATCCAGCTGTGGGTGAACCTGCCGAGGGCGAACAAGTTCGCCACCCCGCGCTACCAGGATCTGCGCGCGAGCGAACTGACCCTGGTGAGCTCGCACGACGGCGGTGCGCTGGTGCGCGTCATCGCCGGTGAGGTCGCCGGCTACTCCGGCCCCGGGTCCACCTACACCCCGATCGCCTACGCCCACGCCTCGCTCGTGCCCGGCGCCCAGCTGGAAACACCGTGGCCCAAGGACTTCACCGCGATGGCCTATGTGCTGTCGGGCAGCGGCACGGTCGGCGTCGATCGCAGGCCGATCAGCGCGGGGCAACTGGTGGTCTTCGGCAAGGGCGATGCCCTCACCCTGACCGCCGATCTCACCCAGCACAGCACCACCGGCGATCTCGAGGTCCTGCTACTGGGCGGAACTCCCTTGCGCGAGCCGGTGATTCAATACGGGCCGTTCGTGATGAACACTCGCCAGGAAATCATCGAGGCGATGGAAGATTTCAACGCGGGTCGCATGGGCACGATCCCGGCCGAACACCTGACCGGGCGCAGACTGGGTGAATAACCGACCGCTACTCGCGGCGAATCCTCGGGCCGCATGCGGTTGACAATCGGTCGCCCCGTCACAAAGGTGGACGGGGCTACCGGCCACATCGTGGCCGTCACCACTCCCGAACCGCAGCAGACATAGAGGAATTCATGAACGTTAGTCGGCTCACCGTCAGCCTTGCCGCCGCAGGGCTCGCCCTGATCGCCGCACCGGTCGCCCACGCCAACCCGTTCGCGGGCTCAGCGGGCACCGGATCGTCGAGCTTCGACTCCATTCTCGGAGCGACCGGCTCGGCCAACCTGGTCCAGTCCGGTTCGGCCGGTGGCGCGTTCCGCAGCTGCGACGATGCGATGGCCGCCGGCCGCGCGCCGTTGTTCCGCGGCGAGGCGGGCTACTCGCCGCACCTCGACCCGGACGGCGACGGCCTGGCCTGCCCCACGCAGTAGAAACACAAAAAACACCCGATGTGACTCGTTGGCACATCGGGTGTTTTTGTTGTCCGGCCGGCTGATTCAGCGGCGGAAGATCTTGATCAGGACCAGGCCGGCCACGAGGGCGCCCGCTCCGATCAGCGTGTATTTGACCTTCGGCTCGTTCAACTTGGCGACCACCATATTCTTGGTGTCGTCCGCGATCCGTTGCGGATCCGCGCGCACCGCCAGTTCGTCGAGCGTGGTCGCCAACCGGGTACGCGCGATCTCGATCTCGCGTTCTATCCGGTCGGTGTCGTCCTTGGCCACCGTCACCTCCAGGTAAATGTCTGCTGCTCGTCACCGAGTCTATCCATGCGCCTCGCCGACCCTGTCGGTTACCGTGCGGTGGTGACCGACAACCATCGCCTCTCCCCCGGAGACACCGCCCCCGAGTTCACGCTGCCCGACGCCGACGGCAACGACGTATCGCTGTCGGACTACCGCGGCCGCAAGGTGATCGTCTATTTCTACCCGGCCGCCAGCACCCCCGGCTGCACCAAGCAGGCGTGCGACTTCCGCGACAACCTGGCCGACCTCGGTGGCGCGGGACTCGAGGTCATCGGGATCTCCCCCGACAAGCCCGCCAAGCTGGCGAAATTCCGCGACAACGAGGGCCTGACCTTCCCGCTGCTGTCGGATCCCGAGCGCGAGGTGCTCAAAGAATGGGGCGCTTTCGGTGAGAAGATGATGTACGGCAAGACCGTGACAGGCGTGATCCGCTCGACCTTCCTGGTCGACGAGAAGGGCAAGATCGAACTCGCCCAGTACAACGTCCGCGCCACCGGCCACGTCGCCAAATTGCGCCGCGATCTGTCGGTGTAATCAGTCGCCGAAAGTGGCGATGAACACCTCGTAACCGTCGAGCAACCGGGCCAGGCCGAATTCGAAATCGGCCTGCTCCCACTCGATATCGCCATCGTCGAAAGCAGCGGCGGACAGGGCGGCCGATACCCATGGGAAACGCTGCGGGTCGAGGACCCTGGTCATCACCGAGGGAAAGTCGCCGCCCTCTTCCTCCTCCAGGTCCCGCAGGAACCGCCGTTTTCCCACTACGAACATCGACACGTTCATCACCAGTTGCAGCTTGACCGGATCCGGCACCGCTGCTTCGGCGAGCACCCCCAACGCCGTCTCGAGCCAGGCCATATTGTTCGGTCCCATCGGCGGGCGACTCAGTGGAATGTCCATCCACCAGGGATGACGACCCAGCCGCGCGAACTCGGCCCGCGCCCACTGCTCGAGCCCTGACCGCCACGGCGTCTGCGGCGCGATCACGGGCGGCACCCCGACGACCCGGTCCATCAGCAGGTCGACCAGCGTGTTCTTGCTGTCGACGTACCGGTACAGCGACATCGCGGTGTAGCCGAGCTGCTTGGCGACCCGGTTCATCGACAATGCCGCGAACCCCTCCGCATCGGCCACTTCCGTGGCGGCGTCGAGGATCTGATCGAGGGTCAGCGCCCGCTTGGGGCCGCGACCACCGGGTTGCCCGAGCCCCCACATCAGCTCGACCGATCTCGGGAGCGCCGTGTCACCGGACGTCGTCATCTGCCTCCTCTGCTCGCTTCGACTCTAGTCGGACCACTCTTGCGCTCGAAAACTGTTTAGCCTATAAACTGTGTCTACGACATAAACAGTTTTTGAGCGGAGAGAACTCATGGCACCCGAACGACCGCCCGCCCTCTCGATCCGGCAGCTTCGCAAAGCCTTCGGCGCCCACGTCGTCCTGGACGACCTCGACCTCGACATCAGCGCGGGCAGCGTCTTCGCGCTTCTCGGCCCCAACGGGGCGGGCAAGACGACCCTGGTCCGCATCCTGGCGACCCTGAGCCTGCCCGATCGCGGCGACATTCAGGTCCTCGAGCACGATCTGCGACAAGCCCCCGATACGATCCGGCGACTGATCGGCGTCACCGGCCAGAACGCCTCCGTCGACGGAGTACTCACCGGCACCGAGAACCTGCGGCTGACCGGCCGGTTGCTGCACCTGGGCAAGGCCGAGACCGCGCGTCGCGGCGCCGAACTCCTCGAGCGTTTCGACCTGGTCGACGCCGCCGACAAGCCGGTCGCCTCCTACTCCGGCGGCATGCGTCGCAGGCTCGACCTCGCGATGAGCCTGATGGGCAAGCCACGCATCGTCTTCCTGGACGAGCCGACCACCGGCCTCGACCCGCGCAGCCGACGCGACCTGTGGACTGCCATCAGAGAATTGGCCGCCGAGGGGACGACCATCCTGCTCACCACGCAGTACCTCGAGGAAGCCGATCAGCTCGCCGACCGGATCGCCGTGCTCGACGGCGGCCGCATCGTCGCCGACGGCACCCCCGAGGAACTCAAACGCCTGGTGCCGGGCGGACACATCCGATTCCGCTTCGCCGACCGCGCACTACTCGACGCCGCCGCTCGAGCGCTCGACAGCGGCTCCGGTGGTCACGCCGATCCCGAACAGCTGACCCTGCAGGTGCCCTCGGACGGCAGCGCCGTCGAGATCAAGCAGCTCCTCGACCGATTCGCCGAGCTCGACATCGCGATCGACCAGCTCACCGTGCACACCCCCGATCTCGACGATGTCTTCTTCGCACTCACCGGACGCACCGAGGTAGCCGCATGAGCACCACCCGCACACTCCAGGATTCGGCCACCATGCTGGATCGCAATATCCGCCACACCCTGCGCAGTCCCGACACGATGATCATGACGATCGCGCTGCCGGTGATGATCCTGCTGATGTTCGTCTATGTCTTCGGCGGCGCGATGAACGTGGGCGCCGGCGACTACATCGACTACGTGGTGCCCGGAATCATCCTGCTGTGCGCGGGTTTCGGCGCGTCGACCACCGCGGTCGCGCTGTCGACGGACGTGGCCGAGGGCATCATCGACCGGTTCCGCACCATGGCCATCGCCCGCTCGGCGGTACTCACCGGGCACGTCGCCGAGAGCGTGATCCGCAACCTGATCACGTCGGCGATCGTCATCGGGGTGGCGGTGGCGCTCGGCTTCCGGCCGACCACCGATCCGCTGCGCTGGCTCGGCGTCTTCGGTGTGCTCGCGATGTTCGTGTTCGCACTGTCGTGGTTGGCCGCCGCGCTGGGCTTGCTCGCGCGAAACCCGGAGGCGGCCAACGGTTTCACCTTCGTGTTCATGTTCCTGCCGTACGTGAGCTCGGCGTTCGTACCGACCTCGTCGATGCCGGTCTGGCTGCACCGGTTCGCGGAGAATCAGCCGGTGACGCCGGTGATCGAAACGACGCGCGGGTTGCTGATGGGCACGCCGATCGGCGACAGTGGGCTGCTCGCGGTGCTCTGGTGCGCGGGAATCGCGCTGGTCGGGTACCTCGCGGCGGGAATCCTGTTCCGGCGCCGTACCAGCGTCTGAAACCACGAAGGGGCAGCGCACGCGCTGCCCCTTCACTGTGGAGACGATCAGTCGGCGGACGCCGTGCGCGGATCTTCCGGCGTGACAGCCTGCGCCGGCTGCATGCTGAGCGGAATGCCCGTGCCAGGCAGGGTCGGGGCCGCGGCGGGAATCTGCGGCACCACAGGCGCGACAGGCTCGAGCGGCAGCGGATCCTCCTGCGGCGCGTCTCCGTACAGCTGGGTCGGGTAGTCGAGGGGGAATTCGCCCGGGTTCACCAGTTGCGGATTCGGCGACACCGTCTCGTACGGCGAGGTGGTCGACTCTTCCGTCACGCCCCCGGTCTCGACCGAGGCGGCCTCGTGTGTCTGGGGGGCTTGCGGAATAACCGGCGCCGACGCGGCGCCGGGCTCCGACGACACGGCGGTGTTGTCGACCACCGGCCGACCGCTGTTGACCACCGCATACGATCCACCCGCGACGAGCCCGCCGGCCAGCACACTCGCCGCCGCCGCGACCATCGCTGTCCCCCGCTTGGAGCGCGAGCCGGTGGAGATCGGCACCACGACCGTGTCACCGAGCGCGACCAGCGCGGCGCCGGCGGCGGGCGCGAACGGCGCCAACCGACAGGGCAGCACCGGTACACCGAACCCGGCGACCGCGTCGCGCACCGCGGGCGCGTCCGACGACGAACCGACCAGCACCACCGCGCCGGGCTTCACCGACGCCGCCTCGAACTGATCCCACGCTGCCGATACGCCCGCACGCAGGGCATCGGGCGTCGGCGCGCCGGTCTGCGCGTAGGCGGCGAGCACGCGATGGCGACCCGGGTCGACCAGTGTCATCGCCTGGTACCCGGGCACGGCCTCGACGATGAGCAGATTGTCGAACTCGTCCAGCCAGGTCATCGCGCCCGCGACGAACAGATGCGCCGACTTCGCCGAAACCAGCGAGGCGGTGCGCCATTCGGTCTCCGCCAGTCGGGTGACGATCGCGCGCCGCTCGTTCGCGTCGCGGTAACTCACTGCCACCCCGGCGATCTCGTGCTCGTTGTCGAGTTCGGCCGCGATCGCGTCGAGTGCGGTGTGCACCGCCGCCGCGACATCGGCCTTGCCGTCACCACCGGCACGGACGGTGCGCCGCAGCAGCATCCGATCCGTGAGAGTGACGCCCGATTCGGCGAACGCGACCGCGTGCACGGCTCCACGCTCGGTGCTGACGCCGAGGGTTACCACAGATCCTGTTGCCACAAGTCTTGCCTTCCCCTGTGCGAAACGGTGCGGGACGAGACCACACGGGGTCCGTCACTTCGCGGTAGGTCTGGTGCGGCGTGAGCTGGCTAGCCGCGAACAAGCGTGCAGATAGACGCACACTTATCTGATGATTCGTCACCGGTCAGGACATGGATGGGTCGGGATTTCTGCCAGTTGTTGACACGCTGTCGGTAGAGGCGTGTCGCGGATGTGCGGATACCGCTAGCCTGGATGGGTGGAAGTACACGCGCAGGCCCGGTCACCGCAGAGCCGTCCGGACCCTGCGCTGGAATTGCAGGACGACCCGCAAGAGTTGATGCCGCGCAAGCGGCCGACACAGGAGCGCAGCAAGCGCAAATTCGACGCGCTGCTGGCGTCTTCGCGCGAGCTGCTGGTCGAGGTGGGGTTCGAATCGTTCACCTGTGAAGAGGTCGCGCAGCGCGCCGAGGTGCCGATCGGCACCCTGTACCAGTTCTTCGCCAACAAGTACGTGATCGTCTGCGAACTCAATCGACAAGACCTGGTTGCGGTTTCCCGCGAGCTGGCCGACTTCCACGGTGAAGTGCCCTCGCTGGACTGGCTGCGGCACATGAACCAGTTCGTCGACCACATGGCGAACCTGTGGACCACCGACCCGTCGCGGCGCGAGGTGTGGCTGGCGATGCAGTCGACCCCCTCCACGCGGGCCACGGGCGCGCTGCACGAGAAGGAATTCGCCGCGGTCGTCTCGCAGATGCTGCGGCCGCTGACGCCGCGCACACCGCGCGCCCGGCGCACGATGATGGCCGAAGTGCTGGTGCACGTCGTGTATTCGATGCTGAATTTCTCGGTGCAGGAAGATCAATCGAACACCGATGCCGTCGCCGAACTCAAGCGCCTGATGGTGGCGTATCTGCTTGTGGCGGAAAAAGAATCGCGAACCGCCGAAGAGAAATGACGGTTCGCGACTGCTAGTTTCGGCCTTCGATCAAATCGGCCAACTCGCCCGGGTCCTCCAGCACCACCATCGCCGCGGCGGTGTCGCCGTCGTGGGTCAGCGACAGGTGTACCCGCACCCGGGGCAGGAATTCCGCGGCCAGGCCGTGCAGTTTGATGCTCGGCCTGCCCCAGGCGTCGTTGACGACTTCGATGAGCGGGTACGGATTGTCGCCGATCTGCGGGCTGCGGGCGAAGCGAGACGATGCCCAGGCTTTGAGCACCGCCTCCTTCGCGGCCCACCGTGCGGCGAAGCTGCGGGCCGGGTCGGTTTGCTTGCTCTGGCAGTAGCGACGTTCACCAGCGGTGAATGTCTCCCTGAGCATGGTCGACCCGGGCCGTTGCAGCTGTTCGGAGAACTCGGAGATGGTCACCAAGTCCAAGCCGATACCGAGAATCGTCACGAAGCGGCAGCCTACGACGCTTCGGTCGACTGCGGGGCGATTTGCCCGGTGCCGCAGCCCCATCCGTTCGCGCTGTAGACACCGTCGCTGTCGAGACGGGCCTGCGGCGAGAGCAGCATGTCGGCCTCGAGCTGACGGATCTGCTTGGCCGGCGTGCCGTCGGCGCCGAGGCGACGATCGGCGGGCTTCTCGTACAGTGCCGACCCGCCGCACATGGCCTCGGCGAAGCGCTGCCTACCCGCGAGCTGACGCGTCTGCGCCCGCTCCTGGTACTCCGCCCGCGCGGCCGGGTCGATCGCGGCCAGGAACGCCTGCGGATGGACCACCGCGAGCAGACCGGACACGTGGCCGAAGCCGAGCGAGGTCACCAGACCCGCCTTGAGCGCGAACTTCTCGCCGAAACGCAGCGGCTCGCGCGCCCACACCAGGTGCGGGTAGCCGGCCATCTTCTCGTCGACACAGTCCAGGCTGCGGTTCGGCGGCACCACGCCGTTCTCCAGCACCTGGCACAGGCCGATGAGCTGGAATGCCGCCGCGCCGCCCTTGGCATGGCCGGTGAGGCTCTTCTGCGAGACCACGAACAGCGGTGCGCCGCTGGTACGACCCAGCGCGCCTGCGAGCCGCTCGTGCAGCTCCGACTCGTTGGGGTCGTTGGCCGCGGTGGAGGTGTCGTGTTTGGAGATCACCGCGATGTCGTCGGGGGTCACGCCGAGCTTGCGCAGTTCGGCCGCCAGTCGCGACTCGCTGCCGCCACGCCCCGCACCCAGCGCGCCGAGACCCGGCGCCGGGATGGAGGTGTGCACGCCGTCGGCGAAGGACTGGGCGAAGGCGACGACGCCGAGCACCGGCAGACCCATCTCCACGGCCACGTCACCGCGGGCCAGCAGCACGGTGCCGCCACCCTGCGATTCCACGAACCCGCCGCGACGGCGATCGTTGGCGCGGGAGAAGTAGCGGTCGCTGATTCCCTTGGCGCGCATGCTCGCCGAGTCGGCGGTGGCCGACATGTCACCGAAGCCGACGATGCCTTCGATACCCAGGTCGTCGAAACCGCCGGCGACCACGACCTCGGCCTTGCCGAGCCGGATCTTGTCGACGCCTTCCTCGACCGAGACCGCCGCCGTGGCGCAGGCCGCGACCGGGTGCACCATGGCGCCGTAGCTGCCCACGTAGGACTGCACCACGTGCGCCAGAGCGACGTTGGGCAGTGCTTCCTGCAGGATGTCGTTCGGGCGCGGTTCGCCGAGCAGGTTGTCGACGTAGAGCGAGCGCATCGAGGACATGCCGCCCATGCCGGTGCCCTGGGTGTTGGCCACCAGGCTCGGGTGCACCCAGCTCATCAGCTCGTCGGGACTGAAGCCCGCGCCGACGAACGCGTCGACGGTGCAGACGATGTTCCACAGCGCGACCCGGTCGATCGAGGCAGCCATGTCGGCCGAGACGCCCCAGATGGTGGGGTCCCAGCCGGTCGGGATCTGGCCGCCGACCACGCGGGAGAGCTTCGCCTTGCGCGGCACGCGGATCTCGGTGCCGGCCTGACGGGTGACGGTCCAGTCGCCCGAGCCCTCGACCGGGCTGATCACCGTGTGCTCGGGATCGGCGGTGGCGAAGGCCCGTGCCTCGGCCTCGTTGGCGACCGTGAACGTCAGGTCCTGATCGAGGAACACCGAGGTGAGCAGCGGGGCCGCGTTGTCGAGCATGGCGCCGTCGTCTTCGTAGCGGCGCACACCGCAGCGTTCCACGACGGTGTCGTGGTACCGCTCCGCCACCTCGGCTTCCGGCACGAAGTCGCCGGACTCGGTGTCGTACCAGCCGGGCTTCGGCTCGTTCTCCCAGCGGATCAGACCGGTGGTCCAGGCCAGTTCGAGCACGCCCGCGGCCGAGAGCTGGTCTTCGACCTCCATCTCGAAGCGGGTGCGCGAGGAGCCGTACGGGCCGAGTTCACCGGCGCCGACGATGACGACCATGTCGCGCAGTTCCGCGGTGACCGGAGCCCAATCGGGCACGGGCAGCGCCGAACTCAGGGTGGGCGGTGCGGGCAGCGCGGCGATGGTCGCGGTGGTGGCGGCTTCCTCGATCTGCTCGGCCGCGGCCTCCTGCGCCTGCTTGGCGAGCGCGGGCAGGTCGAGCTTGGCGCGAGCCAGACCGCCGGTGAGGTCGATCTGCTGCGGGCCGGTGAGCGTCACCTGACGAGCGCGCGAGGTGCACCATTTGAGCAGTTCGTCGGCCATCTCGGTGGTCGACCAGGTCTGCACGCCCGCCTTCTCCACGGCCTCGACCATGGGGTCGTTGTGACCCATCAGCCCGGTGCCGCGCACCCAGCCGATCAGCGCGTGCACCAGCGTCACCCGGGTGGCCCAGGACTTCTCGGCCTTCCACTTGGTGACGACCGCGTCGAGCGCGGCCTTGGCTTCGCCGTAGGCGCCGTCGCCGCCGAAGAGGCCACGATTGGGCGAACCCGGCAGCACGACATGCAGTTTCGCGTCGACGTCGTGGTCGGCGTTGAGGGCGGACAGGCCGCCGATCAGCCGTTCCACCGACCAGAGCAGGACCCGCATCTCCATTTCGGCGCGGGCGCCCGCGTCGGCGAGGTCGCCCGCGACGCGCGGCGCCGCGAACGGCAGCAGCATCGTCGGGGTCATGGCGTCCTTGACCTTGATCTTGGCGCCGCCCGCGTTGTCGACCTGCTCGGTGCCGACCCACTCGATCAGCGCGTCGAGGTCCTGGTAGGAGGCCATATTGGCCGGGACCACCCACAGCGCCGCGCCGTGGCGGGCGTTGTCGCGGTAGAGCGAGCGGTAGAACCGCAGCCGCTGGTCGTCGAGACCGGAGGTGGTGACCACCACGGTCGCGCCACCGGAGAGGAGCTTGCCGGTGACGGCTGCCGCGATGGAACCCTTGCTGGCGCCGGTGATCACGGCGAGGTCGTCGGACCACAGACCCGGCTCGGTGGTGTCGAGCGCGGCTTCGGCGATCTTCGCGTACACCCCGGCCAGCACCGAACGGGCCTCGTGCATGGCCCGCTGACGCCACCAACTGGCCTGGGCGGCAACAGCTTCACCGGCACCGACGAAACCGTCGATCGACTGCTCCGCGGTGGCGGCATCGTCGCCGAGCCACATCTTCGCGAGGTCTTCCCTGGCGGTGGCCCAGCGGTCGTCGATGAGCACGGCCTTGCGGGCGTCGAACGCGGGAGCGACCAGACGCGGCCAGTCCGAACCCAGTTCGGCCGAGACGAGGTCGGCGAGCGTATCGGGGGTCGCCTCGGGTGCGCTGATCTTCTCGCTGAGGCCGAGCTGTTCGAGCACGACCCTGGCCGCGGTGGCGAGCACGCCGTCGCGTCCGGTGATCTGCTCGGTGAACTCGCCGAGCGCGGCAGCGTCGACGGTGCCGCCGGTGGCGCCGCCCGCCGAGGGCATCGAGACCGCGACACCGCGCCGTGCGGCCACAGCCTGCACCGCGGCGTCGATGGCGGCGTCGACCGAAGCCGCATCGCTGAGCGCGCCGCCTGCGAGACCGCCGAGGTCACCGCCGCGCACGCTCGCACCTTCACGGGTGCCGAGGGAGACCTCGGCGGTGACGTGGCTGGCCCAGCCGTCGCCGAGTTCCCAGACCTTCTTGACCCGGTCGGCGATGGCGGCGGGCCGCTTGCCGGAGGGGCCGAAGACCTTGCGCAGGTGGTCGCCGATGGCGTCGGTGAGCACGGTGCCGAAGGGCTTGTAGGTGCGGGCAAGGCGTTCGACGGTGGCGGCCAGTGCGCCCATGTCGGCGTCGGCGGCGCCGTCGATGGCACCGAGGGAGAGTTCGGCGCCGAGGTCGACGAGCAGCTGGTTACGCCGCGAGGAGACACCGTCGCAGAGACCCTCGATGGTGTCGACCGGGCCGATCTGGTCCATCCGCAGCTTGGTCCACAGCGCGATGAGCACGCGGGTGGCGTCGGCGGCGCTGAACGCGATGTCGTCGGGGCGCGGGCCGCCGGTCGCCACCGGAGCGGCGGCAGCAGCCACGGGGGCCGCGGCGGTCGGCGCGGCCGCGGTCTCGACCGGGGCGTCGTCGATGTCGTCGACCGGGGCCGGATCGGTGTCGGTGGAGTAGACGACCGCCGCGTCACGTTCGACGTTGACGACCTCCACGGTCACCCCACCGAACCCGGGCAGCTTCAGCGTCTGCGAGGCCAGGTTCGCCACGGTCGGGGTGGCGCCGAGGCCGATCTCGACGAACCGCTCCACGCCGAGACCACCGTGGGCGGTGTCGGAGAAGAGCAGGTCCTGGGTCTCGATCCAGCGCACCGGGCTGGCGAACTGCCAGGCCAGCAGCTCGATCAGCACCACGCGGCACAGCTCGGCATCGCGCGTGGCCCAGCTGTCGAAGTCGGCCAGCACGGCCGCGAGAGGCTCCGACGGCACGAGTTCGGCGATCTCGGTGAGGAAGGCGCGGTCCAGCGAGAACGGACGGGGCACCAGGTTCGGAATGTAGCGTCCGACCAGCACCTCCGGGCGCACCTCGGCGGGCAGCAGCTGCTCGAGCTTGTGCCGGAACTCCGGCACGCCGTCGCGCAGCACCGAGGAGTGGAACGGCACGTCGATGCCGGGCACCAGGATGAAGGCTCGCTTGCCGCCGAATTCGGCACGGCGACGGTCGATTTCGGTCTCGAGTGCCTCGAGCCCGGCGACCGTGCCCGCGATGGCGTACTGGGAGCCGCGCAGGTTGAGATTCACCACCTCGAGGAATTCGCCGGTCTCCGCGCCGATCCCGTTGACGAAGTCGATCACCTCGGGGTCGGGCAGTCCGATCTGCGAGGGGCGGATGGCGGCCATCCGGTAGTCGCTGCGGCCCTGCGCGTCACGCGGCACCAGTTCGTGCATGGCCGAGCCACGCTGGAACACGACCTCGAGCACGGCTTCCAACGGCAGCACCCCGGCGACGGCGGCGAGGGCGTTGTACTCACCGACCGAGTGACCGGCCAGCATCGCGCCTTCGACGAACGCGCCCGATTCCCGCAGCTCGGCGACCTGGGCGACGCCGAGGGTGGCCATCGCGACCTGGGTGAACTGGGTCAGGTGCAGCACGCCGTCCGGGTGCCGGTGTTCGACACCGCGCGCCTTGAGGTAGGTCGGGTTGTCGCGCACCACCGCCAGGATCGAGAAACCGAGGGCGTCGCGGGTGTGCGCGTCGGCACGCTCCCATACCCGCTTGGCCGCCTTCGAGCGGGTCAGCGCGTCCAGGCCCATCCCCTTGCGCTGGATGCCCTGGCCCGGGAAGGCGTACACGGTCTTCGGGGCGGCGGTGCGCCCGGTCGCGGTCATGACCAGGTCACCGTCGACGCGGCAGGAGACCTCGACGATCTCGGCGCCCGCGTCCACCGCGATCCGCTCCACCCGCACGTCCACGGTCGCGCCGGGGCGCACCATGCCGAGGAACCGGGTGGTCCATGCCGTGAGAGTGCGTGCGGGAACGGAGCTTTCGGGATCCACCGCCACCACCGCGTGCTGGGCGGCGGCCGAGAGCCACATGCCGTGCACGATCGGGCTGCCGAGGCCGGCCAGCTTGGCGGCGGCGTCGGAGGTGTGGATCGGGTTGTGGTCGCCGGAGACCGCGGCGAACGCGTGCATGGCGCGCGGGGCGGCCATGCTCACGTCGCGGCGACGGCGGCGGGGGGTGTCGGTGGCGTCGTCGGAGACCGCACCGGCCGCGCGCGGCGGATCGGTGAGCTCACCCGCGCCGTTGCGGCCGCGGATGGCGAAGCGTTCGACGAGTCGGGCCAGCGGGGTGGCGTCGAGTCCCTGATCCAGGATCAGGCCGATGTTCACCTCGACCTCGACCACCCGGCCCATGTCGGTGTCGATCACCGCGCCGCCTTCGGCGCGAACGACAAGAATGCTGGTCTCCGAGGGCAGTTCGTTCAGCAGTTCGATCTGGTGATCCAGGTGGACCAGGTCGAGCATGCCCTCGATGACGGAGCCGCCGACCGGGGTGCGGGCCGCGCCGAGCACCGCGAAGACCGCGGGCCAGCAGGCGCCGACGAGCACATCGGGAGCGGTACGGCCGAGAGTGCTGAGGGTGTCGGGCAGGCCCGAGCCCGTGACACCGGCGTGGTCGGCGATCAGATCCGGCATCCAAGCCAGGTTGAGGTGCGCCACACCGGCTTTCACCTCAGGCAGCGACTTTCCGGCGGCGACGCCGAGCAGGGCCGACATCGCGGTCTCGGCATCGGCGTCGGTGATCACCGGCGCGCCACCGGAATACACGCTCGCGGGCACGGTGATGCGGATCCGCACGGAATCGCGGACCAGCGGCACCGTCAGCTCCACGTAGCCGAATTCGGCTTCGGGACCGGTGGTTTCGGTCAGGGTGGCGCCGGTGGCGCGATGCACCGCACTCCCCTGCTCGACGATCCATTCCGAGACGTCACCGAGGCGATGCACCGGGTTGACGGTGGTGCGACCGGCCCACTGCACGTCGGGGGCGGCGAGCACGGTGTCGATCGGTCCCGCCACCACACCGGCGACGCGACGCGCGTCCACCGGCTCGGGGACGACACCGGCCCGGACCAGGCTGTACGCGGTGTCCTGTTCGAAGCGGTCGAGCAGCTCACCGACGGGCTCGTCCACGCGGGTGATACCGGCGACGGCGACGGTGCCGGGGATGACGCACACCTGATCGGCCGAGTACCGCGGATCGTGGGCCTGCCACAGCGAGTCCGAACGCCACCAGCGACGCACATCGGCGTCGACGACGGGCACGAAGTTCACCGGCTTGCCCGGCGTCTTGCACAGCGAGACGAAGAACGGCACGTCGGCCGGGTGCAGCACGGTGTCGGCGATCGCCGGGTACTGCTTCTGCAGCGCGCACAGTGCCTGCACCGGGTGCTCGAAGGCCTCGTCGTCGGCGAACAGGGTTTCGATCTCACCGCTGTCGGCCGGGTTGAGCCGGGACTCGGTGCGGCGCATCATCTCCGCGAACCGGTCGCGCCAGCTGATGTCGAGCCAGTCCGAGCGGGTGGCGTCGCGGATCGCGTCACCGATATCGCTGCCGCAATCGAACGAGATCGGCACTTCGCTCGTCACGGCCAGGGAGACATAGCGTTCCAGCCACTGCTGGTAGGTCATGGTGGCGACATCGCCGAAGTAGGGCTTGGCGGTGGCGTCGAGCGCCGCGATGATCTCGGCGCGACGGCTCGCCACGGCATCGGCATCGCCGGCGACCTCGTCGAGCAGGCGGCCGGTCCGCGAGGCGGCATTGTCGATCTCGTGGATGTCGGCGCCCAATTGGCTGCGCCCGGAGGCCATTCCACCGCTGGCGGTGCCCGCACCGACCCAGTCGGGGGTGCCGGGGGTGTCGACGAGCAGCTGCTTCACCGCGGGGGCGGTGGTCGCTTCGAGGGTAGCCATGGCCGCGGTGCCGACGAGCACGCCGTCCAGGGGCATGAGCGGGTAGCCGTGGCCGGTGGACCAGGTGCCGGTGAGGTAGTCGGTGGCGCGTTCGGGAGTGCCGATGCCGCCGCCGACGCAGATCACCACGTTGGCGTGGCCGCGCAGCTCGGCGTAGGTGGCCAGCAGCAGGTCGTCGAGGTCTTCCCAGGAGTGGTGCCCGCCGGCCTTGCCGCCTTCGATGTGCATGATCACCGGGTAGTCCGGAACGGCGTCGGCGATGCGCAGCACGGCCTTGATCTGGGCGACGGTGCCCGGCTTGAACGCGACGTGGCTGATGCCCGCCTCGGACAGCTCACCGATCAGCGCGACGGCCTCGTCGAGTTCGGGGATGCCCGCGGTGACGATCACTCCGTCGATCGGCGCACCCGCCGCCCGTGCCTTCTGCACCAGGCGCTTGCCGCCCAGCTGCAGCTTCCACAGGTAGGGGTCGAGGAACAGCGAGTTGAACTGCACGGCGCGACCCGGCTGCAGCAGCTGACGCAGCTCGGTGACCCGATCGGCGAAGATCTGCTCGGTGACCTGACCGCCACCGGCCAGCTCGGCCCAGTGGCCCGCATTGGCCGCGGCCGCGACGATCTTCGCGTCGACGGTCGTCGGGGTCATGCCCGCGAGCAGGATCGGCGAGCGGCCGGTGAGCTTGGTGAACGAGGTCTCGACGACGATGCGCCCGTTGGGCAGACGCACCGGCTTCGGCGCGAAGGCCGACCACGGCGTCGACGGCTCCGGCGCGGCGCCCGGGGTGAGCAGGCTGCGCTGACCGGCGCGGGTGGCGGCGGCGATCACGCCGACACCGGTGCCCTTGAGCGAACCGCCGGTCACCCGCGAGAGCAGGTCGCCGGGGCCGAGGTCGAGGATCCACTGCGCGCCCGCTTCGACCACGGCGTCGACGGTGGCGACCCAGTCGATCGGGTCGACGAGCACCTGCTGGGTCAGCGCGGCGGCGAGATCGGCGTCGATCTCGCACTGGCGGGCCCAGCCTGCGACCAGTTCGACGGTCTCGGCCAGCGCCGGGTGGTGGAAGGCGACGTCGACGGAGATGTCTTCGAACACGGGCGCGAACACCGCGCCACCACGAGCCTTGCTCTCGCGCTCGCGGGTCTGCTCGTCGTGCAGCTGCGCGCAACGAACGCGCACCCGATCGATCTGCGCGGGCGCACCCGAGATCACGACGCGCCTGCGTCCGTTGCGGATCGACACCACCGCGGCGATGGCGGGATCGACGCCCTCGGCGACCTCGGCGACGATCGCCCGCAGCTGCTCCGGATCCACATTCGACACGGCCACCATCGGCGAGCGCTCGCCCACCGGCATCAGTCCACGCCTACGCGCGACGAGCCCGGCGGCCGCACCCACGAGCTGAGAAATGGCCAGCAGCTCCGCGTCACGCGTGCCGCCCGCTTCGACCGCGGCGGCGGCGAACAGCCCCTGCGAATGTCCGACGATCGCGACCGGCGCGTGCTCGGCCGGGTCGAGACCCTGCAACCGCAATGCCCTGGTCGCGGCGAGCTGGGTCAGCAGCACACCCGGCATGGAAACGGGCACCGACCGCAGCACCGAGTCCGCGGGCGCGGACGAGGGCTCCTCCGGCTCGTCGAGCTCGCTCTCGAGCACCCAGCCCATCGGGTCGAATCCACCGGGGCGCACCACCAGCAACTGCGCCGCAACCGGCTCGATCAGCGCGGCCGCGTCATGGACCAGCGCGGCCAGCTCGGACTCCAACGCGCTGTCGCGCCCGATCTCCTCGAGCTCGCGCAGCCACTGGGCACCCTGTCCGCCGAACGCCAACGCGTAGCCCGCTCCGGTGCGCAGCTGCTCCAGCAGCGCCGCGCGGACGCCCCTGGCCTGGCCGCGACCATTCGCTTTCGTGGTCGCTTCCGTGCCGATTTCGGTGCTCTCGTTGATCGTCAAGACGCTCGACTTCCTTCTCCTGGCGTGTCGCCCACCGACGGCACGCACACGTATCCGGCAGCCCCTTGGGCCTGTTGAGAGCCACGATCGCACAAAATCATGAGGAAAGCCTCACGTTTCCAGCCCAGTAGCGAGCTACCGCCCAGTATTTTCGTACGTCCGTACCAGAATAGTGCGAAACATGACGCAGCCTCATGTTTGAACGCGCAGGTCCGGCCTGTTACTCGGGTTCTCAAACATGAGTGCCCCTCACATTGAGGTTTACCGAATCGTTATAACCCCAGGTCGTGTTACCCACGAGTACGCCACGCCGCCCCTACGCTTCGCACAGCCCGATTCGCCCGGTAGAGTTTGGACGGTCGTACACATCCAAGCGCGAGTGGCGAAATTGGCAGACGCGCCAGATTTAGGTTCTGGTGTCCACGGACGTAGGGGTTCAAGTCCCCTCTCGCGCACAGATTCCTGGCTTTCGAGCCGGATCAGGGCCTCTGCGCACCAGCGGGTGCGCGAGCGCCCGGGGTGATCAGCGATGATCGAGCCGCCGACTCCTCCACTGCCCGGGCCGGCAGAACGTATCCACGGCCCGTTGCCAGCGTTCGCCGTTCCCCGATCAGCCAACAACAACCTTGTCTGCGGGATAGCTGTAGTCGGCGAGTCCGGACGTGTCGCCGACCCAGCCCGAGGCCATGTTCGTGGCGTCGACACCACCAGCGCCTTATCGGCCTTCCGAGCCAATCGGTGACGAGCGCCGAAGGCGTCGATGGGCCAATACCCACCACACCGTCATCAGGTCGTGGGTGTGCGCGAGATCCAGGCGGGTCAGTTCCTGGAACCGCGAAAGCCGATAGCGCACCGTGTTGCGATGGACGATCAGCGCGGCGGCGGTCGCGTCGGTGTTCCTGTCGTGTTCGAGGAAGGCCCAGACGGTGTCTTCCATGTCGCGGCGTCCGGCTCGTCCGTCGTCGAGCACTGCGCAGTGTCGGCGCTCGAGTCTTTCGACATCGCCGGTCCCCAGCATCGCCAGGGGATACGGTCCGAGATCGGCGAGGGTGACCACTCCCCTGCGACCGAAAACCTGGGCCAGTCGCAGCGTCGTGGTGGCCTCGTCGAAGGAGCTCGCCATGGCGGTGAGCGGTGCGGGTTCGGCGAGGGCGACCAACCACCGATCCTCGACAACCGGCGGCCGCGGTACCACCCCGAACAACTCCCCCTCGGCGACCGCGACGACCGGTCGCCGCTCGCCGGTAGCACTCGTGCGGGCCACCAAGGCCATCAGCGCGGGCAGGTCATCGACGTCGTCCGGTCGCGCGCGCAACGGTTGATAGAGCGTGGCCAGGTCGATCCCGAACACACAGGCATCGGTGGCCAGACGTTGCGTGGACAGATGTCCGCCCAACAGTGCGCGGAGGAACTGCACGCGCTGTCCGGCGTTCCGGCGCGGGCCCTCCGCGATCATGTCGTGCTGGATTTCGGCGATGACTCCGGCGGCGTCGTTGGCGAACTCCCACGCCACGTCGTGAGCCCGGAGCACCACTCTTGGCGGCAGCCCGCGCCGGGAGGCTTCCTCGTCGAGGGCCGCGAGCACGAACCGGGCGACGAGTTGGATGCTGCGAGTGAGGGTTTCCAGCGGGAAGCCCTGCCGCATCCGTCGGCGGGCCAGCTCACGCACCGCGCTGATGTTGCAGGCGGCGGGCGCGGTGAGAGTCGCCGACACGTGCTCCAAGACCGATCGGACGATGGGCGCGGTGAAGAAGGCGATGTCGGAGGATGTCAGGACCGTGTACTCGGGCACCTGCACGCGCAGCTGGGCGACCAGCCGTTCGACCCGCTCGTCGATACCGGTCACATAGTCGGTCAACAACACACGCAGCTCGTCGAAATCACTCGACTGCTCGAGGCTGGATCCACTCACGAAAGCAGCAATCTGGTTCGGACTGTGCACTGCTCGAATCCTGTCGTTGCTCGCGCCGTGCCTACCGAGCCCATCGCACGCTTGTGCGGGTTGTCAGCGGGGAACGGCGTCGGTGGACCGGATGGTGGCCACGATCAGCGCGGCAACTCCCCGATGCCCGGCGAAGGTCGGGTGGTAGGGCAGCATGGTGTCGCCACCGACCACTGGATCGAACCAGCGGGTATCGGCCGCCGAGCACATACCGTGACCGGTCGAAGCCTGGCGCGTGTCGATGTAGATCGCGCCGTGGGCGGTGGCCTCGCGACTGACCACGGCGTTGAGGCGGTCGAACTTCGACTGGATGTAGGCCGCGTCGTCGGCGAGCAGCCCCACCATCGCCGAGCAAGTTCCCGGGTCGAAGTAGGTGGGCCAGCCGTCGACGAAGATCGTGGCCTTCGGCGCGCGGCGGTGGATCTCATCCAGCGCGGACGTGTAGGCGGGAGTGATGGCATCGATGGCGGCGTCCCAGGCAGGATCGGCCGCCGCCGCGCAACTTCCGGTGACCGCGGCGGCATGGCAGCTGCCGATGAACTTGGTCATGTCGGCGTCGTTGGCGCCGATGTGCAGTGTGACGATGTCGGTATCGGGTCCGAGCGCCTCGAACTGCGGCGGGACTACCCCCGACTGGCGCCCGCTCAGGTCGCGGATCTTCGCCGAACTGCACGTGCGGTCCTCGTAGCTGATCCCCAGTGCGTCGGCGATCAGGGCCGGGGCGTTCGCTGTCGAGCGCGCGCACAGCAGCGGTGCCGTCGGATCGATGTTCAGCACACCCGTGGTCGCCGCGCCCGAATCGCCCAAGGCGACATAACGGGCCCCACTCGCCGGTGACGGCTGGGCACCGGCGGTAGGCACGGCGATCAGCGCGAGCACGGCCGCGCCGACGGCGGCTCGGCAGAGCCGGCGAGTGATCAGCTTTCTCATCATCGAGTTCATGTGATCTCTTTCGATCTACGTCTGCGCCATCCCACGCGAAAGCGCCTCGCGCGCGTTGAGACGTAAGCGTCTCAACGATGGCCACTATGGCACGAGTGTGGCGTAGATCGCAATCACCCACCGAGAGATCCCACCGGTGCTCGCGCGCGACGATGCCGTCGGTCGACTCCGCGCAGGTCGGCAGGGTCGACCACGGCACCGGCCCGCGGCGAACGACCAGGTAGCTACAGCCCCTTCACAGCCTCCTGCAACACCCGATCGATGTCCGCGGGCGCGACACCGAGCTCTTCGGCGATTTCCTTCTCTGCCCTGGTCACAGCCTTCTCGATGGCTTCTTTGACCTTGAGCTCCCCGATGACGACGAGTCCGGCCTGGCCGGGGTCGATGAAGTCGCCGAGTTCTTTGACCTTCGAACGCGATATCCCCTTGGCGAGGTGCCCGCCGACACTGCCGATGACGCCGCCGACAGCTGCCGATGCGAGGATTCCGGGCGGGAAGATCAGTCCGAGGACCGCGCCTGCCGCGATACCGCCCCAGGCGCCGTGGCGGGTGGCTGTCTCGTCCTTGTTCTCGTGCACCTTGCCGTTGGCGTCTTTGGTGACCACGGCCGCGTCGTAGGAGCCGACCAAGCCCTCGCTGTGCAGATCCTTGACGACCTGGTAGTCGTCGCGAGCGGCGGCCTCGTTCGCATAGGTCGCGAGATAGATGAATGTCTCGTCGTCTTTCTTTGCCACAGGATCCTCCGTTTCCGGCGTACGCGGTCGGTCGACCACACCGCAAGGCTTCCCCGCCGGCGTCGGCCGGTCGTCACCCGCGAGGGATGAGATCGCGAAACCGACGGCCGCCCGGGACGGTTGCGAACCTGAAACATCGCGGTATCGACGGGAATGTGTCCGATAAACTCGCTGCGTGTCGAGATCGACGGATCGTGGGCGATCGACCCGGATCGCGAGCACCACCCTTTAATCGGCGCTGCGCGGATTCGTGCGCGCACTCTGCCGTCCCTACCGGAATGCGCGACAGCCCGTATCCGGTGTTCGCTGCAGCAAGGGGCAAGCCATGACCGAGCACAATCCTTCCGTACATCGTCCCGTTCCCGAGGAAGAGCCTTTCGAGCGGCAAGCCGCTGCCGCGGGGATCGCCATTCTGGCCGCGATCATGCTGTTCATCACCGCGGCGGCCTCCATACTCGAGGGAATCGCCGCGATCGCCGAAGACGAGTTCTATGTCGCCGGTATCAGTTATGTCTACGAATTCGACGCGACCACGTGGGGATGGATCCATGTCGTCCTCGGGGTGATCGCGATCATCTGCTCGATCGGTTTGATGTCGGGCGCCGCGTGGGCCCGATACTCGGCCGTGGGTATCGCGGCGCTGGTGATGATCGCGAACTTCTTGTCCCTGCCCTACTACCCCGCGTGGTCCATCTTGATCATCGCGCTGAGCGTCGTGGTCATCTGGGCTGTCACCGCCTGGCAGCCGGTTCCCCATCATCGTCGGCGGTGACGGCCGATATCGCGATCTGAATCAGGATGGCGTCGCCAGGCCTTCCGGAACGCGTCTCATACGGAACGAATTGAGCAATCCGATGAGACCGGCCAGGAGCGGAACCAGCAGCGCCACCTGCAGAGCGAAGGGCCGAGCGTCGGTGTTGATGCGGATGATCTCGTCACGGATCTGCGGAGGTTCGTCGACGAGCAGCTGATCGAGTTGGGTATTGCTCATGACCTCGGCGTCGTCCTCCAGTGCCTGCGCCACCTGTTGTTGCTGTGCCTGCGGGAGCACCGTGCTCGATTCCGCCATGCTCGTGAACGTGATCGACAAGGTCGCCAGCATGATGGCACCGGCGAACGCCAGGCCGAAGGACAACCCGAACGACCCGGCCGCCGAATTGACGCCGGCGGCTTCGCTGATCCGCTCCTCCTCGATCGGGGCCAGTGTGTAGTTGTTGAGCTGCGACACCAGCAGCCCCAACCCCGAACCCGCGATGATGAGCGGGAATACCAGCCCCCAGCCGAATTCCGCTCGCGGAACGATCGGAATGAGCACCACTATCCCGACCGTGAGGAGCACGAATCCCCACCGGATGATGGTGCGCGCCGGCCGATCGCCCGCGTATCTGCCTGCGAGCAGCGCGACGGCGAACATGCTCAACGACAGGGGTGCGATGGACAGGCCCGCTTGCATCGCGTTGTACTCGAGCACCATCTGCAAATAGATCGGCAGGGCGATCATCGTGCCGCCGAGGGCGATCTGCTGGAGCATCTGCCCTGAGATACCCAGCCGGAAGATCTTGGATCGGAACAAGTCCGGGTCGAGCAGCGTCGGCTTTCCCGCGCGCTTGCGCCGGACCAGCCAATAGGCGAGGCCGGCCAGCGCGATCGAGCCGAGAGCCAGGAGCGCACCGACCGATTCGCCGCCCTCCTGCCACACCAGGATTCCCAGCACTATCCCGCCCATGCCGAAAACCGACAGCACCGCCCCGACCATGTCGACGCTGCGGGGGCCGGTGTAGGACACATCGCGAACAATTCCCATCCCGGACAGCACGATCGCGATAACGACGACCTCCAACACGAACCCGACCCGCCACGACAGGTAGGTGGTGATGAAGCCTCCGAGCAGTGGGCCGATCGCGGCCGCGATCGCAGCCGCCGCGCCGACGAGGGCATAGACCTTCTTCTGCGCCGCTCCTTCGAAGTTGCCGTGGATCAGCGATTGCATGGCGGGCAACAACAGCGACGCGCCGATCCCGCCGAGCACGGCCCAGAAGATGACGATCGCGGCCAGGCTCTGCGCGAACGCCATCGCCGACGCCCCCACCGCGTAGCCGATCAGACCCAGCGCATAGGCCCGCTTGCGTCCGATCAGATCGCCTACTTTGCCGCCGATCAGGATGAACGCGGCCGAAACCAGCGCTTCCAAGGCGATCGCCGCTTGGACCCCGCTGACAGTGGTGTCGAGATCGCGTACTACCGCCGAGATCGACACGTTCATCAGCGATGTGTCGACGACGAGCACGAACATCGCCATCGCCAGCATCGCCGCCAGCAGACGTCGAGTGCGCGCCTGCCCCGCCGAATTGTTCGTCGACCCGTCGCTCATCGAAGCCCGCCCGTCTCGGCAGTTGTGACGTACTCCTGGAAAGCGACCACGGCCGCCGCGGCGATCGGATTCGGATCTGTCGCCCGAAGGCCGGCCGGGAGTTGCCGCTCCTCGGCCGGATGTCCGGCGATTTACACCAGCTCGGGAACTCGCAGGTGTGCGAAGCCGAGTCTGAACTCCGCCACCTCGAGGACGTCGGCTTTCATCACCCGGGTCGTCGAGTCCCGCAGTCGATCCACGTGGGGGCGGCTGTTGTCCAATTCCTCGCGGCTGGACCAGACAGTCGATCCCACTCCTCGTCCGGTCGCCCGGTCGACGAACAGGCTGGCGCTGCGGAATCCTTCGATCTTCTCCAGCTCCGGCAGCAAGCCGGACTTGAACGTCTGGATCGCCAAGTCGACTCCGGCCGGGTCGACCTGGATCCAGGTGCAGCGGGTGCAGGCACTCGCGCCGGCCAGGTGATCGCGGTGCATGACCGCGACTTCCCATTCCTCGATTTTGTCGACCGAGCCGTTCAACGCCTCGGCCAGACCATCGCGCAGCGATCGGACGCGCATACTGCTGTCGTGCATCGCGGTCTCGGATTCCCACGCGGTGGTGGCGATGCATCGGCCTGTCGCCCTGTCCACCATCAGCGACATACCCACCCACCCGTGGAGCTCGGGCATATTCGGCATCACCGCGTTATGGAGGTATGCGATACCGCGGTCGATCGACGACCGCTGGGCCGCAATTGTGCTGGAACGTGCGTACACGGGGCCACCTCCTACTTTCAGGAAGGGCGGCGCCCCGGTGGGCGCCACCGGACATATCTACTGTCCTCCGAAGCGACGATCCGCACAATGCGATGGATGGTCTCCATTGCGCGGATAATTTCGGCCGTATCGAGTAGTGCCGAGGTATTGACATCGAGCGAATCAGGAGCAGACTGGATGAATACCGGAACACCGGAAATGAGCCATTCAGCCGACGGAGACGTTCGCCGACCGTAGTGACTTCGTTTTCAGGATCTGGCTAAGCCCCCGGCAAGCCAGTCGAATACCGGAGTTGTCAGCGACGACTGATCTCATGGTTTCGATGGAGACTACCGGGGACTGTTCTGTGTGGGGGCCGAGGAGCCCGGCAGAAGACAGGGCGTGCCCTTCGACAACGGCCGCCGCTTACCTCCCGTGCGACAGGTCGTCGCCTCAACTTTGGCCCCGATCGCGGACCGTCACCGAGATCGGCCCCGTGGTGTCGGCCTCGATGCGCACCAGATGGTCCGGGCCTATCCCGCTCGCGCGTCCACCCTCGACGGTGATCTCCGGTCCGTTCGGATAGTGAAGGGGGCTGATGAAGATCTCGGTCGGGGCTCCCTTCGAAGCGGGATCGTAGGTGTAGTGGAATTCTCCGGTTCCCGCGTCGAAGGACAGCGAGCGCGGAATTCCGGCGGTGGCTTGGGGATAGGTGCGGACCAGGGTGCGTAGCTTGTCGGGCTTGGTCGAGGAGAGATCACCGTCCGCGGTGAACAGGCCCTGGGCGGTGTCGGCGGTGGTGGGGTCGTTCCAGTGTTTGTAGGCCCAGTGCATCCAGCCGGTCAGGGCCTGGTCGGCGGCGGCGGTGTCGATGGCGAGCGCCCGGATATTGTCTGTCGCACCGAATTCGGTCATCAGTCCCACCGCGCCCATGCGATCGGCCTGATGCAGGGCGCGTTCTTGCGCCTGACCGCTGTAGGCGAGGCAGCCCTCGGCGTCGGTGCCGGGCAGGCCCTGTGATTGCAGGAAGATCTGGGGGCAGTAGTTGTGCCAGGAGTAGCCGATCTGTGCATCGTCGGCGATCGGCTCGAAGAAAGTCGCGACGTCACGTCCGCCCGCGAGCTGCTGGGGTTCGTACCAGACGATGCCGGACGGATCGACCTGTCTGATCGCGGCGCGGACGCGGTCCATCGCCGGTTGTAGTTCGGTGCGGTAGTGCTGTGCGCAGCCGGTGAGCGCGCACTCGGCGAACTCCGAGCCTGCCCACGGCTCGTTCATCAGGTCGTATCCCATGGAGTAGGGCTGATCTCGCCAGCGCTGGGCCACCGCCTGCCACGCCTGAGCCCAGCCGTCGAGCAGACCGAAGCGGTCGGCCCAGAAGTCGTCCCAGAGCGCGGATTGCTCGGGCGTCCAGTAACCCCAGGGGAATTCGGCTGTCGTCACCGGAAAGGGACCGAAAGCGGCCGGTCGTCGCACCGCCCAGTTCGGTACGCCTTCACCACCGTAGATTTCGTGCCACTGATCCTGATGGAAGTCGAATTGTGTCCAGATCCGGTTCGCTGCCAGTTGTCCGACGACGCGGTCCCAGCTGTCCAGGTAGTCGTTGTCGACCACGCCGGGTGCGGTGGGAGTGACTCCCGCCCACAGGGTTCCGATCCGCGCGCCGTTGAAACCGTGCTCGGCCAGCCAGGCGGCGTCGGCCGCGGTGAAGCCCTCGGCGGTGTCGGGCGGCACATACGGCGCCCGCTTCCAGACCAGGTTGACCCCGTGCACGATGACGACCCGACCGTAGTGGTCGACCAGCCACCGCCCGTCGCGACGAAGTTGCGGCACGGCGTCCACGGGAGCCGCGGTGACAACGCGCGCCTCGGTCGAGAGCAACAGGAACACGAACACGACGAGCCCGAACCGACGCAGCCACCGAGCGCTACGGAACCTGCCGCGATCGATGGTTGCCGGGTCTGTGCGCATCTGCACGACTCCTCATGGTCGATGAGTGCGAGACATGCATATATGCACCAAGGCATCCGAATACACTCGCGTATCTCTGATGAGTTTGGGGAGGCCGGTCCGAGTTGTCAAGACCCGACGATGACCCGAGCCGCAGGCCGATCCGGGGCTCGATACGCCGGTGGGCGACGTCAGCTTTCGGCGGCGGCCAGCGCGGTGAGCGAGCGGTTGAGCAGGGTCAGCGCATCGAGGAACGAGTCGTGCGGGATCCGCTCGGGGTCGGTGTGAGCGAGGGTGGCGATGCCGTGCTCCAGGGCGAGTACGAGGAGCGCGATCTGCTCGGTGGGCGCGGGCAACCGAATACCGGACGCCTCGGCGACCTGTTCCACGGTGGAGCCGAACCAGTCGATCGTGGCTCGGTCGTAGTCGCGCAGGCGATCGGCCACCTCGGGATGACGCAGAGCGTAGAGCCGGAACTCGATCAGCAGAAGGAACCGTTTCCGGTCGGCGAATCGGTTTCCGCCGTGCCCGTCGAGTGCATCGATATCCTGCTGCGCGGTGTTGCCGGAGGCGGTCAGCCTGGTGCCGTTGTCGATTTCGCGTTGTAGCCAGTTGTCGAGCAGCGCCAGGAACAGATCGGTCTTGTTCGCGAAGTTCGCGTACACCGCCCCGCGGGAGAATCCGGCGCGTTCGGCGATGTCGTCCAGTGCGGCATCGGCGAATCCCTTGTCCGCGAACACATCCTCGGCCGCGCTCAGGAGCGCGGCACGAGTCCGTTGCACGCTTTCGGCGCGAGTGAGTCTCGGCAACGGTGATCTCTCCCTCGGACTCGACAGGGCAGGGCGCGACCATCACACTACGGCCGATCGCCGCGGCACGACATCGGCGGCCACCATCGAAACCGCCGATCCGCTAGATTCATGGGATGAATTCTCCGGCCGTCTCGATGCCGCGCCCGCTGCTCGACTTCTCCCTGCTCACCGGAACCGCCATCCTGCTCGACCAGTCGGCTTACCTGGGAACGATGCTCCCGGTCCTGGTCTACCCGATCCTGGCCGTCGTCCTGCTGCTCGAGCGCAACGCCATCGAACCGGCCGCGCAGGCCCCGAACCCGTAATCCGAGACATCTTCTGCCACCGTATGATTCGTCGTCGCCGGATTCGCGACCTCCGCGAACCCGGACGAAGTAGCCTCGCGGAGTGAGCGAACAGTCGCGGGTCGCCGCCTACGCCGTCTGCGTGCGGGAAGTCGCCGGTGTCGTCGAGATGCTGCTCGCCAGGTGGGTGTCGCCCGACGGCGCCAAACAGTGGACGTTGCCGGGCGGCGGCATGCACCACGGCGAGGATCCGATCACTACCGCTGTTCGTGAGGTCGACGAGGAGACCGGATACCGCGTCGAGGTCGTCGAGCTACTCGGCATCGACTCGGTCACCTATCGATATCCGCGCGCCGGAGGTGATTTCGTGGACTTCCACGGCCTGCGGATCGTGTACGAAGGTCGGATCACCGCCGGGGAACTCCGCCACGAAACCAACGGCTCGACCGACCTCGCCGCCTGGCACCCGCTCGACGATGTCGCCCACCTCGACCGAGTCGACCTGGTGGACATCGGGATCGAGCTGTGGCGAACGAAGCCGGCCGACGGCCGCGCTTGCTCGACCCTGACGTAGCGACCGCGTTCGCAGTCGCCGGTCGGTACGCCTAGGCGAGGGTCACGTCGAGCGGCACCGCATTGCGCAAGGTGTGCCCCACCGGGGAACTGGACTGCACCTTCGCGTGCAGTTCCTCGAGCTGCTCCCGGGAGGCGTCGGTTTCGATCGACACTGTCGCGGTGATCGATTCGAAACCCGCGTGGCCCTGGGCGAGGCCGAGGAATACGTGCAGGTCGAGGTCGCCCTTCACATCGATGCGCAAGTTGTCGAGGCGAATACCGGCGACGGTGGCATTGGCCGCGTAGCCGACCGCGAGGCAGTTGCCGAGAGCGGCGAGCAGTTGTTCGACCGGGTTGGGGGCGGTGTCGCCGCCGCCGAGGGCCGCCGGTTCGTCCGAAGGGATGGCCGCGAACTTACGGATACGCGCCTCGGAGGAAAACCCTCCGTCCCACGCGACATGCGCCGCCCAGGTGGTCTGCGCCTTGGCCGGGTCGGCTTGAACCGCGGCCACGAGACCGCCTACGGCCTCGATGTTCACGTCGTTGAGGCGGGTACTGGCGTCGACGGTCATGGGAGTCTCCTTGCGACAACGGACGGGAATACTCGGACCACCACAGGGTCCTCGCCACAGCCGTCTTCCCAACAGGGTTTGCCGCAGGGTGAGTTCAGTCAGTACTCGTGCTTGATGACGAAGTAGGAGCCGCGAATGGTGCCTGCGAGCTTCGACTTCTGCCGCGCGAACTTGAACGAGTCGAGCTCGGCGGGCACGTCCATGCCCTCGCTGAGTTTGAACCCGACCGCCCGCTTCTTCGCGTCGTCGATCGAGTACATGACATTGATCGACAACCCGCTCTCGTAGAAGACGTAGTCGATCCGAAGGTTCTCGACCTGGAAAGACGTGGCCTCCAGCGGGCGAGAAGAGATCACGATGTCCCGTTCTTCCGCGAGTATCCGGCTCACCCGGTCGACGGTCGCTGCCGCCTCGCTCGCGGGCTCCACCGTGAAGATGTGATCGTATTTATTCTTGAAGTACCGCGCCTCGTTCGCCCGCAGTCCGGCGAGCGCGTCCATGACAGGCGACGACTCCAGCCCCTGGGTCGACACGGTTGCGAAATCCACGACATAGGCCACAGCGAACTCCTCAGCGGGTCCATCACGTCACCGGCAGCATCGACATCGTCGAACCTCGCGCCCCGCCGAACCGGGGCGCGCATTACGTCGCAGCGTCAGTGCGAGTAGTCCCGAAACGTCATGACGCCGCCGACCAGGATACCCATCACCGCCAGGATGTAGACGGTGACGCGAACCCAGGTCGGCCCGTAATAACTGACCGCCATCGCGGCCCCCAGCGCTACCAGAATCAGCACCACCCCGTAGAAGGGCGTGCGTTGCTCCCTGTCAACCATCACTCCAGTGTCCGCCGACCGGGCTGCGGGTGCGATGACGATTGCGACGCGGTCTGGAAACGCACTCACCGATCGCCGCCTCTTGTTTATACGTATACATCTACATATAGTCACAAGCGTCGCCCGGCACTCCGCCGACATCCGCACGCTTGATCGGAACGAACATGACCGCACCGCAGATCACCCGTCCGGTAATGCTCCCCACCAGCGTCTACACCGGATGGGCCGGTCCCGGGCCGCGCATCGATCCCGCCCTGCGATACCTGCGCAGCGATCACACCTTCGCCCAGCTGGTCCGCTTCGCCCTGGTCGGCGGGGCCAGCAACATCGCCTATATGCTGCTGTTCCTGACCCTGCACGGCAGCGGCCCGCTGGTCGCCAATGTCGCCGGATCGATGGTGAGCACCGTGATCGCCAACGAATTGCACCGACACCTCACCTTCCGGGCGGGGAGCAGAGTCGGCGGGTTCACCGCGCAGTGGGAGGGCGGCGGATTGGCGCTACTCGGCCTCGGAATCAGCACGGCGGCCTTGGCCGGACTGGATTTCCTGGCGCCGAGCCTCGGCGAGACCGCCCAAGCGGGCGCCGTGCTGGTTGTCATGGCCGTGGTGGGCGGGCTGCGATTCCTGGTCCTGCGCAATTTCGTCTTCGGTCAGTAGGCTCGAGCTGCGCTGATTCATTATCGGTGGCGCCGTATCCGTGATCGCCCCAGGACGAATTCCTCTGGGCAGCAGTCGTTTACGCGTCGATCCCGCAATCGATACCCGCGCATAATCTCGTCCTGTCAGAACTGTCTGATGAATGACGGGCCCTGTAGACCGGGCGGGACAGTTCTGCTGGCCGGTCACGGTGTGCTCGTTCTCGTAGCGGCCATCGCGCCGTACGCCGCCGATCGTGCGCTGATGCGGGCCCGCCACGATGACGCCGGCCTGGACTTCGCCGAGGTCCATGTCGCCACCGCGCTCTCGGCCTGCGAGCAGCGCGACGTCAAAGGCCTGTACGCGCGCCGGGCACGGGGCGAGCTGACCCAGCTCACCGGGGTCGATGCGGCCTACGAAGAACCGCTGCTCCCCCAACTGCGGATAGACACCGCTGCCGAGACGGTCGCCGAGTCCACCGATCGCGTGCTCGAACTCCTGATCCGACGGGATCTGTTCGCCGCCCCCGTACCGAGCCGACAACCGTGAAGCAGGCAACCCGCCTCGTGCCGGCGCCGATCTTCATCCTGTCCGCGCCCCGATCCGGTTCCACCCTGCTGCGCTCGGTGCTGAACAGCCATTCACGCATTCACGCCCCGCACGAACTGCACCTGAATCTGCTGACCGTCCAGGAACTCGAGTGGACCGCCGACGACATCACCGAGCGCTACGCGAGTATCTCGCTGGACGCGCTCGGCCTGACGATCCGTGAGCTCGAACATCTGCTCTGGGACCGCCTCCTGCACCACGAACTGGAACGCAGCGGTAAGGACCGGATGGTCAACAAGACGACGAGCAGCGTGTTGACCTGGCGACGGATCGCCGCGTGCTGGCCCGATGCCCGCTACGTGTTCCTCCTGCGTCACCCGACGCAGATCGCCGACTCCTTGGGCCGTGCCTGGTCGGATCGCCGTGGAATCGACCCGGTACGAAGAACTTTGGAATTCGTGGCGGCGATGAACGAGGCCCGTGCGGCGCTCGACGGCCACGAGGTTCGCTACGAGGACCTGACCCGCCGCCCCGAGGAGACCGTGCGCGGGTTGTGCCGCTTCCTCGAGGTGGAGTGGCAGCCCTCGATGCTGGACTACGGCCGATTCGACCACGGAAGCTATGTCCGAGGTATCGGCGACTGGGGCGAGACCATCCGCTCCGGCGTCATCCAGCCGGCACGTCCGCTGCCCGCCGACCCGACCGTCCCGAACGCCCTGAAGGCGGCGTGCCGAGAATGGGGCTATCCGGCTCGTCCCTAGACACGCCCGGTCGGCGACGCGCGGGTCGACCTCGGCCCGGCGATGCGCACCGTTCTGGTCAGACCGAGATTCGGACGTCGGTGAGTTCCTCGGAGATCTGCCAGATGCGCTGAGCGTCGTCGAGGCTGCGCAGGCGACCGTAGAGTTTCTGCTCGGCGGGAGGGCCGCCGAGGTGTCCGGGTCCGCTGGGTCCGTAGAAGCGCTCGGTCTCGGCGTCGGGCGCGGTGGCGGCGTAGAGGGCGGGTAGCTTCGCCGACTCGACGGTGCCGAGGAGGATGCCCCGGGCCGACAGCCACCGGATGAGCTTGACCCCCGTGGTGTCCTCGGCGCGTCCGACCTCGGGCCGGGCGGCGAGCAGGTTCGTCGGCGCGACGCCCGGGTGAGAGAGATTGCTGGTGATGCCCCAACCGTTCGCTCGGCTGCGTCGGCCGAGTTCGAGCCCGAACAGACCGAAGGCGATCTTGGACTGGCTGTAGGCGTGCCCGCCGTTGTAGGAGCGCTCCCAGTTCAGGTCGTCCCACTTGATCCCGTGCTGGTTGGCCGCGACGCTGACCTGCGAGGTGACTCGCGCGTTCCCTGCGCGGAGCAGGGGCAAGAGGTGCCCGACCAGGGCGAAGTGCCCGAGGTGGTTGGTGCCGAACTGCAATTCGAATCCGTCGGCGGTGACCTGTCGATCCGGAGGGGTCATCACGCCCGCGTTGTTGATCAGCAGCTGGATCGGGTTGCCCTCCGCTCGTAGGGTCTTGCCGAGCGCCGCAACGGAATCCAACGAGGACAGGTCGAGTTCGCGCAGCGACACCCGAGCTTCGGGGCTCGCTTGCCGGATACTGTCGAGCGCCGCCTCGCCCTTGCGCTGATTGCGCACCGGGAGTACCACTTCGGCCCCGGCTGCCGCCAGGCGCGCCGCGATCCCCACCCCGATGCCATCGCTGGCTCCGGTGACCACCGCGCGTTGTCCGGTGAGGTCGGGAACAGTGATGTCGGGTTGCCGACGTGGCATGTCGCTTCTCCTGTGCTCGGTGTGCTGGGCTGGTGGTATCCACGATCGTCCGGCCGAGCGGCGACATCCAGGGACTGTCGATCAGTGGATACCCGCGAGCCCCGACGGTAGAACCGAACCAGTCACACAAAGGAGATCTCTGGTGATCGATCGCGCGGAGCTGGCGGAGTTCCTCAGACTACGTCGGGAGTCGCTGCAACCCGAGGACGTCGGGTTGCCGCGCGGGCGTCGGCGCAGGACCAGCGGGTTGCGGCGGGAGGAGGTCGCCGTCCTGTGTCACATGTCGACCGATTACTACGCGCGATTGGAACAGGAACGCGGGCCGCACCCGTCGGAGCAGATGATCGCCTCCATCGCACAGGGCTTGCACCTGTCGCTCGACGAACGCGACCACCTGTTCCACCTCGCCGGCCACAGCCCGCCCGCACGCGGCGCTGTCAGTGAGCACATCAACCCCGGCCTGCTGCGAATCCTCGATCGCCTCTACGACACGCCTGCCGAGATCGTCACCGAGCTCGGGGAGACGCTGCGTCAGACTCCGCTCGGCACGGCGCTGACCGGCGACACCACGCACTACACCGGATTCGCTCGCAGCATCGGCTACCGCTGGTTCACCGATCCCGCCGAACGCGACCGCTACGCACCCGAGGACCATCCGTTCCTGTCGCGGATGTTCGTCTCCGGACTCCGCGAAGTCGCCACCCGGCGCGGTCCCGATTCCCGCGCCGCGCAGTACGCGGCCCTGCTGCTCGCCGAGTGCGAGGAATTCCGAACGCTGTGGCAGACCCACGAGATCGGGGTCCGGCCCCGGGACGTGAAGCGTTTCCGCCATCCCGAGGTCGGCGCCATGGATCTGAACTGCCAAACACTGCTCGACCCCGAACAGTCACACCTGTTGCTGGTCTACACCGCCACACCCGGTACCGAGAGCTACGAGAAATTGCAGTTGCTCTCGGTGGTCAGCACCGAGATGCTCCGCTGACTAGCGACTCAGATCTCTGAACCGCTTCACCGCCAGCGGGAAGAACACCGCGATCATGGCCAACGGCCAAGCCACCGCCAGCATCTCGGCGTGTGCCGCGGCCCAGGAATCGCCGACCGCACCCGGATTGCCGAGCAGGCCGCGCACCGCCGTGGCCGTGGCCGACATCGGGTTCCACTCGACGACCGCGCCCAGCCAGGACGGCATCGATTCGGGCGAGGCGATGGCATTGGAGAGGAAGCTGATCGGCCAGACCAGGATCTGCACCGCCTGCACCAGTTCCGGCTTGCCCGCGACCATCGCCAGATAGATGCCGATCCACAACATCGCGAACCGGAACAGCAACAGCAGCCCCACGGCCGCCAGGAACGCGGCGGCCCCGTCGTGCCAGCGCCAGCCGATCGCGTACCCGACCGCGATCATCACGGCCAGCCCGACCGCCGACTGCAGCATGTCGGCGACGCTGCGCCCCACCAGCACCGCGGCCGAGTTCATCGGCATCGAGCGGAATCGATCGATGACCCCCTTGCCCAGGTCCTGGGTCACCGCGAGCATGGTCGCCTCGAGGCCGAAAGCCATTGTCATGGTGAGAATTCCGGGGACCAGGTAGTCCTTGAAGTCACCGTCGATGCCGCGCCCGCCGCCGATCAGGTAGCTGAACATCAGCAACAGCATCACCGGGAACACCAGGCCGACGACCACCTGAACGGGCTGGCGGGCCCAGTGCGCCAGCTCGCGTCTGGTCATCGTCCAGGAATCGGTGAGCGCCGTGCTCAGCGTCGACCCCGGGTGATTCGTTTGATAAGTCGCGCTCACGCCGCGTCCTCCTTGGTCAGGTGCATGAAGACTTCGTCGAGAGTCGGCCTTCTGATCGCGATGTCCTCGGCGTCGATGCCGTTGGTCTCCAGTGCCCGGACGGTCTCGATCAGTGCCGCCATCCGGTCGCCGACCGCCGCACTGACCATCCGCCGATCCTCGTCCACCACCGCGTCACCGGGGATGAGCGCGGCCGCGAGCGTCAGTTGGGTGGAGTCGTGAAGGACCACGTCGATGCGGTCGCCGCCGGTCTTGGATTTCAGCTGGTCGGCAGTGCCTTCCGCGATAACCCTGCCGCGGTCGATCACCGAGATCTGGTCGGCCAGCTGATCGGCCTCCTCGAGGTATTGCGTGGTCAGCAGCACGGTGGTGCCGCCGTCGACCAGGGAACGCACCGAACTCCACACCTCGGCGCGACCGCGAGGATCGAGCCCGGTCGTCGGTTCGTCCAGGAACAGCACCTGGGGTTCGGAGATCAGGGACGCCGCAAGGTCGAGCCGGCGCCGCATACCGCCGCTGTAGTGCTTGACGGCCTTCTTCCCGGTGTCCGAGAGCCCGAATCGCGCGAGGAGTTCATCGGCCCGGATGCCCGCGCGGCGCGCCCCCAGGTGGTACAGGCGCCCGAACATCTCCAGGTTCTGTCGCCCGCCGAGTTCCTCGTCGACAGCCGCGCTCTGGCCGAGCAGCCCGATTCGTGAGCGCACCTCGTCGGCTCGCGTGCGCACGTCGATGCCCGCCACCTCGACACGCCCCGTGTCGGGGCGGAGCAAGGTGGACATGATGCGCACCGCGGTGGTCTTGCCCGCGCCGTTCGGGCCGAGTACCGCGTGCACGGTACCGGCTCGAACAGCCAGATCGAGTCCGTCGAGAGCCTGCTTCGCCCCGTACTTCTTCCGCAGGCCTTCGACGACGATCGAGAGATCGTGGTCAGTCAAAACACCCTCCATCACCAGTGGTCAAACTTGACTAGACGGCCAAGGTACCGGGACCGGTTCGGTTAGTCAAACTTGAATACTGCTATTTTGATCGCACTCACTCGGAAGGGAGGCGTCCATGTCAGCGATCCGGCTGCTGGTCCTCGGCGCGGTCCGTCAGCATGGACGAGCGCACGGCTATCAGGTGCGCAACGACCTGGAATTCTGGGGCGCCCACGAATGGTCCAACGCCAAGCCCGGCTCGATCTACCACGCCCTCAAGCAGATGGCCAAGCAGGGACTTCTCCTGGCGCACGAGGTGGCCCCGAGCACCGTGGGCGGACCGCCTCGCGTCGAGTACGAGATCACCGACAAGGGCACCGAGGAGTTCCTCGCGCTGCTACGCGAGGCACTGACCTCGTACGACCAGCAGATGGACCTGATCTCGGCCGCCATCGGGTTCATCGTCGACCTCCCCCGTCACGAGGCCGTGGCGCTCCTGAAGCAACGGATCGTCGGCCTCCGACAGTGGCGCGCCTCGGTCACCGAGTACTACACACCAGAGCAGGGGCCGGGCCAGCTCGGCCACATCGGCGAGATCATGAACATGTGGGTGCACTCCGCCGACAGCGAAGCGGCCTGGACCCACGGCCTGATCGACCGTATCGAAGGTGGCGCCTACACCTTCGCCGACGAGGGCGAACCCTTCGTCGGCATCCTCACCCAGGACGAACCGAACCCCTTCGCCACCGGCCCCCACCCCGACGACCTCCGCTGAGCGAGCCGCCAGCCGGTCATCGGCCCTGCGCGAGCGTTGCCGAGGAGACGGGTTCTTCGCTCGGCGCACCTGTTCGCCGGACAGCTACCGGCCCGTCCAGCAGTTCGTCGAGCAACTCCTGGGCGCGCGGCCACGGTCCGTAGCCCGCTGCCGGATTCAGGTGGCCGACGTCGCCGAGGTCGACCAGCCTGCTCCCCCACACCTCGGCCATGCCGGCGACGCGGCGAGCCGTGGCCAAGGGGTCGGTGCTGCTCGCGGCGACGATGCTGGGGAAGGGCAACCGCCTGCGCGGAATCGGCGTCCAGCCGTTGGCCGCGAGTTCCTCGGCGGTCGGATAGCCCTGCGGCAGTGGAGTTTCGAAATCGGGCGGCGTGGCTAGTAACGCGCCGAGCACCGGCCGGTCGGACTGGTGCGCCCAGTGGACCGTGATCATCACGCCCGCGCTGTGCGCGACCAGGACGACGGGTCCGTCGATATCGGCGAGCACCGCGTCGAGTGCGGCGACCCGTGCGGCCAGGCTCAGCCCATCGCGTTCCAGCGGCGGCACGATCGCCACCTTCCAGAGCGTGTCGGCGAGCAGGCTCTGCCAGTGGTCGGCGATGTGATCGCGCAGGCCGGGAACGATGACGACGGTGGGTTCGGGAAGAGCATTCATGGGGTGCGGCAGTCCTTTTCGACGGGATCAGTGCGAGGCGTGGACGGTGGCGAGCTTGCGCAGCCCGAGCGGGTAGACCCGGCGGCCGAGCAGCAGGGCGGCGATCGCGAGGACCGACACCACCGGCGTCACCCGCAGCGCGTTCTGCAGACCGAGATGGTCGGCGAGGACTCCGACGACGAACGGGCCCAGCGCCAACCCGAGCAGGCTGTTGGCGAGAGTGAGGGTGCCGAACGCCGACGCGCGGACCGAGGGGTGGGTGAGATTGGCGACCATCGCCACGGTCGGACCGGCCGAACCGCCGGAGAAGAACGCGCCGATGCCGAGCAGAACCAGCTGTGGCGCACCGGTACTCATGCTGAAACCGAGGCCGAGGGTGACGAGCGAGATCAGACAGAACACGATCGCGGTCGTCCACTTGCGCGCCATGTCGGCGCGACCGACCCGGTCGGTGATCACACCGCACACCACCATGCCTGCGCCGACGAGAGTCACGATCACCGCCGCCAGACCCGCGGCCCGGTCGGGCGCCAGCCCGTAGTAGCGGTTGAAGAAGCTGGGCATCCAGGACAACAGCACCGCGGCGGTGAACATCTGCAATCCGCTGCCCACGTAGGCGCACAGCACGGCCGGATTGGTGAACAGCGTCGAAATCGGTGCACGGAAAGCGATTTCGGGGGTGGGCTCGGTGGCGTGGGCGGCATTGCTCTCCTCGGTGACCACCGCACGGAACGCGACGGCCAGCACCAGCCCGAAGACCGCCATGGTGGCGAACGACCACCGCCACCCCAGGTGTACGGCGATCACCCCGCCCGCGGCGACGCCGAGCACCGAACCGAACGAACCACCGGCCATGAACGCACCGCTCAGTGCCGCGTGCCGACGGGCCGCGAACACGCTGAGCACCAGCGCGACCCCGACGCTGCCGTAGGCGGCCTCACCGACGCCGACGAAGAAGCGGGCGACGAGCATCTGTGGATAGTTGTCGGCCAGAGCGCACACCAGGGTCGCGATGCTCCACACCACCGCCATCACCACCAGGCTCCTGACCCGACCCCACCGGTCGGCCAGCACCGACAGCGGCAAGGTCAGCAGACCCACCATCAGCGCCACCACGCTGCTGAGCGAGGCCAGCTGCGAATCCGACAGTGTCCATTCGGTTTTCAGGAACGGGAACACCGCGCTCAGCACTTGGCGGGACATGTAGTCGGCCAGTAGCAGACCGAAGGCGAGGGCGAATACCAGCCACGGATAGTTGCGGGTGACAGACGAGGAACGGCGCGGCGCCGACGCGAGGGGCGCGACGGTCGTGGTGTGGTCCATGGGTGCTCCTGCGAACCGGTTGACGTCGTCGCTGACGTCCACCGGGTTGTCGAGACAGGGAAGGTGATCCCCGGAGGGGTCAGGCGTGGTGGGTGAACCCGACCTGGCCGGGCTGACGGTTCGGGGCGAACCCGATCTTGGCGAGCGTCTCGTCGGCGTCGGCGTAGCGCTCGTCGAGCCTGTAGATCTCGCGCGCTTCCTTACCGGTGGCGACCTCGCGGCCGAGTTCGCCCGCGATCCGGACCAACTGCTGGATCTGCTGGACCGAGGTCATCTTCTCGCCCTTGCGACCCCACAGGGTGTCCTCGTTGCCGCAGCGCGCGTGCAGACCCATCGCGATGGCCATCGTGTTCACCGGCAGCACGCTGCGCATCAGCGTCTCCAGGGTGAGCACCGCGCCGTCGGGAGTGCGGCGGATGAACTCCATCATGTTGTAGGGGTTCGGGCCGTCGAAGCCGCCGCCGATGCCGACCCAGGTCAGCATGAGCGGGCCGGTGTAGACGCCGCGCCGGATCAACCGCTCGACGGTCTCGAGCTGCGGAATGCTCGACAGCTGGAAATGCGGCTGAATACCATTGGCCTGCAAGCGCTTCAAATGCTCGGCAACCCAGGTCGGGCCCGCCGGGACATACATCTCCCGGTACGCCTCGTACACCTCGGGCCGTTCGAAGGACGTGCCCGCGATGTCGTCTTCGGTCATCAACTCGACGATGTTCATCTGACTGGTGTTGATCGCGATGGTGACCTGGTCGGGCTTGGGATCGAGTTCGGCGAGCAGGTGCCGCGCGTCGTCGGTGAGCCACTTCGCGTCGGCGCCTTCGCCTTCGGGCGAGAAGGAGATCGAGCCGCCGACCTGCAGGATCATGTCCGGCACCGCCTCGCGCAGGCGGGCGAGCAGTTCGTTGAACTTCGACAGGCGCTTGGAGCCCTTGCCGTCGAGTTCACGCACGTGGATGTGCAGCACGGTGGCGCCGGCCTCGTAGCAGTCGACGGCCGCCTGGACGTGCTCGTCCATGGTGAGCGGGAGGTCGTCGCGGAAATCGTCGAGTTCCCATTCCGGGCCGTAGGGCGCGGCGGTAATGACCAGCTTTTCCTGGTTCTCGGGGAACAGTGCGTCGTCGTGAAAATGCATGGGGGTACTCCGATCGGAATTGCGGGCTACTCGAAAGTGGAATTCAGAAGGGACGGTCGCCGACGATCCCGGCGCGCTCCATCTTGCGGACGGCGGGCCAGTAGTCCTGTACCGCGTAGTGCTGGGTGCACCGGTTGTCCCAGATCGCGAAGCTGTTCTCGGTCCAGCGCCAGCGCACCTGGTATTCGGGGATACTCGCTTGGCGCATCAGGTAATTGAGGAGTTCACTCGCACCCGGCGCGTAGTCGGCGCCGAATCGAACATTCTCGGGCGTGTGGTAATTGACCAGGTGGGTGGTGAAGGAATTGACGAACAGAATGTCCTCGCCGGTGTCCGGGTGGATACGCACCACCGGATGTTCGGCATCGGGGAAACGCTCGTGCAGGGCGAGTCGTTTCTCCGCCGAGAGGGCGGCGCCGAAACTGGCCTCGATACTGTGGCGGGCCCGCAGATGCGCGATCCGCGATTTCACCGACTGCGGCAGTCGCCTGTACGCCTCCACCATGTTCACCCAGATGGTGTCGCCGCCGACGGGCGGTGATTCCACGCAGCGCAGGACCGCGCCCATCGGCGGATTGACCCGCCAGGTGGCATCGCAGTGATAGGCGTTCTCGTAGTGCTCGGGCGCGCTGTCGAGGTCCTTGTAGATGCGGACCAGACCGGGATGGTCGGGATCGCTGCTGAGTGCGGGGTGATCCTCGAGCGGGCCGAAACGTTCGGCGAGCGCGACATGTTCGGCACGGGTGATGTCCTGATCGCGGACGAAGAGCACCTTGTGGCGCAGCAGCAAAGTGCGCAGTTCGGCGAACAGGGCATCGTCGGCGGCGACCTCGGCGAGGTTCACCCCGTGGAGTTCGGCGCCGATGGTCGCGGTCAGTGGCGCCGCGCGCATCGCGGTTCGAACGGTCATTGGCTTGTTCCTTTCCGGTGGACGCCTCAGAGCGCGAAGACCGACGCGCCGACGCTGCGGCCCGCTTCGAGGTCGCGATGGGCCCGCACGGCGTCGGCGAGTTCGTAGCGCTGGTTGATCTCGACCCGCAGACGGCCCGCGGTGAGGTGGTCGTGCAGTTCGCCGGCGAGTTCGGCGCGTTCGGCCGGGTCGGCGATGTAGTCGGCGAGCGCGGGCCGGGTGACGAACAGCGAGCCCTTCACCGCCAGCTGCATCGCCTCGATCGGCGGCACGGGTCCCGAGGCGGTGCCGAAGCACACGAGCATGCCGCGCCGAGCGAGGGAATCCAGCGACGACTGGTAGGTCGTCTTACCGATGCTGTCGTAGACCACGGGAACGCCCGCGCCATCGGTGATCTCACGCACCCTGGTCGCGACGTCCTCCCTGGTGTAGATGACCACGTGGTCGCAACCGTTGGCCCGCGCGACCGCGGCCTTCTCCTCGCTGGAGACGGTGCCGATCACGCTGACGCCGAGCAGCTTCGCCCACTGGGTGAACAGCTGCCCGACCCCGCCCGCCGCCGCGTGCAGCAGCACCGTGTCGCCCGCGCGCAGCGGGTGGATGCGGCGCAGCAGGTAGGCGGTGGTCAGTCCGCGCATGGTGGTCGCGGCCGCGGTGTCGAACGCGATGCCGTCGGGCAGCGGAATCAGGTGCTCGGCGGGCATGATGCGTTCGGTGCTGTACGCGCCGAGCGGACTGCCGGTGTAGGTGACGCGGTCACCGGCCGCGAAGTCGACGCCGGGGCCGACGGCCTCGACGACGCCGGCCCCCTCCACGCCGAGTCCGGCCGGCAACGCCGCCGGGTACAGACCGGTGCGGAAGTAGGTGTCGGCGAAGTTGAGCCCGACCGCCTCGTGCCGGATCCGGACCTCGCCGGGCCCCGGCGCGCCGACCTCGGTGGACTCCCACCGCATCACGTCGGGACCACCGGTTTCAGCGAATCGAATTGCGTGTGCCACAGCTTCTCCTCCTATGTGATGGACATAACAGTAGGCTCGAACACGCATCAACGCTTATCCTGTCGGGACAGAAAACTATTCCCCTCGGGACACTTGGAGGCACTGGATGAAGCCGCTGTCCCGGTACGCGTCGTTGAACGATTACGTCGAACTGGCCGGGTCACTCGGCCTGGAACCGGCGCGGTTGATCCGTGACTGCGGACTCGACCCGGCCGGTTTCGGCACGCAGGACCGGTGGATTCCCGCCGAGGCCGTCGCCGAACTGCTGGAACGCTCGGCCGTCGAATCAGGCCGGGAGGACTTCGGCCTGCGGTTGGCGCAGCTGCGGCGGTTCTCCAATCTCGGCCCGCTGAGCCTGGTCATCCGCGAGGAACCGGACGTGCGCAGCGCGCTGCGGCTGCTGTCGCGCCACGAGCACATGTACAACGAGGCGCTGCACACCGAGGTCATCGAGGCGAACGGCATGGCGACCATCCGGGTGAACGTGGACGTCGGCCGAGCGGTCCCGGTCCGGCAGGCCGTCGAGCTCACCACCGGCGTGCTGTACGGGCTGCTTCGCGGATTCGCCGGACCGACCTGGCGCCCGACGCAGGTGTGCTTCGCCTACCCCGCCCCGCGTGACCGGACCACCTATCACAAGATGTTCGGCCCACACGTCGAGTTCGATCAGGATTTCAACGGAATCCTTACCTACAGTGGCGATCTCGACGCCGAGAACGCGATGGCCGATCCGCTCCTGCGCGCCTACGCGCAGCAGTTGCTCGCCATGGCGCCGTCGCGGGAGGCCACGGTCACCGACCGAGTCCGCGAGCTCGTCGAATTACTGTTGCCGACGGGCCGTTGCACCGTCGAGCAGGTGGCTCGCAGCCTCGGGGTCGACCGGCGCACAGTGCACCGCAAACTCGCGCAGGACGGCACCACGTTCACCGCGTTGGTCGACGATATCCGCGGCGCGCTGGCCGAACGGATGGTGGCCAACCGCCGTCACTCCCTCACCGAAGTCGGCGATCTGCTCGGCTTCTCCTCGGTGAGCAACTTCTCGCGGTGGTTCAGTGCGAGGTACGGGATGAGCCCGCGGCAGTGGCGGCAGCGGGAAGCCGCCCGTCACTGACTAGTGCGGCAGTCTCAACACGCGTCGAGCGATGATGTTGAGCTGGATTTCGATGGTGCCACCGCCGAAGAGGATGGCCGGCAGGCCGAGGAAGTCGAAGGTATAGGGCTGTTCGGGGTGCCCGATGGCGGCGCGTGGGCCGAGGATCGAGGCGAGAGCGCGGGTGGCGTCGCGTTGGGCGATGGCGTTCCAGACTTTACGAGTGCTGTTGCTGGAACCGTTGCCGTCGGTCCTGTCGTTCATCCTGGCGACGACGTGGCGCAGGTTCAGCGCGGCGACGGACAGCTCGAGCGCGGTGTTGCGGCCGAGGACGCGGACCGCGTCGTCGCGGGTGCCGGTGTGGTCGCCGGATTCGAGCAGGCGGCGGACCAGGGTGCTCGAGCCGTGGCCGAAGGTGGCCGAGCCCATGGCGACCCGCTCGTTCGACAAGGTGGTGACGGCGATCCGCCAGCCGTCACCGGGCTTCGCGACGACCTGGTTGTCGGGGACGAAGACCTCGTCGAGGAAGACTTCGTTGAACTCCCAGATGCCGGTGACCTGACGCAGCGGACGGACCTCGACTCCGTCGGCGTTCATCGGGATCAGGAAGTAGGTCAGGCCGGCGTGTCGAGGGACATCGGTATCGGTGCGCGCCAGGCACACGGCCCAATCCGCTTCCTGTGCTTGGGAATTCCACACCTTCTGGCCGTTGACGATCCAGCCGCCGTCGACTTTGCGTGCGGCGGTGGACAATCCGGCGAGGTCGGAGCCCGCACCGGGTTCGGAGAACAGCTGGCACCAGATGATGTCGCCGAGCATGGTCGCGGTGACGAATTGTTCGCGCTGTTCGTCGTCGCCGTGTTCGATCAGCGTCGGCAGTACCCAGGCGCCGATTCCGAGTTCGGTTCGCGCCAGCCCACGCCGCTCGAGTTCCTCGGCGATCACCGCTTGTTCGGCGGGTCCGGCGCCGAGTCCGTACGGGCGTGGCCAGTGCGGGGCGACCAGCCCGGCTTCGGCGAGCACGGCGCGTCGGGCACCTCCGCGCGCGGGGGCCCATCCTTCGGAGGGGATTTCGTCATCCGCGAGCGCGGCGACCGCGTCGAGCACGCCGCCGACCGTGGCACGCAGTTCGGGCAGTGTGTCGGCGTCGACGAACGAGAAGTCGCGTTCGGCGAGCAGCGCCCGCTCCCCCAATGCCCTGGCCGCCGCGTCCTCGCCGCCGACGACAGCGGCCAGCGCGATCGCGCGCCGCCAGTACAGGTGGGCGTCGTGCTCCCAGGTGAATCCGATGCCACCGAGCAGGCTGACGCAGTCCACCGCCTGATCGATCGCGGCGGGCAGCACGGTCAGCGCCGCATTCGCGGCGGCCAGCAGCCGCTGCTCGGTCGGCTGGGTCTCGGCGCGGGCGGCGTCCCAGGTCACCGCACTCGCCACGTCGGCGCGGACCAGCATGAGCGCCGCTTTGTGCTGCACGGCCTGGAAACTGCCGATCGGGCGGCCGAATTGGTGTCGCACCCGGATGTAGTCGACGGTGGTGTCCAGGCACCAGCGACAGATCCCGGTCGCCTCCGCCGCCGCCAGGGTAGTCGTCCACAGCTCCGCGACGGCGGGGTCGATGCCATCGAGCACCTGCCCCGCATCGATCGGGTAGGCATCGAATTCGGCGCGAGCCAGTGATCGAGTCAGGTCGACAGCCTCTGCGGGCGTCATGCGGATCGAAGACACTGCGCCCACCTGGGTAACCAGATCGGCGGGGGCGAGCCAGAACCACAGGCTCGCTTCGGGATCCCCGTCGACGGCGGCGCGCACCACGACTCGTTCGGCATCGGTCAGCCCGAGCGCCGGATCGGAAACGCCCGACACGACCCAGCCCTCGCCAGCACGCGTCGCCCGCAGGTCGGGCCCGATCACGACCGCTCCCGTCATGCCTGCCCCGAAGTCCGCGAGCAGCGCACCGGCGTCGGTAGCGGCCATCACGAGCGCGCTCGCCGTCACTGTCGACAGATAGGGGCCGGGAAACAGGGCAGCACTCAACTGCTCGACCACCACCGCGAGGGTGTCGAGCCCGCAGTCGTCGCCGCCGTACGCGGCGGGAAGGTGGAGTGCGTGTAACCCCGGCTCGCACAACGCAGTCCACACTCCGGTCGGCATGACCCCGGCCGCGTAGTCGGACAGGTGCTCGCGCGTCTGCGACAGCGGAGCGATCTTACGGGCGAACGCGGCAACCGATTGCGCCAGCGCGTGCTGGTCGGCGTCTACGGCGAGCGACATCTGTGTACTCCTGAACGGTGAATCAACGGGTGGGGCCGGGTTTTCAGAACTCCGGCAGGTCGTGCCAATCGCGCGACAACCGCGCCGACCAGACCGGAGCGCGCCGGTCGACGCAGGCCCGCAGGCCTTCGCGAGCATCGGGTCCGCCCATGACCCGTAGGTGCAGCTCGGTTTCCAGCTCGGCCACCCGGGCGGGTTCGTAGCCGTGGATCGCGGTGTCCCACAACAGTCTTTTGCTTAGGGCCGCCGACATCGGCGCGACGTTGACCGCCATGTCGCGCGCCATCGCGAGGGCCGCAGGCAGCACTTCGGTGGCGGGGAGACAGCGGCCGGCGAGGCCGAGGCGGACCGCTTCGTTGCCGTCGAAAGTACGTCCCGACAGCAGGATGTCGGCCGCGACCGATATACCGGCGACCTTGGCCACCGTCCAATGCGCCATCGCGTCGGGCAGAACACCCAGCCGCACTTGCGGAACGGCGTAGCGCGCGTCCTCGGCGACGATGCGGATGTCGGCCTGCAGGGCGATGGTCAGGCCGATGCCTATCGCGTGCCCGTTCACCGCGGCGATCACCGGCTTACGCAGAGCGAAGGCGGGCGGGTCGACCGGGGACGCGGAAAACGCTGTGCTGTCGGGCTTGTCGAAGGTTGTGTCGCCACTACCGATGTCCGCGCCCGCGCAGAAGGCCGGTGGTGCGCCGGTGAGCACGATGACCCGCACCGAGTCGTCGGCATCGAACGCGCGATAGGCCTCGCCGAGCGCCCGACCCATCGCACCGGTGAACGCATTCCGTCGCTCCGGCCGATCCAAGGTCACCACCGCTACGCCGTCGGTGATCTCGATCCGCACGCTCATGGGGCCTGCAATGCGGTGACCAGGTCTTTGATGTACTCGTTGGACACGTCGTAACCCGGGAAATAACAGCAGATCCGGTCGGCGTAGGCACCGAAGCGCGCGATGATCGCCGCCGCGCACTGCTCCGGTGTCCCGTGCACCGCCAAGGTGTCGAGCATCGTCTGATCGATGAGGTCGGTCATCGCCGCGACCGCGCCGCGCTTGGACAGCGCGTGCAATTCCGGTTGCAGCTCACCCCAGCCCTCGGCGTCGAGGACAGGGCGGTACGCGGGCGTCGACCCGTAGAAGCCGAGCAGACCTCGCGCGCCGACGGCGGCGGCGGCAAGCTCGCTCGGCGTGCGGCCCATGGCGACGATCACCTGTGGATAGATGGCCAGGTCGGCGGCCTCGCGCCCGGCACGGTCGAGCCCCTCCTCGATGGCGGGCATGGTGTGTTCGGTGAAGTGGCGGGCACTGTTGAACGGCATGACCAGCAGTCCGTCTGATACTTCCGCCGCGGTCCTGGTCATGATCGGACCGAGCGCGCCGAGGCAGATCTGTGGCAGCCCATAGGGATTGGGGCCGGGGTCGAAGGTGGGCGGCATCAGGGTGTGCCGGGTGAACTCTCCTTCGAAGCGCAGCGGGGTGCCCTCCTGCCAGGAGCCGAGTACGGCCTTGATCGCGAGCACCATGTCCCGCATGCGCGCGGCCGGGCGCGACCACTCAGCGCCGTACCGCTTTTCGATGTGCGCGCGGGTCTGCGAGCCGAGCCCGAGACGGAACCGGCCGCCGCTGAGCAGGTGCAGGTCGTAGGCGGTGTGGGCCAGGTGGATCGGGTTGCGCGGGAGGGCGATGGCGACATCGGTCATCAGGTCGACCGGTTCGGGACCGGCGGCGGCCAAGGTCAGCGGAAGGAAGACATCGTGGGCCCCCTCGAAGGTGAACAGGCCGTCGACCCCGCAGGCGATCAATTCGGCAGACCGCGCGATCACCTCGTCGGGCCGTGCGCCCAATTGCAGGTCGACCTTCATCCGCACGCCCCACGCAGCTCTCGAATCACAATTACATACTAGCATGTAACGTTATTCGAGAGCGGCCCGAGCCGCGCCGGAACGGCCGTCTCAGCGCCCCGCGGACGCCAAGGCATACAGCGCGTCCGCCAACCGGGCGACGAAGACCTCCCCCTCCTCGGCGCCACGGAGCAACGCGTGGAATGTCGTAGTGCCCGAGAGAATCTCGAAGATCAGGTCCACATCGGCGCCCGGGGCAATCCGGCCGTCGTCGACCGCACTGCCGAGCAACTCGGCGAAAGCCTTGCGCACGGGCGCGCCGATGGCGAGCAACCTGCCGCGAGCCTCCTCGGTCTGCGAATCGGCGAGCAGACCGGGCACCCCCGCACGGGCGGCCGGACTGTCGGCGCGCGCCAGGAAGATGCGCACCCAGGTCGCCAGATCGGCCCGGAGGTCGCCGGTCGGCTCGGGCAGCGCGTGCCCGCCGGGGCCGTGAATGGCCTCTTCGAGCAGCGCTTGACGCGTCGGCCACCGGCGATAGATGGCGGGGGTGTTGACCCCGGCGCGCTTGGCGATCGCGACGACAGTCGCCTGGGGGTAGCCGACCTCGGCGAGCAACTGCCTGGCGGCGATGAGAACCGCGAGGTCCTTGTCGGCATCGCGGGGCCTGCCGGGGCGGGGCGTCGTTTCCGAGGGCATCATTACATATTAACCTGTTACATAATTCACCGATGCCGCTCAACGGGCCTGGCGATTGCCCCTGGCCGACAACGCTGGGAGCGTGAGGATATGACCACCGCCGACGTCCTGTTCGACCCCTTGCGCATCGGGCCGTTGGCATTGCCGAACCGCATCGTCATGTCGCCGATGACCCGACAGCACTCCCCCGGCGGCACACCCGGTGACGATGTCGCCGCGTACTACCGCAGGCGCGCCGAAGGCGGCACAGGGCTGATCATCACCGAGGGTGTCGCGATCGATCATCCGACGGCGGTCGACAGCACGAAAGTGCCTCGGTTACACGGCGAATCAGCCCTGTCCGGGTGGCGCCGCGTGGTCGACGGCGTGCACGAAGCGGGCGGCAGGATCGTGCCGCAGCTGTGGCACGTCGGCCCGCTGTGGGGCGCGATGGCCCGCGTGGACCCGGCGCTCACACCCCTGCGCCCGTCGGGCCTGTGGGGTCGGGTCGGGCGCACGACGTACTCGCAGCGCTACCTGTCGACGGTGACCACACCGACCGCCCCCATGACCGAACACGACATCGAGGACGTGATCGCCGCCTACGTGCGCTCGGCCCGCAACGCGATCGCGGTCGGTTTCGACGGCATCGCCATCCACGCGGGCCACGGCTATCTACTCGACGCGTTCGTCTGGGAGGCCACCAATCAACGCACCGACCACTGGGGCGGTGACCTGGTCCGACGCGCCAATTTCCCGGTCGAGGTCGTGCGCGGGATCCGCCGGGAAATAGGCCCGCGACTGCCGATCTTCTACCGCTTCTCCCAACACAAGCAGCAGGACTACGGCGCACGCATCGCCGAGACACCCGACGACCTCGGCGTGATCCTCACCGCGCTACGGGAAGCCGGCGTCGATGTATTCGACGCCAGCAGCAGGTACTTCGACCGACCGGCCTTCGACGGGAGCGAGCTGACCCTGGCGGGCTGGGCGAAGAAGCTGACCGGCGCGTACAGCATGGCCGTCGGCAGCGTCGGACTGAGCACGTCCTTGCACGAGCGAGACAGTCCCGAACCGGCCGCACTCGACGGTCTCTACCGACGGCTGGCCGACGCCGAATTCGACCTGGTCGCCCTCGGTCGTCTGCATCTCGCCGAGCCCGCGATCGCCCGCATCCTGCGCACCGGCGCTCCCCTGCCCACCTTCGACCGAGATCGTCACCAGCGCGAACTCACCTGACCAGCTCGAATACGGACGCACCGATCCGTATTCGAGTCGGCGCCTGTCCTATTCGTCGCCGAGCAACTGCTCGACCCGCTGGGTGCAGAATGCGGTGATGTCGATCTCCGACGGCAAGTTCAGACGATGGGCCATGCGCAGCAACGGAATACTGAGCAGCACCGCGGCCAGGACCTCGTTGTAGCGCAGGTTGCGGATCTTCATGCCGCTGCGTTCCTCGTACCGGGCGATCGACTCCTCGCGGGAGGGAGTACCCGCGAGTCGTTCGGTTCCCTGGAATTCCGAGCAGGCCCAGTCCAGGAACAACATCCAGGCGAGGTCCGCCTCGTGGTCGCCGATGTAGGCGATCTCCCAGTCGAGCACGCCTGATACGCGGAATTCTTTGTCGTAGAGGATGTTCGACATTCGGGCGTCGCCCCAGCAGAGGGTGATGTGTTCGGGTTCGTAGAGGTTGGTGCGCAACCATTCGACAGCCCGGCGCAGCGCGGGCGGCTGTGTGGTGGTGGCCCAGGCCAACGCCGAATCGACGTAGCCGATCATCTGCTCGAGCGGTGCCGCGCCGAACTTCGGGAAGGACAGGAAGTCCAAGTTCAGCGTGCGCCAGTCGAGTTGGTGGATCTCGGCGATGGTGTCGACGCAGCCCCACCACATCTTGGCGCGATCGGTGGGCTCGGCGTCGAAGTACAGACCCGCCGAGTGATAGGAGGGCAGGTCACCGGGCGCCGAGCCGTCGATGCGGTCCATCACGAAATATGGACTGCCGAGCGCCGCGTCGTCGCGGTCGAGCCAGCGCACCGCCGGAACGGCGATCGAGGTCTCGGCCAGGCGGCGCATGACCAGGACCTGGCGCAGCAGGTCGTAGTCGGGAAACAGCGCCACCTCGGGCGGGCGACGCAGCACCAGCGAGACCGGCTCGGCGTCGGCGCGTTCGAGGTCGAACAGGAAGGTCTCGGTGGCCAGACCACGCGGGCTGGCCGACCAGTTCGTCACCCGCGCGGACTCGGCATCGGGAAAACCACTGCGCAGCACAGGGACGACAGCGTTCGGCAGATCTTCTGCGGTGGGGCGAGTGGTCATCAGTACCCCTCGTACCCGTACCGGGCATTGCGGCCCATGAACACCATCTCGACCAGTCCGTAGCCGACCTTGCCGTCGCTGGACTCGACCTTGACGAAGGTCTCGGTGAGCATGCTGACCGGGCGCAGTTCGGCGGTGTCGGAGAGATCGACGGTGAAGCCGTCGCTGAAGGACTCGCCCTTCCAGATCCCCGACGCGTAGCCGCGATACATGTCGTATCCGGCCAGGCCGGGCCAGAAATCGTGCAGTGCGGTGACCGAGTAGGTGCGCTCGGTGCCGTCGGCGGCGTTTGCCGTGAACGAGCCCTCCGACACGATCCGGAAGTCGTCGCGGAACTTCAGATCGTGGGTCACGCTGACGATCGGCACGGTCGGCACGTCCGCCTCGATCGGGCGCTGGATCGACCCCTCGAAGTGCCAGCGCTGCCCGTCGGCGGTCTCGCGCTGGGCGAAATGCACCAGCTCGTCGTCGAACTGGAAGATGCCCATGAAGTACAGCACGCCGTCGGGGATCTCCGAGGGCTGTAGGCCGCCGCCCTCGCCGAGGCTGCCGCCACCGCCGCCGTGGCGGGTGCCCCACGAGTGGTCGCGGCCGAACCACCACGTGCTGGGATCGATCTCGATGCGTTCGCCGTCGACTTCGAGCCAGCCGGAGATCTCGCCGTTCTGGTAGTAGCGGCGGGCGTCCTCACGGACCCGGCCACGGGTGCGGAAGAAGGCGGGTTCCTGCTCGTAGGCGGGGAACTGGCCGGCGAAGTTCAGTTCCAGGCGCAGGCCGTGATCGTTGTCGCCGAGGGTCGCGCGTACGCCGCGCAGCGGCTCGGTGATCTCGTAGCGGTAGGGGCCGATCTGCCAGGCGCCCAGGTCGTCGTACTTGCCGCTGATCTCGCGCGAGAGCCGCGCCACGTGCGCGGTGCCGTCGATGGTGACCATCGCGTAGGCATCCATCACATTGCGGTTGGGGTAGCGGGCCATGCCGGTCATGACGCTGACCCGGCCGGTGGTGTCGAAGCCGTAGAGCACGATCCGCTCGGTCCAGCGCAGATCGCTCTGGACGACGTGGTCGAACGTCGTCGGCAATTGGTGGCAGAGCAGCTCGTCCTGGGGAGTCAACATGGGCCATTCCTTCGAGAGTGGGGGTGGAACACGTTTCAAGTTAGCTAATTCGAATACGCCATGAAGCGTTTTTAATAAGATCCACTTCTCGGCTACTCTCAGCCGAACCCAACGGAGGAGTGAACGGTGAGTGAACGTCGCGAGGCACGACAGGGGCCGGGCCGCCCTCGTGACCCGCAACTGGATGATCAGGTGCTGCGTGCCACCCAAGAGCTGCTGGTGGAGCAAGGTTTCCAGGCCACGACCATCCAGGGAGTCGCGCGGCGGGCAGGGGTGGTCGCCACCTCGATCTACCGTCGGTGGCCCAACAAGATCCACCTCGTCGAGGACGCGATCTTCGCCCTCGAGACCGGCGTCGTCCCGCAGCCGACGGGCGATATCGGCGCGGATCTGCTCGGGTGGACCGAGCTCTTCTTCGCCGCGGCCACCCATCCGGCGGCTCGGTCGGGCATACCGGGCCTGCTCTCGGCCTATCACGACGACGAGGCGAGCTACCGCAGGCTGCGCGAACGCGGTGAGGGCTTGGCCCGGGTGGGGCTGCGCGCCACCATCGACGCGGCGATCGAGTCCGGCCAGGCTTCCCCCGACTGCGATCCCGACCTGATCTTCGAATTCCTGCGCGGCACAACGCTGCTGCGCGCCCTCACCCGCGGCGACGAGGACGGCGAGCAGTTCTGCCGCCAGACCGCCGCGGCCCTGGTCACCCTGGCCACTCACCACGAAAGCGCGAAATGAGAACTCCGTTCCGCCAGCTGTTGATCGCTACCGCGGCGGTGCTGCTGGTGCCCTCCGCGATCGGCCTCGCCCAGTCCGATTCCGTGGGAGTCGTCCTGGAAGACCGCGGCCTCGCCGATACCGCCGTCGCCCGCGCGAGTTGCGCGGACGGCTCGCTCCCCGAGCCCGGCCTCCAGGGCGATGTGCCCGCCGCCGATCGTGACAGCGGACGCAGCACCCAGGGTTACCGCTGCAACATCAACCGCATCGGCGGCTACGCGGGCCGTGGCGCGGGAATCACCTCGACGCAGTTCGATCACTGCGTGTACCTGGGAAGCTTCTTCCCCGGCAACCTGCTCGGTCCCGCACAGGGCGTGCAGGTGATCGACGTCGCCGATCCGGCCAACCCGGTGCTCACCGCCACGCTCACCGAACCCGCGATGCTGGCGGGTACCTGGGAGAGCCTCAAGGTCAACGTCGCGCGAAAGCTGCTGGTCGGCACCGGAGCTCCCGCGTTCACCGGCGCCGGTCTGATCTCGATCTACGACATCTCCGACTGCGCGCACCCACGCCTGCTCAACCCGGGACCCGGCACCGATGTGAGCCTGCCGGTCCCGATCACGGCGCACGAAGGCGGCTTCTCCCCCGACGGCCGCACCTACTGGGCCTCGGGCGTCATCCCCGGCATCGTCAGCGCCGTCGACCTGACCGACCCGGCCGACCCCCGCGTGATCTGGCAGGGCATGCCGGGCCAGTCCATGCACGGGATGGGCTTTCGCGCCGACGGCAACCGGATGTACCTGGCCAACAATATGGGCGGGTTGACCATCCTCGACACCTCCGCGGTGCAGCGTCGCGACCCCGATCCGCAGGTGCCGATCATCTCCCAGCTGACCTGGACCGACGGCTGGGCGACCCAGCAGAACGTCCCCGTCACCTACAACGGCGTGCCCTACCTGTTCACCACCGACGAGGCGGGTTCCGGCGGCGTCAAACTGATCGACATCTCCGACGACGCGCATCCGCGCGTGGTGAACTCGATCAAGCTGGAGATCAATCTGCAGCAGCACCGCGACAGCGCGCTCGCCTCCGGGATGGGCGGGTCGCTGTTCGCCTACGACGCCCACTACTGCTCCGCCGACCGCGCGGTGGACCCCACCGCGCTGGCGTGCGGCTGGATTTCCTCCGGTGTCCGGATCTTCGACGTGCGCGACCCGCTGAAGGTGCGCGAGATCGCCTACTACAACCCCCCGGCGCGCACCGGTCAGAACGCCGAACTGTGGAACTCCCCGCACGCGCTGGCCTCGATCATCGGCCTGCCGCTGCTCAGCGCGCCGTCGGTGATGCAGGCCGTCGAGGCGGGCGTTCTCGATCCCGAGCAGGCACTGAGTTCGCGCACCGGCGACGTGGCCTTCGGCGACCTCTCCACCGACTGGTGCTTCTCCGCACCCGAGTGGCGCGGCAATCAGCTGTGGACCACCTGCGCCGACAACGGGTTGCTCACCTTGGAGTTGTCCCCCGAGGTGTACACCCCGCCCGCCGATCAGCGGTCGACGGTCGGCTCATGAGCCGACGGGTGCTGTTCGGGGTCGCGGGTGCGGCGACGGTACTGCTGCTACTGGTCGTCGGGGCGGCCGTCCGACCGCTCTTCGTCTCCGAAACTGCCACTGTCACACCGGTATTGACGCCTACCGAGATCGGCTTCGTGCAGGACATGACCGGTCACCATCAGCAGGCGCTCGTCCTGGTCGAGCGCCTTGCCGCCGATGTCGATCCCACCGTACGGCGGCTGGCCGACCAGATCGCCGATGCCCAGCGCCTCGAGATCGGCATGATGCTCGGCTGGCTCCGGTTGGCCGCGGCGACCCCGACCAACCCGCACCCGATGTCGTGGATGCCCTCCGGCCACCACGGCGTCGCCTCCACGACCATGCCCGGTATGGCCACTCGCGCCGACCTCGACGCCCTGTCTGTGGCCCGCGGCGCCGAGGCCGAAGCGATGTTTCTGCGGTTGATGTATCGCCACCATCAGGGCGGGGTCGCCATGGCCCAGTCGTTCGACGAGCTGTCCAGAGGTGGGCCGGTCGAACAGGCGGCCCGCGACATGATCAGCACACAGAGCCAGGAGTCCGGGCTCATCGGGATGCTGATGTCCCAGCGCGCCGCGACGAGCTGAGGACCGGACGGCGAAGGGCACGTGCACCCAGCCCTACAGCTCTATGACCGACTCAGGTCCGAAGTTGGGGTGCCCGACCAACTCGCCGATCGCGGCGCGCATCTCGCCGACCACCGGGACCGTCGCGAATTCGACCGACTCGTGCCAGAAGTCCGACAGTCGGGCGGCGGTACGGCCGGTCGGGCGCCCGTCCAGCGACAACGCCTGACCGACCTGTGCGGCGGCCTGCTCCGGCTCGGCGAGCATCAACTGCAGGCGAGCCGAGGAGATGGCTGCCATCGCGGGTGTCACGAACTCCGCGGGAAGCGGCGCGTCCAGGTCACCGAAGGCGACGCGAGCCAGGTCGGGACGGGTGGCGATGAGGTGGCGGTAGCTCTTGCCGAGCAGCCGCGACTGTTGCCCCGGTCCCGGCCAGTCCCGGCGCGGTCCGAGGAGCATGCTCATGGTCGCCGCGGTCAGACACCGGCCGGCGGCGCGGTCACCGGCGGCGATCTCGGTGGCTTCGGCCCTGCTCGAGGCGGTCTCGGCGGCTTCGCACCGACACTCCGCGGCGACGACGATCGCCCGCGCGAAGGCCGCGTGTTCGCCGAGGATTCCGTGCGCGTAGGCCTCCAATTCGGCCAGGGCGACCCGCAGCGCGGGCGGGGCGGTGCGGCGCGCCAGATACTGGGCGAGCTGCGCCACCTCCAGCCCTTCGGCCGGCCTACCGCTGTCGAGCAGCTGCCAGGACGCCTCGGCGAGGATCGCGGCGGTCAGCACCTCCTCGCCCGCGGCGTGCGACAGCCGTGCGGCGGCGACCGAGTACCGGCGAGCGGCGGCGACGTCCTCCACATCCCAGCTCATGGCGGCCGCGATATCGGCCAGCTCGGCACCGGCCCGGAAGGCGCGTCCATGCGCGCCCGCGGCCGAGAGCTGCTGTAAACGCGGCAGATTCACCGACAGCCAGGCCGTCACGGCACGGCGCGGCGTCGCTCCGTCGTCCCACTGTCTGGCACGCGCCCAGGTGGCGAGCTGCTCGGCGTCGGCCAGCTCTGTCGCGGCGAAGGTGGGGTGATCGCCGCGCGGGTGCGCGACGGGCGGCAGCAGCAGCGACGACAGTTGCGTGGGCAGATCGTCGAGTTCGTTGACAGATTCGACGCTCAGCCGGTCGCGTAGGTGATCGAGCGGAGTGGCCAACGCCGATTCGTAGGCGACCACGTGCTCGACGCGCACCATCCGCGCGCCGGTCTCGAGCTGGCCCAGATACGGCTTCGAATAGTTGGTGCGCGCGGACATGCCCTGCAGGCTGATCCCCGCCGCTGTTCTGGCCGCGCGCAGCGCCGAGCCGACCTCGGTCATCCGAGGTCCGCACCGGTGCGGGTCGACTCGTTCATCAGTTCGAGAATACGTCGCGGGGAGCCGGCGGCGCCGGGTGTCTGCAACATGTCTGCAAGACGGTGCGGCCAGGCATGGACACCTGTTGACCTGCCTACCGTCGGTGATCGTGAGCAACAGAACTGTCCGGCGGGCGCAACGAGGCGCCCGCATCGCCCTGACCGCCGTCGCGTTGGCCGCGGTCGTGTCGGCGGCACCGGCCACGGCCGCGCCGTCCTATCAACCTGCCGCACCGCTCGAGGCGACCTATTACGCGCCGGGGCCATGGGCGGTGGCCGAGCGATCCGGTGCCGACTGCTGCACCTCGACCGGCGAGACCTACGACATCTGGTACCCGGCGGATCTCGGCGCGGGCGTCCACCCGGTGATCACCTGGGGCAACGGCACCCTGGCACACCCGCGCGAATACGCGTACCTGCTCTCCCACCTCGCGTCGTGGGGATTCATCGTCATCGCCGCCGACCGGACCGACACCGGAACCGGCGTGCAGATGCTCGACGCCGTGCGCTATCTCGCCGAGCAGAACAACGACCCGAGCAGCGTCTTCCACGGCAAGGTCGATATCGATGCCGTGGGCGCGGCGGGTCATTCCCAAGGCGGCCTCGGTGCGCTGAACGCGCTCGCGCGCGGGTCCGGCCTGGTCGATACCGCCGTGACGCTGGAGATGCCGCTGGCCGCGGTGTGTTCGTCGCTGCCGACGGTCGACGGTCAGAGCGCGTGTGTCGACACCAGCGCGATCACCTCGGGCTCGGTGCTGCTGGTCAACGGTTCCGCCGACGGCATCTCCCCCGGAACGCAGACACTCCCGGCCGAGGTGATCGGGCAGCAGTCGATGCAGGCGTACTACGACGCGCTGCCCGCGCAGGTACCCAAGGCTCGCGCCGCGCTGCTCGGCGCCCAGCACAACGACATCCAGGGCCAGCCCGGCTGCACCAACTACAGCTGCACCGAAGGCGTCCACCGCTACCTCGGTTACCTGGCGGCGTGGTTCTCCGGCCGGCTGCGCGGCGACCCGGCCGCCCGTGGCGCCTTCCTCGCCGGCACCGGCGAATTCCTGCACAACCCGCACTGGTCCGAACAAGCAAGCACCATCACCCGCTGATCGAGGAAAGGCTGCATCTTTCATGGAAGACCGCATCAAGGAACTACTGGCCGAACTGGACCTCGAGGGCAAGCTCCGGCTGATCTCGGGCGCGGGCCTGTTCCGGATGGCCGGTGACCCCGCGATCGGACTCGCCGAGATGCCGGTGTCCGACGGCCCCTCCGGGGTACGTGGCGAGAACTGGGACGAACGCGATCCCTCGGTCAGTCTCCCTTCCGGCACCGCGGTCGCCGCGACCTGGGATCCCGAGCTGCTCACCGAGATCGGCGCGCTCATCGCCGCCGAAGCGCGCCGCAAAGATGTCTACGCGGTTCTCGGCCCGACGATGAACCTGCACCGTTCGCCGTTGGGCGGCAGGCATTTCGAATGCTTCTCCGAGGACCCGCTGCTCACCGCCGAGATGGCCGCGGCCTACGTGCGGTCGGTGCAGGCGCACGGGGTCAGCGCGTGTCCGAAGCACTACGTGGCCAACGACTCCGAGACCGACCGCTTCACCGTCGACGTGCGCGTCGGCGACCGCGCACTGCGTGAGCTGTACCTCTACCCGTTCGAGCGCACCGTCGAGGCGGGCGCGTGGATGCTCATGGACGCCTACAACTCGGTCAACGGCACCACCATGACCGAGAACCCCCTGCTCGACGAACCACTCAAGGGCGCATGGGGATTCGACGGCGTGGTCGTCTCGGACTGGACCGCGATCCGCAGCACCGAGAGCGCGGCCAACGGCACCGATCTGTGCATGCCGGGACCATGGCACCTGTGGGGCGACCCGCTGGCCGAGAAGGTCCGGTCCGGCGAGATCGCCGAATCCGTGATCGACGACAAAGTCCGTCGCATCCTGCGTTTCGCGCACCGCGTCGGCGCGCTCGACGGAACTCCTCAGCCCACAACGGCTTTCAGCGACGCAGAAGCGCAGGAGCTGGTCCGCCGGGTCGCCGCCGAGGCGATGGTCCTGGTGCGCAACGACGGAATCCTGCCGCTCGCACCGGAAACCACCGTCGCCCTGCTCGGCCCGTCGGCGGGTGAACCCCGATTCCTCGGCGGCGGCAGCGCCACCGTCATTCCGGGCCACACCACGACGCCGGTCGAAGGTCTCACCGGCCGCCTTCCGCTGACGCACACCGCGGGCGTGCACCTGTCCGAAGCGCTGATCCCCGCCCCGCTCGCCATCATGACCGACCCCGAAACCGGCGAGCCCGGCTTGTCCGCTCGCTATTTCAAGGACAAGACCGAGCTCGGCACCCAGCACCGCACCACCAGCCGACTGGTCCTGCTCGGCGATGAGCTCGCGGCGCGGTCGAACACGATCGAACTGCACACGCGCCTGTGCGCCGACATGGCCGGGGAATGGCAGATCGGTTTCGGCGGGGTCGGCCACATCCGGCTCGACCTCGACGGCGAGACCGTACTCGACGAGAATATGGTCCTCGACGGCGGCGACCCGGCCGCGGCACTGCTCAACCCGCCGCAGCGCCACGTCACGCGCGCACTCGCCGTCGGCGACGAGGTCGATGTCCGCGTGGTGACCAGCATCGAGGAAGCGATGCCGGGCCTGGGCATCATTCTCGGCGCGACACTCGGTATCCGCCGTCCCCAGCGTGCCGACGACGAAGAGTTCGCGGCCGCGGTCGAGCAGGCCAGGGCCGCCGAGGTGGCCGTAGTCGTGGTCGGCACCACCGAACAGATCGAGAGCGAGGGCGTCGACCGCACCTCACTGCGGTTGCCCGGCCGCCAGGACGAGCTGGTCTCGGCGATCGCCGCCGCGAACCCCCGCACCGTGGTCGTGGTGAATTCCGGTGCGCCGGTGGAGATGCCGTGGCGCGACGATGTCGCCGCCGTGCTGCTCGCCTGGTTCCCCGGGCAGGAGTTCGGCGCCGCGTTGGCCGATGTCCTCACCGGCACAGTCGAACCCGGTGGTCGTCTGCCGACCACCTGGCCCAAGACCATGGCCGAGGTCCCCGTGCTCGACACCACCCCCGTCGACGGCGTGCTCGACTACACCGAGGGCATCCACATCGGCTACCGCGCCTGGTTGAAAGCGGGCATCGAACCGGCCTACCCGTTCGGTCACGGTCTCGGCTACACCACCTGGGAGACCAGCGACCTCACGGTCCAGGGGCGAAACGTCACACTGACGATGACCAACACCGGCGACCGGCCAGGCAAACAGGTTGTGCAGGTGTATCTCTCGCGTCCCGACAGCGCCATCGACCGTCCCGTCCGGTGGCTCGCCGGCTTCACCGCCGTCAGCCTCGCGCCCGGCGAAACCCGCACGGTGACTGTCACAGTGCCCGCTCGTGCCTTCCAGCACTGGGGCGAGCACGGCTGGGAGAGCGAACCGGGCGAATTCATCTTCCGGGCAGGCACTTCCGTGGCCGACCTGCCCCACACCGCCTACATCTACTGACCGTCCTGATCCACCATCTCGAACGCAGTTCCCGAACAACGGAGCGTGGCCATGTCCACCAGTACCATCAAACCCGATAGCAACGACACCCCGGAGAACAACGACACCGGAAGACTCGAAGGCGCTTCGCGCGCGAGGATTTTCACGGTCCTAGCCGTGATCGTGCTCTTCTCCGAGATCGCCCCGATGCAGTACACGATCGTCGCGGCGGCACTACAGAAGATCGCGCCGAGCTTCCCCGGCGTCGGGGCCAATATCAACTGGGCCATCATCGTTTTCGGTTTGATCGGCGCGGCCGCGTCTCCGTTGATCGGCAAGATGAGTGATGTCTGGGGCAAGAAGCGGATGTTCCTCATCTGCGGCGCCCTGTTCGTCATCGGCTGCGTACTCGACGCGACCACCTCCCACTGGGGCGTGTTCCTGTTCGGTCGCTGCCTGCAGGCCACCGCCATCGCGACCGCGGTGATCGCCTACGGTCTCATCCGGGATCTGATGCCGCGCAAGATGGTTCCGCTCGCCCTCGGTCTCACCGCGACCGGCTTCGGCGTCGCCTCCATAGCGGGCCCGCTGCTCGGCGGCTACCTCGTCGACAACCACAGCTGGCGCGCCATCTTCTGGGTACTGGGGGCGTTCACCGTGGTGATGTTGCCGCTGGTGTGGATCATCGTGCCCGAATCCAAGCTGCGGGTCACCGAGCGCATCGACATCGTCGGCGCCGCGCTGCTCGCCGGTGGCGCCGCGCTCACCCTGATCTACGTCGACAAGGGTCACGACTGGGGTTGGTCGAAGCCGACCACGCTGGCCTGGCTGATCGCGGGCCTCGTGCTGCTCGTGCTGTTCGTCCTCGTCGAAAAGCGGGCCACCACACCGATCATGGACATGGGGCTGCTGTTCCATCCGCGCGTCGCGCTGGTGCTCGCCGGTGCGCTCTTCGCGTCCCTGCAGATCGGCATCGTGTCCTACGCCATCGCCTACATGTCCCAGACTCCCCCGGAGTCGACGGTCGTCGCCGGTGTTCAGCAGGGCACCTTGGCGCAGATCCAGCAGATGACCGGTCAGGCGCTACCGATCGAGGCCGTGCAGGTGACCCTCGATCCGGGCTACACCTACGGCAGCGGATACAGCCTGCTCGAGTTCGCGGTCCGCATCGCGCTGCTCGGTTCGGTGATCACGATGCTCTTCGGCGCGGTCGCGGGTCTGCTGGCCAGGCGAATCGGCGCCCGGTTGCCGCTCGTCGTGGCCCTTGTCATCTTCGCGACAGCGGCCGTCGCGTTCGCGGTCCTGCCGCTGACCGCCACCAACTTCCTGATCGTGAACTCGATCTTCAGCATCGGCTTCGGCATGTACTACGCCTGTATGCCGATCCTGTTGGTGGAGGCGGTTCCGCAGGAACAACAGGGCGTCAGCATGGGCATGCTCGGCGTGATGCAGTCCATGGGTGTCGCGATCGGCCTCGCGATCGTCACCGCGTTCCTGCACAGCAACGGCATGACCGCCCTGGTGAGCGTCGGTGGCCAGGCCCAACCGCCCACCCCGCTGCCCGACCTGTTCGGCGACCGCGGCTACCAACTGGGCTTCTGGGTCTGCGCGGCGGCCTCGGCCGTCGCCCTCACCTTCGCCCTGGTGATGAAGCACGGCCGCACCCCGGCCACGGGCGGCACCGCCCACTGACCTGAGAACCGACCAGCCGGTGGTGTCGACCGCCGGCTGGTCACTTCGTGGGCCAGCCGCCGTTGCGGTCGCTCATGTCCGGCTCGTCGTCGTCCCCGACCAGGTGCTGGATGCCGAGCTTGTCGGCGAACAGGTGGCGCTGGGTGATCCAGCCGAGGATCGACAGACCCACCCAGGCCAGGGTGGCGGTGACCTGCTGCCAGCCCGGCTCCGGGTCGCGCAGGAACGACAGCGAGTCGCTGAACAGCGCCACACCGCTGCACACCATGCTCGCGCCGCCGATCGAGGTCAACCACAGCAGTGCGCGGGCCCGGAACTTCTGCGCCAGGAACGCGCCCGACACACCCACCGCGAGTGCGACGATCATGCTCAAGGCGACGTTCTTGTCCCCGGGCTGCAACACCGTCGCCAGCTTGGTACCGATCATCACGCCGGTGAGACCGCCGATGAAGTACGAGGCGAACCGGAACACCAGCGAGGTGACCACCCAGACCGACACCGCGCCGATCAGTGCGGCCAGCAACAGCCACCAGAAGCTCGCGTTGAACAGGTCGGCGATCAGCCAGCCGAGACCGAACCCGATCGCGAGCAGGCCCAGGTGGACCGATCGAATCCCGTAGAAGCACAACAGCGCTCCGACGAGTGCGACCAGAATGCCGTTCATCTGCGTTCCTTTCGACGGGCGAGCACGATCACGACCCGGACAGTGCGGCGGTCGCGGCGGCGACGGTGGGATAGATCGGGACCGGGACGTCACCGTGCTCGGCCGAGCCGAGTGCGTCACCGAACTGGGCGATCGGTCGCGCGATGGCGAACCTGATCCGCCGGGCGGCCAGCGTGTCTCGCAGGGCGAGCAGCATCGTCGCGGCGGTCACGTCGACCGACGGCGAGGTCTCGGCATCGAGGACGACCATCCGAGTCCGGTCGGTGCACAGCCCTTCGATCCGATCCTTCACATAATCGGAGTTGGCGAAGAACAAGCCGGATTCGACCCGGACGACCAGCACATCGGGGCGCGTCGCCGCGTCCGGGTGCCGGTCGGCGGCGACCCACAACGACCCTTCCTTGCCGAGCTCGACCACATGCGGTTGCGAGGCCCGGTACACCAGCAGCACTATCGCCGCACCGATGCCGATGAGCAGGCCCGGCAGCGTATCGAAGACCAGCACACCCAGCATCGCGGCCATCGCGGCGAGGAAGTCGGCGCGCGCCGCTCTGCCGTAGATGCTGGCGAGCATGTGGGTCCAGACCCGATAGAGGCGGCGCAGGGCGGCGATGTCGACCAGCTCGATGACGGCCGCGATCACGACCGCCGCCAACGTGGCCTCCGGCAGATTCTCGAAGAGCCCGGTCAGAAACAGCAGGGTGACGACGGTGAGCCCGGCCACAACCAGCCCGCTGAGCTGAGTCTTCGCCCCGGCGCCACCGTTGACCGCCGTCTTGGACAGGCTGCCGTTGACGACCATCCCGGAACTGAACCCCGACCCGAGATTGGCGAGACCGAGACCGAACAGTTCCCGGTTCGCGTCGATGGGGTAACCGGCTTTGGCCGCATAGGTTTTCGCGGCGCCGAGACCCTCGGCGAAGCCGATCAACAACACCCCGACAGCTGGTCCGAGCAGGTCGAGGCAGTCGCCGAAGGACACCCCGGACGGCATGCCGAGCGTGGGCAGTCCCGCGTCGATATGGCCGACGATCGCGACACCCTTGTCGTCGAGTCCGAACACCGCCACGGCGACGATGCCGACCAGCACCGCCACCAATGCGCCGGGGACGAACGGCAGCCACCGGCGCAGCGCGAAAACCACCGCGAGGCTGATCAGGCCGACCGTCACGGTGCGCCACTGGACGTTCCCCAGCTCGGTGACGACGCCCCACGCCTGCGTGAAGAAGTTGCCGTCGCGTTCGGGGACGCCGAGCAACTTCGGCACCTGTCCGGCGATGATGACAAGGGCCAGCCCGACGATGAAGCCCTTGAGCACCGGTTCGGAGATGAACGCGGCGATGAAGCCGAGCCGGACCAGACCCGCGAGCAGACCGACGATGCCGGTCGCGATGGCCAGCGCGGCCGTCAGCGCGATGTAGCGGCCGCCATCGGCGCCCGCGAGCGGCGTGATGATCGCGGCCGACAGTGCCGCTGTGGCCGACATCGGGCCGACCACCAGGTGCCTCGAACTGCCTGCCAGCGCGTAGAGCACCAGCGACGGCACCGCCGCGTACAAGCCGACCACCGGCGGCACCCCGGCGATCGAGGCGTAGGCCAACGCTTCGGGAACGAGCACCGCCCACACGGTGAGACCGGCGATCACGTCGGGTCGCAGCCAGGCCCGCCGATAGCCGTGCAGTGACTCGAACACCGGTATCGACAGTGCCACGATTCCTCCTCGCTACAGCCCGCCGATGCCCTTGCCGACGACCACCGCGCCCATGATCAGCAGCACGATCGCCATCACCGCATGGTTGTTGAGCTGCAACCACTCCCGCAGACTGTCGAGCATCGGACGGAGTCTGTCGGCCGCGACCATGTACCCGAGGACCACCGCCAAGACGGTGACCGAGGCGAGCAAGGTGAACACCACGATCGCGACCAGGTCGCCGCCCGCGCTCAGACCGCCTGCCCCGATCGCGACGCCCGCCGAGACACACAGCAGCAGATTCTTCGGGTTGACGCCCGACAGCAACGCTCCCAGCCCCAGCGCCTTCACCGGTGTGAGCGTGTCGATCGCCTTCATCCAGCCGGGCACCTCGGTCTGCGACCGTTCCTGCCACTGGATCACCGCCAGCACCACCAGCGCGACGCCGAGAATGATCTTCACGATCGAGGCGCCCGTCGACGGTTCACTGTCCGTGCCGCCCAACGTTCCGGCGAGCATGGTCATCACGCCGGTCACAAGGAGGATTCCGGCCACCCAACCCACGGCGAAGCCCTTCGCGGCACCGCCCGCGTTCTTCGACAGGATCATCAGGATGGCCGCGATGATCGGGATCGGCGAGACCGCGACACCCACCGCCAGTGGTAACAGACCGCCGATTACTGAGCCCATGAAACGACGCTAAGCGGGCCGTTCCCGGCGCGCCTCACACCTTCCGGGTGAACTGCGCGCCGCTGTTTTCATCCGAATCGGGTGAAGCAGCCGGGCACTCGCCGACGGCATGATTCGGCCCATGGGATCACCAGCAACGCTCGGACCGGTCGAATTCCTCGTGCTCACCTTTCCCGGCACCGCGATCGACGAATCCGTCTCGGCGGCACTGGCCGAGGTCGTCACGCAGGGCACGGTCACGCTGCTCGACCTGGTAGTGCTGTCCATGGACGCCGCGGGCACCGTCACCGAACGCGAAATCGACGACGACATCTCCGCGGTGGGCCTGACGGGTCTGACCGCGGCCGATATCGACCTCGTCAGCGACGACGATCTCGACGTCGTCCGCGCGTCGATGGAACCGGAAACGACCGCTGTCGTGGTGGTTTTCGAGGAAACGTGGGCTCGGAGCCTGGCCGGCGCGGTGCGCGCGGCCGACGGCGAGGTCGCCCTGCACGTGCAGGTACCGCGCGATGCCGTCGACGCCGTGCTCGCCCTCACCTAGGAAGGAACCGATATGCCACTTCGGGGAGGTCGCCTCGGGCGACCAGGACTTCTCGGCACCGTCGCGAGGACGGCCGTTGTCGCGGGTACCGCCACCGCGACCTCGAACGCGGTGAACCGCCGGGGCGCGCGGCGGGCCGCGGAACAGCAGGCCTACTCCGAGCAACAGGCGCCGCCGCCCCCACAGGCTCCCCCGCCGCCCGCTGCCGCGAGCGCGGGCCAGGACACCGTCGCCCAGCTCGGACAGTTGGCCGAGCTGCACTCCTCCGGGGCGCTGTCGGACGCCGAATTCACTGCCGCGAAGGCAAAACTGCTCAGCTGAGCCCCACACGACGATGCCCCCGTCAGCCGACGGGGGCATCGTCGTGTGCCATCGGTTACTGCACCCGTCCACCGACCGTGTGGATGATGACAACCTTCGGATTCCACGGAACGAGGTTGTTCACCGCCTGTTGCAACTCCGCGCGCGGCGGCAACTGCTGAGGCCCGAGCACCGAGACCGTCGCGGTGCCGCCCTGCAGGGTGACGTCGGTGACCTGCGCGTCCGGTGCGTCGCCCAGCCAGAGGACGGCCGCGTCGGCGATCTGACCAGCCCACAGCGTGGACAGCGAATTGAGCACCATCGGAATCGACACCAGCACAAGGGCAATGCCGAGCGCCAGGTACGCCCTGCCGCGGCGCACAGTCGTCGGATCCGCAGCATCGGCGTAACCGGCGACGAGAAGCACCATCGTCGAGGTGATGATCATCGCGACCACGTTGGACGCGAACAGCACGAACGCGCCACCGGCGAGTGCGGGCGCGTGCGAACCCAGACACACCCCGACCACCCCGAGGGGCGGGACCAGCGAAATCGCGATCGCCACGCCGGGCAGCACGTCGCCCACATCACGACGAGCGATCGCGATCGCCGCCACGAGGCCGGTCGCTATCGCGGCGGTCAGATCCATCAGCGTCGGCGAGGTCCGGCCGACCACCTGCGGGTTGGACAGTACATCGACGGGATTGGGCAGGAACTGCGCGAAGAGGAAACCGAGCGAGACCACCACGACGATTCCCGACACGACCAGAAGCAGGCTCCGGCCGAGCAACGGCGCACGACCGGTCACCACCCCCAGCGCGACACCGAGGATCGGTATCGACAGCGGCGCGACGATCATCGCGCCGATCACCGTCGCGGTGGAATTGCCGATAACGCCCGAGATCGCGATCACCGCCGACATCACCAGCATGATCCAGAACGCCGACCGCTTCGAGTCGACCTGGCCCACCGACAGATCCAGCTTGTCGGTCAGCTCGTCCAGCGATCGGCGCTGTTCCTGGGGGACCAGAAAGCTCAGCATGACGGTCCTGCCACGCGCCATGTCACGCGCTGCGACACCGAATTACGGCGCGCTGCGGATATCAGCCGAGGGCCTTGGCCTTGAGTTGCTGGAATTCCGCCTCGGTGATGGCGCCGGCGTCGAGCAACTTCTTCCCGTCGGCGATCTGAGCGGCGGAATTGGTGCCCGCGGTCTGCCTGATGTATTCGTCGGCCTCCGTGCGTGCCTGCTTGTGCGCTTCGGCGGTCCGTTCCGCCATACTGGCGCCCCGGAAGATCAGATACAGCAGGCCGGTGATCAGCGGGAACAGAATCAAACACACCACCCACAGAGCCTTCACCCAGCCCGAGGTCGACCGATCACGGAAAAGATCGGTGAGGATGTAAAACATCAACATCAGGTAGGCGACGAAGCAGAAACTCACAATGATGACCCAGAGAACGTCCCACACTGACGACATATTCGACCCTCACTTCTGTGAGCGTGACCACCGGCCGGTGGTCACGGTTCCATCCATGCCGTCATCGTCGCGAAAATCCCCGGTCGCACACATCATCCGAATCGGGTGAATCCGTCCGAGCCGCCGCGCGAGTTCACCCGGAACGGGGGATCCGGATAGTCGGCGATGCCCCCTACCGTCGATATCATGACGACCACCTCGCATCCCGTCCGCCAGGTTCTCGCGGCCGGCATCACTATGCTCGCAGTGATCTTGCTTCTGGTGGCGGGCATTCTGAGCATCGTGCGCGGCATCGCCGGCGTCACCAAGGACGAAGTTTTCCTGATTCCGAGCGAATACAGCTACCAGCTCGACGTCAGCAACTGGGGCTGGATCCACCTGGCGCTCGGCGTACTCCTCGTAGCCGTCGCGATCGGGATGATGCTGGCCGCGGCCTGGGCCCGAATCTTCGCCTACTGCCTGGCCTCCCTCTCGATCATCGCCAATTTCTTGTCCCTGCCGTACTACCCGTGGTGGTCGGCGATCATCATCGCCATCGACCTCACCGTCATCTGGGCCGTCGCCACCTGGAGCCCCGACCGAGTCTGAGCGGGCGGGCCGGGCCCAGCGGCCGACCTCGCTACTTCTTGGTGGCGGTGATCTGGGTCAGCAGGCAGCGCCATCGGCCGTCGGTGTGCAGGAAGGCGTCGGTGGTCCATTCATCGGCGTCGAATCGAATGCCTTGGTAGTGGGCGGTATTGGTGACTCGGGTCGTCAGAAGGACGAGGTCGCCGTGGTAGCGGATTCTCGGGTCGCCGACGCGCTGCATCGCCGAATGCGTGAGGTCGCCCGAGCGGACGAACGCCAGGAACTGTTCGGCGGTGGTGATGCCGTTCTCGGAGACCATGATCCACTCGTCGGCCATGTACGAACCGATCCGGTCCGCGTCGTTGGCGACGATCGCCACCTGCCACTCGTCGAGCACGGCCAGGAGTTCGTCGTCTACCGCGTGCCCAGGGGAAGTTGTCATGAGACAACGCTATGACCGAGCGCCGTTGTCGGTCTTGGACGAATGGAACGAACTACCGGCCCGGCGATGCGGCAGCAACCAGCTGCCGCATCGCCGGGTGGTCACGGTGTGACGACCGCGAAGTTCGGGTCGGGGGTGTCGAGCAGGCCGAACAGTCGCTGCAGGACGCCGGGGTCGCCACTGTGGTCGATCCCGTCCAGGCCCTTACCCGCGAGGATCCCGAGCAGTTGCGCCTTGGTGAGCGTCAGCGTGAGATCGATGTCGGCTTTCGACCGCGGATCGGGAGTCTGGATCAGAACACCGTTGGACAGGGTGAGGCGCACGACGGAATCCTGATCGGTGAAATGACATTCGATCCGGAACGAATCCTTCGCCGCGCGCGGACCGTTCACCCGGATCGCGATCGAGTCGAACAGCTGCTCCACCGACAGCGCCGCCGCCATCCCGCCACCCAGGTCGAGCTCGGTCCGTTGGATTCCGTGGCGCAATTCGTTGTTGCCGGTGAGGTAGAAGCAGCGCCAAGTGGCATTCTCCGCACCGAATCCGAGCTGTTGATAGGTCTGGGCGAGTGCCTCTTTCGCGGCCTTGTTGTCCGGTTCGGCGAAAACGGCGTGGGTGAGCAGTTCGGCGGCGAAGCGCAGATCGCCTGCGTCGGCGTAGGCCCTGCCCTTCTCGATCACCGCGTCGATGCCGCCGATGGTCTCGACATAGCGGACCGCCTTCGCCGTGCGCGGGTGCTCCCAGAGCGAGGTCGGGTTCCCGTCGAACCAGCCGAGATAGCGCTGGTAGACCGCTTTGACGTTGTGGCTCACCGACCCGTAATAGCCACGGGCGCTCCACGCATCGGCCAGGGCGGGCGACAATTCGAACTGTTCGGCGATCTCCGGGCCGTTGAGTCCCACGTTCATCATCCGCAGGGTCTGGTCGTGCAGGTACATGTACAGATCGCGCTGCAGCGACAGGAATTCGATGATGTTGTCGGCGCCCCAGGTCGGCCAGTGGTGCGAGGCGAACGCGACATCGGCGTCGACGGCGAACATCTCGATCGCCTCGTCGATGTAGCGAGACCAGATGCGCGGATCGCGCACCTGGGCGCCGCGCAGGGTCAGCAGGTTGTGCAGGTTGTGGGTCGCGTTCTCGGCGAGGCACAGGGCGCGGTGGCGAGGGAAATAGAAGTTCATCTCCGCGGGCGCCTCGGTGCCCGGCGTCATCTGGAAGACGATCGGGACGCCGTCGACGGTCTCCTGCTGGCCGGTGTGGGTGATGTCGACGGTGGGCGGGATCAGACCGAAGGTGCCGTGGGAGGCCTGGATACCCAGCCCGGTGCTGCACTGGCCTTCGGGTCCGGGTGTCATCCCGATGCCGTACATGTAGGTACCGCGCCGAGTCATCGCGATGCCCGCGTAGACGTTCTCCGAGACGGCCTCCGCCATGAAACCGGCGGGCGCGAGAATCGGGACCTCGCCACGACCGTCGGGCAGCACGCCGTCGACGCCACCGAAGTGGTCGCCGTGGGAGTGGGTGTAGATGACGCCGGTCACCGGCCGGTCGCCGCGCTCCTGGCGATACATCGCCAGCCCGGCTGCCGCGCACTCCGCCGAGATGAGCGGATCGATCACGATCACGCCGGTATCGCCCTCGACGAGGGTCATATTGGAGAGATCGAAGCCGCGGATCTGGTAGATGCCGTCCACGACCTCGAACAGCCCGTTCTTCACGCAGAGCTGGGCTTGCCGGAACAGACTCGGGTTGATGGTCTCCGGACACGGCCCGTCGAGGTATCCGTACCCGCTGGTATCGAAGACGACCGTGCCGTCGGCCTTGCTGATCCGCATGGGCGTCAGGGTCTTGATGAACCCACGATCGGCGTTCTCGAAATCGGTGCGATCGTCATAGTCCAATGCCATCGTGCATCCGCTCCTCAGCTCGGTCGACGCGTCGACTCGATACTGGGCACCCACCCCGGGCTCCGCATCACCCCGCAAGGGTGAATCGGACCGATCAGGTCGACGGTCAGCCGCGTGATCGCCCCGCTCTCGCAGGGTTCACGCAGCTGACCGGCAGTGCTAGCGGGTCAGAGGTTGACGCCGAAATCGCGGGCGATGCCTTCCAGACCGGAGGCGTAGCCCTGGCCGGTGGCGCGGAACTTCCACTCGGCGCCGTTGCGGTACAGCTCGCCGAAGACCATGGCGGTTTCGGTGGACGCGTCCTCGGACAGGTCGTAGCGAGCCAGTTCCTCGCCGTTGCTGCGGTCCAGGACGCGGATGTAGGCGTTGCGCACCTGACCGAAGGACTGGCTGCGGGCGGCCGCGTCATAGATCGAGACCGGGAAGACGATGGAGTCGATCGTGGCCGGGGTGTTGGCCAGGTCGACGTTGATCGTCTCGTCGTCACCGTCGCCGGCACCGGTGGTGTTGTCGCCCGCGTGCTCGATCGCGCCCTCGGGCGACTTCAGGTTGTTGAAGAAGACGAAGTGCCCGCTCGACACCACCTTCTTGTCGGCGCCGAGGCCGATGGCGCTGGCATCGAGGTCGAAGTCCGTGCCGGTGGTGGTCCGTAGATCCCAGCCCAGGCCGACCGCGACGGCGGTGAGGTTCGGCGCCGCCTTGGTCAGTGAGACATTGCCGCCCTTGGACAAGCTGACACCCATATCGAAATCTCCCCTTGATCATCGCGGCACCAAGCGCGCCGACGCCCACACCCTAGCGTTCGACTCTGAACGTTTGCTGTGATCAATCCGCCTCGGCCGCACCCGATTCCACGGGCATACGGTCGGCGCCCCAACTGCGGTGGATGTAGCCGATCACCCGGTCCAGTTCGGCACGCTCGACGGCCGCCAGTTCACCGGGCTCGAGTGGATCGAAGTGGAAGATGTAGAGACGCGAGGCGAATTGCTCGAAGGGCAGCGACGCTTCGCCGAAACGCTCACCGTGCCCGGCTGTTCCGACGACCACCCCGTCGCCCCAGTCCTGGCCGCTGTCGTTGTTCGGGTTGTAGAAGTACACCCGCATCGTGTCCTGCGGATCGAGACTGACCCGGAGCACGGTGATCGCGTGCCACCCGACGAAGCGGGCAGCGCTGTCGGTCACCGCGATTCCGGCGGGCTGCGGATGGATCACCGGCTGGTTGCCGTTGTAGAAGGGGTGGTAACCGGCGTAGAAGTGGCGCAGGAATTCGTCGAGGTCGGTCAGATTGCCGGTGGCCACGTCGACATTGATCCGGAAGCCGCGCCCGGACCACCAGCCGTGGAACTCGGGATTGATCCAGCGATGCGGATCGCCTTCGCGGCCGATGCAGCGCTGTCCCATCTCCGCGTAGATCCGGTCCAGGTGCGGAACCACCAGCAGCGATACCGGGTCCAGATCCAGTTGCAGCACACTCGATTCCGCGTCAGCGGCCGCACGTGAGGAAATCGGCTGCCCCTCGAAGTGCATGACGATCTCGTCGTCGCGCGCGGCCCACACCAGTGTCTGCAGCAGATAGTCGGGATCGTTGTAGGCCCACATCGACAGTGCCCGCGCCGATTGACAGGTGGGGTTGTCGCCCTGCCCGATGCCCAGCGGCAGACCGAGCACCGACAGCATTCCCGACAACAACCACGACCGCGGTTCGGGTGTCGGCCCGAACACCGCGGTCAGCCGTGCGCGCGAGTGCGGCGAAAGCCGTAGCGCCAGTTGGCGCCACAGCGCGGGCGCGACCGGCGGCTGATAGAGGATGCCGCGTTCGAGCATCAAGGTGAGTCCGTAGACGCACTGCGCGGTTTCGGCGTGCACCGCCTGCTCGATGAGGCTGTGCACCAGTTCGTGATAGCAGAGCAGGCTGTCGCGGCCGGTGCTGGACAGGCCCATCGCCTCACCGAGCAGATACGCGCCCTTGGTGAGCAGGAACCGCAGCAGCACAGCGTGATACGGCGAGACCAGACCGGTGTCGTGCATGGACCGCGCGAATCCCGTTGCCTCGTACTGCAACGCGCTGTCGTCCATCGATTCCAGGCGCGTGCGGTAGACCTCGACGCCCGGGTCTTCCCTGCACCCCTCGGTGGTTCCGTAGAGGCTGCTGATCAGCCGATCGGCGCCGAGACCACTGGCGCCGAGATCGACATCGGGATTCGCACGGGCGACGGCGATCTGGGTGATCATCCGCTTCACCCCGTCGACCTGGATCGGCCGTTGCCGCAGGATGCGCCAGATCTCGTCGACCAGATTCTCGAGCACCTTCTCGTACCCGACCTCGGCGACGAGGTAGTGCAGCAGCTCGCGCGAGACCTGCGCCATCCGCCCCTGCTGTTCCCGCTCGGCCTCGGTGGGCGGGGAGAACAGCAGCGACAGATTCACCGCGAGCACCTGCGACAGATGATCATTGGCCTGTTCGGCCGAAACCAGCGCGTGCTGGTAATCACCCTTGGCGACCGCGAGCAGCCGCAGATCACTCACCGCCTCCAACACCATGGTGTCGGTATTGGCGCTACGCAACGAGCCGGTGCTCAGTGCCGGGATGAGGATCTGCGGCTGTGCCCAATCCGTACCGAGGAACAGGCCGGCGGTCTCCAATTTCTCGGCACGTTCGCGCACCGCCGCGCAACCGCCGGGCTGCAGCAACACCCGCCGCAGGGAATCCATCACCCTGGGCAGTTTGACCTGCTTGCCGAAATCGCCTGCGTCCGCGAGGGACTGTGTGGCGTGGTCCATCGTGGCGAGGCGCCGGTCCAGGCTCGTCCCGTCGTGGCCATCCGGACTCAATCGCCGATCCCTTCGCACACCGTTGCCCCTGGCAACGGATCAAATGTAGAAGTCGAGCTCTTCTTGTCGCTTCAACAGATCCCGCAGAGTGTACGGGTCCTCGCCGAAGAAATAGAGCAGACCCCAGTGATTACCGAATGCGGTCCGTTTGGTGACCTTTTCGGCTTGTGGCGCCGTGAGTTCGTGCGTCTCGAAGTAATCGTGATCCTCGGTCTCGGGCGGCACCGACAGTCGGCTGACCACGCGTCGACGGGGATACACGCCGAAGCAGCCCGCGTGGCCGGTGGCATCGACCACTTCCTTCGGGAAGAACGCTTCGATCTCCTCGTCGGTGGTTTTCGGGTCGAAAGCCAGCACCAGCGCGTGGTAGGCGTTGAAACCGTATGTCCGTTCCAGCAGCTCGAACACCTTGAAACCCGGCGGCCGATAGGCGACCTCGCCGAAATACATCTCCCCGTCGCTGGTGACGAAGTACTCCGGATGGATGAAGCCGAACTCGATGTCGAAGGTCTTGATCAGCTTTTCGACCTGCCGAGTGATCTCGGGCCGGTATTTCTCCAGCTCCGGCGTCGCGGGCACGAACACCGAGTATCCGAGCGTCACGTACTCCGAGATGTTCAGGAAGCAGATGCGGCCGTTGTGGACCCAGGCCTCGACCGCGAACTCCCAGCCGTCCAGATGCGATTCCATCAGCATCGGGAACTCGTCGTCGGGGATGGTGTCGACCTCGTCGGGGGTCCGGATGATCCGATGGCCGAGGCAGCCCGCCTTGTCGAAGGCCTTGAGGTGAATCGGATCGTTGGGATCACCGTCGAGCTTGAGCAGGGTCTGATTGACCCGCTTCAGGAAGCGGATCACATCGTCGCGCTCGTGCGCCTCTTCGAAGATGCCGACCCGGATGCCGCCGAGTTGCGCGCGCCGTTTCATCAACGACTTGTCGCGCAGGAGCATGGACTGCCCGAGCAGCCGAGGATTGTCGAGCAGGACGGAATTGATCGCACCCGCCCACTCCACCGTCTCCTCGAAGATCGGAATGGCGACGTCGACCCCCTTTTTCTTCAGGGTATCCGCGATCTCCATCGAACGGTCGTTGAGCCGCTCGAAATCCCAGGGGATATATGGAATGTCGTGTTCGGTACAGTAACTTTCCGCCCATTCGGGCGCGACTACGATATAGCGTCGGTCGAACCGGTCGATCGCCTCGACCGCATTCAAACTCCAGCCCAAGAGGGCTACATAACCTTTGTCCGGGTTTCGACTTTTCGATTCGTCACCTGAAATCGACAAACCTTATCCCCTTTCGAACTACACAGCCCGGAAATCCGGGACTCTGAGTGAATCCCCGCAGGGCTGCCATTTCCATGGAGTACCCGACCCCCGCGCGACCAACCATGACGAAGCTGTGACCGAGGGCTACGCTCATCCCATGCCCGGTCCCGAGACCCTGCCGCCGCCACGCAACGGCGCCGGCCTCGCGGCGTTGGTGCTCGGCATCATCGCCTGCGCGGTTTCGTTCATTCCCGTGGTCAGCGAGTTCGTCGCCGCCCCCGCCGGCATCGGGGCCGTGGCCGCCGCGTTCATCGGCTGGGACCGGATCGAGAGCGGGGTGGCCACCAACCGCGCCGACACGATCGCGGGCGGGATCCTCGGCGCGATAGCCCTGGCGGTGACCGCCCTCGTCTACCTCGCGACCCATTCCGGCTGACCGATTCCGCCGCCCTGCGCGTGACGAGCGAAGTCCGTAGCCTGAAATCGTGATTACTCTCAAGAAAGAAGACGGCGCAGCCGATCTCGCCGGTATCACCAAGATGAGCGTGGGGGTGAGCTGGGATCCGTCGGCGGGTTCCAGCGGTGGAATTCTCGGAATTGCCCGCCGCAAGCGCGGTGTCGACCTGGATCTGATCGCCGTGCTGTTCCAAGGTGGTGAACCGGTGCGGTTCGCCGGTCTGGATTCGCTCGACCCGCTCGCCAACGGATCGGTGCTGCACACCGGCGACGAGCAGACCGGCGCGGCCGCGGGCGACGACGAGACCGTGCACGTCACGTTCAGCAATGTTCCCCCCGCCATCGACTCCATCGTCTTCGTCGCCGTCGCGTTCAAGAAGGGCAGTTCCTTCGAGAAGGCGAACAACGTCTCGTTCAAGATCTACGACGCCACCGGCGGCGATTCCCAGCCCGTCGCCGACATCTGGCCGTCGCTGCTCGGCGCGGAGAACGCCAACGCGATCGCGCGGACCTTCCGCAACGGTCCGGTGTGGCAGCTGGAGGTCCTCGACCGCAAGGGCAAGATCAAGCAGGGCGATCGCCAGGCGTTGCTGCGCTTCGCCATCGGCTGACACCGCGGCGGCATGGCCCGGCGCGCACTGCGCCGAGCTCCGCCGTGGTGCGGCGACGACCTCGCCCTTTCTCGCATTTGCGACATCAGCGAAGTTCGTCAAGACCACGCGATTTCGGTGTTCCCTGAATAGTTGCTGCGATACGGTTTTCCGCATGGACGACATCGAGTTGGATTTGCCGAGCGTCGCTACTTCTCGCAACGCCGGACGAATTCTGGAAATCGGCGCGGTCGGTCTGCGCAACCCGTTGCCGGTCGACGGAGAGCAGACCCACGCCTACGTGTGCTGCGTCGACGGCACCACCCTGCAACTCCCGGATTCGCTACAGAACTGGGCCATGCAAACCCTCGCCGCGAACTTCGACCTACGGGCGACCGGCCTACCCTCACTGTTCCCCTGCCGCTTCGAATTCGGCATCCGCGACGGTGCGGCCTACGCGGTCCCGGTGACCCAGCGGTCGCTGCGCGAGAAGGCGAACGCATGACGACCTGACGGCACCTATCGTCACCTCATGCACGAGGAACTCACCTACGCCCCGGCCGGCGCGACCAGCCCGGCCGACGAGATCTGGACCGGCGAATTCCCCGGGTTCCGCCGGTTCGACGCCACCGTGGTGATCGGCTACGGCGAGCCGACGTGGGCTGCCGCGTCCGAGGCCGTCAAGACGTGGGGCATCAAGCGCCGCAGCGGCTTTCGCGTCGCTCCCGATGTCGCGGTGTCGACGGGCGCGAAGTACCGGATCAGCGTGGGACGGGGCCCTGCCTCCGTCCACGAGCCGGTGCGCGTAGTCGCGGTGGTCGATACCGAGAACCGGTGCGGCTTCGCCTACGGCACCTTGCCCGGCCATCCGGTCAGCGGCGAGGAAGCCTTTGTCGTGCATCGAGATTCGGTCGGCACCGTCTCGCTCACTCTTCGCTCGCTGACGAGACCGGCACCGACCGGACCATGGCGCTTCACTTTCCCGATACTGCTTCTCGCGCAACGCTTCTACCGTCGCCGATATCTGCGCGCGCTGATGGACTAGGCGATCGGGGGCAGATGAACAACCTGGCCCGCGTACGCCAGACCGGCGCCGAAGCCGAGCAGTAGCGCCGTGTCGCCAGGGTTGGCGGCGCCGGAGCGCACGAGTTGTTCCATGGCCATCGGAATGGACGCGGCGCTGGTATTGCCGGTTTCGATGATGTCGCGAGCGACGGCGACCTTCTCGGGCAGGCCGAGGGTGCGGACCAGCGCGTCGGTGATGCGGATATTGGCCTGATGCGGAACGAAAGCGTCGAGGTCGGCGGCCGTGAGCCCCGCGTGGTCGAGCGCGTCACGACAGGCTTTCTCCAAGAACGTGACGGCCCAGCGGAATACCTCGGTGCCGTTCATCCGAATATAGGGACGTTGCGAAGTACCGCCACTGGCCTCGGCCGCGGCGACTTCGGCGAAATACTCGAGAAAGTCCTTGTCCTGCTTGATCGCCGAGGTCCGCGAGCCGTCCGAACCCCATGCGACCGGGCCGATCCCCTCCTGTTCGGCCGCGCCGACGACGACCGCACCGGCGCCGTCGGCGAAGATGAACGCGCACCCGCGGTCGGTGGTGTCGAGCAGATCCGACAGCCGCTCCACCCCGATCACCAGCACCTGCCGCGCCTGACCGGAGCGCACCAGATTCGCCGCATCGGCCAACGCGTAACAGAAGCCCGCGCAACCGGCGGAAATGTCGAAGGCTGCGGTGTCGTGCATGCCGAGTTCGGTCGCCACCACCGCGCCCGCCGACGGCCCGAGCACCATCTGCGACGACGTCGCGAGCACCACCGCATCGACCTGCTCGGCGCTCACCCCCGCCGCCGCGAGCGCGTCGCGCGCGGCCGCTACGCTCATCGAGACAATCGTCTCGTCGGGCTCGGCCCAGTGCCGGGCGGCGATCCCGGAACGGGTCTTGATCCATTCGTCCGACGACTCGATCGCGTCGACGATCTCGGCATTGGGCACGACACGGCGCGGGCGGTACACGCCGAGGCCGAGAATTCCCGCGTGGGTGACCGGAACCGCGGTGGCAATGGGGGTGGGCATGGCATCCTCTCCATATGAACCGATCGGTTCACGTACAAATAGGTCTAACATGAACCGATCGGTTCAATCAAGGGGTAGGAGAAGATCGGATGGCTGCCGGACCACGCGCCCGACTGATCGAGCACACGATCAGCACCGTCCAGGAACACGGTGTGCACGCGGCCGCGCTGAGTGAATTACTCAAGCGCAGCAGGACCTCGCGTAATTCGCTGTACCAGCACTTCCCCTCCGGCAAGGGCGAATTGGTGCAGACAGCGGCACGGATCGTCGCCCGGCTGGTGTACTCGCACGTGAGTTCGATGGCCGACGCCCTCCAGACCGCGCCCTCGGCCCAGCAGTGGCTCACCGACCTGCTCGCCTTCTGGCGGATTCCGCTGGAGAAGTCCGACTACGCCGCGGGCTCGTTCATGATGGCGGCCGCTCTCGACGAACTCGACCCCGCCGTGCAGTCCATCGCGGGCCAGGCCTTCGCCGAATGGACCGCCCGGTTGGCCGACGGAATCGTGGCCACCGGGATCGAACGCTCCACCGCGGTGTCGCTGGCCGGTTTCCTGCTCACCACCATCGAGGGCACGATCGTGCACAGCCGCGCGCTCAAGTCGTCACACCCGTTCGACCAGGCGGTCACTCAGCTGACGATCCTGTTCAAGGTGCATCTGTCCGAGCGTTGAGACTCACGAGATGCTGTGCGCCGCATCCAGTTCGGTGCGCAGGATGGTGATGATCCGGCGGCGGGCCGTCGCGCCTTCGGCGCTGGGCGTGAGCGGGTAGACGTGCACGAGTCCGGGTTCTTCGTGGTAGTCGAGGTCGACGCCCGCCGCACGCGCCTTCGCCTCCAGCAGGCGGGCATCGGGGTTCAGGATGTCGTCGGTTCCGGTGAACAGGGTGATCGGCCCCAACCCGCCGAGTTCGCCGAACAGTGGGCTGACCAGGGGATCTTTCATCGATAGTTCGCCGCTCCACATCCTGCCGAACACCAGCCCGCCGTCACGACCGAGCCACGGGTCACGTCGCAGCACCGCGTCGATCTCGGGATTCTCGAGGGTGAGGTCGAGGGCAGGCGAGATGAGAATCGTGCGGGGCACGGTATGGCCCGCGTCGCGCAGGTGCAGCGCGGTCGACAGTGCGATCTGACCGCCCGCGGAGTCACCGGCGAGGAAAGTCGGGCCGTAGCGCTTGTCGGCCGCCGTGACCAGTTCGGCGAAGCGGGGAACCACCTGCGCCGCGGTGCCGAAGGGGATCAGCGGATAGATCGGGACCGTCACGACGAGATGCGTCTGCGCGGCGATACGGGCCGCGAGTTGCCAATGTTGCGAAGCGATTTCGCCTACCCAGCCACCGCCGTGCGCGTACACGAGGCCGCCACGCGAGATGCCGTCCGAGGGGGTCAAGGTGTAGATCGGCCAGCCGCCCTCGTGCACCACCGAGATCTCCACACCACGGAGTTTGCGCGGCGGACCGTAGGTGACGGGCCGCAGCCCGCGTTCACGCACGTGTGCGGTGGCCATCTCGGCATCGATGTAGTTCCGGTTACGCCGGGTGACCCGCAGGAATCCCGGAATCACGAACCGACTCATCACACCGGGCACCGCGACCTCCACTCGACGACGAGACCGGCACAATCACAGCGCTCGGGCCGAGCGTCGCCGGTGCACGCCAAGCTACCCCGTTCGGGGGTCAGCCGAGGGGTTGCTCGGTGACATCGGTCCGCAGGCTGGTGCCGTTGAGGTCCAGGTAGAGCACACCCTCGGTGACCGAGAGGGTGGCGGTATTGCGGCGATCGACCAGCGCCGCCGCCTCGTCGATGAACGCGCGATCGAAACTGACAAGCGGAATCCGCGCGGCGTTGTGAATCTTCTTCCCCGCATATTGCGCGAGTACCTTCGCCGGGTCGCGATGGGTATAAACCACCGCTCGACCTGCGAGTTTGCTCCCACGATGAATACGATCGGCGTCGGGCGCGCCCACTTCGATCCACGCGGTGGTCTGCCCGGTCATATCGCGAACCTGCACCGCGGGCTCATCGGTCGCCGAAATCCCGCCGTCGCTGAACACGATCCCCTCCTCGTACTGCAGGCAGTACGCGAGGATCCGCGTGATCATGTATTCCGGCGTTTCCGACGGATGCCGAGCCACCCGCAATTCGAGATCCTCGTACACCCCCCGATCCACATCGGCGAGCTGAACGGCGAAATTGTGCAGTGTTGCGCTGAGTGCCATAGGAGTTCCGACCCTACCGGGCCGCGACCTCGCCTACTCGCGCACTCCCGGTTGCACTTACCGGTCCGGACCGCCAGCATCACTACATGAGAATCACTCACGTTTCGGCTCTGGCCGCCGTTTTCCTCGCACTCGGCACGGCAACCGCTGCGGCACAACCGAATGCGGCCGACTCACCCCGCCAGGCCATTGCCCGCGCCTACCTCGACGCCCTGGTTTCCCACGACGCGAGCGCGGTCCCCTTCGCCCCCGACGCCACCCGCGTCGAGGTCGGCCTCCAGACCGGCTACTCGGGCCCGCAACTGAGCGCCGACCTGGAGAACGGCATCCAGTACCGCATCATCCAAGGCATCCGCGACCTGACCATGTCCGAATCCGGCGACACGGTCACCACCCACTACCTGCTCGACACCGGAGTCGGCGACATCCGCCTGACCACCGTGGAGATCACCGAGACGTTCGTCATCCCGGTGGACTCCATCCAGACGATCGAGGCCACGATCACGCCGGTGCTGTAATCGATCTCGCGGACCGGTGGGCTGTCACGCACTCACTGGTCCGCCTCCAGCAGGGCCCTCGGGGCCGCCTGGCGCCAGGAGTCGGTGACTATGGCTTCCAGTTCCTCGCGATCGTCGAGTGCCGCCAGCCGGACGCGGACCCAGGGGTTACCGGACTCGTGCGAGGCGATCCAGAATTTGTCGGGTTCGGCGAGAACCAGTTCGTCGCGGTCGAGGATCGGGCAGCGGACCGCCATGGAGGTCTCGTCTTCGGGGAGGGTGAGGAACAGTTTGCCCGCGACCCTGAAAATCGGCATGCCCCAGGCGAATTGCTCTGTCGTCTGCGGTAGCGACAGGACGTAGGCGCGGACATCGTCCCCGGTGACCTTCATGATCTACATCCTGACAGCACACACCGACACCCGTCGGACCCTAGTCGACGACCCCGATGGTGGTCACCGACTTTCGGGCGCGCGAGGCGGTGATCCGCCGGCCGATCACGCCGTGGCGGGGGGCGAAGAGGTAGACGAAGGTGAAGGCGACGCCCTGGGTCACCACGACCATGCCGCCCGCAGCGGTATCGAGGTGGTAGCTGATGTAGAGGCCGGTCACCGCGCACAGCACCGACACGGTGGGAGCGATGACGAGCATGCGGGAGAAACGGTCGGTGAGCAGGTAGGCGGTGGCGCCGGGGATGATCAGCATGGCCACCACCAGGACCACGCCGACAGCTTGCAGCGCGACCACCGAGGTCAGCGCCAGCAGGGCCAGCAGAGCGGTGCCGAGGACACGGGGGTTGAGGCCGATGGCGTGGGCATGGGTGGCGTCGAAGGCGTAGAGGGTGAAGTCGCGCCGTTTGAGGACGAGGGCGACCAGGACGATGGCGGCCAGGATCATGATCTGGACCATCTCGCCGCGGCTCACGCCGAGCAGGTTGCCGAAAACGATGTGGTTCAAGTCGGTTTGGCTCGGCGTTACCGACACCAGCACCAAGCCGAACGCGAACAACGTGGTGAACACGATGCCGATCGCGGCGTCTTCCTTCACGCGGCTCGTATCGCGGACGACCCCGATCAACGCGACCGCGAGGAACCCGAAGATCACCGCGCCGACGGCGAACGGCCAGCCGACGATGTAGGCCAGCACCACCCCGGGCAGCACCGCGTGCGACACCGCGTCACCCATCAGCGACCAGCCGATCAGCACCAACCAGCACGACAGCACCGCGCACACCACCGCCGCGGTGACGGTGGTGGCCAGCGCGCGCACCATGAATTCGTAGCGCAGCGGGTCGATGAAGAATTCCTCGAGGCTCATCGGTCTCCGTCCACATCCAGGCCGAAGGCCTTGGCCAGGTTCTCCGGACGCAACACCACCTCGGGGTCGCCGTGTTCGAGCACCCGGCGGTTCAACAGCACTGCCTCGTCGGCCAAGTGGGGCAACGCGTGCAGATCGTGAGTGGAGACCAGAATCGTGGCCCCGTCCGCGGCGAGCTCACGCAACAGCGCGGTGATGGTGGCCTCGGAACGCTTGTCGACACCGGCGAACGGCTCGTCTAGCAGCAGGATCGTGGCCTCCTGGGCGATGCCGCGCGCGACGAACGTGCGCTTCTTCTGACCACCGGAGAGCTGACCGATCTGCCGGTCGGCCAGGTCGGTGAGCTCGACGCGGGCCAGCGCCGCGTCGACGGCGGCGCGGTCGGCCTTGCTCGCCCGGCGGGTGAACCCCATTTTCCCGTAGCGCCCGGTCATCACGACATCGCGCACCGACAGCGGAAAACTCCAGTCCACGTCCTCGGACTGTGGCACGTATCCGAGGCTGCCGGCCTTGCGCGCGGCCGCCGGGGCGCGACCGTTGATCAGCACCCGGCCCCGGTCGGGCGTCACCAGACCCATCACGGTCTTGAACAGCGTCGATTTACCCGAGCCGTTCATGCCGATCAGCCCGCAGACCCGACCCGATTTCAACGTGAGTTCGACAGTGTCGAGCGCGAGCACGTCACCGTAACGGACTGTCACGTCCTGGATTTCGACCACCGGCGCGGTCATTTCGGCGCTCCGGCGAGTGCGGTCGCGATGGTGTTCGCGTCGTGGCGGATCAGCTGCAGATAGGTCGGCACCGGGCCGTCGGCCTCGGAGAGCGAGTCGACGTAGAGGACGCCACCGAACCGCGAGCCGGAGGCTTCGACCACGCGTTGCATCGGCGCGTCGGACACGGTCGATTCGCAGAACACGGCGGGCACACGGCGCTGACGGACGAAGTCGATGGTCGAGCCGATCTGCTGCGGGGTGGCCTGCTGTTCGGCGTTGACCGGCCAGATGTATTTCTCGGTCAGCCCCGCGTCACGAGCGAGGTAGGAGAACGCGCCCTCACAGGTGACCAGGGCGCGCTGGTCGGCGGGCAGGGTGTTCACCGCGGCGACGAGATCGTCGCGCACCGCGCCGAGCTGGGTTTTGTAGGCGTCACCGTTGGCACGGTAGGCGTCGGCGTGTTCGGGGTCGAGATCGGTGAACGCGCGAACCATGTTGTCCACGTAGATCTGCGCGTTCACCGGCGACATCCAGGCGTGCGGATTGGGCTTGCCCCGATAGGCGTCCTCGCTGATGTCCATCGGCGCCACCCCCTCGCTGACCACCGCGTGCGGCACCTCGAGATCGGCGACGAACTGGTTGAACCAGGCCTCGAGGTTGAGCCCGTTGTCCAGGATCAGGTCGGCCTTGGCCGCCTTCTTGATGTCGCCGGGGGTGGGCTCGTAGCCGTGGATCTCGGCCCCGACCTTGGTGATCGACTCCACCCGCAGGTGCTCGCCTGCCACATTCCGAGCCATATCGGCGAGCACGGTGAACGTGGTCAGGACCACTTTTCGCTCGTCGTCATCGGAGGTGATCCCACCGCAGGCGGTGAGCGCGAACGCCATGACACTCAGAACACACGCCGCAAGCACCCGGCGTCGCACCGGCGAACGGTAGAACCCAACCCTCATTCCAGAATTATATTGTTCGGGTAGCCGAACTTTCAAGTTCTGGCCTTGAAACAGTCGCGAAGACGGCTCAGGATGCCCAGGGCGGGGTGAAGGTGGAGCCATCGGGGAGTTCCGCCGCGAAGCCGACGCGCACCGTCACCACCAGCGTGGCCGACTGGTCGGTCGAGTTCGCGAGGGCGATCATCGAGCCCGCGGGCGCGACCGCCGCGTCACCCGGTTTCATCGGCGCGGATTCACCGTCGATGGTCATGGTCACCTCGCCGGACAGCAGCACGAAGGCCTCCTCCCCCAGGATGCGGTGCGGCACGCCGACCGAATCGGCGGCGACCTCCGTGCGCCAGACGCACAGTTCGGCACTGCCGGTGCCGGGACGGACCAGAGACGTGAACCGAGCGTTGTGTACCTCGTGCACCTGCGCGTCGGCGGAACGGATTACCGGCATTCGAAACCTCCATAAAGTCAAGCAGCTTGTCCATATAGTCAAGTAAATTGACTATCATGTCAAGTGCCAGAATGACTGTCGTGCCCGCGAACGCAGACCTCCCCCTCCTGCTGCTCGCGGCAGCGGCCGAAGTGACCCAGGCGGTGCACGCCGGGGTCACCGCCGCGGGATTCACCGATGTCCGGTCGACGCACGGCTTCGCCTTCGTGCGCATGGCGCCCGACGGCGCGACGGTCGGCGAGATCGCCGAGCACCTCGGCGTCACCAAACAGGCGGCCAGCCAACTGGTCGACGAGCTGGTCACCAAGGGCTACGCCGACCGCAACCCACACCCGCGCGACGCGCGCGCCCGCCTGATCACCCTCACCGACCGCGGCTGGGCGTGCACCAGGGCCGCCGACGCCGCACTGGCGGAATTCACCCAGACCTGGTCGGACACCCTCGGCGCCGCGACTCTCGCCCAGGTCGGTGCGGTACTGAGCCAGGTCGTCGCCCCAGGACGGGTCCGCCCGAGCTGGTGAACAGTCACCACCCCCGTAACCAATCGACGCGTCCCGACGATTTCATATCGGGTACTCAATTAATCCGAAGAACTGGATTTTCAAAACCTGCGCGGTGACACGGCGAGCGGCATACTCTCGGATCGAGCGGTGACGCGCCACCGCAGCACCCGGGCCGACGGCTCGGGTAGCGCACTCGTCACGCCATCGTTCGCCCCGATCCCGGAGGGTCAATGTCAGTCCTAGCCACCGCTTCATCCACCGTCGACACTGTCACCCGGCACAAATACGAGCGGCTGCAGTACACCGGCTCGGCCGGCGTCGTCGCCTCGCTGGAAGACGCGCGCCTCGTCGATCGTTGGCGTGCCGATTACCCCGGCTGGGACGGCGAGCACTGGGCATTCGACGCGGGCACCGACAGCCCGGGACGGCTGCGCCCGATCAATGTCGCGGTACGCAACAACTGATCAGGCGGCACCCGCGGCGGCGGCCCGATCGACGATCCGTGGAAACGGGCTCGCCGCCTCCAGCTGGTAAGCCAGGTCCAGCAGGGTCCGCTCGTCACCACGACGAGCGGCGAACTGGATCGAGCCGGGCAGACCGCTCGGCAGTAGCCCGTGCGGCAGCGAAATGCCGGGTCCCCCACCGACATTGTTGAGCGGGGTGAAGCCCACGTAGTCGGCGAGTTTGGTGAACAGCGCGTCGAACGGCTGGCCGGGCGCGAGTTCGCCGATGCGCGGCGCGGGATGGGAAAGCACCGGGGTGAGCATCACGTCGATGTCGGCGAAATGCTTGTCGTAGGCGGCGACGCCCCCGCGCAACCGCCACGTCGACGCGACCACACCGAGCGGATTGCGCTTGGCCAGCCCGATCAGACCGGTGGTGAACGGGTCGAGTTTGCGCGGATCGAAGTGCCCGCGATGCCCGAGCCGGAACGACAGCGCCATCGCCGCGGCCATCACCGCCCAGTACTGCTTGAAGTCCTCGACGAAGCGCGGATCCACGTCGAGGCGCATCTCGACGATCTCGTGGCCGAGGCCTTCGAGCACCTTGGCCGCGGATGCCAGGATCACGCCGTTGTCGGCGTGCACCGGGCGGCCGAGGATATCGGCGGTGATCAGACCGATCCGCAACCGTCGCGTACTCGGCCCCTCGACCAGCCCGACCGGCGTCAGGCTGGAATGCGGGTCGAATCGTTCGACGGCGGCCAGGTAGTGCGCGGTGTCGCGGACCGAGCGGGTGAGCACGCCCTCGGCAACCAGGTGCACCGGCAGTTTGCGGGCGCCCGGCTGGTCGAGCAGGCGATTGCGGGTGGTCTTCAGGCCGACGAGACCGTTGGCCGCGGCGGGGATGCGGATGGAGCCGCCACCGTCGTTGGCATGCGCGATCGGCACCACGCCCGCCGCGACGAGGGCCGCCGAGCCGCCCGAGGACGCGCCCGCCGAGTACTCCGGATTCCACGGATTGCGGGTCGGCGCGCGATGGGTGAACTCGGTACTCGCGGTGAGGCCGAACTCCGGCAGTGTCGACTTACCGAGCACGATCACGCCCGAATGCAGGAACTGCGCTCCGGGGCCGCTGGTCACCGTGGCCGGGTGCGGGGTGAACGCGGCCGAGCCGTGGCAACTCGGCAGGCCCGCGATATCGGTGTTGTCCTTGACGAACGCGGGCACGCCCGCGAACACGCCCGCGGTTTCCGGGGTCGACGCGGCGCGCTCGAAACAGGTCATCTGCACGGCGTCCAGACTCGGATCGACCCGCCGGGTCCTGGCGATCGCGGCGTCGATCACCTCCGCCCGACTCACCTGCCCCTCCCGCAACGCCGCGGCGACACCGACCGCGTCCAGCGTTCCGAGGGCATCGTCGGTGAATCCGTGCACGGCAGAGCTCATACCCGCAGCGTAATCCGAGCAGGCGGCCCTTTGCAGCGGTAACGAGATTCCCCTGACCACGTCGCTCGACTATCGCAAATCTAACGATAATGGTTATCATTAGCATCTTGCTCGAGCTTGGAGGACATGTGGGACACCTGTTGATGGTGGAGAGCTGGGTGGGCTCGATGAGCACCCTGCTCCCGGCGGGAATCAAGAACAGCGGACACGAATTCAGCCTCCTGACACGAGATCTCGGGCACTATCTGCGGGCCGGGACCCCGGTCCCCCACCCACTGCTCGGTGCGGTCAACGTCTTCACCGCCGAGACCAACGACGAGTCGACCCTGCTGCCCTATGTGCGAAAACTGCAGCAGGCCTTCGGTTTCGACGGCGTGCTCACCTCGTGCGACTACTACCTGCCGACCGTCGCCGCGATCGCCGCCGATCTGGGGTTGCCGGGTCCGGGGCGCACAGCGGTGGCCGACGCGTGCGACAAGTACCGGACCAGGCAGATCTGCCGGGCCGCCGGTGTCGCGGGCCCCGCCTTCGCCGTCGCGCGGGAATGGGACGAGATCCTGCGCGCCGCAACCGAACTCGGCTATCCGCTGGTGGTGAAGCCGGTCGACCTGTGCGGCGGGATGTTCGTCCGCCGGGTCGACAACGACATCGAACTGCGCGCCGCCGTCGACGCTGTCGCCGGATTCCCGGTCAACGCCAGAGGACAACTCCGCTCACCACACATCCTGCTCGAAGAATGTGTGGACGGACCGGAATTCAGCGTGGAGACGGTAACCGTCGCCGGGCAGACGACCGTGATCGGGGTGACCGACAAACAGATCACCGGCGCCCCCGCCTTCATCGAGTCGGGTCACATGTTCCCCGCCGCGCTGTCCCGCGCCGACACGACCGCCGTGGCCGACCTGGCCGTCGCGGCGGTCACCGCACTCGGTCTCGACGCGACCGTCGCGCACACCGAGATCAAACTCGGCGCACAAGGCCCCCGCCTGATCGAGGTGAACCCCAGGCCCGCGGGCAACCGCATCACCGAACTGGTGCGACGAGTCACCGGAGTCGACCTCACCGCGGTGCACGCCGACGCTGTCGCGGGCGGAAAGCCCGACGTCACGCCACGAGACACCGGCATCGCCAGCGCCGCCGTCGCCTTCGCCGTGCCCACCCGCAGCGGGCTGCTGACCGGGGTGGACGGCGCGCAGAGCTGGGCGGCCGACACCAGAATCGTGGAGCAGAAGCTGGCGGAGCCCGGCACCGAGGTCCGCCCCGCCACCGACAACAACACCTACCTGGGCCACGTCATGGTCGTGGACGAAACGCACAGCTCCACTGGTGATCTCGCGCAGCGTTTGATCGCCGATCTGCGCTTCGAACTCGAGGGCGCGCGATGATCGGTTCCGCCCTTCGCCCCGAATCCGTCGCCGAACTCACCACCTGGGCACGCAGGGGCCGACTCGGGCCCGAGCCGACCACCCTGCGCGCCTCGACGGCGTTTCGCACCACTTACGGCACCCGGCACGCGGGCCGCACCACCGGATACCGCAACGAGGTGCTGAGTCTGCGGATCGGCGCGGCGGTGGGCTCGTGTGGGCTCGAACCCGGCACGGCCACCGACGATCTGGTCGACAGCTGCGTCGCGGCGACCATCGCGGAACTGCTCGACCATCCGGTGCCCGCGGTCCGGATCGCGGCGCTCGACGCCTATCTGATGCATGTCCGTCCGCATCCCTACGCGGGCGGGGTGGACGGCGCACCGGTGCTGATCGACGGGCCGACCTCGTTGACGAAGTCGCGTCGCCGGGCCGCCGCCGTGGTGGATCTGCTGCCGGCCGGGGTATCCCGGGTGCTGGTCGTCGGTGTGGTCGGTTCGCTGCTCGCCGAATTGCGGGCGCGCGCGATCGGGTACCTGCCGTGCGACCTCGCCGGTGGCGTCACCGAATGGGGTGAGCCGGTGTTCGAGTCGGTCGACCGGGCTCCGTCGGACTACGACGCGCTCCTGGTCACCGGAATGTCCTTGGGTAACGAGACATTCGATGATTTCCGCGCCGTGGCGAAGCTGCGCGGCCTGCCGCTGGTGTTGTTCGCGCAGACCGGCAGCGCGGTGCTGCCCTGGTTCCTCGGCGCGGGCGTGCACGCGGTCTCGGCCGAGCCCTACCCGTTCTTCTCCCTCGACGGCGGGCCGAGCACCATCGTCACCTACCGAGAGCTGTCATGACCCCACCACAGCCCGCGCTCCTGCAGCTGATCGGCGGTACGCCCGCCGTGCCCATCGCATCCGGAAACACCTGGTACACCGCGAAACTCGAAGCGGCGAGCATCGCGGGCATGAAAGCCCGCGCGGCGGTATCGATGTTGGGTGCAGCGACGGCCAGAGGCGACCTCGCACCGGGCGCGACGATCATCGAATCCACCAGCGGCACGCTGGGACTCGGGCTCGCGCTGGCCTGCAAGGCGCTGGGCCATCCGGTGGTGCTGGTGGTCGACAACGAACTGGAACCCGATCTCCGCGCGCTGTTCTCGGCCTTCGGGATCCCGCTCGACGTGGTCACCGAACCCCACCCGACCGGCGGCTGGCAGCAGGCCAGGCTGGATCGGCTGGCCGAGCTCCTCGCCGCCACACCGGGCGCGTACTGGCCCGACCAGTACGACAACCCCGACAACGCGGGCGGCTATCAGGCGATGGGCGAGGAGATCCTCGCCCAGGTCGACGCCGTCGACGTGCTGGTCGCCTCGATCGGTTCCGGTGGGCACTGCGCCGGACTCGCCCGCGTACTGCGAACCCGATGGCCTCGGCTGCGGGTGATCGGGGTCGACGCCGTCGGTTCCCGGATCTTCGGCCAACCCGACCGGCGCCGACTCATGCGCGGGCTCGGCAGCAGCATCCTGCCGCGCAATGTCGCCTACGCCGACTTCGACGAGGTGCACTGGGTCGACGCCGCCGAAGCGGTCGCGTCGTGTCGTCGGCTCGCGGCCTCGACCGGCATCGCGGGCGGCTGGAGCACCGGCGCCGCCGCGCTGGTCGCGGGCTGGGCGGCCGAGCGCGAACCGGACGCGCGGGTACTGACGGTGTTCCCCGACGGTCCACACCGCTACCTGCGCACCATCTACGACGACGACTGGTGTCGAACCAACGACCTCTTCCGACCGCCCACCACCGAACCCACCGCCATCGCCACCCCCGACAGCGCCGAGGTGGTCGGCTGGGGCCGATGTTCGATCGTCCGTGACCCGGCCGAGGTCAGCGCATGACGCTCACCACCGAGTCGGCTCGCGCCCGCGCGACCACGGCATCGCTACCAGGGATCTCCGGATGAACGGCCTCGACACCTTCCGCGCACTACCCGGCGCGGTGCGGCTGCTGCTGGTGAATCACTTCGTCGGCCATATCGGTTTCTACCTGCTCGTGCCGTTTCTGGCCGACTACCTGCTCGACGACCTCGCGCTGTCGGCAGCTGTCGTCGGCATCGTGCTCGGGGTGCGCAACCTCAGCCAGCAGGGCCTGTTCCTCGTGGGCGGTTCGGCCGCCGACCGGCTCGGTGCACGCGGCGTCATCATGGTCGGCCTGGCGATCAGGGCGCTCGGCTTCGCGTTGTTCGCCGTCGGCGGTTCGCTGCCGGTGGTGCTGGCGGCCTCGGTGCTCACGGGTTTCGCCGGGGCACTGTTCAATCCGGCGGTCCGCGCTTTCATCGCCAGGGACAGCGGTGCGCACTCGGCGCAGGCGTTCGCGCTGTTCAATGTCTTCGGCAATGCGGGCTCCGCGATCGGACCGGTGCTCGGCACGGTGTTGATCGCCGCCGGGTTCCGGATATCGGCCCTGGTCGCCGCCGCGATCTTCGCGGTACTGGCCGTGGTGCAATGGTTGCTGCTGCCCGCGCGACCGGTGCCCGCGCACGAGGGTGGGGTCGGCGCCGACTTCGCGACGGTGTTCACCGATCGCCGGTTCTGGGCGTTCACCCTCGCGCTGATGCCGATGTTCGCTTTGCTGAGCCAGATCTATTTTCTGTTCACCCTCCAGGCGCAGGACAGTGCCGGGCCCGGTCACGGTCCCGCCGCGGTGGCCGCGTTGTTCGTAGTCGAGACGATCGCCGTGGTCGCACTACAGGTTCGGGTCACCACGGTGTTGTCGCGCCGGCCACAGCGCGGACCCGCGATGGCACTCGGGATGGCGATCATGGGCGCCGCATTCCTGCTGCCGCCTGCCGCGGCCGACGTCGTCGCATTCGAAGGAAACAGCTTGGCGGACACAGTAATTCGAGTCGCGCCCGTAGTGATGGCCGCCGTGCTGCTCGCGATCGGCGTGACCGCGGTCCAGCCCTTCGTCAACGAGGCGATCGGTCGCTTCGCGGGAACTCGGCTGACCGGAACCTATTTCGGCGCGTTCTACCTCGCGTCCGGACTGTTCACCGTCGTCGCCACCTCGGCCACCGGCGCGGTGCTCGACCGCACCGGCGGTCCACTGAGCTGGCCGCCCGCGCTGTTGTGCGCGGCGGCCGGTCTGCTCTCCGCCGTCGCACTGATGCGACTACACCGGCGAAACCTGCTGCCCGGACCCCTGCCGGTCCGCACTCCCGCGAAAGGCGCTGAAACCGATGACGAGTGATCTCGCCGTGCCGAGTATCGGTGTCGGACGCTCCTACGGCAGCTGCGGGGAGCTCCTGCAAGGCGTCACCGAACAGGATCGGCACTTCCTGGTCACGCTGCCCATTCGGCGCGGCACGGTGGCGGTGTTCGAACCCGGAGGCGACGGCATATCCGTAGTGCCGGAGGGGAAATCGAAGGCGCGGCGTCTCGCCGGCGCGATGGTGGCGCGGTCCAGGGTGCTGCGCGGAGGACAGCTCACCCTGCACAGCGAACTGCCCGAGGGCAAAGGACTGGCGAGCTCCACCGCCGATCTCGTCGCCACCGCCCGCGCGGTGGCCGACGCCGAGGGGCGCACCGTCCCCGTCGGCGAACTCGAAGCCGACCTACGCGCCATCGAACCGTCCGACGGTGTCATGTACCAGGGCGCGGTCGCCTACTTCCATCGTGAGGTCCGGTTGCTGGCCCGGCTGGGTCCTCTCCCGGCGCTGACGATCGTCACCGGTGACGAAGGCGGTTCGGTCGACACCGTCGAATTCAACCGGTGCGAACCGAGTTTCACCCGCGCCGACAAGCGGGAATTCGACCGGCTGCTCGCCGAACTCGGCACGGCGATCAGCCACGGCGACGTCACCGCCATCGGCGCGGTGGCCACTCGCAGCGCCGCACTGAGCGCGATCTCGCGTGCGCGGCCGCATCTGGACGCGACGATCCAGGCGGCGCGCGCGATCGGCGCGGCCGGCGTCGTCGTGGCCCACAGCGGCACGACCACCGGAATCCTGCTCGCCGACAACGATCTACGGCTGCGCGAGCAAGTCCTCGCGGCGCGACAGATCTGCGCCGAGTTCGCGTGTTCGGTCACGGTGCACCACTCGTGGCGACCCGGCGCCCAGCGCGTTCCCGCTGTCGACCATCCACACCTGCCTGCCGTTCCCCGAACAGAGAGCACGCCGCGATGATCACCGTCGAGAAGATCCAGTTCACCTACGACGGCCGAATCACCCTCGACGACATCAGCTTCCGAGTCGAATCCGGCAGCACGCTCGGGTTGATCGGGCCCAACGGATCGGGCAAGTCCACCCTGTTGCGGCTGATGTATCGGGCACTTCGACCGGCGGGCGGCTCCGTGGTCATCGACTCGACGCCGGTGCGACAGTTGCGCGGGCGCGAACTCGCGAGCCGACTCGCCGTCGTCGCGCAGGAGGCTCCGCCGGACACGCCGATCACCGTGGCCGAGACAGTGCTGCTCGGCAGATCGCCGTGGGTCGGCGCGTTCCAAGGGTATTCGCGGGCCGACCGGATCGCCGCCGCGGCCGCGCTCGAGCACGTGGGAGCGCGGGCGCTGGCCGAGCGTCGTTTCGCGACACTGTCCGGCGGCGAACGTCAGCGCGTCCTGATCGCCAGAGCGCTGGCCCAGCAGGCCGACCACCTGCTCCTCGACGAACCGACCAACCACCTCGACATCCGCTACCAACACGAATTGCTCACCCTGGTCCGCGGTCTCACCACGACCACCACCGTCGTGGTGCTGCACGAATTGAACCTGGCCGCCCGCTACTGCGACCACCTCGTCCTGCTCGACCAGGGTCGAATCGCCGCCGCGGGAACCGTCGACGAGGTCCTGACCCCGCAGGTCCTCGAACCCGTCTACCAGATCCCGGTCCGCCGAACCTCCGCCTTCGGCGCCGTCCAACTGCTCTTCGGCCCGGCGACCGACGAGGAAGCCGACCGTGGGCCCGAGCACGACCCTCCCACCCCGAGCGCCGGTTCCCCCACGGCCGATACGAGAGAGGCGGCCACGCGATGACCGCGACGACCCTGGTGGCCGACCCGGCCGTCGACGACCTCGACCATGCCCGTCACCGGGCCCGGACATTGCTGCTGACCACGGGACTGACCGTCGCATTGGCCCTCACGCTGGTGGTCGCGGCCGGGCTCGGGCCGGTCGCGGTCCCACCGGGCACGGTGGCGCGGATCATCGGGCACCACACCGTCGGTCACCCGGTGACCGTCGATTGGAGCGCCGCACAGGACTCGATCGTCTGGCTGGTGCGGGTGCCGCGCGTACTGCTCGGCGCGCTCGTCGGCGCCGCACTGGCGATCACCGGCGCGGTCCTGCAGACCATCGTGCGCAATGTGCTCGCCGACCCCCACATCCTCGGCGTCACCTCCGGCGCGTCCACCGGTGCCGCCGTGTACCTGCTGTTCGGGGTCGCGGCGGCGACCACAGCGACCGCGCTGGCGGCGAGCGCGTTCGCCGGCGCACTGATCGCCACCGCGCTGTTGTTCGTGATCTCGCGCATCAACGGGCAGCTCACCTCGCTGCGACTGTTGCTCGGCGGGGTCACCATCGGCTACATCTTCTCGGCCGCCACCAGCTTCCTGATCTTCGCCTCCGACCGGCCCGAAGGCGCACGCACCGTGCTGTTCTGGCTGCTCGGGTCGCTCGCGCCCGCCGCCTGGTCCTCGGTGGCCACGACCGTGGCCGTCGTCGCGGTGTCGCTGCTCGCGGTGCTGCTGATGGCTCCTCGCCTGGACGCATTGGCCGCAGGCGATGACACCGCGCGCACGCTCGGCATCGCACCGAACCGGATTCGGCTGTGGGCGCTGCTGATCGTGGCGCTCGCGGTCGGCGCGGTGGTCGCCGTCGCGGGGGCGATCGGTTTCGTCGGGCTGATCGTGCCGCATGTGGCCCGGCTGTGCACCGGCGGAACCCATCGGCACCTGCTGGTGGTCAGCGCGCTGATCGGGGCACTGTTCCTGGTCGTGGCCGACGTGGCGGCCCGCACCGTCTTCGCGCCCCGCGAACTGCCCATCGGCATCGTCACCGCCGCCGTCGGCGCACCACTGCTGCTCGTCCTGATCCGCCGCTTCCAGGCGACCGGGGCGTCCTGAATTCCGCTCGTCCGATCCTTCCCCACCATTGATTAGGAATATCGATCACCGTGTTCACTCGTGTCATCTCCGCGCGCCGTTCCGCGATCCCCGTACTCGCCCTTCTCACCAGTGCGATCGTTACCGGTTGCGGCACACCGGCTCCCGTTACCACGTCAACCGAAAGCGGCTTTCCCCTGACGATCTCGAGCTGTGGCCGCGACGTCACGTTCACCGCAGCGCCACAGCGCGTCGTCACGGTCGGCTCCATCGCCGCACCGCTGATCGCGGCCGCGGGCGCCGCCGACCGCATCGTCACCCGCACCTTCGAAGCCGCGGCGTTTCCCGGCCAGTACGGCGACGCGCTGAAGAACATCGAAATCACCGCGCCCACAGCTGAACTCGCTCGCGAGGAGATCATCAGCCGATCCCCCGACCTGGTCGTGAGCGTCGAAGGGCTCTCGGTGACCCCCGACGACCTCGCCCAGGTGAACATCCCGCTGATCGTCACCCGTGGCTACTGCCGTGACGCGGCAGGCACCTTCGAGGACGTCTTCGCCGACATCACCCTCTACGGAAAGCTCTTCGGCACGGCCGACGCGGCCGATGCCGAGGTCGCCACGCTGAAGAAGCGGGTACAGGCCGTGACCGAACGCCACAGCGGCGCAACGACTCCCCGCCCCGCCGCGGCACTGATCCTGTCGCGCGACGGCGCCCAGCTCAAGGCCTACGGCGCCAAGAGCACCGTCCACGAACAGATGGCGATCCTCGGCCTCGGCAATGTCTACGGCCAGATCGACAAGCGCAATTTCGAAGCCAACACCGAAACCCTCATCGCCGCGAACCCCGAGGTGATCATCCTGCTCACCCAGGGCGACCAGACCCCCGACTCGGTGCGCACCGCCCTGCGCCAACGCCCCGAACTGGCCGGGCTGCGCGCGATCCGCGAGAACCGGATCATCGTGGCGCCCTTCGGTTACACCGGACCGGGGCCGGTCGCCGTCGAGGGTCTGGAAGTGCTCGACCGCGAACTGACACAGCTCCGATGACCACCACCACCGGCTACCTCATCCGCCAGGCGAGCGCCGCGGACCTTCCCGGCGCACGCAGCGTCATGCTCGACACCTTCTACCAGGTCTTCGGGATCGGCTATCTGCCTGAGTACCACCAGGACGTGATCGACCCGGACACCGCCTACCTGCGGCATCCGCGACATCGGCTGTGGGTGGCCGAGCACGAGGGCGTGATCGTCGGCACCACCGCGATCCGGGCGCAGGGACCCGCCCATCCGCCGCATCCGGCCGAGCTCGCGCGCCGCTACCCCGACGAGACGACCGCGCAACTGTTCCGGGTCTACGTGCGGCCGGAGCACCACCGACGCGGCCTTGCCACCCGCCTGGTGACCACGGCGGTCGAGCACGTTCGCGCCACCCCGGGTTTCGAGCGGCTGTACCTGCACACCGACACCAGGACGCCCGGTGCGCTGGAGTTCTGGTCGACCTTCGGCCACATCGTGCACGACGCGCGGGGCCCGCACGACGGTTTCCAGACGGTGCACCTGGAGATACCGCTGGGGCGCGGCGGCGAACAGCCGCACTGACAGGTCGCTGCTGGCGCGGTGACGGCATACACGGCACTATCGAACTCGTGGAACACCTACGAATCGCCCGCCCTTCGGGTGCTGTGTCGTGACCGCGCTGGCTCCCGGCGAGAACCGGCCCGCGCCCGGTGATCAACTGACCGTCACCGTGGCGAGTTCGGCGTCGGTCGACGTGTCCGCGCTACTGGTGAACAGCGCGGGCAAAGTTCGCTCCGACGCCGACTTCGTCTTCTTCAATCAGCCCACCGGACCCGGCGTGGTGTACCGGCACGGCAATGGTGGGCCCGACGTGGTGGGCGTGCAGACCTCGGCGCTGCCCGCCGACGTGGACAAGGTGGTGGTCACCGCGAGTCTCGACGGTCGCGGGCCCACGACCTTCGCCGCGGTCGGCGCCCTGACCGCCACTATCGAATCCGGCTCCACCGCACTGACTTTCCCGATCTCAGGGCTCACCACCGAGAGCGGTGTGGTGTGCGTGGAGATCTACCGGCGCAACGGGGCGTGGAAGGTTCGGGCGATCGGGCAGGGCTACGACGACGGATTGGCCGGGATCGCTTCGGCTTTCGGCGTGAATCTCGACGACGAGCCCGACGTTGCAGCCCCACAGAGTGCACCGACACCGCCGAGTCAGCCACCTGGCCACCCCGCCGCTCCTGCGCCGACCTACACCCAGGGCAACCCCGTTCAGCAGGGACAGTTCGCGCAGCCGACCACTCCCCCACCTCCCTACCCCGGTCACGGCGCTCCGGGCCAACCGGCCCCGTTCGCCCCGCCACCCGCGCCACAGCAGCAACCCTCGTTCTCTTCTCAGCAAGGAGCACAGCCCGTGCACAGCGATCTGTTCGACCCCTCGCATGCCGAGGTCAACGGCCTCGGAATCCAGAAGCAGGGCGGCAAGATGGTCAAGGTCGGCATGAACGGGGAGGTGATGGCGCGGTCCGGATCGATGGTGGCCTACCAGGGTGACCTGAAATTCGAAGCGCTCGGCTCCGGCGGCATCGGCCGCGCCATCCGTCAGCACCTCACCGGCGAAGGCGTACCGCTGATGAAGGTGAGCGGCCGCGGCGATCTGTTCCTGGCCAACAGCGCCGCCGACGTGCACATCATCGACCTCGACGGCACCGACGGCCTCACCATCAACGGCGCCAACGTGCTCGCCTTCGACTCCACGCTGCGCTACGACATCGGCCGGGTCCAGGGCGCCGCGGGCTACGCCTCCAACGCGGGCCTGTTCAACTGCGTCTTCACCGGACGCGGCCGCATCGCCATCACCACCCACGGCAGCCCCGTCGTCCTCACCGTCGACCAGGCCACCTACGCCGACCCCAACGCCGCCGTGGCATGGTCGTCGAGCTTGCAAACCGGCATCAAGCGCAACGACTCCTTCGGCCTCGGCCGGCTGATGGGCCGCAGCACCGGCGAGGCGAGCACCCTGGCCTTCTCGGGCCGCGGCTTCGTCATCGTCCAACCCTCCGAACTGCCGCCGGGCGGGCTCGTCGGCGGCACCGGCGGCGGCCAGCAGGCAGGAACCGGCGGCAGCATCTTCGGCTGACCCCGCACAGAGCGAAAGGCCGATACCCGCTCAGTCGCGGGTATCGGCCTTTCGTCTTGTCTGCTAGTTCGCGCGCTCCTTGCGGGCCTGGCGGCGGGCTTCACGCATGTCGTTGAGTTCCTGTTCCAGGCTCTCCGCGATCCGGAACTGGCCGGTGTCGTAGATGCTGGTCGGCTCGATCGCCTCGTAGCCGAAATTGGCTTCGGCGAACGCCTTTTCGACGCGCGCCTCGATATCGGAGATGGCGCTCTTGCGGGCGGCGGGGACCGAGTCGGTGGCCGGCTCCGGCTTGACCGGTTCCTTGGGGGGCTCCGGTGCCACGACGGGCGCGGCGGCGGATTTCTTGGCGGTGGCCTTGTCGGCGGAGGACGGTTTGCCGATGCCGAAGCGCTTGCGCTTCTCCGGGCGGCCGTTGCCGTTGGTGATCGGCTCGGTGGGCGTCCACGCGGGTTCGCGGCTGACAGGGGTGGTCGCGGCGGCGGCCGTTTCGGCGGCGGCGATCGCTTCCGCCCGAGCCATGCCCGTCATCGGCGGGGTGTAGGTGAGGCGGACGCCTTCGGTGGCCTGGCGGCCGAGGAGGTTGTCGGCTGGGTCGGGCAGGTCCCTGACCTGGCTGGTCGCGCGTGTGATGGCCAAGCCGTAGCGGGCGCTGACCGCGTCGTGGATCAGGAGCGCGACACCGATCATCACCGGCGCGACCGCGTGCACGGCGACGTCGTACCACCGCCCGTCACGCACGTAGGGATAGGTGTTGAGGGTGACGGTGAGGCCGAGCAGCGACAGCTCGGCGAGCGCGACCTGGCGCCGGTTGTCGATCACGCCCCACTCGGCGACCTTGTTCGTGCCGACCATGATGATGATCAGACACACGCTGATCATCGCCTCGAGCAGATAGCTGAACCAGAACAGCGGATCACTCGGCCCACCAGGCGCGATGTTCTGCTGCACGTTCACCGCCGACCACAGCATGCCCGCGCCCACGACGCCCGCCAATGCCTTCAGCGACCACGACCGGTGCCGATACAGCGAGGCGAGCTTCGCGTGGGGGCTCGATTCGCGACGCTGGGACGCCATCGCCTTCCTGGCGAGCAGCAGATCTCGCATGTCGGCCTTCTCGATCGCTTCGGTGGTCTGTCGGCTGCGGTCCGATGCGGACGCCATCGCCTGGGTGTGCTTCCAGCGCTGCTCGCGATCCTGTTCACGGATGCGTTCGGCGAGTTCACGTTCGGCGCGCAGCTCGTCTTCGGAGAGCGCGTCGGTGAGGGCCGGATCGAATTGGTAGGCGAGGCGACCCCGGGCGCGTTCGACTCGCTGGGCGAGCTGGCTGACGTCGTCCTCGAGACCGGACTCGATCGTCATGCCAGACCACCGCCCCGGGCGCGCGAAGGCAGGCAGGTGACCACAGGTGTGAACGGCACAGGCCATTCTTAGTCGATATACCCTCGAGCGCGAAACCGATGCTCCCACACGGCTGCCCGTACACGGCGCGCCGCGCGCGACACGCCCAACAATTTCGGCCGGTGGCCGGATCTGAGAAGATAATCCCCCGCCGCCGCCGGAGCCGGAGTTTCCAGCGGTTCGGTGCCCGACCGTTGCGCGCCGACCACCCGACCCGACCGGATCAGCGCCCCGTGGGCCGTGGCGGCCACGCATGCTCCGACCGTCGCCCGTCCGGGTGAAACTTTGTTTCCTCGGACGTCGCGAACCATGGGCACCTAGGGTTGGGTCGGGGGTGCCGGGGGGTTCGCGCACGCCCGTGAGATCGACTCCGGAGAAGCGAATTGACCCAGCACACAAGCGAACTCGACCGAGCGATCGCCGAACGGCTCGAACCGTGGACCGGACGGCTCGGCGCCGACCGCAAGGCCTACTTCCATCACGTGCTCCGGGTACTCCGCTCAGCCGACCTGCTGTTCGCCCGCAGCGGCGAGCCGGGGCCGCCACCGAGTGCGCGCGAGGAGTTCCGCACCGCGGCGACCTTCCACGATCTCGGCATCTGGGCGGCTGCCACGTTCGACTATCTCGAACCGTCGTGCGCGCTGGCGGGCGACTGGCTGATCGCGCACAACCGCGAGGACATCGCCGAGCTCGTCGCCGAGATGATCCGCGACCACCATCGCGTGCGCTCGGCGGGCAAGGCCACCGACCCGGTCGAGCTGTTCCGGCGGGCCGATCTGATCGACGTCACGTTCGGCGCGCGCCGCTACGGCCTGCCCTACGCGGCCTACTCCGCGCTGATGCGGCGCTACCCCGACAGCGGCTTCCACTTCAAGCTGGTGGAGCTCACGGTACGGCGCGCACTCATCCATCCCCTCTCACCGCTGCCCATGATCCGCTGGTGAGAGGCCATTTCGCCGGTGCTATTGTCACTACGCCAATACTGCGGCACACTGGTGTCCGTAACCACCGGTCACGCCTGGACCGGTGCTGTACCGAGCCGAACAAGGAGACTCGATGGCCGCCAATCGGTCCAGCTGGATGAACGAGGACCTGGACGCCCTGCGTGACATGACCCGTGCGTTCATGGCCAAGGAACTGGTCCCCAATATCGACAAGTACCGCGAGCAGCACCACGTCGACCGCGACCTGTGGAACAAGGCAGGCGAAGTGGGCCTGCTGTGCATCTCGATCCCGGAGGAGTACGGCGGCGGTGGCGGCACCTTCGCGCACGAGGCCGTGCTCATGGAGGAGCAGGCCCGCGCGGTGGACACCTCCTGGGGCATCAGCCTGCACAACGGCATCGTGGCCCACTACCTCCTCGCCTACGGCACCGAGGAGCAGAAGAAGCACTGGCTGCCCAAGATGGCCAGCGGCGAGGTCGTCGGCGCCATCGCGATGACCGAACCCGGCACCGGATCCGACCTGCAGGCGGTCAAGGCCAAGGCGATCCGCGACGGCGACGAGTACGTCATCAACGGCTCCAAGACCTTCATCACCAACGGCGCGCAGGCCGACCTGATCATCCTGGTCGCCAAGACCGACCCCACCCAGGGCGCGGCAGGCGTCTCGCTGGTGCTGGTCGAGGCCGACCGCGAGGGTTTCCGTCGCGGCCGCGTGCTCGACAAGATCGGCCAGAAGGGCCAGGACACCTCCGAGCTGTTCTTCGAGGACGTGCGCGTCCCGGTCACCAACCTGCTCGGCACCCAGGAGGGTCAGGGCTTCATCCAGCTGATGCAGCAGCTGCCCCAGGAGCGCCTGATCGTGTCGATGGGCGCGGTCGCGGGCATGGAGGTGGCCCTCGATCACACGCTGCGCTACACCAAGGAGCGCGAGGCGTTCGGCCGCGCGGTGTTCGGTTTCCAGAACACCAAGTTCAAGCTGGCCGAGGTCGCCACCGAGGCGCGGATCGCGCGCGTGTTCATCGACGACTGCGTCGAGAAGCACCTGCGCGGCGAGCTCGACATCCCGACCGTCGCCATGGCGAAGTGGTGGACCACCGACAAGGCGATGCAGATCGCCGACACCTGTCTGCAGTTGTTCGGTGGCTACGGCTACATGAACGAGTACCCGATCGCACGCATGTGGGTCGACAACCGCGTCCAGCTCATCTACGCGGGCACCAACGAGATCATGAAGGAAATCATCGCCCGGAGCCTGTGATACACCAGCTCGATAGATGATCCCGACCGGCCGCGAACAGTTGTTCGCGGCCGGTTTTCGCTGTTGAGGGGTCATTTCGTGACCTATCCGTCGTCCCCGCCGAGACGAATGTCCTTCGACAAGCGGTACAGATCCGACGGCGAGGACGGTGCGGCGACAGTGGACACGGACGGCAGCGGTTCGACGGGACGACCCGGACCGGAACCGGTACTGCCGGACCGAACACAGATGATGCAGGCGGTCTGCGGGGTCGCCGGTGACGGTGATGCCGTCCTGGCCGCCGCACACGAACTCGCCACCCTGCACGAACGCCGCGAACAACAGATACCCGGTGATACCAGCGACATCGATTGGGCGCGTGCGCGTCTGGTCTGCGAGATCGACCGCTGGGTCGTCCTGCGCTCCCCCACTCCGGCGACGTCGGCGCCGATGCACACCGAGAGCATCGGGGCCGTCGTCGACCGCATGGCTCATTTCGCCGCGCTCACCTACCGCGCGCTGGCCTACGGCGCCGAAGCCGAACTGCACGCCGCGCAGCTACGCCTGCACGAATTGGCCTGTGGCTACGACGATCTCATCGCCGAGGTGGCCAGCGGAGCTCGGCGGCTGCCCGACGGACTCGACGGCGACACCCCGGAAAACGGTGGGGCACAACCGAGCCGGAACACGCCACGATCGGAGTAGCGGCGCTCCGGCTCGAGGTGTCGGCGACTGCCATCTCGGCCGCGTGCGACACCGTCAGAACATGCGCACCGCGACCAATCGCCAACTGTCCTTGGAAGATTCGATGCGACCCGCGATAGCCAAGGTCCGCGGGCCGCGTTGGTACGACGCGAAGACTTCGGCGGCATCGCCCTCCACCGGGGTCAGATGGACGCGAGTCAAGGTGGCGGTCCCGAGATTCCGGTCGGGAACCGAATCCTGCGCGAGCATCGTATTGATGGCCGCCAGCGCCTTCGCGTCGGTGAACGCGCGCAGATGCGTGGACGATCTGCGCCGATCGACGACCTCGAGCAGCAGCCGCAAGACCTGCTCGGTGAATCGCTTCGCACTCGTGGACGGTCCGGCGGCGGGCGGCGCGCCCTGCGGGCACGAGGCCCGCACTGCCCTGCGGATACCGGCCGGTGTGCCCCCTGTCGGCCTGCGCCGCAACGATCCCCTGACCGGTTGAGGCCCACCAACATTCACAGTCTCCGACCGATGTACCACGGCCCCGCCCTCCAGCTGCGGCTCGCAGTGCGGCGCGGGCGACAACAACACTCCATCCGTCGACATACTCGTCCCCTTCGAGTTCGCCCACCCACTCCCCAGCGGTGGCGCACAGCATGACACGGGGGTACGACAAGTGTTCGCGAAATCGGTCAGAAGAGCGTCATCGGCTCATCGGGCTCGGGGACGGGCTGCTCGGGCAACTCGGGGACGATCGCGCGGACCTCGTCGTGGAAGCGGCGGGCCAATCCACGGGCGGCGGCGTTGTCGGGAGTGTGCACGAAGACCGTGGGCGAGCGACCTTCGCGCAGCCATCCGGCGACGGTCTCGATCCACGGCTGCCAGCCCGCTACGGTGCGTTCGGCGTCGGCGCGGCCGTGGTAGCGCACGATCGGGAACTCGGTCAGCGCCCGCATCCGGCGCGGCACCCGCGGCTTCTTCGCCCTCGCCTCGTATTCGGACGGGTCGCCGGGCGGACCGTCGAACAGGACCGTCGTATCGAACGGCACCCATTCGGCCCCGATTCGCCCGAGCACCCGTTCCAGCTGCACCGCGGCCCGCTCGTCGTCGAAGAACGCCGGATGACGCACCTCCACGGCACACCGCAGCCCACCGGGCAGCTCCCGCTGGAAGCGGGCGAGCGCGCCCAGATCGGTCGGTCCGAACGACGCGGGCAACTGGATCCACAGCGCGTGTACCCGTGGCCCGAGCGGCGCCATCACATCGAGAAACGCGCCGAGGTCGGCACCGGCGTCGACGAGCCTGCGCTCGTGCGTCACCGCCCTCGGCGGTTTGAGCACGAACCGGAAATCGGGTGCGGTCTGGCGGGCCCACGACTCGACGGTGGACGCGGACGGCGTCGCGTAGAACGTGGTGTTGCCCTCGACCGCACCGCAGTGCCCGGCGTAAGCGCGCAACCGCTCCCCCGTGGCGGGCATCCGCTGCTGCCACTGCGGATGAGTCCACATCGCACACCCCATCCGCAGCTCACGCACAGGCCGACGGTAATACAGCGACCGGCCGCCCTTAAAATGAGACCGGTTGCCACCATTTCGCCCATGCGCGGGTGGCGGGAGTAGCCGCCACATCCATGAAGTCCGGTGCGCGCACAACAGAAAGGGCCTGTGATGGCGATTCTCACCACCGAGCGGCCCAGTGCTGTCTCCGTCAGCCGCGCCTGGCTCGGCGTGTCCGCCGCCATGGTGGCGATCGCGTGGGGCGGCAACGAGTTCACACCGCTGCTGGTGATGTACAAGGCCCACGGTCTCGCACTGACCGCGGTCGACCTGCTGCTGTTCTACTACGTCCTCGGCATCGTGCCCGCCCTGCTCATCGGCGGCCCGCTCTCGGACAGGTTCGGCCGCCGCCCGCTGATGCTGCCCGCACCGCTGATCGCCGCGGCCGGTTCGCTGCTGCTCGCGGCGGGCGCGGCCTCGGTGCCGATGCTGGCTGCCGGGCGGATGCTGTGCGGTGTCGCGCTCGGACTGGCGATGGCGGTCGGCGGCAGCTGGCTCAAGGAACTGTCGCAACCGCCGTTCGCCGCGGCCGCCACGGGCAAAGGGGCCCGCCGATCCGCGATGAGCCTGACCGCAGGCTTCGCCCTCGGCGCGGGTGTGGCGGGAACCCTGGCGCAGTGGGGTCCGCTGCCGGATTCGACCGCCTACCTCGTGAACGCGGCGCTCTGCGTCGCGACCGCCTTCTGGGTGGCCCGGACACCGGAGACCGTGACCCGCCGAGCGAGCCCGGGCAGGCTGCGCGACGACCTGAAGATCCCCGCCGCCGGGCACCGACGATTCCTGCGCGTGGCGGTGCCGATCGCGCTGTGGTTGTTCACCGCCAACGCCACGGCCTACGCCGTCCTGCCGACCCTGATGTTGCCTCGCGTGCAGCAGGCCCCGATCGCCTTCTCCGCCCTGGTCACCATGGTGACGCTCGGCTGCGGATTCACCATCCAATCGGCGGCGCGACGCATCGACCGCCCCGGCACCGCACGCGCCGGGGTGATCGCGCTGGTACTGCTCACCACGGGCATGGTCCTGGCCGCGTGGACCGCGGCCACCCTGAGCATCTGGGTGACGCTGCTGACCGCCGTCGTGCTCGGCAGCGGCTACGGCATCGGTCTCGTCGCCGGCCTCCAGCAGATCGAACGCATCGCGGGCCCCGGCGATCTGGCCGGCCTCAACGCCGTTTTCTACTCGGTGAGCTACCTCGGCTTCGGCGTGCCCGCGGTCCTGTCGGCCCTGCACAGCAGCCTCGGTTTCGGCTACCCCGCCATGTACCTGGTCACCGCCGCGATCGCCGCATGCTGTCTCGCGCTCGTGGCCGCGAATTACCGCGAACGAACCTGAGCGACAACCCGTCCGCCTTCGCGGCGCATTACGGTGGATCGGGTGAGCGCCGACCCTGTCGAAACCCTTCTCCGCTGGCAGGATTCCGGCGCGATCTGGCGGGTCGTCGGGCGCCGACCGGACGCGGTGACCATCGCCCTCTACGAATGCACCGGCGGACAGGAAGTAGACCGCTTCACCTCCACCGATCCGGCCCTGCTCCGGTTTCTCGGCGAACGCGCCACCAGCGAGGACTGACCCGCCCGTGGTGAACGGAGCTACGCTGGTTGGCGCTATCGCTTCACGCCCGCCGGCCGCACGCGGCCGGGTCGCCCAGTGAGGAGAGATCGGGGTCGAGGTCAGCTGCGGAGCTGAGCGGCGCCGAGCACAGGAGAGCGCATGTCAGGACGACGTTTTCGCGCAGGCCTCGCCGCCGCGCTCATGGTGCTGGTCGCGGCCTGCGGTAGCTCGCCCACCGACTCCGAGCCCGAATCCGCCGCCCCACCGCCACCGGCGATCTCGGTCGCGCCGGTCGACGGCGCGACCGAGTTCGATCCGCTCGCTCCGGTCCGGGTCAGCACCAGCGACGGGCAACTCACCGCGGTCACGATGACCAACGAGCAGGGCGGCGCGGTCGAGGGCATCCTCACCCCCGACCAGTCGGCCTGGAAGCCGTCGGAACCGCTCGGCTACGGCCACACCTACACGGTCACGGCCGAGGCGGTCACCGTCACCGGCCGGGTCGGGCCGATCACCTCGTCGTTCACCACCTTGGCGCCCAACAACCAGACCAAGGTCTATTTCCGAACCACCGGCGGTACAGAACTCTCCCCGGCGAGCACCTTCGGCGTCGGCACCGTCGTCGTCGCGCACTTCGACGAGGACGTGCCCGATCGCGCGACGGCAGAGAAGTACCTGTCGGTCACCACCGACCCGCCCGTCACCGGCTCCTGGTACTGGCTCGACAATCGCAACGCCCATTGGCGCCCCGCGAACTACTACGCGCCGGGAACGAAAGTCACACTCGCCGCCGACATCTACGGCAAGGACCTCGGCGGCGGTCTCTACGGCCAGGAAGACACCAGGACCAGCTTCACCATCGGCCCCTCGCACGTCTCGATCGTCGACGACAACGACAAGCAGGTGCAGGTGTACGAGAACGGCACGCTGATCAAGACGATGCCGACCTCACTGGGCATGGGCGGCAGCCAGACCGTCGCGGGCAAGACCATCACCTTCTGGACCCAGCCGGGGGTCTACACCGTGATGGACAAGGCGAACCCGGTGATCATGGATTCCTCCACCTACGGCCTGCCGGTGAACTCGCGGCTCGGCTACAAGGAGTCCATCGGCTGGGCGACCAGGATCAGCACCGACGGCATCTACCTGCACCAACTCGACGACACAATCTGGGCGCAGGGCAACACCAACGTCTCACATGGCTGTCTCAATCTCAGCGGCGAGAACGCGCGCTGGTTCTACGATTTCTCCCGACCCGGCGACGTGGTCGACATCAGGAACACCGGCGGCGCCCCGCTCGAGGTGTGGCAGAACGGCGACTGGAGTGTGCCGTGGGAACAGTGGCAGGCAGGCAGCGCACTGCGGTGAACGGGGACAACGCATTCCCGGTGGGGGCGCCCCGCGAACCGACGAGGCGCGGGCCACAGCGCGTCGGCAGTCGCATCGCCGACCACCGCGCGCCCCGGCGTGGGCGCGCCCGCCGCGCCGGATTGATCCTGACCAGGATGCTCGTGGCGACGACCGCGCTGGCCGTGCTCGCGGGCACCGGCCTCGCCTGGTCGGCCAAGCAGGACTTCGATTCCGGCTTCACCCATTCCACCGCGATCGGTGAGGATGCTCCGCGTTCGGGCGGCGGCGCCGTCAACATCCTGTTGATCGGCTTGGACACCCGCAAAGACCTCAACGGCAACGACCTACCGAAGGAGATTCTCGACCAGTTGCACGCCGGTGACGGCACCGAGGGCGGCTACAACGCGAATTCGCTGATCCTGCTCCACATTCCGGCCGACGTGAGCAAGGTCGTCGCCTTCTCCATCCCGCGCGACGACTACGTTGCGGTGACCGGTATCCCCGGGTACCAGCAGATCAAGATCAAAGAGGCGTACGGCCTGAAAAAGGCCGCGGTGCAGGCGAAGTTGATCGAGCAGGGCGAGAAGGATCCGGTGGTGCTGGAGCGTCGCGGCCGCGAGGCCGGACGCGCGTCCATCGTCACCACCGTCCGCAATCTCGTCGGCGTGCCGATCGACCGGTTCGCCGAGATCTCCCTCGCGGGCTTCTACGACCTGGCCACCGCGGTCGACGGCGTCGACGTCTGCCTCAACCACGCCGTCGACGACAGCGAGTTCTCCGGTGCGGTCTTCCCCGCAGGCAGACAGCATCTCAACGGTTCGCAGGCCCTCGCGTTCGTTCGTCAACGCCACGGTCTGCTCAACGGCGACCTCGATCGCACCCACCGCCAGCAGGCGTTTCTCACCTCGGTCGCCAAGTCGCTCAAAGACTCGGGAACGCTCACCAACCTGAGCAAGCTCTCGGCGCTGATGGATGTGGCGCACCGCGATGTGGTGCTCTCCGACGGCTGGAATCTGTTCGACTTCGCCCGCGACCTCGGCGCCGCCGGGTCGGTGCCGGTGGAGTTCCACACGCTGCCGGTGCTGCGCTACGACGTGATCGACGGTCAGGACGTGAACATTGTCGACCCGGCCGCGATCAAACGCGAGGTCCGGGCCGCTTTCGGCCAGGAAGTACCGAAAACCTCGACCGCGGCCGCGATTCCGACGAGCGTGGTGGATGTGCACAATGTGGGCTCGGCGAACGGTCAGGCCGCGGCGCTCTCGGCCGCACTGACAACCCGCGGCTACGGTGCGGGCGTGCTCGGCAACGGTGACTCGAGCGACGGTCCGTATTCGGCCATCACCTACGGCCTCGGCGCCGAAGACGACGCTCGCGCACTGGCGGAACTCCTCGGTGGACTACCGGTGTCCGCGTCGCCGTCGGTGGAGGACGGGCGGGTCCGGATCGCCCTCGGCGCCGACTTCACCCTGCCCACCGAGCTGAGCCCCTCCACATCGACGACCACGGCCCCGACCACCACGACATCTGGATCGACGCCGCTGCCCGACGCGGGGAAACCGCTGTCCACCAATATCGACAGCACCATCCCCTGCGTCAACTGAGTTGCCCGGTGACACGTTCGGCCACCGGAATGTCCAGTGGCCGAACGGTTCTCAATCCTCCGGCGCGTCCGGATATGCCTGCTGCCGGTATCCACCGCGCAGCGTGCCGTCCAGATACGCGGCCTTGCAGGCTCGTCGGGCGATCTTGCCGCTCGACGTCCGCGGAATCGACCCCGCGGGCACCAGCAACAGATCCCGCACCATCACCCCGTGCCTGCGCGCGATGGCCGCACGCACCGCGTCCGTGATCGGCCCCGGCTCGAGTTTCGCCGCGCCCGTGCCTCTTTCGGCGACGATCACCAATTGCTCCGCCGCCGGATCGGACACGGTCCCGGCCTCGAGCACCGGCGCGGGCAGTTGGCCAGCCTGCACCGAGAAGGCCGCGATGAATCCGGGCCGCAGGGCGGTACTGGCTTCCTGCGCCGAGTACTCGAGATCCTGCGGATAGTGGTTGCGCCCGTCGACGATCACCAAATCCTTCACGCGACCGGTGATGAACAGCTCGCCGCCGTGATAGGCGCCGTAGTCGCCGGTCCGCATCCACTTCGCGTCATCGGGCGCACCCTCGGCGCGACTACCGACCGGCATGCGCGCGATCACCCGGTTGTGGAAGGTTTCCTCGGTCTCCTCCGGCCGCCCCCAGTACCCGATGCCCATATTGTCACCGTGCAACCAGATCTCGCCGACCTCGCCGTCGCGGCGCTCGATCCCGGTAGCGGGATCGACGATCACCGCCCACTGCGACCGCGCGACGTGTCCACACGACACCTGCGCCACCGCGTTCGGGGCATGCTCGTCGCACTCCACCATCCGGCCGTCGTTCAGCTGGCCACGATCGACATAGACCACCCGCGCCTCGTCATCGCGCTTGGTCGCCGAGACGAACAGCGTTGCCTCGGCCATCCCGTAGCACGGCTTGATCGCGGTCTTGGACAGCCCGTACGGCGCGAAGGCCTCGTTGAACTTGCGCATAGAGGCCACCGACACGGGCTCACTGCCGTTGATCAGGCCGATCACATTCGACAGGTCGAGGCTCTCATCACCCTTGGGCAACCCGCGCATCGCCGCATGTTCGAAGGCGAAATTCGGTGCCGCAGAATAGATTTCGGCGCCGTCGGCCTGTGCGGCCAGTTCCTTGATCCAGCGCGCGGGCCTGCGCACGAACGCGCTCGGCGACATGATGGTGATGAACTTGCCGCCGATGGTCGGCAGGATCACCGTGAGCAACCCCATGTCGTGGAACAGCGGCAGCCAGGTGACCCCGCGCGCGTTCTCCGTGATCCCGATGGCATCGATCATCTGCAGCAGGTTGGTCCCCACCGAGCGGTGGGTGATCTCGACACCGGCGGGCACCCGAGTGGATCCCGAGGTGTACTGCAGGTAGGCCACGCTGTCGATATTGATATCCGGCCTGCGCCAACGCGTGCCGACGGTGTCGGGAATCGCCTCGACCGCGATGATTCTCGGCCGTTGCGCGGCGGGCTGTTCGCGGAAGAAGTTGCGCACCCCCGCGGCCGCGCTGCCGACGGTGAGCACCGCGGCGGGTTCGCAGTCGCCGAGGACGGCATGCAGCCGGTCGCTGTGGCCCTGCTCCTCCGGATCGAACAGTGGCACAGCCACATTCCCCGCGTACACCGCCGCGAACAGCGCGACGACGTAGTCCAGCCCCTGCGGCGCCAGCACCGCCACCCGGTCACCGGGTTTTGTCACCTGCTGCAGTCGCGCGGCCACCGCGCGCAGCCGCACGCCGAATTCGCGCCAGGTCAGTTCCTGGTATTCCCCCTCACGTTCGGTGGAGTAGTCGATGAAGCGGTAGGCCAGGTCGTCCCCGTTGGCCTCGCTGTGTTTGTCGACGAAGTCGATCAAGGTCTGATCGCCGGGAATCCGGATAGTCCCCAGTTCGTCTACATAGTCGTCGAAAGTCTCGCCGATCATTCCCAATCCTTTTCAACGCACATTGACTCCGAACCCGCCACGGATAGGCGAATCGTCAATACCGCCCGAACGAGATCGCCACGTTGTGACCGCCGAAACCGAAGGAGTTGTTCACCGCGTAATCGATGCGACCGCGCCGCGCCTGACCGGAAACGACGTCCAAATCGATAGCGGGGTCCTGATTGTCCAGATTCAGGGTCGGCGGAACGATACTGTCGCGCACACTGAGCACGGTCAGTACCGATTCCAGCGCACCGACCGCGCCGATCGAATGCCCGAGTGCCGATTTCGGCGCGTACACCGAGGCGTGTGAGCCGATGGCCTTGGCGATCGCATTGGCCTCGGCGGTGTCGCCGATCGGGGTCGCGGTGGCGTGGGCATTGATGTGCGTGACGTCGGTGCGGCTGATCCCGCCGGTCTCCATCGCCCGCGTCATCGCCCGCGCGGCGCCGGTGCCCTCGGGATCCGGTGCGACGAGGTGGAATCCGTCGGAGGTGACGCCGGCGCCGAGCAGGCGCGCGTGGATCGTCGCGCCACGCGCCTTGGCGTGTTCCTCGGTCTCGATCACCATCATCGCGCCCGCCTCGCCGAAGACGAACCCGTCGCGGTCCGCGTCGAAGGGACGCGAGGCCGCCTTGGGATCGTCGTTGCGGGTACTCATGGCCCGCATCTGCGTGAACGCCGCGATCGGCACCGCCTGGATGGAGCCCTCGACACCACCGGTGACCACCATGTCGGCATCGCCCATCATGATCATCCGCCACGCGTTCGCGATGGCCTCCGAGCCCGACGAGCAGGCCGAGACGGGAGTGGAAACCCCCGCGCGCGCACCCAATTCGATGCCGACGCAGGCCGCGGGGCCGTTGGGCATGATGGCCTGCACGGTGAGCGGGGAGACCTTGCGGTAGCCGCCGTTGCGGAGCCGGTCGCGGGCGTAGATCAGCGATTCCGCGCCGCCGAGGCCGGTGCCGATCGAGACGCCGAGCCGGTCGCGGTCCACTTCGGGACTGCCCGCGTTGCGCCACACCTCGCGGCCGAGGACCACCGCCATCTGTTCGACGTAGGACAGTTTGCGCGCCTCTTCGCGGGTGAGCGAGAAGGTGGGCGACACTTTCAGGTGGCCGCCGATTCGCACCGGAAGTTCGAAGTCGTCGATGAAGGAATCTTCCAAGACGTCGATTCCGCTCTCGCCGTTGAGCAGACCTTTCCAGGTCGAGTCGACGTCGCCCGCGATCGACGTGGTCGCCGCCAGGCTCGTGACCACGATGTCCGTCATAATTTTTCGCTCACTCTCTCTAGCTATGCCACGACTGAACGGGAACCGCTGATGGAGCTGAACTGGTGGAGCGTATATGCACACGACGCGACGCGCCCAAATTCCGAACAGTGCCGAGGAGCACCGTGTCGTTTCCAGGCGCGATGCGCCGGGTCTATTGTGACGACGGGCAACACTACCGGACCGACGCAACTCTCGCTTTTCACTAACCGGAAAGGGCAACGAGCGTGGCCAGGAACCTGACCCAACTGGAACTACTGATCGAGCTGGAACCCATCGCCGCGAGCAATGTGAACCGCCATCTTTCGATGGCCAAGGACTGGCATCCGCACGATTATGTGCCGTGGGACCACGGCCGCAACTTCGCGGCCCTTGGCGGAATCGATTGGGACCCAGAACAATCCGCCCTCAGCGAACTAGCCAAGGCGGCGATGGTCACCAACCTGCTCACCGAGGACAACCTGCCCTCCTACCACCGTGAGATCGCCGAGAACTTCTCCAAGGACGGCGCCTGGGGCACCTGGGTGGGCCGCTGGACCGCCGAGGAGAACCGGCACGGGATCGTCCTGCGCGACTACCTCGTAGTGACCCGTGGAGTCGACCCGGTGGCGCTCGAGCAGGCACGAATGATCCACATGACCAACGGCTATTCGGCGATGGCCGTCGTGGACGACAAGGCCCCGGGCTTCGACATCCACACCTCGACCGGTGCCGGATTCTTGTTCTCCGTCGCCTATGTGACCTTCCAGGAACTGGCCACCAGGGTCAGTCACCGCAATACCGGTCGCGTCTGCGACGATCCGATCGCCGACCGCATGCTCGCCCGCATCGCCGCCGACGAGAACCTGCACATGATCTTCTACCGCAACCTGTGCGCCGCCTCGCTCGACCTGGCCCCCGACCAGACCATCGAGGCGATCAACACCATCGTGCAGAACTTCCAGATGCCCGGCGCCGGCATGCCGGGCTGGCGGCGCAACGGCGTGCTGATGGCCAAGCACGGCATCTACGACCTGCGCCAGCATCTGGAAGAAGTTCTGATGCCGGTGTTGCGCAAGTGGGAGATCTTCGAGCGCAACGATTTCGGCCCGCGCGGCGAGCGCGCACGCGAGGATCTGGCGGCATTCCTCGAGCGACTGCGCGAGGACGTGCTGCGCTTCGAGGAACAGCGGGATCGCTCACTCGCGCGGGCGGCCGAGCGTCAGCGCGAAACGGTCTGAACGGATCCGGCCCGGCCGCTACCGGGCCGGATCGCGGCGCGCGTCGTTCTTGTTGCGATACATCGCCGAGTCGGCCGCGTGCACCAATTCGTCTACGGCACCGGGCAATTGCTCGAAGAAGGCGACCCCGATGCTGGCTCCGACGGCGAGCATGTGTCCGTCCACCGCCAGCGGCTCGGTCAGGGCGGTCAGCAACTCGTCGGCCAGCTGCGCCAATTGTGCTTCACCGGAACAGTTTTCGACCAGCACGAGGAACTCGTCACCGCCGATGCGGGCGGCGAACGCGGCGGCCGGGCGCACCGCGTCGCGCATCCGATCGGCCACGACCTGGAGCACACGGTCCCCGATCGTGTGTCCCCACAGGTCGTTGATCTCCTTGAAGCCGTCCAGGTCGAGGTAGCAGACCCCGATCGGGGATGTCGCGTCGGCGAGTCTGTTGAACAGGTGCGGGCGATTCGGTAGGCCGGTGAGCGCGTCGTGATTGGCGTCGTGCCACAGGCGGTCGGCGAGCTCCTTGCGCTCGGTGACATCGACCGCGACGCCGATCAAGAACTCGATACCGCCGTCGGTGCCGCGCACCGCCGACATCGACAGGTCGATCGTGGTGACCCGGCCGTCGGTGTGCAGGTGCTCGGTCTCGGTGCGGAAGCTCTCGGACTCGCCCGCGACCATGCGCTGGAGTTGTTCGAACGCGAAGTTCAGGTTATGCGGGCCGAGGATTTCGGCCACGGTCCGGCCAGGCATCGTCTCCGGGGTCCGGCCGAGCATCTGAGCCATGGTGGCATTGCAGTTCACCACCTGACCGGACATGTCGACGGTGCCGATACCGACGAGAGCGCCGTCGAAAACCGCCTCGAAACGCGCTTCCGACAGCGCTCGGCGGTTCTCGGCTTCCTGCGCCGCGGCGAGCACGGCGGCCAGCGTGGCCTCCTGCTCGGCCAGCGCGGCGGCCCGCAGCGCCGCGGTGAAGCCTGCCGCGAAGTCGGCGGCCAAGCGGATCGCCCGGTCGCGGATCCACGGCAGCGCGGGGTCTGCTGGACCCTCGGAGGCGATCTCGACCAGATCGGCGCACATCACCGGTACCGAACGGCTGACCGCCGCCGGATCACGGTAGTTGGCGGCGACCAGCATCCGAGCGGCCCGGCGCGCGATATCGGGATCGTCCCCGCCGCGCGCCGCGTCGATCAGACCGGTACAGAGGGCGGCCAGCATCTCCTCGATCTGCGAGCGGTTGAGGGTAGGAGCTACAACGCCGTCGAGGGCATCCGCCCACCGCTGCGCCAGCTCCCACGACCCCACTGCTTCATCCACCTGTCATCGTCTATCGCCCCGCCATGTCAGGCGGTCTACTTCTTGATCGCGACTCCACCCAGGCCGAGCGAACGGCCGGGCTTCTCGTGCTGGTCGCGCTCGGACTCGGGCCGCCACAGCGGCAGCTCGACAACGCCGGGCTCGACCGAGTCCCATCCCTCGAACAGGGCGACGATCTGATCCTTGGACCGGAAATGAATTCCGACCTTGGACTGGTTCACCGAGTGCGTACCCAGTTTACCGGCGTCATCAGGCCGAAGCTCCGACGTGAGATGTGAAATGGCTATGAAACTACCCGGTACCACCGCTTCCCGCAGCGCGGTCACCTTACTGACCGGGTCGTCGACGTCGGGCACCAGATGCAACACCGCGATCAGCAGCAGTCCCACCGGCTCGTCGAAGTCGATCAGCCCGGTCTCGCGCACGGCCTCGATCAAATCGCCGGATTTGCGCAAGTCGGCCTCGATCGCGCCCGCGCGCTCGTTGCCCTGCAGGATCGTTCGCGAATGGGCGACCGCCACCGGGTCGATGTCGACATAGAGCACCCGAGCCTCCGGGTCGAGCTCGTGCACGATCTCGTGCACATTGCCCGCGGTGGGGATACCCGACCCGATGTCGAGGAACTGCCGGATACCCGAGTCGAGCATGAAACGGACAGCACGGCGCAGGAACGCGCGATTGCTCAGCGCCAGCCGAGGCAGATCGGGGACAAGCTTGATCGCAGTCTCCGCGGCATCCCGGTCGACGGCGAAATTGTGCGAACCACCGAGCAAGGCGTCGTACATCCGAGCCGGGCTCGGATACTGCATGTCGACACCCTCCGGCGCCCACAGTGGCCTGTCCATCGAAATCCCCTATCTGCCAACACCGACAGCGCCATCGCAACCCGCGATGGCGCCAGTCGCATAGTAAACGGCGTCACCGACATCGGCGCGACCTATCGGTTAGCGGGGGTCACTTACTACTTCTCTGTGCCGTAGGCGTTACTTCTCCGTGCCATACGGCTGGGCCCACAGGGGGGCTACGTCCGGTGTCATCGTGGCGACTACCGGGACGCCGGCGGCCAGGAAATTGTCCAGGGCTCGACGCATATGGTCGGCGGAGGTGATCAGGACGGCCTTGTGCGCGCCGAGGGCTTCCATCATGCGCGCCGAGAACTCCGCGTTCTGCACTGTGGAACCGGCCTCGGTCTCGGCGTGCAGCCGGTGCCCGGCGATGCCGCGAACATTGAGCCAGTCGGCCATCACCTGAGCCTCGGTGACACCGTTGCGCGGGTTTCCGCCGGTGACGATCACCGGAGACTCGGGTGACATGTAGGCCTGAATCAGGGCCGCGTGCAAGCGATTACCCAATTCGGCCCGCATCGTGCCGTCGGGCAGCAGCCCATATCCGAGCACCACGATCGCCGTCTCGGGCCCGTAGGTGGCGGGCAGCTCGATGCCCGCGATGCCTGCGATCGAATCGACAACCCCGATCAGCGGGTCAGGCGCGGCGGCGCCGGCGGGCGCGGTGGCGACGATCGTCGCGATCAGCGCGGCGGGCAGCACCAGCGCGGCCGCGCCACGACACAGAGTCCGATGAGTGCAGAACCAGTCCATGGTGACCTCCCGAAGAGACGTCGCATCATCGTCGCTCACCGGGAGTTCGAGCATGGAGGTTTTCTGAAATGTTGATGATTCGGATTGCGATCCTCCACCCAAGGGCATCCGGGAACGCAAAAAGGCCCCCAACCAATGGTTGAGGGCCTTTCGCAATGATGTTCCGGCAGTGTCCTACTCTCCCACACCCTGTCGAGTGCAGTACCATCGGCGCAGGTGGCCTTAGCTTCCGGGTTCGGAATGGGACCGGGCGTTTCCCCACCGCTATAACTACCGTAACTCTATGAAACTGTCACACAGAGAGCCACCACCAGAAACCCAAACCCTCCCTCACGGGAAGACCTGGACAACCAGTCGTTGTCTCCATGATCTGTGTGCTGTTTCAGAAACCGCACAGTGGACGCGTAACACCTTCGTAGTAAGCCCTCGGCCTATTAGTACCAGTCACCTACACCAGTTACCTGGCTTCCAATTCTGGCCTATCAACCCCATGGTCTGTAGGGGGCCTTAACCCATCAAGTGGGAGAGAAACCTCATCTTGGAACAGGCTTCCCGCTTAGATGCTTTCAGCGGTTATCCCTTCCGAACGTAGCCAACCAGCAGTGCTCCTGGCGGAACAACTGGCACACCAGAGGTTCGTCCGTCCCGGTCCTCTCGTACTAGGGACAGCCTTCCTCAAGTTTCTTACGCGCGCGGCGGATAGAGACCGAACTGTCTCACGACGTTCTAAACCCAGCTCGCGTGCCGCTTTAATGGGCGAACAGCCCAACCCTTGGGACCTACTCCAGCCCCAGGATGCGACGAGCCGACATCGAGGTGCCAAACCATCCCGTCGATATGGACTCTTGGGGAAGATCAGCCTGTTATCCCCGGGGTACCTTTTATCCGTTGAGCGACACCGCTTCCACTTGCCGGTGCCGGATCACTAGTCCCGACTTTCGTCCCTGCTCGACCTGTCAGTCTCACAGTCAAGCTCCCTTGTGCACTTGCACTCAACACCTGATTGCCAACCAGGCTGAGGGAACCTTTGGGCGCCTCCGTTACATTTTGGGAGGCAACCGCCCCAGTTAAACTACCCACCAGGCACTGTCCCTGAACCAGATCATGGTCCGAGGTTAGAAGTCCAATACGATCAGAGTGGTATTTCAACGACGACTCCACAAACACTAGCGTGCCCGCTTCACAGTCTCCCACCTATCCTACACAAACCGTACCGAACACCAATACCAAGCTATAGTGAAGGTCCCGGGGTCTTTTCGTCCTGCCGCGCGTAACGAGCATCTTTACTCGTAATGCAATTTCGCCGAGTCTGTGGTTGAGACAGCAGAGAAGTCGTTACGCCATTCGTGCAGGTCGGAACTTACCCGACAAGGAATTTCGCTACCTTAGGATGGTTATAGTTACCACCGCCGTTTACCGGGGCTTAAATTCTCAGCTTCGCGGATAAATCCGCTAACCGGTCCTCTTAACCTTCCGGCACCGGGCAGGCGTCAGTCCGTATACATCGTCTTACGACTTCGCACGGACCTGTGTTTTTAGTAAACAGTCGCTTCTCTCTGGTCTCTGCGACCCCACCCAGCTCCAACCGCAAGGGTTATCACCGGGCGTGGTCCCCCTTCTCCCGAAGTTACGGGGGCATTTTGCCGAGTTCCTTAACCACAGTTCTCTCGATCGCCTTAGTATTCTCTACCTGACCACCTGTGTCGGTTTGGGGTACGGGCCGTGTACCAGCTCGCTAGAGGCTTTTCTCGGCAGCATAGGATCACTGAATTCCCCTCAACGGGTACGCATCACCTCTCAGGCTATATGAGACACGGATTTGCCTATGTCTCGCCCTACAGGCTTACACCAGGACTTCCATCACCTGGCCCAGCTACCTTCCTGCGTCACCCCATCGCTTACCTACTACAGCGAAGGTCCTGTGCAGCCGTCATCCCTCTCGCCCGAAGGCTCGATAAGACAACATTTGGACAGTTAGTACCACTGATTCAGCATTGGGCGCGGATACACGGGTACGGGAATATCAACCCGTTGTCCATCGACTACGCCTGTCGGCCTCGCCTTAGGTCCCGACTCACCCTGGGCGGATTAACCTGGCCCAGGAACCCTTGGTCATTCGGCGGACGAGTTTCTCACTCGTCTTTCGCTACTCATGCCTGCATTCTCACTCCCGTGGCCTCCACAGCTAGTTCACACTGCTGCTTCCACGGCCACAGGACGCTCCCCTACCCATCCCAGCACCTGGCCCAACCCCAAAGGATTGGACGGGCTATTGCTGAAATGCCGCGGCTTCGGCGGTGTACTTGAGCCCCGCTACATTGTCGGCGCAGGATCACTTGACCAGTGAGCTATTACGCACTCTTTCAAGGGTGGCTGCTTCTAAGCCAACCTCCTGGTTGTCTAAGCGACCCCACATCCTTTTCCACTTAGTACACGCTTAGGGGCCTTAGCCGGCGATCTGGGCTGTTTCCCTCTCGACTACGAAGCTTATCCCCCGCAGTCTCACTGCCACGCTCTCACACACCGGCATTCGGAGTTTGGCTGACTTCGGTAAGCTTGTAGGCCCCCTAGGCCATCCAGTAGCTCTACCTCCGATGTGAAACACGTGACGCTGCACCTAAATGCATTTCGGGGAGAACCAGCTATCACGGAGTTTGATTGGCCTTTCACCCCTACCCACAGCTCATCCCCTCAGTTTTCAACCTAAGTGGGTTCGGGCCTCCACGACGTCTTACCGTCGCTTCACCCTGGCCATGGGTAGATCACTCCGCTTCGGGTCCATAATGTGCGACTAAAGTTTCGCCCTATTCAGACTCGCTTTCGCTACGGCTACCCCTCGACGGGTTAACCTCGCCACACACCGATGACTCGCAGGCTCATTCTTCAAAAGGCACGCCATCACCCCACACATCCGAAGATGGAAGGCTTTGACGGATTGTAAGCGCACGGTTTCAGGTACTATTTCACTCCCCTCCCGGGGTACTTTTCACCTTTCCCTCACGGTACTAGTCCGCTATCGGTCACCAGGGAGTATTCAGGCTTACCGGGTGGTCCCGGCAGATTCACAGCAGATTTCACGGGCCCGCTGCTACTCGGGAGACATCCACAACAGCCAAGAAGTTTTCGTTTACCGGACTATCACCGTCTATGGCAGGCCGTTCCAGACCACTTCAACTAACCACTTGGTTTCTTACTGTTGCCCTGATCGGCAGATCAGAGAAGAATGTTCCCACTACCCCAGCTAGACAACGACTGCCGTCTATCACATCTAACTGGTTTAGCCTCATCCGCTTTCGCTCGCCACTACTCACGGAATCACTGTTGTTTTCTCTTCCTGTGGGTACTGAGATGTTTCACTTCCCCACGTTCCCTCCACACACCCTATATATTCAGATGCGGGTAACACGACATCACTCGTGCTGGGTTTCCCCATTCGGAAATCCTCGGATCTCAGCTCGGTTGACAGCTCCCCGAGGCTTATCGCAGCCTCCTACGTCCTTCATCGGCTCCTGGTGCCAAGGCATCCACCGTACGCTCTTAAACACTTACTAACAAAGATGCTCGCGTCCACTGTGCAGTTCTCAAACAACACACCCGAAGTGACCTCATACCCGGACCAACTCGGCGTTACCGCCGGCGGTATCTAGGAAGATCTCTCCAGATCGTTTGTTTTGCCATGAAAAAACACTTCGCGTGTTCTTTCAGGACCCAATAGTGTGTCGGTATACCCATCGCGAATGATCACTGAGGACCATCCGTATGCGATGAAAGTTGTCAGCGTTCCACCCATGAGCTCCAGCCGGACCACGAATGGGTCCGAAACTGTCTCTGCCAGCAGCGATCTCGACTCTTCGAGACACTCACTGGAGAATTGCTCCTTAGAAAGGAGGTGATCCAGCCGCACCTTCCGGTACGGCTACCTTGTTACGACTTCGTCCCAATCGCCGATCCCACCTTCGACGGCTCCCTCCACAAGGGTTAGGCCACCGGCTTCGGGTGTTACCGACTTTCATGACGTGACGGGCGGTGTGTACAAGGCCCGGGAACGTATTCACCGCAGCGTTGCTGATCTGCGATTACTAGCGACTCCAACTTCACGGGGTCGAGTTGCAGACCCCGATCCGAACTGAGACCGGCTTTAAGGGATTCGCTCCACCTCGCGGTATCGCAGCCCTCTGTACCGGCCATTGTAGCATGTGTGAAGCCCTGGACATAAGGGGCATGATGACTTGACGTCGTCCCCACCTTCCTCCGAGTTGACCCCGGCAGTCTCTCACGAGTCCCCGCCATTACGCGCTGGCAACATAAGATAAGGGTTGCGCTCGTTGCGGGACTTAACCCAACATCTCACGACACGAGCTGACGACAGCCATGCACCACCTGTACACCGACCACAAGGGGGCCTACATCTCTGCAGGTTTCCGGTGTATGTCAAACCCAGGTAAGGTTCTTCGCGTTGCATCGAATTAATCCACATGCTCCGCCGCTTGTGCGGGCCCCCGTCAATTTCTTTGAGTTTTAGCCTTGCGGCCGTACTCCCCAGGCGGGGTACTTAATGCGTTAGCTACGGCACGGAGTCCGTGGAAGGAGCCCCACACCTAGTACCCACCGTTTACGGCATGGACTACCAGGGTATCTAATCCTGTTTGCTACCCATGCTTTCGCTTCTCAGCGTCAGTTACTTCCCAGAGACCCGCCTTCGCCACCGGTGTTCCTCCTGATATCTGCGCATTTCACCGCTACACCAGGAATTCCAGTCTCCCCTGAAGTACTCTAGTCCGCCCGTATCGCCTGCAAGCTTAAGGTTGAGCCCCAAGTTTTCACAAACGACGCGACGAACCGCCTACAAGCTCTTTACGCCCAGTAATTCCGGACAACGCTCGGACCCTACGTATTACCGCGGCTGCTGGCACGTAGTTGGCCGGTCCTTATTCTACAGGTACAGTCACTTGCGCTTCGTCCCTGTCAAAAGCGGTTTACAACCCGAAGGCCGTCATCCCGCACGCGGCGTCGCTGCATCAGGCTTGCGCCCATTGTGCAATATTCCCCACTGCTGCCTCCCGTAGGAGTCTGGGCCGTGTCTCAGTCCCAGTGTGGCCGGTCACCCTCTCAGGTCGGCTACCCGTCGTCGCCTTGGTGAGCCGTTACCTCACCAACAAGCTGATAGGCCGCGGGCCCATCTCGCACCGATAAATCTTTCCACCCGAAGTCATGCAACCTCAGGTCATATCCGGTATTAGACCCAGTTTCCCAGGCTTATCCCGAAGTGCAAGGTAGATCACCCACGTGTTACTCACCCGTTCGCCGCTCGTGTACCCCGAAGGGCCTTACCGCTCGACTTGCATGTGTTAAGCACGCCGCTAGCGTTCGTCCTGAGCCAGAATCAAACTCTCCGTTGAAGACTCTCGAAACAACCCTCCCAAGGGAGAGCGAATCAAAATTATCTAACTAGAGTCCGAAAACCTAGCAAATGCGAACACCAGCAAAAAGTTCGCTGTTGTTCAATGTCCAACCTCCCACGACCGGGGGGTACATGAAAGATTGGAACCAATAATAATTATTGGCACTGACATTCATCGACACACTATTGAGTTCTCAAAGAACACACGCACACACTTCTACCAACAACATGTCGTCGGGGTTTCGGTGAGGCAAGGGTTCAAACTTAGCTCAGACAACCAACCGGAAGCAAATCCGATCCCAGTCGCACTGAACACGCAATCAGTCAGGCGCTCAACGTCCTACCTCGTGTCCCAGCCAGTGGCTGAGTCGGTGTCCGTGTCGCTCTGACTCGAATAAAGTTACGTGCCGACAAACACGAAGTCAAATCGCCTGCAAAATCCGGCATTTCCCCAGGTCGCGACCACCATCTCACCCAGGGCCGAAGGCCGGCGCTCATCGATGGACATGGCGCGCGACGGCAGTGAACAATCGGCGATCGGTCGGCAACTGATCACTTGTCCAGTGTGTTCTTGATCAATAAGAAGCTGTTTACCTGGCGATATGACGCGACATACATAGACAGCATTCACCGCTCGCTATACAGTTTGCCGACATTCAGCAATTTTGTAGCTATCAAGCGGGTGGAAGGCAGGCCGAGGTGATGGAGTATCTCGACCCGGTCGAGCGGCGCGCGTGGAGCGCGATGATCACCCTCTCGACGCTCGTACCGAGCGCACTCGACGCACGACTGCAGCGAGAGTTCGGGGTAACCCATTTCGAGTACCGGGTCATGGCCTTGCTCCACGACGCGCCGCGGCGCCGGATGCGGTTGAGCGTGCTCGCGGCGCGCGGGCACGGGTCCATCTCCCGGGTCTCCCACGTGATTTCGAAGCTGGAACGGGTGGGGTGGGCACGGCGTGAGGCCGCGGAATCGGGCCGCGGGATCGACGCGGTACTCACCACGAGCGGGCAGGCCAAGGTGCTGGAGGCGACGCCCGACTATCTCCTCGCGGTGCGCAAGCTGGTGCTCGACGGACTCGACGATCCGCAGAAGGCCGAGCTCGCGGTGTTGGGCGAGCGGCTCTCGCTGCACATCGTCCGCACGCTCGGCCCCGTCGAAGCGGGGCATTCGGCCCTCGACCCCTGAACGATCCGACGACCGAACAGACGAACAACGCCGCCCCGGTGACCGGGGCGGCGTTGTCGAATGGATCAGAACAGCTCAGACTCGGTTCGGTCGCCAGGTGGCCACCGCCCAGATCACCACGATGTCGACGGCGATGATCAGGATCGACCACCACGGGTAGTAGGGCAGCCACAGGAAATTGGCGATGATCGACAGTGCCGCGATCACCATCGCCGATACCCGGCCCCACGTCTGACCGGCCAGCAGGCCGATCGCGACGATCACCGCGATAGCGCCGAGAACGATGTGCCACCAGCCCCAGCCGGTGATGTCGAACTGATAGAGGTACTCCGGTCCGACGACGATGAGGTCGTCCTTGGCGACCGCGGAGATTCCCTGGAGAATCTGCAGAACACCGACCACGGCCAGCAGGATGCCAGCGCCGATGGAGGTTCCTGCCGCAATTCCGTCGCGCAGCTGGTGCTGATTCGTGTCTGTCATCGCTGGGCCTTCCCATGAGGTCAACGCCACGTGCCACCACGGCACACGTCAACGGTAGGAAACCCGGCGAGTCGCGCGCCTCACCCGTTGCGGGTGAACTCCCCTACCCGACGCGACACCGGTCGCAGGGTTTTGCCGAGGTCGGTGCGCAAGGTGATCAGCGCGTCGAGCAGGTAGTTCTGTCTGACCCGCCACGGATGACGGTCGCCCTGACGTGGGAACGCGGCGATCGAGCGCAGGACGTAGCCGGCGTTCAGATCGAGTAGCGGACGCTCGGCGAGCGAGCCCCTGGGCTCGGGGACCACCGCGGCGCTACCGGTGCGGTCCAGATGGGTGAGGACTTTGCAGACCAGACGGGAAGTGAGGTCGGCGCGCAGGGTCCACGACGCGTTGGTGTATCCGACGCAGATGGCGAAGTTGGGCAGGCCGGTGAGCATGGCGCCCTGCCAGACGAATTGATCGGCCAGCGGCACGGGGGTCCCGTCGACCGAGGGCGCGATGCCGCCGAACGCCAACAGGCGCAGGCCCGTGGCGGTGATCACGATATCGGCGGGCAGCGTCTCCCCCGAGACCAGGCGGATCCCCTCCGGGACGAAAGCATCGATGTGGTCGGTGACCACCGAAGCCTTGCCCTTCTTCATCGCCTTGAAGAAGTCGGCGTCGGGGGCGGCGCACAGGCGCTGGTCCCACGGGTCGTAGTCGGGCGTGAAGTGTTCGGCGACGAGCCTGTCGTCTTTGAGGATGCGCGCGGTGAGGTCGGTGAGCAGTTTGCGCGCGGCGACGGGACGACGGCGGCAGAATTGGTAGAAACCGATGCTGAACAGGATGTTCTTGGTGCGGATGAGCCGGTGGGCGAGTCCGGCGGGGAGCAGTTTGCGGAGCTTGTCGGCGTGCTTGTCGCGGCCGGGAACGGCGCTGATCCAGGTGGGGCTGCGCTGCAACATGGTGACGTGTGCGGCGTCGGCGGCGAGGTTGGGCACCAGGGTGACGGCGGTGGCGCCGCTGCCGATCACGACGATGCGCTTGCCGCTGGTGTCGAGGTCGGCGGGCCAGAACTGCGGGTGCACCACGGTGCCGGCGAAGTCGTCGCGGCCGGGGAACTCGGGGGCGTGCGGCTGCTGGTAGTCGTAGTAGCCGGCGCAGGCGTAGAGGAAACCGCAGGTCAGGGTGCTCAGTTCGGGGCCGTCGGGGCCCTCGTGGGCGATGGTGAGCTGCCAGTGGGCCTGCGCCGATGACCAATCCGCGCCGATCACCCGGGAACCGAAGCGAATGCGCCGATCGATGCCGTTCTCCTGCGCGGTCTCGCGGATGTAGTCCAGGATCGCGGAGCCGTCGGCGATGGAGCGGGCCGCGCGCCACGGCTTGAACGGGTAGCCGAGGGTGAACATGTCCGAATCCGAGCGGATGCCCGGGTAACGGAACAGGTCCCAGGTGCCGCCGAGGTCGGCGCGCGCCTCGATGACGGCGTAGCTGCGATGCGGGTGCTCGGTCTGCAGCCGGTAAGCGGCCCCGATGCCGGACAATCCGGCGCCGACGATGACGACGTCGAGGTGTTCGGGGGCAACGGCGGTGTCGGTCATGGGCTCCAGTGTGCCTGGCGTGCGACCGTGACAGAAGAGCGTGTGCCCGGTCGACAGCGGGACCGACGGCCCACTTCGAGATTTCGGTATCGTCGGAGCCGTGTCGATTTTTCGGCGTGCGGGATGGTTGCTCGTCGGCGCACTGGTCACCGTGCTGGCTGCCGCGTTCGCTGGATGGCCGGTCTTCGTGCACCCCCAGGTCGACCCGCTGCGGCCCGCGGACGTGATCGTGGTGCTCGGTGGCACCGCCTACGAACGGTTCGACCTCGGCATCGAACTCGCCGAGCGCGGCCTGGCCCCCGAGGTGCTGATCTCACAGTCCACCGGACCCGACGATCCGATGATGGACAAGTACTGCGGCGGCCGATTCGCCTTCCGGGTCTCGTGTTTCGTGCCCGACCCGTGGACCACCGACGGCGAAGCACGCGAAATCGTGCGGCGCGCAAAGATTTACGGCTGGAACCACATCATCGTGGTCACCTTCACGCCGCATGTGTCACGCGCCAGGTACATCGTCGAGAAATGCTACGACGGCGAGATCACCATGGTCGCCAGCCCGTCGGATTCCGGGGTGGAGTTCTGGTCGTGGATGTATGTGCGCCAATCCGCCGGGTACATCAGAGCTTTCGTCAATCAGCATTGCGAGACCGACTGACACAGGGTGGTCCGGCTCCTACAGTGAAATCAGCACTTCGGGGGCAGCTGGTGAGAGGACCGCCGATGCTTGTGGAGGACCTGCGCACCGTCGGCGACGACGCGCTGCGCACCCAGGTGTGCGTCATCGGGTCGGGCCCCGCGGGGTTGACGGTGGCCACCGAACTCGCCGCCGCCGGACTGCGCGTGCTGGTGCTGGAAAGTGGCGGGCACGAGATCACCGCGGACGAGCCGGAATTCGCCGCGATGGAGAGCATCGGCGCCGCGCGCGCGGAACAACACCGGATCGCGGGAAATCGGGTGCTCGGCGGCAGCTCACACAGTTGGGCCGGCCGTTGCGGCATGCTCGACGACCTCGACTTCGCGCATCGGCCCTGGGTCACCCGGTCCGGCTGGCCGATCGACGCGGGCGCGCTGCGGCCCTACGCCGAACGGGCCGCCGAGCATGCCGGACTCGGACACGGCACCGGCTTCACCGGCACCGAGTTCTGGTCACTGGCCGGGCGGCGAGCACCGGCCGACGAGCTCGACACCGCCTCGTTGCGCCCCTACTTCTGGCAGATCAGCCGCGACCCGGCCAACCGGTTCGACTGCAAGCGATGGGGTCCGCACGTGCGTGACATCGTCGCGCCGACTGCTCGGGTGCTGGTGAACGCGACGGTCACCCATATCGACACCGACGCCACCGGCGCGCATGTGAATTCGGTCGAGGTGACCGGGGCGGGCGGGCGCGTGCGCACGGTCGAGGCGCGGATGTTCGTGCTGGCCGCGGGTGGAATCGCCACGCCACGACTGCTGCTGGCCTCGCGGCGCACCGTCGTCGGCGGGATCGGGAATCGGTACGACCAGGTCGGGCGATACCTGATGGATCACCGCTGCGGGGTGGTGGCGACGCTGCGGACCGCCGAGGCCGGGGCGGCGCTCGACCGGTTCGGAAAGTACGTGGTCAAAAGTGCGCGAGGCCGCCACACCTATCTGCACGGCATGGCGCTGTCATCGGCGCTGCAACGGCGCGAATCGCTGGTGAACTGCGCGCTGTGGTTGCAGGAGGTCACCGCCGACGACGATCCGTGGGACTCGGTGAAGCGGTTCCTGCGCGGACGGGCGCACTGGCGGGACCTACTGATCATGCTGTCCGACACCGGGCTTCTGCTCGACGGTGCGCGACGCAGGTTGGTCGACAGTGTCGGGATACCGCATCGACTGGCCTGCGTCGAGGTGCGGGCGATGGTGGAGCAGACCCCGAACGCCGACAGCCGGGTGCGGCTTTCGACGCGGACCGATCCGGTGGGAATGCCGCTGCCGCAAGTGGATTGGCGGACGAGCGAGCAGGAGGATCGAACGGTGCGCCGGGCTACGGCGTTGCTCGTCGGTGAGTTCGCCCGGCTCGGTTTGCCGACGCCGCAGGTGGTTCCGGCGGCGCTGCCCGACAGCACCGATCCCCTACCGCTCACCGACTGGGCGCATCCCTGCGGGACCACCCGGATGTCGGCCGATCCCCGGCACGGCGTCGTGGACCGGCACTGCCGGGTGCACGGGGTGGACAACCTCTACATCGCCGGTAGCTCGGTGTTTCCGACGAATGGGCACGTCAATCCGACGCTGACGGTGATCGCGCTCGCGGTGCGCCTGGCCGACACGTTGCGCGCGGGGCTGGTGGCCGCTCCCGACTAGGCTGGGCCGGTGCCGGACTCGTCGACGACCAGCCATCCCCACGAACCCCACGCCGAGGGCCTCGCCTCGCGGTTGAACTGGCTGCGCGCCGGGGTACTCGGCGCGAACGACGGCATCGTCTCCACCGCCGGGCTCGTCGTCGGCGTGGCCGCGACCACGAACAACGCCCAGACGATCCTCACCGCGGGTATCGCGGGACTGGTCGCGGGGGCGATCTCGATGGCCGCGGGCGAATACGTGTCGGTGAGCACCCAGCGGGATTCGGAGAAGGCATTGCTGGCCAAGGAGCGCCGCGAATTGGCCGACGAGCCCGATTTCGAACTGGCCGAACTGGCCGGGATCTACGAGAAGAAGGGCCTCAGCCCGGCCACCGCGCGTGTCGTGGCCGCCGAGCTCACCGCCCACGACGCGTTCACCGCGCACGCCGAGGCCGAACTCGGCATCGACCCGCGCTCGCTCACCAACCCGTGGGCAGCCGCGTTCTCCTCGGCGATCGCGTTCACCTGCGGAGCGCTGCTGCCCTTGCTGGCGATCGTGTTGCCGCCCGCCGAATGGCGAGTCCCGGTGACCTTCGCCGCGGTGCTGATCGCGCTGGCGATCACCGGCTCGGTGAGTGCCCGCCTCGGCGGCGGCAACCGCGGACGAGCGGTGCTCCGTGTGGTCATCGGCGGGGCGCTGGCCATGGCGATCACCTACGGAATCGGCGCCCTCACCGACACACTGAGCGCCGGCTGAGCTCCGGCCAGACCTACCGCTGAACCCTGGGTACCCGCACACCCAGCGAATCCGCGAACCGCAATGTAGGCGCCTACCAAAAACTGAGGTCAGACCACGAATCCGTGAACTACCCGGGTCTGCGCACTCAATGCATCGGGCCGAGGTCGAGGCGGCGGGTGACCCGATCGACGACGTCCGGTGGCATGCCGGGTTCGCGGCGGGCGGCTTGGGCCTCGCGGCGGCCCGCTTCGGTGACTGCGGCGCGGACCGCCCGCATCTGCGAGGCGAGTTTTCGTTCCTTGTCCAGAGCCGCCTTGGCGTCGGCGTCGGCCGCTTCGGGATCGGCCTTGGCGGACAGCCGGCGCAACAGCGCCTTGAGGTCCTCGTAGACGTCTTCGGGGAGATTGTCGCGGGCGGAGATCGCTTTGAGCTCGGCGAGTTCGGCATTCACGACCCTGGTCCAGAGGGCCTGTTCGACGGCGCGTTCGTGCCGGGTGTCGGCGTGGACGCCGGTGAGGCGAACCACCAGCGGAAGTGTCGGGCCCTGGACGAGCAGGGTGAACAGCACGACCGCGAACGCGATGAACAGGATTTCCGAGCGGGCCGGGAAGTCGGCGCCGGTGTCGAGGGTGAACGGCACGGCCAACGCCAGCGCCACCGTGGCAACGCCGCGCATTCCGGCCCACCAGGTAACGACGACCTCGCGCCAGGTGAACGGTTCGTCGGTGTAGGGCAGTTTGGCGCTGATCGCCCAGGTGGCCATCAGCCAGGCCAGGCGCAATCCCACGACGACCACGATCACCGCGACGGTGACCCCGGCCAGCCCAGGCCAGTTGTGGCCGGTGGTTTCGATGACCACCCGCAGTTCCAGGCCGATCAGGGCGAAGGCGAAACCGGTGATGAGCATTTCGGTGATGTCCCAGAACGAGTCGGCGACCAGGCGGTAGTCACGGTCGCCGATCTCGGTCACGGCGTCGGTGAGATACAGCGCGCAGACCAGCACGGCCAGGACCGCCGAGCCTTCCCAGTGTTCGGCGATGCCGTAGGCGGCGAAGGGCAGCAGCAGGCTCAGGGCGACCTGGCCGGTGGCGGTGTCGAGGTGCTTGGTGAGCGTGCTGCCGAGCCAGCCGAGCACCAGTCCGACGACGAGCCCGACCAGCGCGGCGATCGCGAAGTCGGCGAGCGCGTGCCACGGACTGAACAGGCCGGTCATGACCACCTGGAGACCGACGGTGTAGATGACGATCGCGGTGACATCGTTGAACAGACCTTCACCACCCAGCGTGACGATCAGTCGGCGCGGCAGCCCGAGGCGGCCCGCCATCGATGTGGCCGCCACCGGGTCCGGCGGCGCGACGAGGGCGCCGAGCACTACGGCCGCGGCGACGGCGGTGCCAGGACTCCAGGCGTGGAAGACCGCGGCGACCGCGATCGCGGTGACGATCACGAGGCCGACCGCGCGCAGCGCGATGATCTGCCAGTTCTCCGCGAACTGCCGCCACGAGGTGCGGCGGGCGGCGGCGTAGAGCAGCGGCGGCAGGACCAGCGGCAGGATCAACTCGGGTGGGATGCTCAGGCTCGGCACGGCCGGAATCAGGGCGAGCAGGCAACCGAACAGGGTCATCAGGATCGAGGGCGCCAGACCGATGCGCGCACCGAGGGGTTCGGCGAGTACGGCCGCGAGCAGGATCACCAGAGTCAGCACCAACTGGTCCATAGCTGACCAGTCTCACCGACATCGACGGTGCGCGGTGATCGACCCGCCGCCGGTCAGGGGGCCGAACGGCTGATTCGACTCACCCGCGCGACCGCACCGGAGCCGGTCTTCTCGACGGCGCGGTGCGAGCGCGGATCAGGGTCGGACGGCCGCCGCCGGTGGGAGCAGGATCGGCGGAAGGGGGAACGGGAGTTGGAGGACGGGGGGCGGCGGAGGTGGTGGGGGCGGCGCCGGGGCGGGTTCGGGTTCGAAGACCGGGGGCGCCGGCTCGGGCGGGGGCGGCGGTTCGTAGGCGGGCGGCTCGTAGACCGGCGGCGGGGGCGGCGGTTCGTAGGCGGGCGGCGGCGCGGGCGCCTCCACGGGCGCGGGCCCGGGAGCGGGCTCGGTTCCGGGCGGCGGAGGCGGCGGCGCGGGGACCGCTGTCGGGGGCTGGGCGTCGGGGGTGGTCACCGTACATTGCCATCGGCCGTCGTCGTGGACGCGCCAGTGCGCGACGATGCCACCGGCCGAGCAGTTCCCGCCGACTCGCCTTGCCGGCCACGGTGGCGCGAATTTCTGGTCCTGATCGGCGGCTTCTCGATCAGACCCGGCGACCGGGAGACCGTTGGCGTCGGATCCCATCGGGTTCACCGACGGGTTGTCGTCACCCTGGTCGGCGCGCAGCAACAGACCGAGCGCGCCCACCAGTGCGAGTATCGCGGCGAGTACCGCCGCGATCGCGATCATTCGAGTACTGCTGCCGGTCCGAGTTTCCGGACCCTCGCCGCTCTCTGCCATCGCACCGCCTCCACCGCGGACCAGGTCCCCCGTCCAGCAGGCTACCGCAAGGTTGCTCGCGGACCGCTCGGCTCGACCGAACAACCACTGGCCAGGGCTGATACCTATATACGATGGTTGCCAGATATTTACTTGATCGCGACCCGCACCTTGACCGCGTCGGCGTCGGTGTTGTGCAGCGCCTGGGTGACCAGCGCGCTCAGATCGAGCTGCGGAGCGGTCGCGGTGACCGATTCGGTGAGCGGGCGCAGCCCGGGCAGCAGCGCGGAGAGCTCGGGGCCGAGCTCGTTCAGCTTGGCGGTGAGCTGCTCGAGCAACGACACCAGACCGCCGTCGCGCAGGTACATCCGCGGATCGCCCTCGGTGGCCCGGCCGACCGATTCGACGAACTGATCGATCACCTGACTCAACCGGATGAAGGCGGGCGCGGCGGCGGAGGTGGCCGGGCCCGCCCAGCCGATATCGCCGGAGACATACTCGAAGTTGTTCTGCAGCTCGCCGATCGCCGGGGCGCGACTCATCAGCGCCGCGGCGAGCAGGTCGCCTGCCCTCGCCAGCTCGGGGACCACGTTCTCGGTGCCGACCATCGCCGTGCCGAGCGTGTCGACCAGAGAGCCGACGACCGCGGGGTCGAGCTGCTCGACGGTCTTGGTGACCAGCCGCGCGACCTCGGGGATCGACATCGGGGTGCGCACGTTCTCGCCGGAAAGGCGCTGTCCGTCGGTGAGATAGGGCCCGTTGGCGTCGCGCGGCACGAACTGCACGTACGGCTCACCGAGCGAGGACAGGTGCTCGATGGTGACGACACTGCTCAACGGCACCTTGTGCTCGGCGCCGAACCGGAATCCGACCTGGACGCGACCGCTCGCCGAAGTGTCGACGCCGGTGACCTCGCCGATCTCGATGCCGGTGAGCAGGATCGGCGAACCCACGCTGAGGCCACCGGAGTTCGCGATCTCGATCGAAGCCGCGGTGTAGTCGGCGAACGGGTCGACGCGCACCACCCCGAAGGTCAGGTAGCTCGCGCCGAGCACGGTGATGGCGGCGATGCCGCCGAGTGAGGCCAGGGCACCGATCTTCATCGCACCATTCCGATCATCCGCAGCGCGGTGACGATCTGCGCCAGCTGGTCTTGTTCGGACACCTCGACACCGGTGACGTTCACCTTCGGTCCGCGCTCGGCGAAGGGAATGATCTTGTCGCGCAACAGGGCTGTCAGCAGCGCCATATTGGTCGAGGAGCGCAGGTCGGCTGAGCCGCCGGTGGCCAGCGGGAGGAACGCGGTCGCGGCGGCGTCACCGGAGCTCGCGATCGGAGCCAGCCAGGTGAGCGAGGAGCCGACCGGGCCGAGTGCGTCGAAGATCTTCATTGTCTTGGCGATCGAGTCCTGCGTGCCCGTCAGCGAGGCCACGGCCTCGGGGGTGAGGATGTCGGTGAGCGCCTGTTCGGTGTCGTCGTGCAGGATCGTCGCATTGCGGGACAGGCCGTTCACCAGCAGGTCGACCTGGTCCAGATTCGCGGCAAGATCAGCGGCGTCGGCGCCCATCACCGCGGAGATGCGGGCGGTTTCCCTGGGATCCTGTGGCATCACCGAGTTGATCCGGCCGAGCATCTCCTGCAGCTGACCGATCGCCCCGCCCTGGACGAACAGGGCCATGGTGGCCATCGTGTCCTCCAGTTGCACAGGCGGTTTCGTCCGTTCGATCGGGATCGTACCGCCGTCGCGCAGCAACTCGCCGAAGCCGTCCTTCGGGGTGGTGAGCGAGAGGTGGATATCGCCGAGGATGGTGTCCTGGCGCAGTTCGGCGATGGACTTCGTCGGCAACTGCACGGTGTCGAGGATGTCGGCCTCGACGATGACGTAACCGCCGCGACCGGCGGGCGCGTCGGCGGGCTGGACCACGCGCACCCCGTCGACGATGCCGATCTCGGCGCCGTTGGCGATCACCTTCGACTTCGCGGGCAGGTTCAGCGCGCTGCTGAACTCGATCTGCACGCGGTAGGTCGAACCGCTGACAGTCGAGCCCGGCACCGGTACCTCGGCGGGGTCGAAACCACAGCCGCCGACCGCGAGTCCGCCCGCGATCACCAGTGCGACCGCACTGCGTCGCAACATCTTTCGCGTGTTCATCGAGCACCTGCCATTCCCAGCACGACCTGCACGAGATTCACATCGGCCAGTCCCTGCGCCGGATCGGGGCACTGCCCCGGGATCAGCTCGTTCACCGCACCGCACACCTGGTCGGCCTCGCCGACGGGGAGGGCGACCTTCGGCGGCGCGTAGGTGATCGCGGTGCCGCCCGCGGGATCGGTGGCGCTGTGGAAGGCGGAGGCGAGCGCGGGCATCTTCGCCACGATCTCGCTCAACGATCCGACGTTGGCGCGCAACAACTTCACCAGCGGGACCGCGTCGTCGAGCACCCCGATCAGCGGGTCACCGAGAATGACCGCGATGTCGTCGAGCATCGGCAACACCTCGCCGAGACCGTCGAACAGCGACGTGGCCGGGCCGAGCAGATCGTCGGAGGCCATGTTGAGCAGCGGCGCCAGGCGGACCAGCATCGTCTGCAGGTCACCCCAGTTCGCGGCGACCCGGTTCGACACCGAGGCGAACGCGTCGAAAAGGCTTGCGAGATGGCCGATATCGGCGTCGGGCTTGTTCATCGCCGAACCGAGTTTGTGGATGAGTTCGTTGACCGTCGGGCCGGTGCCCGCGGTCGCGCGATTGAGCGAGGACAGGCCGTCGGACAGGGCACTCGGCTCACCCGCGGCGCCGCCGGAGAGCTGATCGGACAGGCTCGCCAGCGCCGTGAGCGTTTCGGTGATGCTCTTGGGGGTCAGGGTTTTGGTGATGCAGCCGCCCGCCAGCGGGGGCGCGGTCTTGCCGCTGGTGAGCACCGCCAGATTGCGGTCCGCCGCCACCGAGTACGCGACCGTGGTGGCGGAAGCATCGGAGTAGACCGGGAATTCGGCGTCGACCTCGAATTCGACGCGGACCTTGGCGCCCTCGTTGCGCACCGCGGTCACCTCGCCCACATCCATGCCGCGCATGGTGACGTGGTTGCCGGGGTAGAGGCCGATCGCGTCGGGCATGAGCGCGCAATAGGATTCGGTCTTCTTCAGCGGATCGAAGGCGACGAAGTAGCCGCCGGTCACCAGCGCCACGAGCACCGCGACACCGGCGATCGACATGAACGCCTGGGATCCGAGCAGTCGTTTCAGCATCAGCACGCCTTCCCGGGCAGCGGTACGCACACGCGGGCGCTCGACTGGTCGACCACCACACCGGCTTCGGGCGTCGCCAGCTGCGACAACTTCGTCTGCAGCGCGCCGACGGTCCCGATGACGGGCTCGAGCCGGCCGCCGAGTTCCTGCAGGCGAGGCAAGGTGTCGGCCAGGGCCTGCGCCTGTGGTTTCAGAGTCGATTCCCAGGTCGGCGCGAGACCGGCCAGTCGATTCACCACCGAGGTGAGCAGCCGAACCGCTTCGGCCAGCTCGGCCCGCTTGCTCAGCAGCAGGTCTTCGAGGAGGTTGACGTTGTCCATCAGCCTGCCCAGATCGGACTTGGCGCCGTCGTACATGGAGATGTACTCGTCGACGACCGCGATCGACTTCGACACCTGGCTGCGCTGACGATCGAGCATGTCGACGTACTTACCGACGGTGTCCAGCGTGGTGCGCAGCGCCTCCGGCGAGGTCGCGATCGCGGAGTTCGCGGCGGCCAGGTTGTTGCGCACGGTGTCGCCGTCGACGGCGGCCAGCGGGGCGGTGGCGTCCTGGAAGGTCTCGATCAGGCTGTAGGGCAAGCGGATTCGATCGGAGGGGATCGCCTTGTCCCCCAGCGGGGCCGTGCCGGCCGGGTAGAGCGCGACGTAGTGACCGCCGACCACGGTGAGCATGCGGATATCGAGGGAGGTCTTGTCGCCGACGAACACCTCGTTGTCGACGGTGAACTGCATGAGCACCTTGTCGGGCTTCAGCTCCAGGGAGGTGACGCTGCCGACCGAGATGCCCGCCAGGCGCACGTCGTCGCCCTCGCGCACCGACTGCGCTTCGCTGAGCTCGGCGGTGTAGGTGTGCTTGCCCAGCGGCACCACGTAGACCACGCCCGCGGCGATGATGAACAGCACGACCAGGCTCAGGCCGATGATCCCCATCCGCAGTTCCCGCGCGCGTTTGCCCGCTTCGTCGGGGATCGGGCGATCACCGGCGAACATCCCGGTGAGCTTCTTCAGCGGTTGCATACGGTGACCTTCTGTCCGGCGATCAGCACCTGCAGCGGCGCGGGCACCTCGGCGGCGCCGTTGCTGCAGTGCGGCGTGAAGTCGGCGAAACCACGCGAGAGCGAGGCGTCGACCGTGGCCAGCAGACCGGGGAGCTTGCCGAATACCTCGACGGCTTCCTTGGGATTCGGGAAGAGCCCGCGGATCATCGCGTCGACGTCGGCGCCGCCGCCTTCGACCAGGCCGAGCGAGGCGAGCAACCGGTCCACCGGGGCGAGCACCGAGGGCGCGGTCATCGCGAACTGCGCGACGCCGCCGATATTGCGCTGCATCGCCTCGAAGATGTCGGTGAGCCGGGCCAGCAGCGGCAACAGGTATCCGACTCGACCACCGTGCCGGTCGCCCATGTCGGACAGGTTGCGGATCAGGACGCCGATCACCTGCTGACGGTCGTCCGCGTAGCTCGCGAGCTGGTCGATCGCGGTCAGCGCGGGACCCAGGCCCGTGCCGTCGCCCTCGATGACGGCGAGCATGCTCGCAGTGAACTGGTTGATCGCTTCCGGCGACAAGGTGGCGAGCACCGGCTTGAGGCCGCTGAACAGGCTCGTCACGTCGAAGGACGGCACGGTCATGTTCGCGCCGATCCTGGCGTTCGCCGCGATGGCCTTACCCGGGTTGGGCGCCTGCTGCAGGTCGATATAGCGCTGGCCGGTGAGGTTCTGGTAGCGGATGGCCAGCTTGGAGTTGTCGTAGATCGGGGTGTCGGTCTTGACCGTGATCGCGACCTTGGCCTTGTCGCCTTCGAGGCTGATCTTCTCGATCTTGCCCACCTGCACGCCGAACATCCGCACGTCGTTGCCGACCTTGAGGCCGTTGGCGTCGGTGAACAGCGCGTCGTGGGCGTAGGTGTCGCCGTCGACGGGACGCTTGATCAGGGTGAACACGAGCCCGAGGACGGTGATCATCACCAGGGTGAAGGCGCCCAGGCGCAGCGCGGTTCCGCGAATCTTCATCGCCCACCGGCCTTTCCGAACAGCGGCACCGCGATGCCGGGGACACCGCTGAGCTCGACGTCGAGGTTGAGGACTGGACCGTTCGGGCTGTCGGGCATGGCGCCGCGCAGGTTCTGCAGCAGGGCGGTGAGATCGGCACCGGTCCGGCGCGGGTTCGGCGACATCTGGGCCAGCGCCAGCAGCATCGGGGCGAGCATGTCGGTGGTCTCGGCGAAGTGGCCGCCCGCGGTACTCAGCGTGGTGGTCAGCGCGGGCAGGATGCTGCCGCCGATCACGCCGACGCCGATGTCGTAGCGCTCCTTGTCGACCTGGGTGACCCTGATCTCGCTGAGCTGGTCGATCACTTTCATGGTGGCGCCCGCGAACTCACCGCCGCCGTCGAAGGCGGGGCCGAGCTTGCCGAACAGCTCCGAGGGCAGCACGTCCTGGTTGTCGGCGAGGGTCTTCGCGACCGTGATCAGGGCCTGCACCAGCGGGGTGAAGGCCTTGAAGTCGGCGGCCAGCTGGGAGATGACGGTCGCCATCTGCGGGCTGGTGACGGTCATGCCGACCTGCGAGAGGCTGCGCAGGATCGCGCTCATCGTCGCGTCGTAGACCCGGTCGCCGTTGGCGCCGGTGAGGTCGAGGACCGCGCCCTCGCGCAGCGGCGAACCGCCCGCGCCACGGCGCAATTCGATCTCGGCGATGCCGAACAGGTTGGTCGGGGCGTAGTCGATCGCGAGGCTGTCGTCGATGCCGACCAGCCGCTGCGAGTCGAGCAGCAGCGAGATCTGCTGGGTGCCGCGGGCGCCGGGGGTCACCTCGGCGACCTCGCCGACCGTCACGCCGTCGACGCGGACCTGGCTGCCCACGCTGATGCCGTCACCGAGATGTTCGGTGTGCAGGGCGATGCGCAGGCCGTCTTCGGTGCGCAGGTTGTTGTAGGCGACAGTGCCGAGCAAAACCGCTGTGATCAGTCCGAGGATGATCGCGCCGGTCGTGCGCGCGCTGCGCCGATCGGCCGCGACGCCCGGCATTCCGTAATTAGGCATAGCTCACCCCGTAAAACTGATCGCCGAGTTGAAGCCCCAGAGCATGATCGTGAGGACCATGTCGATGGCGATGATGGCCACCGAGCTGGCGCGCACCGCGCGACCGGAGGCGATGCCGACCCCCTCGGGACCGCCGGTGGCGAAGAACCCGAAGTAGGCGTGCACCAGGATCACCACCGTGCCGAAGACCGCCACCTTGATCACCGCGGCGATCATGTCGAAGCCGGAGATGAACTGGAAGAAGTAGTGGTCGTACACACCGGCCGACTGGCCGTAGACCATCGTGAGCAGCCCGCGGCAGGCGCCGTAGGCCAGGATCAGCGCGATCAGGAAGGTCGGCACGATGGCGATGGCCCCGGCGATCACTCTGGTGGTGACGACGTAGGGCACCGATCGCAGGCCGAGCGCCTCGATCGCGTCGATCTCCTCGGAGATGCGCATCGCACCGATCTCGGCGGTGATCCGGCAGCCGGCCTGTGCGGCGAAGCCGATGGCCGCCGCGATCGGGGCCAGCTCACGGGTGGTCGCGTAGGCCGAGATCACGCCGGTGACCGGGCCCATGCCGAGCATGTCGAGTGAGGCGAACGATTCGACGCCCACCGAGGCGCCCATCACCAGGCCGAGCACGATCATCATCGGCACGGTGCCGCCGCCGACGATGATCGACCCGCGACCCCAGGTCATATCGGTGACCGCGCGCAGCGTTTCGTCCCGGTAGCGGCGCAGCGTCAGCGGCACCGACGACAGCACCTGCCAGACGAACACCGCGACGAAGCCGATCGATTCACCGGCGGTGACGATCCGCTTGCCGAGGCGGGCGGGCTTGCGCAGCCAGTGCAGCGAGGTGGGGATGTACGACGAGGCAGCCATCACGCCAACTTCGTCGGCAGGAACATGGCGCTGATCTGGCTGGCCAGCAGGTTCACGATCGCGATCGAGACGACCGAGAGCACCACCGCCGCGTTCACCGCGTCGGCGACGCCGCGCGGACCGCCCTTGGCCTCGAGTCCGCGCTGGCAGGAGATGATCACGACCAGGAAGCCGAAGATCAGCGCCTTGAGCAGCGAGACCCACACGTCACCGGCGGTCGCGAACGAACCGAACGTCGACCAGTAGCTGCCCGGGGTCACGCCCTGACCGCCGACGGCGACCGCGTATCCGGCCAGCACGCCGACGAAGATGATCAAGACATTGAGCATCGGAGCGACCAGCAGCATGGCGGCCAGGCGCGGGATGACGAGCCGGTGCACCGGGTTGATGCCCATGGTGTTGAGCGCGTCGATCTCCTCGCGGATGGTGCGCGCGCCGAGGTCGGCCGCGATGGCCGCCGCGCCGGCGCCGCCGAGCAGGAAGCCGGTGGCGATGGGCGCGCCCTGTTTGATCACGCCGAGGCCGCCGGTGGCGCCGAGCATGGAGTCGGCGCCGAGGCTGTGGATCAGGTTGCCGACCTGGACCGAGACGATCACGCCGAACGGGATCGCCATCAGGATCGCGGGAATGGCGGTGACCGTGATCAGCCGCCAGGCCTGTACGAGGGTCTCCCGCCACTGGAACTGTCTGCGGGCGATGTCGGAGAACGATCCGCCGACCGCTTGCTGTGCGAGATCGACCGCACGCCCGAAGGTCCGCAGCGATGACACGACGGTGTCGGTGAAATTCTCGCGGACGATCTGGGTAGCGGAATCCGGCTTCGCGGAGTGCAGATCGGTAGGCATCAGAGATGCCTCCGGGCCGCTCGTGAAGCACGGGGCTTGGTGATTTTCATACCGCACTCTCTGGCTTCGGCGTCGGTGCCAACTCCAGCAAGCTAACCGGTACTCTGCGTCACAACAAAATTTCCAGTGGGTGACCCTGGTCGCTTTTCCGCGATTTTCATGACAGATCTACACGCCGTGTGATCCACAGCACCTCACCTACGGACTTGCGGCCAGGAACACAAAAGCCGCGAACAACGCCAGGTGAACGCCACTGTGTAGCAGGGTCGCGCGGCCGGGAACGATCGTCAGCGTGCCGACCACGACCGTGAGCGCGAGCAGAACCATCTGCGTAGCACCGAGACCGAGCACCAGCGGACCGCTGAGCCAGATGGTCGCGATCGCGATCACCGGAATGGTCAGGCCGATGCTGGCCATCGCCGAACCGAGCGCCAGGTTCAGACCGATCTGCACCTGGTTGCGGCGCGCGGAGTTCACCGCGGCGAGAGTCTCGGGCAGCAGCACCAGCATCGCGATCACCACACCCACCGCCGACGGCGGCAATCCCGCCGAGGCGATCGCCGACTCGAGCGCGGGCGAGACCACCTTGGCCAGGCCGACCACGCAGACCAGAGCGAGCACCAGCATGCCGAGACTGATCAGTGCGGCCCGATTGGACGGCGCGTGACTATGGGTGTCGCTGTCGTCGACAGCGCCGCCGTCTTCCACCGGAAGAAAGTCGTCGGGGTGGCGCACCGTCTGCACCATGACGAACAGCCCGTAGAGCGCCAGCGAGGCGACGGCGGCGAAGGCCAGCTGCGCCGGCGAGAACTCGGGGCCGTGCGCACTGGTGGTGAAGGTCGGCAGCACCAGACTCAGCGTGGCCAGGGTCGCGACGGTGGCCAGGGCGGCCCCGGTCCCCTCCGCGTTGAACACCGCCACCCGTCTGCGCAGCGCGCCGACGAGCAGCACCAATCCGAAGATGCCGTTGCAGGTGATCATCACCGCGGCGAAGACGGTGTCGCGGGCCAGCGAGGCGGCCTTGTCGCCGCCGGAGATCATCATCGTGACGATCAACGCCACCTCGATCACGGTCACCGCCACCGCGAGCACCAGCGACCCGTAGGGTTCGCCGACCCGGTGGGCGACGATCTCGGCGTGATAGACCGCGGCCAGCACGGCACCCACCAGGGCGATACTCACCAGCGCGACGATCAATCCCGGTACCGAACGGCCCCAGCTGAGTACGAGCACGAGCGCGGCGAGGATGGGCACGTACATGGTCCATTTGGTCGTCAACGCGGCAATCATGACCTCCATCCTTCCAGCTACGACCGGGCACACCCGGATCCGTCGCGGCACGGATCTCGGCGATGGATTCACTCGCACCCCCTCGATGGGGAACAATTCAGCGCGTGCGGACCCAGTTCACCCTCGAGCTCGTCGCTTTGGCCAACGATCTCACCCTGATGTCGCGCGTCGCTCATGACGCGACCGAGCGGGTCACCCAGGCGCTGGCCGGCGCCGACCTCGCTGCCACCTACGAGGTGTTCGCGCTCGACGAGCAGCTACAACTGATGTTCGCCGCCTGCGAATCCCGCACCATGGCCCTGCTCGCGTTGCAGGCGCCGGTCGCGCGCGACCTGCGCCACGTGGTGACCGCGATTCAGGTCGCCGGCGAGCTGTCGCGGATCGGTCGGCGCACCGAAACCGCTGGGCAGTACGTGTATCGGGCACATCCGAGCGCGGTCGCTCCCGCATCGGTGATCACCGAACTGGTGTCGATGGGCACGCTCGCGGCCGCCTGTGTCGCGCGGGTGAGCGCGTCGGTGGCCAGCGGTCGATTCGCCGCCGACGACGGCAGCGACATCGAGGCGATGGAAACGCTGTGCAAGCAGTTGCGCACCGCCCTCAGCGAGGCCGAGGTGAGCACCGAGGCCGCGATCGATATGGCGTTGCTGGGCAGTCAATTCCAGCGATGCGTCGACCATGCCGCCCGCATCGCACGGCTGATCCGGTTCCTGGACACCGGGATTCCGCCGGAGTCGGGATCACTGCCCGACTGACGGATTGTGATGTCGATCACCCCGAGTTTGCACCCGGACGGCAACGGTCATTTCCATCCATAGATGAACGCTATTGAGCCACAATCGGTTCCCGCTGTGCTGTGCGGAACTTCATAGCGGACAATCACTGACGACACCCGGTGCGGCCGTTAGGTTGTGCCGGTTCATTTCTCGACGGAGCGTCTGGGCGGTACGGGCATGAAGTGGTCTTCGATCAACGGCAGGATCCTGGGACGAGCCCTGCTCGCCTTCGTCGCGGCGGTGTGCCTGGCTGTGGTGGCCGCCTGTTCGAACTCGCTGCTGGACGAGGTGAATCCAGGGCCTGGCGCCGCGGGCGCGGTGACGTTGTCGGGCAAGGAGATCGGTGATCTGGTCGCCACCCTCGTCGTCGCGAAGGAAGGCCCGATGACGGGCTACACGCGCGAGAAGTTCCCGCACTGGGACACCAACAAGCCCGAGCACGGCTTCACCGGCGACCTGGCCAAGTACACCAAATGCACCAGTCGCGAGGTGATGATGCTGCGTGACGCCAACGGCAAGGTCACCCTCGACGCCAAGACCTGCGACTTGACGGTGGCGGCCGGTGGCGGCTGGCAGGACCACTACGGCTTCATCGACAAGAAGACCGGCCAACTCGGGCCCTACAAGTTCATCACCGATCCGTCCAAGGTCGACGCCGAACACATTGTCGCCCTTGCCGAAGCGTGGCGATCCGGCGCCGCCGACCGCGACGAGGACACCCGCCGCCGCATCGCCAACGACTCGATGAACCTGGTCGCCGCCGACCCGTCGGCCAACCGTTCCAAGGGTGATCAGGATCCCGCGAACTATTTGCCGCCCGGTAACTTCCGGTGTGCCTATGTGGAGCACTATGTCAAAGTGAAGGTAAAATACGCACTGACCGTTGATACCGCCGAGCACACCGCATTGCGCACCGCAGTCGATGACTGCCTCCGCCGAGGAGAGTTCAAATAAGCGAGCCCATCGAGATCACCGCCGAGAGCGCCGTCATGACCGAAGAGGAAGGGACGGTGTCCGGCGAGCTCGATGTCATGCTCGACGACGCGGGCAAGGGCCTCGTCCGCTACCGCGGCACCGATACCTGGTTCACGATCGGCAACATCGACTGCGAACCCCCGCGCACCTGGGACTGCGTCGCCGACCTGGTGAAGGCGATCAAGAAGGACGCGGGCACCCGAGATGTCGCCGGAAACATCGTGGTCTTCGAAGCATGAGGATTCACCTGGCAATCTGGTAGTTATGCCGACTACCTCTCGACAGCCATCGCCCACCGACGTCGCCTGGTCCGCGCTGTGCCGCCGGACGCCGTACGTGGTCGCGCTCATCGCGACCACGGCGGTGTTGATCGCAGCCCTCACCTGGGAGGTCACCAGCGGTGTCAGCCGGATGGACACCGTGGTGCTCGACTGGATGGTCGCGCACCGCGGCGAACCGCTGACCAGCATCGCCACGGTGATCACCGACCTCGGCAGCACGCTGTCGATGACGATCCTGGCGTCGTTCACCGTCGGCGTCTTCGCGTTGCGGCGCAACCTGCCGGTCGCCGCCCTGGTCGCCATCACGTCGCTGGGTGCGGGAGTGCTGGTGTGGGTGATCAAACGTCTCGTCGGCCGCCAGCGACCGCCGGAGGCGTCGCGGCTGGTCTTCGAACCCAGCCTGTCGTACCCGTCGGGGCATACGCTCGGGTCCACCGTGGTCGTCGGCATCGTGGCGTTGGTGGTGGTCCCGCGGCTGCGCAGACACTGGGTCCGGGTGATCGCGACCGTGTTCGCGATCGGCTTTCCCCTTGCCGTCGGATTATCGCGCATCTATCTAGGGGTCCACTGGACCACCGATGTGCTCGCCGGCTGGATCATCGGGCTGCTGTGGCTGGTCCTGTGTGTCACCGCGTTCACCCGCGTGCTGAGCCCTCAGCCCGCCGCGATCACCACCTTGCCGAACGCGGCCCCCGAGCGCAGGTAGTCGTAGGCCTCGACGGCGTCGTCGAAATCGAATTCGCGGTCGATCACCGGGCGCAGACGATGCTCGGTGATCGCGCGATTCATCGCTTCGAAACCGGCTCGGCTGCCGACGGCGATCCGCCGGATGGACAGATAGGAAGAGCCGAACGGGTTGTCCGGCAGTGTTGTTCCCGGCGCGGGCGCCATCGCGCCGACCATGGTCACCGTGGCGTTGTACGCGCCGGCGCGTACCGACTGTTCGAGCGTGGGCAGGCCGACCGCGTCGATGATGTGCTCGGCGCCGGTGCCTGTCATCTCCATCACCGCGTCGCCCCAGTCCGCGGTCACGGTGCGGTCGATCACCGCGTCGGCGCCGAGGGCCCGCAACCGGTCGGCCTTTCGTCGGCTGGACGTGATCGAGATGACCTCGGCTCCGAGGATCTTGGCGAACTGGATCGCGTACAGCGCCACCGCACCGCTACCGACGGTGAGCACCCGCGCACCGGGGGCAGGCAGGGCGGGAGTAGTGAGCGCCGACCAGGCGACCAGACCCGCGCAGCTGAGGGTCGCCGCCTCCGCATCGGTGAGATGCGTGGGTACGTGCACGATCGAATCCTCTTCTATCAGTGCGTACGTGGCGAGGAACCCGTCGAAGTTCGCGCCGTACTGTTCGGCGGCCGTGGCGAGGGTTTGCGGGCCGTCGACCCAGTGCACGAAGTAGCTCGCGGTGATCCGGTCGCCGATTGCCGCGCGGGTTACGCCGGAGCCGAGCGCGACCACCTCACCGACGCCGTCGGAGAGCGGCACGATGCCCGGGGTGGCCGGCAGCGGGTAGGTCGCGTCCATCAGCATCAGGTCGCGCCGGTTCACCGAGGCGGCGCGCACCCGGATCAGCACCTGGTGCGGACCGGGTTCGGGTCGTGGCCGCTCGGCACGGGTGAGACCACCGTCGAGGTAGTAGGCGGTGTCGATTGCCGGGAGCCGAGACCGGTGATCGGCGCGGGTCGGCGCGTCGGTCAGGAGGCGGTGGATGTCGTTGTCACTCATGGGCAGAACTCTGGCGCGGACGGTGTGGTCGCGCGATTCCCCGGAGGGTATGAGCCGGGATGCGGGCCGCATGATTCCTTCGAGGGAATGGCGGATAATTCGTCGACGCGGTTGACTCGGGCGATGACGACCGCGCTGTCCACCACCGGGTTCGGCCCGCAACTGCGGCACTGGCGCACGCTGCGCCGGGTCAGCCAGCTCGACCTGGCGATCCGGGCCGAGACCAGCCAGCGGTACCTGAGTTTCCTCGAGCAGGGCAGGTCGAAGCCGGGTCGAACGATGGTGGTTCGGCTGGCGGAATCGCTCGAGTTGTCCCTGCGCGACCGCAACACCCTGCTGCTGGCCGCCGGATTCGCCCCGGTGTTTCCCGAAAGCGATCTCGCCGCACCGGAATTGGCACCGGTGCGCGAGGCGATCACCGCCGTTCTCGACGGGCACATGCCCTACCCCGCGCTGGTCGCCCGACCGCGCGGCGAACTCGTCACCGCCAATGCCGCGTTCGACCTGTTCACCGAGGGTGTCGACCCGCGACTGCTGAATTCGCCGATCAATGTCCTTCGGCTGGCCGTGCACCCCGACGGCGTCGCCCCGCGCGTGCGCAACCTCCCCGACTGGGGCAGGCACATCATGGATTCGCTCCGGAGCCGCGCCGCGCACACCCCCGATCCGGCGCTCGACCACCTCATCGCCGAGCTGTCGAGCTACCTGCCTGCCCCCTCCCCCGGCCCCGACCATGTCGGCTTCGCCGTTCCCCTCCACCTGCGCACCCCCGACGGTGACCTCCGCCTGATCACCACCCTCACCTCCTTCGCGACGGCTACCGACGTCACCATCGCCGAACTCCACCTCGAGGCATTCCTGCCCGCCGACGCGGAAACCGCGCGCATCCTGAGACTGCGCGCGGACCGTCACCGAACGAAACGGTGATCGCGCACCGCGTGACAGCCCTCGATCACCGTCGACCGAGGGCTGCCCGGATCACTGTGCGGCAGTAGCCGATTCCGCCCCGACCGGCGCATCCCAATCGATGCGGTACCGGCGTTCGGCGCCCATCGTCTTCTCCGGGTTCATCACCGTCTTGACCATGAGCGGCATCATCGCGTTCATCACCTTGCGGGCGAGGGGTCCCGGGGTCTTGCTGTGGTTGATCTTCGCCGCGCGCGCCGCGATGCCTTCCACACGGGCCCGCCGCAACTGCTCGTAAGCCGCGAAAGCCTCGGTGGGCGAGGCGATATCGCGCAGGCATCGCGCCAGTTGCACGGCGCTCTCGATCGCCAGTGACGCACCCTGTCCCGAGCTGTTCGACGGTGCGTGCACCGAGTCGCCCACCAGCACCATGCGGTCGCGATACCAGTGCGGCACCGGGCCCATGATGTGCAGGGCGCCGGTGATCTCCAGATTCTGCGCCGTGGTGCGGCGGGTGAATTCGGCGCCGGGAGAATCGGGGGCGTACGTCTCGCGCAGTACTTCCAGCCAGTGCTCCGCGGGGACGGCACGGGCATCGGTGAGCGAAAGATATTGCTTGCTGGGCAGGTTCGCGCCCCAAGCCACGCGGCCGTCGGCCTGTTTCCAGTACAGGTAGTACGCCTTGGCGCCGAAGGCGAACACCATGGTGTCGTCCGGCAGGTCGAGGTCACATTCGACCAGCGCACCGAAGCCGAGCATGCCGGTGTAGCCGGGACCGGGCGCGGCCGGGTCGATCAAATTTCGTACGGTGGAGCGGATTCCGTCCGCGCCGACGAGGATATCGGCGGTGGCGGTCGATCCGTCGGCGAAGTGCGCGGTGACACCGTCGGGGTGTTCGTCGACGCTCGTCAGCCGCTTGTCGTAGCTGAACGGCACGCCCGCGGCGATCGCGTGATCGTGCAGGGTGCGATGCAGTTCGCCGCGGTCGACAGCCTGGAGCGGGGGCTGGTCGGCCAGCACCGGCATGATGTGTTCACGACCGCTGACGCGCAGTCGCATCTGCGCGACCGGTAGAGCGATCTCGCGCACCGCGTCACCGGCGCCGATGATGTCGAGCGCCGCGACACCGTTGGGTGCCAGCGCCAGCCCGGAGCCGATGCCCTCGGAGGGGCCGGAATAGGCCTCGTAGACGTGGGCGTCGATGCCTGCTTTGTGCAAGGCCGTGGCGGCGACGGGTCCGGCGATGCCGCCGCCGATGATCAATGCGGAACGGGTGGTGGACATGGGTGATCTCCAGATCTGTGTCGGCGCCACCCAGCTATCCTGTGGTTGCCTCACCTCGTGGCCGGGTGCGCCTGGTTTCGAGACGGTTTCTCGGGCTCGGTGGGGTGTTGCCGCACGCCACCGGGTCCGGGTCTTGGGGCGGGAGCTAGTCGTTCCCCCTCTCGCCGAGTTCGGGGATCTGTTCGGCGGGCATGCCGTCGACATGCCACTGCCGCCAGAGTTCGAGGCCCTCGAAGGTGCCCGCGGCGAGTTCCGCGCGCAGGGAACGGGCCCAGTTGGCCTCGGCTTCCAGCATCGCCAGGCCGAATTCGGACTCGACGAGGAACAGCCGGGGCAGCGTCAGCTCGGCCAGTTCGGCCTTGGTGGTCTCGATGGTTCGCTCCAGCGCCGCGACGCGGGTGCCGAGCAGGGCGATCACCTCGTCCGGCGGCAGCACCGCCAGAATCGACAGGCCCGCGGTGAACCGGTGATGTTCGGGCTCGGGCGCGGCGAGCAGCTCGCGGGTCCAGTCCGCCATCTCGGCGCGGCCCGCGTCGGTGATCCGGTAGATCACCCGCTCGGGGCGCGCGCCGTCGCGTTCGCTACCGATGACCTCGAGGAATCCGGCCTTCTCCATGTTCTGCACGACGGTGTAGAGCGAGCCCCACTTGATGTCCATGTCACGGTCTTTGCCGTGCGCGCGCAGGGTGGCGGCGATCTCGTAGCGGTGCATCGGGCGCTGCACGATCACCGAGAGCACGGCGAGCGCCAGCAGATTGTTCACTTTGCGCTTCGTAGCCATGACTGCCTCCTTACTCGTCTACGAATATACGTTTACGAGTATTCGGCGGCAAGGCTTGTCCAGCGGAGTGGACGCCGGAACTCAAACTTTCGATACCTCGCCGCTATCAGCGCCCTGGTCGAGCAGCTTGGCCGCGATCTTCGACAGGGCCTCGTCGAGCAGCGCGCGGTCGACCGGATCCTCGGAATTCCAGTCGTCGAGGCGATCACCGAGCCAGCGCCGCCAACCCGCGCGCAGCTTGTCGACCTCGGCGTCACCGTCGTCGGTCAGCGACAGGACGCCCCCGTCGTCGTGCAGCAGGCCCGCGTCGGCGGCCTGGCGGAAGACGGGCGAGAGCACCTCCACCGGCAGCCGGTGCCGGTAGGAGATGGCGTGCACCGTGGCAGGGATACCTTCCTTGGCATAGAGGTAGGTCTGCCCCAGCGCCCACGCCGTGTCCGGGCTCAGCGTGCTGCCGGAGGCCGCGATGAGCTCGGGGATGATCGGTTTCTCCGCCCTGGCCTTGCGCACCGTCGTGGCGACCGCGCGTTCCAGCTGCACCACCCGGTCGTGCGAATCGGGCACCGAGAATCCCTCGCCGACATCGCCGGCGCCATGGCGGGCGCTGTCACGTAGCCGCACCTGCGGCAGGAACCACGCCACGACGAAACCGACCAGCGCCACCGGAACGACCCAGCGGAACACGTGGTCGATCGACAGCGCGTAGGCGTCGATGATGGGCGCGGCCTGCTCGTAGGGCAGTTCTCGCAACAGTTTCGGATTCGCGACCACCTCGGGCGGGACGCCCGGCGTCTGCGTCAACGCGTTCTCCAGCGCGGTCTTGCTCTGGTTGGTGTAGAGCGTGCCGAAGACGGCGGTACCGAACGCGCTGCCGAGAGTGCGGAAAAAAGTGACGCCCGAGGTGGCGGTACCGAGGTCGGCGTAGGGCACGGTGTTCTGCACGACGATGGTGAGCACCTGCATCGACAGGCCGAGCCCGGAGCCGAGAATCAGCATGTACAGCGATTCCAGCCACAGACTCGTGTCGTGCCCCATCGTCGACATCAGGCCCAGGCCCACCGCCATCACCGCCATGCCGACGATCGGGAAGTACCGGTACTGCCCGGTCTTCCCGACCACCTGCCCGGAGAAGACCGAGGTGATGAACAGGCCGACGACCAGTGGCAGCGTTCGCACGCCGGAGATCGTCGCTGTCGCGCCGTCGACATATTGCAGGTAGGCGGGCAGGTAGGTCATCGAGCCGAGCATCGCGAAGCCGACGATGAAACTGAGCACCGACGACACCGTGAACACCCGGCTGCTGAACAACCGCATCGGCAGCATCGGCGCCTTCGCCCGGTTCTCCACCAGCACGAACCCGGTGAGCAGTACCACCGCGAGCACGAACAAACCGATGATCTGCCAAGAGCCCCACGGATATTCGTTGCCGCCGAACTCGAGTCCGAGGATCAGCGACGAGACGCCGAGCGCCACCAGGCCGATGCCGAGGTAGTCGATCACCGGCCGGGTGACCGCGCGCAGGCGTGGCAGCGTGCGCGCCGCCATCACCACCATGACGATCGCGATCGGCACATTCACGTAGAAGCACCAGCGCCAACTCGCGTGGTCGGTGAACAGCCCGCCGAGAGTGGGCCCGACGACGGTGGTCACGCCGAACACCGCGCCGAGCGCGCCCTGATATTTGCCGCGTTCGCGCAGCGGGATGGTGTCGGCGATCAGGGCCATCGAGGTGACCATCAACCCGCCCGCGCCGACGCCCTGGATCGCGCGGGCCACGATCAGGACGGCCATGCCATTGGACACGCCGGCCAGCGCCGAGCCCGCGATGAAGATGATGCCGCTGATCTGGAACAGCAGTTTGCGGCCGAACAGGTCACCGAGTTTGCCCGCGAGCACGGTCGCGACGGCCTCGGCGAGCAGATACGCGGTCACCACCCAGGCCATGTGCCCCGCGCTGCCGAGATCGGCGACGATCGAGGGCAGCGCCGCCGACACGATGGTCTGGTCGAGTGCGGCCATGAGCATGCCGAGCACCACGGTCGCGAAGATGATGTTGATCTTCGCCTTGCTCATCGGCTCGACGGGCTCGTCTGCAGCAACACCATCCGGCATTGCCTCAGTATGGGCTTTCAGGTCCGGCGCCAGACCCCAGTGACACGGCAGCAATCGCCGCCGATCGCTCAGCGGACGGCGTAGTTTCCCAGGCCGGGTTCGAGCGCGTCGAAGGCGATCTCGGCATCGCGGGTCAGCGCGGCGGCGATCTCGGTGTCGGCTTCACCGGCGAGCGTGCGGCGGGTGACCTCGTCGAACAACACCCGCAGCACACCGGCGAGCTGGGCCGCGGCCACCCGGGGGGTGATGTCGTCAGGCGCGGCGCCGGTCTCGGCGGCCAGTGCCACGGCCAGTGCCACCTGACGGTCGTCGTTGAAGTCGCGCACGCGGGCGGTCAGCGCCGGACTGTCGGCGATCATCCGGGCAAAGGGTTCGCCGCTGAAGCCGATGAGCTGGTCGTGGGCCGCGACGGCCGCCAGGTACGCGTGACGCAGCGCCGCCAGGGCCGATTGCCCCGGTTCGCGGCCGCGCACGATCGCGGCGAGTTGCTCGATGTAGACCTCGCCGAGGTCGAGGGCGAGGTCTTCCTTGCGGGGGAAGTAGTTGGTGACGGTCATTTTGGCGACGTCGGCGGCGGCCGCCACTTCCGCGATGGTCACCCGGTCGAAGCCGCGTTCCAGGAACAGTGCGGTGGCCCGGTCGGAGATATGTTCCCGCGTCTGCTGCTTCTTCCTGGCCCGTAGCCCCGGTTGCGTCATGCCGCCAGCATATCTGAAGCCGTCATAAATTTACCCTTGACATATTTTTATGTTCGTTCTAAGTTTGTGCTCGTTGTACTGAGCTCATCGGCCCCACTTCTCGCCGCAGATCGAACGGGAGTCTTCTTGACCGCCACTGTCACCGCCGATCCCATTCGCGACTACCTGACCACGATCGGCCGCACCCCCCTGCTGACCGCCGAGCAGGAATACGCCCTCGGCGCGCGCATCGCCGCGGGTGCCGCCGCGCGCGCCGAGATCGACTCAGCCGGTGCCGAACTCACCGCCGCACGACGAGAACTGTTGCACCGCACCGAACTCGACGGTCTGCGCGCGAAAGATCACATGGTGCGGGCGAACCTGCGCCTGGTCGTCTCCATCGCCCGCCGGTTCCCGACCAATACCGGGATGTCGCTGCTCGATCTGATCCAGGAGGGCACGCTCGGACTGATGCGGGCGGTGGAGAAGTTCGACCACGAGCGCGGGCTCAAACTCTCCACCTACGCGACGTTCTGGATCCGGCAGTCGATCGGTCGCGCGCTCACCGATCAGGGGCGCGCGATCCGGCTGCCCTCGAATGTGGCCGACGTGCTGCACCGGGTGATCCGGGTGCGACGAGAGCTGTCCCACCAGTTGGGGCGGGCGGCCACGACGGAGGAGATCGCCGTCGGCGCCGAACTCACTGTCGCGCAGGTCGAAGCGACGCTGCGACACGAAGCCGAGCCGGTGTCGCTGCACGCACCCGTCGGCGAGGACACCGAGCTGGGCTCACTACTGCCCGCCACCACGCCCGCACCGGCGGATGTGGTGGCGGATCGAATGCTGGGTGGTTACGTCGAGACGGCCTTGACGGTGCTCACCGAGCGAGAATCCGCCGTGATCCGGCTGCGGTTCGGCCTCGATCGCGGTGAAGGCCGCACGCTGGAGGAGGTGGGTTCGGCTCTCGGTTTCTCCCGCGAACGGGCACGCCAGATCGAGGCGAAAGCCATGATCAAGCTGCGCAGACCCGCTTGCGCCCGTACGCTAGCCGGATTGCTGGGGTGACCTTCCCTCCTATCTTACTCCAGAGTAAGATAGGCGCATGGCATGGAAACCAACTGACATCGCGGACCAGTCCGGGCGCACGTTCGTGATCACCGGGGCCAACGGCGGCCTCGGTGCCGAAACCACCAAGGCGCTGGCAGGTAAGGGCGCCACCGTGATCATGGCCTGCCGCAACGCGAGTAAGGCGCAGCCCATCGCCGACGCCATCCCCGGTGACGTCCGGGTGGCCGCGCTCGACCTGGCCGACCTGGCTTCCGTGCGCGAATTCGCCGAGCAGCAGGGCGAATTCGATGTGCTGATCAACAACGCGGGCCTGATGAACATCCCCTTCTCGCGCACCGCCGACGGGTTCGAAACCCAGTTCGGCGTCAACCACCTCGGCCACTACGCGCTCACCGGACTGCTGCTCGATCGCGTCCGCGACCGGGTGGTGTCGATCGCCAGCATCGCGCACAAGCAGACGCCGAAGCTCTGGATCGACGACCTCAACTACGAGAACCGCCGCTACCAGCGCAATCTCGCCTACGCCCAGGCCAAGCTCGCCAACCTGATGTTCGGCCGTGAACTGCAGCGCAGGCTCACCGAGGCCGGATCGGCGAAGAAGTCCTACGTCGTACACCCCGGGGTCTCGGCAACGGATCTGTTCGCCCGCACCGAGACCCCGCTGGACCGGATCAGCAAGCCGTTCATCAAGCTCATCGGCCACGCGCCGGCCAAGGCCGCGCACTCCACCCTGTTCGCGGCGACCGAACCCGACGCCGATCCCACCACCTACTGGGGTCCCAACCGTTGGATGCAGTCCCAGGGGCCGGTCGAGGCCTGCCCGTCGAGCAAGATCTCGCGCGATCCCGAACTGCTGCGCAGGCTGTGGGAGGAATCCGAGCGGATGACCGGGATCAGCTACAAGTTCTGAGTCACGCCACCACCGCGAGCACGATCTTGCCGCGGGTGCGCTGATTGTCGCTGATCTCGTGGGCCTTGCTCACCAGATCCAACGGCAGGACGGTCTCCACGTGGGGTCGCAGCGCACCCGCGTCGACCAGGTCCGCGATGGCGCGCAGGCTCGCTCCGTCGGGTTCGACGATCATGAATCCGGCACGCACTCCGAGCGGGCCGGCCTGCTCGACCAGAGCCGCTTCCGCCGGGGAAGCCAGCGAGACGACGATGCCGCCCGGGCGAAGCACCCGCAAGGATCGCGGGCCGTATTCGCCGCCGACGGTGTCGACCACCACGTCGACGTCGCGAACCGCGTCGACGAAATCTGTTGTCGTGTAGTCGATGACCTCGTCGGCGCCGAGATCACGGACGAAGGCGTGATTGTCGGCACGCGCCGTGGCGATCACATACGCGCCGCGCGCCTTGGCGATCTGTACCGCGACGTGGCCGACCCCACCCGCTCCGGCGTGGATCAACACCCGCTGGCCCGGCCGCACGTCGGCGGTGTCGACGAGCGCCTGCCACGCGGTGAGCGCGACGAGCGCCAGCGCGCCGGCTTCGATGTGGCTGAGGTTCGCCGGCTTGCGCGCGAGATGGCGGGCCGGCGCGGTGACGTATTCGGCGTAGGTGCCCGCGGCGTGCGGCAGGCGCGGCATGCCGAACACCTCGTCACCAGGGGCGAACAGCGTCACGCCGAGGCCGACCTCCTCGACCACACCGGACACGTCCCAGCCCAGCGGCGTGATCGCGCCGAACAACCCACCGCTGCTGCGATGCCAGGAATCGGTCGGGTTCACCCCGGCGGCGTGGACGCGGATCAGCACTTCCCCGGGACCCGGCGTCGGCTTGTCGACCTCGATCACCCGCAGTACCTCGGGTCCGCCGAAGGTGTCCTGCCCGATTGCCCGCATTGCTCGTCTCCCTTGTCTCGCAAGCCGTTTCGTCGGGAACCGGCTGTGTGAGAACCACGATGCCGGGTCGGCGAGACGGCGACGAGTGGCAAGAAAGCCAATATGTGAAAGAATCTTGCCATGCATCGCGTGGTGGTTCTGGCACTGAACGGGGTCTATCCGTTCGAATTGGGGATCCCGGCCCGGATCTTCGGCACCGCGGAAGATCCCGACGGCGCAGCGCTCTACGACGTGCGCACCTGCAGCCTCGACGGGGCGCCGGTGTCGACGAATGCCGATTTCACGATCGCCGTCGAGTTCGACAGCAGTGCGCTCGACGAGGCCGACACCGTGGTGATTCCGCCGTTCTCCGCGTGCGGCGCACCGAAGGCGGAGTGGATGCCCGCCGGCCTGGCCGCTGCGCTGGGACGCCTGCGGCCGGATACTCGCATCGTTTCGATCTGCACCGCGGCCTTCGTCCTGGCTGCTCTGGGCCTACTCGACGGCCGCCCCGCGACCACGCACTGGAAGCAGGCAGACCGGTTCCGCACCCTGTTCCCGCGGGTGGAGATGGACGCCGATGTGTTGTTCGTCGACGAAGGCCGCATCCTCACCGCGGCGGGCAGTGCCGCGGGCATCGACGCCTGCCTGCACCTTTTGCGCCGTGACCACGGCAGCGCGGTCGCCAATCGGGTCGCCCGCCTGTGCATCGTGCCGCCGTGGCGCGACGGCGGCCAGGCCCAGTTCATCGACCGCCCGATCCCCGAGCCGACCACCGCGACGACGGCGGCCACTCGCGCCTGGGCCATGACCCACCTCGACCGCCCGCTCCCGCTCACCGAACTGGCCGCCCACGCCCGGATGAGCGTGCGCACCTTCTGCCGCCGCTTCCGCGAGGAGACCGGCCTGCCACCCGGCCAATGGCTCACCCAGCAACGCGTCGGCCACGCCCGCCACCTCCTCGAAGCCACCGACCTTCCCATCGACCGCGTCGCCGCCGACGCGGGCCTCGGCACCGCGGCCTCGCTGCGTCAACACCTGGCCACCGCCATCGGCGTCTCCCCGACCGCCTATCGGCAGACCTTCCACGCCAGGACCGCGCGGTGAGCACCGCGACCTGCTCCTACGCAGCCTGTAGTAGGCGGGTACCGTGGAGCGCGTGTCCGTTCCACCTCCTCGCCCGGCGCACAATCGTCCGGCTCTGATCGCGCTGGTGTGTATCGCCGCGCTGGGCTGTCTGGCGCTGGCCTGGTGGCAGTGGGAGCGGTACGAATCGTCGTCGGGGACCGGCCAGAATCTCGGCTACGCGCTGCAGTGGCCGCTGTTCGCCGGTTTCGCGGTGTTCGCCTACGTGCGGTTCGTGCGACTGGAACGCGAGGCCGGCGAGCCGACGCCGCCGCGTCCGGGCAAAGCCGAGGCGCCGCGCGAGATCCCCGCGGGCATCCTGCCTGAACGCCCCACCGCCGCCCCGGCCGACGACCCGGAAACGGCCGTCTACAACCAGTACCTGGCGCAACTGCACGCCAACGACATCGATGCGCAGGTCCGCACCGCCGGCTTGCACTCCCTCGAGAGGAATGCCGGGTGACCGACAACAACACCACCGCACCGTCGCTGGACACCGACTCCGCCGCCCCCGCGGGCAGCGCCCCCACCGCCAAGATCGCCTCGGCCCTGCTGCGCTACCGCGTCCTGGCCTGGGTCACCGGTCTGTGGCTGCTGCTGCTCACCGTCGAGGTGATCGCCAAGTACGGCTTCGGCGCCGACACCCCCAGCTGGATCGCGGTCGTGCACGGCTGGGTGTACTTCGCCTACCTGTTGGTCACCGCCGACCTCGCCGTGAAGGTCCGCTGGCCCATCGGGCGCACCGTCGGCACCCTCATCGCGGGCACCATCCCCCTGCTGTCCTTCTTCGTCGAGCACCGCAACGCCAAGGAGATCAAGCAGCAGTACAGCCTCTGACCTCGACGACAGCGCCGCCGCCCCGGTGATCCGGAGCGGCGGCGCTGTCGTTGTACGGTCAGCTCGCCGAGCTCAGGCCAGGGCGGCCAGGGCGGGGAGGAGCTGGGTCAGGGCGCGGCCGCGGTGGGAGACCGCGTCCTTCTCGGCGGGGGTGAGTTCGGCGGCGCTGCCGGTGCCGCCCTCGGGGAGGAACAGCGGGTCGTAGCCGAAACCGCCGTCGCCGTGGGGTTCGCGGGCGATGGTTCCCGGCCATTCGCCGCGCACCACCGTGGTCGTGCCGTCGGGCAGGACCAGTGCGCAGGTGGAGACGAAGCGGCCACCGCGGCGGTCGTCGGGGACGTCGCCGAGTTGGGCGAGCAGCAGCGCGTTGTTCGCGGCATCGTCACCGTGTCCGCCCGCCCAACGGGCCGACAGCACGCCGGGCATCCCGTTCAGCGCGTCCACTTCGATACCGGAATCGTCTGCCACACAAGGCAATCCGGTGGCGACGGCACCGTCACGCGCCTTCGCGATCGCGTTCTCCTCGAAGGTGGCGCCGGTTTCGGGCGCCTCCTCGTAGGGCGGCACCTCGTTCATGCTCACCAATTCGATTCCGGCCACGCCTGCTTCATCGAGAATTCGGCGGAGCTCTTTCAGCTTCTTGGCATTTCGGCTGGCAACCAGCACGCGCGCAGCCACGACTACTTCTTCGCGGACAGCTCGGGCAGGGCGCCCGGGTACGGCAGCGCCAGCGCCGCCTTCTGGATCGCGAACAGTTGCTCGGCGCCGAGGAAGGCCGAGTCGAGCATCTTGTCCAGGGTCGACCGCGGGAACGTCGCGCCCTCGCCGGTGCCCTGGATCTCGACCAGAGTTCCGGTGTCGGTGGCCACCACGTTCATGTCGACCTCGGCGCGCGAGTCTTCCTCGTAGGGCAGGTCGAGGCGAACGCGCCCATCGACCACACCCACGCTGACCGCGGCGATCATGCACGAGATCGGCTGCGGGTCAGCCAGTTTGCCCGCGGCGGCCAGGTAGGTCACCGCGTCGGAGAGCGCCACATAGGCGCCGGTGATCGCGGCGGTGCGGGTGCCACCGTCGGCCTGCAGTACATCGCAGTCGAGCGCGATCGTGTTCTCGCCGAGCGCGGCCAGGTCGATGCAGGCCCGCAGCGAACGCCCGATCAGCCTGCTGATCTCCTGCGTCCGACCGCCGACCTTGCCCTTCACCGACTCCCGACCACTGCGGGTGTGCGTGGCGGCGGGCAGCATCGCGTATTCCGCGGTCAGCCAGCCCAAGCCCGAATCCCGGCGCCACGGCGGCACCCCCTCGGTGACGCTCGCGGTACACATCACCCGCGTCTGCCCGAATTCCACCAGCACCGAACCCGCCGGGTGCGTGGTGAAACCCCGAGTGATCTTCACGTCGCGGAGTTCGTCATCCGCCCTACCATCAGCTCGTCTAGACACGCTGGACAGACTAACCCGTACCTCGCCACCTACCACCCCAGGTCCGCCATGACCGCGTCTCAGGCCTGGACCTACAGGTCGAACGTCTCCCCCGGCGATACCGCGTGCACCGGACCCGAGAACGCCGCCTTGGCCTCCGCGATCACATCCTCACGCGAAGTCCACGGCGGAATGTGAGTCAGCAACAGTTCCTTCGCCCCGGCGCGGGTCGCGATCTCGCCCGCCTCGGTTCCCGAAAGGTGAATCCCCGCCGGACGATTCGCCGGATCGTGGGTCCACGACGCCTCGGCCAACAGCACGTCGGCGCCCTGCGCCAGCTCGACGACGGCATCGCACATCGCCGTGTCGCCGGTGTAGACGAAGACCCGACCGTCGGCGGCGGTGATCCGCAGCCCGTAGGACTCCGGCGGGTGGAACATCCGCCGGGCTTCCACCGTGTGACCGGGACCGAACGGAATCGGCGTGTTCTCGACCCAGGCCTGCGAGTCGATCACGTCGGACCAGTCGTCGGTCTCGCCCCCGATCTCGGCGGACGCGTTTCCGATCCGCAACGGCGCATCGGACGGCCCGCGGACCAGGGCCTTACCGGTCGGCGGATTCGGATGGTAGCGACGCCACACCAGCAGTGCGGGCAGATCCAAGCAATGATCCGCGTGCAGGTGGGTGAGGAAGATGTCGACATCGGCGGGGTTCATGTGCTTCTGCAGCGCGCCGAAGATCCCCGGGCCGAAGTCGATGACTGTCGGCCGCATATCAGGGCCCGTCAGCAGGTAGCCCGACGCTGGAGAATCCGGGCCGGACACGCTGCCCGAGCACCCGAGGACGGTAAGGCGCATGCCCCCATGCTGCCACGACGTGCTGGTACTCAATGCAGGATCCCCCCAATTTCCAGACCGGATCCCCGGCTACCGCGTTGGTGCTGCGCGGCCGACCGATGCTCCACGGCGGCGTCGACGTTCATCTGACGAGAGTACCCAGCCCGCGAGCACTCCACCCACCGCCCCGAAAAGATGTCCCTGCCAAGAAATTCGAGGGTCGCTCGGCAGCACGCCCCACAGCATCGAGCCGTAGAACACCAGGATCACCAGCCCCACCACGATCTGGCCCACATTGCGGGCGAACCACCCGCGACAGATCAGATACGTCAGCCAACCGAACACGATCGACGACGCTCCGACGTGCACACTCCCCGTCGAACCGGTGAGCCAGGTGCCGACGCCCGCGATCACCCAGATGATCGCCGTGGCGGCGATCCCCCGCCCGACCCCGGAGAGCAACACGAGGAACCCGAGCACCAGCAACGGCAGCGTGTTGGCGAACAGGTGGTCCCAGCCGCCGTGCAACAGCGGAGCCCAGAGAATGCCGTCGAGCCCGGCCACCTCACGCGGTTCGATCCCCGCCGAGTCCAGTTCGCCGGGCGAGCCGGGGGGCGAATCGTAGGAGAGCACCATGTCGACGCCCTCGATCACATACAGCGACCCCACGAAGCCCAGGATCACCACCGCGGCCCGAATCCACGACCCGCCTCGCGACGCGCCGACGCTCGGACTCACGTTATCGAACGAGGCACCCACCCCACCGCTCACCGACATCGCCTCCACTCCGGCAAGGGACTGCCGAACAGCCCGTTGACCAGAGCGTACCGAAGCCGCCCGGCATCCGGTCAGGCCCAGAGTTGCCCGTCCAGCTTCTCCTCGGCTTCGTCCAGCGTGCCGTCGTATGCCCCGGTAGACAAATACTTCCATCCGCCATCGGCGACCACGAACGCGATATCGGCCCGTTTGCCCGCCTTCTGCGCCTTCTTCGCGATGCCGAGCGCGGCGTGCAGAATCGCCCCGGTGGAGATCCCGGCGAAGATTCCCTCCTCGCCGACCAGTTCCCGAGTCCGCTTCACCGCGTCGTAGGGCCCCACCGAGAAACGGGTGGTCAGCACCTTCTCGTCGTAGAGCTCCGGAATGAATCCCTCGTCGATATTGCGTAGGCCGTAGACCAGCTCGCCGTACCGGGGTTCCGCGGCCACGATCTCGATATCGGGCACCTGCTCACGCAGAAACCGGCCGGTGCCCATCAGGGTTCCGGTGGTACCGAGCCCCGCGACGAAATGCGTGATCTCCGGCAGATCGGCCAGCAATTCCGGCCCGGTGTTCTCGTAGTGCGCGAGCGCGTTGGCGGGGTTGCCGTACTGGTACAGCATCACCCAGTCCGGATTCCGCGCCGCGATCTGCTTGGCCATCGCCACGGCTTGATTGGACCCACCCGCCGCGGGCGAGTCGATGATCTCGGCGCCGAACATCGTCAGCAGCTGCCGCCGCTCCACCGAGGTGTTCTCCGGCATCACACAGACGATCCGGTAACCCTTGAGCTTGGCCGCCATGGCCAGCGAGATCCCGGTGTTGCCGCTGGTGGGCTCCAGAATCGTGCACCCGGGGGTGAGCAGCCCGTCGGCCTCGGCCTGTTCGATCATCCGCAGCGCGGGCCGGTCCTTGATCGAGCCCGTGGGGTTGCGGTCCTCCAGCTTGGCCCACAGCCGCACATGATCGTCGCCGTCCCATCGGGGCGACAGTTTCTGCAATCCGACGAGCGGGGTGTTGCCGAGCGTCGCGATCAGGGATTCGTAGCGGGCCACGGTGTCAGGCGCCGCCGGCCACGGCGGGCAGGATGGTCACCGACGCGCCCGCGGGCACCTCGGCTTCCAGACCACCCGAGAAGCGCACGTCCTCGTCGTCGACGTAGATGTTGACGTAGCGGTTCAGCTTGCCGTCCGACAGCAGCTTCTCGGCCAGGCCGGGGTGATTGGCGTCGAGGTCGGAGATGAGCGCCGACAGCGTCGAGCCCTCGCCCTGTACGCGCTTCTCACCTCCGGTGATACCGCGCATGATGGTCGGAATGGACACGGTTACCGGCATGGGGACTCCTCGGGGTGGTGACTTCTTCTCGGATGGGTTCAGTAGGACTCGACGATGCGCACCGGTTCTTCGGTGACCTCGCCGTCGACGATGCGGTAGCTGCGCAGTTCGTGGGACTGCGGATCGCGCGTGGAGACGAGCACATAGTGCGCGTCCGGTTCGGCGGCGTAGGAGATGTCGGTGCGGCTCGGGTAAGCCTCGGTGGCGGTGTGTGAGTGGTAGATGACGACCGGCACCTCGTCGGCGTCGTCCATCGCGCGCCACACGCGCAGTTGTTCCCCGGAATCGAACCGGTAGAAGGTGGGCGAGCGTTCGGCGTTGACCATCTCGACGAAGCGTTCGGGCCGGTCACTGCCCTCGGGACCGGCGATGATGCCGCAGGCCTCGTCGGGGTGGTCGGCGCGGGCGTGCGCCACCATCGCGTCAACGAGATCGGCCCTGATCACCAGCACTTGTCGACCCTTTCCACATCCTGCATGCGTGCTGTCGAGCACCTTCCTCGACAACGACTCACCCTATTCGGGTATTCCGCGGGGCACGCACTCCGGTCCCGGACGGGCCGTCACCGCAGGCGCGGAACGTCGACGAAGGGCTGGTCAGCAGGTGGTCCGAGCCGCAGGTCGGCCCTCACCGACCGAAAGCGGGCGACGACGCGCCGATCAGCGCGGGAACAGGTCGTAGTAAGCGGGGATTCCGGCGATCGAGGTCGCGGCGAGCACCGCGTCGACGACGGCGCGCTCGACGACCACCGCCGCGGCCGTACACAACTGGTCGAGCAGCAGCAGGTCAGCGGGAAAAGCGGGCGGCAGCGCGAGCGGGGCGACCTCGATCCCGCCGGTGGACAGCGCGAACAGCGTGTCGCCGTCGAGCGGGGAATGCACGGGTCGGATCGCCCGGGCGAGTCCGTCGTGCCCGGTGGCGGCCATCCGTCGACACCCGGCCGGGTCGAGGGCGGCATCGGTGGCGATCACGCCGATCGTCGTGTTGAGAACCATGCTCTTCGCGGGTAGCGCGGCGAGTGCGGCGAGCTCGTCCGGTGTCGCGTGCCGCAACCCGAAGAAGTCGGGTCCGTCGGTGCCGACGCCCCACGGCAACCCGGTGCGCGGATCGACGACCGACCCGACGGGATTGGCCACGATCACCGCGCCGACGGTCACCCCGGCCCCCGGGCCGTCCGCGAGAACCACACTCGCCGAACCGATTCCGCCCTTGATCGCGCCCGCCCGCGCACCCACGCCCGCACCCGCGGTGCCCCTGGCGAACTCGGTCGACGCCGCCGCGGCCGCGCGATATCCGAAATCGGCGTCGGGCCGGATGCCCCAGTCACCGACCGGGAGATCGAAGATCACCGCGCCGGGCACGATCGGCACCACCCGACTCGGGTCGGCCGGGTCCATCGGAATGCCCTCGCGGTGTTCCTCCGACCAGCGCATCACCCCGTCCGCGGCGGCGAGGCCGTAGGCGCTACCCCCGGTGAGGAGCACGGCGTTGAGCCGGCGGACTGTGTTGGCCGGGTCGAGCAGGTCGGTTTCCCTGGTGCCGGGTCCGCCGCCGCGTACGTCGACCGAGGCCGTCGCGCCGCCGGGGACCCGTACCACCGTGCAGCCTGTCGCGGCGCCGGTGCCGAGGGTGACTTCGTCATCGAGCGCTCGGTGATGCCCGACCAGCACCCCGGCGACATCAGTGATCGAGTTGCGGGCCCCGGAGCTGCTGCGCATGTGTCTCGTCCTTGTCTGATCAGCGAATCCGGCCGTTCGCACCTCGGTCAGACGGCGCGACCCACGACAGGGGTCAGGGAGCCAGCGCCTGGAGCAGTGAGTCCTGCATCCAGGTCAGCCAGTGGTAGACGTCCAGATGCGGGGCGCGCGGATCTTCCGGATCGAAATGGTCGGGCGTGTCGTCGTCGATGTCGAGCAGGGTGCCCAGCGCGAGGCGGACGTCGGTGAGCGCGGCCAGCCACGCGTCGGCCTGCTCGGGCGTGAGCACGATCTTGCCGCCTGTTTCCGGGCAACTGTCGAGCACAGTCCGGCCCGCGGCGAGTTTCGCGTCGATGATCTCCGGCTCGTGCAGGCTGCGCAGCGCACTGTTGAGATCGGCGCGCTTGGCATCGGGGGAACCGGGTTCGGCGCGGTGGAAATCGGGCAGCAGGCGCAGCAGCTGCGGATCCTCGGGCGGGGTGGAGTTGCCGGTACGCAGGCCGGTGAGTGCGGCGAGTTCGTCCTCGGGGGCGTCGGCGGCGCGGTCGCTGAGCAGTCCGGACACCGCGCCGATCAGGGAGCGAAGGACGGTGGCCTCGTGCTCGTCCATTTCGGATCGAAGCTTGAGGCCACTCAGTGAGTTCTTCCTGCTCCACTTACGCACAGGGCCCAGGTTACTCAGGTCGTCAGTCGCGCTGCATGGTTGCCCAGAGCCCCGCGGCGTGCAATCGACGCACGTCCTGCTCCATCTTGTCGCGCGAACCCGAGGACACCACCGCCTTGCCCTCGTTGTGCACCTGCATCATCAACTCGGTCGCCTTGGCTTTGCTGTAGCCGAACAGCTTCTGGAAGATGTAGGTGACGTAATGCATGAGGTTCACCGGATCGTCCCAGACGACGGTGACCCAGGGCCTGTCCTCGGCCTCCAGGATCTCGGTGTATTCCGTAGTCTCCGGCGTCGCCTGCGGTGCCGGCAGTGCGGCGTTCACAGCGTCGGTGACGGCGCCGGCCCGAACGGTATTGCACACGGCCATGAAAACCAGGGTACGACGAGGCCCGCAGGAAACAACACCCGCGGTGACTAGAGTTTCTGGTGTGCAGATCCGTGACGAGTTCGCCAGCACCGCGCTGCTGACCGACCAGTACGAGCTGACCATGCTGGCCGCGGCGCTGGCCGACGGTTCGGCCCGTCGACAGTGCACCTTCGAGGTGTTCGCCCGGCGGTTGCCGCACGGGCGCCGCTACGGCGTCGTCGCCGGTACCGGCCGCCTGCTCGACGCGCTGACCCATTTCCATTTCGGCGACGACGAGCTCGAGGTGGTCGCGAAGTTCCTCGACCCCGCCACCGTCGACTGGTTGCGGGAATATCGCTTCACCGGCGCTATCGACGGCTACGCCGAGGGTGAGCTGTACTTCCCCGGTTCGCCGATCCTGACCGTGCGCGGCAGTTTCGCCGAGTGCGTCCTGCTCGAGACCCTCGCGCTGTCGATCTTCAATCACGACAGCGCGATCGCCTCGTCGGCCGCGCGCATGGTGAGCGCCGCGGCCGGTCGGCGGATGATCGAGATGGGATCGCGACGCACCCACGAGCTCGCCGCGCCGTCGAGCTCACGCGCCGCCTACCTGGCCGGATTCGACGCCACCTCCAATCTCGAGGCCGTGCGCAGCTTCGGTGTGCCCGGCGCGGGCACCAGCGCCCACGCGTTCACCCTGCTGCACAGCGGCGCCGACGGTGAACACGAGGCAGCGGCGTTCCGCAGCCAGATCGACACCCTCGGCATCGGCACCACCCTGTTGGTCGACACCTTCGACATCACCAGGGGCGTCGCCACGGCCATCGAGGTGGCCGGTCCCGAACTGGGCGGGGTGCGCATCGACTCCGGCGACCTCGGCGTGTTGGCCAGACAGGTCCGTGACCAGCTCGACGAACTCGGCGCCACCGGCACGCGCATCGTGGTGTCCGGTGATCTCGACGAGTACGCGATCGCGGCACTGCGGGCCGAGCCGGTCGACGTGTACGGCGTCGGCACCTCGGTGGTCACCGGTTCGGGCGCGCCGACCGCGGGCATGGTCTACAAGCTGGTCGAAGTCGACGGCATCCCGGTCGCCAAACGGTCGAGCCACAAGCAGTCGCGCGGCGGGACCAAGAAGGCCGTGCGGTTGGCCCGTGCCACCGGCACGATCGTCGAGGAGATCGTCTATCCCGAAGGTGGAGAGGCACCGGCTACCAACGGTTTTCAGGTGCGGGAGTTGCAGATTCCGCTGGTTCGCGACGGCGAGGTCGTCGACGGCGTCGCCACCCTGGCGCAAAGTCGCGACCTGGTCGCGCGCGGATTGGTGAGTCTGCCGTGGGAAGGACTGAAACTCTCCGCGGGCGAACCCGCCGTGCCGACGACATTCCTGGGCTGAGCACCGGCCTTTCGGACACAGTGGCCGCCGCTCCGTCCGCAGCGGAGAATGGTGCGCGTCGACAAGGTGGAGGAAAACATGGCACGCGGCCTGATAATCGTGGATGTACAGAACGACTTCTGCGAGGGCGGTTCGCTCGCGGTAGCGGGTGGTGCGGCAGTAGCGGCCGCGATCACCGCCTTCGTCGCGCGTGAGAACTACGACGCGGTCGTAGCTACCCGCGACTGGCACATCGATCCCGGCCCCCACTTCTCCACCGAACCCGACTATGTCGACTCGTGGCCACCCCACTGCCGAGTGGGCACCCCCGGCGCCGACTTCCACCCGGCTCTCGACACCTCGCCCATCCAGGAAACCTTCTCCAAGGGCGAATACACCGCCGCCTACTCCGGATTCGAAGGCGCGGCGGCGGACGGCACCTCCCTCACGGATTGGCTGCGCGCCCACGACGTCGACGCCGTCGACGTGGTCGGCATCGCCACCGACCACTGCGTCCGAGCCACCGCTGTCGACGCCGCCGACGCCGGATTCGACACCACCGTGCTGCTCGACCTCACCGCGGGCGTCGCCCCCGACACGACCGAATCCGCCCTGGCCACCCTCCGCGATGCGGGCGTGCGCCTGCGCCCCTGAATACTTGCCGCATGGACTATCGATTTCCGGCGCACACCCGATCCGCCCTGACGAAGGCACTCGCCGAGACCGACAGCATCCACGACGCCGCCGACACCGTCTTCTGGTCGAACCCGGCCACCGACGATCTCCAGCGCCTCGGCATCGGCGCGTTCGGCAAGCTCCCCCCGGCCTTCTCGCATCTGCTGGCACTGTCGAGCCTGCACACCAGCGTCCTCGACGCCGGATTCTCGGGCTACCTGAAAACCCGTCGCAGTGAACTCCCTTGGGCAACAAGGGGTTTGCGAGCGGCGGGCATGCCCCAACTGGCCGCCGCCGCCATCATCGCCGCCCGCGACGCCTCCCTCAGCTCCCCCAACGACGACCTCGACCGATTCTGGGAAGACGAACACCGAACCCTCGACACCCCCGACCAGATCCGCCGCCCCACCGGCGACCGCGCCGAGGACCCCGACGAGATATACGACATCAACGAACCCCAGGACTTCGAACAGCGCGTCATGGACTACGTCCGCGACCACATCGACGACTTCGTCCGCGAGTCCTGAGCGGGCTCGCCGTCGCTCGGGCGAACCTGTCCGAGGGTGCGGATAAGCTGCCAGCGTGCCCGAACTTCCTGCCGTCGCCGACCTGCTCGTCACCGCCGTGCACGCCCTCGGCGGCAAGGAACGCTCCGGGCAGACCACCATGGCCACCGCCGTCGATCACGCGATCGACACCAAGGAACACCTGGCGGTCCAGGCGGGCACCGGCACCGGTAAATCGCTGGCCTACCTCATCCCGAGCCTGCGCCACGCGGTCCGCACCGGTCGCACCGTAGTGGTCTCCACGGCGACGATCGCGCTGCAACGCCAGCTCGTCGACCGCGACCTGCCGCGCCTGGCCGAGGCACTGACCAAGCCCTTGGGCCGTGCACCCAAGTTCGCGATCCTCAAGGGCCGCAACAACTATCTCTGCCTGAACAAGATCAACAGCGTGATCCCGGAGGACACCGGCGGCGAGGCCGAGCTATTCGACGCCTTCGCCATCTCCCGCCTCGGCCGCGAGGTCCAGCGTCTCAACGAATGGGCCTCCGACACCGAAACCGGCGACCGCGACGAACTCGCCCCCGGCGTCACCGACCGCGCCTGGCGTCAGGTGAGCGTCGGCTCGCGCGAATGCCTCGGCAAGTCCCGCTGCCAGTTCGGCCAGGACTGCTTCGCCGAGAAGGCCCGCACGGAATCGTCCCAGGCCGACGTGGTGGTGACCAACCACGCGCTGCTGGCCATCGACGCCATCAGCGGCATCCAGATCCTGCCCGAACACGACGTGGTGGTGATCGACGAGGCGCACGAACTGGTCGACCGCGTCACCGGCGTGGCCACCGCCGAACTGGCCGCCACCGCGATCAGCGCCGCCGCGCGCCGCTGTACCAAACTGATCGACGAACGCGAGGTAGACCGCTTGGAGGGGGCCGCGGAGGCCTTCCACCAGGCACTGGAGGATCTGCCGCCCGGCCGCTGGGACCAGATGCCCGACGGCATCGCCCCGGTCCTGGCCCTGGTCCGCGACTCCGCCTGGAACGCGCGCACCGCCATCGCACCGCAGGGCACCGTCAAAACCCAGGACGACCCCGACAACGCCGCCGCCCGCACCATGGCCGTGGCCGCCATCGACGACGTGCACGACGCCGCGGTCCGCGCCCTCACCGCCTTCGAGGAGGCCGATCCCGCCGCCCGCCGCGATGTGATCTGGTTGTCGGCCGACGAGATGCGCGGGGTCGCCCGCCGCACCTTGCGGATGGCTCCGCTCTCGGTCGGCGGGCTGCTGCGCAGCAGACTGTTCGGCACCGCGACGGTCGTGCTCACCTCCGCCACCCTGCAGATCGGTGGTTCGTTCGACGGGCTCGCGATCACCTGGGGTCTGCCGTCGCAGTCGGGCGGCAAGGTCGATCCGGCGATGGCCAACGGCGCCACCGCACCCGCCGACCTGGAATCGGTGCGCTGGAACGCCCTCGATGTCGGGTCCCCGTTCGACCACGCCAAGTCCGGCATCCTCTACGTCGCCAAGCATCTGCCCGCGCCCGGCCGCGACGGCCTCTCGCCCGCCTATCTCGACGAGATCGAACAGCTCATCACCGCAGCCGGTGGTCGCACGCTCGGTCTGTTCTCCTCGATGCGCGCCGCCAAGGCCGCCACCGAGGCGCTGCGCGAACGGCTCGACACCCCGGTGCTGTGCCAGGGCGACGATTCGATGGGCGCGCTGGTGCGCAAGTTCGCCGACGACCCGGCCACCTCACTGTTCGGCACCCTCACCCTGTGGCAGGGCGTGGATGTGCCGGGTCCGTCGCTGAGTCTCGTTATCCTGGACCGCATTCCGTTCCCCCGACCCGACGATCCGCTGCTCACCGCACGTCAGCGGGCGGTGGAGTCGCGCGGCGGCAACGGTTTCATGACCGTGGCCGCCAATCACGCCGCGCTGCTGCTGGCCCAGGGCACCGGCAGGCTGCTGCGCAGCGTCGACGACCGCGGCGTGGTCGCGATCCTCGATTCCCGCCTGGCCACCGCGCGCTACGGCAGTTACCTGCGCGCTTCACTGCCGCCCTACTGGGAGACCAGCGACCCCGAGGTGGTCGCGAAGGCACTGCGCCGGCTCACCGATACGGCCTGACCTGCCCGACCTTCGCAGGTCGAGTCTTGCAAGCGCGGTGACCACACTCGTGAATCAGCGAGCGTGCGAACGCAAGTCGTGAGAACGTGTGGTGATGATGCACCACGCCGATGGCGAGGTACTCGGCGAATTTCTGGTCAGCGCACGATCTTTGGCCGAGTACCGCGCGATGTTCCATCTCTCCGACGATGATCTCTCCGGTCGCCGCGTCCTCGATTGTCCCGGTGGCGCAGCCAGTTTCGCGGCCGAGGCGAGCGCATTGGGCGCCGAAGTCACCGCGATCGACCCCATCTACGCCACCCCGCCACTCGAACTCGCCGCCCGCGCGACCCCCGAAACCGAACGCGCGGTGGCCTGGGCGCACTCCCACGCCGACCGTTACCGCTGGGACTGGTACGGCTCCACCGCCGAGCACGCCGCGATCCGCCGCGGCGCCGCCGCCCGTTTCGCCGACGACGTGCGCGTCGCGCCCCACCGCTACCTGGCCGGTTCCCTGCCCTCGCTCCCCTGCCCCGACGACGCGTTCGATCTGGCCTTGAGCTCGCACCTGCTGTTCAGCTACGCCGACCGACTCGACGCCGATTTCCACCTGGCCGCCCTGCTCGAATTGGCCCGTGTCGCCACCACCGAAGCCCGGGTCTACCCGTTGCTCGACTACACCGGCGCCCCGCTCGACGACCTGATCGATCACCTGCGCGCCGAACTCCACGACAAAGGCGTCACCACCGCCCTGCAGAAGACCGAATATGAGTTCCATCACGGCGCCGACACCATGCTGACGTTGCGCCCAGCCGCCTGATGGGCGCGCACCCGCACCTCTCGCGCGGTCGTTCACGGACGGCCGAGAACGGTTCGCCGCCAGGCGTACCCGCTTTCATGTCGTTTTCCTACCGAAGTCGGTCCGCCGCCGAACCCCGTTCACCCGGCGCGGTAGGTTCTTAGTCGTGCATACGATGTGGGCCGGCCGGTAGCACGGCCGTGGCGGAGAGATCACGAGGCGTGGCACTGCCGCGCACGACCCTGACGCTTCTTCTGCTACTCGGTACCGCTGTCTTCGGCGTGACACTGCTGTTCACGACCATGGATCCATGGATGGACAGCGGCGGCATTCTCGTCGGTGGTCTCGACGTGCACATCTACCGCGACGGCGGCTGGCGCGTGGTGCACGACCGGGCGCTCTACATCGACCCGACGCACTACGGCCTGCTCTACACCTACACGCCGTTCTCGGCCCTGGTGTTCCTGCCGCTGTTGCTGGTTCCGTGGGCGCACGTCACCACGACCTGGATGGTGCTCAACCTGCTGGTGCTGTTCGCGGTTGCGCTGCAGAGCTTTCGGATGCTCGGCTACCGGGCCACCCCCAAGTTGGCCGCCGTCTGCGCACTGCTCACCCTGGCCTGCACCTTCGCCGAACCGGTGCGCACCACGCTCTACTACGGGCAGATCAATCTGGTGCTGATGCTGCTGGTGCTGTGGGACTTCTCCCGCGCCGAGAACAGCAAGTTGCGCGGCATCGGCATCGGCATCGCCGCGGGCATCAAACTGACCCCGCTGTACTTCATCGCCCAGTACCTCGCCCAACGGCGGTGGCGCGCAGCCGCGACCGGCGCCCTCACCTTCCTCGCGTCGATCGGCCTGACCGCGCTGGTACTGCCGAGGGACTCCTATCAGTACTGGACCTCGACCTTCTTCCATTCCGGCCGCATCGCCCCCGACGTCCACCCGGCCAACCAATCCCTGCGCGGCGCCATCGCCCACCTCACGCACGGCCCCGCACCGGTGTGGTTGTGGCTGTTGATCGCGATACCGATCGCACTGGCGGCCCTGTGGCTCTCGGCCGTGCTGGTCCGGCGCGGCGAACCCCTGCTCTCGGTCACCCTCGGCGGCCTCACCGCCTGCGCGATCTCCCCGTATTCCTGGGGCCACCACTGGGTCTGGTTCGTCCCGCTGCTGGTCTACCTGATCCACCGCGCCCAGACCCGCGCACCCTGGTGGCTCGCCGCGGGCGGCCTCTACCTGGCCATCGCCGCCTGGAACTACACCTATACCCCCACCTGGGTCAGCGTCGGCACCTTCCTGCTCCCCCCGTGGTGGCCGCTGTCCCAGGTGCTGATGAACGTCTACGTGATCATCTACCTGATCACCCTGGCGGGCATCGCCCTGCACATCCGTTCGCGCACACTACCGCCCGCTCCCATCGAGCCGATGATCGATATCCCCGCCCCCGAACAGGTTTCATCCGAAACCCGGACGGTCGCCGCAGCACACCCCGACGACGACCGTCCGGCGATGATGAACTGAGCTATCCGCAGGACCAATCGAAAACGCCCGACTCCAAGTCGAGTTGGGCGTTGCCGCCGCCGAAGTTCATGCCGGAGATCTCCTCGATTTCCAGGTAGTACGGAGTCAACCCCTCGGGCAGAGCCTGGACGGGGAAGGCGGTGCCGCCCAGGTGCGAGCGGCCGAACAGCGGCTCGGCCCACGCGGTCCAGCCGGAGTCGTCGGTGAGCGGGTCCTGGTACTTCGTGTTCGGTTCGTATTCGACCGGAGGGATACCGACATTGGGGTCGGCGGTGCGCTCGGCGAGCCAGACGCCGACGGTGGGATGCACATCGTCCCAGGCATTGCAGCCCTCATCGCTCGCGCTCGGAGATCCGGGCAGGCGAACGTCGGCGGGCGGGGCCACGGGGCCGCCGGCGAATTCCTTGTCGGTGAGCCAGATCAGCGCGAAAGCGCCGCCGATCTCGTCGTGCATGATCTGCGACTTCGGGTGCGGGCGGGTGGCGACCAGGTCGCGCGCGAGGGGGTCATCCGATGCCGCGTCCGCCTCGACCGCGTCGGTACCGGCGAACTGCCCCTCGCCCTGGAAGAGCGCGATGGCGGGGAACCCGGGGCCGCGGCGCTGGAAATCGGTGGGCAGCCGCAGGGTGAGCGCGTGCATCATCGGCAGGCCGGTGACGGGTCCGCGCGGCCAGGTGGCCGGATCGATGGCCGGTCCTTCACTGCCGATCCAACCGGAGCGCACCGGCGCGTCCAGCGTCAGCGGCTCACCGTCGGGCGTCTCGGCCAGTTTGTCCGCCGAGTCCCCGAAACCCAGGTCGTAAGCCTTCATCGCAGCTCTCCTCTTCCATCCGCGGACAATGCGTGGCGCCGCTGAGAACAAGCGCCGCCCCGAGGTTAATCGTTGCCACCGACTCCCCGCGCCCGCTCCGTGGAACCACGGGCGTACGCCCGATGACGAGTCGGCTCGCCACACCACGAAAGAGCCGGCGAGGCAGCCGGATCCCGGTCACCACGCCGCCCTCGCGGTACACAGTGCTGCGCCAGGTCAGAGCACAGCCTTCAAGATCAACGTCACCACCGCGGCCACCACGGCGACCGCGACGGCCCCCGCGCCCCACACCACGCCCTGGCGCTGCCACGGTCGGCCCGCATCGAGCGAGAAACGCCCCGGCCCGGTGAATGCCAGAGCCGCGGCGACCAGCGCGAACAGCAGCGGCGTGGTGTACCCCGGCGTCGACGGATCCGACGGGAAGAGCCCACCGCTCCACAACACATTGATGGCGTTGATCATCGTCCCGAGCACGACGGCGGCGGCCAGCGGTGTGAACAGCCCGAACACCAGCAGCAGGCCGCCGACCAGTTCGGTGAGCCCGGCCAGCGTGCCGAAGATCTCGCCGGGGTTGTAGCCCATGGCGGTGAAGCCGTCGGCATTGGCACGCCAGCCGGGGCCGTTGAACCAGCCGAACAGCTTCTGGGTTCCGTAGGCGGCCATCAGACCACCGAAGCCGACGCGCAGCACCAGCAGGCCGATACCTGCGGCGGTGGTCTCGTCGGTGGTGGCGGTAGGGGTGATGCGGGTAGCGGTGTCGGTCATCGTTTCCTCGTCTGCGATTCGAAACATGCCCGCAACCGGACCGTGGTCCGATTGCCTTCCTCGGTCACAACCCTGGGTCCGCAGCCACTATTTCACGCCCTTCCAGGCAATACTGTGACCCCGCCCACAGGGCAAACGAAAAGGGCCGCCCCAGCGGGACGACCCTTGTCGAAAATGTCAGTTCACCAGGCCATGGTGGCGTAGCCGACCAGCGTCTCCTCGGACTCCTGCGACAGCTTCCAGGTGCCGCCGACGTTCTTCCAGGTCACCGGGATCGGGAAGGCGTAGTCACCCAGGCGGCTGTTCAGCGTGGCCGACAGGGTATCGCCGTCCACGGTGACCGGGCCGGAGACATCCCAGCTGTAGCCGGGGATCCGGTTGACGGTGTCGCGCACGACCGCGAGGCCACTGGCATTGCCCGACTCGAGCTCGGACGCCGAACCATTCATGGCCGCCTGCAGCTTGCCGTACAGCTCACCGACCGAAGGCGTCGCAGGGGCGGCGATCGCGGCGGGGGCGGTGGCGACGACAGCGGCGGTGACCGGCGCGAAGATGGTGGCAAACGCCATCGACGCGGCAACGAGCGAACGCTTCATGGATGGATCTCCTCTAGTTAGGCAAGCCTAGGCTAGCCTGAGTATAGACACACCTACGGCCGGAACGCCTACTCCACCAGGAAGATGAAGTACGCGAGGAACAACACCATCAGTGCCCACATGGCCGGGTGCACTTCCCTGATACGGCCCTTGGCGACCATCACGATCGGGTAGAAGATCATCCCCATCGCCAGCCCGTTGGCGATCGAATACGTCAGCGGCATCATGATGACGGTGATGAACGCGGGCACCGAGTACTCGAGGTTCTGCCAGTCGATGTCACCCAGCGAGCGCGCCATCAGGATGCCCACCACGATCAGCGCGGCAGAGGTGATCTCGGCCGATCCGGCGACCACCGAGAAGATCGGATAGCAGAACATCGCGACCAGGAACCAGCCCGCGGTGGTCACCGCCGTGAGTCCCGTTCGACCACCCGCCGACACACCCGCCGTCGATTCGACATACGCGGTGGTAGTAGAGGTACCGATGATCGCGCCCGCGGTGGTGCCGACCGAGTCGGCGGCCATCGCGCTCGCCGCGCGGGGCAGGGTACCGTCCTTGTTCAGCAGACCGGCCTGGTTGGCGACGCCGATCAAAGTGCCGGAGGCATCGAAGAAATCGACGAACAACATGGTGAGGACCACCACGATCATCTGCCCGGTGAAAGCGTCCGGCAGGTGGATGATCGCCTGGCCGAAGGTCTGATCCAGCCCCTTCGGCATCTCGGCGATGCCGCTCGGTATGTCGACCAGACCGGTCACCATGCCCAGGATCGTGGTCGAGACGATGCCGTAGAGCACCGCGCCGTGCCAGCCGATCACCAGGAAGACCACGGTCACGATCAGACCGAACAGAGCCAACAGTGTGGTGCCGTCGGTGAGATTGCCGAGAGTCACCAGCGTCGAATCACTGTTGACCACGATGCCCGCGTTCTTCAACCCGAGGAACGCCACGAACAAGCCGATACCCGCGCCGACGGCGAACTTCATCTGCAACGGGATCGCGTTGAGGATGCGTTCCCGGACCTTCGTGATCGCCAGAACGAAGAAGATGATGCCTGACAGCAGGGTGCCCGACAGCGCCACCTGCCACGGGATGCCCATGCTGAGCACCACCGTGTAGGCGAAGAACGCGTTGAGACCCATGCCCGGCGCGAGCGCGATCGGGTACTTCGCCCAGATGCCCATCACGAGGGTGCCGAAGACCGCGGCGACGGCGGTGGCCGTGAAGACCGCCTGCATCGGGATGCCCTTGTCGCCGAGAGCGCCCTCGTCACCGAGGATCGACGGGTTCACCGCCAGCACATACGACATCGCCAGGAACGTGACCGTGCCCGCCATCGCCTCGCGCTTGAAGGTGGACCCACTCGACGAGATACCGAAATATCCGTCGACGCGCCCTCTGGCACGGGTCAGGGCATCACTGGCCATGATTCTCCTCAGTTATCGACCCCGGAACGGTAGCGGAAAGTTCACTGAATCGAAGAACCCGGCACTCGCGTCACCGTGTACGGTTACGCGCCCGCGACGGCCACCGAGCCCAGTTCGGCGTCGGAGGCGAGCAACGCGTTGTGGGGAAGGACACGGACCGTGTATCCGACCGCGCCCGACAGCGGGACCGGAGCCTGGATCGAATACAGCTCGCTGCCTTCGTCGGCGCCGGTGTGGCGCATCTCGATCGTGGTCGTGTCGGAGAGGTCGTCGGTCGGCGAGACCCGGCCGAGTACCGCCTGCACCACCACATCCGTCGGCGCGAGCCCGCCGAGATCGATGCGCGCGTGCAGCGACAGTTCCGCGCCGATCACCGGGGTATCCGGCAGGCCAGAGCTGTCGACCTGCGCGACCCGCACCGAGGGCCACGCGGCGTCGACGCGCTTGCGGTATTCGGCGATCTCGGTGGCACCGGCGAACTTATCGGCTGCGGCGCGACCGAACGCGGCGGCCGCGGGTCCGTAGTACTGCTCGGCGTAGTCGCGCACCATCCGCGAGGCCAGGACCTTCGGGCTGGTGGTCTGCAGGGTGTGGCGCACCATCTCGGTCCAGCGGATCGGCACATCGCTCGCGTCACGGTCGTAGAAACGCGGCGCGACAGTGCGCTCGACGAGTTCGTAGAGCGCCGAGGCCTCGAGGTCGTCGCGGCGGGTCTCGTCGCGGATGCCGTCGGCGGTGGGGATGGCCCAGCCGTTCTCCCCGTCGTACATCTCGTCCCACCAGCCGTCGCGGATGGACAGATTGAGGCCGCCGTTGAGCGCGGACTTCATGCCCGAGGTCCCACAGGCTTCGAGCGGGCGCAGCGGATTGTTCAGCCACACATCGCAACCCCAGTACAGGTAGCGGGCCATCGACATGTCGTAGTCGGGCAGGAAGACGATGCGGTGCCGCACCTCCGGGTCGTCGGCGAACCGCACGACCTGCTGGATCAGCGCCTTGCCGCCGTCGTCGGCGGGGTGGCTCTTGCCCGCGACCACCAGCTGCACCGGACGTTCGGGGTCGAGCAGCAGCGCGCGCAGGCGTTCGGGGTCGCGCAGCATGAGGGTGAGTCGCTTGTAGGTGGGAACGCGACGGGCGAAACCGATGGTGAGCACGTTCGGGTCGAAGACGTCGTCGATCCAGCCGAGTTCGGCGTCGGCGGCGCCGCGCTGTCGCCAGGAATCGCGCAGCCTGCGCCGCACTTCGTCGATCAGCACCCCGCGCAACGTGTTCCGCGTCGACCACAGCTGACCGAGGTCGACATCGCTGAGCTTCTCCCAGCCCCGCGCCTCCTCGACCAGTTCGGGGCCGACCAGTTCGCGCGCCTTGTCGATCCATTCGCGTGCGGCCCAGGTCGGGGCGTGCACGCCGTTGGTGACCGAGCCGATCGGCACCTCGGCCGCGTCGAAGCCCGGCCACAGCGCCGCGAACATCTCCCGGCTGACTTCACCGTGCAGTCTCGATACGCCGTTGGCGCGCTGGGCCATTCGCAGACCCATGTGCGCCATGTTGAACACCGAGGGATCGCCCTCACGACCGAACGCGAGGATCCGGTCGACGGAAAGCCCGGGCAGCAGGGCGGATTCGGACTCACCGTGCGAACCGCCGAAATACCTGCGCACCAGAGGCATCGGGAATCGGTCGATGCCCGCGGGCACCGGAGTGTGCGTGGTGAAGACGGTGCCCGCTCGCACCGCGGCGAGCGCGGTCTCGAAATCCAGTCCGCCCGCGATGAATTCACGCATGCGCTCGACGCCGAGGAACCCCGCGTGACCCTCGTTCATGTGGAAGACATCGGGATCGGGGAGCCCGTTGGCGCGGGTGTAGGCGCGCACCGCGCGAACGCCACCGATCCCGGCCAGGATCTCCTGCTTGATGCGGTGGTCCTGATCGCCGCCGTAGAGCCGGTCGGTGACGGCGCGCAGTTCGGGATCGTTGTCGGCGATATCGGAATCGAGCAGCAGCAACGGGATCCGGCCCACCTGCGCGATCCACACCCTGGCCCGCAGCACCCGCCCCTCCGGCATGCCGACGCGGATGAGCACCGGCGAGCCGTCGCTGGTGAGCAGCCGCAGCGGCAGACCCTGCGGGTCGAGCGCCGGGTAGTGCTCCATCTGCCAGCCGTCGGCCGACAGCGACTGCCGGAAGTACCCCGAGCGATACAGCAGCCCGACGCCGATCAGCGGCAGGCCCAGATCCGAGGCGGCCTTGAGATGATCACCGGCGAGGATGCCGAGACCGCCGGAGTAGTTCGGCAGCACCTCGGTGACACCGAACTCCATCGAGAAGTAGGCGATCCCCGCCACCTCGGTGCCGGTCTGCTCCTGGAACCACCGCGGCCGAGTCAGGTAGTCGCGCAAGCCCGCGGCGGCGGCGTCCACCCGCGCGGTGTAGCCGGGATCGGCGGCGAGCTCATCGAGCCGCTCGGCGGGCACCTCGCCCAGCATCCGCACCGGGTCCTGGCCGACGGTGCGCCACAACCCCGGATCGAGCTCGGCGAACAGATCCTGCGTCGGGCCGTGCCACGACCACCGCAGGTTCGTCGACAACTCACCCAGCGCGGCGAGCCGCTCCGGCAAATGGGCACGGACAGTGAACCGACGAAGTGCCTTCACCCCGGAAGAATAAACGATCGAGCCCGCACCGGGGATCTAGGTGAACTGGGCAGCGAATTCGGGGGTGGGCGGGACCTCGGTGATCACGTCGATCAGCACGCCGGCGGGATCGGCGACGATGAAGTGGCGTTGCCCGAAGTCTTCGGTGCGCAACGCGAGTTCGGGGCGAAGGCCGCCGGTCCGCACGAGTCGATCCCACTCGGCGTCGACGTCGTCGACCTCGAAATTGAGCACCACCCCCTGCACCGGCTTGCCGAAGCCTGCCGGGATCGTGGGATGGGTGGGGTCGAGCAGTGCCAATTCGTAGGTCGGCTCGTCGCCGGCGCCCGGCCGCCGCAGGCTGACGTACCAGTCCGCCTCGAAGACGATCTCGAAGCCGAACCAGGCCGTGTAGAAGTCGCGCGATTCCGCGATCCGGCTGGTCGCGAGAACCGGGTAGTAGCTGCTGAGTCTCATGGGATTCCCCTTTCACATACCGATGGTATGTGTCGTACGATAGTTCACATACCATCGGTAGGTCAACGGGAGGACAGTCGATGACATCGACCGCGCGAACGCGGCAACGCGAACAGACGCGGCGCGTCCTGTTACACGAGACAAGGGCCCTGTTCGCCGCGAAAGGCTATGCCGCCGTGGGACTTTCGGAGATCGTGACGTCCGCCGGGGTCACCAAGGGCGCGCTGTATCACCACTTCGACAGCAAGGCCGACCTGTTCCGCGCGGTCCTCACGCAGGTACAGGAGGAGGTCGGCGCGCAGGTGGCCGCCGCGGCCGACACCGAGTCCGACCCGTGGGCGCAACTCACTACCGGCTGCGCCGCGTTCCTGCGAGCCTGCGCCGACCCCCGCGTTCAGCGGATCCTGCTGATCGACGGCCCCGCCGTCCTCGGCTGGCACGAATGGCGCGCCATGGACGAGGCCAATTCGGCCCGCCACCTGCACGAAGCCCTGCAATCCCTCGTCGACACCGGTGTGCTTGCTCCGCAACCGATCGCCCCGCTGACCCGACTGCTCTCCGGCGCGATGAACGAGGCCGCGCTGTGGTCGGCCACCACCACTGATCCCAACGCGCTGACCGACACCATCGCCGCCCTCGACCGCCTCCTCGCGGGCCTGCGCAGCGCCTGACGCCACGAAATCCGTTCGCCATACCCCGGCACTGCGTGCCACGATGCACCGATGCCGCACTGGGTCGATGTCCTGCCCGAATTCCTGGTCGCCGCCATCATCCTGGCCGCGCTACCCGGGCCCGCGACGGCACTGTTCCTGCAGCGATCGGTTCGCGACGGGCGCAGCGCCGGCTTGGCCGCGGTCGTCGGCAACGAGATCGGCATTCTCGGCTGGACGCTCGCAGGCGGCACCGGGCTGTCGATTCTGCTGGCCGCCAACCGCTGGCTCAACACGACCATGCATGTCGTCGGCGCCGTCGTCCTGATCTGGCTCGGCGTCCAGTCCTGGCGCCACGCCCGCGGCCACAGCGACGACTTCGGCGCCGCCCTCACCGCGAAACTCCCGGGCGGCAACACCCCCGCCGCCGCCTTCCGCGCCTCACTGATCTCGATCGCCGCCAACCCGAAGGCTGCGGTCTTCGGCATGACGATCCTGCCCCAGTTCCTCCCGAACGAAGGCCCCGTCCTGCCCACCCTGTTCATCCTGGCCACCATCCAGGTCGTCGTCGACGGCGCGTGGTGCGTCGGCGTGGTCCTGGCCGCCGACCGAGCAGGCGCCTGGCTGCGCCGTGCCACGATCCGTCAGCGGGTAGAACGCGCCCTCGCCGCCGTCCTGGTGGCCCTCGGCCTGGGCCTAGCGGCCGATACACGCTGAAACCACCCCGGGGCACCCCCGTCCGCCGGCGCTCCCCACCCGGAAAAATGCAGTAAGTTAGCCGAGTGACCGGCCGGATAGCCATCGATGACATCGCCCCGTCCATTCCCGGCGGCCGCCCGGCTAAAGCCGCAGTCGGCGAGGTGTTTCCTGTCCGTGCCGTCGTCTGGCGCGAGGGTCACGACGCGGTAGCCGCCACCCTGGCGGTCCGAGCCCCCGGCTCCTCCCGGATCACCCGCATCCGCATGGCCCCCGACTACCAACCCGACGTCTTCAACGCCCACTTCACCCCCAGCGCCCCCGGTCTGTGGACCTACCGCGTCGAAGGCTGGAGCGATCCCGTCGCCACCTGGCGCTCGGCCGTCGAAGCGAAGTTGTCCGTCGGCCAGACCGCCGCCGACCTGGCCAACGACCTCGAGACCGGCGCCATCCTGTTCGACCGGGCCGCCCAAGCCGTCCCGAAGAAGCAGTTCGAACGCCTGCGCGCCGCCGCCACCGCCCTGCGCAGCGACGAACAACTCCCGGCCCGGGTCGCCCCCGCGTTCTCCGAGGAGATCAGCGAGATCCTGCGCGCCACCCCGCTGCGCGAGATGGTCACCCGCGGCGCCCAGTTCTCGGTCCTGGTCGAACGCCGCCGCGCCCTGGTCGGCTCCTGGTACGAATTCTTCCCCCGCTCCACTGGCGGCCGCGACGCCGAAGGCAACCCGATTCACGGCACCTTCGCCACGGCCGCGCGTGAACTCCCCCGGATCGCGGGCATGGGATTCGACGTCGTCTACCTCCCGCCGATCCACCCGGTCGGCGTGGTGAATCGCAAGGGCCGCAACAACACCCTCACCACCGAGCCCGGCGACGTGGGCTCCCCCTGGGCCATCGGCTCGGCGGACGGCGGACACGATGCCGTGAACCCGCTGCTCGGCACCGAGGCCGACTTCACCGAATTCGTCTCCACGGCAACAGCTCTCGGCCTGGATGTCGCCATCGACCTGGCCCTGCAATGCGCACCCGACCATCCCTGGGTCGCCGCCCACCCGGAGTGGTTCACCACCCTGCCCGACGGCACCATCGCCTACGCCGAGAATCCCCCGAAGAAGTACCAGGACATCTACCCGGTCAACTTCGACAACGACCCCGACGGCCTGTACGCCGAGATCCTGCGGGTGATCCGGCACTGGATCTCGCTGGGCGTCACCATCTTCCGCGTGGACAACCCGCACACCAAGCCCGCCGATTTCTGGGAGTGGCTGATCACGGAGCTGCGCCGCACCGACCCCGACGTGATCTTCCTGTCCGAGGCGTTCACCCGTCCGGCCCGCCTCTACGGCCTTGCCCGGCGCGGCTTCAGCCAGTCGTACACGTATTTCACCTGGCGCGTGCACAAGTGGGAACTCACCGAGTTCGGCTACGAGATCGCCGCCAAGGCCGACGAAGCCCGACCGAATCTGTTCGTGAACACCCCCGACATCCTGCACGAAAGCCTGCAGCACGGCGGCCCCGGCATGTTCGCCATCCGCGCCGTGCTCGCGGCCACCCTGTCCCCCACCTGGGGCGTGTACTCCGGTTTCGAACTGTTCGAACACGAGGCGGTCCGCGAGGGCAGCGAGGAATACCTCGATTCGGAGAAGTACGAACTTCGTCCCCGCGATTTCGCCGGCGCCCTCGAGCGCGGTGAATCGCTGGAACCGTGGCTCACCCGCCTCAACGAGATCCGGCGCAATCACCCCGCGCTGCAACAGTTGCGCTGCATCCACTTCCATCACATCGACAACGACGCGCTGATCGCCTACTCCAAGATCGATCCGGTCACCGGCGACGCGGTCCTGGTCATCGTGAACCTGAACCCCTATGCCGCCGAGCAGGGCCATATTTCGCTCGATCTCCCCGCGATCGGCCGCGAATGGCACGACCATCCGGTGGTCTTCGACGAGATCAGCGGCGAGGAATACCACTGGGGCCAGCAGAATTTCGTGCGACTCGACCCCGCGCGCGCGGTCGCGCACATCCTGGCGCTACCCGCGGTCCCCGCCGCCGCCCGCGCACCGCTGGCCTACCGCGAGACACTGTGATGAAGCGCCGCGATCTGCTGCTGCTGGCCGCGGGCACCCATCCCGACCCGCATACCGTCCTGGGCGCACACCCCCATGCCGACGGCACCGCGGTCCGGGTCCTTCGCCCTCACGCCGACACCGTGACGGTGCTCGTCGGCGAGTCCGAGCATCGGCTGAAGTCGTTGGGCCACGGTATTTTCGACGCGGTCCTGCCGTATCCGCAGATCGACGACTACCGGGTCCGCGCGGAATACCCGGCCGGCCAGACGGTGGTTTCCGCCGACGGCTACCGCTTCCTGCCCACCGTCGGCGAATTCGACCTGCACCTCATCGGCGAAGGCCGACACACCCGCCTCTGGGAGGTACTCGGCGCGCACCCGCGCCACTACACCACCCTCGACGGCGAGGTCGACGGCACCTCGTTCGCCGTCTGGGCCCCGAATGCTCGCGGGGTCACCGTCTTCGGCGATTTCGACCACTGGAGCGGCACCTCGGCGCCGATGCGCGCCTTGGGCAGTTCCGGGGTGTGGGAGGTGTTCGTGCCGGGCGTCGGACCGGGCACGCGCTACAAGTACCGGATCCACGGCGCCGACGGTCGTGTCGTCGATCACGCGGATCCCCTTGCCTTTTCGACCGAGGTACCGCCCGCGACGGCCTCGGTGGTCACCCGCGCCGACCACGTGTGGACCGACAGCGCCTGGCTCGACCGACGCGCGAAGACCGACGCGGTCCGCTCCCCCATGAGCGCCTACGAAATCCACCTCGGTTCCTGGCGACCCGGCCTCGACTACCGCGAATTGGCCCATCAGCTGGCCGATTACCTGCGCGCGACCGGATTCACCCACGTCGAACTGCTGCCGGTGGCCGAGCACCCGTTCGGCGGCTCGTGGGGATACCAGGTCACCTCCTATTACGCCCCGACCTCGCGTTTCGGCAGCCCCGACGACTTCCGCTACTTCGTCGACCACCTGCACAACGCGGGCATCGGGGTGCTCCTGGACTGGGTGCCCGCACACTTCCCGCGCGACGAATGGGCACTGGCCCGCTTCGACGGCACCCCGCTCTACGAACACCCCGACCCGCGCCGCGGCGAGCAACTCGACTGGGGCACTTTCGTTTTCGACTTCGGTCGCAACGAGGTCCGCAACTTCCTGGTCGCCAATGCCGCCTTCTGGATCGAGGAGTTCCACATCGACGGCCTGCGCGTCGATGCTGTGGCCTCGATGCTGTACCTGGACTACTCCCGCCCCGACGGCGGCTGGGAGCCGAATATCTACGGCGGCCGGGAGAATCTGGAAGCGGTCGACTTCCTGCAGGAGCTCAACGACGCCGTGCACGGCGCCCATCCCGGCGTGGTCACCATCGCCGAGGAGTCCACCACCTGGCCCGGCGTCACCCGCGGCACCGACGTCGGCGGCCTCGGTTTCACCATGAAGTGGAACATGGGCTGGATGCACGACACCCTCGGCTACCTGGGTCGCGACCCGATCCACCGCTCCTGGCACCACAACGAGATGACGTTCTCGCTGGTGTACGCGTGGAGCGAGAACTATGTGTTGCCGATCAGCCACGACGAGGTCGTGCACGGCAAAGGCACGCTGTGGACCCGCATGCCCGGCGACGACTTCGCCAAGGCGAGCGGCGTACGCGCCCTGCTCGCCTACATGTGGGCCCACCCCGGCAAACAACTGCTGTTCATGGGCCAGGAATTCGGCCAGTTCCGCGAATGGGACAACGACCGCGGCCTGGACTGGCAGGAACTGGAAAACCCACTCCACCAGGGCATTGCGACCATGGTGGCCGACCTCAACCGCACCTACACCGCCCACCCCGCCCTGTGGACGCAAGACGCCACCCCCGGCGGTCACTCCTGGATCGAAGCCGACGACAGCACCGCCAACGTCTTCGCCTTCCTGCGCTGGGGCACCGACGGCAGCGCGGTGGCGGCCGTCTTCAACTTCTCCGGTTCCCTCCGCGAGAACTACCGCATCGGCCTGCCCCACCCCGGCCCCTGGCACGAGATCCTCAACACCGACGCCCACGAATACGCGGGCTCCGGCATCGGCAATCTCGGCATCGTCACCGCCGTCGACACCCCCAGCCACGGCCACCCCGCCTCGGCCACCATCACCATGGCACCCCACAGCGCCCTCTGGCTGTCCTCGACGGCTTAACTATCCAGGTCGACCCGAATCGTCAACAGGTCGGTACCGAACGCCCGCACCGCGGTGCTGTTGTAGCGCGGCAACTGCCGCAGCCTGGCCCGTGGATCGTCCCCGGGCAGCAACACGGCGGTCCCCGCGTACCAGCGCCCGCGCAGGCGCACCCTGACCTTGTTGTCGGCCTTGATGTTGCGCACATACTGCGAGCGATCCCCGAACTCGGAGACCAACCAGAACTCGTTTCCGACGCGCCGACCACCGATCGGTGTGACCCGCGGTTGCCCGCTCACCCGCCCGATCGTCTCCAGCAACTGCTGACCGGGCAGTCTGCCCAGTATCGGATTCAGTCGCCGCTGCAACGCGGTGACGATCCGATGCTGAATATCGTTCTTGGACGCCATATTTCGACCGTAGCACCGCTCATACGCGGCGAAGCCGCCCCGGCGATGTTCGGCCGGGGCGGCTTCGAAAAGCAATCTCTGCTGGGCTGTGGGTGTCAGTACAGTGCGGCAGCGAGCTTGCGCCGGGCGGCGATCACGAAGGGCTCGGCGGGATCGAACAGCTCGAACAGCTCGAGCAGGCGGGTGCGGGCCCTGGTGCGGTCGTCGCCCGCGGTGCGCTTGACGATCGCGATGATCCGATCGAAGGCCGCCTCGGGTCGCTGCTCGAACATCTCGATGTCGGCGGCGTCGAGCGCGGCGTCCAGATTCGCCGGGTCGGCGTCGGCGGTGGCGACCACGGCCGGGTCGAGCTGCTGGGCCCTGGTCAGGAAGCGCAGCTGGCGCAGGGCCGCCTTGGCTTCCTCGTTGCCGGGTTCCTCGGCGATGATCGCCTCGTAGGCCGCCTCGGCGCCGGCGAAGTCACCTTCGGACAGCTTGTCCTCCGCGTCGACGAAGCGCGGGTCCTCGATCTCGGGCTCGACGGGAGCCGCGTCGGGGTCGCCCTCGAGCTTGCCCGCTGTCGCGTCCATCACAGCGTCGAGCCACTGCCGCACCTGCGGGTCCGGCTGCGCGCCTTCGAAATCGGCCAGCGGCTGCCCGCCCGCCACCGCGATCACCGTCGGAATGCCCTGCACGCGCAGCGCCTGCACGATGTTCATATTGGCTTCGGCCTCGATCACGGCCAGGTCCCAGGCTCCACCGTCGTCGGCGTTGAACCGCTCCAGCGTGCGAACCAGCTCGACGCTGCCCGCGCTGCGCTGCGAGAACAGCGCGACCACCACGGGCACCTGCGTCGAGCGCCGAATCACCTTGGCTTCGAAATCCGCCTCGGTGACCGTGTGGTTTCCCGAGGCCGGAGCAGCAGCGGCGCCGCCGGGAGCGGCGGGCGGCTGCTTGAGCGCGGACAGATCCACCGCACCGGACATGGCGGCGGCAGCGGCGGGCGAAGGACGGCGGGCAGCGGGTCGAGTCACGCTTTCCAGTTTGTCACGAAGCTGTTGGAGCGGCAGCCGCGGAGCCCTTGCTCACGTTTGCGCTCAGCTCACCGAGCTGACCGGTGCGCACCGCCCAGACCTCGAAGATCACGGTGAACAGCGGCGGAATGCTCGACGCCAGTGCCAGCACGGTGGTCTTCCAGTTCCAGTTCAGTTCGCGCGAAGTCAACAGCGCCGTGATCACGAACAGCACGAAGATGGCGCCGTGCACCGGTCCGAAGATCTTCACGCCGATCTCGTTGCCCTCGGCGGGCAGGTACTTGAACGCCATACCGGTCAGCAGCCCGATCCAGGACAGCGCCTCGAGCACCGCGAAGAACCGAAACCGACTGGCCGTGGACCGCAAATCGAAGAAACCCATGCCCACTATTGTGCCGCATGATCTACGACACCACGTAGTTGGACCGGTCACAATGAAAGCCCTGGTACCCACGCGGAGTACCAGGGCTTTCGGTCGAACGGGATCAGGCGGGTACGCGGATGATCAGCGCGTCGCCCTGACCGCCGCCACCGCACAGCGCGGCGGCACCGACGCCGCCACCGCGACGCTTCAGCTCCAGCGCCAGGTGCAGCAGGATGCGCGCACCGGACATGCCGAGCGGGTGACCGATGGCGATGGCGCCACCGTTGACGTTGACCTTCTCCGGGTCGAAGCCGAGCTTGCGGGTCGAAGACACGCCGACAGCCGCGAATGCCTCGTTGATCTCGATGAGGTCCAGCTCGGCGGGCGTGATGCCCTCCTTCGCGCACGCGGCGAGGATCGCGTTGGCCGGCTGGTCCTGCAGGGTCGAATCCGGCCCGGCGACCTGGCCCGCGGCGCCGATCTCGGCGATCCACTCCAGCCCGAGCTCTTCGGCCTTGGCCTTGCTCATCACGATCACCGCGGCCGCGCCGTCGGAGATCTGCGAGGCGGTGCCCGCGGTGACGGTGCCGTCCTTGCGGAAGGCCGGACGCAGCTTGCCCAACGACTCGACGGTGGTGTCGGCGCGAATGCCCTCGTCCTCGCTGACGTAGACCGGGTCGCCCTTGCGCTGCGGCACGGCGACCGGCACGACCTCGTCTTCGAACAGCCCGTTCTTCCACGCGGCGGCAGCGCGCTGGTGCGAGGCCGCGGCCAGCGCGTCCTGCTCCTCGCGGCTCACCTTGTCGAGGTCGTTGCGATCCTCGGTGAGCAGGCCCATGGCCTGATCGGTGATCACGTCGTGCAGGCCGTCGTAGGCCATGTGGTCGACGAGGGTGGTGTCGCCGTACTTGAAGCCCTCACGGCTCTTGGGCAGCAGATGCGGGGTCTGGCTCATCGACTCCATGCCGCCGGCGACCACGATCTCGTGCTCACCCGCGCGGATCAGCTGATCGGCCAGCGCGATGGCGTTGATGCCGGACAGACAGACCTTGTTGATCAGCAGCGACGGCACATCCATCGGGATACCCGCGGCGATGGCGGCCTGACGCGCGGGCAGCTGCCCCGCACCGGCCTGCAGCACCTGGCCCAGGATCACGTAGTCGACCTGCGCGGGCGCGACGCCGCCCTTCTCGAGCGCGGCCTTGATCGCGACACCGGCCAGATCCGAGGCCTTGAAGCCCTTCAGACCGCCGAGCAGCCGACCGACCGGGGTACGCGCACCGGACACGATGACAGAAGTGGTCACGAAAGCCTCGCATTCATTGAGTCGAACCTCGCCGGAGGCACACGGCAGCACCGCGCGCGTACAGGAGTTGGACTCCACGGTAACCGGTATCGGCCCGCGCCCGGCACGCAGGTCCGCGCTAGCTTCGTAGGGTGACCAATGAGAACTTCATCCCCGCCGACTACGTCATCGCCGTCGACCACGTGGGCATCGCCGTGCCCGACCTCGACATCGCCGTGGCCTGGTACACCGACAACCTCGGCATGGTCGAGACCCACCGCGAGGTGAACGAGGCCCAGGGCGTCGTCGAGGCCATGCTGTCGTGCCCCGCCGCCGCGGACCGCGCGACCGCCCTACAGTTGCTTGCCCCGCTCACCGCCGAGTCGACCATCGCCAAGTTCATCGACCGCAGCGGCCCCGGACTGCAGCAGCTGGCCTACCGGGTCACCGATATCGAAGCGGTTTCGGACTTCCTACGCGGACGCGGCGTGCGTTTGCTGTACGAAGCCCCCCGTCACGGGACCGCCGATTCCCGCATCAATTTCATCCATCCGAAGGATGCTGGCGGTGTGCTGGTCGAGCTCGTGGAGCCGAACCCGGACGTTACGCACTAGTACGGCGGTACTGTCGGTAAATCTCGGCGAGATCACAATCACGGTCGAGTCTCCATAGGCTCGCTCGAGGCTGTATTTTGTGTGCCATGTCGTCACCTGAGTCCGATCGCAATCGCTTCGTTGCACTGCCCTTCACCGTTGTGCGCAAGGGTTATGCGCAAGACGAGGTGCGCAACTACTTCGACCGCTTCGACGCTGAGCTCCGCGTCACCGCCACCGACCGGGATGCTGCCGCCGCGCAGGCCCGCAATCTCGCCAGCCAGCTGGAAGATGCGCGTGACGAGATCGATGAGCTCCGCAAGGAGGTCGACCGGCTTTCCGTGCCGCCGACCACCGCCGAAGGCATGTCCGACCGCATCTCGCGCATGCTGCGCCTGGCCTCGGACGAAGCGTCCGAGGTCCGCGCGCTTGCGCAGGCCGAAGCCGCCGAGATGGTGTCGATCGCCGAGCAGCAGGCCACCGAGATGCGTGGCAAGTACGAGTCGCTGCTCGCGGAGACCAAGGAGAAGCGCGAGGCGCTCGAGATCGAGTTCGAGCAGACCCTCGCGAACGCGCGCACCGAGTCCGCCAAGATCATCGAGGCCGCACAGGCCGATGTGGAACGTCTCGGCAAGGAGGCCGAGGCCAAGCGCAAGGCCACCCAGCAGGACTTCGAGGCCACCATGAACGATCGGCGCACCAAGCTGACCCGTGCCATGGAGGAGCTCGAGGCCACCAGTCGCGCCGAGGCCGCCCAGCGGATCAAGGATGCGACCGATGAGTCCAACCGCCTGATCAGCTCCGCCACCCAGACCTCCGAGCGCAAGATCGCGCACGCGAAGGAACTGGCCGAGGAGATGCGCGTGCTGCGCGGCCGGGTGCTCGCCCAGCTGCTCGGAATTCGCGGTCAGCTCGACTCCGTGCCCGCCATGCTCGCCGCGGTCAACCGCGAGAGCGAACTGCTCGACGGCACCCCCGAGCGCAAGTCGATCAGCAACAACAACGGCAACAAGTCCGTTGCGAGCTCGCGCCAGAACAAGGCCATCCCGGAGGTCGCCGACGAGGACATCGTCGACGAGGACCGCGAGAGCGCCGACGTCAACTGATCAGTCTGTCGGACTCGTAACGACATTCACCTGGAAAACCGAAGGCCGCCTCGAATCGACGAGGCGGCCTTCGGTTTTCGTTGTCTGTCGGTCAGGACCAGCGGCGGGTGATGCCGCGGGTGCGTCGGCCGTTCCAGCAACCCTGGTGCCAGTGTCTGCGGTCGTCCTCGCCGCCCTCGGCGGCCCAGGCGACGATATGGGCGACGCCGACGGCGATCTCGTGGTCGCAGCCGGGGCACCGATAGGTCTTCACCGCGCGGGCGCCGGGAACCGTTCGCACGATATAGGTTTCGTCGCCCGGCCCGTCCTCGGTCCGGCCGTACACGTCACCGAGCGGTGCGGGGCCCGTAGGACGTCCGGTGCGTGGTTTACGTCGCGGCATCCCACTTCCCTCCTAGAAGAGGCGGAAAACGTTGCTCTCCGTGCCACGTAGCTCGTCGTAATCGAGCGTGAGGCAGCGGATTCCACGGTACTCGGCCAGCGTCTTCGCCTGCGGCTTGATCTGCTGCGCCGCGAACACTCCGACCACCGGGGCCAGCAGCGGGTCGCGGTTGAGCAGCTCGAGGTAGCGGGTGAGCTGCTCGACACCGTCGATGTCACCGCGCCGCTTGATCTCCACCGCCACCGTGGCGCCGTCGGCGTCGCGGCACAGCAGGTCCACCGGGCCGATCGCGGTCATGTACTCGCGCCGCACCAGGGTGTACCCCTCCCCGAGCTTCGTCACGTGCTCGGCGAGCAACTCCTGCAGATGGGCTTCGACGCCGTCCTTCACCAGGCCGGGATCGATGCCGAGCTCGTGTGAGGAATCGTGCTCGATCTCCTCGATGGTGATCCGCAGTTCCTCGCCGGCCTTGTTCGTCACCACCCACAGCGCCTTCGCGGTCACCGGCTCCGGTTCCTGGCCCTCCCGCAGCGGCGTGACGCCGTCGGGCAGCTCGGCACGCATCGCGTCCGGCACGTCCTGTTCGACCAGCCAGCACGGCGGACTCATCCAGTTCAGCGGCTTGTAGGAGCCGCCGTCGGAGTGCACGAGCACCGACCCGTCGGCCTTGATCAACAACAGCCGACGAGCCATCGGGAGGTGGGCGGTCAGTCGACCGACGTAGTCGACCTGGCAACGAGCAATGACGAGGCGCACCCAAGCACTGTAGGCGACTGCCCTGGGAACGCAAAAAGGCCCTCCAACCGAAGTTGGAGGGCCTTTCGCAATGATGTTCCGGCAGTGTCCTACTCTCCCACACCCTGTCGAGTGCAGTACCATCGGCGCAGGTGGCCTTAGCTTCCGGGTTCGGAATGGGACCGGGCGTTTCCCCACCGCTATAACTACCGTAACTCTATGAAACCAGACAGCGCTCCCCCTACGGGGTTTGCTGCAGTGTCTGTTGTTTCAGAAACCGCACAGTGGACGCGTAACACCTTTGTAGTAAGCCCTCGGCCTATTAGTACCAGTCACCTACACCAGTTACCTGGCTTCCAATTCTGGCCTATCAACCCCATGGTCTGTAGGGGGCCTTAACCCATCAAGTGGGAGAGAAACCTCATCTTGGAACAGGCTTCCCGCTTAGATGCTTTCAGCGGTTATCCCTTCCGAACGTAGCCAACCAGCAGTGCTCCTGGCGGAACAACTGGCACACCAGAGGTTCGTCCGTCCCGGTCCTCTCGTACTAGGGACAGCCTTCCTCAAGTTTCTTACGCGCGCGGCGGATAGAGACCGAACTGTCTCACGACGTTCTAAACCCAGCTCGCGTGCCGCTTTAATGGGCGAACAGCCCAACCCTTGGGACCTACTCCAGCCCCAGGATGCGACGAGCCGACATCGAGGTGCCAAACCATCCCGTCGATATGGACTCTTGGGGAAGATCAGCCTGTTATCCCCGGGGTACCTTTTATCCGTTGAGCGACACCGCTTCCACTTGCCGGTGCCGGATCACTAGTCCCGACTTTCGTCCCTGCTCGACCTGTCAGTCTCACAGTCAAGCTCCCTTGTGCACTTGCACTCAACACCTGATTGCCAACCAGGCTGAGGGAACCTTTGGGCGCCTCCGTTACATTTTGGGAGGCAACCGCCCCAGTTAAACTACCCACCAGGCACTGTCCCTGAACCAGATCATGGTCCGAGGTTAGAAGTCCAATACGATCAGAGTGGTATTTCAACGACGACTCCACAAACACTAGCGTGCCCGCTTCACAGTCTCCCACCTATCCTACACAAACCGTACCGAACACCAATACCAAGCTATAGTGAAGGTCCCGGGGTCTTTTCGTCCTGCCGCGCGTAACGAGCATCTTTACTCGTAATGCAATTTCGCCGAGTCTGTGGTTGAGACAGCAGAGAAGTCGTTACGCCATTCGTGCAGGTCGGAACTTACCCGACAAGGAATTTCGCTACCTTAGGATGGTTATAGTTACCACCGCCGTTTACCGGGGCTTAAATTCTCAGCTTCGCGGATAAATCCGCTAACCGGTCCTCTTAACCTTCCGGCACCGGGCAGGCGTCAGTCCGTATACATCGTCTTACGACTTCGCACGGACCTGTGTTTTTAGTAAACAGTCGCTTCTCTCTGGTCTCTGCGACCCCACCCAGCTCCAACCGCAAGGGTTATCACCGGGCGTGGTCCCCCTTCTCCCGAAGTTACGGGGGCATTTTGCCGAGTTCCTTAACCACAGTTCTCTCGATCGCCTTAGTATTCTCTACCTGACCACCTGTGTCGGTTTGGGGTACGGGCCGTGTACCAGCTCGCTAGAGGCTTTTCTCGGCAGCATAGGATCACTGAATTCCCCTCAACGGGTACGCATCACCTCTCAGGCTATATGCTGTGCGGATTTGCCTACACAACGCCCTACAGGCTTACACCAGGACTTCCATCACCTGGCCCAGCTACCTTCCTGCGTCACCCCATCGCTTACCTACTACAGCGAAGGTCCTGTGCAGCCGTCATCCCTCTCGCCCGAAGGCTCGATAAGACAACATTTGGACAGTTAGTACCACTGATTCAGCATTGGGCGCGGATACACGGGTACGGGAATATCAACCCGTTGTCCATCGACTACGCCTGTCGGCCTCGCCTTAGGTCCCGACTCACCCTGGGCGGATTAACCTGGCCCAGGAACCCTTGGTCATTCGGCGGACGAGTTTCTCACTCGTCTTTCGCTACTCATGCCTGCATTCTCACTCCCGTGGCCTCCACAGCTAGTTCACACTGCTGCTTCCACGGCCACAGGACGCTCCCCTACCCATCCCAGCACCTGGCCCAACCCCAAAGGATTGGACGGGCTATTGCTGAAATGCCGCGGCTTCGGCGGTGTACTTGAGCCCCGCTACATTGTCGGCGCAGGATCACTTGACCAGTGAGCTATTACGCACTCTTTCAAGGGTGGCTGCTTCTAAGCCAACCTCCTGGTTGTCTAAGCGACCCCACATCCTTTTCCACTTAGTACACGCTTAGGGGCCTTAGCCGGCGATCTGGGCTGTTTCCCTCTCGACTACGAAGCTTATCCCCCGCAGTCTCACTGCCACGCTCTCACACACCGGCATTCGGAGTTTGGCTGACTTCGGTAAGCTTGTAGGCCCCCTAGGCCATCCAGTAGCTCTACCTCCGATGTGAAACACGTGACGCTGCACCTAAATGCATTTCGGGGAGAACCAGCTATCACGGAGTTTGATTGGCCTTTCACCCCTACCCACAGCTCATCCCCTCAGTTTTCAACCTAAGTGGGTTCGGGCCTCCACGACGTCTTACCGTCGCTTCACCCTGGCCATGGGTAGATCACTCCGCTTCGGGTCCATAATGTGCGACTAAAGTTTCGCCCTATTCAGACTCGCTTTCGCTACGGCTACCCCTCGACGGGTTAACCTCGCCACACACCGATGACTCGCAGGCTCATTCTTCAAAAGGCACGCCATCACCCCACACATCCGAAGATGGAAGGCTTTGACGGATTGTAAGCGCACGGTTTCAGGTACTATTTCACTCCCCTCCCGGGGTACTTTTCACCTTTCCCTCACGGTACTAGTCCGCTATCGGTCACCAGGGAGTATTCAGGCTTACCGGGTGGTCCCGGCAGATTCACAGCAGATTTCACGGGCCCGCTGCTACTCGGGAGACATCCACAACAGCCAAGAAGTTTTCGTTTACCGGACTATCACCGTCTATGGCAGGCCGTTCCAGACCACTTCAACTAACCACTTGGTTTCTTACTGTTGCCCTGATCGGCAGATCAGAGAAGAATGTTCCCACTACCCCAGCTAGACAACGACTGCCGTCTATCACATCTAACTGGTTTAGCCTCATCCGCTTTCGCTCGCCACTACTCACGGAATCACTGTTGTTTTCTCTTCCTGTGGGTACTGAGATGTTTCACTTCCCCACGTTCCCTCCACACACCCTATATATTCAGATGCGGGTAACACGACATCACTCGTGCTGGGTTTCCCCATTCGGAAATCCTCGGATCTCAGCTCGGTTGACAGCTCCCCGAGGCTTATCGCAGCCTCCTACGTCCTTCATCGGCTCCTGGTGCCAAGGCATCCACCGTACGCTCTTAAACACTTACTAACAAAGATGCTCGCGTCCACTGTGCAGTTCTCAAACAACACACCCGAAGTGACCTCATACCCGGACCAACTCGGCGTTACCGCCGGCGGTATCTAGGAAGATCTCTCCAGATCGTTTGTTTTGCCATGAAAAAACACTTCGCGTGTTCTTTCAGGACCCAATAGTGTGTCGGTATACCCATCGCGAATGATCACTGAGGACCATCCGTATGCGATGAAAGTTGTCAGCGTTCCACCCATGAGCTCCAGCCGGACCACGAATGGGTCCGAAACTGTCTCTGCCAGCAGCGATCTCGACTCTTCGAGACACTCACTGGAGAATTGCTCCTTAGAAAGGAGGTGATCCAGCCGCACCTTCCGGTACGGCTACCTTGTTACGACTTCGTCCCAATCGCCGATCCCACCTTCGACGGCTCCCTCCACAAGGGTTAGGCCACCGGCTTCGGGTGTTACCGACTTTCATGACGTGACGGGCGGTGTGTACAAGGCCCGGGAACGTATTCACCGCAGCGTTGCTGATCTGCGATTACTAGCGACTCCAACTTCACGGGGTCGAGTTGCAGACCCCGATCCGAACTGAGACCGGCTTTAAGGGATTCGCTCCACCTCGCGGTATCGCAGCCCTCTGTACCGGCCATTGTAGCATGTGTGAAGCCCTGGACATAAGGGGCATGATGACTTGACGTCGTCCCCACCTTCCTCCGAGTTGACCCCGGCAGTCTCTCACGAGTCCCCGCCATTACGCGCTGGCAACATAAGATAAGGGTTGCGCTCGTTGCGGGACTTAACCCAACATCTCACGACACGAGCTGACGACAGCCATGCACCACCTGTACACCGACCACAAGGGGGCCTACATCTCTGCAGGTTTCCGGTGTATGTCAAACCCAGGTAAGGTTCTTCGCGTTGCATCGAATTAATCCACATGCTCCGCCGCTTGTGCGGGCCCCCGTCAATTTCTTTGAGTTTTAGCCTTGCGGCCGTACTCCCCAGGCGGGGTACTTAATGCGTTAGCTACGGCACGGAGTCCGTGGAAGGAGCCCCACACCTAGTACCCACCGTTTACGGCATGGACTACCAGGGTATCTAATCCTGTTTGCTACCCATGCTTTCGCTTCTCAGCGTCAGTTACTTCCCAGAGACCCGCCTTCGCCACCGGTGTTCCTCCTGATATCTGCGCATTTCACCGCTACACCAGGAATTCCAGTCTCCCCTGAAGTACTCTAGTCCGCCCGTATCGCCTGCAAGCTTAAGGTTGAGCCCCAAGTTTTCACAAACGACGCGACGAACCGCCTACAAGCTCTTTACGCCCAGTAATTCCGGACAACGCTCGGACCCTACGTATTACCGCGGCTGCTGGCACGTAGTTGGCCGGTCCTTATTCTACAGGTACAGTCACTTGCGCTTCGTCCCTGTCAAAAGCGGTTTACAACCCGAAGGCCGTCATCCCGCACGCGGCGTCGCTGCATCAGGCTTGCGCCCATTGTGCAATATTCCCCACTGCTGCCTCCCGTAGGAGTCTGGGCCGTGTCTCAGTCCCAGTGTGGCCGGTCACCCTCTCAGGTCGGCTACCCGTCGTCGCCTTGGTGAGCCGTTACCTCACCAACAAGCTGATAGGCCGCGGGCCCATCTCGCACCGATAAATCTTTCCACCCGAAGTCATGCAACCTCAGGTCATATCCGGTATTAGACCCAGTTTCCCAGGCTTATCCCGAAGTGCAAGGTAGATCACCCACGTGTTACTCACCCGTTCGCCGCTCGTGTACCCCGAAGGGCCTTACCGCTCGACTTGCATGTGTTAAGCACGCCGCTAGCGTTCGTCCTGAGCCAGAATCAAACTCTCCGTTGAAGACTCTCAACTCACTCCCGAAGGAGCAAATCAGAAATATCTAACTAGAGTCCGAAAACCTAGCAAATGCGAACACCAGCAAAAAAGTTCGCTGTTGTTCAATGTCCAACCTCCCACGACCGGGGGGTACATGAAAGATTGGAACCAATAATAATTATTGGCACTGACATTCATCGACACACTATTGAGTTCTCAAAGAACACACGCACACACTTCTACCCACAACATGTCGTCGGGGTTTCGGTGAGGCAAGGGTTCAAACTTAGCTCAGACAACCAGCCGGAAGCAAATCCGATCCCAGTCGCACTGAACACGCAATCAGTCAGGCGCTCATCGTACTACCTCGTGTCCCGGCCGCTGGGCGGCTGAGTCGGTGTCCGTGTCGCTCTGACTCGAATAAAGTTACGTGCCGACAAACACGAAGTCAAATCGGCTGGTCAGAGGCCATATTTCGGCGCATCGACCCGTTCGACCTGTCCCCCGAGCGCCTGCATCTGCTCGACGAACCTCGGGTAACCGCGGTCGATGTGATAGACGTCGTGCACTTCGGTGACGCCATCGGCGACGAGGCCGGCCAGGACCAGGCCCGCTCCCGCGCGGATGTCGGATGACCAGACCGGCGCACTCGACAGGCGCGGGATCCCACGGACCACCGCATGGTGACCGTCGGTCCTGGCGTCGGAGCCCAGCCGGATCATCTCCTCCACGAAACGGAACCGTGCCTCGAAGACGTTCTCGGTGATCATCGAGGTGCCGTCGGCGATGGCGGCCAAGCCGATGGCCATCGGTTGCAGGTCGGTCGGAAAACCGGGGAACGGCAGCGTCGCGAAGTTCACCGCACGCGGACGTTCGGCCTGTACGACCCGGAAGCCGTTGGGCTCGTAGGAGATTCGCGCACCGGCCGAGCGCAGCTTGTCCAGCACCAAGGCGAGGTGCTTGGGGTTGACCCCGGTGACACGGACGTCGCCGGTGGTCATCGCGGCGGCGATGCCCCAGGTGGCGGCGACGATGCGGTCACCGATCACCCGGTGTGTGGTCGGCGAGAGGCTCTTGACGCCCTGCACGGTGAGCACGGAGGAACCGGCACCGTCGATCTGCGCACCCATCTGGACGAGCATGGTGCACAGGTCGACGATGTCGGGCTCGCGCGCGGCGTTGTCGATGACCGTCTCCCCCTCGGCCAGGACCGCGGCCATCAGGATGTTCTCGGTCGCGCCCACCGACGGGAAGTCGAGGCGGATCCGCGCGCCCTGCAGCTGTTCGGCCGACGCCACGACGCAACCGTGCTCGATCGCACTGGTCGCACCGAGCAGACGCAGCCCTGCCTGGTGCATATCGAGAGGGCGCGAACCGATGGCGTCACCACCCGGCAGCGCCACCACGGCGCGTTTGCAGCGCGCCATCAGCGGACCGAGCACACACACCGAAGCGCGGAACTGGGTTACCGCGGGGAAATCCGCGTGGTACTTGGGTTCGGCGGGGGTATCGATGGTTACCACCGAGTTGTCACCGCCGACGTCGTCGGAGATCGTCACGTCGCAGCCGAGGCCGCGCAGCACCTCCGCCATCAAGGGGACATCGAGGATGTCGGGGCAGTTGGTGATGGTGGTCGTGCCCTCGGCCAGCAACGAGGCAGCCATCAGCTTCAGCACGCTGTTCTTCGCGCCGCCGACCGCGACCTCGCCGACGAGTCGATTGCCGCCGGAGACCAGAAACCGTTCGCTCACCACGCCAGCTTATCGACCGTCACGCGACGACACGCCCCCCTGCCACGAAAGAACAAGAAACCGACCGATTCTCCGCGTCGGAGAGTCGCTTTCAGCGTGGCAGCCCGCCGCCGGGCTGCCACAACACGTCGCCGGAAGGATTGGTGGCGCGGCTGAGGATGAACAGCAGGTCCGAGAGTCGATTCAGGTATTTCGCGGGCAGCACACTGGTGTCGTCAGGATGCGTTTCGACGGCCGACCACGCGGATCGCTCGGCGCGTCGCACCACGGTGCGGGCTGTGTGCAACAACGCAGCCAACGGCGTGCCGCCGGGCAGAATGAACGAATTCAGCGGTGCCAGACCGTCGTTGAACTCGTCGCACCACTTCTCGAGCCGGTCGATATAGGGCTGGGTGATGCGCAGCGGCGGGTACTTCGGTTCGGCGACAACCGGGGTGGACAGGTCGGCGCCCGCGTCGAACAGATCGTTCTGGATCTGGCGCAGCACCGTCAGCACAGCGGGTTCGGGCGCACCGAGGGCGACGGCGACACCGAGTGCGGCATTGGCTTCGTCGCAGTCGGCGTAGGCGATCAGTCGTGGATCGTTCTTGGCGACGCGCGAGAAGTCGCTGAGACCGGTCGTGCCGTCGTCACCCGTACGGGTGTAGATACGGGTCAGATGCACGCTCACGATGGGCCTCCACGAGTACGGCGGGCGCGATCGGACGGTCGCGACTCCACCCAGGACAGAAAAGCCGCCATCGAACCGCGGTCGAGCGCTAGCTCGAAACTGCTCTGCGGATCGGTGACGGCTACCACCACGATGTCATCGCTCATGATGTCGAATTCGTCGCCCTGCGGCGCTCGACGCTCGACGATCTCGAGACCCTGCCGATGCACTGTGGAGTCAGGACCGAATTTCAAGCTGGTCAGTTTGAAGAAGACGAGGCAGTCCTCGTCGTAGCGAATGAGCCCGTGCCGCCAGCCGTGACCGCCGCGCGCGGGCAGTGCGCGTAGTAGCGCGGCCGTGCCCCCTCGGCGCAACATCACCAGGCGATATGTCGACGCACCGGCTACGAACACGAGCGTCAGCACCAGAATGATCAGGAGAACCATCCCGGTTTGCAATGCTGTACGCCCTTTCGTTCTTGCCGGTGTCACAAAACCCCCGCTCCCCCATTCAATCACGACCGCCACGGGGCGCTCCGGCCGGATCGTTCATCCCCACGAAAACGCTGCGCAAACAACTCTGCCGGCGCGGAACCGAAGTTCCTCGCCGGCAGAGCGTTGTTCTACTGCGATCAGTCGGTCACGGTCGCTTCGACCGCGCGCACCTGGCCCTGCGCCGCGCGCAGCTCCACTTCGGTGGCGCTCGCGTCGGAGAGCACCTTGCGCGCCGCGTCGACGTCGACCTCACCCGCGAGATCCGCGGACTCGGCCAGCACACGCACGGTGTCGGCGGTGACCGAGAAGAAGCCGCCGTGCACCGCCGCGACGATCCGCTCGCCGTCGGTCGACACGATGGAGACCGTGCCGCCCTCGACGAGCTGACCGAGCAGCGGCTCGTGGCCTGCCATGATGCCGATCTGACCTTCGGTGGTCTGCGCGCTGACGAACGAAGCCTGGCCGGACCAGATCTTGCGCTCGACAGCTACGAGATCAACTGTCATCTCCGCCATAGTGGACTACTTCCCGAGGATCTTCTTCGCGGCTGCCTCGACGTCGTCGAGACCACCGCAGGAGTTGAACGCCTGCTCCGGGTAGTGGTCGAACTCGCCCTTGCAGACACGGTCGAAGTCGTCGATGGTCTGTTCCAGCGGAACGACCGAGCCGACCTGGCCGGTGAACTTCTCGGCGACGATGAAGTTCTGACCGAGGAACTTCTCCAGGCGACGGGCGCGACCGACGAGGACCTTGTCCTCTTCGGAGAGCTCGTCCATGCCGAGGATCGCGATGATGTCCTGCAGTTCCTTGTACTTCTGCAGGATCCGCTTGACCTCGTTGGCAACCCGGAAGTGGCGCTCGCCGACGATCGAAGCCTCGAGGATACGAGAGGTCGAGGTCAGCGGGTCGACGGCCGGGTAGATGCCCTTCTGCGAGATCGGGCGCGAAAGCTCGGTCGTCGCATCCAGGTGGGCGAAGGTGGTCGCCGGCGCCGGGTCGGTGTAGTCGTCGGCGGGGACGTAGATCGCCTGCAGCGAGGTGATCGAGCGACCCTTGGTCGAGGTGATGCGCTCCTGGAGCTGACCCATCTCGTCCGCCAGCGTCGGCTGGTAACCCACGGCCGAAGGCATGCGACCCAGCAGGGTCGAGACCTCGGAACCGGCCTGGGTGAAACGGAAGATGTTGTCGATGAAGAGCAGCACGTCCTGGTGCTGGACATCGCGGAAGTACTCCGCCATGGTCAGCGCCGACAGGGCCACGCGCATACGCGTGCCCGGCGGCTCGTCCATCTGGCCGAAGACGAGGGCGGTGTCCGGAAGGACGCCCATCTCTTCCATTTCCAGACGGAGGTCGGTGCCCTCACGAGTACGCTCACCGACGCCCGCGAACACCGAGGTGCCGGAGAACTCGCGAGCGATACGGGTGATCATCTCCTGGATCAGAACGGTCTTGCCGACACCGGCACCACCGAACAGACCGATCTTGCCGCCCTTGACGTACGGGGTCAGCAGGTCGATGACCTTGACGCCGGTCTCGAGGATCTCGGTCTTGCCCTCGAGCTGGTCGAAGCTCGGCGGCTGACGGTGGATGCCCCACTGCTCGCCGTCCCGGCCGAGGCCGGGGGTGTCGAGGCAGTCACCGAGGGCGTTGAACACGTGGCCCTTGACGATGTCGCCGACGGGCACCGAGATCGGCTTGCCGGTGTCGGTGACAGTCGCGCCACGGACCAGGCCGTCGGTCGGCTGCATCGAGATGGTGCGCACGATGTTGTCGCCGAGGTGCTGAGCGACCTCGAGGGTGAGGGTCTTGGCTACCGACGGGAGCTCGATGTCGGAGTTCAGAGCGTTGAACAGCTCGGGAATGGCGCCACGCGGGAACTCGACGTCCACGACGGGGCCGATGACACGGACGACGCGACCAGCGGTTTCGCCCGCCTTCTTCGCGTTGTCCTGAGTGACAGCTGCGGTCATTAGATTGGTTCTCTTCCTGCGCTACTTAGTCGCGGTCCGAGCTCGACGCCAGCGCGTTGACGCCGCCGACGATTTCGCTGATTTCCTGCGTGATCTGGGCCTGACGCACCGAGTTCGCCTCGCGCTGGAGCACATTGGCCAGCTCGTTGGCGTTATCGGTCGCCGCCTTCATTGCGGTGCGCCGAGCCGCGGACTCGGATGCCGCTGCCTCGAGCAACGATGCGTAGATACGCGTGTTGATGTACTTGGGCAGCAGAGCCCCGAGCAGCACATCGGCGTCCGGCTCGAACTCGTACTGTGCCGTGGCCACCGCGTTCGGCGAGTCCGACATCATGTCGTCACCGAGCTCGTAGTTCTCGTCGACGTAGCTGACCTGGATCGGCGCCAGACGGCGCACCTCCGGGTTCTGGGTCAGCATCGACACGAACTTGGTGTACACGATGTGCAGCTCGTCGACACCCTCGATGGTTCCGGTTTCGTCGAGCGAGGCGACCTCGCCGTCGGAGCCGGCCATGAAGGCCTCGACCAGGTGCTTGCACGCGGCCGACGCGTCGGTGTACTTGGGCTGCTGGGAGAAGCCTGCCCACGATGCCTGGAACGGACGGTTGCGGAACTTGTAGTACGTGATGCCCTTACTGCCCATCACGTACAGAACGGGTTCCTTGCCGTCGCCACGCAGCGAGGTCATGAGCTCCTCGGCACGCTTGAGCACGTTCGAGTTGTAGCCACCGCACATACCGCTGTCACTGGTGATCACCAGGACAGCGGCCCGACGAGCGTTGGCACGCTCGGTCAGCAGCGGGTGCGACAGGTTCTTCGAAGCGCTCGCCAGTTCGCCGAGGACCTTGGTGATCTCCTCGGCGTACGGCTTGGCAGCCGCAACCCTGGCCTGGGCCTTGGAAATTCGCGAGGTCGCGATCAGTTCCTGAGCCTTGGTGATCTTCTTGATCGAATTCACACCACGAATGCGGGAGCGCAATTCGCGCAAACTTGCCACTAGCGGTTCACACTCCCTTCATTCGCCAGATCGGAAATTGCCGACATCATGACCCGGCTTACTTGTCGACGTGCTTGCGAGTGACCGACAGCGACTCGACCTCTTCGTGGTCCAGCTCGCCTGCGGCAGCCTCGTTCACGATGCGATTGCCGTCCGAATCGAGGAAGCCCTGCTTGAACTTGTCGGTTTCGGCCTTGATCGCGTCGGCGGCCTCGCCGGCGAGCGGCTTCTTGCCACCCTCGAGCGCGTCGAACGAGGACTGGGTGGCACCGTGCAGGTACTCCAGCAGCTCGTTGGTGAAGCGACGCACGTCGGCGACGGGCACCGACTCGTAGTAGCCGGCGTCGACCAGGAAGATCGAGACGACCTGATCCTCGACCGAGACCGGGGAGTACTGGTCCTGCTTGAGCAGCTCGACCCAGCGGGCGCCACGCTCGAGCTGCGCCAGCGACGCGGCATCGAGGTCGGAGGCGAAGGCGGAGAACGCCTCCAGCTCGCGGTACTGCGCCATTTCCAGACGCAGCGAACCGGCGACCTTCTTCATGGCCTTGGTCTGGGCGGCGCCACCGACACGGGAGACCGAGGTACCGACGTTGATCGCCGGGCGGACGCCCTTGTTGAACAGGTCGGACTCGAGGAAGACCTGGCCGTCGGTGATGGAGATGACGTTGGTCGGGATGAACGCCGAGACGTCGTTGGCCTTGGTCTCGATGATCGGCAGACCGGTCATCGAGCCCGCGCCCATCTCGTCGGACAGCTTCGCGCAACGCTCCAGCAGACGGGAGTGCAGGTAGAAGACGTCACCGGGGTACGCCTCGCGGCCCGGCGGACGACGCAGCAGCAGCGAGATGGCGCGGTACGCCTCGGCCTGCTTGGTCAGGTCGTCGAACACGATGAGGACGTGCTTGCCCTGGTACATCCAGTGCTGGCCGATGGCCGAACCGGTGTACGGAGCCAGCCACTTGAAGCCGGCGGAGTCGGAGGCCGGGGCCGCGACGATGGTGGTGTACTCCATCGCGCCGTGCTCCTCGAGCGCGGTCTTGACGCCCGCGATGGTGGAGCCCTTCTGACCGATCGCGACGTAGATGCAGCGAACCTGCTTGTCGGCGTCGCCGGTCTCCCAGTTCGCCTTCTGGTTCAGGATCGCGTCGATCGCGACGGCGGTCTTGCCCGTCTTGCGGTCGCCGATGATCAGCTGACGCTGGCCGCGGCCGATGGCCGTCAGCGCGTCGATCGCGGTGATACCGGTGGCCAGCGGCTCTTCGACCGGCTGACGCTCCAGCACGGACGCGGCCTGCAGCTCCAGCACGCGGCGCTCGTCGGACTCGATCTCGCCCAGGCCGTCGATCGGCTGGCCGAGCGGGTTGACGACGCGACCGAGGAACTTGTCACCCACCGGGACCGAGAGCACGTCGCCGGTGCGACGGACCTGCTGGCCCTCTTCCAGCGAGGCGTACTCGCCGAGAATGACGGCACCGATGTTGGTGTCCTCGAGGTTCAGCGCGACGCCGAGTACCCCACCGGGGAACTCGAGCAGCTCGTTGGCCATCGCCGAAGGCAGGCCGCTGACGTGCGCGATACCGTCGCCGGTATCGGTCACGACGCCGACTTCTTCGATGGAGGTTTCCGGGGTGTAGCTCTGGGTGTAGCTCTCGATCGCGCTACGGATCTCGTCGGAGGAGATCGTCAGCTCCGCCATGTTGTTCCTGCTCTCGCTGTGGTCTCGAATGTCGGGGGTCGGAAAAATACTGCGTTGAGCGCCCTTTTCAGGACAGTGCCCGACGCAGCTTCTCCAGTCGGCCGGTGGCGCTGCCGTCGATCACGTCGTCTCCGACGCGGACGACGACGCCGCTCAGCAGCGTCGGGTCGACCTGCACGTGCACGGTGACCGCCTTGCCGTAGATCCGCTGCAGGGAAGCCGACAGCTTCGCCTTCTGCTGATCGGTCAGCTCGACCGCCGAGTGCGCGTGGGCGACGATCTGGTCACGACGGGCCGCCGCCAGATCGGACAGGGCGTCGAGGGCGACGCCGATGTTGTTGGACCGCAGGCGGGTCACCGCCTGCTCGGCCAGCGCCAGGGTGACCGGCTCGACCTTGCCCGTGAGCAGCCGCTCGATCAGTTCGCGCCGCGCCGAGGCGGGCTTGCCGTGATCGGAGAGGGCCTGCTCCAGCTGCGGGTTGTCGGCGACGATGCGTCCGAGCCGGAACAGCTCGTCCTCCACCGCGTCCTGCCGGCCACCGACGGCGGCCGACTCCAGCAGAGCCTCCTGCCCGAGCAGCACCAGGGTGTCGACCAGATCGCGGGTGCGTGACCAGTTCTGTGCCACCGCGGTGGTCAGCACTGCCTGCGTGGCAATGCTGACCTTGCCGCCGAAGACCCGCTCACTGAGTTCAGCGCGCGCCGAACCCGGCACCGAGGCGTCCGCGAGCGCCACACGCAGCGAACGCTGGTCGTCCAGCACGGCGACAACGGCGAACAGTTCCGACCCCGTTGTGGCCGCAACAGTTTCGCTTCCGGTCAGAGCGACCCGAAGCGCCTCGCGAGACCGGGTACTGGCCTCGCGGCTCGCTGCGTACATGCTTCTCACTTTCGCGTCGCTACCTTCCGACCCCGATGGCGTCGGTGTCGTCGAGTTCGCTGAGGAACTTGTCGATCGACGCCGCCTGCTTGGCTTCGTCCGAAACCGACTGACCGATGATCTTCTCGGCCAGGTCGACGGCCGTACGGCCGACCTCGGAACGCAGCTCCGTCAGGATCTGCTGGCGCTGGGCTTCCAGCTGGGAGTGACCGGCGGCGACGATGCGGTCGCTTTCGGCCTGGGCATCCGTGCGCATCTGCGCGAGGATCTGCTGACCCTGGGTGCGTGCTTCCTCACGGATGCGCGCGGCCTCGAGCCGGGCGTCGGCGAGCTGCTGCTGGTACTGCTCCAGCGTGTGCTGCGCCTCGACCTGGGCTGCTTCGGCCCTGGCGATACCGCCTTCGATCTTGTCCGTGCGCTCTTCGAGTGTCTTGGTCACACGCGGGATCACGTATTTCCAGAAGAGCACGCCGATGATGACGACGCAGACGATCGACCAGACGATGTCGTACGTTTCGGGAACGAGAGGATTCACATCCTCTCCACCCTCAGCTGCGAGCGTGATGAGTTCGCGCATCGGAATCAGAAGATGAAGCCGGCGACGAGGCCGATCAGCGCCAGGGCCTCGGTGAACGCGATACCGAGGAACATGGTGGTACGGATCTGGCCGGACAGCTCGGGCTGGCGAGCGATGCCCTCGATGGCCTTACCGACGACGATACCCACGCCGATGCCGGGGCCGATCGCGGCCAGACCGTAGCCGATGGCGCCGAAGCCCTTGAAGGTGCTCTCGGTGGTCGCGGCTTCCTGGGCCAGGTAAGCGAGGCTCATGAATCTTTCCCTTTCTGTTGCTCACCCGCCGGTCGGCGTGTGTAGCAGGTTTCCGGTAGTTGTTTCAGTCAGGTCAGTGGTCGGCAGCGTGCTGCGCTTCGCCGATGTACACAGCGGCCAGCAGGGCGAAGACGTACGCCTGCAGCGCGATGACCAGCAGCTCGAACAGCGTGAACCCGATGCCCGCGAGCAGCGAGAACGGCGAGAAGACCTTCATCCACGCGGTGGCGTCGAACAGGAAGAACCAGGTCGCGCTGAAGAACAGCACCAGCATGATGTGGCCGGCCAGCATGTTGGCCATGAGTCGCACGGTGAGCGTGAACGGGCGCAGGATGAAGGTCGAGATGAACTCGATCGGGATCAGCAGCACGTGCAGCGCGATCGGCACGTCGGGAACGACGATGCTGTGGCGGATGTAGGAGAAGAACCCGTACTTCCGGATACCGACGAAGTTGTACGTGATGTACACGATCGCGGCCAAGACCAGCGGCATGCCGATGCGCGCATTGGACGAGATGTTCAATCCTGGAATCACACCGGAGAAGTTCAGGAACAGAACCGTGAAGAAGATCGTCGCCAGTAGCGGCAGGAACTTCTTACCGTTTTCCTTACCGAGTACTTCGTCGGCGATCTGCTCCTTGACGAAAACCACACCGGCTTCCATCACGTTCTGCAGGCCGCGCGGCACGATCTTCGGTGCGCGGAAAGCCAGCACGAACACGATCACCACAACGGCGGTCATCAACAGGCGGACCAGCATCAGACGATCGAGTTCGAACGGCGTACCCTCGAACAGCACTGCTGGAGGGAAGAAGTCGGACAGCGATGGCGCGTGGAACTCGCCCGCCGCCAAAGTGATGACGCTCAGCGTTCTCTCCCGTGTTCGGGCCGCGGGTACGACGGTCATTCCCGCGGTTCGATCGGACATTGACGATCAATGGGGTCGACTCTGGTCGGCTCGAAATTCGACAGCCGCTCGTACGGTGTAACCCGTATCGGCTTCTGTTCGGGCGTCGGCGACATCGTCGACATGCTTCAACCGGGCACATTCCACCCGGATCGGCAGTAAGCATAGCGGCACCGGGTGGGATCGTCAGGATCCCCCCTGGTAACTCGAGGCAATGCCCCGAGTTTGTCGGGCCGAGCCTCTAGCTTGGGTGCTTGCTTACCAACACTTTACCAAGCTATCTACGACAGTGTGTAGCTGGGTGGGATTATTCCTGCTCGGAAGCCGTTTCGCTGTCTCCCGCGCGTGTCGTGACGTACGGAACCTTCTGGCTCACAACGCCGTACGTCTCCGCGCCGAGAACGATCAGCAGGGCTCCTACCACCGTAAAGAACAGCGCGGGCCTGCTGTAGAAGTCGAACTGGTTGAGCACGACGATGACCAGCAGCGCCACCAGCATCTTCCCGACCCAGCTGACCAGCATCACCGCACCGGCCATGGTGGGCGGCAGCTTCGCGCCCAGCAGCACCGCGACGACCGTGGTGAGGATGAACCCACCACCGATCGCGGCGCCGAGCAGCGCGCCCCACAGCCCGGCCGTCCCGGCCACCGCGGAGGCGATCGCCACGGAGACGACCACGAGCACGCCGAGGCCGATCAGGCCGTAGCGCAGCGCGGCGCGCAGAGGAGCGTCAGGGCCTGGCACGGTTTCGGGTGTAAAGCTCACGGCCCGGACTTTACCTTGCGCGCCGAACTCAGTGCTGCGTCGACTCCGACCTACGCACCGATGGGATCGCGGTCACTACCAGCGCGAACACCAATCCACCTGCCACCAGCAGGACAACGAGGCGTCTATCCATCAAGGAAGTCCCCACCGCGCCGAACGCGAGTACGCCGACCCATAAATAAATCAGCAAGACCACGCGACGGTGCGAATGTCCGATCTGGAGCAATCGGTGGTGTAGATGCATTTTGTCCGGTGTGGAGAAACTCACGCCCGCGCGCACCCGGCGCACGATCGCCAGCAACAGATCGAGCACCGGAATGAACATCACCGCGCCGACCAGCAACAGCGGTGACAGCAAACCGACAATGTCGCGCGGGCCGTAACCCTGCAGCGGAATTCGACCGGAGGCGCCGGTGGATACCGCGGCCAGGATCAAACCGATCATCATCGAGCCGGTATCGCCCATGAATATTCGGGCGGGCGAGAAATTGTGCGGCAGAAATCCGAGACAGGCGCCCGCCAGCGCGGCGGCCAGCAACGCGGGCGGATAGGTGTCGACCGAACCGCCCTGGTCGTAGAGCAAACCGATGGAGAACACGAAAACCGCGGTCGCACAGATCAAACCGAGGCCGGCGGCCAAGCCGTCCAATCCGTCGACGAAGTTCATCGCATTCACGAGGGTGACGGTGATGCCGACGGTGACCAAACCGCCCTGCAACGCGTCGAGCACGACGGTGGTGTCGTTGAACGGGTTGTAGATCACGTACCAGCTCAGACCCATCACGGCCATGACGCCGGCCGCGGTGATCTGGCCGACGAACTTGGTGAGCGCGTCCAGGCCCCACCGGTCGTCGACGATGCCGACGACCACGATGATCGTCGCGGCGACCAGCACCGCCGGGATATCCGGGGCGTAGTCGAAACCTCTTCGCAGCGCGGGCAATTGGTGTGCGAACAACACCGCGGCGACGACGCCGACGTACATGCCGACACCGCCCATTCGCGGCACCGGCTTCACGTGCACATCGCGCTCACGTGGCACCGCCACCGCGCCGAATGCGATAGCGAGCACCCGGACACCACCGGTGGCCAGGAAGGTCACCGTGGCCGAGACGAGCAGCACGAGCAGTAGCTCGCGCAGGGGAACGACTGAGCTCATCAGCGGCGTGCGATCACCGCTGCGCGGAGCTGATCAGGGCTTCCGGCACCATCCCGAGCACCTCCGCGATATCGGCCACCGACACAGCACCCTCCCGCAACACCCGCGGCTGATCCGCGGTGAGATCGACGATCGTCGAGGCCACGGCGTGCTCGGCCGGACCACCGTCGAGATACACACTCGCCAGTGAACCCAACTGCTCACGCGCCTGCGCGGCGGTGGTCGCGGGCGGCTGCCCCGAGACGTTGGCGCTGGACACGGCCAGCGGCCCGACCTCACGCAACAGTTCGAGTGCGACCGGATGCAACGGCATCCGCAGCATCACCGTGCCCCGGGTATCACCGAGATCCCACGCCAGCGAGGGCGCCGCCTGCACGACAAGGCTCAGCGCACCGGGCCAGAACGCGCGAATCAAGTCCCGCGCCTGCGGCCGCACCGAGAACACCAGCCCATCGATCGTGTGCCACGACCCGACGAGCACCGGCACCGGCATATCCCGCCCACGCCGCTTGGCAGCCAGCAGATCACTCACCGCGGCGGAGTCGAACGCGTCGGCGGCGAGGCCGTAGAGCGTGTCGGTCGGCATCACGACCAGTCGACCGGACTTCAACGCGCTGGTGGCGGCGGTAATGCCCGCCGCACGCGAATCGGCTTCGGCACAGTCATAGACGGTACTCACAGCGTCTCCGCCTCTCCGCGAAAAATTCCGGTCGTTGGTGCGCGCAAGAGTCTAACTCCCAGGCTGACGGCCGAGCGCCGGGGGACTTTTCGGCATACCTGGCGATCCGCTGCTCGAAGTGTGCTGGACACCCGGGCGACGGCCGGGTTCCTAGGACAGCCCGGCAATTGGGTGGTTGGTCAGAGTTTGCTACGGCAGCGGCGGACTGCCTGCGAGATGCCGCACCGGCCCTCCGGCAGCCGGATCGGTCTCGGTCAGGGGGTGCCGGGGCTGCGGGCGACGACGAAGCGGGGCTTGTCCGCGAGGTCGGTGTGTTCGACGATGTCGGTGAAATCGGCAGCCGCCAGCAGCGCCGCTACTCCCCCGCCGTTGGTGTCGTCGTGTTCTATGCCGGTGGCGCCCTCGGCGCGTAACAGGCGGGCGATGGTGGGAACCATCGCTCGAATGACATCGAGACCGTCCGGCCCGCCGAACAGGGCGCGGTGCGGGTCGTGGTCGGCCACCTCGGGGTCGAGGATCGCGGCTTCGGGGATGTAGGGCGGGTTGGAGATCACCAGGTCGACGCGGCCCGTCAGCGAGGTGAGCACGGTCGGGTCGGTGACATCGTCGGCGTGCAGGGTGATCGGGGTGTCCCCCTCGGCGATGCGGGTGTCGGCGTTGCGCCGGGCCCAGGTGAGGGCGTCGGGGTCGAGTTCGACGGCGTGCACCTCGGCGTCGGGGCGGGCGTGCGCGATGGCCAGCGCCAGCGCGCCCGAGCCGGTGCACAGGTCGACGACAACCGGCGCGTGGTCGTGCGGGAGGGTCTCCAGGTAGGCCAGCGCCCACGCGAACAGCAGTTCGGTTTCCGGGCGCGGGACGAACACACCGGGGCCAACAGCGAGATCGATCTCGCCCATCGCGGCCGTTCCGGTCAAGTGCTGCAAGGGAATTCGCGCGGCCCGCTGCTCGATCAACGCTCGGTACCGGTCGGCGACCTCTGGCTCGATCAGCGGGATCAGCGCCAGCCGCATGCGCTCGGTGCCGAGCACGTGGGCGGCCAGATTCTCCGCGTCGGGCATGGGCGAACCGACGCCGACCTCGGCCAGCCGTGCGGCGGCCTCGACGATCAGCGGTCGCAACCGGAGACGTTCGCTCACTGGATCACCCCGCGCACTCGGGCGCACGATGGGTCACGTTCGGGCGCCGACCGCCGATGTGGCCGTTCGGCCCGATCACGCGGCCGGTGGTTACGCGGGCCGGCGCCGCCGAACCGTTCACGTCGATTACTCGGCAGCCATTCGCGCGTCGCGGTCGGCTTTGCCGAGCGCGTCGAGCAGCGGGTCGAGGTCACCGTCGAGGACGGCATCCAGATTGTGCGACTTGAACCCGATGCGGTGGTCGGCGATCCGGTTCTCCGGGAAGTTGTAGGTACGGATCCGCTCGGAGCGGTCGACCGTACGGATCTGGCTGGCGCGACCGGCCGCGGCTTCCTGGTCGGCCTGCTCCTCGGCCAGCGCTTGCAGCCGGGCGGCGAGCACCTGCATGGCGCGCGCCTTGTTCTGCAACTGCGAGCGTTCGTTCTGGCAGGTCACCACGATGCCCGACGGCAGGTGGGTGATGCGGACCGCGGAGTCGGTGGTGTTGACGCCCTGGCCGCCCTTGCCGGAAGACCGGTAGACATCGATGCGCAGGTCGGTCTCGTCGATCTGCACCTGCTCGACCTCGTCGGGCTCGGGGTAGATCAGCACGCCCGCGGCAGAAGTATGGATGCGGCCCTGCGATTCGGTCACCGGCACGCGCTGCACCCGGTGCACCCCGCCCTCGAACTTGAATCGCGACCACACCCCGTCGCGCGCGGCGTCCTTGCTCTTGATCGACAGCGTCGCGTCCTTGTATCCGCCCAGGTCGGAATAGGTGACGTCGAGCGTCTCGACCTTCCACCCGTGCCGCTCGGCGTAGCGGATGTACATGCGGGCCAGATCCGCCGCGAACAGCGCGGATTCCTCGCCGCCTTCGCCGGACTTCACCTCGAGCACCACGTCGTCCCCGTCGTGCGGGTCGCGCGGGGCGAGCAGGTCGGCGAGAGCCTGTTCCAGCTCCACCAGCTGTGTCTCCAGCCCCGGCACCTCGGCGGCGAACGAGGCGTCGTCGGAGGCCAGCTCACGGGCGGCCTCCAGATCGTCGCGCACGGTCTCGAGCTTGCGATAGGTGCTCATCACCGGCGCCAACTCGGCGAACCGCTTACCCACCCGTCGCGCCGCACCCGCGTCGTTGTGCAACGACGGATCGGCGAGCTGAGCCTCGAGACCCGAGTACTCGGCTAGCACGTCATCGATGGCGGAAGGGGCCGTCTGATCGGCCATGCGTTGAGCTCCTACTGGAAGGGAAGACCCGGGATGTCTCTCAGGCCGAAGGCCGTTTCTCGGCCGCCTCGATCTGGACTGACCGGAGGGTGCGACGAAGGAGTACCCGGAGGGAGGGAAGATCGAGGCCGAAAGGCCGAGAACCCGCGGCGCCCGCGCCGCCAACCAACAACGCCCGGCCTGCGTGAGCAGTACCGGGCGTCGGGGGAGGTAACTAGGAGGCGTCTTCGGCCTTCTTGGCACCCGCGCGCTTGCCGTAGCGAGCCTCGAAGCGAGCCACGCGGCCGCCGGTGTCGAGGATCTTCTGCTTGCCCGTGTAGAACGGGTGGCACTGCGAGCAGACCTCGACCGAGATCTGGCCGGACTCCTTGGTGGAGCGAGTCTGGAAGGTGTTGCCGCAACCACACACAACGGTGGTGTCGACATACGTGGGGTGGATTCCTGCCTTCATGGGCGTCCTCTCGATAATGGTCGCCGGGTCGTAGCTCCATGGAGTGGAGTACGTGAACCGGAACCGACTAGGCGGGAGTCTGCGAGAACTCGCAGACACACAGCGGTCCAGTATGCCAGATCAGGCCGCACTCACTCAGAACACCCCCCACCTCCGGTTTGTTCCCGGAAGACAGCAAGGGCCCCGCCGAAGCGGGGCCCTGGCCTGCGGTTCTAGACGATCACTCGTCGAGAGCGCTCGGTGCGGTCTTGGAGACCGTCATCAAGAACTCGAGGTTGTTCTTGGACTTGCGCAGACGATCCATCAACAGATCGATCGCCTGGTGCGAGTCCAGACCCGACAGCACGCGCCGCAGCTTGTGCACGACAGCCATCTCGTCGGGCGAGAGCAGCAGCTCGTCGTGGCGGGTGCTCGACGGGTTGATGTCCACCGCGGGGAACACGCGCCGCTCGGCGATCTTGCGGTCGAGCTTGAGCTCGGCGTTGCCGGTGCCCTTGAACTCTTCGAAGATCACCGTGTCGCCGGTGGAACCGGTCTCCACCATCGCCGTGGCGATGATGGTGAGCGAGCCGCCGTTCTCGATGTTGCGTGCCGCGCCGAGGAAACGCTTCGGCGGGTACAGCGCGGTCGAGTCGACACCACCGGAGAGGATGCGGCCCGACGCAGGCGAGGAGTTGTTGTACGCACGACCCAATCGAGTGATCGAATCGAGCAGCACCACAACGTCTTTGCCCATTTCCACCAGACGCTTGGCACGCTCGATGGCGAGCTCGGCGACGGAGGTGTGGTCACCCGGCGGGCGGTCGAAGGTGGAGGCGATGACCTCACCCTTCACCGAACGCTGCATATCGGTGACCTCTTCGGGACGTTCGTCGACCAGGACCACCATGAGGTAGCACTCGGGGTTGTTGATCGCGATCGCGTTCGCGATGTCCTGCATGATCGTGGTCTTACCCGCCTTGGGCGGGGACACGATCAGCGCGCGCTGACCCTTACCGATCGGCATGATCAGGTCGATCACGCGCGTGGTGAGCTTGTTCTGCGCGGTTTCCAGGCGCAGGCGCTCGTTCGGGTACAGCGGGGTGAGCTTCTGGAAGTCCGGACGACGACGCGCTGCTTCGAGCTCGCCACCGTTCACGGTGTCCAGGCGAACCAGCGGGTCGAACTTCTGTCGCTGGTTGTTCTGCTCGCCGTCGCGCGGGGCACGCACCGCACCGGTGATCGCGTCACCGCGGCGCAGGCCGTTCTTGCGGACCAGGTTCATCGACACGTACACGTCGTTGGGGCCGGCGAGGTAGCCGGAGGTCCGCACGAACGCGTAGTTGTCGAGGACATCGAGAATGCCGGCGACCGGCTGCAGGACGTCGTCCTCGCGGATGTCGTAATCGCGGGCCTCGGTCTGGCCACCGCCGACGGGACCACCGTCGCGGTCACGACCACGACGACGCTCGCGGAATCGACGACCCCGGCGACCGCGGCCGCCTTCCTCGTCGTCGCCACCACGGTCGTCGCGGGGACCGCGATTACCGCCGGTGTTGCCGTTCTGGCTCTGGTTCTGGTTGCGCTCGTTCTGATTACGGTCGCCACCGGCGCGCTCGCCACGGTCGTTGCCGCCACGATCGTTGCCGTTGCGCTCGTTGCGCTCGGCACCGTTGCGGTCGCCACGATCGCGTCGGCGGTCGCCCTGGTCGCCGCCCTCGGCCTTATCGGCCTGCTTGGTCTCCTCGGCGCGGTTCTCGGCAGGGGCGCGGTTCTCAGCGGGAGCATTGTCGCCACCACCGGAACGGGCCTGGTCGCGCCCACGGCGCTGCCTGCCACGACCACGCTGACCACCGTCGCGACCGGACTCCTCGCCTGCGTCGGCGGGGGCATCGGTCTTGACCTGCTCGGTCGCGGCCGGTTCGGCCTGCGCCTCGACGGTCTTGACCTCGGTGGCCTTGACCTCGGCGGGAGCCGGCTTCTCGGCGGGCGCGGCCTGCTTCTCGGCCTTGGCGGACTTGTCCGCCTTCGCGGGCGCTTCGCTCTTGGCGGGCGCTTCGCTCTTGGCGGGCGCTTCGGTCTTGGCGGGCGCTTCGCTCTTGGCAGGCGCTTCGTTCGCGGCAGGCGCGGCGGCCGTCACGGCGGCGGGCTTGTCACCCTTGGCCGGCGCTCCGGATTGATTTTCCTTGATAGCGGCGATGAGATCGCCCTTACGCATTCCGGAGGTACCTCGGATACCGAGCTCCCCCGCCAGTGCGCGCAACTGCGGCAACAGCATTCCAGTCAGCCCCGATCGTGCGACGTCGGTTTGTTCGCTCATTTTCGAAATCTGTCCGGATTCACTTTCGCGGCTGCCCGAGTTCGTAGGGTTGGAATCCACCCCGGGTGTCGCGAGCAGGTCCGTTTCTGTCACGGAAGTCCTTTCCTTCCCTCGAATGCCGTGTGCTGATTCGAGGGTTCCGTTCCGTAGACCCGGCAACATATGCCGAGCTCGGATTATGCGTCCATGTTCGACGCCTGTGCCGTACTACCCGCCGCGGGAGGACCGGAGGCCTTCGCCACCAGAAGACAGTGGTGAGGGGAGCGATTGCCCTGATGAAGCACCGGCGTCTGATGCGCACGATGTACGGACTTGCTCAGAATAGCTGCCTATTGCGAACAACGGCAAGGCAGGCACGCCGTCAGTCGATCGATACTCCGGAAGCGATGCCTGGCTCGACCACGCGCAAACCGTCCGATTCGGCCTGTTTGCGCAGGTCATCGGGGAATTCTTCGGTGGTCAGCGCGAGAATCGTCGGCCCGGCGCCCGAAACCGTCGCCGCGATTCCCGCAGCGCGCAGCAGCTCGATCCACTTCGTGGTGAGTGGTAGCGCGGGTGCACGCTGGGTCTGGTGCAACCGGTCGGCGGTGGCCGACATCAGCAGATCGGGGCGGTCGGTCAGCGCGACGACGGCCAGCGCCGCCCGGCTGACGTTGAACGCCGCGTCGCCATGGGGCACCTGCTCGGGCAGCAGCCCGCGGGTGTGCGCCGTGGAGGAGCGTTCCTGCGGGATCAGCACCACCGGACGAAGAGCCGACGCCGGGGTGAGGCGCACGGCCCGGTAGGCGCGGGTCTGCGCGGCATCGGTTTCGGTCCACGACACCACGATTGCCCCGAGCACGCTGGCAGCGGCATTGTCGGGGTGGCCCTCGAACTCCGAGGCGAGCTGCACCAGCCGGTCGTCGTCCATCCGCAGCGCGGGGTCGAACTTCGCGGCCAGCCCGGCGCCCGCGGCCAGTCCACCGACCACGGCCGACGCGCTGGAACCGAGCCCACGCGAGTGCGGAATCACGTTGCGGCACACCACGTCGAGACCGTCGGCCCACACACCCAGCGACTCCAGTCCACGCTCGATCGCGCGGACCACCAGATGGGTTGGGCCCCATGGCACGTCGTCGGCGCCTTCACCCTCGACGCGGATGTCGAGTCCCGATTCGGTAGTGCGCACCACGATTTCGTCGTAGATGCCCAATGCCATTCCGAGACAATCGAATCCGGGACCGAGATTGGCCGTGGAGGCGGGAACGCGCACGGTCACTTCGAGACCGGCGGGCAGCGTCGCTGTCATCAGCGTGGGCTCGGGTGCGGTCAACTCAGGCCAGCTCGAGTTCGCGGGCGATCGCGACCGGGTCGACCGCGATGGGCTTGACCTCGGGCATTCCGGCCAGCGCGTTGTCGGGGTCCTTGAGACCGTTGCCGGTCACCGTGCACACCACGGTCAGGCCCGAATCCAGCCAGCCTTCCTTGCGCGCGGCCAGCAGACCGGCCACGCTCGCGGCCGACGCGGGCTCGACGAAGACGCCCTCTTTCGCGGCGACGAGGCGGTAGGCGGCCAGGATCTCGTCGTCGGTGGCCGCGCGGAAGGCGCCGCCGGACTGCTCCTTGGCCTCCATCGCACCGTTCCACGACGCCGGGGCGCCGATCCGGATGGCGGTCGCGATGGTCTCCGGGTCTTTCACCGGCGCACCGTTGACCAGCGGCGCAGCACCGGCGGCCTGCACGCCGAGCATGCGCGGCAGCACCGAGGTGATGCCGTCGGCGTGGTATTCGCGGTATCCACGCCAGTAGGCGGTGATGTTGCCCGCGTTGCCGACCGGCAGCACGTGCACATCGGGCGCCTTGCCGAGCACGTCGCAGATCTCGAACGAGGCGGTCTTCTGGCCTTCGATACGCGCCGGGTTCACCGAGTTCACCAGGCCGACCTGCGGAAATTCCGCGGTCACCTTGCGCGCCAACTCGAGACAGTCGTCGAAGTTGCCCTCGACCTGGATGATCTTGGCGCCGAGCATCACGGCCTGGGCCAGCTTGCCCATCGCGATCTTGCCCTGCGGGATCAGCACCGCGCACTCCATGCCGGCGCGGGTGGCGTACGCCGCGGCCGAAGCCGAGGTGTTGCCGGTCGACGCGCAGAGCACGGCCTTCTGACCGCGGTACTTGGCGTCGGTCATCGCCATGGTCATGCCGCGGTCCTTGAACGAACCCGTCGGGTTGGCACCTTCGACCTTGAGGTACACCTCGCACCCGGTGAGCGCGGACAGGTGCGGCGCGGGGACCAGCGGGGTACCGCCCTCGAACAGGGTCACCGGCTCCCAGTCGGCCGCACCGGCCAAGCGGTCGCGGTAGGCAGCGATCAGACCGGGCCAGCGCGAGTGCACGCCGGTCTGGGGGGCGATGCCGGTGGAGCTCATTCTTCTGTGCCTTCCAGTCTGAGAACGCTGGTCACAGCGGTGACGGATTCCATGTCCGCCAATACGGCGACAGTATCTGCCAGCGACGACTCCACCGCATGGTGGGTGACGACCACGAGTCGGGCGCCGTCGCCGTGGCCCTGCTGACGCACGGTGGAGATGCTCACCCCGTGCTGGGCGAAGGTGTCGGCGACCGCGGCGAGCACGCCGGGACGATCCTCCACCTGCAGGTTCACGTGATAGCGGGTGGGGGTGTCACCGATCGGCGCGATCGGCAGCTCAGCATAAACCGATTCGCCGGGTGCCCGACCACCGTAGAACTTGTTGCGCGCGGCCATCACCAGGTCGCCGAGCACGGCCGACGCGGTGGGGGCGCCACCGGCGCCCTGCCCGTAGAACATCAGGCGACCGGCGTTGTCGGCTTCGACGACCACCGCGTTGAACGCGCCGTTGACCGAGGCCAGCGGGTGCTTGCGCGGGATGAGCGCCGGGTAGACGCGCACCGAGACGCGATCCTTGCCGCCCTGTTCCAGCGTCGGCTCGCCCGGCCCGGCCGAGACGCGCTCGCAGATGGCGAGCAGCTTCACCGTGCAGCCGACGGCCGACGCGGTCTCAAGGTCTTCGGCGGTGATCTTGGAGATGCCCTCGCGGTAGACATCCGCCGCGGTCACCCGGGTGTGGAACGCCAGCGAGGCCAGGATCGCGGCCTTGGCGGCGGCGTCGTAGCCCTCGACGTCGGCGGTGGGGTCGGCTTCGGCGTAGCCGAGCGCGGTGGCCTCGGCGAGCACGTCGTCGTAGGCGGCGCCGGTCTCGTCCATCGCGGAGAGGATGAAGTTGGTGGTGCCGTTGACGATGCCGACGACCTTGTTCACCCGGTCACCCGACAGTGACTGGATCAGCGGCCGGACCACCGGGATCGCACCGGCCACCGCCGCCTCGAAGTACAGGTCGGCGCGGCTGCCTTCAGCGGCGGCGGCGAGTTCACCGGTGTAGTCGGCCAGCAGCGCCTTGTTGGCGGTGACGACGGACTTGCCCGCGTTGAGCGCGTCGCCGATCAGCTTGCGGGCGGGGTCGATACCGCCCATGACCTCGACCACGAGGTCGACATCGTCGCGGGCGACGAGCGCGGCGGCATCGGTGGTGAGCAGTTCGGCGGGCAGGCCGCGGTCCTTGCTGATGTCGCGCACGGCGACACCACGCAGCACGAGCGGTGCTCCGACGCGCGAACGCAGGTCATCGGCGTGATCGCGCAGCACGCGAACTACCTCGGTACCGACAGTGCCCATCCCGAGCACGGCTACGCCGAGCGGACGCCCCGCATCTTTGGTGCCGTTCATTCTTCCACCTCCAGGCTGAGCAGGTCCGCCACCGTTTCCCGGCGCAGAATCAGTCGAGACGCACCGTCACGCACCGCGACCACGGCGGGCCTGGTGAGCAGGTTGTAGCGGCTCGACATCGAATAGCAGTACGCACCGGTCGCGGCAACGGCCACCAGGTCACCGGGGGCCGCGTCGGCGGGCATCCAGGTGTCACGAATGACGATATCGCCACTCTCGCAATGCTTTCCGACCACGCGAGCAACGACCGCATGGGCGTCCGACGAGCGCGAGACCAGACGGCAATCGTAGTCTGCCTGGTACAGCGCGGGACGGATATTGTCGCTCATCCCGCCGTCCACGCTCACGTAGCGACGGCGCGCGCCACCATCGAGTTCGACATCCTTGATGGTGCCGACCTCGTACAGGGTGACAGTGCCCGGACCCGCGATGGCGCGGCCCGGCTCCACGGCGATGGTCGGCTCCGGCAGCCCGGCGCGGGCGGCCTCGGCGGCGACCAGGGCGCGCAGATTGGTGGCGAATTCGCCCAGCGGGGGCGGGTTGTCGCTCGGCAGGTAGGAAATACCGAGGCCGCCGCCGAGATCCAGAGTCGAGATCTGGGCGGTGCGGTCGATGCCGAACTTGTCGATGGCCTCGCGCAACAGGCCGAGCATGCGGCGCGCGGCGATCTCGAAGCCGTCGAGTTCGAAGATCTGCGAGCCGATATGGCTGTGCAGACCGACCAGACGCAGGTTGTCGGCCTCGAAGACGCGCGCGAGCGCTTCCATGGCGTCGCCGCCGGCGATCGAGAAGCCGAACTTCTGGTCCTCGTGCGCGGTGGAGATGTACTCGTGGGTGTGCGCCTCGACGCCGACGGTGACGCGGACCAGCACGTCCTGCACCACGCCCGCCGCGCCGGCGACCGCTTCGAGCCGCTCGATCTCGTAGAGCGAGTCGACGACCACGTGCCCGACACCCGACGCCACGGCCGCTTCCAGCTCGGGCACCGACTTGTTGTTGCCGTGCAGCGCGATGCGCTCGGCCGGGAAACCGGCGTTCAGCGCGACCGCGAGCTCGCCGCCGGAGCACACGTCGAGGGAAAGACCCTCGTCACGGATCCAGCGCGCGATCTCGCCACACAGGAACGCCTTGGAGGCGTAGTGCACGCGGGCGTTCGCCCCGAACGCGGCCACCATGTCGCGGCAGCGCGAGCGGAAATCGTCCTCGTCGATCACGAACAGCGGCGTGCCGTACTGCTCGGCGAGCTCGGTGACGGGCACGCCGGCCAGCCGGACCACCCCGTCGTCAGCGCGCGAGGCATTGCGCGGCCAGACGTTCGCGGGGAGGTCGATCATCTCCCTCGGATCGGTCGGGCGCTCGGCCAGACTCGGTGCGTGCGGGATCTCTGCGTGCCGGGGACCGGCCGGGTGTGCACTCATCTCGGTGCGTCCTTCCTGAAAAGCTTGCCGGTGTTCACATGCGCTCCGGTGCGCTCACGCCGAGCAGGGCGAGGCCGTTGGCCAGCACCTGACGGGTCGCCTTGACCAGTTCGAGCCGGGCCGCGTTGAGCGCAGTGACGGCTTCGTCGCCCTTGGGGAGCACGCGCATGTCGTCGTCGGACTGGAACGGGTGGTAGACACCGGCCAGTTCTTCGAGGTAGCGGGCGATGCGGTGGGGTTCGCGGGTGTCGGCGGCGGTGGCGACCACGCGCGGGAAGTCGCCCAGGGTGCGAATCAGGTCGCCTTCGCGACCGGACGTCATCAGCGCGAAATCCGGTGCCACCGAAGCGAATTCGGGATACTTCGCGGCGTTGCCGATGATGCTGTTGGTCCGTGAGTGCGCGTACTGCACGTAGTAGACCGGGTTCTCGCTGCTCGCCTTGGTCCACAGGTCGAGGTCGATGTCGATGCTCGAGTTCACCGAGGAACGCACCAGCGAGTAGCGCGACGCGTCGACGCCGATCTGCTCGACCAGGTCGTTGAGGGTCACCACGGTGCCCGCGCGCTTGCTCATCTTCACGGCGACGCCGTCGCGCACCAGGTTCACCATCTGGCCGATCAGCACCTCGACGGTGTCGGGGTTGTCACCGAACGCGGCCGCGGCGGCCTTCAGCCGGCCGATGTAGCCGTGGTGGTCGGCGCCGAGCATGTAGATGGCCAGGTCGAAGCCGCGGCCACGCTTGTTCTGGAAGTAGGCGATGTCACCGGCGATGTAGGCGGCGTTGCCGTCGCTCTTGAGGACGACGCGGTCCTTGTCGTCGCCGTACTCGGTGCTGGCGATCCACCACGCACCGTCCTTCTCGTACAGGTTGCCGGAGTTCTTGAGCTGCTCGACGGCCTGTTCGACGGCTCCGGAGGCGAACAGTTCGCTCTCGTTGAAGTACACGTCGAAATCGGTGCCGAACTCGTGCAGATCCGCCCGGATCTGGGCGAACATCTGCTGCACGCCCTCGCTGCGGAATACCTCGTGACGCTCGTCGGCGGGCAGGGTGAGCACCTCGGGATGCGCGGCCACGATGCCCGCGCTGATCTCGGAGATGTACTCCCCCGCGTAGCCGTCCTCGGGGGTCGGCTCGCCCAGCGCGGCCGCGACCAGACTCTTCGCGAAGCGGTCGATCTGCGCGCCGTGGTCGTTGAAGTAGTACTCGCGCGTCACGTCAGCGCCCTGAGCTGCAAGGATGCGACCCAGCGCATCACCGACGGCGGCCCAGCGGGTGCCGCCCAGGTGCACCGGCCCGGTCGGGTTCGCCGAGACGAATTCGAGGTTGATCTTGGTGCCTGCCAGCGCGAACCCGGTGCCGTAGATCTCCCCCGCGGCCAGGATCTGGCTCACGATCGCACCCTGCGCCGAAGCGGCGAGGCGAATGTTGAGGAATCCGGGTCCGGCGATCTCGGCCACATCGATACCCTCGGTCGCCGAGAGCGCCTCGGCCAGCCAACCGGCCAGCTCGCGGGGGTTGGTTCCGACCCGCTTGGCCACCTGCATCGCTACATTCGTGGCATAGTCGCCGTGTTCGGGGTTGCGCGGACGCTCCACTGTGACCTGCTCGGGCAGGACCGACGAGTCCAGTCCGCGTTCGACAAGCACCTTCGCCGCGGTGGTACGAAGGAGATCTGCAAGGTCAGCTGGAGTCACGAGTCTCTATCCTATTGGCTGGGCCCCTTGCAACCACGACCGCCCGCCACGAACCCACCGATCCACACGTCGAAAGAGCACAACGAGCGATGCCTAGCAGGACCAGCGCCACATCAGCCAAGGCCGTGCGGGCCGCGGGGAAGTCGTCTCCGTCCCGCAAGACCCGTAAGGGCAACCTTCCGGGTAAGAAGCGGGACACCCCATGGGCCCTGCTCGGCGCGGGCCTCGCCATCGTCGCGCTGATCGGCCTGCTGGCCTACAGCCTGGTGCCCAAGTACATGGACCAGGCCGCGATCCGGGAAGCCCAGACCGATCTCAAGGAATGGGTGCCCTCCAAGGAGAACCAGGACCCGTCGGCGAAGATCGACGGCGTCGTGAAGGCGGAGTACCCGGCCGGTCTGCACGTGACCGCCAGCCAGCGCGTGGCCTACGACAAGACCCCCGCTTTCGGCGGCCCGCACGACGGCGCCTGGGCGAATTGCACGGGCACGGTGTACGCCAAGCCGATCCGCATGGAGAACGCGGTGCACTCGCTCGAGCACGGTGCGGTCTGGATCGCGTACAACCCCGACAAGGTCGACGCGGCCGGCGTCGAGAAGCTGTCGAACTTCGTCAAGGGCCGTCAGTACTCGCTGATGTCGCCGTACCCGGGTCTCGACTCGGCGATCTCGCTGCAGTCGTGGGGCCACCAGCTCAAGCTGGACAACCCCGACGACGCGCGGATCAAGCAGTTCATCTCCGCACTGCGCGAGAACCCCTACGCCTACCCCGAGGTCGGCGCGAGCTGCTCGAACCCGATCTTCGACGCGAACAACCCGCCCCCGTTCGACTCCTCGCCCTACGGTCCGGAAGCGGTGCCGATGGACGGCAAGGGCCTGACCCCCGACGCGACCGAACTCGGCGGCGGCGGCACCGGCTCGGGCATCCCCGGCCTGCCGAACATCCCGATGCCGGGCGGCCTGCCCTCGGGTCAGTAGTGAGCACAGAGGAAAACGCGGTCGAATCCGACGACACCGCACCCGAGTCGAGCGCGCGTCGCCCGGCCGGGGCGGTGCTCGTCCTCGGCGCGATCGGGCTGCTGCTGCTCGGCGCGGTGGCGGGCGTGCTGTTGCGGATGCCGCTGGAGAAGAACGCCGAACCCGAGCCCAGCGCGGTCGACATCGGTTTCAGTCAGGACATGTCGGCCCATCACGCCCAGGCCGTCGACATGGCAGGCGTGGCGCTGATCGCCTCGACCGACAACGACGTACGCCGCCTCGCCTACGACATCCTGACCACCCAGCAGAATCAGATCGGCCGCATGCAGGCCTGGTTGCAGCTGTGGGGCGAGTCCAACCAGAACGTGGACGGCTACATGGGCTGGATGACCGACGACCACGGCAGTGCAGGCCACCACGGCGGCAGCGCGGCCGAACCCGCGATGTCAGGCCCGATGCAGCAGATGCCCGGCATGGCGAGCCAGGAAGAGATGACCGCGCTGCGCCAGTCCACCGGCCCCGCGCTCGACACGATGTTCCTGCAACTGATGCTGCGCCACCACCAGGGTGGCGTCCCGATGCTCGACTACGCCACAGAGCACGCCGACACCACCGCGGTCCGCACCCTGGCGGCCACCATGTCGAAAACCCAAGAGGGCGAATCCCAGCTGATGACGAGCATGCTCGCCACCCGCAACGCCACCCCCCTCCCCCTCAACTGATCCCCGAGGCCGGACCGGCCCATCCCCCGGTCCGGCACGGTTTTTGGCGCACCGCACTCGATGCGATACGCTGTCGCTGCCCGATCGCCTCACCGCGACCGGCACCTATCCCGCCCTCGTAGCTCAGGGGATAGAGCGTCTGCCTCCGGAGCAGAAGGCCGCAGGTTCGATTCCTGCCGAGGGCACACACGAAGAAGGCCCCCGACCCGCATTCGAGCGGTCGGGGGCCTTTCTCGTCTGCACTGTCAGCCTCACTCAAACTCTTCGAAGCCGCGGCCAGTGCTTCGGACGGTGACTGGGAGGTAGATCCTGGCTGTCACACTGGCGTCCGCATGACCCAGCCACGGATCGACGCCGCGATCTAGTCGAGAGTCAGCTCCGGCTCCTGGAGTGCGCGCAACGCGGCCAGTTCGGTGGCGGCGTCGGCGAGCACCGCGTACTCGGCGCGAATATCGCCGCCCTCCTGGATCCGCGATGAGAAGCTGTAGACGGTGTCGTGCGAGGTGCGTCCGATCCGCGCGACGATCCGCGCGAACATGTCCTCCTGCAGGTCGTAGCCCTCCACCGGGTAGTCGGCGTCGACGAGGAACTGACCGTCCGGGAAGCTCAGGACATCGGTGATCCCCATATCGATCCATTGCTGCCCGGCCAGCGCCTCCGGCTCGAAGAGGCCGACGCCGGAGAGGATCGGGTTGATCTCGATCTTCTGCCCGAGCCCGGCGCGGAAGCAATAGATCTTGCCGTAGGCGGTCCGGAAGATCGGAATCTGATCTCCCGCATACCGCTGCGGAAGCTCGACGCTCGCCAGCCACGCGTCCGCGATCGGCTGCCAGTAGTGCGGGTCGCAGACCCACAGCAGCCCGTCACTGAACCCACCGAATCCGATCTCCCTCCACAGATCCAGCATGAGCTCCGGAAGCCGCCCGCTGTACTCGGCGAAGTAGCTCTCGGGCACCGGAACCGGGTCGATCGGTTCGCCGCGTCGAGACAGCAGGTCGAACAGTTCGATGCGCACTGCCGCATCCTGCCACGACCCGCGTTCTCGACGGACGAACGATTCTTCGAGCTACCGCGACCGAGCACGTGGCTGATGTCCGCAGCTCCCGCACAACCACCACCCAGCACAACCACCGCCGAGCCAACGGGTCTCAGGCGCCTGCGGCGCATACCGAGGACGATTACAGGTTCGATTCCTGCCGCGTCGGCGCGATCATCTGGGGGCGATGACACGCGATGACTCAACTTCACCCGAAGTCCGGACGGCATCCCACAGCGCTTCGTCCCGAGAGCGCGCGTAGGTCCGCGCGGTGACGTCGGCATCCGCGTGCCCGACCCTTCGACCCGACTACAGCTTGGTTGGCCGGCCGATGTTGCTAGAGAAAAGGCCGATCCCGATCGGGTACATCCGCGATGACCAACAGCATCAATCCAATCAGCGCCGTTTGCGTAAACAGCTGTGCCACTGGGTCTCCCAAGGGCATCCCCGTACGGATGAGCGACGTGGTGATACCCGCCAGGACCGAACCGGCCACGACAAGCCCGGCAATCTTCCTACGCTTTGTCCGTTGTTTCGCCGGACGGTTTGCCGCCATCGTGTCCAGCCCGTCTGCCAAGACCAGCAGACCACCGACGAAGAGGGTCAGGCCGAACAGCCGATCTGCCGGGAGGTCGTCCCAGTCCTTGCTGACAGCCAATCTGATCAGGGAAGCAAAATACAGCCCGATGACCGCAAGCGCGCCGACCCTCCTGAATCTCGACCATCGCGTCTGCGCATATGCGACAACCGATCCCACCCCATTTGCGCTCACACCGTGAGGCTACAAGGCCGTCCGACGGTTCCGCAGCACGGAATTCGACCTCTACCTGATCGGCGACCAACCAGCACCCACGCCCCTGTGATGTGCGAATCCATCACAGAACAGGGTCGATGCTGGTCACCGGGAATACGCGATCGGTATGTGCCGCACTGGCGCTGACGTGTCAGCACCACTAGCGACCTTCGACGCCGAGCTCGTCGCGCCGGAAGGCGAGCAGCCATCCGGGCGGATTTGCTACATGTGAGGGTGCATCCAGCCGCTCGACGCTTTCCTCGATCAGATAGGGAGCAGAAAAATCTGCGATGACTTCGGCTCCGATGCAGGAGACCGAGTCCCAGTCGTCATCTGAAATCTCGCCGTCGACGACGAACCGAAGGAAAACACGAGAGCTTTCGTCCTTGCAGAACACCGCCCTGACAACAGGTGGAAGGTTGCCTGACATGGCGCGATTCACCGAACCCAACAGGGCTTTGCGCTTGCGTTCTTCCTCGATATGCGGGACCACGTTGTGAGTATCCCGGACCATCAGAAGCGCGCCCTCATCGGCAGAGCGGACGTTCGATGGTCAGCGACTGGGCCCAGAACAGGACCCGGTCTTGCCTAGTTCGCGTGTGGGCAGACACGGTGGTGAGCAGTTTCAGGTGGACGGAAGCAGACACCCGTGGCGGACACAGACGCCGATCCTGTGATTCAGCCGAGCTCGAGGACGTCCAGAGGGAGCGCCCGCAGGAAGTCGGCCGCGTCGAAAGCCTCGAAGACGGTCCAGCCATGCTGGCAGAGCGGCCCGTCGGACCGCACCCTGATTTCACACGCCACCGAGGAATGTGCGGTCGCCATCCAATTCGAGAGCGACGCGAATTTCATTGAAGGACAACAAATGATGCCTGACGGGAACGAACCCCCAGTGCGCTACTTCGCATTGTTCGATGACGAGAGGGGCTACCCCGAGGGTTGGCGCGCGCGTCGGATTACCGGGCTTGTGCGCCGGACCGCCACCCAACCTGTGCCCACCGACGAAGCGCTCGGCAGGGACTTCACCTGGGGTCCCACCGAGTACCTCCAGCGCTACAACCCCGGAAGGGACGAGCCGCACGTGGAGATCTCCGCCGAGAGAGCCGAGCGATTCATCAAGAGTTGGCGCGCCTCGAGGGCACCCCGCGAGGCCGAACGCGCAGGCCCCGAGGCGAACCCGCCCATCGACGAGGCGCAATCCTGATCGGAATCGTGTGCGCGAGTGAGCACGCGGGCCCGGATGCCGGACGTATCCATAGAGTGATCCGATGATGCTGCCCCGCCTCATCGCCACCGATCTCGACGGCACCCTCCTCCGCGCTGACGGCACAGTCTCCCAGCGCACGCTCGACGCACTGCGGACCGCCATCAGCGCCGGAATCGAGATAGTTGTCGTCACCGCGCGCCCACCCCGCTACCTCGACGCCCTCGTCGACGCGGCAGGGCTGACCGGAACGGCGGTGTGCAGCAACGGAGCCCTCGTTTACGACATCGCGTCTCGCACCGTGGTCGAGTCCCGTGCCCTGTCCGTCGCCGCGGCGCGCACCGTGGCGTCCGCGGTCGCCGGAGCGGTCGAGGGAGTCGGGTTCGCGGTCGAGACCGGCCACCGGGTGTTCTTCGAACCGGGCTACCGACCGAGGCTGACGCGGGACACCGGGGCCGAGTCGCCTGTGCGGGCGCTCGCCGACCTGTGGACCCTCGATGTCCCCATCGTGAAGCTCCTCGCCTACTCCGCGCGGCACGACGCGGATTTCCTGGTGGCCGCCGCCGAGGAATTCGCATCAGGGACAGCGCAATTCACTCATTCCGGCGGCCGCGGCCTGCTGGAGATCAGCGCACCGGGCGTCACCAAAGCCGGCACGCTCGCCAAGCTGTGCGCCGAACGCGGCATCGCCGCCGACGACGTCTACGCCTTCGGCGATATGCCCAACGACCTCACGATCCTGAACTGGGCAGGCACCGGGTACGCGATGGGCAACGCCCACGCCACCGTGCGGGCGGCGGTGGCCAGACAGACCGCGTCGAACGAGGAAGACGGGGTCGCGGTCGTCATCGAGCGGCTCTTCGAGCGCCCGTCATCGGAGTCTGGCCAACACTCGGAGTAGGGCCCTTACACCGCCGCCGATGGCTAGACGGCCGCCTCCTTCGGACGGTGGTAGGCGGCCTCGACCAATCGCGTCAGTTCCGCGTTGAATTCCGGCTGGGCTTCGATGTTGCTGAGATGGCCGGTCGGCAAAACTTCCATCCGCACGAAACTGCCTGTCGCGCGCAGCATTTCCGAGATTCGATCGGAGTGCGCGACCGGGATCACGTCGTCGAAGGAGCTTGCGACGATCGAGGTGGGTACCACCAGATTTCGCGCGGATTCGCCCAGATCCATGTCGGCTGCCAGCAATCCGAAGCGAGCCCGGACCAGGGCTGGGCAGGACCGGACGATGTTCATGCCGAAGTCGAGCAGGTCGCCCTTGGCTGCGGTGCTCATGATCTGGCGGGCGAACAGCCATTCCACCGGGGCGATCGGCGGGAAGACGATCGGGAAGCCGATGCCGACGCGGCCGACCAGGAACGGCAGCGGCACTTTGAGTTTCAGCAGCCGGGACGGCCGGTTGAACAGCGGCACGACGGTGGTCTCGAAGATCAGGTGGGCGGCCGCGGTATTGGCGAGCAGCACCGAATGCGCCCGTGCCGCGACCTGTTCCGGGTAGCGACCGGCCCAGGCTTGCAGAGTCATGCCACCCATGCTGTGGCCGACCAGGACCGCGCGTTGCCCGGCGGCCAGGGTCGCGTCGAGCACATCGGCGAGATCGTCGGCGAGCAGGTCCATGCTGAGCTTGCTCGGGCCGAACTCGCTGGCGCCGTGCCCACGCTGGTCATAGGCGATGACGCGGTACTCGCCGGCGAACGCGTTGATCTGGGCATTCCAGTATTCGATCGCGCAGGTCCAGCCGTGCACCAACACGATGGCCGGCGCGTCCTCGGGGCCGTAGGAGTGCACGCGCAGCCGAGTTCCGTCCCTGGTGGTCACGGGGACGACCCGGCGGGCGACGGTAGGCGGATTGAACGCGGCGGTCGCGTAGGAACGGGACCGCAAGTTCGCGCGGTGAGCGTCGAACAGAGCACTGGATATGCCCGTCCAGGCCGTCGCCAGCAAGGCAAGCATCGGACAACTCCTTTGTTGTTACTGATCGAGACAGTAGGGCCAAGGAGGTGCTCATCTACTGGTGCTGACAGTGAATAGGTACAGACCACAGGAATGGCAGCGAATAGCCGTGATCGGTCCAGCGCCGACATCCGCGACAGCCGGGCGTGGCCAAATTTGGCCGGACCGGATCGGCGGGTTACGGTACGCCGAAAGCTTGGTGTACCCGCACGAACAGGGCGAGGCTGCTTCGGAGCAGAAGGCCGCAGTTTCGATTCCCGCCGAGGACACAGTTCATTTCGGTTTGATCTCGCACGGTTCCATACGTTGTGGGGGCCGACGCCCCCGCTGACATCAGGAGCGTTGCCATGACGAATCCGCCTGAGGGACAGCAGCCTCCCTTCGGTCAGCAGCCGCCGGTCGAGCCGGGGATGCCATCCGGCCCGCCGGGGTATCCGCACGCGGGGTTCGGGGCCGGTGGACCGCCGGGGCCCGAATATCCGGGTGGACCCGACGTTTTCGTACCGCCGCCCGCGCCGAAGAAGAAGCGGACCGGGTTGTTCGTCGCGCTCGGTGTTGTCGCGCTGGTGGTGATCGGCGCCCTGGTGACGGGCGTGGTCCTCACGTTGCAGGGTCGGACGCCGTTGTCGTCGGACGAGAAGCAGATCGATGTCGCGGTGCGCGACTTCTACGACACGCTCGACTCCGACGGTTTCATCGCCGCCGCGCAACTGGCCTGCCAGGCCGATCGCACGGAGATCGACAATCTCACCACCGAGCAGCGCGCGCAGTTCGAGCGGGCGACGGTGCAGGTGACGATCGATGACGTCAAAGACATCGTCATCACCGGTGACGATGCGAAGGCGACGGTGACCGGCCAGCTGACCCTGTCGGTGGAGGGCGAGGAGCCCGATACCGAGTCCAGCACCGAGGAGCACCTCACCAAGGAAGACGGCACCTGGAAGATCTGCTCGGCACCGGCCAACAAACACTGATCGAACGCCGCTTCGACACCCTCCGCATCACCCGCCTCTGTTGCGATCACGCTGATCCCAACCCTGGCCGTGCACACCGGCGCACGGCACTATCAATGACGAGGCGGGCGTGGCTGAGTGGTTTAGGCAACGGTCTGCAAAGCCGTTAACGCGGGTTCAATTCCCGCCGCTCGCTCTGTGGGGAAAGCGGCTGGGTCGTGGAATGATCGGATTCATGTCACGGCCCAGACCGCTCTCCCATGACCCCATCGCCGAGGCGTACCGGCAGTGGGTGGCCCACGGCTGGGAATCGGTCGCCGACGGAATGGCCCTGGTGACCTCGCTGGTCCGGGCGCAGCAGATCGTGATGGCGCGCGTCGACGAGGCCCTCAAACCGTCCGGCCTGACGTTCTCCCGCTACGAACTGCTGCAATTGCTCAGTTTCAGCCGCACCGGCGCGCTGCCGATGGCCAAGGCGAGCGCGCGTCTGCAGGTGCACCCGACGAGCGTGACCAATACCGTCGATCGACTCGAAGCCGCCGGGCTGGTGGTTCGGGTCCCACACCCCAGCGATCGCCGGGCAACTCTCATCGAAATCACCGATGCGGGAAGAAAATCCGTGTCCGAAGCCACGGAGGCGCTCAACGCCGAGGTGTTCGCCGAACCCGGTCTGCCTGCCGAACAGGGTCGCGATCTGATACAACTGCTGGCACAATTCCGACACGCCGCGGGTGATTTCGATATCGACGACCCGGAAAACCTCGCATTCCACGCGACCTGGCTACCGACGGGTGAATCTTCGGCCGATCCCCTTGGCAGTTAGCGCGAAAAGGTCCACGATGTAGCCCATGGTGCTGATCCTGGGGGTATCGGCGGGCGCGGGTGGAGCCCGCGCCGTGCTGACCCATTCCGATCAGCCCCACATGCCGCCGATCGACCGGATCCACGTACCGCGCCGGGCCGGGGGCTCGGTGGAGGAATCGGTGCTCACCGCGATCCACCGCATGCGCGCGGCGGCGGCCGAACGCGACGAGTACATCTCCGGCACGGCTGTCACATGCCGCAGCGAGCTACAGGCCGACGCGATCAGAGCGGCCGCGGGTCGAGCCGACTTCGCGATCGTCGACGAACCGCTCGCCCAGCTGCGCTATCTGCGTTTCACCGGCCTGCTGCCCGCCGCCGACTCGGTCATGCTCTACGACCTCGGCAGTTCCGGTTTGACCATCACCCACGCCGATTGCCGCACCGAAACCATCATCGCGGGCAAACGCAGCACCGTCCTCAGCGGCAACGGCTACGACGCTCTGCTGCGCTGGCAACTCGCGCGACGCGGCGTCTCGGCCGACGCGCACGCCAGCCGCGAGCATCGAGAATCGTTGAGCCGCACCAGGGTTGTCACCGCCGCCGATGCAGGCACCGGCGGCCGCGCGGTACTGACCCGCAGCGACCTCGCCGCGTTATGCGAAGCGGGACTGCATCATTCGGCCTCGTTCGTGCGCCTGCTGATCGAGGAGACGGGGGTGCGGCCGGGAGCGCTGGCGCTGCTGGGTGGCTGCTCCCGTAACCCGAGTCTGCGGGCGGATCTGGGCAGGCTGATCGGTCTGCCGATCGTGTACGACCCCGAGCCGGAATATGTTTCGGCTCGGGGCGCGGTGCTGCTGTGTGCCCGCCGTCCCTCGGCGCGGTTACGCATGGCGCGAAAGGGTACGGGCGTCATCGGCGTCGCGCCGCATGCGAGCCGCCGAAAACTTCTCGCCGCGGTCGCGGTGACGGCCACCCTCGGTGGCGCCGTCGTCGGCCTGCTCAGCAACGAAAACACCTCGGCGCGGTCCCCTGAGGAGGGCACCGCGCCGACTACCGCGCACTTCATCGACGGTGCGCCGCACTGGAAACCGAACTAGCGGTTGCTGAAATTCGGCGGTCGCTTCTCGACGAAGGCGGCCATGCCTTCCTTCTGGTCCTCGGTCGCGAACAGCGAATGGAACACCCGGCGTTCGAACAGCAGCCCCTCGGCGAGGGTGGTCTCGAACGAGCGGTTCACCGCCTCCTTGGCGATCATCGCGACCGGCAGCGACATCGACGCGATGGTCTGCGCGGCCTCGAGCGCGGTGTCGAGCAGTTCGTCGGCGGGCACCACCCGCGACACCAGCCCGGAACGCTCGGCTTCCTCGGCGCCGATCATCCGGCCGGTCAGGATCAGATCCATCGCCTTGGCCTTGCCGATCGCGCGCGTGAGACGCTGCGAGCCGCCGATGCCGGGGATGACGCCGAGCGTGATCTCGGGCTGACCGAACTTGGCGTTGTCGGCGGCGATCAGGATGTCGCACAGCATCGCCAGCTCACAACCGCCACCGAGCGCGTAGCCCGAGACGGCGGCGATGGTGGGCTTGCGGAAGTTGGCCAGCCGGTCCCAGCGGGCGAAGTAGTCGGCCAGGAACATGTCCATGTACGTCTTGGGCGCCATCTCCTTGATGTCGGCGCCCGCAGCGAAGGCCTTCGCCGAGCCGGTGATCACGACGGCGCCGATGGAATCGTCGCCGTCGAGTTCGTCGAGCGCGGTGATGACGTCGTCGAGTACCTGGGCATTGAGGGCATTGAGCGCCTTGGGCCGGTTCAGGGTGATCCAGCCGACCCCGCCCTTCCCGTCGGCGCCGCCCTTGCGCTCCAGCAGAATCGTCTCGAATTCGGTCACGGCCACCCTCTTGTCAGTCAACGGTCACGGATCACGCTGACGATACCGAGCCAGGTCGCCCACCGGTGCGGGGTGCCGCCGGCGATCAGGCCCGCAGTCCCAGTTCGCGCTCGCCGAGCGCGGCGAAGTAGGCGTCGACCTGGGCATCGGTGACGTCGGCGAGAGTCGCGGGCGACCAGTGTGGCGTGCGGTCCTTGTCGATCACCTGCGCGCGGATGCCCTCGACCAGGTCGTGGGTGCTCAGCGCGGCCACGGTGATCCGCAGTTCGGCATTCAGCGCCCCGGCCAACGTCAGGTCGCGGGCATCGCGCAGCGCGCGCAGGGTCGCTTTCAGCGCGATCGGGGATTTCGACAGCAGATCATCGGCGGCCTTGGTCGCTTCGGGCGAATCCGCCGCGCGCAGCGCCTCGACGATCTGTTCGACGGTGTCGGCGGCGTAGCAGGTATCGATCCAGGCGCGCTGGGCATCGAGCTCGGATTCCGGTGCGGGCGTGGCGAATCGGGCGATCGCCTCGTCGGCCGGGACGGTGCGCAACGCGTCGAGCAGGGCGGGCAGGTCTTCGGAGGCGACGAACGTATCGGCGAAACCGGTCACGATCGCGTCGCCCGCGCCCATGCGCGCGGTGGTGAGCGCCACGTGGGTGCCCAGCTCGCCGGGGGTGTGCGAGAGCAGATAGGTGCCGCCGACGTCGGGCACGAAGCCGATGCCCACTTCGGGCATGCCGATCTGTGAGCGCTCGGTGACGATGCGGTGACTGCCGTGCGCCGACAGGCCCACTCCGCCACCCATCACGATGCCGTCCATCACCGCCACATACGGCTTCGGGTAGCTGCCGATCAGCGCGTTGAGCGAGTATTCGTCACGCCAGAACGCCGCCGACCCGGTGTCGATCGGTGCGGGTGCGTCCGGGCCACCGTCGTTGATCGTCTTCGCGTCGCGATGGATGGCCACGATGTCGCCGCCCGCGCACAGGCCACGCTCGCCCGCGCCGACGAGCGCGACGGTCCGGATCGCCGGATCGGTAGCCCATGCTCGCAGTTTCTCGGTGATGGCCAGGCTCATCGAGTGGTTGAGCGCGTTGATCGCGCGCGGCCGGTTCAGCGTGATCAGACCGAGCCCGCCACGCACCTCGAACAGCACTTCCGCTTCGCTCATGCCCGTCACGATAAAGTCGGATATCGGACTATCCGAAACTGTGGCACGCCGTCTGTGACGCATTCCACCGCGTCCGATTTGCGGCACAATCAGACCATGGGCAGCGACCACTTCGTGCGGATCACCCGCCTGCGCGCACTGATCGACCACGAGAACACCGGCGCGGGCGAGCGCGCCACCGCGGAGCGCATGCTCGAGCGTCTGCTCCGAAAATCCGTGGGCCACAACGGTTCCAGTGCTGCCCCTGACCGCGTCTACGGTTCGCGCCATCACCGCGCAGGCAGGCACGCGAGCACCGCGTCGATCGTCGAATTCGTCCGCGAGGACATCGCCTTCGCCCGCACTTTCGTCGCCGCGGGCGCCCCCGGCGAGGTCACGGTCCACAGTCCCCTCGCCGCGGCCCCCGCCGAGCTCACCGTGGCCGTCACGACCCCGTTCGCCGACCAGATCGTCGTCACGATCACCGATATCCCGCCCTCATGGGGTTGGGAACCCGACGAATTCGACCGCATCACCGCCACCGAGGACCTGCGCCGACTCGCCGACGAACTCGCCGAGATCATCGACAGTTACAACCACGACGGCGCGGACGTGGGCCCGCGCTTCTTCCGCACGATCCGCGCCCAGGAAACCACCCTGATCCTCTGATTCACCCCGGCCGCAGGGGCCCTTGCCGAGTGAGCAGGACGACCAGGCCGATCATGAGTACGAGCGCGCCGATCGCCAGCACCATGCTCGCCATGCCCGGACCTCCGGTGGTGTAGTCGGCCACCACCTGTACCACCGCGATCGCGGTCCCCGCGGCCCCGCCGAGCACCAGCACGGCGTCGCGCCGAATCGCGTACAGCACGAAGCAGACCACCCCGATCAGCGCGGTCAGGCCGGGCCGCCACGGCGATTCGCCCAACGTCAGCATCTGCGCCCCGATCACCGCGATCACCCCGCCGAGTAGGTATCCGGCCCCTTCGACCACCAGCAGGCGAGCCCATGCGAAACCGAACCACAACGCGCCGAACATCATCAGCGCGATCCCCTGCCACGGCGATCGGACATCGAACAGCTCCGAGGTGACGCTCAGGATGCTCGCGACACCGAAGCAGGCCACGGCGACCATGCCGAGCACGCTCGGCACCAGCAGATATCCCAGTATCGCGACGAGCAGTCCCGCGACCGAGGCCGCGATCGCCGTTTCGTCACCGTGGTGCCGGTCGAACGCCGTCGCCACCGCGCCGGTCATCGCCACCGCCGCCAGCACGAGCAGCACCGCGGCCAACCTGACCCGCCCCGCCGAGGCGATCGGCACCCGCCGGTACACCCCCACGCATCCACCGGCCAACGCCACCGCGCCCCACATCGCGCACCCGGCCACCACCACCAGCAGCACCACCCGCCCCGACTGCGCCACCTGCGCCCACGCCTTGTCGATGAACAACCCCAGACCCGCGGCCACCAGCCCGGCCCCCACATAAGCCACGATCTCGGCAGCCACCCATCCCCCGCTCGCGCGCCCGGTCCGATCCTGCTCGTCGACCGCCCGCAACACCGCCGTCCGCTGCTCCCCACTGATCACCCCGGCGGCGACCAATCGTTCCAACGCCACATCCACCCGATGCTCGCGAACCATCCGTCGAGTATGTCGACCTGCGGCGACGATTCCGCCGAAACCTGGGCGGGGCGTTTCGCGGCGGAGTGACGCGATTCACACTAGAATTACTTTGATGTCCTAGTATCGGGCGCTCTACTACATGGCGGAGGCTGTCATGGACCTGCATGTTCCTGTGAATCCGGTGCGGTTCGTGACCTCGGCGGCCCTGTTCGACGGACACGACGCGGCCATCAACATCATGCGGCGGATTCTGCAGGCCCAGGGTGCCGAGGTGATCCATCTCGGACACAACCGATCGGTGCGCGAGATCGTCGACGCGGTGATCGAAGAGGACGTGCAGGGCGTCGCGGTCAGCTCGTATCAGGGCGGGCACATCGAGTTCTTCGAATATCTGGCGCAGGCACTGCGCGAGGCGGGCGCGGATGACGTGCGCATCTTCGGCGGGGGCGGCGGAGTGATCGTCGCCGAGGAGATCGAGCGGCTCGCGGCGAGCGGCGTGCGGATCTTCTCCCCCGAGGACGGCCAGCGCCTCGGCCTGCCCGGCATGATCAACGAACTGATCCGGCTCTGTGATGTCGACCCCGCGCGCACCGCCCCCGACCTCGACGCGCTCTACACCGGCGATCGAAACGAACTGGCGCGCACCATCACCTGCCTGCAGCAGGGCGCGCTGTCCGATGCCGACCGAGCCGCGATCGTGGCGGCGGCCGCCACCCGGCGCGCCCCCGTACTGGGCATCACCGGCACCGGCGGGTCCGGAAAGTCCTCTCTCACCGATGAATTGGTACGCAGGCTTCGCACCGACCAGCAGGACAAACTGCGCATCGCCGTCCTGGCGGTGGACCCGACCCGCAGACGAGCGGGCGGCGCCCTGCTCGGCGACCGCATCCGGATGAACGCCCTCGACGGCGATCACGTGTACTTCCGTTCGCTGGCCACCCGCGGCAATCACGAACTGCCCGACGATATCGACACCATGATCGCCGCCTGCCGGGCCGCCGGTCACGACCTGGTCATCCTCGAGACCCCCGGGATCGGCCAGGGCGACGCGGGCATCGTCGACCACGTCGATGTGGCGCTGTATGTGATGACGCCGGAGTTCGGCGCCGCCTCCCAGCTCGAGAAGATCGACATGCTCGACTACGCCGACGTCGTCGCGATCAACAAGTACGAGCGCCGTGGCGCGGCCGACGCGGTCCGCGATGTGGCGCGCCAATTGATCCGCAACCGTGCGGAATTCGGTGCGAGTCCCGCTGACATGCCCGTCTTCGGCACCAGTGCCGCGACTTTCGACGACGACGGCGTCACCGCGCTGTACCAGCACCTCACGGGCCTGCTCACCGAACACGGCCTGACGCTCGAACCCGGCGTGCTGCCCCGCGTGGACACCTCGGTCTCCACGCGTTTCGCCCAGCTCGTCCCCCCGTCGCGGGTCCGGTACCTGGCCGACATCGCCGACACGGTCCGCGGCTACCACGCCGATACTCAGCGCGAAGTCGCGGCGGCTCAGCGGATTCAACGGCTGGCGCTGGTCCACGACGAACTCCCCGACGACGCGGCGGTCGCCGACCTGCTCACGCGGGCCCGTCCCACGCTCTCCCCGAGTTCGACCGAAGCCCTGGCCGCATGGCCGGCGGTCGCCGAAAGCTATCGCGGTGACGAACAGGTGGTCCGCATCCGCGACCGCGAACTGCGCACACCCCTGCGACGCGAGTCCCTCTCCGGCACCAGCATTCCGCGCGTCGCCCTGCCGCGTTTCACCGACGACGGCGAACTCCTGCGCTTCCTGCGCGCCGAGAACCTGCCCGGTCGATTCCCCTTCACCGCAGGCGTTTTCCCCTTCAAGCGCGAGAACGAGGACCCCGCCCGGATGTTCGCGGGCGAGGGCGATCCCGCCCGCACCAATCGACGTTTCAAGGTCCTCAGCGCCCACGCCGAAGCCACCCGCCTGTCCACCGCGTTCGACTCGGTGACCCTCTACGGCCACGATCCGGCGCCGCGTCCCGATATCTACGGCAAGGTGGGCACCTCGGGTGTCTCGGTGGCCACCGTCGAAGACATGCGCACCCTGTTCGACGGTTTCGACCTCGGCGCCCCCACCACCTCGGTCTCGATGACCATCAACGGCCCCGCGCCGACCATCCTCGCCTTCTTCCTCAACACCGCCATCGACCAGGCGCTGCACCGCTTCTCCGACGCAGAGGGCCGCGAGCCGACGTCCGGCGAAGCCGCCGAGATCCGGGCACGCACGCTGTCGACCGTGCGTGGCACCGTGCAGGCCGACATCCTCAAGGAGGATCAGGGCCAGAACACCTGCCTGTTCTCCACCGAATTCAGTCTGCGCATGATGGCCGATGTGCAGGAATGGTTCGTGCGCAACGACGTCCGAAACTTCTATTCGGTCTCGATCTCGGGATATCACATCGCCGAGGCGGGTGCGAACCCCATCAGCCAACTCGCCTTCACCCTCGCCAACGGATTCACCTATGTGGAGACCTATCTCGCGCGCGGGCTGGCGATCGACGACTTCGCCCCGAATCTGTCGTTCTTCTTCTCCAATGGCATGGACCCCGAGTACACGGTGATCGGCCGGGTAGCCCGGCGGATGTGGGCGATCGCGATGCGCGACCGCTACGGCGCGGGCGAACGCGCCCAGAAACTCAAGTACCACGTGCAGACTTCGGGTCGTTCGCTGCACGCGCAGGAAATGCAGTTCAACGATATTCGCACCACCCTGCAGGCGCTGATCGCGGTCTACGACAATTGCAACAGCCTGCACACCAACGCTTTCGACGAGGCGGTCACCACCCCGACCGAGGATTCGGTGCGCCGCGCGCTGGCGATTCAGCTCATCATCGCCAAGGAATGGGGACTGGCCGTCAACGAGAATCCGCTCCAGGGCAGTTTCATCGTCGACGAACTCACCGATCTCGTCGAGGAGGCGGTGCTGCTCGAATTCGAGCGGATCAGCGAACGCGGCGGGGTGCTCGGCGCCATGGAGACCGGCTACCAGCGCGGTCGCATCCAGGACGAGTCCATGCGCTACGAACAGCGCAAACATGACGGATCGTTGCCGATCGTGGGGGTGAACACCTTCCGCGGCCGCGAGGACGACACCGAGCACGCACCGATGGAATTGGCCCGCGGCACGGAAACCGAACGCCGCTCCCAACTGGACCGGCTGCACAGTTTCCAAGCCGATAACGCCGAACGATCCCATCTCGCGCTGGCCCGGCTGACCGAGGTCGCCCACACCGACGGCAATATTTTCGATGTGCTCATGGACGCGGCGCGGGTGTGCACATTGCAGCAGGTCACCGATGCCTTCTTCGCGGTGGGAGGACAGTATCGGCGCACGGTGTGAGCAGCGTAATCCGTCGCTGTGCGCCGCTGACGTGTGACAATCGCCGAGAGCACTGCCAGCGGCGGAGACGGGACGCACAGCATGGATCTGACCGACTTCGACATCATCGATGCCCACATTCACCAGTGGGATCCACATGCCACGCCACGCGAGTTCAGCAAGCTGGCGAAACTGATGCGCTATCTGCCCGTACCGGTCGATATCGCGGCAAAGCTGGCCCCACGTGGAGATCGCGAATTCGTCGGCGAGCCCAGCGCCTATCTGCAGCCTTATCTGCCGGCCGACTATCGCGCCGACCGTGGAAACACGCCGGTCGAATCGGTCGTGGAAATCGAGGTGCAGTGGACGGGCTGGAAGCCCGACGAGACGCGCTGGGTCGCGAGCCTGCCCTTCGGCGTCGACACACCCGCCTTGGCCACGATCATCGGCTCGGCCGACCCCGCCGCCGCGGACTTCGGCGCGGTGCTCGATGCGCATCAATCCGCGTCGCCGCTGTTCCGGGGCATCCGGACGATGGTCGCCCATCACCCTGATCCCGCCGTGAAGTCGTTCGCCGCGCACGACGGCGCCCTCACCGCCCCCGCCTTCCTGAACGGCTTCGGGCAGCTCGCCGAGCGGGGGCTCTCGTTCGACGCGTGGGTGTATTCGGGGCAGCTCCCCGAGGTGGCGGCGCTGGCCGAACGGTTTCCCGAGGTACCGATCGTGCTCGATCACCTGGGAACCCCGGCGGGCATCTTCGGACCGGTCGGCAAGAACACCGGGCACACCGCCGCGCAGCGAGAGGCCGTGTTCGATCGGTGGCGCGAGGACCTCACCGATCTGGCCGCGCAGCCGAACGTGGTCGCCAAGGTGAGCGGGCTGATGATGCCGGTGCTCGGCCATCCCGTGCCACGACGCGGCACGCCGACGCCCGTGCCGACGCTGCTCGGCCGGGCGCGGCCGCTGCTGGCGCACGCACTGTCCGTCTTCGGCGCCGACCGGCTGATCTGGGGGTCGAACTTTCCCGTCGACAAGCCGATCACCAGCCTCGGTGGAGCGGTCGAGACCGTGGCCACCGGTCTGAGCGAGGCGGGCGCGAGCACCGACGACCTGCGGAAGGTGTTCGGCGGCAATGCCATCCGGTTCTATCGGATCGAGCCGACCGAGTGAATCGCCGCGCGCACTCGCTCGTTTCTGTCGGTGGGCGGGTTTAGCATCGGCGCATGAAAGCCATCGGCACCTTCGAGGTCACCGCGTTCGATCCCACCGAGCTGACGCCGCAGCCGCCCATCGTCACCGGGATGCCGGTCGGCATCTCGACCATGACGAAGTCCTACGCGGGCGAGATCGAAGGGCTCTCGGCCACGCTGTTCACCGCCGCCTTCGACATGGACACCGGCGCGGGCACCTACCTCGCGATGGAGTCGTTCGAGGGTGCGCTGAACGGCAAGGCCGGTGCGTTCAACTTCGTCCACTCCGCCACCACCGCCGGTACCGATCGCACCGACGAGTTCTTCCACATCGTTCCCAGCAGCGGCACCGGGGAGTTGACCGGCATCACCGGGACCGGCGCGTTGTACGTGGATGCCGAAGGCGGACACCATATCTGGTTCGAGTACGAGCTGAGCTGAACCGCTCCGGTTCGACCGGCGCGGCAGTTCCGCTGCCGCGCCCAGCGCGACTCAGGTGTCGAATTCGGTATAGAGCGAACGCAATTCGCGGAGGCCGGTTGCGGCGGTCGGCTCGTCCTCGGTGGACATCCGGAGCGCGCGACGCAGCGGGATCGCGTCGAGGTCTTCGATCACGGCATGGAATTCCACGCGGGGCAGCTCGGGCAGGACAAGTTCGTCGCCGTAGGGGTCATCGGAATCGGCGGTGCGCGCCGACCTCTCGACGCCGCCGATGAGGGTGTCCAGGTCGAGCCCGCGCAGGGTGAGGATCTCGCTGGGCTGTTCGTCGAGACGCTCGGCGAGCAAGTAGCAGACCGCGGCGACGTGCTTGCACGGCCAGCCCATGTCCGGGCAACTACAGGTGAAGTCCAGCTCCGAGGCGGTGGTCGGCAGCAGGTGCGGGCCGAGCGCGGGTGGGAGCGCGCCCGAGGCGATCTCGGCGAGCATGCCCGGCGCCTCCCTGATCTCGGCGAGCAGTAGGTCGACCTCTTCGTCGCGCAGTGGCCGGATCGACAGCACCGAGGTGAAGGGGCTGGGCTGGCTGCCCTGGACCTCGGCGGTCACCGCGCCGCGTTCGATCCGGTAGTTCACCACCTGTCCGACCCTGGCGTAGGTGCGTCCGCGCGAGAGCCTGCCCGCGTCGGCCACCTTCTCCACCGCGTCGAGCAGCGATTTGCCCCACCAGGTCCGCCCGAAACCGCCGCGCGCCTGGGCGCCGCCGCGAACCGGTTTGCGCGGACCGAACTGGCTGAAGTCGGCCATCTAGTCGCCCACCGCCTCGGCACCGAGGGTGAACAGCTCGCGCAGTTCGTCGGTGCTCATCTCGGTGATCCAGTTCTCCCCCGCGCCGACGGCCAGATCGGCCAATTGCTTCTTCCCGTTGATCATTTCGTCGATCCGCTCCTCGATGGTGTCGACACACACCAGCTTGCGGACCTGCACCGCACGCTGCTGGCCGATCCGGAACGCGCGGTCGGTGGCCTGGTTCTCGACTGCCGGATTCCACCAACGATCCAGGTGGATCACGTGATTGGCGGCGGTGAGGTTGAGACCGGTGCCGCCCGCCTTGAGCGAGAGCAACATCAGCGGCGGGCCGTTGTCGCCTTGGAAGCCGGTCACCATGTCGTCGCGGCGCTGCTTGGCCACGCCGCCGTGCAGGAACGGGATCGGGGTGCCGAATCGTTCGGTGAGATACGGCAGGATCAAGTCGCCGAATTCACGGAACTGGGTGAAGAGCAGGGCTTTCTCGCCATCGGCGAGTACCGCGTCGAGCACGTCCTCGACCAGCGCCAGCTTGCCGGAGCGGTGGCCGCCGCGGCGCAGGATCGGCGACCCGTCACCCAGATAGTGCGCGGGGTGGTTGCAGACCTGCTTGAGCCTGGTCAGCGCACTGAGCACAGCGCCCTTGCGCGCCATGCCTTTGGCGTCTTTGAGCTTGTCCAGCATGTCGTCGACAACGGCCTGGTAGAGCGCGGCCTGCTCGACGGTGAGGTTGGCCCGCACCGTCATTTCCAGCTTCTCCGGCAGGTCGCTGATCACCGTCGGATCGGTTTTGAGCCTGCGCAGCACGAACGGATCGGTGATCAAGCGCAGTCTGTCGATGGCTTGCTGATCACGCTCGCGTTCGATCGGCACCGCGAACTTGGCACGAAACGATTGCGGGCTGCCGAGCAGTTTCGGCATGGCGAAGTCGAACAGGGCGCGCAATTCCTCCAGGCGGTTCTCCACCGGAGTTCCGGTGAGCGCCAGCCGATGTCGGGCTTGCAGCGCCCTGGCCGCGCGCGCCTGTCTGGTCACCGCGTTCTTGATGTGCTGCGCTTCGTCGAGCACGATCCGCTCCCACTGTTGTTCGCTCAGCAGGGTGACGTCACGGGCGAGCAGTGCGTAGGTGGTGATCACCAGGTCCGAATCAGCCACCGCCGCGGCGAATTCCGAACCGGTGAGCCGCCCGGGGCCGTGGTGCACGAGCATGCGCAGGTCGGGCGCGAACCGTTGGGTTTCGCGCTGCCAGTTACCGACCACCGACATCGGACACACCAGCAGCGTCGGTCCGACCACCGACTCGCCCGTCGGCGTGGGTCGCCCGCCTGCCAGGCCGGCCTCACGCTCATGGACCAGCAACGCGAGGACCTGCACGGTCTTGCCCAAGCCCATGTCGTCGGCGAGGATCGCGCCGCAGTTGAGTCGACTCATGGTGGCCAGCCAGCTCAGGCCCCGCTCCTGGTACGGACGCAGCTGAGCTTTCAGGCCGACCGGCACCGGAACCGGCTCTGGTTCGCTTTCCCTGGCGAACAATTCGGCCGCCCACCCGTCGGCGGTGACCTCGGTGACCGGGACATTGTCGACCCGTTCGGCGGCCAGTTCACCGATCATGTCGGCCAGGGTGATCGGGCTGTCGTCGGCGTGCTGCGCGACGTAGCGGGCGGCGGCGGCCAGTGCCCGGTGGTCGGCCTGCACCCACTCGCCGCGCAACTGGACCAGGTCGGACTTGCTGCTGATCAGCCGGTGCATCTCGGCCGGGGTGAGCACCAGATCGCCGAGCGCCAATTCCCAGCGGTAGGACAGCAGTCCGCTGAGTCCGACGGTGGATTCGGCGGCGGCGGGGCTGCTCACCCGCAATCGCATACTCGGTTCGGCGATGTTCCAGGCGCGCGGCAGGAGTAGTCGAATTCCGGCTTCCTGCAGGGCATGTGCGCCGTGCGCCACCAGGTCGGCGACCACCTCGGTGGGGAGCAGCAGGTCGAGGCCACGTGGATCGGTGGGCAGGTCACGCAGGCGCGGGTACGCCTTGCGCGCCTGGCCGAGCTTCTCCGCCGCTGTTCGCACGAGCACCGGATCATCGTCGAAGACAACGGGTTTGGGTGCGTCGTCGACCGGGCGCAGGCACACCTGTAGCCGCCACAGCGCCACCGATTCGTCGGCGGTACCGAATTCGCCGTCGGGTTCGCACAGGCGCAGCACGAGTTCCGGCTCGTCGGCGGCATAGCCTTCGCGCCACTGCGTCAGCGTTTCGGCCAGTCGGTAGGAGCCGACTTCCAACGCAGTGTCGTCGATCAGTGCGGCCAGCAGCGGGTGGGTCATCGTGCGGTGCGTGAGATATTCGCGGGCGATCGGGTCGGTGAGATGCGTGCACAGATCGTCGAGCACGGCGGCAGGCGGACCGGCCACCCGCAGCGCCGGGGGCATCGCGGCGGCCAACTCGGCCAGCCATGCCCGTTGACGTTGTCCGCCGACCAGCCGCCAGCGCACCCACCACTGACCGTCGGCCCGCTCGATCTGGGGCACCACCCGCCCTGCCCGCACCCACCGTTCGATGCCGCGCGCGACGTGCGCGAGGAAGCGTAGGTCGCCCGAGACGTTCTCGCGCGGGAGTCGGCTGCGCAGCACGACGGCCGCCGTCGGTGGCGCGAGCGCGTGCGCGCGCACCTCGGCGGTGCCCGACTGCCCCTCGGCATCGACGACGAACACCTCGGCACGGTGCCGGAACCTGGCGCGGTCCAAGATGTCGCCGAGCACCGACCCCACAGCGACCGGCTCCGCGTCGTGCCACAGCAGTAGGCCCGATTCGGGGGACCACAGACCGTGCAGCATGGGCACCATCCAAGCAGGCGGCACCGACACCGATCACAGCCGCCATACCTCTGGATTTCTCGCCGCAACGAGCGGATAATTGAATAATCCCTGGTCATGGGCCGGAATACCCACCGGCGACAACTCCATACTCACCCAGGCGAGCCGGACTCGAACCGGTTCGGCCGATGACCCCTTGTAATTCGTGCGGAGGGCAGCGATGACGATTCTGCTCCAGGTTCTCGAGCAGAGCTACACACCCAACACCCCTTGGGAACGGCGCAAATTCACCTTCATCGACACCACGAAGATCCTGGGTATGCGCCTGGACGGCCAAGCCGGCGTCTGGCTCGATCTGTCGCGGCCCGGCGAATCCCAGCGCCTGGCCCACACCATCGACCCCCGGGAATCCATCACCTTCCTGCTCACCGTCTTCGCCAAGATCGCCGAGTGCGAAGAGCGTGGCGGTTCCTGGCTGGTCGGCCACGACGGCGCCCATGTTTCCTCGATCGCGGCGACGCGCTTCCCACCGATCGCCAGTGGCCTCGCCGCCGACGACCTGCTGGCCCGGGCCTGGTTATAGGCCAAGAACTGACCCATCAGCGGTAATTGTCGGTGCCACCGACTACAACCTGCGGGTATGGGGAAAGCGGCGTGGTTGCTCGTGCTGGTGCTCGCGATCGCCGGGTGCGGGGTGATCGGGCCGACTGAGCCGGTCGCTCCCGCACCGGGCAGTCCGACGCGCGCCGAGGTCACCGCCCTGCTCGACACGGTGCGCGTCATCGTCTCGCGCCCTCGACCGGGCGGCTACGAACGTGGTTGCAAGGCGGGCCAGGCCTGCGTCTTCGGCCCGGCCTGGACCGATGATTCCGATGCCCCCGGCAGTCACGACGGCTGCGACACCCGCAACAACGTCCTGGCCATGCAGTTGCGCCAGGTGGTCCATCGTGGCCGCTGCGTGGTCGTGGAAGGCATCCTCACCGACCCTTACACCGGCACCGACATCGCTTTCAGCAAGTCCGACGGCGGCCGCATCCAGATCGACCATGTCTACCCGCTTGCCGCCGCATGGGATATGGGCGCGGCGGCGTGGACCCCCGACAAACGCCGCCGCTTCGCCAACGATCTCGCGATCAACCTCCTGGCCACCGGAGCATCCACCAACCAGTCCAAAGGCGACGACACCCCGTCCGGATGGCTCCCGCCCGCGCGGCCCAACCACTGCTTCTACGCGGCGAAGTACCTCACCGTCGCGGTCGACTACGACCTACCGATCACCGCCGCCGACAATGCCGCTCTCCACGACATCGCCCGGAGCTGTCCGTGAGGACCGGCAGCAGCGCTCACGCTCCGGTGGCCACGGCCCGCTTCGGATCGTTGGACCACTGCGAGTACGAGCCCGGGTAGAGCACGGCCTCGATGCCCGCGACTTCGAGGGCGGCGATCTGGTGGGCGGCGGTGACGCCGGATCCGCAATACACCGCGACCGGACCTTCGCCGAAGCCCGCGAAGCGCGCACGCAAGTCGTCGGCGCTACGGAAATGTCCTGTGCCGTCCAGATTCTCGGCGGTCGGCGCGCTCACCGCACCGGGAATATGTCCTGGTCGCGGGTCGACCGGTTCGACCTCTCCGCGATAACGCTCGCCGGCTCGCGCATCGAGCAGTACGCCCGGCCACTTCGCGGCGGCATCGGCATCGATCACCGGCAGCTGACCGGGACGAACCACCAGGTCACCGCCGACCGGGTCCGCTTCGGCACCGGTCGCGAGTTCGCCACCGGCCGCGATCCAGGCGGGCAGCCCGCCGTCGAGGATGCGCACGTTGTCCACACCCGCCCACCGCAGCAGCCACCATGCGCGCGCGGCCGCCGTCGCGCCGGTCGCGTCATAGACCACCACCGGCTCGCCATCGCTCAATCCCCAACTGCGCGCGCACTTCTCGAAGGTGGCGGGCTCTGGCAGGGGGTGCCTGCCGCGGGCAGGCGACGGCGCCGCGGCCAGCTCGGTCTCCAGGTCGACGAACACCGCGCCCGGAATATGCCCGTCGAGATAGTGCTGCGGCCCATTCGGATCGCCCAGCGCCCAGCGCACATCGAGTAGATGAATCGCCCTGTCCGCCAGCTCTTCCCGAAGCTCCGCCGACGAAATCAACACCGCGCCCAATCCCACTCCTTACCGAGGCCCCCACCTGCGAAACAGTTCCCGCCACCTTACGCACCGCGCCGTCCGACGACACGGGACTTGCCCCTTCCCGCTCTCTCTCCGCGCTGTCGGTCACGGCGGGCAACGCCGCCGGGGCGGACACCGGCACCGCACGACCCGAGGTCCGCTGAGGCCGGTCGACGGAACTGGACCGACGAGCGGTGCAGATGAAACAGTCCACTTTCGCGAGACTGGTAGGCGACGAGGGCAGATCCATCGGGCAATATCGGCACAATGTCGCAGGTCTCCACCACTTCCCCCGATATCGCCGACGAACCGGCGGGAATCGCGCAGCCGCTCGGCGCGGGCGCGATCACGGCACTGGTCGGGTTCACCAGTTCGTTCGCGGTGGTATTGAGCGGTTTGCGCGCGGTGGGGGCCAGTCCGGCGCAGGCGGCGTCGGGGTTGCTGGTGTTGTGCTTCACACAGGGCATCGGCATTCTGCTGCTGAGTTCGCGATACCGGATACCCATCACCCTGGCCTGGTCGACACCCGGCGCGGCGCTGCTCGCGAGCACGGGACTTGTCGCGGGCGGCTGGCCCGGCGCGGTCGCTGCCTTCGCGGTGACCGGCGTGTTGATCGTGATCACCGGACTGTGGCAACGGCTCGGCTCGCTGGTCGCCGCGATTCCGGTGCCGATCGCCCAGGCGATGCTGGCGGGTGTCCTCGTGCCGCTGTGTCTGGCCCCGGTGCAGGCGCTGCGCACCTCGCCCGCCGTGGTCGTCCCGGTCATCGTGGTGTGGCTGGTTCTGCAACGGTTCGCACCCAAATGGGCCGTGCTCGTCGCCTTCGCCACGGCGGCCGTCGGCACGGGCATCGACATCGTCGTGAACGACCGGCACCTGGAATTGTCCGCCATGGTTCCGACGGTGCAATGGACTGTTCCCCAATGGCATTGGCAGGCCATCATCGGCATCGCCGTCCCGCTCTACATCGTCACCATGGCGTCACAGAACATTCCCGGCGTCGCGGTGATGCGCTCGTTCGACTTCCAGGTTCCGTGGCGGCCCGCCATGCTCGTCACCGGCATCGGCACCATCCTCGGCGCCGCGGCGGGTGGCCACGCGATCAATCTCGCCGCCATCAGCGCCGCCCTGGCCGCCGCCCCCAGCGCCAGCCCTGACCCGAAACGCCGGTGGATCGCCGCGGCCACCGCGGGCGCCGCCTATCTCGTCCTCGGGCTCGCCTCCGCCGCCCTGGTCACCCTCATCGCCGCCGCCCCCGCGGGCACCATCGAAACCGTCGCGGGTCTGGCCCTGCTCGCCACCCTCGCCGCTGCCCTGACCGGCGCCCTCAGCGATCCCACCCATCGCATGGCAGCCCTGGTCACCTTTCTCGTAGCAGCCTCCGGCACCACCCTGTTCGGCATCGGCGGCGCCTTCTGGGCCCTGGTGGCCGGCCTGGTCGTCCGCCGTTTCCTGCCCACCGGCACCTGACGGTTCGTGGAGTTCAGTTCGGATCGGCCAGTCGGTCGAGTAGGGGGCCGGTTCGGGGGCCGACGAGTTCGCGCATGACCAGAGCCATGTTGGTGCGCTCCACACCCGGGATCTTCAGAATTCGGCCCGCGATGCGGTAGAGGTCGTCGGCGTCGCGGGCGACTATGCGCACGGTGAGGTCGGTGGCGCCGGTCATGCCACAGACCTCGGTGACCTCGGGGACGTCGGCCAGCTCGTCCACCACGGGGTCGAGTCGATGCTGGTCGACCACGACCGCGACGAACGCTGCCAGCGGATAGCCGAGGGCACGGGGTTCCACCCGGCGTTCGAAGCTGCCGAGCACCCCGCCGCTGTCCCAACGGGCCAGACGGGCCTGCACGGTGTTGCGCGACAGGCCGAGGCGCGCCGCGAGCTCCACCCCGGTGGCCCGTGGGTTGGCTACCAGTTCGCGCAGTAGCCGCGCGTCGGTGGCGTCGAGTGTCACGGCGTGAGGTTCGCCACTGGTCATACAACGCAGTATGACAGCGCCGATCCCCCGCAGACCATGCATTCTGCTCATTTGAGCGCGCATCGCTTGCGCATACCGCGTTATGGGGGATGCTGAAGGGATACACATCGCGCTCAGCGGCGTGGCGTACTTGCATCGGCTCACAAGGCACGGTGACGAGGAGGCGATCACGATGTCGCAGAAGCAGACCTACCCGGTCCAGCTGGTGCAGCCCGACGGCCGTCGGGTGTTCGACAAGGCGCACGGCGCGCTGGTGGCCGACATCGATGCGGCGCGATTGCGGCAGCTGTATCGGGACATGGTCGTCACCCGCCGGATCGACGTCGAAGCGACCGCACTGCAACGCCAAGGCCAGCTCGGACTGTGGCCGCCACTGCTGGGCCAGGAGGCCGCGCAGGTCGGCTCGGCACACGCTTTGCACCCCGACGACTACGTCTTCTGTTCCTACCGCGAGAGCGCCGTCGCCTACTGCCGTGGCGTGCCGCCCGAGCAACTCACCGCCCTGTGGCGGGGCGTCTCCCACCATTGCTGGGACCCCACCGAGTTCAACATCACCAACGCCAACATCGTCGTCGGCTCCCAGGGCCTGCACGCCACCGGTTACGCCTACGCCGCCCACCTCGACGGCGCCGACATCGCGACCATCGCCTACTTCGGTGACGGCGCGACCAGCACCGGCGATATCGCCGAGGCGCTGGGATTCGCCGCGGCGTGGAGCGCGCCGGTGGTGTTCTTCTGTCAGAACAACCACTGGGCGATCAGCGAACCCGTCACCGTGCAGAGCAACGTCGCGCTGGTGCGCCGGGCCGACGGCTACGGCATCCCGGGTGTACAGGTGGACGGCAACGACGTGCTCGCCGTCCTCGCCGTCACCCGGCAGGCTGTCGAACGCGCCCGCACCGGCGGCGGCCCCACCTTCATCGAGGCGATGACCTACCGCATGGGTCCGCACACCACCGCCGACGACCCCACCCGCTACCGGACCGCCGCCGACACCGAGTACTGGGCCCAGCGCGACCCCATCGACCGCGTGCGACTGCTCCTCGAACGCGAAGGCCACTTCTCCCCCGAGTTCGCCCAGCAGGTCACCGACGAGGCCGACGACGTCGCCCGCCGCCTGCGCGCCGCGACGATCGAGATGCCCGACCCCGATCCCGAGCGGATGTTCGACAACGTCTACGCGACCGAGCACCCGCTGATGACCGAAGAGCGTCAACAGTTCTCGGCCTACCTCGCCGAAGGAGCGCAGTCATGATCACCACCTTCGCCGCCGCCCTCAACACCGGCTTGCGCAGCGCGATGGAAGACGACGCCAAGGTCGTCTTGCTCGGCGAGGACATCGGTCGACTCGGTGGCGTGTTCCGCGTGACCGACACCCTGCAGAAGGATTTCGGCGACAACCGCGTCATCGACACGCCGCTGGCCGAATCCGGCATCGTCGGAACGGCTTTCGGGATGGCCTTGCGTGGGTACCGGCCCGTGGTGGAGATCCAGTTCGACGGTTTCGTCTACCCGGCCTTCGACCAGATCGTTTCCCAGGTGGCCAAGATCCACAACCGTACCGGCGGGAAGATCAAGGCCCCGTTGACGATCCGCATTCCCTTCGGCGGTGGCATCGGCGCGGTCGAACACCATTCGGAGTCGCCCGAGGTGTACTTCGCGCACACCGCGGGCCTTCGCGTTGTATCACCGAGTACGCCCGCCGACGCGTATTCGATGATTCGCCAGGCGATCTCACTGGACGACCCGGTGGTTTTCTTCGAACCCAAACGTCGCTATTGGGACAAGGCCGACGTAGATTTCGAAGGCGAACCGGATCTGCCCCTGCACAAGGCCAGGGTCTGCACCCGCGGCGCCGATGCCACCGTCGTCGCCTACGGCGGCACCGTCGCCACCGCGCTCACCGCGGCGAAGATCGCTGCCGAGGAAGGACATTCGCTCGAGGTGATCGACCTGCGCAGTCTCTCGCCGATCGACGTCGACACGATCGCCGAGTCGGTGGTCAAGACCGGCAGACTCGTCATCGTGCACGAGGCGCCCGTGTTCGCCGGGCTCGGCGCCGAGATCGCCGCCCGCGTCACCGAACGCTGCTTCTATCACCTCGAGGCGCCGGTGTTGCGCGTCGGTGGCTACGACATCCCCTATCCCCCGGCTAAGCTCGAAAAGCACCACCTGCCCGACCCCGACCGCATTCTGGCGGCGGTCGACCGCTGCCTGACCGCGTGATGAAAGGTGCCCTCGTGCCGGAACCAGCCGCCGACGACGACGGTCATGTTCTCGAGTTCCGCCTCCCCGACCTGGGCGAAGGACTGGCCGACGGCGACCTGGTGTCCTGGGCCGTAGCGGTCGGCGACACGGTGGAACTGAACCAGACCATCGCCGAGGTGGAGACCGCGAAGGCGGTGGTGGCGCTGCCGTCGCCGTTCTCCGGGGTCGTGGTCGAACTGCTGGCCGAGCCCGGCGACACCGTACCGGTCGGCGCGCCGCTGATCCGGGTGCGCAACGACCTCGAGGTGACGGCGCCGCCGACCGCCGAGCCCCGCACGGACGTGCTGGTCGGCTACGGCCCCGAGGCCGAATCTACTTCGCGGAGAAGGAAAGCCACGCCGTCGATGGCGGCGAGCACGCCGAGCACCCATCGCGCCGCGGCTACCCCCGCGGCCCGCAAGCTGGCCAAGGAACTCGGCATCGACCTGTGGTTCGTCGCGGGCTCGGGGCCGGAGGGCGCAGTCACCGTCGACGACGTGCGCTCGGCTGTGCCGGTGACACAGCCGCGCACCCCCGCCCGCCTCGGTGATGTCGCGCCGGCGCGGCCGTCGAACGGTCACGTCACCGATCCCGACGGCCTGATCGAACCGACCGCCCGCGAAGAACGCACTCCCATCACAGGTATCCGCAAACGCACCGCCGCGGCGATGCAGGCCAGTTCGCGCACGATTCCGCAGGCCAGCACCTTCGTCACCGTCGACTGCACCGCCTCGATGGAACTGCTCGACCACCTGCGCACGACGAAGTCCTTCGAAGACCTCACCCTCACGCCCCTGGCCCTGGTCGCCAAGGCCACGTTGGCGGCGATCGCGGAGTACCCGGGGATCAACACCGCCTGGGACGAGCAGAACCAGGAGATCGTCACCAAGCACTATGTGAATCTGGGGATCGCGGTCGCCTCGGATCGCGGCCTGATGGTGCCCAATCTCAAGGAAGCGCAAGCGCTGAGCCTGCGCGAACTGTGCCGCGAGATCACCTGGGCGGCCGACACCGCGCGCTCCGGCAACGCCACCCCCAACGACCTGCGCGGGGGCACCTTCACCCTCACCAATGTCGGGGTCTTCGGCGTCGACAGCGGCGTCCCCCTGGTGAATCCGGGTGAAGCCGCGATCCTGTGCGTCGGCGCGATCCGTAAGCGCCCCTGGGTTTTCCGCGACGAACTGGCGGTCCGCTGGGTCACCACCCTCGGCCTCAGCTTCGACCACCGCATGGTCGACGGCGAACTCGGCGCCCGCTTCCTCGCCACCACGGCGGGCTTCCTGGAGGACCCGCTGACCCTGCTCAGCCGCATCTGAGAGCGGCGGAAATCGCCGTATAGTGCGGGGCGGTGCGCGTCCGACCGGACTGGCCACCGCACGAACGAATGTCGGCAGACGCAGCCGAGAACTGGGGGGACGTGATGGGGTATCCGCATGGGCCTCAACAAGGTCAGGGCTATCCGCCTGTCGGTCAGCAGGGGTACAACCCGTATGGCCAAGCAGCTCCCGGGTACGGCGCAGCGGGCCCCGGCGTTCCCGGGTACGGCGCTCCTGTGCCCGGCTACGGTTCTCCCGGATATGGAATGCCCGGCCCCGGCGCACCCGGCTACGGCTACCCCCAACTACCCGCCACCGGGGGCACCGCGATCACCGCAGCTGTTCTCGCCCTGCTGCTTTCGTTGATAGGCGGGGCAGGGTTGGCGATCGGCTACGGGATTCTGGGGGACAACAGCGCCGGCCCGCTGGTGCAGACGTCGGACGGTAGCTTCGCGCGTGAGTCCGTGCCCCTCTCCTCGTTGGTGATGACCTACTTCGCGATCGGAGCCAGCGTCGCCGCGCTGTGGTTCATCGGCGCGATCCTGCTGTTCCTTCGCAAATCCGCCGGCCGAGTGATCATCATCATCCTGGCGTCACTCACCGCGCTCGGCGGCCTCGTCTCCCTCGTATTCACTCTCGGATCCGCGGTGAGCTCGGTCGCGGGTGTGACCATCGGCCTGATCCAAGCCGGGTTCGCGACGCTGATCCTGTGCCTCGCCGCAGCCGGGTCGACCGGGCGTTGGATCCGGGCCGCACAGCAGCGACCGAGCTACCCGCAGGGCGGTTACCAGCAGTATTGAACCCACCGGGTGATATATCCGACCCGCAACGCCGACGAAACACGGAGCTCACTCACGGTAAAAAACGGGGACTACAACCTGTTACATGAGTGAGGCACATCCCGTCGACACCCGGCTGCCGTTCGCTCGGCAACTGGCTTTCGGCATTCAGCACGTCCTGATCATGTACACCGGCTGCATCACCGTGCCGCTGGTCTTCGGTGCGGCCGCCGGGCTGGACCGGGCGACGATCGCGCTGTTGATCAGTGCTGACCTGCTGGTCGCGGGCATCATCACGCTGGTGCAGAGCCTCGGTGTGGGCAAGCTGGCCGGTGCGCGACTGCCGATCGTGTGTGGCGCCACGTTCGTCGGGCTCAACCCGATGATCCTGATCGCCGCGGAATACGGGCTCGACGCTGTGTACGGGTCGATGCTGATCGGCGGTGTGGTCGGCGTCGCGCTGGCGTGGCCGTTCGCGCGGGTGGTGCGGTTCTTCCCGCCGCTGGTCACCGGGACCGTGCTCACCGTGGTCGGGGTGTCGCTGATCGGGGTCGCCGGTGGCCTGATCATCGGGACCGATCCGAAGTCGTCGAGCTTCGCCTCGCCGTCGAATATCGGGCTGGCCGCGGTGGTCGTGCTGATAGCGGTCGGTTTCGTGTGCCTCGGGCGCGGCGTGTGGTCGCAGCTCGGCGTGCTGATCGCGTTGGTCGCGGGCATCGTGATCGCGCTGCCGATGGGTCTGATCAGCACCGCCGGAGTCGGTACCGCCGACTGGATCGGTATCCCGCAGCCGTTCCACTTCGGGTCACCGCAGTTCCCGGTGACCGCGGTGGTGGCGATGAGCATCGTGATGGCCGTGGTGTTCGCCGAGTCGACCGCGAGCATGCTGGCGATCAGCGAGATCACCGGCAAACCGCTCAGCAGAGGCGATCTCGCGCGCGGCCTGGTCGGCGACGGCCTGTCGGGCGTGCTCGGCGGAATCTTCACCGCGTTCGTCGACACCATCTTCAACCAGAATGTCGGCGCGGTCTCCACGACCAGGGTCTTCAGCCGGTATGTCACCGCGGTGAGCGGCGCGATCCTGGTGGTGCTCGGTTTGGTGCCACGCATCGGCGAGGTGGTCGCGGTGATTCCGAAGCCGGTGGTCGGCGGGGTCGGGCTGGTGTTGTTCGCGACGGTCGCCGTTGTCGGCGTCACCACGCTACTGAAAGCCGACTTGATGGACCGGGTCAACGCCACCGTCGCGGCCACCGCCATCGGCATCGGTCTGCTGCCGGTGTTCACCAAGGACATGTTCGACAAGTTCCCCACCTCGGCGCAGATCCTGCTCGACAGCGGCGTCACCCTCGGCGCGGCCACCGCGTTCCTGCTCAACCTGGTCTTCAACCACACCCGTCTGGGTACCCTCGCTCGCGCCACGACCACACCACCGCCGCCCCTGCCCAGCACCCCGAAACCCGCCGTCACCGCCTGATCGAGCCGAAAGAACCAGTCCCGACCCTATCCGCGCTCCCCTCCGCGATGACCTCATTCCCAGCCCGCACGCCCCGACCTCGAGGAGGGGCCGCCGACGCAGTCGGCGGTTCGCGCCCGTCCCGCCAGGGGCGCGAACTCGAGCGCGCCAGCGCTCCAAAAACTACAGTGCGGGCATGGAGATAGCAGGCAAGGTCGCGATCGTCACCGGCGCGGGTGCGGGCATCGGCGCCGCTCTCGCTTATCGTCTCGTCGCCGGCGACGCGCGGGTCGTCGTCGCCGATCTCGACGCGGACAGCGCGGCGAAGGTGGCGGCCGAACTCGGCGACAAGGCGATCGCGGTCGGTGGCGATGTGGCCGATGAGCTGGTCATCGCGGAGTTGATCGCCACCGCCGAACGCGAATTCGGGCCGGTGGACCTGTATTTCGCGAACGCGGGCATCGGCGGCGGACCCGGTCTCGACAGCACCGAGGCCCAGTGGGCGAGCACCATCGAGGTGAATGTGATGGCCCACGTACGCGCCGCCAAGCTGCTCGTCCCCGGCTGGCTCGAGCGCGGCAGCGGCTATTTCGTCTCCACCGCGTCGGCGGCGGGCCTGCTCACGCAAATCGGTTCCGCCCCCTACTCGGTGACCAAACACGCCGCCGTCGGGTTCGCGGAATGGCTCTCGGTCACCTACGGCGACAAGGGCATTCGTGTGAGCTGCCTGTGCCCGATGGGCGTGGACACCCAACTGCTCACCGGTGGCCTCATCCCCGACGCCCCGGAGGCGGGCGCGCTGGCGATCAAGGCCGTGAAGACGGCGGGCGCGGTGCTCTCCCCCGAGGAGGTCGCCGACACCGTCGTCGAAGCGATGGCCGCAGAACACTTCCTGATCCTGCCGCACCCCGAGGTATTGCAGATGTACCGCAACAAAGGTTCCGACTACGACCGGTGGATTTCCGGCATGCGCCGATTCCAGTCCATGCTCGGCGCGTGAGAACCGGTCGGTCCGCGAGAAAAATTTCGGCGAGGTAGCGGCGAGATCGCTCGATTCCTGCCACGATGGTCGGTAGCCGCCGGTCACGATCCGCTGCCCGGCGGAGGTCTACGCGGAGATCCGGCGATGGCACACCTGATGTATTTCAAGAAGGTTCGCGACGAACGCACCGAGGTCGAGTACCACTGGGGACCGAGCCGAGAACAACTCGACTCGTCGGTGGTGATCGACAAAACCACCTTCGCCGCACTACCCAGCCCGCCGGGCTACTCGCCGGCGGGCCAGATCATCTTGCGCGCCCGCCGTGGAAGCGAATGGCCCGAGGTAGGGGTCATAGCATCCTGACCGCACACCCCGACGGACTCCGGACCACTCGACCCCCCGAGGTAGGGGTCATAGCGTCCTGAGCGTCAGGGAGGAGTTACTCGTCGGTGACGAGTTCTGCCGCTGCCGCCCGCACTACCTCGGGTATCGCGACCGGTTTGCGGGTGTCGGCGTCGACATAGACGTGGACGAATTCGCCGGTCGCGGCAAGCTCCGGACCGGCGTCGCCCTCGCGGAAGATCGCCAGATCGTAGGTGATGCTCGAGTTGCCGAGGCGGGCAATCCGCAGCCCCACCTGTAACTGGTCGGGGAAGCTGACCGATCCGTGGAACCGGCACGATGTCTGCGCGACGACGCCGAGCGCGGGCAGCGCGGTGATGTCGGCGCCGGTGGCGCGCATCAGCCAGGCGTTCACGGCGGTGTCGAAGTAGGAGTAGTAGGTCACGTTGTTCACGTGGCCGTACTGGTCGTTGTCGGCCCACCGGGTCGGCATCGGCCACAGGACGGGATAGCTCATCGGGCCATCATGCCGCGCTTCGCTGCCGGTGGTCGCGCGGGCTCACCCCGAAGTGCCGTTTGAAGGCGGTGCTGAGCGCGAACGCGCTGCCGTACCCCACCTGGTGGGCGATGGATTCCACCGTCGCATCGGATTCGGCGAGCAGATCGGCCGCGAGCGAGAGCCGCCATTCGGTCAAGAAGCTCATCGGCGGTTCCCCGACCAACTCGGTGAACCGGCGGGCCAGCGCGGCGCGGGACATGCCGACGGCCTCGGCCAGGGCCACCACCGTCCACGGATGCGCCGGATTGTGCTGGAGCAGGCGCAGAGCCTTGCCGACCAGCGGGTCGCTGTAGGCGTGGTACCAGGCTGGGGCATCGTCGCGGGCGAACCAGGCGCGCAGGGCTGCGATGAGCAGCAGGTCGAGCAGCCGGTCGAGGACGACGGTTTGCGCGGGCAGGTCCTTGGTCGCCTCGTCGACGAGCAGGTCGAGCAGTCGAGAATCGAGCTCGCCACGTGGCAGCACCGCGACCTGCGGCAGCGCGCGCAGCAAACGCCGGCTCACCGCCCCCGCCGATTCGTAGGTTCCGGTGACCATCAGCGTTTCGCCATCGGGATCGGTGCCCCACTGACGGACACCGAGACTCAATGTCTCGCACAGGATTTCACCGTCGGGCGTCGTGGATACCTGCCCCGGACGAATGACGATCTGGGGTTCGGTCAGCGGATCGTCGGCCACCGTGTACGGCTGCGGCCCACGGAAAACGGCGACATCGCCCGTGCCGAGTTGCCGCGGCGGCATCGAATCCGTACTGACCCAAGCCTTTCCGCGGATCATCGCGAGCACCGTGAGCGGGGCTTCGTCCTGCACGCGCAACGACCACGGCGGGTTCAGCAGCGAACACATGAGGAACGCGCCGCGGGCGCGTGGACCTTCGAGCAGACCGGCTAACGCATCCACCCTCTCCACAGTAGACGACAACGCGTAGACGACAACGCATGTTCGTGAGCGGCACGACGATGTTGCCGCGAGCCGCGCCACGGTGTACTTATCTCATGACGAACACAGCCTCTCACCAGCAGCTTTCCCTCATCACCGGCGCGACGGGCAAGACCGGCAGCCGAGTGGCGGCGCTCCTCGAAGCCGCCGGTCGACCGGTCCGCCACGGCTCACGCACCGCCGCGATCCCCTTCGACTGGACCGACCGCGAGACCTGGGCGCCCGCGCTCACCGGCGTCGACTCCGTCTACCTCGCCTTCCAGCCCGATCTGGCCGTGCCCGGCGCACCGGACACCATTCGCGCGTTCACCACCGCCGCCCGATCCGCGGGCGTGCGCTCGGTGGTGCTGCTGTCCGGTCGCGGTGAACCCGAGGCGCTGGAATGCGAAGAGATCGTGCGGGATTCGGGCCTGAGCTGGACCATCGTGCGCTGCTCCTTCTTCGCCCACAACTTCAGCGAAGGCGCCTTCGTCGACGACGTGCTCGCCGGTGCGGTGGCGCTGCCCAACGGCGATGTGCCGGAGCCGTTCGTGCACGTCGACGACATCGCCGAGGTGGCGGCCGCCGCGCTCACCGACCCCCGTCACGAGGGTCAGCTCTACGAGCTCACCGGCCCACGCGCCCTGACCTTCGCCGATGCGGTCGGCGAGATCGCCGCTGCCACCGGCCGCGAGATCGCCTTCATCCCCGTGTCCCGACCGGAATTCGTTGCGGCCCTGAGTGAATACCAGGTCCCCGACGACGTGATCAGCCTGCTCGACTACCTCTTCGGCACCATCCTCGACGGACGCAACTCCGCGCCCACCGACGGCGTCCGCCGCGCCCTGGGCCGCGAGCCCCGCGAATTCACCGAGTACGCGAAGGAGACCGCCGCCGGCGGAGCCTGGACACCCCAACGATAGCTGTTGGACAGTTGATCACCAGGTCATCTGGGAGACATCGCCCGAGAGCGAAAATCCCTGATGGCCTGATGATCTTGAACTACCGACTGTGCCGCGACGGTGAGTCCTCGACGATGCCCGGTACCGTCGAGGTGGTGAGTTCAGCAGCAATCGACCGTCGTCTTCGGTTGGCCAGGGCGGCGGTGTTCGCGGCTTTTACGCTGAACGGGGTTCTGCTGGCCATGTGGGTAGTCCACATTCCGGCGATCACCGGTCGGACGGGGGTGTCGACGTCGACGCTCAGCATGCTCGTGTTGCTGATGGCGGGCGCCGCGCTGGTCGGTATGCGGCTCGCGGGCCCCGCCGCCGACCGGTTCGGCAGCCGCACCCTCGTCATGCTGGCCGCGTCCGCCGTTTCGGTGACAGTGCTCGGCCCGGGACTGGCGACCGATCCGATCACCTTGGCGATCGCTCTGGCCTGCTTCGGAATCGGCAACGGCGCGCTCGATGTGTCGATGAATGCCCAGGCGGTGCAAGTGGAACGGGCATATCGCCGACCGATCATGTCCGCGTTTCATGCGATGTACTCGGCGGGCGGGTTCGCCGGCTCGCTGTTGGGCGCGGCTGCTCTGCACGCCGGCTGGGCGCCGCAAGTGACGCTGACCTGTGCGTCGGTATGCGGGTTGCTCGTCACTGCGGCGCTGGTACCACACCTGGTCAGCCACCACCGGGCTGAACCACTTTCACATGCAGAGCACTACGACATGGCCGACGAGGCCGATCCCGCCGATTCCACCCGGCTCCGCACCACGCAGACACGAAAAGTGCTCTTGCTCGGGAGCATCGCGTTCGTCCTCCTGCTCGCGGAAGGTGTCGCGGCCGACTGGAGCGCGCTACAGGTTCGCGAACGACTCGGCGCGTCCGAGGCCGGTGCCGCCCTCGCGTTCGGCGCCTTCTCCGCCACCATGACCCTCGGCCGCTTCCTCGCCGATCGGGTGAGCGGCGCCATCGGCCCGGTAGCCATCGTCCGCTACGGAAGTCTGCTCGCCGCAGCGGGATTCGCCCTCGTCATCGCCTCCCCCTGGCTCCCGCTCACCCTCCTCGGCTGGGCGACGTGCGGACTCGGCCTCGCGGGCGGTGTTCCCCAGATCTTCTCGACCGCAGGCAATCTCGGTGGCACGACCGCCGCCACCGACATGTCCCGCGTCTTCACGATCGGATACCTCGGCCTACTCGCGGGCCCCGCCATGATCGGCTGGCTCACCGCCGTCATCCCCCTCACCGCGGCGCTGCTCGTACCCCTCGTACTCACCCTCGCCTGCGCCGTCGCCGCTCCGGTCGTCCGCCGCTGAAGTCACCTACCCTGGAAGAATGTTCGCCCAAGACAGAAACGAAGCGAAACTACTGAGGATCGAACGCAAGCTCGATTTGATCATGCGGCACCTGGAAATCACGGACCCCGCATCGGAGCTGGACCTCAGCGAGGTCGATGATCTCGTGCGCCAAGGGAAGAAGATCCAGGCGATCAGGGCGTATCGACAACTTCGGCCGGACGCCTCGTTGGTCGAGGCCAGGGACGTCGTCGAAGCACGCGACGCCGATCGCTAGAGGTACATTCCGACGTCGGTCGAGTGGTCGATGGTCGACTGGATCTGGATGCCGCCATCGCGGTGGGCGACCAACTCGGCGAGGGTCGCGCCGTCGGGAAAGCTCGGCGCGGTGGGAGCGCTGTCCTGGCGACTGAGCCATTCGTCGGCTTCGGCTGCCGACAACCGGCCGACCTCGAGTTGGGCCAGGCAGCGGCCCGGCCGGACGACGGCGGGGTGCAGGCGGGAGAGGTCTTCGTTGGTGGTGATCGCGATCAACACATTGCGGCCCTGGCCGAGCATGCCGTCGGTGAGATTGAGCAGACGCGAAAGTTTCTGGCCCGCGGCTTCTTTCGCCTCGCCGCGGATGAGCTCGTCGCAGTCCTCCAGTACGAGCAGCCGCCAGCGGCCGTCCTCGTCGTCGCCGTCGGCACCCGCCGCCACTTCCATCAGGTAGCCGGGATTGCTGAACAGTTCTTCCGGATCCACGACGCAGTCGACCTGACACCACGGTGCCCACGACCGCGCCAGCGCACGCAGCGCGGTGGTCTTGCCGGTGCCGGGCTCGCCGTGCAGCAGCACCAGCCGACCCTTGATGTCGGCGACGCCGAGCCCCATCAATCGCTCCATGCCCGCGGCCACCCCGCCGGTGTAGTTCCCGCGAATTTCCGACCAGGCGGGCGCGGCGATCTGACGACGTCTGCGCGCGGGGCGCCGCACATCCATGTGCCAGAACCCCATCTCCACCGTGGCTTCGCTGTCACGTGACAGTGAAGCGCCTTCGGTGGCCGTAGCCAATACTTCGACGGCGAGTTCGTCGCTCACCGCGGTCACTTCGATCGTGGCCGAACCACTCGCCCACCGCACGGCCCGCAGTGCCCAGCCGTCACCGGCCGCGAGCAACGCACTGCTGTCGTCGTCGGCGACCGAGCGAACGATCCGCGAATCGGTCGGCCGCAGCGGCGCGTCGGGACGCACTCGGTCCAGGTGGGCCTGGCGGGCGAAGGGCTGGTCGCCGCGCAGGAATGGGGCAAGGGCCAACGCGTCGATCGCATCACGGGTGGAATAGGTGGAGTCGATGGTCGCCGACCACGGGAACGGTTCGCCCTGATCCTCCGGTCGACGCGGCGAATCGACGAGCCTGAGCTGTTCGTTACGTGTGGACACCGAGCCCATCATCGTGGCCGTCCGCCGGGAATGTCCAATGACTTACGGCGAGCACTGCCGAAAACTCACTGGCACCGGGGGTGTACCCGTCGGTACGGTCGTAGTGTGACGTCGACTCAGCACGACCAGTCCCCGCCGGAAGCCACCACGAGGGCCGGGGTCAAGGAGTGGATCGGGCTCGCCGTCCTCGCCCTGCCGACGCTGCTCATCTCGATGGACTTGAGCGTGCTCTACCTGGCGATCCCCAGCATCAGCGAAGCACTCGAACCCAGCAGTTCACAGCTGCTGTGGATTCTCGACATCTACGGCTTCCTCGTCGCCGGCTTCCTCATCACCATGGGCACCCTCGGCGACCGCATCGGCCGCCGCAAACTCCTGATGATCGGCGCGCTCGCCTTCGGCATCGCCTCGGTGATCGCCGCGTACTCGACCAGCGCGAACATGCTGATCGGCACCCGCGCGCTGCTCGGCATCGCGGGCGCGACGTTGATGCCGTCCACGCTGGCGCTGATCCGGAATATGTTCCACGACGACCGCCAGCGCACCACCGCCATCAGCGTGTGGATGACCAGTTTCATGGTCGGCATGGTGATCGGACCGCTCGTCGGTGGCGCGATGCTCGAGAATTTCTGGTGGGGTTCGGTGTTCCTGGTCGCGGTGCCCGCGATGGTGTTGCTGCTGGCGACCGGCCCGTTCCTGCTGCCCGAGTACAAGGACCCGAACCCGGGCAAGCTCGACATCCTCAGCGCGTTGCTGTCACTGCTGTCGGTGATGGGTGTCATCTACGGCATCAAGGAGCTCGCCAAAGACGGCTGGTCGATCGAGTCCGTCGGCGTCCTGGTCGCCGGTCTGGTGCTCGGCACGGTGTTCGTCCTGCGCCAGAAGCGCCTGACCAACCCGCTGATCGACCTGCGCCTGTTCAGCAATGTCCGGTTCAGCGGCTCGCTGGTCGCGTTGATGGTGGCCATGCTGGCGATGGGTGGGTTGTTCCTACTTCTCTCGCAGTATCTGCAACTGGTGCTGGGCCTTTCGGCATTCGAGGCCGGCTTGTGGACCGTGCCGCAGGCGGCCGCGATGGTGGTGGCGGCCGGTGTGGTGAGCGCGCTCGCGCCCAAGATCCGGCCCGCCTACCTGATGACCGGCGGTCTGATCATCGCCATGGCCGGGTACGCGCTGTTCACTCAGCTCTCCGGCAGCGACGACCTCGCGTTGATCGTCACCGGCATGGTGGTGTTCTCGCTCGGCCTGAGCCCGATGTTCGTCCTCGGCCTCGATCTGATCGTCGGCGCGGTGGACCCGGAACGCGCCGGTGCCGCCTCGGCCATCTCCGAAACGGGTCAGGAACTCTCGGCCGCACTCGGCGTCGCGGTGATCGGCAGCATCGGTACGGCCGTCTACCGCGGACAGATGACAGAGCAACTGCCCGCCGGACTTCCGCCGGAGATCACCCACACCGCGGAAGACACGCTCGCGGGCGCCCTGTACGTCGCGTCGGCGCTGCCCGAACCGTTCGGCGCCGAGTTGACCACGATCGCCCGTGAGGCCTACACCCATGCGCTGCAGGTGAACTCGGTGGTCGGCATCGGGCTGACGGCGGTCGCCGCCGGGTTGGTCATCGGCCTGCTGCGACACATCCCCGCACCCGACGACAAGGCATCCGTCACCGACTGAACCCAACGTCGTTCGGACACAACGAATCCCGCCCGATGCTGATCGGGCGGGATTCGCTACTCGCTGAGTTGTCCCCTCCGCGAGGTTCGGATTCGGCTATTCAGCCGAAGTCTTCGGCCTACTTGGCAGCCGGGGCCGGGGTCGGCATCGGGGAGTTGATGGTGGTGAAGTACTGCACCGCGGCCATGATCGCGACGGGAGCGGTGATGAAGATCTGGCCCGCGAGGGTGCCGAGCGCGCCGATGGCCATGATGCCCGCGATGCAGCCGACAGCCGCGGCCGGGATGAACGGGCCGAACATGCCGACGATGGTGGCCGAGGCGATGGTGGCGCCGGCGATGCCGCCGAGCACACAACCGATCGCGCCGCCGCCGAGACCGCCGACGAGGGTGGCGATGCTGGCGCCGAGGGAGATGGTGCTGCCCAGACGGCTCCACGCCGCCTGCTCACGGTCGTATTCGCTCTTCCACGGAGCCTTGTCCTCGTAGGGCAGCGCGACCGGCTTGTAGGTGGCGTGCGCCAGGTCGAACTGGGGGGTCAGCGTCGCCGTGCGACCCGAGATATCGGCGGCGATCGGGAACACGAATTCGTCTACCCGGAAGGACAATTCACTACCCGCGACGGTGGTGCCATTGGCGGCCTTGATCTTGAACACGCCGTCCTCGACCACCAGCGAGCCCGAGTCGGTGCCGATGACCGTCGAGGTCTCGGTGGTGGTGGAGGTGTAGTTGATCGGCTCATCCGCGGCAGGTGCTGCGTGGCTGGTTCCGGCAGCGATGCCGAGGGCAACGCTGACGGTGGATGCCAGCAGGGCGAATTTGGTGATTTTCACGGGGGTGAACCTTTCGTGTTCCTCGTGGTGAGATGCGCGGCGCACAAGCTGTGGTCCGGGCGAGATGTGACCATAGCGAGGTAAGCCTCACCTATCAAGACCTTGCTTAGGCTAACCTGCATGACGACCCAGTTTCGCCGTTAGAGAGAAACCACGATGAGAAATCCGCGTTGGTGCGGGTGGCTTCTTGCCGTATTCGTACTGGCGGCAGTCTGTGCGCTCAGCCTGTTGGTCGGCACGAAAGCTATTGCCATCAGCGATGTTTGGCAGGCGCTGTTCGGTGCGAGCACCACCCCTGACCACGTGACGGTCACCGAATATCGGGTTCCACGCACGCTGCTCGGACTGCTCGTGGGGCTCGCGCTAGGCGTGGCGGGCTGCCTGATGCAGGGCCTGACCCGCAACCCCCTGGCCGACCCCGGATTGCTCGGCGTCAACGCGGGCGCGGCCTTCGCGATCACCATCGCCGTCGCGATGTTCGGTGTCAGCGAGATCACTTCTTACGTCTGGTTCGGATTCCTCGGCGCCGCCCTGGTGTCGGTCGTCGTCTACCGGGTCGGCACCGCGGGAAGATCCGGCACCGACCCGGTGCGACTGACGCTGGCAGGCGTCGCCGCCACCGCGGTGCTCGGCGGCCTGACCAGGGGCCTGATCCTGATGCACCCCAAGGCTTTCGACGAGATGCGCCAATGGGATTCCGGCGGCCTCACCGGACGCGGGTTCGAGATCCTCGTCGGCGCGACCCCGTTCATCGCGGCGGGACTGATCATCGCGGCGCTGTGCGCGCGCTCGCTCAACGCCGTCGCGCTTGGCGACGACCTGGCGCACTCGCTGGGCGTACACGTGGGCCGCACGCGCCTGTTCACCGCGCTGGCGGTGGTGCTGCTGTGCGGCACCGCGACCGCCGCGGTGGGCCCGATCGCGTTCGTCGGACTCGCGGTTCCGCACGTGTCCCGGTGGCTGATCGGGCCCGATCAGCGCTGGATCTTCGCCTATTCGCTGGTGCTGGCGCCGATCCTGGTGCTGTCGGCGGACATCGTGGGCCGCATCGTCATTCGTCCCGATGAAGTACCCGCCGGCCTGGTCACCGCGTTCCTCGGTGCGCCGGTGCTGATTTGGCTGGCCCGTCGCGCAAGAGTAGGTGCCGCCGCATGAGTTCGACGATAGATTTCGGCCGCGCGATGCTGGTGGTCCGGCCGCGCGGAGGACGTCTCTCCGCCCGTATCGGCGTGCGCACCCTCGTGGTTTGCGCTGTTCTGCTGACGATTTCGGTGGTGACTGCGGTGATCGCGCTCGGCAGCGGCGACTACCTGATCCCGCCGCTGCGGGTACTGCGCGCGCTGGTCATCGGCGACGAGCGGTTCGACCGCCTGGTGGTGTGGGACTGGCGGCTGCCACGCATCCTGCTCGCCCTGATCCTCGGTGCGGCGCTGGGCGTGAGCGGCGCCATCCTCCAGTCGGTGACCCGAAATCCGCTGGGCAGCCCGGACATCGTCGGGTTCAACACCGGCGCCTACACCGGCGCGCTGATCGCCATCCTGACCCTGGGCGGTGGACACCTGCAGACCGCGACGGGTGCGGTGATCGGCGGGCTCGGCGCCGCGTTGGTCATCCATCTGCTCGCCTTCCGGCACAATGTCACCGGGTTCCGGCTGATCATCGTCGGCATCGGCGTGAGCGCCATGCTGGCCTCGATCAACACCTGGCTGATCCTGCGCGCCGACCTGGACGCGGCGATGTCGGCGGCGGCCTGGGGCGCGGGCACGCTCAACGGACTCTCGTGGCCGCAGGTCGGTCCCGCGGTGGTGATCCTCGCTCTGCTGGCGATCGCGCTCGTTCCCGCGGCCCCGCGCTTGCAGATCCTCGAACTCGGCGACGACACCGCTCGCGCGTTCGGCCTGAACGTCAGCCGGGCGATGCTGTGGCTGATCGTGCTCAGCGTCGCGTTCACCGCGGTGGTGACGGCGGTCGCGGGCCCGATCGCGTTCGTCGCGCTCGCCGCACCGCATCTGGCGCGCAGGCTGGCTCGGACCCCGTCGATCGCGCTCGCGCCCTCGGCCGCGATGGGGGCGATGCTGCTCATCACCTGCGACTGGATCGCCCAGCACGCGTTCGCGCCGACGACCGTGCCGGTCGGCCTCGTCACCGTCTCGGTCGGCGGTCTGTACCTGGCGTATCTGCTGGTCGCCGAGGCGCGACGGAACTAGGAAAGCGAAGACATGAACGAGACTTCACGGCTGCGCGCCGACCGGGTTCGCCTCGGCTACAAGGGCACCACGATCAGCGACCAGCTGTCGGTGGACATCCCGGACGGCAAGTTCACGGTGATCATCGGCCCGAACGCGTGCGGCAAGTCGACCCTGCTGCGCGCGCTGGCCCGGCTGCTCACCCCCGACTCGGGGACCGTGCTGCTCGACGACAGACCGATCAACTCCTATCCGGCCAAGCAGGTGGCCCGGCAGATCGGTCTGCTGCCGCAGACATCGACCGCGCCGGACGGCATCCGGGTCGCCGATCTCGTCGCGCGGGGCCGCTATCCGCATCAGACGCTGCTGCGGCAGTGGTCGAAGGCCGACGAGGAAGCCGTCGCGTCGGCGATGGCGGCGACCGGTGTCACCGAGTTGTCGGCACGGATGGTCGACGAGCTGTCGGGCGGTCAGCGCCAGCGGGTGTGGATCGCGATGGTGCTCGCCCAGGACACCCCGCTGATCCTGCTCGACGAGCCGACGACCTACCTCGACATCGCCTATCAGATCCAGCTTCTGGATCTGTGCCGGTCGCTGAACCGGGATTCCGGGCGGACCGTCGTAGCCGTGCTGCACGACCTCAACCACGCCTTCCGCTACGCCGATCACCTGATCGCCATGCGTGACGGGCGCGTGGTCGCCACCGGCGCGCCCGCCGACATCGTGACGGCCGAACTCGTGGACGAGGTCTTCTCGCTGGGGTGCCGGATCGTCGACGATCCGGAAACCGGTACACCGCTGGTGATTCCGCTGGCAGAGGATGCCGCCAAGGTGCGCTAGACCAGCCGCGATCCCGAGTTCGAGGCCGACCGTGGCCACCGGGGTGACCAGCTCACCCCAGTGATCAGCGGATGAGCAGACAGCCCACCGCTTTTCACCGTTCGAAAAGAAAGATGAGGACAACCCCTTCCATGTTCACCACTCGATCATCGGGCAGGCTCCGCGCCACCCTCGCCCTGCTGGTTCTCGCGCTCATCGCAGCGCTCACCGGTTGCAGCAGCTCCTCGGGCGACTCGGCCGCACCCACCGGCCCCCGCGAGGTCCAGACACCGAAGGGCGCCGTGTCCGTACCCGCCGACCCGCAGCGCATCGTCGTGCTCAACGGCACCCTGGCCGGCTACCTCTACGACCTGGATGTACCGGTCGTCGCCGCGGATCCGCGTCTGCTCGGCGTCGCCGCCAAGCCGGGCGAGTTCCCGACCGGTTGGGCCGAGGACGCCACGAAGCAGGGCACCAAGGCCCTGCCGACCGGTGAGAACATCAACCTGGAGTTCATCGCCGCCCAGCGTCCCGACCTGATCATCGGTGGCGGCCAGGGTTACCCGGCGCAGCAGTCGGTGAATGCCTACGACCAGCTCAGCGCGATCGCCCCGACCGTGCTGGTGCCGACCGAGACGACCTACTGGCAGGACCAGCTGCGGGTGATCGCCGAGGTGGTCGGCAAGCCGTCGAAGGTCGACCGGCTGATCGCCGACTACCAGGCCAAGCTGGCCGAGGCCAAGGCCGCCATCAAGGCGCCCGCGGGCAACACCGTCGTCATGCAGTCGCTCAAGAGCCAGAAGCCGACGGCGTTCGTGCCCACCGCCGCACTGCCCACACTGCTGTCGGAAGTCGGGTTCACCCTGGATCGTCAGCTCGAAGGCAAGGCGGGCAACCCCGCTCGCGAAGCCAGCGCCGACTTCATCAGCTTCAGCCCGGAGCTGCTCAACGCCGCCGTCGACGCGCCGGTGCTGTTCATGATCCCGCTCAACGGCGGTCGCAGCGTGGATGAGCTGCGGGCCGACCCGATGTACGCCTCGCTGCCCTCGTTCAAGGCGAACACCGTCTTCGAGCTGCCCGCGACCAGCTCGCGTCCCGACTACCGCACGGTCATGACCACCCTCGATCTGCTCGTGGAGCGCTTCAAGTGACACCGCCGCACGGAAAGGAACAGCAATGACAGATCGCAGTGGCTATGCCGCGCGCATCGCCGAAGTGCTCGCCGGTGAGCACGGCGCCAAGGTCCCCTATCCGATCGGACTGCAGGAAGTGGAGGTAATCCGCACGGCCGCGGTCGGGGCCGGGCTGCGAAGGATCACCTTCGGCGGGCCCGATATCGCGTCCTTCCACAGCTACGTGCCGGACGAGCATGTGCGCCTAGTTTTTCCGAGTGAGGACGGGGAGCTACGGCTGCCCAAGCTCGACGGGCAGTCGCTCGAGTGGGGCAACCCGCGCCCGGTCTCGCGCGAGTACACGGTGCGCCGCCACAGCATCGCCGACAACGAACTCGACATCGATTTCGTGATCCATCCCGGCGGCCTCGCCTCGGATTGGGCGAGCGCGGTGGCTCCTGGCGACAAGATCCACATCGCCGGTCCGCCCGGTGGCGTCGTCGTCCCCGAGTCCTATGACAAGTTCCTCTTCGTCGGCGACATCACCGCACTGCCCGCCATCGCGCGCTGGCTGGAACGGATCAGGCGCACCGCGCAGGGCTGGGCGTTCATCGAAGTGGCCGGACCCGAGGAAGAGATCGAGATCGACGCGCCGGCCGGCATCGAGGTGCGCTGGCTGCATCGCGGCGATCTGGAGCCGGGCACCGGCGACGCGCTGGAGACGGCGGTGCGCGGGGTGGAAGTGCCTGCCGGGCAGCGTGTTTACGCCTGGGTCGCCGGCGAGGCCGGATGCCTGCGGGGAATCCGCAAGGTGGTCAGAGGCGAACTCGGCATCGGCCCCAAGGACTCCCTGATCGCCGGCTACTGGAAGCGCGGCGTCGCCGACTTCGATCGTGAGGAATGAACGATGACCGACGAACAGATCATCACCGACGTGGCCACCGTGCTCGGCGTCGACCCATCGGAGCTGGCCGTCGACACCGATCTCCTCGACGCGGGGCTCGACTCGGTACGCATCATGTCGCTCGTGGAGAAATGGCGGTCGGCCGGACATGCAGAGATCGACTTCCCCACGCTCGCGGGTGATCCCGTGCTCGGATCGTGGATCGAACTGCTGGCCTGATCGCTTGATCCCGGCCGGGGGTGGCTCGACAGCAGTCGCGCCACCCCCGGTTCGGTCACTTGCTGTGCGCGCCGTCGGCGAGTGCCTGCCGCAGATCCTTGCGGCTGGTCTTGCCGACGCCGGTCGCCGGGAATTCGTCGACGACCACCACCGTGTCTGGCATCTTCCACGCCGCCACTCCGCGCGAGCGAACGAACGAGCGCACGGAGATCAGCGTGGGGCGCTGCTCGGGGTCGATCGGCTGGACGAAGGCGCAGATGCGTTGACCGAGTACCGGATCCGGGGTGCCGACGATCACGGCATCGCGGACCGCGGGATGTTCGAGCAGGTGCGCCTCGAGCTCTTCGGCCGAGACCTTCTCGCCGCCCCGGTTCACCCAGTCGCCCGCCCGGCCCGCGACCACGAGGTTGCCGTCGGGGCGCACAGACACGATGTCACCGGTGCGGTACCAGCCGTCGGCGGTGAAGCTGCGGGCGTCGGCGTCGGGATTGTCGTAGTAGCCGCGAATGGTGTACGGGCCCTGGGTGATCAGGTTGCCCGTACCGCCCGGCGCGACCTCGACGCCGTCGTCGTCGACGACGGCGAGCTGGTCGTGCTCCGACATCGGCCGACCCTGGGTGCTCACCACCACGTCGATCGGGTCGTCGAGCCGCGTGTAGCAGACCAGCCCCTCGGCCATGCCGAACACCTGCTGCAGGGTCACGCCGAGCGCGGGACCGATCCGGCGAGCCAGCTCGTCCTGGCACCGCGCCCCACCTACTTGCAGGACGCGCAGGCTGGACAGATCAGGGGTCGCGCCCGCCTCGGCTCGTTCGGTCCACAACCGGGCCAGCGGGGGCACCAGGCCGGTGATGGTGACACCGAATCGCTCGATCAGCGGAAAGGCCGTCGCCGGAGTCGGATCCGGCGTCATCGCGACCGCACCGCCCGCCCAGAGCGCGCCGAGGATGCCCGGCGAACTCATCGGAAAGTTGTGCGCGACCGGCAAGGTCGCGAGATAGACAGTGGCACTGTCGAGTTCACAGACCTCGGCACTGCGACGCACGCTGTAGAGGTAGTCGTCGTGGGTGCGGGCGATGAGCTTCGGGATGCCGGTACTGCCGCCGGACAATTGCAGGAACGCCACCGCGCTCGCCGCAGGACCGACCAATTCGACTGGAGTGTCCCGATATTCGTCGAGGTGCTGCGCGCCCTCGGGCAGCGTCTCGCTGTCGACGAGCAACAGGTGACGCAGGCTCTCGACTTCGTCGCGCACCTGCGCGGCCAGCGCCGCGTAGTCGAAATGCTGGTGCGTGCCGCAGGTGATCATCGCCTTCGCCGCGGCGGCCCTGGCGATCGGCACCAACTCGGCCTTGCGATGGGCGGGCAAGCAGAACACCGGCAGCGCACCGAGTTTGAACAGCGCGAAGATCACCTCGACGAATTCGGCACGGTTGGGCAGCTGCACCAGCACGCGATCGCCGGGCGCGATGCCGAGGCGGACCAGGCCGGTGGCGAGCGAACTGGAACGGTGGTCGAGTTCGGCGTAGGTCCAGCTGTTCACCTCGTCGAGGACCGCGATCCGATCCGGCGCCGCACCGGCCCGCGCGGTGAGCACATCACCGAATGTCTCACCCGCCCAACAGTTCTGCTCTCGATATCGTCGTGCCAGGTCAGCGGGCCACGGAGTGAATCCGGGGAGCACGGGATCGGTCAAGTCGAGCACCTCTTTCCAGCGGATCTTCGATCGGTCGCGTCGGCTGCTGTACGCGAAGGTAACCACCCGACGGCAGATTCAGGTTAGGCTAACCTCATGTTAAATGGTGATTACCGTGGGCGAACCGTCGTCGTCACCGGTGCGGCCGGAGGTATCGGGGCCGCGATCGCCGCCCGTTTCGCCGTCGAGGCCGAGGTGCTCTCCCTGTGGGACCGCGACCCCGCGGTGCACAAGGTCGCCGCCGAACTTCCGGCGCGATCCGCCCACGGTGTCGAGTTGGACGTCAGCGACAGCGACGCGGTACAGGCAGCCTTCGACCGCTTCGGCGCCGAACACGGAACGCCCGATGTCGTCGTGCACGCGGCCGGACTCATGGTCGGCGGCTCCCCGCTCGCGCTCGATCCCCAGGACTGGACCCGCAGTCTGGCCGTCAACGCCACCGGCACGATGCTCGTCGCCCAACGCGCGGCCGCCGACATGGTCTCCGCCGGTCGCGGCGCGATCGTGGTCGTCTCCTCGAACGCCGCCGCGACGCCACGCGTCGGCATGGCCGCCTACGGTGCGGCCAAGGCCGCTGCCACCTCGTTCACCCGCTCCCTGGCCCTCGAGGTGGCGCCGCACGGCGTGCGGGTGAACTTGGTCTCGCCCGGCTCCACCGATACCCCGATGCTGCGCGACATGTTCGGCGGCACCGCCCTCGACGACACAGCCCAGAATGCCCTGTTCGACGGTGATCCGAGTGTCTACCGCCTCGGAATCCCCTTGCGGCGCATCGCCACTCCCGCCGATATCGCGGGCGCAGTCCATTTCCTGGCGTCCGAGGACGCCCGCCACATCACGATGCACGACCTCCGGGTCGACGGTGGCGCAACGCTCGACATGTGACCGAGAGGAATGATCACCATCAGTACCGACAGCTCAGACCCCGCTTTCCTGCTGTCCCGTCCGCAGCGGACCGTGTCCGCCACGGCGGGCGGGACAACCTTCCGCTCGGCACACGACGCGATCACCGCGCTGCGCAGTGGCCGGATCAGCCACATCGTCGGAGCCCTACCCTTCACCCCCGGTGCGCCGACCGCGCTGTGGGCACCGGACTCGGTGACGATCACCGAGGCGCCGCACCAACCCGGTTCCCGGGACATGCCCCGCTTCGAACTCGACGCGGCGTTGCCCGCTCCGGAGCAACATCGCCAACGCGTCGCCGACGCCGTCGAATTGCTCGGCGATCCCGCGCATCCGCTGCGCAAGGTGGTGCTGGCGCGCGCCGTTCGGGCTCGCGCCCCGAAACCGGTACGCGCACTGGACATCCTGGACTTGATGGTGGCCTCGGACCCGTTACGCAACGGCTTCCTGGTCGATCTGTCCGCGGCGGGTGGGCGATATCCCGGCCGCTACCTCGTCGGCTCCAGCCCCGAGATTCTCGTCCGCCGCAACGGAAGCCAGGTACTGAGCCACCCCCTGGCGGGCTCGGCCCGGCGCATCCTCGACGACAACGCCGCCGACCGATCCGCGGCCGACGCACTGCTGGCCTCCACCAAAGATCATGCCGAGCATCGCTTCGTGACCGATCAGGTCTCCGCCGTACTGAGCGACCGATGCGCCGAAGTACACACTCCCGCACCGGAACTCACCTCCACCCCGGCGATGTGGCACCTGGGCACGCCGATCACCGCGACGGTGCCGCTCGCCGGACCATCAGCGCTGGAACTGGCCGTGGCCCTGCACCCCACTCCCGCGATCTGCGGCACACCCACCGCCGCGGCAGCCAGGGTGATCGCCGAGCTCGAGGGCGAACGCGGCTTCTACGCGGGCGCGGTCGGCTGGTGCGATGCCGACGGCAACGGTGAGTGGATGGTGAGCATCCGCTGCGCCGAACTGTCCGCCGACGGCACCACCCTGCTCGCCCACGCGGGCGGTGGGATCGTCGCCGCCTCCGACCCCGCCGCCGAATTGGCCGAGACCACCGGCAAATTCCAGCGCATCCTCGGGCCGCTCGGTATCGCCGACCTGCCCGTCACCGTCGGCTGACCCGGCCGACCCCTACGTCTACGGAGACTTCCATGCCCATACCCCCGATCGCGCCCTATCCGATGCCGACCGCGGACGAGTTCACCGCCGATCAGGTCGACTGGACCGCCGAACCCGGCCGCGGCGCGCTGCTCATCCACGATATGCAGCAGTACTTCCTCGACGCCTACGACCTGCACCGCGATCCCGCCCGCACCCTCGTGGCCAATATCGCCAAACTGCGCGACCACTGCCACCAGCTCGACATCCCGGTCATCTACACCATGCAGCCCGGCGACCAGCATCCTTCGCGGCGCGGCATTCTCGCCGATTTCTGGGGCACCGGGATGGCCGAGGGCACCGATACCGAGGTGATCAACGCGATCGCCCCCGAACCACAGGACATCCAGGTCACCAAATGGCGCTACTCCGCGTTCCAACGCACCGACCTGCGTGAACTCCTCGGCTACTACGGCCGCGACCAACTCCTCATCACCGGCGTCTACACCCACATGGGCTGCATGCTCAGTGCCGCGGAGGCATTCATGGGCGACGTGCGCCCCTTCCTCGTCCACGACGCCACCGCCGACTTCAGCCGCGATGAACACATCATGGCGCTGAACTACGTCGCCCGACGTTGTGGAGCCGTCGTCAGCACCGACGATCTGATCGGTCAGCTCGGCAGCGCGAAGGTGGAATCCACCGGCCGCCGGTCCGCCTGATCGGTGCGGTCGAGCACGGATGTGGGCCAGCGACTTCCGTGGTCGACGGATGGCCCTGCCGTTTCATTCGACGGCAGGGCTGTTCACACCGTGTCCGAATACGCTGCGCCACTGCCGATTTCGATCGCGCAGAGCGCAACCGACGCGGACAGAAGGCCGGTCCGTGATGCGGACCACAATCTACAATTGGAACTGAAGTTAGGCTAACCTACTCTTCGCCTCTCTCCGGCTGGACTCGCGTCGAGCCGGATGGCGCGAGAGTCGGAGAACATTGATGGTGGAGGTTGCTGTGGGTTCGGTGGAACGGAACGAGTCAATCGCCGAAAATCCCGGATTGCCCCTCACCGGAGCACAACTGGGCATCTGGAACGCCCAGCGCCTCGACCCCGACTCGCTCAGCTACATGGTCGGCGAGGTACTCGAGATCTCCGGACCCGATCCCCTCGACGTGGCCTTGCTGGACACCGCGATTCGCCGCACCATCGCCGAAACCGACACCATGCGACTGCGATTCGACGACACCGCCGAGGGGCCGCGCCAGCGGATCACCGAGCTGGAACCCGACCTGCGGCCGCTGGTGGATCTGCGCGGCGAAGACGACCCGATCGCGGCCGCACACCGACTGGTCGCCGCCGAACGTGAGCGTTCCGCCACGTATTGCCGGGCGATGGTCGACCGTCAGCTCTACACCTACACGCTGCTTCGCCTCTCCGACAACGACGTGTGGTGCATCCAGCTCTACCACCACCTGATCATCGACGGCTACAGCGCGGCCATGGTGTCGCGCCGGGTGGCCGCCCACTACACCGCGCTGCGTCGCGGCGATGACGTGCCGCGGCTGCGGTGGGGCTCGATCGAAACGCTCGTCGCCGAAGACCTGGAATACCGTGCGAGCCAGGCACATCAGCACGACCGCGAGTACTGGCGCGACCGGCTCACGCCGCTCCCGCCGCTGGACGGTCGCGGCCGCGCACCCGAAGGCGTCGTCGAGCAGACCCATCAGGCCCGCGCCGTCCTCGACGCCGATCTCGTGGCGCGGGTCAAGGAGGCGGCCACGGCCGCCGGCATCACCTGGGCCGATGTGCTCGTCGCCGGATACGTGGCCTTCGTGCACCGGTTACTCGGCGAGACCGATGTGGTCATCGCGCTGCCGGTGATGGCGCGGGTCGGCAAGACCGCCCTCACCACACCGTCCATGGCCGTCAACGTGCTGCCACTGCGGATTTCGGTAGCAAGCTCCGATCGCCTCGGCGACCTCGGCAAGCGCGTGGCCGATGCCCTGCGGGAGATGCGTGCCCACCAGCGATTCCGCGGCGAGGACCTGGCCCGCGAGTTCGGCGGCACCCAGACCGGAGCGCTGCTGCACGGCATCGGGATCAACCTCAAGGCCTTCGACTTCGCCCTCGATTTCGACGGCGCCACCGGCACGCTGCGCAATGTCGCCGGTGGCCCGCCGGAGGATCTCGGGCTGACCGTCACGCCGCTGTCGCAGGACCGGATCCAGCTCGGGTTCGAGGTCGACGCCCGCTCGCTCGACGCCGAAACGGCGCAGCGGCGGATGGGCGCGCTGCTCGCGCTCATCACCGAACTGGTCGACGCGGACAAGCCCATCGGCGCGATCACCCAGTACCCCGCGGAGATCAGCGCGCGCATCGCCACCGATCGCGCCGGTGCCGCACTGCCCGGCGACCCCGGCGACGCGGTCGAGATCTTCGACCACATGGTCGCGCAGCGGCCCGACGACATCGTGCTCGTCGACGGCGCCCACAAGCTCGCCGCCGCCGAACTCGGAGCCAGGGTGCGCCGGTTGGCGCGGTATCTGCGCGGCCGGGGCGTCGGCCCCGAGGACATCGTCGGCATCGCCCTGCCGCGCACCGTGGACCTGGTTCTCGCGCTGCTCGCGGTGCGGCACGCGGGCGCGGCGTTCCTGATCCTCGACATCGGACATCCCGCGCAGCGCCTGGCCGACATCGTCGACGATGCCGCTCCGGTGCTGATCCTCACCGACGACACGGTCGCCGACACCGTCTTCGCCGATCGATCCGCGTCGCCGACTCCCGACGCCCATCCATCGGGTGAGCTGATCCGGCTCTCGGACAAGGGTATTCAGGAAGCCGTCACCGGGCTCGCGAGCGGTCCGCTGACCACCGCCGAACTCGCCGCTGCGCGCGAGCCCGCGCATCTGGCCTACGTCGTATACACCTCGGGATCCACCGGAAAGCCCAAGGGCGTGCAGATCTCCTGCGGCGCCATGGCCCAACTGCTGCACCACCACCGCTCGACCGTCTACGCCGACGCCGCCGAGCGCGCGGGCGGGCGGCAACTGCACGTCGCCCACACCTACTCCTTCGCCTTCGACGCCGCGCTGGACCAGCTGCTGTGGCTGTTCTGCGGACACCGGATCCATCTGTACGACACCGAAATCCAGAAGGACGCTGCCGCGCAGGTGGCGGCGTTCAGCGCCGATCGCATCGATGTCGTGGACACCACCCCGTCGATGGCGACCGCCCTGATCGACAACGGGCTGCTCGGCAGCGCGCACCGCCCCGGGCTGCTCCTGCTCGGCGGCGAGGCGACCCCGCCTGCCCTGTGGTCAGTCATCGTCGACTCGAAGGTCGCCGCCCGCAATATGTACGGCCCGACGGAGGCCACCGTCGACGCGCTCAGCGCGCCGGTGACCGGCCCGCTGCCGCATGTGGGCGGTCCGCTCGCCGGAACCCGCGCCTACCTCCTCGACGGTGCGCTGCAACTCGTGCCGGACGGCGAGGTCGGCGAATTGTATTTGGCCGGTCCACAATTGGCGCGCGGCTACCTCGGTCGGGCCGTGGTGACGGCCGAGCGGTTCGTCGCCGATCCGTTCGCCGCGGGCGAGCGCATGTATCGCACCGGCGACCGGGCGCGGTGGTTACCCGGCCACGGTTACGAATACCTCGGGCGCGCCGACCAGCAGATCAAGGTGCGCGGCTACCGCGTGGAACTGGGCGAGGTCGAAGCCTCGCTCGGCGCGCTACCCGGGGTGGCCGCCGCGGCCGCGACCATCCGTAAGTCCGGCGACAGCACCCGATTGGTGGGCTACCTGGTCCCCGAGGCGGGCCACGCCCTCGACGCCGATCAGCTACGCCAGCGGTTGACCACGCTGGTGCCCGATCACTTTGTGCCCTCGGCACTCGCGGTGCTCGACGCCCTGCCGACCACCGTGAACGGCAAACTCGATCGCGCCGCCCTACCCGCGCCCCAATTGACCTCGACCGGACGACCACCGCGCACCGAGCAGGAGCGGGCACTGTGCGGCGTGGTCGCGCAGGTGCTCGGCGTGGCACAGGTGAACGCCACCGACGACTTCTTCGGTCTCGGCGGTGACAGCATCACCGCGATCGGTGTGAGCAGCCGCCTGCGCGCACTCGGCTGGGCGGTCCAGCCGAAAACCCTGCTGGCGCAACGTGACCTGGCGTTCATCGCCGCCGCGGCCCAGGTGGTGGAACAACTCGCCGACGCCCCTGCCCCGGACGAGGCGACCGGCCCCGTTCCGATCCCGCCCATGGTGGCCGCCCTGCTCGAAGCCAACCCGCACCGCACCGCCATCGCCGGGTACGCCCAGTGGACCGCCCTGACCCTGCACGAGGACCTCGCGCTCGACCACCTGATCACCGGTCTGCAAACGGTGCTGGACCGCCACGACGCTTTGCGTCTGATCCTCGACGAATCGGACCGGCTGGAAGTCGCGGGCGTCGGTACCGTGCGCGCATCGGACCTGGTCCGCGAGCTTCCGTTCGACGACTCGCGGCCGAGCTCCGCGGTCACTTCGGCTTCTTCGGTGGCCGCGACGGCGCGAGACTCGGAGAACACGGACGCCCTGATCGAATCGGTGGCGACCGCGCTCGCGGGGGAATTGGATCCCGCCACGGGCGTCGACATTCGCGCCACGGTGGTACGCACCGCGCCGGGTACCGCCGACCGCTTGGTCCTGGTGGCCAATCATGCGGTGGTGGACGGGGTTTCGTGGCGAATCCTGGTACCCGAGCTGTACGAGGCATGTGCGGCGGCGCGGGAATCACGACCGACGCGCCTGTCCGCGAAGGGTAGTTCGTGGCGGCGCTACGCCACTCTGCTCGCCGAGTCCGGCGAAGCGGGCGATCATCGCCAGGAATTGGAGCACTGGGAGCGCGCTCTCGGTGACGACACGGTCGCCACACTCGGCGACCGGGCGCTCGACCACACGCTCGATCTCGTCGAGAGTGCCGAACAGACCAGGACTTTCGCGGCGCCGCAGATTTCCGAAGCGCTGCTGACCACGCTCCCCACCGCCTACCGAGCGAAGACCGACGAGGTATTGCTCGCGACTCTCATGCTGGCGCTCAACGCCTGGCGGCAGGAGCGCGGCGAGGCGCTCGAGTCGGGCCGTCCCGTCACGGTCGAAGGACACGGGCGCGAAGCTCTGCGCGCCGATACCGATTTCGCCGGCACCGTCGGCTGGTTCACCAGCGAGTTCCCGGTGTGGACGCCCGCGACCGGCATCGACGACGCGGACGGGCTCGCCGAGGCACTGGCGGGTGGCGCGGCGGCCGGACGGTTGTTACGGGCGGTCAAGGAGGCCAAGCGAGCAGTCCCAGGCAACGGTGTGGGGTACGGCGTGCTGCGCAGGCTCGACCCGCAGACCGCGCCGCGATTCACCGGACGGCGCGCCCCCGAGGTGCTGCTCAACTACCTCGGCCGCTTCGGCGGCGGTGGCGACCTCGGCTGGAGTCTGCCCGAACACGACCCGTTCGCGGTGACGGAGCCGTCGGAAAAGGCACTCACCGAGGTACTTTCGGTCAACGTCTTCGTGCACGAGCCCACCATCGCGCAGCCGGGTGCGCCCCGGCTCGCCGTGGAGTGGACCGCGGCGAGCCGGATTCTCGGCGCGCACCAGGTCGCGGAAATCCAGCGACACTTCGACCTCGCATTGGAAGCGTTCGCCGCGCACGCGATGCTGTTCCCCGGCGGGCTCACCCCGTCGGACGCTCCCGGTCTCGCCGTCACCCAGGACACCATCGACGCGCTGGAGGCGTCGCACGGCCCGCTGGCCGAACTGCTGCCGCTCTCGCCGTTGCAGGAAGGGCTGCTGTTCCACGCGATTCGCGACGGCGCCGACGATGTCTACACCCTGAGCGCCCGCGTCGACCTGCACGGCCCCCTGGACGGTCCACGCTTGTCGGCGGCTTTCGACACCGTCGTGGGCAGGCACCACACCATGGCCGCGGCCTTCCACTACGAGGGCCTGGATCAGCCGGTGCAGGCGGTCCCCCGGTCGGTCGGAATGCCGTGGCGTGAGGTCGATCTGTCCGGGTTGCCGCTGCGCGCCGCGCAGGCCGCCGCCGACCGGCTGGAAACCGAAGCGACCCGGCACCGGTTCGCGGTGGACCGGTCGCCGATGTTGCGCGCCACACTGATTCGTATGCCGGGCGAAGCGCACCGGTTGGTACTCAACACCCATCACCTGGTGATCGACGGCTGGTCTACGCCGATCGTGCTGCGCGAGGTGCTGGCCGCCTACCACGGTGACGAACTGCCGTCGGCGCCGTCGTACAGCGACTATCTGGCGTGGATCGGCACCCGTGACCGTGCGGCGGTCCGCGCGGCCTGGTCGCAACGGCTGGACGGCCTCGCCGCGCCGACGCTGGTGCGCACCGAGACATTCCGCGAACGTGAGTTCCGGCAGTGGCAGGTTCCGCTGACCACATCACTGGCCACCGAGCTGTCCGAGCTCGGCCGCCGTCGCGGCCTGACCATGAACACCCTGGTGCAGGGCACCTGGGCACTGGTTCTCGCCGCGCTCACCGGGCGCACCGATGTGGTGTTCGGCGCGACCGTGTCCGGTCGACCCGCTGAACTGTCCGGGGTGTCGGGCATGGTCGGTCTGTTCGCCAACACCGTGCCGGTGCGCTGCGCCTTCGACCCGGATCGCACGCTGCTCGAACAGTTGGCGCAATTGCAGGACACCCAGTTCGCCATGCAGGAGTTCGACTACGCGGGACTGGCGGAGATCGAACGGATCGCCGGAATCGGAACCCTCTTCGACACGCTGGTCGCCTTCGAGAACTTCCCGAATTCCGGCCCAGGGCAACCCGATTCACACGAGCTGCGACGTGGCGACTTCCACAATCACGGCAACACGCACTACCCGATGACCTTGATCGCCCCGCCGGGCGACCGGCTGGAACTGGTGATCTGGTACGACCGCGCCGCCGTCCACGACACCGCCCTCGCCCAGATCTCCGAGCGGATCGGTGCGATCCTGACCGCCGTCACGGCCGCCACCGATCCTACTCCCGCGATGTTCCTCGAGCCTCTCGCACCGCTGGTCGAGCCCGTATCGAAGGCCACCATCACCGAACAGCCGGACCCGAGGGGCGACACTCTGGCCGACTGGGGGACGCCCGTCGATCCGGCGGCGCCCGCCATCACGGCCGAAGGCGTCACGATCGACTTCCGAGAGTTCGATGCCAGGACCAATCGCCTGGCCCGATGGCTCATCTCGCGCGGCGTCGGTCCCGAGACCGTGGTGGCCGTGGCCATGCCACGCTCCATCGACTCGGTCGTCACCGCGCACGCCATCTGCCGCGCCGGTGGGGTGTATCTGCCGGTGGATCCGGAACAGCCCGCGCAGCGTGTCGAGAAGATCTTCGATACCGCCGCTCCCGCGATGGTTCTGCACTCGCTCGACGAGGTCGACACCAGCGGACTCGCCGATACCGCGCTCACCGACGCGGACCGGCTCGCGCCGCTGCGCCCCGCCAACACCGCCTGTCTGCTGTTCACCTCCGGCTCCACGGGTGTGCCCAAGGGCGTGAACCTGTCGCACGCCGCGATCATCTCCACTTTCGAGTGGCTGCACCGCGAATGCCGCTTCGGTCCGGGCGACACGATGCTCTTCCGCACCCCACCGATCTTCGATGCCTCGCTCATGGAGATGTTCCTGCCGCTGCACGTCGGCGCGCGAATCGTGCTGACCCGGCCGGGCGGTCACCGCGACCCCTACTATCAGGCGCGGCTCATGAGCGCGGAGCGGGTGACCGCGATGTGGATGACGACCTCCATGCTGACCGTGCTCGCCGAAGAGGCCGACCTGTCGGGGTGCGCGGATCTACGTGTCGTCCTCACCGGCGGTGAGGTGTTGCCGCCCGCGACGGCGCACCGCATGCGCGCGCTGACGGGCACCGCCGTCTACAACTTCTACGGTCCCACCGAGGCCGCCATCGGCTTCACCTTCCACGAGACCGTGGACGCCGACACCGCCTCGGTGCCGGTCGGCGCACCCGCCGACGCCATCCGCATCCTCGACGACCAGCTCCGGCCGGTCCCCGAGGGCGCCATCGGCGAGCTCTACATGACCGGTGTCCGGCTCTCGCGCGGCTATCTCGCCCGTCCCGATCTGAGCGCCGCCGCCTTCGTCGCCGACCCGCTCGGCAACGGCGAAAGGATGTACCGCACCGGCGATCTGGTGAAGCTGAATCCGCGCGGTGAACTCGACTACGTCGGCCGCACCGACAGCCAGGTGAAGTTGCGCGGCCAGCGCATCGAGCTGGGCGATATCGAATCGGCCCTGCTCACCTGTGCCGGTGTGGCCAACGCGGTGGTACTGCTGCGCGAGGACACACCGGGCGATCAGCGCTTGGTCGCCTATCTCATCGCCAGGTCCGCGACCGTGCTCGACATCGACGCGGTGCGCGAACAGTTGCGAACAGCATTGCCCGCGTACATGATTCCCGCCGCGTTCGTCGAGCTGGATCATATTCCGCGCACCGCGACCGAGAAGATCGCCCGGAGAGAGCTGCCCGCACCGGAATCCACCCGGTCCGGCGAGACCCCGGCGACTTCCGCGACGAATGAACCGGCCGGAGATTCCCTGCCGGACAAGCCTTCCGGTCTGCTCGACGCGATCTGCCAGGCCATGGCGGCGGTGCTGTCGGTCGACGAGATCGGCGCGGACGACGACTTCTTCGACAAGGGCGGGCACTCGCTGCTCGCTGTGCGACTGGTCGGCCGACTGACCCGCGGCGAACTGCCGGTGGTCCTCGACGACGTCTTCGCCGCCCCCACGGCGCGGGCGCTCGCAGCACGGATCGACGCGGTCGATCCCGAGACGCATCGCCCCGCGGACGGTCTCGCCAGCCTGGGCAGCCGCCTCGATCCGGTGTTGGAACTGCGCGCCGAGGGGTCGGTTCCCCCGCTGTTCTGCATCCATCAGATCGGCGGCACCGCATGGAAATACGCGCCGCTGGCCCGGCTGCTGCGGGCCGAACGACCGATCATCGGCCTGCAGATGCCCCAGCTCACCGAGCCGAACAAGCAGACGCGCACGCTCGACGAGCTGGCCCAGTTCTACTTGGACGCCGTCCGCCGCATCCAGCCGCAGGGCCCCTACCATCTGCTCGGCTACTCGCTCGGCGGCAATCTCGCCCACGCGATGGCCGCCATCCTGGAAGCCGAGGGCGAGCAGGTCGGCTACGTGGGGCTGCTCGACTCGCATCCGCTGTCGAACCTGGCCGATCGCGCCGCCGCGACCCTGGCCGACCCGTCCGGCATGGACGCGCTGCTGCCCGAAATCGCGGAGTACGCACCGGAGTTGGCGGTCGTCGTGCGCAATGCCGCGACCGAGCTGCTGCGCATGGTCACGCAGTCCGAATCACCGAACTACAGCGGCCCGATGGCCCTGTACTGCGCCGACGCCGGTGACGAACCCGAACGCGTGCACGCCCAGCTGACCGGCTGGAAGGCCGCGGGCGCGCAGCTGGTGATCCGGCGACTCCCCTATTCGCACAACGACATCGCGATGCCCACCGGCTGGGTCGAGGTCGCAGCGCTCCTCGATGTGGATCCGGCGATCCGCACCTGAACCTCCCGTAGAAGAAAAGAAAGAGGAACAACTTCCATGTCAGTTCACCGAATGACGGCACGCCTGCGTGCCGGCGTCGCACTCCTGATCGTCGCGGTCGCCGCGACGGCAGCGGGCTGCGGCAGCTCCACCTCCGAGCAGGCGGCCGACACCGGCACTCGCCAGGTGGAAACCGCCAAGGGGCCCGTGACGGTGCCCTCCGATCCGCAGCGCATCGTGGTCCTCAACGGCGCCCTCGCCGGGTACCTCTACGACCTCGACGCCAAGGTGAAGGCCGCGGATCCGCGCATCCTCGGCCTCACGTTGAAGCCCGGCGAGTTCTCGCCGTCGTGGTCGGCGGACGCCAAGGAGCAGGGCACCGAGGCCGTGCCCTCCGGTGACGACCTGAACCTGGAGTTCATCGCCGCCCAGCGGCCGGACCTGATCATCGGCGGCGGACCGGGTTTCCCCGGCTTGCAGTCGATCAAGGCCTACGACAAGCTCACCGCCATCGCCCCGACCGCGCTTGTGCCCTCGGACGCCACCAGCTGGCAGGACCTGTTGAAGTCGGTGGCCGACATCGTGAACCGCACCGACAAGGTGGACGCGATGATCACCTCCTACAACGACAAAGTCGCGAAGGTGAAATCCACGCTGAAGCTGCCCCAGGGCGCAGCCGCGGTGATGCAGTCCCAGTCGGACGGCAAGCCGATCATGCTGCTCCCCAACACCCCGCTCGGTGGACTGCTCACAGCGGTCGGCTTCACCATGGACGACAAGATCGAGCAGAAGGCGGGCAACCCGCCCCGTACCGCGGCGGCCGACTTCGTGACCTTCAGCCCTGAGCTGCTGAGCACCGTCGCCGATGCTCCGGTGCTGTTCGTGATCAAGCTCGACGGCGGTCGCGACATCGCCGGTCTGAAGCAGGACCCGGCGCTGTCCTTGCTGCCCGCGTTCCAGAAGAACCAGGCCTACGAGCTGCCCGCGGACACCAAGCGCCCAGATTACCGGGTAGCCATGGCGACCCTCGACCTGTTGGCCGAGCGCTTCAAGTGATAGCCGTCGGCGGCCTGCTGATCGATACCTCGCCCCTGCGCACCAGCCGGGAGTTCCGCAATGCCTTCGCGGCCCGGCTGGTCTCGGTGCTCGGTATCGGATTGCTCATGGTGGCTCTGCCCGTGCAGATCTATCAAGCCACCGGATCGTCGCTGCATGTCGCCGGCGTCACCACGGTGACCGCGATCGCCCTGTTCGCCGGAAGTCTGGCGGGCGGGGTGATCGCGGACCGGTACGACCGGCGCGATGTCATCCAATGGGCGCGCAGCGCGGCCGGCTTCGGCTTTCTCGCGCTCGGCGTGAACGCCCTGCTGCCGCATCCGTCGCTCGGGGTCATCTATGCCGCGGGCCTGGTCGACGGCCTGGCGGGCGGAGTCAGCGGCTCGGCGCTCATGGCGCTCATCCCCATGCTCGTCGGCCGGGAGAAGGTGGCCGCCGCCGGTGCGCTGACCTCGCTCACCACGGACCTCGGGACCATGATCACACCGGCGATCGCCGGTCTGCTGATCGCGAAAACCGGTGTGGCACTGCCGTTCTTCCTCTGCGCGGGCGCGACCGTGGCCACCGTGGGGCTGATCCGCTCCATCGGGCCGCAGCCGCCGCCCGAGCGCGAGATCGCCCATCCGCTCCGTGAACTGGCCATCGGCATCACGTTCGCGGCTCGACACCGGGTCATCCGCGCGGCGCTGCTGACCGGCGCGGTGGCCATGATGGTGAGTGGACCGCTGGTCCTGCTGCCCGCCTTGGCCGGGGGCGAACTGGGCGCGGGTGAGACCACGCTCGGCCTGCTCTACGCCGCACCGGGCGCGGGCGCGGTCCTCGGCTCACTCACCAGCGGATGGATCGGCCGCAGCCGACGTCCCGGCCTCGCCCTGCTGATCTCGTTGGCGCTCATGCCGATCGGGGTCATCATCGCCGGACTCGCACCGCACGCCGCACTGGCCTTCCTCGGCCTGGCCGGATTCGGTCTCGCCCGTGCGCTGAACATGGTGCTGCGCTACGCGATTCTGCAGCAGGAATCGCCCGAGGAACTGCGCGGACGTCTTTCGGGCCTGCTCATGGTCCAGTCCGTGGCGGGCACGGCCGTCGGCTCCATGGTCGCCGGTGTGATCGGCCAATTCTTCGCACCCGGAACCGCTCTCGTGGTCTACGGGCTGTCGGTCCTGGTCCTCGTGGCGTTGACAGCTGTCGCCGCCGCTCCCCTGCTGGCCAAGAAGAAGCCCTGATCTAGCGGACCCCATCGTCGAAAGAGCAAGAGGCCCCGCTGTTCTACGGAAACAGCGGGGCCTCTTGTCAGGTATTCGCCCCGACGGGCTTGTTCACCTCGTCGAACAAACCAGCTCGGGCTTCCTCGCCGGACTGGGTGATCGAAGTCGGGATCTTGGGAAACGCGTAGGCGTGGTGGCGACCGATCCAGGTCAGCAATTCCTCACGGACCGCGCAGCGCAGGTCCCACGCATCATCGGCATCGGCGGCCGACATCGTCGCGCGGACGACGATGTCGGTCGGCGTGCTGTCGGTCACCACGAGATTCCAGCTGCGGCCGTCCCATTTCCGGCAGTCACGCAGGTAGGCGTGCAGGTGCTCGCGCAGCGCGGGCACCGGGGTGCTGTGGTCGAGGTGCAGCAGTACCGTGCCGGTGACCTGCGAGCCGCCCCGCGACCAGTTCTCGTAGGGCTTGCTGTTGAAGTAGGACACCGGCATGGTGAGCCTGCGGTCGTCCCAGATCCGCACGGTCAGGAAGGTCAGGGTGATCTCCTCGACCGTGCCCCACTCCCCCTCCACGACAACGGTGTCGCCGATCTTGACCGAGTCGCCGAAGGCGATCTGCAGCCCCGCCATGAGATTGCTCAATGTCGACTGGGCGGCAACACCGACGATGATGCCGATCACGCCCGCCGAGGCCAACATCGACGTACCGAGGGTCCGCAGACTCGGGAACAGCAACATGATGGCCACCGCGGCGGTGGTGACCACCAGCACCGAGGTGACGATGCGACGCACCAGTCCGAACTGGGTCCGCAACTGACGCACGCGCGAAATCTCACTGGCGCGCTGGGCGTAGCGGCCCAGCAGGCTGTCGGCGACCACATCGGTGGCCCGGATGACCAACCACACCGCGGCGATGATGGCCGCCGTCGCCAGGAAGTTCCGGATCACCCCGTCCTGGCGCAGCTCGAGTTCGGCAAGCGGGTAGACCGCGTGCAACGTGACAGTGCCCAGCAGGACCTGGAGCGGCAGTTGCAGTCGCCGCAGCGAGGGCAGATGGACGCCGGGACTGCGGCGCGCCGCGTAGCGCAGCAGCCGCTCTATCAGCAAACCCACCGAAACCGTGATCGCCACCGTGCCGAGCAGCACGATGATCGGCCGTAATATCTCCTCCACGAGATCGAACTCCTCTCGTTGTCGGCTCACTTCAGCTGGGGCATACCCACACCCGCTCCCGACAGACATGACCGTCTGATGGCGGGTCGCGGTCGACACAACGACAAGAGGCTCCGCTGTTCCGAAGAACAGCGGAGCCTCCAGCCGATGTATTCGGCTGTCTTACAGCGCTTTCAGTTCCTCGGTGACAGCACCGACGGACTTCTTCGCATCACCGAACAGCATCGAGGTGTGGTCGGCGTAGAACAGCGGATTATCGATACCGGCGAAGCCGGAGTTCATCGAGCGCTTGAGCACGATGACGCTCTTGGCCTGGTCGACATTGAGCACCGGCATGCCGTAGATGGGGCTGGACTTGTCGTCGCGGGCCGCCGGGTTGGTGACGTCGTTGGCGCCGATGACCAGAACCACATCGGTGCGGTTGAACTCACCGTTGATGTCGTCCATTTCCTTCATCGCGTCATAGGACACCTCGGCCTCGGCCAGCAGCACGTTCATGTGACCGGGCATACGACCGGCGACCGGGTGGATCGCGTACTTGACCTCGACGCCCTTGGCCTCGAGCAGCAGCGCCATCTCCTTGACCGCGTGCTGGGCCTGGGCCACGGCCATGCCGTAGCCGGGGACCACGATCACCTGGTTGGCGTAGGCCATCTGGATCGCGGCGTCGGCCGCGGAGGTCGCCTTCGCGGTCTTGGCCTCACCGTCACCCGAACCCGCGACCGCGCCGCCGCCACCGAAGCCACCGGCCACGATCGCGGGGATGGAGCGGTTCATGGCCTTGGCCATCAGGTTGGTGAGGATGGTGCCCGAGGCGCCGACGATCATGCCCGCGACGATCATCGCGGTGTTGTTCAGCGCCAGACCGGCGGCCGCGGCCGACAGACCGGTGAGAGCGTTGAGCAGCGAGATGACGACCGGCATGTCCGCGCCGCCGATGGGCAGCACGACCATCAGGCCGAGCACACCGGCGAGCACGAGCAGCGCGATCATCCACAGCTGCGAGACGCCGCCGTTGTCGGCGCCGAGGCCGATCACTACGGCGCACGCGATCGCGCCGACGAGCAGGATCAGGTTCAGCGGCTGCTGCAGCCGGCCGATGCCGATCGGCTTGCCGGACAGGATCTCCTGCAGCTTCGCGAAGGCGATGATCGAGCCCCAGAAGGAGATCGAGCCGATCACCGCGGCGAACAGCGAACCGATGATGATGTGGATGGTCGGTTCTTCGTGCAGCTCGGAAAAGCCCGTGCTGTCGACGAATTCGGCCCACGCGATCAACGCGACGGTGCCGCCGCCGACGCCGTTGAACGCCGCGACCAGCTGCGGCATCTCGGTCATCTTGGTGCGGATGGCGGGCGGAACACCCAGTGCCACACCGACGATCAGACCGGCGGCGATGAGAATCCAGTTGAGCAGGGCGGCGTGGCGCACCGAGATCAAGGTGGCGACCACCGCGATACCCATACCGACAGCGGCGATCTGGTTGCCGCGCACCGCGGTCTTCGGGCCGGTCAGGCCCATCAGGCCGTAGATGAACATGGAGAAGGCCACGATGTAGAGGCCGTTGACCAGATAGGTCATATTGTCGACTGCGTGCATCACTCGGCCGCCTTCTTCTTACCCTTGAACATGCCGAGCATGCGGTCGGTGACCACGAAGCCACCGATGACGTTCAATGTTCCGAACACCACCGCGACGAACAGGATCACCTGCACGAGCAGCGAGGGGTCCTTCACATTGCCCAGGGTCACCAGCGCACCGAGCACGACGATGCCGTGAATGGCGTTGGTGCCCGACATCAGCGGGGTGTGCAGGGTGTTGGGGACCTTGGAGATCACCGCGAAGCCGACGAAGCCGGACAAAACGAGAATCGCGATATTGGCGAGAAGTTCGGTGTACATCAGGCTTCCACCTCACGGGTGACACAGGAATCCGCCAGGACCTGATCCTCGAAGTCGGGGGCGAGCTTGCCGTCGACCAGCATCAGTTCCAGCAGCGCCGAAATGTTCTTCGAGTACAGCTCGGAAGCGTGCTCGGGCATCGTGGCGGGCAGGTTCAGCGGCGAGGCGATGGTCACCTCGTGCTTGACGACGACCTCACCGGGCTCGGTGAGCTCGCAGTTGCCACCGGTCTCACCGGCCAGGTCGACGATCACGCTGCCGGGCTTCATGCCCTCGACGGCGGCGGCGGTGACCAGGCGCGGTGCGGGACGACCCGGCACCAGCGCCGTGGTGATCACGACGTCGAAGCCCTTGATGGCGTCTTCGAGCGCCTGCTGCTGCTGGGCCTTCTCCTCGTCGGTGAGTTCGCGGGCGTACCCGCCTTCACCGGCGGCGTCGATGCCCAGATCCAGCCACTGCGCACCGACCGAGCGCACCTGATCGGCGACCTCGGGACGCACGTCGTAACCCGTGGTCCGCCCGCCCAGCCGCTTGGCCGTGGCCAGCGCCTGCAGACCGGCGACACCCACACCGAGCACCAGCACGGTGGCCGGCTTCACGGTGCCCGCGGCGGTGGTGAGCATCGGGAAGAACCGGGTCGACTCCGACGCGGCGAGCAGCACGGCCTTGTAGCCCGCCACGTTCGCCTGCGAGGACAGCGCGTCCATCACCTGCGCGCGCGAGATACGCGGGATCGCCTCGACGGCGAAGGCCTGCACACCGGCGGACTTCAGCGCACCGATCTGATTCTCGGCATTGCGTGGCGCCAGGAAACCGATCAGGGTCTGCCCGGAGGACAGCTTGGCCACCTCGGCATCGCTGGGCGGGGCAACCTTGACGACGACATCGGCCGACCACGGATCACCGATGGTCGCACCTGCCTCTACATAGGCAGCGTCGGGAATGAGAGCGCCGAGGCCGGCACCGGCTTCCACGATCACCTCGACACCCTGCTTGGACAGGGCGGGGATGATCTTGGGCACCAATGCGACTCGCCGCTCACCCGGGCCGGATTCGCGAACGACTCCGACCCGCGCTCCGCGCGGCGAACCCTCGCCCACGTTTTGCGTTGTCTCCACTAGTCAGACTTCCTTTTCGTGCTGGCTTCGAGCCTGGGAACAACGGGGCGCCGAAGTTACCTGTGAGTAAGTTCGACAGAAATCCTCGCCACTGTACTCGGCTCGCGGTGAGCCTAGCGGAGATGCCCGTCACAACGGAGAACTGGACTGACGACCACAAAACGGACACCACCGCCGTGATCACCCATGACAACGACCTCTCGACCCGGTAGACACCGGTCGGCGCGTGCGTCCGGATTCGTCGCCGCAGGTGGGACACCCGAGGCCACGAGTCCGCGTCGATCACTCACCGCGGCGCCCGAGCACCGCCGCGGCGCACCGGACGTGACACGGGTCATGACGAAGGCCCATTCGGGCTGTTGCGCGACCCAGATCACACCGTAGGGTCGAGGCCGTGAACGACTGCGTCTTCTGTTCGATCGTGGCGGGTGCCGCACCGGCAACCGTGGTCTACTCCGACGACGCGGTGTGCGCGTTCCTCGACATCCGTCCCATCACCCGCGGCCACACCCTGATCGTTCCCAAGGTCCACGCGACCGAACTCGACGATCTCGATCCCGAGCTCGGCGCACAGATCTTTCGCACCGGCCACCGTCTCGCCCGCGCCCTGCGCGTGAGCGGGCTCGCGAGCGACGGGGCCAATCTCATCCTCAACGACGGCACCGCCGCGTTCCAGACCGTCGGCCACGTTCACCTGCACGTGGTCCCTCGCAAACACGGTGACAAGCTCACCTTCGCCAAGGGTTTCCTGCTGCGTCGGCCGCACGAACCGAATTCGACCGCAGCGGCGATCCGCGCGGGCCTCACCGCGCTCGACCGGAGCGATGCAGAAGGAGCACAGGGATGACCCAGACGCCGGGGCGCGAGCAACTCACCGATCTGCTCGCCGAACAGTGGGAAGCCATCGCGCTGCTGGTCGCCGACCTCGACGAAAAGGCTTGGCGCCGAATGTCTCCGCTGCCCGGCTGGACCCTGTTCGATGTTGTCGCGCATGTGGTCGGCAGCGAGTCCTGGCTGCTCGGCGAGACGCCGCCGCCGCATGATCCGTTGCGCCCCAAGGACGATGTGCGAACGCTGCCGCATGTGCGCAACGAAGTGGCCGTGCTCAACGAGATCTGGGTCGACCGGTTGCGCCCGCTGTCGGGCAAGCGCCTGCTCGCGCTGTTCGACGAGACCACCGAGCGTCGCCGGGCCGCACTGGCCGCCATGGACGACGAGGACTGGCAGGCCTCGACCGTCTCCCCGGTCGGACAGGTGCCCTACGGGCGCTTCATGCGGGTGCGGCTGTTCGATTGCTGGATGCACGAACTCGACCTCGCCGACGGGATCGGCCGCAGTGTGCCGGAGGGTGGCGCGCGGGCCGAGGCCGCGTTCGCCGAGCTGACCATCGGTCTGGGCCGTGCGGTGGTGAAAGGCGCCAAGGCGCCGGATGGTTCGCTGATCACGCTCGATCTGACCGGGCCGGTGACCAGGCAGGTACATCTGTCGGTCGCCGGTGGGCGCGGGACAGTTCTCGACGAGATTTCCGAGCAACCCACCACCGTGCTCCGGTTGGACTCCGGGCTGTTCGCGCGGCTGCGCGGCGGACGTACGACGGCTGACCGGCACCCCGGAGAGGTCGTCGTCGAGGGCGATACGGCGCTCGGTGAGCGACTCGTGCGGAATCTGGCGTTCACCATCTGATGCGACTCTTCCTGGCGTCGTACAGGTTCGGCGGTTTCGCCGATCGGCTCGTCGGGCTCGTCGGTGCGCCGGGACGGGTGGCAGTGATTCCGAACGCGTGTGACGCGTGGCCGGACGCCTGGTCGTCGGCGGTGACGAGCGATGTGAAACCGCTGCAACAGCAGGGTTATTCGCCGGAAGTGCTGGATCTGCGCGAGTACGTGGGACAACCGGATCGGCTGGAACGACATCTGCGTGGGTTCCCGATGGTCTGGGTTCGCGGTGGCAATACCTTCGTCCTGCGCGCGCAATTCGCCCGCAGCGGGGCGGATTCGGTGTTCGCCACCCTGTTGCGCGAAGACGCGCTGGTCTACGCGGGCTACAGCGCGGGCGCGTGCCTGCTCGGACCCGATCTGCACGGACTGGAAACCATGGACGACCCCGCCGAGGTCCGGCCCGCCACCGGAATCGAACCACTCTGGGACGGACTGGGTGTGGTGGATCGTCGGCTGGTGGTCCACCTGGACTCTCCCACCGACCCGGACGGCGACGCCGCCGCGATGCTGGCCCACTGCGTCGCCGAGCGGATCCCGCATTGGGCACTCACCGACGACGACGTGGTCCTGGTCGACGGCGATCGCACCGAGGTACTCAGAGGCTGAGCCTCACGCGGCGGCCACCGCCGGTGCGCGGCGGAAGACGATCCAGCGCATCGCGCAATACATGTACACGGCCTCACAACCGCCCGCGAGCAGCCTGGCCAGGTGGTATTCCACGCCGAGCGCGGTGAGACCGGAGCCGACGCCGAGGATGAACGCCAGGTAGTTCACCAGGACGACGACCACATACACCGAGGCCTGCTTGCCCATCGGCGCGTGGGAATGGAAGTTGAAGGTGCGGTTGAGCAGGAAGCTCAGCCCGAACGCGGCGATGTAGGCGAGAGTGATCGACAGCCAGATCGGCAGGCCGAGCCCGCTGTGCAGCAGGGTGAGCAGCAGCAGGTCGACACCGAAGGTGAAGCTGTTGATCAGGGCGAAGCCGAGGAATGTCGCGGGCACATACCGGTCGAGGCCCCACGGCAGCCGGGCGACGACCGCCTCGCACCAACGGGTGAATCGGTCGGCCACCGAATCGGTGACACTCGCCTGATGCTCCACGCGGCCAGCCTGCCAGCGGCAGATGAAGCCAGGGTGAGCAACCGGCAAACGGGCGGGCCGAACAGCTAGCGGCTGACCGCCGCGAACGGGCGAGTATCGAACGAGGCCCATGCGGCGAGACATCGGCGACGGGTGAGCTCGTCGGCCTCGGCGAGCAGGGCATCACGCAGCAGCGCGGGGTCGGCGCTCCAGCACGCGGCGATCTCGGCCATCGCGCGGACATCGAACATCCCGGTCGATTCCAGCGCGGACAGCCATTCCTGATGGACGCCGGTGTGCACACAACGCATCGCCTCGGTATCGAGGCCCGCGTCGGCGAACTCCGCGGCCAACAGAGCACCCACCAGCTCGCTGCGGTCCTGCGGTTGTTTCATCATCGCCAGTCCTCCCTACGAAAAGCGGTGCGGCGCAACGGCGTCGCATGAACGATGCGCGCGGAGCGCACCCGTGGAGCAGAACTCGAAACACGCTGGGCGGCGAGGCGATTCACCATCGAACACACCCTGTACGGGCATTGTGACGGATTGGACGGCGTATACACCAACGGGGCGCGCCAGATCACATCGATGCGGAAATTTCCTTGTTCGGGCCCACATCACATCTGGTCGATCACCAGGGCGATGTTCGCGTGACTCCCTGATGGCCGACCGACCGGGACGAACTGCCCGCGGCGGAGGGGCCGGGCGGGTTAGCGTGAACAGGTGGACGAGCCCAGCGGTGACCTCGATTCGTTGATTTCGGCGCTGTCGGACGGGGCGGTCGTCATCGACCCCGACCTGCTGGCGGGCTACCGGCAGGACTGGGCGCGCGATCCCGACGCGGGCACGCCGCTGGCGGTGGTTCGGGCGCGCACCACCGCCGATGTCGCCGCCACGCTGCGGTGGGCGCACGCGAACAAGGTGCCGATCGTGCCGCGCGGGGCCGGGACGGGGTTGTCCGGCGGGGCGACCGCCGTGAACGGCGGGATCGTGCTCAGTACCGAGTTGATGCGCGAGATCGACGTCGACACGGTGACCCGGATCGCGGTGGTGCAGCCAGGGCTGCTCAATGCCGAGGTGAAGCGGGCCGTCGCCGAAGTCGGTCTGTGGTACCCGCCGGACCCGTCCTCGTTCGAGATCTGCTCGATCGGTGGCAACGCGGCGACCAACGCGGGCGGGCTGTGCTGCGTGAAGTACGGCGTGACCACCGACTACGTGCTCGGCATGGAAGTGGTGCTCGCCGATGGAACCGTGGTGCGGCTCGGTGGGCCGCGGCTCAAGGACTCGGCCGGGCTGTCGCTGACCAAACTGTTCGTCGGGAGCGAGGGCACGCTCGGCGTGATCACCGAGCTCACGCTGCGGCTACTGCCCGCGCAGCCGCCGCAGTCGACCGTCGTCGCGAGCTTCGGCTCGCTCACCGCGGCGACCGAGGCGATCCTGGCGATCACCTCGACGCTGCGGCCGGCGATGCTCGAATTCATGGACACCGTGGCGATCAACGCGGTCGAGGACGAGATGCGAATGGGGTTGGACCGCACCGCCGCCGCCCTGCTGGTCGCCCGCTCCGACGCACCGGGCGAATACGCCGGGCAGGAAGCGCAGGTGATGGTTGGGCTGTGTGAGAAGGCCGGGGCGACAGAGGTTTTCCACACCGCCGATGCCACCGAGGGTGAAGCGTTCACCGCCGCACGCCGATTCGCGATTCCGGCGGTGGAGAAGATCGGGCCGCTGCTGCTCGAAGACGTCGGCGTGCCGCTGCCCCGCCTCGGCGACCTGATCGCCGGGGTCACCGCGATCGGTGAACGCAACGACGTGCTCGTGTCGGTCATCGCGCACGCGGGCGACGGCAACACCCACCCGCTGATCGTGCACGACCCCACCGACCCCGACAACACCGCCCGCGCGCACCGCGCCTTCGGCGAGATCATGGACCTGGCCATCGCCCTCGGCGGCACCATCACCGGCGAACACGGCGTCGGCCGCTTGAAAAAGGCCTGGCTTCCCGACCAGGTCGGCCCCGATGTCATGGCCCTGACCCGCCGCATCAAAGACGCCCTCGACCCCGAAGGCATCCTCAACCCCGGCGCGGTGCTCTGACCGGGTTAGCATCCGAGGTATGACCACCAGGCTCGAGCACAACGTCGACGACACCCGCTACGAGATCTACCACGACGATGTCCTCGCGGGGTACGCCGACTACGCCGAACGCGAAGACCCCAAGGTCCGCGACTTCCACCACACCATGACATTCCCCGAATTCCGGGGCCGAGGAGTGGCGGCCGAGGTCGTGAAATACGGCCTCGACGACTCCCGCGAACACGGCTACCAGATCATCCCCACCTGCTGGTACGTCGAAAAGTACATCGCCGAACACCCCGAATACGCCGAACTCGTCCCGTAATTCGAGTCTGCTGTCGACCCGAATCCGCGGATTTCCGCCCGGGCCCACACAGCAATCGACCGGGTGTTCCGGCCTACCCACGGCCTGGCCGAGGGGAAGTAGGCGATGTGGAACACCCGGTCGGTGTGGGAATCAGCCCTTGAGCAGGTTGCGAGCCATCACCAGGCGCTGGATCTGGTTGGTGCCCTCGTAGATCTGGGTGATCTTCGCGTCGCGCATCATGCGCTCGACCGGGAAGTCGGTGGTGTAGCCGGCGCCGCCGAAGAGCTGGACGGCGTTGGTGGTGACCTCCATGGCCACGTCCGAGGCGAAGCACTTGGCGGCGGCGGAGATGAAGCCGAGGTTCTTCTCGCCGCGCTCGGCGCGGGCGGCCGAGGTGTAGACCATCAGGCGCGCGGCCTCGATCTTCATGGCCATGTCGGCCAGCATGAACTCGGTGTTCTGGAAGCTGGCGATGGTCTTGCCGAACTGCTTGCGATCCTTGGTGTAGGCGATCGCGGCGTCGAGCGCGCCCTGGGCCAGGCCGACGGCCTGCGCGCCGATGGTCGGGCGGGTGTGGTCGAGGGTCTGCAGCGCGGTCTTGAAACCGGTGCCGGGCTCGCCGACGATGCGGTCGCCGGGGATGCGGCAGTTCTCGAAGTACAGCTCGGCGGTGGGCGAACCCTTGATGCCCAGCTTGTGCTCGAGCGGGCCGACCACGAAGCCCTCGTCGTCCTTGTGGACGAGGAACGAGGAGATGCCGTTGGCGCCCTTGTCGGCGTCGGTCACGGCCATCACGGTGTACCAGGAAGACTTGCCGCCGTTGGTGATCCAGCACTTGGAGCCGTTGAGGATCCAGTCGTCGCCGTCGGCCTTGGCGCGGGTGCGCATCGCGGCGGCGTCGGAACCGGCCTCACGCTCGGACAGCGCGTAGGAGGCCATCTCGCCGTTGACGATGTCGGCGAGGACCTTGGCCTTGAGCTCTTCGGAGCCGTTGAGGATCAGGCCCATGGTGCCGAGCTTGTTCACAGCGGGGATCAGCGAGGAGGAGCCACAGACGCGGGCGACTTCCTCGATCACGATACAAGTGGCGACCGAGTCGGCGCCCTGGCCGCCGTAGGCCTCCGGCACGTGCACAGCGTTGAAGCCCGCGGCGTTGAGCGCGGTGAGCGCCTCCTCGGGGAAGCGGGCGTTGCCGTCGACGTCCTTGGCGTAAGGAGCGATCTCCTTCTCCGCGAGGCCGCGGATGGCACCGCGCAGCTCGTCATGGAAGTCCTCGAGCTTGAACAGGTCGAAATCGGGGTTTCCAGCCATCGGGGGCACACTCCTGGTCGTGGTCGTGATCGCTGCGACGATGCTCACAGCGCGTGGCGCGTCGGCACGCAGTGCCAATCTACCGAGGATTATACGCCCGGCACTCTATCGCTACATGCGGATATATGGGTGGCACTCAGTGTCACCGCTGCGCGCACCGGCGCGAGCGGCGGTCACAGGTTACCGAGGCGGGCCGTGAGCAGGTCGGCCACCTTGCGCGGCGGCATGTCGCGGGGGAACACCGCGAGCACCAGCTCGTCGGACTCGGTCTGCACGCGTCTGCCGCGCGGGATCAAGGCCAGTTCGGTGCGCAGATCCGCTACCGCGGCCCCCGATTCCCCGCGCACCATCCGGCGCAGCAGGTAATTGTGCGTGGCGGTGACAGCGGCGGTGTACTGCACCCTTGCGAGATCGGGCACCTCCGGCAGTCGGCCGCGCAGGAACTCGGTGAACAGCCGCTCGTACCGGAACACCGTGACGATCTCGCGCTCACGCAACGCGGGCACCCGCCGCACCACCTGATACCGCCGCGCCGCGATGTCGCGCCACTGCGTGAACCGCTCGAACACCCCGATCACGGCCTCGCAGATCGCTTCCCACGGATCACCCCCCGCCCCTTCGAGGAACTCCTGCGCCGAGGCCAGCTGGAACTCGTGATCGGCGAAGATCACATCCTCTTTGGACCGGAACTGCCGGAAGAACGTCCGCCGCGAGATCCCCGCCGCCACCGCGATCTCATCCACCGTCGTCGCCTCGTACCCCCGCTCGGCGAACAATCGCAACGCCTGATCAACCACCGTAAGCCGAAACTGCGCCGCGTCATCGTGTGCCACGGACGTCAACCGTAGTCACTGCCATGCGGCGCGATTCAGGCAGGCGAACGCGGCGGCGACTGCGCGGTGAACGCGGCGACGAGTTGTGCCATCCCGCCGACGACCTGGTCAGGCGACCTACCGCTCGCGAGACGGCGCAGTTGGAGGCCGACCAACGTCGCGACGGCCAGCGGCGCCGCCGAATCGGCGTCGGCGACACCGAGTGCGCGCAGGATCGACACGGCGAGCCGGTCGTAGGTATCGAAGAATTCAGCGGTCGCGGCATGCAGGGCCGGATATCTGGCGGCCTGGACGAAGAGTTCGAACCAGGCGAGGTGGTCGCCGCCGAAGTCGGTATCGGTGACGATGCCGCCGAGGATCTCACCCGCCTGAGCCAGGTCGATCTCGCCCGCGGCGGCGCGGTCGGCGAGCTGGGTGAATTTGACAGTCTCCGCGGCGACGAAGGCCGCCATCCCCGCTTCGACGAGGTCGCGCTGGGTCGAGAAATGGTAGGTGAGGGTGCCCAGCGAGATGCCGGCCTCGGTGGCGATCCGGCGATTGGTCACCGCCGCCGCACCGTCGGCTCCCATGATTCGAACGACCGCCCGGATGATGCGCTCCCGGGTGGGCTCCGCCTGCGACATGAGTCCCTCTTCCCGCGACCACTCATGTCGCGCTATCGTTGATTCGTTCGTTCGAACGAACGATATCAAAGGATCGGAGCACTCGATGGCCGTAGCCGTCCAGCCCACCCCCTTTCGGCAGGTGCGATTCCGGGATCTGCCGGCCGAACCCGTCCGCCCGCATTCCTTTCTCCAGCTACCAGCGGTGGACCTGCCGATGAACTCCGCCCGATATGGACGGATTCGCATTCGATACCGCACCACCGGAACCGGGCCGCCCCTGCTGCTGATCCACGGACTGATGACCACGTCCTACTCATGGCGATATGTCATGACCGGACTCGGCGAACATTTTCGTGTGGTGGCGGTCGACCTGCCCGGCTGCGGCGGCAGTGACGCGCCCTCGGATGCGACGTTCCGCTCCGCCGAGATCGGCGAATGGCTCGGCGAGTTCCAGCGCGCCCTCGGCATCGAAGGGTGTGCGGTGGTGGGTAATTCGCTCGGCGGTCTGCCGGTGCTACACCGCGCGCTCGCCGACCCCGATTCGTTCCGGAAGGTGGTGATCCTGCATTCGCCGCTACTGCCGGAAATCAAGCATCGCGCGCTCGCCGTCGCCATGGCGGTGCCCGGCGTCGCCGCCGGGCTCGCGGCATACGTGCGAAGACAGCCCCACCGGTGGGCACACCACCGCACGCACTATTTCGACGAGAGCGTGAAGTCGCTGGAGGAAGCGGGCGAATACGGCTCCCCGCTCGCGAGTGCCGCGGGCTCGCGAGCCTTCGTACGACATCTACGCGACGGCCTCCGCCCCGCCGACCTGGCCGCTCTCGGTCGCACACTCAGCGAACTGCCCAGCTTCCCGGTACCGCTGCTCGCCGTCTACGGCACCGAACCCGACCCGATCGTGTCGCCCCGGGTAGCCGACACCCTCGCCGCCCGCCTGCCGTCCGCGCGAATGGTGCGCGTCGACCGGACCTCCCATTTCGTCCAGGTCGACCGACCCGACGCGGTCATCGACACCCTCGTCGAGTTCCTGAACCCCTGAAAAGGACGGTGGTCGGTCGGTGGACGCGATCAGCCGAGGAGTTTGTTGCGCAGGGCCTCGTCCTTGTCCAGGACCATCTGTTCGAGGCCGGCCTGGAACTGTTCCATGCGGGTGCGCAGGGCCGGGTCGGCGGCGGCGAGGATGCGGACGGCGAGGAGGCCGGCGTTGCGGGCGCCGCCGATGGAGACGGTGGCTACCGGGACGCCTGCGGGCATCTGGACGATGGAGAGCAGGGAGTCCATGCCGTCGAGGTATTTCAGGGGGACGGGGACGCCGATGACCGGGAGGGGGGTGGCCGAGGCGACCATGCCGGGGAGGTGGGCGGCGCCGCCCGCGCCCGCGATGATCACCTGCAGACCGCGACCGGCCGCTTCGCGCGCGTAGTCGAGCATGCGCTGGGGAGTGCGGTGGGCGGAGACGACGCCGACCTCGAAGCGGATACCGAATTCGGCGAGTGCCTCAGCGGCGGCTTCCATGGTGGGCCAGTCGGAGTCGCTGCCCATGATCAGGCCGACCTGGGGTCCGTTGGTGCTCACGTTGTTTCCTTAAGTGGTCGAAAGCGTTGTGGTGGAAACGGTTTCACGCCCCGTGTGGGTCCCAACCATCGGTCCAGACGGCGTGCGACATCCAGTGCGCGGCCCGCTCGGCCTTCTCGCGCACCTCGGTGACGTCGTCGCCGAGGATGTTGATGTGGCCGATCTTGCGGTCGGGGCGCTCGCCCTTGCCGTAGAGGTGGACCTTGGCCTCCGGCAGGCGGGCGAACAGGTGGTGCAGACGTTCGTCCATCGACATCTCGGGCGCCTGCGCCGCACCGAGGATGTTCGCCATCACCGTCACCGGCGCGAGGGGGCTGGTGTCGCCGAGCGGGTAGTCCAGGACCGCGCGCAGGTGCTGTTCGAACTGGCCGGTGCGGGCACCGTCCATGCCCCAGTGACCGGAGTTGTGCGGGCGCATCGCGAGCTCGTTCACCAGGAGTTCGCCGTCGTGGGTTTCGAACAGCTCGACAGCCATGACGCCCACCACACCGAGACCGGCGGCCAGCTCCAGTGCCATGGTCTCGGCGCGCGCGGCCAGGTCCTCGTCCAGTTCCTGCGCGGGGGCGATCACCACGGCGCACTGACCGTTGCGTTGCACGGTCTCCACGACCGGCCACGTCGCGGCCTGCCCGAACGGCGAACGCGCGACCATCGCCGACAGCTCACGCTTCAAGTCGACCTTCGACTCGGCCAGCAACTGCACACCGTGCGCGAGCTGGTCGGTGACCAGCCGGGTGGCCTCGGCGGCATCGGCCGGCATCCAGACGCCGCGTCCGTCGTAACCGCCGCGCACGGCCTTCAACACGAACGGCCAGCCGTGCTCGTCGCCGAACGCCACCGCGTCCGCGGGCGCCTTCACCTCGACGAACGCGGGCACCGGCAGTCCGAGCGAGGACAGCTTCGTGCGCATGGCCAGCTTGTCCTGGGCGAAGATGAGCGCCTGCGGCGGCGGCGCCACGTTCACGCCCTCGGCGACCAGCACGTCGAGGTGCTCGGTCGGCACGTGCTCGTGGTCGAAGGTCAGCGCGTGCGAGCCGCTGGCGGCTCTGCGCAGCGCCGACAGGTCGTTGTGGCTGCCGAACACGACGTCGGGAGTCACCTGGGCGGCCGGGTCGTCGGGCCGCTCGGCGAGCACCCGTAGACGCTGGCCGAGGGCGACGGCGGCCTGGTGCGTCATGCGCGCGAGCTGGCCCCCACCGACCATCGTGACGGTGGGCATGGCTGACGGATCGAATGAACGTGCACTCACGTCGTGCAATGTTGTCATGTCGAATGCGAATGTTTGCGACCGGTACACTCGGAACTCGTGTCAATCGTCGACGACGTGGTCAGCGTCCTTCCCCCGCGCCTTCGCGAAACCGCGATCAGGCATAAAGAGCTGATCAAGTTCGCCATCGTCGGGGCGACGACGTTCGTGATCGACAGCGGCCTGTTCTACCTCCTGAAATGGACCGTTCTCTCGGATAAGCCGATCACCGCCAAGATCATCTCGGGCGTGGTGGCGGTTATCGCCTCTTACATCCTCAACCGAGAATGGTCGTTCAAGAACCGGGGCGGGCGAGATAAGCATCACGAGGCACTGCTGTTCTTCGGGGTGAGCGGGATCGGGGTGATCCTGAGCAATATCCCGCTGTGGATCTCGATCTATGTGCTCGATCTGCGCCAACCGCATGTGAGCTTCCTCGTCGAGAACATCGCCGATTTCGTCAGCGCTTTCGTGATCGGCAATCTGCTGCAGATGGCGTTCCGGTTCTGGGCGATGCGGCGCTGGGTGTTCCCCGACGAGATCGACGACATCGTCGCCGAGCTCGAGGAACTGGTCGAAGGCGAACAGGAACCTCTCGGCCAGAGCTGAGTCAGCGCGGCTCGGTCAGCGTCGCGTTCTGCGGCCGGTTGAGCTTGGAACCGAGGAACACCGCGAACAGAGCCGGGCGGCGACGTTGCAGCTCCAGACGACCACCGTCGGCCTCGACCAGCGCGCGGGCCAGCGCGAGACCGACGCCGGTCGACCCGCCCGCGGAGAAGCCACGATCGAAGATGTGCGGTGCGAGTTCATCGCGCACACCCTCGCCCTCGTCGGACACTTCCACACAGATCAACGGGTCGCGCGAACTCATCGTCGGGACCGTGCGCACCGAGATCGTGCAGGTGCCCGCACCGTGCATCAGGGCATTGTCGACCAGTACCGCGACGGCCTCGCGCAACCGTGAACCGGTGATCGGGGCCTGCAGGGATTCGTCGCCGAGCAGGAGCAGTTCGCGCCCGGTCTCGTGGAACGGGTGGGTCCACTCGGTGACGACACCGCGCAATTCCGCCATCACCGGGACGGGATCGCGGTCGGTGGCGTCTTCGTCGCGGGAGGCGCGGACCAGGTCGTCGATCGCCTCGGTGAGCCGGTCGACCTGCGCCATCGCCTCCTCGGCCTCGTGCACCACCTCGGGGTCGGCATGGGTGGACAGCTCGTCCAGGCGCAACCGTACGGCGGTCAGGCGGCTGCGTAGCTGGTGGGAAACGTCGGCGACCAGCGCGTGCTCGCGTTGCAGTCGGCCCGCGATCTCGACGGTCGCCGAATCGAGCACATCGGAGACCCGGTCGAGTTCGGCGATACCGTGGCGGCGGGGATCGGGCCGGAAGTCGCCCATCGCCAGCCGGGCGGCGCGCGCGGCCACATCGCGCAGCGGATCGGCGACCCGACGCGCGGTCACCACGGCGACCGAGAATGCCGCGCCCAGCGAGGCGAGCACGGCCAGCGCCACCGCGGCCACCGCCTGCTCCTGCCTCGAATGCATCGGCCCGGCGGGCACCTCGAGCCGCAGCGAACCGGAGGTGCCCATCGACAGCGATTCGACCAGCGGATCGGTGACCTCCCCGACGCCGATATCGGTGCGCGCGGCATTGTCGTCGGGGGTCGGATAGACGATCGTGAGCTTGCCGCCCTCGGGGACCAACGCGCTCATGGCGCGCACGTCGAGGCCGTCGTGAACGGTCCCGTCGACGCGTTCCTGGGCGATCACCTCGGTCGAGATCCGTTCCAGGCGACTCTGCAAATCGTTGCGGGTGATGTCTTCGACCCACAGCCAGGCGGTGTAGATCAACGGCACGCCGAGCACCACCGTGGTGATGGTCAGCACGGTCAGGATCGAACGCAGGATGCGACGGCGCATGGCCCGTCAGCCTCGGTGCGAGGTGGGTCCGTCGGTATTGAGCCGGAACCCGACACCGCGCACGGTGACGATGCGCCGCTCGGCCATCGGGCCCTCGTCGCCGATCTTGCGACGCAACCAGGACATGTGCATGTCGAGGGTCTTGGAACCGCGCAGGTCGGCATCGCCCCAGACCTCGCGCAGGATGGTCTCGCGCGCCACCACCTGACCGGCCCGGTCGATGAGCACCTTGAGCAGCTCGTATTCCTTGTTGGCCAGGTTCACCTCGGCCCCGTTGACCAGTACGCGCCGCGCCGCGGGTTCGAGCCGGATCGCGCCGACCTCCACGGCGTCGTCACCGATTCCGCTGCGCCGCAACAGCGCTCGCACCCGGGCAAGGAGCTCGGCCAGACGGAACGGCTTGCCCACATAGTCGTCGGCGCCTGCGTCGAGGCCGACGACGAAGTCGACCTCGTCGGTGCGGGCGGTGAGCATCAGCACCGCCAGATCGGCGCCGCTCGCGCGCACCTGCCGACACACCTCCAGCCCGTCCATGCCGGGCAGGCCGAGGTCGAGGATCAGCAGGTCGTGGTTGCCCTCGAGCGCGCGGCGCAACACCGCCGGACCGAAGCGCTCGACGGTGACGGTGTAGCCCTCACGCCCCAGTGCCCGCGACAGGGGTGCGGCGATCGCCTCGTCGTCTTCGGCCAGCAGTACAGCGGTCATCTGCACAGGTTAAGCGAAACCTCCGCCTGCGCTCCGGCCATGCGCAGCCGAGCAGCGCTGCGCGTCGGCGCTCACCGGTATCCGCCACCCCAGTGCTGCTCGTTGGCGGAACGCCCCGCCTCGAACACCTGGTGATAGAGCAGCGAGTGGACCTGCTGCACCTGGGGCACGTCGTCGTATTCGAGCGGCTCCTCCGACGAGGAACCGATGATCAGGGTGCCGGTACCGAGCGCCCGGTCGAGCAGACCGTGGCGGAACTGCACACTGGAGATGCGGCTGAGCGGGATATCGATGCCGGTATGGGTGAGCACGCCCTGGCGCACCAGCACCCGCCGTCCGGTGACGATGAAATGCGTCGACTTCCAGGCGATCACGCGCGCGACGACCCGCCAGGCGATCAGCCCGAGCCAGGCCAGGCCGAGCAGGATCAGCAGCACCGTGCGGACGTGACCGGTGGTATTGCGCCAGGCCAAGCCGCCGAGAAAACCGGCGATCGCGGTCACGACGATAAGAGTGACGATGGGCCACACCAACATTTTCCAGTGCGGGTGGCGGTGCAGGATCAACTGCTCGTCGGGCGCGAGGACATCCTCCGGGTAACCCATGATGTGACAGTACCGCGCTGGCACACCGCATTTCTCGATGCCACGGCCGAGGCGATACTGTGGATTACACGCTAGATGCCAGGTTTTGCCCATATCTGCTTGCTCGACACCGACAGTGGAGGCACGCGTGACCAAAGATCTGACTCAGCTCGAAATCCTCACGGCCCTCGAACCAGTGGCCGAACAGAACCTCAACCGGCACCTTTCCATCGCCAAGGACTGGAATCCGCACGATTACGTTCCGTGGGAGGAAGGCCGCAATTTCGCCGCGATGGGCGGAATCGATTGGGAGCCATCACAATCACGGCTCACCGATGTCGCCAAGGCGGCGATGATCACCAATCTGCTCACCGAGGACAACCTGCCGTCCTATCACCGCGAGATCGCCGAGAACTTCTCGCTCGACGGCGCGTGGGGCACCTGGGTGGGCCGCTGGACCGCCGAGGAGAACCGCCACGGCATCGTGATCCGCGACTACCTCGTCGTCACCCGCGGCGTCGACCCGGTGGCGCTGGAAGAAGCGCGGATGGTCCACATGACCCAGGGTGCGCACGCACCGGCGAACTGGGGCGGATTCCTGGTCAACGTCGCGTACGTGACGTTCCAGGAACTGGCCACCCGGGTGAGTCACCGCAATACCGGCCGCGTGTGCGACGACCCGGTCGCCGACAAGATGCTGGCCCGCGTGGCCACCGACGAGAACCTGCACATGATCTTCTATCGCAACCTGTGCGCGGCCGCTCTCGATCTCGCACCGGACCAGGCGATGCCCGCGATCACCAAGGTGCTCACCAACTTCCAGATGCCGGGCGCCGGCATGCCCAACTGGCGGCGCAACGGTGTGCTGATGGCCAAGCACGGCATCTACGACCTGCGCCAGCACCTCGACGAGGTGGTGCGTCCGGTGCTCAAGCAGTGGAACGTCTTCGAGCGCAACGACTTCGGTGCGCGCGGCGAGGCGGCACGCGATGAACTCGCGCTGTTCATCGACAGGCTGGAGAAGGACGTGCTCCGCTTCGAGGAGCAGCGCGACCGGTTGCTCGCGCGCGAGCGCGAGGTGGCCGAGCGTGCGACGGCGGGTTCGGCCGCACGCTGAACCCGTCCCGGCGGCGGGCCCGGTTCGGGCCCGTCGTCAGTACTGTCCGCGCAGGTGGGACACGTCGCCCGCCGACACCGCCCGCTCGCCGATGAGCAGCCGTCCGGTGTCGTCGACGCCGGCGGCCACCCCGGTGAGCACCGTCCCGCCGGGCAGTTCGGCGCGCACCTCGATCCCGATGGTCGCGCACCGCTCGCGATACTCCGCCATCAGATCGGCGGTTTCCCAGCCTGCCCGCTCCCACGCGGTGAACCGGCGCGCGAACTCGGCCAGGATCGCCGCGACCAGCGCGGTGCGGTCGACGTCTCGCGCACCGGCCAGGGTCAGCGAAGTCGCGTGCGGGACAGGCAGTTCCGACTCGTCGAGGTCGACATTCATCCCGATGCCGACCACGACCGCGGGCGAGATCCCGGTCGTGGCGACCTCGGCCAGGATGCCGGCGAGCTTGCGGCCCTCGAGCAGGACATCGTTGGGCCACTTCAATTCCGGCGAGATCCCGGCCGTGCCGCGCAGCGCGTCGACCACCGCGATACCGGTGAGCAACGGCAGCCAGCCGAGGGCGGTGGGGTCGATGCCGGGCAGGCGCACCAGGATCGACAGCGAGATCTGCGCACGGGGCGGACTCACCCAGGCGCGGGCATGTCGGCCGCGACCGCTCACCTGTTCCTCGGCGAGCAGCGCCTGACGGTCGGCGGACGGGTCGGCGGCGCGGGCGACCAGGTCGGCATTGGTCGATCCGGTCGATTCGACCACATCGATCCGGTCGTAGAACGACAGTCCCTGCGAGCTGCGCAGACCCTGTACATCGATGGGTGCCCTGTTCATTCCGGGGACGTTACTGGAGTTCTCTGTGAACGATCATGACCACACCTAGCTGGGGTTTCTCTACTGGCCGGTAGGCGAGACTGCCGTGGTGCGCGACGGTGTCACTCGTTACACTCGCAACCCATGACGAGTGTCCAGCAGCAGCCCGCATCGGAATCGGCGGGCACCCCCGATATCCACACCACCGCCGGGAAGCTGGCTGATCTGCGGAATCGGCTGGAAGAAGCGCAACACCCGATGGGTGAGGCCGCGGTCGACAAGGTGCACGCCAAGGGCAAGATGACCGCGCGCGAGCGCATCCTCGCCCTGGTCGACGAAGGCTCCTTCGTCGAGCTCGACGCCCTGGCCAAGCACCGCAGCGTGAACTTCGGCCTCGAGAACAACCGCCCGCTCGGTGACGGCGTCGTCACCGGTTACGGCACGATCGACGGCCGCGACGTGTGCATCTTCTCCCAGGACGTCACCGTGTTCGGTGGCTCCCTCGGCGAGGTCTACGGCGAGAAGATCGTCAAGGTGATGGACCTGGCGATCAAGACCGGCCGTCCCCTCGTCGGCATCAACGAGGGCGCGGGCGCGCGCATCCAGGAGGGCGTCGTCTCGCTCGGCCTCTACGGCGAGATCTTCCACCGCAACGTGCAGGCCTCCGGCGTGATCCCGCAGATCTCGCTGATCATGGGTGCCGCCGCCGGTGGTCACGTGTACTCCCCCGCGCTCACCGACTTCGTGGTGATGGTCGATCAGACCTCCCAGATGTTCGTCACCGGGCCCGACGTGATCAAGACCGTCACCGGTGAAGAGGTCTCGATGGAGGACCTGGGTGGCGCGCACACCCACATGGTGAAGTCCGGCGTCGCCCACTACGTGGCCTCCGGCGAGCAGGACGCCCTCGACTACGTCAAGGACCTGCTGAGCTACCTACCGAGCAACAACCGCGCCGAGGCCCCGCGCCACGCGCCCACCGACCCGATCAACGGTGCGATCGAAGAGTCCCTCACCGACGAGGACATCGAGCTCGACACGATCATCCCGGACTCGCCGAACCAGCCCTACGACATGCACGAGGTCATCCGCCGTCTGCTCGACGACGACGAGTTCCTCGAGGTCCAGGCCGAGCGCGCGATGAACATCATCTGCGGCTTCGGTCGGGTGGACGGGCGCAGCGTCGGCATCGTGGCCAACCAGCCGACCCAGTTCGCCGGTTGCCTCGACATCGACGCCTCGGAGAAGGCCGCGCGCTTCGTGCGCACCTGCGACGCCTTCAACATCCCGATCATCACCCTGGTGGACGTGCCCGGCTTCCTGCCCGGCACCGGCCAGGAATACAACGGCATCATCCGCCGTGGCGCGAAGCTGCTCTACGCCTACGGCGAGGCCACTGTGGGCAAGATCACGATCATCACTCGCAAGGCTTACGGCGGCGCCTACGACGTCATGGGTTCCAAGCACATGGGCGCCGATGTGAACCTGGCGTGGCCGACCGCTCAGATCGCCGTGATGGGCGCCTCCGGCGCCGTCGGTTTCGTCTACCGCAAGCAACTGCTCGAAGCCGCCAAGAACGGCGACGATGTCGATGCGCTGCGCCTCGAGCTGCAGAACGAGTACGAGGACACTCTCGTGAACCCGTACGTCGCCGCCGAGCGCGGATACGTCGACGCGGTCATCCCGCCCTCGCACACCCGTGGCCAAATCGTGTCGGCGCTGCGGCTCCTCGAGCGCAAAATGGTGACCATGCCGCCGAAGAAACACGGCAACATTCCGCTCTGAAAACGCGATATCCCGGATAGGCCGCGCACACTTGTTGTGGAAGACAACTATTGATCAGCGCGGCCACACCGGGAATGATCGCGTCAACCGCGCTGTGAAGCGAAGTAAGTGCAGGAAGGATCTGGCACTGTGACAACTGTGGCAGAAGAAGACGTGTTGACAGTCGCCGAGCTCGAGCTCGTCGTCGAACCACTCGTCGAAGAAGCCGAACTGTCGGTGGACGCGGCGGTCGAGGCCCCCGTGACGGCCACCGGCGAGCCGATGTTCCGCATTCTCAAGGGTTCGCCCACCGATCAGGACATCGCGGCTCTGGTCGCCGTCCTGAGCGCGGCAACCGCCAACGCGCCCGCCGGTGCATCGAATGGACCGGCCGACGCATGGGGCACATCGACGATGATGCATCGGGGCACGAACCCGTTCTCGCCGTACGTGTACCCGATGCTGTCGCACCTGCGCTGAGGTGACCGAGCTGGTGGGCGAGATGACCAGACTGGTTCTGGCATCGGCGTCGCCGGCCCGGCTCGGGATCCTGCGTACCGCGGGCATCGACCCCGTGGTGCGGGTCTCGGGCGTAGACGAGGACGCGGTGTCGGCGGCGCTGCCCGCGGACACCTCCTCGCACGATGTCGTCGTCGCCTTGGCTCGCGCCAAGGCGGCCGACGTCGCCGCTTCGATTCCGGAACTCGCCGCCGACTGTGTCGTCGTCGGCTGCGATTCGATGTTGCTCGTCGACGGGCAGCTGCAGGGCAAACCGCACACCCCCGAGGTGGCGCGCGAGCGCTGGGCCACGATGGCGGGCCGCAGCGCGGACCTGATCACCGGGCACTGTGTGCTGCGTCTACGCGACGGCGAGATCGTCGCCGAGTCGGCCGAATGCAGCAGTACCACGGTGCATTTCGCGAAACCGACGCCCGATGAGCTCGATACCTACATCGCGACGGGCGAACCGCTGAAGGTCGCGGGCGCGTTCACCTTGGACGGGCTCGGCGGCTGGTTCGTCGACCGGATCGAGGGCGACCCGTCCAGCGTCATCGGGATCGGCTTACCGCTGTTGCGCCGACTGCTCGAAGACGTCGGCGTCGGTGTCACTCAGTTGTGGCGGGATCCGCGGGGCTGACGGCGCGATCACGTGCTGATCCCCCGGCGCCTCGGCCGGGGTGCGGTCGGGCGCGTTCATCGTCAGGTCGAGCCGGGCCGTACACAGTTCGGGCTCGACGAACGGATGCAGCTGCACGTCCACCCGCCCGCGGGCCCCGTTGCGCTCGAGAACCTCCCGCATGAGGCCCATGTGCACACCGCACACCACCTCGGAGTGCGAGCGGGCCAGCTCACGCAGCGGACAGGCGGTGAGGTTGATCTGTACGTGCTCCGGGGTCTCCCCGGCGGGCTCCTTCTCGGGCGCGAACCCGAGCTCCGACATCAGCGACATGGTGATGTCCCTGGCATCGGCGAGGGTCTCCACCTGCTGCGTGCCGACATCCATCCGCGCACCCCACGCGCGGCCCGCGGCCACGGCGGCGGCGGATCGGGCGACCGGATCGGGACCGAGATGGTCGGCCAGCACCTGCGCGAGCTCCTGATAGCCCACCGAGCGCTGCACCGCACGGTAGCCGATCCGCGGGCGTCCGCGACCGCGTGGCGGTTGCTGGAACTGGCGAACCAGCGACTCACGGGTGAGGACATCGAGGTGGAATCGGACGGTGGTGACGTGCTGTCCGGTGATGCGGGCCAGTTCCTGGGCATCGAGGGGCTCGGTGGCGCCACGTAGGATCGCGAGCAGTCGCCGTCGCGGCCAAGAATCGGACATAGCTCACCCCTCCTCTCCAGAGACTTTATCGGACATCCGTGCGCTTTATTCGCCCATTGTGTCGATTCGTGATGTGCCACCACACACTTACCATCGGCTGCGACCACCAAGTGCTCGCACCCGCCCAACTCGCGTGAAGGACCACACCGTGCCCGTCGCCCCGGATCCGCACCCCGCCTTCGGTTCCTACGCAGTCCCGCATCGATTGGTAACCACAGAATGGCTGTCCGCAAACATCGGCGTGCGTGGTTTACGAATCATCGAGTCCAACGATGACATCCTGCTCTACGACATCGGCCATGTCCCGGGCGCGGTCAAGATCGACTGGCGCGGCGACCTGAGCGACCCGGTGACCCGCGATTATGTCGACGGCGAGCGCTTCACCGAGCTGATGCGTGCCAAGGGCATCGAGCGTGACGACACCATCGTCATCTACGGCGATCGCGGCAACGCCCAGGCCGCGCACACCGCCTGGATCTTCACGCTGTTCGGCCACGAGGACGTGCGCCTGCTCGACGGCGGCCGCGATGCCTGGATCTCCGAGGAGCGCGACACCACCTTCGACCAGCCTTACCCCACCCCCAGCGACTACCCCGAGGTCGTGCGCGACGACTCGACCGCGCGCGCGTTCCGCGAGGAGGTGCTCGGCAGGCTCGGCAAGCCCCTGGTCGACGTGCGTTCGGCGCAGGAGTACTCGGGCGAACTCGAGGACAAGCCGCTCAACCAGGAGTACGCGGCCCTGCGCGGCGGACACGTGCCGACCGCGGTGAACATCCCGTGGACCGCGGCGGCCACCAACGACGGCCGCTTCCGCTCGCGCGCCGACCTCGACGAGGTCTACGGCGCGCTTCCGGCCGACGACCTGGTCGTGTACAGCCGGGTGGGCGAGCGGTCCAGCCACACCTGGTTCGTCCTCACCTTCCTGCTCGGCCGCAGGTCGGTACGCAATTACGACGGTTCGTGGATCGAATGGGGTAACTCGGTGCGCGTACCGATCGCCACGGGCACCGAACCAGGTGTCGCGAATCAGATCATTTGAAACATGTTCACATCACTGGACGCCGCGTAGTGTGACCTGCGACCTACTCGACAGTAGGGCTAGCCGAGTTCGAGCAGGGTTGGCACACTGCCTACACTCGCCCGAGACGAAAGTTGTCGATACCGGGCACGGGGCCTAACCGGCGACCCGTTCCCCGACGCGACCAAAGATTGCACACAGGAGGCTCAGTGCCCAGCCATGCCAGCGCACGGATCACAAAGGTACTCGTAGCTAACCGCGGCGAGATCGCGGTTCGCGTGATCCGGGCTGCCAAGGACGCGGGAATCACCAGCGTCGCGGTGTATGCCGAGCCCGATGCCGACGCTCCCTTCGTGAAGCTCGCCGACGAGGCGTTCGCCCTCGGTGGTCAGACCTCTGCCGAGTCGTACCTCGTGTTCGACAAGATCCTCGACGCCGCGGCCAAGTCCGGCGCCGACGCGATCCACCCCGGTTACGGTTTCCTCTCCGAGAACGCCGACTTCGCCCAGGCCGTCATCGACGCCGGGCTGATCTGGATCGGCCCCTCGCCGCAGTCCATCCGCGACCTCGGTGACAAGGTCACCGCGCGCCACATCGCCGAGAAGGCGAAGGCGCCGATGGCCGCGGGCACCAAGGACCCGGTCAAGAACGCTGACGAGGTCGTCGCGTTCGCCAAGGAATACGGCGTCCCGGTGGCCATCAAGGCCGCTTTCGGTGGCGGTGGCCGCGGCATGAAGGTCGCCCACACCATCGAAGAGATCCCCGAGCTGTTCGAGTCGGCCACCCGTGAGGCCATCGCCGCCTTCGGTCGCGGCGAGTGCTTCGTCGAGCAGTACCTCGACAAGGCCCGCCACGTCGAAGCCCAGGTCATCGCCGACCAGCACGGCAACGTGGTCGTCGCCGGTACCCGCGACTGCTCGCTGCAGCGCCGGTTCCAGAAGCTCGTCGAGGAGGCGCCCGCGCCGTTCCTGTCCGACGAGGTTCGCGCCGCCATCCACGAGTCGGCCAAGCGCATCTGCCGCGAGGCGGGCTACTACGGCGCAGGCACCGTGGAGTACCTGGTGCAGGGCGAGACCGTGTCGTTCCTCGAGGTGAACACCCGCCTGCAGGTGGAGCACCCGGTCACCGAGGAGACCGCGGGCATCGACCTGGTGCGTCAGCAGTTCGCGATCGCCAACGGCGACGAGCTCTCCATCAAGGAAGACCCCACCCCGCGTGGCCACTCGTTCGAGTTCCGGATCAACGGTGAGGACGCCGGTCGCGGCTTCCTGCCCGCTCCCGGCCCGGTGAACGTCTACCGCGAGCCCTCGGGCCCGGGTGTGCGCGTCGATTCCGGTGTGGTCCAGGGCAGCGTCATCGGCGGTCAGTTCGACTCGATGCTGGCCAAGCTGATCGTCACCGGCGAGAACCGCGAGCAGGCGCTGCAGCGCGCCCGTCGCGCGCTGGCCGAGTTCGACGTCGAGGGCCTGGCGACGGTGATCCCGTTCCACCGCGCGGTCATCGAGGATCCGGCGTTCATCGGTGACGGTGAGAAGTTCGACGTCTACACCAAGTGGATCGAGAACGAGTGGAAGAACACCATCGAGCCGTACACGGCCGCCGGTGCCGCCGACGATGACGACGACGATCTGCCCCGGCAGAAGGTTGTCGTCGAGGTCGGCGGGCGTCGCGTCGAGGTGTCGCTGCCCGGTCAGTTCACCCTCGGTGGCGGTGCGGCCGGTTCGGCCGGCAACGGTGTGGTTCGCAAGAAGCCGAAGGCGCGCAAGCGTGGCGGCGCCGGTGCCGGTGCCGCGTCGGGTGACGCGGTGACCGCGCCGATGCAGGGCACTGTCGTGAAGGTCGCGGTCGAAGAGGGCCAGACCGTCGAGGTGGGCGACCTGATCGTGGTGCTCGAGGCCATGAAGATGGAGAACCCGGTCAACGCGCACAAGGCCGGTGTCGTCACCGGGCTGGCCGTCGAGGCGGGTGCGGCGATCACCCAGGGCACCGTTCTGGCGGAGATCAAGTAATAGGCAGTCTCACCAGCGGGCGTCGGTCTTCTCGGACCGGCGCCCGTTGTCGTTCGCCGGGGTGAACGGCGGACGAAGATCACCTGTCCGCGCCGGATGAGTGCCCGTGTTCTGTCGTATCGTGGATCGGGTGACCAGTACTGCGCACACCGGCCTGGATCCGCTCTCGACGCCGGGTTCGGCCACGGTGGCCGAGGTCATCCAGGCTCGCCGGGAATCCGGGCAGCGCGCCGACGGCAACCGCCTCGCGTTGGTGATCGAGGGCGGCGGCAGCCGCGGCGTGTACTCCAGCGGCATGGTCCAGGCGCTCGAGGAGCTGGGTCTGTCGAAGGTGTTCGACGCCGTCTACGGCACCTCGGCCGGAGCGATCAACGGCGCGTGGTTGCTGTGCGGGCGCGCCGCGACGGGAATGCGTTCGTGGACCGACCCGGTGATCATGCGCCGCGTGGTCGATCCGGTGCGCATCCTCCGCGGTCGCCCCGTCTTCGATCTGCACTATCTCGTGCATCGCGTGTACGACGGCATCGAGCCGATGGATTTTCCGGCCATCCTGGCCAATCCGACCACCTTCCACCCGATCGCGACCGATATCCGCACTGGGCAGTCGGTGGACCTCGGGCCCTACATCACTGATAAAAGCACCCTCATGACGGCGCTGCGGGCCTCTGCGGGCCTACCGCTGCTGGCGGGACCCCCGGTGGCCCTCGCGGGTGGCAGCTATTTCGACGGCGGGCTCACCGAGACCGTCCCGATCCGCACCGCCGTGGCCGCGGGCGCCACCCACGCCCTGGTCCTGCGGACCCGCCGGACCGATGAACTCCGCCCGCCCGCTCCCCTGCTGCATCGAGTGGTCGGTGGCGGCTATATGCGTGCCATCGCGCCCGGCGCCTTCCGGGCGTGGAGCAAGCGGCCCGGCCAGCAGGCGGTCGAGGACAGCTACCTCGACGGCCTCGGCGATCATGTCCTCCAGGTGCACCCACCCGTCGGTTCCCCCGCCATCGACAGCGCGGCCCGCGACACCGACCTGCTCACCCGCGCCCTCGACATCGGTCGCACCGCGGTTCACTCACTGCTCGGCGGCGGCGCATTGCGCACGGCCTGAACCCGGCTCGGCGCACGGCACCACTAGGCTGCTCGCGTGGAACCGATCGAGATCAACGCAGGGTCCTGGTATCTGCGCGCCCTTCGCGCCGACGAGCGCATCGACGACCGGCCCGCGCTGGCCGACGGCGGCATCACCGATCCGGACTACGTGGCCACCCGATCGGCACAGTGGGCCGATGAATCCCACTTCTCCTGGGCGGTCTGCGTTCCGACGACGGCCGAACTGGTCGCCGAGATCGGCGTGACACCGGGCCCCGACGACACCGCCACCGTCTCGGGCTGGGCTCGCCCCGGCGAGGACGAGGCGCTGGCCGCCGGTCTGGCCTCGGTCCACCGCTTCGTCGCGGGCGCGCTCGGACTGACCGTCCCGCAGGGCTGATCGCCGCTACCGCATGGCACCGCGTGCCCGGTGGAACAGTGTCCGGGCACGCGGCCACATCGTCAGCGTGCTCGCATGAGCACCGCGTCGAGTGCGCCGACTGCCTGACTCAGCTCGTCCTCGGTGACGGTCAACGGCGGACGGAACCGGATGCTGCGCTCCCCCGTGCCGAGCAGCAGCACATGTTCGCGGTCCCGAAGCTCGTTCACCACCCGATCGCGTAGCTGCGGCGTCGCCAGGGTGATCGCGCACATCAGCCCACGCCCCCGCGCTTCGCTGACCTTGTCCGGGTGTGCGGTGGCGAGCTTGTCGAGCAGGTCGAGCAGGTACGCACCGAGCGGCCCCGCGCCCTCGATCAGCCGATCCCGCTCCAGCACTTCGAGAATGCGCCGGGTGCGCACCATATCGGTGAGGTTGCCGCCCCAGGTGGAGTTGAGCCGTGAGCTCACCTGGAAGACATTGTCGGCCACCTCGTCGACCCGCCCGCCCGCCATGATCCCGCAGACCTGGGTCTTCTTGCCGAAGGCGATCACATCGGGCTGCACGTCCAATTGCTGGAAGGCCCAGGTGGTCCCGGTCATGCCGACGCCGGTCTGCACCTCGTCGAGGATGAACAGCGCGTCGTTGGCGTGGCACAGCCACTGCATGGCGCCGAGGAACTCCGGCCGCAGATGACGGTCACCGCCTTCGCCCTGGATCGGTTCGGCGATGAAGCAGGCGATGTCGTGCGGATTATCGGCGAAGGCCTGTTCGGCCTGGGCCACGGCGCGCGCCTCGAGGGCGGCGATGTCGGGTCCGGCGAAGGTGTGCGGTGTGTCGATTCGCGGCCAATCGAATTTCGGGAATCGCGCGGTCTTCACCGGGTCGGTATTGGTGAGCGACAGCGTATAGCCGCTCCGCCCGTGGAACGCGCCGGTCAGGTGCAGCACCTTTGTGCCGAGTTCCGTTGCGCGGCCGTGTAATTCGTTGTGTCGGCTCTTCCAGTCGAAAGCGACTTTCAGCGCGTTCTCCACCGCGAGCGCACCACCGTCGACAAAGAACAGATGCGGCAAGCGCGGATCACCGAGAACGCGGGCGAAGGTTTCGACGAAGCGGGCCATCTCGACGGTGTAGATATCGGAGTTGCTCGGCTTGTTCAGCGCGGCGGTGGCCAGTTCGGCGAGAAAGCTCTCATCGCCTGCCAGCGCGGGATGGTTCATCCCGAGCGCGTTGGAGGCGAAGAAGCCGAACATGTCGAGATAGCTGGTGCCGTCGCGTTCGTCGACCAGCGTGCGGCCGTGCGACTCGTGTAGGTCGAGCACAAGCTCGAAACCGTCCGCGAGGATGTGCGAGGACAGGATTTCGTGGACCCGGTCGGCGGGGATGACCGCCGCGCCGGGGCGCTCCAGTTCGATGGTCATGAAACCGACGATACGCAAATATTTACGGAAGTTCTACGGAATCACGGATCAAATTACGGGAGATGACTACTTGTCATAGAATGTCTGCAGGATGATGGTGCTGCGGGTGTGCACGTTGGCCGTGGCCCTGATCTCCTGCAGCAGATGTTCCAGATGCCGAGGAGAGGCCACCCGTACCAGCAGGACGTAGCTCTCCTCGCCCGCCACCGAGTGGCACCCCTCGATGCCGGGGATGTGCTGCAACAGGGCGGGCGCGTCATCGGGCTGGGACGGGTCGAGAGGAGTGATCGCGACGAACGCCGACAACAAGTGCCCGAGCGCCTCGGGGTCCACCTGCGCCGCGTATCCGCGAATCACCCCGCGCGCTTCGAGCCTGCGCACCCGTGATTGCACCGCGGAGACCGAGAGACTGGCCTTCTCCGCCAGATTCGACAATGTAGCGCGACCGTCGGCCATCAGTTCTTTGATCAATAGTCGATCGATGTCATCGAGCTGGGGTCGAGCCGGTGTATCCGCCATCAGCGAAGGCTAACGCAGCGTGGGGCTCGGGCGGGGAAAACTTCTTACCGTTCCCCTCCGAATTCTCCCGAACTTTTCCGTGAGTCCTACCAAACAGCAGAAGGTGAGCAGAGTACCGATGACGCAGACCGTGAACTTCTCCGAGCAGCTCTCCCTGCGAGCCAGGGCGCTACTGCAAGGCCTCGGCGCCGCCGTGCCGGAACCCGGCCCGCTGCTCGCGCGCACGCCGATCTCCGGCGGTGTCCTGTTGCCCCTGACCGCCGATACCCCCGACGGCGTCGACGCCGCGATCGGCCGCGCCGCAACCGCGTTCGAGACGTGGCGTACGGTCCCCGCGCCCGTCCGGGCGGCGCTGGTGCGCAGGCTGGCCCAGTTGCTGGTGACCAATCAGCACGAGCTGGCCGAGCTGGTGACCCTGGAAGCGGGCAAGATCGGCCCCGAGGCGCTGGGCGAAGTGCAGGAGATGATCGATGTCTGCGAGTTCGCGATCGGGCTGTCGCGCCAACTCTACGGCGCCACAATGCCTTCCGAGCGGCCCGGACACCGGCTCATGGAGACGTGGCATCCGCTCGGCGTCGTCGGGGTGATCTCGGCGTTCAATTTCCCTGTCGCGGTGTGGGCTTGGAATACCGCGATCGCGCTGGTGTGCGGGGACACGGTGGTGTGGAAGCCGTCGGAGACCACGCCGTTGACGGCGTTGGCGTGTCACACGCTGCTGCGTCGAGCGGCGGTCGAGGTCGGAGCCGATCCCGAAGTGCACCAACTCATCCAAGGCGACGCCACCGTCGGATCCGCCTTGGTCGACGACGCCAGGGTCGCCCTGGTGAGCGCGACCGGTTCGGTGCGGATGGGCGCCACCGTCGCCCCTCGGGTGGCCGGGCGGTTCGGGCGGTGCCTGCTCGAACTGGGGGGCAACAATGCCGCGATCGTGGCGTCGAGCGCCGATCTGGAGTTGGCGGTGCGCGGCATCGTCTTCTCGGCGGCCGGGACGGCGGGGCAGCGGTGTACGAGTCTGCGGCGATTGATCGCGCACCGTTCGATCGCCGACCAGCTGGTCGACCGGCTCGGGGCGGCGTACAGCCAACTCCCCGTGGGCAATCCACTCGACGACGGGGTGCTGGTCGGACCGCTGATCAACGAGCGGGCCTTCGCGGCGATGCAGCAGGCGCTGGTCGGCGCGGTGGCCGAGGGCGGCGACATCATCTGTGGCGGTGAGCGAGTCGAGGTGCTCGGCCCCGACGCCTACTACGTGCGCCCCGCCCTCGTTCGCATGCCCGCGCAGACCGAGCTCGTGCGCGAGGAGACCTTCGCGCCGATTCTGTACGTGCTGACCTACGACGACATCGACGAGGCCATCGCACTCAACAATGATGTGACACAGGGCCTTTCCTCGTCGATCTTCACCCTCGACCAGCGCGAGGCCGAACAGTTCCTGGCCGGATCCGACTGTGGCATCGCCAATGTCAATATCGGGACGTCGGGTGCGGAGATCGGCGGCGCGTTCGGCGGGGAGAAACACACCGGCGGCGGCCGGGAATCGGGCTCGGACTCCTGGAAAGCCTACATGCGCCGGGCCACCAACACCGTCAACTACTCCACCGAGCTCCCGCTCGCGCAGGGCATCCATTTCGGCTGATCAGGCAGACGCGACACTGCGCCCACCAGGCGATTTCACCTTCTGACCCACCCCGTGTAAAGTGGTATTTGCAACGCGGGATGGAGCAGCTCGGTAGCTCGCTGGGCTCATAACCCAGAGGTCGCAGGTTCAAATCCTGTTCCCGCTACTACGAAGAAGGCCCCGGATTTTCGAATCCGGGGCCTTCTTCGTTATCCGTTGCCGAGCCGCAGAGTCCAGTTCCCGCGATAGTGCAGCCGGGTGATGCTCGCGGGCGGAACATCCATGCGCCAGAACGACTTCGCCGGTGCGTCGAGCACCACGAGCAGCGCCGCGCGCACCACGGCCGGATGTGTCACCGCCACGGTGTTGCGCCCCGACGACGCGATCTCGGCCAACCAGAACCGCACTCTATCGACCAAATCGGTGACGGATTCGCCACCGTGCCCGCGGAATTCGGGATCGGTCAGCCAGGCGAACAACTGATCCTGTGGGAGTTTGCCCATCTCACTGCCTCGCCACGACCCGGCATCGAGATCTCGTAATCGCACGTCCTGTTCGCCGACGAGGCCCAGTTCCTCCGCCGTCTCCCGAGCCCGCCGCTCCGGCCCTGTCCGCACCAACGCTTCGTCGAGCGGCACACAGGCACGCACAGCGGCCCGCCCCGACTCGTCCAGGGGTTCATCGACAGGAAAACGCGCCTTACGTACCGCCTCGGTAAGGCCATGGCCGACAAGGTCGACTCTCAGCACCGTTTGCACGAGAGTCGAGGGTAGCGACGAATGCGATCCACGTCACAACCCGGTCTGCGGGCCACCCCGGTCATCGGCATATCCACGCAGGTGGGGGTGCATGAGGTCGGCGAAGTTGTCGGTGGGTCGGTGCACACTTGGTGCTATGGATCGGTTCTCCCCCGCGACGGCACAGTGGTTCGACGGCGCCTTCCCCGGCGCGACGTCGGCCCAGCTCGGCGCGTGGGACGCGATCGCCGCCGGGGAGAACACCCTGGTGATCGCGCCGACGGGCTCGGGCAAGACCTTGTCGGCGTTCTTGTGGGCCATCGACCGGCTGGCACACCGGGACCCACCGGAGCCGGGAACCTCCCGTGGCACATCGGTGCTCTATGTCTCGCCGTTGAAGGCGCTGGCCGTGGATGTGGAGCGCAATCTGCGTGCGCCGCTGGTCGGTGTGACGCAGACGGCGAAACGGCTGGGCCTGGACCCACCGGAGATCTCGGTGGGTGTGCGCTCCGGCGACACGCCGCCTGCCCAGCGCCGGGCCATGCTGCGCACGCCGCCCGACATTCTCATCACCACCCCTGAGTCGCTGTTCTTGCTGTTGACCTCGGCGGCCCGCGAGACGCTCGCCCAGGTCGATACGGTGATCGTCGACGAAGTGCACGCCATCGCCGGGTCCAAGCGCGGCGCCCATCTGGCGCTGTCGCTGGCCCGGCTCGACCAGCTCACCGACAAGCCCGCGCAGCGGATCGGGTTGTCGGCGACGGTGCGCCCGCCCGAGGAGGTCGGGCGGTTCCTGGTGGGGAACGCGCCGATCACCATCGTGCGCCCGCCCGCGCCGAAGACCTTCGACCTGTCGGTGCGGGTGCCGGTGGCCGATATGACCGACCCGGGGGGCGACTCCGATCAGCCGGGCTCGATCTGGCCGCACGTCGACGAGGCGATCGTCGACCTGGTGCTCGAGCACCGGTCCTCGATCGTGTTCGCCAACTCGCGACGGCTCTCCGAGCGACTGACCGCACGGCTCAACGAGACCTACTCCGCCCGGCTAGGCGAGCCGGTGGACACCGAGCACAAACCACCCGCCCAGCTGGGGCCGTCCACCGAGGTGATCCACGGGGCCGACCACCTGTTGGCGCGCGCGCATCACGGGTCGGTCAGCAAGGAACAACGCGCCATCATCGAGGACGATCTCAAGACCGGTCGCCTGCGCTGTGTGGTGGCCACCAGCAGTCTCGAACTCGGCATCGATATGGGCGCGGTGGACCTGGTGGTGCAGGTGGAGGCGCCGCCGTCGGTGGCAAGCGGCTTGCAACGAGTCGGCCGCGCCGGGCACCAGGTGGGTGAGATCTCGCGGGGCGTGCTGTTTCCCAAGCACCGCACCGATGTCATCCACTGCACCGTGGCCGCCCAGCGCATGCTCTCGGGGGAGATCGAGAAGCTCCAGATCCCCGCGCACCCACTCGACATCCTCGCCCAGCAGACGGTGGCGGCCTGCGCGCTCGAACCGATCGATGTCGACAGCTGGTTCGATATCGTCCGCTCCACCGGCAGCTACGCGAACCTGCCGCGCTCGGCCTACGAATCGGTGCTCGACCTGCTGGCCGGGCGTTATCCGTCCGACGAGTTCGCCGAACTGCGGCCGCGCGTGGTGTGGGACCGCGACGCGGGCACCCTCACCGGTCGCCCTGGTGCGCAGCGCCTGGCGGTGACCTCCGGCGGCGCGATCCCCGACCGTGGGATGTTCGCGGTGTTCATGGTGGGTGAAAAGGCTTCTCGGGTCGGCGAACTCGACGAGGAGATGGTCTACGAATCGCGCGTCGGCGATGTGTTCGCGCTCGGTGCGACCAGTTGGCGGATCGAGGAGATCACCTTCGATCGGGTGCTGGTGTCGCCCGCGTTCGGACTGCCGGGCAGGTTGCCGTTCTGGCACGGTGACGGTTTGGGTCGCCCGGCCGAATTGGGCGCCGCGCTGGGTGAATTCGTGCGCACGGCGGGTCAGGTACCAGCCGACGAGTTGTCTCGGATCGTGGCGAACATGGGCTCCGGCACTGTGCTGCCCCCGACCGACGTTCCCGCACCCACCAAGACGACCCGGGGCTCGAAGAAGGCCGGGCGTGCTGCAGCGTCCAGCGTCGACGACCCGGCCGAGGCCGTCGAGGGGCAGATCGCCACTCCTGGGAAGTCGAAGTCGTCCGCGGAGCAGAGCAAGCCCGCGGTAAGACTCGAGCAGTTGGTGCGCACCGCCGGACTCGATCAGAACGCGACAGCGAATCTGGTGGGCCTGCTCGAGGAACAGCGCAGCGCGACAGGTCAATTGCCCACCGACCGCACGCTGGTCGTGGAACGGTTCCGCGACGAACTCGGCGACTGGCGACTGGTCCTGCATTCCCCCTACGGCACTCCTGTGCACGCGCCGTGGGCACTGGCGGTGGGCGCGCGCCTGCAGGAACAGTTCGGCATCGACGCCGCCCCGACCGCCTCCGACGACGGCATCGTGGTGCGCCTGCCCGACACCACCGATCAACCGCCCGGCGCCGAACTGTTCGCCTTCGAGCCCGACGAGATCGACGACATCGTCACCGAACAGGTCGGCGGCTCAGCTCTTTTCGCGTCTCGTTTCCGCGAATGCGCCGCCAGGGCGCTGCTGCTGCCGCGTCGCGATCCCGGCAAGCGTGCCCCGCTGTGGCAGCAGCGACAGCGCTCGGCCCAATTGCTGGACGTGGCACGCAAATTCCCGCAGTTCCCGATCCTGCTGGAAACCGTCCGCGAATGCCTGCGCGACGTGTACGACCTACCCGCCCTGCGCGATCTGCTCACCAAGGTGGCCCGCCGCGAGATCCGTCTGATCGAGGTCGAAACCGCGAGCCCGTCGCCTTTCGCGGGCGCTCTGCTGTTCTCCTACATCGGCCAATTCCTCTACGACGGCGACAGCCCGCTGGCCGAACGGCGAGCCGCCGCACTGGCCCTCGATTCCAGCCTGCTCGCCGAACTCCTCGGCCGGGTCGAGCTCCGCGAACTCCTCGACCCCGACGTCATCACCTTGACCGAACACGAACTCCAACGCCTCACCCCCGAACGTCGAGCCCGCGATGCGGAAGGTCTGGCAGACCTCCTCCGGCTACTAGGCCCCCTCACACCCGTCGAAGCCGCGGCCCGCTGTGTCCCAAGGCCCGGCACCGCATCCGCCGCCCGCCACGCCGAGGCCATGGAGAGCCGAGCACCCGACGACTTCCGGACGCACGAGCGCGCCTCGGACTCCGATGAGCTAGCCGCAGAACCCACCGGGGGCGCTCTCGCAGCCGAGTCGTCCGATCTCGATGGAACCGCAGCGATTGCTGTTCCCGCCGACGAGGTGGATCGTGGACTCGCTTCCGGTCGGGATGAGCGTGACCTCCTCGTCGACTCCGACGCTCCCGCATGGTTCGCGGAACTACGGGATTCACGTCGGGCGCTGGAGGTTTCGTTCGCGGGACGAACCTGGTGGGTGGCGGTAGAGGACGCGGCGCGCCTGCGGGACGCACTCGGGGTGCCTTTGCCGATCGGGGTGCCCGCGGCGTTCATCGAACCGGTGCCCGATCCGCTGGGCGACCTCGTCGGCCGCTACGCGCGTACCCATGCGCCGTTCACGACGGCCGCGGTCGCCGACCGCTTCGGCTTGGGTACCGCCGTCGCCGCGACCTCGCTGCACCGCCTGCTCGCCGAAAAGCGGGTCGTGGAGGGTGAGTTCACGCCGGGTGCCGCCGGTGGCGAGTGGTGTGATGCCCAGGTCCTGCGTCGGTTGCGTCGCCGTTCGCTGGCCGCCGCCCGGCACGAGGTCGAGCCGGTGTCCACCGCTGCCTTCGCCCGCTTCCTGCCCGCCTGGCAACACGTCGGTTCCGGCGAGCTACGCGGCGTCGACGGCGTCGCGACCGTCGTGGAACAGCTCGCGGGCGTGCCTATTCCGGCCTCGGCCTGGGAATCGCTGATCCTGCCGACGCGGGTGCGCGACTACTCCCCCGCCATGCTGGACGAGCTGATGGCGACCGGTGAGGTGGTGTGGTCGGGCCACGGCGCCATCACCGCCCGTGACGGCTGGATCGCCCTGCACCTGACCGACCAGGCCCCGTTCACGCTGCCGCCCGCCGATGACATCGACCCCACCGACATCCAGCTCAGCCTTCTGGTTGCCCTCGGCGCGAACCTGGAGCCATGGCCCCCACCGGACGCCGCGCGAACCGACCCGCAGCCGCCGCGGGACTCGAAGGCACCGGGCACGCGCGCGAAGGCCGCTCGTGGAAAAGCGTCCGCAGGCAAGGTCGTCGACCTCGACGCCGCCGAGTCGGCACAACCGACCCGCGGCAACGGCCACCGGCCCGATCCAGAACACGATGCGCCCACCGAGTCCGGTGGTGTCACACGATTACCACCCACACTGACCGGCGGCGGTGCGTACTTCTTCCGACAGCTCTCCGACGCCGCGGGTCTGCTCGACGACAAGGCGGCCGGGGACGCGCTGTGGCAGCTGGTCTGGGCCGGCTACGTCTCCGGTGACACCTTCGCCCCGGTGCGCGCCCTGCTGTCCGGCACCGCCCGGACCACCACCGCGCACCGCGCCCCACGCCGCGCTCCCCGAGGCCGCGCGTACCTGCCGCGACCCTCGATGCCGACCCGGTCCGGTCCGCCCACGCTGGCCGGCCGCTGGTCGATCCTGCCCGAACGCGTGCGGGACAACACCGTTCGCGCCCACGCCACCGCCGATCAGCTCGTCGAACGCTACGGCGTGCTGACTCGCGGATCGGTGCAGAACGAAGGGATCTCCGGCGGGTTCCAGCTGATGTACCGGGTGCTCACCGAGTTCGAGGATCGCGGCCGTTGCCGACGCGGCTATTTCGTCGACACGCTCGGCGGCGCCCAGTTCTCCACCACCGATACCGTCGATCGCCTGCGTTCGTTCGACACCGACCGGGACGACACCAGAGCCGGCGTCGCGCTCGCCCTCGCGGCGTGCGACCCCGCCAACCCCTACGGCGCGGCCCTGCCGTGGCCGAAGGGCGACGCCGACGGCGGTCATCGGCCGGGGCGCAAGGCGGGCGCGGTGGTGGTGCTGGTCGGCGGCGAGTTGGTGCTCTACTCCGAGCGCGGCGGCAAGACTCTGCTCAGTTTCACCGAGGACATCGGCCTGCGCCGGGCGGCGGCGATCGCGCTGGCCGGACTGGTACGCGACCGCAGGGTCGACAGCTTGGTGATCGACAAGATCAACGGAGAAACCGTGCACGGCAACCTTTTCGTCGAAGTGCTGATCGAAGCCGGTTTCTCGATGACCCCCAGCGGTCTGCGACTGCGCAGGAAGGTGTAATCGGATGCCCGAGGGCGACACAGTCTTCCACGCCGCGCGCCGCCTACGCACGGCATTGGTCGGTAGAACTCTGATCCGCAGCGACTTCCGGGTCCCCCGCTACGCCACCGTGAATCTGGTCGGCGAGCTCGTCGACGAGGTCGCCAGCTACGGCAAGCACCTGTTCATCCGCACCGACCGCGCGAGCGTCCACACCCATCTGAAGATGGAAGGGGTGTGGCGGGTGTTCCACCACGGCCAGCGCTGGACCAAACCCGCGGTCACCGCGCGACTGGTGCTCGCCAACGACGAGTTCGAGGCCGTCGGCTTCTCGCTCGGCAAGGTCCAGGTGCTGGCGCGCGCCGACGAACACACCGTCATCGACCACCTCGGCCCCGATCTCCTCGGTCCGGACTGGGATGCGGCCGAGGCCTTGCGCAGGCTCACCGAGTACCCCCGCCGCGCCATCGGTCTCGCCCTGCTCGACCAGCGCAATCTGGCGGGCATCGGCAACATCTACCGCAGCGAGATCTGCTTCCTGCGCAAAGTCCACCCGGTGACCGCTGTCGGCGACGTCCCCGATCTCGTGGCGCTCGTCGACGAGGCTCACCGCGTCATGGGCAAGGCCGCACACCAACCACCATGGCGCGCCATGGTCTACGGCCGCACCGGCCGTTCCTGCCCCCGCTGCGGCACCCCCATCGCTTCCCAACTCCTCGGCGAGAACGAACCCGGCGACCGCATCACCCAGCGCGAACGCGGCATCTTCTTCTGCCCGCGCTGCCAGCCCCCACCCTGAGAACGCCTCGCAGCCCCTGCTGAGGTTCAGCGGTCCTGCGGTACCGGTTCCAGTAGTTGCGGGCGCGGCTCGGGAGCGGCGGCGCGGAGTGCGTCGGCCGCCTTGTCGTCGGGTTGGGTCTGCGATTCGATCTCGGCCCGCACGCGCGCCTGGTACGTGGATACCTCACGGTCGATATCGTCGGCGTCCCACCCGAGTACGGGTGCGACGAGGTGGGCCACCTGCTCGGCGCTGTTCGCGCCGCGATCGGAGTATTCGATCGAGATGCGGGTGCGACGGGCCAGGATGTCGTCGAGGTGCAGCGCGCCCTCCGCGGCGGCCGCGTACACCGCTTCGACCTGCAGGTAGGCGGGGGCGTCGGTAATCGGTTGCAGCAGTTCGGGTTTGCCCGCGGCCATGGCGAGGACCTCGTCGACCAGGGAGCCGTAGCGGTCGAGCAGGTGCGTCATCCGGTACGGGTGGATGCGGTAGTGCTCGGCGAGCTGCACGGTCTGGTTGACCAGCGCGAAGTAGCCGTCGGCGCCGAGCAGCGCGACCTTCTCGGTGATCGAGGGCGAGACGCGCGCCGGAATGTCTTGTGCGGCTTCGTCCATCGCGTCGGCCGCCATCACCCGATAGGTGGTGTACTTGCCGCCCGCGATGCTGACCAGTCCGGGCGCGACCCTGGCCACGGCGTGTTCGCGCGAGAGCTTGGAGGTCTCGTCGCTCTCCCCCGCCAGCAGCGGGCGAAGGCCCGCGTAGACCCCGTCGATGTCGGCGTGGGTGAGCGGGGTGACCAGCACCTCGTTGACCCGGTCGAGCAGGTAGTCGATATCTGCCTTGGTCGCCGCGGGGTGGGCCAGGTCGAGATTCCAGTCGGTGTCGGTGGTGCCGACGATCCAGTGCGCGCCCCACGGGATGACGAACAGCACCGAGGTGGCGGTGCGCAGGATGATCGCGGCATCGCTGACGATGCGGTCGCGCGGCACCACGATGTGCACGCCCTTGGACGCTCGCACATGGAATCGGCCCCGTTGATTCGACAGACCCTGCACCTCGTCGGTCCAGACGCCCGTCGCGTTGATCACCACATTCGCGCGCGCCTCGCCGGTGCGCCCATCCTCGGTGTCACGCAGCTTCACCCCGACGACCCGGTCGGCTTCGCGCAGAAACCCGACGACCTGCGTGGAGGTGCGGATGACCGCGCCGTAGTGGGCGGCGGTGCGGGCGACTGTCATGGTGTGGCGGGCGTCGTCGACCACGGTGTCGTAGTAGGTGACGCCGCCGATCATCGAATCCCGGCGCAGGCCGGGAGCGAGCCGCAGCGCGCCGTGCCGGGTCAGATGATGCTGTCCCGGAACCGATTTCGCGCCGCCCATGGAGTCGTACAGGGTCAGGCCGGCGGCTACGTACGGTCGTTCCCACACCCGGTGGGTCAGCGGGTAGAGGAAGCGTAACGGCTTCACCAGGTGCGGCGCCAGGGTCGACAGCGCCAGCTCACGCTCCTTCAGCGCTTCCCTGACCAGCCCGAATTCGAGCTGCTCGAGGTAGCGCAGGCCGCCGTGGAACATCTTCGACGAGCGGCTCGACGTGCCCGACGCGAGATCACGGGCCTCGACCAGCGCGACCGACAGCCCGCGCGTCGCGGCGTCGAGCGCGATACCGGCGCCGACGACTCCGCCGCCGACCACCAGGACGTCGAACTGATCCTTGCCCAAACGCTCCCAGGCGCTCCGTCGATGTTCGGGCCCCAGCTCACCCGGCCCGAGCCGGTCCCGCTTTCCGCCCGCGACCAGCTCACCCGGGTGCAGGAACGGAAACTCCGGTGTCTGCGACATGCTCGACTCCTCGCCGCCGGCCGAGAAACGGCCGGTCCCAGTCGACAGTGGGGGCGAACGCCGCGTTCGGCGGCGCCGCTGCGTACAGGCTAAACGTAGTGCCCGCTCGACGCTCGGGACGTGCGCGGCGGGGCGCGGCCGCGAAATTCGTCGCCGACGACAAATCCCGCGGTCGCGGGCTCCGCGTTCGGTAACCTGCAGCAATGCGTCGCTATGTGGCTGCCATCGATCAGGGCACGACTTCGAGTCGGTGCATCATCTTCGATCGGCAGGGTCGGATCGTCGGGACCGCACAGCGGGAGCATCGGCAGATCTTTCCGAAGCCGGGCTGGGTGGAGCACGATCCGGCGGAGGTGTGGCGCAACACCGAGTCGGTGCTCGGTGCGGCGCTGGGCACCAGCCGGTGCTCGGCCGGGGATCTGGCCGCGGTGGGGATCACCAATCAGCGCGAGACCACGGTGGTGTGGGACCGGGCCACCGGCGAGCCCGTGTACAACGCGATCGTCTGGCAGGACACCCGCACCGATCAACTGTGCACCGAACTGGCCGGTGAGCAGGGACCGCAGCGCTATGCGGACCGCACCGGGCTGCCGCTGTCGACCTATTTCGCCGGTCCGAAATTGCGCTGGATTCTCGACAATGTCGACGGCGTCCGGGCACGCGCCGAAGCCGGCGACCTGTGCTTCGGCACCATGGACAGCTGGGTGCTGTGGAAGCTGACCGGCGAGCACCTCACCGACGTCACCAACGCCTCACGCACCATGCTGATGGATCTTCGTACCCTGCAATGGGATTCGCAGATCTGTGCCGACTTCGGCATCCCGATGTCGCTGCTGCCGCAGATCCGCAGCTCGTCGGAGGTCTACGCCGACATCGCCTCCGGTCCGTTCGAAGGAATCCCCGTCGCCGGTATTCTCGGCGACCAGCAGGCGGCCACCTTCGGCCAGGCGTGCCTGTCCCCCGGCGAAGCCAAGAACACCTATGGCACCGGCAATTTCATGCTCCTCAACACCGGCACCACCCCGGTGTTCAGCAAGCACGGGCTGCTCACCACCGCCTGCTACCGACTCGGTGACGCCCCCGCCGTCTACGCCCTCGAAGGCTCCATCGCGGTCACCGGCTCGCTGGTCCAGTGGCTGCGCGACAACCTCGGCATCATCTCCTCCGCCGAGGAGGTGGAGCCGCTGGCCCGCAGCGTCGACGACAACGGCGGCGCCCACTTCGTCCCGGCCTTCTCCGGCCTGTTCGCCCCTCGCTGGCGCCCCGACGCCCGCGGCGTCATCGCCGGCCTCACCCGCTTCGTCACCAAGGCCCACCTGGCAAGGGCCGCACTCGAATCCACCGCCTTCCAGACCCGCGAGGTCGTGGACGCGATGCGCGCCGACGCCGCCGCCCAACGCCTCGACCTGGAACTCACCACCCTCAAGGTCGACGGCGGCATGACCGGCAACAACCTGCTCATGCAATTCCAGGCCGACATCCTCGACGTCCCCGTCGTTCGCCCGGTAGTCCGCGAAACCACCGCCCTCGGCGCCGCCTACGCCGCCGGTTTGGCAGTCGGCTACTGGTCCGGCCTCGATGATCTGCGCGCCAACTGGTCCGCGGATCGAACCTGGACCCCCTCGATGTCGGAGGAGGAACGGACCCAGCGCTACGCCGACTGGAACAAGGCCGTCGAACGCACCTACAACTGGGTATGAACCGACCGCGCAAGCTGCCTCGGCAACAGCGATCCAGGAACACCGTGGAAACGTTGCTCGAAGCGGCTGCCCAGGTGTTCTCCCGGGAGGGCGCGACCGCGACCACCAACCGCATCGCCGAACGTGCGGGCCTGTCGATCGGCACGCTGTACCAGTACTTTCCGAACAAAGAGGCCATGCTGCACGCATTGGCCGAACGCCACTTCCTCGACGGCGGGCAGCGCCTGAGCGAGGTCTTCACACGTCTGCGAGTCGAACAACCGCCGTTCGACGAGAGCATGCGCGCGATCATGGAGGTCGTGGCCGACCTCCACCGCGATCGCCCCGCCCTGCACGCGTTGCTGCACCGGGTGGCGTTGAGCCTGCCGATCGAACTCGCGGCGGTCCGGGCCTTCGAGGACTACCTCGTCGCCGAGGTCGAATACCAGCTGCGTCGCTGCGACCGTGGCGGACCCGACCCCCTGCTCACCGCACGCACGCTGGTTCACGCGGTGGACGCGCAGGTACATCGTGTCCTCACCCGTCACACCGTGAGCGCCGACAGCTTGACGGCGCTGGTGTCGGCCCTCACCGCGTCACCGCCGCGTGCCGCCGACCTCGGTGAGGAGCGTCCGTAGTGTGTCGGCGAGCCGCGTGATGCCTGGTTCCTCCACCGGGAAATGGCCACACCCGTCGAGCAGCGTGACAGTGGTCGGCGCGTCGATGCGATCGAGGAAACGCAGGCTCAGTTCCGGCGGCGTCCATCGATCCGCGGCGGGATGGACCAACGTCACCGGCGCCGCGACGAATTCCTCCGGCGGGGTGTGCCGGAATCGCAGGAAGTCCATGAGGAATCCGAGCGGAATTCGCACTCCGCCACCGCGTGGGTCGGTGGCACACAGCCGCGACAACGACGGGTCCAGACTCATGTTCGCCATATCTACGAGCCAGCGGATCGGCACCCGCACCCGGCCGAGAACCGCGTCGATACCGGAGAGCATCAGCGGTGGCATCGCCCCGGCGGGACCCCAGCGCGCCATCGCCCGTCGCGTCGCCGGATCGGCCGGGTCCGGCAGGCAGGTCGCCACCACCTGCGCGATCCGACCAGTCCGCGCGGCCACCTCGTAGCCGAGGATCCCACCCAGACTCGCCCCGAACACGATGAGCGGACGATCATCGGATTCCGTCTCGGCCACCACGAAATCACACACCAGCTCGACCCAGTCGCGGTAGCGCACCCCGCGCGGGTCCGCCACCACGGTGTCGCCGTAGAGCGGCAGGTCCATCGCCATCACCGAAACGCCTTCGGCCGCAACGATACCGAGCAGCGGCCACAGCAGCCCCGCGTGCCCGCCCGCACCGTGCAGTGCCAGCACCCGAACGGGAGCGTCATCCGCACCGGCACGCGCGACATGAACCCGATTTCCGCGCCAAGCGAACCAGCTCGCCACCGGTTCGAACATCACCACGTCGCGATACCGCTGAGGTAGAAACCGCACATACTCCGCATATTCCATACGTCGAGCATCAACGCTGCCGACCCCGCCGCCAACTCGCATTCGTCCGGCACCACGCTAGAAAAGGCCGGCCCTGAGCTGGGAAAACACTATGCGACCCAGCCGGACTTCACCTTGCTCGCATTCGGGGCCCGGTTGGCCGCCGACCGGAATGCACCCGACACCGTGGCGAGCGAACCGGCGACGACGGGCACCGGCGTTCAGCTCGTAGTCTGTGCTGCCTTCGACAAGCGGCCGACCGCCTCGGTCAGGGTGGCTTCGTCCGAGGTGGTGAAGCACAGGCGCAGGGTGTTGGGTGTGGTGTCGGCGACGGCGAAGGCCGCGCCTGGGACGTACGCGACACCGGCTTCGAGCGCTGCCGGCAGGAGCGTGGAAGTGTCGGTGTCGTCGGTGAATTCGGCCCAGATGAACATGCCGCCGGTCGGGTCGGTACAACGGACGCGGTCGGCGAAAGTGGCGCGGACGGCGGAGACGAGGGCTTTGGCTCGGGTGCCGTAGGTGGTGCGGATCGCATCGATGTGGGCGGACAGCCAGTCGGTGTCGGTGAGCAGGTCGGTGGTGATCTGCTGGGTCAGGGCCGAACCGCACAGGTCGGCGCCCTGCTTGAGCAGTTCCACTGCGCGACAGACCCTTTCGGGGGCGATCATCCAGCCGACGCGGAGGGAGGGGGACAGGATTTTGGAGACGCTGGACAGGCGGATCACCTGGGGCGAGTACGAGGCCACCGGCGCCGGGGCCGGGGTGTCGAACCAGAGTTCGCCGTAGGGGTCGTCTTCGATGATCCAGAAGCCGTGTGCTTCAGCCAATTCCGCGAGGCGCCGGCGGCGTTCGGGGGTGAGGGTGACGCCGCCCGGGTTGTGGAAGGTGGAGACGGTGTGGACCACGGCGGGGCGTTCGCCCGCCGCGAGAAGGTCTTCGAGAATGTCCAGGCGCATGCCCTCACCGTCCAGGGGGACGGCGACGATTCGGGCGCCGGCAGCTCGAAACACCTGCAGGGCACCCACATACGCGGGATCCTCGACGATCACGAGAGCGCCGGGGTCGAGGAGGACTTCGGCGAGCAAGGAGAGCGCCTGCTGGGAGCCGTGGGTGATGAAGACTTCCCCGACCGGCACCGTGCGGCCGATCTTGACCGATTCGCGGGCCGCGATCACCGCACGCAGCGCGGGCCAGCCGGACGACTCGGTGTACTGCAGCACGGCGGTGTCGCGCAGTGCCGTCTCGGCGGCGAGGGCGATCCGTTCACGCGGCATCAGGGCGGCGTCGGGGAGGCCGCCCGCGAGGCTGATGATGTCGTCGCGGGCGGTGAGTTTGAGCAGGTCTCTGATCGCCGAGCTCTGCAGGCCGGCGAGCTTGCCCGCCAAAGCTGGAATGGTCAGCGACATGGGAACCTCCGGGGACGCCACGAGAAGCAATCATCCTACGATTGCATATCGCCCACCAGAATGTGAAATTGTTGTCTCAAATAATGAGACTCTACCGAGCAGTGATCGACTTGACCTGCCACTTTCCGTCGGTGTTGGTGGTGATGATTTCCTGCTTGTAGACCACCGCGGAGCCATCCGGGTGCATTTCGCGCAGCTCCACGTCGTAGCGGCCAAGGGTGGTTTCGCGCATCTTCACGCAGTGGGTGGTGCCCGGGGGGATCTGACTGTCGATCGCCTGCTGGATCGTCTCGGCAGGCGAGATGTTCTCGGCGTCGGGCGCCACGTAGTCGCGCACCTTCGCCCCGGATCGGTCGGTGTAGAAGGCGTATTGGAAGCCCAGGATGGCCCTGGCGCCGGCGGTGGTGTCGCCCGGTCCGTTGCCGACAGTGACGGATTGCTCTGCGACAGTCTGACATTCGGAGGCGGATGCGATCGAGGGAATCGGCGCGGCCGTGACTCCCGGATCGGCACCGCCGCCGCGCTTGACCAGACCGATCGTCAACACGAGGGCCACCACGAGCAGGACGGCCGCGGCCACCCCGCCGATGATCCAGCGCAGGCGCTTGTTGTCGGGTTCTTCCTCCACCGGCGCCGGGGTGATCGGATTCTTCGGCGCGAGACGGCGCGCGATCGGGTCGTCGGCCCACGACAGACCGGGTTCGGACGGCGGCTTCGGGATCGCGCCGTCATCGTCGGGGTTGTCCCACCACGCCTTGTCGGCGGCGGGCCTCGGCTTATCCGGGACCAAGGGGGTGCGTGAGCCCTCCGGCGGCCGCACCGGTTCCGACGCGGGCCCGAGATCGCGCGAGGGCGCCTGCGGCACAGAGTCTTTGGGGCCGGGGCGACCACGACGGATCACCTCGGTGAGCTCACGTCCGGAAGTCACCGGCACGGAATCACCGAACACCGAGTCGCCGAAGACGGAACTCTCGCCGCGCGGCTGCTCGCCACCGAAACGCACCGTCGGGTCGGCAGCGGGCGGACCACCGGGGGTGGGGCCGCCGAACGGTGCCGTGCTCCGCGGACCCGGCCCGGCGGGCGGCGTGGGCGGCGGTGTCGCCACCGCGTCACCGAACACCGAAGTCGGCGCGGAACGGCGACCATCGGGCAGCCGAGGTGGCGCTTGACCGGCGGACGGCGTCGGCGGCACCGAACCGGTGAACGGAGCCCCTGGCGGACCCGGCGGTGGAGTCACGGGCGGCTGACCCGCGACAGGTCCACCGAACGGACCCGGCGCGGGTGCCCCGGCAGGCGGACCGAACGGACCGGGCGCAGGTGTACCGGTCGGCGGACCGGCCGGTCGCCAACCTCGCTCCGGAACCCCGGACGGCGCGGGCGGCGGTGCGGCGGGAACAGGCCCACCGAAACCGGCGTCATCGACCGGCGGCCCGAATCCGCTTACGGGGGGCCCGAATTCCGCAGCAGGTCGTTGATCGCCGCGTTCGTTGTCGTCGCCCTCGGTGCCCAAGTCCAATCCTTTCCCGGGACACACGTGTGGGGCGGTCGAAGGCGACCGCCCCACACGTCAAACTGCGTGTCAGTACTGGATCGAGCCACCCCACTGGGTGTTCACACCCGCGACGTTCAACGTCTGAAGCAACTCCCCCGGCACGGGCAGTGTAGCCTTCGCGGCCGCATCGAGCGCGGCAGTGCCGCCCGGCTGCGCCTTGATCCAGTTCTCCACCGCGGCCTTGGCCAGGTTGGCCTGCGTGGTGTCGAGCACGGTCACCGTGGTGTTGTCGCTGCGGCCGTCGCCACCGTTGAAGGTGGTGACCTTGACCTCGTTCGCGCCGACGTACTCGACCGAGACACCGGCATCACCGAAACCGCCACCCGGCGTCCGGTAACCGACGGTGCCGACGTAGCCCGAAGCGTTGTTGTAGTGGTGGGTGTTGGCCAGGATCCCGGCGCCGTCGACGGTGACGCCGATTTCCTGACGCGGGCCTTCCATCTCGACGACAGGTGCCGCGGGCGCGTTGGCCAGACGCGGTGCCTGCCAGGCCGGTTCCTTCGGCTCCTGGACGAGGGTGTCCGGCGACTCGACCTCGGCCTCGGTGCCGTTCCCGGTGCCCTGCGGCACGGAGGGCTGCGTCTGCTGCTGGCCCGGCGTGGCGCCCGGCTGGCTCGGCTGAGTCGGCGTGGTGCCCGTCTCGGGCTTGGTGGTACCCGGCTGATCGGGCGTCGCGCCCGCACGCTCCGGCTGGACCGCGGGCTGCGACTGTCCCGGCACGGGCAGCGGCGCGACACGCGGACTGGTGACGCCCGGCTGGCTCGGCGTCGGCTTGACGGGGGTCTCCTGCCCCGGCTGACCCGGCGCGGGGCTGGTGACGCCCGGCTGGGCCGGCGTCGGCTTGGTCTCGCCCGGCTTCGTCTGACCCGGCTTCACACTTTCCGGGGTATCCGGGGTCTCCGGGGCTTCTACTTCACCCGAAGGCTGGCCCGGCTGCGCAGGAGCCGGAGTCGCGGGGGTGGTCGGCTGGTCGCTGGGGACCGCGCCGGCCGGCGCCGCGAGGAGGGTTGCCACTGCTGCCGCGGCAGCCAGAGGCAATGACGTGCTTGCCATCGCTCGCTGCGCCCGACTCGGCTTACGATGCTTCACTTTTCGTAATCCCTTTCCCGGAGGGAATCCCCCACTGCATCCACCACGCGACCACAACTGATCGCGCCTCGGCGGTGAGTCAACCACATGAGCGCGGGACAGGCAACGCAGCGCCAGGTTTCGAGTTCACCGGGTGCCGCCTGCGCAAACACCTGGCGTGAGGCGTGCCGCGAAGCGACGAGCAGCGTTGGCGAGCAACACAATTCGAAACTCGAAAGCCTCTGTGATTCGTTTCACAGTCTGGCGTCGAGAGCTCAGTCGAGGTCGTCGTGACGCATCAGCAAACGTCCGGCTTCGGTGAGCGAACCGGTCAGCGAGGGATACACCGAGAACGTCTGTGCCAAGTCGGTGACCGTCAGATTGTTCTGCACCGCCAACGCGATCGGCAGGATCAGCTCCGAGGCGATCGGCGCGACCACCACACCACCGATCACCACACCGGTGGCCGGGCGGCAGAAGATCTTGACGAAACCGCGCCGCAGCCCCGACATCTTCGCGCGCGGATTGGTGTTGAGCGGCAACATCACCGTGCGCGCGGGGACTTCACCGTTGTCGATGGCGGTCTGGCTCACGCCGACGGTCGCGATCTCCGGGCGGGTGAACACCGCCGAGGCCACCGTCTTCAACCTGATCGGGCTCACGCCCTCGCCGAGCGCGTGATACATCGCGATCCGCCCCTGCATGGCGGCCACCGAAGCCAACGGCAGCAGACCCGTGCAGTCGCCCGCGGCGTAGATACCGGGCACCGAGGTTCGCGAAACCCGGTCGACGCGAAGGTATCCACCGCGATCGAGTTCGATCCCGACCCGATCCAGACCCAGGTTCTGAGTGTTCGGGGTGGAGCCGACGGTCATCAGCGCGTGCGAGCCGGTGACGGTGCGACCGTCCGACAGCTTCACCACGATGCCTTCGGCGGTGCGTTCCACGGCGTCGGCGCGGGCGTGCTTGACCAGCTCGACGCCACGTTCGGCGAGGGCTTCCTCCAACACGAGGGCCGCGTCGGCGTCCTCCCCGGGCAGCACGCGGTCACGGCTCGACACGAGCTTCACCCGCACACCCATCTCGGTGTACGCGGACACGAATTCGGCTCCGGTGACACCGGATCCGACGACGACCAGCGTCTCCGGCAGCTCCGGCAGGTCGTAGAGCTGACGCCAGTTCAGGATCCGCTCGCCGTCGGGCTCGGCGCCCTGGAGCACCCGCGGGCTCGCGCCGGTCGCGATCAGCACGACCTCGGCCTCGAACTCCTCGGAGCCGCCGTCGACCAGGTTCGCGCGCACGCGATGCGCCAAACCCGGTGCGGGCCCGACCAATTCGCCGTAGCCGGGCAGTAGTTGCACACCCGCGGCCTGCAACTTGGCGCGGATATCGGAGGACTGCGCCAAGGCGAGCGCCTTGACGCGCGCGTTCACCTCGGGCAGGTGCACCTTCGCCTGGTCGGCATCGATATTGATGCCGAGGTCGCGCGCGCGGCGCAGATCGGTGCGCAGACCCGTCGAGGCGATGAAGGTTTTCGACGGCACGCAATCCCACAGCACACAGGCGCCACCGATGCCGTCGGCGTCCACCAGGGTCACCGTGGCCCCGTGCTGGGCGGCTACCAGTGCCGCCTCGTATCCGGCCGGTCCACCACCGATGATCGCAATCCGTGCCACCAGTCACGCTCCTTGTGCTCGCCTGATCGGACTGCCCCTTGTGAGGGCTCGTCCGTGCTGTCGACTCATCATTTCAGGTGCGATGTGACATGGCCGGGTCGGATCGGTGAACAACGGTGCGCGTGTTCCGCGCCGCGTTCTGTGCCACCGGCAGTGTGACGGTCAGCCGATCTGGGAGGGAGACGGGAATTCCACCGGGGTTATTGGCTACAGTTCCATGGTGCCGATCTATGCCGCCTACGGGTCCAACATGGACTCGACGCAGATGCTGGAACGCTGCCCGCATTCGCCCATGTCCGGGACCGGGTGGCTGGAGGGTTGGCGCCTGACCTTCGCCGGTGACGACATCGGCTGGGAAGGGCCGTTGGCCACCGTCGTCGAGGATCCCGGCTCGCGGGTATTCGTCGTGCTCTACGACGTCTCCCCCGAGGACGAGGACAGCCTCGACCGTTGGGAGGGCTCCGACTTCGGCATCCACAAGAAGATCCGAATCCGAGTCACCGGCACCCAGGGCGAGTCCCGCCTGGCCTGGCTCTACGTCCTCGACGCCTACGAGGGCGGCCTCCCCTCGGCCCGCTACATCGGCGTGATCGCCGACGCGGCCGAAAAGGCAGGCGCCCCAGAGGACTACGTCCACGCCCTGCGCACCCGCAACAGCAAGAACGTCGGGCCAGGAGCTTGAGAGGATCCCGCGCCGGTCACGTGACCGGCGCGGGATCGTTCAGTGTGCCTGCAGGATGATGTTGGTCAGAGTTCGTACGCCGACCGCCAGCGCGCGCTCGTCGATATCGAACGTCGGCTGGTGCAGATCCAACTGCTCGCCGACGCCGGACCAGACGCCCAGCCTGGCCATGGCGCCGGGTACTTCCTCCAGGTACCAGGAGAAGTCCTCACCGCCGCCCGACTGCGGGGTGTCGGCCAGCGCGTCCTCGCCCAGTCCCAGGATCGCGTTCTCGAACATCAGCGCCGACGTCGGATCGTTGACCACCGGCGGCACACCGCGTTTGTAGTTGAGCTGGTAGCGCACGCCCGTCGGCGCGAGCAAGCCGTCGATGATCTCGCGGACCAGCGGTTCCAGCAGCAGCCAGGTGGCGTGATCGCCGGTGCGCACGGTGCCCGTGAGCATGCCCGTCTGCGGAATCGCGTTGGGCGCCTTGCCCGCGCTCACCGCACCCCAGACCATGATCGTGCTGGTACGCGGATCAACGCGACGGCTCAGCAAGCCGGGCAGACCCGTGATGACAGTGCCGATCGCGTAGACCAGGTCGCTGGTCAGATGCGGCCGCGACGTATGCCCACCCGGCGAATCGAGCACCAGCTCGACAGTATCGGCCGCCGACGTGATGGCTCCGGTTCGCACGCCGACCTTGCCGACCTCCAAACGCGGATCACAGTGCAGCGCGAAGATCCGATCGACCCCGGTCGTCCCGCCGGCCGCGACCACGTCGATCGCACCACCGGGCATCACTTCCTCGGCGGGCTGGAACACCAACCGCACCCCGACCGGCAACGTGTCCTGAGCCTCGGCCAGCGCGAGCCCGGCACCGAGCAGGACCGTGGTGTGTGCGTCGTGCCCGCAGGCATGCGACACACCGGGCACCGTCGAGGCGAAGGTCAGACCGGTGAATTCCTGCATCGGCAGCGCGTCCATATCGGCGCGCAAGGCGATACGCGGACGATCGGTGGGGCCGAAGTCGCAGATCAGGCCGGTGCCGCCCGGCAGCACTTCCCAGCTCAAGCCTGCCTTGGTGAGCCAGCCCGAGACGAACTCGGTGGTGGCGAACTCCGCCCGGGACAACTCGGGGTTGGCGTGGATGTGCCTGCGCCATTGCACCAGGTCACCGGTGTGCTCGGCCAGCCATGCGTCGACGATCTCGGTTCCCGACATCAGCGTTGCTTCGGTGTCCGGCGTGATCGGACACGCTGCGGTCTCGCGTGCCATCGAGGGGGTTCCCACACCCATCGATAGCGCGTCGGAGCCTGCGCGTGCGGTGCCCGGATGGCCGGAAATGGTCACCGAATATCCTCCTGTCGTTCGATCAGCCGTTGCAACAACCTGTCCCTGTGTACTTCATCGCCCGCCACGGCGACAGCGGTACGCGCCAACGCGAGCGCGCCGTCGAGCACCGCCCGGTCCGCCGAGGCGTTCACGGCGGCGGCGGCGAACGCGGGTTGGTGGGTAGCCGCGCCGCCCGCGTCGATGCCGATCACCGGGTGAATACCGGGAATGACGTTGGTGACGTTGCCCATGTCGGTGCTCCCGAGCGGTCGCAGCACCTCGAGCTCGGGCGCGATCGGCGTCCGTCCCAGCCCGGTGATCTGCGCGCGGTAGGCGGCGGAGAGAACCGGATCGGGGGTGAGCTCGGTATAGGTGGGCGCGAGCGTCCGTATGTCGTGGGTGCAGCCGGTGGCCAGGGCGCCCGCTTCGAAACACGCCTTCGCTCGGCGCATCAGGTCGTCGAGGGAGTCGGAATCGGCCGCGCGGAGGTAGTACAGCAACTCCGCACGTCCGGGCACGATGTTGGGGGCTACGCCACCGTCGGACACTATACCGTGCAGCTGCTGACCAGGCCGCAGATGCTGACGCAGCAAGCCGACAGCTACCTGGGTCAGGGTCGCCGCGTCGCCCGCGTTGCGGCCCAGTTCGGGCGCGGCGCTGGCATGCGCCTCGCGGCCGTGGAAGACGACGGCGAGGTCGGCCAGCGCCAAGGAACGCGCGCCGACGATATCGACGGGACCGGGGTGAACCATCATCGCCATCGCGATGTCGTCGAAAGCGCCCGCTTCCAGCATGAGCACCTTGCCGCCGCCGCTCTCCTCCGCGGGCGTGCCGAGCACGACCACGGTCAGACCGAGCTCGTCGGCCACGGCGGCCAGACCGAGGGCGGCGCCGACGGCGGACGCGGCGATGATGTTGTGCCCGCACGCGTGGCCGATCTCGGGCAGCGCGTCGTATTCGGCGCAGATACCGACGGTGAGCGGGCCGCTGCCGTACACGGCGCGAAAGGCCGTCGACAGCCCGGCCACGTTCGTGGTGACCGCGAATCCGCGCTCGACCAGCGGCGCGAGGACTTTGGCGACGCTACGCGTTTCGGCGAAGGCCAGCTCGGGTTCGGCGTGGATCGCGTGCGAGAGCCCGATCAGTTCGTCCGAGGCAGCCTTGATCGCGGCGTCGGAGGCGGTGGCCGTGAGTTCGCCGGTGCGCGAGGGTGCCATACCCCCAGTCTTGCATCAGTGCCCGACAGCGGCGCACCGGCGAGCGGGGTCAGTTGCCGAAGGGAAGATTCTCCGGAGTGACGGGGGTGGCCAGCGCGGCGAGGGTCTCGGCGTGCAGCGCGGTCTTGATGATCGGGGTGATCGGCTTGCGCAGGCTGGTGAGCGCGGCGGCGCGAGCGATCGCGGCGGGCAGCACCTCGTCGGCGTCGGCCTTGGCATCGACGATCCCCGCGGCGATGGCCTCGTCGGCGCTGAAGCGGTGGCCGGTGGTCATCGCCTGGACACACACCTGGTTGCTCAGGCGACCCTTCAGCAAGCCGTTCATGCCGACGGTGAACGGCATGCCCAGGTGCACCTCGGGCAGCGACCAGAAGCCGCGGTCACCCCGCATCACGCGGAAGTCGTGGGAGGTGGCCAGCATGGCGCCCGCGCCGAACGCGTGGCCGTTGACCGCGGCGACCGTCGGCATCGGGAAGGTCAGCAGGCGGGTGTAGAGGGAGTGCACCCGGTCGAGGTAGCCGTGGATCTTGTCGAGGTTGCCGAAGACGTAATCGGTGTCGAGGCCGTTGCTGTAGTACTTGCCGGTCGCGACGGTGACCAGCGCGGCAGCACCCTCGGACGCCTCGACCTTGTCGAGTGCGGCGTGGAAGGCCTCGATCCAGTCCGGCGAGAAACGGTTCTCGTTGTCTGTCTCACCTTCGTTGCCGAGGTACAGGACGAAAACATCACCAGAGCGCTCCAAATACGGCATACAGGGAGAATAAACCGCGCCGGAAGGCGTACCTACTCGCGGGTACGACACGTGCGGACCGCATCGTGGCGCCCCGGCCGCTCAGCCCGAGGACACCCACCGCCCACGCGGCTTAGACTCCCCTCATGACTGCCGAACAGGCCGCTGCGGCGATTGCCGAACGTACGGGGGTGCCGCGTCATCGCGTGGCCGTGGTGCTGGGATCGGGGTGGCAGGAGGCAGCAGCCGAGATCGGCGCGCCGCATGCCTCGATCCCGATGACGGAGCTACCCGGCTTCGGCAAACCCAGTGCGCAGGGGCACGGGGGCATGGTGCATTCGGTCACCGTGAACGACAACAACGTGCTGCTGCTGATGGGTCGTCAGCACCTGTACGAGGGCTATACGCCCCAGCAGGTGGTGCATCCGGTGACCGCGGCGATCGCGGCGGGCGCCGAGATCGTGCTGCTCACCAATGCCGCGGGCGGGCTCAGGGCGGGTCTGCAGGTGGGTGAGCCGGTATTGATCGCCGATCACATCAACCTCACCGCGCGCACTCCGCTGGTCGGTGCGCGATTCGTCGACCTGGTCGACGCCTGGGACTCCGAATTGCGAGCGCTGACAAGGGAAATCGACCCCAGCCTGACCGAAGGCGTGTACGCCGGGCTCATCGGCCCGCAGTACGAGACGCCCGCCGAGATCCGCATGCTCGCGACGATCGGCGCCGATCTGGTCGGCATGTCGACGGTACTGGAGGCGATCGAGGCGCGTTCGCTCGGCGCGAAGGTACTCGGCATCTCACTGGTCACCAATCTGGCCGCGGGCGTTACCGGAGAACATCTTTCGCACGCGGAGGTGCTGGCCGAAGGCCAGGCCGCGGCGCCCCGGTTGGGCAAGCTGCTGCGCGGCATTCTGGAGCGCGTGTAGATGCTGCGTTTCGGGACCGCAGGCCTGCGTGGACCGTTGCGCGAGGGCCCGGACGGGATGAATGTGACGACGGTGTCGCGGGCCACGGCCGGGCTGGCCGACTGGCTGCGTGAGCGGTGCCTCGGTGGTGGCGCCGTGGTGGTCGGCCGGGACGCGCGACACGGGTCGGCCGAGTTCGCCACGGCGACCGCGGAGATCTTCACCGCCGCGGGCTTTCCCGTGACGGTGCTGCCGGATCCGGTGCCGACTCCGGTGGTGGCGTTCGCGGTGCGCGAGCTGGGGGCGGTGGCGGGAGTGCAGATCACCGCCTCGCACAATCCGCCCGCCGACAACGGGTACAAGGTGTATCTCGACGGGGGGTCGCAGTTGATCGCGCCCGCCGACAGCGAGATCGAGAAGCACATCGAGGCGGTTGTCGAACCTATTGCGCGGGAAACTGTTTCGGTTTCCGGCGCGGAATTCGTCGATCGTTACCTCGAGCGCGTCGCGCAACTGCCCGGTCTGCTCGGCGGTTCCGGCGAGCGGGCGAGTGTGCGGATCGCGCTCACCGCGCTGCACGGCGTCGGCGGCGAGCTCGCGGTGCGCGCGCTGGCCGACGCGGGGTTCGCCGACGTGCACGTGGTCGAGGAACAGTTCGCCCCCGACCCCGACTTCCCCACCGTCGCCTTCCCCAATCCGGAAGAGCCGGGCGCCGCCGATCTGTTGCTCGCGCTGGCCGAGCGGATCGAGGCCGACGTGGCCATCGCGCTCGATCCCGATGCCGATCGATGCGCGCTCGGCGTGCCGGGCCCGAACGGTTGGCACATGTTGCGCGGCGACGAAACCGGCGTGCTGCTGGCCGATTACGTGCTGCGCACGCGTCCCACCGATCCGCTGGTCGCCACGACCATCGTGTCCTCGCGCCTGCTGTCGAAGCTGGCCGCCGCGCGTTCGGCGCGCTACGCCGAGACCCTCACCGGCTTCAAATGGCTGGCCAGGGCCGGCGACGGACTCGTCTACGCCTACGAGGAAGCCATCGGCCACTGCGTCGACCCCGCGAGGGTCCGCGACAAGGACGGCATCTCGGCCGCGGTGGCCGCCGCCGACCTCGTCGCCCTGCTGAAAGCCCAGGGCAAGACGCTGCAAGGCGAACTCGACTCCTACGCGGTCGAATTCGGCCTGCACGCGGGCGGCCAGGTCTCGCTGCGCCTGCCCGACCAGGCCGCCGCGACCGCGCTGGTCGCCGCCCTGCGTGCGAACCCACCCAGCGAAATCGCCGATACCCCGGTCGAATTCACCGACCAGGCGCAGGTCCGCGGCCGATTGCGCACCGACGCATTGATCTTCGACGCCCACGACTTCCGCATCGTCGTCCGCCCCTCGGGCACCGAACCCAAACTGAAGTGCTACCTGGAGGTTTTCGCCCCGGTAGCCGACTACGCGGCCCTCCCCCAGGCACACCTCGCCGCTGACAACCGCCTCGCGGCACTGGCCGACTATTGCCAGTCCCTCACTACAGTGGCGCGGTGACTGCGCGACACCGCACCCAGTGCGGCGGAACCGTTCTCAGGCTCGGCCTCATCGAGGACGCCGGCCAACCGGCGCACGTCGAATCCCGTTAATTGGAGGGTCCTTTCGAGCGCGGCTTCTTCGGCGGGAAGCGGCGCTCCCGCAAGACAGCTCGCACCGTCGATGCCTACCGCTGCGTCGCCTGCGACCACCTGGAGCTGTTCGTCGGCTCCGAAGACTGAGTCAGCGTGGGCCGAACTGGCGGTCGCCCGCGTCGCCGAGGCCGGGGACGATGTAGGCGTTCTCGTTGAGTTTCTCGTCGACGGCGGCGGTGACCAGGCGGACCGGCAGGCCCGAGGCCGCGAGGGCGGCAACGCCTTCGGGGGCCGAGACCACGCAGAGGGCGGTGATGTCGGTGGCGCCGCGGGCGACCAGGAGTTCGATGGTGTGGCGCATGGAACCGCCGGTGGCCAGCATCGGATCCAGGACGAAGACGGGCAGGCCGGTGAGGTCGGCGGGCAGCGACTCGAGGTAGGGCACCGGCTCGTGGGTCTGCTCGTCGCGGGCGATACCCACGAAACCGACGCGGGCTTGCGGGACGAGTTCGGCTGCGGCGTAGACCATGCCGAGCCCGGCCCGCAGCACCGGCACCAGCAGCGGCGGCGATGCCAATCGGATGCCCTCGGTGACCGCGACCGGCGTGTCGATCGGTTCGCGCACCACCGGCGCGTCGCGCAGCGCCTCGTACATGAGGATGCCGGTGAGATCGGCCAGAGCATTGCGGAAGGCGGCGTTGTCGGTACGAGCGTCTCGCATGGTGCTGAGCAGGGTTGCGGCGAGTGGATGGTCGACGGTGTCGGTGCGCATGAAAAGACGATAGGGTCGCTTGGCGCTTCGCGCCTACGACCGCTGGGGAAATATTTTCGCGGTCGAGGGAACCGAATGCGGAGTCGGTGCGTCCAAGATACTGAGTGACGTACTCTGCCCGGGAACTCGAGGATTGGGGGAAGTTCGATGACGAAAATGTCAGCCGATGCCGAGGGCATCGTCGCGTACAGCGCGGCTGCTGAGGTGATGGCCACGGAACTGGCCACCGCGGCGGCTGGTTCGGTTGCCTCCGACCCCACTCTGCTCGGCCCCATCATGGGTCTCATCGGCGGCGATTTCACCGCCGCCTACTCTGCCGCGCACGCGGGTCACGTGGCGGCGATCGCCCAGCTGTCCGCGGTCATGGGCAGCATGGGGCTGGCCACCGCCAGCGCCGCGACGACTCTTGTCGAGACCGACCTGAACAACGCGGCCGGGATCACCGCCACCGCGGGCGAACTCGGTACCGACGCATGATCGACCTCAGCGGGCTGGCCCAGCCCCTCCTCGATCTGCTGTCGAGCTTCGGCACCGGCGTGCTCGGCGCCGGCGGCGCTTCCGACGGCTTGCGCTCGACCTCGACCAACCTCGACCAGATCTATCAACAGGGTCGCTACAGCATCAACAACGTGAACACCGCGTGGGACGGCCAGGCCGTCGACGCGGCCACCTCCAAAGCGCTGCGCGTGCAGACGTCCTCGGCCACCCTGTCCGACAACGGCACCGAGATGGCGACCGTCGTCGACCAGGCCGCCGCCTACGTGGAGACCGGGCAGAAAGAGCTCGACGGGATCGTCAACTCGTTCCTGTCCCAGGTGTCCGCGCTCAGTCCCACCCTTGGCACTCCCGCCGGTCTGACCGCCGTGGTGAGCTCGGCGATCGACCACATCGGTCAGGGCATGGGCGTCGTCGGCCGCGTGCAGGACGAAATGGGCACCCAGACCGCCGCGATCCAGGAACTCACCCCCGCACCGTCGAGCACGTCGCTGGCGAGCGTCTCGTCCGGCGCGAGCAACCTCGTGTCCTCGGCGTCGAGTTCCGGTCTGCTCTCGACCGCGGCGAGCGCAGGCAGCACGGTGCTCAGCGCCATGGGCTCGGGTCTGTCGACGGCGATGGGCGGCAGCAACAGCAGCACCTCGAAGTCGACCACCACCGGCGGCACGGGCGCGGGTGCGGGCACGGGAACGGGCGGATCGACGGGGTCGTCGGCCGGTTCGTCGACCGGGTCCGGCACCGGCGTCAAGATCACCCTGCCCGACGGCAGCACGGTCGAGGCTCCCAACGAGAAGGCAGCGACCGCGGTCCGTTCGGCCATCGGCGCGGTCGGCACCCCGTATGTGTGGGGCGGCAACGACCCCCAATCGGGCATCGACTGCAGCGGGCTCACCAAGTACGCCTACGGCGAGGCCGGGGTCGAACTGCCGCGGTTGGCGCAGGAACAGCACATCGGCAATCCTCAGGTATCCCCCGGTGACCTGATGCCGGGCGATCTGGCCGTGTGGGACGGCCACGTCGCCATGGTCGTCGGCAACGGGCAGCTCGTCGAGGCGGGCGATCCGGTTTCGATCAGTTCCATCCGAACGGAGAACAGTGGCATGGAGTTCTACGGCTTCTACAGGCCCACCGAATGAGCGGCACGCCGATCCCCGAGGTGCCCAACGTGGAGTCCGCGGTCAGCACCAACCGGTCGGGCACGATCTCGGTCCGCGCGACCAGCATGGGTCTGCCGATCGCGATCAAGTTCGAGCGCAGCGAGTACCAGTTCGGCGCCCAAGCGCTGGCCGACGAGATCCTGCGCCTGACCCGGCGCTCGACCATCGCCGCCGCCGCCCGCCTTCGCGAGGTCTACAGCGAGCAGGCGCAGATCCCCGATGACCTGCTCGACAAGATGAACCTGCCCACCCGGCGTCAGGCGGTCGACGAGCTCGATCGCATCGACGACGCCGACACCGGTCAGACGAGTTGGATGAGGCCACTGTGAGTGCGGAAATGGACGCCCTGGTCGCGGGCGTCACCGGAAAGCTCGAGGCGCTCGAAGCGGCGCTGTACGGTTTGAAGCAGGTCAACGGGCGTTTCACCACCGAGGACGGGCTGGTCACCGCCGAGGTGAACAGCGAGGGCGCCGTCGTCGCCCTGACACTGGACGAAGGCATCACCGCGCTGGCGCCCACCGAGGCCGCCGCGCTCATCCTGGCCGCCTGCAAACAGGCCACCGAGACCGCCGGCGAGGCACGTTCCAACATCATTGCGACACTGAACGAATCGCTCACCGGACCGAGTGCACAGCCCGACGGGCAATTAGCACCCGGGCCGGATAGTGCCCGGCGCTCGAGCTAGCTAGGCTTCGCGTCATGGCTTCTGGAGACATCGTCCCGATCGAGCTCGGTCTGACCGATGGCGATCTCGTCACCCTGTGGGCACCGCGCTGGCGCGACGGTGACGACGAGTGGGAGGCGTTCCTCGGTCACGAGGACGACCTCTACGGATTCGAGTCCGTTGCGGAGCTGGCGGCGTTCATCCGCACCAACTCCGACAACGACCTCGTCGACCACCCGTCCTGGGCGGTCATCGTCGGTCTTTCGGCCGCTGAGCTGGAGCCGGAGGAGAACTTCAGCTTCGATCTGGTCTCCGTGCCGGAACTGGCCGCGGGCGAACCCGACGTCGATGTCATCGGCGAGCTCGAGGACACCCTGGCGATGGTGCGCAATATCGCCGAGGTGTGCGAGCTCGACGTGGTGACCAAGTTCTTCGGCAACAACCCGGTGCTCGGCGCACTGGCCAGCGGGGCGAGCACGTTCGTCGGCCGCGACGGCGAAGAGCTGTGGGACCAGGTCGGCGCCGCGATCGTCAAGGGCTGGGACGACGTGCTCGACGCGATCGACGGCGTCGTGACCACCCCCGAGGTCGACGCGGCCGCGGTCGCCGTCGCCGAGGCGGAACTGCTGGCGGCCGAGGAGAACGAGGTCGACGCCGACGATGTCGCCGAGGAGGAGGAAGAGTTCGAGAACGTCGACCTCACCGCCACCGACGACGACGAAGAGGAGTCCTTCTGGGACGAGGTCGGCATCGACCCCGTCAAGATCGTCACCTCCGACGGCGAGCAGTTCACCCTGCGGTGCTACCTCGACGACGAGCCGATCTTCCTCGGCGACGGCCGCAGCATCACCGTCTTCGGTTCCGAGCGCGCACTGGCCCGCTACCTGGCCGACGATCACGAGCACGAGCTGGCCCGGGTGTCGACCTTCGCCGAGGTGCAGACCGCGGCGGTGGACGGTTCGCTCGAGGTCGAGGTGACCGACGAGAACGTCTACGTGCTCACCGGTCTGGTCGACGATCTGGCCGAGGGGCCGGAGGCGGTCGACATCGAACAGCTCGACCTCGCTGTCGAACTGTTCAGCGACGCCGCCGACTACGCCGACGACGACAGCGTGGAATCCGCTCTCGCACAGTCGAATCCGCTCGGCTGGTACGTCTCCTACCTGCTCAACCCGGATCCGAACCGGATGGCGCCGAACCCGCCGTACGCGTCGGAGGCCCAGCAGTTCCGCGACCTGCAGCGTGCGTTCGAAGCCCGACTCGTCAGCGAGTAGTTCTCGACAGGTCAGGGGTGGCGCCGATGCGGCGCCACCCCTGATCCATGTCAACCGAGCAGTACCGCGTAACCCGGCTTGATCACTTCGTCGATGATCTTCAGCCGGTCCGGGAACGGGATGAAGGCCGACTTCATGGCGTTGATGGTGAAGCGTTCCAGGTCGCTCCAGCCGTAGCCGAAGGTGTCGACCAGCTTGCGCATCTCCTCGCTCATGGAGGTGTCGCTCATCAGCCGGTTGTCGGTGTTGACGGTGACCCGGAAGCGCAGGCGGGCGAGCAGGTCGAACGGATGCTTGTCCAGCGAGGGCACCGCGCCGGTCTGCACATTCGACGAGGGACACAGTTCCAGCGGCACCCGCATATCGCGCACATAGTTCGCGACGAGGCCGAGCTGCGCGTCCTCGATGTCGCCGGGAACGCTGATGTCGTCGGTGATCCGCACGCCGTGGCCGAGCCGATCACAGCCGCAGAACGCCAGCGCCTCGTGAATCGACGGCAGGCCGAACGCCTCACCCGCGTGAATCGTGAAGTGCGCGTGGTTGGCTCGCAGATACTCGAAAGCGTCCAGGTGCCGGGTGGGAGGGAATCCCGCCTCGGCGCCGGCGATATCGAACCCGCCGACGCCGCTGTCGCGGAACCGGACGGTGAGCTCCGCGATCTCGCGCGACCTGGCCGCGTGCCGCATCGCGGTGAGCAGACACGTCACCCGAATGGCATTGCCCTGCTCGGCCGCGATCGCCTCGCCCTCGCGGAATCCCGCGAGCGTGTGCTCGACCACCTCGTCGAGCGTGAGGCCCTTCTCCAGATGCTGCTCGGGCGCGAACCGCACCTCCGCGTAGACGACGCCGTCGGCCGCGAGGTCGATGGCGCACTCCCGCGCCACCCGGCGCAGCCCCTCGGGGGTCTGCATCACCGCGACCGTGTGCGCGAACGTCTCCAGATACCGCTCCAGCGACCCACTGTCGGCGGCGTCGCGGAACCACGCCCCCAGCCTCTCGGCATCGGTAGCGGGTAATTCGTCATAGCCGCAGTCCGCGGCCAGCTCTAGCACCGTCGAGGGCCGCAGACCACCGTCGAGGTGATCGTGCAGCAAGGCCTTCGGTGCGCGTCGGATCGAAGCAAGGTCAAGGGGCGCCGGTCCAGTCATGTATAGACGGTAGCGGCCCGCGCCGATCCCGGCAGCGAAGTCCCCACGTGGCAACCGTCTCGTTGATTATCCGTCCCGCGAAGGACTATTGCGGGCCATCCGGCGTGCGCGAACCCCGGGGCTCGCCCTCACTCGATCCGCCCGAGCACCAGCTCCCCCGGCTTGCCGTCGGGCGCGGAATCGATCGTCACCGCATCGGCGAGCGCAGCCGAAGCCCCGGCGAACGCCTCCGGCGTATCGGTGTGCAGCGTCAACAAGGGCTGGCCAGCCACCACCGAATCCCCGGGCTTGGCATGCATCTCGATGCCTGCCCCCGCCTGCACCTTCTCCCCCTGCCGCGCACGCCCCGCACCGAGCCGCCACGCGGCGACCCCCACCCCCATCGCGTCGAGTCGAGTGAGCACCCCGCTCGATTCCGCCCGCACGATCTCGCTGTGGCGCGCGACCGGCAGCGCGGCATCCGGGTCCCCGCCCTGCGCCTGAATCATCGCGCGCCAGTGATCCATCGCCCGACCGTCGGCGAGAACATCGGCGGGATCGATCCGCAGCCCCGCCTGCGCGACCATCTCCCGCGCCAGCGTCAACGTCAGCTCGACCACATCCGCGGCTCCCCCACCAGCGAGAACCTCCACCGACTCGGCCACCTCCAGCGCATTGCCCGCGGTGCGCCCGAGCGGTGTATCCATCGCGGTGAGCAGCGCGACGGTCTTCACTCCCGCATCGCGTCCGAGCTCGACCATCGCGGTCGCGAGTTCGCGAGCGCCGTCGAGCGTCTTGAGGAAGGCTCCCGAGCCGACCTTCACATCCAGCACCAGCGCCGCCGTCCCCTCGGCGATCTTCTTGCTCATGATCGAACTCGCGATCAACGGAATCGACTCGACCGTCCCGGTCACATCCCGCAGCGCGTAGAGCCGCTTGTCGGCGGGGGCGAGATCGGCGCCCGCCGCGCAGATCACCGCGCCGATCGCCGGGTCGGTCAGGATCTCGCGCATCCGGGGCACGCTCACGTCTGCCTGCCAGCCGCGGATCGCCTCGAGTTTGTCCAGCGTCCCGCCGGTGTGCCCGAGCCCACGCCCCGACAACTGCGGCACCGCCGCCCCACAGGCGGCCACCAGCGGAGCCAACGGGAGGGTGATCTTGTCGCCGACCCCACCGGTCGAATGCTTGTCGACGGTCGGTCGCGGCAGGTCGGTGAAGTCCGTCCGGGTACCGGACCCGATCATCGCCGCCGTCCACCGCGCGGTCTCGCGCCGGGTCATCCCCCGCCACACGATCGCCATGGCCAGCGCCGACATCTGCTCATCGGCCACGATCCCCCGGGTGAACGCGTCCACCACCCAGTCGATCTGTGCGTCGGACAGCTCTGCGCCGTCGCGCTTGGTAGTAATGACTGAAACCGCATCTAATCCGCCTCCCCGCGCCTTCGAGCCAGACTCAGGCGCCGGCCGACTCACGTCGGCGACTGGCGGCAAGTGGGTGGAGCGTTCGTTCGTTCCCGACGAGTTACCCATGTGCCCACTAAATCAGTGGTTACGCGCCTTCGCCAGCCCGACCGGCCGCCAGGTCATCCGGCCCGAAGGCATAGGGCAGCAGCTCCGACAGCGGCTTCGGGCCGTCGGCGTGATCGACCAGCAACTCGCCCCCGCCGTGTTCGAACAGCAGCTGACGACAGCGCCCGCACGGCATCAGGATTTCGCCCCGGGAATCGGTCACGGAGACGGCGATGAGACGCCCGCCACCCGACACGAATAAGTTACCGACGAGTACACATTCGGCACACAGGGTTAGCCCATATGAGACATTTTCCACATTGCATCCGCTCACAATTCGGCCATCCGCACTGAGAGCAGCGGCGCCGACCGGGAAACCCGAGTACGGGGCATACGCCGACCCCATAGCGCGAATTGCCATGTCATGCAACGTATTCCAGTCGATGTCGGGCATCGAAAACCTCCAGCGGATCCCGCCGAACACAGGGAAACAGGGGCCGAAACACCAGTATTCGGCATCGGGAAAGGTAAACCTAACTCGCCTGTTTTACGCGCAACGCACGGCACGCCGAATTAGTTCCGCGAAACAGAGGGGATTAGAGTTCAGCGAAGATCGGTTCAGGTTCCCGGCGGCGGGCGAGCGCTCGAGAATACAGCGCAGCCACCTGGGCATTTGCCTCTCCACGCATGCCGGCGTCGGATCTGTGACCGGGTCCATCAACGACGTTGGAGGCACCGCACTCTATGACCACGATAGAAGCTCCGGCTCCGGCCCAGCCGAAGCGGAAGACGCTGTACCGCGGCGACCCCGGCATGTGGTCCTGGGCGCTGCACCGGATCACCGGTGTCACGCTGTTCTTCTTCCTCTTCGTGCACGTGCTGGACACGGCATTGGTCCGGGTCAACCCGGACACCTACGACCACTCGATCGCGATCTACAAGAACCCGGTCGTGGCGTTGATGGAGATGGGTCTCGTCGTCGCCGTCCTGTTCCACGCCCTCAACGGCGTCCGGGTCATCCTGGTCGACTTCTGGTCCCAGGGTCCGCGATTCCAGAAGCAGATGCTGTGGATCGTCCTCGCCATCTGGATTCTGGTCTCCGCCGCCGGCATCGGCCGCCAGTTCTTCTACCTGCTGACGGAGCACTGATATGTCTGCACCTGTCCTCGGCAAGTCCTACGATCGCCCGGCCAGCCTCGACTCCCCGCGCTCGCCGCGTGGCAAGTCCAACGGCAACTTCGAGAAGTACGCATGGCTGTTCATGCGCATCTCGGGCCTGTTCCTGATCGTCCTCGTACTCGGCCACATGTTCATCATGTTGATGATCGACGGTGGCGTGAACCGGCTGAACTTCGCGTTCGTGGCCGGTCGCTGGTCCAGCCCGTTCTGGCAGTTCTGGGACCTGTCCATGCTGTGGCTGGCTCAGCTGCACGGCGGCAACGGTCTGCGCGTCATCATCGACGACTACTCGCGCAAGGACTCCACCCGGTTCTGGCTCAAGACCATTCTCGCGATTTCGATGATCCTGGTCGTCGCTGTGGGCACGTACGTCATCTTCACCTTCGACCCCAACATCACAGGTTAGGAACAGGCCACCTCGCATGAGTGAATCCCGTCCGATTCAGGAGCATCGCTACGACGTGGTCATCGTCGGCGCCGGTGGCGCGGGCATGCGCGCGGCGATCGAGGCCGGCCCGCGCGCTCGTACCGCGGTCCTGACCAAGCTGTACCCGACCCGTAGCCACACCGGCGCGGCCCAGGGCGGTATGTGCGCCGCGCTGGCCAACGTCGAAGAAGACAACTGGGAATGGCACACCTTCGACACCGTCAAGGGTGGCGACTACCTCGTCGACCAGGACGCCGCGGAGATCATGGCCAAAGAGGCCATCGACGCGGTCATGGACCTGGAGAAGATGGGCCTGCCGTTCAACCGCACGCCCGAGGGCAAGATCGACCAGCGTCGTTTCGGTGGCCACACCCGTGACCACGGCAAGGCGCCCGTGCGTCGCGCGTGTTATGCCGCCGACCGCACCGGTCACATGATCCTGCAGACGCTCTACCAGAACTGCGTCAAGCACGACGTCGAGTTCTACAACGAGTTCTACGTGCTCGACCTGGTGATGACCGAGTCCGATCGTGGCCCCGTCGCCACCGGCGTCGTCGCCTACGAGCTGTCGACCGGCGAGATCCACATCTTCCACGCGAAGTCGATCGTGTTCGCCACCGGCGGCTCGGGCCGCATGTACAAGACCACCTCGAACGCGCACACGCTGACCGGTGACGGCATGGCGATCGTGTTCCGCAAGGGCCTGCCGCTCGAGGACATGGAGTTCCACCAGTTCCACCCGACAGGCCTCGCGGGCCTCGGCATCCTCATCTCCGAGGCTGTTCGCGGTGAGGGCGGCATCCTGCGCAACGCTTCCGGCGAGCGCTTCATGGAGCGCTACGCCCCCACCATCAAGGACCTCGCGCCGCGTGACATCGTCGCCCGCTCGATGGTGCTCGAGGTGGCCGAAGGCCGTGGCGCCGGCCCGAACAAGGATTACGTCTACATCGACGTGACCCACCTCGGCGCCGACGTGCTCGAGGAGAAGCTGCCCGACATCACCGAGTTCGCGCGCACCTACCTCGGCGTCGACCCGGTCTCCGAGCTCGTACCCGTCATGCCGACCTGCCACTACGTGATGGGCGGTATCCCCACCCGCATCCGTGGCGAGGTCCTGCGCAACAACACCGACGTGGTCCCCGGCCTCTACGCCGCCGGTGAGTGCGCCTGCGTGTCGGTGCACGGCGCGAACCGTCTCGGCACCAACTCGCTGCTCGACATCAACGTGTTCGGCCGTCGCGCCGGCATCGCGGCCGCCGAGTACGCCAACCGCACCGAGTTCGTCGAGATGCCGGAGAACCCGTCGCAGATGGTGATGGACTGGCTCGAGCTGATCCTGTCCGATCACGGCAACGAGCGCGTGGCCGACATCCGCACCGAGCTGCAGGCCACGATGGATGCCAACGCGGGCGTGTTCCGCACCGAGGAAACCCTCAAGAAGGTCCTCACCGACATCCACACGCTCAAGGAGCGCTACACCCGGATCACGGTGCAGGACAAGGGCAAGCGCTACAACAGCGACCTGCTCGAGGCCGTCGAGCTGGGCTTCCTGCTCGAGCTGGCCGAGGTCACCGTCGTCGGCGCGCTCAACCGCAAGGAATCGCGTGGCGGCCACGCCCGCGAGGACTACCCGGACCGCGACGACGTGAACTTCATGCGGCACACGATGGCGTACAAGGAGGGGCCGGAGCTCATCTCCGAGATCCGCCTCGACTTCAAGCCGGTGGTGCAGACCCGCTACGAGCCGATGGAGCGTAAGTACTGATGACTGCTGCAGTCGATACCGCAAAGCAGAAGCCGGCGCCGGTGCCCGAGGGCTCGGTCATGGTCACCGTCAAGGTGGCCCGCTTCAACCCGGAGAACGGCCAGGGCGCCTACTGGGATTCGTTCCAGGTGCCGGTCCTGCCGACCGACCGCTTCCTCAACGTGCTCATCTACATCAAGTCCTACCTGGACGGCACCCTCACCTTCCGACGCTCCTGCGCCCACGGTGTGTGTGGCTCCGACGCCATGCGGATCAACAATGTGAACCGCCTGGCGTGCAAGGTGCTGATGAAGGACCTGCTGCCCAAGGGCGACAAGACCCTCACCATGACCGTCGAGCCGATCCGCGGCCTGCCCGTGGAGAAGGACCTCGTGGTCGACATGGAGCCGTTCTTCGACGCGTTCCGCGCGGTGAAGCCCTACCTGATGACCTCGGGTAACGAGCCCACCCGCGAGCAGATCCAGAGCCAGGCCGACCGGGCCCGCTTCGATGACACCACCAAGTGCATCCTGTGCGCCTGCTGCACCACCTCGTGCCCCGTGTACTGGACCGACGGCAGCTACTTCGGTCCGGCCGCGATCGTGAACGCGCACCGCTTCATCTTCGACAGCCGGGACGAGGGCGCCCGCGAGCGTCTCGACATCCTCAACGACGTCGAAGGTGTCTGGCGCTGCCGCACCACCTTCAACTGCACCGACGCGTGCCCCCGTGGCATCGAGGTCACCAAGGCGATCCAGGAAGTCAAGCGGGCCCTGCTCTTCACCCGCTGATCTTTCCCGCTCGGCACCGGCCGTCCACACCGAAAGGTGTGGGCGGCCTTTGTCGTTCGTCGGCACTTGCGGGAATGCCGACGGAGTAGATAGTGTTGCTATCCATAGCAGATAGTTTCAGTATCCATTCTGGGAGTACCGATGATCACCCTCGTAGCCCTGATCGGCTCGCTCGTAGTCTTCCGAACGCTGGGAGCACTCGGCGTGACCCGATTCGCCTCGTGGTCCGCCAGCGCCGCCCACGCACTGGCCGTCATGCTCGTGATGACGGGGACCGCGCACTTCATGCCCGCGAGCGTCACCGTGATGCCGAACTACACCGACATGGTCGCCATGATCCCGCCCTTCGTCCCATTCCCCGGCTTCATGGTCCTGGCCAGCGGCGTCCTGGAACTCCTCGCCGCCGCCGGTCTGATCCTCACCCGCACCCGCCGACTAGCAGGCTGGGCCCTGGTCCCCCTGTTCCTCCTGCTCCTGCCGGCCAACATCTACGCCGCCCTCAACGACATCCCCTTCGCGGGAGAGCCCGCCTCGCCCCTGTGGCAGCGAATCCCGGAACAGGCGCTGTACATCGGGTTCGCCGTGTGGGCCACCCGATCAGCACCCCGTGTCGTGCCCGCGCTACGGCGTCGCGAACCGTCGACCGCCTGAGCGCGTTCGGCTGGCCCCGTCCCCATCGAAAGACGCAGGCTGCCTTTGCCGTTCACTAGGATTGCCGGGTGTCGCAGACATGGATGCCGGTATTCGGCTACAACAACAAAGTCGCCCCGGCGAGCGGAATGCTGCTCGCCGGGTCCATAGCCGTCCTCATGACGCTCTGGCTCCCGCTCTTCGAGGTCGACCGCAGTCGAGGCCGACGAACCTACTCATTGTGGGACCTACGCGAAGTCGGCGCCCCCGGCTTACCGCTGCTGGTCTTCGGCGCGGCCTTGCTGGTCGTCGCAGGTTTCGTCACATACCGGCGACACCTTCCGAGAGCGTTGCTGTCCTGCCTCGCGGTCGCCGAAGCCCTCGGCATCCTGATCGCGCTGAGCATCGGATTCACGATCACCTTCGCAAGCCTGGACTATCCAGCCTCCACTTCCATCTCGTTCCACCCCTGCCTGCTGATCCTCATCGGCGGACTCGCCACTGCCCTTGTCGGCTCATGGCAGCAGCCGAAATTCCACGATCACTGACCCGGAACGGCCGAGTAGAACAGCTCTCTCCGCGATGAGCTAGTAGTAGCGGGCCGCGGCGTCCAGGACGGCGGTTCGGTAGGAGCGGCCGAAGAGGACGGCGTGGGCCAGTAGGAGGTGGAGTTGGTGGAGGGGGATGCGGGTTTGCCAGTCGGGGGCCAAGGGGTGGACTTCGTTGTAGGCGGCGATGATTCGGGGTAGGTAGGGGGCGCCGCCGAAGAGGGACAGGGTGGCGAGGTCCGTTTCGGGGTGGCCTCCGTGGGCGGCGGGGTCGATCAGCCAGGGGGTGTCGGAGAGGCCCCAGAGGATGTTTCCCGGCCAGAGGTCGCCGTGGATTCGGGCGGGGGGTTCGATGGGGGCTTCGATGTGGATCGATTCGATGGAGGTGGCGTCGGCGGGGTCGAGGGCGCCCGCGTCGACGGCGAGCTTCAGGTGCGGCAGGATTCGGCGCTCGCGGTACCAGGTCGGCCAGTCCTGGCCGGGGGTGTTGTCGAGGGGCAGTCCCGCGAGGAAACCCTCGGCGGCAGCGCCGAATCCGGGGGCGCCCGCGTCATGGGTGAGCGCCAGTCCGGCACCGAACCGTTCGGCGGCGGTGGCGCTCGGCTCGGCGTGGTCGATCCACTGCATCAACAACAGTTCGCCGGTCTGGGCATACACCTCCGGCACCGCCACCCCACCGGCCTCCCGCAACCAACGGAGCCCCTGCGCCTCCCCCTCGAAAAGTCCCGACGGAGCAGGCACCGGCGCGGCGGTCGGGACGGCGGATATCCCGCCCGGCCAAGTCTTGAGAAACAGGTGGGTCCCGTCGTCGAGCACGATCCGCTCGGCGACACTGATCGACCCACCCGAGACAGGCGTAGTCCGTAGCCGCTGATGAGCGAGAAACGTCGGCAACAGGTGCGGGTTCGCACGCAGAAACGGCAGGTCCACGCCGCCATCTTGCCCAAGTACCGCCGGTGACTGTCTACGAATCGGGAGATCCCCGGACCACACAGCCAAGTCGGCAGCGTCCGAGCTCCTTGTAAACGGGTATTACTAAACGCTGTTCATAAATAGGCTCGCCGTGGTTTCATCTACTCGAACGTGTTCCACATCACGTTGTGACGTCCGCGCACCGGGCCGAAGGAGATAAGCCGTGACCAGCACAAACATTCCCGCGGGATTCGATTTCACCGATCCCGACCTGCTCGCGAGTCGATTGCCGATCGAAGAGTTCGCCGAACTGCGGCGCACCGCACCGGTCTGGTGGTGCGCGCAGCCCGACCGCGCCAGCGGCTTCGACGACGGCGGCTACTGGGTGGTGTCGACGCTGGCCGACATCAAGGAGATCTCGAAGAACCCGGAGGACTTCTCCTCGCACGAGAACACCGCGATCATCCGGTTCAACGAGGAGACCACCCGCGAGCAGATCGACATGCTCGGCAACATGCTGATGCTGAACCTGGACCCGCCGCAGCACACCAAGATCCGGCGGATCGTGTCGAAAGGCTTCACCCCGCGCGCGGTGGAGAACCTGCGGGCCGCACTCACCGAGCGAGCCCAGCGGATCGTGTGGGAGGCCAAGAAGGCCGGTCGCGGCGACTTCGTCGAGCAGATCGCGTGCGAGCTGCCGCTACAGGCCATCGCCGAGCTGATCGGCGTGCCGCAGGAGGACCGCATGAAGCTGTTCGACTGGACCAATCAGATGATCTCCTACGACGACCCGGAGTTCGAGGGCAACCACCACACCGCGACCGCCGAGGTGATGGGCTACGCCTGGAACATGGCCGAACAGCGCCGCGGCTGTCCGGCGGCCGACATCGTCACCCAGTTGGTGAACGCCGACGTCGACGGCGAGCACCTCGGCTCGGACGAGTTCGCGTTCTTCGTCATCCTGCTCGCGGTCGCGGGCAACGAGACCACCCGCAATTCGATCACCCACGGCATGAAGGCCTTCGTGGACAACCCGGATCAGTGGGAGCTCTACAAGCAGCAGCGTCCGCGCACCGCGCCCGACGAGATCGTGCGCTGGGCCACGCCGGTGACCGCCTTCCAGCGCACCGCCACACGCGACCTGGAACTCGGTGGCCAGCAGATCAAGAAGGGCCAGCGCATCGGCCTGTTCTACAGCTCGGCCAATTTCGACGAGCAGGCCTTCGTCGACCCGTTCCGGTTCGACATCCTGCGCAACCCCAACCCGCACGTCGGCTTCGGCGGCACCGGCACCCACTACTGTGTCGGCGCGAATCTGGCCCGCTTGGAGATCGACCTGATGTTCAATGCCATTGCCGACGCGATGCCGAACCTGCGCCAGGTCGCCGAGCCGGTGCGGCTGCGCAGCGGCTGGCTCAACGGCATCAAGCGCTGGGAGGTCGAATACGCTTGAACCGACGTGTGATCGAGGGGGTGGCCGGGTGACGGGCAAGGCGCGTGGCCGTGCGCCGGTGGTGACCGATGCCGATATCCGGCGGGTCACCCGGGCGCTGCTGTCGGAGCAGGGCGCGGACGCGGTCACCCTGCGCGCGATCGCCCGCGAACTCGGCGTCACCGCGCCCGCGCTGTATCGGCACTATTCGTCGCGCGACGAGCTGATCGAGCGGATGCGGGTGGAGTTCTGCGCCGATCTGGCTCAGTTCCTCTCGACCGAGATCGAGCCGCTGCCCGACGACGGCGCGGTGCGATTCCTTGCCATCTGCCGGGGCTTCCGGCACTGGGCGCTGGCGAACCCGAGGGAGTTCACCCTGGTGTTCGCCTCGCCCACCTCGGAACGGTCGATGATGCACCGCTTCGACGAACCCTTCGGCCGGATCTTCCTCGCCGCCGCCGGCGGACTCCTGGCGAACTTCGAGATCGCCACCCCACCGGGCGAGACCATCCCGGCGGCGCTTCGCGACGACCTCATCGGCTTCCAGACCGACCTGCTCGCCATGCTCTCCGAATCCGGGCAGAAGTTCCCCGCCGAGAAACTCGACCTCGGCGTGACGTACCTGATGGTGCAGATCTGGGCCCGCCTGTTCGGCCACGTCACCCTCGAGGTGTTCGGCAATTACCCGATTCCCCTGGCGGACCCGGAGATCATGTTCGACGCCATGCTCGCCGACCTCGCCCGCACCACCGGTTTCGCCGGCTGAGAGATCCACGCCTCGGTCACGGGAAAGGTGCCGCGGTAGACCAGATTTCGCCCGCTACGACGAGATGGTCGAGGTAGCGCAGGCCCACTGTGCGGGCGGCTTGGTGGAGCAGGGTGCTGGCTCGGCGGTCGTCGGGACTGGGAGTCGGATCGCCGGAGGGGTGATTGTGTACCAGCGCGAAGGCTCGGCCGTCGTGGCGCAGGACGGTGTTGAGGATTTCGCGGACGGGAACGGCGACGTGGTCGATGGCGCCTTCGGCGACGAAAGCCCGGTGGCGTAGGCGGTTCTGGGTGTCGCAGACGAGGACGAGCAGGCGCTCTACCCGGGCTCCCGCGAACAGCGGGATCGCCACGGCCGCGATGTCTTCGGGGGTGGTGAGCTGGGGTAGCGACTCCGTAGGGGTGCGCGAGCGGGTGCCGAGGTGGAAGGCCGCGACGACCGTGGCGGCTTTGGCTGGGCCGATGCCGGCGTGGACGGCCAGTTCCTCGGGCCGGGCGGCGGCGAGTTCGGCCAAACCGCCGTAGTCACCGAGCAATTGGGCGGCGACTTCCAGTGCGGATCGGCCACGGGTGCCCTGGCCGAGCAGCAGCGCCAGCAGCTCGCCGTCGCTGAGCGCGTGTGGGCCGAGCATGCGCAATCGCTCGCGCGGACGTTGGGCGACAGGCAAACTCGCGATCGGAACCGACATCGTATCCCCCTGCGGATCGGTGACTGACTCCGATAATCGCAGGGGGTACCGACAGACTCGGGCTACCCCTCAGCCACCACCTCGGTGACGAACCCGAACCTGGACCTGTCCCCCTAGGTCGACTCCGCGAGGAGGACGGAATCAGTGGGCGGATCTGTGCTGAATACCGAATCTGGATCGAGGGCACTGCCCCGGTCAGTGGGCGGATCTGTGCTGAATACCGAATCTGCCATCAAGCGTTCCAAATTCCGTAGCTGACGTTCGTGCACCACGATGCGGCGCAGCGCCTCGTTGACGGTGGCATTGCTGTCGGCGGTGCCCATGATGTCGGCGGCAGCGGCCAGCAGGCGCTGATCGAGATCTATTCGCAGGGTGCGCACACAACCTCCTCTTCTACGAACGCAATTTTGCGCGATAGCCGCTCGGCTCGTCGGCTGATTCACCGCGTCGTTACCGAAACCGCGTGTTCGCAAGTCCGCACAGCACGGCGCGAGGACAGTCAGCAAGCACACAGAAAACACAGTTCACCGCCGGAATCCGACCGCGACGAACCCTGCAACTGTGCAGTTTGCGTAGTTGTCGGCGTGGTTGTTGTCGCGACGGGAATGCGGTGCTTGCCTGGAGTCATGTTCACCGAGGCCCAGCTCTACTCGCCGGTGACGCGCGAGCGTGACGGCAACGTGACAGTGCACCTGAGCGACGACCACCCCGGCGTGCACGACGAGCACTACCGCGCGCGCCGCAATGCCATCGCCGCGCTCGCGCTCGACCACTCCCCCGGCGCCCCCGCACCGCACATCGACTACACCGACGACGAGCAGCGGGTGTGGCGGATCGCGTCGGCGGAGCTGGCCCGCAAACACGAGGTCTACGCCTGCCGTGAGGTTCGGGAGGCAGCGAGCAACCTCGGCCTCCCGCACGATCACATCCCGCAACTCGACGAAGTATCGCGGCTGCTCACCCCCCTCACCGGCTTCCGGTACGTGCCCGCCGCCGGCCTGGTTCCGCTGCGCGAGTTCTTCGGTTCCTTCGCCGAGCGCACCTTCCACTCCACCCAGTACATCCGTCACCACTCCGCCCCGCTCTACACCCCCGAACCCGATGCGATCCACGAGATCATCGGCCACGCCAGCCAGATCGCCAGCCCACGTTTCGCGGCACTGTACGAGACGGTCGGCGCCGCGGTGGCCCGGCTGGAGACCGACACCGCGCTGAAATTCCTCGCCGACGTCTTCTGGTTCTCGCTCGAGTTCGGCGTGGTCCGCGAGAACGATGAAATCCGTTGCTACGGCGCCGGACTGCTGTCGTCCTACGGCGAGATCGACGAGTTCCGGCACGCGCGCCTGCGGCCGCTCGACGTCGCGGAGATGGGCGCCATCGCCTACGACATCACGCATTACCAACCGGTGCTGTACTGCGCGGATTCGGTGGATCAGATAGTCGGCGTGCTCGGCGAATTCTTCGCGACCATGGACGACGAGACACCGGCCAGGCTCGGCCGCCCCGCCCAGCCGGTTTCCTAGCTACCCTCGAAAACCTTGCTACAGAACACAGTTCAACATTTCGTGTTTCTCACTTGTTGGGACCCAACACGCGCGACTGATGCGCGACTGTTACCTTCGACCCGTTCTTCGAGCTTTTGAAAGGGTCGGGTAGACCGAAAATGACTGTGGACGTGACAAATACGCAGGCCGAGCAGAACCCGGAACCGGAAGCGCCCCTGTGGCTGCAGGGCCGCGAAGCCGTGATCGCCGCCGCAGCGCCGGAGGAATGGCGCGGCGACGTTCCCGATTACCATCTGAGCCATGTGGTGATCCCGCGCGAGCGCAGCGTCGAGCACGCGCCCGGGTCCCTGGAGGCGATCGTCGAAGACTTGGTGAAGGTCTTCGAAATGGAGGTCTCGCACAAGGCCGACCCCGCCAACTGGTTGTCGGTGGTGGCCGAGCATTACCGCGGCCGGGTCAACGGTGGGACGTGGCAGGACGCCGAGGAATTCGCGCGTATCGGCAGCTACAACATCCTGATCGGCGACAACCCGTACTACGACGCCGCGAACGAGACCTTCGATTCCTCGCACCACATCTTCCACACCGCCTTCCCCGGCGGATTCTTCTGGGAGGTCCAGGAAGTGCTGTCGGGCCCGCCGTCGGTGAGCTTCCGCTGGCGTCACTGGGGCAAGTTCGAGGGCGAGTACAAGGGCCACCAGCCCACCGGTGAGCAGATCGAGATGTTCGGTGTGACCATCGCCCGCGTCAGCGAGGATCTGCGCATCCTCGAGCTGGAGCACTTCTACGACAACAACCAGCTGCTCGGCCCGCTGGCGCACGGCTGCCCTGTGCAGCACGGCAAGTCGGAGTAATCAGGCCGGATCGTCGAACGGCAGGCCGGCCTGCAGGAATGTCAGGGCGGCACTGACGTTGGTGACATTCATCGGAGTGGCGGGCGCGATGGCGAGCATGGAGCCGATCATCGCGCCCGCGGCTACCCGCACATCGAAATCGTCCGCGGACCGACCCGTGTAGTCGGCCAGCATCTGGGCGGCGAGCTCGATACTGCGCAGAAATTCCAAACCGATCGCCGAGCGTAGTTCGGGCACGTGGAACAGCAGTGCCTGCCGTTCCTGCTCGAACGCGAGGTCGGCGGGCGACATCCTGCCGAAGACCGCCGCGGTCGCGGTGCGGATGGCGGTGATCGGATTCAGGCCGCGCGGGAGCGTGGCCAGCTCCTCGATCATCACCGGGTCCTGGTCGTCGGCGATGACCAGCTGTTCCTTGGTCGGGAAGTAGCGGAAGAAGGTGCTGGGCGAGATCTCGGCCGCCGCCGCGATCTGCTCCACCGTGGTCTCGGTGTAGCCCTGTTCCCGGAACAGCCGGAACGCCTCGACCCTGATGGTTCGGCGGGTCCGCTCCTTCTTCCGCTCGCGTAGCGACCTCTCAACCGACATGTACCGATTCTGCCGCATCCGGGGCGACAGCCGGTGCCGTCGGTCGCAGCCACAGCGCTGTCACCAGTCCGGCGACCAGACACAGCGCCGCGCACAGCCCGAGCATGGTGTCCATGCCCGCCACGAAGGCCTGCTGCACCTGCGCGAGCATCGCCGGATCACCGGTCTCGCGCGCCACCGCGACGCCCGCGTTGACACCGTCGGAGATCGGCGCACGGTCGAGCGCGCCGAGGTCGGCCCGGTACCGGGTGGCCAGCACGGTGCCGAGCACGGCGACGCCGATGGTGCCGCCCGCCTGTCGAAGTGCTTGCAGCAGTGCTGAACCCGACCCCGAACGTTCGGCGGTCAGTTCACCCATCCCCAGGCCGACGGCCGCGGGCATCACCATGCCGAGCCCGGCGCCGAGCACCGTCGTCCACAGCGCGGTCAGCCCGTAACCGCTGTCCACCGTGGTGAACGCGCCGAGTCCGAGTCCACCGGCGACCACGAGCAGTCCGGCGGTGATCACCACCCGCACACCGAGCCGGGGCAGCAGCAGATCGACCAGTCTGCTGCCGATGACGAGTCCACCGATCAACGGCAGCAGTCGCAGCCCGCTGCCCAGCGCGTCGACGCCGAGCACGGCCTGGAAGTACTGCGGGACAGTGAAGAACATGCCGAACATGGCGAAGCTGACCAGGATCGAAATCGCCGTGCCCCACCGGAAGCCGGGCGCGGCGAACAGCGCGAGGTCGATCAGCGGATACTCGGCGCGACGCTGCCACCACAGGAACACCGCGAGCGTCGCCGCCCCGGCCCCCACGACGAGCCAGCCGACCAGATCGTCCCAACCGCGTTCACCGATGCGGATGAAGCCGTAGGTCAACCCGAGCATGCCTGCCGCCGACAGCAGCGCGCCGAGGAGGTCGACGCGAAAACCGCGCTCACTGCGCGATTCCGGCACCAGGGTGGCGACGGCCAGTGCGCCGATGACGACCAGTGGCACATTGATCAGGAACACCGAACCCCACCAGAAGTGCTGTAGCAGCCAGCCACCGAGGATCGGGCCGAGCGGCAGGCCGATGGCGGTCGAGGTGACCCAGATCGTCAGCGCGCGTTGCCGCTCGACGGGGTCGGTGAACAACACCGGCAGCACCGACATCGACAGCGGCACCAGGGCGGCGGCGGCGATGCCGAGCACCACTCGTGCCGCGATCAGCTGACCCGACGAGCCCGCGAACGCGCACGCCAGCGAGGCCACACCGAACAGCACCAGCGCGGCGAGCAGCACCTTCTTGCGGCCGTAGCGGTCGCCGAGCGCGCCCGCGGGCAGCATCAGCGCGGCGAGGGCAAGGGTGTAGGCGCTGCTGAACCATTGCAGCGCAGCGGTATTCGCGTCGAGGTCGACCGCGAGCGTCGGGATGGCGACCGTGAGCACGGTGACGTCGAGTCCGATGGTGAGCATCGCTACGGCGAGCGCGCCGAGCGCGAGCCAGCGGCGGGTTTCTTCCGTCCGCATATCTCCTCCAAAATGAGAGTGTCTACTTTTTGATAGTAACTTCCATTTACTAGTGAGTGTCAATAGATACTCGGGTCGGGGAACGGCGCGCGACAGCGACAACTAGGCTGCGTGGCGATGAGGATTCGCGAAGTCGGCCTGCGCGCCGCATGCTTTCTCGGCGCTGCCGTCACCGCCACCGCTCTCGCAGGCACTCCCGCCGTCGCCGTGCCCGCCACGAACGGGCCACCGACCAGCGCCCCCGCACCGGGTGCGACGACCACGCCGCCGTTCACCACGCCGAACACCGACGACTGCCCGCAGAAAACGCAGCCGCCCGCGCCGATCGATACCTCGGAAGTGCCTGCCCCCGGCGAACCGACACCGAGCCGGATACCCGTTCCCTCCCCCGCTATCGGTGGCCAGCGGATGGGAGACTGCGGGCTGATCACGCCCGACGGCGCGCCCCCGGTGCCCGCCGAGATCTCGGCCACCGCGTGGATGGTCTCCGACCTCGACACCGGTCGCGTACTCGCCGCCAAGGACCCACACGGCCGCTACCGCCCCGCCAGCACCATCAAGGTCGCCCTCGCCATCGTGGCGCTGCGCAGCCTGGATCTGGACAAGGTGGTGATCGGAACGCAGGCCGACGCCGACGTCGACGGCACCAAGGTCGGCATCGGCCCCGGTGGTCGCTACACCAACCGACAGCTCATGCAGGCGCTGATCATGTGCTCGGGCAACGACGCCGCCCACGCCATCGCCGCCCAGCTCGGCGGCGACAAGGCCACCGTGGCGAAGATGAACGAGGTGGCGAAGTCGTTGCGCGCGTTGGATACTCGCGCGGCGACCCCGTCCGGCCTCGATGGCCCCGGCATGAGCACCTCGGCCTACGACCTCTCGGTGCTGTTCCGCGAGGCGATGAACATCCCGCTGTTCGCCGAACTGATCCACACCGAACAGGTCGACTTCCCCGGCTTCCCCGCCGACCCCGAGATCCCCGGCGACAAGGATCACCCCGGCTTCCCGATCGCCAACGACAACCAGTTGCTCTACAACTACGAGGGCGCGATCGGCGGCAAGACCGGTTTCACCGACGACGCGCGCCAGACCTTCGTCGCCGCCGCCGAACGCGACGGACATCGCTTGGTCGTCACCCTGCTCAAGGCCGACGTACGCCCGATCCGGCCGTGGGAACAGGCCGCGCGCCTGCTGGACTATGGTTTCGCCCTCGACACCGACGGCAGGATCGGCAAGCTGCCCGAAACAGGCAGCGAGGCGATTCAACCCAGCGTGCCGCTGGCCTCACCGCCGCCGCGTGCCGACGGTTCTCAGGCCGAGCCGCAGCGATCCCCCCATCAGGGCGCACGCATCGCCACCTTGATCGGCGGTCCGGTGTTGGTCGTGGTGCTGTTGCTGTTGGCGCGCCGGGCATTCCGACGCAGGCGCTGACCGGGCGTTACTTGCGCCGACCGACCAGCAGCAGCGCGAGCGCCGCGACCGCGCCGGCTCCGAAGTAGGCGGCGCCCGTCCCCGTCGACATCCCGTGCTCGACCACCCGTGGCCGGATGACCACCGCGTTCGGCGGCTCGACCGTCACAGCGCGCTCGTTGTCGCGCGAGGTGGCCGCCCACGCGGTCGCGAACAGCAGAATCCGATAGGACATGTAGCTGAACACCATCAGACCGATGATCGAACCGAACGTCGCCCCCACCGGGCTGGACAGCACCACCCGCAGGTAGATCGCAGCGATGATCTTGAAGATCTCGAAGGCCACCGCGGCCAGCATCGCCGCCCGCACCGCGCTGCGCAACGACACCGGCTCACGCGGTAACCGCGCGATCATCCACGCGAACACCGCCCACGACGCGAGCAATCCGAGCGCGATCGATAACAACCGCAACACCAGCGAGGCGCCGGGCAGATGGTCGGTCCCCAGGAATTCGAGCACCCCCTTGCCCAAACCGCTCGCGGAGACCGCGGACAGACCGAGCGACACCACGAAGGCGAGACCGAGACCGACCAGCGCGCCGATATCCGACAATTTGGCCAGCCACCAGGGTTTTTCGGGACTCTGCGTGTCCCACTGCTCGGTGAGCGCGGCCCGCAGGTTCGCGATCCAGCCGAGCCCGGTGTAGAGGCCGACCAGCAGGCCGATGACGCCGACGGTGCCGCGGGAATTCATCGCCTGCTCGATGAGGTCGTTGATCTGGGTGCCGAAAGAGCTGGGAACCTTCTCGACGACCTTCTCCTGCAACTCGTTCAGCAGGTCCGGTTGCCCGGCCAGGATGAACCCGGCCACCGAGAAGGCCACCATCAGCAGCGGAAACAGCGACAGCACAGTGAAATACGTGATGCCCGCGGCGAAGAAGTCACCGCGCTGGCTCTGGAAACGCCCACCGGCCCTGACCAGATGATCCAGCCAGGGCCTGCGCCCGATGTGCTTCTCGACGGTGGCCGAGATGTTGTCGATCAACTGCATGACACGCGCCCCTTCAACGAAAACCTCAGGTGCGCAACGGGTCAGCGAGCGAGGAAGCCAACCCGGTCGTACACCTGAGCAAGTGTGTTGCCTGCGATCTCACGCGCCCGTTCGGCACCCGCGGCCAGAATCCGGTCCAGTTCTGTCTGATCGGACAGGTAATCCTGGACCTTCTTCTGCAGGGGCGTGACGAATTCGACCAGCGCGTCGGCCACCTCGGCCTTGAGATCACCGTAGCCCTTACCCTCGAAATTCACCTCGAGGTCGACGATCGGGGTTTCGCGCAGCGAGCTCAGGATCACCAGCAGGTTGCTGACGCCCGCCTTGTTCGCCGGGTCGTAGCGGATCTCGCGCTCGGTGTCGGTGACCGCCGAACGCACCTTCTTGGCCGTGACCTTCGGGTCGTCGAGCAGATTGATCAGCCCGGCGTCGCTGGAGGCCGACTTGCTCATCTTCGCGGTGGGGTCCTGCAGATCGAAGATCTTCGCGGTGCCCTTGACGATGTGCGGTTCGGGCACCACGAAGGTCTTCTTGTAGCGAGTGTTGAAGCGCTGGGCCAGGTTTCGGGTCAGCTCGAGATGCTGACGCTGGTCCTCGCCGACCGGCACCTGATGGGGGCGGTAGAGCAGGATGTCGGCGGCCATCAGCACCGGGTAGGTGAACAGGCCGACGGTCGCGTTCTCGGCGCCCTGCTTGACCGACTTGTCCTTGAACTGGGTCATCCGGCCCGCCTCACCGAAACCGGTGATACAGCTGAGCACCCACGCCAGCTCGGCGTGCTCGGGCACCTGACTCTGCACGAACAGGGTGGACTTGGCGGGATCGATGCCGAGCGCGAGCAGCTGGGCCGCGGCGGACTTGGTGCGCGCGCGCAGCGCCTTGGGATCCTGGCTGACGGTGATCGCGTGCATATCCGGAATGAAGTACAGCGCGTCGTACTCGTCCTGCATCGTCACCCAGTACTGCAGCGCACCCAGGTAGTTGCCGAGGTGGAAGGAGTCGCTGGTGGGCTGGATGCCCGACAGCACCCGCTGCTTGCGTTCGGCCGTCGCGGCCGGGGCAGGACTGGACATGCCCCAATCCTTCCATGGGCCTCAAGCGGAATTTCGCTGCACCCAGTTGCGCGGATCGACGCCGGGCATGCTCGGGTGCCCCGTTCGCACCATGTGCTGTTCGCGGCGGGCCAGCAGCTGGTAGGAGGGGGCGCTCGGTCCGGCGAGGGTGCTCGCGAGCACCCGGGGCGCCAACGGTGGGGCGAGGTGGGCGGTGCGGATGCCGGTGCACAGCGCGCGGTGGGCGAGTTCGTCGGCGATGCCCCACTCGATGCCGTACATCTGCCGGATCCGGGCCGGGAGGCTGCCCTGCACGAGCAGATACAGCGCCGTGCCGACCTGCTCGGCGGGCGGACGCTGCCGGTAGGCCTTGCGGTGGCCTGCCAGGTAGGAACCGACCAGCGCCGCCTCGTCGGTGAGGAACAGCTCGGTGGAGTTCAGATAGGTGTCGAAGTAGCGGCGGAAGGCCGGGTAGTCGGCGGGCGCGGCGTCGCGCGGCATGCCGAACAGCTCCCCCCAGCGGACGTAGTCCTGGTAGAGATCTTCGCGTTCGGTGGGGGTGAGTTCGCGCACGAGCCGGTCGTACATCACCTCGGCCGAATCGAAGGTGAAGGCCATGGTCATGAACATCAGATGCGGGTCATGGGCCGCGTAGGCGGTGCCCGCGGGGTGGTGGGCGCCCGCGTCTTCGGGCAGGGCGCCGACCACCGCGTCGTGCTTGCGCCTGGTGAAGGCCAGCGCGCGGTCCGCCTCGGCCTTGCTGCCGAGGAACACCGCTTCGAACAGGGCGCCGGTGACGGCCAGCCGGGTGTAGGGGGTCTCCCGATGCGAGGTGTGTTCGCTGGTGCCCACGAACAGCAGCGGATGCACCGCACCGATCACCAGGGCCCGCACGCCGTAGGTCAGACCGACCGCGCGCTTGCTCATCACCCGCCGGATCATCGAATCATCGGCGAAATATCCGGGTTCGCCCTGTCGTACAGCCATGCCGCGCCTCCTCGTCGAGTGCATCTGGCAATAGAATCCCCCAGAATTGATATTCTGGCAAGAGTCTCTACCAGAACACCACCCGAGTACGACGGCACGCAGAATGGAAGCCGTGGCAGCACAACGGACATACGGCGGCGTCTCGGCGTCGCAGCGGCAGGCGCAGCGGCGCACCGCACTGTTGGACGCGGCGCTCGACATCGTCGCCGAGGACGGGCAGGCCAAACTCACCGTCGCCGGGCTGTGCGCCCGCGCCGGTCTCAACGAGCGCTACTACTACGAGAGCTTCGAAACCCGCGACGGCGTACTGGAAGCGCTGCTCGACCGCATCGCCGAGGAACTCACCGCGGCGATCGCGACCGCACTGGCGACCGCGGGCCCCGACAGCCGCACCCAGGCCCATGCCGCGATCGACGCGGGCATCTCGGTGCTCACCGACGATCCACGCAAGGCACACGCCGCGCTGATCGCCGGGATGGCGACCCCGGAATTGCGCGCGCGCACCGCCCGGACGGTGCGCGCCTTCGCCCGTCTGGTCGCCGCCGAAGGCACCGGATTCTATGGCGGTGACGTTCCACGGAAACTGGTCGACTTCCGGGCGATCTACCTGGTCGGCGGCCTGACCCAGGCCCTCACGACCTGGCTGGCCGGCGATCTCGACCTCACGCGCGAAGAGCTGATCGACCAGATCACCGAGGTCTTCGTGCTACTCGGCGACGACCTGGCCGACCGCTACCGCTGAGCGCACTCGGCTCCTAGCCGATCGGGATGCACGTATCGAGCATGATCCCGTCGCACGGCTGGGAGGAACCGAGCCCGATCTGCCGCACTAGCGCCTCGATCAGGGCACCGCCGGACGATCCGGTCGCGGGCCCCGCGACCGGCGCCGTCGCCACATCGGCCGAGGCCATCGCGGCACCCGACATCATGATCGCGGCGGCAATGCCCGCGCTCGCCAGAACTCGCTTCATCGTGTCTCTCCTCGTTCGGCGGCCTCAGCGACCGCTCGGCGAGAACGGTAAGCGGGTCGACGGCGCGGTGACAGCCACCAATTCCGGTGCCATCGAAGTGTGTGGCTATCGGCGGCGACGTTTACCCAGCAGGGTGAACGTGTGATGCCGCCGACGACGGGCGCGGACGCGACAACGGCGATGCCGGTACGGAGCAGCGCGGGGGTGTTGCCTTCGTCGGAGTCGGAGTCGGAGTCGGAGTCGGAGTCGGAGTCGGTGGCCTGTGCGTCGATCTGAGCCATCGCACCGAACACCGCCACCGCTGAGGTCGCGCCGGAGTACCGAGCTCAGCGCAGGCCGACTCCGACTCCACCTCGATCGGCTATCCCTGTGCGGTTGACGTCGGGTACGGCGTGCAGATACCGGGCGGGACGCCGTTGCACTTCGTGGAGGAGCCGGAGGCTATCTCGACGATGTCGAGGAGAATCCCGTCGATGATCGCGCTCGATCCCGAAGCCGGTTCCGCGATCAGCCCCACCTTCGCCTGCTGGGCATAAGGCTGCGGTGCCGGGCCCGCGTCGGCCGTGCCCATGCCGGTGGCCGCTGCCATGATCGCGGTGAAAATACCCGCGCCGGCCAGTACTCGCTTCATCGTGTCTCCTCGCCGTGCGGCCCTGGATGGCCGCACAGTCGATGACGCTAGGCGACCTGATCACGGTGCGGCAGCCGGGAATTCCGGTGGCACCGGAACCGGGTCAGGCGGACAGGGCGACCGCGCCGAAGGTTTCCGGATCGCCCTGCAGGACAACGCGGAAGGCGACGTCGCGGCGCGTCCAGTAGGCGGCGCAGTCGCGCATGGCGCTGTCGAACCAGGCGCGTTCGGTGGGGTCGTCGGCGAGCAGGTCGTCGGCGGTGCGCACCATCACCACGTAGCCGGGGGCGTCGCCGACGAAATCGTCCAGGTCGCGCAGGCATTCGTCGAAGGCGTCCTTGTTGGCGCCGAAGTAGTACGGGAACTGGAAGGCCGCGGCGAATTCGTCGAACAGTTCGGCCACGGTGCGCATCTTGGCGCCGCGGAGTTCGCGGACGCGGTAGTCGGCGGGGGCGTCGTAGCGGACGCCGCTGAACTGGTTGGCATCCACCGGCAACGCGCCGAGCACCGGCGCCGTGGCGGCGGCCGGTGCCTCGGCGCTGGGACGAGCGAGGAACTGCGACAGCGTCATTCGCGGAGTCATCAGCGCATCCTTGTGAAGGTTTCGTAGTGGTCGCCGGTGTACCAGGCGGAGCCGTCGCTGCCGGTGACGATGCGTTCGGCGTCACGACCACGGTTGGGCTGCTTGGGATTCACATCCCACTCCTGGTATTTCACCGCTTTGCCCGCCGAATCCTTGGGCGGCAGTCTGGTTCCTCGGTTCATGAACTGCTCGCCGCCCTTGGTGCCCTGCGCGTTCGCCGAGCCGGGCCAGCGACCCGCATCGATTTCGATCAGGGTGACGTAGGCGCGGTCGGGCACACCGGCGGTCTTGGTGACCGGCGAGGCCGACGCATTCCCGCTGGGCGGACCAGGTTTCGGTGCGGCGACCGTCGTGGTGATCCCGGCGACCGCCTTCGTGCTGGTCGTGGTGGTGCTGTCCGTACCGCGACCGCCGAACAGCGTGAGACCGATGGCCGCCAGCACGAGGACGAGTCCGCCGAGCAGGCTGAGAGTCTTGCGTGAGAGTTTCATCGGTACTGGACAGTAACCGGCGCGTGGTCGGACCAGCGCTGGTCGTAGGCATCCGCGCGTTCGACGACGGCCTGCTTGGCGCGACCGGTCAGCTCGCCCAGTGCCAGCTGGTAATCGATGCGCCACCCGGAATCGTTGTCGAATGCGCGGCCACGGTAGGACCACCAGCTGTAGGGGCCCGCGACGTCGGGGTGCAGGGCGCGGACCACGTCGACGTAGCCCGCGGCGAGCAGTTCGGCGATCCAGGCCCGTTCCTCGGGCAGGAAGCCCGCCGACTTCTGGTTGCCCTTCCAGTTCTTCAGGTCGACCTCGGCGGGGGCGATATTCCAGTCGCCGCTCACCACGAACTCGCCGGTGCGCGCCTTCAGGTACGCGCCGAGCTCGGCCATGAACCGGTACTTCTCGTCCTGCTTGGGAGTGTTCTCCTCCCCCGAGTGCACGTAGACGCTCGCCGCGGTGACGTCGTCGAAATCGGCCTCGATATAGCGGCCCGACGCCGCGAACTCGGTGCTGCCGAACCCGACGCGCACGGCATCGGGTGCGCGCCGCGACAGAATCCCCACCCCGGCCCGGCCCTTGGATTCGGGCTCGGCGTGGGAGAGCACCCAGCCCGCGTCGAGGGCGGGAGCCAACGCCGCGGCGGTCTGCGCGTCGGTCGCTCTGGTCTCCTGTAGGCAGACGATGTCGGCTTCGGTCGCCGCCAACCAGGCCAACATGCCCTTGGTCGATGCGGCACGGACCCCGTTAACGTTCACAGTCGAGAGGATTATCGGCACCCGACGACCGTACAATGCAGGCAGGGATGCTCCCCCGGACACTGTCGTCCAGGAAGGGGTGATGACGATGACGTCACGCACCGCCAAGTCCACCGCCCGCCCCGCGCCCGTCGCGGCGCTGCATATCGGGTCCGGCGACCCGGTGCTGTTGTTGCACGGGTTCTTGCTCTCGCCACATTGCTGGGAGCAGGTCGCACAGCGAATGTCGGCCCATTGCGAGGTGTACGCGCCCGCGTTCGCCGGGCACTGGGGTGGCCCGAAGGTCGAGGGCTGGGCAATGGATGTGTACGCCCTGGCCGATCAGATCGAAGACCAGCTCGACGAGCTGGGCTGGCGCACCTGTCACATCGCGGGCAATTCGCTCGGCGGCTGGGTGGGACTCGAGCTGGCTCGACGCGGCAGGGCACGCACGCTCACCACGATCGCCGCGGCGGGAGGTTGGGCGTCGCCGTCGCTGAGCCAGGTCAGGGTCGGCATCAAGTTCGCGTCGATGATTCCCTTCATCGAGATCGGCAAGCGCCTGGGCGGGGTGGCGATCAACAATCCGCTCGTGCAGCAGGTGGCCGCCATGCTGGTCACCAAGCACACCGGCGCCGTCGCCCGCCGCGACCTCGCGACCACGCTCACCGCGGTCCTGCACTGCGACGCGATGATCCCGCTGATCCTCGGCAGCCTGCGGGCGCCGGGCATGGACGACCTGGGTGAGCTGACTACCCCGGTGCGGATGCTGCTCGCCGAATACGACCGGATCATTCCCAACAGCGTGTACGCCACCCGCTACCTGCGCGAACTCCCGGAGTCCGCGGATCGGATCCTGGTGCACGGGGTGGGGCATGTGCCGATGCTGGAGGCACCCGACCGGATCGCCACGCTGATCGCCGAGCACATCTACGCCAGCCGCGGACACCTGCGCGCGGTATGACGAGATCCCGGCCGCGACGACACTGTTCGCGGCCGGGCCCGGTTCACTTCCCGAGTAGACCCTTGGCGATGTGGGTCACCTGGATCTCGTTGCTGCCCGCGTAGATCATCAGCGACTTCGCGTCGCGAGCCAGCTGCTCGACCCGGTATTCGCTCATATAGCCGTTGCCGCCGAACAACTGCACCGCCTCCATGGCCACCTCGGTCGCGGCCTCGGAGCAATACAGCTTCATCGCCGAGGCCTCGGCCAGGCTCGGCGGCTTACCCGCGCGACCACGCTCGAGCACGTTGAACACCATGTTCCGCACATTGATTCGCGCAACCTCCATCTTGGCCAGCTTGAGCTGGATCAGCTGGAAGCGCCCGATCTCCTGGCCCCACAGTGTGCGTTCGCGCGCGTAATTCACACAGAGCCGGTGACATTCGTCGATCACGCCGAGCGCCATGAATCCGACGCCGATCCGCTCGGCGGTGAAACTCGCTCTGGCGCTTTCTCTTCCGTCGCCGCCCTTGTGTTCTTCGGTCTCGCCGAGCAGGCGATCCTTGCCGAGCCGGACATTGTCGAAGAACAACTCGCCGGTCGGCGAGGAGTGCAGGCCCATCTTCTTGAACGGTTTGCCCTGGGTGAGGCCCTCCATGCCCTTGTCGAGCACGAAGGTGAGCACCTTGCGGTCGCGTTTGTCGACGCCGTCGCGCTCGTCGAGCTTGGCGTAGACGATTATCACGTCGGCGCACGGGCCGTTGGTGATGAAGGTCTTCTGACCGTTGAGGATGTAGTCCTCACCGTCGCGTTCGACGCGAGTCTTCATGCCGCCGAACGCATCCGAGCCGGAATCGGGTTCGGTGATGGCCCAGGAGGCCACCTTGCGCAGGGTGACGATGTCGGCCAGCCAGCGCTGCTTCTGGGCCAGGGTGCCCCGCGACATGATGGTGGTGGCGCCGAGCCCGATGCTCACCCCCAGCGCCGACACCAAACCCATACACACGCCAGACAATTCACTGATCAGCACGGCCATCATCGACTGTTGATCACCGAACGGACTGCCCGGCTTCTTGTCGCCCTCGCGCGGACCCGCCGCTTCCCTGGCGAGCATCTTCGCGACGGCGTCCTCGCCCATCGCATCGATCCCGAACTGACTGAACAGCGTGCGCAGGATCGGATACGGCAGCATCTCACCGCTGTCGAGGGCGTCGAGATTCGGCCGGACCTCCTTGTCGATGAACGCCCGCACGGCGTCGCGGATCATCAGATCGGTCTCGGACCATTCGAACACTCTCGTCTCCTGACGCTCGCTCCGCCCAAAAACATACACGCGTGCTTGTTTTTGCGCGGCGGTTTCGGTGACCCCGGTCACCATCGCGGTGCGTAACAGCGGCGTAACGAATCAGAAAATTCATGTCTACATCCATGCACCACCGTCTGTGAGTCGCCGATTTCGGGCGGCAGCGGATGAAGGAGAGAGGGAAATGGCCGGAGCAGATACTGCCGCCAAAGAAACACTCGAGGACTACACGCTGCGTTTCGCCCCGCGGAGCTACCGCAAATGGAGCCCCGCGGTCGTCGGCATCTCCGCGCTCGGCGGCATCGCCTATCTGGCCGATTTCGCGATCGGCGCGAATATCGGCATCGCCCACGGCACCGGAAACGCCCTGATCGGCATCGGTATCTTCGCCGTGGTCGTGATGCTCACCGGATTTCCGCTCGCCTATTACGCGGCGCGCTACAACATCGATCTCGACCTGATCACGCGCGGCAGCGGATTCGGCTACTACGGATCCGTGATCACCAATATCGTGTTCGCGTCGTTCACTTTCATCTTCTTCGCGCTCGAAGGTTCGATCATGGCCCAGGGCCTGTTATTGGGCCTCGGAATTCCCCTGTGGCTGGGCTATCTGGCCTCCACGATCATCATCTTCCCGCTGGTCATCTACGGGATGAACACCCTGGCCAAACTCCAGGTGTGGACCACTCCCCTGTGGCTGCTGCTGATGGTGGCGCCGTTCGGCTTCCTGCTGGTGCGCCACCCCGACTCGGTGGGTTCGTTCTTCGCCTACGGCGGGGAGAACGGCGAGGGCGTGAGCGTTTCGGGCGCGCTGCTGGCCGCCGGCGTGTGCCTGTCGCTGATCGCCCAGATCGCCGAGCAGATCGACTACCTGCGTTTCATGCCGCCGCGCACGCCGGAGAACCGGGCCAAGTGGTGGGGCTGGATGCTGCTCGCCGGTCCCGGCTGGGTGCTGTTCGGTGCGGCCAAGCAGGTCGTCGGCCTGTTCCTCGCGGTGTACCTGATCGCGAATCTGCCTGCCGCCCAAGGCATCGCCAACCAGCCGGTGCACCAGTTCCTGGAGATCTACAAGGACATGGTGCCGGGGTGGCTGGCCATGACGCTGGCGGTGGTGCTGGTGGTGATCAGCCAGGTCAAGATCAACGTGACCAACGCCTACTCGGGCTCGCTGGCCTGGACCAACTCCTACACCCGTGTCACCAAGACCTACCCGGGTCGGCTGGTGTTCCTGGTGGTCAACCTCGCTGTCGCGCTGGTGCTGATGGAAGCGAACATGTTCGACTTCCTCAACAACATCCTCGGCTTCTACGCCAACTGCGGCATCGCCTGGATCGTCACCGTGGCCACCGACATCGCGGTGAACAAGTACCTGCTGAAGATCTCGCCGAAGGTGCCGGAGTTCCGGCGCGGCATGCTCTACGACTTCAACCCGGTGGGTCTGGTCGGTTTCGGGCTGTCTGCGGTGCTGTCGATCATGACCTTCTTCGGCCTGTTCGGTGACCTGCTCAAGCCGTACTCGCCGCTGGTCGCGGTGCTGGTCGCCTTCCTCGCGACCCCGCTCACCGCGATCGCCACCAAGGGCAAGTACTACCTGCGACGCGCCGACGACGGCATCGAGGCGCCGATGTTCGACGAACACGGCAACCCCTCGGGCGACCTGCTCACCTGCCATGTCACCGGCATGGACTTCGAGCGACCGGACATGATCGCCTCGGCGGTGCCGGGTCCCGAAGGCGAGATCCAGTACATCAGCTCGCTGGCGCTGTCCACCGACAAGGACGGCAAGCACCTGCTGCCCCGGCAGTGATGTTGGAGCGCTGGCGCGCTCGAGTTCGCGCCCCCGGCGGTCCCGTCGATCAGGCACCGTTGCTTGCTCCTTCGTCGCCTACGCAACGGCGCCTGATCGACGGGACGGGCGCGAACCGCCGACTGCGTCGGCGGCCCCTCCTCGGGGTCGGGGCGTGCGGGACCGGTGTCAGATCAGTTTGCGGACCAGTGGCAGGGGCAGGGTACGCAGCGCGAAACCCATCGGTACCCACGGCCAGGCGGGCACGTAGGCATTGGCGCGGCGCTTCTCGATCGCGGCGATCATGGAGCGGACGCCGGTTTCGGTGTCCACCATGTACTTCGGCTGATGCTTGACCCGGTCGTTCATCTCCGAGCGGATGTAACCGGGGTAGATCACCGAGACGTCGACGCCCGGAATCGCTTCCGCGCGAACGCCTTCGGCGAGCGCCGCGACGCCCGCTTTGGTGGCCGCGTAGGTGGTGAGCGTCTTGGGCATGCCGCGCAGGGCCGAGATCGAGGAGATCATCACCAGATGGCCGCGGCCCTGCGCGCGGAAGATCTGCAGCGCCGCCTCGCTTTGCGCCAGGGCGGCAACGAAGTTCACCATCGCGGTCTGGCGGTTGGCCTTGTGGTACCCGGTGCCGAGCGGTGCGCCCTTACCGAGGCCGGCGTTGACGATCACCCGATCGATGGTGCCGAATTCCTCGGCGAACTCGTCGAAAACGGTGAACACCGCGGCGTCGTCGGTGACGTCGAGTTGCTTCACCGAGACGACGCGGTCGGAGTGTTCGGCGAGGATCTGGGTGCGCAGTTCGTCGAGGCGCTCGGTCCGGCGAGCGCACAGGCCGAGGTCATAGCCGAGCGCGGCGAACTGGCGGGCCATCTCGGCGCCGAGCCCGGAGCTGGCGCCGGTGATCAGGATGGTGCCCCGGCTCACGACAGTGCCGGGGTTCGTCGGGGAGTGATTCGCGATTCCATGTCCCCACGCTAGCCACCGCGCGGCGTGGTCGTCGAGGATCGGCGACTACGTCCCGGCCGATGCGCCACGGCACCGCGGTGCCGCGCTGCTTCGATCAGGCGAGGGCGGCGCGGTCCCGCGGTGCGGGCGGCGGAGTTCAGCGGGCCGCGACCAGCCTGGCGGCGTTCGCGGCGGCGTCGTCGCCCGCTTCGTTGGCGGCGAGTTCGGCGTGGACCCGGTCGTAGTAGCGGTTGATCTCGGCGTTGGTGGTCTCCTCGTTCCAGCCGAGCAACGGCGCGATCAGGCGGGCGACCTCCGGTGCGGCGGCGAGACCGCGATCGGGGACCTCGATGGAGATCCGGGTACGACGGGTGAGGATGTCGTCGAGGTGCAGGGCGCCCTCGTGGGTGACGGCGTAGACGATCTCGGCGGCGATGTAGTCCGATGCCCCCGGAATCGGGTGGCGCAGGGCGGGATCGGCGGCGATGAGGCCGAAGATGTCGGTGCTCAGCGAGCCGTAACGGCCGAGCAGGTGTTCGACCACGTCGACGGGCAGTCGCTGGGACACCGACAGGTCGGTCACCTCGGCGAGCATGTCGAAGTAGCCCGCCGCGCCGACGATGGGCAGCTGCGCGGTCGACGAGGCGGGGATATCCCCACCCAGGCGCGCGACGGCCGCGTCGACGACATCGGCGGCCATCACCCGGTAGGTCGTGTACTTCCCGCCCGCGATCACGAACAGACCCGGCGCGGGCTCGGCGACGGCGTGTTCGCGCGAGAGTTTGGCGGTCTCCTTCGTGGCGCCGGTCATCAACGGGCGAAGGCCCGCGTAGGTGCCGACGATGTCGGCCCTGGTCAACGGCTCGCGCAGCAGCGCGTTGACGTGGTCGAGGATGTATTGCACGTCGGCGGCGGTGGCCGTCGGGTGGTTCTTGTCCAGGGCCCATTCGGTATCGGTGGTGCCGATGATCCAGTGTTCGGCCCACGGAATCACGAACAGGACCGACTTCTCGGTGCGCATGATCATGCCGGTGTGCAGGTCGAGCCGGTCGCGCGGCACCAGGATGTGCACGCCCTTCGACATCTGGACATGGAACGGGAAGTCCACGCCGGTCATCTTGATCATGTCGTCGGTCCACACGCCGGTCGCGCTGATCACGGTGCGGGCCCGAATCGTGTGCGTCAGGCCGGTTTCCAGGTCTTCCACGCGCGCACCCACGACCTTGTCGCCGTCGCGTTCCAGCCCGATCACCCTGGTCCGGGTCAGCACCGTGGCGCCGTGTTCGGCGGCGGTCCTGGCGATCATCATCGTGTGGCGGGCGTCGTCGACCTGCGCGTCGTAGTAGCGGATGGCGCCGGTCATCGCGTTCTCCCGCAGCGCGGGCGCGAGTTCCAGTGCGCCGGAACGGGTCAGGTGCTTGTGCATCGGGACGGTGCGCGCGCCACCGAGGGTGTCGTACAGCGCGATTCCGGCCCCGATGTAAGCGCGCTCCCACACGCGGTGCTGGAGCGGAAACAGGAACGGCACCGGATGCACCAGGTGCGGCGCGAGCGTATTCAGCAGCAGACCACGCTCTTTGAGCGCCTCGCGCACCAGCGCGAAGTCCATCTGCTCCAGGTAGCGAAGGCCGCCGTGGATGAGCTTGGACGACCGGCTCGAGGTGCCCGCGGCGAAATCACGTGCCTCGACCAGGGTGACCGACAGGCCGCGCGATGCGGCGTCGAGCGCGGCGCCGGCGCCGGTCACGCCACCGCCGATGACCAGGACATCGACCTCGGCGGTGTCGAGCGTGCCGACAGCCTTCTCGCGGTAGGTGGGGTCCAGTTGCACAGACACGATGATCTCCTTCTCGAAAGTATTGTGGTGAATCAGATTTCGGCCCAGTCGAGGGTGCGCTCGACGGCTTTGAGCCAGCGGCGGTAGCCGTGTCCGCGTTGCTCGTCGGACCAACTCGGGTACCAGCGGATGTCTTCGGACCAGTTGTCGAGCAGTTCGTCGGTGCCGCTCCAGAAACCCACGGCCAGTCCCGCGGCGTAGGCGGCGCCGAGCGCGGTGGTCTCGGCGACGACCGGTCGCGAGACCGGGACGCCGAGTAGATCGGCCTGGATCTGCATGGCCAGCTGGTTCACGGTGACGCCGCCGTCCACCCGCAGCGTCGCCAGTTGAACGCCCGCGTCGCGCTGCATGGCCTCCACCACGTCGCGGGTCTGATAGGCGATGGATTCCAGGGTGGCCCTGGCCAAGTGGGCGTTGTTGCTGTAGCGCGACAGCCCGACGACCGCGCCGCGGGCATCGGGTCGCCAGTACGGCGCGAACAGACCGGAGAAGGCGGGCACGAAGTACACGCCGCCGGAATCGGTCACCTGACCGGCGAGGTCCTCGATCTGCGCGGCACCGGCGATGATGCCCATCTGGTCGCGCAGCCACTGCACCGCGGAGCCGGTGACCGCGATCGAACCCTCCAGCGCGTACGCGGGCTTGTCGTCGCCGAACTGATAGGCGACGGTGGTGATCAGACCGTGGTTCGAGCGCACGATCTCCGTGCCGGTATTGAGCATCAGGAAATTGCCTGTGCCATAGGTGTTCTTGGCCTCGCCGGGCCGGAAGCACACCTGTCCCACACCCGCGGCCTGCTGGTCGCCGAGCACGCCCGCGATGGGCACCGATCCTTTGAACGGGCCGTCGGGTTTCGTGGTCCCGAACAGTTCCGGGTTCGCCGACGGCGCGATGGTCGGCAGCATGGCGCGCGGGATGCCGAAGATCGCGAGGAGTTCGTCGTCCCAGTCGAGGGTTTCGAGATCCATCAGCATGGTTCGCGAGGCGTTGGTGGGGTCGGTGACGTGCACGCCGCCGGTGAGATTCCAGATCAGCCAGCTGTCGAGGGTGCCGAACAGGGCGTCACCGCGCTCGGCATCGGCGCGCACGCCGGCGACATTGTCCAGGATCCACTTCAGCTTGCCACCGGAGAAATACGGTGCGGGCGGCAGTCCGGTCTTCTGGCGGATGAGCGCGCTGTGCCCGGCGGCGTCGAGGTCGGCGATGATGCGGTCGGTGCGGGTGTCCTGCCAGACGATGGCGTTGCCATAGGGACGGCCGGTGCGGCGGTTCCACACGACCGTGGTCTCGCGCTGGTTGGTGACGCCGATGGCGGCGAGGTCGTCGGCCGTGAGATCGGCGAGCGAGAGCGCGGTCTTGACGACGGTGCGGGTGCGTTCCCAGATCTCGTCCGGATTGTGTTCGACCCAGCCCGGCTGCGGCATGATCTGGGAGTGTTCGAGCTGATGGCGGGCCACAACGGTGCCTTTGTGGTCGAAAACCATGAATCGCGTCGACGTGGTGCCCTGGTCGATCGCGCCCACATACCGGTTCATTTGTCGTCCTTCCCGGATCTCGCCGTCGAGCTCCGCCGATCGGGCACCTCGGCCCGAAACCCACGCTAGGAACGCGCGGACGCGGACACCACACGCACCGTTCGACAATGCTGAACGGTGGTAGGTTCGGGGCCATGCCCGGGCCGATCCAGTCGATCGAACGCGCCGCCGCCGTGCTGCGTCTGCTCGCGCGCGGATCGGGACCGCTGGGCGTCGGCGAGATCGCGACCGCGCTCGACCTGGCCAAACCCACCGCGCACGGCATCCTGCGGACCCTGCTCGGGGTCGGGTTCGTCGGCCAGGACGCACTCACCGGCAAGTACCTACTCGGTCCCGCGATCGGCGAACTCGGGACCGATCGGCTCGATGTGAACGAGTTACGTTCGCGAGCGATCCACCGGGCCGACGCCCTCGCCTCCCGTTCCGGGGAATCGGTGCGCATCGGGGTGGCGCGGGAAACCGGGATCACGGTCATCCACCATGTCTTCCGGCCCGACAACAGCGTGCAGGCCTTGGCGGTGGGCGAAATACTCCCCGCTCACGCGACCGCGCTCGGCAAGGTACTGCTGGCCTACGACGCCGCGGCGGAAGCCGTTGCCCTCCAAGGGTTCACCCAGCGGACCATCACCGAACGCGACCGCCTCGACCGTGCGATCGCCGAGGTTCGACGACGGGGTTGGGCGGACGAAGTCGAGGAGCACCGCTCGGGCGAAGCGGGCATCGCCGCGCCCATTCGAGCCAGAGGTGGGCTGGTCGTCGCGGCTATCGGCATCACCGGGCCGACGGATCGGCTGTGCGACAACCGCTTACAGGTGCATCCCGCCGCGATCGAGCAGGTTCGCGCCGCCGCTCTCGCCGTGCACCGCGACCTGACGGCAGCGCAATGAGCTGGGCCGGTATCCCCGCCGCCGTGGCATCGGCCGACAACGAGAGCAGACGACGATGACCCAACGTTTCGTGCTCGCCATCGATCAGGGCACCACCTCGAGCCGGTGCATCGTCTTCGATCAGCACGCCCGGCTGGCCGGCATGGCGCAGCGGACCCACCGCCAGCACTACCCCAGGTCGGGATGGGTGGAGCAGGACGCGCTCGAGATCTGGCGGACGGTCGAGCGGATCGTGCCCGCGGCGCTGCGCGATGCCGGGATCACCGTGGACCAGGTGGCCGCGATCGGCATCGCCAATCAGCGCGAGACCACCGTGGTGTGGGATCGGCGCACGGGGCTGCCGGTGCGGCTGGCCATCGTCTGGCAGGACGTGCGCACCGAAGAGCTGGTCGATCGGATGAAGGAACTGCCGGGGGCCCAGCGCATTCCCGAGTTGAGCGGGCTGCCCCTGGCCACCTACTTCGCCGCACCACGCCTGCGCTGGCTGCTCGACAATGTCGACGGCCTTCGCGCCAGAGCCGAACGCGGCGACGTCCTGTTCGGCACCATGGAATCCTGGCTCATCTGGAACCTGACCGGCGGCGCCGAGCACGTCACCGACGTGACCAACGCGGGTCGCACCCTGCTGATGAACCTCGCCACCCGCCAGTGGGACGCGGAACTGTTGCGGTTCTTCGACATTCCGCCCGCCATGCTCCCCCGCATCGAACCCTCGACCGGCGATTTCGGCACTGCTTCGACAGTCGTGCCGGGCGTGCGGATCGGCGCCGCCCTCGGCGACCAGCACGCGGCCCTCTTCGGCCAAACGTGCTTCGCCCCGGGGGAAACCGAATGCACCTACGGCACCGGCGGTTTCCTCATGATGAACACCGGCGCCGAACTGATCCGCTCCGAACACGGCCTGCTCACCACCATCGGCTACCAGGTCGGCCCCGAGCCGGTCTACGCGCTGGAAGGCCCGATCGCGGTGACCGGGTCCCTGGTGCAATGGCTGCGCGACATCGTCGGCCTGATCGCCACCGCCCCGGAAATCGAAACTCTCGCCAACACCGTCGACGACAACGGCGGCTGCTACCTCGTCCCCGCCTTCTCCGGCCTCTACGCCCCCCATTGGCGCAGCGACGCTCGCGGCTTGCTCATCGGCCTGACCTCCTATGTCACCAAAGGCCACCTGGCCCGCGCGGTCCTCGAGGCCACCGCCTGGCAGACCCGCGACGTGGTCGAAGCCATGAACGCCGACGCCGGTCTCCAAGCGAAATCCCTACGAGTGGCAGGCGGCATGGCGTCCAACAACCTGCTGATGCAGGTCATCGCCGATGTCCTCGACACTCCGGTCATGCGCCCGCTGGTCACCGAGACGGTCTCTCTCGGCGCCGCCTACGCGGCGGGGCTGGCCGTGGGCTACTGGCCCGATCTGCAAGGTCTGCGCCGCAATTGGAAGGTCGCCGCCCAGTGGACCCCTGCCCCGGACCGCCGCATCCGCGACGACGAATACGAACGCTGGCAACGAGCCGTCCAACTCAGCGTCGGCTGGGCCAAGCCCGCCGGGGGCCGGCGACGCGGGGACCTCGATCGCTAGGACGCGTCGCGTACGGAGCGGCGCTGGAGGAAGACGGTCAGCGTGAACAGCAGCACACCGGCTACGGCGAGGATGGCACCGACCATCGCCGGGGCGGTGTAGCCGAGGCCCGCGGCGATCACGAGACCGCCGAGCCAGGCACCCGCGGCGTTGGCCATGTTCAAGGCGGCGTGGTTGAGGGCGGCGGCGAGAGTCTGGGCGTCGGCCGCCACGTCCATCAGGCGGGTTTGCAGGCCGGGTGCCAAGGCCGCGCCGGAGGCGCCGACGAGGAAGGCGCCGATCGAGGCGGTGATCGGGTTGTGGGCGGCCAGGACGAAGCCGGCCAGGATCACCACCATCGCGATCATGGCGACGAAGATCGACCGGTCGACGCCGCGGTCGGCGAGGATGCCGCCGCCGATATTGCCCACGATCATGCCGAGGCCGAACAGCGCGAGCACGATCGGCACCGCGCCGATAGGCATCCCCGCGACATCGGTCATGGTGGTGGCGATGTAGGTGTAGACGGCGAACATGCCGCCGAAGCCGATCGCGCCGACGGCCAGGGTGAGCAGCACCTGCGGGCGACGCAGCGCACCGAGCTCGGTCATCGGGTTGGTGATCTTCATGCTGGTCAGCGCGGGAACATAGCGCCACAGGGCAGCGACTGTCGCCACCCCGATCACGGCGACGACCACATAGGCGTCACGCCAGCCCAGGTGCTGGCCGAGCCAGGTCGCGCCGGGCACACCGATCACATTCGCCACACTGAGCCCGAGCATCACCGCGGCGACCGCCTTGGCTCGCTGTCCGACGGGCGCGAGCGTGGCCGCCGCCAGCGAGGCGACACCGAAGTACGCGCCGTGCGGCAGACCGGACACGAACCGGGCGAGCACGAGCGTGCCGAAGGTCGGCGCGAGCACCGTCCCGATATTGCCGACGGTGAACGCGACCATCAACGCGATGAGCAATTTCTTGCGCGCCACCCGGGCGCACAACGCGGCGATCAGCGGCGCACCGACCACCACACCCAGCGCGTACGCCGACACCGCGTGCCCGGCCGACGGCTCGGAGATATCGAAAGCCCGCGCGATATCGGGCAGCAACCCCATGGTCACGAACTCGGTGGTGCCGATCCCGAATCCACCCAGCGCCAGCGCGAGCATCGCCGGGACATGCCAGCTGGTGCGTGGCACATCGAGGCGATCGGGAGCTGCGATGGAAGAAGTCACGCTTCCATGCAACGGCCACGGGTACCCGTTCGCTACCCGAGCAGAGCGTGAGTTACCCCACCCCACAGAAAACGCCCGCACCGGATTCGGTGCGGGCGCCTTCACAGCCGTGCGGGTTCGCGGTCGCGAACCGGGGCTACATCACTTCAGTGCGCGAGCCAGGTTCGCATCGAGCGCGCCGAGGAATTCCTCGGTGCTCAGGTAACCCTGGTCGCCGCCGACGAGCGCGGCGAGGTCCTTGGTCATCTGACCGCCCTCGACGGTCTTGATGACCACATCCTCGAGCGCCTGCGCGAAGCCGATCACCTCGGGGGTGTTGTCCAGCTTGCCGCGGTGTTCGAGGCCGCGGGTCCAGGCGAAGATCGACGCGATCGGGTTGGTCGAGGTCGGCTTGCCCTGCTGGTGCTGGCGGTAGTGCCGGGTGACCGTGCCGTGCGCGGCCTCGGCCTCACAGGTCTTGCCGTCCGGGGTGAGCAGCACCGAGGTCATCAGGCCGAGCGAACCGAAGCCCTGGGCCACGGTGTCGGACTGCACGTCGCCGTCGTAGTTCTTGCAGGCCCAGACGTAGCCGCCCTCCCATTTCATGGAGGAGGCGACCATGTCGTCGATCAGGCGGTGCTCGTAGGTGAGACCCGCCGCGTCGAACTCGGCCTTGAACTCGGCGTCGAAGACTTCCTCGAAGGTGTCCTTGAACATGCCGTCGTAGGCCTTGAGGATGGTGTTCTTCGTGGAGAGGTACACCGGGTAGTTCTGCTGCAGGCCGTAGTTGAACGAGGCCCGCGCGAAGTCCTCGATGGACTTCTTGAAGTTGTACATACCCATGACGACGCCGCCGTCTTCGGGCATCTTCACGACCTCGTGCACGATCGGCTCGCTGCCGTCTTCCGGCGTGAAGGTCAGCGTGACGGTGCCCGCCTCGTAGACCTTGAAGTCGGTGGCGCGGTACTGGTCGCCGAAAGCGTGACGGCCGATGATGATCGGCTTGGTCCAGCCGGGCACCAAGCGGGGCACATTGGAGATGATGATCGGCGCGCGGAAGATGGTGCCACCCAGAATGTTTCGGATGGTGCCGTTGGGCGAGCGCCACATCTTCTTGAGGCCGAATTCTTTCACCCGCGCTTCGTCGGGGGTGATGGTGGCGCATTTCACGCCGACGCCGTACTTCTTGATGGCATTGGCCGCGTCGACGGTGACCTGGTCGTCTGTCTTGTCGCGGTACTCGATGCCGAGGTCGTAGTACTCGAGGTTCACGTCGAGATAGGGATGGATCAGCTTGTCCTTGATGAACTGCCAGATGATCCGGGTCATCTCGTCGCCGTCGAGTTCTACAACGGTGCCTTCAACCTTGATCTTGGACATGGATCTTCGTGTCCTCCTCGGTGGGTGCCCTTATTGCACGGCTAGGCGAACACGCTTGTGAGCGGACCCCAGCAGTTCCAACAGACAACGTATATGCCCCGCGTTGTCTGCGGGACGTGTGGTGCAAACAAGACGAGCGTACTGCTGTCCCCCACCTCACCGCGATGGGAGGGCCCGCTGTGCGGGACTCCTCGAAGCTACTCCGCCCCGACCGCGTGCCGGCGCCCGATCGGGCCTTGACCGGCTACTGAGTAGTAACACGGCGGGGCCCGCGCACCGAGGAACGGTGACGCGGGCCCGGTCGAGCAGGTCAGACCGCGATCGGTACGGCGGCCGCGTGCTCGTCGCCTTCGATCAGATTCTCCGGCTTGTCGCGGATCATTACCGCGATCACCACGGCGGCGGCGAGGAAGAAGCCGGCGCCGATATAGAACGCGACGTCGTAGCTGTAGATCGAGGCGCGCTCGATCAGGTGGTCGACGGTGGGGTTGTCGGTGACGTAGTTCTCGGCGGCCTGGACCGAGAGGGTGGTCAGCAGCGCGGTGCCGACGGCACCACCGACCTGCTGGGCGGCATTGAGCAGGGCGCTGGCGACGCCGGAGTCCTCGGCGTCGACCTGATGCAGCGCGACGGCCTGCATCCCGACGAACAGCGGGCCCATGCCGAGCGCCATCAACAACTGCGCCGGCAGCACGCTCAGCGCGTACCCGTCGCCATAGCTCAGTTGCGCCAGCCACAGCAGCCCGACGACGCCGAGCAACGCACCGACCACCATCAGCGGGCGCGGCCCGAACTTGGGCATCAACGAACTGGTGATGCCCGCCGCGATCCCGATGCCCACCGGGAACGGCAGGAACGCGATGCCTGCCTTCAGCGGCGAATAGCCGAGGGTGTTCTGGTAGTAGAAGCTCAGGAACAAGAACATGGCGAACATCGCGATCGGGATGAGCAGCGCGGCCAGCAAGGCGCCGCCTCGATTGATCTCACCCGGAATTCGCAAGGGCAGCAGCGGATTCGCCGAGCGCGCCTCGATGAGGACGAACGCGATGAGCAAGGCGAAGCCCGCCCCGAGCAGGCCGAGGGTGCTGCCCGCCAGCCACCCGTGTTCGGCGGCGCGACTGAATCCGTAGACGATCGACACCAAGCCGAATGTCACGGTGACGGCGCCGGGCAGGTCGTAGCCGCCGGTCCTGGGCACCGGGATATCGCGCGCGATCACCGCCACCGCACCGGCCACCGCGATGAGCGCGATCGGCGTATTCATCAACAGCGTCCACCGCCACGACGCGAACTCGGTGAGCGCACCACCCACGATCAGCCCGAACGCGATACCACCCGCGGTGATACCCGCGAACACCGCGAACGCGCGGGCCCGCTCCTGCACATCGGTGAAGATCACCGACAGCAGCGACAGGGCCGCGGGGGCGAGCAGCGCGGCGAACGCACCCTGCAGACCTCGGCCGATGAACAACTGCGGGCCGGTCTGCGCGAGCCCCGCCAGCGCCGACGCGGCGGCGAAGCCGACCAGACCGACCAGGAAGATCCGGCGTCGGCCCAGATAGTCGGCCATCCGGCCGCCGAGCAGCAGCAGCCCGCCGAAGATGAGCGTGTACGCGGTGAGCGCCCACTGTTTGTCGCCGTCGCTGATCCCCAGGTCACGCTGGGCGTACGGCAGGGCGATCGTGATCACGGTGGCGTCGAGCACCACCATCAGCTGGGCGGCGGAGAGCACGACCAACGCCCACCATCGCATCGAATTCTGTTGTTGATCAACATGTTTCGTCAATACCTCGGTGCCGGTCACCAGGACTCCTCGTCGCTCGATTGGCGTGGACCAATCCTGGCACTCCGAGACAATTGGCGTCAAGAGAAAAATGTCTGAATGCGCCAATTGGCCTACTTGGACAGATAAAGCCGCCGACACGGTAGGCTGAGAGCATGCTGGACTCGACCACTCCGATCAGCGCCGACCGGACGACCGAACCGGCTGCCGACGCGCCGCTGGGCCTGCGCGAGCGCAAGAAGCTCCAGACCAAGGCCGCGATCGTGGCGGTCGGGCTCGAGCTGTGCGACAGCCAAGGGTTCGACGCGACGACGGTCGAGCAGATCGCCGCGGGCGCCGACGTGTCCCCGCGCACCGTCAACCGGTACTTCGCGCTCAAGGAAGACATCGTGCTGGCCCCGATCGACGACTTCGGGGCCTCCGTCGCCGTCGCGCTGCGCTCCCAGCCGAACACCGGCAACGAACTCCAGGCACTGTGTGGCGCCTACCTGACGGTGGTCCAGGCCGAGGCGGACGCGGACGGCATCCGGTTCATCCGCCAGTTCCTGCAGATGCAGCGGATCATGCGCACCAGCCAGTCGGTCAACGCGCGCGCGCTGGAATACGCCGAGAAGAAGAACGTCGCGGTGTGCACCGAGCTCGCGCAACGGATGGGCACGTCACCGGAGGACTTCACGGTGAAGCTGGTGGCCGGCATCTGGCAGATGCTCTGCCATATCTCGGTCGCCGATACCGAACAGGCACTGCTGAGCGGATCACCGGCGGTAGCCGTTCGGGTCACCCGCGACGCCGTGCTGCGCGCCTACCACGGCTTGCGGCAGGTCTGTGGCGCACCGGTGGACGACACGCCAGGCTTCGGCACACCGTCCGACGAGTGATCTTCGGCGGGAAATGCGGGGGAAGTTTCCGCCCGCGGGAGATCTCCGGTTAACATGACGGCAAGGTCATGAGTACCAGCGCCAAGCCCCGGCTCGCTGGTCGGCAACCCTCCAGCTGCGGTGGGGTGCTCCGGGTGATGACCGGGCTCTCGAAAGTCGAGGGCAAGCGCGCACTGCAGGAGGCCCCCATGTGTTGTTGCCAGTCGATCCGACCCAGTTGACGAGATCCCCCCGGCTGACACCCTTTGGAGCACGACATGACTGACTCTTCCCTGCCCGAGAACTGGTCCTTCGAGACCAAGCAGGTCCACGCGGGCCAGGCACCCGACGCCGCCACCGGCGCGCGCGCACTGCCGATCTACCAGACCACTTCGTACGCGTTCCGCGACACCGATCACGCCGCCGCGCTGTTCGGTCTCGCCGAGCCGGGCAACATCTACACCCGGATCATGAACCCCACCCAGGACGCGGTGGAGCAGCGCGTGGCCGCGCTCGAAGGCGGCGTCGCGGCGCTGCTGCTGGCCTCGGGCCAGGCCGCGGAGACCTACGCGATCCTGAACCTGGCGAGCGCGGGCGACCACATCGTGTCCAGCCCGCACCTCTACGGCGGCACCTACAACCTCTTCCACTACTCGCTGCCCAAGCTGGGGATCACGGTCTCGTTCGTCGAGGACCCCGATGACCTCGAGCAGTGGAAGGCCGCGATCCAGCCGAACACCAAGGCGTTCTACGGCGAGACCATCGCCAACCCGAGCAGCGCGGTGTTCGACATCCCCGGTATCGCCGGTGTCGCGCACGCGAACGGCATTCCGCTGATCGTGGACAACACCGTCGCCACCCCGTACCTGATCCAGCCGCTGGCCCACGGCGCCGACATCGTCGTGCATTCGGCGACGAAGTACCTGGGTGGGCACGGCGCGGCCGTGGCGGGCGTGATCGTCGACGGCGGCGCGTTCGACTGGACGGTGCGCGACGCCGACGGCAACGCGCGCTTCCCCGGCTTCACCGAGCCCGATCCGAGCTACCACGGCGCGGTGTTCGCCGATCTGGGCGCGCCCGCGTTCGCGCTCAAGGCGCGGGTGCAGTTGCTGCGCGATCTGGGCGCTGCGGTGTCGCCGTTCAACGCGTTCCTCATCGCGCAGGGCATCGAGACCTTGAGCCTGCGGGTCGAGCGACATGTCAGCAATGCCGAGACGGTCGCGAAGTTCGTCGCCGAGCAGCCGGGCGTCGACGCGGTGTTCTACGCGGGCCTCGAGTCCTCGCCCTGGCACGCGCGGGCCAAGGAGCTGGCGCCCAAGGGTGCGGGCGCGATCGTGGCATTCGAGCTGGCGGGCGGCGTCGACGCGGGCAAGAAGTTCGTGGACGCGCTCAGCCTGCACAGCCATGTAGCTAACATCGGTGATGTGCGTTCACTCGTGATTCACCCGGCGTCGACCACGCACTCGCAGTTGACGCCCGAAGAGCAGCTGGCGGCCGGCGTCACGCCCGGCCTGGTCAGGCTCGCGGTGGGCATCGAGGGAATCGACGACATTCTGGCCGATCTGCGGGCCGGGTTCGCGGCGGCGACGACGTGACCGTGAGCACCGAATCGCCGATCGCCCGACCCGGAACCGGGGTGGCCCTGCTGCCACCGCCGGACGGGCGCGTCGGCGTGGTCGCCATCGGGGATGTGGCGCTGGAGAACGGCGCCGTCGTCCCCGATGTGCGGCTGGCGGTGCAACGGTGGGGCGAGCTCTCGCCCACGCTGGACAATGTGGTGCTCGTCGAACACGCGCTCACCGGCGACTCCCATGTCGTCGGTGGGCCCGACGGGGCGCCCGGCTGGTGGGAGGGCATGGTCGGGCCCGGCGCGCCGATCGACACCGACGAGTGGTGTGTGATCGCGACCAACGTGCTGGGCGGCTGCAAGGGCAGCACCGGCCCGTCCTCGCTCGCCTCCGACGGAAAGCCTTGGGGCGCACGGTTTCCCGAGCTGAATATCCGTGACCAGGTGAAAGCCGAAGCACAGTTGTTCGAGGTGCTCGGGATCGAGCGGCTCGGCGCTGTGGTCGGCGGCTCGATGGGCGGCATGCGGGTGCTCGAGTGGATCATCGGCCTGCCGGAGCGGGTCAGCGCCGCGCTCGTGCTGGCCGTCGGCGCCCGCGCCACCGCCGATCAGATCGGCACCCAGACCACTCAGATGGCCGTCATCACGGCCGATCCCGACTGGCAGGGCGGCGACTATCACGGCACCGGCCGCGCGCCGATGACCGGCATGGGCCTGGCCCGGCGCATCGCGCACCTGACCTACCGCACCGAGGGCGAACTCGACCACCGCTTCACCAACAAGCCCCAGGGCGACGAAGACCCGTGGACCGGTGGGCGCTACGCGGTGCAGAGCTACCTCGAGCACCAGGCCGACAAGCTGGTCCAGCGGTTCGATCCGGCCACCTATGTGCTGCTCAGCGAGGCCATGAACCGCCACGATGTGGGTCGCGGGCGCGGCGGCGTCGCTGCCGCGCTGGCCTCGACATCGGTGCCGTGCGTGGTCGGCGGGGTCGACTCGGATCGCCTGTACCCCCTCAACACTCAGGCCGAGCTGGCCGAAGGTCTGCCCGGCTGCGCGGGGCTCGAGGTCGTGCATTCACGCGACGGGCACGACGGGTTCCTCACCGAGGCCGCCGCGGTGTCGAAGTTGCTCACCGAGACGATGCGCCTCGCGCGGGAGAACCGCTGACCTTCACGGTCCTGTCAGCAAGGCGACGATCGAGCGGACGTAGGCCTGAAGGCGTTCGCGCGGATACTCTTCCGGCTCGCTGACTCCCAGCCGACCGAGCATCTCGGCGATGGTGAGGGTCGAGTTCGCGAGTAGCCCGGCATCCATGCCCGACCATCGCGGCAGCACGGAGATGCCCATGCGGACAAGCGATTCCGCGCGTTCCAAGATCTCGGCGCGCGAAGCACGAAGCGCCGCACGGTATTCGTCGGGCGCACTCGCCGGGGTGGCGAGGATCAGCCGCCAACGGGTCGGATTCGCCAGTGCCACACCGACGAACGCTTCGACGGTCGCCGAGGCGGCGGCCAAGGGGTCGGCGCCGAGCAGGTCTTCGGGCAGCGTGTCGGCGATCTGATCCAGTCCGCGTTCCCGTTCGCGTTCCAGCAGCGCTTCGACGAGTTCGGCGCGGGTCTTGAACACCGTGTACAGCACCGGTTTTCCGACGCCCGCCTCCTGCGCGACGGCCTCCATGCTCAACTCGTGCAGTTCCATCCGGCCCAGGACCGTGAACGCGGCGTCGAGAAGTTGCGCGCGGCGCTGCTCCGGCGGCAGGCGCGGCGCATAGCGGCGTCGAGGTCGCTGCTCCTGGGTCGAGGTCACCGCCCACCTGCCTTTCGCTCGCCGACGATACCCGCCGACCCTGTCGTCACGAATCCTACGCAACCGTTGTATTCGCGTCGAGCCATTGCTACGGTGGTGTTGTATTCAATTATTCCTCGCACTGCAAAGGGGCATGTGCCATGGCTTTCGATGCGTCGACTCTCCGTCGCGACGACCACGGCTTCTTCGGGCCGGATTCCCCCACCTGGAAGGTGTGGGCGGCGCCGACCGCGCTGATCGGATTCCAGCGGGCGGTCACTCTCGAACACTTCGATCCGTTCCTGACCGCCGCGGTCGCCGATTCACACGGGATCTACGACAATCCCGCTACCCGTCTCGACCACACGCTGTCCTACTTCCTGCTGGTCGCGCTGGGTGACGGCCGCACCGCCATCCAGGCCGCCGAGCACCTGATGAAGGTGCACGCGCCGATGACGGGTATCGAACCGATCAGCGGCAAGCGCTACAGCGCCAACAACCCCGACTCCCAGCTGTGGATCCATGTCACCGGGTGGCATTCGGTGCTCAAGGCCTACGAGATGTTCGGACCGGGGCCGCTGAGTCCCGCCGAAGAGGATCGGTACTGGGCCGAGTGCGTGATCGCCGCCGAGCTGCAGACCTGCAAGCCCGCTGATGTGCCGCGCGATCGGGCTGAGGTGCGCGCGTACTTCGAGCGCGTTCGGCCGCAGTTGTGTGTCAGCGAGCGGGCGGTCGAGGCGATGCATTTCCTGCTGTGGCCGTCGGTGAGCAAGGGCATGACGTTCGCGGCCGGTGGTCGGGTGCTGTCGCTGGCGACGATCTCGACGCTGCCCGCCTGGATGCGCGAACTCGGCCGGTTCGACATGCCCCGCGTCGTCGACGCCGCGGTACGCGTCCCGGGCAAGGCACTCGTCTGGGCCGCCGCCCGTCGCGACAACCGTGGCCTGATCATGGCCAGCCCGTACGTCGCGAAGATGACCGGACAGATCCTGGCCGCCCACGCCGGCGCCGCACCGCCGCGAACCCCGGCGACGATCAGCCCGAGCGATGCTCGCGCGCTCTACGGCAGCAACGGCACCCACAGCCTGTGGGACAGGACCTCCGCCTGAACTAGGAAACGCCGAGGGTGTTGATGGTGGCCGCCAGGAAGACGATGGCGCTGCCGAGCGCGGTCAGCGCGGCCACGTCGAACGGGCGGCTGCGTACGGCGAGCAAGCCCACCTGCACGGTCGGCAAGCACAGCCGGAACGCGGCGGCCACCAGGGCGGCGCTGCCGAAGATCAGCGCGCCGCGACGCCACCGATCCCAGGCGACGAAGCCGACCGCGATCACGATCAGCGCGGTCACCACGGTCATCGGCAGATGACTGCGCAGGTACTGCTCCCCCGCGCTCAACCGCGCGACCCGGTGCTTGCCGGTCGTCTCCGCCTCGTTCACGAGCCCGATTGTTCCAGATACCGCCTGCGCGCGGACGGGGTGGCGCATGACAGAGTGGTCGGCTGTGCTGCACCTGATCTTTCACGAGCCCGTGATTCCGCCCAATACCGGCAATGCGATCCGGTTGGCCGCGGGGACCGGCTGCGCGCTACACCTGATCGAACCGCTCGGCTTCGACCTCTCGGAGGCCAAGCTGCGCCGGGCCGGACTGGACTATCACGACCTCGCGGTGGTGACCGTGCATCCCGACCTGGCCACGGCGTTCGCGGCGATCCGGCCCGGCCGCGTCTTCGCCTTCACCACCCAGGCCACCACCCGTTTCACCGATATCGCCTATCACGACAACGACGCGCTGCTGTTCGGCACCGAGCCCACGGGGCTGCCCGAGGAAGTGCTGACAGATCCCCAGATCACCGAGCAGGTCCGCATTCCGATGCTGCCGGGGCGACGGTCGATGAATCTGTCGAACGCCGCGGCGGTCTCGGTATACGAAGCGTGGCGCCAGCTGGGATTTCCGGGGGCGGTCTGACCCCACGGCCTATTCGGTCACGTGATCAGCAGGCCACCATGGCGGCATCGCCCGAGAGCGAAAATCCCTGATGGCCTGGTGAACATCTGTCCAGGCTCTCTCAGGCGATGTCGAAGCGCTTGAAGCGTGAGGTGGGGGCGACGGTCAGCCGGACGGCGGACTTGGCTACGCCGAAGTGGTCGGCGAGCAGTTTGATCGCGGCCTTGTTGGCCTTGCCTTCGACGGCCGGGGCGCGGACGTAGAGGGTGAGGGTGCCGTCGTCGGCGGTTTCGACGAGCGGGCCTTTACGGCTGTTCGGTTTGATCGTCGCCCGCACGGTGGGCACCGGGGGCCTCCTTCCCTGGCGCCGTCGGTTCGGTGGCCCGGGTTGTGGGAGTGGCGGTCTCGGGTGCGGTGACCGCTGGGGCCGTGGCAGCCGGTGCGGTGGTCGCTCGGACCGCCGGTGTGGTGGCAGGCGCCCCGGTACGGCGCCTGCGCAGCAATCGCAGTGCGGCATACAGCAATCCGCCGATCACGGCGAGGAAGCCCAGCCACGGCACGGCCTTGCCGACGAAGACGATCGCGTCCTGCAACCAGTCGATCAGCGAGTGCCAGCCCGAGACGATGCCGTCCCAGAAGTTGTCCGGATCGCCGGGTGCGTTCTTGTCGTCGGCGGTGAGCGTGATGGTGAGCGTCGACAGCGCCACCTGATCGTCGAGGCTGCGCTTCTGCGCGGTGAGACTGTCGAGTTCGCCCTGCCTGCTCGACAGCGCCTCCTCCGCCGCGATCAGGTCGGCGGTGTTGGTGGCGCCGGTGATCAGCGCTTTGAGCCGATCGACGGAGGCTTGTAGTGCGCGGATGCGGGCATCGAGGTCCTGCCACTGCATGGTGACGTCGTCGCGATTGGTGCTCACCCTGGTGACCGTGCCGACTCCGCCGAGGCCGGTGATGAAGGCGTCGGTCTTGTCGGCGGGCACTCGAACACTGAGCACGGCGCGAGCCGCGCGCTTGTCGGTGCCGGGTTGTTCGGTGCGACTGTCGATTCGGCCGTCGACGGCATCGACCTGCCCGGTGACGGTCGCGGCGGCGGCAATCGGATCGGCCGAGGTGACATCCACCGACCCGGTGATCACCTCTTTCCGGTTCGACTGATCCGTCGGCGCCGGACTGTCCTTCTGCGGTGCGCCCTCCCGGAACCCGGGCGCCACAGCGGGTGCGGGCCCACCCAGGACGGTGGGCGCCGATGCCCGACCGGCCTCGTCCTCGCTGTCGTCATCGCCGCACCCGGCCAGGAACAGGAGTCCGAGCAACGCGATCATCACCACGGCAAGCTTGCGCATGATCGCAGCGTAGTGCGTGGGAGAGCCGGAGCGGGCCCGCTCGCGCGACCTGGTCACGACGGCTGATCGTCGGCCGTTGCCGGGTGCCGTCGAGGGTCGAGCGCTACGACCGCGCGGCGGCGGCTGTCGGGCGACGGGTGGGTATGAAACAAGGGCGCCAGTAGACGCTGCTCGTCAGGGATAGCGTCCCAATCCGCCTGCAGTCGTCGTAGTACACCGCGAAGGTCCTGGCCGTAGCCGAGTTCCACCGCTACTCGGTCGGCGCCGTACTCCCGCCACTGGGACAGCCTGGCTCGCGCGACGGGCTGCGCGACGATTGCCACCACCACGGCCAGGGCGGTCGGGAGCCCGAGAAACCGGGTCGACACCGCGAGAAGCGCCCAACCCGAGCCGAGGACGGCCGCGGTCGGCACGATGGCGACCACCAGCACGCCGAGGAGGATGACCGGCCGAGGCCCCCGATACAGCCGGTGGGCGATCCACCGAGGCCCGACCTGCAGCAGCGACGCGACCTTGGACACAACGCCCACCGCGAGAGCGAAGAGCAGGTCGGCAGGACCTCGGTACCACTTGATCAGCATCCGTAACCACATGTACCCCAGCAACTGATGGCCCAACTCGTGCGCGAGTACCGCCCGCAGTTCCCCTCGTGTGAACACGTCGACGGCACGCCGGGTCACGACGATGTGTCGGCCCAGAGTCGCGTATCCGTGCATCTCTCCGTTCACCGTCGCGACGTCGTGAACCCATGGCGTATAGCGAGACTCGTCGATCCGCGCAACGGCGGCGACCGCCGCCCACGCGGCGACCACTTCCGCGTGCTCGGGCGACGCGGACCGGCTGGCCTGCGCTGTCGCACCGGTGATCAGGACACTGACGAGCAGAACGCACGCGCCCGATACCGGCCACACCAGTGCGGCGACGACCACGAGCCAGTCCCCGACCAGCGCCGACAATCCCCAGATGAGCCATCCGCTGAGCACGACCGACGGCAGCGAGACAACCAGATCCCCGATCAGCACCGAGAATCTGGTCCGTCGTGTGACCAGCACCGGCCCCGCGGATTCCGACTCCGATTCCCGCCGAATGTGCGCGTTCATGCTGTACCCCCGATTCCCAAGATACCCAACGGATACCGGGTGACCGCGAGTTCAACGGAAGTCGCGGGAGCGGGCGACGATGGTGAGGTCGAGGTGTTCGAGGTGGTCGGCGACGAGGCTGGCAGCGCCCTCGGCGTTTTGGATGCGGCCACGGATGAGCAGGGCGGTGGCGTTCTGGGCGAGGCGGCGGTAGCGGGTCCACAGGCCGACCGAGCAGACCACGTTGACCATGCCGGTTTCGTCTTCGAGATTGAGGAAGGTGACGCCCGCGGCGGTGGCGGGGCGCTGACGGTGGGTGACAGCGCCTGCCACCAGGATTCGCGCGCCGTCCTCGACGAGCAATAGATCGCAGGCGGGGACGACACCGAGCGAATTCAGGTGGGCGCGAAGGAATTCGGTGGGGTAGGTATCGGGCGAGATACCGGTGGCCCAGACGTCGGCAGCGGCGAGTTCGAGTGCGCTCATGCCGGGCAGCGCGGGTGCCGCGACGGCGGGGCCGGTGCCGGGCAGGAGGTTCGCGCGTTCCTGGGCCGCCGCTCCCGCCGCCCACAGCGCCGCCCGCCGGGAGCTCGGCACCGAGTGCTCGCTCGAGGTGTCGACCAAGGTGCTCAACGCGCCCGCGGTGGCGAGGGATTCGGTTTGGGGGATGGTCAGTTCGATGCGGCCGGTGAGGTCGAGCATCGAGGTGAAGGGACCGTGTTCGGCGCGGGTGGCGACGATGCGGTCGGCGAGGTCGGTGCCGATGTGGCGCACGCCCGACAGGCCGAGCCGGATCTCGGCGCCCGCGTTCTCGAGGGTGGGTTCGGCACGGCTGGCGTTGATGTCGGGGCCGTGCACGCGCACCCCGTGGCGGCGGGCATCGGCGACCAGCGACTGCGGTGAGTAGAAACCCATCGGCTGCGCGCGCAACAACCCGGCGCAGAACGCGGCCGGATGGTGCAGCTTGAACCACGACGAATAGAACACGATCGCGGCGAAGCTCTGCGAATGGCTTTCGGGGAAACCGAAATTGGCGAAGGCGTAGAGCTTCTCGTAGATGCGGTCGGCGACCTCGTCGGTGATGCCGTGCAGCTGCCGCATGCCCTCGTAGAACCGGGTCTTCAACCGGCGCATCTTCTCCGGCGACCGTTTGGAGCCCATCGCACGGCGCAGCTGATCGGCTTCGGCCGCGCTGAAACCGGCGACATCGACCGCCATCTGCATCAGTTGTTCCTGGAACAGCGGGACGCCGAGCGTACGCGTGAGCGAGCGCTCCAGCGAGGGATGGTCGAACACCACCGGCTCCTTGCCGTTACGCCTGCGGATATAGGGGTGCACCGAGCCGCCCTGAATCGGTCCGGGGCGGATCAGCGCCACCTCGACGACCAGATCGTAGAAATTGCGCGGCTTGAGCCGGGGCAGTGTCGCCATCTGCGCGCGCGACTCCACCTGGAACACCCCGATCGAGTCCGCGCGTTGCAGCATCTCGTAGACGCCCGCTTCGGTGAGGTCGAGCGCGTGCAGTTCCACGGTCTCGCCCTTGTGCTCGCGCACCAGGTCGATCATGTAGTGCAGCGCCGAGAGCATGCCGAGGCCGAGCAGATCGAACTTGACCAAACCGACTGCGGCGCAATCGTCTTTGTCCCACTGCAGCACACTGCGCCCGGCCATCCGCGCCCACTCCACCGGGCACACGTCGGCGATCGGTCGATCACAGATCACCATGCCGCCGGAGTGGATGCCCAAATGCCTGGGCAGACCGTCGAGTTCGCCCGCGAGTTCGAGAACCGCGTCCGGGATATCGGTGCCCGTCTCGGCGGCCACCCCGGACCAGCGGCTCACCTGCTTGCTCCACGCGTCCTGCTGTCCCGGTGAGAAGCCCAGTGCCCGTGCGGCATCGCGCACCGAGGACTTACCCCGGTAGGTGATCACGTTCGCCACCTGAGCGGCGAAGTCGCGCCCGTACTTGGCGTAGACGTGCTGGATGGCCTCCTCGCGGCGGTCGGATTCGATATCGACATCGATATCGGGTGGCCCGTCGCGCTCGGGCGAGAGGAATCGCTCGAACAGCAGTTGATTGCCGACGGGGTCGACATTGGTGATGCCGATGGCGTAGCAGACCGCGGAGTTGGCGGCCGAACCCCGGCCCTGGCACAGGATGTCGCTGTCCTTGCAGAACTGGACGATGTCGTGCACCACCAGGAAATAGCCGGGAAAGTTCAGGTCCGCGATCACCGCCAGTTCGTGGTCGATCTGCTCATACGCCTTGGCGTTTCGCTCCCTCGGCCCGTAGCGGCGCGCCGCTCCCGTATAGGCGAGGTCGCGCAGCCAAGAGTTCTCGTCGTGGCCGGGCGGCACCTCGAACGGCGGCAGGTTCGGGGCGATCAGCCCCAGGTCGAACGCGCATTCGCGAGCCAGCGTCACCGCGTTCGCCACCGCGTGCGGGTAGTCGGCGAACAGGTGCGCCATCTCCGTGCCCGAACGCAGGTGCGCGCCGCCGGTGGGAGCGAGCCATCCCGCCATCTCGTCGAGGCTGCTCCTGGCCCGGATCGCGGCCAACGCCATCGCCCGTCGACGTTGCGCCGGTGACGCGAAATGCGCACCGGTGGTGGCGAGTACGGGAACACCGAGCCGGTCGGCCAGTGCGATCAGCAGGGCGTTGCGCTCGTCATCGGTGGCGATTCCGTGGTGGGTGAGCTCCACGCTCACCCGGTCGGCGCCGAATCTTTCGACCAGATCCCGCAGTGCCGCTTCGGCTTTCGACAGGCGAACATCGCCACTGCGCAGATCGTGTTCGAGCGCGTTGCGCAGGTGGCCTTTTCGGCAGCCGGTGAGAATGTGCCAGTGCCCGCCCGCCGCCGCGGTGAGCGTGTCGAGGTCATAGCGCAGCACGCCCTTCTCCCCCGCGGCCATGTGCGCCGTGGTCATCTCCCTGGAGAGCCGCCGGTACCCCTCCTGCCCCCTGGCCAGCACCAGCAGATGCGGGCCGAAAGGGTCGGGAGATCCGGTGCGCGGCACCGAGTCCGGCGCGTGCGCGTGTCCTCGCTCGACCACGTCATCGGCAGTGGCTCGCACCCCGCCCCGAGGGACAGAACGGCGCCGGACCGCATCCCCTCGGCCCGGCGCCGCCTTCGCATCGGTTCCCAGTGACAGTTCGGCACCGAAAACCGTTGGCATTCCCCATTCCCTGGCCGCCTCGGCGAACCGGACGGTCCCGTAGAACCCGTTGTGGTCGGTGAGCGCGAGCGCTTCCAGACCGAGCCGCACCGCCTCCTCCACCAGTTCCTCCGGCTGACTCGCGCCATCGAGGAAGCTGTAGGCGGAGTGGGTGTGCAGCTCCGCGTAGGGCACCGTCGGGCCGGTCGACCGGTCGAGCCCGGCGGCGTGGTACTCGCCGCGCTTGCGTGACCAGGCCGGACTGTCGCCGCCGTCGCCGGGGTGCATATCCTCCGCGGGCCTGCCGCTCGGTTTGCCCGAGAGCACCCGTTCCAGTTCCGACCAGGTCGGCGGACCGTTGCTCCAGCCCATGCACCCTCTCCTCTCACGACCCCCGCATCACCACATCCCTTTCGTGTTGGACGACAACTCAATTCGCGGGCAAGCGCTCCATCGACCGCGACTCCAGCGCGGCCTCCACATGTCCGAGACCCGAGCGGATCACCGCGCCGTAGGCATCGTTGGCGAGCACGTCCAGGTGCCCGCGCGCGATGGCCAACTGCATCCGCGCCATCTCGAAGTCACCGACGCGGCGGTGACTGTCGGCCAGGTTCAGATACAGCGAGGGCAGGAACCCGCGCAGCCCCTCATCGAGCGGGATGCCCGGCCCGAACACCGCGGCCAGCGCCCGCTGGTCCCACAGCAACGCACCCTCCGGCAACTCCTGCACATCCGCCAGGTGATGTGCCACCACGCAGCGATGCAACGGGTCGCCGCCTTCCCCTATTTCGCTCCACAGCCTGGTCAGCGCCGCGCGCGCCGCATCAGGGTCGCCACCGCCGAGCCGCACCGCGGCATAGATGTCCGCCATCCGATCGTCCGCCATGCGCACCAGTATCGCACATACGTTCGAATAATGGCGAGAGGCATTCGAACATATTTTCGAGTTTTTCGAGGGGCCTGGCCCTGGAACTTACTTTGGAGTAAGTTCGAGGGAACGAGCTGCAAAGGAGCAGTGATGTCTCAGGTTTCTCCAGGTGAACGGGGCCGCAAGCGGCGCGATCTCACCGGCAGGCATGTCGTGATCACCGGCGCGTCCTCCGGGATCGGACGGGCCGCCGCACTCTCGGTGGCCGACAAGGGCGGGATCGTGTTCCTGCTCGCGCGCCGCGCCGACGAACTGGCCGCGGTGGTCACCGAGATCGTCGACGCGGGCGGGCTGGCCTACGGCTACCCGTGCGATGTCACCGATTCCGAATCCGTGGATTCGGCGGTCGAGGCCATTCTCGCGCAGCACGGCCACGTCGACATGCTGGTCAACAACGCGGGCCGGTCCATCCGCCGCGCCATCCATCGCTCCACCGACCGCCTGCACGACTTCGAACGCACCATGGCGGTCAACTACTTCGGCGCGCTGCGGATGACATTGGCTCTCCTGCCACAGATGCGCGAACGCGGCTTCGGCCACATCGTCAATATCTCCAGCGCCGGCGTGCAGGTGGCCACTCCCCGCTTCGCCGCCTATCTCGCCAGCAAGGCGGCCCTGGACAAGTTCACCGAGGTCGCGTCGGTCGAAACCCTCGCCGACGGAGTCACTTTCACCACCATTCACATGCCGCTGGTGCGCACCCCGATGATCGCCCCCAGCGGCGACCAGGGTCCCTCCGAATCCCCCGAGTGGGCCGCGGGCACGATCGTCCGCGCCCTCACCGAACGCCCGAGGCGCATCGACGTCCCCCTCGGCACCCTCGCCGAATACGGCGGCATCATCACCCCCAAACTCCGCGACCGCATCCTGCACCGCTACTACCGCGCGCTGCCGGATTCCCCTGCGGCCAAGGGTGAATCAGCCGAAGACGTCCCCGTCCCCGTCCCGACCCCTCGGGCAGATCCGAAAACCCCTTCCGCCGCCCGAAAAGCCACCGGCACCGCTCTGCGCCGCGCAGCCCGCTGGGTTCCCGGCACGCACTGGTGACCCCTGGGTAGTCACCCAGTTCGCTTCGGGCCCACATGGATTCGGGGTACGGCTCGCGGGTCCGCCCGCGATTCACTGCAGGTCGAGGGTGAAGTGGTGGGCGGTGATGGCCAGATGGCGGCGCATGTAGAGGCGGTGGGCGGCGGCTCGAGTGGGGCCGACGCCGGAGTCCAGGTGGATCCCCGTGCACCGCAGGCGCCCGGCCTCGGCGATGAGCCAGTCGAGCAGGCGGTCGGCGTGGCCTCGACCGCGCACCGCGGGGAGGGTCGAGACGTCGTCGATGTAGAGGTGGTGGCCCCAGGCGGTGGAGTGGGATTCGCGGAATCCCGCCACCGATAGCGCTGTGGGAGAACCCGGTTCGAAGATCCCGATCAGCCGGTAGCCCTCGGGGCGGAGTTCGGTGTCGATGAACTCGGTCAGCCGCGATGTCGTCTCCCACCGTGGGCGAAGCTCCAGTAGCGCCGGGCCTGCCAGCTCGGTTTCGTGCTTGCCGATTTCCCGGATGTCGCTCATGGAGTCGACGTTAGGCACGTCGGGTGACGTGCGGGAGGGCCACCGCGCCGCAATTCCAGTAGTCCACCGTGGAGCTCGCCCGGAAGCCGAGTCGTCCGCAGTCGATGAGTCAGCGATCCGTGGGTTGTTCGGACTGAGCGAAGGACAGCGCGGGGAGTTGTTCTACCGCAGCGGGTTCCAAGTAGGTGGCCGGTTTGGGGGCGGCGCCGCAGCTGGCTTGGCGGGGAGCAGCGGGGACGGTGCGGGCGGTGACGCGCCAGCGGCGGCCGTCGCGGTGGGTGACGACGGCGGCGCCCGCCAGCGTCGGGTCATCGGTGGGAGCCGGGTCGGGGTGGACGGTGAGGTCGGTGGCGCCGGCCGGGAACTGTTCGCGCACAGCTACTTCAGCGAGCTGGGAGATCGGGGGGTAGCAGCTACGGCCGCGGAGACCGGTCAGGGAGACCTCGTCGACATCGGCCGCTTCGAGCATCGCCTTGGCGGCAGTGGCGTCTACCCGGCCGTAGGTGAGGCCGGAGGGAAGCAGGACGACCGCGGGGGCGAAGCGGTGACCACCGGTGTGCGAGGCCTCCCAGACCCGGCCCGGGTAATCGGCGGCAAGGGCGGCGGCGATCGGGCGACCCAACAGGGCACAGCACTGGTCGCGTTTACCGTGGGCGCAGACCAGGACCACCGGATCATCCACCCGCACACCGATTCCCGGAGCCGGTCCGTCGACGAGATGCAGGTCGATGTCGAAGAGCTGGCGCAGGTCGGTGATCTCGAACCGCTCACACCAGGAACCCTCCGGCCGCGAACTGACCAGCAGCACCGTGCGGGTACCGGTGAACTCGTTGCGCCCCGGACGGCGGATCAGCGTCGGCCGAACTCGCGCCGCGGACGTACGCGCCGCCAGTTCGGCGGTGATCTCCGGACCGAGCACCTCGTCACCGATCACATCACCGCCCCACGCGCCGGGATGCTCGATACACAGCCATCCGGTGAAGTGCCCCGCGGTACCGAGCAGCGGAAGGTCGGCCGCGGCCGCCGTACACAACATGCCCTCGAATGGGTTCACAGCGCTCCTCCCGCGACCGAGCCTTCCGGGCGTTCCGAGACAGGCCTTGTTCACTGTAGAACCAGTTGAACGACTAATTGGAAGCCTGGGTCGAGGTCGGTACAGTGGTCGCCGTCACTTCGACAAGGCAGGGCGGGCCGAACAAAAGAAGAACCCCCACGACCTAGCTGTCGCGGGGGAAACTCCATGTGTTTACGAGGGACCTTGTCCTCGTATCTGTTATCGATGATAGCGGGGGGAAACCGGGATGCCAACACGCGCCACGATCATTGCCGTCAACAAACATCTCCACCCCGTACGACTCGCTACCTACAGTGCGCGCTGTGGCAACGACCCCTTGCTCGCGCTGGAACTCTACAAGTGGAACCTTCATCTGTCGGCAGCCTTCCAGCAGGTCCTCGCCATCAGCGAAGTTGCCCTGCGCAACGCCATCGATCAACAACTCCGTACCTGGAACGCCTGTCAACCACATCACACGCGCACAGGCGCTACCCATGGCGCCGACTGGCTCATCGACCCCGCTCGGCCGCTCAACTCGCTGACCAGAGGGTCCCGCAAGACCGCGACACAACACGCCACCGAAGCCGACGGCAACCGCGACTCGAAGCATCCGCGCAAAGGCGCGGTGATCACCCACGACGACGTGCTCGCGCAGATCACTTTTGGAGTCTGGCCGAAGCTTTTGCCGACACCGAATGCTGGTGATGCCAGCTATCGCGGCCGCCAGGTTTTGTGGCGAGATGCGTTGCGCCAGGCCTTTCCACACGCGGTAAACGACCCACACGGTCTTGTTGTTGCAGATCGAGCGAGCCGATTGCACGGCTTGCGCAACCGGGTCTCACACATGGAACCGCTCCTCGATGTCAACATCACGGCTCGCCACAATGACGCCTTGCGGTTGCTCGGTGCGATCAGTCCGGAAGTGCGTGACTGGTGCGCAGGGTTCAGCAGGGTGGTCGAAGTTCGACGGAAGTGCCCGGTCGAGTTGAGTCGTCACTCGTAGACGCCCTCGGCGTGCCAAAGGGCGGCGTCGTAGACGAGCAGGACGGCGCGGATTTCGGTGGGGTCGGCGTCGAGCTGGACTTGGACGCGCACGGCCAGGGAGGTGGGTTCGGCGGTGGACCACCATCGTTCGGCGACCGGCCACGGGCCCGCCCAGCCCAGCAGCGCCCATTCCTTGCGGCCCCAGCGCAGGCGGGTGGGGGTGGCGGTGAACAGGCCGCGGTCGGTGACCAGGACGGGAGCGCCGTCGGCGGCGGTCAGGTGTACGACCGGACGGTGCAGCAGGAGCAGGGTGGGGGCGGGTTCGGGGAGTCGTCCGGGCCAGGGCTGGGTGGGGTCGGCGGCGGGGGTCAGTTCGTCGCCGAGGGCGATCATGGTGATGCGTTCGGCGGGGCCGCGGCCGCCGCTGAGCACGCCGATGCGGACCGCTTCGCCGCCGAGCAGTCCCTGCACGCGAACCAGTGCGCGGCGGGCACGTTCGGTCTCCTCGCCCTCGCCGCCCCACAGACCGAGTTGCAGCGCACCGGCGGCGACCACCTCGACCGGCTCCAGCGTGAGCTCCACGATCGGGCCGGTGGGGCGGGCGCGGTGGGTGAGCCAGCCGTCGAGCTGCCAGCGCACGCGGTCGGCGGTGTCGGCGGGAGTGAGCGGACGAGCGCAGCGCCAGATCCTGGTGAGCTCCTCGCCCGCCTCGGTGCGCGCGGTGACGGCGAGCCGGGTGCAGGCCACGCCCGCCGCCGACAACGCCGTGTGCAGCCAGGTGGACAGTTGCCTGCCCGCGAACGCGGCGGCGTCGACCCGATCGATGGGCGGATCGCAGGCCAGCTCGACAGTCAGTTCCGGAGCGGGGCGGCGCGCCGACGGTGGGCGTTCCGGCAGCGCGAGGGCGGCGCGATGGGCGAGCACGGCGTCGGCGCCGAACCGGGAGGCCACTTCGGCGGGAGCCAGGCGCGCGAAATCGCCGATGCGGCGCAATCCCAAGCGCCGCAACAGGTCTACCAACTCCGTGCGCTCCGGTGCGGCCAGGCTCGGTTCCACCGCGAGCTCGGAGACCGGGAGCCCAGCGAGGTACTTCGCGCCCTCCCCCGGCGCCACGATCGCCCCGCGCCTGGCCGCGATCACCGCTGTCGACATGGCATCGGCGATCCCGATCTGCGCCTCCGCTCCCGCTACCGCGACCGCGTCGATCAACCGCACCACCGCGGCCTCCTCGGAGCCGAAATACCGTGCGGCGCCGCGTGCTCCGAGCACGATGAGCCCCGGCCGCAACACCTCCACGCCCGGCACCGTCGCATCGACAGCCCCGACCACCGGCTCGAACAACCGCGCGTCCCGATCCGGATCATCTTGCACAACAACAAGTCCCGGACAACACCCTTGCGCGTCGCGCCGCCGCATCCCCCGCCGCACGCCCTCGGCCCGCGCGATCGCCGAGCACGCCACCACCGAACTCCCGCGCAACACCGCGATCGGCCGCTCCGCCGACACCCCCTCCACCGCGGCCGCCGCCACCGCGGGCCAGTCCAGGCACCACACCGCCAGCACCCGATCGACACGCGTCACGACGACACCGCCGATCCACACGCCACACCACATCCGAACCGCGACACCCACCACGAATGCGGTGGGCGCTCGGTAACCGCGACGGCGTGCCGAGAGCGACTCGGGAACGAACGGGAGACCCGCGGCGACTGTCCGGCGGCCGCCGGACAGTCGATGGATCCCCTCACGCCCATCGGCCGGAACCCGACAACAGGTCGTCGGTCATGAGACGGCCTCGTGGAGCGCGGTGACTTCCGTTGCACCGCTGACGTTTTCGCGAGGCAGCCATTCGGTGCGCCCGACCCGGGCGCACAGGTCCATGCGGCCGTGGCGGGTCTGGCCCGCCTTGGCGCTGACGCGCACGTCGAGGCAGACCGAACGCAGGCGCCCGCGACCGGCACCGAGGCCGCGATAGCCGGTGACGCGGGAGTCCAGGCGCAGGGTGGGGTTGGCCCATTCGCCCGCGACGACGAGGGTGGCGCCGCGATTGCGGGCGCGGGCGGCCAGGACGCGACAGCGAGCGGGTGGGACGGCGAGGCCGCCCAGGCCGAGGACCACCAGGTCGAGGCCGTCGAGCAGGACCGCGGCCACCTCGGCGGGGTCGGGGCCGGGGTCGGCGATCACCGCCAGGTGGGATAGTCGGGCACCCATCTCCGCGGCGGCCAGCAAACCGAGCCGGGGCAGGCCGACCACCGCCGCGTGGCCGCCGTTTCCGGTGACGGCGGCGAGCAGTCCGGTCAGCAGGGAGTGCGCGCCGGTGTAGGCGACCACCGCTCCTTTGGGTAGCCCGCCATCGGGCAGCAGGTCGGCGAGCGGCGGCGGCACCGGCAACAAATCACGGCGTAATCGCTGCTCACGCGGCATGCGCCCGGCCGCGGACTCACCACGGCCCGGCACTGCGGCCATGCGCCTACGCAGCTCGTCGAGCATGCCCCGCTCGGGCGACAACGCTTCCGAACCCATCAACACCACCTACTTCCACGATGGACCCGCGAGCGGAAAACCGCCCCGCGCCGAAACGACAGCACCGTTTCAGCTATCGATCGTATTCGAATATACGTTCGATAGCGACCAGCGTGACACCCACCCCCACCCCGTGTCCACCGCGAAGCACCCCGAAGATCCCGGCCAGTCAGCGCCATATTCGGCTACCCTCGCACCCGTGACCGAACGTGCTCGTCCCCATATCGGCCCCGACTACCTGGTCGCGGGCCGCTACCGCCTGCAGTCCAAGCTGGGCGGGGGTGGTATGGGTGCGGTCTGGCTCGCGACCGATCGGTTGCTGAACCGGGAAGTCGCGATCAAGCAGGTGCTGTCCACCGCGGGACTGAGCGCGGCCGAGGCCGAGCGAATCCGCAGCGCCATCGTGCACGAGGGCCGGGTGGCCGCCAAGCTGTCGCACATCCACGCCGTGGCCGTGCACGACGTGGTGATCGAGGCGGGCGAGCCGTGGCTCGTCATGGAGTACTTACCCTCGCGCAGCGTGGCCAAGGCGCTCGCGCTGGTCGACACGCTGCCCGCGGTCGAGGTCGCCCAGATCGGCGCGCAGGTGGCCGACGCGCTCGCCGCCGCGCATGCCGCGGGCATCGTGCACCGCGATATCAAGCCGGGCAACATCCTCGTCGCCGATCGTGGCAACAGTGTGGGCCTGGCCAAACTCAGCGACTTCGGCATCTCGCGCGGCGCGGGCGACGCCCAAGGTGACGAACCCGACGGTGTGATCACCGGCACCCCCGCCTACCTCCCGCCCGAGGTCGCGCGCGGCGCCCGGCCCACCGAGGCCAGCGACGTGTTCTCCCTCGGCGCCACCCTCTACACCGCGCTGGAGGGCCAGCCGCCGTTCGGTTTCGACTCCGACGAGAACGACGTCGTCGCCACGGCCGCGATGGGCCGGATCATCCCGCCCACCCGTAGCGGCATCCTCACCCAGCCGATCCTGCACATGCTCGAGCCCGCGCCCCAGCGTCGCCCGACCATGGCCGAGGCCCGCGACGAGATCCTCACCGCCGCCTTCGGCCCGGGCACCGGCGCCTACATCCTCGGTGTGCCGTTGCGCACCGAAGACGGCACCATCCCCGCCTGGTCCACCCGCAACTCCGCCAGCGGCCTGCGCAGCCCCAACTCCTCCCCCCTCCCGCGTCCGCACCGGGCCCCGGTCGCCGCCACCGCCGCCGCACCCCAGCAGCGCACCGGCAGCTTCATCGACAATCTGCCCAACGGCGCCCCCCTCGCCATCGGCGCGGGCGTGCTGATCGGCCTGATCATCCTGATCGCGATGATCATCGCCGTGATGTGATCATTCGATCCGTCGTCGGTGCGCCCAGCGGGTGAGCGCGTTGCGATTGGACTGCTGGGTCTTGCGCAGCACATTCGACGCGTGCGTCTCGACGGTCTTCACCGAGATGAACAAGGACTCGGCGATCTCCCGGTAGGTGTAACCACGCGCGAGCAAGCGCAGCACCTCCAACTCACGCGGGGTGAGCGAGTCCAATTCGGGATCGAGTGGCGGCTCCGGGACGGGCGAGCGCCCGGTGAACGAGTCGAGCACGAACCCGGCCAACCTCGGGCTGAACACCGCGTCCCCGCCCGCGACCCGACGGATGCCGTCGGCCAGCTCGGCACCGGAAATCGTCTTGGTGACATACCCGCGCGCCCCCGCCCGGATCACCGCGATCACATCCTCGGCCGCGTCGGACACGCTCAACGCCAAACACACCGGCCCCTGGGCGATTCCGCTCAGCACCGCCACCCCACCGCCATCGGGCATGTGCACGTCGAGCAGCACCACGTCGGGCTTCGCGGCATCGATCCCGGCGATCGCCTCAGCCACCGCCCCCGCCTCACCGACGACCTCCATATCGGTCTCGCGGCTCAACTCGGCCCGCACCCCCGACCGGAAGACCGCATGATCGTCGACCAGGAACACCCGCACACTCACTACAAGACTCCTCAGTAGAACCGTCTCGATCGACCTGCTGTCATCGGTACCACACCGTGGTGTCCGGGCGTCGAAATCGGCTCGGGTTCGGTGCGATCGCACGCTCAGGGATCGGTCGGATGATCCTGCGTCGACGCGCGGTCCTCGGTGGTCGGCGCGTTTTCGCTCGCGACCTCGTCCGGCTCCGAGGTCCCCGAATCGGTGCGCGGCATGACAATCCGCACCTCGGTGCCACGCCCGAGGGTCGAGTCGATCTCGGCGGTGCCGCCGCGGCGCTCGATTCTGGCTCGGATCGACTTGGCAACCCCGCGCCGGTCGGCAGGCACCGCCGACACGTCGAAACCGGCGCCGCGGTCGCGCACGAAGATGCTCACCTGGTGGGGTTCGGTCTCGGCGAACAGGTCGATCTCGGGGACGTCGGCGTGCTTGGCGGCGTTGACCAGCGCCTCGCGGGTGGCGCCGAGCAGGGCGGTGAAATGTTCCTTGGGCAGGCCGGCGCCGGTGTCGCCGGGGTCCATCGCCACATCGCCGACGGTGACCGGGGTGACCTTCACACCGTGCTGGTCCTCCACCTCGCCCGCGATGGTGCGCAGTGCGGTGGCCAGGCTGGACTGGGCGGGTGCGGTGTCGTCGAAGAGCCACTTGCGCAGTTCGCGCTCCTGACTGCGGGCCAGGCGGAGCACCTCCTGCGGGTCCTCGGCCTGACGCTGGATCAGCGCGAGCGTCTGCAGCACCGAATCGTGCAGATGGGAGGCGATCTCCTCGCGTTCCTCGTTGCGGATGCGGGCGCCGCGCTCGGCATTGAGCGCGCGGACCATGCGCAACCACAGCGGCACCGTCAGCAGACCGGCGCCGACCAGGGTGACCGCCACCGCGATCAGCGCGGACCCGAGCGAACTGAGATCGATCCTGGCCAGCACCACCACCCCGAGCCCGACCACGATCAGCGTCGCCCCGGCCACGATGCGCGACCAGGTGACCACCGAGGGTCGCGCGGGCAGCCCGAACAGGGCCCGTGGACCCGGCGCGGCCACATCGTATTCACGCCACACCAGCGCCGCGCCGACCGCGACCACCACGATCGGCGCGATCACCTGCGCGGCTGTCCCCTGGAACAGCCATCCCACCGTCACCGTGAGCCCGAGCCCGAGCAGGGCAAGCCCGATCGCCTGCCTGCGCTCGTCGCCGGTCGGCTTCACGGCATCCGCGCCACCGGGCGTGAAGATCCACAGCAGCCCGTAGGCCACCAGGCCCGCACCGACAATCGCGGACAGCAGCACGAACGCCAGCCGCACCTTGACCACATCGACGCCGAGATGGTCGGCCAGCCCACCCGCGACACCGCCGACCACCCGCCCACCACTGCGACGGACCAGGCGCGGGGGCTCCGGCAACGGCGCACCCACCGGTTCGGGACCGGGGACCGGCAGCATGGGCCGATAGCCGCGAGGCACGCCATAGCCCTGCGGGCCCCCCGGATAACCCGGCGCGGCCCGGTACTGCGGCGGCGGAACGTAGTGCTGCGGCGCCCCATACACCGCGGGCTGTCCCCCGAACGCGCGCTCTACGAAACGACCACGCGGCCGGTGCCCACCGGGCCGCGGATTCGCCGCGGCCCCCGGCCCCTCGGCAGGCCGGCCCGAATTACCCGGTTGAATCCCGTTCGCGGCCACCGGCGCACGACCGACAACGTCCGCTTCGTTGCCGATCGCGGGCCGGTAGCCGGGCGCGGTGGCCTGATGGTTGGTGGCGTTGTTCCCGGCGGCGGCGTGCCCAGGTGGGGTGGCAGACCCCTGGGCGGCAGTGCGGGCGGAAACAGACGGATCCATTCTTCGATACTGGCACGCATTTTGCTGGGTGGGCATCGGGAACATCCCTGAGATCGAATTATCAGGGTTACCCCCGATGTGCGAAGGGGGTGGCTCGGCACACCATGGATGGCATGAGCAGAACGAGCTTCGCCGACCAGGTTCACCAGATGTGGCAGACGCGGCCCGTCCGGCTGCCTCGGCAGGGGCCGATCGCCGGGGTGGCGGCGGGTTTCGGGTTGCGGTACGGGGTGGATCCGGTGCTCGTGCGGGTGGCCTTCGTGGTGTCGACCATTTTCGGTGGGGCAGGGATCGTGTTGTATCTGCTGGCCTGGCTGGTGCTGGGGTCGGCGGGCAACGAGGTGTCGGCGGCGCAGGCCCTGTCGTCCCACGATCGGGGGTCGCATTCGCAGACCAAGACGATCGTGTTGATCGTCGCGCTGGCGATCGCCGTGTCGACCATGGGTCCGATCGGGCTGGGGATGGGCGGGGGCGGGGTGGTCAGCTTCGGGCTGATGCTCGCGGGCTGGTGGATGCTGTATCTGCGTCATCCCGAGCTGCCCGCGGGGTTCGATGCCTACCGCGCTCCGCTCGGCACGACGGGTTACCCGGGTGCGGGCTACCCGACCGGCGTCCCGGTACGCGGATATCCGTATAACCCGGAGGTACCGCCGACGGGGATGTACACGCCCTACACCAAACTCCCCGACGCCTACGTGCCCGATCCGGCGGCCGCCCGCGCGGCCACGGCCGAATCGACCCCGCTGTTGCGTGTCGACGCTACCGAGACGGTCGTCCTGCACAAGAACATCGACGAAACCGGTGAAACCACCTCGGATGCGGTAGACACGGTCCGGATCACGGTGACGCCGACGGAATCCGGCGACCCCGAACACGATGACGCGGATTCGACGCCGACCAGTCGCCTCGAAGCCACCGACGCGACGTCGGACGCACCGCACGCCGCCGGCCCGAGCGAGCAGACAGCGGAACCGGTTCGCCTGGTTGATGATTCGGCCGCGCCCGTCGATCTCGACAAGCGTGCGGACAGCCCGGAAGCCGAGGTCGTCGAGACACCTGAAGCCGAAGAGATCGGCGCCACCGCGGTTCTGTACAAGAACCTCCCCGGAACCATCTCTCCCGCACCGGAACCCGCTCGTATCAACGCGCAGGTGCCCAACGGCTGGGACCCGCTCGCCGTCGCCCCTCTCGCCTGGGAGCTCCCGGAAGCGGCACCCCAGTACGCCCCCGTAGCGCCACCGCCACCGAAACGTCCACACTCCCGGCTGACTCCGGTCACCATCGGCCTGGCGATCCTCGCCGCGGCGCTGGCGGGTGCCGCGGCGGCCTCGGGCGTCGAATGGATGACCCCGGCACGGATCGCGGCCTTCGCCTTGGCCGTGGTCGGTCTCGGCCTCGTCGTCGGCGCGTTCCTGCGGCGCGGGTACGGGCTGCTGGTGCTCACCGCCCCGCTGGCCGGTTTCGTGGTGTTGGCCTCCCTGATCGGGCCGATCGAGTTCGACAGCGCCACCATGGGTGACCGCACCTGGGCACCGGTCGCGCTCACCGAACTCCAGCCGACCTACGCGGTGAACATGGGCTCGGGCACGCTGGACCTGCGCGAGCTGAACCTCACCGAATCCCGCACCGTCGAGGTGTCGGTGAACATGGGCGAGGCCACCGTCCTGCTGCCGGAGAACATGACCGTGAAAACTACTTGCGAGGTCGACATGGGCGAATCACACTGCACCGACGGCATTTCCGGACCCAACACCCCTGGTGCCCCGGTTCTCGACCTGCGCGTCGCGGTGAACATGGGCGAGGCGGCGGTGAACCGTGGCTGAGCAGAACAGCGTCGAGACCCGACGCCGACCCGCGTTCACCCTGCTGACCACCGGCCTGATCGCGCTGGCCGTGAGCGTCTGGGCACTGCTGGGGGCACCCACCCCCGACGAGGGCGGCATCCTGCCCGTCGGCTGGGGCGTGGTGATCGCGGCCATCGTGATCGGACTGCTGCTCACGCTGGTCCCGAGCCGTAAACACCACTGACCGAAGGACAACCGAGGAAACCAGCAATGGCCCGTCATCGTGACGGGCCATTGCTGTTGGACGAGACCAGTTGGAGGACAAGGGCGATGGACGAATCCGACAAGCGACCGGAAACCCCGCTGGCGAAGGTCCTGCCACCGGCCACCCACCGACCGCACACCGGCGGCTTCCTCCTCGGCAGGCTCCTGCTCACCCAGGCGGCGCCGCCGCGACCGGCCTAGTTCACTCCCACTCGATGGTGCCCGGCGGCTTGCTCGTCACGTCGAGGACCACGCGGTTGACGTCGGCCACCTCGTTGGTGATGCGCGTGGAGATCCGCTCCAGCACGTCGTAGGGCAGCCGGGTCCAGTCCGCGGTCATCGCGTCCTCGCTCGACACCGGACGCAGCACGATCGGGTGACCGTAGGTGCGACCGTCACCCTGTACGCCGACCGAGCGCACGTCGGCGAGCAGCACGACCGGGCACTGCCAGATCTGCTTGTCCAGACCGGCGGCGGTGAGTTCTTCGCGGGCGATGGCGTCGGCCTGACGGAGCAGCTCGAGCCGGTCGGCGGTCACCTCGCCGACGATGCGGATGGCGAGACCCGGGCCCGGGAAGGGCTGGCGGGCAACGATTTCCTCGGGCAGCCCCAGTTCGCGACCGACCGCGCGGACCTCGTCCTTGAACAGCAGGCGCAGCGGCTCGACCAGGTCGAACTCGAGGTCGTCGGGCAGGCCGCCGACGTTGTGGTGGCTCTTGATGTTCGCGGTGCCCGCGCCGCCACCGGATTCGACGACGTCCGGGTACAGGGTGCCCTGGACCAGGAACTCGACCTTCGGGTCGCTGCCTTCGGCCGCACCCTCTTCGATGACGATGCCCGCGACCGCGTCCTCGAAGGAGCGGATGAACTCGCGACCGATGATCTTGCGCTTCTCCTCGGGATCGGAGACGCCCTTCAGTTCGCCGAGGAACTTGTCCACCGCGTCGACGGTCACCAGCTTGGCGCCGGTCGCGGCGACGAAGTCCTGCTGGACCTGCTCGCGCTCACCGGCCCGCAGCAGACCGTGGTCGACGAACACACAGGTGAGCCGGTCACCGATCGCGCGCTGCACCAGCGCGGCCGCCACGGCGGAGTCGACACCACCGGACAGACCACAGATGGCGTGCCCGTCACCGATCTGCTCGCGCACACTCTCGATCAGCGACTCGGCGATATTGGCCGGGGTCCACTGGGCAGGGATGCCCGCGAGCTCGTGCAGGAAGCGGCTGAGCACCTGCTGGCCGTGCGGGGAGTGCAGCACCTCGGGGTGGTACTGGACACCGGCCAGACGACGCGCGCGATCCTCGAACGCGGCGACCGGAGCGCCCGCGGTGGTGCCGGTGACCTCGAAGCCCTCGGGGGCGTCGGTCACCGCGTCACCGTGCGACATCCACACCGGCTGAATGGTCGGCAGACCGCCGTGCAGCACACCGCCGTCGATGTTCAGTTCGGTGCGGCCGTATTCACGGGTGCCGGTGTGCGACACCGTGCCGCCCAGCGCCTGCGCCATCGCCTGGAAGCCGTAGCAGATGCCGAACACGGGCACGCCGAGATCGAACAGCCGCGCGTCGAGTTGCGGTGCGCCCTCGGCATATACGCTCGACGGACCACCGGACAAGATCACGGCCAGCGGCTGCTTGTCGGCGATCTCTTCCACTGTCATGGTGTGGGGAATCACCTCGGAGAACACCCGCGCCTCCCGCACCCGTCGGGCGATCAGCTGGGCGTACTGCGCGCCGAAGTCGACGACGAGGACCGGTCTCTGAGTATCTGCCACCGCCACAGTTTAGTGACGGGGTGCGACGAGCAAGCAGCGGGCATCGTCGGAGCGCGGACGCGCCGTAGTGACTGTGCACGACGCGCCCACATTCTTAGGCGTGGCGCGGTGGCTCTGGCTATCCTCGTCCTCGTGCCATTCGCCCGCGCGATCGATGCAGACATCTACTACGAGGACAGCGGTGGCACAGGCCCGGTGGTGTTGCTCGCCCATGAATTCTTCATGGATCGAACGATGTTCGCCTCGCAACAGGCCGCACTCGCACCCGAATTCCGGATCGTCGCCTGGGACGCGCGCGGTCACGGCCGCACCAAAGATCAGCGGTTGCCCTTCACCTATTGGACCGCGGCCCGCGACGCGCTGACAGTGCTCGACTCGATCGGCGCCGAACGCGCCATCGTCGGCGGGACCGCGCAAGGGGGCTTCACCGCCTTGCGCACCGCGCTGGTAGCGCCGGAACGGGTCGCCGGATTGATCTTGATCAGCACCGAGGCGCACGGGCCGACCCTCGACCAGTCCACCGCCACCCAGCGGTTCCTCGACGAGTGGCACGACCGCAGCTCCCGGGAGGAAGCCGCGGGCCGGCTGGCCGACTGGCTCATCGGCGACGACACCTGGTACCGCGACATCTGGACCCGGCGCTGGGTCGGCGACGCCCACAGCGGCCTCGACGCCGCCGTGGGCTGCCTGCTCGGGCGCGATTCGGTGCTCGACCGGCTGCGCGAGATCACCTGCCCGGCGCTGATCATCCATGCCACGCAGAGCGGCATCGCGGGCGCCAGGGCTCGCACGCTGGCCGACGGGCTCACCGCCTCCACCTTCGTGGAGATCGATGACGCCCGCCTGGCCGTCACGATGACCCACCCGGAACCGGTCAATACCGCGATCTCCCGGTTCCTGCGGGATCGGGTCTCACCGACCCACGTGCGTTAGCGCTGTCAGCGGACGCTGAGCCCGACCTTCTGGAATTCCTTGAGGTCGGAGTAGCCGGCCTTGGCCATCGAACGACGCAGGCCACCGACCAGGTTCAGCGAACCGAACGGGTCGTCGGAGGGGCCGTAGAGCACGCGCTCGAGGTTCGGGCGGGCCGCCGCGCCGTCGGGGCCGTCGAGCCAGGCCTCGTCGACCGGCAGGAACGAACCACGCGGCACCGAGGGGTGCGCGGTAGCCGAGGGCCAGTACCAGCCACGACCGGGCGCCTCGGCCGATGCCGACAGCGGCACACCGAGCATCACGGCGTCGGCGCCACAGGCGATGGCCTTGGCCAGCTGACCCGAGGTGGCCACATCGCCGTCGGCGATGACGTGCACGTAACGGCCGCCGGTCTCGTCGAGGTAGTCGCGACGCGCTGCGGCGGCATCGGCGATCGCGGTCGCCATCGGGACGCCGATGCCGAGCACCTCGCCGGTGGTGGTGGCGCCGGGGAACGAGCCGTAGCCGACGATGACGCCCGCCGCACCGGTGCGCATCAGGTGCAGCGCGGTGCGGTGATCGCTCACGCCACCGGCCACGACCGGCACATCCAGCTCGGCGATGAAGGTCTTGAGGTTGAGCGGCTCGTCGCCACCGACGTGCTCGGCGGAGATGATGGTGCCCTGCACGACCAGCAGGTCGATGCCGGCCTGGACCAGCGCCGGGGTCAGCGCGCGGGCGTTCTGCGGGCTCACGCGCACCGAGGTGGTCACCCCGGCCGCCCGGACCTGCGCGACGGCGGCGGCGAGCAGGTCGGGCTGCATCGGCGCGGCGTGGAGTTCCTGCAGCAGCGAGATGGCCTTTTCGTAACCCCCCTTGTCGACCAGATCCAGCAGCTGATCGATCTTGGCCTGCACATCGGCGTGGCGCGCCCAGAGGCCTTCGCCGTTGATCACGCCGAGGCCGCCCTGACGACCCAGCTCGATCGCGAACTCCGGCGAGACCAGCGCGTCGGTGGGGTGCGCGAGCACCGGGATCTCGAAACGGTAGGCGTCGAGCTGCCAGGCCAACGAGACCAGCTTGGACGAACGCGTCCGCCGCGAGGGAACGATATCGACGTCATCGAGCTCGTAAGTCCGACGGGCGACTCTGCCCATACCGATTTCGACCATGTCACGCACAGTTGCTCCTGTGTTTTTGGAGCGCTGGCGCGCTCGAGTTCGCGGCCACCACGGGCCGCCGGTCAGTCACCGCTGCTTGCTCCTTCGTCGCCTACGCAGCGGCGCCTGACCGGCGACCCGGCCGCGAACCGCCGCTTCGCGGCGGGACCCTCCTCGAGGTCGGGTCGTGCGGGGCTGGGAGTGCCGTTACGGCGAGACTCGGGGCCAAGCCTGCGTTGCCTTGTGCTCCGGGAGCCTATCTCCCGGAGCACAAACGCATCTATTGTACTCAGCCGCGCCCGGTGTAGTTCGGGGCCTCGACGGTCATCGTGATGTCGTGCGGGTGGCTCTCCTTGAGACCCGCCGCGGTGATCTGCACGAACTGCGCGCCCTGGAGGTGCTCGATGTTCTGCGAACCGGTGTAGCCCATCGCGGCACGCAGGCCGCCCACGAGCTGGTGGATCACCTGGTTGACCGGGCCACGGAACGGAACGCGGCCTTCGATGCCCTCGGGGACGAGCTTGTCCTCGGCGAGCACGTCGTCCTGGAAGTAACGGTCCTTGGAGTACGACTTGGCCTGGCCGCGGCCCTGCATGGCGCCGAGTGAGCCCATGCCGCGGTAGCTCTTGAACTGCTTGCCGTTGACCAGGATCAGCTCACCGGGCGACTCGGCGGTGCCCGCGAGCAGCGAGCCGAGCATCACGGTGGACGCGCCCGCGGCGATGGCCTTGGCGACGTCGCCGGAGTACTGCACACCGCCGTCGGCGATCACCGGCACACCGGCGGCCTTGCAGGCGGCGACGGCTTCGAGGATGGCGGTGATCTGCGGCGCGCCGACACCGGCGACCACCCGGGTGGTGCAGATGGAGCCGGGGCCCACACCCACCTTCACCGCGTCGACGCCCGCCTCGACGAGCGCGGCGGCGCCCGCACGCGTGGCGACATTGCCGCCGACGATCTGGATCCGGTCGCCGACCTCGGCCTTGACCTTGGCGACCATCTGCAGCACCTGCGACTGGTGGCCGTGCGCGGTGTCGACGATCAGCACGTCCACCCCGGCATCGGCCAGGGTCATCGCCCGCGACCAGGAATCCTCGCCGACACCGATCGCGGCGCCGACCAGCAGGCGGCCGTCGCGGTCCTTGGTGGCGTTGGGGTACTGATCGGTCTTGACGAAGTCCTTGACCGTGATCAACCCACGCAGGCGGCCGTTGCCGTCGACGATGGGCAGCTTCTCGATCTTGTGGCGACGCAGCAGACCCAGCGCGGCCTCGGCGGTGACACCCTCACGCGCGGTGATCAGCGGCGCCTTGGTCATCACCTCGTCCACGCGGCGATCCTGATCGACCTCGAATCGCATGTCGCGGTTGGTGATAATGCCCACCAGCGCGCCGGTCTCGTCCACCACCGGCAGACCCGAGATACGGAAGCGGGCGCACATCGCGTCGACCTCGGCGAGGGTATCGGTGGGACGACAGGTGACCGGATCGGTCACCATGCCCGCCTCGGAGCGCTTCACCGTCTCCACCTGGGCGGCCTGATCGACGGCCGAGAGGTTGCGGTGCAGCACGCCCATACCGCCCGCACGCGCCATGGCGATGGCCATGCGCGCCTCGGTGACGGTGTCCATGGCCGAGCTCACCAGCGGCGTACGCAGCGTGATGTCCCTGGTCAGTCGACTGGATGTCTCGACCGAGCTGGGGATGAGATCCGAGGCGGCAGGCAGCAACAGCACGTCGTCGAACGTGAGGCCGAGCATGGCGATCTTGGTCGGATCGTCGCCCCCCGTAGGAGGGCGCACCGCGGTTCGTTCGCCCGACACGGGATTACTCATTCGGATCGACCCCTCCTGGTCGTCATAGCAACCGACGCGGTAGACACAGTGCGTCGGTGCTCGAGCGGAAAAAAGCTTTCGGATGGTCGGCAAGAACAAAGTCGCCGACGCCTGCATTCCATGGTATCCGGCGGCCGCGGACGCCTGTGAAGTGAGCCCTTCCGCAAAACTTGCCCGGTGCATCGCTGGCGCGATGCACCAAGTACTGCGTACCGTGGGGATGTGCGTGACCATCTACCACCTGGCCTGCCGCCGGATCCCTTCGCCGGAGACCCCTCCGATCCGTCCGCCGCGCTCGATGCGATCGAGCCCGGTGAGCCGTTGGATCCTCATGAGCGCCTCGCGGTCGAGGAAGATCTCGCAGACCTCGCCGTATACGAAGCCCTGCTGGCACATCGCGGAATCCGCGGTCTGGTCGTCAGCTGTGAGGATTGTCGGCAAGATCACTACCACGACTGGGACATGCTGCGGGCCAACCTGCTGCAGCTACTCGTCGACGGCACCGTCCGTCCGCACGAGCCCGCCTACGATCCCACCCCCGAGGCTTACGTCACGTGGGACTACTGCCGCGGCTACGCGGACGCGTCGATGAACGAGGCGTTCCACGGCGACGGCTTCGACGGGTTCGACAACTGAGTTCCGCGCCGGCTCGGCACAGCTGAGTCCGTCGCGGACGCCGGCCCTCCCCCACTCTCGGTCACGCGTGCGTGGGGGACCACGCGGGCCCGCATCCGAACTCCCCCGACACAAAACGAAGGCCCCGAACCTGTTCGGGGCCTTCGTTTTTGGTCAATTCATCGTTCTGCTACGGAGAGGGCACCGTAGGTGGCGACTGCAGGATCGTCGCCTGCGTGGGCACCTGCTGCGTGGGCGGCAAGATCGGCGGCAACGGTGACGACGTCGGGACCACCGTCGGCACGGTGACCGGCGGTGGTGGTTCGGCGATGGTCGTCTGCGGTGTCGTCGGGTCGACCGTGACCGGCGGCGGGCTCACCGGCGGCTGGGTGGTCACCGGTGGTTGCGTCTGCTCGACCGGCGGCAACAGCGGCTTGGTCTCCGGGCCGGGTGACTGCAAGATGACCGGCGGCGGAGTGGACGGATCGGTGCTTTCCGATCCCGGACCGACCGGCGCCACCGGAGCAGTGGTGCCCGGGTTCGTCGTCGGGGGGACCTGAACCGGCGAGGTCGGCTTGGCCGGGGCAGTGGTGGTGGTCGGCGGCAGTTGTGCGCCGATCTCCGGTGCGACCTTGATCAGCTGATCACGCAGCAGGTTCCAGCGCGCGATCAGATCCTCACGCTTGCCCTGGTCGTCGACCTGGCCGGCGTTGGCCGAAGCCTGTTCCAGCCTGGCCTTCGCCTGTTCCGGATTGCCCGAGGTGAGCAGGTTCTGCGCGGCGACCAGATCTTCGTCGGCGTACTGTACGACGGTGGACTGCGCCTGCTCGCTGAACACGACCTCCTTGACCCGCCAGAGCGGATCGCCGGGTGCCGCGCTGTAAGCGAAGGCCGTGATACCGCCGAACACCAGCGACAATGCCGCTGCTGCCCCGAAAATCGGGCGGACCAGCCGTAGACGTCCGCGCGAGGAAGCACCGACTCGAACCTGCCGTGCGCCGATCTCCTGATTGACTGCCGCGAACACGGTGTCCAGATCAGGGCCCGCGGGCATCGGCTCGGCCAGTAGGTCGGCCCGCCAATCCGCGAGTAACGACGCCAGCTGGAACTCTTCGGGACTGTCGGTACGAACCGGACCGTCGCTCGCGATCGCGTCGATCAGCGCGTCATCGCTGCGCACCGCCGCGATGTCGACCGGTCCGGAGTCACCGGTGTCCTCGGCGGCGTAGGGACCGCTGTCGTGCGATCCGCGCTGCCAAACTTTCCGGTCGCCTAGACCGCGCTCGCCATCCCTAGCCATACATTTCACCTGCCCTCGCCACTTGTGACTTCAGTTTCGCGAGCGCCCTGTGCTGGGCGACCCGTATCGCTCCCGCCGTGCTGCCCACGGCGACTGCGGTTTCCTCTGCTGACAGACCCATGACCAAACGCAGGATCAGGATCTCTCGATGCTTCTCGGGGAGCGTTGCCAGCAGAGTGTTCATCTGCCTGCTCGTCTCCGAGTCGAGAGCCCGCTGTTCCGGCCCGTGGTCGGTGGATATGACATCTGGTACTTCGGCCATCGCCTCCGCCTTGTTACGGGCGGCGTTGCGATGGGCGTCGGCGACCTTGTGCGAAGCGATTCCGTACACGAAGGCCATGAAGGGCCGACCCTGATCCTGATAGCGGGGCAGGGCGGTCATCACAGCCAAACAGACCTCTTGCGCAACATCGTCCGCGGAGAGCTGTCCGCGCTCCGCGGCTCCGATCCGTGCCCTGCAGTAGCGAACTACCAAGGGACGGACCAGTTCCAATACCCGAGCTAAAGCGGTCCTGTCGCCCTGCGCAGCCGCAGCGACGGCGAGGTCCAACTCTTCGCCCATATGCGTCATCGTCAGAGATTTTCCTGGCGTTACGAGTGGCGCGGTCGAATGTGACCGAGCTTCCACCGAAAAGGCGGAACGGGACTAACAATAGCGACCCCCCGATCGGTCGCCAGCGGGCGTGGTCGCTTCTAACCGTGCTCTCAGAAAGATCATCCGGAGCAATCAGGCGCCCAGCGGGGCGATGTCTCCACCCCAGGCCCGTAGACGGGCGCCATGATCTGCGGCTTCGTTCGCCGCGTCGCGCGCCCGCGCCGGATCAGCGACCCCCGAGCGCAGCATCGCGGTGGCCCAACGCAGTGGGAGAAGGCCGTTTTCGCGACAATCCGCGTCGACCCGCGCGGCCAATTCCGCCGACCGGGCGAGGTCACCGGTCGCGGCGGTCGCGGCGGCGACGAGCAGTGCCGATTTCACCTGGTGACGGACCGACGGCAGCGCCGCGGCGAGGTCGACGGCCTCGACCGCCTCGCGCAGCGCCGCGCTCGCTTCGCCGCCCGCGAGCGCGGTCTCGACGCGCACCCAGTGCCAGCGCACCTCAGCTCGTGGGGGCGCGTCGGCGAGCAGTGGGCGCACGCGCCCGAGCAACGTGCGGGCCAGGCCGAGTCGGCCGGTGCCGAGCGCATCGGCCGCAAGCCCCGTATACGCGTCGGCGAGCGCTTCGGCGCGGGCCGCTCCGGTGGCGCCGAGCGCGATCGCCGCCGCGCGGCCGTCGAACGCTGCCGCGCCGACGTGATCGCCGAGCTGGCGAAGCAACGATCCCCGGGTGCTCTCGACGAGGGATCGCAGGCCTGGATCCGTTGCTGTTCGCGCCAATATTCGCAGGTCAGAGCGTGCGGCCGCGTAGCGACCCTGCCCGCCGAGCGCGACCGCGCGGTACCACCGCGACACCGGGTCCGCGGGCTCCGGCAACTCCGTAGCGGCCAGCCCGGGAGTGGGGCCGAAGGCAGTCGAAACGAGTATTTCGGAACCGATATCCGCGGGTGAGGCCGTTGTCTGCACGCCGAGACTCTAGCCGCCACTCGCCCGGGAGCGTTCGCGTGTTATGACGCGGAGACTGCCATTCAGCTAACAGTCAGCATTTCTCCCGAGCGGCGATGTTGCCATCAGGTAAATCTCCGCTCCTCGATGCCGCCACCGCAAAGTCTCGAATTCACATGCGTTTCGCGCAATTAACCTTCGCGCCCCGTTTTCGCCATCTACACGCAGTCCGGCCGAGGAAGCCGTTGTGATCCAGCACACCCACTCGCAGTGGACACCACCCGCACGAACCGGGCTCCTACCGGCGCGACCTGGGAAAACTGAGGATGCTGCGCATACGCGAAGACACCCGATCCATAGCCAACCGAACAGTATGGAGGGATCGGGTGTGAAATGTAAATAGTGAGTAGGTTAAATTTCGGCGTTGCAGATTTACTGAACTCATGCGCCGAACTATTGACGGAATTTCCCGCCTGCACCTAACGTAGCTCATCGCCACGGTTGGCGCTGCGCGAAATCGCAGCGACCTCCGAGCGGCACCGTCAGGCACCGTCGAGCCGGCCACCCACCACCGGGTGGCGCGAAGACCTGCCGCACCACTCGCTCGACAACGCTGACGAGCTCGCGCCACAAGGAGTTCACATGCCCATGCCCACCCACCTCCCCGGACCGAACGCCGATGTCTGGGATTGGCAGATGCGTGGCTCGTGCCGCGGCCAGGACTCCGCGGTCTTCTTCCACCCCGACGGCGAACGTGGCCGCGCCCGCACGGCGCGCGAAATGCGCGCCAAGGAGATCTGCCGGGCCTGCCCCGTCCTCATGCAGTGCCGCACCCATGCCCTCAAGGTCAGCGAACCCTATGGCATCTGGGGCGGCATGTCCGAGACCGAACGCGAGATGCACGCCCGCCGCAACCGGCGCCGGATGGCCGTCTGAGATCCCGCCGAGCCTGTCTGGCCGGGTTGGCAAATCCGTTCCAATCCGTTTGCCGTGGCGCGCCGAATCCCTAGCAAACAGCTGGCACCCCGAATAAAGACACCCCCGGTCGCAGGGAGGTCATAGCTTCGGGCTAGATTCGTGACCGATGACACAGAATGGGTTCCGAAGCGAAGCCTTTCCACCGATCGTGGATTCTGCGGTTACCGCACGCGCGGCCGAGGGAGTCGAGCTAGCTGCACTGCTGGAACGATGCGGTCTGTCCGACCAGCAGGCCTTTGCCGAGCTGTACGACCGAACGTCCGCGCGCGTTTTCGGCCTGGTCCTGCGGGTGCTCCACGACCCCGGGTACGCGGAGGAGACCACTCAGGAGGTCTATCTCCAGATCTGGCGTACCGCCACCAGTTTCGACCCCGCCAAGGGGTCGGCGGTGACCTGGCTGATGACGCTGGCACACCGGCGCGCGGTCGACCGGGTTCGCGCCGAGCAGGCCCACACCCAGCGCGAGGTCGCGTACGGGATCCGGGTGCTCGGCCACGAATTCGACGAGGTCACCGAGGAGGTGGAACGCAGACTGGAACAACAGGCCGTCCAGCGCGGGCTCTCGACCCTCACCGAGACCCAACGCGAGGCGATCTCGCTCGCCTACTACGGCGGGCGGACCTACGCGGAGGTAGCGCAATACCTCGGCATCGGGTTACCGACCGTTAAGTCCCGGATTCGGGACGGATTGACACGACTGAAGAAAAGTTTGGGGGTGACGTGAGATGAACGAAGCCCAGATCGATCTCGCGCACACCGTCGCGCTCGGATTGATCGACGACGAAGACCATCACGCGATCCAGACCATCATCGATACCGAAGACCCAACCCTGTGTACCGAGTTCTTGCGAGAGCTTCGCGATACCCGCGAAGCCCTCGCCCAGCTCGCGTCCGCAACCCCCACCCCACCGCCTCCGTCCCTGCGCGCCCGTTTACTGGCCGCGCTCGATACCGAGGATCCGCCGGTAGCCAGCTAGCGGATAACGAAAGGCCCCCAGATCGCGCTCGCGATCAGGGGGCCTTCGTTGTTGTTCGCGCTAGTGCGAGTGACCGTGATGCCCGTGGTCGTCGTCGGCGTCGGCCGGCTTCTCCACGATGGCGCTCTCGGTGGTCAGGATCATCCGTGCGACCGAGGCGGCGTTCACCACGGCGGAGCGGGTCACCTTGACCGGGTCGACGACACCGTCGGCGAGCAGGTCGCCGTAGGTCAGGGTGGCGGCGTTGAAGCCTTCCTTGCCCTCGGAGACCTTGGCGACGACAACCGCACCGTCGAGACCGGCGTTGCTGGCGATCCAGTACAGCGGAGCCTCGAGGCCCTTGCGAACCACCTCGACACCGACGGCCTTGTCGCCGGTGAACGAGTCACGCAGCTCGGCCAGCGCGGCAGCGGCGATCACGAGCGCCGAACCACCACCGGGGACGATGCCCTCCTCGACCGCGGCCTTGGCGGCGGCGACCGCGTCGTCGACGCGGTACTTGCGCTCCTTGAGCGCGGTCTCGGTGGCAGCGCCGACCTTGATCACCGCGACGCCGCCGGCCAGCTTCGCCAGCCGCTCTTCGAGCTTCTCACGATCCCAGTCGGAGTCCGAGGCCTCGATCTCGCGACGCAGCTGCGCGCTACGGCCCTTGATGTCCTCGTCGGAGCCCGCGCCGTCGATCAGCACGGTCTCGTCCTTGGTGACGACGACGCGACGCGCCTGACCCAGCTGCTCGATGGTGGCCTCGCGCAGGGTGACGCCGAGATCGGGGTTGATCACGGTGCCACCGGTGACGACGGCCAGGTCGTCGAGGAACGCCTTGCGACGGTCACCGAAGAACGGCGCCTTCACGGCGACGGCCTTGATCGTCTTGCGGATCGAGTTGACCACCAGGGTCGACAGCGCTTCGCCGTCGACGTCCTCGGCCACGATCAGCACGGCCTTGCCGGACTCGGCGATCTTCTCGAGCAGCGGCAGCAGATCGGGCAGCGAGCTGATCTTGTCGCGGTGCAGCAGGACGTAAGTGTCCTCGAGCACGGCCTGCTGGGTCTCGGGATCGGTCTGGAAGTAGGGCGAGAGGTAGCCCTTGTCGAACTGCACGCCTTCGGTGATGACGAGTTCGGTGTTCGTGGTCGAGGACTCCTCGACCGTCACGACGCCGTCCTTGCCGACCGTGGTGAGCGCCTTGCCGACCATCTCGCCGATTTCCTCGTCACGTGAGGAAACGGTGGCGACCTGGGCGATGGCCTTCTCGCCGGAGACGGGAGTGGCCAGCGCGAGCAGCACCTCCGACACCTTCTCGGCGGCAGCGGCGATGCCCTGGCCGAGGGTGATCGGGTTGGCGCCCGCGGCGACGTTCTTCAGGCCGCCGCGCACGAAGGCCTGGGCCAGCACGGTGGCGGTGGTCGTACCGTCGCCCGCGACATCGTTGGTCTTGGTGGCGACGCTCTTGACGAGCTGTGCGCCGAGGTTCTCGAAGGGGTCCTCGAGGTCGATCTCACGCGCGATGGTGACACCGTCGTTGGTGACGGTCGGGCCACCGAAAGCCTTGGCCAGCACCACATGCCGGCCACGGGGGCCGAGGGTCACCTTGACGGCGTCGGCCAGCTTGTCGACACCGCGTTCCAGAGCCCGGCGAGCCTTTTCGTCGAACTCGATCTGCTTGGGCATAAGAGGATTCAGCTCCTGTTTGTGAACGCAATCCGCCCCGGGCCTGTGAAGACGCCGGGGCGGAACGCTGATGCGGCGTTGGCCTTACTTGGTGACGACGGCCAGGATGTCGCGCGCCGAGAGGATGAGGTATTCCCCACCCTGGTACTTGATCTCGGTGCCGCCGTACTTGCTGTAGATGACGACGTCGCCTTCTTTGACATCGACCGGGATGCGGTCACCCTTGTCGGTGACGCGACCCGCGCCGACGGCGATGACGGTGCCCTCCTGGGGCTTCTCCTTGGCCGTGTCCGGGATGACCAGGCCGGAGGCCGTCGTCGTCTCGGCCTCGTTGGCCTGGACGAGGATCTTGTCCTCGAGCGGCTTGATGTTCACGCTCGCCACGTTGAGCCCTCCACTTTCAGGGGAAATTCGGTTGTCCGGAACTGGTGTCCCAGGCCGGGTTTCGGTCAGCTCGCGACCCTGCGCACAGCCCCGTCGTCGCGGGTGCCGGAGCCGAAGCCCAGAAGTCGACTGGCACAAGTACAGCTACACAGTGCCGACTAGCACTCTATACGTGAGAGTGCCAGCACTCAAGGTCGGGTTCTGCCGACCTCGCATTCTCGACACGCCCACACTGGCCAGTGATCTTCACATCGCCTGCCACAATCTGTAACGTTCGCATAACAGGCTGTGACATAGCACAGGAAAGGCGCCATCCGCTCGGAGAGCACCATCGGCTTGAAGGGAGGTGAACATGCGAACATCCCTCGGTATCTCGGCCGGGAACGAGGTGGTGTGCTCGGCACTGGTCGCGACGGGGCCGGCCGGCGAGCAGAGTTTCGATTACCGGGTCGTTTCCGCGGATGAGGCACATTCCGACCTCGGCGATCTCGTGGCGTCCTCGATCGAGTTGATGACCACCCAGCTACCGGTGTCGCAGGCCGCGATGGCGGGCGAACCGCTCGGCCGCTATTCCGGCAGCCACCGGCGGGTCGAGTCGACCCGCTCGCGTCCGACCAGCGTCGCCGTCGCCTACCGCAACAAGGAACAGGCACAGGCCATTCGGGCCGCGTGCGCTCGCCACCGCGATCTGCGGTTGGTCACCGAGGGCGCCGCCGCCCTCGCCTACCTGCGCCACACCGGACTGCTCGACCGCTACCCCACCGTCGCCGTGATCGACCTGGGGGCAACCGGACTCACCGTCACCGTGGCCGATCACGTCGAAAGCGTGGTCCTGCACTCCGAACGCACGCCGACGCTGAGCGGCAACGCGATCGACGAGCTGATCTACCACCACCTGGTGGACCTGCACTACGCCCGTCGCGGCACCCGGCCCAACCGCACCACACTGACCAACCGTGGCCGTGCCGCCAAGGAACACCTGTCGCAGGCGCCCGTCGTCACCATCGATCATGTCGCGGGACAGGGGCTCGAGCTCACCCGCCCTGATTTCGAGGAGCTCATCGGCGGCCTGCTGCGCAATATCGCGCTCTTCTCGTCGTCGGTGTTCACCCGGGCGCCGAAGTATCCCGACGCGGTCGCCGTGATCGGCGGGTGCGCCAATATCCCGTGCGTCATCGACATTCTCGCCTCGCGCCTCGACGTGCCCGTACTCACCGTGCCCGACCCCGAGGCCGTGATCGCCAAGGGCGCCGCGCTGGTCGCCGATGCCGCGGCGCCGTCCGGACTGTCGGGCGGCATGAACTCCGACGCACCGAGCGGCACCTTCGCCAAGGTCGTCGGCACCCTCGTCGGCGCGGTGGTGGTGGTCGGCCTGGTGATCGGTTACGGCGTGCAAGCCGTCACGCCCGACACCCCCGATGTCACGCCGGCCGGTACGAGCAGCACCGTGCGTCAATCCCCCTCACCGGTGACGCCCTCCCCGGCACCCGCCCCCGCCAATCGGGAGAGCACCGAACGCACCGGCGCCACCGTTGCCCCACCCGCCCCCGAATCGCCCAAGGCCACGACCGGGGCACCGTCGACGAGCGCGAACGCCACCACCCCGTCCGCGCCCACCTCGACAACGGCGCCCACCCTGCGCCCCGACCCGAACCTGCCGCAGATCCCCTACCCCGAGTCCCCCCTCGGTCAGATGGACAGCGGCTCCTCCACCGGCGGCGGGCAACAACGCCCCTCCACCCCCAACACCTCTCCCACGCAGGCGCCCGCCAACAGCACCCTCCCGATCCCGTCGACGACAACGACAGACGAGATCCCCTCACCACCGACCGATTGACGAGCCGAGGCGACGGTCCTCCATGGGGGCCGTACGGACGGCCAGGACGGCCGCTAGCCGCGCAGGGCGCTCACCGAGACCGGCAGCCCCGGATCTGTGGCGACAGTCAGTTCAGCGGGCAGCGCACCCGCCGCGATCACATGCGCCCCCAGCGCCGCGATCATCACACCGTTGTCCGTACACAGCCGCGGCTTCGGCACGCGAAGCGTCAAACCCGCCGCCGCACAACGCTCTTCGGCGAGTGATCGAATGCGCGAGTTGGCGGTGGCGCCGCCCCCGAGCACGATCGTGTCGACACCGACATCTTTCGCCGCGCGCACCGCCTTCATCGTCAGCACGTCCGCCACCGCCTCCTGGAAGGACGCGGCGATATCGGGAATGGGCAGCTGGTCGGCCGTGATGCCCTGACGCTGCGCGGCCTCGACGTAGCGGGCCACCGCGGTCTTGAGGCCGGAGAAGGAGAAGTCGTAGCGCGCGTCACGGGGCCCGGTCATGCCGCGAGGAAAGGCGATCGCGCGTGCGTCGCCCGAGGCGGCGGCAGCGTCGAGGGCAGGCCCGCCGGGATAGCCGAGACCGAGCAGTCGCGCGACCTTGTCGAACGCCTCCCCCGCGGCATCGTCGACAGTGCTGCCGAGCTCGGTGATCGGCTCACCCAGATCCGTGACCTGCAGCAGATGCGTGTGTCCACCGGAGACCAGCAGCGCCACCGCGGGCGGCATCGGCCCGTGCTCGAGCGTATCGACCGCCACGTGCCCACCGAGATGGTTGAGCGCGTAGAAAGGCACATCCCACGCCGCCGCGTAGGCCTTGGCCGCGGCCACCCCCACCAGCAGCGCACCGGCCAATCCCGGCCCGATGGTGACGGCGAGCGCGTCGGGCTTGCTGATTCCCGCGGTCGCGAGCGCACGACGCATCGCGGGCACGATCGCCTCGAGATGGGCGCGCGAGGCGATCTCGGGCACCACGCCACCGAAGCGCGCGTGCTGGTCGACGCTGGAGGCGACCTCGTCGGCGAGCAGTTCGACGGAGCCGTCGGAATGACGGCGCACGATGCCGACTCCCGTTTCGTCGCACGAGCTCTCGATCCCCATGACGATCACGACAACACCTCGTCCTGCCGACCGCGCGCGGCCCACTCGTCGGCCGCGGCGGTCAGTTCCGGACGCCGCATCGTGTACGCGTCGGCGCCGCTGGGGTGGTAGTAGTTCTTGCGCAGCCCGATGATGTGAAAACCGTGCTTGGCGTACATCGCGATGGCGGGCGCGTTGTCGGTACGCACCTCGAGGAACACCGGCCCGCCACGTTCGGCAGCCGTGGCCAGCAGCGCTTCGAGCAGCAGCGTGCCGATGCCACCCCGATGGCATCGCGGGTCGACACCGATCGTGTGCACCTCGGCCTCGGGATGGGCATCGTCACCGAGCAGCGCGATGCCCGCGTAGCCGACCATCACCCCGGCGGCATCGCGCGCGGTGATGTAGCGGTTGTGCCCACCCGCCAGCTCGGACCGGAACGACACCGCTTGCCACGGGTCGTCCTCGGGGAACAGCAGGTGCTCCAGTTCGACGCAGCGGTCGATATCGGGCAGCGTCATGGGAGCGATCAGGTAATCGGTCACGGCATCACGCCCCGGTTCGGTCGAGGGTGCGGAAGCTGTTCTCCACCGCATCGGGCCTACGCAGATACAGCGGCACCAGCGCTTCCGGCACGTCTCCGGCCAAGAGCGCGGGCGCGGCGACGGTGACCAGCCCGGCAGGCGACGGCGTCTCGCTGGGCAGCACCGGTAGATCGAAATAGTCGACGTGCGCGGCCGACCCGGCGACGGCCGAGGCCTCACCCACCGGCACGTCGGCGGCCTTGTTCACCTCGGGACCGGCCACCCGCGCCCCGTTCAGATACTTGGCCCAGTACACCTCGCGCCTGCGCGCATCGGTGACCACCAGCAGTTCGCCGGGATCGCGCTTCTCACCGAAGGTGTCGGCGGCGATCGCGTCGAGACTGCACACCCCGTGCACGGGTAGCCCCAGCGCGTCGCCGAAGGCGGCCGCGGTGGCCATCCCGACGCGTAGCCCGGTGAACGGTCCCGGTCCCAGCCCGACGACGACCGCGTCGAGCTCACCGCGGCTCACCCCCGCTTCGGCCAGGCATTCCAGGATCTGCGGGGTGAGGACCTCGGCGTGCGCGCGGGCGTCGACCTTCACCCGGGCAGCGAGCGTCGCCACGGCGGGCCGGGTGCCGGGTTCAACGGCAGGTGACAGGTGCACCAATCCCGCTGTAACGGCGGGTGTCGCGGTGTCGACTGCTAGTACGAGCATGATTGTCTCAACAATACCGGGTGGTATCGGCGCTCGGCGCGCACCGGTGCGCGCGTGATCGCGCGTTATTCGATCCATTCCCAGATCGCCGTGCGCACATCGGATTCCGGCTCCCGGGCGAGTTGCACTCGCAAGTGCCGGTCGGCGAGGTGTTCGACCACCCCCTTGCCCCATTCCACGACGACGACCGCGTGGTGCAGGTCGGTGTCGAGGTCGAGCGAGTCCAGTTCGTCGAGGTCGCCGGCGAGCCGATAGGCATCGACATGAACCATCGCCACCCCGGGCGTGCCGTCCGGGCGCACCCCGGCCTTGTGCGCTCGCGCGATGATGAACGTCGGCGAGCTGACCCGGCCCGCGACACCGAGTCCGGCGGCGATTCCTCTGGTCAGCGCGGTTTTACCGGCGCCGAGCGGGCCGTCGAGAACGACCAGGTCACCCGGGCGCAGGGTGGCCGCCAGTTCGCGGCCGAACGCTTCGGTGTCCTCGACCGTGTCGAGCACACGCTGGTGCGGGTCAGCCACCGACAGCCTCCTCGCCGCGCGTGTCGGTGATCCCCGCGCGGGCCAGCAGCCGATCGAGTGCGGCCAGGCTCACCTCGGGGAACTGCAGGTGCGGCATGTGCGCCGCCTCACCGATTCGAACCAGTTCGCTGCTCGGCAGTTCCGCCGCCAATTCGCGGGAGTTGCGGAATGGGATCACCACGTCGTGCGCGCCGCCGAGAATCAGCACCGGCATGTCGCCGAGGACCGGCAATGCGGCCGATTCATCGTGCAGCTCAATCGCTTTCAGGAATTTCTCGATGGTGCCGACCGGGGTGCGGTCGATCATCATCGTGGTGAATCGCGACAGCGTCGGACTCACCGGGCCGTGGAAGGAGCTGACGTGCAGGATCGGCGTCACCACGTGCTTGCTCGCACTGCGGCTGAACTGCACCAGCGTCGGCGCCGTTCGCACCGCCAGCCGGAAGCCGTCGACCGCGGGATGCCGGATCAGTTGCGAGATCCCGGTCGCGGTCACCTCCGCAGCCGCGGTACTCAGCAGCCCGACCGCGCGCACCCGGGTCGCGAACAGCTCGGGGAACTGCGCGGCCGCCGCGAGCACCGCCATTCCGCCGAGCGAATGACCGACCAGCACCACCGGCCCCTTCGGCGCGCACTCGCGGATGACGGTGGCGACGTCGTGACCGAGTTGGGCGACCGTGCAGCTGTCGGTGGTCGGCGTGCCGGAGCGTCCGTGTCCGCGCAGGTCGAAGAAGACCATCCGCAGCCGCGATCCCCACTGCTGCGCGAGATCACGGCGCTGGAAGTGGAACGACTCCATGCTGTTGCAGAATCCGTGCACGAAAACGATCGTGACCTCGGCGGAATCGTCACCGTAGGTGCGGGTGGCCAGCGATACGCCGTCGTCGGCGAGCACCGACCCCGGTTCGTCCTCGTCGATCAGGGCGAAGTTCTCGTCGCGGTATTCGTCGCGTTCGGCAGGCCACCTCACCCGGGCGCCGATCTGGCGCAAGGTGTGAGCGATGGCGAGCCCCGCGAGCAGCCCCGCGGTCGCCAAGCCGCCGCGACGGATCACCGTGCGCCGGGTCATCGGCCCGTCCCCACGTAGCGGCGGACCACGCGACCACGCGGCGCGCAGACGACCTCGTAGTCGATGGTGTCCAGCGCCCGCGCCCAGTCGAGCGCGTGTGGCTGTCCCGCGCCGCCGCCGAACAGCACCGCGCGGTCGCCCTCGCGCACTCCACCCGCGTTGTCGCCGAGGTCAACCATGAACTGGTCCATGCACACCCGCCCGACATTACGGTGTCGCGCCCCGCCCAACCACACCTCGAAACGCCCACTCAGCGACCGGAATACACCGTCGGCATACCCCGCGGGCACGAGGGCGACCGTCGTGTCGCGCGGCGCGATCCACCGATGCCCGTAGGACACGCCCTCCCCTGCCGCCACCTGCTTCACCAGCGCGACCTCCGCCTGAAAGGTCATCGCCGGCTTCAATCCGAATTGCCCGAGCTCCGGGATGGGCGAGAGGCCGTACACCGAGATGCCCGGCCTGACCATGTCGAAACGCAGATCGGGCCTGGTCAGCGTGGCCGCCGAGTTCGACAGATGCACGAGCTCGGGTTCGAGCCCGTGTTCCTTGGCCAGCGCGATCGCCTCGATGAACCGTTCCCGCTGCTGATCCACCATCGGATGACCCGGCTCGTCGGCATGCGCGAGGTGGGAGAAGATCGCCCGCAACCGCACCACCTGTCCGTCGACGAGCCCCCGCAGAGCCTGCAAGAGCTGCGGATACTCCGTCACCGACACCCCGTTGCGATTGAGCCCCGTATCGACCTTCACCGTCACCGTCGCGGTCTGGCCCACCACCAGCGCGGCCCGCTCCACCGCCCGCAACTGGGCAAGCGAGGACACCCCGATCTCGAGGTCTCCCGCGATGGCACCCGCGTAGTCGGCGTCAACCGTATTGAGCCAGCAGAGAACAGGAGCTGTGATCCCCGCCGCTCGCAGGGCCAGCCCCTCACCGACAGTGGTCACCCCGAGCTCCCGAGCCCCCGCCCCCAACGCCGCCCGAGCCACCTCGACTGCCCCATGGTTGTACCCGTCGGCCTTGACCACCACCATCACAGCGGCCCCCTGCGCGTACTCCCGCAACACCCGCACGTTATGAGCAATGGCATCCAAGTCGACGACCGTCTCCACTTGCGCATTCACACCCCCGATCGTGCCAGGACCCACCGAATACCTCATACCTGGGCCATACCCCCGCCACGCTCCGCAGAACCACCACCGATCTCCCGCAACACCCGCACAGCCCCCCGAACATGGCCGAGCAGAGGCATCGCGGAGATGGGCGCCCCCGCTTCCTGGCCCCCATAGGCAGCCAAATCGGCGGCCAACGCGTGAACCCGAGCCCCCGCGGCAGCAGCCCACCCCGCCTCACGCCCCGCAGCGAGCAACGCCCCGATAATCCCCGACAGCACATCCCCCGACCCCGGCGTAGCAGCCCAATCCCCACCCGCGTCATTGACCAGCGTCGCTTTCCCAGGCGACGCGATGATCGTCGCCCGCCCCTTGAGCAACACCGTCACACCCCAGTCCTCGGCCAGCCCCCGCACCGCGCCGACGCGATCACCCCCCACCGCAGACCCGGTCAACCGAGCGAATTCCCCCGCGTGCGGCGTGAGCACCGTGGGAGCAGCACGCCCCCGAACCAGCCCCGGTTCCTCGGAGAGAATCGTCAGACCATCTGCATCCACCAATACCGGCAGATCAGAACCCAGCACCTCAGCCAACCGATCCCGAGCCCCCGAATCGGTACCACCACCCGGCCCGACCACCCAGGCCTGCACCCGCCCCGTCTCCGAGATCGACGAGCTGGCGACAACTTCGGGGAACTTCTCCAATACCTCGGCATCGGAGCCCACATACCGAACCATCCCGGACGTAGCCGCCACCGCCGCCCCCGTACACAACACCCCCGCCCCCGGATACTTCGCACTCCCCGCACAGACCCCCGTCACCCCTTGACTGTATTTGTCATCAGCGGGCCCCGGCACCGGCCAACCCGCCCCCACCGCCGCCGGATCCAGCTGCGCCAAACCAGCCTCCGGAAGTCGCAATCCGATCGGCACCAACACAATTCGCCCACAGCGCGGCACCGCCAACGCATGCACCGGCTTATAGGCGCCGAACGCAACCGTCACCTCCGCCGTCACCGCCGGCCCGTCCACCGCGCCCGTCTCAGGATCGACCCCACTGGGCAAATCGACCGAGATGATCGGAACATTCAGGGCTGCAACTACTTCCACTGCACCCGGTCGCAACGGGCCTCGCCCGGAGATCCCCACGATCCCATCGATCACCAGATCAACCGAATCGAGCCGGTCGACCACCCGCCCCCCGGCCGCCCGCAGGGCGGTAAGCCCTTCTTCATGCGCCCGTTCAGGATTCAACAGAACGGCCGTTACCCGAACACCCCGCCGCCGCAGAAAGACCCCCGCCCACAACGCATCCCCGCCGTTGTCCCCGGACCCGACGAGCAACCCCACTGCCCGCCCGACCACTCCCCCGGTTCGCGAACGCAATTCGTCGACGACCACCCCCGCCAGCCCGAACGCCGCCCGGCGCATCGGCGTACCCGCGGGCACCCGCGTGAACAGCTCGGCTTCCGCGGCCCGAACCTCGTCGACGGTGTAGTAGCCACGCCGATCCGACATAGTCGCCTCCCAGCTGCCCGAAACGGGCCGCCGACCGGCCCAGGATCGCTCGCAGACTACGCTCCACACCCATGTCGATGGTTCGTCACCGCGCCGCGTCCGCCCGGTTTGTCGCCGGATTCGTCGTGGCCGCCGCCCTGTTGTCCGCCGGCTGTTCCGGCGACTCCGGAAACGCCGCCACCACCACAACCCGCAAACCCCGCCCGGTCACCACCACGACCAGCACCCAACAACACCCACCCACCAACCTCACGGTCGAGGTCGGCGGCATGAAGTACGCCCCCGCCGACGCCACCATCAAGGTCGGCGAGACGGTCACCTGGAAGTTCTCCGACAAGGTCCCCCACAACGTGCAGGGCATCGGCGACAAGGCGATGGGTCTCAACAGCCCCATCATCGACAAGGGCGAATGGTCCTACACCTTCACCCAACCAGGCACCTACCGCTACCTGTGCACCCTGCACCCGGACATGCGCGGCTCCATCACGGTCAAGTGAGCGTGCCGGCCTCACGATGAGGCCGGCTCGATGCCTTATTCGACGGTGACCGACTTGGCCAGGTTGCGGGGCTTGTCCACGTCGTAGCCCAGCGTCTGCGCCACCTCGGCGGCGAAGATCTGCAAGGGCACCGTGGACAGCAACGGCTGGTACAGCGTCGGCGCCGCCGGGATCTCGATCAGGTCGTCGGCGAACGGACGCACCGTGTCGTCGCCCTCTTCGGCGATCACGATCGTGCGGGCCCCGCGCGCCTGGATCTCGCGAATGTTGCTGAGCAGCTTGGAATGCAGCACCGCGCGCCCCTTCGGCGACGGCATCACCACGATCACCGGCAGACCTTCTTCGATCAGCGCGATCGGCCCGTGCTTGAGCTCGCCCGCGGCGAACCCCTCGGCGTGCATGTAGGCCAGTTCCTTGAGCTTGAGCGCACCCTCCAGCGCCACGGGATAGCCCACATGGCGACCGAGGAACAGCACCGTCGGCACATGCGCCAGCTCGCGCGCGATGGCCCGCACCTGTGGCGCGGTTTCGAGCACGCGCGAGATCAGCTTGGGCATCGACTCGAGCTCGGCGAACTCGCGAGCCACCTCGTCGGGGTACTTGGTTCCGCGCGCCTGGGCCAGCGCCAGACCCACCAGATAGTTGGCGGCGACCTGCGCCAGGAAGGCCTTGGTCGACGCGACGCCGATCTCTGGCCCGGTCCGCGTGTAGATCACCGCGTCGGATTCGCGCGGAATCTGCGCCCCGTTGGTGTTGCAGATGGCCAGCACGCGCGCCTTCTGCTCCTTGGCGTGACGCACCGCCTCGAGGGTGTCGGCGGTTTCACCGGACTGCGAAATCGCCACCACCAGCGTCGACCGGTCCAGAACCGGGTCGCGGTAGCGGAATTCGCTGGCGAGTTCCACCTCCACCGGTACCCGGGTCCAGTGCTCGATCGCGTACTTGGCGAGCAGTCCCGCGTGATACGAACTGCCGCAGGCGACGACGAAAACCTTGTCGAACTCGCGCAACTCCTGGTCGGCGAGGCGCTGTTCGTCGAGGACGATCCGGCCGCCCTTCTCGTCGACGACGAAATGCCCCAACAGGGTGTCGGCGACGGCGGTGGGCTGCTCCTCGATCTCCTTGAGCATGAAGTAGTCGTGGCCGCCCTTCTCGGCGGCGGCGAGGTCCCAGTCGATGGTGAACGGTCGGCTGACCACCCCGTCGGTATTGCCCGCGAAGTCGGTGACCTTGTAGCCGTCGTTGGTGATCACCACGGCCTGGTTCTGCCCGAGCTCGACCGCCTCGCGGGTGTGCTCGATGAACGCGGTGACGTCGGAGGCGATGAACATCTCGCCCTCTCCGACCCCGACGACCAGCGGCGTCGACCGGCGGGCCGCGACGATCGTGCCGGGATGATCGGCATGGGTGAACACCAGCGTGAACGCGCCTTCGAGGCGCTGCAGCACGGCGTGCACACTCGCGGTGAAGTCGCCGGCGGTCGGGCCTTCGGCGTAGGCGCGCGACACCAGATGCACCGTGACCTCGGTATCGGTGTCGCTGAGCAGCTCCGCGCCCGATTCCTCCAGTTCGCGGCGCAGCGGCGCGAAGTTCTCGATGATGCCGTTGTGGACCACGGCGAGCTTGCCGGAGACGTCGCGGTGCGGGTGCGCGTTGCGGTCGGTGGGCGCGCCGTGGGTGGCCCAGCGGGTGTGTCCCATACCGGTCGACCCGGCGAAACGCTCGGTCCCCGCCTCGCCCAGTTCGGCTTCCAGATTGGCCAGCCGCCCGGCCTTACGTTCGACCGCGAGAGCGCCGTTTCCGTCGAGGATCGCGACCCCCGCCGAGTCGTATCCGCGATACTCCATACGCCGCAGCGCGTCGACGACAACGCCGAGCGCATCCCGGTATCCGACGTAGCCCACGATTCCGCACATGGTCCCCCACCCTACTGATCGGATACTCTTCTCGCCGTGTCGGTGTCTGCAAAATCGCTCCTGAGCACCCTGTCCATGCGCGGCCCTCACCGGGTGCTGCGCGGGAACCTAGGGATCGCAGGTCAGCCGGGTGTGGTGTACACACCCGAGTCCGGACTGAACCTGCCCGCCGTCGCGTTCGCGCACGGCTGGCTGACCAGCGCCGAGAACTACAAGAGCCTGCTCGAACACATCGCATCGTGGGGTTTCGTGGTCGCCGCGCCCGACACCGAGCGCGGCCCGATCCCGTCACATCTGGACCTCGGCACCGACTTGCTCACCACGCTCGACATCGTCACCAAGGTCCGCCTCGGTGACGGCACCATCAGCGTCCACCCCGACCGCCTCGCCCTCGCCGGTCACGGCATGGGAGCAGGCGCCGCCGTGATCGCCGCGGCTCAACGCCGGGTAGCCGCCGTAGTGGCGCTCTTCCCCGCCCCCACCTCCCCCGTCGCGGAGAACATCGCCCCCGAACTCGACACGCCCGGCCTGATCCTGACCGGCGACGACCTCGACTCGGTCAGCTCCAACGCCCGCGCCCTGGCCGCCGCCTGGTCCGGCCCGTCGATCCTGCGCACCATCAACGGCGCCTCCCACAACGGCATCATCGAAGGCCGCCGCCTCTTCGCCGCCCTCGGCGCGGGCCGCTACGAACACAAAACCGACAAAACCACCCGAGCCCTGGTCACCGGCTACCTCCTCGCCACGGTCCTCGCCGACAAGAAGTACGCGGATTTCGCCGACCCGGAAGGCGAGATCCCGCACACGAAGGTGGTCGACCCGCACGCCGAGGTCGAAGTCGAGGCGCCGAAGTTGTCCATCGGCACGGTCGCCAAGCTGATCCGCGGCTAAAAGCCTCCGGGCCGCGTCAGCCCGGCGCGATCACCGCCGTATTCGGCGTCGCGCTGACGATTCAGACCAGCCAGCTCTTGCGCTGGTAGTACTCGGCTTCGGGATCGTCGTCGTCATATGGCGCGACGACATCGTTCGCACGCCGCGCTGCCGCCGCGCGAGCAATGGCGTCGCGCTGTTCCTGCGCCTCTGCTTCGAGGCGGTTCAGTTCGGCCTGGCGCTGTTCGGCTGCGACCCTCGCCTTCTCGTCTTCCTCCGCCTGCGCGAGCACCCGCTCCAGACCGGCGGCAGTACGTTCGGCATGGTCTCGGTCTCGATCGGCGGTGGCACGGTTGATCGCGTCGAGTTCCTGATGCAGGATCGCCGTGCGCCGAGCGTGCTCGTCGAAAATCTGCTCGAGTTCGAGGACATAGTTCATGAGCTGGGCTCCTCACATGATGAGCGGACGATCACAGCGGACCTGCCTCTGCCAGGACTGCGCCGGTGTCGACCGGCTCTTCGGCATCACCGGCAGGCAGCGGCTGCGAGTAATGCTCACCGTCGTCTTCGCGCTTGGTTGCACCCGGAATACTCGGCGTGCTCGACGCAGGCGTGCCACCCTCCTCTGCGGTTCCTGAGCCGGAGCTCGGCGTCCCATCACCGATGACACCTTCTTCGGTCGCAGCGTCTTCACCGGTGGGTTCGCCCTCGCCTACGGGTTCGCCACTCTCGGTCGTGATGACCGGCTGACCGTCGGCGCCGATCGTCACGCCGTATTCGGTGGACTGACCGTCGGCTCCGGTGACGACCATCTTCAGGTTGCCGTCCTCGCCCATCTCGACCTTGACGTTGTTGCCGGCCAAGTCGAACTCCGCCGACTTGCCGTCGATGACATCCGGCACCCCGTCGTCATCGGCATCCTGGTCGAACACAGCTTCCAGCTGGCCGACCGCATTCTCGATGCCTTCGGAGATCGAAGACGTGATGGTGTCCATGTTCTCGCTGAGCGTGCCGGCAGCTGTCGTCAACAGGTCCGTGGCGGCGTCGGTGACGGTGCTGACGATCTCGCTGAGCGTGTCGTCGGTAGTCGTGGACGGCGTTGTCGTCGTGGGCGTTGTCGTCGTCGGTGTTGTCGTAGACGGCGTTGTCGTCGTCGGCGTCGTCGACGCAGGGGTCGTCCCGGACGGCGTGGTCCCTGCTGGAGTGGTCCCGTCACCTTTGTTATCGGTGGTAACGGTGCCTGCCGGTCGCGGATACGCCCCGCTGTCGAGCGCGTTGGTCGCGGTCGTCAGCACCCCGTACGCCAGCTTGACGGTGTCATCGGTGTTGGAGCACAGGGAGAGGAAGTTCGCCAGCTTGTTGTCGAAGTCCGGTTTGAAGACATCTCTCAACCACGCTTCGGCTTGCTGCTTGTCGTAAGCCGTCTTTCCGATATAGGCAGAACCCAAGCCTGGAACGGCCATTGCAACGATGCCGACGCCGATCGTCCCGACATCGACGACATCTGTTTCCTCGATCATCTCGTCGATGTCGCTGATGGTCTTTCCGCCGACCAACACCTGATTACCGGTGACCAGCGCCTTGACCCAATCCTTCTTACTGGTGACCAGCCCCCGCAATTTGGTCGTCGCGGTGGCGAACGCTTCCACCGCCGTGGTCAATTTCGTGCGGTCCTCGGTAGCCAGCGCCAGCTGTTGTCCGAGCATCGTCGCTGCGGCCTCGGCCGCCGCACCGCTGCTCCACACCGTGGACATCTTCTGCGAAAGCGCCTGCTGCACACCCCATTGCGTATCGGATACCTGCAGTGCGTTGTAGAGGGCTTCGGCAGTGTCAGCCAGCTTGTCCAGATTCATACCGCGCTGTTCGTCGTACTCCGCGCAGATCTTGGCTTCGGTATGACTGCAGTCGCCGAACGCCTTGTTGTATCTGGGGAGCAACTGGATGAAGTACTGCAGCCCCGATGCACCATCGTCGAGGAGCGAATCGACGTTCTGTCCGCGTATGCCCTCTACGGGGCTGCTCAACACCGTCATCGGTCGGCTCCCACATGTCCTGCGTCACTCACTACAGCGCCTGCCCTGCCTTGTTGGTCTGCTTGGCGTTTTCGGCATCGGTGTTGGAGTAGGCAATCGACGAGGCGCCGATCGCGTCGCCGATCGCCGTGGTAGCCGAGCTCCAGTTGTTCAGCCACGCGATCGCGACATCGAGGCCTGCTGTGACGGTCTTCCCCTCGGCGGCGTAGTTCTTCCCCGCATCACCCGAGCCGAACTTGTTGTCGGAGATGCGTTTCACGGTGTCCTTGACCGCACCGCCCGACATCTTCAAATCGTTGCCCAACTGCCCGAGTTCACCCGTCTGCACGCCCAGCGTGTTCGAGTACCCCATAGCGTCCCCTCCGTTCCGGATCCCGTTGCCGTCCCCCAGCGTCCCGGAAGACTCCCTGTCTTCTTGGACGCGCCAAGACCCGGATCGGTTCCACGATCACACGACGAATGCCGCTGTGCTCGGATTCGATCACAGCGACACCCTCGTGCGCTACTTCTCCAGGTTCCCCTGATCCGTCCTCCGCCACTCCGACGTGCCGTCGGGATGACGGTGGTACTCCCAGGCGGCGTAGTCACCGTCCTCCTCCACGACGGTGACGTGGTCGGCCAGCCCGTCGTGGTCGTAGTCGGACCAGATGCTGGTCGAGTCGGCGTCGCCGGTGGAGAGGGAATCGACGACGCCGTCGTGGTCGAGGTCGAGGGATGGGTTGTTCAGTTCTACGGGGCCGAGGCCGCCCAGTGACGAGTGGGCGTCGATGTCGGGTAGGCCGAGGCCGGGGAACTCACCCGAGGTGACCATGACTGCTCCTCCAACGGAAAACTCGCGGATGACGACGTGGCGGGGTTGCCACCATCTTGTCATCCGCGAGCGGGCGCCGGGAGGTTCGGGGCTACTTGTTCGGGATGAGGATCCACATCGCCAGGTAGATCAGGAACTGTGGGCCGGGCAGCAGGCAGGAGACGACGAAGACCAGGCGGACGACATTGGGGTTCCAGCCGTAGCGTTCGGCGAGGCCACCGCAGACGCCTGCGATCCACTTGTTGCTGGTCGAGCGGGTGATGCGGCGGGCGGGGGCGGTCATGATGTTGCCTTCCTGTGGAGCGGTGATATCTCCACTGTGCCTACCGAACACCCCCACCCGCATCGGTCCACAGACCTATCCGCACCCTGATTTCGACAGGCCCCGACCTCAGGGTCAGACCCCGAGACGGGCACAATTGTCGAGGTGAGCACGACATTGCACGCCAGCGGCCTGTCCGCGGGGCACGCCGAACGGACCCTGTTCGCCGACCTCGATTTCACTCTCGCCCCCGGCGATGTGATCGGGCTGGTCGGGGTGAACGGCGCGGGCAAGTCGACGCTGCTGCGGATGCTGGCCGAGCGCGAGCCGGGCGAGGGCACCATCGCGTTGAGCCCGCCCGACGCGACCGTCGGCTATCTGACGCAGGAACCGGAGCGTATCGAGGGCGAGACGGTGCTCGAATTCCTCTCGCGCCGAACCGGAGTCGCGCACGCCCAGCAGGTGATGGACGCGGCGGCCGAACGCCTCGGCGACGGCGGCGACGACGACTACTCACCCGCGTTGGAACATTGGCTGGCATTGGGCGGCGCGGATCTCGATCAGCGCGCCGAAGAGGTCGCCGCGGATCTGGGGCTGACCAACGGCCTGGCCAGTGGCCTCGACACCCCGATGACGGGCCTGTCCGGCGGTCAGGCGGCCCGGGCGGGTCTGGCCTCGGTGTTGTTGTCGCGCTTCGACATCCTGCTGCTCGACGAGCCCACCAACGACCTCGATCTCGACGGCCTCGACCGGCTGGAACGGTTCGTCACCGGCGTGCGGGTACCGCTCATGGTGATCAGCCACGATCGAGAGTTCTTGGCGCGCGCCGTCAACAGCGTCCTCGAACTCGATCTGGCCCAGCAGCAAACAGGCTTCTACGACGGCGGCTACGACGCCTACCTCGCCGAACGCGAGATCGCCCGCAAGCATGCCCGCGAGGCCTACGACGAATTCGCCGACACCAAAGCAGGTTTGGAGTCGCGCGCGCAGATGCAGCGCAATTGGCTCGAGCACGGTGTGCGCAATGCCCGCCGCAAGGGCAAGAACGACTCCGACAAGATGGGCCGCAAAACCCGCGCGGAATCCACCGAGAAGCAGGCCGCCAAAGCCCGCCAGACCCAGCGCCGCATCGAGCGACTCGACGTGGTCGACGAACCGCGCAAGGAATGGGAACTGCGGATGGAGATCGCCGCCGCGCCCCGCAGCGGCGCGGTGGTCGCGACGGCCAACAACGCCACCCTCGCGCGCGGCGAGTTCACCCTCGGCCCGATCACCACCCAGATCGATTGGGCCGACCGGATCGTGCTCACCGGCGCCAACGGGTCGGGCAAGTCGACCCTGCTCGGACTCCTGCTCGGCAAGATCGCACCCGATTCCGGTTCCGCCGCACTGGGTTCCGGGGTCGAGATCGGCGAGGTCGACCAGGCCCGTGGGTTGTTCCGTGGCGGCGACGCGCTAGCCGACACCTTCGCCGCGGCGATGCCCGACTGGCCCGACGCCGAGGTCCGCACGCTACTGGCCAAGTTCGGCCTGCGCGGGCCGCACGTGACCCGCGCCTGCGACACTCTGTCCCCCGGCGAACGCACCCGCGCGGCACTGGCCCTACTCCAGGCACGCGGGGTGAACCTGCTCGTCCTCGACGAGCCGACCAACCACCTCGACCTGCCCGCCATCGAACAGCTCGAGCAGGCGGTCGAGTCCTTCACCGGCACGTTGATTCTGGTCACGCATGATCGCCGGATGCTGGATTCTGTTCGCGCGACCCGTCGTTGGCATATGTCCGGTGGGCTACTCACCGAGGAATAGGCACATGGACTACGCATTGGGCATCGATACCCGCATCACGCTGCTCGTCACCGGAGTGATCTTCCTGAGCGCCCTGTTGCTCGGGATCTGGAAATACCACGGCATCCGCATCGCGGGCGCGGCGCACGTCTATGTCGACATCGCCCATCGCGCCGCGCTGATGTACGCCTTCGCGGGGATCCTGCTGGCGGTGTTCACCGAGCTCAGCGCCTGGCCGACGATCGTCAACCTGACCGCCGACCTGGTCGTGCTCGCGTTCTTCGTCGGCGCGATCGCCAGCTACGCCCTGCACGGGCTGCGCCGTGACACCACCAACCAGTTCGGCGGGCAGATCCCCGCCGAACTACGGCTGGCGATGTACGGGCTGATCGTGGGCGAGATCGGCGGTTTCCTGGTGCTGTTCAGTGGGTTCGTCGTCGGGCAGTTCTAGAACGACCGCACCACAGCCGGTGCGGCGGCACCGAACAGGTCGATATCGGAACCGAGCTTGGCCCCGATCAGCCCGGCACCACAGGTGACGCCGAGCACGGCGACCACCGCGATGAACGATCGTGAGCGTGGCACCCGTGGCGCCGCGAACGGGCGCGTACTCGCGGCCTGCTCATACTCGAACTGGCCGTAGCCCTCGTCGCGGATCGGGACCGTAGGCGAATAACCCTGCGGCACTTCGCGGCATCCCGGTCGCCCACAGGCCCCACCACAGCGGTGCGGCTGATCGACTTCGCCGTACTCGTACGGGTACTGGTCTTGATAGTTGCGGGCAGGTGGCGGCGGAACCATCATCGGCCCCCTTCGAATCATGCTGCGCGCCACAGTAACCGCCTGCGCCGAGCAGCACACACGCGCCACGGCACACAGGTCCTTACGGCGAATCTCGATACTAGTTGCCGCGCACCGGACCCGCCAGGCGACTAGACGGCAGCGACCCGTTTCGCTAGATCATCGGCCAGCTGACGCGCCTGTGCCGGATCGGTGGCCTCCACCATCACCCGCACCAACTGCTCGGTCCCGCTGGGTCGCAACAGGATCCTGCCGGTTTCCCCGAGGATCCGCTCCGCCTCGGCGACGGCCTCCCGCACCTCGGGAGCAGCCGCGACGGCGGCCTTGTCGGACACCGCGACGTTCACCAGCACCTGCGGCACCGTGGTCATCACCGAGGCCAGCGCGGCCAACGTGGTCTCGGTCTGCGCCATCCGCGCCATCAATCGCAGGCCGGTGAGCACCCCGTCACCGGTGGTGCCGAACCGCGGGAACACCACATGGCCGGACTGTTCCCCACCCAGGCTGAACCCGCCGCGCCGCAGTTCCTCCAGTACGTACCGGTCGCCGACGGCGGCGGTGATCACGGTGATCTCGGCAGCGCGCATCGCGATGTGCAGACCGAGGTTGCTCATCACGGTCGCGACCAGTGTGTTGTCGACCAACTCGCCCGCGTCGCGCATCGCCAGCGCGAGCACGGCCATGATCGCGTCACCGTCGACGGTCTCGCCCGCCGCATCCACCGCGAGGCAACGATCGGCGTCGCCGTCGAGCGCGATGCCGAGGTCGGCGCCATGTTTCAGGACCGCGGCCCGCACATTGTCCAGATGCGTCGAGCCGCAACCATCATTGATGTTGAGCCCGTTGGGTTCGGCGTTGATCGCGATCACCGTCGCGCCCGCCTCCCGGTACACCTGCGGCGCCACCTCGGCGGCGGCACCGTGGGCGCAGTCGACAACGACGGTGAGCCCGGACAGATCCTGCCCGGTGGATTCGAGCAGATGCTCGACATAGCGTTCGTGCGTGCCCTCGACGGAGTAGTCGCCGCGCACCCGGCCGATGCCCGCGCCGGTCGGGCGCACGGTGACGCCTTCGGCGATCAGGGCTTCGATCCGCGCCTCGATGACGTCGTCGAGCTTGTGCCCGCCCGCCGCGAAGATCTTGATGCCGTTGTCGGGCATGGGATTGTGCGAGGCGGAGATCATCACGCCGAAGCACGCGTCGTACAGGCCGGTCAGATAGGCCACGGCCGGGGTGGGCAGCACGCCCACCGAGAGGACGTCGACGCCGACGGAGGTCAGGCCCGCGGTCACCGCGGCCTCGAGCATCTCGCCGCTGGCGCGGGGGTCGCGACCGAGCACCGCGACCGGACGCTTCTTGCCGCGCGAGAGCACCTGTGCTGCCGCGGCGGCGACGCGCATCGCCAGTTCCGGGGTCAGCGACTCGTTGGCGAGCCCACGAACACCGTCTGTGCCGAACAGCCGTCCCATAAAACCCTCTACCTGTAGTAGTCCCCGAATACAGCACGAGAGCAGGCGACCAGCCGTGCTGGAAGCCTGCTCTCGCACACGTGCTCCGCCGACCGTACCGTCTCAACCAAAGTAAGCGAAGACGGTGGTCGACAGTGCGTAAATCAGCGCTTCGAGTACTGCGGCGCCTTACGGGCCTTCTTCAGGCCGTACTTCTTACGCTCGGTGGCACGCGGGTCACGCGTCAGGAAGCCGGCACGCTTGAGGGCGGGACGGTCGTCCGGGGTGACCACGATCAGCGCGCGGGCGATAGCCAGACGCAGGGCGCCTGCCTGACCCGACGGGCCGCCACCGACCAGGCGAGCGAAGATGTCGAAGTTCTCGACACGCTCGACCAGAACCAGCGGGGACTTCACGAGCTGCTGGTGCACCTTGTTCGGGAAGTAATCCTCGATGGTGCGGCCGTTGAGCTCGAAGTTGCCCGAACCGGGCACCATGCGAACGCGAACAACGGCTTCCTTACGACGGCCGACGGTCTGCACCGGGCGGTCGAGGCCGAGCGGCTCGAAAGCCAGCTCTTCTTCGACGTATTCGCCTTCGGCGTAGCCTTCGCCGTCTTCGACGATCTCGACTACGACCTCATCGGTGGCGTCGAACTCTTCGGCTGCGAACTCTTCAGGAGCGGTCACTGGGCCACCTGCTTGATCTCGAACGGAACCGGCTGCTGCGCGGCGTGGGGGTGGTTCGGGCCTGCGTAGACCTTCAGCTTGCCCGCGATCGCGTTACCCAGCTTGTTCTTCGGGATCATGCCCTTGACGGCCTTCTCCACGAGACGATCGGGACGGGTCGCCAACACCTCGCCGACAGTGCGCGACTTGAGGCCGCCCGGGTGTCCGCTGTGGTGGTGGATGAGCTTGTCGTTCTTCTTGTTGCCGGAGATGGCAACCTTTTCCGCGTTGATGATGATGACGAAGTCGCCACCATCGACGTGGGGTGCGTAGGTCGGCTTGCCCTTGCCGCGCAGCAGGCCAGCGGCCTGCACGGCGAGACGGCCGAGGACTACGTCAGTGGCGTCGATGACGTACCACTTGCGGGTGACGTCACCCGCCTTGGGGCTGTACGTAGGCACAGTCGTTCCCTGTCTGTCGTCGGTGTTGCCGGCCCTGATGTGTGGATCGAGGCTGTCCTGGCGGCCGGTGGAGACCCAGGACATCGAGGAGACGTCGACCCGCGAACGGTTCGACGTTCCACACGCCAACCGGCAACGATACCAGCCACGCATCACCGACCCACAATCGGGCGATGCTGATCACCGGCGATCATCGACGGTGCGGCTAGATCACTACCGGCGGTCCCGGATCGGTCGCCCGCGCCGGGCCCGGAATGAGGTAACGCAGGGTGTCGATGCCCGGGGTGACGCAGGCGTGGTCGTCGACGAGCACGCCGCGCGCGGTCGCGATGCCCTCACGCGGGACCGTGTTCGTGTACGGCGTGAAGGCGCAGCTCGCCGGTTCGGCGGCGGTGGCGACGGCGGGATCGGGCTGGAATGCGACCAGCGCCAACGCGCCGACCACGGCCGGTGCGCCGAAGAAGCCCTTCTTCACCTTGCCGAGCAGTTTGCCGCGGCGGTCGTCGTCGTCGGAGTCGTCGTGTTCGAGCGCGTGCCGGGGTGCGCTGGAGGAAGGACGCGGCGGTTGCGCGGCGGGCGGACCGGCGACGAACCCGGCCGGACCCGGTGGCTGGGCCGTGGGCGGCGCAGTGGGTTGCGCACCCCACCCGACCTGGGCGGCGACTGCCTGACCGGGATGCCCCGAGTCCGGATAGTCGTCCTCCTCGTCGTCGAGTTCGGGCTCGGTCACCAGCAGATGCGCGGCGCCGAGAACCAGCGCGTGCATCGGATGGTCGGCCACGTGCAGACGCTGGCCGAGATGGTTCTGGAAGGCGAACCGCAGGGCGTCGTTGAAGCAGACATTGCCCGCCAGCAACACCGTCGAGGTGTCGGCGCCGATCGAACGGGCCGCGGCCATCGCCTCGATCACCACGTTGTCGGCCGTGCGGGCATCGCGCAGCGCCTCGGCGGTGACCGCCACCTCCGTCGATTCGGTCGGCTGCTCGTCGTCGCCGTGCACCGCGACCACCAGCAGCGCTCGCCCGTCGGAGTAGATCCCGGTGGCGCCGATGCCGGTGCGATGCCGCTCGCTGGGCGGGGAGACCAGGCCGAGCGCACGCACATACCCGGAGAGCGCGACGCTTTCCGGCAGCGGTTCCACGACCACGTCGAGCTGCTCGACGAGCGCCGCGTACACCTCGACCTTCTCCTCGGGCCAGCTGTCCGGATACGGCAGCGCCACCAACTGAGGCTTGCCCTGCAGGTATTTGCCGATCGCCGCGAGCGGGTTGTAGAGCCGGGCCCGGAACACGAGCTCGGCAGGCCAGGTGGCGCCGGCGATCACGATCTGCGGGTGACCGAGGATGTCGCGCACATCGGCGATCGCCATCCCCAGATCCGGTCGCTGCCGGTCGACGCCGGCGGTGTGCAACCTGCCCGCGGCATCGGCGAGCAGGTAGGCGGGCGGGGTATAGGTGCCCTCGACCTGTACCGGCCGGACCGGGGTCGCGCCGCCACCCGCGGCCACGGACACCACGTCCCACCCCAGATGTAGGGCCCCAACTCGAACGGTCACAGGCTCAAGTGTGCCCGGTCGGCGACAGACACGCGCAGCTTGCCCACCGAAACGGTTCTGACCTGCCGGATCATGCTGTGCACATCGAGGCATGCTCGGGCGCCCTGCGTGGTGACGCGAGCTGCCGCCTCCGGGCGCTGACCGCTCATGCCTGTGACTTCTTCAGTCGCAGTCTGCTCCAGGTGAACAGCGCGAGGATCGAGGTGATCACGATGAGCATCACGATGTCGAGAATCCAGATCCCGACCGAATGGGTCCACAATCCGTCCTCCTGCGTGCCGAGGACCAGCTCCTTCAAGTCCACCGTCGACGCGCCCGCCGCGTAACCCCAGCGCGAGGGGAACAGGTACGACACCTGCTCGAGGCCGACGCGATCGGTCACCGGGATCAGGCCACCGGCCATCACCAGCTGCACCATGATCATCACCACGAGCATCGGCATGACCTGCTCGTTGGACTTGGCCAGGCTCGACATCAACAGGCCGAACACCACACAGCACACCGCCGTCATCGCGATGTCGAAATACAGTTCCACGCTGCCGTTCGGGATCAGCGAACCCTCGCCCGGCGGCTTCTTGCCGACGAAGGTGATGCCGATCAGCACCGCCGACTGCAGGAACGCGGTCACGCTGAACACCACGATCTTGGCCATCAGATACGCCGACGGCAGCAGGCCGACGGCGCGTTCCCGCAGGAAGATCGACCGTTCGCCGACCAGGTCACGCACCGTGAGCGTGGCGCCCATGAAGCACGCGCCGAGAATGAGCACCACCAGCAACTGCTGTGCCTCACCGCCGCTGGCGCGCCCGAACGACCCGTCCGGCAGCTGCACAAGGGGCGCCGCGGTGAACCCGTCACTACCCGGCACCACCAGCGACAACGCACCGAGGATGAACGGCAACACCACCAGGAAGGCCAAATATCCGCGATCGGCGAAGATCAGCCGCAACTGTCTTCGGATCAGCGTCGAGAACTGACGCACGCCGTTCGACTGAGGCGGAGCGCCCACGTTGCCGCGGTTCGGTTGAGCAGGCGGCGGTGGCGGCACATACGCCTGCCTGGACCGATACTTCGCGAAAGCCTGATCGGGGTTGGCCGCGACCTCGGCGAAGATCTCCGCCCAGTCGCTGGTCCCCATCGCCGCACCGACGCCACCCGGATGACCGGCGAAAGCCGTCTTCCCACCGGGAGCCAGCAGCACCACCTGGTCGCACATGTCCAGGCAGGCGACCGAGTGCGTCACCACGATCACCACGCGACCGGCGTCGGCCAGCTCGCGCAGCATCTGCATGACCTGTCGATCCAGCGCCGGGTCGAGGCCCGAGGTCGGCTCGTCGAGGATCAGCAGCGACGGACCGGTGAGCAACTCCATCGCCACCGACGCGCGCTTGCGCTGACCACCGGACAGTCGGTCGACCCTGGTATCGGCATGCTGGGTGAGCGAAAGCTCTTGCAGCACACCGTCGATCACCTTCTGCCGATCGTTCTTGGTGGTATCGGGCGGCAGCCGCAGTTCGGCGGCGAAGCCGAGCGCCTGACGAACGGTGAGCTGACGGTGCAGCACGTCGTCCTGGGGCACCATGCCGATGCGCGAACGCAGCGCCTCGTACTCGGCGTGCAGGTTGCGCCCCTCGAAGGTCACCACACCGCCGGAGGGCTGGGTGTTGCCCGCGATCAGCTTCGACAGCGTCGACTTGCCCGCGCCCGACGGCCCGATCAGCGCGGTCAACGTCCCGCGCCCCGCCGTCATGTTCACATCGACGAGCAGTTGTTTGTTGTTCTCGACCGTGAACCCGACTCCGTGCACCGAAAGGCCCTGCTCGGCGACCGGCTTCTGCCGATGCGCCAACGCGCCCTGGGTGACGACGAAGTCGATATTGCCGATGGTGACGATGTCGCGCTCGTGCAGCACCGAGCGCTGCTGACGGTGCCCGTTGACGAAGGTGCCGTTGGCCGAACCGAGGTCCTCGATCACCAGGCCCTCGGGCGAGGACAACAGCTTCGCGTGTGCGCGCGAGGCCAGCGGATCGTTCACCACGATCTGGTTGTCCGAGGTGCGGCCGATACTCAGGCCGCCGGGCGGAATCCGGTCCCCTCGCGCGACCGGTTCGGTCGAGGCCGCTTTGCGGACCGGCGGCAGCATCGATGAATCGGCACGGCGGGTCATATTGATGTTGTCCTGCGGCTGCGCGGGCAGCTGCGAGGTGGGCACGTATTGCGGTTGCTGTTGTTGCGGGCGCGACGGCGGCTGGAAGCCGGGATGCGGCTGTTGCGGACGCGGCTGCTGGTGGTGAGGTTGCTGGTGATGCGGCTGGTGCTGTGGTTGTGAAGGCGGCGCGACCATGGTCGCCGCGTGGCGCGCCCCAGGCGCCGCGGGGACCAGGTGCAGCAGCGGCCCGGTGATGGCGTCACCCAGGCGTACCTGGGTGGGTCGGTCGATCGAGACGGGCTGGTTGAGCCTGCGCGCGTCGACGAAGACGCCGTTGGTACTGCCGTTGTCGGCGAGTACCCACGCGCCGTTGCTGAATCGAAGAGTGGCGTGCACACGAGAGACGAGCGGACTGTCCACGAACAGGGTGACCTCGGGCGCACGGCCCATGGTGATCTGCTGGCTCGCTTCGAAGACTCGTTCGGTTCCATCATGGCGCACGGTGATGGTCTGCGCCCCCGGTGAAGACATGGAGCGGATACTATGCCATCGCCCGGACATCGGCGGTGCCCCCGAGACGGCTTTGCGCCCGATCCGGCGATCGACCTGCACGTGTATCCGGCCGACCAGGGGGACGTATGCCGAAAGCCCAAGTGTTCGTTGCGATCTCTGTCGTGCTATACGCGCTGATGGGTGTCGGCTGCACGCGGGCGATCGAAGGGCACGGCGTCTCCATCTACGACGACCCGTTCCAGGTGGCGGGATTGCCGACCACCGGAGGGCCGAACGGGCCACGCACCGGGGTCGCCGATTCGCCCCTCACCGCCACCAATGGCGACGGCGGCGACATGGACAAGTTGGCGCTCAACGCGATCGACGACATCCAGTCCTACTGGCAGGCCGGCTTCGGCACCGAGTTCCCCGGTGAGACCTTCGACCCGGTCGAGAAGCTGATTTCCTGGAACGCGCGCGCCGCCCGCAGCCAGGCGATCGAGTTCTGCAAGGAAACCACCTACCACCTGGTCAATGCCGCCTACTGCCGCAGCGACAACTCCATCGGCTGGGACCGCGAGATGCTGCTGCCCACCATGAGCGAGACCTTCGGCACGATGTCGGTGGTGATGGTGCTCGCCCACGAATACGGCCACGCCATCCAGACCATGGCCAAGATGGTCACCAAGAAGACCCCGGTCCTGGTGAAGGAGCAGCAGGCCGACTGCTTCGCGGGCGCCTTCATGCGCCACGTCGCGGAAGGCAAGTCGAACCACTTCACGATCAACACCTCCGACGGCCTGAACTCCGTGCTGGCCGCGACTGTTTCGATTCGCGACTCCGATCCCGACGACCCGGAGAGCGTGCACGGTTCGGCCTTCGAACGGGTCACCGCCGTGCAGATCGGGTTCACCGACGGACCGCGCGGGTGCAAGGGCATCGACTCCGAGGAGATCGACCAGCGCCGCGGCAATCTCCCGCAAAGCTACGGGGGCGAATCCGGTGAACAGGAAGTATCGAAATCGAGCTTGATCGAATTGAGCAAGGCTCTCGCATCGATCATGCCCACCAAACCGAATCCAGTGTTCAGCTACGGCGGCGCCGTCATCACCTGTAACAACGGAGTTTCCACCGAACCCGTGTCTTACTGCCCTTCGAGTAACACAATCGCGATCGACATTCCCGGCCTAGCCCAACGCAGCTCTCAATCAGGCGAGGAAGACGGCCCGTTGCCAGTAAAGGTCAGCGGCGACTACAACGCGTATATAGCGGTGATATCGAGGTACACGCTGGCAGTGCAGAAGAGTCAGGGCCAACCGCTCATCGGGGCAAAGACCGGACTCCGGGCCGCATGCCTTTCCGGTGCCGTTACCCGAGAACTTGCCCGTCCGGATCGCCCCGTTTCCGAGGGGGACATCATGTTGGCCGCAGGCGATCTGGACGAGGCCGTTTCCGGCCTCCTCACCGACGGGTTGGCAGCCAGCGACACCGAGGCGAAAACGGTGCCGAGTGGATTCGCCCGCATCGACGCGTTCCGCGCAGGCGTACTCGGCGGCCCCGCCCCGTGCTCAGCCAGGTACGAGTAGCAACAGCGGAGCAAACAGACAACCGTTGACACGACCATCGGCCGACCCTACTCTTGATTTCAGCCAAGATATGGGGGGAAAATGGCGAATATCAGAACTTTTTTGATCGCAGGACTGGCCGGACTCGCGTTGAGCGCTACAGTAATGGCGCCCGCGCAAGCAGTCGCACTGACATTCGACACACGCGAGAACTGCGTGCGATACCGCGACGAATATCGAAACGCGTATCCGAACGGGTATTGCGTACATCATTCTAAGCCGAACAGTGCGTATTACCCGCGATGGCAGTTCGTTCCGAATTGATCCACTCGCCGACGAAAGCTCGGCCCGCCGTGTAGTCGGCCGGGCCGAGCTTTCGTCCGAAGTCAGCCGAATGGCGGTGGGGCGGCCGGTTCGTAACGCAGCACCCGGTTGCCGATCATCACCTCGGTGCCGGGGACGAGCACCATCGGCTGATTCGGCGTGAGCCGGACCCAGTCGCGGTAGCCGGGGTGCCGACTGCGAGTTCCGTTGGTGGAACCGCGATCGATGAGTTGAACGTCCCAATTCACCAGGTGCACTTCGGCATGCGCGCGCGACATGCCGCCGGAGGTGTCGTCGATGCGTAGCGGGACGAGTCCGCGCTGAGCCGCGTCGGAGTGCTCCGGGTCACGCCCGATCACCGCGTCGGCGGCCATCAGGTAGGTCATGCCGTCGTCGAGCACGAGCATGCCGAGCGGCGGGCGCACCACCTCCGCGAGCGCCTGGGTCTGGTCGACCGGCATGCCACACACCGTGCAGAACGCCGAGCGGGGATCGCTGGGATGCGCACGCGCGCACTTGAACCCCATCACCTTCACCGCCAGCACCGTCGACTTGGCCGTGGCCTCGAGTCTGCGCTGCAGGTCGGGATCGGGTTCGGGCGCGGGATTGGTTCCGGAGAGCCGGGTTTCGGCATTGTGCGGGTCGACGATCGGGGTGTCGACCGTGCCGGTGACAGCGTCCATCAGCGACGTCGCGGGCTGCATCCCGGTCGCGGGCTGCTCGCTGGGTCGCGGATCCGCTTGCGCCGCACGCGGTTCCCGATCGATGCGCGCGGTAGCCGGTGGCGGCCTGCGTGTTTGCCCCACGGGTTCGGCGGTCCGCACGCGACTGCGCACATCGTTGGACCACATCACCGCCCCGCCCGCCTGCGCGATTCCTTCGACGAGCCAGCCGATTCCGCGTTCCGGCGGCAGATCCGGAATGCGCCCCTTGGCATCGTCGACGAACAGCGCGACCGCCTTCGCCGGCTCCGAGGCCACCCGATCGACGGTGAACGCCGCGTCGCTACCGCGGTAGTACTCCGGGCCTCGATCATCGGCGAGAACAGCGGTCACCGAGCCGTGCAGGAAGATCGCCACGCCCCCGTTGTCGGCGGCGGAGAGCACCCCGAAATCGATGGGCACACCCGGCGAGATCTGCTCGGCGTATTTCATCAGCCATCGGGTCGCCTCACGCGCCACCACCGAACCCGGTCCCGACGGTGCTTGCTCGTGCGCGTCACGCACCAACTCCGCCAGCGATTCCAGCGCGATCGCCGCGGTATCACCGGGTGTGAGTTTGCCCTGCCCGCGATGCGCGACCACGATCACCGCGCCAGCGACCCGCGCGACCGCGTGACTTCCGAGCACCACTTCGACCTGCCGATCCCTCACAGGTATCGGCCTCTACCGGAACTGCGCAGCAGGGGGGTCGCCATGTCATCCAGAGTATGGCAAGCACCCCACATCGGTCCCCCTGGGCGGGTTCGGTCCGGTAACTTCATATCGAGTAGCGATGGCGGAGGTACGCACCTCGCGGCGGACATCGAGGGGCTTGTGATGATCGGTTCGACCAAAATTCGCATCGGGCTCGCTTTGTGTGGCGCCCTGATCACCCTCACCGGCTGCGCGGTCAGCGGCACTCCGGTCGCCGGTGAGCCCGATGTGCGTGGCCTGGAAACCGGCACCTTCGCCACCGACCGGCACACCTACACCGACACCGCGGGCAACCGAGGCGCGATCGTCGAGGGTGCGCGGATGTCGGCGGCCGTGGTCCCCGCACTGCGCATCGACCCCTCGCTGTCGCACGGACGCGGCGGCGTGGTCATCCCCGATATCGAGAGCGCGCTGGATTTCATCGCGAATGTCTCCAAACCTGTTCTGGAGAACCGCAAATTCGTCACCGGCTACGTAGCGCTCGGCGCCGACAGGGCCGATCCCGACGGCAAGACCCGCCCCGGCCCCGACGCGACCGCCCTGACCACAGCCCTGTTGCGTTTCCCCACCGCGACCGCCGCCACCCTCGCCGCGCGCGAGCTCGAGGAGGTCGACCTGGCGGTCTCCCCCGACAACCGCAAACTGACCTCGACCAAATACCCCGACGCCTACCTCCATTGGCGTCCCGGCGTTCCCACCATCGGCGCGTTCCTCGCCCACAAAGAGTTCGTGATCTCGCTGTTCATCCAGCGCCCCCGCGCCGACGCGACCGACCTCACGTCCTGGATCGACAAGAACCTCGCCGCCGAACTCGCCCAGCTCGCCGAGTTCGACCCCACCCCCGCCGAGAAGATCGCCGACCTGCCCGTCGACCCCACCGGGCTACTGGCCCGCGCCGTAGTCGACGACCGTTCCGCCATGCACCCCGGCCAGTACTCCTTCGCCTCCTATGCCCCCGAACACCTCATCAACAAGGCCGCCGACCTCACCGCCCGCCAAAACCTCATGGACGCGACCGGGGTCGAAGCCCACGCGGTCGTCGAGGGCGGCGCCGTCACCCTGGTGCGCGACCAGTCCGCAGGCCAATCCCTCATGCAGGGACTCATCGATTCAGCGGGCCACTACGACCCGATCACCGCCCCCGCCGACGTCCCCACTTCGACCTGCCTGAAGCTCAACGACAACGGCAACAAAGAAGACGATTACGTCTACCGCTGCTACGTCGCCTACAAGCGCTATCTGGCCATGGTCAGCGCCGACGGTGAACCCGAAGTCCGTCAGAAGGTCACCGCCCAGTACGCCCTGCTGGCCAATAGCTTGTGAGTTGGCTCGGCCCCATTCCTCGAAGTCGGTGACGTAGTATTCCGCCGACAAATCGTTTCGGGGAGGAATGAGTTGCGAGCCACGAAAGTCGTCTGTGTCCTGGCGACCGCACTGCTGACCACTGTCGTCGCGGCCTGCGGTGGTCCCGATGACGTCGCCGCCACGGACGCCCCGGTCGACCTCGCCACTCTCGATGTAGGCAGCTACCCGACCCAACCCCGCCAGGTCGGCGTGGTCGCCAATCTCGATCAGGGTCGATTCCTGGAGGCCGAGCGCCTCGGCGACTACGTGCCGACGCCCGCCGACATCGATCCACGGTTCATCCACACCAACCCGTCGATCGCGTCGGTCTTCCTCGACGTCGAGGCCTCGCTCGGCAAGATCATGGCGGTCGACCGGTTCGCCGAGGTCGCCCCTGATTTCATCGGTGGATTCGTGAGCTCGGCTGAGTCCGAGCCCAAGAATATGGGTCTCGACATGGTGAACGCGGTCATGATCTTCCCCGACGCGCAGCGGGCCGCCACCGCCGCCACCGAGCTGGAAAAGCTCGATTTCGGCTACGCCCCGAACAATCAGCGCATCGAGATCCCCGGTTACCCCACGGCGACCGCACACTGGCAGCCCGACCAGCAATCGATCGGATCCTGGTTCGCCACCGGCCATCTGGTGATCTACACCTGGTTCTACGACTACCTGAAGATCTACCTGGAGAAGGTCGACAAGCAGGCCCTGCTCGATCTGACCCGCAAGAGCCTCGACACGATCGTCCCCTCGGTCGCGAAGTTCACCCCCACACCGAGCACCGAACTGATGACCCTGCAGCGCGACCGCGAGGGCATGCTCGGCCGCACCGCCCCCCGCGTCCGCGAGGATTCCTGGATCAACCCACCCGGCGTCTACGCGGGCCGCACCGCCCGCCACTTCCTCTCCGACCCGGTGAGCACCACGAAGATGATCGACGACTTCGGCATCGACCTCTACGCCAACGACGGCGCCGAGGTCTACCGGGCCCGCGATATCGCCGGCGCCCAGGGTGTCCGCGACGAACTCGGCGGCCTCACCCGCAAATTCACCGCCTCCGCCCCACCGAAGAACCTGCCGAGCGCCAAGTGCAAGGAATACATCGGCAGGCAGCAACGGATAGCGATCCGCTTCTATTGCGCGGTGTCCTACGACCGCTACGCCGCCTACGTCTGGTCGAACCAACTCCTGGACGCCCAGCAGCGGATCTCGGCCCAGTACGCCCTGTTGGTGAACGCGAAATGAGAATCCACTACGCCGCACTGGCGGCCACCCTGACTCTCGTGCTGACCGCGTGCGGATCCACCCTGTCCGGTCAGGCGCTGCCCGGCGAGATCGATGTTCGAACCCTCGACGTCGGTTCGTACCCCACCGAGCCGATCAACGCCCACGACGACGATCCCATCCCGCCGTTCTACGAGATGTACGAGGTAGCGGCGATGCGGATCGCCGACTACGTGATCAACTCCCGCGACATCGACGCCCAGATGACCTACGGCAAACGCGCGACCACCGTCTCCGCCGGCGTGATGCCCTCCGCCCTCGGCGACGAGCCCGCGATGTCGGCCATCGCGAAGAAGCACAAGATGCTGTACGGCTTCGAATCCAGTGGCGCCTCCAAGGATTCACGCGTCGAGACCTATGGCGACTGGCCGACGAAGAAGCCCGACAACAGGCTCACCGCCACCACCATGGTGCTCCAGTTCCCCGACGCGGAGCGCGCGGCCGCCGCGGCGAAAGAGTTCTACGACACCGACTTCGGTATGCAGGAGGGTCGCAACCAACCGGTCGCGGTCGCCGGACACTCCGCAGCCCTCTCACATTGGCGGCCGGACTCACCCTTCCTGCGCACCGTCCTCCCCCACGGCCCCTATGTGATCGCCTTCCTGCTGTCGGTGGCCACCCCCGATCAGCAAGCGCTCACCGCCCTCGCCTCCACCGCCTACACCGAGCAGATCGCGGCACTCGCCGAAACCACCCCGCTGACCGACGAACAGGTCATGGACCTGCCATGGGACCCCGACCACCTCCTGATGCGAACCCTCAACCCGGACCAACTGGCCAACCCCGAGGGCAACGGCTACTACCTGGTCACCGGCAAACACGGCATCCTGCACTACTCCGGCGACCAACTCCCCACCGATCGCCACTACATCGACGAGCAACTCACCAAGATGAGCGCCCAGCAGGTGGCCCTGTCCTGGGGCTCGATCGCCATCCGCACCCCCGACGCGCAAACCGCCCGCCGCGCGGTCACCGAGAAGATGTTCCCCTGGCAGGTGGAAGGCGAAGCCGCCAACCCACCCAACCTCCCCGATTCCGCCTGCGTAGACAACAAACGCCCAGGCGCGTCCAAACGCTTCAGCTGCATCCTCGCCTACAACGAGTACGTCGGAATAGTGAGCGGCAACCAGCTTTTGGACGCCCATCAACGTGCGGCCGCGCAATATGCATTATTCGCCAACAGCCGATAATCCCACACCGGCCACCCCCTGTGGAGTCCGATATGCTCCAGCCGGGAGAGCGGCAGCGTGCGGCATTGAGTCAGGAGATCGGAAAAGATGGTGATGAGCCACGGCACCATCGTCGGGGGGTACCGCGTACAGCGAGTGCTAGGCGCCGGCGGCATGGGCACGGTTTACCTGGCCAAACATCCCAGCCTGCCGCGGATGGACGCGCTGAAGGTGCTCAGCGCGGAACTCAGTCGCGACCCCGAGTTCCGCGCCCGTTTCGAACGCGAGGCCAATCTCGCCGCGGGCCTGGACCACAACAACATCGTCTCGGTCTACAACCGCGGTGAAGAACACGGTCAGCTGTGGATCGCCATGCAGTACGTCGACGGCACCGACGCCGCCGCCGAACTCGCCCGCGACCCGCACGCCATGACCCCACTGCGCGCCCTGCGCATCACCACCGAGGTCGGCAAGGGCCTGGACTACGCCCACCGCCGCGGCCTGCTGCACCGCGACGTCAAGCCCGCCAACTTCCTGCTGTCGAGCAGCGACGGCGAAGAAGAACGCATTCTGCTCACCGACTTCGGTGTCGCCAAGTCCACCGACGACGCCACCGAACTCACCCAGACCGGCAGCTTCCTCGCCACCATCGCCTACGCCCCGCCGGAACAACTCAGCGGCGCCAACCTCGACCACCGCGCTGACATCTACAGCCTCGCCTGCGCCTTCTACAAACTCCTGACCGGCCAAAACCCCTACCCCGCAGTCCAACCCGCCATGGTCATGATGGGCCACCTCCACGAGCCCCCACCCCAGGCAACCCGAGTCCGCCCCGGCCTCCCCCACGCCATCGACCACGTCTTCGCCCGCGCGATGGCCAAGAACCCCGCTCAACGCTTCGCCACCTGCCGAGAATTCACCGACGCGGCCTCGAACGCGCTCGTCCCCGGGTTCAACCCGACCGGCCACAACACCTCGCCGACGTACCCGATCCAGGTGCCCGACATGCGGCCCAACACCGATCCGCGCACGTCGTACTCCGCACCAGCGGGGAACTACCAGACCCCGCAGCCCCAGCCTGAACGCCCGAAGACCAGACGATTCGCGCTCATCGGAGCAGCAGCAGCGGTAGTCGTCGCGCTGGCCGCGGGCATCGGGATATGGGCCATCAGCGAGTCGGGCGGAAACCCGGGGACCTCGCCTACCTCCGCCGCCGCGCCATCGGCCGCGCAAACTCCGCTGGAAAAGGCGCGCGCCGAAAACCCCGGCTTCGCGGGTAAGACGATCACCATGGTCGACGTACTCTCCAACCGCAAAATGGCGATATACCTCGGAGCCACTCCACAGACGACGTTCCTGCAGGACCTGGGCTTCGTCTACAACCTCGAGTACACCAAGCGTGCCGACGAGACGTCGCCGCGTCCCTTGGACGACGTATTCGATCGGGTCAAGGCCGACGACAATACCTACATTCTCGCTGTTCGTAGCGACGAAAAGGCTGGTGGTGGCGGACTTTCCGGTCTGCCCGACGACCTCGCCCGGTCCAGGGCAACCGTCATCCCCGTCGATGATCCCGCGACTGTATCCGCCATCCGCAACTGGTCGGAGAACTCCGAGCAGGTACTGCTCCAAAAGTTGGTTCCTGTGTTGCACAACAGGATCAAGTGAACAAGAACTCGACGATCGGGATCGTCTCCCCATCGTTCGGAATGCTATGTTGGCGCGTGCGATGCTGACGGTCGACTAGGGACCACACGTGCGTCGCCGGGGGGATAAAGCTCTGATTGGCATGTCCTCCACCTGCGTATAGACCACTGGAGGGGATCAATGCGGGCACCATCGACATTTGTGGCAGCGAGCCTCGCTCTGATTACATTCGGAATTACCGGATGCGGTTCGGAGGAGGCAGCTAAGATCGAGCAGCCTGCGCCTGTCGAAATTTCGGCACTTGACGTCGGAGGCTATTCGACGACTCCGCGCACGCTCGGTAAACAGAATATCGACCGAGCTCGCCTGACCGAAGGTCAACGCCTCGGCAACTACCTGCCCACGCCTTTCGAAGTCGACAGCCGCTTCAAATTTCAATCCGGGCTGAGCTCGAACTCAGTATACGGATTCATCGAGCGAATCTATACGGTCGGCGACACATTCGCCGAGGACGCACCTGGATTTGTTGGCGGATTCTACAGCTGGGCACAGACACACGAGGACATTCTCGTTGCCGAGATCCTCTCGAATACGGCAATGGTTTTCGACAGCGAGGCCTCGGCGACTGCGGCAGCAGATGCACTGGCGCGTAGCCAACGCGCGAGAAAGGAAGGCCGAGTTAGTGCTTCGATCCCAGGCTATGCCGACGGACACGCGTTCTGGGACCCTGCTCGCCAAGAGCTTTTCACCGTCAAGGCACATAAACAGATCGTCTTGTACTCGATAATCAAAGATAGCGCCAAAATTGAAGTTGGGACGACCGACCTCAATGCAATGAGCACCCTTGCAACGAAGAATTGGGCCACCGTTCAGCCCCGCATCGAGAAATTCGATCCCACACCCGTCGACAAACTGGTGGACACGGAGATCGACCACGATCAACTCCTCAGCTATTCGCTGTCGCGTCAAGGCGAAGAATCCCAAAAGAATCCGCCAGGTATTTACAATAAGCAAGGTGCTCTGCACATTTCAACGAGGCCGGAGAGCGATAAGAAGATCTTCGAATCCGCCGGAGTGGAATGGCTCGGGATCAACGCAACCGAGCTCTACCAAACCAAAGACGCCAAAGGCGCAGAACTTCTCAGCGAAGAGCACAGCGCACTGAACAAGACGCTCCGGTCAGCTGATTCACCGAAGGGGCTACCCGCTGCCCGATGTGACGAACTGAAGGTCAAAGACTCCTTCACCATGAGATTCCACTGCACCGTCGCTTACGACCGCTATGTCATCGAAGCCCGCTCCAACCAACTGATCGATGCCCACCAGCGGATCTCTGCCCAATACGCCATGCTCGCCGCCAAGGCCAAATAGCGAACTAGAAAAGAACTTGGAGACATAGCGATGAAATTCAGAGGGATCAAGAGTGCTGCGATCGCCCTGACCGTCCTTGCTGTCAGCGCGTGCGGACAGACCGTGGCGGGAAATTCGGGCGCCGGTGAAATCGATGTCCGCAAACTCGAAGTTGGAAAATATCCGACCGAGCCACTCGACTCCTACTACAAATTCTCACACTCGGTCCGAAGCGGCAAGAGCCTGGCCATCACCCGGCTCAGCGATCACGTTGTGATCGGCACCGACGTCGATCCAAAACTGCGCTATGGGACAGGCGTTCAGGAAGTACTCAAGCCGGAGGACGTCGCCCAGTCCATGGCGGAGCCGAGCCGTGGAGTCGCCGAGCGGAACAAGATGCAGTTCGGATTCATCTCGGGTAGCAGTGATACCGAGGTCATCGCCTTCCAAAAATCTCCGCTGACCGCAACCTTGCTCACTGTGACCGTCCTACAGTTTCCGAGTGCCGATGCAGCGGATACCGCTGCCCGCGAGTTCGAAGCGGTTGACTTCGAGGTCAATCCGGAGGAAAACAAGCGTGTCGCTATCGGCAAATACCCTGCCGCGCAAGCACATTGGCGGCCGGGGACGCCGACAATCGGGTCGACCGCCGCGCACGGCAACTATACGGTGAGCGTTTTCGTGTCGACGGCAAGCGCCGATCTACCTCTGCTCACCTCACTGGTAGAGAAGACCTACGCAGCACAATTTCCCATGCTGGACACGCTCCCACCGCTGTCGCCTGAAGAGGTCATGCGCACGGACCTCGATCCGGAAGACATGAAGCGTCGAGTACTGAACCCGGACAAACTCGGGGTTCCGTCACTGGGAGGCTTGGCCACCAACACCATCCAGGGCTTCTTGCACTTGCAGACCGACCGAGAAGCGGCCAAGGCGCTGTACGCAGCTGGCAATGTCGAGTTCGTGACAATGGGTCAGGCGTACTCGGGGCAAACCTACAGCTTCAACACCAATGGGATCGCGCAGGGTTTCGCCACCGGATCCAGCCAACTTCTCGACGGCGCCATCATCTACCGGAGCAGGGACGAGGAATCGGCGAAAGCCCTGTGGTCCGGCCTGGCCGCCAAACCGGATCCCTCGCTGACGCCTGTCGGCGTCCCGGACTCGAAGTGCGCCGATGAGCCCAAGCCTGGATCGAACGCCAAGTACTTCCTCTGTGTTGTCCGCTACCGCAACTACATTGGCACGGTGTGGAGCACGCAGCCGCAGGACTCTCAGCAGCGCGCAGCGGCCCAGTACGCCGTGCTCGCCAATAGTCAGTAGCGCACATGTTTGGAGTGATCGCGTCATCCGTGCCGTTTCGGTATGGTGAGGCGAGCCAGCCCGCTAGCCGTCAAACGGTCAGCACAGTGGGAGGAGGGGGGCAAGGCTGGCTACTGGGATCGGTCCGTGTCGGCTTGTACGACCGGGAACCGGCCGCTGACCAGGTCAAACGCCGCGCCGGAGTAGTGCGCGCGACCGGAGTCTGCACTGAAACCAAACTTTCTGGCTATTGGATGGAACCGATCGAGGTCGGGCAGCGTCCAAGTATATGAACTGGGAAAACGATCCCAGACCGCAGCAGCCAGGATCGAACCCGAAAGGAAGCCAACATGGCAGGACAGCTCGACGCGAGTAACGAGAAAATCGGCGAGTTCGCGAAGGACATCAAGCAGAGGCACCTCGATCTGATGACCGCGATCCGCACTCTCAAGGCCAAGGAAGACCAGACCACCGCCACATGGAGCGGTGGGGCGCGCACCGCGTTCGACTCCTTCATGGAGCGCTACTACTTCCAGGCCGACAAGCTCAACGACAAGCTGCTCGAAACCTCCGAGAAGCTGGTCAAGGCCGGGTCCCAGTACGAGGAGCAGGACACCGACTTCGCCCAGCAGGTGAAGGCCCAGGTCTCCAGCCTCGACCTGCCCGCTCTCTGACCCACTCTCAACACACAAACTCTTAGACAAGGAGCTCAGATGGCTGCCAACGACCCCACTCGGATTTCCGCGAATTTCGGCGAAGTCGAGGCCGGCGCCCAGGCGATCGTTTCCGAAGCGCGCAACGTCATGTCCATGCTGGAGGACTTCCACAAGTCGGTCACCGATTTCGTGACCAACAACTGGAAGGGTGACGCCAACGACTCGTTCACCGAGCTGCAGACTCAGTGGAACACCCATGTCCAGCAGCTGAACACGACCCTGGAAGGCGCCGGTACGCTTGTCGCCCAGGGTAACTCGGATCTGCAGGGCACCGACACCGCTCTCGCGGGTCTGTTCTGAACCCAGCACAACGCAAGTCAGGCCCCGGCTCAGCCGGGGCCTGACTTGTCTCACGAGCAGGACCGCCGAACCGCATCGGGTGATCCGGCCGGCGGAGCGCCACGAACGATGACTACTGAGCGGTGATCCGCACACCGCTCAGAATCGCGTCCAGGTCTGCCCGATAGCGGGAGACGTTGGCGACGGGGGTCTGGGTGGCTATTTGGATGGGGTAGAACTTGTCGCCCAGCGGATAGGCGAATTCCAGGTAGTCGTGGTGGGAGACGACGTTGGTTCCGGTGGTGAGGTGGGCGGTGTTGCCGCAGATCTGCACTTCTTCGGAACGTGTTCGATGCCAGTCGGATTCGTTGGGACGCAGGATTCGGAGGGTGCTGCTCGCAGCGTCGGCGGTGCTCGCTGGACTGAAGATGGCGACGGTGACCGTGGCCATGCCGAAGGGTGGGTCGGCGCCTTCGATGGTCTCGAATCGGTGGAGGACTAGACCGCCACCTTCGACCGGCTGGGTGGACCAGCCCGGGGGCTGCGGGGCGTGGATGGTGAGTCCGGCCGAGTGGGTGGTGGCGAAGGGAACTTCAGCCGGGCACGAGGGCGCGCTCGAAGTCGTCAGGTCTGCGGAGGTACAGGCCAGGGTGCACGATGCCGACAGTGCGATGAGGAGGGTGCGGATCATGGTCCGACGTGGACAGCTCCGACAACCTGCTCACAGGCGGACATCACACCGGCCCAACCATTTTCGGCGTACTGGCAGCCGACACTGACCTGGACGCCGCGTTCGACCAGCACCTGCCAGCGGACGGTTGATCCGTCGGCGGGGCGTTCTTCGTAGGAGAGGCCGGGGCGGCCCGCGAAGACTACGTCTCGGCGGACAGGACTGACTGTGCCTGCAGGCTTCTTGGCGATTTGGGCGGCGAGGTCGGCGGCGACCTCGTCGTAGCCTGCCCCGGCAGCAATCGGTTTCTGGGTAATGGTGATGCGGTGACGGGCGGCGTCGTCGGGGACGAGGTCGGCACGGGCATCGGTAGCGGTCGTGCGATGCCAGCCCGCGGGGACTTCTACGACGACTCGACCGACCGTTTCGGTGGAAGGCTTCGGCTTCGGCTTCGACGACGTGGGCTGAGGCGCGGAACTGATGGTTGTCGGCACGGTGGTGGTCACGACGGCGGCGGTCGCTTCCTGATCACCGGAGCCGAACAAGAAGAAGCCGCCGAGTGCCGCTGCGGCAACGACAGCGACCAGGGCCGCGGCGCCGATGTAAAGGGGACGACGGTCGACCGGATTGGTGGCCGCGGCGCGTTCGCGCAGGGGTTGCATCCACTCGGCCGCCGGGGGGATATTCGGCGTGTAGGCCGGGGTCTTCTGGGGCGGGCGGGCGAGGTCGGTTCCCGTCAGTGGACTTACGGGTATGCCTGCACCGCACACACTTTCGACGACCTGGGTGACCGCGTCCAATACCGCGGGATCGGTCGTGCCGAATACCTGTACGACGTCGGCCGGGCGGTCGATGAGCAGGCGGCCGAGAAGCGCGGCGAGCTGGCCGAAGCCCTCCTCACCGGCGAGTTCGGAGGCCGCGAGGTTGGGTTCGACCTCGACCGCCTCGACATGGGTGCCGTACGTGTCGTAGATGACCGAAGAGGCCGAGGTCGACAGCATGCCGAACTCGATGATCGCGGTGCGGCGGCTACGGCTGGCGGTGACATCGACGGCCGATGCCCGCAGCGCACAGGTCTCGAAGACGACCTCATGGGTGAATTGCTGCGCCGCGGTACCGAACAGGTCGAGCTCGGGCTGTCCCCACGAGGTGGGGTGCACGACCACGATCCGCTCACACAAAGGCGTGACGCGCAGGGTGTCCATGATCGCACCCAGCACCGCGGACAGGGACTGGCCCACCGTCGGCATCCGAGGCGGCAACGCGATCACGCCGCCGGCCAGGTACTGCACCACCGACACCGCCTGGGTGGGCGGGGTCAGCGGCTCACCGACGACGAGATCGGAACCGTTGCTGCCCAACACCACCGACGGCGCGACATCCCAATGGGTGGTGGCGCCACGCGCCCACACCTTGGCTTCGCTGACAACGAGCTCGACGACGGTCATTCCGCTTGCGGCATCCACGCGGTCTGGACCAAGCCCTCGGAATTACGCGTGACGAAGGTGCCACGCCCGGCGGGCTTGGGGCCGGGACGGGTGGTACCGACCATGACGCCTTCGTCTTTGCTGCAGCTCATCACCAGTGCGGCCGAACCGAGGTCCTTCATCCGCGCCAGCGTCGCCTCGTACATGGCGCGGCTGGCGCCGCCGGAGCGGCGAGCGATGATCAAGTGGAAACCGAGGTCTCGGGCGTGGGGCAGATGCTCCACGAGTGCCGAGACCGGGTTGCCCGACGAGGTGGCGACCAGGTCGTAGTCGTCGACGAGCACATACAGCTCGGGACCGGACCACCAGGAACGCTCACGCAACTGCTGCGGCGTCACCTCGGGACCGGGGGTCCGCTTGGCGACATAGGCCGCGAGGTCTGCCATGTTCTGGGTGAATTGCGGTGCGGTGGAACCGTATCCGGCCTGGTAACCCTCGGGGATGATGCCCAGCATCGAGCGGCGGTAGTCGCCGACGATGAACCGTGCCTCGTTCGGGGTGTTCGACGCGGCGATGCCCTCGATGATCGAGCGCAACAGCGTGGTCTTACCCGACTCGGAGTCACCGATGATGATGAAGTGCGGGCTCTCCGCGAAATCGATGTAGACCGGAGCGAGCTCGGCCTCGTTGATACCGATCGGGATACGCAGGCACTTGGTCGCCGGATCGACCCGCGAGGGCCAGTTGCCCGCCAGGTACAGCAGCTGTTCGCGAGGCAGACTGTCGGGCAGCATGCGGACCTGCGGCGCGGGACGGCCCGGTGTCATCCGAGCGATCGTCTCGACAGCGCTGGACACAGCCTGACCCAGGTTCGACGGATCGGCGGAACCGTCGATCCGCGGCAATGCCGTGAGCATGTGTAGGCACTCGGCGGTCATGCCTCGGCCCGGCCGACCCTGCGGAACCAACGACGCGAACTTGCGACCGAGGTCGGAATCCATCGGGTCGCCGAGGCGGAGCTCGATACGGGTGCCGATCTGGTCCTTGAGCGCGGGACGGGCTTCCGCCCAGCGCGCGAGTGCGATCACCACGTGCACGCCATACGAAAGACCCTGCACCGCAAGGTTCATGATGACCTGCTCGAGGGCGTCGAAATCCTGGCGGATCGAACCGTAGCCGTCGATCACCAGGAACACATCGCCGAACGGATCCTCGTGCGCGCCCGCGGCCGCGGGGCTCGACGCCGGATCCATCGAACGCAGTCGCCGGAACTCGACCATCGACTCGATGCCGAGCTGCCGGAACTTCGCCTCACGGGTGCGCACGATCGTGGTCATCTCGGCGACGGTGCGCCGGACCTGATCCTCGTCGAGGCGGCTGGCCACCGAACCGACGTGCGGCAGGCCGAGCAGGCTGGTCATCGTGCCGCCACCGAAGTCGAGGCAGTAGAACTGCACCTGTTCGGCAGTGTGCGTCAATGCCATCGCCATGATCATCGAGCGCAGGGCGGTCGACTTGCCCGACTGCGGACCACCCACGATCGCGACGTTGCCTCGTGAACCCGACAGGTCGACGACGAACGGGTCGCGGCGCTGGTCGTAGGGGCGGTCGACGATGCCCATGGGTGCACGCAGGGTAGCGATCGCGGCGTACTCGCCGGTGAGGATCGAACGCGGCACGAGCTGGTCCATGGTCGGCGCCTCATCGAGGGGCGGCAGCCAGATCTCGTGGGCGGGCCTGCCGTGGCCCGCGATCCGCGAGACGAGCATGTTCAGGTTCGACATCTGCTCGTTCTCGTCGCCGAGAGGCTCCGGCTCGAACTCGGCCTCCACCGGCAGCGGAACCCGGTCGGCGGCACGGAAGCCGACGTGGGTCGCGGCGAAAGGCCGTGCGTGGACGTCGATCTCGCCGCCGACGATGCCGGCGCTGGTGACCTCACGCGCCGAACCACCGCCGACATACGGACCCGACACATACGAGGCCTGGAAGCGCTGGATCTCGCCCGAGTCGGACTTCAGGTAACCGCCGCCGGGGGTGCTCGGCAGGTTGTAGGCGTCGGGGACGCCGAGGACCTGGCGGGACTCGTTGGCGGAGAAGGTCTTCAGGCCGATGCGGTAGGACAGGTGCGATTCCAGGCCCTTGAGCTTGCCCTCCTCCAGGCGCTGCGAGGCGAGCAGGAGGTGGACCTGCAGCGAGCGGCCGAGGCGGCCGATCATCACGAACAGTTCCGCGAAGTCGGGGTGCTGGGTGAGCAGTTCGGAGAATTCGTCGAGCACGACGAACAGCGCGGGCAGCGGGTCCAGGTCGGCGCCCGCGGCGCGGGCCTTCTCGTATTCGGAGACGTTGGCGAAGTTGCCCGCCTGCCGCAGGACTTCCTGGCGGCGGTTCATCTCGCCGGCCAGCGCGTCTTTCATACGGTCGACGAGGTCGGCTTCGTCTTCGAGGTTGGTGATGACCGCGGCGACGTGCGGAACGCCGTCGAGGCCGAGGAACGTGGCGCCACCCTTGAAGTCGACGAGGACCAGGTTGAGCTGGTCGGGCGAGTGGGTGGCGAGCAGGCTGAGCACCAGGGTGCGCAGGAATTCCGACTTACCCGAACCGGTCGCGCCGATGCACAGGCCGTGCGGGCCCATGCCGTTCTCGGCGGCTTCCTTGATGTCGAGTTCCACCGGGGCGCCGTCGGCGCCGATGCCGAACGGCACGCGCAGACGCTCGCGGCCGTAGCGGGGACGCCATGCGCTGGCCGGATTGAAGTTGCCGATATCGCCCAGGCTCATCAGCTGTGACCAGGTGGAGATCGTCTCGGTCTCGTCGGTCTCGACATCGCTGCTGCGCTGGGTGGCCGCGCGATAGGGCGCGAGTCTACGGGCGAGCTGCTGGGCCTGTTCTGCGCTGACGCGGTCGATGGTGGCGAAGCGTTCCTGGTTGCCGGTGGCGCCGCGACCGAGGCACTCGCCGTCTTCGACGACCATCTTGATGCCGCGCGAAACAGCAAGGCGCGGTGCGTAATTGCACAGGTCGATGATGGTGACGCCCTCGAACCCGGACTCGCGCAGCTGGTCGTCCTCAGCTTCGAGCAGACCGCCGTCGACGACGATCACCACGTGCACCATGTTCGGGTTGTTCGGCTGGTTACGCGAGTAGCGCACCCGGTTGCCGAGCAGCGGATGCAGGCCGGCCATCGCCTCGCGGATGGAGCCGTAGAACATGCGCTGGGTGCCGATGCCGTCCTGCACTTCGGGGTGCTGGGTGTGTGGCAACCACTTGGTCCACTCCCACTCGCGGGCGGTGTCCGGGCCACAGACCACGGCGACGAGCACCTGGTCGGGCGCCTGGAACATGCACAGCTGCAACAACATCGCGCGTGTCATGTCGCGCGCCTGGGCGCGGTCGCCGTCGAGGGCGACGGTGCCGAAGCCCTTCACCGCGATCGCGGTGGGCAGGTCGGGAACCGTGGAATGCGCGCGTACGAAGCGGCGCAACGACACCGCGGCGATGGGCTCTAGCTCTTCGACGGGGCCTGTTTCCGGAGCCACAAGCCTGGTCGCCAGGCGCTGGCCGCCGAGGCCGATGCGCGCGTGGCAGAAGTCCTTGTCACCGGAGCGGCGCTCCCACATCCGGCTGGTGCCCGCGAGCATCCAGATCAAGCCGGGTTCGGGGTGGCTCCACTCGACGGCCGCGCGTTGCTGTTTGGCGGTCTCGTCGACATCTTTACGAACTTGATCGAGGTAGCGCAGGTAGTCCTTGCGATCCTCGTTGGCCTCCGCGGCCTTCGCCCCCTTGCCGCCACCCTGTCCGAACATGGTGACCATCGACATGATCATCATCATCGGGAACATCATCGACATCGGGTTGGACAGCATGCCGCTGCCCTGGGTGAACATCAGCGCCATCATGCCGACCATGCCGACCACCATCACGACGGGCATCAGCTTCATCAGCAGGCTGCCCGGGGTGATCCGCGGGATCTCGGGCGGCGGCTGCAATGTGACCTCGCCACCCGGTGTACGCGGCATCTCGCGCCGGGCACGGCGCTGGAACCTGACGGTGCTCATGGTCGAAGACTCCCCCTGCTTGACTACTCGCTCATCTGTCGTCGCGAACGGGCTCAGTGTAGAGGTCGCGGCCGACATGTCGTATGGTTCGTCAGGCATTCTGCTGTCCGAACGGTGGGTTCCGCAAACTGTCGACCGTTAAGAGCGGTCGAGCGGAAACACGAGGTAGAGACGGAACTGGGGGAGTTTTGACGCACGCGCGACTCGATCATGTGGAAGAGGACTCCGCACGCGGCATCGTTCGCGCGCCGGACCTTGCCCGAGTAACCATCCTGGCCAAGCACACGCAGGTAGACATGGCTATTCCGGTCGATGTGCCGGTCGCTCTCGTCATTCCCAGCGTGGTCGACATGGTCGCGCAGCACAGTCGCTCGAATGATTTCGACAACGACGGCGAACGCTACGAGCCCGCCGAATGGGTGCTCGCGCGCATCGGCCATCCACCGTTCTCGAATTCGCTGAGCCTCGGCGAACAAGGCGTGCGCGACGGCGAATTGCTCATGTTGGAAAGCGCTTCGCACGCGGCGCCGACGCCCCTGTTCGACGACATCATGTACAACGTCGCGGTCGCCGACGCCGAGCACTACCGCAGCTGGACGCCGAAGACGGCCCGCATCACCGGTTCGGTCCTCGCCGCGCTCACCATGCTGGTGGGCTGCTTCGGTCTGCTGGCCGCGCCGGATGCGTTGCCGTTCTGGGTTTCCGGGTCGCTGGCGCTGTTCGTCGCGATCCTCTGCGTGGTAGCGGGCACGGTGCTGAGCCGTATGTACCGCGACACCTCGGCCGCGCTCGTCCTCGGCGGCTGCGCGCTGCCGACCGCGTTGACCGCCGGATTGCTGCTGGTCCCCGATCATTACGGCGCGGCGCATCTGCTGCTCGGGTTCGCGCTGCTCGGCTCTGTCGCGGTGCTCGCCTGGCGGGTCACCGGCATCGGGCTGGCGCTGTTCATCGGGACGGCGACCGTCTCGGTGTTCGGCGTGCCCGCGGCCCTGGTGGGGTTGCTCACCGATCAGCCGGTCAAGGCGATCGGCGCGGTCGTCGCCGCGCTCGGATTGGCGGGACTGTCACTCTCCCCGCGTGTTTCGATGCTGCTGGCCAAGCTGCCGTTGCCGCCGGTCCCCTCCCCCGGCACCCCGATCGACCCCACCGAGGACGACCCGGACGACCACCGCGCCCTGCCGACTCTCGACGCCCTGCGCGCGCGGTCGGAGCGGGCCCGTAACTACCTCGCCGGCCTGGTGAGCGCGACCACGCTGGTCACCGTTGTCGGCGCGCTGCTGGCGATCGACGCAGGCGCCGAAGATCCCTACTGGCCCGGTATCTCGCTGGCGCTGGTGTGCGCGGTGGTGCTGATGTTCCGCAGCCGCACCTACGCGGGCGCCGAGCAGGCCATCGTGTTGATCGCGGGCGGCTCGGCGATCGTGCTGATCATGCTGATCGGCGTCGCGCTCGAAATGCGCCAGCCCCTGGTCGTTTTCGGCGCCGCGCTGGTGATCCTGATCTCGGCGCTGGTGATGGGTTTGATCGTGCCGAACCAGTCCGCGACACCGCCGATGCGCCGGGCCGTCGAGCTGCTCGAGTACGCGTTCGTCGCCGCGGTGCTGCCGCTGGTGTTCTGGGTCGCTGATCTCTACTCGCTGGTTCGCGGGCTGTGAGGCTCGGCTATCGACTGACGGCCGTTGCACTTGTCGTAGGGCTGAATGCCGGATTCGGTCTGTACGGCACAGCTCACGCAGACCGGCCGCCGGCCATCGACCCCGGCATGCTGCCCGCGGGCGATCCCGCCGCGCCGCCGGACAAGACCGAGCGCGGCAGCGGCACCAACGGACTGTGCTTCCGCACCCAGGCGAGTACTTCGCTGGCGGTGATTCCTCCCAGCCAGCGCTCCCTCGATCTGGAGCGGGCGTGGGAATTCTCGCGTGGCGCAGGACAACTCGTCGCGGTGATCGACACCGGTGTGGAGCCACACCCCCGCCTGCCCGACCTGTGGGCAGGCGGCGACTACGTGGCCGCAGGCGGCAACGGCACCGAGGACTGCGACGTGCACGGCACCGTCGTCGCCGGAATCATCGGCGCGACCAAGATCGACAACCAGGGCTTCTCCGGTGTCGCGCCCGAGGCCCGCATCCTCAGCATTCGCCAGACCAGCTCGCTCTACCAGTCCGAGGGCGCCGGGCGGAACAAGGGACCCGACGACTTCCCCGAGGGCTACGGCAAGGTCTCCTCACTCGCGAGCGCGATCCGGCGGGCGGCAGACTTCGGCGCCCGAGTAATTAATATCTCACTGGTCTCGTGCCTGCCGAGTTCCCCGGCGAACGAGCCGGCGTTCCGCGCCCTCGGTGCGGCGGTACAATATGCGGCGGTCGAGAAAGATGCGGTGATCATCAGCGCGGCGGGTAACACCGATAACAATTGTAAGTCAGGCAATCCCGGCACCGACCCACTCAAGCCGGCGCAGGATCTCTGGAGCACGATCCGGACCTACGTAAACCCCGCCTGGTACGACGATTACGTGCTGTCGGTCGGCGCCATCGGCGCCAACGGCGCACCATCTTCGTTCTCCGTGCCCGGTCCGTGGGTCGGCATCGCCGCACCCGGCGAAGGCATCACCTCGCTCGACGCCAGGACCACCGGTATCTCCGACGGCAAGTACGACAACCAAGGCAAGTACATGGCTTACAGCGGAACGAGTTTCGCCTCGCCCTATGTCGCCGGTGTAGCCGCCCTGGTACGCGACAGGTTTCCTGATCTGACCGCCAGGCAGGTCATCCAGCGGCTACAGGCCACGGCCCACGCACCCGCCGAGGGCTGGAATCCATACATCGGTTACGGCGCAGTCGATCCCGTCGCGGCGCTGACCAACGAGGTGCCGAGAGAGCTTCCGCCGAAGCAGGCAAGCCCGGCGCGCAGCCTGCAGCTGCCGGTGCCCGCACCGCCGCCGCCCGCAGACAATACCGCGCGCAATGTGGCTTTGATCGGTTCCGGCGCCATCGGCCTGATTCTGGTCCTCGGTGTGCTTGCCTCGTTCCCGATCCGCCGTAGATTCGGGATGTCGGTCGACGATCTCTGATCATCTCGACCGAAACGCAAGGTATGGCGTTGGGTCAAATATCCGACGACCCTGGCAACCGCTGAATTCGTTACGGTGGGAGCCCCGCCCCAACACGAATTGACTCGGAGCTGATCGGTTGTATGGAACCGATCAGCTCCGAGTCAGTTTGGCAGACCTACCAAGTATTCATACGCCATGTCCCATTGCCCGTGTACTCACAGTTATAGATCGGATCAGTGGAGGCTTTGCGAGCTGGTTTCGCGACCTGACATGCTTCTTCGGACGGATACAGCACACCAGTGGGGTCGGCGACCGCAATCCCCGAGTTGGCAACGCTAATCCCCCCAGCCGCGACGGCTACTGCCACAAGCGCCACTCGAGCACGCATCTTGAAGTTCATTCTCTCCCCTAACTTCCGGCTACACCCATGCCAGCTCTAAGCGGACTGTTCGCCATCGCTGGCATGCGACTCTCGTTGGCTTACATACTGATTGGACGCAGACCGAACGACTCCGGTTCCAGGTCGACCCAAACTAATAATATGAACCAGATCACATTTATCCGGCTGTTGCCGATAGGGACGCGTGCATAATCGTCGGCTGTCCCACCATCGCGAGCCACCGACGAACTCTCCCCTGCCAGAAATGTGCTCAGCGCGATCGGTCTCATGGTGGTCCTTGGTGTCCTCGCGTCTTTTCGATCGGCGGCAAGTTCCGGCTGGCCTCCGACGTTGCCTGACCGGCTCTACCGAAGAGCAGGGTACGGTCTCCTGGTCTGAGCACCGTCGACCCAGGTAGCCGCATGAATCCGTCAACGACCGAACGTCCACTCACTCGCCGACAGCAGTGGGAGCGCGCGACCAATCTGCCGTTGATGGCGCTCGCGGTGGTGTTCGTCATCATGTACGCGTGGCGGGTGCTCGACACCGAGGTGTCACCGCGGCTCGATACCAGCCTCGTACTGGCGGATATCGCGATCTGGGCGGTGTTCCTGATCGATTTCGTGGTCAGGCTGTGGTTGTCGGGCGACCGGCTGCGCTTCGTGCGCAAGCATCCACTCGACCTGCTGGTCGTGCTCGTGCCGCCGTTTCGTCCGCTGCGCCTGCTGCGGGCTTCGCTGCTGCTGCTCGACGCCCTCAACCGCGCGACGCACCCGCGCACCCGCCTGGTGACGTTCGTTGCCACCAGTTCCGTGCTGATCCTGCTGCTGTCGAGCCTGGCCTTCTTCGACGCCGAATACGGCGCACCCGACTCCAAGATCGAGACATTCGGTGACGCGCTGTGGTGGTCGGCGGTCTCGGTGACGACGGTCGGCTACGGCGACGTCTACCCCGTGACCACCGAGGGACGACTGGTCTCACTGGTCCTGATGACATTGGGCATCGGCCTGATCTCCTTCGCCATCGGCACCATGACCAGCTGGGTCGTCGAACAACTCAAGACCGTCGACGACGCCGCCGACCGCGCGGAGAGCATGCTCAGCGAGCTGGTCGACGAGATCAGAGCCCTACGGATCGAGGTCGCCGAACTCCGTTCCGATTCCGGAACGCCGACGACCTCGCCCGACTAATTCACCGCGGCGACAGGCTTTTTGGCGGGCGAGGGATCCGGCGCGACACCGTCGTGCGCGACCATCGCCTCTTCCCGGCCCATGGTCGGCCCACCCGCGAGCAGCCCGATGATCGGCCACGGCGCAGGTTCGGCCTTGACTTCCTCGAGGCCGAGGGCCTTGACCGCGTCAGCGTTCTTGATGCCGAACCGGACGCCTGTGTCGGCGACATAGAACAGGCTGTCCTTGCGACGGCTGTTCGGCTCGATGCCGGTGGACTGCACGTACGCGCCGGAGGCAGGCGGGATGAAGACCGTGTCGGCGTTGGGGCCCGCGCCGTCGGCTTGCGCCAGGTCGACCATCTTCGCCTTGTCCGGGATCGGCAGGTCGATGCCGGACAGCAGGGTCAGTTCGGCGCGGGCGGTGGCGTCGGCGTTGTCGGTGGCGCCGGCGATCGGCTTCCACGACATGCAGCTGACTGGCTGATCCTTGGCGGTGATCAACGTTGGCCGATCGCGCGGGTAGTCCTGCACCTTCAGCGTCTCCACATGTGGCGCGAAGGTGTAGTCAGTGGACTGAATCGTCGTGCCGTTCATCATCGTCGGATAGAAATTTCGGATGATCTGCGCGGTCATCGTCGAAATCGACTGCAGACCTTCCTGCAGCACTACGTAGTTCTGGTTCGGCTCGTTGAAGACCTGGACCACGTCACCGATCTTGTGGCCGCTCACGCTGTAAGACGGTGTGCCACCGGGATTGCTGATAGTCGGCGTGATCAACGGCAACACTTCAGGAATCGCGTTCAGTAGGCCCTCGCCGATCGGGCGCGGCGTCGTTCCTCCGACGCCGAGCGCCAGAGTGACCGCCGGATCGTCCATCTTCACGCGAGCACGCTTGCCGTCGTAGACCAGGTAGGTTGCGTCCTTGCCCTTCACGAGCATGGCCTTACCGTCTTCGACTTTCGACGCCTTGGCGCCCAGACTAGGGTCACCGGCCAGCACCGACGTGGTCAGATCGGCACTGCCGTCGGACTTGAGCCGATCGCACACCGTCCACGCCCGGCCCTTGCCGCCCTTGTCGTAGAGGATCGACGACGGGGCGCCCGGGATGCCGATCAGCTGACCGCGCGGCTTCTTGCCGAGCTCGGATTCCTTGACGATCGCCGCTTTCGACGCCTCACCGGCGGCCAATCGAGCCGAGGCCAGGTTCAGCGCGGGATGCACGACATTGTCGACCACCACGTAGACGCCGCCGGATTCCTTGGCGATCAGGATCTTGCTGTCGCCGATCTTGTCCTGCGGGCGCAGCAGCGCGAGCACACCACAACCGGCGAGAACCACGATGCCGAGCACCAGTCCGACCACGTAGGCGCGGGTCTGCGCGCGCATCGGGTCGTGCAGCATTCGCACATCCCGGCGCACCAGGGCGTGCTCCATCCTCCGCACCAGGAAGCGGTATCCGCTGACCTGCCAGCGCGTTGTGGGTTTTGAAGGCATGGTTCCTCCCCCGAACAGTGCTCTCGTCCGGGCAACACAGTACAGTTCCCGGCAGCAGTTGTTCGCATTCGGCCATCGGCCGATCGACAATCGGGTACCTGGGGGAGGAACGAATGGCTGAGTTCACCGGGGCGGGACCGCGCCCGCTGTTCGGTCGGATTTCGCTGCCGCACCTACTCATTGCGCAGGTCCTCGGCCTGACCGCGGGGGTTGTCGCGCTGCTCATCGGGCTCGATCCGCTGGCGTCGCTCGGCATCGCCATCGTGGTGGCGCTGGTGCCGTTGATCCCGATCGGCAAGCGCACCGTCCTCGACTGGATCTCGACCATTCGCCGGTATTCCGGCAAGCGTGAGTACACACTCGGCGACACCGTCGACTTCCGTGACACCGACGGCCGCTCGCTCGGGCTGTACTGGGACGGCAGCCGCGTGGTCACCGTCGTCGAGGTACTGCCGCCGCGCGGCGGGCTGACCAGGATCGCCCGCACTGCCGTGCATGCCTCACACCTGTTGCCGCTGCCCGAATTGGCCGCGTGCCTCAACCAGCACGACATCCTGCTCAGCGGGATCGACATCATCAGCCACGGTCACCGCAGCCGGTCTGGTACGCCCGCGGGCGCGATCTACGAATCGCTGCTCGGCCCACTGCCCGCGACCGCGCACCGCACGGTGTGGCTCGCGATCAGTTTCGACGCGGTGGCCTGCCCCGATGCGACGGCTCGTCGCGGTGGCGGCACCGATGGCGCTTCCCGCTCGGTCACCATCGCCACCCAGCGGATCATGCGCACGCTCGAAGACGCCGATTGCAACGCGCGCATCCTCACCGCGCCGGAGATCCGCAAGGCCGTGCAGCAGATCACCGCGGGTCTGGACCCGCGCACGCTGAGTCAACGGTGGAAGTACGCCGAGATCGGCAACGCCGTGAACATCGGCAGTGCGGTGGATCCCAAGCAGTTGGGCTCGGATCTGCTCGCGCAGCTGTGGGTCGCTCCGTCGCGGGGCACTACCGTCGCCGTACGGCTGCGTCCCGGTAGCAATGCCGAATCCGTCAGCGTCGGCGCCGCATGGCGATTGACCGCGCGCGAACTTCCGGAGAAGACCAAGTCCAAGGGCATGGTGTCGATGAGCGGCCGGCATCGCGACGCGCTGCTGGCGCACCTGCCGATCGCGGTTCCCGGGGTGGACGACACGATCCCGACCATCGAGTACCCGATCGATATCATCGGCGCGCTGCATCTTCCGTCGTCGGGCTGCGGGCAGCTGCTCGGTTCCGACGACGAAGGCAACGGCGTCGCCACCCGGATCGTCGGTGTCGGCATCTCCACCGTGTATGTGGCAGGCGAGCTGTATCTGGCCCAGCAGTTGGTGTTCCGCGCGCTGGCCGTCGGCGAACGGGTGTTGGTGCGCACCGACCGGGCGCAGGCCTGGGAGCAGTTGGTGACCACCGTCGGCAATCCGGAGCGGCTGACCATCGCCGTCGAAACACACCAGTCCGACGCGAGTTTCACCGCGACGGTCGTCGACGGTGTGCTCGCGCCCGCCCCACACGCCGGTGTCACCACGATCTACCTCACCGGCGATCCGAACGGCTGGCCCGCGTCACGCCCCGACCTGGAGATCTTCCAGCCGGGCGCGATCGGCAACCGCGTCGTGCTGCGCACGGGAACGACCAGGGTGAACCTCACGCTGGTGTCGATCCCCCGCGAGTCGACCTACATCGGCCAGCCACGTGGTCAGCGCGCGATGGCCGGCGCCTGACCGGTCAGCCCGGATAGGGTTCGACAGTGCGGGCTGCCCGCAACGTCGTTCCCCACCAGTGCAATTGGTTGAGCATGCGGTCGCACGCGTCGATCGCGGCGTCGTCGTCGGTCATGCCGGTCTTGTCGAAGCGGCGCTTGGCCTGGGCGAAGCTCACCGACTCGCGCACCGACACCATGTGCAGTTCCGCAACCACCTGACGCAACTGCTCGACCGCGCGCAACCCACCCGAAAGACCGCCGTAGGACACGAACCCGATCGGCTTGGCCCGCCACTCGTACTTGGCGCTGTCGAGCGCGGTTTTCAGCGAAGCCGGATAGCCGTGGTTGTACTCGGAGGTGACGGCGACGAACGCGTCCGCCGCAGCCAACCTGGCCCGAAACGCCTGGACCTCCGGCGTTTCGGTGAGGTCGACGGGCAGTGCCAGATCACGCAGATCGAGCACCCCCACCTCGAATTCCGGTCGCTCGCCCAGCGCGGTGACCAGCCAGCCGGCCACCACGGGAGCGAAGCGCTCGGGGCGGGTACTGGCGACGATGATCTCCAACCGCAGCGGTGCGTTCATGGCGTCGAGCTTATCGACACGCAATGCCCCGCTCCCGGAGCCGAGGGGCGACTCGTGCACGATAGAGCTGTCGGTTTCGTTCATGGGGCGCAGGGGGTCGCACGTGATTATCGGACGTTGGCAGTTGGTGGAGACGCTGGGGACACCACAGACTTGGTCGATGCTGACCGCGGGGACCACGCCGCGCGAATGGGCGTCGTATCAGCGGGCGATTCCCGCTCGGCTGCAGCCGTTGATCGCGGCCGTGCACGAGACGGGAGCGCCGGTGGAGGAGGTACTGCCGAAGTCGCGCAATGCGTGGTCGGAGTCGCGGTTTCGCGCTGTGCCGGTGCGGTGGCCCGATGGGGACACGCACGCGGTGAAGGTGTGGGTCGGGCCGGACGTCCCGGCGGAGGAACTGCGTGTCGCTCCGTTCCAGGTCGACGCACGAGCCCGCGTCGTGCGCACCCGTCCCGGTCTCGGACCGCACTTCGGTTCGACGCCGGTCGAATACAGCGGCGCCGAGCCGTTCGAGCGGATCGAGCGATTCGATCGAGACCTGGAATTCGTTGCCGCGCTGCACCGTTCGGAACCTCGGAGCCGATGGTCGGGGGTCGCCACCGTGCATTCGAAGGTCGGGCCACGGTCGCTGTTGGTGGCCGCGCGCAACGGCGGCGACGAGCAGCGGCGGTTCGCGTGGCGTGGGGTCACCGTCGATGTCACCGACAGCATTGCCCCGCAACGCAAGTCGTTCGAAGCCTCGACGCTCGAGTTGCTGCGCGAATCCCGGCCCGGGCTGTACCTGGTCATCCTCGACACCGCGCAGATTCGGGCGGTGCGGTGGGTCACCGAGCCGGTGCCGGGGCTGACCTGGCGCGGGGTCGACGAGCGCACCGTCCCGCATCCCGACGACCGCCCGCGAATCGCCGCGCTGCGCGCCGAAGTGCTGGGCGGCGCCACGCGTGCCGGGCTGAGCGGGTTGCGGCTGGCCGCCGAGGCGGGTGGCTGGTTCACCGTCGACGTCGAGGTGTCACCACTGCCGAGCGGCGGCGCGGCGCCCGCCTTCGTTCTCGCTCAATTGCAGGTCACCGCACCGCCGGGATGATCAGGGCAGTTCGAAGGGCAGCGACACCCCGGCGTGTACCCGGCAGCGCTCGCAGGTGTCGGTGCTGTCGACCGCGGTGACCGCGCGACGCAGGAGCTCCTTGAACGGTCCGAGATTCTTCTTGAACTCGGCGAACACGTCCACCGCGTGCACTCCGTGGCCCTCCTCCAGACCGGCATCCAAGTCGGTGACGAGAGCGACTGCGGCGTAGCACATTTCGAGTTCGCGAGCGAGGACGGCTTCGGGGTGTCCGGTCATGTTGACCAGGTCCCACCCCTGCCCGGCGAACCAGCGGCTCTCGGCGCGGGTGGAGAAGCGCGGGCCCTGCACGACGACCATCGTGCCGCGATCCTCGACCCGAAGCTCACCCGCCGACTTCACCGCGGCGGCGCGCAGATCGTCGCAGTAGGGATCGGCGAAGGAGACATGCACGCCGCCGCCGTCGAAGTAGGTCTGTGGACGACCCGAGGTCCGGTCGACGAGCTGATCCGGCACGGCCACGGTGCCGGGACCCCAATCGGCACGCAGACTGCCGACCGCGCACGGCGCGAACACCCGGCGCACCCCGAGCGAGCGCAGCGCCCACATGTTCGCCTGGTAGGGCAGGGTGTGCGGCGCGAACTCGTGTTGCTTGCCGTGGCGAGGCAGGAAGGCGACGGCACGGCCTTCGACCTCCCCGATCGCGACCGGCGCGCTCGGCGCGCCATACGGTGTGTCGACCTCGACGTGCGTCGCGTCGTTGTCGAAGAAGTCATAGAAACCGCTGCCGCCGATGACGGCGAGTGCGGGCCGGGGAAGCGAACTCATGGCGTCGATTCTTCCGTCCGGGCCGACCGCGCGCAGCACCGGGGACTGTCATCTGACAATTTCACCGCGAAACTGTACCCTAGGGGGGTATTAGTTCGCCACGCGAGCTACCAGGCAGGCGAGGAGACCTTCGGTGACAACACCCACCCCCGACACCGCGACCGGCGACGAACACGCAGGCCACGCAGGCCACGGCTACATCACCGCCAAGGACGACTACCTCAAGCGACTGCGCCGCATCGAGGGCCAATCGCGCGGACTGCAGCGGATGGTCGAAGAGGAAAAATACTGCATCGACATCCTTACCCAGGTCTCCGCCATGACCAAGGCACTGCAGGCCGTTGCGATGGGGCTGCTCGAGGACCACATCTCGCACTGCGTCGTCGACGCGGCGGTTGCCGGTGGGCCCGAGGCCGAAGCCAAGATCAAAGAGGCTACCGACGCGATCGCCCGGCTGGTCAGGTCCTGATCGACCCCGTTGGCGTGTTCTACTGAGTGTTGCCAGCAGGATGCTCGTCGATTCGCCACCGGGAGGACCGTCCATGTCTGTCGATTCCGCCGTCGTGTCCGCGCGCTCCGAGGACGGCCGCTCGTTCATCGTCGACGACGCCGCGGCGAGCCCCTTTCCCGCCGGATCTCTGATCGTGGTCAGCTGCGGGGGGCGTAGGCAGCTCGCGCTGGTGGAGGAACGGACCGCGACAGCGCCCATCGGGTTGCGCGGCCGATTGATCGGCGAGCTCACCGACAATGGTGTCGACACCAGAGCAAGCCATGCCTTCGACGGCGGTGCGGTCAGCGCGGCCGATCGCGACACCGTCGCCGCGCTCCACCACACCACCGGCGCCGAGCTCGAGGTGGGGGTGAGCCTTTCGGCGCCCGGCGGTCCGGCCCGCCTGCTCCCGACCCGCTTCAACCGTCACACCTTCTGGTGCGGCCAGAGTGGTTCGGGCAAGACCTACGCTCTCGGCGTCGTCCTCGAACAGCTGATCGCCCATACCGCGCTACCGATCGTCGTCTTCGATCCGAACTCCGATTTCGTGCGGATCGGCGAGGTGGTTCCCGGTGCCACCGGCCCGACCGCCGACGCATTGCGCGAACGCGATATCCGCGTGCTCCGGCCGAAGGGCGACCCGCCCGGTCGCCTGCGCGCGAGGTTCATCGACATGACGTTGACCTCGAAAGCGGCTGTGCTGCAGCTGGATCCGGTGGCGGATCGCGAGGAGTTCAACGAGCTGATCCATCTGTCGGCGATGCTGGTCGGCGAGCTCCACGAGGTGCTGATCCGCCTGCGCGCCGTCGACACCCCGGCTCGCCGCCGCCTCGCGATGCGAGTGGAGAATCTGGGATTGCTCGACTGGGAGGTGTGGGCCGGAACCGATCGGGCGGTCACCGACATCGTCGCCGAGCGGCCCGATGTGGCGGTCCTCGATCTCGGCGGATTCTCCACGCCCGCACAGCAACTCGTCGTCGCCCTGTCGGTGCTCGACGAGCTGTGGGCACGGCGCGAGGAACGACGACCGGTCCTGCTGGTGATCGACGAGGCGCACAACCTCGCCGCACCCGGGCTCGATTCGCCGGTTGCCGTCGCGGTGCGCGAACGATTGATCCAGATCGCCGCCGAGGGCCGCAAATTCGGCCTGTGGCTCCTGCTCTCGACGCAACGCCCGTCGAAGGTGCACCCCGGCATCATCTCCCAGTGCGACAACCTCGCCCTGATGAAGATGACGTCACCGGCCGACCTCGCCGAGCTCGGCACCTACTTCGGCTACGCGCCGAGCGGCCTGCTGGCCCAGGCTCCCTGGTTCCGGCAGGGTGAGGCGTTGCTGGCGGGCGGATTCGTCCCGACGCCCACCCTGGCCAAGGTGAACACGCGACTGACCCGTGAGGCGGGCGCCGATGTGTCGGTGCCGCTGCGCTGATCACCGACCACGTATCTACGCCCGCGCCGGCTCGACCCGCACCGGCTCGCGTCGCACGACCCGACCACTCGACACCCGGAGCGGCTGCGACCGCTCGGCACGCGGCACAGCCGCGGCGGCCGTGCGCAAACTACGACTGAGATCCAGATCGGCGTAGAGCAGTCCCTCCGCCCCTTCGGCCAGCGGCGCGGCGAGTTCGAGCCCGCCGGGTCCGAAGATCCGCGAGACCCCGCCACCGCCACGCAGCAGACGCCGCTCTGGTGTGCGCGCGTCGACGACCTCCCAGCCGGCCACGGGCACGACCGCGACAGGCGCGATGACGTAGGTGGACCCATCCATCGCGTAGCGGACACTGGCGGCGGTATTGAGATCGGGTCCCCACTCCTTGCCCTCGCCGTAGTACACGGTGAAGCCCGACCACGCCGAGACGTGGATCTGTTCGCGCTGATCGTGCAGCTGTCCGCGCAGGTCGGCGCGAAGATGATCGGCGCCGCCGAGCACCCCGATCCGGCCGTGCACAGTGTCACGGACCAACGGTCGCCCACCTGGTGAGCCGCTGAACACCGTGCGTTCGAGTCCGGTCGGTTCGGCCTTGCGAGCGACGGCGATGGTGCCGTCGGCATCGATCAGGGCCTGGGACATGAAGACCTCGCGGCCGGCCCGCTCGGCGATGCCGATCGAGACGTGGACGCCGGTGCGGCGGGCCGCGTACGCGATGGCGCGCAGTTCGGGGCCGTCGGCGGTCACCGCGTTGGCCAGGTACCTGGCCAGGAATTCCTCACCCCAATCCACCGAATTGAGCCACATCCACCACGGGAATCCGGGCAGGAAGGTCTCCGGGAAAGCGATTAGTTGCGCACCGCCGCGTTCGGCCATCTCGATGTATTCGATTGTTTGTTCGACTCCGGCGGACAAATTCAACCACTTCGGCTCGGCCTGCACCGCCGCCACACGTATCCGACTCATCGTGCCCCCTTGTCGCTCAACCCAGTGAAGAGTGTTCAATTCACTCTCTCGCAGAATGGCGCCACACAAACTGTCATCCCGTGCCAGTCGACTGACCCTCCGTGCCAATTCTCTGATTGCCGTCGATGCACTCGGTCGAACGGAACCCATCGTAGCCGTTAATGAGTCATGCCGAGGACACCGAAGTGTCGACCATTCTTTCGGTGTGGATAGATCGAATTAAGCCGCTGTCGGACATGCGGTAATACGGTTGATCAGACGGACAGCGCACTCGACGCGATCATGCGAAATTCGCCGGGGGTCATCCCCGTCTCCAATCGGAAGGCACGGAAGAAGTGACGTTCGGAGGCGAAACCGGACGCGATCGCGACGGTCGCCGTCGCCCGGCCGGGGTGGCGAGTCAGCAGGGTGCGCGCGCACTCCACCCGCATGCGCCGCAGCACAGCGCTGAGCCCGTCTTCCACGTCACCGAACAGTCGATACAGCGTTCGCCGCGATACCAGACAGGCACGCGCGATGTCGTCGATCGTCAGGCTCGGGTCGACACACCGGGCCCGCATGAAAGCGAGCACCTGCTCGCGGGTCAACGCCTGCGCCGACTCACCCGACGGGATTTCCCCCGAGGCCAGCCGGACCGCGGAGGCGAGCAGTTTGATCCCGTTGTCGGCCAGCACGGCCGCATGACCGGGGGCGCTCTGCTGGATGCGGGCCAAATCGCGGAAGAAGGCGGCGACCACCCCGCCCGCGCTGTCGGCGGCGACCGTCACCGCGGTCGGCAACGGGAAACAATCGGAACCCAGCTGGTGGCGCAGGACCTCGAGCGGCGTCTGTACGACGACCTGTGCCCACGAACCGCTCAGATCCCAGTGATACGGGCGCGAGGTGTCATAGAAGACCATCTCACCGGGGTGCACCAACGCGACTCGATCGTCCTGGTAGAGCAGTCCCGAGCCTTCGGTCAGGATGGAGACCAAGAGGAATTCGCCATCGGTCTTCGCGATTCCGCGCGGAGTGCGGCGGATGCGCTGGGCGCTCGCGCTGACCGTCGACAGGTCGAAGCCCGGCTGCCTGCTGCGTTCGATCCGGCCGTGAAAGGCGTCCTCACCGGTCAGATCGACCATCAGCGGGACGTAACTCTCCGAGAGCAGCGACTCCCATTCGGCGAACGATTCGCTAACCCCGGCATGGGACTGCGCGAACTGCATGGCAGCGCCTCGCTTCCTATCCGAATCGAACAGCAAACACCTGGCGTCACACGATCATCGGGCTCGCCTAGCGCCGAGCCTGCCAGATCAGCCGTTTCGTTTCCATCGAATGTTTCCGAATGGGATGATTCGTCGACACCGAAAAGGTATCTAGCACTGCCGATTCCAGCGGATATCCATGCTGAGTCTTTCATAGTGAAACCCCCATGTGAGACACATCACCATGCGTAATCTGGTGGGTGTCGGCCTCAGAATTGGGCGCCGGAACGAGCAATCACTCGGTATTCGCCCGGTGTCATGCCCGTCGCCGTCCGGAACGCACGATAGAACTGTCGCTCGGTGGCGAATCCCGACGCCGTCGCCACCGCGGCGATCGAATGGAAGTCGTCCGCTGCCAGCAACACCTGCGCGCGCTCCAAGCGCAGTCCGCGCAGCACTCCCCCGAGACCGCCTTCGAACTCCGCGACCACCCGATAGAGCGTGCGCCGCGATACCCCGCAGGCATCCGCTATCCGCTCGATCGTCAAGCCGGGGTCGGTGAAGTTGGCGCGCAGATAGTCCAGCACCTGCTGCCCGTTCACAGCCTCGATCTGGGCCCGGCCAGGTCGACCGCCCGACGCGATCGTGGCCGCAGCGCCGAGAAGGTCGATCCCGCTGCTCGCGAGCACTGCCGCGGATTCCGGATCGACGCGGTGCAACTCGGCGACCCGCTGGAAGAACCTGGCCAGCATCGGCCCGACGCCGCCGTCGCCGATCACTATCCCAGCAGGCAGAACGTCGGCACGAACCCCCAGGTAGTCGACGACATGCTGGCGGGGCACACGGATGGTGAGGTCCTCGATCATGCCCTCGGAGCGCCACCGAATCGGCTGGGCGGTGTCGTAGAAGATCATCGCGCCCGGCGTCATCTCGACGCGATTTCCCGCGTGCTCCACCTGGGCGCGCCCGGCGAGTACGACGCTACCGACGACATGGAATTCATCGGCTCTGGCAATATGCCGTTGCGTCCGGCGCAATTCGTGACCTTCGGCAATCACGGTGCCTACGGAGATATCCCCGAAGTCGGCCGATCTGATTCGACCCTCGAACGGGCGCGGCACGGTGGGTGAGATCGACACTTCGGTGATCGCGCGAGCGACCAACTGTTCCCAGTGCTCGAACGCATCCGACGCCGCGATCCGCGCGGTCGAGCAGACCTCGGGAAATCCCTCGAATGCTGTCATCGTCGGATTCCGCTATTTCGCTGCGACTATCGGGACGCGGGCATCTGATACGACCGCTTCCCGTTCATCGAATGAGGCCGGGCAGGCTTCCACAGTCCGCACCTATTTCTATCGTGGTACCAACACTCGAGAGAAACCTAGCACCGCCACCGAAAAACACCCTGCCAACGTGCCCGGGCCCACCGCAATCGGGCAGTGCCACAAGGGAGTTGCGCAATTCTCAGGCTGTCGACGTCACGTCGAAGCGATATAGAATCGCCATTCGAATTGTTGAGTATCACAAATCGTGGAACCCTATGCGGAGGGTCAGTCGCCACAGCAACCTTCGTCGGGCGCCGGAACCGTTCGGGTTTCCCGGGTTTGGATGTTGCGCGCGCCGAGCTCGGCGTCGGCGGGGTAGTCGACGGCGACAAGGCTCAGGCCGTGGGCGGGGGCGACCGTGACCGAGCTGGATCGTTCCGTTTCAGCGAGAAGGGTTTTGGTCCAGTCGGGGGTGCGGCGGCCTTCACCGACAGCGAGGACGGCGCCGACGAGGCTGCGGACCATCGACCAGCAGAAGGCGTCGGCGCTGACGTAAGCGGTGAGCAGGTCGCCGTCGCGTTCCCAGTCGAAGCGCTGGAGTTCGCGGATGGTGGTGGCGCCCTCACGTCGGCGGCAGAACGCAGCGAAGTTGTGCAGGCCCAACAGGTTGCGTGAAGCGGCGCGCATGGCATCGAGGTCGACGCCGGGCTTACACGGCACCACACCGCGCGCCTGCAACGGCTGCGCACCGTAGGGGGCGGTGGTGAGCCGGTAGGCGTAGTGGCGGCGCATCGCCGAGAAGCGGGCGTCGAAGTCGGCGGGAGCAGTGCGGATTTCGGTGATCCGGACATCCTTGGGCAGGAACTTCGCCATGCGGTACAGCAACTTGTCGGCGTCGAATTCGGACTCCGTGTCGAAGTGCGCGACCTGCCCCTCGGCGTGCACACCCGCGTCGGTGCGCCCGGCGACCGTCAGCTGCAGCGGCTCACGCAGCACCTTCGACAGCGACTCCTCGAGTACCCCCTGCACCGTGCGCAACCCCGGCTGGCGTGCCCAGCCGGTGAAATCGGTGCCGTCGTAACTGATCCCGAGCCGCACCCGAGTCATGCCATCCTCCTGATTTCGCACACGGAAAAGAACCGAGCCCGCCACCCACGAAGGGTGACGGGCTCGGCAGAACTCCTGAGAATCAGGCGTCCTTCTTGTCCTCGGTGGCCTCGTCGGCGGCCGGGGCGTCAGCCACGGTCTCGTCGGCGACGGTCTCGTCGACGACGGTCTCGTCGACGACGGTCTCGTCGACGACCTCAGCGGCCGGAGCCTCTTCGGTCTTCTGCGAAGCGGCGACACGACGGGCCCGATCGGCCTCGTTGGTCACGGTCTTCTCGCGGACGAGCTCGATGATGGCCATCGGCGCGTTGTCACCCTTGCGCGGCAGCGCCTTGGTGATGCGCGTGTAGCCACCCTCGCGACCCTCGAACGAGGGGCCGATGTCGGCGAACAGGACGTGGACGACGTCCTTGTTGCGGATGTCCTTCATGACCTCACGACGGTCGGCAAGGCTGCCGGCCTTCGCCTTGGTGATGATCTTCTCGGCGTAGGGACGCACCGCCTTGGCCTTGGCCTCGGTGGTCGTGATCCGACCGTGCTCGAAAAGCGCCGTGGCCAGGTTGGCGAAGATCGCCTTCTGGTGCGACGCCGAGCCGCCGAACCGGCGACCCTTCTTGGGCTTGGGCATTGTGGGTTTCTCCTGGGCGTATTAAAGCTGTTCGGTTTCGGCGTAGTCCTGCTCGCCGCCGTCGGTATCACTGAACGTGCCGCTGTCGCTCCACGTTCCGGTGCTCGCGTCGTAACCCACCACGGAGGACGGGTCGAACGACGCCGGGCTGTCCTTGAGTGAGAGGCCGAGCGTGTGCAGCTTGACCTTCACTTCGTCGATGGACTTCTGGCCGAAGTTACGGATGTCGAGCAGGTCCGACTCGGTGCGGGCAACGAGCTCGCCCACCGTGTGCACACCCTCGCGCTTGAGGCAGTTGTAGGACCGGACGGTGAGGTCCAGGTCCTCGATCGGCAGACCGAACGAGGCGATGTGATCAGCCTCGGCCGGGCTGGGGCCGATCTCGATGCCCTCGGCTTCGACGTTGAGCTCACGGGCCAGGCCGAAGAGCTCGACCAGGGTCTTACCCGCCGAAGCGAGCGCGTCCCGAGCCGTGATGGAGTTCTTGGTCTCCACGTCGAGGATGAGACGGTCGAAGTCGGTGCGCTGCTCGACACGGGTGGCCTCGACCTTGTAGGTCACCTTGAGCACCGGGGAGTAGATCGAATCCACCGGGATCCGGCCGATTTCCGCGCCGGTCGCCTTGTTCTGCACGGCGGGCACGTAACCGCGGCCCCGCTCGACGACGAGCTCGATCTCGAGCTTGCCCTTGTCGTTCAGGGTGGCGATGTGCATGTCCGGGTTGTGCACGATGACGCCGGCGGGCGGGACGATGTCACCGGCGGTGACGGTGCCCGGGCCCTGCTTACGCACGTACATGGTGACCGGCTCGTCCTCTTCGGAGGACACGACCAGACCCTTGAGGTTCAGGATGATGTCGGTGACATCTTCCTTCACGCCGGGAACGGTGGTGAACTCGTGCAGGACGCCGTCGATGCGGATGCTCGTGACCGCGGCCCCCGGGATGGAGGACAGCAGGGTACGACGCAGCGAGTTGCCGAGGGTGTAACCGAAGCCCGGCTCGAGGGGTTCGATGGTGAACTTCGAGCGGTTCTCCGCCACAACCTCTTCGGTCAGTGTCGGACGCTGGGAAATCAGCATGAGGATCTACTTCCTGTTCAGGGCATCCGCTATTTGATGCCTCGTCAGTGATTGCGGGGGCCGCTGTGTGAGCAGCCCCCACCAAAAGCGCTTACTTCGAGTAGTACTCGACGATGAGCTGTTCCTGCAGCGGCACATCGATCTGCGCGCGCTCGGGCAGCTGGTGCACCAGGATGCGCAGGCGGCCGGGGACGACCTGCAGCCAACCGGGAACCGGGCGGTCGCCGACGGTCTCGCGAGCCACCTGGAACGGCAGCGTCGGGAGCGACTTCTCCTTGACATCGATGATGTCGTACTGGGAGACCTGGTAGCTGGGGACGTTCACCTTGACACCGTTGACGATGAAGTGACCGTGGCTGACCAGCTGACGGGCCTGACGACGGGTACGAGCCAGACCGGCGCGGTACACGACGTTGTCCAGACGCGACTCGAGCAGACGGAGCAGGTTGTCGCCGGTCTTACCCTTGAGGCGGTTGGCCTCTTCGTAGTAACGACGGAACTGCTTCTCCATGACGCCGTACGAGAAGCGAGCCTTCTGCTTCTCCTGCAGCTGCATGAGGTACTCGGATTCCTTGATCCGCGCGCGGCCGTGCTGGCCGGGCGGGTAAGGACGACGCTCGAACGCCTGGTCGCCTCCGACGAGGTCGACGCGCAGACGACGCGACTTGCGGGTGATGGGGCCTGTATAACGTGCCATTTTGAGCTTTTTCCTTTCCCGCTATTAGACGCGACGCCGCTTGGGCGGACGGCAGCCGTTGTGCGGCTGCGGAGTGACATCGGAGATCGAGCCCACTTCCAGGCCTGCGGCCTGCAGCGAACGGATCGCGGTCTCGCGGCCCGAACCCGGGCCCTTCACGAACACGTCGACCTTCTTGACGCCGTTCTCCTGCGCCTTGCGGGCAGCGTTCTCGGCAGCGAGCTGCGCGGCGAACGGGGTGCTCTTACGCGAACCCTTGAAACCGACGTGACCCGACGACGCCCACGAGATGACATTGCCCTCGGGGTCGGTGATCGAGACGATGGTGTTGTTGAACGTGCTCTTGATGTGCGCGTGGCCGTGCGGGATGTTCTTCTTATCCCGGCGACGCGACTTCTGAGTCTTCTTCGGGCCAGCGGCCCGGCTCTTCGGAGGCATACGCTATCCCTACTTCTTCTTGCCGGCGACGGTCTTCTTCGGACCCTTGCGCGTACGCGCGTTGGTCTTGGTGCGCTGACCACGAACAGGCAGGCCACGACGGTGGCGGATGCCCTGGTAGCAGCCGATCTCGATCTTGCGACGAATATCGGCCTGAACCTCGCGGCGCAGGTCACCTTCGACCTTGTAGTCCGTGCCCTCGATGAAGTCGCGGAGCTTCGACAGGTCGTCGTCACTGAGATCCTTGGAGCGCAGGTCCGGGCTGACGCCCGTCTCGGCCAGGATCTGGGCGGCGCGGGTGCGCCCGATTCCGAAAATGTAGGTCAGCGCGATCTCCATGCGCTTTTCGCGCGGGAGATCAACGCCCATCAGACGTGCCATGTGGCAGGTTCCTTAATGGTTGCGGAGGTCTGCTCCCCGTCCGTCCCCCCGTGTACAAAGTGGGGGCACCGGCCTCCGTGCCGGTGGATGGCGCGCACACGTACGTACGCGCTGGAACTGGGAGTGCTTCTTTCGGTCAGTCCGATCAGACGATCGGTGCCCGGTGGTGAGGCTGAATCAGCCCTGACGCTGCTTGTGGCGCAGGTTGTCGCAGATCACCATGACCCGGCCGTGACGGCGGATCACCTTGCACTTCTCGCAGATCTTCTTGACGCTCGGATTAACCTTCACGTCAGTCCAATCTTCTCTTGGTCCACACAGGTGGTGTGAACACAGTTTTTCCCCAGCCAGAAGACTGGGGAAGTCTGGTGTGCGTCCCGTTGCCGGGACACTGTGCGACGCCGCGCGCCGGTGGGGCTCGCGACGCCGTCAGGCATCACTTGTAGCGGTAGACAATCCGGCCGCGTGAGAGGTCGTACGGCGACAGCTCGACGACCACGCGGTCTTCCGGAAGGATACGAATGTAGTGCTGCCGCATCTTTCCGCTGATGTGCGCGAGAACCTTGTGACCGTTCTCGAGCTCGATCCGGAACATCGCATTGGGCAGCGGCTCGACAACTCGACCCTCGACCTCGATGGCCCCGTCTTTCTTCGCCATATCCTCCGCGATCCCGGTTACGCTCAACCTGAGTTTGATGGCCGTCCGCTGTGTAGCGTCAACCAAGAGCCCGTCGACATGCATGCGAACAGTCGGCGCATAGGTGCACCGCCGCTCAAGCTTACCGGGCCGGGCGGCCAGAGGCAAAAGTGCCCCGAACCGTACACCTCGACGGGGCCTCGCGCTGAGCTATCAACGGGCTGATCCGGAGCTACGAGGCGGCCACCACCGCGTTGGGGTTGTCGCGTAAACTCACCGACGTCGGAGAAGTGGGTCGATCAGATCGGGGGACCCTGGTGAGCGAGGCGTGCCGGTGAGCCGCAACAACGACAGCCTCCCCATGCTGCCGCCGTGGCTGTCGGAGAGCGACGTCACGCAGGTCGGGTACGAGGCTCCGGTCGAGAACCTGCCCCAGGACGACGAGATCGACGAGGCGCCCAAACGCCGCCGCTTCATGAGCCGCGGTGACGATGCTGCGCGTAAGGACAAGGGCAGGCGCCGCCGTAAGGACCGCGAGTCCGAGGAAGAAGCCCCCGCTCAGCAGCACTCCGCACGCCCGGCCGAGCCGACCCACCAGTCCGGTTGGTCCACTCAGCCGCCCGCGAACCCACTGATCCCCGGCCCGTCACACCAGCAGCCGCGTCAGCAGCCCACCTACGACCAGCCGCCACACCAGCAGTCCGGCTATCCCGGCGAGCAGCAGCCGCCCCAGGGTCAGGCCGCGTTTCAGCAGCCCGCCCCGCATCAGCAGGCGGGGCAGTACCAGCAGGCTGTGCCCGAGCAGCCGAGCGTCGGCAGGCAGCCCGCCCCGGACCGTCTGACGGCGCCGACCAGCGCACCGCCGTCATCGATCGATCCAGCGCCGCGGCCGGACGCCCATGGTCCGTCGTCCGCCCCTGGTCCGTCGGCAGCGGATCCGGCGCCGTGGGCCGTCGGCCAGGCGTCGACGATCAGTCCGGCCCCGTGGCAGACGGGTCAGCCGACAGCGGATCACGCGCCGACTTCCGCCGCCGCGCCCCCGCCGATCCCGCCCGCGCCGTCGCCCACCAGCGGGCCTGCTCACGCAGGCCCGGCAACAGCCGCACCGACCACCGAGGCGGCGGATCACGCCGCGAACGCGCTCCCCACGCGTACGCCGGCACCACCGTCGACCGGCTTCACCCCGCTGGGGCCGAACCAGCGGCCCGATCTCCCCCCGCCCCCTCCCCTGCCCGACCCGCCCGCACGGCCGACCCAGGCCCCACCACGCCTGACCGTCCCGCCGACCGCCGCCGAATCACGGCCGGTCACCGCCGACCAGGAAGTTGCGCAGGCGGGCCCCGCCACCTCCCCACCGGCGACGCCTGGTGAAGAAGGCGGGCAACCCACCACACAGTCGACCTCCACGCGCAGTGAGTCCGAGCAGGCCACACCGCCTTCCCCCGCTGAGTCGGCTGAATCGCAGACGATCGGTGCGCGGCACTCGGCCGGATGGTCGATGCCCGACGAGCAAGCACCCGCGAACACCACTGCCGCCGACAGCACCGCGCGGCCGAGCGTGGCCGAACCGCAGGCAGCGTGGGACTCGTTCGCCGATCACGCACCGTCGCCGACAACGGCGGTCCCTGCCGCATCCGAGCCCACGCAGACACCGGTGACGGCCGAACCCCAGTCGGAAACCGCGCGGACCACCAGCGAATCCGCACCGCAGCACCACGTAGCGCAGACACCGCCGACCTCGACGCCTGAGGCATCCTCGGAAACCGGGCATTCGGATGCCCGGTCCCCGCATGCCGCAGGCGAATCCGCGCCGCAGCACGGGTCGCCTTACAGCTCCGGCGAGTCCGCGGCTCCGCAACGACCTAGCGAGGAGCGGTCGCCGTACGCGACGGGCGAGAACGCGCGGCCCACGACTTATCCTCCGACGCAATACAACTCCGTGCCCGGCGATCCCACGCCCGCTGTCCCGACGCACGCGCCGGATGGGCGGACCGAGGTCATCCGGTCCGATGATCCCCGGCTGCAGAATCGTGTGCCGAGTAGCGAACACGGGCAGCCGAACCGGCAGAGCGGTGCGCAAACCGGTTATCGCTCGGGTGAATTCGTGCAAGCGGCCGACGGCGCATCGCCGTATCCCCGTCCCGACGGCACCCCGGCCCAGCACCAGCAGCCCGATGGTCTGCCCACCTACGGACCCGACGGCATCGCCCAGCGACCCGACGGTGCGGCGCCGCAGTATCGACCCGAAGCCGCTCCCGCACAGCAGTATCAACAGCCGAATCAGGGCGCGCAGCAACAGTTCCCGGCACCACAGCACCAGCCCGACGGCACTGTCGCGCCGTACCAGCAGCAGCCCAACGGCCCGGCCCAGCAGTTCCACCCCGACGGCACCCCGGTCCAGCAGTACAACCAGCCCAACGGCCCGCAGTACCAGCCCGACGGCACCCCGGCGCAGCAGTACCAGCAGCCCAACGCGACCCCGCAGCAGTACCAGCAGCCCGGCAACTACCAGCAGGGCCAGCAACCGCCCTACGGCCAACCCGGTTGGGGCGCACAGCCGCAGGGCTACCAGCCCTCGCTCGACGACGTCCCGGTCAAGCGTGCGAAGAAGGCCCCCGGCAGCGGTTGGCGCAAGGCCGTGCACCACGTGTCCGGCGGTGCGATCAACCCCGGGATGTCGGCGGAGGAACTGCGCCTGCAGGAGCTCGTTGCCCGTATTCGCCAACCTGTGCGCGGCGACTACCGCATCGCGGTGCTCTCACTGAAGGGTGGCGTCGGCAAGACGACCACCACCACCGGCCTCGGCTCGATCTTCGCCTCGATCCGCGGCGATCGAGTCATCGCCGTCGACGCCAACCCCGACTTCGGCACCCTGTCGCAGCGCGTGGCCATCCAGACTCGCTCGACCGTGCGCGACCTGCTGCTCGACCCGGCGATCCAGCGCTACTCCGACGTCCGCAGGCACACCTCCCAGGGCTCCAGCCGACTGGAAGTCCTTGCCAGCGAGCGTGATCCGGCCGCATCGGAAGCGTTCAACGACGAGGAATACCGGGCCGTGGCCCGCATCCTGCAGCGCTTCTACAACATCATCCTCACCGACTGCGGCACCGGCCTGATGCACTCGGCGATGAGCGGCGTCCTCGACCTCGCCCACTCGCTCGTGCTGATCTCCTCGGCCGCCATCGACGGCGCCCGCAGCGCGGCCGCGACCCTGGACTGGCTGTCGCTGCACGGCCACGACCACCTGGTCCGCAACGCCGTCGTCGTCATCAACCTGCCGCGTGAGGGCTCACCCAACGTCGGCGTCCAGCAGCTGCGCCAGTACTTCCTCTCCCGCTGCCGAGCCGTCCACATCATCCCCTTCGACGAGCACCTCTCCGAGGGCGCCGAAATCGACCTGCACCGCCTGCACAAGACCACCAAGCGCGCCTATGTCGAATTGGCGGCGACGGTGGCCGACGAGTTCAGCGTTCACCACCACCGCCTCGGCTGACCCACGACGAACCACGCGGCGTCAGGTCACCACTCCGGCAACCGCCTGCGCCCGGCCAGCACGTCGCGCACCAGATCGTCGTAGGCATCGGCCAATTCGGCCAGGTGGTGCCATGCGCAGTGCAGCATCTCGTCGTTGGCGGCCAACGTCATGAGGGCATGGTGGGCACGCACCGAAGCCTCGGCCATGCGGTCGATGACCGCGCCGACGGTCTCGGTGTGCAGCGACGCGCCGAGGCGATGCTGCGGCACTCCGCGCAGCACCCAGTCGTCGATCGCCAACACCAGTTCCCCACGGCGACAGTCTATTTCGCGGAGGACCACCGGATCGGTGTCGACCCGTCCGCCGCGCCCGACGACGCGTTTCTCGTGCAGCACGGCCAGATCACGCGCGAACCACAACAGCGGTCCACCGACCACCCGATGTCCGCGACACGCCCGAACGAGAATGTCGGAGAGGGGTAACGGACCGGTAGCTGCCGGGTGCCCGGCGGTGTCGACACTCCGCATAGTGTCGGGGAAAGCCATTACAACTGTTGAACTCTCCGAACCAGCCACGTTGCCTCGCCGTCATCGCCGCAGAGCACCGGATCAGGACGTTCATTACAATAAACCTCGCAAGCTCTCTGTCAAGCATTACTCGGCCGTAGGTAACCGATACGAGTACACTTCGTTACCTGCACGACCTACCGAGGAGCATGATGGCGGACGGTCCGACCTATCTCCGGATCGCGAACCTCCTCCGCGAGGAGATCCGCGCGGGCACATGGAAACCGGGCGACCGGTTGCCCAGCCACTCCGAGCTCGCCGATCAGATGCAGGTCTCGATCACCACCTCACGCAATGCGATTCAGGTACTGGTCGCCGAGAATCTGGTCTACACAGCGACTTCCCGCGGCACCATCGTGCGAAATCAGGAAGTACTGGAATCGGTGGTCACCGACCACATCCGTCGCGACCGGCCCCCGTCGTCGCACGACATCTTCGAGGAGATCGCGCGCGCGGCCAACCGCGAACCGTCCAAGCAGTTCAGCACCAGGATGGAACCCGCGGACCCCGAAGTCGCGCGCTGGCTCGGCGTCGCCGCCGACTCCTGGGTGCTGGCCCGCACGGTGGTGCAGTACCTCGACAACGAACCGTGGTCGTGGGAGGTGAGCTTCTACCCCCGCGACCTCGCCGAGGCCGCGGGCATCGACTCCCCCCACGACATCCCCGAGGGCACCACCCGCCGCCTGGCCGACCGCGGCTACGGCGAGACCGCCCACCGTGACACCGTGCTGGCCCGCGCCGCCACCGCCGAGGAAGCGGCGGTCCTCGGCGTCGCCACCGGCACCGTCCTGCTCGACCACCTGCGCATCGGCGCCAATCACGACCGCGTCACCCGCGCCACCCGGCACCGCTCCCTGGCAGGCCGCAATCAACTGGCCTACCAGCTCGGCGACACCATGGGCACCGACATCATCGCCCGCACCCTCGGCATCGCACCCCGGCCGGCCGTCGCGCTGCCATGACGGTGCGCCTGCGCCCGGCCACCCTGGGCGACCTGCCGCTGATCTGCCGCCTGCGCGTGCAGCGCACGTCGTGGCTGACCGCACGCGGGTCGGATCAGTGGACGGTGGCCGGACGCGGACGGCCGATCGAGATCTTCGCCGGGGCGGTCGGGCGGGCACTGGACCGGGGTGAGACGTGGGTCGCGGAGGTGGACGGTGAGCCGGCGGGGACGATCACGGTCAACCATCGGGCCGATCCCGGTCTGTGGTCGGCGTGGGAGCTGGCCGAGTCGGTGATCGTGCATTGCATGATCACCGATCTGCGGTTCGCGGGTCTGCGGGTCGGTGATCACATGTTGGCGCATGCCGCCGCGCTGGCCGAGGAAGAGCAACGGCCGTGGGTTCGTCTCGACGCCTGGACTACCAATACCGGGCTCCACGACTACTACCGCCGTGCGGGTTTCGTGCTGACGCGAGTCGCGGGTCCGGTCGCGACCGGACCGTCGAGGGCCCTGTTCGAACGGCAGACCGCGACCTGGCCGTCCCGGTTGCCGCCGAGATTCACCATCGCGGGTGCGCAGCGGGGGTTCTCGGCAGCCTCCCTTCAGGACTGACCCGCCTACAGCGGTGGCAGGTCGGCGATCTGCACGAGCTCGATTCCCTGGCTGCGCGAGACCAACGTGCCGCGCCCCGGTGGCATCTTGCTCGGGCGGACGTCGCCGATCAGTTTTCCCTCGTCCCGTGAACCGCTCATGATCAGTGTCTGCACCGACAGGTTCTTCATCGCGCCGAGCACCGGGTCGTACAGCGCACGCGACGCACCGCCGATACGTCGCGTGACGACCAGGTGCAGGCCGATATCGCGCGCCTGCGGCAGGTATTCGAGCAACGGGGCGAACGGGTTGACCGATCCGGTGACCACCATGTCGTAGTCGTCGACGACGACATAGATCTCCGGGCCCGACCACCAGCTACGTTCGCGCAGTTGCTGCTGGGTGATGTCCGAACCCGGGATTCGTTTGGCCAGGTAGGCCGCGACCTCGGCGATCATCGGCCCACAGGTCTGCGACGAGGTCGAGTACCCGGCCAGCTGGTCGCCCTCGAGCACGCCGAGCATGGTGCGCCGATAGTCGATCAGGATCACCCGCGCCTCGGACGCGTCGGACTGCTCGGCGATGCTCATCACGATATTGCGCAGCAGCGTGGTCTTGCCGCATTCCACGTCCGCGAAGGCCATGAAGTGTGGTTCGAGACCGAAATCCAGTATCAGCGGCTGCAATTCGGATTCGCCGAGACCGACGACGACCTTGCTGCGGTCGAGCGTGACGCCCTGTTCCCTGGCGGCGCCGACGACCTCGTCGCGCGGGAAACTCAGCGGCAGCATCCGCACCTGCGGGGCACGTCGGCCCGGATACAGCGCGATGAGTTCCTCGCGCGCCCTGGTGACGCCGTCGGCGACCGTGGCGGGGTCGGAGTCGGAATCCAGGCGGGGCAGCGCGATCAGCATGTGCAACTGCTCGCGGGTGAGACCGCGACCCGGCCTGCCGACCGGAACCTGATGCGCGGTGCGACGATTCATCTCCGAGTCGCCGGGGTCGCCGAGGCGCAGCTCCAGCCGGGTACCGACCTGGTCCTTGACCACCGGCCGGATCTCGGCCCAGCGCGAGGCGCCGATCATCAGGTGCACACCGAAGGAAAGACCCTGGGTGGCAATGGCATTGATCAGCGGTTCGAGGATGTCGAATTCCTCGCGGATGGCGCCCCAGCCGTCGATCACCAGGAACACGTCACCGAACTGGTCGGCGGCGAGCAGATCGCCCGGTGCCGCGGTGGTCCCGTTGATCTGCCGCGCCTCGAGCGCGGAGAACTTGCGGCGACGGAACTCGGCCATCGATTCGATGCCGAGCTCGGCGAACCGTTCCTCGCGCTGGCGCATCAGGGTGGTGAGCTCGGCGATGGTGCGCCGCACCCGGTCGCCGTCGAGGCGACCGGCGACCGAACCGACGTGGGGTATGCCGACCAGACCGGCCATGCTGCCACCACCGAAGTCGAGGCAGTAGAACTGCACCTGTTCGGGCGTGTGCGTGGCGGCGGCGGCCAGGATGATCGTGCGCAGCGTGGTCGACTTGCCCGACTGCGGGCCGCCCACCACCGCGACATTGCCCTGCGAGCCCGCGAGATTGATGGTGAGCACGTCACGGCGCTGCTCGTAGGGCTTGTCGATGACACCGATCGGCATCCACAGCTGACCGTGCCGGTTCACCGGCGAACGCCAGTCCGGGTCGGGCAGCAACATATCGGCGGTCGGCGATTCCTCCAGCGGCGGCAGCCACACCTCGTGGGCGGGCCTGCCGTGCCCGGTGAGCCGCTTGACCACCACGTCGAGCAGCGAATCCGGGATGCCCTCCTCGGTGCTCTGCCCGGCGGGTGGGGGCGGTGGCGGCAGTTCCGGCCGACCGCGCAGGATCGGGTCCGTCTCCTCGTGTTCCGGCTCGATCTCGGCGGCCTCGACGGGGGCCGCGGTGAACACCACCGGCCGTTGTCCGCCGACCGGCGCGCCGTCGTCGTCGATGACCGTGCCGACCGGGGCCACATAGGAACCCGAGACATAGCTGGCATTGAACCGAAGTGGTTCGGACGCGTCGCTCTTGAGATAGCCCGCGCCGGGCACGCTCGGCAGGTGGTAGGCATCGGTGATGCCGAGGACGGCGCGTGATTCGTTGGCCGAGAAGGTACGCAGACCGATCCGATAGGACAGATGCGACTCCAGGCCGCGCAGCTTGTTCTCCTCCAGGCGCTGCGAGGCCAGCAGCAGATGGACGTGCAGCGAGCGACCGAGGCGGCCGATCATCACGAACAGCTCCGCGAAATCCGGCTTCTGTGAGAGCAATTCGGAGAACTCGTCGACCACCACGAACAGTGCGGGCAGTGGATCGAGCGGAACGCCTGCCGCCCTTGCCTTCTCGTAGTCGGTGACGTTGGCGTAGTTGCCCGACGAGCGCAGCAGCTCTTGGCGGCGGTTCATCTCACCGGCGAGCGCGTCCTTCATGCGGTCGACCAGCGAGAGCTCGTCCTCGAGGTTGGTGATCACGGCCGCGACATGCGGCAGCGAGTCCAGACCGAGGAAGGTCGCACCACCCTTGAAGTCGACGAGCACCAGGTTGAGCGCGTCCGGAGAGTGGGTGGTGACCAGCGAAAGCACCAGCGTACGAAGGAATTCCGACTTACCGGAGCCGGTGGCGCCGATGCACAGGCCGTGTGGACCCATGCCGTTCTCGGCCGACTCCTTGATGTCGATCTCGACCGGCGTGCCGTCCGGGGTGATACCGATCGGCACGCGCAGGCGCTCCCGCGCGGTTCGCGGGCGCCACACCCGAGCCGGGTCGATCTGGGCGGCATCGGGAATACGCAACAGCGCCATCAGGCCGGGGTCACTGGTGGTGCCCTCCCCCAGGCTGACGATCTGCGCGGCCGTCGCGAGCCGGTAGCGGGCCAGCGAGCGGGCGAAGGCCGCTGCCTCGGCCGGACTGACCTCGTCGGCCGTGGCGAACCGCTCCACCCCGGCGGCACTGCGCGCCGACACCGCACCGTCGGCGACGACCAGTTGCAGGCCGCGCCGTGCCGCGAGTCCGTTCTCGGGTGCGGTCAGATCCAGCACGGTCACCGAGTCGAGGCCGGATTCGCTGATGGTGCGTTCGTTGCCGCTGATGTAGCCGTCATCGATCACCACCACCAAATGCAGCCTGCCCTGGGTGGGCTGCGGATTGCGCATGAACCGGCCGCGTTCCATCAGCTCGGTCTGCAAGGCCGATTCGAGCTCACCGAGCGAGGTGTACATCATCCGCGCCGAGCCGAGCCCGTCCCGCACCGACGGATGCTGCACGTGCGGAAGCCATTTCGCCCAGGCCCACTGCGCGTCCGGATCGGCGCAGACGATGGCGACGACGAGATTGTCCGGCCCGTGGAAGGTGGTCAGTTCCATCAGCATGGCCCGCACCAGCTCGCGGCCCTCGTCGAGGTCGCCGCCGATGTTGATGGCGGGAAAGGCCCGCAGCGAGACCGCGGTCGGCAGTTCGTGCACCACCGAATGGGTACGTACGAATCGGCGCAGCGCCACCGTCGAGACCGGCTCCAGGTCTTCGAGCGGACCGGTTTCGGGCCTGGCCAGCTTGGTGGCGAGGCGGTGGCTGCCGACGCCGACTCGGACGTGCCCGAAGTCGGGGTCGTTGGGGCGGCGCTCCCACATCCGCCTGCTGCCGATCAGCGAGGGCAGATCGGCGGGTTCGGGATGACTCCAGCCCAGGGTCTCGAGCTGTTTGGTGCCGGTGGTGCGCACATCCTTGCGTACCTGGTCCAGATACCGGAAGTAGTCCTTGCGTTCCTCGTTGAGCTCGACGGCGCGCTTGGGGCCACCGCCGCGCATGCCCGCCATCATGCCGACCATCGACATGAGCATCATCATCGGGAACATCATCATCATCGGATTGGCCAGCAGATTGCGGCCCATGGTGGCCATCATCGCGATCATGCCGACCACCGCGATCACCATGATGACGGGCATCAGCTTCATCATCAGCGGCGACGGAATGGCGCGCTGGATCTCCGGCGGCGGGGTGAGCGAGACTTCACCACCCGGTGCGCGCGGCGGCGCGATCCGGGGGCGACGGACGAAACCTTCGGTTGCCATCGATCCCTCTACTACTCGAATTCCTGATTGAGGTCTACGCCGCGTCGACGGAACGGGAACCCGAACGCGGCACCGATTCCCAAGGCGGCCAACAGGAACAGCGATCCCGCGATCGCGACCTGTCGCGGTCGCGAATCCGGTTCCGGCGCCGCGTACGGTTCGGCGATCGGATGGCCGACATCGGCGCCCTTGCTCGGCGGTTCGGCGGACAGCGGCGCGGTGAGCGCCGCGGTCGGGTCGATCAGACCGGCGCCGATGGCGTCGTCACGTCCGCGCCCCGGCGCGTGCGCGGTGCGGGTGATCCGATCGATCACCTGCTGCGCGGACAGTTCCGGATAGCGTGAGCGGATCAGCGCTGCCAACCCGGCGACATACGGTGCGGCGAAACTGGTTCCGTCGATCGGCTGCACGCCCTCCATCGTCTGCACGCCGTCGACCAGCCCGGTGCCGCCGGGCCTGCTGTCCAGCGACACGATATTGCGGCCGATCGCGGCGGCCCCGACCCACGGCCCGCGCAGCGACAGCGCCGAAGGCTGGCCGTCGGCGTCGACCGAACCGACCGAGAGCACGTAGGGGGCGAACCAGGCCGGGGACGGGACCGTGGTCACCGAACTCCAGCCGGACCCCTCGTTCTGGTTCTGGCACGGGCCGCCCTGCTCCACATTGCCCGCTGCCGCGACGACCACGACATTGCGGTCGTAGGCGTACTTCACGGCGGCGCCGAGCGCGCCGTCGGCGGTATTGGAACCGGCTGCGGTGCAGGCTACTTCGGAGATGTTGATCACGGTGGCGCCCATGTCCACCGCGCGCACGACCGCGCCGGCGAGGGTGAGCACACTGCCGTAGCCGTCGCTGCGCAGCGCACCGTCCTCCTTGACCGAACCGGCCCGGTCCTTGCGGTCGTAGGCGAGGCTGAGCTGGCGGATGGCCAGGATCTCCGCATCCGGGGCCACTCCGACGAACGCGTCCTCGGGTGCGGGCCGGGCGGCGATGATGCCCGCCACCAATGTGCCGTGGCCGTCGCAGTCGACGGTGCCGTCGGAATCGCTCACGTAGTCACCGCCCGCCTGCAGCGCGGGCAGGCGCGGATGCCGGTTGACGCCGGTGTCGATCACGGCCACCTTCTGACCGGCCCCCCGGCTGAACTGCCAGGCCGAGGGCAGATCGAGAACCTGTTGCGACATCGGCGGTTCGAGCGGCGCGTTGCCACGCAACACCGGTTCGGCACACAGTTCGCGCTGTTCGGTCGCCTCGAGTGGAGCCGGTCTACCGCTCAACGCCAGCGCGGCGTCGAGCGCGCCCGGATCGATTCGCGGCGGGGCGATGGCGCCCGCGGGCATCGGGAACCCGGCGACGGTGCCGAGCACGGTCGCCGCACAGGCGAGCCGCAGCACCGCACGACGCATGGCTGCGGCGGTCATATGTTGCGGGCGGTCGAGTACACATCCATGACCCACAGCGCGAGCGGGATCATCGTGATGATCAACAGGTACTCGAAGATCTCGATCATCCGCCTCGTCACCGGCGTCACTTCGACATGTGGTCCGATGACGCCGAACCCCACAACACCGCCCGCGGTCGCCAACAACAGTGCCACCGCCACGAATTCGAGCGAATCGTGGCCGAGGCCGAGCCCGGTCAGCAGCGCGAGCAGGGTGAGCGCACCGGCGGTGATCAGCGTGGCGGCCTGCACCAGATCGGCGTAGGAGCGCCCGCGCAGACACAGCACGATCGCCGCGACGGCCGCGAGTGCGACGCCGCCGGAATGGAACGAGCCGAACGGATCGGCCGCGCCGACGGCGCCGATCAGCGCGGCGAGCGCGCACGCCACGACGAGACCGGTCTGGATCTGATTCGCGACCCTGGCGCGTTCGCCGAGCCCGGCCGCCGAGGGCAGCGCGATCGCACCGACCGCACCGACGCCCTCGATGGTCGGGCGCTGTTCGTGATCGGCGGGGTCGATCGCCCCACCCGCGGTCGGTACCGGCGGAATCGGCAGCCTGGCCGCCACCGCGGCCAGGCGTGGCACCGACGACAGCAGCATCACCGCGGCCACGAGTACCCCGGCGAACAGCTTGGCCAGCCCCGGATGCCAGATCAGGTAGATCACACCGACCACCGCGCCGAACACACTGAGAGTGATCGCGGCAGCGAACAATCCGGCGCCGATTCCGGTCACCCGATACCCGATCACCGCGGCGACCAGTAGCACCACGCTGCCGAGCAACAGGCTGCCCGCACCGAGAGGCCCCGGCACCACCAGCGCACCACCGCCGAGCATCAGCAGCAGCGCGTCCAGCGAAAGCCAGTTCGCGGTAATCGAATCCGTGAATTTTCGCGCGGCGATACCGGCCGCGGCCGACGCGGCGATCCCGGTGCCGAGCAGCGCCAACGCGGGCGCGAGCGGATCGGAGTCGGCGCGTGAGACGACCAGCAACGCGAGCGCGGCGATGATCGACACGGTCGCCAGCACGAGCCCGGTCCAGCGGGCCGCGGAGCCGGACCAACCGCGGAATTCGCCTGCGGTGAGCCGGGATACGGCGTCGATGACGTCGTCGAACAGCGCGGGCGACTCCTTGCGGGTCACCGGGCTCAGTACCAGCAGCTCACCGTCGTATACCTCGGCCTCGGTGAGTGTGCGACTGGGTGCGAGGGGGTCTTGGCCGAGTCGCGCCAGCGTCCAGTGCTGGGCGCGGACGGGGGCGGAGTCCTCGTCGCCATCCGGCAGGCGGGGATCCCGCGACCGGATCAGCGCCACCAGATCACCGATGAATCCGGCGATCGGTACCGTGGCGGGTAGACCTATGTCGAGCTGCGTATCACCCCCGATCACTGAAACTCGGCATAGTTCGGGCTCATTGCCTAACAACGTCGACACCAGTGATGAACTCTCAGTCGTAGCTGACTACTTCCGTTGCGACCACACGGCAGCGTTACCTAATCTAACGGACAGGGCAAACCGGCGCGATCGAAGTCTTGCCGCCGGATTGAACACCAGTTGTCCATCAAAGGAAGATTTCGGGGTCCGACACCACATGCCAGACATTCGCCAGGCTCAGCGTGCCTTCGACGCGGGCGTCCTCTCGCTCGGTCTGTCCATCGACGGTCAGGAGTCCGCGCGCGACGAGGAGTACGCGAAGCTGGCCTTCCAGCGCGCGACGGAATGGGATTCGTCGATGTGTGACGCGTGGCTCGGCCGCGCGGCGGCCGGCGAGGTGACCAAGGAGGTGCTGTTCAATCTGCATCGCACCAGCCTTGATTCGCTCGGCCGCGAGCAGCGCCGGATCGGCCTCGCACCGCGGGCCATGGCGGGCCGCTTCCTGCCCGGGCTCTACATCGACTACCCGCTGGCCGGACTCACCGAGATCTGGCTGGCCTGGGCATCGCAACTGATCGCCGATACCGACTACGACCAGGCCGAGCAGGTGCTCGATGAGCTGGCGAAGCTGCGCGCGGGCCGCGGCGACGACCCCGACAAGCAGATCGATGATCGGATCAGCGCCTACATCCGCGGCATCCTGCACTACAACACACAGCGCTGGTCGGATGTGATGACCGTGCTGGCGGGCTCGGAAAGCTGGAAAGACCCCTATCTCGCCACCGGTGCGAATGTCATGGTCGGCACCGCGTGCGCGCAGCTGGGATTGTTCGGTGAGGCGATCCGGCGGATGGAACAGGCTGAGGCTGGCCCGATTCCGTCGGCCAAGTTCACCGCCATGTACAACCGCGGCCTGTGCCTGCGGGAATCGGGCAACGAGGCCGAGGCCCAGAAGCTGTTCGAGCAGGTCTATTCGCAGCTGCCCGATTTCGCGGCCAACACGACGGCGATGCGCGACCGCACCTTCCGGATCGTGGTCACCAGCCGCGAGGTGATCGACGCGCGCACCGACAAGTGGGATGCCAACTCGGCCCCGACGCTGGCCTCGATGAACGAGGCCGCCGCCGAGGACCGCGCCAAGACCGTGCTCGCCGAGGCACGCGCGCAGCTCGACAAGCAGGTCGGACTCGCCTCGGTGAAGAACCAGGTGGCCAAGTTGCAGTCCTCGGCACAGCTGGCCAAGATCCGCGCGGGCAAGGGCCTGTCGAGTCAATCCAGGGGCCAGCACCTGGCTTTCACAGGTCCGCCCGGTACCGGTAAGACCACCATCGCGCGGGTGGTCGCCAAGATCTATTGCGGTGTCGGATTGTTGAAGACCGACAAGGTGGTCGAGGCCAAACGTGTCGACTTCGTGAGCCAGAACCTCGGCGGCACGGCGATCAAGTCCGAGAAGCTGATCGACAGCGCGATGGACGGGGTGCTGTTCATCGATGAGGCCTACACCCTGATCCAGACCGGCCTTTCCGGCGGCGACGCGTTCGGTCGCGAGGCGGTGGACACCTTGCTGGCGCGGATGGAGAACGATCGCGATCGGCTCGTGGTGATCATCGCCGGGTACGACGGCGAGATCGACCGGCTGCTCGCCGCCAACGACGGCTTGGCCTCCCGGTTCGCCAAGCGCCTGCAGTTCCCGTCCTACACCGCCGCCGAGCTCGGACAGATCGGCGAAATCGTGGCGAACAGCCGGGATTCGCAACTGTCCCCGGAATCACTGGCCACCCTGATCGAGACCTGCGACTACCTCTACAACCTGGAGAGCACCGATCAGAGCGGGCAACCGCGTCGCGGTGTGGACCTCGCCGGCAACGGCCGCTTCATTCGTAATGTGATCGAGTCGGCGGAGGAGGAACGCGAGTTCCGGCTGGCCAATACCGACGGGCTCGACCTGGCCGAGGTCGACGACGACGTGCTGATGCGCATCGAGGAGCCGGACATGCGGACCGCGCTCGCCGGGATCGTCGCCACCCTCAATATCGGGCAGATTCCGACTCTGAGCTGAACACCGAAAAGAGCGGGGCCGACCACGGATTCGTGCCGGACCCCGCTTTTCGGCTATTTGCTGGCAGAGGGCAGCGAATCGTAGCTGGTCAGTGCATCTTTCGCGGACAGGGTCGGGCCGGGGACGAGCTGTCCGATGATCGACCACGGCGCGAGCTTCGGCTTGGCGCCAAGGCCGAGCACCGCGGCCGTCGCGGCATCCGGGATGCCGTAGCGAATGCCGTTGTCGGCCACATAGAACAGCGATTCGCGCCGCAGGCTCCCCGGCTCGACCCCGGTGACCTGTACGTATTCCCCGGTGCTCGGCGCCAGGTATACCGCGTCCATCCGGTTGCCCGAGCCGTCCGCGGTCGCGAGAGTCACCGGCTTGGCCGCGGCGGCCAGCGGCAGTTTCGTTCCGGCGAGCAATGTCACCGTGGCGCGTTCGGTGGGCCCGTCCACCGATTTGCCCTGTGCGGTGGCCTCGCCGGGATCCTTCGCCCAGTTCACGCAGGCCACGGGGGCGTCCTCGGCGGACAGGATGCGCGGCTTGTGTTCGGGAAAGGCGTCGATCGGCAGGGTGTGCAGGATCGGCATCCGGTCGAGCACATCCGGTGCCAGCTCGGCGATCTCGCGCATGCCCCGCGAATCGGCGTTGCGCAGCAGGTCGGCGGTGAACTGTGAGACCCGCTGCACGCCGTCGGCCAGCACCACGTACATCGTCTCCCGGCCCGCGGCCTCGACGCCTGCCACCGCGATGATGCCGCCGATGGGCACATTCGACAGTTTGCCGGGCCCTGGTTCTCCCGCGCGGTCGATGGCGGGCACGGCCAGCGGCGGGGCCTGGGTGGTCGCGCCGAGCACCGCGCTGCCGATCGGGCGGACCTGCTGACCGGTCAGGCCGAGGGTGCGGGCGAGCACCGAATTGTTCGGGTCGACCTCGGCCCGTGTCCCCTGGTACACGAGGTAGGTCTTGCCGTCGTGGCGCATCAGCATGGCGTCGTCGGCGCCGACAGCGCCGATCCGGTCGCCGGTCTCCGGCTTGCCCACGATGGCCGTGGTAAGGCCGCCGCCCGCGCCGGACGCACTACCCGCGGCCGAGAGCTGCGTGGTCTCGCACAGCGTCCAGTTCGAGCTCGACCCCTGCTTGGAACCCGGCATGGCCGCCGGTGCGCCGGGAATGCCGAGCAGTGGACCGCGCGGCAGCGAACCGAGCTTGTCGTCCTTCACCGATTTCGGTGCTTGCGCGTCGCCGGCGATGAGCCGAGCCGAGGCCAGGTTGAGCACCGGGTGGAGGGTCTTCACGCCCTCCTCGGCCTCGACGACCACATACATGGCGCCGCTCTGCTTCCCGGTGACGATCAGTGCGTCACCGATAGCGCCCTGCGGTTTGAGGAAGCCGAGGATGGCCGCGCCCGCCACGATGATCAGTCCGAGGACCGCGCCGACCATCAGCGACCGGCTCTGCGACTTCATCGGATCGTGCAACATGCGCACGTCCCGGCGGACCAGAGCATGGTCGAGCCTGCGTAGCAGAAAGCGATAACCATTGACCTGGGCTTTGGTTGTCAGCTGTGCCGGCACAGGGACTCCATTGCTGAGTTGATCACCATCTCGTCGGACACGGTACCGTAAATCCGGAACTTGTCCTTCACCATGATTCGACGTATGCCAAGCAGGGACAACGATTTTGAACAACAGTATGAACGCCGGGGAAACCGGCAGCGCACATGTCTACGACACCCTGCGTGACCCGGAATTCTGGTTGTTCCGGATGTACCCGCTGCGTGCGTGTGTGCCGACCGCGATACTCGCGGCGATCGTGGCCTGGATCGTGCTGGCGACGACTGATTCGCTCTACGGCGCGATCGGCGGCGCCGCTGCTGTGCTCCTGATCGGGCTGGTGCCGATCCGGCGACGGCCCCCGGCGGTGCGGATCGGCGACTGGTCGGCGCGCCGCCTGCGCGGCCGCGCCGACACCCTCGATCGAGCGCCCGCGTTCGACGTGCCGCTGCCGGAGGGCGGCGGCTGTGGGGTGCGCTGGGACGGCGATCTGCTGCTCACCATGCTGCGGATCGATCCGCCGCCGGACACCCTCACCCTGCTGCGCCGCGGCTCGCTCAGTGCCGACCAACTGCTGCCGCTCACCGAAGTGGCGCGCTGCCTCGAGCAATTCGATGTGGGGCTGGTGAGCCTCGATGTGATCTCCACCGGCGCGCGGACCGCGGGCACCGGCGCGGCGGCACACCTGTACAACCGGATTCTCGGCCCGCTGCCCGCCATCGCGCACCGCACCTGCTGGCTCGTGCTGCGACTCGACCCCGTGGCCAACGCGACGGCGGTGGAAAAGCGGGGCGGCGGCGCGACCGGTGCGTTGCGCACCATGATCATCGCCACCCGCCGGGTCGCGAATCGGCTGGCTGCCCATGGCATCGACACCGCGGTGCTCACCGCGACCGAGATGAACAGCGCGGTGCGCGAACTGGCCTACGGCTTCGATCCGCTGCGGTTGACCGAGTCGGCACACGGTCTCGAGTCCGAGTTCGGCCGACACCTGACCCACTACCAGCTCACCGCACCGATGATCGGCACCAACGGACTGGCCGAGATCTGGTCGCTGCCGACCCTGTCGACCACCGTCACCCTGCGGCTGCACCCCGGCGCGCGCCGGACCGGCCGTGCGGACGACAAGGCGGGAACCGTCGTGCTCAACGCCGTCGTACGCTTCGATTCGACCGAGCCCTACGACAAGGCGCCGATCGCCGGGCTGCGTGAGCTCCCCGGCAGCCAGCGCCGAATCCTGCTCGACACCTTGCCCATCGGTGCCGCCGATGACCTCGGTGGCCGCGACGGCTACCGAGGCACCCTCACCGCGCTCACCGACATCGCCGTGCCGACCACCGGCTGCGGCCAGCTGATCGGCGCCGACGAACGCGGCCAGGGCATCGCGGTGCCACTGATCGGCGCGGGTACTCGCCATGTCGACGTGATCGGCAATCTGGATCTGGCTCAGCAGGTGGTCCTGCGGGCCACCGCACTCGGCGCCCACGCCGTCGTCCACACCTCGCGCCCGCAGGCGTGGCAGTCGATGGTCGCCAATCTGGCTACTCCCCAACTACTCTCGATCGCCCCCCGCGCCGCGGGCGCGACCCCGCAGACCCCGCCCGGCCCGCCGCCCGTCCCCGCGGCCCCGTACCCGACCACGACGGTCCTGGTGTTCGACGGCATCGCACCGACCGCCCACCTCGGCGGCGCGACCGTCGTCGAAGTCCGCACCGCCGAACGCGATCCGGACACCCTGCCGCCCGACGTGACCCTCGTCCAGGACCCTTACGCCCCGAACCGGATCACGGTCCGCACCAGCACCGGCAGCGCCACGGTCTCAATGGTGACCACACCGGACGAAATGCACTACATCGGCGAATCACTGGCTTCCCGCTGATTCGCGCAAGACAACGCCAGCGCGTAACCAAGCCGAACGCTCACAAACCCGACCCCGCACGGGCCGACCTCGAGGAGGCCCACGCCCGCGCAGCGGGCGTAGCGGCCCGGCCACCCGAAAAACGGGGCGGGACAAAGTGCCGAAGGCACGAGTCCCGCCCCGTTTTTCGGGTGGCCCATCAGGGGCCGCGCTCGAGCGCGCCAGCGCTCCGACAAATCAGAAGTCGGCGAAACCGTCGCCGACTTTGCCGTCGGCCTCGAGCGCGCGGTTGAGCGCGGCCTCGACCTGAGCGGCCAGCTTGTCGAGCTTGTCGAGCGTGTCGGTCAGCTCGGTGGTGACATTCTTGTGCGCGGTGTCGAAGGTCGAGATCGCCTGGTCACCCTGCAGGTTGTTCCGGAAATCCGAAGCGGCGCCCTCGAGTTCGTCGATCTCGCCCTTCATCTTCCCGCCGTAGTTCTGCAGGTCGCTGAACAGCTCGTTCATCGCCGCGGGATCATAAAGAATGGTCATAGCTGTAGTTCCTGTTCGTATCGCAGTCGCGGTCAGAGGTTGGTGAGGCTGCCGCCACCGCCGGTGGAACCACCACCGGACAGGCCTTGGCCGTCCATGTTCACCAGGGTGGACTTACCGGTGCTGACCGCTTCGGTGAGCCGGTCGAACTTCTTGTTCAGTGCATCGGACTCGTCGTGCCAGGCCTGAGCGACCTTCACGAACTCGTCGGAGGCGTCACCCTTCCAGCCGCGGAGGACGGCCTGGGCCGCGTCATCGATCTGGGCGACCGACGTGCGGAGGTTGCCGATGCTGCTTTCGAGCTTGGAGACGACGCCGTCTACGCCGCCGGCTTCTACACCTACTGGTCCCTGAGGGGGCATATGCCGAACCTTTCCTACTTGATGGTTGAAACGAGAGATGGCTTAATCTGGCCGCCACCCCCCACCGGGAAGCCCCTCGAGGAGCGCACCGATTGCCTGCGTGAGGCGGTGATCGGTGCCCGGCGTGATGGTCGACCACACCTGCCCGTCGGGCGCCGTCATCGGCGCTACGACGATCCGGCCGCGCGCGGTGTCGTACACCGCGACCGCGCCAGGGGCTCGGGTGGTCAGCCCGTCTTGGTGGACTACAGCGACGATCTCGGTGTAGCCACGGCAGGTGCCGAAGGCCGCGCCGAGCACGGTCGCCTGGTGCGCGTCGATACCGAGCGCATACATCGCGTCCACGTACTGGGAAGTTGTTTCGGCCGCGTCGAGGCGCGCCGCGAGATCGTCGGCCGCGACACTCACCGCGGCTACCTCGGCGGGCGCGCAGGTCGGCAGCGCGGCGAGCAGCAGGCGGGCGAGTTCACGGTCGGATCCGTCGATGGCGTCGGTGGCGATCTCGAAGGTCTCGCCGGTGCGGACCGCGCTGGCGTGACCGGAACCACGCCGGGCCAAGCAGATTCGCCGTCGGCCCTCGTCGCCGTAGCTGCGGGCGACGAGTTCGGCATCGGGTTGGGCCAGTGTGTACAGCGCGCCTGCCAGATCGGGCTCGACATCGCCGTAGGTGTCGAAGATGCCGGTGGCGGTGAGGTCGGCGACCGCGGCGTCGCGGGCCGCGCGCCAGGCGTCGAAGGAGTCCTGGCGCGGGCCGACGGCAAGCACCAGTGGCAGGGTCTGCACACCGAGCCGGTCGGCGACGGCGAGCAGCGCGTCGTTGGTGAGCGTGGTCATGCTCGGCCCTCCGCGGTGGCGGTGCCGCCGGTCTGCGGGGCGGCGCGTTCGGCCACACCGAGTACCGCCGGAGCGGCCTGGATCTCGCCTTCGGCGACCAACTGGTCGGATTCCTCGTAGGCCAGGCCAGCACGGGGGAAGCGGGCGGTGGAGTCCTGGCCGCCACCGTGGGCCATCGCACCGGGGACGAGCGGCGCGGACTGCCCGGCGGGAGTGGTGGTGACCGGCGCCGACTGCGTCGTGGCACCTACCGTGGTCGTGGACTGCACGAAAGTGGGTGCGCGGTAAGCGGTTTGGACGGGCGCCGGCAGAGACGGCAACATGCCGAGACCGATCGCGCCGATCCCGGGCATCGCCCCGGCGCTCGGCGTCGGCGTCGCGCTCTGGCCCGACTTCTCACCGGTCAGTGCGGCTTCCGGGGCGATCGGCGGTGGCGGCGCGTGCAACCACGGCGTCGCCAGCGGTTCGGTGGCCGCCTCGTAGCTGCGCATCACCCGGGAGGCAACGGCTTTGGCCACGTCGGCGTCGGCATCGGTCTGCGCCGCGATCGCCTTGATCGGCGCGCCGAGCGTGGTGCCGACCTGTTCCAGTGCCTGCTGCATCGCCGTGATGGCGGCGATGTCGGCGGTATCGGGCATGGCGATGGCCGCCACTTCGTAGGCGAGGACCTGGGCCTGCATCCTGGCCGCGTTGGCGGTCGCGGCCGCCGCGGTCTCGAGCAACCACTCGCGCAGCGTCGAGATCCGCTCCCACACGAGCTCACTGCTTCCGGACTTCCAGGAACCACGCAAGCTCTGCAGCACCTGCTCGTAGTCGAGCACGGCCGCGCCGAAAGCCGCGGCGAGCCGCGTCCAGGCGGCGGCCGCGTCGGCCATCGGCATCGGTCCGGCACCGGTGGTGAGGTCGGTGGCGAGCTTGTCCGGCTCGCGCGCCTCCCACACCACTCCGGTGAAGCCGGGCTGCGGTGGTTCGATCATTGTCCGTTGAAGCCGCTGGTGTTGTCGGTCTCCATCTGGTCGAACTCGCTGACCTGCGCACGCAGGGTGGCGGCGAGCTTGTTCATCTCGTGCGCACCTGCCTCGGCGCCGGTCAGGTAGTCGTCGGCGACGCCGTTGGCCGTGTTCGCGGCGCGCACCGACACCTCCTCGGCACCGGCCGGGGCGACGTGCAGCGCCGGGGCGACAGCGGTCAGTTCGGTGGTGAGCCGGTCGGCGATGCCGTCCAGCGCTGCCGCGGCTTTGCTCGCCGCGGCCGCATCGAATTCGAAGGTGTTACTCATCTGCCACTCCTGTCATGGTCGTGCCGCGTCACAGTGAGAGTTCTTTGTCCGGCGGCGCATCGGTGACCACCGGTTCGGCGGCGCCGACGACCGGGGTCGCCACCCCCGCGATCTGGCCGACGACTTCGTCGCCGTGATTTCCGGTGACCAGTTGTGAGTGCACGGCCTCGTTGCCGCCGCCCTCCACCGCGCGCGCCATCGGCATGCCCGCACCGGCGCCACCCATCGGCATCATTCCCGGCGACGAGCCGCTCGCCGATGCCGTGGTCATATTCGCCCCGCCGGACGTGGTGCCGCCCGCGCCGCCGACCGCGCCGGTGGCGCCGACGGTGGACAGACCACCACCGCGACCGCCCTGCCACGGGCTCAGCGGTGACGATGCCGCGCCCGCGCCGCCGATCGCACCGACCCCACCGATCGCGCCGCCACCGCCGCCACCGCCACCCGCGGCGGCCAGCTCGTCGGCGGATTCCTCGCCCGTCGCGGAGATCTCGGTGCCGGTGGTCGTCGAGTCGCCGGTGGTGGTGGTCGACAGCGAACTCACCTGCTCGGCAAGGGAACCGAGCGAGGTGACCGCGGTGCTCGCGGTACTGATCAACGGCGTGATCAGGCTCATCAATTGGCTCAGGGACTCGCTGCCCGCATCGACACCGGACGGCGCGTTGGTCACCTGGACCTTCTCGCCCGCCTGTGCCATCTCGCCGCTGCGCGCCACCATCTCGGCCTTGGTCTCGGCCGTGATCGCCAGGCCCTCGGCCATCGCCTCCATGGTCGCCGCGATGAGCACCGCCTGACCACCCGGCGTCATCATGTAGAGCGGAGCGAGCGCCAGGGTGGCCGAGTAGCGGGCGATCACGGCGGACAGCTTGGCGCCACCGACGGCGACATTGCCCGCGGCCTGGGCGAGCACGCCCTTCTCCTGAGTGCTCTGCGTGGCGAGCTTGGCGCCGTCGGCCTGCGCCGCGGTCGCCTTGGTCGTCGCCTCCGTCGCCGCGGCGCTCTGCCACAGCTGCATCACCGTCTGCAGCGCGGTCGAGCCGAGCGACATCACCGTCTCCAGCACCGAGGTGATATTCGTCAGTGCCTCAGCGGGATTGCTCGACGTGCCGGTGCCGGAGGTCGCGCCGGTGCCACCGAGCGCACCGGTGCCGAACGCGGAGGCCAACTCGGTGAGCGGCTGCATCAGCGCCGTCAGGTCGATCGTCGGCAGCGCGGGCATTTCCGGCAGCTGGATGAACTCGGGAAGCTGCGGCAGCTGCGGCAACCCCATCGAGCCGAGCACCTGACTCACCGGCTGGTCGAGCATCGGCGCCAGCGAACTGCCACGCAGCAGCTCGAGCACAGTCGGATCGACCGACGCTGCCGCGCCGGCCGAATCTCCCCCGGGATAAGTCATTGCTACTGATCGACCGCCGAGAGACCCAGCTTGGACGCTCCGTCGGCGCCCTCATAGGTAGCGGCTGCCTGGGTAGCGGTCAACGCGGTGCCCGCGTGCACCGCGGCCAGCTGGGCCATCGAGCTGAGGTGGTTGGCCTGCGCGTACGCGAACGACATCAGGAATTCCTGGCCGATCAGGCCGAACACGGGCACCGCGGCGGCCATCGTGGCGACCTGGTCGACCGCGCCTGCCTGGGCGACCCCCGCCGCCATCGTGGCCGAGGCACCCGCGTACGCACGAACTGCGTCTGGAACTACCGCAACATGATTCATGGCTATCGTCCAATCTCGAAACAGCCCATGGTGTTTCGTTACTTTATCTACCCGTCTGACCCTGACACCACACAAATATGCGGTGAAGGTCAGTTGAATCTCACGTACCTGTCCGGTTGTATGCCGTCACCAGCTCGGCCCGCTCGCCGAGAGCACGGTGCGCGGCCGCCCGCGTGGTCTGTAGCAGCACGCGCTCGAACTCGGCCGGTGACAACTTGGCGATCGCCGCGCCGAGCTCGAGCCCGACCAACGCGCCCGCACCGTCGACGGTGGCCGTCACCGCGCCGTCGGGCGAAATCTCTTGCGCCCGGATGTCATTGGTCGCGTCGGCCAGGTCCTGCAGCCGATAGAGCTGCCCCCGCACCTTCGAGATCAGCTCGTCCATGGTCTCGACCATCGCCTCGTCCTCCCCTCTTCGCTCGCTAGACCGACCGCAGCCAGCTGTCGGGCTCGGTGTCGTATTCCTGCTCCTCGACGATCTCCGCCGCCGCGACCTCGGCCTCGGTCGGCAGTCCCGTCGCCGCGAGCAGCGCCGGGTCGAACCCAGCCTCCGCCAGCTGATTACGCCGCGCCAGACCCGCCCGCTTGGCCGACTTCTGGCACAACCGCAGGATCTCGGCGGCCAGCTCGTCCGGGTCGCGGCGCAGCTGTTCGCGATCCACCGTGATCCCCACCGGCAGTCCCTGCTCGGTGGTACGCACCACGATCGCGCCGGTCACCGACGATGCGCTGAACTCGGTCGGAAACTCCTCCACGACTGCCCCTCCCATCCGGTCTGACATCACTACGCCCGATCGTCCCTGATGGCTCTGACAACTTCGGCGATCTGGGTGTTGATCAGCGAAACCACCCGTCGGCGATCGGCGCCGACGGCCACCGGTGGCGTCCCCGGCACGATCACATAGCGCCCGTCGTCGGTCAGATCGCGCCAGCCGAGCCGCAATCGCAGGATGCCACGCGGACCGAATCGCGACCAGCCCTGCTCGATGTCGATGAAGCCGTCGCGGTCCAGCCCGGCCTGTTGAAATGTCTTCGTCTGCACCGCGGCTTCGTCGTCGTAGTGCTGCACCAGTGAGCGGCCGTAGCTGTGGTCGAACTGATCGTCGTCCGGTTCGTCGAGGCGGATCTCCTGACCACGCCCGGCCTCCGCCGCGGGCAGCTGATCAGCGATCACATCACCGAGGGTCAGGGCAGTGTGGCGCGTGATGACGAATCCGCTCGCGTGGAACAGGGTTTCGCCCGGCAGCTGCCGCACGAGATACCCCACCTCGCCCTTGCGCACGGCGAGCATGCGCACCGAGTAGGCGGGATCGGTCAGTTTCTCCCCGCCCCCGTAGCCACGCACCGCGATTCGGATGTCGGGATGCACGAGCACATCGATGATCTCGTCGAGTTCGTGCTCCCACCGCCGCCTGATCCGCGCCCAGGCTTCCTTGCGCGCGAACTCGGCCTCCTCCGCGTCGCCGGGCGCGCTGGAGTGGATGAACGGGTCCGGCATGTACTCCTCTTCGATACCCGTCCAGAGCGCGTCGAACTCGTCACCGGTGAATTCCCAGGTAGGCGTCACTGTTCCACCACCGGCCTCGCGACGATCGGCGCGTCACCGAGCGCTTCGTCCAGATGGGTCGTCGAGTCGAGGTAGTCGGCCCGCTTGTGTTCCTTCTGCTGGCCCTGACCGCCACCGGCCCCGCCCATCGGCGACATCGGCATACCACCCATCGGCGAGCCCGCCGCCGACGACGCGACACCCGTACGGAAACCCTCCATACCTGTGGTGGCCGAAGCCCGCGGGAACAACTTGGACGCGCTGTCCAGGCTCGGCGACAGCGGCGCGACGCCCGCACCGGCCCCACCGCCGCCCGCACCCGAGCCACCGCCGCCACCGCCGCCCTTGCTCGCCGCGCTGAGCGCCTTCTTGGCCTGGTCCTGCAGTGAACCGAGCGCCGCGGAGCTCGGAATACCCGCCAGCGCACTCTGTTCCGCGGCCGAGGTCGCCTGCTCCAAGGCCGACTGCGCGGCGGAACCGGCCTGTTCGAGCCCGGACTGCAGAGCCGAAGTCAATTGATCGGCCGACGACGACCCCGTCGACCCCGTCGAACCGGTCGATCCCGTCGAACCGTTGCCCGTCGAACCGTTGCCCGTGGTGCCGTTGCCCACCTGGCTACCGGACTGCTGTTCCTGCAGCTCGGCCAGGGCCCGCTTGAACGCGGCGGAGGTATCGCCCGAACCGGAGCCGCTCCCCGAACCGGACCCGCTGCCCGATCCGGAGCCGCTGCCGTTTCCGGAGCCGTTCCCATTCCCGTTCCCGTTGCCGGTTCCGTTCCCGGATGACGGCGCGGTCGGATCGGGCAGCGTGGGCAGGTGGCTCGTGGTGCTGTTGAGTCCAGGAACGTAGGTGTTCCACATGACCTGGCGACCGTTCTTCGCGCAAGCCTCCTTGTCGGCCTGTGCCTGCGTGCCGTTGGGGTCGGCGTAGCACCGGGGCAGCATGAGCGCGGTCGCCAACCCTTTGGAGGTGGCATTGATCCAGCCGACGGTGTAATCGAGTGCGGCGGCAACCTGTTTGGTCTGATCGACCAGCAGTCCGTTGGCCTCGTGATAGGCCGACATCGCCGACATCGCTCGCGTGGCGCCACCCGGGCCGGTCCAGCTCTTCTTGCTCGCTTCGACTTTGGCGTTCAGGTCGTCGAAACCTGTTTTGAGCCAAGACGCCAGATCACCCCAGTACAACGCGGTGTGGCCCAGGTTCCCTGGAACCGCCGACAGCGAATTCATGATCGCCTGGAGCTCGTTGTAGTTGTAGCCGTTGGGGCTCTCCGCCTTCATTCCGGCCGGATCGAAGGTCTTACCGTCGGCCAGGATCTTCGGCAGGTCGACCGCTGTCGCCACCGCCGGAAATTGGAGCACCGTGGGCGGCAGAGGCGTCTTGGCCATGCCGGCGCTCCTGCCCTGCTCGATCTTGGTGCGCAGTGCGTCCAGATCCACCTTGCTGCCGTCCTCGGCGCCCTTGTAATGCCGGGCCGCGTCGAGAAAGGTGTTGGCGACATTGTCGAGTACCGTCTCGTGCTTTCCGAGTACGGTCTTCAGTTGTCCGGCCTTGCCTTCGAACTGCTTCGACAGTTGTTTGCCCGACTCCAGTGAGGAGAAGTCGAGCAGGTTCGAGACCATGTCCACTTGGTTTTTCACCGAGTTGACCCAGTAGCGCGCGTTATTGGCGGCTTCGACCAGGTTGGGCAGTGCCGACGGCTCGAGCATCAGCGATCCGTCCGAGGCTGCCGAACGCAGCCCCGCCCACTGATCCTGCGCCGATGGTCCCGTCATGAAGTCGACCCTCCCTGTCCGTACCGGTGTCGCCTCGCGCCCCGCCTGGCACCGCTACCACGACACCGCCGATTCGCACGGCTTGCTAACGATTCTACGGTCTGACACGTGAATTACGCATGTACAGCGATGATCTCGCTGGTGGCGAAGGCTCGACCATCTCCGGCTACCAGCCCGCGTCGGTAGCGGGGCGGGACGGATCACGGGACCCGTCCTCGTCGTCGGTCGAGAGTCGTTCCCGCTCAGGTGAATTAGGCGGTTCCAGCGATGCTTCCACCGGCTGCGGAATGGCGAAACCGTCCATGTCGTCGACCAATTCGTTGATTTTCGGCAGTCGGGCGCGTTCGCGCTGGATCGGCGCCATCAGTTCCTGGGTCTTGCGCGCGACCTCGATCGAGGCCTGCTGCGCGGCCTCGGTGACCGCCTTGGCGATCTCGGTGTAGGTGAGGTCGTCGATGTCGGGGGTGAACTTCGTCTCGATGACCTTGTAGTCGGCGTTGACCGTCACCGTCACCCGTTTGCGCACAGTGGCGCTGGCGATGATCTTGGCGCGGTCCTGTTGCACCTGCGCGATCGCCCGCATCTGGGTCTGGACAGTCTCGAGGATGTCCGCCATCTGTGCCTTGGCATGCTCGTTGGCCATACCCGATTCCCTCCGGCTTACGAACCGACACTCCCAGCCCGTCGGTTAGCGAGCACATCACAACTGGCACACCCACGCAACAGCACGGCCCCGCTCGTCACGTCGCGATGCCGACGGTGTGGGTGCCGAGCAAACCGGCGAGATTCAGCTGGAACCAAGCGGAATCGACGTTGTAGACATCAGCGGGAAAGACCCGGGTGAACGCCTCCCTTGCTACGGCCGCACGCTCGGCGGCCTCGACCAGGCCGGGTACCGCCTCCTTCTGCGCCTGGCCCGCTTTCGCGCCGAGCAGGCCCGTCAGCACATCGACCACGGTCCTGGTATCCCACATACCGGGAACGGCGGGAGTCAACGCGTCGGCGCCCGCCGACGCGCCGCGATACCAGCGACCGCCCTCCCACCAGTAGCAGAAGGTCAGCAGACCGTTCTCGGCGCGGCGGTTGATCACCGGCTCGGCGACCCAGTCGGGGGCGCCGAGGTAGAACTGCGGCATCGGAAGGTCTTTGTTGTAGACAGCGTCGAGTTCCGGTGCGTCCCATACGCCGCCGGAGAGCACCGCACGATCGCCCGGAAGCAGGCACAGGGTGGAGCCGCTGTGTTTCGAGCCCTCGAAGACATGGAAGGCCGGTGTCACGCGCGGTCCCCACTTGGAGCCGATCGCGACGAACGCGGCCGCGATCAGCGCCCACCGTCGGGCCAGGAGATCGAGCGGCGGGAATTCCACATCCGGCGCCGACCCGATCGCGGTGCGGCCCGCGGCGGCATCGGCGCGCGCCTGCTCGGCCGCGGCCAGCGGGGTGCGGATCTGCCGGTTGCCGTGACCGACGTAGGCGGCCAGCCAGATCGGCAGCCGATCGCGCGGATAGATCTCGATATCGGTGCGGTACACCGTCGGCGGGAACAGCTGGTCGTCGGGGAACGGGTCGTCGCCGTAGTCGTATTCGACGTTCATCCGGCCCGCATTGCTCAGGGTGAGCAGGTAGCGCCACCACGGCCCGTCGCCCATCGACGCGGAAAGGTGCCGGTGCTCACGCAGCAGATCCAGCAGTTCCGGGCTCGGGAACACCCGGGCGAACCGCTCCTGCTCGTCGTGGAACACCACCATCGACACCTCGGCCGCCGCCGTCATCGCGAAGGATGCCTCGACCTTGGTCCAGCCCGGCGGACCCAGCGCCGCCAGCGTTTTCGCGATGCGGTGGCTCAGCGCGGCGGCCCGATCCGTGATCCCGTCGTCGTCGGCCACCACCGTGGTGAGGGTGAATCCGACATCGGGATCCCCGGCCAGCTCGTCAGCCACTGCGCACTCCTCGCCTAATCCTGGTTCTCGCTGTGCCGCGCGGTCACGGCGCCGGTCTCGTCCCATTCGGTCCGGGTGAGCAGCGCGCCGTCGGAAGCGAAAACGGTTTCTTCCTTGCGATTCCCGGTGGGGAACCATTCACACCAAGTGCCGACCTGGCGCCGATCGGCGTATTCGCCGGTGTAGCGCGGGGTTCCGTCGAGGTACCAGCCGCGCGTCGGTCCGTCGGGGTAGCCGTCGGTGTAGCCGTCCAGCTCGGTGATGGGGCTGCTCGGCGCCGGGCGGCGGAACTGCTGACCGGTGAACGGCTCGTCGCCGTAGTACATGCGGGCTTGCTCGTCGTCCCAGCGAAGTGCGGGATCGTCCGCCGACACGGCGTCGGCCGCGATGCCCTTGCGGGTGCGCTCGTCCTCGAGTTCGAGCACCTCACCCGCCGGGTTCCAGACCGAGTGGGTGAGCAGTGTGCCCTCGATGTCGTAGACGTCCTCGAGCCGACGGGAGCCGTCGGGGTACCACTCCTGCCAGGTGCCGACAGGCCGGTTGCGATAGAACTCGCCGTTGTAGCGCATGGTGCCATCGGGGTACCAGCCCGTCCAGTCGCCGTCGCGGTCGCCGTCGTCATAGCTCCAGTACTCACGCCAGGTGCCGTCCGGGCGGGTCTGGGTCACCGCGCCGCTGTAGGGCTCACCCCGATACGACAACCTGCCGGTCGCCGCGTCGATCGCCACATCCGGATCGCTCAATTCGATCGGATCGTCGCTCACCGTCGAAACCCCTCCGATCGCATCAGACTCGGTCGCTGAAGATTGTCATCCGGCCGGCCGGATCGGCAACCACGTTACGGATCAGCAGGCCGAGGTCGATTTCCGGCGGCAGCGAAGGGTAGATCAGCTCACCCATCGGTCTGCCGTCGACCGCGACCGTGAATCGCGTCATCCGCTGCCGTGAACGCTCCCAGCCCACCTGCGCGGCCCAGGTGAGGTCGATCGGCTGAGCACCCACCTGCACCATCAGCCGATCGGCGAGCCGATAGAAGATCACCGTCACCCCACCGAGATCGGCGTACAGGCCATCGGCACCGAGCTGCCCCGGGGCCGCGGGTCGCAACGAACCGGACCGCGGATCGAACTCGGCCGGCACGCCACCACCGTACGGGCGGACGAGCAGCACGATGTGCTCGGTCGGCGGCTGATACTCCGGCCGATAAGGCCGACGGGCATCATCCTGCCCACCGGCGGGCGGCATCACAGGCGGCGGATACATCGGAGCACCACCCTGCGGATTGCCGCTGCCCGACTGCTGCCGACCGGATTGGTCGAGGGCCGGGTTTCCGTTGCTCGGGGAGTGGAGCTGCCCGTTGCCCGGCTGGTACGGGTGACCATTACCCGGAGCGTAGGGCTGACCGTTACCAGGCGGGTACGGCTGACCAATACCCGGAGCGTAGGGCTGACCGTTACCAGGCGGGTACGGCTGACCAATACCCGGAGCGTAGGGCTGACCGTTACCGGGCGGGTACGGATGACCGCTTCCGGGTGGGTACGGCTGGCTATTTCCGGGGGACGGCTGGCCGTTTCCGGGCGGATACGGTTGACCACTCCCAGGAGGGAACGGCTGACCGTTACCGGGGTACGGCTGACCGTTACCCGGCGGATACGGATGACCGTTACCCGGCTGGTCAGGTGTGCCCGAGCCAGGGGGTTGAGTTCCCCAAGGCGGAAGAGACGGCAGGCTCGGATTTCCGCCTGGCGGAGTCGGCTGGACCGGCCACGACGGCACCGTCGGTTCGTTCGGAGTCGGTTCGGTCGGCCACGGCGGCGCGGGTGGGAGCGACGGCACAGGCGGTGCCGCAGGCAGCGAAACCGGCGATTCCGGCGGCACAGGCAGCGGCGGAACCGGTGGCAGCGGTTCGCTCTGCGGCAGCGGCGGTTTCGGAGGCACAGGCGGATTCGGTTGCTCCGGCGGGCACGGCGAACTCGGCCGGTCGGGCGGGCGCGGCGGTTCCGGCGGCAGCGGTGGCTCCGGCGTCATCGCCAGCGGCGGCACCGGCCATTCGACGGCGTCGAACACCGGCACGTCGAGCTCGACCTCGTACTCGTGCGGCGGATGCGGGATGTGCGAACGCATCGCCGATCCCGGCAATTGCCTGCGCACTCCCGGACGTCCCTCGGCATCGGGCGACCGCGGCGGACCCTGGCCGTCCCCGTCGGAGTCGCCGTCCCGATCCAGATCGAAGCTCTTGTCCGGAGCCCCCGAATCAGCGTTGGCTCCACCTGCGTCCGGGTCTCCGGCCGTGGTCGGCTCGCCGTCATCGACACCCGAATCCGGATCCACGGAAGGACGCCGCGCTGCCCCATCGGCCTCCGACCCCGTCGGCTCGGACGAACCGATGCCATCGAGTTCGGCCCCAGGCCGGTGAATCCCCCGGCTCGGCTGCGGGTCCTTAGAAACGCCGGGGTCACCGGGGTCGGTCACCGGGTCGAAAACCGTTGGCGTGGAGGGGCTCTCATTCGGCTCGACCGGATCATGACCATCGGCACGTGGGAGAGACCGACTAGTGTCGCCGAGTTCTGCGTTCTCGGCGGGGGGCTGCTCGCCGGAACGATCGACCGGTGGGGTTCCGTTGTCGCCGTCGGTCGCCGGACCAGCGGGCAACCCTGGACGCAGCGGTGCGCCGGGCACAGCTGGGCCGTGGCTCGGCGAACCGTTCGGGTCCGACGCCGACACACCCTCGGACGGCCCGTCGCCCAGCGCGGGCGTGTCCGCACCACCGATTCCGGGATCGGTCACGAACGGCTCGGTGAACAGCGCGCGCAACCGGGCGATATCGGCGGCCCGCCCGCGGATCTCCTCGCGGATCTGCTCGTGCACCGCGGCGAGTTCGTCCAGGGTCAGGCGTTCGTGCTTGTCGATGCGGCCGTCGCGGAACCACTCGTAGACCTGGGCCACCCGCGTGTCGTCGGCGTCGGTCAGGTCGACGCCGAGCAGCCGGCTGTGATCGCGACTCGGGCCCGGGACTGCGTCCTCGGGTGCGGCGGGTAGCGGCGACCGGTTGCCGAGGTCGTCGGCGCCCACCTCGCGCAGGAAATCGAGGGCGTCGCGCACGTGTACCGGTGGGTCGTCGCCGATGGCGCGCGGGTCGGTGTCCGGGTCGTAGACCAGGTTGTCGGCGTAGGGATCGATCTTCGCGAGTGCCCGCACGTAATCGGCGAGCGGGCCGACGAGATCATCGATCTCACCGCGCGCGGCCCGATTGGACAGTGCCTCGGCCAGCGTTGCCGCGTCGAGCGGCAGCCCACCACGCGGCAGCCCGAGATGCGGGGCGAGCGCGTCGCGGGCGGCGTCGACGGCCGCCGGGTCGAGCGCGCGAAGGAGCTTCGCGTAGTCGGTGAGATTCGCCGATCGCTGGCGATGCAGTTCCACCCGCGTCGTGGGATCGGCCAGCGCACGGGCGATCACCTCCGGGCTCAGCGCCTCCGGGGTGACGCCGAATCGCAGCGCCAACGCACTGCGCGCATTGTGCAGCGCGTTGAAGTTATCGATGGCGTCCGCGGTGCGCGCGTAGTCGACCAGCCCCTCGACCTGCCTGGCCCGCACCTGATTGGCGCGTTCCTGCTCGGCGAGCAGCTTGTCGAGCTGCTCGGCCGACAGGTTCGACGGATCGTCGATGCCGAGCCGCTGCGCCACCTCGGCGATGTCGGCCCTGAGCTCGGCAAGCGAACGTGGTTCCGGCACAGGCTGATTCGTGTCGTCGGCCACGGCGGGCAGGTTGGCGTCCGGCTCGGCGACAGTGGGCGGCCGCTCGATCATCCGCCACGGCTGCGTCCCGTCGCGCACCATCGTCGCGTCGACCGTGCGACCGTCCACCTCGGTGCGCAGGTGCCGCACCTCGGGCGCGTGTGCCTCGAGGATGTGCACGCGCCCGCCACCATCGATCCCGACGACTCGGATCTCGATGTCGACCTCGCCACGGTTGAGCCGGTCGATGAAGTCGGGGTCGGCGTCGGCGAGCGCACGGGCCAGCGCGGCCTCGTGCCCCGCCCCGGTGTCGACGATCGCGATCTTGCCGTTCTCGGTGTCGACCACGAGCCGATCGCCGGTGTCGCTGTCGGTGAAATCGGCTACCCGCTGGGTGAACTCACCGAGTACCCCGACATTGTCGTCCAGCTGCGTGCGCAGCCTCGCGACCTCGGCGTCGAGATTGTGGACCAGCGCCTCCAGGTCCGACCCGGCCAGGTGCGCCCAGGTCGACCGTTCGTCACGCAGCCCCGCGCGGCGCAGCGCGTCGTCGAAGATCTTGCGCGCGTCCTCGGCGTGGACGGTCGGATCGCCGCCGTCGTCGCTGAGGTCGCCCCAGATGTTGACCCATTCGCCGCCGTTGTTCACTCCGCGCCAGTTCAGCATTCGCAAGCCGAACTCGTCGCCCCTGGCCGCGACGACTTCCTTGAGGTAGGCGCCGAGCGGGTCCTTGCTGTGGAAGTTGGCTGGCCGGAACGGGATGTCCGCGTGCTCGGCGTTGAAGAATCGCGCGGCCGCTTCCAGCGCCTGGATCACTCCGTCGCGGCGCAGCAACCGGTATTCGGCCTCGGCGACGGCCTTGCGTAGTCCGTCTTCGCTGAAATCGGTGAGCTGAACCCCGAGTTCGCGGGCCAGCGCTTCGAGCACGGTCGCGTCGGCGATGCGCCCGTTGACCGCGTCGACCACATCCTGCAACCACGGCGGCAGGGGTTCGGCTACCGCGGGAACTTCCTCGCCCTTGCTCGAAATCTGCACCGGCTCATCAGATTCCGGGAGTTCCTTCGACTCCCTCGCCGCCAGTTCCCCGGGCGACAAGCTCTCCGGTTCGAGCAGATGCTCCAGCCCGGCGTCGCGCAACTCCTGTTCGATCTGACGACGCAACTGCGGATCGGCATCGGAGATCCACGGCTTGTACTCGCTGCCGTCGAGATTGCGCAGCGGCAGGAACTCGCCCGCCTGATCGGCGATCCGCGAGGACAGGTGCTTGAGGATCGGCACCAGCTCGCGGTTCTGCCACATGAGCACACCCTCTTTGAGGATGCGCGCCGGATTGAACTTGATCTGGAGCTGGTCGTACTCGCCGCCCGGCTGACCCGGCGTCGAGTCCTTCACCGTGGTCAGTGGCAGCCCGGCACTGTGACCGAGCAGTGACTGACCGGCACCGTCCATGCTCGATCCGGACGGGTACTTCGGATTGTCGCCGTAGTAGCCACGATTGACGAGCCGGTCCCACAGCTTGCGCAGCCAGTTCTTCTTCGGCGGCACCTCGACCGCCTTGTCCGCGGTCGGCGTGAACGGCCTGGGTTCGATGCGCGCGAGAGGTTCGAGATGCCAGGAGTCCGGCCCGTCTGCCACCAGCCGCACCAGCGTCTTGTCGCCGTCGACATCCAGCGACAGCACGCGGTCGTCGAGCTCGGTACGCACCATCTGATACAGATGCGCCATATCACCGGCGTCGCGCGTCACCCCGGCGCGCAACCGGTTGATGTCGTCGGCGGCGCGGACGAGACCGGGGTCGGCAGGAAGTCCCAGCCGGGCCGCCCAGCGGCGAGCGATGGCCTCGCGCAGCGCCCGCTGCTGCGGATCGGTGGCGGCCTCGGCATGCCGGACCGCGGCGGCGAACGCCTCGACCGCACCCGCCCGCAGCAACTGGCGGTATCGCGCGGCGTCGAGTGAACCCGCATCGGTGAGATCCACACCGAACCTGGCAGCCAGGCGATCCATCGCCTGCTGCGCGGGCTCGATCCGCGGACCGCCGGGCGGGCGCGCACCGTCTTCCGGCGGAAGTATCGACGACGGATGCAACGGCGGGGCCGGTGGGTTCGGCTCCGGCTCGGCGCCGAGGGAGGGTCGTGCGTCGTCGTCGAGTCCGGCCAGCCGCAGTTCCTCGGCCATCTCGGCACGCACCTGCGGATCGCCCTCGACCCGCCAGTGGTCGAGCCCGTCCTGCAACTCGTCGACGTCGAGCGGCTCGTAGTCGTCCGGATACCGCATGGGTTTGCCGAGTTCGGCATCGGGATCCAGTGCGCTGTCGAGGAATCCGCGAGCCCGCGCCATATCGGCGATCTCGGCGAGCGCCCCGAGCGGATCGCGCTGGCCGGTGAGCGCCTCACCGAGGCCGAGAGCTTCGGCGAGTACGCGGATCTGCTCGGCCTGCTCCGGGGTGAGTGGTGGTGTGTCGGCGGTTACCGAGGGTGGCAGATCGCTCAGTTCCTGCAGGAACTGGTAGACGTCGTTGAGGACGTCCCGACGTTGGTAGGCGCGTTCGGGTGCGTCGTCGGCGTCGTTGACCGGCTGATTCAGCGCGGCGTCGCCGGGTACCGCCAGCTCGGCGGGGGCCTTCGGCAGACCGGAGTCCAGCGGCGACGAATTCTTGGCCGGCTCTTCGGGTTCCGGGCTCGGCGCGATCGGCGGACGGGACGGCGGCTCGGACGGTGGACCGCCGGGCGTCGTCTGTGCTGCGGGCGGATCACCCGAATCGTCGTCATCGTCACGCGATCCGTCGTCCTCACGCGCACCGTCGTTGTCGCGCGAAACGCCCTCGGCACGAGCACCGTCGACGCCGTCGCCTGACAACCCGTCCCCGGCGTCCTGAGTCGAGGTTGAGCCCTGCCGTTCCACCGCGGCAGCGAACCGGGCGGCCACTTCGGCACGGGCGGCATCGAATTCCCGCTGCGCCCGCAGATACGACTCGAGTGCCTGCGCGTCGGCCAACGCTTCGGCGTCGAGCTCCTCCGGCCGGGTCTGCGCGGCCTCGGCGAGTTCGGCACGCAGCGCGTCGAACCGCTGCTGGGCGGCGAGGTAGGACTCGAGCGCGGCCAGGTCGGCTTCGAGTTCCGGGTCGTCGCGGCTCGGTTCGGACTCTCGCGCCTCCTGGGTACCCAGTTCCTCGAACCTCGCGGTGATCTCGGCCTGCGCGGCATCGAACTCCCGCTGCGCTCGCAGGTACGACTCCAGCGCGGCCAGATCTCCGTCGACACCGTCGAGGGTGTTCACCGCGGCGTCCAGCGCCTCGTCAGCCAGATCGGCGCGGCGCCCGTCAGCCTGGTCGGCGAGCTTGTTCTGCCGTTCGACGGCATCGTCGATCATGGCCGGCGGATCCACCGGATCGCCCGGTCCGACCAGATCGTCCAGCGAGGCGATCGGTTCGGCCAGCTCGTCGGCGACCTCGTCCAGCTTGCGCATGGTCTGGTCGAGCTTCGCGTCGGCCCGGTCGTCGAGGTCGGTGCCGCGTTCCGGCGGCACCCCAGGATCGCTCGAATCAGGTGATGGACCAGACGGATTCGTGCGCGGACCACCGGTGGACTCGCCACCGGCGGGCAGCCCGCGCGGCCCCTCGGTCAGCCCCGGAGCTTGCTGGTCGCGATGTTGTCCTGCCGCAGTGGGGTCGGCGGGCGGCAGGTCCGCCACCGGTCGGTAGAACTCGTCGGTGAGCGCCCGCAGCCGCTCGATCTGCTCGGTCCTGGTGCGGATCTCCTCTCGGATGGCGGCGATCTCGGCAGCCAGCTCTTGCGAGCTGAGTCCTTCGTGGCTTTCGATCGCGCCGTCGCGGTAGGCCTCGTAGATCTCGATGAACTCGGCGCCGTCGGCGGTGGACAGGTCGACACCGGCCAACCGCGCCCAGTCCCGATTCGGCAGCGGCCGTGAACTGTTCGGATCGGTCGGTTCGTCCGCGCCGTACGCGCGGGCGAGGTTGTCGGCGACCTGGGCCGCGAAGTCGAGCGCACTCGCGCCCGGCACGACGCCGTCGACCACATCGCGCAGGGCGTGCACCGCGTCGTGGTCGTAGATGTGCGGGTCGCCGGTGGTCCGCGGGTCTGCGGCACGGTCGCCCTTGGGCACGTCCTTGTACGGGTCGATCGCCAGCAGCGCGTCGGCGTAAGCGGTAAGCGCCGCCAGCGCCTGGTCACCGTGGCCGAGTCGCTGCAGCCGCATGACCGACCTGCGCAGTTTGGTCGGGTCGATGCCGGTGTCGGCCGGTCCGATCTTCGGCCGACCGGTGGTCTCGTCGATCTCGGCGACCATCGTTCGAAGTCGTTCGGGGTTGTCCGGGCTCAGCGCCTTGATCAGCGCTTCCTGCGCCGCCGTGACCGCGTCCTCGTCGACCTTCTTCAGCTGCTGGGAGTATCCGGCGGTCCCACTCGGATCCCGTTGCTGGCCATCGAGCAGGTCCTCGAACTGCTGGCTGCGCGTGCCCCTTCGCTGCTTCGAGTCGAGCAGGGCTTCGGCGATCCGCTGCGGGGTGAGTTCGGCCTCCGGAATACCGAGCCGCGTCGCCAGCTGGCTGCGCGCATCGCCGACGAGATAGAAGGTCTCGATATCGGCCATGGTGCGCGCGTAGTCGGCCAGCGCCTCGGTCTGCCCGGCGCGCACCGCGTTGTCCAGGCTCAGCGCGCGCAGCGTGTCGCCGATGTTGTCGGGGTGCAGCGCTGCCGGTCCGAGGTTCATCTGCCGTGCCAGGTCGACGATTTCGCGCACCATGTCGGCGCGGTCGCGCGGTGTGGGCGGCGGTTCGGGCATCGGCTGAACCGGCCGCCACTCACCGTCCTCGCCCCGGATCATCGTCACCTGCAGCTCGGCGCCGTCCACGGTGCGGCGAATGTGTTGCACCTCCGGTGTCGCCACCGGGTCGAGGAACTGACGACCCGCGCCGTCGGCGTGTACCGCCCGGAAATCCGGTTTCAGCACACCGCTGTCGATGTCGACGCCGAGCTCGGGGTTGTCGCGCAGCGCGCGAGCCAGCGCCTCGTTGCGGTCGAGCGCACCGTCGATGACGAGCAGCCGGTCGGGCCCACCATCCGGGTCGGGGACCCGGGCGACCTGATCGCCATAGGACTTGCCAACGGGCTCTGCGCCCTCGCCCTGCAGGATCGGCTGGGCCGCGGCGATGAAATCGGCCAGGTTCTGTGCCCGCTGCCGCGCCGATTCGCGCAGGTCGTTCAGCGTCGGATCCAAGCTGTCGCCGGTCAGATCACTCAGGTCACGGCCGAACATCGCGGCCCAGGCGGATAATTCGTCGCGCAGCTGATCGCGGCGCAGCGCGTGTTCGAAGAACTCACGGGAACGCGCCTCGTCGCGGCCTGGTTCTCGGTCGTCGAGGAAGGTGGCCCATTCGGGCAGCCGGTCCGCGCCGTTGCTGACCCCGTCGTAGTCGCGCAGCGTGGTACTGCCGTCGAAGGCGACGATCAGGTCGCGCAGGAATCGACCGAGTGGATCCTTGTCGAGGAAACTGACGTCGTTCGCGAACGGCACGGGGCGTGGGGAGCTGGTGTCGCCCCAGTAGCCATGCCGCCGCTGATCGCCGTCGAATTCGTCGTCGAGATCGTCGTAATCGGCGGTGTCGTCTCGTGGCTCGCTTGATTCGACCTCACGCAGCGGCTCCGATCCCGGCACGGTCCGCTCGTCAGGGGCGGGCACCGGCTCGGCGTCGGCGGGATGATCGGCGCGCCGGTACGGGCGGGTCTGTTCTTCCTCCGCCCGACGCGCCGAGTCGGCCAGACCTTCGATCGCGCCGATCTCCCGCAGCACCCGGTGGGTCTGTCGGTCGATCGCCCGCCGCAGGTCCTGCGGGCTGTCACCGTCGAGTTCGATGCCGAGTCGCTGCGCCATCTCGGTCAGCGTCTCGCCCTCCGGTGGCGGACCCTGCTGCTCGGGCGGCGGATCCGCTGCGGGGATCGGCGCGTCCTCCATGGCTCGCGCCTCATCGCCGTCGATCAGGCCGTTGGTTTCCAGATCGTCGATCAGATCTTGGCGTAGCTGCGGATCGCGGGCGCCGTCGAACAGCTCCTTCAAGATGTCGCGGACCTCGTCGGATTCCATCCGGTTCGCCCGCAGCTCGCTGACCACGGTCTCGCGCACATCATTGGGATCGGCGTCGCTGATCCACGGCCGGTACTCGGTGCCGTCCGCGAAATAGACCGGGTGGTACTCACCCGCGACGTCGGCTTGCCGACCCATCGCCCCGCCGATGACCGGAATGTGCTCCCGGTTCTGCCAGATCCTGATGCTTTCCCTGGCAATGCCGACCACATTCGGCGCGTGATCACCTGCCGCCGGCGGTGCGCTGATCGTCGGACCGTCTACCGGCGGCGGCGCGGGCGTCGGCGTGGGCAGACCGGTCACCAATTGGGCACCACCCACCACGCCGTCGCGCAACGGGGTCTGTCCGTCGATACCCGATCCGGACGGATAGGCGAGGTTCAGCCCGGTATACCCGGCGTTGAGGTTATCGACCAAGCGCCGCAGGGCATTGCGGGTATCGACCGCCGGAATATCGTCGTCGCGCACCGCGGGCGGGTGCTGCGGGCTTTCGTCGCCATCGGTCCGCGCCACAACCCACTGCCCATCCGCCAGCTGCACATGCAGGGCCACGACTTCGCCGTTGTCGCCGAGTTCGACGCGCACCTCGCGCTGCGGCAGTTCAGGCACCGGATCAGCGAAATCCGGTTTGCGGTTTGGTGTTTCGCCGTCTTCGTCACCCATGAAGTCGGTATCGGCCCGCAGCGCACCGTCCCAAGAGACAAGGGTCGGCTTCCGCGGAGTGCCGTCCGGATTCGTCAAGTCTTCGAGGTCTGCGCGAGGTTCCGCGTCGACAATGTCTTGCGGCACCCCGTCGACGTGCCTGCGGGAGAAGCCCTCGGCACTCTCCGTCCCGGAAACCATTCGGGTGCAGTTCGCACAGCACACGACGCCTTCGGCCGACTTGAGATTCGCGGGTGCGTGAACGAGCGCCGCCATCGAGGCTCGATCTGTGCGCTCACCGTTTCGTTCGCGATCGTGCAGCGCTTCGTTGGTCGTACGCACCTCGGCATGACGAAGCGGATCGTCGCCGTGGTCCCAAACCTTCGTGTCCTTGTTGCCCTTGGCCAACTCGGCCATATCCTGACCGGTCGCTTCGGCGTTCTCGTACAACCTCGGATGAAGGTCACCGACGCGGAGGCCGGTTTCCGGCGCACCGTTCGCCGCTTCGTACACACGCCCGGTAAGACGATCGATAGTGACGGCTACAACGGGACCGATCGGGTTCGCCCGCCCATTCGCCTCACCGAACGCGGATTTCGCCGCCGCGGCCTTCTTCTCCAAGGCTTCGAACTTCTCATTCGCCCGGTCGCGAATCTCGGTCAAGGTACTGAGATCCTCGGGCGCCGCGTCTCTCAGATTGCGATTCGCGATGCCTCGCGCACGCCTAGCGGCGTCCAATTCGTCAGCGAGACGGACTTTTTCCGGCTTGGTCGCTGCGATATCGCTTGCCTTCTGCCGGTCCGCCGCTTCGCTGACCGCCGCGTACAAGGGCAGCCGCTCAGCAGCCACCCGGCGCACGAGTTCGTCGACATACTCACCGTCGACTTTGGCGATGTAACCGTCGGCATCCCGGACTATGTCGCCGGTCAGCTCGCCGAGCAGATGCGCCTTTGCGGCGGGCACGTCGCTCGACCCCAGCTCATCGCCATCGGCGGACACGGGTTGGACCTTCGACATCGCGGGGGCGAGCTCAGGCGGATCGCTATCCCTTGTCTCCGGCGGATCATTGGGTGGTAGATCGTCGTCACCCATGAAATCGATGTCGTCGTCGGGCGAGTGGTCTCCACGGTCCGGTGTTCCGTCGAGCGCGTTCGGATCGGCGCCGAACGGCAAGGGCACGTCAGCGAGCACATTCACACCGTCGCGCTGGAGGAGCAACTCCGTGACGGTGACTGTTCCGTCGGCGGCGGTGTGCACGAGGCGATACTCGACCTGCAGGGTGCCGTCTTCCATCGCCGCCCGCAGGTCGGCGACGGCGTCGGTCAGTGCACGGCCCTCGGGGCTGTCGGGGTCGATGCCACGGGCCAGCATCTGGTCTGGGGTCTCGTTGAGGATCTGCGCGAGATTGCGATCCATGTCCAAGGTTCGCCGCAGGTATTCCGGCGAACCTTGTTCCGCCTGTGCGATTTTGGATCCGCCGAGGACCGAGCCCACACCCTTGGCCTCGACGACGACCAGGGTCGGCGCCGAGTCGGCGTCCGCGCGCGGGACGTAGGCGGCGATGTCGACCACACCGGCACCGTCGAACGCCCCATCGAACGGTGTCAGCAGGACCGCGCGCGGGCGGGCATCCGGATCGAGCGCGAAGTCGATTCCGGCAACCTCGCCGAGCGTCTTCGACACCTCGATCATCTCGCGACCGAGGTCGTTGTAGTCGGTGGCGGTGTCTTCCAGATCGCCGAGCAGTTCGAGCCTGGCGGTCCGTTCGTCCGGGCTCAGCGCGGGATCGGACCGGATTTCCTGGCGCAGGTTCTGAATCGCTTCGGAAAGACGCTTGGGTGCGAGCTCTTTCGCCTCTTTGATATCGAACTCGGCCATGAGCTTTTTGAGCTCGGCCCGAACGCCGTCACGTTCGGTCTGCAGTTCGAGACGCCGCTCCGACGCCGCTTCCAGCTCGGCCGCCCGGTCCGGATCGCGCATCTCGTGCGTGTCCGAATCACCCTTCATCGCGTCGTACAGGTAGTCGGCGTTACTCAGGTGGTCCTTGACGAACGCCCCACCGGGCCCGTACAGGCCGAAGTTGACATTGCGCTTGGTGCCGGCCGGGTCGTCGACGTGATGCCAGGTCCCATCCGAATCCCGATAACTGTCCGTTCGATCGCCCGGCCGGTGCAACAGTCCGTCTTCCCCACGGAACATCCCTGGCGGCACCGAATCATCGGAGCCACGAACCGGACCCGCGACATCGTCGTCGTCGCCCATGAAGTCGGTCTCGGGGTACTCGGGTGAGACCAAACGGGGTTCGATGGGATTTCCGTCCCTGGCCGCCTGTTCGAGATCGGCGTGGCGCAGCGGGTCGACCCGGGGTTCGCCTTCGTCGATGATGTGGCCCGCGGTGCTCTCGGTGCCCTGCACCACCCGGGTGCAGTTGGCGCAGCAGGGTGCTTCGACGCCACGACTGGGGACGAACGGTGAGTTGAGGATCGAGGCGAGGCCGTCGAAATCGGTCGGCAGCTGCTCGTCTGGCCCGCGCTGCTGGTTGAGCAGTTCCCGGTCGTGCAGCGCGGCGTTGGTGCCGCGCACCTCGGCGTGGCCGAGTGGGTTGTCCGTGTGCGGGAAATGGGCCGGGTCACGCCCGTTGCGGTAGACGTCCTCGGGGTCCTGGTAACGGGCGACGTTGTCGTGCAGCGTCGGGTGTAGCTCGCTGGGGTGGATGCGCTGCTCGGAGGTGCCGTTGGCGGCTTCGTAGACGCGACCGGTCAGGCGGTCGATGGTGATGGACGTGACGTGGCCCCGCCGCTTTCCGGGCAGCCGATCGGCTTCGGCCTTCTCCAAGCGCTTGGCGGGCGAATTGCCTGCCTCGGCTTCGGCCGCGTCGGCAGCCAGGAAGTTGTCGAGGGCGGTCTTGGCCGCCGCGGCCTGCTCCTTGGCGTCCGCGACGCCGGCCTCGGCGCGTTGCACCCCCTCCGCGGCTTCCTCGGCGGCGCGGTCGAGCGCGTCAGCGTCCTCGGCGCCGCGGTTGCGTGCATCCGAGGCTGCCTCGACAGCGCGCGTGTGCGCCGTCCGGGCCTCCTTGAGCTCTATCGAGGCATCGCGTACCGCCCGGCCCTTGTCGGACTTCGCGGTTTCCAGTGCCTTCTGCTGGGCCTTGTGCTGCTCGTAGTCGGCGACCAAGGCCGCGTCCGGCGTGGACGCATCGACGAACGCTTGGCCACGCTCCGCACTGAGCCGGTGGGAGTATTCGTCGATCGGCTCCCCGCCGACATGGGTGATCCGGGGCGGATCGCCCGCCGTCTGCACCAGCGGGTCGTTCGGATCCAGCACGCCGAGCAGATGCGCGTCTACACCCGGCGTCCGGCTAAACGGTGCGTTGGCGGTCCCGACTTGGGGATCGAGGAACGACATCGCGGTCGGGCGGGTCGGCGAATCCTCGTCACTCATGAAGTCGACGAGCTCACGATCGCGTGGTGAGCCGTCGCCGTCGAGCGTGTCGAGATCGCGAGTATCGGATGGATCGGAATCTGTTCTGGGCGAGGTTGTATCGCCGGGCGCCGTCGCGGACTCCGGGCTGAACGTGCGCCACTCGCCACCGCGATCGATCACCGGATCGGAGCCCGGCTCCCGCCGCACACCCACTCGATCGGTCGGCGCGGTGACATCGACACCGAGCTGGTCCGCGATGTACTGCGCCCAGCCCTTGCTGTTGCCCGCGTGACAGGAGAGCAGCCGGATAGGCGTTCCTGGAACGTAATTCGGGTTGTTGCGGATCGCGTCGACGATGTCGCGCGGATGGACCGGGTCACCGTTGCTCGGGGTCACCGAACCGTCGCGACGTCCGTGCACGACCACGTCGTGGGAGCCGTCGTTGCGCACGTTCTCGCTCACCCGGTGCGTGCGGGCATCCTCACCGATGGCGGTACCGGTCGGATGGTGCACGACGCCTTGACCGTTGGGCAGCCGGGTGTCGTAGACCGGGCCGCTGTCGTTGTCGTCGGGCTGCGGCTGCCTGCGATCGTCGCCGGAGTCGGTGCGGTCTCGCGGCGAGGCGGTGTCGTCGGCGCCCGGTCGACCGGGTCGACTCGTCTCCGGGCCCGGCCGGGGGCTCGCGCCCGGGTCCGCACCGACGATCGGCACCACCGGCGGGATGTCGGCCAGCGGATCGGACTCCGGCCTGACCTCGGAATCCCCGGCACGAGTCCGGTCGGCGGTAGCCTCGGGCTCGCCCGCGCGGGTCGGCGGCGCTTCACCCGGCGCGGCCTGCAGCCCCTGTAGCGGCGTCTCGGCCATACCGGCGCCGCGCTGTTCGCCGACACCCGCACGGCTTTCACCATCGGGTCGACTCGTCGCACCGGAATCTTCGGCGGTGCCCTGTGGGTCGGCGACCCGCGACTCGTCGACAGTCGGGGCGTCGGCTCTGACTTCCGGTGCGCCGGAACGAATGTCGGATCCTGGTTGCACACCGTCGGTCAGCCCGGCTCGGGCTTCCGGCGCGCCGGGACGGGCGGCGGGCTGTGACCCCTGGGCGGGCGTCGACTGCTGCCCCGGAGTCGACTGCTGGCTCGGCGTCGATTGTGTTGGTGTAGTAGATGATTGGGTGGCACTCGCGGCCGGCTGACCGGTCGTCGGCGTCGCTGCCTGATTGGTGACCGGCGCCTGACCGGTCGCAGCGGGCGACGGCCCCGCCGTCGCCGCGGGCCCGACACCTGCCACACCCGCACCGACCGGCGCTCCGGCCTGCGTTGCGGTGTCCCGGTTGGTCGCCGCAGTGTCGTTGACCTGTGTAACCGGCTGCCCACTCGACTGCGCGTCGGTGCGCGTCCCTTCGCCCACGCCGGCGCCGTCGGTCTGCTCGGCCTCGCCCGCCCGTGACTTGTCCTGACCGGAATCCGTCTGTGCCGCAGGGCTTTCCCCTTCGGCACGACTGCCGCTGTCCTGGCGACCACCGTCACCGGCCTGCGATTCGCCGCCCTGTACCTCGGGCTTGGACTCCTGGCGCCCCGCGCCCGCGCCGCCCTCCGCCGAGGACTGGCGATCGTCGCCGGACTGCTGATTCGCCTGTCCCTCTTCGGAACTCGTCGGTCCTTGGGCTTCACCTTCGGGCGACTGCGTGCTTCCGGCGGGGCGCATCGACTGACCGTCGTCGCCGGCACCGGCCCGCGACTCACCGGAACCGTCGCCGCCCATGGCGTCGTCGGCCGCACCCGCGCGCACGCCGTCGTCACCACCGGACCCGGTCCCCTCTTCGTCGGCACCCGCCCGGTTCTCGCCCTCGCCACCCGGACGGTTGGACGACCCGTCGCCGCCCGCACCGTCGTTCTGCCCGAATGTTCCGAGGTCGTGGCCTGGCATGGCATCGCGAACCTGCGAGCTGAAGCTGGGTCGTTCGAACAACCCCGGCTTCATCGCCGACCAGGCGGAATTCGCCCCGGCCTTGTTCAGGCCCGAAAGTCCGCCGTTGGTGGCGCCCGCACTCCACATGAGCGGGTCGGACGCCGCGGTCTTCAAGTTGTTCCAGGCCTGATCCCAGCCCTGGGTCACGCCCTCGTACCCGAACTGGCCGAGCATGCCGCCGCCCGCGCCGACCAGACCGGCGCCGGTGCCGGTGATCGCACCCTTGAGCCACGGCGACATCCCGTCGCCGAGCCGCTTGCCGAGGAAGTTGCCGAACGGACCGGCCGCCAGACCACCGGCGGCGGAACTGACAGCGGCCGCCTTCACCTGGTTCCAGTCGACCTCCTTGCGGTGGCCCTGGTCGACCTGCCATTGCTGGACGCCGAGTTCCTGCAGGGTGCCGAGCGCCGTGTCGATCGCGACGTGCTGGCCGACGAACTTCAGGACCCTGGTGATCACGGCCTTCGCGCCGTGCCGCAGGATCGCCGCCAGTACGCGCGCGAAGATTCCCCGTGCGACAACGCGGGTCACGCCGATCGCGGCCGCTTGCACCGCGGGCGCAGTCGGCGGAAACACCCACGCCGCAGCGATTTCCAGCGCCAGCAAGCCGAGCGACGACAGAAACATGATCTTGGTGTATTCGATCTCGGTACCGGTCTGATACACCGAATCGCCGAGGATGTCGAACAATTCGGCCAGCTTGGTCACCGACTGGTCGCCGCGGGCCATCCCCTCGAAGGCTTTGAGCATGTCCTCGACGCCGTCGCCCTGCGGATATGCCTTGAACGCAGCGTCTTTGGCGGCGTCGACGTCGTCGACCAGGCCTCGAAGACCATCCGCGGCCGTGCGCCAGTCCTCGGCCATGGCCCACATCTCGTCTTCATTGCCCTCCGGCCACTCCATGCCGGCAAGAATCGAGAGCCAATGCAGCCCAGAAGGGAGATCGATCATGGAGCGCTACGTCACCAACTCGAGTCCGTGAACGTCGCCATCGCCCCTCATCCCTCAATAGTGATGCCCGGTCGAGCACACCACAACTCGTTCGCCTGCGCAACAGAGTGACAGGTACCGACGAATCCGTGGTGACGACAGTATGAACGCCAGGCAGCCTGAATGAACCCCGGGCAGGCGACTTGACGACCAGCCGGTGCGGGCGAAGGATCGAGGTCGGCGGCGCGCCGAAGGGCAGGCGCGACCGGGCACCCCGCGCCGACGTGCGCGGGAACCGGGCACAGACTCCATGAATCGAGAACGGGACGCACACAATGGAATTGAAGCCGGTGGCCATGTACCGCGAGATGTACGAGCGCGGGCACGACGAACTGCCCTCGGTATTCGACGCGCCCACCGGCACCGTCGAGGCCGACCGCGACCGGATCCTGGACTACATGCGCAAGGTCCGCGCCATCTTCGACGTCATGGGCGAGGCCCCCGATCTGTTCACCGAAGGCGTCGATATCGAGGGCGGCCCCTCCCTCTACTCCGACGGCGTCTGGATCTGGCGTGAGGACTCCCTCAAATACCTCGCCGAACAGTCCCTCACGTTGCCCACCGAATTCATCGAGCGAGTGCGCTCCTTCGACTACGCCCCACAAACGTTCGACACCCGCGACCCCGACTTCGACGCGGCATTCCTGTCATATTTCTGAGAAACGAACCAGCGGGAAGGAGCGTCGCGTGTCGCTGTTCATCGATACCAATGACCCCGAACTGACCACCGTCGACGGACGCGTCTACTACCGCGGCGAACCATTCACCGGTGAAACAGTCGAATACCTGCCCGACTTCACCGAAGTCGCGAACACTTCCTATGAGAACGGCTACCGCGAGCAAAGCTGCACCGCCTGGTACCCAGACGGAACACGACGGTACTCGGGCTGGTACCGGCGGGGATTCAAGTACGACGACTGGCGATATTGGTCGCCCGACGGCGCCCTCGTCCAAGAGGACAACTACGACACCAGCGGCTACCTCCGACACCGTAGACGCTGGGACTCGGATGGCGTCCTCATCGAAGACTTCGACGCCGCCACCCTCGCCAAACCTCTTCTCCCGGGCGCCGTCAACCACAAGGACCCCGACCTCGTCTATGACCAGTACCACGCAGGTCTGAACACCTATCACGGCCTACCATTCACCGGCCAAGCCGTCGGATACGGCTATAACTATGCGGATGGCCCCATAGTCGAAATCGAATGGCACCTCGACGGCTACCGCGACGGACCCGAACTCGCCTGGCATTGGGACGGCGCACGCCACTACGCCTGGGTCAACGGCCGAGGAAACCCCATCGGCCTCCAGATCACCTGGAACCAGGACGGCACACCACACCACCGCACAATCGCCGACCACTCCGGGAAAACCCTGCTCCAACAAAGCTGGAACGACAACGGCGAGCTCACGACCTATCCCGCCGAAGCACATCCCGACCTGGATCACGACGATCCCGCACTCACGACCGATCAAGCCGGGGCCCTCAGGCACAATGGCCGACCCTTTACCGGACGAATCAACGCCGACACCACCACCCAGGACTACCGCGACGGCTACCCCAACGGCCTCTATGCCGAGTTCGACAACCGGAAAGTCCACCGCGAAGGTGTCAACAGCCCCACCGGCCCGATCGGATCCTGGTATCGATACCGCCCCGATGGTCGTATCAGCGAAGAACACCACTACGACAGATCCCATCGCCTACTACTCCACCGGCAATGGGATGAAGATGGCGCGCTTGCCGCACCCATGACGGGCCTCGCACTCCAGGACAACGGCACCGCTCGACGGGGCGAACTCGAAGCCGAAAACGCAGCACGCCAACAGCACCAAACTAGGAAGGCAAGCGAATGACCACGTGGCGAACGATGCCAGCAGACGACGCGGCCGACCTCGCAGGCAGGCTGCGTACCCTCGACTGGTCCTGGTCGATGGACGACGCCCCCGCCATCGTCGAACAATTCGGGTGGGCAACCATCTCTCAGCGCCCGCGCCGGATCATGCTCGACACCGGATTCGGCCCCGACAGCGGCACCATCCAAGCCAAGAACGGCGAAGTCACCCGCATCGAACTACAACTCACCGACTACGCGGAGTCCACCGAAAAGCCCGAGCTGAAAACAGCTTTCACTCATTTTGCCCAAGCGATCACCACGGAACTCGGTGAGGCGACCGGACGAGTCAAGGCGCCGACCCCGCAATACCGGTGGGCAGGCCCCGACACCACCGTCGTGCTCATTCTCTCCGCCGCCTCGATCTGGCTACATCTGGTCACCAACACCCGCCTCGCCGCCGACGACCGCAACCTCGAACTCGACAACCAGGGCCTGCTATGACCGATTGGGCAGACTTCGCCCGCGGGCTCGCCGACGAACTCGCCGCCGCCCCCGACACCACAGTCCTGGTGATCGGCGAGGTCGCACCGCCTGGTTCGCGCCGCTTCGCTCAGTTCCGGAAGACGAGCGGGTCGGTCGAGGCCGAACTCACCGGCGACGAATGGCTCGACCCCGCATCGCGTCTCGATGACCCGGGCTGGCGAGCCATCACCCGAGCAGGCTGGAGCCGACCCGACCAGGATCACTGCGACAACTGGTGGGCCGAATTCCCCTCACCGGTCGGCACCGACCAGTACCGGCGTATCGCGGCGATCACCGTCGCCGGTCTCCGCGACGGCTTCGGCATCGGTTCCCCGCTGACGCTCGCTTACAAGGGCTGGGTAGAGCGTGCCGGAAACAGCAACCTGCATCTGCCGGGCCTCGGCATCCCGGACGCGAGTTGACCGGTCGCGCGGCTACGTCAAGCCGTCGCGGTTGCCCTTCTCCATCTTGTCGATGTAGTCGGCGCTTTCGGTCTGACCGTCGGCGAACTCGCCCATGGACTTCGCCATCGTCTTGACGTTGTCGCTGGTGTTCGTCCAGGAGGAGTCGTAGCCGTCGTTGCCGCCGGGTCCGTCGTTGAAGCTCTGACCGAGTTTGTCGTTGCCCCAGACGTTTCCGCGGCCGTTGAGCGAGCTGTTCAGCGTGTTGATGATGCCGGTGAGTTGCGTGCTGACGTTGCGCGATTTTCCGGCCGCTGTCCGGAAATCGTCGGCATCGTATTCGAAGGTGCCCATCGCCCTCATCCCTCCACGAGTGGTAGCTCTGAGCACACCACAACTCTTTCGCGTACGCAACAGCCTCTGCAGCTCCTATGCGCTTGCTTCCCAATGTGATTCCACGCGCGACATCATGCGCTGGATGGACACGTTGACCTTCTCGGTCAGGTCCGACCGCGACATCGGGGTGGCGATCGGATTCTCGCTGGGGAGCTCGATGACATAGCGCCCGTCGTCGGGAAGATCGCGCCACACCAGGATGTCGCGATGCATGCCACGTGATCCGAACATCGACTGATTCTGAAGGATATTGATGGTCCCGGTGCGGTCGGCGGAACGGTTGAAGAACTCGGTGCTGCGCTCGACGATCGAGGTGTCGGCCTCCTCGAAGAACATCGAGGACCGCTGCCCGTAGTCGTCGCCGCTGCCGGAACTCGCGTCGGTGACGAGTGGGATCACCCCGCCCGTACCCGCCCCGGTGGTGGGCATCAGATCGACGATGGCGTCGGCCAGGCCGTGGGGACCGACGTCGACCACCGTGTAACCACCACTGTGTGTGGGGGTTTCACCGGGGAGCTGGTAGATCAGATAGCCGTTGGCACCGGCCCGTGCGGCCCTGGCCTTGAGCCACTGCGCGGCGTCGTCGCGCGCGCGATCGTTCCAACCACGCAGCCGCACATACACTTCCGGCCGCTCCAGCACATCGAAGACCGAACGAAGCATCGGATCGACCGTGTGCTGCAGACGCTGCCAGACCTGGTATTTCTCCTCCTCGTACTCCTCGTGCAGGCGAGTCCGGCTCTGGAAGGTGAGCGGACGCGGCAGATCGGTTCCGACGAATCGCTGCCACAGCACCCGGAATTCGATGTCGGTGAGTTCCCACTTCTGTGTCACGCCTGTGCCTCCGGCCGCGCGTGTGCGATCGAGTCGGTGCTACCGACTTCCACGGATTCGACCGGCGCTTCGATCACCTGCGCGGGCGCTTCCGTCGCCATCGACTCGGCGAACAGGCCGGTGAGCGGGGTGACGACCTCGTCCAGACCCGACAGGTTGGAGAAGTCGGGCAGCGAGGCACGCGGGAAGGCTTCGTCCACAGCCGCTTCGGCGTCCGCCTCCGGCACGCCGGCCCCGTCGACGGCAGTCGTCGCGGTCTCGATGCCGAGCAACTCCGCCAGCGGCGAGAGCGCCGGGTTGTCCGCGATCAGTTGGTTGATCTCGGGCGACTGCGACAGCAGCTCCGTCAGGTCGGGGAACTGCCCGAACAGGTTTCCGAGCTGGGTGAAATCGGGCAGGCCCGACGTGGCACCGGTGCCGGTGGTGTCGGCGGACACCTGCTGCAGCGCGGTGGCCAACGACGGCAGCGCCTGGGTGAGCGAGGAGACCGCGGAGGTGACCGCCGACATCACCGCAGACAGGATGCTCGACATGTCGCCCGAGCCCGAACCGCTCGACCCCGCCGACGATCCGGTTGATCCAGTCGATCCGATCGAACCCGCCGTCTGACCGGTCGCGCCCTGCTGCGAACCGTTGGCGCTGTTCTGCTGCAACTCCGCAGCCGCCTGCTGGGCGGCTTGCTGCGCCGATTGCTGAGCAGCGAGGGCAGCGGGCGACATCGCCTGCTGTTGGCCTCCGCCCCCGGAATTGCCGCTGCCACCAGAATTTCCGGCGCCACCGGAATTACCACCGCCGCCGGCATTGTTATTGCCGTTGTTGTTGCCGTTATTATTATTATTATTGTTGTTGTTATTGTTGTTCTCCGGCGGCGCCACCGGGCCCTTCGGCGCCGCAGGCTCCGCCACCGCCGGGAACAGTTTCTCGGTCTGCGTCACACCGTCTACGTAGTGTCGCTGGTACCGATCGCGATTCTCCTGCAAATCGTCGTCGCACTTGTCTTCTTTGTCGATCGGCATGGACACCTTGGTCGCGTACAACCAGTTCGCGGTGTACTCGAGGTTCTGCTGCATCATGGTGAAGGAATCACTCGCGGTCATCGCCGACTTACCGAAGGTGGAGATCGCGGCGAACGCGGCGTCGCCGCCCTGGCTCTCCCACCGGTCGCTGGTGATCTCACCGAGCTTCTGCTCGAGGTCGTAGGCGGCGCCGTGCACGGCATGGGCCATCGCCTCCCAGATCGGTGCGTCGTTGGCCACCTCCTGCCACGAGATCCGCTGACCGAGGTCGTACATATCGCGCCAGGACATATTGTCCGCGGCGCGGACGGGAATCCGCACGCCGACCGATTCCGCCGTGGCGGTGCCCGCGTGCTTGGGCACGTTCGCGGTCTCGATGTCGTAGTTGTGCTTCTCCATCTTGATTTCCATGCCGGTGCCCTGTCGCACCTTGACATCGACTTCCCAGTGGGCCGGGTAGTAGCCACCGGCCTGGGAGACCTCGCCCTTCAGGTCCTTGGCGCCGGGCGAGGAATTCACATTCTTCAGATCACCCTTGAGCGCGGCGATGTTGTCGCCAGAGCCCTGATCGGTATCGGTGTACGACTCGCCCGCGGCCTTGAACATGGAGACCATGTCTTCGAGCGAGTCGATATAGCGCCCGAGCAGGTCCTTGGCCTGGGTGGCCTCGGAGATGAACTTGTACCGCAGGGGCGGTCCCGCGTCGACTTGGCTGCCGCCCAGCTTGGACTCGTCATAGTTGTTGAGGTCGTGGTCGCGGAACAGGTTCTGGCAACCCTTGAATACCTCGATAGCCGTGCTGCACGCCTTGGCCGCCTCGAGCGCGGCTCCCGTCTCGACCTTGACTTTTGCCTTGCTGGCCAGTCCTGACCAGGGAGAATCGCCCACGCTAACCGCTCCTCGAAGCACCCCACCGCCGACTCTCGCAGTCGACTCGATCGCATCGCATTCTAGTGAGCAAAGCGAAATATGCACAGCGGCAAGGAAACACCGGTACCGATCCCGGATGAACAGACGGTTCCGGCGAACGATCCGGCAGCCGACACCGATCTGTGACAGACTCGATCGAAGCGCTAGCGGCCGCAGGACGGCCATGAACGAACGAACGATAGGGCCCAGCTTTGACGTCGCGATGGAACTGCTCATGACCGACCTGAGCGGCCTCGAACGGCGCGTGGCAGCCAATCGCGCCAACACCCGCAGCCAGCACGCGGACGACTACTTGAAGCTGGCCGGTTCACTCACCGAACTCGCCCAGGGCCTGCTCGCCACCCGCGACGATCCGTCGGGGCGCGATCGCACGGCGGAGGCGTTGGAGCCCGCGCAGGAAGCGGTGGCGATCCGGCTGCACTGGCTCGTCGGGGGTTACGTCTCCTACGAGTACGCGGGTGCGCTGCAGGATGCGTTGCGGTTGTTCGAGCAGGCGACGCGGTTGGTCGGGCATCGGCAGCTCGCGACCAACACCATTCGCAGCGCCTGTTCGGCGTATCGGCAGGTCGCGCAGGACTATCCCGATGTCTCGGCCATGTGCGCCGATGGGCTGTCCAAATGTGGCGTGTGGTTGATGCGGCTCGATCACGATGCGGCGGTGGCGGCGAGTGAGTCGGCGGTGCGGATTCGGGCGGGGATGTACGCGCGCGCGTCCGAGCAGCCAGGGAAGTATCTGGCGAGCCTGAGCACCCTGCTGCGCACGCTGATGGTGGGACGCTCGCGCAAGCAGGCCATCGCGAGCTATCGCGCGTTGTATTCCGAGGTGACCACAACAGCGAGTACCGCGAAATTGCGGGAAACCCGGGTCGAGGAGCTGGATCTCACGGTCAAGACCACCCAGGCCCTGATCAAGCTGGGCGCGCCGACCCTGGAACGCGCGGGGCGGCTGACTCAGCAGCAGATTCTGTACCAGTCGGGCGGCGACCTGGCCACGATCGACGAGATCAACTGGCGGTTGGCGCTCGTGGGCCTCAAGCCCCTCGCGGCAGGGGCGATGCCGGAGCCGCCCTCGCGGCCGGTGGAGATCTCGGCGACCTACGGTGCGATCGCCGTGCGGTGCTCGGCGCCGGACGCGCTCGACCAGGTCCGCGCCGCCATCGTCGCCGCGTACGCCGAGGACAAAGCCGAGCCTGTCGATGCCGGACGATTCGCGGGTGTGCACGACAAGCACTGGGGCGTCAAGGAACCCAAGACCAATCTCGACACCGACCTCGGCGCCGACGTGGTGCTCGTCGAGAAGTCCTCGGGCAGCTGGATTTCGGTGAAGAGCCTCAACTGGGAGATCGGCGCACTCGGCAAACATCCACTCGCCGTTGCCCTCTCGAGGAAATGGCCGGTCCTCACCGTCGCCACCATCGAGAAGATCTCGTACGAACTGTGCCTCTACGACAACGGCATCGCCACCCAGTACGCGGCCCTCGGCAGACCCTCCGGTCAGGCGCCCCTCGACGCCCCGCTGGCCCCACTGGATTTCGCGACCCTGGCCGACTACGGCGCCGACTACGCCTCGGAAACCCAGGTCAGAGCGGCCTTCGGTAACGCCGAGATGTTCGCCAAGGTCACCGAACTCCCCGGCGCCGGCATTCGCCAGGCCGCGGAGAAGGCCCCGCTCACCGACTACGGCCCGAATATTCTCTTCTTCGGCAAGGACTGACGGTCACAACGAAAGCCGCTGCCTCCCACCGGGAGACAGCGGCTTCGTCATGTCAGGAGTCGCGTCGCGCGTCCCGCTTGATCCTGGCAGCGCTGCCGAAACAGCCCGCCGCCGCCACCAGCAGACCCGTGGTGATCGCACCGGTCAATCCGCTCGGCTCCACGCCGAACGCCGAGAACAAGAGAATGAAAAGGCCAACGCCCCCCAGTGCGGCAAAACCCCCCATGAATAGATTCTTACGTTGCTGCACTTGATCTTCCGTCATGAATGCAAAACTATCCCACCCGATGAATAGCGCAAATTCCTGCACCACAAGGAATTACAACTCTCGATCCGAATATCTCACGCCGCTGGAATCGATATGCCGCCCCGGAATGCCGTGGAGTACGACCACCCGGCATGATCGGAGTCGTGCGAGTACTGCTGCAGCGAGTGACCAGCGCCCAGGTGCGCGTCGACGATCAGGTCGTCGGACGCATCGACCCGACTGCGACGGGTGTCCCCCACGGCCTCCTCGCCCTCGTCGGCGCCACCCACACCGACACAGCGGCCAACGCGAAGGCCTTGGCCGACAAGACATATCGCCTGCGAATCCTCGACGGTGAACGCTCCGCCGCCGACCTGGACGCCCCCATCCTGGTGGTCAGCCAGTTCACCCTCTACGCCAACACCGCCAAGGGCCGGCGCCCCTCCTGGAACGCCGCCGCCCCCGGCTCGCTCGCGGAACCACTCGTCGACACCTTCGCCGAGACACTTCGTGAACTGGGCGCCACCGTCGCCACCGGAAAATTCGGCGCCCACATGCAGATCGAACTCACCAACGACGGCCCGATCACCGTTCTGCTCGAAGGCTGACGTCGTCGGAGACTACTCCGGGCGCAGGGTGAGAATGCGCGGCCCGTCCTCGGTCACCGCGACGCTGTGCTCCCAGTGTGCGGCACGCGAACCGTCGGTGGTGACCACGGTCCACTCGTCATCGAGAGTCTTGGTGTCGGTGGTACCGAGAGTCAGCATCGGCTCGATCGCCAACACCGAACCGACCACCAGGCGCGGGCCCTTGCCGGGCGCGCCTTCGTTGGGCAGGAACGGGTCCATGTGCATCTCGCGGCCGATGGCGTGGCCACCGTAACCGTCGACGATGCCGTACTGACGACCGTGCGCCTGCTCGGCCGCGCGCGTGCCCAGCTCGATGGCGTGCGAGACATCGGTGAGACGGTTGCCCGGCAGCATCGCCGCGATGCCGGTCTCCATCGAAAGCCTGGTGGCCTCGCTCAGCAGCTGATCGGCCTCGATGATGTTGCCGATGCCGAACGTCCACGCCGAGTCGCCGTGCCAGCCGTCGAGGATGGCGCCGCAGTCGATGGACACGAGATCACCCTCGGTGAGAATCTCACTCGCCGAGGGGATCCCGTGGACCACACGGTCGTTGACCGAAGAACAGATCGAGCCGGGGAAGCCGTGGTAACCCTTGAACGACGGGACGGCGCCCGCGTCGCGGATCGTCGCCTCGGCGACCTCGTCGAGCTCCAGCGTCGAAACGCCGGGCTTGGCCGCCGCGCGAACGGCGACCAGCGTCGCGCCGACGATCGCGCCGGCTGCCTGCATGGCATCCAGCTCGCCCGCCGAACGGAACGGCACGACCTTCTTCTTACGGGTGAAGACCATCCGGCCTCAGTACTCCGATCCGCTGATTACTGACCGAGCGCCGCGAGCGCCCGGCCGTTGACCTCATCGACTTCGCCGATGCCGTCGACGGTCACGACCAGACCGTCGTAGTGCTCGAGCAACGGCTCGGTCTCCTCACGGTAGACCCGCAGCCGGTTGCGGATGACGTCCTCGGTGTCGTCGGCGCGCCCACGGGCGAGCATGCGCTCGACCACAGTGTCCTCGGCGACCACGAAGCACAGCACGGCGTCGAGCGTGGTGCCGTTGTGCTCGAGGATCTTCTTCAACGCGTCGGCCTGGTCGACCGTGCGGGGGTAACCGTCGAGCACGAAACCGTTCGCGGCATCGGGCTCGCCGACGCGGGCCTCGACCATGCGGTTGGTGACGTCGCTGGGGACCAGGTCGCCCGCGTCCATGTACTTCTGTGCCTCACGCCCGAGGGCGGTCTGCTGGCTGATATTCGCGCGGAAGAGGTCTCCGGTGGAGATGTGCGGAACGCCCAGCTTCTCCGACAGCAGGACGGCCTGAGTACCTTTGCCGGCACCCGGCGGACCGAGCAGAACAACTCTCACTTGAGGAACCCTTCGTAATTTCGATTCATCAGCTGGCTCTCGATCTGCTTGACCGTGTCGAGACCCACGCTGACCATGATGAGCACCGCGGTACCGCCGAACGGCAGGTTCGCGACCGCACCCGAATTGCCCATATCGAGGAACAGGTTCGGGAGCACTGCGACCAGACCGAGGTAAATCGAGCCGGGCAGGGTGATGCGGCTCAGGACGTAGTTCAGATAGTCAGCGGTCGGCTTACCGGGCCGGTAACCCGGGATGAAGCCACCGAACTTCTTCATCTCGTCCGCGCGTTCCTCCGGGTTGAAGGTGATCGCGACGTAGAAGTAGGTGAAGAACACGATCAGCCCGAAGTAGATCGCGATGTAGACCGGGTTGGACGGGTTCACCAGGTATTTCTGGATGATCTCCTGCCACCAGCTCGGCTCCGTCGCCGTGCTCGATCCGGTCAGCTGCGCGATCAAGTTCGGCAGGTACAGCAGTGAGGACGCGAAGATCACCGGGATGACACCGGCCTGGTTGACCTTCAACGGCAGGTACGTCGATGAACCGCCGTACATCTTGCGACCGACGACGCGCTTGGCGTACTGCACCGGAATCCGGCGCTGACCCTGCTCGACGAAGATCACGGCCACGATGATCGCCAAGACGGCGGCACACACGAGACCGAACACCAGACCACCGCGGGTATCCAGGATCGACTTGCCGTCGAGCGGGATACGCGCCGCGATACCGGCGAAGATGAGCAGCGACATGCCGTTACCGACACCGCGCTCGGTGATCTGCTCGCCGAACCACATGACCAGCGAGGCGCCGGCGGTCATCACCAGCACGATGATGATCATGCCGAAAATGCTGGTGTCGGCGAGGATTTCCTGCTGGCAGCCCTGCAGTAGCTGACCCCGCGCGGCGAGCGCGACGAGGCCGGTGGCCTGCAGGATCGCCAACGCGACCGACAGGTACCTGGTGTACTGCGTCATCTTGGTCTGGCCGGATTGGCCTTCCTTGCGCAGTTCCTCGAACCGCGGGATGACGACGGTCAGCAGCTGGATGATGATGCTCGCGGTGATGTACGGCATGATGCCGATCGCGAACACCGACAGCTGCAGTAGCGCGCCGCCGGAGAAGAGGTTGATGAGCTGGTAGATACCGGCGGATTCACCGCCGGAGACCAGCTTCACGCAGTCCTGGACCGCGCGGTAGTCGACGCCGGGGGACGGCAGCGCGGCACCCAACCGGTACAGCGCGATCAACCCCAGCGTGAAGAGAATCTTCCGCCGTAAGTCCGGAGTCCGGAAGGCCGATACGAAGGCGGAAAGCACAGATCCTCCTGGCGAACGACATGGTCATGCCATGCGACATCGGTTTTACGGAAACGTCAGCCCATGACAAGTGTTGGCAGCCAACGACTGAACTCTAACAGTGACACCGGACGAGTTTGCCACTCGTCCGGTGTCGACTGCTCTTCAGAGTACCGTCAGGCCAGTTCGGTGACGGTGCCACCGGCTGCGGTGATCTTCTCCTTGGCGGAGCCGGTCACCTTGTCGGCGGTCACCTGGATGGCGACGCCGATCTCGCCGTCGCCGAGAACCTTGACCAGCTCGTTCTTGCGAACGGCGCCGGCCTCGACGAGCTCGGCCTTGCCGATGGTGCCGCCCTGCGGGAACAGCTCAGCGATGCGGCCAACGTTGACGACCTGGTACTCGACCCGGAAGCGGTTGGTGAAGCCGCGAAGCTTCGGCAGACGCATGTGCAGCGGCATCTGGCCACCCTCGAACGCCGCGGGGACGTTCTTGCGCGCCTTGGTGCCCTTGGTACCGCGACCGGCGGTCTTACCCTTGGAACCTTCACCGCGACCCACACGGGTCTTCTCGGTCTTGGAGCCAGGGGCGGGACGCAGGTGGTGCAATTTGATGGTCATGTCTAGACCTCCTCAACTGTTACGAGGTGGCGCACGACGTTGATCAGACCGCGGTTCTGAGCGTTGTCCTCACGAACCACCGACTGGCGGATCTTCCGCAGACCAAGCGTCCGCAGGCTGTCGCGCTGGTTCGACTTGGCACCGATCGTGCTCTTGATCTGAGTCACCTTGAGATCAGCCATGTCAGGCTCCCTGTCCTGCACGCGCACGCAGCATGCCCGCCGGAGCGACATCCTCGATCGGCAGACCGCGACGTGCGGCAACCTCTTCGGGACGCTGAAGCATCTTGAGCGCGGCAACTGTCGCGTGAACGACGTTGATCGCATTGTCGCTACCGAGCGACTTCGACAGAATGTCGTGGATACCGGCGCATTCGAGCACGGCACGGCACGCACCACCGGCGATCACACCGGTACCGGGCGAAGCCGGACGCAGCATGACCACACCGGCCGCCGCCTCACCCTGAACCGGGTGGACGATGGTCGAGCCGATCATCGGGACGCGGAAGAAGCTCTTACGAGCCTCCTCGACACCCTTCTGGATGGCCGCGGGAACTTCCTTGGCCTTGCCGTAGCCGACGCCGACCAGACCGTTGCCGTCACCGACGATCACGAGGGCGGTGAAGCTGAAGCGACGACCACCCTTCACGACCTTGGAGACACGGTTGATCGCGACGACGCGCTCGAGCTGGTTCTTCTCGGCCGCGTTACCGCCACGGTCGTTACCACCGCGACGATCGCCACCGCCACGACGGTTGCCCTCGGGGCCACCGGCGTTGCTGTTGTTGTTGCTGTTCGGTCCGGCGGGTCCGCCGCCGCCGTCGCGCCGCTGACGTCCCGGCATCAGACGTTCCTTCCGTTGGAAATAATGGTCATCAGAACTTCAGCCCGCCTTCGCGAGCGGCATCGGCCAGCGCCGCGATACGGCCGTGGTAGTCGTGACCACCACGGTCGAACACGACCGCCTCGATACCGGCAGCCTTGGCACGCTCGGCGATCAGCTGACCGACCTTCGCGCCCTTGGCGGACTTGTCACCTTCGAACGCACGCACGTCGGCCTCGATCGAGGAAGCGGCGGCAATGGTCTTGCCCACCGAGTCGTCGATCAGCTGAGCGTGCAGGTGGCGCGCGGAGCGGTTGACCACCAGGCGCGGACGCTCGGTGGTGCCTTCGACCTTCTTACGAAGACGGAAGTGACGGCGAGTCTTCGACAGACGACGCTTCGTCGAAGCATCCTTGCCGAGCGGAATCCGCTTGGCCTTCTGGTTAGCAGTTTGCGCCATGATCACTTACCCGTCTTTCCGACCTTGCGGCGAACGACCTCGCCGGCGTAGCGGATGCCCTTGCCCTTGTACGGGTCGGGCTTACGCAGTCCGTGGATCACAGCGGAGATCTGACCGACCGCCTGCTTGTCGATTCCGGACACCGAGAATTTGGTGGGCGATTCCACCGCGAAGGTGATGCCTGCCGGGGCCTCGATCGGCACCGGGTGGCTGTAACCGAGGGCGAACTCGAGGTTCGAACCCTTGGCCTGAACGCGGTAACCGACGCCGAAGATTTCCATCTTCTTCTCGTAGCCCTTGGTGACACCCTCGATCATGTTGGCGATCAGGGTGCGGGAAAGGCCGTGCAGCGAACGGTTCGCGCGCTCGTCGTTGGGACGAGCAACCTCGAGCTCATTACCTTCACTCTTGGTGACGATGATGGGCTCGGCCACGGTGTGCGACAGGGTGCCCTTGGGCCCCTTGACCGTGACAACCTGGCCGTCGATGTTGACGTCGACGCCGGCCGGAATCTCGATGGGCTTCTTACCAATACGCGACATTAGTCCTGACCTCCCTTACCAGACGTAGGCGAGGACTTCGCCCCCGACGCCCTGCTTGGCCGCCTGACGGTCGGTGAGCAGACCGGTCGACGTGGAAATGATCGCCACGCCGAGGCCGCCGAGGACCTTGGGCAGGTTGGTGGACTTCGCGTACACACGCAGACCCGGCTTCGAGACGCGACGCAGGCCCTGCAGGCTGCGCTCACGGCTGGGGCCGTACTTCAGATCGACGACGATGGCCTTGCCAACGGTCGCGTCTTCGGTGCGGTAATCGGCGATGTAGCCCTCACGCTTGAGGATCTCGGCGATGTTCACCTTGATCTTCGAGTGGGGCGCCTTCACCTGATCGTGGTACGCCGAGTTGGCGTTGCGCAGACGCGTCAAGAAGTCTGCGATCGGATCAGTCATGGTCATGGTTAGACCTCGACACCTTTCTCGCTGCGGTTCCCATACAACATCTCCCGCACGCTCGCGCGCAGGTGACCGTGGGCCTACAACAATTCGGCTGGTCCGGTCGGCACTTGCCGACCGGATGAGTTCTCTTGCGAGCTCTCGGCGCCTGGCACGGTCCCACTCGCGCCGAAGCGCGCAGCGGACACAGATCTGCCCAGGCAACCGCTCTAGTGTAGGCAATGCCGTGGTCAGGACCAAACTCGGGGGGCAAGGAACCGGGGCGATATCCGTCACGCGGCCGTGTGATCGACCTTCGCGCCCGTCTTGTAGGTGATCAGGATCGCCGAGGCCGAGACACCGGCGGCGACGATCAGCATCATCTCACCACCCACCACCATGCTCATCAAGCCACCGAGCAGGGCACCGACCGCGAAGGCCGCGTACTGCAGGCCGTAGCCGAGCCAATCGCGCGAGCTGCCGCCGCTGACGTGGCTTTCGATGCCCTGACTGAGCTTCACGACCGTGCCGGTGGCGTAGCTGAGTGGAACGCTGGTCTCGCCGTTCTTGACGAACGCGGTGTTGAGCGCGCCCACCGCGAAGGCGACGAACGCGATCGGGATGAATCCCACCTCCTGCCCGCCGGTGCGGTCGAGGGCGTAGTCGACGACCGCGGCCACGGCGAGCGCCACGGTGGTCACCACGGACGCGCCGTAGTGACCGCTACGCCACAGCCGCCGCCGGAGCAGCGAGGCCACGAACACGCCGAGCCCGAACGAGAAAAGCAGCGTAATAGCCCCGGTGGCCAGCAGTTGATCATTGTCGAACCAGCCGAGAACGGCGCGCTCGGTATTACCGGTCATAAATGTCACGAAATATCCGGCGGAATGTGTATATGCGGCGGCGCCGATAAATCCGGCCAATATCGAAAGAAATGCCACCATCGGCATCGCACCCGCGGGCATCCCGCGTAGCGGCGCCCGGTGGGCCACGTCACGAGGCTTGTTTTCTGTGGTCAGAGTCACAATTTCACATCCTCTGCATTTACTCCGGCAAGGGATCGACACTGACGCCCATCTGCACGCTGCATTATTGCGCAACGACCTCGACAGTAGCCACGAAATAAATTTCCGACCAGTTCGGAGATCACATTCTCGGGAAAGACACAGGATTATGAGGTGCCGGTAATACCGAAGTAACCGGGAAATCGAAGACAATTCCGGCCGGTGTCCACGCGCGACCTGCGACGATGCCGCCGCAGGCCGGCGGCCGATCCGCGCTGCCCATCGAATTGTGTTAGATACCAACCACTTTGCGTTCGTGAGCGCTGCTCACGAGTGTGGTAGCTTCGCGAGGTTCGTCGGATCTGCGCAGGAGGCTCGGCCGTTGTCTTCCCACTGTGCGCGCCGCCGGGGCTCGGCTTATCTGCTCGCCGTACTGCTCGGGATCGGCGCGCTCGTCGCACCCGCGCGCGCTTCGGCCGATCCCTACGTCGACCAGCTCGCCGACGCGACGACCACCCCGACGCTGGGCTGGGAGGGTTGCGCGGACGGATTCGAGTGCGCACTGGCTCAGGTGCCGCTGGACTACAACAGCCCGCAGGCCGCGCAGATCGACCTGGCGGTCATCAAGTTGCCCGCCTCCGATCCCGCTCGGCGCATCGGAACCCTGTTCGTCAACTTCGGTGGGCCAGGGCCGTCCGGCGTCGACCGCCTCCGCGAGCGGGCCCGCTGGCCGTGGCTGTTCTCCGACGAACTGCGCGCCCGGTTCGACCTGGTCTCCTGGGATCCACGCTCGGTCTCGCGCAGCGCGGGCACACAGTGCTTCTCCAGCGCCGCCGAGCAGGACGCGTACCTGGGTTCCTTCCCCGGCACCCCCACCGATCCGCGCGACGAGCCCGCGTTCTTCGCCGCCTCCGCCGATATCGCCGCCCGCTGCGCCGCGAACGCGGGGCCGATCCTGCATCACGCCTCCACCGCGAACACCGCCCGCGACCTCGACCTGCTGCGCCGCGCGGTGGGTGACGAGTCCCTGACCTACCACGGCATCTCCTACGGCACCCAGGTCGGCGCGGTCTACGCCAACATGTTCCCCGGGCGGGTCCGCGCGATGGCGCTCGACGGTTCCCTCGACTTCGAGGGGAATGCGAACGGCCACGGCACCGACGGCGTGAACCTGCCCCTCGATACCCGCCAGGGCGTGGCCGCGGGCATCGCCGAAACCTTCGACACCTTCCTGCGCGACTGCTCCGCCGCGGGCCCACGCTGCGCGTTCGCCGAGGGCGACCCGAAACTCAAGTGGATCGCACTGGCCGAACGAGCGCGCCTCGCCCCGATCACGGTCGACGGCACCCCGTGGACCTTCTCCCGGATTGTGAGCGCCGCGGGCAGCCTCTCGCGCCCCGATACCTACCCCGACCTGGCGATTTTCCTCCAGAGCCTCTTCGACGCGGCAACGGTGCTACCCGCCAGGGTCCCCGACGCCCTCTTCGCCGAGAACCACCCCGCCAACCGCGTCGAGGCCTTCTACACGATCCAATGCTCCGACAGCACCGTCCCCACGGACCCCGCCGTCTACAGCAGGGTGGCCGCAGCCGAAGACCTCCAGTCGCGCTACTTCGGCCGAACCGCCGTCTTCAACGCCACCCCCTGCGCCTTCTGGCAGGGCGAGGACCGAGACCGCTACACCGGTCCGTGGAACCGCGAAACCGCCGCCCCGATCCTCGTCCTCAACAGCCGATACGACCCGGCCACTCCCCTAGCGGGCGCCAAAGCCGGTGCGGCCCAACTGAACCGGGCCCAGGTAGTCGTCATCGAAGGCGCGGGCCACAGCTCCATGTACGTCCAGAGCACCTGCGCCGAACACCTCAAACGCGACTACCTGTTCACCGCCCAACTCCCGCCCGCCGGCGTCAGCTGCGGAATCGACCGCTCACCGTTCAGCTGAACAGGCAGAGCAGGTCGTAGAGCGGCGGCTTCTCCACGCTGCCCGTGGAGAACAACAACTGCGCGATCGGTGAGCAGATCAACTGCGTCTCCGACGACCCCGATCCACCCCCGGACCCGGAACCGCCGCTGGGGGCAGCGGAGGCAACACCAGGCGCCCCGAGGAGCGCGACGGAAAGAACAGCGACTGTGGCGAACTTCTTCATGCGCCAAGAGAACACACCGGCGGCCACCCTTGGAGTGAAATGCAAACATTTCATCCAACTTGATGACACTCCACAATCCTGAATCAGGCCGGGTAGACGCACGAAGGCACGGACTCCCGTCGGAAGTCCGTGCCTTCGTCGATATTTCGCCTAGGCGGCGGGTGCGCTCACTCCGAGCGCAAGCTCACCAGGAGCTCTTGTGCACACCCGGGAGCTCACCGCGGTGCGCCATTTCGCGGACGCAGATACGGCACAGGCCGAACTTGCGGTAGACCGCGTGCGGGCGACCGCAACGCTGGCAGCGGGTGTAGGCGCGGACGGCGAACTTAGGCTTGGCCTCCGCCTTGATGCGCAGTGCTTTCTTAGCCATGTGCTCAGTTCTCCTTGAACGGGAAGCCGAGGTGCTTCAGCAGCGCGCGGCCTTCTTCGTTGTTGGTCGCGGTGGTGACCACGGTGATGTCCATACCGCGCGGGCGGTCGATGGAATCCACGTCGATCTCGTGGAACATCGACTGCTCGCTGAGGCCGAACGTGTAGTTGCCGTTGCCGTCGAACTGCTTCGGCGACAGGCCGCGGAAGTCGCGGATACGGGGCAGCGCGATGGACACGAGACGGTCCAGGAACTCCCACATACGGTCGCCACGAAGGGTGACCTTCGCGCCGATCGGCATGCCCTCACGCAGCTTGAACTGCGCGATCGACTTGGTGGCCTTACGGATTTCGGGCTTCTGGCCGGTGATCAGCTCGAGGTCCTTGACGGCACCGTTGATCAGCTTCGCGTCACGGGCGGCGTCGCCGACACCCATGTTCACGACGACCTTGACGACGCCGGGGATCTGCATCACGTTGGCGTATTCGAACTCGCCGTTCAGCGCGTCCTTGATCTCGGCGCGGTAGCGCGCCTTCAGCCGGGGCTGAGTCTGCTCAGAGGTGGTCATGTCAGATGTCCTTCCCGTTTTTACGGGAGATCCGGACGCGCTTGCCGGACTCTTCGTCGGTGCGGTAGCCGACGCGAGTCGGGTTACCGTCGGAGTCGACGACCATCACGTTGGAAACCTGGATGGGGGCTTCCTGGGTGACGATGCCACCCGAGGACGCGCCACGCTGGTTCGCGGAATCCGCGACGTGCTTCTTGATGCGGTTCACGCCTTCGACGAGAACCTTGCCGGTCGCCGGGAAAGCCTGAATGACCTTGCCCTTGGCGCCCTTGTCCTTGCCCGAGATGACGAGCACGGTGTCACCCTTGTGCACCTTCATAGTCAGAGCACCTCCGGGGCCAGCGAAACGATCTTCATGAAGCGCTTGTCACGCAGCTCGCGGCCGACCGGGCCGAAGATGCGGGTGCCACGAGGGTCGTTGTCCGGCTTGATCAGCACGGCAGCGTTCTCGTCGAACTTGATGTAGGAACCGTCCGGACGACGACGCTCCTTGGTGGTGCGAACGACGACAGCCTTGACGACGTCGCCCTTCTTCACGTTGGCGCCGGGGATGGCGTCCTTCACGGTGGCGACGATGATGTCACCGATACCGGCATAGCGACGCGACGAGCCACCGAGCACGCGGATGCAAAGGATTTCCTTCGCTCCGGTGTTGTCGGCGACGCGCAGTCGCGACTCCTGCTGAATCACTTCAGCACCTCCTGGACCTGGATGTATACGTACGCCGGATTGCCGACCCGACGCACATGGTCAGTTACCCTCCGGACGCGCGCCTGCCAGCGGAAACACCTTCCACTGGGGGTTCACTGCCGGATTGCGGGGGCATAGCTCCCGCAGGCAACCGTTCTAGTGTAGGTGAAGCTCCAGGACGATCCCAACCGGGGTGCCGAGGCCGACCCGTTCACGGCCGACTCACTCGACGCGCGGGGGAAGTGCCGAACTGCGGTCAACTGTCGCCGGACTCGTCCTCGATCTCGGCCAAGAGATACTGCCCGGGCACGAACTCCGATTCGGTCGGCGACTTGCCATCGGTGCTGGTAATCCAGGCGAGATCGATATACGCGTGATCGGACAGCCCATCCAAGGCCGCGAGTGAGATTTCGGCTGTACCGCCGCCCGGCATCGGAACCGACCCCCGGAAGCCGCCGAACTGCTCTCGCCACTGCGCGAGGGTTCGCCCACCCGGCCGATCAGGCATCTCCCGCAGCACCTTCTCGTCGTAGTGCACGACACTCGCGACTATCCATATTTTCGCCACGACATCCCCCTCGGTCACTGTGCCAGCAATCCTACGGATCCGATACAGACCAAACAGTCCGAAGGGCCTGGGTGCCGGCGGCGAAAATCCTGAACGCGGGCAGCGAACCGGCGACGGGTAGCTCGGGCCGCGCCTCCTGACGACAGCGGCCGAGCGAGGCCCGATCAGGGCTTCGCTCGGCCGCTACTCGACCAGGTCGAGGTTGTATCAGCCCGCTACCGGTGCCAGTTCCCACGGACCCTCACCCGTGAGGGTGAGGACTTGGGTGTGGTGCTGGTCGACCGTGCTGCGGTGGGCCACCGAGACGACGATGGTGTCCGGCACCTCGGTGCGGAGCAGGCTGTACAGGGAGTACTCCAGACCCTCGTCGACGGCGGAGGTCGCCTCGTCGAGGAAGACCACCTTGGGGCGGGTCAGCAGAATGCGGGCGAAGGCCAGACGTTGCTGCTCGCCCGGGGACAGAATCTTCGCCCAGTCGTCCTCTTCGTCGAGGCGGTCGATGAGATGGCCCAGGTTGACCTTGGTGAGAACCTCGCGAATCGCGTCGTCGGTCGAGTCGTTGGACTCGGCCGGGTACTCGACCGCGGTCCGCAGATCGCCGAGCGGGAGATAGGGGAGCTGGGACAGGAACAAAGTCTCCGTGCCCGCCGGTCGGCTGATCTCGCCATCGCTGTACGGCCACATCTGCGCGAGCGCGCGCAGCAATGTGGTCTTCCCGCTACCGGAGGCGCCTTTGATGACCAACGCGTCGGTGGGGACGAGCCGCAGGGTCAGGTCATCGATGAGCACTTCCCCGTCGGGCTTGCGGACATCGACCTTGTCCAGGCGCACGGCGTCGTCCAGGTCGACAGCGGCAAGCTTGGGGAGGGTACGGGATTCTCCGCTGGCGACCAGCAGGCCGTCGAGACGGATGAGGGACGCTCGATACTCGGCGAAGTCGTCGTAGGAATCACGGAAGAAGGACAGGGAGTCCTGGATTTCCCGGAAGGCCGTGGCCGTCTGGTTCATCCCACCCAGGGTGATCGCGCCGCTGAAGAAGCGTGGCGCCTGGATGAGATAGGGGAACAGGTAGGCGGACTGGGTGACGACGAAGTTCCAGCCGACGAACTTGAGCATCCGGTAGACATAGGCCCACTGCACCCGGATCACTTCGGCGAATCGGCTGAGCAAGCCGGCCCGTTCGACGTTCTCGCCCCGATAGAACGCGACGCTCTCCGCCGCATCACGCACCCGGACGAGCGCGTAGCGGAAGTCGGCGGTCGTACGCTCTCGAAGGAAATTGATCCGGATCAGTGGGTGACCGATCCAGAAAGCGATCACGGTGGACACCAGGACATAGGCGAGCACGATGACCAGCGCTGCCCGGGGAATCGTGACGCCGAGAATGGTCATCGGCCCCGACAGATCCCACAGCACCTTGGTGAACGACACGACAGAGACAATGGCCGTCACCGCGCCGAGCGCCAGCGTGCGGGATTGCTCGGTGAACGTGATGGTGTCGGCCTGGATTCGCTGGTCAGGGTTATCGATCGTGCTGTCGATGAACCGGGAACGATAGAAGGCGCTGCCCGCCATCCAGTCCGTTGTGACCCGATCGGTCAGCCACACCCGCCAGCGGATGTCGAAGGCCAGTTTGGCGTACAGATACACCAGCTCTTTGACCGTCCAGATGGTGATCAGCAGGGTGAACAGCTTCGCCGAGTCCCAGAACCCGGTTTTGGCTTCCGAGAGTGCCGCGTCGTCGCCAGATTTCAACGCTGATGCGGCGAGCTGGAACGAGGCGAACATGTCGTTGCCCCAGTAACTGAGCAGCACGCTCAATCGCACCGTCAGCAGGGCCATGAACAGCAGAGCAGCGACGAACAGCCAGACGCGCCACGCTCCGGCGCCACGGAAGTAGTTACCGCTGACGGACCAGAACTGGCGACCCCACTTCGTGAGCCTGAGCAGCAGTGCGGCGATCACCACGAACGCCACCGCGGTGATGAGGAAGGCGATCCCGAGCCACTTCAGACTCTCGAACCACTCGACGCTCCAGTCTCTAGACGTCTCCACGCACGCATCCCATCCCTGACGGCCGAAATTCGGCGCAGTCTAACCCGCCGAAGCGGTCTTCGCCGGGCCGCAACTCGGCCCATCGATTGACCGCCGAAAACCGACGTAGGTTAGCCTTGGCTGACTTATGCTGGAACAGGCTCTACAGGGCCGCTCGAGGAGCACTCCTCGAGGTAGAAGGGACGCAACGATGACTGCTCGGACTTCACGCGGGTGGCGCCGCACGGCGGTAGCCGTGCTGGCAGGCACCCTCGCCTTCGGCGGTGTCACGGCCTGTAGCTCATCCGACGATTCGTCGACCGGTGGCGAAGCGGTGACCATCACCCACGCCCGCGGCGAAACCAGCGTTCCCGGTACCCCGAAGAAGATCGTCGCCCTGGGCAACCAGTGGCTCGACACCTCGCTGGCACTCGGCGTGGTCCCCGTCGGCTACATCGACAACGTCTCCGCGGTGTCCAAGAGCACCCCGCCGTGGACACCGGAGTCGTTGAAGTCGGCCACCGCCCTCAACACCACCGGCAATATCGCCGAGCAGGTCGCGGCGCTGGAGCCGGACCTGATCCTGGCCGACCCCTTCATCGCCGACCAGAAGACCTACGACGACCTGTCCAAGGTCGCCCCCACCCTGCCCGCGCTGACCAAGGACGCCGTCACCCCGTGGCAGGACCAGGTCACCGCGCTGGGCAAGGTGCTGCACAAGGAGTCCGACGCGAGCGCGGTGATCAAGAAGGTCGACGACAAGGTCGCCGCCATCGCGACCGCCAACCCCGGCCTGAAGGGCAAGACCTTCGCCAGCACCTGGCTCGCGAGCCCCGCGCAGCTGATGGTGCTGACCGACCCCAACGACGGTTCGGCCAAGGTGTTCACCGCACTCGGCATGGGCATCCCGGCCAACCTCGCCGCGATGCCCGCCAACCAGGGCCGCCTGGCGCTGTCGCCGGAGAAGGTCGACGAGCTCACCGCCGACCTGCTGCTGGCCGGCTACTCCCCCGGCCTCGACGAGAAGTACCGGCAGCTGCCGGGTTACGCCGATCTGCCGTCGGTGCGCAAGGGTTCGGTCGTGTTCCTGACAACGCAGGAGATCAGCGCGATCAACCAGCCGAGCGCGCTGTCGGTGCCGTACATGCTGGACAAGCTCGAACCCGCGTTCGCCGCCGCCGCGAAATAGGTTCTGCCCCAGACCGGTTCTACCCCCGAGGATTTCACCGTGCTCGCCTCCGCTTACCCCGCCCAGACCCGCTTCGCCCTGCGCGCGGGCGTCACCTGCCTCACGACACCCGCGGGCGCGGTGCTGTTGAACCCGCCGCGCAACGAGAAGCTGACCGGTCTGGGCGCGGGGGCGCTGCAGGCGCTGAAAACCCTGAACCAGGGCCCGGCGACCGCGGCGGAAATGGCGACCGCGGCGGCGGGCGACGACATCACCGCCCTGATGCGCAAGCTCACCGACGGCGGCTGGCTGTCGGTGACAGTCCGCGACGGCGGCCGCGACCTCTACAGCATCCGACCCTTCGCCGACCCCGCCCCTCGCCCCGCGGTGGCCCTGCCCACCTGGTCGGCGACACTGTCGAAATTCGCTGTCCTGCACCGTGACAACCAGGGCTTCGTGCTCGAACACCCGCAGGCGTGGTGCGACCTTCGCATCCACGACCCGCGCCTGCTCGCCCTGCTCGACGGCCCCCTCGCCGCCGATTCGCCGGTGCCGGCCGCCGTGAAAGCCCAGTTCATGGCGGACCTGCAGTGGTGCGGTTTCCTGGTCGACGGCGACGAGGAAGAGCGCGAGTTCACCACCCGCTCCTGGAACACCCCCGACCTGTGGTTCCACCGCCGCAGCACCCTCGGCGCCCGCACGGTGACCTGGGACGACTTCGGCCCCACCCGCTGGGCCGACGGCCAGTTCCCCGAATTGCCGCTGCGCCGTGCGTCATTCGCCGGTGACCCGATCGCCCTTGCGAAGCCGGACCTGGTGTCGCTGCGCGTCTCCGACCCGAGCCTGGCCGCCGCCATCGAGGACCGTGTCTCCACCCGCGCCTTCGACGACGCCGCTCCCATCACCTCGGTTCAACTGGGCGAATTGTTGTTCCGCACCGCCCGCACCCGCGAGGACGGCTCCCGCCCCTACCCCTCCGGCGGCGGCGCCTACGAACTCGAGATCTACCCCGTGGTGCGCAATGTCGCAGGCCTGGAAAACGGCATGTACCACTACGACTCGACCGATCACGCCCTGCGCCCGGTCGCCCTCGCCGACGCTCCCGCCGTCCAGAAGCTCCTCAAATCCACCTCGGCCACCCTGGCAGGCGGCGCGCAACCCCAAGTCCTGCTGCTGGTTTCGGCCCGCGCGGGCCGCGTCATGTGGAGCTACGAACAGGTCGCCTACGCCAACATCCTCAAACACGTCGGCGTCCTCATGCAGACCGTCTACCTGGCCGCCACCGCCATGAACCTCGGCGTCGTCGCCCAAGGCTTCAGCGACACCTCCGCTTTCGCCGCCGCCACCGGACTCGACGAACTCGAGGAGTGCAACGTCGGCAGCATCATCGTCGGCTCACCGGCCCGCTAGCGGTAGAGATCTACGTCACACCATGCAACCCTCGACGGGTCTCGCGCGTCCAACCATGTGACGTGCATTCCGACAGATCGAGGGTCTCATGAACGAGGACTGGTCGGCGCCGACCCAGGCGTCGAACAACGCTTTGCGCGCGCAGATCGATGCGATGCTGGATTCCTTCACCGCTGAGAAGTCGGCTCTGCTCGACGCTCGGTCGCAGGTCGGCCAGCTCGTGACCGCCTGGTCGGCGGACAGCTTGGTCCGCGTCTCCGGCACCATCGCGGGGATCTCGGAGGTCCACATCGAGCCGGATGCCTTCAAACGGTCGACCCCGGAATCCCTCGGCCGATCGGTGACCGAGGCGATCGCCCAGGTGGCCGCGCAAGCCGCCCAGATCCAACAGCAAGCCCTCGCCCCGCTGTCGGACCTGAGCGCGAACATGCCGGACCTGCCCGACCTGATCCCGGGCGCCCCCAGCATGAAAGACCTCATCGCCCAGCTGACGCCGCCACCACCCCCGGCCCCTGAACCGGTCACCGACTCTCCCCACAGCCTCGTCGATGACACCGACGACGAAGAAGGCGAATACTTCCGCAATCGCGGATACCTTCGATGAGCTCGCTGAAAGCCGACCCGCAAGCGCTGCGCGGCACTCAGCCGTCGTTCACCTCGGTCGCCGACACGATCACCACGGGCGCCCAGAAGCTGGCGGCCGTGATCGCGGCGGAGGGTGAGTGCTGGGGCAACGACGAAATCGGCCAGTCGTTCGCCAAGAACTACACCCCCGGTGTCGAGCCCGGCCAGAAGGCGGTGTCCGGGCTGGCGACGGTGATGACCCAGCTCGGCGAGAACATGGTCACCGTGGCCGAAGCGTTGCAGGCCCAGGACACGACGCGCGCCGGTGAAATCGACAAGGCCACGGGGGCGCTGTAAATGGGCATAGAGATCCCCGACGAGCTCGCCTGGGTAGCCAAATACATTCTCGGCGCGGGTGATTGGCCTGAAGGTGACGAAACGGCGATGCGCCGAGTCGCCGACGGGTGGACCGCCATGGCGAACACCCTCGACACGGTCGACGACAACGCCGCCCTCGCGCTGAACGCCGCTCTGACAGCGCTGTCCGAAGGCGAAACCCACACCGCCATCACCGCTTACCGCGACAAGTTGCTGTCGGGCGACGAAGCGACCTTCGCCGCTGTTCGCAAGTGGTGTGAAAAACAGGCCGAACTGCTCGAAGACGGCGCCAACGATATCGAGCACACCAAACTGGTGATCATCGCGACGATGGTCATCGCCGCGGTGGAGATCGGTGCGGCGATCGCGACCTCGTGGACAGGTATCGGCGCTGTAGCCGGCGTGGCAGCCCGAGTGGCCGCCCAGGTCGCGGTGCGTGTGGCGATCAGACAGCTCATAGCCCGCATGCTCACCCGCGGCGCCGCGAAGGCAGCCGCCCGGTTGGCTCTGCGTGGCGCCGCGTTCGAAGCACTCGAAGAGGGCGGCACCGACCTCGGCGCACGACTGATCCAGGTAGCCAAGGGCGACCGCTCCGGCGACAAATTCGGCTGGACCGATCTGGGCCTCGCCACTTTCGGCGGCGCAGTCGGCGGCGCGGCAGGCGGCCTGCTCGGCGGCGGCACCGGCGCGCTCGGCGATGTCGCGTCTTCTACCGCGGGCAAGCTCGCGGGCAAGGTCGTCGGGGGCACGGTCACCGAACTGGGCGCCGACCTCTCCGCCCAAGTCGCCACCGCGGGAGTCGGCGCGGCCTTCCTCGGCCAGGAATTCAAGCTGGATGTCGGCGTGGATACCTTCACCAGCGCTGGAGCGGGTGGTGTCCAGAGCGCGCTGGAATCCAGCAGTCACGGCGGAAACAGCACAGCTCCTACCGTTCCCGATCTGGGCAGCGACCTTCCCGGCTCCACCACGCCCGCGGGGACCGATACCCCGTCCGGCGATCAGAGCCCGAACGGATCGAGCAACACCGGTCCGAACGCGCCGACAAGCCCGAACACCGGCGACACCGGCGGGTCCACGAACCCGGCATCGACCGCTCCTACCGGGGACGGAGCGACCCCGCAAAACGGTTCGCCCAACACCTCGGCACCGGGAGAATCCGCGCCCACGAGCCCGAATGACAACGGCGCGAACGGAACTCCACCTGCTGGCGACTCCGCACAGTCGAACCCGAACAACAACGGATCCACCGGAACCCCCGACGCCGGGGAAACCGCACCCTCGTCCACCGGATCCCCTGCCGCCGGCGACGCGACGCCGTCCAGCCCGAACGGCAACGGGGCCAACCCGACCCCACCGACCGGCGACACCACACCATCGAATCCGACCAGCGATACCGCCACCGGAACCCCCCAGAGCGGCGACTCACCGACGGCCCCGAACAGCAACGCCCCGACCGAAACACCGTCGGCCGGCGACCCCTCACCCACAGACGACACCGCGACTCCCGCCCCCACCGGCTCATCTCTGGACCTCCCGACCCAGGATTCCTCGACCCAGCCGAACGCCCCCACCGACAACACACCGAATACCGCTACCGGACAACAGAACCCGACCCCGAGCGACAACGGTCAATCCAACCCCACCCTGACGACACCGACCAATCCCCAACCCACGACCCCAGACCCCACCAACACACCGGATTCGACCGGCCAACAACCGACCACATCGACCCCCACCACGCAGGAGTCGACCCCCCAGCAATCACCGACTTCGACTCCCGCCGCAACCACCGCTTCGCCGATCTCCACAACCTCCCAACCGGCAACCCCATCGAACACCCCCACCCACATCCCGGCCGACACCACTCGCCCGTCCTCCAACGACACAGCGACAGCGGCCGCCACCACCGCTACAACCCCACAAACCGCAAACCCCACAACAACACCCACCGCAGCCCCACCGCCCACTGCCACGCAGACGTCCACGCCGACACCCCCGATCAGCCAAGCCCCATCGCCGGCGCCGTCATCGCCCAGATCGACAACGACACCCCCGGCAACCACCGGAACCCCACAGTCCACGTCTGCGACTCCACCAACGACAACCCCGTCGAACACCCCTGGAACCACACCGAGCCACACCGAAACGCCGATCACACACCGGACGTCTTCGCCTACCCCGCAGCAGACTCTCGGCACCAGCCCGACACCGCCGAGCACACCTGACACCCAGCAACCGTTCGGCCCGAATCCGACACCGACCAGCAGCCCGAGCACACCGAACAACACGAGCCAGCCACCTACGAATCAAGCTCGCGAGCTCCGTGAATCGCTGCGTGGCTTGCCATCTCAGGATGGTCGCACCACGTCGGTGGACGCGAATCGAAGTCCGTTCGTCCAGCGTCCGCCCGCCTACCGAATCCGCCGTTTCCACCTGGGCGGCAACCGGTGGGTCGCCGTCGCCACTATCCGCGCCCACATCCCCAACGCTCACTTGATGTCACCCAACGACCTTCGCCTGGCGATGGAAGCAATCCAGGCGACCGTTGACGCGACCTTCAACAACGGCAGTCCCCTGCTCAGCGGTGACCGATTCCTGGTCGATGTGGAGTTCACGACCGATCCCGCGGCTGCCGACACAGTCCTGGATCCCAGTCGGCCTGCCGGCATCGCCAACACGCTCCGCGACCACTTGGGGTTGTTCCCCGCGCCGCCCGGCCAGCTCCTGAGCCCGAGCGATCTTCGCGAGATCAGCAATGACATCGCTCGCGCGAATACACCTTCGAGAATCGCCGATCCCGCGAATTCGCGGGTAATCGATCATCGCGAACTCGCCGACGTCGAGGATCCCCTGCATCAAAGTCGGATCGAAGACTCGCTTCGCGCGGGCAACGGCTTCATCCAGGGCGCCGACCCACGCACCCATCCGTACGGGCAGTTGACCAACGACGGCGGGCGCACTGTCCCGGGCCGCGGCAACAACTGCCTCGACTGCTCCCTCTCCGCCTTGTCATCGTTCTTCGGCCTGCCTCGAGTCTCGGCGCCCCGATGGCCCGACCAATTGCCGAACGGCCAGCCGGACAACGTGTCAGGAGAGTGGAACGGCCATAGCCGTGCGGCAGCCTGCCTCGGCGCGAACTGGGCGTCGTATTCCGGAATGCCTATTCCGGACCAGTACCAGGCCTTGCACAACTACATCGCCGGCCTCGGCCCTGGTTCCGCGGCAATGGTCGGGACCAGATGGCATGCGCGTGATCAGAACGGCAACAAGCTCTACAACAACGACGGCTCACCGGTGTACCGCGGCGGTCACGCGACAGTAATCGTCTTCCCGCCGGGAGCGGCAGGCCCGGTGTGGTGGGATCCGCAGTCCGGGCAGACATCCGATGCCCCACCGGCATACCTGACCAACGACTCGGCGGCGTTGGAGTGCATACCCATCGACGCAAACGGAGGATCTCCCCATGGCGGAACCAGTACCCACCCGGGAACAGGCCAGACATTTGCTGGCCCGAGTGTTCGGTCCGAGCCAGGAGTACAGCATCCTGGAGAGCAGGCACGGCTGGGTATGTCAGCCGATGCTGTCGCCGGAGGAGGACGCCCAGAGGGGAATGGGCTTGGGCAACTACGTGATCAACAAACATACGGGGGTGATCACGGCGCACTCGAGCATGGCGATGCCGGTGATCGCGGAGGAGTTCGACGCGACGACGGAAGCGGGCCTACCACCCCAGGGCTACCAGATCCATCCGAAACAGCGCCGAATTCACCTGACTCGCCGGTTCGAGGACCAGAACACGATCGTGTACCGAGTACAACTGACCTTCTTGGAGAGCCCGGACGATCCGGGGATGACTCAGGAAGTCGAGATCACCAAGAATCCGATCCGTCACCGGCCCACGGACCGAGTCTCAGCGGTGGCGACGTCATGGGCGTACGAACAGAGCCGGAACACGGGGACATGGCCCGCGGAGGGGACGATCGAGCAGTAGGCGATCAACCGAGCAATTCCGCCCCTCCGACGACCGCGCCCCAATCCTCACCGGCTACCGCAGTCCCGAACACCCCGACATCCACGTCCCAACCGATAGAGGGCACCACGACGCCGTCGTCGCAGTCATCGGTAAACCAGACCCAGCCATCTCCGCCGCCGACACCGCCCCCTGGTACATCACCGGCACCCGTCAGCGGCACAACGCCCACTGCCCACCAGCCGGCCACTCCGACGCAATCGATCCCGACCCCGCAGCAGTTAATCGACGCCAACCAGTCACGCACAGCCCGCGAGAACCTACGCTCCCAGCACCCTGACGGAGGAGTGCGCCACGTCGTCGATCCGCTTGGCGGCCGCAGTTTCACCTGGGGCAGATTCACCACCGCTTTCAACACGCCCGTGTCGATGCTCCGGGTAGGCGTTCATATGGCCGGCGTCGGCAACCTCGATCCAGCAATCGTCCAAGCGCTGCTCGAACGCGCCCAACTCGCCGTCGATCTGCACTTCAACCGAGGCGAGCAACTCCTGTCCGGCGACTGGATGATGGTCGACCTGGTCCCGGTCAGTGACCCTGCCGCGGCTGACATGACGATCGATCTCGACTCGTCCAACCCTGACAGCACACCTACCGACGCCGACCTCGACGCTCTCACCGGGCTGCTGCGAGAACAGCTCGGGCTGCCTCCCAGTGACACCGATCTGGACGTGGACGACCTCCGCGAACTGAGCAACAGCATCGCGCGTGCCAATACACCAGCAGTGCTGGACGGTCTCCCTGGTACCCGGGTCGAAGGCCCCGCACGGCTCGACAGTCTCGAACAGGCCGAGTATCAACACGACGTCGAAGACGCTCTGCGCGATGGCAACCGGTTCATGGTCGGCGCGGACCCCCGGACAAACGATTATGGCAGCCTGATCAACGACGGCGGCCCGACTGTTCAGGGCAGGAGCAATAACTGCCTCGACGGATCGCTGGCCGCATTGTCATCGTTCAATGGCAGGCCCGAAGTCGGTTCACCGCGATGGCCCGACCTCGACGCCGACGGGGACCTCGACACCCGATCAGGTGAGGAAAACGGACTCGATCGAGCAACTGCGTGGTTGGGCGGTACATGGCAGCTCGGCGACGTCGACCTCGCGGTTTCGGCTCAATTTCAGGCGCTGCACGACCAGATTCGCAGCATGGGCCCCGGAGCGTCGGCGCTGGTTGTCAACACCTGGCACGCCCGAGACCAGAACACCGGCGAACTGTTGTACGAGTTGGACGGGTCGCCCACGATCGACGGTTCCCACGCGACTGTCATCGTCTATCCACACGGCGCCGCGGGCCCGGTGTGGTGGGATCCCCAATCATCCGAATTCTCGGACACCCCGCCGCACAACCTAACCAGTGGATCGGTCGAACTCTGGTCGATGCCCGTCGATACCCAAGGAGTAACCAATGCCGGTTCCACCACTGGTCACCAAGGAACAAGTGCGGGAATTCCTAGCGGAAGCGTTCCCAACCCAGACATTCTCGGTGATCGAGTTCAAACACGGGTGGGTCTGCCGACCGGAGCTCAGCCCGGAGCAGAAAGCACTGGGCCAGGGACTCGGCCAGACGAGCTACGTCCTCGACAAACAGACCGGGATAGTGACAGTGCACCCCAGCCTGCACCCGTGGACGATCGGCGAGATGTACGACCAGGCGATCGAGACCGGCCAGCCGGTGAACGGACGGCAGATCTATCCCAAACGCCGACAGGCGACATTCCAGCGCCTGACCGAGAACTCGGAAACGATCACGTACCAAGTGACAGTGACGTCACTGAACAATCCGACAGAACCACCCGAGGCGTACCAGTTGACGTTCGACAAGCAAACCCTGAAACGGGACCAGCACGGACCGATGGACTCCCTGGTGATCTCGAAAGCCCAGTGGCTCAGACGTCGCCAACAGAGTTGGCCGACGGACGGAACGATCGAGGACTAGTAGACGCTGAGTCCGATGCGCCCGAACAGGTGCATACGGGTGGGGCGATTCGTCCACGTGACGACGCGGCAGCCTTCGATTGGGCAGAGGAGGCATACACCCGGTTTCGCAGCGACGACAGTGACATCGACGAGATGGCACGCGCCTTGGCTGACCAACTGCGGGCTGACGGCACCTACTTCACCCGAGCCGACCTCGAACAGATCAAGAACCATGTGTTTCGGACACAGCATCCAATGGTCGACTATGACGGAAACATTGTCCACCAACTCTTCGACGCCGATCCGAACATGGCCGAGGCATGGATTCGACTCCGAGCCGGGCGCCCGCTTCCGGCCGATATGGTGCTCCTCGAACACGAACTGGCCGAGTCCACTTACATGCGAATGCATCCAGGATCGACTTACCAGGACGCGCACGCACACGCAAATACTCAACACGACTGGTCTCGCGACATCCCGCCGAGCACCCGCGAACGCTACGACACACACTGGGGAGAACCGAATGGCGCTACTGGTCTACTACAACCAGATCAGGAACGATCCGAGCGAGGTGGAGTACCGATTCGGGGAGACCAGGGACAACCTGGACCGGACCCTGATCATCGACAAGACGAACGAAGCAGCCCTTCCGGGACAATCGGAGGACGGGATCTTCCGAACGACAGTAGGCAGGATCATTCATCGCGCGCGCCGCGAGAAGGAATGGCCGAAGAACGGGATGATCGCCTCGTAGCGGATTCCCATTACGAGGTAGCGGCCCAGTCAAGCGACCAAATAGACACGAACGAGCATGGTCCACGGTCTGAAGATCCGCGGCGGTTGGGAAGAACCCTCCCTCTGCCTCCTGACCACGCGTCTCCGCCCGATCCCGCCGCAGCGCCGCCATCCCCACCGGATGCCCACCAGCCCGACAGCTCACCGACTCAACCGCTTTCGGTACCGGCGGCGATTCCGTTGCCTCCGCACTTGCAAGCGTACTTCGATCTCGGGGAAAGCACACCCGCCGGTCGGTCCTACTTCGAGGAATCCGACTCGGAAATGAGAGAGTACGCCCAGTGGGTCGGAGCGCTACAGAACTTCTACACCATTGATATGCACGGGGATCCCGAAGCTGTCTTTATCGGCGATGACGAGCTGTCACCGAAAGACCTCGCGGCGCTCATCCGAGCCGACCCACGCTGGCAAAATCGCGCTATCCGCCTGCTGTGCTGCGAGACTGGGCAGGGCCCAGATCCCTTCGCCCAACATCTTGCCAACGAACTGGGCGTACAGGTGTGGGCTCCGAACGAGATTGCATGGACCGATGAAGACGGCACTGTCGTAGTCGCGACCGAGGTCGTCGACCCGGTGACCGGCGAAGTTGATGCAAAGGATCCGCCGGATGGAGACTGGATCCTGTTCGAGCCCGAGAGCCAGTAGAGGAGTATCAACACTGTGAAAATTTCTCGACTCTTCGATGGAATAGACGAAAATGGTGTGCCGATAACTACTGCGAGGCAGATAATTACCGACCTCGAAAGAAAGGAACAGATTCTCACTTTCCTCAGAGGTGGGTCGGCAATCCGAGCAGCCAATGGTAAATCGAACGATCAGATCGACCCGTCCAAAGGGAAAGTCGTTCCGCGCGTTTTCAAAACGGACGGAAAATGGATTTGGACAGCAGCAGCAAGATATTACTTGGAAGAATACGGGATCGCCCCGGAGGATAATTTCCTGTCGCATATCGAATCGTGCGACTTTCAGGCCGCTACGCCCGATGCCGAGACGCGGGAACTCGCCGTCAGCGCACTTGCCAATCGACGGAAAGGCGGGCGCTGAAGATCGGTGCTGCGGATTATTCGGTCGAGGTGGAGGACGGGCGGGGCGACAATATGACTGTGCGAGTGGCAGGGATGGCTGTACGAGGGCATCGGGACGACGGGGTCTGGCCCGAGGCTGGTATTCACCAGGCGTGAGTCGTCGGCGCGGGCGTAAGGTCGCGCTCATGGCTTGTAGGATCACCGAACTTGTCATCGATTGTGCCGACCCGGAACTGCTGGCCGGCTTCTGGTGCGAAGTGCTCGGCTATGTCGTACTCGACCGGGACGACGGTGACGTCCAGATCGGCGCGCCAGGAACCGAATTCGGCGGACCGCAGCCCACCTTGCTGTTCAGCCTCAGCACCGACCCCAGACGGGGAAAACTGCCGATGCACCTCGATGTGAACGCTACCGACCGCGATCAGGACGAAGAACTACAGCGTCTGCTCGCCGCGGGTGCCCGCAAGGCCGACATCGGCCAGACCGGCACCGAAACCTGGCACGTGCTGGCCGACCCGGAGGGGAACGAATTCTGCCTGCTGCGGCGACGAGTGGGGACGACGTGAGGCCGATGCGTGGCTAGAACGGCTCGACAGTCGGTCTTCAGCCTGCACTGGGAGGCGGGTTCGCATGGCGGACAGCAGTTCTGGGCACCCGATCGCCGCAGGTCACAGCGCCGAGCAGTATCCGATACTGATCGAGGAGTTCAGCAAGCGTCGCAACGGGTGACATCCCCACCCGCTCGCCGTGTCGGCGCGGTCGGGCGACCCACTGAGGACAGCCAGCAGATAGCCGTTGAGGAAGCTGTACAGCAGCAGTGGCGCGGCATCGAACCCCAAGCAGGGCACAATACGGATCCGCACGGAAACGGTGAGCCCAACTCGTGCATGGATGACTGGGAGCGAGGGGAAAGAATTACTGCAATATTCCAAGAAATCCGAGATACGCTGTCGCAGCTCGGGCCGGGATCCAGCGCAATAGTCGGAGTCGATTGACACGACGGCGGAGGACATTGGTTCAACGCTTTCAATGTCGAAGGCGTCCCTATGGCATCCGACTCACAAAACTCCACACTGGAGCCGTGGCCGCCGTCGGCGCAGGGGGTGGGAAACGGTGAAAGTCACGCGAGCGCAATTGATGTCATGCACATCGATGCCGCTGGAAATCATCTGAGGGAAGTGAGCTACCATGATAAGCGAGTCCGACGCCAGAGAAATTGCGTCCACATTTTTGGATTCCGAAGAATTCGATTTGGTCGAGTTCGACGCAGGTTGGCGGATTGTCCGTGCAGTTCAAGGCAGAGGCGCGACCAGCCTTGTGGTGGAACGTGATACGGCGGCGATCGTCAGCTTTCCCTCCTCCATCCCTCCTCAACGCATCGAGTCCAGTTACGTCGATGTACGTCCCGTCGGGCACCGTTACGATGCCGAGAATTGATATTCTCGTTTCCGCACCGCCACACGTTCAGTACCTCCATCATGAACTATCTTCCGAGTCGCCGAAACCGATGAGAATTGGGTCGTACCGATGGAAGCGGATGAAATCCGGTCATCGTCGGTCTTAGAATATCGGCCGGAAGGATCAATGCGTCGAGATCTGGATGAGCGCACGGAAAAGGCGAAATATCCAGCGTTCTTCGTCATCGAGATATTTGACTTCTCGAGGAGTGCGAGGCGCTCAGCGTCGAACTCCCGAGACTGATCAAGGCCATGGCGGACCGGTCGATCGCCACGGGTAACGGGGAACAGTATCCCGTGCTGATCGACGAGCTCGCCGAGCCGCACAACGCCTGACGGACAGCGTGTGCGCCGGCAATATAGTGCGTCGGGGTGGGGCGCGCTAACGGTCCAGCGCGTCGGCGAGGGTGGTGATCGCCAGTTCCCAGTGTTCGGCGAAGCGGGCAGCCTTGGCCTCCGTGAAGAGAGCGGTACTCCAGCGGAAGTTCGTCGTGAGCGCGGAGCCTTCGGGCGTGGCGCCGATGCCCGCGATGACGTCGACCGCGTAGCGCAGTGGTAGGTCAGGTTCCGGGTCGAGTGGGAGTGCGGTGTCGTGTTCGCCGACGAGCAGTGACCAGGGGTCGGTCTCGTTGCCGCTCAAGTCGATTCGGCCGAGATAGTTGAACTCGACCTGGGGTTCGGCGGCGGTGCGGAGTTCCGCGGAACGGTTGACGTAGCGGAGGAGTCCGTAATCGAGGCCCTGGTTCGGGATTTCACGCAGATGGGCGGAGACCGAGTCGAGCAGGGTGCGAGCGGCGGCGGGGTCCGCTTGTGCGCGTGCGACATCCACCGCGTTGTCGCCGACGCCGAGGCGTACGGGGAAGACGCTGGTGAACCAGCCGAGGGTGTTGGCCGTGTCGGTGCCGAGGGTGGTGTCGGCGCGGCCGTGGCCTTCCATAGCGATCAATGCGCCTGCGGCCGGGTCGTTTCCGTTGTCGACGTGTAGCGAGGCCATGGTCATGGTGAGGGCGGTGAGGAGGAATTCGCGGACGCCCTCGTCCTTGCCGACGCGGTTGAGCAGGCGTTCGGTGACCGCGACCGGAGTCGCTACCGTGCTGACCCGCAGGCTGGACCAGGTGTCGGTCGCCGGGGCGGGGTGTCGGGAGCCGAGTGCGGCATCGGGCTCGCGGACCTGCGTGGTCCAGTAATCGCGCTGAGCGAGGACTTCCGGCTCGGACGCGCGCTGCCACATGGCCTCGGACCACTGTCGGTACGAGGTGAACTCGGGCAACATCTTCGGCGTCACGCCCGCTTGGATCTGTTGCCAGGCAGCGGCCAGTGCGTCGAGCATGATGTGCCAGGACACGACGTCGACCGCGAGGTGGTGCACGGTGAGCAGGAGGATGTCGTCACCGGTGCCGAAGCTCGGCACGACGGTGGCACCGACCGGCTCCGCACCGTGAGTGTCGACAGCCGATTCCGCACCCGAGAACCACACTGCCCGAACCATGTCCCCGGCCCTCGGGTCGATCGCGTCATTGGCTATCCGCGCGTATTCCGTAATGGCCGTGTCGAGTTCGGTGCCGCCGAGCCCTCGCGGCGCCTCGATGACGAGCTCGGCGGCGTTCACCGCACCGGGCGCGCGCGTGACCATGCGCGGTCCGTCTGTCGTGTCGGTGAGCACCGCGCGCAGGGTGTCGTGCGCGTCGAGCAGCGCCTGGAGGGTGGATTCCATTGCCGCACGGTCGATTCCGGCGGGCAGGCGCAGCATTGCGGTCTGGGTGAAGCGGCGGTAGTTGCCGTATTCGTACATCCAGGAGACCACCGGCAGCGGCGGCACCACGCCGTAGGCGTCGGCGCCGGACTGCGCGGCGGCGGCCGGTGCGTCGTCGACGGCGGCAGCGAGTTCACGAATGGTCGGGCAGGCCAGCACCATTCGCGGATTGAGGGCGAGGCCGCGACGGCGGGCCTTGTTGACCAGGGAGATCGCGACGATGCTGTCGACGCCGAGCTCGTAGAAGTCGGCGTCGATGCCGGGTGCGCGACCGTCGAAGAGTTCGGCGAAGAGCTCGCTGAGCGCGATCTCCGTCGCCGTCTCGGCGGCGGCGTTGCTGTCGGCGACCGCCAGCGACTGCTCGGCGAGTTCGTTCAGCGCGTGGCTGTCGAGCTTGCCGTTGACATTGACCGGCAGCTGATCCAGGACGACGATGCGCGCGGGAATCATGTACGCGGGCAGGCGTTGCGCGAGGTCGGCGCGCACCCGGCTGACGATCACAGCGCGACCGGCCTTACCGACGACGAAGCCGACCAGGGACGCACCACCGGCACGGCGCACCACGGTCACCGCGGCGGTGTCGATATCGGCGGAGCGACGCAGCGCGGTCTCGATCTCGCCGACCTCGATGCGATAGCCACGCACCTTCACCTGGGCGTCGGCGCGCCCGAGGTAGCCGAAACGGCCACCGGGAAGCCTGCGCACGAGGTCGCCGGTGCGGTACATGCGCTCGCCGGGGCGCGTGGGGTCGGCGACGAAACGGTCCGAGGTGATGGCGGGTTTGCCGAGGTAGCCGCGGGCCAGCTGCACCCCCGACAGGTAGAGCTCGCCGACGATGCCCTGCGGGACCGGTCGCAGCCGGGAGTCGAGCACGTAGCCGACCATGCCGCCGTTGGCGGTGCCGATCGTGGGGATCTCCGAGGTGGCGACGGGTGCGACCACGGCTTCGACGGTCGTCTCGGTGGGGCCGTAGCAGTTGTACACAGCCGTCCCGGGCAGCGCGCGCAGTCGTGCCCACAGCGCGGTGTCGATGGCTTCGCCGCCGAGAGCGAGCACCGACAGTTCGCGGTCGAGCAGGCCCGCTGCCGCCAACTGCGCGAGCATCGACGGGGTCGTGTCGATCATGTCGATGTCGAATTCGGCCATGCCTGCGACGATTCGGTGCGCGTCGCGCATCTCCTCGGCGTCGAACAGGTGCAGAGCCTGTCCGGCGAAGAAGCCGACCATCGGCTGCCAGGAGGCGTCGAAGCCGAGCGACCAGGCGTGGGCGATCCGCAGGGGGCGACCGAGCTTGCGCATCGCCGGACGGTAGAAGCGCTCCAGGTGATCGGCGAAGTAACCCGCCAGGGCGGCGTTCGTGCCGACGACGCCCTTGGGCTCGCCGGTCGAGCCGGAGGTGAAGATGATGTAGGCGCTGTGGTCGAGTTCACGACGCACAGTGGGTGCTCCTGTCGGCCGGGCCGCGACCCGCGCCAGGACTGCGGGCTCGTCGAGCGCCAGTATCTGGATTGCTTGCCGATCGGACGGCGGCGCAACGCGAACGGCTGCATCCGAACCGCCGGAGCCGCCCGCGATCGCGCCGTCACCGTGGCGATCGGTCTCCTCGCCGAGAGGCACGGCGCCGTCGACGGACACCGTGTCGAGGGTCGTCGCGTCCAGCAGAGCGCGGTCCGCGCCGAGGATGACAGTGAGCGTCGGGTTCGATTGGCGCAGAATCGATTCGATGCGCCCGGCCGGGAGTGAGATGTCCACCGGCACATAGGCGGCGCCCGCAGCGAAGGTGGCCATGATCGCGATGATCGAGCGCGGCCCGCGCGGCAGCATCAGGGCGACAACGGTTTCCGGGGTGACGCCGTGGGCGGCGAACTCCCCCGCCATCCGGCAGGCCTGCTCGTGCAGCGCGCGGTAGGTGTACACCTCGCCGGAGGTGGTGGTGAGGGCGATCGCGTTCGGGTCGGCGGCCACCTGCCGCTCGAACAGTTCCCACGGGGTGGCCGTCGGGGGACCGGTGAGATCCGCTGCGGCGCTGCTGAGTTCGGCATGCTCGGACGCGGTGAGCAGATCGATCGCCTCGGTGGTCGCGGCAGCGTCGAGCGAGGGCAGCGTGCGCAGAATGGTGAGCATGCGAGCGCCGAGGTCGACGGTGTCGAGGTGGCCGAGGAGGGCGGGGATCGCCTCGACGAGGACGAGGAGTTCGGCGTCGCTCAGGTGGGAGACCACCGTGAGCGGGTAGTGGGCGAGGCTTTCCATCTCGATCGGGCGGAACTGCGCGCCGTCGGGGGCGGTGACCGTCTGGATGGCGTCGTCGATGGGGGCGTTCTCGAAGACGAACAGGGTGTCGAACAGGGCGCCGTGGCCCGCCGCGCGCTGCAGGGTCGACAGGCTGAGGTAGCCGATGTCGCGCATGGTGGCCGAATCACGCTGCAGGCGTGCGCATTGCGCCACGACCGGCTCGGCGGGATCGAGGCGGTGCACGACCGGGACGGTGTTGATGAAGAGTCCCACCATGCCTTCGACGCCCGTGAGCTTCTCTGGGCGGCCGGAGATGGTGGTGCCGTAGACGACGTCACGACGGTCGGTGACGCGGCCGAGCAGCAGCGTCCAGGCGAACTGGACCGCGGTGTTGAGCGTCATCCCGTTGCCGCGCGCCCACTGCTGCAACTGCTCGGTCTCGGTGGCGGACAACCGGAGTCGCGTGGTCTGCGGAACCGCGGAGCCGCGCTCGCCGGCGCCGTCGGCCAGTACCAGCGGTGCGCTGACCTGGCCCAGGTACTCGGCCCAGCGGCGGGCCGCGGCGTCGTGGTCCTGGGCACCGAGCCAGCCGATGTAGTCGCGGTAGGGCCGGGGCGCGGGCAGACCGTCGAGGGTGCCGCCCGCCCGGTAGACGGCGAGCAGTTCGGTGAAGAACACCGCGACCGCCCAGCCGTCCATGAGGATGTGGTGGGCGGTGAGGATCATCCGCTTGCGCGGCGCGGGCGCGTCGGTGACGTCGAGCAGCAGCACTCGCAGCGCGGGACCGCGACTGAGCACGAAGGGGACGCGGCGCTCGGATTCGGCGATGGAGTCGAATTCCGTGGACAGCGCGGCCCGTTCGGCCCACGGCAGCTCCGCGCGCGACGGGATGATCTGCACCGGCTTGGGCACATCGGTGTCCCAGAACGCGGCCCGCAGGTTCGGATGACGGTCCAGCATGGCCTGCGCGCTGCGGTGCAGCAGGTCGGTGTCGAGCGGGCCGTCGATATCGACCACGAATTGCATCGTGTACAGGTCGATCTCGGTGCCCGTCAGCCGGGAAAGGGAGAACAGCCCCTCCTGCAGCGGGCTCAGCGCGAGTACGTCTTCGATCTGCGGCGCACTCATGCTGCGTCCCTTCCTAACTGCTCGTTCATCCCGACGTTCGTGCTCATCCCTGTGCGGACCAGGCGGCCGTCAGCGCGGACAGGGCATCGGATTCCAGGCCCGACGCGCTCATCGGCGCGTGCGAAACCTGTTCGGGCTCCTCGGCTCGAGTCGCGCCACCGGCGGCAGCGTCGACGGCGGCGGCCAATTCGGTGATCGTGGCGCACTCGAAGACCATCTGCGGCGACAGCGGCAGACCGAGGGCGTCGGCGCGGGCCGACCACTGGATGGAGATGACACTGTCGCCACCGAGGGCGAAGAAGTTGTCGTCGCCTTCGACCTCGTCGATCTCCAGCAGTTCCTCGATCAGGGCGATCAGGGTGCGCTCGGTCTCGGAGTCGGTCGCGGCACCGGTGGCGACGGCGCTCGCCGCCAGCGCGGCAGGCGGGGCGAGCAGGCGCTCGAGATCCGCGGCGGGCAGCACCCGCAGGTCGGCGACCGGCAGGTCAGGTGTCTCGGCGAAGGCACGCAGCGTGGCGGCGAGGGCGTCGGCGATCAGCGAGGCCGTGGCCGGGTCGTACAGATCGGCGTTGACGACGACGCGCACGTCCATGCCGCCGTCGGCGGTCACGTTCAGGCTCAGGTTCAGATCCAGGAACGAGACGTCGAAGTCGGCGGGCAGCACGGTGACGGTGGTGTCGCCCGAGGAGGCGAACGGCAACGTGGTCGGTGCCCAGTCGGCGCCACGGAAGTGGATCATGCTCTGGAACAGCGGGTTCCGTGAGCGCGAGCGGCGTGGGTTGAGCGCTTCGACCAGTCGCTCGATCGGGAGCTCCTGATGGGCATTGGCGTCGAGCACCACGTTGCGCGCCCGCAGCACGGTGTCGTGCAGGGTCGGCGCGTTCGACAGGTCGTTGCGCAGCACGACCATGTTGGCGAACAACCCGATCATGGCCGTTGTCGCCGGATCGGTGCGCGCCGCGACGGGAGTGCCGAGGGTGATGTCGGTGCCACCACCGAGGGTGTGCAGCAGGGTGGCGACCGCGGCCTGGCACACCATGAATTCGGTGGCGCCGCTGCGGATCGCGAGCGCTTCCAGCCCGGAGCGCACGGCGGCGGGCAACGAGAAGTTCACCACCTCACCGCGTTTGCCGAGTACCGGCGGACGCTGCCGGTCGTGGGCGACCGCGATCTCCTCGGGGACGCCGGCGAGCGCGGCACGCCAGTAGTCGATCTGGTCGGTGGCGAACGCGCTCGGCGCGGCCTGGTCGAACAGTTCACGCTGCCACAGCGCGTAATCGGCGAACTGGACCGGCAGCGCCGCCCAGCTCGGGGCGCCGCCCAGCTCGCATCGCGCACGGTAGGCGGTGGTGAGGTCGTCGAGCAGCACGCCGAAGGACGCGTGGTCGGCGACGATGTGGTGCACGAGCAGTGAGAGCACGTGGGTGTCGGCGTCGAGCACGAGCAGTTCGGCGCGGATCAGCGGCTCGCCGTCGAGGGTGAAGTGGTAGTCGGCGATCTCGGCGAGCGCAGCGGTGAGCTGGTCGGACGCGATCTCGCGCACCGGTAGCGGGACCGGGGCGGCGGGGTGCACCACCTGGTAGGGCACGCCGTCGTGTTCGGGGAACGTGGTGCGCAGCGACTCGTGCCGAGCGACCACGTCGTCGAGTGCGGCACGCAGCGCCGCGATGTCGAGCGCGCCGTCGAAGCGCATGGCCAGTGGCAGGTTGCCGACCGAGCCCGCGCCCTCCATCCGATACTGGAACCACATCGCCAGCTGCGAGTACGACAGCGGAACACGCTCGCCACGCGGGCGCCCACCGATCGCGGGTCGACTGGTGTCGGTGGTCTCGCTCTCGGTCGCGGCCGGGGCGTCGTCGAAATCGGTGTCGACGGCGTCGAGGTCGATGTCGAACTCGGCCAGGAAGCGGGCGACCAGGTTGGCAGCGAGGGCCGCGGGGGTCGGGCTGTCGAAGACGACGCGGACGTCGAGTTCCACGCCGAACTCGGCGCGGACCTGGGCTACCAGGCGGGCCGCGAGCAGCGAGTGGCCGCCGAGTTCGAAGAAGGAGTCCTCCGCGCTGACCTCGTCGAGACTGAACAGGGCGCCGAACAGGGCGCAGACCTTGCGCTCGGTGGCCGTGGCCGGGGCGCGGTGGGTGCGCGCCACGGCGGGGGTCGCCGCGGGCAGGGCGCGCTTGTCGAGCTTGCCGTTGACGGTGAGCGGGATCTCGGGGATCACCGCGAACGCGCTGGGCACCATGTATTCGGGCAGTCCGCTCGCCGCGAACGCGTGGACCTGTTCGAGGTCGATGGTGCCCTCGGCGGGCACCACATAGGCGGCCAGCATCGCGCCGATGGCGGGGTCCTCGGTCACCACGACAACGCAGTGGGCCACGGCGGGATGCGCGGCGATCGCGGCTTCGACCTCGCCCAGTTCGATGCGGAAACCGCGCACCTTCACCTGCTCGTCGGCGCGACCGACGAACTCCAGCTCACCGAAGGTGTTGCGGCGCACCAGGTCGCCGGAGCGGTACAGCCGAGCGCCCGGGGTGAACGGATCGGCGACGAAACGCTGGGCGCTCAGTGCGGGCCGGTCGAGGTAGCCGCGGGCGAGCTGCTCACCGCCGAGGTAGAGCTCACCGACGACGCCGTCGGGCACCAACTGGAGCGCCTCGTCGAGAACGTAGGTGTAGACGTTGCGGTTGGGGATGCCGATCGGCACCACGCCGGTGCCCTGCGGGCCGGAGACCGGCATGTGGGTGGAGCAGACCACGGCTTCGGTGGGGCCGTAGTGGTTGCGCAGTTCGGCGTCGAGGGTGTTGGCGAAGCGGTCGGCGACCTCGCCGGGCAACGCCTCACCACCGACGGGGATCTGGCGCAGCGACTGCCATTCGCTGATCTCGGGCAACAGCAGGAAGGTGCTCAGCATCGACGGCACCATGTGCAGCACGGTCACCTGGCGGCGGCTGATCAAGTCCGCGACATAGCGGATGTCGCGGAAAGCGTTGGGCTTGGGCACGATCAGCTGCGCACCGACGGTCAGCGTGATCGCGATGTCGACCAGCGACGCGTCGAAGCTCACCGACGACGACTGCATCAGCCGGTCGGCGGGGGTCATGTTCCAGTCGGCGGTGAAGCAGACGATGTGCTCGGCGATAGCGTTGTGCGGCACCGGAACACCCTTGGGCTTGCCGGTGGAGCCGGAGGTGTAGATGACGTAGGCGAGGTTCGACGGGCGCAGTGGGCGCAGTCGCTCGGCATCGGTGGGCGCCGTCGCGGGCAGCTCGGCCGCCGTCTCCTCGGCGGCGGCCAATTCGACCGCCCCGAGCAGCAATCGAGGATTCGCGTCCTCGACCAGGTACTCGATGCGGTCCTCCGGGTAGGCCGGGTCGATCGGCAGGTACGCGCCACCGGCCTTCAGCACCGCGAGCACGGCGACGATGAACTCGACCGAGGTGCCGAGCCGAAGGCCGACGATGTCCTCGGTGCCGATGCCCTGCTCGATCAGCCAGTGCGCCAAGCGATTCGCGCGCGCGTGCAGCGCGGCGTAGGTGAGCTCCACATCATCGGAGACCAGGGCCCGCGCCTCGGGATCGGCCGCCGCGGCCGACTCCAGCAGGGCGACAAGGGTTGTCGCCTCTTCGTCGACGAGCACGCCGTGCGAACGGTCGAGCAACGCGGCGCGATCGGCATCGCCGAGCATGTCGAGATCGGCGAGCCTGCGCTTCGGGTCGCGCAGGGCGCTGTCGAGGAGGCGACCGAAGTGGACGAGCAACTGGTCGACGAGGGCATCGGCGAGCACGTCGGTCTGATACTCGGCTTCCACCACCGCGCTGCCGTCGGCCTCGAGCACCACGGCGAAGGCCAGCGGCACCTGCGCGCTCGCCGCGCCCAGTTCGAGCTGGGTGGACCGCACGCCGTCGATGGCGAAACCGTCGGCGCTCTTGCGCACGCTGAAGCCGAGGCGAACCAGCTGATCCATGCCGTCGCGTCCGGCGACACGGTCCGGATTCGCTTCACGGACAACACGATCGATGCCGACGCCCCGACGCGCGAACGACCCGGTGCAGGTGTCGCGCACGCCGGCGACCAAGGTGGCGAAATCGTCGCGGCCACCGATTCCCGCACGCAGCAGCAAGGTGTTGCCGAAGTAGCCGATGAGCTGTTCGGTACCGACGGGACGGTCGGTCACCGGGATGGAGACCAGGAAGTCGTCGGCGGCGGTGTAGCGGTGCACGAGGGCGTCGAAACCGGCGAGCAGCACCATGAACGGGGTCGCGGCCTGCTCGCGCGCGAACTGTTCGGTGCGGGTGACGAGGTCGGCGGGCAGCCGGTGGGTGCGGCGGCGGGCGTGCCTGCCCGCGCCGACCGAGGCGGCGCCGGGGAGCTCGAGCGGTTCGGGCAGCGGGCGAAGTGCTTCACGCCAGTAGGCGACGTCGTCTTCGGCGGGCTCTGCGGTGGGCGCGATCGCGGCGAACTGCACCGTGTCGGGCTGGGAGGCGGCGTCCGCAGCGGGTGTGCCGAGCCGGTAGGCGGCGTTGAGTTCGGCGAAGAAGACGGCCCAGGAGTCGTCGTCCCAGCAGATGTGGTGGATGGTGAACAGCACGACATGCTCGTCGACGCCGGTGCGGATCAGCGTGGCACGCAGCGGGAGCTCGGCGCCGAGGGCGAAGGGGCGGGCGAAGTCACGCTGGGCCAGCACCTCCACGCGAAGGTCGCGACCCGACTCCGCGAGCTCGGTGACATCGTGGGTCGACCAGTCGGCGCGGGCATCCGCGGTGAACACCTGGAACGGCGTGCCGTCGGCATCCGTGCCGTAGGTCGTGCGCAGGATGTCGTGGCGCGCCACCACCGTGTCGAAGGCGGCGTGCAGGCGGTCGGCGTCGAGCGGGCCGGTGAGGCGGTAGGCGACGCAGATATTGAGGGCGGTGTCGTCTGCATCGCGGGTCTGCAGGAACCACATGCGGCGCTGGCCGGGGGTGAGCGGGCGCCGCTCCCCCGCCGGGATCCTCGGCACCTCGACGGGTTCGGCGTGCACGACCGACATGCCGCGTTCGCGCAGCTTCTGCTGCAGCAGCAATTTGCGGCGTTCCGCGACGGACAGGGTGGCTTCGGTGTCAGACATGTTCTTCGGCCCCTCAGCCCTGGTTGGTGTTCTGTGCCATGAGCAGCACGACATCGTCGAGCGATGCGCCGCCGAGAATCGCCGCGACCGGCAGATCGCGATCCAGCTCCGCCTTCACGCGCTTGCGGAAGTCCAAGGCCTGTAGGGAATCGAGGCCGAGTGCGACCAACGGCATGGTGGCGTCGATGGATTCGGCGCTGTCACCGCCGATCACCTTGAGCAGTTCGGTGCGCATGCGCAGGTCGAGCGGGAAACTGTCGATGGGTGCGGCGACGACGGGCGCAGGCGCGGCCGTCGGAACCACGTCGGCGGATGCCTGGGTCGCCTGCGGTGCCCGCGTCTCGGTTTCGAGGCCGGTGAGCACGCTGGCCTGGCCGAACGCCCCGAGTACCTCGCGCAGGAAGTCCCAGTCGGCGGCGATGATCATGCCGTCGCGAACCGGCGCGGCCAGTCCGGCCTCGATCGCGTCGGCAGGCACCATCGGGAACACGCCTGCCTCTTCCACCCGGGCGAAACCGGCATCGTCGAGCGGACCGGCCACACTCCACAGACCCCACTGCAGGCTCGCGGCGGCGATGCCACGGGCGCGGAGTCGGCGGGCCGCCACGTCGAGCATGCGGTTGGTCACCGCATACAGAACCTGCCCGCGTCCGCCCAGCGTCGCCGCCATCGACGAGCACAGCAGGACCCGGCAGTCCACGGTCAGCGCGACCGCGTCGATGAGGTTGTCCAGGCCGCGCAGCTTCGCGGCGGCGGCGGTGCGCACGGCGCCGCCGGTGATCTGCTCGAGTTCGGCGTCCACATAGTTCACCGCGGCATGGATCACCAGATCCACCGGACGACCGGCGATCTCGGCGCCGAAGGCAGTCGCGGCCGCGACGTCGCCGACATCGCAGGATCGCACCACGATCTCGGTCGCGCCGATACCGCGCAGCCGAGCCAGTTCCGGTGCCAGCGCGTCGGTTTCGCCGCTGCGGCTCAGCAGCGTGACCCGGCCCGCACCCGTGCGCGCCAGGTGATCGGCGAACCGCAGACCCAGCTGACCGGTGCCGCCCACGATCACCACGTGATCGAGATCGGTGCCCAGCGAGCCGGTTTCGTCGGTCGTATCGACGATTAGCCGCTTCACGAACAGTTTGCCCGCCCGCAGCGCCAGCTCGGCCTCACCGCTCGAGTGCACCGCGCCGACGATCTTGGCGGCTTGCGCGGGCGCGGATTCGCTCGCGGCGAGATCGAGATGGCGGAAGTGGATGCCGGGGTGTTCGATGCCGACACTGCGAAATCCGGCGCTGACGCCCGACTGGAACAGTCCGGGAATCGGGTCACCGTCGTGCACGGTCTCGCCGCCGGTGGTGAGCAGCCAGCACTCACCGCCGGGACGCAGCGCGGATACCGCTGGGGCCCAGGCGCGTTCGGCATAGAAGTCGACCAGCGCGTCGATCGCACCGGCACTGTCGTCGTCGGGGCTAGGCGGGAGCAGGACGATCACGGTATCGGTCGGCTGTTCGTCGCCAGGTCCACCCGCGGCGACAACGCGCGCCTCGGCGCCGTGGCGGTCCGCCGCGGAGACCAGCGCGGCGGCCAGCTCGGAGCATTCGCCCGTGGGGTCGACGATGAGCAGGCTGCGCGGCGCGGTCAGGGCGCGACGCAGCAGTGGCGTCCACTGTTCCACCAGCCGTTGGGGTTTCGGGGTGGCGACGGCGAGTTCGGCGGGAGTCTCGTTGACGCCGAGGGGTGCCCAGAGACGCTTGGGGTTGGTGACGGTGTGCGGGAAGTCGCGCAGCGGCAGGGTGACGGTGTCGTCGACGCGCAGCGCGTCCCAGCGGTAGTCGAGGTCGAGGACGGCGACCTGGGCGAGATTGCGGGTGAACTCCGACAGGCCGTCCGCGGTGCGCAGCGAGGTGCCGAGGACACGGAAGTCGCGCGCGGGCAGGCCGGGACGGTTCGGGACGAGGCCGAGGTTCTCCTGGATGGCCAGTTGCAGCACGGGGTGCTCGGCGACCTCGATCAGCAGGTCGACGCCGTCACTGCCCGCGCTGACCACGGCCCGGTCGAACCGGACGCGGTTGCGCAGGTTCCAGAACCAGTACTCCTCCTGCTTGAGGTCGGGGGTGATCTTCTCGCCGAGAGTCGCGCCATAACAGGCGATCTCGGACTCGGTGAAGTTCGGTGTGCTCATCTCGTCACCGAGGAAGCCCTCGAAATCGGACCGCACCTCGGCCACGATGGACGTGTGCGCCGGGAAGGCGACCCGGATCTCCCTGGCGAACTGGCCGCGTGCGGTGGCCGCGGCCACCAGGTCGACCACGGCGCCGCGTTCACCGGAGATGGCGATGATGTGCGGCGAATTGACCACGGCGAGTTCGGCCCACCCCGAGTGCCGCGCCATCAGCGCTTCCACACTCTCGCGGTCCATGCCGAAGACCGCCATCGAATAGCCGCGCGGGGACAGCCGATCCGCGAGCAGGGCGCGATGGGTCACCGCGAGCACCGAATCACGCAGCGTCATCACCCCGGAGACCGCGCCCGCGGCGAGCTCGCCCTGGCTGTGGCCGACGGTCGCGTGCGGATCCACACCCGCCGCTCGCCACACTGCGGCCAGGCCCGTCATGTGGAACATCAACGCGGGCTGCACTTCCCACACCGTGTCCTCGTACTGCCCTTCGTGGCCGAGCAGATAGTGCAGCGGCTGGGAGTGCCCGAAGCGTTCGGCGTGGATGGCGGCGCACTCGTCGACCACCGCGCGGTAGTCGGCCGACAGCTCATAGAACGTCGCGCCCATGCCGGGCCGCTGACTGCCTTGACCGGGGAAGACGAACCCGACCCGACGCGCACTCGCCGGCACGTCGCCGTGCACGACGAGCGCGTGCTCGGCGCCGGTCGCGATGGCGTCGAGGGCGGAGAACAGCTCGTCAGTCGCCCGCGCCGAGGGTGCTGCGTCCGGGTCGGCGACCGACGGCGAGGCCAGGATCAGGGCCCTGCGGCGACGGGCCGAACGGGTGCGGAACAGCATGTCCGCCAACCGTTCCGGAGTCACCTCGGGATGCGCGGCGACGTAGTCACGCAGCGCGGCGGCCTCGGCGCGCAGGCCGTCGACACTGTCGGAGGACAGCAGCACGGGAACGCTGCCGTCCGGCAAGCGGTACTCAGCCATGGTTGGTCTCCTCCAGCACCGGCAGGCCGACGATGGCGTGCGCATTGGTTCCCGCGACACCGAACGAGGACACGGCGGCGTAGCGCAGGCCGTCCGCGCGCGGCGCCCAGTCGGTGAGTTCGGCTGCCAGCCGCAGACTGGTCGCGTCCCAGTCGATGTCGGTGGTCGGGGCGTCGGCCCACAGGCTCGGCGCGATGGCGCCGTGCGCACCGCACAGCAGCACCTTGATCAGCCCGAGCATCCCCGAGGCCGCCTGGGCGTGCCCGGCGTTGGACTTCACCGAACCCAGCAGGGGGGCGTCGGTGCGATCAGGATTGCCGTAAGCCGCTGCCAGCGCGGTCAATTCGAGTGGATCGCCCACCGCGGTACCGGTGCCGTGGCCTTCGATCAGGCCGATGTCGTCGGCACTGATTCCGGCCGCGGCGACCGTGTCCTCGATCAGCCGCTGCTGCGCGCTCGCGCTGGGTACCGCGATCGGGGCGCCCGCACCGTTGTGGTTGACCCGCGAACCGAGCAACTGCCCGTAGATCCGGTGGCCCAGTGCCTTCGCCCGCGATTGCCGTTCCAGCACGATGACTCCCGCGCCTTCGGCCCACAGGGTGCCGGTCGGGTCGGCGGCGTAGGAACGGCAGTGGCCGTCGGTGGCCAGGGCATTGTTCTTGGAGAACTCGTAGAACGCGCCGGGCGAACCCATCACGCACACTCCGCCCGCCAGCGCCCAGTCGCACTCGCCCGCGCGGATCGCCGAGGCCGCCTGATGCACGGCGGTCAGCGACGACGCGCACGCGGTGTCCACGCTGATCGAGGGACCGACCAGGCCGAGACCGTGCGAAATCCGCCCGGCCACCGCACCGAGCGCGGTGCCGGTCGCGCGGTAGCCGCTGTACTCGTTCACCGACCCGACCCGCGGCCCGTACTCGGCCGCCGAGACACCCATCCACACACCGGCCGAATCACCGTCGAGCGCGCCGGGATTGATGCCCGCGTGCTCGAGCGCGCGCCAGGCCACCCGCATGGCCACCCGCTGCTGGGGATCCATCGCCACCGCTTCGCGCGGTGTGATGCCGAAGAACTGCGCGTCGAACTCGGTGGCGCTGTCGAGGAATCCGCCCGCGTCGCGGACCGGCGCCCAGCCCTCGAGCCTGCCGAGGGCGAACAACTCGTCGAGCGGCCAGTCACGATCGCGCGGGAACGGGCCGATCAGCTCGCGCCCGGCGGCCAGTGCGGACCAGAATTCGGGCAGTGTGTCGACGCCGCCGGGGGCTTCGACGCCCATCCCGACGATGACGATGGGATCGGAGTTCATCGCGCGAGCGCCTTGCCGACGAGCACCTCGGCGATGCCGTCGATGTTCTCGTCGAGGTAGAAGTGGCCGCCCGCGAACAGGTTGACCTCGATCTCGGCGGTGGTGCTCTGGTCCCAGCCGTAGAGGTCGCGCGGGCCGACGAACGGGTCGTCGTCGCCACCCAGGACAAGCACGGGTGCCGTGACAGTCACCTCGGGGCCGCACGAATAGGCGTCGAAGGCACGGTAATCGGCCTTCAACACCGGCAGCGCCATCCGCATCACCTCACGGCTGGCCATCACGTCGGCGCCGGTGCCGTTGAGCGTGCTCATGTGGTCGAGCAATTCGTCGTCCTCGGTGGGATGGCCTGGGAGTTCGGCGATTCGGTGCGGTGCGGCGGCCGCGGAGACCACCAGCAAACGCACAGGCAACCCCGCAGCTTCCGCCAAACGGACGAACTCGAACGCGACGATGGAGCCCATGCTGTGGCCGAACACGGTCAGCGGCGCACCGGTGTTGTGGGCGGAGTCGCGGAAGGCGGCGAAGGCGCCTGCGGCCAGCTCGGGCAGCGTGTCGGCGGCGGCTTCGCGCGCACGATCCTGACGGCCGGGGTACTGCACGATCACGGTGTCGAAGTCGGCGGCCGTACGCTTGGCGAACACTCGGTAGGCAGAGGCGCCCGCGCCCGCGTGCGGGAAGACGATCAGTGGCGGTAGGGAATCGGTCCTGGGGGCCTGAAATTGCCTGATCCAGCCGAGTTCTCTTGCCATGTCGCTCTCCCTCACCGGCCACGCGAAGCCGCGCGGCCGTTTCGCACTATCCAACGCCGCGCTCACGCGCGGGCCCGCCCGGCGCTGTCGTCCGGAACCGGGGCGAATCCTGTTGCATCCGAATTCGACCCGAATAACGGACGCCCGGCTATTACCGGGCGATCGGTCGGGCAACAGTAACACCCGGCCATTAGTATAGGCTAGCCTTACCCATCGAGGTGACCAAGGTTACGATTGAACGGAGCACCGAGTAGATGAACCCCGCCGGGACCCCCACCGCGCTGCCCCGCGAGCAGACCGATCTGCCCGCCGAGGTGGCCGCCGCGCCCGCGCCCGCGCTGCCCGTCTTCGCGGCGCCGTTCAGCCTGCGCCTGGCCGATCCCGACGGCACCGACCCCGAACTGCTCGCCGAATGGATGGCCCGCCCGCACCTGCTCGAATCGTGGGAACAGGACTGGGACGCCGAGCGCCGCCGCGACAACTTCCGCGCGCAACTGGCCGGAACCTATTCCCGCCCTTGCATTCTCAGCCTGGACTTCGCTCTGCTCGGCGAGCCCGAACTCGGCGTGCGCGATATCGCCTACCTGGAGTTCTACCGCGCCGCCAAGGACGAGATCGGCCGCTTCTACGACAGTCATCCCAGCGACATCGGCTTCCATATCGCCACCGCCGACACCGCGGTGATCGGCAAGGGCATCATGTCCGCCTGGATTTCCTCCATGACCACCGCCGTCTTCGCCGCCGATCCCGATTGCCGCCGCGTGCTGGGCGACCCCGACCACCGCAACGTGGCGATCGCCCGCAGCCTGGCCAAGGCCGGGTTCCAGCTGATCGGCGAGATCGACGTCCGGCCCGATCGGCGAATCGCGTTGCAGTACGTGCCGCGCACTCCCGAAGACGTCATCGCGCCGCGCTGAGCGCGAACACAAGAGCCCCTTCTCGTCGACTTCTCGACCGGAAGGGGCTCTTGTCTGCGCTCAGCGCGAGATAGCGCCGGCGCGCGCGCGAGCCGGCACCGTCTGCAGCACCCGGTCCGAGAGTTCGCCGAGGCAACTGAGGTTCGGGAACCCCGGCCCCTGCGCCATCGCGGCCATGTTGGGGAGATAGAGCTTGCCGCCGAGCCCGGTGACGGCCAGGTCGTAGCCGATCGACGATTCGATCCGCGACTGCGTCAACGCTCCGCCGACGGCGAGTTCGAGCAGGTCCGCGGTGCGCTGATCGAACAGCTCGAGGAACCACAGCGGCTGGCCGCCGGTGGCATCCACCACCAGATCGAAGTTGTGCACCTGATCGGCGCGCAACTCGTTGCTCAGCGTCAATGCCAGCGATTCCCCCTGCGGCGCGATCTTGGTGACCCGGCCCTGCAGGTGATGAACGCGGTTGTCGCCCAACAGGCTTTCCTGCACGCGCACCGAGAACACCCCGCGGTCGGTGCGCCGGATCACGTCGCGCCGTTCCTGGATGCTCAGCGCCGCCCATTTCACGGGATCGCTGAACAGCGAGTTCTCGAAGAAGCTCTCGCCGCGGGTGTAGAGGGTGGCCAGCGGGGAGATCACCGAGATGGTGAGCATCTCGTGCCGAACCAGCTCGTCCAGCGCCGAGCCGCCGGTCTCGCCACCACCGATCACCGCGGCGCGGGAGGCAGCGGGCAGCGTGCGTTTGCCCGCCCTGTCCCAGAATTCGGCGATGCTGAGCACGCGCGGATGGTCGAGCAGGGCCCGGCTGCTGCGACCGGGACCGGTGATCATCAGGCCGTCGGCGGTCAGTTCGCTGCGCGCGCCGTCGGCGTCGACCACGTCGACCTGCCACTGCTCGCCGTCGCCGTGACTGACGCGCTCCACGCGACCGAGCACCAGCTCGAGGTCGATGGACTTCGCGACCCACTGCAGGTACTTGGCCCACACATGGTGCTGCGGACTGGGTCTGCCGCGGTCGATCCACTCGGCGTAGGTGCCGTGCTCGATCAGGAACGTGGTCCAGCTGAAGGCGGACATCGCGTGATCGATATCGCGGTTGCGACCGCGCGCCCAGGTGGAGTGGTACGGGAAGCCGATGTCCTTCTCGGGACTGGTGCCGAGACGGTGCTGCCCGTCGGTCCAGCCGCCGGTGGGCAGCCAGTTACCGCCGACGGCGTGCGCCTCGACCACGACCACGCGCGGAGCGGGCATTCCGAGCGAGCGCAGAACGTGCGATTTAGTCGCCACCGCAAGGGCTTTCGGCCCCGCGCCGACTACCAGGAGGGTTTCCACCGGTTCGTTCTCCACTCTCTCACGCACCAGCCCATATTTGCATAGGCTTACCTTATTTAACCACCGGAGCGGACAAACAAGTGTCGTTAGGCTAACCTAACGCTATGGGTAAGGGATTGAATGGTCTGATAACCAAGGCCTGGGGCGGTGCCGACTACCGGCTGACGGTGACGTCCAACGAACAGATCACCGACAAGTTCGTCCGCATCGGCTTCACCGCGGGTGGCCTGCTCGCCGACCACCCGGTACACCCGACCCAGTGGATCCGCCTGTGGATTCCCGACGCGAACAGCGACAAGCTGCACCACCGCGGCTACACCCTGGTCGACCAGAACCCTGACGCGGACACGATGAGCATCGACTTCGCCCTGCACAACGGCCCGGCAGCCGACTGGGCGCGCCGCGCGAAGCCGGGCGACCCGCTCGACGCCACCGTGCTCGGCTCGGATTTCCAGCTGCCCGAGCAGACGCCGAGCGAGTACGTCATCTTCGGCGACACCGCCTCCTTGCCCGCCATCAACTCGCTGCTCGACGCCATCGGCGACACCCCGGCGCGCGTCTGGCTGGAATGGCAGTACGAGTCCGACCAGACCATCCCGGTCAGCAACAAGCCCCACCACACCCTCACCTGGGTCCAGCGCATCGACGACGGCCGCCTGCTGCGCGAGGCCGCTCAGGAAATCACCTGCGTACCGGGCACTTACGGGTGGGTCACCTGCGACGGGCACACCACCCGCTCGATCGTGAAGACCCTCAAGACCCAGCACGCCCTGCCCAAGACCTCGATCAAGGCGCAGGCCTACTGGAAGTAAGGCCCGCGAGGCGGGTAGCGGCGTAGCGGGATTTCGGCAAGTGTGAGGGGCGGAAGTCGTCCCCTGCCTGCGAGGAGAGCACCGTGTCCATTCTCGACGCCGCCACCCCCTTCGGCGAAGAAGTCGGCAAGCGGCTGGCCCGCGAACACGTGATCTGGTTGACCACCGTCGGTGCGAACGCCACTCCGCAGCCGAACCCGGTGTGGTTCCACTGGGAGAACGACGAATTCCTCATCTTCACCATGCCCGAGGCGAAGAGGCTGCGTCACCTCGCGCACAATCCGCGGGTCGCGCTGAATTTCAATGCCACCGCGTCCGGCGGCGAGGTGGCTGTCTTCACCGGCACGGCGCGGGTGGACGAACCTCCCACCGAGGACGAGATCGCCCACTACGCACGGAAATACACCAAGGGTTTCGTCGACATCAAGATGACCCGATCCGAATTCTTCGAGACCTACTCGGTGCCGATCCGCATTGCCCCGGACCGCCTGCGCGGCTTCTGAACTGCCGTGGTGCGTGCACCGGATCCCGGCGAGTACTGTGGCGATCTCCGTCCGTATCACGGTGGGAGCCGACATGCAGTTCAAACAGTCGAGCAAGCTCGCGAACGTTTCCTATGAAATCCGCGGCCCGATAGCCGAGCACGCCGCTCGACTAGAGGTCGAGGGACACCGGGTGATCAAGCTCAATACCGGTAATCCGATGCAGTTCGGGTTCGACGCACCGTCGGAGCTGCTGCGCGACATCATCGCCAACCTGCCGGCGTCGGCGGGCTACGCGACCTCGAAGGGGTTGCTGCCCGCCCGGCGCGCGGTGGTGCAGTACTACGAGGACCGCGGCGTGGACGACCTCGATATCGAGAACGTCTTCCTGGGCAACGGCGCGTCCGAACTCATCATGATGGCGATGACCGCGCTCATCGAGAACGGCGACGAAGTCCTCGTCCCCGCACCGGATTTCCCGCTGTGGACCGCCGCGGTGCATCTCAACGGCGGCCGGGCAGTGCACTATCTCTGTGACGAGGGCGCCGACTGGTATCCCGACATCGCCGATATCGCGGCCAAGATCACCGACCGCACGCGGGCCATCGTGATCATCAACCCGAACAACCCGACCGGCGCGGTATACCCCACCGAGGTGCTCGAGCAGATGCTCGAGCTCGCCCGCCAGCACAATCTGATCGTCTGTTCCGACGAGATCTACGACAAGATCCTCTACGACGACGTGGCCCACACCGTCACCGCCTCACTCGCGCCCGACCTGCTGTGTCTGACGTTCAACGGCTTGTCCAAGGCCTACCGGCTCGCCGGCTTCCGGTCCGGCTGGCTCACCGTCTCCGGGCCGACGCGTCATGCCGAGAGCTACCTCGAGGGTCTCACGATGCTGTCCGGTTTGCGGTTGTGCGCGAATGTGCCCGCACAGCAAGCTGTTCAGGCGGCGCTGGGCGGACATCAGAGCATCCACGAACTCACCCTGCCCGGCGGGCGACTGCTCGAGCAGCGCGATCGCGCGTGGTCGGCACTCAATGCGATTCCGGGTGTGTCGTGCGTGAAGCCCAAGGGCGCGCTGTACGCCTTCCCCAAGCTCGACCGGGAGACCTACCGAATCGACAACGACGAGAAATTCGTGCTGGACCTGTTGCTGGCCACCAAGATTCACGTCGTGCAAGGCACCGGCTTCAACTGGCCCTCCCCCGACCATTTCCGCATCGTCACCCTGCCGCAAGCCGATGAGCTCGACCAGATCATCGGCCGGATCGGCGAATTCCTCTCCACCTACCATCAGTGAACTCGACCTCGGCGGTGTCGCGACACCGCCGAGGCCTGGCGTTTACGCGGAGACCGGCTCCAGCCGCCAGCCGGTTGCCCGCTCGCGCTCGTTCCAGAACGCGGCGTAGCGGCCGTTCAGCGCGAGAAGCTCGGCGTGCGTGCCGCGTTCGGAGATGCGGCCCTTGTCCAGGAACAGGATCTGGTCGGCGTGGGCGATCGTCGAGAGCCGGTGCGCGACGACGAGAACCGTTTTATCCCTCGTGAGTTGGTGGATGCCACGGACCACGACGGCCTCGCTGTGCGGGTCGAGCGCGCTGGTGGCCTCGTCGAGCAGCACGATCGGGGCGTCCTTGAGCAGGGCGCGGGCGATCGAGACCCGTTGACGCTCACCGCCGGACAGCGAGGTGCCGCCTTCGCCGACGGTGGTGTCGAAGCCGTCCGGCAGCCGTTCGACGATCTCGTCGACCCTGGCGGCGATCGCCGCGCGGTGCAGTTCGTCCTCGGTGGCGTCGGGCTTGCCGATGCGGATGTTGTCGGCGACCGAGCGGTTGAACAGGTAGACGTTCTGGAAGACCAGCGAAAGCTGATCGAGCAAGGTGTCGGAAGGCTGTTGGCGCACATCGTGTTCGCCCACCGAGACCACGCCGGACTCGACGTCGTAGAAACGGGCGGCGAGACGCAGCAGGGTGGTCTTGCCCGATCCACTCGGCCCGACGATGGCGGTGGTGGTGCCCGCGGGGACGGTGAACGTCAGATCCGACAGCACCGGTTCGCCCGGGCGGTAGCCGAAGCTCACCTCGTCGAAGACCACCGCGGGCGCACCCGGGGTAACCGGTTCGGTGGCGGCGGGCAGCGGCGATTCGGCGAGCAGGTCGGTGATGCGGTCGGCGGCCGCGGCGGCCGAACGCAGGGCCGTACCCAGCTGGGCGGCCTGGTTCACCGGTTCGATGAAGCGCGCGCTCACCGCGATCAGCGCGATCGCCGCGGCGGCCGAGATCGCGCCATCGGTCACCTGGACGACCGCGATATAGGCGAGCACCAGGAATACGGCCTGCACGAACAGCGCGAACACGGTCAGCCCCGGCACGGTCGCGACCATCATCTTCAGCACGGCCGAACGCTGCTGTACCAGCGCCGAATCCAGCTTCTTGTTGCCCGCGCCGACCGCGCCGAACGCGCGCAATACCGGCTGGGCCTGCGCGAACTCCACCACCCGCGAGTCGGCTTCGGCCGCCGCGGCGTGCAGCCGGGTGTCGGCGCCGGTGTAGGCTCGATTGGCGAGATTGTTCACCAGGTAGAGCACCGGTGCGGCGAGCAACATCGCCACGCCGACGCGCCAGTCGATGAACAGCATCCCGATCGCGACGACCAGCGGCACGATGATGCCGGTGAGCACCTTGGTGAGCAGATAGGCGATCAGGCCCTGCATTTCACGCACCTGCTCGACCATCACCCGCGAGAGCGGGCCCGCGTCGCGATCTTCGAACCAGCCCAGCGGCAACGCGTTGAGCTGATCGCCGAGCCGGGTCTGCAGTCCACGCTGCATGCCGAGGCCGATGCGCAGCCCGATCACGGCCTGCAGGTAACCGAAGACGACCACACCGGCCACGGCGGCGGCCATGCCGAGCGCCCACAGCCACGCGCCGCTCAGATTGTCGTCGAACAGCGCCTCCAGCACGGGAACCAGCAGCAGATACGCGATGGCCTGGCACAGCGCCTGCACCACGATCACGCCGAGCAGCCGCGAGATCAGCGGGGCGAACTCGTCGGGGACGAGCCGGAAAACCTTGCGAATCATCGTGTCTCCTCCACCAGGGCGAGCGCGCCGAGGGCTGCTTCGTTGATCTCCCACAGCCGCTGATATAGGCCGCCCGCGGCCCGCAGTTGCTCATGCGTGCCCTGTTCGACGAGAGCTCCGTTGTCCAGCACCAGAATTCGATCGACGCCGGTGATGGTGTGCAGACGGTGCGCGATGACGAGCACCGTGCGCCCGGCGACCAGGGCGGCCAGCGCGTCCTGGACCGCGGCCTCGGACTCGGGGTCGGCGAACGCGGTCGCCTCGTCGAGGACGAGTACCGGGGTGTCGGCCAGCAGGGCGCGGGCGATCGACAGGCGCTGCGCCTCACCGCCGGAGAGCGTGGCGTCGACGCCGATCTCGGAGTCGTAGCCGCGCGGCAGCGCCAGGATCCGGTCGTGGATCTGGGCGGCCCTCGTCGCGCGCTCGATGGCTTCGGCGTCCGCGTCGGGGCGGGCCAGCAGGAGGTTCTCCCGGATGCTGCCGCGGATCAGGCGAACATCCTGGAAGACGAATCCGACTGTGCGGTAGAGTTCTTCGCTGGTGAACTCGCGAATATCGCGACCGTCGATGGTGATTCGGCCCGCACCCACGTCGTAGAAGCGGGGCAGCAGCTTGGCCAGGGTCGACTTGCCGGAACCGCTCGGGCCGACCAGGGCGGTGATGGTGCCGGGAGTCAGTTCGAGGTCGACGCCGCGCAGCACATCATGGCCGGTGCGGTAAGCGAACTCGACGCCTTCGAAGCGCACGACGCCGGTCTGGACGCCCGCCGGTGTTTCGGCGATCTCCAATTCCGGGGTCTGCAGCAGTTCGTGCAGTCGCAGGGCCGCGGCGCCACCGGCGCGCAGGGCCTGCGAGCCGTAGCCCAGGCCCAGCAGCGAACTGCCGATGCCGAGCCCGACCAGCAGGAACGGCAGCAGATCCAGCGGGTCCACCCAGCCGAGGCCGACCCCGGCGAGGCCACCGAGAACCACGACCAGCATGACGAACACGGGCATCACGACGATGTCGGAGGCCGCCTGCACGCGAATGATCGGCGTCTTCATCCGATGCGCCGCCTGGACCTGGCCTTCGACAGCGTCCTGGAACTCCTTGTGCGCTTTGCCCGCCTGACCGAACGCCCGCACCACCTGGATGCCGTCGACGAACTCGATGGTGGCGGCGGTCAGACGCCGCTCCCAGCGGGTGTACACCGCCACGCGGTCGCGGCCGTCGCGGTCCATGATCTTGCCGAACAGCACGAAGTAGGCGATCAGCGGAATCATCAGCACCAGCGTGAGTCGCCAGTCGACGGTGAACAGGTAGCCGAGGGTGACCAGCGGGACCACCAGCGCGCCGATGAAATCGAGCCGGGCATGCGCGACCAGGAAGTGCAGGGCGTCGACATCGTCGCGCAGATAGCCCTTGACCTCACCGGAGCTGCGCTCACCGAACCAGCCGAGCGGCACCCGGGTGAGCTTGGCCGCGAGCAGCCTGCGCAGCGTGAGCTGGTAGCCGGCGTCGACCGCGTGCGACCAGCTGAGCGCGACGACCTGCAGGGAGGCACGCGCGACGAGCACGAGCACGGCAGCGCCGAACAGCCACCACACCCGGTCGGTGTCGACCGGGGAGTTCAGCAGTTCGCGGCAGGCCGCGACGATCAAGATGAACGGGACCACCGAGCACACCGAGGCGAGCGCCACGATCAGGCTCGCCACCGTCAGCATCCCCGATACCGGCGCCAGAATCTCCTTGCGCGCCAGCGCTTCCCGCTGCTTCTGCGCTTTCGCTGCCGCCTTGGGCAGCCGGTTCCCCGACTCCGCCCCCGGTGGCGGCGCTACCTGCACCGTCATATCGTTCTCGCCTCTCGACCTGTCCGCGGCAACTCCGCAGAAGGTAGGTTAGCCTAAGTTGAGCGGTTGTGGCCGATCGGGGAAGGTTGTGTGAACTGCCAGTCAACCCGTCGGCATTGCGCGATTTCGCGCGTAATTTCCTCCGCCGATTGCCATTCCGACCCCGGAAAACTGTCGCCCGAACAGGCGCATCGGGCAATGCAGATACATCTGGAATGCAGCGTCGACCTGTGCCGGGTGCGACGGCGTGCGCGCCAAGTCCTCGTCGAAGCGAAACTGATGGTGCTCGATCAGCGGGCGGGCTAGCGATTGGGCGGCGGAATTCAGGGAATGCGGTGGCCATGTTCACTCCCCTGCCACCTTCGGCCGCCTGGCTGCATCGTGACGCGCGCACCGGATTCGAAGTGACATATTTCCGCGACGATGCGCGCGGACTTCTCGTCGAGGGGTGTGCGACGGCGGTCGAGGACGGCATCGTCTGGGCGATCGACTATCGGCTGCGGCTCGACGGGGGCTGGAATACCCGGTCGGCGCAGATCGTCGGGCGCTATCCCGAGGGCAGGCGGTCGGTGCAGGTGCAGTCCGACGGGTTGGGGCGCTGGCAGGTCGACGGCACGCTCGCGCCCGAACTCGACGGGTGCCTCGATATCGATCTCGAGGCGTCGGCGTTCACGAACGCCTTGCCGGTGCATCGCCTCGGGCTCGCGGTCGGTGACGCGGCCGACGCGCCCGCGGTCTACCTCCGGGCCGCCGACCTCACCGCGGCCCGGTTGCCGCAGCGCTATCGCCGCATCGCCGACGGGGCCGGTCAGCGCTATGCCTACAGCTCTCCCGACTTCGACTTCCAGGCCACGCTGGACTACGACGAGTCGGGCCTGATCGTGGAGTACCCGGGAATCGCGACGCGCACCGCCTGAACCCCACGGCGGAGCACGTTCACCGGACAGACCACACTTGCTTCATGCGACGTAGGCAGCAGCCGCCGCTGCCGAAGCGGCACGGCCTCGATCCCGCCCGACTCCGGCTCCCGGAGGACGGGCAGTGGGCGACCGTGCGCGACCACCTCGTCGAGCGGTTGCCGCGGGTGGATCCGGCCAGGATCGACGCGATGCTGATGGCGGGTGAGATCGTGGACCTGGAAGGTCCGCTGGCACCGGACGCACCGTTCGTGCCGGGTAGTGCCGTGTGGTTCCACCGCGATCTGCCCGTCGAGACCGAGGTGCCGTTCGATATCGGCATCGTGCACCGCGACGACGACATCCTCGTGATCGACAAGCCGCATTTCCTGGCGACGATCCCGCGCGGCCAGCACATCCTGCAGACCGCGCTGGTGCGGTTGCGCAACGACCTCGACCTCCCCGATCTGATCCCCGCGCACCGACTGGACCGGGTCACCGCGGGCCTGCTGCTGTTCGTGGTGAATCCGGCGCGGCGCGGGGCGTATCAGACAATGTTCCACCGCAAGACCGTGCGCAAGGAATACGAGGCCATCGCCCCCTACGATCCCGCGCTCGAGCTGCCGCGGACCGTGCGCAGCCGGATCATCAAGGAGAAGCAGGTGCTCGCCGCCTATGAAGTGGACGGCGAGCCCAATGCCGAGACCGAGGTGGAGTTGGTCGAGCACCGCGACGGGCTCGGGCGCTACCGTCTTCGCCCGCACACCGGGCGAACCCATCAGCTGCGGATCCATATGAACGGACTCGGCGTGCCGATTCTCGGCGACGATTTCTATCCGGTGATCACCGATAAGCCGGTCGACGATTACACGCGGCCGTTGCAATTGCTGGCGGCTTCGCTCGAATTCACCGATCCGGTCAGCGGAGTTCCACGGCGGTTCGAGACCCAGCGCACGCTGCGGGCATGGACCGATCCGGCCGGATGGTCCGGATCGCCTGTCGAATAGCTCACAGCACGGCGAATCCCGACGATCTTGATGGTCCTGCTCCCGGCCGCTCAGTGCCGGAGTCGGCATGTTGTCCCGCATTCACCGGACCGTTTTCCTTTCGTGATATTTCCGTACACTCGGTCGGGTGCCCGTACCCGCCATCGCCGATTCCCGGCCGAAGCTGCATGCCTACATCGACATCGCCGTGGTTGTCGTCGTGCTGGCCGGTACCAATCTGATCGCGCACTTCACGACGGCCTGGGCCAATATCGTCACCGTGCCCATCGCGGCGTTCGCGCTGTTGGCGCTGATGCGCAAGCGGGGGCTGGGCTGGGCTGAACTCGGCCTGTCACCGCGGCACTGGAAGCGCGGGACGGTGTATGCCCTCGGCGCGGTCGGGATCGTGTTGACCGCGGTCGCGATCGGCGCTCTCCTACCGCTCACCAGGCCGTTCTTCCTCGCCGATCGATACGCGACGATCTCCGGCGCGCTCATCGCGTCCATGATCGTCATTCCGTTGCAGACGGTGATCCCCGAGGAACTCGCGTTCCGCGGCGTACTCCACGGCACCCTCGATCGGGTCCTCGGCGTTCGCGGGCTCTTCGCGGCGGGCTCGCTGATGTTCGGACTCTGGCATATCGCGTCCTCGTTCGGCCTCACCTCCGGCAACAAGGGGCTGTCCAGCATCGTCGGTGGCGGCTTGCTCGGCCAACTGGTCGGCATAGCGCTGGCCGTGGCTGCCACGGCCGCCGCGGGCGTCGTGTTCACCTGGCTGCGCCGGCGCAGCGGCAGCCTCCTCGCGCCCATCGCTCTGCACTGGTCGCTCAACGGAGCGGGCGCGCTCGCCGCCGCCGTCGTCTGGCACACCGCCCTGCGCTGAGCTCGAACCGGGTAGTCGAACGCCGCGCTCTCAGCGGAAGTGTTGTGTAAAAGTCGAACGCCGCGCACGCCTGGTGGTCGAGTGTCCAGAGGTTTGCCGCTGAGGCTATCGGCACGTCGTGACTGCGTGGAATACTGGCGACCGATTTCTGGCATGACGGCATGCCAGATATAGCGGTTTCCACCGAGAGGGCATTGTCGCCATGAAACGTACGCACACCGGAAGGGTCGTCGCGGTAACCGGCGGCGCCGCCGGGATCGGGCTGGAGATCGCGCGGCAGTTCGCGGTCGCGGGAGCTCGGGTGTGCCTCGGCGATCTGTCGGGAAACGCGGCGCGCGAGGCCGCGGCCGGGTTGCCGGGCACTGTGCACGGGTGCGAGCTCGATGTGACCGACGAGCGGTCGTTTCACGATTTCCTCGCCGTCACCGAGGCGATACTCGGGCCGGTCGATGTGCTCGTCAACAATGCCGGGGTGATGTGGGTCGGGCCGTTCGATACCGAACCCGACAGCGCGACGGCACGGATGCTCGCGGTGAATCTGCACGGGGTGATCCGCGGGGTGCGATTGGCGGCCCCAGCGATGCGGACACGCGGGCGTGGGCACATCGTCACCATCGCGTCTCTCGCGTCCAAGGTGTCCCCCGCCGGTGAAGCGACGTACGCCGCGACCAAACACGGGGTCCTCGGTTATCTGACCGCGGTTCGCGAGGAATTACGCGGCAGCGGCGTGCATCTGACGGCGATCATGCCGGGCGTGGTCGATACCGAGTTGGCAGCCGGAACCGCAACGGGCGCGGCACGATTACTCCAGCCGAGTGATGTCGCCGCAGCCGTTCTCGATGCCGTAGAGCGGCCGCGATTCGAGGTGACACTGCCCGCGCATCTCGGACCGGTGGTCGGTCTCGTCGGCGTGCTGCCACAGTGGTTGCGCGACATCGTCTTGCGGCGGACCGTGCCGAATCAGGTTGTGGCGGTGGCCGGATCGTCGAACCGCTCCGCCTACGAGAAAAGGCTGCTCCGCGGCGAGAGCGATTCCTGAATCCCGGCGTGTCGCTACCGGGGATTCGACGGAATCGACTCGTTGTCGTTGACCGGGGCACGGTCGGCGTTTACGCTCTCTGGCAATCACACATATGTTCGATAGTCCATATGTTCGAGTGGCGGAAGGCGCGACATGTCCGACGATCGGTTGAGCGAGAATGCCGCCATCGCGCCGAACACCGAGATCACAGCGCTCGCCCAGCAGGTCGCGACGGCTCGCGACAAGCTCCCCCTGCAGCACGACACCGCCCTCTACGACGCGCTCTCCGACAACGAGATCCGCGCCGAACGGGAACTGGCCGAATGGATTCGCACGCAGCGACGTAAACAGCGTCGGCGCGCGGTGGGCGACGAGCTCGCCGCCGAACAACGCGACCGCCGCACCAGCGCCCTGATCCGCCGCACCGACGAAGCCGACGCGCGCTGGCATCGCAAGGCGCTGGCCGCACGACGACGGGTGTCGAGCGCCGACGCGCGCCTGGCCCAGTTGTACCGGCGGTCGGAATGGTCATCGCGCGCGCTGATCGGGGTGGTCGTTCTCGGCATGGTGTGGGCCGGGGTCAACGTGCAGCGCAACCTCGTGCCGAGCGGCGACATGAGCGACCCGCTGTACTGGCTCAGCTACGGCATCGAGGCGATGATCTCGATCCCGATCATCGTCATCATGGTCACCGCCACCACCGCGGCCCGCTGGGGACGTGAGCTGGAGCGCGGCAAGGTGATCGTGTTCGAACTCGCCCTGCTCGGCACCACCATCGCTTTGAACGCGGGCCCCCACCTGGCCGCTGGATCCTTCGGTCGCGCAGCCGAATTCGCCATCGCCCCGGTGATGGTGGGGGTGGTGATCTGGTTGCACGCGTGGGTCTCGGCCCGGTACGCGATGTTGATCGAGAGCGCCTCCGTCGAACTGCCCGGCGACGCCGGGTACGTCCCTGCCGAACGGATCGCTGCGACCGCTTATCCACAGAGGGCGACCTCGCTCGGTGATGACAGGCAAGCGCTCGCGCACACGGTGATGAACGGCGTTGCGCCCGAGCTCCGATCGCCGCTGTCCGACCTCGCGGTTGTCGCCTCGACGGCTCCGCCTGCCGCCGAAGTGCGCGACACCCAGTTCTGCGCGATGCCCGACAAGGATTCCCTCGCAGTCGAAACGGATCGCGAGACCATCGCGTCGGCCGAGCAGACTGTCACCGCGAATCGCGAGGTGGCCGAATCGCCTGTCCCGCCGGTCGTCCCGGAGCCGGTGGTCGGCGATACTCCGGCACCGAGCGCTGAACCTGTCGTCGCCGAAGCCGAGACCATCGCGGCGACGGCGGCCGAACGCACCTACCCGCACAGCCTGCGTCGTCCCTCCACCGACAAGTCGCACGCCCCCGGCACCCTCGAGCTGATCCACAAGGCCGCGGCCGACCACCGCCGCAACGGCGCCGAGCACGCGACCCGGACCAATGGCGCCGCCCCCACCCTGCGCCGAATACCGGTCACCACCGTCGCCCACGCCACCGCGGGCGACGCCACCGGTACCGATCCGGTTCCCGAGGCGACGATGCACGCCGGCACCGTCGCCCGTGACCCTGATGGCGACACTCCACCGATCACCGATCCGGTAGCGGTGCACAACGATCCACAGCCCCCCGCCGTGGAGCCGGAGCAGCTGACCCTCACCGCCGAACCCGCCGAGCAACTGGTTTTGCAACCAGAACCCGCGCAGCGTGAACCTGCGGCGCAGACCGCCGAGAAGGTAGCCCCCGCTCCCACAGAACCCGCTCCGGTCGTAACCCCCGAGCCGGTCCAGGTCGCGGCCGACACCGAGCCGGTGGAGGTGGATCTCGACGACGACGAAGACCTCCCCGCCCCGGACGATTTCGACTTCGACGAAGACACCGAGGTCCGTGCCCTGGCCCGCCGTATCGCCCACCGCAGTCCCCTGCGCCTGACCCTGGACCAGATCGAGGAGATCCTCGAGCTCACCGACCAGTCTTGGTCGGCCCGCAGCATCGGCAGCGAAGTCGGCGTCCCGAGCAGCACCGTCACCAACATCGTCGAATTCGCCCACAAGATCCGCCAGCCCTACGCCTTCACCGGCTGACTCCACCGACACAGCGAAGGCCCGCCCCCCGTACATGGGGGCGGGCCTTTTGCGATGCGACGACAACCGGGTCGTCCAACGACGAAGGCCCGCTTCCCCAGGGGGAAACGGGCCTTCGAAGAAACGATCTCGATGGATCGAGGAGGGACCTTACTTGGCCTTCTCCAGGACCTCGACCAGACGCCAGCGCTTGGTGGCCGACAGCGGACGGGTCTCCATCAGCTGAACGTGGTCGCCGACGTGGGCGATCTCGTTCTCGTCATGCGCCTTCACCTTGGAGGTGGTGCGAATGATCTTGCCGTAGAGCTTGTGCCGGTGACGGTCTTCCAGCTCGACGACGATCGTCTTGTTCATCTTGTCGGAGACAACGTAGCCGCTGCGTACCTTGCGGCTGTTGCGCTCTTCGGTGTTCTCGCTCATGCCGCATCTCCCTTGCCAGCGGGTGCCGTGGCCAGGCCGAGCTCGCGCTCACGCATGACCGTGTAGATGCGCGCGATCTCGTGGCGGACGACGCGCAGACGACGGTTGTTGTCGAGCTGACCCGTTGCCATCTGGAAGCGCAGATTGAACAGCTCTTCCTTCGACTCACGCAGGCGGGCGACGAGCTCCTCTTCGTTGAGCTCGCGGAGCTCTGCGGCCGGTGTTTCGGTAGCCATCAGAACTGCTCCTCCCTGGTCACGATCCTGCATTTCATCGGGAGCTTGTGCATCGCGCGGCGCAGGGCCTCACGAGCAGTCTCCTCGTTGGGGTAAGACATCTCGAACATGACCCGACCGGGCTTCACGTTCGCGACCCACCACTCCGGCGAACCCTTACCGGAACCCATGCGGGTTTCGGCCGGCTTCTTCGTGAGCGGACGATCGGGGTAGATGTTGATCCAGATCTTGCCGCCACGCTTGATGTGGCGGGTCATTGCGATACGCGCCGACTCGATCTGACGGTTGGTGACGTAGGCGGGCTCGAGAGCCTGGATGCCGTACTCACCGAAGGCCACCGCCGTGCCGCCCTTGGCCATGCCGGAGCGACCGGGGTGGTGCTGCTTGCGGTGCTTGACCCTACGGGGCATCAGCATGCGTCAGCCCTCCTTGTTCTCTGCCGGAGCCTCCGCCACTGCAGTGGCGGCGCGCCCGACCTCGGTGCTGGTCGCGGTGGTGCCGGTGGCGCCGGACCGACGAGGGCGGCTCGGACGCTCGCGGCGCGGGCGATCCGGAGCAGCGGCGGCGGCGGTCAGTTCACGACGACCACCGACGATGTCACCCTTGTAGATCCAGACCTTCACGCCGATGCGACCGAAGGTGGTCTTGGCCTCGTAGAGGCCGTAGTCGATGTCCGCACGCAGCGTGTGCAGCGGAACGCGACCTTCACGGTAGAACTCCGAGCGCGACATTTCGGCGCCACCGAGGCGGCCCGAGCACTGCACGCGGATGCCCTTGACGTTCGGCGAACGCATGGCCGACTGAATGGCCTTACGCATCGCACGACGGAACGCCACACGGTTGGACAGCTGCTCGGCAACACCCTGAGCAACCAGCTGCGCATCCGATTCGGGGTTCTTGACCTCGAGGATGTTCAGCTGAACCTGCTTCTTGGTGAGCTTCTCCAGCTCCGAGCGGATGCGATCGGCTTCCGCTCCACGACGACCGATCACGATGCCGGGACGCGCGGTGAAGATATCCACACGGACGCGATCACGGGTGCGCTCGATCTCGACCTTCGAGATGCCTGCCCGCTCCATGCCTGTGGCGAGGAGCTTGCGGATCTGAACGTCTTCCTTCACGTATTCCGCGTACTGCTTGTCCGCGTACCAACGCGACTTCCAGTCGGTGGTGATACCGAGGCGGAAGCCATGGGGGTTAATTTTCTGTCCCATTTACTTTGCCCCTCCCTTCCGGCGGCTACGAGTGGCAGCGCCGGTGGTGGGCACGCTCTCGACCTCGATGGTGATGTGGCTGGTGCGCTTGCGAATCCGGAACGCACGGCCCTGGGCCCGCGGCTGGAAACGCTTCATGGTGGCGCCCTCGTCGACAAAAGCAGTCGAGATGACCAGGGTGGCCGGGTTGAGGCCGAGGTTGTTCTCGGCGTTCGCCGCGGCCGAAGCCACGACCTTGGCCACGGGCTCGCTGGCAGCCTGCGGTGCGAACCGCAGAATGGCCAGCGCGTCCTCGACTCGCTTGCCGCGGACCAGGTCCACGACGCGACGGGCCTTCATCGGGGTGACCCGAACGTGCTTGGCGGTAGCGCGCGCAGTCGGGTTCTGAACCGTTTCGGTATTGGTTTCAGTCATCGCCGCTTGCTCTTCCGGTCGTCCTTGACGTGGCTCTTGAACGTCCTGGTCGGCGCGAACTCACCGAGCTTGTGGCCGACCATGTTGTCCGAGATGAACACCGGAACATGCTTGCGACCGTCGTGGACGGCGAAAGTGTGTCCGATGAAATCGGGGATGATGGTCGAGCGACGCGACCAGGTCTTGATGACCTGCTTCGTGCCCTTTTCGTTCTGCACGTCCACCTTCGCGAGGAGGTGGTCGTCGACGAACGGGCCCTTCTTGAGGCTGCGTGGCATTTCTTACCTCCTCCTTAGCGCTTCTTGCCGGTCTTACGACGGCGAACGATGAGCTTGTCGCTCGGGCGGTTGGGCTTGCGGGTACGGCCTTCAGGCTGACCCCACGGGGAGACCGGGTGGCGACCACCGGAGGTCTTACCCTCACCACCACCGTGCGGGTGGTCGACCGGGTTCATGACGACACCACGGACGGTGGGACGACGGCCCTTCCAGCGCATACGGCCGGCCTTGCCCCAGTTGATGTTCGACTGCTCGGCGTTGCCGACCTCGCCGACGGTGGCGCGGCAGCGCACGTCGACACGGCGGATTTCACCCGAAGGCATACGAAGGGTCGCGTACGGCCCTTCCTTGCCCAGCAGCTGAATGCTCATTCCAGCGGAACGAGCCATCTTGGCGCCGCCGCCCGGACGCAGCTCCACGTTGTGGATCGTGGTACCGGTCGGGATGTTGCGCAGCGGCAGGTTGTTACCCGGCTTGATGTCGGCCGTGGGGCCGGACTCGATCGGGCTGCCCTGCTTGATGCCCTTCGGCGCGATGATGTAGCGCTTCTCGCCGTCGGCAAAGTGCAGCAGTGCGATGTTGGCGGTGCGGTTGGGGTCGTACTCGATGTGAGCGACCTTGGCCGGGATGCCGTCCTTGTCCAGCCGACGGAAGTCGATCAGACGGTAGGCACGCTTGTGACCGCCACCGCGGTGACGAGTGGTGATGCGACCGTGCGCGTTACGACCACCGGACTTGGTGAGCGGGCGCAGCAGCGACTTCTCCGGCGTCGACCGGGTGATCTCGGCGAAGTCCGAGACGCTGGAGCCACGACGGCCCGGCGTTGTCGGCTTGTACTTACGGATTGCCATGAGTTCTTCTCGCTTTCTGGAGTCCCAGGCGCTTACGCGACCGGTCCTCCGAAGATCTCGATGGGCTTGCTATCGGCCGAGAGGGTCACGAGTGCGCGCTTGGTGTTCTTGCGCTTTCCGTAACCGAATTTGGTCCGCTTGCGCTTGCCCTGACGGTTGGCGGTATTGACGCTGGTGACCGTGACGCCGAAAACCTTCTCGACGGCGATCTTGATCTGCGTCTTGTTCGAATCCGGGTGCACCAGGAAGGTGTAGGTGCCTTCCTCGATCAGCCCGTAGGACTTCTCCGAGATGACCGGTGCGAGCAGGATGTCGCGGGGGTCGGCGATGGTGCTCACTTGCTCTCCTCCTGGGCCGCCTCGGCGGGACCGTGAACGAAAGCGTTCAGGGCCTCGACGCTGAACACCACGTCGTCGCTGTTGAGCACGTCGTAGGTGTTGAGCTGGTCCGGGGCGATCGGCAGCACGTTCTGCAGGTTCGCCACGCTCTTCCACGCGGCGACGTCCTCGCGGCCGACGACGACCAGGAACTTCTTGCGGCCCGAGAGCTCGGCCAGGAAGTCCTTGGCGATCTTGGTCGACGGGTTCTGACCCGAGACCAGTTCGGTGATCACGTGGATGCGCTCGTTGCGGGCCCGGTCGGAGAGGGCACCGCGCAGGGCGGCGGCCTTCATCTTCTTGGGGGTCCGCTGGCTGTAGTCACGCGGCTGCGGGCCGTGGACGGTGCCACCGCCGGCGAACTGCGGCGCACGGGTCGAGCCCTGACGGGCGCGGCCGGTGCCCTTCTGGCGGTACGGCTTCTTGCCGCCACCACGGACCTCGCCACGAGTCTTCGTGGAGTGGGTGCCCTGGCGAGCAGCGGCCAGCTGAGCGATAACGACCTGGTGCATCAGCGCGACGTTGGCGGTCACGTCGAAGATCTCCGAGGGGAGTTCGACGGTGCCTTCGGTCTTGCCGCCTGCGGCCTTAACGGTCAGCGTCAGGTTGGCCTTCTTGTCGAGGCTGGTCATGCGTGCGCACCACCCTTCACGGCGCTCTTGACGATCACGATGTTGCCCTTGCGGCCGGGGATAGCACCCTTGACCAGGAGCAAACCGTTCTCGGCATCGACCTTGTGAACCGAGAGGTTCTGCGTGGTGACGCGGTCGTTACCCATACGACCCGACATGCGCATGCCCTTGAACACGCGGCCGGGAGTGGCACAGCCACCGATGGAACCCGGGCGACGGTGCACAGCCTGCGCACCGTGCGAGGCGCCCTGGCCCTTGAAGCCGTGACGCTTCATGGTGCCGGCGAAGCCCTTGCCCTTGCTGATTCCGGTCACGTCGACGTAGGTGCCCTCTTCGAAGACATCAGCCGAGAGTTCCTGGCCGATCTCGAAGGTGGAGGCATCCGCGACGCGGATCTCGGTGACGTGGCGGCGCGGGGTGACACCGGCCTTGGCGAACTGGCCGGAGACCGGCTTGTTCACCTTGCGCGGGTCGATGGCGCCGAAAGCGATCTGAACGGCCGAATAGCCGTCGCGCTCCACGGTACGAATCTGGGTGACCACGTTCGGGCCCGCCTTGATGACGGTGACCGGGACGACGCGGTTCTTCTCGTCGAAGACCTGGGTCATGCCGAGCTTGGTGCCCAGGATTCCGGCCTGGGGCCGATTCTTGTTGTCAGTCATGTCTCGAGTCCCCGTCACTGAATGTTGACGTCGACGCTGGCCGGCAGGTCGATGCGCATCAGCGCGTCAACCGTCTTCGGCGTCGGGTCGAGGATGTCGATGAGGCGTTTGTGCGTGCGCATCTCGAAGTGTTCGCGCGAGTCCTTGTACTTGTGCGGCGAACGGATGACGCAGTAGATGTTCTTCTCGGTCGGCAACGGCACAGGCCCGACCACACGGGCGCCGGTGCGGGTCACCGTTTCCACGATCTTGCGCGCTGACGCGTCGATCGCCTCGTGGTCATAGGCCTTGAGCCTGATGCGGATCTTTTGTCCCGCCACGCTAAGTGTCCTTTTCTCCGCTTTCCTTCGTGGTCACAGGAGCTGACTCCCGCACCACCCTCAATTTGCACAGCCCGAACACAGAAAGACGCCTCAGCGTGGTTTCCCACTAAAGACCCGCAACCAGGGCGCACCAAAAGGCACTACCTAGTCCTCGCCGCTGTTCATCTGTCATGGTTCTCCGGTCCACGCGGTCGGGCGTGTCGCCCTAACTCTTAATCTCCGACCCGGGTCAGTTACTCACCATGGGCCGGAAGTGCGTGGTTCCGAACGTATCCACACCGGCGAACCGGCGAGATACAAACTACTGCTCCCCTTGCTCAGGTCATCCGCTCCGAAGAGTTGGGGATCCTGCGCAAGGCAACCCGAACAGTATGCACCATGCCGACGACGTCCTTCAAATCGGGGGTCATGAGGTATCGATCACGCCACCACAGGGGCTTTTACCTGGACCGCACCGCCGGCTGGGCTGTACCGAGCAATGGTAGCTGGCTCGTCGCCCCCGCTGGTCACCGGAGGGTTCCCCGCTACCTTACTTCTGAGTAAGATAGCGACCATGACACAGGAAACCGCGACCTTCCGGGGCTGGAAGAAGCTGCCGGACAACCGCATCGGACACGCGCTGTTCTCACTCGGCATGGTCGCCAGGGTCCCCTACTTCGGCACCGTGCTCCCCCAGGTGGTTCGCCTCGAACCCGGCGTCTGCGAGGTGACCTCCCCGAAGTGGTTCGGCATCCACAACCACCTCGGCACCTTCCACGCCATCGCGGCCTGCAACCTCGCCGAGGTGGCGATGGGCATGCTCAGCGAGGCCACCGTTCCCACCACCCATCGCTGGATCCCCAAGTCGATGAACGTCCAGTACCTGGCCAAGGCGGAATCGGGCCTGCGCGCGGTGGCGAAACTCGACGAGATCCCCGACTTCTCGGCGATCACCAAGGGCCAGGAACTCACGGTGCCCGTCTCGATCTACGACAAGGACGGCATCGAGGTCGTGCACGCCGACATCACCACCTGGGTTTCGCCGCGCTGATCCCGGCGCGGGAACCCTTGCATCGGTACGGTTGTGGCTCAGGCCACAAAAGACGGGGAGAGTCCGATGTTGGAAGTCGCCCATGTGACGCGCCGGTTCGGGGAGAACGTCGCGGTCGACGATGTGTCGTTCGCGGTCCCGCCCGGCGCGCTGACCGGGTTCGTCGGGGGCAACGGGGCGGGCAAGACCACCACGATGCGAATGATCATGGGGGTGTTGGCCGTTCAGTCCGGCGAGATCCGGTGGGCGGGCAGGCCGGTGACCGAGCTGGATCGGCGCTCGTTCGGATATATGCCCGAGGAGCGGGGGCTCTATCCCAAGCAGCCGGTGCTCGACCAGCTCGTGTACCTGGCGCGCTTGCGTGGGCTGCCCGCCGTCGAGGCGAAGGCGCGCACCGAAACCCTGTTGGAGCGGTTCGATCTTGGCTCGCGCGGCAAGGACAAGCTCGAATCGTTGTCGCTGGGTAATCAGCAGCGCGTCCAGATCGCGGCGGCGGTGATCGCCCAGCCGACGGCGCTGATCCTGGACGAACCGTTCTCCGGGCTCGACCCCGTAGCCGTGGATTCGATGGTGGAGTTGCTGCGCGAGTACGCCGATCAGGGTGTGCCGGTGCTGTTCTCCTCGCATCAGCTGGATCTGGTGGAGCAGCTGTGCGATCAGCTGGTGGTGCTCGCCTCGGGTCGGGTGGTCGGGCAGGGCTCGGTCGACGAGCTGCGGTCCAGCGGTGGCTCACGGTATCGGCTGGTGCTCGAGGGTGATGCGGGGTGGCTGCGGGAGTATCCGGGGATTCGCGTGGTCGAGAGCGCCGGGCCGCGTGTGTTGTTCGAGATCGACGGCGGCGGCACCGACGGGGTGCTGAAGGAGGCGCTGTCGCGGGGGTCGGTGCGCGAGTTCACCGAGGCCAGGCCGACGGTCGCCGAAATCTACCGGGAGGTGACAGCGTGAACGGCGTGTGGCGGATCGTTGCCGCGAGAGAGATCGCGGTGAAGCTGCGTGACCGCAACTTCGTCATCTCCACAGTGGTGACGCTGGTGGTGATCGTCGCGTCGCTGGTTCTCACCGGGTTCCTCAGCAGCAGGCCCGACAAGATCGACGTGGCGATCACCGGTTCGGACACCTCGGTCGTGCTCGAGACGGCGAACACCCTGGCCTCGAACGCGGGGACCGACGTGAGCTTCATCGCGCGGCCCGTCACCGACCGGGCCGCGGTCGAGCAGTCGGTCCGCGAGGACGAGGTCGACGTGGGCCTGGCGCCCGCCGATCCCAGCGGATGGCAGCTGATCGGCAAGACCGCCGAGGACGACAACGCCACCACCTACATCACCGCCGCCGCACAGCAGATCGCGTTGCAGCGCAATGCCGCTGTCGCGGGCGTCTCGCTCGACGAGCTGGCCCGCGGTGCGACCGTGACCTACGACCTGCTCGAGCAGGGCTCGATCGACCCGGGCCTGGCCAAGATCGTCTCGTTCGTCTTCGCGTTCCTCTTCTATCTGGCGTCGGTGCTGTTCGGCATGTCCATCGCGCAAAGTGTGGTCGAGGAGAAACAGAACCGCATCGTGGAGATCCTGGCCAGCGCGATGCCGTTGCGGCAGTTGCTGATCGGCAAGGTCGTGGGCAACGCGGCGCTGGCGTTCGCGCAGTTGGCGCTGTTCGTCGGGGCGGGGTTGGTCGGGTTGGCGGCGACCGGCAAGGGTGCTCAGCTGGGCCAGGTCGCCGGGGCCGCGGGCTGGTTCATCGTCTTCTTCCTCGTCGGCTTCCTCGCCCTGGCAAGCCTGTGGGCCGTCGCGGGCGCGCTCGCCACGCGTAGCGAAGACCTCCAGTCCACCTCGACTCCGCTCGGGCTGCTCATCATGATCGTGCTGTTCGCGGGCATCTTCCTCACCGGCACCGCCCGTGTCATCGGCTCCTATATCCCGATCATGTCCATCGTCGCCATGCCCGCCCGCCTGGCCGACGGCACCGCTGCCTGGTGGGAACCCTTCGTCGCCCTGGCCCTGATGGCGGTCGCCACCTACGCGATCGTCGTCGTCGCCGAGAAGATCTACCGCCGCTCGCTGATGCAGACCCAGGCTCGCCTGACGATGCGCCAGGCCCTGGCCCTGGAGGACTAGGAATCCCGCGAGCCCGGGTTTGATCCGCGGCGTCGGGGCGAGTGACGACCGGGTCACTGACGCTTGCGTGGTGACGGGTGGGGCCGATTGAATGCGGACGTGAGTGTTGTGCGGGAATTCGATATCTGCGTGGTCGGGCTCGGCCCGACCGGGCGGGGGTTGGCGCATCGAGCCGCGGTGGCCGGGTTGCGAGTGGCCGCGGTGGATCCCCGACCGGAGCGGTTGTTCCCGCCGACATTCTCCTGCTGGATCGACGAATTGCCGACGTGGTTGCCCGCGAGCGCGATCGCGCAGCGGATCGCGGCCCCAACGGTGTGGACCAAAGGCGAGCACCGGATCGAGCGGCCCTATTGCGTGCTCTCCAAAGCCGGCCTGCACGCGGCGTTGGCCTTGGACGACGCGACCGTCTTCGCGGATCGGGCGCGGCGGGTGGACGCCCACGAGGTGGAGCTCGCGGACGGGACCGTGATCTCGGCGGGGACGGTGTTCGACACGCGGGGGCTGCCGACGTTGGGCATGCGCAGGGCCGCCTCGGCGCACGGGATCTTCGTCGACGCCGAGACCGCGGCGCCGATGGTCGCGGAAGGCGAAGGGCTGCTGCTGGATTGGCGGCCGGAGAACGGCGCGGGCCCCGACGAGCCGCCGTCGTTCCTCTACGCGGTGCCGCTCGGGGACGGGAGGGTGATCTTCGAGGAGACCAGCCTCGGATTGCGCGGCGGGATGCCGCAGCACGAGTTACGCAAGCGCACCCTCAACCGGCTCGCGGCCCACGGGATCACTCTCACCGGCGACGAACCACACGAGGCCGCCCACTATCCCCTGGATCAGCCGCCGCCGAAGAAGGGCACCGCGGTGGCGGTGCCGTTCGGCTCGCGCGGCGGGATGATGCACCCGTGCACCGGCTACAGCGTGGCCGACTCACTCGCACTGGTCGACAGCGCGGTCGCCGCGGTGCAGCGCGGCGAGAATCCGATCGAAGCCCTCTGGCCGTGGCGGGCAAGGGCCGTGTACTGGATGCGGATGCGTGGCCTGTGGGGTCTGGGTCGACTCACCACCGACCAGTCCATCGCCATGTTCGACGCCTTCTTCACCGAATCCGACCGCCGCCAGCGCGCGCTGCTCTCGGCTCACGACGACTACTCCGCGCTCGGCGCCGCCCTGTTCAACACCGTCGCCCACACCTGGCCGTTCCGGTGGCGCTACGACCTCGTCGGCTGGACCAACCGCGACCGCTGGGTGGACTACCCCTTCGCGCCCGCCGGCGCCGACTCATCCGCCCGATAACGCACTGATCGCCGCCACAGCGTTCGTGGCGGCGATCAGCATGCGGCGGTCTCAGGACGACTCGGCGGCCTTCTTGTAGCCGACGATCGCCGGGTAGGCGAAGACCGCGACCATGCCCACCGTCCAGGCGACGGTCTTGAGCAGCGGTTCAGCGACCGGCCCACCGTAGGACAGCCCCTTCATCGCATCGATCGCACAGCTCATCGGCTGATTCGCGACCACATCCTGCAACCAGGTGGGGTAGGCGAAGACCGGAACGAAGCCGGTGTTGAAGAACATCAGCAGCGTATTGAGAATGCCGATGAGGCTGATCAGCATGACGCCCTCGGTGATCGTGGCCAGGGCGGTGACCATCACCGCGAACCCGATGCCGAACAGCACCGGAACCAGGACCAGCGCGATATTGGCGAGCGGGTCCTCCATGAACAGGAAGCCGAGCGGCACCGCGACGAGCAGCACGATCAACGTGGTGATCAGGATGCGCAGCATCTCGGCCAGCAGCCGACCGGTGAGCAGCGAAGCCTTGTTCAGCGGCATCGTGTAGAACCGGCTGAGCAGTCCCGATGCCTTCTCTCGTTTGAACCCGAGCGCACTCACCACCGCGCCGGTCATGGCCGCGACCAGGGTCAGCAGCGCGGCCTGGCCGTAGATGCTGGGGGCGCCGGTGGCCGCGGTGATCGAGTCACCGAGCACGATGCGGAACATCAGCAGGGTCACCGCCGGGTAGGCGATGGTCTGGATGGTCGTCGAGGGGTCACGCAACCACACCATCAGCAGCCGCTTGGTCTGGATGAGGCTGTGGGTGACCCACACCGACACCGAACCCTCCGGCTTGGGATGCACCACCGGCAGTTCGGCCGCGGTCTCCTCGACCGACGACTTCTCGATTGTTGTCATGATCGCCTCACACTCGCCCACACAGCCAGTGGGAGGAAGAAAACAGCCAGTCCACCGAGCCACACCAGCGACACCCACGTGCCCGCCCAGCTCAGATGGCCCGCGGCCATATCGCTGAGGGTCTGGGCGAACTGGGAGATCGGCTGGTTGCGCGCGAACGGCCGCACCCACGCCGGGAAGCTGGCCTCCGGCACGAAACCGGTCGACATCATGCCGAAGATCAGGATCGGCAGGGTGAGGGCCTGGCTGAGCGCCTCGGGGTTCTTGGTGAGGCTGCCGAGCGCGTCGGCGCCGAGCGTGAGCACCACACCGACGGCCAGCGCGAATCCGCAGAACGCGAGCGCCTGCAACCAGCCGCCGGTGAACCGGAAGCCGATCACATAGCCGTAGGCGACGGTCGCGATCAGCGAGACGATCGACCGCACCAGACCCGCGCAGATCCGCGACATCAGCGGAACCAGCGAACCGATCGGCATCGTCTGGAGTCGGGTACTCAGCCCGGTGAGCGCTTCGAACGCCGCGAGCTGCGCGTTCGACATCATCGTCATGGCCATCGTCTGCAGCACGACGATCGGCATCACGTACTGCGCGTAGTCGATGCCCTGGACCTGCATCACGTACTTCAACGGCAGGTAGAAGGCCACGGTGACCACGAGCGGGGTGAGCACCGCGACGATCAGCTCGCCCTTGGTGGCCATGGTGTGCACGATGCGCCCGGTCAGCGCGCGCCACTGCGCGAAGCTGCTCGGGTGCACAGCGGGTAGCTCGGCGAACAGCGTGTTCGCCGCGGGGGTGGACACGCTCACTAGTGGCCGCCCGAGTGACCGGTGATCGACAGGAACACGTCGTCGAGCGAGGGCCTGCGCAGCGCGATGTCGGCGAGGTCGATACCCGCGTTGTCGAGCCTGCGCAGCGCCTCGGCCAGGGTGGCGGCGCCGTCGGGGGCGGGAATGGACAGCTTGTCGGCGCCGTCGATATCGGCGGCGACGACAGCGGGCACCAGGTCACCGAGGGCCCGCACGGTCGCCGGGAGGCGGCTCAGGTCCAGCGGGACGATCTCGCAGTAGCTGCCGCCGGTCTTGGCCTTGAGCTGGTCGGCGGTGCCTTCCGCGATGACGGTGCCCTTGTCGATGACGATGATGTTGTCGCTGAGGACGTCGGCCTCTTCGAGGTACTGCGTGGTGAGCAGCACCGTGATGCCCTGGTTCTTGAGCGCGGTGACCAGGTCCCACACGCCCTGCCTGCTGCGCGGGTCGAGGCCGGTGGTGGGCTCGTCGAGGAACACCACCTCCGGCCGCACCACCAGTCCGCAGGCGATGTCGACACGACGGCGCATGCCGCCGGAGTAGTTGCGCACGGCTCGCTTACCCGCGCTGACCAGGTCGAACTCCTCGAGCAGCACCTCGGCGCGCTTGCGGGCGGCCGACTTGGTCAGGCCCATCAGGCGACCGAACAGCTCGAGGTTCTCCCGGCCGGTCAGGTTCTCGTCGAGGGCGGCGTACTGACCGGTCATCATGATCGAGCGACGCACAGCCGCGGCATCGGTGAGCACGTCGTGCCCGGCGACGACTGCGGTGCCGGAATCGGGGCGCAGCAGCGTCGACAAGACCTTCACCATGGTGGTCTTACCCGCACCGTTGGGTCCGAGGATGCCCAGCACACTGGCCTTTTCAGCCTGGAAACTGATGCCCTGCAGGGCGTGCACGTCACCGAACGACTTGCGCACGTCGGACACCAGCACCGCGGGTTCACTGTCGCGCGACGCGACGCCACCTGCGGGCGAATCCACTGAGATCGAACTCGGCATCAACTCTCCACCATAGGCCGGTGCGCACTGCCCTGAACGAGACGAGCGCACGCGGAAAAATTCTTCCCGGTAAGTGATCCATACCGTTCGGCGCGATGTTACCGGTCCGGCGCTTTTCCCGGCCCGGGTCCGCGTTGATGCGCCCGGTTTGCCGGGGCATCTCTCGCCTGCCGTAGTGGTGTTACTCACGTGGGCAGTGCAAGGGCAGTGCGCTGACCTTGTCGGCCGGGCCGTACACCCATACGCTGACAGCGGGGAAACACTCGTCTCACCGGCCCGCACGCGGGCGTGTTCGATCTTGTGGGGAGGTGACCATGGTCGAGTCGGCTTCCACTGCCGCGCCGATCGGTCGATCCGATGTGCTCACGGCCTTCGATCCGCGCACCGGTGAACAGCTCGCGCACTATCCCGTCCACGGCACCGCCGAGGTCACCCGTGCGGTGCGCACCGCACGGGCCACCCAGAACTGGTGGGGGGAACTGGAATTCGGGGAGCGCAAGCGCCTGTTGCTCGACTGGCGTCGCCAGATCGCCCGCAACGCAGGTGAATTGGTGGAGATTCTGCGTAGCGAGACCGGCAAACCGGAGGCCGACGCCACCCTGGAAGTGATGCTGGCGGTGGAGAATCTGGACTGGGCCGCGCGCAACGCCGCGCGCACACTTGGTCGCCGACGCCTGTCCACCGGCTGGTTCACCCGCAATCAGCACGCCTCCGTCGGCTATCTGCCGCTGGGCGTGATCGGGGTGCTCGGCGCGTGGAACAACCCGGTGTTCACGCCGATGGGTTCGATCGCCTACGCCATGGCCGCCGGTAACACGGTGGTATTCAATCCGCACGAACTCAGTACCGGTGTCGGCACCTGGCTGGCCGACAGCTGGGCAGCGGTCTCGCCCGAACAGCCCGTACTGCAGGCGGTTACCGGGAATTCGCGGACCGCGACCGCCCTGTGCAAGGCGGAGGTGGACAAGATCGCCTACGCCGGGCCCGAAGCCCGCGGACGCGAGGTGATCGCCCTGTGCGCTCAGTCGCTCACGCCGGTGGTGGTGGAGAACAGCGGCAAGGGCAGCATGATCGTGCACGTCGACGCGGTGCTCGACGCGGCAGCGGAGGCGGCGGTGTTCGGCGCGATGGCCAACGCCGGGCAGAACTCCTCCGGCATCCAGCGCTGTTATGTCGCCGATTCGGTGTTCGACGACTTCCTGGCCAAAGTGGCCGAGCGGGCAGCCAAGTTGCGTCCCGGCGCCGACAATCGCGCCTCCTACGGACCGATGATCAATGCCGACCAGGTCGACGTGGTGCGCAGACAGGTCCGCGACGCGCTCGCCCACGGCGGGCACGCGGTGCTCGGCGGACTCGATTCGTTCCGCGACCCGTATGTGGAGCCGATCGTGCTGGCCGAGGTCCCTGAGGACAGCATCGCGATCACCGGCGAGGGGATCGGCCCGGTGCTCGTGGTGAACCGGGTCGCCGACCTGGCCGACGCGGTCACCCGGGTCAACGCGGCGGGCAACGGCATCGCCGTCACCATCTTCACCCTCGACATCCCCAGCGCCGAGTTCATCGCCGAACAGCTGAAAGTGGGTGTGGTGACGGTGAACTCGTCGACCGCGTTCACCGGCATCCCCGCTCTGCCGTTCGGCGGGGTCGGCGAGTACGGCCAGGGCCACAGCCACGGTCAGCAGGGGCTGCACGAATACAGCCGCACGATGTCGATCGCCCGCAGGCGCTATCGGGCGCCGATCCGGCTGTCCACCTTCGACCGTCGCCCTGGCCATCTACAGACCGCGAAGGCGATCTTCCGCCTCCGCCACGGCCGCGGCTGACCGGCTAGTTCTCCTCCGGCGAGCCGCTGCCGAGCAACACCGCGTCGGTGAGTGCGGTGAGGCGGGCCAGTTGTTCGGGGCGCGAGTCGAAGCGCAGCAGGCGACCGACGTCGATGATCTGACCGACGGCGGCGTGCACGCGGAAGCGCGCTTCGATCGGGTCGTCGTCGAGCAGGTTCGCCCATTCGAGGATGTTCTGTCGCTGGATGGCGCGCAGGCGGTGCTGCTCGGCCTGCGGGAGGTTGCTGAACTCCGCGTAGTAGACCGGCATGATCTCGGGCGTCGCGAAGGTGAGGCGAGCGTGCTGGCCGGCGATGCGGCGCGCAGCGTCGGCGCGGTCGTCGCTTTCGGCCAGTGCCTCGCCGATCGCGACAGCGAGCCGGTCGGCGGTGCGATGAAAAGCCGCCGCGAGCAGGTCGGCCTTGCTGTCGAAGTGGCGGTACACGCTCGAGGCGTTGATGCCGACGGCGGCGCCGATCTCCTCGATACCCGATTCGTGATACCCGTTGCGACCGAAGATCCGGATCGCCTCGGTGAGCAGCTGTTCACGTTTCGACGTCACCGGCAGGCCGCGGGTCTGCTTGTCGGGCTCGGCCTCGGGGGGCGTCGGCGGCAGCTCGGCGCGCACGATCGCCCAGGCCATCCGGAGCTGCACCGCGAGCATGCGTCCGTGCGAGAGGGTGGTGCGGTGCGCGGCGATACTGGCCAGCGAACTCAGCGCGCCGACCGCGAGCAGGATCACGTCGTCGGCGCTCGCCTCCGGCCGCACCTCGGCGATCCGCGCGGCGACATTGGACTCGAGTTCGCGATAGAACGCGCGAATGCGCACCCGGTCATCCGGCTCGAGATAGCGGCGTTCCCAGCGGTAGAGCCCGGCCTCGCGGCGGATGTCGATATTACGTTCGGCGACGGCGGTGAGCACCGCGTTCAGCCTGGCCTCCGGGCTCAGCGACGGGTCGTCGGCCGCGGCGGCGACATCGCGCAAACCCCGAGCGCCCTCCTCGGCGGCGGCCACGAGCAGCGCGTATTTGTTGGCGAAGTGGCGGTACAGCGCGGGCCCGGAGATACCGACCTCGGCAGCGATCTCGTCCACGCCGACCGGGTAGTAACCCCGCGCACTGAACGCACGGGCGGCGGCCCGCATGATCTGCATCTTGCGGTCCTTCGGCCTGCGGCGCACGACGCGGGCAGGTGCGGTCGTCGGCTCGCGGGCCTGTTCGGCCTCACTGCGATCGGCGACCATGCACTCACTTTCCGTTACGCGAACCAGGTTGGACCAGTCAACCTAAGTTAACCACAATTCGCAAACGTCGAGGGCAGGTCGAAGAAATGGAACCGCCCCGGCGGCGACGTACTCGCTACCGGGGCGGCTCGGGAGAAGATTCGTCTACAGGCCGAGTCCGCGAGCCAGCGTCGGCCACGACAGCTTCAGCTCGTCCTTCCAGTAGCCCCAGGAGTGGGTGCCGCTGGGGCGGAAGTTGAAGGTCGCCGGGATACCGAGTTCGTTGAGCCGGTTGGCCAGATTGTGCGTGCAGTAGTTGGTGCCCGCCTCGATGACGCCACCGATCACGATCTGGTTGGCCAGGCCGTAGGCCCCCGGCAGCGCGTACGGACCGTCGAGGGTGTCGTACGGGCCGGGCAGGCCGTTGCCGGTGGAGATGTAGAGATCGACGCCGCGCAAACCCTCGGCATTCACGTACGGGTCGTTCGCGACCCATTCCGCCGAGCCCTCCGGACCCCACATGTTCAGGGTGTTGCCGCCGCCCCAGGTCTCGACCGTGAGCTTCACGAACTCCGAACCGACGGGATCGGAGGTCTGCGCGCAACCGCTGTAGGCCGCGGCCGCCTTGTACAGGCCGGGCTTGGCGATCGGCAGCGCGAGCACGGTGGTGCCCGAGGTGGACAGGCCCGCGATCGCGTTCACACCGTTGGTGCCGAGCGCGCCGTCGACCAGCGGGGGCAGCTCCTCGGTGAAGAAGGTCTTCCACTTGTTGCGCCCGACGACCGGGTCGTCGTTGATCCAGTCGGTGTAGTAGCTCCAGGAGCCGCCGATCGGCTGGATGACGTTGACGTTCTTGTCACTGAGGAACTCGAGCGCGTCGGTCTTGGCCACCCACGACGCGGAATCCTCGCCGCCGCCCGCACCGTTGAGCAGGTACAGGGTGGGACGCGGGACCGAGGCGTCGGCGGGGCGCTGCACGTCGACGATGATGTTCTGGTCCATGGCCGCGGAGTACACGTGCAGTCGCAGACTGCGCGAGTCCTTCACCTCGGCCTTGACGATCTTGGAGCCGTCCTCGGAGACCGGGTTGGCGAGCAGGCTCTTGGAATCGATGATCGGGTCAGCCGATGCCGGGCTCGCACCGATGCCGGACATCAGTCCCGCCGCCACTGCCGTTGCCGCGATCATCGCCGCGGCCCGGGAGCCACGACGCCGGGTGTGCCGACGCATCAATTTCGCACCTTCGCTTCGTCTCGAATTCCGATTCGGTCCGTGCTCCCCTGCAGGGCACGAAGTTGCAACACGCCAGACCCTACGGGTTATCCGGTAGCTACAACAGGGGTAATCGTTACAACAGCGCGGTCACATCATGCCTCACCGGCACAGTCGATGTCACCGCGCCCCGGCGTAAATGTCATCGCGCCCCGGCGTAAATGTCACCGCGCCCCCGCCGCGCGGTCGCCGGCGTCGAGCAGCTCCGCCAGTCGTGGCCCGATCTCGGCCAGCGCCTGTGGCGAAGTCATCTGATCATGCACCACCGCGACCGGCCGATCACGCACCACGCCGTCGACATACGGGGCCCAATTCGCCGCTGCCGCCTCGTGTCCGAGCGCGCTGAAGTACTCGAGTTTGCCGCGGAACACCGCGGGCCGGTGTTCGGCGATCAATTCGGCCGAGCGCACCGCGCTGCGATAGATCCGGCGCACCCGCTCGGGGGTGAGCACCGCCATGTTGGCCGGGATGATCGCGTGCAGCGCGGCCAGTGCGTCCTCGCTGAGTTCCCGCACGCCCGCGGCAGGCAGCGCCGCGCTGATGTCGACGCCGAGTTCGGCGAGCGCGTCGCGGACCGCGGTGTGGAAGTCGGGCACGTCGATATCGGGATGCGAATCCAGCATCGCCAGCAGCGACACCTGCTCCCCCGCCGCCTGGAGTTCGGTCGCGACGGCGTGGGCGAGCACGCCGCCCAGCGACCAGCCCATGAGCCGGTACGGCCCGTGCGGCTGCTGGGTCCTGATCTCGGCGGCGTAGCGGCGTGCCATCTCGGCGAGCGTGCCCGGCAGGTAGCCCGCCTCGCTGAGCGCGGGCGACTGGAGGCCGAAGATCGGGCGCCGGGCCGGAATGTACTGCGCCAGACCGGCATAGCACCAGGACAGCCCGTACATCGGGTGGATACAGAACAGCGCGCCGCCCGCCTCGGTGCCGTGCGGGACCCGGTTGCGGATGGCCAGCAGGACACCGAGGGCGTCGTCGGATTCGAGGTCGGAGGCGAGGTCGTGTTCGCCGCCGGCGGACTGGGTGGCATCGATGCGCTCGGCCAGCGCGGCGACGGTGGCATCGGTGAAGAACCACTGCACCCGCACCTCGGCGCCGACCCTGGTGCGCAATCGGCTGATCGCCTTGGTGGCGACCAGGGAGTTGCCGCCGAGTTCGAAGAAATCGTCGTCGAGTCCGACCTTGCCCGCGCCGAGCACCTCCGCGTACACCTCGGCGACCGCACGCTGCAACGGCGTGGTCGGGGGGCGGTAGGCGCGGGTGGTGAAGGCGGGGACGGGCAGGGCTTTGCGGTCGAGCTTGCCGCTGGCGTTGAGCGGCAGGGAGGGCAGCAGCACCAGGCTGGCCGGAACCATGTACGACGGGAGCGCCGCCCTGGCATGGGCGAGCAACGCGGACTGATCGAAACCGGTAGTGGTGGTGCCGCTTTCGATCGAGTAACCCTCGGGGCGAGCCGACGCTCGCGCTTCCTCGACCGGCGCCTCGGCGGGCACGATGTAGCCCACCAGACGGTCACCCGTCGGGCCGTGCACGAGCGCGACCGCGGCGTGCCGGACGCTGTGATGGTCGCGCAGCACGGCCTCGACCTCACCGAGTTCGATCCGCTGCCCGCGCAGCTTCACCTGGAAGTCACTGCGGCCCAGGTATTCCAGGCTCTCGTCGCAGGTCCAGCGCACGACGTCGCCGGTGCGATAGAGCCTGCCGCCACCGGGACGGGCGACGAAGCGTTCGGCGGTGAGCGTGGGAGCGCCGAGGTAGCCACGGGCCAGCTGCACGCCTTCCAGGTACAGCTCCCCCGCGGTCCCCGGCGGGACCGGTCGCAGTTGGCGATCGAGCACGTGGACGCGGGTGTTCGCGACCGGCGTGCCGATCGGAATACCCACGGCGGGCCCGGCTTCGACCTGCGCCGCGGTGACCACGGTGGCTTCGGCGGGCCCGTACCAGTTGACCAGCGTCGCCTCGGGCACCACCTGAGCGAACCGGCGGGCGGTCGAGGACGACAGCGCCTCGCCCGCCGCGAAGACCCAACGCAGCGAGGGGAATGCGCCGCTGTCGCGATCGGTGAGGAACGCGTCCAGCATCGACGGCACGAAATGCACAGTGGTGACGGCGCGTTCGGCGATCACCTCGGCCAGGTAGTCCGGATCACGGTGCCCGTCGGGGGCGGCGATCACCACGGTGGCGCCGGTGTGCAACGGCCACAACAACTCCCAGGTGGCGATGTCGAAGGTGACCGGGGTCTTGTGCAGCACCACGTCGCCGGGGCCGTGCGGGTAGGTGCGCTGTGCCCAGCGGAACTGGTTGACCAGCTGTCGGTGGGTCAGCATGACGCCCTTGGGCGTTCCGGTGGACCCGGACGTGTGGATGACGTAGGCGAGATTGTCCGCGTTCGGCAGCTCCAGCTCGGCCACTTCGCCACGCACAGCGTCGATCTCGACGACGGGAATGCCCGAGGTGGTCGTGAATCCGCCGGTAGTGAGTACGCAGATCGGCGCGGCGGCGGCCAGCACCCGCTCGGTCCGCTCGGCCGGATGGTCCGGGTCGACCGGCACGTACGCCGCCCCGGTCCGCAGCACCGCGTAGATCGCGGTCACCAGGTCGATCCCGCGCCGCATCGCGACCGCGACGAGCGTCTCCGGCCGGGCTCCCCTGGCCCGAAGTCCGGCGGCGAGCGCGCGCACCCGATCGTCGAATTCCGCGTAGGTGTAGACGGTTTCACCGTCGACCAGCGCGGTGGCGTCCGGCGTGCGCTTGACCTGAGCGTCGAACAACGACAGCAGGGTGGCCTCGTCGAGCAGTTCGGGCGCGTCGGTGGCATTGACCGCCGCCAGCGTCGCGCGCTCCTCCGCGAGCAGCACGTCGATCTCGGCGAGCCTGGCCTGCGGGCCGGCGATGAACCTCGCCAGCAGCATCGAGAAGCGTTGCGCCATGGCGTTCGCGGTGTCCTCGCCGAACACATCGCGCAGGTACTTCACCGAGACCCGGAGCTGGGAGTCGGCGACGATCTGCACAGTGAGCGGGTAGTGGGTGCCGTTGGCGGCGTCCATCCCGGTGACGGCGGCCGACCCGGACGCGGCCTGCGCGAGCCCCTCACGGTCGACCGGGAACGACTCGAACACGACGAGCGAATCGAACAGCGCGTCGATGCCCGCGATCTCCTGGATCTCGCCGAGGCCCAGGTAGTGATGATCGAGCAGCGCGGCCTGATCGTCCTGCAGCCTGCGCAGCAACTCTGCGACGGTATCGCCGGGACGCACCCGCACCCGCACGGGAATCGCGTTGAGGAACAGCCCGACCATCCGCTCCACGCCCGCGAGCTGGGCGGGCCTGCCGGAGACGGTGGCGCCGAACACCACGTCGTCGCGATCCACCAGCCGGGCGATGAGCAGACCCCACGCCGCCTGGACCACGGTGTTCACCGTGACGCCGAGGCTCGCGGCGAGCTCGCTCAGCGCGGTGGTGTCCGAGGGCGAGAGCGCGAAGCCGGTTTCCCCCGTACCCGTCGCGATCTCGCGGCCCTGATCGACGGGCGCGAGCGGAGTGGGCTCGGCCAGGCCGGTGAGCGCGGTGCGCCAGGCGGTCCTGGCGGCTTCGAGATCCTGGTCGACGAGCCAGGCCAGGTAGTCGCGATAGGGCGCGACCTTCTGCAGACGCCTGCTCCGGCCGCCGATCATGTACGCGGTGAGCAGTTCCTGCAGCAGCAGCGGCGTCGACCAGCCGTCGATCAGGATGTGATGGCTGGTGACGAGCAGATGCGCGGCCCCGGGGGTGCGCACCAGGGTGAACCGCAGCAGCGGCGCGGCGGCCATGTCGAAATGGGTGGCCAGGTCGGCGGCGCGAATCCGCTGGTAGGCGGCGTCGTCGGCGTCGATGGCCCGCCACGGCACGTCGATGTCGTCGAGCACCACCTGGAGCGGGGTGCCCGCGGCGTCGGTGGCGAACGCGACGCGCAGGTTGTCGTGCCGGTCGAGCACGGCCTGGGCCGCCTCGTGCAGTCGTTCGGCATCCACCGACGGGTCGAGGTCGAGGACGAACTGGGTGATGTAGGGGTCGACCGAGTTCTCCGCGAGCAGCGCGTGGAACAGCATCCCCGATTGCAGCGGGGTCACCGGCCAGACATCACTGAGCAGCGGGTAGCGGCGGACCAGGCGGGTCAGCTCGGTCTGGCCCAGACGCACCAGCGGGAAGTCCGACGGCGTGAATCCGCCCGCGCCGGGCCGCAATCCGTGTTCGGCGAGGCCACCGAGCGCGCGGATCCAGTGTTCGGCGAAGGTCTTGACCGCGTCCGCGGTGAGGACGGCGGTGGCGTAGTCGAATCGGGCCACCAATCCGTCGTCGGTGGCGTCTACAGTGAGCACCAGCGCCAGGTCGTCGGTGGCGACGTCGGTGTGTACGCGCGCCGGGCGCAGGTCGCGCATGCGCACCGCGAATCGGCCGCGGTCCAGCGTGCGGACGCTGTCGGAGGTCTCGGCGTCGAGGTAGCGGAGCAGGCCGAAACCGGCGCCGTGGGCGGGGACCGCGCGGCGCAGTTCCTTGATCTGGGCCAGGGCCGTCCCCGCGGCGGGGCCGCCGACGAGCGCGTCGGCGACGTCGATCCCGTCCAGGCGCAGCGCCAGCGGATAGTCGGTGGTGAACCCGCCGACCACGTCCTCGGCATCGGGCCGACCGAGCAGGCGCTGGTCGGCGCGCAGCCGCACCACCGTGCCGATCACGCGGGCGGCGGCGGTGTCGGCCCCGGTGTGCAGCGCCAGCGCGGCGGCGGTGAGCAGTACCTCGTCCACGGTGGCGCGGTAGGCGTCGGCGACCGTGCGCACCGCGGTGGTGCCCTCACCGGTGATGCTCAGCGAGACCCGGTTGCGCTGGTGCAGATCGACGGATTCGCCCGCCCTGGAGCGGATCGCCCGGTGCCAGTACGCACGTTCGACGCGCGCAGCCTGGGTGGACGGGTACTCGGCGAGTCTGCGTACCAGGTCACCGAGTCCGGCATCGGGCGCGGCGGGCGCGGCGTGCCGGCCGCGACTCCAGGCCGAGGTCAGCTGGTCGATCACTGCCCGCCACGAATTCTCGTCGAGAACAAGGGCATTCGCGACGACGACCAGGGTGGCCGAGCTACCGGCGTCGCCGGTGAGCACGAAGTGGATATTGCGCCCCTCGTCCGGATCGAGCGCCGCGGCGGCCGCGGTGACGATGTCGTCGACGGGCAGCGAGGACTCACCGTCTTCGGTGTCGAGCCTGCGGAAGGCGCCGCCGGTGCGCTCGTCGGGCGGCGGGATGCGCAGCACCGGGGTCTCGCCGGTGCGGTCGAGCAGCGCCCACAGCATCGGATGCTGGCTCATCACCGTGGCCGCGGCGGCGGCGACGGCCTGGTCCGGGCAGTCGGCCGGCACCTCGAGCAGCACGGCACGGGGTTCGACGGCGCTCGCTCCCGCTTCGGTGAGCTGGGCGGCGGTCGCGGTGAGCGGGAGCGTGGCGGACGGAACGCCCGGTTCGACGGTGACGTCGGCGCGTCCGGCCAGCGCGGCGACGGTGCGCGCGTCGAACAGATCGCGCGGTCGCAGCACCACGCCGGCCGTCGTGGCCCGCGACACCACCTGGATGGCGGTGATGCTGTCGCCGCCGAGGGCGAAGAAGTCGTCGTCGAGGCCGACCCGGTCGTGGCCGAGAACATCGCCGATCACGCGGGCGATGGTCTTCTCGGCGGCGGTGCGTGGCGGGCGGTATTCGCCGCGAACGGCGGCCGGGTCCGGCAGCGCGCGCCGATCCAGCTTGCCGACCGGGGTCAGCGGAATCTCGTCGAGAACGACGATCGCGGCGGGCACCATGTAGTCGGGCAGTACCTGCGCGGCGAGCCCGGTGAGCTCGGCGGTGTCGAGAGTCCTGCCCTGATCGGCCATGACGTAGGACACCAGCATGGTCGAACCGCTGCCGTTGTCGCGGCCGAGCGTGGTGACCCAGGCGACGCCGGGTGCGGCGGCCAGCACGGCGTCGATCTCACCGAGCTCGATGCGCAGACCACGGATCTTGACCTGGAAGTCGTTGCGGCCCATGAACTCGAGAACATCGCCGCGTCGGCGGACCAGGTCGCCGGTGCGGTAGAGGCGTGCGCCCGCGGGGGCACCGGGCCGATCACCGAAGGGGTCGGCGACGAAGCGCGACGCGGTCAGCGCCGGACGCCGGTGGTAACCGCGGGCCAGTTGCACACCGCCGAGATAGAGCTCGCCGGTGACGCCCTCGGGGACCGGACGCAGGCGTTCGTCGAGGATCAGAGCGCTGATGCCGCGGATCGGGCCGCCCATGTGGACGGCATCGCCAGGACGCAGCGCGTCGCTGATGGCGGTCATGACGGTGGTTTCGGTCGGTCCGTACCCGTTGTGGAAATGCCGCTTGGGCAGCGTGTTCCAGCGTGCGGTCAGGTCGGCGGGGACGTGTTCGCCACCGACGATCAGGGCGCGCAGACCGGGGAGACCGTCGGGGTCGAGAGTGGCCAGAACCGAGGGGGTAAGGAAGGTGTGGGTGACGCCCTCGGTGCGGATCAGCTCGGCGAGTTCGGTGCCGCCGACGGACCCGGCGGGAGCGACCACGAGGGTGCCCGCGCCGCCGATGGCGAGCAGCAGTTCCAGCATGGACGCGTCGAACGACGGCGAGGCGAAAGCCAGTGCGCGCGTAGCGGAGTCGAGGTGATAGCGCTGCTTCTGCTCGGCGCAGAAGTTGGCGAGTCCGGCGTGGGTGACGACGACGCCCTTGGGCAGACCGGTCGAGCCGGAGGTATAGATCATGTACGCGGCGTTGCCGGTGTTCGGCGGCGCGAGCAGTTCGATTTCGCGCAGGCCGACGGTCGCGCAACCGGCGATCTCGGCGGTGAACGCCCGATCGTCGAGCACGACCCAGTCGCCGTCGCCGGGCAGCGCGGGCAACCCGGCGAGTTCGGCCGCGAGGGTGATGCCGAAAACAGCGCCCGAGTCGGTGACCATGTGGCTGATCCGCTCGGCGGGGTAGCCGGGGTCGATCGGCACGATCACCGCGCCGGTCCGCGCGATCGCCCACACCGCGAGCACCGATTCGACCGAACGCCGAATCGCCACGGCGACAGCGGCTTCCGGACCGGCGCCGCGCGCGATGAGACCGCGCGCGAGCTGGTTGGCGGCGGCGTCGAGTTCGGTATAGGTGAATCCGCGACCGCCGCCGCGCAGGGCGATGCCGCTCGGATTGGCGCGCACCGCATCGTCCATCAACTGCGCGAGGGTGCGTTCCGGCTCGGCCGCCGGGCCCGCGAACGTGATCTGCGCGCGGAATTCGGCGGGGTCGAGCAGGTCGATATCGCCCACGGCGAGGTCGGGATCCGCGGCCACGGCGGCGAGCAGACGGACGAAGCGCCGACCGAAGCTCGCTACGGTCTCGGCGTCGAACAAGTCCGTCGCGTAGCCGAATTCGGCGAACATGCCGCCGTTGTCCTGCTGCTCGCGCACGGTGAGCAGCAGGTCGAACTTGGCCTCGGCGGTGCGGGCGTCGAGCGCCCCCACCGTGATTCCCGGCAGTTCGAAGGCCACCGGGGCGAGGTTCTCGAACGACAGGGCCACCTGGAACAGCGGGTGCCTGCCCGCCGAGCGCGCGGGCTGGATCGCCTCGACCACCCGCTCGAACGGGACGTCTGCGTGGGCGAAGGCGCGCAGGTCGGTGTCGCGGGTCCGGATCAGCAGCGCGGTGAACGGATCGCTCTCGGTGATCCGGCTGCGCAGCACCAGGGTGTTGACGAACATGCCGACCAGGTCGTCGAGCTCACGCGCGCCACGGCCCGCGATCGGGGTGCCGATGGCGACGTCGTCGGTGCCGCTGAGCCTGGCGAGCAGTACCGCGAGCGCGGCCTGCACGACCATGAACACCGTGACCCCTTGCGCGCGGGCAAGTCCGGCCAGTTCGGCGTGGAGGCCGGCGTCGATCTCGAAGGTGCTGATGGCGCCCGCGAACGACTGGACCGCCGGGCGTGGCCGGTCGGCGGGCAGCGCGATTTCCTCGGGCAGCCCGGCGAGCTCGTCGTGCCAGTAGGCCAGCTGGGCGGCGGCCGTGGAGGTGGGGTCCGCTTCGTCACCGAGGGCGTCTCGTTGCCACACCGCGTAATCGGCGTATTGCAGCGGCAGCGGCGACCACGCGGGCGGCGAGCCCGCTGTGCGCGCGGTGTAGGCGAGGACGAGGTCGCGGGTGAGCGGGCCCATGGAGAACCCGTCCGCGCTGATGTGGTGGGCGACGAACACCAGGACGTGGTCGTCGGCGCCCAGGCGCAGCAGCCGCAACCGGACCGGCGGCGCGGCGGTGACGTCGAATCCGGCGGTGACGGTCCGGCGCACCTCGTCGGTGAGCTCGTCGCCGGCCACCTCGACCGGTGTCAGGTCGACGCGGACCGCGTCGGGCGCGAGCACATCCTGGATCGGCACGTCCCCGCGCGCCGGATAGCGGGTGCGCAGGACCTCGTGCCGGGCGAACAGGTCGGCGACGGCGAGGCTGAGGGCGGTCAGATCGAGGGCGCCGGTGAGGCGGATCGCGGCCGGGATGTTGTAGACGGTCGCGTCGGGATCGAGCCGGTTGAGCAGCCACATCCGCTGCTGTGCCAGCGACAACGGCACCCGCTGCGGGCGTGGCCCGGCGAGCAGGCGCGGCGCGGTCGCCTCGTCCGATCGGTGCACGCGCAGTGCGAGATCGGCGACCTTCGGCGCTTCGAACAGCAGCCGGACCCCGACCGCGCGATCGAGCGCCGTCCCGATCCGGGCCGCGGCCCTGGTGGCGAGCAGCGAGTTGCCGCCGAGGGCGAAGAAGTCGTCGTCGGCGCCGACGGAGGCGACGCCGAGGATCTCGCCGTAGACCTCCGCGACCAGCTGTTCGGTGTGGGTCGCGGGGGCACGGAAGGCGGCGGCCTCGAAGACCGGCGCGGGCAATGCCTTTCGATCCAGCTTGCCGTTGACGGTGTAGGGCAACTCCTCGAGCGCGACGAAGGCGTCGGGGACCAGATAGGTCGGCAGCTTGTCTCGCAGCGTGGACTTCAGCTGCGCGACATCGAGATCCGTGCCGACCACATAGGCGACCAACCGATCACCGAAGTGCGGGTCGGTGCGGGCCAGCACCGCGGCCTGCGTCACCTCGGGCAGCCCGAGCAGGACGGCTTCCACCTCACCGGGCTCCACCCGGAATCCACGGACCTTCACCTGGAAGTCACTGCGGCCCAGGTAGACCAGCTCACCGCCCGCTGCACGGGCGACGAGGTCGCCGGTGCGGTACATACGCGCGCCGGACTCGAACGGGTCAGCGACGAAACGTTCGGCGGTCAGGGCCGCCTTGCGCAGGTAGCCGCGAGCCAGCTGGATGCCGCCGAGGTACAGCTCGCCCCTGATGCCGGGGGCGACGGGGCGTAGGCGCTCGTCGAGGACGTAGACCCGGCTGTTCCATTCGGGACCGCCGATCGGAACGGTCAGTACGTCGGCAGCGGTGACCCGGTGATCGGTGATCGAGACGGCGGCCTCGGTGGGACCGTACAGGTTGTCGATCCTGGTGCCCGGCAGGGCCTTCAGCAGGCGCTGGGCCAGTGTGGCGGGCAGGGATTCGCCGATCGCGAGGATGCGGGCCAAGGCACCGACGCGCCCCGAACCCGTCAGCCCGGCGCCGTTCTCGTCGTGCGAATGCGACTCCCAGTAGCCCGACAGCGCCTCGAGCAGGGAGGGCACGGCGGTCAGGGTGGTGACGCCCGCGTCGGTGATCAGGGCATCCAGGTAGGCGGGGTCGCGGTGGCCGTCGGGGGCGGCGATCACCAGACGGCCGCCACAGACGGCGGCGGACCAGAATTCCCAGACCGACAGGTCGAAGGTGGCGGGGGTCTTCAACAGGAAGGCATCGGCGGCGGTCGTACCGAATTCACCACGGAGCCACTGCAACTGATTGACCACCGCCGCGTGCGGCACCGCCACGCCCTTGGGGCGACCGGTGGAGCCGGAGGTGAAGATGACGTAGGCGGTGTTCTCCGGGTGCAGCGGCGCGCGGCGGTCGGCGTCGGTGATCGGGCGCGGATCGGCGGAGGCGATCACCGGGTGGTCGACCCGCACCACCGGGGCGGCATCGGTGCGGAAGCCCTTGGTGAGCACGCAGATCGGGGCGGCGGTGTGCAGGATGTAGTCGGTGCGATCGGCGGGCTGATCGGGGTCGATGGGCACGTAGGCGCCGCCGGACCTGGTCACCGCGTACATCGCGACCACGAGATCGATCGAACGCGGCAGGGCGAGGGCGACCAGCGATTCCGGGCCGACCCCGATGGAGATCAGGTGGCGCGCGAGTCTGTTCACCCGTGATTCGAACTCGGCGTAGGTGAGCTCGAGGCGGCCCTCCGGCAGATCGGCCACCAGCGCGACGGCCTCGGGCCGGGCGACCAGCGGCAGCTCGGCGAGCGTGCCACCGGGCACAGCGAGATCCGCTGCCCCGCTGACTGTTTCGGAGGCCCGCTCGGCGGCCGTTCGCAGCTCGATATCGCCCACCACCACGGCGGGCTCGCGCACCACGGCGTCGAGTACCAGCGCGAGCCGGTCGGCGAAGGCTGTCACCGTCGCCGCGTCGAAGAGATCGGTGGCGTAGGTGAAGAAGCCCTCGATACCGGTGGGCGCGCCGTCCTCGTCGTACCCGTCGCCGACGATCAGATGCAGATCGAATTGCGACACAGCCAGTTCCGCGGACACCGGCGCGATCCGCAATCCAGGCAGCTCCAGTGCGGCGCGGTCCACGTTCTGGAAGGAAAGACCCACCTGGAACAGCGGATGACGTGCGGTGGAGCGCGGCGGATCGAGCACCTCGACCAGCCGCTCGAACGGGATGTCAGCGGCGGCGAACGCGGCGAGATCGCTCGCGCGCTGGGCGGCGAGCAGTTCGGCGAAGGTGGCGCCACCGTCGTAGCGGGTGCGCAACACGACGGTGTTGACGAACATGCCGATCAGATCATCGAGTTCACGCTCACCGCGTCCGGCGACGGGAGTGCCCACCGCGACATCGGCGGCGCCGGCCAACCGCGCCAGCAGCACCGCGAAGGCGGTGTGCAACACCATGAACACGGTCGCGCCACTCTCCCGTGCGATCCGGGTGAGCGCGGCGTGGGTCTCGGCGCCGATGCGCACCGGCACCCGGCCGCCCACGAGGGAGGCGACCGCGGGCCGTGGGTAGTCGGCAGGCAGTTCCAGCAGATCCGGCAGGTCCGCGAGTTCGGAACGCCAGAACGAGAGCTGCTGTGCCCCGGCGGAATCCGTGTCGTCCTCGGCGCCGAGCCGGTCCAACTGCCACAGCGCGTAGTCGGCGTACTGCACCGGCAGCGGCGGCCGATCCGGGGCATGACCCGCGGTGCGGGCGAGGTAGGCGGTGGTCACGTCGCGCACCAGCGGCGCCATCGACGAGGCGTCGGCGGCGATGTGGTGCACCACCACGGCGAGCACGTGCTCGGTGGGTGCGTCGGGTCCGCTGCCGGTGATGTCGAGCAGCCGGACCCGCAGCGGAACCTCGGTCGTCACGTCGAACGCGGTCGACGCGAGTGCGGCCACCTGTGCTGTCGCGTGGTCGGCACCGATCCGGTGCACGGTGACGTCGAGGTCCACCGCGTCGACCGGCAGGATCTGCTGGATCGGTCCGTCGGCGGTGTCGGGGTAGATCGTGCGCAGCACCTCGTGGCGGGCCAACACGTCGCGCAGGGCGTCGGTGAGGGCGGGCACGTCGAGGGTGCCGGTCAGGCGGAGCGCGAAGGGAAGGTTGTAGGCGGCGGCTCCGTCGTCGGCGCCCTGGTCGAAGCGGTTGAGGAACCACATGCGGCGCTGGGCGGGCGAGAGGGGCAGCACATCGGGGCGGGGCAGGGTGCCCAGTCCAGAGGTCGGTTCCGCCACCACATCGGAGCCGAGGACAGCGGCGAGCGCGGCGACGGTGGGGGTTTCGAAGAGCGTGCGCACGGCGACTCGGCCACCGGTGGCGGCGCCGAGCCGGGCGACCAGGCGGGTGGCGATCAGCGAGTTGCCGCCGAGGGCGAAGAAGTCGTCGTCGGCGCCGATATCGCTGCGGCCGAGGACCTCGCCGAACAGACCGGCGACGAGCCGTTCCTGGGTGGTGCTCGGCGCGCGGAACGCCCGCGCGGTGAAGCTCGGCGCGGGCAGCGCCTTGCGGTCGAGCTTGCCGCTGGGGTTGAGCGGCAGCTCGCCGAGCACGGTGATCGACGCCGGAACCATATAGACCGGAAGGGTTTTGGAGACAGCGGCCCGCAGCCGGTCGGGCTCGGCGCCGTGGCCGTGGGCGGGCACCACGTAGGCGACCAGCTGGTCGCCCAGCTCGGTCGCGACGACCAATGCCACTGCCTGGCTGACGGATTCGTGCGCCAACAGCGCGGTCTCGATCTCGCCGAGCTCGATCCGCTGACCACGGAACTTCACCTGGAAGTCGATGCGCCCCAGGTAGTCCAGTCGGTGCGGGGCATTCGAGGTGGGCCGTCGCCACACCACCAGGTCGCCGGTCCGGTACATGCGCGCGCCCCGCACAGGGCCCGGCGCGTGCACCCCTTCGGACCCGCTGCCGGACACCGAGGCGAAGGGATCGGCGACGAAGCGATCGGCGGTGAGGCCGGGCCGCGCGAGGTAACCGCGGGCGAGCTGATCCCCCGCGAGATAGAGCTCTCCCGCGATACCGGGGGGCACCGGCCGCAACCGCTCGTCGAGGACATAGACACTGGAGTTCCACTGCGGCAGACCGATCGGCACCGAGCGCTCACCCGGGCGGGCGGGCCAGTAGGTCACCGAGACGGCGGCTTCGGTCGGACCGTACAGGTTGTGCAACCTGGCCGAGCTGACCGCGGCCATGGCATCGACGGTCTCCGCGGGCAGCGCCTCGCCGATGACGAAGACCTCGCGCAGCGACTCCAGGTCGGCGTGGCCCGCGGGCCCGGCGTCCGGGTCGTCGGCCGCTGCCTGGGCGGCGAACATCGTGAGCATCGACGGGACGAAGTCGGTGACGGTGACCTTGTGCTTGCCGATCAGGTCGATCAGATAGGCGGGGTCGCGATGGCCGTCCGGGGTGGCCAGCACCAGTTTCGCGCCGACGCGCAGCGGCATGAAATAGCCCCACAGCGACACGTCGAAGGTGGTCGCGGTCTTCTGCAGGTACACATCACCCAGCGCGAGCGGGTACTTCGCCAGCATCCACACCAGCTGGTTGTGGATGGCGGCGTGCGAGATCGCGACGCCCTTGGGCTTGCCGGTGGAACCCGAGGTGAAGATGACGTAGGCCGGGTTCTCGGGGCGTAGCGGCGCGCGCAATTCCGAGGGCAGGACCGGATCACCGGGCACGGCGGCGACATCGAGATCGTCGAGCACCAGCAGCGGGGTGCCGTCGGGGACCGCGATGACGTCGGCGCGGGTGCTCAGTACGCAGGCGGGCCGGGCGGTGTCGAGGATGTAGGCGATGCGCTCGGCCGGGTGGTCGGGGTCGAGCGGCACATAGGCGCCGCCCGCGGTGAGCACCGCGTACATGCCGATCACCAGTTCGGGCGAGCGCCGGATGGCCAGGCCGACAAGGCTTTCGGGACCGACGCCCTGCTCGATCAGCACCCGGGCGAGGGCGTTCACGCGCTGGTCGAACTGCCGGTAGGTCAGCTCCGTGTCCGCGTAGACGAGCGCGGTGGCGTCCGGATGTATCTGCACCGCACGGCGATACGCGTCGAGCATCGGTTCCGGCGGCACCGGATGACGAGTGTCGTTCCAGCTCACGAGGGTCTGCTCGCGCTCGGCCTCGGTGAGCAGATCGATGTCGGCGATCGCGATATCGGCGTCGGTGGCGACCGCGTCGAGCAGATGGGTGAACCGGGCCGCCAGGGATTCGATGGTCTCGGCGTCGAACAGATCGGTGGCGTAGTTGAACGACGCGGCCATCGGCTCGGTCGGATCGGCGCCGGGCACGATGGTGAGCTGCAGGTCGAAACGTGCCACCGCACCACCGAATTCGACCGGTGTGGCGTCGAGCCCGGGTAGTCGCAGGTTCGGCAGGTCCAGGTTCTGGAAGAACAGGGCAACCTGGAACAGCGGGTGATGGGCCTGCGAGCGAACCGGATCGAGCAATTCGACCAGGCGCTCGAACGGCAGGTCCGCGTGGGCGAAAGCGGCGAGGTCGGCGCGTTTGGTCGCGCGCAGCAGTTCGGCGAAACTCGCTCGCGGATCGAGGTGTGAGCGCAGCACCAGCGTGTTGACGAACATGCCGATCAGGTCGTCGAGTTCGCGGGCGCCGCGCCCGGCCACCGGGGTACCGATGGCGATGTCGTCGGTGTGCGCGACCCGACCGAGCAGCACCGCGAAAGCCGCGTGTACGACCATGAATTCGGAGGTGCCGCTGCGCTGGGCGAGCGCGGCGAGCGCGGTGTGCACCGGCGCCGGGATCCGGAAGCCGAATTCGGCGCCGCGGCCGGTGAACACGGGCGGGCGAGGGCGATCGGTGGGCAGGTCGAGGCGGTCGGGCAGACCCGCGAGCGCGCTGCGCCAGTGCGAGATCTGCGCGGTGGCGACCGAATCCGGATCCTCTTCGGAGCCGAGCAGCTCGCGATGCCAGAGCGTGTAGTCGGCGTACTGCACCGGCAGCGGCTGCCACCTGGGTCGCGAGCGGTTGCGACGCGCCAGGTAGGCGCCGAGCAGGTCGCGCAGCAGCGGCGCCACCGAGGCGCCGTCGGCGGTGATGTGGTGCAGGGCAACGGCGAGCACGTGGTCGTTCGGCCCCAGCTCGGCCAACGCCACCCGGAACGGCACCCCAGCGGCGACGTCGAACCCGGTAGCGGCGAATTCCGCCAGCCACAGCGGCAGGTCGTCCTCGGTGAGCGAGTCGACCAGCACATCGGGGACGGCCTCGGCCATCGGCAGGACGACCTGATGGCCGACGCCGTCGACCACAGCACCGTATTCGCCCGCGTGCGCACCACGCTCACGCTCGTCGGCGTTGTAGACCGGGTACCACGTGCGCAGCGATTCGTGCCGACCGACCAGGTCCGACAGCGCCGCGTGCAGCGCGCGAGGATCGAACGGTCCGGACAGTCGCAGCGCGAACGGGATGGTCTCGGCCGTGGAATTCGGATCGAATTGGTTGAGGAACCACATTCGCTGTTGCGCGGGCGAGAGCGGGATCAGGTCGGGACGCTCGCGCGGTGCCAGAGGCGCGTGCCCGCCCGCACCCTTCAGCGGCTCGAGCAGCGTGGCGAGCCCCGCGACAGTGGGACTTTCGAAGACGTGGCCCGCGGGTACCCGTGCCGACAGCTCCGCCCCGAGGCGCGCCGCCGCGCGTGTGGCGAGCAGCGAATTGCCGCCGAGAGCGAAGAAGTCGTCATCGGCGCCCACCGGGTTCTCCGGCGCGAGCAACTCGGTGAAGATGTGGGCCACCAGCTCTTCCATCGCCCCCGAGGGCGCGCGGAATTCCTCGGCCCGCAGAGTCGGCGCGGGCAGCGCGGCCCGATCGAGTTTGCCGACGGGAGTCAAAGGGATGGCGTCGAGCACGGTCAGCGCGGTCGGCACCATATGCGCGGGCAGACCGGTTCTCGCGTGCTCGAACAGCTGGTCGGTGTCGATGCGCGCGCCGGGTGCGGCGTGCACGTAGGCGGCGAGAATCGTGGTGCCGTTGTCGAGTTCGTGTCCGATGGTCACGGCGAAGTCGACGGTGTCGTGCGCGGTCAGCACGGTATCGATCTCACCGAGCTCGATCCGGAACCCGCGCACCTTCACCTGGAAGTCGTTGCGCCCCACGAACTCGATCGCACCGTCCACCCGGCGACGCACCAGGTCGCCGGTGCGATACATCCGCCCGTCGGCCCCGGCGAAGGGATCGACCACGAAACGCGCCGCGGTCAATCCAGGCTGACGGTGATAGCCGCGCGCCAACCCGTTGCCCGCGATGTACAGCTCGCCGATCATCCCGTCGGGCACCCGAACCAGGCGCTCGTCGAGCACGTACTCGGTCACCCCACGCAGCGGCGCGCCGATATTCATCGTGTCGCCGACCACCAGCGGCGCGCTGATATTCGTCACGATGGTGGTCTCGGTCGGTCCGTAGCAGTCGTGGAACCGGCGCGACTCCGTTGCCCAGCGTCGGATCAGGTCCGGCGGGCAGGCCTCGCCACCGGTCGTGACCACCGTCAGCGCGTCCAGCCCGGCCGGATCGAGCGAGGCCAGCGCGGCAGTGGTGATGAACATGTGCGTCACGGCCTCGCGACGCAGCACATCGGCCAGCTCGGCGCCGCCGAGAATGCCCGCGGGTACGAGCACCATCGCGGCCCCGGCGCCCACCGCCATCAGCAGTTCGAGCACCGCCGCGTCGAACGAGGGCGACGCGAAGTGCAGGGTGCGCGAGGTCGGCTCGATCGCGTAATGCGCGCGCTGCTCGGCGCAGTACCCGGCCAGCCCGGCGTGCGTCACCACAACGCCCTTTGGCAGGCCGGTGGAACCGGAGGTGTACACCACGTAGGCGGGGTGCTGCAGCCGCAGCGGGCGCACCCGGTCGGCGAAGGTCACCGGATCGCCGGACTGATCGTCGGTGGCGCGACGCACGCTGTCGTCGTCGAGGCACAGCCAATCGAGCGCACCCGGCAACCGGTCCACCGCCGCACCGACCGCGACGCCGAGCACCGCACCGGAATCGCCGAGCATGTGGCTCACGCGGGCAGGCGGATAGTTCGGGTCCACCGGCAGGAACGCCGCACCGGTCTTGGTCACCGCCCACATCGCCAGCACCGACTCCGGCGAACGCGGGATGCCGACGGCCACCACGTCCTCCGGACCGACACCGCGGGCGATCAGCAGCCGCGCCAGGCGGTTGGAACGTTCGTCGAGCTCGGCGTAGGTCCAGCGCACCGGCGCAGACACACCGTCGTCCCAGGAGAGCGCGAGCCCGCTCGGGTTCGACTCCACGGCCACGGACAGCAGTTGCGGCAGCGACTTCCCGCGCTGCCGGGCGCGGGCGCCAGACGCCCGGTTCGCCCGGGTCACGACAGTTCCGTCCGATCGACGGAGTCGACTTGCCGTTGCCCGGTCATGCACACCTCGTACCGATATCGACGCGCACTGCCACTCATCCGCACCGCGCGCGGACCAGCCAGTGTTCGTTCCACCTATCCATCCATCCCGACTACCGTGCGCCGCTCGTGCGGCTGCCCGGCGTTGCCGATCATCTCACTGAGCGCGACAATCGTCGCACCGGTCCCGTCGCCGGGCTCGGCAACGGCCACCGCGGCCTCGGTGAACACGTGGCTCACCTCGTCCGCACCCCCCTGGTCTGCCCCCATCACCAGCGTCGCACCCGCGATCGCGGCCGCGACGATCTCGAGCACGCCCGCCACCGAATCCGGTCGGCCCGCCGCTCGCGTGCGCGATTCGAAGTTGAGCCCGGTGCGCTCGGCCACCTGCTCGGCCGCGGTCGCCAACTCGTCGTAGCTCAGCGTGCGGCCACCGCCGACGAACGCCACGTCGTCGCCGCGCAGCGCGCGGGTGCGATGGGCGTAGCCGATCGGGCGCGGCGATTCCGCGGCCAGTTCGGCGCGCAGTGCCGGGTCGGCGAGGTCGTACCAGTCCAGGCCGTCGGGTGCGTCGAGAATGTCGATGGTCAGGCCGAGCTTCACCTCGAGGCTGCCCGGCAGGCGCGCGTTCATCGTCATCAGCGGCACCACCGCGGCGCCGGCCTTGAGTACCGCCCAGGTCGCGATCGCCGCATCGACCCCGCGGTCGAGTCGCACCGCGACTCCGGTGCCGGGCCCGGCGCCGCGGGCGATCAGCGAGCGAGCCAATTGCGAAGAACGGGCGTCGAATTCGGCATAGGCGATCTCGGATCCACCCAAATCGAGAGCGGGCGCGTCCGGGTCCTCCTCCACCGCCGAGGCCAGTTCCTGCGCCAGCGCGGCGCCGTTGGCCGACGGCGGGGGCGCATAGGCCGCGGCGGTCAGTTCGCGTTCACGTTCTCTGGCATCACGCAGGTCGATATCGCCGACTCGCACCGTGGGATCGGCGGCTACCGCGGTGACGATCTCGGTGAGCCCGCGCGCGAAGGCCGCGACGGTGTGCTCGTCGAAAAGGTCGGTGGCGTAGGTGAAGACGACGCCGATCTCGTCGGGTTCGCCGGTCGCCGACAGGCGCGGTTCGACATTGACCTGGAGGTCGAACTTGGCGGGCCGGGCCGCGAGGTCCATCGCCTCGATGGTGAGCCCGGGCAGGCGCAGCACGGGTGTCTCGTTGTTGTGGAACGAGAGCACCACCTGGAACAGCGGGTTGTGCGACACGGTGCCGGTCGGGGCCACCTCCTCGACGACTCGCTCGAACGGCAGGTCGGCGTTGGCGAACGCGGCGAGGCCGACTTCGCGTGCGGCGCTGACCAATTCGTCGAATCCTCGGCGCGGGTCCACTTCGGTGCGCAGGGTCAAGGTGTTGACGAACATGCCGACCAGATCGTCGAGTTCGGGCTCGCCGCGCCCGGCGATCGGGGTGCCGATCGCGATATCGGTGCTGCCCGAGATCCGCGCGAGCAATACCGCCAGTGCCGCGTGCACCACCATGAACAGCGAGGCGTTGTGCCTGCGGGCGATCTCGGCGAGGCCGACATGCACGTCGGCGGGCAGCGTGATGCTCACGTCGGCGCCGCGCAGCGAGGCGTGCGAGGGGCGGGGATGGTCGTGCGGGAGTTCCACCGTGCCGAGATGTCCGGACAGGGTGTGCCGCCAGAATTCCAGCTGCCGCGCGGCGGTGGAATTCTCGTCGGATTCCGCGCCGAGCACCTCGCGCTGCCACAGCGCGTAGTCGGCGTACTGCACGGGCAGTGGCGCCCAGGCGGGCGAGCGGCCTTCGACGCGGGCCCGGTAGGCGATCACGAGGTCGCGCGCCAGCGGAGCCAGGGAGGCGCCGTCGGCGATGATGTGCTGCACCACCACGGCGAGCACATATTCCTCCTCCGCGAGCGGATCGTCGGCGCGGGCCGTGAACAGTCCGGCGCGCAGGGGAACTCGCTCGGCGACGTCGAAACCACCGGAGAGCAAGCGGATCACCCGTTCGCGCGGATCGTCGCACTCCTCCAGCGCGAGGCCGGTGGGCAACACCGCGCTCACGGGCAGGATCTCCTGGTACGGAACAGCTTCGGCGTCGTCGGCCGGGAAACGGGTACGCAGCGCCTCGTGCCGTTCGAGCACATCGGCGACGGCGTAGCGCAGGGCCGAGGTGTCGAGCGCGCCGCGCAGCCGCAGGACCAGCGGGATGTTGTACGCCGGCGAGTCGGGATCGATGCGGTTGAGCAACCACATCCGCTGCTGCGCGGGCGAGAGCGGAATGACGCCTCGATCCTGCGCCGGGATCAGCGGCGGTCGTGGCGCGGTCACCGAGCCCGGGCGCACGCGCGCGGCGAGCGAGCCCACGGTCGGCGCCTCGAACAGGTCACGTACCACCAGGTCGGTGCTGAGCGCCTGGTCGATGCGGGCGATGGCCCTGGTGGCGAGCAGCGAGTTGCCGCCACGGTCGAAGAAGTTGTCGTCGAGGCCGATCTCGGGCACGCCGAGCAGGGCGGCGAAGACCTCGGCGACGCTGAGTTCGATGGGAGTGGTCGGCGGCCGGAAGGTGGTGGCGGCGGTGAACTCCGGCGCGGGCAGGGCCGCCCGGTCGAGCTTGCCGTTGGTGGTCATCGGCAGTTCGGGGACCACCACGACCGCGTCGGGAACCATGTAGCCGGTGAGGAAGTCGGCGACGGCGGCGCGCACCCGCACCGGGTCGAGTGCCGTGGCCACGCGAGGCCCGGAGTCGTCGTCGGCGAAGCCCGCACCGCCACGTTCGAAGCGTGCTCCGACCGGGCTCTTCGGACCCGCGACATCGGGCTCGACGACATCTGTCGCCGGGACGACATAGGCGATCAGGCGGTCACCGGCGTGCTCGTCGGCGCGCACGATGACCGCGGACTGACCGACGCCGGGAACCCGGAGCAGGGCGGCCTCGATCTCACCCGGTTCGATGCGGAAACCACGCAACTGGACCTGTTGGTCGCCGCGGCCGCCGTATTCGAGGGTGGGGGTGCCGCGGAAACCGATCCAGCGGCCGAGATCACCGGAGCGATAGCGGCGCGCACCGGGTTCGCCGAACGGATCGGCGACGAAGCGGGTGGCGGTGAGGCCCGGCTTGCCGAGGTAACCGCGCGAGAGTTGGTTGCCCGCGATGTAGAGCTCACCCGCGACGCCGAAGGGCACCGGGCGCAGCCGGTCGTCGAGGACCACCACCGACAGCCCCGGCAGTGCGCGGCCGATGAGGCTGCCGGGCAGTTCGGCGGCATCCTCGCGCCGCTCCACCGCCGCGTCCGCTCCCCCGACGTCTGCCCGGTCGGCCACGATCTCCGCCGTCCGCGAGGTCAGGACCTGGTGCGAGACATGGACCGTAGTCTCGGTGATGCCGTACATGTTGACGAGTTCGGGTGCGCCATGGCCGTTGCCGTACCGGTCGTACCAGCGGTTGAGCTTGCGGGGGTCGAGGGCCTCGCCGCCGAAGACCACATAGCGCAGTGGCAGCGGTGTGGCGCCCGCGGCCTGTGCGGCGCGATCTGCTTCGTCGAGTTGCGCGAAGGCCGTGGGGGTCTGGCTCAGCACCGTCACGTGTTCTCTGGCCAGCAGCTCGCGGAATTCGATCGGCGACCGGGAGGTCAGGTGGTCGACGACGACGACCGACGAGCCGCCTGCCAGCGCGCACCACAGTTCCCAGATCGAGAAGTCGAAGGCGAAGGAGTGGAACACCGTCCACACGTCGTCCTCGTCGAAGGCGAACAGCAGCTGGGTGTTGGCGAACAGCTCGAGCACATTGCGATGGGTCACGCCGACGCCCTTGGGCAGGCCGGTGGAACCCGAGGTGTAGATGACGTACGCCAGGTGATCGGGGAACAGCGCCGCGCGGCGTTCGCCGGGATGCAGGGGTGCGTCGGAGTACGCGGGTTGCTCGTCGAGCAACACCACGGGCAGATTCGCGAGGGGCGCGAGCAGTTCGTGCTCCGCCGAACTCGACAGCAGAACAGCGGGTTTCGCGTCGGCGATGATGTAGCCGAGGCGCTGCGCCGGGTATCCGGAGTCGATCGGCAGATAGCCCGCGCCCGACAACAGCACCGCGAGCAACGCGACCGGGAGCTCCTCGGTGCGCGGGACGGCAACGGCCACCAGGGTTTCCGGGCCCGCGCCCTGCGCGATGAGCGCGCGCGCCAGCGCCGACGCCCGGCCGAGGAGATCGGCGAACGTGATGGACCGCTCCCCCGCCCTGATCGCGATCGCCTCGGGCCGCTGTCGCGCCTGGGCGATGATCAGGTCGGCGAGGGTCACCTCGGGAACCGCGATCCCGGGCGAATTACCCTCGCGCAGCACGAGTTCACGCTCACCCGGTGCGAGCACGTCGATATCGCCCACGGGCTTGGCCGGATCGGCCACCACCGCGGCGAGGACCCGCGTCCAGCGGTCGGCGAAGTCGGCGACCGTGGCGCGGTCGAAGAGATCTGTGGCGTAGACGAATGTGGCCGCCATGCCCTGCGCCGCGCCGTCGATGCCGATGTGTTCGGCGAGTTCCACCTGCAGGTCGAACTTCGCCAGCGGCACCGCGAAATCGGCGGCGGACACAGCGAGGCCGGGCAGTGCGAGGTCGGAGCGGGCCAGGTTCTGGAAGGTCAGCATCACCTGGAACAGCGGGTGCCGCGCGGTCGAACGCACCGGCTCCAACAGCTCGACGAGCCGCTCGAACGGCACGTCGGCATGTCCGAAGGCCGCGAGATCGCGGGATCGGACCTCGGTGAGCAACTCGGCGAAGTTCGCCGCCGGATTCACCTCGGTGCGCAGGACAAGGGTGTTGACGAACATGCCGATCAGCTCGTCGAGTGCCTGCTCACCGCGGCCGGCGACCGGGGTGCCGATCGCGATGTCGCGGGTGCCGGAGAGCCGGGCCAGCAGCATGGCCAGCGCGGTGTGCACGACCATGAACAGCGTGGCGTTGTGCTCGCGGGCCAGCGCGGACAGGCCGGCGTGGACCGAGGCGGGCACCTGAATGCTCAGCGAGCCGCCCGCCCGGCTCGAGACAACCGGACGCGGGCGGTCGGTGGGCAGTTCGAGCTGTTCGGGCAGACCGGACAGGGTCTTTCGCCAGAAGGCCAGTTGCGCGGCGAGCAGCGAACTCGGGTCGTTCTCGACGCCGAGCAGTTCGCGCTGCCACAGCGTGTAGTCGACGTACTGCACCGGCAGCGGCGGCCACTGTGGCGCGCCGCCACCGCGCCGTTCGGCGTAGGCGGTGAGCAGATCCCTGGTCAGCGGCGCGAAGGAGAATCCGTCGGCGGCGATGTGGTGCACCACGCACACGACGACGTGCTCGCTGTCCGAGATCGCCAGCACCCGAACCCGCACCGGCGGACCGGCCGTGACGTCGAAGCCGGTCAGCGCCGCGGCGCCGATCGCCTCGGTGAGCTCGTCCTCGGCCACCTCGACCACGTCGAACTCGGGCATCGCGGCCGGATCGCCCGCCGCCAGCACCAGCTGGTGGCCCTCGCCGTCGAGCACCGCGCCGTAGCCCTCGGAACCGACACCGCCGGACACCGGATAGACCGTGCGAAGAACTTCGTGGCGGGCGACCAGGTCGGCGATCGCGGCGCGCAGGGCGGGCAGGTCGAGGCGACCGGAGAGCCGGACCGCGACCGGGATGTTGTCCACCGCCGACGCGGGGTCGAAGCGGTTGAGGAACCACATCCGCTGCTGGGCGTAGGACAGCGGGATCAGTTCGGGGCGCGGACGCGGCGTCAACGGCAGCGCGTGCGCCGACAGTCGTTGCTGCTCGGCGCGATTGGCCAGACCGGCGACGGTCGGCGCCTCGAAGACCGCCTGGACCGGCACCCGCACATCCAGCGCGGCGCCGATGCGGGCTACCGCCTGGGCGGCGAGCAGCGAGTCGCCACCCAGTTCGAAGAAGTCGTCGTCGGCGCCGACCCGGCCCGCGCCGTCGCGCAGCAACAGCGCGGCGAACACATCGGCCACCACCTGTTCGGCCGGGGTGGCGGGCGCGCGGAAGCCGCGCGCGGCGAACACCGGCGTCGGCAGCGCGGCGCGATCGAGCTTGCCGACCGGGGTCAGCGGCACCGCGGCGAGCACCATGATCACCGACGGAATCATGTACGCGGGCAACGTTTCCGCGAGGAACTCCGCCAGCGCCCCGGTATCGACCGTGTGGCCGACGCGCGGCAGCACATAGGCGACCAGCGCCGTCGCGCCCGACGGCATCGTCTTGCCCAGCGTCACCGCGTAGTCGAGATCGGGGTGCGCGGTGAGCGCGTTGTCGATCTCGCCCAGCTCGATCCGGAAGCCACGCACCTTCACCTGGAAATCGGTGCGGCCCAGGTATTCCAGCGTGCCGTCGTGTTCGTAGCGGCGGACCAGATCGCCGGTGCGGTACAGCCTGCCCGGCCCGAACGGCGAGGCGACGAAACGTTCGGCGGTGAGCCCCGGCCTGCCCAGATACCCCTGTGCCAGCGCGGGACCGGACAGGTACAGCTCGCCGACCACCCCGGCGGGCACCGGTCGCAACCGCGCGTCGAGCACGTACAGACCCATGCCCGGCACCGCGGTGCCGATGGTGATCGGCGCGTGCGCCCGCAGCGGCGCGGTGCTGGTGGCCAGGATCGTGGCCTCGGTGGGCCCGTAGCCGTTGTAGAACGTACGCCCACCGGTCGCCCAGCGGCCGACGAGCTCGGGACCGAACCGGTCGCCCGCGACGATCACGGTCGCCAGATCCGGCAGCCCGGCCGGATCGACGGACTCGAGCGCGCCCGGGGTGATCAGCAGGTGGGTGATGCGCTCGCGGCGCAGCAGGTCCGACAGTTCGAAACCGCCGAACACCCGCGGCGGCGAGATCACCAGCGTGGCACCGACGCCGAAGGGCAGCAGCAGCTCGAGCACCGACACGTCGAAGTTCGGCGAGCAAACATGCAGCACGCGCGAATCCGGTTCCACGCCGAAGTGTTCGCGCTCGGCGGCTACCAGCGTGGCCAGGCCGGCATGGGTCACCACGACGCCCTTGGGCTTGCCGGTGGAGCCGGAGGTGTAGATGACGTAGGCAGGGTGACGTTCGTCGATCGGGCGGACCCGGTCGGCGTAGCTCACCGCGTGCGCGGGCCGCACGGCGATGCGTTCGGCGACCACCGGGTCGTCGAGTTCGATCCAGTACGCGGTGGTGCCGAGGCAGGAGCGATGGGCCGCGGTGGTCAGGCCGATGGTCGCGCCGGAGTCGGCCACGATGTGGGCGATCCGGTCGGCCGGGTAGGCCGGGTCGACCGGCACGTACGCCGCACCGGTCTTGGCGATGGCCCACACGGCGAGCACGGATTCGATCGATCGGGCGATGGCGATCGCGACGACATCGCCCGCGCCCATGCCACGGGCGATGAGTTCACGGGCCAGGCGCGAGGATCGCTCGTCGAGCTCACGATAGGTGAGTTCGAGTTCCGCACCGGGCATCCCGGTGGGGTTGTAGCGCAGCGCGATCGAATCGGCCGCGGACTCGACGGCGGCCGTGAGCAGCTGACCGAACAACGGAACGCCGGTAGCACGTCGGCGACCGGCACGGCCCGTGCGGCGGGGGGTTTCCACAGACCAATACACCTCTCGCGTCCGGCGGCCGAGTCGGACACAGCATAGCCACACCTACATAGCCGCTGCCGACCGTCGCCGAGGTGTGCGCCACGACACACCAACTCTATCGTAATGGAATCGTAATGCCCATCGAGCCCGTTACGGACACGTATCGACGGATCCGCGTCCACCCACTACGACCTGGGCAATTGCCGGTGCGAACGTGGCTACCGCCACAGTCGAGAGCATCTGCTGGTGAGTGGCCTGAACCGGGTGGTCAGCAATGATCCCGCTGACGTAAGGCCGCCATCGCGAGGCGCCGTCCCCCAGCTTTTGGGGGGTCTGCACGGCGGTGAAATAGGTGAGATCGCCCTCGAATTCGGTGTGTTCGAGTTCGGTGAGCAACGCCACCGAGCGCAGTGCGCCGCGGTACATGCCGACGAATTGCGCCCGCGAGATCGGCGCGTCGCCCGCCAGCGCGTCGTGCAGCGCTGCGAGCGCCTCCTCGCCCAGCTCGGTGAGCCGGTCGGGTAGCTGATGCTCGGGAATGCCGAGTTCGACGAGCCCGTGCCGCAATTCGGTATCGAAATCGGCGAGTGCGGCGCCGGGGAGGCTGTCGAGCATCGTCAGCGATGCCACCGTTTCACCCTCGGCCTGTAAACGGGTCGCGACGGCCTGTGCGAGCACGCCGCCGAGCGACCAGCCGAGCAGCTGGTAAGGGCCGTGCGGTTGGACGCCACGGATTTCGGCCAGGTAGCGATCGACCAGTTCTTCGGCCGATGTGGGCCGGAATTGCGGATCGCTCAGCGCGGGTGACTGGATGCCGACCACGGGCTGATCGTCGGGCAGATACGGCACCAGGCTCGCGTAGGCCCATGCCAGACCGGAGACCGGGTGCACGCAGATCAGCGGCGGGCGGGTGCCGCGGCGCGCGATCGGGAGCACGACCGAGAGTGCGGCTTCGAGGTCGGCGGCGTCGGCCGGGCCGTCGCTGATTCTCGCGGCGAGACCGGCGACGGTCGGGTCGGCGAAGAACGCCGCGACGGTGAGTTCGACGCCGGTGTGTTCGCGCAGGTGGTGCACGACGCGGGTGGCCAGCAGCGAGTTGCCGCCGAGGGCGAAGAAGTCGTCGTCGAGGCCGGGCGTTCGCGCGCCGAGCACCTCGGTGAAGACGGCGGCTACGGCGATCTCGTGATCGGTCTCCGGTGCGCGATAGCGGCGCGGTTCGAGTACCGGCGCCGGGAGCGCGGCTCTGTCGAGTTTGCCGTTGGCGTTCAGCGGGAGGTGGTCGAGGACGACGAAGGCGGCGGGAACCATGTAGGACGGGAGCACCTGCGCTACGGCGGCTTTGGCTTCCGTGGCGGTGAGCGAGGTTCCGGACGCGGGGACGACGTAGGCGACGAGCCGGTCGCCGAGTCGCGGATCCGTCGACGCGACGACCGCCGCATTGGCGATCCGCGGCGCGACGAGCAGGGCGGCTTCGATCTCGCCTAGCTCGATGCGGAATCCACGGATCTTCACCTGGAAGTCGGTGCGGCCGCGGTAGTCGAGCTCGCCGTCAGCCGTCCAGGCCACGAGGTCACCGGTGCGGTACATCCGCGCGCCGCCGGGTCCGGCGAAGGGGTCGGCGACGAAGCGGTCGGCGGTGAGGTCGGGGCGGGCGTGGTAGCCGCGAGCGAGCTGCGCGCCGGCGAGGTACAGCTCGCCCGCGACACCGACCGGGACCGGGCGCAGCCGGGCGTCGAGGACGTAGACGCCGCTGTTCCACACCGGTCGGCCGATCGGGACCGTGGCGCGATCGGCGGTGGTGACGCGGTGGTCGGTGATGGACACCGCGGCTTCGGTGGGGCCGTACAGGTTGTGCAGTGCGGCCGAGGTCGTCGCCAGGAAACGCTGGGCGGTAGCGGCGGGCAGGGCCTCGCCGATGGCGAGGACGCGACGCAGTGAACGCGGTAGGTCGCCGGCGGATTCGGTGAGCAACGCGTCGAGCATCGAGGGCACCACGTGCAGGGTCGTCACCGAGTGCGTGGCCAGGACACGCAGCAGATAGGCGGGGTCGCGGTGGCCCTCGGCGGCGGTGATCACCAGGCGGCCTCCACAGACCGCGGCCGACCAGAACTCCCAGACCGAGAGGTCGAACGTAGCGGCGGTCTTCAACAGCACCGAGTCGTCGCGACCCAGGCCGAAAGCGGCTGTCTTCCACAGCAACTGATTGACGACCGCGCCGTGCGAGACCGCCACGCCCTTCGGCTTGCCGGTCGACCCGGAGGTGAAGATGAGGTAGGCCGTGTTCTCCGGACGCAGCACGCCGATGCGCTCGCTCGCCGGAATCGGCGCGGTCGAGACCGCGGAAGTGTCGACCGTGTCGATAGCGATCACCGGCGCCGACACAGCCGCGAATCCGTCACGCGTGGTGGTCAATACACAGGCGGGCGCGGCCGTCTCGAGGACGTGAGCGACGCGGTCGGCGGGCTGATCCGGGTCGACGGGGACGTACGCCGCGCCGGTCTGCGTCACCGCGTACATCGCGACGACCAGGTCGGTGGAGCGCCGGATCGCCAGCGCCACGCGGTCCTCGACCCCCACACCTCGCGTGATCAGATGTCGCGCAAGCTGATTCACCCGCGCGGCGAATTCACGGTAGGTGAGCTGCGCGCCGTCGGCATCGACGAGCGCCACGCCATCAGGGTCGGCTGCTGCGGTTTCGGCGAACAGCGAGGCCAGCGTCGCGGACGGGCACGGGTGGTCGGTTGCGTTCCAGTCGTGCAGGATTCGTTCCCGCTCGACCTCGGAGAGCAGTTCGAGCTCGTCTACGGGACGCTCGGGCGCGGCGGCGATCGCGGCGAGCACTCGCGCGAAACGGTCGGCGTAGGTCTGAGCGGTCGACGCGTCGAACAGGTCTGTGGCATAGGTGAATACGCCACTGATCCCCTGCGCGACGCCGTCGCTGTCGTAGGCGTCGGCGACGATGGCGTGCAGATCGAACTGGGAGACCGCGAGGTCCACGTCGACGCCCTCGACCGCGGTCTCGCCGAGTTCGAGGCCGGTGCGGCTGAGGTTCTGGAAGGACAGGCCCACCTGGAACAGCGGATGGCGGGCCGTGGAGCGGGCGGGGTTGATCGCCTCGACGAGGCGCTCGAACGGGAGGTCCGCGTTCGCGAACACCTGGAGGTCGCTGTCTCGTTGGCGGGCGAGGAGTTCGGTGAACGACTCGCCGCGGGTGAGGGTGGTGCGGAAGACCAGGGTGTTGACGAACATACCGATCAGGTCGTCGAGCGCGGCCTCGCCACGGCCGGCGACGGGAGTCCCGACCGCCAGATCGTCGGTGCCCGCCAGCCTGGCCAGGGTCACCGCGAGGGCGGTGTGCACGACCATGAACAGGGTCGCACCCTGCTTACGCGCCAAAGCCAGCAGAGCGCGGTGGGTTTCGGCGTCGACCTCGATCGGCACACGACCGCCGGCGAAGGTCTGCACGGCCGGACGCGGCCGGTCGGCGGGCAGGTCGAGCTGGTCGGGCAGCCCGGCCAGCGCCGCGCGCCAGTAGGCGAGCTGAGCCGAGGCCAGCGACCGCGGGTCGTCCTCGCTGCCGAGCAGGTCCCGCTGCCACAGCGCGTAATCGGCGTACTGCACCGTCAGCGGCGCCCACTCCGGCGCGTTACCGGCCGAACGCGCCGCGTAGGCCAGCATGAGGTCCCTGGTCAGCGGCGCGAGCGAAGAGCCGTCACCGGCGATGTGGTGCACCACCACCGCCAGCACCGACGCGTCGGCGTCGAGCTCGAACAGCGCGACCCGCAACGGCACCTGGGCGCGCACATCGAACCCGGACGAACCGAACTCGTGCATGGCGGCGGTTAGCTGATCGGGCGCGATCGAGCGCACCTCGAGCCGGGGCGTCGCCTCGGTCTCGGCGAGGATCTGCTGGATCGGCCCGTCGTCGGTCTCGGGGTAGATCGTGCGCAGGGTTTCGTGCCGGGCGACGAGGTCGGCCACGGCGGCGCGCAGCGCCTCCACCTCGATGGCGCCGTGCAGCCGCACCGCCATCGGGATGTTGTAGGCGACCGAGCTGGGGTCGAACTGATTGAGGAACCACATCCGCTGCTGAGCCAGCGACAGCGGAATCCGCGCGGGCCGCTCCCCCGCCGCCAGCGCGGGACGGGCGCCCCCACCGGCGGATTCGGCGAGTCGGCGTGCCAGCGTTTCCACCGTCGACGCCTCGAACAGCAGTCGGACCGGGAAGTCGGTGTCCAGCGCGGCGCCCAGGCGGGCGGCCACCTGGGTGGCCATCAGCGAGTTGCCGCCGAGGGCGAAGAAGTCGTCGTCGAGGCCGAGCTGGGTGTCGCCGAGGTCGAGCACCTGAGCGAAGGTGCCCGCCACGATCTGCTCCACCGGCGTGGTGGGTGCGCGGAATTCGGCGTGCTCGAGGATCGGTGCGGGCAGCGCCTTCCGGTCGAGTTTGCCGACCGGGGTGAGCGGAATGGTGTCGAGTTCCATCAGCACGGTCGGCACCATGTGCGCGGGCAGACTGCGCTCGGCGAAGGCGGTGAGGGCGGCGGTATCGACGGCGGCGCCCGGCGCGGCGTGCACATAGGACACCAGAATGGTTGCGCCGCTGTCGAGTTCGTGGCCGATCGTGGCGGCGAAGTCGAGGCTCTCGTGCGCCGAGAGCACCGCGTCGATCTCGCCGAGTTCGATCCGGAAGCCGCGGATCTTCACCTGGAAGTCGTTGCGGCCCACATAGTCCAGCGCGCCGTCGGCGGTCCAGCGGACCAGATCGCCGGTGCGGTAGAGGCGAGAACCGGCCGGGTCGAACGGATTAGCGACATAGCGCGAAGAGGTGAGTCCGGGGCGGGCGTGGTAGCCGCGGGTCAGCTGGGCGCCGGTGATGTAGAGCTCACCGGTGACGCCGGGCGGAACGGGACCGAGCCGGTCGTCGAGAACATATTCGGCCACGCCGTTGAGCGGGCCGCCGATGGTCATCGGATCACCCGGCTTCAGCGGCACACTGATGTTGGTGACGATGGTCGTCTCGGTGGGCCCGTACACATTGTGGAACTCGCGCAGGGTGCCGTCGGCCAGCGGTATCGCCCAGCGCCGCAGCAGATCCGGCGGCACGGACTCACCACCGACCGCCACCACCCGGAAATCGTCGAGCCCGTCCGGATCGATCGAGGCCAGCGCGGCCGGGGTGATGAACACATGGCTCACCCGCTCGCGCCGCAGCAGGGCGGCCAGATCGTCGCCGCCGTAGACACTCGGGTCGACGATCACCATCGTGGCGCCTGCCCCGATCGCCAGCAGCAGTTCGAGCAGCGAGGCATCGAACGACGGTGAGGCGAAGTGCAAAGTGCGCGAGCCGGATTCGACACCGTAGTGACGTCGCTGTTCCGCGCTGAATCCGGCGAGTCCGGCCTGGGTCACCGCGACGCCCTTGGGCAGGCCGGTGGAGCCGGAGGTGTAGATGAGGTAGGCGAGGTCCTCGGCCCGCACCGGACGCAGCCGGTCGGCGGCGGTGATCGCCGCACCGGAGATGTTGTCGAAGAAGGGCTCGTCGCCGCCGACAGGCCCACCCGGCTGGTGACCGTCGAGCGGCAGCCACCGCACCTCGGTGGGGAGCCGGTCGGCGACCGCGGCGACGGTCAAACCGAAGACGGCACCCGAGTCGGTGACCATGTGAGCCACCCGGTCCGGCGGGTAGTTCGGGTCGACGGGGACGAATCCCGCGCCGGTTTTGGTGACGGCCCAGACGGCGAGCACGGACTCGACCGAGCGCGGGATTCCGATGGCCACCAGGTCGCCCGCGCCGATGCCGCGGTCGATCAGCAGGCGGGCGATGCGATTGGAACGCTCATCGAGTTCGGCGTAGGTGAGGCTGCCGATGGTGCGGGTGGCGTCGGCGAGGACCACCGCGAGACCGTCGGGGTTGGTCTCGACGGCGGTGGCCAGCAGCTGCGCCAACGCGGTGACGCGTGGGCGACGTGTACGTACCGGTCGGGTTCTTGCCGGTCGTGTCATAGCTGTTCCACCTCACCCATCACCGAAACTTGTTGTCTCGCACCAGCTCCCGCCCGTCGACGCGGAGTACCGGGGTCATGCCACCTGGGCGCGCGAGTCGCCGAGTACCAGCACCACATCGGCCGAGCCCGGATTGCCCGGTGCGGCGTCGTCGGCGATCAGCGCCTGCAGATCGCCGAGTTCGGCGGTGTCGAGTGCCTCGATCCCGGCCCGATCACCGAACACGTGGGTTACCCACTCCTCGGCCAGCGCCGCCGACAAACCGTCCGTCGCCTCCGACACCAGCACCATCGACGCACCTGCTACACCCGCGGCGACCGGCTCCACCAGGGCGGTGAAGCTGTCCACAGCGCCGTACCCGAAGGTTCGCGCTTCGAAGGTCAGATCGGTGTCGGCGCGCACCCGCGCACCCGCCGTGGCGAGTTCGTCGTAGCTGCGGGTGCCGTCGGCGCCCACGAACACCGGGTCGCCGCCGCGCAGCGCGCGGGTGCGGTCGGCGTAGGTGACCGGGCGGGCGGAATAGGTGGACAGCTCGGTCTTGATCGCCGGGTCGTCGAGTGAGATCCAGTCGACGCCACGGGATTCGCCGACGGTGATGCTCAGCTTCGCGGCGGGTTCGGTGTGCGGCTGGGTGCCGGTCACCGGGACCACGGCCGCGCCTGCCTTGAGGATCGCCCAGACCGCGACGGCCCAGTCGACACCGCGCGCGAGGTCGACGGCCACCCCATCTCCTGGGCCGAAGCCCCTGGCGATCAACAGCCGGGCCAGGCGTGCGGAGCGGGCGTCGAGCTGCTCGTAGGTCAACGCGTCGTCGCCCCAGACGAGGGCGGGTCCGTCGGGATCGTCCTCGGCGGCGGCGGTGAAGGCCTGCGCGAGCGTGGTGCCGCCCGACGGGGTGCTCGGCGCGGGCGCCTGTGCCGCGCCCGCGAGCAGCCGGGCGCGTTCGGCCTCGTCGAGGATGTCGATATCGCCGATGCGGATCTGCGGGTCGGCGGCCACGGCGGTCAGAATGCGGGCGAAGCGGGCGCCGATGCCGCGCACGGTGGCCTCGTCGAACAGGTCGGTGGCGTAGTTGAACAGGGTGACCAGCTCGTCGGGATCACCGGCGGCGGTGAAGCGCGGTTCGACGTCCACCTGCAGGTCGAACTTCGCCGCGATCGCGGTTTCCAGGGCGTTCACGGTGAGGCCGGGCAGTTCGAGCGCGGCCGCCTCGTTGTTGCTGAAGGTGAGCGCCACCTGGAACAGCGGGCTCTGCGCACTGCCCCGGCCCGGCGCGACGACCTCGGCGACCCGCTCGAACGGCAGGTCGGCGTTGGCGAACGCGCCGAGATCGGTCTCGCGTGCCACATCGACGGCCTCGTCGAAGGAACCGGCCGGATCGAGGGTGGTGCGCAGCGTCAACGTGTTGACGAACATGCCGACCAGCTCGTCGAGCGCCCGCTCACCGCGCCCGGCGACAGCGGTACCGATGGCGATGTCGGAGGTGCCCGACAACCGGCCGAGCAGCACGGCCAGCGCCGCGTGCACAACCATGAACAGCGACGACTTGTGCTCGCGCGCCAGATGATTCAGGGCGGCGTGCACCTCGGCGGGCAGACGCAGCTCGGTGGTGGCGCCGCGCAGCGTCGGCACCGTGGGACGCGGACGGTCTTGCGGCAACTCGAGCAGCGCGGGCACGTCGGCCAACTGCTCGCGCCAGTAATCGAGCTGCGCGGCGGCCAGGGATTGCGGCTGTTCGTCGTCGCCGACGACCGCCCGCTGCCACAGCGCGTAGTCCGCGTATTGGACTTCCAGCGGCGTCCACGCCGGGGCCTGGTGCGCGGCGCGAGCCACATAGGCGGTCATCAGATCGCGAGCGAGCGGCGCCAACGACGCACCGTCGGCCGAAATATGGTGCACCACAACAACAAGCAGCCGGTCCGCGGAAGTTCCGTCGGTGAGCAACCGCGCGCGCAGCGGAACCTCACGCGTCACATCGAAGCCCGTTCCGGCCAATTCGGCCGCACGAGTGAGGATGTCGGCGGTCGTCTCGACCTGAAGCCCGCCGGGCAGCGCCTCGGCCACGGAGAGAATTTCCTGAACGGGCATACCGTCGGCCACCACAGCAGGGTCACCACCGGTCTGTGCACGACCGGAGTCGAGGGTACCGGCGTCGCCGACCACGGGGAAGAAGGTGCGCAGCGACTCGTGCCTGCCGAGGACATCGGTGACCGCGGCGTCGAGGGCGGCGATGTCGAGTTCGCCGGTGAGGCGGATCGCGAAGGGGATGTTGTAGGAGCCGGAGGCGGGGTCGACCTGGTTGACCACCCACATCCGCTGCTGAGCCAGCGACAACGGAATGCGTTGCGGGCGTTCGGTGGCGACCAACGGCGGGCGCGCGGCCGCACCGCTCGCACCGCCGACGCGCGCGGCCAAGGCCGACACGGTGGGCGTCTCGAACAGGTCGCGAATGGCCAACTGCGCGTCGAGAGCCTCGTTGATCCGGGCGATCGCGCGGGTGGCCAGCAGCGAGTTGCCGCCGAGGGCGAAGTAGTCGTCGTCGGCACCGACGCGGGCCATGCCGAGCAGCTCCGCGAAGACCCCGGCGACGATCTCCTCGGCGGGGGTGGTGGGCGCGCGGAACTCGCCCGCGGTGAAGGCCGGGGCGGGAAGAGCCTTGCGGTCGAGCTTGCCGCTGGGGTTCAGCGGGAAGCTGTCGAGCACCGTGACGACGGTCGGAACCATGTAGGCGGGCAACGATTCCGCCACGGCCGTCCGCAGCGCCGCGGCGTCCGGCTGTTCGCCGGGGCGCGCCACCACGTACGCGACCAGATGCTGGCCCGATGCGGTGTCGAGCACCAGCGCCACGGACTGGCTGATCGCGTCCTGCGCGAGCAGAGCCGTCTCGATCTCGCCGAGCTCGATGCGCTGACCGCGGAACTTCACCTGGAAGTCGGTGCGGCCCAGGTATTCCAGCGCGGGCTCGGCCGACGCCCCACCCCAGCGCACGAGGTCACCGGAGCGATACATCCGCGCGCCGGGCTCGAAGGGGTTGGCGACGAATCGATCCGCGGTCAGACCGGGGCGGGCGACATAACCGCGCGCCAGTTGGTCACCGGCCAGGTACAACTCGCCCACCACGCCTGCGGGCACGGCACGCAGCCGCGAATCCAGGACGTAGACACGGGTATTCCACTCCGGCACGCCCATCGGCACCGAACCGCGATCGGAATCGCTTGCGGGCCAACGCGTCACCGTGACGGCAGCCTCGGTAGGTCCGTACAGGTTGTGCACCCGCGCCGTGGAGACACGGGCGACGTCGGCCACGGTCTCGGCGGGCAGCGCCTCACCGGCGGCGAACACCGCGCGCAGACTCGGGATCGAGCCGGCGCTGGTGTGCGCGGCGAAGACCGAGAGCATCGACGGCACGAAGTCGGTGAGCGTGACACTCTGCGCCGCGATGGTTTCGGCGAGGTACACCGGGTCGCGGTGTCCGTCGTGGGTCGACACGACCAGCTTCGCGCCGGTGCGCAGCGGCAGGAAGTAACCCCACAGCGACACGTCGAACGTGGCGGGCGTCTTCTGCAGGTACACATCCGACGGGCCGATCCCGTACTCGGCGCCCATGTACATCATCTGGTTGACGATCGCCGCGTGCGACACCGCCACGCCCTTGGGGCGCCCGGTAGAACCGGACGTGAAGATGACGTAGGCCGGGTTCTCGGGCCGAACCGACTCCGCCAACTCGACGGGCGCGGCCGAGAACTCCTCGAGCGCTACGGAATCCACCAGGATCACCGGCACACCCGCGGGCACCTCGACCGCATCCGCGGTGGTGCTCAGGACAGCGGCGGGCGCGGCGGTCTCGAGAATGTGCGCGATGCGATCGGCCGGATGATCCGGGTCGATCGGCACATACGCGCCGCCGGCGGTCACGATCGCGTACATCCCGACCACCAGGTCGAGCGAACGCCGAACTGCCAGTCCGACCAGGGATTCGGGACCGACGCCCTGCGTGATCAGCAGCCGGGCGAGCCGGTTGACCCGCTCGTCGAACTCCCGATAGGTCAGCTCGGCGCCCTCGTAGGCGACAGCGACGGCATCGGGATATTCGGCCACGGCACGCCGATAACCGTCGAGCAGCAGCTCCGGCGCGAGGTCGTGGCGAGTGTCGTTCCACTGCACCAGGATTCGGTCCAGCTCGGCGGGTTCCAACAGCTCGATCGCGCCGAGCGGCTCGGCAGGTGCGGCCACGATCGCGGCCAGCAACCGCTGGAACCGATCGGCGAACCCGGCGACGGTCTCGGCGTCGAACAGGTCGGTGGCATAGGTGAGCCCGACCCCGATACCGTGCGGCGCACCGTGGCGATCGGTGTCCTCCACCATCTCGAACTGCAGGTCGAACTTGGCGAACGGCATGGTCAGCTCGACGCCCGCGACGGTCAATCCGGGCAGCTCCAGGGCGGTGCGGGCCATGTTCTGGAAGGCGAGCATCACCTGGAACAGCGGATGACGCGCGGTCGAACGGGCCGGGTCGAGCAGTTCGACCAGGCGCTCGAACGGCACATCGGCGTGACCGAAGGCCGCGACATCGACCGCACGGGTCCGGGTGAGCAGCTCTTCGAAGCTCGCCGCCGGGTCGACCTCGGCGCGCAGCACCAGGGTGTTGACGAACATGCCGATCAGGTCGTCGAGCGCGGCGTCACCACGACCCGCGACAGGCGTGCCGATGGCGATGTCGGTGCTGCCCGACAGCCGGGCCAGCAGTGCCGACAGCGCGGCGTGCACCACCATGAACAGCGTCGAATTATGGGCGCGCGCAAGCTGATCCAGCCCGGCGTGTACCTCGGCCGGAATCCGGAAGTCCAGGCTCGCCCCACGGTAGGAGGCGGTCGCGGGCCGTGGCCGGTCGGTGGGCAGCTCGAGCTGATCGGGCACACCGGCGAGCTGGGTGCGCCAGAAGTCGATCTGCTGGGTCAGGATCGACTCCGGGTCGTCCTCGGTGCCGAGTACCGCGCGCTGCCAGAGCGTGAAATCGGCGTACTGGACGGCCAATTCGGGCCAGCCCGGCGCGTGGCCCGCACTGCGCTGGACGTAGGCCGTCATCAGGTCGCGCGTGAGCGGGCCCATCGACACACCGTCACCGGCGATGTGGTGCATCACGCAGACCAGCACGTGATCGGTCGCGCTCAGCCGCAGCAGGCGCAGCCGCAGCGGCGGAGCGACGGTGACATCGAAGCCGGCGCCGACGGTCTCGGTGACCAGGGCGGCGATCGCGTCCTCGGTGGCGTCGTCGGCCGCGAGGGCGGGCACGGCGCGCGAGTCCGACAGCGGCAGCACCAGCTGCGTGCCGACCCCGTCGACCGGCGGATACATCGTGCGCAGCACCTCGTGGCGCGCCACCAGATCGATGACCGCGACGCGCAACGCGTCGACATCGAGGGCCCCCGACAGGCGCACCGCGATCGGCATGTTGTTCACGGCACTGGCCGGATCGAACTGGTTGAGGAACCACATCCGCTGCTGGGCGAACGACAGCGGGATCGTATCGGGGCGCTGCTGGGCGACCAGTTCCTGGCCCGCACCGGTGCCGATGTGGCGTTCGACGCGTTCAGCCAGCCCCGAGACCGTGCTCACCTCGAACAGCACCTGCACCGGAATCCGGGTGTCGAGCGCTGCGCCGATGCGCGTGGCGGCCTGCGCGGCCAGCAGCGAGTTGCCGCCGAGCTCGAAGAAGTCGTCGTCGGCGCCGACCCGGATCTGCTCCGGCGCACCGGCGGTCAACAGCTCGGCGAAGATACCGGCTACCACCTGCTGTACCGGAGTCGCGGGCGCACGGAACTCGCGCACCGCGAAAACGGGTTCCGGCAACGCCTTTCGATCCAGCTTGCCCACCGGCGTCAGCGGGATCCGGTCCAGGACCATGATCGCGGCCGGAATCATGTAGCCGGGCAACGATTGCGCGAGGAAGGCATCGAGCGCGGCCACGTCGACGGTGGCGCCGGACGCAGGCATCACGTACGAAACCAGCGCTGTCACACCGGAAGGCAAGGTCTTGCCGAGGGTGGCCGCGAAGTCGATATCGGGATGCGCGGTGAGCGCGTTGTCGATCTCACCCAGCTCGATGCGGAAGCCACGGATCTTCACCTGGAAGTCCGAGCGCCCCATGTATTCGATGACGCCGTCACCGGATTCGGCGCGGCGCACCAGGTCTCCGGTGCGGTACAGCCGCGCGTTCGCGTCGCCGGATTCGGCGCCGAAAGGACTGGCGACGAAACGTTCCGCAGTCAGCGCGGGCCGGTTCAGATAACCCTGCGCCAGCGCGGGACCCGACAGATACAGCTCGCCGATCACACCCGCGGGCACCGGCCGCAACCGCGAATCCAGCACGAACGCACCGACACCGGCGATCGCGGCGCCGATCGTCACCGGCGCGGCCGGGTCCATCGGCGGGGTGCTGGTGGCCAGGATGGTGGCCTCGGTGGGGCCGTAGCCGTTGTAGAACTCGCGCTCGCCGACGGCCCAGCGACCGACCAGCTCCGGGCCGAACTTGTCACCCGCGACGACCACTACCCGCAGGTCGTCCAGGTCGGCCGGGTCGACCGATTCCAGCGCGCCCGGGGTGATGAGCATGTGCGAAACCTGTTCGCGGCGCAGCAGATCCGCGAGCTCGAAGCCACCGAACACTCCGGGCGGGGCGATCACCAGGGTGGCGCCCGCGGAGAAGGTGAGCAGCAATTCGAGCACCGACACGTCGAAGTTCGGCGAACACACGTGCAGCACACGCGAGTCGGCGCCGACGCGGTAGTGCGCGCGCTCGGCGGCGACCAGACCGGCCAGACCGGTGTGGGTCACCACCACGCCCTTGGGCTTGCCGGTGGAGCCCGAGGTGTAGATGACGTAGGCCGGATGCCGCTCGTCGAGAGTGCGGATCCGGTCGGTGTAGGAGATGGGGTGCGCGGGCTGGGCCGCGATGTGGGTGGCCGTCTCGGCGTCGTCGAGCTCGAGCCAGGTGAGCGCCGTGCCGAGCACCTCGCGGTGCGCGCCGGTGGTGAGCCCGAGCACCGCGCCCGAGTCGGAGACGATGTGGGCGATGCGGTCGGCCGGGTAGTTCGGGTCCACCGGGACGTAGGCGGCGCCGGTCTTGGCGATCGCCCACACGGCCAGTACCGACTCGATGCCGCGGGCGATGCCGATGGCGACCACGTCGCCGGGCCCGATGCCGCGGCCGATGAGCGCGCGCGCCAGCTGCGAGGACTGCTGGTCGAACTCGGAATAGGTGAGCTGACGCTGGTCGGCGGGGTCACCGGAGGGGTTGAACCGAACCGCGACCCGATCGGCGGCCGATTCGACGGCCCCCGTCAGCAACTGCCCGAAGGTCGGACTGCTCGATCGGCGACGGCGGTTACCGCGGGCAGAACGACGGGCAGTTTCCATTCGGGTTCATTCACCTCTCATCGAGCCTGAACGCGCGGCGATCCCGCACCGTGCAGATCGAGCCATCATATAGACCGACTACACGTCGGCCGAGTCAGCGTGCCCTCGGTACTCGGGGCCCAGAGGAGTATCGGACCGGCCCGCGAACGTGTTGCCGCTTCAACAGCAAAGTGACGGGGCTCATAAGAACCACCGTCACTCGCTCTGCGGAGAAAGCTCCGCGCTCACACCGCTCAGTGCGCGGAAGGGCCCCACTCCAGCGGGACACCCTTGGAGGCCAGGTACGGCATCGGGTCCATCTTGCTGCCGCCCTGATCCCAGATCTCGAGGTGCAGGTGCGGGCCGGTGGACTGGCCACGGTTGCCGACGGTCGCGATGACATCGCCCGCGTTGACCCGCTGGCCCTCGCTGACGAGCATGTCGTTGACGTGTCCGTACACGCCGGTGGTGCCGTCGTCGTGCAGCACCCGCACCCACAGGCCGAAGCCCGACGCGGGGCCCGCCTCGATCACGGTGCCGCTGGACACGGACTTGATCGGGGCGCCGATCGAGTCGGCGAAGTCGAGGCCGTAGTGCATGGCGCCCCAGCGGGCGCCGAAGCCGGAGCTGATCGGGCCCGCGACCGGACGCGCGGCCTGCGGCGGCGCGACCTGGTGCTGGATGCCCTGCAGGATGTCCTCGACCTGCGACAGCGGGCCGGAGATCTCGGGGGGCAGGTTGCCGATGCCGAAGGGCGCGGCCACGGGGGCGGCGATCGGCGCGGCGATCGCGCTCACCGGGGCGGTCTCGACATGCGCGGCGACTTCCTGCGCGGCGACCAGGTCGACATCCTGGCGCGCCGACTCGGGGGCGACCGATTCCGCGATGCTGTCGTCGTGGGTCGGCAGCAGCGGCGCGGCGAAGGCCAGCGCCGGGGCGATCTGAGCGGTGACGCCGACCAGCGCACCAGCGGCGACCGCGGCACTCGCGGCGACGCGCACACGATCCGAACGCGACGCCTCGGCGCGGTGCCTGCTCCTGCTCGGGCTCCGGCCATCCGCGTGCGCAAGCAGGGCCTGCACGGAGATGGATTCGGGACCCACACGGTGCTGCGACAAGATCTCGTCCTAGCGTTCCGACAACAAGGAAACGAAGCCGGTCTGCGACCGGCCCGGAGACCACCTGGGCGTTCTCCACCGCCGAACTATGTGTAACGGTTCGGCATACGTTGTGACGGGAACTCTACCCGGCCGTGACCATTCCGCAACCTTCTGTCACGAAAACGCAGGTAGATGACCTGCCGCACAGTAACGATCACGGTGTCCGACCCATCACACACGTTGTCACCGGGCCTGAACACGACCCCGACGGACCAGACTCGACCCATGGTGATCGAGACCTTGACCGTCCCCATCGTCGCCGCGCCCATGGCCGGCGGCCCGTCCACACCCGAGTTGGTGGTCGCCGTGGCGGCCGCGGGCGGGTTCGGACAGTTACCCGCCGGATATCTCAGCACCGACGCGGTGGCCGCGCAGATCGAGGCGACGAGAGCTGCCACCGCGGCGCCGTTCGGCGTGAATCTGTTCGCGCCCGGAGCGGTGGCCGATCCGGCTGTCTATGCCACCTACCTCGCCGAACTCGGCGCCGAATTCCCGCTCGGCACCCCCGAGCACGACACCGACGGATGGGCCGACAAGCTCGATCTGCTGATCGCCGATCCGGTCGCGGTGGTGTCGACGACCTTCGGCTGCCCGACCGCGGTCGAGGTGGACCGGCTACACGCGGTCGGTTCGGAGGTGTGGGTGACGGTCACCTCGCCCGCCGAGGCACTGATCGCCGTCGACGCGGGCGCCGACGTGTTGATCGCCCAGGGCGCCGAGGCGGGCGGGCATCGCGCGACCTTCCTCGACGACCCCGCCGACGACCCCATCGACCCGCCCGGCCTGCTGACCCTGATCCAGTTGCTCACCGCCGTCACCTCGCGTCCCCTCGTCGGGGCGGGCGGCATCGCCACGGGCGCCGGCGTGGCCGGGGTGCTGGCGGCCGGTGCGGCGGCGGCGCAGATCGGCACCGCGCTGCTGCGCTGCCCCGAAGCCGGTACCAACGCCGTGCATCGCGGTGCGATCGGCACGCCGGAACCGACGATGCTGACGCGCGCGTTCACCGGACGTCGCGCCCGCGGGATCCGCAACCGTTTCCTCGTCGAACACACCGCCGACGCACCGGCCGCGTACCCCGAAATTCATTACGCCACTGCCCCGTTGCGGGCCGCCGCGCGAGCGGGTGGCAACACCGAAGAAGTGAATCTGTGGGCGGGGCAAGCTCATTCACTGAGCACCGGGCAACCGGCAGGCGAACTGGTCGCCGACCTGGCCGCCGACGCGAAAAGCGCACTCCGAAAAGCACTTTCGGAACGAATTCAGGGTTATTGACAACGAATTTCGTTTAGACTCGGACCTGGCATCGCATCCCGCCGACCACCCCCCAAGCAGGAGGAGAGCGCCATGTCCCTCGATGTTCCCGCCGCACTACTCGAACGCGCCGAACAGGGCGATATCGACGACGCCGAATTCGTCGAATGTGTCCGTACCTCACTGCCTTACGCATGGGAGGTGGTGAGCCGGGTTGCGGACGACCTGCGCACCGGCACCGACGAATACGCCGACAATCGGGTGCCACCGCCGGACGAGGTGGCCCGCGGTCAGCTGCTGCGCGCTCTGGCCTCCGACGCCATTCGTGGTGGATTAGAGCGGCATTTCGGTGTGAAGCTGGCCTTCCAGAACTGCCACCGGGTCGCGGCGTTCCCGCTGTCGGCCGTCGGCGGGGAGACCTACACCCGCTACATCAGCCCCCGCGCCCAGCTCCTGAACCAGAGCCCCGAGCTGCGCAACTGCTGATTCTTTGGCGGCTGGCGCCGCGGGTCGCGGCCCTTCGGGCCGCGAAAACGCAGCACGCAGCACAACGGCGGGCGTGGAAGCGATTCCACGCCCGCCGTTTGCTGTCTTACACCGTGACGACGTCCAGCTCGCCCTCGGCGTACTGGGCGCGCAGGCGCTTCTTGTCGAACTTGCCGACGCTGGTCTTCGGGACCTCGGCGATGAAGGTCCAGCGTTCGGGCAGCTGCCACTTGGCGAACTTGTCGGCCAGGTAGTCACGCAGTTCGGCGGCCTCGGCGGCCGCGCCTTCGGCGAGCACGATGGCGACCAGCGGGCGCTCGTCCCACTTCTCGTCGGGCACGCCGATGACGGCGGCCTCGGCGACGGCCGGGTGGCCCATCACCGAGTTCTCCAGATCCACCGAGGAGATCCACTCGCCGCCGGACTTGATGACGTCCTTGGAGCGGTCGACCAGGGTGAGGTAGCCGTTGGGGCTGATCTTGCCGACATCGCCGGTGCGCAGCCAGCCGTCGTCGAACTTGTCCGGGTCGATCTCCGCGCCGGTGGGCGAGTAGTAGGAGCCGGTGATCCACGCGCCGCGGACCTCGAGCTCGCCGAGGGACTCACCGTCGTTCGGCACGACCTTGCCGTCGTCGCCGACCAGGCGGGCCTCGACGTTGGCCGGGAAGCGGCCCTGGGTGTAGCGGTATTCCCAGGCCTCGTCCTCGCCGACACCGGAGGGCGCGTGCGCGACGCTGCCCAGCGGGGAGGTCTCGGTCATGCCCCACGCGTGCAGGATGCGCACGCCGTGCTTCTCCTCGAACGCGCGCATCATCGCGGGCGGCACCGCGGAACCGCCGACCACGGCGGTGCGAAGGTGCGAGATGTCCTGCGGCGCGGCGGCCAGCGTGGCCAGCACGCCGCCCCAGATGGTGGGCACCGCGGCGGCGAAGGTCGGCTTCTCGGCCGCCATCATCTCCAGCAGCGGCCCGGGCTGCAGGAAGCGGTCCGGCATCAGGACGTTCGCGCCCGACATCAGCGCCGCGTACGGCAGGCCCCACGCGTTGGCGTGGAACAGCGGCACGATCGCCAGCACGTAGTCCGAACCCTGGAAACCCATGCCGTTGGGCGAGTTCACCTGCATGGCGTGCAGCCAGTTGGAGCGGTGCGAGTAGACGACGCCCTTCGGGTCGCCCGTGGTGCCGGACGTGTAACACATTGCGGCAGCGGAGCGTTCGTCGACGACGGGGAAGTCGAAGTCGGCGGACTGGGCGTCGAGCAGCTCACGGTAGGAGTGCACCGTCACGCCCTCGGGCGCGGTGAGCGCGGCGGCATCGCCGTTGACGACGATCACGTGCCGCACGGTCTTCAGGTTCGGTAGGTACTGCGCGAACAGCGGTAGCAGCGTGCCGTCGACGAGCACCACCTTGTCCTCGGCGTGATTGGCGACGAAGACCAACTGCTCGGGGAACAGCCGGATGTTGAGCGCGTGCAGCACCGAGCCCATCGCGGGCACCGCGATGTAAGCGACCATGTGCTCGTTGTTGTTCCACATGAAGGTGCCGACGCGGTCGCCCTCTTCGATGCCGAGCCCGCGCAGCGCGTTGGCCAGCCGAGCCGAATCCGCACCCAGCTCGCGGTAGGTCATGGTGCGAACACCGTCACCCGTCCACGTGGACACAGTCGAATCGCCCTGGAAAGTTGCGGCATAGTTGAGCAGTTTGGCCAGCGAGAGCTGGTCGTCCTGCATGGTGCTCAGCATCGGTGCTCCTTCAAGTCCCTGCCGTGGCATGAGCCACGTCACACCGGATGTTACCGAAAGGTTTGCACCCCGCAATCGTTTCCTCCGACAACATTCCCGCAGGTCGGGTCGTCACCATTAATAAGGTGACGTCTCATGGGGCGGCTGACCATCGGGGCCGCTATGGTGCGACGGCACGCCGGGGCCCGCGTGTTCGGCGTTGTGCACAGCGTCGACGACCAGCCTGCGGACGTGGTCGTTGTCGAGGCTGTAGAAGATGGTCGTGCCCTCTCGGCGGGTTCGGACGAGCCGAGCCATGCGCAGTTTCGCCAGATGCTGGGACACCGAAGGCCCCGGCTTGCCGACCCGGCTCGCCAGTTCGTTCACCGAGAGTTCATGGTCGGCCAGCGCCCACAGGACCTGGACCCGAGTCGGGTCGGCCAGCATGCGGAACACCTCGACCACCAAGCCCACCTGATCTTCGGCCAGCGGCGAGCGGTCATCTGCATTCATGCGCAGATAATAGATCGCCGACCGGGGTCCCCGGTGACCACCGATCCGGCGTTCGTCAGACCGGCATGCCCAGTGCCGACGCGAGCGTCTGGCCGAGAGCGTTGACGAACGCGTCGAACGCACCGGGATCGAGAATCTGGCTGTATACATCGCGGCTATGGCAGCCCGCCGGGGCCGGCACGCCGTTGAGCCGGTCGTCGAGCCAGAGGGCGACCGAGCCCGCACCGGAGACGGCCGCGATGCCGTGTTCGCTGAACAGATCGCGGGTGTAGGAGACCGAGGCGGCCGGATCCTGGCAGTAGGTGTCGTAGAGCTTGTTGACGGCGTTGATCGGCATCGCTTCGTCCAGCGGCGCCTGGTAGATGTAGAGCGGGGCGGTAGGGGTGCCCCGATTTCCGAGGGTGAGCTCGTCGAGCACCGCCTGCATTTCGGGTGCGCGCATCGGGTCGCCGGGGTAGTCGAAGAGACCTTTGATGTTCACGAACGGGAACGCGGCGAATTGTATTGCGACACATTGCCCTTCGTGCACCATCCGGAGGCCTTTACCGAGCGGGTTCATGTACTGCTCGATGAATCGGTCCACTTCGGGATATTCGCGAGCGACACCGAACAGGCCGCCGAGCACGGCGCCGCCGAAGGTCGAGGTCGCGTTGTTGTAGTCGACGGCGGCCCGGATATCGGCGAGCAGGCCACCGGTCGCCGAGCCGACCAGGTTCAGTTCGGGCGCGTATTCCGGCTGTAGTTCGGCGGCATGTGCGGTGGGAATCGCACCGCCGGAGTATCCCCACATCGCGGTGCGGGTCGCCGCACCGGACAACCCGGCCTGGTCGAAGTTCTGCGCGGCGCGAATTCCGTCGAGGGTGATCCGGCCGCCGAGCGGACCGACGGCATAGGCCGCGTCGGGGCCCTGATGATCGGGCACCACCACCGCGTGCCCGAGTTGCAGCATCGACTGCACCTCGATGAATTCCAGCCCGATCACACTGTTGAGCGGATTCGGCAACGATCCCATCTGCAGGGCGTAGGACGGCGCGCAGTTCTGCGACAACGAATCCTCGGCGAACTGGAAGGAGACCAGACTGCGCTCCCCCGTCGGCGCGGGCCGATGCGGCACGATCACCGTCGCGACAGCGGGAATCGCTTCGCCGCGAGTGTTGGTGCTGCGGTAGGACAACTGCCAGGCACGCACGTCGATCGGTATCAACCAGAAGTTGGCGAGGTTCACCTGTCGCGCGGACAGGATCTCGCCGGGTGCGGCCGCGGCCACCCTGGCGGGGTCCGGGTTGTAGAAGGCGGGGTCGAGGAACGGTGGTGCGGGCGGGACCGGGAACGGCAGCGGTGGGGCCACCGGCACCGGATCGGCCACGGCCGGACTCGCCACGGCCGGGCAGGTCGCGACAGTGAGCCCGGCGATCAGCGCCAGGCACGCCCCTGCGAGCACCCTGCCGGTGCTGCCTGTGGTGGCGATCTTCATATTCGGCTCCTCGAATCCCCAGGTGGCAGCGCATGCCAGCCATAAAAGAGAGTGATTGTTTCCTAAGTGGGACGACTGTAGGACGAGCAGAGCCACTGTGTCAACGATCACGTCCCCCGGGGATCGCCTACATCCGCCGGAACGGCAGGATGATCGGCCATGACCGCCGCTACCCCACGCCCACGCCGCACTCAGCAGCAACGCCGTGCCGCGACGGTGGCCAAACTCGTCGACGCGACGATCGCGGCGATCGGCGAGCTGGGGTACCAGCGCACTACCGTCCAAGAGATCTGCGGGCGCGCCGGACTGTCCGTCGGCGCGATGTTCCGCCAGTTCGACAGCAGACTCGACCTGATCGTGCGGACCGCGGACGAAGTCTTCGCTCGCCAACTCGCCGCATTCCGCGCGCTGATGGAACACCTGGACGCACAAGAGGATTCGCTCGACACCGCCCTGCGATTCCTGCGCGAGGCCCAGTCCTCCCACATCACCCACGCGCTGCGTGAGATCTATCTCGCCGCCCGTTCCGATGCCGAATTGCGCGCCCGCATCGAGCCGACGGTGGCGAGCTACTACGCCGCGATGGTCGAAGGCGTCGAGCAGACCGGCGTCTTGAGCCAGTTCCCCGACAAGCTTCGAGAATCCGTCTTCTTCCTGCTCCTGCACCTGTTCTCGGGCGAGGCGATCGTCCGCCCCGTCTACGCCCGCCCGGACCTGGATGCCTCGATCCTCACCTTGATCGAAGACATGCTCAGGACCTACGCCGAGTCCCTGCCCACCGGCGATTAGTTACCCGCGCGGTTTCGCACCACGGCGATCGCGCAGTCGCTCAGCGCAAAGCGATCTCGGCGAGCGCGGTCCAGTCGGCCAACACCTGTTTGCGACGCACGCGATCACGTCCGACCATCTCGTCGAGAGTGGCGCCACGGACCAGGTTGATGGTGAGCCAGAAGGTGCTCTCCAAGCGCTCACCGGTGATGGCGGGGTCGATCAGCCCGGCACAACGGTCGAGCAGCTCGACGGTGAGTTCGTGCTGCACCCGCAGCATTTCGCGGCGCAGCGCCGCGTCGTTGGCGATTCCCACATACAGCTCCACCGCGGCACGACCGAGCTTGCCCGCGAAGGTAGCGGTGACCAACTCCACCAGCACAGCGCCCGCCGACGTGCCGTCCGGCACCGCTTTCGCCTTGCGCAGCATGGCTTCTCGCTGACGATCGGTGAGATGGCCGATGGCCTGAGCGAAGAGTTCGGCGCGCGTGTGGAACTGATGCAGCTGCGCACCACGCGTCACCCCGGCCCTGGCCGTGATGTCGGCGATGGAGGCACCCGCGTAGCCGACCTCGGCCAGGCTGTCGATGGCGGCATCGAGCAGCAGCGTCCGGGTCCGCAGACTCTTCTCCTGATGCTTGTTCGGTGGGAGCGCAGACATAAATCCAGTATAGGGCCACAAAATTACATGTCGCATTGCACGCAATTCAGTGCTCAGCGTACTGTCATCGGCATGGCTGTAGACCGGATGTTGCCCACCGACGAGGCACGCGAGCTGATCGAACTGACCCGCGACATCGCCGACAAGGTGCTGGAGCCGCGCGTCGCCGAGAGCGAGAAGACCGGCGTCTTCCCCGAGGGCGTCTTCCCCGCGCTCGGCGCGGCAGGGCTGCTCAGCCTGCCGTATCCGGAGGAATTCGGCGGCGGCGCGCAGCCGTACGAGGTGTACCTCCAGGTGCTCGAGGAAATCGCGAGCCGCTGGGCCGCCGTCGCCGTGGCGGTGAGCGTGCACGGACTGTCGTGCCATCCGCTGTTCACCTACGGCACCGACGAGCAGAAGCAGCAGTGGCTCGACCGCATGCTCTCGGGCGAAACCATCGGCGCCTACAGCCTTTCCGAGGCCCACGCCGGTTCCGACGCGGCCGCGCTGCGCTGCCGCGCCACCCCCGTCGACGGCGGCTACCGCCTCAACGGCACCAAGGCCTGGATCACCAACGGCGGCCGCGCCGACTTCTACACCCTGTTCGCCCGCACCGGCGAGGGTTCGCGCGGCATCTCCTGCTTCCTGGTCCCCGCCGACACCGCGGGTCTGAGCTTCGGCAAGCCCGAGGAGAAGATGGGCCTGCGCGGCATCCCCACCACCACCGCCGCCTACGACGACGCCTTCCTGCCCGCCGAACGTCGCATCGGCGAAGAGGGGCAGGGACTTTCGATCGCCTTCAGCGCCCTAGACGCGGGCCGCCTCGGCATCGCCGCCGTCGCCACCGGCGTCGCCCAGCGCGCGCTCGACGAAGCGGTGGCCTACGCCAAGGAACGAGAAGCGTTCGGCCGCAAGATCATCGACCATCAGGGCCTCGGCTTCGTCCTCGCCGACATGGCGGCGGCCGTCGACACCGCCCGCGCCACCTACCTCGACGCCGCCCGCCGCCGCGACGCCGGCCTGCCCTACTCCCGGCAGGCCTCGGTCGCCAAACTCGTCGCCACCGATGCGGCCATGAAGGTGACCACCGACGCGGTCCAGGTCTTCGGCGGCTACGGCTACACCCAGGACTTCCCGGTCGAGCGCTACATGCGCGAAGCCAAGGTCATGCAGATCTTCGAGGGAACCAATCAGATCCAGCGCCTGGTCATCGCTCGACATCTGGCGGGGTAGCTAATCTGTAATGCACTGATCATCGCAGGTTAGCTCGTTTGGGCAACCGATCAGTAAACTGGATGGCATCTCGAGACCTCGACGAAATGAGGCGCGCGATGCTGTGGTGGTTGATCTTGATCGTGATCGTGTCGGTGGGCGCTCTGCTGTACCTGCGTGCCGAACAGAACAAGCGCAACGCGCGCGAGCTCGAGGAGGCGCAGGCCGACGCGAGGGCGACTATCGAGCGGCTCGGCGGGCAGGTCTACCAGCTGTCGCCGAGCAACGAAGCGGCCCGTCAGGCGTTGGCCGACGCCTCCGAGCGGTACAACGCCGCAGGCGGCCAGATAGACCGCGCGAGCTTGCCCGTCCAAGCCCAACTGGCCAAGCAGTCCGCCCTGGAGGGCCTCTACTACATCCGCGCCGCCCGCACGGCGATGGACATGGACCCCGGCCCGCCGATCCCGGCCATCGCGGGCCAGGACATCGCAGGCCAGGTCGACGAGAAGCGCACCGTCGCCCACAACGGCCGCACGGTCACCGCGTCGCCCTCCCCCTCCGCGGGCACCCCGAACTACTTCCCCGGCGGTCGAGTGGCGGGGCGCCCCGTCCCCGCCGGGTGGTATTCCGAGCCGTGGTGGAAGCCCGCGCTGATCGCGGGAGCCTGGGGTGCGGGGTCGGCCCTGCTGTTCACGACGATGTTCGCCGGAATGGGCGGGGTCGGCTACAACGCGCAGGCGTTCGAGGACGGCACCGGCGAAGCTGCCGCCGATCCCGGGTACGACCAGGGCGGAATCGACCCCGGCAACTCCGATACCGGTTTCGACAGCGGCAGCGGCTTCGACAGCGGCGGCGGCGGTTTCGACGCCTTCTGATCCCCACCCAACGGGCCTACTCCACCGAGCCCGCCCCCACGCTATACTCAGCTCGGCCAGCCGAGGCTGCCACGCCTTCGTAGCTCAGGGGATAGAGCAACCCTCTCCTAAAGGGTAGGTCGCAGGTTCGAATCCTGCCGAGGGCACCAGAGTTCGCCTGGTGCGAGGAGAAGATGACGATGTCGAATCCGTCAACGGAGTTCCCCCCGCTGCCTGACCGCATGACCTGGGCTGAGTTGAGCGCACTGCCGCCTGACCAGTCGGAACGTATCGAACTGATCAAAGGGCATCCGGTCTGGATTCGAACAGGGCCACCAGAGCATCAACGGTTCGCCACTCGTCTGCGGAATGCACTGGAGAACGCGGCGCGACGCAGCATGAAGGCCCGTCCTGGTGAATGCTGGCAGGTGGACACTGAAACCAATGTCTTCCTGAGTCGCACCAAAGACGACTTCCTCACCCCGGATTTCATGGTCTACCACTGCCCCGACGAACCATGGACACCGATTTTCGCCGAGGACGTTGTCATCGTCGGCGAAGTACTTTCCCCGTCCAACCACATCGGTCAAATGCTGACAAAACAAGCGCGCTACGCCGAAGCTGAAATAGGCGAATACTGGGAGGTGCTGCTCGACCGCGAAGGCCGACGCATCGACACCATTTTGACCTATGTCCTGGCGACACCCACCGACCTACCAGTAGGCGTCACCCCTCTGCGGCCTCGCCAGTACGCCCTGGTCAGCGAATGGTCACCAACCGTCCATCCCGAAGTCGAGCTGAGCCACCCGTTCCCTCTCACCCTCAGCTGGACCGACCTCGAATATTGAGCACACCTGCCCGTTTCAGTAGGTCGCGGGTTCGAATCCCGCCGAGGGCACCAGAACTTCTCAGTCAGGCATTGCCGAGTAGGTCACCACGAGTGGGGCGTGATCGGAGAGCCGCTCAGCGGGTGACGGTTCCTTGTCGACGACGACAGACGTGGCGAGGCGGGCGAGACCGGGTGTTGCGAGTTGGTGGTCCACTCGCCAACCCACATCCTTGGCGAACGATTGCCCCGCCCAACTCCACCAGGTCAGTGGACCCGGGCGATCGCCGTGCACCTGTCGCACCACGTCGACGAGCCGACGCGTGCCCAGAATCGAACTGAACCACTCGCGGTCGGCGGGCAGGAAGCCGTCCATCGTGCGGGCGGCACGCCAGTTGGTCACATCGTGGCGGGTGTGTGCGATGTTCAGATCCCCGGTGAGGACGAACTCGCGTCCCGCACTCAGCGCAGCGAGCCGGTTCCGGTGCACTTCGCGGGCGAACGCCGCGAGGAACCTCTGCTTGCGTTCGTACTTGACCCCACCGTCGGGCTGTTCGCGCATCGATCCCGGGCGCTGCAGATGCGCGGGCAGACCACCCTTGGGGAGATACAGAGAGGCCACCGTCACCGGCCGGTCGGCCAGGTCGACCTCGATATAACGTCCCTGTGCGGTGAACTCACCGAGTCCGCGGGCCCTGGGCGGGTGGGTCACCCACGTCCGCACGGCAGCGGCGGGAACCGTGGTCAGTACGGCCACACCGTTGCGACCGGCCACGGAACCGACGTCTACTGCCGCCGAATAGGCCGGGAAGGTTCCCACATCGGCTGCGGAACAACGCAACTCCTGCAGCGCGACCACATCCGCCGACCGGGCCCGCAACCACTGGTCGAATCCACGACGACGTGCCGCGCGGATTCCGTTCACGTTGAATGTGGCGACAGTGAAAGAGTCAGCGACCGACGAACCCATGGCAACACTGTGCCGGAGTCCCCCGTCACACTCTCGCGCAGCTCCGGAACGCGACCTCGGTGGGGCCGGGGAGGTCGGCGAACTGGTCTCCCGCCACCCGACACCTTCGATGCGCACGGCTGCCGCCGCGCATGTCATGCTGAGGTTTCGCTTCAATCACCAGTCGCCGAGACTGGCAACAGGTTCCACGGTCTGGGCAGCCACCGATCGTGGCACTCGCCTCGACGGTGACGACCGATCACTGCTGGTCAGCGAATTCGCTGACAAGGGCACCTTGTCACTACTGGATCTCGAGACCGGGAAGAAGAAGTGGTCGGTACCCGATCCGGGCTTCGACCCCTACCCGAGCCAACGTACGACGTTTCTGGTCGGTGATCGAGCGCTGATCACGGAATAGCCACTCACGACGACAAGTCGTTTTCCGGTTGCCCATGTTTACGTGTCCTACCGAGGGCACCACAACCAATCGAGGCCCACCCGATGTCTTGGCGGGGAGCCATCAGAGTGCATGCGCCGTCAGCTCGGCGGGCACGTTCGCACTGCGCGCAGGGTCGGTCTGGTGGTTCCACCTGAGGTACGCGGCAGTCAGTCGAGGTGATCGGCTTTGGCGCGTAGATACCGTTGCTCGACTTGGTTGCTGGTGAGGTCGGCTGCGTGCCGGAAGAGCCGGACCGAGGAGGTGCGGTCGCCGGTTTGCTGGAGAAGATGGGCGCGAACAGCGTGTTCACGCTGCCGGGTGAGCGGGTTGCGATCCAGGTGGTGGCGTCGGTTCAGATCGTCGAGCAGCGCCAGTCCGCGCGCGGGTCCGTAGGCGCGGGCAACGGCTACGACCCGCGCGAGTTGAACGGGCGGGGTCGGGGTGAGTCGTTCGAGCCACAGATAGAGCAGCGCGATCTGGGGCCAGTCGGTCCCGCCCGGCTCGCCCGCGGCGTGCACCGCGGCGATGGCGGCCTGGATTTGGTAGGGGCCTGCCGCTCGGCGGTTCCAGACACTGTCGATGAGCGCGGTGCCCTCCACGATCAGGTTGCGGTTCCAGCGAGCGGGGTCCTGCTCGTCGAGGGGCACCAGTTCGCCGGCGTGCGTGCGTGCCGCGCGGCGGGATTCAGTGAGGAGCATCAGCGCGAGCAAGCCGGTCACTTCCGCGTCGTCGGGGGCGGTGTCGTGCAGCATTCTGGTCAGCCGGACGGCTTCGGCGGTGAGGTCTACCCGGACCAGTTCGCCGCCGGTGGTGGCGGTGTAGCCCTCGTTGAAAATGAGATAGAGGGCGCGCAGGACGGCTGCCAGGCGCGTGTCGCGGTCGGCGTCGGCCGGTGGCGTGAAGCGCGCCCCAGATTTGGCGAGTTGTTGTTTGGCGCGGCTGATCCGGGTGCCCATGGTGGCCTCGGTCGTGCCGTAGGCGTGCGCGATTTCGGCCGTGGTGAGTCCACCGACCGCACGCAGGGTCAGGGCCACCTGGGCGGTGTGGCTCAGCGCGGGGTGACAGCACAGCAGCAGCAGGGTCAAGCTGTCGTCGACGTCGCATGGCTGCGCGGTCCGCATCGGCTCGGCCGTGGCCACCGCGTCGATTTCGCGGCGGCGGCGCGCCTGCTCGGAACGCAGCATATCGATCATCCGCCGGTAGGCGATTCGGATGAGGCGGCTGCGCGGGTTGTCCGGGATGCCGTCCACCGGCCACGACCGAGTCGCGATCAGCAGGGCTTCCTGCACGGCGTCCTCGGCGATGTCGAATTGCCCGAAGCGACGCACCAGCGCCCCGAGGACCTGCGGCGCTTCGGCTCTCAGCAGGTCCTCGATCGCGGGCGTCACGCGGTGAAGTCCGCACCCATGATCGCGCGGATCTCGATCGGTTCGCCGAGGGCCTCGACGATGCGGGCGGTGATCTCCACAGCGCGCTCGTGACCGGAGACATCGATGACGGCGAAACTGGCCAGGACCTCCTTCAGTTCCGCGAAGGGCCCGTCGGTGGCGACCACACCGTCGGCGGTCTTGCGCACAGTGGTGCTCACCGCGGGATGGCCGAGGCCCTCGCTGGTGACGAACTCCCCGGAGGCAATCAGTTCTTGCTCGAGCCGCTGATAGGTGGCGAAAGCGGCCAAAGCCTCCGACGAGGGGGTGTCGGCGGTTTCGGCGTCCCAAGCGGTGGCCGGGGTGTAACCGAGCAGCAGATATTTCATCGTCTGTCCTCCCGATCGGTGGTTGTTGTGACGGTAGCCCGACGCGATCGGTCAGGCGACGCGACGTCGGGAGATCGCCAGCGCGGTGGTCCAGGTGAACGCGACCAGGCCGTTGACCGCGATCTGGATGCTCATGTACTCGGGCGATATCGGTACCAGCAGAACGAGTCCGGCCAGCGCGCTCGCCACCGCGGGCAACACCGCCCGGCGACGCACGCACCGCACGCTCAGTATGAGAGCCGCGACGGCGAGCGCGGTGAAAGCCACTGCGGCAGATGCTGAATGGGCGATGCTGTGCCAGGACATCTGCGCTACCGGCTCATCCGGAGTTCCGGCCGGGAATCCTTTCTCCGCGTCCATGGTGAAGACCCCGGCCGCGATCAGACCCGCTCCGAACACTCCCACCAGAACCGGCAGTGCCCGCCGACCGGTTCCCTCGGACAAAGTGCGGCCAAGGCCCACCGCCAACGCCAACGCGCCCGCACCGGCGGTCACGAATGTCGCGATCTGGATCCAGGCGAGGTCTCCGGTGGCGAGCTGGCTGATCGGATGCCGGGTGATGTCGAAGCCGTTGCGGGTGAGCATCTGGGTAATCGCCGAAGCGAAGAACAGTGGTCCGGCGGCAGCACCGGCGAGCAGCAGACGGTCCGAAACCCGCCTCGGGGTGTGCCGGGAGGCGGCGGCTGTGAGAGTCATCGTTGTGTCCCTTCCTCGATCGGGCTTTCGCTGCTACCTCGGAGCCGGCGGCGGGATCTCGACACCACCACACAGTGATTCAGATCACAGATGTTCGGTGTCGAGAACCGCACCGCGGCTCCGAGGTAGCAGCGAACCAACCCCCGACCGAGGAGAACGAGATGATCGAGACCCAGCCGCAGCCCACTCCCGAACTGCGGGCATTGGACCGCCTGGTCGGCACCTGGCGAGTCAGCGGTGGCGCGCAGGGAACGGTGCGGTACGAATGGATGGCGGGCCGGTTCTTTCTGCTCCAGCACATCGATCTGGCCCAGGACGGCCAACCCGTTACTGGCATGGAGGTCATCGGCAACCTGCGCCCGTTCGGTGAACCGACCGGGCCAGATGTGGTCTCGCGATACTACGACTCCGTCGGGCGCAGCTTCGACTACGTCTACGACTTGACCGGCGACACCCTCACCATCTGGGCCGGGGCCAAAGACAGCCCCGCCTACTACCGGGGCACCTTCGATCCCACAGGGGCAACCGTCACCGGCGAATGGGTCTACCCCGGCGGCGGCGGATACTCCTCCACGATGACCCGCGTCTGACCCGGCACCACGAGCGGTCGAGGCCTGCCTACGGGAGCGGCAGGCAGGAGCTGCCGGTATTCACGCCCCTCCCAACGACTTCGACCGTCACGTATTGCGTCGAGGTCACCTGCCCGGGTGTGAACTGCTGGGCGAAGACGTTTTGGCTACCGGAATACACCGGGGTCCACTCGAAGGTCGCGGTGCCGTTCTCCGGGTGATAGACGGCGACCCCGAGCCGCTCACCGTTGCCGGGGACCGAACCACCGCTGATACCGATGGTCACCTCGCCTGCCTCGGAAACCGGTGCGTCGACCCCGACGGTCACCGTGTAGGTGCACCCGGTGCGTAGTCCTTCGGCAGGCTGCTCCACGCTCACTCCGGTGACCGCGGCGGTCGCGTTCGGTGCGGCCATGATCATGGTCGGCACGGCACCGAGAACCACGGCAAGGCCGAATCTGCGAGTACGGACGTTCATTTGGCGATCCTCTCGTTTGCCCCCCACTGTGCTCTCGATCATCGCCCGGCGCCAGACCCGCCTCGGTTTTCGCAGAGCGCGTGGTCCACCGATTCCGCCGCCGCGCGCAGTTGCGCGAATCCCTTACTGTGCGTGACATCTTCCCCGACCGCGAGGGCGGCCGACAGCGAGACGACGGCGCTGCGGTTTCCGTCCTCGGTCACTCCGACGTTGGTGAGAAAGCCGGTCTGGCCGCCGTTGTGCATCCAATAGGTGCCGCCACAGGACAGCGGCACCGAGAACAGGCCGAGACCGTAGCCCGCACCCGGCCAGAGCTGCCCGATCACGCCGTCGACCGGCACCGTTGTCCGCATCTGCGCCAGTTCCTCGGGACGTAACAGCGTGCCGTCGAGGAGACTTCGATAGAACGTGCCCACGTCGGCGGTGGTGGAGAGATGGCCCGCGGAGGCATCGGCGTCCACCAGTTCGGTGACGTCGATCAGCGGCCCGTCGACCTCGAATTGCTGGTAGCCCCTCGCGTGCGGGATGGGCAATGCGGCGGTGTCAGCGGGCCAGTAGGTATCTCGCAGTCCGAGCGGTTCGAGGATTCGCGCACGGACCTCGTCGTACCAGGGACGGTCGACCACCCGCTCGATGATCATGCCCAACAGGACGTAGCCGACATTGGAGTAGGACCACCCGGTGCCGGGTGCGAAGTCGGGTGGGTGCCACATGGCCGATGCCACGGTCTCGCGCGGGTCGCGCACCTGATAGCGAAGCCGGTAATAGTCCTCGGCGGTCGCCATTTCGGGCGCGCTCTCATGAATACCGCTGGTGTGCTGCAGAAGTTGACGGACCGTGATCCCAGCTCCGTCGTTCCCGTGGCCGTGCCTCATTTCCGGGATCCACTGCTGCACGATGTCATCGAGCGCCAGACGACCCTCACCGACCAGCATGAGGACCACGGTCGCGACCATCGTCTTGGTCAGACTGCCGATCCGGAAATGGCCTTCTGGTGACACCTGTTCCGAAGTAGCGACATCCGACTCCCCCGCCACCCGGGACCGATCGGTGCCGGCCGCGACATCCACAACCCTGGCCTGCACTCCAGTGGTGCCGATCGCCGCGATCGCATCGACATCGCGCTGCAGGGTGTCGGGCTCGGCACCACAGCCACTGACTACCGAGACCAGAGCAAGCACTACGGCCGTCATCACCAATCGCATCGGGCGCCCCTTTCGCACAAACGGCAACCTATCGACGCCCTACGCTGCGCGACATCACCCCGCGGTACTGCATCGCAGTCCCCCCGGGTACCGATTTCGACCGCCCCTGGAATCAGCTCCGATGGTCGTAGCCGCGATTAGGATCGTGGCGGTGGGATTGGTGTTCGAGACCCGACGATCGGATTCGCCGTGGGTGGAGTCGGTCTGGACCTGCCGGAGTGAGCAGGTCGCGGAGATGACCTCCGTGGCGACCGAGACCTGGGGATTGGTGTTCTGGGAGCAGCAGGGCGTGCCCTGCGCGGCGGTCACCGGCCCCGAAGTCGCCACCAGCACCGCACCCGTCCCTGAGGGGGCGGAGTTCGTCGGTATCCAGTTCGCGGTCGGCACCTCGCTGCGCGCGGTGGCCACCACGACGCTGGTCGACAGCGGGATCGTTCTGCCCGACGTCACCCACCGGGGTTTCTGGCTGGACGGCGCCCACTGGGAGACCCCCCACGTCGACGACGCGGAAGCGCTGGTCCAGCGGCTCGTCGACCACGAGGTCGTGGTCCGCGATGCCCTGGTCGCCGACGCACTGCGCGGCATGACGCCCGCGATCACCGAGCGCACGCTCGAACGTCGCTTCCGGGCGGCGACCGGCCTCACCCAGGGCGCGGTCCGCCAGATCGAGCGGGCGCGCACCGCGGCGCTGCTACTGAGCGCGGGTGAGATGCCGGGCGATGTCGTCGACAAGCTCGGCTACTACGACGAGCCCCACCTCGCCCGGGCGCTGCGCCGATTCGTCGGCCGGACGGCGCGGCAGCTGCGCGAGGGCGGCAGCGGCGTGATCGCGCTGGATCTCACTCAGCGCACGACGTCGTAGACGAGCTTGGCGACGCCGTTGGAGTAGGTCGCCGAGTCACGCAGGCGCAGTTGCTGTTTGGGTCGATCCGCCCGGCCGAACAGACTCTTGCCCGCGCCGAGCAGCACCGGGAACACGAGCAGGTTGTATCGATCGATCAGGTCGGCGTCCGAAAGGCTTTCCGCCAGTGCGGCGCTGCCGTGGATGTAGATCGGCCCGCCCTCGGTCTGCTTGAGCTTTTCGATGTCCTCGGTCGAGCGCAGGATGGTGATCGCGCCCCAGCCGTCGATCAGTGCGTCGTCGGTAAGCGACGAGGAGACAACGTATTTGGGCAGATCCTTGTAAGCGGCGTGATCCTCGGAATCGCGCCAAATCGGGGCGAACGCCTCGTAGCTGCGACGGCCGAACATCAACGCGGTGGTATCGGCGAGCTCCTCACCCTTGAGCGAAAACGCCTCCGGCACGAACTCGGTCTCCATCACCCACCCGCCACTGCGATGCCCCTCGACCTTCCCGCCGGGCGAATCCACCACACCATCGAGCGACATGAACCCCGTGTAAACCAGTTCGCGTGCCATCACAATCCTCCTGAATCCAAGCGTCGGAAACTGCCTGCGATCAGCCTAGGGAACCCTCCCCACCCTGTCTTGGACGAAACCGACACCGTGCGTTCGGTGACACGATCCGGTCGGACCATCGACGGGTGCTGACCGAATACATCGCCGTGATCCATCGGATCAAATACTGGCAGATCGACACCGCAAACTTCGGCAGATCGACGGAACACCCTTCGGCAGATCGACGGCTCACGGTACGATCCATTTATGCATCAGGCCGCTGATCTACTGCCACGTAAAGCCTCTGAGCTGGTAAAAGAGGCATTGGCGGATACCCGAGTAGTCATCATCAACGGCGCCCGCCAAACCGGCAAGAGCACGCTCGCAGAGCAATGCCTACGGAGCTTCCCTGATGTGACCAAACGTTACCTCGACGATGTGCGGACTCGCACCTCTGCGGCCGCGGATCCGGCCGGCTTTCTCGATGTCTCCGGCACGATGATGATCGACGAAGTACAGCGCGTCCCAGATCTGTGGCTGTCGATCAAACACGAGGTCGATCGCGACCCACGGCCTGGACATTTCCTTCTCACTGGTTCAGCCCGACTGCTCGGCCTGAGCACATTGGGCGATTCGCTGCCCGGGCGCTCGGAAACCATCGAACTGTTTCCGCTGTCCCAAGGCGAGATCAGCGGCACCCCAGATGGTTTCATCGATGCGGCGTACGCCGCGGGCAGCGACTTTCGAACCGGTGAGTCGAATCTCAGACGAAAGGACTACCTGGCGCTGGCCGCCAGGGGCGGATATCCCGAAGCGATCCGCCGGACCGCAGTACGACGACGCGCTCAGTTCTACAGCTCCTACCTGGACGACATCATGAGCCGCGACGTGCATCAGGTCGCCGACATTCGGCGCGGCTCCGATATGCGTCGCCTCATCGCAGCGCTAGCCGCCCAGACCGGCGGCCTACTCAACTACAGCAGACTCTCCGCCGACCTGGGGATACCGGTCACGACCGTTCGCGACTACATCGACATCTTGGAACTCATCTACCTCATTCGTCTGGTTCCCGCTTGGTCGGCCAACGCCACGGCTCGTGCTATTTCGACGCCGAAACTGACCTTTACCGACTCGGGCCTCGCCGCCCACCTCCTCACCGGCATCACCAACGATGCCGCGACCGGCGCCATCATGGAAACCTTCGTTCTCGGCGAGCTCACCCGCCAACTCACCTGGAGTACGAGCATGGCCAGACTGCACCACTACCGTGACAGGGACGGCTATGAAGTCGACGCCATCCTCGAGGACAACGCAGGCCGCGTCGTAGCGATCGAGGTCAAAGCCGCCGAAACCATCCGCACTGACGACTTCCGGGGACTACGCGTTCTCCAGCGTCGACTCGGCGACCGTTTCCACGCCGGCTTCGTCGTCTACTGCGGCGACCAGCAACTCCCCTTCGGTGACGGTATGTCCGGCATCCCGATCAGCGCGCTGTGGACCACACCGCGCTGAGAGTTCGCGCGGACACGGTGAGCCTTGAACCGTGGCTGTTCGTCCCCACTCCGTCGCTAGCCGTCGACGTCCACAGCTGTCGCGTGCTTTGCGTGGAGGGCGCTGCGGCGTGCGACGGCACGAGCTGACCGGCGGTCGCGGCTTTCGGCGGTGCGGCGGGTGTTGGTCGATTCGTGTTCGCGGATCGGCTCGGCGACCTCCGCTCCCCCGAAACGATCACGAACTCGGTGCACCGCAGCGGCGACCACGTCCCACAGAAACGCCGCGACGACGAGCAGGATCAGACCCGCGCCCGCGATCGCGAACACGGGCCCGAATGCGCTCTCTATCAGAAACTTCCACACAGAAACCAGTTCCCCCACGCATGTGCGGCCGTGCCGCGCTGATGACAACTGGCGAATGTTACAGCCGACGGGACATAACCGCGACCGTGCGGGTCGCGGTGAGTGTCAACCGATCGGCTGGGTCAGCGTTGACGCCAGCTCAGTGGGCCGGGGAGATCGACGCTGTTCTTCCGGGTGCGGGAGTTCCACGACCATGGGCCGATTTTGATGCCCCAGGACGACAGGCCCGATTGGGTGAAGTTGAACTTCAGCGGACCGAAGGATTTGCGTTGACGGAACTTGATGGGCATGAGTGGCCTCCCTGATCGCCACCAGGATAGCCGATCCGGTTATGTCCCATCGGTTTCCGAACCCCGACGACGAACAGCGACGGCGAACATGGCGAGGCCGGTGGCGAGGGCCAGGGTTACGGCGAGGGCCAGCAGGATCAAGGGGACGGTGGCCATGGCGTCGGTTCGGCCCGCGCCGCTGCGGCGGATCAGCAGGGCGGCGATCAGCGGTCCGATCATTGCCAGCGCCGCGGCTATCGACAGCAATCCACCGGTCACCAATTCGACGGAGTCGAGTCTGACATCGACTAACGACCGCACCGGCCGGATAGGTACTGACATGACCTCCCCTTTCGTTGGTATCTGAAAGGTACCGCGCGGAATGGAATAACCGCCGCCATAAGACCAGCCGTCGCTCAATTCGATATCAGCAAATCAATAGCGACCGAAAAGCGGTAGCGCTATTCGGCCGCGCGACGCTCGGATCGCGTCCGTGCCCGGTCATGGGCTTCACGCAACAGCTCACGGACCGACGCTTCGGTAGCGGCCCCGGGATTCACCACCGCGAGCCAGTTCGCGGCAGCGTAGAGGGGGTGGGCGACCACGGTGTCTTCCAAGCTCGCGTCGGTCGGGGCGGCCGCGGTGGTGAAGGTCGTCTTGCTCACGGCGATGTTGACGCGGAAGCTGCCGGGGCGGTTCAGGTCGGAGGTCTCATCGCCGGGGTAGTCCTTGGTCACGATGGTGGCGAAGGGCTGACCTGCGGGGACGACACCGTCGGGGGCGTAGTAGAAGAAAGTGTCACCCCAGGCGATCTCGGGAGCCTCGCTCCCCTCGCTCGGCTGCATAGCCAGCACCCCGCCGAGGCCGGTCACGTACTCGATGATTTCCTCGATTGTCATGCCTCGAGCGTCTCATCCGGACGCGGCCCGCTCCAAGAACCGATCAGCTGACGCCGACCAGCTCCCGCGCGGACAGCGCGTCGACGGCGTCGCGGGCGGCCGATCCGGGGTCCACGGTGTACACCACCAGCAGCTGATCCGCCTCACCCGGCAGGTTCAATGTCTCGTATCCGAATTCGATCCGGCCGACCACAGGATGCTGAATCAGCCTGTTGCCGTGCGAACTACCCGCCGGGGGTTGGATCGACCAGATGCGATGGAACACCGGGTTGCCCGCGGTGAGTTCGTCGATGAGCGAGGTCAGTCGGCGATCACGCGGGCAGCGGGTCACCTGGCGACGCAGGTAGGCGGCGGTCTCCGCGGCGACCGGCTCCCAGTCGGGATAGAAGATGCCCGCGGCGGGGTGCAGGACGGTGAAGCGAGCCAGATTACGTTCGGATTCGGCATCCGCGAAACCGAATACCTTCTCGCCCAAGGCATTCCAAGCCAGAGCTTCCATGTGGCGGCCGAGCACGAACGCGGGGGTCGTGATCGAGTCGAGCAGCAATCGGGTGCCGGAGCGAATCGTCGGGGCGTAGTTGTAGTCGGGGTCGGCGGGGCGGACCAGCGTGTAGAGGTGGTCGCGTTCGGCAGCGTCGAGGCGCAGGGCCCGGGCGACGGAGTCGAGCACCGAATCGGGGAATTCCTCGCCGCGACCCCGCTCCAGCCGGGTGTAGTAATCCACGCTCATCCCGGCCAGCTGGGCGACTTCCTCGCGTCGTAATCCGACCATCCTGCGGCGACCGTATTCGCTCAGTCCGACGGCGGCAGGTTGGATGCGGGCTCGCCGGGTCCGAAGGAACTCGCCGAGAGCGGGTGACGACATGGCAGCCAGCGTAGAAGGTAGATGCGGGCTCGTGTGCATCGCATCTTGCGAAGGGATTGTTCGACCGGTTAACGGGGTGCGGCGGGGCGGCGAAATACCAGGTAACACCACGTCGAGGGAGGACGCCGAAGTGTTGATTCGATCCGCACTCATCATCTCCGGGGCCGCGCTGGCCGCCGGATTCCTGGCAGGCGGGCAAGCCGCCGCCCAATCGGGACTCGGCGATTACACACCGGTCGACCCCGCCGAATACCAGGTCAGCGAACCCGAATACGCGGGCAGCGTCTTCTTCACCACGCCCGACGGACGGCACTGCGCCATCTACTGGAACAACGGCCCGGCCGGGTGTGACGCTGTCCCGATCGACGCGCCCGCCGGCACCGACCAGCTCCGGGTGGGAATCTTCGAAGCGGCGCACTTCGTCGACGCCGACAGCCCGATCTTCACCCACCCGGCCGCGAAGGTGCTCCCCGAAGGTCACCGCATCACACGGGAGAACACCACCTGCGGCGTCGGGTATCAGGGGACGGTGAGCTGCGAGGTCGGCGAGCACGGCTTCACGCTGTCGGCCACCTACAGCGTGCTGCGCTGACCCGTTTTCAACTGCTCGATCACCGCGGTGATGCTCTGTGCACCGTGCCCGGCCGCGACCGCACGGCTCAGCAGCTCGTGCATCGGGGCGTGCCAGGACACGTCGACGCCCGTTTCTGCGCCGAGCCGCGCTTCGTCGGCGGCGGCGGTGTGGAACAGCTCGACCGACGAGCCGAGACGGGTGTAGTCCTCGTCGTCGATTTCGCCCGCCAGGACCGGCAGCAGCGACTCGATCATCTGCAGCCACTTCACCGAATAGGGCACCATCGTCGAGGCGGGAAGCCCGCGGGAAGCCAGCACCGCCGCGCCCTCGAAGAAGCCGAGGAGCGCCGGGAGCAGGGTCGCGCCGACTGCGGATTCGTAGAGCGCGGCCAGATCCGGTTCGGCGCCGAGGTATTCGAGTTCGCCACCGAGAACGCGCAAGGTGGCGGCGTGGGTGTCGAACACGTCGCGATCACCGCCGAAATACAGCAGCGTGTTCGGATCGCCCACGGCCGCAGGCACATTCTTGATCGCGCCACCGAGAAAGCGGGCGCCCTCGCACCGTGCGAACCGGGCGAATCCCCGTGCTTGGTCGGGTGTTCCGCTGTTCAGGGTGATGAGATCGCGACCGGCCAGCCCGTCGACGCCGAGCAGGCTGTCGCGCGTGGCGGCGAAGGTGGTGAGGCAGGAGATGAGCACCGGGCTCGCGGCGACGGCATCGGCGATGTCGGGGTGCGCGGTCGCGCCCGCGGCCGCCGAGGCCGCCGTGCGTTCGTGGCTGCGGTTCCAGACCTGGGTGCGGTAGCCCGCGGCGAGGAAGGCGCCGGCCAGCGCGCTGCCCATCGATCCGGTGCCGAGCACCGTCACCGATTCCTTGATCATCTCGACTCCTGTCCTGGCGGGGTGATCGGACGATCTCCCCGGACCGAGTGTCGATTCGGGCCCGCACGCGGACAAGTACGCACTTTCGCCATCAGTTGCGCACCGGCAGGTAAGCGACCAGGTGACAGGTATCGGGGTCAGCGGCACTGTGCCTGGTGTCACCGGCGGGGAAGCGGGGTCCGGATTTATGAACGTTGCCAATGCGAGGACGAGGATGCCTGTGGCTCGCGCCGCACAGTCGTAGAGTCTGGGTATGTCGGACCCCGAGATGACCGAGTTGGTGCAGCGCAGCGTCGAAGAGGCGCTGCTCGGTGGACCGCGGCGGTATACGCGCACGCAGGTGGCCGAGCAGTCGGGAGTGCCGGAGGCGGAGTCGCGGCGGCTGTGGACGGCGCTGGGATTTCCGGCCAATGAGGACGATCAGGTCGACTTCACACAGCTCGACATCACGGCGGTCACCAACTTTCGGAGCATGAAAGTTGTTCCCGCGTCGAATATTCGGCAGCAGGCCGCAGCTGCTCGGACCATCGGTCAGGGCATGGCGCGGCTGGCGGAGTGGCAGGCCGACCTGGTGCTGGCCGAGATCAAGGCGCGCGTCGTCGCGGGCGATCCCACGATTCCGCTGGCGGAACGGGTCAGTGCCGCAACAGAATCCACCATGGCGAGCATCGAGCAGTTGCAGTCGTATGTGTGGCGCAGGCACCTGGCGGCAGCGGTCGCCAGATCGAACGAGACGCAGGGCGAAGGCTCGATGCGGACGCTGGCGGTGGGATTCGCCGACATGGTCGGCTACACCAGGCTTACCAGACACCTGCACCACGACGAATTGTCCACGCTCCTCGAAGCTTTCGAGTCGACCACCACCTCGGCGATCACCGACAACGGTGGCTGGGTGATCAAGAACGTCGGCGACGAGGTGATGTTCGCCGCCGAGACCGCGACCGCGGCAGGCCACATCGCGCTGGCCATCCAGGAGTCGACCATGCTCGTCGGCGGCACCCCGGAACTGCGCGTCGCCTTCGCCTACGGCGAGGTGCTGCAACGCTTCGGCGACCTCTACGGCTCGGTGGTCAATGTCGCCGCCCGCCTCACCGGCGTCGCTCGGCCGGGCAACATCCTCATCGACGACGCCGCGGCGGACGCCCTCGACGGCCACCCCGATTTCGCCATCCGCCACCTGCGCAGCGTGCGCGTGCGCGGCTTCAACCGCCTACGCCCCCACCGCCTGCGGCAGGCATGATCGGCCCGTGCGACGTTCCGCCGCGGCGGACCGCTGACCAGCCGTCGAGCACAGCAGGCACACCATTGCCTAGGGTGTTGTAGTGGACTTGGATTGGCGCAGCGTGCGCGAGGACTACACCGTGTTCGCCGATGACGCGGTGCTCGCGTTGAACAAGCCGTCGGGGATTTCGGTGACCGGAGAGCGCCACGACACCGATCTGGTGGAGTTGGCACAGGCGGCGGGCACGCAGCTGTATCCGGTGCACCGGATCGACAAGGTGACCTCCGGGCTGGTGCTGCTGGCTACCGATCTCGCCGCCCACGGACCGCTGACCAGGCAGTTCAACAATCAGACCGCGCGCAAGGCGTATCTGGCGATCGTGTCGGGCACCGAGCTGCCCGATCGCGGTGAGATCGATCTGCCGCTGAGCGTGGGGCGCAAGAACCGGGTGCGTATCGCGGCGCCGAGGGAGGCGATCAAGCGCGAGGGTGATCGGTGGTTCGTCGAGGAGGCCGACCTGCTGCCGACGAAGAACTATCCGTCGCGGACCTTGTTCAACACGGTCGCCCGCGACGGCGATCACGCGCTTCTCGCCGTGCGGCCGGTGACCGGGCGACGCCATCAGATTCGCGTGCAGCTGGCCTGGATCGGTCATCCGATCCTGGGTGACCCGCTGTTCGACCGCACCGCCGCGCTCCCCCGCACCTACCTGCATTCCTGGAGGCTCGGCCTCGACGCCGGCTGGCTGACCCCACCGGTCCTCGACCTCGAGGCCACCCCCGGACCCGACTTCTGGGAGCCGGTGACGCGCGACCCCGACGAGGCCGCGCGACTACTCGACGCCGCGCGGCAGCTCACCGACGGTTGACCTCGACCCGGCGGCCACCGGGTGCTATTCCACGAGTCGCCAGTCGCTGTCACCCCCGTTGCGGGCGGTCACCTCGATCGTCCCCGAGTCGCCCTGCGCATCGACCGCCGTACAGGTGAAGGTGCTGCCGACCTCGACGATCTTCAGTCCCTGCCCGCAGTCCACCGTCACCGGAAAGCCCACCTGGCTCTCGACATCGGTGGTGAGTCTGTTCGCGGTCGCGGCGAGGTCGAACACGATGTCGCGGGTTATGAACTTCACCGCGCCCTCGTCGTTTTCGACCGTCACATCGACGCGTACGTCGTTGCCGCCGAGGTCGGCGACGCAGACGAAGGTGTCGCCTGCCTTCGGATCGTCGGCCAGTCGTGGGCATTTCACCGAGGAGACCTTGCGCGACATCGACACGTAGGCGTTGTCGAGCTCGGTGGTGATGTTCTTCTCCAGTTCCCCGTAATCCGGGCCGCCGATCGAGACCGACGCATTGCACCCGAATAGGGCGAGCGTCAACGGAATAGACAAGGCACTCAGTACGACTCGGGTACTGAGATGACGCACAGCATCAGTGTTGGACACATAGACAAAGTTACGCAATATCGAGCCTCGAACATACGAGAACGCTCACTCGGGTTTCCGCTAGTACATCGGCGTGCGACGCGCATCGGAACGGCCGGATCCGCGGGCGTGAAAGGTGACACAGACCACTGAACAGGTTTTCGTCCGTGGTACGGCTCATGAAGACGAAAAAACGCAGGTCATCTAGCCTGGAGAGGTGCCGATGAGTCATACCGGCGCACTCTGACGCAACGGAGCGATCCCAGAGAAGAAAGCGACTGCCGATGATCCTGGCGGCTCAGCTCAGCGATACCCACTTCGACCTCAGCGCGCGCAACACCGAACGGGTGGAGGCGGTGATGGGCTACCTGGCGGACCTGCCACGCAGGCCCGACGTCATCCTGGTGACCGGCGATATCACCGATTCCGGCACGCCGGAGCAGTACGCGCAAGCACGCCTGGCCCTGCAGGGCGGCGACATCCCCGTGTACCTACTGCCCGGCAACCACGACGACCGCGTGAACTTCCGCACCGTCCTGCTGGGCGAGCCCGCCTCGACCACCCCCGTCAACAGCGTCCACCGCGTCGGCCCGCTCACCGTCGTCATGCTCGACTCGAGCATCCCCGGCCAACCGGCCGGTCTGCTGGGCGAGGACACCTTCGACTGGCTGCGCGCGACGCTCGCCGAGACGCCCGACGGGCCCATCCTGGTGGCCCTGCACCACCCGCCCAAGCGGGTGTTCAGTCCCGTGGTCGACGTCATCGCGCTCGCCGATCCCGGCCGACTGGCCGCTGTCGTGGCGGGCGATCCCCGCATCGTCGGCATCCTCACCGGCCACGCCCACTCCCCGATCGCCACGACCTTCGCGGGCAAACCCATGATCACCGGTCCGAGCACCGCCTCGGTCCTCGGCGGCGAATGGGAACTGACGCCACCCCACCGCGTCATGGACTATGCCCCTGACCCGGCCATCGCCCTGCACGTCATCGATGAGAACTTCGGCCTCACAACGCATTTCCGCACAGTGGCGATGGGCGGCTGGCTGGCCGAGCCCCCGCCCGCCTGAGCGTCGGCGGTCGTCGGGCGCGCGGCGTGCCCGACGACCCGCGTGGGCGATGTCAGCAACCGAGGGCCGCTGCCACGGATTCACGCACGTCGGCGGCGACAACGAAGGTCTCCTCGGCGACCAGCTCGTGCAGCGACGCCTCGTCGACCGAGGCGGTGAGCGCGCCGGTCTGGGTGGACATCGCACGTAGCGCGGCGACCTTGCGGTCGAGCGCCGCGCCGCTCAGTGTGTGGTTCAGCGGGATCTCGGCCCGTGGCACGCCGAGGGGCCGAAGCGGGCTCATGTACATGTTCCATTCCTCGTAGAGCGGCATGAAGCGCGCGAGTTTCTCGGTGGACGGCACCGCGTACAGCAGTCGGCCGGGGCGCCCCGCGGATCGCCAGGCATGGGTCACCCAGCGATGGACCGCGATGTGGTCGAGGTGGAAGGTCATGCCCTCCGGTCCGAAGGTGAGCACGGTGTCGGGCCGGACTTCGGCGAGCAGGTCCGCGGCCCAGCGCTTTCCGGCCTGATCGTGCATCGGGAGCTCACCGTCGGGGAAGTCGTGGACGCGATGTTCGGTGACGCCGAGAACCGCCATCGCGGCAGCGGCTTCCCAACGACGTACCCGGCCGAGGCGTGGTGGCGGCCAGTTCACCGAGTCCTCGGTACCTCTCTCGCCGGCCGACGCGGTAGCGCAGACCACTCGTTGGTCGTTGTCGCGGGCGGCCGCCATGATTCCGGCGGCCAGGTAGGTTTCGTCGTCGGGATGGGCCCAGATCGACAGGATCGTGCCCAGTTCTTCGATTGCGATCATGGGTTCAGCGTGCGATATCGCCCTGTCAGCGGGCTGTCAGGCACCGCGCGGTCGGTGACAGCGCACGACAGCGGCGTAACAGCACGCCACCCGAGAGTGGCTCCCATGACTCAGACGATCATCGAATCCCGCACCATTCCGACCGACATGCTGGAACGGTTCCGGTCTCGCGCCGCCGCACACGACCGTGACAACACCTACTTCGCCGAGGACCTCGCCGAGCTGCGCGGCATCGGCTACCTGGCCGCGGCAGTGCCCGCCGAGCGTGGCGGCTGGGGCCTGGACCTTGCCCAGCTCGCCGCGAGTCAGCGCCGCCTGGCCGCTTACGCCCCCGCCACCGCGCTGGCGATGTCGATGCATTCGTACTGGATCGGCATCGCCGTCGAAATGGCACGGACCGGTGACGATTCGCTCGACTGGATCCACGACGAGGCGCTGGCGGGCGAGATCTTCGCGGCAGGCCATGCCGAGCCGGGCAACGACATTCCGGTACTGCTCTCGACCTGCCGGGCCCGTCGCGTCGACGGCGGGTACCGGCTCACCGGACGCAAGCAGTTCGGATCCAACGGGCCCGCGTGGAAGTGGCTGGGCGCGCACGCTCTCGATGCCGACGCCGAGGGCGGGCCGAAGGTGGTGCACGCCTTCGTGAAACGCGGATCCGACGGTGCGACGGTGGTCGAGAACTGGGACACGCTCGGCATGCGTCCGACCCAGAGTCACGACACCCAGCTCACCGACGTCTTCGTGCCCGATGTCCGAATCGGCTGTGTGATGCCTGCCGGTGATGCCGACCATCCGTTCCTGATGGGGATGACGATGTGGCCGCTGTCGCTGATCGGGGCCGTGTACCTCGGAATCGGCGACCGGGCACTGGAATTGGCGGTCGAGAACGCGCGGCGCAAGAAGTCGATGGCGATCGAGCGTGGCGCGTACGCCTACAACCCGTTCGTGCAGCACCAGATCGCGTCGATGTATCTGGAGCTCGACGCCGCCGACGCGGTGCTCACCAAGTTCACCACCGACTGGGTGAGCGGTGCCGAGCACGGGGCCGACTGGGCGCCGAAGGTGTACTCGATGAAATGGCGGGCCGTGGAAGCCGCCAAGCGGGTGGTCGATACCGCCCTCGATGTGGCGGGCGGGGCGGCGATGCTGTCCGGGAACGAGCTCGAGCGGCTCTATCGCGATGTGCGGTGTGGCGGTTTCCATCCTGGCAACGACGCGCTGACCCACGAGATGGTCGGCAAGGCGGTGCTCGGGATTCTGGGCGAGCAGCCGCGCTGGTGACTGCGACGGCCCGCAGGCTGATTCAGGTCTGCGGGCCGAGCGCGGTCAGGGTGTAGTCGAGGATCTCGTCGTTGTCGAGGTCGGCGCCGCGGCGCCGCGCACGGTCGAAGCCGTTAGCACCCAGGGCTTTGCGCAAGCGATCCGACAACTGGTCGAGAACCTCGCGATCGGATCCGAGGGGCTGATCGGCGGTGGCGGCGCGGATGGCGCCGTCGAGGACCGCCGCCTGTTCCGCGCGGCCGAGCTGGTCGAGCAGCAGCGCGATCGAGCGCAACATCACCCACTGGGTGGACCACATTCCGGCGCGCTGCCAGCCGCGGATCAGCGCGGGATAGGCCACTGCGGCCTCGGCCGTTCTGCCGGAGCGGACATCCAGGGAGGCGCGCGAGGCCCCGGCGACACCGGTCACGAAGGTGGTGCCGGTGGCTTCCGCCATCCGCAGTGCCCGATCGAGCAATTCGCGCGCCCGGTCCTGGTCGATGTCCAGAACGGCCTCACCCGCGCAATAGAGTACGTACGCCACGTAAGGGGAAGTGACGGAACCGATTTCGGCGACCAGCTCAGCCGAGCGTCGTTCCGCTGTCGGGTCGCCCGCGTAGCCGAGCAGCATGATCCAGGTCGCCATATCCATGTTCGGCGACGGCCGATCCGGGATGATCCCGGCGCGGCGATACCACTCGGCGGATTCACCGAAACGGCCGGAGAACAGGTCGCAGACACCATAGGCGCCGTAGGCGTTGTAAGGCGGGTCGTCGCAGACCGCGAGCGCGTGACCAGCTCGTTCGTAGGCACCCGGCAGGTCGCCTGCCATCCAGCGCGCGTACGACGCCGCCGCCGAGACCTCGGCGGCGAGTCGGCCGGTGGCGTCGGGATCGGCCGCGATCACGAGTTCGGCCCAGCCGAGGACATCGGGGCGCAGTCTGAGCAGGCCGTAGTCCATCAGGGCCGCGACGAGCCGGGCGGCATTCGCGGTGTCGCCGTGGTCGAGTAGCCAGTGCAGGGCGCGCTGGAGTTCGGTGATCGCGTCGTCGATCCGGGAGACGACGGTGGCCGAATAGGCGAGTTCGCGACCGGCCCGCTCGACCCAGTCGACGAAGTAGGCGGCGTGCCGGGCACCGGGGTGGTCATCGGCGCTCGCGCGTGCGGTTCGGCCGAACGTGCGCAGAGTTTCGAGCAGGGCATAGCGGCGGCCGGGCGCGCGCGAGACCAACGATCGTTCGGTGAGTTCGGTCAGTCGGTCGGCGGTCTGCCCCAGGTCGGTGCCACAGACCGCTGCCGCCGCGGCGACATCGAAAGGCCCGGAGAACACCGACAGGCTCGTAAAAGCCTCCCGCAGAGGCGGGTCGAGCAGATCCACCGACCAGGCCACCGCGGCGGCGAGCGAACCGTGTCGGGTCGCGGTGCGGTAACCGGCTGAGAGGAAGTCGAACTGACGGTCCAGTCCTGCCGCGATCTCGTCGACCTCGTGCGAATACATCCGTGCCGCAGCCAATTCGATAGCGAGCGGCAGGCCGTCCAGGCGGGAGACGATCGCGCGGACCTGGTCGAGAACAGCGGGGTCGAGGGCCAGTTCGCCGGTCGCCGAAGCGGCACGTTCGAGGAAGAGTTCGACCGCGGGGGAAGTATCGCCGCCGACCTGGAGCGGAGGCACGCGACGCACTTGTTCGCCGGCTACGCGGAGGCGTTCGCGGCTGGTGGCGGCGACCCGCACCTGTGGGCAGCGGCTCAGCAGCAGGTCGACGAGTGCGGCGATCGGTTCGATGACATGCTCGCAATTGTCCAGGAGCACCAGCATTTCCGTGGCGCCGATGACGCCGACGATGCGCTCGTCGAGCGGGATCGCGGGGCGTACGTCGATGGCCAGTGCGGCGGCGACCGCTGCGACGGCTCCGTCGGCATCGGCGCCGGCCAGTTCACACCACACCACCGAGGTATCGGTGTGCCGACGTCCCAGTTCGAGCAGCATCCGGGTCTTGCCGACGCCGCCGGGACCGACGAGGGTCACCAGGCGGGAGTCGGTGAGCAGGGCCTCGGTCTCGGCCAGCAGGTCGTCGCGCCCGACCAGGGAGGTCACCGGCAGCGGAAGTCGCTGGGACGCTTCGGCCACCCGTTCACCGGCGAGCAGCTGCTGGTAGCGCCGCTGGAGCAGTTCCGAGGGCTCGGTGCCGAGTTCGTCGGCGAGGAGTCGACGGAACTCGTCGTAGACCCGGAGCGCGTCGGCCGGTCGGCCGGTCGCCACCAACGCCTCGATCAGCAAGGCGCGCGGGTGTTCTCGCAACGGATACTCGTCGACCACCGCACGCAGCTCGGCGGCCAACCCGTCGGTCCGACCCTCGGCGAGCCGCTGAGCTGCCTCGACCTGCCCCGCTCTGACCCGAAGTTCTTCCAGCCGCGCCGATTCCGCCCGTGCCTGGTCCACCATGTCGAGTTCCGGATAGGCGGGTCCGACCCAACGCCGCAGGAGCGCGGTGGGCGACCCGCCACCGTCGAGAATCTCCCCCAACTCGTCGACATCGACCACGATCCGCTCCGGATCCAGCCGGTACCCGTTCCCCGCCGACTCGATCATCTCCGGCAGCACCCGACGCAGACGCGACATATGACTGTGCAACGCCGCCGACGGATTGTTCGGCCCACCTTCCGGCCACAACAACTCGATCGCCGCATCCACCGACACCACCGCCCCACGGCGCAACACCAGCAGGGAGAGCAACCGCCGCGGCAGCACCCCGCTGGGGGTCACCTCCGCACCATCGGGCCCCCACACTCGCAACGGCCCGAGCACGGCGCACCGATACCGCTCGGACCGGACTCCACCGGGCACTGTTCCGCCTTTCCGCGACGTCAGCGCGTCGTCCGTGGGCTCGACTGTGCGCCCTCGGCCGACGGTGTCACGAGGCCGCCGTGCGGTTGAACAGCCAGTTCATCGAGCAACTCCATCGTTCGGAGGACGACTGGATTGTAGGACTCGGAGTCCTTGATGTGCGCGCAGATCGTGCGACGCGGAGTCGGGTTGGTCAGCTCCAGCGCGCGGGCACCGGGAGGCAGGTCCGTGGCGCCGAGGCGAGGGACGACGGTGATGCCGACGCCGCGCGCCACGAATCGCAGCGCGGACGGGTAGTCGGTGGTCTCCACCACGAATCGGGGGGTGAAACCCGCTGCGGCACAGGCATTCAGCATCGCCTGCCGGCAGGGTCCGTGGCTGGTGTCGTTGTCGATCCAGCGGTACTGCTCGAGTTCGGCGACGTCGACGGTGGTGCGTGCCGCGAGCTCGTGGTCGGCGGGGACCACCACCACGTACGGCTCGGTGATCAGGTCGCGATGGGTGTAGCCGGAGACCTGGGTGGGTTTGCCGAGGCGCACCGTGAGGGCGATGTCGGGTCGGTTGTCCGCCGTCGCGGCCAGTTCGTCGACGATCCGGAGCCGGACCCTGGTGTCGGGGAATTCGTGGGTGAGGGTGGCGACCACGTCGGGCATCCAGTTGGTGCCCGCCGAACTGAACGAGTTGATCGTGAGCCGGGCGGACTTGCCCGCGCGCAGGTCCGACACCGTCGACCCGAGCGCGGTCAACTCGTCGAGCACCTTGGCGGCCTCGCCCGCGATCACCCGCCCCGCCGGGGTCGGCTCCACGCCACGACCCACCCGTTCCAGCAACCGCAAACCGGTTTCCCGCTGAAGCGCGGTGAGGTGCTGGGAGATCGCCGACGGGGAGTAGCCCAGCGTGGCCGCCGCCGCGGCCACCGAACCGGTCGCGACCACCGAACGGAAGATCATCAAGCGGTGCGTGTCGATCATGGGAACTCCTCGATTCAGTTCTACTGAATATTAGATGGCGAATACCCGCTTGTGCTTACCTCTTCACGGGTCCACCGTAGAGGAATGAAGTCACACCTGCCCGCTCTCGCCCTGGTCGCCGTGATGCTGGCCTGGGCATCGTCGTTCGTGATCATCCGCGGCATCGCGCCCTACGTCTCGCCCGCGGCGATGGCGTCAGGACGACTGCTCGTCGGCGCGATCGTGCTGGTGCTGGTGCTGGCGTTTCGCGGCGGCCGGATGCCGCGCGGCCTGGCGCTGTGGCTCACGATGACCTACGGCGCACTGTGGTTCGGGCTCTACACGGTGCTGGTGAACGCCGCCGAACAACATCTCGACGCGGGCACCACCGCACTCCTGGTGAATATCGCGCCCATCGTGGTCGCGGTGCTGGCGGGGTTGTTCCTGAACGAAGGCTTCCCGCCGCTGCTCGTCGTGGGCATCGCCGTCAGCTTCAGCGGCGCCGCGATCATCGCGTTCACCGGACCGGGGCAGCGCGACCGCGTCGGCGTGCTGCTCGCGATTGCCGCCGCCCTGCTCTACGGGATCAGCGTGGTGGCACAGAAACTCGTCCTGCGCTCCACCGACCCGCTGACCGCGACGGCCCTCGGCGCGGTGGCCGGTGCCGTCGTCTTGCTGCCGTGGGCACCGAAAATGGCGCACGAACTGGCCCAAGCACCCCTCTCCGCCACCGTGGGCGTGGTCTACCTGGGCCTGGTCTCGACCGCCCTCGCCTTCCTGCTGTGGGCCTACGCCCTCGCGCACACCCCCGCGGGAGTGACCGCGTCATCGAGCTACGCCGTCCCCGCGCTCGCCATCGTGATGTCGTGGATCTTCCTCGCCGAGGTCCCCACTCCCACCGCACTGCTCGGCGGCGCACTGTGCCTGACCGGCGTCGCGATCGCCCGTTTGCGGCCGAGTATGTTCCACCGGCGCCCGCGGACCGCACCGATACACCAGGACGACGCGGCCCCGGCGTATCGGTAGCCGCCGCTGCCGTCCGTCGGCAAACCCACACAACCTCCACATCAGCCCCACACCCGCAACCGCGGCCCCCTGGCAGACTGGACACGTGAGAGACAAGCCCGCGGGTCTGCCCAGCGGTCCCCTGCGCCCGATCGAACTGGCAAGCGGCGCGGTGATGGCCGGACTCACCGTCGGCCTCATCACCGTCGGCTCACTGGTTCCCATGGCTGCCGCCCTTCAACTCGTCGCGGCAGTGCCCTTGGGCCTGCTCGCCCAGCGGTATCGATTGCGAGCGCTGGTCACCGCCACTATCGCGGCGACGCTGGTCACCTTCGTGGCCGCCGGTGTGATGCCCGCGCTCGGCGTCATGGGCGCGGCCACCATGGCCGGAATCATCGGAACGGTGAAGCGCCGTGGCGGCGGATTCCCCGCGGTGCTCGCTCTCGGCGTCATCGCGGGCGTGGGCTGGGGACTGTTCTCCGTCGGCAGCCTGCTGATCTTCTCGCGCACCAGGGACCTGTTCTTCGAGGCGTTCCGCAACACCGCCAAGGGCATCGAGAATCTGGCGGGCCGGGCGCCCGCGCTGGAGCCGCTCGGCCGCATGGCCGCCGAGACCGTCGACGTGGTGCTGCGCTGGTGGTGGATCTACATCGGCGCCACAGTGGCGCTCGGCGTGCTGGTCAGCACGGTGATCTCCTGGTTCGTTCTCGGGGCGGTACTCGATCGACTGGCCTGGCTGCCGGGCAGCGACCGGCTCGACGCGCCGCGCGACGATCGGCCGGTGGGGCCGCTGCCGGTGTCTCTGCACGGGGTCGGCTACCGGTACGAGGGCACCGATATCGATGCGTTGGCCGATATCGATCTCACCATCCGGCCGGGCGAGTTCGTCGCCGTCGTCGGTCACAACGGATCCGGCAAGTCGACGCTGACCAGAGTCCTGGCAGGCAGGCCGCCGACATCGGGCGCGGTGGACCGCCCTGGCTCGGCGGGTCTCGGCGCGCTCGGTGGGACCGCGCTGGTCCTGCAACGTCCCGAGAGCCAGACTCTCGGCGTCTCGGTCGCCGACGACGTCGTGTGGGGACTGTCGGCCGAATCGGCCGCCGAGGTCGACGTCGACGCGCTGCTCGCCGAGGTCGGCCTCGCCGATATGGGCGCCCGCGAAACCGCCACCCTCTCCGGCGGCCAGCAACAGCGCCTGGCCGTGGCCGCCGCGCTCGCCCGCCGCCCGGCCCTGCTCATCGCCGACGAGGCCACCTCGATGATCGACCCCGACGGCCGCCGCGAACTCGTCGCGTTGCTGGCCGAACTCCCGCGCCGACACGGCACCGCCGTCGTCCTGGTGACCCACCACGAGGCCGACGCGACCGCCGCCGACCGGGTGATCCACCTCGCCGGCGGACGCATGGTCGACCACCTCGCGAGCTGGCCACACCCCGCCCGCGACCAGCGCCGCAGGCCGATGGGCGCTCCCGTGCTCGAACTCGCCGACGTACACCACACCTACAACCGCGGCACGCCGTGGGAGGCGCCTGCCCTGCACGGCGTCGACCTGTCGGTCCACAAAGGCGAGGCCCTCCTGATCGTCGGCGGCAACGGATCGGGCAAGTCGACGCTGGCCTGGATCATCGCGGGCCTGATCGCGCCGAGCTCGGGACGCTGCGAACTGCGCGGCACCGCGGTCGACAAGCAGGTCGGCGGGGTCGCGCTGGCCTTCCAGCACTCCCGGTTGCAACTACAGAAGCAGACCGTCGGCGCCGAGATCGCCGACTGGGGTGGACGGGCGACCGGGTCGGGCGCGGTAGGACAGGCGCTGGACGCGGTGGGCCTGGATCGCCGTCTCGCCGCTCGTTCCGTCGAGGAACTCAGCGGCGGGCAGGCCAAGCGGGTGGTCCTGGCCGCCATGGTGGCGAGTCGTCCGCAGGTGGTGGTCCTCGACGAACCATTGGCGGGCCTGGATCCGCAGGGTCGCGCCGAGATCGTGGAACTGCTTGCCCGGCTGCGGGATTCGGGTCTGACATTGGTCATCATCTCCCACGACGTCGCCGAGATGTCCATGGTCTGCGACCGCACGGTGCACCTGGACGGCGGCGTCGTGGTCTCGGCCGACGGCCACGCGATCCCGAGAACCGAACGCGCACTGGAGAAATCGGCCTTCGTGGCCGGTCTGCCCCTCGGCCGTCGCGGCGACGAAGGCGCGACGGCCCACACCAGCGCACCGAAAGGCACCACCCCATGAGCACCGTGCTGCTGCGTGAAGTACCGGTCGACAGCGTCGTGCACCGCCTGTGGGCAGGCACGAAGATGATCGCGGCGTTCCTGATCAGCCTGCTGCTGATGTTCCTGCCGTCCTGGCCGGTACTCGGCGTGATCACGGCCTTCCTGGTCCTCATCTGGGTGCTCGCGCGGCTGCCGCTCGGTGCGATTCCCCGACTGCCGTGGTGGTTCTGGGGACTTGTCGTGCTCGGCGGTCTGATCAACGCGCCGATCGGGATGAAGGCGGTGCTCGGCTACATCCAGATCTTCGTGTTCGGACTGGTCCTGGTGGCCGCCTCGTTCCTGATCGCCTTCACCACCCCGATGGGCGAGATCGCCCCCGCACTCGCCAAACTCGGTGCGCCGCTGCGGAAATTGCGGCTACCCATCGACGAGTGGGCCGTCGTGGTGGCGCTGACGCTGCGCGGATTGCCGCTGCTGTTGGATGAGATCCGGGTACTGCGCGCCGCGCGCAAGTTGCGACCCAAGGACAACCTGCTGCACCGCGCCGCCGACAACCCGCTCATCGACATCCTCACCGCGTGCATGGCGGTGTCGTCGCGGCGCGCGGGCGAGCTCGGCGAGGCGATCACCGCCCGGGGCGGCACGGGGATGCTGACAGCGCACCCGAGCGCACCGCACCGTCGGGACGCGATCGCCCTCACCCTCGTGGTCGCGGTCTGTGCGGGAGCGGTGCTGCTCAGCAACATCATCGGATGAGGCACTTCGCAATACCCCGAATTCACTGCCCCGAAACCCTATGGCGAGATATGGTTCGTCACGAAAATCGAGCTAGGCAGCTTCACGCGCCGGTCACGAGCTTTCTCGGGGAAAACACGCCACGGCGCTTGTTCGAACACTCACGCCTGATGAACTCCAGATGGGAAATGTTCATATGATCATCCGCAAGATCGCCGCGGCCGCCATCCCGATGCTCGCTGCCGCACTGGTGGGAACCGGTGTAGCCGGTGCCGACCCGGTGACGCCGGACGTCGAGTACCGCACCGAGGTCGTCGGCAACACCCTCATCACCACCCTGACGCACGGCACCTTCACCGTCACCGGTGGCGCGGTCGACATCCGCGACGAAGCGGGCGCCACCCTGGTTTCGCTGCCGCTGTCGGTCCGCGACGGCAAGTTCGAATACCCGCTGCCGCATACGGTTCGCGAAGAAGGTCACGTACTCGAGCTGACCGCGGTGAAGGACGTCGCCGCGGCGAAGCCCAACCTCACGCCGGTCGCCTCGCCCGCCGAGAACTACGCGGCACAGGCGAACTTCGCGTCGAGCTTCGGTCTGGCCACCGCCGTCGGCAGCTTCGTCGGCATGGGCCTCGGCGCGGTGATCGGCCTGGTCGTCGGCGGTCTTCTCATCCCCGGCGTCGGCGCGATTCCGGGCTTCGTCACCGGCGCCTCCGTCGGCGGCATCATCGGCACGCTCGTTGTCGGTGGACCCGCGCTGGTCATCGCCGGCATGGATCTGATCAACACCCTGCAGGCACCGGCAGGCACCACTCAGTGGGCAACGCAGACCAAATAGTCTGCGCCACAGTCTGATTCCTCCGTCGCACCGACGCCTACACTGGCGTCGGTGCGACAAGGAAACGGACTCGACATTCCCGAAACCCTCGGCGATCTGTGCGCGCCCGACCGGATGGCGCTGATCGTCTACGACATGCAGGTCGGCGTCCTCGGCCAGCTGCCCGACGGGCAGGAGATCACCGAGCGTGTCGTGCGCGTGGTCGAAGCCGCCCGGCGCGGCGGCTATCCGGTGATCTTCCTGCGGCACTTCTTCCCGCCGCGGCGACTGACCGGCGTGTACGGGATGCGGCTCCTGATGAGCTGGCAGAACGCCGAGTCCGTCGACGATGTGGCCTTCATCCTGCAACGCGATACGCCCGCGTTCGAGCTGGTGCCGGAGCTGGTGCCGCGCGAGGACGAGCTGGTCTTCGACAAGATGTCGATGTCGGCGTTCGAGGGCACACCGCTCGCCAGTCTGCTGCGCGATCTGAAGATCGGCTCCTACGCCATCGCCGGGGTCGCGCTCGAAATCGGGATTGCGCCCACCGTCACCCATTCCACCGATCTGGGTTTCGTGCCCGTGGTGATCGCTGACGCCTGCGGCGGTCGCGACAAGGAAGCGATCGCGCGCGCCTACGACGACTTCGCGTTCCAGGGCAACGCACTGGTCACCGATATCGAGACGATCTCCGGCCTGATGGCCGGGAACTGACAGCACGGCAAACAGTCAGCGTGCGGGTTCGGCGGGCCGGTGATCATCGGCCCGCCGAGACAATCAGGCCTTCTCGCGCAGGGCGTTCTTGGCCGCGTCCTGGGCGGAATCCACCTGGCCGCTGAACTTGCCGCCGGTCTTCTCGTCCACCACGTCACCGGCCTTGTCGATGACGCTGTCGACCTTGTCCGCATGCTGGGCGGCCAGGTCCATCGCCTTGCCGGCCAGGTTCTTGAAATCCACCGCGTACTCCTCGTTGATTCGACACCGGGTACAACTCGATTACCGTAGCAACATCGCAGATTTCGCGGTGAGCATCATCGTGGCGAACTAGTCACACCGTCCCACACGGGGTGCCATAGCCGTCCGGTGTCGGTCCAGGCCTGGAAGCGGACCGTGCCGGTGAGCTCGGGGGCGACCCATTGCGCGTCATGGCGTTCGTCGGCAGTCATCTCGTTGGCGAACGGTGACGTCGCGCGCCGCAGCCCGGCCAGCTCGGCGGCGATCCGACGCGCCTGTTCGTCACCGAATCCGGTACCCACCCGGCCCACGTAGATGAGGCCGTTCTCGTGCGGCATTCCTAGCAGCAGCGACTTGAACGGCCGCTTGTCGCTCCGCCGCCACCCGCCGACCACCACCTCGCGCGAACGCCAGTTGCGCTGTTTGAGCCAGGTCTGGCTGCGCTTGCCCGGCTGGTACACCGATTCCAGCCGCTTGGCGACGACCCCTTCCTGCCCCTGCTCGCGACTGGCCTTCATCGCCTCGGCCCCCGAACCACCCAGCAGCGCGGTGACATTCATCGACGGCGACAGCTTGCCCAGCGCCTCGAGCACGGCGCGGCGGTCGGTGTACTTCTTGCGCAGCAGGGAGGTGCCGTCGAGGTAGAGCACGTCGAACGCGACGAACACCGCACGGGCCGAATCCGCTTGCAGCGCGGAGATATCCGAGAGACCGGCCTCATCGAACACCACCGCCTCGCCGTCCAGCACTACCTGGTGCCCGGCCAGCTCCTCACCGACAACGGCCAGGCGCGGATACCGGGCGGTCACCGTGTTGCCCGCGCGACTGCGGACAGTGACCGCGCCGTCGTCGATCTCGACGATCACCCGGAAGCCGTCCCACTTGGTTTCGAAGGCCCAGTCGGTGGAGGTCAGCGATTCGACATCACCCGCGGTGGCCAGCATCGGCGACAAGTCGCGCGGCAAACCCTTGTCCACCATGGGTTCTCGACGTACCTGATCGCGCATCAGGTGCATGAGCCACTGGTCGCCCTTGGTCTGGATGAACGCGTAGCGGCCGGACACCCGCTCTCCGTCGAGTTCGACGATCACCTCGTCGGAGCGCCACTTCTCGGTGACATAGGTGCCCGAATCCCAGATTGTCATCTCCCCCGCGCCGTATTCGCCCTGGGGAATCTCACCGTGAAAGTGCAGGTATTCGAGCGGATGATCCTCGGTGCGCACGGCAAGGCGATTGTGTTTCGGTTCCGTCGGCGGGCCCTTCGGCACCGCCCAGGAGGCGAGGACGCCATCGTGCTCGAGGCGCACGTCCCAGTGCAGGCGACGGGCGTGATGTTCCTGGATGACGAAGCGATTGCCGGGGCCCGGTTCCGGCGTGGCCTCGGGGACCGGCTCGGGCGTGCGCTTCGGGTCGCGCATGCTGCGGTACTTGGTGAGCGAGTCGGGGCGGGCGGGCAGTGGCGGATCGAGATCGGCCAGCAGGTCGCCGTCGGCTTTCCAGCGGGCGAGTACCTCGTCGAACCGCAACTGACGCAACGTATCCGCGTCTTCGATCTCGGCCCAGGCGCGCGGGGCGGCCGCATTGGGTTCGGCGCGACCACGCAGCGAGTAGGGCGCGATCGTGGTCTTGGCCGCGTTGTTCTGGCTCCAGTCCAGGAACACCTTGCCTTTGCGGGCCACCTTCGCCATGGTCGCCGTCACCAGATCCGGGTGCAGCGCTTCGAGATTGGCGGCCACCTGCTTGGCTACGGTGGACGCGCCGCGCGAACTCAGCGGCCGATCCAGCGGCACGTAGACGTGAATTCCCTTGCTACCGCTGGTCACCGGGAACGCCCGCAGGCCGATATCGGCGACCATCTCCCGCACCGCCAGCGCCACCCGCGCGCATTCGGCCAGCCCGGCGCCGGTACCGGGGTCGAGATCGAACACGATCCTGGTGGCCGGGCCGCGGTCGTTCGCGTCGAAACGCCATTGCGGCACATGGATTTCCAGCGCCGCCTGCTGTGCGAGCCAGGCCATGCCCGCCTCGGAATCGATCAGCGGGTACACCACCCGGCGGCTGGAATGCTCGATCGCGGCGCGGTGGATCCACGCGGGCGCGTGCTCGGGCAGGTTCTTCTCGAAGAAATCGGAATGGTCGACGCCGTTGGGCCACCGTTTCCTGGTGACCGGGCGGCCGACGAGATGGGGCAGCGCCGCCGCGGTGATCGCCGAATAGTAGGCGATCACTTCGCCTTTCGTGGTGCCGGTCTCCGGGTACAGCACCTTGTCGAGGTTGCTGAGCTCAACCTCGATGTCCGGTTCACCCGGTGCGCCCCGAAATTCCCGGCGGACCATCGACGTGATCGGAGCAGCGGGGACCGTCTAGACGGTCCCCGCGCGCCGAATCAGGCCTTGGGTCCCGGATCTGTCGGAGCGGGGCCGCCGGGGGCAGTGCCGGGACCTGCCTGCGGGGGCACGACCTTCTTGGCCGCGTCCTTGCCCTTCTCGATCTTGTCGCTGTACTTGCCCTTGGTTTTGTCATCGATGAAGGTGCCGGCCTTGTCGACCGCCTCATTGATCTTGTCGGCGTTCTGTTCGACCGCTACCTTGCCCTTACCGAGCAAGCCCTTCAAGGTATCCACGAGACTCATCTGTCGATGTTCCTTTCGCGAGGAAGGTCATTCCACATCTTCCCACCACGAATCCCGTGGTGGGAGGTCATTCGGAACCACCCTCTGGCCCGGCTTGGGCACTACCACCGGAGTACCCGCATCGGCGGCGGCCGACACAAAGCGCCGGACCGGTTCGGACCAACCGTGGAAAGCCAGATTGAACGTGGCCCAGTGGATCGGGACCAGCAGGCCGTAGGAAGCGTCGCCCAGGCACAGGTCGGCGTGCGCGCGCACCGCCTCTTCGGGGTTCATGTGCACATCGGTCCAGCGCTCGTCGTAGGCGCCGATGGGCAGCAGTGTGAGATCGAAGGGGCCGAGCACCGCGCCCGCCTGGGAAAACGCCTTCGTGTAGCCGGTGTCGCCGCCGAAGTAGACCCGCTTGGTCGGACCCGCCAGCGCCCACGACGCCCACAGCGTGGTGTTGCGAACCAGGCCGCGACCGGAGAAATGCCTGGCCTCGGCACAGGTGATGGTGAGCCCGCGATCATCGGCGTCATGGCCGAGCGAGACCGAGCCACCCCAGTCGAGCTCGATGATCCGGTATTCGGGCACGCCCCACTGGCGCAGGTGCGCGCCGATGCCGGTGGGCACGACGAACGGCGCGAGCTGGGTGCGGACGAGCTCGTCGACGGTGGCTTTGTCGAGGTGGTCGTAGTGATCATGGGAGATGATCACCGCGTCGACCTGCGGCACCTGCGACAGCTCACCGGGGACCGGGTGCAGACGGGCTGGGCCGACCACCGGGGACGGGGAGACCCGTTCGCTCCACACCGGGTCGGCCAGCACACGGTAGCCGTCGAGTTCGACCAGCGCGCTCGCATGCCCGTACCAGGTGACCGCGAGGTCGGCGGCCTGCTCCGGAACGGCGGGGGTGACCAGCGGAACAGGGTTCGCCGGGCGACCGATACTGCCCTTGGTGAGCCCCGACCAGATCAGCGACGGTGCGGCGCCGGCGGCGAGCATGGAGCTCGGCTCGGTGTTGTGGAAACGGCCGTCGCGGTAGGAGGACTTGCCGATCGCGGTCGGCGCGATCGCCGACGGACTCGCGCCGATCGAGGTCGGCAGACCCCAGACCGCGCGTGCCACCCAGGCGAGACCGAAGGTGCTCGCCACCGAACCCGCCAGGCGTGTGATGCGCATCAGCGGCCCACGAACTTCGCCGGACGCTTCTCCTGTCGGGCCAGGCGGCCCTCTTTCGCATCGTCGCTGCTCCACGCGGCTTCCAGCGCGGCCCGCTGCTGCTCGCTCGCCGGGTCGCCGGTGCCGTCATCGTTGAGCATCAGTTTCATGGCTTGCAGCGACAGCGGCGCGAGCGCCGCGATGGACTTGGCCCAGTCCTTGGCATCGGCGAGCGTGCCCAGCTTGTTGGCGAAGCCGTAGGCGTAGGCGTCCGCGGCGGACACCGATTCGGCGCCGAGCAGGATGGTGCGGGCGGGTCCGCCGCCGATCAGGGCCGCCAGCCGCGACACCGTCCAGCGATCCACCGAGATGCCGAGCTTGGCCGCGGGCACCGCGATGTACGCGTCGGGCTCGATCACCCGCAGGTCCGAGGCCAGCGCCAGCTGCACACCCGCGCCGAGCGCGCCGCCGTTGATCGCCGAGATCACCGGAACCGGAACGGATTCGATGGTGTGCAGCATGTCGAGCAGGCCGCCGAGAAACGACTCCGAGTACACCCCCGACAGATCGGCGCCCGCGCTGAAGATCGGCCCGCGGCCGGTGAGCACGATGGCACGCGCACCTTGTGCCACCGCGTCGAGTACCGCGGCGCGCAACTGGCCGACCAGGTCGTCGTTGAGCGCGTTGCGCCGTTCCTCGCGCTGCAATTCGATGGTGACCACATCACCATCGCGAGTCACGCCGAGCATGCATCCTCCCCAGAATCAGCGGATTTCGTGGATGTTCACACTCTGCCACAGCCCGCCGACAACGCCCCGCAAGGCGATAGCATCGACCGCTGTGGTCGATGACTATTCTGCCCCGGACATCCTGGTGATCGGCGCGGGTCAGGCGGGGCTGTCCGCCGGTTACCACCTGCGCAAGCTGGGGCTGGCGCCCGAACGCGATTTCCGCATCGTCGACCACGCACCGGGGCCGGGGGGCGCCTGGCAATTCCGGTGGCCGTCGCTGACGCTGACGACGGTGAACCGCGTGCACGATCTGCCGGGGATGTCCTTCGCCGAGACACTGCCCGCGGGGTCGGAGTCGGCGCGAGCGGCCACAGCCGTGCCGCACTATTACGAGCTCTACGAAAAGCGCTTCGAACTGCGGGTTCAACGCCAGGTGACGGTGAAAGTAGTGTGCGATCGGACCGCTGACGGCAAGAGCTGCGCGGGCCGCGGCGAGGTACTGCACGTCGAAACCGAGGGGGCGGGCACCCTGCGTGTGCGGGGGCTGATCAACGCCACCGGCACCTGGGAGCATCCGTTCATCCCCCGCTATCCGGGCGCCGAAACCTTCGCGGGCCGCCAACTGCACACCCGCGATTACCGCACGGCCGACGAGTTCGCGGGCGAGCACGTGGTCGTCGTCGGTGGGGGAATCTCGGCGGTGCAGTTGCTCGACGAGATCTCGCTCGTGAGTTCCACCACATGGGTGACCAGGTCGGAGCCCCGGTGGCGGGAAACGCCGTTCGCCGAGCAGGACGGGCGCGACGCCGTGGCCCTGGTCGAGGACCGGGTACGCGCGGGGCTCCCGCCCGGCTCGGTCGTATCGGTGACCGGACTGCCGCTCGACGAGCGAATACGGGCCGCGCGCGAGCGGGGTGTGCTGCGGCGGTTGCCGATGTTCGAGCGGATCGAGCCCACCGGCGTGCGATGGGCCGACGGCAGTTTCCAGGCCGCCGACGTCATCCTGTGGGCGACCGGTTTCCGCAGCTCACTGGATCACCTGGCGCCGCTGCGGCTGCGCGGCCCCGGCGGCGGGATCACCATGACCGGGCGATTGGCGACCCAGGTGGCCGTCGACCCGCGCATCCATCTCATCGGCTACGGCCCCTCGGCCAGCACGATCGGCGCCAACCGGGCGGGCCGGGCAGCGGCGCGTGAACTGACCGACTACCTCGGGATCAGTCCAGACCGACGCTGAACGTCGCCGGATCGCCGCCGACCCGCTTGCCCGCGTCGAGGCGGCTGATCGACTCCATCGCCTCGGCATCGAGCTCGAAGGTGAACACGTCGAAGTTCTCGGCGATCCGCGACGGCGTGACCGACTTCGGGATGACGATATTGCCCAGCTGCAGGTGCCACCGGATGATGACCTGCGCGGGCGTGCGGTCGAGTTCCTTCGCGATGCCGACGATGGTCGGGTTGTCGAGCAGCGTGCCCTGCCCGAGTGGGCTCCACGCCTCGGTGGCGATCGCGTGATTGGCGTCGTACTGGCGCAGGTCACGCTGGGCAAGGGTGGGATGCAATTCGATCTGGTTCACCGTGGGCACCTCGCCCGCGTCGGCGATCAGGGTCTCCAGATCGATCACCCGGAAGTTGGAGACACCGATCGAGCCGATCCGGCCCTGCGCCTTGAGCGCCTGGAACGCGCGGAACGTGTCGACGTAGCGGCCGGCGGACGGGACCGGCCAGTGGATCAGATACAGGTCGAGATAGTCCAGGCCGAGCCGCTGCATGCTGGCATCGAAGGCGCGCAGGGTGCTGTCGTAGCCCTGGTCGGCGTTCCACAGCTTGGTGGTGATGAAGAGTTCGTCGCGGGGAATCCCCGATTCACCGACGGCGCGGCCTACGCCTTCCTCGTTTCCGTAGACCGCGGCCGTATCGATGCTGCGGTAGCCGACCTTCAACGCCTCGGCCACCACCCCGGTGACGTCTTCCGCGGGCACCTGGAACACACCGAAGCCGAGCTGTGGGATCACGTTCCCGTCATTGAGCACGATGGTGGGGACAGGGCTGCTCTCGCTGCGGAAGGTCACCCTCTCGAAGGTAGAAGTGGTTCGGTGTGGCGTCAACGACGGCGCGTGGCGTGTTTCCCCCTCGCTCGAAGCGGGGCGCTGGTCAGGAGAGCACCCCCGGCTCAGTACCCGCCTCCGGCAAGTCCGATTCGCCGGTACCGGGCCTGCCGTATCGTGCGCAGTTCAGCGGGCTCGTAGGCGCGCAGCGCGGCCAGTTCGGCGGCGATCGCGAGGACCGTGCGGCGGGCGAAGGCGACGGGTTCGTCGGCGGCGTCGGGGTACTCCTCGACAATCTGGTCCACCACACCGTCTTCGAGCAGATCCGCCGATCTGATGCCTTGCGCCGCAGCCATTTCCGGCGCGTGCGTGGTATCGCGGAACACGATGGCGCTCGCGCCTTCCGGCGGCAGCGGGGCGAGCCAGCCGTGCCTGGCGGCGAGCACCCGGTCGGCGGGCAACAGCGCGAGCGCGCCGCCGCCGGTGCCCTGACCGAGCAGCACGGAGACCGTCGGGGTGTCGAGGGTGACGAGATCGGCCAGGCAGCGGGCGATTTCGGGGGCGAGGCCGCGTTCCTCGGCTTCCTTGGACAGCGCAGCGCCGACGGTATCGATGACAAGCACCAGCGGCAAACGCAATTCACGCGCCAGGACCATCGCGCGCCGCGCCTCGCGCAGGGCGGCCGGGCCCATGGTGCGCTCGCCCTCCTGGCCGGATCGGTCGTGTCCGAAGACCACGCACGGTTGTCCGGCGAAGCGGGCGAGGGCGAGCAGCACCGTGCGATCGGACTCGCCCCGACCGGTGCCGCTGAGCGGAACCCGTTGCGTCGTATGGCGAAGCAGATCCCGGATGCCCGGTCTGCCGGGCCTGCGCGAGCTGAGCACCGAATCCCAGGCGCTCGCGGTCGGATTCGGCGGCGTCGCCGGACTACGCACCGGCGCAGCCCAACCCGGCTCGGTCGTCACCGGAACCACGGCTCCGCCCGCGACGCTCATCGCCCGGTGCGCGATGCGGCGAAAGATCTCCACCGTCACCACTCCGTCGATCACACCGTTGCGATAGAGGTTCTCCGCGATCTGCACGCCGGGCGGAAAAGCCCTGCCGTACAACGCCTCGTACACGCGCGGCCCGAGGAATCCGATGAGCGCGCCGGGCGCGGCGAAGGTGATGTGTCCCAACGACCCCCACGACGCGAACACCCCGCCCATCGTCGGATCGCGCAGGTACACCAGATACGGATGCCCCGCCGCCTTGTGCACGGCCACCGCGCCCGCGATCTTCACCATCTGCACGAAAGCGACTGTCCCCTCCTGCATCCGGGTGCCGCCGGAGGTCGGCGAGGCGATCAACGGCAGCCCGAGTTCGGTAGCGCGCTCGACCGCGCGCACGATCCGCTCCGACGCGGCAACCCCGATCGACCCGGCCAGAAACGCGAATTCACAGGCGATCACCGCGACCCGGCGCCCCCGCAACAACCCCTCCCCCGTCAACACCGCCTCATCGGTACCCGCCCGTTCGGCCGCGGCGACGAGCTCCTGCCGATAGCGCGGCGACATCGCGGGCTCGATCGGCGCACGATCCCAGCTCACGAAAGAGTCCGCGTCGAGCAACTGTTCGAGCAGGTCATCGGCCGACATATGCACGCTGTGAGCGTAGCCGGACCGGGTTCGAGTAGCTCACACAATCGCGACGTCGCGTTGCAACACCTTGACTTTCTGTTGTGTTTTTACAACACTTTGTTAGGTGAGCCCAGTCAGACGAGGGGAAACCCTGCCGATCTTCAATCGCATTGCCGTGTTGCGCGCGGAGCATCGGATGAGCAGGGCGGCGCTTGCCGAAGCCGTCAACGTCAATGTCCAGACGATCGGCGCGCTCGAACGTGGCGATCACTATCCGAGCCTCGATCTGGCGATGCGCATCTGCGATGTGTTCGCGCTGCCGATCGAAGTCGTGTTCTCCCGCAAGGAATTCGGGCCGTTGTCGGCCGAGCTCTACCCACGCACGAAAGGCGAGATGCCATGACCAGCACGCTCATCGACCGCTACCAGAATTACCGCGTCCGGCGCTGGCTGGCCCAGGAGCAGCAGACCTCGGGGATGCTGAGAAGCTGGCGACCGCTGCGTCGGCGGCGGATTCTTGTCATCGTCGTGACGATCGCACTGCTCGGGCTCGCGGGCGCGGGGGTGATCCGCGCGCTGGACCTACCCGGCGCGCCCGTGATCGCGCTCGTCTCGGCGCTGCTGTTGCTACCCAGCTGGACGATGTTGCGAATCGTGTCGGGCGGGCAGGACCACGCACCCGACCAGATGCTCGACGAACTGGAGATCACCGAACGCAACAAGGCGCGTTCGGCGGGGCTCGCGCTCACTCAGTCGCTGACCATACCGCCGCTGGCGTACCTGATTTTCGGCAGCGCGTTCTCACCGAAGACCGACGCCTACAGCATCGCCTACGCGGGCGGACTGATGATGCTGGCCACGATCATGGCAGGCGGCTGTGCACCGGCGATGATCCTCGGCTGGACCCGGCCCGATCCCGAACCTGAGTCCTGAACGAGCACGGCTCGAACGAGGGCGGGGCTGCGGCCTTCATCGCGGCAGCCCCGTCTCACGTCAGTAGCCCTGCATGACCTTGCGCAACGCGTACTCGGTCAAGGCGACCAGGGCCTGCTTGGCCGGTTCCCGGCGACGGGCGTCGATCGACATGATCGGCACGTCGGCGGGAACCGCGAGGGCCTGGCGGATGTCCTCGAGCGGGTACTTCGGCGCGTCGTCGAACTCGTTGAGCGCCACCAGGAACGGCAGCCCGCGGGCCTCGAAGTAGTCGACAGCGGCGAAGCTGTCTTCGAGCCTGCGGGTGTCGACCAACACCACGGCGCCGATGGCGCCGCGGATCAGGTCGTCCCACATGAACCAGAACCGATACTGGCCCGGCGTACCGAACAGGTACAGGACCAGGTCGTCGGCGAGGCTGATGCGACCGAAGTCCATCGCCACCGTGGTGGTCGATTTCTGCGGAATACCGGTCAGGTTGTCGATTCCGGTACTGGCGTTGGTGACCAACGCCTCGGTGCGCAGCGGAACGATCTCCGACACCGCGCCGACCATCGTGGTCTTACCCACGCCGAAGCCGCCGGCGACCACAATCTTCGCCGAAGTCGGCTTGGCCGTGCGGGTGTCGACCTGCGCCGTCGAATCAAATACGCCGGAGTCCACTGAGAACCCTTTCGATCAGCTCGCGACGTTCATCGTCGCTGGAATCGTCTTTCAAAGTTGCCGAAACCCGGACATGACCGGCCTCGATCAGGTCGGCTACGAGTACCCGGGCCACCCCGATCGGGATGTACAGCTGGGCAGCTATCTCGGCAACGGACGGCGATTGCCTGCACAACTCCACGATGGACGTTTCGAGGTTGTTCAGTTCGTACTGCCGCTCCATGGCGACCGGATGCGATGCTACGAGTGCCTCCAGCGCCAACTCGACCGCCGGCCTGGTTCGGCCGGCAGTCAAGGAGTATGGGCGAACGAGGCTGGGCTCGGCGCTCCCCATGCGGTGATCGTCTATGTCCATCCCACCATCAGGAACCCATCGTGACGCGAGGCGTGGCCTGGACCGTCTGGCCAACGCGCTCGACCAGAAGTGCCATTTCGTAGCCGACCTGACCGATGTCACACGAGGTGTTGGTCAGGACCGCTAGATATGAGCCGTCGCCGACTGCCATGAGCAGCAGGTATCCGTGCTCCATCTCGACGACGGACTGGAGTACCGTACCGCCTTCGAACAGATTCGACACGCCGACGGACAGGCTTGCCAGTCCGGCGGTCACAGCGGAGAGCTGCTCGGCGCGGTCTACCGGGAGCTGAGCGCTCGCGGCCATCAACAGTCCGTCAGCCGAGACCAGGACGGCATGGGCTACGCCAGGAACCTCGTTGGCGAAGTTCGAAACCAGCCAATCCAGCTGACGGTTCGTACCACCTAGATCGGGGTTCATCGGTCTCCTTTATCTCCGGTTAGGTTCATTGCCTTCATTGCGCGGCCATCCCGGACGCCCTGCTGGTGACGACTCAGGCTGTTGCGGATCGTGGCGGGATCGCGTTGCTGCGGAGTGCGATCGGCGGCGCCGCTCACACCACCCGGCACAAGCCTCCCGCCCGGACTGCGCTGAGGCAAGCCGGCGGCGGTACGCACTTCGGACTGGGCTTCGCTCGCCGCGCGAGCAGCCTCCCAGCCGTCATCACCGGGTGATTCGAAGGACGCGGCCATCTGGTTCCGGTCGGAATTCTCGTCCGTGAGCCACGACGACATCATCTCCGCGAAGATCGGTGTTCCGCCCATCACGGAATCACCTTCCGGTGCCGGCTGCAACCTGGTCTGGAAGAACGACGCAGCCTTGACCGGATTGGACCGGAAGCTGTGCCGACCCGGATCACGCCCTGCCGACGCAGCGTTATCCGGCCCCGCAGGGTCCCGATCCCGTTGCGGCAGAGCCACTCCTGGCCCGGCGTTCGCCTGCGGTACAACAGTAGCCCCGGGATCGCGCTGCGGCAGCCCATTCGGCGCAGCCGCACGTTGGGGCAGTCCGTTGGGCGCTTCCCGCTGCGGTTGACCCGCGGCCGGGGCACGCTGTGGCAGACCGTTGTCGGCCGGATCCTGCTGCGGCGCAGGGGTTGCGCGCTGCGGCAGACCGTTGGCCGGACGGGCGGGCTGGGCCCGCTGTGGCAGGCCGTTGGCCGGATCACGTTGGGGCAGACCGCCGGTCGGCTCACGCTGCGGCAGACCGTTGGCCGGATCACGCTGCGGCAGACCACCGGTCGGCTCACGCTGCGGCAGACCACCGGTCTGATCGAGCCTGGGCAGACCACCGGACTGATCCCGGCCCGGCAGACGCGGCGCGGGATCGCGCTGCGGCAGACCGCCCGCGGGATTGCCTCGCTGCGGAAGGCCGGTCGACGGATCACGCTGCGGCGGCGTGGAGTCACGCTGCGGTGCGGCGCTCGCCTGACCACGCTGCGGCAATCCGGTCGACTGCGACGGATCACGCTGCGCACTCGCGGGCTCACGCTGCGGCAGACCCGTTGCCGGATCACGCTGCGGCAGACCACCGGTCGGCTCGCGCTGCGGCAGACCGGTCGACGGGTCACGCTGCGGCAGACCGCCGGTCTGCTCACGCTGCGGCGGCCGCGGCGCCTGGTCGCGCTGTGGCAGCCCGACCGAAGGATCACGCTGCGGGGCGCCGTTGGCGCCCGGCGAACGCTGCGGCAGACCACCGGGGGTGCTCCCCCGCTGCGTCTGTGCCGGATCGCGCTGGGGCGGTGCCGAATCACGCGGCGACTGCACCTGCGGCTGCGCGGATTCGCGCGACGGCGCACCGTTGGCACCCGGCTGGCGCTGCGGCAATCCACCACCGGCCTGCGGCGACCCACCGGGCTTCTGCTCGGCCGGACCCTGCTGACCCGGCCCGGCGGGCGGACGCGGCGGTCCACCCGGCGCCAGATTGCGCTTGGGCAGATTCGCCGCGGCGAGCTTGCCGCGCTGCGGCACGTTCGCCTGTCCCGGCGCGGGCGGGCGCAGCGACGGCGACGACTGCTCGGTCGCGTCCTGAGCCGCGCCCGAAGCCATCGAGTTACCCGGCTGACGCTGCGGCAATCCGCCACCGGCACCCGCCGGGGTCGGCCCGCTGACGCCGGGATCCACGGTGACCATCACGTTGCCACCCGGGGTACGGGTGATCGCGCGGGTCTGCATGGTGCTCGGCTGCTGCTGCGGGTTCTGCTGCTGGGGCGGCGTCTGCGGACTCGGCTGCTGCTTCTGCAACTGCTGCGGCGGGATCACGGTGCCGCCCGCACCCGAGACGATCAGGCCGACCGGCACGTGCACGGTGACGGTGACGCCGGGATCGCGGGCGGTATCGAAGGTCGGGCGGAGTCGCACGGTGAGACCGTGGCGCTCGGCTAGTCGGCCCACCACGAACAGACCCATGTGACGGGCGGTGTCGGGACCGGGCTCCGCGGTCTGCCCGAGCCGGTGGTTGATCTCCGACATCTCCGCGGGCGGCATACCGATACCGCGGTCGGCGACCTCGATCAGCAGACCCTGGTCGTGGGCCTGGGCGAAGGTGAACTTGACGTCGGTCTCGGGCGGAGAGGCCCGCAGCGCGTTGTCGAGCAACTCGGCGAACAGGTGCGCCATGTCGGAGGCGGCCGGTTCGACCAGCGAGCCGCGCGGCGTGGCGCCGAGCTTGACCCGCTCGTAGTCCTCGACCTCGGAGATCGCGGCGCGCAGCACGTCGGCGATCTCGACCGGAGCCGACTTCGTCCGGCGCTGTTTGGTACCGGCGAGAATCAGCAGGTTGTCGCCGTTACGGCGCATGCGCGCGGCGAGGTGGTCGAGCCGGAAGAGGTTCTCGAGCAGGCGCGGGTCCTTCTCGTCGTACTCCATCGCCTCGATGAGGGTGAGCTGATGGTCGACGAGCGACTTGGAGCGCCGGGCCAGGGTCTCGAACATGTCGTTGACCTGTGAACGCATCTGCGCCTGATCGCTGGCAAGGCGCAGCGCCTGACCGTGGATATCGTCGACGGCGCGGGCGAGCTGGCCGATCTCCTCGTCGGAGCGCACCGGCATCGGCTCGAGCGGCACGTCCTCGGGCGCGGCACCGTTGCGGAGCTGGGCGACCTCGTGCGGAAGATCGGACTCGGCGACGCGCAGCGCGGCCAGCCGAAGGCGGTGCAGCGGCACGATCATCGAGCGGGCGACGAACACGGCGAGCAGGAGCGCGGCCAGGATCGTCGCGATGACGACCGCGGTATAGGTCCAGGCGCCGGTGGCGGCAGCGCCTGCCAGCTCGTCCATCGCGGACTCGATCGCCTTGGTGGCCTCGTTGACGACGCCCTCGTAGCCGATGAGGCTGGTGTACAGCGAAGTGCGCAGGTCGCTGACGGGCAACTTGCCTGCCTGCACTTCGGGACTGCTGATCAGGTTCTTCCGGACGTCGGCCTGTGCCTTCAGGTCGGCGATGACCCGGTCACCGGCCGGGAAGCGGATGGCGAGCACTTCGAGCAGGTGGTTCTCGGTGCTGACGCCGGTGAGGAAATTCTGCGATCCGGTCGGCAGACCACGCAGCATCTCGGAGAGCCCGGCGAGCTCGTCGACGAGGAGCGAGCGGGTGTTGAGCGAGTCGACCAGGCGCAGCTTGGCCGTATCCATCACCGGGTCGCTCACCTGCGCCACGGTCGTCTCGACGATGTCGACGCTTTCCTTACGCATCTGCTCGACCGAGGCCAGCGCGGGCTCGGCCGACGTGGTCAGCGCCGTGCCCTGCCCACGCACCGTCTTGGCCTGCGTGATCATCCGTTCCAGCGCGGAGTGTGCCTTCGGCAGATCGATCAACTTGCCGTGGGCGACTTCGGCCGAGGCGATGGCGGCGTCGAGCTCGGTGAGGTCCTTCTCGGTGACCAAGCTGATTCCGGGGCCTGCGGGCACCATCTGGCTGCCTGCGACCTTCGCGGTGCTCGCGCTCAGCGCGGTGACCGAAGGAATCGTGTCGATCTGCTCATTGATGCTCGACAGCCGGTTGGCTTCCGAGAACTCCGAGGTAATTCTCGACACGCCGAGCCCGACCGCGACCGCGAGTGGCACGGCAAGTACGGCCGTAACCTTCCAACGCAGGTCCCAGTTGCCGAGCGCCCAGCGTTTACTGCCGGACCTAGCGGCGTCACGCATCTCCCACTCACTTTCCAAACTGGCCTCGTACCGTACGCCTGAGGCGAACCTCCACAGGCGCGATGGTGGCTCGCCAGTGGCTGCTGGCCGAGAACTACGGCTGGCCGAGAAATTGCGTCTACGACTGCCCGAATAAGTGACATCGGATTCTAACGGATCAATAACTTCTTGGCTGACTCCCGGTCGAGGTCCGCTCCATGACCAGCCTGTTGTAGGCAAAACCAAAGGTCGCGGCACCCCCTCGGGTGTCGCGTGAAGTCTGCCACAATCATCTGGATCTATCGAGCGGGCATCGAAGCGAGGCTAGGGAGTCACGGGGTTGGACACCGAACACGAGTACCGGCCGGTCTATCAGACCAGCCTGGTCGACCCAGCCGACTTCTGGTCCGCCGCAGCTCAGAGCATCGAGTGGGATGTCGAACCCCAGCAGATCGTGGATGCCGCCGATAAGCGATCGTCTCGATGGTTCCCCGACGCCCGCCTCAATACCTGCGTGAACGCCCTCGATCGCCATGTCCGAGCGGGCACTGTCGACGAGGGTGGACACGCTGATCGACCCGCCCTCATATATGTCTCCGCTATGACGGACACCACCACGATTTACACCTACGCCGAATTGCTCGACAAAGTGGCGGAGTTCGCCGGGGCCATGCGCGATCTCGGTGTGGTGGCCGGCGATCGCGTGGTGATCTATCTGCCGATGATCCCCGAAGCAGTGATCGCGATGCTGGCGTGTGCCCGCATCGGCGCGGTGCACTCGGTGGTGTTCGGCGGGTTCGCCGCGCCCGAACTGGCCGCCCGCATCGACGATGCCGAGCCGGTCCTGATCGTCACCGCCTCGGGCGGGCTCGAACCCCATCGCCGCATCGACTACCCGCCGATCGTGATGGCCGCGCTCGACCTCGCCGAGACCGCGTCGGTGCGCACGGTGATCGTCAAGCAGCGACCCGAGTTCACGACGATCGAGTTCCCCGCCGCCCTGCCCGCCACCGACGTGCTGCCGTCCTCGGAGCAGACCGTTGCCGCCCGCTGGGTCGATTGGGATGCCTGCGTCGACGGCGTCGCGCCCGCCGACCCGGTCTCGGTGGCCGCCACCGATCCGCTCTACATCCTCTACACCTCCGGCACCACCGGAAAGCCCAAGGGCGTGGTGCGCGACAACGGCGGGCACGCGGTGGCGCTGGCCTGGTCGATGCGCAATATCTACGACGTCGGCCCTGGTCAGGTGTTCTGGGCCGCCTCCGATGTGGGCTGGGTCGTCGGCCACTCCTACATCGTCTACGCGCCCTTGCTGGTCGGCGCGACGACGGTGCTCTACGAGGGCAAGCCCGTCGGCACCCCCGACGCGGGCACGTTCTGGCGGATCATCGACGAGCACGACGTGCGGGTGCTGTTCACCGCGCCGACCGCGTTGCGCGCGATCCGCCGTGCCGACCCGGAAGCCACCGCGGCCAACCGTTCCGACCTGTCCCGGCTGCGCGCGCTGTTCTGCGCGGGCGAGCGCCTCGATCCGGCCACCCTCGAGTGGGCGACGAACACCCTGCTCGCCGAGCATCCCGACACCCCGGTGATCGATCACTGGTGGCAGACCGAGACCGGCTGGCCGATCTGCGCCGACCCGCTCGGCCTGCAGGAACTGCCCGTCAAGCCCGGTTCGGCGAGTGTGCCGGTGCCCGGCTACCGGCTGCGGGTACTCGACGCGAACGGCAACGCGGTGCCCGCCGGAACCGAGGGCAACATCGTCATCGGACTGCCGCTGCCGCCCGGCTGCCTGACCGGGTTGTGGCGCGACCGGGACCGCTTCATCCGGTCGTACCTGTCGGCCTTCCCCGGCCACTACCTCACCGGCGACTCCGGCTACTTCGACGAAGACGGCTACCTCTACGTCCTCGGCCGCAGCGACGACGTGATCAACATCGCCGGGCACCGACTGTCGGCGGGCAGTATCGAGGCCGCTATCGCCGGGCACGAGGCCGTCGCCGAGTGCGCGGTGATCGGCATGCCCGACGAGCTCAAGGGCAGCCTGCCGCTGGCGTATGTGGTGCTCAAGCAGGGCGTCGACATCGACCAGCGGCAACTGCGCGCCGAACTCGACGAGCGGGTGCGTGCCCAGATCGGTGCGATCGCCACCCTGCACGACTCGATCATCGTCACCGGCCTGCCCAAGACCCGCTCCGGCAAGATCCTGCGCAAGACGATCCGTCAGCTCACCGCGGGCGAACACGTCGAAACCCCGGCGACCATCGAGGATCCCCACGTCCTGACGGCCCTGGCCGACCGCATCCTCGCCAACCCCCCGCTGGGCAGCATCACCACGGCCCCCACCCCCGAACAGGACAACGACCCGGTTTCCCCGGCTCCGTGAACACCCGACGTCCTTCCCAGCCCCGCAGGGGCGTCTCGGCCGCCTCGATCTGAACTGACCAGAGGGTGCGACGAAGGAGTGCCCGCCGGGAGGGAAGATCGAGCCCGACAGGCCGAGACCACGCGGCCCCCGGGCCGCCGAAAATATAGGCTCGCGGGGTGACTTCCTCTACGGTCCTCGTCGTCGATGACGACGAGGACGTTCTCGCCTCGGTCGAACGTGGCCTGCGGCTGTCCGGATTCCGGGTGCTGGTCGCGCGCGACGGCGGCGCCGCGCTACGATCCGTCGCGGAGCAGGCCCCCGACGCGGTGGTCCTCGACATGAACATGCCGGTCCTCGACGGCGCCGGGGTCGTCACCGCCCTGCGTGCGATGGGCAACGACGTGCCCATCTGCGTGCTCAGCGCCCGTGCCTCGGTGGACGACCGGATCGCGGGCCTCGAATCGGGCGCCGACGACTATCTGGTGAAGCCGTTCGAGCTCGCCGAACTGGTGGCCAGGATCAAGGCTCTGCTGCGCCGTCGCACCGACACGCCCGACCCTGTGGCGCCCGGTGCGCTGACCGTCGGCCCGCTGCTGGTCGATGTCGCGGGTTATCGCGCTCTCCTGCACGGACGCGAAATCGAGCTCACCAAAAGGGAATTCGAATTGCTGTCCACGCTCGCCCGGAATGCCGGTGTGGTACTGACGCGCGAGCGACTGCTGGAATTGGTGTGGGGTTACGATTTCATAGCAGATACGAATGTGGTCGATGTGTTCGTCGGATACCTGCGCCGGAAACTCGAAATAGATGACACGCCAAGGATTTTGCACACGATTCGCGGGGTGGGTTTCGTACTCCGGGAATCGAAATGATCCCCGAACCTACGCTGAAACATCGTCGCAGACAATCGTTTTCGCTGCGGACAAGAGTCGCGGGAGCGGCTGCGGCAGGTGCGGTCATCATCGTCACGATCGCCGCTTTCGTGGGTTTCCAAGCAATCGAACGCAATAATGTGACCCAAACCGATCAGCAACTGGAAATCGCTTCGCGCATCGTGCTGATCGAACCGGTGCTGGCAACCGGTTTCGTCAACCTGACCGGCCTGCAGAACACCATGGCGCTCACGGTGCGCGACGACGGCCAGGTGACAGCGTCGAGCTCCACCCAACTGCCCGACCTTCCCCCCGGGTCGCAGACCGTCGAGCTGCACGGCCAGCCCTATCGGGTGCTGACCACCACCGAGAACCAGCCCGCGGGCCGCACCGTCTCGCTGGCGATTCCGACCACCGAGGCCACCAAGGCGACCGACGACCAGCAGCGCTGGGTCCTCGCGGGCGCGGCGATCGCGGTGGCGGCCGCAGCGGCGCTCGGCTGGTTGCTCGCCGGGCGCGCGGTCGGCCCGATCGTGAAGCTGACCAGGCAGGTGTCGGCCCGCAGCGCGGGCGGCGAGCCGGACGAGCATGATCGACCGGTCGACGGTTCCGGCGTCGACGAGGCGGTGAAGCTGGCCGACGCGGTGAACACCATGCTGGCCCGCGTCGACCAGGCGCAGGCCGAGACCGCCGCCGCGCTGGAGACGGCCCGCGACTTCGCCGCCGTCTCCGCCCACGAACTGCGCACCCCGCTCACCGCGATCCGCACCGACCTCGAGGTGCTGCGCACCCTCGACCTCACCGACGAACAGCGCCGCGAGATCCTCGACGACCTCGCCCGCAACGAGACCAGGGTGGAAACCACCCTGTCGGCGCTGGAACGGCTCGCTCGCGGCGATCTCACCGCCGAAGCCGATCACGTCCCCACCGATGTCGCAGACCTGTGCGACCAGGCCGCCCACGACGCCATGCGCCACAACCCCGGCCTGTCGGTGCGCATCGACACCGATGCCGAACTGGTGACTCGCGGCCTGCCCGCCGGCCTGCGTCTGGCCGTCGACAACGCGCTCACCAACTCGGTGAAGCACGGCGGCGCAACCAGCGCCGTCGTCTCGGCGCACCGCACTGCGCACGGTCGGATCGTGATCGCCGTCGACGACAACGGCACCGGCGTGGCGCCGGAAGAACGCGCGGCGGTCTTCGCGCGGTTCGCCCGTGGCGCCAACGCCGCCAAGGGCGGTTCGGGCCTCGGCCTCGCGCTGGTCGCCCAGCAGGCTCAGCTGCACGGCGGGCTGGCGTACTTCGAGGACAGTCCGCTCGGCGGCGCCCGCCTCGTGATCGACCTGCCCGCTCGACCGGCCCGGTAGAAACACGAAAGCCCCGCACCCATCCTGACGGTGGGTGCGGGGCCGAGCTCGCTGCTACTTGTCGCTGTTGAAAGCGTCCTTCACTCTGCCCGCCGCGCGCTCGGCAGCAGCCTTCACGTTGGCCGCTGCCTTCTTCGCTTCCGCCTCGATCTTCTCGCCCTCGGCCTTGGCCTTGGCTTTCACATCGTCGGTGTCGGACATCGAACCTCCACTCTCGTGAGTTCCGCGCCTGACCCGGCACGGGTGAAGACACTCGCGAGACTACCGCACAGTTAACGCGCAGCGACTGAAGCTTTTATCAGGGCAGAACCTGCGGGATCGCGTCCGGGATGACCAGACCGATCACCGCGCCGAGCACCGCACCGGTGATCGCCATGGACACGCCCGAGGTGAACGCGCAGACGAAGTAGCCGATGATGAACGCGGCCAGTGCGGGAATGCACAGGATCGCCGCGGTCAGGAAGCCGACGGTGGCACCGGCGGCCGCACCGTTCTGGACGGGGTCGTGGTTGCCGGCCTCGGGGTTGGTGGCGATGCTCTTCAGCTCGTCGGTGGTGGCGGCGGACAGCTGCGGGGCGATCTGCAGGGTGCGACCGTCCTCGGAGATGACCGAAGCCAGCGCGACGTTGTTGCCGCCCGCGGTGGCCAGCGTCAGCGGAAACTCGCTGACCTTGGCGCCGGTGGCGGAGATGACGGCGACGTTGGCGGAGTCGGGTGAGAGCACGAAGGTGCCGTTGTCGACGGTCGCGGAGATGGTGCGCAGGTCCGGCGAGACGACGGTCTTGTAGCCGACGCCCTCGGAAACGCCCTCGCTGCCGAGCGCGGTCGCGATCTCACCCTGACGCTCGACGGTGACGTCGGCGGCCGCGGTGCCCGTGGTGACGAGCGAGGCGGCGACGGCCAGCGGCAGCGCGGCGAAGACCGCGCGGCGACCGGCGCGAGTGATGGTGTGCTTGAACATATTCGGTGCTCCCTCCCGATGCTTCCGAAGAATCCCCGAACCCCCCGGACGAATCGAAAAAATCTCGATGTCGATTGACTCGAGAGTTGTACCGAACCACCACAGGATTACGTAACCCGTTGTGACACAAGCCATAGTTTGAACAGACAGCTATCGATGAGCGACCGCTCACCCCGCTCGATCAGCACACCGACAGCTACCCGCGATCGGCCCTTCCTCAAAGAACTCTCAGACATCTCCCACCCCCGGCACCGAAATCCGCGGATACCTTCACCGATGTGATCGACAAACGCGCGCGTCTGCTCTGCCTTGCCACTGCCCTCGCGCTGGCGGGCGGTGCCGTCGCCTGCACGGGCAAGGAGTCGGCGCCGACCGGGATGGCGCTCGTCAACGCCGATTCCGGGCCCACCGGCGAGCGCGTGGCCAAGGCCGTGCAGGACGCGGGCGGCTACGAATGGACGGTCGCGAAGCCAGGAGAGATCGACGAAGCCGATTTCGCCGCCGTGATCACCCTGCCCGCCGATCTCACCGCGTCGATGGCCACCCTCGCCACCCCGGAACCCAAGCGCGCCAAGGTCACCGTCACCACCCACGAGGGCGCCGACGCGAATACCGTGAACGGCGCGGTGGACGTGGTGACCCACCGGATCGGCGCGTCCGGCGTCGACGCCGCGCTGGCCGCGGTCTCGCAGGCACGCAACCAGATGACCTCCGTCCAGTTCACCGCCCAGTTGCTCAGCGCGGGCGTGAACGCCGCCGCCGACGGCGCGAGCCAGTTCAGCGGCGGCGCGGACCAGATGCTCGGGTTCCTCGACTACGCGAAAGAGGGCGCAGGCCAACTCACTTCGGCCATCGAGCTGCTGAACCAGACCGTCGACGGCGCCGCCAAGCAGGCCACCCAGCTCGCCGATGCGCTCGGCGCCACCGGCGTGACCATCGCCGGCGTCCAGGCCGGTGCGGTGGCCATGGGCTCCGGCCTCGACCAGATCCTGCCGCTGCTGAAGGCCCTCCCCTTCGCGGGCGACCCCCAACTCGCCGACATCATCACCAAACTCGAAGCACTACGAGGAGTGTCGAACCAGGCGGGCACCCAACTGGACGGCCTCAGCGAATTGACGGGCGCCGCCGTCGATCCCGATACCGACCTTGGCACCCTCCTGCGCACCGTCGTCGCCCGCCTCAACAGCGCCCGCGACCAACTCACCCAGGGCGCCGAACTCGCCAAGGGCCTGCCCACCCTCGCCGAACAGGGCGGCGCCCAACTCCTCTCGGCCGTAGAACAACTCACCGGCGGCGTAGGCGCCCTACAGAACATCGTCGGCAACCTCAACACCCAAACCGGCAAGGCCCTCGAAGCCCTCCCCCCACGAGGCCAGTCCCAACAATCCGCCCTCGCCCTTGCCCTCACCGACCCCGTCGAAGTCGTTCACGAGTAGTGCCGAGGTGGCGGCCCAGTCGGTAAGCTCGGCCCATGGCGATCCAGGCCGTGGACTCGCTACCGCATCAGATGACGGAAGAGCAGTACCGTCAGCTCCCCGAGGACGTCTCCCGGGAGATCGAGGTGGTGCACGGGCACGTCATCCTCTGCGAATCGCCGACGCCTGAGCACAACCGCATCGCTCGCCGACTTGCCGGCGCGATGGAAGACCTGCCGAGCACCGAACCGTGCATCCGCGCCGAGACCGACATCGGTGTGGTGCTCTGGCGGGTTCCGAAGTTCACCTTCCGGCGGCCCGAGGTCACGGTGTACCGATCCTTGGACCAGCCGGGAGACAAACCGGAAGCGGGTGACGCGCTGATCGTGGTCGAGGTGTCGTCGCCGTCGACAGCGGCCGAGGACCTGCTCGACAAGAAGGCGCAGTACGCGCGGGTCGGCATTCCGCTCTATCTCGTGGTCATGCTCGATACGAAATATTAGATAGCCGAGGTGCTCGAGTTCCGGCTCGACGCGCATGCGCGCGAGTATCGGCTGCACCAGATCCACCGTGACGGGCTGGTCCGGCTCGAACACGTGATCGTCGGTGATATCGCGTTCGCTGAGCTCACACGCTGAACAAGAGCGACCCGGTCGGTGGATCCGACCGGGTCGCTGTGGTTTTCAGGTCAGGGCAGGACCTGGGGGATGACGGTTGGTGCGGCCACTCCGACCACCGCGCCGATCAGCGCGCCGATCAAGGCGTTCGGGAGACCCACCAGGCCGACGCACGGCAGGTAGAGGATCATCGTGGTGATCATCGGGATGCACACGACGGCGGCGATGAGCGCGCCGATGCCTGCGCCGATGGCGGCGGCGTTCTGGACCGGGTCGGGGAATTTCGCGGTGGGGGTGGTCGCGATGGTCTTCAGTTCGTCGCTCGCCTCCGAGGTGGGGCGCGGTGTCACCGTCATGCTCCGCCCGTCGGCCGCGATCTCCGTCGCCATGGCGATCACATTGCCGCTGACCGTGGTGAACGAGGTGGGGACCTCCCCGATCGGATCGCCGGTCGCCGATTCGACGATCACCCGGCCCCGGTCGGGTGCGAGCAGGAACCGGCCCTCGTCCACCGAGGCGGAGACGGTGCGCAGGTCCGGCGCGACCGTGGTGCGGTAGCCCTCCCCCGTACTCGACAGGCCCGCCGCGTACCGCGTCTGCTGATCGACCTCCGCAGACGAGACGCCGGCCAGACTCACCGCCACCGCGACGGGCAGCGCCACGGCCAGCGCGCGGCGAACAACCTTGTGTTGGAACATGATCGAGAATCTCCCTCCCGAAACTCCCGAAGAACCCGGCCCCGGGCGAATCGAACAAGTCACTGTCATGGACAACGCATTGGAAACGAATCACGCGGGAGCCATCGGGGCTCCGTCATACGCGGGGCACATTACCCGGCGGCTCGAGAGGCCTAGCTTCTACCCCTGAAACAACAACGGCCCGTGTCTCCCTGGGGAGACACGGGCCGAAGAACTGGTATCAGTTCGCGTTGAGCAGGTCGATCACGAAGACCAGGGTCTTGCCGGAAAGGGCGTGGCCCGAGCCGGCGCCGCCGTAGGCGAGCTCCGGCGGGATGACCAGCTGACGACGGCCGCCGACCTTCATGCCGGGGATGCCGTCCTGCCAGCCCTGGATCAGGCCGCGCAACGGGAAGGTGATGGATTCGCCGCGATCCCAGGAGGAGTCGAACTGCTCACCGTTATCGAACTCGACGCCGACGTAGTGCACTTCAACGGTGCCACCGGGCACCGCTTCCTTGCCTTCGCCCTCGATGAGGTCGGTAATAACAAGCTCGGTGGGCGCGGGGCCCTCCTGGAATTCGATCTCCGGCTTGGTCATGCGGGCTATCCCCTTCGATAGATTGCTGTACCCAACAAGTTTGACGACAACAGCTGGTTCGAAACCTAGCGGTTGTCGATCGCACGATAGTCGCGTTCACCGTAGCCGGTGTAGATCTGACGCGGGCGGCCGATCTTCAGCGGCTCGGAGTGCATCTCCCGCCAGTGCGCGATCCAGCCCGGCAGGCGGCCCATCGCGAACAGCACGGTGAACATGCGGGTGGGGAAGCCCATCGCGCGGTAGATGACGCCGGTGTAGAAGTCGACGTTCGGGTACAGGCGACGCGAGACGAAGTAGTCGTCGGTGAGGGCGGCCTCTTCGAGCTGCTTGGCGATATCGAGCAGCTGGTCGTCGCCACCGATCTTCGACAGGATCTTGTCGGCGGCCTGCTTGACCAGCGTCGCGCGCGGGTCGTAGTTGCGGTAGACGCGGTGCCCGAAGCCCATGAGCTTCACGCCGTCTTCCTTGTTCTTGACCTTGCGGATGAATTCCTTGACGTCGCCGCCGTTGGCCTTGATCTCGTCGAGCATCTCGAGCACGGCCTGGTTGGCGCCGCCGTGCAACGGGCCCCACAGCGCGTTGATGCCACCGGACACCGAGGTGAACAGGTTGGCGTCGGAGGAGCCGACGAGGCGCACGGTCGAGGTGGAACAGTTCTGCTCGTGGTCGGCGTGCAGGATCAACAGCATGTCGAGCGCGGCGGCGACCTCGGGGTCGACCTCGTAGGGCTCGGCCGGGAAGCCGAAGGTCATCCGCAGGAAGTTCTCGACCAGCGACAGCGAGTTGTCGGGGTAGAGGAACGGCTGACCGACCGACTTCTTGTACGAGTACGCCGCGATCGTCGGCAGCTTCGCCAGCAGGCGGATGGTCGACAGCTCGACCTGCTCGGGATCGCGCGGGTCCAGCGAGTCCTGGTAGTACGCCGACAGCGCGTTCACCGCGGACGACAGCACCGGCATGGGGTGCGCGTTGCGCGGGAAGCCGTCGAAGAACCGCTTCAGGTCCTCGTGCAGCAGGGTGTGGCGACGGATGCGATCGGTGAAGTCGTCGAGCTGTGCCTGGGTCGGCAGCTCGCCGTAGATGAGCAGGTAGCTGACCTCGATGAAGGTCGAGCGGCCCGCCAGCTGGTCGATCGGGTAACCGCGGTAGCGCAGGATGCCCGCTTCACCGTCGATGTAGGTGATGGCCGACTTGGTCGACGCGGTGTTCATGAAACCGGGGTCATAGGTGACGTAACCGGTGCTGGCCAGCAGCTTGCCCAAGTCGAGCCCGTCGTTACCCTCCGCGGCCTTGGTGACCGAGATCGGGAACTCGCCACCGGGGTACTGGAGTACCGCCTTGGCGTCTTCGGTGACGTTGGTGATGTTCTCAGCGGGCACGGAAGGATCCCTCTCAGGCTAGAACCGTAGGCACCGGTGCGGTCGGCACAGGTGCGCTTGCGCTAACGCTAGCTGTTGTTCGGTCAGGACGAGCAATCAGGGTTGTCCTGTCCTGTTCTCACACCGGTCACGTGCGGCGGTGAGGTCGGCGCATAGCCGGGGACCTGCGCCGATCCCGTTTTCCGCACCCTCGGCGCGGCGGTGTCGAACGATTGCCCGGCGCGCGGAGCCGATGCCCGAATCCGATTGCCGCACAGGTCAATTCGCGGCCACGGTGGAGTGTGCGCGAGTGACGCGGTAGCGAACGAAGGCGGGGAACGCCAGCGCGGCGAGCACCACTCCGATCACCACCAGGATGCCGCCCCCGGCAGCCGCTACAGCGGTACCCATGCTCGCCGCCGCGAAACCGTGGGCAACGTCACCGATTCGCGGCCCACCTGCGACGACCACGATGAACACGCCCTGCAAGCGCCCGCGCATCTCGTCGGTGGCCACCGTGAGCAACATGGCAGTGCGGAACGCCGCCGAGACCATGTCGACCGCGCCGCCGAACGCCAGGAAGGCCACCGCGATCCACAGCCACACGCCGAGTCCGAACCAGTGCCCGGCCAACCCCACCGCGAGCCCGAAGCCGACCATCGCCACACCCCACAGCGCGATGCACACGATCACCGCCAGCCCCTGCCTGCGCACCCGGGGTATCCACCCGGAGAACACGCCGCCGATCACCGAACCCGCCGCGATGGCCGCGAACAGCAGGCCGAGCGCCACCCCACCCTCGGCCGGATCGTGGAAGGTCTCGTGCGCGATCTGCGGGAACAGCGCGCGCGGCATGCCGAACACCATGGCGATGATGTCGACGACGAACGACGCGAGCAGGATGCGCTGGCCACCGAGATAGCGGAAACCGTCGAGTACGGCGCGCAGCCCGGCCCGGCGCTGCTCGCCGGTCGGCGGGAAGGCGGGCAGTCGCCACACCGCCCACAACGTCGCGAGCAGGGCGATCGAGTCGATCAGATACAGCATCGGCAGGCCGATCACCGGGATCAGTACACCGGCCAGCACCGGCCCCGCGATCATGCCGACGTTCTGCACGGTCATGCTCAGCGAACTGGCCGAGGCCATCTGCTCCGGCGGCAGCAATCGGGCGATGAGGGCGCTGCGGGTGGGCTGGTTGACCGCGAAGAACGCCTGCTGGACGGCGAACAGCCCGAGCACCAGCCACACATTGTTCAGGCCGAGCGCGGCCTGCACCCAGAACGCGACCGCGGTCAGACCGGTGCCCGCGGTGGTGAAGACGAGCAGGGTGCGCCGGTCCATCACATCGGCGAGCGCACCACCCCAGAGACCGAACACCACCAGCGGGACCAGGCCGAACAGACCGGCCAGGCCCACGTAGCCGGAGCTACCGGTGATCTGGAACAGCTGCTGCGGTACCGCGACCACCGAGAGCTGCGCGCCGATGACGGTGACGATATTGGTCGTCCACAACCTGCGATAGTCGCGATTACGCAGGGGTTCGGTGTCGGCGAGCAGCTTCACTCGGCGCAGATTAGCCACTGCGACACGGTCATCCCATGTTTGCGCGCAGTGACATCGGCCACCACCGGTTACGGCTGCAAGCGTTCGATCGTTGTGGTCTGCCCGTCGATCCGCACGACGATCCGGTTGTGCAACCTGCCGCGCCTGCCCTGCCAGAACTCCACCTCGTCGGGGCGCAGCAGGTAACCGCCCCAGAACGGCGGCACGGGGATGTCGTCGACGTCGGCGAAACGCGCCGTCGTCTCGGCCAGCACGCGATCGAGTTCGGCCCGCGAGGACACCGGCCGCGACTGCTGTGAGGCCCACGCGCCCAGCCGTGACTCCCGTGGCCGCGCCGCCCAATAGGCCGCGGTCACCTCGGCCGACACCCGCTCGGTCACGCCGCGCACATGCACCTGCCGCGCCAGCGCGGGCCAGACGAAGCTCGCCGCCGCGTACGGATCGGCGGCGAGCTGGGTGCCCTTGGCCGAGTCGTAGTTCGTATAGAAGGTGACGCCCTCGGGCGAGAGTCCTTTGCACAGGACCGTGCGCGCCACCGGTCGCGGCGCGGGGCCGGTCAGCGAGACCGTGGCCAGCACCATCGCGTTGGGTTCGGCGACGCCGGCGCCGCGCGCCTGCTCGATCCAGCTGCGCAGCAACGGTTCCCAGCCGCCGGCCACCCAGGTCTCGTCTAGATCGGGTTCGGTGGCCGCGACGATCAGGGGATTGCCGTAGTCGACACGCATCGCGGCGAGGTCGGGCGCGGTGGTCGCGGCGGGGTCCAGGTCACGCATAGGGGCGAGATTACTCCGCGGTACGTCCGGGTCTAGGGTTCAGAAATATCGGCATGCCCCTGCAAGGAGAGTCACCATGACTACCAGCTCGGTACCACAGGATTTCGTCAGCGGATTGGAAGGCGTGGTGGCCTTCACCACCGACATCGCCGAGCCGGACAAGGACGGCGGCGCGCTGCGATATCGCGGCGTCGACATCCAGGATCTGGTCACCGACCAGGTGACTTTCGGCGACGTGTGGGCCCTGCTGGTCGACGGTGAGTTCGGCCGCGGCCTGCCGCCCGCCGAGCCGTTCCCGCTGCCCGTGCACACCGGCGATGTGCGCGTCGACGTGCAGGCGGGCCTGGCCATGCTCGCCCCGATCTGGGGCTACGAGCCCCTGCTCGACATCGACGACGAGACCGCCCGCGAGAACCTCGCCCGCGCCTCGGTGATGGCGCTGTCGTATGTGGCGCAGTCCGCTCGCGGTATCTATCAGCCCGCCGTTCCGCAGCGCAAGATCGACGAGTGCGACACCGTCACCGAGCGGTTCATGACCCGCTGGAAGGGTGACCCGGACCCGCGCCACACCGAGGCGATCGACGCCTACTGGGTGTCGGCGGCCGAGCACGGCATGAACGCCTCCACCTTCACCGCCCGCGTGATCGCCTCCACCGGCGCCGACGTGGCGGCGTCGCTGTCGGGTGCGATCGGCGCCATGTCCGGCCCGCTGCACGGCGGCGCCCCGGCGCGCGTGCTGCCGATGATCGAGGCCGTCGAGAAGTCCGGTGACGCGCGTGCGCTGGTCAAGGGCATCCTCGACCGCAAAGAGAAGCTGATGGGCTTCGGCCACCGCGTGTACCGCGCCGAGGACCCGCGCGCCCGCGTGCTCCGCGCCACCGCCCAGCGCCTCGACGCCCCGCGCTTCGAGGTGGCCGCCGCGCTGGAGCAGGCCGCACTGGCCGAGCTGCGCGAGCGTCGCCCGGATCGCGCCATCGAGACCAATGTCGAGTTCTGGGCCGCGGTGATCCTCGACTTCGCCGAGGTTCCGGCGCACATGATGCCCGCGATGTTCACCTGTGGTCGGACCGCGGGCTGGTGCGCGCACATCCTCGAGCAGAAGCAGCTGGGCAAGCTGGTCCGCCCCGCCGCGATCTACACCGGGCCCGGCCCGCGCACCCCGGACGAAGTTCCGGGCTGGTCCACCATCTCGCAGCACTGAGTCGGCTGAACCGGGCGCCGGATCATCGACGCCCGGTTTACTCTCAGCTACTTGTCATCTCTAATGATTGATCTGCGCGTATGCGTCCGACGCGCGCAGGGTCCGGATCGGCGATAACATCCCAGCGAACATGTTCGTTAGGGGTGGATTGTGGTCAGCAACGGTTTGTCTCGACGTCGACTCTTCGGCGCCTGCGCTGCTCTGACCACCGGTTTCGCCACAGGATGTGCTGTCGCACAAGGTGATTCGGTTGCCTCCGAGGCGACGAGCCGCACCGTCCCGCCGGCGCGTGCACACCCGATCGCCACTCCCCAGGCCGTGCCGCCTCTTTCCCCCGCCCAGGTGGCGGCCCGGCACGCAGGCACGATCCCGCATCAGTGGGGCGTCGACCTGCCCGGCATCACCAGCAGCTTCCCCGCGGGCGGCAAACAGTTCGCGCTCACGCTCGACGCGTGCGGCGGGCCGGGCAACAGCGATATCGACCAGGCGCTGATCGACCTGCTGATCGCCGAGCAGGTGCCCGCCACCCTGTTTCTCAACAAACGGTGGGTCGATGCCGATCCGGATCGGGTGCGGCGGCTCGCCGCGAATCCGCTGTTCGAGCTGGCCAATCATGGGTCCGCGCACAAACCGCTGTCGGTTTCGGGGCACTCGGCCTACAAGATCGCGGGCACGGGTTCGGCCGAGGAGGCCGCGTACGAGGTGTGGGACAACCACCAACGGCTCACCGAACTCACCGGCCGCGCGCCCCGTTTCTTCCGCGCGGGCACCGCCCACTACGACGAGGTGGCGGTCGCGATCGTCAACGAATTGGGTGAGACCCCACTGGGTTTCACCGTGAATGTCGACTTCGGCGCGACCGCGTCGGCGGCCCAGGTCGAGCGCGCCATGAGAGCGGCCGCCCCCGGTGGTATCGCCTTGGCCCACATGCACCGCCCGCGCTCGGGTACTGCCGCGGGCATGGCCGCCGCGCTCCCGGCCCTGCGCGCCGCGGGCTTCACCTTCGTCCATCTCTGACGAGTCGGCACGACTCCACCGGGTGGGGCGCTAGCGGGTCAGCGCCTCGAAGTCGAGTGCGACCGAAGCTCCCCGATCGACGGTGAAGAACGCGGCCGCCAACCGGGTCCCGAGTTCGATCTGCCCGACCGCCGACAGCGGCACCGGCTGAATCAACCGCACCCGCCACGGCAGCGGCTCGTCCCGGGCCCGCATCTCCAGATCGAGCCGGAGGACCGGATCATCGCGGCCCGTGTAGTCGGCCGCGATCGGCGCCACCGCGAGCACCGTCGCCTCGGCCCGCCGCCCGTTCGCCAAGATCTTGGCCGCCGCCTTACGCCCCGACTCCGGCGCCTCCGGCACGAACAGCACCACCCGCTCCCGGTCCCCGGGGTCTACTCGACAGCCGACCACGTCACCGGTCTGCATCCACTCCAGATCCTGGCTACGCACCCGCTGCCGAACCCGCGCGTCGTAGGCCAACTCCCCCGGCACCGAAACCCGCACGCTGAATCGGTACCCACCCTCCCCACGCCGAGTCCGCACCGACAGCACACTCGCCATCGCGGGCAGCCCCCTGATCAGCAATTCCCGTCTGCCGCTCTCCGACAGCAACCCCGGCCGCCTCCCGAACGCCCAGGCACACCGGTCGAGCAGGGTCCGACCCGAGTCGGCCACAACGAGGCTCATGGCAGCAGAGTAATGCGAACGCCCTTCGCGCAAGGGCAAATTCCCCGCACTCACCGCACCGCGCGGTCAGCCGAGAGCGGCGATCCCGGCGAGGATGAAATCGATTCCGGCGAGGAATTGTTCGCGTTCGTCGTGCTCGCGCAGCTGCTCGGCGATCTGATGAGCGAACGGGAATTCCGCCGGATCGTGCTGTGTCCAGCGAGCGGCGACGGCGGCGAGGAAAGCCGAGCGGTCACCCTCCGCCACCTCGAGTCGAGCGTTCGCCGCGTTCTGCCCGGCGACGCCGAGGATGTAGTTCACCAGCGCGGACGCGGCATAGAACATCGACCGCTCGGGGACGCCGAGTATCCGCAACTGCCCGCCGATGCGCTCGTAGATCCGCAGCATCGCCGGCTGCCAGGGCACCCGGACGAGCTGGGCGCCCACCCACGGATGGACGTCGATCGCGTCGAACAGCCCGAGCGCGACGGCCCGGATCTCGGCGAAGGGCTCCGCCCTGTCGTCCGAGGTATCGAGAGCACGGGCGATGACGTCGTCGGACGCGGCGACGAGCAGATCGCCCTTGTTCTCGATATGCCAGTAGATCGCGCCGCTGCCGGTTTCCAGACGTGAAGCCAGGGCGCGGAACGTGAGCGCGCGTTCTCCGTCGGCGTCGAGGATCTCGATCGCGGCGTCCACGATCCGCTGCTTCGACAGCGCGTCGGTGCGCCGGGTGGTGCGTGGGGGACGTGTCGCCATGCACACCATCTTCACACTCCTGGAACAGCGTTCCAAACCGGCGCTATGGAACGCCATTCCAGACTGCGGAGGGGAGCACTATGACGACAGCGGTCACGATCATCGGCGTCGGCCTCACGCTCGCCCGAGTTCTCCCTGTCGACGCAATCTCCGCGACGGTCTACGAGGCCGCCCGCTGCTGGCGTTTCCCGAACAACCGTGACGAACGCGAGTGGGCCGCCTCACAGCCTCTTCCCGACCCGCCCCCGTGCGCGTACGAGCTTCGGCGGACCACTAAACTCGCCCCCATGACCAGTGCGTTCCCGACAATTCCCGCTGACCTCAAGCCCGCCGACGGACGGTTCGGCTGCGGCCCCTCCAAGGTCCGCCCGGAGCAGCTGCAGTCCCTGGTGACTGTCGGCGCCTCGGTCTTCGGCACCTCGCATCGCCAGAAGCCGGTCAAGGACGTGGTCGCCCGCGTTCGCAACGGCCTGCGTGAGCTGTTCTCCCTGCCCGACGGCTACGAGGTCGTGCTGGGCAACGGTGGCACCACCGCGTTCTGGGATGCCGCCGCCTTCGGCCTGATCCGCGAGCGTTCGCTGCACCTGACCAACGGCGAGTTCTCCTCGAAGTTCGCCTCGGTCGCCAAGGGCAACCCCTTCATCGGCGACCCGATCGTCGTCAAGGCCGAGCCGGGCAGCGCGCCCGAGCCCGTGTCGGACCCCTCGGTCGACCTCATCGGCTGGGCCCACAACGAGACCTCCACCGGTGTGTCCATCCCGGTGTCGCGTCCGGTCGGCTCGGAGAACGCCCTGATCGCCATCGACGCCACCTCCGGCGCGGGCGGCCTGCCGGTGAACATCGCCGACTCCGACGTGTACTACTTCGCCCCGCAGAAGTGCTTCGCCGCCGACGGTGGCCTGTGGATCGCGATCATGAGCCCGGCCGCGCTGGCCCGCGTCGCCGAGATCAAGGAGTCGGGTCGCTGGACTCCGGAGTTCCTGTCGCTGCCGATCGCGGTCGACAACTCCTCCAAGGACCAGACCTACAACACCCCGGCGCTGGCCACCCTGCTGCTGTTCGCCGATCAGATCGAGTGGATGAACGCCAACGGCGGCCTGGACTGGACCGTGAAGCGCACCCTGGATTCGTCCTCGCGCCTGTACTCGTGGGCCGAGTCGAGCGCGTTCGCCACCCCGTACGTGTCGAACCCGGCGCACCGCTCGCAGGTCGTGGGCACCATCGACTTCGACGACGCGGTCGACGCCGCCCAGGTCGCCAAGATCCTGCGCGCCAACGGCATCGTCGACACCGAGCCCTACCGCAAGCTGGGCCGTAACCAGCTGCGTGTGGGCATGTTCCCGGCTATCGACCCGGAAGATGTTTCGCAGCTGACCCGTTCGATCGACTGGGTCGTCGGTCAGCTCTGAGATAAGACCGACATCGGGCCGGTGTGCGGCGAACTTTTTCGGTTCGCGGCGCACCGGCCCTTCTTTGTCATGACGCACACATTCGCAATATTCGCCGAGTTTCGACAGATCTCGGTACCGAGATTTGATGTTGATCTATCACCAAAACGCCTGTACACAAGCCGAATTCGTACGGTGAGCCGCTCAGATTAGCCCCCTGGGCAGCCAAGGCGTGCGATTTAAGTCGTGCGTGTCTGCTGCCACGGCCAAGTAATGTGCACTACTGTCTAGGAAAGTGGGCGGTGTCGTAGCCGACGCGATAGGGAGGTAACGGTGCGTGAACTTCGAGTGATCGGGGTGACGCCCGACTCCACGCACATCGTGTGCAGCGACACCGAGTCCGGCACCAAGTTCCGGTTGCCCGCCGACGACAAGCTCCGCGCGGCGGCGCGCGGCGACCTCGCACGATTCGGCCAGATCGAGATCGAAACGGAGGCGACTATGCGTCCTAAAGATATTCAGGCCCGTATTCGCGCTGGAGCGTCCGTCGAGCAGGTCACGGCGGAGTCCGGGATGCCGGAATCCAAAGTCGAACGATTCGCCTACCCCGTCCTGCTCGAGCGCGCCCGCGCCGCCGAGCTGGCGCAGAAGGCGCACCCGGTGCGCCCCGACGGCCCCGCGGTGGAAACGCTGCACGAGATCGTCACCGCGGCCTTCACCGAGCGCGGCCACACCATCGAACAGGCCGAGTGGGACGCCTGGAAAGACGAAAAGGGTTTCTGGGTCGCCCAATTGCAGTGGCGCCACGGTCACTCCGAGATCGCCGCGCACTGGCGCTACCAACCCGACGCGCACGGCGGCTCGGTGTCCCCGCTCGACGATCCGGCCAACGATCTGATCGATCCCGACTTCGGCCGCGCGCTGCGTGGGCTGGCGACGATCCTGCCCACGCCGGTTCCGGCCCCCTCGCCGGTGCCGGAGCCGCCGACCTCGGTGGAGCCGCGTCCGCGCGAGCAGATCGCCGCGCCTGCGGCCCGGCCGCAGAGTCGGCCCGCGCCGAACGTGGACGAGTACTACGAGCAGCGTCAGGTCGCGGCAGGCGGTGGGACGGCGGCGATTCCGGCCGCACCCATCCCCACGGCGCCGATTCCCGCTGTCACGCCGAAACCCGCTGCCCCGATTCCCGCCGTGCCCGCCCCGCCGAGTCAGCCCGCGGCACAGCAGGAGAAGCCCGCTGAGGAGCCGGTGGCCGAGAAGCCCGCCCCGAAGCCCGCACGCACCAAGCGCGGTAAGGCGCCCATGCCCTCGTGGGAGGACGTCCTGCTGGGCGTCCGCAGCTCCGGAAACTGACGAACTCCGACATCTCGTCAGTGCAGGGGTAACTCACCGACGTGCTACCCACCTCGATCTGGCTTCGAACGCGCGCAGTGGCGGACAAGGAGGCGGAACAGTGGCTTCTACGCTCTGGTACGTCGATACCACTGATCCGGTTTCCGTCCTGAAAAGTCAGGTCGAGGCGGATCCTGTTGCGGCGGCGGCGTTGGCCGGGCAGTTGTATGCCGACCACGATGTGCGGCCACACATGGTCGGGACGCTGGCCGGGTGCGCCGCACCGGATCGGGACGAGGTCTACATCGGGTGCTATCCCGGACTGACGGTGGTGTGCACGGCCGAGGCCGCGCTGGTTCGGCCGACGAAACTGCCTGATCTGCTGGTGCGACCGCTCGCTTCCGAGCACACCTACCTCGTGTCCTATGACGCGAAACTGCACTGGGGCGCGTTCGCGCATTGGGAGCGCGGCGAATTCCGGCGGTCTTTCAGTTCCACCCGGGTGGACATTCTCGAGAACGAAGGGCTCCCGATGGTGTGGGAGCGGACGTTCTGGGCGGGTGAGCATCCGGTGCCGTGGCGGGGTGAGGACCATCCCGAACCGCAGTCGCTGCCGTTCGATCCACCGGATTTCGCCGACGCCGCCAATGCCGAATGGCTCGGTTTCCGCTACCTCGCTCCGGCCGCTCCCGGGCAGCCCTCCCCCGTCGACCTGGCGGTCTGCGGTTTCACGCTGTATCCGAAAGGCCAGGCGCCCGAACAGCGGCAATCGCCGATGGGCCGACCCGGTGCGGCGACGCGGCGCAAGCGCGGGATCTTCGGGTGGCTGTACGGCGCCGATCGGGTGGTGTAACCCTCAGCTGATCACATAGACGGTCGCGGCGATCCAGCCGAGCACCACCGCCGCGGCCGCACCGGCCAGCACCCATCGCACCACCGGCGTGAACCGCCACCGCCACGCCGTCGGGGCAACCCCACCGGCCGCCACCACGTTCACCCCGATCGCCAGCAGCGGGTTGACCGCAGCGAGCGCGCAGCCGAAGGCATACACCGCGACCCCGCCGAGCAGCGCGACCAGCACGACAACGGTGCCGCCCGCCACCCACGGCACCGAATCCGCTTGCGCCCGATACGGGCCGTCGCATTCCTGGCTCATGACCTGCGCACTCGTTCGTAGAACGCCATCGCCGCCGCGGTCGCGACATTGAGGGAATCGGTACCGGGTGACATCGGGATCCGCGCACGAATATCGGTGGCGCGCATGGCCTCTTCGGTCAGGCCAGGGCCTTCGGCGCCGAGCAGCAACGCCACCCGCTCCCCTGTCATCGCCGTCGCCAGATTGACCGCTTCGGGATTCGGCGTCAACGCGATGATCTGGAAACCCTTGTTCCGCACGAGGTCGAGACCTTCGGGCCAGGCCGGCAGTTGCGCGAACGGCACCCGGAGCACATGTCCCATCGATACCCGGACCGCCCGCCGGTAGAGCGGGTCGGCGCACCGGTCGCCGAACAGCACCGCGTCCGCACCGAGGCCCGCGGCATTGCGGAACATCGAACCCAGGTTCTCGTGATCGTTGACGCCTTCCAGCACCGCCACCGTGCGCGCGCCGTCGAGCACCTCGTCGACCGTCAAGTCCGCTGGACGCGGCGCGACGGCGAGCACGCCGCGATTGAGATGAAATCCCACCACCTCGGCCATCACCTCCGCGCTCGCGCGGTAGTACGGCAGATCTCGATCGGCGAGATCATCGGCGAGGGCCTCGAAGCGTTTCCCGACCCCGAGCAGCGCGTTCGGCGTGAAACGCGAGTCGAGCATCCGCTGCACGACCACGACGCCCTCGGCGATCACCAGACCTTTACGGCCCGGCAGGTCCGGCCTGCGGTCGGCATCGGACAGGTTACGGAAGTCGTCGACGCGCGGGTCGGTGGGGTCGTCGATATCGATCACTTCGGCCACCGGCTAATCCTGGCATGCTGGAAGCATGAAGATTGTCCAGTTGATCTTGAACGTGCTCTGGGTGGTGCTGTGCGGATTCTGGATGGCGCTGGGGTACCTGCTCGCGGCACTGATCTGTTTCATCCTGATCATCACCATCCCGTTCGGGATCGCCTCGCTACGCCTGGCCGGGTACGTGCTGTGGCCGTTCAGACGCACGGTGGTCGACAAACCGAGCGCGGGTGCGGGCTCGCTGATCGGCAATGTGATCTGGTTCATCTTCGCGGGCTGGTGGCTGGCGCTGGGCCATGTGTTCACCAGCATCGCGCTCGCGGTGACGATCATCGGGCTGCCGTTCGCCTGGGCGAACCTCAAGCTGGTGCCGCTGTCGTTGTTCCCGCTCGGCCATGACGTGGTGTCGGCCGACGCGGTGCGGTAGGCGAGCCGATCACTCCGATTCGGCGACGATCTGGTTCATGATGCCGACGGCTTCCCCGAGCACCGCGATCTGCTCGGGGCGCAGTCCGGCGAGCTGACCGGTCATCCACACCTCGCGGGCATTGGTCTCGTCGGCGATCAGCGCGCGACCGGCGGGCGAGAGCGAGACGATGATCTGCCTACCGTCGGTCGGGTGCGGTCGGCGTTGGACCAGGTCGAGGTCGGTGAGCGAGGCGATGACACGCGTCATCGACGGTGGTTGCACGCGTTCTTTGCCTGCCAGCGCGCCGGGCGTCATCGCGCCATCACGAGCCAGCGTCGCCAAAGCCGACAGCTGAGTAAGCGAGATCTGCGCGTCGGAACGGCGTCCGCGCAGATGTCTCGTGAGCCGCACGACAGCCAGCGAAAGGTCACCGGCCAGGGAGCGGACGTCCGATGGCGTTGTCACAGTGCAGAACTCTACGGTAAATCCGGCTGTGCTGACGGGTTTCACACCGCTACTGTTTGGGTATGGACGCCGGACCTGTCAGTCCCGAGATACCTCAACTGCCCCGAATCCTGGTCGACCCGCGCCCCGTCGTGCTGGCTGGCTTCGCCCTGTGGGCCATCGCGACCGTGGTCGTGTGGATGAACGCGAGTTGGGCCGATGCTCTCCCGGTGTGCCTGATGGGACTCGTGGTGGGCGTGCTGGGGTCGTCGATCTTCCTCGCGCAGCGGCGTTCCGCGCGACGCGGTGACAAAGGCGCCCAGGTGGGACTCGACACCGACTAGGCCACCTCGAATTCGTCACTGGTCCCGATGAGGGGACGGAGTGTGCCGTCGGCGCCCAAAACGTCGGCATAGTGCACGAATCGATGCGTGCCCGGTTCAGCGGTCGCCGGGATATCCCAGGTGAAGCGGGCGATCGAGACCGCTGCGCCCTCTTTGCGCCAGTGGAAGCGGACGTCCCACTCGCCCTCGTTGGCTACCCGCGCCCAGCCCGCCGCGGTCTGTCGCTGCACGTGCAGGAAGGTGTCGCCCCGGCGCGGATTGTGCTTCGGGTGGGCCGAGACGAATTCGACCGCCGCCCGCTCGCCCCGTCGACACGACGCGGGCTGGACCAGAACATCGCCGAACCCACGACCCTGCGGGGTCGCGTCGGGGCCCGGCGCGGTGGCGAAGTTCGGCTGTAGCGCGGAGACATCGCGCGGTGCGGGGCCGCGATCGACTGCCTGCCCCGCCACGAACGCCTCTGCCAGTCGCGTGAATTCCTGCACGTACCCGCACAGCGTGTAGCGGCCGAACAGCGTCGAGGCGCCCTCGTACTGTTGCGCGTCGTACTCCTCCGGCGTGGTGACATATTCGTGGTAGCTGTTCGAATAGCCCTGTAGCAGCACCTGCTCCAGCTCGACGCCGAGTACCGCCGCCACCGCGCGCCGCACGCGCAGCCCCGCGACGATCGTGAATTCTCCGCCGGCCGCGGCCAGATACAGGTCGCCGATGCGCACCAGCTGGATCGGCACCACATTGGGCACCCACGGCACCGGCGGCATCAGCCCGAGTGGGGCGAAGATCGCTTTGGGGGCTTGGGCGTCGGCGAGCCAGGCGGGGTGCGGATGGTCGATGCCGCCGAAGAAGTCGATCATCGGGTTGCGCACGCCTTCGGGAATCGGGCCGCCGGGCAGGCCGGGACCGTCCTCGACGCTGCCCGCCGCCAGGGAGACGCCCGCCGCGGCCGGGGAGGTGCGTCGCGGGGCGCCGTCGGGGGTGAAGCGGCCGTCGATCGTGAGCGCGGCGAGGTCGATGTAGCAGAGCATCGAGCCGACCTCGGCCCGTTGCGCAGCGCCCTGCGCCGCGGCCTGTTTCGCCGCGTGGTGCTGGCGTTCGCCGAGGATCCTGGTGTTGGCGAACTCGTCGGTGGTCGGTCCGTTGCCGGGCGTGAGGCCCAGATTGGGCGACATGTCACCGGCATTGGTCTGCGCGAACGCGGCGATGAAGTCGGCGCCGTCGAGGTGGCGGACGCCGTGTTCGAGGTGTTCGGCGGCGTAGCTGGCATAGCCCTTGTTGTCGGAGCTGATCAGGCGGTTCGCGTTGGTCATCGACGTGTTGTGGGTGGCGAACCAGGTGAACGCACCGACCTGACGACCTTGCCTGGCGAACTCCAACGTGGTCACCGCGGGGTCGATCGCGTCGGGGAAGACCGCGCGATCGGCGGCCGGATTGCGGTCGAAGGCCACGCGCGAACGGTTCACGCTGGCGTCGTGCAATTGCGCGCGGCCGAGGGTGATCGAACCCGGCGCGACATCCGCGTCGGCCGCGACGATCGCCTCCACGATCCCGTCGACCTCGGCATCGAAGACCTGCTGCTGAAATCCCATCGTCGCCAGCGTGTAGGCGTAGTCGTGTGCGGAGCCACCACAACTGGCATGGGTGTGCGTGGAGGTGAGGACGACATTTCGTTCGGAATACCGATCACCGAAACGGCGTGCGAGCGCCAGTAGCACCGCGCCGTGGACCGAGCCGAACACCGCACCGTTCTCCACCGCGACGAGTGCGATCCGATTTCCGCGCGCCCCGATCACGAACGCGCGGGCGCGCGGGCGCAGATGAATTCCCGCTGTGGCCTGTTCGAACTGCGAGTAGCCCATCATGCCGCATTCCGCGGCCGGACCCGTGAGGTCGGCGATACCGAGCCCGAATTCGAATCCCTCCGGATTCGCTTGTGCGACCGGCATTCCCATAGTGGAGATGACGGGCAGAGCGGTGGCACTCAGTGCCGAGGCGGCAAGCATCGTGCGGCGGGACAGGGACATCGGGCGACTCCTTCACAACTTCCATTTCGGAGACAACCACATCAACTGGTCAAATGTCCAGGATTTTCTGGCGGACCGGCGAATTGACTGTTCGTGGCATGGGCGCTTAACTCGCACAGTGTCCTCCCGATTGAGCGTCGAAGAACGACGAGCCCACCTGATCGAGGCAGCGATCGGTCTCGCCGAGAAAAAGGGCGTGGCGGGCGTGACCACGCGTGATGTCGCCCAAGCGGCCGGTGTCTCGTTAGGTGTGGTGCATTACTGTTTCGAAAACAAGGACGCGCTGATGACCGAGCTGGTCAAAGCGCTCTCAATGGAATTGCGCGATTCCGTCGATGCCGATGAATCGGTATGGGAAGACGCCGGAACAGGAAAAGAAGCACTTCAGAAATTGGTGCGCCGCGGTTTGGAACTGATGTGGCGCAACATCGAAGCTACTCCCGAACGACAGTTGCTGACCTACGAGACCACCACCTACGCGCTGCGCGAGGGTGAGTCGACACCGGCCAAGCTGGCGATCGCCCGCGAGCAGTACGGGTTCAACGACAGCACCATCGCCGATGTGATCAACCAATGCAGCGAGGCGACCGAAACGCGGTGGAACACACCGGTGCCGACGCTGAGCCGCTTCATGCTCAATGTGATCGACGGGATCGTGCTGCGCTGGCTGGTCGATGACGACAGCGAATCCGTGCAGACCCAGCTCGATCTGCTCGCCGAGATGATCACAGCCCACGCGGCGTAGGTCGACGCGGATCTATCCGCGCGGCACCTGGACGTGCACGACATCGCCTTCGCACCACCACGGGACGCGGACGGTGCCCGAGAGCGCGCCGCGCAGGTGCACTTCGAGAGTCTCGTGCAGAACCAGTTCGCCGGTGCTGTCGCTCGGGGACCACAGCTGGCGCAGCACTACGCCCAAAGGTTCTGCGGCCCAGGTGCTCCGGCGGCCGGTCCCGAGCACCTCGGCGCTGACCTCCTCCGAGACCAGCGGGAGATCGAGCAAGGTGGCCAGCGACTCGGCGTGTGCGGTGTCGCCGACGACGAGGCGTTGTGGCGGGACGACCAAGCCGAAGCAGGGCTGGTCGAGAACCATGGCGGTGCTCGCGTCGACGACGTCGCCGGACAGGGCGCGGATCTGCTCGGGAAGATCGAGTTCGCGCGGATCGAGAACCCCGGCCGCGACCGCCGCGGCAAGGCGGGCATTGGTCCGGGCGATCACTTCGGGGGCAGGGGATTTCGACGGATCGGCCAGTGCGTCGAGGAGTTCCTCGGCCAGCGCGGCCGACATGATGTCGGGGCGCACGAGCGCGGGGCGCAGCGCGTCGAGGTCGGCGCCGTCGATGCCGAATGCCGCGAACACCGTTAGGAGCCCGGCGAATTCGGTGTCGTCGGGGTGGTGGAGTCGGCCGAGCGGGATGCCGTCGATGTGGGCGTGGCGGTGCAGCCACCAGACGGTGTAGCCGTCACGATCGGCGAGCAGCGCGCGGGTGCGTGGCTCGGACAGCAAGTGGCGCAGGGCTTGCGGCCAGCGGTCGTCGTCGACCAGGTCGAGGTCGCGTACCGCGGTGAGCTCGCGGGGGTCTTCGGAAAGACTGTTCCACCAAGCCTGTTCGTCGTCGAGGTCGTGGTCGGGGCCGATCGGCTCGGGATCGGTGAGGACCGCGAAGCCCCAGCCGACACCGATCGCGCGCAACGCTTGCTCGCCGTACTCGGCGACGACGGTGTCGGCGATGGTGCCGAAGGGCGCGTCGGGCGCCAGGACCTCGGCGAGCGGGGCGCCGGGGAGCAGTAGCTCGTCGGCGGGGCTCAGCTCGCCTGTGTCGTCCGGCAATTCGAGAAGGCCGAGCCAGTCGGGCAACGAGCCGGCAGAGGCGTAGGGCGCCAGCTGGAGTACCGCGGCGACCGTGTCCGGGTCGGCCGGATCGTGCTCGAGCAGGTCGTGCAGAGCGGGATCGGTGAGCAGGTCGTCCGAACTCGCGCTGCGGGCACCGAGGCGACCGAGGAGCGGGTGCGTGGCGTCCGGGTGGACCAGGCGAGCCCAGTGCACCGGCACGGCCACCGTGAGCTGATCGTCGAGCACCACGGTGCGCGGGCCGGTGACCAACCGGCCGTCGGTCAGCGGCACGGCCAGCGCGCCGAATTCCTCGGCCGTCCTGGTATCGATTACGAACGGTTCGAGAGTCGCGTAAAACCGCCGCCACCACCGTGGTTCACGGTGCAACCCACTCGACAGTTCGGCCAGCGCGGCAGGCCCGAGCCGATGGACGTCGAGCACCGCCAGCTTGTCCTGACCGGCACGACCCGACAGCTCCGGAATCACCAGCGGGCCGGTGATCTCGGCCAGGATCGCGGCCAGTTCCGGTGTGAGATCGGGGAATACGCTCGCCCGGGTGGGCGTGCTACACGGCGAGTCCGCTGCGGCCGGTTCGTACGAGGACGACTCCGCCGACGCGAAAGGGTCGCTGTACGGTGCGGATTCGCCCGGTCCGAACGTCGTCGTGGGGTGAGAGCCGTCGGCTTCGTCAGCCGCGAACAGATCCATGAGGTCTGGGACAGCCTTGGGCACCGGCGTGGAATCAGCGGGACCGACGGAGGCGGAGATGCCGCCGGGTGCTGCCGATTCGCCCGTTGTGCCGCCGGGTTCGGCATGGTCCGGCGCGGGCTCCATGGGGTCCCACGAGTCCGCCGGTTCCGCGGTGCGGGCGGCACAGACCGGGAGCCAGGGGTTGGTGCGAAGCTCTGTGATCAGGGCTTCGCGCAGGAGAGCGTCGGCTTCGCTGCGGGCGAAGCCGGGGGTGGGGACCAGGACGAGACGGTCCCGTGGCGGGAGCGCACGGGCGAAATCCGCGTAACCCGTTGCCAATTCGGTGAGGCGGGCGCCGGGGAGGAGACGGCGGCGGTCGGGTTGCATGGGGATGTCGGCGACCAAGATCGCGGGGAGGGAGAGTTCCTCGTCGGAGCGGGTGGGGGCGCGCAGGACGTCCGGGGCGGTCGCGACGGGGCGGCCCTCGCGCAGTGGGAGCAGCCAGCGGGCCCTGGGAGTGCGGTACTGCCACCAGGTTCGGCGTGTGCCGGACGGGAGGGTGATCGTCAGCTGGGAGAGGGTGCCGGTCTCGTCGGCGGCGGTGGTGACGTTCTCCGTGGCATCGGCGGTACCAGCGAGAATGCTTATGGCGCTGGTGAATTCGTCGGATTCGATGCGGATGCGCTGTAGGGCGGGCAGTTCCAGGAGGAGGTCGGGGGCCTCGGCTCGCATGGCGTCGAGGAGGGCTGTCGCGTCGATGTCGTCGCGGAGGTGGACGACGATCTCGGTGTCGGTGCCCGCGAGTGGGGTGGTCGGCACGGGCCAGGCGAGCCGCAGGACCGGGGGCGCGATGGCGGCCAGGTCGTCGGGGATGCCGATGCCGGTGTCGTGCAAGGCGTTCAGTGTCGCCACGCGGGAGAAGCGGAGGGATCCGGTCGTCGAGCGGACCTCGATCTCGTCGCCGACGGACCGCACCGCGGTGAAGCCGACGCCGAAGCGACCCACCTGGGTGGTGTCGGCCTTTCCGGAGGCACGCAGTGCCGTCAGCGCGTGCACACCGGAAACGCTCAGCGGCGCACCGGTATTCGCGACATGCAAACGGCCGTCGAGCACCCGCACGGTCAGCGCGCCCGCGACTCCGGCCTTCGCCGCGGCGTCGGCCGCGTTCTGCGCGAGCTCGGTGAGCAACCGATCCCGGTAGCCCGCGGCCACCAGATCCGCCTCACTGGCACTGTCCTCCCGCAACCGCGTCGGCGAGTCCCGCCACGCCGCGAGTACTCCGGCCCGCAGCTGCGCAGTACCGAACGGGTCCCCCGCTCCGTTCAGCGCGACACCGACGATCCGTGCTCACTGGCGTCAGCGGACTCCATGGCCTCGGTGACCGGTGCGGCCTCGGCCGTGATGACCTCTTCGGCCGACTCCGGCAGCGCACCCTCGGCGAGCGCCGAACGCTCGGCGTCCACCGCGGCCACCGCCGCGGCCTCGGCGGTTTCCTGCTGATCGGCCGCCTGCTCCGCCGCGGCCTCGCCGACAGCGGTCAACGAGTCAGGACCCTGCTCGGTCGCGGAGACCGGAGTCGCCGGGTCGGTGATCGTTTCAGCCGCGATCTCCACAACCTCGATCGCGGGATCGGCGGTCGGCTCGGCGACAACCTCCACGACCGCCGTCGCGGCGTCGGCAGACTCAGGCGCGGCTTCGTCGACGGCCGTTGCCGGGTCTTCGGCGGCAACCTGCGACTCGGCCTCGTCGATCGCCTTCTCCACAGCCGGGCGGACGATTTCGACGAAGTCCACCGCGTGGTCGTCGAACGCCTCGTACAGCGGCGATCCGTTGCCGCTGGGGGCGACCACGTCGGAGTGGGCGCCACAGCCGTAGGCGACGTGGACGACGTGGCCGTCGGCGCCCATCGCGTTGCCGCAGACACCGAAGGACTCGCGCAGGGCGCCGGCCAGCGGCAGGTAGAAGCCGCACATGCCGCAGGTCGCCGGGGCGGCCTTGGCCATCTCGGTATCGGGGCCGAACTCGGCGAACCACCGCTCGGCGGCATCGGCACGACCTTCGACGCTGAGAACCTGCACGCGGCCGAGGCCGACCTCGCGGGCCACCTCGTCGATCACCGGATCGCCGGTGGCCACGTAGCCGGGGACCAGGCGGGGGTCGTCGGCGGACGTGGCGAGCAGGTCGCCGGGGCCGAGGTCGCCGGGGCGCACCCGCTGGTCCCACGGGATGAAATCGGGGGCGATCAGGGCATCGAGGGCAGGCAACAACGCCGACTCGCTCACCGTCGCGTGGTCGGCCCCCGGGGGCGCGGCGACCACGACGGCCCACTGCCAGCCGCGGTAGCCGGGCAGGGTCGCCTCGAACCGGTGGGTGGCCGCGGTGTCGTCCTCGGCGCTCACCCCCAGATGGACTCCTACCCCGTCGGGTTCCAACGCGACGAGCGCACGACGTGCGACCTCGGCCGCGTCGGCCAGAACGGGACGCACGCCGGACTCCGAAACAGATACTGCGCTCACGGCATACATTTTGCCGTATGAAGTGCAATCGCAGTTCGTTGGCCGTCGCAGTGCTGGTCGGTGTGCTCGGCGCGGGGGCTTGTGGCGGACCCGAAGAGCCGGGTCCGGCGCGGTTGCGCGTGGAGGTGATCAGCTCGTCACCGCACGATCCACAGGCCTTCACCCAGGGCCTGGAAGTGGTCGACGGCATTCGCTACGAGAGCACCGGCATGTGGGGCGTGTCGACCGCGCGGGCCACCGACCAGCGCACGGGCGCCGAAACAGCTCGCGTCGACCTGCCCGGCCGGGTGTTCGGCGAGGGCATGACCCGGGCGGGCGCGATCGTGTGGCAGTTGACCTGGCAGGACGGCTTCGCCATCGCCCGCGACCCGGTGACCCTCGCCGAAACCGGCCGCGCCGCCTACGAGGGCGAGGGCTGGGGTCTGTGCGCGCAGCCACACCGGTTGGTGATGAGCGACGGCACCGGCACGCTCACCTTCCGCGACCCGGTGACCTTCGCGCAGACCGGTTCGGTGACCCTGTCCGGCTATCGCGATCCGAAACCGAACGAGTTGGACTGCGCCGAAGACGGCACGGTCTACGCGAACCACTACCCGACGGACGAAATACTGCACATCGATCCCGAGACCGGACGGATTCTCGCCGTGATCGAGGCGGCCGGACTGCTCACACCCGCCGAACGAGCGGGCACCGATGTGCTCAACGGCATCGCGCACCTGCCCGGCACCGATCGTTTCCTGCTGACCGGGAAATACTGGCCGCGCATGTTCGAAGTACGTTTCGTCGACGAATAGGGGTACCCCCACCGAGTGAATCAGGACGATGTGGCCGACATTGCCTCGGCGCGAGTGAACACGCACAGCCCGAGTGCGACAGAATTGGACTTGTGACTACGCCCCGCGATCCATCCGGTCCCGACCGTGGTCGCCGGGACGGTACTGCCGCCGACCCACACCCCGGCTACGGGCAGTACCCGCCGCGCGCACCGCGCAAGGTCTTCCCCCGGCCCGAACGGCCGCTGCCCGCCGAGCCGCCGACGGGCCGGTCGAAGAGCCTGTTCCGCCGCCACCGCCCCGTCGACCCCGCCGCCCCGACCACCCCTGTGCCGACAGCGGGAAAGGCCGCGCGCGCACCGGCGGAGTATCCGAAGAGCCGACCGGTTCGCAGCGAACATCCGAGTCCGCCTGCCGACGAGCGGGGCCGACCGGCCGCACCGCGCGACGAGCGATGGCACGCCGACCCGCCGCGTGACGACCCGCGACGGTCGATCCCGGATCACGAGGTCACCGGGCCGGACGGCACCCGTCCGTTCCCGCGCGACGAAGGCGTCGACGACCCGATCAACCAGCGCGTCCCGCGCAAACTCACCGTCACCCGCGTAGCCGCGATGCGCAGCCGCGAACTCACCGAACGCGGCATCGCCACCTTCCAGCGCGCCGCCAAGGCCGACGGCGCCGATCAGTCCGGCCTGACCGCGCTCACCTACGCCACCATGGCGAACTTCGCGCTCGACGCGGCGATCGCCGTAGCCCTGGCCAACACCCTGTTCTTCGCCAGCGCCACCGCCGAATCCAAGACCAAGGTGGCCCTCTACCTACTGATCACCATCGCCCCGTTCGCGCTGATCGCGCCCCTGATCGGTCCGCTGCTCGACCGCCTGCAACGCGGTCGCAGGCTGGCGCTGGCGACGACCTTCGGCCTGCGCGCGGGTTTCGCGCTGCTGTTGATCTTCAACATCGACACCTGGGGCCTGTATCCCCTCGCCCTGTGCATGATGGTCGGCTCGAAATCCTTCGCGGTACTCAAGAGCGCGGTGACTCCGCGCGTGCTGCCACCGGATATCGACCTGGTCCGCACCAATTCCCGGCTCACCGTCTTCGGCCTGGTCGGCGGCACCATCGGCGCGGGTGCGCTGGCCGCGCTCGCCGCCATGATCGCTGGTTCCACCGGTGCGTTGATCTTCGCCACCGGCATCGCCATCGCGGGCGCGTATCTCAGCCTGCGCATTCCGAGCTGGGTCGAGGTGACCGAGGGCGAGGTCCCCGCGACGCTGACCTATCACGGCCCCGATGCCAACACCGAGGTCATCGAACGCGGCCAGGATTCCCCGGTGCCGGCGCGCAAACGGCGTCAGCCGCTGGGCCGAGCCGTGGTCACCGGCTTGTGGGGCAACAGTTCGATTCGAGTGCTCACCGGGTTCCTCACCTTCTACATCGCCTTCGTGGCCAAGGGGTCCGGCGGCAGCCCCACCGAACAGGCGGCGATGCTCGGCCTGGTCGGCGCGGCGGCGGGCATCGGCAACTTCAGCGGCAATGCGACCGGTGCCCGACTGCAACTGGGCAGACCGTCGCCGGTGGTCCTCGGCTGCACCGGCGCGTGCGCGGTGGTGGCGCTGTTCGCCGCGTTCACCGGCAACCTGTTCGGCGCCGCCGTGGCCGCGCTGGTGGCCTCGGCGGCCAGCGCGCTCGCGAAGGTATCCCTAGACGCCGCCATCCAGGACGACCTCCCACCGGAGTCGATCGCGTCCGGCTTCGGCCGCTCGGAGACCGTGCTGCAACTGAGCTGGGTCGTCGGCGGTGCGGCCGGTGTGTTGATGCCGATCGAGTACTGGAAGGGTTTCGCGTTGATCAGCGTGATCCTGTTGGTCGGTCTGCTGCAGACGTTCGTCAGCTATACCGGGCACTCGCTGCTGCCGGGTCTGGGCGGCAATCGCCCCCAGCACGTGGAGCAGGAAGTGCCCAACACCCATCCGAGAGGGACAGGAGACCCCACCTGGTGAGCAAGCTCAACGCTCGAACGATCGTCGCGCTGGTCGCGGCCGGACTGTTCGCCGTCGTCGCGGTGACCGCGGGGCTGGTGGCCTTCGCTGTGTCGAAGGCGCCCGCGCACAATCCGCAGCTCACCGCGTACGCGCACGGAACGACCATCACCGTCGACCCGTTCATGTACTGCACGGTCAGGATGGAGGACTGCCGCTACGGCGAAACCGCGCCGCTCGTGGTCCCCGCCGGTGAACCCGTGCAGCTCTCGCTGCCCGACGCGGTCTCCCAATCACCCTGGCTCATCCAGCTGATCTACCAGCGTCCCAGCGGCGAACAGCTGGACCGGGTACTCAGTTTCGCCGATTACCCCGACCGCGCCAGGGCATTGACCATCGAGTCGAATCCCGAACCCGGCCTGCGCCTGATCGGCATCGAAGTACAGCTGCCGATCCTGGCCCGCGATGTCGCCACCGGCCGGGAAACCTATATCCCCCACGCCGCCTGGTCGATCGTCACTCCCGAACCGGAACCGCGCGAACCCTGAGCCGGAAAACGAGACCGGCCCCGAACGCAGGCGTTCGGGGCCGGTCTCGTCGAAACTCAGTGGTCGAGTTCGCGAGCCACGGCTCGCACGACCTCGGAAATCCGCTGGGACATCTTGCGATCCGGGTACTTGCCCCGCCGCAGGTCCGGCTGCACGGTGCTCTCCAGCAGCGTGATCATGTCCTCGACCAGGCCGTGCAGTTCGTCGGGCGACTTGCGCGGCCCGGCGTCCTTGCGCGCGGGCATCTGCCCACGGTCACGATCGCGGGCGACGGTCGGCGGCGCCTCCAGCACCGTCACGCTGAGCGCCTGCGGCCCACGGCGACCGGCGGCCATGCCGAATTCGACACGCTGTCCGGGCTTGAGTCCCTCGACGCCCTCGGGCAGTGCGGACGAGCGCACATAAACGTCCTCGCCCTCGTCTTGAGACAGGAAGCCGAAGCCCTTCTCGACGTCGTACCACTTCACCCGGCCGGTCGGCACTGCGCTCACCCGTTCATCATTCGGCACCCGAACCCTTGTGGCCCGGGTTACACACTTTTGCTTGTCGCGAAAAGAACGCGCCCCCCAACAAGGCGGGACGCGATGTGGTGCGAGTCTACCCCGGTGGCTATAACGCGAGCACATCAGTTTTACGGTTCACCGGTGACGAACTCACCAGATCCTGCCTCGCCCGGTCCTCGACGCTCCGGCGATCGTCTCCTGCACGTGGCCCTCGCCCTGTTCGGCATCGGAATCCTGGGGGTGATCGGGATCTTCGTGACGCCGATCGTGTCCGACAGCGATCCGGGTCTGTGGCTGTACGGCCTGGCGATGCTCGCGCCGGTCGGCTTCCTGCTCGCGCTGATATTCGCGCTGTGGTCGGGCCGACGCGCACGTTGATGCGTCAACCGGGTACCCCACGAAATACTTTCCAGGCAAACATGTGATCTTCGTCACATAACAGTCCGGTTACGAAGTGAACGCACAGCCGTCGCGCACATTCCCCACCGCGACTACCTGCGCGGACACATCAGGGATCACCCTGAGACGACCCCGAGACCCACCGGGACCCGCCGGTTACCAAATAGTGACATTCGCCGCTGACCGTCGTACCGTTTCTCTCAGCCGGGGTAACCCCCGGAACCACCGGCCCGCCGCACCGAACCTCACCCCGCGGGTACCGGACCCCGATTGGAAACAAGGGATGAGGGCGGACCGGGAGACCTCTCAGTCCGGGCCACATGCAGGTGCGAACGAGAGGAAGAAACCCGATATGAGTGGACGCCACCGCAAGCCGACTTCCACCGGGCGCGCTGCTGCCAAGGTCGCCGTCACCGGCGCTATCTTCGGTACCGCAGCCGCAGCCCTCGCCGGAAACGCCAGCGCGGCCCCTGACTCCGACTGGGATCGCCTCGCACAGTGTGAAGCCGGCGGCAACTGGGGTATCAACACCGGCAACGGCTACCAGGGTGGGCTGCAGTTCTCGCCCTCCACCTGGACCGCGCACGGTGGTGGCGAATACGCCGCCTCCGCCAACCAGGCAACCCGCGAACAGCAGATCGTGGTCGCCGAAAAGGTTCTCGCTTCCCAGGGTTGGGGCGCTTGGCCTTCTTGCTCGTCGCAGCTGGGTCTGAGCAGCGGACCGTCCGAGCGTATCGCTCCCTCGACGCCGAGCTGGGCCCCGCAGGTCAACGTGCCGCAGGTCCAGGATCCGAGCCAGGAAGTGTTCTCGGCCGTCGACCGCGCACTCACCGTCGTGCAGCAGCAGGGCATCGCCGTGCCGCAGCAGGCTCTCGACTTCGTCAACTCCGCCAAGGGTTCTCAGCTGGACCCGGCCGTGATCGACTTCTTCCAGGCGAACAAGGGTCTGCTGCCCTCCTGATCGTTCGGATTCCGCACAGCGTCCGCACACATAACAAGAGCCCGCATCCTCGAGGATGCGGGCTCTTGTCTTTCTCGTCCGAATTACACCCGGTTGATGGTGGTCTGGGGGTGCACGTACGGCAGCGATGCGGCCGGGACGGGAAACTCGGTGTCCTCACCGAAAGGCGAGAGATTACCGGCACGGGTCGACGACAGTTCGGTCACGGCGTGCTCGCCGTCGGCCACCTCGGGCCAGCCGTTGTCGACGTAGGGTTTCTTCGATTTGTTCACCACCGGCTCATTCTGGCATACCCAACACAGTGCCCATCAGCGGCTGGCGCCGCAGTTCTCGGCCCCGGGGCCTCGATCTCGCCTCCCTCTGGGCACTCCTTCGTCGCACCCTCCGCTCGGTCCAGATCACGGCGGCCGAGAACTGTAGGCTCGATCGGTGATCGCGACAGACTCTCTCGCCGATTGGCTCGGTGCGCGCACCGATGCCCAGCTGGTGAAATTGCTGCAGTTGCGGCCCGACCTGGCGGTGCCGCTGCCCGCGTCGATGTCGGTGCTCGCGGTGCGCGCTCAGCAGCGCGCGTCGGTGTTACGGGCCGCCGACGACCTCGACACCCTAGAGTTCGCGGTCATCGAGGCGCTCACCGCCAATGAGGACGCCCGCACCATAGGCGCCGAACTCACCCCGCTCACCCGTACCACCCTGCACGCGCAGCTCAAGGATCGCGTCACCAAGACCGCGCTCACCGCCGCGCTGACCCGGCTGTTCGACCGCGCACTCGTCTGGCAGGTCGGCGACGACCTCGACCTCACCCCCAGCGCCGCCGAAGCCCTCCCCTGGCCGCTCGGTGCGACGACAGCGCTCCCCGACGCCCTCACCGAGCCGGAGGTCACCGCCGCGCTGGCCGCGGCCGCCCCGCCCGAACGCGCGCTGCTGGACAAACTCGCGACCACCGGCCCGCGCGGTCGCACCAGGGATGCCGCGCCCGGCACCGACCCCGATCGCCCGGTGCCGCGCCTGCTCGCCGCGCGGCTGCTGCACTGGATCGACGACGAGACCGTGGAGTTGCCCGTCACCGTCGGGCAGGTCCTGCGCGGCGAACCCGTCACCGACCCGCACGCGCTGGCCCCGCCCAAACCCGCACTCGTCAAGAACGCCGCCACCGAGGTGAATGCCGTGGGCGCGGGCGAGGTTGGCGAACTGCTGCGCGATGCAGGCGATCTGATCGACGCCCTCGGCAACCTACCCGCCCCTTCCCTGCGCGCAGGCGGGCTCGGCGTGCGCGAATTGCGCAGACTGGCCAAACAGACCGGCATCGACGAACAACGCACCGGCCTGCTGCTCGAATTGCTGGCCGCCGCGAAACTCGTCGAAAAGGGCCTGCCGGAGCCGACGCCCGACCTCGACTCCACCGACGACTTCTGGGCGCCGACGCCCGCCGCGGATGCCTGGTTCGACGCCCCGCCCTCGACCCGCTGGGTGACGCTGGCGCAGGCGTGGCTGGAACTGGATCGGATGCCGTGGATGATCGGCCTGCGCGATGCCGCCGACAAGCCGATCGCGGCCCTGTCGGCGGAGCTGCGCGTCCCGCACGCGGTGCGTGACCGCGCGGCGATCCTCGGCCTGCTCGCCGAGTACCCGACCGGCACCGCCGTGACGCCCGCCGACATCGGCAAGCTGCTGGCCTGGCGGATGCCACGCCGCCGCAGGCATTTCCGCCTCGCCGCCGTCACCGCCACGCTCGCCGAAGCGGCGGTCGTCGGCCTGTTGGGCCGCGGCGCTCTCGACTCCGCCGCCAGGGCTCTGCTGCACGGTTCGATCGCCGACGCCGAATCGGAGATGGCCGCGGCGCTGCCGAAACCGGTCGACCACGTCCTGGTCCAGGCCGACCTGACCGTGATCGCGCCAGGCCCGCTGGTCCCCGAACTGCGCGGCAAGATCGCCCTGGTGGCCAACGTCGAATCGGCGGGCGCCGCGACGGTGTACCGGGTCAGCGACGCCACGGTCCGGCGCGCCCTCGACGCCGGTCTCACCGCCGCCGAACTCCACGCTCTGTTCGCCACTCACTCCCGCACCCCCGTGCCGCAGTCGCTGACCTACCTCATCGACGATGTGGCCCGCCGCCACGGCCAACTCCGGGTCGGCATGGCCCAGTCCTTCCTGCGCAGCGACGACCCCGCGCTGCTGGCCCAGGTCCTCGCCGCCCCGGTAGCCGAAACCCTGGCACTACGCGCGATCGCCCCCACCGTGGCGATAGCCCTTGCGCCGCTGAACGAAATGCTCGACCAACTCCGCAAAGCGGGCTTCGCTCCCGCGGGTGAGGATTCCGGCGGCGCCATCGTCGACCTGCGCCCCCGAGGCGCGAGGATCTCGGTCCGCCCCCTGGCCCGCAGGCCGTACCGCCCGATCCCGCCGAACGACGACCAACTCTCCCAGTTGGTCACCGAACTCCGCGCGGGCGAACGCGCGGCGGGTGCCCGCACCGGCCGCGCGGTCCGCACCGACGGCAGCCGCACCGGCACCGCGGCCACCCTCGCCCTGCTCCAACTGGCAGCGCGAGTAGGCCGCCCGGTGAACATCGGCTACGTGGACGCCCAGGGCGTAGCCACCCAGCGAGTGGTCGAGCCGCTGCGCGTGGGCAACGGCCAACTGGACGCGGTGGACCCGGTCAGCGGGGCCACCCGCCACTTCACCCTCCACCGAATCGCGTCGGTGGCCCTGCTCGATTAGGGCTTCGCCAGGCAGAAGGTGGTCTTCGGATCGGGCACCGTCCGAAACTGCGTGGCGTCCACCCCGCACAGCAGTTCATCGGTCTGCCCGTCGATCCGCTTGACCACCTTGAACGTGGCCTCGGGCGCGGTACAGGCGACAGACTCCGCCGGCCGCTTGCCCGCATCCGCGTAGCAGCTGCCCTCGGCGAAGTTGGGCGCCAAGCACAGGGTGTTCTTCGCGTCCCCGACCGTGCCGTTGAAGGCGGCGTTGTCGGCCGCGCAGTCCGCCGAGCCGACCTTCGCGATCCGGTAGCTGGACTTCGCCGACGAGCAGTCGCCGACCGTCGCCTTCATCGCGTCGGCGGCGTTGTCACTGACCTCCACGCACGACCCCACCGCGACAGCACCGGCCGACGACGAGTCATCGGACGAGCACGAAACCACCGCGCCGACCAGGGCCATCGCGGCCACCGGGCCGAGCACGATCCGCGCCAACAGCCGCTTCTCCGGGAAAATCACTGAAAACCTCACTCACCGAACGGTTCAGGGTGAACACAACGTCGGTGACGATACCCAAGTGCCCCGAGCCCGCGCTCCCCCGTCGAGCAAGCTGTCTACCATCACAAGAATGACCCTCGACGACGTCGCAGGCGAGCTCTACACACTCGACCCCGGCGACTTCGTGTCGACCCGCGCCGAGCGCGCCGCCCAGGCGCGCGCCGACGGCGACCGCGAGCTGGCCAAGGCCATCACCGGCCTGCGCAAACCGACGGTCGCGGCCTGGACGGTCAACCTGCTGGCCCACCACGCACCGCGGGAGATCGCCACCCTCCTCGATCTCGGCGATGCCCTCCGGTCGGCCCAACGACAACTCTCCGGTGACAAGCTGCGCGCCCTCGGCACCCAGCGTCAACAGGTCGTGAACGCGATGACCAAGCGCGCCGCCGAACTGGCCGCCGAACACGACCGTCCGGCGAGCGAGCAGGTGCTGCGCGAGGTCGGCCAGACCCTCACCGCGGCGCTGGCCGACCCCGATGTCGCCGACCTGGTTCGTGCCGGTGTGCTGCCGACCACCGTCACCTACGACGGTTTCGGCCCGGCCGGTCTGGTCGCGATCACCGGTGGCAAAGCCACCCCCAAGCGCGCGAGCAAGCCCGCCCCGAAAAACACCGACGCCGATCGGCGAGCCGAGGCCGAGAAGGAACTCGACGACGCCGAATCCGGTTTGGCGGCAGCCCAGGCCGATCGCGAGGCGGCCGAAGCCGCTGCCGCACAGGCGAAGTCCGACCTCGACGAGATCGAAGCCCGCATCGCCGAGCTCCGCGACGAGCTCGAACACGCCGAACAGCAACGCCATTTCGCCCACACCGCCGAACATCGAGCGCGGGGCGAATTCACCGCCGCGCGTAGCCAATTCGACCGGATGCAGCGCTGGGTCGAGCGCGCCCGCGCGCGTCTGAGCGAGGACTAGCGGCCCAAGGTGCCCGGATAGAGGAACGCGTCACGCGGCGGCCTCGTCCCATCGAGCCATTCGGCAAGGAACTCACCCAGCGGCATCGAGGTCCGGCTCTGCAAGAACGCCCGGAACTCCGGCATCGAGGCGTGGCCGTCGCGATGCGCGTTCACGAAATCCCTGATCGCCGTGAAGAACACGTCCTCACCGATCAACTTGCGCAGCGCGTGCAGGAACAGCGGGCCCCGGTAGTAGACGGAGGTGAACTCGTCGCCGACACCGGGAGCGGCCAAGGCGATCTTCCAGAACTTCGGCTCGTCGAGGTATTTCGCGATCGTCTCGCGGTACTCGGTGTCGACATCGGCGTGGTCGACCCGTTCCGGCCACAGATAGTCGGCGGTATAGCTGGCGAAGCACTCGTTGAGGCAGATGTCGGACCACTGCCGCACCGACATCGTGTCGCCCCACCATTGATGGGCCAGCTCGTGCACCACCGTGTTCAGGTCGGTCCACGGCGCGTAGATCGGCCGGGTCTGGGTCTCCAGCGAGAACGGCAGCTCCGTGTCGACATAGATGCCGCCGGCCACATCGAACGGGTAGGGACCGTAGAGATTTTCGAGGAAGTCGAGGATCTCGGGCAGCCGCTGTTCGTCCTCGCGATTGCCCGCCGATTCCGGCGCGAACGCGCTCAGTACCGCGGTCCCGTTCGCCCGCCGCTGCTCGAGAAAGGTGAAGTGGTCCACCGCGACCGTGGTCAGATAGCCGATCGTGGGCTGTCGGGTCTCCCACGTGGTGACCAGTCGACCCTCGCGCACCACATGCTCGGTGCGATCACCGGTCGACATGACCTCCCACTCGGCGGGCACCGTGGCGTGCAGGGTGAAAGTCGCCTTGTCCATCGGGGTGTCGTTGAGCGGGTACCAGGTGCTCGCGCTGTGCGGCTCGCCGACGGCGAAGGCGCCGCCGCTGGGTGCGTAGGTCCAGCCTTCGCCCTCGGTATCGGCGGCCTCGCCCGCGTAGTCGACGATGATCCGCATCGGAAGTCCGGGTGGCAGGAGCAGCAGGGGCGTGAGCACCAGTTCGTGCTCGCCGTCGTGGGCGAAGCCCGCGGGCTGACCGTTGACCGTCACCATCAGTACCTCGGGCCCGCTGTAGTCGAGGTTGAACTGCGCCAGCGGTTGGGTCGCGCGAGCGTCGATGCGGGCCGTGCCGCGCAGGTGGTGATCACCGGGTTCGTAGTCGATCGACACGTCGTAGTGGGTGACGTCGTAGCCGCCGTTCCCGTCGAGCGGATAGTACGGATCACCGAGTCCCGGCGCCCCGATCAACGCCGAATCCGCCGCTACCGGCGGAATTCCCAGCGCCACCAGCGCGAACACCACGCACAACCCGGCCGACCAACGCATGCCGAAGACACCTTTCGCCGAGGCGGATCGCACGGACCCGACCATCGTCGCAGGCACACGCGGACCCTGATCGGCCGCGGTACGCCTAGCCCAGGTCGGTGGGCAGATGCTGCGGGTCGAGGAGCAGGCGTTTGGTCGCCGTGCGCTTCACCCGTGCGGCCAGCGCCAGGTTCTGCGCGAGCAGCCGCCATTCGACCTCGTTGATGGCGTCGCAGGCCCGCTCGATCACCGCGTCGTCCCGCGTGCCCCAGGCGATCGGCATGGCCGTGACCAGCTGCCACCGCTCGCCGACCTGGCGAGGGGCGCGATCGGTGCGCACCGCGACGGCGGGCACTCGCTCGCCCCGCTGGGGTGTGTGGCCGGGCAGCGTGCGCACCTTGCGGGTGATCAGCGCCCAGCTGCGCTCCGCGGCGGCGGGTTCGGCGATATCGACCAGGGCGAGCAACACGATGCCGCCCGGCTCGGCATCGCTCACGACGGCGGGTACGAGAACGCCGTCGTGGTAGAGCTTTTCGATGCTGGACCGGTGCGGCGTCCACAGGGCCACCCACAGCGCGATGGCCGCGACGAGCACGCACACCACCGCGAGCAGAAATCCCCACGCCTGCCCGCTCCACACCAGCGCCACCGTGGCCGCCACCGCGAGACCGGCGACCAGCAGTGCTACCAGGCGCAACCTGCGCAACCCGGTGAACGTCTCATTGACCGCATGAGCGTGTTCACGGTCGACCACGAATTCGAAGCGGCGCACGCCTTCCTTCCTAGCACAAGTTGCGGAGGAATTGCCTCCACTTATCTGCCGAGGGGTTCGCACATCGCACGCTACCCCCCTTTGACCTGGCGAACAGTGCTACACGCCGTCTCCGATGGGCGGACCGAGCAGGTCGTCGGCGTCGACGATGCGGTAGGCGTAGCCCTGCTCGGCGAGGAAGCGCTGCCGGTGCGCGGCGTATTCGGCGTCGAGCGTGTCGCGCGCGACCACCGAATAGAAATGCGCCTGCCCCCCATCCTGTTTCGGCCGCAGCAGTCGACCGAGGCGCTGGGCCTCTTCCTGGCGGGAGCCGAAGGTGCCCGAAACCTGCACCGCCACAGAGGCTTCCGGTAGGTCGATGGAGAAGTTGGCGACCTTGCTCACCACCAGCACCGGGACCTCACCGGAGCGGAAGGCGTCGAACAGCGCCTCGCGTTCGCGGTTCTTGGTCGCGCCGGTGATGACCGGAGCGTTCAGGTCGACACCCAACTCGTCGAGCTGATCCAGGTAGGCGCCGATCACCAGGGTTGGCGCGCCCTTGTGGCGGGCGAGGATGGACTCGACCACCGGGATCTTGGTGCGCGCGGTGGAGCACAGCTTGTAGCGCTCCTCCGGCTCGGCGACGGCGTAGGCCATCCGCTCCGCGTCGGTGAGCGTCACCCGCACCTCGACGCAGTCGGCCGGTGCGATCCAGCCCTGCGCCTCGATGTCCTTCCACGGAGCGTCGTAGCGCTTCGGGCCGATCAGCGAGAACACGTCGCCCTCGCGGCCGTCCTCACGCACCAGCGTGGCGGTGAGACCGAGCCTGCGGCGCGACTGGAGGTCGGCGGTCATCCGGAAGACCGGCGCGGGCAGCAGGTGCACCTCGTCGTAGATCACCAGGCCCCAATCACGGCTGTCGAACAGCTCGAGGTGCTTGTACTCACCCTTCGATTTACGCGTGATGACCTGGTAGGTGGCGATGGTGACCGGGCGGATCTCCTTGCGCTCGCCGGAGTACTCGCCGATCTCCTCCTCAGTGAGCGTGGTGCGCGCCAGCAGTTCGCGTCGCCACTGCCTGCCCGCCACGGTATTGGTGACCAGGATCAAGGTGGTGGCCTTGGCCTTGGCCATCGCGGCCGCGCCGACCATCGTCTTGCCCGCGCCGCACGGCAGCACGACTACACCGGAACCGCCCGCCCAGAAGGAGTCGGCGGCCATCTCCTGGTAGTCGCGCAGGTGCCACTTGCCCTCGGTGTAATCGAGGCCGATGTCGTGCGCCTCGCCGTCGACATAACCGGCCAGGTCCTCCGCGGGCCAGCCGATCTTCAACAGCATCTGCTTGATATGCCCGCGCTCGGACGGGTGCACGATCACGGTGTCGTCATCGACGCGAGCGCCCAGCATCGGTGCGATCTTCTTGTGCCGCAACACTTCCGCGAGCACCGCGCGATCCAGGCTGATCAGGCACAGGCCGTGCGCCGGATGCTTGACCAGCTGCAATCGGCCGTAGCGACCCATCGTGTCGACGATGTCGACGAGCAGCGGCTGCGGCACGGCGTAGCGCGAGAAGTTCACCAGCGCGTCCACGACCTGCTCGGCGTCGTGGCCCGCCGCGCGGGCATTCCAGAGCGCCAGCGGCGTGATCCGATAGGTGTGCACATGCTCGGGCGCGCGCTCCAGCTCCGCGAACGGGGCAATGGCCTGCCGAGCGTTGCCTGCCAGCTCGTGGTCGACCTCGAGCAGCAGTGTCTTGTCGCTTTGCACGATCAGCGGACCGTCGGTCACTGGACTCCTTTGCGGCCGGGGCCGCGGGTTCGGGGCCTGTAACCCCTCGATTCAGCACTCGAGACTCGCGCCTACGGCGCATGCGCTTCGAGCGCTGAATCGAGGGGGCGGCCCCGAACGGGCTCGTAAGACTCGCCCTGTGCGGGGTTGCGTTCGGCCTAGATGCTCTGAGTTGATGTGCCATGCCCTGGTGGGCGGCTCGTTCGATTGTACGGACCCAGTCCGACATGGCTCGTGCGGCGATGGCGTGCAAGCGGTGAGCACCGGTCCAGCGGGTGCCGACTGGACCGCGACAACCGGGGCCTGACCAGGTCAAACTCAGTGCATGCTTCAGACAACGGCGGTTCTCGGGGTTGCGGCGGCGGCGCTCGGCATGGTGCTGACACCGGGGCCGAACATGATGTATCTGGTCTCGCGCACCGTCGCGCAGGGGCGTCGGGCGGGGATGATCTCGCTGCTGGGGGTCGCGGCGGGGTTCGGGGTCTATCTGATGGCCGCCGCGGCGGGGATCACGGCGGTGTTCGCGGTTGTTCCCGGGCTGTATCTGGCGGTGAAGCTGGCGGGGGCGGCGTATCTGCTCTGGCTGGCCTGGCAGGCGATCCGGCCGGGCGGGGTCTCGGTGTTCGCGCCCGCCGACCTGCCGCACGACCCCGCGCGACGACTGTTCACGATGGGATTGGCCACCAACCTGCTCAATCCGAAGATCGCGATCATGTACATGGCGCTGATCCCCCAGTTCGTCGACCCCGATCGTGGCGCCCTCTGGTTGCAGAGCCTGTCGCTGGGCGCGATCCAGATCACGGTGGCCCTCACGGTGAACGCCATGATCGTCCTCGGCGCCGCCGGCCTGGCCACCTTCCTCGCCGCGCGTCCGCTGTGGCTGCGCACGCAGCGCTATCTCATGGGCACCGCCCTCGGCGCCATCGCCGTTCTCCTCGCCACCGACAAGGCCCGCCCCGCCCCCGCCTGAGATTCAGGTCTCCGTCGCCGGGACCGGTCGCCGGGGCCACGCTCCTGCGTGTCACGCTGCTTCGGAGCAGCGAGGCGAAGGAGTGCGTGGTGAGCGTGGGTGTGCTGGTGGCGGCGTTGGCAGGGCCTTCGGTCAGCGAGCTGGATTCGGCGGTGAACGCGGTGCATCGGGGCGGCGAGATGATGGGAGTCATCTCCTTCGCCGCGTCGGGGGCGCTGGTCGCGGTGCGCAAGCGGCTCGATCTGTTCGGGATGGTGGTGATGGCGTGCGCGACCGCGCTCGGCGGCGGCATCGTGCGTGACCTGCTGATCGGGCGAACTCCCCCGGCCGCGTTCACCGACCTCACCTATCTGTCCGCGTCGATACTGACCGCGCTGGTCCTGTACTTCATCGCGCCGTCGCGCCGACTCACCAAGGGGCCGCTCGAAGTCGCCGACGCGATCGGGCTCGGGCTGTTCTGCGTCACCGGGACCGTGATCGCCGACTCGGCCGGGCTCGGCGCGCCCACCGCCGCCCTGCTCGGCATGACGACCGCCATCGGCGGCGGGGTGATTCGCGATGTGCTCAGTGGCGAGGTGCCCACCGTCTTGCGCCCGGACCAGGACCTCTACGCGATCCCGGCCCTGTTCGGCGCGGCCGCGACCGCCGCGCTGCTGTCGTTCGACCTGTACCAAGCGTGGACCGGACTACTCGCCGCTGCGGGGGCGGTGGGGTTTCGGCTGCTGGCTCGGCGTTATCAGTGGCATGCGCCGCTGGCTCGCCACGCGCGTGACTGACTCGTGTCGTCCGGGTTCACCGGACTAGGGGCGTCCGGCTCGGGTCAGTGCGCTGCGGCGCCGGTTCGGAGTCGACGGATTCCTTCGTCGATCGTCTCGTCGCGTTTGCTGAAGGTGAAGCGCACCAGGTGTTTCCAGTCCGCCGGGTGGTCGGCGAAGACGCTGACCGGTACGGCGGCGACGCCGAGTCGCGCGGGGAGTTCACGGCAGAACGCCAGTCCGTCCTCGGCGCCGAGCGGCCGGATATCGGCGCAGACGAAGTAGCCGCCGTCGCTGGCCGAGACCGTGAAACCGGTGTCGCGCAACGCCTCCGACAGCCGCGTTCGCTTGTCGCCGAGCCCGTCGCGCTGGGCGAGTACCCAGTCCGATTCCTCGTTGATCGCGTGCGCGACGGCAGGCTGGAACGGCCCACCGCCGACGAAGGTGAGGAACTGTTTGGCCGCGAGCACACCGTCGAGCAGTGGCGAGGGCGCGCACGCCCAACCGATCTTCCAACCGGTGACATTGAAAGTCTTCGCCGCGCTGGACACCACGATGGTCCGCTCGCGCATCCCGGGCAGTGTGGAGATGCTGATGTGCTCGGCGCCGTCGTAGACGAGATGCTCGTACACCTCGTCGGTCAGCACCAGCAGATCGTGGTCGACGGCCAGTTCGGCGATCGCGGCGAGATCGGCCCGGTCGAGTACGGCACCGGTGGGGTTGTGCGGCGAATTGACCACCAGCATGCGGGTTTTCGGGGTGATAGCGGCCCGCAGACTGTCCAGGTCGAGCACGAATCGGTCGCCGTCGGGCACCAGCCGAGCCGTCCGCCGCTGCGCACCGGCGAGGGCGATCGCGGCGGCGTAGGAGTCGTAATACGGCTCGATCAGCACCACCTCCTGGCCGGGCTCCACCAGGCCGAGCACGGCGGCACTGATCGCCTCGGTCGCGCCGACGGTCACCAGGATTTCGGTGGCCGGGTCGTAGGCGGTGCCGTAGCGGCGGGCTCGGTCGTCGGCGATCGCCTGGCGCAGCACCGGCATTCCGCGCCCGGGCGGGTACTGATTGAGCCCGTCGGCGATGGCCGCGCGCGCGGCGTCGAGCATGCCCGCGGGCCCGTCGGTATCGGGAAAGCCTTGGCCCAGATTCACCGCGTCGTGACGGACGGCGAGCTCGGTCATCTCGGCGAAGATGGTCGATCCGAAGGGGCGCAGGCGGGCGACGGTGGGCGGCACAGGCGGCATCTTCGCAGCGTATCCCACTATTCCGCCACGTTGCCGAACGATAGCGAACACGCATGTTTCACAAACGTTTTCCCGCGTTGACCTGGGCTATTGTGCGTTTCCCCAACCTCAGCTAGCCTCGCCGTGTTCTACCTCACACACCACAGCGTGGTGGTATATCGAAAGGGGCTCACATGGCCTCACCTCTGCTCGACTTCATCCTGCAACCGGCTGCGTCGGAGGTAGCCGGTTCGGCCCTGCGATTCATCCAGGATCATCTCGTCGCCAGTCCGATCGTCGACTGGTTCACCGGTTCGGCGACGCCGAACAACAACCTGGGCTCCTCGACCGGGGACTTCAACCTCGGATCGTCTACCGGCGATCACAACTGGGGCTCCACCTACCCCTAGCCCTCAGCGATGCGACGCAGTCCGCGTCGCTGTGCGGATCAGCCCGGCGCTGTGAAGCGAACCGCTGACCCCCGCGGACCTCTACGGTGCTGCGGGGTCAGCGGGGACGCGCGCCGGACAGTTTCACTACGTTGGCGAAATCGTAAGTCGCCCAGATCTTTCCGTCTCGCACCGAGAAGGCGAGCACCCGCACCGGCCGCCCGAACGGTGAGTTCGGGTCGGTGAACACCAGGCCCGATTGCCCGTTCACCGCGGCTGCGCGCATGTCGAGGCCGGGTTCTTCCTGATGTCGGCGCCACAGGCTCAGCGCCAACCGCGCGACCTTGTCCTGTCCGGCAACGATATTCAGCGCTGTCCTGGTGGTGCCACCGGCATCGGCCGTGAAGGTCGTATCCGGGTGCAGCGTGGCGGCTACCGCGGCGACATCGCCGGTGGCCAGCGCGGCCAGGAATCGTCGCACCGCCTGATCGTGCACATCGTCGGCGACCGGTTCCGGCGCTTTCGCCACCGCGCGGCGCGCACGCACTGCCGATTGCCTCGCGGCATCGGCGGAGACGCCGAGGATCTCGGCGATCTCGTCGAACGGCACACCGAGTCCCTCGTGCAGCACCAGCGCGACGCGCTGCTGGGGCGTCAGCGCGTCGAGCACCACCATCGCCGCCATCCGGCTGTCCTGATCGCGGACCACCACATCCAGCGGATCCGGGGTGCGTGAAGAACTCGCCGCCGAGACAATCGGCTCCGGAAGCCATTGCCCCACATAGGTTTCGCGGCGCACGGCGGCACTTCGCAAGTGATCGAGGCAGATTCGGCTGACCACCGTCGTCAGCCAGGCGCGCAGATCGTCGATCTCGGACTGGTGCACCCCGGCCATGCGCAGCCAGCTCTCCTGCACCGCGTCCTCGGCGTCGCCGACGCTTCCGGTGAGCCGATAGGCGACCGAAAGCAAGTGCGTTCGATGCGATTCGAACAGGTCTGCGAGAAACGGGGAAACCATCGAGGAAGATCCTACGGAGTACCCCCTGGCGACCGACCTCACGGGTCGGACACCGGTGATTCCGCACACTTCATGTCGTCTGTACTACTACTGCCACTACGAAGGACGGCGCTGATGAGTACACCCGAGATCGTGCTGGAGGGAATCGTGTTCGGCGAGTCACCGCGCTGGCACGACGGTCGACTGTGGTTCGCGGACTGGGGCGCGAACCAGGTGATCGTTCTCGACGACGGGCACCGCCCAGAGGTCGTCGCCCAGGTTCCGTCGTTTCCGATGTGCATCGACTTTCTCCCCGATGGACGCTTGGTGATCGTCGACTCCGCCGCCAGGCGGCTGCTTCGGCGCGACCCCGACGGGTCGCTGGTGGCCTACGCCGACCTTTCGGCCGTGTCGGACAAGCCGTGGAACGACATCGTCATCGACGAGCGCGGCAATGCCTATGTCAACAGCATCGGCTTCGATTTCCCCGGTGGGGAGTTCGTACCCGGCTTCATCGTCCGCGTCACGCCCACCGGTGTGGTGCGCCGGGTCGCCGATGGACTCGCGTTTCCGAACGGCATGGCGATCACGCCCGACGGTTCGACGCTGATCGTGGCCGAGTCCTACGCCGAGCAGCTCACCGCCTACGACATCGCGGCCGACGGTGGGCTCAGCGATCGGCGCGTGTGGGCGGCGACCCCCGGCGATCACCCCGACGGCATCTGCCTCGATGCCGACGGTCAGGTCTGGTACGCGGATGTGGGCAACCAGCATTGTGTCCGGGTCGGGGAAGGCGGCGAGGTGTCGGCGCGGGTCCGGCTCGACCGTGGGGCGTTCTCGTGCACGCTCAGCCGAGGCACGGATCCGCGGTTGTACGTCGTCGGACAGTCCTGGGGTGACGCCGAGGCGACCGGCCCGACCGGACAGGTCGTCGCCTTTCCCGCCCCCGCACCGGGCGCGGGCAGGCCGTGAAAATCCGGCGAGGAATTCGGCCCCGACTGTCAAGATGGCCACATGTACGAGCACACGCTCACCGACGGCACCGTCTGGCTCACCCGCCCGACCGGGGCCGATATCGACCGCATCGTGGAGTGCTGTCAGGACCCTGACGTGCAGCGCTGGACCACTGTTCCCGTGCCGTATCAGCGCGGCGATGCCGAGCAGTTCCTCGACCGCGTCGTTGCTCCCGGCTGGGCGGACAATGTGCCGGTCTGGGCGATCCGGACCGCCGAGGACGGGCAGGTCGAGGGGATGGTCGGCCTGCACACGCGCGGGCCGGGCACCTGCGAGATCGGCTTCTGGCTCACCCCGGACCACCGCGGGCGCGGCCTGATGTCACGCACGATCACCCTGGTGTGCGATTTCGGTTTCGCCCCCGATGGTCTCGCGCTGGACCGGATCACCTGGCGCGCGATAGTCGGCAACATTGCTTCGGCCACCGTCGTCCGCCGCAACGGCTTCCACTACGAGGGACTGGCGCGCTCGGGCGGGGTGCAGCGCGGCGCCCGGGTCGACGAGTGGCTCGCGGCCCGACTCCCCACCGACCCGGCCGGGCCGGTGGACGGGTGGCCGGCTTCAGCGCAGACCGAACACTTCGCGGCTGCCGGGGAGATCACGGGCGATGGCTGATGACACGCGGTTCGAATGGTTCGCCGACACCATGGGGGTGCGGGCGGGTGAGCGAGTGCTCGAGCTGGGACCCGGTTCCGGCGCCTCGCTGACCCGGCTCGCGGCCCGGCTCGGAACCGGACGGATCGTCGGGGTCGACCGGTCGGCGACCGCACTCGCGCGAGCCGAGCGACGCTGCGCGGCGGAGATCGCGGCCGGACGTGTTCGCCTGGTCGAAGGCGAAGTCGCGAAGGTGGGGCCCGCCCGATTGCTCGCCGAACTCGATCCCGGCGACCGCTTCGACCTGGTCTTCGCGGTCAACGTCAACCTGTTCTGGACCGGACCCGCGACCACCGCATGGTCGACGGTGCGCGAATGCCTCGCCCCCACCGGCCGCTTCTGGCTCTGCTACGGCTACGGCACGACCGACAGCCCCACGCCGCCGATCGCGCAACTCACCGAACGTTTCGCCGCCGCCGGCTACCAGTGCACAACCGTCACCACCGATACCCTTCTCGCCGTCCGAGCGACGCCACTGACCTGACGATCGAAGTCAGTTCGGGCGGGTGGCTCGGCGCGCGGTACCTCGGTGAGCGACGACGGTGGTGGGGTCTTCGGGCCAGGCGTGCTTGGGGTAGCGCCCGCGCAGGTCGGCGCGGACCTGGGGCCAGCCGTTCTTCCAGAAGGAGGGCAGGTCCGCGGTGACGGCGACGGGGCGCTGGGCCGGCGAGAGCAGGTGCAGCAGGATGGGAGCGCAGCCGTCGGCGAGGGTGGGCGGGTCGGTCCAGCCGAAGATCTCCTGGACTTTGACCGCTAGAACGGGCTGGTCGGTGGAGTAGTCGAGGCGGACACGGCTGCCGGAGGGGACTTCCAGGCGTTCGGGAGCCAGCTCGTCGAGGCGGGCGGCGGTAGGCCACGGAAGCAAGCGGCGCAACGCGGCGCCCGCGTCGATGCGGGCGAGGTCGGAACGGCGTCGGGCAGTGGACAGTTCCGGGCCGAGCCAGGTGTCGAGGTCGGCGAGGAGCGCGTCGTCGTCGACAGCGGGCCATGGGGCGCCGAGGGTCCGGTGCAGGAAGTCCAGCCGTTGACGCAGACCACGGGCGTCATCGCTCCACCGCAGCAGCCCGAGACCTTCCGACTGAAGTCCTTGCCGCACAGCCTGTTCCACCAACAGTCGATCCGGCTGACGTATCGCCTTCTCCGACAGCAGAATCGCGCCCAACCGCTCCACCCGGCGAGCCACCACCTCCCCGCCGTCCCATCGCACCTCGTCGGCGACGACCACCAACCCCGGCGCCGCTTCCCGAGCGAGGTCTTCATCGGCGACGGCCGCCAACCGAATCCGCCCCTCGGCCCGCCCCGGATCACGATCGGCGACGGCCACCGCGAGCCATTCCGCCGCCGCCAGACCGGACCCCGGCGGCAGCGTCACGGCGGTGCCGCCCGCCATGAGATACGTCGACGACCCACTCGACCGCCGCCGAGCCAACCGCTCCGGCTGCGCCAACGCGATCAACAGGGCCGCGACATCCGTTCCCGAACCACCGCTCTCGTTCCCGACGACGCGATCGCTCGATATGGTCGCGACGAGTCGCGTCAGGCGTTGGACTTCACGAGCCCAACGCGGTGGGCGTTCGGTGCGCAGAGTGCGCAGGGCCGCTGCGGCGTCGACGGTGTGGGCGAGGGAGTCGTCGTCCATCAGGACCACCATTTCGGCGGCGGCTTTCGCGCCGACTCCGGCGGTGCCGTCGAGGAGGGCGCGGGCGAGGCGCGGGTGCAGGCCGAGGGCAGCCATGGCCTTGCCGCGGGCGGTGATGTGGTCGGAATGATCGAGTGCGCCGAGTGCGCGTAGGACGGTTCGGGCCGCGGCAAGGCCGCCTTCCGGCGGGGCGTCCCACCAGGCGAGGCCGGTGCCGTCGGGTGTGCCCCAGCAGGCCAATTCGAGGGCGAGACGGGTCAGTTCGGCGGTGCGGATCTCCGGTTCGGGATAGGCGGGCAGCGTTTGGTGCTCGTATTCGGGCCAGCAGCGCCAGGCGTGGCCGGGGGCTTCGCGGCCCGCACGGCCCGCGCGCTGTTCGGCGACCGCGGCCGAAACACGCACTGTCGCAAGGCCGGACAGGCCACGCCGGTGATCGACACGGGAAACGCGGGACAGGCCGGAGTCGACGACCGCGCGCACGCCGGGGACGGTGAGGCTGGATTCGGCTACCGCGGTGGACAAGACGACCCGCCGCCGCGATCCCGGCCGCAGCGCGAGGTCCTGCGCGGCGCCGGCGAGTCTGCCGTGCAGTGGGACCACATCGACCGCGTCGAGGTCACGCAGCAGGCCCGCCGTCCGGTTGATCTCGCCGACGCCGGGCAGGAAGACCAGGACGTCACCGTCTGTTCCGGCCAGCGCACCCCGCGTCGCCCGCGCCACCTGCCCCTCGATCCGCTCGCGCGGCAGCGACGGCACGTATCCGATCTCCACGGGATACGCGCGCCCACGAACCTCGACCACCGGGGCGGGCTCCTCGTCCCCGCCGAGCAGGATCGCGAGCCGATCAGCCGCGACGGTCGCCGACGTGGCGAGTACCCGCAGATCGGGCCGCAACCCCGACCGCGCGTCGAGCAACAGCGCCAACAACAGATCCGCGTCCAGATGCCGCTCGTGACACTCGTCGAGCACCACCGTCCCCACCCCGCCCAACTCGGGATCCTGCTGCAACCGCCGCACCAACAACCCCGAGGTCACCACCTCGACCCGCGTCCGCGCCCCCACCTTCCGATCCCCCCGCACCGCGTACCCCACTGTCTCCCCCACCCGCTCCCCCAACAACGCCGCCATCCGCGCGGCCGCCGCCCGCGCGGCCAACCGCCGAGGCTCGGCCACCACGATGCGCCCCGCCGACCCCGCCGCCAACGCCAACGGCACCAACGTGGTCTTACCGGTACCCGGCGGCGCGACCAGCACCGCGACCCCGCGCTCAGCCAACGTCGCGGTGATCCGCTCCAGCTCCGGTCGCACCGGCAGGTCGGGAAGTTCAGGAAGCTTCATCACCGACCAGTCTGCCGCCTTCGCGGCATGACCAAGCTACCGACTATCCGGTCACCCAGCCTGCCTGGAAATCGCACCGCGCAAACGCAGTTGACCTGCGCAAAGATCGCCCCTACTATGGAGCCACCAACCCAGTCCTCACGTAGGGCTGGGTCTTTTTTTGCCCGGCTCACAGAGAGTCGGCAGCGGAGCGCTCGTTCACACTGCAACTTCGGTGGGGGAATCATGCGGGTCGGCGTGTACATCGATGCATTCAATTTGTACTACGGCATGCGAGGAATCTGCGGCCGCGGAACCTCCGGCTGGCGTTGGCTCGACGTGCGCGCGGTCGCAGAATCCCTGTGCGGTTGGCAGGGATCGACGGTTCATCGCGTGGTCTATTGCACGGCGCGAGTCGATCCGAAAGACAACCCTGACGCGCACCGCGATCAAAGCGTGTATCTCAATGCGATCCAGGCGAACGGGTCCATCGATGTCCTCGAGTTGGGTCGCTATGTCGCCTGGCCGAAATCAGCACCACTCGCACGCGCGAACAAGTCGGGCAAGGCTGAGCTGATCATCGCGAACGGAAAGCAGCAGTGGTCGACAGATCTACCGATCCGCCCCGCCACCAACCCGAATGGCGACGACGTCCTGATGGCGACGGTACGAATGCGCGAAGAGAAGGGTTCTGACGTCAACGTGGCCACCCACCTGCTGACCGACGTATTCTGCGGGCAGGTCGATGGCGCGATCGTGATCTCCAACGATTCCGATCTGGCGCTGCCCGTACACACCGCACGACAGCATGTGCCGGTTGGGACGGTGAATCCCAGTTCGCGACAACTCGCGGGCGCACTGCGTGGCACCGCGACGGAGGGCGCCGGCAGACACTGGTGGGCGCGGCTGTCCGCTCAGCACTACTACTCGTCACAACTCGCAGATCCGGTGGACAACCACTGGCGGAAACCAACAGGCTGGTAGGCGTAGCCGTCTACCTTCCCAGGTGACCTGTCGCTGGTTACGCTGCGGGAGATGAGCATAGAGTTCGCGTTGACCACGCTTGTCATCGTCGCCACGCCGGGGACGGGCGCCCTTTACACGCTCGCGGCCGGGCTTTCCCGGGGAACGAGGGCGAGCGTGATCGCCGCCTTCGGGTGCACCGTGGCGATCGTTCCGCACATGCTCGCGGCGATCACGGGGCTGGCCGCGCTGTTGAACACCAGCGCGGTCGCGTTTCAGACCTTGAAGTATCTCGGTGTCGCGTATCTGCTGTACATGGCGTGGAATACATTGCGGGACAAGGGCGTGCTCGCGATTTCGGAGGAGAGCACCGAGGTGGAGCCTTCGGCGCGACAGGTCGTCACCTCGGCGGTGCTGCTGAATATCCTGAACCCGAAGGTGACGATCTTCTTCTTCGCGTTCCTGCCGCAGTTCGTGCCGACCGGAGCACCGAACGCGCTGGGTCGCATGCTCGAGCTCAGTGGGCTGTTCATGCTGGCGACCTTCGTGGTGTTCGCGGGCTACGGAGCAGTCGCCGCCGCGATGCGCACCTATGTGCTGTCGCGCCCGGTGGTGGTCCGGTGGATGCGGCGGGTGTTCGGCGTTTCCTTCGTCGCTCTCGCGGGGCGACTCGCGGTGCAGAACCAGTAGACACAGCAGTGCGGGCCCCGGAATCCGAGGCCCGCACCGACGATCGAAAGAACTAGCCGCGGCGTGCGGCCACAGCGTCTGCCAACCGGTCGAGCTGGGTGGCGGTGGTGTTCCAGTCGATGCACGCGTCGGTGATGGACTGGCCGTAGGTCAGATCGTCGGCCTTGCCGAGGGTCAGGTCCTGGCGGCCCGCGACGAGGAACGACTCCAGCATCACGCCGACCACGCCCCGCTCGCCCGCGGCGATCCGGTCGGCGATATCGGTGACGACGTCGACCTGCTTGTTGTGGTCCTTGTTGCTGTTGCCGTGGCTGGCGTCGACGACCAGGCGCTGAGCCAGCGAGGACTTCTCCAGCCGCAGCTTGGCCTCGGCGCAGGAGGCGGCGTCGAAGTTGGTGCCGTTGCTGCCGCCGCGCAGGATGACGTGGCAGTCGGGGTTGCCCGAGGTGCGGATCAGCGCGGAGCGGCCGTCGAGGTCGGTGCCGGGGAAGACGTGGCTGGCGGCGGCGGCACGCACACCGTCGACCGCGACCTGTACGTCACCGTCGGTGCCGTTCTTGATGCCCACCGGCATCGACAGCGCCGAGGACAGCTGCCGGTGCACCTGGCTGGCGGCGGTGCGGGCACCGATCGCGCCGTAGGAGACCAGGTCGGCGATGTACTGCGGGGTGATGGGGTCGAGGAACTCACACGCGACCGGCAGGCCGAGGGCGGTGATGTCGACGAGCACCTTGCGGCCGATGCCGAGGCCGGTGTTCACGTCGAACGAGCCGTCCAGGTGCGGATCGTTGATCAGACCCTTCCAGCCCAGCGTGGTGCGCGGCTTCTCGAAGTACACGCGCATCACGATGTGCAGCCGGTCGCCGAGCTCGGCGGCCTTCTCGGCCAGCTTGCGCGCGTATTCCAGCGCAGCGGCGGGGTCGTGCACCGAACACGGGCCGACGATCACCATGAGGCGGTCGTCGTCGCCGTTGAGCACGTCGACGGTGGCCTTGCGGCCCGAACGTACGACGTCGGCGAGGGCATCGGTGATCTGGTGAACCATGCGGACCTCGGCGGGCGAGCGCAGCGGGCTCACGCTGAGGGTGCGCTGGTCATCGAGATCAGAATGCCGCGAGTCGACATCGGCTGCGGTGGTCATGAGATGTGGGTCCTTTGCGTTAAGAGGCCGACCCACGGAAATCGCTACCGTCGAGCCGGGCGTTATCCGGCTCGAGGTGGAGGAAGTCAGCGCGCAGGGTCGCAGACCGGCCCACCCAGGGCCGGATAGCTAAACCAGAAATATGCGCGCTGCATGGGATGGACTGTACCACCGGTAAAACGTCGAAAGGTCTGCCACGGTTGCCCGGAGTGTGGACCGTCACATCGCGGCGCCCGCCCGCGTCGACGAGCAGGTGCTCGGCCGACCCGCGCACCTTCGCGCAGCGGGCGGCCGAGCACGGGCATCTGTTCCGTTGATCAGCCCCACTGACCGGGGACGTAGTCACCGGCGGGAGTGTGGGCGATGGCGTTGAGACGGTTCCAGGCGTTGATCATCGCGATGGCGGCGATCAGGGCTGCGATCTGGTCGTCGTCGTAGTGCTTGCGGACCTGGGCGAAGGTGTCGTCGCTGACGTGGCCGCCGTCGGCGGTGCGGGTCGCTTCCTCGGTGAGGGCGAGGGCGGCCCGTTCCGGCTCGGTGAAGACGTTGGCCTCCCGCCAGGCGGCGACCAGGTTGATCCGCACCGCCGATTCGCCCGCGTGGGCGGCATCCTTGGTGTGCATGTCGACGCAGTAGCTGCACCCGTTGATCTGCGAGGCCCGGATCTTCACCAGCTCGTAGGTGGACTTGGGCAGCGGCGAATCGTCGATGACCTTGCCCGCCATGATCAGTCGCTTGCTGAAGCTCGTGGCGATGGCGTTGCCGTAGAGGTTGAAGCGCGCTTCCATGATGACTCCTTCGTCGTGGGGTTCATAGAGACGACGAGGGAGCCCTTCGCAGTGTGACGCGGTGTGACCGCGATCACGAAATCAGATCAGGCCGCAGAGCTTCTCGGAGAGCTCCCACAGTTCGGCCGCCACCTTGCGATTGCGCGCCGTAGGCGCGCTGCCCGCACGGGCGGGGTAACCGCGCAGGCCGAGGAAACCATCGGGGCCGTAGAACGTGCCCGCCTTCACCGCGCCGGTGGCGGCGAACAGTGTGGGTAACGCGCCCTGGTCGGCGTCCTGGGCGAGCATCCGATTGCCCAGCCACATCACCGCGTCCTGGAGGGTCTCGGTGTGCGACATGAGTTCGGTCGCGGCGTAGCCCGGGTGGGCGGCCACCGAGATCACCGCGGCGCCCTCACCGGCCAGTCGACGCTGCAACTCGAAGGCGAACATCAGGTTTGCCAGCTTGGATTGACCGTAGGCGAGCCAGCGGTCGTAGTGGCGCTGCTCCCAGTTGGGGTCGGCCAGATCGATCTTGCCGATGCGGTGCGCCACGCTCGACACCGTCACCACCCGATCGGTGATGCGGTCGAGCAGCAGGTTGGTGAGCGCGAAGTGACCGAGATGGTTGGTGCCGAACTGCATCTCGAAACCGTCGGCGGTGCGGCGCAGCGGCAGTGCCATCACACCCGCGTTGTTGATCAGCACGTCGACGCGTTCGATCGAATCGGTGAAGGCGCGCACCGAATTCAGGTTCGCCAGGTCGAGTTCACGGACTTCGGTCTCGCCGCGCATCCCCTCGGCCACCCGCTGCGCCTTGGCCGTATCGCGACAGGCCAGGATCACTCGCGCGCCCGCCGCCGCCAGCGCCCGCGCGGTGGCGGCGCCGAGACCACTGTTGGCACCGGTGACGATGATCGTGCGACCGGTCTGGTCGGGCAGGTCGGCGACAGTCCACTTACTCACTGGCGGAAGTCTAGCGACGCAGGGGGAATGCGCGAATCGGCAAGAGCCGGTGCGTAGTTCGCGCCCGCCGTCGTCACGACTGGGCCAGTACCTCGTCGTCGGTCATCGCGGCGACCTCGAGATACATCGCGGCGACCAGTTCGAGTCGGCCCGTGTCGCCGGAGTCCCTTTCCCGCTCCGACATGCGCGCCGCGAGGCCCTCGATGGTGCGGGCGGTGAAAAGGTCGGCCACGACGGTGTCGGGGGCGTCTAGCCATTCGCGGATGCGGGCCACGGCGGTGGTGGCGAGCACCGAATCGCCGCCGAGGGCGAAGAAGTCGTCGGTGACGCCGATGCGTTCGGTGGCGAGCACCTCCGCGACGACCGCGACGAGTGCCCGTTCGAGATCGGTGCGCGGCTCGACGAATTCATCTGCGCTCTCGTGCTTTTCGAGCACCGCGCGGATGGCCTTGCGGTCCGGCTTGGCGTTCGGGGTGAGGGGCAGTTCGGGGAGCAGTTCCAGGCGCGTCGGCACCATGTAGGACGGGACGAGGTCGGCGGTCGCGGCGAGCACCGTCTCGATGTGCAGGGTTTCGCCCTGGCTCGGCACCACCAGGGCGACCAGCTTCGGCGCGGCCGTCCCGACCACCGCGGCCACGGCGTGGCGGACACCGGGGACCGCGCGTAGGGCGCTCTCCACCTCGCCGAGTTCGACGCGGTAGCCACGGATCTTGACCTGATGGTCGGCGCGGCCGAGGAATTCCAGACCGCCGTCGGGCAGGTAGCGGGCCAGGTCACCGGTGCGGTACCAACGCAGACCCTCGTGGGCGACGAAACGGTCGGCGGTGCGCTCCGGGTCGTTGCGGTAGCCGGCGGCCACGCCGTTACCGCCGATCCAGAGTTCGCCGCTCACCCAATCGGGGCAGTCGTTACCCGCAGGCCCGACGACGCGGCACTGCACATTGCGCAAGGGGGTGCCGTAGGGCACGGCGGTCCACTCGGCGGGGACCCGCGCGTCGACGACCTCGCAGATGGTGGAGTGGATCGCGGTCTCGGTGGCGCCGCCGAGACCGGCGAAACGGCTGTTCGGGGCCACTGCGGCGAGGCGTGCGGGGAGCGCGACATCTACCCAGTCGCCGCCGAGGATCACCGCGCGAAGCGATGTCAGCGGCTCGGACTCGGCGGCGGTGGCCGGCGCGGCGGTGAGCAGCATGTCCAGCAGGCTCGGGACGCAGTTGAGCATCGAAATACGGTGGCGGCGAATGAGTTCGACCCATACGGCGGGGTCGGTGCGCTGCGCGTCGTCGACGGTGACCACCGCGCCACCCACCGCGAGCAGGCCGAAGATGTCGTAGACGGAGAGGTCGAACTCGAGGGCCGACAGGGCAAGCGCGCGGTCGGCCGGGCCGAGGCCGAAACGCTCGTTGAGGTCGTCGATGGTGTTCATGGCGGCGCGGTGCGGCACCTCGACGCCCTTGGGCTTGCCGGTGGAACCGGAGGTGAACAGCACGTAGGCGATGTTCTCCGGGTCTCCGAAGACGGGGCGCGCCAACGGTTGCGGGTGGGTACGGGCCTGCGCCAAGTCGATCGCGCGAGCATCGGGGATCTGCGCACCGCCGACGGTGAGCACGGCGACCGCGTCCGCGGTGCCGAGGATCTCGGCGCGACGAGCCGCGGGCTGATCGAACCCGATCGGCACGTACACCGCGCCCGCCGCGAGCACGCCGAGCACCGCGACGATCTGGTCGGGACCCTTCGGAAGCTGCACCGCGACCGAATCACCAGGGGCCACACCGGCTTCCCGGAGCGCACCGGCCACCGCCAGCGCGTCGGCTGCCAGCTCGCCATAGGTCAGCTGCCCGGCAGGCTCCCAGAGCACCGCGGGCGCGGACGGATTCGTCGCCGCGTTCGCGAAGAAGCCGGTGTGCAGCAGCCCGCCGCTCACCGGCCCCGCGGTGGCGTTCACGCGCGCCCGGGTAGCGGCCTGCTCCACCGGAATCCGCACGCCTGCCTCGGCCTGCCACCCCGCTCCCCCGGCGAACCGAGCAAGTCCGGCCGAATCCGCCGCCGCGCCAGCGGGCACCACCGGCAGCGTCGCCGAGATCTCCGGCGACCGCGCGGGCTCGACCGCCGTCCGTTGCGCGCCGTCGGACTCGGCCGACGCCTCGTCGAACTGGCCGCCGAGGCGTTCGATCGCTTCGATGTAGCGGGCGAACATGGCGTCGACCATGCCTGCCGGGAAAGCGGATTCGCGGATGTCCCAGTTCAGCAGCAGACCGCCGCGGACCTCGGTGATCTGGGCGTCGAGCAGGACCTGCGGGCCCTGGGAGATGATCCAGACGGGGTCGCCGAAGGTGTCGGTGACGATGTCGGGGAAGAGTTCGCCGAGGTTGAGGGCGCTGGTGTACACGATGGGTGCCAGCACCGGTTCGCCGCGATGACGGCCGAGGTCGCGCAGGACCTCCAGGCCGGAGTACGCGGAGTGCGCGCCCGCTTCGTGCAGGCGTTGCTGGAGCGCGCGCGCACGATCGGCGACGGTGGCGGGCTCGGTGACGTCGACTTCCAGCAGGACCGAGGAGGTGAAGTCGCCGACGACGCCGTCGACCTGCGGGTGCACCGGTTCACGGTGGAACAGGGGCAGATTCAGCAGAAAACGGCGCTGGGCCGACCAGCCGCCGATGGTTTCGGCGAATACCGAGGCCAGCGCCATCGCCGGGGTGATCCCACGGGCATGGGCAGCGTCGAAGACCTGCGCTTTGGCCTGCGGGGAGAGCCAGCGGTGCAGCCGGATCGTGCGATTCGGGTCCGCGGTGTGCTGGGCGAGCGGGAGTTCCGGGGCCCCGGGCAGCTCGCTCAGGCGTTCTTGCCACCAGGCGCGGTCACGGGTGCGCTCGTCGGCGATGGCGCTCGGTCCCTGTGGGAGGACGGCGTGGGCCTCGACGCCGTCGCGCCGGTGCTCGGCCAGGTACTGACGGAAGGTGTATTCCTGCGGCGGCAGCGGTTCGCCGTGATAGAGCCGGGCGAGGTCGGTGATGAGGATGCGGTAGCTCATCGCGTCGGCGGCGAGCATGTCGACATCGAGGTGCAGTCGGGTGCGACCGTCGGCGAGGCGGGTGAGCGCGATATCGATCACCTGCCCGTCCTCCACCGCCATCCGCTGATGCGTGCGCGCGTCGCGCAGTTCCACGAGTCGCTGCTCGGCCTCGTCGGCGGATGCCTCGCGCAGGTCGGTCACGCCGAACACCGCGCGGCCGGGCCGGTCGAGAGTCTGCTGGGTGCCGTCGGGCAGGAACCGGGTGCGCAGCATCGGATGGCGCGCCAGCAGTTGTTCGACGGCCCGCTCGAGCCGTTCCGGATACACATCGGCACCGTCGAATTCGACATACAGGTGCGCGGCGACGCCACCGAGCTCCTGCGCGTCGGACCGGCCGATCCAGTACGCGTGCTGCATGGGCGCGAGCGCGAAAGGCGTCCCGTCGTCGGGGACGATCACGGATTCGCCGGCGACAGCACCGAAGTTGTCGAAACTTCCCGATCCAGCCGGGTTGTCGACCGGCGTGGCGGAGTCGGCCACAGTCGACGGATTGTCGCTTGCCGCCAGGTCATCGGGGTCGGCGCCGTTGAGGAGGGCGTACCAGGCGTCGACGGTGGGGTGGGCGGCCAAAAGCGCGAAGTTCACGGCGATGCCGCGTTTGCGCCAGGCGCCGGCAAGCTTCATCGTGCGGATGGAGTCGAGGCCGAGCTGGATCAGATCGTCGGCCTCGGCGACGGCGTCGGGGGTGAGATCGAGGTGACGGGCGATCGCGGCGCGGATCTCGGCGCGGTCGATCCCGGCGCCGCCTGCGGGTGCTTTCTCCATCTGCCGATCACTCCTTGCTCGCCGTCCATCCCGGACGGATTCGGTACTGCCCGGCGGCAGCCTACTCCATTGAGATAGGGTTGCCTAACCTTTGCAAGTGTAGCGAGACTCGAGTGAGGCAGTACGTGACGTCGACATCGGCAACCGGCCACCGCGAGGGCTACGTCCCATTTCCCGAAGCCGCCGCCCAGGAGTACCGGGCAGCGGGCTATTGGACCGGGCGCACACTCGGCGATCTACTGCGCGATACCGCACGCGTCCAGCCTCAGCGCCCCGCCGTGCTCAGCGACGCCGGTACGCAGACCTACGCCGAACTCGACGCCGCCGCCGACCGGATGGCGCACGGGCTGCTCGCCCTCGGGATCAATCCCGGTGACCGCGTGATCGTGCAGCTGCCGAACATTCCCGAATTCGCGACGGCCCTGTTCGGCGTGCTGCGTGCCGGAATCATCCCCGTTCTCACCCTGCCCGCACACCGCCGCGTCGAGATCGAGCACCTGGCCGCGCTGTCCGAAGCGGTCGCCTATCTCATCCCCGACCAGCTCGGCGACTTCGACTACCGCGAGCTGGCCGCCACGGTGCGCCAGGCGGTGCCGAGCCTGCGGCATGTGCTGGTCGCCGGTGATCCGGGCACCGGGGCGCTCGACGCCGACGGAAGCACCGCCGGGTTCCTCGCCCTCGATTCGGTTGCTCGCGACGGCGATTCGCTGCCCATCGTCGACCCGGCCGAGATCGCGGTGATGCTGGTCTCCGGCGGCACCACCGGCCTGCCGAAGCTGATCGCCCGCACCCACGACGACTACGTCTACAACGCGACCGCCAGCGCGAAGGTCTGCGAGCTCGGCCCCGAGGACGTCTACCTCGCCACCCTGCCCGCGGCCCACAACTTCCCGCTGGCCTGCCCCGGCATCCTCGGCGCCGTCGCGACCGGCGGCGCCGTCGCCTTCACCCTCGACCCGAGCCCCGAGGCCGCCTTCGCCGCGATCGAGAAGCACGGGGTAAGCGTCACCGGCGTCGTGCCGCCGCTGGCCCAGCTGTGGAGCGCGGCCGTGGATTGGGAAGAGGCCGACCTGAGTTCGCTGCGCCTGTTGCAGGTGGGCGGGGCGCGACTGGCCGAGGTGAACGCCCGCGAAGTCGAGCCCGCGTTGCAGTGCACCTTGCAGCAGGTGTTCGGGATGGCCGAGGGGCTGCTCAACTACACCCGTCTCGACGACGACAAAGAACTGGTGTGCACCACCCAGGGCCGACCGCTGTCCCCTGCCGACGAACTGCGCATCGTCGACGCCGACGGCAACGATGTGGCCCCGGGCGAAGAAGGCGAACTGCTCACCCGCGGCCCCTACACCCTGCGCGGGTATTACCGTGCGCCCGAACACAATACGCGCGCCTTCACCGCCGACGGCTTCTACCGCAGCGGCGATCTCGTCCGGCAACTACCCAGCGGCCACCTGGTCGTGAGCGGCCGGATCAAGGATGTGATCAACCGCGGCGGCGAGAACATCTCCTGCGATGAACTCGAGGAGCATCTGCTCGCCCACCCCACGGTCCGCCACGCCGCCGCGGTCGGCCTGCCCGATGCCTCGCTCGGCGAAAAGGCCTGTGTCGTCCTGGTTGTCACCGGCGAACTGCCGACGCTCGGCGAGATCAAGACCTTCCTCACCGAACGCGGCCTGGCCACCTACAAACTCCCCGACCTCGTCCGCCAGGCGGATTCACTGCCCATCACCGCAGTCGGCAAGATCGATAAAAAGGCCTTGCGTGCCATGCACGGTTGACGGTCCGAAAACTCTTGCCGACAGCGTCTTCCGGGACAACTGATTTCGCGTGAACATGGGTAACTCATCGGGAACGCCCGGCCCTGGCTACGGCCCATACCGTCGGCCCGGTGCGCAAGCCCTGCGCACCCCACGGCCGGCAGAGGTCACGGAGAGGCGGTAATAGCCTTGACCACGTAAGGCGCTACGCTGCCCAGCTTTTCGCAGGTCTCCTCGAACTCACGCTCGGGGCGCGACTGCCCCACGATTCCCGCACCGGCGCGCAACCACGCGCCTTCGCCGGTCTGATAGATCGCGCGCAGCACCAACGTCGCCTCGAGCGCGCCGGTCGGCGAAACACAGACCACCGCACCGGAATACAGCCCGCGCGGATCGTGATCGTTGCGGAATACCGAATCGACGCCGGCCCGCTTGGGGATGCCGGACGCGGTCACCGACGGGAACAGCACCTCGAGCGCGTCCCACGCGGTGCGGTCGGCGGCGAGGGTGCCGCGCACGGTGGATGCCAGGTGCTGCACGCTGCCGCGCTCGCGCACCGCCATGAAATCGGAGACCGCCGGCGTGCCGGGCACGGCCACCTCGGCAATCTCGGCGAAGGAGGTCTGCACCGAGATCGCGTGCTCGACGATCTCCTTCGGGTCGGCCAGCAGTTCGGCGCGGGCGGCGCCGTCGGCCTCGGCACCGAGTCCGAACGCGCGCGTGCCGGCCAGCGGTTCGGTGGTGACGATGCGATCGTCGTCGACCGATGCCACCAGCTCGGGGCTGAACCCCGCCGCTTCGAGCCCGCCCAGCCGCAGCAGGAACGAGCGGGCGGGGGTGTTGCTTGCCCGGCCGAGGCGATAGGTCGCGGGCACGTCCACCGCGAACGGCAGCTCGACCTTGCGCGACAGAATCACCTTCTGATATCTGCCGGACCGGATTTCGGCGACCGCCGTGGCGACCCGCTCCTCGTAGTTCGTCGGGTCCACCCGCACATCGACCGGTGTCGGGACAGGCAGGTCGACGCCCTGCGAGCCGGCGATCAGATCGTGGATATCGCACGCCTCGTTCGGGGTGGCGCCGCTGATCCGCACGCCGGTGGCATCGATGCGCACCTCGATCCGCGGAATCATCAGGTGCGCCAAGGAGGTCAGCGGATTGAGATGGTGGGTCGCCGCCAGCGAGTAGGCGCAGAATTCGAAGCCGATCCAGCCGTAGGTGTTGCGGCCGTCGATCGGCAGGGTCGCCAACGCGGTGTCGATGACGGTGGCCGGACTGCCGGACCACGTGCGAGCGGTGGTCTCACCACCCCAGGTGGTGCGCAGCTCACCGGCGTCGAGCTCCACGCTGCCGAGCGGATCGGCGGCGAACACCCACACACCGGGCTGCTCGTACATCACATACTCACCGAATCGATCAGAGACGGCCAGACGTGACATCGCTGCCGCCGGGTCGGTCACATACTCCACCCGTACGGGCTGTTCCGTCGACGACAACGATCCTCCAAGGTAAAGCTGACCTAACTTTTCTTGGTTAGGTTAGCATTACCTCGCCGTTTAGCCAGACTCGTACTGGGTATTGTTCGCCACTCCCGCTCCACACCGAGCAAACCTCCAGCACTGTAGCTCGCGCCGGACATCCGCCTCGCCGCGCGCGCCACGCAACGCGCTGTAGCCCAAGTTCGATGCGCCGAACCAGATCTGCGGCTTGAATGGAGCAATGATCGACAAAGGTGGGCGGCGCGGCCCGCAGGCAGACTCGGTGGTCGCCCTGGTCGACGCGGCCTCCGCCGTCGAACGCGAAGTGATCGGCGACTGGCTGGCCCAGGGTGGTCTCGACAGGGAGATCGACTCCACGGCCCCGGTGACCCAGCTCGACCTCGACGCGAAGGCCATCACCAAACGCCTCGTCGGCAGGAAGGACGACCCGCTGGTCGTGCCGGTCCGGGTGCTGTGGCTGCCGCCCGAACGCGACGGTGTGCGCCGGGTGACCTTCGCCGACCTGGTGATGCTCACCAACCCGCGCAAACCCAACCGGCTCGTCCAGCGCAGGCTGCTGCGCACCGAACCGGACCGCCACCGCGTGCTCGTCGGCGCGCCCGCCCGGCTCAGCGCGCTACGCACCAACAACCCAGAGGCCGCGGCGCTGCTGCGCGCGGGCTCGGCCGACCCGTTCGCGCGCGCGGTGGTGCGCGCCGCGGTGGTCGCGCTCGAACGCGCCGAGCGCACTGTCATCGGCGATCGGTACAAGGTGCCCCAGCTGGTGGCCGAGGAGATCCTCGACTCCCCGGAGTTCCAGCGCAAGCTCGACTACATCGCCGACGAGATCGGCTCCGAACCCGACCAGGTCTATCGCAACGCGGAGAAGGCGCTGCGCGAGCTGGTCGCCGCGCAGAGCAGGCTGGTCTCGGACCTGTTCACCCAGGCGATGCGCCCGGTACACGCCTCGACGTGGAAGGTCGACACCGATCTGCGCGGCCTCGACGCGCTGCGCAAGCTCAACCGCAAGCACCCGCTGGTCTTCCTGCCCTCGCACCGCTCCTATGTCGACGCGTTCGTGCTCGGCGATGTGTTGGCACGCAATGATTTTCCGCCCAATCACGTGATCGGCGGGGCGAACCTCAACTTCTGGCCGATGGGTCCGATCGCGCGGCGCACCGGAACGGTGTTCATCCGGCGCAGCTTCGGCGACGACGAGGTCTACAAGGCGGTCGTCGAGGAGTACTTCGCCTACCTGCTGGCCAAGCGCTTCAATATGGAGTGGTACTTCGAGGGCGGGCGCACCAGGACGGGCAAACTGCGCCCGCCGCGCTACGGACTCCTCAATTATCTTGCCGCCGCGGTGCGTTCACGTCGCGTCGACGATGTGATGCTCGTGCCGGTCTCCATCACCTATGAGCGACTCAACGAGCTCGGCGCGATCGCCATCGAACAGGCGGGCGGCAAGAAGAAGGCCGAGGGAATCGGCTGGCTGGCCAGATATGTGCGCAGTCAGCAACATTCGGCCGGCCGTGTGTATGTCCGCTTCGGCGAAGCCATTTCGGCGCGCGAGCGACTGGGGGTGCACGGTGATCCGCTCGACCAGCGACCGGTGACCATCCCGCTGCGCGACACCGAAACCGGTTCGGCCACCGTTCCCGACGAGAAGACGCTGGCCGACGCCGAGCACAAAGCGGTGCAGCGCTTGGCCTTCGACGTCGCGGTCGGGATCAACGAGGTCACCCCGATCACGGTCAACGCACTGGTCACCCTGGCTCTGCTCGGCGTGCACGAACGAGCGCTCACGCTCGGCCAGGTGCGAACGGTGCTCGACCCGGTGCTCGGTTATATCGTCGGTCGCAAACTGCCCAGCGGCGAGCTCACCACGCTGCGCGATGAACAGGGCCTGCGGGTGGTGCTCGAACAGCTCGCGCTGGCGGGCGTGGTCACCGTGTATCGCGGCGGGCTGGAACCGGTGTACGCGATCGAACCCGGCGCGCATCTCGAGGCGGCGTTCTACCGCAACAGCGCGGTGCACTGGTTCGTCAACCGCGCCATCCTCGAACTGGCCGCCCTCACCGCGGTGGAGCAGCCGGGTGAGGACCCGCTGCGGTCGGCGTGGAAGGCGGCGTTCGCGCTGCGCGATCTGCTCAAGTTCGAATTCTTCTTCCCGGAGCGCAAGGAGTTCGCCGACCAGATCATCGAGGAGGTGCGCATCATCGTGCCCGAATGGGACGAGCACACCCCCGACGATCGGCTGGATCGCCAATTCCTCGGCGCTGTAACCGAATCCGGGTTCGTGATGGCCCATCGCGTGCTGCGTTCGTTCTTCGACGCGCAGTTGGTGGTCGCCGAGCGGCTGGTGGCCCGACCTGCCGACGCGCCGATCGATCGCAAGGAATTCATCGACGAATGCGTGGCGGTGGGCAAGCAGATGCTGTTGCAGCAGCGTCTGAACAGCCCCGAGTCGGTATCGTCGGAACTGTTCACCAGCGCCTGGAAACTGGCCGACAACCACGGCCTCATCGCGCCCGCGGTCGAGGGCGCCGAAGCCGAATTGATCGACAAGCGACAGGAATTCGCCGATCAGCTGCGCGATCTGGGTGACCGGATCGCGCGGGCGGCCTCGCTCGATCCGTCGAACAGGAACACGAACTGATGAGCACACTCGCCGACGCCGTGGCCGCGATCCGTTCGGGTCCGCAAGGTGCGCGGATCGCCGCGGTGTTCGATTTCGGGGGCACCGTTGTCGACGGTCTGCCGCGACGTGGGCTGGTGGGCAAGGTGTTCCGGCGCGGTGAGGAGCGCATGACCACCCTGCTCGGCGGTATCCAGCGCGGCGGCAACGACGGCGACTACGGACGATTCCTGCAAGCCGTCGAACGGACGTGGGCGGGCGCGTCGGAGACCGATCTCGACCAGCTCGGCCGCAAGGCTTTCCGCAAGGAGATCTACGGGCGGCTTTTCCCCGAGGCATGGCACCTCGTACGCGCCCACCAATCGGCCGGTCACACAGTGATATTGGTCAGTGAGCTCACGCGATTCCAGGTGCGTCCCGTCGCTGAGCAACTCGGCATCGACACCGTGCTGTGCACCGAACTCGCCGTCGAGGACGGCGTACTGACCGGCCGACCGGCGGGCGCGCCGCTGTGGCGTACCGGAAAGTCCACGGCAGTAACCCGATTCGCCCCGGATCTCGAGATCGGCTATGTCTACGCCGACAGCGTGACCGACCTGCCACTGCTGGAACTCGCCCAGCGACCGACCGTGATCGACCCCGACCCGGCCCTCGCCGCGATCGCCGCCGACAACGGCTGGCCCACCCTGACCTTCCGCCTGCGTCGAGCCCCACGCCCCCTCGACTACCTGCGCACCATCGTCGGATTCGCCGGACTCATCGGCGGCGCGCTGGTCGGCGTCCTTCGCAAGTCCTACACCGGCAATCGGCAGACCATGGCCGACGCGCTCATGCACGACGCCACCACCGCGACCCTGCGCGCCATCGACGTCCAACTGCGCGTGGTCGGCGCCGAGAACGCCCGCGCGCCGCGCCCCGCGGTATTCCTGTTCAACCACCAGAGCCAGTTCGACGTGATCATCGTCCCAAAGGTCCTCGACGGCGCGGTGACCGGCATCGGCAAGAAGGAACTGCGCAATCATCCGCTGTTCGGTCCGCTGATGCGGTTCGTCGGCGTCACCTTCATCGACCGAACCGATACCGAGCGCGCGAAAGCCTCACTCGCCCCCGTCGTTGCGACCCTGCGGGACGGCCTCTCCATCGCCGTCGCACCCGAGGGGACGCGCTCGTTCACTCCGGGTGTCGGGCCCTTCAAGAAGGGCGCGTTCCATATCGCCATCCAGGCGGGGGTGCCGGTGATCCCGGTAGTGGTCCGCAACGCGGGCGAAATCGCCTGGCGGGATTCGCCTGTCGCCCGCGCCGGCATCGTCGACGTGGCGGTGCTGGCGCCGATCGATGTCTCCGGCTGGGACCCCGCTGACATGGACGCCGAGGTGGAAGGCGTCCGGCAGCTGTTCGAGAACACGCTGCTGGACTGGCCCCGAGCCTGAACCGGCCGGGCGCGGGGGTGCGCCCGACCGGATCCTCAGCTCTCGAACAGCTGTTGCCCGAGATAGTGCCCCGGACCGGGGACACCGGGCGGGATCACGAACACGGCCGACCCGATGGGTGTGGTCCATTCGTTCAGCGCATCGAATTCCGCCAGCCGCGCCTGCACCGGCAGGAACTGACGGTCGACATCGCGTTGATAGGCCACGAACAACAGGCCCGAGTTCGACACCTGCCCCGGCGCCGGGTTCTCGTCGTAGTTGAACCCGCGACGCAGGAACCGTTCGCCGTCGTGGGTGTGTCTGGCCCGCGCCACATGCGACGACGGCGGGATGACCGGGATGCCGTTGCGGTCCACCGCGGCGAGATCGGGCTCGTCGTGTTCGGCGATACCGGTCAGCGGCGCGCCGTCGGCGACCCGGCGGCCGACGGTCAGTTCGCGACCGTCGGCGTCGAGTTCGTCCCAGGTGTCGAGGTCCATGGCGATCCGGCGCAGCACCAGGGAGGTGCCGCCGGCGAGCCACGGCATCGACGCGCCGTCATCCCAGACCAGTCGGTCGAAGTCGACCGTGCGCGGGGCGATGTTGACGGTGCCGTCGACCTGACCCATGAGATTGCGCATGGTCTGGCCTTTCGGCGCGTCCCGGAATCCGCGCTGCACCCACCGCACCCGCACCAGCGATTTCACGTGCTTGGACAGCACCCGCACCGCGTGCGCGACCGTCGTCGCCTCCTCGGCGCAGACCTGGAGAACCAGGTCGGCGCCGGTGTAGGCGGGGTCGAGCCGGTCGATGGGAAACGGCGGGAGCTGGCGCAGCCACTCCGGTCTCCGCTCGGTGAGCCCTGTGACGGTGAACAGCTCGGGTCCGAAGCCGACGGTGATCGTGAGCCGGGCCGGTCTGGCGGCGAGTTCCGGTTCGGTGTCGGCGAGCGCGGGCAGGCCCATGGTCAGGCGCGCCGCGTCGTCGGTCCAGATGCGGAGCAGCCCGATCACGTCCTCGCGACCGACGCCCGGCGCCAGGTCGAAGCCCGCGAAGGCCACGTGTCCTGGCGGTGTCGTCGCCACGCCCGCCTGATGGGCGCCGTAGAACGCGACGCTGTCCAGCGCCTCGTCCCGAACGGCGTCCGGGCGAGCGAGTTCGGCCGTACCCCAGGCGACTCCGGCCGCGCCCGCCACCGCCGCTCCCCCGCCGAGCAACCGTCGGCGAGAGAGTCCGGGCCGCGAATCAGCCACCGTGCATCGGGTTGTCGGTGCCCGGCGTGTAGTTCTCCTTGCCGCCGGCGAAATCCCGCACCTGTGCGGTGACGACGGTGCTCGAGCCGTCGGCGAAGGTCAGCGTGAGCGAGGTTTCCGAGCCGGTCCGCAGCGGCTGCTTCAGGTCCATGAACATCAGGTGCTCGGCGCCCGGCTTCAAGGTCACCTCGCCGCGCGCCGGGATGGTGATGCCACCGGCCTTGGGACGCATGGTCTTCGCGCCGGTGCTGTCGGGCACCACCTCGTGGATCTCGACCCGCTCCGAGGCCGGGCTGGTGGCGGCTACCAGCGTCATCGGGGCGTCACCGGCATTGCGCAGGTTGCCGAAGGCGGCCGACATGCCGGACTCGGCGGCCTTGATCCACTGGTCGCTCATGGTGATCCGGTCCCCCACCGCCACCGACGCGGGCGGGGCGGGCTCGGAATCCGAGCAGGCGGTGGCGAATACGGCGAGGACGGCACAGGCGGCGGCAGCGCCGATACGGCGGGCGCGCAGGTGGGCATGCGGAAAGACGGACATGGGAGAACTCCGATCATCGGGGTGAGGTGTGCCCCGGACCGGCCTGTCCGCACAGCGAATCATCCACCGGAACGGCGGAATTCGTCGGCGTTGTCCTAAGCCGGAACGGGGTCGGATGTGGTCGCGCCCACCACGGGCGGACCACGCAGCCCGATGTCCGGTCGTAGGAGGAGCTGCCGGAGCACCGCACGCTCGTCGGCGGCGGGTAGCCGGACCGGACGCTCGGCGGGGCTCGCGACCCCGGCCAGCACGAGGATCAGCTGCCGCACGCCGGTGATCGCCCTGCGCACACCGACCTCGGCGGCGCGAATCGCGATGGCTCCGACGGGGATCGCCACCAGGTGAGCGAGCACCATCGCGCCCGAAATGGGGTGGTGCTGGAAATGCCCCAGCGACAGCGCGGTGTGCCCGACGCACTGGCCGACAGCCAGCACCACCATGGTCGACATCGCACTGTTTCCCCGCGGCAGCGCGGTGACGACGACACCGATCAGGGCGCACGCGGCGAACAACAGCGTCAGGGCGGATCCGGCGGGAACGCCGGTGGCGCCACCGAGTCCGTGCGCCAGAATCGCGACGGCGCCGGACGCGGAACCCACTGCCGCGCCGCGTAACCGCGCGGTGTGATCCGTCGGAGAGCCCACCCCGCCATGCTACGACCTTCTGTCGTAGGTACAGGACTCAGGGCCTGTGACCAGGGCTTCGACGATGCGGCGCAATCCAATTCGACCGAGGGCTTGACATTAACAATGGTTCAGGTTTGATGCTTGTCTCACCACCGAATGAGGGAGAACGTCATGAGCACCGTCACCGCCACCTCCACCTACACCGTTCCCGCGCTGAACCGGCCCGTCGCCGTGCTGGGCGCCGCTGCCGTCGCCGTGGTGCTGAATCTGATCGTCTGGGCCATCGGCGCCGCCGCCGGCGGGTCGTTCATCATGACCGATCAGGGCAAGGCATCCAGCGTCGCGCCCGGCGGGGTGATCATGATGTCGGCCGTGCCGCTGCTGATCGGACTGACCGTCGCCGTGCTGGTGTCGTACAAGTGGACCGGCGTGCTGCGGACCGCCGCCGTGGTCGGGTCGGTGCTGTCGCTCGCGACCATCGCGCTGACCGTGTCCACCGACTTCGACACCGCCTCCACCATCGCCCTGTCGGTGATGCACGTGGTGCTGGTGCCGGTCATGGTGATCGCCCTGGAAGGCGTGCGTCGCGGCATCACCGCGAAGTGACCCGAACACACAGCGAAGGCCCCGCCGAAACCGTCGGCGGGGCCTTTCGCGTATCGAGTTCTAGACCGAGCGGCCGAACAGCAGCTTCCACGGCATGAGCGCCGACTCGAGCTGCACCTTCAGGCTCATCTTCGACGCACCGACGGTGCGCTCCTCGAAGCGGATCGGCACCTCGGCGATCGTGTAGCCCTTCTTGATCGCGCGGTAGTTCATCTCGACCTGGAACGAGTAGCCGTTGCTGCGGATCGAGGCCACGTCGATCGCGCGCAGGGTGTCGGCCTTCCAGGCCTTGAAACCGGCGGTCGCGTCCTTCACTCCGAGGCGCAGGATCAGGTTCACGTAGAAGTTGGCCCAGGCCGACAGGGCCTTGCGGTACCACTTCCACTCCGCGGCGGTCGAACCACCCGGCACGTAGCGCGACCCCAGCGCTACGCCGACATCGTCGGAGCTCAGCTTCTCGAGCATCGACGGGATCACCTCGGCGGGGTGCGACAGATCGGCATCCATCTGGATCACCACATCGGCGCCCTCGTCGAGCGCGGCGGTGATGCCCGCGATGTAGGCGCGGCCGAGGCCGTCCTTCTCGGTGCGGTGCAGCACGCTCACCACATTCGGCAGCTCAGCGGCCAGTTTGTCGGCGACGTCACCCGTGCCGTCGGGTGAATTGTCGTCTACCACCAGCACGTGCAGATCGGACACCGGCAGAGCCGTCAGCCGCTCCACCGCCACCGGCAGATTTTCCCGCTCGTTGTAGGTCGGCACAACAACGGTAACCCTCAAGGGTCGCCCTCCCTGCTCACCTGGATAGCCCCGCGGCCCAGGATGCGGGCACGGGGCATGTCATCGATTCGTTATGACGGTACTCGATGGTCCTGACGCTTTCCTGAGTGGCCGTGCGGGCGGCTCACCACAGTCGGCCCGCGTGGACCAATGCGTCGATGATCAGTCCGACGCCGAACACGACGAAAAGCACCCTGATCGTCGGCGGCCCGAAACGGGTGATGCCCCGCACGAGCAGGCGGTAGACCCGCCGCGCGCGCGGCGTTCGCCGCATGGCCAGAGCCAGCACGACCAGTGGCAGCACCAGGGCGACCGCGCAGTAGGCCGCCACGATCACCGGCCACGCCACCGGCAGCGGGCGCTGCGCGGACAGCAGTGCGAGGGCCGCGAGATAGGGCACCGAGGTGGGCACCTTCGCCAGACCCAGCGTGAACCCGATCACCCCGAGCAGCCACGGATATCTGCGCACCGGCTCGATCCAGCGGCCGCCGGTGGACGTGGTTGTGTCGACCGGAAGCGCGGCGACCGCGATCAGCACGAGACCGATCACCAACTCACCCCAGTAGCGCAGGGCCGGGGTCAGCTCGAAGTCGAACAGCCGGACCAGGAAGTCGATGCCGAGCACGGTGCACACGCCGAAGGCCACCGAGACCGCGAAGACGCCGCCGAGGAAACTGAGCACCCCCGTCATCGGCGAACGCCGGGTCAGCCTGGCGTCGGCGACCACGGCCGTGGTGATCGCCACCAGCAGCACGTCGAGCGCATCGAGCAGAGCGAACCCGAATAGGGCGAACAGTCGATACCCATCCATGTCGTGGCCGACCCTACTCGCCGGTCATATTCGGTCGCCGACCCGTCAGTCACACCAGCACCACACCGGCTTTGCAGCGAAAGCCCTTGACCTGCGTAGTCTCGAGATCGATTCGTCCATCTGGACGGGACTCTCCCGCAATCGGCGCTCGGTCGTTACGCTTTTGAGCACCGGCCGTGCCGGGATCCGCGATCGTGAAGGGGCAGACATCGTGGCAGAAATGTCTTTCGACCCGTCAGCGCTCGACGCTTATCAGCGTGCGGCAGCTCGGGTTTCCGAACTTCTTGGCACAGCGGCCAACGATACGACGACCGCGGCCGGGGTCGATCTGTCCGGGCTCGGCGTGCTCGGGCGCGAATTCGCCGCCGCCTGGACACAGGCAGCGGGCGAACACGCTTCGACGCTGAGTACCGCGGGCAATCTGGTCACCGCCTATCAGGGCATCTTGAATCGCTTCGGCGACAGCGTGACCGGGATCGACACCGGGCTGGCGGGCGATCTGCGCGCGGTCGAGAGCGAGGTGGCGTGATGCGTACCAAGTCGCTGGCCACCGAGACCACATTGAGCACGATCACGCCCGCCGAGGCCGAGGCGAAGATCGCGCCGGTGATCGCGCTGCTCGAAGTGCCGTTGCTCGAGTTGCGTAGATCGTTGGGCAGTAATACTTCCGCCGATCCCGATGCGTCGGTGGTCGCCGCGCTGACGTCGGCCTCCGCCGCGACGACAGCTACCGAGGACCCGCATCGGCTCGGGCTGTACGCCCTCGAGTCGACCGAGACCGCCGCTCCCGCCACACCCGCGCTGCGGCAGACCGCGACCGAGGTCTCGGCCGCGGCCGACCGTGGGACCCGATTGAGTTCCCTGCTCGGGCAGGCCCATACGACCCAGTCGACCGCGGCCGCCAAGGTCGACGCGATCATCGCCGACTTCCGGGCCAAGGCGAAGAAGGCCGCCCCCGCGGTGAACAGCAACAACCTCGACGCCATCGTCGCACTCGCCGAAGAGGCGATCTCCGAAGCGGTCGGGGTGGTGGGTAATGCCAGCACCGAGATGGATCAGTACACCCGAGACACCAAGGGGCTCACCAGCGATCTCGGCGGGACCAACGGGGTGACCGTGCCCGTCGGCGCGACGGAGGTGGCGCCCGGCGTCTACGTACTCGGCACCGGCGGGTCCGACACGTCGTCCTGGGATGACGACTCGTCGTGGGATGACGACGACGACAACATCGATCCGGCGACCGCGGCGCAGATCGCGTTGCAGGAGGCCTTGATCGACGGCGGGGTGTCACTCGGGACCGCGGCGATCGATGCCGGCGTCACGTTCGGTACGCATCTGATCGACAAGATCGCCGAAGTCGCGATGCACGGACTCGACAAGGGTTCCGAGCTGGCGACGACCGGAATCGACACTCTCGCCGCGAATGCCGCAGGCACCGAGGGCGCCACCTCCTCCACGACGCCCGCGGGCACCACACCCACCGCACCGTCGACCAACGGCGGCGGCACCGGCACGAGCACCCTGTTCGGCGGATTGGGTGGCGGCACCAGTACCGGCGGCGGCGCGAACAGCGGTGGCGGCGCGAACAACGACAGCGGCGCTTCGGCGAAGCCGGAAGCACCGGCCCCGGCCGCTCCCTTCCAGAATCAGACGCCGAAAGCCGAACAGCCCCAACAGGCTCCGAGCACACCCGCGCCCGCGCAGCAGCCGATGCAAGGCGGGGTGGTGCCGCCCGGCGCTCGTCCTGCGCAGGATCAGGAGACCGAGAAACCCTCCGCCGCGCCTAAACACGGGCAACCGGGAGTCGTCCCGGCGCCGGCGTAGGACGCCCGCATGGACAATCCGTTCGGTGCCTACTTCGCGTCGCCGGATGCCACGTCGCCCGGCCGCCGTCGCCCGCAGGGTAAACGGCGGCGCAGGCGACGCCGCGAGGCCGAGCCACAGACGATCGGCACGAACCCCGAGACCTGGCCGCCGCCCGACCCGGAACCGTTCGACGACGGCCCGTTCCAGCCCGCGCCGGTCGAACCGGTGTATCGAAATCCCGACGACGACGACGGGTTCACCGGCGACTGGAACGACTGGAACGACGCCGACGTGCCGGTCGAGCCGCAGCGCGGTGACGATGTCGACTGGAACGACTGGGCCACCGCCACCGCGACCGAACAGAGCGGCGACCATGTCGAGATGCCGGTATTACCGCGCCTCAAGGACTTCGGCGGCGGCGGCCGGATCGCGCGGCGTCCCCGCAGGAACTTCGACGACGAACGCTACGACGAAAGCGGTGGCAGGGTGAAGGCCGCGGCCGCGATCAAAGGCATCATCGGAGCCGTGGTTTTCGTCGTGGTTCTCGGCTTGGCCGCCACCATCTTCCTCGGCCCCGCCGACAAGCCGACCACCACGGCACAGGCCGCTGTCTCCGGCACGCGGGCAACGACTTCCACCGTGGTGCCCCCACTGCCCGCACACGCCCTGTCCGGCTGCGAATCCTTCCGCACCCCCTCGATCACCATCAGCGCGGAACGTGGCGACACCGCCAGCCCCGAGGGCGCCATCCTCGGCTTCGAATACAGCTACTACGTCGACCGTGACGCCGCGAAGGCCCGTTCCTTCGTCACCGACAACGCCCATGTGGGCAGCGCGTCGGCCTTGGCCGAGGGCATCGGTTCGCTCCCCCTCGATGTGAAGTACTGCGTCCACATCACCAAAGCCGACGCCGCCGACGCCACTCTCTGGAACGTGACGATCCACCAGAAATGGCCGGGCGACGCCACCACCGAGAAGATCAACCAGGTCATGCGCACCACCGAGGTAGCGCCCGGTCGTCACCGCATCACCAGCATCGACCACCGCATCTGAGCAGGTCCGCTGACGCGAAAGTCCCCCGCACCGGAATCGGTGTGGGGGACTTTCGGCGTGGCGACCCTGACGGGACTCGAACCCGCGACCTCCGCCGTGACAGGGCGGCGCGCTAACCAACTGCGCTACAGGGCCTTGCTTGTGTGTATCGGGGAGCGATATTACCCGGTGGGCACCGGTTTCGGTAACCGAACAGGTCAGGTGGCAAATCGGCCGTTGACACTGACGTCAACGTCAATAACACTTGTGACGGTGACCACAAGCGAGGCGCAGGAGCGGGCGCGGTCGGCGCGCAAGGACAGCGCGGGACCGCGACGGGGCGAGTTGCTCGACGCGGCGGCACGGTGCTTCGCCGAACTGGGATACGACCAGACCTCGGTCGAGACGATCACGACGCGGGCGCGCGTCTCCCGGGCGACCTTCTACGCGTATTTCGCCGCCAAGGACGAGGCGTTCGCCGCGCTCACCGAGCGGGTGTGCGCGCAGTTCCTCGACTCGCAACTCGTGGTGGACGTCGAGGTCACCGCGCCCGCCGAGGTCATCGGGGCGACCACACGGGCGTTCGCCGAAGCCGTGTTCGCCAACGGCGCGCTGGTGGCGCTGATCGAGCACCGGGCGGGAATCGATCCCGCGATCGGCGCGCAGTGGTCTCGGGTGCGTACTCGTCTGCGCAAGCGGTTCACCGCGTTTCTCGAACGCGACGAGGTGCGCGGCGGGATCGATCCGTGCGCCCCGCCGACGCGGATCGTCGAGACCCTCGCCGACGCGCTGCTGATCGGCGCCTCCCGGCTCGCCGGAGCCGATCACCACCGCCGCGAACAGTTCATCACCGACCACATCGCCATCGCCGAACGACTGATCGGCTTCACCGGCCAGATCAGCGAACCCGCCGCCGAATTCGAGGACATCCAGTGAAACTGCTGATCGCCAATCGCGGCGAGATCGCCCTGCGCGTCATCCGCACGGCCACCGAACTCGGCATCGACACCGTGGCGGTCTACGCCGACGACGATGCCGACAACCCCGATGTGCACGCGGCGGGCGAGGCGATCGCATTGGCGGGCACCGGCGCCACGCCCTATCTCGACCAGTCCGCGATCCTGGCCGCCGCCAAGGAATCCGGCGCCGACTACATCCATCCCGGCTACGGATTCCTCAGCGAGAACGCCGCATTCGCTCGGGCTTGCGCGGCCGACGGCGTCACGTTCGTCGGGCCCGATCCCGCGGTGCTCGACCTGTTCGGTGACAAGTCCTCGGCCCGCGCGACCGCCGTGGCCGCGGGTGTGCCCGTCTTGCCCGGCACCGAGGGACCGGCCACCGTCGAGGAGGTCCGCGCGTTCTTCGATACACACTCCGGCGCGATCATGATCAAGGCCCTGGCCGGGGGCGGTGGGCGTGGCATGCGGGTGGTGCGAGCGGCCGAGGAGATCGACGACGCGTATCGGCAGTGCGGTGCGGAGGCGCAGCTCGGTTTCGGTAACCCTGCGGTGTTCGCCGAGCTGCTGCTCGAGAACGCCCGGCACATCGAAGTGCAGATCGTCGCCACCGGCGGCAGGGCGCTGGCGCTGGGAGACCGCGATTGCAGCGTGCAGCGCAGACATCAGAAGCTCCTCGAAATCGCTCCCGCGCAGGGGCTTTCGGAGACGCTGCGCAGGGACCTCCACCTCGCGGCGGCCCGGCTGTGCGCCCACGTCGGGTATCGCGGACTGGCGACCGTCGAATTCCTGGTCTCCGATGCCGAATTCGTGTTCCTCGAGGTCAATCCGCGCATCCAGGTGGAGCACACCGTGACCGAGGAGGTGACCGGGGTCGATCTGGTCGCCGTTCAGCTCGCGATCGCCCGGGGCGCACAGTTCGACGAGTTGGGGTTGCCGCGCGGAATCGTCTGCGACGGAACCGAATCCACCGGTGATCCGGCCGCCGCGGACGGCATCGCGATCCAGGCCAGAGTGAACATGGAGACGATGGCGGCCGACGGTTCGGCGGTGCCGACCGCGGGCACGCTGACCGCCTTCGCGCCGCCGACCGGGCCGGGCGTGCGAGTCGACACCTTCGGCCGCTCCGGGTCGACCCCGAGCCCGCGCTACGACTCGCTGCTGGCCAAGGTGATCACCCGCACCCGCGGACAGTCCTTCCCCGCCGCCGCCCGCAAGACCGCGACAGCGCTCGCCGAGTTCACCGTCACCGGTATCAGTACGAACATCGCCTTTCTGCGAGAGATCCTCGCCGACAGCACCTTCCAGTCCGGCCGGGCCACCACCGGTTTTCTCACCGAGCGACTGACCGACCTGGTCGCGGCGGCACAGTCCGATCAGCCCGAGGTCGCGGTCACCGCGGTCGAGCTGTATCCGGGTCAGGAAGCCGTGCGCGCGCAGCTCGCGGGCACGGTGGTCGAGGTGGCGGACGAGGGCGTCGACATCGGCGCCGGTGGTCAGCTCGTGGTGCTCGAGGCGATGAAGATGCAGCATGTGCTCGCCGCGCCGGATGCCGCCAGGGTCGTCCGGGTGCTGGTACGCCCCGGCCGGGTCGTGGCGCCGGGCGATCCGCTGGTCATCATCACCCGGACCGGCGCCGACGGAACCGGCAGCGCGCACACCGATCTCGATCCCGGCCGGGCCCGCGCCGATGTCGACGAGATCCGGGCCAGGCACCGGGTGACCCTCGACGAATCCCGCCCGGCGGCCGTGGAGAAGCGGCACCGGATCGGTCGGCGCACCGCGAGGGAGAACATCGCCGACCTCGTCGACGCGGGCAGCTTCGTCGAGTACGGCGCACTCACGTTCGCCGCCCAACGCACCAGACGCAGCGAAGCGGACCTGATCGCCAACACCCCCGCCGACGGCCTGATCACCGGCCTGGCGACCATCGGCGCCGAGCACTTCGACCATGCCGAGGCGGTGGTGATCTCCTACGACTACACCGTGCTCGCGGGCACCCAGGGCAAGAACAACCACGCCAAGACCGACCGCGCCTTCGAACTGGCCGAACGCAAACGGGTTCCGGTCGTGCTGTTCGCCGAGGGCGGTGGCGGCAGGCCGGGCGACACCGACTGGACCGGCATGGGCCTCGAGGTGACGACCTTCCGCGCGCTCGGCGCCCTGCGCGGGAAGGTGCCGCTGGTGACGATCGTGTCGGGCCGCTGCTTCGCGGGCAATGCCGCGCTGGCCGGCTCCTGTGACGTGATCATCGCGACGCCGGACGCCAATATCGGCATGGGCGGTCCGGCGATGATCGAGGGCGGCGGGCTCGGCGCCTACCGCCCGGAGGACATCGGCCCGATCGACGTGCAGCGACGCAACGGCGTCGTCGATCTGGTGGCCCGCGACGAGGCGCACGCGGTGGCGCTGGCCAAGCAGTACCTCGGCTACTTCCAGGGTCGGGTCGAGGATTTCGAAGCGCCGGACCCACGGCTGGCCCGACACGTGGTGCCGGAGAACCGCTTACGCGCCTACGACATCCATCGCGCCATCGACGCGATCGTCGACGTCGACTCGGTGCTCGAGCTGCGGCCGGACTACGGGGTCGGCGTCGTCACCGCGCTGGTGCGGGTGCACGGCGAACCGTTCGGCTTGATCGCCAACAGCAGCCATCACCTCGGCGGCGCCATCGACGCCGAGGCCGCCGACAAGATGGGCGATTTCCTCACTCTGTGCCAATCTTTCGGGCTGCCGATCGTCTCCCTGTGCGACACACCGGGTTTCATGGTCGGGCCCGAGGCGGAGAAGACCGCGACGGTGCGCCGGTTCAGCAAGTTGTTCGTGCTCGGCGCGCAGCTGAGCGTCCCGTTCGGCACCGTCATCCTGCGCAAGGGCTATGGACTCGGCGCGATGGCGATGACGGCGGGCCATTTCCGCGCGCCGAACTTCACCGTCGCCTGGCCCACCGGCGAGATCGGTCCGATGGGGTTGGAAGGCGCGGTTCGGCTCGGCTTCAGCAAAGAGCTCGCCGCCGTGGCCGATCCGGGCGAGCGCGAGACCCTCTTCCAGCAGTTGCTCACCCTGGCCTACCAGCAGGGCAAGGCGCTCACCGCCGCCACGGGCTTCGAACTCGACGATGTGATCGACCCCGCCGACACCCGCACGTGGATCGCGACCCTCGTCAACAGCCGGGCGCGCGCCGGATCCTGAACACCGGACCGGCGTGCGGGATGCTGCTCGCCGGTCCGTGTGATTGACATTACATTTCCCTTCAACGATACTAAGCAAGCGCTCACTCACTTGAAGTTGACGTCAAGTTCTAATACATTCACCCCTGCGGATTCACCGAGGGGCCTGATCACCGTGTACCGACAGATCCCTTCGAAAGGACTTCTCGTGAGAGTTACCGACAAGGTGGCCATCGTGACCGGTGGCGGCGCGGGCATCGGCGCCGCACTGGCCGCCGCACTCGCCGCGGCCGGTGCGAAGGTGGTGGTGTCCGACATCGACGAGGCCGCCGCGCTGGCCGTGTCGGAGCGGATCGACGCCGACCACCCCGGCGCCACCGTGGGTGTCGGCGCCGACGCAGCCGACACCGAGGCGATCAGAGGTCTGATCGCGGTGGCGCGGAATCACTTCGGGCCGGTCGACCTGTACTTCGCCAATGCGGGCATCGTCGGCGCCCCCGGGCTCGACGTCACCGACGACGACTGGAGCCGCGCCCTCGAGGTGAACCTGCGCGCCCACACCCGCGCCGCGCGGCTGCTGGTGCCCGAATGGGTCGAACGCGGTGCGGGCTACTTCATCAGCACCGCTTCCGCCGCGGGGCTGCTCACCCAGATCGGATCGGCCACCTACTCGGTGAGCAAGCACGCCGCGGTCGGGTTCGCCGAGTGGCTCAGCGTCACCTACGGCGACCAGGGTGTTCGCGTCAGCTGCCTGTGCCCGATGGGCGTCAACACGAAACTGCTCTACGCGGGCCGGGACTCGGGCGAGGAGATCGGCGCCACCGCGACCCGGGCCGTCGTCTCGGCGGGCGACGTCCTCGAACCCGCCGCGGTGGCCGACATCGTGCTCGCGGCCGTCGACGCCGAGGAATTCCTGATCCTGCCGCATCCCCAGGTGCTCGACATGTACCGCCACAAAGGCGCCGATTACGACCGCTGGCTGCGCGGCATGCGCCGCTACCAGTCGTCGTTGCTGACCGAAACCCACTGAGCGAGAGATCAAGTCATGACACTGTTCGATCTGAGCGATCGCGCGAAGAAGTACTCCGAAGAACTGCTCGACTTCATGGACGCCCACGTCTACCCGGCCGAGGCCGTGTACGACGTGCAGATGCGCGAATCCGGCGATCCCCATTTCCAGCCGCCCATTGTGGAAGAGCTCAAAGCCGAGGCCAAACGACGCGGACTGTGGAATCTCTTCCACCCGCACCCCGGCCGCGGCCCCGGCCTGACCAACCTCGAATACGCGCCGCTGGCCGAGATCATGGGCCGTAGCCATCTCGCGTCCGAAGCCTGCAACTGCAACGCCCCCGACACCGGCAACATGGAAGTGCTGGAGCTGTTCGGCACCGAGGAGCACAAAGAGAAGTACCTGAAGCCGCTGCTCGACGGCACCATGGCCTCGGCCTTCGCGATGACCGAACCGCGGGTGGCCAGCTCCGATGCCACCAATATCGAACTGTCGATGGTGCGCGACGGCGAAGAATATGTGCTCAACGGCCGAAAGTGGTTCGCCACCAACGCCTTGCACAAGAACTGTCGCGTGATGATCGTGATGGGCAAGACCGATCCCACCGCGGCGCCGCACCGCCAGCAAACCATGATGGTGGTCCCGATCGACGCGCCGGGCGTCACGATCATCCGCGGGCTGCCGGTGTTCGGCTTCCAGGAACGCGAAGGCCACGCCGAGATCGACTTCGCCGACGTGCGGGTGCCCGTCACCGATGTACTCAAGGGCGAGGGCGAGGGTTTCGCGATCAGCCAGGCCCGGCTCGGGCCAGGCCGCATCCACCACTGCATGCGCAGCATCGGCATGGCCGAGCGCGCACTGGAGATGATGTGCAAGCGCGCGCAGGCGCGGGTCACCTTCGGCAAGCCGGTGGCCGAGAACGCCAATATTCAGGACTGGATCGCCGAGTCGCGCATCGACATCGAGATGATCCGGTTGCTCACGCTCAAGGCGGCGTACCTGATGGACACCGTCGGCAACAAGGCCGCGCGCACCGAGATCGCCGCGATCAAGGTGGCCGCGCCGAACATCGCGCTCAAGGTCGTGGACCGGGCCATTCAGGTGCACGGCGCGGGTGGCGTCACCGACGATTTCCCGCTCGCCGCCGCCTGGGCGCACCTGCGCACGCTCCGGCTCGCCGACGGACCCGACGAAGTGCACAAGCGTGCCATCGCACGTCAGGAACTGAACAAGTACCGGGAGCGCAACTGAGATGACCGGACTGGAAGAGGAGCACTGATCAGATGAAAGCCTGGCAGTTGGCCGAACTCGGCGAACCACGGGAAGTACTGCAGTTCAACGACATCGACGACCCGGTGGCGGGAGAGGGGCAGCTGCTGGTGCGCGTTCTCGCGACGCCGGCCAACTTCCCCGATGTGCTGTTGTGCCGTGGGCAGTATCAGATCAAGCCGCCACTGCCGTTCACCCCTGGCGTGGAACTGTGCGGCGAAGTGCTGGCGGTCGGTGCGGGTGTGGACCGGTTCGCGGTCGGTGATCGGATCGTCGGCACCGCCGACCTGCCCGGCGGCGCGTTCGCCGAGCTGGCCGTACTCGATGCCGAAAACGCCTTCCCCGCACCGGAATCCCTCGACGATGCCGAGGCTTCGGCGTTGGTCATCGGCTACCAGACGAGCTGGTTCGCGCTGCACCGCCGGACTCGGCTGCAGCCCGGCGAGACGCTGCTGGTGCACGCCGCGGCGGGTGGCGTCGGCAGCTCCGCGGTGCAGTTGGGCAAGGCCGCGGGAGCACGGGTGATCGGTGTGGTCGGCGGACCGGCGAAGGCCGACTACTGCCGCGAGCTCGGCGCCGACCTCGTGATCGACCGGCACACCGAGGATTTCGTGCCGCTCGTCAAGGAGTTCACCGGTGGTCGCGGCGCCGACGTGGTCTACGACCCGGTCGGCGGCGACGCCTACGCCAAGTCCACCAAGTGCATCGCCTTCGAAGGTCGCATCCTCGTGATCGGCTTCGCCGGCGGCACCATCCCCCAGCCCGCGCTCAATCACGCGCTGATCAAGAACTATTCGATCATCGGTCTGCACTGGGGTCTCTACAAGCAGTACAACCAGCAGGCGATCCACGACTGCCATACCGAGCTGACCCGGCTCGCCGCGGCAGGCCAGGTGAAACCGCTGATCAGCGAGCGACTCTCGTTCGCCGATGTCCCCGACGGGCTCGGCCGTCTCGGCGACGGCAGCACCGTCGGCCGCGTCGTGTTCCACCCGTGAACGCCGGTATATAACTACACCATGGAACGATCCGCGGACCCCGACAGCGAGGGCGCGCTGCCCTCGATGGCACGCACCTCGCTGTTGCGCGACCTGCCCGCCACCCAGCGCGGACTGCGTACGCGGGACGCGCTGATCGCGGCGGGCCGGAAGGTGTTCGAGCGGATGGGATATCTCGATACCCGGCTCATCGACATCACCCAGGAAGCCCACTGCTCGTCGGGGACCTTCTACACCTATTTCGCCAGCAAAGAGGAGATCTTCGCCGCGATCCTCGAGCACGCCCAGGAAGACATGATGCATCCCGGGATGCCGCATGTGACGGGCGAGGACGACCCGGCCTCGATCATCGAGGCCGCCAACCTGGCCTACTTCGAGGCCTACAAGCGCAATGCGAAGCTGATGGGACTGCTCGAGCAGGTCGCCCAAATCGACCCCGAATTCAGCAAGCTGCGCCAGCACCGTGCCGATGCCTTCATCGGCCGCAATGCCCGCGGCATCGCCGATCTCCAGCGACGCGGCCTGGCCGACCCCGACATCGATCCGATGCTCACCTCACGCGCCCTCTCGGGCATGGTCAGCCGCATGGCCTTCAACTACTTCGTCATCGGCGACGGCGAGTTCGACGGCAGTCGGATTCCGATGGAAGAAGTTGTCCACACCCTGTCGCGACTGTGGACCAACGCCCTGCGGATGCCGGTCACGAGCTGACCGGCTCGCGCCGCCCACCTACGAAAAAATCCCCTCACCGTGTACTTCGGTGAGGGGATCGAAGGTGGCCAGAGCCGGGATCGAACCGGCGACCTACCGCTTTTCAGGCGGTCGCTCGTACCAACTGAGCTACCTGGCCGGAAGTACCGGATTGCTCTGGTACTACGTGCGACCCTGACGGGACTCGAACCCGCGACCTCCGCCGTGACAGGGCGGCGCGCTAACCAACTGCGCTACAGGGCCATGCATACCTGCAGTACTACTAGACACAGTCCGAAGACTGTACCCCCTACGGGATTCGAACCCGCGCTACCGCCTTGAAAGGGCGGCGTCCTAGGCCGCTAGACGAAGGGGGCTCGTTCCGAATCTCTCCGGGGCGGCTTCAACGTTTCCGTTGGGAGCTCGCATAGCTTATGACAGGTGTGCGCAGAGTTCCAAATCGCCTGGTCAGGCGCCCAAACCGAGGTCATCCAGGCGTGCTTGCTCCCGCCAGCCCTCGGTGCGGAAAGTCTGGATCCACAGCGGGGTCGCCATCGCCTCCACGATAACCTCCAGCACCTCGGCGAAGCGGGCACGCAGGTCGGCGGCGGAGCCGTTGGAGATCGGGTCGACCAGATAGCGCTGCCCGGCCAGCGCCGCGGACAGGGTCCGGGTGAAGCGGTCGGGATCGGCGTCGGCGCGCAGCTGTCCGTCGTCGATGGCGCGGACCGCGAGCACGCGAGTGGCTCGGCCGACGATGCGTCCGCCGCCGTTGCCGGTGTCGCGATGGAAGTCGGGTTCGATCACGAGGCGGTACTCCGCTTGCACGATGGTGTCGTGCTCGAGCCGAAGCGCGATCTCGTCGACCATGCCGTGCAGTACATCGAGCGGACCGAGGTCGGCGCGCGCCAGCCAGCGCTCCGCGCAGATCCGGTACCGCTCGACCGCGGTCTCCAACACCGCGCGCGCCAGATCTTCCTTGGAGTCGAAGTGGAAGTACATCGCGCCCTTGGTGGCACGCGAACCTTCCAGAATGCGGTTGAGCGATGCCGCGGCATATCCACTCTTCCCGAACTCGACGGCCGCGGATTTGATAATTGCCGCGCGTGTCCGGCGCGCCCGCTCTTGCTGCCGTGCCATCCTCGAAACGCCTCCGAACCTTCTCGACGCCGGCGGTCGAATACAGACCGCTGGTGCGAATTGTGGTTTTAATTCAAACTTTCGGTATGAAAGACTCGCGGTGCCTCGCACAGCGGCCCCGCCACCGGTGAGAACCGCCTCCTCCTGCGGCGACGACTACCCCTTTGCCGGGAGTTCGCGCACCCATCGCGATCACCTCGGCCTGCAATCTGTCGATGAATTACGAAACGCCGCACCCTGCACCGGAGCCACGGAAAACGCGGCACCGGTGATTGTTTCGAAATTCACCAGGCGATCACCGTACCCGCATTCCCGAGACGACACGCGGCGATTGGTGTACCTATCCGAACATCCGGTCCGGTTATCCACATCAGCAAACGAAGCGCAACCGGAATGGTTAGTCCGGGTACGAATTCCGTAGGCGCGCAGCCCGGTTGACCGGCTCATCGGCGCCGCCGAAGTTCGCCGAACGGTCGCGAGACCGGCGCCCACCGTGGACCACTCCATCGCTCCTGCACCCCAGCTTGTCGAAAGATGTTGCGATACAACAATATTCGACAACCATACGCAACCCATAGCGCGAACGGTGCTGGGCACCAGGTGTTTACCGAGAATCGTCGCGGACGCCCCCGCCGTTACCGGCCGCCACCAGCGGCGATCAGATGCCCGCAACGCGACCGAGGACCACGGTTCGGCCCTTCGGCACCGCGTCCGCTAGACTCCGCTGCGCGCCCCTTTAGCTCAGTTGGTAGAGCTGGTGACTTTTAATCACTAGGTCGTAGGTTCGAGTCCTACAGGGGGCACCACCAACTACCACCGTGACCATCGTCACGTGGCGACGCGCCAAGCGCAGACGCCGCCGAAAACCGTCGGGTTCATCGACCTGTGCACCTACTCTGAGCGCGACCCGGGCCCCCGGGCGCCCACAACCTCAGGCGGAGTGAGATGACTTCCTTCGACGAATTGCTCTCCCAAGTACCCATCGCCCAGATCGCCGACCAACTCGGCGTCGACCAGGCGACCGCGACCACGGCCGTGCAGGCCGCGCTGCCCACGCTGCTCGGCGGCCTCCAGGTCAATGCCGCCGAGCCACAGGGCGCGGCGTCTCTGCTCGGCGCGCTCGACAACCACGGCGGCCTCGTCGAAGGCGACGGCGCGGTCGATCTCGGGCAGGTGGACGTCGGCGACGGCGAGAAGATCGTCGACAACGTCTTCGGTGACGAGAAGAACACCGTCATCAGCGCGCTCGGCGCGGGCGGCGGGACCGGCGGCAACGATCTGATCGGCAAGCTGCTGCCGATCCTGGCCCCGATCGTGCTCGCCTATTTGGCCAAGCAGCTCACCGGCGGCGGCGCCACGGCACCGGCGCCCCAGCAGACGCAGGCCTCCGGTGGCGGTCTCGGCGATCTGCTCGGCGGTCTGCTCGGCGGCAGCAGCAATAGCGGCGGGCTCGGCGGAATGATCGGCGATGCCCTGTCGAAGAACGCGGGCGGTGCGCTGGGCAGCGTGCTCGGCGGCCTGCTCGGCGGCAAGCGCTGAGATGTTCATCTACCTGTAGTTAACGTCGCGAGGCCCGCAGCGATAGTCCCTATGCTGCGGGTCGAACACCTAGACTCGTCAGCAAGACCATCGGATCTACTGACGAGTTGTGGCGTTGCTCAATATCGTCGGAAAACCGCTCTGTTGCGTTTCGCATCACACCTACGGTGCCGTAAGGTATGGCCGCATCGCGACGTTCGACCGCAAGCACGACAGCGAAGGGTTTTTACATGGCAAGGGATCTGACTCAACTCGAACTGCTCACGGAGTTGGAGCCGGTTGCCGAGGAAAACGTCAACCGGCACATGTCGCTGGCCAAAGAATGGCATCCGCACGACTACGTCCCGTGGGACGAGGGCCGCAACTTCGCCGCCATGGGCGGCATCGATTGGGATCCTGAGCAGTCCAAGCTCAGTGAGGTCGCCAAGGCGGCCATGATCACCAACCTGCTCACCGAGGACAATCTGCCGTCCTACCACCGTGAGATCGCGGAGAACTTCTCCCAGGACGGCGCCTGGGGCACCTGGGTCGGTCGCTGGACCGCCGAGGAGAACCGGCACGGCATCGTGATGCGCGACTACCTGGTTGTCACCCGCGGCGTGGATCCGGTCGCCCTCGAAGAGGCGCGCATGATCCACATGACCAACGGCTTCGCCTCCCCCACCGAGGTCGACGCGGGCTTCCTGCACTCGGTCGCCTACGTGACCTTCCAGGAACTGGCCACCCGGGTGAGCCACCGCAACACCGGCAGGGTGTGCGACGACCCGATCGCCGACCGCATGCTGCAGCGCGTCGCGGCCGACGAGAACCTGCACATGATCTTCTACCGCAACCTCTGCGGCGCGGCGATGGACCTGAGCCCCGACCAGACCATCGAGGCGATCTCGCTGATCGTCGAGAACTTCCAGATGCCCGGCGCCGGGATGCCGAACTTCCGTCGCAACGGCGTGCTGATGGCCAAGCACGGGATCTACGACCTGCGTCAGCACCTCGAAGAGGTCGTGCAGCCGGTGCTCAAGAAGTGGAACGTCTTCGATCGCACCGACTTCACCGCACGCGGCGAGGCCACCCGTGAGCGCCTGGCCGGCTTCCTGGAGAAGCTGGGCGAGGACGTGCTCAAGTTCGAGGAGCAGCGCGACCGGATGCTCGCGCGCGAAGCCAAGAAGCGCGAGATGGCCAGCGTCTAGGTTTCACCACGAAAGCGCCGCCCACCGGGTTTCCGGTAGGCGGCGCTTCTGTCTGTCCGGGGTTACTTGATCGGCAGGGCGCCGTCGGCGCTGCCGACGTCGGTGATCTTCCAGTCCTTGCCCGCGTCGACGGTGATGTTGTAGGTCACCGTGTTGCGCAGGCCGTCGGGGTTCTGCGCGTTGGTGGTGCTCACGTCGACGAAGGCGGCGACCTTGTAGACCTCGCCCTCCTGCGAGAGCACCTTGGCGGTGATCGGCGCCGCGGTGGAGGTCCACTTCAGCGGGATGATGATCTGCTCGAGCTTGTCGCCGGTGGCATCGAACTTGTTCGACAGTTCGGGGGAGGTACCGGCCTTGAGCTCGGCGACCCAGGCGTCGACGTCCTGATAGTTCAGGGTGGCCGAGCCGACGGAGTAGTCGAGCGCGATCTGCTCGGCCTTCGCGTTGTCGGCGGCCTGGTCCTTCATGTCGGAGATCTCCGAACGCGCCGAGCCGAGCAGCACGCCGAGCACGAGGGCGATGATCGCGAGGACGGCGATCACCGCGCCGCCCACCAGCGACGAAACGCGCACGGCGACCGTGCCCTTGGTGGGCGTGGCAGGGGTTTTCGTCAGGTCGGTGGCGTCTTCGTTGCTTTCGGCCATGAGCGTCTTCTCCGATTACGTGGGGACAGCGCACCGCCGGAGGCGACGATGCCAGCAGCGTAAGGCTACTGAGGTTTCGGAACCGTTCCGGACACGGCGTAGCAGGTAAACGGTGTCGGCGGGGTCGCAGTGGCGGCGATGACCCGGTGATAAGCGTTCGGACGCGAGATCGATCACATCGGGGCGGATGAGACAATCATTCGCGTGACTACCACGCTGCCCCAGGCGCCCACCGCGCTGCGGATCGGGCCCTACCCGGTCGACCCGCCGGTTGTGCTCGCGCCGATGGCGGGCATCACCAACCGTGCCTTCCGCCGGTTGTGCCGGGAATTCGGTAGCGCGACCTCGATCTACGTGTGCGAGATGATCACCGCACGCGCGGTGGTCGAGCGCAACGAGAAGACCCTGCACATGATGTCGTTCGACGACGACGAGCATCCGCGCTCGATGCAGCTCTACGGTGTGGATCCCAAGACGCTCGGCGAGGCGGTGCGGATCATCGTCGGCGAGGGCTGGGCCGACCACATCGACCTCAACCTCGGCTGCCCGGTGCGCAAGGTGACCAAGCTCGGTGGCGGTTCGGCACTGCCGTACAAGCGCAGGCTGTTCGCCAACATCGTGCGCGAGATGGTGGCCGCGGCCGAACCGGCGGGTGTGCCGGTGACCTTCAAGTTCCGCATCGGCATCGACGACGACCACCACACCTACCTCGACACCGGCCGCATCGCCGAGGCCGAGGGCGCGGCCGCCGTGGCGCTGCACGCGCGCACCGCCGCACAGCTGTACTCGGGCGCGGCCGACTGGTCGGCCATCGCACGGCTCAAGGAAACCGTCACCTCCATCCCGGTGCTCGGCAACGGCGACATCTTCACCGCCGACGACGCGCTGCGGATGATGGACGAGACCGGCTGCGACGGCGTGGTCGTCGGCCGCGGCTGCCTCGGTCGGCCCTGGCTGTTCGCCGAACTCAGCGCGGCCCTGCGCGGCGAACCGATCCCGGAGGGGCCGACGCTCGGCCGCGTCGGGGAGATCCTGGTCCGCCACGCCACCCTGCTCACCGAGCACGACGGTGAGGACAAGGCCATGCGCGATATCCGCAAGCACATGGCCTGGTACCTGATGGGTTTCCCGGTCGGCTCGCAGCTGCGGCGCAGCTTCGCCACCGTGTCGAAGCTGTCGCAGATCGAGGATCTGGTCGGACAGCTCGACCCCACCGTGCCGTTCCCCACCGACGCGCTCGGCCCGCGTGGGCGGCAGGGTTCGCCGCAGACCAAGGTCGTGCTCCCCGAGGGCTGGCTCGACGACCCGGAAGACGACACTGTTCCGGCCGCGGCCGATGTGATGCACAGCGGCGGCTGATCAGGCGCCGATAACGGGTCGACATCAATTCGTAAGCCGTCGCTGTTTCGGCCGTCCACACCCGCTCGAACAGGGCTTTCCTGAGCCTGGCGAACCATCTCGATCAATTCGTCGGCGATTCCGCTGTGCACTGGAGTGGCCACTCGTGGCGGAATCGTTATCATTGCGGGATCGTTCGACTCTGGTTCGATCGGAGCCGGCCGATGACGCGCAGGCTGCGCCAGATAGAGGAGTGAGGTTCGTTGGTGGGTGACGATCGGCGCGGGCGTACGCCCCGGCCTGGAAATCGCGCCCCCTGGGAGCGCTATCCGACGGCCGAACCCCCCGAGCAACCTGATACCGGCTCTCGACGTTCCCGGCACGCGGACGCGGTGCCCGACGCCAACAACGCCGCGCCGCTGACGGTGGCCGATCTGGTCAACCGCGTCGACAGCGAACGCACCAGGCGCGGCAGACGGGTGCCCCCCGCCGAGAGCGCCGAGCCCGGCTCGCGCGCGGGCCGTCGAGCCCGCGAGCAGGCGCCGCGTCCCACCCCACGTCCCGACATCGCCCCCCGCACCGACGGCTCCCCCGTCGTCGACGACATCGCGGGTAAGCCGCCACACCGCGCCGAATCCCCCGCCGACCGCACCGCGACCACCGCGCTACCCGCCCAGGCGAAAGAGCAGGCACGTAAGGCTCCCCCGGCGCGGCGCGTGGCCGCCGAGCCGGTCGATCCGCCCACGGACATCCTGCCCACGGTCGCCGCCGCGGAGCCCGAGCGCGCCAGGCCCGTGAAAACCGCCTCCGCCGCACCGCCGCGTCGTCCGGGCACCGAAGGTCGGCGTAGCAAGCAGGCTCGAATGGCGGGCCGGGTCTCGCTGACGTTCGTGGCGGTGCTCGCCCTCGTCATCACCGGCGGCGGCTGGAGCTACCTACAGGCCACCAGCAACAGCTTCACGCAGGTCTCAGCTCTCGACGGCAGCACCGAAGACGTCCTTGACGCCAACCTGCAACTCGGCGACGAGAACTATCTGATCATCGGTACCGATACCAGGGCAGGCGCGAACAGCAATGTCGGTGCAGGTTCCACTGACGACGCCGAAGGCGCCAGGGCCGACACAGTTATGCTGGTGCACATTCCCAAAGATCGTTCGAGGGTCGTTGCGGTGTCGTTCCCCCGGGATCTGGACGTCAGCCGTCCCAAGTGTGAGGGCTGGGACAACGCCAAACCAGGCTACACAGGTCAGTTCTTCCCCCCTTTTGACGGAGACAAGCTCAACGCGGTCTACGCACTCGGGGGCCCCAAGTGTTTGGTCGACGTCGTAAGAAAAATGACCGGGCTCAGCATCGGTCACTTCATCGGCATAGACTTCGCCGGATTTGAAGCCATGGTCGATGAGATCGGCGGAGTCGACGTCTGTTCGACCAAACCGATTATCGACGGTGTCCTCGGTACCGTACTCGAGTCATCCGGAGTCCAGCACATCGACGGGTCAACCGCACTCAACTATGTGCGGGCAAGGCACGTGGTCGGTGAGGAACGCAGCGACTACGACCGCATCGCCAGGCAGCAGAAGTTCCTGTCCTCGCTGTTGCGGACGGCATTATCCGGCCAGGTCCTGCTGGACCTCGGCAAGCTGAACCGTTTCATCGGCGCGTTCCGCGAACACACCTTCGTCCACAAGGTCGAACCGCAGGACTTGCTGTTGCTCGGCCGATCCATGCAAAACTTGAACGCGGGCGCGGTAACCTTCATCACAATTCCGACAGCGGGGACCACCGCCTACGGCAACGAGATCCCCCGCGAATCCGACATCAAGGCGATCTTCCGATCGATCATCGATGCTCAGCCCCTGCCCGGAGAGAAGACCGCACCACCGGTCAGCAGTACTCCGACGCCGCCTCCGACTACTCCGCCCGCCCTGAACGCCGTATTGCCCAGTTCGGTCTCGCTGCTGGTTTCCAACGGTTCAGGCCAGATCGGAGCCGCCAACCGTGCGGCCACCAAACTCGGCAATCAGGGCTTCAGCATCTACACCACCGGCAACTACGCCGACGGCACCGCCCCCAACTCCAAGGTCCGCTTCGGACCAGGCCAAGAAGCAGAGGCGGCCACCGTGGCGAGCTCAGTGCCTGGCGCAAGTCTCGAGGAAGCGAGCGATTTGGGTGGCCTCATCGAGGTCGTCCTCGGTGCTGATTTCAACGGCACCATCCGACCCCCGACCGAAGTCGGCGCACAACTTCCTCGGGTCCCAATCGGCAAACCGTACAGCGCGGGGCCAGTCGCGCTGCCCTCCGACCTCGAGCACATGAATGCCGCCGACGAAACCTGCTCCTGACATCCGCGCAACCTCAACTGGCGGAACATCTTTCGTGACTACAGTCGATTATTTGGATACACTCGGCCGTGTCATCGGTGACCGATGACACCGATTGGGAGGGGATTCCATGATCAAGAAATTGGTCTTCTGTGTCACGACAACGGCTGCGGCAGTAGCGCTACTGGCCGCTCCAGCTCAGGCGAAACCGGACTGGGGCCACTACTGGCACAAGTACCCGAGCTTGCAGGAGTGCGAGGTCCAGGCGGAGCAATTCCGTAGCACCGGCACACGTGCCAGCGCTTGCGAGTACGACGGTGGCGGCAGTTGGCAGTTCTGGACTTAGCCGAGTAATTCCGACTCTGATGCCCGCACTCGCGGGCATCAGAGTCGGTCCGGGCGCTGACCTGCCACGACACTGCCATGCGGCATTAACCCAGTGTTGGGTGACAGCTGTCCGGGTACCCACTAGGGTCAGCAATCATGCGTGTCATCTACAACGAGCAAATGGCCGACCTCGCCAACCTCCTCGGCGAGATGGCCGGTCTCGCTGGCCAGGCCATGGAACAGGCCACCCAATCACTGCTGCAGGCCGACCTGAGCCTGGCCGAGCAGGTCATCGGTGAGCAGGATCGGATCTCGGTGATGATCACCGAGGCCGAGGAGAGGGCCTTCGCGCTGCTCGCACTGCAGGCACCCGTCGCGGGCGACCTGCGTCAGGTCGTAAGCGCGATCCAGATCGTGGGCGACGTCAACCGGATGGGCGCGCTCGCGCTGCACGTCGCCAAGGTGACCCGCCGCCGCCACCCCGCGCACGCCCTCCCCGAGTCGGTCAACGGCTACTTCGCCGAGATGGGCCGCATCGCGGTAAACATGGGCGCTGGTGCCAAAGAGGTGCTCGAGACCCGCGACCCTGAGCGCGCCGCCCAGCTCAACCAGGACGACGAAGCGATGGACGACCTCCACCGCCACCTGTTCACCCTCCTGATGGACCGCGACTGGAAGTACGGCGTAGCCGCCGCCGTCGACGTCACCCTCCTTGGCCGCTACTACGAGCGCTTCGCCGACCACGCCGTGGAGATCGGCCGTCGCGTCATCTTCCTGGTAACGGGCGTTCTCCCTAACGACGAGGACGTCGAAACCAGCTGAGTAAGAATATAAAAGGCCCGTGCATATCGCACGGGCCTTTTGCTTATACGAGCTGCCCAACCGCAGCCATCGCTTGGTGGCCGGGGCTGCTGCAGGATTGGGTGACAACGGTTAAGCAGCCTGTCGGACTGCTGGGGACATGATGGTTTCGAATTCGATCGGGGTCAACCGCCCGAGGCGGGTCTGTCGACGCCGGCGGTGGTAGGTGCGTTCGATCCAGGTGACGATGGCGATCCTGAGTTGATCGCGGGTGTCCCAGCGCTGCCGGTCCAGCACGTTGCGTTGCAGCAGGCTGAAGAAGCTTTCCATGGCCGCATTGTCACCGGCCGCACCGACACGGCCCATGGATCCGACCATGCGATGGCGATTGAGCGCGTGGACGAATCTCCTCGAGCGAAACTGACTTCCCCGGTCGGTGTGCAGAATGCAACCGGCGACATCACCTCGCCGGGCGACGGCATTGTTCACCGCGGCCACCGCCAGCCGGGACTTCATCCGCGAATCGATCGAGTAACCGATGATCCGGTTGGAGTACACGTCCTTGACTGCACACAAATACAGCTTCCCTTCACCGGTCCAATGTTCGGTGATGTCGCTGAGCCACAAACGATTCGGTCCCTCGGCGGTGAAGATCCGCTGTACCAGATCATCATGGACCGGCGGCCCAGGTTTGCTGTTCTTGCCGCGCCGGGGCTTGCCGAACGCGCTCCACCACCGATTGCTCGAGCAGATCCGCCATGCCGTCCGCTCGGCCATCGATTCACCGACTTCGCGGGCCTCATCGGCCAGAAATCGGTAGCCGAATTCAGGGTCGTCGCGGTGGGCATCGAACAACGCGTTGGCCCGGTACGCCTCGGCGACCTCGCCGGCCGAGACCGGATCGGCCAGCCACCGATAGTAGGACTGGCGAGCGAGCTGTAGCACCCGGCACGTCACCGCCACGGGGATCCCCTCGGCGGCAAGCTCTTTCACGAGCGGGTAGAGCCTTTTCCCGGTATCTGAGCCTGTGACAGATACGCCGCAGCGCGCCGCAGGACCTCGTTCTCCTGCTCGAGCAACCGTATCCGGCGGCGAGCATCCCGCAGCTCGACCGACTCACTGCGAGTGGTCCCGGGCTTGTTCCCGTCGTCGACCTCGGCTTGGCGCATCCATTTCGACAACGTCATCGGATGGACCCCGGAAATCGGCCGCGATCTGATCCAACGTCACGCCGTCGTCGCGGTTGCGGGCGACCCGCACGACGTCGTCGCGGAACTCTTTCGGATACGGCTTGGGCACTGCGACATCCTCTCAGGCTTACCTCTCGGCAAGCCATCTTGGTTGTCACCTACCCCTGCAGCAGCCCGCCAACGCAAACCTTCCCGTACACAGGTCTGGCCTGATTGCCGAGATGTAGATGTCCTCGCCGTTGAGCAGCACGGCACCCTCGACACGGGTGTTGGGGGTTACCTCGTGCCTGTGTTTGAGCGGGCGCAGCACGGTCATTTTCACATTCGCCACGGTGTGGAAGCTGCCGTAATAGATGTGGAGGTCTGACGCCTCACACCGGTCGGAGACTCCGCTGTGCGCGCCGACTCCACACGCTCGGCTGAGCGGACGGCCCGGATCGCGCTGACCTGTGAGCGAGTGAGGAATCGCGGCTCAGCAGCACTCCTTCAACGGTGCCACAGCCACAAGCAACAGCTATTTCCTCAATGCCCACACAAGCAGATCAGGATGGCCGAGTAGATCGCTCGGGGTAAGGGTGCCGGGCGTCTGCTTCCGAGTTTCTGGATGCCGGTCATGGGTGACTCGTCGTCTTTGCCGCTCTTGGATAGCCAGTTCACGCGAAGTCGATTTGGCACGCTGGTCGATTTGTTCGAATCGATCCTGAATACGTTTCACGGCTGATGCGTGCTGGTCGGCGATAGCTTCCAGCCGGGCAATCGGATTCATGACTGGACCTCCTGTTGCTCGCTCGTAGCCGAAATGGGGGTCGTGAAGCGCAGGTCTCGGCGGTGTTCGCCCTCGCTCTCGGATTGCGGGCGGACCGGTGGTAGCCCCATGAGTGAGGATGGCTGGGAACTGCTCGCCGGAGCAGTGGCCGGAGTGCCACCACCAGACGGAGTGCCACCACCAGACGGAGTGCCACCACCAGACGGAGTGCCACCACCAGACGGAGTGCCACCACCAGACGGAGTGCCACCACCAGACGGAGTGCCACCACCAGACGGAGTGCCACCACCAGACGGAGTGCCACCACCAGACGGAGTGCCACCACCAGACGGAGTGCCACCACCAGACGGGGTATCACCACCAGACGGAGTGCCACCACCAGACGGGGTATCACCACCAGACGGCTTTCCACCGCCGCCGTCGGCAGCAGCGGCACCGGCGGTCGTCTGGTCGTCCATTTTGTCGACGGAGTCGAGCACCGTCGCGATGCCTTGGCCGCCCGACTTGATGGCCTCGCCTCCGGCCTTGATGATGTCGTCGACATCATCATCCAATGAGCCGATAGCCTTGATCAGGTCAGGAATGTTGCCGGTGATTTTGCTAGCCGAATCAATTACGTTTGCGATGTCTCCTGGCCGCCACACGCCAGCCGTGCCCATGTCTTTAGTTCCGCCAGAACTATTCTGGTTTGCCGACTGCTGGTTTGCCGACTGCTGGGTCGTCGACTGCTGGTTTGCCGACGGCTGAGTCGTCGACTGCTGGGTCGTCGACTGCTGGTTCGCCGACGGCTGGGTCGCGGCACCAGTACCAGCCGCACTATTCATCTGGCTCGCGACCGTCTGCAATGACCCCGACACGGCACTGTCGGTTGCTGTATTCAAACCTGAGACGAGTTGAACCTTGTTCTCGACATCGGGTTTGAACACCGTGTTGAGCCATTGAGTCGCGTACTGCTGAGGATCAAGCGACATCGGAACCACCGCCCGGGTATTCAGGAAGGATCGCGCGTAGCTTCGCTGCTGCCTCTTCGGAGGTCGATCCGCCGAAACCGTTCTTGGCGTACTCCACCAGTTGGCTGACCTGCTGAAACGATAGGCCGGCGACGTTGTCGCTGAGGCTTTGCTCGATCGCGGAGGCCTTCTGCGAAACCATACGCTCGAGGGTGTCGGCCGCCACGGTGACGGTGTTCGCGGTGAGGGAAAGCGACTCGGTGTCAGCAGATAGACCGACGCCCAGCTGCGACTGCGCCTGCGCCGCTGCTGACGATCCCGTCGATTCGTTCCAGACCGAGTCCAACTGGGTGACCTGTGACTGCTGATCCACGGCAAGGTCATTCAACGTCGCCGTCAGCTCGTTGCCCAGGGCGGTCGCATAGGTGCGAAGCGCTTCCACGCTCATACCCTGCTGTTGCTGATAGCTATCGATCAGCGTGCTCGGACTGGTCTCGTTCGGATACTTTCCGGTCCAGTCCTGATACAGAGACATGAACTGTCCAAGGGTATCCAGTTTGTCGAGTCCCTGAGCCAGGATCCGGTCGACATCGCTGCCGCCCTGAGCCGCCTGCATTATTGTGCTCCTTCGATCGAGTTGATACCGGCAGCCGTTGTACCGTCCGAGTCAGCGATCACGTTCGCGCTTGTGGCTAGGCTGCTGCCGTTATGCTCGACGGCGGCCGCCCAGCCGGTCACCCGCACGCCGATAGCTTCCATCGCTGCCTGAATCTGCGCCCCATGATCCTGGTAGTCGCGGCCTGCCTGCGCCGGAACGAATTCAGCGGCGGCACTGGTCAAACGCCCTGCGCTTGTCCACAGCAGCTGGCTGGACGCATTCTGGCCCCCCGCCAGCAGATGGACACCTTCACTGTTCATCTCCATGACAATCCCCTTACCGCGCAGCTGTTCGGTTCGATCGGTCGCACGCATCCTCCGAGAGCAGGCTGGGCGCGCGCCCCGTGACGGCTGAGACCGACTTCCTGGTGGTACTCATGACGTTGTCCCCCGAGATCTGTTGTGTCACTAGGTATGACGCGGCAGACTCGGAAGTGGTTCCCTCGATTCCGAATAATCTTCGGAACCGGCCGCCGACGAACGGGGGTGGCAGCGAGTTCAGAGCCGGGTGTGGCACTCGATGGACGATCGTGTCGTGCATGACAGCCTGCTTCCTCGCCACAAGCGTCATGTCGACTGCCGTGCAGGAGAGTTCGCTCGGCTTTCGCCGAAACTGGAGTGAGGTTCGTCATGGAGGAAGCCGCCGAGCACGCCCGTATCGAGCGTTTGCAAGAAGCCTTGCTGCGGATTCGGGGAACTGCCTCTTCCAGCGATCAATCGGTCACTGTCGAGGTGGGCGCCAATGGGTCGCTGCACGATATTCAGCTCAGCGAGGTCGGCCTGCGCTTGGATCCAAAACTGCTGGTGGAACTGATTATCGGCTTACACAGACTCGCACACGCCGAAGCCAGCGACGTCATGCGTGCAACAGTCGAAGACTTGCAGGCTGAAACCGCGGCGGAAGATGAATCCGAGCCGATAGGCAACGATCTCGACAGCCCGGACATCGAGCCGGACGCCCAGCCACCGGCTTCGCCGGAGCCCTCGTCACCGGCCGACGAACAGCCGCGAGAGGAGAACCCACCGCTGGCAACAGATCCCCTTCCGAACGAGGCGCCTGAGCCGCCGGATCCCAGCCCCGATTCGCGAGATCAAATCCACGACGTACCGCCGGTTGCCGTTGCACGCAGGGGAGATTCAGAAGGTCGGATGGCGCATGTGATCCGGCCGCATGAGCCTCCTGGCGATGGCGGCATCTACGACCTGATAGGGCCCGGTGAAGACAACCCCTACGCGACCGTCATTGCGAGTCCACCGTTGCCGAGAAGAGTCCCGTCGCCCCGTCCGACGTCCTCGACGTCAGATCTCGATGCCTCCGATCGACCGGTGCCACAACCAATCGGTCCGCCCTGGCACGACACGACCTTGTTGCCCGACCCAGCATTGCCGCCTAATAATGACTACCCGAAATACGACTATCCCGGATACGACGATCTGGAGTACCGCTACTCCTGGGACAACTGAGGGCCTCTAGATCCGAGTAGTCGGTCAACGGCTACTTCGACGAGATAGGCCGTCAACAGCGACTGACCACTCACGAGCGGCCAGATCCGTGACGTCGCTACCGACCCGAGTGCTCACACCGGCCAGTAGCGCGTGCGCGTCTGCCTGTGCCATCGGCCCACGCCTTCTCTACCGTACGGTCCATGTTTCCAATGAGGCCTGCTCCTTCTGGGCACGATCAGCTGAGCTTTGCGCGCTCCAGCGAAGCCGCTCAACCCGGTCCCAAATCCAACCGACCTCGGCCCCGTACGCCTCTCGCAGACCGGCGCAGGCAATTGCAGGTCAGACAATCCTTGACATTGCGCGGTCACCTATCGCTGGCGCCGGAGGAATTCGGTTTCGGTCAGGGCCGTATTTCAAGATCAGCGGAGAAAGCGCGTGCATCTTCAGCATGCTGACCGTGGCCATCCGTGGGCTCGCAGAATTTATTCGCGAGCCTACGGACGGGCCGGAATTCAGACTGCAGGCGATAGCATCGCTACCCAGCCGCTGTTAGTGGTCGTAACCCCAGGCACTGTGCTGAGTCGCCCAATCGGAGCACCCGACGCCGTTCTCGCACACACGGAGGCTTATATTCAGGGGACGAGCGCCGCCCTCAGAAAACATCACGTCCTGGGCAAGCTGGCTGCTACCGAAGGCAACCGTCTTTACCTCACCACTCCCCTTCATCTTGAATTCGGACCTGGCCTCAAAACTGCACGCTGCACCAGAGTTGTCGTTTCGGCCGGTCTTTACCAGCCAGTTGTAAGCGTAGCCATCCATCGGAACTCCCCCGATGGATACGACATCGGCGCTCCACGTGCACGGCCCATAGCTCTGACTGACCACCGGGCTCGCAGACGCACTACCCGCCCCCAAGAGCACCCCAGCCGTCATCGACGCAATAGCCAGACCAGCCGCAGAGAATGCGCGAAAGTTCTTCATTTCCGACCTCCATAATTTGTCTTCATTGGGCATGAAAAACATAACCCGACCACAGGCTTACTCAACAGGAAGTATCATCGGCAGAAAGAGCGGAAGTTTATTCGCCACACGATCGAGCGGTGTGCAGATCTGCCGGTCGAGCACCAGCAAGGTCAGCATTCCGAAGCAATAGCAGCGTTGTACACATAATATCTGAACCGACAAGGCTGTACGCACGCATGGGAAATCAGCCCCGCTGCCGTCGGCATGATAGAGGCCGATCTACCATCCGCAGCAGAACTTCCCCTTCCTCGTCCGTCAATTGCAGCGCACTGGTGAGCCGCCTAACGGATTTAATGTGCGGATATCTGGTGCATCCGCGTTCGATGTTCCGCAATGCACGCACACTCAACTGCGCCTTGTCCGCCAACTCCTCTTGACTCAGATTAGCGCGCAAGCGGTACTCCATAAGCGCGCTCGCAATTAACTCCATCTTGCCCTCCTCACCACTAGCCGCATACTGCGTCGTAGCGACACAGCTCAGCGCCTGAGCCTTACGAATCGCCGGGCCCCGCCTGTCCAGTAGCGATTCTCCAGACCAACTCGATCGACTGACTTCCGTTGCCTTACAATCAAATTAGACGGCTCAAGAGCGTCTTCGGTTCCGTCGCAAGATGATTAAACATCATGACCGTTGTCACATTGCAATCTATTCAACGAAAAGGTATGGATGCCCGAGTCCGAGGCGTCTAGGTGCGCGAATTCACCTGCCTACTAGAGGCGGCCGTTGCAGTAGCTGCGCTTTACCGCAATTGCTGTCCTGTTCCTCCATCAACGAGAAAAGCCCCCGCACTCCCTTTCAGAAGGAGTGCGGGGGCTTCCCGGTGTGATTTAACCGAAGCGGCCGGAGATGTAGTCCTCCGTGGCGCGCTGGGTGGGGTTGGAGAAGATCTTCTCGGTGTCGTCGATCTCGATCAGGCGGCCGGGCTTGCCCTGGGCCTCGAGGTTGAAGAAACCGGTCTGGTCGCTCACCCGCGCGGCCTGCTGCATGTTGTGGGTGACGATGACGATCGTGAACTCTTTCTTGAGCTCGGTGATCAGGTCCTCGATCGCCAGGGTGGAGATCGGGTCCAGCGCCGAACACGGCTCGTCCATCAGCAGGACGTCGGGCGAGACCGCGATGGCGCGGGCGATGCACAGACGCTGCTGCTGACCACCGGAGAGGCTGCCACCGGGCTTGTCGAGCCGGTCCTTGACCTCGTTCCAGAGGTTGGCGCCCTTGAGCGAGCGCTCGGCGACCTCGTCGAGTTCCTTCTTGTTGCGCACACCCTGCAGCTTCAGCCCGGCCACCACGTTGTCGCGAATCGACATGGTGGGGAACGGGTTCGGGCGCTGGAACACCATGCCGATGGTGCGACGCACGCCGACCGGGTCAATCGAGGAGCTGTAGATGTCCTCGCCGTCGAGCAGCACGGCGCCTTCGACGCGGGCGTTGGGGGTCACCTCGTGCATGCGGTTGAGCGAGCGCAGCACGGTGGACTTGCCACAGCCGGAGGGACCGATGAAGGCGGTGACGCTGCGCGGCAGCACCGTCAGTTCCACATTCGCCACGGCGTGGAAGCTGCCGTAATAGATGTTGAGATCTTTGACGTCGATCCGCTTGGCCATCTGAGTATTCCGTTCGCTTCTATCGGTTCCGGGTGAGCAGCTTGTTGACGCCGGCGGCAGCCAGGTACAGCAGTGCGATCATGAGGATCAGCGTGAACGCCGCACCCCAGACACGTTCGCGGCCGGCAGCCTCCGGGTTGGCCAGCTCTTGGTAGATCAACAGCGGCAGCGAGGCCATGTTGCCGTCGAAGATGTTCTGGTTGATCGACTTGCTGTAGCCGACCAGCACGAGCACCGGGGCCGTCTCTCCCATGACGCGGGCCACGGAGAGCAGGATGCCGGAGATCATGCCGGGCGCCGCAGTGGGGATGACAATCCGCAGGATGGTCTTCCACTTCGGCACACCGAGTGCGTAGGAAGCCTCACGCAGCTCGTCGGGCACCAGCTTCAGCATTTCCTCGGTGCTGCGCACCACCACCGGCAGCATCAGTAGCACTAGCGCCAGCGAGACGGCGAAGGAGCTCTGCGGCATGCCGAAGGTGGCGATCCAGAGCGCGAAGATGAACAGCGCGGCGACGATCGAGGGCACACCGGCCAGGATGTCGACCATGAACGTGGTGACCTTGGCGAGTCGACCGCGACCGTATTCGACCAGGTAGACCGCGCCCATGATGCCCAGCGGCACCGCGATGATCGAGGCGACCAGCGACTGCACGATCGTGCCGTATATCGCGTGGTAGACGCCGCCGCCGGTCTGATCCGGCAGGATGCCCTTCTGCGAGTTCATCCACCAGTCAGCGGACGCGACCGCGGTGATGCCCTTGGTGACAACGAGTCCGAGCACCCACACCAGGGGGATCAGCGCGATGACGAAGCAGAGCGTGACCAGGCCGGTGGCGACGTTGTTCTTGATCCGCCTGCTGGTGCTGACCTCACGAAAGGTCCGAGCCTTTACCGGCTTGTCGAGCGAAGTTGTGGTCATCAGCCGTTCACCTTTCCACCGGAGGCCAGGCGGGCCAGTGCGTTGACGACGAAGGTCAGCGCGAAGAGAACGAAACCCGCGGCGATATAGGCGCCGGTCGGCAGCGGCGAGCTGAATTCCGACGCAGCCGAGGCGATCTTGGAGGCGAAGGTGTAGCCGCCGTCGAACAGCGACCAGGTGCCGGGCACCGACGCCGTCCGCAGCACGACGAGCACGGCGATCGTCTCACCGAGCGCGCGACCGAGGCCGAGCATGGAACCGGCGATCACACCGCTGCGGCCGTACGGCAGGACAGTCATTCGCACGACTTCCCACTTGGTCGCGCCGAGCGCCTGCGCTGCCTCGATGTGGGCACGCGGAGTCAGCGAGAAAACCTCGCGCGACACCGAGGTGATGATCGGCAGGATCATGACAGCGAGCACTACGCCGGCGGTGAAAATCGTGCCGCCCCCGCTGATCGAGATTCCGCCTTCGGTGTGGGAGAACAGGAAGAACCAGCCGAGGTTCTCGTTCAGGAATTCCTGGACCGGCACAATCTTGGGTGCCAGCACCAGGAAGCCCCACAGACCGAACACGATGGACGGCACCGCAGCGAGCAGGTCGACCAGCATCGTGAGCGGCTTACCCAGCCGCGACGGCGCGTAATGCGTCAGGAACAGCGCGATACCGACACCGATCGGCACCGCGACGACGAGCGCGAACACCGAGCTCAGCACCGTGACCATGAACAGGTCGCGGATACCGAAGCGCAGGTTGTTCGCGTCACCGGTCGAGAATTCGGTACTGGTGAAGAAGTTGACCTCGTCAGCCCTGATCGAGGGGACCGCGCGGATCAGCAGGAACAGCGCGATCAACGCGATGGCCGCGACGATCGTCGCGCCGGCCGCGGTGGCCGTCCACCGGAAGATCGTCTCGGCGTTCAGGCGGCCGGTACGACCCCCGTCAGGGGCCTTGTCGATTTTCGGTTCGGTCGGCATATTCGCAGTATCTCCGGCCGCCCGTGGGCTCGTCGAGTTCGACGGGCCCACTGCGGTCACCTCAGGGTGCATGGTCATGGCCAGGACGCGATCAGGAAATGGCGTTGATCGCGGTGGTCAGCTTGGTCTTGAACGCGTCGGGCAGCGGCACGTAGCCCGCCTCGGTCAGACCGTTCTGGCCGTTGGTGACCGCCGAGGTCAGGAAGGCCTTGACGGCCTTGCTGGTGTCGGCGTCGGCGTACTTGGAGCACACGACCTCGTAGGTGGCCATGACGATCGGGTACGAGCCCGCGACGGTCGGCTTGTAGAACGAGCTGGTGTCGAGGACCAGGTCGTTGCCCTCACCCTTGACCTTCACGCCGTCGATGGCCTTGGCGGCCGACTCGGCCGACAGCTTGACTGGGTCCTTGCTCGCGGAGGTGATGATCTGCGCGATGGACAGGTTCTGCGCCTTGGCGAAAGACCACTCGTTGTAGGTGATCGAGTTCTTCGTGCTCTTGATGGCGGCCGAGGTGCCCTCGTTGCCCTTGGCGCCTTCACCGACGCCACCGTTGAAGGACTTGCCGCCGCCCTTGCCCCACGCGCCGTCCGAGGCCGCGTCGAGGTAGAGCTGGAAGTTGTCGGTGGTGCCCGACTCGTCGGAGCGGAAGATCACGGCGATCTTCTCGGCCGGGAGCTTGGCGTTCGGGTTGAGCGCCTTGATCTCGGGGGCATCCCAGGTGGCGACGGATCCGTTGAACACCTTGGCGGCGGTCGGGCCGTCGAGCACCAGGTCGGTGACGCCGTCGACGTTGTAGGTCACCGCGATCGGGCCGAAGACGGTCGGCAGGTTCCACGCGGGGGCGCCACAACGCTCCGCGGCCTTGGCCGGCTCTTCCTTCTTGGAGCTCAGCGCGGAGTCGGAGCCGCCGAAATCGGTCTGGCCACCGATGAACTCGTTGACGCCGGCGCCCGAGCCGCTCGAGGTGTAGTTCAGGGTGAAGCCGTCGCAGTTGTTCTCGTAGGCCGCGACGAAGCGCTCCATGGCGTTCTTCTGCGAGGAAGCGCCCGACGCCTTGAGCGCCTTCTTGCCACCACAGGCAACGCTGGTGTTGGCGGCGTTGCTGGTGTCGCCACCGGTGCTGTTGTCATCACTGCCACAGGCGGCCAGGGTCATGGCGCCCACGGCGAAGACGCCGACCAGGGCACTGGTGCGCTTGAAGTTCACTTTTCCTCCGACAATGCTGGGTGTCTCGCTCGGTCCCTCACCGGCCCGAGCGAGGCTGGGTGGTGCGGGCGATCCCCGAAGGAATGCGCGCACCAGGCGACGACTGTGCCGCCCAGAAGTAACCTAAGGTCGCCCGGTTGACAGTGGGCCCGACGTGGGTTAACGGAAAATGAACAGCCCGGCGCGATCAATGCGGCGAATGTGACGTTAGCCCCAGTTTTACTCGCACGTACCCGGTCATCCGCGCAATATTCTCCTCGCGCACCAGAATTCACCTCGCGTGTGAGGTGGATCGCATCAGGGCAGCGCGTACGCGACGTCGATATGGGCGGGTGCGAAGCCGAGCTTGGTGTAGGTGTGCACCGCGGCGGTGTTGTCGGCTTCGGTGTAGAGCAGGACGTCCGAGGATCCGGTCGCGCGCAGGTACCGCAGACCGGCCAGGGTCAGCAGTCGGCCGAGGCCACGCCCTTGCGCGGACGGGTCGACCCCGACCACGTACACCTCACCGGCGGGGGCGGCGTCGGGGTGCTGTTTGGTCCAGTGGAAACCGAGCAGCCGGCTCGGATCGGCGGCGTCGAAAGCCAGAAAGAGACCGGACGGTTCGAACCAGGATTCCGCGCGCCGAGCGGCGATCTCGCGCTCGGTCCAGCCGCCCTGTTCGGGATGCCAGGCGAACGCCGCGTTGTTCACCCGCAGGATTTCGAGGTCGTCGGCCGGGCCCGCGTAGGTCCGCAGGATGAGGTCTTCGGGGACCTCGAGGTCGGGTAGCTCCGGGGTAGCCAAGGATCGGCGCATCTGCCACAGCTCACGGGCGGTGACCAGTCCGAGGCCGGTCGCCAGCGCCTTGGCCGCGGGCAGGTCGCCGTGCGCCCACACCCTCGCGCCCGCGCCGCCTTCGGCCAGCGCGGCACGCACCAGATCCGCGCCGATGCCTGCGCCACGCGCGGCCGGGTCGACGGCCACCTCGGCCATCGCGGGGTGTTCGTCATGTGCCGCAACAAGATTCGCGTAGCCCACCAGCTCACCGGCGCGGACCGCGAGCAAATGCCTGGTCGAGGGGTCGACTTCGGCGAGAGAGAGCACCGCCTGCTCGGAGACCGGGGCCACGCCGTCGACGTCAGCCGCGCGTTCGAGCAGTGCGCGCACCGCGCTCACGGTGTCGGGGTCGACCTGATCGGTCCAGGTCAGGGTTGCTGTGTCCGACATCGCGTCCTCCTCGAAGCGTGGCACGGTCACCGTATTGCGCCGCGCCGACGAGCGCTACTGCGCGGAGCCGTTCACCGGTGCGAAGGAGTCGTCGCCGTCGATGTCCTCGTCGACGAAGGTCACCACCTCGCCCTTGGCGGCGGCTGTCCGAGCCGGGCGCACAGCCTTGTAGCCGACGTTGCGCACGGTGCCGATCAGCGACTCGTACTCGGTGCCGAGCTTGGCGCGCAGGCGTCGCACGTGCACGTCGACGGTGCGGGTGCCACCGAAGAAGTCGTAGCCCCAGACCTCTTGCAGCAGTTGGGCACGGGTGAACACCCGGCCCGCGTGCTGAGCGAGGTACTTGAGCAGCTCGAATTCCTTGTAGGTGAGGTCGAGCGGGCGACCACGCAGCCGGGCGGTGTAGGTGCCCTCGTCGATCACCAGCTCACCCAGGGTGATCTTGCCGGTGTTCTCCGGGCTGGCGACCCCACCGTTGCGTCCGACCAGCAGCCGCAGGCGCGCATCGAGCTCGGCGGGGCCGGTGCCGGGCAGCAGGATGTCGTCCAGGCCCCAGTCCGCGTTGACGGCCACCAGGCCGCCCTCGGTCAGGACCGCGACCACCGGAACCGAGGACCCGGTGCTGCCGAGCAGACGGCACAGACCGCGCGCGGCGGCCAGGTCCGTTCTCGCGTCGACCAGGGCGACATCGGCACTACTCGCCTCCAGCAGGGACGACACCTCGGTCGGCGCGGGCCGGACGTTGTGCGCCAGCAGCGTCAACGACGGCAGGACCGCGTCGGGGTTGGGGTCGGAGGTCAGTAGGAGCAGCTCCATGGGGCTCTCCTCCTATCTCGTTGCTCCGCGGACGACAGCAGCCGCGTAGCTACGTCGCCGAAACACAGGTTAAGTCGTGTGCAACATTAGCGCCTCCACAGCCACTACCTCGCAACACGGCGTCCGTTTTGTGTCCTTCGCGCTCGCCCTGGTCGCGGGCGGGGCCCGCGACCCTCGGCGCCAGCCGCTAGTGTCACATCATGCGCAAGCTGATCATCGGGCTTCTCTGCCTGGCCGGTTTGGCGGTGGTCATCGATTTCGGCGCCGCCGCCTATTCGGAGTACCACGTCTCCCGTCAACTGCGGGCGGGCGCGGATCTGTCGGCCGACCCGGAAGTGACGTTCCACGGATTCCCGTTCACCGCGCAGGCGATGAGCGGCCGCTACGACGACGTGACGATCCGCGCCCGCGGCGTGCGCCCCGACATCCCCGGCGAGGTCGGCATCGAGGCCAAGCTGCAGGGCTTGCACGCCCCCGCGAGCGAGTTGCTCGACGGCGCGGCGCGCAAGGTGCAGGTCGACCGGATCGACGCGTTGATGCGGTTCGAGCCCACCGAGCTCGGCAAACTCTTCGGCATCCCGGACCTGCAGGTCCACACTCCGCCGGCCGACAAGTCCGACGGAACCGGCGGCTCCGGCGGGTCGGGCATGACGACCGCGGGCGTCCTCGTCCTGAAGGGCACCCTGCCGACCGCCGCGAACGGGCGCGTGCTCCCCGTCGGCGTCACCCCGTCCAGTTCGGCCACCCGCGTGCCGGTGCAGATCCAGGCCGACCTGTTGCTCGAGGGCGACAAGGTCCGCATCCAGGCGACCGGTTTCTACACCGACACCACCAGCACCGCCGACACGACCGCCGCGGTGACCACCGATTCCAAGATCCCCGAGACCGATCACGCCGCTGTCCTCGCTCGGTTCAGCCGTACGATCGATATCAAGGAGTTGCCGTTCGGTGTCGCACCGACCGAGGTGTCGGCGCTCGGCGGCCAGATCGTCGTCGAGGGTGTCGGCCGCAACGTCACCATCGACCTGGACCGATTGCAGCAACCATGATCGAGATCGTCATCCTGGCCGTCGTCATCGCGGCCGCCGTCGCGGTCGGCTTCGTGCTGTCGCGTAAGCAGGGGCAGGTTCGTCCCGCCGCCCTCGACCCCGAGACCCCACAGCGCGCACTGCTGCTAGACGCCGCCGGTGTGACCGGCGAGGCCCCCGCGGTGCTGCACTTCTCCGCCGACTGGTGCGGCCCGTGTGACGCGGTCCGCCGGGTCGTGGCCGGCGTCACCGCCGAGCTGGCGGAGTCCCCGAATGCCCCGCGCGACATCGAGATCGATATCGACGCCGATCCCGCACTGGCCCGCGAGCTCAATGTCCTGTCCCTGCCGACGACTTTCGTCTTCGACGCCGAGGGCAAGGAACGCTTCCGCATCTCCGGCGTCCCGAAGGCGGGCGACCTGCGTACCGCCCTCGAGCCTCTGACTGTGTGATCAAGCCCCATATCCAGGGGGGCCGAGACATTCTCCGGGGAGACCGGGTAAACTACTTCTCGTGCAAACCGACCACGAGCTGATGCTCACCCGACGCCGCACAGTTGACCTGTGTCGCCTCGGTGGTTGTTGCTGCCTGTGCTGCTGAACGATCGGCTCGTTCTCTCCCGAGATTTCTGACGTCGATCTATGCCCGCCGCGCGAGTGATCCTCATGGATCCCCCGGCGAACAGGTAGATCCCCCTGGAAGTGCTCATCTGAAGCGCAGGAGTTCGCACAATGACCGATTCTGATCCCTCACCTCGCGTAGACGTCCGAGGGCCGCGTTTCGTGGCCTGGATCACCACCGGCGTCCTCGTCCTGGTGCTCCTCGTCAGCGCCTTCTCGGCCGTCGCCGCCGCGATCCTGATCGGCCTGCAGGCCGTCGTGTTCGCGATCGGCGCGATCGCGGGCCCCGCCAAGCACCCTTACGGCCGGATCTACGCCGCGCTCGTCGCGCCGCGCAACGGTCCGCCCACCGAGACCGAGCCCGTGCCGCCGCTGCGTTTCGCGCAAGCGCTCGGCTTCGTGTTCGCCGGTCTCTCCCTGCTGGGCTTCGCGCTCGGCTCCTCGATCGTCGGCGCGGTGTTCGCCGGCTTCGCCCTGTTCGCGGCGTTCTTGAACGCGGCGTTCGGGGTCTGCCTGGGCTGCCAGATCTATCCGCTGGTAGCTCGCTTCCGCCGGTCAGCTCCACACATTGGCGGAACTGGCCGCCCCTCCGTGGTTACGCAGGCTGCCTCCTCCGGGCCTGATGCCAACTCCGCCGCTCCGGCACCGAACTGACCCCCTTGCACGTCTCTGAAAGGAACAACATGGCTCGCTCCGATGTCCTGGTCTCCGTTGACTGGGCCGAAGAGAACCTCAACGCCCCCGGCGTCGTCTTCGTCGAGGTCGACGAGGACACCTCCGCCTACGAGGGTGGCCACATCGAAGGCGCCATCCGCCTTGACTGGAAGACCGACCTGCAGGATCAGGTCCGTCGCGACTTCGTGAACCAGGAGCAGTTCTCCGACCTGCTCTCGGCGCGTGGCATCGGCAACGATGACACCGTGGTGCTCTACGGCGGCAACAACAACTGGTTCGCGGCCTACGCCTACTGGTACTTCAAGCTCTACGGCCACAACGACGTCAAGCTGCTCGACGGCGGTCGTAAGAAGTGGGAGCTCGACGGTCGTCCGCTCTCGCGTGACGCGGTCTCGCGCCCGGCCACCCAGTACAAGGCCGCCGCTCCCGACCTGAGCATCCGCGCGTTCCGTGACGAGGTCATCGCGGCCATCGGCACCAAGAACCTGGTCGACGTGCGCAGCCCCGACGAGTTCTCGGGCAAGATCCTCGCCCCCGCGCACCTGCCGCAGGAGCAGAGCCAGCGTCCCGGCCACATCCCGGGCGCGATCAACGTGCCGTGGAGCAAGGCCGCGAACGAGGACGGCACTTTCCGCAGCGACGCCGACCTGGCCGAGCTGTACAAGGACGCGGGCCTGGACGGCGAGAAGGAAACCATCGCCTACTGCCGCATCGGCGAGCGTTCCTCGCACACCTGGTTCGTGCTGCAGGAGCTGCTCGGCCACCAGAACGTCAAGAACTACGACGGCAGCTGGACCGAATACGGTTCCCTCGTCGGAGCGCCTATCGAGTTGGGAGCGTAATCAATATGTGTGCAGCACCTACCCAGGGTCAGGCCATCCCGGCCGGCGTCGATGTGGAGAAGGAAACGGTCATCACCGGCCGTGTCCTGAGCACCGACGGCCAGCCCGTCGGCGGCGCGTTCGTGCGTCTGCTCGACGGCAACGGTGACTTCACCGCCGAGGTCGTGGCCTCGGGCACCGGTGATTTCCGCTTCTTCGCCGCGCCGGGTTCGTGGACCCTGCGCGCGCTGTCCTCGTCGGGCAACGGCTCCGCCGAGATCAGCCCCGAGGGCGCGGGCATCCACGCTGTGGATGTCGCGGTCGCGAAGTAAGAAAGCTCACAACGGCCCTGGTAGTTCCTGTGCGGGAACTACCAGGGCCGTTTTCGTATCCGTTGCCGGGAGTAGCTAGACTCCGATTGTGGTCATCTTCTTCGAGGTACTCCTTGTTGCCGTGTCGATTCTCATCGGCTGGTTCGGCCTTTACGTCCTCTACCGCCTCTTCACCGAGTCATGAGCGGGCTCGCTGGCGAAGGTAACGAACCGGCCGAGCGAGCGAGCAACGAGCAAGGCGCTCCGGCCGAGCGTCGTAGTGGCGACGAGGCAGTGAATGTCGCGGCGGAACGGGCCAAAGAGACCGGCGCCCGCAACATTTCGGTGCTGCCTGGTCTTCCCCTGCCCGAGGACACGGCCAACCTGCGCCTCGGCCCCGACCTGAACCACGCCATGCTCGCCCTGCTGCCGCTGGTCGGCGTGTGGCGCGGCGAGGGCGAGGGCAACCACCCCGCCGAGGGCGACTACCGCTTCGGCCAGCAGATCATCGTGTCCCACGACGGCGGCGACTACCTGGCCTGGGAATCACAGACCTGGAAACTCGACGCCGAGGGCGAGTACGCCGGCCCCGACCTGCGCGAGAGCGGCTACTGGCGAGTGGGCGGCGAGGGCGCCGACGAGCTGCTCGAGCTGCTGCTCACCCACAGCAACGGCGTCATCGAGCTGTACTACGGCCAGGCCCGCAATCATGCCTCCTGGGAGCTCGCGACCGACGTCTCCATCCGCAGCACCTCCGGCGTGGTGGTCGGCGGCGCGAAGCGCCTCTACGGCATCGTCGACAACGGCGACCTCGCCTACGTGGAAGAACGGGTAGACCCCGACGGCGCGCTCGTCCCCCGCCTGTCGGCGCGGCTGGTCCGCTACATCGGCTGAGATTCTTCGCGAACGGCCCGTCCAGATCGTTCTGGGCGGGCCGTTCTCGTCCTGACATGGAGCGACCCCCGAGCCTTTCCACTGCGTTCGATGAACGCGATGGTCCCGGTTGGATCGTCCGGGGGCTCGGGGGTCGGGTGACTGCCTGGGATTCGCTCAGCGCACCGCTGGGGAATCTCCCGCAGTGGAGCTGCTAGCGGGCAGCCACCTCACGCATCCGATGAACATACATTCTTCAGACCACCTCCTCTCTTGTGTACTGATGAATCTAGCCCCGCTCGGCGCGGTCGGCAATCGAATTAATTGTGATGCTGACCTGGGTGTATGCGTCAGGTCGTCGAGGATGTGGCGGTGTGGGGATATTCGATGTGGCAGGCGCCGGTCGCATCCACGGTGACGACGGTGTCGGCTCCGTGCCCGACCGGGAGCTGGTGGGTGACAACTACAACGGTGCGCTCGGGGCCGACGAGGCCGCTGTCCACATCGAGCAGTTCGCGCAGGAGTCGATCGCCTTCGGCGGCGGACAGGTGTTCTGTCGGCTCGTCGAGGAGCAGCGTGTGCGCGGGGGCGACGAGGGCGCGGGCCAGCAGGATGCGTCGACGTTGACCACCGGATACGGCGGCCGCACCCGCGGTGAGCGAGGTGTGCAGACCGTCCGGCAGCGAATCCAGCCACGGGCCGAGACCGACTGTGCGCATCGCGCTCTCCGCCTCGTCGAGGGTGAGGTCGCCACGTGCCACTCGCAGATTCTCCAGAAGCGAGGTGCCGAACAGGTGCGCGTCCTCCGCGAAGAACGTGACCCCGTCCCGAGGCGTATCGAACAGGCCCGCCCACGCCATCAGCAACGTCGTCTTGCCCGCCCCGCTCGGCCCGACAACAACCACCCGCGACCCCGTGGGCATCGGTATCCGCCTGGCTGTGGCCACCGGTCCCTCGTCAGCGACCTCCGACCGCGCGCATTCCCGAATCCCCAGAGATCCCCGGTCGACGTCAGCCGGAGCAGCCTCGACCGCCGCCCACTCGCGGCGCTCGCTCCCGCCGCTGTCAGCGCCGACAGCGCCGCGGGTTCCCGCCGAGATCCCGCGGAGGCGATGCAGGGCCGCACGGGACGTGGTGAGGGTGGTCGCGGCGGCGGGAAGCGCGCCCACGGCTTCGAAGGCCGACAGCGGGACCAGCACCAGGATCGTCAAAGCCATCGGGGTCATGCCGCCGGCAAGCCCACCGGTCGGCCCGTACACGGCGATGCCGACCAGCAGCGCACCGAACGTGCTGACCCCGATCGACAGCGGAGTGGCCGCGGCCGCCCACGCGCTCCGCGAGGCAGCCGAATCCTCCGCGATCACCGCACGCTGAGAAGCCTTGTCCGCCACTACGAGGGCCGCGTCCAGCCGCCCCGCGACACGGAGCTCGGCGGCGTGATCGAGCACCGTGAGCCCCTCGGCGGTGAACTCGGCCCGATCGACCCGCACCGCCCGCTCGGCCTCTCGCGCGGCCACCGCCGACATCCACGGCGCGACAATCCCCGAAACACCCAGCGCGACAGCGAGGATCACCGCCGCCAACGGCGAGATCGTCGCGATCAGCCCCACGGCGGCCAGCGACAACACCACGGCGACGGCCACCGGCACCAGTACCCGAACAACCACCGCCCCGAGATCGTCGATATCGGCGCCGATCCGGACGAGCACATCCCCGCGCCGCAGCCCTCGACCCGAGCCCGATGGCAGGTCAGCGCGGCTCCGGTCTCGCCACCACCAGACGTCCGACTGCGCCAGCGTGCGATACACCGAGGTCCGGGCCGTTGTCATCGCCCGCAGCGCCACATCGTGGGTGGCCAGTCGCTCCAGATACCGGCACAGCCCCCGCGAGATACCGAGCGCCCGCACCGCGACCACCGCGACGCTCAGATCCAGCACCGGCGGCATCTGCCAGGCCCGCGCGATCAACCACGCGGCCAGCGCGGCCAGCCCGAGCCCACTGCCCAACGCCGCCACGCCCCAGGCGATCGCCACCGCGACCCGCGCGGGCGACAACGCGAGCAGCCGCCACATCTCCCGCAGATCGCCGATCACGAGACCTCCACCCCGTCCCCGCGACCCGCTGACTTACCGGAGGAGCCCACCTCGCGCCGTGCCTCCGAGTCGGCGCCAGGCGGGGGTTCGCTCGCTGCCACAGGATCTGAGGCGTCGACCGTGCGGGCGGAAGTCGGCCGGATGGTGTCGGTGCCAGGTGCGGAACTGCGCGTAGCCACCGAATCCGGCGTGACAACTGCAGGCGTGCGACCCGCGACGACCTCGATCACCACATCGCCCGCTGCCAGCACGGTCGGACGGTGGGCGACGACCACGACGGTCGCACCGGCGGCGGCGTAGTCGCGCAGGGTGGTGAGCACACGCTGCTCGCTCTCGGGGTCGAGGTGGGCGGTGGGTTCGTCGAGGAGCAGGATCGGGCGGTGAGCGGCCAGGACGCGGGTGAGAGCGAGGCGTTGGCGTTGTCCTAGGGACAGGCCGGTGCCGTTCTGACCGACGACGGTGTTCCAGCCGTCGGGGAGCTCGGCCAGCACGCTCTCGAATCCCGTTGCGGCGCTGACGGCTCGAAGATCATCGGCGGTCGGGTCCGGGATGGCCCCGAGCAACTCGACATTCTCGCGCAAGGTCCCGGGAACCAGCACCGGCCGCTGCGGCAACCAGGCGATCCGACTCCACCAGCTGTCGAGGTCGAGTTCACGAACATCGGCGCCGTCGACGAAGACCGCGCCTTGATCGGGTTCGACCAGCCCCAGAATCGCTTGCACCGTGGTCGATTTCCCGCACCCGTTCGGCCCGGTCAGGACGGTCACCAGTCCGGGTTCGAGCACCGCCGTCAGTTGATTGGGCGCGACTCCTGTCCTGGCGGCAACAGACAAACCGCGCAAGGTGATTCGCGCCGGCCCGACACCCCTGTCAGGAAGTCCGGCCACGGCCGTCCGGCTGCCGGAGGCGATGACCTCGCCCCAGGCGGCACGAGGAGGCGCCGACTCGGCCCGCCGGGGCGGTTCGAGCACCGCGAAAGCCCGGTCAGCCGCGGCCATTCCGTCCTGCGCCGCATGGAACTTCTCCCCCACCTGCCGCAGCGGCCAGTACACCTCCGGCGCGAGAATCAACGCCACCAACCCGCTGTACAACGCCATCTCCCCGAACACCAACCGCAGCCCGATCGCCACCGCGATCAACGCCACACTCAGCGTCGCGAGACTTTCCAGCACCATCGAGGACAGGAAGGCGATCCGCAGCGCGCGCATGGTCCGCTGTCGCAGCGAATCGCCCAGGGCCTGCACCTGATTCACCATCGACGGACCGTCCGCCCCCTCGCGGCCGAGGGCGCGCAGGGTGGGCATGCCCGCGAAGAGGTCCAGGATCTGGTCCGACAACCGGGTGGTCGCCGCCAGCGTCGCCTCGGCCCGCCCCTGGGTGAGCAGCCCGATCAGCACCATGAACACCGGGATCAACGGCACGGTGATCACCGCGATCAGCGCCGAGGTCGGATCGTGCAGGGCGATGACCACCAACACCACCGGCGGCACCAGACAGGCCAGCAGCAGCGCGGGCAGATAGCCGGTGAACCAACCGCGCAAACCGCTGAGACCGTTGCCGACGACGACCGCGATCTCCGTTCGCCGCACGTCCAGTTCCCGCGGCGGCAGTTCGGCGCCTGCCCGCAGCACCGCCGTCTCCAGCTCCGCGACCACCGCGCTGCCGGCTCGATGGGCCAACCGCGCCTGCCACCAACTCGCCACTCCCCGCACCGCGACGGCTACCGCCAGGACAGCCAATTCCGTGGTCCACGCACCGAACTCACGCCGGCTCGGATCCGTGATGACCCCGGCGAGCACGCGTCCCAACACGATGGCGATCACCACGATCGTCGCCGTGATCACCAGCGCCAGCGCGACAGCGATCACCAGATGCGGCCGCGCCGACCGCGCGTACCGCCACAACCGCGGATCCACCGGTCCGCGCCTCGACCGTTTCGGCGTCCCCTCGCCCGGCCCCGGTCCATCCTGCGACAAGCTCTCCGACACCACAGCGTCCGACCTTTCGCGAGCGACCATTTCCCGAGACAGGGCCGACGCCATCGGTCAGCCCTTACCGCTGCGCGGCAAACCCACCGGCGGCGGAATCTGTTCGACCCGAATCCGCTGCCGGAATACCCAATAGGTCCACCCCTGATAAATCAGCACCACCGGCGTCGCGATCACCGCCGCCCAACTCATCACCTTCAACGTATACGGCGTGGACGACGCGTTGTAGATGGTGAGGTCGTAGAGCGGGCTGATGGTCGAGGGCAGCACATTCGGAAACATCGACCCGACGATCAACACCGTCACCGAGACAACAGTAAGTGTGGTGCCGACAAAGGCCCATCCGTCACGCCCCGCGATATTCGTCACCGCGGCGAGCACGAGTCCGAGCACGGCAGTCGCCAGCACGATCCAGGTCCACCCGGCGCCGTAGGCGAGCTGAGTCCACAACCCGAATCCGCCGACCACTACTACAGTGGGAATCAGCAGCGACTTGGCAATTCGCACAGCGTCGGTCCGAACCTCACCGGCGGTCTTGAGCACCAGGAATACCGCACCGTGGAGCGCGAACAGCACAGCGGTAGCCAACCCGCCGAGCAGCGCGTACGGGCTGAGCAGATCCCCCACCGATCCGACCATCTGCTTCTCCGCGTTCAACGGCACGCCACGCACCATATTCGCGAACACCCATCCCCAGAGCAGCGCCGGAATCCACGACCCGATCCCGATCCCGATATCGCACCAGGCCCGCCACTGCGGATCATTGATCTTGCCCCGGTATTCGATCGCGCACACCCGCAGGATCAACGCGACCAGCAGGAGCAGCAGCGCCAGATAGAACCCCGAGAACATGCTGGCGTACCACTCGGGAAACGCCGCGAACAGCGCACCGGCGGCGGTGATCAGCCACACCTCGTTGCCGTCCCAGACCGGCCCGATCGTATTGAGCACCACGCGCCTGCGCGTATCGGAGCCCTTACCGAGAATCGGCATCAACATGCCCACCCCGAAGTCGAATCCCTCCAGCACGAAGTAGCCGGTGAACAGCACGCCGATCAAGAGGAACCAGAACTGTTGCAGACCCATCGTCGGCTCCTAGTACGCGAAGGAAAGTTGGGGAGTATCCGAGTCGGTCGAACTCTCGGCATGTGTCTGCGTGTCCGGCCCCGCCACGACGTACCGGCGCATCAGGTAGAACCACACCAGCGCGAGCGCGCCGTAGAGCAGGGTGAACACCGCCAGCGAGAACAGCACGGTCGTGGCATCGTGTTCGGAGACCGCCTGCTGCACCGTCATCCGAATATTCGGGTCGCCGGTCGGATTGGGCGCCACCGCCCACGGCTGACGCCCCATCTCGGTGAATACCCACCCGGCGGCATTGGCCAGGAACGGCGTGGGGATCGCGAGCAGGCTCAGCCAGGAGAACCACCGCTGATTCGGCACCCGGCCACCGCGCGTCACCCAGAACCCGGCCAACAGCAGCAGCACCGACCCGCCTGCCAGCCCGATCATGGCGCGGAAGGACCAGTAGGTGACGAACAGGTTGGGCCGGTAGTCGCCGGGCCCGTAGGCGACGTTGTAGGTCTTCTGTAGATCGACCACGCCGTCGAGCGTCACCCCACTGAATTCGCCCTTGGCGAGGTAGGGCAGCACGTAGGGCACCTCGAGCACGTGGATCACGCCGTCGCAATTGTTGTGTGTGCCCACGGTGAGAACGGAGAAGTCGGGGTCGGTCGCGGTGTGGCACAACGATTCCGCCGAGGCCATCTTCATCGGCTGCTGCTCGAACATCAGCTTGCCCTGAATATCGCCGGTGAAGATCAAGGCGACGCCGGAGAGCGCGACCACCACCAGGGCGAAGCGCCCGACCGGCCGCCACATTGTTTGCGCCTCTTCGAGTTTCGCCGGATCGGCACTGCGCGCGTTGCGCACCATCCACCAACCCGCGATGCCCGCGACGAAAGTTCCCGCGGTGAGAAAGGCGCCCGCCACCACATGCGGAAACGCGGCCAGAGCCGTGTTGTTGGTCAACAGCGCCCAAATACTTTCCAGCTCAGCGCGTCCGGTCTCCGGGTTGTACCGAGCGCCCACCGGATGCTGCATGAACGAATTGGCCGCGATGATGAAGAAGGCCGATGCGTTCACCCCGATGGCGACGATCCAGATCGTCGCCAGATGCACCAGTCGGGGCAGCCGGGTCCACCCGAAGATCCACAACCCGATGAATGTCGACTCCATGAAGAAGGCGATCAGCGCTTCCAACGCCAGCGGCGCACCGAAGACGTCGCCGATGAAGCGGGAGTATTCGCTCCAGTTCATCCCGAACTGGAATTCCTGCACGATGCCCGTCGCGACCCCGAGGGCGAAGTTGATCAGGAACAGCTTGCCGAAGAATTTGGTGAGCCGGTACCAGCGCTCATTGCCCGTGACCACCCAGGCGGTCTGCATCATCGCGATCAGCGGAGCGAGTCCGATGGTCAGCGGGACGAACAGAAAGTGGTAGACGGTCGTGATCCCGAACTGCCACCGGGAGACATCAAGGGTGTCCATCCGACCTCCACCGATCTACTACGACAACTTGTAGTAGATGGTACGCCGGGATTCACCCCGTTCGAGCGTGACAACCGCCACGGCACGCGGAAACCGTTCCCGCAGGGGCACGCCCACCCGTGCCCCACACAGGGATCACCAGTCCCCGATTGTCCCCGGCCGTTCGATGCCGAGATCGACCATATCGATGATCTCCTGGGCATTGTCGGGCGCCGACATGCGCACGCCGTCGAGCTGGTTCACTCGCGCGGCGAGGGTGATACTCGACAGCAGCCAGATGCTGTCACAGTCGAAGAGGTCCGCGGTGAACAGCGTCTGGTACTTGCACTCCCAGCCCGCCTTCTCCGCCACGTTGAACAGCGCGCGCTGCGTGACGCCGGGCAGCACGCCGCTCTTGGCGGGCACGGTGATCAGTTGCTTGCCGCGAGCGATCACCACCGACGAACGCGGCCCCTCGAGAACCTTGTGTTCGGTGCTGTGGAAGATCACGTCCTCGGCGCCCATACGCCGGGCGAACCGCAGCGCGGCCATATTGGTCGCGTACGACAGCGTCTTCGCGCCGAGCAGCTGCCACGGCGCCGCCTGCGCGAGGTCGACCGAGATGCCACGCGCCAGCGACATCACCTTCACGCCCTCGGCGCGCGCCGTCTCGACCCGCGCGGGCACCGGGGAGACGAGCACATACGCGGTGGGCTGCGGGTCCTCCGGCGCCAGTTCCGAGCGCGGCGCGTCGAATTCCGAGTCGCGACCGCGCGTGTAGATCAGCCGCAACATTCCTTCCTCTTCCGAGCCCCATTCCTTCACAGCCAGCTCTACCGCCGTGCGCCATCTCGACAGTCCCGGCTCCGGTAGTTCCAGCGCCTGCGCCGAACGACGCAGCCGCGCCAGGTGGAATTCCAGCGCGGTGGCCGTGCCGCCGCGCACCAAAATCGTTTCGAATACTCCATCGCCGCGAAGGGCGCCGATGTCGTCGGCATAAAGCGACGGCACGTTCGCGTCAGCGACCGTCCCGTCGAGTGTCACAAGAACCCGTTCTCCCATGCGCCGAGCGTAGGCGTTATCGCTCTGTTATGCCTATGGCTGCAGCGAATCGAGCTCGCGACGCGCGTCGCGAAGAAGACCGCGTGCGGCGCATGTCGGCAGACGCGCCTACAGTGGGTGTCGTGTCACAGGTCGTCGTCCCCAGTCCTGTTCTCCATACGCCGGGTGCCGTCGCGGGTGTTCCCGACACTCCGGACGCCGCGGTCGCCTGGCATTACGGTGACCCTTTCGGTGAGCAGAAGGCTGCCGCGCAGCAGGTCGCGGTCGTGGACCGCTCCCACCGCAGCCTCGCCACGATCACCGGCGCCGAGCGCCTGAGCTGGCTACACACCATCACCAGTCAGCACATCGCCGCGCTGCCCGACGCGCACAGCGCCGAGACCCTCGACCTCGATCTCAACGGCCGAGTCCTCAATCACTTCGTCCTCACCGACCTCGACGGCACGCTGTGGCTCGATACCGAGGCCGACCGCGGCGCCGAACTGCTGGCGTTCCTCAAGAAGATGGTCTTCTGGGCCGATGCCAAGCCGGAGGACGCGCCGGATCACGCCGTGCTGAGCCTGCTGGGCCCGCGCGTGGACACGCTGCTCGACGCGCTCGGCATCGCGGAACTGCCGGAGACCTACGTCGCCGTGGCGCTGCCCGGTGGTGGATTCCTGCGGCGGATGCCGGACTCCTTCGATCTGATCGTGCCCCGTGCCGAGCTCTCGACGTGGTGGGCCAGGCTCACCGCGGCGGGAGCCGCTCCGGCGGGCATGTGGGCCTACGAGGCGCTGCGCGTGGCCGCGCTGCGGCCCCGCATCGGCATCGACACCGACGAACGCACCATCCCGCACGAGGCCCGCTGGATCGGCGGCATCGACGAGCACGGGGCCGTCCACCTCAACAAGGGGTGCTATCGCGGCCAGGAAACCGTGGCCAGGGTGCACAACCTCGGCAAGCCCCCACGCAATCTCGTGCTGCTGCACCTCGACGGCTCGGCCGACGAGCGCCCGGCGACCGGTGACGACGTGACAGCCGCTGGCCGCACCGTCGGCCGCCTCGGCACCGTCGTCGACCACTACGAACTCGGCCCGATCGCCCTGGCGCTGATCAAGCGTTCGGTCCCCGCGGGCACCGAATTGGTGGTCGGCACCATGGCCGCGGCCATCGACCCCGACTCGATCCCCGCCGACGACACCGAGCAGGCGGGGCGCGCCGCCGTCAACCGGTTGCGCGGGCGATGAACCGTCCGGTCATGCGCGTCGGCGATACCGGCCGCGTCGAGGCCGTGTGCGTCGTCCACGCCGAGATCGAGGTGCGCACCCGCGTCGGCCGCACGGCCATCGACAAGCGTCCGGTCGACGGCCGGGTCGCCGTGGCCGCGCTCGGCCTGCACGGTGACCACGTCTGCGACACCGCCCACCACGGCGGCATCGACCAGGCCGTCTACGCCTACGCCGACGAAGACGCCCGCCGCTGGGCGAGCGAACTCGATCGCGAACTGCCCGCAGGGTGGTTCGGCGAGAACCTACGGCTGACCGGTCTGCCGGTCAGCGACGCGGTGCTCGGCGCGCACTGGGCGATCGGCGACACCCTGCTCGAGGTCAGCGCGCCGCGGGTGCCCTGCGCGACCTTCCAGCAGTGGTCGGGCGAGCAGCGGTGGGTGAAACGCTTCGCCCTGCGATCCGACACCGGCGCCTACTTCCGGGTTCTCACCGAGGGCACGATCGGTGCGGGCGACGAAGTCCGCGTCGTCCACGTTCCCGAACACGGCATCACCGTGCGGGATCTGTTCACCGGCGCCGACCCCGCGCGCCTGGAACGCCTGCGCGCGGAGGAACCGACCATCTCCGCCGACGTGCGCATGCAGATCGACCGCCACACCCGAACCCGCACCGACGTCACCGTGGAGGCCCGCGCATGAGCGTCGAACTGGTCGAAGTCGTCCGTTCCGGCTTCCGTGAGTGCGTCCACCGCGGATCCGTCGTCATCCTCGACGCCTTCGGCACCCCCACCCTCGAACTCGGGGAGATCCACGGCCCGATCTTCCCGCGCTCCACCAACAAACCGATGCAGGCATTGGCCCTGCTGCGCAACGGTTTCGACCCCGTCGACGACGACGAGCTCGCCATCGCCACCGCCTCCCACTTCGGCGAGCCCGACCACATCGCCCTGGTCCGTCGTCTGCTCGACCGCTTCGGCTTCACCGCCGAAGACCTCGCCTGCCCACCCGACCTGCCCTTCGAGGAAAAGGCCCGCGCCGCCGCGATCACCGGCGACGGCCAGAGCCCGCTGTACATGAACTGTTCGGGCAAACACGCCGCGATGCTGGCGACCTGCGCGATCAACGACTGGCCGCGCACCGGGTACCTCGAGATCGAGCACCCGATCCAGCAAGCGGTACTGGCCACCGTCGCCGACGTCACCGGCGAACCGGAGACCGATCTGGGTATCGACGGCTGCGGCCTGCCGATCGTGCCCGTCTCGCTGATCAACCTCGCGCGCGCCTTCGCCGGCTTCACCACGGCCGAGTCCGGTACCGCGCCGCGCCGGATCGCCGACGCCGTTCGGGCGAATCCACGAGTGATTTCCGGCACGAGCGGGCCGGATCTACTGGCCATGTCGGCAACCCCCGGACTGTTCTGCAAGATCGGCGCCGACGGCGTGCACGCGGGTGCGCTACCCGACGGAAGGGCCTTCGCGTACAAGATCGAAGACGGTCACGATCGGGCCCGGATGCCGCTGACGCTGGCGATTCTGCGCGAACTCGGCGTCGAGTGGACCGATCAGCACACCCGGCTCGCGGCCACCGCGGTGCTCGGCGGCGACGCCAGAGTCGGTGTGATCCGCGCGATTCCGGGAGTCTTCTGAGACCGGGCAGTCTGGGCGAAGTAGGGGCAAACCGGGGCGCTTCGACAGGTCTTCACCCACTCCTGGGAGCGCGACGCTCTGACACACGCTAAAGTGTCTGTCAGGAAGAGTATTAATTCGAACGGGGCCGCCAACAAACCCCAGGCCGCCCCGCAGTGACGCGAGGGGGTCAGCCATGGGCCGTGGCCGGGCTAAGGCAAAGCAGACCAAAGTCGCACGTGAGCTCAAGTACAGCTCCGCGCCGACCGACTTCGCGAGCCTTCAGCGCGAGCTGTCGGATAGCGATGCTCCGCCCTACTCCCAACCCAGGAGTAGTGCAGTGCTGTCCGATGAGCATGATGCGGACGAGTCGCCGTCTCGTTGGAACGACGAGGACGACGGCTACGACAGCTGGCGCCGCTGACCTGACAGCGACGAAGGGGGAGGCCTGAGGGCCTCCCCCTTCCAGCCGTTCTCAGGTGAGTGACGACAGGCTCGTAGTAGCAGTTACGGCGAATACCTGAATACACGACGAGCGTCCTGTGCACACACAGGACGCTCGTCGTGTTCGCCGCCTCGAGGCCCCGACCACCCCGAGCCGACGGGCACGAACCCTCCAGCTATGGGTTAGCCACTCGGTGGCCGGAACAAACCCGGGACGCACACGAGCCGGGCCGCTCATCGCGACCCGGCTCGGTGGTAAATCGAAAGATCAGAACCTGGGGTGATCGCCCAGCAGCACCGCACGCGGCGCGGCGACATCGGCGGCCTTCTTGACCTGGCCCAGCGTCCAGCAGTCGATGTGGCGGGCAGTGAGCACCGCCAGCGCGCGATCGGCGTCCTCGGGCGCCACGATCGCGACCATGCCGACGCCCATGTTGAACGTCTTCTCCATCTCGATCCGCTCCACGCGTCCGCGCTGGGCGATCATCTTGAACACCGGCGCCGGGTTCCAGGTGCCACGATCCAGCTCGGCCACCAGGCCCGCGGGCAGCACGCGCGCCAGGTTGGCGGCCAGGCCGCCGCCGGTGACATGCGAGAAGGTGCGCACATCGGTCTCGGCGATCAGCGCGAGGCAGTCCTTGGCGTAGATACGGGTCGGCTCGAGCAGTTCCTCACCGAGGGTGCGGCCGAACTCCTCGACGTAGCCGGTGAGCGACATCCGGTCGATGTCGAGCAGCACCTTGCGCGCCAGGCTGTAGCCGTTGGAGTGCAGACCCGAGGAGCCCATCGCGATGACGACATCGCCGGGACGCACCCGGTCGGGGCCGAGCACCGCGTCGGCCTCGACGACGCCGACGCCGGTGGCGGACAGGTCGTAGTCATCGGGATCCATCAGACCCGGGTGCTCGGCGGTCTCGCCGCCGAGCAGCGCGCAACCGGCCTTGATGCAGCCCTCGGCGATGCCGGACACCAGCTCGGCGACCTTCTCCGGGATGACCTTGCCGATGGCGATGTAGTCCTGCAGGAACAGCGGCTCCGCGCCACACACCACCAGGTCGTCGACGACCATGGCGACCAGGTCGAGCCCGACGGTGTCGTGCTTGTCCAGCGCCTGGGCGACGGCGATCTTGGTGCCGACACCGTCGGTGGAGGCGGCGAGCAGCGGCTCCCGGTATCCGCCCTTGAGCGCGAACAGCCCGGCGAAGCCGCCGATACCGCCCTGCACCTCGGGTCGGCTGGCCTTCCTGGCCAATGGTCCGAACAATTCGACGGCGCGGTCACCGGCTTCGATGCTCACGCCTGCCGCAGCGTAGGAAGCGCCTGCACCGCTGGGTGTCTGTTCAGTCATTGTGGGGGAAAGCTCCAAACCGAATCGGCGGATAGATGCCTAGTAACTCTAAGTGATCCGCCCATCCCGTCGTCGTGCGGCTCTCGCTCCTTGCCCAGTCCGACGCAGAGCGCGGCCCCAGCATCTGCCCGAACCGCTGGCCCCGTCAGCCATCGCGTCAGCCCGGAGGGAGATCCAGACCGTTCGTCAGTTCATCGAATCCGCCGCCCATCAGATTGTCGGCGCCCCGCATCTCCTGCGCATAACGCCTGAGCGTATTGGCCAGATCCACCATATCGGCCAGCAAAGTGGCCCGCTGCTGCGTCAGCACCGCGACGTATTCCGGAAAAACCAGGCTCGCATCATCAACCCATGCTGCGCCGCCCTGCCCGATCGCATCGAGCGGAGCGATGGTCTTCCGATGAAACGTCGCCCACACTTCCGTCTCCAGATAGCCGGCGGCCGCTTCGATATCTTCAGGGCTTGCCGATAAGTTGCTTTCAGGCTCTGGTGCCACGATTACCCCTCCCCAATCTGTCGTGCACGCGCTAGACTACCCGCCGTCACTCGTTGAGTCCAGACATAAGCCCTGGGGGGTAAAGCAATGCAATTCGGCGACGCACGCAACTGGAAGCATGAGAATATCGAGTCGCTAGGACGGGACCTCAACAGGTTTTATATTGCACAGAATATTGCGTATCTAGGTTTGCAAGATGTTCGAAATAGATTATCGGGCTGGTCCGGACCGTCGACGACCGCCGCGTTTCAAAGAATCGACGAATTGATACGGATCACCCAGGGGCAGGAGAACCGAAATATCTTCGCCCACACCAGATTTGGCGAGATCAGCACCAAGGTCGAAGAATTCGAGCTCGGTATCAAGAGGTTGCTGGAAATTGCTGAAACATCCGGCTACGACCTGATGGACGACGGGACAGCCATTCGTAAAGAAGGTTCGTCGAGCACTGGCGCCACCCAGGAAGAACTCGAGGTCAGTGCCCGCGCCTATGTGTCGGATGCAGATGAGCAGGACCTGATAGCTACCGATCTCCTACGCGGCATGGTGGAGTGATGATCGTAATGCGCAAGAACGGGTGGCCGCCAATTCTGGCCGCTGTCGCGATATCACTCGTATCGACTTCGTGTGGAAATAGCGAGCCGTCTTCTATGACGGAAAAGACGCTCTTCGCGTATTCCACTGCGGAGTCGGTCGTCGTCAACGACGGGCCGACGGAGGTGGTGCGACATAAGACCCGAATGGGCTCGCGGTCGAGTCCTGCCTTCACCTCCGATTCTCGGTTCGTGAGCTGGGTCGTGGAAGCAGCGGGCAGCGGCCTCGTCAACGTACTGGCAACGGGTAACGGCGAATTGACCACGGCGCGTTGTCGGTGCGATCGGGTCGTCGCGGTCGCCGACGGCGCCCTTGCCTGGTTGGAGAAACCGACGGATACACGCCTGCCCGAGCACGTGATGCGGTGGAACCCGGCGGAGGAGACCTCGGCGCCGGAAATTTGGCGCACGCTGCCGGTGTGGTCGGTGCCGCGGACGGATGAGGAGTACATGGCGCGGCAGAGCTTCCTCATCGATTCGTTCGACGATCGACTGTTGCTCAGTGGCACCGCCTTCGCACGAGGCGACTTCAGTGCGAGCAATCTACTGTTCGAGCTGGCAGCGGACGGCTCGATCAAGCAGCTCGGCGCGCTCGACGGCATGACCGCCCAAGTCGACGGTGTCTACAGCCCCGATGGCAGCTCGGTTCTGCTCTACAGCAACAACGACGTGGACAGTAGCTGCGTTACCGCACGGATCATGACTGTCGATCTGATTACCGAGTCTCGACAGCATGCCGATCCCGCCTTCGGCGGATGTGCGTCCGTGAAATGGGTCCGCTGGCCCACATCGGGACCGGTGGCCACCGTTTCCGATAAGGCGACGGGCTACCAGCAGTGGCAGCGGCGCGATGCCGTCTGGCAATCGAGTACGGCATCCGTCGCCGACACGATGACGTCACCCGGCGTGGTGGTCGAGCTCTCCCCCACCCGCGAGCTACACCTGGTGCGGGAGGGGGAGAGAACACTGCTCGGCAAAGCTGTCGACACTGTCACCCTTGCCGGAGCCTGATTCGAGCCTCGCTCGTCAGTCGGACGCTCCCGAACCGATCTCGGCGCGGCGGCGTCGCTGTTCGACCGGGTCGGGGACCGGGACGGCGGCGACCAGGCGGCGGGTGTACTCGTGTTGGGGGTTGCGCAGGATCTGTTCGTTGTCGCCTTCCTCGACGCAGGCCCCCTCACGCAGCACCATGATCCGGTCCGCGAGCTGGTCGACGACGGCGAGGTCGTGGCTGATGAACAGACACGCCCAGCCGCATCCACGCTGCAGTTCGGCGAACAGTTCGAGTACCGCCGCCTGCACCGAGACATCGAGCGCGCTGGTCGGCTCGTCGGCGACGAGCAGATCCGGGTCGAGCACCAGCGCCCGCGCCAGGCTGGCCCGCTGACGCTGTCCGCCGGACAGTTCGTGCGGATACCGATTCTCGGTGCCCGCGGGCAGCCGCACGTCGTCGAGCATGTGCCGCACCCGCGCGCGGACGCTCGCCTTGTCGCCGATGCGGTGTACGACCAGTGGCTCGGCGACGCATTCGCCGACGGTCAGGCGCGGGTTGAGCGAACCCGCCGGGTCCTGGAACACGAACCCGAACCGCCGCCGGATCGGGCGCAGTTTGCGCTGGGACAGATCCGCGATGTCCTGCCCGCGAATCAGCACGTGCCCCTCGCTCGGCCGTTGCAGCGCGGCCACACAGCGCCCGATGGTCGACTTGCCCGACCCCGACTCGCCGACCAAGCCGAGGGTCTCCCCCGGCCTGATCCGCAAGCTCACGCCGTCGACCGCACGAAACGCCGGCCGACCGAACGGCCCGGGGAACGTGACGACCAGATCCTTCACCTCGAGCACCGGCTCGACGGTCCGGTCGATCGTGGGCCGCTCGATGGTCGCCGCACCGAGATGCGGAACGGCATCGAGCAGCGCCCTGGTGTAGTCGGCCTTCGGACTGGCGAACAGTTCGTGCACCGGCGCCTGTTCGACCACCTCGCCCGCGCGCATCACCACCACCCGGTCGGCGAGGTCGGCCACCACACCCATGTTGTGGGTGATCAGCACGATCGCACTGCCGAGTCGATCGCGCAGATCGCGCAGCAGTTCCAGGATCTCGGCCTGCACGGTGACATCGAGCGCGGTGGTCGGCTCGTCGGCGATGATCACCTTCGGTTCGCACGAGATGGCGATCGCGATCATCACGCGCTGCTTCTGCCCGCCGGAGAGCTGATGCGGGTAGTAGTCGACCCGATGCTCGGGATCGGGCAGTCCGACCGTGCGCAGCAGCTCGATCGCCTTGGCCTTGGCTGCTTTTCGGCCCATGCCGCTGTGGGCGCGCAGGGCCTCGCAGATCTGGAACCCGACGGTGAACAGTGGGTCGAGCGCACGCGCCGGTTCCTGGAACACCATCGACACCTCGCCACCGCGCAGGGCGGTGAGCTGTCGCTCGGTCATGGAGGTGACGGGCCGATCGCCGATGGTCACCAGCCCGCGCACCGAAGCCGAATGCGGCAGCAGCCCGATCGCGGTGCGCGAACTCACCGACTTACCCGACCCGGACTCGCCGACGATCGCGAGCACCTCGCCGGGGAACACCTCGTAGGACACATCGCGCACCGCGTTCACGGGTCCGCTGTCGGTCGAGAAGGTGACCGACAGTCCCGAAACAGCCAGTGCGGCGGTCTTTTCACTCATCGACTGTGTCCTTGTCTGCCGAGGTGACCGCACGCCTGGTGCGCAACAGCGGGTTCAGCGTTTCGTCGAGGCTCTCGCCGACCAGCGTCATCCCGAGCACGACCAGCACGATCGCGGTTCCGGGGAAGATCGAGGTCCACCAGATGCCGTTGGAGACATCGTTGAGCGCCTTGTTCAGGTCGTAGCCCCATTCGGCGGCCTGGGTCGGCTCGATGCCGAACCCGAGGAAGCCGAGCGCGGCGAGGGTGAGGATGGCGTCGGCGGCGTTGATCGTGACGATCACCGGCAGCGAGCCGGTGACGTTGGACAGGATGTGGCGGAACATGATTCGCGCCGTCGAAGCACCGGTCACCCGGGCGGCGTCCACATACGGCTCGGTCTTCACCGCGACCGTCGCGTTGCGCACCACCCGGAAGTACTGCGGCACATAGACAACCGTGATCGCGATGGCCGCCGACAGCATGCCGCCGAGACTGCTCGACGTACCACCGGCGACGACGATCGACACCACGATGGCCAGCAACAACGACGGAAACGCGTAGACGGCGTCCATGATCAGCACCAGCGTCTTGTCGATCCAGCGCCCCACGAACCCCGACAGCAGGCCCAGCGGCACGCCGACCAGCAGCGACAGCGTCACCGAGATCGCGATCACCAGTAGCGCGGTGCGCGCGCCGAACAGCACCCGCGAGAGCACATCCTCGCTACGCACCGACGTACCGAACCAGTGCTCGGCCGACGGACCCTGCTGCGGCACGAAAGCCACACCGTCAGCAGAGTTCTGGGCCAGTCCGTAGGGTGCGAGCAACGGCGCGAACGCCGCCACGAACACGAACGCACCGACCAGCACCAATCCGGTGATGAGCGTGACTCGTTGCAGCCCCGATGTTTTCGACAGCAGCTCGGCGCCGGGTAGACGCCGACGTTGCACAGCGGTGGTCATCTAGAACCTCACCCTCGGGTCGATCAGCGCGACGATGGCGTCGACGACGAAGCTCATCACCGCGACGACCAGCGCGATGAACGCCACGATGCCCTGCACCGCGATGAAGTCGCGCGCCCGCAGATACTCGGCGAGCTGATAGCCCAAGCCTTTCCATTCGAACGTGGTCTCGGTGAGCACCGCACCGCCGAGCATCATCGCGATGCACATGCCCATCACCGTGATGATCGGGATCAGCGCGTTGCGCACCGCGTGCCTGCCGGTGACCACCCGCGTGGACAGCCCGCGCGCCCGCGCCGCCTCGACGAAATCACTGCGCAGCGTCTGGATCAGGTTCACCCGCACCAGCCGCAGGAAGATGCCGCCGGTGAGCAAGCCGAGCGCCACCGCGGGCAGCACCGCGTGTTCGAGCACGTCGAGCACATAGGACGGTTCGCCGTAGAGGATCGCGTCGATGATCAGGATGTTGGTCTTCGGCGAAACATGTTGCAGCGCGAGCTCTACATCCGTGCTGGCACGGCCGCCGACCGGGAACCAGCCGAGCCACACCGAGAAGATCAGCTTGAACAGCATGCCCACGAAGAACACCGGCGCCGCGTAGGCCAGCACCGCGGAGAACCGCAGGAAGGCGTCCGAGGCTGTATCCCGATGTGTCGCAGCGTATCTGCCCAGTGGCACACCGACGGCGAAGGCGACGAGCAGACCCCAGAAGACGAGTTCGAAGGTGGCGGCACCATAGGTGATCACCACATCGCTGATCGCCTGATTGTCCTGTGTCCGTCCGAAGTCTCCGTGCAGGAAGCCGGTGATGTACTCCCAATACTGCGTCAGGATAGGGCGATTGAGCCCCGCGGCTTCCTTGCGATCCTCGATCTGGTCCTGGGTCAGTCGGCCACCCATGGCCGCGCTGATCGGGTCACCGATCACCCGCATCAGGAAGAACACCACTGTCACCAGCAACCACGCGGTCGGCAGAATCAGCAACAGCCGAATCAGCAGGTACCGCAGCAAAGCCACCTGGCGGGAACCCCCGCCGCGCATCCACCCGAAACGCTGCGCCCGGATCGGTGATCCGGGCGCAACGGCAACGTCACTCACTTGCCTAGGACCGTGAACCGGAACTTGAAGGAGCCGTCGAGGGTCTGATCCACACCGCTGACGCCCGGCTTCGACACCGCGACCTGCTTACCCGAGAGCAACGGCAGGGTCGGCAGATGGTTCTGCGCGAGATCGGTCTGGATCTTCTTCAGCAACTCGATCCGCTTGGTCGCGTCGGACTCGGTGGCCTCGGCGGTGAGCTGGGCGTTGATGCCGGGGTTCTCGAAGTGCGACTGCAGGAAGTTGTTCGGGCCGAAGAACGGCGTCAGGTAGTTGTCGGCGTCCGGGAAGTCCGGGAACCAACCGAACTGGTACATCGGGTACCCGTCGGAGGCCCGCTCCTTCTGGTAGGTCACCCACTCGGTGGACTGCAGGTTCACCTTGAACAGACCCGAGGCCTCGAGCTGGGACTTGACCGCCGCGTACTCCTCCGAGGAGCTGGAGCCGTAGTGGTCGGGGTTGTACTGCAGGTTCAGCGTCACCGGGGTGGCGACGCCCGCTTCGGCGAGGTACTTCGCGGCGGCGACCTTGTCGGGCTTGGCGCCGTAGAGATCCTTCAGCGGCTCGGCCGACCCGGCCATGCCCGAGGGGACGTAGCCGAAAGCGGGCTGGTAGGTGCCCTTGTAGACACCGTTGGCCAGCGCCTCACGGTCGACGGAGGACGCGAATGCCTTGCGCACGGCCAACTTCTGCGCCGACGTATTGCCCGGCATGGTGTTCATGTTGAACACCACGTAGCGCAGCTCGCCGCCGGGGCCGTCGGTGACCTTCACCTTGGAGTCGGCCCGCAGGGAGTCGATGTCGGTGGGGGTGAACGAGCGGTAGCCGACATCGATGGCGCCGTTCTGCAGGTCCAGCTTCAGGTTGTCGGAGGTGGCGTAGTACTTGGTCGACACCGTCGCGGTCTTCGGTGCGCCGAGGATGCCCTGGTAATCGGGATTGGCCCGGTATTCCACCAGCTTGTTCTTGTCGTAGCTGGAGATCGTGTACGGGCCGGAGTAGCCCTTGGCCGCGACGACCTCGTCGTCGGTGGCGACCTTGTCGGCCGGGAACACCGCCTCGTCGACGATGGGGCCCGCCTGGGTAGGCAGGATGGTCGGGAAGGTCTGATCGTTGGCGACCTTCAGGGTGAACGCGACGGTGAGATCGTCGACCACGTCGGTCTTGTCGAGATTGCCGAGCAGCGACGCGGGACCGTGCGGATCGTTGATCTTCACCATCCGGTCGAAGGAGAACTTCACGCTCTTGGCGGTCAACGGGTTACCGCTGGCGAATTTCAGTCCGGATTTGATCTTGCAGGTGTAGACCGTCGGAGTGGTGAATTCGCACTTTTCCGCCGCATCGGGTTCGGGCGTGGTATCGCCCGGTGCGAAGTTCAGCAGATACGAATAGATCTGGTTCTCCACCAGCAGCGAACCGTTGTCGTACGCCGCGGCCGGGTCGAGCGAGAAGATCTTGTCGGTGGTGCCGACGACCAGGCCCGCACCGGAGCCCGCTTCATCGGTGCGGCCGGAGCCACAACCGGCCAGCGCGGCGGCGACAGCGGCGGTAATCCCCACCGCGGCAATTCGTTTCGCGCGCATGCTTCGTGCCTTGTTCAACATCAGGTCCCATTCTCGAACGCCGCGCAGTCGTCGCCCCCGGATCACAGGAGCGACGACTACATGGTGAGCTAGCGATATAACGAGGGACCGTACAGGTGAACCATTACCGCCCAGTTTCAAATGGTCCGAATTATTGCCGCCATGTTATGAACTAATCTTACGAAATTACCGGTTACCGGAATTACCTTCGTACACAACACAAAAGGGGCCGACCAGGTTTATCCTGTCCGACCCCTCTTGGGAGGTGTTGGTGCGACGCGTCTTACGGTCGACGCGCGTCAGGGACGACTGAGCGCATCCACATTGGCGTTCTCGCCGAGCAGCTTCGACTCGGCCTTGCCCGAGAGCATCCCCTCGAGCACGTTCTTGCCGATCGCGGCCTCCGGCGGCAGTTCGATCGGGTAGTCGCCGGTGAAGCAGGCGGTGCACAGGCGCGAGCGCGGCTGTTCGGTGGCGGCGATCATGCCCTCGGTGGAGACGTAGCCGAGGGTGTCGGCGCCGATGGACCGGCGCACGTTCTCGACCATGTCGGCGTAGCTGTCGTCGGCGCCGGTGCCGTTGGCGATCAGCTCCGCGCGCGAGGCGAAGTCGATGCCGTAGAAGCAGGGCCACTTCACCGGCGGCGACGCGATGCGCACGTGGATCTCAAGCGCACCGGCCTCGCGCAGCATGCGGATCAGCGCGCGCTGGGTGTTGCCGCGCACGATGGAGTCGTCGACGACGATCAGCCGCTTGCCGCGGATCACTTCCTTCAACGGGTTGAGCTTGAGCCGGATACCCAGCTGACGAATCGTCTGGCTGGGCTGGATGAAGGTGCGGCCCACATAGGCGTTCTTCATCAGGCCCTGGCCGTAGGGAATGCCGGAGCCCTGGGCGTAACCGACCGCGGCGGGCGTGCCCGACTCGGGCACCGGGATCACCAGATCGGCGTCGACCGGATGCTCCTTGGCCAGCTTGCGGCCGATCTCCACGCGGGTGGAGTGCACCGAACGACCGGCGATCGTGGTGTCGGGACGGGCCAGGTACACGTACTCGAAGACGCAACCCTTGGGTTCGGGGTTGGCGAAGCGCATCGAGCGCACGCCCTCGGAGTCGATGGCCAGCAGCTCGCCCGGCTCGATCTCACGGACGAACGCGGCGCCGACGATGTCGAGCGCGGCGGTTTCGGACGCGACCACCCAGCCACGATCGAGTCTGCCCAGTACCAACGGGCGCACACCGTGCGGGTCACGCGCGGCGTAGAGGGTGTGCTCGTCCATGAAGGTGAGGCAGAACGCGCCGCGCAATTGCGGCAGCAGCTCCATCGCGGCGGCCTCGATGCTGGAGTCCGCCGAGGCGTGCGCCAGCAGCGCGGTGACGATGTCGGAGTCGGAGGTGGCGCCGGTCATCTGCGGGCGGCCGTCGATCACACCGGTGCCGATCAAGCCGAGTTCGCGTGCGCGACCGGCCAATTCGGCGGTGTTCACCAGGTTGCCGTTGTGGCCGAGCGCCAGGCCGGAGCCGACCGAGGTGGTGCGGAATATCGGCTGCGCGTTCTCCCAGGTGACTCCACCGGTCGTGGAGTAGCGGCAGTGTCCGACGGCGATATGCCCCGGCATGGCCGCGAGGGTCTGCTCGTCGAAGACCTGGGAGACCAGGCCGAGATCCTTGAAGACGAGGATCTGGGAACCATCGGAAACGGCGATTCCGGCCGCCTCCTGCCCGCGATGCTGCAGGGCGTACAGGCCGTAGTAAGTGAGCTTGGCCACGTCTTCGTCGGGAGCCCAGACGCCGAAGACGCCACACTCCTCGCGAGGGTCGTGTTCGATCTCGTCGGGGGTATTGGGCGTGGGGACGATCGTGGGATCGACGTCGGTCACCGTTTGCTCCCTGTTCGGGCGGGCTGGGGGCACTAGTCAGTCTACGGGTGATTCATGGGCAGGTACTACGCGCGCTCGCATCCCGGCAGCAATCCACCGGTCACGAACCCGCCGATAGCCACAATGAGCTGTTACGGTGCGGATCGTGACGACGGACGACAGTGCACACGTTGCAGCCGGTGGAACCGGGTCGGATAGTGAGAACACCAGCGCGAAGCCGAGTGATCCCGAGCAGACGCCCGCAAGCGAAGCGACGTTCGCCACACCGATCCTCGGTCGGCGTCACTGGGCTCGGATCGTGCTCTCGCCGACCGCGGTGCTGACCCTGCTCACCGCGCTGCTCGGGGTGATGTATCTCGGCTATATCGCCGACCCGGAGGAGAATCTGCACGACTTCCCGATCGCGCTGGTCAACTCCGATGTCGGCGACGTCATGGGTTCGGGCGAGCAGACCAAGCAGGTCAATTTCGGCAAGCAGGTCGCGGACGCCCTCGTCGCCGGTATCCCCGCCGACAAGGTAGCCCTGCACGTCGTCGGAAAATCGGAGTCCGAACAGCTGCTTCGCACCGGACAGATCTACGGCGCGATCGTCATCCCCGGCGATTTCAGCAAACGCCTCGGCATTCTCGGTCAGGGCAGCATCGTGCCCGGCGAGATGGAACGGCCGATCATCACCCTGCAGGCCAACCCGCGCATGGGCGCCTACGGCGTTGGGATCATGCAGCGCATCGGCGACCAGGCGCTGACCGAGGTCGACAAACAGGTCGGCCGCCAATTGACCGAGCAGGTACGGGCCACCCTGGCCGAGACGCCGGCGGGCGCACCGCCGCCGCAGGTGTCCGGCGCGGCGATGCTCACCCTCGAGAGTCCGATCGATGTGGTCGAGCAGGACTTCCGTCCGCTACCGAGCGGCACCGGCATCGGGCTGACGGCGTTCTTCTTCTCGCTGCTCCTGCTGCTGGCAGGCATGGTCGGGGCGATGGTGATCCACACGATGGTCGATTCCCAACTCGGTTTCCTCCCCACCGAGTACGGCCCGTGGTCGGTGCACAATCCGCCGACCCCGATCTCACGCTTCCGCACGCTGCTCATCAAGTGGGGGATCTCGGCGCTGGTCGCGGTCATCGCCTCGCTGATGTTCATGCTGGTAGGCAAGGCGGTCGGCATGCCGATCGACAATCCGCTCGCCCTGTTCCTGTTCTCGGTGCTCGCCATGATCGCGGTCGGCTGGACCGCCCTGATGACGCTGGCCGCCCTCGGCACCGCGGGGCTGCTGGTGAACCTGACGCTGTTCGTCATCCTCGGCCTGCCGTCCTCCGGCGGTACCGTCCCGATCGAGGCGACCCCGACCTACCTCGCGTGGCTCGCCGAATTCGAGCCGATGCACCAAGTGTTCCTCGGCGTCCGCTCGATCCTGTACTTCGACGCCGGCTACGCGGCCGGTCTCGACCGCGGCATCTGGATGTCGCTGCTCGGCATCACGATCGCCGTCGTCGCGGGCACGATCGTCACCCGCTACTACGACTCCAAGGGCCTGCACCGCAAGCACACCACCGCCGCTTGAGCCCCGACCCGGTTGCCGCTACCCGGCAGCCGGGTCGGAGTGCGCGGACAGCGGCACGATCGGTAGCCACCCCGCGATCTCCCCCGCCCTGGTCCCCGAGGCCGTCAGCGCACCGGACTCGGCCGCCGCCTCGAACGTCAACAGCCCCGTGGCCAGCAACAACCACGTCCGCGGATCGGTCTCCACCACATTCGGCGGGTTCCCCCTGGTATGCCGAGGCCCCTCGATGCACTGCACGGCGACGAACGGCGGCACCCGAACCTCCACCGAATGCCCCGGCGCACTCCCCGCCAACGCCCGCACCGTCCCCTTCACCGCGGCCCCCAACTCCCGCCGCCCCGGCTCCGGCAACGCCGGATCCCGCAACCACTCCCCCACACCCAACACCGCCGCCCGCACCTGCGCGGGATCGACCACATTCCGTCCAGCCATACCTCGAGACGCTACCGAGGGCCGGTGACAGTCCGGCACCCGAGCATCAGCGACGCCGAACACCTGAGCGGGACCGAGTCCGCCGGCTGACACGGCAACACCGCCGACCGATCGAATGCCCGGCGATGCCGGAACGTGGACCGCGTCGTACATTCGTCCTATGAGTGTCACCGGTCCCCTCGAGCCGACCACGTTGCGATTGCGCAGTGCTGACGGGCTCACCCTGGTCGCCGACAGCTTCGGTGCGGAGAACGGCCCGTTGGTCGTGATGCTGCACGGTGGTGGACAGAATCGGTATTCGTGGAAGCGGACCGGGCGGGCGCTCGCGGCGGCGGGGATGCGGGTGGTCACCGTGGACGCGCGCGGGCACGGTGACAGCGATTGGTCGCCGACCGCCGACTACGGCAGGACCGCGATGGTGGGCGACCTGCACGCCGTCCTCGAACAGCTAGGCGCGACACCGGACGCGGGCGCGGTGGTGGTCGGGGCGAGCATGGGCGGGATCACGGGGCTGCTCGCGACGGCGAAACCGGGCGGCAGCGCGATCCGCGCGCTCGTTCTGGTCGACATCGTGCCCCGCTCGGAATCCGCGGGCGTGAGCCGCGTGATGGACTTCCTCGGCAAGCACCGCGACGGCTTCGACACCCTCGACCAGGTGGCCGACGCCGTCGCCGCCTACCTGCCGCACCGTCCGCGCCCCGACAACGCCGACGGTCTCCTACGCAATCTGCGCGAGCGTGACGGTCGCTGGTACTGGCACTGGGACCCGGACCTGATCAGCGACGTCAACGAAGACCCGGACGCCCGCATCGTCGAGATGGAGGCCGCCGCCGAGGCCCTGACCATCCCGGTCCTGCTGATCCGCGGCGGCAAGTCCGATGTCGTCAGCGACGAGGGCGCCGCGGCCTTCCTCGCTCTCGCACCGCATGCCCGCCTCGCCGAGATCAGCACGGCCGCCCACACCGCGGCGGGCGACGACAACGACGCCTTCACCGAGGCCGTCGCCGGTTTCGTCGCCACGGCCTGAGCCGCGCTAGCGCCTCAGCCCGTCGACCCACCGGGCTGCGGTGGGCGCGAGCGCTCCCCCGGCGTTGATCGCCAGATGCAGGAGCGCGGGTGCGGTGGCACTGCCCGACCGACGGCGAAGTTCGGTGAAGACGAGCCCGGCCAGCGTGGTGGCCGCGACCGTCGGGAGTACCGGGTCTTCCGCGGCTCTCGCCGGTTGGATGTGCCAGAGACCGAAGTCGACGGCGCTCATCGCGCGAGCCGGTGCGCCGACGCTCTCGGCGAGCAAGGGATCGAGCGTTCCCCGGAAGATCGCTTCCTCGGCCAGGACGGTACCGACCGGGATGTGGAGGGCTATCCATTCGAGGGTCGAGGTTTCTGGTGCGCGGACGGCGATTTCGAGCGGGAGACGTCGCAAGGACGGGATAGCCAGGGCAACGCCGTACCCGATGAGGACGATGCCCGCGCTCCCGAGTCCCCACCGGAAACCACTGGGCGACAACCAGTTCGGACTACCACGAAAGAGCTTGGTATATCCCGTCGCGAAGGCCGCGTTCGCGACGGTACGGCCGCGCAACGGCAGATCGAGAGCGGGCAGGACCCGGTTGCTCCACAGCAGCGGAAGGATCAGCGCCGCAGCACTGTCGAGTCGCCTCACTTCACCTCGCGCTCGTAGGTTTCCGCTGATTCCAGTGCGGCACGGATCCTTTCGATGACAGCGCCGTCCACCCCGGGCGGTGCCGCGACGGCCAACCATCCGTCGAGAACCAGGCTCCCGTACCGATGCCCGTGCCCGTCGACGACCCCCTGCGCGTTCGTGAGATCGGCCGTGACCTGCCAGAACGTCACGAAAGGCGCCCACCGCATCTGGGTCGACACATCGGAACCGCGTGGCTCGCTCAACCAATCCGGTTGGGTGAAGATCAGATCGGCCGACCACCACACGATCGGGTCGGAGGGATGTTGCAGGTAGGCGATGCGAGGTTCGCGCCACGGCTCCGCACTGTCGAAATCCGTCGCGTCATCGGCGAAGCGAACCACGAGCCCGTCCGCGTACACCGGCGCCACCTCGGGCGAGCCCGGATCGCGGCGATCGACGAACTGCCGCCACAGCCGATTCGAGTTCGGCGGGCCGACCCACAATGCGCCATCGACCTCCTCGCGCAGTTCGGCCAGCCCGTCGAAGGCCTCCTCCGACCCCTGCGAACCGAGACTCTCCCCGTAGACGAACAGCTTCGGCCGATGCCCTTCCGGCTGCGCCGACCATCGCGCGTACACCGCGTCGAACAGCTCCCGGCTGGCCGAGGCCGCCTTCTCCCGGTCCGACAGGAACGAGAGCACGCTGGGCAGATACGAGAACTGGGTCGCGACGATCGCCGTATCACCGCCGTAGAGGTATTCCACGGCCGCCGCGGCCATCCCGTTGACCCACCCGGTTCCGGTAGTCGTGACCACCACCATCGCCGCACGATCGAAGGCGCGGGTCCGCTCGAGCTCGGCGACGGCCAATTGCGCCGCCGTCTGCCCCTTGGCCATCGACTCCAACCCCACGTACGCCCGAACGGGTTCGCGCGCCGGTTTCCCCGTCACCTCGGTGATCGCGGCCGCGCTCGGACCGTTGGACACGAACCACCGCCCCTCGAACCCCAGCGTCTGCCACGGCGCGAGCGACTCAGGACTCCCCGAACGCTCCGGCGCGACCGGCTGCACCGCGTGCGGCGTGGTCCGGTCGTTGCGCACGCTGAACGCCGAGTTGGCCACTGCGAAGAACGCCTGCGAGGCGACGCCGTTGACGATCGTCACCGTGAGAACGACCAGCACCAGCAACCCGGCGGCCGGCGCCAGTTCTCGCGGCACCCGCACCCACCGATTGAGCTGACGAGCCAGCCCGAGCACCAGCACGCGCACCGTCCGATACGCGGCCACCACGGCCACCCCGACCGCCACGCTGAGCAGCCCGGTGCGCAGATACGCGGGCGTGGTGGTCCCGGCCATCCCCATCAGCGAGGTGATCTCACGCTGCCACCGCGCCGACTGCACCAGCATCACCGCAGCGACCAGCGCACACCCCACCAGCAAGGTCGCCTTGAGCACGTATCGCACCCGATCGGACGGGCTCGGAATCGGAATCCGAGACCGCACCCACCGCCGGAACACCCATTCGAGCACACAGCCGAGCCCGTACCCGATCGCGGCGTTGATCCCGCTGATCAGACCCTGGAACAGCCAGTCGCGCGGTACCAGCGATGGCGTCACCGACAGCCCGAAGAACAGCGTCGCCAGCACCAATCCGACGTAATTCAGATCGACCACGGCCTCCACGCGCCGCACGACAACGCCGCCGCGCGCACGCAGCATCGCAGAAGTCGAAGCGCGCTCGGTCACCGCCTCAGTATGGCCGCCGCTACCGACAATCACCGGATTTGTCACTGCGGAGCCGCTCACAAACTACGTACCGCGCTCGAGTAGTTGTACGCGCGATCGCGAAGCCGCGGCTGAGCACACTGAGAACCATGAGCACTAACACCAAGCCGAAGAACACCTCGGCCTACATGGCCCAGGCCGCGATCGCTTTCGCTGTCAGCCTGTTCGGGACCGGCGCCGGAATCGCCTACCTGCCGTTGGACGGCTGGCAGCGCGCGTTCCTGGCGATGTCGGGCCTGTTCCTGGTGACCAGCTGCTTCACCCTCGCCAAGGTCGTGCGCGACCAGCAGGAGACCCAGTCACTGATCGGCCGGATCGACGAGGCGCGGCTGGAACAGCTGATCGCCGAACACAATCCGTTCAAATCGGTGTCGTGAACCGAGCCACGCGGCGCCGATCGAGGGGTTCGGCGCCCGTGGTCCGTCACTTCAACTGACGCTCGGTGGCCATGGATTCCTCGATGAACGCGCTGATCCGGGCCGCCAATTCCGGTGTGTAGTCAGGCGGTTGGGCCACCGCGGCCCAGGCGTCGGGCAGCAGATTGCCGTAGTTGTGACCGTGTCCGTCCGAAACCGTCTGCGCGCGCGGCAGATCCGCCGCCACCTGCCAGAACGTGACGATCGGGTACCACGACATCGCCGGTGACACATCGGGTCCGCGCTTCTCCCGCAACCAGTCCGGACTGCTGAACAGCAGATCCGGCGACCACCACACCACCGGATCGGAGGCATGCTGCAGGTAGACGATGCGCGGGTCGTTCCAGACCGGCGTCGGCCGGGCGAGCTGATCGGCGCTCGCGGCGAACCGCACCGACATCCCGTCAGCGTAGATCGGGGTGATCTCCTCGGTGCCGGGGTCGCGCCTGACCACGAATTCCGACCACAGCCGGTTGGAGTTGGGCGGCCCCACCCACAACACGCCGTCGGTGCGGTTGCGGATATCGGCCAGACCGGAGAACGCACCCTCCGAGCCTTGCGACCCCAGGCTCTCGCCGTAGACGAGCAGCTTGGGCCTGGCGTCTTCGGGCAGCGCCGACCAGCGGTCGTACACCTTGTCGAACAGCGTGCGCCCCATGGTCATCGACTTGTCCCGGTCGGACAGGAACGACAGCGCGCTGGGCAGATACGAGTACTGGGTCGCCACCAGCGCGGTGTCGCCGTTGAACATCAGCTCGACCGCCTCGGCGCTGGCCGTGTCGACCCAGCCGGTGCCGGTGGTACTGATCACCACGAGCACTTCGCGTTCGAAAGCCTTGGTGCGCTCCAGTTCGGCGACGGCCACATCGGTCTGCGCCTCGACGCCGTCCGCGGATTCCAGGCCCGCGTAGACCCGGATCGGTTCGCGCGCGGGCTTTCCGGTGACCTCACCGATCGCCAGGGCGGTCGGCGCGTTCGCCACGAACCATCGGCCCTCCGACCCCAGCGTTTCCCACTTGGCCAACGACTCGGGACTGCCGGAACGTTCGGGCAGCGTCGGCTGGACCGCGTTCGGCGAGGTATGACTGTTGCGCGCGCTGAACGCCGAGTTGGCCACGGCGAAGAAGCCTTTCGCCAACACACCGTTGAACAACAGCACCGCGGCCACCAGCACGACGATCGCCCCGAGCGGCCGCGCGAACGAAGCCGGAATCCGCACCCACTGGTTCAGCGCTCGCGCCACCGTGCGGACCAGCCGAACCACCAGACGCGAGATCCAGATCAGCAGACCCACCACCACCGCGCCCAGCAACACCGTGCGCGGATACCCGGCGTCGGACACCGGTTCCATGCCCATCAGATCGGTGATCTGGCGCTGCCACTGCGAGGACTTGATGCTCATCAGCACCGCGAAGACCAGGCACGCCACCACGATCGCGCCCTTCACCGCCACCAGCAGCCAGCCGGGCCGCCGGCTCCAGGCCGAGGAAACCTGGGCGGGCCAGGTGATCCGGGGCGCGATCCACTTGCGCCAGATCCAGGACAGCGCGCAGCCGAGCCCGTAGCCGATCGTCGCGTTGATCCCGCTGAGCAGTCCCTGGAAGAACCAGTCACGCGGCAGCAGCGAGGGCGTCAGCGACAGTCCGAAGAACATCGTGGCCACGACCAGGCCGACGTAATTCGGATGAAAAAACCTCTCCACCAGGTGAATTCCCCTGACGAAGAGGTTGTTGTGCGCGGGGTCCTCGCGCGCCGCGGACAGAGAAGTCGAGCCCGTACTCTCAGTGGTCAAGCTCGACTCCTCGTCCGATCGATCAGGCGGTATGCGCTCCGAACAGCTTAGGCAGCGTGCCTTCGAATGCCTCTCGCAATTCGGCGAGTGTCACGGAGAACTGCCCCTGCACCTCGACCGAATCCGAACCCTGGTCCACCACGCCGATGCGCACCCACGGCAGCTGCCGCGCGTCGCACATCTTGGTGAACCGGGTCTCCTCCGAACGTGGCACCGCGACGAGCACGCGCCCCGCCGACTCGGAGAACAGCTGCACGAACGGGTCCGAACCCTCGGGAAGCACGATGCGGCAGCCGGTTTCGCCTGCCAGCGCCGCCTCGATGACGGTCTGCGCCAGACCACCCTCGGACAGGTCGTGCGCGGCGGAGATCATGCCGTCGCGCGAACCCGAGGTGAGCACCTCCGAGAGCAACTGCTCACGGGCGAAGTCGACCTGCGGCGGCACGCCACCGAGGTGATCGTGGACCACCTGCGACCAGATCGAGCCGTCCAGCTCGTCGCGGGTCTCGCCGAGCAGGATCAGCGACTCGCCCGGCTCGAGGCCGAGGCCGGTCGGGATGCGGCGGTGCACATCGTCGATCACGCCGAGCACGCCGACCACCGGGGTTGGCAGGATGGCGTCCTTGCCGGTCTGGTTGTAGAAGCTCACGTTGCCGCCGGTCACCGGAATGCCCAGCGCCGCACAACCATCCGCGAGACCGCGCACGGCCTGCTGGAACTGCCACATCACGCCCGGATCCTCCGGCGAACCGAAGTTCAGGCAGTTGGTGACGGCCTTGGGGGTGGCGCCGGTGGTGGCGACATTGCGGAACGCCTCGGCCAGCGCCAGCTGCGCACCGGTGTACGGGTCGAGCTTGGTGTAGCGGCCCGACGCGTCGGTGGCCAGGGCGATGCCGCGGCCGGAGGACTCGTCGATGCGGACGACGCCCGCGTCGGCGTGCTCGGCCAGCACGGTGTTGCCGCGCACGTAGCGGTCGTACTGCTCGGTGATCCACTTGCGGCTGCACAGCTGCGGGCTGGCGATCATCGTGAACAAGGTCTCGCGCAGCTCGTCGCCGGTCTTCGGCCGGGTCAGGGTGGCGGTGGTGTCGGCGATCAGCGCGTCCTGGGTGTCGGGACGCTGCACGGGGCGCTCGTAGACCGGGCCCTCGTGGGCGACGGTGCGCGGCGGCACGTCCACCACGGTCTCGCCGTGCCAGGTGATGACGAGGTGGTCGCCGTCGGTGACCTCACCGATGTCGGTGGCCAGCACGTCCCACTTCTTGCAGACGGCCATGAACGCGTCCACGTTCTCCGGCGTCACGACCGCGCACATGCGCTCCTGCGATTCACTCGACAGGATCTCGGCGGGGGTCATGTTCTTGGCGCGCAGCGGGACCCTGGTCAGGTCGATGTGCATGCCGCCGTCGCCCGCCGCGGCGAGTTCGGACGTGGCACAGGACAGCCCGGCGCCGCCGAGGTCCTGGATGCCGACGACCAGCCCGGCCGCGTACAGGTCGAGACAGCACTCGATGAGCACCTTCTCGGTGAACGGGTCGCCCACCTGTACGGCGGGCAGCTTCTTGCGGCCGGTGCCGGACTCGTCGCCGGAGAAGGAGTCCGAGGCGAGCACGGACACGCCGCCGATGCCGTCGAGGCCGGTGCGCGCACCGAACAGGATGATCCGGTTGCCGTTGCCCGAGGCGAAGGCCAGGTGCAGGTCTTCCACGCGCATCGCGCCCGCGCACAGCGCGTTCACGAGGGGGTTGCCCTGGTAGGAGGCATCGAAGACGGTCTCGCCGCCGACATTGGGCAGGCCGAGCGAGTTGCCGTAACCGCCGACGCCGCGCACCACACCGTCGACCACGCGACGGGTGTCGGGGGCGTCCGCCGCGCCGAAGCGCAGCTGGTCCATCACCGCGATCGGGCGCGCGCCCATGGCCATGATGTCGCGCACGATGCCGCCGACGCCGGTGGCCGCGCCCTGATACGGCTCCACGTAGGAGGGGTGGTTGTGGCTCTCCACCTTGAAGGTGACGGCCCAGCCGTCGCCGATATCGACCACGCCGGCGTTCTCGCCGATCCCGGCCAGCATGGAGGCCTTCATCTCGTCGGTGGTGGTTTCACCGAAGTAGCGAAGGTGCACCTTGGAGGACTTGTAGGAGCAGTGCTCGCTCCACATCACCGAGTACATCGCCAGCTCGGCATCGGTGGGCCGACGGCCCAGAATTTCCTTGATGCGGGCGTACTCGTCGTCTTTGAGACCGAGTTCCTTGTACGGCTGCGGAGCATCCGGGGTGGCTGCGGCGGTAGCGACGGTGTCGACCTGCAGTGTCACGGGAGACCAGGGTCCTTTCGGCCGGGGGGAACTTGATCTGCAGAGTCTAATGGTTGCTGGGTAGCCGCCTGCCGCCCGTACTGCCCTCACGCTGGGGAGGTGGCCGGATTCGGTCTGGTCACACTTGCGGTTGGGGCATCGGAGTACCCGTTACTCTGGCGCCGTGAACGAAAGTCCGGGGGTTGCCGAGCAGGTCGAGCCGCGTATTCCCGATCCCGGCCATCTGGAGCGCCAACGACGCCGGCTGACCGCGGCCGTCGGATTGTTCGTCGTCTCCGCGGCCGTCGCGCTTCTCGCGCACTGGTGGCACGGGTTCATCGACCTGCAGGTCTACCGCAACGGCGCGCGGGTGTGGCTCGACGGCGGCGACCTCTACGGCCCGATGCCGCCGGTCCACGGCCTCGGCCTGCCGTTCACCTATCCCCCGCTGGCCGCGATGTTCTTCGTCCCACTGGCCCTGATGCCGCTGGTGGTCGCCGAGGTCGTCGTCCTGTCGACCTCGCTGGCGAGCCTGGCGATCGTGCTGTGGCTGGTCCTGATTCGCGTGCGTCCCGAGCTCGACCGGATCTCGGTCCTCACCGTGTTGATCGCCGGGCTCGGCCTGGCCCAGTTCCTCGAACCGGTCCGCCAGACCTTCAACTTCGGCCAGATCAACCTGATCCTGATGGCCGCGGTCACCCTCGACATTCTCGTGCGCAAGCCGTTCTGGCCACGCGGGATGCTGATCGGCATCACGGTGTCGATCAAGCTGATTCCGGCCGGCTACCTGCTGTATTTCCTGCTCCGCCGAGACTGGAAGGCCGCGGCCACCATGGTCGCGTCGGCCGCGGCCGCGGTGGGCGTCGGCTTCCTGCTGTTCCCGAAGGACTCGGTCGAATACTGGTTCCACACCGTCTCCGACACCGGCCGCATCGGCACCCCCTACTTCGCGGGCAACCAGTCGATCAAGGGCACGCTGTTCCGCCTCGGCATGGACGAATCGCTGGCGACGGGCCTGTGGCTCGGCCTGTCCGCGCTGACGATCGCGCTGGCCTCGGTCTGGATGTACCGCCTGATCGGCGCGGGCAACGATGTCGGCGCGCTGCTGGTGAACGCGGCCGCGGTGTTGTTGGTCTCGCCGGTGTCGTGGTCGCATCACTGGGTCTGGGTGGCGCCCGCGCTGGTCGTCGCCGTGAGCCTGGCCGTGCGCCGCCGCTCTCGCGCCTTCACCACTGTCGTCATCTTGTTCACACTGATGTTCATCGTCGGCCCGCAGTGGGTTCTGCCGCATTCGGGCGACAAGGAACTCGCCTGGGCCTGGTGGCAGCAGATCATCGGCAGCAGTTATGTGTGGACCACGTTCGCCGTGATCGTCTTCGCGGTGATCACCTACCGCCCGGCCCGGAAGCCTTCGGCTACCTCGGAACTCGCGACGAACTGAGCCGGGCCGAGCCGGTCAGTCCGTCGCTTCCGGGGTCAGGAACGCCGCGAGAGCCGAGGCATAGGCGGGCACATCGGCCGCGCCCATGAGTTCGCGGCACGAGTGCATGGCGAGCTGGGGTGCGCCGACATCGACGGTCGACATCCCCGTGCGGGCGGCCGTCATCGGGCCGATGGTCGAGCCGCACGGCAGGTCGGCGCGGTGGACATAGCGCTGCAGCGGCACGTCGGCCTGCGCGCAGGCGAGCGCGAACGCGCCCGCGCCCGCCGCGTCGGTGGCGTAGCGCAGGTTCTGATTCACCTTGAGCACCGGTCCACCGCCGACCTCGATGCGGTGCGCGGGCTCGTGCCGGTCCGGATAGTTCGGGTGCGTCGCGTGTGCCATGTCGCCGGAGGCGACCACCGAACCGGCGAGCGCGGCAAGGTAATCGGCACGCCCGCCACCGCGGGCCAGCACGATCCGCTCCAGCACCGCGGGCAGCAGATCCGATTGCGCCCCACGGTCGGACTGGCTCCCGACCTCCTCGTGGTCGAACATCACCAGCACCGCCGTCGCCGCTCCCGGCTCGTCGGCGGCCGCGAGGAACGCCTGCAATCCGGCGTAGCAGGTGCCCTGGTTGTCGAGCCGCGGCGCGCTCACCAGATCGAGATCGCGGCCGACGATCGTGCTCGACGCGAGGTCGTGGGTCATGAGTTCCCAGCCGAGCACATCGGCGCCGTCGACCCCGGCCCGCTCGGCGACGAAGTCCAGGAACGACGCGGGTGCGTCGCCGATCCCCCAGATCGCGTTCACGTGCCGTTGCGGGTCGAGGGTGACCCCGCGACGGTCCTCGGACAGGTGGATGGCCAACTGCGGCACCCGCAGGATCGGCTCGTCGATGCGCACCAGCACATCGCGCATCCGCGCGCCCTCGCGCACACTGAGCCGCCCCGAGAGACCGAGCTCCCGGTCCAGCCAGGAGTTCAGCCAGGCCCCGCCGTACGGCTCCAGCCCGACCAGCTGCCATCCGGACCCCGCGAGGTCCGGATGCTGCTTCACCCGCAGATTGGGGCTGTCGGTATGCGCGCCGACCACCCGGAAGGGAGCGGCGGGCACCGCGTCGTAATCAGCCCACGCGATCAGCGAACCACCGCGCACCACATAGTGTTTGCCGCCCGCGTCGTCCCACGCCGACGCCTCGGTCAACGGTGTGAACCCGTTGCCGTCCAGCTCGGCCGCCACCGTCGCACACACATGGAACGGCGAGGGTGACGCATCGATGAAGGCACACAATCCGCTGGCCGTGGCCGCTGTCAAGGAAACCGGCATCCTGCGATCCTAGGCACGATGCCGCGCCCCGGCATCCCGCCCCGGAATACCGCGCTCGGATCAGTCGTCGCGTTCGGCGACAACCGCGAGCGCGGCCAGTAATTCGCCGTAGCGGCGAATTCCGAGGCGCGAGCGCAGTTCGTCCTCCGCGAGCTTTTCCTGCGCGCGGATCCTGGCGGCCAGTTTGGCGCCGAGGCTGCTCAGCCCGATCAGGATCCGACGCCGATCGTCGGTGGCGGCGACCCGGAAGATCAGCCCGCGTTCGGCCAGATTGTCCGCGTGCCGGGTGGCCGAGGACGGGGCCAGCCGCGCCTGGGCGGCCAGTTCCGACATCGTCATCCCGTCGTCGGTGGACAACTGCGACAGGATCGCCCAGTGGTCGGCCGTGAGATTGTCAGCCGACAGCGCCGATTCGAGCCGACCTACCCAGTTTCGCTCCGCGGAGCGCAGGGCCCCGTGCAGCGTGGAATACCCACTTGTGATGGACACCGATTGCATTCCCACCTGCCGAGAAATTCATTAGAACAATCCTGTTCGCGCTAGGCGATAGAGTACAGAGTGCCTTTCTACGGTCAGAGCCGGGAGGAAACGGTCGAGATTCTCTCGATCGTCCCCACGCAGGGCCCCGGTGGGATCATCGCACCATCGTGTACCGCCGCGATTTCCCTGGCTGTAGACGAAATCAATAGCGGCACAGGAATTCTCGGCCGAGAAATACGCCTCACCACCATCGACGGCGGTCGCGAACCACACGAGGTAGCGGCCGAGGTTCAGGCCTTCCTGGCCACCGGAATGGTCGGTGCGATCACCGGCTGGCACACCTCCGCGGTGCGCCGGGCGGTCGCCACGGCCGTGGACGCCCGCGTCCCCTATCTCTACGCCACCGATCACGAGGGCCTGCCCGACGAACGCCCCGGCGTCCTACTGGTCGGCGAACACCCCGACCACCAAACAGTTCCCGCGGCGGCCTGGATGGCGCGCGAATTGGGGGTGCGTCGCTGGGCGGTGATCGGCAACGACTACATCTGGCCGCGCCGAACAGCTCGCGCCCTGCGCCGGACCCTGCCCAACCCGTACGACATCATCCTCGAGCACTATGTCCCCCTCGGCACCACCGATTTCCGCCGTTTCCTGGAGAACCCCACGCTGCTGCTCGCCGATGCCGTCCTGATCCTCATGGTCGGCGCCGACACGGCCCGCTTCAACCGGCAGTTCACCGCCACCGGCCTTCCCGCCGTGATGCCCCGCCTGAGCCCGGCGGTCGACGAGAACGTCCTACTCAGCGCGGGCCCGTCGGCGAACACCAACCTCTACGTGGCCTCGAGCTTCTTCCTCGACAGCAACACCGCCGAGGGCCGATCCCGGCGCGCCCGTTACCACCGCCACCAGGGCCGATTCGCGCCGGCGCTGACCACGTTCAGCAACTCCACCTACGAAGCGATCCACCTGCTGAACGCCATGTCCGAAGCAACGGGCACCCTCGACGTGGAAACCATCTCCGCGGCGACGGAAACCGGTCTGGTGCTGGACGGACCGGCCATCCGCCGGGGTTTCCTGGGCAATCAAGCAGTCGGCCCCGCCCACCTGGCAATGGCGAACGGGGTCGACTTCGACATCATCGACACTCTCTAGTGTCGAACGGGGACTACCGAGTTATCAGGCCCCGACAAAACTATCGATCACCGAGAAGAACATTCCGAGACCGTCGTCGCTGGGCCCGGTCAATGCCTCGGTGGCGTGCTCGGGGTGCGGCATCAAACCGACGATCCGCCCGTCGGCCGAGGAAATCCCGGCGATCCCGCGCTGCGATCCGTTCGGGTTCTCACCCGCGTACCGGAACACCACGCGACCTTCGCCTTCGAGCTCGTCGAGCACCTTCTCCGAAGCCTGGAAACGCCCCTCGCCCGACTTCAGCGGAACAAGGATCTGCGCGCCCGGCTCATACCGCGAGCTCCACGCGGTATCGGTCCCCTCGACCTTCAACCACTCGTCGCGGCAGATGAAGTGCAGTCCCTCATTGCGGGTCAGCGCGCCCGGCAGCAGCCCGGCTTCGCACAGCACCTGGAAGCCGTTGCAGATACCGAGCACCGGCAGCCCCTGTCCGGCGGCGCGCACGACCTCGCCCATCACCGGTGCGAACCGTGCGATCGCCCCGCACCGCAGGTAGTCCCCGTAGGAGAATCCACCGGGCACGATGACAGCGTCGACACCCTTGATATCGGCATCGGCATGCCACAGGCTCACAGCCTCGGCGCCGGCCAACCGAACCGCGCGAGCGGCGTCGACATCGTCGAGCGTGCCGGGGAAAGTAATAACGCCAATGCGAGCGCTCACGAGACCCGAACGACCTTCCAGTCCTCGATCACCGTGTTCGCCAGCAGCGCCTCGGCGATCTGCTCGAGCTGGGCGTCCGACACACTGTCGTCCACCTCGAGCTCGAATCGCTTGCCCTGCCGCACATCCGAGATCCCGGCGAATCCCAAACGCGGGAGCGCGCCGACCACGGCCTGCCCCTGGGGGTCCAGAATCTCGGCCTTCGGCATGACCTCGACCACGACTCGTGCCACGCGTTGCTCCTCAAGTGGTGTGTGGGTTACCTCAGAAATCCTAGTTGACACCGACGTCGTGCCCGCGTTCCGGGGTCACGGCGGCTTAGCATCGGGTATGCGCATCGCCCACTTCGGACATTCCTGCATCCTCGTGGAACTGCACGGCGTAAAAGTGCTGTTCGACCCCGGCACCTTCGCGCACGGGTTCGAGGGCATCACCGGCTTGGACGCGATCGCGGTGACGCACCAGCACCCCGACCACATCGATCCGAACCGGATCGGCGAGCTCATCGAGCACAATCCCGGTGCCCGCCTGCTGTCGGATCCGCAGACCGCGCAGCAGCGCAGCGAGGGCTGGGAGCCGGTTTCGGCTGGTCAGGTGCTCGATATCGGCGAGTTACAGATCACCGGCGGCGGTGGCAGGCACGCGGTGATCCATCCGGAGATCCCGGTGGTCGACAACACCGTCTTCCAGCTCGGCACCGCTTCGGACCCCGCCCAGCTGGTCCACCCCGGCGACTCGCTGTGGGTGCCGCCGGTCCCGGTGGGCGTGCTCGCCATCCCGGCCGTCGCCCCGTGGATGCGGATCTGGGACACCGTCGACTACCTGCGCGCGGTGAATCCGCGCACCGCGATCCCCATCCACTTCGGCATCGTCGAGCCGTCCGCGCAAGGCATCTACTTCGGTCGATTGAGCGACATGGCGCCGGCCGGCACAGAATTCCGGGTGATCGACCCCGAGGACCAGGGCCACTTCTAGGTCAGGGCGCCGGGATCGACGATCCGAAACTGCCCGAACCGCTACTGCTGCCGCCGCCGGAGGTGCAGCCCTCGACGACCAGTTGCTGCGGAGTGGGCAGCCGATCCGGTGCGCTCGGCCCGGTCTTCACCCGGTAGTAGAGCGTGAGCTTGTTGTCCACCGGAGTCGGCATGTCGGGCACCGCGCGCAGGTCGACGGTCCGTGCGGTCACTTCCCCGGCGGGCTGGGCATTGCGGTTGTAGCCCACCGTGGGAGGGTTGAAGACCGGAACGCCGTCGGCCACCCCCGAGGTCAGCGGCGGATCACCGACCCACCGGGCGATCGGCCACGGAACGCCGTTCACCGCGCGCCACGGCGGCGGCATGTCCGCGACGGGGCCGGTGGCGTTCACCATCGCCGGGTCGTTCTCGGCCTCGAACCACCAATCCGGTTGATAGTTGCGCGAATTGGTGTAATTGGTCAGCGTGAGGGTGAAGGAGCAGTTGGTGTGCGCCTCCCCGACGAGGCTGATCCCACCGGTCTGCGCGGCGGCCGAACCTACGCCGGTCACCGTTCCCGCTGCCAGTACCGCGCTCGCGAACAGGGTCCCGGCGCCCGCGCGAATCCACTCGTTGCTCATGGCCCACCTTCCGATGCGGCCACCACGACCTTCGCGAATGCCACCCTCGCCGCAGTAGCTGAACCTAATCCGTGTCGGCGAATTCTCGGCGAGCACCGCCGCGACCAGGTCGAATCGACGCACGTCCGTGACGGGATGACCTTCCTCATCGGGATGTGCTCAGGCGCGGTAGCTGGTCAGGAACAGCGCTTCGGCCAGTGCCATGTGCTCGATCTCGCTGGGGTCCACGCTCTCGTTGGGCGCGTGGATCAGGCACTTGGGTTCCTCCACCCCGATCAGCATGATCTCGGCCTCCGGGTAGGTGTCAGCGAAGACGTTGCACAACGGGATCGACCCGCCCTGCCCTTCGGTCGTCACGTCGCGACCGTAGGAGGTCGCCATCGCCTTTTCCATGGCCGAGCGGGCGGGGCCCTGTGTGGACGCGACGAACGGCTCGCCGAGCGCCTCGACCTCGATGTCGAGTTCGGCGTTCCACGGCACGTGCGCGCGCAGGTGCTTCTCCAGCAGGTCACAGGCCTGCTTCGGCTCAGTACCCGGCGGAATGCGCAGGTTGAGCCGGGCGCGGGTGCTCGGCTGGATCGCCGCCGACGACCCGACCACCGCGGGCACGTCCATGCCCAGCACGGTGAGTGCGGGCCGCGCCCACAGCAGGTCGGACACGGTTCCGTCGCCGAGCAGGTCGACACCGTCGAGCACACCCGCGTCCGATCGGAAGTCCGCCGACGGATACTGCGCACCCGCCCACTTCTGATCGCCGGTGAGCCCATCGATCGTGGTGTTGCCCTCGGCATCGCGCAACGACGACAGCAGCTGGATCATCGCGGCGAGCGCGTCCGGCGCCGGTCCGCCGAACATCCCCGAATGCATGGGACCCTCGAGGGTTTTCACCGTCAGCACCACATTCACCATCCCGCGCAGGGTCTGGGTGAACGTCGGCACCCCGACAGCGAAGTTGCCGCAGTCGGCGACCACGATCGCATCCGATCGCAGCAGTTCGGGATCGGCGACGACGAACTTCTCCAAGCCGCCGGTACCCTGCTCCTCCGAACCCTCCGCCACCACCTTGATCCCGATCGGGAAGTCGGGTCCGATCGCGCGCAGGGCCGTGAGATGGGTGACGATATTGCCCTTGCAATCGGCCGCGCCGCGCCCGTACCAGCGCCCGTCCTTGTCGGTCAGCGTCCAGACCGGCGTCTTCCACGCGGCATCGTCGAGCGGGGGTTGCACGTCGTAGTGGCAGTACAGCAGCACCGTCGGCGTGCCGGGCGGCCCCGGCTTCGACGCGATGACAGCCTTACTGCCGTCCGGCGTCTCGTGCAGGCCGACCTCGGTCAATCCCGCCGCGGCGAACGCGTCGGCCACCCACTGCGCCGTCTGCTCACAGCCTTCCGGCGGAAACTGGCGCGGGTCGGCGACTGATTTGAACGAAACGAGCTGGGCCAGATCCTTTTTCGCCTGTCCCATCAGTCCGGAAACCTTGCCGCGCAGCGCCGTCACATCGTCGGTCATCTTCGGGCCTCACTTCGTGGTGTCGTCCAGCTTCAGGGTTTCGAGATGCGAAAGGTAGTCCTGCAGACGATCCGGGCAATAGGTGGCGATCGTGATCGCCACCGCCTCGGCGGTATCGCGCGGGCCGATCACCGGACGCTGCCCCGGCCCGGCCGCGCCGTTGGTGATCGAGGCCTGGTATTTCGCCTTGATCATCGGCGAACTCGGGTCCTGGCAGACCGACCCGCCGTCCTCCCCGAGCGCGTCGGCGATCACCTTCGTCTCCGGCGCGGGCAGACCCGCGGCCACCAGATTGTTGTGCAACTGCTCGGCCTTCGCGGTTGCCTGCGTGCTCTCGCGGATCGCGCTGAAGGTGAGGAGCCCGATCAGGGCGAACACCACGAGCAGCACACCGGTCGTGATGTAGATCCAACGTCGCTTGCGCTCGGGGGCGTCTCCGGTCGTCATGCCTGCTGCCCTTCCGGTACGTCGAACTTCCAACTCTCCCTGCGGTTTCGGTAGAACAGGTACGGAATGAGCAGCCCGACGATGCCGAGACCGCCACCGACGATGAGCAGGTACACCCACGGACTGCCCGAGCCGAACTGCGAGGGCGGCACGAAGCCGATCGTGAACGCGGCGATCGAGGAGGCCGCGCCGAGCGCGCACAGCGCCATCAGCGCGGGCGCCCGATAGCCGCGCGGGTGTTCCGGATGATCTCTGCGCAGCTTGGCGGCCGCGGCGAACATCAGCACATACATGATCAGATACACCTGCGTGGTGATCACCGACAGAATCCAGTACGCGCTGGAGACATTGGGGATGAAGGCGTAGAGCAACGCGATGAACGTGGTGAACACGCCCTGGGCCACCAGCATGTTCTGCTGCACGCCGTGCTTGTTGAGCCGGGTCAGGAACGGTGGCAGATACCCCTCGCTGCGCCCGATCAGCAACAGCCCCTTCGACGGTCCGGCCAGCCAGGTCAGCATCCCGCCGACCGCGGCGGCCACCAGCGCGATGCCGACGATCGGGGTGAGGAAGCCGATTCCGAAATGGCTGAAGAAGGCGTCGAAGGCCTGCATCACGCCCGCGGTGAGACTCAAGCTGGCCGAGGGGACGACCCAGCTGATCGCCAGCGCGGGCAGGATGAAGATCACCAGCACCAGGCCCATGGCGAGGAACATCGCCTTCGGGAATTCCTTGGCCGGGTTCTTCAGCGATGACACATGCACCGCGTTCATCTCCATGCCCGCGTAGGACAGGAAGTTGTTCACGATCAGCACGAGGCTCGCCAGACCGGCCCACGCGGGCAGCAGATGGTCCGAATTCATCGGCGCGGCAGAAGGATTACCCTGCGCGAGGAACACCAGGCCGAGTACGACCAACAGCGTGCCGGGAATCAGGGTGCCGATCACCAGGCCCATACTCGACAGGCCTGCCACCGTTTTCGTCCCCTGCGAGGACACGTACACCCCGGCCCAATACACAGTGATGATCACGATCGCCACATAGAGACCGTTGGACGCCAGCGACGGATGAATGATGTACGCGAAAGTGCTTGCTACATAAGCGAGCAAACTCGGATAGTAGAAAATCGTCATGGCGAATTGGCACCAGACGGCAAGGAATCCGAGCGGCTTACTCAACCCCTCGCTGACCCATTGATACACCCCGCCCTGCCATCCCGACGCGAGTTCCGCGGCGACCAGCGAGGTCGGCATCAGAAACAGAATCGCGGGAATGACGTAAAGGAATACGCAGGCCAATCCGTAGACGGCCATGGTGGGCGCCGATCGAAGACTGGCCACCGAACTCGTGGTCATCAGCGCCAAGGTCACCCAGGACAGATATTTCGTCGTAGTCGCGGCTTTCGTCGCGGTGCCCGTCATCAGCGCTGCCTCCTGCTGCGTTTACACAACTAGCGGAAACCACTCGATCAACTGATGAATGATAAATCGCGTAAGGAGGTATCTGGGCCACCGCCGCGCGTTGATCGCCATTCCACGCGCGGCGGCGGCCCGGTCAGGCAGCCCTGGCCGCCGAGTAGGGCTCCCAGCGGTATACGTCGCTGTGGGCGCCGTGATAGAGCGCGAGATCGACCGCGTCGAACATCGCCTGGCGCGGCCCCGACCGCTGCAACTGCGCCGCCGACACCGCCAGGCGCAGTACTCCGCCGCGCCGAGCGGTGCGCGCCGCGCCCATCACCAGCGCCCGGCACCACCACGGTTCGGCCCGGAATCCTTCGCCGATCCCGTACACCCGAGCACGTTGGGCCACATCACGTTCCAGGTCGAGCATGCTGGTGAGCCCGAAGGCCATCCGGAACCCCACGTCGGGCAGCGCCGCCAGCGCACCGGAGGAGGCGTCCCAGCGCGGCGCGGCGAACAGCCGGGTGCGCAGTTCCACCCGCTCCATCACCCGATCAGCGGCTTTGAGCCGCAACGTCGCCTCGTGCCGCGGCAGATCGGCGAACTCCGCGCGCCGGGCCTTGGTGGCGGCCTGGTCGTAGCCGTGCAGCACGATCGCGTCGCCTTCGAGCCGACGTCCGCGCAGCCACGACTGCGTCGCCGGATCGTCGACCAGTCGATACTTGCCCTTCAAACGCGGCGCGACCAGCAACGACAGCCGCACGCCGCGCGCGTCCATCTCCCCGGCGAATTCGATCGCGGCATCGCGAGTCGTATCCCGGATCCCCGACACCGAAACGATCAACTCAGCGTTCATGCACCAACGGTGGCAGCCCGAGGTGACGCAGGCGTGCTGCCCCGATGACGCCCCGACGAATTTCGGCGCACCACTCACCACCCCTGCCAGTGCAATACCTCCTCGCGCGGCACCCGCACCGCGGGTTTGAAATCGGTCCCGATGGTGAACGCGAGCGGCAGGAACGCCGCCAGCATGACTTCGTCGTACGGCACACCGAGCACCGCGGCGAGTTCCCGTTCCAGGGGTGCCTGCGCGGTGGTCCACACGGTGCCCAATCCGCGAGCCCGCGCGGCCAGCATGAAGCTCCACACCGACGGCAGGATCGAGCCCCACGTGCCCGCTTGGACTTCCACCGAGGCGCGATCGGTACGACCCTCCACCGCCGGGATGACGAACGCGGGCACCCGGTGGATATTGGCATTCAGGTAGCGCAAGCCGTCGAAGACGCGCTCGGTGGAGCGCGGGGACACATTCATCCGCTCCGCGTCACGTGCGGTGAGGGGTGTCCCCTGGCTGAGCGGCAGCGAGCGCCGGAAGATATCGGCCAGCTCGCCACGTCGCGCCTTGTCGGTGACCACCAGGTAGTGCCAGCGCTGGCGGTTGCGCCCGGTCGGCGCCTGCGTGGCCAGGTCGACGCACTCTTCGATGAGCGAGCGGGGCACCGGCCGATCGAAGTCGAGCCGTTTGCGCACCGCGCGGGTGGTCGACAGCAGCTGGTCCGGGGTCAGATCGAGAGTCATGGGCGCTCCTCGTGCCACGCAGGAATCGTCTGGCAGCGGACAATCTGTGCTCAGACGATTCAGACGGTAGAGCGCTAACCGTCTGCCGTCAAACAATCTGTTCACAGATGATTTAATGGATCGCATGCCGCCCAAGCCCACCTATTTCCCCCAGCTCGCCGCCGAACGGCCCGACATCGCCCTGTGCCGGGCATCGACGGCGGTCGCGCGCGCGGCGGAAGCGCACGCGAGCGCGCAGGGCCTCGGCGTCGGCCAGCACCTGGTGCTGAAGATGCTCGCCGAGGTCGGCGCCTGCTCCCAGCAGGCCCTCGCCGAGGAATTGCGCATCGACCGCAGCGTGATGGTGACCGTCTGCGACGATCTCGAATCCTCGGGATATGTCCGGCGCGAACGCAATCCGCTCGACCGCCGCTCCTACGCCGTCACCCTCACCCCCGAGGGAAGCGACCGCCTACACCGCGTCGAGGCCGCTACCCCGGCCTTCCTCGACGACACCTTCGCCGCCCTGACCGGCGCCGAACGCACCCAGCTCACCACCTTGCTCGGCAAACTCCTCACCCCGAAACCCCTGCCCTGACAAAGAAATGGGCCCCGGCCGAAGCCGGGGCCCATTTCGATCACGCGTCCGCGAGACCTACTCGGTCGAGCACCCACGCGTACTCGAAGCCGACTTCCTTCCACTTCTCGTAGCGTCCGCTCACCCCGCCGTGGCCCGCCGTCATCTCCGTTTTCAGCAGCACCTCGTTGTCGCCGGTCTTGGTGGCGCGCAGCTTGGCGACCCACTTGGCCGGTTCCACGTAGAGCACGCGGGTGTCGTTCAGGCTGGTGATGGCCAAGATGGCCGGGTAGTTCTTGGCCTCGACGTTCTCATACGGCGAGTACGACTTCATGTACTCGTAGACGTCCTTGTCCGCCAACGGGTTCCCCCACTCGTCCCACTCGATCACCGTCAGCGGCAACGACGGATCGAGGATGGAGGTGAGGGGGTCGACGAAGGGGACGTTGGCGAGGATGCCGTTGAACAGCTCGGGGGCCAGGTTGGCGACCGCGCCCATCAGCAGCCCGCCCGCGCTGCCGCCGTCGGCGATCAACCGGTCGGGCGCGGTCGCGCCGGTGTCGATGAGATGGCTCGCGCAGGAGACGAAGTCGGTGAAGGTGTTCTTCTTCAGCAGCGTCTTGCCGTGCTCGTACCAGAGCCTGCCCATCTCGCCGCCGCCGCGCACATGCGCTACCGCGAACACCATGCCGCGATCGAGCAGCGACAGCCGCGAGACCGAGAACGACGGATCGATGCTGGCCTCGTAGGAGCCGTAGCCGTAGAGCAGGGTGGGTTTCGGCCCGTCGGGCAGCCCGCTGCGCCTGATGATCGAGATCGGGATCCGGGTGCCGTCGGCGGCGACGGCCCAATCACGATGCTGCTCGTAGTCGTCGGCGTCGTAACCGCCGAGCACCGGCTGTTCCTTGCGCAGCAACAGCTCACCGGTGGCGGGCACGTAGTCGAACACCTGCATCGGCGTGATGAACGAGGTGACTCCCACGCGCAGCGTCGGCTGCTCCCACTCCGGGCTCGAACCCGCGCCGGCGGAGAACAACTCGAGGCCGAAGTCGAGCTCGGTCAGCTCACCGAAGCCGTCCGGGGTGAGCGGCCACACCGAGAGGCGCGGCAGCGCGTCGCGCCGGTAGCCGAGCACCAGGTGGTTGGCGAAGGCGTCGATGTCCTCCAGCCGCACGTCCTCACGATGCCCGATCAGGGTCGTCATGTCCGACGGGTCGGTGGCGGGTGCGACGGCGAGCACGAAGTTCTCGGCCTTCACCCCGTCGACCACATCGTTGTGCAGGATCAGGAACTTGTCCTCGCCCGCGATCACCGCGTGCTCGGCCGAGTACTCCACGCCTTCGCGACGCGGCAACAGCACCCGGAACTCGCCCTCGGGGTTGTCCGATTCCAGGACCCAGCCCTCGGTGGTGATCTTGGAACCGAGCCAGACCATCAGGTACTTCTCGGAGCGGGTCGCGCCGACGCTGACCCAGTAGCGCTCGTCGGGCTCGTGGAACACCGTCACATCGGCGTCGGAACCGGTGCCGACGCGGTGGCGCCACACGGTGTCGGGGCGCCAGGACTCGTCGACGGTCTGATAGAAGATATGCGTGCCGTCCAGCGACCAGGTCGCTCCCGGGGCCGCGCCCGCCACCTCGTCGGGCAGCATCTCGCCGGTGCGCAGGTCCTTGATCCGCAGCGTGTAGCGCTCGTCGCCGGAGCTGTCGACGGAGTAGGCCAGCAGGTTGCCGTCGTGGCTCAGCGAGAACGCGCCGAGCGCGAAGAAGTCCAGACCCTCGGCGAGGATATTGCTGTCGAGCAGGACCTGCTCACCCTCGATCGCCGAGCCCGCTTCCAGCTGCGGCGGCGTCCACGCGTCGATACCCTCGGCTTTCGCGTCGACCGGACAGCGGCAGTGGACGCCGTACTGTTTGCCCTCGAAACTGCGCGAGTAATACCAGTAGTCGCCCAGCCGGGTCGGCACCGAGAGATCGGTTTCCTGCGTCCTGGCCTTGATCTCGTCGAAGATCTTGTCCCGCAGGGGCTGCAGCTGGTCGGTCTGCGCCGCCGTGAAGGCGTTCTCCGCCTCCAGATACGCGATGACCTCGGGGTCTTCCTTGTCCCGTAGCCACTCGTAGTCGTCGACGAACGTGTCACCGTGGTGGACCCGCTCGAAGGGCGCCCTCTTCGCGATCGGCGCCGACACAGTCTCATTCTCGCCAGCCATTGGTCCACCGTAGCCGCCCCACTCCAACCGGGCCCGCCAACTCGGCCGCGGGCGCCCGACAGCACTGCGCTCGCACCCGATGACTGAGTATTTCTGCGCATCTTCGCGAGGCCCGTTCTGCGTAATCTGACCGCATGGGGATGCGGTACGCAGTTCGATCGTTGATGCTGGCTGCCGGGGTGGCGCTGGGAGCGGGAGCGGGGGCGATGATGCCGGCCGACGCGTGTGCGTGCGGCGGCGTCGTCAGCGGGGACAGTTCGGCGCGGGTGAACAGCGAAACGGCGGTCCTTGGCTGGGACGGGCGGCGCGAGACCGTGCTGATGCGGTTGGGGATGCGGTTCGCCGGCGCCGACGCGGCGCTGATCGTGCCGACGCCCACACCCGCGACTGTCTCAGCAGGGGATTCGGACTCGTTCGCCGAGCTCTCACGCCTGACCGCGCCGGAGCGGGTCACCGAGTACGACTGGTTCGGCAGTGGTTCGCTGGGTGGCGACGCATCCGGCGCCGCTCCGGGTTCGGGCCCCGATGTGCTCGGCCGGGTGCAGCTGGGTCCGTTGGAGGCAACCACCTTGCGCGGCGGAGATCTCACCGGTATCCGAGAGTGGCTCGACGCCAACGGTTATCAACTCCGTCCCGAGGTGAGCGCCACCCTCGACCCCTACCTCCGCGAGGGTTGGTCTTTCGTCGCCATGCGCCTCACCAGCGCCGAACCCCTCTCCGGCGCTCTCGACCCGGTCCGTCTCACCTTCGATTCCGACCGCCTCGTGTACCCGATGCGCATGTCGGCCGCCGCGACCACACCGCAGTCGGTGCACCTCTATGTCTTCGGTAATTACCGGGTGACGCGTATCGACCCCGACGCCGATCTCCACACCGTCACCACCAAATTCGCCTCTCCTGTCGCCGAACCCGGCGACCCGGATCTGAAAGCGCTTGCCGCGGGCGGCAACTACCTCACCGAACTCTCGGTCTACATCCCCGATCCCGCCGCGATCACCAGCGATTTCCTTTTCGGCCCCGCCGCCGAGGACGTTCCCGTACGGGACCGCGTGGTGAGTAAGGAGTACGTCGAAATCCTCGGCCTTCCGGCGGGTTACGTACTGATCGTGGCCGGGCTGTCGGTGATCGGCGTGATCGCGAGCGCGGTCCTGCGACGACGGTCCGCGAAGTAGCTCAGGCCCCGAGCGCGGGTGCGATGACTGGCCACGAAGCGTGCAGGGCGTCCTGCCAGTAGGACCAGGAGTGGGTGCCCACCGGGTGGTAGTCGATCCTGGCGCCGATGCCCGCACCGCGCAGCCGCTGGTCGAAGGCCACCATGCAGGTGTTGACGCCGAGTTCGATGGGTCCGCCGAGGAAGATGTTCTCGGCCAGCGTCGGCTTGAGTTCGGCCTCGTGCGGACCGGGGATGCCGGTGCCGGTCGACAAGTACAGCGCCTTGCCGCGCAGCCGTTCGATCATCAGAGCCGGGTCGTGCGAGGCCCAGTCGGGGCTGCCGGGCGCCCCCCACATATTGACCGGGTTGCCGCCGCGATTGACGATGGAGAACATCATCGCGCCCGCCGCCATCGCGATGTCGGGGCAGGCACTGTAACCGGCGACCGCGCGGTAGAGGCCGGGGTGACGGGCCGCCAGGATGTAGGCCGCGTTGCCGCCCATCGACAGCCCGCCGATGCCGTTCAGGCCGTTGCCGTTGAACTGTCCGTCGATCAGACCCGGCAGTTCCTGGGTGAGGAACGTTTCCCACTTGTACCGGCCGAAACGCGGATCGTCGACGATCCAGTCGGTGTAGTAGCTGGCCTGGCCGCCCATCGGGAGCACCACATTGACGTTCTTGTCGCGGAAGAAGGCTTCGGCGTCGGTGGCGTTGGTCCAGGTGCTCTGGCCGATGCCGGGGTCGAGGCCGTCGAGCAGGTAGTAGGTGCCGCGTGAGCCGCCGCCGGCCGGATGCAGGACCTGCAGATCGACATTGCGGCCCATCGCGGGCGAGGTGACGGTGATCGCTGTCCGGTGCGGAGTCAGTTCGTTGACACCGATGATCTGTGCGGCGGATGCCGTCGTGGGGTGAGCCACCGTCGGTCCGAGCACACCGAGAGCAATTGCCAGCACTGCCGCAGCAACTCCTGTACGACGCACGATGTACCCTCCGTAACCGCATGCCAATGACAGTCCAAGGTAACCCATAGGGCAGCGAACCGGAAGCATTCAGCGTTTCGGGCGTTTCTCCAGCAAACTCTCGGGTCCGCGATGACCGCTTCGTCCGGAATTCGGGTCAGCGGGTGAGCGCGCCCCGAATCGAGCCGGCCAAATAGTCGAGATCCGCCCGCGCGGGTGACGTCGGCCGCGCGCGCAAGCCGAAACCGTCACCGGGCGTCCGCGGGATCACGTGCAGGTGCACATGGAACACCTCCTGCCCGGCCGTCACCCCGTCGGCGAGAAAGAAGTTCACCCCGTCGGCCGCCACCTCACTGCTGCGCAGCGCGGCGGCGATCTGCTGCCCGACCTGAAAGAGCTTGCCGCCCAACGCGGGATCGAGATCGGCCAGACTCGGCGCGGGCGCCTTGGGCACCACCAGGACATGACCCGGCGTCACAGGACGAATGTCCATGAAAGCGAGGACCTCGTCGTCCTCGTAAACCTTCGAGGACGGGGCGGCCCCGGCGATGATGTCGGCGAAGATCGTGTACGGATTCACCCGCGTACGGTATCGACCTTTGCGCACGAAAGCCCGCCACCTGCGCCGAAAAAGCGGCAGTGGCGGGCTGATTCGCACGGCTCTACAGAATCGGCGACGGCGAGTAGCGCGCGGCTTCCGGATTGGCTTCGACCAGCTTCTGCACCTGCGCGACCACCTCGGACACCTGGTCGGCGGCCGCGCCGATGAACGCGGCCTTGTCGGCCAGCGCCGCGTCGAGACCGGCCCGGTCGAGGGGCATCCGCTCGTCGGCGGCCAGACGATCCAGCAGATCGGGTTCGCGGCCCTGCTCGCGCATGGCCAGCGCCACCGCCACCGCGTGCTCCTTGATGACCTCGTGCGCGGTCTCGCGACCGACGCCCGCGCGCACCGCCGCCATCAGGATGCGAGTGGTCGCCAGGAACGGCAGGTACCGATCGAGCTCACGCGAGACCACCGCCGGGTAGGCGCCGAACTCGGCGAGCACGGTCAGGAAGGTCTCCATCTGCCCGTCGATGGCGAAGAACGCGTCCGGCAGCGCGACCCGGCGCACCACCGAGCAGAACACGTCACCCTCGTTCCACTGCGCGCCCGCCAGCTCGGCCGCCATCGAGCCGTAGCCGCGCAGGATCACCTGCAGGCCGTTCACCCGCTCGCACGACCGCGTGTTCATCTTGTGCGGCATCGCCGACGACCCGACCTGCCCCGGCTGGAAACCCTCGGTGACCAGCTCGTGACCGGCCATCAGCCGAATCGTGTGCGCGAACGACGACGGCCCGGCTCCCAGCTGCACCAGCGCCGACAGCACGTCGTGATCCAGCGAACGCGGGTACACCTGACCCACGCTGGTGAACACGTTCGCGAAGCCGAGGTGGGTCGCCACCTGCTGCTCGAGTGCGGCGAGCTTGTTCGCGTCACCGTCGAGCAGGTCGAGCATGTCCTGGGCGGTGCCCATCGGGCCCTTGATCCCGCGCAGCGGGTAGCGCTCGATCAGCTCACGCACGCGGGCGAGCCCGACCAGCATCTCGTCGGCGGCCGAGGCGAAGCGCTTGCCCAGCGTGGTGGCCTGCGCGGCGACATTGTGCGAGCGCCCGGCCATCACCAGGGTCTGGTACTCGGCGGCCCGCTCGGCCAGCCGCGCCGCGATGGCGATGCCGTGGTCGTAGACGTGCTGGAGGGAGAGCCTGATCTGCAGCTGCTCGACGTTCTCGGTGAGGTCGCGGCTGGTCATGCCCTTGTGCACGTGTTCGTGCCCGGCCAGAGCGTTGAATTCCTCGATACGCGCCTTCACGTCATGGCGGGTGACCCGCTCACGCTCGGCGATCGAGGCCAGGTCCACCTGGTCGATGACGCGTTCATAATCCTCGACAACCCCTGCGGGGACATCGATTCCGAGTTCGGCCTGCGCACGCAGCACCTCCAGCCACAGCCGGCGCTCGAGCACGATCTTGTTCTCGGGCGACCAGAGCGCGACGAGCTCCGGGCTGGCGTATCGGGTGGCGAGGACATTCGGGACGAGGCTCACGAGCACTCAGTCTAATTGCCGCACCCGTTCGGGCTGGGAGGGCATCATGTTCGGGACCACGGGCGGGGCGACGATGTCGATCATTTCCAGCAAACCGGCCCGTGCCGGTCGGCGTGGTTCGGGGTGGCCCTCGATCAGCGCGGCGACCACCGCACCGTCGACAACGGCCACCATCCTGCGTAACTGCTCGGGGCGCACCACCCGGTCGGAGCGGCGCAGCACGTCGGCGAGCAGTTCCTCCAGCTGGGTACGTAGTCGGAGCTGGACCTCGCGTAACTCGGGGTGACGGGCCGAGGCCACCGAACGCTCGTAGCGGGCGATGAGCTGGCCGCGGGCGTCGAGGTCGCCGTCGTCGGGGCCCACGAGCACGTCGAGCACGAGCTCGACCGTCGCCTCGGTGCCGCGCCTGCGATGACTGACCTCGCCGACCCGGCGGCGCATAGCGTCGAGTTCGATCGCGCCGCTGAACTCGACGGCGCGGGCGATCAGATCCTCCAGCGATTCGAAGTAGTAGGTGGTCGAAGCGAGTGGAAGATCGGCTCGCGAGGCCACCGAACGATGTCGCACGGCGTCGAAGCCGCCTTCGAGCAACAGCTCAGCCGCCGCCGCCACCAGAGCCTGCCGACGTCGTTCGCCTTTCGGGGTCGTTGCGGTGGTCACCGTGCAGGAGTGCCAGTCATCATCAGTTCAACCGTGCGCAATCGTCATCGGGGAAACACTGGGAATTCGGGATAACTGAGTTTTACCGTATCCCGGCACAGATGTGTTCGTACTACGCAAAGTTGTTGTCCCACATCACTGTTGACAAGGGGTCGAATCAGCCCTTCAGGAACCGTCCCAGACGCTCCAGCGCTGCGGCGATGTCGTCGGTGGCGCCCGCGAAGGAAAAACGGACCGTGTGGTTTCCATTTACAGTGTCGAAATCCAGTCCGGGCGCCAGTGCGACACCGGTTTCGGTGAGCACCGCGGCGCACCAGGCGCGTGAATTGTCGGTCAAATGTCCAATATCGGCATAGGCGTAGAAGGCCCCGTCGGCGGGTGCGAGATCGGTGATTCCGATCGCGGGTAGGCCCTCCAGGAGCAGCGACCGGTTGCGCGAGTAGCGGCGCACATGCCCGTCCAGTTCATCTTTGGCTTCCGGCCCGAACGCGTGCACGGCCGCGTACTGGGAGATGGCGGGCGGGCACACCGTCATATTCGACGCCAGCCGTTGCAGTGCCGGGCGCAGGTCGGCCGGGGCCAGCATCCAGCCCAGCCGCCAGCCGGTCATCGAGAAGTACTTCGACACCGAACCGATCACCACCGATTCGCGGGAGAACTCCCATGCCGAGGAGGTCGGCGTGCTCGCACCCGCATAGGTGATGCCGTGATAGATCTCGTCGGAGATCAGCAGCGTGCCGTGCCGCTCGCACCAGTGCGCCAGCGCGGCGAGCTCGGCGGGGTCGATCATGGTGCCGGTCGGGTTGGCCGGGCTGGCGACCACCAGACCTTTGGGTGGCTCCGGTAGCGCTTCGAGCATCGCCACGGTCGGCTGGAATCTGGTCTGCGGGCCGCAGTCCAATTCGACGACCGTACAACCGAGCGCGGACAGCGTGTTGCGGTAGGCGGGGTAGCCGGGGCGCGCTACCACCACGGTGTCACCCGCGTCGAAGGCGGCGAGGAAGATCAGCGTGAACGCGCCCGACGACCCGGTCGTCACCACCACCTCGTCCGGGTGCACGTCGTAGCCGTAGGTCTCGCTGTGATGCCCCGCGATGGCCTCGCGCAGCGGCAGAATGCCGAATGTCTCGGTGTAACCGAGCAATTCGTGATCGATGGCGGCTCTGGTCGCCCGCAGTACCGGCGCGGGCGCCTGCGTCGACGGCTGCCCCGCCGCGAGCACCAGCACATCGCCGTGCGACCTGGCGCGTTCAGCAGCCGCTTTCCACACATCCATGACGTAGAAAGGGGCAATGGCCGACCGGCGCGATTCTCTGGACACCCGAAAGACGGTAGAGCACCCGATTGCGGGCGTTCACGGATATGGTCGGCACAATGGCTCCGACAGCGATTACGCAGCCACCGACGCGACCCCCGCGGTCACGTCGGGGCCGGGGCGCGGGGGCGAGATGAAGCGGACACCGACGGCGCGGAGCGTGGGCGAAGACACCCGCGCGGATGACGAGCGCGCGGAATCCGTCCCCGCTGTCGGCACGGAAATCGGGGACGAGGCGTCGGCGGGCGGCGACACCGAAACGACCCGCGACCACGAGCCGTCTCGCCGTCGACCTGTCAGCGTCAACGGCCGTATTCTGCCAGCGAATTGGCGCGAACAACTGCCGGCCAAGGTCGCCGCGCGCGATCGGATGACCGAGTGGGCCGCGCGGTATCCGGTGGTCGGTGAGATAGCGGGCGAGCTTCGTAGCGGTGAGGTGCGCAAGGTCTTCTGGCGGCGGCCCAAGGCGCAGGCCGAGGGGATGTGGGCGCGTAGGCCCAGTCGCGAGCGGGTGCGTCAGGTACTGCTCGAACGACGCGTGCTCATCGCCGGGGTGCTCGCGGTCGCGGTGTTCGTGGCGGCCGACGGACAGTTCGGCGGCGCCGTCGACGAGCGGCCGCTCGCACCGGGCGAGGCGCTGCACGTGGCCATCGCCTATCCCCCGCAACTGCTGCCCAACCCGCAGTCGGTGACCCCGATGCTGGACGCCATCGCCGCAGGTGAGAAGCGCCGCGAGGCGCACGTGGTCGCCGCGGCGGCCCGTGCCACCCTCGAACGTGCCAAGGCGGAGGCGGCGGCCGCGGCGTCGGGTGAATGGCAGGACTGGATGGGCCCGCGCGCACCGGTGGTCCCCGGCGTGCTGGTGCCCGGATCGACCCCGTCCGTCGGCGGGTTCAGCCTGCCCGCGAAGGGCGCGTTCACCTCCGGCTTCGGCTCCCGCTGGGGCACCATGCACCGCGGCATCGACATCGCGGGCCCCATCGGCAGCCCCATCTACGCCGTCGCCGACGGCACTGTGGTGGAAGCGGGCCCCGCGCAGGGTTTCGGCCTGTGGGTCCGGATCCGCCACGACGACGGCACCATCAGCATCTACGGCCACATGTACGACTTCTTCGTCTCCCAGGGCGAGCGCGTTCCCGCCGGAATGCAGATCGCGCGCATCGGCAATCGCGGCGATTCCACCGGGCCGCACCTGCATTTCGAGATCGTCCAGAACGGTCAACATGTGGATCCACAAGCCTGGCTCGCAATGCACGGATTGCGTCTCGATTGACATTGCGCCGAGAGCACCGGCATCACGGCAATGTTGATGTGAAACCTGTCGAGTGTTTCCTCCGAGGCGGGAAAGTTCCGTTTCCACCTGAAGGCCGGTAACGGCGAATCGTCCTCGATCTCAGCGCCTGATCCGCGCAGCCGCGCGACATTCCTCGACCACCCGTTTCCGATCGATCGGTGATCAGCGGTCGCGCACCGCTGATCACCGATCGCGCGAATTACCCCGCGACGCTGTTGCGTTCCGGCACAACAACTTCGGTCGCACCGATATCGGTCCGGAAATGGCTGCCGGTGAGCTTGATTCCGGCAAGCCGCGCATAGGCCCGCTCCCGCGCCTGCGCGAGATCCGCACCGACCCCGACCACGTTCAGCACGCGCCCACCTGCCGACACCAGCGCCTTGTCCTCGCGCTGATCCGTACCGGCGTGCAGCACCAGCGTTTCGCCCTCCAGCGCGCCGTCGTCGGCGCCGGTGATCACATCGCCGGTGCGCGGCCGCGCCGGGTAGTTCTCGGCGGCGAGCACGACGGTGATCGCGGAACCGTCCTTCCAGCGCGGTGCGTCGACCTCGGCCAGTCGCCCGGTCGCGGTGGCGTGCAGCAGTTCGGCGAACGGGCTGTCCAGCAGCGCCAGCACCGCCTGGGTCTCGGGATCGCCGAAGCGGCAATTGAATTCGACGACAGCGGGGCCGTTCGCGCCGATCGCCAGACCCGCGTACAGCAGGCCGGAGAACGAACTGCCGCGCGCGACGAGTTCGGCGGCGACCGGCTTCACCACGTCGTCGATGATCTCGGTGAGCGTCTCCTCCGGCAGCCACGGCAGCGGCGTGTAGGCGCCCATGCCGCCGGTGTTCGGGCCGGAATCGCCGTCGCCGACCCGCTTGTGGTCCTGCGCGGGCAGCAACGGAATCACGGTTTCGCCGTCGACCAAGCAGAACAGCGACACCTCGGGACCGTCGAGGAACGACTCCAGCAGCACCGGGTGGCCCTGCTCGAGCAGTTCGGCACCGTGATCACGGGCCGCGCGCCGGTCGGCGGTCACCACCACGCCCTTGCCCGCGGCGAGCCCGTCGTCCTTGACCACCCAGGTCGGGCCGAAACGGTCGAGGGCCGCGTCCAGCTCGGCCGGGCTGTCGACGATCTCGCTGTGCGCGGTCCGCACACCGGCTACCGCCATCACGTCTTTCGCGAACGCCTTCGACCCTTCGATCCGCGCCGCGTCGGCCGACGGACCGAACACCGGGAATCCGGCCGCGCGCACGACATCGGCGACGCCGAGCACCAGCGGCACCTCGGGACCGATCACCACCAGGTCAGCGGCTACTTCGGCGGCCAGCGCGGCGACGGCTTCGCCGGAGCAGGGATCGACCGGGCGTAGCTCGGCCTGCTGGCCGATGCCGGGATTTCCCGGGGCGGCGATCACCGCCGTCACGGACGGATCCCGGCGCAGCGCCAGGACGAGGGCATGTTCACGGGCTCCGGAACCGATGACGAGTACGCGCACGGCCAAAGAATAGTCGCGCCGCCCTCGGTCTCCGCGATAGGGCCGACCGCGCTGAGCGTTCACCGATCCTCGCAATGGCGCAGCGCAACCCGCTCGCGGCCTGGCTTCACCTGCGCCACAATGAAAACCAGGAGCGGCGCGGCAGCCGCCACCGAAACGGGGGAAAATCATGGGACTGCTCGACGGGATGATGGGCAATGCCGGTCGCATAGATCCGGCCGCCGCCCAGCAGGAGTACGCGAAGCTGTTCGGCCAGGGAGAACAGGTGTATGCCGCGTTCATCCTGGTCCGCGACGCGATGCTGTTCACCAACCGCCGCCTGGTCATGGTCGACAAACAGGGCGTCACCGGTCGCAAGGTCAGCTACCACAGCATCCCCTACCGCTCGATCAGCCACTTCTCCGTCGAGACCGCAGGCACCTTCGACCTCGACGCCGAGCTCTACATCTGGATCGGCAGCGACAACGAGCCGGTCAAGCAGCGTTTCAACCGCCAGGTCGACATCTACGAGGTGCAGGGCATCCTGTCGCATTTCGTCTCGGTCTAGCTACGCTCACCCGTATGGCATCCGTCTTCAGCGCGATCATCGCAGGTCAGATCCCCGGCCGTTTCGTCTGGGAGGACGACGAGTTCGTCGCCTTCCTCACCATCGCGCCCGTCACCCAGGGCCACACCCTCATCGTGCCGCGCGCGGAGATCGACCAGTGGCAGGACGTGGATCCCGCCGTGATGGCCAGAATGACGGCCCTCGCCCAGAAGATCGGCCAAGCCGTCCGCGCCGCCTTCGACGCCCCCCGTGCGGGCCTGCTCATCGCCGGCCTCGAGGTCCCCCACCTGCACACCCACGTCTTCCCCGCCCACACCATGGGCGACTTCGACATCTCCGGCGCCAACACCGACCCCACCCCCGAATCCCTCGACGAGGCCCAGACCAAGATCAAGGCCGCCCTCCGCGACCTCGGCTACGGAGCCAACGTCCCCGCCTGATTTTGCCCTGGATGGAACCGAAACGGCCGGGCGTGCGTCTAAGACAGCGAGTGGTTGTTGTGCGCGAAAGAGGAGAGACGATGCGACTGGTTGGCTTTGCCGCCGGAGTGTGCGCTGTTGTGGCGCTCGCCGGATGTTCTACAGCGGTCGATGGGCAGCCCGAGGCCAGTGGGGCTCCGCTGACCAAGGAGCAGCTGTTCGATCCGTGCACGGTGTCGGACAGTGTGTTGCAGGCGGCGGGTGCCGATCCTGCAAAGAAGGATGATAATCCATTCTCAGTGCCACGGGCAGAGTGGAAGGGGTGCAACTGGCTTGCGGGCGACTTTTTCCTCTCGTTCTACTCGACGACATACACCATGCAGAAATTCCAAGAGAACACTCACCTTCACGACTTCAAAGATGTCACGGTAGGGGGAAGAGCCGCCAAGCAGTATCTCATCGGCGACCTTTCCCCCGCCGAGGAATGCGGGATCGTCTTCGAATCCAGCCAGGGCAGGATAACCCTACAAGCCAATAAGGCATCGAGCAGCAAGTCGACGACTGACCCCTGTGCCGTGGTAACCGATGCAGCGCCGCACTTTGTTGAAATCATTCCGAAGTAACGACTGCACACGAAAGAGATCGCAGCGATGGCAGATACAAACGAAACTGCAAAGGAATTCCAGCGCCTGGCAGGGGAGGCGGCCGCAGGAACGCTGATAATCGAGTATGACGCAGCTGAACGGTGCGCGAGGTGGTGTGATGACTACAGCGCCCAACTTACCTCACTTAGCCAGCGCGCAAAGGCCATGGTGTTCGCCGAATCCTTCGGAGACCTGAGGTCGGCAACAACACTCGGTGAAAAATTTGCACGGCTGGCACAGGGCGGCCCGGGCTCCGGCTCCTACACGGATGCCATCACTAAGCACCAGGAAATCCTTGCCGCTATGGCTGACATGTACCGCAAAGCCGGCGCGGCCTACAAGGCCTGCGACGAAGCCACCCAGCTTGCCATAAAGCAGCAGACCAACAAGCTTGATTGATTTCAGGGGGATAATATGTCGTTCGGAGAATTCCTTGCCGGAATTTCCAATACAAGCACCTTCTTGCCCACGGTCGCAGATCGTGTAGGTTCTCTGTTCGATTACAACATTGAGCCGACGCAGTCAGAACTGGACGCGCAATCGGACGGCAACAAAGAGCGCGCACAGATCTATGGCGACAACAAGGCGCTCTCGTCCGGCTTCTCCGGCGAATACGCTTCTCAAGTGTTTCCGCAGGCGATGGAGTCATTCGTCGACATGGACCATTCACGCATTATTAAGTTTGTCGAATCGATAAACATTGGCCAGATGACCACAAGCATCGACGGCTGGACGGCCCTCGCGGATAACACGAGAGATAAGGCGAAATTGTTTCGCGATAATATCCAGAATGAAATGGAACGCGGATGGGCAGGTTCTGCCGCAAGTTCGGCCCTGTCGAGCACCAACAGCTACCTCACCGAAATCAACAAGGTTGAGCAGGCCGCGCGGTTGATCGGCAACAAGATGGCCGAAGCTCGTTCCGGCTTCCAGCAGGTGAAGTACTCGGTGCCCCATGAGTCCGACAAACAGAGCACCACTGTTGCGGGGATAGTCGTTTCCGCTCTCTCCAACGTGGTAGCGCCCGGGCTCGGCTCCACCACAGCCTTGGTCATGGACAGCACCAGCGCGGGCCGTGCCGACGCCGCCGAGGCAGCTGCCCGCCAGGTGATGACGACCGTCTACAAGCCGGTCGCGGAGCAGTCCGACACGCAGGTACCGAAGGTCCCGACGCCGACGAAACCCCAGTCCGACAAGCCAACCGGCGACACCACCAAGGACGAGCTGACCGGCACCACCACGGACAACAACAACAACAACAACAACAACAACAACAAGAAGCCGAGCACCGAGGACACCACTCCATCCACCACGGAGCCGGAAACCCCCACCACCGACCCCGGTGACGACGACACCACAGACGACCAGACCACCGACGACACCACTGGCGACGAGACCACCGCAGCCACTACAACTCCGGAAACCCCGACTGCCACTACCCCGTCAGGAACAACCCCGGGCACGACCCCGGCCGGTACGTCCCCTGGCGGGCTCGGCTCCGGCGGCGGAGCAGGCGCTGGTGCAGGTGCGGGTGCGAGCGGCGGAGCAGGCGCGGGCACCCCCGGCGCGGCAGTCCCCGGCACCGCCGGTCAGAAGCAGGGCGCGGGCACGGGAGCGGGCGCGGGTTCCGGCGCATCCTCGGGCCGCGCAGGCACATCCGGCATGGGCGGAATGGGCGCGCCCGGTGCACGCGGCGGCGGCAAGGACGACGAGAACGAGCACCAGGCCCCCGACTACCTGCGCGGCGTTCACGAAGAACTGCTCGGCCCCGAACGCCTGCACGTTCCGCCGGTGATCGGCGGTGACGCATGACCGACACCTGGGAGCTGACCCCGTTCGAGTTCTGGGTCGCCTGGGAAACGCTCGGCCGCGACCGCATGCCCTGGCCCCTCACGTTCACCGCGGGCGTCGAAACCCAGGTCGAATTCGACCTGGAATGCCGTCGCGCCGCGGACGCGCTGATCGCCAAAATGGGCACCGACGAATCCCTCTACCACGCCCTACACGCCCTCGCGCACCCCGAAATCCGCATCGAACTGTTCGGCCACCGGCTGGACGGCCGCACCCGGATGGTCCGCGCCTGCGCCACCACCGAGGCAGGCAACGGCGTAGTCGCCGCCCAACTCCCCGGCCCCGAATACGGCCAGGGCGGCAACATCCTGATCTCCCTGCGCCCCGCCCACGCCATCACCGCCCGCCTGCTGGCCATCCTCCCGAAAACCCCCGCGGGCACCACCGGCGGCTTCAACGTCCACCGCGACGACTTCACCAGCACCCCCGACCCCTACGCCCGCCACCGCACCCCAGCCGAACAAGCCCTCAAATTCCTCAAACGCCCCTTCACCACCTACGCCGAATTCCGCGTAGCCGCCGGCCCAGCCCTCGACGGCTGGCAAGAAGGCGGCACCACCATCCAAATGGTCGACTACACCAACGACGGCCGCTACCTCATCCACGAAGGCGAACGAATAGAAGCCACCCCTGCCACCGCCGACAGAATCGAAGCCGACCTCCAACGCCTGGTCGACCAAGCAACCGCCACCACTCGCCAATCAGTCTGGTAGACAGCACCACTCGCTGAATCGACAGGTAGATCGTGTACAGCCACGGGGCGTCTGTACACGACCACCTCCGCCATCGCATCCGGACAACGGCGACTCCGTCATTCAGGCGAGACCTGATGAACGAGCCGAGCGGCGACCACCGGGACGACGATCGCGGCGGCGACGAGGTGGGTGAGCATCAGGGTGAGCTTGGTGTCGGCGGCTGCGTTCACGATCAGGTCGGGGACGAGCGACAGCGCGGTCAGGGCGATCGTGGTGCGCACGAACACCGTGCGGGGGTTTCGGGCCCACTTGCGTAGGGCGGCGGCGAAGAGGATGCCGATCGCGGCGAAGATCAAGGTGAGCTGGGTGAATCCGGCGAGGGGGATCTGTTCGCCTTCGATTGCGAGGGAAACACCGGCGGCGTGGGCGATAGCGGCTACGGCCGTTGTCGCGGCCGCGGCGACGACAGCCGCCAGTGCGGCCGGACGCCAGAAGGTGGAGCTGCTGCGGACGGTGGACGCGGCGTAAGCGGAAGTGGTCATGTCGAGCTCCTATGTGGTGTGGGCAGCCCGTTGCCGCCTCTCCTCAGTTCCACGAACAGGACCGGTCGAATACGACAGGTCTCGGAAAGTTCTTTCGGCGGCACGGATCGGTATCCCGTGACGGCCGGGGCACGGTTCGCCTGACCGACGCTTAGGCACCTCCGGCCTGTCGGCGGGCCAGACCATGCAGTGTTCCGGCGCAGACCTCTCCGTGGCGTAGCGCTCGTCAGCTGGCCGGATCATCGAGTGGCGGGCGCTTGCGGCGTTCAGTGCGGTTTGGGCAAGTTGTTCGACTTTCGCGACAAGGGTTGCGAGAGTTGGGCAGCACCGAATCCGAGGAGGGAAACGTGCCGCGCTCACGGATCGGCGACCAGTTCCACGACATTGTCCTGACGAACGGCAGCTGATGAACACTCCGCTTCTGCACCAACGCTTTCCACGTCTACGTGAAACCCTGCCGCATATCGGACTGAGCTCGGGCCCGACGCCGGTCCGTCGACTCGATGCGCTGCCTGCCGGTGGCGCGCCGATCTGGCTCAAGGACGACTGCGCCTTCGGCGACGGCGGGTGGGGTGGCAATAAAGTCCGCAAGCTGGAATGGATTCTCCCCGATGCGCACCGGCGCGGCTCCCGGACCATCCTCACCGTCGGCGGAGTGGGTACGAACTGGGGACTGGCTGTCGCCCTGTATGGACGCGACCACGGACTCGGCACCGTTCTCGCCCTCGTCGACCAGCCCGTGGACGAGCACGTCCGCGCACAGCTGAGTCGACTCGAGAACAGCGGCGCCACGCTCTATTTCACGCGTTCGAAGGCGCGGACCATTCTCACCGCGCCGCTGCTGTTCGCCCGGCATACCAGCGGGCGGCATCTGCCCTACTACCTGCCGCCCGGCGGATCCTCGCCGGTCGGCGTCCTCGGATACGTCGAGGCCGCGCTCGAACTGGCCGGACAAGTCCACCGCGGCGAGCTACCCGAGCCCACCCACATCGTGACCGCCGTCGGATCCGGCGGCACGATCGCGGGGCTGCAGCTCGGTTTGCGAATGGCGGGCTTGACGACCCGAGCAGTCGGTGTCGTAGTCAACGACACGCTGCGGTTGGACCCGGCGACGATTACCGGGCTCGCCCGCCGTACCGCGCGACTGCTGCGCGAGCGAGGCGCGGACCTGTCGGATCTCGAACCACGAGTCGAGGACATCGATATCGTCACCGACTGGCTCGGCAGCGGCTACGGCCACCCCACCGCGGGAGGCGAACGCGCCCAGACCTTGTCCGCCGACCATGAGCACCTGAACCTCGAACCCGTCTACACAGCCAAGGCCATGGCGGCACTGCTGTCGATGAACGAGCAGGGCAGATTCGGCGACGGCCCAGTCCTCTACCTCAATACGAACGGACCGCGCTGACCGGGCGTGTGACGACCCCAGCACTACCGCCATCCCCGGCTACACGAGATGCTCGCGCCTCCTGGTCAGGTACGCGCGCTCCGCCGGGTTCTGGGTGGCGGCGATCGCGGCGTCGTAGGCGGACTTCGCCTCGGCGCCGCGCCCCAACCTGCGCAGCAGATCGGCGCGCGCGGCGTGCCAGGCGTGGTACCCGTCGAGCGGCAGTGCATCTATCTGCGCCAGAGCTACATTCGGACCGTCGAGTTCGGCGACGGCGACGGCTCGATTGAGGGCGACTATCGCGGTCGGGGTCACGGCATAGAGCTGGTTATAGAGGGCGACGATCTGGTTCCAGTCGGTATCGCGGAAGTCCGATGCGTCGGTGTGCACGGCGTTGATCGCCGCCATGAGCTGATAGCGGCCGGGTCGAGCCCCGCCCGCAGCGACGCGACCCAGGCACTCACGCACGAGCGCGTGTCCCTCGGCGATGAGGGCGTGATCCCAGCCGCCACGGTCCTGCTCGTCGAGCGTCACCAGTTCTCCGCCCGCGAAGCGCGCCGCACTGCGCGCGTCGATGAGCAACATCAGCGCGAGCAACCCGGCAACCTCGCCGTCGTCGGGCAGCAGATCTCGCATGATGCGACCGAGCCGGATCGCCTCGGCCATCAAATCGGTTCGAATCGATTGCGCGCCGGCCAGATATCCCTCGTTGAAGACCAGATAGATGACGGCCAGCACCCCGCCGAGCCGATCGGTGACGTCATCGCGATCGGGAACTCGGAACGGGATGTGCGCGGCCTTGATCTTGGCTTTGGCGCGGGTGATACGTTGCGCCATCGTCGTTTCGGCAACAAGGAACGCACGAGCGATCTCGCCGACCGTGAGCCCGCCGAGCAGGCGGAGTGTCAGCGCGACTCGCGCCTCCGGCGCCAATGCCGGATGGCAACAAGTGAATACGAGCCGGAGGCGATCGTCGTTGACCGGTCCGGTCGGTTCGTGCGGTGTGTGATCGTCGATGATCATGGCTGCCTGGTGTTTCGCGTCGCGCAGTGATTCACGGCGGATCCGGTCGATCGCGCGGTTGCCCGCGGTCTTCGTCAGCCAGCCGCCCGGGTTGGGCGGTATGCCGTCGACCGGCCACCGTTCGATGGCTGTGAGCAGGGCCTCGCCCGCGGCGTCCTCGGCGATGTCGAGATCACCGAAACGGCGAGCGAGCGAGGCGACCACCCGGCCGTACTCCTCGCGATAGATCCGATCGATCCGCGCGCGAGTGTCGTCGCTCATGCGCCGTCGAAGGTCCTGATCTCGATCTTCTGCTCGCAGACCTTCGACGCCCTGGCGGCGATCTTCAGCGCGGCGTCGAGGTCGGGGACCTCCACGACCCAGAACCCGCCCAGGCATTCCTTGGTCTCGGCATACGGCCCGTCGGTGACAACCACGTCAGCTCCGGTGTTGTCCACCGTGGTCGCCTCGTCGACCCGCCCGAGCCCGCCCGCGAACACCCACACGCCCTCGGCCTGGAGCTCGTCGTTGAACCTCCCCGTGGCGTCGTACTGCGGCTGCGCCTGCTCCTGCGGAATGTCGTAGACACTCGGGTCGACAACAACGGAAAGCAGGTACTTGGTCATGGCGATCTCCCTTCGTCGGTGGCCGCCGAACGGCTGCCTCTACTCACACCACGAACGGCCGGACACGAATACGACAACGCACCCCGAGATTTCTGAAACTTTCTTACCCGGGCATGAAAAAAGGCCCCGACCTGGGTCGGAGCCTTCATCAATAGTGAGCCCCCTGTCAGGATTGAACTGACGACCTTCGCTTTACAAGAGCGGTGCTCTACCACTGAGCTAAGGAGGCGGGTACTGCGGCGACCATCATAACCGCGCACGCCGACCGCGTGACACCGGATGGGTGTCACGCGGTGGCGGAGGAGATCAGGACTGGGCGCGAGCTGCGTCGTCGGCGGCCATCGCGTCACGCAGGCTCTTGGGCCGCATGTCGGTCCAGTTCTTCTCGACGTACTCGACGCACGCTGCCCGGCTTTCTTCGCCGAACACGACACGCCAGCCCGCCGGGACCTCCGCAAACGCGGGCCACAGGGAGTGCTGCTCTTCATCGTTGACCAGAACGAAGAAGCGGCCGTCCTCGTCGTCGAAGGGGTTGGTGCTCATTTCACCTCACTGGATACTGGCGCTGTGTACAGGATCACTGCGCGGCCGCTAAGCCACGAGCGTTGTGTCGACCCTAGCAAGGCATACGTTACTGGTAGGGAGTTACCCGATGCTGTTCCGGTCAGAGTGTCATGCGGCGAAGAAATCGAGCAGGATCTTGTTGACCGCCTCGGGACGCTCCAGGTACCCGTAATGTCCGGTATCCGGAATCTCCTGATAGCGGGCGCCGGGAATGGCCTCGGCCACCTCACGCGACAGGTACGGCGGAATCATCCGATCGTCGGCGAACCCAATTGCCAAGCAGGGCACCGTAATCGAACGGTAGGCGGCGACCCGGTCGAACTCGTGGTCCATGGCCCGCTGTGCCCGGACACCGGGCGAAGGGGCCCCCACTGTGAACTCGAACAGGTCGAGCCAGTCGCGTGCCGCATTGGTGTCGGCCATCGTCGCCGGTGACAAATTCATCACCGCGCTCAAGGCCGCCTCGAACTTCGCGGGCAGCTTCACGGCCGACGCGTCGAGCTCCTGCTCACCGGCCGACAGCGTCTTCTGGAACTGATCGAGCCTGCCGTGACCGGCCATGAACACGGCCTTGCGCACCAGATCGGGCCGGGCCAGCGCCAGTTCCTGTGCCACCCGCGCGCCCATCGAGGTCCCCGCGATCAGCGCGGGACCCTCGTCGAGGAACTCGATCAGCGCGGCGGTGTCGGCGACCAACTCCTCGATCCGCATTCCGCCCGCGGCCTCGAAAGTCGGCGCGATCCCCCGGTTGTCGAATACGCAGACCCGATAACCCGCCGCGACCAGCGCGGGAACCTGATGCAGCTCCCACACGCGCCCCGGCGACCCGGTCCCCATGATCAACACCACCAGCGGACCACCGCCCTTGACGTCCGTGCCCTTGGTACGGTCGCCCTTGACCTGATAATTCAGTGCGATGCCGTTCACCGTGGCCAGTGGCATGAAACAAACCTCTCTGCGGGGTTGATCGTGTGCTACCCCACGGTAACGGGACCGCCACGACACGGCACCGGGGCGGGGTGTTCCGCGTCGCTACTTCATCGGCCGTGCGCCGGCGCCCGATAGTATTGATCACTCGCAGGTAGAGCGCAGGGAAACCGGGAGGACGAACCCATTATGGCCGCGAAGAGCACCGCCAACGACATCGCCGACGACGAACTCGAGCCGCTTGCCGACGAAACCGCCCGCCAGGCACAGAAGGTCGTCGCGGCACACGCCGAAGACGCCGACGAGTGCCGCATGCTGCTGTCCATGCTCGGCATCGCCCCCGCCTGACACAGCGCACCCCTGCGACGCATAAGGATGCGTGAGTGGACCAAATGATCGACCAACCGTCCAATGACCGTCCGTCCGAAAGCAGTGAACCCCTCGCACCGACCGGTGCGGGTTCGGGATTCGTTGTCGTCGCCAACCGGCTTCCGGTCGACCTCGAGCGCCTGCCCGACGGCACCACCCGATGGAAGCGCAGCCCCGGCGGGCTGGTGACCGCGCTGGAACCGGTGTTGCGCAGCAACAAAGGCGCCTGGGTCGGCTGGGCCGGCGTGCCCGATGTCGAGGTCGAACCGATTATCGAAGACGGGCTCGAGCTGTATCCGGTGCCGCTCACGGCGCAGGAGGTGGAGGACTACTACGAGGGGTTCTCCAACGGCACGCTGTGGCCGCTCTACCACGATGTGATCGTGCGCCCGGTGTACGACAGGGCGTGGTGGGCGGCCTATGTCGAGGTCAACCGGCGCTTCGCCGAGGAGACCGCGAAGGTGGCCGCCGAGGGCGCGACAGTCTGGGTGCAGGACTACCAGCTGCAGTTGGTGCCCAAGATGCTGCGCATGCTCCGCCCCGATCTGACCATCGGCTTCTTCCTGCACATCCCCTTCCCGCCGGTCGAACTGTTCATGCAGATGCCGTGGCGCACCGAAATCGTCGAGGGCCTGCTCGGCGCCGACCTGATCGGTTTCCACCTGCCGGGCGGGGCACAGAACTTCCTCTACCTGGCCCGCAGACTGGCCGGTCAGCCCACCTCACGCGGCACCATCGGGGTTCGCTCGAAACTGGGTGTCGTGCAGGTCGGTTTCCGCACGGTCCGGGTGGGCGCGTTCCCCATCTCGATCGATTCCGCCGAACTCGACGAGTCCTCCCGCCGTCGTTCGGTGCGCGAGCGGGCCGCGCAGATCCGGGCCGAGCTGGGCAATCCCAAGAACATCATGCTCGGCGTCGACCGCCTCGACTACACCAAGGGCATCGACATCCGGCTCAACGCGCTGCAGGAACTCCTCGAAGAGGGCCGCGTCGACCCGACCGAGACGGTGATGGTGCAGCTGGCCACTCCCAGCCGCGAACGCGTGCAGAGCTACATCAAGATGCGCGGCGACATCGAACGTCAGGTGGGCCGGATCAACGGTGAATTCGCCCGCGTCGGCTACCCGGTCGTGCACTATCTGCACCGCCCGATCCCCCGCGACGAACTGATCGCCTTCTTCATCGCCGCCGACGCCATGCTGGTGACGCCCCTGCGCGACGGCATGAACCTGGTCGCCAAGGAGTACGTGGCCTGCCACAGCGACCTCAACGGCGCCCTGGTGCTGAGCGAGTTCACCGGCGCGGCGGCGGAGCTGCGCCAGTCCTACCTGTGCAACCCGCACGACCTGGACAGCGTGAAGGACGCGATCATCGGCGCACTCGACGACGATCGCGACACCAAACGCCGCCGGATGCGGTCGCTGCGCCGTCAGGTGCTGACCCACGACGTCGAACGCTGGGCGCGCGCCTTCCTCGACGCGCTGTCGCACAGCAATATCGCCGGATCGGCCCTGATGAGCGACGAGCAGACCTTCCCCGCCGACCAGCGCTGAGGCACACAGCGACCTCACAGCGTCGGTCCAGCCACTTCCCAGCGGGGTGGTGGAGCATAGGGGCATGAGTGGTGTGCCTGAGGTGCCCGAGGCGCGGGTACTCGTCGTCGACGACGAACCGATGATCGTCGAACTGCTGGCGGTGAGCCTGCGCTACCAGGGGTTCGAGGTGGCGACGGCCGCCGACGGCGCCGAGGCGCTGGATCGGGCGCGCACGTTCCGGCCGCAGGCGCTGATCGTCGACGTGATGATGCCCGGCATGGACGGCTTCGGTCTGCTGCGCAGGCTGCGCGCCGACGGGATCGACGCGCCGGTGCTGTTCCTGACCGCGCGCGACGATGTCGACGACAAGATCACCGGGCTCACCCTCGGCGCCGACGACTACGTCACCAAGCCGTTCAGCCTGGAGGAGGTGGTGGCGCGGCTGCGGGTGATCCTGCGTCGCGCCGGCCACGCCGAGCCCGAGCGGGCGAGCACCCGGTTGCGCTTCGCCGATATCGAACTCGACGACGACACGCACGAGGTGTGGAAGGACGGCGAGCCGGTTGCGTTGTCTCCCACCGAGTTCACGCTGTTGCGCTATTTCATGGTGAACGCGGGTAGCGTGCTGAGCAAACCGCGGATCCTGGATCACGTGTGGCGCTACGACTTCGGTGGTGAAGTCGGCGTGGTGGAGACCTACGTGTCGTATCTGCGCAAGAAGGTCGACACCGGCGACCAACGATTGATCCACACGTTGCGTGGGGTCGGCTATGTGATGCGTGAGCCGAAGCGGTGAGCAGACTCCCCCTGCGGGTGACGTTGGTGCTGATGTTGGTCGCGTTGGCCGGATTCGGTTTGGTCGCTTCGAGTTTCGTGGTGACCAAGGCGATGGAGAACTCGCTGCAGAACCGCACCGATCAGCAGTTGCAGGACGCGGCGATGGAATGGGAGCGGCGGGTGGGGCTGCCCGCACCGAATCTTCCACCGCCCTCCTCGGAGTCCGGGCAGCCGCCCGGGCGCTACTTCGTGACGGCCGAGAGCACCGACGGCACCCGAAAGGTACGCCTCGACAATGTCTTCGGCACGAATGCCGAGCCCGATCTCCCCGACCCTCCCGCACTACAGCCGGCCACGGTCGGCTCGCTCGACGACTCGGGCGACCAGTGGCGAGTGCTCACGGTCAACGGCCATCGTGCGACGGCGACGGTCGCGTGGCCGCTGGCCGAGAACATCGAGACGCTGCGCAATCTCGTTGTGCTGCAATTGATCGTCGGCGCCATCGTGCTGATCGCCTTGGCCATCGCGGCCTATTTCGTGGTGCGCGCCAGCTTGCGACCGCTGCGCCGGGTCGAAGCGACGGCGGCGGCGATCGCGGGCGGCGAGCTGCATCATCGAATTCCGGTGCACGGCAATGTCACCGAGGTGGACCGACTGTCGCGCTCGCTGAACAGCATGCTGACCCAGATCCAGCAGGCTTTCGCGGCCACCGAGGCCTCCGAAACCGCCGCGCGCGAATCCGAGGCGAAGATGCGCCGTTTCGTCGCCGACGCCAGCCACGAACTGCGCACGCCCCTCACCACGATCCGCGGCTTCGCGGAGCTGTACCGGCAGGGCGCGACCACCGACCCGGCAATGTTCATGAACCGCATCGAGCACGAGGCCCAGCGCATGGGGTTGCTGGTCGAAGACCTGCTCATGCTGGCCCGCCTCGACGCCCAACGACCCATCGAGCTGCGCCCGGTGGATCTGCTGGCGATGGCGGGCGACGCCGTCCACAGCGCCCGCGCGGTCGAAGCCGCCGAAGGACAACACCGCCCGATCACCCTCGAGATCGCCGAAGGCGCGGGCACCCTGGAAATCCTCGGCGACGAACATCGCCTCCGCCAGGTCCTCACCAATCTCCTCGGCAACGCCCGCACCCACACCCCCGACGGCACCTCGATCACCGTCCGCCTGACCCCCGCCGCCGACGAGGTCCAGCTCGAGGTCGTCGACACCGGTCCAGGGCTGTCCACCGAGGAAGCCGACCACGTCTTCGAACGCTTCTACCGAGCCGACGCCTCCCGCACCCGCCGCGTGCACACAAGCGGCAGCGGGCTCGGCCTGTCCATCGTGGCCGCGCTCGTCGCGGCGCACGGCGGCACAGTGCGCGTCGAATCGACCCCGGGCGGCGGCGCCACCTTCGTGGTGCGCCTACCGCGCGGCGAGTAGGTCAGACCGGCGTGACCTGGGCGACCAGCCAGCGGTTGTCGGCCTTGTCCAGCGAGACCCGCACGCGGCTGCCCGAGGTGGTGCCCTCCGGCGAGTCCTTGCTGGTGGTGAGCTGGTTCAGGTAGAGCAGGACGACCGCCTTCTCAGGGTCGGCGGAGACGATGCCCTCGGCCTGGGTGGTGGCCTTGACGGTGAGCTGCTTCTCCTTGGCGCCCGGCGCGATGGCCTGCTGGATCAGTGTGAGGTATTCGGCCCTGAACGACTCGGTGAGATTGTCGGCGGCCCTCGGTAGTTCGGTGTCGACGGTGGCGGGTTCATAGGTGAACATCGCGCTCACCGTCCGGCTCGCGGTGGTCATCGCATCGGCGCGTGCCTGCTCGGTCTTGTCCTGCTGCCACAGATGATAACCACTGACCCCGAGGACAAGGGCCGCGATCAGACCAGCCGCCGCGAGGGCTCCGAAGACGATCTTGATTCGATTGCTCATCCCACGAACTCCACTTTCGACACGGTCATCCCGGAATCGCCGTTCGACACCGTGATCCGGAATCGGTACTGCCGCGACTGCGGTTCGGCCGAACCGGTATTGCTCACCATCTGCTTGGCGGCGACCAGAACCTTGGCCGAATTCTCGTCGACGGACTCGATGCCCGACTCGACGACCTCGCCGGTGGAGACCACCTTCGCCTGCTTCACCACATCCATGAACGGATCGACGCGACCGTCGAACTCGTTCTTGAACTCCCCCGAGGCCACCGCCAGGATCCGGTCGATGTCTTCCTTGGCGGAGTCGGCGCGAATGGTGGTCAGGTTGATGACCGCCTGACGCGCGGTCTGGGTGTACTGCGCGCGCAGATCCTCGTCCTGGCTCCCCGACCGCGCGGCGAACGCGGCGAACCCGGCACCGACGACCAGCGCCAACACCAGTACCGCGGCGGCGGCGAGCCCGATGATCTGCCCGAGCCGCGTCAGCTTCGCATCTTCTTCGTCGAGCTCGGCCGAATCGTCGTCGTCCTCGGCGACCACATCGGACTTGCGCAGCTCGACAGGAGCCGCGACCACCGTGGCGGCCTCGTCGGGAGCCACCTCGGCACTAACCGACTCGGTCGGTTCCACCGCACCCGCGTCGACGTTCCCATCGACGACCTTCACATCATCTACCGGCGGACCGGCCGAACGCGCTGCCCGCCGACGTGGACGGCGGTTGCTGTTCTCACTCATCGTTGCTGCTCCTCCAACATCGCCTGCCAGCTGGCCGGGACAGTGCCCGAACCGTCGGAGGCGATATCACCTTGGCGGTACATGCGACCGTCCGGGCCGAGATAGCTGCCGGTGGACGGATCGTAGGGGCGCGCGGCGGCGGGGGTGACCCCGCCGGTGGACGCGCCGGTGGGTGCCGACGCCGGCGCTACCGGCTGCGGCGCACCGAACGGCGGGTTCGTGCCCTGCGGCACGTACCCCGTTCGGCACAGTTCGGGAGTGGGCGCCCTGACTCCGGGAAACTCCATGCACGGCGAGTTGCGGATGCCGCGCACTTCGATCGGAGAATCCTGAGCCACCTTGCAGTAAAGCCCTTCGGGGGTGTCCACCGGGGAGAAATCGCTCGGCTGACGCCACTGATCGGCAGGCAGGAAGCCTGTCGTGCAGGCGGGCGGGTCATTGATGACGGTCATGAAGTCGACCATCACGCCGTACAGCGCGGGCCCGCGAATGACGGTCCGCAGTGCCGCGATCAACGGCGGGAAGACGACCAGAAGCTGTTCGACACCAGCGTGATACGTCACCCCGACCTGACCGAGGCTGACCAGGTTGCTCATCAGCAGCGGCAGCGTCGGGCGCAGACTCTGGAACTGCTCGTTGACCTTCTGCATCGCCGACGGGCTGTTGTACAACAGGTTTCGCAACGTGGGGTCGTGTTCGCGCAGCTGATCGGTGAGGGTCGCGAGATCTGTTGTCCAGGAACGGATATCGGCTTCGGTCTGGATCTGGGTGTCCAGCAGCGGGCCGATCTGATCGAGCAGCTTCTTGGTCGGCTCCACATCGGTCTCGGCCTGCTGCACCAGCAGCGCCGCCGAGTCGATGAACCGCTGCAGGTCGGGCCCGGCGCCGTTGAACGCCGCGAACGCCTCGTCGATCACCTGACGCAGCCGGGTATCGGCGACGGTGGACAGCAGCTTGTCGGACTGGTCGAGCAGCGCGCCGACATCCTGGGGCAGCCTGGTGCGCTGGACCGGAATCACCGAACCGTCGCGCAGGGTGCCGGAGTCGGCACCGACCTCGGGCACCAGGTCGACGTACTGCTCACCGATCGCCGAAACACTGCGCACCCAGGCGGTCGAGTCCGACGGCACCTTGTAGTCGCTGTTGATCGACAGATCCGCCTCGACCCCGGCGGGGGTGAGCCGCACAGCTTCGACCTTGCCGATGTTGGTGCCGCGGTAGGACACATTGGCGGTCGGATACAACCCGCCGGTGGCGGCGAGCTGCACGACCACGTTGTAGCGGCCGATGCCGAACATCGCGGGCAGCTGCACATACGTCCCGCCCATCACGACCAGGCCGATCACGGTGAGGACCGCGAAGATCGCGAGCTGAACATGGACGAACTTGGTGAGTTTCATCGTCCCGCCCCTTCCTGGCCGGGCAGCGGCACGGTGATACCGGGAATGGACGGCAAGCCGGGAATGGAGGGCAGTCCGGGCAGTGCGGGCGCGGGTCCCGCGGCCGGCGCGGGCGCCGACGGGAGCTTGGTCGGGTCGCCCGCGTCAGTGGCGGTCGACGGCGCGAAACTACCGACCACGCCCTCGACGCCACCGAAGCGTCCGCCGAGCGGAGTACCGGTGAGCCAGTTGCTGTCCAAGCGCTTACCGGTCAGGTCGAAGGTGATGAAGAGGTTGAGGTAGTCGCCCTTGATCGCGTTGCCGATGTTCTTGATCGGGAACGGGAAGGTGGGCAGGATGCCCATCGCGTCGATGAGGTTGGTGCCGGTGTTCGCCAGGGTCTCGAGCACCGGGCCGAGGCTGGCCAGGTTGGCCTTGAGATCGTCACCGCTGGTCTGGATGATCCGCTCGGTGACATCGCTGAGCTCACCCAGCGAGGTGATCGCCCTGGTGATGTTGGCGGTGCGGTCGGCGAGCACGGTCAGTGCCGGGTGGATCTCGTCGATCGCGCGGGCCAGCACGTCCTTCTGGTCGGCGAGGTTGCCCGCCAGCCGGTCGAGGCCCTCCATCGCGGCGATGATGTCGCCGGTCTGCTTGTCCAGGCCGGTGACGAGCTGGTCGAGCTGCGGCAGCAGATCGGCGATCTCGGCCTCGCGGCCGTTGAGCGCCGCGTTCAGCTCGCTGGTGATGGTCTCGAGCTGGGCGATGCCACCGCCGTTGAGCACTACCGACAGCGAGGACAGCACCTGCTCGGTGGTGGGGTACGCCCCCGCCCGCTCGAGCGGGATCACGTCGTCATTACGAAGCTCACCCTGCGGCGGCGTCGAGGTAGGCGCGGACAGCTCCACGTGATTGCTGCCGAGCAAGCTGGTCTGGCCGATCTTGGCGATCGCGTTGGCGGGGAGTTTCACCTCGGGATTCAGCGACACCGTGACCAGCGCGTGCCACCCCTCGACCTCGATTCCGGTGACATTGCCGACCTCGACGTCGTCCACTCGCACCGGCGAATTCCGGGTGAGCGTCGTGACATTGGGCATCTGGATCCGCACGGTGTACGAACCGGGACCCCGACCCTCCGAGCCGGGCATGGGCAGCGAGTTCAGTCCGTCCCACTGACAGCCGGTAGCGCCGAGCGTCACAGCGACGCCCACCGCCAGCCCGGCGAGCTTGCGTTGGGGCCTCATCGCTGTCCTCCTGGAACCGCAAGTCCGGCAAGACCGTTCGGCACAGTGACGGGCGCCGACGACGACCGTTCGGGTGCTACCTCTGCGGCCAGACTCGGCGGGCTGTACGTCAACTGTTCGGGGAAGGCCGTCACACCGCTGCCGGGGTTGAGCATGATCGGCGCGTAGTTCATCGCCAACGAGCTGATCACCGGGGCAAGGAATTCCGCGCACAGATCCGCCGACCGGTCCGAGTCGTTGTTCTCGAGCGCACGGACGGAACCACACAGGAAGCTCATCGGATTGGCCGTATTGTTCAGCGCCACAGCGCCGGTGAGCGAGCCCTGAGCCGGCTTGTAGATCTGGTAGAAGTTCACCAGCGCGGTCGGCGCGGAATGGAGCACCCGTTCGATCTCCGGCCGCTTGTCGACCAGCGTCTGGGTGACATCGGCAAGTCGCTCGACACCCTCGGTGAGCTCGGCGCCGCTGCCTTCGAGGAAGCGCTTCACGTCCGCGAGCGCCACATCCAGGCTGTCGAGTCCCGCGACGAGTTCCTCGGACGCGCCTGCGAGCACCGAGGCCACCGAGGCCAACCGGCCACCGAACTGCACGATCTGCTCGTTGCTCGCCGAGAGCACCTCGACGAACTTCTGCAGGTTGCGAATGGTGCCGAACAGGTCGGTTCGCCCGTCGGACAACGTATTCAGCGTCGCCGACAGCTCACGCAGGGTGTCACGGAACCTCTGGCCGTTGCCGTCCAGGTTGTTCGCGGCGGTGTCGACAAAACGGCCGAAGGAGCCCTGCTCGTCATCGCCGACCGGCCCGAGAGCCGTTGCGAGATTGGACAGTTCAGCCTTGATGTCGTCCCACTCCACCGGGACCGCAGTGCGCTCGATCGGGATCTGCGCACCGTCGGCCAGCTTCGGGCCGCCGGTGTAGGCGGGCGCCAGCTGGATGAAGCGCGCCGACACCAGCGAGGGCGCGATGAGCACGGCACGCGCGTCGGCGGGCAGATCGATGTCACTGTCGATCGACATCCGCACCTGTACCCGGCCCTCGCCGGGCTCGATCGCGTCGATCTTGCCGATCTCCACGCCGAGCATCCGCACCTCGTCACCCGCGTACAGGCCGGTGGTCGAGGTGAAAGCGGCAGTGATCTTGGTCTTGCCGACGCCGAGAGTGATGTAGACCCCGACCGCGACCAGCGCGACGATCACCACCGCGGCGACCGCGAGCGTCCAGCGCGGCACGCCGCGCACTGTCGATGCGATGCTCATCGCGGCGGATCCTCCTGAGAAGGCACGATGCCCGGCGGCCTCGGATTGGTAAAGATATCGATCACGTCCTGCGGCAGATGCTCGGGCCAGACCAGCGCGTCGACCAGCGGGCGCAGTTCGGTACTCGTCGCGTTCACCACGTAGGCGTTGAACCACGGACCGCTGCCGACCTGCTCACCGAGAGCCGAAGCGTAGGGGCCGAGATTCTCGAGCGCGTTCGACAGGTTGTCCTTGTTGCGCTGCAACATGCCGAGCACCGAATTGAGCCGGTCCAGCGTCGGCTTCATCTGTGCCTCGTTGTCGGCGACCAGCCCGGAGAGCTGCTTGGCGACGGAATCGACGTAGACGATGAGCTGGTTGATCGCGGCGCGCCGGTTGTCGAGTTCGCCGAGCAGATTGTTCCCGTCCAGCAGCAGCGCGTTGATCTGTGAGCTGCGGTCGGCCAGGATCTTGGTGACGTTCTGGGCCCGGCCGAGCAGCTCGGTCAGCGCCTGGTCGCGCGTATTGATGCTGCGCGAGAGCGCGGTGACGCCGTCGAGGGCATTGCGCAGCGGACCAGGGGTGTCGGCGAAAGCGGTCGAGAGCACGTCCAGCGTCTTGTCGACCTGGTCCAGGTCGAGGTCGCGCACGGTCGCGCCGAGGTCGCTGAGCGCCTCGTTGAGCGAATACGGCGAGGTGGTCCGCTCGAGCGGGATGGTGTCGTCCGTGCGCAGCGCGCCCGGTCCGGTCGGCAGCACGTCCAGGGACTTGCGACCGAGGACCGTGTTGGTCTTGATCGCGGCAGAGGTCTTCTGGCCCAGCACGATCGACTCGTCGAGGGTGAACTTCACCAGCACCTTGGGACCGTCGAGCGAGACCTGGTCGACTTCGCCGGAACGCACACCGGCGACGTGCACCGGATCACCGGGCACCAGCCCGCCCGCGTCGACGAAGTACGCGGTGAAGGTCGCACCGGAGCGGATGAACGGCAGCTTGGTGTATTGCAGCGTGGCGAGCGAGATCGTCACCACCAGCACGATGCCGACGATGCCGACGATGACGGCCGACGAATTCTTCTCATTCATTGGGCGTACACCTTCCGGTCGCCTGCAGACCTGGCGCCAAGACCTCCATCGTCTGGCCGTTCGGGCCGTCGATCAGGAAGTTGGTGCCGCACACATACAGCTGCAGGAACGACCCATAGGCGCCGATGCGGGTGAGCTGTTTGTAGGTGTCGGGCAGCTTCCCGAGCACCCACTCGATATGGTCGGAGCCGTTGTCGAGGTTGGTGGCCAACCTGCCGGTCTGCGCGATGGTGTTGCGCAGATCTGGGCGCGCGGTGGTCAACAGGTCGTTGAGTTCCTTTGTCGCACCGGCGATCCGCGGCAGCGCTGCGCCGATCGGGTCGCGTTCGGCGGCCAATCCGCTGACCAGGCGCTGCAATTCCGCGATCGTGGTGGCGAACTGCTCGTCCCGATCGTCGATGGTGCCCAGCACGGTGTTCAGGTTGTCGATCACGCTGCCGATCAGGGCATCGCGATCGCTGAGGGTCTTGGCGAAGCTGCCGCCGCTGTTGAGCAGCGAGACCAGCGTGCCGCCCTGCCCCTGGAAGATCTGCAGCAGCGCCGAGGTCAGGTCGTTGACCTGACCCGGATCCAGGCCGCGCAGCAGCGGCTTGAACCCGCCGAGCAGCAGGTCCAGATCCAGCGCGGGCGTGGTCTGCTCCTTGCCGATGGTGGAACCGTCCGGCAGTCGACGCGCCGAGCCCGGCCCCTCCTGGAGTTCCAGATACCGGTCGCCGACGAGGTTCTCGTACTTGATCACCAGGCGGGTGCTCGAGAGCACGGAGTACTTGGTATCCACGTCGAACTCGACGTGCGCGAGGTCGTCGTCGCCGACCTTCACCGAGGACACCGAGCCGACCGGCACACCGGCGATCCGTACCTTCGACCCGGGCAGCATGCCCGAGGAGTTGGTGAACACCGCCTTGTAGCTGTTCTCGCTGGAGAACCGTGCCTGACTGAGCACGATCGCCAGGCCGGCGAACACCAGCGTCATCACCACGGTGAAGATCGCGAGCTTGACTGTCGTCGCCGTGTTCTTCACCGTGTCACTCCCGGCAGTCCTTCCAGCAAAAGCTGGAAAACCTTTGGTGCGCTGTTCAATTCGGGTGCACCGTGGCGCGGCGTGTACGGCGCGCCCTGGTTGGTATCGGTCACCACATAGTTCGAGTGGCTTTCCGGCACCCGGTCGACCACGCCCTCACAATGCGGTCCGCCGGTGGCGTTCACCTTGGGCAGGTCCTCTGGGTAGGTGTAAGGCTTGTCCCCGAGCATGAACGAGGCGTTCATGCCGACACCGGGCAGCAGGCCGCCGAACATGTCCTCCGCGATCGGCATCAGCGGGCCGAGGCCGTCGATGATGCAGCCGAGCGCGGGTGCGTATTCGAAGAGCAGGCTCGTCGTCGGCCGCAGCAGGTCGAGCGCGGTGACGAGGTCGTGTTCGTTCTCCCGCAGCACCGAACCGGTGGTATCGGACAGCCCGATCACGTTCACCAGCACATTGTCGAGTTCGGCTTGCAACTCCGAGATCGTCTTCGCGGTCACCGTGGCGTTGTCCACCGTGCGCAGCAGCGCACCGGAGGCATCGGCGTAGATGTCGGTCACCTGGGCTGTCTTGTCCAGATCCTGTTGCAGCGTGGGCAGATACGGGTTGATCTCGCGCAGGTAGCGGTCCGACCGGACGAGCAGGTCGCCGAACTTGTCGCCGCGGCCCTGCAACGCGGTGCCGAGCGCGGTCAGCGTGGCGTTGAGCTTCTCCGGTTCCACCTGAGCGAGCACATCGGACAGGTGCTGGAACAGCGTGTTGAACTCGACCGTCACCGAGCTCGCCGCGACCGTGCTGCCCGGCTTCAGCGGGCTGGACGAAGGCTGTTCGGGGACAACGAAGTTCACGTACTTGGCGCCGAACACCGTGGTCGAGCGAATATCGACTCCCGCGTTCGACGGCACCAGCTTCAGCTGTTCGGGATCGACCTCGAGCAGGATCTGCGCACCGTCGTCGCGCAGGTTGATCTCGGCGACCCGGCCGATCTCGACGCCGCGCACCTTCACCTTGGCGTCGGGGTCGAGTACGAGACCGGAGCGGGGAGCGTCGACCACTACCTTCGCGGTGGTGGTGAACGCGCCTTGGAACAGGGCGAACGCGAAGACCGCGAGCCCTACGAGCAAGCCGACCATCGTGAGCGCGGCGAGCTTGCGCCCGAGCCCGCCCTGCAATGCGGCAACGAACCGTGAAGTGTCCATCACGCTATCCCGAGAGGTGGAAGTTGCCGGAGGTGCCGTAGATGGCCAGCGAGATCAGCAGCGTCACAGTGACGACCGCGATCAGCGACGAGCGCACCGCGTTACCCACCGCGATACCGACGCCGACCGGACCACCCGCGGCGTGGAAGCCGTAGTAGGTGTGGATGAGCATCACGGCCAGTGCCATCACGATCGCCTGCGCGAACGACCACAGGATGTCGCTCGGGATGAGGAATGTCGAGAAGTAGTGGTCGTACACGCCGGCCGACTGCCCGTAGATCACGACGGTCGCGAAGCGGCTGGCGATGAACGAGGCGATCACCGCGAGTGCGTAGAGCGGCACGATCGCGATCATGCCCGCCAGCACCCTGGTGCCGACCAGGAACGGAATCGGCCGGATCGCCATCGATTCCAGCGCGTCGATCTCCTCGGCCACACGCATCGCGCCCAGCTGCGCTGTCGCACCGGCGCCGATCGTGGCGGCCAGACCGATGCCGGAGATCACCGGTGCGGCGATGCGCACATTGATGAGAGCGGCGAAGAAGCCGGTCAGCGCCTCGACGCCGATATTGCCGAGTGAGCTGTAGCCCTGCACCGCGATGGTGCCGCCCGCCATGAGCGTCAGGAAGCCGACGATCACCACGGTGCCGCCGATCACGGCCAAGGCGCCACTGCCCATGCTGATCTCGGCGATGAGCCGGATGGTCTCGGTGCGGTAGTGCACCAGCGCGCGCGGCACCGAGCCGAGCGCCTTGACGTAGAAGATCGCCTGATCTCCCAGGGAATCCACCGATTTCGACATCCGGTCGAAACGACGGACCGTACGCGGAAACTTGCTGCGAACTATGAATGCCATCGTGTCACCGCACCGTGAATTTCAGGCCGATCGCGGTGACGACCACATTCACCACGAACAGCGCCATGAATGCGAATACCACTGTTTGGTTCACGGCGTCACCGACACTCTTGGGTCCGCCTTTGACCTGGAGCCCGAGATAACAGGCGACCATTCCGGCGATCAGGCCGAACAATCCCGCCTTGATTTCGGAGATGATCAGTTCGGGCAGACTCGTGAGCAGCGGAATGCCGTTGACGAACGCGCCGGGGTTCACTCCCTGGAGGAACACCGAGAAGACGAAGCCGCCGGCGATGCCGATGGTGCAGACCAGGCTGTTGAGCATCAGCGCCACGAACATCGAGGCGAACACGCGCGGCACGACCAGTCGGCTGACCGGGTCGATGCCGAGCACCTTCATCGCGTCGATCTCTTCGCGAATCGTGCGGGCGCCCAGGTCGGCGCAGATCGCGGTGGCGCCCGCACCTGCCACGATCAGCACGGTGACGATCGGGCCGACCTGCGTGACGGCGCCGAACGCGGCGGCCGCTCCGCTGAGGTCGGCGGCGCCGATTTCGCGCAGCAGGATGTTGAGGGTGAAAACCACCAGGACCGTAAACGGAATGGCCACAAGCAGAGTCGGCACGATGGAGACGCGGGCGACGAACCAGGACTGGTCGACGAATTCGCGCCATTGGAACGGCTTGCGAACGGTGGCGCGCGCCACTTCCGCGCCGAGTTCGAAGAATCCGCCGACCGCCCGCAACGGGACAGCAAGGAGGTTTGTCATACCGAATCCTCCTCAATCGACGGGCGGACCGATTTGTCCGCGTACCCGTACTTCACCGCCACCCCGATCTGAAGACTGCCCAAAGACTAGAACATGTTCCTGCTAATGTCTGCCATTTTCGTAGACTCAGAACAGGACTTTTTGCCGTGAATCACCGTTAAAACTGAAACGGATACTTATTAAAATCCGCGCACCTCCTGTGAGCCGTCACACACTCCGATGGTCATGTCTACCAATACCTGGACCAGTGATCAACACGACAGGCGTGACAAAACGGACGGGGTGTGTGGCGGGCCAACATCGGGCAAACCGCCGACCGGGCGTCTCAGCCCAGATCGCGGAGGTCGCGCGCCGAAAACGTGTGATCCGCGGGGCGCTCTGCGAAATAGCCACCGAGGGTGGCGGCGAGGTCGGCCTCGGACCATTCGGCGCCCTCGGCATCGAAGCGCTGCTCGACCGTCGGCGCCGCCATCAGCGCCACCATCGGTCCGTAGACGACGAACACCTGGCCGTTCACCGCGTCGGCGGCGGGCGAGGAAAGGTAGGCCACGAGCTTGGCCACGTGCTCGGGAGCCAGCGGGTCGACCGCGCCTTCGGGCGCGTCGGCGAAGACCGCCTCGGTCATCGCGGTCCTGGCCCGGGGGCAGATCGCGTTGGCGCGCACGCCGTACCTGGACAGCACGCGTGACGCGGTCAGCGTGAGGGCGGTGATGCCCGCCTTGGCCGCACCGTAGTTCGCCTGGCCTTCCGGCCCGAGCAGGCCCGCCTCCGAGGAGGTGTTGACCAGCCGGCCGTAGACCGGCGCGCCGGCCGCCTTGGACGCCGCGCGCCAGTAGGCGGCGGCGTTGCGGGTGAGCAGGAAGTGTCCGCGCAGGTGCACCGCGATCACCGCGTCCCAGTCCTCGTCGGACATGTTGAACAGCATGCGGTCACGGGTGATGCCCGCGTTGTTGACGACGATGTCGAGCCCGCCCAGTGATTCCTGCGCGGTCGAGACGAGCGCGTCGGCCGTCGAGCGCTCGGCGATGGAGCCGCCGACGAATTCCGCCTTGCCACCGAGCTCGCGGATGGCGGCGATGGTCTCGGCCGCCGCGTCCTCGGTCAGGTCATTGACGACCACTGCCGCACCGGCCGACGCCAGCGCGAGAGCTTCGGCCCTGCCGAGCCCCGCGCCCGCACCGGTCACGATGGCGACCCGGCCCTCCAATGAAATCTGCGTCACACTCATTGGGCCGACTCTAGAACGTGTTCCACCATCCGACAAGAGGCGATCACGCCAACCTCAGCGCGGCCTTGGGACACTGCGCCACCGCCTCCTCGGCATCGGCGAGACGATCGGGCGCGACATCACCCTCGGCGACGGTCAACATGTCGTCGTCATCAAGTTCGAACATGTCAGGGGCGATTCCGACACAGACGCCGTTCGCTTCGCACCGGTCGAAATCGACGATGATCTTCATGAGAACTTCCTTCCACGCGGTCTTGGCGACACTAACTCAGACACCCCGGTCCACGGAGCGAAACAGACGCCGAATCACCATCAATACTGGAACATGTTCCAGTTCGTATGCAATGATCGGTTTCGGCGGGGCTCACCCCCTGCGCCCCGCCACCCGCCCTTTCAGCTCGACACCGAGGTAGGAAGCATGCGCGTCGCGTATACGCCGCAGCAGGAAGAATTGCGCGCCGAGCTGCGCGAATATTTCGCGAAGCTGATGACACCGGAACGTCGCGCGGCGCTGAGCATGACCACCGGCGAATACGGCTCCGGCAACGTCTACCGCGAGGTCGTGCGCGAGATGGGCCGCGACGGCTGGCTCACGCTGAGCTGGCCCAAGGAGTACGGCGGCCAGGACCGCACCACGATGGATCAGCTGATCTTCGTCGAAGAGGCGGCCATCGCGGGCGCGCCCGTCCCGTTCCTCACGCTCAACTCGGTCGCGCCGACCATCATGCAGTACGGCACCGAGGAGCAGAAGAAGTTCTTCCTGCCCAAGATCGCCTCGGGTGAGCTGCACTTCGCCATCGGCTACTCCGAACCGGGCGCCGGCACCGACCTGGCCTCGCTGCGGACCGCCGCGGTGCGCGACGGCGACGACTTCGTGATCAACGGCCAGAAGATGTGGACCAGCCTCATCGCCTACGCCGATTACATCTGGCTGGCCGTGCGCACCGATCCGGCGGCCAAGAAGCACAAGGGCATCACGATGCTCATCGTGCCGACCGACGTCGACGGTTTCTCCTGGACGCCGGTGCACACGATGGCGGGCCCCGACACCAGCGCCACCTACTACCAGGACGTACGGGTGCCCGTCTCGTCGGTGGTCGGTCCGGAGAACGGCGGCTGGTCGCTGATCACCAATCAGCTCAATCACGAGCGCGTCGCCCTCACCTCGGCGGGTCCGCTGAGCCTCGCGGTCGCGCAGACCGTGGAGTGGGCCAAGGAAACCACCCTGTCCGACGGCAGGCGCGTGATCGACCAGGAATGGGCCCGGCTCAATCTGGCGAAGGTGCACGCCAAGGTCGAATACCTCAAGCTGCTGAACTGGGAGATCGCCAGCCGCGCCGACCTGGGCGGCGAGGCGGCGCCGAAGCCGTGGGACGCCTCCGCGTGCAAGGTCTACGGCACCGAGCTGGCGACCGAGGCCTACCGCCTGCTGATGGAAGTCGTCGGCCCTCACGCCTACCTGCGCCAGGACTCCCCCGGCGCCGCCCTGCTCGGCCGGCTCGAGCGGATGCACCGCGCCGCACTGATTCTCACCTTCGGCGGCGGCACCAACGAGGTGCAGCGCGACATCATCGCCATGACCGCCCTGCGCCAGCCCGCATCCGCCCGCTGATCCCGAAAGCCGGTATCTCCTCATGGATTTCACTCCTACCGAAGCCCAGACCGATCTCGCCCGGCTGACCGGCGAGGTCTGCGCCAAGCTCGTCACCGCCGATCGGCTGCGTGAGCTCGACACCGCTGCCCGCTTCGACGAACAGCTGTGGAAGTCGCTCGCCGAGACCGGCGTGCTGGCCGCGGCGCTGCCGGAAGCACTGGGCGGCAGTGATTTCGGCATGCTCGAGCAGACCGCGATCCTGCGTGAACTCGGCCGCGTCGTCGCCGCGGTGCCCTACCTGTGGTCGATCGTCCTCGGGGCGGGCGCACTGGCGAAGTTCGGCGATGCCGACCAGCAGCAGCTGGCCGCGCGGGCAGGCGCGGGCGAGATCGTGCTGACCGCGGCGCTCGCCGAGGAACTGCGCGCCACCACCGACGCACCGGGGATCGTCGCCGAGGCCGCCGGTGCCGGGTGGACGCTGACCGGCACCGCGACCACCGTCGCCTACGCCGACCGCGCCGCACGAATCCTGGTGCCCGCCATCACCTCCAACGGTGTCGGCGTCTTCGTGATCGATCCGGAGCACGCGTCGGTCACCCGCACCGCCCAACAGGTCGTCGACCTGAGCCCCGAGTTCGTCGTCGAGCTCGCCGCCACGCCGAGCGAACTGCTCGGCACCATCGAGGCCGGCGCCGACATCCTCACCTGGCTGCGCGAATACGCCTGGCTCGGGCTGTCGGCGCTGCAACTCGGCACCCTGGAACGCGCGCTCGAGCTGACCGCCGAGCACACCCGCACCCGCGAACAGTTCGGCAAGCCGATCGGCTCGTTCCAGTCGGTGGCCCAGCGCCTGTCCGACGCCTATATCGACATCGGCGGCCTTCGCCTCACGGTCACCCAGGCCGCCTGGCGCCTCTCGGAGGACCTCCCCGCCGCCGAGGCCATCCACATCGCCAAGTTCTGGGCGGCCGAGGCCGGACACAAGGTCGCCCACACCGTCGTCCACATCCACGGCGGCCTCGGCATCGACCGCGACCACATCACCCACAACTACTTCACCGCCGCCAAGCACAACGAATTCGCCCTCGGCGGCGCAACTCCCCACCTGCTCGCCCTCGGCGCGGAACTGGCGAACTAACCCTTTGCCGACAGTTTGTACGAACTGTCGGCAAAGACGTACAATTCAAGCCATGACTGCAGCTCCCTCGCCCGAGAACTGGGAACTCCCGGTAAGTGAAGCCAGGGAGCGCCTCGCCGAAGTGATTGCGGCCGCCGAGGGCGGCACCGTCGTGCACCTGACCCGCCATGGCCGCCGCGTAGCGGCTGTGGTGCCGGATTCGATGGCCGAGACCGCAAACAGCCAAATCCGCGCACTATCGCGACAATTCGCCGAGCGCCACAGGAGCCTGCTCGACAGGCTCGCCGAGTGAGCGAAGCGGAGATCTACTACCTCACGGTCGCCGACCTACGAGCAATCGCCGAGGATGTGGCAGGGCCGTACGTCGTACGCGACGCGGGACTGCTCGCCTCGGCGGCCGCACGCGCGGCAACCACAGTGTTCGGCACCGACGCCTACCCAGGCATCTGGGAGAAGTCCGCGGCGCTCTTGCATTCGATCGCAGCCAACCACCCACTCGTCGACGGCAACAAGCGCCTTGCGATCGCAGGCGCGATCGTCTTCCTGGCCTACAACGGCATCGATACGAGCTCTCTCGACGAAGACCTCACCTACAACCTCATGATCGACGTCGCCAGTGGCGCAGTGGTCGATATTCCCGAGATCGCATCCCGTCTCGCTACCGCATTGAAGCACTGACACCCGGTTCTCACTGACTCTTGACGCCGCAGGCCAGCCGTGCCCAAATGGCGTCGCAAGGTACCGATGCAGTCCTGCCTAGCAATGGAGATCCAACTCCGAAGTCAGGTAGCGCTGCAGGGTGGGTGCGAGGTCGGTGACCATCTGCTGCGGTGTGAGCGCGACCACCGCGGGCAGCCGCAGGACGTAGCGGCACAGTGCCAAGCCCAGCAGTTGGGTGACGATCAGCGCGGCGCGGCGCGGAGCGTCGGTGGGGGTGCCGAAGCGGAGGACGGCGGGCAGGACCTGGTCGGCGAAGATCTCGCGGAAGCGGGCCGCGACCGCCTCGTCGGTGATCGAGGAGCGGAGCAGGATCAGCAGAACGGTGTTGTCGTTGCCCTCCCAGATCTCGAGGAAGCGGCGGATCATCAACTCGCCCATGGTGTTCGGGTCGGCGGCACTCAGATCGGGCAGGTCGAGGTCGATCTCGGCGGCGGCGGCGAAGAGGCCGTCTTTGCTGCCGAAATAGCGCATCACCATCGAGGGGTCGATCTCGGCGTCGGCGGCGATCGCGCGGATCGTGGCCTTGGCGTAGCCGTCGGCGGCGAAGCGAGCACGGGCGGCTTCGAGGATGGCGGCCTTCGTCGCGTCGGAACGCCGGGCGGGAATCTCCTGGTCAGGCATGTCAACGATTGTAGGCCAACAGTTGTTGACTTTCATTCACCGGCGGGTTTACCGTTACGCCTACAAGCGTTGGCAAACAAGCGTTGACCAGGAGTCGAAATGCCCGCCACCCCACTGCCCGAAGCCACCTCCGTCGTCATCGTCGGCGCGGGTCCCGCCGGGCTCACCGCCGCGATCGTGCTCGCCGAAGCCGGCGTCGACCATGTGCTCATCGATCGACTCGGCGCGGGCGCCAACACTTCTCGGGCCGCGGTGGTGCATGCCAGGACGCTCGAGGTGCTCGACGGGCTCGGCATCGCGAGCACACTCGTCGCACGCGGCATCGAGGTGCCGACCTTCAAGCTGCACGACGGCGCGAAGACCTTGGCCACCATCGAATTCGGCGATCTCCCCACCGAGTTCCCGTACACGCTGATGGTGCCGCAGGATGTCACCGAGCAGGTCCTCCTCGACCGGCTGCACCAGCTGGGCGGCGTGGTGCACCGACCGCTCACCGTCACCCGAGTCACCGACGAGAACGGCAGCGTCACTGTCGAATACGTCGACGAAGACGACCGGCATGGCCGACTCGTGGCCGACTACGTGATCGGCGCCGACGGCATGCACAGTGTCGTGCGCGAGCAGGCGGGCATCGGGTTCACCGGCGACACCTACCCGGCTTCCTTCATCCTGGCCGACGTTCGGATGAGCTGGCCGGCCCCACGTTCGGAGGTATCGCTGCACCTGTTCCCCGAAGGCGTCACGGTGGTCGCCCCACTCCCCGACGACGCCCACAACCGCTACCGCGTCGTCGCCACCGTCGACCAGGCGCCGGAGCACCCCACCCTCGACGACATCCAGTCGCTGCTCGACACCCGTGGCCCCGCAGGCCGGATCCATGTGGACGAGGTCCTCTGGAGCTCCCGCTTCCGCGTCCACCACCGCGTAGCCGACCACTACCGCGCGGGCCGAGTCCTTCTCGCCGGCGACGCCGCCCACGTCCACAGCCCGGCAGGCGGCCAGGGCATGAACACCGGCATCCAGGACGCCGCCCTACTCGGCACCCTCCTGGCGAAAGTCACCGCGGGCGAACCGGATTCGATCCTCGACACCTACGAAACCATCCGCAGGCCGATCGCCCTCGAAGTCGTAGCCTTCACCGACCGCATGACCAGAATGGCGACCCTGCGGTCCGTCCCCGCTCGCACCGCCCGCAACACCGTCTTCCGCCTCCTCACCCGCATCCCCGCGGTCCGCGGCAAGCTGGCCTACCAGTTGTCCGAACTCGGTAACCGCTGACTTCGCCCACACACGTCGCCCCGCCCGGCGACCTGCCGAACGGGGCGACGAACTGAGTAGGTGATGACAATCGCTCACGCGGGCGCAGTCCGATCAGGAGGCGGAGTCGGAGTTCGCGCGTTTCAACGCCGATTTCGATTCGTCGACCGGGGTGTTCTGCGCTGCGGACAGCCACCATTTCTCCTCGCGTTCCACCAGTACATACAGTGCGACCTCGGAGAAGCCACCGGGATCGAGGGCTTGCCTGCGGATCTGGGTGACGATCAACCCAGGAGCCGGACTGGCGGCAACCACGACCTCGAAACGGGAGGCCGGTGCGGGTGAGTTCGGTAGCTGCATCATGCCGCGATGGATGGCATTGATCTGGCTGTGACCGATGACCAGGGCACCGAAAGGGGTGCCCCACAGCACATCCGCGGCGAACGAGTTGTCGTAGAGATCGGCGTCGCCGGTCTCGAGAGCCCGCTGCAATTCGCCGGCGAGTTCGGCGGCCACGGCCTGCGCGGTCGGGTCGGCGGTCGGGTCGTTCAGGTTCGGTCGCATGGCTTCCTCCGCGTCTCGGTTGGTGACCACAGCCTGCTCCCTCAACCACCCTCGAGGTCCAGGTCGTTGTGACCGAAGCGACGTTCCGCGCGACAGCATTCGCGAGCCTGGCCGCCGGTGCGCGAATCCGCACCGACGGCCAGGCTCACAACGGGTACTGCGATCTATCGGCCGCGTCAGGCCGAGCCTGCCTCCGCGTGCTCGTCGGCAGGGCGCTCATCCGTCTGGGACTTGGCCCAGCGGTAGTCCGGCTTGCCCGCGGGTGAACGCTTGATCTCGTCGACGAACCACAGGCTGCGTGGCTGCTTGTAGGACGCGATCTCCTGGGTGAGGATCGGCTTGAGATCGGCCAGGGTGGGGCGGTTCTCGCCGCGACACTGCACGACCGCGCAAACCCGCTGGCCCCAACGCTCGTCCTCGACACCGACCACCAGCGCGTCGAAGATCTCGGGGTGCGCCTTGAGGGCGCCCTCCACCTCTTCGGGGTAGATCTTCTCGCCACCGCTGTTGATGCTCACCGAACCGCGGCCGAGCATGGTGACCGAGCCGTCTTCCTCGACGCGCGCGTAGTCGCCGGGGATCGCGAAGCGGACCCCGTTGAACTCCTTGAACGTCGCGGCCGACTTGACCTCGTCCTTGTAGTAGCCGAGCGGGATGTGCCCGCTGCGCGCCAGCAGGCCGACGACGCCGGAACCCGGTTCCACCGGATTGCCTTCCTCGTCGAGCACCTGGGTGGCCGCGTCGATCTTCACCCGGGGGCCGCCGGTGTGGGTGGCGCCCTTGGCGACCAGGGAGAGCCCGCCGAAGCCGGTCTCCGAGGAGCCGATGGAGTCGGAGATCATCCGGTTGGGCAGCACCTCGAGGAACTTGTCCTTGAGCGAGGGCGAGAACAGCGCCGCGCTGCTGGCCAGCACATACAGGGTCGAAAGATCGTAGGGCTCACCGGTTTCCGGGTTGCCTTCGGCGAGCGCGTCGAGCATCGGGCGGGCCATCGCGTCACCGGTGATGAAGATCAGGTTGATGCCGTGCTTGTCGACGGCCTGCCATACCCCGTGCCCGCTGAACTCCGGGATCATCACGGCCTTGCCGCCGCCGAACAGGCTGTGGAAGGTGGCCCACTGCGAGCCGCCGTGGATCATCGGCGGGATCGGGAAGCGCACCATCTGCGGGTTGGCCGCGCCGATCTTGGCCAGCTCCCATTCGTCCTTGGTGTACTCGCCGGTGACGAAGTTGATGCCGGCGCCGAGCACCCGCCACACGTCCTCGTGCCGCCACATCACGCCCTTGGGCAGCCCTGTGGTGCCGCCGGTGTAGAGCATGTAGATGTCGTCGGGCGAGCGCTCCCCGAAGTCGCGTTCACCCGACGAATCGGCCAACGCCGCCTCGTACTCCACGGTGTCCGCGCCGGTGGGGCCCTCGGTGCCGTCGTCGACGACGATCACCGTCTTCAGGGCGGGCACCTTCTCCCGCACCGCCGCCACCTTGTCGGTGTAGCGGCGCTCGTGGATCAGCGCCACCATGTCGGAGTTGTCGAAGATGTGCAGTAACTCGTTCTCGACATAGCGGAAGTTGACGTTGATCATCACCGCCCGCGCCTTGAAGACGGCCACCATCGCCTCGACGGCCTCGACGGTGTTCCTGGAATAGATTCCGACTTTGTCGCCGGGACGCACACCCTGTTCCAGCAGGTAGTGGGCCAGTTTGTTGGCCCGCTCCTCTAGTTCGGCGTAGGTCGACTCTCGATGTTCGCCGACCAGCACGATCCGGTCGGGCATCAAGTCGACGGCATGTTCGACGAGATCGGCTATGTTGTAGCTCACAAGGACAAAAATAGAACGTGTTACTGTTTCTGACAAGACTCAACTTGTCAGGAGTACGAAAATGGCCCACTGCCTGGTCGAGAAACGCGACCATGTCCTCATCGTCACCATGAACCGCCCCGAGGCGCGCAACGCCCTCTCCGGCGAGATGATGGCGATCATGCGCGACGCCTGGGACCAGGTGGACAGCGATCCCGACATCCGCGTCGCGATCCTCACCGGTGCGGGCGGGGCCTTCTGCGCGGGGATGGATCTGAAGGCGATGAGCTCGCAGCATCCTGGGGACACCGCCTCCAACGGCAGTTGGGACCCGGCCTACCTCCCCGCACTGCTGAAGGGGCGGCGCCTGGCCAAGCCGCTGATCGCGGCAGTCGAGGGCCCGGCGATCGCCGGTGGCACCGAGATCCTGCAGGGCACCGACCTGCGCGTGGCCGGCGAGAGCGCCAAGTTCGGCGTCTCCGAGGCCCGTTGGGGCCTGTTCCCGCTGGGTGGTTCCGCGGTGCGGCTGGCGCGCCAGATCCCGTACACGGTCGCCGCTGACCTGCTGCTGACCGGTCGGCACATCACCGCTGCCGAGGCCAAGGAGATCGGCCTGATCGGCCATGTGGTCCCCGACGGAACCGCCCTCGACAAGGCCATGGCGCTGGCAGGCCAGATCGCCGACAACGGCCCGCTCGCCGTCCAGGCGATGCTGCGCACCCTGCGCGAAACCGAGGCCATGCCGGAGAACGAGGCGTTCCCCATCGAGGCGAAGATCGGCATCGAGGTGTTCAGATCAGCCGACGCCAAGGAAGGGCCGCGAGCCTTCGCCGAGAAGCGCAAGCCTAACTTCACCGGTTCCTGACACGGCACAGGGCGCCGGGCTCAGTGCCGGGCGCCCTGGGGCATCGGGGGCTTATGCCCCCGGGTAATCCATGTAGAACGGCTCCCACTGGTGCCCATCCGGATCGATGAACGTGCGGCCGTGCATGCCGACCTCGGCCTCCTGCGTCCGCTTGTCCTCATTGGTCTCCTCGGTGGCGCCCGCCGCGACCGCGGCGTCGGTCAACACATCGACCTCCTCGGCACTGGCCAGCGACAGCGCGTACCCCGCGGCGGCGGTATTGATGGTGTCGGCGATCGGACGTGTGCTGAAGGTCGAGAAGAACGGCTTCGTCAGCAGCATCAGGCAGATGTTGTCGTCGATCACGATGCACGACGCGTTCTGATCGGTGAAATCCTCGTTGACCTTCCAGCCCAGCGCCTCGTAGAAGCTCTTCGAGCGGTCGAGGTCGGCGACGGGCAGGTTGATGAAGATCATCTTGTTGCTCATGGGATCAGCCTTTCGTGGCGTCGTTGCGGTCTCGAATATGTAGACGCGACGGCGAACCCGGATTCATCGCAACCGCGCGAAGTTCGCGAATCGAGATAGCTCGTTCGCACCCCTGTCAGCTGTCGGACCCCTGTGGCATCGTGAAACTATGAGCGACGCCACAACCGCCACCACCGGGCCCGATCCCGCTGTACTCGCCGAATTCGAAACGCATCGGCGCGAGTTGTGCGCCTATGCCTATCGCATGCTCGGCTCCTCGTTCGAGGCCGAGGACGCGGTGCAGGAAACCTTCACCCGAGCCTGGCGCTCCTACGATTCCTTCGAGGGTCGCGCGAGTCTGCGCTCGTGGCTGTACAAGATCGCCACCAATATCTGTCTGGACATGCTCGACCGTCCACAGAGCCGTGCCAGACCGATGGATCTCAACGGGCCGGGTCGCCCGGATTCGCCGCTGCCCATGCCGCAGCCCGACTACGTGTGGATCGAGCCGATTCCGAACGCGCTCGCCTTCGGCGCCGACCCTGCCGACCACGCCTCCACCAGAGACACGCTGCGCCTCGCCTTCGTGGCGGCCTGCCAGCATCTGCCCGCCACTCAGCGCGCGATCCTGATCATGCGCGAGGTGCTGCGTTTCTCCGCGGGTGAGACCGCCGAAGCGCTGATGATGTCGCCCGCGTCGGTGAACAGCGCGCTCCAGCGGGCCAGGGCCACCATGTCGAAGGTGCAGCCCACTGTGACCGACAGTTTCGACGAGACCGATCCCGATCAGCGCAAACTCGTCGACGATTTCGTCAAGGCGTTCGAGGCCTACGACATGGACACGCTCACCACCCTGCTCAAAGCCGATGTGGCGCTGTCGATGCCGCCGTTCGAACTCTGGATCTCGGGCCCGGAGAACGTGGCCGCGTTCATGCTCAGCACGGGCAGCGCGTGCCGCGATTCGCGGATGGTGCCGCTGGTCGGCGCCAACGGATCGCCGGCGTTCGGCCATTACAAGCCGAGCGAGGAGCCCGGCGTCTGGGTGCCGTGGTCGATCACGGTGCTCGAACTCGAGGGCAACTCCATCGCCGGCCTCAACTTCTTCCTCGACACCCAGCGCCTGTTCCCGCTCTTCGGGCTCGAGCCGGAGTGGCGCGAGCCCGTCTGAGCGAGAACGGTTTTCACAGCAGGCGGCGCTTGTACAGCTTTCCGTTGGGATCACGGGGCAGCTCCGCACGGAATTCGACCGTGCGGGGCAGCTTGTACTTCGCGAGCTGACCGGCGGCGAATTCCAGGATGTCGGCGGTGAGTTCGTCGCTGCCCTCGGTGCCGGGCACCGGCTGCACGAACGCCTTCACCTGCTGACCCCAATCCGGGTCGGGCACACCGAGTACCGCCACATCGGCGATCTTCGGGTGGCTCATCAGCACGCCCTCGATCTCTGCCGGGTAGATGTTCACCCCGCCGGACAGGATCAGGTCGGAACGACGGTCGCACAGGAACAGGTAGCCGTCTTCGTCCAGGTAGCCGATGTCGCCGACGGTGAACAGGTCACCGACGCGCGACTCCTCGGTCTTCTCCTTGGCGTGGTGGTACTCGAAACTCGATGCGCCCATCCGCATGTAGACCATGCCCTCTTTGCCGGCGGGCACCTCGGTGCCGTCGGTCTCGTCGAGCACCTTGATCACCGACCACGGCCAGGCCTTGCCCACCGAGCCGGGCTTGGACAGCCACTCGGTTCCGTTGATCACGGTGCCGCCGCCCTCGGTGGCCGCGTAGTACTCGGTGACGACCGGCCCCCACCACTCGAGCATCTGCCGCTTGGTCTGCTGCGGGCACGGCGCCGCACCGTGCACCATGCTGCGCAGCGAGGACACGTCGTAGCGGGCGCGCACGTCGTCGGGCAGGGCGAGCAGGCGATGGAACTGGGTGGGCACCATGTGACTGTGCGTCACCTTGTGCCGCTCGATCAGCGCGAGCATGTCCTGCGCGTCCCACCGGTCCATCAGGACGAGCTTGTGCCCCAACTGGATCGAGATCGTCGAGAAGTTCAGCACGGCCGTGTGATAGAGCGGCGAGCCGCAGATGTGCACGTGGTCGTCGTAGGGCGCGAGGTCGAACAGGCTGAAGAACGCCTTGTTCGGAGCGGGCACCTCATCGGGATCGGCACCGGTCAGCGGGCGGCGAACACCCTTGGGCCGCCCCGTGGTTCCCGAGGTGTAGAGCATCGGCGCGCCGACCGAACGATCCGAGGGCCTGCCGGTATCCGCCGCGCCGAGCCACGATACCGGCCGGAAGCCCGGCACCGTGCCGACCGCGAACCGGGCGTTCTCGGGCAGTTCGGCGAGGTCGGCGGCCTCGGCGGCGGTGGCCGCGAACCGCTCGCTGGCCAGGAACGCCGCGGCGTCGCTGTCACCGAGGATGTAGGCGATCTCCGGCGCGGTCAGATGCCAGTTCACCGCGACGATGTACAGCCCCGCCTGGTACGCGGCGAAATACGCGGCGATCGCCTCGACGCCGTTGTGCAGCATGCTGACAACGACGTCGCCGGTCTTCAATCCGATTCCACGTAGCCCGTTGGCGTAGCGGTTGGCCAAGGTCGCCAATTCTCGGTAGGTGATCTCCCTGCCGTCCGGGTCGACGACGGCGATCCGCTCGGGATCCGTCGCGGCGATATTCCACAGTCCGAGGACTTCCGTTGTCTGCTGGCTCACCCCTCGAATTTAGAACGTGTTCTACATGGTGACAAGGGGTTGGAGGCGACGCATTTGTTCGGCATCCGACACCGAGATCAGCATCATCGTCACGCCCGCGTCCTCCCATTCCTTCAGCCGGGTGCGCACATGCGCCTCGTCGCCGAAGATCGCGGTGTCGGTGATCAGCTCGTCGGGCACCGCCGCGGCGGCCTCGGCCTTGCGTCCGGCCTGGAACAGCGCGGAGATCTCATCGACCTCGGCGACGTAGCCCATGCGCTTGTACACCTGGGCGTGGAAGTTCAGCTCGGGAGCGCCCATACCGCCGATGTAGAGCGCGCTCACCCAGCGCATCCGCTCGATCTCGGCCGCCGGATCGTCGGTGATCACCACCTGCGCGCTCGCCGCGATCTCGAAATCGGCCCGCGAACGACGAGCGCCCGCACGCGCGAAGCCCTCGTCGAGCCACTCGTTGTACATGCCCGCCAGGCGCGGGGCGTAGTAGATCGCCAACCAGCCGTCGGCGATCTCGGCGGTCTGGGCGACGTTCTTCGGGCCCTCCGCCCCCAGCCAGATGGGCAGATCAGCGCGCAGCGGGTGCACGATCGGCTTGAGCGGTTTGCCCAGACCGGTGGCTCCTGGGCCCCCGTACGGGAGGCCGTAGTGCTTGCCCTCCGACGTCACCGGCGCCTCCCGGGCCAGCACCTTGCGCACGATGTCGACGTACTCACGCGTGCGCTTCAGCGGCTGGGCGAACGGCTGCCCGTACCAGCCCTCCACCACCTGCGGACCGGAGACGCCGAGGCCGAGGATGGCCCGGCCGCCGCTGAGGTGGTCCAGGGTGAGCGCGTGCATCGCGGCCGCCGCGGGAGTGCGAGCCGACATCTGCGCCACCGACGTACCGAGGCGCACCCGCTCGGTGGACGACCCCCACCAGGCCAGCGGAGTGAAGGCGTCCGAGCCCCAGGACTCCGCCGCGAACACCGCGTCGAAGCCCGATTCCTCGGCCGCGATCACCAGCTCGCCTGCGTTGACGGGCGGCTGCGCGCCCCAGTATCCGAGTTGCAGTCCGAATTTCATGATCGGCGCCCTTTCGGCGAATCCTTGCGAGCAGAATAAGAACCTGTTCTACTCGATATCGTGACCCAGGGGAATACCGCAGTGGAAGTATTGAGTGCACCCCTTCGGGTGCGATTCGACTACACCAGGTCCGTCGGACCCATCATCGGCGCATTTCTGACCGGACTGCGCGAACGCCGAATACTCGGCGCTCGCGGCAGCGACGGCCGGATACTCGTGCCACCGCCCGAATACGATCCACTCACCAGCGCGCCGGTAGGCGACCTGGTCGAGGTCGCGGCAACGGGCACCGTCACGTCCTGGACGTGGGTGCCGGAGCCGTTGCCCGGCCAGCCGTTCGATCGCCCGTTCGCCTGGGCGCTGATCCAGCTCGACGGCGCCGACACAGCTCTGCTGCACGCCGTCGACGTTACCGACCCCGGCCAGCTCAGCACCGGAATGCGGGTCAGTGCCCGCTGGGCCGACGAGCGCACCGGCCGCATCCAGGACATCGCCTGCTTCGCACCGGGCGAGACCACCCAGACCGCGATCTCCGCCGAAGACACCGAAGCTCTGGTCACCATGCTGACCACTCCCGTAGACCTGAACTACAAGCACACCGCCTCCCCACAGGAGAGCATCTACCTGCGCGGCCTCGCCGAGGGCAAGCTCATCGGCGGCCGGTCCGAGGCGGGCGGGCGAGTCTACTTCCCGCCGCGTGGCGCCAATCCGACCGACGGCACCCCGACCAACGACCTGGTCGAGCTGCCGGACAAGGGCATCGTCACCACCTTCTGCATCGTCAACGTGCCGTTCCTCGGCCAGCGGATCAAGCCGCCGTACGTGGCCGCCTACATCCTGCTCGACGGTGCCGACATTCCGTTCCTGCACCTGGTGCTCGGCTGCGAGGCCAGCGAGGTGCGGATGGGAATGCGGGTCGAGGCGGTGTGGAAACCCCGTGAGGAGTGGGGTCACACGATGGCCAATATCGACCACTTCCAGCCCAGCGGTGAGCCCGACGCACCGTACGAGTCCTTCCAGAACCACCTCTAGAGAGGCGACGGTGACCATTCCCGAAATCGCGGTGGTGGGGTTCGCCCACGCACCGCACGTACCGGAGACCTTCGGCACGACCAATGGCGTCGAGATGCTCGTGCCGTGCTTCCAGCAGCTCTACGCGACCCTCGGCATCACCAAGACCGACATCGACTTCTGGTGCTCCGGCTCCTCGGATTACATGGCGGGTCGTGCCTTTTCGTTCATCTCCGCGGTCGACGCGATCGGCGCGGTGCCGCCGATCAACGAATCGCACGTGGAGATGGACGCGGCATGGGCCCTCTACGAGGCGTGGGTGAAACTGCGTTCCGGCCAGGCCGAGACGGCGCTCGTGTACGGCTTCGGCAAGGCTTCGGCAGGCAATCTGCATCAGGTGCTGACCATGCAGCTCGACCCGTATCTGGTCGCGCCGCTGTGGCCGGACGCCGTCTCGGTCGCCGGGTTGCAGGCGCGAGCCGGGCTCGATTCCGGCCGGTGGACCGAGCAGGAGATGGCCGCTGTCGCCGGTGGTGACATCGAATCCTTGCTCTCCGCGCCGTATGTGGCCGATCCGCTGCGCGCCCACGACATCGCGCCGATCACCGACGGCGCCGCCGCGATCGTGCTCGCGGTCGGCGACCGGGCCAGGGAATTGTGCGAGCGCCCGGCGTGGATCACCGGAATCGCGCACAACATCGACGCCCAGGCGCTCGGTGGTCGCGACCTGACCCGCTCCCCCTCCACCACCAAGGCCGCCGCGGTGGCGACCGGCGGCAACACCACCTTCGACCTCGCCGAACTGCACGCGCCGTTCAGCCACCAGCAGCTGATCCTGGCCGAGGCGATCGGTCTGCCCGCGGGCACGCCGGTGAATACCTCCGGCGGCGCGCTCGCCGCCAACCCGATGTTCTCGGCAGGACTGGAACGGATCGGCTGTGCCGCCGAGGCCATCATCTCCGGCTCCGCCAACCGGACCCTCGCTCACGCGACCAGCGGCCCTGCGCTGCAGCAGAACCTGGTCGCCGTTCTCGAATCGGAGGCACGATGAGCTTCCCCGCGGCGGTGCTCGGCACCGGCCAAACTCATCACGTGACAAAACGTACGGACGTGTCCATGGCGGGCATGTGCCGTGAGGCCATCGATCGCGCACTCGATGACGCGGGCCTGACCATTGCCGATATCGACGCCGTCGTCGTCGGCAAGGCGCCCGATATGTTCGAGGGCGTCATGATGCCCGAGCTGTATCTGGCCGAGGCACTCGGTGCGGCGGGCAAACCGCTGCTGCGCGTGCACACCGCCGGTTCGGTCGGCGGCTCCACCGGCGTGGTCGCGGCGAACCTCGTCCAGGCCGGCGTGCACAAACGCGTGCTCGCCATCGCCTGGGAGAAGCAGTCCGAGTCGAATGCCATGTGGGCGTTGTCGATTCCGGTGCCGTTCACCATGCCGGTCGGCGCGGGCGCGGGCGGCTACTTCGCCCCGCACGTGCGCTCCTACATCCGCCGCTCGAACGCGCCACTGCACATCGGCGCGATGGTGGCGGTGAAGGATCGTCGCAACGGCGCGAAGAACCCGCTCGCGCACCTGCATCAGCCCGACATCACCCTCGATTCGGTCCTGGCATCCCAAATGCTCTGGGACCCGATTCGTTTCGATGAGACCTGCCCGTCCTCCGACGGCGCGTGCGCGCTGGTGATCGGTGATGCCGAGGCCGCGGCTGTGGTCGAAGCCGAAGGCAAGAAGGTGGCCTGGGTCCACGCGACCGCGATGCGCACCGAGCCGACCACCTTCTCCGGTCGCGACCAGGTGAACCCACAGGCGGGCCGGGACGCGGCCGCCGCCCTGTGGAAGTCGGCCGGGATCACCGATCCTCTGGAGGAGATCGATGTCGCCGAGATCTATGTGCCGTTCTCCTGGTTCGAGCCGATGTGGCTCGAGAACCTCGGCTTTGCCGCCGAGGGCGACGGCTGGAAACTCACCGACAAGGGCGAGACGGAAATCGGCGGACGCCTGCCGGTGAATCCCTCCGGCGGCGTTCTCTCGTCCAACCCGATCGGCGCCTCGGGCCTGATCCGATTCGCCGAAGCCGCCAAGCAGGTGATGGGACGCGCAGGCGATTACCAGGTGTCGAACGCGCGCAAGGCACTCGGCCACGCGTATGGCGGCGGCTCCCAGTACTTCTCGATGTGGGTCGTGGGAAGCGAGCGGCCGGAATGAAGTTCACCGTCGGTATCGCGCTGAGCCCGCTGGAACAGCTCGCAGAGCTGGCCAAGACGGCCGAGGAATGCGGGTTCACCTCCATCGGCCTGCCCGACTCGCTGTTCTATATGAAGTCACAGGCCGCCGACTACCCGTACACCCCGGACGGCAGCCGCTTCTGGGGCCCGGAGACTCCCTGGGTGGATCCGCTGATCGCCGCGGCGACGATGGCCGCGGTGACCACGAAGCTGCGGTTCTACACCAACGTCCTCAAGCTCGGCTCGCGCAATCCGCTCCTGCTCGCCCGACAGGTCGGCTCGATCGCCAATCTGTCGGGCAACCGCTTCGGCTTCGGCATCGGAATCGGCTGGGCTCCCGAGGAATTCGAGTGGTGCGGCGTTCCCTATGCCCGCCGCGGCGCGCGGGTCGACGAGATGATCGAGGTCATCCGGCTCGTGCTCGACGGCGGCATGGTCGAATTCCACGGCGAGTTCTTCGATTTCGACGAGCTGCAGATGAGTCCGGCGCCGAGCGAGCGGGTGCCGTTCTACATCGGCGGGCACACCGGTCCGGCACTGCGCCGGGCCGCCCGCATCGGTGACGGCTGGACCTCGGCGATGATGAAGTTCGACGACCTCGTCACCACCATCGGCACGCTGCGCGACCTGCGTGCCGAATACGGCCGGTCCGAGGAACCGTTCGAGATCCAGTCCGTCTGCATCGACAAGTTCGGCCGCGACGGCTATCAGGATCTGGCCGACGCGGGTGTCACCGACAACATCGTGGTGCCCTGGCTGGCCGACGGTATCGGGTTCGACGGCGAGCTGGCAGCCAAGCAGGACTCGATGCGCAAGTTCGCCGAGAAGTACATCGCCGACCCCATCATCGCGAAGGTAGCGTCATGACCGAGACCGTAGTCGAGAATTCCGCCCGTGCCGCGGGCCTGGCGTCCCAGGCCGCGGTCCGGGCCAAGGATCGGGCCGCCTGGGTCGCGCTGTTCGCCGAGGACGGCATCGTCGAAGACCCCGTCGGTCCTTCCGGTTTCGACCCCGAAGGCGTGGGCCACCGCGGCCACGAGGCCATCGGCGCATTCTGGGACAAGGCGATCGCCCTCACCGAATCCATCGAATTCCGGTTCGAGGACTCCTTCGCGTGCGGCAATGAAATCGCCTTCACCGGCCTGATCCGCACCACCATGGCGGGCCATGTCATCGATGCCGAGGGTGTGTTCACCTACAAGGTTCGCGCCGACGGAAAGATCACCGCTTTGCGCGCCTTCTGGGAAGTGGACCGCGCGGTCGCGACCACACGCCCCGTATAGCCGAAGCAGTAAACACGAGAACAGCCCGGGACCTTTCGGTCCCGGGCTGTTCTGGCTGTGACGACTCAGTGCGCGACAGGGCAACCGGCGGGCTTGTAATCGACCGGCAGCTCCTTGATCCCATTGAGCCAACCCGAACGCAGACGTTTCGGATCACCGATTTGCGTGATATCGGGCAGATGATCAGCAATCGCGTTGAAGATCAGATCCACCTCGAGCCGAGCCAGATTCGCGCCGACGCAGAAGTGCGCGCCGGTGCCACCGAAGGACAGGTGCTGGTTGTCGGCGCGGGTGATGTCGAACTTCTCCGGATTCTCGAACACGTCCTCGTCGAAGTTTGCCGAGCGGTACAGCATCACCAGCCGCTGGCCCTTCTTGATCTGCACACCGCCGAGTTCGGTGTCCTCGAGCGCGGTGCGCTGGAAGGAGGTCACCGGGGTCGCCCAGCGGATGATCTCGTCCGCCGCGGTGGCGGGGCGCTCCTTCTTGAACAACTCCCACTGGTCGGGGTTCTCCATGAAGGCGATCATGCCGTGGGTGATGGCGTTGCGGGTCGTCTCGTTGCCCGCGACGGCCAGGACGATCACGAAGAAGCCGAATTCCTCCGGCGTGAGGTGCTCGCCGTCGACGTCGGCCTCGATCAGCGTGGTCACCAGATCGTCGGCCGGACAGGCCTTCCTGGCCTCGGCCATCTGGTAGGCGTAGCCGAGGATCTCCATCGACGCGGCGACCGGATCGGCAGTGCTGTCGGGGTCGTCGTAACTGGTCATGTCGTTGGACCAGTCGAAGACCTTCATCCGGTCCTCCTGCGGCACACCGATCAGTTCGGCGATCGCCTGCAGCGGCAGCTCGCATGCCACCTGGGTGACGAAGTCACCGCTGCCGGACTCGAGGGCTCGCTTCACGATGCCCTCGGCACGGGCCGAGAGTTCGGCGCGCAGGCCGTTGATCGCGCGCGGGGTGAAGCCCTTGGCGATCAGCTTGCGCAGCTTGGTGTGCTCGGGGGCGTCCTTGTTCAACAGGACGAAGCGCTGCAGTTCGATCTGCTCGCGCTGGATGTCGTCGTTGAAGCGCGGGATCGCGGTGTTCTCGAAGGTCGAGAACACATCGCTGCGGCGCGACACCTCTTTGACATCGGCGTGCTTGCTCACCACCCAGAAGCCGTCGTCATGGAAACCGCCCACCTCAGGGGACTGTTCGTTCCACCAGATCGGGGCCTTACGACGAAGCTCGGCATACTCCTCGGCCGGAATCCGCTCGGCGTAGATAGCTGGGTCGGTAACGTCGAACCCGTCCGGCAGGTTCGGCCGGGCACCCGTCACAGGGCCGGCGTGTTCGGTGCTCGGATCTACCACCAGATGTCTCCTTCGACAAACTGAAACACGTTCTACAATCATTCAAGCACAGGGGTTGCCGCGACGGAAGAACCACGCGGTTTTACCCTGGACTCAAGATCAGAACCTGTTGCAGTTATGAGGGAGATTCAGATGGGCACACCCGTGATCGTCGAAGCCGTGCGTACTCCGATCGGCAAACGGCGAGGGCAGCTTTCCGGACTGCACGCGGCCGAACTGCTCGGCCTGGCCCAGCGCGGACTACTCGACCGGGCGGGCCTGGACCCCGCCGAGGTCGAGCAGGTGATCGGCGGCTGCGTCACCCAGGCGGGCGAGCAGTCCAACAACGTCACCCGTGTCGCCTGGCTGCACGCGGGCCTGCCGTGGCAGACCGGCGCGACCACCATCGACGCCCAGTGCGGTTCGGCCCAGCAGGCCAACCACCTCGTCGCGGGCCTCATCGCCACCGGCGCGATCGACGTCGGCATCGCGTGCGGCGTCGAGGCGATGAGCCGGGTGCCGCTTGGCGCCAATGTCGGCACCGAGGCGGGTACCCGACGGCCCGCGTCGTGGTCGATCGACCTGCCCGACCAGTTCGGCGCCGCCGAGCGCATCGCCCGCAGGCGCGGCATCACCCGCTCCGATATCGACCAATTCGGCTTGCGCTCACAGCAATTGGCGGCCAAGGCGTGGGCCGAGGGCCGCTACGACCGCGAAGTGCTGCCGATCTCGGCCCCGGTACTCGACAGCGAAGGCGTGGCCACCGGGGAGAAGGTGGAGGTTGCCCGCGACCAGGGTCTGCGCGCCACCACCATCGAAGGGCTGTCCGCGCTGAAACCGGTCATGGCCGACGGCATCCACACCGCGGGCACCTCGTCGCAGATCTCCGACGGCGCCGCCGCGGTGCTGCTGATGGACGAAACCGTCGCGCGCCGAAAGGGTTTGCGCCCGCGCGCCCGGATCCATACTCAGGTTCTCGTCGGCTCCGAACCGGAGTTCCATCTCGACGGTCCGGTTCAGGCGTGCACTCGCCTACTCGAGCGTTCGGGAATGACGATTGGCGATATCGATCTTTTCGAGATCAACGAGGCATTCGCGTCGGTCGCACTTTCGTGGGCTGCCGTACATCAACCTGACATGGACCGTGTAAATGTCAACGGCGGCGCGATCGCAATCGGGCATCCTGTCGGCTCCACCGGCTCCCGATTGATCACAACTGCGTTGCACGAACTCGAACGCACAGGTCAGGGCACTGCCATGGTGCTCATGTGCGCCGGCGGCGCACTGGCGACCGGGACCATCATCGAACGCCTGTAGACTCACCCATACCGAAACCGGGCGCCCAGGTTGAACATTCATCCCTGGGCGCCCGGAACGTGTCGTACGCCACAAAGTCACGGGGGGCAGGGGGATGATGAGATGTCAGCTATCTTTGGGTTATCGCGCGGTGAGGGCTGAAGAGCCTCGCGACGGGCACGAACCCGGGCGCCCCTGCGCTCCGCAAGAGTCGTTGGCCTGACCCGCAAACGCGTCCGCCGCCGCCTCTGCACGCAGGTGAGCGTCGGAAATCGTCGAGAAATCCCGAATCAGGCGTAGGTTTTCAGTTACTGAGCCGCTAATATCAATGATACGTATCCGAGATAACGACTGTTAGTACAGTGAAGGGAATTGGGCGGCTCACAATGGCTGATTTCGCGGCGCGGCTGAACAAGCTGTTCGAAACCGTGCATCCCCCGGGGCGCAAGCCGCATACCAACGCAGAGGTTGCGGCTGCGCTGACTGCCTCCGGGCATCCGATCTCGAAGCCGTATCTCTCGCAGTTGCGGTCGGGACAACGAACGAATCCGTCCGACGAGACGGTGGCCGCCCTGGCGAAGTTCTTCAAGGTCAAGCCTGACTACTTCTTCAACGATATTTACGCGGCCAAGATCGATCACGACCTGGAGCTGCTCGCGCAGCTGCAGGGTTACGGACTTCGTCGACTGTCGAGTAGGGCATTCGATCTGTCCGAAGAATCACAAAATCTGCTCACATCGATGGCGGAGAAGTTGCGGGCCAGCGAAGGCTTGCCCGAAATTCCTCCGGACGGAACAGAATAGGATCTACGCAACCGGTCGGCCTGACGCACCTGATGGTGTCCTGGGTACGGCCGTAAAAACGTCGGATACGCAGACAACGGGCCTGAGACGGTGGAAATCACCAGCTCAGGCCCGTTTTCTGTGTCGATCGGTCAGCTCGACGCGGCGGCGTTCTGCGGTGCCGACTTCGCGGCCGACACCGCGTCCTCGTACTGATTCGCGAGCGCGAGCACCCAGCCGCGGGGGCTGATGCCGGGCGGCGGGGCAATCCAGCGCGCGTCGACGAACAAGTCCCCCAACGGATTTCGCGCCCACTCGGCCACCACCGCGGCCCGCTTCGGCACCGAGTCCGGCGGCTCGCCCGCCGCCGGGATGACGATGCCGCTGCCCGAGAGCAGATACAGCGCGTCCATCACCTGAGCCATGTGATCGGAAGCCTTCAGCTGTGCCGACGTGGCGTTCTGCTCGGGGGCGACCACCTCGGGGAACCGACCCACCATCAACTGGTGCAGCGGCCGGATCCGGCGCAGCAGAACCTTGGCCCGCCACCAGAGCTCGATCACGATCGACACGGCACCGAGCGCGACGAGCAGTGCGGCGATCTCCCACGCGACCCATCCCCACAGCGGTTCGTCGGGCGGCGTCGGCGCGGCGTCCTGGAGGGCGCGGCCCACATTGGCCACGGCGAGCACCGCGACCAGCGCGGTGCCCGTGATGTAGACGGCGATGCCGCGACCGAGGATGGTCCAGTCCAGGTTGCGCAGACCGGTGGTCACGATGAACACCGCGCCGAGCGCGACCGCGACCCACCCGAAGGTGAACGACCACGCCAGGGTGATCGCGATCGCCACCGCGCCGATGCCGTACACGACCATCGCGACCTGGCGCAGGTTGCGCCGCGAGACCACCGGCCACGCGGCCGAGGCCACCACCGAGGTGGCCGTGGTGAACAGGATCCAGGCGGAGATGACGATGCCGGTGGACAGCCAGCCGCTGTGCACCCCGCCCTTCATCAGGTTGTCGATGGCGACGGCCATCTCCGGAATGGCGGCGGTGACCGCGAGCGCCACGGCGGCGACCGCGACGACGATGGCCACGCGGGCGGTCGTCGCGGGCTTCACCAGCACGCGACCCACTCGCGCACCCGCGGCAACCCAGACCAGCAGGGCTGTCAACCAGAGTGTCATCCGAGCGCCTCATCGAATCGAAGGACCGAGACGCCTGCGCCCCGGTTGCTGAATACGCGAAGTCGCGTCATGAGCATCGCCGCGAAGGTCTCGGCTTCCCATTCGGCGAGGTCGTCGGCGCCGTCGTCGACGATCTGCGCGTGGGCGCGCTGGCTGAGCATGTAGGCGATCAGGTCGTCGCTGACTTCGAGGGTCGTCTCCACCGCGGGCGCGCCCTCGTGGTCGAAGACGATGTGGCCGAGTTCGTGGGCGAGGGTGTGGTCGCGACTGGGGAGGGCGTCGGCGAGCACGATGATGTCGCGTTCGGGATAGAACCGGCGCTGTCCGCACACGCCCGGGCCCAGGTTCGCGCTGGTGATCTCGATTTCGCGTTTCCGCTCCAGTGAGATGGCGTGGACCACCTCGTCGAGGGTGGTGGCGTCGAAGTCGGCGGCGACCGCGCACACCGCGTCGACGGCGGCGGCGACGCGGCGATAGGACCGGGAGGTGCTCTGGGTCTTGCTCTTACTCATCGAAGATCCCCTCACGACCTCGGTCCGAAGAACTCGGCACGCGCCGCGTTCACCCGCGCTTGGGCGGCCGCGGCACCTTGGAAACTCACTGCGCCCGAACCGGTCGCGGCCAGGGTCAGCGCGATCAGGCCGCCGATCACCGACAGCAGCTCGGGTTCGGGCAGGGCGCTGTTGTCACTGGTCGGCTTGAACTCGTGGCTCGGCTTGGCCGCCGGCGCCGGCGCGGCCGCGGCGGGCGGCGCCGCGGGAGCCTGCGCCGCAGGTGGCACGGCTGCCGGAACAGGCACTGCCACAGCCACATTCGGAACACCGGGGATCGACGGTGCGGCGGGGATCGTGATCGACGGCAGCGCAGGGGCCGCCGGGACCGAGGGGATCGGGATCAGGAGCAGCAGCAGTGGCGAGGCCGAACCGACTGCCGCCGAACCGACCGCGGCCGAACCGACGGCGGCCGAACCCGCGCCCGCGGAACCGACGCCCGCGGAACCGACCGCGGCGGAACCGACTGCGGCAGAACCTGTTCCGAGGACAGCTGAGCCCGCGCCGAGTGCGGCCGAACCCGTGCCCGCGGCGGCCGAACCGACCGCGGCCGAACCCGTGCCGAGAACCGCTGCCGCACCTGCCGAACCGGTGCCGAGAACCGCTGCCGCACCTGCCGAACCGGTGCCGAGAACCGCTGCCGCGCCTGCCGAACCGGTGCCGAGGATGGCGGCCGCGCCTGCGGAGCCCGTGCCGAGTACTACGCCCAGGCCCGCCGAACCGGTGCCGAGGAGCACGCCGAGCCCGGCCGAACCGGTGCCGAGGACAACGCCCGCGGCCGCCGAGCCCGTGCCTGCCGCGGCGGAACCGACGGCTGCCGAGCCGGACAGTGGGCCCGCGACTTCCTTCTTGGGGAGGTCGTCGCTCGATTGGCCGGGGATGGTGAGGGGGGCCCATTCGCTTTCGCCGGCCACCGGGGCGCCCGACTGCGGGTTGCCGGGGTCGGGAGCCGGATTGTTCGGCTGCCCGTTGCCTTCGCTCTGACCGTGGCCCGGATTCTGGCTTCGACCATTGCCCTGACCCGGCAGGCTCAGCTCACTCGGCCCGGGGGTCGGGGACTTCTGGCCACCGTTGCCCCCGCCGCTTCCGTTGCCCTGCCCACTGCTTCCGCTGTCAGGCACCTGGGCGGCGGGTGTGGGCGGTTTCTCCGGGGCGGCCGTCGCGACAGCGGGCCCTAAGAGCGCACAGCCGGCCAGGACACTCGCAGCGGCAAACACGCGGAACATGCGACCAATGGCCATGCGCTAGATCATCCCCCTCAGTTATTCAGCGCAGAATTAACCCCCGGTCGCGACACATTCCGGGATCGACGAACAGTAGCCCATAGTAAACCCAGTGCCTCAGCCCCGCAGAAGAGAGCAAGAGTCGTCCAGCCCCCTGGACGTGTGTGACATGCGAAAGTCGCAGGCCGGGGACTTTTCCCCGGCCTGACGCCTCAGAGTTAGCTATGCGCCGTACACCGGCTCCGGCGGAGTGCTCTTCTCGATCAGTTCTTTGACGACCGGACCCAGCTCGGCGGGGTTCCAGCGAGCGCCGCGATCGACCGGAGTGCCATGGAGCCAGCCCTGCGCCAGCGCGACCTTTCCGCCCTCTACCTCGAACATCCGGCCGGTCACCCCGGCGGATTCGGTGCTGCCGAGCCACACGACCAGCGGCGAGACATTCTCCGGAGCCATCGCGTCGAAGCCCGCGTCGGGAGCGGACATGGTGTCGGCGAAGACCGTCTCGGTCATCCGGGTGCGGGCGGCGGGAGCGATGGCGTTCACGGTCACGCCGTACCGGCCGAACTCCGCCGACGCGGTCAGTGTGAGACCCGCGATACCCGCCTTGGCCGCGCCGTAGTTGCCCTGGCCGACGCTGCCCTGCAGGCCGGCGCCGGAGCTGGTGTTGATCACGCGGGCGTCCACCGGACGGCCCGCCTTCGACTCTGCCCGCCAGTACTCGGCCGCGTGCCGCATGGTGGCGAAGTGGCCCTTGAGGTGCACGCGAACCACCGCGTCCCACTCGTCCTCGCCGAGGTTCACCAGCATGCGGTCGCGCACGAAGCCGGCGTTGTTGACCAGCACGTCGAGCCCGCCGAACGTGTCGACGGCCTGACGGACGAGCCTGCGAGCGCCCTCCCAGTCGGCCACATCGTCATAGTTGGCGACGGCTTCGCCACCGGCGGCGACGATCTCGTCGACAACCTGCTGAGCGGGGGTTTCCGTGGTCGCGGCGCCATCGAGCGCGGTGCCGACATCGTTGACCACCACGCGGGCACCCGCGGCGGCGAAGGCGAGCGCGTGCGCGCGGCCGATCCCCCGGCCCGCGCCGGTCACGATCACCGTGCGTCCTGCGCAGATCAACTGGTCATCCATCTGAAGCTCCTGTGTCTATTGGCGGCTGGCGGCCGAAAATCGTGGTGGTCGGGTGGGGGTGGCGGCTAGTTGTTCGCGTTGGCGGCGTCGAGGAAGGCGGGGCGTTCGCCGCCGCCGTGGACGAGCAGGGCGGCGCCGGTGATGTGGGCGGCCAGCGGTGAGGCCAGGAAAAGCGCGGCGTTGCCGACGTCGGCGGGGCTGGCCAGGCGGCCGAGAGGGACGGTTTTCGCGACGGCGGCCACACCGTCGGCGTCGCCGTAGTGCAGGTGGCTGAGTTCGGTCTCCACCGGGCCGACGACGACGGAGTTGAGCCGGACCTTCGGCGCCCATTCCACCGCCAGCGAGGACGTGAGGTTGTCCAGGCCCGCCTTGGCCGCACCGTACGCGGCGGTGCCCGGCGAGGGCCGGTGCCCGCTGACGCTGGTGATCATCACGATCGAGCCGCCCGCGTCCTGCTTCTGCATCAGCGCGTTGGCCTGCTGGGAGATCAGCAGGGGCGCGAGCAGATTCAGCTCCACGATCTTGGCGTGGAATTTGGGGCTCGCGGCCTCGGCCATCGCGAACGGGGCGCCACCGGCGTTGTTCACCACATGGTCGACCCGGCCGTACCTCGCGAGGATCTCGGCGAACATGGCCGCGACCGCGTCGGCATCGCGCACATCGCAGGTGAGGTGTTCGGTGCTGCGGCCGCCTGCCGTGATCGGTTCGTCGGCCGGTCTGCGCGCGCAGGTCAGCACCGTCGCGCCCGCGGCGAGGAAGGCCCGGCTGATTCCGGCGCCGACGCCGCGTACGCCGCCCGTCACCAGAACGATCTGCTCGGAAAGGTCGATTTCTACAGCCACCGTGTTAACCTACCAAGCAATTGCTTGCTTTGTCTCGGGTTCGCCGGGGCGCGCACGAGGAGACATCGCGATGGGGATAAACCGTCACACCGAAGCCGACGGGGTAGAGGTCGTCACAGTCGACTATCCGCCGGTCAACGCCCTGCCCTCGGACGGCTGGTTCGCACTGGCCGATGCCGTCAGGGCAGCGGGCCGCAACCAGGAGACCCGGGTGGTCGTGCTGCGCGCGGAAGGCCGCGGATTCAACGCGGGCGTCGACATCAAGGAGATGAACGCCGACGTCGGCCATACCGCGCTGATCCGCGCCAACCACGGCTGTTTCGACGCCTTCGCCGCGGTCTACGACTGCGAGGTGCCCGTGGTCACCGCCGTGAACGGCTTCTGCCTCGGCGGCGGCATCGGCCTGGTCGGCAACTCCGACGTCATCGTCGCCTCCGACGACGCCACCTTCGGGCTGCCCGAAGTGGACCGTGGCGCGCTCGGCGCGGCCACGCATCTGTCTCGGCTGGTCCCCCAGCACCTGATGCGCACCATGTTCTACACCGCGGGCAAGCTCACCGCCCAGCAGCTGCACCACTTCGGCTCGGTGTACAAGGTGGTGCCGCGCGCCGAACTCGACGCCGCCGCGATGGACGTCGCCAAGAACATCGCCAACAAGGACGGCCGCGTGATCCGGGCCGCCAAACGCGCACTCAACGGCATCGACGTGCAGGACGTGCACCGTTCCTACCGCTACGAACAGGGCTTCACGATGGAGCTCAACCTCGCCGGGGTCGCCGACGAGATCAGGGCGCGCTTCGACGACGATCTCGCCGCGCAGAAGAAGGAGAGCTGAAAGCCATGCGCGACAAGAGAATGACCCTCGACGAGGTGGTCGGTGAGCTGCGCAGCGGCATGACCATCGGGATCGGCGGCTGGGGTTCGCGGCGCAAGCCGATGGCGCTGGTGCGCGCGCTGCTGCGCTCCGATGTCACCGACCTGACCGTGGTCACCTATGGCGGCCCCGACCTGGGCCTGCTGTGTTCGGCGGGCAAGGTCCGCAAGGCGTACTACGGGTTCGTGTCGCTGGATTCGGCGCCGTTCTACGACCCGTGGTTCGCGAAGGCGCGCACCGAGGGCGCGATCACCGTGCGCGAGATGGACGAGGGGATGGTGAAGTGCGGGCTGCAAGCGGCCGCGGCACGACTGCCGTTCCTGCCGATCCGGGCCGGGCTCGGATCCGCCGTGCTCGACTTCTGGGAGGGCGAGCTGAAGACCGTCGCGTCGCCGTATCCCGCTGCCGACGGTCGCGTCGAGACTCTCGTCGCGATGCCCGCGCTGAATCTCGACGCGTCGTTCGTGCACCTGGATCTGGCCGACAAGCACGGCAACGCGGCCTACACGGGCGTCGACCCGTACTTCGACGATCTGTACTGCCTCGCGGCCGAGCGTCGCTATGTCTCGGTGGATCGCATCGTCGAGACCGAGGAACTGGTGAAAGCTGTTCCGCAACAGTCGATCATCCTCAACCGCATGCTGGTCGACGGTGTGGTCGAGTCGCCCGGTGGCGCGCACTTCACCTTCTCCGGCAGCTACGGGCGCGACGAGAAGTTTCAGAAGCACTATGTGGCGGCCGCGAAGACGCCGGAGTCGTGGGCCGAGTTCAAGGCTCGCTACCTGGATGTCTCCGAAGAGGAATACCAGTCCGCCGTGGCCGCGTTCGCTGAGGAGCAGAAGCTATGACTATTACTCGTGCTGAGGTCTGCGTCGTCGCCGCCGCGGAGATCTTCCGCGGGGCCGGTGAGATCATGGCCAGTCCGATGTCGACGGTCACCACCATCGGCGCCCGGCTGGCCCGGCTCACCTTCGAACCCGACCTGCTGCTGTCCGACGGCGAAGCGCTGTTCTTCGCCGAGGTACCGGCGATCGGCGCCAAAGCCCCTGTCGAGGGCTGGATTCCGTTCTCCCGGGTGTTCGACGTTGTCGCCTCGGGCCGTCGTCATGTGGTGATGGGCGCCAACCAGATCGACCGGTTCGGCAACCAGAACCTGTCGGCCTTCGGTCCGCTCCAGCAACCGACCAGGCAGATGTTCGGTGTGCGCGGCGCGCCGGGCAACACCATCAACCACGCGACCAGCTACTTCGTGCCCCGGCACACCAACCGGGTGTTCGTCGACAAGGTCGACATCATCTCCGGAATCGGTTACGACAGAATCGATCCCGAGAACCCCGCGTACCGCTTCCATCACCTGCATCGGGTGGTGACCAACCTGGGCGTGTTCGACTTCAACGGTCCCGACCACACTCTGCGCGCACTGTCGCTGCACCCGGGCGTGAGCCCGGACGAGGTCGCGGAGAACACCTCCTTCGAGATCGCCGAGCTGGGTTCGGTGGGCGAGACCAGGTTGCCGACCGAGGAGGAGCTGCGGATCATCCGAACCGTGCTCGATCCCAAGGGTTTCCGGGAGAAGGAAGTCGCGGCATGAGCGCGCGCTTGCGGACTCCGCTGACCGAGCTGGTCGGCATCGAGCACCCGATCGTGCAGACCGGGATGGGCTGGGTCGCCGGTCCCCGCTTGGTCGCGGCCACCGCCAACGCGGGCGGGCTCGGCATTCTCGCCTCGGCGACCATGACTTTCGAGGAGCTCGAGGCGGCGGTCGCCAAGACCAAGTCGCTCACCGACAAGCCCTTCGGCGTGAACATCCGCGCCGATGCCACCGACGCTCCCGAACGCATCGAACTGCTCATCCGTGAGCAGGTGCGGGTCGCGTCGTTCGCGCTGGCACCGAAGAAGGAACTCATCGCTCGGCTCAAAGACGCCGGAGTGGTGGTCGTTCCGTCGATCGGCGCGGCCAAGCACGCGGTGAAGGTGGCCTCGTGGGGCGCCGACGCGGTGATCGTGCAGGGTGGCGAAGGCGGCGGCCACACCGGACCGGTCGCCACCACCCTGCTGCTGCCGTCGGTACTCGACGCCGTCGATATCCCGGTGATCGCGGCGGGCGGCTTCTTCGACGGTCGCGGTCTGGCGGCCGCGCTGTCCTACGGTGCGGCGGGCGTCGCGATGGGCACCCGTTTCCTGCTCACCCAGGAGAGCACCGTCCCCGAGGCGGTGAAGCAGGAGTATCTGGCCCGCGGCCTGCAGGACACGGTGGTATCGGTGAAGGTCGACGGCATGCCGCACCGGATGCTCAACACCGAACTGGTCGAGAAGCTGGAACACTCCGGCGGCTGGCGCGGGCTGTCGGCCGCGGTGCGCAACGCGGCCAAGTTCAAGAGCATGACCGGCATGAAGTGGTCCACGCTGATGCGCGACGGCCTGGCGATGCGAAAGACCAAGGACCTCAGCTGGTCTCAGGTCGTGATGGCGGCGAACTCGGCGATGTTGACCAAGGCGGGTCTCGTCGAGGGTCGCACCGACGCGGGCGTGCTGCCCGCGGGCCAGGTCACCGGCATCATCGACAGCCTGCCGACCGTGGCCGAGCTGATCGACGAGATCGTCACCGACGCGGTCGCCCGCATCGAGGCGATCTCGGCGCTGACCACCGAACCGGCCACCGAGACCCACTGACCCGGAGCCCCCACCCGGCTCCCTTCACGAACTCGCCCCGACCGATGGCCTGAGCCGACCGTCGGGCTCTCGGGGCGAAAAGAGCACTGGACCCGATGCCGCACTCACGAGGTGCGCATCGGGTCCAGTGCTTTTTCGGCTGGAGGGCGTCTCGTGACGCGACACGCGCTCGAAACCGAGGACGACGACGTCCGGTCGCCTAAAATTTGCCGGACATCGACATCGAGCGGGAGGTCGCATGGACGCCGAGCGCCAACGGCAGGTCCATGGCTCTCCGGTGCTGGTATGCGCGATGATTGCCGAACCCGTCGCCGCTACCTCGGCCCGCATCCGCCCCATCGCCAGCACCGAGCCGGAGGAGTAGCGCGATGACAGCCTCGGAACAGACCGCGACCAAGAAGATGCCGCTGCTGACCTTGTCGGCGATGGTGGTCGGCTCCATGGTCGGCGCGGGCGTGTTCTCGCTACCGCGCAACTTCGGCCAGGCCACCGGCGGATTCGGCGCGATCATCGCCTGGACGATCGCGGGCACCGGAATGTTGATGCTGGCGTTCGTCTTCCAGTCGCTGGCCGTGCGCAAACCAGACCTCGACGCGGGTGTCTACGCCTACGCGAAGGCCGGCTTCGGCGAGTACCTCGGTTTCTTCTCCGCGTTCGGGTACTGGGCGAGCGCCTGCGTCGGCAACGTCAGCTACTGGGTGCTGATCAAGTCCACCCTCGGGCAGGTGCTGCCGATCTTCGGCGAGGGCAACACCGTTCCCGCGGTGCTGCTGTCGACGGTGTGCATCTGGGCGTTCCATTTCATGGTCCTGCGCGGGGTCCAGGAGGCCGCCGCCATCAACCAGATCGTCACCGTGGCCAAGCTGGTGCCGATCCTGGTGTTCATCGTGGTGCTGCTGTTCTACTTCGACCCCGGTGTGTTCGCCGACAACTTCTGGGGCGGCGACGCGTATTCCGAATCGCTGGTCGAACAGGTGCGTTCGACCATGTTGGTGACCGTGTTCGTGTTCCTGGGCATCGAAGGTGCGAGCGTGTACTCCAGGTACGCGCGCAAGCGCGAGGACATCGGTCGCGCCACCGTGCTCGGATTCCTCAGCGTGCTGGCTATTTTCGCGTCGGTGACCATGGTGTCGTACGGCATCATGCCGCGTGACGAACTCGCCGTGGCCCAGCAGCCGTCGATGTCGCCGGTCTTCGAATCCGCCGTCGGTACCTGGGGCGCCTGGTTCATCAGCATCGGACTGATCATCTCGGTCCTCGGCGCCTACCTGGCCTGGACCCTGATGGCCGCGGAGGTGCTGTTCGTTGCGGCGAAAGACCGGGACATGCCGTCGTTCCTGGCCCGGGTCAACGGCGCGAATGTGCCGGTGGTGGCGATGATCTTCACCACCGTGCTGATCCAGATCGTGCTGGTCACGACGCTGTTCTCCGACGACGCGTTCACCTTCACCCTCAAGCTGTGCAGTTCGCTGTCGCTGGTGCCCTACCTGCTGGCCGCCGCCTACGCGCTCAAACTCGCCTACACCAGGGAGACCTACGAGCGGATCCAGCCCGGTGACCGCACCAAGGAACTCGTCATCGCCTTCGTCGCCACCTTCTACACCGCGTTCATGCTCGTCGCGGCCGGGCTCGAATTCCTGCTGCTGTCGTGCATCATCTACGCGCCCGGCACCATCCTGTTCGCCCTGACCCGCCGGGAGGCGGGCAAGCGGGTCTTCTCGCCGTGGGAGGCGGTCATGTTCGCGGCGGTCGCCCTCGGCGCCGTCGTCGGCATCGTCGGCCTGGCGACCGGCGCCATCTCGATCTGAGTCCGCCCGATCTTTCGAGGAGCAGAAATGACTGGAACCCCCGCCACCGCGTTCGGCGTCCATTCCGAGGTCGGCACGCTGCGCAAGGTACTGGTGTGCGCGCCCGGCCTCGCACACGAGCGGCTCACTCCGACCAATTGCGATGACCTGCTCTTCGACGACGTGCTGTGGGTGCAGAACGCCAAACGCGACCACTTCGACTTCATGACGAAGATGCGCGACCGCGGCGTCGAGGTGGTCGAGCTCCACAATCTGCTCGCCGAAACCCTCGCCGTGCCCGGCGCGAAGGGCTGGATTCTCGACCGCAAGATCGTGGCCAACGAAGTCGGGCTCGGGCTGATCGACGACACCAGGGCCTACCTGGACTCGGTGGACGACCGCACGCTGGCGACCTACCTCATCGGCGGACTCGCGACCGCGGACCTGCCCGCCGACTTCCGTTCCGGCTATCTGGCGCTGGCGCGCGAGCAGACCGGGGTGCGCGAGTATCTGATGCCCCCGTTGCCGAACACGCTCTACACCCGCGACACCACCTGCTGGCTCTACGGCGGGGTCACACTCAATCCGCTGTATTGGCCCGCTCGGCACGACGAGACGTTGCTGATGGCCGCGATCTACGCCTTCCACCCCGATTTCACCGGCGCGAAGGTCTGGTGGGGTGATCCCGAACAGGACTGGGGGCTGGCCACTTTCGAGGGTGGCGATGTGATGCCGGTCGGCAACGGGGTGGTGCTGGTCGGGATGAGCGAACGGACGTCCCGGCAGGCGATCACCCAGGTCGCCGCGTCGCTGTTCGCGGTCGGGGCCGCCGAGCGCGTGATCGTGGCCGGGATGCCGAAGCTGCGCTCGGCCATGCACCTAGACACCGTGTTCACCTTCGCCGACCGCGATCTGGTCACGGTGTACCCCGACATCGTCTACAACATCCACCCGTTCTCCCTGCGGCCCAGCGACCGCGCCCCCGGTGTCGAGGTGATCGAGGAGACCGCGCCGTTCCTCGATGTGGTGGCCGAATCGCTGAACCTGCCCAAGCTACGGGTGGTGGAGACCGGCGGCGGCTACTACGCCAACGAACGCCAGCAGTGGGACAGCGGCAACAACCTGGTCGCCGTCGAACCCGGTGTCGTGTTCGCCTACGACCGCAACACCCACACCAACGCCGCGCTGCGCAAGGAGGGCGTCGAGGTGATCACCATCGTCGGCGCCGAACTCGGCCGCGGCCGTGGCGGCGGCCACTGCATGACCTGCCCGCTGATCCGCGACGCCGTCGAGTTCTGACCGAGCCCGGCGATCAGCGGGGACGCACCTCGACGCGGTTGTCGTGGAAGACCGCGCCGCCGCCGTAGTCCGCATCACGTTCGGCGATCGTGGCATTCACGGTCGCGCCGCCGGTGAACTTGGCCCAGCGACCCTTGGTCGTGCCCGCGACGCCGGGCCGGACCCGGTCCGAGACCTCGGCGACTGCCTCGAAGGAGCCGCGGGCGTTGGACACGGTCACCGCCGCGCCGTCGGCGATTCCGCGTGCGGCGGCGTCGTCGGGGTGCAGGGTGATGCTGGATTCACCGGCGCGACGGCGCAATTCGGGGTTGGAGCCGAAGGTGGTGTTCAGGAAGTAGTGCGAGGCGGCGGAGATCAGCACCAGGCCGTCGCCGGGGTCGGCGGGCGGGGTGTACGCCGGTAGGGCGTCGTGACCGGCCAGTTCCGCTCTGGCGGAGACGAACTGGAGTTTGCCCGCCGGAACCGGGCCCGCCTGCACCTTCAGGAATCCGTCGGCCCTGAGGCGTTCGAGGTCGTGGCCCTTCAGCAGTTGCCGGGCCAGTTCCTCGTCGGAGTCGTAGAGCGCGGGCTCGGTGAGACCGAAACGCCGGGAGAGTCGACGGAAAGTCTCTGTGGTGGAAAGGCATTCGCCGGGCGGCTCGACGGCAGGCTCGTTCCAGATCAGATAGAGGTGCCCGTAACCGGCGAGCACGTCGAGGTGTTCGGGCTGCATCGTGGCGGGCAGCACGATATCGGCGTAGTCGACGGTGTCGGTCCCGAAGTGCTCGAGGACCACCGTGAACAGGTCTTCGCGGGACAGGCCCTCGATCACGCGACGCTGGTCGGGATTCGAGCCGACCGGATTCGCCCCGATCACGAACAGCGCCTTGACCGGTGGACCGTCGGTCTCGAGCAGGGCTTCGCCGAGCCGGGTCATCGACAGCGTGCGGACCGGTCGCGGCAGCAGGTCATCGCGGCGCAGTGCGGCTTCGTCGAGACGGAAGTGCCCACTCGTCGAATAGTGCAGTCCCCCACCGGGGATCGCCCAGTCACCGGTGACGCCGGGCAGGCAGGCGAGCACCCGCAGCGCCATACCGCCGCCCGCGTGTCGCTGCATACCTTGCGAGGCGCGGATGGCGGTCGGCCTGGTGCGGGCGATCCGCTCACCGAGCGCGACGATCTGTTCTGCCCGTAGGCCCGTGATCGCGGCGACGCGTTCGGGCGTGTATTCCTCGATACGGTCGCGGAATTCGGGCCAGCCCTCGGTGTGCTCGGCGATGAACTCGGTGTCCTGCGCGCCCAGCGACACCACCACGTGCAGCAACCCGAGGGCCAGCGCCGCGTCGGTGCCGGGCAACGGGGCGAGGTGTTCGTCGCAGCGCTCGGAGGTCTTGGTGCGGACGGGGTCGATGGAGACCAGGTAGGCCCCGCTGTCCTGGATGAACTTCCACAGGTGGTGCCCGGAACTGAGCGGATTGGTGCCCCACAGCAGGATCAGCTTCGACTTCGCGAAGTCCTCGGGGTCCATGCCGCCGGAGGTGCCGAGGGTGTAGCGAAGACCCGCGCCGCCCGCGACCGAGCAGATGGTCGGCGCGTGGTGCGACGCGCCGAGCAGGTTGAACATCCGGCGCCCCGGAAAGCCTTCCAGCCCTTGGATATAGCCCAGGCTGCCGGTGCCGTGGAACGGCCAGACCGCCTCACCGCCGAATTCGTCGATGATGCCGGTGACCCGGGTGGCGATCTCGTCGAGCGCGGTGTCCCAGCTGATCCGCTCGAACCGCCCCGATCCCTTCGGCCCGACCCGGCGCATCGGATACCTGAGCCGATCCGGCGCGCCGACCTGCTCGAGATAGCGGTTCACCTTCACGCACAGCGCACCGCGCGTGACCGGATGTTCCTTGTTCCCTCGTAGCCCCGTGGCGACCCCGTCCTCGACGGTCACCACCCACGAGCACGCGTCGGGGCAGTCGAGCGGGCATGCACCGAGCACCTTCACCAGGCCATCATAGGTGGGATGAATTACTCCCGCCGAGACCGGCCGTTCCCGATACGCCGCGGCGCCGGGATGTGGCGACCCGGTGGCGGCGAACGAAGAGTGGTCCCCGGCGGAATCCGCCGAGGACCACCACTTCTCGAAGTGCGGAGCTACTTCTTGTCGGCGTCGAGACGCTCGATGATCGTCACGTTGGCCGTACCGCCGCCTTCACAGATGGTGAGCAGGCCGTAGCGGCCGTTCACCCGCTCGAGCTCGTTGAGCAGCGTGGCGAACAGCTTGGCGCCGGTCGCGCCGAGCGGGTGGCCGAGCGCGATGGCGCCGCCGTTGACGTTCACCTTCGCCGGATCGGCGCCGATCTCCTTGATCCAGGCCAGCACCACCGGGGCGAAGGCCTCGTTGATCTCGATGACGTCGATGTCGTCGATGGTCAGGCCGGTCTTCTCCAGCGCCCACTGGGTGGCCGGGATCGGTGCGCTCAGCATGAAGATCGGGTCGGCGCCGCGCGCGCTGACGTGGTGGATGCGGGCACGCGGGGTCAGGCCGTATTCCTTGACCGCCCATTCGGAGGCCAGCAGGGTGGCGCTGGCGCCGTCGGAGATCTGGCTGGCGACCGCCGCGGTGAGCGGGCTGCCCTCCGACAGCGGCTGCAGCGTCGCCATCTTCTCCAGGCTGGTCTCACGCGGACCCTGATCGACGGTGAAGTCGCCGACCGGCACGATCTCGTTGTCGAAGCGGCCCTCGGTGATGGCAGTCTTGGCGCGCTGATGACTCTGCAGCGCCCAGCGCTCCATGTCCTCGCGGCTGATGCCCCACTTCTCGGCGATCATCTCCGCGCCCTTGAACTGGGAGACCTCACCGGTGCCGTAGCGCGAGTCCCAGCCCTTCGCGCCGATGAACGCGGACTCGAAACCGTACGGCTTGGCCGCGATCATCGCGGCGCCGATCGGGATGGCGCTCATGTTCTGCACGCCGCCCGCCACGACGACCTCGGCGGTGCCGCTCATGATGGCCTGCGCGCCGAAGTTGATCGCCTGCTGGCTGGAACCGCACTGCCGGTCGACGGTGACGCCGGGCACCTCTTCGGGGTAGCCGGCGACCAGCCACATGGTGCGGCCGATATTGCCCGCCTGCGGACCGAGATTGTCGACACAGCCCACGATCACGTCGTCGACGACGGCGGGGTCGATGCCGGTGCGTTCGACCAGGCCGCGCAGCGCGGCGGCGCCGAGATCGGCGGGGTGCACCTCGGCCAGCGCGCCACCGCGCTTGCCGACAGCGGTCCGTACCGCATCGATCACATAGGCCTCCCGTAGCGGGGCGTAGGGACGGCGCTCGGCGGATGCGGTCATGTTGGAACTCCTATTTCGCGGTGCCCTCGGGCACGGTCAGCCCGTCGAGCACGATGGTGAGATATTGCTGAGCAAGGGTTTGCACGGTGATCGGGCCACCGGGGGTGTACCAGCGCACCGCCACCCACACGGTGTCGCGCAGGAAGCGGAAGGCCAGTTCCACATCGAGTTCGGCACGGAAGCTGCCGTCGGCGACGCCGGCGGCGAGCACGCGGTGCCACAGCTCGCGGAACTCGGTGTTGAAGTCGCGGATGTAACCGAAGCGCTCGACATCGCGCAGGTTCTTGGCCTCGGCCTGGTAGATCGCTACGGCGGCGTGGTGCCGGTCGAACGACTCGTAGGAGGCGATCACCAAGGACTCCAACGTGTCTCGCGAGCTCAGGCCGGCGGCCGCGATCTCGCGGTAGCGGCCGAACAGGTCGTCGAGGAAGCCGCGCAGGATCTCGTCGACCATCGATTCCTTGGAATCGAAGTGGTGATAGAGACTGCCGGAGAGGATGCCCGCCGAGTCGGCGATGTCGCGCACCGTGGTGGCACGCAGTCCACGTTCGGCGAACAGGTCGGCGGCGAGACCGAGCAGTTCAGCGCGGCGGGTGCGTTTCACGGTGTCGGGTGCGGTCACACCCGTCATCGTACAACCAAGCACTTGCTTGGTTTGGGGTAACCCGCCACGGCGATCATGCGCGCTGGCTGCTCACCGAGACAACCTCGCCGGTCAGATACGAGGTGTAGTCACTGGCCAGCATGGCGATCGTCGCCGCTACTTCCCACGGTTCGGCGGCGCGACCGAAGGCCTCGCGCTCGCTGAGCGAGTCGAGCAACTCGGCCGAGCTCACCTTGTCCAGGAACGGATGACGGGCGATGCTCGGCGCGACGGCATTGATCCGCACGCCGAATTCGGCGCCTTCGACCGCACTGCACCTGGTCAGCGCCATCACGCCCGCCTTCGCGGCCGCGTAGTGCGCCTGACCGTGCTGGGCACGCCAGCCCAGCACCGAGGCATTGTTGACGATCACGCCGCCGTGGCCCGCGCCACGGAAGTAGCCGAGCGCGGCCCGGGTGCAGCGGAACGTGCCGGTGAGGGTGATGTCGAGAACCTGGTCCCACTGCTCGTCGGTCATGTCGACCACCGGGGTCTCACCGCCGAGGCCCGCGTTGTTGACCATGATGTCGATCCGGCCGAGTTGCGTGGCGGCCGCGCTGATCAGCTGGTTGACCTGCCCGGTATCACGGACGTCGCACACCACGGCGCCGACCGTGCGCTCCGGGAAATCCTTCGCGAGCAGCTCGGCGGTTTCGGTCAGACGCCGCTCGTGCCAATCGGAGACGACGACATCGGCGCCTTCCTGGAGAAGCCTGCGCGCGGTGGACGAGCCGATACCGGTGCCCGCCGCCGCGGTGATCACGGCCTTGCGTCCGGTCAGCAGGCCGTGCCCGGGGATCGGCGCAGGAGCGACCGACAGCGGGGAATTCTGCTCGGTCACGGGCGTGCCTCTCGCGGCAGACCGAGCACCCGCTCGGCGATGATGTTGCGCTGCACTTCGTTCGAACCTCCATAGATCGTGTCGGCGCGGCTGAACAGGTACAGCCGCTGCCATGCGGTCATGTCGTCGGGGCCGGTGAGCAGGCCCACCGCGCCCTGCACGGCCATCGCCAGTTCGCCGAGGTCGCGATGCCAGTTGGCCCACAACAACTTCGACACCGAGGCGCCGCCCGCGTCGTCGTGGTCCTCGCTCATGGTGCGCAGCGCGTGCGCGCGCAGCACCCGAAGTCCCACCCAGGCGCGATCGAGGCGATCGGCGATCAGGGGGTCGTCGGCGGCTCCGGTGCGCCGGGCCAGGTCTTCGATGTCGGAGAGCTCGCGCGCGAAGCGGATCTGCTGGCCGAGGGTGGAGATGCCGCGCTCGAAGGTGAGCGTGCCCATCGCGATTCGCCAGCCGTCGCCCGGCGCGCCGACCACCAGGTCCGCGTCGGTGACGGCATCGTCGAAGAAGACCTCGTTGAATTCGGAGGTGCCGGTGAGCTGCTCGATCGGCCGCACTTCGATGCCCGGCTGGTTCATCGGGACCAGCAGATAGGACAGGCCCTTGTGACGGCTCGAGCCGCGCTCGGTGCGGGCGATGACGAAGCACCAGTCGGCGACGTGCGCGAGCGAGGTCCAGATCTTCTGGCCGTTGATCACCCACTTGTCGCCGTCGAGGCGCGCGGTCGTCGCGACGGCGGCCAGGTCGGAACCGGCGCCGGGCTCGGAATAGCCCTGGCACCACAGTTCGCCGACCGAGCGCACGCCAGGAAGGAAGCGCTTCTTCTGCTCGTCGGTGCCGAAGGCGAGCACGGTGGGGCCGAGCAGTTCCTCGCCCACGTGCGAGACCCGAGCGGGCGCGTCGGCTTTGGCGTATTCCTCGTGGAAGATCACCTGCTGACGCACGCTGGCGCCGCGACCGCCGTATTCGACCGGCCAGCCGAGACAGGTCCAGCCCGCCGCGGCGAGGTGGCGGTCCCACGCCAATCGCTCTTCGAAGAATTCGTGTTCGCGGCCGGGTCCACCGGTGCCGCGCAGGTCAGCGAACTCGCCCGAAAGATTCTCGGCGAGCCAATCGCGTATTTCCGCGCGAAACTCCGCGTCGGAAGTCGCGGTATCGGAATCTGAGGTCTGGATCACGCCCACCTCGGTAGGATAACCTACCAAGCACTTGCTTTGTTAGCTGCTTCGGAAGAACAGCGAACCGCACAACGGTGAGGACCCCGTGACACCCCCTGCACAAACCACTCCGCAGGCGCTGCGACACATCGCAGCGGCGCATCCGCACGAGCCTGCCCTGATCGACGGCGCGATCCGCCTGGACTGGACCGAGCTTCTCGACCAGGTCCGGGTGGCCGCCCGCGCCCTGATCGCCCGTGGCATCGCCCCCGGCGACCGGGTCGCGATGTGGGCGCCGAACACCTATCACTGGGTGATCGCCGCCCTGGCCGCGCATTCGGTCGGGGCCGCGCTGGTACCGCTGAACACCCGGTATGTGGCGGCCGAGGCCGTCGATGTGCTGGCCCGCGTCGACGCGAAGGCGCTGTTCGTCGCCGGTCCTTTCCTCGGGCGCGATCGGGCGAGCGAACTCGCGGCGGCGGCGCCGGAACTGGGCATCGGGACCGTCGTCGTGATCCCGATCGGGGACGAACCGGCCCGTGCCGCGGGGGCGCCCACCCCCACGACCGTGACGTGGGACGAGTTGCTCGAACAGGCCGCGACGGTGTCCGAAGCGGTCGGCGAGGAGCGGGCCGCCCAGGTCTCCCCCGACGACATCTCCGACATCCTGTTCACCTCCGGCACCACCGGCCGCAGCAAGGGCACGCTCGTCGCGCACCGGCAGGCCCTGGATGTGGTGCGCGGGTGGGTCGAGTGCTCGACCCTGCGCGCGGGCGACCGCTACCTGGTGATCCCGCCGTTCTTCCACAACTTCGGTTACAAGGCGGGCATTCTCGCGTGCCTGGTCACCGGGGCCACGATCGTGCCGCAGGCCACCTTCGATGTGCCCGCCGCACTGGCGCTCATCGAGTCCGAGCAGATCACCGTGCTCACCGGTCCGCCGACGATCTACCAGACCATCCTCGAGCATCCCCAGCGCACCGAGCGTGACCTGAGCTCGCTGCGGGTGGCGGTGACCGGCGCGGCGACCGTGCCGGTGGTGCTGATCGAGCGGATGCGCGACGACCTCGCCTTCGAGGTGGTGATCACCGCCTACGGCCTGTCCGAGACGGCCGGTTTCGGGACCATGTGCCGGCCCTCCGACGACGCGGCCACGATCGCCAACACCTGCGGCGGGCCGATCGCGGGCTTCGAGCTGCGCCTGTCCGACGCCGGTGAGGTGCTGCTGCGCGGACCGAACGTGATGCTCGGCTACCTCGACGATCCCGAGGCCACCGCCGAGGCCATCGACGCCGATGGCTGGTTGCACACCGGCGACATCGGCATCGTCGACGAGCGCGGCTATCTGAAGATCACCGACCGGCTCAAGGACATGTACATCACCGGCGGATTCAATGTCTATCCCGCCGAGATCGAACAGACCCTGGCCAGGCTCGACGGTGTCGCCGAGTCTGCGGTGATCGGCGTGCCCGACGAGCGGATGGGCGAGGTCGGCAAGGCCGTCGTGGTCCGCAGGGCGGGATCCACGCTGACCGCCGACGAGGTGATCGCCTTCGCCGCGGGTCAGTTGGCGAATTTCAAAGTGCCGAGGCTTGTCGAGTTCCGCGACCAGCTGCCCTACAGCGCCGCGGGCAAGGTGCTCAAGCGTGAGTTACGTGAGGAGAAGTCGTGAGTCCCGAAACCGAGGCCGAGGTCGTCACCTACGAGGTGCGTGGACCGGTCGCCGTGGTCACCATGAACCGGCCCGACTTCCGCAACGCGCAGAACTCGAAGATGACCTACGCCCTCGACGCCGCCTTCGTGCGGGCAGTCGAGGACCCCGAGGTCAAGGTGATCGTGTTGGCGGGCAACGGGAAACACTTCAGCGCCGGGCACGACATCGGCACGCCGGGTCGCGACCACGATGTGCACTACGAGAACAAGGCCGCGCTGTGGTGGGACCACCTCGACCGTCCCGGCGGCGATCAGCGGTTCGCGCGCGAGTCCGAGGTGTATCTCGGCATGTGCAGGCGCTGGCGGGAAATCCCCAAGCCGATGGTGGCGATGGTGCAGGGCGCGTGCATCGCGGGCGGGCTCATGCTGGCCTGGGTGTGCGATCTGATCGTCTGCTCCGACGACGCGTTCTTCTCCGATCCGGTGGTCCGGATGGGCATTCCGGGCGTGGAGTACTTCGCGCATCCGTGGGTGATGGGTCCGCGCGCGGCCAAGGAGTTCCTGTTCACCGGTGACCGGTTCGGGGCGGCACAGGCCAAGGAGTGGGGCATGGTCAACCGGGTCGTGCCACGCGACGACCTGGAGGCCGAGGTGATGGGGCTGGCCGAGAAGATCTCCGCCATGCCGCAATTCGGGCTCGCGCTCACCAAGAAAGCCGTCAACCAGGCCGAGGATCTGATGGGCATGCGCTCCGGCATGGACTCCGTCTTCGGGCTGCACCATTTCGCACACGCGCACAACGCCGAGGTCGGCGCCGATTCGCTCGGCGGGATGAATGCCCGCTCGATGAAGGGCGCCGCCACCTCCGCCGAACAGAACGGGACGAAGTAAGTGGATCTCGAGATCGACCCGGCTGCCCGGGAATTCCAGCTGGAGGTGCGCGAGTTCCTCGCCGCCCATGTACCCGCCGAACCGTTGCCGTCGATGGACACGGCGGAAGGCTTTGCCGCGCACCGGGACTGGGAGGCGAAGCTGGCGCAGGCGCGACTGTCCGCCGTCTCGTGGCCGCGCGAGTTCGGCGGGCGTGACGCATCGATCCTGGAATGGGTGCTGTTCGAGCAGGAGTACTACGCCGCGGGCGCACCGGGGCGAGTCGCGCAGAACGGCATCTTCCTGCTCGCGCCGACCCTGTTCGAGCACGGCACCCCCGAACAGCTCGCGCGGATCCTGCCGCGTATGGCCCGTGGCGACGACATCTGGGCGCAGGCCTGGTCGGAACCCGAGTCGGGCAGCGACCTCGCGAGCCTGCGCTCGACCGCTCGGCGCACCGACGGCGGCTGGCTGCTCAACGGCCAGAAGACCTGGAGTTCGCGTGCGTCCTTCGCCGATTGGGCATTCGGCCTGTTCCGCAGCGATCCCGAGGCGCAGCGCCACCACGGACTCACCTACGTGATGTTCCCGCTCACCGCCGAGGGGGTGAGCGTGCGGCCGATCCCCCAGCTCGACGGCGAACCCGGCTTCGCCGAGATCTTCCTCGACGATGTCTTCGTGCCCGACCACGATGTGATCGGCGGGGTGAACGAGGGCTGGCGCGTCGCGATGGCGACCTCGTCCAACGAACGTGGCCTCTCGCTGCGCAGTCCCGGCCGGTTCAGCGCCACCGCGCAGCGGCTCATCGAGCTGTGGCGCGAGACCGCCGACCCGAGCGATACCGCGGCCCGGAACTCGGTGGTCGACGCCTGGCTCGGCGCCGAGTCCTACCGCCTGCACACCTTCGGCACCGTCACCCGCCTCACCGACGGCGGCCAGCTCGGCGCGGAGTCGTCGATCACCAAGGTGTACTGGTCCGAACTCGACATCGCCATGCACGAGACGGCGCTCGATCTCCTCGGCACAGCAGCCGAGCAGCGCAGCAACTGGACCGACGGCTATCTGTTCTCGCTCTCCGGCCCGATCTACGCGGGCACCAACGAGATCCAGCGCAACATCATCGCCGAGCGCATCCTCGGCCTGCCCCGCGAGAGCAAGCGATGAACATGCATTTCTACTCAGGAGGCGTGCGATGAGATTCGCGCTCAGTACCGAACAGCTCGACTTCGCCGCCGAGCTGCGCAAGATCCTCGAGGCAGGACAGGCGCCCGCCGCGGTGCGCGCCTGGGCGGCCGGTGACCCCGCCAAGGGCCGCGCGCTGCTGCGGCAGATCGCCGAGATGGGCGTCTTCGGCTTGATCGTCGACGAGAAGTACGACGGCGCGGACGCGACGCCCGTCGATCTGGTCGTGGCGCTGATCGAGCTGGGACGTGGCGGCGTGCCCGGCCCGGTGATCGAGTCCACGGCCGTGATTCCCGCGCTGCTGCAACGCCTTCCGGATGACTCCCCCGCGCAGCGCTGGTTGTCCGCGCTCGCGAGCGGCGACGCGCTCGGCACCGTCACCTTCGAACCGCAGCGCGGCATCGCTCTCGACGCCGATATCGCCGAGCCGGTCCTCGTCGCCTCCGGCGGTCGACTGGCGCTCGGCCTGTTGTCCAGCTCTGACGGCGACGCAACAGAGCCGGTGACCTCGATCGACCCTGCCCGCAAGCTGTTCCGCGTCACGGCCGACGAACTGCTCGCCGAGGGTCCCGAGGTCGAAGCCGCCCTCGACTACGCCTTCGACCTCGGCGTTCTCGCCTGTGCCGCACAGCTCCTCGGTGCAGGCCGCTCGATTCTCGAGCAGACCACCTCGTACGCGAAGCAGCGCAAGCAGTTCGGTCGTGCGATCGGTGAATTCCAGGCGGTGAAACAGCAACTCGCCGATGTGCTGATCGCCTTGGATCTGGCCGAGCCGCTGGTGTACCGCGCGGCGCTCACCCTGGATTCCGCCGACCGCGCTCGCGATGTCTCGGCAGCCCTGGTGACCTGCGGCGACGCTGCTCATCGCGCGGCGCGCGCCGGGCTCCAAGTGCACGGTGCCATCGGCTACACCGCGGAGTTCGACCTGTCGCTGTGGCTCACCAAGGTCGCCGCCCTGCGCACTGCCTGGGGCACAGCCGATTTCCATCGCGGCAGGATCGCCGACGCCCTACGCGCCGCCGAACCCGCTGCCGCCACGAGCTGAGACCGCGATGCCACCGCCGACCGAGGCCGAACACCGCGCCATCACCGAGCCTTACGAGGAACTCCATGTCATCGAATGAACTACTCGAATTCCGGACCTCCGTGCGGGCCCTGCTCGGCAAGCACGCGACGTCGGCCGCGCTGCGTACCGCGATGGACACCGACCTCGGGTACGACCCGAAGTTGTGGCGGATGCTGTGCGAGCAGGTCGGTGTTGCCGCGCTCGCGGTGCCGGAGGAGTGGGGTGGCGCGGGGGCGGGCCTCGTCGAATCACTCATGGTGGTCGGCGAGTTGGGACGGACGCTGAGCGGGGTGCCGATGCTCGGGTCGGCGGTGCTCGGGGTGCAGGCGATCTTGCTGGCCGACGACGAGCAGTCCTGCGCCCGACTCCTGCCCGATCTGGCCGACGGGTCGCGCACGGCGGCGCTGTGCTGGGCCGATGCCAACGGCTGGGATTCGCTCGGCGTCGTCGTGACCGACGGGAAGCTCAGCGGCGCGGCCCATTACGTGCTGCACGGCGCGCAGGCCGACCTGCTGTTGGTACTCACCGACGAAGGGCTGTTCGAGACGACAGCCGACGCCCCCGGCGTGGTCGTCACCGCGGCTCCCGCGCTCGACCCCACGCGCAAGCTCGCCACCATCACCTTCACCGATGCCCCCGCCACCCGGATCGGCACCGGCGACCCCGCGACGCTGCGCCGCCGGTTGCGCGAAATCGCCTGGGCGGCACTGGCCGCTGAGCAGGTCGGCGCGGCTCGACACTGCCTCGAGATGACGGTCGAGTACACGGCGTCGCGCGTGCAGTTCGGGCGCCCGATCGGCAGCTTCCAGGCGCTCAAGCACCGGATGGCCGATATGTACGTGCTGGTCGAGTCGGCCGAATCGGCGGCGCTGGCCGCTGCCATGGCGGTCGCCGAGAACAGCCCGTCGGCCGCGGAGGATGCCTGGGTCGCGCGCAAGCACTGCACCGAGACGTTCTCCACGGTGGCGGCCGAGACCATCCAGCTGCACGGCGGCATCGCCATCACCTGGGAGCACGACGCCCACCTCTACTTCAAGCGGGCCCACGCCACCGCCGAGCTGTTCGGTACCGGCAAGCGCCCGATCGCGGCCTAGCCAACACTCACCGAAAGCCCTGGCCGCAGCCCTGCGGCCAGGGCTTTCGGCATCCTGTGCGCCATGTCACCGGCCCCGGACTGGAACCCCACTGGTTTTAGATAGTTAGCTTATGTAATATAAAACTTCGTGAAGCAGACACCGCAGCCATCAGCGGACGACATCGTGGTCGACCTGTTGGTCACTGCCGGTCGGCTCACCCGACTGGCCGGGGCGATCAGCGACGACGACCTGCCCCGCGCGGTCCTGCGGGCCCTGGCCGTGCTCGACGAGCACGGCAGTCTGCGGGTGAGCGATTTCGCTCGGATCGACAGATGTTCCCAACCGGCGGCAACGGCGCTGATCGGTCGACTCGTCACCGACGGATTCGCCACCCGCACGAAGGACCCGCAGGACTCCCGGGCAGCGCTCATCGAGCTCACCCCGGCCGGCCGGTCCCGACTCACCGAGGCCAGACGCGCGTTCGCCGCCGCCATGGCGCCCGGACTCGCCGATTTCGATCTCGACCGGCTGATCCGTCTCGATACCGACATGAACGACCTGCTGACAGCCCTTCGCTCGGTTGCCCGCGGTCACCAGTGAAGCAACCAGGAGCGCCAGTGAGCATCCCCCAGTTGACTCGCGACAACACTGCCGCAGCCACCTCCCCGTCCGGCCAGCCCAAAGCCGTATGGGCCGTCGCCTTCGCGAGCGTGATCGCGTTCATGGGCATCGGCCTCGTCGATCCCATTCTCAAGCCGATCGGCGAACAGCTGAACGCCACGCCGTCACAGGTGTCGCTGCTGTTCACCAGCTACATGGCCGTGACCGGCGTCGCCATGCTGGTCACCGGCGTGATCTCGAGCCGCTTCGGCGCGAAGAAGACGCTGCTGACCGGGCTCGCGATCATCATCGTGTTCGCCGCGCTGGCCGGCATGTCCGGCAGCATCGGCGAGATCATCGGCTTCCGCGCGGGCTGGGGCCTGGGCAACGCCTTGTTCATCGCGACGGCGCTGGCCACCATTGTCGGCGCGGCCACCGGCGGCGTCGCCAAGGCGATCATCCTCTACGAGGCCGCGCTCGGCATCGGCATCGCGACCGGCCCGCTGCTGGGCGGTGTGCTCGGTGGCATCAGCTGGCGTGGACCGTTCTTCGGAGTATCGGTGCTGATGGCCGTCGCCTTCATCGCGATCATCGTGCTGCTGCCCGAAATGCCGAAACCGGCGCATCCGACCTCGATCACCGCGCCGTTCAAGGCGCTGCGGCACAAGGGATTGCTGACCGTCAGCATCACCGCGCTGCTCTACAACTTCGGCTTCTTCACCCTGCTCGCGTTCACCCCGTTCCCGCTGGACATGGGCACCTACGCGATCGGCTTCATCTTCTGCGGCTGGGGCATCCTGCTCGCCCTGTCCTCGGTGTTCCTCGCCCCGAAACTGCAGGCGCGCTTCGGTTCGCTGCCGATGATGGCCCTGTCGCTCGGCCTGTTCGCGCTCGATCTGGCGGTGATGGGGATGTTCACCGAGCACAAGATCGTGCTGATCGTCGGCGTCGTGATCGCCGGTGCGTTCCTCGGCGTGAACAACACGCTGATCACCGAGGCCGTGATGATCTCGGCGCCGGTCGAGCGCTCGACCGCGTCGGCGGCGTACAGCTTCGTGCGATTCGGTGGCGGCGCGGCCGCGCCGTGGGTGGCGGGCAAGCTCGGTGAGCACAATATGTCGCTGCCGTTCTGGCTCGGCGCGGCCTTCACCGCCGCCGCGGTCGCGGTGCTGTTCCTCGGGCGCGGCGCACTGGCCCACATCGACGACCACGACCCCGCCCCGCACTCCGTCGAGGAAGCGCAGGCCATCACCGTCGGCGATTGATGGTGTTATCGGAGCGCCGGCGCGCTCGGGTTCGCGGCCACCGCCGGTCCCGGCCGCTGCGCGTCCGGCCCCTCCCCAGGGGTCGGGGTTCCGGAGTTCTCCCTAAAGGTCGGGGGTCCGGGGTTCGGATTCGGGTAGCGTCGGGGCATGACCGAGGACCGGCGTGGGCTTGTCAGGGTTGAGACCGGGCAGAAGCGAGTGCGGGTCTATCTGCGCGGGAAGCTGGTGGCCGACACCTTGCGGCCGCTGCTGGTCTGGGAAGTCCCGTACTACCCGACCTACTACGTGCCGCTCACCGACGTGCGCGCCGACCTGGACCCGAACGGGATCAGCGAGCACTCCCCCAGCCGCGGCGACGCGACCGGATACGACGTGGCGGTCGAGGGCCTGCGGGCCGAGGGTGCGGCGCTGCGCTATCTCGACTCGCCGCTCACGGAGCTGAAAGACGCTGTGCGACTGGATATCGCCGCGTTCGATTGGTTCGAGGAAGACGAGCAGGTGTTCGTCCATCCCCGCGATCCGTATTCGCGCGTGGACATCCTCGGCAGTTCGCGACACGTGCGGGTGGAGATCGACGGGGTCACCGTGGCGGACTCGCGCTCGCCGCGCATTCTGTTCGAAACCGGTTTGCCCGCACGGTATTACCTGCCGTTGACCGATGTCCGGATGGATCTGCTCATCGCGTCCGACACCCACACCAGTTGCCCGTACAAAGGCACCGCGGACTACTGGAATGTCCGGGTCGGCGACACCAGTCACCTGGACGTCGTCTGGATCTATCGCACGCCGCTGCCGGAGAGCCAGAAGGTGGCCGGGTTGGCGTGCTTCTACAACGAGAAGGTCGACATCTACCTGGACGGTGTGCGACAGGATCGCCCGCACACACCGTTCAGCTGACTATTCGCCGACCTCGAGGACGCCCTCATCAACCGCCCACTTGATCGACTTCTCCAGTGACGGACACGATTCCGGCCGACCCGGCCGCGCACCGTGTGCGACCAACTGCGCGAAGATCGGGCAGTGCGCGTCGGGCCGCTCGGTCCACTGCACCGAGGTCTGGTGCGCGCTCGCCTTGCGCACCAGCACCTGCGCCGAACACGTCTGGCACCGCAGTGGCGTCATGCCCGAGTCGAGGTAGTGCTGTTTGTCGACCACGGTTTGCGCCCGCACCGCAGCCCGTCGCACGGGCTGATCAGCGAAATCAGGTGCCTTGGCCCAGGTCGGAGCGGGCCGCGACGGATCGCCGGACCTTTGCGGCTCGCCCGACCTGGAACTCATACGCCCGCTTCTTCGGACTCGGCCTTGCGGCGCAGGTTCTCCGCCACCTCGGCCTCCCACGCCTGATTCGCCTTGGTCGTATCGACCTCGAATTCGAAGCGCTGGGTCATCTTCTCGGTGACGTCGGCGACGTCGACGTAGAACTGGTCGTACCAACGGCGCAGCTGATAGACCGGGCCGTCTTCCTCGCAGAGCAGCGGATTCTCGACCTTGGACTTGTGCTTCCAGATCTCCACGTCCTGCAGGAAACCGTCGCCGAAGAACTTGGCCATCGTGTCGGCCAGCTTCTTCGCTGCGTCGTCGGGCAGACCCTTGGGCTTCTCGACGCTCAGGCCCCACTGCAGCACGAACGAATCCTGGCTGACCGGGTAGTGGCAGTTGATCAGCTGAACCTTGATCTCGTACCCGCTGTAGATGTTCACCAGCGGATTGATCATGTAGGACGGTCCGAAGTAGGACGCCTCCGACTTCAGCAGCGTGTCACCGCCGTGCTTGGCGGCCATGCCGACGTCGGGACGGCCCTTGGTCTCCAGGAACTGCGTCGCCACATGCCCTTCGAAGACGTTCTTGAAGAACGTCGGGAAGGCGTAGTGGATGTAGAAGAAGTGCGCCATGTCCACGACGTTGTCGATGATCTCGCGGCAGTTGGCGCCCTCGATCAGCAACGAGTCCCACGTCCAGTCGGTCCAGCCGCTGTTGTGGGTCTCGGTCGGATTGCCCTGCTCGTCGGTGAACGGACCCTCGATATACGGGATCGTGACCTCCGCGGGCGGTTCGTTGCCCTCGTGATCGTGCCAGATGTAGAGCTGACCGTTGCGCTCGAGCGTGGTCCACTTCCTGGTGCGGGCCAGCGGCGGCACACGGCGCGCGTACGGAATCGCGGTGCACTTTCCACTCGCGCCCCAGCGCCAGTCGTGGAACGGGCAGGCGATGTCGTCGCCCTTCACCGTGCCCATGCTCAGATCGCCGCCCATATGCCTGCAGTAGGCATCGAGCACGCGGATCTGGTCGTCGGTATCGGTCCACACGACGAGCTTGGTACCGAAGATCTCGACCGCGTGCGGTTTGCCGTCGCGGAACGTCGCCGCGAGACCGACACAATGCCAGCCGCGTGCGAACCTCGTCGGCGGTGCACCGACGTCGAGTTCCCTCACCTTGGGGTTGATCGCCATCCCGAACCCTCCTCGTTCACTAGAACACGTTACAAAACCGAGCCACTTCACGCCAGTTATCCAGCGAACTTCTCTGTTGACTCCTGTTATATCCGAGGTAGGGCGATCTTCTCGACATAAACGAGAACCTGTTCTAATCTCAGAGACGAATAGAACCGGTTGTCGATCCGACACAGGCAGGAGCGGGCTCCGAAATGACGCAAGAAGTGACCGAACGGGTCGAGGCACTGCTGCCGACGCTGCGTGAGCGCGCGCAGGAGGCCGAGGACCTGCGCCGCATTCCCGAAGAATCCATGAAGGCGCTGCAGGAGACCGGTTTCTTCCGGCTGCTCCAGCCCAAGCAGTGGGGCGGCCACGCCGCCGATCCGGTGGTCTTCTACGACACCGTGCGCAGGATCGCGAGCGCGTGCGGCTCCACCGGCTGGGTCGCGGGCATCATCGGCGTGCACAACTGGCACCTCGCGCTGTTCGATCAGCAGGCCCAGCAGGACGTCTGGGGCGACGACACCGATGTGCGCATCTCGTCGTCGTACGCGCCGATGGGTGCGGGACAGGCCGTCGACGGCGGCTACATCGTGCGCGGCTCGTGGGCTTGGTCCTCGGGTTCCGACCACGCCACCTGGGCGGTCCTCGGCGGTCCGGTGATCAAGAACGGCAAGCCGGTCGACTTCGGCAGCTTCCTGATCCCCCGCTCGGACTACCGCATCGATGACGTGTGGAACGTCGTCGGCCTGCGTGGCACCGGCTCCAACACCGTGGTCGTCGAGGACGTCTTCGTCCCGTCGCACCGGTTCCTGAGCTTCCGCGCGATGAGCGAGGGCCGCGCGCCCGGCCTCGAGCAGAACACCGACGCCGTCTTCAAGATGCCGTGGGGCACCATTCACCCCACCACCATCTCCACGCCGATCGTGGGCATGGGCTACGGCGCCTACGAGGCGCACGTCGAGCACCAGGGCAAGCGCGTGCGCGCGGCCTACGCCGGCGAGAACGCCAAGGACGATCCGTTCGCCAAGGTGCGCGTCGCCGAGGCGGCCAGCGACATCGACGCCGCGTGGCGTCAGCTCTCGGGCAATGTCGCCGAGGAGTACGCACTGCTGCTGGCGGGCGAGGAAGTGCCGTTCGACCTGCGCGTGCGCGCCCGTCGCGACCAGGTGCGTTCCACCGGACGCGTGATCGCCTCGATCGACAAGCTCTTCGAGTCCTCCGGCGCGACCGCGCTCGCCAACGGCACCCCGCTGCAGCGCTTCTGGCGTGACGCGCATGCCGGACGGGTGCACGCGGCCAACGATCCCGAGCGCGCCTACGTCATGTACGGCACGCACGAGTTCGGGCTGCCCGTCACCGACGCCATGGTGTAGCCGATGACCCAGACCGCTGAACTGACCTACGCATCGACCTCACGCTTCGCGCAGGTCACCCCCGACCTGAAGCTGCACTATCACGAAGCCGGGGTGGGCAACCCGACCACGATCGTGCTGATGCACGGCGGCGGACCCGGCGCCTCGGCGTGGTCGAACTTCGCCCGCAACATCCCGGTCCTGGCCGAGCGCTATCACGTGATCGCGCCCGACCAACCGGGATACGGCAAGTCCGACAAGCCGATCGACCACCCGCAGTACTTCGTGCACAGCTCCGACGCACTGCTCGCGCTGCTCGATCACCTGGAGATCACCGACCGGGTGCACCTGCTCGGCAACTCCCTCGGCGGCGGCGCCTCGGTGCGGTTCGCGCTCGACCACCCCACGCGCGCGGGCAAACTCGTGCTGATGGGCCCAGGCGGGCTGAGCACCAACCTGTTCGCGCCCGACCCCACCGAGGGCGTGAAGCTGCTCTCGAAGTTCACCTACGAACCGACCAGGGACAACCTGGAGAAGTTCCTGCGGATCATGGTCTTCGACCAGTCGCTGGTCACCGAGGAACTCATCGACGAGCGGTTCGCCTTCGCGAGTACCCCCGAGTCGCTGGCCGCGATGCGGGCGATGGGCAAGTCCTTCGCCGGCGCCGACTTCGAGAAGGGCATGCTCTGGCGTGACGCGTACAAGCTGCGTCAGCCGGTACTGCTGATCTGGGGTCGCGAGGATCGAGTGAACCCCCTCGACGGCGCGCTCGTAGCCACCAAGGTGATCCCGCGCGTCCAGCTGCATGTGTTCGGCGGCTGCGGGCACTGGGCGCAGCTGGAGAAGTTCGACGAGTTCAACCGGCTCACGGTCGATTTCCTCGGGGAGAAGTAATGAGCATCCGCGCCCTGGGCTACATGCGCATCGAGGCCACCGACATGGCGGCCTGGCGCGAGTACGGCCTCAAGGTTCTCGGCATGATGGAGGGCACCGGGCTCGATCCCGACGCGCTCTATCTGCGCATGGACGATTTCGCCGCGCGACTGGTGATCGTCCCCGGCGAGCAGGACCGGCTGCTGGTCTCGGGCTGGGAGGTCACCGACGCCCCCGGCCTGCAGCAGCTGCGCGAAACCCTGAGCAAGGCCGGGGTCGCCTTCACCGAGGGCACCAAGGAAGAGCTGGGTGAGCGCCGTGTCGAGGGCATGATCCGGTTCCAGGATCCGTCCGGGAACACGCTGGAGGCGTTTTACGGCGCGCAGTACCTGGGCCGCCGCTTCGTGAGCCCCTACGGCCACAAGTTCGTCACCGCCGAGCAGGGTCTGGGTCACGTGGTGCTGACCTGCACCGACGATGCCGCGGCGCAGGCGTTCTACCAGGACATCCTCGGCTTCCGACTGCGCGACTCCATGCGGCTACCGCCGCAGATGGTCGGCCGTCCCGCCGACGGTGACCCGGCCTGGCTGCGCTTCTACGGCTGCAACCCGCGCCACCACGCGCTGGCGTTCCTGCCGCTGCCGAACCCGACCGGCATCGTGCACCTGATGGTCGAGGTGGAGAACTCCGACGACGTCGGCCTCTGCCTGGACCGCGCCATCCGCAAGAAGGTGAAGATGTCGGCCACGCTCGGTCGGCACATCAACGACAAGATGCTGTCCTTCTACATGAAGACTCCCGGCGGATTCGACATCGAATTCGGTTGTGAAGGACTGGAAGTCGACGACCACGAGTGGATTGCCCGCGAATCGACCGCGGTCAGCCTGTGGGGTCACGATTTCACTGTCGGATTTCGGCAGCAATAGGAACGGCGGCGAAGGACATGACTGAACAGAGACCGGCTATCGACGGCCGGCAGTTCCGCACTGTGCTGGGACAGTTCTGCACCGGCATCACCGTGATCACCGCGCTCGATCCGGACGGCGCGCCCATCGGGTTCGCCTGCCAGTCCTTCGCCGCGCTCTCCCTCGACCCGCCCCTTGTGCTGTTCTGCCCCACCAAGGGGTCGCGGTCGTGGGCGGCGATCGAGGCGGCGGGCAGGTTTTGTGTGAACGTGCTCTCCGAGGAGCAGCAGCCCACGTGCGCGCGCTTCGGCTCGCGGGAGACCGACAAGTTCGCCGGCGTCGCCTGGCACACCTCCGAACTCGGCGTCCCGGTGATCGACGATTCGCTGGCCACCATCGAATGCACGGTCGACTCCGTCGTCGACGGCGGCGACCACTACATCGTGATCGGCCGGGTCCACGCGCTCTCGGAATCGGCCACCACCGGCGGCCGGCCGCTGCTGTTCTACCGCGGGCAGTACACCGGCATCGAGCCGGACAAGACCACTCCCGCCCCCTGGCGTGCCGACCTGGACCACTTCCTCACCACCACCAGCCTCGACACCTGGCTGTAAGCGACGAAGGCGCGGCTGGTCGTCCAGCCGTGCCTTCTTTTCATTTTAAGTGCTCATTCGGTGAGCACTTTGCGGCGGATCATAATTCTCATGACCATCGAATTCATCACCTGCGCCGACGCGAACGCCTGGGAATCGTGGCTTGCCGCCCATCACGACACCGCGGGTGAGGTCTGGGTGCGGATCGCGAAGAAGAACGCCCCGCGACCATCGGTGACCATCACCGAAACCCTCGACGGCGCTCTGTGTTACGGCTGGATCGATAGCCACCGCCGCGGCCTCGACGCCCACCACTACCTGCAGCGGTACTCGCCCCGCCGAGCCCGCAGCCCCTGGTCGCAAGTCAACGTCGCCAAGGCCGAAGCCCTCATCGCCGCAGGCCGCATGCAGCCCGCCGGGTACGCGTCCATCGAATCGGCCGTCGCCGACGGCCGCTGGGCCGCCGCGTACGAGCCGCAACGCACCGCCGAACCACCCACTGACCTCCTCGTCGCCCTCACCCCCGAGGCCGACGCCGCCTACCGAACCCTCACCCGCACCGACCGCTACCGACTGATCCTCCCCATCCTCAAAGCAACCACCCACACCGAACGAGCCACCCGCATCGCCCAGGCGATCACCGCGCTGGAATCAAGATCATCAGGCCCTCAGGGATTTTCGCTCTCGGCCGATAGTGCCGTGATGGCCTGGTGATCCGATGTTCAACTGGGCGCCCTGTGCCTCGAGGGCAGCGATCACGCGATCGATGACGACGTAGGGGCGGTTGCGCAGCAGGTCGGCGCCGACGCGGACGATCGACCAGCCGTGCGCGGCGAGGACGGCGTGCCGGTCGATGTCCTTCGTACGCTGCGCCGGGTCGGTCCAGTGCTGGGCGCCGTCGTATTCGACTGCCACCCGCCATCTTTCCCAGCCCATGTCGAGGCGGGCGAGAAATGCGCCGCCTCCGTCGCGCACCACGATCTGGGTGGTCGGCACCGGCAATCCGTGGTCGATCAGCAGCAAACGGGTCAGCGATTCCGGTGGCGACTCCGCGCCCGGATCGACCGACGCGAGCACGGCTCGCGCCCGCGTACAGCCGCGCACACGTCGGTGCGCATCGGCGCAGTTCAGAGCCGTCGACGGGTCGAGACCGGTAGCTCGACACAGCGCGTCCAGAGCTGGGATCGCGACATCACGCGGAAGGCGGCAGGCAAGGTCGAACGCCGTGCGGGGCGGTGTCGTGACCGGATATCCGTCGACCTCGCATCGCTCGCGCCGACTGATCTCGGACTGCACGACAACGATGCCCGGCACCGGACGACGGTGCCGCGGCAAGGCGATCTCGACAGGTTGATCGGCGTCCACATAGGCGCTACCCAGCAACGCGGCGGCAGACGTACCGACCAGCACTCCCTCCCCCTTGGTCCAATGGACCGCCGCCTTGGCTCGACCGACCGAATCGAGCTGTCGGCCTTTGCGCGCGTACACATCCGGCACAACCCGCTCGAAGTCATGGCGCAACTGGTGCCGCGTGAGCAACCCCGCCGCCAACGCCCACGACCCCACGAACGGCTCTTCGAATACCCCCATGCCGCAAAATAGTCCCCCACCCCACCGACAACCCCGACCCCCACGAACCCGACGCGGGTTCACCGGGTTGGACGCGTGATCACCAGGTCACCAGGGATTTTCGCTCTCGGGCGATAGTGCCGTGATGGCCTGGTGATCGGCGGTCCAAGTCAGGCGATACGCAGGGCGACGTCGCTGAGGACGGGGGCGTCGTCTCGTTCGACCACGGTGACGACCGCGATCAGGTGATCGGCCTCGCGCCAGACCTTGGTGCGCAGGGTTTCACCCGGGTAGAGGACGCCGGCGAACTTGGCGCGGAAACCGCCGACCCGGGTGGCGTCGCTGTCGAGCAGGGCGTCGGTGATCGCTTTGCAGACCGTGCCGTAGGTGGACAGCCCGTGCAGGATCGGGGCGGGAAAGCCTGCGCCACGGGCGAATTCGGGGTCCGAGTGCAGGGGGTTGCGGTCGCCGGAGAGGCGGTACAGCAGGGCCTGCTGCGGCAGGGTCGGGGTGAGCAGCTCCGCGTCGGGGGCGCGATCGGGCAGTTCGGTGCGGGTGCTCGGGCCGCGCTCGCCGCCGAAGCCGCCCTCGCCCTTGGCGAAGATGGAGGACCGCACGGTCCACAGCGGTTCGCCGTCGGACCCGGTGACGGTGTGCTCCTGCACGATCACCGCGTTGGCGCCCTTGTCCCAGATCTCGGCGATCCGGCCGACCGAGACCGCCTTGCCGGTGGCGGGAATCGGCTTGTGCACCTCCACTTCCTGGTGACCGTGCACGACCTTGGCCAGGTCGATCTCGATACCGGGGAAGCTCACTCGCGGCGGCTCGGTCTCGCCGAGGGTCGGCGCCACCGTCGCGAACGTCGGCAGCACCTGGGGTGCGCGATCGTCGAGGTAGGCCAGCTCGGCGGGGTCGGTCGGGCGCGCACCGGCGCCCAGACCCAGGTGATAGAGCTGCACGTCGGTGGGCGTCCAACTGAACTCGCGCGCAGGCAGTGCCGCGCCGAGGGCGGTCGCTAGATCAATGGGCATCGGTTACTCCTGCGTGTCTGCTGAACAGTGTGGATGGCTCGCCGCGGAGGTGGCGTGAGCGTGCACTCGATCGCGCGAACACACCACTTCCGATCATGCGTCGACCTCGTCCGCCGGCTCGGTAGCCGAGACGTCGAGGACCGCCAGATAGCCGATCGTGATCGTCGGGCTGACGCTCACGCGTTCGTCTTCGCGGATTCGGCCGTCTTCCTGGCGACGATGTCGAGCACCGCCAGGTAGGCGAAGGTGATCGCGGGGCCGATGGTGGCGCCGGGGCCGGCGTAGGTGTGGCCCATCACCGGCGAGCTGGTGTTGCCCGCGGCGTAGAGGCCGTCGATGACGGAATCGTCTTCGCGCAGCACCCGTGCGGCGGTATCGGTGACGAGGCCGCCCTTGGTGCCGAGGTCGCCGGGCACCATCTTCGCCGCGTAGAACGGGCCCTGCGACAGCTCGGCCAGGCACGGGTTCGGCTTCACGGTCGGGTCGCCGTAGTAGCGGTCGTAGTGGCTGTTGCCGCGACCGAAGTCCTCGTCCTTGCCCGCGGCGGCGAAGCCGTTGAACCGCTCGATCGTCGAGGTCAGGTTCTCGACGGGCACGCCGATGCGCTCGGCCAGCTCTCCGATCGTGTCGGCCTTGACGATGTAGTCGTTCTCCATCCAGCGCGACGGAAAGCGCTGCCCCGGCTGCAGACCCGCGAAGATGTAGCGGTTGCGGTAGCGCTGGTCGAACACCAGCCAGGACGGCACGTTCTCGCCGGGGCCCGCGCCCTGGCCGTACTCACCGCCGTACATGGTGTGCACCGCCTCGACGTAGGGCGCCGACTCGTTGCCGAACCGTTCGCCCCGGTCGTTGACCATGATGGTGCCGGGCAGATTGCGCTCGGCCAGCGCGAACCAGGGCTTGCCGCCCTTGAAGATCGTCGGACCCCACCAGGCGTCCTCCATGAAACCGACCGTCGCACCCGCTGCCATGCCCGCGACGATGCCATCGCCGGTGTTGGCCGCGGCGCCGGTTGTCCACTCAGTGGTTATCGGCTGACGCTGGTACTTGGCCCGCATGTCGGCATTGTGTTCGAACCCGCCGGCGCCGAGCACCACGCCGTAGCGCGCGGTGAAGGTGACCGGTTCGCCGTCGACGGTGGCCTTGACCCCGGTGACCTTGCCGTCGGTGACCACCAGGTCGGTGAGCGGGGTGTTGAGCAGCACCGGCACGCCCACGTCGAGCAGGCCCTTGCGCATGGCGGCGATGATGGCCTGCCCCATGCCGAGCAGATGCTTGCCGGTCCACTTGGCCAGGTAGGTGCGCGCGCCGACGCGCAGCGCCCGCATCGCGCCCTTGGGATGACGGCGGATCAGGTTCAGCCGCACGAAGTCGGCCTGCATGACGACCACGTTCAGCGGCGCCTTGGCGTAGGGCGGTTCCAGATTGACCAGTTCCGCGCCGAGTACCTTGCCGTTGAACGGCGTCGGTTCGCACGAACGGCCCTGACCGAGGCCGCCCGGCGCCTCGGGGTAGTAGTCGGAGTAGCCCGGAACCCACTTCATCTTCAGCGGGGTGTGGTCGAGGACGAAGTCGAACGCCTCGGCGCCGCGATCGAGGTAGGTATCGATCTTCTCGGCGGGCACCGCGTCGCCGATGATGCTGTGCAGGTAGGTGCGCGCGTCCTCGCGGTCGTCGGGGCGGCCCGCGGCGAGCAACGCCTTGTTGCCCGGAATCCAGACGCCACCACCGGATCGGGCCGTCGACCCACCGTAGTGCGCGGCCTTCTCCAACAGCACAACGCTCAGTCCCTTGTGCGCCGCCGCGAGGGCGGCGGTCATCCCGGCGGCGCCGCTACCGACGACCACGACATCGTATTCCCGATCACTCATGTAGAACACGTTATAGAAGGGTCCGGTCGTTGGACAGATAAAAATAGAACTAAGTAGAACATGTTGCAGAAATCACCAGATGTAGCGTTGTATTGTCAGGTGAACGGCTGATGCTGGACTGGAAAACCGGTTACAGTTTTGACGTCTAGATTCTTCCGACCGTGCTGCCAAGGAGGTCCGCGTGCTGCCTGACGCGGTACGAACCCATCTCGCCGACGAACTGGCCCGCGCCGAAGACGAGCGTGTCGCCGTGTTGCCGCTCGTCGACCGGTTCCCCGATATCGATGTGGTCGATGCCTACGAGATCCAGCTGCTCAATATCCAGCGTCGGCTCCGGTCCGGCGCGAAGGTCGTCGGGCACAAGGTGGGGCTGTCGTCGAAGGCGATGCAGGAGATGATGGGCGTCGACGAGCCCGACTACGGTCACCTGCTCGCCGACATGGAGGTCTTCGAGGACGTCCCCGTCGACACCTCGAAGTTCCTGCTGCCGCGCGTAGAGGTCGAGGTCGGATTCGTACTCGGCGCCGACCTGCCCGGCGAGGACTGCACCGAGGCCGACGTGCTGGCCGCGACCGTCGCGTACGCGCCCTCGATCGAACTCATCGACTCACGTATCAAGGACTGGAAGATCGGCCTGACCGACACCATCTCCGACAACGCCTCCTCGGCCGGTTTCGTGCTCGGCAAGGAGCGCGTCGCACCCGGCGACATCGACATCAAGGCAATCGACGCCGTGCTCACCCGCAACGGCGAGGTCATCGCCGAGGGCCGCAGCGACGCGGTGCTGGGCGATCCGGTGATCGCCGTCGCGTGGCTGGCGCGCAAGGTCGCGACCTTCGGGGTGCGGTTGAAGAAGGGCGACATCGTGCTACCCGGTTCCTGCACCCGCGCCATCGACGCCCGCCCCGGTGACGACTTCCTCGCCGAGTTCACCGGACTCGGTTCCGTCCGTTTGCGTTTCAGCTGAACCAGACTTCCCTAGGAGTACACCGTGACCAGCAAAGTCACCGCCGCGATCGTGGGGTCCGGCAACATCAGCACCGATCTGCTCTACAAGCTGCTGCGCTCGGACAAGATCGAGCCGCGCTGGATGGTCGGCATCGACCCGGATTCGGAGGGGCTGAAGCGGGCACGGGGGCTGGGTCTGGAAACCTCCGCCGAGGGCGCGGACTGGCTGCTCGCCCTCGACGAGAAGCCCGATCTGTTGTTCGAGGCCACCTCCGCCTACGTGCACCGCGCGTACGCGCCGAAGTACGAGGCCGCGGGCATCCGCGCCGTCGACCTCACCCCGGCCGCGGTCGGCCCGGCCGTGATCCCCCCGGTGAACCTGGATTCGCTGCGGGACGCGGCGAACGTCAACATGATCACCTGCGGTGGCCAGGCAACGATTCCGATGGTCAACGCGGTCTCGCGGGTCGTCCCGGTGTCCTACGCCGAGATCGTGGCCTCGGTGTCCTCGGTGTCGGCCGGTCCGGGTACCCGCGCGAACATCGACGAGTTCACCAAGACCACCTCCAAGGGTGTGGAGACCATCGGTGGCGCCGAACGCGGTAAGGCCATCATCATCCTGAACCCGGCCGAGCCGCCGATGATCATGCGCGACACCATCTTCTGCGCCATCCCCGAGGATGCCGATCGCGACGCGATCGCCGAGTCGATCTTCCGGATGGAGAAGTCCATTCAGGAGTACGTGCCCGGCTATCGGCTGCTCAACGACCCGCAGTTCGACGACCCATCGCTGGTATCCGGCGGCTTGGCGAAGGTGTCGATCTTCGTCGAGGTCGAGGGAGCGGGCGACTTCCTTCCGCCGTACGCGGGCAACCTCGACATCATGACGGCTGCGGCCACCAAGGTCGGCGACGTGCTGGCCGATCAGATCCTCTCAGCTCGGGTGTAAGGAGATTCGACCATGAACAACATCCTGCAGCCCTTCTCGGGCGAACTCGATGTGCGCGTCACTGATACTTCGCTGCGTGACGGCTCGCACCACAAGCGCCACCAGTTCACCGTGACCGAGGTTCGCGACATCGTCGGCGCACTCGACGCGTCCGGAGTCCCGGTCATCGAGGTCACCCACGGTGACGGCCTGGCCGGGTCCTCGTTCAACTACGGTTTCTCCAAAACCCCTGAGCAGGAACTGATCAAGGCTGCCGCGGAAACCGCCAAGCAAGCCAAGATCGCCTTCCTCATGCTGCCCGGCGTCGGCATCAAGGAAGACATCAAGATCTCCCAGAGCAACGGCGCCTCCATCTGCCGGATCGCCACCCACTGCACCGAAGCCGACGTCTCCATCCAGCACTTCGGCTACGCCCGTGATCTCGGCCTCGAGACCGTCGGATTCCTCATGATGGCCCACTCCACCACGCCGGAGAACCTGGCCAAGCAGGCCCGCATCATGGCCGACGCAGGCTGCCAGTGCGTCTACGTCGTCGATTCCGCGGGCGCGCTCGTTCTCGAGCAGGTGTCCGACCGTGTCTCCGCCCTGGTCGCCGAACTCGGCGACGACGCCCAGGTCGGCTTCCACGGCCACGAGAACCTCGGCCTCGCCGTAGCGAACTCGGTCTATGCCGTGCGCGCCGGCGCCACCCAGATCGACGGCTCGGCTCGCCGCTTCGGCGCAGGCGCGGGCAACCTGCCGGTCGAAGCCTTCATCGGCGTCTGCGACAAGCTCGGGATCAAGACCGGCGTCGACTTCTTCGCCGTCACCGACGCCGCCGAGGACGTGGTCCGCCCGGCCATGCCGTCGGAATGCCTACTCGACCGTCAGGCACTGATGATGGGCTACGCGGGTGTCTACTCCAGCTTCCTGCGCCATGCCGAACGCCAGGCCGAACGCTACGGCGTCTCCGCCGCCGAAATGCTCGTCCGCGCGGGCAAACGCAAGCTCGTCGGCGGCCAGGAAGACCAGCTCATCGACATCGCTCTGGAACTCCAGCGCGAAGCCTCCGTCACCGCCTCGGCCTGACAACACACCCCTGACGGCGTGACCCGGCACCCCGGGTCACGCCGTTCGGCGTTGCGGGCCGACAACATCGGTCACCGCGTGAGCGCACCGGCGGCGAGATAGTCGTCTCCCCCGACGAAGTACGTGTGGCCGTCGGCGACCGCTTCGGTGCCTGCCCGAACGATCACGCGCGCGAAATCCTCGACGGTGGGCAACGGGCCCGCCGCGCGGCGGGACTCGACGCTGTCCGGATCACGCCGTTCCAGCAGGCGGACGATGATCGTCCCGTCGATCATGTCGCCGGACACCACCGTGAAACCGACTCCGCGCTCCTGAAATTCGGGAATCAGCGCTCGTAGCGCGTCCTCGCCTGCCCGCTTGCTGCGCGCTATCGGCGTATACCCCTGTGGCACATTGTCGTTCTCGTGGATGAAGTGCGCCTGATGGCTGGTGACGAACACGATCCGGCCACCCTCCGGCATCAACGGCAGCATCGCCGTCGCCAGGTTCACCTGCGCGTCCCGGTTGAGCCGGAGTGCGTACCCGGGATCGGCATCCCGTTCGAGCCCGCCGGATGCGTTGAGCACCAGGGTATCCAGCCGCCCGAAGGTCCGGCCGACCTCCGCGACCATCCTCTCGACAGCCGCCGGATCGGAGACATCCGCGCCGAGCACCGAAGCGCTCCCACCCGAGGCCACGATCGCGTCCACGACATCCTGGGCCCGCTTGCGCTTCTCCCGAAAATTCACAACGACATGTGCCCCGGCCGCGCCGAACTGCGCCGCCGCCTCCGCCCCGATCCCCCGCGAAGCCCCGGTGACCAGCACGATCCGCTGATCCTGCCGCACTGTCGAATCCATCGTCGATCTCCTCGTCCATCCCGACCGGCCGTAACGCTTCTGATTCAGAAGCAACTATCGTGCTTCTGAATGAGAAGCGCAACCGGCGACGAGCCCTCGCAAGCGATCCTGGCCGCGATCGACCTGCTCGGTCAGCGCTGGATGCTGCGCGTGATCTGGGAACTGGAGCCCGGCCCCCTCGGCTTCCTCGACATCCGCCGACGCATGGGCAACTGCTCGTCGAGCATGCTCTCGGACCGACTCCAGCAACTCCAGTCCGCGGCACTGATCCGCAAGAACGGGCAACGCGGCGCTTACGAACTCACCACCGAGGGCGCCCTTCTCGCCGAATCCCTGCAACCCCTGTGGGACTGGTCCGAGAACCGGACGTCCTCCGGCGACGGCAACGGCCGCATCCCGTGGCGTCCCGACCGCTAGTCCACTGGTCTCCGGAAAACCGCTGGACAGCGGCGATATAACTGGCTCATGAGCGAGGATACGGCGACATTGTTCTGCGATACCGGCATGGCTGCCCGGATCGAACGGATGGAGATCGATGCCATCACCGGCGGGGTGAGCGCGGGGCTTCGTCGGGGGAAAGCGGAATTCGACGGGTTCGCGCACGAGATCGCCGGTGGGGCGGCATGTTTCGCGGGGCCCGGCTCTCCGCTGAACAAGGTGGTCGGGGTCGGCTTCGCCGGGGTGCCGACGGTGGCGCAGTGGGAGGCGGTCGAACGGGCTTATGCCGAGGTGGGGGCGCCGGTCCAGGTGGAATTGGCGCATCTCGCCGACCCGCGGATCGGGGCCGACCTGACCGCCCGCGGGTATCGGTTGACCTCGTTCGAGAACGTGCTCGGCCTGCGTCCGCGAGGACGCGTCTGGCCGGCGTCGCAGTCGGTCGAGGTACGTCGCGATGACGAAGACGGGTTCGATACCTGGCTCGATACGGTCGTCGACGGCTTCGCTCACCCCGACGACAACGGTCTACCCGCCCACGAGGAGTTCCCCCGCGACATCCTCGCCGCTGTCATCCGCGACCTCGCCGCCACCGGCGACACTCACCGCTACCTCGCCTACCGAGACGGCGTTCCCGCAGGCGGCGCGACCCTCCGCGTGTCCGACGGCATCGCCGCGCTCGCCGGGGCGGCGACCCTGCCCGAGCACCGCCGCAAAGGCGTCCAGACAGCACTGCTCTCGGCCCGCCTCGGCGCCGCGACCGCGGCCGGCTGCGACCTCGCGGTCGTCACCACCGAGCCCGGATCGACATCCCAGAAGAACTCCCAGGCCCAAGGCTTCGCGCTGCTCTACACCCGGGCGGTGCTGGTCAAAGACCCCGCCTGAGGCCCGAGTCCTCGTCGATGCGGATCTCTTCGACGGTCGGGCCCTTGGCCGACAGGCCGCTCACCAGCAGGGCGTAGATCGCGACGACGAGGATGGGCGCGGCCAAGGGGGCCCAGATCAGTTGGACGGGGACCCAGGCCGCGGTAGCCGCGGCGATGGTGAACAGCACCGCGCCGCCGACCGAGGGGATGGTGGTGGGGACCACGCCTTCGGGGGCGTGCAGGACGGCGGCGTTCAGCAGGTAGGTGGTCGCGACCAAACCTGTTGCCGCCGAGGCTATGACGCCGACGTCGGAGACGGCCAGCGCGGCGATGGTGATCAGCACCGCGCCGACCGAGGCCGGGCGCCACCACCAGCTCGCGATGATCAGCGCCAGCGCGGGCACTCCGGCGATGGGGTTGATCAGCGCGACCGCGGCGACCAGCAGCAGGCCGGCCAGGAGGGCAAGGAATCTCGTCATCGGCGTACCCGTACTGCTCGGCGGTGTTCGGGGAGCAGGCGCATGGCTTGGTCGAGGCGGGTGTCTTCGGGCCAGGCGATGATGTCGACGCCGACGGTGCCCATATCCCGATACATCGAGGCGCGCTCGAGCTGCCACATCTTGGCCATGGTGGGGTCGAGGCCGTCCGCGAAGGGAGTGCCGCGCAAGACGTCGACCGCGACCACCACGTGGCCGCGTTTGCGCAGGTCGATCAGGGCGAGCGCGAACTGCGTGTCGAGCAGGGTGGAGAAGGCGACCACGATCGCGCCGATCGGAACGGCGGCGTGGGGCGCGAGGGTGCCGGTGGTCGCGACGTGTTCGTCACCGACGCCGAGGACGGTGTCGACGATGCGATAGAACTGCCTGCGGCCGATATCGGGGCGCAGCCAGCGAGGTGCTTCGCCGAGGCAGACCACGGCGGTGCGGTCGCCGGATTGCAGCGTCGACTGCACCACTTGCGCCGCGCCGCGCACCGAGAGTTCCAGCGAGGCGCTGGCCGGGCCCGGCGCCTGTAGGGAGGTGTCGACCATGACGACCACGTCGGCGGAGCGGTTGGTGAACCGCTGGGTGACGTAGAGCCTGCCGCGCCGCGCGCTCACCGGCCAGTTCACCGCGCGCAGCTGATCGCCCGGCGTGTAGGCGCGAATGTCGGCGTATTCGACACCCGGACCGTGCTTGCGGGTCAGGTGGGTGCCGATCCGGTCGGGAAGTTCGGTGCGCGGCATGCGCATTCGCTGCGGATCGGCGATCGGATAGACGTAGAGTTTGGCCGCGGGCAGCTCGGTCGTCGCGACCGCCAGACCGGCCGGGCTCAGCGCGGATACCTTCACCTGCACCGGATACCGTCCCCAGCGGGTGGCGGAGAGCCCGAGCCGCATGCCCGCGGGCGCGCCGCCGGAATCGTGGGATTCCTCGACCTCGAGTTCCAGGCCGGGCAGCGGCAGGGCAGTCATCCGTAGCAGCGCGTGCCCGCTTTCGACGAAAGCGACAGCGCTGCAACCGATCACCTCGTTCTCGAAACAGCGCACGGTGCCGCTGCCGTCGACCTGGACTCTGGTCGGCGCCTGCTGCCACGGCGCGGTGGCGAGCACGCCGAGCATCGGCGCGGCGAAGACGACCAGCTGCCACTGCCCGAGCAGCACCGCGACGACCAGTGCCGCTGCCGCGCAACCGGCCAGGATGAACACCAGCGGCGCGGGCCGCCACCGGAGGTCGACCTCGACCGTTCTGGATTCGTCGCGATGCTTCATGTGCTCGTGGCGCGGGGCACCGGTAGCCGGCGGAGCAGTTCGGTGATGACGTCCTCACCGCGAATGCGGCGGACCCACATCTCGGGGCGCAGGGTGATGCGGTGCGACATCGCCGCCACCGCGAGCGCTTTCACGTCTTCGGGGATCACGTAGTCGCGCCCGAGCAGCAGCGCCCTCGCCCGTGACATCTGCACCAGATCGAGTTCGGCGCGCGGGCTGGCGCCGACCTCCACCTGGGGATGGCTGCGGGTAGCCGAGGCCAGCGCGACGACGTAGCTCACCACGTCGGGGTGCACGGTGACGAACTCGACCGACTGACGCATCTCCATCAGACCCTGCGCGTCGACGACCTGACCCACCTGCGGCGCGGTGGAACCGCGTTCGAGCCTGCGCCGGATCATCTGCGTCTCGTCGGCCTCGGAGAGGTAGCCCAGGCGCAGCTGGATGGCGAAGCGGTCGAGTTGGGCCTCGGGCAGCGGGTAGGTGCCCTCGTACTCGATCGGGTTGTCGGTGGCCAGCACCACGAACGGCTGTGGGAGCAGGAAGGTCTCGCCGTCGATGCTCACCTGCCCCTCGGCCATGGCCTCGAGCAGGGCGGCCTGGGTCTTGGGCGGAGTGCGGTTGATCTCGTCGGCGAGCAGCACATTGGTGAAGACCGGACCGCGACGGAAGTTGAACCGGCCCGACGCCATGTCATAGATCGTCGAACCCAGCAGGTCGGCGGGCAGTAAATCCGGCGTGAACTGCACGCGGGTGAAGTCGAGTCCGAGCGCGGCCGCGAAAGACCGCGCGATCAAGGTCTTCCCGAGGCCTGGCAGGTCCTCGATGAGTACGTGCCCTCCGGCCAGCACGGCAATCATGATGAGCTGCATCTCATCTCGCTTGCCGACCACGACACGGCCCAGCTCACGCAGTACGGCATCGGAGCGCTGGACGGTCACGTTCAACGGCATTGTCATCGGTGGCCTCTAACCCCTCACATCGTCTGCAAACGGCGCAGGATCTCATCCAGCGCCTCTTTACCCGGTGCGCGTCCGGTTTGATCGCGCAGCGCGGAGTTCGCCGGATCCACCCAGCGCCACAGTTCGGGTCCGAACTGCAGCTGACCGGCGGCCTCGGTGGCCCGGCGATTCTTGGAAACCCTCAGCCCCGTCGACAGCTCGAATTCCTTGGCGAGCAGGGGCCGCAGGTGGCGGTCCCAGTCGGCACGGGTGCCGTCGGCGCGAGCGGTGAGCATCTCGGCGCGCGCGTGCCAGCGAACAAGCATCTCGGCGGGGCCGTTGTCGATGTATTCGGTGAGCGGTTCCTCGCGGATCACGCGGTGGCGCAGCGACCAGACCAGCATCGCGAGCGCCGCGGCCACCGGAACGGCGACCGCGAGCAGCACCGAGTCACGATCCAGACGCACCAACGCCACTTCGATCACAGCGACCGCGAGCACGGCGGTGACGATCACCGAGGTCCGATTCATGCCGTCACCAGCCTGCGCTGTAGATCGGTGAGCACGATGCGCAGCAGCTGTTCGGCGCGCATGCGCTGCCATTCCAGCATCGAGTGCGGGCTGAACCGCGCCTCCTCGAACAGCGCGACCAGCTCACGGGCCGAAGCATCGTGCAGCACACCGCTTTCGAAGGCCCTGGCCAGCACTTCCATCGGGGTGTCGGAGGCCAGCGGGCGGGCGGCGCGGTCGCTGGACAGGCCGCGCTCCATCGCCACATAACAGGCGATGATGGCGGTGCGCGGGTCCTGACCCGGGGCGTTCATCGCGGCCAGGCCCATTTCGGCGGCGCGCGTGAGCGAATCGACTTCGCTGGCGGTCGGTTCGTTCTCGACGGGCGCGGCAGGGGCCGGTTCGCGGCGCGCGGCCACGGCGACGACGACCAGACCGACCAGCGCGACCACGATCAGCACGATGGCCAGGATCGCCGCGATCACCAGGGCGGTGCCGGTGAGTTCCGTGGGTCCGGTCGTCGGGTCCGCGGCATGGGTGTCGGTGGTGGGGACGGGGCCGGAGCCCTCGGCCAGCGTTTCGGCGGCCGGGCGCATCGGGCGGGCGCCGGGCAGCAGGAACAGCGCGGTGACGCCACCGGCGAAGATCAGCGCGACCGCGGCCACGGCGATCGGGACCAGCAGAGCCATCCTGCGCCACTGGATGCGCGGCATAGCTTCGCGTTCGGCTTCCGGCATCGCCAGCGGCAGTCGGTGCTGGCTGGCGATCACGCCCGCCACGAGGATGACGATCGAGACCAGCAGCAAGACCGGCATCACGGCGACGAGCAGCGGCGAAGGGGCGCCGGTCGAGTTCGGTCCGGCGCCGGGCAGACTGCCCTGCAACGCGATCGTCGCGGCGACGACCAGTGCGATCACGACAATCGCCCGCGTAATGGGCTGATTCACCCCGATCACAGCTGTACCACCAAACCCCGAGAGACTGCACAAAACAGCCACATAGTTACATGCCGAGTGGTCCGCTCGAGAGAAAATCGATGCTTTTGGATCCTCTCCTAATATTGTCCCCCTGGGATCAAGGGCATGCTACGCAGTACGAACGTTTAAACCGCCAGTTAATGACAACTCACCGAGACGGCTGGCGGTGCGCGCCAGATCGGGAATCGCGGGGACGCCCGCTGTGAGCTCGTGTGGGGCTTCGTGGGCGTGGACGGTGAACGGGAGATCAGCGTCGTAGAGGACGTCGACGAGGTTCACCAGGCGCATGGACCAGTCGGGCGGGATTTCGCGGAGCGGCGGGACCTCGAGCAGGGTCCAACGGCGGTAGCGCTCGGTGAGACGGAGATAGTCGGCCGCGCTGGTGGGGGCGGCACAGATGTCGTGGAAGCCGACGGTGATGGCGTCTGCGGTGGCGTAAGCGCGGATGGTTCGGCCGTCGCCGATGGGCACGTCGACGCGCGGCAACGCTGATCCGATATCCGCGGTGACCACGTATCCGCCTGCGAGGAACCCGGTATCGCGGTGTGCGGTCCGGGTGCGGTAGTCGAGCGGTCCGTCGAGGGCGATGATGTCGAGCTCGGCGACGATCCGCGCGATGGTGGGCAGGAAGTGGTCATGGAACAGGGGGTTGGGCAGCAGGTCCTCGGGCCGGTAGTTGGAGGTGACCACGAGGGCGCGGCGCTCGGCGAAGAGGGTGTCGAGCATGCGGGCGACGAGCATGGCGTCGCCGATATCGCTGACGTGGAATTCGTCGAAGCAGACCAGGTCGGCGTCGCCGAGGAGTTCGCCGATCGCGCGTTCGATGGAGCCGAGGGCGTGGGTGACCGTGTGCAGGGACGCGAAGAAGGCATGGAAGTGGAAGCGGCGCTTGCGCTCGGTGTCGGCCGAGGCGAAGAAGCGGTCCATCACCATGGTCTTGCCCCGACCCGGGCGGCCGTGCAGGTAGATGCCGGACCGGTCCGTGCGCAGGTCGGCGGGTCGACCAGCATCGCCGCGTTCGAAGGGACGCGGGAGCGCAGCGCCGAACCAGCCCGTGCGCCGTTCGGCGGGGCGTCGGGCACCGAGAGGGCGGCCGACCGGGTCGAGCAGTGATTCGAGCGCACGCAGGGCCGCGTGTTGTGCGGGGTCGAGCACCACGGTCTCGGGTTTCATGCGAACTCCTTCGTCCTCTACAGTTGTAGAGGACGGGCGTCGCGGACGGCCAGGAGAGGTGACGATGTCCACAGACCGGCGGGCGCGGATCGTGGCGGGTGCTGTCGAACTCATCGCGACACAGGGAATCCGCGCACTCACCCATCGCGCGGTGGATAACCGGCTGGCATTGCCACCGGGTTCGACCTCCTATTACTTCCGCACGCGACACGCGTTGATCGAGGCGGTGGCGGACGGGATCACCGCTCGATCGCGCGCGGATTTCCTTGCCGCACAGCCGGAATTCGCGAACCGACAATCACTGGACCCAGCCCAGGTCGCGGGCGATATCGCGACGTGGCTAGAGCAACTGCTCACGCATCGCCGCACCGATCTGATCGCCCGACACGCCTTGATCATCGAAGTCCTGTCCGACCCTGAACTACACGCCCGCCTGGCAGGCAGCCTGTTCTCGCTGGACCGCGCCACCGCGCTGTTCGCCGCGCTCGGCGCCGTCGATCCCCGCGCGTCGGCCCACGACTTCCTCGCGCTACTGGAAGGACTCGTCTTCGATCGGTTCGCGGGACTGCGCGCGGGATCGGCGGCCACCGTCGATCAACTCGCCCGACCGCTGGCCGAGTTCCTCACAAGCGGTCGTAACTATCAGCCCCGCCAACCGAATTCGGAATAAGGCTCGGCCGAATTCAACGCCGCCAATCCGAGCGCGGAATATTCGATCAGATCGTCGGGTAGTTCACTGAGCAAAAACCATTGCAGCGCATAGCATTTATCAGGCTCGCGATTGAAAGGTTCACCGCACCAATCCTCGACGCGAAAGAACAGGCCGAGACGGGAGTCATAGCCCGGCGCGGTGACATGGGCGACGTGCACCAGGCGCAGGGCCGCGGGATCGATGTCGACCCCGACCTCCTCCGCGGCTTCGCGGACCGCGGCCGTCGCCACCGATTCGTCGGCCTCGAGTTTTCCCGACGGCAGGTGCCAGCGGTGATCGAACCCGTCGCCGCTGCGGCGCAGGCTCAGCAGGACCTCGTCGCCGCGGATCAGCAGGATGTGCACGTCGACCAGGTGGCGGGGAGTCACCTGGTCGAGCGTAGAAGGGCAGAGGCTATGACGTCAGCACCAGCCCGGAGGTGGGGACGCCGGTGCCGGCGGTGACGACGATGCGTTCCAGAGCGTCCACCTGGTTCACCGAGGTGCCGCGGATCTGGCGGACCGCCTCGGCGATGCCGTTCATGCCGTGGATGTAGGCCTCACCGAGCTGGCCGCCGTGGGTATTGAGCGGAAGACGGCCGCCGATCTCGATGGCGCCGTCGGCGATGAAGTTCTTGGCTTCGCCGCGGGGGCAGAAGCCGAGCTCCTCGAGCTGCATGAGGACGAACGGGGTGAAGTGGTCGTAGAGGATCGCGGCCTGCATGTCGGCGGCGGTCAGGCCGCTCTGGGCCCACAGCTGGTCGCCGACGAGTCCCATTTCCGGCAGGCCGGTCATGGCGTCGCGGTAGTAGCTGGTCATCACGTACTGGTCGGCGCCGCTGCCCTGTGCGGCGGCCGCGATGATCGCGGGGCGCTGGGGGAGGTCGCGGGCGCGTTCTGCGCTGGTGACCACGATGGCGACGCCGCCGTCGGATTCCTGGCAGCAGTCGAGCAGGTGCAGCGGTTCGGCGATCCAGCGCGAATCCTGGTGCTGTTCCAGGGTGATCGGCTTGCCGTAGAAGAAGGCGTTGGGGTTCACCGCGGCGTGCTTGCGGTCGGCGACCGCCACCGCGCCGAAATCGGCACTGGTCGCGCCGGTCACGTGCATGTACCGGCGGGCCACCATCGCGACCTGCGCGGCGGGCGTGCCGAGCCCCTGTGGGTAGGCCCAGCCCGCGTCGATCCCCGATGACGTGGGCGCGGCGGCCAGCGCGGGCGAGAACTGTCCGAACCGAGCGCCGGACCGTTCGTTGAACGCGCGATAGGCCACCACGACATCGGCCACCCCGGTGGCCACGGCCATCGCGGCCTGCTGCACGGTCGCGCAGGCCGCGCCGCCGCCGTATCCGATGTGGCTGAAGAACTTCAGGCTCGGAATGCCGACCGCCCTGGCCACCGCGGCCTGGGTGTTGGTGTCCATGGTGAAGGTGGTGAGGCCGTCGACATCCTCGGGCGTGAGGCCGGCGTCGGCCAGCGCCGCGCTCACCGCCTCCGCGGCCAACCGCAATTCGCTGCGACCGGAGTCCTTGGAGAAGTCGGTGGCGCCGATGCCGACAATGGCGGCGTGTCCGGAGAGACCGGCCCTGGCAGTGGTGCTCATTTCGGCTCCAGATCGGGAAGGGCGATGACGGCCGTGGCGGTGATGTGCTCGCCGAGGCTGTCTTTGCCGTGCACGTCGATGGTGACCTGGGTGCCGTCGATCTCGGTGACCGTGCCGGAAAGGGTCAGGGTGTCACCGGCGTACAGCGGCACGCCCAGACGCAGTGCGATGCGCTTGACCAATGCACGTGGACCGGCCCAGTCGGTGACGAAGCGCTGCACCAGACCGGTGTCGGTGAGGATGTTGACGAAGATGTCGTTCGACCCGCGCTCGACCGCCTTGTCGCGGTCGTGGTGCACATCCTGGAAGTCCCTGGTGGCAATGGCCGTACTGACGACGAAAGTCGGGTCGGCGTGGATCACCAACTCCGGCAGAGTGGTTCCCACCGCGAGGGTGGCGAACTCGACGGTGGGGGTCATCGTGGCGTCCTTTCCGGACGGGCGGAGCGAGTCGGCACGGCGCGGCGGGCGCCGAGGCGGCGATCGGCGGTGGTCATCACACGGCCTGCCAGTAGGGCAGCACGGTGCCGTCGGCGAGCTTCTCGAAGGCGGCGCGCACCGGCAGGTCGATGGCTACCTCGTTCGGCTCGACGCCACGCAGTTCGCCGAGCATTCGCACGCCCTCGTCGAGTTCCACCAGGGCGACCACGAAGGGCAGATCGCGCCCCGGCACCTTGGGCGCGTGGTGCACGACGAAGCTGAACACCGTGCCGGTGCCCGCGGCGACCAGGTAGTCGGTGGTCTCCGATTTGTCCTGCCACAGTGCGGGAACGGGCGGGTGACGCAGCGAACCGTCGGGCAAGCGCTGAATACGCAGTTCCCCGACTTCGGTTCCCGCCCAGAAGAACTCGGTATCGCGCGAGATGACCGGACCGACCCGACCTTCCGGTGCGATGCTCGGCGCCGACTTCTGGCTATCTGTCGTCGCACCGGATTCAGCGGTCGCCGACTCGGCGGTGGCGGCGGGAATCGGCGCGAACTTCAGAATGCGGAACAGCATTTCGGTGACGACCTCGTCGCCGACCGACCAGGTGGTGGCGAAGGTCAAAAACCAGCCGTCACCTAGTCCGGTTCGCTTGGGGCCCTTGAACTCCGAGAGTTTGCTGGTAACCGTCACCTCCTCGCCCGGCTCCAGGTAGCGGTGGTAGGTCTGTTCACAATTGGTGCCGACAACGGAGGTATAGCCCGCGTCGTCGAGCAGCTGTGTCGCCAGCCCGAGCGGATCGTCGGCGGTGCGTGTACCGCGCAGGCCGTTCATCGTCCACACCTGCGCCATGGCGGGCGGGGCGACGATACCGGGATGACCTGCTGCCCTTGCGGCTTCGGCATCGACGTAGATCGGGTTGGTATCGCCCAGCGCCTCGACCCAGTTGTGAATCATCGACTGGTTCACCGGGTCACGGCCCGCGCGCGGCGCCGATTGCCCCGCCGCCGACAATTTCGCCAGCGCTTCCGGGAGATCTTCGGGGGTGATGCTGTCCGGCACGCGCCGCTCCTTGTTCATCGGGGCACGCGCGGGAGGTCGAGGCCCGCGGTGGCCACCAGTTCGCGCATGATCTCGTTCACGCCGCCACCGAAGGTGACGACGAGGTTCTGCTTGGTGCGCCGGTCCAGCCAGCCGAGCAGCTCGGCGGTGCCGGACTCGGCCGGATCGCCGTAGCGGCCGATGATTTCCTCCACGATGCGACCCGCCTCCTGCAGCGATTCGGTGGAGAAGATCTTGGTGGCCGAGGCATCGGCGATCACCTCGTTCTGCGCCGCGGTGGTGTCGGCCGCCGCGACCTGCCAGTTCAGCAATTCGTTGAGCCGCACCATGGTTCGCACCCGGCCGAGCGCGCGCCGAACCTCGGGCTCACCGAGCAGGCCGTGCTGCGCCGACCAGTCACGCAGGCGGTCGTAGAGCTGTTCGATCTTGCCGGAGGGTCCGAGGCTGACGCGCTCGTGGTTGAGCTGGGTGGTGATCAGCCGCCAACCGCGGTTCTCCTCACCCACGAGCATCTCCGCGGACACCCGCACATCGTCGAAGTACGTGGCGTTGGTGTGGTGGGCGCCGTCGCAGGTGATGATCGGGGTCCACGAGTAGCCGGGGTCCTTGGTGTCCACGATGAGGATCGTGATCCCGCGGTGGCGGGACTCGACCGAGCCGGTGCGGCACGCCAACCAGACGTAGTCGGCCTCGTGAGCGCCGGTGGTGAAGATCTTCTGCCCGTTGACGATCCAGTCACCGTCGCCGTCGCGCACCGCGGTGGTGCGCAAGGCGGCGAGGTCGGTGCCCGCCGACGGCTCGGAGTAGCCGATGGCGAAATGGATGTCGCCGGAGAGGATTCCGGGCAGGAACTTCTTCTTCTGCGCGTCGGTGCCGTACTTCTGCAGGGTCGGCCCCACGGTCAGCAGGGTGACCAAGGGCAGCGGAACATCGGCGCGGACAGCCTCGTTGAAGAAGATCTGCTGTTCCATCGGGCCGAAACCCTGGCCGCCGAACTCCTTGGGCCAGCCGACACCGAGCCAGCCGTCGCGGCCCATCCGGCGCACCACCTCGCGGTAGGTGTCGCCGTGCCGGTCCACCGCCATCGCCGCGGCCTCGGCCGGGCTGATGAGATCGGCGAAATAGGAACGCAATTCTTCGCGCAACCGCCGCTGTTCAGCGGTCAGATCGATGAACATCTTGCTCCCAGAAGGTCGAGCCGCAGACCCGCTCCGCCGAGAAGCCGGGCGAGGTCCTTGGCCTGCGAGTAGTAGCGGTGCATCGGATGAGTGATATCCACACCGAGTCCACCGTGCAGGTGGTGACATTTCTGCATGGCGCGCGGAACTTCGGCCGCTGCCCAGTACGCGAGCACGTCGAGGTCCTCGTCGATGCGGTCCTGGAGCTCGGGCGACGGATCGGGCTGCGCCAGCGCCCAGCATGCCGACTCCGCCGCGACGTGCAACGTGCGCGACACCACGTACAGATCGGCGATCTGCTGAGCCACGGCCTGGAATTCGGCCAGCGGCCTGCCGAACTGTTCCCTGGTGCGCACATGCTCGGCGGTGAGCGTGAGCGCGCCCTTCAACAGGCCGTCGGCGACCGCGCCGATACAGGCGAGGGCGTGACGGTGCAGAACGGGCAGCACGTCGGGCAACAGTTGGTCGGCCGGGATCTCGACATCGTCGAGCACCAGCGTCGCCTCCGGAATGCCCGCCGAACCGGCCACCGGGATGATCTCGAGGCCCGGCGCGACCGAATCGACCAGTGCCACACCGCTATCGGTGGGCACGAGAATCCACCGGGCCTCCGTCGCGTAGATCACGCCGGACTTGCGGCCGGTGATCCGCACGGTATCGCCGTCGCGCACCGCCTTGGTGGTCGGCGCGGTGGTGAACGGCGCCCCCGGTTCGGTGAGCGCGGCGGTGAGCACGGTGCCCTTGCCGACTTCGGCGAGCACGCGCTCGGCCAGTTCGTCCGACAGCACGTCGAGCAGCGGCAGCACCCCGAACCCGAAGGTCGGCAGTGCCGCCACGGCGGCGGCATCGGTGGCCAGCTCCATGAGCAGGGCCGATACCTCGAGCAATCCCATACCGTCGCCGCCGAATCGCTCCGGCACCGGCACGGCGAGCAGGCCGGAGTCGATCAGGCTCGGCCACAGGGCCATATCCCTGGCCGACTCACGTTCGAGCAGGCTTACCACTACCTCGGCTACGGCGTCGGCGCTTTCGTCGCGGGTGAAATCCACGGCGTCCTCCCTCATCGAGCTAACTGTCCGCATCGCGCGGCAGGCCGAGAATCCGTTCGGCGGCCACGGTCAACAGGATCTGCTCGGTACCGCCCGCAATCGAGAGACACCGTGTAAGCAGGAATTCTTTCAGAGCATCGCTGTCCAGAGAACCTTCTGGGCCGACTAGTTCGAGCGCGTATTCCGCCAGCTCCTGCCGATGCCGGACGCCGACCAGTTTGCGGACGCCGGCTTGGGCCCCCGCATCGACTCCGGCCACCGTCGCCACCGCGATTCGCTGTTCCAGCAATGATCCAGCAATCGACGATGTGATCAGCGCGCCGAAACGGTCCTCACGCAGTTCCGTTCCCCATCCACCGACCGGGAACCGATCGAGCAGGGCTTCGAGCGCGCCGCCGATGCCGCCGCCACCCATGGCCACCCGTTCGGCCGAGAGCGTGGTGCGTGCGATCTTCCAGCCGTTGTTCAGCGCGCCGACCAGGCAATCGTCGGCAACGAAGACGTCGTCGAGGAAGACCTCGCTGAACTTCTCCTCACCGGTGATCTGCACCAGCGGCCGCACCTGTACGCCCGCGGCGCGCATATCGACGAGGAAGTAGCTGATGCCGCGGTGCTTGGCCGCCGACGGATCGGTGCGGGCCAGGCAGATGCCCCAGTTGGCGGTGGAGCCGAGCGAGGTCCACACCTTCTGGCCGCGCAGCACCCAGCCGCCGTCGACCTTCTCGGCGGTGGTGCGCAGGGCGGCGAGATCGGAGCCCGCGCCGGGCTCGCTGAACAGCTGGCACCAGATGACCTCGCCGTGCAGGGTCGGCCAGACGAAGCGTTCGATCTGCTCCTCGGTGCCGAACCGCAACAGCGTCGGCACGGCCCAGCCCGCGACGGCGAGGTCGGGGGTCGCCAGGTCGACGCGGCGCAGCTGTTCGGCGATCTGCAGGCAGGTCATCGGATCGGCGGCGCGGCCGTAGGGTCGCGGCCAATGCGGCATCACCAGGCCCGCCTCCACCAGCGCACGCGGCCGCTGGGCCGGGTCGAGGGCGGCGATGGCGGTGATCTCGGCGGCCAACTCGGTGTCGACGGTGGCATCGCCGAGCACCCGTTCGGCGCCGGTGGTGCGGCGCTGACCAGCCCTGGTGAGCTCGGCGACGCGGGCGCGCCAGCGGGCCGAACCACCGAGGAGCTGGCGCAGCGAGCTCGCCCGGCGCAGGTAGAAGTGCGCGTCGTGTTCCCAGGTGAAGCCGATGCCGCCGAGAACCTGGATGGCGTCCTTGGCGTTGTCGACGGCGGCGTCCAGCGCCACCGACGCGGCGACAGCGGCGGCGATCGGCAGCTCGTCACCGCCTTCGTCGATCGCGGCGGCGGCGTCGGCGGCGACCGCGCGGATCAGCTCGGTGCGGCACAGCATCCAGGCGCACAGGTGTTTGATCGCCTGAAAGGTGCCGATGGGTTTGCCGAATTGTTCACGGACACGGGCATATTCGACAGCGGTGCGCAGGCTCCAGCCGGCCACACCGGCCAGCTCGGAGACCGCGAGCGCCACGAAGAGATCGGTGACATCGGCCGTCGGCGCGAAACCGTGCTCGGCGGCGACAGCCACCTCGGCGGCGCTCACCCGTGCCAACGGCACGGTGTGGTCACCGTGCGTCAGCGGCGTAATCGTCACTGCCGCAGCCGGAATCAACATCCAGCGGGTGCCGTCGATGGTGTCGGCAGGTACCAGGACCTGCGTATCGGCATCGGCGCCGTAGACGAAATCCCAAGTGCCGGTGACGTTCCAGCCCGTATCGGTGGCCGTCGCCTTCGCGGCCCGCTCTTCGCCGGGCACCGCGACCGCACACGGACCGCCCTCGGCGAGCGCGCCCTCGGTGATCAGTCCGGCCAGCGCGGTGGCCAGCACCGGACCGCCGACCAGGTCGTCGCCGGTCTGCTCGAGCATCACCGCGAGGTCGGCGACCGTGCCGCCGAGCCCGCCATTGTCCTCCGATAGCGCGACTTCGAACAGCCCGAACTCACCGAGCGCGGGCCAGTAGTCGCGCCAGGCGCCCGCACCGCCTGCCCGCATTGTTTCAATCGGCGCGACCGTACTCGCCCAGCTCCGCAGCGACGCCGCGACGGCTTTGTGCTCGTCAGTGGTGGCGATGGTCACAAGAAGATCCGCCCTTCCGGCGTGGTTCCCACTCCTAGAACATGTTCTAATATCTGTGCCGGGTATAAGTCAAGAGCGCTACACTCGCTCCACACTTCTGCGCGGCTCAGCCGTTGAATTTGCACTGAAGCGAAAGGGTTTCCACGATGGACAGTCCCGCACCAACGCCCACCGTGACCACGCTGTCCGAGGAAGAACTCAGCTCCAGCGCGCAGCGTGACCGGCGCAAGCGCATCCTCGACGCCACCCTCGCGCTCGCCTCCAAGGGCGGCTACGACGCCGTGCAGATGCGTGCGGTCGCCGAACGCGCCGACGTCGCCGTCGGCACCCTGTACCGCTACTTCCCGTCCAAGGTGCACCTGCTCGTTTCGGCCCTGGCCAGGGAATTCGAGATGTTCGAGGGCAAGCGAAAGCCGCTACCCGGCGACGGCCCCTCCGAACGAATGCACACCCTGCTCACCCAGATCACCCGGATGATGCAGCGCGATCCACTGCTCACCGAGGCGATGACGCGCGCGTTCATGTTCGCCGACGCCTCGGCCGCCGCGGAGGTCGATCGGGTCGGCAAGGTGATGGACCGGGTCTTCGCCCGCGCGATGAGCGACGGCGAACCCGACGAGCGCCAGCTCGCGATCGCCCGCGTCATCTCCGATGTATGGCTGTCGAACCTGGTGGCCTGGCTCACTCGACGGGCGTCCGCGACCGATGTCACGGAACGACTCGAGCTCACCGTCGACCTGTTGCTGGGCGATCGCGGATAACCCAGCAACCCGGCAAACCTCGTTGCCGCATCATCACAAATCGCCCATCGCTGTTGACACCTGTCGGCTGCGCGACTTCCAGTAGGAAGATGCATAGCCGACATCGCATATGCGAAACAGCGCATCTACCGGCCTCGCGCGCCTCACCGACCGCCACGTGCCCGGTGAGCTCGACGGATCCGGCGCACGACGGAAGGCAACCGGTCGGTAATTTGCCGTAAAGTCGCGAGCAAACGACCGGGGGTCGTGCGCACAACGTGCCGCGCCGCTCGCGCGGCAAAATTGACGCAGTATTGTTTTTCGCGCCCCCTGATCAACTCCTCCCATCACTAGGTTGGATGCGTGAGCGCACAGGAACTGCCCTTGGATGTCCGCCGTGCACTGGCGTCGGTTGCGCGCGTGCCACGGCTCTTGGTTGCCTCGGACTACGACGGGACTATCGCCCCGATCGTGTCCGACCCGTCGAAAGCGTTTCCCCAACGGGAATCGGTGAGCGCGTTACGCGCGCTGGCGGGGTTGGCGAACACTACTGCGGCGGTGATTTCCGGTAGAGCGCTACGCGATCTGGCCGCGCTGTCGCGCCTGCCGGTCGAGGTGCAGCTGATCGGTAGTCACGGCTCGGAGTTCGACGTCGGCTTCGTGCACGCGATCGACAACGACGCCAAACGGCTACTGACAGAGATCAATTCGGCGTTCTCGACGATCGCCGCCGAGAACGCGGGCGTGACCGTCGAGATGAAGCCGGCCAGCGCCGCGCTGCACGTTCGTAACGCCGACCCCGAAATCGCCGGGCGCGCACTGGCTTCCGCGCGTCAAGGTCCCGCTCGCTGGGCGGGCGTGCAGGTGACCGAGGGCAAGGCGGTGATCGAGCTCGCGGTGATCCCGACCGACAAGGGCACCGCGCTCGACACCATCCGTCATCAGGCAAGCGCCTCTGCCGCAGTGTTCTTCGGCGACGACGTGACCGACGAGAAGGCATTCCGCGTGCTGTCGGGACCCGACGTCGGCATCAAGGTCGGCGAGGGCGAGAGCATCGCCAAGCTGCACGTGAACTCCACCGAGGACGTGGCGCGCGCGCTGGCGTTCCTGGTCGAGGAGCGGCGCACCTGGCTGGCCGGGGCGAGCGCCCCTCGGATCGAGCGGCTGAGCATGCTGGCCAGCCCGCGCTCGGTCGCGCTGCTCACCCCCGACGCGACGGTCACCTGGTTCTGCCATCCCGAGCCGGATTCGGCGGCGGTGTTCGCCCACCTGCTCGGCGGCGCGGCGGCCGGGCACTTCACGGTGGCGCCGGAGCGGCCGAGCCTGCCGCTGTCGCAGCGGTATGTGGACGGCACGATGACAGTCGAAACACGATGGGCCAGTTTGCAAGTGGCCGACTATCTGCCGCACGACGTGGCCGCCGACCGCACCGACCTGACCCGGGTGATCACCGGCGCCGCGAAGGCCGTGGTCGTCTTCGCGCCGCAGCCCGAGTTCGGCCAGGTGCCGGTGCGCATGGAGGTCGTGCGCAACGGAATCCAGGTCAGCGGCACCAACGATCCGATGGTGCTGCGCTCCCCCGGCGTGGAGTGGGAGATCCTGTCCGACGGCACCAACGACCAGGCCCGTGCGGTGGTCGATCCGTCGATCGGGCCGGTCGTGCTCGAATTGCGCTGTGGCACTGCTGATCTCACGCCCTCGATGACGCCGGAGCCGCAGCGCCGCCAGCTCGCCGAGCAGTACTGGTCGCAGTGGGCGGCGGGGTTGCAGCTGCCGCCGCTCAAGCCGGATCTGATGAAGCGCTCGGCGCTGACGCTGCGCGGCCTGGTGCATCGCCCGTCGGGATCGATCCTGGCCGCGGCGACCACCTCGCTGCCGGAGGACATCGGCGGCGTGCGCAACTGGGACTACCGCTACTGCTGGCTGCGTGACGCGTCGCTGACCGCGCAGGCACTGGTGACGCTCGGCTCGCTGACCGAGGCCGAGGAGTTCCTCGGTTGGGTGCACAAGGTCCTCGACACCCTGCCGGGGCCCGAGCGCCTGCACCCGCTGTACACGATCTACGGCGAGACCCTGCCGCCCGAGGCCGTGATCGACCTGCTGCCCGGTTACGCCGGTTCGCGGCCGGTGCGGGTGGGCAACGCGGCCAATATGCAGGTGCAGCTCGATGTGTTCGGGCCGATCGTCGACCTGATCACCTCGATGGCGCACGAACGCGAGCGGCAGGGCATCACCGCCCCCGCCAAGGCGCTGCCGGACGCCGACTGGGAACTGGTGCACGCGATGGTGTCGGCGGTGCAGCGTCGCTGGACCGAACCCGACCACGGCATCTGGGAGATCCGCGGCAATCCCCGCCACCACGTGTACTCCAAGGTGATGGGCTGGCTCACCATCGACCGGGCCCTCACCCTGGCGGAGCGCTTCGATCGTGGGGCCGATCCCGACTGGGCGACGCTGCGCGACACGATCGCCGACGAGGTGCGGGCGAAGGGCTGGAACGACGAGGTCCAGTCCTACACCGCGGCCTACGACGGCACCGATCTGGACGCGGCCACCCTGCACATCGGCCTGAGCGGCCTGATCGACCCCGCCGACCCGCGCTTCGCCGCGACGGTGGTGGCCACCGAGGCCGAGCTGCGCAGTGGCGCCACGGTGTACCGCTACCACCACGACGACGGACTGCCCGGCGGCGAGGGCGGCTTCCACCTGTGCGCCGCCTGGCTGGTGGAGGCCTACCTGCTGATCGGCAGGCGCTCCGACGCCGAGGCGCTCTTCGCACAGCTGGTCGCGGCGGCAGGCCCCACCGGCCTGCTCAGCGAGGAATACGATCCCGTCGCCGAGCGTTCCCTCGGTAATCACCCCCAGGCTTACAGCCACCTGGGCCTGCTGCGCTGCGCCCAGTTGCTGAGCCAGCCGGTCAACGCCCTGGTCTGACAGCACTCGACAAAGCCGGGTTCGAATTCTCGAGCCCGGCTTTTCGATGCGGTTCGTACCGGGTTTTCGCAGCTGCTAATCTAAAACGGTAACGATTTCCATTATGATCTAGTGCTTGTACGCCAGGAGTGCCGCGTGAACCCTCGATTCGCCCGCTTGTTTGCCGGTCTCACGGCGGGAGTGGCGGCCGTGGTCGTCCTCAGCGCCTGCGGCACCAGCTCCACCGATTCCGATACCCCCCAGATCGTCGCCTCCACCAATGTGTGGGGTTCCGTCGCGACCGCCGTCGCCGGGCCGGACGCGCAGGTGACCTCGATCATCAGCGATCCCGCCGCCGACCCGCACTCGTTCGAGACCTCGGCCACCGATACCGCCAAGATCAGCGACGCCGATCTGGTGGTGTTCAACGGCGGGCACTACGACGAGTTCATCGAGAAGGCCATCTCGGGCAAGGACAAGCGGACCGTCGAGGCCTTCGAGCAGCGCCCGAACAAGGGCGACGACAACGAGCACGTCTGGTACGACGTGAGCACGGTGTCCGCCGTCGCCGACCGGATCGCCGCCGAGCTCGGGCAGGTCGACGCCGCGCACGCGAGCGCCTACACCGAGCGCGCGGTGGCCTTCAAGAACCAACTGATCGGCGTCAGCACCATCACCGGCACCATCGCCACCCAGACGCCGAACGCGCCGGTCGCCCAGTCCGAGCCGCTGGCGCACTACCTCTTGCTGGCCGCGACCGCGCAGGACAAGACCCCGCGCGAATTCCAGGAAGCGATCGAACAGGAGACCGACCCGGCCCCGGCCGCCGTCGCCGCCACCCGCGACCTGATCACCGCCAAGCAGGTCAAGGCACTGATCTACAACACCCAGACCGAGGACAAGATCACCCAGGACCTGCGGGCCACCGCGCAGTCCGCGGGCATCGCCGTTGTCGAGGTCACCGAAACCCTGCCCGCCGGAATGGATTACATCCAGTGGCAGACCGCCAACGCCAAGGCGCTCGCCGCGGCCCTGCGCTGAGGACGCCCATGACCGAGGCCACCGCACTGTCGGAAACCACCGCCGCGCTCGATGTCGACGCCACCGACGCGGCGATCCGGCTGCGCGCGGCGACCATGGCCTTCGGCGACCGCACGCTCTGGCGCGACCTCGACCTCGACGTGCGTCCGGGTGAATTCATCGCCGTCCTCGGACCCAACGGCTCCGGTAAGACCTCACTGCTGCGGGTACTGCTCGGCACCCTCGCCTTGAGCTCGGGCCACGCGCAGATCGCGGGACGCCGCGCCGGGGTCGGCAATCCGGGCATCGGCTACATCCCGCAACAGAAGACCATCGACGCCGGGGTACAGCTGCGCGGGATCGACCTGGTGGGGCTCGGCGTGGACGGGCACCGGTGGGGGCTCGGCTGGCGTGGTCGACGCAGCAGGGCCGAGAAGGTCGACAGCGCCATCGCCGCGGTGGGTGCCGGGTCGTTCGCACACGCGCCGCTGGAGACGCTGTCCGGTGGCGAGCAGCAGCGGTTGCGGGTCGCGCAGGCGCTGGTCGGCGATCCGTCGGTGCTGCTGTGTGACGAACCGCTGTTGAGCCTCGATATGGCGAATCAGCGCCTGGTCGCCGAGTTGGTCGACAAGCGTCGCCGCGAACACGACACGGCGGTGCTGTTCGTCACCCACGAGATCAATCCGATCCTGCCGCTGGTGGACCGGGTGCTGTATCTGGTCGACGGCGGCTTCCGGATCGGTACGCCCGATGAGGTGATGACGTCGGCAACGCTGTCGGAGTTGTACGGCACCGAGGTCGAGGTGTTGCGGGTACGCGGACGCCTGGTCGTGGTCGGAACCGGTGACGATATGGACGCGCTGGGCGGGACGGCCTGATGGACAAGCTCACCAAGGTGTTCGAGCAGATGTTCAACTTCGGCACCACCGCGAATCTGCTCGGCTACGACTTCGTGCAGCAGGCGCTGTTGGCCAGTGCCCTGCTGGGGTTGCTGGCGGGGTTGATCGGGCCGCTGATCGTCGCCAGGCAGATGTCGTTCGCGGTCCACGGCACCAGCGAGCTGTCGCTGACCGGTGCGTCGGCGGCGCTGCTCGTCGGGGTCGGGGTCGGATTCGGGGCGATCGCCGGGTCGGTGGTCGCGGCCGTGCTGTTCGGATGGCTGGGTTCTCGTGCGCGCGAACGTGATTCGGTGATCGCGGTGGTGTTGTCGTTCGGGCTCGGGCTCTCGGTGTTGTTCCTGTGGCTCGCGCCGGAGCGGGCCGGGTCGAAGTTCTCGCTGCTCACCGGGCAGGTGGCCGGGGTCGGCTATGACGGGCTCGCGCTGCTGGTCACGTGTACCGCGGGCGTGCTCGCCGTGCTGGCTGTGGTGTACCGGCCGTTGCTGTTCGCCAGTTCCGATCCCGAGGTCGCGATCGCGCGCGGCGTGCCGGTACGGGCGCTGTCGGTGGTGTTCGCGGTGCTGCTCGGGATCACCGCCGCGTTCGGCGTGCAGATCGTCGGCGCGCTGCTGGTGCTCGCGTTGCTGATCACCCCGGCCGCGGCGGCCGCACAGGTGACCTCGAGCCCGATGCGGGCGACCGTGCTTTCGGTGATCTTCGCCGAGGTCGCCGCCGTGGGCGGGCTGTTGCTGTCGCTGGCGCCCGGAGTTCCGGTGTCGACCTTCGTCACCGCGATCTCGTTCAGCATCTACCTGGTGTGCCGGTTCGTCGGACATCGCAATCGGCAACTCGTACCCGCGCGCTGAACCGATAGAACACAATCGATTCATGATCGATTTCTCAGTGCCGGACGATCTCGCAGCCCTTCGTGACCGAGCCCGGAACTTCGTCGTCGAGCAGATCGTGCCGTTCGAGCGCGATCCCCGCCTCACCGCGCACGGCCCGACCGACGCCTTGCGGGCCGAACTCGTGGAGCTGGCGCGCGCCGAGAAGCTGCTGACCGTGCAGGCGCCGGTGGAATACGGCGGCCTGGGACTCAGCCACATCGAGCAGGCGCTGGTGTACGAGGCGGCGGGGTGGTCCACGCTCGGGCCGGTCGCCATGAACTGCGCCGCGCCCGACGAGGGAAACATGTTTCTGCTCGGCAAGATCGCCGATCCGGAGCAGATCGACCAGTATCTGATGCCGGTGATCCGGGGCGAACAGCGTTCGGTCTTCGCGATGACCGAGCCCGGCGGGGCGGGTTCGGATCCCGGACAGCTCAGCACCGAGGCGGTGTTCGACGGCGAGAATTTCGTGATCAACGGTCGCAAATGGTTGATCACCGGGGCCGACGGCGCCCAGACCTGGATCATCATGGCGCTGCTCGCCGAGAACCCGCACCTGCCCGCGGGGCCCACACTGTTCATCACCGACGGTGACGCGCCGGGCATCGTGATCGAGCGGATCATGAACACGATGGACCGCAACTACGTCGGCGGGCACGCGGTGGTGCGGTTCGACAACCTCACGCTGCCGCCGACGGCCGTGCTCGGGCGCACCGGACAGGCCCTGCGCTACGCCCAATTGCGGCTCGCTCCCGCCCGGCTCACGCACTGTATGCGCTGGCTCGGCGCGGCCGCTCGCGCCCAGTCCATCGCGCTGGACTACGCGCGCACCCGCACCGCCTTCGGTAAGCCGATCGGCGAACACGAGGGCGTGTCGTTCATGCTCGCCGACAACGAGGTGGCGCTGCACCAGTGCAGGCTGACCATCTGGCACGCCTGCTGGCTGATGGATCAGGGACAGCAGGCACGGCACGAATCGTCGATGGCCAAGTCGTACGTGTCCGAGGAACTGTTCAAAGTCACCGATCGCTGCGTGCAGGTGCTCGGCGGGATCGGGATCAGCGACGAGACGGTCGTGGAGATGTTGTTCCGGGATATGCGCGCGTTCCGTCTCTACGACGGGCCGACGGAAGTGCACAAGTATGCGATCGGCAGACACTTGCTGTCCGGTCGCTAGTACGATTCGGTCCCATGAGTTCGGAATTGCTCGTCGATGTCGAAGGCGGCGTCGCCTTGTTGACGCTCAACCGACCTGCCAAGCAGAACGCCGTCACCCCCACGATGGCGGCCGAGCTGAGCGCCGCGCTCCGCCGCTGCGATATCGAGGACGCGATCCGCGCCGTCGTCATCACCGGAACCCCACCGGCCTTCTGCGCCGGCGCGGATCTGGCGGCGCGCGGCGGCGACGTGAGCGCGACCCTCGATCCGCCGCCCTGGCAGGTGCGTAAGCCGGTGATCGCCGCGGTGAACGGACACGCGGTCGGCATCGGCCTGGCCCTGGCGCTGCAGTGCGACCTGCGGTATTTCGCGCGCGACGCCGTCTACGGGCTGAACCAGGTGCGGCGCGGGGTGCTCGCCGACGGGTTCGCGCACTGGACGGTGCCGCGGCTGGCCGGACTGGCCAACGCCGCCGACATCATGCTCACCGGGCGCACGTTCGACGGTGACGAAGCCAAGTCGCTCGGTTTGGGCAATGCCTCGCTGCCCGCCGACGAAGTACTGACGACGGCGATGTCGGTAGCCCACGACATCGCCACCGGGACCGCTCCCCTGCCGGTCGCGCTCACCAAGCGGCTGATCTGGGAGAGCCTCGGCATGACCCCGGCCGTGGTCGGGCAGCTCGAATCCGAGCTCAACGCGCAAGTTGCCAAGAGTGTCGACGGTGGCGAGGCGATGGTGGCGTTCAAGGAGCGTCGCCCGCCGAACTGGACCGGCAGTGTCAACGACGAATGGCCGGCCTGGGACGCTCCCGGCGAGCGCCCGAGCCTGGACTGAACTCAGAAGTTCCCGTTGCAGGAACCGGCCAGATACAGCAAGGCGAACATCAGCATGAGGATCGTGCCGATGATGCCCGCGATGTAGCCGATCATCACCTGTGACCGGCCACTGAGCCCACCGTAGGACGCGTCGATCTCGTTGAGTGCCCGCTTGCCGAGCACCCACGCCACTGGCCCGAAGATCCCACAGCAGAACGGGCTGAGCAGCCCGAGCACAAGGATCATATTGGCCTGCGGGTGCTCGACCGTTTCGCCGATCGGCTGATTAGGGATCGCCACAGCACGAATTGTACGGTGACAGAGCGGTTTTGCCCGTCAACCGCGCGGACTCAGCCCAGACGGCGCTGACGGGCGATGTCGGCGAGGACGACGCCCGCGGCCACGGAGGCGTTGAGCGACTCGACCGGGCCCGCCATCGGGATGCTCAGGATCGAGTCACAGTTCTCGCGCACCAGACGCGACAGGCCCTTGCCCTCCGAACCCACGACCACGACCGTCGGGACGCTGCCGTCGAAGTTGTCGAGGGTGGTGTCGCCGTCGGCGTCGAGGCCGATCACCTGGATGCCCTGTGCGGCCCAATCCTTCAGTGTGCGAGTCAGATTGGTGGCCCTGGCGACGGGGAGGCGGGCAGCCGCACCCGCGCTGGTACGCCACGCCACGGCGGTGACGCTGGCACTGCGACGCTGCGGGATCACCACGCCCTGACCGCCGAACGCGGCCACCGAGCGGATGACGGCGCCGAGGTTGCGCGGGTCGGTGATGTTGTCGAGCGCGACCAGCAGGGCGGGCTCGGCGGTGGACTTCACCCGGTCCATCAGATCGTCGGGGTGGGCGTAGCGGTACGGCGGCACCTGCAGGGCCACGCCCTGGTGCATGCCGTTGGCGCTGAGCCGATCCAGATCGGTGCGCGGCACCTCGAGGATGGAGATGCCCATATCGGCGGCGCGCTGCACGCTCTCCGAGAGCCGGTCGTCGTTCTCGGTGCCGACCGCCACGTACAGGGCGGTCGCGGGCACCTCGGCGCGCAGACACTCGAGCACGGGGTTACGGCCGAGCACCAACTCGGGACCCTCGTCGGACTTGCGGCCGACGCGCGGCACACCGGACTTACCGGTCGGACGGCCCTGTGCCGCATTGGCTTTGGCCTTCTCGGCCGCTCGGGCCCGCTTGGCGGCGGGGTGCTTGGTGCGCGCGATGGCGGGCGGGGTCGCGCCCCTGCCCTCCAGCCCGCGGCGATGCTTGCCACCGGAACCGGCGACCTGCCCCTTCTTGGTACCGCCCTTGCGTACCGCTCCGCGTCGCTGTGAATTGCCTGCCATCAGTTCGCCTTTCCGCTCGATGCGCCCAGCGACCATTCCGGCCCCTGCGGGGTATCGGTTACCTCGATACCCGCGGCGATGAGCCGATCCCGTGCGGCATCGGCTTCTGCCCAGTTCTTGTCGGCCCGCGCGTTCGCCCGGCGATCGAGCTCCGTGCGGACGAGCACGTCGAGCGCATCGATCGCCGCCGAATTGTCGGCGGGGGTGTACCACTGTTCGTCGAGCGGGTCGACGCCGAGAATTCCCAGCATCGCCCGCACCTGACCGGCCAGCTCGACCGCGGTCTCGACCGCACCCGCTTCCAGCGCGCGATTGCCCTCGTGCACCACGTGGTGAATTTCGGCGAGCGCCTTCGGGACTGCCAGATCGTCATCGATCGCGGCGGCGAATCCGTCGGTCCATTTTCCGATCGGCACCTCGCCCGCTCGGTCCAGCACTCGCTGCACGAAGGCTTCGATGCGCTGATACGAGGCGACCGCGTCGTCGAGTGCCTTGTCGGAGTATTCGAGCATCGAGCGGTAATGCGCGCTGCCCAAGTAGAAACGCAATTCTACCGGGCGCACCCGGGTGAGAACATTCGGCACCGAGAGCACGTTGCCGAGCGACTTCGACATTTTCTCCCCGCCCATCGTCACCCAGCCGTTGTGCAGCCAGTAACGCGCGAACCCGTCGCCCGCCGCTTTGGACTGGGCGATCTCGTTCTCGTGGTGCGGGAAAATCAGATCCATTCCACCGCAGTGGATATCGAATTCCGCGCCGAGATAGAACTCGGCCATCGCCGAGCATTCCAGGTGCCAGCCGGGGCGACCGGGACCCCAGGGCGAGGGCCAGCTCGGCTCGCCCGGCTTGGCGGACTTCCACAGCGTGAAGTCGCGAGGATCACGTTTGCAGCGGGTCGGAGTTTCGCCCTGGTGCACGTCGTCGAGGCGGTGCCCGGACAGCTCGCCGTAATTCGGCCAGCTCATCACGTCGAAATACACATCGCCCTCGGCGGCGTAGGCGTGGCCCCGCTCGATCAGGCGCTGCATGAGGTCGACCATCTGGGTGATGTGACCCGTGGCGCGCGGTTCGGCCGAGGGCGGCAGGACCCCGAGGGTTTCGTAGGCGGAGTCGAAAGCGCGCTCGTGCGTCGCGGCCCATTCCCACCACGGCCTGCCCGCTTCAGCGGCCTTGTTCAAGATCTTGTCGTCGATATCGGTGACATTGCGGATGAACCGCACGTCGTAGTCGTGCGCGAGCAGCCAGCGACGCAGCACGTCGAAGGCGACGCCACTGCGCACATGACCGATATGGGGTTGCCCCTGCACGGTGGCCCCACACAGATACACCGAGGCACGGCCGGGGACCAGCGGGGTGAATTCCCGCATGGTTCGCGTGTCGGTGTCAAAAAGGCGCAAGGTCACGGCATTCGATCCTAGTCGGTGGGATTGTGGTGGGGTTGACCGGCCGGTTCGTGGCGCCGTGATGAACGGAACAGCTGATCGAATCGGCGAAAAGCGATGCGCGGAAAGAAAGGTTCAGTGGCCCGTGGGGGCTACGAACATGCCGCGATCAGACAGGTGGCGATGGCGGCGATACCCTCGCCGCGACCGGTGAGGCCGAGACCGTCGGTCGTGGTGCCGGACACCGAAACGGGGGCGTCGAGAAGTTCGCCGAGTACTTTTTGCGCCTCGGCGCGGCGCGGGCCGATCTTCGGGCGATTACCGATCACCTGCACCGCGGCGTTCACGACCTCGAAGCCATCTTCGGCCAGCAGCCTGCGGACCTCGGTGAGCATGGCGGCGCCGGTGACGCCCGCCCATTCGGGGCGGCCGACGCCGAAGACAGCGCCCACGTCACCCAGGCCGGCGGCGGAGAGCAGGGCGTCGCAGAGGGCGTGGGCGGCCACATCGCCGTCGGAGTGGCCTGCGCAACCGTCGGCATCGGCGAACAGCAGACCGGCCATCCAGCAGGGGCGTCCCGGCTCGATGGGGTGCACGTCGCTGCCGATTCCGACTCTCATCGGGCAACCGCCTGCTCGACGGCGGGCGCGTCGACGCCGGCGGGCCGGTCGGCCGTGGACCGGCTGCCGTCGGCGAGAAGCGCCTCGGCGAGGCGTAGGTCGAGGGGGGTGGTGATCTTGAACGCGAGTGGGTCACCGGAGACGGTGTGCACGGCGACACCGAGCCGTTCGACCAGGCCCGCGTCGTCGGTGGCGCCGACGTCGGTGGCATAGGCGCGGCGAAGCAGGTCGGCGGCGAAGCCCTGGGGGGTCTGGATGGCGCGCAGATGGGCGCGATCGGGGGTCCCGGTGACGATGCCCGCGTCGTCGACCGATTTCACGGTGTCGACAACGGGCGACGCGGGGACCACGGCCTGACTGCCGGCCTGTAGTTCGGCGGCCACCCGCGCGATCAACTCCGGCGGTGTGAGCGCGCGTGCGGCATCGTGCACGAGGTAGAACGCGGCGTCGGGTGCGGCGGCGATGCCCGCGCGCACCGAATCGGTACGCTCGGCGCCGCCCACGACCACCTGCACCGGCACAGGGGGCATCGAACCGCCGGTCAGCGAGGTGGTGGTGGACAGCAACGAGGATGCGGCCTCGACCAGTTCGGCGGGTACGACCACGACAACCCGGTGCACCGCACCGGACGCGATCAGCCCGTCGACGGCCAACCGGACCATAGGTATGCCGCCGACCGGAACGAACGCCTTCGGGGTGGGTTCACCCAGGCGCACGCCACGACCGGCGGCAGGGACCAGTGCTACGACAGGTCGCACTTGTTGTTTGTTTCTAGGAAGCCGCGGCGAGGACCTCGTCGAGCAGCGATTCAGCCTTGCCGTCGTCGGTGCCCTCGGCGAGCGCGAGCTCACCGACGAGAATCTGACGAGCCTTGGCAAGCATTCGCTTCTCACCGGCGGACAAGCCGCGGTCCTGCTCACGACGCCACAGGTCACGAACCACTTCGGCCACCTTGTTCACATCGCCGGAGGCGAGTTTCTCGAGGTTGGCCTTGTAACGGCGGGACCAGTTGGTCGGCTCCTCCGTGTGTGGCGCGCGCAGCACCTGGAAGACGCGGTCGAGACCTTCTTGGCCGACGACGTCACGGACGCCGACGTATTCAGCGTTCTCTGCGGGAACCCGAACGGTCAGGTCGCCTTGCGCAACCTTCAGGACCAGATACTCTTTCTGCACACCCTTGATGGTGCGGGTCTCGATTGCTTCGATCAGCGCCGCTCCGTGGTGGGGGTAAACGACGGTGTCTCCGACCTTAAAAATCATGTGTCCCGTGCCCCTTTCGATGTTCACAGTTTAACATGCGACTCGATAACGGCGCGATCAACTGTGCAGGTCAGGGCCACAACGAGGCCATCGCAGGGGTTGACATTGCAGAATTGATGTGCATTGTGTTGCGCCAGAACGGGTTAACTACCAGCATAGCGACCGGTTATCGCACAACGGCAACCCGGCATCGATCCGGCAAACCCGCTCGAGACACCGAACTGTTACTTCCGCGCCCGCGCGTCGCGAGCCCGAACGTCACCCGCGCGGAGTGAACTACTACGCTGCCTAGTTACTACCCTCCGGTCCCCGCGTGGACCGGAGTAGCCCGGTCGACATGGAGGACAAACCGTGACTGCCCTGAAAGCTGTGACCGCCCAGTCGGCGCGACGTCGCATGGTGACGGTTGCCGCGCTCGCCGCTGCCGCGGGCATCGCCCTGACCGGCTGCAGTGCCGGCCAGATCACCCAGACCTCGTCGCAGGAAGCCGCCATCAACGGCAACCACGCCGATGTCGGCGAGATCGCCCTGCGCAATGTGCACATCGTGTACCCCGAGGCCGACGCCGAGCACGACAAGGGCGGTAAGGCGAAGCTCTCGCTGTCGATCATCAACAACAGCGAGATCATCACCGATGAGCTGACCAGCGTGAGTACCGACCTGGGCCAGATCAAGATCACCGGCCCCAATGGCGACCCCAAGTTCGTGCTGAAGCCGCAGCAGACCGTGTTCGTGGGGACGGGCGAGACCAAGCCCGCCGCGGCCGACGATCACCACGGCACCACCTCGGCGGCGCCGACCACCACCTCGGCCGCCCCGACCGGTGCCGCCGCGGGCGTCGATATCCCCTCGAACGATCCGGTGAAGGTCCCGGCCACGATCGAGATCACCGGCCTGACCAAGGACATCGTCCCCGGCCTGACCTACAACGTCACCTTCAACTTCAAGGACGCGGGCACCGTGCAGGTGTCGGTCCCGGTCGACGCCGCCGCGGTCTCGCGCGTCGAGAACGAGAAGTCCGGCCCCGCGCCCGAGGGTGCCGGCGGTCACTGAGACCCGCAGTAGACAAGAGCCGTCGCGAACTTCGCGGCGGCTCTTCTCTTTGTGTCGGTCTCGGTCCGTAGGGTGCGCGTGTGGCCAAGACCAAAGCAGTCTTCCGGTGCTCCGCGTGCACGCACGAGGTGTCCAAATGGGTGGGTAAGTGCCCTGATTGCGGCGCCTGGGGAACGGTGAACGAGGTGGCCGTCTCGGCGTCCGCCGCGGCGCCGGGCCGCCGGGCGATGCTGCCGAGTACGGCGGCGGCGCCGTTGTCGCAGATCGACGCCAAGGTCACGCGGGCGCGGTCGACAGGGGTGAGCGAGCTCGATCGGGTTCTCGGGGGCGGTGTGGTGCCGGGCTCGGTGGTGCTGCTGTCGGGCGAGCCGGGGGTCGGCAAGTCGACGCTGCTGCTCGAGGTCGCGTTCCGGTGGGCGGCGGCGCGCGAGGAGACCGCGCTGTATGTGACCGCCGAGGAATCGGCCGGCCAGGTGCGGTTGCGGGCCGATCGGACCGGCGCGGTGCACGACCGGGTGTATCTGGCGGCCGAATCGGATCTGTCGATCGTGCTCGGGCATGTGGAGCAGGTGCGGCCGACGCTGCTGGTGGTGGACTCGGTGCAGACCATGCTGGCGCCGGAGGTGGACGGTGTGATCGGCGGTGTCACCCAGGTACGCGCGGTCACCGCGGCACTCACCTCGCTGGCCAAGGCGACCGGGATCGCGGTGCTGCTGGTCGGCCACGTCACCAAGGACGGGAACGTGGCGGGCCCGCGCACCCTCGAGCACCTGGTGGACGTGGTGTTGCAGTTCGAGGGCGACAAGAACTCGTCGCTGCGGATGGTTCGCGGCATCAAGAACCGCTTCGGTAGCGCCGATGAGGTCGGCTGCTTCGAACTGCACGACGACGGCATCGCCTGCGTCGACGATCCCTCCGGGCTGTTCCTGCACCATCGCACCGACACCGTCCCCGGCACCGCGGTGACCGTCGCGATGGACGGCAAACGGCCACTGGTGGCCGAGGTGCAAGGGCTCACCGTGAAGACCGAGATCCCGCAGCCTCGCCGGGCCGTGAGCGGGCTGGACTACAACCGCGTCGCCATGGTGCTCGCGGTGCTGCAGAGCCGGGGACGGGTCTTCCTCGGCAAGCACGATGTGTACGCGGCGACCGTCGGCGGCATGCGCCTGCTCGAGCCGACCGCCGATCTGGCCATCGCCTTGGCCATCGCGTCCGCCGAGGCCGATATCGCCCTGCCCGCGGGCTGGGTGATCCTCGGCGAGGTCGGACTGGCGGGTGAGGTTCGTAAGGTCACCGGGCTCGGCAGACGCCTGGCCGAAGCCGAGCGCCTGGGGTTCACCACCGCTCTCGTCCCGCCCGGTTCGGAGAAAACGAAGACCGGCACGATGCGGATCCACGAGGTCGGGGATCTACGCTCGGCGCTGCGGTTGGCCGAGCTCCGCAAATCCCGCGCACCCCGCGAGGTCGTGACAGTGGAATAACTCCGGCAACCGCCCGAATCAGCACCGATCAGCCATTTCCGCGCCAATGTCCATTGACGGGCTGACCGATCCTGCGAACACTGCAAATCGACCCAACTCGAACATGTGACCGATAGCGCACCCGCACAATGCCCCCGGCAGGCGGGAACGCGGCGTCAGGAGGCGAGGTTGAAGGGCTCCGCGGCACTGCGCACGGCGCCCAACTGGGCGACGACCATATACGCGCCCGCGGGTACCTGCAGTCGGTCGCCCGCGCACTGCGGCTGCGAGGTGGTGCCGAACCAGGTGCCCTTGTACGAGAGTTGTTCACCGGCCTTGAGCGTCTTCATTTCCGCCGGGTCGTCCTGGTTGCAGTCGTTGCTCGCCCAGAGCCTGCGCTGCCCGTCGAGGGTGTAGACGAGGAACTGCGGTCCGGCCCCGAGGTCGCGCGCGCAGGCCACGGACGAGATATTGGTGATGACGGTGCCGAACGCGGGCTGGTCGCCCACCCGGTAGGTCGGTTGGCCGACCGTCACCTTCAGCGCCAGTGACTGATCCGAGCACGGCTGTGCCGCGGGCTGGTCGGCGGCGGAGGTCGTCGCACTCGGCGTGGCCGACGCACTGCTCGGCGAGCTCGACGCGCTGCTCGGCGCCGAACTCGTCGTGGACACGCTCGACTCCGCCGACGTGGTGGTACTCGCTGCCGCACTGTCGGCACCGGACGAGTCCCCACCACGCGCGACCATGGTGACGAGCCAGATCACGATCGCGAGCGCGACGACGATGACGCCGATCGCGAGTGCACGGCGGCGCCAGTAGATCTCCGGTGAGAGCGGTCCATTCGGTTCCAGCACACCTCAAAGGTAAGCGCAGCGCGCGGGGGCGCGCTCGATGACCTCGGCGTGTCGGGAGCCGAACCGGGCGTGAGTCCCGGCTCAGACCACCTCGCCGATATTGCCGACGGTGCGCCGCAGGTGCACACGCCCGTCTTCGAGCTTGTAGGTGACGCTGGCGATAGCGAGCTGACCAGTGGCAACGCGCTGGGAGATGATCATCGACCGCTGCATGAGCAGCTTGCTGGTCTCCACCACGTGACGCGCTTCGAGGTCGTCGAGCGAAGTGAGCCCTTCGCGTCGCCCGACCAGGATCGACGGCGTCACCCGCTCGACCACGCTACGAATGAACCCGCCGGGTACTTCGCCGCCGTCGAGTGCGTCGATGGTGGCCTTCACCGCGCCACAGCTGTCGTGGCCGAGGACCACGATCAGCGGCACATTGAGCACCTCGACGCCGTACTCGATCGAGCCGAGCACCGAACTGTCCACGACGTGGCCCGCTGTGCGCACCACGAACATGTCGCCGAGACCCTGATCGAAGATCAGTTCGGCGGCGACGCGGGAATCACCGCAGCCGAACAGAATCGCGTGAGGGTTTTGGCCCTTGACGAGTTTGGCTCGGTCTGCGGCGCCCTGGCTAGGATGCTGCAGGGTGTCGTTGACGAATCGCTCATTGCCTTCGCGCAACGACTTCCAGGCGCTTATCGGATTGGAACCAGGCATACCGACCATTGTGCACAGGCCCTTGGTTACCAGCGAGTCCGCCACGTTACGCGGCGGCAAAGAGAGACTGGCTCAGAGGAAACGAGAACGGTGAGCATCGACGCGGAAGCCCTGCTCGATTGGTTCGGCGAGACGGCGCGCGCGCTGCCGTGGCGCGAGCCGGACGCGACCGCATGGCACATCCTGATGAGCGAGATCATGCTGCAGCAGACGCCGGTGGTGCGCGTGGAACCGATCTGGCGCGAGTGGGTGGCGCGCTGGCCGGTGCCGTCGGCGATGGCGGCGTCGACGCAAGCCGAGGTGCTGCGGGCATGGGGCAAGTTGGGGTATCCGCGACGGGCGCTGCGATTGCACGAGTGCGCACGAGTGTTGGCGACCGAACACGGCGACGTGGTTCCCGCCGACGTCGACGTGCTGCTGAGCCTGCCCGGGATCGGCGCGTACACCGCCCGCGCGGTGGCCTGTTTCGCCTACGGACAGCGAGTTCCCGTGGTGGACACCAACGTCCGGCGCGTTGTCGCGCGCGCCGTGCACGGCCGCGAGCCGGGGAACCCGTCCTCGCGCGATCTCGCGGAGACCGAAGCCCTGCTGCCCGTCCCGGTGCCGCGCGCCGCGACCTTCTCCGCGGCCCTGATGGAGCTGGGCGCCCTGATCTGCACGGCCCGCAACCCCGACTGCGCCCGCTGCCCGCTGCCCAGCTGTGCGTGGGTCGAGGCGGGCAAACCCGCCGCCGCGGTGGCCCGCAAGGTGCAGAAGTACGAGGGCACCGACCGTCAGGCTCGTGGCCGGCTGCTCGATGTGCTGCGCGACGCCTCGGGCCCGGTCGAGCGGATCCGCCTCGACCTGGCCTGGACCCGAGATCCGGGTCAGCGCGCGCGGGCGCTGGATTCGTTGCTGATCGACGGGCTCATCGAGCAGACCGACGACGGACTGTTCGCCCTGGCGGGCGAGGGAAGCGCCGCCGGGTAACGCTTCGCGCATGGAGGCCGACCGGCTCACCCCGTGACGCGTTGCAGGAACCGGCCCACGTGTTCGCGGTAGACCTCGGGTTGTTCGTCGTGCACCAGGTGCCCCGCCGCCGCGACGCGCACATACTCCGCATCGGGATGCACCTCGGTCATCGTGCGCATCTGCCCCGGCGGGGTGATGGTGTGCTCGCCTTCGATGAGCAGCGCGGGCACCCGCAGCGACTTCCATTCCGTCCAGAAGTCGCGCGTACCCCACTCTTCGGAGATCGCGCGGAAGGTGTCCACCTCGCCGTGCAGGCGGTAGCCGTCGGGCGCCGCGGTGAACGCGCGAAGGAAATAGGCGCCCGCGACCGGACCGAAGTAGTCGAGCACCGCCTGTTCGTCGGCGAACGGTTGCGGCCACGAGTGGATCAGCTCGGCCCAGTGGGCGGCGGTACGGCCGGTGAAATCGGGGGCGATGTCCTCGACCACGATCGCGCGCACCCGCTCGGGATAGGTCGCCGCGAAGACCCACCCGTGGATCGCGCCCATCGAATGCCCGACGATCACCATCGGTTCGGTGATCGCGGCGGTGAGCTCGGCCAGGTCGGCCACGAACGCCTCCGTGGTGAGCTCGGCCGGTGTCGGCCGCCCGTGCCCGGCCGCGTCGACGGCATAGACGTGCCCGTAGCCGCGCAACCACGGCACCTGGTCGGCCCAGGTCCGCGCACTGCCCATCAGCCCGTGCAACAGCAGGATCGGGGTACCGGACCCACCTTCGTCGTTCAACACACCCCGATACTGCCCCAGCCCCGCCACGTCACGGCGCCAGCCGCAATAATCACCACCATGGCTGTTGTGAAGATCAATGCGATCGAGGTTCCCGAGGGCGCAGGCCCCGAGTTGGAGAAGCGGTTCGCCGCACGAGCGGGTGCGGTGGAGAACTCCCCCGGATTCCTCGGCTTCCAGTTGCTGCGCCCGGTCGCCGGTGACAACCGGTACTTCGTTGTGACGCAATGGGATTCGGAGGAATCGTTCGCCACGTGGCGGGACGGCCCGGCCCGTGCGGCGCACGCCGGGAACGGCGGCGAGGGCGAGCGCCCCAAGCCGGTGTCGACGGGTGCCTCGCTGCTCGAGTTCGAGGTCGTCCTCGACGTGCCCGCGAAGAGCTGACAGCGGCGTTTCCGCTGGACATGCGGTTGCCTGTATTGACGTGGACAGCTCGCGGCTGTCACAGTTCGAGGGAACATACGCGAGGGTGCGCGGTAATTCCGGTGTGAATCCGGAGCGGTCGCGCCACTGTATCCAAGTACCGGGTCCCCGGTGCCGGAGAGCCAGACACCGGCACCTTCGCACCACACTTCAACCGTGGGACGCGTATCCCTGAAGGAGGACCCGAATGGCAATCGCTCATTCACCCAGCCGATCTACCGGTCTCGACACCCTGGCAACCGTGCTCGTCACGGTCGGCGTCGTCCTGCTTGCACTGCTCGCCCTGTACCTGGTCGGTTTCGACCAGGGGGCCGTCTCGCGTAGCGGGATGTTCCTGCACGAGCTGATGCACGACGGACGTCACCTGCTGGGTGTTCCGTGCCACTGATCGGATCACTCAAGACCCTGCTGTTGCGCGGCCTGCTGGCCGGCCTGATCGCCGGCCTGCTGGCCGCGACAGTGGGCTACTTCGTCGGCGAGCCCCAGGTGGACGCCGCGATCGCCATCGAAGAAGCCGCGGCCGCTCCCGCCGAGCACGGCCACGAAGCCGCGGAACCGCAGGGCCATTCCCACGGCGACGAGGACGAACCGCTGGTCAGCCGGTCGGGCCAGAAGGCGGGACAGTTCCTCGCACTCGGTTTGGCGGGCATGGCGTTCGGCGCGTTGTTCGCGTCGGCGGTGAATGTGGCACGCCGGTTCACCGCACTGTCCGGGCCCCAATTGTCGCTGACCTCAGCGGTCCTCGCCTGGGCGGCGATCGTCGCGGTGCCCTTCTTCAAGTATCCGGCCAACCCGCCCGCCGTGGGCGATCCGGACACCATCAACGACCGCACCTGGCTGTGGGTCGCGGCCGTCGTGCTCGGCCTGCTCGCCGTCGCGGCAGCCGTCGCGGCCTACCGCGCGGTCACCGCGTCGGACACGCTGCGGCTCATCGCCGGGGTCGGCGCGTTCGTCGTGGTCACCACGGTCGGCTACGTCCTGCTGCCCGGCGTGAACGAGGTGGCCGACGACTTCCCCGCCACTCTGCTGTGGAATTTCCGGGTGGCCTCGCTGGCCGAAACCACCACGCTGTGGGTGAGTTTGGGGCTGGCGTTCGCCGCGCTCACGGAATTCGCTTCGCGGCGTAGCACTCCGGTAGTGGACAAGGTTCCTACCGCAGGGTGATCCTCGCGAGCAGCTGAGAACGGCAGTGTCGGAGTCATGACCGGCACTGCCTTTCTTGTTTCCGCCACTCGCCCCCGCGCCGTGAATGTCGCGTTCGGCGGACTCGTCACCGCTCTCGCCGCCGGTGTCGCCGAAGGACTGTTGCGCGCCGCGCGTGGTGGCGACGAGTTCGGCGCCACCGCCGCGGGTCTACTACCCCGGCTCGCCATCTACCTGGCTGTCGCCGGGGTCGCGCTGTACATGCTCAACGGCAGTCGGGTGGCCCGCGCTCTGCTGACCGTCGGCATCGGCGTGGTCGGTCTGGTCTCGCTGATCATCGAGCCGCTGGCGGTCGTGTTGTCCACCGACGACTACACGACGCTGTTCGACGGCATGTCCCCCAGTTCGACCGTGCTGGCGGGCTGCCGAACCATTCACATCCTGGCCGTCGTCATCGCGATTCCGGCCATGTACACCCCCGCCGCGCACCGCTGGTTCACCCGGCACTGACGACCTGCGTGATCGTGCGATCGGTAGCGACCGATCACACGATCACGGCGGAGCTGATCAGCCCAGTGCGGCGTCGAGTTCGATCTCGGCCACACCGGCGAGTGCCTTGCTGACCGGGCACCCGTTCTTGGCCGCGAGGGCCGCCGCGGCGAACCCGTCGGCGTCCAGGCCCGACGCACGTCCGCGCACGGTGAGTGTGATCTTGCTGATCCGGAAACCACCGGCCGGGTCGGGCGCGAGGGTCACGTCCGCGTTGACATCGAGGCTTTCCGGCGTCCCGCCCGCATTGGCGATCTCCGCCGACAGCGCCATCGAGTAGCACGACGAGTGCGCCGCCCCGATCAGCTCCTCCGGGCTGGTGCCCTCGGCCGTGTCGGCCGTGCGGCGCGGGAAGCTCACATCGAACTTGCCCACACCCGAGCTGACCAGTTCGACCTGCCCGGACCCGTCCTGGAGTCCGCCTGACCAGAGTGTGCGTGCGCTACGAGTCGGCATTGCGATCCCTTCGATTCGGAGGTGTTGCGTTCGGTGTCGAACCTACGCGAGCCGAACAGCGCTCAGCCGACGATCGGCCCGGTCCGCCGGTCAGACGGTGGCGCTGGTGATTTCGTCGAGCCGCTCGAGTTTGTCCGGCCAGACCTGCTGGTGCAGATCCCGGATCGCCGCGGTGGGGAATCCGGAGTGGCGCAGGCGCAGGCGGATACCGCGTGGTTGTTTGAGGAATTCGGCGGCGACCACCGTTTCGACGCCGTCGGTGGCGGCGGTGACCCAGGTGAACTCGATCCGCCGATTCGGCTCGAGCAGCAGGATGCGGCCGTAATGGGGGTTGCGTTTCTCGGGCGAGCCGGTGTCGAAGTAGAGGGGCTCGTTGACGGCGGGGCGCATCAGCACCGATCCGGGAACGGCCAGCCACAGGTCCATGCCTTGGGTCCAGGCCGCGTAGAGCAGACTGGGCGAGGCTTTCATCACACGCTCGACCGTGAGCTCGTGTGGCCGCGTGGACAGGTCCGGGGGGCGAACTGGCTGGTCCATCAGCCGACCTTACCGGTGATGACCGGCCGATCCTCTCATCGGGTGTGCGACAGCGTTACTCAGGATTCGTCACGCGCGCGAGCACGATGCCGCCGAGGATCAGCGACAGCGCCAACGCGCGGCCCGCGCTGAGCGGATCTTTGTGCACGAGCACACCGAGACCGATCGCGCCGAGCGCCCCGATCCCGGTGAATACCGCGTAGGCGGTACCCACCGGGAGGGTCTGCATGGCGCGCGAGAGCAGATACACGGCCAGCGAGCCGAGCGCGACGCAGAGCAGAGTCGGGCCGAGTTTGGTGAAGTTCTCGGTCGGTTTGATGGTCTGCGACCAGAGAATCTCGACGAGCCCGGCCAGCCCGAGCACCAGCCAGCTCATCGCGTGTAGTCCTTTGCCAGCGAGCGCACTTCGGCCCGCGCGGCGGCGAGCGACGCCTCATAGGCGTCGCGCAGGTGGGCCAGGTTCGGATCCTGCACGGCATTGGCCAGCTCCGCGTTGACGAAAACCGTGTCGGTGACGGCGAAGTGGCCCGCGAAGAAGTCGCGCAGGAAGCGTTCCTGATAATCGAACGCGGCCTTCGGCGCACCGGGCGAGTACGCGCCGCCACGGGCGGTGACCACGACGAACCTGCGCTGCCCCAACGACATTCGGGGAAACGTGACCTGGTCGAGCCACGCCTTGAGCGAGGCGGGGACGGAGTAGTTGTACATCGGGGTGCCGATCAGGATCACGTCGGCGGCCAGTACCTGCGCCAGCAGCGGTTCGACCACCTTCCACGCGGCCCGAGCCGCGGGCGTCACGGCCAGTTCCGCGAGTCGGTCGAGGTCGGTGACCCCGGCGGCGAGGACGGCGTCACACAGTTCGGTCCAGCCCTCGTCGATGAACGGCGTCGGCTCGGCGGCGAGGTCGCGATAGGTGTAAGTACCGCCGGGTTCCGCGTCGCGCCAGGCCCGGACGAATTCCCTGCCGAGCTCACGACTGAGGGAGTTCGCACGAGCGCTGGCGTCCAGGTGCAGCAGGTGTGTCATCACAAGTTCCTAACTGGACATGATGTCCGTTTGTCGATTTCTCGACGATAGAACACAAGTGGACACCATGTCCACATATTCTTTTCTGGGCTACAGTCGACCCATGGAGTCCCGATCCGACCTGCTCACCGGCGCGTCGCTGGATGCGCCGCCGCCCTCCGAGCGCACCGACGCGGCGCGCAATCGCGCGAAAGTGTTGGCGGCCGCCGCCGAGCTCTTCGCCACCCGCGACCCGCGCACGGTCACCATGGACGACATCGCCAAGGCCGCGGGCGTCGGCCGCGGCACCCTCTACCGCCGCTATCCCGACCGCAACGCGATCGCCGTGGCCCTGCTCGACGAGCACGAACGCGCCCTCCAGGAACAGCTGCTGCGCGGCGCGCCCCCGCTGGGCCCCGGCGCGACCCCGGCCGATCGACTCGCCGCCTTCTACGCGGCGATGATCGAATTGCTCACCGCCCACGCCCATCTGGTGCTCGGCGCGGAAACCGGCGGCGCCCGTTTCGGCACCGGCGCCTACGGCTTCTGGTCGGTGCACGTGCGCTCGCTACTGATCGAAGCCGAGGTGCCACAACCGGATTCGCTGGTCGATACGGTCCTCGCGCCGCTCGCCGCCGAGGTCTACCTCCAACAACGAGAACGCGGATTGTCACCCGAGCAGATCACCGCCGGTCTGACCACACTCGCCCAGCGCCTGCTGGATGCCTGATCGAGAACCACTGACAGCGGCTACATGTCGGACCGGAGCAGTACCGTCCGACGAGTGACGAGCACCCCCGAAGACAACGCCAAATTCTGGAATCTGATCGCGTCGGCCTGGGCGGCCACCGGGACCGAACCGGCCGCCGTTCTGCGATCGCTGGAAGACGGCCTCCAGAACCGCCTCGACGCGTTCCTCGCCCAGTTGAGCGCCCTGTCGACAGATTTCACCAGCGAGGAACTGACCGCCCTCGATCGTGTCGCCGAACGCGCGCTCTACGACATCGACCGCGCCGAAATCCAGGCGATCACCGACGGCTCCGACGACGGCTTCCTCTACGCCCGCGGGTTCATCGTGGCCATGGGCCGCGACTACTACGACGCCGTCAACGCCGACCCGGAGGCCGCGGCCACCGACGCCGAATGCGAGGAAATGTGCTACTTCTTCGCCCATCTACACAATGAGCGCTTCGGCGGGTTCCCGAAGACCGGCTCGGGCATCTCCCGTGAAACAGCCTCGAACCCGGCCGGCTGGTCCTGACCCGAGCAGCGTAGGTAGCGGCGGCCCGTTTCGGACTGCCGCTACCTGATGCCGTACTGGCGATCACAGCGGGTCAGGTGAGATCGCGGCGGGCCATCAACCAGATCGTGCCGCCCGCGAAGGCCATCACATAGGCGGCGAGTAGGGCGAAGGATTCACCGCGGGTGAGGATGTCGAGAACCCCCGGGGTGGCCGGGCCCTCCACGGTGCGCATCGCGCCGGCCAGCGAGCCGGCGGCGGTGCCGGGGAGCAGGTAGGTGACGGCTTCGATCGGGCCGAAGATCCCCGCCACGCCGCGCAGGAGGTTCTCCACCACCAGTACCCAGACCAGGCCGAGGCCGACAGCCAGGGCAGGGCCGCGGGCGATGGCGCCGATGACGGCGCCCGCGAGGGTCCACATGCCGAGAATGGCGGTACCGGTGAGGATTCCGATCAGGGCGTCGTCGAGCGAAGGCATGATGATCGGTTGGGACTCGCTCGCCGCGATCACGGTGGCGATGCCGATGTCGACGGCGAAGGCGACCAGGACGAGGGCGAGGACCACCGCCAGCAGGGACAACAGCAGTCCCGCTACCGCCGCGACTCGGCTCGGCCCCTGGGTGAACACGGTCTTCCAGGTGCCCCAGCCGTATCCGCTGCCGACGGCGAGGGCGCCGAGGATCAGCACCAGCGCGCCGCCGAACATCGACATGCCCTGCGTGAACACCTCGGGGACGGCGGCGGGCACGAGTTGGCCGAGGAGAACCTCGCGTGGGAGACCGTCCGACATCGCACCACTTTCGCCGGAGGCGTAGGCGAGATAGTTGAACAGGTAGGCGAAGGTCAGGTTGAGCAGGATCCAGGTGCCGAGGACTATCCAGAAGGCGGGCCAGCGGCCGAGACGTACCGCCTCCGCGCGCACGCTCGCGGTGAGATCCCTTGTCATGGTGCTCATTTCGCTACCTCCACAGCCGTCATCTCGAAGAACACTTCTTCCAGGGATTTCTCGTCCACCCGCAGTTCGAGCAGGTCCGCGCCCGCCGAGACGACAGCGCGCGCCACCTCCGGCGCCATCGCGGCGCTCGTTTCGACCCTGATTCCGTCCACCCCCGCTCGCGCGGGGGCGTCGGTGACCGCACGCACCGCGTCGAGCGCCACGTCCGCGGGCTGCGCGCGGAGCAGAAGTGTTGCGGTGCCGCGCAATTCCGACACCGTGGATTCCGCGAGCAAGCGACCACCGGAGATCACGCCGACGCGGTGGCAGATCTCCTGCACCTCGGTGAGCTGGTGGCTCGACAGCAGTACGGTGTGTCCGTCGGCCGCGAGATCGGTGATCAGCGTGCGCATCTCGGCCAAGCCCGCCGGGTCGAGGCCGTTGGTCGGCTCGTCGAGAATCAGCAGATCCGGGTCGCCGAGCATGGCCGCGCCCACCCCGAGGCGCTGCTTCATGCCGAGCGAATAGGTGCGGAAACGGTCGCCTGCCCGGTCGGCCAGGCCCACCCGCTCCAGTGCCGTCTCGACCTCGGCCTCGCCGTGGCCGCGATAGCGGGCCAGTACCCGCAGGTTGTCGCGGCCGGAGAGGTAGGGGTAGAAGCCGGGGCCCTCGATGAGGACGCCGATTCCGCGCAGTGTCGCCGGGTCGCCCGGCGTGCGGCCCCGGACGGTCGCGGTGCCCGCGCTGGGTCGGACGAGGCCGGCCAGCATGCGCAACGTGGTGGTTTTGCCCGCGCCGTTGGGGCCGAGGAATCCGTAGATCTCCCCGGCCGCGACCCGCATGCTCACCGCGTCCACCGCGAGGTGCTCGCCATAGCGTTTGGTCAACCCGGTGGTGACCACGATCGATTCGTTCATGGCGATCAGAATCCGCGTTCGAGGGGTGCCGGGGCATCCGTCCCGCGGCGTGCTCGGCGCTACGCCGCGCGGACTACGCGGCCTCGCACAGGAAATACGTGCGCAGGCCGACGCGGTGGGTGGGCGCACACAATAGGGTTGAGCACGTGGGAGCGTCTGCGAAGTGGGAGCGTGGCTCGGTCGTTCAGGACTGGGGCCTGGCAGTGGTGGTCGCGGTGATCCAGTTGGCCGGTAGTTCCGGTGCGAATTCGCATCAAACCGGAGTGCGGTCGCTGGACGCGTTCGCGTACCTACTGCTGCTCGCGGGGCCGGTCGCGCTCGGTTTCCGGCGGGTGCTGCCCGAACCGGTGCTGCTGGTGACGTTGATCGCCGCGGTGACCTATGTGCTGCGCGACTACGGGTACGGGCCGATTTTCCTCTCGCTGGTGATCGCCTTCCTGTCGGCGGCCGTCACCGGATCCCGTTGGCGCACATACCCGGTGGTCGCGATCGGCTACCTGACGATGGTGTGGCCGTTAGCCGCACTGCTCGGGCGGCACTCCGACGCGTGGCAGATATTCGGACTGCTGGCATGGATGGGCGTGCTGGTCGCGATCGCGGAGGGGATGCGACAGCGGCGCGCGGTGGTGCTCGCGCGCGAGCAGCGGGCCGAGGCCGCCCAGCGCGACGAACAGGCCCAGCAGGCCAGGGCGGCATCCGAGGAGCGGTTGGCGATCGCCCGAGAGCTGCACGATGTTCTCGCGCACAGCCTTTCGTTGATCAATGTGCAGTCGTCGGTGGCGCTGGAGTTGTTCGACCGCAAGCCGCAGCAGGCGGCCGCGGCGTTGGCGACCATCAAGACGACATCGAAAGAAGCGCTCACCGAGGTGCATACGCTGCTGCACGCGATCCGCAGCGGAACCGCGGTGGTGCCGGAGTACCCCGATCATGTCGGCGTACCCGACGACGTGCCCGTTCCGCCCCGCCCCGCACCGCGCGCTCCCGCACCGTCCCTCGACGACCTCGACACCCTGCTCGAGCGCACCCGCGCGACCGGCCTCGACGTCGACACCAAGATCATCGGTACCCCCAAGAAGCTGCCGAGCGTGATCGACGTGGCGGCGGCCAGGATCATTCAGGAATCGCTGACCAACGTGGTGCGTCACGCGCCCGGCGCGACGGCACTGATCACCCTGCGCTACACACCGGAATCGGTGGACATCACCGTCGACAACACCCGGCCGACCGAGACCGCTGTTCGAACCGGGATCGGCGGCAACGGGATCATCGGGATGCGGGAGCGGGCACATGCGCTCGGCGGGGCGCTCACCGCGGGTCCGCGACCGTCGGGCGGATTCCGGGTCGCGGCTCGATTGCCCGCTCGCCCAGTGGCTTCGAGCACCTCGGCGGAGTCGTCCGGCAGGGCGGCCGGCGCGTGAGCGACCCTGCCGAACTGCCGCCGAGCGGTGCCGGTAAGGCGAAGATCCGCCTCCTCGTCGCCGATGATCAGGCGCTGGTACGTGGTGGATTCGTCGCCCTGCTGGACGCGCAGGACGACATCGAAGTCATCGGTGAGGCCGAAAACGGTGAGCAGGCGGTCCGGATGACCCGCGCCCTTGTCCCCGATGTGGTGCTGATGGACATCCGCATGCCGATCCTCGACGGCCTGGCCGCCACCCGCATGATCGCCGACGACTCACAACTTGCGCCGGTGCGCGTCGTCGTCCTCACCACCTTCGAACTCGACGAATACGTCTTCGAAGCGATCCGAGCGGGCGCCGCGGGCTTTCTGGTCAAACACACCGAACCCGCCGACCTGCTGCGCGCCGTCCGCGTCGTGGCGGCGGGCGACGCCCTCCTGTCCCCCGGCGTCACCCGCCGCCTGCTCGCCGAGTTCTCCACCCACGCCAAACAACCACCCCCCGCCGCCTTCGCCGAACTCACCGACCGCGAACGCGAAGTGCTGATCCTGGTAGCCGAGGGCCTCACCAACGCCGAAATCGGCGCCCGCCTCTTCATGTCCCCCGCCACCGCCCGCACCCACGTCAGCCGAATCCTCACCAAACTGGCCGCCAGAGACCGCACCCAACTCGTAGTCCTCGCCTACGAATCAGGCCTGGTCCGCCCGGGTTGGCAGTAGGCGACTCACTTGCCCTGGTCGGCTTGTCGGCGTTCGGAGGCGGAGAAGCTGGCGCGGCGGGCGGCGCCCGCCGGGGCGGCTTGGGCTCGGGCGGAGTAGGCGGAGAGGGCGTCGAAGGCGCCACGGACGCCGCCGGCGACCGGGGCGTAGGTGATGGCCGAGCCGGGGTCGAAGCCGAGGTTGGAGCCTACTTCGACGGCGTCCATGTTGGCGCCGAGGAAGACGAAGGTCCAGTTGTAGACGTCTTGCTGCTGGGCGATGAGCGACTTCACGGCGGCGTGGGTCCATTCGCGGCTGGAGTTCTCGTGGCCGTCGGTGAGGACGACGATGATCACGGTGCCGGGACGGTCGTGTTCGGGGCGGTCGGCCAGTTCGGCGCCCACGCTGGTGACGAGCTTGCCGAGTGCGTCGTAGAGGGCGGTCCCACCGCGCGGGTGCAAGCTCGGCGCCGGTACCCGATCCAGCGGCACATTCGCGTAGACCACGTCGTAGGTGGTGTCGAACTGAGCGAGCGTGACCTCGATCTTCTTCGGCACCGAGCGCTGCTGTTCGAAATAGGCGGCCAACCCACCTTCGGTGTCGGCCTTGATGGTCTGCATGGACCCGGAGCGGTCGAGCAGAACGGCGATCAGTGTGCGGTCGGAATCAGTCATGTGTGCGAACACCCCCGTGTCGGTTTGGACGAGCAATTCCCACCGTACGCCGCGAAATACCGCGCTCCGACCGGCGAAAAGAAGTCGCCAAGGTATCGCCAAGCCTGGATTTCTACCTTTCCGACCATGGGACCAGTGCTCGCATTCCACCGCATCTCCGAGGCCGACGCCGCCCGCATCACCGCCGATGCCGAGGCCGCGTTCGACCTGATCGAAGCCATCGACCACACCGGCGAACCAGTCGGCGACATCGACAAGTCCTGGGACGGACTGCGCTACCTGCTGGCAGCCGCGAAAGTCGAGGTCGACCTGCTCCGCGACCTCGACCCGTGGGCAGGCGACAGCGAGCCGCGCATCTGGACAGCCGACGAGGTGTCCGCCGCGGCCCACACGCTGGCCGCCATACCGTTCACCGCCCTCGCCGAACATTTCGCCCCGGACGACATGGATGACAACGACGTGTACCCGGATATCTGGGACACCGACTTCGGCCACGAATACCTGCGGGAACACTACGAAGGGCTGGTGGAGTTCCTGACGTTCGCCAGCGCGAAGAACTCGCCCGTGGTCTCCCGGTTCGAATAGCCGCGAGTTCAGCGCGTAGTCGACGCCGCGCGAACGCGGCGTTTGAGTCGGATGCGGTGGCGTTTCGGGCGAGGACGGCGGCCCATGGCGCTGTTGCACCTGGCATGACAACGACTCCGACGGCCGACGCTACGGTGGAGAACACCGATCGCCGGGTCTGGCCCGCCCTGCTGACCATGTTCCTCGGCAGCTTCACACTGGTGACCGCCGAATTCCTGCCTCCCGGTGTACTCACCGTGCTGGCAACCGATCTGGATGTGCCAGAGGGTGTCGTCGGACTCTCGGTGAGCGCGACGGCCCTGACCGCACTGCTGGCCGCACTCGGGTTGGGCGCGCTGTTTCCCCGCATGGATCGGCGCACCCTGCTGATCGGGTTGACCCTCGGCGCGGCGGTATCGAACGTGGTGGTGGCGCTCGCGCCGAACATCGTGCTGCTGCTGATCGCGCGTCTGCTCCTCGGGCTGGCTGTCGGCGGCTACTGGTCGATGGCGCTGGTGATCGCCGCCAAGCTCGTGCCCGCCGAGCGGCTCGGCAAAGCGATGATGATCGTGAACGCGGGAACCACCGTCGCGACGGTGGCCGGAGTACCGCTCGGCGTGCTGCTGAGCACCTACGCAGGCTGGCGGACGACCTTCCTGGTCGCGGCCGCGCTGACCGCCGCCACCGCGGTCGCGGTGCGGCTGATGTTGCCGCCGATCGCGCCGAGCAAGGGCGTCGGGTTCACCGCACTCGGTAGCGCCCTACGGGCTCCGGGCGTGCTGCTCGGCCTGGTCAGCGTGGTTGCCGTCATCGGCGGGCACTTCGCCGGATACACCTACATCCGCCCGGCACTGGCCGAACTGCTGGGCGCGGGTCCGACGGTGATCCCGGTCCTGCTCGCCTTGTTCGGCATCGGTGGTCTGCTCGGCAACTTCGTCATCGGCGCGCTCGCCGATCGCCACCTCGGCGCGCTGCTGCCGGCGGTGCCGACGGCCATCGGCCTGTCACTGGTCGCGATCATCGCCTCCGCGGCGTTCGCCCCGCTCGCATACCTAGCCGTTGTCGTCTGGGGCGCCGCGTTCGGCGGCATCCTCAATCTCGTGCAGGTGTGGGTGTCGCGCGTGCTGCCCGGTCGGATGGAAGCAGGCAGCGGGCTGGTGGTCGGCGGTTTCCAGTTGGCGATCATCCTCGGCTCCGCGATCGGCGGCCGCGGTGTGGACAGCGTCGGCCTGGCCGCTACCTACACGCTCGGTGCCGTCGCCGCGGTGCTCGGCGGAGTGCTGATTCGCCGCTCACTCACCCGGGTGGCGCACTGACATCCGTCGAAACTCGGGTCGCACGCCGCCAATCCGACGGTGTGCGGCCCGTCTGCCGCCGGAACGCCCGCCCGAATGCCGTCTCCGATCGATAACCGAGGCGGCGAGCCACGGTGCCGACCGGCACATCGTGATCGGTCAGCAACAGCTGTGCCCGCTCGATCCGCAGTTGCGTCAGATACCGGCCCGGCGTGAGGCCGGTCGCCGCCTGGAACCGGGCGGCGAACCCGGACCGCGAGGCCAGCGCGATCTTCGCCAGCCCCTCGACGGTCCACTCCTGCCCCGGATCGGCGTGCATCGCGGCCACCGCCTCCGCGATCCCGGGCTCATTCACCTTCAGTAGCCACCGTTGCGGCGCGCAGCCCCGGGCATGCCAGGACTCGATCGCCATCGAGCTGATCAACGTGGCCGCTCGGTCACCCTGGACACCGAACGGGTCGGGGCACTGTTGCACCAGGTGGCGAAACATGGTCGCGGCCACCGGTGTGTGGTCGGCGAATCCGGTCAGCAGCAGCCGTTGCGGCAGCGCGGTCATGGCGCTGCCGGTTCCCACGGGGTCGAGGCGCACCCGAAGCACGCGGGCCGCCGACAGCGCGTTGATCGCGAACCGGACCGTGCCGGGCACGAACAGGAAGTCGCCGCTCGCCAGATCCTCTGTCGTACTGAGTCCTTCGACGCGGACCAACCCATCCAGCACGACGAGCGCGCTCGGCTCGGCCATGAACTCCCACTGACCTGCCGTCAGCGTGAACTCGTCGCGCCCCGCGAATCGCCACTGCACTCCGGCCAGCACGTCATCGAGGCTTCGCGCACCAACGGCCTGTGTCACTGTGCCCCCCTCGTGATGGAACTGGCGATGGCTCAACGGTACCGGTCGGCGGCGGGTCGTACGCGTGGGAACGTACGCCGGATCGGGTCTCGCGGCCGATGTCGTCGCGCGTTCGCGCGAGCAGGGTTGAGCCATGAACATTTTCGACAGCGCGACGACGCTGACTCTGCTGGCCGACCACTACGACGGAGGGTGGCATCCCTGGCCGTTCTTCTGGATCTTTCCCCTGCTGTTCTGGATCACCGTGATCGCGGTGGTCTTCTTCGCCCGCCGACGGTGCGTGGGCCGCGGCGGCGCGGTGTCCGCACTGCGGGAAGGGTTCGCTCGCGGCGAGATCACCGAGGACGAGTACCGCGGCAGGCTCGCGGTACTGAGCGAACCGCGCGGGCGCGAGAAGAAGTAGGGAGGTATCGGGATGCGATTCGGAATCGTGCTCATGCCGCGGTCCGGACCGGAGTGGACGCGTGCGGTCACCGGAGCTCGAACGCAGGGCTACGACACGCTGATGCTGCCGGACACGCTGTACACGCCGTCGCCACTCATCGCCCTGGCCGCGGCCGCCGCGGTGACGGACAACATGCGGTTGCGACCGAATGTGCTGGCCGCGCCGTTCCGGTCATCGACCGCCACCGTTCGGGACACAGCCGCGCTGCAACTACTTTCGGACGGACGGTTCGAACTGGGAATCGGCACCGGAAGGCCGGACGCTCGGGTGGAAGCCGAAAGGCTCGCCATGCCATGGGGTTCGGCAGGTCAACGACGGAACCAGCTGATCGACACAATCACCGCAGTGCGCACCCAGGTCGACCCGACCCCGCCCGTGGTGATCGCGGCGAGCGGCCCGAGAATGCTCACCACCGCGGCCGAGTACGCCGATCGGATCCTGCTGGCGGCCGCACCGGACGCGACAGAAGACGACCTCGCCCGGATGGTCGGCACCGTCACCGCCCACACCGACCGCGACGTCCGTTTCACCCTCCAACTCGTCGGTATCGGCGAGCAGCTGCCCACCTGGCTGAGCACACGACTCGGCCACACCGCCGAAAAACTCCGTGCCGCGGGTGCCGCCGGACTTCTCCCCAGCGATCCACAGGCGGCTGGGGAAATCCTCGAATCCCGCAGCGAGCGTTACGGAATCGACGAACTGATCGTCCCCGGCGAGCTGGCCACCGCCTTCGCCCCGGTGCTCGAGCACGCGCGTCGATAATCGGAGAAGCGAAAAGCCCGCCCCCTGATCCAGGGGGCGGGCTTTTCGGTTCAGCTGATTACTCGCCGGAGGCGGCGGCCTCGGGCGCGGTGCCCTCGGCGGCGCCGGTGAGGACAACCTCTGGCTTGTCGTCGCCTGCGGAAGCCTTGGTCAGCTTCGTCTTGCCGGTGAAGGTGAACTTGGCGTCCTCGCCGAGACCCTCGCCGTTCCAGCCTTCGACGTCGACCAGGATGGTCTGGCCCGCGCCGATCTCGCCGAAGAGGATCTTCTCCGACAGCTGGTCTTCGATCTCGCGCTGAATCGTGCGACGCAGCGGACGAGCGCCGAGGACCGGGTCGAAACCACGCTTCGCGAGCAGGCTCTTGGCCTGATCGGTCAGCTCCATGGCCATGTCCTTGTTCTTCAGCTGCTTGCCGACGCGGGCGATCATCAGGTCCACCATCTGCACGATCTGTTCGCTCGTGAGCTGGTGGAAGACGATCACGTCGTCGATGCGGTTGAGGAACTCGGGCCGGAAGTGCTTCTTCAGCTCGTCGTTGACCTTGAGCTTCATCCGCTCGTAGTTCGAGCCCTCGACACTGGACTGGGTGAAGCCCAGGCCCACAGCCTTCGAGATGTCGGAGGTGCCCAGGTTCGAGGTGAAGATCAGCACGGTGTTCTTGAAGTCGACCGTACGACCCTGACCGTCGGTGAGACGGCCGTCCTCGAGCACCTGCAGGAGGGTGTTGTAGATCTCCTGGTGTGCCTTCTCGATCTCGTCGAACAGCACCACCGAGAACGGCTTGCGGCGCACCTTTTCGGTGAGCTGGCCGCCCTCCTCGTAGCCCACGTACCCGGGAGGGGCACCGAACAGACGAGAAGCGGTGAAGCGGTCGTGGAACTCGCCCATGTCGATCTGGATGAGCGCGTCGTCGTCGCCGAACAGGAAGTTCGCCAGCGACTTGGCGAGCTCGGTCTTACCGACACCCGAGGGGCCGGCGAAGATGAACGAGCCCGACGGCCGCTTGGGGTCCTTCAGACCGGCGCGAGTGCGGCGGATCGCCTTGGAGACGGCCTTGACGGCATCCTCCTGGCCGATGATCCGCTTGTGCAGCTCGTCTTCCATGCGGAGCAGACGGGTGGTCTCCTCCTCGGTGAGCTTGAAGACGGGGATGCCGGTCCAGTTGGCCAGCACCTCCGCGATCTGCTCGTCGTCGACCTCGGCCACGACGTCCAGATCACCGGAACGCCACTGCTTTTCCCGCTCGGCACGCTTGGCGACGAGCTGCTTCTCCTTGTCGCGCAGACGCGCGGCCTTCTCGAAGTCCTGCGCGTCGATAGCGCTTTCCTTCTCCCGACGGGCATCGGCGATCTTGTCGTCGAAGTCGCGCAGGTCCGGCGGAGCGGTCATCCGGCGGATGCGCATGCGCGCGCCCGCTTCGTCGATCAGGTCGATCGCCTTGTCCGGCAGGAACCGGTCGTTGATGTAGCGGTCGGCCAGGGTGGCGGCGGCGACGAGAGCGCCATCGGTGATGGAGACCCGGTGGTGCGCCTCGTAGCGGTCGCGCAGACCCTTGAGGATGTTGATGGTGTGCTCGACGGTCGGCTCGCCCACCTGGACCGGCTGGAAACGGCGTTCCAGCGCGGCGTCCTTCTCGATGTACTTGCGGTACTCGTCGAGAGTGGTGGCGCCGATGGTCTGCAGCTCGCCACGGGCCAGCTTCGGCTTCAGGATCGAGGCCGCGTCGATGGCGCCTTCGGCAGCACCCGCGCCGACGAGCGTGTGCAGCTCGTCGATGAACAGGATGATGTCGCCGCGGGTGTTGATCTCCTTGAGCACCTTCTTGAGGCGCTCTTCGAAGTCACCGCGGTAGCGGCTGCCCGCGACCAGGGAGCCCAGGTCGAGGGTGTAGAGCTGCTTGTCCTTGAGGGTCTCGGGGACCTCGCCGTTGACGATGGCCTGTGCCAGGCCCTCGACCACAGCGGTCTTACCGACACCGGGCTCGCCGATCAGCACCGGGTTGTTCTTGGTGCGGCGGCTCAGCACCTGCATGACGCGCTCGATTTCCTTCGAGCGGCCGATGACCGGGTCGAGCTTGCCTTCGAGCGCGGCCTGAGTGAGGTTGCGGCCGAACTGGTCGAGCACCAGCGACGTGGACGGCGTGCCCGCCTCGCCGCGCGGACCGGCGCCCTCGACGGGCTCCTTGCCCTGGTACCCGGACAGCAGCTGGATGACCTGCTGACGGACACGGTTGAGGTCGGCACCCAGCTTGACCAGCACCTGGGCCGCGACGCCCTCGCCCTCGCGGATGAGGCCGAGCAGGATGTGCTCGGTACCGATGTAGTTGTGGCCGAGCTGCAGCGCCTCGCGCAGGCTCAGCTCCAGCACCTTTTTGGCACGCGGGGTGAAGGGGATGTGACCGGACGGCGCCTGCTGGCCCTGCCCGATGATCTCCTCGACCTGGCTACGCACACCCTCCAGCGAGATGCCAAGGGACTCCAGCGACTTCGCCGCCACGCCCTCGCCCTCGTGGATCAACCCAAGCAGGATGTGCTCGGTGCCGATGTAGTTGTGGTTGAGCATCCGGGCCTCTTCTTGGGCCAGGACAACGACACGCCTCGCGCGGTCGGTGAACCTCTCGAACATCGCTCCCTCACTCTCCTGCTCCGACATTCTGGCAACAGACGCCGCAGTATGCTCGATACAACCTAGGGCGTCGGACCGACAACTCTCGCCGTCAGCCTGCCATGAAGCCCGGGGGTTGCGGCCCCCGCCATCCACTCTAGTTGGCAGGGGATTCCGCCGCCGCCGGTCCACCCTATTGAAGACCGGCGACAACATGGTCACCTACAGACAACGCGCACGTCGCGGCATTCGTTTCCTGTTCAGTTTTGCCTACAGCGAAATCGTCGCCGGGGTGTTATCCGGTGAAGGGTGGGACGAATTCGCACGGCACGGGGGCCTCTCTGGCCGGATCGAGGGCGTTGAGGACGTGCCCGGCCGCGCGGGGGCTGCCCGCGATGGCCAGGTGTTCGGAGTAGTCCTGCGCGCAACCGTCCTGCACGACGACCGAGGTGGTGTTCGGGCCGGGGACCAGGCCCGATGTGTGCGGGACGACCAGTTCGTCGATGGCGGAGACGACATTGGTGTACGTGACCCTGGGGTCGTACACGCCGTCGGCGTTCAGTGCGGCCATGAAGGGCGAGCCGGCGAACATCTGTCCGCAGGCCTGACACAGCGACGAGCTGACCGCGTCGAAGGCGGGTCCCGCGCCGAGCGCCCGGCTGAAGTGGGCGATATCGCCCGCCCCGAACGCGTTGGTGCCGAGCCAGGGCGGCGCGATCCCGACGAGCTTGCCGACCTTGTCCCCGCCGCCGAGCCGCTTGACGTAGTAGTTGCCGACCAGATTGCCCTGCGAATGGGCGATCAGGTCGACCCGCTCGGCGCCGGTGCGGGCCAGCACACCGTCGACGAAGGCCGCGACCTCGGCGGCGCTCTGCTCGATGGGACGCATGCCGCCGATCGCCGAGACGGGCCATGGCAGGGAGTAGGCGCCGTAGGTGAGGGAGAAGACGCAATAGCCCTCGTTGGCCAGCAGCGGGGCGTATACGCCCCAGTTCGTCTGCGCTCCGCCGCCGGTGCCGTGCAGCAGGACCACCGGATTCGGATGCTGGGCCGAGGGGACGCAGCTCGGGTCGTTCGAACCGGGCAGTGAGCCGCCCGGGTTGGTGAGCTCCGGGGGGATGCCGGCGAAGAAGTTGTAGTCGACCGGGAGTGGCTGGGCCGATGCGGTGGCGGGCAGACAGGCGAACAGAACCGCGGCCAGCACCGAGAGCGAACTACGTCGCATGAACGACTCCTCACTAGAACGTGTTCCATTCATCATGGAACACGTTCTAGTGATCGCGTGGCGCTACCGGCCGGAAATCATCGACGCTGTTGCTGCGAACCGACCTGGGCGAAATTCTGCCCCTGCGAGAAGGACTGTCCGGCAGTCACCTCAGCGGCCGAACTCGACTTGCCCTGCTGCACGCCCGCGGCGAACAGCGCACCGCACAGCACCAGGAACGCGGCGGTGTGCACGACCGCGCGCACGATGTTCCAGCGAACCCAGGTCGCCTCGAAATCCGCACGCACGGCGGCGGTGTCGGCGATCGAAGCGGGATCACCCGCCGCGGCGAGCGCGTCGTTGAGCGGCACGTTCAGGCCCGCCGTGACGGCGAACGCGATCACGTTGAGCGCCAACGCGATTCCGATCCAGATCAGCGTCGAGCGCTGCTCCTTACCGAGGTGCAGAGCGGCCGCGAGCGCGGTGAACCCGACCGTGCCCATGAAGCCGAACATGAACCAGGGGTTGATGATCACGACATTGATCTTCTGCATGACGTCGATCAGTGTGCGGTCCTCGGTGCGAGCCAGCGCGGGCATCACCGAGATCGCGTACGCGTAGAACACCCCGGCGATGAGTCCGGTGCTGAGCAAGGCCAGCACCATGGTGGCCATCCGAACTGCGAACATGCGATGTCTCCTGACTCGTGGTCCGGAGCTTCGATCCCGTGCTCCGGTGATACGAGTAAGTCAACCGCCCAGCGCGCGTCCGCGACATAGTTCAGGCGCTCACCGACCTACGCGAGCGTCGCGGTCACAAATCGTGGTCGGAGATCAGTCCGCTCTGCATGGCCAGCGCGGCCAATCGGGTGCGCTTCTGGTTCTGCGGGAGATTTTCCACCCCGAACTTCGCGAACAAGGCGCGCAGGTGAGTTTTGATCGCGTCGATGGAGAGGAACAATTCCTCGGCGATCTGCTGATTCGACGCGGGCGTCGCGAAGCCGGTGCCGTGTTTGTACGGACGGCACAGCGCGACCAGCACCGCGCGCTGGGTCTCGGTCAGTGAACGCATCGTGGGGATGGACCCGGACGCGGTATGCGTGGCGTCGTCCACCACACCGCCGAAATCGAAGAAATGCACGAGCGTGGTCCCGACCCGAATACGGTCGCCAGGACTCAGTCGGCGCCGACCGACCAGCCGCTCACCGTTGACGAAGGTGCCGTTACGCGAAAGTCCGTCGTCGATGATGGTCCAATGCGCACCGAGATGTTCGACGGCCGCGTGCAGACGGGACACCTCGACGTCCCACGCGAGCACGAGGTCGGCCTGCACATTGCGCCCGATGGTCACACGCTGCTGCCCGGCCTCCAAGGCCAGTTCATGCTGCTTACCGGTGTCGTCGGTATACCGCAGGAAGGAACTCACTGCGCGACACCGCCGGATACTCGAAACACCTTGTGCACGGCCAACAGTCTACTTCCCTACCACCCCGACCCCACACAACCCGGACCCGAAAACCCGACCGAACATCGGCCGTCACCACAAACCCGGCCCCGCGCGCCCCGACTCCGAGGAGGGGCAGGCAGGCGCAGCCTGCCGTTCGCGGCCGTCCCGCTGTTGAGGTGTCGTTGCGTACGCGACGAAGGAGCAAGCAACGGCACCTCAACAGCGGGACCGGCGGGGCCGCGAACCACGCGGCGCCCGCGCCGCAAATAACTCAGTTCTTGCCGACCTCTTTGTTGTACGCGTCGGTGATTTCCGCCGAGATACGACCACGGGCAGAGACCTTGTGGCCCTTACGCCGAGCCCATTCGCGAATTGCGGCGCTCTGTTCACGGTCCATGGAAACGCGACTCTTGCCCTGCGGCGCGGGTGCACCGGCAGCCTTCACCCGGCGACGGCCACTCACACGGCGGGCGTTGGCGACCCACTCGTCCAGGCCTTCGCGCAGGCGCGCCGCATTTGCGTCCGACAGATCGATCTCGTACGACACCCCATCGATAGCGAACTCGATGGTCTCGTCCGCGATGGACTCACCGTCGACATCGTCGATCAGGCTAACGGTGACCTTCTTTGCCATGAGATGAACGTCCTCTCGAAATCGTCAAGCCTGCCTCCAGGCCGAATACCCGAGGCAAGAATACCCCGAAATGCGAAATTTCCAACACGGGGTCTTCACCCCGAGAATTCACTGGTCAGCGACTAGTGGGTCGGACAATCGGGAACAGGATCGTTTCCCGGATTCCCGAACCCGTGAGTGCCATCAACAAGCGATCGATTCCCATACCCGTTCCGGTGGTCGGCGGCATGCCGTGTTCCATCGCGGCGAGGAAGTCTTCATCGAGCACCATGGCCTCGTCATCGCCTGCCGCGGCCAACCTGGCCTGGTCGACGAAGCGTTCACGCTGGATCACCGGGTCCACCAGTTCCGAATAGCCCGTTGCCAACTCGAAGCCCCGAACATAGAGGTCCCACTTCTCGGTGACACCGGACTTGCTGCGATGCTGACGGGTGAGCGGTGAAGTCTCGACCGGGAAGTCGCGAACGAAAGTCGGCGCGTAGAGCTTGTCGCCATACGCGTGTTCCCAAAGTTCTTCGACCAGTTTCCCGTGACCGTAGCCCTTGTCGGAAGGAATTTCCAGACCTACCCGATCCGCGAGTGCGAGCAATTCCTCGACAGTGGTTTCCGGAGTGACCTCGACACCGATCGACTCCGACAGCGAGGGATACATCTCGACGGTCGTCCACTCGCCACCGAGATCATATTCAGTGCCGTCGGCAAGCGTCACAAGGAGGGTGCCGAATGCCTCTCGCGCGACTTCCTGGATCAATTCCCGGGTCATCGTCGCCGAGTCGTCATAGGTGCCGTATGCCTCGTAGGTTTCCAGCATCGCGAACTCGGGTGAATGGGTGGAGTCGGCGCCTTCGTTGCGGAAGTTCCGGTTGATCTCGAAGACCTTCTCCAGGCCGCCGACCACGCACCGCTTGAGGAACAGCTCTGGCGCGATACGCAAGAAAAGATCCATGTCCAACGCGTTGGAATGGGTCACGAAGGGGCGCGCGGCGGCGCCGCCGTGGATGGTCTGCAGCATCGGGGTCTCGACCTCGAGGAAGCCGCGGCGTTCGAGCGCGTTGCGCAGCGCACGGACCACATTCACGCGGGTACGGGCCATTTCCCTGGCCTCGGGACGCACGATCAGGTCGACATAGCGCTGACGAACGCGCGACTCCTCGTTCATCTCCTTGTGCGCCACCGGCAGCGGACGAAGCGACTTGGCCGCCATCGACCAGGAATCGGCCATCACGCTCAATTCCCCGGTGCGCGAGGAGATGACCTCGCCGTGCACGAACACGAAGTCACCGAGGTCGACATCGGCCTTCCAGGCCGCCAGCGCGTCGGCTCCGACACCGTTGAGGCTGATCATCGCCTGCAGCTTGGTGCCGTCGCCCTCCTGCAGCGTGGCGAAGCACAGCTTGCCGGTATTACGAACGAAAATGACGCGGCCCGCGATACCGGCCTGCAGACCGGTCTGGGTGTCGGCTTCCAGATCCGGGTAGGCGGCGCGGATTTCGGCCAGCGTGTGGGTGCGCGGCACCACCACCGGATAGGCCTCACCGCCCTCGGTGAGCAGCCGTTCACGCTTGTCCCGACGAATCCGCATCTGCTCGGGAACATCGATGTCCACGGCGGAAGTGGCGGCGCGGCCGGGTGCGGCGGGGTTAGGAGTGCTCACATCCGACAACATTAGCGGTCGCCGGAAATTGATTTACCGCTCCCCCGTTCCCCCGCCCCCGCGCGTATTCAGCGGACCGCCCGCGGGCACAGCCGTGCACGCTCGGCCTCACGTTATGCGCCGAAGGACTCGAAGGCGGCTGGGGAGTTACCCCGGTGAAGGCGAAATCAGTGAGGCACTTCACAATTCACGGCTGCGCTTACAGCGAGGCCAGGGAGTCCACCTCACGGGCGAAATGCGGGACGCCGACGCCGACCGTCAACAACCCCGCCGACTTCAGCGCCTGATAGCCGCCGATCACGTCGCTGGCCCGGTGCAAGCCCAACTCCTGCAGAGCGGCCGCGGCCAAACTCGACGTGTAGCCCTCCGAGCAGAAGATAATCCATTCCACATCATGATCAACGGCGAGGGACAACCGTGCCGACGAGGTCGGATCCAGTCGCCATTCCAGAACATTGCGCTCGATCACCAGGGCGCCGGGCAGCGAGCCTTCGCGCACGCGCTGCGCGGCGGGGCGGATGTCGACCAGAATCGCGCCACGCTCCAGCGCGGCGGCTACGTCGTACACATAGACCCGGTGTAGTCGTTCGCGAGCATTCTCGAGCATCTGATCAATCGTCAAACGGCTCATCACAGATCACCTTCGGGCTGGTCGGTGAGGACGGTTTTGGTTCGGCGCAATGTTCCATGGCCGGTCACTTCGTAATACGACATCGCCGACAACGGCGGGGAATACGCGTGCACGCTCAAGGTGGGATCCAGCGGACCGACGGATTCCGCGGCGGCGGGCGCGCGCACGACGTCGTGCACCCAACCGATCGGGAACGATGCCTGATCACCCGCGGCCAGCGTGCGCCTGCGTAACTCCGACCCATTCCAGCGATATTCCAGGAGGGCGCCGCTCAGCACGGTCAGCGCGCCGAGCGAGCCGGCATGGTCGTGCAGATCGGTGAATTTTCCCGGCGTCCAGCTGATCAGCCAGACATCGACCTCGTCGTCGTGGGAAAGACGGGTCGCCCAGCGCTCTTCGGTCGGCCAGATGCCATCGGCGGGCAGCAGGTGGTCGTAGCGGCCGGAGAGAACGTCTTCGGCACCTTCGTCGGTGAGTCGCAGCAGGTCGGCGGGACGCAACCGGGTCGGCAAGGCCGAGGCGATCGCCCGGTCGAGCGGCGGCGTCGCGGAGTATTCGTCGCGTGCGGACGAAAGGGAAAGAACAGAGGAACGCATGAGCGCATCTCCAGAAGGTGAGAAATCGGTCGAGGGAAAACGTCAGCCTCGAACGGTCGAGGCAGATTAGCCTCGACAACACTCCTGGGTGCTCACACGGAAGATCACGAACGCAGTTTAGCAGACACTACTTTTTGTTGCGCTCGTAGACATGGCGCAATCCCGTCAGCGTGAGGTGCGGGACGTGCTGGTCGATGGTCTCGGACTCCGGCACGATCAGCGGTGCGCCCGCACCCGTGGCGACCACGGTGACATCGGTGCCCGCGAACGCGTCGAATTCGTCGCGGATGCGGTCGACCAGACCGTCGACCAGACCGGCGAAACCGAAAATCGCGCCGGACTGAATGCACTCCATGCTGTTCTTGCCCACCACCGAACGCGGCCGCGCCAGCTCCACGCGGCGCATCGCACTGCGTTCCACCAGCGCCTCGGCGGAGATCTCCACACCGGGCGCGATCACCCCGCCGAGGAATTCACCCTTGGCCGACACCAGATCGACGCAGATCGCGGTGCCGAAATCGACGACGATCGCGGGCCCGCCGAAGCTACGGAAGGCGGCGAGGCAGTTGACGATGCGGTCGGCGCCCACCTCCTTCGGATTGTCGACCAGCAGTGGAATGCCTGTTCGCACACCGGGTTCCACCAGCACGTGCGGCACATGCGACCAATAGCGCGCGAGCATCGCGCGCAGTTCACGCAACACCGGCGGCACGGTCGACAGCGCGGAGACGCCGACGATCCGGTCGAGATCCTCGCCGACCAGACCACGCACCTGCATCGCGAACTCGTCCGCGGTGATCAACGGATTCGTGTGAATCCGCCAGTGCCGCACCAGGCTCGCGTGTTCACCACTGCCGGAGAACAGACCGAGTTCGATACCGGTGTTGCGGACATCGATCGTCAGCAGCATGGTCCTGGGTCCCCCGCCCGGCTCAGACGAACGACAGCGAACGCGGTGAGGTGAGGCCGGAGCCCTCCGGTGCGTGCGCGGGGTCGCTGCCCAGCTCCACCGGACGGTTGTGGTCGTCGACGAAGACCACCTTCGGGTCGTAGTCGCGGACCTCGGCCTCGTCCATCTGCCCGTAGGCGATGAGGATGACCAGGTCACCGGGGTGCACGAGGTGGGCGGCGGCACCGTTGATGCCGATCACGCCCGAACCGCGCTCGCCGGCGATCACATAGGTCTCGAGGCGGGCGCCGTTGTCGATGTCGACGATGCAGACCTGCTCACCCTCGAGCAGATCGGCGGCGTCGAGCAGGTCCTGGTCGACGGTCACCGAGCCGACGTAGTGCAGGTCGGCATGGGTCACGGTGGCACGGTGGATCTTCGACTTCATCATGGTGCGCAACATCGTCGTCGCCTTTCAGTGCGCCTGCGAGGCAGGCAGGGAGTTCGCGTCGGGGTGTCCATCGATTTGGGCGCCCAGTACTACAGCAGCGTTGTCGATCAGGCGGGTGTCGCCGACTCTGGCCGCGACCAGCAGACGAGCATTGCCCGCGGTGGGGGCCGGGCCGAGGTTGGCATCGCGCAGTTCGAGGTAGTCGACATCGAGGCCGTCGACCGCGTCGAGCACCGAGCGGGCGGTCTGCACGACCGCGTCCGCGCCGAGCCCGGCGGCGTGACGGCCCGCGGCGAGTGCGGCCGACAGCGCCAGCGCCGATTCACGTTGGGTGGCGTCGAGGAAACGGTTGCGCGAGGAGAGGGCGAGGCCGTCGGGCTCACGGACCGTCGGGTAGGCGACGATCTTGGCGTCCATGTTCAGGTCGCGCACCATCTGCCGGATCAGCGTGAGCTGCTGGTAGTCCTTCTCACCGAAATACGCCTCGGAGGCGTGGGTGATGTTGAGCAGCTTCGCGACAACGGTGAGCATGCCCGCGAAATGCGTGGGCCTGCTGGCGCCTTCGAGCTCGGCGCCGAGCGGGCCGGGCTGGACGGTGGTGCGCATGCCGTCCGGGTACATATCGGAGACGGTCGGCGCGAAGACCAGGTCGACGCCCTCGGTGCGGAGCAGTTCGAGGTCGGCGTCGAGGGTGCGCGGGTAGGCGTCGAGGTCTTCGTTCGCGCCGAACTGCAGCGGGTTGACGAAGATCGAGACGATCACGACCTGGTTGGCGAGCTTGGCCTGGCGGATGAGCGCCAGGTGACCCTCGTGCAGCGCACCCATGGTCGGCACGAAACCGACCGTGCGCCCGGCGCCGCGCAGCGCCTTGGCGACGGTATCGAGCACTTCAGGGTTGTGGTGCACGGTCAGGACGCCTGCCTTGAAGGCGCCGGTGGCGCGCGGGCCACCCTGGTGGTGGTGCACTTCTCGGGGTTCCATCAGTGGCCTTCCTTGGCGAGGAGCTCCAGCAGTGCCGGATCGGTTCTTGCGAGTTCGGCGGTGCGCAGCGAGTTGGCCCGGTAGGCCTCGGCCAGGCGGTCGTCGACCTGTTCGAGCGCGGCGAGGTGGGCGGCGACGGCGTCGACATCACCGCGGGCGACCGGGCCGGTCAGTGCGGCCTGGCCGCGGCGCAGCGCGTTGTCGAGCGCGGCCGAGGCGAGGGGGGCGAGCAACCGTTCGGGGAGGCCGCCGGGCTGATCGTCGACCAGCGGCTGGCCGAGCAGGCCGGGGCCGGACAGGGACTCGCGCAGCGCCGCGACGGCGTCGACGATGACCGTGACCAGGTGATTGCTGCCGTGCGCGAGAGCTGCGTGATAGAGCGAACGCTGGTTCTCCTCGACGCGAACCGGCTCGCCACCCATCTCGATCACCAGCGCCTGCGCGATGGCGTAACCGACCTCGTCGGCGGCGGTGACGCCGAAGCAGGCGTTGGCGAGGCGGGCGATGTCCTCGTCGTGGCCGGTGAAGGTCATCGCGGGGTGGATCGCGAGGCCGAGCGCGCCCTGTTGCGTCAGCGGCTCGAGAATCGCGACGCCGTTCGCGCCGGAGGTGTGCACGACGATGGTGCCGGGGCGCACGACGTTCGCACCGGCGAGCCCGCGCACCAGCCCGGCCAGTTCGGCATCGGGAACGGCGAGCAGGAGCAGTTCGCTGCGCTGGGCGATCTGTTCGATCGGCAGCACCTGGGCCTCCGGCAGCCGGGTACGGGCGCGATGCACCGAGGCGTCGGAGATCGCGGCGACGCCGAAGACCACATGGCCGGCTCGCTCGAGCGCTACGCCGAGTGCGGAACCCACCCGTCCCGCCGAGACGATTCCTACCGTCAGTCGTGCGGGCGCCGGGTCAACACTCGTGGTCGCGCCATCAGGGTTGACACTTCTCGAGGTCAACGTTGTCCTCTCGATTGCGTTCCAGTCCCGCGGTGCGGGTACCAGACGTTACGAGTCGAGGATAGAGGGGTACGTGGGCGAGGCGCCATCACCCCCCGCCGTGATCTACGCCTCCCCGCGCCTTCCGGCCGGATCTAGGCGGCGTGGTGCGTCAGCGGGTGGATTCCGATTCCAGGTTGGCCATGATGTCGGCCACCGATAGTCGGGCGGTGCCTTCGGTTTCCGCGCGGCGGCGTCGACGGGAGCTGGTGCCGACCGCGGGGGCCTTGTCGGGGCGGGCGGCCGGGGGCTGGGCCGATTCCTGGTCGGGCGTGGCCGCCGGGGCAGGTTCGGCCGTGGCGACCGGAGCCGGGGCAGGCTCGGCGACGGGCTCGGCGGGAGCCGGGGTCGACGGGTTGCCGTTCGTGGCGGGCTCGGCCGGGAGGACCGTATCGGACACCTTGCGGGTGTTCGGCGAGGACAGCCGGGGCGGGGGCGTCTTCCCCGATGGCGTGGTCGGCGCGGCGGGCTGCGGCAGGGGGGCCGCCTGCTGCTGGGTCTCGGCGTACTCGTCCAGTTGGACGGCGGAGGTTTCCGCGGTGACCGGGTCGTCGTACGGGTCGGCGAAATTGGCCGAAACCGGTTGTATGAAGACGGGTTTCAGTGCGCTGGGCGGTTGCTGCCACGGGCCGAACCAGGCGGCGGTGGCATCCTCGGGGCTAACGTCGAAATCGTGGTCGGGCTCGTCGAAGGCATTGAAGCCACCGGCGGGCAACGCGTCGATCCGCACCGCGTCGGCCTGCAGCGCAGGTTGCTCGTCGGGCAGCGCGCCGTCGAAGAGAACCTGCAGATTCTGGCGCAGCAGGGTCAGCTCGGCGCGCAGCGCGGCGATTTCGGAGGAGTCGGCGCCGACTTCGGCACGCACCCTCGCCTCGACACCCATCTCGTACTCACGGCGCGCGTTGATCTCGCGCTCGAGCTGCAATTCGTACACCGTCTGCAGATCGCGCACCTTCGCCTGGTCGACTGCCGCGTCCTTGCGATAGCGGGTGGCCGCGAGCGCGCCGATCACCGCCGCCCACAGGGCTGCTACCAGGCCGATCCTGACGTACTGGACGTTTTCGCTGAAGATCAGGAAAACACTGGCCGTCAGACCGAGCAGGATGAGGAAACCGACGAAGAATTTTCCCGCGTCGTCCCGCCGTCGTCGGGGCGCCGTGCTGCGGGAGGGTGAAACCATGAGGGCCAGGGTAGCCGGAATCGGCTGGTCGGCCCACCAAAGGTGGCGGTGATTCCATTCGCAAGTTGCTATGTAGTAGCGGGGTCCTCGTGCGGGTCCTCGGGCGCCCGGCAGCAATACTCCAGCCACAAAGCCGCAGCAACCAGGGTCGAACCGGCCAGCAGACCGACTACCGCGCCCGGCGAATCGGCAGCGGCGGCGGTCACGGTGCCGCGCTGTGGGAAAACCCACAGCAGGAAACCCAGCCACACCCCGGCGGCCAGCGAACCCACCTGCAACGACGCCTTGGCCAAGGCCACGCCCCTGGCGACGTTGATCGGATGCATCTGGCCCGAGCCGTCGCCGATCTGCTCATCGGCGATCTTGGCCTTGATCGCGAAGCCGAGCGCCGCCTCGATCGCGGCGACCGGCAGCAGCGAGGCACCGGCGGCCACCGAGATCGACGGGAAGCTGGAATAGGCGAACCGGGTGGCGACCCAGGCGACCGCGGCGGCCACCACCACGTTCAGCGCGAGGTCGAGTACCCGGGTGGGTTTCAGCACGGGCGGGCACTTTCGTCGCCGAGCACCAGATCGGTGACGACCACGCCGTCCCTCTCGGACCGGTCGAGGTCGGCGAGCAACTCCGCGATCGGATGGGCGACGCCGTCGACGAGCAGGTGCGCGGACGGTTCGACGGCCAGCCACGGGACGAGCACGAAGGCCCGGTTATGGGCCTGCGGATGCGGGAGGATCAGCGTGGGGTCGGTGGCACGCGCGATCGCGGCGCCGGTGTCGTCGGTGCACTGGACCACGTCGACGTCGAGGGTGCGCGCACCCCAGCGGATCTCACGCACACGGCCTGCCGACTGCTCGCACTGCTGACCGAACCGCAGCCAGGCGTAGTCATCGAAGGCCGGATCTTCGGCTACGACAACAGCATTGAGGTAGTCGTCTTGGTCGACGCCGCCCCACGGCGCGGTGGTGTACACCGGCGAGACCGCCACGACCCGCGCCCCCAGCGCGTCGAGGACGCTGCGCAGATGCGCGAGCCGATCGCCCAGGTTCGAGCCGATCGAGAGCACCGCGCGAGTCATCGCCGCGACCCCGGGACCACCGTGCGATACCGGGTGGCCACCACGCGCACGTCGGCGAACGTGTGTGGGATCGGCGCCGAGGGCTTGTGCACGACCACCTCCACCGCCTCGATCCGCGGGTCGGCCATCACGTCGTCGGCAATCTCGGAGACCACCGTCTCGATCAGATTGCGCGGCGGACCTGTCACGATGCGCACGGCACGCTCGGCCAGCGCGCCGTAGTCGACCGTGTCGGCGAGATCGTCGGACGCGGCCGCCGCGGCGAAATCGACCCAGACTGTCAGGTCGACGATGAACTCCTGGCCGTCACGACGCTCGAAATCGAACACACCGTGCCTGCCGAACGCGGTCAGCCCGAGCAACTCGATCCGCGACGACGCGGACCTGCCTGCGGGCGGCGGCAGCAGGGGCAGGTTCATCGATGGACTCCTCGGGCGGCGGTGGCACGGGTTTCGGCGGCTCGACGCCAAGCATCGACGACGGCGATGGCGTCCAGCGAGGCTCGGACGTCGTGGACGCGCACACCCCAGGCGCCGTTGGTGGCGGCCAGGGCGGACAACGTCGCGGTGGCGGTTTCCCGGCCGTCCGGGGGGCGGGGGCCGGAATCGTCGGCGAGCAAGGCGCCGAGGAAGCGTTTGCGGGAGGCGCCGATCAGGATCGGGAAGCCGCCTGCCGCCAGTTCCGGCAGGGCGGCCAGGAGTTCCCAGTTGTGTTCGGCGTTCTTGGCGAAACCGAGGCCGGGGTCGAGGATCAGCCGATCGGGGGTCACCCCGGCGGCGACAGCCAGTTCGACCTGGGCGTCGAGTTCGGCGCGGACCTCGGCGACGACGTCGTCGTAGTGGTCGGCGGGGCCGGTGTGCCGGTAGTCGGCGCCGGCCCGCCAGTGCATGAGAATCCACGGCACACCGGCTTCGGCGACGACCTTCACCATGTTCGGGTCGGCGCGGCCGCCGGAGACGTCGTTGACCACCGAGACCCCCGCCTCCACCGCCGCCTCGGCGACCTCGGCGCGCATGGTGTCGACACTGGTCGGCACGCCCGCGGCGACCAGCCCACGGATCACCGGGGTAACGCGAGCGGCCTCGGCGGCGGGATCGACCCGGTCGGCGCCCGGCCTGGTGGATTCACCACCCACATCGACGATATCGGCGCCCGCCTCGTATAACTCGACACCGTGCGCGATCGCGAGTCCGGGGTCGAGGTAGCGACCGCCGTCGGAGAAGGAATCAGCGGTCACGTTGACCACACCCATGACCACACACGAACGGTGGTCACGGGCGGTCACCAGTGGCTCGCTCATTTGCGCAGGATCAGGTCCAGCGCCTCGGATCGCGAGGCGGCATCGGATTGCAGCTGGCCGCGCACCGCCGAGGTGGTGGTGCTGGCGCCCGGCTTGCGGATCCCCCTCATAGCCATGCACAGGTGTTCGGCCTCGACCACCACGATCGCCCCGCGCGGATCCAGCCTGCGCATCACCGCGTCGGCGATCTGGCTGGTCAGCCGCTCCTGGACCTGCGGGCGCTTGGCGTAGAGGTCGACGACGCGGGCCAGCTTCGACAGCCCCGTCACCCGGCCGTGCGAGCCGGGGATGTAGCCCACGTGCGCGACGCCGTGGAACGAGACCAGGTGATGCTCACAGGTGGAGAACATCGGGATGTCGCGGACCAGCACGAGTTCCTGGTGGCCCTCGTCGAACGTGGTCGCCAGCACCGCGTCCGGCTCGGTATAGAGCCCGGCGAACATCTCCCGGTAGGCGCGCGCCACCCGTGCGGGCGTATCGAGCAGACCGGGGCGGTCCGGGTCCTCACCCACTGCGATCAGCAGCTCGCGCACCGCGTTCTCCGCGCGCTGCTGATCGAATGGCAAACCGGTCGCCAGCGCCGTCAGCACCGACGGACTCGTAGCACCCAGCTCGCCTGCCGGATCGAGATCCTGCTTGTTGGCCGACAACTTCTCCGCACCTCCGTGATATTTGCGGCTGGCGCCGCGGGTTCTCGGCCCTGTTCACCACGTCCGTCCTGGCGAGCACTTCCTTTTCGCACTGACCACCGTCAGCCGATCCGGGACGCACCGCTGAAATCCTTCAGTGCGGGCCGAGAACCTGTGTCGACGCCGGTAGTCGTCCGGCATTCGACGTTCGAGCGTAGTTGGCCACCGGTCAGTGGCGGCCGTTCGGCCCTTCCCAGTCTTTATTCTCCGGATCGGCGTCACGCGCGGGCGGCTGCGGCTGGACACCCCACGGCTGGAAGCCGTCGCCGGCGTGCCGCGGCTGCTGCTGCTCGGGTCGACCCCAAGCACTGCCCTGATCCTGTGACGGTTGGGGCTGTTGCTGCGGCTGCTGAGGCTGCTGTTGCGGTGGCTGCTGTTGCTGCTCGTCGCGCGGCGGCCAGCCGGGCGCCGACCAACCGGCCGGTGCACCGTAATCGGGACGCGAACCGTGCGTCCCCGACTGCCGGGGGAACGCCTGGGTCGGCGCGGCGGGCAGCGGGTAGCCGGCCGCGGGCGGTGCGGGCTGGCCGTACGGCTGACCCTGGTAGCCGTTGGGCTCGACCGGCGGCGCCCCGTTGGGCACCGGCACCGGAGCGGGCTGCACCGGCGGCCACGGCTCGCCGCGCTCCACCGCCAGCTCGCCCGGCGTCTTCACCGGCGGCTTGTCCGACGGGTGCCGGTCACCGAAGTCGTTGAACGCGGTGATCCGCGGACGCTTCTCGACACCGGCCAGAATCGTCTCGAGATCCTTGCGGTGCAGGGTCTCGCGCTCGAGCAGCGCGGTGGCCAACGCGTCGAGTTGCTCGCGGTATTCGCTGAGGATCGACCACGCCTCGGTGTGCGCGGCCTCGATGAGGTTGCGCACCTCCTCGTCGATTTCGCGGGCGACCTCGTGCGAGTAGTCGGCCTGCACGCCCATCGAGCGGCCGAGGAACGGGTCGCCCTGCTCCTGGCCGTAGCGCACGGCACCGAGGCGGGCACTCATGCCGTACTCGGTGACCATGCCTCGGGCGATCTTGGTGGCCTGGTCGATATCGGAGGACGCGCCGGTGGTGGGCTCGTGGAACACCAGTTCCTCGGCCGCACGACCACCCATCGCGAAGACCAGCCGCGAGATCATCTCCGACCGGGTCATCAGGCCCTTGTCGTCCTCCGGCACCGTCATGGCGTGACCGCCGGTGCGGCCGCGCGCCAGGATGGTGACCTTGTAGACGGGCTCGATATCGGGCATCGCCCAGGCCGCCAGGGTGTGGCCGCCCTCGTGGTAGGCGGTGATCTTCTTCTCGTGCTCGCTGATGATGCGGCTCTTGCGGCGCGGGCCGCCGATCACGCGGTCGACCGACTCCTCGAGCGATTCACCCGTGATGACCGAGCCATTCTCCCTGGCGGTGAGCAGCGCGGCCTCGTTGATGACATTGGCCAGATCGGCGCCGGACATACCGACGGTGCGCTTGGCCAGGCCCTCGAGGTCGGCGTCCTGCGAGATCGGCTTACCCGCCGAGTGCACCCGCAGGATGGCGCGGCGACCGGCCAGGTCGGGGTTGCCGACCGGGATCTGCCGGTCGAACCGGCCGGGACGCAGCAGCGCGGGGTCGAGGATGTCGGGCCGGTTGGTGGCCGCGATCAGGATGATGTTGGAGCGATCGCCGAAGCCGTCCATCTCGACCAGGAGCTGGTTGAGGGTCTGCTCGCGCTCGTCGTGACCGCCGCCGAGGCCGGCACCGCGCTGGCGGCCGACCGCGTCGATCTCGTCGACGAAGATGATGCACGGACTGTTCTGCTTGGCCTGCTCGAACAGGTCGCGCACGCGGGAGGCGCCGACACCGACGAACATCTCGACGAAATCCGAACCGGAGATGGTGAAGAACGGCACCCCGGCCTCGCCGGCGACGGCGCGGGCCAGCAGCGTCTTACCGGTTCCGGGCGGCCCGTAGAGCAGCACGCCCTTGGGGATCTTCGCGCCGAGTGCCTGGTAGCGGGCCGGATTCTGCAGGAAGTCCTTGATCTCGTAGAGCTCTTCGACGGCCTCGTCGGCACCGGCGACATCGGAGAACGTGGTCTTCGGCATGTCCTTGGTGAGCAGCTTGGCCTTGGACTTCCCGAAGCCCATCATTCCGCCACGGCCGCCGCCCTGCATACGCGACATCACGAAGATGAACAGGCCGACCAACAGCACCATCGGCACGATGAACAGCAGCAACTGGGAAAGCCAGCTCTCCTGCTTGACCACGGTGTCGTACGGCGCGCCGGACTTCTGCACAGCGTCGAGGATCTGCGCGGAGTTCTCCCCGCCACTGGGGTACTTGGCGACGATCTTGGCGTTGTTGCTCGTGGCCTCGTTGCCGTTGTTCAGTTCGATGCGGAGCTGCTGCTCCTTGTCATCGATCTGCACGTTCTTGACGTTCGCTTTGTCCTCGAGCTGGGCCAGCGCAACGGAAGTGTCGACACTCTCCCAACCGCGCGTGTCATCGCTGAGAAAGCTGAACAGCCAGATCATGAGCATGATGCCCGAGATGATCGCCAAGGTGCGAAACACTGTCTTGCGGTTCATAGAGCGTCGGCCGGACGGCCCAGTCCTTTCCGGTTATTACTCCGGGTGTGCTTGCGAAGCGTCGAGATCGGCGGGTTTCGGATGCGGACATGCCACGTTACCGCGTACGGTCTAGTTCGATACATCGCGCAGTTCGGCTGCTGGTGCAGTTGCACTGGTAAACGGCCGGAGAACGCAAGAGGTTCCCGAACGCTCCGACCGGGTTGTGGCAAGTGGCCACAATCATGTCATGCCCGCCTTATCGTGGGCGACGACACAACTACAGCGCAGGGGGTATAGACATCGTCGAGCTACGAACACCCACAGCGATTCTGCGCCACGGCGGTGGACGGCTTGTCGTCCTCCGGCCGGGTACCGACGGCGAACGTGTTCTCGACGTTCCCATTGCCGACCTGCTCAAGGTGCGCCTCAATCGGCGCGCCGACGAAGCGGTGGTCATCGAAATCTATCTGCGTTATCCCACGGCGGTCCTCACCGGCGTTCCCGCCGACCGCACGCCCCTTCCGGTGCTCATCGCCGAGCACGACGTGCCTGCCGCCCTCGGCATCGTCGACCGGATCAACGATCAGATCATGACGACCCAGCGCATCGACGTGGCCGCGCCGGATCTGACCCCACCCCCGCCCGAATGGGGAAAGTCGGGCCCGACCCGCGCCGATGTCGAGCGCGCCGTGCGCCGGATGGCCCCGCGCAAGGACGCCCGTACGGCCGTCACCGCGCTGAATCGGTATGTCACCCCCGACGAATACGTCCTGGAAACGGCGATCGCCGTGGCCGCCCCGCCCGCGGGATCGGGTACCGGCCTGCTCGCGGCGACGACCTCACGTGTGCTGTTCATCTCGATCGGCAGCGGCGGCGACCGCTATGCCTTCGAATTGGCGGTGGCCGCGATTCTCGGCGCCCGCACCATCGAGGGCACACGCTCGGCGCCGGGCGAGGTCGATACGCGCCACGGCGGCTCTGGCATCGATATCAACGACGGCAATCGCACCCTGCATTTCGCGGGCGTGGATCGCGCCGACACCGAGCGGGTCACCTGCGCGGTGAACTTCGCCGTCCGCAGACAGGCCGCCGACGGTGCGCCGGGGCCCGCCGATCCGGGCGTCAACCAGCTCTACGCGGAGTGGGAACTACTGGTCGAGCGGCATTCACTCGGCATGGTCGACGACACGCAATTCCAGCGCTACGGCCGCGGGATCCTGCGCAGCCTGTAGCCGCCGCGGCCGAACCGAATGCTCAATTCGGTTCGGCTGCTTCGGTTTCCGCCTTCTGCTCGGGCTCGTTGAGCTCGATACGGCGCCACGGGCTCGTCGGCCGGGTCCACAGGCGCACCAGTTCCATCCGCCGGTCGACGCCGCCGTTCTTCAGCTCGGCGAGATCCTCGGTGGCCTGCCAGTAGGTCCAGCCGGTGAGGTAGGCGTCGCCGAACTGACGCCAGTTCCGGTAGCGGCGCTGGGCGGGCACCAGCGCGCGCATGCAGTATTCCCACGCCACGTCGGCGTCGATATATCCCGCGGTGAACGCCATGCGGGCCACCGCGACGACGCGGGCCAGGTCCCAGGCGTGGATGTCGTTGGGTAGTGGACGCGAGAGGTGATCGGTGAAGCCGATCTTGATGGCCTGGGCCCAGATGTCGTAGTCGCGGACCAGCGCCTCGGGATTGTCCATCCCCCGAAACGAACCGACCTGACGCAGGAACGCGCGCTGCTTGTCGGCGCGCTCACCGAAACGGTCGCGCTCGCTGGCATTGACCGAGGCCATCACCAGCGGATGCACCAGCGAATACAACGGTGCGTGCATGCCTTCGAGCAACTGCTCCATCGAGGCGCGGGCTTCGGTGCCGTCGGTGATGCCCCAGGCGCCGGTGAGGGTGTCGATGGCGAGTTCACGGCGGTCGCCGAGCGGGTGCTCGCGTTCGGGACCGAGCAGCATCGCGTCGTGGAAGGCGTCCCAGCGCGTGGAGTAGAAGGCGCCGAGTGCGAGCGCGCGCAGTTCGTCGTCGCTCACACCCGCGCCCGACCAGTGATCTTCTTCGCGCTCGTCTAGTTCCGGATACGGAAAAGTGGTCAGCGCTGGTACTCCCCTGGCAGGCATGCGGCCGAGTCTAGTGCGGTGACCGCGATCACGGGCGGCCTGCGAATCTCACCTGCATCACGAGATTTTCAGATCGCCTCATTCTTCACCTGTCGTGTCATGCCGCACAGGTCTATGGTTCTGACATGTGTAGAAATATCACCGTCTTGCGTGGTCTGGAGCCTGCCGCCACCGAGCAGGAGATCTACGCTGCCGCCTTGCAATATGTGCGCAAAGTCGGCGGCATCTCCGGCCTGAGTAGCGCCACCAAGCCCGCGGTCGACAAAGCTGTCGCGGCCATCGCCGCGGCCACCACGGCGCTGCTGGCGGAACTGCCCGATCGGCGGGTCCCGCCGCCTACCGAGCCACCGCTGCGCCGGATCGCGGCCCGCGAAAACGAGGTCAGCGAGACCTCGTAGGACCGGCCGACTCCACACTGCAACGTGTTCTAATTGGCCTGAGCGGGCACGCCATTTCCTCTGGTCGTGCCGCAATAGTCGGTGGATCGAATTCAGCGGATGCACAAGGAGTAAAGACCAGTGAGCGAACTCGACAAGACCGCCGCGGTGATCGAAGTACTCAATCCGGCAACGGGTGAAATCGCCGGGACCGTGCCGGTCACCGCGCCCGACGAGGTGGCGGCCGCGGTGCGTGAGCTGCGTCTGTATCAGCCCGAGTGGGAGGCGATCGGGCCCGCCGGGCGCAAGAAGTGGCTGCTGAAAATGCAGGACTGGCTGATCGACAACACCGAGCACCTGGCCGCCGTGCTGCAGTCCGAGACCGCCAAGCCGCGCGTCGACGCGATCATCGATCCGGCGTTCGCGGTCGACATCCTCGGCTACTACGCGCGCCGGGCCGCCAAATTCCTCGCCGACGATCACCCGTCCCCGCACAGCCCGCTCGCGCGGGTGAAGACGCTGACGGTCGCCTATCGCCCGTATCCCGTGGTCGGGGTGATCACGCCGTGGAACTTCCCGCTCGCGATGCCCGCGATCGATGTGTTCCCCGCGCTGGCCGCCGGCGCCGCGGTGATCCTCAAGCCGTCGGAGGTCACGCCCCTGTCGGCGGTGGAGCTGGCCCGCGGCTGGGCCGAGATCGGTGCGCCGCCGGTGTTCAAGGTGGTCACCGGCGCGGGCGCGACCGGCGCGGCCGTCGTCGAGAACGCCGACTACATCCAGTTCACCGGTTCCACCGCGACCGGCCGCAAGATCGCGGCCGCCTGCGTGGAGCGCATGGTGCCCTACAGCCTCGAGCTCGGCGGCAAGGACCCGGCGATCGTGCTCGCCGACGCCGACATCGACCGCGCCGCGCACGGCATCGCCTTCGGCGGCATGTTCAACGCCGGTCAGGTGTGCATCTCGGTCGAGCGGGTCTACGTCGAGGCGCCGGTCTACGACGAGTTCGTCACGAAGCTGACCGCGGCGGTGGCCGCGCTGCGCCAGGGCGCCGACGGTCGCGAATCGAGCAACGACGTCGGCGCGCTGGCCAACGAGAACCAGGTGCTGATCGTGCAGCGTCACGTCGACGAAGCGATCGCCGCGGGCGCGCGGGCGACCACCGGCGGCAAACGCACCGGCGTGGGCACCTTCTTCGAGCCGACCGTGCTCGTCGATGTGGACCACTCGATGTCGTGCGTCGCCGAGGAGACCTTCGGCCCGACGCTGCCGGTGATGAAGGTGGCCGACGAGGCCGAGGCGATCCGGATGGCCAACGACTCGATCTACGGACTCTCGGCGTCGGTCTGGACCGGCGACAAGGCGCGCGGCGAACGCGTGGCCAGGCAGTTGAACACCGGCGCGGTGAACATCAACGACGTGTTCGCGAACCTGTTCAATCCCGCGATGCCGATGGGCGGCTGGGGCCTTTCCGGCGTCGGCGCGCGCTGGGGCGGCGCGTCGGGCCTGCGGAAATACTGTCGCGCGCAGGCGATGACGAAGCCGAAGCTGCCCACCATGGGCAAGGAATTGTTCTGGTACCCGTACGACATGAACAAGCTGGTCTTCGCGGTCGCGGCGATGCGGGCCGCCGGTGCGCGCGGGATGCGCCGGATCGACCTGCCGACGGTGCTGCGCCTGAAGAAGCGCGACTGACTGATTCCGGCTGCGACGCGCACTCGCGCGCAGCCGGTTTCGTCGCGGCGAAACTTTTTGTGATCAACGTCACCAACTGAGCCCTCTCCGCAGTACGCGCCGTGGTCAGCGGCACCTTTCGACGTGCCCGACGGCGACACGGCGGGGCTTACATTCGGGCGCCGAGTGTGAATGTCGACGCATTTCCGCTGGTCAGCCGCCCAGCTCCGGCGTCGATCCGCTCAGCCGCCGATCGAGGTGAACAAAACGTAATCCGATGATGCAGCTCACCATGTCAGGCCATATGCTGTGCATTACCAACCTGGTGACTGTTTTGATCCACTTCCGCGAACTTCCTTGCCCGTTTTGGCTGGATTTTCCCGACCGATTCTGATAGCAAGGTGCTATGGACCCGCATTTGCGCGATCTGCGGTATTTCGTCGCCGTCGCTGAGGAACTGCACTTCACCAACGCCGCACAGCGGCTGCACATCGCTCAGCCGACGTTGTCACGCCAGATCCGTCAGCTCGAACGCCAGCTCGACGTGGTCCTGTTCGACCGCAACCAGCGCAGTGTCGCCCTGACCGTCGCCGGTAAGGAACTCCTCGAAGGCGCCCGCAAGATCCTCGAGCTGTGGGAGGTGACCAACGTGTCCCTCCAGGAAGCCGGCGAGGTGCTGCGCGTCGGTATCCAGTCCGCGCTCGGCCGCGGCCTGCTCAACGACCTCGAGAGCGCGAGCGGGCACCGTCTCGCCCTGCACGCGGCGTCGTGGAACGACCCGTCCAGCGGTCTGGCCGGTCGACAGGCCGACCTGTCGCTGGTCTGGCTGCCGCTGCCCGACCCCAACCGTTATCGCTGGCAGGTGCTGCGCACCGAGCCGCGCTGGGTGCTGCTGCCCGAGACGCACCCCCTGGCCGAGCAGGAAAGCATCGAGTTCGCCGATCTGCTCGACGAGTCCTTCGTCGCGCTGCCCACCGAAGCGGGCGCGGTCCGCGACTTCTGGCTCGGCAACGACGCCCGTGGCGGCAAGGCGGCCAAGATCGGCGCCGAGGCGGCCACCCCCGAGGACAAGCTGGAGGCCGTGAGCCTAGGCCTCGGTGTGTGCCTGCTTGCCGAAAACAACGTGCCGATGTACCGCTGGCCCGGGCTCACCGCGCGTCCGGTCGCCGGGCTCACCCCGTGTGAGCTGGCGGTGGCATGGCGGGCCGACGACACTCGCCCGACCATTCTGGAATTCGCCGGTCGCGCCGTCGACGGCGGCTTCTCCGAGCCGACGCCGCAGCCGCAGCCGATCGCGGTCTAGTTCGACAGTTCCAGTTGGGCGGCGAGGCCGAGCAAGGTGGCCTCGCTGCCCGGCGGACCGATCAGTTGCGCGGCCAGCGGAGTATGCGCCTCGGGGTGCGTGCCCATCGGCAGTGACGCCGCGGGCCAGCCGAGCAGATTCCACAGTCCGGTGAACGGCGCGTAGCGCACCGAGGACACGACATTCGCGAGCCAACCACGCCCGCTCCACTGTCTGGCTTTCGGCGGCGGTGCGGCGAGCGTCGGCGTGATCACCACGTCGAAGTCTTCGAAGAATTCGAGCAGTCTGGCTTCGGTTCGGTCGATCTGGCTGGGACGGACCAGACCGAGCCGCCGGATCACTCTCCCGAGCGCCAGATGACGTCGGGTCCGTTGCTGGAGCAGTTCGGGCTTCGGGAGCGCGTCGGCGTCGCCGAGACCCGCGCTCGGCCAGCGCAGCAGCATCAACAGCGCCGCATCGCCGTAAGGCAGCTCCACCGGTTGCACCTCGTGCCCGGCCACTGCCGCGCGCGCACCCGCGGTGCGCGCCGCCGCCGTCCAATGCCGATCCATGCGGACAAGTCGCGACGGCGGAGCCACGGCCAGTCCGATGCGTAGTCGCTGTGGCTTGCGTAGTTCGGCCAGGTCGGAGCGGCCGGCCAGCACCGAAAGCGCCAGCGCCGCGTCCGACACCGTTGTCGCCAGGACCCCGTTCTCGGCGAGGCCGGCCCAGGAATCGGCGCCGATCTGCGAGGGTACAACGTGTCTACCCGGCTTGATGCCGAACACTCCGCACGCCGCAGCGGGCACCCGGATCGAGCCGAGACCGTCGTTGCCGTGCGCGATCGGGACGAGTCCGGCGGCCACCGCGGCGGCCGCGCCACCCGAGGATCCGCCCGTCGACCGACCGACATCGCGCGGATTGCGCGTGACACACCCTTCGGAGTCGGTAGTCGCCCACAAACCGAGTTCCGGCATGGCCGTCAACCCGACGACGATCGCGCCCGCGGCCCGCAACCTGGCCACCACCGGGTGATCGGCGCCTGCCGGTTCGGCGGAGGTGGCCGCCGAACCCGCGCGGGTCAGCTCCCCCGTCACCGCGATGTTCTGCTTCACCGCCACCGGCACACCGGCCAGCGGGAGCTCGTCGAGGTCTTGCCGGGCGGCCAGTTCGCGCGCTTCGGCCCTTGCCCGCTCGGCGCGCACCACCGTAAACGCGTTGATCTTGCGATTCTCCGAGGCGATGCGGGCCAGCGCGTCGGCGGTGACGTCGGCGGGCGTGATGGTGCCCGCGCGAACCCGGGCAGCCAGTGCTGCCGCAGGGCCGCCGATGGGGTATTCGTCGGCGGGGCGGGACGAGTCCATCGTCACCTCAGCGTCCGTTACGCCGTCGTCGTCGACGGACTCCCATGCTACCGCTGTGAGGTCTTCGTTCATCTGCGGATTCGCCCCCGTCGCATGGTCGTCGAAATTCGGGTGATCAGCTCTAGAGGCGCAAGTTATCATTTCTAGTACAGCTCTCCGGCGATGGCGGTGGGTGTGGCGGAATGAATTTCGCACCGATCCGCGCGAACACTTAGGTCGGGTGATGAGCGATAGCACCGCAAGCGGGCAACAACCCGACGCGACGCCCGGTCGGGCCGCGAATGTGCGCGTCGACATGGTCGAGGCGTTCGCCGCCGCGTGGGGCACGGCCGCCGAGCACCCGCCTGAGATCGCCGAGTTCCTTCCCGACGCGGCCACCTTGCGCGCGCAGGCGCTGCACGAACTGATCCGCGTCGACCTGCGCCAGCGCTGGCTGCATCACACGGGCACCGACATCGCCCGCAAGCGACTGATCAACTACTGCGCCGAGTTCCCCGAACTCGATCGGGCATCGCTGCCCGCCGGGCTGGTGTTCGAGGAATTCGTCATCCGCAGGCACAGCGGCGAGCGCGTGGATCCGCGCGATTGCCTGCGCGAATACCCCGAGCAGGCGGCCAGCCTGCGCGGCCTGCTCGCTACCGACGAGCTCGACCAGAGCACCCACCGGGCCGACGATCTCGACGCGACGATGAACCAAACACTGGACTCGACCCGTAGTACCCAGATGACCAGCCCGCAGCTCGACCTCACCGCGACCGCCACCTCGGCCGCGACGTCGTCGACGGACGCACTCTCGAATCCCGGCGCGTTCGAGCCGCTCGACCGGATCGAAATCGGCCAGCGCATCGGCGATTTCGAGCTGCTCACCGGGCTCGGTTCCGGCGCCTTCGCGCGCGTCTTCCTGGCCAGGCAGACCTCGATGCAGCGCCTGGTCGCGGTGAAGATCTCCGCCGACCGCGGCACCGAGCCGCAGACGCTGGCCCAGCTCGACCACGACTACATCGTGCGCGTGTTCGACCAGCAGCTGATGGACACCGACTCGGCGCCCTCGGGTTCGCGTCGCCTCCGTCTGCTCTACATGCAGTTCCTGCCCGGCGGCACCCTGCTCGGCCTGCTGCGCTGGGTCCGCGCGACCCCGCCCGCCGAACGCAGCGGCAAACTGCTGCTCGACGCCGTGGACGCGGCCATGGAGGAGAAAGGCGAGATCCGGCCGACCGATTCGAGCGTGCGCTCCGAGATCGCCGCCCTTAGCTGGCCGGAAACGGTGGCCTGGCTGGGCAGGCGGCTGGCCGAGGCGCTCGACTACGCGTCCTCGCACGGTGTGCTGCACCGTGATGTGAAACCGGCGAATGTGCTGCTCACCGCCGAGGGAGTTCCCAAGCTCGCCGACTTCAACATCAGCTTCAGCCGCAGCGTCGAGGGCACCAGCCCGGTCGCCTACTTCGGCGGATCGCTGTCGTACATGTCGCCCGAACAGCTCGAGGCCTGCCACCCCGGCCTCGGCCGCAGCGCCGCCGACCTCGACACCCGCAGCGACATCTTCTCCCTCGGCGTGGTCCTGTGGGAACTGCTGACCGGCGCGAAGCCCTTCGACGACAGCACCGCCGCCGCCGAGGGTCGTGGCGACGAAACCACGCTCGAAGCGATGCTCGAACGCCGAACCGTCGGCGTCGACCAGGCCGCGCTCGACCGGGTTCCGGCGAACTGTCCCACTGCCCTGCGCCGGGTCCTGCTCACCTGCCTCGACCCGGACAGGTCGCGCCGCTGGGCCGAGGGCGCGGTGCTGGCCAAGCAGTTCGACCTGTGCTTGGACGCGCGCGCCCGCGACCTCGTCGACCCACCGCCGAACAGCTGGCGGATGGTGTGGCGCAAATGGCCGCTGCTGGTGATGGTCTTGGCGATCGGCATCCCCAACGCGCTGGCGTCCTGGTACAACATCCAGCACAATCAGACCCTGGTGGTGAGTCGGCTCAACGAGACCGCCCAGCAATCGTTCGTCGTGATCACCGCCGGGGTGAACCTGGTCTTCTTCCCACTGGGCGCCGCGGTGCTCATCTACCTCGCCCGTTTCGTGCTCTCCGTGCCGCGCGGCCTTCGCCACGGCCGCCGCTACGACCCGCCGACCCTGCGCCGTACCAGACACGACACCTTGCGCATGGGCGATCGGGTCGTGATCGTCGCGTTCTCGCTGTGGGCGATCTCGGGTCTCACCTTCCCCATCGCCCTGCAATTGGCCGCGGGTGACGTCCCCGGCCACGCCGTGGTCCATTTTCTCGCGTCGCTGCTGGTCTGTGGCGCGATCGCCGTCGCCTACCCGTTCTTCCTCGTGACGTTCTACCTGGTCCGCTGCATCTACCCGATCTTCCTTCGGCACGGCGAAACCAGCACCGACGACGGCGTCTGGCTGCGGGCGTTGAGCCGCCGCTGCACCTGGTACCTCGCGGTGGCGGCCTCGGTCCCGCTGCTCGCCGTAGCCGGTGTCACCTTCCTCCCGCCCGGCGATATCCCGGCCGTGATCGTCGCCGTCCGGGTCCTCTGCGTCGGCGGCATCTTCGCCTTCATCGCCTCCTACCTGATGTTCCGAGCACTCGAAGCCGACTTGAAGGCGCTGGAACGTGTAGTCAGCTGACGATGCCCGGCGCGGATGAACTTCCGCGCGCCCGCGTCCGTATCCCCCGTCGTGAGCTCGACAGTGATCACCGAGGCGACCCGCCCCTCGCTCGACCGCACCGCCACCATGCACCCCACCGTTCGTCGCGGGCTCGACCGGTTCGAGGTGGGCGCGCGAATAGGCGACTTCGAGCTGCTCACCGAGCTCGGTTCAGGGGCGTTCGCCCGGGTCTTCCTGGCCCGGCAGCGCTCGATGCAGCGCTTGGTCGCGGTGAAGATCTCCGCCGACAGCGGCACCGAGCCACAAACCCTGGCCCAGCTCGATCACGCCTACATCGTGCGAGTCTTCGACCAGTTGGTGCTCGATCCGCCCGACGACGGCTCACCCCGCCTGCGCCTGCTGTACATGCAGTTCCTGCCCGGCGGCACCCTGCTCGGCCTGCTGCGCTGGGTCCGCGCGACCCCACCCGCCGAACGCAGCGGCCGACTCCTGCTCGACGCGATCGACGCGGCGATGACGGAGAAGGGCGAAATCCGTCCCGCCGATTCGAGCGTGCGCCGCGAGATCGCCGAACTCAGCTGGCCCGACACCGTGGCCTGGCTGGGTCGTCGGCTGGCCGCGGCGCTGGATCACGCGGCCGACCGGGGTGTGCTCCACCGTGATGTGAAGCCGGCGAACGTGCTGCTCACGGCCGAGGGTGTGCCCAAGCTCGCCGATTTCAACATCAGCTTCAGCGAGAACGCCGGTACCAGCCCGCTCTCGTATTTCGGCGGGTCGCTCGCGTACATGTCGCCCGAACAGCTCGAGGCCAGCCATCCCGGCCACGACCGCAGCCCCGCCGACCTCGAAGCTCGCTCCGATCTCTTCTCGCTGGGGGTGCTGCTGTGGGAACTGCTCACCGGCACGAAGCCGTTCGACGACACCGGCGCCGACGACCCGGCATGGGGCGATCAGACCAGACTCGACGCGATGCTCACCTCACGCAGCGCGGGCGTGAGTCCTACTGCACTACAACAGCTCCCGCCGGACTGCCCGCCTGCACTCCGTCGGGTTTTGCTCCGATGCCTCGAGCCGGATCGAACCGACCGATGGCCCGACGGAGGCGTTCTCGCTACACAGTTCGACCTGTGCCAGGATGCGCACGCTCGTGATCTGGTAGATCCACCACCGAATAGTTGGCGAATCAGATTGCGACCGTTCCTGTTTCCCATAGTGGCTTTGTCAATCGCCATCCCCAACTTGCTGGCCGCGCTCTATAACGCACAGTTGAACACCGCATTGATCGTCGACCGGCTCGATCCGAGCACCCGTGGCACGTTGCTGAGAGTCGCAGGTGTCACGAACGTGGCGTTCTTCGCTTTCGGCGCCGCAATCTTGATCTACCTGGCCAGACGGCTCCTGATTGCCCCCCGGCGGCTGCGTTCGGGCAGGGGCTACCATTCGCTCGACCGTGCCCGCCGAGATTCCTTGCGCCTGGGCAACCAGGCTGTCGCGATAGCCTTCATCCTGTGGCTGTCGGCGGCCGCCGTATTCGCGGCGACAATCGGGCTCGCGGGCAACGGTCTGACTATCCGGACTGCGCTTCACTTCGCGCTCGCGGCGGCGATCTGCGCGGCCATTGCGATGACCTACCCGTTCTTCCTGATCACGCTCTATCTCACGCGCTGCACATACCCTTTGTTCCTGCACCACGGTGAGGACTTCCGCAGCGACGGGCGGGCACTGACAGGTCTGATCGTCCACTGCCACCGGTACTTGATCGCCGCAGCGTCGATTCCGCTCGTCGCGGGTATCGGAGCGACATTCTTGCCGGTCGAGGACCTACGAACGACCACCACCCCACTCCGCGCTATCTGCGTGGGCGGGGTGATCGGGTTCGTCGTGTCCTACGTGCTGTTCCGAATCATCGAAGCCGACATCCGCGCCTTGCTGCGGGTTGTCGGCTCGCGGACAACAAACTAGGAGTACACCGCCGGGTTGAGGGTGCCGATGTAAGGGAGGTCGCGGTAGCGCTCGGCGTAGTCGAGGCCGTAGCCGACGACGAATTCGTTGGGGATGTCGAAGCCCACGTGGGCCACGTCGACGGGGGTGCGCAAGGCGTCGGGCTTGCGGAGCAGGGTGACTACTTCCAGCGAGGCCGGGTTGCGGGTGGACAGGTTGCGCTTGAGCCAGGACAGGGTCAGACCCGAGTCGATGATGTCCTCGACGATGAGGACGTTGCGGCCCGCGATGTCCTTGTCCAGGTCCTTCATGATGCGCACGACGCCCGAGGACGAGGTGGACGAACCGTAGGACGACACGGCCATGAATTCGAGCTGGGTGGGAATCGACAGCGCCCTGGCGAAGTCGGTCATGAAGAAGATCGCGCCCTTGAGGACGCAGATCAGCAGGAGGTCACCTTCGGGGGAATCGGGCGGGTATCGCTTGGCGACGAGTTCGGCCAGTTCCTCGATCTTGGCTTTGATCTCGTCTTCGGTGATCAGCACCGATGCGATGTCGTCTCCGTACACGGAAGTGGGTGTCCCTTCGTGGCATCAAATGCGCGGCTGTGCTCGCACCGCCAGCGTGCCATGTTCGCGCGTCACGACCAACCTGTGGTCCCTCGGCCCGCCTCCCACGGCCACCCCGCCCTGCCCGCGCCAGTTGCTCACCAGCTCGTCGATCGCCTGTAAATGGGCATTCATGAGCCCGGTGACGCCTTGATCGGCGAGCCAGGCGCGCACGGCCCGGCGACGCAGTGCGGGCGGCGCAGTGGCCAGGATCTCGATCGAGACAGTGGGTCGATCGTTGTCGCCGGTGACACTGCCCGGCGAGCGTGCCGTCCGCAGCAGTTCGTCGGCGTAGCCATCGAGGACCGCCCCGTCCTCCCGGAGCTGATCGGCGGTGCGAACCAGCGCCTTGGCCACGCCACCGCCCAGCACCTGTTCGAGCAGCGGGAGCACTTCGTTGCGGACTCGCACTCGCGTGTATCTGAGGTCGGCGTTGTGCGGGTCATCCCACGGTTCGATCTCCAGATCCGCACACATCCGTACCGTCTGGGCCCGCCGCACCCCGAGCAACGGCCGCCCCCACGGGGGTTTCCACGCCACCATCCCCTGAATCGACCGCCCACCGGACCCGCGCGCCAGCCCGAGCAACACGGTCTCGGCCTGATCGTCGAGCGTGTGCCCGAGCAATACCGGCCGACCCGCCCGCACCGACTCCAGCGCCTCGTACCGAGCCGCGCGCGCGGCCGCCTCTACCCCACCCTCGCGCCCCACCTCGACCGGAACGACCACCGCCGCCGCGCACCCGAGCGCCCTCGCCCGCTCAGCCGCCTTCTCCGCGACCTCCGCCGAACCGTCCTGCAACCGATGATCGACCACGACGGCCGTCACTTCCCCGGCCTCGATGACAGCGGCGGCCACCAAGGCCAACGAATCGGCTCCACCCGACAACCCGACGACCACCGGCCGCCGGCCACCCTGCGCGAGGACCCACTCCCGCACCCCTCGCCGCACAGCGAGCACCGCCGCCGTCTCCGGCAGCCGGATACCGCCCGGTTCCCTCATCTACCCCAGCACCCGGCGAATCCACCGCTCGGGCTCGTCGACCTCGTCGAGCAGCGGCAGTGTGTCCGCGTTCGTCCACACCGTGTTGAACTCCGCGACCCCCACCCGTTCGACCACCGCGTCCACGAACTTCTTGCCCCGGACGTACTGCGCGACCTTCGCGTCCACCCCGAGCAGCGCCCGCAGCAGCCGCTGAACCGGATTCGACGGCCGCTGCCTGCGCCGATCGAAGGCCGCCCGGATATCGGCGACCGTGGGCACCACCGCGGGTCCGACGGCGTCCATCACATGATCCGCGTGCCCTTCGAGCAGCGTGCCGAGCATCAACAGCCGATCCAGCGCCTCGCGCTGTGGCGGCGCCTGGGCCGCACGCAACAGCCCCACCACGCCCCGGCTGTTCGGATCGTCGGCGTTGTCACCGTTGCGCCGCGACCGCACCTCGCCGACCAACCGGGTGAGCAGCTCGCTCATCGGTTCCTCGCCGACCTCGCTCAAGATGTCGACGTTGGTGCGCATATACCCGGCCAACCAGGGCGCCGACGAGAACTGCACCCGATGCGTCACCTCGTGCAGGCACACCCACAACCGGAAGTCGCTCGGATCGACGCCCAGCGCCCGCTCGACGCCGAGAATATTGGGCGCGACCAGCAGCAATGTGCCGTCCTCGCCGGTGAACGGGTCGTACTGCCCGAGAATCGCGGTGGACAGGAACGCCAGCATGGTCCCGGCCTGGACACCAGCGGGCTTCCCGACGAACTTGCCGCCGCCGTCCGCAAATTCGGTGCCGGTGAGCACCGCCATCGAATCGGCGGCCGCGGCGATCCAGCCCGGCCGGTCGACGATCCGCGCCTCGGGTACCGGCCGATCGTCGAGCAACCCGCTGACCTCACGGACCGGCAGTTCCGCCAGCACCGAGGCCGACGCCAACTCGGCGACGACCTGCTGCGCCGTGGCCCTGGACGCGCGCGGCCCGGAGGGCGCCAGCAGCGCCCCGGTCCGCGCGGCCAACGGCCAATCCACCGCTCCACTGAAGCCGGAACTCTTGCGCTCGGTCTTGTCGGTCATAAACCACCCGTTCTCTACGAGCATCCGCAGTTGCGCAGGGCACCCGCCACCGCGTCGAGCGCCGGCCTGCTGAGCTCCGGCAACCGGTCGTTCGACATGAGTGCGAAGGTGAGCACCCGACCGTCGCGGTCGAGTACATATCCGACCAACGCGCTGGCCACACTCAGAGTTCCGGTCTTGGCCCGCACCCACCCCGCGCCCTGCCGGTTCTGGGTGACGAAGCGCGGTGCGAGCGTGCCGGTGCCGCCCGCGACGGGCAGGTAGTCCAGCATCGGCGCGAGAGCCGCTGCGCGCGGGTCGTTTTCGGGCTTGGCCTGTGTTCCGGCGGGCGCCACCGCCGCGGCGCCCGTCGGCTCGGCGGCGGTGGCGATGATCGAATCGAGCAGCTTCGGCGTCACCCGGTCATCGACCGAAAGCCCGCTGTTGTCAGCAAGATGCAGCCCGGTGACATCGAATCCGGCCGCCGTCAGGGCCGCCGAGGTAGCCGCCACCGCACCGGCGAAGGAGGCCGCCTGTCCCGACGCCACCGCCAGCTCGCGTCCGATGGTCTCGGCCAGCACATTGTCGGAGTGAATCATCATGTCGTGCAGTCGAACTCGCAAAGGAGCCGATTCGACCTTCGCGAGCTGGACCCCGCTCTGCGCAGCCGGACCGACCCGCACGGCGCCGGGATCGATACCGAGCTCGGCGGCCAGTGCCCGACCCGCGTCGAGCGCGGGGTTCGCGGTGCGCGGGGAATAGTCGGCCGAAGGATCGAACCGGCCACCGTCGAGCATGATCGGTTCGATCGGCGCGATCGACCCTTCCGGAATGTCGACCGGATCCCAGCCCGACGCCATCGTCGGCCCCGCGTAGGCGGAGGTGTCGACCACGATCGCCTTCGCCTGCGTCCCCGCGGCCCGCACCTGCGCGGCCAGATCTGAGATCCGCGCGCCGTCGGTGTAGTAACCGCCGGTGGCGCGGGTGGTCAGCGTGGGATCCCCGCCGGCCACCAGCACCAGCTCGCCGGGTGCACCGGCGAGCACCTTCGTGGCCACCCGCTGATCATCGGGCAGTGTGAGCAATGCGGCCGCGACCAGCATGATCTTCGCCGTCGACGACGGAATCATCGCCTTGGTCGGGTCCTGACTCCACAGCACCGCCCCGCTGCCCGGATCGCTCACCTGACCCGCGAACGCACCGAGATCAGGGTTGCCGACCACCGGAGCGAGCGCCGCGGCGATTCCCGCCGCCGTCGGCGCGGGCGCGTCCGACCGAGCGGGCGCCACCTCGGGAAACACCTGACCCGTATCCGGCGGCGGCGCCACCGTGAGCCCGCCGTGCCGGAATTCCGGTGTCCACGGCCGTGCGATCGCCGCGAAACCGCCCGCGATCACCAACAGCGCGACGATCACCGCCGACAACCAGATCCAACGGGACCCGCGGCGCTTGTGCACCTGCGATCCCGGATTGCTGCCGCTTGTACCGACCACGCCCGTGTCTCCCTCAACGCCGCCCGACACGCCTCGACTGCGCGACTACAGCCGCCTGCCGCACCGGTGTACCAGCACACCACACTATCCTCGTTGCGCAACGGTTCCCCAGAACGATCTGGCGATTCGGCACAGACCAGCACCGAACGAACAAGGAGATGGCGTGGAGTTCGACGTCACCATCGAGATTCCCAAGGGTTCTCGGAACAAGTACGAGGTCGATCACGAGAGCGGCCGGGTCAAGCTCGACCGGTACCTGTACACCTCCATGGGCTACCCGGCCGACTACGGCTTCATCGAGAACACTCTCGGCGAGGACGGCGACCCGCTCGACGCGCTGGTGCTACTGCCCGAGTCGGTATTCCCCGGCGTGATCGTCGAGGCCCGCCCGGTCGGCGTGTACCGGATGACCGACGAGGCCGGCGGCGACGACAAGGTGCTGTGCGTGCCCGCGGGCGACCCGCGCTGGGACCACATCCAGGACCTGGGCGACGTCTCGGAGTTCGAACTGTCGGCGATCAAGCACTTCTTCGAGCGCTACAAGGATCTCGAGCCCGGCAAGTACGTCGAGGGTTCGGAGTGGCTGGGTCGCGCCGAGGCCGAGAAGATCATCGACGAGTCCTTCACCCGGCTGAAGGAATCCGGCCACTGAGCCGATAGTCCAACGAAAAACGGGAAGTCCGAAGAGTTTTCGGACTTCCCGTTTTCGTGTCAGTACCAGATGTACAAATCCCAGCCGTCCCAGGTCTCCGTGCACTCCCAGTAGTACCCGCCGGTGTAGGGATCCTCCCCGGCCGCGCGGCACTGGTAGAGCTCGTAGTACGTGCCGTAATAGGTTCCGTACGGCGCCGCGGCAGCACTGCCCGCACCGACCGCCGACACCCCGGCGACGGTCGCGACGGCCAGCAGAGCGGCGGCGATAGTGGATTTGATGCGCATGTTGTTTCTCCTGACGCGGGCGATTTCGATATCTCGAAGTTATTGCGGCGCAGCGGTTCGAACAGCCACCCCTAGGGGTGGGTTCGTTCTCCCCTTGGTCGCTTCACCTACCCCACCCTCGGATCGGTAGTGCTGGCACCACCTTCGATTCGGGCGCGCACGGCATAGGCACGGCCCACGCCCGTTCATAGGCTCGAATCATGCAGCTCAACACCACTTTTTCGAGTAAGTCACTGCGTGCCTTCGCGGCCGGAACCGGATTGCTCGCACTACTCGCCGTCACGGCGTGCGGGCCCGAGAACAGCGCCACCGCGGCGCAACCTGATCGTCCCGAGATCCGGCAGGCGCTCGAATCGGTGGTGCAGGCGGGATTCCCCGGCGCCCAGGCCGTGATCACCGACGCGGCAGGTGAGCAGACCATCACCGCCGGGGTCGGCGATATCGCTACCGGCGCACCGATTCCCGACGACGCGTACGTCCGTATCGGCAGCAACACCAAGAGTTTCGTCGCGACCGTGGTCATGCAGTTGGTCGCCGAGGGCAAGGTCGACCTCGATGGTCCCGTCGCGCGGTACCTACCCGGTGTCGTCCGAGGCAACGGCAATGACGGCGCTCGGATCACCGTGCGCCAACTGCTCCAGCACACCAGCGGCCTCCCGGACTACCTGGCCGGTGGCGATCCCAACCTGCGCGCCGCTCCCGGCACGCAGCAGATCGCGCCCGACCCGGAAGTCATCCGCCTGCGCCATTTCTCGCCTGCCGAGCTGGTCGGCATCGCGATGACGATGCCGCCGCAGTACGAACCCGGCGCCCGTTCGGTCTACACCAACACCAACTACATCCTGCTCGGCATGCTGATCGAGCAGGTCACCGGTCGCCCCGCCGCGACCGAGATCAGCACCAGGATCATCGAGCCGCTCGGCCTGCGCGACACCTACTTTCCCGCTGCCGGCGACATCGGATTGCGCACACCACACCCGCGCGGCTACCAGCAGATCGACGGCGCCCGTATCGATTTCACCGATTTCGATCCCTCCTGGGGAGATACCGCGGGTGCGATGATCGCCACCGGCTCGGATCTGAACCGCTTCTTCCTCGCCCTGCTGAACGGCAAGCTGCTGCCCGCGGCGCAACTGGAACAGATGCGCCAGACGGTGCCGTTCGACCGAATGCCCTCGGCTGGTTACGGTTTGGGCCTGGTAGAGCAGACCACCTCGTGCGGCAGGAAGACCGTCGCCCACGGCGGCAGCATCCCCGGATTCGACACCCGTACCGGCGTCACCGCCGACGGCGTCGCGATAACCATCACCGTGAACGAGCTGCCGAGCAGCAAGGAGCAGGCAGAGGTTGTCGAGCGGGCCTTCGACACGGTGGTGTGCGCCTCGTGAGACGTGCGCTCATCGCCGTCGCGGTTTCCGCGATCGCCGCCGGATTACTCACCGCTACCACAGCATCGGCCGACATCGACCCGCTCGAACGCTTCCGCCACCAGACGCTCACCTGGCAACCCTGCGATGATCCCCGCCTCGATCCGGCGGGTGCCCGATGCGCGGAGGTGACCGTGCCGGTGGACTACTCGGCGCCACAGGCGGAAACGATGACCGTAGCCATCTCCCGGCTCCCCGCCACGGACCCGGCGAAACGGCGCGGCGTACTGCTGTCCAATCCGGGCGGCCCGGGCGCTCCCGGTCTCGACCTGATGATCGACGTGCGTGAGGGGATGAGCTCCGACGTCCGTGACCGCTACGACCTGATCGGCATGGATCCGCGCGGCATCGGCCGCTCCACTCCGGTGAACTGCCGCTGGCAGCACGGGTTCGGGCTGGAATCCGCCGGTCTCGACGGTGTCGGTTTCGCCGAAAGCGTTGCCCAGCAAGCGGAACTCGCCGCACTGTGCGCGGCGAACGAGGGGCCTCGGCTGAGTCACATCACCACGCGCAATACCGCCCGCGATATGGACGTCATCCGTGCCGCCCTCGGCGAAGACCGGATCAGCTACTTCGGCACCTCCTACGGCACCTACCTCGGCGCGGTCTTCGCCCAGCTGTTTCCCGAGCGCAGCGACCGATTCGTCCTCGACAGCGCCGTCGACCCCGAGCACTACGGATCGGTCGGGATGATCCGTGCCATGGGCCCGGTCAACGAGGCGGCGTTCGACCGCTGGGCCGACTGGGTCGCCGCGCACAACGCCGAGTTCCTTTTCGGCGCTGATCGTTTCGCGGTCAGGGCGACCGTGCAGGACATGGTCCGTCGCGCGAACGAGACGCCGATCCGGATCGGGGAGTTCACCGTCGACGAACACAGCCTGCCGATGGTGCTCTATCGCGGGCTCGACGACCCGCGCAACTATCCGCTGCTGGCGCGCCAGATCCGGCAACTCGCCGACGCCGCCGACGGCATGGAGGTCCGGCCCGAACCCGGGCTGGCCGCCTCCCTCGCCTTCATGCTCACCGCGCAGCCACGCGACTACTCACCGGCGTTGGCCGTCCTGTGCGGCGATGTGGAAGTGCCGCGCGATCCGGCCTGGTACCGGCGCAATATCGAGGCGAGCCGTGCCGATCAACCGCTGTTCGGCGCGTTCGCGAACAACATCCCGCCGTGTGCGTTCTGGGCGCCCCCGGTCGAGCCGCCGACCGTGATCGACAATGCGGTGCCGAGCCTGATCGTCCAGTCCACCGGCGACACCCGCACGACCCATGCGGGCGCGCAGGTCATGCACCGGGCAATGACGGGCTCACGCATGGTGACCCTGGAAGACGTTGCGGTGCACTGGATCTACGGCAATTACCCGAACACCTGCGTGGACACGACGGTCAACGCCTATCTCCGCGACGGCACGCTGCCCGAGACCGACCTGACCTGTCAGGACGATCCGGGCCGCGAGTCCAGGTAGGCCAGGACGGCGAGAACCCGGCGGTGGCCCGATTCGTCGGCGGCGAGGCCGAGCTTGGCGAAGATGCTGCGAATGTGTTTGAGCACAGCGCCTTCGGTGACGACGAGGCGTGCCGCGATGGCGGAGTTGTCCTGGCCTTCGGCCATCAGCGCGAGCACTTCGCGTTCGCGGGCGGTCAGCGTGGACAGCGGATCGTCGGCCTTGCGGCGCACCAAGAGTTGCGCGATCACTTCCGGGTCCATCGCGGTGCCACCGGCGGCGACGCGGTGCAGTGACTCGAGGAACCGGTCGACCTTGCCGACCCGTTCCTTGAGCAGGTACCCGACGCCGCCGCCCCCGTCTCCGAGCAGTTCGGAGGCGTAGCTGTCCTCCACATAGGAGGACAGGACGAGCACCGGCAGCCCCGGGTGGACGGTCCTGGCGTGTACCGCGGCGCGCAGGCCGTCATCGGTGAAGGTGGGCGGGAGCCGCACGTCCACCACCACCGCGTCCGGGCGGTCGGCGCGGACGATCGCGAGGAAATCATCGGCGTTGTCGACGGCGGCGACCACGTCGATTCCGGCCGTCTTCAACAGCAGGGCGAGGCCTTCCCGAAGGAGGGCGTCGTCCTCGGCGATCACGACCCGCACGGCAACTCCACCCGCACCACAGTAGGCCCACCGGCGGGGCTGCTCAGCGTCATCTGCCCGTCGAGCGCCTCGGCCCTGCGCCGGATACCGGCCAGACCACCGCCGTCGGTCACCCGCGCTCCACCCACGCCGTCGTCGCGGATCTCGACGGTGAGCAGATCGGGCGGCCCGCCCAGTTCGATCGACAGCGTGGCGGCGCCGGAGTGTTTGGTCGCATTGGCGATGGCCTCGGCGATCACGAAATAGGCGGCGGCCTCCACTGCCATCGGCCGTCGGGTGATGCCGTTCGTCTCGAGCACGCACGGGATCGGGCTACGCGCGGCCAGCGCGGAAACGGCGCTGTTCAGGCCCCGATCCGAGAGCACCGGCGGATAGACGCTGCGCACCACGTCGCGGAGTTCGGCCAGGGCGGCCGAAGCCGTGTCCTGCGCGGTCCGCACCATTCGATCGGCGGCCGCGGAATCACGCTCGCGCAATTGCTCGGCCAGCCCCAGTTGCATGATCACCGCCGCGATCCTGGCTTGGGCGCCGTCGTGCAGATCGCGTTCGATGCGGCGCAGTTCGGCGCCGTGCGCGTCCAACGCGGCGGCCCTGGTCGCGGTCAGTTCGGCGACCCGATCGGCCAGCAGGGCGTTCTCATCCGGTGCGAGCAAGGCGGCCGCCACCCGGGCCTGCGCGGTCGCCGCCTCGGGCGCCCGCAGCGCGAGGGCGCCGTAGACGATGCCGATCGCCGCGCTCACCACGGCGGCGGTCCAGGAATCGATGACGATGCCGCCGCTCGACACCGCACCCCGGCCCCCCGCGCCCCAGTAGCTCGACACGGCCAGGTGCTGCACCGCGCTCAGCGGCACCGCCACCGCCAGCGCGGCCAGTGGCAATCCGATGATCGCGTGCAGCGCCAGCCAGGCGAGATCACGACGATTCGCCGGGTCGGCGGCCAGCGTCGCGAGCTGATGACGCAGGTCGCCGGTCAACGGCTGATAGGCGGGCACGATCGGCGTGCCGAGCCGTTTGCCCGCCCTGCGCCGCTCGACGCCGAGCAGTGGCCGGATCAGCTTGACCGCCTCCGGCCACGCGGGAATCCCGATCCCGATCAGGCTCGCGGCCGCGACGATCGCCAGCGCGACCACCGCGAACAACGACGCGACCCCGGTCAGCCCGCCGACCACCAGATAGCCGACAGCGGCGGGCAGGCGACGTAACCGTCGCACTACACCGCCGCTGCCGAATCGACTCACCCGATGATCATGCCGGGGGCGCGCCCGTCCCCGGACGACCACCCGCCTGCGTGCCCTGCCGATCGTCGGT